>NZ_MOXD01000010.1:0-158 GCF_001976145.1 Serratia oryzae
CCATGATCAAACTCTTCAATTAAAAGCTTGATGTGCTGCAACATGTGCAGCGATGCTCAAAGATTACTTCGTAATAATTCACTTAAATGAATTACTGCTTGGTCACTCTTCAAGACTTGATATTTTTTTGCTGCCTAAGCAGCTGGATATCGTCTTGT
>NZ_MOXD01000010.1:200-190903 GCF_001976145.1 Serratia oryzae
GTTACCGGTATGTTTCTCGGTAACGCGGGAGGCAGATAATACGCTTTCCCGCTGAAGAGTCAACCTTTTTTCTCTGTTGAGAACGGTGTTTTCACCGGGTTGGTTCTTCCTGGCTGGGCGACCTTGTCAGTCGTTGTTCCCGGTCAGTGGAGGCGCATTATAGGGAGTTCCGCGCCGGCCGCAACCCCTAAATTCAAAAAATGCCTCAAGCGTTCAAAAAACAGACAAAAACATCCTTTGAGGGTGTTTATTAGCCAGAAAGAGACCGCTTTTAGCGATCTGAACCAAGAAAAGGCACCAACTAAGCTAAACAAAAAGAAAGGGGGCGGTTCATACAGCACCGCCCCCCTTTGCTACAAACACTGACAACACTTACTGCTTGGCAACAATATGCTCGTTTTCCACATCCAGCGTCACAGGTTTGCCCGGTATCAGTTTCCCAGAGAGGATTTGCTGCGCCAGCGGGTTTTCGATTTCCTGCTGGATAGCACGCTTCAGTGGTCGAGCGCCATAAACCGGGTCGTAACCGGTTTTACCCAACAGCTCCAACGCTGGCTCAGTGATACTCACCTCATAACCACGCTCTTCCAGACGTTTGTATAGGCGAGCCAACTGAATCTTGGCAATCGCTGCAATATGTTTCTGGCCCAGTGGATGGAACACCACCACCTCATCAATACGGTTGATGAATTCCGGGCGGAAATGATGGCTCACCATCTCCATAACCGATTCTTTCATCTGCGCATAGTTCATCTGGCCAAAATGTTCCTGAATCAGATCGGAACCTAGGTTAGAGGTCATGATTACCACGGTGTTGCGGAAATCGACGGTGCGCCCTTGCCCATCCGTCAAGCGCCCGTCATCCAACACCTGCAATAGAATGTTGAACACATCGGGATGTGCTTTTTCCACTTCATCGAGCAGAATCACCGAATAAGGCCGACGGCGTACCGCTTCCGTTAAATAGCCGCCCTCTTCGTAACCGACATAACCTGGAGGTGCCCCAACCAACCTTGAGACGGAGTGCTTCTCCATAAACTCGGACATGTCGATACGCACCATGGCGTCATCACTGTCGAACAGGAATGAAGCCAGCGCTTTACACAGTTCCGTTTTACCTACCCCCGTTGGGCCAAGGAACAGGAATGAGCCGATCGGCCGGTTCGGATCGGAAAGCCCCGCCCGGCTACGACGAATGGCATTAGATACTGCAACCACGGCTTCGTCCTGCCCAATCACGCGCGAATGCAGCTCTTGCTCAAGACGCAACAGTTTGTCACGCTCACCTTCCAGCATTCTGGCGACCGGAATACCGGTAGCTTTTGCCAATACTTCGGCAATCTCCGCATCGGTAACACGGTTACGCAGCAGCTTCATGGTCTTGCCTTCAGCCTGTGTCGCAGCAGCGAGCTGTTTTTCCAGTTCCGGAATTTTGCCGTACTGCAACTCAGACATGCGGGCAAGATCGCCCAAACGGCGGGCCTGCTCCAGGCTGATTTTGGCCTGCTCAAGCTCAGCTTTGATATTCTGCGTACCGGAAAGCGAGGCTTTCTCCGCTTTCCACTCTTCTTCCAGTTCAGAATATTCACGCTCTTTCTGCTCGAGTTCACTGCTCAGCATCTCCAGGCGTTTTTTACTGGCATCATCAGATTCTTTATTCAGCGCCTGCTGTTCCAGCTTCAACTGGATGATACGGCGCTCCAGACGATCGAGCGATTCAGGTTTGGAGTCCATCTGCATACGAATGCTGGATGCTGCTTCATCGATCAGGTCAATGGCTTTATCCGGCAACTGGCGATCGGAAATATAACGATGCGACAAGGTCGCCGCTGCCACAATCGCCGGATCGGTAATCTGCACATGGTGATGCAGTTCATAGCGCTCTTTCAATCCACGCAAAATGGCGATGGTATCTTCGACCGTCGGTTCTGCCACATAGACTTTCTGGAAGCGGCGCTCAAGCGCGGCATCCTTTTCTATATACTGACGATACTCATTCAGCGTGGTGGCACCCACACAGTGCAGCTCCCCACGGGCCAGCGCTGGCTTGAGCATGTTGCCCGCATCCATCGCGCCGTCGGCCTTACCGGCACCGACCATCGTGTGCAGTTCGTCGATGAACAGAATGACGCTGCCTTCCTGCTTGGAGAGATCGCTCAACACCCCTTTCAGGCGTTCTTCAAACTCACCGCGATATTTTGCCCCGGCAATCAACGCGCCCATATCCAAAGAAAGTACACGCTTATGCTTGAGCCCTTCCGGCACTTCGCCATTAATGATGCGCTGCGCCAAGCCTTCGACAATCGCCGTCTTACCGACGCCCGGTTCACCGATCAGAACAGGGTTATTTTTGGTACGGCGCTGTAATACCTGAATGGTACGACGGATTTCTTCATCGCGGCCGATGACCGGGTCAAGTTTACCCTGCTCGGCACGCTCGGTGAGATCGATGGTGTATTTCTTCAATGCCTGACGCTGATCTTCCGCACCTTGATCATCCACGCTGTCACCACCTCGCATTTGTTCAATGGCTTTGGAGAGTTTATCCGCCGTTGCGCCAGCCGCTTTCAGCAGATCGGTCAACGTACCGCGATCTTCAAGCACCGCCAGAACAAACAGCTCGGAAGAAATAAATTTGTCTGCGCGTTTTTGCGCCAGTTTGTCGCACAGGTTGAGCACGCGCACCAGTTCGTGTGACGGTTGAACGTCACCACCAGTCCCTTCAACCTGCGGCAGACGGGTTAACGCCTGATCGATCTCGCTGCGCACACGCCCGGCGTCGATCCCGGCAGAAGTTAACAATGGGCGAACCGTTCCTCCCTCCTGATTGAGCAATGCGCTCATCAGATGTAACGGTTCGATAAATTGATTGTCGCGCCCTAGGGCCAAAGATTGGGCATCGGCGAGGGCAAGCTGGAACTTGTTGGTAAGACGATCCAGACGCATAACACCTCCAATATAGTGCAGAATTGCTACAGGAGATTAAATGAGGTCATCCCTCAAATTTTCAAGGTTATTCTGGCACTATATTATCAGTACAACGTCATGCATCTGTGGATCGTCCTAGGGCAGTAGGTTATCTCACCCAGATCAAACTTGCCAGACGTCCGGTTACTCCATCGCGCCGATAGGAGAAAAAATGACTCATTTCGCTCACGGTACATCGATTTCCACCGTAAATGGCGAAAATACCCGCACGCTGAAGGCGCTGGCGTGCCAAAAGATAGATATCGGCGAGAAATTTATCGCCATGGGGAGTAAATGCTGAAGCCGCCGCAGTATCTGCGGCAATAAACGCCGCGCGCACTTCTGCCCCCACTTCAAACTGCTGTGGGCCGATGGCCGGGCCAAGCCAGGCCGTGATTTTCCCCGGCACAGCGACAAAGTGTTCTATCGTGCGCTCTAAGATGCCATTACAGAGCCCACGCCAGCCCGCATGAGCGGCGGCCACTTCATCACCAGCCTGTGAAGCAAACAGCACCGGCAGGCAATCCGCCGTCATCACCGCACACACCTGCCCAGCCACCCGGCTGTAAACCGCATCGGCACGCAAATCATCCGGCGTTCGCCCGTCCAACGTCAGGACTCGAGTTCCGTGCACTTGCTCTAGCCACAGCGGCATCTGCGGTAAACCCGCTCCTACCATCAGCCGTTGACGGTTATCAGCCACTGCCTGGGCATCGTCACCCACGTGAGCCCCCAGATTCAATGAATCGTAAGGCGGTAGGCTGATCCCCCCATGACGGGTGGTACTGCAGGCCTTTACGCCTGCAGGTATCGGCCAATCGGGCAAAATGAGCGCGTCCATTACCAATCCATTTGGTCTTTGAATTCTTCGGTATCCGCTTTCAGCGCCTCGATCAGCTCAACCATATCCTGCGGCAATGGCGCATGCCATTCCATCTGGATACCGCTGATGGGGTGATACAAACGCAGCATCGTGGCGTGCAATGCCTGGCGATCAAACCCACGCAGGGTGTTGATGAATGCCTCTGATGCCCCTTTTGGCGGGCGCGGACGGCCACCATACAGCGGGTCACCCACCAGCGGGTGGTTGATGTGTGACATATGCACACGGATCTGGTGAGTTCTGCCGGTTTCCAGGCGCAGGCGCAGGCGGGTATGCGCACGGAAATGTTCCATAATGCGGTAGTGCGTTACCGCCGGTTTCCCCATCGGGTGCACGGCCATATGGGTACGTTTGGTGGAATGGCGCGCGATCGGCTCTTCCACCGTGCCCCCCGCGGTCATGGTGCCAATCGCCACCGCTTCATATTCCCGGGTGATGTCACGCGCCTGCAGTGCTTCTACCAGGCGGGTTTGCGCCGGGACGGTTTTCGCTACCACCATCAGGCCGGTGGTATCTTTATCCAGGCGGTGCACAATACCGGCACGCGGCACATCGGCAATTTCCGGGTAATGATGCAGTAACGCATTGAGCACCGTGCCATCCGGGTTACCGGCACCTGGGTGCACCACGAAATCGCGAGGTTTGTTGATCACCAGAATATCGGCGTCTTCATAGACGATATCTAATGTAATGTCCTGCGGTTCCCAACGGGCATCTTCTTCTATCTGTGCATCAATGGCGACCGTCTCTCCCCCCAGTACCTTCTCTTTCGGCTTGTTTACGGTTTTGCCATTGACCTGTACCCGATCTTCCAGGATCCAATCTTTTATGCGCGATCTGGAATAATCAGGGAACAATTCGGCCAAAGCCTGATCTAAACGTTGTCCGAGTTGAGTTTCGGCCACCGTTGCGGTGAGTTGTACTTGTTGTGCCATATGCAGCTTCTTTCGTTAACGTTGGGTTTTCACGGCGATGCCGTTTAATATAATGTGCTATTGTAACTGGTCTTTTGTCGGGAGCTTAACGGACAGTCTCCCGGAATAACACCCTGAGGATAATCAAAACGTCATGACGCGTATGAAATATCTGGTGGCGGCAGCCACGTTGAGCCTGGCGCTGGCTGGTTGCTCCACATCCAAGGATGCGGTTCCCGACAGCCCACCTTCGGAAATCTATGCTACTGCCCAGCAAAAACTGCAAGACGGTGACTTTAAGGGCGCGATTAAACAGCTTGAAGCGTTAGATAACCGCTATCCTTTCGGGCCGTACTCCCAGCAGGTCCAGTTGGATCTGATTTATGCCTACTATAAATCTGCCGATTTACCGTTGGCGCAGGCTTCTATCGATCGCTTTATGCGCTTGAACCCAACGCACCCGAACATTGATTACGTCATGTACATGCGCGGTTTGACGGATATGGCGTTGGATGACAGTGCGTTACAGGGCTTCTTCGGGGTTGACCGTTCTGACCGCGATCCGCAATATGCCCGCGCCGCATTCCGTGATTTCAGCCAGCTGCTTCAGCAGTATCCGAACAGCCAGTACGCCACTGACGCATACAAACGTCTGGTGTTCCTGAAAAACCGTCTGTCTAAGTATGAGCTTTCAGTGGCGGAATACTACACTAAACGCGGTGCTTACGTCGCGGTCGTTAATCGCGTTGAACAGATGATGCGTGAATTCCCGGACACTAAAGCGACCCGTGATGCGCTACCGCTGATGGAAAATGCCTATCGTCAACTGGAGTTGAATGCTCAGGCTGACAAAGTGGCGAAAATCATCGCTGCCAACCCGGCGTAACCTTTCAGGTAGTCACAGAAGTAAAAAACGGCAGCTTCGGCTGCCGTTTCCATTTGCGGTAAATCCACAAGCAAAAACACAATGTTAACAACCTTTTGCTGCTTGTTAACCTATCAATAATGCGCGTTCTGTCAGTAAGACTCAAGTGTTAGATAGCTGTTTCAGAGCCTAAATCACAGATTGCATTAACTTTGCAAAAAGTGACAAAAATACGTGATTTCTCTCACCCATTTCAGCAAAAAGCGAGTTATGCTGAACATATCCAAGACGGAAAGACAAAGAGGTAAGTTATATGACAATCAACATTACCAGCAAACACATGGATATCACCCCCGCAATCCGTAGTCACGTCGAAGACCGTCTCACCAAACTGGATAAATGGCAGGCTCAACTGATTAACCCGCATATTGTTTTATCCAAAGAACCTAAAGGGTTTGCCGTAGACGCAACCATTACCACCCCTAACGGCCCGCTGGTTGCCAGCGCAAAACATGAAGACATGTACACCGCCGTTAATGACCTGATCGCCAAACTTGAGCGTCAGCTGAACAAAGTGCAGCACAAGAGCGAAGCGCGCCGCGCATACGCTAGTGTGAAAGACATTGCTCCGGAAGTGATCCCGGAAGAGTAATCGCCTTTTCATGGTTGTTTTTCATCAAACGCGCCCTCGGGCGCGTTTTTTGATTACCGGTTTTTATTGACACAGAGAAAAGCCAGCGGTTACCTTAAAACCTGATGCATAGCGATTTTGGACAACAATGACTCGTAAACCGTTTTTCTTCGCATTCTTTTTTACCTTCCCCTGATTGGGAGGCGTTTCGTCGTGTGATAAAGAATGCGAAGACGAACAACCAAGCCTCCTGAAAACAGGGGGCTTTTTTTATGGCTATTTAACGACTTTACCCAAAATAATTCGCGTTGCCTGTAGGCGGCAACTGAGTGAAACCCTAGGGGCATAGATAAGCTCTGTGACTAGGGTGAACGAAGGCAGCCAACCCCCAAGCAGCTTGAAGTATGAAGGGTATATAAGAACACAAGGCAAAGCTGATTATGACTGACAACCCGTTACTCGTGCTGCGCGAACGCATCAGCGCACTGGATCTGAAACTGCTGGCACTGCTGGCAGAGCGTCGTGAGCTGGCGGTGGAGGTGGGCAAAACCAAGCTGCACTCACACCGGCCAATCCGCGATAAAGAACGTGAACGCGACCTGCTGGATGCGCTGATTAGCGCCGCCAAACCTTATGACCTTGACGGTTTTTACGTCACCCGCCTGTTTCAGCTCATCATTGAAGACTCTGTGCTCACGCAACAGGCCCTGTTACAGCATCAGCTTAACCAAATCAGCCAGCACTCTGCGCGCGTTGCTTTCCTCGGCCCCAAAGGGTCTTACTCGCACCTTGCGGCACGCCAATACGGCGCTCGCCACTTCGATCAACTCATCGAATGCGGCTGCCAGAAATTCCAGGATATCTTTACCCAAGTTGAAACCGGCCAGGCGGATTACGCCATTCTGCCAATCGAAAACACCAGCTCTGGTTCAATCAACGATGTGTACGACCTGCTGCAGCACACCAGTCTGTCGATCGTCGGGGAACTCACGTTACCGATCGATCACTGCGTACTGGTTGCTGGCGCAACCGATCTGAACCAGATCGAGATCGTTTACAGCCATCCACAACCTTTCCAGCAGTGCAGCCAGTTTATTAATCGTTATCCACATTGGAAGATCGAATATTGCGAAAGCACCGCTGCCGCCATGGAAAAAGTGGCTAAACTGAATTCACCAAAGGCGGCGGCATTGGGCAGCGAAGCCGGTGGTGCGCTGTACCAACTGCAGGTCCTTGAGCACAATCTGGCTAACCAGCAGCAGAACATTACCCGGTTCATCGTGCTGGCACGCAAAGCGATCGAAGTCTCAGAACAGGTTCCCGCCAAAACTACGCTGATCATGGCCACCGGCCAACAGTCAGGTGCACTGGTAGAAGCTTTGTTGGTGCTGCGTGACAACGGCATCATCATGACCAAGCTGGAATCACGCCCGATCAACGGCAACCCGTGGGAAGAGATGTTTTATATTGATGTACAGGCCAACCTGCGCTCTGAATCCATGCAGAAAGCCTTGAAAGATCTGACGCCAATCACCCGTTCATTGAAGGTGCTAGGGTGCTATCCGAGCGAAAATGTGGTGCCGGTAAACCCATCTTAAGACCAAAAATTCCAGGTATAAAAAAACCCCCGCATCATGCGGGGGCCCTTAGTCAAAAACCTGGCTGATTGTGTTACTGGTATTCGCTCATCGGTACGCAAGAACAGAACAGATTACGATCGCCATAAACATCATCAAGGCGTTTCACGCTCGGCCAGTACTTGTTTTCACGCACACCCGCCACCGGGAATACCGCCAGTTCACGGCTGTAAGCATGCTGCCAGTCGCTGACCAGTTCGGCCTGAATATGCGGCGCATTCACCAGTGGGTTATCGTCCAACGGCCATTCGCCTTTGTGCACCCGGTCGATCTCGCTGCGAATCGCCAGCATCGCGTCAATAAAGCGATCGAGCTCTGCTTTGCTTTCCGACTCGGTCGGTTCCACCATCAGCGTCCCCGCGACCGGGAACGACATGGTAGGCGCATGGAAACCGTAATCGATCAGGCGTTTGGCGATATCCATTTCGCTGATGCCGGTCTGCTCTTTTAACGGACGGATATCGAGAATACATTCGTGCGCCACGCGATGATCGCGGCCAGTATACAGCACCGGATAAGCCTCTTTCAGGCGGGTTGCGATGTAGTTGGCATTCAGGATCGCCACCTGGCTGGCCTGCTTCAGGCCTTCCGCCCCCATCATGCGGATATACATCCAACTGATAGGGAGGATAGAAGCACTGCCGAACGGCGCAGCAGACACCGCGCCCTGCTGTGTGGTCACACCGTCGATCTGCACCACGCTGTGGCCCGGAACGAAGGGGGCCAAATGCGCTTTAACGCCGATGGGCCCCATACCTGGGCCACCACCGCCGTGTGGAATACAGAAGGTTTTATGCAGGTTAAGGTGCGACACATCGGCACCGATGTAGCCCGGCGTAGTAATGCCCACCTGAGCGTTCATATTGGCACCGTCGAGATACACCTGACCGCCGAACTGATGCACAATCTGGCACACTTCACGGATGGTTTCTTCATACACGCCGTGAGTTGACGGGTAGGTCACCATGATGCACGAGAGCTCATCCCCGGCCAGCTCCGCCTTCATTCGCAGATCGTGCAGATCGATGTTGCCGTTCTTATCGCAGGCCACCACCACCACGCTCATGCCCGCCATCTGGGCAGAGGCCGGGTTGGTGCCGTGTGCGGAACTTGGGATCAGGCAGATATGACGGCCCGCTTCGTTGCGGCTTTCGTGATAACGGCGGATCGCCAGCAAACCGGCATATTCACCCTGGGCACCGGAGTTGGGCTGCATGCATACCGCATCATAGCCGGTCAGTTGCACCAGCCATTGCGTGAGTTGGCCAATCATCTGCTGATAACCAGCGGCCTGCTCTGGCGGGCAGAACGGATGCAGTTCAGCAAATTCAGGCCAGGTGATCGGGATCATTTCCGCCGCGGCATTCAGCTTCATGGTGCAGGAGCCGAGCGGGATCATCGCCTGATTCAGCGCCAAATCTTTGCGCTCCAGGCGATGCATGTAGCGCATCATCTCGGTTTCGCTGTGGTAACGGTTGAATACCGGATGAGTAAGGATCGGATCTTTACGCAGCATCGCCGCCGGGATTGATGCGCTACCGTTGCTGACTGCCGCGTCCAACGCATCGATATCCAACCCATGGTTATCCCCCGCCAGCACGGCAAACAGCGCCTGCACGTCTTCGCGCGAAGTGGCTTCGTCCAGCGTGATGCCCACTGCACCGTGAATATCGGTGCGCAGGTTAATACCGAAGCTTAATGCTCGCTCCAGCACTGCGGCTTTGTCTTTCACTTCCACGGTCAGAGTATCGAACCAGGTTTTATGGCGCAGTGGCAAGCCCGCCTGTTGCAGGCCTGCGGCCAGAATATCGGTCAGGCGGTGGATGCGCCCGGCGATACGCTGTAGCCCCTGTGGGCCATGGTACACCGCATACAGGCTGGCGATATTGGCCAGCAGCACCTGCGAAGTACAGATATTCGAGTTCGCCTTCTCACGGCGGATATGTTGCTCACGGGTCTGCATCGCCATGCGCAGCGCGGTATTACCGGCTGCGTCACGGGAAACACCAATGATCCGGCCCGGCATTGAGCGTTTGAATTCGTCACGGCAGGCGAAGAACGCCGCGTGTGGGCCACCATAGCCCATCGGCACGCCAAAACGCTGTGCGGAACCAAACACCACGTCTGCGCCCTGTTTGCCCGGAGCAGTCAACAGCACCAGCGCCATGATATCGGCCGCCATGCTGGTAATGATTTTACGGTTCTTCAGTTCAGCCAGCAAAACGCTGTAATCGTGCAGTTCCCCGGTGGTGCCCACCTGCTGCAGCAGCACGCCGAACACGCCTTGCAGCTCCAGCACTTTCGCAGGTTTATCGACGATCACTTCAAAACCGAAGGTTTCGGCACGGGTGCGCACCACGTCCAGCGTTTGCGGATGTACATCGTCGGCCACAAAGAAACGGTTAGCGTCCTTCAGCTTGCTGGCGCGCTTGGCCAATGCCATCGCTTCTGCGGCGGCGGTGGCTTCATCAAGTAGTGAGGCAGAAGCCAGGTCCAGCCCGGTCAGATCGAGCGTCACGGTCTGGAAATTGAGCAGCGCCTCGAGGCGGCCCTGCGATACTTCTGGCTGATAAGGAGTATAAGCGGTGTACCAGCCCGGGTTTTCCAGCATATTGCGCAGGATCACCGGCGGCGTCAGCACCGCGCTGTAGCCCATACCGATGTAGGATTTATAACGCTGATTTTGCGCCGCAATCGCCTTCAGTTCGGCCAATGCCTGATGTTCAGTAACCGCATCCCCCACCGGCGGTGGCCCAGGCAGTTGAATATCTGCCGGCACAATCTGTTGGATAAGCGCGCTGAGCGTGCGTGCCCCCACCACGTCCAGCATCTGCTGCTGTTGCTGCGCAGAAGGGCCGATATGGCGTTCAATAAACGCTTCGCTGTGTTCAAGTTGGCTGAGTGTCTGGGTCATTGCTACAAATTCCTGAATGCTTGCGAGGTACGGGATAGAGCCTGAACTGCAAAACGCCCCGCTGTGAGTCACATGCGGGGCGTTGAACTGATTACTCGTCGATGGAGGCTTGGTATGCATCAGCATCTAGCAGGCTATCTAGCTCTGCTTCGTCAGATGCCTTGATACGGAACAACCAGCCATCGCCATACGGCTCGCTGTTAACCATCTCTGGAGAGGCATCCAGCTCACCGTTGACGGCAATGATTTCACCGCTGATTGGCGCATAAATATCGGAAGCTGCCTTCACGGACTCTGCAACGGCGCAGTCATCACCGGCAGAAACGGTCGTGCCGACTTCCGGCAGATCGACAAAGACCATGTCACCCAGCAATTCCTGTGCGTGTTCGGTAATACCCACCACATATTCGCCATTACCTTCATCACGCACCCACTCATGGGATGCGGCGTATTTCAGTTCTGATGGCACATTACTCATTAGCCTGCTACTCCTTCGAAAAATAAAAACTAATTGATCACCGATTTACCAGCGCGCACAAAACCGGGCTTAGTCACTTTTACTGGCATTTCCCGGTTGCGGATCTGTACCACCGCCTGCTCGCCGATACCGGCAGGCACGCGCGCCAGCGCAATACTAAAACCCAGGGTTGGTGAGAAAGAGCCGCTGGTGATCACCCCTTCATGCACCCGCCCGGTTGCATCGGTGAAACGCACCGGCAACTCATTACGTAATACGCCTTTTTCCGTCATGATCAAGCCGACCAGTTGTTCCGTGCCCTTTTCACGCTGCTGTTCCAACGCCTCACGGCCAATAAATGGGCGATCCTGCGGTTCCCAGGCGATGGTCCAGCCCATATTGGCCGCCAGCGGTGAAACCCCCTCGTCCATTTCCTGCCCGTACAGGTTCATACCGGCTTCCAGGCGCAGGGTATCGCGCGCCCCCAGCCCGGCGGGCTTAACGCCTGCGGCCAGCAGTTGCTGCCAGAAGCTGGCCGCCTGCTGTTTTGGCAGAGCAATTTCATAGCCTGCTTCACCGGTGTAACCGGTGGTGGCGATAAACAGATCCCCGGCCTGCACACCAAAGAAGGGTTTCATGCCCTCTACTGCCTGCTTTTGTTGCGGGGTAAATAAGGTGGCGGCGCGTTCTTTGGCCTGCGGGCCTTGCACCGCGATCAGCGCCAGATCGTCACGCACCGTCAGTTCGACGCCGTAGGGCAGAGCATGCTGTTCGATCCAGGCTAAGTCTTTGTCGCGCGTGGCGGAATTCACCACCAGGCGGAAATAGTCTTCGGTAAAGAAGTAAACGATCAGATCGTCAATCACGCCGCCGGACGCATTCAGCATGCCGCTGTACAGTGCTTTACCGGGTTGAGTGAGCTTGGCGACATCGTTCGCCAGCAGGTAGCGCAGGAATTCACGGGTGCGGGCACCGTGCAGATCCACGATGGTCATGTGGGAAACATCAAACATGCCCGCATCCTGGCGCACGTTGTGGTGCTCATCAAGCTGAGAACCGTAATGCAGCGGCATCATCCAGTCATGAAAATCGACCATGCGCGCACCGCACGCCAGGTGCTGATCGTACAGTGGGGTTTGCTTTGCCATCTTTTCCCTCTTTCCACTCAAAAAGCCGAAGACAGGGTGTTGCTACGCAATAAGGCAGTGTGGCTCGTGGAACATCTCACGGGCCTGATTACGCGGCGCACGCTGACTGCTCAATACACATTACCGTGCTGGCATAGCTCGTAAACCAACACAGCGCAAACGATACCTTTACCTTGAACTTACCACTGAACGGGGGCGTTAACCATAAGTTAAAATATACCCAACCGCACTCAAGCGTAGTCAATTGCCGCGCTAGTGTGCAGAGTTTTTCACTGGAAAAATGCGCCTAAAGGCACAAAATTAACAATTGAAGCGGAAAACATCCGAAATTATATAACAAAAAAGCGGTTAGCCGGGCGCTTTCGGCTTTTCAACGCCAGCCATGAAATTAGAAAAAGTAATGATTAAAACCAACTGGAATTAGAATTTCTCAAATGAAGGGTGGGATAAGAAAAAACGATGGCGGCCTCAATCGGCAAGTTTTGATACGAGGAAATAAAGGAGAAACTGAAGAGGCCAGCACACTGGCCTCGGTATAAAGGTTATAGCAACCACTCAGGCAAGTCGTTCAACCCCATCGCCTGACGCACCAACTTAGGCTTCACGCCCGGCAGGCTATCTGCCAAGCGCAGGCCGACGTCGCGCAGCAGTTTTTTGGCTGGGTTGTTGCCGGCAAACAGCTCGCGGAACCCCTGCATGCTGGCCAGCATCACCGCCGCTCCATGCTTGCGGCGGCGCTCATAGCGGCGCAGATACAGGTGCTGGCCGAGATCTTTGCCCTGACGCTGCAAGCGTTTCAGTTCAGATATCAGTTCGGCTGCGTCCATAAAGCCCAGATTCACCCCTTGCCCAGCCAGTGGATGCACGGTATGCGCCGCATCCCCCACCAGCGCCAGACGATGGGCGGCAAAGCTGCGGGCATAACGCCCGGTGAGTGGGAAGGTCAGGCGTTCACTTTCCAACTGGCAGTTGCCCAAGCGCATATCGAAAGTCATCGCCAATGCGCGATTAAAGGCCACTGGTTCCAGTTGCTTCAGCCTTTCAGCTTCTTCCGGTGCCACCGACCAGACGATGGAGCTTAAATGCGGATCGTTAAATGGCAGGAAAGCCAGAATGCCGTCACCGTGGAAAATCTGGCGTGCCGTCGCTAAATGCGGTTCTTCGGTGCGAATAGTCGCCACCAGCGCGCTGTGGCGATAATCCCAGAAGGTCAGCGGAATATCAGCGTGCTGGCGCAGCCAGGAATTGGCACCGTCGGCCCCCACCACCAGGCGAGCGGTCAACATGCGGCCATCTTCCAGCGTGATAAAGGCATCATTCTCGCCCCACGCCACCTGTTTCAGCGCCGCTGGTGCGATCAACGTGACGTCGGCCAAGGTTTGCGCCTTTTTCCATAGCGCCTGCTGGATCACGTCATTTTCAATAATATGGCCCAAATGGCTGAAACCATATTCGTCGCCGCGAAAGGCGATCTTGCCGAAACTGTCCCGATCCCACACTTCCATCGCGTTATATGGGCTAGCGCGCAGATTGAGAATGTCATCCCACACGCCAATCTGTTGCAGCAAGCGTTCGCTGGCAGCGTTAATGGCGGAGACGCGCAGCGCCGGTTGTGCCTGCAACGGCGAGTTTTCCGGCTGCCGCTGTTCCAGCACCGCCACGCGCAGGCCGCTGCCCTGCAAGCCGCAGGCCAACGCCAATCCCACCATACCGCCACCGGCGATAATCACATCAAATGATTGCATGCTGCTTGAATTCCTTAAATTAGCGGACGTCCCAAAAAGGGATATTTAGCGCTCAACCCAGCCTAAAGTACGTTTGGCAAAAGCATCACGCACTGCCGGTAACTGCTCCATCGCCATCAGCCCCAGATTACGCCCGGCAACCAACGGCGCATAGTCGTTGGCAAACAGGCGGATCAAACCGTCGGTCACGCCGATCGTCGCCTGCTGATCCTGTTGCCGCCTTTGCTGGTAGCAGCTCAAGAGCGCATAAGCCCCTAGATCTTCACCAGCCTGTGCCGCTTCAGCCAGCGTTTCTGCCAGCGACATCACATCGCGCAGGCCCAAGTTAAAGCCCTGCCCGGCGATCGGGTGCAACGTCTGTGCCGCATTCCCCACCAGCGCCAAACGGTGGCTGACATGCTGATTCGCCGTCAGCAGGCTGAGGGGGTAACTGTGGCGCTTGCCTGCTTTCAGCATCTTGCCCAGCCGCCAGCCGAATGCCTGCTGTAATTCAGCGAGAAAACGCGCGTCATCCCAGCGATCCACCTGCGCACGATCTTCTTTGGCGTGGCACCACACCAGCGAGCTACGCCCTTGTGACATCGGCAGCAACGCCAATGGCCCGAAGCGGGTAAAACGCTCAAAGGCTCGGCCCTGCGGCGCTTGCGAGGTGGTGACATTGGCGATGGTCGCAAACTGCGGGTAATCACGTTGCTGCCACTGCACATTACAGGCCTGCGCCAATGCCGAGCGCGAGCCGTCCGCGGCAACCAGCAGTTGCCCGCTCAAGCGCCGCCC
Organism: Serratia oryzae; assembly: GCF_001976145.1. GTDB lineage: Bacteria > Pseudomonadota > Gammaproteobacteria > Enterobacterales > Enterobacteriaceae > Chania > Chania oryzae. The sequence continues at coordinate 15,139 of NZ_MOXD01000010.1, forward strand.
ATTGTCTAACTGCACTTCCGCCTGAGTCAGCGTACGCAACACATCAACCACTTTGGCCGGGCAATGCAGCGTAACGCCGGGGGCTTTCGCCAGCAGCGCAAACAACCGCTGCCCAGCATCGTGCAACTCAATCACCTGCCCTAACGCATCAACCCGATAATCCTGCGCATAGAGATTCACAAACCCAGCATGGCCGCGATCGCTGACATGTACATGAGTAATCGGCGTGGCGCAATCGCGCAACGCAGGCCAGATGCCGATGCGCGCCAACTGCTGACAGGTTCCCTGCGCCAGAGCGATGGCTCGGGCGTCGAAACCAGGGTGTGTACGATCGTCAGGCCGCGTTGCCTCAACCAGATCGACCGCCACCTTGCCTTGAGTCAGGGATGAAATCGCCAGCGCCAGCGTTGCACCCGCCATCCCACCGCCAACAATAATGATGCTCATGCTATCTGGCCGCCGCCATCAGGGCTTCGATCGCATCGGCGTCCTTCACCACGCTGGCGGTGAGATTCTCATTGCCGTCTTGGGTAATCAGGATGTCATCTTCAATACGGATACCGATACCACGGTACTCCTGCGGCACGTCGGCATCTGGCGCGATATACAGACCAGGCTCGACCGTCAGCACCATGCCCGGCTCCAGAATGCGGTCACGGCTTGGGGAGCCGTAGTGACCAACGTCATGCACATCCAGCCCCAGCCAGTGGCTCAGGCCATGCATAAAGAACGGGCGATGCGCCTGCTCGGCAACCAGATGCTCTACCTCGCCCTTCAGCACGCCCAAATCAACCAGGCCAGCGATCATAATGCGCACCACCTGATCGTTCACCTCACGGATGCTGATCCCCGGTTTGAACATCTCTAAAGCACGGTTGATCGACGCCAGCACAATGTCATATACCGCACGCTGCGGTTTGCTGAATTTGCCGTTTACCGGGAAAGTACGAGTGATATCACCGGCGTAGCCACGATATTCACAGCCAGCGTCGATCAGCACCAGATCGCCGTCGCGCATTTCGCATTCGTTCTCGGTGTAATGCAGGATACAGCCATTCTCACCGCTGCCGACGATGGTATTGTAAGAAGGGTAACGCGCGCCGAGGCGGCCGAATTCGTGCAGAATTTCCGCTTCCAGTTGGTATTCAAACATTCCGGGGCGGCACTTTTCCATGGCGCGGGTGTGGGCCAGTGCGCTGATCTCACCGGCGCGGCGCATCACGGCCAGTTCTTCCGGCGATTTAAACAGGCGCATTTCATGCAGCCACGGGCGGTAATCGGTCACGCTCGCCGGGGCTTGCAGGTTCTGGCGGAAGCCTTTGCGTAGTTTATCCAACGCTGCAAACAGGATCTCATCCGCATAAGCGTATTGCCCCTGCGCGTGGTACACCACGTCGAGGCCGTTAAGCAACAGGTGCAACTGATCATTGATCTCGTTAAATGCCAAGGCGCGATCCACGCCCAGTTTCGCCGGCGCGGCCTCTTGCCCGAGGCGGCGGCCAAACCAGATTTCCGCCGTCAGATCCCGTACCCGGTTGAACAGGACGCTGTGATTATGGGTCTCATCGCTTTTCACCAGAATCAACGCGGCTTCCGGCTCATTAAAACCGGTCAGATACCAGAAATCACTGTTCTGGCGATAGGGGTATTCAGAGTCTGCACTGCGTGTCGCTTCCGGGGCGGCGAAAATAACCGCTGCACTGCCCGGTGCCATTTTCGCCAACAGCGCCTGACGGCGGTTGTGAAATTCCTGCTGAGTCATTCACCTTCTCCTGAAATCGGTTGAGCTGTGCTGATGAACAGCCGCGCAGAACTGCGCAATCAATGTAATGTCGGTTTGTTAACTTCCGGTGCCGTCGGCTTGTGACGGGTAAACTCGGTATGGCAGAGGATGGCGACGACGCGCACATATTCCACCACTTCTACCAACGACTGCTCCAACTCTTCCTGATCTTCGTCTTCGTCGTAGCCCAGTTGAGCGATGTTGCGCAGATCGTCGATCGCCTCACCCACTTCATCTTTCACCTGCGCCAGTTTTGGCTGCATCATGCCCAATCCCAGCAAGAAATGGTTCACCCATCCCGCCAGTGCGTCAGCACGCTCAAACACGCTGACCGTGTCACCTTCCGGCATCAGCAACTGGAACATAAACTCATCGTCTTCCAGCGTATCGCGAGTCGCTTCATGCAGTTGCTGTAACGGCACACCCAGCGTCTGCGGGAAAGCCACACCTTCGTTGGTCAGTTCAAACACCAGCATCTGCCAACTGGCATCGCGGTTGCCACCGCACAGCAGGCCGCTGATCAGGCCATGCATTTCTGCGGCCGTTAAGGCTACCGACTGCTGGTTGAGAGCAACGGTCAAAGATTGGTAACTTGGAAATGTATTCTGTATGGACATGCGCATTCGTCGTCGTTGGCAGGATAAGTTCGTGTTATGCTACCACCAAGGTCCGTCGCTATACCAGTTGAGCACAACACCTCAGTGGCGCGTTATAGTCGTGGCGTTTTAACCTATCGACCAGGCAAAATGGCGGTAAGTACGCATTTTGAAACCCTTTTTTGTCTGGTAATGTTGAGCGCTATCGATTAAAACCGGTACTGAAAAAGTGTTGTATCTTGGTACCGAGATATATATAGTGGCGCCCGCTTTGAGTTGCACGGCACAAGCTGGCCGGAGCTGGCGCGAAATTTAGGCAGGAAGGTGGCATGTCTGCACAACCGGTAGATATTCAAATTTTTGGCCGTTCGTTAAGAGTCAATTGCCCGCCAGAACAACAAGATGCGTTGAACATGGCAGCAGAAGATCTTAACCAGCGGTTGCAAGATCTCAAAGTTCGCACTAGAGTCACAAATACAGAGCAACTCGTTTTCATCGCAGCATTGAACGTCTGTCACGAACTTGCTCAAGAACGCTTGAAAACGCGTGACTATGCGGCCAATATGGAACAAAGAATTCGTATGCTGCAACAGACCATTGAACAGGCACTGCTTGAACAGGGTCGCATCTCTGAACGTCAGGATGCACAATTCGAATAACTTAAGTTGCTGAAGTTGAAGGTTTCGGCAATGAGTAAAAAATTTCTCTGAGATGTTTGCCAGCGGGCCAGTCCCCTGAGCCGATATTTAGTACCAATAGAATGTGATGACTCGTGATCGGTGTGCATGCTCGGCCCGTCCGAGAAGCCTTAAGGTTGCGACATCATGTTCACCTTGAACCATGGGTTCAAGGGTTACAGCCTGCGACGGCATCTCGGAGATTCCCTTCACTCGTGGTTTACCACACAAGTTCGCTACTATGTCTTTTCAGCCTCAGTTTATCCAGCAACGCCAAACCATCCGTAATACCATTCGCCAACGGCGCAGAGCCTTAACGCGCACGCAGCAGCATGGCTTTGCGTTACAGATCGCCGCACGCCTCGTCCAACATCCGCGTATTCAGGCCGCACAGCGTATAGCGGTATTTCTATCCTTCGACGGTGAGTTGGATACCCGCCCGCTGATCGAGCAGCTATGGCAACGGGGCAAACAGATTTATCTGCCGGTATTGCACCCGTTCAGCCACGGCAATCTGCTGTTCCTGCGCTATACCCCAGATACGCCGCTGGTGCGCAACCGCTTTAATATTCTAGAGCCTGCGCTGGATGTGCGCTGCGTATTGCCGGTGTTGCAGTTGGATGTCGTTCTAACGCCGCTGGTGGCATTCGACGCGTTAGGCCAACGCCTGGGAATGGGCGGCGGATTTTACGATCGTACCCTGCAGAATTGGCAGCATGGCGGCCCATACCCAATGGGGCTGGCACATGATTGCCAGCAGGTAGATCCGTTACCGGTGGAACACTGGGATATCCCGCTGCCGGAGATCATCACGCCCTCACAAATCTGGGCTTGGCAGAAGCTGGAATAGCAAAAGGCCGGATCGCTCCGGCCTTTTGGTCTAACACAACCTTAATCAGAACAGCAGGCGTGCGCGGATAGTGCCTTCGATCGCTTTCATCCGTTGCAATGCGGCATCTGCACGCTCGGTTTCCGCTTCGATATCGATCACCACATAACCGATTTCCGCACCGGTCTGCAGGTACTGCGCGGCGATGTTAACGCCTTCTTCTGCGAAGATCTGGTTAATCTGCGTCAGAATGCCTGGGCGGTTTTCATGGATATGCAGCAGGCGGCTGGAGTTCGGGCCATGCATCGGCAGTGAAACTTCCGGGAAGTTAACCGCAGACAGCGTAGAACCGTTGTCGGAGTATTTCGCCAGTTTCCCGGCCACTTCGTCCCCGATGTTTTCCTGCGCTTCCTGGGTCGAGCCCCCGATGTGCGGCGTCAGCAGCACGTTATCGAACTCGCATAGAGGTGAATTGAACGGATCGCTGTTGGTGGCAGGCTCTTCTGGGAATACGTCAATCGCAGCCCCCGACAGATGATGACTCGCCAGCGCATTGCAAAGCGCAGGAATATCCACCACGGTACCGCGCGAGGCGTTAATCAGAATCGCCCCCGGCTTCATCAGCGCTAGCTCTTCTGTACCAATCATATTCTTGGTCGACGGCGTTTCCGGCACGTGCAGCGTTACCACGTCGCTCATATTGAGCAGATCGGATAAGTGGCGCACCTGCTGAGCGTTGCCCAACGGCAGTTTGTTCTCAATATCGTAGAAGAACACTTTCATACCCAGGCCTTCCGCCAGGATACCAAGCTGGGTACCAATGTGGCCGTAGCCGATAATCCCCAGCTTCTTGCCACGCGCTTCATAGGAACCCACGGCCAGTTTTTGCCACTGGCCACGGTGTGCTTTGGCGTTGGCCATTGGGATACCGCGCAGCATCAGCAGCAGTTCGCCCAACACCATTTCAGCCACGGAACGGGTATTGGAGAAGGGGGCGTTAAATACCGGGATACCGCGTTTGGTCGCCGCTTTCAAATCAACCTGGTTGGTACCGATACAGAAACAGCCCACCGCCACCAGTTTCTCTGCGGCAGCAAAGACTTCTTCGGTCAGATTGGTGCGCGATCGAATACCGACGAAATGCGCATCGCGGATGGATGCCTTAAGCGCTTCGGTGTCTAATGCACCTTTGTGGTATTCAATGTTGGTATATCCGGCCGCACGCAGGCTGTCTACCGTGCTTTGATGAACCCCTTCCACCAACAGGAATTTAATCCTGTCTTTCTCCAATGATACTTTTGCCATTTACCCGACCCTATATTCAGACTTCAGAAACGACTGTCACAAAACAGCACATCCCCCCAACATAACAAAAATAACGCGCCCGGCAATACAAACGATTGCCCGCCGATCAGCACAAGGCTCATTGATGCCGGTGGTTTCTGGTGGAAGATGCCATAGTGGGAGAATTTAGTAGGAGCTTAGCGGAGGTTATTGGCATAACGTGACATATATCACTAAATTTAGCGCTTTTAAGATAAGATATTTTTTAGCCCAAAATCGCCAGAAGCGGCAAACCATCAGGGCGCAAGCTACTGCGCCCCTGTTCAGCGCCTTTATTTAATCACTTTCTTGACGCCATCCGGCGTGCCCACCAGCGCAACGTCCGCACCACGGTTGGCAAACAGGCCGACGGTGACCACCCCGGCGATACCGTTGATCTTGTTTTCCAACGCTACCGCATCAAGAATGTTCAGGTTATGCACGTCCAGAATCACGTTGCCGTTGTCGGTCAGCACGTTCTGGCGGTATTCCGGCAGGCCGCCCAGCTTCACCAGCTCACGCGCCACATAAGAGCGCGCCATCGGGATCACTTCCACCGGCAGCGGGAATTTACCCAACACATCAACCTGCTTGGTTGAATCGACAATACAGATGAATTTGCGGGCAATCGCGGCAATGATTTTCTCGCGGGTCAGGGCCGCACCGCCGCCTTTGATCATCTGCATATGGCCGTTGATCTCGTCCGCGCCGTCAACGTAAATATCCAGCGAATCCACTTCGTTGCTGTCGAAAACGTGGATCCCCAGGCTTTTCAACTTGGCGGTAGAGGCGTCGGAGCTGGATACCGCCCCTTCAATCTGATTTTTGATCGAGCCGAGCGCATCAATAAAATGAGCCGCCGTAGAACCTGTGCCAACCCCCACGATGGTGCCGGGTTTCACATATTCCAGCGCCGCCCAGCCTACCGCTTTTTTCAGTTCATCCTGAGTCATGTGTGTTCATTGCCTGTGTGCGAAAACGTGTGCGTATTATAGGGTAAATCGCCGTTTTGCACTCAGACGGGATCACACTTATTTCACCCGGAAAAGCGCAAAAATGTGGCATAGTGCAGGTATCAAATTATTTTTATAGGGATATCTCTCCGATGAAACGCCCAGACTATCGAACGCTGCAAGCGCTGGACGCGGTGATTCGTGAGCGTGGCTTTGAGCGCGCGGCACAAAAACTTTGTATCACCCAATCGGCAGTATCCCAACGTATCAAACAGTTGGAAAACCTGTTCGGCCAACCGCTGCTGGTGCGCACCGTGCCACCGCGCCCGACTGAACAGGGGCAGAAACTGCTGGCGTTACTGCACCAGGTTGAGCTGCTGGAAGAGGAGTGGCTGGGGAATGATAATGGCGTCGATACCCCATTATTGCTGTCGCTGGCGGTCAACGCCGACAGTCTGGCAACCTGGCTGTTACCGGCGTTGAAACCGGTTCTGACGGACTCACCGATCCGCCTGAATCTGCAGGTCGAAGACGAAACCCGCACCCAGGAACGCCTGCGCCGGGGTGAAGTGGTGGGTGCGGTGAGTATTCAGCCGCAGCCGTTGCCGAGCTGCCTGGTGGATCAGTTGGGCGCGCTGGACTATCTGTTCGTCGCGTCCAAAGGCTTTGCCGAGCGCTACTTCCCCAACGGCGTGACCCGCACCGCGCTGCTGAAAGCCCCTGCGGTGGCGTTTGATCATCTCGACGATATGCACCAGGCATTTCTGCAGCAGAACTTCGATCTTTCGCCGGGCAGCGTACCCTGCCATATCGTTAACTCCTCGGAAGCCTTTGTGCAGCTGGCACGGCAAGGCACCACCTGCTGTATGATCCCGCATTTGCAGATAGAGAAAGAGCTGGCCTCGGGGGAGTTGATCGATCTGACGCCGGGCCTATTCCAGCGGCGGATGCTGTTCTGGCACCGTTTTGCGCCGGAAAGCCGCATGATGCGCAAGGTCACCGATGCGTTGTTGGCTCATGGGCATCAGGTACTAAGGCAAGACTGATATAACCTTCATCTTTCACGTTGCAGGTATGTTGGTTGCGCTTTCCTGCATATTGAAATCTATTGGGTATATACCCAAATAATTCGAGTTGCTTGTAGGCGGCAACAGAGCGAAGCCCCAGGAGCTTACTCCAGTAAGTGACTGGGGTGAGCGAGGGCAGCCAACACCCAAGCAACTTGAAGTATGACGGGTATAGAGGGCGCAATGGCTGCGCCCTGCGGGCTATTACTGCGCCGCGTTACGCTGCAACTCAAACACCACATCGACCTGATCGTCAAAGTGAATGCTCTGCTGCTCGTAGGTCTGCGCCGCATCGTTTTCCGGTGCAGCAGCCGCTTTAAACATACGCGCTACCGGCATAGGTTGCGCGTTGGCCACGTGATAGCGAATGCTGTAAACCGGCCCCAAGGTCGCCTTAAAGCCTTTCGCCAATGAGGCTGCTTGCTGAGTGGCGTTTTCAATTGCTTTCTGGCGCGCCTGCTCACGATAAGCATCCGGGTTGGCCACACCCAGTTCAACCGAGCGAATCTCATTCAGGCCAGACTTCAGCGCCCCGTCCAGCAGATCGTTCAATTTATCCAGTTGGCGCAGCGTCACCTGCACCTGGCGCACCGCACGATAACCTTTCAGCACCGACTCACCGGTTTTCAGGTAGTCATATTCCGGCTGCGTGCGCAGATTAGCGGCGTTGATATCTTTCTTTTCAATACCGTTTTTTTGCAGGAAATCGAAATATTGCGCCACGCGCCCGTCGACCTGCGTTTTCGCCTGGGCGGCATCTTTGGAGGTAACGCTGACTTCGATCGCCAACGTGGCGATATCTGGCGTCGCATCCACGCTGGCCGTACCGGAAGTGATCACGTGCGGCCCAGCGGGCAATTCCGCCGCCTGCAGCGCCAGAGGTAACGCCCCAAATCCAATCATTGCGGCCATGGCCAATGCTTTCAGCTTCACAGGTGTCTCCTTTAGATGGCTTATTGCCTAAAGCTAAAACCTAACATATCCGGCGGAGATTTAAATTCGGATTAGTGACAAATTCTACAGATTTGCTCCACTCCAGGCCAATTGTAGTGCAATCGCCCACATCACCACGCCAACCAGAACGTTGATAATCCGTTGTGCCAGCTGGGTTTGCAGCCACGGAGCCAGCCAGGAAGCCAGCAAGGCCAAAGCGAAGAACCAGGCGAGCGACGCGCTGGCCGCCCCAAAGGCAAACCAGGAGCGCACCTCAGGCGCCAACTGGCTGCCAAGGCTGCCGAGCACCACAAAGGTATCAAGATATACATGCGGGTTCAGCCAGGTCACCGCCAGCATCGTCACCACAATGCGCCAACGGCTTTGCTTCATCTCTTCGGCGGTGGCTAGGGCCAAGTGCTGGCTGAACGCAGTGCGGAAAGCCCCCCAGCCGTACCACAACAGGAAGGCCACTCCCCCCCAGGTGACCAGCAACAGCAGTAGCGGCGAACGGCTCAGCAAAGCGCTACCGCCAAAAATACCGGCGCAGATCAAGGCGATATCGCTCAATGCGCACAGCGAGGCAATCATCAGATGATATTGGCGGCGGATCCCCTGGTTCATCACAAATACGTTTTGCGGCCCCAGCGGCAGGATCATCGCAGCGCTCAAGGCAAAGCCTTGCAAAAAGATGGTTAACATTTTGTTTCCTCTGGCTATAGAATGCAGGGCTTTTGGCAGCACCTCGAAGGCTGGAACACCAGAAAAGCGGCGCGTGTTATTCAGCACGCGCATCATACGAAGAGATAATTATTAGGGGAAATGGATATTTCTAATCAGGTATCAGCAGAGCTAATGTTCAGCCGTGAGTCACAAACCCCAGCTCCTGAGAAATGCGCTGCGCGGTGGCAAGCAGCGGTTTCATCAGCGCTTTCACCCCAACCTGCTGCAGCTTGGCAGTCGGCAGAGAAACCGATACCGCATAAGGCACCCGCTGCTGAATGTCGAACACCGGTGCGGCAATACAGGAGACGCCCAGCTCATTCTCTTCACGGTCCATCGCCATGCCCCGTTTGCGAATATCCGCCAGTTCTTCATACATATCCGGCAGTTGGGTAATGGTATTGCGTGTTAACGGCTGGATCGTCTGCTGATGGGTTTGCCAATAGTAATCCGGATAATCGCTCTTACCGTAGGCCATAAAAATTTTGCCCATGGCCGAGCAGTACAGCGGCATATGCTGGCCGATATAGGCACGGGTGCGCATCATGCCGGTGGTCGGCTCCAGCTTGTAGATCAGGATAACGTGATCGTCTTCACGGCTGGAAAAGTTCACGGTTTCGCCCACTTCCAGATTCAACTGTTCCAGATGCGGTGCGGCTACATGGATGATATTCAGCGAGGAGAGTGCCTTCTGGCCAATAGAAATAAATTTGGTGGTCAGCCGATAGCTACCGGGGGACGGTGCCTGGGTGACGTAACCGCTGGCGTGCAGCCCTTGCAGCAAGCGATGCACCGTGCTCTTGTTCATCTCCGCCAGCTCGGAGAGATGAGCCAGCGGGCAACCATTGGGGAAGTTGCTCAATATCTCAATCAGTTGCAAACCACGGAACAGGCTCTGGCTGCCCAGAGGTTTATCCTTTTTATCATCTCTCTCATCAATAGCTTTCAGGCTCATAGCGAAATCTCTCCAATGTCGAACCATTCGTCCATACCACGGCATGATCGGCAGGCTCTTTACCGGAGATGTTACTCCAATGGCCGCACCAGGTGAAGATGGAACGCCGTTTCATTGTCAGCAGCCACGTTAAAATGCGCAACGTTCTGGCAACTTATGAAGTGAGTTATACATCACAAATTCGCAAAGACAAAAATAACCCATTGTTTATTAAAAACAATTAAAAACTTTCGGGCTTTGCTTTAGCGCAAGGTTAGGCATATCATTTTTGAAATTGAATTTCGCATAATGAAATACACGGTAGATTTAACCACCAATAGTTCACTAACCTGCCCCAGGCAGGTTGCGCGAACCGGACACCACGGGGGCATCACATGACGCAGAGCAATGCGCATCAACCCATTCTGACACTCAGCCATATCGTGAAGCGGTTTGGCGGCAACATCGCGGTTAACGATGTCAGCCTGCAGGTGATGCCCGGCGAAGTGCTGGCGCTACTGGGTGAAAACGGGGCTGGCAAATCGACGCTGATCAAAGTATTGGCTGGGGTTTACCCACGCGATGGCGGTGATATTCGCTTTCAGGGCCAGAGTATTGTTTCAGCGGCGGCGATAAAGAGTGCCAACCGCCAGCCGATTGCCTTTATTCATCAGGACTTGGGGCTGATCGAATGGATGACGGTGGCAGAAAACATGGCGCTGGTGATGGGCTTTCCACGCCGTTTCGGGCTGATCGACTGGCGCGCCATCCGCCGGCGTGCCGCCGAGGCGTTGCAGGATGTGGGGATTGCGCTGGATCCCGACGCCCGGGTGTTTGAGCTTTCACGCACCGAGAAATCGCTGCTGGCGATCGCACGCGCGGTGGCGGTCAACGCCGAACTGCTGGTGCTGGACGAACCCACCGCGTCGCTGCCCGCCAACGACGTGCGCCATCTGTTTGCCGTGATCAACCGGCTGCGGGCCAGAAAGGTCGGCATGATCTATGTCACCCACCGCCTGGATGAAGTGATTGAGATTGCCGATCGGGTGTGCGTGATGCGCGACGGGCGCTACGTCGCCGGGGGCAACACCGCCGACTACTCGCTGCGCGATCTGGTGCAGACGATCGTCGGCGAAGCGATAACGGGCGATCAGCGCGCACCGCTGCCGGTGCGGCAACCGCCGGTGCTACAGCTCAACAACGTGGTAGTCGGTGAGATTGGCCCGGTCAGCTTCAGCCTGCAGCCGGGTGAAATGCTGGCCTTGGCCGGGCTGCGCGGTGCCGGGCAGGAAGAGATCGGCCGCCTGCTGTTTGGCCTGCGCCAGCGCGATGGCGGTGAAATCCAGTTCCGCAATCAGCCTTACGCTGCCACCAACCCACAACAGGCGATCGCCTGCGGCGTTTCGCTGGTGGCGGGCGATCGCACCGGCGAAAGCCTGGTGATGTCGATGAGCGTGCGCGAAAACCTGTTCCTCAACCCGTGCGCCAGCGGCCGCAAGCTGCTGGCGCGCTACAGCCGCCGCGCCGAAACCACCGCCAGCGAGCAGAAAGTGCAGCAGTTCGACGTGCGGCCAAAGGACGTTGATATCGATATCAGCGCCCTCTCCGGCGGCAACCAGCAGAAAGTGGTGATGGCGCGCTGGCTGCACCTGGGTGCTCCCTTGCTGATCCTGGAAGATCCTACCGCCGGCGTCGACGTCGGCGCGCGGGCGGAAATTTACCATCTATTAAATCAATCCCTGGCGGCAGGCGTGGCGGTATTGGTGATCTCCAACGACTTCGAGGAGATCGCCCATATCTGTAACCGCGCCTTGGTCTTCAACCGGGGAAGCGTGGTTGGCGAACTGCAGAACCAGCAGGTCTCGTTCGCCAATTTATTGGAGCTGGCCTCTGCCAGCACCGGGGAAGTTGCGCTGGAGAAACAGCATGTCGAATAAAACATCCGTTAAATCAACGGCATTAGAGCAACGTGTCAGCCTGACGCAGGACGGCGCTGGCCCGTGGCTAATGCAGATCCTCACCCGCTACGGCCTGCTGTTGCTGTGCGTCATGCTGGTGATCCTGTTTTCACTCACCACCCCGTCGTTTGCCTCCATGCTGACGCTGCAGGCGATCCTGTCGAGCAAAGCCAAGATTGCCCTGCTGGCGTTGGCCGCCACCATTCCGATGATCGTCGGCAAGATCGACCTTAACGTCGGTTTCGGCATTGTGCTATGGCACATTCTGGCGATCACCCTGCAGGTGGAATACGGCTTTTCCTGGCAGATGGCGGTGTTGGCCGTGCTGGTGATTTCCGCGCTGTATGGCCTGCTGAACGGCATTCTGGTGGCCTTGGCTGATATCGACAGCTTCGTCGCCACTCTGGGTTCCGGCACCGTGCTGTATGCCATCGCCCTGTGGCACTCTGGCGGGCGGCAGATCGTCGGGGATTTGCCCGACGCCTTTATCGCCCTGCATCACACCGAAATTGCCGGTATCCCGATCGTCGCCTTCTATGTGCTGATCGTGGCCGTGGTCCTGTGGTTGATCACCGAGCACACGCCGCTCGGCCGCTGCATGTATGCGGTAGGCGGCAACCCGGCGGCGGCTCGGCTGAACGGCATTTCCGTCAACCGCTTCACCATTGGCGCTTTTATCGCCTCAAGCGTGCTCACCGGTTTCAGCGGCGTGCTGATCGCCGCTGAACAAGGCGTCGGGCAGGCCAGCGTCGGCATGGATTACCTGTTACCGGCGCTGGTCGGCGCCTTCCTCGGCAGCACCACTATCCGCCCAGGCCGGGTCAACGTCTGGGGCACGGTGGTCGGTATAGCCATTCTGGCGATCGGCATTGCCGGTATCCAACAGTTTGGCGGCGAGTTCTGGGTTGAACCGTTATTCAACGGCGCCACCCTGCTGCTTTCCATCACGCTGGCGGGTTATGCCCAGCGCCGCCGGTTACTCAATCAAAAAGCGGTACAACACAGTCAGGCGGCTTTAGCCGAAAACAATAACCAGAAAGCGATCAATCCTTAATCAGGAGTTCACGTATGAAACGTTTTTGGATGTTATCAGGGGTCACCACGTTGCTGTTAGCCACCGCACCGGCGTGGGCGGATGCTTACCTCGATCAGGCCACCGCCGCGGTCAATAAGGCCACGGCCAGCGCCACACAATGGGACGGCCCCACCAGCGGCCCACGCTTGCAGCCGAACAAGAAAATCATCTTTATTGCCTCCGACATGAAAAACGGCGGCGTCCAAGGGGTGCAGCAAGGGCTGAGCGAAGCGGCCAAAGCGGCTGGCTGGCAGTTGGAAACGCTGGACGGCGGTGGATCGGTGAAGGATCAGCTGTCATCACTCAACCAGGCGATTGCTCAGAAGCCAGACGGCATCGTCATCGGTGGCTGGAACCCCAACGTCGCCAAGATCCCGCTGAAAAAGGCGATTCAGCAGGGCATCGTGCTCACCGCCTGGCACGCGGTGCCGGAACCGGGCCCGATCGCCAAATACGACGTGTTCTATAACGTTACCTCCGATTCCAACGAGGTAGCACGCATCGCGGCACAGTACGCGGTGGTGAAATCCGGCGGCCAGGCCAGCGTGCTGATCTTTACCGATTCGCTGTACCAGATCGCGCTGGACAAGGCTAACGTGATGAAAGAGGAGATCGGCAAATGCAGCGGCTGTAAAGTGGTGGAGTTCATCGACACGCCGCTGGCGGACACCGCCAACCGCATGCCCGCCATGACCTTCAGCCTGCTGCAGAAATACGGCGATCAATTCCAGTATGCGCTGGCGATTAACGATCTGTATTTCGACTTTATGGCCCCGGCGCTGAAAACCGCCGGGAAAGGCGGCCAAAATGCGCCGCATAACATCTCTGCCGGCGACGGTTCTATTTCTGCCTATCAACGCATCCGCTCGGGCGACAGCCAAGCCGCCACCGTGCCAGAGCCGCTGAAACTGCACGGCTGGCAGCTGCTGGATGAGTTCAACCGCGCCTTTGCCAACCAGCCGCCATCTGGCTACGTTACCCCGGCGCACCTGGTCACCCGCGATAATATCAGCGCCAATAACCTGTATGACCCGCAAAACGGCTATCAGGAACATTACAAAACCATCTGGGGCGTAAAATAAACGGAGGGGCTGGCATGAACGCACAATCATTGGAACGCTTATGCTCGCCCGCCATCTGGGCCGAAGGCCCGGTATGGCTGCCACAACAGGATGCCGTGGTGTTCAGCGATGTGAAGGGTAACCGCATGTTTCGCTGGGCGCGCAACGGGGAACTCAGCCTGTGGCGCTCCCCTTCGAACTATGCCAACGGCAATGCCCGCGACAGCCAAGGGCGCGTGGTCAGTTGTGAACACGGGCGGCGCGCCATCAGCCGCACCGAGCATGACGGCAGCATCACACTGCTGGTGGAACGCGTTGACGGTAAGCGCTTCAACTCCCCCAATGACGTGGTGGTGCGCTCCGACGGCACCCTGTGGTTTACCGATCCGCCTTACGGCATCATCGGCGACGAAGAGGGCTACAAATCAGAAAGCCAGGTGATCGGCTGCTACCTGTACTGCTTCGATCCCCGCGACGGCTCGCTGAATATCGCTGCCAGCGATCTGCAGCGGCCCAACGGCCTGGCTTTTTCACCAGACGAACGCCTGCTGTACGTGGCGGATATGTCGATCGTCGATTTCCCCACGCTTGGGCGCAGAGAACTGCGGGTCTACCCGGTAGAAGGGCGCAAACTGGGGGCTAGCCGCCATTTTGCCCAGGTTGCGCCCGGCTTCCCGGACGGCTTTTGCCTGGATGCTGCCGGTAATCTGTTCTGTAGCTGTGCCGATGGCATCACCATTTTTAACCCTCAAGGCCAGAAAATCGGCAAGATCGCCGTGCCGGAGCGGGTTTCCAACTGCACCTTTGGCGGGCCAGAGGGTAATGAACTGTACATCACTGCCACCACGTCGCTGTACCGGGTTACCCTGAATACTCACGGGTAAACACGGGTTATACCAATGCAGGGTGAGCCCGCCTCGCCCTGCTTCCCCACGTCTGTAGCACGCCAACACCACCAAAATGTGTCGACGATCACAAAATCGCCACATCAATTTAACCCACTGTTTTTAAGCACTAATTTTCCATTCCTCTGCTTTGACTTCCCCCCCATGCAGGTATAGCATTTATTTGAAATGTGATTTCGCATAATGAAATTTAAAGAGCATGAAAAATACAGATCGCCGTAACGGAGAAGCAGCATGAGAGTGAGTTACACCGAACTAAAACAGCAATTCAAACGCGTGTTGCTGGCACGGGGCGTGGCGGAACAGACGGCGGATGAATGTGCCGCAATGTTTGCGGAAACCACCGAAAGCGGTGTCTATTCCCACGGCGTAAACCGCTTTCCGCGCTTTATTCAGCAGTTGGAGGCCGGTGACATCGTTCCCGACGCCAAGCCGAGCAAGCTGCTGGCGCTGGGTGCTATCGAGCAGTGGGATGCCCATCAGGGGATCGGCAACCTGACCGCGCGCCAGATGATGGATCGCGCCATGCAACTGGCGGATCAACACGGTATCGGCCTGGTGGCGCTGCGTAATGCCAACCACTGGATGCGCGGCGGCGGCTACGGCTGGCAGGCGGCGGAAAAGGGTTATATCGGCATCTGCTGGACCAACTCGATCGCCGTGATGCCGCCTTGGGGAGCCAAACAGTGCCGCATCGGCACCAACCCGCTGATCGTCGCCGTGCCGAGTAACCCGATCACCATGGTGGATATGTCGATGTCGATGTTCTCTTACGGCGCACTGGAGATGAATCGCCTGGCGGGCAAAACGCTGCCGGTGGACGGCGGTTTCGACAATGACGGCAACCTGACGCGCGATCCGGCCACTATCGAAGAAAATCGGCGCATTCTGCCCATGGGTTACTGGAAAGGCTCGGCGCTGTCGGTGGTGCTGGATATGATCGCCACCCTGCTTTCCGGTGGCAGTTCCGTGGCGGAGGTAACTGAAGATCACCGCGACGAATATGGCGTTTCGCAGGTGTTTATCGCCATCGAGATCGAACGTTTGATCGACGGCAAAACGCGCGATGAAAAATTACAGCGCATCATGGACTACGTTACCAGCGCCGAACGCGATAACCCCGATGTCGCTATTCGCCTGCCTGGCCACAGGTTCCCACGCGTCCGCGCCGAGAATCAGCGCGATGGCATCCCGGTTGACGACCGCATCTGGGCGCGCATTCAGGCACTTTAAGGAGCAGACCATGATTTTCGGCCATATTGCCCATACGGCAGCAGAGCACTATCCCCCGGCAATCGCTAAAGCGGTGGCCTATTTGCAGAACACCGACTTCACCGCCCTGCCCGCCGGGCGCTATGAAGATGCGGAAACCGGCTATCTGGTGCAGGTGTTGGATTTACACACGCAAAATAAAGATGAGCTGCGGCCAGAAGTGCACCGCAAAAATATCGACGTGCAGTTTCTGGTGAGCGGCACCGAACTTATCGGCGTCGCGGCAGATAATGGTCAAAACCTTATTGAACAGGAGTTATTGGAACAGCGGGACATCATTTATTATCAGAACGTGGAAAATGAATCTTGGTTAACCATGCAGCCCGGCAATTTCGCGGTATTTTTCCCGCAGGACGTTCATCGCCCAGGCTGTATTAATCAGCACCCCTGCGATATTAGAAAAGTGGTGGTAAAAATACCGGTGGCATTAATTTCAGACAAGAAAGAAATACTAAATTAATCATCCAATACTAATGAGTTAAGACTATTCAGTTCCCTCTCCCTCGGGGAGAGGGTTAGGGTGAGGGGTATGGCACCGAGTTAAAGCCCCTCACCCCGGCCCTCTCCCGCAGGGAGAGGGGGCGTCATATGATATCAAGTGCTACGAGAAATTTATTCGCGCTATACCCAAACGACTTGGAGCTTTCAGCTTCAGGTAATTAAAGGAATGCCATTATACCCAAAATAATTCGAGTTGCAGGAAGGCGGCGATGCAGTGAATCCCCAAGAGCTTACTCAAGTAAGTGACTGGGGTGAGCGAGGAAAGCCAACGCACATGCAACTTGAAGTATGAAGGGTATATTTATATGAAGGTATTGATAATATGAATACAGCCTCTATTTCTGTTGGCCGTAGCCAAGCCATACCTAAATTACGCTGGTTACGCATAGTGCCCCCTATTCTTATTACCTGCATTATTTCTTATATGGACCGCGTTAATATCGCTTTCGCCATGCCCGGCGGTATGGACGAAGAATTAGGCATTACCGCTTCAATGGCCGGATTGGCAGGCGGTATTTTCTTTATCGGCTATCTGTTCCTGCAGGTGCCCGGCGGCAAACTGGCGGTTAATGGTAACGGCAAGAAGTTTATCGGCTGGTCGCTGCTGGCCTGGGCGGTTATTTCCGTGCTCACTGGCTTGGTCACCAACCAATATCAACTGCTGTTCCTGCGTTTTGCCCTCGGCGTCTCCGAAGGCGGCATGCTGCCGGTGGTACTGACCATGATCAGCAACTGGTTCCCAGACCAGGAACGCGGCCGTGCCAACGCCATCGTGATCATGTTTGTGCCGATCGCCGGCATTCTCACCGCCCCGCTTTCTGGCTGGATCATCACCGCCTGGGACTGGCGCATGCTGTTCCTGGTGGAAGGTGGGTTATCGCTGCTGGTGATGGTGCTGTGGTATTTCACCATCAGCAACCGCCCGCAAGAGGCGAAATGGATCTCGCAGGCAGAGAAAGATTACCTGATCAAAACCCTGCACGACGAACAGTTACTGATCAAAGGTAAAACCGTGCGCAATGCGTCGCTGCGGCGCGTACTGGGCGATCGGATCATGTGGCAACTGATCCTGGTGAATTTCTTCTACCAGACCGGCATCTACGGCTACACCCTGTGGCTGCCGACCATCCTTAAAGGGCTGACCAACGGCAATATGGAACAGGTCGGGATGTTAGCCATCCTGCCCTATATCGGCGCGATCTTCGGCATGCTGATTATCTCCACCCTGTCTGACCGCACCGGCAAACGCAAAATCTTCGTCTCCCTGCCGCTGGCCTGCTTTGCCCTCTGCATGGCGCTGTCGGTGCTGCTGAAAGAGCACATCTGGTGGTCCTATGCCGCATTGGTTGGCTGCGGGGTATTTATTCAGGCCGCAGCCGGGGTGTTCTGGACCATTCCACCGAAGCTGTTTAACGCCGAAGTGGCCGGTGGCGCACGCGGGGTGATCAACGCCCTCGGTAATCTGGGCGGGTTCTGCGGGCCCTATATGGTCGGCGTGCTGATCAGCCTGTTCAGCAAGGACGTCGGGGTTTACAGCCTGGCGGTCTCGCTGGCGATTGCCTCGCTGCTGGCACTGATGTTGCCGAACAAATGCGATCAAAGCGCAGGGAGCGCGCCATGAAATATTGGTTAGGGCTGGATTGCGGCGGCACCTTTATTAAAGCCGGGCTGTATGACCTACAGGGAAACGAACTGGGGATTGCCCGCCGGAATCTGGCCATTATCGCGCCTCAGCCCGGCTGGGCGGAACGGGACATGCCCGCGCTGTGGCAAACCGCCGCCGCAGTGATCCGCGAAGTGCTGGAGCTCTTTGGTATCAAAGCTACCGCCGTTCAGGGCGTGGGCATTTCGGCTCAGGGGAAGGGGCTGTTCCTGCTGGATCGACAGGGCCAGCCGCTGGGCAATGCCATGCTCTCTTCCGATCAGCGGGCGCTAGCGCTGGTGCAGGCATGGCAGAAAGCCGGGATTCCACAGGCGCTGTACGAGCAAACCCGCCAGACGCTGTGGACCGGCCACCCGGTTTCGCTGCTGCGCTGGGTGAAACAGCATCAGCCGGAACGTTATCGCCAGATCGGCAGCGTGCTGATGGCGCACGATTATCTGCGCTACTGCCTGACCGGTGAACTGGCCTGTGAAGAGACCAATATCTCTGAGTCCAATCTGTATCAGATGGCACGGGGCCGCTATGAACCCGCGCTGGCACAGTTGCTCGGGATCGGCGAAATCGTGGCCGCTCTGCCGCCAATCGTCGGTTCCGCCGAAGTTGCTGGCAGGGTCAATAGCTCCGCCGCCGCCGCAACCGGCCTGCTGGCGGGCACGCCGGTGGTGGGCGGGCTGTTCGACGTGGTGTCCACCGCGCTGTGCGCCGGGTTGCAGGATGAAACCCGGCTGAACGCGGTGATGGGCACCTGGTCGGTGACCAGCGGGATTAGCCAAACGATTGAAACCGGCTTCGATCACCCGTTTGTTTATGGCCGCCATGCCGAAGCGGGCCAATACATCGTGCATGAAGCCAGCCCAACCTCCGCCGCCAATCTGGAGTGGTTCTGCCAGCAATGGGGGATGCACGATTACCGCCAGCTCAACCAGTGGGTGGCAGCCTTGCCGAAAGCGGGCAGCCAACTGCTGTTTGCGCCTTTCCTCTACGGCTCCAACGCCGGGCTGGGCCTCTGCGCCAGCTTCTACGGCATGCAGGCCTTCCACCAGCGCGAGCACCTGGTACAGGCGATCTTCGAAGGGGTGGTGTTCTGCCATATGACCCACCTGAAGCGCATGTTGCAACGCTTCCCGCACACCCGCGCGCTGCGCGTGACCGGCGGCCCGGCGAAATCGGCCCCGTGGATGCAGATGTTGGCCGACGTCAGCGGCCTGCCGCTGGAACTGCCACAGGTGGAAGAAACCGGCTGCTTGGGGGCGGCGATGGCCGCCATGGTCGGCACCGGCGCGTTCCCAGACTTTACCGCTGCCCAACAGGCGCTGGCACCGCGCCTGGAAAGCGTGCAGCCAGACGCACAGGCGCAAGCGGCTTACCAGCACAAATACCAACGCTATCAGGCGCTGATTGGCGCGTTACAAACGCTGCAAAGCGGCCACTCCAAGGAGGCTTTATGACCATCAAACCGCGCCTGCAACTGGCGCTCGATCACACCCGGCTGGATGCGGCCCTGCAAACGGTAGAACGCCTCCATCCGCATGTCGACATTATCGAAGCAGGCACCATTTTGTGCATCAGCGCCGGGATCCAGGCGGTACGCGCCCTGCGTGAGCGTTGCCCGCAGCATACGCTGGTGGCCGATCTGAAGGTGGCCGATGCCGGAGCCACGCTGGCAGAGCAAGCCTTTGCGCAGGGGGCTGACTGGATGACGGTGATCTGCGCCGCCCCGTTGGCCACCATGGCCAGCGCGCAGGAAGTGGCAGCGCGTCATCAGGGGGAAATTCAGATCGAACTGTTTGGCCGCTGGACCCTGGAGGATGCCAAACACTGGCTGGATCTCGGTATCAGGCAGGCGATCTACCACCGGGGGCGCGACGCGCAGGCCAGCGGGCAAACCTGGGGCCAAGCGGATCTCGACACCATGAAGGCGCTGTCTGATTTAGGCATCGAGCTTTCGGTCACCGGCGGTATCACCCCCGCCGATTTACCACTGTTTAAAGATATCGCCGTTACGGCATTTATCGCCGGGCGCGCGCTGGCCGAAGCACAGGATCCGGTTGCCGCTGCGCGCCAGTTCCACACCGCCATTAATGACATCTGGAGAGGTTGATATGCGTCAGCATCCGTTAGGGATTTATGAGAAAGCCTTGCCGAAGCACCTGAGCTGGCCGGAGCGGCTGGCGCTGGCCAAAGCCTGTGGCTTTGATTTTGTCGAGATGTCGATCGATGAAAGTGACGAACGGCTGGCGCGCCTGAGCTGGAGCAAAGAGCAGCGCCTTTCGCTAGTGAGTGCCACACTGGAAACCGGCATTACCATTCCATCCATGTGCCTCTCCGGCCACCGCCGTTTCCCGTTTGGCAGCCACGACGAGGCCACGCGCCAGCAGGCCTACCGCATCATGGAGCAGGCTCTCCAACTGGCGAAAGACGTCGGCATCCGCACCATTCAACTCGCCGGTTACGACGTGTATTACGAACAGCAGGACGCAGGCACCCTCGCCCGCTTCAGTGAAGGGTTGCAGTGGGCGGTGGAACGCGCCGCCGCCGCGCAGGTGATGCTGGCGGTTGAGATTATGGATACCGCCTTTATGAACTCGATCAGCAAATGGAAAGCCTGGGACGCTTGCCTGGCCTCGCCGTGGTTCACGGTTTACCCGGACGTTGGCAACCTCAGCGCCTGGGGCAACGATGTGGCGCAGGAGCTAAAACTGGGCATCGATCGCATCGCCGCCATTCATCTTAAAGATACCTTCCCGGTCACCGACAGCTCGCCGGGGCAGTTCCGCGATGTGCCGTTTGGTGAAGGCTGCGTGGATTTTGTGGCGCTGTTCCGCACGCTGCAACAGCTCAACTATCGCGGCGCTTTCCTGATTGAGATGTGGACCGAAAAAGCCGATGAGCCAGTGGCCGAGATCGTGCAGGCGCGCCGTTTTATCGAACAGAAAATGCAGCAAGGGGGAATGCCATGCTAACTCTGCCACAGCTCAAGCAACAAGTGCTGGAAGCCAACCTCGATCTGCCGCGCCATAAGCTGGTGACCTTTACCTGGGGCAACGTCAGCGCGGTCGATCGCGAGCGTGGGTTGGTGGTGATCAAACCCTCCGGCGTGGAATATGAACAAATGACGGCGGACGATATGGTCGTGGTCGATCTCGCCACTGGCCGCACGCTAGAAGGCAGCAAAAAACCCTCTTCGGATACCGCTACCCATTTGGCGCTGTACCGCGAGTTCAGCGAGATCGGCGGGATTGTGCACACTCACTCACGCCACGCTACCATCTGGGCGCAGGCCGGGCTGGATATTCCCGCCTGGGGCACCACCCATGCCGACTACTTTTACGGCACGATCCCCTGCACTCGCTTGATGACCCCCGACGAGATTGAGCACGACTATGAACGGGAAACCGGTCAGGTGATTATTGAAACCTTCCACCGGCGCGGTATCAGCCCAAGCGCTATCCCGGCGGTGCTGGTCAACGCCCACGGGCCGTTCGCCTGGGGTAAAGATGCCCAAGACGCGGTGCACAATGCGGTGGTGCTGGAGGAAATTGCCTATATGGGGATTTTTTCCCGCCAGTTGACGCCGGGGATTGGTAATATGCAGCAGGTGTTGCTGGATAAACACTACCTGCGCAAGCACGGCAAACACGCTTATTACGGGCAGTAACCGTACCGATACGATACAGCGAGGCCACCATGACGGTGGCCTTTCTGATTAGCGCGGTTTATTCCGGCTGTTCGGCCGATTTCGCCACGTGACGGACATGCACGTCCATCTGCGGGCATGGCACCGCAATCTGGTTAATATCCAACTGACGTTTGAAATTTTCCATCAGATCAAAATAGACGTCCCAGAACTCGGCGTTGGTGGTCCAGCAGCGGGTGACAAAATTCAGCGCCGGCGGCGCCATTTCATTCAGGCGCACGGTGACGCCCTTGTCGTGCATGATGCGCTTGTCAGCAGCAATCACGTCGCCCAATACCTGTTTCACCCGATCGACGTCGGCGCTGTAGGCGACCGCCACCACGATATCCACACGGCGATTTGGTTCACGCGAGAAGTTGATGATATTGCCAGCGATGATTTTACCGTTCGGCACCACGATGATTTTGTTATCAGCCGTGCGCAGAGTAGTAGAGAAAATCTGCACCTGATCGACCGTACCAGCCACGCCGCCCAAATCGACAAACTCACCGGCACGCAGTGGGCGGAAGGCAACCAGCAGCACGCCCGCCGCAAAGTTGGACAACGATCCCTGCAGCGCCAAGCCAATAGCCAAACCCGCAGCACCCAAGACGGCAATCACCGACGTGGTTTGCACACCAATCCGCCCCAGCACCGCGATCAGCGTAAACGCCAGAATACTGTAACGCACCATCGCAGCGAGGAAATCTGCCACCGTGGCATCGATGCCGCGCAGTTTCATAACGCGATTGACCGCATTACTGATGACGCGCGCAATGATAGAACCGATGATGAAAATGACGATCGCAGCAACGATGTTTACCGCGTACTGGATCAACAGATCCTGATGATCCACCAACCAGCTGCCAGCGCTATTGATGTCCTCAATAATATTAAGATCTTTCATTCTAATACCCTACTTTATTCCCCCAATCGGGTGGGGATTCGCAACAATACTGACCACAATACCGCCAGTAAGGAAACCACGCCTTTAAGGGTAACCAACATTCCTCCCCTACGCCAACCACTACAAGTAAAATAACCCTCTGTTCTCTCTAAGTTATCTTATCTATTCTGACAACAATCGCGTTGGTGAAAGTCGAAAATAAGGAACGCCTGTAGTGATTAACGTCGGTGCCGGGTTACTGAAGCGGCAACAAAAAAGGCCCCCAGATGGGAGCCTTTCAGCATCAAGAAAAACAAATATTACAGCACGTTTACGGCGTTCAAATCTTTAAAAGCCTGTTCCAGACGGATAATCATAGAAGTCTGGGCAGCGCGCAGCCATACGCGTGGATCGTAGTATTTCTTGTTCGGCTGATCTGCGCCTTTAGGGTTACCCAACTGGCCCTGCAGATAAGCTTCGTTCTCTTTGTAGTAGTTCAAGATGCCTTCCCATGTTGCCCACTGGGTATCGGTATCGATGTTCATCTTGATCACGCCATAGCTAACGGATTCTTTGATCTCTGCGTCGCTGGAACCCGAACCGCCGTGGAACACGAAGTTCAGGCTGTTGTGCGGCAGATTGAATTTCTTGGACACGTAAGCCTGAGAATCACGCAGGATGGTTGGGGTCAGCTTCACGTTACCTGGCTTGTACACACCGTGTACGTTACCGAAGGACGCCGCGATGGTGAAATTCGGGCTGATAGCGTTCAGTTTTTCGTAGGCATAAGCCACGTCTTCTGGCTGAGTGTACAGTGCGGAAGCGTCCATATGGCTGTTGTCTACGCCATCTTCTTCACCACCGGTGCAACCCAGTTCGATTTCCAGCGTCATACCGATCTTCGCCATGCGAGTCAGGTACTTGCTGCAAATTTCAATGTTTTCTTCCAGGGATTCTTCAGACAGATCGATCATGTGAGAAGAGAACAGCGGTTTGCCGGTGGCAGCAAAGTGTTTTTCACCCGCATCCAACAGGCCGTCCAGCCATGGCAGCAGTTTCTTCGCACAGTGGTCGGTATGCAGAATCACCGGCACGCCATAATGTTCAGCCATCTGGTGAACGTGGTGTGCGCCAGAGATCGCGCCCAGAATGGCTGCACCCTGTGGAATATCCGTTTTCACGCCTTTGCCAGCGATAAACGCAGCGCCGCCGTTAGAGAACTGAACGATCACCGGAGCGCGCACCTTCGCGGCTGTTTCCAGCACGGCGTTGATCGAGTCGGTACCCACGCAGTTTACCGCTGGCAGAGCAAAGTTGTTCTCTTTAGCGATTGCGAATACTTTCTGAACGTCATCACCGGTGATCACACCAGGTTTTACGAAATCAAATATTTTAGACATGCGACTTTGTCCTGTTTCGTTGGCCGTTTATACCCTTCATTTTCAAACTATTGCACCGTTGGCAGCCGCTTGAAATCTGACGGGTAGGGATGGAAATCTATGTTACGTACCGCACCGCAATATGCCGGGCGGTACAAAGCAAACGGGCGGCTTACGCCCCCCGTCATCTGAATCACTTCTTAGCACGCTCTTCCAGCATCACCACTGCTGGCAGCTGTTTCCCTTCCACGAACTCGAGGAAAGCACCGCCGCCGGTAGAGATGTAGGAGATTTTGTCAGCAATACCGAACAGATCGATCGCTGCCAGAGTGTCGCCGCCGCCTGCAATGGAGAAGGCTTCGCTATCTGCGATAGCGCGAGCGACAATTTCGGTGCCCTTACGGAAGTTAGGGAACTCGAATACGCCAACCGGGCCATTCCACAGAATGGTTTTAGCGTCTTTCAGGATCTTGGCCAAACGCTCGGCAGAAACGTCGCCCAGATCCAGAATTTGTTCGTCGTCTTTGATCTCGCTGGCAGGCTTCAGGGTCGCCACCGCGGTTTCAGAGAACTCGGTTGCTACACGCACATCGGTAGGCACCGGAATATCACAGGTTTCCAGCAGCTTCTTCGCTTCTGGGATCAGATCGGCTTCGTACAGGGATTTACCGACGTTGTGGCCTTGCGCGGCGACGAAGGTGTTGGCAATACCACCACCCACGATCAGCTGATCGGCAATCTTGGACAGAGAATCCAGAACGGTCAGCTTGGTAGAGACTTTAGAGCCCCCGACGATCGCCACCATCGGACGCGCAGGGTTACCCAGAGCTTTACCCAACGCTTCCAGCTCGGCAGACAGCAGCGGGCCAGCACAGGCCACAGGAGCAAACTTGCCCACGCCGTGGGTTGAAGCCTGCGCGCGGTGCGCGGTGCCGAAGGCGTCCATCACGTACACGTCGCACAGCGCCGCATATTTCTTGGACAGGGCTTCGTCGTCTTTCTTTTCGCCTTTGTTGAAGCGCACGTTTTCCAGAACAACCAGTTCACCTGCAGCAACGTCAACGCCGTCCAGGTAATCCTTTGCCAGGCGCACTGGGGATTTCATGTGTTCTTTCAGGTAGTTCACCACCGGCAGTAGGGAGTACTCTTCGTTGTACTCGCCTTCGGTAGGACGGCCCAGATGCGAAGTGACCATCACGTGCGCGCCTTGCTTCAGCGCAGCTTCAATGGTCGGCAGGGAGGCACGGATACGCGCATCGGAAGTCACTTTACCGTCTTTTACTGGAACGTTCAGATCGGAACGGATCAGAACGCGCTTACCGGCCAGATCCAGATCGGTCATCTTGATTACAGACATGGTGAACCCTCTTGGTTGATTCTCTATAAAATTGCCTGAGCGGCACATCAACACGGCGTTGATGGTGCCTGATTAGAAACCGCTTGCGGCCATTGCCTGTGTTGTATCCAACATCCGGTTGGCAAAGCCCCATTCATTATCGCACCAGACCAAGGTCTTTATCAGGTGCTGCCCGCTGACCCGAGTCTGCGTGCCATCAACGATGGCGCTGTGCGGGTCGTGGTTAAAATCGATCGAAACTAATGGTAGTTCGGTGTAGTCAACTATACCACGAAATGATCCCCTTGCGGCCTTTTGCAACAACTGGTTGACCTCTGTCACTAACACCTTGGCACTCACGCTGACGCTGAGATCAATGGCCGTGACGTTGATCGTCGGCACACGCACGGAAATCGCTTCAAAACGATCGCAAAACTGCGGGAAGATGCGCGTGATGCCGGCAGCAAGCTTGGTGTCGACCGGAATAATCGACTGGCTCGCCGCGCGGGTACGCCGCAAATCCTGGTGATAAGCATCTATCACCGGCTGATCGTTCATCGAGGAGTGGATGGTGGTCACCGTACCGGATTCGATGCTGTAGGCATCGTCCAGCAGTTTGATAATCGGAATAATGCAGTTGGTGGTACAGGATGCATTGGAGACGATACGGTGTTCGCCACGCAGCGTCTGGTGGTTAACCCCAAACACGATGGTGGCATCCAGATCGTTGCCCCCCGGATGGGCAAACAGCACCTTCTTCGCACCGGCGGCCAAGTGGGCCTCACCCTCGGCACGGCTGCCGTACACACCGCTGCAGTCCAGCACCACGTCCACGCCCAACTCGCCCCAGGGCAGCTGCTCCAGCGCCGGTTGATGCAACAACCGGATGCTGTCATCCCCGACGATCAGCATCTCCGCCTCCTGGCGCACATCCCAGGCAAAGCGGCCATGGCTGGAGTCATACTTCAGCAGGTGGGCCATCCCTTCGGCATTCGCCAGTTCGTTGATGGCCACTACGGAAATTTCAGCGTGTCGTCCCGATTCGTACAGTGCGCGTAAAACGCTGCGGCCGATGCGGCCAAAGCCGTTTATCGCTATGCGGATTGTCATGCTACTCCCTGAGAAAGGGCCTTCCCTGCCGATAAGGTTCCGGTCAAAGGTCGGGTTGTCGTTATCCGCCTAGAGTACTTTAGCGTACCGCCTGCTGTGAATCGCTGCATTACATTATTCGTCAAAACCTGTTGCTCATCGCAACCGCTCTCTCAGGCGTTTGAGTTGCGCACAACGCTAACTGAAACGCTTCAGCCGAGAATAAACCAAACTTTTGCTAAAAGGAACAGGTGTAACCCCCCGCCTGTCGAGTGAAGGGCTTTTTGCGAAGATAAAATGATCTAGCGCACATTTTTACCCCCTCATCCCCAATAGCATCGTCAACGCGGGCAGCCAACGCATGAGCAAGCGTCAATAGTCAGATACTTAAGATAAATTCAGCATTTATTGAGAGAAACTGTTAGCCTGTCGGGTGCCCCTGACGGCGGGAAACCATCCGCTGCATGTTAAAGTATGACGGGTATGTGCCCTCCGGGTTGCAAGCTGCGGCGAGGTGTAGCCAACCGCGTGGCGTCTTGAAAGACGATGGGCACGGATATAAGTCGCTATTTTTTGTGGTCAATGTTGCATAACAAGGAGCAGAAATGAGTGAAGTTAAAGTAGTCGCCCTGATCAAAGCCCTGCCAGAACACCGCGCTGCCGTGGATAAAGCCGTGCGCGCCATGGTTGCTCCAAGCCGTTCTGAGCCAGGCTGCATCCAATATGATTTGCATGAAGAACAGGGCCATCCCGGCGCTTTCGTGTTTATCGAGCGTTGGACTTCTGAGCAGGCACTGAAAGAGCATATGGCGATGTCTTACCATGATGCCTTCCTGGCCGAGTTGGAAGGGAAACTGGTAAGCTTGGAAGTGAAAAAATTGACTCAGCTCTGAGTCAGTAAAAGCCCGGGGAACCGGGCTTTTGATCGTCGTTCAAACCTGCGGGAAAACCCATGGGAGCGGTATACCGCTCCCGGCAGATTTATTTCAACAGCGCTTTCGCCTTAGCCACCACATTGTCGACAGTGAAGCCGAACTCTTTGAACAGCAGATCCGCTGGAGCAGACTCACCGAAGGTGTGCATCCCTACGATCGCGCCATTCAGGCCCACGTACTTGTACCAGTAATCCGCGATACCTGCTTCGACCGCAACGCGGGCAGTCACGGAAGATGGCAGCACAGATTCGCGGTAGGCTGCGTCCTGCTTGTCGAACGCGTCGGTAGACGGCATTGAGACTACGCGCACTTTACGCCCTTCGGCGCTCAGTTTGTCAGCCGCTTGTACGGTAATCCCTACTTCAGAACCGGTCGCGATCAGGATCACTTCTGGGGTGCCCGCGCAATCTTTCAGCACATAAGCCCCACGGTAAACGTTCGCCAACTGCTCGGCGGTACGCGGCTGCTGGGTCAGATTCTGACGCGAGAATACCAGCGTGGTCGGGCCGTCGTTGCGTTCGATACCGTACTGCCAGGCAACCGCAGACTCCACCTGGTCACAAGGGCGCCAGGTGCTCATGTTTGGCGTCACGCGCAGGCTGGCCAGTTGTTCAACCGGCTGGTGCGTCGGGCCGTCTTCACCCAGACCGATCGAGTCGTGAGTGTAGACAAACACGTTGCGCAGTTTCATCAATGCCGCCATACGCACCGCGTTACGGGCATATTCCACAAACATCAGGAAGGTTGCAGAGTACGGCAGGAAACCACCATGCAGCGCGATACCGTTGGTGATGGCGGTCATGCCGAATTCGCGCACGCCGTAGTGGATGTAGTTACCCGCCGGGTCATCGCTCAGCGATTTGGAGCCAGACCACATGGTCAGGTTGCTCGGTGCCAGGTCAGCGGAGCCGCCGAGGAACTCTGGCAGCACTTTACCAAACGCTTCCAGCGCGTTCTGCGAGGCTTTACGGCTGGCAATGTTGGCCGGGTTGGCCTGCAGTTGCTCAACAAACGTCTGCGCTTCGGCTTTCCAGTTGGCAGGCAGTTCACCGTTCATACGGCGTTTGAACTCGGCAGCCAGCTCTGGGAAGGCCTTGGCGTAGGCAGCAAACTTGTCGTTCCAGGCCGCTTCTTTCGCCTTGCCTGCTTCTTTGGCATCCCATTGGGCATAGATATCCTGTGGGATCTCAAAGGCCGGGTAGTTCCACCCCAACTGCACGCGAGCCGCAGCCACTTCGGCTTCACCCAGCGGAGCACCGTGGGAATCGTGAGTGCCAGCCTTGTTTGGGGAACCGAAACCGATGATGGTTTTGCACATCAGCAGAGAAGGCTTGTCGGTAACCTTATGGGCTTCTTCGATCGCCGCCTTGATGGCATCGCTGTTGTGGCCGTCAACACCGCGCACCACGTGCCAGCCGTAGGCTTCGAAACGCTTGGCGGTGTCGTCGGTGAACCAGCCTTCTACGTGGCCGTCGATAGAGATGCCGTTGTCATCATAAAACGCGGTCAGCTTGCCGAGCTTCATGGTGCCAGCCAGCGAGCAGGCTTCGTGAGAGATACCTTCCATCATGCAGCCGTCACCCATAAAGGCATAGGTGTGGTGATCGACGATCTCATGGCCTGGGCGGTTGAACTGCGCGGCCAGCGTGCGTTCGGCAATGGCAAAACCAATGGCGTTGGCGATACCCTGGCCCAGTGGACCGGTGGTGGTTTCTACCCCTGGGGTATAACCGTATTCCGGGTGCCCTGGGGTTTTAGAATGCAGTTGACGGAAGTTTTCCAGTTCGCTCATCGGCAGATCGTAGCCGGTGAGGTGCAGCAGGCTGTAAATCAACATGGAGCCATGGCCGTTGGACAACACGAAACGGTCACGGTCAGCCCAGTGCGGGTTGGTCGGATTATGCTTCAGGTAGTCACGCCACAGGACTTCGGCGATATCTGCCATCCCCATAGGGGCCCCAGGGTGGCCGGAATTGGCTTTTTGCACGGCATCCATGCTAAGGGCGCGGATCGCGTTGGCAAGCTCTTTACGAGAGGACATGTTTTACTCCAGGTCGGATTAAAAAAGCAGTCTAGTTTTCTATTTTCTCAGACTCAGCATTAAAACGGCAATCCCTAATGCCGAATGAGAGTGAGTTCACAACTTATTATACCCGTTGCATTTCGCAAGACAGATACCTTAACTGCCTATTGAAACGATTGGGCATGGCACGTTAGGCCCGTTTTTCGGAATAACACTATTTCCACAATACTTGGCGTACAATAGGCTCATGCGGCAGAAATGACGTCGACAAACAAGGCACACACCACCTTTTTACTATCATGGGAAGATAGCTTTATGAAGATCCGTACTTCTTTGATTGCATTGAGCATGACCACTCTGTTGAGCGGCTGCCAGAACCTCAATACCGACACGCTGATGCAATCTGGAGCACAGGCCTTTCAGGCCGCCACGTTGAGTAACGATGATGTCAAAGCGCTAAGTGATAAATCCTGCGCCGAGATGGACAGCCAGGCGCAAATCGCGCCAGCAAACAGCCCCTACGCACAGCGCCTGAACAAGATCGCTGCCGCACTGGGTGATAATATCGACGGAACTACCGCCAACTACAAGGTTTACCTGACGAAAGACGTAAATGCCTGGGCGATGGCCAACGGTTGTATCCGCGTTTACAGCGGCCTGATGGATATCATGAACGACAACGAGGTCGAAGGCGTTCTTGGTCACGAAATCGGCCACGTCGCACTGGGCCATACCCGTAAAGCCATGCAGGTGGCTTATGGCACCGTGGCGTTGCGCACAGCCGCCTCTTCAGCGGGTGGCATTGTAGGTTCACTGTCTGAATCGCAGTTGGCCGATCTGGGTGAAAAACTGGTGAACGCCCAGTTCTCACAGAAGCAAGAAAGCCAGGCTGACGATTATTCGTTTGATTTGCTGAAGAAACGCGGTATCGATCCGAACGGATTGGTGACCAGCTTCGAGAAGCTGGCGCAGATGGAAGGGAACCGCAAGAGCAGCATGTTTGACGGCCACCCACCTTCAGAAGCCCGCGCGCAGCATATCCGTGAGCGCATTGCCGCCGGGAAATAATCCCCTCACCCTAACCCTCTCCCCCAGGGAGAGGGTACTCACCGTGCTACAGATTAACTTCTGAATCTCACCAATACATCGCATCAATTTCTTCTCCTTGGGATTAACCTCTGCGTCTCACCAAGACACCGCACTAACTCCCTCTCCCTGGGGGAGAGGGGCGGGGTGAGGGGGAAGCCGCTTATCAGGTAACCGACAAAACGGTGTTACTCCCCCATCAAATCATCAATACAGCTTCTGCGGTGGCCCGGCAAACGTCAGCGGCCCGACGCTCTTCATATCTACTTCCACTACCGACGGCCCCGGATAGTTGATCGCCTCTGCCAGCACACCGCTGAATTGCGCAGCATCGCTGACTTTCCAGGCTTTCAGCCCCATCGCTTCGGCCACCTGGCAGAATGCCGGGGTATGCAGATCGTTATAGTACTGACGCCCGGCGAAATACTTGTCCTGAATGCCGCGCATCACGCCATAGCCGCCGTCGTTCATGATCAGCAACGTGATATTGGCCTGCTCCTGCGCCATGGTCGCCAGTTCGCCCAGCCCCAGCGCCAAGCCACCGTCCCCCACCAGCCCGACCACTTTGCGCTGCGGATTGGCAATCGCGGTGCCAATCGCCATCGGCAACCCCATGCCGATCGCCCCGGCCAAGGAGTGGATATTACACAGCGGAGCGATCGCCCGGAACAGGCGGCTGCCCCATACGCTGCCAGAGACGGTGATATCGCGCACCAGCAGGCCATCTGCGGGCAGTGCAGCAGCAATTGCATCGTTCAATTTGGCATACTCACCCGATTGCTGGCGTAACGCCGCTTCGGCCTGCTGCACCGCCTGAGCGATCTCAGCGTCCCATTCGGCATTCACCTTCTCACCCGGTGCCAAGCGCGCCGCCAGGGCGCTGAGCAGTGCGCCACAGTCACCATTGACCTGCTCATCCGCTACGTAGTTGCGGTTGGCCGCCGCCGGATCGATATCAATCTGCACCAGCGGGCGCGGCAACGGCAGCGTCCAGGTGCGGGTTTCGTTGCTGCGCAGGCGGGAACCGGCCACCAGCGTCAAATCGCACTGTTTGAGGATCGCCTCAACGCTCGGCGAATTGTGGAAGGCGCGCAGGCTGCGCGGGTGGCTGTCCGGCAGAATGCCACGCCCGTGGGTGCTGGACATCACCACTACCCCCGCGTCCGCCAACTGTTTCACCGCCTCGCGGCAGGCCAGCGCGCCACCGCCAACCCACAGCAACGGGCGCTTGGCCTGTTTCACCTGCTGGTAAAGGCGTTCAACCGCCGCAGGGTTAGCCGCTGGCAACGCTGGCGGCTGTATCGCTTGACCAACCAGGTTAGCAGGCACCAGGCTGTTTTGAATATCGATCGGGATCTCCACCGCCACCGGGCCACAGGGCACGGTTTGCGCCTCCTTAATTGCCCGCTGGATCACCGCCACCGCCTGTTCGGGGGAGTTCACCCGGTAAGCCTGCTTCGAACAGGCGCGCAGAAAACCCAGTTGATCTTTGGTTTCGTGGATAAACCCGGCGTCGGCATCCAGGTAAGCCTTTTCCACCTGGCCAGTAATGTGCAGCAGTGGCGTATTAGCATTCAGCGCTTCGATCATCGCCCCCACCGCGTTACCCGCTCCGGCACCGGTGCTGGTCAGCGCCACGCCCAGGCCAGAGAAACGCCCGTGGGCATCTGCCATCGTCACTGCGCCAGCCTCGCCGCGCGCAGGCACAAAGCGGATCGCCCCGCGCTGCCCAACGGCATCGGCAATCGGCAGATTATGAATCGAGATAATGCCGTACATCGCGGCCACCTCGTACTGCTCCAGAGTTCGGGCTATCGCCTCACCAACCGTTATTTTTTCGCTCATTATCTGCCTTCTTAATTATCTGATGTCGTAGGGATCACAGCTCAATCGCTCCAGCGGTTAGCCTGATTGTTGAGAGCCAGATACAAGCTCTTCTGCTGCATATAGGCCTGAATGCCATGCAGGCCCTTTTCGCGCCCCAAGCCACTTTGTTTAAACCCGCCAAACGGCGTAGAAATCGAGAATGTCTTATAGGTGTTGATCCACACGGTGCCGGTTTCCAACTGCTCGGCCAGCGCCATGGCGCGGGTAAAGTCGCGCGTCCAGATCCCGGCCGCCAAGCCATAGACCGAGTCGTTGGCCTGCTCGATCAGTTGTTGCTCATCGTCAAACGGCAGTGCCACCAGCACCGGGCCGAAGATCTCTTCCTGGCAGGTACGCGCGCTGTTGCTCAACCCTTCGATAATGGTCGGCAGGTAATAACTGCCCTGCGCCAGTTGCGGATCGGCTGGCGCTTCGCCGCCGATCACCACCCGTCCCCCTTCCAACTGGGCTAGCGCGACGTAGTCCGCCACGCTCTGCCGGTGTTTTTCATTGATCAGCGGGCCCAGGTGCACCCCTGGTGTAAACGGGTTGCCGATACGCAGCCCGGCGGTCAGCTCACATAACCGCGCCAGCAGCGGTTGGTACAATGAACGGTGAACAAACAGCCGCGAACCGGCAATGCAGGCCTGCCCGGCAGAGCTGAAAATGCCATAGCAAATACCGCGCGCCGCCTGTTCCAGATCGGCATCGTCCAGCACGATGGTGGGGGACTTGCCACCCAGTTCCAGCGAGGTCGGGATCAGTTTTTCTGCGGCAATATGCGCCAAGTGGCGGCCAGTACTGGTGCCACCGGTAAAGGAGATCTTTTTCACCAGCGGATGGCGTGCCAGCGCTTCACCAATCACCGAACCTTTGCCCGGCAGCACGCTGAACAAGCCAGCGGGTAGACCGGCCTGTTCAAACAGCTCAGCCAGCTTCAGCGCCATCAGCGGCGTGGCTTCCGCCGGTTTGAGGATCACCGCGTTACCCGCCGCCAATGCGGGGGCCACTTTCTGCATTTCACTGGCGATCGGCGAGTTCCACGGCGTGATCGCCGCAATCACTCCCAGTGGCTGATATTGGCTCAGCGTCATCACGTCGCGGTTGCGCTGGGTCGGCAGTTCCCCTTCCAGCACTTCACAGGCCGCAGCAAAATAGCGGGCGGTAGCGGCGGCGCTCATCACTAAACCACGGGTTTCCGCCAGCGGTTTACCGTTGTCACGAGTTTGCAATTGCGCCAATTCCTCTACCTGAACGGTGATCAAATCGCTGACGCGGTGTAAAATCGCCGCGCGCTGGTGTGGCACCAACCCGCGCCAGGCCGGATCGCGCCAGGCACGTTCAGCAGCCTCTACCGCTTCGTTAACGTCTTCAACGTTGGCCGCGTGCAAGCGGGCATTGATGCTGCCGTCAGCCGGAAAAACTGAACTCATCGCTTCGCCGCGCCCTTCACACCAGCGGCCAGCAAGAAAAATCTTTAACATTTCCATGCGTCGTTGCTCCTGCCATTCAGGCAATAAAACCGCCATCCACCAGACTGCGGCAAGCTTGTACCGCGCTCAGCGCTGCCAGCGTGGAGGTTTTCGGGTTACTCGCCAGCGGATTACCACACAGCTCAATCTGGAACTCGCCAAACTGGCCGCGCACCTGTAAACGATGGGTGTTACGCTGGGTATGAGGATCTACCTGCAAGCGCACTCGCGTGGCATCCATCCCCAGGCCGTGCAAGGCAATCGTAGCCGCCACGTTGGCGTTAGCCGGGAATAGCTGCGCCGCCTCGCGCGCCGACCCCTCAAAGAACACCCGCGCTTCGCTGACAGCATTCAGATCAATCAGTTTTTCCGCCATGCTGCCACGCCAGCTGGCGGGGCTTTTGCTGGACTGATAGGTGACGCTCTCTAACCCGCCCTCGCGCGCCGAAGCCAGCCCGTCCATACCTGCTACCGCGCCAGAAAGCACGATCAGCCGCCCGTCAAAGCGCACGCAGGCCTGTTGCAGCCGCAGTTGCAGCGCCGCATCCGCCAGCGCACCGGTAGAGATCACCGCCAGCCGCCAGCCGCGCTTGACGATCGCTTCGCCGAACTCGGCCACCGCCTGCTGGCTGGCGCACTCCAGCACCAAATCCGGCCGTTCGCGGCACTGCTCAGGGTGAGTCAACGCCTGTACCCGCCCGGCAAAGGCCTGGTGGATCTCGGCGTGATATTTTTCACGGGCGACGATCCAAGCAGCTTCGACACCTTCCGGCAGGCGCGCCAGCACCTCTTTTGCCATCGCGCCGTAGCCAATCATCATGATCTTTTTCATCTTTTCGGCCCTGATTACAGATGGCGGCTGAAGCCGCCGGAAACGTCCAGCGCTGCGCCAGTGGTGAAGGATGCCATCGGCGAAGCCAAGAACAGCAAGGCCCGCGCCGGTTCCTGCGGCTTACCCAAGCGCCCCAATGGGATGCCGCGCCGGGCGGCGATCGCCGCCGTCCATTGCTCCCAGCTTTGTGCTTTATCCTCACGCTCGGCAAAACGCCTCCGCCATTGGCCGGACTCCACCATGCCAAGCAGGATGGAATTAACGCGGATCCCCTTGCCCACCAGCTCTTTCGACAGCGTCAGCGTCATGTTAAGCAAGGCGGCGCGGGCAGCCGAGGTGGCGATCATGTGCTCCTCCGGCTGCAGCGCCAGCAGCGAGTTAACGCAGGTGATGGAGGCGATATCCGAACGTTCCAGCGCCGGTAAAAACGCCCGCACCGGGTTGATCACGCCAAACAGCTTCAGTTCCGCTTCATGCAGCCAGGCTTCGCGCGGGGTTTGGTCGAAATGGGCAACAAACCCTTGCCCGGCGTTGTTGATCAGCATATCCACGCCGCCAAAGTGCTGAGTGACCTGCAGGGCAAACTGCGCAACCTGCTCTGCATCAAGCACATCGCAACACAGCGCCAGGATCTCCGCCTGCGGGAACTCCTCGCGCAGGCTGGCTTCGGCGCTGGTCAGTTTGTCCGGGTTGCGGCCACAGAAGGCTACCTTTGCCCCTTCCGCCAGCAGCAGGCGCAGGGTTTCAAAACCGATGCCTGAAGAACCGCCGGTCACCACCGCTACCCGCTGTTCAATCTGAAAATTCATGGTTGGATTACCCCCGTAAAGTCCTGCACATAGCGGTTGAATTGCGCCGGTGCATCGAGATAGCTGGCATGCCCTGCATCGCCAATCAGGCGAAACTGGGCATCCTGCTGTTGCGCCAGCGCCTGAGCCCCCTGCGCTGGCGTGATGCGATCCTCTCGCCCACACCACACCTGCAGCGGGCCGCGGTAGTGGCGCAGATATTGGCTGATATCGTCATTCGCCAGCATCCAGGCAGCACTGAGAAAACCCGCCGGATTAAGCTGCTGCATACCGCTGCGCACCCAGGCGATATCCTGCGGATCGGCGCTGTCACGCAGCAGCGCGGCGGCACGCTGTTCGCCGTAACCCTGCGGCCCCAGCGTTTCGATCATCTGCTTGCGCTGGCCATACACCTGTTGGCGTTTTTCTGCCGGTGCGCTGGCATACCCCTGCGCCGGATCCGCCAACACTAATCCACTCAATCCCGTTGGATAGGCCGCCGCATAGGCACTGCCGATCAGGGCACCAAGCGAATGCCCGACAATCAGCGGCTGCTCTAACTCCAGCTCAGCAATCAGCGCCGCCAGTGCGTTGGCATAAGCGGCAGCCTTGGGCTCAGCCTGAGGCAACGCCGCGCTGCCGCCATAGCCCGGCGCATCCCAGGCAATCAGGCGATGGCCGTTGGTCAAGGCGCTATCGCTGAACTGCTTCACCCAGGACGCAGAACCGGAACTGATGCCATGCAGCAGCACGACAGCACGGCCCTGCCCGGCTTCGCGCCAACCAAGCCAGAAACCACTACACTCTTCCTGCAGGCGTTCCGGTAATCTGCTCATCAGTAACGTTTCACCTTTGACAGTGGATGATCCGCCGGATAAGTCGGGGTTTCCGGCTTGGAGGTGCCGAGCATTACGCACATCAGCGCCTCTTCTTCACCATGGTTAAACAGGCCACGATAAATCCCTGCCGGTACGGAGATCAGGTCGCGCTCTTTCAGTTTGGTTTCGTAATACTCTTCACCGTCCTGAATCATCAGCGTGATGCTGCCTTTGAGCATAAAAAACACTTCTTCTACGTCGTCATGCAGGTGCAGTGGCCCTTCGCATTTGGACGGCAACACCATGGTAGAGAAGGTAAAATGCTCCGCCGGTACGGTATTGGTGTCGCTGACCACGCCGGTGGCGCCAGTGCCGATATAGCGCATCTGCGCACGGCGGTATTTCGGATCGTAATCAGCCTGGAATTTCAGCGCATTCCAGTCATATTTACGGCCTTCAAAGCGGGCAATGCGTGATTCCACCCACTCCGCCATCGACAGATCCTGCGGCTTGATGCCAGTTTTATTCTCAACCTGGGACATGTTGTTTCTCCTTCGTTGTCAATATTTCTTCAGCAACGGCAGCAGAATGGTGCTGCCGACCAAGGCCACCACCACCAGGAACAGCAGGCCGTTATCCATGTTGCCGGTGGCGGCGATCAGCGCCCCCATCAGCACCGGTGCCAAGGCACCGGCAAAATTACCCAATCCGTTAAAAATACCGCCCGCGGTGGCGCTCACTCGGCTGCTGGTGGCCTTCGCCAACAGGGCGAAAATGTTCGGCGCACCGGCCCCCCACATAAAGGTGCTGAAAGACATCGCGGCGATCACGCTGTAAGTCCCTTGCAGATGTAGCACCACTCCCAGCCCAAGCCCGGCCCCGCACAGCGAGATAAAGCAGGCCAAGGCGCGGCGATCCAGTTTGTCTGAAAGCCAGGCCCCCACCACTTCCCCCAGCAGCATGGCGATAAACGGCAGTGATGACAGATAACCGGCATGCTCCAGATGGATCCCCTTGCCTTTGATCAGGTAGCTGGGCAGCCAGCCGTTCATGCCCCACAGGTAGGTCAGAAAAGCGATATTAAACAGGCAGATCATCCAGAAATGCGGAGTACGGAACAGCTCACGGCGCAGCTGTTTGCGTTCGGCCGCCGCCGGTTGCGCAACGGTGCTCTTTGTCGAGCGGGCGACGTTCAGGTGACGTAAACCAAACATCACCAGCAGCATCACCGGCAGCGTCAGAAAAGCCATAAAGAAGAAGGTGGTTTGCCAGTCAAAACGGCTGAGGATAAACAGCGTCACCGGGAACCCCAGCGCCGCGCCGATCGGCGTTCCCAGCAGCCACATCATGGTGGCGCGCGCCTGCAAACGCTGCGGGAAAGCATGGCGGACAATGGCATAAGCTATTGCGATCAGCGGGCCTTCGGCGATGCCGAGCAAAATACGCAGGGTCATCATAGTGTGATAAGAGCGAGCCAACCCCATCAGCACCATCAGTACGCCCCACACCACCATCATGCCAATCAGCACGTTGACCGGATTCAGCCGATCGCCAATGCCACTCAACAGCATGGAAGAGAAGCCGTACGAAAACAGAAAAGCACTCATCAAGAGCCCCAGCCGGGTGGGATCAAAACCGATGCCCATCGCCTCTTGGAATGCACTGTCGGAAAACAGCGCTGCGATGCTGATCTTGTCGAAAAACGCCAACAAAACGCAGGCAAACAGGGCTATCGGCACCGACCAACGCACGCTGGTGGGCTGATTTTCGGCAACAGCGTTCCCCGCCCGAGTGCTTTGGGCGTCCATATCTTGCGTAGTCATAAAACGCTCCCTTGGGTCGGGCGTTATTTCAACGCCATCAGAGAAAACTCCACATCCGCCAACTGCTGCGGATCCAATACGCGGCCGCTGGCCAGCCAGCGTTTGCCCAGTTTGATGGTGCGCGCATCGTTAAACGCCACCATCTGCACCAGTTGCCGATCGGCATTCAGGGTGAAAAATACCTGCGCCTGCGGCGTGCGGCGCACCACCTGCTGCACGCCACCGGCCGGGACGCCGAGGATCTGGATATTGGCGTCGTATTGATCCGACCACAACCAGGCGAGGTCATCGTAAGGCGCAGCAAAGGCATCCAACATGGCGCAGGCGGTGCTGATGGCCTGATTCTGCGCGTAAGCCCAGGATTGCAGGCACAGGCCAAGTTTGGGGTGGCGCGCGACGTCACCGGCGGCGAAAATCGCCGGATGGCTGGTGCGCCCCTGCCCGTCTACCACAATGCCCGCCTCAACCTGCAGCCCGGCGCCGTGCGCCAGTTCCAGATTCAGCTCAACGCCAATACCCACCACCACCAGATCAAACGGCTGCGCTTCACTGATGTCGCTGCCGATCCAAGGCTGGCCCTGGCGATCCTCAAGGCGGATGTCGCCGCAGCCGCAAAGCACGCTGACGCCGTGCTGCTGATGCAGCTCCAGCAGTGCTTGCGAAACCTCAGTTCCGACGCTACGCATGCACAGCGCAGGCTGGCGCTCAAACACCGTGACGTCGGCCCCCAGTTTGCGCGCCGATGCGGCGATCTCCAGGCCAATCCAACCGCCGCCGACAATCGCCAGCTTCTTGCACTGCTGCAGCCCTTGGCGCAACCGCGCGGCATCGTCCCAGGAACGCAGCGTCATCACCTGCGGGTGAGTAGCCCAACTGGCATCCGGCAAGCGTGGCCGCCCGCCAGTGGCGATCAGCAGTTGATCAAACTTCAGTTGCTCGCCGTTGCTAAGCGTGACGATCTGCTGCTGGCCGTCGATCGCCTCGGCACGCAGTGGGCGGTGCCAGTCGATATTCAGCCCGGCAACCACTTCTGCGCTAAACAGGCGGCTGAGCGGCGCATCACCATCCAGCAATGCCGCTTTCGACAGCGGCGGGCGTTCGTAAAAGTCATAGGGCTCATCGCTCACCACCGTCAGCTTGCCGCCGTAGCCGCGATCGCGCAGCGTCTTGGCTGCCCAACCTCCGGCCTGGCCACCGCCGATGATGACGATGCCCGCATGGATCGGTTGGCTCATGCGGCCCCCGTTTTCTTGTGCTGGCGGCGCGTGTCGTGATCGATCCCCCCTTCCACCGCCCATTCGGTAAACGACACCAGCGAATGCTCCAGCTCGCGCGGCTGCCAGTTTTCCGTCAGGTAGTCGTCATTGGTGTAGTACTCGAACGCCCCGCCGGTGGGGCTGTTGACGTACCAAAAATAGGCTGAGGAGATCGGATGGCGACCGGGGCCGATAAAGGTGCTCCAGTTTTCTTTATTCATCGCGATCCCGCCGCCGATCACTTCGTGAATATCGCGCACGGTAAAGGCCACATGGTTCAGGCCGCGCGGGCGGTTAGGCAGCTTCAGCAGGAACAGGTTGTGATGCCCGCCGCGCACCTGAGTACGCAGGAACACCGCGCGATCGATATAGCGATCCGACACCTGAAAACCGAGATGCTCGCAGTAAAATTTTTCGGTGGCGGCCAGATCCTCAACAAAGAACACCACATGGCCGATATTGACCGGCTCAGCCTTGGCGTACACCGGGCTGGGTTGATCGATGCGGCGCACGTCGCCCCATTGGTTGATCGGGGTCACTGGCAGTTCAACCTCACGCAGGGCGGTGACGCCAAAACGCAGCGTCATGCCGTTTGGATCGCAGCACTCCAGCTCTTCCCCCACCTGGCGGAAACCCGGCATTTTTTCCAAGCGGGGTTGCAACGCCGCCAGCGCTGCCGGGCTGTCGACACCCCAGGTCATGCGGCGCAGGGTGGAACCGGCCTCAAATGCTGCCGGTAAAACCTCGCTATTTTTTGGATGCAACACCACGCTGGCACCGCTCAAGGTGGTGAATTCACGGCGCGGTTCTCCCCAGTGTTGGAGCATCGGTTGCAAGCCAAAGTCCTGCATAAATTTTTCACACGTTGGCAGATCTTCAACGCCAAATTCCAGCTTTTCGATTCCGGTTATGCTCATTATTGTGCCTCACGTTCTCGCTGAATGCGTTTTTCAGGCATGATCGAACCCCGACCCATCATTGCTATGAGTCTTATCCCTGCCTGAGTCAAAAATTCTGTCTGGCTGGCGGAAATGCCTAGCCCACTTTCGCCTGCGGCGTGGCGCCTAAAAACCCGGAGATCTTCTCTGCCGCGTCTCGTACTTCCATACGCAAGCGCTCGCGATCCGCTTTCGGGATCTCTTCGGACGGCACCATGATGCTCACCACCGCCTCCACTCGCTGTTCGTGGTTGAAGATCGGATAGACGATCGAAGAGATACCCAGGCGGAAGAAGGATTCGCCGATCACATAGCCGCGCGCCTTATCCTGCTGCACCATCTGCCATAAGGCCTCACGGTTAGCCGGTGCTCCAGGTGCCGCATCCGGCAATGTTTCATGCGGGAACAACCGCTCAAACTCTTCGCGGCTGGTGCTGGTCAGCAACATGCGGCCAAGAGAAGTGCGGTGCACCGGCAAACGGGTGCCGACGCTGACCTGATTGATCTGCGAACCGGCGGCGCTGACGCGGGCGATGTAGATCACATCATGCCCGTCACGGATCGCCAGATGGCTGCTGCACTGGCTGCGATCGCGC
Organism: Serratia oryzae; assembly: GCF_001976145.1. Classification (GTDB taxonomy): domain Bacteria; phylum Pseudomonadota; class Gammaproteobacteria; order Enterobacterales; family Enterobacteriaceae; genus Chania; species Chania oryzae. The sequence goes on from NZ_MOXD01000010.1 coordinate 56,191, forward strand.
AGTTGTTCGATCACCGGCTGGCCCACCTGCGCCACATCCAGCGAGGCGATATATTCAAAGCCTAGCCGCAGCACCTTGATCCCCAACCCGAAGGTGTTCGTACGCGGGTTACGCTCCAGAAAGCCCAGATGCTCCAAGGTTTGCACCACGCGATAGGCAGTCGCCTTCGGCATGTCAACCAGGCGATGTAATTCTGCAAAGGTCATTTCCTTGTGCTGCTCACTGAATGCCAGCAACAGCTGCAGGCCGCGATCCAGACCCGGGATCAGATATTTACACTCTTGGTCTTCTGCCATGTGGTGCTCCTTGGTATCGATCGAGCAATCAGTTAAACACGAAACCACCGTTGACCGGCAGTAGCTGCCCCGTCACGAAGTTCGCCAGCGGCGACAGCAGGTACAGCACGCTGCCGGTGACGTCGTCGGGATGCTGCGCCCCCGCCAACGCCCGCCCTTGTTCATACAACTGGTGGCGCTCGGCTGGCACATATTCAGTGGCTTCGACGCGCGTCAGGCCCGGCGCAATGGCGTTGACGCAGATGCCCTGCGGCCCCAGTTCGCGCGCCATAGAACGGGTCATCGAGATGATCGCCCCTTTGCTCGCCACATAGGCCATCAGCCGTGGTGCGCCCCACAGTGCGGTATCCGAAGCAATATTGACGATCTTGGCGTGTGGGGTTTGTGCCAGCAGCGGCACCGCCGCCTGGCTCACCAACCAGGTTCCGCGCACGTTGACCTGCATCACTTTGTCCCACAGGTCGATGTCGTATTCCATCATGGTTTTGCCACCGACCCCGGTCGCCAACGCCGCGTTGTTCACCAGGCCGTCGATCGCCCCGCCGCGAGCAACGTTGCGGAACGCCTCGGTGATCGACTGCGGCGACGCCAGATCGATCACCTGTGTTTCCACCTGCGCCCCCTGCTCACGCAGGCTGGCTGCGCTATCCTGCAGCTCTTGCGCCAGAATATCGCACATCACCACGCTGGCCCCCGCCTGGGCGATCGCCGCCGCAAAGCTGCGCCCCAGGCCGCGTGCCGCGCCGGTCACCACAATGCGTTTCCCCACCAGCAAGCCATTCACTGTGCTGCCTCCAACTCACTGAGCATTGCCAGCTGTTTCTGCGCTTCTTTCTGCATCATGCGGCGCAGGCGTGAAAGGCCAACGTCATGCTGATAGAGGTATTCCTGCCCGCGCGCGTTCGGTGCCATGTTTTCCAGCACGATGCGATCCTGCTCCAGCACGTCCCAGTGCAGCTGTTCCAAACGGTTGCGATACATAAAGCGCCACATGTCGCGCTGCCAGTCTTTCACCTGGCGAATACGCCAGAAGAACACACGGCAATGATCTTTATCTTCCGGCACCACCATGCCGATGATCCAGAAGTGGCCACCTGGCCCGAAGCGTTTTTTATACGGGATCGACAGGCGCATCCAGTAGGCACCGCTGCTGCCAAACTCAACCCAGTCGAAGTTCACGCCGATCTGGCCGTTCTTTTTGAAGATGAAACCACTGTCGGTAGCTTCCAGCGCCATATCGGCCTTGCGATCCCCCTCCGCCATCGAGTGCGATGAAGAGTGCAGATAGGTGCCATGCATCGGATCCATCACGTTTTCCAACGCATATTGATAGTTACAGTTCCAACTGGCGGTACACAGGAAGTTGCTGTAGCTGGCTTCGTCCGCCAGTTCTTTCGGGAAGGTCAGTTCAGCAGGTTCTTCATCGGCAGTAATGCCGAAATAGAGGAATACGGCACCGTAGGCTTCTTTAGCCGGGTACGAGCGCAGGCATTTTTGCCCTACCAGCGGGCAGCGGTCCACCGCCGGAACGTCCTTTACCTCGCCATCACCGCCCACTTCCACACCGTGATACCAGCAGGCAATGCGATCACCCAGGTTCCAGCCCATGGAAAGGCGCGCACCGCGATGCGGGCAGCGGTCTTCCAGCGCATGGATCGCCCCGTCTTTATCGCGCCACAGCACGATCTGTTGTTCAAGGCGGGTGATGCCTACCGGGTTGTTGCCCACTTCCCAACTGGCCAACACCGGGTACCACATGCCGCGCAATCCCTGGTCAAGATAGTTCTGCAATGTTTGTGCAGAGGAGGCTGTAGTTGCTGTCATGCTCTTCTCCCTGTGCGGCTCAGAAACCGTTAACGTGAAGGAATTCGCGGAATGTGGCTTCATTCCAAGCCTGGCCGCTGCGATCAAACAGGCGGCGCTGGTTCAAGGCACTGATGACCTGATCCAGTTCTTCTGCGCCCTGCTCAAAGATTTCTTCCAATGCTGCTACCAGCGCAGTTTCAAACCCGTCCGGCACCCGCGCACGGGTTTGCCAGATAACGTTCCGGTATTGACCTGGTTGATGGATCTGGCCATTGCCGCCCTCGCGCGCCGGGATCACCTGTTGAGTGTCCGGCAACCAAGGATTGATGTCGGTAATGTGCTGCATGCTTATTCCTCCGCAATAAAGGTGATTTGGATTTGGTTATCCACCACCCGGGTGGGATAGATTTGCAGATCGCGGCCACCCGGTTCGCGCAGGCACTGACCAGTGCGCACATCGAACACGGCTTCGTGCAACGGGCACTCCACCTTGCCGTCATCAACAAATCCCTGGCTGAGCAAGGCATAGGCGTGTGGGCAGACGTCTTCCAGCGCGTAATATTGACCATCTACCAAATAAACGCCGACCTCTTTCCCTTCCACATTGGCGGAGAAAGGAAAATCCTCTTTCACCTGAGACACTTCACACACGTTCTTCCAGCTCATTGCTTCTTGTCTCCTATCTGATTGTTTCATATATGAAACTCAGTTTCTTATTTAATACGCTCAATATAGGTCTGGTGAATTTCTCGTCAAGTCAGCAGGAGGACAAATGTTAATAATTGGTTGTTTAAAAGTTGCAAATGCGGAGCGGATCACGAAAGCATGTACTGGCATGAAAAATGAGCAGTGAGAAATGTATATTCAATTCAGAGCAAATTTATAAGCTCCATGGACTTTATAGGCAGCCGAGGGCATTGCTGCGCAAGAGACTTGGAAGCTCCGCGTTGATCCCGCATCAAGAGGCTATCAGTATGACGTTTAATGCAATAAATCTGGATATCTTCAAAGAGTATGCCGCAGAAAGCCAGGCTCTTCGCCAGCACATTCATCAGCACCCCGAATTGGGTTATAAGGAGCAGCAAACCGCCGATCTGGTGGCAGAAAAACTGGCGGCCTGGGGGTATCAGGTCACGCGCGGGCTGGGTGTCACCGGCGTCGTCGGCACGCTGAAAAAGGGCGACAGCCAGCGTGCGATCGGGATCCGCGCCGACATGGACGCACTGCCGATTGTCGAAAATACCGGGTTACCTTATAGCAGCGTGCACCACGGCATTATGCACGCCTGCGGACATGATGGTCACACCGCCATGTTACTCGGTGCCGCACATTATCTGGCCGATCATCCCTCCTTCAATGGCACTTTAAACCTCATTTTCCAGCCCGCCGAGGAAGGTCTGGCAGGTGCGCAAAAGATGATGGACGATGGGCTATTTGAACAATTCCCCTGCGATGCCATTTTTGCCATGCATAACATGCCAGGGTTCCCTGAAGGGCAGTTTGTCTTCGGCGAAGGGGCATTTATGGCCTCCAGCGATAATGTCACCATCAGGATCCATGGCAAAGGGGGCCATGGCGCAATGCCAAAGGGAACCGTTGATGCCGTGGTAGTGGGTTCCAGCATCGTTATGGCATTACAAACCATCGTTTCACGTAATTTGGGCGCACAAGAACCGGGGGTCATTACGGTCGGTTCATTTCAAAGCGGCATTGCCAATAATGTGATCGCCGATTCGGCGGTATTAAAACTCAGCGTGCGTGCCTTGGATCCCGCAATAAGGGATGTGCTGGAAGAGCGGATAACAACGCTGGTCAAGGCTCAGGCAGCGGCTTTTGGCGCCACCGTCAGCATTGATTACGTTCGTTCCTATCCGGTATTAGTCAATAACCCTGAAATGACGCAGTTTGCCAAACAGGTGGCACTGAATATGCTGGGCGAACAGCATAGCGATCAGGTTATTGACATCCCCGAGCCATTAATGGGCAGTGAAGATTTTGCCTTTATGCTGCAACAGCGGCCAGGCAGTTATTTATTATTGGGCAACGGTGCAGGCGAAAATAGCTGCATGGTGCACAACCCTGGATACGATTTTAACGATGGGATTATTACGCGGGGTATCGCTTATTGGAGCGCTTTGACACAGGCATTTCTCAAATAAAGCCGTCTTGATTAAAGGACATAAATGAAAGGACACACGATGGACAGTGCCAAGAAAAAGATTTCCCCGGCAAAAGCAATTCTGGCCACCACATTAGGCAACGGACTGGAGTTTTTTGATCTGGTGCTGTATGCCTTTTTTGCCACTTACATCGCCAAAGCCTATTTCCCGGCGACAGATCCGTTAGTCAGTATGATGACCTCGTTTATGATCTTTGGTATGGGCTACCTTGCCAGGCCGATCGGGGCGCTGGCAATAGGCCACTATGCGGATAAAAAAGGGCGTAAACCCGCCATGGCGCTCACCTTCTTACTGATGGGCCTCAGTACCATGGTGATTGGTATCACGCCCTCTTATCAGAGTATTGGCGTTGCCGCCCCGATCATCATTACGCTGGCCAGGTTGGTGCAGGGCTTTTCTGCTGGCGGTGAATTAGGCGCATCAACCACGTTACTGGTGGAGTATGCCAAACCCCATAATCGGGGATTCTATGGCGGCTGGCAGGTGTCCAGCCAGGGTGCAGGGAACCTGTTTGCCGCCATGACGCTGGTGATCCTGGTTAACGTGATGCCCGCTGAAAGCGTACAGGATTGGGGCTGGCGTATTCCCTTTCTGCTTGGGGTTGTTATTGCCCCTATCGGTTTATATATCCGTTCCAAATTGGAGGAAACCGCGACCCACACCTTGCAGGCTACGCCAGCGAAAGCCGCTAAAATCCCGTTAATTGAAGTGATCACCACCTATTATAAAGAGACCTTGTCCGGCATTTTATTAACCATAGGGGGAACCATCCCTCATATGATTATTATGTTTTATCTGCCCAACTATGCGATCAGTATTTTAAAGCTGGATACCGGTTATAGCATGCTGATCGGTGCCATCGGCGGATTAATCACTCTGATAGGCGGCCCGCTGGCGGGAATGTGGTCCGATAAGATCGGCAGACGCCCGCTGATTGCCGGTTCCAGGATCGCCATTACCCTGTTAATTTACCCGGCCTTTTATCTGTTGAGCAGCTACCCCAGCGTGCATCTGATGTTTGCCATCATGATCGTGTTGAGTACGATCAATATTATTGGTGCCTCCCCTTCGATCACCATTTTGCCGGAAATATATCCGCGCCATGTCAGAACTACCGGGCTCTCTTTGGTTTACAGTGTCGCGGTGGGTGTTTTCGGCGGTTTTTCGCTCTCGATTGCCACTTATCTGATCAAAGTCACCGGTAATGCGGCAGCGCCAGCGTTCTATGTGATTGCCGGTTGCAGCCTATCGCTGCTGGCTTTTATCTTTATCAAAGAAACCAGTAAAGAGCGGTTAAATTAATACGGCGCGGAATCGCAACGGGCAGCCCCTTCGCTCATTGCAATCCGCACCATAATTCAGATCAGCGCCCTTTCTTTTTACGCCCTGGCTGGGTAAAGCGTTTGCGAGCCGCCGAATTGCTGCTGGGCTTATCGCTGTTTTTCGCCCCATTACCCTGCGGTTTTTTCACCGCAGGCTTGGCTTTCTTCGCCGGTTTAGCCTCTGAAGAAGAGTCTTCGATCAATTTAAACAAATCGATTAACTCATCGTCGGTTAAATCACGCCATTCCCCCAATGGGAGCCCTGCCAGGCTCACGTTCATGATGCGCGTGCGTTCCAGCTTGGTCACCTCATAGCCAAAATGCTCACACATGCGGCGGATCTGGCGGTTAAGCCCCTGCACCAGTACGATACGAAACACAAACGGCGCTTCTTTCTTCACCTTGCACTTTTTGGTCATCGTACCCAGCATTGGTACACCGGCCCCCAAACCACGAATAAAGTCGTCGGTCACCGGTTTGTTCACCGTGACCAGATACTCTTTCTCATGGTCATTACCCGCCCGCAGGATCTTGTTCACCAGATCGCCGTGGTTGGTGAGGAAAATCAGCCCTTGAGAATCTTTATCCAGCCGCCCGATGGGGAAAATGCGCGTGCTGTGGTTGACGAAATCGACAATATTGTTTTTTTCGCCATCTTCCGTGGTGCTGACAATGCCGACCGGTTTGTTGAGCGCAATAAAGATCAGGTCGTCTTCGTTACGCGGTTCGATGACCTGACCGTTAACCTTGACGACGTCGCCAGCAAACACCCGATCGCCCAGCCCAACGCGTTTACCATTGATAAAAACCTGGCCTTGTTCGATATAACGGTCAGCCTCACGGCGCGAGCAGATGCCGCTCTCGCTGATATATTTATTAAGGCGTGTAGAGGGTTTAGTCAGCACAATTTCTCCATTTTATCTTCACGGCAAACCACTGCCGATGCCATAGCACCGGATGTTATCCCTGCTTTTTAGCCGCTTGCAGATACAGCATTTCCAGGCCCAAGGTCGCAGCAGCCAGCGCGGTGATCTCTGACTGATCGTAGGCAGGTGCGACTTCTACCACGTCCATACCGACGATATTCAGCGACTGCATGCCGCGCACCAGCTTCAATGCGCGATCGGAGGTCAGGCCGCCGATCACCGGGGTGCCGGTGCCTGGCGCAAAGGCCGGATCCAGACAGTCGATATCGAAGGTCAGGTATACCGGCATATCGCCGACGATCTGCTTGATCTGAGTGAGCAGGTCGTCCACGCCGCGATCGTTGACCTGCGCCGCATCCAGCACGGTGAAACCGTTGTCACGGTCAAACTCGGTACGGATCCCGATCTGCACCGAATGATGCGGATCGATCAGGCCTTCATTCGGTGCGTGGAAGAACATGGTGCCATGGTCAAACTTGCTGCCGTTAGCATAGGTGTCGGTATGCGCATCAAAATGCACCAGCGCCATCTTGCCGAAATGCTTGGCATGCGCGCGCAGCAGCGGCAACGTGACGAAGTGGTCACCGCCGAACGAGAGCATACGCTTACCGGCTTGCAGCAGTTTTTCTGCGTGCGCCTGCAATTTGTCGCTCATGTCCTGTGCATCGCCAAAATTGAACACAATATCACCACAATCGACGACGTTCAGGCGATCGCGCAGCTCAAAACCCCACGGCCAACGTGCGCCTTCCCAGGCCAGATTGGTGGATACCTGGCGGATTGCCGCCGGGCCATGACGCCCACCGGCACGGCCTGAGGTGGCCATATCGAATGGAATACCGGTGATGACCCACTCTGCGTCGCTGCTGTAAGGCATAAAGTTCAGCGGCAAGCGTAGGAAACCAAAGGCGTTGGACACTAAAGAGTTATCGTACTGATGGCCTAAGGTGTTCATAGTAAATCCTCATATTTCAACGGTTCGCCCGTCATCAATCGTTCAGGCGGTAACAAAAAAAAATCCCTCCCGCGTCGTTAGCCCGACGAGAAAGGGATTGATTCGATGTCTGTTTCAGCGGGCGGATTATCGCCGCATTTCGCTTGCGCTTCAAGATACTCGTCGTCACCAAGTATAGAGGAAACGCCCCTGGATTCAGTTAACCAGCACCGGATCCGCACGATATTGTTGTGGGAAGAGTTGTTGCAGCTGTTTTACCTTCGGTAAATCGTTGATCACAATATAGGGATAATCAGGATTATCGTTTAAAAAATTCTGATGGTAAGCCTCGGCCGGATAAAAGTGCCCATTGCTTTCAATACGGGTCACCAAAGGTTTGGCAAAGCGTTTGCTGGCATCCAACTGCGCAATATAGGCCTCTGCCACCTGCTGCTGCGACTCTGTCAGTGGGAAAATAGCGGAGCGATACTGTGTGCCGCTGTCCGGCCCCTGGCGATTGAGCTCAGTCGGATTATGAGCCACTGAGAAATAGATCTGCAGCAGTTGACCATAAGATACCTGTGTAGGATCAAAGGTGACCTGCACCGATTCCGCGTGCCCGGTATTGCCGCCGCTGACGGCATCGTAATTGGCAGTTTGCGCCGTGCCGCCAGCATAGCCCGACACGGCGTTGGTCACGCCTTTAACGTGCTGGAAAACGCCCTGTACGCCCCAGAAGCAGCCACCGGCAAAGATCGCGGTTTCACTGTGTGACATGGATGGTGCTTCATCCTTGAGCGGTGCGGGAATCACCACTGCCGTTTCAACATTACCAAACGCGCCCGCCAGGCTCTGAAAACCCAGCATCATCGCCAGCAGCAACGCTCCCCATCCCCCGTAAGAACGCAGCAATACAACGAATCTGCTTCTACTTTTCATCTGATTTCTCGCTTATGTGAGTGGCTATGCCGATTGCGGCGTAAAGTTCATCGCCAAACCGTTCATGCAGTAACGTAACCCGGTTGGTGGCGGCCCATCGTCAAACACATGCCCCAGGTGGCCACCGCAGCGCCGACAATGGACTTCGTCGCGAATCATGCCAAATGAGGCGTCTTTACGCGTCGCCACGGCCTGTGCCAGCGGTTGATAAAAACTTGGCCAGCCGGTGCGGCTGTCAAATTTGGTCTGGGAGGAAAAAAGCGGCAGATTACAGCCTGCGCAAGAGAATACCCCGTTGCGGTGTTCGTCGTTGAGTGGGCTGCTGTAAGGCGGTTCAGTGCCCTCCTCACGCAACACCTCATACTGCGCCGGGCTCAGCCGCTGATGCCACTGCTCATCGCTATAGCTGATTTCAAACTGCTCCTTACTGGCAGCCCGTGAGAAAAACGTGGGTAGCACCCCCACCGCGAAAGCGGCAGATAGCGCGCCACCACCCAAAATAAAATGCCGTCTATTGATCATCATCGTTACCTCAGTGAATAACCGATGATGACAACTTACGCGGAAAACCTAGGCTAAATCCTCACGGAGAGTTAACTAATTTGTGATAACTTGCGCGCAATCGTGGGCGGCATACCTGAGTAACTTCGGGATGTAGCTTTTATAGCTTTCCTGCGTCAAGTTGCTTAGTTGTTGGCTATATCCTAGGGGGAGCCAGTGATTTCTGCCTGCAAGCGAATAGAATTATTGGGCGTATAGGGTCCTTCTTCATTTTACAAAAACAGCAAAATGCCCACAGTAAAGACAAGGATTAATATCATTCCGACACCTGTAGGATTATGGAGACATTAAAGTAATCAACATCGACACCAACACAGGCATTATTCTTAGCAATTACTCCCACACTTGTAGGAATACGATGACATTATAATAAACAACATACCTAAATCAGGGTGAATATTTTTATTAATACCTTTTATTAAACTGAGTATCTAACTCATGCCGTGAAAATTAACCAATTGATTTATATATTAAATTTCAAAAAAATACGACCAAAATCAAACGTTTTAATTTTACGTTTAACTCTTGTTTACCCTTATATTGATAAATTTATCTGGCGTTATCCAAACCAACGCTTATACCCAAGTTATTTCGATTTGCAGCGGTATTAACCGTAATTAAAATAGCCAAAACAGATATTCATCCGTGGCTATTAATATTATCAACCAGATGCAATTTGAATTATTTAGCATATATAACCCATCGTTTTAAAATAGGATTTATCGTGAAAAAGACTTTAATTGCAGCATCTCTATTCGCCCTGGCTGGTTCCGCTTTTGCTGCCGATGGCACCATTCAATTCACCGGTGCATTTACCGACGCACCTTGTGAAATCAACATCAATGGCTCTACCACAAATACAACTAATTCTGTCAGCGTTGCATTGGATACTTGGAACGCAGCAAACTTCAAAGATAACGTTGGCGCAACCACTGACCTGAAGCCTATCACCATCAGCCTGTCAGGTTGCCCAAACATGACCAAAGCGAACATTCAGTTCAATGGCGCAACAGACGCGGTTAATCCAACCCTGTTCGCTACGCAAACCGGTGCCGACACCGCGACCAATGTCGGTATCGCACTTTACAGCTCGGCCAACAGCGCTGACGTTATCACGCCAAACACCCGTAGCCTGTCTATTCCATTGACAGCCCAAACAGGCCAGTACACGATTTACGCCAGCTACATGACCACCGGCGCCACAGTCGGTCAGGGTGCGGCTAACGCAGATGTCACCATGGACATCTCCTACGAATAATCGCGTCATTATAATAATCAGCCCCACCCCGTGGGGCTTATCATCACTATCAAGAGCGTTGATGACATGTTAAGTAAATACTGTAAACCTTTATTGTCTTTATTGTTGGTCCTTTTTACCTTTGAGAGTTACGCCGGTGTCATTATTGGTGGGACGCGTGTCATTTATCAAGGAGACAAAAAAGAGAGTTCAATCTCTTTACGCAATCCGGATGATAAACCTTATCTGATACAGTCATGGGTCGAGCCCGAGGGTAAAAATGCGCAACAAACATCGACGTCTCCGTTTATCGTCACACCACCGCTGTTTCGTTTGAATGCGGACTCATCGAACGCGTTGCGGATCGTAAAATCAGGAGATATGCCTGAAGATAAAGAGTCTGTCTATTGGCTAAATATAAAGGCAATACCAACATCAGATCCCAATGCGAAGAATGAATTGCATATTTCAGTCAACAGCCGCATCAAAATTTTCTATCGCCCTAGTAGCTTAAATGATAAAGACGCTGCTGTTGCCTATAAAGCAGTCACTTTCACGCGCGCAGGCGATAAACTCGTGGCCAAAAACCCTACGCCTTATTTTATTTCCATCGGTGAATTAAAGGCTAACGGTGTTGAGATAGCAACCCCCGGCATGATTGCCCCCCTGAGTGAGGCATCTTGGGATCTGCCTGCAAAATCATCATCAACATTAAAAGTCACTTGGTCAGCCATTAATGACTATGGCGGTAGAACATCAGCAGAAACCCAAGCCCTTTAAGAAAACATTATCGCTAATGCTTTTCTTAATGACTTAAGCTCGCTTTGCATTCGCATTGAAATCTGTTTAACCCAAGAATAAATACGCATTATGAAAACGAACAAAATGACTAGCGGAAAATCTGTTTCTTCGCGGCTAAATGTCAAGCGATTCTCTTATTCTCCGGTGGCACTTTTAATATTAACGTCACTATTGGCTGCCGAGTTTATCAAAGAAGCCAAGGCAGAAGATTTCTTCAGCCCCTACTCTTTGGACAAAAGAGGTATGCAGTCGATTGCCGATATTGACACCCTAGATGTCTTTGCAAAGCAAAGTGGTCAGATGCCTGGAAAATACGCCGTTGAGGTTTATCTCAATAATGATTTTATTGAACTCGCAGAAATTAATTTTGTGAATGCCGACGACGGTAAATTATCGCCCGAACTGACCAAAAAGCAGTGGCTGGACTGGGGTGTAAACCCGAACGTCTCCTCAGAGTTGGCCGGGCTGGCTGACGAAGCCAAAATAGATAAGATTACACACTATATTCCTGATGCAACGGTGAAGTTCGACTTTTCACAACAAAAGCTGCTGATCGGTGTACCGCAAATCGCTATAAAATCCACCGCCAGAGGGTATGTATCTCCTGAGCAATGGCAGCAGGGTATGCCAGCCTTCACGCTAAACTATGGCCTGAGCGGCTCGAAAACCTGGCAAGAGGGATCCGCCGGCCAGAATGCCAATTTTCTGAGCCTGCAAAGTGGCGCCAATCTGGGAGCCTGGCGTTTGCGCAACTATTCGGTGTATTCCCAGAGTGACACTGAACGCCACTGGCAAAGCATCAGTACCTCTTTAACACGCGACATTGCCACCTTAAAAAGCCAATTTACCGTTGGGCAAGTGGCTTCATCGGGTGAGATTTTTGACAGTTTCCCGTTTACCGGTGTACGCCTGGCGTCGGATGACAGCATGTTGCCCTACAGTCTGCGCGGGTTTGCACCCGTGGTTAAAGGTATTGCAAAAAGCAATGCCAAAGTGACCGTGCAGCAAAACGGCTATGTTATTTATCAGACCTATGTCTCTGCCGGGCCCTTTGAGATTACCGACCTTTACCCAACCTCGGGAAGCGGCAATCTGGAAGTGAGCGTGGAGGAAATGGATGGCAGTGTACAGACGTTCATTACCCCATTCTCCTCCGTGCCCATCATGCAGCGCGAGGGGCAATTGAAGTATGCGTTGAGCGGTGGGAAGTACAGAGAAAACTCAGGGCATGCCAAAGAGCCACAGTTTTTTCAGCCCACACTCAGCTATGGTCTTCCCTGGAATACCACCCTGTATGGGGGGGGGTTGTTCTCATCAGACTATTCGGCTCTGGCATTGGGGGTCGGACTGAACCTGGGCAGCGCCGGTGCGTTATCTTTTGACGTGACCGATGCCAAGACGGATTTTACCCATGAGACATCTCGTGGACAGTCCTATCGTTTCCAATACGCCAAAAGTCTGTTGAACAGCGGTACTTCGGTCACGCTGGCAGGCTACCGTTACTCGACGGAAGGGTACTATGACTTCTCAGAAGCCAATGACGACATTCTGGCACAGACGAGAATTAACAAGCGCTCGCGCCTGCAGGCGAATGTTAGCCAAACGTTAGGCAGTTACGGCTCTGTCTATCTGAACAGCTACCAACAGGATTTTTGGGGCCGCTCAGGAACGGAAAAAACCGTCAGCGCCGGGTTTAATTCAAGCTGGAACGCGGTGACCTATGGCGTGAACTACGCCTACAGTGATATGCCAGGCAATGGCAAGGCCAATCACCTGCTGGCCTTTAATATGAGTATCCCGTTCGATGCCTGGTTACCCAATAGCCGTATCAACAGCAGTATAGGGACGGATAATCGCGGTATAGCTAACATGCAACTGGGGTTGAGCGGCAATGCGCTGGATAACACATTGAACTACGGTATCCAGCAGAGCCTTGGTAACAGAGATCAGCAGAGTAATGGCAACCTGACCCTTTCCTACCGAGGCAACAACGGTATCGTCAATGGCGGCTATAGCTATAACTCACAGTCACAGCGGCTCAACTACGGGGTGCAAGGCGGCATGGTGCTGCATCCGGAGGGGGTCACGCTTTCTCAACCGTTGGGTGAAACAGTGGCAATCGTCAGAGCGCCTGACGCAGAGAACGTGACCGTCAAAAACCGCACAGGCATTACGACCAACGCCTTAGGGTATGCCGTCGTGCCTTATTTGACGCCTTACCAGCGTAACAATATCCAGCTTGATGTCGAGAGCCTGGGTAACAATGTTGATCTGGCGAGCACCAGCGCCACTGTGGTACCTACCCGTGGCGCAGTGGTCTGGGCCGATTTTGAAACGCATATTGGCTGGCGAGCACTGATTAAGTTGGTAGCCCAGGGGCAAAACATCCCCTTTGGGGCGGTGGTTTCCCTCGTCAACACGGACAGCGCCAAGGCGGAGATCGTGACCGGTATTGTCGGTGACAACGGCGAAGTATACCTGAACGGCCTGCCCGAAAAAGGGCGCTTGCTGGTCAAATGGGGGGAACGCAGTCACCAACGGTGTGTGGCCAACTTCGCCTTGCCGAAGAATAAAGATGTACCGGTGATCCAAACGACGGCGACCTGTATCCCCGAGTGAGCAGTCAATCGAGACTGACGCTATGACCTGTATTGACGAGAACAAAACTATGAAAAAAAAATTGTTATGCCTTTTATTCGTGTTACCCGCGATGAGCGGATACAGCGCCAACCTGGCCCTGAGCCCAGCGACCATCAATTATCAAAACCCCGTTGACGCCGTGTCTGATTTTAATTTGTTGACGGGGGGATGGAACGCCACCGGGAGTCAGCCAAGATTTTGTGATAGCACCACCGTATTCAACCGAGCCGTCATTACGTCGAGTAATCCCTCGTCCGGTTATACAACGACGATTGACGGCTCTACGTATACGATTTTCTCTTCCAATATGCCGGGGATTGGCTGGATCATGGGTGCACGCGATACCAATGCGCCTTTATGGACGCCATTAACCAACAGCACGACGCAGGTTTATCCTTTTACAGGGGGTTCAACGGGCGGTTCCACTAGCCTGGGGGCCAACGTGCAGTTTGCTTTCGTCAAGCTGCCCGGGAACCTGTCTACTGGCGCGAATACGTTTCCCGCACAAAAAATTGCGACCTTTGCGTGCTATCGGAACACCACCACACTTGCTCAAAGTGCAAATATCACGGTTAACGCATCGCAGATCAACGTACAGGCGCTGGCCTGCCAGGTGACAACGGCCAAAAACGTCGCGATCCCGCTGGGTGAGTTTAACCTGGGGCAATTACCGCCGGTGAACGGAAATTTTGGCGAGTATTCCTCCACGGTAGAACTAAGCTGTGATTCGGACGTCACGCCGTGGATGACCATTTCAGATGCCTCGAACGCGGGAAACACCTCCAACGTGATCAAACTTTCACCCGACTCAACGGCAAGTGGCGTGGGGGTGCAGGTCTTTTACAACAACCAACCCATGGCCAAACCATTAGGGCTGGACAGTTCATCGAAAGGCAACCCTAATCAATTTCAGGTGAATAACAAAACCACCGGTAATGGACAACACGTTTCCGTACCGCTGCAGTTTAAATACATTCGCACCGAGCAAGTGGTCACGCCGGGTGATGCCAATGCAGCGGCGACGGTCACTTTTTCTTATCAGTGATCGCCTTGAAATTAGACACATTAACTCTGGGAACCACCATGAAAGCTTTTTGGACAACACTAATCCTGCTTATGGGTTCTGCGGTGCCCTCTGCACAAGCCGCCGATGTGACATTTAATATCAGTGGCAAAATAACCCCTTCGTCCTGCGATGTGACGCTGGGGAGTGGGCAAACTGTACCATTAGGGACGTATAGCACCAACGTTCTGGACCGGGTAGGGAAAATTACCGACCTGAAGCCGTTTGAGATCACGCTGGAGAATTGCCCGCAGAATTATAACGATGTGCAAATCAAGTTCTCAGGGAGTACGGCCAGCCCAAATACACAACTGCTGGCCCTGCAACCGGATGGGGCAACCAACGTGGGCATTGCCATTTATGATAACGACAAGACTACATTAATCCCCTTGGATAACTGGTCTGCGGGGAAAAGTGTGTCAACAGCGCAATCCACGACCCTGACCTTCTATGCTGCCTATATGTCGATGGGGCAGGTCACGCAAGGCCAGGCAAACGCTGAGGCGACTTTTACGCTTTCTTATAACTAGATTGTGCACCTTACTCATTGCCCATAGTGCCGTCACAGCCCCAAAAGCCTGATATCAAGGCGTAAAAGAAAGTACAGAGTAGTGCTCTGTTCAAACCTGACTTTACCTTGGTCAGGCTTTGGGGAAATGCCCCTTCGGGATGGTGTCGTTTATGCGCCGTGGTTCTGCGAGCAAATAGTCGCAGCGATCTAAACCAGCCTAAAGACAAAATCAGTACGTCAGTGTCCGTGGTATGGGTGATAGAGTGCCGGTGCACCCTCACCGCGTGTCAGCAGACACAAAGTTGATTGCTTAAATAATGCCCACGCTGCTATTTAGCCCAATACTTGAAAGACGCAAGAATGATTATGCCCGCCCCCAAGGATGCCCTGCATTATATTTATCACCAAGAAAAATCCTATATGCGTGTGTTTTTTTTAATTTAACTTCATATTTTTATTTACATTAATGACCACCACGTTCATCACATCAAGAAGACGTGAAATTAAAAAAACAATATTTAACAATAGGTTACATAAAAACCCCTGATTGAAATAATATATCTGTGGATTATTTTATTTGAAAATTCTTATTTGCGACCAAGTGTCACTAAAAAAAACAAAAAATCAGGATAAAAAACCAAAAAAACAACACACAATAAGGCACAAAAGAATATAACCCCAACAAGGTTGTCCGTAAAGTATTTTATGGCGTAATTTACCACACAATAAAAACGGCTTTTTTTAAAAAAATTTTTTTGTCAGAATAATCTCGCACTCAAGGAGAAAGATATGATGGATTATTGCTTACTTCGGCTACTTTCATCACCTCTATTTATTGCAGGGAAAATGATAAAATAATCGCTATGACTTCCCATAGCGGTGATTTACTTTGGTTAATATAAACCATAAGCATTTTCTTCAATTAATAGAGAGAAATACCAGATAGATTTCTGGTTCCCCTTTCTGTGCAAAAGGGGAAGGAAAGGAATTCCTTCTTTTCAAATTAAAATGAAAGGATGCAGCCTGATTTAATCGTCTTAATCGTTGGAAATAAAAAAGGGCAAAATACATTTCGTCCTCTTATTACTTCGTGATGCGTTTATCAGGATATTTCGTTAATTAACGTATTTTAAGGACAAAGCAGAAATGAAATTAACTAAACTTGCACTGGCGGCAGTATTGGCTTTTGGCGTGACCTCTGTAGCAAATGCTGATCAAGGGAGCGGTAAAGTAAACTTCAAAGGTTCCATCATTGACGCACCTTGCTCTATCGCGCCAGAGAGCCTGGATCAGACAGTTGACTTAGGTGCCGTAGCTAATACCGCGTTGGTTAATGGTGGCATGTCAGCAGAGCAACCTTTCGATATTAAACTGATTAAATGCGATTTGAGCGGTACCAAAAACAAAGTTAAGGCGGCTTTCGCAGGTGCATTGGGGGGAGCTACTGGTACTACTGTTGATATGCTGGGTATTGCCGGTGGCGCCAAAGGGGCCAGTATCGTACTGTTTGACGGTTCCAACAAGCAAATCAAACTGGATGGTACGACAACAACTGGCCTCCAAAATTTGATCGGTGCTGATAACGTCCTGCATTTCTCCAGCGCTCTGAAGGGTCATGATGGCGTCGCTCTAGCTGGTATCACAGAAGGTGGCTTCACTGCAGTAGCAACCTTCGCTCTCTATTACGAGTAATTGCCAGTATTGCGTAATTGATTCTGCTGCATGCGAATTATCGCATGCAGCATGTTGCGCACTCAGAGATGACAGGAGTCTGGAAATGCCAAGGAAAATAGTTGGCGTGATGTTGTTGCTGGCTTGGGGCCTTCAGGCTTTGCAAGCTCAGGCAGGCGCATTGTTTGAGATGCGTGGCGCGATCGTCGCTACCGCCTGCGATATTGATACGGCCAGCCAGTACCAGACAATCAATATGGGAACAAAGACCGTTGAGCAACTGATGCAAGACAGTGCTGCCACAGCACAACCTTTCAGTCTGAAATTAGTCAATTGTGTGCTCGCCCACCGCGACAATCGAGCCTTGAGCCATCAACTGTTTCAAGTCACCTTTTCAGGGCGTGAAGAGGGGGGGCATTTTGGGCTCGAAGAACCGGGCCGTGGCGTGGTGTTGATGCTTACTGACCGCACAGGCAATACGGCAAAACCGGGAGTGCCTCTGCCTCCCCAATCCATGCAGCCAGGCGAAACCGAATTGCACTACCGTGCCAGCCTGAAGCCCATGGGGCCTTCGGTACAAACCGGGGTATATCACGCGCTGGTCCGCTACCACCTGGATTATTACTGATTGTCGCAGGCCAGCCTTTCGACCACTCATGTCAATATTCAAGGCGGGCAAGCCGTTAACATATAAAGGTCAATGGATAATGATCACTCCCCCTTCCAAAGCACGGGTTTCGCGTCCCCGTCTGTTAACGCTACTGATTGCACTAGCGCTGCTGAACGGCCAGGCTGCTTATGCACAGCCCATTGAATTCAATAACGAAGTTCTCGACTTACAGGATCGTTCCCAGATCGACTTGGATCGGTTTTCCCGCGCTGGCTATGTGATGCCGGGCGATTATCGCCTAGAGGTCAGGGTCAACCAATTAACGGCATTGCCGGAGCAAACCATCGTCTTTCACCCCTCCGAGCAGGATCCTCAGGATAGCGAGCCCTGTTTACCGCCGACGCTGGTGGAAACCTTAGGGCTCAAGCCGGAAGCCTTGCATCAACTTCGCTGGACTGAAGGGGGGAAATGCCTGGTGCTCGGCAGCATAGAGGGCCTGACTGCGCGTGCCGATCTGGGCGCAGGCGCACTCTATCTCAGTGTCCCGCAGGCATACCTCGAGTACAGCGCCGAGGATTGGGATCCGCCATCGCGCTGGGATGAAGGTATTCCCGGTCTGCTGCTGGATTACAACGTGAATGGACAGGTACAGCGCCAGACTAATGATAATCAGGTTCAGAAAGGCTATAGCCTGAATGGCAGCGGTGTCGTGGGAGCTAATGCCGGTTCCTGGCGTTTGCGTGCCAGTTGGCAGTCGGCCATCAACCACCAGACCGGATCGGGCGAGCCCACCACTCAGAACTTTGACTGGACCCAATATACCGCTTACCGGGCATTGCCTAATCTGGGGGCGAAACTGACGCTGGGTGAGGATTTTCTGAACTCCAGCATTTTTGACAGTTTCCGTTTTGCCGGGGTGAATCTGGCCACCGACGACGCTATGCTGCCGCCAAACCTGCGTGGCTATGCCCCTGAAGTGAGCGGCGTGGCGCGTACCAACGCGCGGGTGGTGGTCAGCCAGCAGGGCCGAGTGCTGAAGGAAACCCTGGTCGCGCCGGGGCCATTCCGCATCGAGGACCTGAATAACGCAGTGACCGGGCAACTGGACGTGAAGGTGGAAGAGCAAGACGGCAGTGTTCAGAGCTTCACCGTCAGTACCGCCAATATCCCTTACCTAACGCGCCCTGGCCGAGTGCGTTATCGCCTTTCTGCCGGGCGGCCGACTGACCTGCGGCATCATACTGAGGGGCCAGCCTTTGCTGGCGGAGAGTTTTCCTGGGGGGTTACTAATGGCTGGTCTCTGTACGGCGGCCTGATTGGCGGTGAAGAGTACAACGCCCTGGCGATGGGCATCGGGAGTGATCTGATGGCACTCGGCGCACTCTCTTTTGATATCACACGCTCCAGGGCGGATTTACCCGGCCAGATCGTGCTGGCGGGTAACTCATTCCGGCTCAACTACGCGAAACGCTTTGACGAGATTAACGGCCAGCTCTCTTTTGCCGCCTATCGCTTCTCAGAGCGTAACTTTATGAATATGAATGACTATTTGACGTTACGCAACCGTGGAGAGCGCGAGCAGAGCGGCAAAGAGCGTTATTCCGTCGCCTATAACCAGCAGTTTGCTCAGCTCGGCGTCAGTGCCTCCCTGAGTTACAACCACGATACCTACTGGGATCGCGGTTCAAGTGACTACTTGGGGCTGTCGCTAACACGTTACTTTGACCTTGGGCAGTTAAAAAATATCAGCCTGTCGCTAACGGGCTATCGCAACCAGCTTAACGGCAAACCGGACGACGGCCTGTACCTGTCGCTTTCCATGCCGTGGGGGAACGCGGGCTCTATCAGTTACAGCGGCACGCTGGACCGGCGGGACAATACCCACCGGGTGACCTATGCGGACAAGATCAACGATCGCAGCAACTACCAGGTGAGCAGCGGTTGGAATCGTAAAGGCGGGCTGGTCAACGGCTATTTCCGCCATGATGCGGACTGGGCGCAGATCAACGCCACGGCGGGAAGCCAGCCGGGTAGCTATACCTCAGTAGGGCTCGGGGTACAAGGGGGGATTACCGCCACCCGCGATGGGGCCGCCGCGCACCGCGTCTCCATGCCGGGGGGGACCCGCTTGCTGGTTGACACCGATGGCGTCCCGGGTATTCCGATCCGCGGCTATGGTGCAGCGCTGAAGAGTAACCGTTATGGCAAAGCGGTAGTAGCCGATATCAACAACTACTACCGCAACCAGGTGAACATCGACCTTGATCAGCTCCCCGAGAATGCGGAAGCCTCGACGTCGGTGGTCATGGCGACGTTGACGGAAGGGGCAATTGGCTACCGTAAATTTGATGTGGTCGCTGGTGAAAAGGCGATGGCGGTGATACGCCTGGCCGATGGACGCATGCCGCCGTTTGGCGCGCAGGTCATCAATCATAAGCTGCGCGAGGTGGGCATTGTTAATGATGGGGGCCAGGTTTACCTCAGCGGTATTGAGCGTGGTGAGCAGATGACGGTGCATTGGGACGATCGTGCGCAGTGCGAGCTGACGCTACCGTCGGTACTCCCTTCTGCCCTTGACCCGACAGATCTACTGCTGCCCTGCAGGGAGTTATCCGGCGGTGCACCTAACGATTTAGCCGCAAGGCGAAACAATCCAGAGAAAAGCGAATAATGAGACACAAGATGAAAAGAGTGAAGATGAAAAGTATCGGGCTGTCTGGCGTGGTGCTGTATGCCCTAGCCACTTCGACAGCGCAGGCGGCGATTGCGTTAGATCGTACCCGAGTGGTGTTTGAGGGGGATAAGCAGTCCGTCAGTCTGAACATCAGCAATGACAACAAGCAACTGCCCTACCTTGCCCAGGCGTGGTTGGAGGATGAGCAAGGTAAGAAGGTGAGTTCTCCGCTGACGGCGCTGCCGCCGGTGCAGCGCGTTGAACCGGGTGCTAAAAGCCAGGTGAAGGTACAGACTTTACCGGCTGCAGCTACGTTACCGCAGGATCGGGAGACGTTGTTTTACTTTAACCTGCGCGAAATTCCGCCAAAGAGCGGAAAAGCGAACACCTTACAGATCGCCTTGCAGACGCGGGTCAAGCTGTTCTATCGGCCCAAAGCGCTGATCAAAACAACGACAGAGATGGCAACGCCGTGGCAGGAGCAACTGACGCTGACCAAGCAGGGTGACCGCTACGTGGCCAACAACCCAACACCTTATTACATCACTGTGGTAGATGCCTCAAATCGCAAGGATGGGGTCAGTGTCGCTGGGTTTGAGCCGGTGATGCTGGCACCGAAGAGCAGTGCGCCTTTGGGTGGCAATCTGGCCTCATTGGGCAATAGCCCGGTGCTGACCTATGTCAATGATTACGGCGGGCGGCCCACGCTGAGCTTCCGTTGTGATGGCAGCCAGTGCCAGGTGGTACCGGAGAAGAACGGCTGACGGTGGCAACAGGATGTTCGCCACTATCTGGCCGACAAGGAGAGAGACTATGCAACAGGATAATCCGGTGTTGACATCGGCCACTGGCGGCAGATGGAAGAATAAGGTGTGGGTACTCTTGGGGGCACTGGCGTTCTGGTCACAGGTAGCCACCGCCGATCAGGCCTATCTGTCGCTTAGGTTGACTATTTATGCAACCCCGAGTTGCACGATCAACAACAACTACGCCATTTCAGTGAATTTCGGCGACATCCTGAGTACCCTCATTGATGGCGCCAATTACAAAAAAGAAGTTCTCTATAACCTAAGCTGCAGCAACCTGAACGGTGCGGTGACGATGAACCTATCCGGCGCGGGCGCCACGTTTGCAGGCGGTAGCGGTGCACTAAGAACCGATATCAACGATTTAGGTATTGCGTTTTACACGGAGAATACCCGGCTAGATATAGGGAGTAACTTTAATTTTAGCTACAACAGCCGGCCAAGACTTTACGCAGTGCCGATCAAGGCCACTGGCGTCACGCTAACCACCGGCGGTGATTTCACTGCGGGGGCAACCCTGATCATCACCTACAACTAAATGGGAGCTTATAGGATGAAGCAGATAACACTTATCGCTCTCTTGTTGGGGGGGCTCTTCAACCACCTGAATGTGCAGGCAGCGGCGACGTGGGCCACCGTTTCCCTGAGAGGGAAACTGATAGTCCCCGCGCCCCCGGCAACCTGCACCCTGAGTATGAGCAGTAACAGCGTACATTTCGGGGATGTGCTGAGTTCACGTATTGATGGTTACACTTATCGGCGGATGCCGTTGCCTTATACGCTGGCCTGTGACAGAACGCCAAACGGTGCGCTAACGATCACTCTCTCTGGCACTCCTGCTACTTTTGGCGGCGGGAGTGGGGTGCTGCGTACCTCAATCAACAATCTGGGTGTCGCATTTTATAACGGCAATGTCCAGCTCACGCTGAACAACGCTCTGGCGTTCAGTTATACCAATCAGCCTACATTATTCGCCGTACCGACCAAAGCGGCCGGGGCTACGTTCAGCACTGGGGGTTATTTCACAGCAGCTGCAACCCTGATCGTCAACTACAGCTGAGGAGCACAACGGATGAAACAGCAAACGATGATACTGCTTCTGGTTGGGTTGCTCGTAGGGGTGCCGAACACACGGGCAGCGCAGGAAAACAGCGCATTTTCTTTGGACGGCTATTTGATTCTGCCACCGGTGTGTACGTTGAATAATAACGCGCAGATAGAGGTATCATTTGGCAACGTCGGGGTGGGGAAGGTGGACGGCGTACAGTACAAAAAACCCATTCCCTATACGCTGGCATGCACCGGCGACACCAGCAAACCCTGGACAGTGAGCCTGACGTTTACCGGGACTGCGGCACCGTTTGCAGCGGACAGCGCTACGCTGTTAGCCAACTCGCCGCAGAATGGCAATCGCCTGGGGATCAGACTGTTACGCAATGGTGTTGCGTTGCCGCTGAATACCGCAATCACCATCGATCCTGCGAGCCCACCCGCGCTAGAGGCCGTGCCGGTAAAACAACCAGGCAGTACGCTGCTGGCGGACCCGTTTAACGCCACCGGCACGCTGCGCATAACCTACCAGTAAAGGACAAGATTGATGAATGGACGAATGCGTTACTGGCTTGCCATTACGCTGTTGGTATTAAGTGGTTCGGGATACGCCGAGGATGTCCACTTCAGCGGTACGTTGATTGCCGACGCCTGCGTGATCGCCCCTGGTGATGAAACGGTGGAGTTGGATTTTCGCGGTATCCGGGATCAGGATCTGTATGCCAACACGCGAACCCCCAGTGAGAATTTTGAGATACGGCTGACAGATTGTGACCTGACAATGGGAAATGTAGTGAAGGTAAAACTGTCGGGGCCGGAGAATACGGCGGTACCCGGAGCGTTAAAACTGGATGCTGGAAGTATGGCTTCCGGTGTAGCGATTGGGTTAGAAACCGCCTCCGGGCAACCCCTGTTGCTTAACCAGGGAGTGGCATCCTACCCCCTGACTGCAGGAACCAACCAACTAAGGCTGCGTGCCTATATTCAGGGGGAGCCTGCCGCCTTGACGGCACGGACAATCGGTATTGGCCCGTTTAACGCAAGCGCGACTTTCACGTTGGATTATGAATGAGGTGTTTCCATGGCTGGAAAATTTTTAACAAGAGTACGCAGCAGAGCGTTAATCCCCCACTTTTTTACCAAGAGTACGTTGTCCGGTTTATTGCTACTGCTGGGGTTATGCGCCAGTGAGCGTTCGGCCCAGGCAACTCTGAAGCTGGAATTGCTTGGGAATTATCCGAATATTACTGCCGTCAAAATCACCGGTGATGTCAATGATATGCCGTTGTTCTATTATCCTTCTCTTACGACCAATGGGCTATACTTTAGTACCTTGAACACTCCGATTGATCCCAATGGCACATCTGATGCCATTCAAGTCAATGCCTACTTTGGCTCGGTTAATAAGCGTTATGCCTTCGCCAGATACAATTTTAGCGGTAACTGCCCTACCGACGCGGGAGGAGTGCGTGCTAAGGCAAACCAGGTCTTAAACGGGCTGACCTTACCACTCAGCGGGACTTATGATGGTGGCATGGGGAATAATATGGTGAGTCTTGTTTATCAGTGCACCACGACCCTTAACCATATCAAATACAGTATGTCCGCCGTGGCGCTTACCCCCGGTTATGATATTGAAGTTATCAACCCGCCACCCGCCAAATCGGTTTGCAGCCTGAACGGTCAAAATATGTCTTTAGATTTTAGCTCGGCTTCGCTGAATGTGAATGGTTTGAGCCAAAGTCAAAACCTTAACGTTTCTTGCACCACCGGTACTGCCAAAGACTACAATTTGCGCCTTACCGGCAGTAACGTCACCGATGGGCGGCTCAATTTTGGTAATGGAGTTTCGGCACAGATTTACCTGAATGGTACGGCGGTGAGGGCCAATGATTCATCGGGCATCAGACTGAACGCCCTGACGAATAGAACCGTCTCTGTGAGGGGGGATCTGGTGGGAACCGCCTCAGGGGCAGGAACTACCAATGCGTCTGGCGTGCTGATCCTTGATGCGCTATAGCTATAAATGCCCCGTACTTTACATTGCATATGCGGAGGGTATAACCATAAATAATAAGAGACACAGGCCGTGTCTCTTCATTTTCTTTGGTTTATATTTTACCGGATATAATAACCATAATTATTAACCAAAAAACACAGGTTCATAGAGAACTCCCTATTCGCTATGATCCCGTCTGCGTTCGCATAAGTCATCTCAAATAAAGGTTGAGCACTGCTTTGGTGCTCAACCCTTCCAGGCTTAATTACTCATCTTCGAGATAGGTGTAGCCATAAAGCCCGGCTTCAAACTCTTCCACAAATTGTGCCTGTAATACGCTGTCCAGATCGGTTTGTTTTACCTGATCACGGAAGCGGGTCAGCAACACTTTCGGATCGAGCTGCACGTATTCCAGCATATCAGCGACGGTATCCCCCTCGTCAGACAGCTCGGTTTCCACGCTGCCATCAGGGAAGACATACACATCTACCGAGGCCGTATCCCCAAACAGGTTATGCATGTTACCAAGGATCTCCTGGTAAGCCCCCACCATAAAGAAGCCCAGCGCGGGTGGGTTCTCAGGATCGTACGGCGGCATTGGCATGGTTGTCGCCACCCCGTCGCCATCGACATAGTGATCGATAGTGCCGTCAGAATCACAGGTAATATCCAGCAGCACGGCGCGGCCTTCCGGCGGCTTATCCAACCCTTCCAGCGGTAATACCGGGAACAACTGGTCGATGCCCCAGGCATCCGGCATGGATTGGAACAACGAGAAATTGACGTAAAACTTATCCGCCATCCGCTCCTGCAGCTCATCAATAATCGGGCGGTGAGCGCGATTGCTGGGATCAAGCTGCTGCTGGATCTTGTTGCAGATGTTCAGATACAGCTGCTCAGCCCAGGCACGCTTGGTCAGATCCAGCATGCCGTGAGCATACTGGGTATGCACATCGTGCAGGTCCATCTGGCTGTCGTGCAACCATTCACGCAGTGAGCGGCGGTTTTCCGGTTCATTCAGCTCCTGCCAGGTTTCCCACATGCTTTCCAACGCGCGCGGGGCATCGTCAGCCGGTGGAAGCGGATCGCAGAACTCATTACGCTCAACGCCAATCACATTAGAGACCAACACCGTGTGATGAGCCGTAACGGCACGGCCAGATTCGGTGATCACCGTGGGGTGCGGCAGGCCATGCTCATTACAGGCATCACCGATCCCCCAGATCACGTTGTTGGCATATTCGTTCAAGCCGTAGTTCACCGAACAATCAGACTGCGAACGTGTGCCTTCGTAATCGACCCCCAGGCCGCCACCCACGTCGAAGCATTGAATGTTGACGCCCAGCTTGTGCAGTTCCACATAGAAACGCGCTGATTCACGCACGCCGGTGGCAATATCACGAATATTCGCCAACTGCGAACCCAAGTGGAAATGCAGCAGTTGCAGGCTTTCTAGGCGGCCCGCTGCACGCAGGGTTTCCACCAGCTTCAGCACCTGCACCGCCGCCAGACCGAACTTGGATTTCTCACCACCGCTCGACTGCCACTTGCCCGAGCCCTGTGAGGCTAAACGCGCGCGCACACCGAGACGCGGCACCACGTTCAAACGCTCGGCTTCTTCCAGCACCAGTTGGATCTCCGACATTTTCTCGATCACCAGGTACACTTTATGCCCCAGCTTTTCACCGATCAGCGCCAGACGAATATATTCACGATCTTTATAGCCGTTGCAGACGATCACCGAACGAGTCATGCCGGCATGGGCCAGCACGGCCATCAGTTCCGCCTTCGAGCCAGCCTCTAATCCTAGCGGTTCGCCAGAGTTAACCAGGGATTCAATCACCCGGCGGTGCTGGTTGACTTTGATCGGGTAAACCAGGAAGTAGCCACCTTCATAGCCGAAAGATTCACGCGCCCGCTTGAATGCGGCGTTAATCGAACGCAAACGGTGCTGCAAAATCTGCGGGAAGCAGAACAAGGCTGGCAGACGTTGGCCGTCTTTTTGCCGTTCTTTCACCAGTTCGGCGAGATCGACACGCGCATGCGGGACGTCCGGATCCGGGCACACGCTGATATGGCCCAGTTCGTTGACGTCATAATAATTGTTGCCCCAGTAGGCGACGTTATAAGTACGCAGCATCTTGCTGGCATTAAGATCATTCATGGCAACCTCCTGCATGGAGCGCAAAGATAAATTTTCATCCGCTACTGACGGATGGTGAATCAACAGATCATCAGACATTACTCGCCTCATATCGCACACCGGCGATACAGTCAGCCACTATCGCAGCTAAAATCTGTGATAACAACCCAACAACTCGCCATCTTTGCAGTGAATTAATCTGCCGTTCATAGCATGCGATCGGTTGATACCCAATAGATTTATTGTAAGACACCCTATCCAAACCTTCTGAATCGGGGCAAAAAAGATCCCACAGAAAAGCAGCAGGCTACCCTTGTTCAGTGCTTCAGACGGGCGTTAGCCGGCCCGAGAATCCTGAGTAGCGCCCATATGCGTATAACATCGGGTAGATGGTGTGGAGACAAGACGGGAAATAACAGAAGAATAGGCGCCAGAACGGCACTGCTGTTGAGAGCCAACAACCGGTAGACAACGGATCATTAATCCAACCACCTCCACGCACGTCGCTCGGAATGAACGACTAAGCCTCTATATAGTGTAAGAACGTGAACGTTCAGTGAAGCGGCGGCACCACTTATCGGGTGCCTACGGTGGTTATGATGCCGTGGGCTGGAATTTAAGCAAAACCACACTGTGCATCAAATGAACCGCGCGCGCCGTTTATACCGAACCCCCAGGGAAAATGCAAAATGAAAATTCGCCAGAAACTGTTTCAAGCGCTGAAAATGGCGTCAGCAACCTAATGTAAAAGTTCCAGGGTAAAAAATTACTGGCAATCCGGCTAAAGGCTGACCTAAAATAGACGTCCAGATGTTAATACATCTATACTGGTTAACTGCTTAACGGCTTTGCCTGAGGGGCGTTGCAGGATGCATCTCGCCATCAGCGGAAGACCCTTCGCTTTGATGCCCGGAGCTCCAGCGCTGTGCAGTAATTTCTAACCCGTCTTATGCAAGGTAAAGAACACAATGGCTAAACACCTCTTCACGTCCGAATCTGTCTCTGAAGGGCATCCGGATAAGATTGCCGACCAGATCTCTGATGCCGTTCTCGACGCCATTTTAGAGCAAGATCCTAAAGCACGCGTAGCCTGTGAAACCTACGTGAAAACCGGCATGGTCTTGGTTGGCGGTGAGATCACCACCAGCGCCTGGGTTGATATCGAAGAGATCACCCGCAAAACCGTGCGCGAAATTGGTTACGTCCATTCCGATATGGGCTTTGACGCCAACTCTTGTGCGGTGTTGAGCGCCATCGGTAAACAATCGCCGGATATCAATCAGGGCGTTGACCGTGCCGATCCGCTAGAACAGGGTGCTGGCGATCAGGGCCTGATGTTTGGCTATGCCACCAACGAAACCGACGTGCTGATGCCTGCACCAATCACTTATGCACACCGTCTGGTTCAGCGCCAGGCTGAAGTACGTAAGAATGGCACGCTGCCTTGGCTGCGCCCGGACGCCAAAAGCCAGGTCACCTTTCAATATGACGAAGGTAAAATCGTGGGTATCGATGCGGTGGTGCTTTCCACCCAGCATTGCGAAGATATCGCACTGAAAGATCTGCAAGAAGCGGTGATGGAAGAGATCATCAAGCCGGTTCTGCCCGCAGAATGGCTCAGCGCCAGCACCAAATACCACATTAACCCAACCGGCCGTTTCGTTATTGGTGGCCCAATGGGCGACTGTGGGCTGACTGGGCGTAAAATCATCGTGGATACCTACGGTGGTATGGCGCGTCACGGCGGTGGCGCGTTCTCCGGTAAAGATCCTTCCAAGGTTGACCGCTCAGCGGCTTACGCGGCGCGTTATGTAGCCAAAAACATCGTTGCGGCAGGCTTGGCCGATCGCTGTGAGATCCAGGTTTCCTACGCTATCGGCGTGGCAGAACCGACTTCCATCATGGTGGAAACCTTCGGTACTGAGAAAGTCGCTACCGAGCAGTTGACCCTGCTGGTGCGCGAGTTCTTCGACTTGCGCCCATACGGCCTGATCCAGATGATGGACCTGCTGCAACCGATCTACCGCGAAACCGCGGCTTACGGTCACTTTGGCCGCGAACACTTCCCATGGGAAGCGACCGACAAAGCCGCGCAGTTGCGTGAAGCGGCCGGCCTGAAGTAAGTTTGTCTTTCAGTTGTAACAACGGCGGGCCAGTGGCTCGCCGTTGTTGTTTGAGTGGATGGGTGCTCATAGATCAAACCGCCAACAACCAACGGGCGGGAGCTAACTCCCGCCGTTGGGTTGCCTTACCGTTCGGATTCGTAGGCCAGAATAGCTGCAACCTCCTATGTTGCCCGATCGAATGCGCAGCTCACAAATCTTGCTACGTGTTATCCATACCAATGATATTACCGTGGCACAAATAACGACCAGTTTTACGACATCACCTTTGTTCAGCATCTTGCCTCCTTCTCCTTGCCTTGCGGCGGGTGAGAGGCTAACCTAACGTTGTCTGGCGTTAGAGTTGGCCTCGGGTTGATATCATCGACTCGGGGCTTTTCTCTTTGCACCTTTCGTTCAGGCTCCAGATACAAAGATCCAGAGTACCCGCGCGCAGTATATTCATCTCTCAGCCCATAAGATCTGCCGTTTTATCTGCGAATGCCCAGGTTGCGCAGTGCCACGCAACGCCTTGTAACAGCCTGAAAAAAGCGCAGCAATGCAGAGTACCAACGTGATAAATACAAAAAAGCCCGCAACAAAAAGTCACGGGCCTGATAACACAAAAAGCTTAATTACTGACCAAACATGTCCTTAATCCAGCCCGCAACGCCGTTGGCATCTTTCTGTTCACCTGACGGTTGCTGTTGCTGCTGTTGTTCAGCCGCCTGGCCTGCCTGGCATAACCCCTGCGGGTTTTCAGTCCAGACCGGGATAGTGCGTGAGCCACCGCCGCCACAGACAAAGTTACCGGCAGTATCAATCCCCATCTGGCTGATCCCTTCCGGCTGTTGCAGCATCAGCGGCAATGGCGTCTGGTTTTCCAGATAGCGGCGATACAGGGTCAAAGCACCGTTAGCACCGGTCAGCTTGGCCGGGCCGTTGTTGTCGCGCCCAACCCAGGCAATCGCCACTTCTTTACCGTCGATCCCGGCAAACCAGCTATCACGCAGATCGTTGGTGGTACCGGTTTTCGCCGCCAGATTGTAGTTCGGGAATTTCACCGACAGCGAACGGGAGGTTCCGCGCGCCACGCCTTGCTGCATGGCATACAACGTAAGGTAGGCCGCCTGGGCTGGCACCATACGCTCCGCCTGCGGGAAGCTCTGATACAGCACCGAACCGTCTTCTGCAATCACCGAGCGTACCGCAGACAGCGGCGCACGGTTACCGCCGCTGGCAATGGTCTGATATTCCTGCGCGACTTCCATTGGCGTCAGGCCAATCGCCCCCAGCAGCATAGAAGGCACCGGGGTAATTGCCGTTTTCGGGATGCCCAAGCGTTGTAAGGTGGCGCTGATCTGATCCAGCCCCACCGACATCCCCAGATTTACCGTAGGTATATTGAGGGAGTTCGCCAACGCATCCACCAGCATCACCCGACCACGGAACTGGCGATCGTAGTTGTTCGGCTGCCACAGGCTGCCGTTCGGTAACTTGAGCGACAGCGGCTGATCTGCCAACCAGGTATTAAGACGGTATTTATCCGGTTCTGACAGCGCCGCCAAATAAGTTGGCGGTTTGGCCAGCGAA
This sequence comes from Serratia oryzae, assembly GCF_001976145.1. GTDB lineage: Bacteria > Pseudomonadota > Gammaproteobacteria > Enterobacterales > Enterobacteriaceae > Chania > Chania oryzae. The sequence goes on from NZ_MOXD01000010.1 coordinate 86,055, forward strand.
CCAACCAGACGACGTGCCTGAAGTGCGCGGTTAAAACCAGCAAACTGTGGATTAGCCCCGCCCACCATGGCACGCACTTCTCCGGTGAAGCGATCGACGATCACCATCGCTGCTTCAAGATCGTCGAGATGACGCGCAGCGCGCAAAGCCGGGATCCCCTCCTCGACGGCCTTCTCAGCCGCATCCTGCGAAACCGGGTCCTGCGTGGTGAAAATCTTCACGCCGGAAAGATCGTTAACCTTATCGCCCAGTTTGTTCTGCAGTTCCTGACGCACCAGTTGCATAAACGCAGGCTGCGGTGAAATCACTCCGCCCTTCGGCTGAACACCCAGCGGGCGGGCACTCAGCATGTTATACAGCTCGGCATCGATCACCCCCTGGTTCTGCAACAGCTTCAGCACCACATTGCGGCGTTCCAAAGCCAACTGAGGGTTACGCCAAGGGTTGTACAGCGATGCGCCTTTCACCATGCCCACCAGCAGCGCCTGCTGATCGAGACTCAGTTCATCCACCGGACGGCCAAAGTAATACAGGCTAGCCAGCGGGAAACCGCGGATCTGATCGCTGCCGCTCTGGCCGAGATACACTTCGTTCAGGTACAGCTCCAGAATGCGGTCTTTGCTATAGCGATAATCCATCAACAGCGCCATATAGGCTTCGTTGAGCTTACGCGCCAGCGAACGCTCGTTGGTCAGGAACAGGTTCTTCACCAACTGCTGGGTCAGGGTACTGCCCCCTTGCACCGCGCGCCCGGCGGTCAGGTTGGCCAGCACCGCACGGCCAATAGAGTAAGGGCTAACACCATCATGCTCATAGAAACGGCGGTCTTCGGTCGCCAGCAGCGTATCCACCAGCAGATCCGGGAAGCCAGAGCGCGGCACAAACAGGCGCTGTTCACCGTTTGGCGACTGCAACATGGTGATCAAGCGGGGATCGAGACGGAAGAAACCAAAGCTGCGCTGGTTTTCCATATTCACGATTTTTGCCAGACCGTTATTCTGGAAATCCAGCCGCGCGTGGATCTGGCCCTCTTTGCCGTCTGGGAAATCAAACGGACGACGCAGCATCTCAATGCTGTTGCCCTGCACGGTGAATTCGCCCGGGCGCGTCATACGGCTGACTTGGCGATATTGCATCCCTTCCAGCAGATTGATCATTTCCTTTTTACTGTAGGGCATGCCGGGTTCCAGGTTGACCATGCGGCCATACACCGCCGCCGGTAACTGCCAGACTTTACCGTCGATACGGCTGCGGATCTGGGAATCCAGATAGATGCCGTAAATCGCCAGCAGCACGGCGACCACCAGGAACAGTTTGATCAACAGGCCAAGCCAGCGGCGTTTCTTGCGTGGAGGACTCGCTTTTACCTTACGCGGCATGCGTTCTTCCTCGACATCGTATTCATCATCGTCATACTCATCCTGATACTCGTCGTCTTCGTAATCATCATAATCGTCATCACGACGACGGCGCGCCGGTTTACGCGGCACGTTACGTTTTGGTTGTTTCCCTTTGCGCCCGATAGGCTCGCGGTCATCCCCAGCCATTGCTGTCGTTCTCCACGCTTACGGCACTGGTAGCCGATATTTTGTCGCTTAATCTGTTCTTGCGCCTCTAGGCTGAACAGAAGAAACATCTGAATTATTTTACTGATATTTTTTGGTGCGCCTGGTGGGCGCAGTATTGGCCGGATCGTCCGGCCAGACGTGTTTCGGGTAGCGCCCCTTCATCTCTTTTTGCACTTCCCGATAAGCCCCTTGCCAAAAAGCCGCCAGATCGCCGGTGATCTGCAACGGCCGGTGCGCCGGTGAGAGTAACTCAAGCACCACCGCGATGCGACCTTCGGCCAGCATCGGGCTGTGCTGTTCACCAAACATCTCCTGTAAACGCACGGCCAGAGCCGGGGGCTTGTCGGCATCATAACGGATCGGCAGGCGGCTACCGGTCGGCACAGTGTAATGAGTGGGTAAGGCATTATCCAGCCGCTGTTTCTGCTGCCAGTTCAGTAAGCGGCCTAGTGCTTCGGCGATGTTGACCTGCTTTAGCCCACGCAGATCGCGCACGCCGTTCAGCGAGGGCAGCAGCCAGGTTTCCAGGCTTTCCAGCAAGGCTGCATCATCCACCTGCGGCCATGCGGCTTCCGGCAACCAGCGCTGTGCACATTGCAGACGCAGGCGTAATTGTTCCGCGGCAGTATCCCAGTTAAGCACCGCTATGCCCTGCCCTCGCACCCAGCCGATAAGCGCCTGTTGCAGCTCCTCATCGGCCGGTTTGGCCAAAGGCTGAGCACGCAGCGTCAAACGGCCAATCTGCTGGCGCTTCCAGGCACGCAAGGAGCCTTTTTCTTCATCCCACTCTACCGCCGTCTGGCTGCTGACCAAGGCGGGCAATTGGGCCACCAGCGCGTCAACCTCCACCGGTAACGCCAGCAGGATTCGGGCATCCGGGCTGTTATGGCCTTGTAACAGACTGGGGATAATCAGCCAAGGGGCCCGCGACAGCGCTTCGTCCTGACTCATTGCCGCCCCCATCCCGTTGGCCAGCAGATAGCGGCCATCCTGCCCGCGCCGCTGGGCAATGCGATCGGCAAATCCCTGTGCTAACAGCGGGGCCGCCAGATCGGCATCAACCTGCCCCGCTTTTTGTGGTAAGCGCTTACTAAGTTGGGTAGCACGGCGCTGCCAGTGCGGCTGCGGACGGCTCAACCAGTAACCGATGTCCATCTGCCCACTCCGCGGTGGTTCCTCCAGCAGCGCTGCCAGCAGTGCCGCCGTGGCCAAACCGTCGCCCCCCAATGCCGCACCGGCGCACAGCATCGCCGCCAAACGTGGCTCACAGCCAAGTCCGGCCATCTGGCGGCCTTGGGTGGTGAGTTTTTCAGCGTCGTCAATAGCGCCCAAAGATTGCAGCAAACGGCGGGCGGTGGCCAGCGCTAAGGCAGGTGGCCGATCGAGCCAGGTGAGTTGCCCGGCATCCACGCAGCCCCACTGCAACAGTTCAAGCCAAAAACTGGCGAGATCGCTTTGCAGTATCTCCGGCTCGGCGTGTTCCGCCGCACGTTCCGCCTGCTCTTTGGCAAACAAATGCCAGCAGATACCGGGCTCCAGGCGCCCGGCACGCCCGGCGCGCTGGATCATCGAGGCCTGGCTGATGCGCTGCGTTACCAGCCGGGTCAGGCCGTTACGCACGTCGTAGCGCGCTACCCGTTCCAAACCGCTGTCCACCACCAGCCGGATACCTTCGATCGTCAGGCTGGTTTCAGCAATGTTGGTGGCCAACACCACTTTACGCCGCCCGCTGGCAGCGTGTTGGATCGCTTTTTGCTGCTGTGCCAGCGGCAGCGCACCGTACAGCGGGCAGAGATCGGTATCAGCCGCCACTTCGCCGGTCAGGCGCTCCAGCACGCGGTTGATCTCCACCACGCCGGGCAGGAACAGCAGCAACGAGCCGGGCTGTTCGGCCAACAGGCGTTTCACCGCGGTGGCAACCCCCTCTTCCAGCCGCTGATGGCTGGCCAGCGGCTGATATTGTCGCTCAACCGGATAGCTGCGCCCTTCTGATACCACGACCGGAGCCTCTGGCAGCAACTGTGACAGGCGCACGTTATCCAGCGTTGCCGACATGATCAGCAATTTCAGATCGTCACGCAGCCCCTGCTGCACATCGAGCAGCAACGCCAGAGCCAGATCGGCTTGCAGGCTGCGCTCATGGAATTCATCGAGAATGATCAGCGAAACGCCCTGCAGTTCGGCGTCCTGCTGCAACATACGGGTGAGAATGCCCTCGGTCACCACTTCCAGCCGAGTATGCGGCCCGCTTTTGCTTTCGGCACGCATGCGGTAGCCGACGGTCTGGCCGGGTTCTTCGCCAAGCTGCTGCGCCAGGCGGTAAGCAACGTTCTTGGCCGCCAGCCGCCGTGGTTCCAGCATAATGATGCGCCCCGCCAGCCCGGCATTGGCCAGGATCTGTAACGGCAGCCAGGTCGATTTACCTGCGCCGGTCGGGGCATGCAGTAATACCTGTGGGGCGGATTGTAATGCAGCGAGCAACTCATCAAGAACCGCGCTGACGGGCAGTGAAGACACAAAACTCTCCATGGGGTAGTTAATAGGCAGCGCACATTGTAGCATTACGCAAAGCATTTCATTTATTTACCGGGGATCCATGTCCAGTTCGCGTCGCCTGTTTTTTGCCCTGTCGTTGCCCGATGCCTTGCAGCAGCAGGTGATCCGCTGGCGCGCCGAGGCTTTTCCACCCGAAGCTGGCCGCCCGGTTGCCGCCGCCAATCTGCATCTGACGCTGGCATTTCTCGGCGATGTCAGCGCGCAGAAAGAACGGGCGCTGCAAACGTTGGCCGGGCGCATCAGGCAGACGGGCTTTAGCGTCTGCCTTGACGATCTCGGCCACTGGCCGCGCCCCGGCGTAGTGTGGCTCGGCAGCAAACGTGCGCCACGCGCGCTGCTGCAATTGGCGGAGCTATTACGTTCGCAGGCGGCACGCAGCGGTTGTTATCAAAGCCCGTTGCCGTTTCACCCGCATATCACCTTATTGCGGGCTGCCACCCAGCCCGTCGCCGTTCCGCCAGCCACGCCGGGCTGGATCTTCAGCGCCGATCACTTTTCTTTGTATCAATCAGCCGTTGAGCATGGCCGTACCCGCTATCATCAGTTGGCACAGTGGCCGCTCAATAACCAGGATAATCCATGATCTTCACTCCGCCCCTGAAGCCCGCCACGCTGATTAAGCGCTACAAGCGTTTTCTCGCCGATGCCATTACCCCCGAGGGCGAAACCTTTACCCTGCACTGCGCCAATACCGGTGCTATGACCGGTTGCGCCACGCCCGGTGACACCCTCTGGTATTCCACTTCGGACAACGCCAAGCGCAAGTATGCCCACAGTTGGGAGCTGACGCAGACGCAACAGGGAGACTGGATCTGTGTGAATACGCTGCGGGCCAATACTCTGGTACGCGAGGCGATCGAGCAGAACCTAATCGATGAATTATCCGGTTACAGTAAAATCAGCAGCGAGGTCAAATACGGCGGCGAAAATAGCCGTATCGATTTGTTATTACAGGCAGAAAACCGGGTTAACTGCTATATTGAAGTGAAATCAGTCACACTATTGCAACATGAACGTGGTTACTTCCCTGATGCCGTAACGCTGAGAGGGCAAAAGCATCTACGGGAGTTGCAAAGCGTGGTTGAAAACGGCCAGCGGGCGGTATTGTTCTTTGCTGTGTTACACACGGGCATCGAGCAGGTCGCTCCGGCACATCATATAGATGCACGTTATGCGGCACTACTAGCGCAGGTTCGGCAAGCAGGAGTGGAAGTGATTTGTTATGGGGCAACATTATCGCCTGACGGTCTCTCTCTCTGCGAGAAGTTACCGTTTTTTATCGATTAGCAGGTCCAGGCACCAATAAATTGATCGCTGGATATTGCGTCGCAAATACGCCTGCCTTCACACCCTTGTCAAGCAGGTGACAGGAATAATTGCCATCCCCCTTCCCTTCTGTTATTTATAGCGGCCTGTTTTTCCCCCGTATTGGGGATTCGACATACCCTATAGCATTTAAGATGCAGGTAGGCGGCAACTGAACGAATCCTTGGTCGCTTGATTCACCAAGTCACCAGGGAGAAAGAAGGCAGCCACACTCCTGCACCTTGATAGATGATGGGTATAGTGCGTGTGTATGTAGGAGAAGCAATATGCAAGAAGGGCAAACCCGTAAAACCTCGTCCTTGAGCATTCTCGCCATCGCTGGGGTGGAGCCGTACCAAGAGAAGGCAGGCGAAGAGTATATGAACGCCGCTCAACTGACGCATTTCAGGCGCATTCTTGAGGCATGGCGCAATCAGCTCAGGGACGAAGTAGACCGTACTGTATCGCACATGCAAGACGAAGCTGCCAACTTCCCTGATCCGGTCGACCGTGCCGCGCAGGAAGAAGAGTTCAGCCTCGAACTGCGTAACCGTGACCGTGAACGCAAACTGATCAAAAAGATCGAGAAAACGCTGAAGAAAGTAGAAGACGAAGATTTCGGCTACTGCGAATCCTGCGGCGTGGAGATCGGTATTCGCCGCCTTGAAGCGCGTCCGACTGCCGATTTGTGCATCGACTGCAAGACGTTGGCCGAAATCCGCGAAAAGCAGATGGCCGGCTAAGCAGTTGTTATCGTTCGCGGCGCGTACCTATATACCCGAGGATTTCAAGTTGCAGCTAGGCGGCAAGCACATGAATCCCTAGGAACTTATACATCATAAGTGACTGGGGTGAGTGTACGTAGCCAACAACGCTGTGGCTTGAAAGACGATAGGTATACGCGCCGCATACAGAACCAAGGGAACCCCTCCCTTCCGATATGCTAGAAAGTCATTATGTGGGGCGTTTTGCTCCATCGCCTTCCGGGGATCTGCACTTCGGTTCGCTGATTGCCGCTCTGGGAAGCTACCTTCAGGCTCGTGCCCAACACGGGCAGTGGCTGGTACGTATTGAAGATATCGATCCTCCGCGTGAAGTCGCCGGGGCTGCCACCCGTATCCTGTCTGCCTTAGAACATTATGGTCTCCACTGGGACGGCCCAGTCATCTATCAATCCCAACGCCAAGAAGCCTACCGCGCAACGCTTGACTGGCTGCGACAGCAGGATCTCAGCTATTACTGCACCTGTACCCGCAGCCGTATCCAGCAGATCGGGGGATTGTATGACGGCCACTGCCGCAGCTTGCGCTTAGGCCCACAGGGTGCGGCGATCCGCTTGCGCCAGTCGGCACCAGTATATGGGTTTCACGATCGGCTCCAAGGGGAACTGCGTGCCGATCCTGCACTGGCTCGGGAAGATTTTATCATCCGCCGCCGCGACGGCCTGTTTGCCTATAATTTAGCGGTGGTGATCGACGATCATTTCCAGGGCGTCACCGAGATCGTGCGCGGTGCCGATCTGATCGAACCTACAGTGCGCCAGATCGCGCTGTATCACCAGCTACAGGCCCCCGTGCCAACCTATCTCCATTTACCGCTGGCGCTGGGCGTAAATGGGATTAAGCTGTCGAAGCAGAATCATGCCCCGGCGCTGCCCACGGGCGATCCGCGCCCGGTGTTGATTGAAGCGCTGAGGTTTCTGCAGCAACCCCTGCCAGAAAGCTGGCAAGATCTTGATCTATCGTTATTATTGGGCTGGGCAATCAGGCACTGGCAACTGGAGAAGGTGCCGCGTCGTTTGGCTATTCCCCTGTGCGAAAACACAACAGCATTCTCAAAGGAGCCATGGTGAGCTATGATTAGCCGCTATTTTTTTGTTAGCACTATTTTGATCCGTCACTATCGAGGTGTACCATTTTTACCCGAGTAGCCAATTTCTGCCGTAAGGTACTAACCCGCGATGACAAGTTGACCCGCGATGATGCACCGGTCAGCGATAAAAAACCCGTCCGCGAAGAAAGTGCCCCCGCAGAGCAGCAGAAAGCCACGCCACAGCGTCCTGCCGATATCGGCAGAGAGACTTCTGCTCGTCGCCCGGCGGCGCGTAAACGCCCACCATTGCCAGCCGCAGAGGGAACGCGCCCAATGACCGTGATCCCACGCGAACAGCATTCGATCTCACGTAAAGACATCAGCGAAAACGCGCTGAAAGTACTGTATCGCCTGAATAAATCGGGTTATGAAGCCTATCTGGTCGGCGGCGGCGTACGCGATCTGTTGCTCGGTAAAAAACCGAAAGATTTCGATATCACCACCAGCGCCACGCCGGAGCAGGTGCGTAAGCTGTTTCGTAACTGCCGCCTGGTTGGCCGCCGTTTCCGCCTGGCGCACGTGATGTTCGGCCCGGAAATTATTGAAGTCGCCACCTTCCGTGGTCATCACGAGCAAAACCCGGAATCAGACAAGAATTCTTCACAGCAGGCTCAGAACGGCATGCTGCTGCGCGACAACATCTTCGGTTCGATCGAAGAAGATGCCCAACGCCGCGATTTCACCATCAATAGCCTGTATTACGGCGTAGCCGACTTCACCCTGCGTGACTACGTGGGTGGCCTGCGCGATCTGCAACAGGGCGTGATCCGCCTGATTGGCGATCCGGAAACGCGCTATCGCGAAGATCCGGTGCGCATGCTGCGTGCGATACGTTTCGCCGCCAAGCTGGATATGACCCTCAGCGAGGAAACGGCCGAACCGATCCCGCGCCTGGCGTCGTTGCTGCATGAGATCCCACCTGCGCGCCTGTTCGAAGAGTCGCTCAAGCTGTTGCAGTCCGGTTTTGGTTACCCCACTTACCTCAAGCTGTGTGAATACCAACTGTTCCAGCCGCTGTTCCCATTGATCGCCCGTCACTTTACGCCGAATCACGACACGCCAATGGAACGCATTCTGGTGCAGGTACTGAAAAATACCGATTACCGTCTGCAAAACGACATGCGCGTCAACCCGGCGTTCCTGTTTGCCGCCATGTTGTGGTATCCGCTGCTGGAGCACGCGCAGAAGCTGGCACAGGAAAGCGGCTTGGCCTACTACGACGCCTTTGCGCTGGCTATGAACGATGTGCTGGATGAAGAGTGCCGCTCGCTGGCCATTCCTAAGCGCATCACAACGCTGGTGCGCGATATCTGGCAGTTGCAGTTGCGCCTTTCTCGCCGCCAGGGCAAACGCGCGCACAAGCTGATGGAGCACCCGAAATTCCGCGCGGCTTACGATCTGCTGGCGCTGCGCGCTGAAGTGGAAAACAACCCGGAAATGCTGCGGCTGGCCGAATGGTGGGATGAATTCCAGGATGCTACCCCGGCAGTGCAGAAAACCATGTTAAACACCCTGGGTGACGATCCGGCACCGCGCCGTACGCGCCCACGCCGCCCACGCCGCCGGGCTCCGCGTAAAGAAGGGGCATAATGATCCGCGTTTATATTGCGCTGGGCAGCAACCTGGCACAGCCACTGCAACAGGTGAAGACCGCGTTGGAGGCGTTGGAGCACATTCCTCGCAGCCAACTGATTCTTTGTTCGTCGTTTTACCGCACCAAGCCACTGGGGCCACAAAACCAGCCGGATTTTCTCAACGCGGTAGTGGCACTGGATACGTTTTTACCTGCAGAACAGTTGCTTGATGAGACCCAGGCGATCGAACGCAATCAGGGCCGTGTGCGCAAAGATCAGCGCTGGGGCCCACGTACGCTGGATCTGGATATCATGCTGTATGGCGATCGGGTGATTGCGACCGATCGTCTGACGGTGCCCCATTACGGGCTGAAAGAGCGCGAATTTATGCTCTACCCGTTGGCTGAAATAGCGCCTGACCTGGTTTTTCCCGATGGGGAAACCTTGGCCGCTTGCCTGAAGCGGGTGCCAAACAACGGCATGGTGCTGTGGCATCAATAAGTTCGCTATGTTTAAAATATTACCGTAGCGGAAAATCCCCCTTCAGGCCGGTTAGCAAAATTCACACGCAGGCCATGCAGGCTGGCAATACGCTGCACGATTGAAAGCCCGAGCCCGCTGCCGGTCTGTTCCTGCCCTGGCGGGCGATAGAAACGCTCCCCCAACCGCGCCAAATGTTCCACCGTGACCCCAGGGCCATTATCTTCCACCTGCAGTTGCTGCGGACTGAGCGTGACCCTGACCGTACTGCCCGCTGGCGTGTAACGCACGGCGTTATCCACCAGATTGCGCACCAGCAGTGACAGCAACAGTGGCTGGCCTGGCAACGGCGCTGGCACCCCTTGCTGCTCATAATGCAGCGTAACGCCAGCCGCATGGGCATAGCGATCCTGCTCTGCCAACACCCTAGGCACCAGTTGCTGCCAGTCAACCTGCTCCAACTCGCCCAGATCGGAAAGCGAATCCAGCCGCGACAGCGTAAGCAACTGATCGACCAACCTTGTGGCACGATCGATGCCAATCGTCAGGTTTTGCACCGCATGTTCCCGCATCTGCTCGTCGTCGCCCGCCAGTTGCACCACTTCCGTCTGCACCCGCAGTGCCGCCAGCGGGCTGCGCAGTTCATGGGCGGCATCCGAGGTAAAACGCCGCTCACGCACCAGCATGGCGCTGATGCGGGCAAACAGCGCGTTAAGCGCGTCCACCAGCGGGCGAACTTCGGTAGGCACCTGCTGATTGTCCAGCAAAGTGGCATCATCGGGGGCTCGTTGCCGCAGGCCTGCGGCCACGCTCTTCAGCGGCCGCAGCTCACGCCCGACCATCAGGGCAATCAGCAGCATCAGGATGGGCAACGTGACTAGCCAGGGGATTAATTGCCCTGTCACCATCCCCAGCGCCATCTCATGCCGATAATCCCACTCCTGACCGACGACGATACGATAGCGCCCATCAGGCGTGGTCAGCCATAACAGGCGCCAGCTGTCATCGTCGCCCCGGCGTTGGCCATCGATAAAGCCTTCATGTTCACTATCAAACAGAAAATCTTCACCGTTTTCACCATCGTTGAGCAGCATTCTGCCCTCGCGGGAGAAGATAGCAAACGCCAGAGCGTCGTCTTCCTGTTCACCACGCTTGCCATGACGGAGGATTTTTTTGGTCTTCGGTAAACTACGCACATCCTGATTCGCCAGCAGAACACCCAGGTTGGCCGTGGCCAGCCGTTTGGCGAACAGCATCTGCTGAGTATCAAACACTTCGTTAATCTTGTGACGCGTCATCATCCACGCCACCACGCTGGCGGAACACCAGGTGAATAACGCCAACAGGCTGAAAATCAGGATCAGGCGCAACCGCAGGCTCAAGCGCTGCACTCCGCATCCCCCAGCGTATAGCCCACACCATGCACGGTGCGGATAAAGCCGTTACCCAATTTGCGCCGTAAATGATGTATATGCACCTCAACCGCGTTACTGCTCACCTCATCGTCCCAGTTATACAGTTTTTCCTGAATCAGCGGCCGCGCCAGCACCCGCCCTTTGTTGTTAAGAAACAGTTCCAGCACCGCCAGTTCGCGTGGAGTCAGCGTCACAACCTCGCCGTTGTGGCTCACCGTACGGGCCGCCACGTCGAATACCACACTGCCGTGAACCAGTTGCGGGGTCAGTTGACCGTGGCGGCGGCGGATCAGCGCCTGTAAACGTGCCGCCACTTCTGCCAGTGCGAACGGCTTGCACAGGTAATCATCGGCACCGCTCTGCAAGCCGGTAACCCGCTGCTCCAGCGCATCGCGTGCCGTGAGGATCAATACCGGCACGTCCTGCCCGGCCTGGCGCCACTGGCGCAGCAGATCAAGCCCGTCAAGGCCCGGCAGGCTGAGATCGAGGAGCACCGCATCGTAGGGCGCACTTCCCAGCGCATTTTTACCGATTGCCCCATCGGTGAACCAGTCAAGGTTAAAGCCCAGCTTGGTCAATCCAGCTTTGAGGCCATCGCCAATCAGTTTGTCGTCTTCAATCAGCAGAATTCTCATGCGCTCCCCTTTTAGCTTTACTGCCTATACCCTCATAATTCGAGTTGCAGGAAGGCGGCGACACAGTGACAAATCGGTCTTTGACCGATTTGAACAGCGCTTGCGCTGGCCCGCAGGGTGAGCCTCTTTGAGGCTCATAATCCCCAGGAGCTTACACCAGTAAGTGACTGGGGTGAGTGACAAATCTGCCAGGAGCAGATTTGAACGCTGCTTGCAGCGGCCCCGAAGGGGCGAGGCCCACGGATGGGCCGAGTAACAAAGCCAACGCACATGCAACTTGAAGTATGGCGGGTATATTACATCACAAGGTTCTTAAGAACCCCTTAAGCATCATGATCGGTGCTACCCACCCCGTAAGGCTTACAGTAGAATGTCACCACTTTGCCCGTACCGCAGCCCTGCGCTGCGCGGTTATTTCAGGAGACGTTGTGATGAAACCCACCACCGTGAGCCATTTACGCCAGTGGAAACAGGAGCAACGCAAGTTTGCTACCATTACCGCCTACGATGCCAGCTTTGCCCAACTGTTTGCGGAGCAAGGCATCAAAGTGATGCTGGTTGGCGACTCGCTGGGCATGACGTTGCAAGGCCACGACTCCACGCTGCCCGTGACCGTCGCTGACGTAGCCTACCACACTCGCGCCGTACGCCGCGGCGCTCCAGCCTGCCTGCTGCTGGCCGATCTCCCCTTCATGAGTTATGCCACCCCGGAACAGGCGTTTGCCAGCTCCGCAGAGCTGATGCAGGCTGGGGCGAACATGGTCAAACTGGAAGGCGGCAGTTGGCTGTACGAGACGGTGAAAATGCTCACCGAACGCGCGGTGCCGGTCTGTGGCCACCTCGGCCTGACGCCTCAGTCGGTCAACGTTTTCGGCGGTTATAAAGTTCAGGGCCGCGATGAACTGGCGGCTAAACAGCTGTTGGAAGATGCGCAAAATCTGGAACTGGCGGGTATGCAACTGCTGGTGCTGGAATGCGTTCCCGCCGCTCTGGCACGCAAGGTCACCGAAGCGCTGTCGATCCCGGTGATCGGCATCGGTGCCGGTAACGGTACCGATGGGCAGATTCTGGTGATGCATGACGCCCTGGGCATCACCGGCGGCCACACGCCGAAATTCGCTAAAAACTTCCTGGCGCAGAGCGGTGATATCCGCAGCGCCGTGCAGCAATACATGCAGGAAGTTGAGCAAGGCACTTATCCCGGTGAAGAGCACTCCTTTAATTAATAATCTGAGCTAATTCTCCGCTGATTTGGAGCGGAAACAAAAAAGATCGAGGAGTTATAGGATGGTCATTATCGAAACCCTGCTGTTACTGCGCCAACAGATCCGGCGCTGGCGGCAGGAGGGCAAGCGCATCGCGCTGGTGCCCACCATGGGCAACCTGCACGAAGGCCATATGACGCTGGTCGAAGAAGCACGCGCGCGCGCCGATGTCGTTGTCGTCAGTATTTTCGTTAACCCGATGCAGTTCGATCGCCCGGACGATCTGGCGCGCTACCCACGCACCCTGCAGGAAGACTGCGAAAAACTGAACCGTCGTCATGTCGATCTGGTCTTTGCACCTGCACCGGCAGAAGTTTATCCGCAAGGGCTGAACGATCAGACCTACGTCGATGTTCCTGGCATTTCCACCATGCTGGAAGGTGCCAGCCGCCCAGGGCATTTCCGCGGTGTTTCCACCATCGTCAGCAAGCTGTTCAACCTGGTGCAGCCAGATCTGGCCTGCTTCGGCGAAAAAGATTACCAGCAACTGGCGCTGATCCGCAAAATGGTGGCGGATATGGGTTATGACATTGAGATCGTCGGTGTGCCGATCGTGCGCGCCAAAGACGGCTTGGCGCTCAGTTCACGCAACGGCTATCTAAGCGCAGAAGAACGTAAGATCGCCCCTCAGCTCAGCAAGATCATGCATGCGCTGGCAGAGCAGCTCAGTAACGGTGAGCGCCAGATTGATAGCCTGCTGGAGCAAGCCGCTGAGCAACTGCGCGCCGCCGGTTTTACACCGGATGAATTGTTTATCCGTGACGCCGACAGCCTGCAGCCGCTGAATGTGGACAGCCGCCGTGCGGTGGTGCTGATGGCAGCCTGGCTCGGCAAAGCGCGCCTGATTGACAATCAGCAGGTTGATCTCACGCTCTAAGCTATTTTTTATACGCTCATTGCCGTTTTCAACTGGTTAGCGGTAGACTGAGCGAGTTTATTGGTGACGATAGATCTTGCAAGGAATCTTCAACCCCCGGTCGCCTGCAAAGGCCGATATTCAGTTAGGTAAAGCCATGATACGTACTATGTTGCAAGGCAAGCTGCATCGAGTGAAAGTGACTCAGGCTGACTTGCATTATGAAGGGTCCTGCGCCATCGATCAGGATTTTCTGGAAGCCGCAGGGATTCTGGAATATGAAGCCATTGATATTTACAACGTTGATAACGGTCAGCGTTTCTCCACCTATGCTATCGCCGCTGAACGTGGCTCACGCATTATCTCGGTTAACGGAGCCGCAGCCCGCTGCGCCTGCGTGGGCGACAAACTGATCATCTGTTCTTATGTGCAGATGAGCGACGCCGATGCCCGCCAACACCATCCTAAAGTCGCCTACTTTGAAGGTGACAACCGCCTGCAACGCAAAGCGAAAGCGGTGCCGGTTCAGGTTGCCTGAAACTATCGCTAAGGCTGTTCAGCCAACACTCATCGGCTGCTCCCCCCAAGGGGAGCAGCCATCTTTGAGGCAGATTACTCAATAGGCGACTGCGTTACCGGCGCACTGGGCTTATTGGCTATCCGCTCCGCCATCGTTGGAATAGAGTCGGTGCGCAGAATATACAATCGCTTCAACGTGAATAGATTGTCCCCAGGTTTCACTTTCCCTTGCACAGTGGTCAGGGCCATATGCAACCCGGCATCCTTAGCCGCTTGAATGCCATTCTGGTTATAACCACCAAACGGATAGGCCAGATACAGAATATGCGGATTGAACTGCGACAGCGCGCGCCGGGAGCGCTCAAGATCGAACTCAATATTATGCAGCGAACGGCTCAACAAGACTGGCCGACGCTTGTTGTCAAAGCGATGCAAGAAATGGGTATGTGTCTGGATATCAAACACATCCTGAATTTCCCTCAGCTCAGAAATACTCATAAACTGCAGCGCATCCGGGTTCCATTTCTGCGGGTGGCGTTTAATGCGTGAAGAAATGACAAACGCCGTGGCTCGAAATCCGTAATTCTTCAGAACTGGATAGGCGTAACGATATACCGACTTCAATCCGTCATCAAAAGTCAGCACTACCACCTTGCCCGGCAGGTTGATCTGATTTTTCAGATAAGCCTCCAACTGATACAGCGATATGGTGTCATAACCGGCGCGTTTCAGGTAGGTCATCTGGTTACTGAATGCCGCGTCTGAAGTGGTGGTTGACGTATTGCGAAAACGCTTGTTCTCTTCGTTCTTCAGCATGTGGTGATAAGTCAGCACCGGGATCCCGGTGTCGATCTCACTGTCCAGTTCGCTGACATACCCCAGGCGTTCGCCAATATTGACTTCATACCAGGTATTGTTTAACCGATCTTTCAACTTGCCGATGATCGGGTAACGCAGGTTCTCTTCCAGCACGCCAAAGATTTCACTTTTATTATCGGCGGCAATATAAACGTTGATCGGGCGGGATGTGATCAGGTTCTGGTTGGTCAGCGGTTTTTTCAGTTCCCCCAGCTCGTCTTTCAGTTTTCGCGATTTACTGCTGCTTTTCACATCGCCTTTATCAATAAAACCAATACCCTGACCGAACTTGAATTCATAGTATTCCGCATCAGCAGGAAACACCTTGAGCAGTTGCCCCCGCTTCACTTCCCCCACCGGAATAACATGCTCCCCAATCAGCGAATAAACTTCGCTATCGCGTTGCACTTCCATGTATTCAGATTTAACAGCGCCGTCTTCCGACAACAAATTCGCCAAGGCTGCCGGTGCCATCAACGACATAAAAATGCCGAGTAGCATTGCCGCTATCTTATGTTGAGACCGCATGATTTGCTCTGCTTACGAGTAGATAGTGAAAAATGGAGAAAAAATGGAGCGTCAGCATAACACGATTTTTAAAACGGGGAGAAAGGGGTTAGTAATGCAATTTAATAGATTTCGTTAGTACCTGTGTCAAATCAATAAACCTCTCTTTCCCGCCCCGGGAAAGAGAGGCAACCGGCGCCGCTTAGCTACGCAAACCGCGTCCGCGCTCGATCAGATACCAAGCCAGCCCATAGAACACCACGATAAAGGCCACCAGCACGATCATGGTCAGCGCCAGCGGCACATCGGAAATACCGAGGAAACCAAAGCGGAAACCGCTGATCATATACACGATCGGGTTAAGTTTAGATACCGCCTGCCAGAACGGTGGCAGCAATGTCAGCGAGTAAAACACCCCGCCCAAATAGGTCAATGGCGTCAGCACAAAGGTTGGGATCAGGCTGATGTCATCAAAGGTGGTGGCAAACACCGCGTTAAGCAGGCCCCCCAGAGAGAACAGGATCGCCGTCAGCAGCAGCGTGAGCGCAATTACCCACCAGGCATGCACCTGCAGCGGCACAAAGAACAGCGAGATCGCGGTCACCAGCATACCCACGCAGATCCCCCGCGCAACCCCACCGCCCACGTAACCGGCGATCACCACGTGAGTCGGCACCGGGGCCACCAGCAACTCTTCAATATTGCGCTGGAATTTGGCGCTGAAAAACGATGCCGCCACGTTGGCATAGGCATTGGTGATCACCGCCATCATGATCAGGCCGGGAACGATAAATTGCATATAGTCGAAACCATGCATTTCACCAATGCGCGAACCGATCAGGTTGCCAAAGATAATGAAATAGAGCGTCATGGTGATCACTGGCGGCACCAGCGTCTGCACCCAGATGCGCGTAAACCGGTTAATCTCCTTGGCCCAGATGCTCTTCAACGCCACCCAATACAAATGCATCATGATTTTTCCCCATTGCCGTTAACCAGGGTGACAAACAGCTCTTCCAGCCGGTTGGCCTTGTTACGCATACTCAATACCTGAATCCCTTGCGCGCTCAGTTGGGTGAACAAGCCATTCAGCCCTTGCTCACGCATCACCTCCACCTCCAGCGTAGAGGTATCCGTCAGGCGGCTGTGATAACCGTCGAGCTTCGGCAATGGGCTTTTCGTTGCCAGATCGAGAATGAAGGTTTCTGACTGCAGCTTCGCCAGCAGCCCCTTCATTGAGGTGTTTTCCACCAGTTCGCCATTCTGGATAATGCCGATATTGCGGCACAGCATTTCTGCCTCTTCCAGATAGTGGGTGGTCAGGATGATGGTGGTGCCTTGCGCGTTCAGCTCTTTCAGGAACCCCCACATCGAGCGGCGCAGCTCAATATCCACCCCCGCGGTCGGTTCATCGAGGATCAGCAGTTTCGGCTGGTGCATCAGGGCTCGGGCGATCATCAGGCGGCGTTTCATACCACCGGAGAGCATGCGGGCACGCTCATTGCGTTTGCCCCACAGATCGAGCTGATTAAGGTATTTCTCTGCCCGTACCAGCGCCTCGCGCCGCGTGACGCCGTAGTAACCCGCTTGATTGACCACTATCTGCAGCACGGTTTCAAACGGGTTAAAGTTGAACTCTTGCGGAACCAGCCCAAGCTGACGTTTGGCGTTGACGATATCTTTGTCGATGTCGTAACCAAACACCCGCACCGAGCCTGAGGTTTTATTGACCAGCGAACTGATAATACCGATGGTGGTCGATTTACCGGCACCATTTGGCCCCAGCAGGGCATAAAAATCCCCCGCTTCAACGTTCAGATCGATACCGCGCAATGCCTTTACGCCACCGGCGTAGGTTTTGGTTAACCGCGCTATTTCCAGTGCATAATTCATAGGTTAGAAAGTACCTTGTGGAGATGTGTATGCTGCTGTGTCTGACAATGAGAACGAGTTTACCACCGGCCGCATTCTGACTGAGTCGAATCCGTGCGGAAAATTAGCCTCACTGTTCCGATTTCCAAATTGTGACGCTTGTCCTATATTACATCAACGCAATTCGTTCATTACAGGCCAATAACCGCCATGAAAGAAATCGAAAGGCTTATCGCCAATAACCAAGCTTGGTCCACCACCATTAACCAGGAAGATCCCGGCTTTTTTGAACGTTTATCCCAAGCACAAAAACCACGGTTCTTGTGGATTGGCTGTTCCGACAGCCGGGTTCCTGCCGAACGCCTGACCGGCCTGGAGCCAGGGGAGCTGTTCGTGCATCGTAACGTGGCGAACCTGGTGATCCATACCGACTTGAACTGCCTGTCCGTCGTGCAATATGCCGTCGACGTACTGGAAGTTGAGCATATCATCATCTGCGGTCACCTGGGCTGCGGCGGCGTAGAGGCCGCGGTAGAAAACCCGGAACTGGGCTTGATCAATAACTGGCTGCTGCACATCCGCGATCTCTGGTACAAACACAGTTCACTGCTGGGCGAACTGGAACCGGAACAGCGCCTTGATGTTCTGTGTGAGATCAACGTGATCGAGCAGGTTTATAACCTGGGCCATTCCACCATCATGCAGTCTGCCTGGAAACGCGGCCAAAAAGTGATGGTGCACGGCTGGGTATATGGGATTCAGGATGGTCGCTTGCGCGACTTGGAAGTGACCGCCACCAGCCGCGAAAGCCTGGAGATGGGCTACCGTAAAGCGATAGCCACACTGCTGCAGGATAAAGGCTTATAATCTGCCATCATCAAGGCGCGCTTGCCGCGCCTTGCATCAATAACCGCGCTAGCTCCGGTTATTCATCCAGCAACACCACTTTGCCGATATACGGCAGATGGCGATAGCGTTGGGCATAATCGATACCGTAACCCACCACAAACTCGTCCGGAATGGCGAAACCGACGTATTCCACCGGCACATCTACTTCGCGGCGTTCGGGTTTATCCAGCAACGTACAGATCGCCAGGGATTTTGGCCCACGCAGCGCCAGAATCTCACGCACCTTGTTCAGCGTATTGCCGGAATCGATGATATCTTCAACGATCAACACGTCTTTGCCACGAATGTCTTCGTCGAGATCTTTCAGGATCTTTACATCACGCGTGGTGGACATCCCGCTACCGTAGCTGGAGGCAGTCATAAAATCGACTTCGTGCGGTACCTCAATGGTGCGGCACAGATCGGCCATAAACATAAAAGAACCGCGCAATAACCCGACCAACACCATCTCACTGCCGCTGTCGCGGTAATGTTCGGTGATCTGACGGCCAAGTTCAGCAATACGGGCCTTAACTTCCTGCTCGGAAATCATTACTTCTACGGTGTGTTTCATAGTTTTCAGGTCAGTTGCCGGAAGAAAGGCGCAGAGTTTAACATAGCTGAGAGACGGTGGCGACGCGAGCGCATCGCCCCGATGTGCTCAAGAATCAGTCAACCACGTTAAAACCCAGCATCATACCGGTATCTTCATGTTCCAACAGATGGCAATGCGCCATGTAGGCATGCTCCGCCTTGGCCAGATGGTTGAAACGGACCAGCACTTCACTGCGCTTGCCTTCCACCAGCACGGTGTCTTTCCAACCCGCGCGGTGTGCCGCTGGCGCCTGGCCATTTTCCGACAGAATGCGGAACTGGGTGCCATGAATATGGAACGGATGCAGCATCATGTCGCCCTCACCCGAGATGGTCCATTTCTCATATTGACCACGCTTGGTGGTAAACATCGGCTTGGCCATATCAAAGGCTTTACCGTTGATCATATTGCCATTGCTGAAATCAAAGGGCTTGGCGCTATGATCCATACTGGCCATATTACCGTGATCCATCCCCGGCATGCTGCCGTGATCCATAGCTTTCATATCACCATGATCCATCCCGGCCA
Source organism: Serratia oryzae (assembly GCF_001976145.1). Classification (GTDB taxonomy): domain Bacteria; phylum Pseudomonadota; class Gammaproteobacteria; order Enterobacterales; family Enterobacteriaceae; genus Chania; species Chania oryzae. The sequence continues at coordinate 105,348 of NZ_MOXD01000010.1, forward strand.
TGCTGTCATTGCTGGCCTGACTGGCGTTGCCGTGATCCATACTCATGCCCGCCATCGCCTGATGGCCATAGCGATCCATCAGGGCCTGCATACCCAAGGTATCGAGCTTGGGATCCATCGACAATTGCAGTAAGCGCTCCTGCAAGCCCGTTGATGGCGGCAATGCAGGCAATTTCACCAGGCTATCCGGCATCGTTTTCACGCCTTGCACCAACGAAGGCTGAATACGCAATACCGGCAACGGCCGATCGAACGGCGCTAACGTCATCCCCATCTGCACCACTGGCAGGGTGACAATATCAAACGGCTTGCCGTCAGAGGCATCCACCAGCACTTCAAAACGTTCGCCCATCAGGATCGGCAACTCGGTCAGTTTTACTGGCTCTGCAAGGAAGCCGCCGTCGCTGGCGATCACATATAAAGGCCGGTTATCGCTGGCAGCAAGATTGAGTGAACGCGCGTTACAGCCGTTGAGGAAACGCAAGCGCAGCCAACCACGCGGTGCAACGTGCTGCGGATAAGCTGCGCCGTTGGTAAACATGCGATCGCCAAACCAGCCGACTGCGGCGCTCATTACGTCCAACTGATATTCGATCTGGCCGTCTTTCCCCAGGCGTTTATCTTGCAAAATCACCGGAATATCGTCTTTACCCCAGGTTTTCGGCAACGGCAATTGGCTGCTTTCCTCATCTTCCAGCAACACTAGCCCACCCAACCCCATCATTACCTGATGGCCGGTTTTACCGTGGGTATGAGGATGGAACCAACAGGTGGCGGCAGGTTGATCAGCCGTGAAACTCACCGTACGCGTGCTCCCAGGATGGATCAACGCATGCGGGCCGCCATCGACCGCGCCGGGAATTTCCAACCCGTGCCAGTGCACGGTACTGGCTTGCGGCAGCTTATTATGAATATCGACTTTAACTGGTTTACCACGTTGTAAACGCACTGCCGGGCCCAGTAACGCGCCGTTGATCCCCCAGGTTCGGGTGGCAGCAGCGGGCAACCAGTTCATTTCGCCAGTTTGCAGCGTCAGGGCAATCTTGCCCTGCGCATCGGGCAGCAATAACGGTGGGATCGGTAAAGCAGGCTGTTCAGCCGCCCAGGCAGCGCGGCTCCACAAAGGCAAGGCACTTGCCGCACCCAGTGCGGCGGTCAATTTAATAAAATCACGGCGTAACATCGCTGACTCCCTTTTTTCAGTGACTGACAGCTCAATGCCACAGGCTAAACCCTCCCCTTGCAGGAAGGTCAAGTAATAGATGCAAGCCGGTCGGAAAGCGCCCGCACTCTATGTACTTCAGATATCCCCTGATTAAGGTTAAGCCCGTGTAATAAATTTGGTGCCTTTGCAGGCAAGTGTGGTAACGTCAGTAAATAATATACGGGTCTATTTTATGATGAAAAAAACAACGTTATTGCTGCTGTTGCTGACCACGCTGGGTTTTTCCAACGCCAGTCTGGCACTGAATGAATCTGAGGCAGAAGACTTGGCCGATCTGACGGCGGTGTTTGTCTATCTTAAAAATGAGTGCGGGTACAATGAATTGCCCAACGCGCAAATCAAACGCGCCATCGTTTATTTCGCTCAGCAAAATCGCTGGGATTTGAGCAACTATAATAGCTTCAATATGAAGATGCTGGGTGAGGAGAGCTATCGCGATCTCAGCGGTATTGCTATCCCAACCGCCAATAAATGTAAGTCGTTAGCTCGGGACTCACTGAGCCTGCTGGCTTACGCCAACTAAGTCATCCCCGCCTGTTTTCAGCCAGCGTAGCTTGAATTCTGCCGTGCATCCTCCGGCAGAGTTAGCTATGATATTTCGCCATTTTCATGGCTGTTTACGGAGTTTCCCGAACATGACCCAGAAAGACATTTGGTATGAAACGCTGCATGCCAACTTCGGCCAGTACTTCGCGGTGGAAAAAGTGTTGTACCGTGAAAAAACGGGGCATCAGGATCTGGTGATCTTCGAAAACCCGGTGCTGGGCCGCGTCATGGCGCTTGATGGAGTGGTGCAAACCACGGAGCGCGACGAGTTCATTTACCATGAAATGATGACTCACGTGCCGTTACTGGCGCACGGTCAGGCGAAGAAGGTGCTGATCGTCGGCGGTGGCGATGGCGGTATGCTGCGCGAAGTCAGCCGCCACCTGGGCGTTCAGCAGATCACCATGGTTGAGATCGACGCTGGCGTGGTGGAGTTCTGCCGCCAGTATCTGCCTAATCATCATGCTGGAGCCTATGACGATCCCCGCTTTAAGCTGGTGATCGACGACGGTGTTAATTTTGTGACGCAGACCGCGGAAAAATTCGATGTGATCATCTCTGATTGCACCGACCCGATCGGCCCCGGTGAAAGCCTGTTTACCTCCGCATTCTACGAAGGCTGCGCACGCTGCCTGAACGAAGGGGGTATCTTTGTGGCACAAAACGGCGTCTGCTTCCTGCAGCAGGACGAAGCGGTCAACAGCCACACCAAACTGAGCCAGTACTTCAAGGATGTGAGCTTCTACCAGGCGGCAATCCCCACCTATTACGGTGGCATCATGACCTTTGCCTGGGCGAGCCAGAACCCGGCACTGCGCCAGCTTGATGTCGCTACGCTGCAACAGCGCGTTAATCAACAGGGCTTAAGCTGCCGCTACTACAATCCGGCAATTCACGTGGGTAGCTTTGCTCTGCCACAGTATTTGCTCAACGCACTGAACGTTTCACGTTAAGCGAGAAGATAAGGAAGGTGAACCCAATTGCATAAGCTAAAACTGCACGGCTTTAACAACCTGACCAAGAGCCTGAGTTTTTGTATTTACGATATTTGTTACGCCAAAACCGCGGATGACCGCGATGGCTATATCGCCTACATTGACGAACAATACAACGCCAACCGCCTGACCGAGATCCTCAGTGAAACCTGCTCGATCATTGGCGCCAATATTCTGAATATCGCACGTCAGGACTACGATCCCCAGGGTGCCAGCGTCACTATTCTGGTAAGCGAAGAGCCGGTCGATCCCAAAGATGTTGATACCTCAGAACACCCCGGCCCGCTGCCCAACACGGTGGTCGCGCACCTCGATAAAAGCCATATCTGCGTTCATACCTACCCGGAAAGCCATCCGGAAGGTGGCCTGTGCACCTTCCGTGCCGATATCGAAGTCTCTACCTGTGGCGTAATTTCGCCGCTCAAGGCTCTGAACTACCTGATCCACCAGTTGGAGTCCGATATCGTCACCATGGATTATCGCGTGCGTGGTTTTACCCGCGATGTAAATGGGGTGAAACATTACATCGATCATGAGATCAATTCGATCCAGAACTTTATGTCGGAAGACATGAAGTCGCTGTACCACATGATGGATGTGAACGTGTACCAGGAAAATATTTTCCACACCAAGATGCTGCTGAAGGATTTCGATCTGAAGCACTACCTGTTCAACGCCAAGCCGGAAGAGCTCAGCACCGCCGAACGTAACAGGATCACCGATCTGTTGTGGAAAGAGATGCAAGAGATTTATTACGGGCGGAATATTCCGCATCTGTAATTCAGTTGAACAGGGCAACGGGCGTTGCCCTGTTCGAGCTGTTATTATTTTTTACCCCCCGATTCTAATAGATAAAACCTGTTTTCATACCTACTTTACCCGCTCATACCCCAACATAGCTGATAAGTTTTTCTGGATGTAAACTTTAAATAATTGGTATTGCTTGTAGGCACCGCAGCCTGGAAACATCGGGATTCGCGAATAACATTCTGCCTATCGCATATTGACGAGATCGCTTGGCTGGCATACTTTTATCAAGGCATAAGCCTTATTGATAGTAAAAACAAAATGTTAAATCAATGGGAGACAAAATGTTTAATCAATTAGAGCGGGTTCGTTATGCATAGCAGGAGCTATTGCATACCGACATGATTTTTAAGCAATAGCTCTTGCTCAATCCTGACACAAAATTAGGAGGAGCATAATGAGCTATAAAAAAGCCAATGACGTATTACCACATAATTTATTGCATGCAATTCAACAGTATATAGACGGCCAATATATTTATATTCCGCGTAAGGCAGACAACAAGCTAGCGTGGGGGGCAAATACCGAGACGAGGAAAAGTCTCCAAGTAAGGAACGGAGAAATTCTAGCAAAACGTCTGGCCGGTTGTTCCGTTAGTGACTTGGCGGAACAATATTTCTTGTCAGAAAAAACCATATACAAAATCATTAACGCCAGTAAAAACAGCTAAAAGTACACGCGCCCTAACCTGGTTTGGGCGCTTTTTTGTTTCTGAAACGATGAATAGGATGCATTCCCACACCATGCATCATACGTTATTGGCATATCACAAGTATCAAGCCATTGAGTAAAAGGAGTTTTTACCTTGGATATCCCACGTATTTTTACCATTACCGAAAGCGCTCACCGCATCCATAACCCGTTCACGCCGGAAAAGTACGCCACGCTTGGGAAAGTCTTGCGCCTGGAGCCAGAGACAAGAGTACTTGATCTTGGTAGCGGCTCGGGCGAGATGCTGTGTACTTGGGCTCGTGATCATAAAATCACTGGTCTGGGCGTTGATATGAGCCAACTGTTCTCCGCTCAAGCGAAATACCGAGCTGAAGAACTTGGCGTTGCCGACCGGGTCCAGTTCATCCACGCGGATGCTACCGGTTATGTCACCAACGAAAAGGTCGGCGTGGCCGCCTGTATTGGTGCCACCTGGATTGGTGGTGGCGTTGCCGGAACCCTCGAACTTTTGGCAAAAAGCCTTTGTCCTGAAGGTATCATTCTTATCGGCGAGCCTTACTGGCTGAAATTGCCAGCCACGGAAGACATCGCCAAGGGATGCGGAGCCAATGCCATTTCCGACTTCCTGATACTCCCAGAGCTCATTGGATCATTCGAAAACCTCGGTTACGAGCTAGTAGAAATGGTTCTCGCTGACCATGAAGGTTGGGATAGATACTCGGCGGCCATGTGGCTCACCATGCGTAAATGGCTCAACGCCCATCCTGATGACGATTTTGCGAAAGAAATTCGAGCGCATTTGGCCTCAGAACCCAAACGCTATGTGACTTATACGCGTGAATATCTTGGATGGGGCGTGTTCGCTTTGATGGCACGGTAATGTGGGGCAACTCGCTACATGACCCATCTGGCGTTAAGCCTCTAATAAACCCGCCGGCCACACGACTGCACAGGGCAGGGTGATACGTAATTTTTGAGGAGGTGGTACCGCCTGCGTCGTGCTCCTTGTCTTTGGCGTTAAACAGCACAGGTATGAATAAGCCGACTTTTATCAAAAGGACAGGGCAGAGGGTACATATATTCTGCCTGTCCGGTGTTTCACACCAGATGCAAGCCGCAGGGTAAATCAGCCAACTGCTGTTGCGCCGCCGCAGGCAAGGATTTATCAGTCACAATATCGGTCAGGTGGCTGAGCGGAGCCACACAGAATAACGAATAAGCGTCGTATTTGCTGCTGTCGGCCAACAACACGCGCTGCCGGGCATTGGCCATCAGATCCTGTTTCAGGCCCGCTTTCTCTTCGGTGGGAGTGGTAATGCCTTTTTCCATGCTCCACGAGTTGCAGCTGACAAAGGCCATATCCGGGTAAATCCCCCGCAGCAACCTGCGCCCGTGATCGCCGATGCAGGACTGGCTGCTATCGTCAATCCGGCCCCCAATAATCGTCACCTCTATCTGCTTAAACCCTGAAAGAAACAGGGCAATATGCAGATCGGCGGTAATCACCCGTAACGGCAGATGGGTTAAATGCCGAGCCAGTTCTAGCATGGTAGTTCCGGCATCCAACACCAGCGAGTCACCGGCCTTAACCATCGTCATCGCATAGCGGGCAATCGCGCGTTTTTCCTGCGGAAAACGCAGTTGCTTCTCGTTGGTGGTGGGCTGTGCGGGAATAAAACGGTTGAGCGCCACTCCGCCATGGCTGCGGTTGATGATCCCCTGCTCATCCAGTTTGATCAGATCGCGCCGGATGGTGGCAGGCGAGGCATTAATCGCGCTGACCAGTTGCTCAACGGTAACCAGATTATGAGCTTTGAGGTATTCCAGAATCTGGTTCTGACGGCTTTGTGGCTTCATAACATCCGTTTGATCATGCCAACTGTGTGGCCAGTTGAATTGAGATCGCCATGCTCTCAGACTTGGCTTTACCTGTCCAGGCAATATCAAACGCAGTGCCGTGATCGGCAGAGGTGCGAATAAACGGCAAACCGGCGGTAATATTCACCCCATCATAAAACCCGAGCAGCTTAAGCGGAATATGGCCCTGATCGTGGTACATCGCCACCACCATATCGTACTGCCCTTCATAGGCTTGCAGGAAAACGGTATCCGGCGGGCATGGGCCATAAACGTCGATCCCTCGCTGTTTTACCGCGGCAATGGCCGGACTGACAATCGTGATCTCTTCATCACCAAACAGGCCGTTTTCCCCCGCGTGCGGATTAACCCCGGCCACGGCAATGCGTGGCTGTTGATAGCCGACACGTCTGAGGAAGGTATCGGCCATCGCCACCACCGTCTCAATGCGTTCCGCATTCAAGGTATCGAGGAACTTACGCAAGGCAATGTGCGTAGAAACATGGATAACCTTCAGTTTATCGGTATACAACACCATGGCGTAATCCCGGCTGTTGGTCAGGTGCGCCAACAGCTCGGTATGACCAGGATAGAGATGCCCAGCCAGATGCAGAGCCTCTTTATTCAATGGCGCCGTCGCTATCGCCTTGACCTCGCCAGCCATCGCCAGTTCGGTGGCACGCTTTACACAGCGGTAAGCCAGATCGCCCGCCTGTGATTGCACTTTCCCTGGTATTAGCGCAGCGGGATCCTCCAGCGCTTCATCAATAATGTTGATCACACCGGGTGCAAAGCGTGCCTCCGAAACGCGCTGGATCGGCTTTAACTCCACCATCGGCGCGATCCGCAAAGCCTGAATACGTTGTAACGTTTGCAGACAGCCCACCACGACCGCAGGCGCTCCCGCCAGTTCCCCTTCAGACAGCGCCTTGATGATAATTTCTGGCCCAATACCTGCCGGATCCCCCATGGTGACTGCAATCGTGTTATTTACCACTGTACATCTCCTCAATAAAATAAAGGGCATCACGCAGCGTTGACGCACCACCAAACCCGCCCGCTTTAGTAATTACCGGCAAATCATCTATTTCGCTGTTGACGAAGGTGCCACAGGGCACACAAGGTGCCACCTCATGGGTGATACGATATCCTTCCGCCCCTAACGCTCTGGCAACCGCAATCGCGATATCCCCACCGGTAAGGAACAGCCCACCAATTTGTGACTGATTGATAATCGCCAGCGTGATCGCACCTAACGCTTCGCTGATGCGGTCGCCCAGCTGCTGGCGCGTGAGATGGTGCCGCTCGCACAGCAGATCGATCATCTGGCGCGCATTGGCATCGCGGCAGGTGCGCAACACACAGTGTTGCCCGTCTCGCAGCACCGCCGTTGCCTGGTGAGCGATCGCCTCCTGCGCGTGCTGACGGCTGGGTTGCAATAACCCTTCGACATCAACCTCGACCACCCCCAGCAATTTTTCTTCTGCTGCAAACAGGATCTGTTGCTGGGTAGCCTCACTCATCGACCCTGCGACCACCAACACCGGCAACCGCTGGCGCGTGGCAAGATAACAACTGGCAGGAAGCGCATTAGCCAACCCGGCAGCCCCCACCAGTAAATAGCGTGCACTGAGCTGCAAAGTAGCCTGTGCCAGAAGCGCCAGATCGCCATCATTTTCCGCATCCACCACCACCATCGCGGGCCCTGTGCGGCCGATCTGTTGTAATTCAGCACCTAGCTTGCCACCGCGCACCGTCAGCAAATCCAGTTCATAAACCGGATAATCGCTCTGTAGCCCGATCAGGGTTTTGATGTGTGAAGAAACAATCGGCGTTTTCGGATCGCTGGCAAACTCGGTTTCTGCCAACGGCACACCGTTAACCCAACATTGCCCGTTGCGGGTCACGCGGCCTGCGGCAGGGATCGCCGCGGCGACGATCGCCAATTGCGCCCCGCAGGCGTTCATCGCGGCTTCGACTTCTGCCCCGACGTTACCGCGAAAGGTAGAGTCGATCTTTTTATACACCAATGGTGGAGCATCGCTTTGGCAATAGGGCCGCAAGGCTGCGGTTACTTTGGCTTTGGCCATAGCGGCAGTGAGTGCCCTGCTTTCTGTGTTGATCACCAACACATCGGTCCGCTGTATAGAACGAGGCGAATCGTTGAGTACCACGTCGGTACGTGCGCCTTTTTTCGCCAATTGCACGCCGGTATCATTAGCACCGGTAAAATCATCCGCGATCACAATCATCTTCATGCCGCTTTCTCCACCGTAGTGCCCTTCGCTGCATTACGCTTTGCCACCCAGGAGGTGAGAATCGGAGTCAGTATGGCAGTGGTGATCACCGATGCGGCGATCAGCGGTGCTGCAGCTGCGGCCACGCTGGCCAATGAAGGATCCGCCTGAGCAATTGCCAACGGCGTGGCCACCGCATTACCCGCGGTGCTTGATGCTGCCGCCCCGGCAATCCCTGAACCGCCTACCAGCCGATCGGCCTTAATGTTAAAGAAGCCGCCGACAAAGGTGGTTAATGCACCGAGCAACACCCCAGCAACGCCGCCTTGTAACAGCATTTCCAGGTTGATCCCTGCCCCGAGAGCAAACGCAAAGAAGGGGATCAGGATCGGGCCGCCTTTGGTCAGGAAATCACGCATCTGATGATCCAGATTCCCCAGCAGCATTCCCACCAACAGCGGGACCAACACCGCCACCAGCGCCATCATCGGGATGTTCGCCATGCCTGCGGCACCGAGGGCGATCATGGTAAAGAATGGCCCATCATTCAACGACAGGATCGAAATCGCCCCCACATCTCGCTCATTGCCAAACTCCCCCACCAGCGCCGCATACAAACCGCCATTAGAGTTACTCACCGCGGCAATGATCGCCAACCCCGTGAGGCCAAAAATGCCCTCTGAGCCAAACAGATGTTCAACGCCCAATCCCAACGCCATCGCGACCAACAATTTGGTCAAGGTGATCGTACCGCCTTGTAGCAGCGCCTGCGGTGCCGCTTTGAAGCTGATCCCTGCCCCCATGCACAACAGGAAAGCGCCAATCAACGGAGCAGCGCCGTTCTTGAATAACGCAGTGGTAAAGCCGCCGATCTGCAACGCCTGCGGTGCAAAGGTATTGATCATCGCGCCAAGCACCAGTGGGACGACCATCATCCCGCCAGGGATTCTCTCTATTGCCGCCTTAATTTTCATCCTTGCCTCTCATTTTGATTTATTTCAATCAAAATGATTATATTAAATCAAAAAAAGCAAAGTGAGCGCTAAGTCGCAGATCGAAAAATCAGCATTGTGATTTTTTGATTTAATTTAATCAGTATAAAGAGAGTGAGCAGAATGACGTGGAGGAGGTGCCCCAGAAGGAGACACCTCTTTAAATGAAATGGAAATCAGTAATTTAGCATAAAGGAACGGTAAGCCTTCAGCACCGCCAGAAAATCCTCTACACCGCAGAAAGAGAGGCTTTCTTCGTCATAGTAATTCATCCCTTCTTCCATCTCGTCGCCTTCAAACTCCAGCTGGTTGGCACGGATCATCACTTCTTCGCCATCCATCAGCAGGGTGTACTCATGGCCTTCCAACTGCCACTGACGCTCGCTGCCTTTGACCTCTGCCGCACCGGCCTCAATCCGATCCAGCAGGTTAAAATCCCCTTTCAGCTCTTCGTTGATCCAATGCCCGATAGCCTCATGCCCCATCGAAAATCTGACCACCACCTGGCCGGTAACGTCACGCAGAAATTCGTAATCCATAGCCTGCCCTCCTGAGCCGTTTTTATTAGTTTAAACGTTAATTCGCGACTGTCTCAGTGAAAGCTCGCAAAGTGGATAACTGGGTGTAGATAGCCGTAAATCAGCAACCGCCATCGAGTAATAAAGAAACACCATAACAACCTGATTTTGCTCAATTATAACATGCCGCGAGTGCTACGGCAGAATCCATGTCTCTGGCTTCTGCCACAGGCTGCTTTATTTAATGCCCTGAATTTGCCATTCAACTTCATGCGCTTCATCAAGCTGTGGAATTTCCAGCTTGCTCAGCATACGTTCCATGGCACGAATCGGCACGCTGTGCTCACGCCCGGCATTTTGCTGCAACCACTGCTTATAGGGCACCTCAAGATACACAATCTTCACTTTTGCCCGATAAGCCGTAAACAGTTCAACTAATTGACTACGCAATTGCCGGGTGATATTGGTTGCATTCCATACAAAAGGTTCGCCTCGGCGTAACAGCGCTTTTGCCTGCTGTTTGGCCTGCTGCACCACCCACCCCGTGGCGTTTTTATCCGCTGGAGACAACCGATGCTGGCGGCGGATATCGTCTAGGCCGATCGCCGTCATCCCTAAAGCATGCTGCGCGATGTAGCGATCCTTCCCCATCCCCGGCAACCCACACAGCAGGATCACTTCGCTGCGAAATTGTTCGTAAGGCGCAAAATCAACGCTGGCCTGCGGGTGCGTCAGATAGTGATAACGCTGGTAATCACTGGCAAAAGGACGCGCCTGCCCCCAACATTGCTGCTCTTGGCAAAACAGTTCGAACAGCTCGATATTATCCAGCAAACTGGCCTGATCTGCACAGTCACGCCCCATTACATCCGCCCGTGCCAACATTGCCAACAGCCGCGTATCCAGCCGTAATGCGGCTGATAATAGCGCCCGTTCAGGCGCAGGGCGTGCCATAATCCACAACGGCAAACCATGAAATCGCACCAAAGCCGCAATCTGTTCACGCAGTTGAAACGGCGTGACGATGTCGCGATACAGAATCGAGCGCGTAGTCAGTTCACCGCGCTTGGCATGATTCGGGGAGGTGACTGAACCGTCGGCCTCGACGCGCGTGGTGCTACGCTTTTCTACATCGTGCAGCAATGCGGCGGCCCAGAGCAGTTCCTGTTGCTGCGAAGGCAACGCGGCGAACTCCTTCGCCCCGGTCAGTGCAGCCAGTACGCGTTGGGTATGGATCGCAACATCCCCTTCGGCATGGTGCCGGGGATCCTGCGGCACCTGATGCATATCGGCCACCCAGCGAAACTTTTCCGCCAGCCTGGCCCACTGTTTATCCTCACTTAAGCACCACATGGCCTTCCTCCTGACGGTACTCATGCGCCATGCGGGCTCGTTGCCAGTTCACTCTCCAGTGACGATCCGTCTTCACATGGTTTTTACGCACGTATTTAAAGACCTGATGGGGAAATTGAACAACCGGGAATTCTGCCGCATTACGTGTGACGATCCCTTCCATGCTACAGGGCAAACCAGTATGAACATCATGCGGTGCAAAACAGCCCATCTCTTTTGCCTGTTCAATGATAGCCAATCGGTATTCTGCCTCTGTCTGGTTTTGAGTATTCAGCGGCAGCTCAGGCACACAGGCAAAATCAAATAACGCAGCATAGAACTTCACTTCCTCCCAGCTCAGCCACATATCTTTGCAGCGTACCGCAAATAAGTAGAAGTCCTGTTCCAAAGCTCGATATTCAATAGAGTGAGTGGCATATAAGTTCTCGCCAAACAGCTCAATATCGCCAAGATCGTTTTTGATCTGTTGCCAACGCTGGCGGATCTGACGCGTCCAGGCAGAAACCGTCGGCGTCGCATGAGATCGCGCGAACACACCGTATTGATTCAGGCAGTTATTTTCACCATCGAGTTTTTCAGTGTGTATTAATCGCTTAATTAACTGAATGTCTTGCCAGTATTCTTTGTTGATCCGATCGTCACTGGTGGTTCCCGGTGAGAAAGGATAATGGTACGTTCGACCATATTTTCTTTGCATATCCATGATTTTTCTTCTTGTTATTAGCCTATCGGGTTATTCCATCAGCCGATAGGCTATTTATTACTACTCGCCGTTAACGCGCTGATTATTGCGATGGCGTAAAGTCATTCCCTTTAAAAATGCGCACTGGCGCCCCTCGAACATTTTGATGATGAAACAGACGCCGTTGTGCACGTTGTTCATCCAACCGCTGTTGCTTGAGTTGTTCCAGCCGGTGCGCAATCAGTAAACACGCCAAGCGTTTGTTCGCATGCTGGCTACGTTCCGTCTGCACCTTAACGCTAATTCCACTGGCCAGATGGGTGGCACGAATCGCCGATTCCGTTTTATTCACGTGTTGCCCGCCAGGGCCGGATGACTTCAAGGTTTCAAACCGAATTTCGCTTTCTTTTGGCATGGCTGCCGGAGAAAAACGTGCGGCACCGATAAACCAGTTCTTTCTGGCACGTCCTTTACGCCACGGGCTTTCGCAGATCCATTGCAATGTTCCGCACCAGCGCTCGGCCAATTGCTCAGCCGATTCACCGTTAAGCGCCAGCAGCACCGAGCGCAATGTGCCCGCCAGGCGGCCACTTTCCCGCTCAATTTCGTGCAGTTCTACCTGCAGAGCATCGGCCTCTTGGTAAAACTGCCGCAGCGCCAGGCTGACTGCCAGACAACATTCATCGGGCCCATGGGCAGCAGAAATCTGTAATAGAATCATTCCCGCCCTCCGCTGGTTTTGTACGTCAGCACCGGCTTCAGACGCGCCAGCAGGGTGACTAATCCAGCCTGCTGCAACGCCCCGACTACGCTATCAATAGGTTTGTAAGCTTCTGGCGCTTCCTGATAGATCAGTTGCCGATCGCGGCAAATCACCCTGCTGCCGAAACGCGTTCTGGCCAGTTGTTCTACGCTAAAACGTGCAGAAAGACGCTCTTTACACTCTGCTCGCATCCATTTGCGCCCGGCACCATGCGCCAGTGAGAACAGACTGCTGGCTGCCGGCAGTGGCTGAACCACATAGCTGTAATCACCGCGCGAACCCGGGATCACCACCAGCCCTTCATCTGAAGGCGTGGCACCTTTACGATGCAGCCAGCCCTGTACACCTTCAATATTGGCGGGTGCCAACAGATTGTGATGAATATCCAGCAGACAATTGCCCGCAGTGCGCAAACGCTTCAGTATCCGCCCGGCAATCAATTGCCGATTGAAAGCGGCAAACTCCAGCGCCTGCTGATGCTGTTGCAGATAATCCCCAGCCTCTTCGCTACTTTCCAACAGGCCATGGTGCCCATGAGCACGAACATGCTGTTCCAATATCATCTGGCCCAGCCCCCGCGAACCGCTGTGCACCAGCAGCATCAGGCGTTTTTTATCAAGGGCGATATCGGGTTGGTATATTTCATCGGCCTGTAAAAGCTCGGCAAAATGGTTACCGCCACCGATGGTTCCCAAGCTGTGTGCATAAGGTGCCAGCGCCGGTGGAATAGCGCCTAGGCTGTCTTCATCCAATGGGCCATCAATATTGCCCAGATTTTTTTCTAATTTATCCAACGACTGTTTCATCGCGGTTAAATCTGTTTGCCATAACGACATACCGCAACCGATATCATTACCGATTAACGCTGGATAAAAACGATGTTGTGAAAAGAAAGCGGCGCCAACGGGATAACCGCGGCCCGGATGTAAATCAGGCATCCCGACAACGCGTACCATATCTGGCAGCTTGGCCGTAATTTCTAATTGCTGGATTGCATTTCCTTCAATCCAGGTGTGTTGCGACGCGATCAATGAAACGCGCGGCGCAACGGAGCGTATAATATTGCCCATAACCAATCCTGATGATTAATTAATATAATTTGGATGTGGCAGGCCGGAGCCAGGGCAATACCTGTACGGCTACGCGGAAAACAGGAAATTAAGCCTGAGGATACGACCTGCAAAGGGTAAACAGTGCTTGATAATTCATGATGTACCTCCTTTGCATAATGTGAATGGAAAAAAACGCCGCGATAGTAGCGATAAATTTTCCAGATAGCAAGCCAATAAAAAACGGGGCCCCAAAGGCCCCCGCGAATATTAAAACCGTTTACTGAATTACACCGCAGTCTGGAAAATCACACCGTCGGCTTTTTCAGTATACTGGCTCAGTTGATCGAAGTTCAGGTAGCGATAGGTATCCGCTGCCGTTTTGTCGACCTGCGCCATGTAAGTTTGGTACTCATCAGGTGTTGGCAAGCGGCCCAGCAGCGATGCCACTGCCGCCAGCTCTGCGGATGCCAGATAAACGTTAGCACCATTCCCCAAACGGTTCGGGAAGTTACGCGTGGAGGTAGAAACCACCGTGGCACCATCGGCTACGCGTGCCTGGTTACCCATGCACAGTGAACAGCCTGGGATCTCGATACGCGCCCCGCTCTTGCCAAAGACGCTGTAATAGCCCTCTTCGGTCAGTTGAGCCGCATCCATCTTGGTCGGTGGCGCAACCCACAAGCGGGTTGGCAGTTGGCCTTTGTGCTGATCCAGCAGTTTACCCGCCGCGCGGAAGTGGCCGATATTGGTCATGCAGGAACCGATGAACACTTCATCGATCTTGCTGTTGGCCACATCGGACAACAGGCGAGCGTCGTCCGGATCGTTAGGCGCACAGAGGATCGGTTGCTTGATATCGGCCAGATCGATTTCGATCACTGCCGCATATTCGGCATCCGCATCGCCTTCCAGCAGTTGCGGATCCGCCAACCATTTTTCCATACCCTGAATACGGCGTTCCAGCGTACGGCGATCGCCATAACCTTCAGCGATCATCCACTTCAGCATCACGATATTGGAGCTCAGATACTCCTGGATCGGTGCTTTATCCAGTTTGATGGTACAACCGGCGGCAGAACGCTCAGCAGAGGCGTCCGCCAGTTCGAATGCCTGTTCGACTTTCAGCTCTGGTAAGCCTTCGATCTCCAGAATGCGGCCAGAGAAGATGTTTTTCTTGCCTTTCTTCTCAACGGTCAGCAGCCCCTGCTGGATCGCATAGTAAGGAATAGCATGCACCAGATCGCGCAGGGTGATACCCGGCTGCATTTTACCTTTGAAGCGCACCAGAACTGACTCTGGCATATCCAGCGGCATCACGCCGGTCGCGGCAGCAAATGCCACCAGGCCGGAACCTGCCGGGAAGGAAATCCCAATGGGGAAGCGGGTATGAGAATCACCACCGGTGCCCACGGTATCCGGCAACAGCATGCGGTTCAGCCAGGAATGAATAATGCCGTCGCCCGGGCGCAGCGAAACGCCGCCACGGTTCATGATAAAGTCCGGCAAAGTGTGGTGCGTGGTCACGTCAACCGGCTTAGGATAAGCGGCGGTATGGCAGAAGGACTGCATCACCAGATCGGCAGAGAAGCCCAAGCAAGCCAGATCTTTCAGCTCATCGCGGGTCATCGGGCCGGTGGTATCCTGTGAACCCACAGAGGTCATCTTCGGCTCACAGTATTCACCAGGGCGCACGCCCGCCACGCCACAGGCGCGGCCAACCATTTTCTGCGCCAGTGAGAAACCTTTGTTGCTTGCCGCAACCGGCTTGGCAATACGGAAGACTTCGCTGTGCGGCAAGCCCAGCGCTTCACGCGCTTTGGTGGTCAGGCCACGGCCGATAATCAGTGGAATACGGCCACCGGCACGCACTTCGTCCAGCAGCACGTCGGTTTTCAGTTCAAAGCTGGCCAGCAGTTCGCCGGTGTGGTGGTTACGCACTTCGCCTTTGTACGGGAAGATGTCAATGACATCGCCCATGTTCAGATTGGATACGTCCACTTCGATCGGCAATGCACCGGCATCTTCCATGGTGTTGAAGAAGATTGGCGCAATTTTACCACCCAGCACTACGCCGCCAGCGCGCTTGTTCGGTACGTAAGGAATGTCGTCCCCCATAAACCACAGCACCGAGTTGGTGGCGGATTTACGAGAAGAACCGGTACCGACCACATCACCAACGTAGGCCAGCGGGAAACCCTTCTTGTTCAACTGTTCGATCTGCTTGATCGGGCCCACGCTGCCCGGCTGATCGGGGGTAATACCGTCACGCTCGTTTTTCAGCATCGCCAGCGCGTGCAGTGGGATGTCCGGGCGCGACCAGGCGTCCTGGGCTGGTGACAGATCGTCAGTGTTGGTTTCACCGGTCACTTTGAACACGGTAACGGTGAGCTTTTCTGCCAGCGGCGGGCGTGACAGATACCATTCGGCATCCGCCCAAGACTGCATGACCTGCTTGGCATGCGGGTTGCCCGCTTTGGCTTTCTCTTCCACGTCGTAGAAGTTATCAAACATCAGCAGCGTGTGGGACAAGGCTTTGGCAGCGATCGGTGCCAGTTTGGCGTTATCCAGCGCGTCGATCAGTGGATGAATGTTATAACCACCCTGCATGGTGCCTAACAGTTCAACGGCTTTTTCGGGGGTAACCAGGGGAGAAGTGGCATCACCTTTGGCGATAGCAGCCAGAAAACCTGCTTTGACATAGGCGGCTTCATCGACGCCCGGTGGTACACGGTTAATCAGCAGGTCTAACAGAAATTCTTCTTCGCCTTTTGGCGGATTTTTTAATGATTCAACCAGCGCTGCCATTTGTGTCGCATCTAATGGCTTAGGGACGATGCCCTCTGCAGCACGCTCGGCCACGTGCTTACGGTATTCTTCTAGCACGACTTTCTCCTCGCTCTCATTGTCATTTATGGTGCCTGGCGTTTTATACCCTTCATCGTTCGAGTTGCGCTGTTTTGGCTGCAAAATATGAAAGGCATAAATCTGACGGGGCACTGCTGTCGATATCCTGGACTGTAAGGTACAGTGCCCGGTTCCGCTCGGCCAGCATATCAGGATCTGAAACGCTTGTTAATTCGTTCACATAAAAGCAACATTAAATCTTTGCTGAATCGTTGAGCGCAGCGTAATCGGCTGCAACGCAGGCGGGACGTTCGTTACGGTCCAAAAGCTCAGCCAGATGAGCACAACACAACATCCATACTTTTACAATGGTTATTGATTGCATCGAGGGGAGATTTGCAAGCAGCAGATACAAAAAAACCGCCAATTACGACGGTTCTTTTGTATCCATACGGTGTTAGCAGGCACCGAACGGATTTTTTACATCGTCAGAAACGATACAAGCACTACCAAGCAACAACATTGTGCGTAAAATTGGTTAAAAAATCAACCAACCGGATGTAAAGAATCTGTCTTTTATGTACCCTGATTTCGGGTCTGTTCTGTTGGTTTAGCAGCCGATCATCGGGCTTGAGAGCAGTGCTGCAACTACTGCGATACTAGCACTACCAAGTGCTTGTTCCACCGGAGCTTTCCCGGTGAAGTCGCGGTGGTCATGGTCCCACAAGGAACGCGCAATGAAAAGGAGTTCTTTCTTTATCCTGCTCATTGTACTGGGTTTAGCGTTTGGGGTCAGTAATGGCGGCTGGTCAGTTTCCGGCAACCATCTCAACTTCAACGTTATAATCCAGAACAAGTAAGCTACTGGCCGCTTTTCGAAGCGGCCTTTTACTGGAACGAATCCAATAAAAACGGCCCCTCAACAGGAGCCGCTTTATCAACCGCTCAAACCATACCCTTCATACTTCAAGTTGCTTGGGTGTTGGCTGCGTTACTCGGCCCATGCTGGGCCTCGCCCCTTCGGGGCCGCTGCAAGCAGCGTTCAAATATGCTTTCGCAGATTTGTCACTCACCCCAGTCACTTACTTAAGTAAGCTCCCGGGGATTCATTCAGTTGCCGCCTACAAGCAACTCGAATTATTTTGGGTACAGAAGAATTACTTCTTTTTGGCTTTCGGGTTTGGCAGATCGGTGATGCTGCCTTCGTAGATCTCCGCGGCCAAGCCGACGGATTCGTGCAAGGTCGGGTGAGCGTGGATGGTCAACGCGATATCTTCTGCGTCGCAACCCATCTCAATTGCCAGGCCGATCTCACCCAGCAGTTCACCGCCGTTGGTGCCGACAATTGCGCCACCGATAATACGGTGAGTTTCTTTGTCGAAGATCAGTTTGGTCATGCCGTCTGCACAGTCAGAGGCGATCGCACGGCCAGAAGCCGCCCACGGGAAGGTGGAGGTTTCGTAGCTGATGCCTTTCTCTTTCGCTTCTTTCTCGGTCAAGCCAACCCACGCCACTTCCGGCTCGGTGTAAGCGATGGATGGGATCACTTTCGGATCGAAGTAGTGCTTCATGCCAGCGATAACTTCTGCCGCAACGTGGCCTTCATGCACGCCTTTGTGTGCCAGCATTGGCTGGCCGACGATGTCACCGATAGCAAAGATGTGCGGCATGTTGGTGCGCAGCTGTTTGTCGACGTGGATAAAGCCACGTTCGTCAACCTCTACACCGGCTTTGCCTGCATCCAGCAGTTTACCGTTTGGCACACGGCCAATCGCCACCAGCACGGCGTCGTAACGCTGTGGTTCTGCCGGAGCCTTTTTGCCTTCCATCGTAACGTAGATGCCGTCTTCTTTGGCTTCTACCGCCGTCACTTTGGTTTCCAGCATCAGGTTGAACTGCTTGCTGATGCGCTTGGTGAAGACTTTCACCACGTCTTTATCAGCGGCTGGAATCACCTGATCGGCCATTTCAACCACGTCGATCTTAGAGCCCAGCGCATGGTATACGGTACCCATTTCCAGGCCGATGATACCGCCACCCATCACCAGCAAACGCTCTGGAACGGTTTTCAGCGCCAGCGCATCGGTGGAGTCCCACACGCGTGGATCTTCATGAGGAATAAAGGGCAGTTGAATCGGACGGGAACCTGCAGCAATGATGGCATTGTCGAAGTTGATGGTAGTCGCACCATTTTCGCCTTCAACAACCAGGGTGTTAGCGCCGGTGAACTTACCTTGGCCGTTAACCACTTTCACTTTACGGCCTTTCGCCATACCAGCCAGGCCACCGGTCAGCTGATTGATGACTTTTTCTTTCCAGATGCGAACTTTGTCGATATCGGTTTTCGGCTCACCGAAAACGATGCCGTGCTCAGCCAGCGCTTTGGCTTCTTCGATCACTTTAGCAACGTGCAGCAGTGCTTTGGAAGGGATACAGCCCACGTTCAGGCATACCCCACCCAAAGTGGAATAACGCTCTACCAGAACGGTTTCAAGACCTAAGTCAGCGCAACGAAAGGCAGCAGAGTAACCTGCTGGGCCCGCCCCAAGTACCACGACCTGAGTTTTAATTTCAGTACTCATCATGACCTCTTAATTGTTTGTCCGGCGGGTCAGACGTCATTTTTATACCCTTCGTCTTTCACCTTGCAGCGTTGTTGGCTTCACTCGCTCACCCCAGTCACTTACTTGTGTAAGCTCCTCGGGATTATAAGCCTCATGACTGAGGCTCCCCCTTCGGGCCAGCGCTAGCGCTGTTCAAATCGGTCAGCAACCGATTTGCCACGAACTTGCCGCCTAGCTGCAACGTGAAATCCATTGGGTATATTATTAATCAATCTCATAACGCCCTTCATCCACCGGGACGCTTACACCGCGAGCAGTTTACAGAATTGTTAATAGTCTGCAAAGCGCGTTCAGGTGACCCGTGTCTCAACAATTCTGTCGAGTCATGCAACAACCCGACAAAACCGGTAGTAGGATTGACAGGGGCGCTACCAGAGCACCCCTAAACAGTTACATCACCAGACGGCGGATATCAGCCAGCATATTGTTGATAATGGTGATAAAGCGCGCACCATCAGCACCGTCAATCACACGGTGGTCGAAGGAGAGCGACATCGGCATCATCAGACGCGGCGTGAACTCCTTACCGTTCCAGACCGGCTCGATAGCAGACTTGGAAACGCCCAAGATCGCCACTTCCGGTGCGTTAACGATCGGTGCAAAATGGGTTGTCCCGATCCCACCCAGGCTGGAGATGGTAAAGCAACCGCCCTGCATTTCGCCTGCGGTCAGCTTGCCGTCACGCGCTTTTTTGGAGATCGTCATCAGTTCGCGCGACAGCTCGGTGATGCTCTTCTTGTTCACATCTTTGAACACCGGAACCACCAGACCATTTGGCGTATCAACCGCCACGCCGATGTTGATGTATTTTTTCAGCGTCAGCTTCTGGCCATCTTCAGACAGCGAGCTGTTGAAGCGCGGCATCTGCTCCAAAGCGGCAGCAACGGCTTTCATGATGAACACCACCGGGGTGAACTTCACGTCCAGCTTACGCTTGGCGGCTTCTTCGTTCTGCTGCTTACGGAACGCTTCCAGATCGGTGATATCCGTTTTGTCGAAGTGAGTCACGTGCGGGATCATCACCCAGTTACGGCTCAGGTTGGCACCCGAGATTTTCTGGATGCGGCCCATTTCGACTTCTTCGATCTCACCAAACTTGCTGAAGTCCACCTTCGGCCATGGCAGCATGCCCGGCAGACCACCGCCGGTTGCCGCAGGAGCAGCTTCGGCACGTTTAACCGCGTCTTTCACATAAGCCTGAACGTCTTCGCGCAGGATACGGCCTTTACGACCGGTACCTTTCACTTTCGCCAGGTTTACGCCGAATTCACGCGCCAGGCGGCGAATGACCGGTGTAGCGTGAACGTAAGCATCGTTCTCAGCGAACTCGTTCTTGCCTGCGGCAGCGGCCGGAGCTGCGGCCGGTGCCTCCTGCTTGGCCGGAGCCGGTGCAGCCTCTGCTTTTGGCGCTGGAGCGGCGGCAGGTGCTGCCCCTTCTACTTCAAACACCATAATCAGTGAGCCGGTTTTCACCTTAGCGCCAGTGCTGATTTTGATCTCTTTCACGGTACCCGCGAAAGGTGCCGGCACTTCCATCGAAGCCTTGTCGCCTTCAACGGTGATCAGCGACTGCTCAGCGGCAACTTTGTCGCCCACTTTCACCATCACTTCGGTCACTTCAACTTCGTCGCCACCGATATCTGGCACTTCAACGTTTTTAACTGCGCTGGCGGCCGGTGCAGCGGCAGGCGCTGCTGATGCTGCCACAGCCACCGGGGCCGAGCCAGCCACGTCGAACACCATGATCAGCGAGCCGGTTTTCACTTTAGCGCCGGTGTTGATTTTGATCTCTTTCACGGTACCGGCGAACGGCGCTGGCACTTCCATAGAGGCTTTATCGCCCTCGACGGTGATCAGCGACTGCTCGGCAGCAACGGTATCGCCGACTTTCACCAGGATCTCGGTGACTTCAACTTCGTCAGCACCGATATCCGGTACGGCAACGTCTTTGGCGGCGCTGGCGGCAGCGGCTACCGGAGCCGCCGCAGGTTTTTCTTCTGCCTTGGCCGCCGGTGCTGCTGCACCTTCTGCTTCAAAAATCATCAGCAGCTTGCCGGTTTCGGTTTTATCACCCACGGCAACCTTGATCTCTTTCACCACACCCGCCTGCGGGGATGGCACTTCCATAGAGGCCTTGTCGCCTTCCACGGTGATCAGCGATTGCTCAACGGCCACTTTATCGCCAACCTTCACCAGGATCTCGGTGATTTCAACTTCGTCTGCACCGATGTCCGGCACTTTGATTTCGATAGACATTCTATTTACCTCTTATGCCAGACGTGGGTTGACTTTTTCTGGGTTGATGCCGAATTTCTTAATTGCATCAGCGACCACAGAAGCGTCAATCTCACCGCGTTTAGCCAGTTCGCCCAGTGCAGCAACCACCACGTAAGAAGCATCAACTTCAAAGTGGTGACGCAGATTTTCGCGGCTGTCAGAACGGCCGAAACCGTCAGTGCCCAGAACGCGATAATCGCTGGCAGGAACGTAAGTGCGAACCTGTTCTGCGAACAGCTTCATGTAGTCGGTAGACGCCACCGCTGGCGCATCGTTCATCACCTGAGCGATGTAAGGCACGCGCGGAGTTTCGGTTGGGTGCAGCATGTTCCAACGCTCACAGTCCTGGCCATCACGCGCCAGTTCGGTGAAGGAAGTCACGCTGTAGGTGTCAGAACCCACGCCGTAGTCTTTCGCCAGGATCTGCGCTGCTTCACGCACATGACGCAGAATCGCACCGGAACCCAGCAACTGCACTTTACCTTTGCTACCCGCCAAGGTTTCCAGCTTGTAGATACCTTTACGGATACCCTCTTCTGCGCCCTGCGGCATCGCTGGCATATGGTAGTTTTCGTTCAGCGTGGTCAGGTAGTAGTAGACGTTTTCCTGCGCGTCGCCGTACATACGCACCAGGCCGTCATGCATGATCACCGCCACTTCATAGGCATAAGCCGGATCGTAGGAGATACAGTTAGGAATAGTCAGCGACTGAATGTGGCTGTGGCCATCTTCGTGCTGCAGACCTTCGCCGTTCAGGGTAGTACGGCCTGAAGTCCCACCGATCAGGAAGCCGCGCGCCTGTTGGTCACCGGCTAACCAGCACAGATCGCCGATACGCTGGAACCCGAACATCGAGTAATAGATGTAGAACGGGATCATTGGCAGATCGTTGGTGCTGTAGGAAGTCGCTGCCGCCAGCCAGGAAGAGGCCGCGCCCAGTTCGTTGATCCCTTCCTGCAGGATCTGACCTTTTTCGTCTTCTTTGTAGTACGCCACCTGCTCACGATCCTGCGGGGTGTACTGCTGGCCGTTCGGGCTGTAGATGCCGATCTGGCGGAACAGGCCTTCCATCCCGAAGGTACGCGCTTCGTCGGCGATGATGGGCACCAGACGATCTTTGATCGACGGGTTCTTCAGCATCACGTTCAGGGCACGCACGAAGGCGATGGTGGTAGAGATTTCTTTGTTCTGCTCTTCCAACAGGGAGTTGAAGTCAGACAGCGCTGGCATTTCCAGCTTCTGGGTGAACGCAGGCAGGCGGCTTGGCACATAGCCGTGCAGCGCCTGACGGCGTTCGTGCAGATACTTGTATTCTTCGGAGTCTTTATCGAAGGTGATAAATGGCAGTTTTTCGATATCAGCATCAGCAACCGGCACATTGAAACGATCGCGGAAGTGGTGAACCCCTTCCATGTTCATTTTCTTCACCTGGTGAGCGATGTTTTTACCTTCCGCCGTTTCACCCATGCCGTAACCTTTGATGGTATGAGCCAGAATGACGGTGGCTTTACCTTTGGTTTCGCGCGCTTTTTTCAGTGCAGCATAGATCTTCTTCGGATCGTGGCCACCACGGTTCAGTGCCCAGATCTCGTCGTCGGTCATGTCTTTCACCAACGCAGCGGTTTCCGGGTAGCGACCGAAGAAGTGCTCACGCACGTAAGCGCCGTCTTTGGATTTGAAGGTCTGATAGTCGCCGTCCAACGTTTCGCCCATCAGTTGCACCAGCTTACCGCTGGTGTCTTTACGCAGCAGTTCATCCCAACGGCCACCCCAGATCACTTTCAGCACTTGCCAGCCAGCACCGGCGAAGATGCCTTCCAGCTCGTTGATGATCTTGCCATTACCGGTAACCGGGCCGTCCAGGCGCTGCAGGTTACAGTTGATGACGAATACCAGGTTGTCCAGCTTCTCGCGGGTCGCGATAGTGATCGCCCCTTTGGATTCCGGCTCGTCCATCTCGCCGTCGCCCAGGAAGGCATAAACGGTTTGGCCAGAGGTGTCTTTCAGGCCACGGTGCTCCAGATACTTGAGGAATTTAGCCTGATAGATGGCGCTGATTGGGCCCAGACCCATGGAAACGGTCGGGAACTGCCAGAATTCTGGCATCAGCTTTGGATGCGGATAAGAAGACAGGCCTTTGCCATGCACTTCCTGGCGGAAGTTATTCATTTGCTCTTCGGTCAGGCGGCCTTCAAGGAAGGCACGTGCATAAACGCCCGGAGAGATGTGGCCCTGGAAGTACACCAGATCGCCGCCGTCTTTCTCGTTGCGCGCACGGAAGAAGTGGTTAAAGCAGACTTCATAGAAGGTCGCGGAAGACTGGAAAGAAGCCATGTGGCCGCCCAGTTCCAGATCTTTTTTGGAGGCACGCAGAACGGTCATTACGGCGTTCCAGCGGATCGCTGAACGAATGCGGCGTTCCAGATCCAGGTTACCCGGGTATTCAGGTTCGTCTTCTACCGCGATGGTGTTGACATAGTGGTTGGCTGCCGAGCCTGCCGCAACCTTCACGCCGCCTTTGCGCGCTTCTCCCAGCACCTGATCAATCAGAAACTGAGCTCGCTCAACACCCTCTTCACGGATGACCGATTCGATCGCCTGCAGCCAGTCGCGGGTTTCGATCGGATCCACGTCATTGTTTAAACGTTCTGACATGGTGGTATTCCTTATCTGTCTAATGGTTTGTTTGGAGCCTGTCTTCCTGCGTTCTGCAGCAAAACACACGAAGACAGGCTCATCAGTTTAGTTGCCGCTTAAGTACTTAACTAAGTACCACGAGCTTTATCTCGGCAGACTGGTGTTACCCTGCCGAGAACCACTCTTAATCTTTACGTTGCTGGAGCCGCCGAAGCGATCTCTCGCGCCGGGTATGTTCTCTGCTGAGATCCAGCAAAACTTCCTCGATAAACGCCAAATGGCGGTGCGAGGCTTCACGGGCCTTTTCCGGCTCGCGTGCCACAATCGCCTCAAAAATCCCGGCGCGATGGCTGCTCACCGTTGCCAACATCTCACGGCGCGAGTAGAGCAATTCAAAGTTCTGACGCACGTTCTGTTCCAGCATCGGCCCCATACAGCGCAGCAGGTGCAGTAACACAACGTTATGGGCAGCTTCGGTCACGGCGATTTGATACTGCATGACCGCATCGGCTTCGGCGTCGAGATCGCCGCTGTCCTGAGCCTGCTGAATCACATGGTGACAATCGCGAATGCGCGCCAGATCTTCGTCGGTGCCGCGCAGCGCTGCGTAATAGGCGGCGATACCTTCAAGGGCATGACGGGTTTCGAGCAGATCGAATTGTGATTCTGGATGGTCAGCCAGCAGTTCAGCCAGCGGATCGCTGAAGCTCTGCCACAGATTAGTTTGTACAAAGGTGCCGCCGCCCTGACGGCGTAAGAGCAGCCCTTTAGCTTCAAGGCGCTGAATCGCCTCTCTCAGAGAAGGGCGGGAAACATCAAATTGTTTCGCCAGTTCGCGCTCCGGAGGCAATTTTTCACCTGGATGCAACGTCCCCTCAAGGATCAGATATTCAAGCTGCTGCTCGATGACGTCTGACAACTTGGGTTGGCGGATTTTGCTGTAGGCCATGAGTGATTTCTTCTCTGCGAATGGCGCGTAGTCAATTGGTAATACCAATTTCAAAAACGTGACGGTAAAGTAACAAAGTATTCACCTGCTGTCCATATCGGCCTTGATTGAAATCATAGTTTCCCGCACATTTTAACAACTCAGACCATAGGCCGTCGCAAGCTGATAACGCTGTCTTGGTAATACCATTTACGAGGTAGATAGCGGATTTAACGTTTATGAAACGTTTGGTTAGGGATATTGTGTCCCCTCGCCAGGCGGTTATCCGACGATAGCCGGGCAATAAAGCCTAGCCACTTTCAATGGCGGCTGTTCGCTCATTATTTCGGCAGAGGAAATGTGTATTTTTGCGCATTCTGTGATTTATTGCTTACTTCATGCACAAAGTTCCTTCTCTTGTCACACAACCCGCATTTTGTTGCCTAAACTGCTGCAATCTTAATCATTCATACAATAAAGCAGGTGCAAACTTTTTCGCTTAACATTATTCTTTGCCGAGCGGTAGCGGCCACGCGTAATTAATCCCCACAAGACCGTAAACAAAATATAACACATATCGTAATCACAGCTTTACAGCTGTGAAGTTATGCACCAACAGAGGGTTTATTGATGGATGGTCAACAACATGGCGATCAGCTAAAGCGCGGCCTGAAAAACCGCCATATTCAGCTGATTGCCTTAGGTGGCGCTATCGGTACCGGGCTATTCCTCGGTATCGCTCAAACAATAAAAATGGCCGGTCCGTCGGTCATTCTTGGCTATGCGATTGGTGGTTTTATTGCCTTCTTGATCATGCGTCAGCTGGGTGAAATGGTCGTGGAAGAGCCGGTTGCCGGTTCCTTCAGCCACTTTGCCTATAAATACTGGGGGAGTTTTGCCGGTTTCGCATCAGGCTGGAACTATTGGGTGCTGTATGTGCTGGTCGCGATGGCAGAACTGACCGCCGTCGGCATTTATGTGCAGTACTGGTGGCCAGAAATCCCGACCTGGGTTTCTGCCGCGGTATTTTTCCTCGCCATTAACGCCATTAATCTGTCCAACGTAAAAGTGTATGGCGAGATGGAATTCTGGTTTGCCATCATCAAAGTGATCGCCATCATCGGTATGATCGTGTTTGGCGCCTACCTGCTGTTCAGCGGCCTGGGCGGGCCAGAAGCCAGCATCACCAACCTGTGGGCACAAGGCGGGTTCTTCCCGAATGGCACCATGGGGCTGCTGATGGCGATGGCGGTGATCATGTTCTCCTTCGGCGGACTGGAGCTGGTGGGTATCACCGCCGCCGAAGCCGATCACCCGGAAACCAGCATCCCAAAAGCCACTAACCAGGTGATTTACCGTATTCTGCTGTTTTATATCGGTTCCCTGACCATTCTGCTGTCACTCTACCCGTGGGGCAAAGTGGTTGAAGGCGGCAGTCCGTTTGTGCTGATCTTCCATGCGTTGAACAGCAACCTGGTAGCCACCGTACTGAACATCGTGGTGCTGACGGCGGCGCTGTCGGTGTACAACAGCTGCGTTTACTGCAACAGCCGCATGCTGTACGGCCTGGCAAAACAGGGCAATGGCCCGAAAGCCTTGTTGAAAGTAGATGGCCGCGGTGTTCCCGTGATTGCGATTGGCCTCTCTTCGCTGGCCACCGCGCTGTGTGTGCTGATTAACTACCTGATCCCAGGCCGTGCCTTCGAACTGCTGATGGCGCTGGTGGTTTCTGCTCTGGTGATCAACTGGGCGATGATCAGCCTGGCACACTTGAAATTCCGCGCAGCCAAAAACCGTGAAGGGGTACAGCCGAAGTTCAAAGCCTTCTGGTATCCGTTCAGCAACTATCTGTGTCTGGCATTTTTGGCTGGGATTCTGGTGATCATGTACTTTACGCCGGGCATCCAGATTTCCGTCTTGTTGATCCCGGTCTGGGTTGCCATTCTTGGTATCGGTTACGTTGTCAAACAGCATAGCCAACGGGCATCAAGCACAACAGTGCGCTGAGCTCGCCATCATTTAACAGGCTCGCACTCGCGAGCCTGTTTCCTTCTCTTGGCGTTACCGCCTTTTCCTTTATTAATAGAATATGGCTCTATTTGATTAAACGATTTTTGATCACTTTCTTGCCATCAACCGAAAACTCAGCATAACCACTCTCCTTTATGTCATTAACGGCAAGACGCCCCGCGACATCAACACGCAATTGGTGTTTATTACTAAAGGTTCCTGGTGAGCTTAAACGTACACCGGTCCAGGCAAATTTTGAGTAATGTGCACTCAAATTTTTCTCCTGACTCTCCATGAACGCAGGAAGGGGCGAGAGATTGATCTTATCAAGAGCAATCAAATAATTATTTAAATCGAATTTTGATGAGTCGCCGCTCACGCGGATCTCCACCTGAAGAGGTTTTTTAAACTCGCCAGTTCTGGTATCCATGCTCATACTCAACAATCTCTTCGAGTTTTCCGGGTTCTGATAAGAGACGGTACAAGTTGTCATCACACCTTGTGGCCTATTAGCACTACGAGGATCGATTTCACTGCCAGAAGCAAAAAACGAGCTTATCGTTGAAACTTTTGTCTCTTCGCCAAGTTTTTCTTTAATCTTTTTAAAACAAATATCTGCCCCATCTGACAGCGAATACTTATAAATTTTTACTGCATCATTAGCATACAAAGGGGAATGCACTAACATTGTCATCCCTATAATGACCGATAATACGTTCAATTTAGCCGATATCTTCATGAAAAACCTCGCAAAAAAACAGAAAGTAAAATTTTGAGCCGCCAAGCGGGTCTTAAGCAGAAACCCTAACCATTTTGGGAATGGCTATGAATATACCGTTTACTTCAGTTCTTTTTCATATGTACGCTCAAAGAATCATGAGATATACATGCCAGCATATTATTTTTATTTCAGTGGCAAACGCAAGAAGATGTATTTATATATTTTATTTCCACAGTTATATAAACAAAAATAATCAGATAAAAAGATATTTTATTCTACTTAATAAATGTGAAAGGTGATTATTAATTTAGATAGATAGTAGGGGCGAATATGCGTTATAACGGTTTATAGCCCCCTTTTCAGGGGGCCTTATCAGAAAAGAGTTACTTCACACAGCGTGCACACTGCGATTCCTGGATCTTCTGGAAGAAGTCATTGCCCTTATCATCCACCAGGATGAATGCCGGGAAGTCTTCCACTTCAATTTTCCAGATCGCTTCCATCCCCAGTTCAGGATATTCCACGCATTCCAGGCTCTTGATGCTCTGCTGTGCCAACACGGCGGCCGGGCCACCGATGCTGCCAAGGTAGAACCCACCGTGTTTATGGCAGGCATCGGTCACCTGCTGGCTGCGGTTGCCTTTGGCCAGCATGATCATGCTGCCGCCGTGCGACTGCAGCAGATCGACGTATGAATCCATACGGCCGGCGGTGGTTGGCCCCAACGAACCGGAAGCATAGCCCTCTGGGGTTTTGGCCGGGCCCGCGTAGTAGATCGGGTGATCTTTCACGTATTGTGGCAAACCTTCACCGCGATCCAGGCGCTCTTTCAGTTTGGCGTGCGCAATGTCGCGCCCGACGATGATGGTTCCGCTCAGGGAAAGACGGGTCGAGACCGGATACTGCGACAGTTGCTTCAGGATTTCTGCCATCGGGCGGTTAAGATCGACCTTGATCGCTTCACCTTCACCGGCCTGACGCAGCTCCTGCGGAATGAATTTGCCTGGGTTATGTTCCAATTTTTCCAGCCAGATCCCTTCACGGTTGATCTTGCCTTTGATATTACGGTCGGCCGAGCAGGACACCCCCATGCCAACCGGGCAGGATGCACCGTGACGCGGCAGGCGCACCACACGGACATCGTGCGCGAAATACTTACCACCAAACTGAGCACCCAGCCCCAGGTTTTGCGCTTCTTTCAGCAGTTCCTGTTCCAGCGCCACATCGCGGAATGCCTGACCATGTTCGTTACCTTCGGTTGGCAGGCCATCGTAGTATTTGGTCGAAGCCAGTTTCACGGTTTTCAGCGTAGCTTCCGCTGAAGTGCCGCCAATGACAAAGGCAACGTGGTACGGTGGGCACGCAGCAGTGCCAAGCGTGCGCATTTTATCCACCAGATAATCTTTCAGCTTGCCCGGCGACAGCAGCGCCTTGGTTTCCTGATACAGATAGGTCTTGTTGGCTGAACCACCGCCTTTGGCGATGCACAGGAATTTATACTCTTCGCCATCCACGCTGTAGAGATCGATTTGCGCCGGCAGGTTGCTGCCGGTATTGACCTCTTTATACATATCCAGCGCGGCGTTTTGCGAATAACGCAGGTTGTCTTCGATAAAGGTGTTGTACACCCCGCGCGACAGGGCTTCTTCATCCCCACCGCCGGTCCAGACACGTTGGCCTTTTTTGCCGACGATGATCGCGGTGCCGGTATCCTGGCAGGTTGGCAAAATACCCTTGGCGGCGATTTCTGAATTACGTAAAAATTGCAGCGCAACGTACTTATCGTTTTCACTGGCTTCAGGATCGCTGAGGATATCCGCCACCTGCTGCTGATGCGCCGGGCGCAACATAAATGACGCGTCGTGGAAAGCGTGCTGGGCGAGGAGGGTCAGAGCCTGTGGGGCAACTTTGAGGATTTCCTGGCCTTCAAACTCGCCGACAGAAACGTGCTCACGGCTTAACAGATAATATTCGGTATCGTCTTTTTTCAGCGGGAACGGATCTTGATAGTGGAACGGTTTATTCGACATTAATCTCTCACTTGCAACATCGGCTGCGTTAAATTCACACTCACTCAGCGTACTCGGGGTACGCTGCGTCAAAAAACTCCCCACACCTTACGTATTTTTAGGTAGCCAGTTATTGCGCCAAATCGCAAAACAACCGCTATACCCTTATTAACGTAGGGAATTAAGACTGCTGGAGGCTTTCTGACCTCATCCGGTGAGCACTGCGGGTACAGACTCATCATGCACGCTTTATTATCCCGCAGTTAACACATTGATTACAATCCTGTGGGTCGATCGGGTTATCATTGTCGGGAAATAACCGCCTGCAATAGCTTCTGCTGTTAGCTGTTGCCAGCCGTTGCGCCATTGCTTAAGCTAGCCACAATGAACAGAGTAAGAATCCCCATTGCGCTGCAACAGGCGGTGATGCGCTGCCTGCGGGCAAAACTGCAGCTGGCATCTCAGCATTTTGCCCGCGAATTCCCGGAACCGAAGATCGTCTACCAGCAACGCGGCACCAGCGCGGGTACGGCTTGGCTGCAAGCCTGGGAAATCCGCCTCAACCCCGTGCTGCTGATAGAAAACCAACAGCCGTTTATCGACGAGGTTGTCCCCCATGAACTGGCCCATCTGCTGGTATTTCGCCAGTTTGGCCGCGTGCCACCGCATGGTCACGAATGGCGCTGGATGATGGAAAGCGTGCTGCAGGTACCCGCCAGCCGCACTCATCAGTTTGCAATCAGTTCGGTACAGAGCAAAACCTTCCCCTATCAGTGCGCCTGCCAGCAGCACCAGTTAACCGTACGCCGCCATAATCGCGTGTTGCGTGGCGAAAGTGAGTATCGCTGCCGCCAATGCGGCGAAAAACTGCGTTTTTTTGGTTAACGAAAACCGTTAGTAAACAGAGTTAACCGCGAAGATCAGCAAACCTTTCCCTGATTTGCACCTGTAGGTCACTTCCGTTACCCTGCCCGCTTTTCCGCTTTTGGGTTATTTTGGAATATGCTTCGCAAAATTTTATTTATGATGCTCTTGACCACCTCGAGTAACGTACTGGCGCAAATCAATAACTTCACTCAAGCCAAGGCTGCCGCGGCCAAGATTAACCAGGATGCCCCCGGCAGTTTTT
The DNA here is from genome assembly GCF_001976145.1 of Serratia oryzae. GTDB lineage: Bacteria > Pseudomonadota > Gammaproteobacteria > Enterobacterales > Enterobacteriaceae > Chania > Chania oryzae. The sequence continues at coordinate 136,226 of NZ_MOXD01000010.1, forward strand.
ACTGCGGCTGCAAGATCAACTGGCAAGGTAAGCAAGGCATTCCCGATCTCAGCAGTTGTGGCTATCAGGTGCGTAAAAATACCCAGCGCGCCGAACGCATTGAATGGGAACACGTCGTCCCCGCCTGGCAATTCGGCCATCAGTTACAGTGCTGGCAAGAGGGCGGACGCAAAAACTGCAACAAAAACCCGCTTTACCGCCAAATCGAAACCGACCTGCACAACCTGCAGCCTGCTATTGGTGAAGTGAACGGCGATCGCAACAATTTCATGTTCAGCCAATGGCGCGGCGGTGAGGGGCAGTATGGTCAGTGCCCGATGAAGGTCGACTTCAAGAACAAACAGGCCGAGCCACCGGCACGTGCGCGCGGTGCCATTGCGCGTACCTATTTCTATATGCGCGATCGCTATCAGTTGCAGCTTTCGCGCCAGCAAACCCAATTGCTTGAAGCCTGGGATCGCCAATATCCAGTGACCGCCTGGGAATGTACGCGGGAAGCACGTATCGCACTGATCCAAGGCAACCATAACTCTTATATTCAACAAGCTTGTCAGCAGAGAAACGGCTGACCTACTATAGTAGTTTCGCGCTGCCTGCTGGCAGCGCCGTATCAATGAGCCAGGATCCGATAATCATTATGCGTATACCCCGCATCTATCATCCGCAACCCTTGAGCGCCAATGCTGAAATCGCGTTGAGCGAAGATGCCGCTAACCATGTTGGCCGCGTGTTGCGTATGAGCCCCGGGCAGGCGCTGCAACTGTTTGATGGCAGCAATCAGGTGTTCGACGCCGAAATCACCCAGGTAAATAAAAAGAACGTTGTGGTCCGCGTCAGTGCCGGGCAGATTGAGGATCGCGAATCGCCGCTCGATCTGCATCTTGGCCAGGTGATCTCACGCGGTGAAAAGATGGAATTCACCATTCAGAAATCCATTGAGCTGGGTGTGAACGTGATTACCCCGCTGTTTTCCGAGCGTTGTGGCGTTAAATTGGATGGCGAACGCTTAGAGAAAAAGCTGCAACAATGGCAGAAGATTGCCATTGCCGCCTGTGAACAATGCGGCCGTAACCGCATCCCGGAAATCCGCACAGCGATGCCGTTGAGAGCCTGGTGCGCAGAGCAGGACGGCAGCCTGAAGCTGAACCTGCACCCGCGGGCCAGCCAGAGCATCAACACGCTGCCGCTGCCGGTAGACCATGTTCGCCTGTTGATTGGGCCGGAAGGCGGGCTATCCGCCGAAGAAATCGCCATGACTACAGATTACGGATTTACTGATATTCTGCTGGGGCCACGCGTTTTGCGTACGGAAACCACAGCGCTTACCGCAATTACCGCTTTGCAGGTCCGTTTCGGCGACCTGGGCTAAGAGCCTGTTAATACCGGCTCGTAAGGAGAAGAGATGATCAAGCTCGGCATCGTGATGGACCCTATCGCATCCATCAATATCAAGAAAGACACCAGCTTCGCCATGCTGCTCGAAGCGCAGCGCCGTGGCTGGGAGCTGCACTATATGGAGATGAACGATCTCTACCTGCACGCCGGTGATGGCCGCGCCCGCACGCGTCTGTTAAGCGTAAAAGAGGATAAAGAGAGTTGGTTCAGCTTTAGCGCCGAACAGGACCTGGCTTTGCAGGATCTGGATGTGATCCTGATGCGCAAAGATCCGCCTTTCGATACCGAATACATCTACGCCACCTACATTCTGGAACGCGCCGAAGTGAAAGGCACGCTGGTGGTCAACAAACCGCAGAGCCTGCGTGACTGCAACGAAAAACTGTTCACCGCCTGGTTCCCGGAACTGACGCCAGACACGCTGGTCAGCCGCAGCGCAGCGCATATCCGTAAATTCCACCAGCAGCATGGCGACATCATCCTCAAGCCGCTGGACGGGATGGGCGGTGCCTCGATCTTCCGCGTGAAACAGGACGATCCTAACCTGTCGGTAATTATCGAAACCCTGACCGAGCACGGCAGCCGTTTCTGCATGGCGCAAAACTTCCTGCCAGCCATCAAGGAGGGGGATAAACGTATTCTGGTGGTGGACGGCGAACCGGTGCCATACTGCCTAGCACGTATTCCCGCCCAAGGTGAAACCCGTGGCAACCTGGCTGCCGGTGGCCGTGGTGAACCTCGCCCGCTGAGCGAAAGTGACTGGAAGATTGCCCGTGCGGTTGCACCAACGCTGAAAGAAAAGGGCCTGATTTTCGTTGGGTTAGATGTGATCGGCGATCGTCTCACCGAAATCAACGTCACCAGCCCAACCTGCGCCCGTGAAATTGAAGCCGCCTTCCCCGTTTCCGTCACCGGTATGTTGATGGATGCCATTGAAAAACGTCTTGCCGCAAGATAAGCAGACGCTACCCCATAGTTTCTAGCTGCACGTGAGCCTTTTTAGGCTCACGTGCAGCTCCCAATATCACCGCTTGAAGTATGACGGGTATAGCCGCATACTGGCGGCTGTTTACTTTCCAATCGATAACACCTTGTATAACGACATGAATTTACAGCACCACTTCCTTATTGCCATGCCTGGAATGCAAGATCCACGCTTCAAACGTTCGGTGATATACGTTTGTGAGCATAATGAAAGCGGCGCCATGGGGTTAGTCATCAACAAACCCGTGGAGCAGTTCACGGTCGAGTCGGTGTTGAGCAAACTCAAAATCAAGCCTTCACCGCGCGATCCCGCTATCAGCCTGGATAAACCGGTGTTGGCCGGTGGGCCACTGGCCGACGATCGCGGTTTTATTCTGCATTCGCCGCATGAAGGATTCGCCTCAAGCATTCAGATATCGCCGCAGACCATGATCACCACGTCCAAAGACGTATTGGAAACCCTGGGAACCCCGGATCAGCCTAAAGATGTCCTGGTGGCTCTTGGTTATGCAGGCTGGGAACAAGGCCAACTGGAACAAGAGGTCTTGGAGAATGCCTGGCTGACGACCGAGGCCGACATCGATATTCTGTTCCATACGCCGATCGCCAACCGCTGGCGCGAGGCGGCAAAGCGCTTGGGTATCGACATCCGCAACATTGCCAACCAAGCAGGACACGCCTGATGAGCAACCGCACCATTCTTGCCTTCGACTTCGGCACCAAGAGCATCGGCGCCGCCATCGGCCAGGAGATTACCGGTACGGCACGGGCGCTAGCCGCCTTTAAAGCCCAAGACGGCACACCCGACTGGCAAAAGATTGAACGGTTGCTGAAAGAGTGGCAGCCGGATCTGGTGGTGGTCGGCCTGCCGCTGAATATGGACGGCACCGAACAACCGCTGACCGAACGCGCACGTAAATTTGCCAACCGCCTGCATGGCCGTTTTGGCGTGCAAATCGCTCTGCAAGATGAACGCCTGAGCACCGTTGAAGCCCGTGCTCATCTGTTCGATCGCGGTGGTTTCCGCGCGTTGGACAAGGGCAGCGTTGACTCGGCCTCCGCAGTAGTGATTCTGGAAAGCTGGTTCGAACAACAACTGGGTTAACCATCTCACCTAAGCTGCCCCACTGAGCAAACCGGCCTGAATACGTTGCTGCAACCCCTGTTCAAAGGTCTGCATGCCTGACTGCGCACCGGTTTGCAACACGCTGGCAAGCTGGTGCGTTTTGCCTTCACGGATCATGCTGCTTACTGCGGCGGTGGCCGTGAGGATCTCATAGATCGCCACCCGCCCTCCCCCTGGTTTACTCAGCAACTTTTGCGCAATCACCGCCTGCAGGCTGCTGGCCAACTGTGCGCGGACATAGGGCTTTTCTTCTGCCGGGAACACATCCACCAGCCGTTCTACCGCCTGCGGTGCGCTGCGGGTATGCAGCGTGGCCAGAACCAGATGGCCGGTTTCCGCTGCGGTCAGCGCCAGGCGGATGGTGGTGGTATCGCGCAGTTCCCCCAGCAGGATCACGTCAGGATCTTCACGCAGTGCCGCCCGCAACGCGTCGTCAAAACTGTGAGTATCACGCCCCAGTTCGCGCTGTTGGATCAGCGATCGCTGGCTGTGATGGATGAATTCGATCGGATCTTCCAGCGTCAGGATATGGCGGCGCTGACGCTGATTGATAAAATCGATCATCGCCGCCAGCGTGGTGGACTTGCCGCTGCCGGTAGCGCCGGTAACCAGGATCAGGCCATCTTCCCGCTGCACCAGCGCCGGGACGATCTCGGGAGTGCCCAGTTCGGCCAAGGTCGGGCACTCGCTGGCAATCCGGCGTAACGCCACGGACACCCCACCGTTTTGCAGAAAGAAATTGGCGCGCAGGCGAATCCCCCCTGCCAACGCCAGCGCCAGATCGAGCTGGCCATTCTGCTGTAGCTGCTGCCGCTGCGCCTGAGTCAACAAGGCGTCACACCAGATTGCCATCTGCGCTGGCGCAACGCTTTCTGCCTCTGCCACGGCCCGGAGTTCACCATCTATGCGTAACATGGGCCGATGACCGGTACAAAGGTGCAGATCGGAGGCATTATGCTTTACACTAAGAGCCACAAATTCATCGATATCCATATCAATCTCCTGGGTCAACAATGAGCACTATCCAACAGAACCTGCAGGATGTCAGGAGCCGTATTGCTGCAGCAGCTCAACGCTGCGCACGTGCTCCAGAAGAAGTGGTATTGCTTGCAGTCAGTAAAACCAAGCCTGTAGCGGCGATCGCAGAAGCCATCGCCGCTGGCCAGCACGCCTTCGGCGAAAATTACGTGCAGGAAGGCGTGGATAAGATCCAGCATTTTGCCCAATTGCCAGAGGGAGCCGGGCTGGAGTGGCACTTTATCGGGCCATTGCAATCCAACAAAAGCAAACTGGTGGCAGAAAACTTTGCCTGGTGTCATACCCTTGAGCGCCAGCGCATTGCCCAACGCCTGAACGATCAACGCCCAGCAGGCATGCCGCCGCTGAATGTACTGATCCAAATAAATATCAGCGATGAGCAGAGCAAATCTGGCATTGTATTAGGTGAACTACCGGCGCTCGCTGAGGCCGTCGCCGCCTTGCCTAACCTCAGGTTGCGCGGCCTGATGGCCATCCCGGCTCCAGAAGCGGATTATCAGCGTCAACTGGCCGTTTTTGGCCAGATGCATAAAGCGTTCCTGGCCCTGAAACAGCGCTATCAGCAGGTGGATACGCTATCGATGGGCATGACCGACGATATGGCCGCGGCGATCGCGGCTGGCAGCACCATGGTGCGTATCGGCACCGCCATTTTCGGGGCCCGTGATTATTCTCAGGCCTGACAGGCACAACTGAATTAACGAGGGATTTGATGCAACATCGCAAGATTACCTTTATTGGTGCCGGTAATATGGCACGCGCTATCATTGCAGGCCTGGTTGCGGGGGGCTATCCGGCGACATCCATCAGCGTTTGCGCTCCTTCGCCGAAAAATCGCGATGCGCTGGCCGCTGACTATGGCGTAATCAGTAGCGCGGATAACATCCGTTGCGCACAGGCCGCCGATGTGGTGGTGTTGGCGGTCAAACCGCAGATGATGGCGGAGGTGTGCAAGCCCTTGCAGGAGCAGGTTAATTTTTCCGGCAAGCTGGTGCTGTCCATCGCCGCTGGTATTCGGGTCAGCCGTTTCTATCAGATGTTGGGTGAACCGCTGAATATTGTACGCATCATGCCTAATACCCCTTCTTTGGTGGGCAAAGGTATGAGCGGGCTGTATGCTGCGCCGCAAGTCAGCCAGCAGGATCGCGATTACACCCGCGACCTGATGAGTTCGGTCGGCAAAGTATGCTGGGTTGATGACGAAAACGGTATCAACGGGGTGATTGCCGCCGCAGGCAGCGCACCGGCCTATTTCTTTCTGTTTATGGATGCGATGCAGCAGGAAGCCGAACGCATGGGCTTCAGCAGCACAGCAGCACGCGAACTGGTGCAGCAGGCCGCCATCGGTGCCGCGGCACTGGCCGCAGCCAACCCGGCAGTCCCTTTGTCGACGCTGCGCGAACAGGTGACATCCAAAGGGGGAACCACCGCCGAAGCGCTGCGGGTGTTCAACGAACAGCAACTGCCTGACACCGTTGCCAAAGCGATGCAGGCCGCCGTTTCCCGCGCGCAGGAAATGGAAAAGTTATTTTAACGTTCCCCAATGCGCTTCAGGCAGCCAGTGCCTGCAAGACTGAGGGGATAACCAAGAATTAAGGAGAAGGGTAACTCACATGCTAACGCTGACTTTCCTGGTCAAGACCGTTGTTGATCTTTACGTGATGGTGCTGTTGCTGCGCATTTGGATGCAATTGACGCGCACCGACTTTTATAACCCGTTCTCGCAGTTCGTAGTGAAAATTACCCAGCCGATCGTCGGCCCGCTGCGCCGCATCATTCCTTCGCTGGGGCCGGTAGACAGCGCTTCGCTGCTGGTGGCGTTTTTACTGATGACCGTCAAATACCCACTGCTGCTGTTGATTCAGGGTGGGGCGATGTCACTCAGCCCATACAATCTGTTATTTGGCCTGATCTCACTGATCAAATCCGCCGGTTATCTGATCTTCTGGGTGATGATTATCCGCGCCCTGATGAGCTGGATCAGCCAGGGCCGCAGCCCGATCGATTATGTGATGTACCAGCTTACCGAGCCGCTGATGGCACCGATCCGCCGCGTGATCCCGGCAATGGGCGGCATTGATTTCTCCGCCATGGTGGTGATTCTGATCCTGTATCTCATCAACTACCTGGGGATGGATCTGTTCGGCGAGCTCTGGTTCCTGCTGTGAGTGCAGTCACCCCCGTGCTCGACGGGCTGGTTATCAGGCTTTATATTCAGCCGAAAGCCAGCCGCGATCAGATCATTGGGCTGCATGGCGACGAGATCAAAGTCGCCATTACCGCCCCGCCGGTCGACGGCCAGGCCAACGCCCACTTGATCAAGTTTATCGCCAAGCAATTTAAGGTGGCGAAGAGCAGCGTTATCATCGAGAAAGGTGAATTGGGGCGGCATAAGCAGTTACGCATCATTAATCCGCAACAGATCCCTGCCGCGATCGTCGCGCTTATCGAATAATTTTCAAGGTAATCATCATGCAAAAAGTCGTTCTTGCCACCGGCAACCCCGGAAAAGTGCGTGAACTCGCCAGCCTGCTCGCCGATTTCGGCCTGGACGTGGTGGCACAAACCGAGCTGGGCGTAGATTCTGCTGAGGAAACTGGCCTGACGTTTATTGAAAACGCCATTCTGAAAGCCCGCCACGCCGCGCAGGTTACCGGCCTGCCGGCCATTGCCGACGATTCCGGCCTGGCGGTGGATGCACTCGGCGGCGCACCGGGGATTTATTCCGCTCGTTACGCCGGTGTCGACGCCAGCGATCAACAGAATCTGGATAAGCTGCTGGTGACGCTGAAAGACGTGCCAGCAGGCCAACGCGCGGCGCAGTTCCACTGTGTGCTGGTCTATATGCGCCATGCAGAAGATCCAACCCCGCTGGTGTTCCACGGTACCTGGGCCGGTGAGGTGACCTTTGAATCCGCCGGTGAAGGCGGCTTTGGCTACGATCCTATCTTCTACGTGCCGGAATTGGGCTGCACGGCGGCTGAGCTGTCGCGCGAGAAAAAAAGTGCAATATCACATCGTGGTCAGGCATTGAAACTGATGCTGGAAGCCCTGCGTAATGCCAGCTAACCCCGTGCAATTGCCGCCGCTCAGCCTGTATATCCATATTCCCTGGTGCGTGCAGAAATGCCCGTACTGCGACTTCAACTCGCACGCTTTAAAGGGCGAAGTGCCGCATCAGGAATATGTCGATCATCTGCTGGCCGATCTGGATGCCGATCTGCCGCTCACCAGCGGCCGTGAAATCAGCACTATCTTTATTGGCGGCGGCACGCCAAGCCTGCTGAGCGCCGAAGCCATGCAGGCCTTGCTGGACGGGGTGCGCGCCCGCATTCACGTGGCCACCGATGCGGAGATCACCATGGAGGCCAACCCCGGCACCGTGGAGGCCGATCGCTTCAGCGGCTATCAGCGCGCCGGGGTGAACCGCATTTCGATTGGCGTGCAGAGCTTCAGCGCCGAGAAGCTAACCCGCCTGGGGCGGATCCACGGGCCGGATGAGGCCAAACGCGCCGCACATCTGGCCACCGGTTTGGGCCTGCGCAGCTTCAACCTCGATCTGATGCACGGCCTGCCGGATCAATCGTTGGAAGAAGCCTTGGACGATCTGCGCCAGGCGATTGCCCTGAATCCGCCGCATCTGTCGTGGTACCAGCTCACCATTGAGCCAAATACGCTGTTCAGCTCGCGCCCGCCGCTGCTGCCGGATGATGACGCGCTGTGGGATATCTATCAGCAAGGGCACGAACTGCTGAGCGCCGCTGGCTATCAGCAGTATGAAACATCGGCCTATGCCAAGCCGGGTTATCAGTGCCAGCACAACCTCAACTACTGGCGTTTCGGCGACTATCTGGGGATTGGCTGCGGCGCACACGGCAAGCTGACCTTTGCCGATGGCCGCATTCTGCGCACCAGCAAAACCAAGCATCCACGCGGCTTTATGCGCGGCGAATACCGTGACAAGCTGCATGAAGTGGCAGAGCATGACCGGCCCTTCGAGTTCTTTATGAACCGTTTCCGCTTGCTGGAAGCCGCTCCGCGCGCGGAATTCGCCCGCTACACTGGGTTGGATGAAAGCGTGATCCGCACGCAATTGGACGCAGCGCTGGCGCAAGGTTACCTGGCAGAGACGGCAGAACACTGGCAGATCACCGAGAAAGGCAAGCTGTTCCTCAACTCACTGCTGGAGCTTTTTCTACCGGAAGAGTAACGAGAAAGCGCTGAGAGTTCAGCGCTTTTTATCTGTCAATTCATTCAGGCAGCATGATGTGGACGACGAGTTATATCACCCCACCCTTTGAGAAGCCCCTCGACAGAGATGTCCTCATCAAGCTCCTCCCAATGAATGCCCCGAGCACTGAGCTCATAATTGGCTAGTTGTTCAGCACTCGCCTGTAAAAGACGCGGAAACCAAGCCAAAGGCACGCCAATAGTTCTGGCATCATTAAGCTCAACCCACATATTGAGCTCATCAAAACGAACACTCTTAGCTGAAATAGTCATTCCAAGCCTCCAGAAACTGAGCGCGATGCAGTTCCGCTACTTCGAGCAGCTCTTTCAACACCTTCGCATTAAAACCATCATTACGGGCCAAATGAACTTCAGGCATTAACCAAAACTTTGCCTCAAATTGAACATCCCTGACATGAATATGGGCAGGTTCACGTGGAATCCCTTCATTTGAATAGAAAAAAAAACTTATAGCCTCTGAAGCGCAATATTACTGGCATCAACGCAAATCCTTTCACTGATTGATTATAGTTTAACCAGATTGCCAGTTCTCCTCTAAGGCGTCAAAAGTTGAGTTCCATCAAATACCTTTTACTTCAACGCGTTAATCAGACTCTTACGCTGAGTTTCCAGCGCCGTCACACGGTTGCACACATCGCGGCCAAAGTTCTGGAAGCTCTGCTCCTGCTTGCTCCACTCGCCCTGAATCGCCTGCTGCAGGCCACCCAGGTTACCCATCAGTGCCTGTAGCGGATTACCGTTAGCATTGGCAGCCTGTTTAATGCCCATTTCGTTCAGGCTATCTTGCAGCACACCGCCCATGCTCTGCTGCACCAGGTTGCGCCCGTCCTGTTCCACCTGTGCGATCGCCTTATGGTGGAACGCCAGGCCGTCGCTACGATGCTCGATAATACGCCCCATCTGCTGTTTAAGCTGCGTATTGAGCGTGGTCAGGCGGTTACGCACGTTACTGCTGCTGCCCAGTTGCTGCACAATCACGTTATCCAACGCGACGCGCGCCTTTTCCAAATGCTGTTGCGCCCCCTGATCGATCCAGGGCAAATCTTTGCGTAACGCACTCTGGTAGCTGAAGGCCTTCTGGCGTTGGCTATCATTCAGGCTAAGTACCTGCCCGTTGCGCGTGACATCACCATCGCGGGAAATCAGCAGGTTACCGCTGGCACCGGCCACCTGTACGCTTTGCGGGCTGATGATCACGTCATCCTGGGGGTTAACGTTGCATTGATATTCGGCATGCACCTGTGAAGCCACCAGCAACAGCAAGGCCAACCCGGTTTTCTTTAACATCATTTCTCCTGACTCCTTTCCACCCGCATCTGCGCTGGAGTTAAAAAATCGAACGGCTAATGCGCTGAGACAACAGCTCCAGTGCTGCAGTTCCCGCCAACGAGTTACCAGAGGTATCCAACTCCGGCGACCAAACGGCAATCGACAATTCGTCCGGCACAATCGCAATAATGCCGCCCCCGACACCAGACTTGCCCGGCATCCCTACCCGGTAAGCAAATTCACCGGCACCGTCATACATACCGCTGGTCATCATCAGGGCGTTAATCTGCCTTGCCTGTAATGGGCTGATGACCTCATCGCCGTTAAGCGCACGCCCTTGATTAGCCAGATAGACAAAACTGCGTGCCAGCTCCACGCAGCTCATACGCAGCGCACAATAGTGGAAATAGGTTTGCAGCACGGTCAGCACATCATTTTCGAAGTTGCCAAACGACTTCATCAGATAGGCAATGGCGGCATTGCGATCGGAGTGTTCGAATTCCGAACGCGCTACGCGAGCGTCGTACGCCAGGTCATTCTCCCCCGCCAACTGGCGTACCACTTCCAGCATGCGCTGCTTGGGGGCGCTGAGCCGCGTCTGCAGCATATCGCACACCACCAGAGCACCTGGGTTGATAAACGGATTACGCGGTTTCCCCTGTTCCATTTCCAGTTGCAGCAACGAATTAAACGGCAAGCCGGAAGGTTCTTTGCCTACCCGCTGCCAGATTTCGCTTTCCTGATAACGCGTCAGCGCCAGCGTCAGGCTGAAAACTTTGGAGATTGATTGAATGGAAAATCGTTCCGTGGCATCCCCCGCCTGGAACAGTTCGCCATTGACGGTGCAGACGGCAATCGCCAGGCGATCGGCTGCCACTGCCGCCAACGCCGGGATATAGTCCGCGACTTTACCCTGGCCAATCAGCGGGCGCGCCTGTTGCAAGATCTCATCCAGCAATGCGTTATCCAAGGTTGTTACCACGGTGCTTGCACTCCAGATAAAGCAAAGGTGCCACTGAGGCACCTTGAATCAACACTTATCGGGCAGAAATCAATCCCACCAGATATCGAACAGATCGCTGACTTTTACGTCACTCAGCTTACGCGCTTCCAGCCAGTTTTTGACTAATTCACGCTGTTCGTCGGTGCAATTGCCGATCTTCTGCAGGCAGATCAACCCTTCCCACTGCAGGTAGCCGCTGCCGTCAAACGCCAAACCATTCGGCTCGATCACTTCGTCGATAAAAGCATCTACCGCGCTATCGATATCGTCAACATCGGTGCCTTCGGCAAAACGCCAGGCAACGGAGAAACCCAGCTCCTGAAACTCTTCAATGTGCATCTTTTTACGTAAACGACGACTGCGATTCTTAGCCATTATTCCACCCTCTCAAACATCAGATCCCAAACGCCATGTCCCAGACGCTGGCCACGTAATTCAAATTTCGTCACCGGGCGTGAGTCTGGGCGCGGCACGTAATCATTGCTCTCGGAAAGATTACGATATCCTGCGCTGCCGTTCATCACTTCCAGCATGTGTTCCGCATAGGGTTGCCAGTCGGTGGCCATATGGAATACGCCACCCACCTTTAATTTGCTCAGCACCAGTTCCACAAACGGCGTCTGCACGATGCGGCGTTTGTTGTGGCGCGCTTTGTGCCATGGATCCGGGAAGAACAGTTGCACCATGTCCAGCGAGCCATTCGGGATCATATTCTGCAGCACTTCTACCGCGTCGTGGCACATGATCCGCAGGTTGGTCAATTCGGCTTCATGGGCGTCTGCCAGGCAGGCACCTACGCCTGGTGAATGCACCTCAATCCCCAAGAAGTTCTGCTGCGGGTTATTACCCGCCATGGTGACCAATGAAGCCCCCATGCCAAAACCGATCTCCAGCACGGTTGGCGCCTCGCGCCCGAACAGGGTAGAGATATCGACAGGTTCAGCCTGATATTCCACGCCCATCTGCTGCCAATAGTGGTCCAGCGCATATTGCTGGCCTTTGGTCAACCGCCCCTGGCGGCGAACAAAACTGCGGATACGGCGCATCGCGCGGCCGTTCTCATCAAATTCCGGAGAGATGACGTCATTAATCATAGTGCTTTCTGTCTGTTTGGCTGCCAATTGGGAAAGGCGCATTATGCAAAGATACCCTGGTTTAGCAAGCGTTCATCGTATGCTACGGCGGAAAGTTCCAGTTTACAGCACTCTCACACTATGCTGGAATCGCGCATCAAATATCAGACGGACAGCGAAACCCGCTTATGATGCAAGCGCAACAGTTCTCGCACGTGGTACTTGACTGGTACCAGCGCTACGGCCGCAAAACGCTGCCGTGGCAACTCGATAAAACGCCTTATCAAGTATGGCTCTCTGAGGTGATGTTGCAACAAACTCAGGTTGCCACCGTGATTCCTTATTTTCAGCGATTTATGACACGTTTTCCGCACGTGCGCGCGCTCGCCGAAGCGCCGCTGGATGAAGTGCTGCATCTGTGGACCGGGCTGGGTTACTACGCCCGCGCCAGAAACCTGCATAAAGCGGCTCAGACCATTGTCGCACAGCACGGCGGTGAGTTCCCGACAACCTTTGCAGAAATTGTCGATCTGCCCGGCGTAGGCCGCTCAACCGCCGGGGCAATTCTCTCTTTGGCGCTGGGGCAGCATTACCCGATCCTCGACGGCAACGTAAAACGCGTGCTGGCTCGCTGTTACGCCGTGGAAGGCTGGCCGGGCAAGAAAGAGGTGGAAAACCGCCTGTGGCAAATCAGTGAAGAAGTGACTCCCGCGCAAGGCGTGGGGCAGTTCAACCAGGCGATGATGGATCTGGGGGCGATGGTTTGCACCCGTTCCAAGCCGAAATGCGAGTTATGCCCGCTCAATACCGGCTGCATCGCTAACGGCAACAGTAGTTGGGCCAAGTATCCCGGCAAAAAACCCAAGCAGACGCTGCCGGAAAAAACCGCCTACTTTTTACTGCTGCAGCACGGCGACGGCGTTTGGCTCGAGCAGCGCCCAGGCAGCGGGTTATGGGGCGGCCTGTTCTGCTTTCCGCAGTTCACAACCCGCATCGACCTGGAGTTGTGGTTGCAGCAGCGCGGCCTGAAGGGAGATCGTCTGGAGCAACTGACCGCTTTCCGCCACACCTTCAGCCATTTCCATCTGGATATTGTGCCAATGTGGCTGAATCTCGACAAAGCCACCAGCGCCATGGATGAGGGTGCCGGTCTCTGGTATAACTTAGCGCAGCCGCCATCGGTCGGGCTGGCCGCACCGGTTGAACGCCTGTTGCAACAACTGGCGAAACAGTCACCGATCCAACAAGGTTTATTTGGCAACAGCGCCATTGACGAGGAATTAGCATGAGCAGAACCATTTTTTGTACCTTCCTGCAGCGCGACGCCGAGGGGCAGGACTTTCAGCTCTATCCAGGCGACGTCGGCAAGCGCATCTTCAATGAGATCTCCAAAGAAGCCTGGGGCGAATGGATGAAAAAGCAAACCATGCTGATCAACGAGAAAAAACTCAACATGATGAACGTTGATGATCGTAAGCTGCTGGAAGCAGAGATGATTCGTTTTCTGTTTGAGGGGCATGACGTCCATATCGAAGGTTACACACCGCCAAGCGAATAATATTTTCCGGGCCAGACGCTGGCCCTTTCCACCTCTCCTATCATTCTTCGCGTATACGGCTTTAAGATGAAGAAAATTTTAGCTTTGCTCGTCATAGCACCTTTGCTGATCTCCTGCTCAGGCAAAAAAAATGAAGAGGTCAACGAAGCCTTGGTGAAAGATACCAACGCCTTCGACATTTTAATGGGCCAGTTTGCCCACAATATTGAGAACATCTGGGGCTTGAGCGAAGTGTTGATCGCTGGGCCAAAAGATTACGTGAAATACACCGACCAATATCAGACCCGCAGCCACATCAACTTTGACGCGGGCACCATCACGGTCGAAACCATTGCCACCACCGATCCTGCCACACGCCTGCGCCAGGCGATTATCAGCACCCTGCTGATGGGCGACGATCCGGGCTCTATCGACCTTTATTCCGACGTTAACGATATCCAGATCAGTAAAGAGCCGTTCCTGTATGGCCAGGTGCTGGATAACAACGGCCAGCCGATCCGCTGGGAATGGCGTGCGGCACATTTCGCCGATTACCTGCTGCAAACCCGCTTGCAAAAACGCACCTCTGGCCTGCACGTGATCACCTCGGTTACCATCCAACTGGTGCCTAACCACCTGGATAAACGTGCACACAAATACCTGCCGATGGTACGTAAAGCCTCTCAGAAATACGGCATTGAAGAGTCGCTGATCCTGGCCATCATGCAGACCGAATCGAGCTTCAACCCGTATGCGGTGAGCGGTTCCGATGCGCTGGGCCTGATGCAGGTGGTGCAGCACACCGCCGGTAAAGACGTGTTCCAGATGAAGGGCAAATGGGGAACGCCAAGCCGCAGCTATCTGTTCGATCCGGAAAACAATATCGATACCGGTACGGCATACTTAGCCATTCTGCAGAACAACTATCTGGGGGGCATTCAGAACCCGACCTCACGCCGCTATGCAGTCATTACCGCTTACAACGGCGGAGCGGGCAGCGTGCTGCGGGTGTTCCACAGCGATAAAGCCAAGGCGGTGACGATTATCAACGGTATGCAGCCGGGTGATATTTATCAAACGCTGACCACCAAGCACCCGGCGAGTGAATCACGCCGCTACCTGGTGAAGGTAAATAACGCGCAGAAGAGTTATCGCCGCAAGTAACGTTGTGCAGGGCCGATGCGTCATTCATCGGCCTTGCTGTTTTACTGCTTGATCATATAGCCGAAAATCCGCTTCCAGCCGTGATCTTTCTTCTCGATATACACGCCTTGCAACTCAGGAGAAAAGCCCGGCAAGCGGTTGATGCCCTCTTCCAGCGCCAGAAAATAGCGCTGCACCGCCCCGCCCCACACTTCCCCCGGCACCACACACAGCACACCAGGCGGGTACGGCAGCGCACCTTCCGCCGCAATGCGCCCTTCCGCTTGGCCGATAGGCACCAGTTCGACGTTGTCGCGGATAAACTCCACGTTGGCATCTTGCGGGTTCATCACCACCGGCGGGAAATGCTCCTGGCGGAACATCTCTTTCTGCAGTTGCTTCACGTCGAAGCTGACGTACAGATCGTGCATCTCTTGGCACAGTTGGCGGATGGTGTAACCGCGGTAGCGTTGCTCGTTCTTGCGATATACCGTTGGCAGGACTTCGCTCAACGGCGCATCCTGCTCAATATAGCGCTCGAACTGCACCAGCATATCCACCAGATTGTCCATCTTCGCCGGGCTTTCCGCCGGGGTCAGCAGGAACAGGATCGAGTTAAGATCGCATTTTTCCGGCACAATGCCGTTTTCGCGCAGGAAGTTGGCCAGAATGGTGGCCGGTATGCCAAATTCAGTGTATTGCCCGGTTGCGGCATCAATACCCGGCGTGGTCAGCAGCAGTTTGCAAGGATCCACCAGATACTGATCCTGCGCATAACCTTCAAAACCGTGCCATTCCTCGCCCGGCACAAAGTTAAAGAAACGCGCATCGTTGGCGATAAGCTCGGTATCGTAATCTTGCCAGTCTTTGCCAGCCACCTGCTGCGGAATAAAGGGTTTTAACTGCGTACAGCGTGCCAGCAACTGTTTGCGCGTCTCAATCCCCAACTTGACGCACTCCATCCACATGCGGCGGCCTGCTGCCCCGGCGTGCATTTTGGCGTTGACGTCCAACGCGGCAAACAGCGGGTAGAACGGGCTGGTCGAGGCATGCAGCATAAACGCATTGTTGAGATGCTTGTGATTGCAGTGGCGTTTCTGGCCTTTGATATGATCGTCTTTCTTGTGGATCTGTGACGTCTGCGAGAACCCAGCCTGCTGTTTATGCACCGACTGCGTAACGAAAATGCCGGGATCAAGTTCATCCAACTCCAGCAACAGCGGCGAGCACTCTTTCAGCATCGGGATAAAGCCTTCGTAACCCACCCAGGCAGAATCAAACAGGATGTAATCACACAGGTGGCCAATGGTGTCGATCACCTGGCGGGCGTTATAGATCGTGCCGTCGTAGGTGCCAAGCTGGATGATCGCCAAACGGAAAGGCCGCGCCGTATTGGCCTTCTCTGGCGCGATGTCACGGATTTGCTCGCGCAGATAGCGCTCATCAAAACAACGAGAGTCGATCCCACCGATAAAACCAAACGGGTTGCGCGCGGTTTCCAGATATACCGGCGTTGCTCCGGCCTGGATCAGCGCACCATGATGGTTGGATTTATGGTTGTTACGATCGAACAGCACCAGATCGCCACGCGTCAGCAACGCATTGGTCACCACTTTATTCGCCGCCGAGGTGCCGTTCAGTACAAAGTAGGTTTTATCGGCATTGAACACTTTGGCTGCGTGCTTTTGTGCGTCTTTCGCTGAACCTTCGTGGATCAGCAGATCGCCGAGTTTTACATCGGCGTTGCACATGTCCGAACGGAAAATCGTTTCACCATAAAATTCAAAAAACTTGCGCCCCGCCGGATGCTTGCGGAAAAACTCACCGCCTTGATGCCCTGGGCAGGCAAAGGTCGAATTCTTCATTTCCACATAGGTTTTCAGCGTTTTGAAAAAAGGTGGCAGCAACGCCTGCTCGTAAGCATCGGCAGCGGCTTCCAACTGTGCCATATAAAACGCTTTAGTCGCAGCCGACAACGCAAACACCCCGCTGATTAACGGCAGGTAATCCGGGGAGAGATGTTCATCCCCCTCAACAGCAACAAACGTCGGGATGCCAAAACCGGTCGCCTTAAGTATTTCGAGAATGCCAGCATTCACGTCCTCGACGGACACCACCACCGCCGCCACATCGGTATAGTCAGTCTGTTCCACGCGAACGATCTGGCGCAGAGTTTCGATACTGGCGATCAGGCTGGTGCTTGTTGCTATTTTCAGTTCTTTCATAGTGCTGACTCTCAAACGGTTAAGGATGAGGGTGTGCCACAAGGCACATAATGAGATAACCAAGATTATCCCGGCAAAGTGATGTCCTGCATTGCAGCATGAGATGCAAAAAGGGTCGGCTGATGCGGGTTAACATCAGGCAGCTATCGCGGGCTGGGATCGGCAGCGACCGATAGACATCAGTAAAATCAGAGCCGCAGCTCTATTTTTAATAATGCCTAACAGCGAGCATCAGGTAGCGTTACCGCATGGTGTGCAGCGATAAGCGCGAAGACGACAGATGGGAATAACCACGGCGGGATAACGGCATCATCAGATGTCTGGCGCACAGCAATGCTTGAGTAATGAAACCAGTCATGCCTGTAACCCCCTGATTTTGATGAGCGTGATCGCCATTGTGTGATGGATGGATAACAAAATTCGCGCAATGATTGCATGTTTTTTTATGGGGTTCAAGTAACAATTATCGAAGTAAACCCCAGGGCACTTACAATGATAACCCTTTGTAATATATAACGATAATAGAAAAGACAAAGAACAATAAAATTGTATAAATACACGAATTTATTGCATATCTATTTATCTCACGCAGAAAAATGCAGTTGCTGGCACCCACTTTCTGAATGAAATTAGAGCAACCGATCGGGTTTGTGATAGAAAGCGATTGACGACATACGGCCAAATACGGTTTAATGCGCCCCGTTGCCCGGATAGCTCAGTCGGTAGAGCAGGGGATTGAAAATCCCCGTGTCCTTGGTTCGATTCCGAGTCCGGGCACCATCATTCAGAAGCGCTTGTCAATTTCTCAGGATGAAAAAATGACAGGTTCTAAAGTGAGTCCAAATACGCAAAAACCTAGGGTTTGGTTAAATGATGTCACACTGTGATATCACGACCCGGTTGCTGTGAAAAGGCTCTTGAAAGGCCCGCATGTTGCCACATGCGGGTTTTTTCGCGTCTGATTTTTACAGACTTCGTATGTAAATGTCAAATTTTGTCAAGGGGATACCCTTTCTCGGCATATCATGGCGACTCATCTCATCAGTTCCTGCTCCAGAAGCTCTCTCAGAGAATCAATGTCCTCATCAATGTACTCCAGCGTAGACCGTAAACTGGAATGCCCCAGCAGACGCTTGACCGCCTGAATATTGCGATCTGGGAATTTCATCAGGTTGGTGGCCACCGTATGCCGAAAGCGATGGGGGCTGACGACAAACCGGCACTCCCTGGAGACTCGCCGAAAGAATGCCCGTATCGGATAGATACCCATATTTGAGTCATGCTCCCCGGGTGCTGATTGGGCTATTCTTTTCAGATCAAAACGGTTTACATTGAATAGCTGCTCGTCTAACTCTGCCCCTGCTGCCAATGAACGCTCCAGTATCTCCGCTAATCGCGGATGTAAGGCAGAAGTAATTGGCACTCGGAACTCGCGGTGGTTCTTTGACCCCTCGGAAATCACATCAATCCAGCGTTCTTCAAGATTGACATCACGCAGCCGTACATGAAGGAGCTGGTTTTGGCGCATCCCGGTACAGCTCAATGTGTCCAATACGGCCAACCAGAACCAGGCAGGATAGCAAGCATTAGCCCGCGAGCTTATGGAGTAGGATTGCGGAAAGCGGCGTTCCAGTTCCTGGTGTTGCTCCATCAAGCGATAAACCGTTTTTACCTGCGCCTTTGACAGCGTTTTTTTCTTCTTTTTCCCTACCCGAACGACCGCTTTGTTAAAAGGATTTTCTTTATGGGGTAACAATCCTTTTTTCATACCAAAATTAAATAGCGCTCGCATATGGGTCACTTTATTGTTCCATGTACAGGCTTCCAGTTTCAATTCTTTAAGAACAAATATTCGCCATTCCAAAACCAACTCATTACTCACATCAGCAGGTAATTCTTGCGTATATTTCTTAAAAGTTCGAACAACTTTTTGGTAACTCCATTCCGTTGCTGGCCGAATAGAATGATTAAAAAAATACTGCTCCATCAATTGTTCAAACGTCACATCGGGCATGCCATAACTCCCTATAAGCACTAAGATTTAATTACCAAGAATGGGTTACCCGCTGGAATGTCATGGTCTTTATACAATTTTTTGGCAGCAATAAGGTACCCCGCCATTTTCTGAAACCGCCCCTCTCCAGTCTTATTTTGGTAAATATGACAGGTATACATCACGCCTTTATCCTGCCTATGCCTCCCTAATCGTTCAAACGCATTTTGTAAGCCAGTTTTATCTTCGGAGTATTCTTGGTTTTCTAACAAAAACTGATGAAATATATTGGGTGCACGAATAAAGACATAACCTGAAAAAATATGTATCCGAGAGTTGGCAGTATTGACCGAAAAAGTGGCTGTAATACATCCCTCACTTAACCACTGCCAAAATCGTTCACCAATATCCTGTGGTGCAGAGTCAATACCCTGTTCCGCTTTTGTTTCCACAGGCCCACCTTCCCTACCGGGATCACTCGCGGCAGAAAGCCCCATGACCGCCAGCAAGTCCCCCGTAGCATCCTCACGTTGAACCACAGGTTCAGCACCAGCATCGCAGGGAGTGTTATCACTCACCGCGCTGTCCAGTGAAGAGTCCAGGTTGACCACCGTTAAATGCTCAACAGGTTGAATCGAGGGAGCCTGTAGCGGTAAACATTCGGGATCAGTGATCTCCTTCGGCAACGTTGCCTCTTGGCCGGTTGTTACCTGGGGGGCCGTCAGGACCGTAGGAATCGTGTTTCCTACCGAGGTTCTAATGGCTTCGGCGACGATGGTATTGATAATCCCTGACTGGTGACGAAACCCCGTCAAATACAGCGACAAGGTTTTCAGCACTTCTGGCCAAGCACTCAGCCAAAGTAATGCTTTGTCTGGAATGACCTTCCAGGCAAGCATTGCACTCAGGCTCTGAACCTTCAGCGCATCTGTAATCGGGCTGAAACGAAAACGGTACGGCTCTTCAGGTTCGGCATCAAGCGGTAGCCAACGCCGTCCGCTTTCCAGTTCAACCTCAATATGGCACAGCCCATCAAGTGCCTGCAGCATCGCGGCATAGACAATCACCGCGTTCCAGGCGGCCCCCTGCGATGCCTGTTCTTCCGGTGGTGCGCCAACCGGAAGTAAATAGTTTTTCGATAGTCGTGCTGCGTAAGCGACTGTTTCCAACAGGTGATCCACCATGCCACCGAGGTACGCATGGTGGCCGTTCTCGGTAGCCGGAAACTGCTGCATCAGGGTGATGCAGCGCTCAAGCGGTTGCAGGTAATACTGTTGATACAGATCTTTTGGTAGCGAGGAGTAGTCCCACAGCATTTGCAGCCATTGTCCACGCAGGGGTGTTGCCAACTGTTCACGGGCCGACATCGGTGCGTGATAACCATCAGGTACCGTTAGCACTGTAATGGAACTCGCCCCCTGCCCCCCATTGTTTCTGGCCTTTTCCGACGAAACAGGCAGATATTTCAGCAGCGACCTCAACATAAGTTACTCTGCTGACAGGTTGTTTCACCGGGGTTGACCAATTTCTGCCTATCTTCTGATCTCTGCACGTTCACCCAAGGCTTTACTATCCAGAACTGGCGTACCACCGCTTCCTCTTCGCCCATCATCCAATACCGGTAATTGCTTCGAGAGGGGCCTGCAGAAGGTTTGCGATACGCTGTTGCTCCTGTTTCTCCAGGGCCTCTTGCTCGGCAATATCTACCTGCCAAAGTTGTACCAGGTGCATACTTTGGTAGTTAGCAAGACTAAGGAAGTGTGAAGTAACCAGCGCCAGTATTTTTTCAGCAAGCAGCCGTTGTCTTTGCTCAAATACCTCGACTTCAGAAACCCAGTCTGGTTTACCGCATTTTTTAGGGTGGTGCATAGAGTGGCCTTATTCTGGTGATCGATAGGTGCTCCACTCTATAAAGGCAAGTTACGTCAACAACAAAAAACTCTATATGAAAGTTTAAAAATTTCTCCCAACCATGAAAAACGCCTCGATATCGAGGCGCTTGACTGGATATTATGCTGCCGTTTTTTCGTTCTCCGAACGCATGATACGTAAAATATTAGTCCTGAACTTGAATATCAGTGATCTTGTAACCGTCGGGCCTACCTTTAAAAGAGTTGATGATAGCCTGAAGCCTCCAACTTTCCCCAGGCGCAATATTTGATGCAATATCAATCGTCTCACCAATCGCCGTATTCCCCTGATAAAGGTTAAATCTGACGAAAACATTCTTCAGTACGTTGTTGGTAGTGTTACGCCCCTCACCCACTATTGCCTGAAGGCCATTGGACGTATTTTCAATGCGTAAGTCAGATAAAGTCACTTTGTCCAATGCCAACGTGGAAGTAGAAAAAAACATCACTGCCAAGCCGAGCGCCAGCAGTCCGTGCTTTAACGTAATCCCTATTCTCTCAATATTGCCTCTTTTCCTGTTCCTGAGTAGTGGTACCTTTAACGGCTCCAGTGAGAGGGCTAGCCATTGCCAGTTATCCCAAACGATTGTTAATAAAATTATTCTGATATCAATCTGACATTTTTCATTACATATCAAATCTAGTCGCCAATGATGCGCTTGCCCTGGCCTCCAGCTATATAGGCCCATTAAGCCAATGCCACCAGTTTGCAGCCATCAGGACAGCCGCAAGCCACTTTGTGCCCATCGGGTCAAGTATTCAATGTGTTGATTGCAGTGTACAATCTCCGATTTTTGATGTGGGGATAGAATGGCTAAAGTTGATGTGCGGTGTCCGTTTTGTGAACAGAAAAAGCCCGTGAAGAAACACGGTTATGGCAAAAGTGGTCATCAGCGTTACCGTTGTCAGGCCTGCAAACGCACCTTCCAGCTCGATTATGCCTATCGCGCCTGCCAACCTGGAATGAAAGCTCAACTCGTTGACTTGGCGATGAATAATGCCGGTATTCGCGACACTGCGCGGGCGTTACATATCAGTATCAATGCCGTCGTGCGCACTTTAAAAAACTCTCACCTCGGAATGTCACCACGCTGCCACTGGATAACCTGCAAATTCAACTGATTTGCGAGGTGGATGAGATATGGTCATTTATCGGTAACAAGAAACGACAGCGCTGGCTGTGGTACGCATGGGAGCCGCGTTTGAAGCGGATTATCGCTCACGTTTTTGGTTCTCGAAGCAAGAAAACGCTGTGTAAGTTGTTGAAACTGCTCTCGGGTTTTAAAGTGGCCTTTTGGTGCACTGATGGCTACAGGGCTTACAACGACGAACTTCCACAAGCAAAACATATTGTTGGCAAGCTGTATACACAGCGTATTGAGCGTGAAAATCTGACGTTGCGTAACCGACTGAAACGCCTCAATCGTAAGACGCTGGGGTATTCAAAATCACCCGAAATGCACGACAGGATCATCGGCACTTTCATCGAACGTGAGTATTACGTTTGATGCGGTATCAACTCATTGAATATATGACACACTCCTTTGTTTACTCGCGATTGCTAAAAAAGTCTTGGTATTTTTTCCGTTTTACAAGCGGACGCCATTTAGGTTTAAGTCACAACCATAATATTCTGTTTCCTTTTTTTATCAACCATATCGACAAGAGCTTCAATTAAAACCTTAATATAGGATTGAGGACATGCATAATTCACTCTAAAAAAGTTTACGCCATCCTCTCCAAAATTAATTCCATCTTCAAGTATAATATTATAATCTTTCAACAAAGTGTTTGCCAAGGCTAAATTATCACTAGAAAAACCAGTAAAGTCTAGCCATGCAAAATATGTTGCTTCTGAAGGATACACTTTTATTTCAGGCTCACAAAAAAGCAATTCTTTCTTCAGGAAAAAAAAGTTGGCTTTCAAATATGAGATAACTTCATCTAACCAGGAATCACATTTATTATATGCCATTTCTAAAGCATGAAGACCAAAGGTATTTGGTGTGCCTTGCCCATAAAGATTTATAGCCTTGGTTGCTTTAATTCTTATATCATCGTTAGGAATTATTAAATATGAAGTTTGAAGTCCACTAATGTTAAACGTTTTACCCGGAGACATAAAGTATATGACGTTATCATTTATTCTATGATCAATTAGACTGGCAGGAGTATAATTAGCATTGGAATCAATAACCAGATCACTATGAATATCATCAGAGAAAAGCAACGCATTTCTTTCCACGCAAACATTGATGATTTTTTGCATTTCCTTCTCTCTCCATAACAACCCTATAGGATTGTGCGGATTACAAAGAAAAAATGAATGAATTTCATCTTCTTTTTCAATCAAATCTATTGAGCATTCCTGCATTAGCGTTAAGCTTATTTTATGTTCTATTAACTGACAAGCCTTGATTATCTTAGGGAACAAACTGTAAGATGGTGTAAAATATAAAGAATGCTCATGAGGCGATGTTAATTCCTTTGCTAAAATCAACATTGCTGTCTTTATTGAGCCACACGGTAGTATCCATTTATCATCTACCAACCAGTTGTGTCTTTTTTTTAACCAACCAACACAGGATTTAATATAACTATCGTCAACATCATTATACCCTAATACTCCGTGTTCAATTGGTTTTTTTAACGCATCCAATACGCACTGAGGTGTCATATAGTCCATATCAGCAACAGTAAAAACCAGAGGGTTTATATTGTTGGCATCTCTTGCATATGAATTACTCCATTTAGATGAAAACATGCCCCATCTATTTATTTCTTTTGAAAAATCCACATATCGCTCCATTGCTCCGCCTCAGTAGAAGTAAAGATATTCTTATGCTCACATGGTATTTCTTCAATAATTTTAACGATCTCTCGAACCTGTTGTGCAGTAAAATACTTGGGTATTGAAATGATCGCACCTCCTTTTTTTAATTTACTCTCCGCATTGGTATCCAATCCAAACTGAAGAATATCGTTAGCATTAAACAAGACGCGTCGAGAATTTAAAAGTGGCGACAAATAATATAACGTAGGAACAACTTTTTCATTTTTCATCATGCACACTCCTGTCATTGTTGGCAACTAATAGCAATCATATTAGTTAGCATGATTACTATGCGTGGTTATAAAAAATAAATAAAGATTAAATTATAGTATACAAATAGTGTTTGTGCAAACTTTCATCGAAAGTAAATCGTCAGCATTATTATTTAAAGCTCAAAAATTGAACTATGTCATAAAAATGTAATAAGTTTATTTAAAATAAATACATAATGTGTTTGTTTGTTTCAAGACATAGGATGTATATAAATTTTAATTAAAAATGTAAGAAATAAGCGAGGGATTGGTCATTATGAAATCAAAATTCACGTTTACGTTGCCCAATAATAAAACACTAGATATAAAAAAATATATCGAACCATTAAGGATAAGTGAAAACGATGTTGTCATTGTCTGTGGAACACTGATTGAAAACATTGGTAATGAATTTTCTGATATAGACGTATATATTATTACCGAACACTACAGAACATCGAATAACATTGACATAAGTAGTTATTTCCGCGTTATAAGCACAAATAAAGAAATAATTAAAGAGAAGTCAGAAGAGGATATACTATTAGTTCATCTTCCCGTCGAGGAGACAGGGGTTAAAATTGATATTGAATTTAAAAAATTCAACGATATAGATAAGCTAAGTGACACTCTTAATGAATATTATCATTATGCAATAAATAATCATATTCTTTTAACAAAAGAAATGTCTGAGCGTAATTTGTCCTTTATACATAGGATTCATAATGGTATCTGCATACACAATGAAGAAAGGTTGACTTCCTTAAAAAACAAACTCAACCAGAACATATTTAATTATTATCTTTATAGATTAAATGCATCAGATTATGCTGATCTTTTGGATATAATAGGTGCATGGAGAAAAGGTGAGTTGGAGCGGTGTTTTGATCTAGCTAGAGAGAATTTAATAAAGCAGATGTTAGCATATGTTTGCTTGATAGGAAACACTGACTATAAAAGAAAGTGGATATTAACACGAATCAAGCAATTTAAGGTGCAAAAGATATTAGCGGATAATTTTTGTGAATTGTTTTTGGTTTCAGATAATAAAACTTTAAAAGAATACATTATCGACACATTAGATTGCGTTGATGAGATATACTATCTCTCGTCCATATTCTTTAGGGACAATGTTAACACTGCATTTCCAAGTGCGGAATCTGTTATTGCATGGCTTAAAACTGAAAGAAATAAAGTTACGAAACCTTATGAAATAATGGAAATTGAATATAGAGCCAGAGCATACTTAGTTGAAAACAATTGGTCTACCAAAGAATTATTAGATAGGGTATACGAATGACTCAACCTATAATTGGTGTGGTGTGTTGCGCTCGAATGATCGACAATGACTCAGACCTTCATCACATAGTTTTTCGCAGTTATATAGATTATATTAAAAATGATCTTAAAGCAATTCCAATTCTTATACCAGCAATTATCACTCGTAATGATGATGATCTGGCAAGAAAAATTTTGAATTCTGTTGACGGTATATTCCTTCCTGGTTCTCCTTCAAATGTTTCACTTCGGAGAGTAATTTCAGATCGGCCTTTTTCTTTTGATTCAGTTAATACCGTTGGAAGCAAGGATTTAAATAGAGATATGACAGTTATGAAAATTCTTGAACATGCATATCATCTTGACAAACCGGTCTTAGGGGTATGCAGAGGGCTACAGGAAATCAATATTTTTTTCGGAGGGGATTTATATCCTGAATTGCATTGTATTACTGGAAAAATAGACCACCGTTCGGACAAGAGTAAACCTTTAGAATCAAGATATGATGTGTCTCATAGAGTTAGTATTGAGGATAACTCATTAATGGGGGAATTAATAAATAAAACTGCAATTAATAGAAGTGAACTATTTGTTAACTCGCTTCATTCTCAAGGAATATCAAAATTAGGAAGAGATTTGCTAGTTGAATGTCGTGCTTCTGATAACACAATAGAAGCAATAAGACATGCTGAAGCTTCATTTATATATGGTGTTCAGTGGCATACGGAATGGCTTAAATCCCCACTGGATAAAGTTATTGCTGATGCTTTTATTATGGAATGTTCTAAAAATGCTTAGATAAGGAGTTATGCCATGGTTATTAAATGTAACAAAATCCCATCAGATAAAGATTGGAAGCGGCTTTCAATTTTTGGTTCTAAGAAAAATTATTTTAATACAGAAACTTACTTTAGAGAAAGTTGGTTTGATGGGTATCAAGAGTTTTCAACTGACTTCACAAATAAGTTAACTAGATTAGCTGTAGTTGTACTTAAACCAGAGGTTTTTGCAGCAAGGAGAGCACGTGACGTTCTTATGCTGATTGAACGTCATAATTTTAAGCTTAGAGTTGCTTATAAGGTTAAGTATAATCGGCATAAGATTCGGGAGACGTGGAGATACCAATATAGTGAAGCAACAATAGATAGAATGTCTCTGGTTGATCATCTCTATTGTCTAGGTGATGCTATGATGGTTATATTTGAAGATGTATCACCTGAAATTACAATGCCAGCAAGTGCTAGGTTGCATAAACTGAAGGGGGCTTCAGAGGAACGATTGAGAACAGCAGAGTCGTTGAGGAGTATAGTGAAAATCCCTAATGGAGTTGTTCGATTTTTTCATATTCCAGACGAACCAGCAGATATTGTTAGAGAGTTTGGAATTCTGTTTGATAGACAAAACCGTTTTAATATTTATCAAGATATAAAGTCCAGTTTAGTTCATGATTATAGCTTTATAGATGAAATGATTTCAACTCTTGAAAGTCAACATACAGAGCATGACTTTTGCTTGGCGAAGAGTTGGGATAATATACTTTCTAACATTCACGGGTACAAAGAAGATAAAATAGAACTTATTCTAGATCTAAAAAATAAAGTTGACGCACGTGAGGAGGTTGGTTGGGAAGATATCTATAAATTACTGTCGTCGTGCAATTGTAATATTTATGATATTATTACGATAGCATCACATGTAATAAAGCAAGATGTTGATGATGAATTTCATCTCATTGATGGGGACGCGTTAAGAGGATGGGACTCAAGATATTTCTCTAACCTGTGAAATTAATTAACCGTGTTATAAATTGTGGTTAAAAATGACAAGGGTGTGTCTAATGGTTTCAAATAAAAATTTTAATAACTTTCTTTTTAGCTCAGCATTTTCTTTGCTGGGAATTGAAGTCTTCCATTTAGCCATACCCTTGGTTGCATTAAGCCTGGGTTTTACCGCGATAGAAATTGGATGGTGTACCTTCTCATTCTTCCTACCTGTTATTATTATCAAGATTATTTCATCTGCAGTTATTGAGAAAAATAACAAAAAAAACACATTAATTTATAGCGAACTAGGTAGGCTTGCAAGCACTATAATATTTATTATTGGCCTATACTTATTTAAAGATAATGGATTGTATTGGTTTATTCCTATTTCTTTCATTTTCGGCACATTTACAGTTTTCACGGAAATAACTGAACCTACAGCATTAAAAATGCTACTCCAAGGAAAGGACTCCGTTTCAATTTTATCTCGCTATGAAATAAGAACAAGATCTATACAACTTGTAGCACCTGTTATTTGTGGCACGCTTGTTACTTTAAGTATTTTTTATCCATTCCTAATTATTATTTTAATTTCTATGTTGTCTTTTTATTTTTTACTAAAAACACATTTACACCATAATGAAAAGAATGTTTCTAATAATGTCGGGGTATTTAAAGACATAAATTCTGCATTTCGTTGGATGCGGGAACATCGTTTTTTTAGTTTAATGGTTACACTAACTTCAATTAATAATTTCTTACATCCAATACTATATTTAGGAGTTATATTGTCCTTACAAGGAAATGAGTTTGGGTTTGACACTACTGGGGCTATTCTGTCCGGACTTGGTATTGGTGGAATTTTAGGTAGCCTGATATCCAGGAGTGTAATTTCCCGGTTTTCATTTAGAACTCTAGTTTTAGGGGTTAATTCATTAAGGATATTAGTCTTTATTGGCTTTTTACTTTTTCATGAGCCTATAGCATATTTTATACTATTCATTATGAAGTCCATATTAGGCGGCTTATGGAATGTAAGTTACAGCATTTATTCCATTAAGGAAATGCCCGATAGTTACGTAGCTAGAATATCTGCTATCAGTGGTTTAATGATAAAAGCAAGTGCTGCTATAGGTAGCCTTTTAGCTGGGTATCTAATAGATTTTACGGGAATTAATGTAACATTCTTCATTCTTGTAGCGCTTACGATTATTATGCTTATTTGCTCATTACCATATAAGAATGAATATGAAAAAATCGATTTAAAACGGAATGAATCGCTTATCACATGATGTGGGTTGCGAGAACGGCACCTGATTGAACTAAGCAGTACAAAATTACGAAAAACCTCATAACGATGGTGATAACGGGCCGTCTGGTTAAATAATGAAATAAATTCCGCAACATGCGGATTAGGATTTGCCATAGGGATGTTTCCTGAAATAAAAGGGGAAACATCCCCCCAGGGAAATGTTTCCCCTGGGGAGTGGCAGGTTATTGACTAACCTTGGGTGAAAAGTCAGTGCTGGTTCGGTCTATCGCCCGTTTCATCGCTACGGACAAGCTGGACGTTCTCCGGCACGGTCTCCAAGACGGCCACCATAAAGTGGCTCGCGGTCAACAACGGGCTCCGGGGAGACCAGGCGTTCTGGTCTATCCGGTCCAGGTGGTATTTCTCCACCAGTTGGTTAATCGCTTCAAACACCGGCACGTTAAGCTCGACCAGTGCCTGTACAACGGCATCGTCATGCAGGTTGGTGTCGTTCAGAGTCAGCCCGAAGTGTTTCTCCAGGAGAAACGCCGCTATCTTTTGGTATTCGCGAATTGCAGTCGTGTCCATCATGTCTTCCTCCAACAGCGGTTCAGGCAGCAGCCAGGGCCTGTTCACGTAAGATAAGGTACTCAAAGGCTTCTCGAGCAAAACGGCTTGCCTGGAAGATGGCCTTCTTGTCTTCCTTCAGTGCTTTCAGCCAGGAAGCGATATAGCTTTCATGCTGAACATCACCCTGGATACCCAGTTCGGCGCACAAAAATGCCGAACCGATTTCCGCCACCAGTTCTTCAAACGCATACACCGGGTCACCAAACCGACGGGTTGAAGACGTAATGCCTTCTCGCGCCAGCCGGGAGATATGACCGGTGGAGTGCATCAGTTCATGCAGCAACGTGCTGTAGTAATCTGCCGGGCAGTTGAACTGCACGGCCTCCGGCATGGTGATTCGGTCAGCAACCGGGCTATAAAACGCCCGGTCCTGATACCGATGCACCACTGGCACACCGCTGCAGGTGACCACCTGTTCGGCCCGCTGGATACGCTCAATATCGTCTTGCTCAGGTAATTCCTCTGCCTCACCGGCCACACTCACCGGCGTCAGCAGTTTCTCGGGTAAATTCTCGCACTGCTCGACGTTGAACAGATGAAAGCTGGTCATGAAATTCCGCTGGGAAACCACGGCGTTCCCTTGTTCGTCAAACAGCGGTTTGCCCTGCTCGTCCGTCTCTTTCTTCTCGAACGGCTTGAACAACGTTACCAGTGTCGATTTCTCGCCCTTGCGAACGTTACCGCCCACGTCCAGTGCCTGCTTGAACGTCAGCCAACGGTGAGAGGTAAACCCCTTGTCCGCCGCATCAATCCACAACAACAGCACGTTGATGCCGCTGTAGGCACGCCCTGTCACCGCATTAGCCGGTAATCCGCGCATACTGCCCGTGTGGCCACCGGCGACGGTTTTCCACGGCTTGCGCCAGGGAGGTGTCCCCTTCTCCAGCGCGGCGATGATTTTATCCGTCACCACCTGGAACAGGTCCGCTTTATCCTGGCGACGTGATGCCGCCTTTTTCTTGGTGTGTTTCGTTGTCATGGTCAGTCCTCGCCATAAAAAAACGGGGATTGACCCCCTTGCGGGAATAAATCCCCACAAGGGTTGTCAGTGCTACCGTCGCGTTAATCGACCATAGCGTCAGTCTGTTGAAAGTCCGGGCGGCAGTATCACCGCCAGGTCAAGATGCGTGTTGAGCCAGTCAGCCACCTGCTGCCACTCGGTACGCGCCACCGTCGAACGAATGCCGTAGCACCCAGGACAACAGTGGCTGGCCAGCAGCAGGACTGCCATCACCAGAAAATCGTAGGGATGATGGCCGGTATCGCATTGACCTTGCTGCCGTTCGACAGAGAACGAACGTACCAGGCAGAACGGGTCACCCGACAGGCCTGCGTCAAAATCACCGTTAAAGGCGATAACGCCGATGCCAATCAGGCTGTCGTCATACCTCAACGGTTGGGTGCCAGTGAGGTCACAAACGACCAACGGCCTTCCCAACCAGCGAAAGTCCGGCTCATTGCGCACCTGATGATGTACTCGAGTTGTTGCACGACACAACTCGCGCCAGGCCTCATGGGAAGCGGCCTGGTAGTGGATAAACGAATGACGTCGATTCATCACCATCCCGCCGCGGCTGCTGCCGAATCTCTCTGGCCTACGCTGAAAAAGTAGTCCCAGGCTCCCGGACAAATCGTTCTGCCCAGCGCAACAACATCGTCGAACAAATCCTTGCAGGAAGGATGTGTATAGCGAGGTGAATCTCCCCCACATTCCCAGGCAAGCGTTTCGGCCAGATGGCCAACCGCCCAGATATTATCGGTAAAATTATCTTCATCCGAGTGGGTGCCAATGCCCAACCTCTCGTAAGCTGCAATGACCAACAGGTCACCTTCAAGGTTCGCCAGGTCGCGCAGGTCATCTATCATCGTCATGGTCAGTCTCCAGAATAAAAAAACGGGGACTGACCACCCAAAGGGAAGTCACTCCCCTGTGGGTGGGTAAAATACCGGGCGGGTTAACGCCGTGGGTGGCACTAATCAATGGCACCGGCAATCGCCATGCCTTCGGGATGCGCCAGGGCAAAACCGCGTAGCCGATGGTAGCTCTCGATGAAAAAGTCATGGCCAGACTCCGCCAGGACGCACAGGGCATAGAGTGACACCGTCAGCCCCAACGCCTGGGCGCTCATCTCACCCTGGTAATAGTTTGAGGTAACCTCGATCCGATAGGTTTTCTCAGTCTGCGGACAGATAAAGAACCCGCCATCGGATTGGGTATACCAGTGCCAAAAATCACCGCCATAGTCCTGACTGAATTGACGGGCATAGGCGTAGCACATCTCGGTAAAGCTATACACATGGCGAGTCGCACTGTCCGGGGAAAAACCCTGTTGGACGAGCACCGAAGCCAGGCGGTAGTAACCGGTCATCCAGTCCGTGAGCGCCGCCGTGACGACGGGGGTATCTGCTTTTGTCGTTAGTGTCATTTCAGGTCTTCTCCAAAAATGAGCGGGACCTGTCCTTTGGGGACGGGGCCCGCAAAGGATTGAGTTAAATCAGGTTACAGCAGGGTCATATTGAGCCAACCACGCTCGGCAAACGACACCGCCTCACCATGACCGATCACAATGTGATCCAGCACGCGCACATCAATTAATGACAGCGCAGCGGTCACCGTTTCCGTCACGGTTCTGTCTGCCTGGCTGGGCTCAGCCATCCCCGAAGGATGGTTGTGCGCCAGGATCACCGCAGCGGCATTGTAGGCCAGGGCCTGCTTGACGATTTCCCTGGGATAAACATTGACCGAGGCCAACGTGCCGGTAAAGGGCGTTTCACACGCGATCAACCGGTGCTGGTTATCCAGATACATCACCATAAACACCTCGCGCTCCTGCCTTTCCAGTTGCAGACGCAGATAACGGCGAACCGCATCGGGTTGTGTTAGCACCACCGTGCGGGCCTGCAGTTGTCGTTCCAACAACCCGATAGCCTGGGTGATGATATGTTGCTCATGAGACTCATAGTGCATAGGGTACTCCAGAGAGATCGGCGTACGCCTGCCCTGTCGGGCAGAGGTCGACCCGATCAGGTGAAGATCATGAAGGGTGTAAAATGCAGACGGTACCGGGTTAGCGATCCACCACTACCGAGGTCGGTAACAGCACCTCACCGTGCGGATCCACCATGGCAATACGTTCACGCAGAAGCTGACAGGCTCGGGTAAAACAGCGCCGGTCACGCTCACTCGCCCGCTTGCAGCCCAGGTTTTCCAGTTCAGCAAGATGGCGTTGCGCACAACTGCGCCAGGAACGCCGTTCACTGTGGGTCACACACGCATAAAAATGCGCGTTGGCCAACGTCAACAGACGGTCTGTGGCGTTACGGTAGTCTGCTACCAGAACAAACGTCGTCATCAGTCACTCCTGTTTGTTCGGTTTAGTGATAACGGTAACGAAGCGTCGCCAGTTGCTCAGCCAACAGGCAGGCTTCACGAAATACCCGGTGACGACGGGGCCCCGCATTCAGGCCCACACGGCACCATTCGTAGGTATATTCACCAGCATGCCAACCGGTACGGCACAGTATCGCCATCCCCCAGGTTCCCGCCTCAAGCGGAAAGACCTCGGCACGGTAGCTGACACGCCCGGTTTTATTGGCGATCCAATCACCGTGACGCGCTTCCTTCCGTTCAGGAAAAAGCCGATCAAACAGGGGAAAAGCCCCACGGGTGACGGATGCAGCATGACGCTGGGTAAAGGTTTGCATGATGTTCTCCATAAAAAAAGGGAACATCACCGCCCTGAAGGGAAGCGTGTTCCCTCAAGGGTGAGTCAATCAGACGGGATGCCATTCAAGGCATGTTGGATAAGTGCACCTTCATCGCAGTGAACTGCGATCCCCGCTTTCAAAGGTTCAGGGGGGTTACCGCTCTAGAGCGCGTCCTCTCAGGTTAAGGTCGCTTTGGCTTGTGATTGCCCGAAGGCGTCCTTCTCAAATCACCAGGACATTGGCTGTTGTCGTAGACAACGGGTTAGCCTGAAAAATCGTACACAATTCAAACGTAGTCGACAAGCCCCATTCGGCATAAATACTCACCGTTGATGCCGTCAGGACTCATCATCACTCACACGGTTATACACTCTGGCAACATAATGCCCGCGCCCGTCCCCATGCCCCAAATCCATTGAAACCATTGCCTCGGCCTCTTTTCGACTCAATCCCTTATCCATATGATATTCCGTTGCCTCTCGAGAATAGGCGTAACGCAAACTGTGGGGGGATTCCTTTCCCGTTAATCCGGCCTCTTTCAGCGTATTGCGATAGCGGTCGATAGCCGAATGCAATGTGGGTTTATCAATTAATCGTCCGCCATGCTGATTGGCATATTTAATTGCTTCACTCACTGCGTGAATAACCTGGTCACGATTTACAATCGTCGTATCTCGCGGTCGACCACCTTTAGTGCCAAATACAATACGCAGCCGTTCATCGCCCTTATTCAATGCCTGCTGCCAGGTTTTTAATGATTTGGCAGACTGCACGGCTTCTTCCGTTCTTAATCCTAAATAACGCGCCAATTGCATAGCGGCGGCAACACCGTCGTCTTTTTCACGTATCTGGACGAGCGCTGCGTGATAGCGCTCGTCCGAAATAGCGACTTTAGATCCGTCACGACTGGCCCCGGATAAGCCGAGCGCTGAATTACTTAATCGTTCATGGTTCGGATCGGCGAGTTTCGTCCTGCCTGCCGTGGTGAGTATCGCCCGGATAGCCGCCATTTCATTTTGCATTGTCCGTTTAGAGATATTTTCAGACTGACGACTTTTAATATACAACTCAATGTGGTGGGTCTTGATATTACTCACGTCGCGGATCTGAATATTTAATTTCAGCATACTCGCCGCCAATCGGGACGCTATTCTGGCGCGATCTGAAACTGTTTTAAAACTCCCCCCTGACTGTCGGGCCAAGGTGATCAATTGCTTACTTAACTGCTTATTGGCTCTCGACATCCCCCTACTCCCTTCGTCCTGAAAAACGCACGACATTACCGCCTTCGCCTCGAAGGATGAAGGACGTACCGAACTGCATTTTTGATATACGACAAAACGTCTGAACAACGTTCAGCACGACAGTTATACATCCTGGCCCCGACGACACGGTGTGATTTGCGCTTCCTGCGGCTCGACTGATAACTGTGCATCGGGGTGGCAAAATGTTGAGTTCTTGTGAGGTATCCACAGCTCGCTGAGCTGCTTGCGGCTTTCGCCGGTTCCTGACCGTTGTCAGGTCACCTCCATCCGTCAGCCTTGACTGACGTTGCCATCGTTACCGAGTCGATTGTTCTCCTTCATTTCATGGGTAAGCGTCTTCATAGGGGATCCCCGTTTTTATGACGCGTGGGTTTAAAAAATGGCCTTTTACTGTTCTGGACGTTCCGTAGCCCGAGGTTCGGCCAGGGTACTACGTGTCGGTCAGAGCGTAGAAGACGTTGGTAAAGCCCGTATGACGTGGGTTCGTCCGTTATGCGCTTTGCGCGTCACTTGGTATATGCTTCGCAATGACACAAGTGACGCGCTGCGCAACTCCCGCGCCAAATGCAGCTCTCGCAGATGCCAAATGTTCCAATTGGCCTTGCAGAGAGCAGCAAATGTTGCCGGGATTGCTGGACGTCGGTCCAAAAAGATAGGGGCATAGACGTGGTGTTTCTCCGGGTAATGGAGAAACTGCCCCGCCGGGAAGTTTCCCGCTGGGGTGCCAGTTGTCGTGATGAAACTGACTGTCTGTGAGTGGATAAGTGCACCTTCATCGCAGAGAACTGCGATCCCCGCTCTCAAAGGTTCAGGGGGGTTACCGCTCGAAAGCGCGTCCTTTCAGGTTTAGGTCGCATTGGCTGTGGTCGCTCGAAAGCGTCAGTCTCAGACCACACTTCTCTCCGTATGACTTTGGCTGTGTGATCACCCGAAGGCGCTTCTCTCAGATCACTTGCGCACTCCATGCGCTGAAGCATTGGCTGTTGTCATCGACAACGGTAGGACAGGAGGATGATAAATGAGAGTTCGAGAACCTTCAAACAAAAAAGAAATGGTGGCCAGGCATCTTTGCTGCTCATTAAGAGTCAGCTTCGTGCCAGAGGCGGACGTAACTTTATATTTCCAAAAAATATTGTTATCCAGATTATCTCATTAAGAGGTGGTCTGTTCCTTAGTGAGCTGATAAACATCATACATGGATGAACTTTTCATCGGTTTTACCGCCCAATGAAAACGCACCCCTTTGCCAATCATGATAGCGCTACGAATTTCGCTAGTTGGCTGAAACTCGTGATTCGACTTTTGAAATTCCATTTGCCTGTTGCGCAATGGAGCCGCGCCGTAAATTTCTCGAAACTCATGAATTAGCATCGCTTCGAATTCAGAATAAACCTTTGAGACGTTTCTCGCCCGAGGGAAACAATAGCCAATGAGGAACTCATACTCGCCTTGCAGGTCCGCGAGATCCATCAGCCAGTTCTTATGCTGAGTAATGCGTTGTTCAAAGTTTCCTTCGCCGATGTAGACCGTGGGGGAAATACCGCGTGGGTACTCAATAGCGAATAGACCATTGAGCCTGATGACATAAACGCAGCGTTTAAGATCCTCCTGACTAACGCCTCTGCTTTGTAATACTGGAAGAACATCTTTTTTCCAAGTCTGACGGCAGTTCCACTGCAGCCAGTCCCACTTAATTTGTACTACTGCCACTTAATCACTCCTTATCAAGGTTGTTTTGCTCGCGTTGCATCGGTCAGTTGAATTCACGGCTTAAATTTATCTGGCGATAGTCAACGAAGTTGTAACAAATGGATAGCTAGGTGCAAATGCTCACTTACCACCCTGAATAAATATCCATGTAATATCAGCAAAAAGCTACTTTCATGAGCAGTTATTTTGAGCTACGTGGGACGCATAACCAGATTGTGGTTCAGTCAATAGCCATCCGTCCGCTGTTCGCTCATAGCGGCCCTATGACAGCTATGAGCGAGGAGCAGACATCATACAATTACTTGTTGAGCAGCCTGGCTGAAGACGTGTATGCTTTCTGTACACACGAAAAGTGAAAGAGACATATATGCTAGTTACTTCAGGAATACCGCAGTTGTCATATGTTTCAGAGGGAAGGGGCCCATTAGTTATAATGCTTCACGGTCTTCTGATGGACGGAAAATCATGGACAGACAATGGGATGAGCTCATTTTTCAGTCCATTTTTCCACGTTGTTTGTCCGGACCTTTTAGGCCACGGAAAAAGCGTAAAGCCGCACGTACAAAGTTTATATACACAAGAAAATCAGGCATTATCCATTGTGAAAATTATGGACGCGCTGGATTACGAGAAAGCGCATGTCATCGGTTATTCTTCTGGCGCATGGGTAGGATTGGGGCTGCTGAATCACTATCCAGAACGACTTAACTCCGCTGTATTAGGCGGGTGGGACTTCAGCAATGGCCTTCCGGAAACGCCTAACGGCAAACTGACTTTTGATATGTTTATATCTTTTGCAAGGACCACAGCACCTGAACTTACCTCTGGGCTTTCGCTTGAAGATGAAGAAAGTATAAAATGCTTTTTCAATGAATTAAGAAAGTATACTGGTGAAAAAGAAGGGTTATTTCCTTATCAGACCCCAACGTTGTTTTGGGCAGGTACCAGCGATCCTTATTACGTATCAATGGCTGCGATAGCAGAACAATATTCTTTACCGATGATCACGGGTAAGGGAGATCATTTGAGTGAGATAAATAATCCGGATAAAGCATCAATAAATGGAATATTTAAATTTATTGAATCCCTTGAGGGGTAAATTTCGTTTGTTATCTGTTCATCCAGACATAAAGCACAGTAGCTTTACTAACGTTCGCTCCTGGCACGATGTGGACAATTGTGTAGAGGCTGATGGTCCGTTTTGAGCGAACAACGGACATTGCGTGTGCCCATCAATCATAGCAATCAACTGAAATGACGACTACCAAAGCAGTGCCGATTCAGTGTGTTAATCAATGGGGAGCAGGTCATGGTTAGTTCATATACCTGAGCGGCAACAGTTCAATATCTTCTGATACAGGCTCAAATCTTGTGGAAATCCATCGTTAGAACGGTAGCACTAATATTTATTTCATAGATGCTAAAAACCAAATTTTTTCTAACCACCATCTTGACTTTGTAAATTAATATGTAAAGATACAGAAAATGATTGAATAAGATAGAGAAATGGCTTTAAAAAACAGTGGTTTTTATTTTGATAAAGTTGATTTATTATCTAAGATTATTGGCTGTTCAACATTAACAATTTCATGCCTATCGATCTTTGGGGTTTTTTTGAGTGCTCATTGGCTCTTCGGCATTGCAACCATCACTTTTATAATACAATTCATCACTTGGCTTTTAATGTATTTTAAAACTGATTATTCAGCCAAAGCTATCGCAACAAAAAGATTGGAGATGTTGAGAGGTATTATAGGTGAGGGTAATTTTTATCGAGAGAGACTTTACATTGACGGGGATGCGGAAAATAATAATGGCTTTCATGCAGAAAAATTAACACGCCTCATACAAGAGAACGCATATTGGAACTCTATTTTATATATTAAAGCTTTTCAGTGTAAATTATACTCTTTTATAGCAACAATATTGTTGTTAATTTTAATAATTATTACCATGTATGCCACGCTGACTGATAATTTAGATTTTCAGTATAGCCGCACCATATTTGGAATATTGGTTATAAATAATTTCTATAATTTATTTTCAGAAGTATCTGGTTTTTATAGAGCCCACAATGAGATGAAGAAAATAGATAACTTTATAGAGATTAATGACCGCAATGCTCCAAAATACCTGTCTTATATTTATTCAAAATACGAGCATGAAATATTTACAGCGCCTAGTATCAAAAAATCGATTTATTTAAAGTACAGTGCAAAAATAAAACGCTCATGGATTCAACGGCTTTATAACAAAAATAACTTCCAAAGCAAAAAGTTGATCGACGCAGTTACAGAATTAACATTATTACTCCAATCCATTACGGAGGAGTGGAATATTACTGGAGGGGCGAACAGATACTTACGCGGCGTTCAAATTTATGCAAATGATATTGATATCATCACAACGGAGAAGGGAGCCAATGAAATATGCAAGTTAATCTACCCAAGTTTCAACGGAAAATTATGTAAAACGACATCAGAAAATATAAAGTCATTTTATTTCACATTTATGTTCAAAGGTATCAACATTGAAATAATGGGAGACCCAGAGAACAAAAATGAATTAGGCTGGCGTGAAAACAAAAAATGGAAAAAAAATCAGGACTCACTTTCATTAAATGGCATTGATATACCCTGTGTAAGCTTAGAGTATGAAGTTGAAATCAATCAAGAAATTGGTAATTGCAATGCATTCAAAGATGCTAGTTATCTGGATGATTTTTGATAAAAAATTTATGGAACTCCCGTGAAAGGATATTCTAGCAACTTCCGCTCTTGGCACGAAGCGGACGTACAAAACAATTTTTATAATTAATGGGCGTTGCTAACACGATAATTCTATGGCTATCCATCATTTTAAATCTTTCTTCGGGTCTACTTTTCCACTTTGATGTAGCTTTTCTGATGACATAATATATGTCAATATTACCAAAGCTTGATGCTATTAACTCATCGTATGGAGTACTCATGATGGTGAGGGTTTAGTGAAAACCTCTCGTTACTGAGTTGAAATTATACAAGGATATCTATGAAAATCGCGCCTTTGAATATTAGTCTGTTTGGGAAAGATTCGGAGTTGATAAAAAATTATTTTGAATCTTTTACCGAGTCATTGGCAGAAAAATTTGGTGTTCAACCTGATGCATTCTCCACTTATTTAGGTACTTTTGAACTTTTTTTAATGACCAGGGAATGGGATGGGGACTTATCGTCTTTAGATGAAAAAATCACCATATTGATAGAATGGTTTGCTTCGCTAGATAAGTCGGTTTCAAAAGCTGTTTTTGTTAAGGCGGATGAAGGTTGCAGAGAGGCAAATAATTCATTCTGGTCAATGAAAAATTCTGACCTAAGGACAAGCAATCATTATTCTTTTAAAGAAAATATTGATAAACAATTTGAAAAAATTAACAGTATTTTAGAATTCATGGTGGCAAGAGAGGGATGGTTGATTGCTGCCTTCCAAAGCAAAAATATTGACGTAATGAAGGCTATCTCTTTTAATAAAATTATGGGCGACTGCAAATATTTTTTGGGTGAAAATAGCAACCTTGCTGTCGTAGATGAGAATTTATTCGACATCCCACTTAATCAGTGGCGAAATATCGCAGCACACCAGAGTTACAAGTGTTTTGGTGGGAAAATTAATGCAAACTATGGCAGGGATAATGTAAAAATCATTACGATTTCTGAGGATGAGTTAGAGCAAGCATGCTTAGAAATCTATAAATTAAGGATTGGAATTAAACTTATTGTAGGGCTAACTCTGTCTATTGTGGCCGCAAGGAATGAAGACTTCATTGACCTTTCTCAATATTCTCCAAGGTCCTTTTTACATGACCTAAACTTTTTACTTGAAAAGTATGGTACTCAGGTGGAGACTTTCGAATTTTTGAATGATTTAGTTGTAGATGGTAAGAAACTTGAAGTGCCAGATGATTTTTCTATCTTTGATGTGAAATTTACTTACGATAGTGCTGTTACTAGCGATGATGCTCGTCTCTTTGAGATAGTATTACGCATTGCTGGCGTGCTTTCGCATGTTTTTAGTGAGTACAATTCTCTTCCTGATAAAGAAAAAGTTTTGCTTCATTTTTCTCGGTCGCCAGATAATGGATTTCACACAGTTTATTCTTATGATGATTAACTCGAGGGGAATAAACTATGTTGCAAACGTCTGCTCTTGGCACGAAACGGACAGACTGATGGGCTGTTGGGTCTGCTATGAGCGATAAACGGCCCTTGGCCTCTAGGCCTTTAAGATGCCCGTACAGCGCCAGTTGTCGCATCGTAGTAAGCAACTCATCTCAATCGAATTAACAGTGTTAAATCATTCCGGGACTTTAGGCGGGTTTAAACGCAGAAGTGATTATAGATGCGTTTTGCAAATTGCCTCTAACACGTTAAAATCATCCCGTTCGTTTCTCTCCGTATTATCGCGGCTGCTAAACCCGATCAATCTGAGAGAGAAAAAAAGATGAAAACATCCCGTAACCGGGGTTGGCGTATTGCGCAAAAGCAGCGCAATAAGTCTCGCGATAACAATAACGGCATGTTAACGTTCCGTGGCGAAAAAAACTGGAAGATGCTTTACACACGCTCAGACAAATTACTGCGTGCCGCAAAGCTGGGGATTGAGTATCCACGTATTACCAAGCAACAGCTGAGTATGCGCGGTCTGGAAGAGTATCTACTTGCCGATGAACGTACTTTTTATATGCAGTCGTAATCAATGGCGAAGCCCAACGGCGGAACAGGTGTTCCGCCGTTATCCTTCGCTTGTTGTTCGGTCTGCTGGCACAAGCCGGAATGCTAAAAAAAAGGTGTCGCACGATCTGCTTCACTGGGCCGACGTTATCTGTGTGATGGAACAAAAGCACAAGAATCGTTTAGTGGCTGAATATGGCCGCATCATCGAATATAAATCCCTACACGTCCTCGATATCCCCGATGATTACCTCTTTATGGACCCCGAATTGGTAACAATATTTTTAGACACAGTACCGGAAAGACTGGGGCTAGTAATTGAAGAGAAGGCAGGAAGGTGATCGGTTATATTCTGTCTCGGGTTGATTCCTGTGCGGTCAGATAAATTTTTACTGCGCCAACTGACGTAACAACATATCTACAGATACCGGATGAACATTTCGGCCGGAATTTAGGATATCTTAGTGGTAGCTTTGAGCGAGGAGCGGACTGTGATTGAACGTCTTCTAGACTAGTACGCCGTTAAAAATAAGATCCGCGGCTTCGAACCATTACATTTCACGGATCCATCTCGCCATAAAGAGTCTATCCATATGATTTCAATAGATATATATTGATTGTTGATTTTTTATTTTAATCATGCAAGTCTAGTCTATTGATTGACAGTGTATGGTTTTTTAGTATTTAGGAATGGTCAATGCTTACAGAAAAGCAATTATTTGAACTTATTAAGGCATTACAGTCGTCCAATTTCTCGACAGCAGAAATTATTTGTTTAAGTCTAGCCGTCATTGTCGCAGCATTAATTATGAGTTTTCTGGTTTCTATTGTTACTGAAAAGGCTAAAATCTCAGCAACTAATTCCAACTATGAAACACTGCGGGAACAGTTATCTATAAACACCACTACTATTAAAGACATAGAGAAAAAGATAACTTCCGAATTATGGATTTCTCAGCAGGTCTGGCAAAAAAAATATGATATGTATGAATTTGTCTATGCACAATTACTCGCGATTAAAAAATGGGCAGATAATGAGTTTAATATAATTGAGCTTCATATGACTCCTGGGTGGATAGAAAATAGTTACCAGCCATATTTTAATGAGGCGCAAGAAAAGCAATTTTATAAAGAAATCCAACAGGCTCAAGATGATATTGATAAGGCATTGAATGATAAGGATATTCAGAGTAAAAACAGAGAGCTACAACAAAAATTAAGCATGGCAATGACATCGCTAACTGAAATTTTAATAACTAAAGCAATTCTTTTGAATGATGATGTAACTGTAATCTTAGAGAGATTAATTGAAAATATTGGTTTTGATCCTTCCCCATTGGATTATGAAGAGCCAGATGATTATGGCATTAGAATAAAATTAGCTATTGATACGGCCTTGAAAGAAATAAGAGCGACAGCAATCTCTGATCTAGAAATTAAGCATCAGGACTGTTAGCAGCCCGTCAGGGTCAGGTAATGGAGGTTTAAATCCTCTCGTACAGGAATAAATTCATATAAGTAATAGTATTATAGATTATATATATTCCAGGATGTTGCACAGGGAGAGCATGAGGAATAACAACCCCATTTATCGTGTTTTCTCTTGGTAAAGCTCATTTGTAACTGCTAATATGGAGTTTATAGAACTACAGGCTTTGACCGTTACATGGTGCTGCTGAAAGGTAAGAAAAATAATAAGCTTTGTTAAATCACCGAGAAAATATATGAGCGAAATTAACATTCCAATTTTGATCGCGAATTTCAAACCATTCAGGCTAATATCTCGTGATGATTCTGATGTATGGAGTCCTAGCTTAGAGGAGATAAATAACTCCACATATGACTATGTGAAACTTCACAGAACAAGTAGGTTCTTTAATGCACATTTACCTAAACCAATGCCAGCATGTTTTGGATTCGATGGGAGCTTAATATTTCCATTTATTAAAGAATTTAAAAATGATAATTTAGTTGTTGAAGAGGTTAATAGAATTCTAGCCTCTATATTTATCGGTGGGGTTTATGTCGAATCAATCGTGCCTTTAGATGTGTCAAGGGGAATAATGAATATTACAGGTTACTACCGTCATTCTTCCACTCACAGCAGTAATTCTAATTTCCATCGTGCAATTGGAGAGTGTGATGCAGGCTCATTGGCTTCTATCAGATTGCTCGAACCTGAGATTATAAATGCTGATAAGATCATATCAGCATATAACTATGGACATAAGGTTTTGTCTAAACTACCAACGTTATCTCCCTCGCTATTTATAGGTGCATTTACATATTATAAACAACATCAATTGTGCGAGGCATTAGCGCACGCTTGGATTAGCATAGAGCAAATATTAGAGTTTATTTGGAAAGAAACAATAGTCGAGGATGCAAAGTCTGTTAATATTCATAAGAGACGAAAATTTATTGAGTCACAACAATGGAATTCATCACATAAAATTGAAATGCTTTTTCAAAACAAATTTTTATGTGAGGAGAGTTATTC
The DNA here is from genome assembly GCF_001976145.1 of Serratia oryzae. Lineage (GTDB taxonomy): Bacteria > Pseudomonadota > Gammaproteobacteria > Enterobacterales > Enterobacteriaceae > Chania > Chania oryzae. Next base: position 179,072 of record NZ_MOXD01000010.1, read on the forward strand.
ATTTTTAAGTAAGGCGCGGTTTGCCAGGAATGACTTTATCCATAAGGGATTAACGCCCTCATATGAAGAATCTCACTCGGCGTTAATGTCGCTAATTTTACTTGTGGAAGTTGCTTCAAAAATAAATGAAGTTGATTTTGATCGGGCTAACTTAGATAAGAATCTGTCAGATAATACAAAACATTGCATTCCTCAAACTTTTACTCCTAAAAAAAATGAAAAAAAAACTCTTAATGTAAAATATTGGCGAGAAATGAAAAAGATTCCAGGCGATAAAGGCTGGGAAGGAGAGTTTGAATCATACCCAGATATTACTTTATCAGCGATTGGTGCAAGTGAAGATTAAAGAGTTATATATTCCGACAGAAACGTCCGCTTCACGCCCTGAGACATTCGACAAGCTTTTTATGGCTTCAGCAAAGGCGAATTTCGCGCCTCGAGTGCCAGTAAGTATTTTGCCTCGTCGTAGCAGGTTCTGGCCTTCCAGCAGCGGTAAATGATCCTTATCCATTTGAATGCCAGAGCCCGGATGGCAGATTGATGAGATTTTCCTTTTTCTCGCAGCCCCTGATAATACAGCTTGGCCCAGTATGATGAGTTAACTGTCTTCGCAGTCCATTCCACGAATGTCTGCCGGACGAACTTTGCACACTGCCAACGCCAATGTACCCAGGATTTCTGGCCACTTCGTTCTGTCACCGGTGCTATACCTGCGTAGTTTTGAATTTCTTCAGCGCTGTTAAACCGGTCACGGTTATCACCAAGTGCAGCAAGCATCCGTGGGCCCATACACGGCCCCATACCCGGAAGTGATTTGAACAACCCCGCGTCTGGCAATGTGTCAAACAGTGTTTCGATTCGTTCGTCATAGGTTTTGATGATTTCACTCACGACTTTAATTTGTGTCGCCAGTGCTGTTGCCATCAAAGCATTAGCCTCTATAACACTCGGGTCTGTCGTCAATGGGATCGCGTTATCAATACTCGCAACACGTTGCTCGGTAAGGGCCATTGCGCGGCCACCTTTGGCATTCAGAAAGTTGCGGATCGTGTCGCGCCTGGCTCGTTTCAATTGTTGCAGACTGGGCCACCGGATAATCAGCTCACACAATAGTAAGCTACCCCGATGTGAGAACCACTCCAGTGGCTGAGGATAATACTGCTTAAGCGTGTTGATGAGACGATTCACAAAACGGCGTTTGTCTTCGACCAGCAGTCGACGCTGTTCAACTAGCTGTTGAAGTAATCGAATATCCGCATTGTCGGGTTCAATGGCTTTGATCTTTTCGGGATAGCGTAGCATCAGCTCTAACGCTAACTCAGCATCCTGCGGATCATCCTTCGCACCACTTGGCCAAAAGGTCTGCCGATAGCGGGCCAGTGACAACGCGTGTACTGGAAAAACAGTGACAAATGGGTACTTCTGGAGAGCATACACTACCGGGCCCTTCTTCAGCTCGAGAGCTATAGCGATCCTGCCTTTTACCTTCTGGTGTAACTTGGTAAGCCAGATATCAAGCGCTTCCGGAGTATGTTCAACCACATGGAATATACGCTCACCGTTTTTAAACTGAACGCAGACATCGTGTTTTTTATGCGCCCAGTCCAGACCAACATGAGCAGCAAATTGATTAGTCGCAGTCATCACCAACTCCTTTTCACCGGGGATTGGTATGCATTCCACGCTCTTCGAAAGAAATATAGTCAGCAGTTTGTCTGCATGCCCTGAGTATTCGTTAGCGAACGTGGAGCACTTACTGGCTCGAAAGCAAAGCGGCAATCATCAAATCACATGATTCTGGCACAATATTCGTAACCAGTAAGCGCATACCCTGAATCACTTAAAAGTGTAACTCTCAGGGTTCGAATGACTATATCTGGCACTTAGCAGACCATCATACAGAGCAACCGCAAACCCAGCATATGCTAGAAAGGTGTCGGAGTTCTACACATACCCACCGCCAGAGTCTGTTCGCACGCTCACAGACCGCTCCCGTTTACCGGGGTGCTGGGTGGCCCCCGGCTGCACTAGCTTTTCTGACCGTGGATATGTGCATAACTCAATTTATTTTTTCAACATGGACAGGTTCGCAATAGCTTTTTTTTCTGTCAGGTTAGCTTCCGTTTTTATATTCTCTTCAGCTCTGGAAGGTACTGCCGGAATAACATAAGTAGCTGCCGTTTTGGATTGATTACCGGTCACCTGCTCTATCAGCTTGATCACATTTTCCGCTGTTACCTCCCCATTAAAAAAAACACTAATTAAACTAACCAACCGAGGATCAATAGACGATAATGCAGCCCCGCAAATAATAGACTGACGATAAAAATCACCACGAACTTGCGTAGGCAAGCTTTCAACATAGTGTTGCGTCAGTTTATCCTGCGGATATATTGATGGATGCAGGTACGCGATTATTTTCTTCCGTTTACTCTCCATAGTCAGGCCCTGACCATCGCCTTGACCAGAGCAAATTGCGGCTCTTCTATTTTGCTCACCTTATGCTGGGAAAAGTATTTCTTAATATACGGATAGATAATCTCAGCCCCGCCACCAGTCAGATAGATACGGTGCATGCCACTGAAGGATTCAATTTCATTTTTAACACTCTCTGCCAGGGACGAAGACTCCCTTTGTATTACTGCCTGGATGTTGCCTATTTGCTCTACGTCATTAATTAACGTACACAAATAGTCTTCATCAGCATGATTTTTGATGATCTCCCCTGCCACATAGTAGCTGCTTGGCGTAGACGCACTTATCAGAGCATTCATCACGGCACGAGTGATCCTGGATGTACCTATTTCAGCATTCCCTTTGATTTCGCTAATGCTGTCAAATCCGCCCTGAATAATGCCACAGTCCAGCGTTGTGCCCCCTAAATCAACAATCAAACTACGCTCCAGGGGCGTAACCCCATCGGCAATGAGGGAAGACAATGCGGCAGGTAATGATTCTGGCATCACGTTTACCTCTATGATTTTAAAAACTTCGCCTTTATTCAATGAAATATCGCGGAGAACATTCTTTTTCTTTGCGTCAATATTCACTTCGTTCGGCTGATTATCAGCATCGAAAAATTCGGTCACCGGCAGGGTAACCGTCAATATAATGTCCTGGGGTGGCAAACCGGATGTCAGCAGCGCATGGTGGATAGCCAGCAGGTTTGTGGTGCTGTATTGATAACTGACATGTGTGGTGCCAATGGCCGCGGTACTCCCCAGGTCATGCGAATACTTCTTCCCATCAACGGTGTAATTGAACACCCTTCCAGTCCCCAGAATAGCCGGACTCCAGCCATCCTTGAAACTGTTCCCCGACAGATGTGTCTTGATTTCGCCCTGTTCCAGCCAGGCAAGTTTTACGTAGGTCGAACCGTCATCACAAGATATGTTGAGCATACGCTGTCTCTGATTGAGTATGGAATTGACTCATATTGAGAAAAAATGAGTCCCCGAAAACACGCTTACCTTCCGACGGATCAATCATTGAGTCCATTCTTAACTCAAATTGAGAAATTTATAATTTCCCTACCGCATCATTCCCTGCCCTGACTCAAAATGCGTCATGAACTGTCTCACATTGCGTCACACTTTATGCAGCAAACCGGTTGTCCCGATAACGCATCTGCCGTAATGTAAGGGTGGAAAAATTCTGGAGGTTAAGGACCATGACCAACAAGACATCAAATCAACAGGATGATATTTGGGGGGTTATCGCTAAAGGATTAGTAGAAGCCATAAAGATGGTGTTTTCTGCCTTTATTTTTGTTTTCACATCAGGAAAAAGTAGCAACTCATCTGAAAATATTAAAGAAGAGAACGGAATAGGCGAACTACGTAATGGTCATAGCGGCTATGGATACTATGTAAATGGGATGAGAACAGACCAAGACGATGAGCGATAACATAATCCATTGTTACCACTCATCTTTTTTCACTATTTCTTACTCATTCCTTTAGTAGCTACTGTTTTAGCTGTTTCTAAAGCGATCTTCCCACCTTGTGCACCTGCGGCACGGCTCCCATCAGAAGCATTCATGAGTGATTGAGATATAACTCCCCCAACCTGCACACCACTCCAACTCACAGCCCCAAACCAGAATGCGGGCAGCACCACAAACATCGACCCCAGCACCAGATTCATGATCCAGCCCTCGGCACCAACATTGCTGAACCAGTTGTAATAACCGTTCGCGCCGGTGTAGACGATCTCGATCAGCCGGTCATCCATCCAACTCCCCAGTTCCCACCAAAACGTCACAAAAATCATCGCAAACAGGGCGAAGGTCAGCGTGACCACCACTTTGGGATCGTACGTACCGAACAACATCACCAGCGGGATGCAGATCACCATCGCCATCATCAGGACACCATGTACCATAGGTAGTGCCTGACGCAGCGCATCGAACGCCGGTAACTGGGTCGACTGTGCCGATAATGCCCCCAGGCCGCTGACCATCTGCTTGAAGGAACTGTCAAGATCGATACCCGTTCCCCGCTGGCTCCCTGCCATGTAGGTTTCATGCCCCCCGGACATCAGGGTATTTTGCGGGCTGACCAACCAGCGCAACAGGTTCTCCTCCCAGTTGGCCGGGTCCCTGGCTTTCATCCGGTTGACCACCTTGGGGTCATAAGCGGCCGACAGTCGACTCTTCAGGCCAGTCCCTGCCGAACTCCACCAGGTCTTGCAACTCGGATAGCCTCCACGCCCCACGTCGGGGTAGCCACTGTCCCGGCTCTCGTTGTAAGGCCACTGCGAACGGGGCGACGTCGACGTGTAGTAGTCATAATACCCGGCAGTATTCAGGAAATAGCGTGAGCCTATCCACCCCACCGCATTGATGGTGGCCGCTGTCAGTTGGCCATGGGTAGACTTCAGTTTGAAATACGCCTTGGAATAGCACTGGCTGGCAAACTCCTGCACCTCCTGGCGGAGGATCGGATCGATAAGTTGCGTATGCTGTACCTCAAAGCGCAGTTGCCGCAGCTCCTTGCCACAGGGAATGGACGCAATGGCGGCATGGGTCACCCCTTTTGACAGGTTGTGGACCAGATACCACCACATCGGCACCTTGGCCACCTGGCCGTTAAAGTCATTCAGCAACCCACCGTAGCCCGACTCATCGGGCTTGGGCACATTGGTACCGCATTGCCGGGAACGGGTCTGGTCAAACTTCATCACCGTCAGGTCCACGTCTTTAAACGGCATGGCGCAGAACAGCATCACCACGAACGCCACGTACAGCACCTGCTCGATACGGGGTAACGCCAGCGCCCCCTTGTTGCCCTCGTCATCCCCTTCAGTACGCACCTTCAGCCACACCCCGGCCACCTTCAGCGCCAGCGGCAAGGCAAACAATCCGGTGGTAGTAATGATGATCCACAGGGCGTTATTAATCAGCCAGCCCAGGAACACCAGGAAAAACTCCAGATAACTGTCCGTCGTCATCACATCCCCCAACGGTAACTGGTGAATTCAATCAGCAATGCCAGGCATACCATCATCACTTCAATGCGGTAGACCACGCCCCGCGAAGGAGCCTGACGCAACAACGTTGCCCGGACACGGTGAAACCACATGGCAACCACGGTGACGTACAGCGTCAGCCGCCAGAACAACAGCGGCACACGGGCCTGTTCCAGCCAGTCCGTCAATGCGGTCTCATTCCCGGCCAGATACACCCCCAGCGCCGTCGCACATCCCGCCAGTAGCAGCACCCCCACCATGCCGGCAATAAAACCGGCCGCTCTACGCCACCGGCGCGCCCCCCTTTTCTCGGGTTGGCCTTGGTCCTTCAATACTCTTGCGGTCGCCATAATTACTCCTCCGTGGAGTTGCTGAGCCCCTGGACAGCGCTGTCATTTTGTTGACTGTCCTGGCGCAGGCTGTTATCCACTTCCCGCGCTTCCTGGCGGGTGATCGCCACCAGAATGGAGTTGTTGCTGATGGCTTTGCGTATCTCCATCTCATTTTTCAGCGCCTGGATCTCACGATCCAGAAACTCCAGGCGGCGATCCGACTCAGCAACGATGGGTTCTTGTGCTGCCACGCTGGGCTCCGATTGCCCCACCATCAACATACGGCGCATCGCCAATGCGGTGGTGATGGTGTCGGCCATCGCCAGTTCCCCAGCCAGACGCTGCACCAACGCGCCATTGTCCGGGTCATCCTTCAACGCCTGGATCACACCACGGGTCACGGCCAGATCGCCGGTTTTCAACGTTGCCAGATTGGTGGCATTGGGAGCCAGATTACCGTTCACCAGCTTGATCAGCGTTTCCTGGTTCTCTTTGGTGGTTTTTTCCAGCATCGGAGAAAAACCCTCGCCCGGTGTAGAGGTGCCTGGCTCATTTTCCAGTCCACCGCTGTTGCACTCGCTACCGCTCACACAAGTGCGTAGCGCCCGATCCCCCAGAACTTTCGATACCGCCTCTGCGGCTTCAGCACTGGTTTTATATTTCTGACACAACGCCCCATTACAGGCGCTGGAACTCACCGCAGCATCACTGGTAGCAGGCTGTTTGTTGAGGATGTTGTAGCCTGCTTTGGCAATGTCATAGGTGGGTTTGATGGCCTTCTGCCCCGTCCCTCCACGCTGCTGGCCCCCCACCCATTTCACCCCTTCTTTACCCGTGGATTTCTTCAAGCTGTTATCTGCACGGATCGCATCAGACGTACTGGCAATCACGTTCTGAAACTCCTCGCCAATCGCCGTTTGCGTCAACTTGCCCGACAGGGTGTAATCGGCCAGTTTCTTCGACATCGTCTGACAGTTGAGCTGGGCTTTGTCGAACGCCACATTGGCCTGCAGTACCCCGTTGGTCAGCAGTTCGTACAGTCCCGGATTCGCCCGCTGGATTATCATCGCGGGCAGGCTGGCCACCGCGCCGGTGGCCCCATTAATCACGTCCCCCATCATGTTCTTGAAGCCGTCCGTCGCCCCGTTGAGCTGGTTCTTGACCGTGGTACTCAAATCGAAGTTGCCGCACATCAGGTCATTGTTCCAACGGACACCAAGTCCCATTTTCTCCATATTGTTTGAACTCGGCGGCTGGGATATCACCGTACCGCCACCGATGGAGTAGAACAGGTTATCGTTTACCGCCCCCTTCACTCCCTTGCCGTAACCGACGTTGGCCTCTTCGGCGCTGAGATTGAACGCCGCAAATGCCGGTGTTTGCCAAACCAGCAGGGCTGCACTCGCCAGCGCCCCTGCTTTCAACCATGTTGTCACTGTCATTAAATACTCTCCCTCAAGTTAGAAATCCGTGCTGTAAAGGAACGTCTGCCCGCGCTTCTGGCAGCAAGAATAGGGTTGCCAGAGTGCCCAGGCGTAAGCGCCATCCGTTGCTATCGGGTTGCTACTGTCTGGGAATACGGCACAGGAAGACGAGATGGCGGGGGCAAGACGCTGCCATTTGTGGTTTTTGGTGCCGGTGTTTTCGGTCACCGGCTCCGGGGGCCAGTAGCCATCGCGCTTGCTGGCCGTCATCGGGTGATAGACATGTACCTGGCCGGTGCGGGTGATAATGTCTGCCGTGCGTTGGGCCACCACGGCAGCGGTCTTGTAGTCATCGACCTGGGTGACAAACCCGCTGCGGGGGTAGACATTGCCCCACATATCCCCGGTCGAACCGACCTCCCTGAGCCCTGGGGTGACAGCCTCCGGGTAAACGCTTTCCGGGACACCGCTGCGCCAGGCCAGCGCATCCAGAGTACTGAGGAAATACGGCACAAATGCCGTGGCCGAACCAGAGCAGGTGTAGCCCATCGAGCCCAGGAAATTATTGAATACCTGGGCGGCCAACGCGGGATGGCCAATGGCATCGGCGTTCTTGTAACGCAGGTTGTCTTTACGCAACCCCCGCTTCTGTTCGTTATTCCCACCGCCCTCGGCAAGTCCCGGAATACCGGTACCGAGCATCGCCACGTCTGACCAGGGGTTATCACCGGTCTGGGCATAGCTGGAGACCACCGCATTGGGGATATAGTGTTTCACTTTGACGGAGGTGAGGATGCGGCACCCGCCCCAGCCGCAATTAAGCCAGTAGCAGATACCGGCAATCCGGTACTCCAGGCAGGAGGGGGAAAGCGCACTGGCGATGATTTGGGCCGAGTTGATTGCACTGGCCGTCAACGGTTGTGTCGCACAGCACAACAGCAGTACGCCGGCCAAACGGTGGCGACGCAAGGGAATAAGGTTCATTGTGCCCCCTTGTACTCGGCTCGTTTGGCTTCAGCCAGGGCAACATCGGCGGTGCCGTAAACCACCTCACGGTCGCCAAACACCACGGCAGGGTATTTTTTCAGTCCAAGACCATAGGCCTGGATAACGCCCTGGTAAGCTTGTGCAATACGCTGTTCTTTCTGTTGCCAGTCTGGCGACTGTAGAATTGCCTTGGCCTGTTGTTCAGCCTGACGCGGGTCAGCCGATAGCTCACCGAACACCTCGCGTTGAACCGTCTCCGGTGCATCCAGGTAAACCACCTGATGTCCGGCACCTAATCCAGTGGGGGGATGCTGGCTGTCGGTATACACCACGGTCGCCGCCTGTGCCGATAAGGCCACACATCCGATAACCAGCAGGAACACCCTGTTTCGTCTTTTCATCACATTCACTCCTGTGGGGCAAAACCGCAGGGTGACGTGCGTTGCTGACAAAAACAGCAAACAACTCTAAATGCATTGGGGGAAATTAGGGAGAGTAACCACTACGTACGTTATTGATGGCCTGTCGCGATAGTCATACTGGGAGAGCCCTCCCTGATGGTCTGCTAAGTGCCAAAAGCGGACCTAGGCATTGTGGAAGACTTCAGTTCATCATTCCTTTTGTTGACTCAAATTACTGGTCAAATTCTCATGTGTATGGTATGAGTAAAATCTCGGTGGGTGGAGCGTTATTGTACAAGGAAATGTATGGCGACTAGTTACATTAGTGAACATAGCGCTGAGTACTATTTAGTACCAGCACTAAAGCAGATTTTACAGGAACAATATAGCCATGTTGCTCCAGTGTTTCCGTGGGTATCTCGAGAACTGAGTAAGATCTCAAGGCATCTTCATAAATATGACCAGTTTCATGTGCTAGTAATGTTTCCGCGCAGGCCAAAAATTAATGATCCAGATGATGGTGAAATATATGTTACCATTAATTGGGAGCTAGTAGCTTTTAATAAAGTAGGGGAGGAAAAAGGAGTTCCTGTGATAGCTGGCTGCCCCAACGCTGTAGATATATGGGATTTAGCCAATTGTAAGAATTACGCATGGATGGATCTTGCAAAAATTAATCATCATGAATATTTAAATCCATTAAGCAAGCTGAAAAAAAATGGATACTTGCTAGAAAAAGAGGGCATTCTATCCCTTGTAAGGAATAGCGCTATTTTTAACTTGGAGTCTTTTGAGGATTTCTTTCAGGATGCAAAAGAAACTCAACCTTACAGGATGTATGGCAGTCAATATAAGCCTGTATACTTTCTGATTAAGACACACTAACACATAACAATGCTACCGCTTTCAGCGATTCATTAACTCAGCGTTAATGTCCGCAATTCACTCTGAGCTGAACTTCACAAGAACCAACGTCGTTTGGATTCTTGCCAGGAACCCTGCCAAAGGTCAAAATACTTTAGTTGTTCTAGTTTATGTAAAACAATATCTTCACCCACGAATGAAATACTTTGCTCAGGTATTGAAATACCAAATAGGCCTTCTGCAATCGGGAAAATTTCACATTCTGACGTGAGTGACCCTAAAGCTTTTTCAATCTTCTTACGATCTGCTTTTACAATTAACTGGAGTCCCATCAGCGTTTAAACTCCACAATAGCTACTAGTTCAAGCGCTCGGTTGACTTGGGCTAAGACTGCGTCAGGGATTGATTGTCCTCTGATGTCATAGACGACCCGGCAGGTTCGAATGTGCGGTGGAAGCCGGGATTGTCCGTAGGATATTCTGGCAAGATTATATTCAATACTGAATTGTATAGATTCTGCGGATGCCAAGCTGTGGTTGGCTACAAGGATAAACTCACCACGTTCTTCATTTATAAATTCCGGGGTAAACATCACACCTCCTTTTTTGCCTTCGCCTGCATCTACTTTCTCAATCGCTCACAATGAGTCGTGAAGCGCTATTAAATATGTGTCATGTGAACCAAGCTCCATGCTAATCGAGAAAATACACTGTAAATACTGTTACTGTAAACCAAAACCGTTATAATGAGATCTATCGGGCAAGGGATCTTGAAAATAAGTCGAAGGAGTATCAGCAATGCTAGGCAGTATCAGTTTAACTGGGTTTGATGTTTTTTTAGTATTAATGATGTTGTTACTGCCTATTTTTATGGGGTTTGTGACTCTATTTTTGTTGGTGAAATTCGCCAGTCATTCATGGTATAGATCCCTTTTCCTGTGGCTGGTTTTACCTCAAGCTCTAGCCATGTTAATTTTCTGGTGGGTGCTGGATTTTTACAACGTCTACCTATCCTTTAACATAATTTCCACTGCCACTGGAGCAATACTAGGAGGGGTGGTTATTAGCTATTTTTTCTTCAGAATAGGTACTTCTACCATTTCAGGGATATTATGTGGGCATATTATTTCCCTTGCATTGTTTTTTATCACTATTAATACCATTAGTCCAAATTTACATACAGAATTGCAGGCTGGACGAGATAGACACCAACTATTTAGTATAGGTCAGAGTAAGGGAAGCGAGAGTTTCAATCGGCGACTTGAGAATGTGACGTTTCGTCAGGAAATGTTGGTTGAAGCTGTTAATTCAAATATGCCTGAAGCGACGTTTCGGGAATTGTTGGCTAGAGGTGCTGATCCATTCCAGACATACGCCTTTAACGGTTCTATCTTTTCAACAGCAGTAAAGCATCATAATCTTAATGCGGTTCGTGTGTTTACCGAGAAACTGGACGGTGATAATAAACAGGAAAAAAGCAACCGAGACTTTCTGCGCGCGAATAATCCGTTAGATCAGCCGTTCTATTTTTCAATTACACCTACGGAAGAACAAAAAAAACAATATATGGACACCGCGAAAATTATCCTCGATAAGATGCCTGAACTACTGAATGATGAAGCTTACTACAGAATAATACCGGAAGCTAATGCAGAGCTTATTCAATTTTTATGGGGCTACCATCCTCCTGAAAAACCTGTTTACCGTATTCAGGCAGAAGCACTGCTGGGCATGGTGACGGTAGCGGATAAAATTGCCGCCACTCCAAGTATTCTTAAAGAAAAACCAGCCGCAGGTTCCGCTGATTCGCTATGGGAATTCTTAGTTAAGTATTCTCCCCGCGCTGTGATCCAGTCCATACTAGACAGAAATGTGGTGCAGTGGGCTGATTATCAAGATAAAGAAGGGAATAACCCGGTGCTGGAACAAGCTATCGATCGAGCAAGAAAATATATTGGTGACGATCCGCAAGTACTGACGCTCGTGATGCGCGACATACTAGCACACGGTGCTGCCTGGTCGCCGTCACAGCTTGCTCACGGATTTTATACCGAGGATAAGGGGTCGTATGTGGTCAGTTCATTGCATAGTGCGGGTATAACCTGTACACAGCTTCGGGAAGCGCTATCTAACTTTGTTGTTGGGAATACCTTTGATTATGGGGAGCAACGAATCAAGGAGGTCTGTCAGGTGGGAAAATAAACCCCTGTGGGGTGAGGTAGTTCCGCTTTTCGCTCATAGCAGACGGCAAGTTACATAGACCTGTCCGTTCCCTGACAGGAGCGGACATTTGATATTTGACCGCATTTTATTGTTCTGCGGGGTTTGTTGGTTGGCGAAATAACCCCGCATTTCG
>NZ_MOXD01000011.1:0-24274 GCF_001976145.1 Serratia oryzae
AAGAAAGTGGCGTTAACAGCGTGCATCAGAAAGCTGTTAACGATATTAAACGCGATGCTGCGAGATAATAGGCAATGGGTGACAAATTAATCATCACCCATTGACTTTAAACACAGCTGCTCTCCCTTGGGGAGAGGGTTAGGGTGAGGGGACAATCGCCGGGCTACCAGTTGTTCACGCCGGCCTCTCCCACAGGGAGAGGGTGCGATGCCTTGAGCAATGCATGCATGATGATGCCGCTTTGCGCTTAACCGATTGGCATGACGCCCGAAGGCGTGCCGAGTGGCAAAGTTACTGCGGATAAGGCACCCAGTCGCCACCATTGAGGCGAATGTAGGGCTTGTTTTGGTACGGCATGATAATCGCGTTGTCATTCTCTGAGACGGCTGCGGTTTGCGGCAGGCCCTGAGTCAGCGTTTGCCAGTCAACGTTAGGTGCGGTAAAGACTTTACCATCCACCAGTCGTGATACCAGCTCAGATAGCGCCAGATAGCTGCTCGGCGTTTTAATCTCAAACGGGCTACCCTGATGTGGGGCCTGCATGCCAATCAGCTTGATGCCCACCGGGATGTGAGTAATGCTCGGGCTTGGAATATCACGCAGGCCAGACATCTGCATTTTATCGCCAACCAGCGCCGCGCCGTGCTCCGGTACGAGCACCACCATCACTTTGCGCCCTGATTTTTGCAGCTCATCAAAGAAGTTGCTCAACTGATCTAACAGTTTTTGCGCCCGTGGCTGGTAATCGGCCCCCTTGTTGGCACCGATAAAGCGAACGCCATCATGTAATGGGATGACGTTGAAGAAGGTGGCCGTGCGGGTATCTGCGCCTTTCTGCAGTTGGCCGAGCCAGCGGTTGAGCAATTCCTGGTCGTTATAAATTGGCTCGCCGTCGAATGAGGACAGCTCGTTACTGATACCCGCTTGTGACATCAGTGGCGCCTGCAAACCGCCATCGTTGCGTAGGTTTTTCAGGTAATTGCCGAACATGCCAGGGTGATCCAGCATCAGTTGCGATTTGAAGCCAAGCTTGGCCAGGTTATCAAACAGGTAGCACTGCTGATTGGCCGGTTGATACAGATCCTGGTGTGGAGCCTGACCACAGCTGGCTCGCATCAGGCGGATGGCCGCCGGGCCGCTGTAGGCAGTGGCCGAGTTGAAGTCGGTGAAGACAATGTCCATCTTGTCCCACAGCGGGTGGTTGCGCAGATTAGTGGCATCCAGATCGGCCCAGGCGAGCGAACAGATATTGATCATCAACAGATCGAACGGTTGAGCATCGCTGGGCAGTGCGGCCGGAAAGGCTGTCATGCGGGCTCTTTCCTGATCGTAAAACTGCTCCAGATTGGCAGTGAGATTGGCATTGGTGGGGGGGCCGTTGCTAATGGGCTGGCTGCTGACAGGCGTGGCTCCATTAGCAGGAGTGGTCACTGCGGCCGTTGCGCTGTCTGCGGTTGGCAGTAGGGCCACTGCTGGGCCTGTCATATTCACCACGTTCAGCCACACCATGGCAGCAACGGTAAACACCGTAATCCGTAGCCATTGTGCCAAAAACAGATAAGCGATCAGCATGACGAAAGCCACACCCAGCATCTGCCAGTTGATAAAGCGATCAACCAACTCCAGTAGATACGGCGCGCTGAAGCTCGCAAGCAACGATCCTTGGTTGATGATGCTGTTAGCGCTCGGCAACCAGGTATCGTGGTAGAACAAACCAATGCCAATAGGAATGGCGATAATGTGCCGCCAGCGGTGCAGCCGCAGTGAAGGGATCGGCATCAGCAAAAATGCCATAAACACCAGATTTGGTAGCGCATGGAAATTAAGATAGCCAAACCACAGCAGGGTAAACTTGGCTAAAAAGTAAAAGTTCCAACCGCTAAGGCCGCGCCAGTTGCGCCACAGGCTGTGCTCAGGCGGCGTTGTTCTGTTTTTATCCATTGTGTTTTTCACGCTTGATCTGAGAAGAATTATCCTGGCGAATCCACAGCCCTGCCCGCTTTAAATAACGTGCGGAGAACAGCCGGTTTTGACAGTGCTGGCGCCAGTTGGGGAAACGGCGGTGCAGGGAATATCCCAATGGTATAAAGATGAGCGCGCATAGGAGTGTTATCTGAATGATATCGCTAATGTCGTTCATACCGCTCCCCCTTGCTCACGGCTTAACAACGTGAAAGGTATCGGCTGGCGGCGTTGTTCCGCCTCAGTTTCTTCGATAATCGTAGGGTTTTTTGGCATCGCCTTCAGATCGCGTTTGACGGTGGATTGTGCCAGTTCCATATTATGCGCGAGTCGTTTGATTTCAGAGCGAATATCGACATCCTCATACCAGACCACCCAGTTACTGAACGCTTCACGTACGGGCAGCCGGAAGATGAATTTCAGCGCCGTATCCAGATCGTTTATTCTGCAGGTAGAAAGGAACAGGAATAGCCGGTTTTGCGCCACGGTCATGACGTCGCCGAAGCGGCGCTGATGGCACAAGGTCATGGATTGCCGAGCGCTCAAGCCTGGAACGGGGCGTAACGCTACCATGACCCCTTTACCGTCTTCTGGCAGCAGCGTATTTTCCATCAGCGACACCACTGCTTTGCTGAAGTCCTCCAGCGGCAGATACCCTTTCACTGGTAATGGTTGCAGCCCGGCAATCAGAGCGTCGATATTGACGGGGATATGTCGTGACAAACGCAGCCCTTGAATCCCCTCCAGCATGGTCAGAAAACTCGACAGCGGTGCAGCATGTGGCACGATCAGACTGGCACCGCAGGCCAGTAGCAGGCGTTCATCGCTGTAACGCAGGCTGGCGCTCATTTCGCGTACCACGATTTTCAACCCATTGCCGCGCTGGCGGCGCAGGTTGTGGATCTGGTGAGCTAACGTATTGATCTGGTCACTCTGATAGAGTGCAAAAATTAACGTTGCTGCCATGGCCTGCATACCATGCTGCGTCAGTTGTACGCTATTTTCGAACAGTTTCCAGTTAACGGACAGCGGCGGCGCACCTTCAAGGATGCACCTTTCTGCCAAATAACGGCCTGCGTCGCTGACGACCTGAGTGTGCAGCGACGAGATTTCTTCCTCTTCGGCCAGCCAGCCTTCTGGCGTTGGATATAGCGTCACCAGTTGGTTGGCGTTGATACAGCGCGGCGTGCTCCACCAGTTTATCAGGTATTGAGCGCAGTCCTGTTGCCAATGCAGGCTGGATAATCCATTAAAAATACGGTGTTCTCCGCTGAGTTCCCCACGCAGTTTGTTGACGCCGCTGCCGTAGCTGAGTATCACCATCGTGCACTGCCGCTGGCGTAGCCATTTAGCGATGCTGTATGACCATGTGCGCAGTTCATCGCTGGTACACGTTTGCCATAGTTCAGCGGGAGCTAACAGGATCAACAGGCGGTTTTTGGGATTTAACGTACGCATCAAATCGTCGTGTAAACACAGCAGTGCAGCCTTATTTTCCGGCAGGGTAAACAGCGGGATTTTTTTTACCGCAGGGGAATGAAGATCGCTCAGCAAAGTACTCGGGTTGTCGTGGCTGCAAATTAATGCCAACAAACTCTCTTCTGTCTGGGCGGCGACAATTTGCTGGCAAAGCAGATTCGCATCGGTCTGGCGATCGATATTAACCCAGTAAAACCCGGGAGATTGCATTACCGACAACTCTTCCCATATTTGTCGGATACCTAATAAAAAAGAGTTCGCCATAGTTTTATTCTGCTTTTCGTCGAAAGTGTCACAGAATTGACAGATTCAGCCACTGAAAAACCGTAACGTTTAGACCAAGAATAACAGGACTTACTGGCCTATGTCATAATACCCGTTAAAATTCATCTTATTGGTTGTTTTTCTTCGATCGTTGCTATAGTCATTTAACATTAGCCTACTTTATTGAAGGTGGCAGAATGAATAAAGGCGATTTATCACATTTCCGCACGGTAGAGCGGGCCGAGATGCAAGACGATTTAGTCGCCCTGACGCTGGCATTTTCTTTGCCTGAATTAAATTACATCGATATTTTGCGTCAGGAACGGCTGGCAAAAATGATGGATCGCTGGCCACTGTTAGCGGAGTTAGCCAAAAAACAGGGGACCTCTGACCCATGCCAGTAATTGCATTGCAAGGTATGCGGGGTGGCAGTGGTACAACCTCGTTGATCGCCGCACTTTCTTGGGCACTTCAGGAATTAGGCGAGTCAGTACTGGCGATCGATCTATCGCCAGATAATCTGTTGCGCTTGAATTTTAACACCCCTTTCGAACTGAACCGCGGTTGGGCGCGGGCCGAACTTGATGGCGAAGATTGGCAACAGGGGGCTATGCGCTACTGTAAAAATCTCGACTTTCTGCCTTTTGGCCGCTTAAGCGTGGCCGAGCAGGCAAGAGTTGAGCAGCAATGCCGCGCCGCGCCGCAACGCTGGCAGGATTTTTTGCAGCAGATAACATCCTCAAAGCAATATGGTTGGGTCCTGTTGGATATTCCGGCGGGTAGCACCCCATTGATTCAGCAGCAGTTGGCATTGGCCGATCACATTTTTCTGGTGCTTAACCCCGATGCGAATTGCCATGCCCGTCTGCATCAGCAGCCTTTACCGACCCCTTGTCATTTTCTGATTAATGCCTATTCTGCCGCCAGTCAGTTGCAGGAAGATTTGCACCAGTTTTGGTTGCAAACGCTGACGGGCTTGATCCCGCTGATGATTCATCGTGATGAGGCCGTGTTTGAAGCGCTGGCCGCGAAACAGCCGTTGGGTGAATACCGGCCAGAAAGCCTGGCTGCCGATGAGGTTTTGACGCTGGCCAACTGGTGCCTGATTAATCTGCAGGGAGCCGCGGTATGAGCCGGGCATTGAGCCTGCTGCTGATTCCTCCTGTTCGTGAGGCGGTACAGGCGCGTTACCGTGCCTATCGCCAAAAGAAAGCCTCTCCGTTTGCCGCTTTTTTCAACACTCTGATGATTCTACTGGGTTGGATTTTCCTGCGCTTTGAGTCCCCGGAATGGCAGAGGATCAGGGCCAATCATCATCATTGGTTTCCCCATATTGCGCACAGCCGGCCGAAACCTGCGGATGCCTTGCGTTATCTGCTGCAGTGCTTTTGGTTGTTGATCACCCGTCGCCCTCCCGCGCCGAAAAAGCGCCGTTACGCTGAGCGTTGGCAACGCCTGCAGCGGAACTACATCATGGGGATGAAAGGTTTCCCGCAGCGCATACAGCAATTTGAGCTGGGGCAGCGCCTGTGGCAACGTTTTAGCCAGTTGAATCGGCGGGTGCGGCAAGCTTTGTTTATCGCTGTTGGGATATTAGTAGCCCTAATGGCGCTATTGTGTATTTCTCAGCCGTTCGAGCTATGGGCTCAGTTTGTCTTTGTACTGCTGCTGTGGTGCGTTGCCATGATGGTGCGCCGCTTGCCCGGCCGTCTGCCGAGCCTGATGTTGATCGTGCTGTCGCTCACCGTTTCTTGCCGCTATTTATGGTGGCGCTACACTGAAACGCTGAATTGGGGGGATTCGTTCAGCCTGGCTTGTGGGCTGTTGCTGCTGGTGGCCGAGACCTATGCCTGGGCCGTGTTGGTACTGTGTTATTTCCAGACCGCATGGCCGCTGCATCGTCAGCCGGTGCCGATGCCAGCCGATGTCGACTCCTGGCCAACGGTCGATCTGATGGTGCCGACCTACAACGAAGATCTGGGGGTGGTCAAGCCAGCGATTTATGCCGCCTTGGGTATCGACTGGCCCAAGGATAAACTCAATATCTACATTCTTGATGACGGCAACCGGCCTGAATTCAAAGCGTTCGCCGAACAAGTGGGCGTGCGTTACATTGCGCGGCCGACCCATGAGCACGCCAAAGCGGGCAATATCAATCATGCGTTGAAGCAGGCCACCGGTGAGTTTGTGGCGATCTTCGACTGTGACCACGTGTCGACGCGCTCCTTTCTGCAACTGACCGTCGGCTGGTTTTTCAAAGATAAAAAGCTGGCGATGTTGCAAACACCACACCATTTCTTCTCGCCGGATCCCTTTGAACGCAACCTTGGCCGTTTCCGCCAAACGCCTAACGAAGGTACCCTGTTTTATGGGCTGGTACAGGACGGAAACGATATGTGGGATGCCACCTTCTTTTGTGGTTCCTGTGCGGTTTTGCGTCGCAGCGCGCTGGATGAGATTGGTGGCATTGCGGTGGAAACCGTCACCGAAGATGCCCACACCTCATTGCGTTTGCACCGTCTTGGGCATACCTCCGCCTATATTCGTATCCCGCAGGCCGCGGGTCTAGCAACGGAAAGCCTGGCTGCCCATGTTGGCCAGCGCATTCGCTGGGCACGCGGAATGGCGCAGATCTTCCGGCTGGATAACCCATTGTTGGGCAAAGGGCTGAAACTGGGGCAGCGGTTGTGTTACACCAATGCCATGCTGCACTTTTTTTCCGGTGGTCCGCGTCTGATTTTCCTGCTCGCGCCGCTGGTGTTCCTGCTGCTGCACGCTTACATCATCTATGCCCCGGCGTTGGCGATCGCGCTGTATGTTTTGCCGCATATGATCCACGCCAGCCTGACCAGCTCACGTCTTCAGAGCAAGTACCGCTACTCGTTCTGGGGTGAAATTTACGAAACCGTGCTGGCCTGGTATATCGCCAGGCCCACCACCGCCGCTCTGTTCAACCCGTATAAAAGCAAGTTCAACGTCACGGCTAAAGGGGGGCACTCCGATCAGGATCGTTTCGATTGGGTGATTACCCGGCCCTACTTGTGTCTGGTCATCCTGAATCTGGCGGGTATCGTGTTTGGTGTCTGGCGTCTTTTTTTCGGCCCGGCTGACGAACTGATGACGGTGGTACTCAATCTGGTGTGGGTTCTGTACAACATGCTGATTCTTGGCGGTGCGATTGCGGTAGCGGTGGAGGTCAAGCAGATGCGCCAGTCACACCGGGTCGAAATCGCCATGTCAGCCTCCTTGGCTAAAGCCGATGGCCATCTGTTCCCTTGCACCTTGCGTGATTACTCTGACGGCGGCGTTGGCGTCGAAATGCGTGTGCCGGGGCAGTTTAAAGAGGGGGATAAAGCACTGCTGCTGCTCAAGCGTGGTCAGCAAGAGTTCAGTTTCCCCTGCTTTATCACGCGCGCCAGCGGAGTGCATGTCGGCATGCGTTTGGAGCAGCTATCCATCAATCAACATATTGAGTTTATTCAGTGTACCTTTGCGCGTGCTGATACCTGGGCACTGTGGCAAGACGGATTTCCTGAAGATAAGCCAGTGGAAAGCCTGCGTGATGTATTGATGTTGGGGATCCACGGTTACATGCGAATGGCGGATTATTCCCCCCCGATCATTCGTGGCATTATTGCCGGTTTGACCACGCTGATTGCCTGGATAGTGTCGTTTATTCCACAAAGTGTGGGTAGGGAACCGGCTTTCATTCAAAAAGAGGCTGTGGCATAGGCGGTGTATTCTGCAACAGCTTGCCCGTGAACAGGTTCTAACATTGATGATGATAAGATGAAGAGACAAATAACCTGGTTTACCGCATTGGCCTTAGGCATCAGTTTCGGGTCTCAGGCTGAAACACCGAATTCAGGCATTGCCTTTGGGCTATCACCGGCTGCTGATGCCATTGGTTCTTCTATCACTACCCCCATCAGGCCCGCAGTCCCAGAGGATCCGAACGCACCGGTACGTGATGTGCAGCTCCCTTTCGCGCAGATTGCACCGCCCCCGGGGACCTTTGCTCTACGCGGTACGCGTCCTGAAGGGCAGGTGGAATTTGGCGTGCGTAGTGATGAAGTGGTGTCGCAGGCGATGCTCGATTTGACGTTTACCCCTTCACCGTCGCTGATCCCGCAGGAATCCCACGTTAAGGTTTATCTCAATGATGAATTGATGGGGGTGAAGACCATCGCCAAAGAGCAGTTGGGTACCACCAACCAGGCTCAATTTCCCATCGATCCCCGCTATATCAGTGATTTTAACCGTGTGCGTCTGGAGTTTGTCGGGCATTATCGGGATATTTGCGAAAATCCGGCCAACAGTGCGTTGTGGCTGGACGTCAGCAAATCCAGTTCGCTCAACCTGCGCTTCCAGAAATTACCGCTGGAAAACGATCTGTCGCACTTCCCTGAGCCTTTCTTCGACAGCAGGGATAATCGCCCTTTACATCTACCGATGGTGTTCGCTGGGCAGCCGGATTTGGTGCAGCAGCGCGCAGCGGGCATTCTGGCCTCCTGGTTTGGCAGCAAGGCGCAGTGGCGTGGTCAGTCGTTCCCGGCGCTGTTTAATCAACTGCCTAGCGAGCATGCAATTGTGTTTGCTACCAATCAGCAACGGCCGGATTTCCTTAAAGACGCTCCACAGGTGAAGGGGCCGACGGTGTCGATGGTCAGCCACCCTACTAACCCTTATGTGAAGCTACTGCTGATACAGGGCCGTGATGACAACGATCTGATCACCGCCGTGCGCGGGATTGCACAGGGCAACATTCTGTTTCGCGGCGAGAGCCTGACGGTGGATAAGGTTGAGCAACTTCTGCCGCGGCAGCCCTACGATGCGCCAAACTGGGTGCGTACCGATCGGCCAATGACCTTTAGCGAACTACAACAGTATGCCGGGCAGTTGCAAACCAGCGGCATTGAACCGGGGCCGATCACGCTGAATATGAATCTGCCACCGGATTTATTTCTGATCCGCAGTACCGGTATCGATATGTCGCTGAAATATCGTTACACCGCACCGCGTGTTCAGGATGGCTCGCGCTTGAGTATCAGCCTGAATAATCAATTTGTGCAGTCTTCCCCGTTGTTGCCGGATAACGAGCGTGACGGCAAGCTGTTGGGCATTCCGTTGCGGCAAGGGCTGATCGCTTCTGAAAGAACTGTCAATATTCCGGCACTGAAGCTTGAGGCGGTCAACCAGATACGCTTTGATTTTGACTACACGACGCTGTTAGGCAGCGGCACGGCAGATCGGTGCGAAACTTATTCGGTAGCGCCAAACCATGCGGTGATCGACGGCAGTTCTACCATCGATTTCTCCGGTTATCGCCACTTTATGGCAATGCCGGATCTGCGAGCTTTTGCCAATGCTAGCTTCCCATTCAGCCGCATGGCAGATCTGTCACAGACGTTGGTATTAGTGGGCGCACAGCCACAACCTGCCCAGGTGAGCGCCCTGCTGAATGCGCTGGGGAGTGTGGGGGCTCAAACCGGTTTCCCCGCATTGGAATTTATGTTGGCCGATGATTGGTCACAGGCTAAGGAGAAAGATGCCGATGTCCTGCTGATTGGCACCATTCCGCCTGAGCTGCGTGATGAGAAAAAAATCAACCTGCTGATAGAAGCGACCCAAAGCTGGGTGAAACATCCAATGCGGCAGCTACCCTTGCCGGAAATGAAAGTACAACAGGATGACGCAACGCCGGACAGTAAAACCACCATCAGTTCTGAAGGGGCGATGGCGGCGATCGTTGGTGTTCAGTCACCGTTTAACGAGCAACGCAGCATCGTGGCGTTGCTGGCGGATAGCCCCCGCGGTTATGAACTGCTGAATGGTGCACTGTTGGATGGGACTAAACGTGCCGTCATATTTGGCTCGGTGGCGGTGCTGCGTGAGTCGGGCATCAACAGCCTGAGCGTGGGGGATATTTACTACGTTGGCCATCTGCCATGGTGGGAACGTGTCTGGCATACGCTGGCTACGCATCCGGCTTGGCTCGCTGCGGTAGCAACGTTTGTGGTAGTGGTTCTGGCACTGTTCCTGTG
The DNA here is from genome assembly GCF_001976145.1 of Serratia oryzae. Lineage (GTDB taxonomy): Bacteria > Pseudomonadota > Gammaproteobacteria > Enterobacterales > Enterobacteriaceae > Chania > Chania oryzae. The sequence goes on from NZ_MOXD01000011.1 coordinate 9,750, forward strand.
GCGTGCTCTCAAAGCTTACAGCCGTCGCCGCCTGTCGCCGGATGAACGGGACTAAAAATCATGTGGGCGATGCGTAACTTCAGAAAAAACTGGTTATGTCTGTTTCCTTTGAGCCTGGTCATATTTCCCCAGGCGCAAAGTACAGAAACCGTTGCGCCTGAGCAATGGCTGTTGGAGCAGGTGCGCGTCGGTGAGGCCAGTAATAAAGACGAGTTGGTGCGTCAGTCGCTCTATCGTCTTGAACTGATGGATCCGAACAATCCTGAAGTGATTGCGGCACGAATGCGCTTGGCATTGCGCCAGGGTAATCAGGTGCTGGCGCAGCAGCAGTTGGACAAGCTGAAAAATATCGCACCACAATCCGCCGCTTATCATCAGGCGCAGACGAACCTGTTGTTGACTCAGCCGGAAGCGCGCCAGAAACTGCAACAGGCGCGTTTGATGGCAGCCGCTGGTCGGCTGCCCGAGGCCAAGACACAGTACGATGAATTGTTCCAAGGGGATCCCCCGACTCTCGATCTGGCGGTGGAATACTGGAAACTGGTGGCGCGGCTGCCGGGACAGGAGCCGGAGGCACAGCAAAAGCTGCAACGGTTGGATCAGCAGTATCCCGGTAATATTTCATTACGCATGACATTGGCTCAGCTGTTGTTTAACCAAAATCAGGAGAAACAGGCTTACGACGTTTTGCAGCGGCTCGCAGCGGATCCCGCCGGGCGTGGCCCTGCGGCTGATTTGTGGCTGGGAAAAATTAAAGCGATGCCAGTCAGCCCTCAAAGCGTGGCGATGCTCAACCGCTTCCTCAGTGTATTTGAAAGCAGCGATCAGGCTGCCGGGGCGCGACAGGAATTAGCCAGACAGCAAACTCTGTTGGCCGATCCTGCTTATCAGGCGCGGATGGCCGGTTTGGCGCAGGTGGATAAAGGGGGGAGCCATGCGGCGATCCCAGAGTTGAAAAAAGCGTTGGCCGGTACGCCAGATGATCCACAGGTGCTGGGGGCGTTGGGTTTGGCCTATGCGCGCTCGGGTAACCGCCAGAAGGCGTTGAGCCTGTTTTTGCAGGCGCAGAAAGCAGATAAGAATGGCTACGACAGCGATAAATGGCAAAGCCTAATCCAGAGTAATCGCTATTGGTTGGCGATCGATGCGGGCGACAAAGCGCTGAAGGCCAATAATCTAGCGCTGGCGCAGCAAAAATATCAGCAGGCGCGGCAGATTGACCATAGCGACAGCAGTGCGTTGATCGGTCTCGCTGACGTTGCCGTGGCTCATAAAGATGATGTGACCGCCGAGCGTTACTATCAGCAGGCTTTGCGCCTTGACCCGAGCAGCGGCAGTGCGCTCCGTGGCCTGGTGAATATCTACCAGCGCCAATCTCCGCAAAAGGCGTTGGCCTATCTGAACGGCCTGCCACGCAAGCAGCAGGATAAGCTACGTGACACCCTCAACAGCCTGCAACTCGATATGTTGAAGCAGCAGGCGGAAACGTTGATACAGCGTCAGCAGTGGTCGCAGGCGGTGGAGATATATCGGCAAGCGTATCAGATGGATCCAAGCGATGTCTGGCTGACTTATCACTACGCGCAGGCACTACGTCAGGATTGGCATCCACAACAGGCCGACGCGCTATTCAGCCAACTGGCGCAGAAAAAACCCGGCGATCCACAGCAAATTTATGCCTATGCGCTGTATCTGTCCGCCAGCGATCGCGATAGCCAGGCGTTGGCACATCTGGATACGTTGCCGAAAGCGCAGTGGAGCGATGATATGCGTGAGATGGCACAGCGGCTGGAGATGCAGGCGGCTCTGGACCATGGCGAAAAACTGCGTGCCGCGGGCGATGAAGCGGGAGCGATTGCCTATCTGCGCCAGCAACAGGCGGATACGCGGATCGAACTGCTGCTTGCCGATTGGGCTTTGGCCCGGGAGGATTATGGGGAAGCGTTGGCCGCGTATCAGCGAGTGCGCCTGCGTGAACCGAGTAACCCAGACGCACGATTGGGCGAGATTGAAGCCTACGTAGCCGAAGGCAAGCTGAGTGAGGCACATCAGCGGCTGAAAACCGCGCCACCGAAGGAGGAGTCGCTCAACGGCCAGCGCCGGTTGGCTAATGCCTGGAATGCGGTGGGTGAACCGCAGAAAGCGACCGCCATCTTCACGCAGTTGAAAGCTGCCGCGCTGCATGAACCCGCAGGCCAGGCGAAAGCGCTGGTGTATCGCGATGCCGCGCGCTTGGAACAGGCACAGCAGCGGCCAGCAGAAGCGCAGCAGGATTATCGTCAGGCGATGGTGGCCAGCGGTATGGTGCCCGCTGTTTTGCTGGACAACGACAGCTACACCCGTGCGACGCGGAATAATCCGATGGATGACTGGCTGAAACGAGGCATCCGCTCTGATGCTGCCGACCTTTATCGTCAGCAGGATGTGAAGGTGACGCTGAATCATGATTACTGGGGGTCGAGCGGCACCGGTGGGATCTCCGATTTGAGCGCGCATGACACCATGCTGCAGGTGGATATGCCGCTGTATGACGGCCGAGCATTCTTCCGCACCGATACCGTTCAACTGAATGCGGGCACGTTTTCTACCGATGCTCAGGGCAAGCACTTCGAAACCTTCGGGACTTGTAATACGCTGGGGTGCAGCGGTGATGAGCGGCAGAGAGCCACCGGTACTAGCGTGGCCGTGGGTTGGAAAAACGAACGTTGGGAAACCGATCTGGGTACTACGCCAATTGGTTTTGACGTGGTGGATTGGGTCGGTGGTTTGGCTTACAACGGCGATTGGAACCATATCGGCTGGCGGCTGGGCGTTTCGCGTCGGCCGATTTCCAGTTCGTTACTGGCGTTTGGCGGCACGCGCGATCCCAATACCGGTATCACCTGGGGCGGCGTGCGTGCTACTGGTATCAGCCTCAGTGGCAGTTACGATCGCGGTGAGGCCAGCGGCGTTTGGGCCGATCTCAGCGCTCATCTGCTCACCGGTCAAAATGTTGAGGATAACCAGCGTCAGCGCCTGATGGCCGGCTATTACTATAAGTTGATTAACGAGGATAATCGCCGTTTTACCCTGGGCCTGAGCAGCATGCTGTGGCATTACCAGAAGGACTTAAGCGGTTATTCTCTAGGTCAAGGGGGCTATTACAGCCCACAGGAATATGTCTCGCTGGCGTTACCCGTGAACTATCGTCAGCGCACCGAGAACTGGTCATGGGAGGTGGGCGGCTCTGTGTCGATTTCTCATTCGAAATCCAATGACGAAAAACGCTATCCGTTACAGGGGCTGGTCCCCGATTCGCTGCCAGATAAGTTTGCCGTAGAAACGGGCAGTTCCTCCTCCGGTATCGGCTATACGCTGCGGGCGATTATTGAGCGCCGCCTCGGCTCTCATTGGACAATGGGAGCTGCGGTGGATATCCAGCAGGCCAAAAACTATACACCTAGCCATGCGTTGATTTATCTGCGTTATTCATTTGCCGGTTGGCAAGGCGATCTTGATTTGCCGCCACAACCCCTGACGCCTTACGCTGACTTCAAGTAATAAGAAATAGGCCGATTCGGGTGTAACCTACCGAGTGGTTTTGTTACCCTGTAGGTATTCCAGCTAGGATAATACTGAAACCCGCGCTTTTCTGCCGTCACCAGGCGGTGGGTAAAGTAAAAACATGAGACGATCGAGTATACTCAGTTCGCTTTGAGGGGCGGGCATACGGCATCTGCCCTTTTTTATTGCGGCCCGAATGAGCGGAGAACAGGTTTGCAAGTCAGGCGTTCGTTAACGATCAAGCAGATGGCCACGGTGTCGAGTGTTGCACTGGTGACCATCTGTATCTTTATCGTGATCCAGTTATTCCATTTTGTGCAGCAGCGCAGGGATGACTACGCCCACCAATTGGAGAGTATCGCGCACTCTGTCCGCCAACCTCTGGCCGAGGCCGTGCTGCGCATGGATGTGCCGGAAACCGAGGGGGTGCTTAATTCGTTGCTGCCGATCGGGATCCTCACGCGCGCCTATATCGTGCTGCCTAATGAGTTTGAAGTTGTACATGCCAACTTCCCGCCTGAGCGGCCGGTGCCCGCGTTGCTGGCGCGTATTTTTGAGCTGCCGGTACAGATTTCAGTGCCGCTTTACTCGCTAGAACGAGTGCCCGCGAATCCGCAGCCTCTGGCTTACCTGGTGTTGCAAGCCGACTCGTTCCGCATGTATCAATTTATCCTCAGCACGCTGTCTACCATGTTGTCCACCTACCTGCTGTTGGCGCTGATCCTGTCGGTTGCCATCACCTGGTGTATGAATCGGTTGCTGGTTTATCCGCTGCGCGCGATGGTGAGGGAACTGGAGAATATCGCTCCAGAAGATATGCCTTATCACCAACTGATGTTGCCCGCTCACCACCAGGATGATGAGCTGGGTCTGCTGGTACGAAATTACAACCGCAATCAGCAGATGCTGGCTAAAGCGCATACAGAAATGAGCCGCCTCAGCACCCGTAACTCGGTTACCGAATTGCCCAACTCGGTGTTGTTTACCGCGTTGCTTGAACAACACATGGCCTCTAAAACGCACCCGGCGCGTTTTAACCTGCTGGTGGTTGGGATTGAAACATTACACGAAGTGTCGGGTGTGCTCAGCCCGTCCAAGCGTGAAACGCTGTTGCTGGTGATGGTAAAAAAACTGCGCAATGCTATCGGTTCTGATTGTGTACTGGCGCAGTTGAGTAACGCGGAGTTTGCTATTCTGGCGAAGAATATTGAACAGCCGCTCCATGCCATGCAGTTGGCGAAACGCATTATGGTGGAGATCAATAGCCCGCTGAATCTGCAGCAAATGTCGCTGAGGCCGAGTGCCAGCATCGGTATTGCTCATTTCTCACATCCTGGGGACAGTGCTGAACAACTGCTGCGTAGTGCCACTTCGGCCATGATGGCGGCACACCGCGAAGGTAAGAACCAAATCCTGTTCTTTGAGCCAAGCTTGACGGAAAGAACGCAAAAGAGGCTGACACAGGAAAGCGAGATCCTGCTGGCGATTGAGCAGCGTCAGTTTACGCTGTTTCTGCAACCGCAGGTGGACATGCAAACCCATCAGGTACTGGGGGCTGAGGCGCTGTTACGCTGGCCGCAACGCGATGGCAGCCTGGTGTTGCCAGCGGAAGTGATCCCGTTAGCAGAAGAGTTGGGCGTAATTGTCCCGCTCGGCAACTGGGTGTTGGAAGAGTCCTGCCGTATTCTGGCGCGGTGGCAGCATCAGGGAATTAAACTGCCGCTGGCGGTGAATATTTCTGTGCTTCAGCTGCTGCAGCAAGATTTTATCTCACACTTGAAACAACTGTTAGTTCAGCATCCGATCGACCCGGGTAAACTGCAGTTGGAAATCACGGAAACCGTGCGCATTAACGATCTTGAACAGGTGCTGGGGTTGTTGCGTGAACTGCATGATTTGGGTTTGTCGATCGTCTTGGATGACTTTGGTATGGGTTATTCCAGCCTGAATTACCTGAACCATCTCAAATGCTTGCCGATCGATTTGATTAAAATAGACAAGAGTTTTATTGATGGCCTGCCGCAGGATGATGCGATAGTACGTATCATCAGCTCTATCTCTGGCGTGCTCAATCTGCCGATAATGGCGGAAGGGGTGGAAACCGACGCGCAGCGCGACTGGCTTCTGCAGCACGGTATTCGTTACGGTCAGGGTTTTCTGTTTGCTGAACCCTTGGCCCGTGAGGCGTTTGAAGCCCGATTCTGCCCGCCCGTACAATAACTCTTTTCGTTATCTACCGGTACTTTTACGGTGTCCGAAAATCGCACTTCATTCCTACCTCTTTTGCGTTAGTGCAAAGAAAAGCTTACGTATCTTTCAGTTTTGCAGCTTAGCTGACGCGTTTCAGTTCTTAAATTCGTATCAATAGACGCCATTGGGTGCAACAAATTATTTCCATGTTGTTATGTGGGTGTTATTTTTCGCGCAAGCGATAAACAGGACGGACGAGTGAGTGTCTGCCTGCCGCGTTGTCTCCCCCCAAAGGATTTCATATGAAAACAACAATTTTTAAGAGCCTCTATTTTCAGGTGCTGACAGCGATTACGCTGGGTATCCTGCTTGGCCATTTCTACCCTGATCTCGGTGCCCAGATGAAACCACTGGGTGATGGATTTGTTAAATTAATCAAAATGATTATCGCACCTGTGATTTTCTGTACCGTGGTGACCGGCATCGCGGGGATGGAAAGCATGAAGGCTGTTGGCCGTACCGGTGCGATAGCGCTACTGTATTTTGAAATTGTCAGTACCTTGGCGCTGCTGATCGGCCTGGTGATCGTTAACCTGGTGCAACCCGGTGCCGGGATGAACGTCGATCCTGGCACGCTGGATGCCAAAGCGGTTGCCGTTTATGCAGAACAGGCGTCGCAACAGGGGATCATTCCTTTCCTGCTGGATATTATCCCAGGTAGCGTGATTGGCGCATTCGCCAGTGGCAACATCCTGCAGGTGCTGCTGTTTGCCGTGCTGTTCGGTTTTGCCCTGCACCGCTTGGGTGAGAAAGGCCAGTTGATCTTCAACGTGATTGAGAGTTTCTCACGTGTGATCTTCGGCATTATCAACATGATCATGCGCTTGGCCCCGCTGGGTGCTTTCGGTGCCATGGCGTTTACCATCGGTAAATACGGCGTGGGTACGCTGGTGCAACTGGGCCAACTGATTGCCTGTTTCTATATCACCTGTCTACTGTTTGTGGTGGTGGTGCTCGGTTCCATTGCCCGCTACAACGGCTTCAACATCTTCAAATTTATTCGCTATATCAAAGAAGAGTTGCTGATCGTGCTCGGTACTTCGTCTTCCGAGTCGGTGTTGCCACGCATGCTCGATAAAATGGAAAAACTGGGTTGCAAGAAATCGGTCGTTGGCTTGGTGATTCCAACGGGCTATTCGTTCAACCTGGATGGCACCTCGATCTATCTGACCATGGCGGCAGTGTTTATTGCTCAGGCGACTAACACCCATATGGATATCATGCATCAGGTGACGCTGCTGGTGGTGCTATTGTTGTCTTCGAAAGGGGCGGCAGGTGTTACCGGGAGTGGTTTTATTGTTCTGGCTGCCACCATCTCGGCAGTGGGCCATTTGCCGCTGGCCGGTTTGGCGCTGATTCTGGGTATCGACCGCTTTATGTCAGAAGCGCGTGCCCTGACCAACCTGGTGGGTAACGGTGTTGCAACCGTAGTGGTGGCAAAGTGGTGCAACCAACTGGATGAAAAACAGCTGCGCGACACGCTGAATCAAAAACCCGATGCCGTACCTGTTGATAAAACACTGCCTTCTGCCTGATTTTTCCTGTTAAAACATCGGCTGCAACCGCAGCCGATGGTGTTTTTCCTCGCCACTTAGACACTTTTCGCGCTTAAAACTCGACTATCCATTATTTTTCACTCTGATGAGTGACATCCGCAAAGGCGTGCGGTCTAACAGAATGGTACACTTCCCGCTTTGCGCCTTACGGTGAAACTCAGGGCGTTATTGTAGACTGTGCCACGCACGAATTTGGGCGCAGCCTAGTATTCCATTGAACGGAATATCCGTATTTACCTATAAAAATTGGATAGTCATTAAGTAGGGGTTCACATGCAGGGCACCAGAATTCATCTTTTAGTGGGTGGGCTACTGTTGGTTGCGGCCAGCGGCAGCGTGCAGGCTGAAGCACTACAACCGGATCCGGCCTGGCAGCAGGGGCAACTGGAGAACGGGTTTTCCTGGCAGATTCTTGATACACCTCAGCGGCCGAGCGATCGCGTTGAACTGCGGTTAATGGTTAATACCGGATCGCTGATGGAATCTTCTCAGCAGATCGGTTTTGCCCATCTGTTGCCACGCATTGCGATCGCACGCAGCGAGAGTTTTACCGAACCACAGTTACGTTCACTGTGGCAGCAGAGCGTTGACGGCGAACGGCCATTGCCGCCTGCCATCAGCTCTTATGATTTCACTCTGTACAATCTGAGCCTGCCGAATAATCGCCCCGATCTGTTGAAAGAGGCACTCACCTGGCTGGCCGATACTTCAGGCAAGTTGGCGATTGATGAGCTCACGGTACAGGGCGTGATGAGTTCCGGTGTCGATCCTATCGGCACTTTCCCGCCCGATCCCAAAGATTCCTGGTGGCGTTATCGCCTGAAAGACTCAACGCTGTTGGCGCACGATCCGGGCCAACAGGTTAAACAGCCAATCAATATTGATGAACTGAAGAAATTTTATCAACAATGGTATACCCCAGACGTGATGACGTTGTACGTGGTGGGGAAGGTCGATAGTCGCAGCTTGGGTGAGCAGATCAATAAAGCGTTTTCACCGCTGAAAGGCAAACGTGAAACGCCAGCGACTATGCCGACCCTGACACCGTTACCACCGCAGCCAGTGAGCCTGATCAGCGAGCAGGTGAAGCAGGATACGCTGTCGATCATGTGGGATTCACCTTGGCACCCGATTCGTGACTCACAAAGCCTGAGCCGCTACTGGCGTAGCGACATCGCGCGTGAAGCCTTGTTCTGGCATATCCAGCAAGTGCTGCAGAAGAGCGAACAGAAAAATATCCAGTTGGGTTTCGACTGCCGGGTGCAGTACCAGCGTGCACAGTGTGCGATCCATCTGAATTCACCTAATGAAAACCTGAATACCGGTTTGGCATTCATTGCCCGTGAATTAGCTAATCTGCGCAAAAACGGCTTCTCGAAAGATGAGTTTAATGCACTGTTGGCGCAGAAAAACGAGCAGTTGAGCAAGCTGTTTGCCACCTATGCTCGCACGGATACCGATATCCTGATGAGCCAGCGCCTGCGTTCGCAGCAGAGTGGGGTGGTGGATATTGCCCCGGAACAGTATCAGAAACTCCGTCAGGCGTTTCTTTCCTCGCTGACGTTGGAAGCGTTGAATCAGGAACTGAAGTTACAACTGTCGCAGGATGCAACGCTGGTGCTGATGCAGCCGAAAGGCGAGCCTGAGATGAACATGAAACAACTGCAGGAAACCTACAACGGTATCATGATGCCTGCTCCGGCGGCCGTCAGCGAAGAAGCTAAACCAGCTGATGCCGCGGCGGTGGAAACTAGCGCTCCGTAAGGCAATCAGGGGCAGAACGCTGCCCCTGAGTTTAATTGCGGTATAGCACCTTGATGATGTGGTAACCAAACTGGGTTTTCACCGGGCCGTAGGGTTTCAGCAATGGGATGCTGAATACCGCCTTATCAAAAGCTGCCACCATGGTGCCTTTGTTGAATTCCCCCAGTGAGCCGCCGTTGCGCTTTGATGGGCAGCTTGAATACTTGCGTGCCAGCGTGTCGAAGCTGACACCACGCTTGAGTTTGGCCAGCAGCTCGTTGGCCAGCTTTTCGTTATCTACCAAGATGTGCAGGGCACAGGCCGTTTTAGCCATCATTTTATCCGTTCAGTCATGCAGAAATTGCCGTCATTATACCTGCTAAATCTCGCTGGCGCTTTCTGCTACAATCCTTTCCCCCACGTGATGACAACCGAGCAATAAAGCGCCATGCGATTAAATCCCAGCCAACAACAAGCCGTCGAATTCGTTACCGGGCCCTGCCTGGTGCTGGCCGGTGCCGGTTCCGGCAAAACGCGCGTGATCACCAATAAAATCGCTCATCTTATCCACCAATGTGGTTATCAGGCACGGCACATCGCTGCAGTGACCTTTACCAACAAGGCCGCGCGCGAGATGAAAGAGCGTGTGGCACAAACCCTGGGGCGCAAAGAGGCACGTGGGCTGATGATCTCCACCTTCCATACTCTGGGGCTGGAGGTGATCAAGCGGGAATATGTGGCGCTGGGGATGAAGTCCAACTTTTCGCTGTTCGACGATCAGGATCAGTTGGCATTATTGAAAGAACTGACTGAAAAATGGCTGGAAAACGATAAAACCTTGGTAGCACAGCTGATTTCGACCATTTCCAACTGGAAGAACGATCTGGTGGATCCGCAGCGGGCGATGGGATTGGCACGTTCCGAACGCGATAAGCTGTTTGCTCACTGTTACGGGCTGTACGATGACCATATGAAAGCCTGCAACGTGCTGGATTTTGACGATTTAATCCTGCTGCCGACGCTATTGCTGCAACGCAATGAAGAAGTGCGTGAGCGCTGGCAGAACCGTATTCGTTACCTGTTGGTGGATGAGTATCAGGATACCAATACCAGCCAATACGAGTTGGTTAAGCTGTTGGTTGGCCAGCGCGCGCGCTTTACCGTGGTAGGCGATGACGATCAGTCGATTTATTCCTGGCGCGGGGCGCGCCCGCAGAACCTGGTGTTGCTGCAGGAAGACTTTCCTCACTTACGGGTGGTTAAACTGGAGCAGAATTACCGTTCTAGCGAGCGTATCCTCAAAGCGGCCAACATTCTGATTGCCAATAATCCGCACGTATTTGAAAAACGCCTGTTTTCCGAGTTGGGCTATGGCGAAGAACTGAAGGTTATCACTGCCAACAATGAAGATCATGAGGCTGAACGAGTGGTGGGTGAACTGATCGCCCACCATTTTGTGAAGAAAACCCATTACGGCGATTATGCGATCCTCTATCGCGGGAACCATCAGTCACGATTGTTTGAAAAAATGCTGATGCAGAACCGGATCCCGTACAAGATTTCGGGTGGAACCTCGTTTTTCTCCCGCCCGGAAATCAAGGATTTGCTGGCTTACCTGCGCGTGTTGACCAACCCGGATGACGACAGTGCTTTTCTGCGCATTGTTAATACTCCGAAGCGAGAAATCGGTTCGGCCACGTTGCAAAAGCTGGGTGAGTGGGCTAACCAGCGCAACAAGAGCCTGTTTCGCGCCAGTTTCGATCTCGGCTTGGGCCAGCATTTGACCGGCCGTGGACTGGAGTCGTTACAACGTTTCACGCACTGGTTGGCCGGAATCGCCCAGTTGGTGGAGCGTGAACCGGTGGCGGCAGTGCGCGATTTGATCCACGGCATCGATTACGAGAGCTGGCTGTTTGAAACCTCCCCCAGCCCGAAAGCGGCTGAAATGCGTATGAAGAACGTCAACACGCTGTTTGGCTGGATGACCGAGATGCTAGAGGGCAGCGAGCTGGATGAAGCCATGACGCTGACGCAGGTGGTTACCCGCTTTACCCTGCGCGATATGATGGAGCGCGGCGAAAGTGATGAAGAGTCGGATCAGGTGCAGTTGATGACGCTGCATGCTTCCAAAGGATTGGAATTCCCCTATGTGTTCCTGGTGGGCATGGAAGAGGGGCTATTGCCGCATCAGAGCAGTATTGATGAGGATAATGTCGATGAGGAGCGGCGTTTGGCCTATGTCGGCATCACTCGCGCCCAAAAAGAGCTGATTTTTACGCTGTGTCGCGAACGTCGCCAGTATGGCGAACTGGTGCGCCCTGAACCGAGCCGCTTCCTGTTGGAGCTACCGCAGGATGATTTAGCCTGGGAGACGGAACGCAAGGTCATCAGCCCAGAGGAACGGATGCAAAAAGGGCAGAGCCATCTAGCCAGTGTGAAAGCCATGCTGGCGAAAGCCAAAGGCGGGAATTAAACAGACAGGGCGCCGTGAGCGCCCTGCGATCGCGTCAGTGTTGTTCATCCAGGAACAGCGGCCAGTGGACATAACTCTGCCAATGGCTCTCCTGCTCCAGCGTTTCGGCACGCAGCGGATGCTGCTCTAGCCAGCCAGGTGGCAGGGTTAGGTACAGTTCTTCATCGTTGGCGCGCAAACGCACCGCAGGCAAGGTATCGTCACGACGACGGCTGGCAAAGATGATGGCTAAACGCAGAATTCGGCACAAACGCTGTGCCATACGCGGCAGAACGGCGTTTTGCTGACTCAGCAGCGGCAGGTCAATGGTATTGCTCTGGTTTTGCAGCAGAGTAGCCAACAGCTTCTTCTGTGCGGGAGTAAAGCCGGGTAAATCCAGATGACCGATCAGATAGGCGGCATGTTGCGGAGCCTGCTTGAAGTCAACGCTGAGGCCGATTTCGTGGATCAGGCAGGCCGCATGCAGTAGCTCGCGACATCGCGCATCCAGTTGCCATTCGTTGGCGATCTGCAAAGAAAAGTTCATGGCAAGCTGGCTGACGCGTTCTGCCTGCTCGGTATCCAACATATAGCGCCGTTGCAGATTACGTAGAGTACGGCTGCGAATATCCTGTTCGACCGGTAAATGCAGCATGCCGTACACCAGACCTTCGCGCAGCGCACCGCCGGCCAGCGTCATGCATTCAATGTTCAGTTCTTGGAAAATCGCTAGCAGTATCGACAGGCCGCTTGGGAATACCAGCGCGCGCTCTAGCGTAAGGCCTTCAATTTCCAGTTCTTCCAGCTTGCCACACTGAATGGCGCGCTGTTTCAGTTGGCGCAGTTTAGGCAGCGTAATACGCTCATCCATTCCCTGAGCCACCATGATTTCCTGCAACGCTTGCACGGTGCCGGAAGCGCCGACGCAAATCTGCCAGCCTTGTTGACGCAGCTGTGGTGCGATGGGGCGCACCATTGCGCGCGCGGCTAACTCCGCCGCCTCAAAGTTTTCTTGCCCCAGATTACGATCGCTGAAAAAACGTTCAAGCCAGGTGACGCAGCCCATCGACAGGCTATAGAGCTGTGCGGCTTGCGCACCCGTGCCGGTGACCAGTTCCGTACTACCACCACCAATGTCTACCACCAGGCGTTGATCCGGGCCACCGGTGGTGTGTGCGACACCGTGGTAAATCAGGCGGGCTTCTTCTTCACCACTGATTACCTGCACTGGGCAACCCAGAATCTCTTGCGCGGTGAGCAGGAATTCATCGGCATTGCTGGCCAACCGCAAGGTTGCGGTAGCCACTACGCGGATCTGCTCACGCGGAATATCCTGCAAACGCTCTGAAAACAACCGCAGGCATTGCCAGCCACGCTGCATGGCCTCATGCGACAGGTGATTCTGCCGATCTAACCCGGCAGCCAGGCGCACTTTGCGTTTGATGCGTGCCAGGGTCTGAATGCTGCCAGCCACCTCACGTACCACCAACATATGGAAGCTGTTGGAGCCGAGATCGATGGCGGCATAAAGGGTGCTGGAAGCGGGCATAGTAACCTGTCAGCCTGAACGTTTACGGTTGTTACGCGGTGCACCGCCGCGGCGTGGCGCTGAGTTACGACGCGGGGCGTTGTTGCCGCGTGGACGCACCAGGCGTTTTGGGGCAGGCAGATCGGTCAGCAACGCATCGCTGTTGTATTTACTTACCGGAATGCTGTGACCGGTATAGGTTTCGATCGCCGGCAGGTTCAGCGCGTATTCTTCGCAGGCCAGGCTGATGGAGTGGCCGCTTTCACCTGCGCGACCGGTACGACCGATACGGTGTACGTAGTCTTCACAATCATCCGGCAGATCGTAGTTGAAAACGTGAGTCACCAGTGGAATATGCAGGCCGCGGGCAGCAACGTCGGTGGCGACCAGAATATCCAGGTTGCCTTTGGTGAAGTCATCCAGAATACGCAGGCGTTTTTTCTGCGCCACATCGCCAGTCAACAGCCCGACACGGTGACCATCGGCAGCCAAGTGGCCCCAGATGTCTTCACAGCGGTGCTTGGTATTAGCAAAAATAATGCAGCGATCCGGCCACTCTTCCTCAATTAGAGTTTGCAGCAGACGCATTTTTTCTTCGTTGGAAGGGTAGAAAAGCTCTTCTTGGATCCGATGGCCGGTTTTCTGTTCTGGTTCGACTTCCACATACTCAGCATTGTTCATCTGCTCGAACGCCAGTTCGCGAACGCGGTAAGACAGCGTGGCAGAGAACAGCATATTCAGACGCTGACCGACCGCAGGCATACGGCGGAACAGCCAGCGGATATCTTTGATAAAGCCCAGATCATACATACGGTCGGCTTCATCCAGAACCACCACCTGGATCGCACCCAGATCGATATAGTTCTGCTTGGCGTAATCGATTAAACGGCCCGTGGTCCCAACCAGGATATCCACACCGCCTTCCAGCACTTTGAGTTGTTTGTCGTAGCCATCACCGCCATAAGCCAGGCCCAGCTTCAAACCGGTGGATTGCGAAAGGGCTTCGGCATCGGAATGGATCTGTACTGCCAGTTCACGCGTTGGCGCCATGATCAAGGCGCGCGGCTGATTGGTCTGGCGACCTTCTTTTGCCGGATGGGACAGTAAATAGTGAAAAGTAGACGCTAAAAATGCCAGCGTCTTTCCGGTACCGGTTTGCGCCTGACCTGCAACGTCACGCCCAGAGAGCGTGAGCGGCAATGCTAACGCCTGGATGGGCGTGCAATGGTGAAACCCTTTTTTCTCAAGGGCTTCAAGGACTAACGGGTGCAGGGCGAAGTCGGAAAACTTCTGTTCGGTCAAGTGTGTTTTGCTCATAGTGTGGTAGAATATCAGCTAACTATTGCTTTACGAAAGCACATCCGTTGAAATAAACGCGGTGAAATAAAATCACCTTGGGTTGGTTATACTAGGCCAACACTTACAAGGTAGACCTAATCCTGTGGAGTAGAAC
>NZ_MOXD01000011.1:24315-152893 GCF_001976145.1 Serratia oryzae
TACCGATGTGCTGAAAGCCGAAGGGCCAATTCTGGTTGATTTCTGGGCTGAATGGTGCGGTCCGTGCAAGATGATTGCTCCGATCCTGGATGAGATTGCCGAAGAGTTCGAGGGCAAGTTGACCATCACCAAGCTGAATATCGATCAAAACCCAGCTACCGCACCGAAATACGGTATCCGTGGCATTCCTACGCTGTTGCTGTTCAAAAATGGTGAAGTGGCTGCCACCAAAGTGGGGGCGTTGTCCAAAGGCCAGCTCAAAGATTTTCTGAACGCGAATCTGTAATCGGGCGGGAAGCCCTGCGATGGGCGTCTGGAGGGGATGTGTAATTCACCGCTAGACGCCTGCCAAGAAGCGTGCTAAGTTTAGCCACACTGCATATAGAACTTGCCCTAAGTATTAAATCTAAAGAGTTTGAATCTAAGCTTTACTCTATGTTGAATCATCGGCGTTGCCATTACGTATGAACTCAGCCCATGTTTCGACAATCAAACGGTTTTGCAAAAATCAGTTTTAAGGCACCTTCGATCCTAGACCGTTAGCGCGTGCGTCCATTGTAAGCCATCTCTTACCGTGACAGCTCTGTGGCCCGGCGATCGAACGTCCAGTAAACAGGCACGCATCTCGCTGCCATACCATTCACGATATTAGTTCGAGACATACCCCGAGTTTAAGAACCCACCACTATGAATCTTACCGAATTAAAGAATACGCCGGTTTCTGAGCTGATTACTCTCGGCGAAAATATGGGGCTGGAAAACCTGGCCCGCCTGCGCAAGCAGGACATTATCTTCTCTATACTTAAGCAACATGCGAAAAGCGGAGAGGATATCTTCGGCGATGGCGTGTTGGAGATATTGCAGGATGGATTTGGTTTCCTCCGCTCTGGAGACAGTTCCTACCTCGCCGGCCCTGATGATATCTACGTTTCCCCCAGCCAAATTCGCCGCTTCAACCTCCGCACAGGTGACACCATTTCCGGTAAGATTCGTCCGCCAAAAGAAGGCGAGCGCTATTTTGCTCTGTTGAAAGTCAACGAAGTCAACTACGACAAGCCGGAAAACGCCCGTAACAAAATCCTGTTCGAAAACCTCACGCCGCTGCACGCCAATTCCCGTCTGCGGATGGAGCGTGGCAATGGCTCCACAGAAGATCTGACGGCGCGCGTTCTGGATCTGGCTGCTCCGATTGGCCGTGGTCAACGTGGCCTGATTGTGGCACCACCGAAGGCTGGTAAAACCATGCTGCTGCAAAATATTGCGCAGAGCATTGCTTACAACCACCCTGACTGCGTGTTGATGGTGTTGCTGATCGATGAACGTCCGGAAGAAGTGACCGAGATGCAGCGCTTGGTAAAAGGTGAAGTTATCGCTTCCACTTTTGATGAACCCGCATCCCGCCACGTGCAGGTGGCAGAAATGGTCATCGAGAAGGCCAAACGTCTGGTTGAGCATAAGAAAGACGTTATCATCCTGCTGGATTCGATCACCCGTCTGGCGCGTGCCTACAACACCGTGGTACCGGCTTCAGGTAAAGTGCTGACCGGTGGTGTGGATGCCAACGCCCTGCACCGTCCGAAGCGTTTCTTCGGTGCGGCACGTAACGTGGAGGAAGGCGGTAGCCTGACCATCATCGCCACCGCGCTGGTAGATACCGGTTCCAAAATGGACGAAGTGATCTACGAAGAATTTAAAGGTACCGGCAACATGGAATTGCACTTGGCGCGTAAAATCGCCGAGAAGCGCGTGTTCCCTGCTATTGACTACAACCGTTCCGGTACTCGTAAAGAAGAGTTGCTCACCACGTCTGAAGAGCTGCAGAAAATGTGGATCCTGCGCAAGATTATTCACCCGATGGGTGAGATCGACGCGATGGAATTCCTCATTAATAAGTTGGCAATGACCAAGACTAATGATGAATTCTTTGACATGATGAAACGTTCGTAATTCAGTAAAAAATTTGGGGAACGCCACGCCTAGTCGTGGCGTTTTTCGCTTTTGGCGGATACGATAAGTAGCGGTAAAGGGAAAGTGGGTTTTTCTTGTGGCTTATTGAGAATTTGTCTTATTTATGTCTGTCTAGGTTGTTCATGCGTTGAAGTATTGACCTAGACATAGATATCCCCAAATGCTTGGAACTGCGGCTAACGTCTCTGCTGTTTTGTGTGAAAGGGATATAGTTTTGATTGGTGGTTGTCATAAGAAATGACTGAAAGGTAGCTTTTGCCTATGGTGCTGTTTTTACCCATGTTAAGCTGCCTCATCTTCTTCAGAGATTTGTTAACTGTGAACTTACTCACTATGAGTACTGAAATTCTTTTTGTTTTCCTGTTTTCTCTGGCTTTTCTATTTGTTGCCCGCAAGGTAGCAAAAAAGATAGGTTTGGTTGATAAACCTAACTATCGCAAACGTCACCAGGGTTTAATCCCTCTTGTTGGCGGTATTTCTGTTTATGCAGGTCTCTGTTTTGCCTTCCTGATTTCCGATCAACCGATTGCTCACGCTAAACTGTATCTCGCTTGTGCGGGAGTCTTGGTGTTTGTCGGGGCGCTGGACGATCGTTTCGACATTAGCGTTAAAATACGCGCCACTATCCAGGCTCTGGTCGGCATTGCCATGATGGTGTTTGCTGGCCTCTACCTGCGAAGCTTCGGTTATGTGTTTGGCGGCTGGGAAATGCTGTTGGGGCCGTTTGGCTATCTGGTTACTCTATTTGCGGTGTGGGCAGCGATCAATGCGTTCAACATGGTTGATGGTATCGACGGGCTGCTTGGCGGCCTTTCCTGCGTTTCGTTTGGGGCATTGGGGTCGCTGCTATATTTGAGTGGCCATACTGCGCTCGCTTTCTGGTGCTTTGCCATGCTGGCAGCGATCATCCCCTACATTTTGCTTAACCTTGGCTTATTGGGCCGCCGATACAAAGTATTTATGGGAGATGCAGGCAGTACGCTGATTGGCTTTACGGCGATCTGGGTGTTGCTGCAAAGTTCCCAAGGGGCAAATCATCCTATCAGGCCGGTAACGGCGCTGTGGATTATTGCCATACCATTGATGGATATGATCGCTATCATGTATCGTCGTCTGCGCAAAGGGATGAGCCCGTTTTCTCCCGATCGCCAGCATATCCATCATTTGATCATGCGTGCAGGCTTTACGTCCCGCCAGGCTTTTGTTCTGATTACGCTGGCTGCCGCGATTCTGGCGGCGATTGGCGTACTTGGCGAACGTCTGACGTTTATCCCTGAATGGGTAATGTTGGCACTATTTTTGCTTGCCTTTTTCTTGTATGGCTATTGCATCAAACGTGCATGGCGCGTCGCGCGTTATATCAAACGTATGAAGCGCCGTATTCGAAATGCAACGAACAATAAGCAAGTACCTTAACCTGAGGCTTTTGGGCAGTGATGAATCCTGAGACAACGTCTGAAAAAAATACCCCGGTAGTCGATAATGAACTCGACATTCGTGGTTTGTGTTGCACGCTGTGGCGCGGTAAGAAATGGATTATCGGTTTTGCGGTGTTGTTTGCCGCTGTGGCACTGATCGTCTCTTATCTGGTTAAGCAAGAATGGAGTGCGACGGCGATCACCGACAAACCTACGGTGAATGCGTTGGGGGGCTATTACTCCCAGCAGCAGTTCCTGCGTAACCTCGACATGCGCACCGTGCCGGCAGTGGCAGGCGATAAGCCGGGAATTGCCGATGAAGCCTATAATGAATTCATTATGCAGCTAGCGGCTTACGACACGCGCCGCGACTTCTGGCTGCAAAGCGATTACTACAAGCAGCGTCAGGAAGGGGATGCGCGCGCAGATGCGGCATTGCTCGACGATCTGATTAACAATATTCTGTTCACTCCGCGTGACGACAAAAAAGTGCTTAACGACAGCGTGAAGCTGACGGCAGAAACAGCGCCGGATTCCAACCGCCTGTTGCGGCAGTATGTAGCATTTGCCAGTCACCGGGCAGCACAGCATCTGAATGAGGAAATCCAGGGGGCTTGGGCGGCGCGTACTACGTCGATGAATGCACAGGTCAAACGCCAGGAAGCGGTTGCAGATGCGGTTTACCAACGCGAGCTTAAAACCGTGCAGCAGGCGCTGAAAATCGCTGAACAACAGGGAATTAGCCGTAGCCAGACTGATACGCCAGCAGAACAATTACCTGACTCCGATTTGTTCCTATTGGGCAAGCCAATGCTTCAGGCTCGTCTTGAAGGGTTACAGGCTTCTGGCCCAACGTACGATCTGGATTACGATCAGAACCGCGCCATGCTGGCAACGTTGAACGTTGGCCCTACGCTGGATGCCAAGTTCCAGACCTATCGCTATCTGCGTACGCCGGAAGAGCCGGTTAAACGTGATAGCCCACGCCGCGTATTCTGGCTGATTATGTGGGGCGCAATTGGTGCTCTGGTTGGCGCTGGTGTTGCTTTGGCTCGTCGGCCACGCAATTAAAAAAGATCATTATTTTGCTGATGGGCGCTTAAGCGCCCAGTTTGCAGGTTCGCCTGCGGTTCACCGACCAAAAGAGATTCGCTGTGAAAGTGTTGACTGTTTTTGGCACCAGGCCGGAAGCCATCAAAATGGCTCCTCTGGTACATGCTCTGGCTCAGGATGCAGCCTTTGAATCAAGAGTCTGCGTTACGGCACAGCATCGTGAGATGTTGGATCAGGTATTGCGTTTGTTTGAAATTGTACCGGATTACGACCTGAATATCATGAAACCTGGGCAGGGGCTGAGTGAAATCACTTGCCGCATCCTGGAAGGACTGAAGGGTGTTCTGGAAGATTTCAAACCCGATGTGGTGCTGGTTCACGGTGATACCACCACGACTATGGCGACCAGTTTGGCAGCGTTTTATCAGCGTATTCCGGTTGGGCATGTGGAAGCCGGCCTGCGTACCGGTAATCTCTACTCTCCATGGCCTGAAGAGGCAAACCGCAAACTGACGGGCCATCTGGCGATGTACCATTTCGCACCGACCGAAAACTCGCGGCTGAATCTGCTGCGGGAATCGCTGCGTGATGACCATATTTTCGTCACTGGCAATACGGTGATAGATGCCTTGTTATGGGTGCGCGATCGCGTCCTGAGTGACGAAGTATTACGTAATAGCCTCGATCAGCGTTACCCCTTCCTGGATGCCAGCAAGAAGTTGATCCTGGTGACCGGCCACCGTCGCGAAAGCTTCGGCGGTGGGTTCGAGCGCATTTGCAGCGCACTGGCAGAAATTGCCCGCCAGCATCCAGACGTGCAGGTGGTTTACCCTGTACACCTTAATCCTAACGTCAGCGAACCGGTCAATCGCATCTTGAAAGGTATCGACAACATCATGCTGATCGATCCGCAGGACTACTTGCCCTTCGTTTATCTGATGACCCACTCTTACCTGATTCTGACCGACTCAGGCGGTATTCAGGAAGAGGCTCCGTCACTGGGTAAACCGGTGCTAGTGATGCGCGATACCACGGAGCGACCAGAAGCGGTTGATGCCGGAACGGTGCGGTTGGTGGGAACGGATGTGGCTAAAATTGTCGACGAAGTGACTCGGCTGTTGACGGACGAAAACGAATATCACGCCATGAGCCGGGCGCATAACCCCTACGGTGACGGGCATGCCTGCCAGCGTATCCTCGAAGCTTTAAAGAATCATCAGGTGACACTATGAGTTTTAACACTATTTCAGTTATTGGCCTGGGTTACATTGGTTTGCCAACGGCGGCGGCGTTTGCTTCCCGCAAGAAAAAAGTGGTGGGCGTAGATGTTAATCAGCATGCGGTAGATACCATCAATCGTGGTCAGATTCATATTGTGGAACCCGACCTGGATCGCGTGGTGAAGGAAGCGGTTGAAGGGGGATTCCTGCAGGCGGTGACCAAACCGCTGGCAGCAGATGCTTTCCTGATTGCAGTACCAACCCCGTTCAAAGGGGATCACGAGCCCGATCTGGCCTATGTTGAAGCGGCGGCTAAGTCATTGGCACCGGTACTGAAAAAAGGCGATCTGGTGATTCTGGAATCCACCTCACCGGTGGGCGCGACCGAACAGATGGCGCAATGGCTGGCCGAAGCGCGCAGCGATCTCAGTTTCCCACAGAATGCCGGTGAGCAGGCTGACGTTAATATTGCCTATTGCCCTGAGCGCGTATTGCCGGGCCAGGTGATGGTTGAGCTGATCCAGAATGACCGCGTGATCGGTGGCATGACGCCAAAATGTTCCGCGCGCGCCAGCGCACTGTATAAGATTTTCCTTGAAGGTGAATGTGTTATCACCAACTCACGCACCGCTGAGATGTGCAAACTGACGGAAAACAGCTTCCGTGATGTCAACATCGCGTTTGCTAACGAATTGTCGCTGATTTGTGCCGATCAAGGGATCAACGTGTGGGAACTGATCCGCCTGGCCAACCGCCATCCGCGCGTCAATATTTTGCAGCCGGGCCCTGGCGTTGGCGGGCACTGTATCGCCGTTGATCCGTGGTTTATCGTGGCGCAAAACCCACAGCAGGCACGCCTGATCCATACCGCGCGTCTGGTTAACGATGGCAAACCGTTGTGGGTGGTTGAACGTGTGAAGGCCGCAGTGGCCGACTGCCTCGCAGCAACCAATAAACGTGCTTCCGAAGTGAAAATCGCCTGCTTTGGCTTGGCGTTCAAGCCCAATATTGATGATTTGCGTGAAAGCCCAGCCGTAGAAGTGGCACACCTGATTGCTGATTGGCACGTAGGTGAAACGCTGGCGGTAGAGCCGAACGTTGAGCAGTTGCCGAAGTCCTTGGCGGGCCATGTGACGCTGAAGGATATTGCCAGCGCATTGCAACAGGCTGATGTGATCGTGATGTTGGTCGATCACAAAGAGTTTAAGGCGATTAAGCCGGAAGAGATCAAGCAATCCTGGATTGTCGACACCAAAGGGGTCTGGCGTTGAAACGTATTTTAGTCACCGGCGGTGCCGGTTTTATTGGTTCCGCTGTCGTAAGGCACATCATCAGCAGCACTGCCGATAGCGTGGTGGTGGTGGACAAGCTGACCTATGCGGGCAATCTTGAGTCGTTGGCTAGCGTGGCTGACAGCGAGCGCTATGCGTTCGAACAGGTTGATATCTGCGATCGCCCCGCGCTGGATCGGGTATTTTCCCAGTACCAGCCTGATTTTGTGATGCATCTGGCAGCAGAAAGCCATGTTGACCGCTCTATTGACGGCCCGGCGGCATTTATTGAAACCAACGTGGTGGGAACCTACACCATGCTGGAAGCTGCCCGCCATTACTGGCAAGCGCTTGCAGAAGAGAAAAAGCAGGGCTTCCGCTTCCACCATATCTCTACCGATGAAGTGTACGGCGATCTGCACGGGACTGACGACCTGTTTACTGAAACCACACCTTATGCGCCGAGCAGCCCATATTCAGCGTCTAAGGCGTCGAGCGATCATCTGGTGCGCGCCTGGTTGCGTACTTACGGTTTCCCGACGGTGGTGACCAACTGTTCCAACAACTATGGCCCATACCACTTCCCAGAAAAACTGATTCCACTGGTGATCCTGAACGCTATTTCCGGTAAACCGCTGCCGGTCTACGGCAATGGCGCGCAGGTGCGTGACTGGTTGTATGTGGAAGATCACGCCCGTGCGCTGTATCAGGTCGTGACCGAAGGAGTGATAGGGGAAACCTATAACATCGGTGGACACAACGAGCGTAAGAACATCGAAGTGGTACACGCGATCTGCGATCTGCTGGAAGAGCTGGCACCGAACAAACCGCAAGGCGTGGCAAACTACCGCGATCTGATCACCTATGTTAAAGATCGTCCCGGCCATGATATGCGCTATGCCATTGATGCGGGGAAAATCGAGCGTGAGCTGGGCTGGCGCCCGCAGGAAAGCTTTGAAAGCGGTATCCGCAAAACGGTCTCTTGGTACCTGAGTAACGAAACCTGGTGGCGCCGTGTGCAAGATGGTTCCTATGCGGGTGAGCGTTTAGGGCTGAATTAACACCATCCAGATGAACGCGCAGTGCTTAGGCGCCGCGTTGTTACAGTAAGTTCAGGAGTTATTATGAAAGGCATCATTCTTGCCGGCGGTTCAGGGACGCGTTTGCACCCGATTACCCGTGGTGTTTCGAAACAGCTGCTCCCTATCTACGATAAGCCGATGATCTACTATCCGCTTTCGGTGCTGATGCTGGCCGGGATCCGTGACGTTTTGATTATCTCTACGCCGGAAGATCTACCGTCATTCCGCCGCTTACTTGGCAGCGGTGAAGAGTTTGGTATCAACCTCAGCTATGCAGAGCAGCCAAGCCCAGATGGGCTGGCACAGGCATTCCTGATCGGCGAAGAGTTTATTGCCGGCGAGCCGACCTGTTTGGTGCTGGGCGACAACATCTATTTCGGGCAGAGCTTTAGCCCAAAACTGAAAAATGTGGTCGCGGGCCTGAAAGGGGCGACAGTATTCGGTTATCAGGTGATGGATCCAGAGCGTTTCGGCGTTGTGGAGTTTGATGATAATTTCCGTGCGTTGTCGATCGAAGAAAAGCCGGCTAAGCCAAAGTCCAACTGGGCGGTTACGGGGCTTTATTTCTACGACAACCAGGTGGTGGATTTTGCCAAGCAGGTGAAGCCTTCGCCGCGCGGCGAACTGGAAATCACCAGCATTAACCAGATGTATCTGGAGCGTGGTGAACTGAGCGTTGAGCTGCTGGGCCGCGGTTTTGCCTGGCTTGATACCGGTACTCACGACAGCCTGATTGAGGCCAGTACCTTTGTCCAAACGGTAGAGAAACGGCAAGGGTTCAAAATTGCCTGCTTGGAAGAGATTGCCTGGCGTAACGGCTGGCTGGACGATGAAGGCGTAAGACGTGCGGCACTGGCGCTGGCTAAAACCGGCTATGGTAAATATTTATTGGATTTACTGCATGTCCGTCCACGCCAATATTGAGTCTTTGGGCTGGGAAAGCGAGTTTTTCCATATCTCCAGCGCCAAGCTGCAGTTTGACGACGCCGCGCCACCGCTCGGTGATGCGGAATTAGATGCTTTTGCGCTGGTGCAGGCCAAAATACCGGCACAGCGACTGGATTTAGCTGACGCATTGGCTGGGCAAGGTTTTCGGCTGGTGGAAGGTGAAGTTGATTTAGCCCTGGTGATTGGCACGGAAAGTGCTTCATTAACGGCATTGCGCCCGGCGGTACCTGAAGATATCCCGCTATTACGTGGTGTCGCAGCCAGCGTATTCGCCGCCAGCCGTTTTCGTGCTCCTTGGTATGGGCCGCAGGACAGTGGGCGATTTTACGCTACTTGGATTGAAAAAGCGGTGCTGGGAACCTTCGATCATCAGTGTCTATTGGTACTGGGAAGCGATGGGCAGCCAGAAGGTTTTGTCAGCCTGCGTGATATCGGCCAGCACGAAGCTCGTATCGGCCTGCTGGCAGTCTTCCCGGGCGCACAAGGAAAGGGTGCTGGTTCACGGCTGATGGCTGCCGCGATCGCCTGGTGTCAGCAGCGTGAGCTGCAACGCCTGTGGGTTGCGACCCAGATGAGTAATATCGCCGCGTTACGGCTCTATCAACGGCACGGTGCCATCATAGAAAGCACCGCGTATTGGTTCTACAGAGGTTTACATGATTCCATTTAACGCCCCACCGGTTGTTGGTACCGAACTCGATTACATGCAGGCTGCCATGGGTAGCGGCAAACTCTGTGGTGACGGTGGCTTTACGCGTCGCTGCCAGCAATGGATGGAACAGCATTTCGGCAGCCCGAAAGTGCTGCTGACGCCTTCCTGCACCGCTTCATTGGAAATGGCCGCTATCCTGCTGGATATTCAGCCGGGTGATGAAGTGATCATGCCGAGCTTCACCTTCGTATCTACCGCCAACGCCTTCGTGCTGCGTGGCGCGGTAGTGGTGTTTGTTGATGTACGTCCAGACACCATGAATATCGATGAAAGCAAAATCGAAGCGGCGATTACCGATAAAACCCGCGCGATTGTGCCGGTGCACTATGCTGGCGTAGCCTGCGAGATGGATACCATCATGGCGCTGGCGAAAAAATACAATCTGTTCGTGGTTGAAGATGCCGCGCAGGGCGTTATGTCGACTTACAAAGGTAGGGCGTTGGGAACTATCGGCCATATCGGTTGTTACAGCTTCCATGAAACTAAAAACTACACCGCGGGTGGTGAGGGTGGCGCAACGCTGATTAACGATCCGGCGCTGATCGATCGTGCAGAAGTGATCCGCGAGAAAGGTACCAACCGCAGCCAGTTCTTCCGTGGTCAGGTTGATAAGTACACCTGGCGCGATATCGGTTCCAGCTATCTGATGTCTGATCTGCAGGCGGCTTATCTGTGGGCACAATTGGAAGCTGCGGAAGAGATTAACCAGCGTCGCCTGAAGCTGTGGCAGAACTACTACGATGCATTCAAACCGCTGGCTGACGCAGGCCGTATCAGCTTGCCGGTAATCCCAGAGGGGTGTGTGCATAATGCTCATATGTTCTACGTTAAGCTCAAGGATGTTCAGGATCGCACGGCGTTTATCGATTACCTGAAAGAAGCCGAAATCATGACGGTATTCCATTACATCCCACTACACGCTTGCCCGGCGGGTGAGAAGTTTGGCCGCTTTGCTGGTGAAGACCGTTTCACTACCAAAGAAAGTGAGCGTCTGGTGCGCCTGCCGCTGTTCTATAACATGTCTGATGTTAACCAACGCACGGTGATTACCACCATCCTGAGCTACCTGGCCTGATATGTCGCTGGCAAAAGCATCGATTTGGACGGCCGGCTCCACGCTGATAAAAATTGGCGTGGGGCTGTTGGTAGTCAAAATGCTGGCGGTGGCTTTTGGCCCCAGCGGTGTCGGGCAAGCGGGTAATTTCCGCCAATTGATTACCGTTCTTGGCGTGCTGTCCGGCGCCGGGATTTTTAACGGTATTACCAAGTATGTGGCGGAATATCATCAGGATCCTCAGCGGTTGCGCATGGCGGTGGGCACTGCTTCCAGCATCGTGCTGGGGTTTTCCACCCTATTAGCGTTGGTATTTCTGTTCGCCGCCGAGCCGATAAGCATGGGGCTGTTCGGCCATACCGATTATATCAATGTCGTGCGGGCAGTGGCGTTTATCCAAATGGGGATTGCTTACGCCAACCTGTTCCTGGCCATTCTGAAAGGCTACCGTGATGCCATGGGGAATGCACTGGCGGTGATCGGCGGTAGCCTGATCGGCGTGGTGGCCTATACCCTATGTTTCAAGCTGGGTGGCTATGAGGGGGCGTTGGCCGGTCTGGCCCTGGTTCCTGCGTTGGTGGTGCTGCCAGCCGGCTTCTTGCTGTGGCGGCGCAAGATGCTGCCATTGCGCTATCTGGCGCTGGCGTGGGATAAGGCGCTGGCCAGCCATTTAGGCAAGTTCACCCTTATGGCACTGATCACCTCAGTGACTCTGCCAGTCGCCTATGTGATGATGCGTAACCTGCTGGCAGCGCATTACAGCTGGGATGAGGTGGGTATCTGGCAGGGGGTAAGCAGTATTTCCGATGCTTATCTGCAGTTTATTACTGCGTCGTTCACCGTTTACTTGCT
Source organism: Serratia oryzae (assembly GCF_001976145.1). GTDB lineage: Bacteria > Pseudomonadota > Gammaproteobacteria > Enterobacterales > Enterobacteriaceae > Chania > Chania oryzae. The sequence goes on from NZ_MOXD01000011.1 coordinate 35,894, forward strand.
GCCAACGCTGTCGCGCCTGAAGGAAAAAAGCGCCATCTCGCAAGAGATTGTGCGGTCGCTGAAGTTTGTATTACCCGCGGTGGCTGCCGCCAGTTTGACCGTGTGGTTGCTGCGTGATTTCGCTATTTGGCTGCTGTTCTCCGAAAAATTTGTCGCGATGCGCGATCTGTTTGCCTGGCAACTGGTTGGCGATGTGCTGAAAGTCGGCTCTTACGTTTTCGGTTACCTGGTGATTGCCAAAGCATCCCTGCGTTTTTATATTCTGACGGAAGTCAGCCAGTTTGCCTTGCTGACGCTGTTCTCGCACTGGCTGATCCCGCAGCATGGCGCGCTGGGGGCGGCACAGGCCTATATGGCAACCTACATCGTGTATTTCGCGCTCTGTAGCTGCGTATTTATCCTCTATCGTAGACGAGTATGACCACACTGATTCACGTACTGGGATCTGATATCCCGCATCATAATCATACGGTGCTGCGCTTCTTTAATGACGTGCTGGCAGAGCGTTTGCCTGCTGAACAGGTGTGCCATTTTATGGTGGCCGCCAAGGATACTGCGGCGTTGGGCCAGTTTTCTGCACTGAAAGTGGAAACCTTTCCGGGCAAGAAAAGCCTGGCGGAGGCGGTGATTGCTCGCGCTCAGGCCGATCGCCATACCCGCTTTTTCCTGCATGGTCAGTTTAACGCGGCGCTGTGGCTGGCGTTGCTGAGCGGTAAAATCAAAGCCCATCAGGTGAGTTGGCATATCTGGGGGGCCGATCTGTATGAGAATGCTACCAGTTGGAAGTTCCGGTTGTTCTATATCCTGCGCCGCATCGCGCAGGGGCGGGTAAGCCACGTATTTGCGACGCGTGGCGATCTGATTCACTACCAGCAGCGCCATCCGCGTGTTCCGGCCTCATTGCTATACTTCCCGACGCGCATGGACCCTCAACTGACCGGCATCGAGGTGCAGAAAAACAGCACCGGGCTGCTGACCATTCTGGTGGGGAATTCAGGGGATCGTACTAACCGCCATATAGAGGCGCTGAAGGCGATTCATCAGCGGTTTGGCCGCGATGTGCGGGTGATTGTACCTATGGGTTATCCTGCCAACAATGAGCCTTACATTGAGCAGGTGCGTGCTGCCGGGCTGGCGCTGTTTGGCGAAAACCATCTGCAGCTGTTGACGCAGCAGGTGGCGTTTGATGATTACCTGAATATCTTGCGCGAATGCGATCTCGGTTACTTTATCTTTGATCGACAGCAGGGTATCGGCACTCTGTGCCTGTTGATACAGTTTGGCGTGCCGTTTGTGCTCAGCCGCAAAAACCCCTTCTGGCAGGACTTGGCGGAGCAGCACCTGCCGGTCCTGTTTTATGGCGATTCGCTGGATGAAGCCATTGTCCGCGAGTCACAGCGTCAGTTGGCTTTGGTGAACAAACATGCGATAGCCTTCTTTAATCCGAACTACGTGGATGGCTGGCAGCAGGCCTTGGCGCAAGTGGCGGGAGAGAATCCATGACGTTGGCTCAGTTTGGCGGGTTGTTCGTCGTTTACCTGATTGGGGCACTGTTTGTGTTGACGCTGACCTATCAGGAATTCCGGCGTGTCCGTTTCAATTTTAACGTGTTCTTTTCTCTGCTCTATTTACTGACGTTTTATTTCGGTTTTCCGTTGACTTGTCTGCTGGTCTTCCAGTTTGACGTTCAGGTGGTGCCGGTTGAATTCCTGCTGTATGCCATTCTTTCTGCGACCTGTTTCTACGCCATTTACTATGTCAGCTACAAAACGCGGTTGCGTAAGCGCAGCAACCAGCAGCATAAGCCGATATTTACCATGAATCGGGTGGAAACCCATCTTACCTGGATGCTACTGGCGCTGGTGGCGATTGGCACCGTCGGCATTTTCTTTATGCAGAACGGTTTCTTGTTGTTCAAGCTGAACTCCTATAGCCAGATCTTCTCCAGCGATGTATCCGGGGTGGCGCTCAAGCGCTTTTTCTACTTCTTCATCCCGGCGATGTTGGTGGTTTATTTTCTCAAGCAGGACGTGCGCGCCTGGTTCTTCTTCCTGGCGGCGACGGTGGCCTTTGGCATTCTGACCTATGTGATCGTCGGTGGCACCCGTGCCAATATCATCATCGCTTTCTCGCTGTTCCTGTTTATCGGCATCGTGCGCGGCTGGATTTCGTTGTGGATGCTGGTGGCCGCTGGGGTGTTCGGTATTGTCGGCATGTTCTGGCTGGCGTTGAAACGCTATAGCTTGGACGTGAGCGGCCCCGAAGCGTTTTATACTTTCTTGTATCTGACGCGCGATACCTTCTCTCCGTGGGAAAACCTGGGGTTACTGCTGCAAAATTACGACAAGATCGATTTCCAGGGGCTGGCACCGATCGTGCGTGATTTCTATGTGTTTATCCCTACTTGGTTGTGGCCAGGGCGGCCCGATCTGGTGCTGAATAGCGCCAACTATTTTACCTGGGAAGTGTTGGATAACCATTCCGGGCTGGCCATTTCCCCTACCTTGATCGGCTCGCTGGTGGTGATGGGGGGCGTGCTGTTTATCCCTCTAGGTGCCATTGTGGTGGGGTTGATCATCAAATGGTTTGACTGGCTGTATGAAATGGGCAAAAACGAGCAGAATCGTTTTAAAGCGGCTATTTTGCAGGGTTTTTGCTTCGGCGCGGTGTTCAATATCATCGTGTTGGCGCGTGAAGGAGTCGATTCTTTCGTTTCACGCGTCGTGTTCTTCTGCATCATATTTGGTGTCTGCCTGATACTGGCAAAATTGCTGTACTGGTTGTTTGATATCGCTGGCCTGATCAAGGCACGGATAATACGTAAGCGCGCAACGCTGCCCTCTGCGGGCCGCGTTCAGTAAAGGTAATAAAACAATGGAAGCAAAGATTTCGGTTCCCAAGTATGAGTTACGCGGCTTTAGCCTATGGGGTTTCCGTGATATGGCGCAGTGCATGGATTTTCTGTTCGACGCTGGTCGGGTAAAACAAGGCACGCTGGTCGCGATGAATGCGGAGAAAATCCTTAAGGCGGAAACTGATCCTGCGCTGCATGCGTTGCTGGATGCGGCAGAGTATAAATATGCCGACGGCATCAGTATGGTGCGTTCGATCCGCCGTAAATACCCAGGGGCAGAGGTTTCGCGCGTGGCCGGGGCCGATCTGTGGGAAGCCTTGATGCAACGAGCCGGGCAGGAAGGTACGCCGGTGTTCCTGATCGGCGGCAAGCCTGAGGTGTTGGCAGAAACCGAGCAGAAGCTACGCAGCCAGTGGAATGTTAACCTGGTTGGCTCCCAAGATGGTTACTTCACGCCAGAGCAGCGTGAAGCGCTCTTCGAGCGTATTCATGCCAGTGGCGCGGCGATTGTGACGGTAGCTATGGGCTCGCCGAAGCAGGAGATCCTGATGCGGGATTGCCGCAAAGTGCATCCACAAGCGCTGTATATGGGCGTAGGCGGCACCTACGACGTATTTACTGGCCATGTAAAGCGTGCACCTAAGGTCTGGCAAAATCTTGGCCTGGAGTGGCTTTATCGCTTGCTAAGCCAGCCGAGCCGTATTGGCCGTCAGCTGAAGTTGCTCAAATTCGTCGTTTATTACTATACCGGCAAGATGTAATCTGCAGTGTGTTTACCCACAGGCTAAATACGGCATCAACCTGAAAAACGGCTGAAAAGTCGGCGATAACCGTTGGAAAAGGGCAACAGAGAATCCTTTCCGGTGTAGGAGTGAGCAAAGCGTAAGCAAACACAACATTTCTGCGAAAAAGCACTAGACAGGATGGGTTTAAAACCGTAGTATCCCCACCCGCAACGGCGCTACGCGCCCGTAGCTCAGCTGGATAGAGCGCTGCCCTCCGGAGGCAGAGGTCTCAGGTTCGAATCCTGTCGGGCGCGCCATTAATTTTGTGCGCAGGAGCTGCGGTGGTATGATTACCGCGTGAATAAAGTAGTAATGGTGGCTATAGCTCAGTTGGTAGAGCCCTGGATTGTGATTCCAGTTGTCGTGGGTTCGAGTCCCATTAGCCACCCCACTTTACCTCAGCGTAAAGTAAAGAACTAAAAGCTGTTTTGTGACTGTGCGAAGGTGGCGGAATTGGTAGACGCGCTAGCTTCAGGTGTTAGTGTTCTTACGGACGTGAGGGTTCAAGTCCCTCTCTTCGCACCACACAAAATGTCTGATAAATTTTAATATTTACATAGACATAAGCTTAAAAATTCAGTAATATCAGCAACAAGAAATCGGCGAGTAGCGCAGCTTGGTAGCGCAACTGGTTTGGGACCAGTGGGTCGGAGGTTCGAATCCTCTCTCGCCGACCAATTTCAGAAAAGCCCGTTCAGTAATGAACGGGCTTTTTGCTTTCTGTTTTAAACTTTCCCGCACTTGCGCCCTCTCACTTTCTGCCCTCCCTCGATTTCAGCACTGCTTTTTGGGATGTTGTTTTTCAACGACAGCGGTGCTTGTCACTGTCGTCAGCTTGAGACATTTAACTGTTTGATTTTTTTTGATAAAAATCTTTTCTGCTTATGGCGTCGTGTTAAAGCGACAGGTTGAAACCAGGGCTAAAAAACACCTGTCGGAGCAGTGAAGAATGAGCTGAAGAGGGGTTAAATTTAAATCCTTTAAATTCAATATGATAATTATTTTTCTGATCTTTATGGTATGAATGGCGTAAATTGGCACGCGAAGTGCATTATCTAATCCGTAGATGCTCATTCCATCTCTTATGTTCGCCTCCGGCTTCATAAACCCAGGAATGATGCAGAGCCAATTTTAGGGTGCCTATTGTCCACGAGAACGATGAAAGCAATAGCTTCATCACACTCCGGGCATAACGTTGAGTGAGGCACCACCCCTGTTGTTCTAGACCTGATTGCTTCTTGTACACTTGCCTATACGGCAAGTGTTTTTTTTTGCCTATACCCTCTGAATTAATGGATACATAGCAAGGGGTAACGTTCAGTCGAAAAAAAACGCGACCCATGCCGTGGCCGCGTTTTCATATGGTAGAAGAGAAAGCTTAGCTTATTCGCCGTTTTGCTTCAGCGTGAGCATCAGCCCTTCGTGGCGCATCTGTGCTGCTTCATCAGAGCGGTGTAGCTTCTCCAACGCATCGGCCAGCCAGGCGTAGTCATAGGCATCAGGGCGTTGCTTCAGCGCTTCATGGAAGGCATCACTGGCCTGTTGCCATTCACCATGCTTCATCAGCAACTGCCCTAGCGTACTGTTCAGCAATGGAGTTGCCCCGTGCTGTTTGATCTGCTGGCGCAATGCTTTTTCCAACTGTTCCGGGTTACCCGATTTGAGGCGCGGGATCAGTAAGATCAGGCGTTCATCGTATTGGCGTTTCAGGCTATTGAGCACGATATCCTGCGCCAGTTCATGGTCATCACATTCAATCAGATGTTCTACCATGGCTACCTGCAACGGCACTTCATGGCGGGTTTTGCGGCTCTGATCTTTCCACCAGAGTTTCAGGCCATCACTCCCTTCGTCTGCCATCGCCTGATTCATCAGGCCGATATAGGCTTGCTGCTGCAGTGCCTGAAGTTCTTCCTCAGTATGCAGGTTGATTTTGCTCATCGACGGCAGAATTTCCAGCAGCGATGTGTAAGCACCGGTCTGTAGATAAGCCTGCTCAGCCAACCGTAGCACTTCCGGGTGACGAGGAGCCTGGTTTAGCAGCCGATCGACGCCGTGACGTGCTGCATGGGCCTCACCCTGTGCCAACCGGATACGCACGCGGGTAATGTCAACCGGCAACTGATCGGTATCAGCCACTTCGGCCGCACGCTCCAGATACTGGTTGGTTCTGAAGTCGTCACCGCGCTGCTGCGCCGCTTCTGCCGCCAGCAGATAGTTCACCACCGGCTGCTCCGCATGATCGGCATTACGTGTCAGCAGCTTTTCAACCTGCTTGTAATCACCTTCAGCCAGTTTGATCAGCGCGGCTTTAGTCTGCTTGCGTGCCCGGTTGCGTTTGCGGCCAAGAAGCCAGCCACGGGTACGGGCACCGGTACGGAAGACACGGCGCAGGATCCATTCGATCACAAACAGCACCAGGAACAGCAGGATCATCATGATCACCAGGCCGGTGACGCTGGTTTCAACGTTGTAGCTATCGGTCTGAATCAGCACATAGCCCTGATGGCCAGCCAGCATGGGGCCCACCACAACGCTGGCGATCAGCACCAGGAACAGGAATAACACGCGTAACATGGTTTATCCCTCCTGGTGGGTGGCAGGTGTCTGGGTTAACAGATTGCGTACCCGGCTCTGCATCAGTTTTTCCAACAGTGGCTGGCTCTTCAACTGTTGTGGCACATCCATTGAAATCGGTTGTTGGATCAAATTGTCCAACTCATCCAGGAAGGCTTTGGTGGCAGGATCGGTAGTATCGAAGTAGGCGCGTACCCAGGTGGACACGGTTTCCAGCGACTGTTTGTACACTTCGTTCTGATGACGAGGGATCGCCTGTGCCGCCACCAGCAAGCGCGAACGAATATTCTCACGCAGGTAGATATCCTGATTCGGTGCCAGCAGTGGTTCTGCATGGCTATCACGGCGGCGGATAGTGATGAAGTCAGCCATAAAATTGTGCCAGCTTTTGGTCAGATTCTGGCGCCATTCGCTCAGTGAGCTGGAAAGCTCGCTGCTGTCTTGATCCATCGGCGTTTCATCTTTGTTGTTATCTGCCAGGCGCAAGTTATCTACCTGATTGGAAAGCTGATTCACCTTCAGGATAATACCGTCAAAATCCACCTGGGCCACGGCAGAGAGCGAGCCGATGTCCTCAGTGATGGCGCGGCGAATATCGATTAAGCTGGGATCGTTCATCTCTGCCAGGCTGGCATCGGCGCTTTTGAGCAGGGTTGCCGCGGTAGTGACATCCTGATCGTTCCACAGCTTACGGCCAGCCATTTTCACCAGGAAGTCGGCCTGAGCAAGCAGCCAGGTTTTGGCATCGCTGCCGGAAATGGTAGAAACTTTCTCCTGCAATTCATTCAACTGACGGGCCAGAGTGGTTTGCTCGTGATCCGTAGCATCCAGCGTTTTAGCCTGCTGTTGCAATAATGCTTCCAGCGCATTTTTCCCTTGTAACTGGCTTTGTCGCAGCTCGCTGAGCTGTTGCACCAGGGCCTGATTGGCGGCAATGAGTGCTTGTGCCTGCTTGTGCGTGTGGTAATAGCCACCCACTCCCAGTGCGATGACCAGTACGATGGCGATCGCACCCAGTACCGGGCCGGTATTTTTACCTTTACGGTGGTCAGCATCTGGCTGTTGGAGGCTCTTGACCGCAGGGGTTGGCTCCTCAACCGGGGCGGATGGAGTGTTTTGTTCCGTCATAGTGGCACATCCCATAGTCAGGTTATTGTAGCGCGCGCATCAGCGCGTCATTATCGGCGTTATCAGCTACCCGAATCGTGCTCCAGCCCAATTCTTGGGCGAGGGTAGCCAAGCGTTCACTGACTACGATCAAACGGCAACATAACAGCCATGAAGAACGATAGTAATCAGGAACTAAATTATAGAGCTGTTGTAACATTTCACCGCTGGTCACGACCAGCGTATCGACACCGGCCCGCTGCCAGTGGGCACTTTGTTCGGTGCCATCATAGTGAACCGGGCTGCGCTGGTAGCATTCATAATAGCGGACAGCGGCACCGCGCGTGCTCAGGGTTTCTCCCAACAACTCGCGCCCGCCGTTACCGCGCATGATCAACGCCTGTTTGCCCGCCAGTTTCTGCAATGCAGGCAGCAGCAGCAGCGTTTCGCTGATTTCACGCTCGCGCGGATACTCTACCGGCAGGCTGCTGATACGATGCATTGCCAGCGCGGTAGTACGACCGATCGCATAATAAGACAAGCGGGTTGGCCATTGAAGCCCGGCACGGTTGATCACGGAGTTGGCATAGCTGACCGCGTGCTGCGACAGTACGAACACCAGATCGCCCTCATTTAGCTGTGACAACGCTTGGGGCAGTTTAATCAGGTCTGCACCAGGAGCAAAATCAATCAGCGGCGCGTGGTAGGCAACCCGGCCGAGGGCGCGCAGGCGGCCCACCAGTTCTTCTCCTGCCGGAGAAGGGCGGGTTACCAGAATGGTCATGCCGGAGGATTTCCCTGATAAACGTCATGCAAGATCTCGCGAGCGCCTGCGGCCAGCAGTTCTTCTGCCAGTTCAACGCCCATCTGCTCCGCCATAGCGGCAGGGCCACGACGTTCTCCACGCACGATCTGGCTGCCGTCTGGTGCACCGACCAGCGCACGCAGCCACAGTTGCTCGCCTTCCAGTTCGGCGTAGCTGCCGATGGGCACCTGGCAACCGCCTTCCAGCCGGGTATTCATTGCTCGCTCAGCGCTAACGCGGATTTCTGTCGCGCGGTGGTTGAGCGGGGCGAGCAGGGCGCGGGTCACTTCGTCATCAAGGCGGCATTCAATACCTACCGCACCTTGGCCGACGGCGGGCAGCGATTCTTCTGCGCTTAGCGGGCAACGGATGCGCTGTTCCAGCCCCAGGCGCTTCAACCCGGCGACGGCCAGAATAATGGCGTCGTAATCGCCGTTATCCAGCTTGGCCAAGCGAGTGCCTACGTTGCCACGCAGATCGCGCACGATCAGATCCGGGCGGCGTTCACGCAACTGGCACTGGCGGCGCAGGCTGGAGGTGCCCACCACGCTACCGAGCGGCAGCTGGCTGAGGGAGGCGAAACGGTTGGAGACAAAGGCATCACGCGGATCGTCGCGTTCACAAATGGTGACCAACCCCAGGCCTTCAGGAAAAGCGACCGGCACATCTTTCATGGAATGCACGGCGATATCCGCCCGGCCTTCCAGCAAAGCCAGCTCAAGTTCTTTCACGAACAGGCCTTTACCACCGACTTTAGCCAGCGGTGTGTCCAGAATAACGTCGCCGCGGGTCACCATTGGCACCAGTTCTACCTGCAGGCCTGGATGGTTTGCCATCAGGCATTGTTGCACATAATGCGCTTGCCACAGTGCCAGTGGGCTTTGCCGGGTGGCAATTCGAATCGTTTTGTCTAACATGCGGGTTACCGTTTTTATAATTCGCCGTCCATCCTACCACTGAGTACGAAAACTGTCAGTGCAAGAAGCCACAGGAGGAGAAAGGACAACGGAATCAAAGGGGAGGTGAGGAAGCGGCGTGATCGGGAAAATCGTTTATAGAGACGTGAGAATAAGTGTGTCGCTTTACCTCCTTTACGGTCAATCAGCAAGGTGTTAGATTGATCACGTTTCCAGCAATAAGTCGTCAAATATTCTTCTAAACTAAAGACGCTGACGGAATACGGATTTTTTTCAAGTACCGGGATAATCAGGCGAGACGTCTTGTACCTCTACATCGAGACACTTAAACAGAGACTGGATGCGATTAACCAATTACGCGTTGATCGCGCCCTGGCGGCGATGAAGCCCGCGTTCCAGCGGGTGTATGGTCTGCTGCCTACGTTATTGCACTATCACCATCCACTGTTGCCGGGCTATCTCACTGGTAACGTTCCCCACGGTGTCTGTCTCTACACCCCCGATGAAACTCAGAAAGACTATCTTACTGATTTAGAAGAAAAGTGGGGCAGCCCCTTTGAGCAAATGGCCTGTGGTGAACTGCCAATTACTGGCGTGTACAGCATGGGCAGCACCTCATCGATCGGCCAGAGCTGCACCTCGGATCTGGATATCTGGGTGTGTCACCAATCCTGGCTTGATAACGAAGAGCGCAATCGTCTGCAGCAGAAATGCAACCTGCTGGAGAAATGGGCGGCCTCAATGGGGGCAGAAGTCAGCTTCTTCCTGATTGATGAAAACCGTTTTCGCCATAATGAAAGCGGCAGCCTGGGCGGTGAGGACTGCGGTTCTACCCAACACATTCTGTTGCTGGATGAGTTCTACCGCTCGGCGGTGCGTCTGGCAGGGAAACGTATCCTGTGGAACATGGTGCCGGGCGAAGAAGAAGCGCATTATGATGAATATGTCCTGTCGCTGTACGCACAGGGGGTATTAACGCCGAATGAATGGCTGGATCTCGGCGGGTTGAGCACGCTGTCAGCGGAAGAATACTTTGGTGCCAGCCTGTGGCAGCTGTATAAGAGTATCGATTCACCGTACAAAGCGGTGCTGAAAACGCTGCTGCTTGAGGCGTATTCGTGGGAATACCCTAATACGCAGCTGTTGGCGATGGACATCAAACAGCGCCTGCACGCAGGGGAGATCGTCTGTTTTGGCCTTGATGCCTACTGCATGATGCTGGAGCGCGTGACTCATTACCTGACACAAATTAACGATACCACCCGCCTCGATCTGGTCCGCCGCTGTTTCTACCTGAAAGTTTGCGAAAAGCTGTCGCTGTCCAAAGCCTGCGTCGGCTGGCGGCGTGAAATTCTTGGCCAACTGGTCAGCGACTGGGGCTGGAGCGAAGAGCGCCTGGCTATTCTGGATAATCGCGCTAACTGGAAGATCGAACGCGTCCGCGAAGCTCACAACGAACTGCTGGATGCGATGATGCAGAGCTACCGTAATCTGATCCGCTTTGCGCGCCGCAACAACCTCAGCGTCAGCGCCAGCCCACAGGATATCGGCGTGTTGACCCGCAAACTGTACGCCGCATTTGAAGCGTTGCCGGGTAAAGTGACGTTGGTGAACCCGCAGATTTCGCCGGATCTGTCGGAAAATGATTTAACCTTTATTCATGTGCCGCCTGGCCGCGCCAACCGCACCGGCTGGTATCTGTATAACCAGGCTCCGGCCATGAGCACCATCGTCAGCCATCAGCCGCTGGAATATAACCGTTACTTGAACAAGCTGGTGGCCTGGGCCTATTTCAATGGCCTGCTGACGCCGCAGACCCGTTTGCATATCAAAAGTGCGGATATCTGCGACTCTGCCAAATTGCAGGAGCTGGTTGCTGACGTGTCACATCATTTCCCGCTGCGTTTGCCTGCCCCGACGCCCAAGGCGCTTTACAGCCCTTGTGAAATCCGCCATCTGGCGATTATCGTCAACCTGGAAAACGATCCGACAGCCGCCTTCCGCAATCAGGTGGTGCATTTTGATTTCCGCAAACTGGACGTGTTCAGCTTCGGCCAGCAACAGCAATGTCTGGTAGGCAGTATCGATCTGTTGTACCGCAACTCGTGGAACGAAGTGCGTACTTTGCATTTCAGCGGTGAACAATCGGTGCTCGAGGCATTGAAAACCATTCTGGGCAAAATGCACCAGGATGCCGCGCCACCGGAGTCTGTAGAGGTGTTCTGCTACAGTCAGCATCTGCGCGGGCTGATCCGTACCCGCATTCAGCAGTTGGTTTCCGAATGTATTGAGCTGCGTCTTTCCAGTACCCGTCTCGAACCGGGCCGTTTTAAAGCGGTGCGCGTAGCCGGGCAAACCTGGGGATTGTTCTTTGAGCGCCTGAGCGTGTCGGTGCAAAAGCTGGAGAACGCGGTGGAGTTTTACGGTGCCATCTCTCACAACAAGCTGCATGGCCTGTCGATCAAGGTAGAAGCCGACCAGGTGCATCTGCCGGCAGTGGTGGATGGCTTTGCCAGCGAAGGGATTATCCAGTTCTTCTTTGAAGACACCAAGGATCAGAAAGGCTTCAATATCTATATTCTGGATGAATCGAACCGCATTGAGGTGTATCACCACTGCGAAGGCAGCAAAGAGGAGTTGGTGCGAGACGTCAGCCGCTTCTACTCGTCATCACACGATCGTTTTACCTACGGTTCCAGCTTTATCAACTTCAACCTGCCGCAGTTTTACCAGATTGTGCAGCTTGATGGCCGCACTCAGGTGATCCCATTCCGCAGTAATACGCTGTCGAGTCTGTGCGTCGCTATTTCTGACGGTAATCCCGTTCAGCCCCTGAAACAGCACTTCCAACTGCACTGACCTGGGCGCGATAATTTGCGCCCCCCTGGTAACAGCACTCAAGCAAAACGAACCGTTTCACCCGCCTGCGCGCTGGCGGCTTCGCTGAGCAATGCATAGAACTCACGATCGCTGCGATCGCAGCACCAGGTGCCGTCACGGTAGTTAAAGTGATAACCCCCGGTCTTGGTGGCCAACCACACCTGGTGCAGCGGTTCCTGGCGGTTGATGACAATTTTGCTGCCGTTTTCGAAGCTCAGCGTCATAACGCCGCCGTTGGTTTCGTAATCGATGTCTGCATCGCCGTCAAAATCATCCAGTGTCTGTTCAATATCAAGCATCAGTTGGTCGGCTAACTGGTGAAACTCGCTGTCGTTCATATTCGATTCCTATTGCTTTTCATGATCCACCTGCGATTATAGTGAGCTTGGACGCATGAATTACAGGCATTAATGCAAATGAAAAAACAACTACGCTATGCGCTGATGGCCGTTCTGCTGGCTGGGCTTGCTGGCTGTGGCTTGAAAGGCCCGCTTTATTTCCCACCGCAGGACAAACCGGCGGCGCAGCCGACGAAAAATGCTGATAATGTAGGCAAAAATCAACAACAACCCGCTGGCACTCAGCAATAACCGTCGATGAGCAGCCTGTCACCATCCACTTGTGGTGGCTGGGCCAGCGTGGATGTCCGACGGATAGCGCGTCCAGATAGCGGAGTATGATATGCAGTTCTCCAAAATGCACGGTCTGGGCAACGACTTTATGGTGGTCGATGCCGTAACACAGAATGTCTACTTTTCACCTGAGCTGATCCGCCGCTTGGCCGATCGGCATTTAGGTGTTGGCTTTGACCAAATGCTGATCGTAGAACCGCCTTACGATCCAGAACTTGATTTCCATTATCGCATTTTCAATGCTGATGGCAGCGAAGTGGCGCAGTGTGGCAACGGCGCCCGCTGCTTTGCCCGCTTTGTACGGCTGAAAGGGCTGACCAACAAGCGGGATATCCGCGTCAGCACGCAAACTGGGCGTATGGTATTGAGCGTGACCGATGACGATCAGGTCTGCGTCAACATGGGCGAGCCGAATTTCGATCCACAGGTGGTGCCGTTTCGCGCCACCAAGGCAGAAAAAACCTACATCATGCGCGCGGCGGAGCATACTGTACTGTGTGGCGTTGTCTCAATGGGTAACCCACACTGTGTTTTACAGGTGGATGATGTTAAAACCGCCAAGGTCGAATTCCTCGGCCCGGTGCTGGAAGGGCACGAGCGTTTCCCTGAGCGCGCCAACATCGGCTTTATGCAGGTGGTCAGCCGTGAACACATCAAGCTGCGGGTGTATGAACGCGGAGCGGGCGAAACGCAGGCCTGCGGCAGCGGCGCCTGCGCGGCGGTGGCGATCGGTATCCAACAAGAGTTGCTGTCAGAAGAAGTCCATGTGGAACTGCCGGGCGGCAGCCTGCATATCCGCTGGAAAGGGCCGGGTAATCCTTTGTTTATGACCGGTCCTGCAACCCATGTCTATGACGGATTTATTCATCTATGAAGAGTGTAGAGGACCAGGCAGTGACGGGTATTGAGCTTGAGGACGATGTCATCATGCAGTATCTGCTACAGAATCCTGATTTCTTTATCCGCAATGCGCGTCAGGTTGAACAGATGCGCGTGCCGCACCCGGTACGTGGCACGGTGTCGTTGGTGGAGTGGCATTTGGCGCGGCAGCGCAACCACATCACTCAGTTGGAAGAAGAGATCACTTTGCTGATGGAGCAGGCCAGCGCCAACGAAACGCTGTTCGCCCGTTTGCTGCATTTGCAGGCCGATCTGGCCACTGCCAGCAGCCTGCAGGAGATGCTGAACCGTTTGCAGCGCTGGGCACGTGGCTTGGGCCTAGCAGGGGCCAATATCCGTCTGTTTAACGATCGCTGGAACATCGGTGCGCCATCCGATTTTACCCATCTTGGCCTGGCGCGCTCGGCGTTTGAACCCTTGCGCATTCAGCGTCTGGGGAATCAATTGCATTATCTCGGCAACCTTAATGGCCCCGAACTGTTGCTGCTGTTACCGCAGGCGAAGCAGGTCGGTTCGGTGGCTCTATCATTGCTGGGGGAACATGGCGAGCTGGGAATGGTGATTTTCAGCAGCCGTGACACGCAACATTATCAGCAGGGCATGGGTACGGTGATGCTTAGCCAACTGGCGCTTATGCTGCCGAAACTGCTGGAACGCTGGATCGAACGCGTATGAGCCTCTCAGCGGCCAACCTGCAACCGCCGGTGGACGCTTTCCTGCGTTATCTGAAGGTCGAGCGCCAGCTCAGCCCACTCACTCAAATCAGCTATGCGCGCCAACTGCAGGCGCTCATGGCGTTGGCGGCCGATCTTGGCGTCAGTGCATGGCCGATGCTGGATGCGGCAAAAGTGCGCCAACTGGCGGCACGCAGCAAACGTGCTGGGCTGCAATCTTCTAGCCTGGCGTTGCGTCTTTCGGCGCTGCGCAGCTTTCTGGATTGGCTGGTCAGCCAGGGCGTGCTGAGCGCCAACCCGGCGAAAGGGATCCGTACGCCACGCAGTGGTCGCCATCTGCCGAAAAACATCGACGTTGATGAAATGAATCAACTGCTGAACATTGATCTCAACGATCCGCTGGCGGTGCGCGATCGCGCCATGCTGGAGGTGATGTACGGTGCCGGGCTGCGTCTTGCCGAACTGGTGGGGCTGGATTGCCGTTATGTCGATCTGGCAGCCGGTGAACTCTGGGTGATGGGCAAAGGCAGCAAAGAGCGCAAACTGCCGCTTGGCCGTATGGCGATCGTTTGGTTGCAACACTGGCTGGCGCTGCGCGATCTGTTTGCACCGGCCGACGATGCGATGTTCCTCTCTAGCCAAGGTAAACGCATTTCGGCCCGCAACGTGCAGAAGCGTTTTGCCGAGTGGGGCGTCAAGCAGGGCATTAACAGCCATATTCACCCGCACAAGCTGCGCCACTCTTTTGCTACCCATATGCTGGAGTCGAGCGGCGATCTGCGCGCGGTGCAGGAATTATTGGGCCACGCCAACCTGACCACCACGCAAATTTATACCCACCTCGACTTTCAACATCTGGCGAAAGTGTATGATGCCGCGCATCCACGAGCAAAACGGGGGAAATCCTGATGCACTTTTACCGTCCGCTGCGCCCGCTGGCGGCGCTGACCTTCGATCTTGACGATACGCTATACGACAATCGCCCGGTAATTACTCAAACCGAGCAGCAGTCGGTGGCCTTTTTGCAGAGCTACCATCCGGGCTTGAGCCAGTTTCAGTCGGCAGATTTTCACCGTTTGCGCCAGGAACTGCGCGAGCAGGATCCAGAGATTTACCACGATGTCACTCAATGGCGCTGGCGAGCGGTCCACTTGGCGCTGAGCCGCCAAGGGTTGCGCGATGCAGAAGCCGCGCTGGGTGCAGACGCAGCCATGCAGAATTTTGCCCTGTGGCGTAGCCGGATCGATATACCGGAAGCGACCCATATGACGTTGCAGGCTCTGGCGCAGCGTTATCCGTTGGTGGCGATCACTAACGGCAATGCCGATCCGGCGCTATGCGGGCTAGATGGGTATTTTCAGTTTGTGCTGCGCTCGGGGCCGGATGGCCGTGCCAAGCCCTATCAGGATATGTACCGCTTGGCAGCGGCCAGGCTGGGCGTCGCGCCAGGGCAGATCCTGCACGTTGGCGACGATCTGACCACCGACGTGGCTGGCGCACTGCGCTCGGGCCTGCAAGCCTGTTGGATCAACGATCGCCAGCGCAGCCTGATGCAGGCCGAAGATAGCCGTTTGCTGCCACATATTGAGATCACTCAGTTGGCATCGCTGACAGCATTGTTATCTCCCCTTCATACTTGAAGCCGCAACTGTGTTGGCTACGTGCGCTCACTTCAGTCACTTACTTGAGTAAGTTCCTGAGGATTAACGCACTTGCCGCCTTGCTGCAACTTCAATTATTTCGGGTATAATCCCAGTTTGAATCTGTATAAATCCCCAGTGGAAAGCACGCGGAGCGCACACTTTCCCTTTACCTATTAAATGGTGCCTATGGACGTTTCCGATCTGCTCGACAGCATGAATGATAAACAACGTGAAGCCGTGGCTGCGCCACGCAGCAACCTGTTGGTGCTGGCGGGCGCAGGCAGCGGAAAAACCCGTGTGCTGGTGCATCGCATCGCCTGGCTGCTGGCGGTGGAGAACTGTTCACCCTACTCAATTATGGCGGTGACCTTCACCAACAAGGCGGCGGCGGAGATGCGTCACCGTATTGAGCATTTGATTGGTACCAGCCAGGGCGGCATGTGGATCGGCACCTTCCACGGGCTGGCGCACCGCCTGCTGCGTGCCCACCATATGGATGCCAACCTGCCGCAGGATTTCCAGATCCTCGACAGCGAAGACCAACTGCGGTTGATCAAACGCATCGTGCGTGCGCTGAACATTGACGAGAAGCAATGGGCACCGCGTCAGGCGATGTGGTACATCAACGGTAAAAAAGACGATGGTTTACGCCCACAGCATATCGAAAGCTACGGCAATCCGGTGGAGGCCACCTGGCTGCGCATCTACCAGGCCTACCAGGAAGCCTGCGATCGGGCGGGGCTGGTGGATTTTGCCGAACTGTTGCTGCGTGCCCATGAGCTGTGGCTGAACAAGCCGCATATCCTCAATCATTACCGTGAGCGCTTCACTAACATTCTGGTGGACGAATTCCAGGATACCAACCGGATTCAATATGCCTGGATCCGCCTGCTGGCGGGGGATCAGGCCAAGGTGATGATCGTGGGCGATGACGATCAGTCAATTTATGGCTGGCGCGGTGCCCAGGTGGAGAACATCCAGCGTTTTCTGCAAGATTTCCCCGGTGCAGCAACGGTGCGCCTGGAGCAGAACTATCGCTCCACCAGCAATATCCTGAAAGCGGCTAATACCCTGATTGCCAACAACGACGGGCGCCTGGGCAAAAACCTGTGGACCGAAGGGGCTGAAGGTGAGCCGATCTCGATCTATTGTGCCTTCAATGAGCTGGACGAAGCGCGCTTTGTGGTCAACCGCATCAAGTCTTGGCAGGACAACGGCGGGGCGCTGAACGATTGTGCGATCCTCTACCGCAGTAACGCCCAGTCGCGCGTACTGGAAGAGGCGTTGCTGCAAACCGCAATGCCTTACCGTATCTATGGCGGTATGCGCTTCTTTGAACGCCAGGAAATTAAAGACGCGCTGGCCTACCTGCGCTTGATTGCCAACCGTAATGACGATGCCGCTTTTGAACGTGTGGTGAATACCCCAACGCGCGGCATTGGCGATCGTACGCTTGACGTAGTGCGGCAAACGGCGCGCGATCGGCAACTGACGCTGTGGCAGGCAACGCGCGCCTTGTTGCAGGATAAGGTGCTGGCGGGCCGCGCAGCCTCTTCGCTGCAGCGTTTTCTCGAACTGGTGGATTCACTGGCGCACGAAACTGCGGATATGCCGCTGCATGTGCAAACTGACCGGGTGATCCGTGATTCCGGCTTGTTCATCATGTATGAGCAGGAAAAAGGCGAGAAGGGTCAGGCGCGCATCGAAAACTTGGAAGAACTGGTCACGGCCACCCGCCAATACAGCTATCAGGATGAAGATCAGGACCTGATGCCATTGCAGGCGTTTCTCTCCCATGCCGCGCTGGAGGCGGGCGAAGGCCAGGCGGATGCCTACCAGGATGCTGTGCAACTGATGACTCTGCACTCGGCCAAAGGGTTGGAATTCCGCCAGGTATTTATCGTCGGCATGGAAGAGGGCATGTTCCCGAGCCAGATGTCGCTGGATGAAGGCGGTCGGCTGGAAGAAGAACGTCGCTTGGCTTATGTCGGTGTGACCCGTGCTATGCAGAAACTGACGCTGACCTACGCGGAAACCCGCCGCCTGTACGGTAAAGAGGTGTATCACCGCCCATCGCGCTTTATTGGTGAAATCCCGGAGGAGTGTGTGGAGGAAGTGCGCCTGCGCGCCAGCGTTTCGCGCCCGGTGAATCATCGCCGCATGGGAACGCCGATCGGCGAGAACGACACCGGCTACAAACTGGGCCAGCGCGTGCGCCATCCGAAGTTTGGTGAAGGTACGATCGTCAACCTGGAAGGCAGCGGCGAACACAGCCGGTTGCAGATTGCGTTTCAGGGGGAAGGGATCAAATGGCTGGTGGCGGCATACGCCAAGCTGGAAACGGCTTAATGTGTTGTAGCTAGGCCACCAGCTCGTTATCCCCTGGAGCTTACTGGAGTCAGTGATGGGGGATAACGAGTGCAGCCAACAACGCTACGGCTTGAAAAACGACGGCTAAAAGCGATCGCCCACTTTCGCGGTAGCATACCAACGCATAACGGCGGCAATACCTTCACCCCCCTCCTGCGGTGCCCAGGCCATACAGTCTTCTTCTGCCAGTGCCCGATACGGGCCTTGTTTCACTTCGAACACTACGCCACCTGGGTCAACAGACAGCACGGCGTGCCAGGTCGATGCTGGCATCTCCAGCACTTTGGTTTCTTCGCCCAGCAGGGTGCGTTGGGTAACGACGCCGTCGTCATTGAACTGCAACACTACGAAACGGCCGCGCAACGCGGTGAGTAACTCCCAGGTTTGCGGGTGGCGGTGTGGACGGATATAGGTACCCGGCTCCATGGCGATCGCCAAGCGTTGCACCGGATCGCTCAGCTCTTCATGCAAATTGCGGTGCGCGCGCAGGCGTTGAACTTTGGCGGCCTGTTCGCTCATGGTCGTCAGGTCGTGGGCGGTAATCTGTTTCATAAGGTTATTCCGCAAGGGTTTTGTGCCCTAATCTTAGCAATTTTCCGGGTTGCGGTCAGAGATCGGCGCGTGTTTTTCTGCAGCGTTTGGCCGCGGTTAGCGAGTTGTTACAGAACCTCAGCCAGCCTGATGAATTGTTGCGCAATTATACTGTCTAACGTGTTGACAGGCTTTTTCCTCTCGGCGTAACATGCGCGCACTATTATCAATGAGGACATATGCCTTGGACACACCCAGTAGATACTGGCTCAATGACCTGGACAACAACAGGTACAACTTCTAAGGCTATCCCATCGCGCTGATACCCTTCGTGGTTGTCGGCGACCTTTTTGTGTCGCTCTGAGTCGGATCTCTTCATGGTCTGGAACGAACTGGTGATACATTTTCCCACCTTTCTCGATCTCTGTGCTTCAACGCGTTGTCTCTACCCGTCACTATAGGGGAGTTTTGGCACATGCTAAGCGCTTTTAAATTAGACAACAGCCGCTTATCCCGTCTGGAGTTGGATGACTCAGACGATCTGACCATGTCGTTGTGGGTTGACCTGGTTGAGCCGGAGGAAGGCGAGCGTGAGCGCGTGCAAACCGAGCTGGGCCAGAGCCTGGCGACACGCCCTGAATTGGATGACATCGAAGCCTCCGCCCGTTTCTTTGAAGATGAAGACGGTTTGCATATTCACTCCTTTTTCTATTTTGAAGATGCCGAAGATCACGCGGGTAACTCCACGGTGGCCTTTACTATCCGCGACGGTCGCCTTTATACCCTGCGTGAGCGTGAGCTGCCCGCATTCCGGCTTTACCGTATGCGAGCCCGTAATCAGAGAATGATGGAGGGTAACGCTTACGAACTGTTGCTGGATCTGTTTGAAACCAAAATTGAACAACTGGCTGATGAGATCGAAAACGTCTACAGCGATCTGGAAAAACTCAGCCGCGTGATCATGGAAGGCCATCCGGGCGAGGGGTATGATGAAGCGCTGTCAACGTTAGCAGAACTGGAGGACGTTGGCTGGAAGGTGCGGCTATGTTTGATGGATACCCAGCGGGCGTTGAATTTCCTGGTGCGTAAGGCGCGTTTGCCAACCGGTCAACTGGAACAGGCGCGTGAAGTGTTGCGCGACATCGAATCTCTGCTGCCACATAACGAATCGCTGTTCCAGAAGGTGAACTTCCTGATGCAGGCAGCGATGGGGTTCATCAACATCGAACAGAGCCGCATCATCAAGATCTTCTCGGTGGTATCGGTGGTGTTCCTGCCGCCAACGCTGGTGGCCTCGAGTTATGGGATGAACTTTGAATTTATGCCGGAACTGAAGTGGTCGTTTGGCTACCCTGGCGCCATTCTTCTGATGCTGCTGGCGGGCTTGGCTCCGTACCTCTACTTCAAGCGTAAG
Organism: Serratia oryzae; assembly: GCF_001976145.1. Taxonomy (GTDB): domain Bacteria; phylum Pseudomonadota; class Gammaproteobacteria; order Enterobacterales; family Enterobacteriaceae; genus Chania; species Chania oryzae. The sequence goes on from NZ_MOXD01000011.1 coordinate 55,983, forward strand.
AACTGGCTGTAAGTGAAACGCAGGGGCCTGATTCGGGCCCTTGATAGCTAAAATCGCCTATTTCATCCCTGCTTGGCTGGCTAAATAGGAGTAGAATAGCGCCCATAGTTGGTTGTCCGTAAGGCATACGTTTTGATGGAGCGTTTCCCCCCGTTGGTCCAATGGCTGATCCTGTTACTGGCTTCGCTGGTGCTGGGCTTTGGTTTGCAGATATTCCATATTCCCGCCGCATTATTGCTAGGGCCGATGATTGTCGGTGTCGCCATGGGGCTGCTCGGGGCTTCAGTGCGCATTCCCGTTCCATTCTTTGTTGCCTCGCAGGCGGTGCTGGGCTGCATGATCGCCCAAAGCCTTTCGCCCTCGATTGTTACCCCTTTGTTGGCTGACTGGCCGCTGGTGTTGTTGGTGTTGGCTGCGACGCTGATGGCCAGCGGTGTTTCGGGCTGGTGTCTGGTGCGCTTCAGTAATTTGCCCGGTTCGACCGGTGCCTGGGGATCTTCTCCCGGTGGTGCATCGGCGATGGTGGCGATGGCGGGGGACTACGGGGCGGATGTTCGGCTGGTAGCGTTTATGCAGTATCTGCGCGTATTGTTTGTTGCCACCGCAGCAGCGATGGTGGTACGCATCGGTCTGGGGGATGAGGCAGGGCACGGCAGTGTCGTGCAGGTGTGGTTCCCGCCGCTGGATTGGCATTTTCTCGGCACCCTGGCGATTGCTGTTGGTGGCGCTTGGTTGGGGCCCCGCTTACGTATTCCTTCCGGTTCGCTGATGCTGCCGATGATCGTCGGCGCGGCGTTTCATGCTACCGGTACCATGACGTTGCAGGTGCCTGAATGGTTATTGGCGCTGGCTTATGCCTTGATTGGCTGGAGCGTTGGCCTGCGCTTCACCCAATCGATATTCCTGCTGGCGTTGCGCACGCTGCCGCAAATGGTGGTGTCTATCCTTGGGTTGATGTTGTTTTGTGGCGGGCTGGCCTGGCTGCTGACTCAGTTCTTGCCGGTCGATCTGCTGACCGCCTATCTGGCAACCAGCCCTGGCGGGCTGGATACCGTTGCCATCATTGCCGCTGGTAGCCGGGTGGATATGTCATTTGTGATGGCAATACAGACGCTGCGTTTGTTTACCATCCTGCTCACTGGCCCGGCGATGGCGCGGTTTATTACTCGCCTATCGCCTGCTCTTGAGCAGAATAGCGTCACAAACCAGCAGTAAGCCTGGCTACGCTGAGTTAACGCTGTTTACGCTGCTGGTACAGCGCATCCAGCGTAAACAGCAGCAACGCAGCCCAGATAAAGCCAAAGGTCACCAGCTTGTCTTGGCCGATGGTTTCATCGTAGAAGGTGATGGCCAGCAGGAACATCAGCGTAGGTCCCAAATATTGAAAGAACCCGAGCGTGGAAAGGCGCAGGCGGGTGGCCGCAGCGGTAAAGAACAGCAGCGGCACCGTGGTGACCACACCGGCGGCGGCCAGCAGCAGGTTCAGTGACCAAGGGTTGGCGCTCAGGTTGCTGGTTGGGCTATCGGCGATCAGGAACAGGTAGATTGCCGCCAGCGGTAACAACCACAGGGTTTCAATCAGCATGCCGGTTTGCGCGTCGATCGCAATTTTCTTGCGCAGCAGGCCGTAGAAGGCAAAACTGAAGGCCAACCCCAGCGCGATGATCGGCAGGGAACCGAATTGCCATAGCTGGATCAGCACCCCGGTAAATGCCAGCGTGACGGCCACCCATTGCATGCGGCGGAAACGCTCACCCAGAAACAGCATTCCCAGCAACACGTTAACCAGCGGGTTGATAAAATAGCCCAGGCTGGCTTCCAGCATATGATGGTTATTCACCGCCCAGATAAACAGCAGCCAATTACCCCCCACCAGCAGTGCAGTCACTGCCAATAACAACAGCCGTTTGCGATTACGACAGGCGGCGCGCACCTGTGGCCAGTGATGCCCCAGTGACACCAATAACAGCATGAAGAAGAACGACCAGATCACGCGATGGGTGAGGATCTCGTCGGCAGGCACCTGCTGGATCAGTTTGAAATAAGCCGGGGCGATGCCCCAAATAAAATAAGCGGCCAGAGCAAAGAGAATGCCCTGCCGCGTTTGTTTCGCATCCATGACAGTTACCGGGAAAAAAAGATGCGATGATTTTACTTGAAGAGGGTAGGTTGTGTCCCGTCATTACGGGACACAATTTAGAACCTATCCCAGTAGGCGTAATTGGCGCAGCCAGTTTGGACACGGACAGCGCGCAGAAACCGGAGCGTACACGTAGTACGTGAGGATTTTGAGCACTGCCCAGGGCCAAAATGGCAAGTGAAATAGCCCTAATGGGGTAGGTTATTAGCTTATCCCACCAGATACGTGGCGGTAGCACTGGCGATATGCAAACCATCATGGTTATGCAGTTCAACGCGGGCGACGGCGACTTTATTGCCGCTGCGCAGCACGCTGGCGGTAGCCGTAAAATGCTCACCCCGGCCGGGGCGCAGATAGTCGACGCGCAAATCAATGGTACCCATGCGCGAGAGGCGTGAGGCCAGTTCTTCTTCGATCAGCGGATCCTGGCGCATCAGCACGCTGCCGACGCAAACCAATCCGGCGGCCACGTCTAGAACAGAGGCAATCACACCGCCATGCAGGATATTCTGCGCGGCATTGCCCACCAGCTTAGGCTGGTTGGTAAAGGTGAGTTCGACAACGTCGTCGTCGAAGCGGCGCAGTTCCAGCCCCAGCTCACGGTTAAACGGCATATGGTAGACAAAGATCTCGCCTATCTTCTGGCGTGCGGCTTCCAGGGTGAGTAATGTATGCGACATAGTTCCTTTCTTCTTGACTGTTGTGATTGGGCTAACTGGTCAGTCCAGGTTAATCATTTGTAGATTTTATGCTTATTTTTTGTTGCTTTCCAGGTTTATCCCGTTGGCGTATTCCTAGTGCGGTAAATGATTCTTTGTGTGTAAAATGGCCTGTTTTTATTTCAGGTCTTTTCCTAATCTTTCTGGAGTGAGCAAAATCATGCGCGTTCTGTCTGGGGTTGTGATGGCGATGCTGTTAGCGCCAACGGTAGTGCAGGCTGATGAGGCCAAGAAGCAAGCGGGGCCAGTACGAGGCAGCATCATTTCCGGTATGCTGCAAAATTATGACGGGCCATTCACCTTCTATGCCTATGAGCCCAACTATCTGATCTATACCGAAACCAGCGATCTCAATAAAGAAGCCATTGAATCATATAGCTGGGCGAAGAATGCCAATAAGGATGAAGTGAAATTCCAGATCAGCCTGGCATTCCCTATCTGGAAAGGCATTCTTGGTGAGAATTCGTTGCTTGGCGCTTCCTATACCCAACGTTCCTGGTGGCAGCTCTCCAACCATGAAGAATCGGCTCCCTTCCGCGAAACCAACTACGAACCGCAGATTTTCCTCGGTTGGGCAACGGATTACCAGTTTGCTGGCTGGACGCTGCGTGATATTGAAGTGGGTATCAACCATGAATCCAACGGGCGCGAGGACCCGACCTCTCGCAGTTGGAACCGTGGCTATGCTCGTTTAATGGCGCAAAACGGTGACTGGCAGGTGGAAGTTAAACCCTGGTTCCGTTTTGCAGAAAGCGACAGTAATGACGACAACCCGGACATCACCAAATACATGGGCTATTACCGTCTGAAAGTCGGCTATGCCTGGCGGGAAAGCGTATTCAGCGTCGACGGTTTCTACAACTGGAACACCGGGTACGGTGGCGCAAAGCTGGGGTGGAGTTATCCAATCACCAGCCACGTGCGTTTCTATACCCAGTTGTTCAGCGGCTACGGCGAATCGATGATTGATTACAACTTCCAGCAGACACGGCTTGGCGTTGGTGTCATGCTTAACGATATTATGTAATTTTGCCGTTCAGACAGCGGTGCCCTGCAGGCACCGTCGTAGCGTAAAAATGGGGTAGTGTGTGTCAACCGCAGCAGTGATAAACAGAGAGTTGCTGGCAGAGCAGGTATTGCGCGATACCTTCGGCTACCAGCAGTTCCGTCCGGGCCAACAAACGATTATCAACGCCGCTATCGGCGGGCAGGACTGCCTGGTGGTGATGCCGACCGGCGGGGGTAAATCGTTGTGCTATCAAATCCCGGCGCTGGTGATGGATGGCTTGACGCTGGTGGTCTCCCCGCTGATCTCGCTGATGAAAGATCAGGTCGATCAGCTTCTCGCTTATGGCGTTTCTGCCGCCTGCTACAACTCGACGCAAACGCGCGAACAGCAACTGGAGGTGATGGCCGGTTGCCGCAGCGGCAAGATCAAGCTGCTGTACATCGCCCCCGAGCGTTTGATGATGGACAGCTTCTTCGATCTGCTGGAGCAATGCCCACCGGCGCTGTTGGCAGTGGACGAAGCGCACTGTATTTCCCAGTGGGGCCATGATTTCCGCCCGGAATATCGTGCCCTGGGCCAGTTGAAGCAACGCTTCCCGGCCATGCCGGTGCTGGCGCTGACGGCCACGGCCGATGAAGCCACGCGTAATGACATCGTGCGCCTGCTGGCCTTGCAGGATCCGCTGATCCAGATCAGCAGCTTTGATCGCCCGAATATCCGTTATACGCTGGTGGAGAAATTCAAACCGCTCGATCAGCTGTGGCGTTTTGTGCAGGATCAGCGCGGTAAGAGCGGTATTATTTACTGCAACAGCCGCGCCAAGGTGGAAGACACCACCGCTCGTCTGCAAAGCCGTGGGCTGAGCGTGGCGGCTTACCACGCCGGGTTGGAAAACGAACGCCGTGCCCAGGTGCAGGAAGCGTTCCAGCGTGACGATCTGCAGGTGGTGGTCGCCACCGTCGCCTTTGGCATGGGCATCAACAAACCCAACGTGCGTTTTGTGGTGCACTTTGATATTCCGCGCAATATCGAATCTTACTATCAGGAAACCGGCCGCGCCGGGCGTGATGGCCTGCCGGCGGAGGCGATCTTGCTGTACGATCCGGCCGATATGGCCTGGCTGCGCCGCTGTTTGGAAGAAAAACCGGCGGGACAGCAACTGGATATCGAACGCCATAAGCTGAATGCCATGGGCGCGTTTGCCGAAGCGCAAACCTGCCGCCGCCTGGTGTTGCTGAACTACTTTGGCGAAGGCAAACAGCAATCCTGTGGCAACTGCGATATCTGCCTCGATCCCCCCAAGCGTTACGATGGGCTGGAGGATGCCCGCAAGGCGCTGTCGGCGATTGGCCGTGTCGGGCAACGCTTCGGTATTGGCTATGTGGTAGAAATATTGCGTGGGGCCAATAACCAGCGCATCCGCGAATTTGGTCATGAAAAACTGCCGGTGTACGGCATTGGCCGCGATAAAACCACCGAACACTGGACCAGCGTGCTGCGCCAGTTGATTCACCTGGGTTTTATCAGCCAGAACATTGCGATGTATTCAGCGTTGCAACTGACCGAGGCCGCGCGCCCGGTGCTGCGCGGTGAAGTGGAACTTCCCTTGGCGGTGCCGCGTATTCAGAGCCTGAAGGTGCGCAGCAGCGCCAATCAGAAATCCTACGGCGGCAATTACGATCGCAAGCTGTTTGCCAAGTTGCGCAAGCTGCGTAAATCGATCGCCGATGAAGAGAACATCCCCCCCTACGTGGTCTTCAACGATGCCACGCTGCTGGAGATGGCAGAACAGATGCCGATCAAGGCCAGCGAACTGCTGAGCGTGAACGGCGTCGGCCAGCGTAAACTGGAGCGTTTTGGTGCGCCATTTATGGCGATGATCCGCGATCATCTTGACGATGACGACGAATAAGGACGAACAATCATGCTGATATTATTTTTGACCGTGGCGATGGTGCACTTGATTGCGCTGATGAGCCCGGGGCCGGACTTCTTTTTTGTTTCGCAGACCGCCGTCAGCCGCTCGCGCCGCGAGGCGATGATGGGTGTCATCGGGATCTCGCTGGGCGTGATGGTCTGGGCTGGGGTGGCGCTGCTGGGGCTGAACCTGATCCTGCAGAAAATGGCCTGGCTGCATCAAATCATTATGGTGGCCGGTGGCCTGTACCTGTGCTGGATGGGCTGGCAACTGTTGCGTTCCGCCCGCGCGCAGAATGCTCAATCCGCTCCCGCAGAGGACGTGGCAGTGGTGTTACCGAAGGCTGGCCGCAGCTTCATCCGTGGCTTGCTGACCAATCTTTCCAACCCGAAGGCGGTGATTTACTTCGGCAGCGTGTTCTCGCTGTTTGTCGGTGAGGATGTCGGTGCCGGGGCGCGCTGGGGCTTATTCATACTGATCACCGGTGAAACCTTGGTCTGGTTCAGCCTGGTGGCAGTGGTGTTTGCGCTGCCCGCTATGCGCCGGGGCTATCAGCGTCTCGCCAAGTGGATCGACGGCGTGGCAGGCGTGTTATTCACCGGTTTTGGCCTGCATCTGATTTTTACCCGCTAGGCTATTTTACTTGCCAGTTTGAGCCTGGGCAGTGCTCGGAGTCCTCACGTACTCGTGTACGCTCTGGGTCCTGCGCACTGGCCGTGCCCAACCTGCCTGCGACAATAACGCCTAGTATTGCATCCTCAGGCCTTTCTGGCCGTTGCCAACAAGCCTGCTACCAGAATAAACAGTGAGCCAAAAATACGGTTCAGCAGCCGCATCTGGCGCGGGGTCTTCAGCCAGTTGGCAATGCGTGTGGCCAGCGTGGCGTAGCCAATCATCACAAAGATATCCACCACCACCGTGGTGACGCCCAGTATCACGTATTGCTCGGCCTGCGGCTGATTGGGCACGATAAACTGTGGGAACAGCGCAGCGAGGAACACGATGCTTTTCGGGTTGGTCAGATTCACCAAGACCGCACGGCGAAACAGGCGGCGGCGTGGCATGGTGCCCGCCAAGGTATGCAAGTCCAGCGCTCCGGCGGCGCGCCATTGTTGAATGCCTAACCACACCAGATAGGCGGCACCAAACCATTTCAGCAGTTCAAACGCCAGCAGCGATTGGGAAAGCACTGCACCGAGGCCAATGCCCACCAGCACGATATGCAGGCTGAGCCCGACCTGTAACCCAGCGATCGACGCCATGGCACCACGGTAACCGTGGCTGATGCCGGTGCTCATGGTGTTAATCGCCCCTGAACCGGGGGAGAGGCTAAGGATAAAGGTTGTCAGCAGATAGGTTAACCACCAGTCTAAGGTCATTGCGATGCTCCCTGAATACGCCAATGTGTGCCACAATACGCTATACCCGTCGTCTTTCAAGCTGCAGCGTTGTTGGCTTCACGTAGTCAATCTGGTCACTTACTCGAGTAAGTGACCAGGGATTCCTACGCTTGCCGCCTAGCTGTAACTCGAAATCCATAGGTATATACCCTTCATACTTCAAGTTGCTTGGGTGTTGGCTGCATCCGCTCGCACCAGTCACATAGTTATCTATGCTCCTGGCGACTCTCGGAATTGCCGCCTACAAGCAACTCGAATTATTTTGGGTATAGTACTATTCCTTGTATGTTGGTACCGCAAAATACCCCGTGAAAAGGCATTCGATGACGTTATCCACTTTCAATTCCGCTCAATGGCTTAGCCGCGAAAAACAGTTCTCTGCTTTCGCCACCGGGCCGTTGCTGGATTTCTGGCGGCGGCGTGAAGAGGGGGAGTTTCTCGGCGTGGGCGATGTACCGATCCGTTTCGTGCGTTTCAGCTCAGCGCAGCACCAGCAGGTGGTGGTGGTGAGCCCCGGGCGCATCGAGAGCTATATAAAATACCCGGAAGTGGCTTACGATCTGTTTCACAGCGGCTATGACGTGATGATTATCGATCACCGTGGTCAGGGGCGTTCCGGGCGTATGCTGGCTGATTCACACCGTGGGCATGTGGTAAACTTCGCCGATTACGTTGACGATTTTGCCCGGTTTTATCAACAGGAAGTGCTACCGCACGGTTATCAGCAGCATCTGGCCTTGGCGCACTCGATGGGCGGCGCGATACTGGCGCAGTTCCTGGCACGTGACCCCCAGGCTTTTACGGCGGCGGCATTATGCGCCCCGATGTTCGGTATTTATCTGCCGATGCCGGGTTGGATGGCCAAGCGTATTCTGAACTGGGCGGAAAAGCACCCGATGCTGCGTGATTATTACGCCGTTGGCACCGGGCAGTGGCGGCCATTGCCGTACATCGTGAATGCCTTGACCCACAGCCGCGAGCGTTATCACCGTAGTTTGCGCTATTATGCCGATTATCCGGAACTTCAGGTGGGGGGGCCAACCTATCACTGGGTACGGGAAAGTATGCTGGCCGGGCGGCAAATCATTGCTCAGGCAGCTAAAATAACCACACCGATTTTATTATTGCAGGCCGGTGAGGATCGGGTGGTCGACAACCGTTCTCATTGGGCTTTTTGTCAGGCAATGTCAGACGCGGGGCATCCTTGTGAAGGGGGTAATCCGCGGGTTATCAAAGGCGCACGCCATGAGATCCTGTTTGAACGGGACGCGATGCGCGCCGAGGCACTGAACGCAATCCTGCATTTCTTTGCCCAGCACTTAGGCGGCGCTGCTGCTGCCGAAAACACCATTAGAGGTTAGAACATATCGCTATGTATCACGTTGTCGCTTCCGATTTAGATGGCACACTGCTGTCTCCTGACCATACCCTGACGCCCTATGCCAAAGAGACGCTGCAGTTGCTGACACAGCGCGGCGTACACTTTGTTTTCGCCACTGGCCGCCACCATATCGACGTTTCCCAGATTCGCGATAATCTCGGCATCAGCGCTTTTATGATCACCTCGAACGGTGCGCGGGTGCACAACACCGCAGGTGAGCTGATCTTCAGCCACAATCTGGACGAAGATATCGCTCACGATCTCTACACCATGATGCATGATAATCAGGAGATCCTGACCAACGTCTACCGCAACGACGACTGGTTCATGAACCGTGAGAGCCCGGAGCAGGAAAAATTCTTCCAGGAATCGATCTTTAAATATCAGCTATTTGAACCGGGCCTGCTGGAAACCGACGGGGTGTGCAAGGTGTATTTCACCTGCGACGATCACGCCTTGCTGCAGCCATTGGAAGATGCCATCAACGCGCGCTGGGGCGATCGGGTCAACGTCAGTTTCTCCCTGCCGACCTGCCTGGAAGTGATGGCGGGTGGAGTGTCGAAAGGCCATGCACTGGAAGAAGTGGCCAAGATTATCGGCTATTCGTTGAAAGAGTGTATTGCCTTCGGCGACGGCATGAACGATCTGGAAATGCTGTCGATGGCGGGCAAGGGTTGCATCATGCGCGATGCTCATCAGCGCCTGAAGGATACCTTGCCGGATCTGGAGGTGATCGGTTCTAACGCCGATGACGCCGTGCCACGTTACCTGCGCAAGATGTTCCTGTCGTAAAGCACCGGGGCGCAGCCTGCTGCGCCCACTCTCGCTGCCTCAGCGACTCAGCTCACATTCCATCAACGATTTTTTCGATTCAAACCTCACCGCTGCATCAATCTAATTGCAACTGAAAGCCAGCCCTCTGGTTATCTCACACTTATTGTGCGGGTATTTAGCCTGCTGCAAAATTTTCGTCGCTGCCCGCGAAATCGTTTATCTGTTGTGCCTCTCTACACTATCTATACTTGGATCTGACTCCCAAGATTGCGGCCATCAGGCCGAAACGTAACGAACCAGGAGATGGCATATGACACAGAAAACTTTCCACGCCGAACCTTTTGATCTGCCGTTTGAAATCGGCAGTACCGCGCTGGTGATGATCGACATGCAAAGAGACTTTGTTGAGCCGGGCGGCTTTGGTGAAGCGCTGGGCAATGATGTTTCTTTCGTCCGCAGCGCCATTGAGCCTTGCAAACGAGTGCTGGATGCCGCTCGCCGCCAAGGGGTGTTGGTGATCCATACCCGCGAAGGCCACCGTGCCGATCTGAGCGATTGCCCTCCTGCCAAACTGACGCGCGGCGGGCAAACCTTTATCGGTACGCATGGGCCGATGGGGCGCATTCTGGTGCGCGGCGAAGCGGGCCACGACATTATTCCTGAACTGTACCCGCAGGCCGGTGAACCGGTGATCGATAAGCCAGGTAAAGGCGCGTTTTACCAGACCGATCTGCATCTGATCCTGCAAAACCACGGCATCAAAACGCTGATCGTATGCGGCGTCACCACCGAGGTTTGCGTGAATACCACCGTGCGCGAAGCCAATGACCGTGGCTACGAGTGCATTATTCCGCAGGACTGCGTGGGTTCTTACTTCCCGGAATTCCAGAAGTACGCTTTGGAGATGATCAAAGCGCAGGGCGCTATTTTTGGCTGGGTTAGCGACTCTTCCGCGATTGTGGCAGGTCTGCAAGGCTGATCGGCATGGGGCAGCCAATGTTTTTGCCAGTGCTTTCAGTGGGCTACCTGGCTGCCAACCGCTTGGCGGAAGGGGATCAACTCCAGGTACACAGCGCTTTTCAACGTTCGCTGAACCTGCGTCACCCCGATGGTTATCTGCTCTCAATCCTGAGCCGCGATAACCAGAATCTGCCGGATGCGATCCGTATCGCGCCTCCCGGTAATTGGGACTGGCGTTATCACCTGCAGGCAGGGCAAGCCGTCCGGTTTGCTAACGCTACCTTGCAGAGTGAGCACTGGGGCATGGTGCTGAGTCACAGCATACGTTGGTGCCCGCAGGCGTGGTTGTCGGGAGAGTTTGCCCCTCAGTTCCAGAGTGTACTGCGTCATTACGCCCCGTTGGCCCAACAACTGGGCCAATATTGCCAACAGCACCAGAGTGCAAGCGAGCTGCAACTGTTACCCGGTATAGGGCAAGGCGCGCGGGCGGTCACGTTGGCAATGACCGACACCCCCGCGCAACTGACGGCAGAAGTCAGCGCGCTGATCGGCTTCGGGCGCGGGCTGACGCCGGACGGTGATGACTACCTCTTGGGGTATCTGACGGCACTGTGGCCGTGGCGGCAACACCCGGCCATCGCGACGCACGATGCCACGCTGCGCAGCATCATTAGCAGCCAGCTATCACGCACCAACGACATCAGCCGTCATTACCTGGCACGTGCGTTGGAAGGCCACGTTTCACAGCCGATCTGTGATCTGATGCTGCTGTTGGGCACCGAGGCTACGGCCCCCCAGATTGAGGCGGCGGCCCAGCAGGTGATGCAGTTTGGTGCTTCTTCCGGTGTGGATTGTTTGGCTGGGTTGCTGCACGGCCTGAGGACGTTAAGCAGCGCTCTGAGCCCAGCCAGATAAACCGATTAATTTCAACATGCTGAAAGCCCTTTTCAGCAGGGAACCCTTCTGCCAGCTGTCTACCGGCTTGCAGATCTCGCACAGGTAACCGCTATGAGTGTAATGCATAAAGTTTTTGCCAATCTCTATCAGGATTCCGTATCGCTGATGCAGATTTCGGCGCAAATCAGCCAACTTCCTGGTATTGAACAGGCCTCGGTGGTGATGGGAACCGCCACTAACCTCAGCCAACTGCGCGATGCCGGTTTGGATAACGGCTGCCAGGCTGGGCCGAACGATCTGATCATCGCCGTACGTGGCGAAGAAGCGGCCTGTGCCGCTGCGCTGGAACTGGCACATCAACGCCTGAACAGCAAGCCTGCAGAAAGCAATAATGGGGGCATACAGGCACCGCCATTGGTGAGCCTGGAAATGGCCGCCGAGCAACAGCCCGATATTAATCTGGCGCTGATCTCCGTACCCGGTGATTACGCGGCAGCCGAGGCGATTAAAGCTCTGCATCTGGATATGAACGTGATGCTGTTCAGCGATAACGTCAGCCTGGAGCAGGAAAAGCAGATCAAACTGCTGGCCCAGAGCAAGAATCGCTTGGTGATGGGGCCAGATTGCGGCACCGCGATTATCAACGGCCTGCCGTTGGGCTTTGCCAACGTGGTGAAACCCGGTGCAATCGGCATCGTTGGCGCTTCGGGCACGGGTGTGCAGGAAGTGACCTGCCGCATCGACCAACTGGGAGCAGGTATTTCTCAGGCGATTGGCACCGGCGGCCACGATCTGCATGAAGAGATCGGCGGTATCTCCATGCTGCACGGGTTACAGGCGCTGGCCGCCGATCCGGCAACGCAGGTGATTGTTTTGATCTCCAAGCCACCGGCACGCCCGGTTGCCGAACGTATTCTGGAGCAGGCACAAGCCTGCGGAAAACCGGTGGTAGTTAACTTCCTGGGCGCTGCGCCGGAAGAGGTCACTCGTCCTGGGATCACCGCGGCGGCTACGCTGGCAGATGCTGCCGGGCTTGCGGTGGCGCTGGCGAACTGCACACCAGCACCGGCCACGGTCACCACAATATCAGCGGAAGATCGGCAAATCCTGCAAAACGCCAGCGCCAGCTTGCCAGCGACTCGCCGCTACATTCGCGGTGTGTTTGCCGGTGGCACCTTCTGCTATGAAGGCCAACTGCTGTGCCAACAGCAAGGGTTCAGCGCGGCGTCGAATACGCCGGTCAAGGGCAACAGCAGGTTGGCGGATATCTGGCGCAGCCAGGGCCATACGTTGATCGACATGGGCGATGATGACTTTACCCGTGGCCGACCGCACCCGATGATCGACCCCACCCTGCGCAACCAGCGCATTGTGGCTGAGTTGAATGACGCCGAGACCGCCGTGGTGCTGTTTGATCTGGTGCTGGGTTATGGCGCGGCTGCCGAGCCGGCAACCGAACTGCTGGCCCTGTTGAATCAAAACTCTAGCCAGTCCAGGCCGTTGCTGATTGCCCATGTCTGCGGCACCGAAACCGATCCTCAACAACGTTCACGTCAGATAGCTGCCTTACGCCAGGCTGGCGTACTGATTGCGGGCTGTAATGCCCAGGCGGCCATGTGGGCCAGCCAGATTGCCCGCATTCAGGCAGAGAAAAACGGAGAAAAATCATGAATCCATTATTCCAGCAGCCACTGAAAGTGGTGAATGCCGGGCTGACCGGTTTTGCCGATAACCTGAAACAGGCCAATGGCGACGTGGTTGCCTTGAGCTGGCAACCCCCTGCCCTGGGCGACGTGCAAGCAGGGCTGGATCTGGCCGAGTTGATTCGCCACCCGCTAGTGGAGCAGGCCAACCAGATCGCCTTCGAACGCTACCTGAGTGCTCAACCGGTACTGATTGACGTGATGAGCGCGGCTGAGGCGATTCCTGCCATGGCCCAGCGCAAGCTGATCCTGCATTCCGGCCCGCCGATTGCCTGGCCAGACATGTGTGGCCCGGTGAAAGGGGCGATCGTTGGGGCGATCCTGTTTGAAGGCTGGGCTACGGATCATCAGGCCGCCGAGCAACTGATCGTTGAAGGCGCAGTGGACCTGGAGCCTTGCCATCATCATCAGGCGGTTGGGCCAATGGCTGGCATCATCAGCCCGTCGATGCCGCTGTGGGTGATTGAAAACAAAACCAACGGCCAGCGTGCGTTCAGCAACTTCAACGAAGGCCTGGGCAAAGTGCTGCGCTTTGGTGCCAACAATGAAGAAGTGCTGCAGCGCCTGCGCTGGATGCAGCAAGAACTGGCACCGGCATTGAAAGCCGCCGTGCGCCAGATTGGCGAGTTGGAACTGAAACCGCTGATGGCACAGGCGCTGCACATGGGGGATGAGGTTCACAACCGTAACTCTGCGGCGACCGGGTTGCTGATCAAGCGTCTGGTACCGGCGTTGTTGGCCTGCGATCTGCCGGTGGCAACGCTGCAGAGCGTGGTGGCCTTTATTACCGGCAACGATCACTTCTTCCTCAACCTGTCGATGGCCGCCTGTAAAGCGATGATGGACGCTGCCGCCGATGTGCCCTACAGCTCAATGGTCACCGTGATGGCGCGTAACGGCGTCAACTTCGGTATCCGCCTGTCCGGTACGGGCGATCGCTGGTTCCAGGCTCCGGCCAACGCGGTGGAAGGGTTGTTCTTCCCTGGTTATGGTGTGGACGATGCGGCAGCCGATCTCGGCGACAGCGCGATCACTGAAACCGCTGGCGTGGGCGGTTTTGCCATGGCCTCTTCCCCGGCCATCGTCAAGTTTGTCGGCGGTACGCCGGCCGATGCCACCAATAACAGCCGTCGTATGCAGGAGATCACCGTCGGTGCTAACCCGGCCTTCACCCTGCCTGCGCTTAACTTTGCGCCGACTGCGGCGGGGATCGATGCGCGTAAAGTGGCCGATCGCCAGATCCTGCCGGTGATCAATACCGGTATCGCCCACAAACAGGCGGGCGTCGGGCAGATTGGTGCCGGTATTACTACCGCGCCGATGCCTTGTTTCGTCGATGCCATCCAGGCATTGGCTCAGTCACTGCCTGCAGGAGAAAAAGCATGAGCAAACCTTTAGCCGTGGTTGCCGTAGGTGGTAACGCGTTGATTCAGAACGATCGGCAAAACAGTATTCCCGATCAGTACCAGGCGGTGATGGAAACCGTTGGGCACGTTGTTGAGATGATCGAAGCCGGTTGGGATCTGGTGCTGACCCACGGCAACGGGCCGCAGGTCGGGTTTATCCTGCGCCGCTCCGAGCTGGCGGCAGAAGAAGTGGCGCCGGTGCCGCTGGATTATGCGGTGGGTGATACTCAAGGCGCGATTGGCTACATGTTCCAGAAGGCGCTGCGTAATGAACTGCAGCGCCGTGGGATCCAGCGCCCAGTGGTCGCTCTGGTGACGCAAACTCTGGTCAGCGCCGATGATGCGGCATTCCAGCATCCGAGCAAGCCGGTAGGGGCATTCTTTGATCGTGAGACAGCGTTAGCGCGCCAGCAAACGCTGGGCTGGACGGTCATGGAAGACGCAGGCCGCGGCTGGCGCCGCACGGTGCCTTCACCTGCGCCGCTGGAGATCATCGAGCGTGATGTGATTAGCCAACTGCTGGCGCAAGGCTGCATCGTCATCGCCTGCGGCGGCGGCGGGATCCCGGTGATCCGCGATGAGCATCAGCAACTGCAAGGTGTGGAAGCGGTGATCGACAAAGATCTTGCTTCGGCATTGCTGGCAGAACAACTCGGTGCGGACCTGTTGATGATCCCGACCGGGGTTGAACAGGTTGCCATCAATTTTGGTACACCGCAGCAACAGTGGCTGGATACGTTGAGCATTGAACAGGCGCAGGAATTACTGCAACAGGGGCAATTTGGTGCTGGCAGCATGCAGCCGAAAGTTGAAGCTATCTTGGGCTTTGTCACCCGTAGCCAGCAGCAGGGCAAGAACGGCCAAGGGCTGATCACCAGCCCGCAAGCCATTAAGGCAGCCCTGAATCACCAGACCGGCACTTGGATTAAGCCATAACCATTAAGGAATTAACACAATGAGTCAGACTACTTTGGTGGCCGTGAACGGCACCCTGATGCGCGGCCTGGAACTGAACGGCAACATGACCGGAGCAGGCGGCGTTTTCGTTCGTGAAGACCAGACCGATGCCCATTATCGGCTGTGGAGCATTAACGATCGCCATCCAGGCATGATCCGGGTGATGGAAGGCGGCGTTTCGGTAGCGCTGGAGATCTGGGAACTGCCGATGGCGTCGTTCGCGACGCTGTTGCTGAGCGAACCGGCTGGGCTGTCGATCGGCAAGGTGAAACTGCAGGACGGCAGCGAAGTGCTGGGCGTGCTGGCAGAGCCTTGGCTGGTGGCAGGGCAGAAAGAAATTACCGAGTGCGGCGGCTGGCGCCAGTATACCGGTGAAACCTTCACCGAATGAGTGGCTAAACCTTCAGGTTATACACCGCCAGCAGCACTGATGTGCGCTGGCGGGACCACCTGACACAAGACTCCATAGGAGTAATCAATGCGTAAAACGGATGAAAGCGTCAGTACCGCGTCCGGCTTCCATATTGCGATGATCTTGCTGGGGATTGCGGTTACCCCGGTGTTGCTCTCTTCCTCCAGCCTTGGCAACCAGCTCTCCCGTTCAGAGCTGATCACCGTGGTGGGATTGGGGGGAATTATTCTGGCGGTGTTGGCCGCCATCACCATCAGCGTGGGTGAAAAAGCGCGTCTGCCGACCTACGGCATTGTGAAGTATCCCTTCGGTGAACGCGGTGCGGTGGCCATTAACATTCTGATGGCGATCAGCCTGTTTGGTTGGATTGCGGTAACCGCCAACATGTTCGGCCATTCGGTGCACGATCTGCTGGCGCAGCGTGGCATGGATCTGCCAACGCCGCTGCTGGTGGCGATTGGGTGCTGTATTTTTGTCGCATCTACCGCGTTTGGCTTTGCCGTGCTGGGTAAAGTGGCGCAGATCGCGGTGCCGATTATCGCACTGGTGCTGTGCTACATCCTGTATGTGGCGATGAACGGCCAGGTTGAACTGGTACAAAGCGTGGGCAGTATGGATACCGGGGTGGCGGTTTCTACCGTGGTGGGGACGATCATTGTACTGGTTGCCACTTTGCCCGACTTCGGCAGCTTCGTGCATAACCGCAAGCATGCGTTGATCGGCGCATTTAGCACCTTTCTGATTGCTTACCCATTGCTGTATTGGGTGGGGGCGACGCCTAGCGCACTGAGCGGGCAGGGATCGCTGCTGGCGGCGATGGCGGCATTCGGTTCGGTATTACCGGCGGCCTTGCTGTTGGTGTTTGCCTGCATCACCGGCAACGCCGGTAATATGTTCCAGGGAACGCTGGTGGTGTCTACGCTGTTAACCCGTTTCCCGAAATGGCAGATCACTCTGGCGCTTGGCGTGCTGTCGGCGATTGTCGGCAGTATGGACATCATGGGCTGGTTTATTCCGTTCTTGCTGTTCCTTGGCATTGCTACCCCACCGGTGGCCGGTATCTATATCGCCGACTTCTTCCTCTATCGCCGCAATGGCTATCAGGAAGGCGTGCTGGCGGCGGAGCCACAGATCAAGCTGCTGACGTTTGTCGCTTGGGCTGCGGGCTCGGCGGTGGGTTTTATGACGGTGAAAGGGATGTTTACCCTGACCACCATTCCTTCGGTGGACTCGATCCTGGTAGCCTGCGTGGGTTATGTGCTGTTAAGCCGGATCGGTACGCAAAAATAATACTCAGGTATAATCGAACATAGTGAATATGCTGCCAGCATGTAAGCTGGCAGTCTCCTCTCAGGCAGCCTCAGGGAATCATTATGTTTATCTCCGACGAAACATTGCGGGTCATCCATCTGGTTGCCAAATACCAGAGCATTACTACCGCTGCCGAACACCTGAACAAAGTCCCTTCCGCGATCAGCTATACGGTGAAAAAGCTTGAGGAGAGCTTTGGCGTTGAGCTCTTTCTGCGCAAAGGCCGCTATATTGAACTCACCCCAGCGGGCGAGTATTTCGTCGAACACAGCAAAACCATTCTTAATGATTTGGATGCGCTACAGCGCAACACGGCCTTGATCCACAGCGGTGTGGAGCAGGAACTGACGATCGCGGTGAACAACATCATCCCTCGTTCAGCGATTGTGGAGTTTGTCTGCGATTTTGAAGCAATGTTTCCCTCTACCCGGCTGACCATTGATACCGAAGTGTATAACGGCTGCTGGGATGCGCTATACGGCAAAAGAGCCAATCTGGTGATTGGTGCTCCGCATGCGGTGCCCAGCACCGAGGGGATTATCAGCGAGTCGATAGGCCACCTGGAATGGGATTTCGTCGTCGGGCCAGAGCATCCGTTGGCGACCCAGGTATTGCCGTTACACAACAACGAGCTGCGGCACTATCCGGCGCTGTGCATCCGCGACACCGCGGTCAACTTTGTGCCGCAGCAGGCCTGGTTACTGGAGGGGCAAAAACCGATGTTTGTGCCTGATTTTGCCACCGCCATTGAGCTTATCCAGCGCAATGTGGGCATTGGTTATGTGCCGCACCATCTGGCTTTGCCGTTGTTGAACGGCGGTTCGTTAGTCAAAAAACCGATGCAGGAACATAAACACGCCACGCAGATCTTTTTGGCGGCCCGTTCTGATGGCATGGGCAAAGTTGGCCGTTGGTGCATGGATTACCTGCTGGCACCTTCGTTCCGTGCCCGGCTGCATGGCCAATGGTAACAGCGTTTATTCCTGAACTTTGCAGACCAGATCATAGGAATATAAGGTGCCTTCAGGCGTCGCCTGAATGAGTTCCATATCCTGATCCAGGCTGCAAAATAAGGCAGCACTGCTGTGAGCCGCTGAGGCATAGGTAATATCAAAGAACAGTGGCGTAGGGTTGTCGGGCTGCTGATTTTTCAGCGTTTTTTTTATCCATTGCTCCATCTCGAGCGTTATCTTTTGCAGATCGTCGTTTTCTTTGAGCAGATAGATATCATAATTTCTGCTCCCCATCATACTCGCCAGCGTATTTTTATATTCCTGCTGCAACGCTTCCGGGATCAGCAGTGATAATTTTTCCGCCGCACGGTAAGTTTGCAAAAATAGGGGCAGGTGCTCCAGCAGAGGGGAGCCCACCACCTGCGGGCAGTAGAGTAGCGGTTTTCTTTTGGCGATCCGGTAAAGGTGCGGCTTTTTGACATGATGTAATGTCATTACCGAAGCAAATAACAGTAACAGCGTCGTAAAAATTAACGGGATAAACCAGATGAAAAAGCTGACCAAATCATTGAACGGATGGGAATAGCGTTCAACATCATCCGGGCGGAAAAAACGCAGCACCATCTTGAAAATCAGCCCTTCATTCAGTGCATCGGTGACCCAGCCGGTGAGCACGATAGCCGATAAGGCATAGCATGACGTTTTAAGATGTTGCAATAATACCGAGCGTTCCATGAACCCTCCCCCCATTAGCGACTATTATCCCTATCCTTCCATCATACCTGATGTCTTTCAAGGTTCAGGGGAGCTGCTACTGGCAGAGGTGCTGGAAAGCCCCACCCGAGCGGGAGGGGCTGAGTCGCGCTTATTTATGCAACTTATGCTGCTGCAGGAACTGTACGCCTTTGTCCGGGAAGTCGGTGAACAGGCCGTCAACGTCTGCATCAATGTAGAAAATTTTCAGCATATCGTTGAAATCCTTAGCGTAGGCAGGAACCTGGCCTGGATCGGCACGGAAGGTGTAAGGGTGGATCTGCAGGCCCTGTTGCTTAGCCTCTTTCGCCAAGGTCGTCAGCTCAATGTGGCCTGGGGTTGAGGTGCTTTTCACAATCATGGGATACCACGGGCCAATGCCATCGGCATATTTAGCCAGCTTGGCAGCCGCACCGGGTTCATACATCCAGTCGTAGCTGTACGGCGTCAGGCTGCCATCCGGGTGGATCACCATCGTTTCGCTGACTTTCTGATCGCCGGTATTGGTGATCAACTGCACCAGTTTGATGTCCATGTTCATCGCGGGCAGCAGCTCTTTCTTCACCCGCTCTAAATCCGGCGCATCAAAGCTCTGCAGGTAAGCTTTGTCGTCTTTTTTGGTGTAACCGTAGGATTTCAGCACTTCCAGCACGGCTTTGGAGATATCTTTGCCTTCGATTTTGTGGAACCAAGGAGCCTTGGTTTCTACATAGATGCCAACATCCTTGCCGGTTGAGTGATTCATCCCCTGAATCATCTCAATCTCATCCTGCAGCGTGTGGATACGGAAGTCAGATTTCCACATGGGGAAACGGTTAGGGAATTTCTGCTGCTGGACACCGTCCTTGACCAAAAACTCTTCGGTGAATTTTAGCGACTGGATCTCGGGCAGGGTGAAATCAATGGCGTAATAGCGGCCATCTTTACGGTGGCGATCGGGGAACTTCTTCGCCACGTCGGTCACGCGATCAAGGAAGTGATCGTGCAAAACGATCAGTTTGTCGTCCTTGGTCATCACCACGTCCTGTTCCAGATAGTCCGCGCCTTGGGCGTAGGCCATCGCTTTGGCTGGCAGCGTGTGTTCCGGCAGGTAGCCGCTGGCACCGCGGTGGGCGATGACCAGTTTATCCTCAGCCTGCGCAACGCTGAGCATTGAAGTGGCGAGAATGATCCCTGTTAGCAGAGCTTTGATTTGAGTCCGCATTCTGTAATCTCCATTTTATAGGCAGAGGTAAGTAAAAAGACCGCAGAGAGCGTAATGCCGGTCAGTTAAACGCAAAACTGCATAATCATGCGCAATGGCTAGAGGAGTCGCCCCCTCTCCCCGTGGGAGAGGGCCGGGGAGAGGGGCTTGTAGTGCGGTGTTCATCCCCTCACCCTAACCCTATCCCCAAGGGAGAGGAGAGGGAACTGGTTAGCCTTAACTGACCGGCATTATGCAGAGAGCGGCCTTTAAATTATGCAAAAGTATTGTGATCGTTAGCCGCGCTTGGCTGCGATGTCAGCGTGATGTTTCTTTTCGCTGATCATGGTCAGCAACAACAGAATAACTGCGCCGATGCTGCCGCCGATCATCACCATAAAGCCGCCGTCCCAACCGAAATAGTCAACGGTGTAACCGACAATGGCGCTGGCGGCGACGGAGCCACCCAGGTAGCCGAACAGGCCGGTGAAGCCCGCCGCTGTACCCGCTGCTTTTTTCGGTGCCAGTTCCAGTGCGTGCAGGCCGATCAGCATGACCGGGCCGTAAATCAGGAAGCCGATAATGATCATACAGGCCATATCAATGCCTGGATTGCCCACCGGGTTCAGCCAGTAAACGATGGTGGCGATGGTGACCAGCGTCATAAAGAACACCCCGGTGGCACCACGGTTGCCTTTGAACACCTTATCCGACATCCAACCACACAGCAGGGTGCCAGGGATACCGGCGTATTCGTACAGGAAGTAGGCCCAGGACGATTTATCCAGCGCGAAGTGTTTGACTTCTTTCAGGTAGGTTGGTGACCAGTCCAGGATGCCGTAACGCAGCAGATAGACGAAAACGTTGGCGATGGCGATATACCACAGCAGTTTGTTAGGGAAAACGTACTGCATGAAGATCTGCTTGGCGGTCAGCTCTTCTTCTGCTTTATCGCTGTAGTCGTCTGGGTAATCGTTTTTGTATTCTTCAATCGGTGGCAGGCCAACAGATTGTGGGGTATCACGCATCAGAGCGAAGGCGATCAGCGCCACCAGGATTGCCCCGAAGGCCGGCATATACAGCGCGGCTTTCCAGTCGTTGAACCACGCCATGCCTAACAGGAACAGCAGCGGTGGCAGACCCCCCCCCACGTTATGCGCACAGTTCCACACCGAAACGATGCCGCCGCGCTCTTTCTGCGACCACCAATGCACCATAGTACGGCCACACGGCGGCCAACCCATACCCTGGAACCAGCCGCACAGGAACAGCAGCACAAACATCACTGCAATACTGGAGGTGGCCCAAGGCACAAAGCCCATAAACAGCATCACTGCTGCCGCGAGGATCAGGCCCGCAGGCAGGAAGACGCGCGGGTTGGAACGGTCGGAAACCGAACCCATGATGAATTTGGAGAAGCCATAAGCGATAGAGATCCCTGATAGCGCAAAGCCCAGGTCACCACGGCTGAAACCCTGATCGATCAGATACGGCATCGCCAGGGTGAAGTTTTTACGCACCAGATAGTAGGCGGCGTAACCGAAGAAGATCCCCATAAAAATTTGCCAGCGCAGCTTACGGTAGAGCGGGTCTACCTTGTCGACCGGCACACGGGAAATGTGTGCGGCTGGCTTAAAAATACTCAACATGAGCGCCTCCGATGGCTTTATCAGTTATTGCATCAGCAGGAAACGGATGTCCTGAAGATGATCGAACAAATATACCCGTCATACTTCAAGTTGCTTGCGTGTTGGCTGCATTACTCGGCTCATAATGGGCCTTGCCCCTTCGGGGCCGCGGCAAGTAGCGTTCAAATCTGCCAAGCAGATTTATCACTTGCCCTAGTAACGATCTTGAGTAAGTTCGTGGGGCTTATGAGCCCTTGGGTGGCTCACTTTGCTGGCCAGCACTTGCTGCCTACAGGCAACTCGAATTATTTTGGGCGTAGCAGAAATCAGTGTTGTCAAATTGTTCCATAACGAGCGTCATCCTAGTCAAAACGCGTGTGTGCCTTTGTGATGGATGGCGCATTTGTTACATTTTTATGAAACGACGGCGAATTCTGCGCGATTAGTTAACATTTTGAAATGAGAAAACACAGGAGTCACGTGATCATGATCACAATCATGGGTTTTTAAGGACATTTTATTTTCGATATTTGTTCGTTATTGTTCCTTATCAAACAAAATCCTTAGTAAGTGTGCATCAATAGGAGGATAACCACGGGCTCAGGGGGCGTGATGAGCAATAACTCACCAGTAACAGAAACGGATGTGATCATTATTGGCGGCGGTGCCACCGGTGCAGGGATTGCCCGTGACTGCGCACGGCGCGGGTTGCGCTGCATTTTGCTGGAGCGGCATGACATTGCCACCGGAGCGACCGGCCGCAATCATGGGCTGTTGCACAGCGGAGCGCGCTATGCGGTAACCGACGGTGAATCGGCCCGCGAGTGTATTGAAGAAAACCGCATACTGAAACGCATTGCCCACCATTGCATTGAACCTAGCGATGGCCTGTTTATTACCCTGCCGCAGGATTCGTTGGCGTATCAGCAACAGTTTATTACTGCCTGCCTGGATGCTGGAATTAATGCCGAAGCGATCGACCCCCAACAGGCACTGCGCTTAGAACCCGCAGCCAATCCTGCGCTGATCGGTGCCGTGCGGGTGCCGGACGGCACCGTCGATCCGTTCCGGCTGACCGCCGCCAATATGTTGGATGCGCGTGAGCACGGTGCGCAGGTGCTCACCTACCATCAGGTGAGCGGTTTGCTGCGTGCAAACGATCGCATCACCGGCGTGCGCGTTTTCGACCATAAAAGCGCTCAACAATACGATATTCATGCGCAGGTGGTGGTGAATGCCGCCGGGATTTGGGGGCAACAGATTGCGGAATATGCCGATCTGCGAGTACGCATGTTCCCGGCTAAAGGGGCGTTGTTGATCCTTGGCCATCGTATTAACAACATGGTGATTAACCGCTGCCGTAAACCGGCAGATGCCGATATTCTGGTGCCAGGAGATACCATCTCGCTGATTGGCACGACTTCGACCCGCATTGATTATGACCAGATCGACGATATGGTCGTCACCCCGCAGGAAGTGGACGTGCTGATCCGTGAGGGTTCGCTGCTTGCCCCCACTCTTGCGCACACCCGCATTCTGCGTGCCTATGCCGGCGTACGGCCGCTGGTGGCGCGTGATGACGATCCTTCCGGGCGTAACGTTAGCCGCGGCATTGTGTTGCTCGATCACGCAGAACGTGACGGGCTGGAAGGCTTCATCACCATTACCGGCGGCAAGCTGATGACTTACCGGCTGATGGCGGAATGGGCGACCGACAAGGTGTGCGCCAAACTGGGGATCAACACGCCTTGTACGACGGCTGAAGTGGCGTTGCCGGGCTCCCGTCAGTCGGCGGAAGAAACGGTGCGCAGCGTGGTGTCGCTGCCAGCGAGCATTCGGGGATCGGCAATCTATCGCCACGGCGATCGTGCCAGCCTGGTGCCGGCCGGCGATCGGCTGGACAATAGCCTGGTGTGTGAGTGTGAGGCGGTGACCGCCGGTGAAGTGCGCTATGCGGTAAATTCCCTGACCGTTAATAACCTGGTCGATTTGCGTCGTCGCACCCGCGTTGGCATGGGCACCTGCCAAGGCGAGCTGTGTGCCTGCCGCGCCGCCGGGTTACTCTCGCACTTTAACGTCACCACGCCGCAGCAATCCATCGCACAGCTTTCTCACTTTCTGAATGAACGCTGGAAGGGCGTGCGCCCGATCGCCTGGGGTGATGCGCTGCGGGCCAGTGAGTTCACCAGTTGGGTTTACCAGGGGTTGTGCGGGCTTGATGCGCGCGGTGACCAGCAGCAGGAGGCGGATGATGCAATTTGATGTAGTGGTGATTGGCGGCGGGCTGGCCGGGCTGAGCTGTGCCATCCGTTTGGCCGAGCAGGGCAAGCGTTGCGCAGTGGTCAGTTCTGGCCAGAGCGCGCTCTATTTTTCTTCCGGCTCGCTCGATCTGCTGGCGCAACTGCCCGATGGCACGGCGGTGGAGTCACCGCTGGCGGCCTTACCGGCGCTAGCCCAGCAGGCTCCGCAACACCCTTACAGCCTACTGGGTGCAGCACGTGTCGCTACGCTGGCAGCAGAAACGGTGCAGTTGCTGGCGCGTTGTGGCATGCAGATGCAGGGCAGCAGCGAGCATAATCATCTGCGCGTTACGCCGCTCGGCACGCGCCGTGCCACCTGGCTCAGCCCGCAGGCTATTCCGACCACTGAGCTTGGCGGCGTTTTGCCGTGGCGCAAGCTTGCGGTGCTGGGCATCGAAGGTTTCCTGGATTTTCAACCGCAGATGGCGGCCAGTTCGTTAGCGGAGGAACAAGGCGTGATGGCCAAGGTCGCTTCGCTGCATTTACCGCTGCTGGATCGGTTGCGTAATAACCCTAGCGAATTTCGTGCGGTGAATATTGCCCGCGTGCTGGACGTGCCAGAGAACCTGGCGGTGCTGACGGAAGAGATACGACGCCAGGCGGGTGAGGCAGAAGCCGTTTTCTTGCCAGCTTGCCTCGGGCTGGAAAGCGATCAGCCGCTGGCTGCGTTGCGTGAGGCGCTCGGTAAACCGGTATTCCTGTTGCCGACGTTGCCCCCTTCAGTGCTCGGTATGCGGCTGCACCAGGCGTTGCGCCAGCGTTTGCAGCAGTTGGGCGGGGTGTTTATGCCGGGGGATACCGTGCTGCGGGCGGATTTTGACGGGCAACGTATCAGCGGCCTGTATACCCGTAACCATACCGATATTCCGCTGCGCGCGCAGCAGGTAGTGTTGGCCAGCGGCAGTTTCTTCAGCAATGGGTTGGTCGCGGAATTTGATGGTATCCGTGAGCCGGTGTTTGGCCTCGACGTGTATAGTCAACCGCAGCGTGAAGACTGGAGCCGCCGCGATTTGTTCGCGCCGCAGCCTTACCTGCAATTTGGCGTGCAGACCGATGCCAGCCTGCGCGCGCTGAAGCAAGGGCAGGCGATCGTCAATCTGTACGCCATCGGTGCCGTGGTCGGCGGTTACGATCCGCTGCAGCAAGGCTGTGGAGCCGGGGTGTCGCTGGTGGGGGCGCTGCACGTGGCGCAACAGATTGCTATGCAGGAGGTTTCGGCATGAGCCTGTTAAAAGACAACAGCTTTGAGAGCTGCATTAAATGCACGGTGTGTACCACCTATTGCCCGGTGGCCAAGGTCAACCCGCTCTATCCGGGGCCGAAGCAGGCCGGGCCGGACGGTGAGCGCCTGCGGCTGAAGGATCCGGCGCTGTATGATGAAGCGCTTAAATATTGCACCAACTGCAAACGTTGCGAAGTGGCGTGCCCATCCGACGTGAAAATCGGTGACATTATCCAGCGCGCCCGAGCCAATTTTAGCCAGAAAAAGCCGACGCTGCGTGACGCCATTCTCAGCCATACCGATATCATGGGCTCGCTGTCGACGCCGTTTGCGCCGATCGTCAATGCCACCACCGGGCTGAAACCGGTGCGAATGCTGCTGGATAAGGCGCTGAAGATCGATCATCGGCGCGAACTGCCAAAATACTCTTTCGGCACCTTCCGCCGTTGGTATCGTCAACAGGCGCAACAGCAGCAGCGTTATAGTGAACAGGTGGCGTTTTTCCACGGTTGCTTTGTTAATTACAACCACCCGCAGCTTGGCAAAGATCTGATCAAGGTTTTCAACGCCATGGAGATTGGCGTGCAACTGCTGAAGCGCGAGAAATGCTGCGGCGTACCGCTGATCGCTAATGGCTTTATGGAACAGGCCAAGAAACAGGCCAAGGTGAACGCCGAATCCTTGCGTGATGCGGTGCTGGAACGCGGTATTCCGGTGGTAGCCACCTCTTCGAGCTGCACCTTTACCCTGCGCGATGAATATCCGCATCTGCTGGAGGTCGATACCTCGGCGGTGCGCGAGCGGGTGGAACTGGCAACGCGCTACCTTTATCGCCTGCTCAGCCAAGGTCGTCGGTTACCGCTGAAGCACACACCGCTGCGCGTGGCTTACCATACGCCGTGCCATATGGAAAAGATGGGGTGGACTGCCTACACGCTGGAGCTGCTGCGGCAGATCCCAAGCCTGGAACTGGTGGTATTGGAGTCGCAATGCTGCGGGATCGCCGGCACTTACGGTTTCAAGTCAGAGAACTATGAAACTTCGCAGGGCATTGGCGCTTCGTTGTTCCGCCAAATTGAAGAGAGCGGGGTGGACCTGGTGATTACCGACTGTGAAACCTGCAAATGGCAGATTGAGATGTCGACCAGCAAGCGCTGCGAGCACCCAATCACGCTGCTGGCGCAGGCGTTGGGGTAGAAATTAAAGGGGCCAGTACAGAAACTGGCCCTGCAAGATTAAGGTTGTAACTTCAACGAACTGATAATGCCTGCGGCTTCGCTTTGCGCCTGCTGTTGGTTATCCGCTGGCAGCGTGACCTGAATTGTCAGCAGCTGGTTATCCAGCTCACCAAGCAGGATCGACGAGTAAGCCTTTTGGCCGCTGCTGGTAATAATGCTATCCAGTTGGTGCAATGAGACCCCGTTGATGTCGATGGCTTTATTGGTGATCACCTGCAGGTTGGCATCGCGTGAGCGTTGTTGCTGCTCCATGTTCTGGGCCAGGGTTTCCAGGCTGTCTGCTGGTTTCTCGCCGAGGATGATGATCAACGCGCGCTGGCCGGTGCTGTCGGCAAAGACGTGGCGGTTATTGGACTGTTGGCTCAGTTTGCTGCTCTGATCCGCCATGCCGTTTGGCAGGGTAAAGGTCAGTTTGCCATTCAGCAAGCTCACCGTCTGGTTGGTTGCGGTACTCGCGCTACCGTTGACCAGCTCTTTGTTGTCTTTGGCACCGTCACAGGCCGCGAGGCCAAGCACTAACAGGCTGATACCCATCAATTTTGCTACTTTACGCATTGGGCTTCCTTATTCCTTCACAGGTAGGGGGTTGTAGCGTATGGCACCGTATTCCAGGCTGAAATGCAAGGCGGATGTTGTCACAAGGTTTTTTTGAACGGGAGCGGGGCAGCCAGGCTACCCCCTTGGCGGCGGATTAACCCAGCTGTAACTGGCCGTCTTGCTGGCGTGATGCCAGGCGTTTGAGCAGCATGTTCAACAGCACGCCGTACATTGGCAGGAAGAACAGCATGCAGATCAGCACTTTGAAGCTGTAATCCACCAGCGCAATTTCCACCCAGTTGGCGGCCATAAAGGCGTCGCTGCTGCGGTAGAAGGCGATGAAGAAGAACGCCAGCGTATCGCTGATGTTGCCAAGGAACATCGCTGCTGCCGGGGCGAGCCACCAGGTGCGGCGCTGACGCAGGCGGTTGAAGACGTACACGTCCAGGATCTGGCCCAGTACGTAGGCCATAAAGCTGGCGACGGCGATGCGTGCCACAAATAGGTTAAAGCTGGCCAGCGCGCCCAGGCCCTGCCATTCCCCCTGAAAAGTGACGGTAGAGATCACATAAGAGATAAACAGCGCGGGGATCATCACGGCGAGGATGATTCTGCGCGCCAGCGGGGCACCGAAGATCCGCACCGTCAGATCGGTCGCCAGGAAGATGAATGGGAAAGTGAACGCCCCCCAGGTGGTTTGGAAACCGAAAATGCTGATCGGCAACTGCACCAGATAGTTACTGGAGGTAATGATGGCAATATGGAACAACGATAGCCAAACCAACGCGGTGGCGCGCTGCTGAGCGGTAAACGAATACATGATGTGACCTTTTTAAGTTGGGGTGAGGGAACCCATATTTAACCGGTGAAGATAGAGCACATTTCTACCTGCGCGGCGCATAATACGCGTTTGCGCAATCAATGCAACTTAAGTTGTGGTTAAATTTCACGCAAACGATAACCTGTGTTGCACAGAAAAACCACTGGCGTAAACTATATGCCAGTGAGATCCGGCGAGCCTTCGCCGATCGTTTTTGATCGAGAACAATGCATGACTGATATCTTTACCCAGGCAGACCAGACGCTCGACGCGTTAGGGTTGCGCTGTCCGGAACCGGTAATGATGGTGCGTAAAACCGTGCGCCATATGGACAACGGTAAAACGTTGCTGATTATTGCCGACGATCCGGCCACTACCCGCGATATTCCGGGTTTTTGCCGCTTTATGGAACACACCTTGGTGGCACAGGAAACCGACCGGGCTCCTTACCGCTATCTGCTGCGCAAAGGGCTGGTGGAGTAACGTCAGGCCCACTTTGGTGAGCCTGACGTGCTGTAAATAACGCTTACGGGCGTTTTTTCAGCAAGCGCAGCGCGTTGGCGGTCACCAGCGCGGTGGCACCGGAGTCTGCCAGCACCGCCAGCCACAAACCGGTCATCCCCAGCAGGGTGGTAACCAGGAAAATCCCTTTCAGCCCGAGCGCGATGGCGATGTTCTGGCGGATGTTCGCGTGCGTGGCGCGTGCAATGTGAATCATCTCGGCTACCCCAACCAGGCGGTTGTGCGTCAGTGCAGCGTCGGCCGTTTCCAGCGCCACATCGGTGCCGCTGCCCATGGCAATGCCGATACTGGCGGCTTTCATTGCGGGCGCATCGTTGATGCCGTCGCCAATCATGGCCGTCTGCTGCTGCTGATTCAGCGCGGTGATGGCCTGCACCTTGTCTTCCGGCATCAGCCCGGCGCGGTAATCAATCCCCAGTTCGTTGGCGATGGCTGCCGCCGCGCGTGGGTTATCCCCGGTAAGCATCACACCGCGAATACCTAACTCTGCCAGCTCGGCAATCGCCTGTCTGGCGTCGTTGCGCAAAGTATCACGCAGTGCCAGCAGGCCGACGGGAACTCCCTCTTCCAGCACCACCACGGCGGTTTTCCCTGCCGTTTCCAGCGTTTCCACCTGGTTACGCCATGTAGGGCTGAGCTGGTTTTCCGCCAGCTTGCCCGGCGCGCTGATCAAAATAGTTTTACCGTTAATCACGCCCTCTACGCCAATCCCCGCCAGCGCCCGGCGGTTTTCTGCCAGCGGCAGTGCCGCGCCGTTTTCCCCCGCGCGGTTGATAATGGCCTGCGCCAGTGGGTGATGCGAGCCAGCTTCCACCGCCGCTGCCAGAGCCAGCAATTGCTGTTCGCTGATGCCATCGGCTGGCAGCACGTCGGTGACGGTGGGTTTGCCCTCGGTCAGCGTGCCTGTTTTATCGAACGCAATGGTTTGTACCCGGCCCAATTGTTCCAGCGCCGCGCCGCCTTTAATCAACGCCCCACGGCGGGTGGCTGCGGCCAGGCCGGAAGTGATCGCAGCCGGGGTCGAGATCACCAGCGCACAAGGGCAACCGATCAGCAGCAGGGTCAGGCCACGGTAGATCCACATCTGCCAAGGTTCGGCGAACATCAGCGGTGGCACCAGGATCACGGCAACCGCCAGCAGCATGATCGCCGGGGTGTAGTAACGGCTAAAGCGATCGAGGAAGCGTTCGATCGGCGCACGGCGCTCTTCGGCTTCTTCAATCAA
Source organism: Serratia oryzae (assembly GCF_001976145.1). Classification (GTDB taxonomy): domain Bacteria; phylum Pseudomonadota; class Gammaproteobacteria; order Enterobacterales; family Enterobacteriaceae; genus Chania; species Chania oryzae. The sequence continues at coordinate 85,351 of NZ_MOXD01000011.1, forward strand.
CTGCAAAATACGGTCGATGGCATTTTTGCCCGGTTCAGAGGTCACTTTCATCTGCGCCGCCTGATCGACCGACAAGCTGCCAGCTGCCACTTTTTCCCCTTGTTGGCGTTCAACCGGCACGGATTCACCGGTTAACGCGCTTTCGTCAAAGCTGGCGAACGGGCTGATTAATTCAGCGTCGGCGGGGAGACGGCCACCCGGCGCGATTTCAATCACATCGCCGGGGCGCAGGCTGGCGACCGGCACCTTTTTGCGCGCGTCACCCTGGATCAGCAGAGCATCCTCCGGGACCAGCGCCATCAGGGCTTTCACCCCTTTGCGGGCGCGGTTGGCGGCATAGGATTCCAGCAGTTCGCCCACCATAAACAACAGCAGCACCATGGCGGCCTCGGCCGTAGCGCCGATAAACAGCGCACCGATGGCGGCGACGCTCATCAGGGTTTCGATGGCGAACGGGGTGCCAGAACGGATCAGGCGTATGGCTTTCTGCCCAATCGGTGCCAGGCCGACCAGCGTGGTAATGATAAAGGCGATCTGGCCGAATTGCGGGTTGATGAGATCTAAAATCCAACTGCTCGCCATCAGCAGTGAGAGCAGCAGCAACGGGCCGAACTCGCCCAGGCGGGAGGGGTTGGGTTCGTCGGTTTTGACCGCCACATCCAGCAGGGTAAAACCGGCCTGTTTTACCGCATCCTGCACGTGCCGGCTGATATCGGCCTGGGCATCCACCACCAGTTTTTCTGTGGCAAACAGCACGCGTGCGCTTGCGACACCGGGAATGGTAATGACGGCATTTTCAATCTTTTTGGCACAGCTTGGGCAGTCCATGCCGGTGACTTTCCAACTGAAACGCTGGCTGCCGGAAGGGGGAGCGGCAGCTAGCCTGTCGCTTTCCTCATCCGGGTCTTCGTGCCCGCTGCTGCAACCGCTGGCACCGTGCTCATGGGCATGTTGGTGGGAATGGGTGTGATTTTCTGCCCCGGTGGTTTTTACACTGCTGCAACCGTGCTGGGTTTGCGCGTGACGATTGCCGCAACCGCAGCCGCTCTCGGTATGGCTATGTTCCTGATGATGTTCTTTATGAGTATGCATAACGCCCCCTTCAGGCAATTAACGGTGTTCACACTATTAACTCTACACCTTGGAGCTGACTCCAGAGTCAAGCCTCATATGAGAATTATTGCTAATTGAAAGGGACGCTGCGCCGCTCTTGATGGATAAAAAATATAAATGCGTGTTAATTAATGATCATTAAAGAAAATATATTCAATAAAATTTATTATTTTTGAGTAAGGTGCCAGCATAACTCTCTTGTCTCTGCATGCCGCATCAGGATTGAAGTTTACAGCCAGTATTACGTCATTAAACTGCCTTAACTGTGTTTTTATTTGAAAAAATCAGAATTATTAACTTATATTTATTATATAAATAGTTAATTATTTTTAACTGCACGCGAGACCCCTGCCTATACTTGGAAACGATTGCTATTTGAGATGGCGATCTTATTTACCGATCTATCCGCGTAATTCTACCTGAGTCACTGCCAGCAATGGCGCATAAACTCCCTCTCACCAGTTCATGGTGCGTGCACCTGACTGGTGGGTTGGTTATGTCTATCTGTCTGATTTTTAATAATTCAGATAATAAGTGGAATCGAACCAATGCAATCGACGAAAGAAATAATTGAAGTCTCTGGATCCAGTTTGTCGGCTATCACCGGTTATGGCGCCGTTGAGGCTTTACTGCATTATCATGAGCGAGGTAACGGGATCCAGATTAATGGCAAGGATTCATTTTCTACCGAGCAAGCGGGGCTATTCATTACTCGTACTAATCAAACCTGGAATGGTAAAGGGGTTTTTGACCAACCGGTTAAATTAACCTTCTCATTCCCAGATTATAAATTCTCCAGCACCAACGCAGCGGGGGATACCGGGCTCAGCAAGTTCAACGTTGAGCAGCAACAGCAGGCGAAGCTGTCGCTGCAATCCTGGGCCGATGTTGCCAATATTACCTTTAGCGAAGTGGCCGCTACGCAGAAAGCCAATATCACCTTCGGTAACTACAGCCAGGACCAACCCGGGCATGATGATTACGCAACCCAGGCCTACGCCTTCCTGCCGGGCTCGATTTATCAGGGAAAGGATCTCTCCGGCCAGACTTGGTACAACATCAACCAGTACGATGTGAAACATCCGGCCAGTGAAGAGTACGGCCGCCAGACGTTGACCCATGAAATCGGCCACGCGTTGGGCTTGAGCCATCCGGGTGACTACAACGCCGGTCAGGGTAACCCAACCTACCAAAACGCCACCTATGCCGAAGATACCCGTCAATTCAGCTTGATGAGCTACTGGAGCGAAACCAAGACGGGGGGAGATAACGGCGGCCACTACGCGGCGGCACCGCTGATCGACGATATTTCCGCGATCCAGCATCTGTATGGGGCCAATATGACCACCCGTACCGGGGATACCGTGTATGGTTTTAATTCCAACACCGATCGTGATTTCCTCAGCACCAGCAGCAACGAACAGAAAGTGATCTTCGCCGCCTGGGATGCGGGTGGTAACGATACCTTTGATTTTTCAGGGTATACCGCTGATCAGCGCATCAATCTGAATGAAAAATCTTTTTCTGATGTCGGCGGGCTCAAGGGCAACGTGGCGATAGCCGCCGGTGTCACCATTGAAAACGCCATTGGGGGCTCAGGCGACGATGTGATCGTGGGCAATGCGGTCAATAACGTGCTGTTTGGTGGCGCTGGAAACGACATACTGGCCGGTGGCGATGGTAACGATCGCCTGTGGGGGGATGACGGTAACGACATCCTGTTTGGCGGCAATGGGCACGATCAACTGCTCGGTGGCGCAGGAGATGACATTTTGTACGGCGGCGCGGGTGCCGATCAGCTGTTTGGCGGCGAAGGTAAGGATATCTTTGTGTTCAATGCCGCCAGCGATTCAACGCCTGATTTTGCCGATTGCATCTACGATTTTGAGAGCGGCAGCGATAAGATCGACCTGTCGTTCTTTAATCAGGGCGCGCAGGGCAAGGATTTCATCCACTTTGTCGATCGCTTGAGCGGTAATGCGGGTGAAGCATTGCTGACTTATGATGCCGCCAGTAATCAGAGTCAGTTGGCGCTGAACCTTGGCGGCTATCAGACCCCCGATTTCTTGTTGAAGATCGTTGGCCAGGTGGATATGACGGCAGACTTTATCGTTTAGCAGGAAGGTAGGGGCCGCCTGTGCAGCCCCTACTTGCAGGAGAATCAGATGAGTAGCAGGTTAACGCGTGCCGCGATGATCGCGGTGGGCATCACAGTGATGGGAGCAGCGATGGCCAGCAGTTTAGTTCTTCCTACCGCGCAGTCATTGGCGGGCCAGTGGCAGGTTGCCGACGGCCAGCAGCAATGTCGGGTGGAGTTTCTCGTCAGCGAGCAACAGGGTACCAATGGTTATGAGCTGCGGGATCGCGAGCAGTGTTTGAAAAACCTGTTTGCCGCTGAGGTGGTTGGCTGGCGGCCAGCGCCCGATGGCATCGCACTGTTGCAGGCTGATGGCAGCACCTGGGTGTTTTTCTCACGCGAGGGGGAGGTTTATACGGGGGCGGGGGTGACGTTAAAGGCACTGTAATGGGCAGAACGGGTTCGGCGAACCGAACCCGTTGCAGGCATTACAGATACAGCGAACGGACGATCAGGAAATGGCCGACGAAGTAACAGAAGGCCACAATCCCGTCTGCGGCATGAAAAGTAAAACGGTAGCGGTTGAGAAGCCACACGATGTTAGCCAGCAGCAGCAGCGATGCCCCCGCCAGCAGCGAGAAGCTTAAATCGGTACTGCGCAGGAAATACTGTTCACCGGCCAGCCATACCATCAGCAGCGCCATGGCCACCAGTGTGGCGATCGGCCAGCGCATCTCTTCCAGCCGGCTCCAAATGGTTGCCAGCAGTGCTGCCCCGATGATGAGCAGCGCCAGAGGCAACGGCCAGAAAAGGCTGAAGGTCATCTGGCTGGCAAAGCTCAGGGTATAAAGTAAGTGCGAGAGGAAGAACGCACCGATGGCATACAGCACGCGTTCGCGCGGCAGCAGCAGCAGGGCGTCACCCACCAGCGTGGCTAACAGGCCCAGGACGATCAGATAGCCGGTAGCACCCAGCACCGGTGCCTGCCAGGCCAACAGCAGCATCAGCAGCAGCGTGACCGGTTTAAATACCCAGCGTTGCCAGCGCAGACCGCGGTAGGAGGCGTCGACGAACAGCCAACCGGAGAAAAATACGGCAAGGAACGGCCAACTCATTTTGTCTTCCTTATTTATTATGGGAGCTGCAGTAACCAACTCCGGGTTGTCACTCATGTCACTTCTTCAGTTTAGGCAGCGCGCGTAAGTTAAACAACGCTTTCTTCATCATGCAGGGTATCGGGTTACTTCTTCTTGATCGGCGGCTGTTTTTTCTGCCAGGCCAGCAGTTCAAAGACGCCAAAAATAAAGATTTTGGCCTGCTGCCCACGGCTGATGGGCTGGTCTTTCGGCTGGGTGGATTTCAGTAATACCAGTTGCAGCCCGTGCATGACCACCATAAAAAACAGCGCCACATCGATAAAGTACTTCAGCGGTTTGGGGTACGGTGCGAACAGGTTGGTGAGCAGAAAGCCCCATACGCACAGCATCAGCAAGCGGCCCAGATTAATCAGCATGTTCGGTTTTCTCATCAGTGGAACGGATATAAAGACGGTAAGCCACCTGACCGGCGACTTTCTCGCGGTGCAGCGTCCAGGTGGCGGGAACGTCAGCGGCGGCGCTTTCGGCTTCGGCTTCGACATAGATCCACGCCTCATCCGCCAGCCAACCACCTTGTTCTAATAGTATAACGGTTTCAGCCAGCAACCCTTGGCGAAATGGCGGATCGAGAAACACCACGTCAAAAGGTTGCCCATTGCCCGCAAGCCAGTGCAGTGCGTTGGTATTGATCACCTGCCCTGCGCCCTGCAGCAACGCCAGGTTTTTCTCCAACTGTTGTGCCACTGGCCGCTCATATTCCAGCAGCGTGGCGCTGGCGGCGTAGCGTGACAGTGCTTCCAGCCCTAACGCACCGCTGCCGGCGAAGCAATCCAGGCAACGAGCGCCGCGGATCACCGGTGCCAGCCAGTTGAACAGCGTTTCACGCACGCGATCGGTGGTTGGCCGCAGCCCTTGGCTGTTGGGGACCGGCAGCTTACGCCCGCGCCACTGGCCGCCGATAATGCGGATCTGGCCGGCAGGGGCCGATGGCGTTTTTTTAGCTGGGCTGCGTGAAGATAGTTTTGCCATAAAGAGTATTGATACGCTTCGGAGTTAACGAAAAGTGACCACCATTCTACCGGTGCGGCGCGCCGGGGGAAACGCTAAAACACGGTTGCGTTGGAAAGCGTGCCCGATGCGTGTTGCTGTGTGAGGGAAAGTGATAGACTCGGCGGATTAATTTTCGCATTGGCAAGTTAACTACCCAATGTGCTTGGTACGGCCAGCAACGCTGCGGTTTCAAGTCATCAGGGTATATGGGTATGGAGTAGGGGCAATAGATGGCAAAAGATAAGAAACGTGGTTTTTTCTCCTGGCTGGGCTTCGGCCAACAGGAAGAGAATCAGCAGCAACCTGAGCCAGCGGCAGAACAAGGGGAACATCAGGCGACAGACACAGTGGTTGCCCCTAAACTGGACGACAAACTCCCCGCTCAGGAATTCGCACCCGCCGAATCCAAAGATACCCCAGGGGAGTGGGATGCCAGCCTGAACGGCGAGCCAATCGCTGAAAACATCCCGGTGCTGGTTGAGCACAGTGTGGTGGTGGAACAACCAGCTGAAGAGATCGACCCCCTGATTGAACCGGTGGCTGAGGTGGTTGAACCTGAGCCACAGCCTGCACCCGAGCCGCTGGCCACAACGGTAGAGATTGAAACCCCGGCAGATATCCCCGAACTGCAGGCCCCTGCGGTGACACAGGAGCAGGAACGGCCGAGCAAGGAAGGCTTCTTCGCTCGTCTGAAACGCAGCCTGCTAAAAACCAAACAGAATTTGGGCTCTGGTTTTATCGGCCTGTTCCGTGGCAAAAAGATTGATGACGATCTGTTCGAAGAGTTGGAAGAACAACTGCTGATTGCCGACGTCGGCGTGGAAACCACGCGTAAAATCATTGAATCCCTCACCCAGCATGCCAGCCGCAAGCAGTTGAAAGATGCCGAGGCGCTGTACGGCAAGCTGAAAGAAGAGATGTCGGGCATTCTGGCGAAGGTGGATCAGCCGCTGGATGTCAGTGGCAAAACGCCGTTTGTGATCCTGATGGTGGGGGTTAACGGCGTGGGTAAAACCACGACTATCGGTAAACTGGCGCGCCAGTTCCAGGCTGAAGGGAAGTCGGTGATGCTGGCGGCTGGGGATACCTTCCGCGCCGCCGCGGTCGAGCAGCTGCAGGTGTGGGGGGAGCGTAACCGTATTCCGGTGGTGGCCCAGCATACCGGGGCTGATTCTGCCTCGGTGATCTTCGACGCCGTCCAGGCCGCTAAGGCGCGTAATATCGACGTCCTGATCGCCGATACCGCTGGCCGTTTGCAGAACAAAGCGCACCTGATGGAAGAGCTGAAGAAGATCGTGCGCGTCATGAAAAAACTGGACGAGCAGGCCCCCCATGAGGTTATGCTGACTCTGGATGCCAGCACCGGGCAGAATGCGGTCAGCCAGGCGAAGTTGTTTAATGAAGCCGTGGGCTTAACCGGCATCACGCTGACTAAACTGGATGGTACCGCCAAAGGCGGGGTGATTTTCTCTATCGCCGATCAGTTTACTATCCCGATTCGCTATATCGGCGTAGGTGAAGGCATTGAAGATTTGCGGCCGTTTAAGGCCGACGATTTTATTGAGGCACTTTTTGCCCGAGAGGATTAATACGGATGATTCGCTTTGAACAGGTCAGTAAAGCTTATCTGGGCGGACGGCAGGCGCTGCAGGGGGTTGATTTCCATCTGCGCCCGGCGGAGATGGCGTTTCTGACCGGCCATTCCGGGGCAGGGAAAAGTACCCTGCTGAAACTGATTTGTGGTATCGAACGGCCAAGCGCGGGGCATATCTGGTTCAGCGGGCACGATATCAGCCGCTTGAAGAGCCGCGAGGTGCCTTTCTTGCGCCGCCAGATCGGCATGATCTTTCAGGATCACCATCTGTTGCTGGATCGCACGGTGTACGACAATGTGGCCATGCCGCTGGTGATCGCCGGGGCCAGTAGCGAAGATATTCGCCGCCGCGTGTCGGCCGCGCTGGACAAGGTCGGGCTGCTGGATAAAGCGAAGAACTTCCCGATCCAGCTTTCTGGCGGTGAGCAGCAGCGCGTCGGCATCGCCCGCGCGGTGGTGAACAAGCCTGCGGTTCTGCTGGCGGATGAGCCAACCGGTAACCTGGATGATGCGCTGTCGGAAGGTATTCTGCGCCTGTTTGAAGAATTTAACCGCGTAGGGGTGACGGTGCTGATGGCCACCCACGATACCGGGCTGATTGCGCGCCGCAACTACCGTATCCTGACGCTGAGCCAGGGCCGCATGGCCGGAGGAGCGCATCATGGCGAATAACGAGAAAACGGCCAAGAGCAAGGCACTGCGCGGCGGCTGGCGTGAACAGTGGCGCTACGCCTGGATGAACGCTATCGCGGATATGCTGCGCCAACCGCTGGCCACGCTGCTGACGGTGATGGTGATCGCTATCTCCCTGACGCTGCCCAGCGTCTGTTATATCGTGTGGAAAAACGTCAGCACCGCGGCCACCCAGTGGTACCCGACGCCGCAGTTGACGGTCTACCTGGATAAATCCCTCGACGACGACGCGGCGGTGAAAGTGCTGGACGCCATCAAGGCGGAAGCGGGCGTGGAAAAGGTGAACTACCTGTCGCGTGAGGAAGCGCGCGGTGAGTTCCGCAACTGGTCTGGTTTTGGCGGCGCGCTGGATATGCTGGAAGAGAATCCGCTGCCAGCGGTGGCGATAATCACGCCGAAGATGAGTTTTCAGAGCTCCGATACGCTCAACACCCTGCGCGATCGCGTGGCGGCGATTCACGGCGTGGACGACGTGCGGATGGACGACAGCTGGTTTGCCCGCCTGGCGGCGCTGACCGGGCTGGTGGGCCAGGTGGCTTTGATGATCGGCATCTTGATGATTGTGGCGGTATTCCTGGTGATTGGTAACAGCGTACGCCTAAGTATCTTCAGCCGTCGCGATACCATCAACGTGATGAAGCTGATCGGTGCCACCGATGGCTTTATTCTGCGCCCGTTCCTCAACGGCGGCGCCATGCTTGGCTTCTTTGGCGCATTATTCTCGCTGATCCTCTCCGGTGTGCTGGTATGGACGCTGGAATCGGTGGTGACCAGCGTGGCAAAAGTGTTCGGCACCACCTTTACCCTGCACGGTCTGGGGTGGGACGAAGCCCTGCTGTTATTGCTGATTGCCGCGATGATTGGCTGGGTTGCCGCCTGGTTGGCCACAGTGCAACATTTACGCCGATTTACACCACAATAAAGGTTTTTTTGGTATACTCTTCTCCTGCTGCGTCTTACCTGGTTGCGGGGGAAGAGGGCGCCTATCCCACCTCTTTTCATGACCGCACAAATTCCCTATGATTCTGAGCATCCGTCACGTATTGTCGTGAGCGCGGCGAACGAAAAAATGTGGAACTTATAGGGTAGAACAGGGTCGTAAATGGCAGCAAATGTTAAGGTGCCCGGCGTGTGGAAACGCTTTTGCAACAGCAATAGCCATAAGATCAATAACTCCCCGCCGTAAAATCATCTGCATGATCTGTTTTATCAAGAGAGGGTTTTGAATGACCAAAGAAATGCAAACTTTAGCCTTAGTCCCACAGGGCAGCTTGGAAGCCTACCTGCGGGCAGCCAACGCCTATCCGATGCTGACGGCAGAGGAAGAGCGGGAATTGGCTGAACGGCTGCATTACCAGGGCGATCTGGAAGCAGCCAAGCTGCTCATCCTGTCTCACCTGCGCTTTGTCGCTCATATTGCCCGTAACTATTCAGGGTACGGGTTGCCACAGGCAGACCTGATCCAGGAAGGGAATATCGGCCTGATGAAAGCGGTGCGCCGCTTCAATCCAGAAGTGGGTGTGCGCCTGGTTTCTTTTGCCGTGCACTGGATCAAGGCAGAAATTCACGAATACGTGCTGCGCAACTGGCGTATCGTCAAAGTGGCGACCACCAAGGCACAGCGCAAACTGTTCTTTAACCTGCGTAAAACCAAGCAGCGTCTGGGCTGGTTCAATCAGGACGAAGTGGAGCTGGTCGCTCGCGAACTGGGTGTGACCAGTAAAGACGTGCGTGAAATGGAATCCCGCATGGCCGCACAGGACATGACCTTTGACCCAACGCCGGAAGATGAAGGGCGTGATGGTCAGGCAATGGCTCCGGTGCTGTATCTGCAGGACAAAAGCTCTGACTTTGCCGAAGGCATCGAGGAAGATAACTGGGAAAGCAGCGCCGCAGACAAACTGGCCTATGCGCTGGAAGGCCTGGACGAGCGCAGCCAGCATATCATCCGCGCCCGCTGGCTGGACGATGACAACAAATCCACCTTGCAGGAACTGGCCGATCAATACGGTGTTTCTGCTGAACGTGTGCGCCAGCTTGAAAAGAACGCCATGAAGAAGCTGAAGATGGCGATCGAAGCGTAATTCTGCTCAATGCATTGAAAAAGCCCGGCTGGTGTTAACCTCCGGGCTTTTCTATTGTTGGGCGTTTATTTAGCGATGCCAGCAAATTCCGGTGCCGGGCAATTATAGCCAAAATGGCTTGACCAGCCGTATGGAGTGCCTGTTTTGACGTAGCGCTGATAGAGCGCCCGCCCGGTTTTGGCATCGCGTGCGATAACCCAACTTGCAGCGTTGCACAGCACGGCGGCGTAGGCATGGCTTTTTGGCGGCAAGAGATCGGCGGCTTTCTGCGCCAGAGCCACCGCCTGCCAGCGATAGTGCAGGAAGCGGTTATCTGCCTCTGGCAGAGATTTGGCAGCCCGCACCGCTTCAGCGGCACTGATCCAGCTCTTGTGCTTCAACTCGCTGGTATTAAAGGCATCTCCCAGGTAGGAATAACCTGCGCCGTAAATGGCGTAGTCTGGCGTCATTTCGTAACCGCTGAACTCCAGCCCCTGTGAGCGCAGCAAGGCCGCGGCCTGATAGTAGGCTTCGGCGCGCGTGGTTTTATCGCTGGCTTTATCCTGTGCCACTTTCAAGCGGGCGGCAAATTCCTGCGCGGCTTGGCCATAGTTAGGAATGGCGAAGTAATTGAGCGCTTCCTGATAACGCCCGGCGCGCATCATCCGCCGCGCCAACAGTTCGCGCAGATGGATTTCTGGCGTGAGTACCTGGCCGTTGTACTCATCCGGCTTGACCGGTTTCAGCGGCGTGGTGGGCGCAGGGGCATGTTTATCGACAAAGCCTTTCAACTCATCAATGGTCAGCACCCGCTCGGCGATATCGGCGACGTCTGCCCAGTAATTTTCTTTACCGCGGTACATCAGTTCCATCGCTTGCAGGTAATCGCCGCGGTTCAGCGCCAAAATGGCTTGCTCACCGGCTACCCGGCATTCGGGAATGATCATTTCATTAGCGAAATCTTCACCATACTGCGGCCCCCAGCTTTCGTCAGAGGGGAAGGCTGCGGCCGCTTTGGCATAGGCGGCGGTGGCGGCCTTCAGGTTGCCGTCACGCAGCGCCATCTTGGCGCGCAACCACCAGGCCAAACCGCTGTCTCCGGCGTTTTTCAGCAGGCTGGCGGCCATCGGGTACTGCCCAGAACGATAAGCGAGTGCCGCCAGCCGATCGCTGCCTGCAAAGCCGCTTTGCACCGACTCATTCAGCAGCGCCAGGATTGGTGTAATTATCTGCTTGGTATTGTCGTATGGCTGCAGGTTACCGCTGCGGGCGAACAGTTCGATGGTCACCAGTTGCTGAATCAGCGGATCGTGAATCACCTGTTTTAAGCTATCCAGATGAGCTGGGTTAATCAGATAGCTGGAGACATATTGCAACGATAAGCCGCCATCACTGTCCCCCTGTGCCGCCTGCTGGGCATACAGCTGCACCGCAGGGGCAATCTCGCCCTGCCACAGGTGAATGCGCGCCTGCTGGCCCAGGCTGCTTAACGCCAGTTGATCGGGATCGGCCACACCGTTTTTCACTTGATCGATCACCTGCTGGAAAGCCGCGCTAGCCTTAGCAAGCTGTGCTTTTTCTGGATGTTGCACTGCCGGTGCGGTTGAACCGTCGGCGTTTTCCGGCGTGCCGCGATCATTCATCCACAGTCGCCCGAGCGAGTATTGTGCCCGTAATCCCCAGTCGCCCCGATCGGCCGCCGGCAGCGCCAGCACTTGCTGGAAGTAATCCGCCGCACGGGGATCTTCCGCCGCAAAAGCTACCGCGCCCAGGGTGTACAGGCGTGCCGCGTTGGAGAGCGCTTGTGCGTCAACGGCATCCGCTTGTTCAACGGTTTTGCTGGCGCGCATCTGGTTGATCGCCACCTCCTGAGGGGACTGCGGCATCGGTTTTGCCGGTGTCTCCGGAGCCGCAGCCTTCCACAGCGGCAATTGCTTATCTACTGCGACCAGGCGGCGGGCTTCGAACGCAAAGTTACCTTCTGGCATATACAACAGAGTACCGTCGCGATTGAGCAACAAGCGGTTGGGGAAATCCGGCCCGCAGGCCTGGCTGCTCAATGGAATAAGCAACGCGGCGGCAATCAGGGGGACGAGCGGGAGAGTGCGGTTACGCATGCCCGCTAAGCGCAAATCATGGGACGACATAAGTGCCTCCTGGCGTGATCTGTTGGCAGCGCAGCCAGCCCAACGGGCGTGATTGCCCTGCGCGTAGCTGATCGCCGCTGATGCGGATAAAACGTGCTTGTTCTGCTGTGGTTTCCAACCGGTAATGGCCCACCGCGTCGGCAGCCAGACAGCGGCTGGCGTTAATGCCGATCTCGCGTGGGAGCGGGGCATCCACCGGTCCGTTATTCTGAATCAGCAGATCATACAGCCCATTTGGCTGCGGCAGAAATTTTACCTGCCAATCGGCCGTGAGCGGCTGATGATCGATCACCGCCCGCAGTGTGGCGAGTGACCAGGCGCGGCGATCGCTTTCCAGCGGCAGGCGAAACCAGATAATGCCGTGCAGGCGTGGCAAATTGAGCGTGGCAAGCTGGCGCAGAAAGTCGGCCACCTGCTGTGGTGCCACGCTGAGCTCCTGCGTGCTGCCCGCTACGCGCACAGAAGCCTCGCTTTCCACCTGGGCGCCCTGGGCATCAAAACTCACCAGGCCCATACCGTAAGCAGGCAATGCCACGCGAAAGGGATTAGGGCTGAGGTGGGCATATTGGCTCGCCCAGCGTAATGCCAACCGGCCATCGAACAAGCCTTGCTGCGGTGATAACACCGCATGCACTTGCAGCACTGAGCTGTCGGCCTGTTGCAACACGCCGGGTAACGCCGGTGAGCCGATCCAGGCAGGCAGAGCGGTGATACCCAGTTGCAACGAGGCGGGGAGTTGCTGGCGCAGTTGCTGCAGAAAATGCTGATACTCCGGCAGGCGGGCGGTGGCGGCATCGTGATCGATCTCCACCCCGATGACCGGCAACCCGGCCGCCTGCCAGCGTTGCAACAGTTGCAACAGGCGCTGGCGGATTGCCGGTTCATCCAACTGTTTCAGTTGCCCATCCAGGCGCACCACCAGCCACAGCGGGCGGCCATCCTGCTTCAGCAGTGGCGTATTGACCTGGATCTCGCGGTAGCCCTCACGCGGGTGCACCTGCAGGCCCAGAATGCGTAGGGTGGAAAACAGGTCACGGCTGGCGGCCAACGCGTTGGCGTGTTGTGGCGTCCAGACCCGCTGCCAGAGATATACCTGCTGATCCCAGGCAGTATGCAAGCGCAATGCCTGATAGCGGCCAGCCAGCACTGCGGTCAGCGCCAGCAACAATACGGCGGCGGCGGCCCAAGGTTTCATTTCTGCCAGAGATCGTCCAGGGCGGAAAAGCCGCAGGCGCGCATAAAGTTCTCTACTTCGCCGCGCTCACGCGGGGGTAATCCGGCGGTAGAGAGCTGCCAGCGCAACGCCTGCGGCAGTTGGCGCTGGGCATCCTGTACCAGATACAGCCCGACGCCGCGGCGGCGTGTCACTTCGCGCACCATCAGATCGTGCAGTTGCGCGGTATCACCCTGCAGCTCAATTTTGACCGCCCCCAGCAGCCGCTCATTAAACCGTGCTGCGAACAGCGCCTTGCTGCCTTGCAGCCAGGCCTGCCACTGTGTCAATGACTGGTGTGGCCAGATTTTGCCAAGGTCAATCAGGTCTTGTGCGGATAACGTGGTCAATCGCTCAATGGTTAGTTTCATGCAAAATATCCACTAGGATGAAGAGTCTGGACAGTGTAATAGATCTTGTTCAGAGCGTTGTGTAAGTTTTTCTGTACGACGACTGCGCAAAATGTTTTTTGCATCCGGCATTTTCCGAGTAAAAAATTAGTTACTGGCTTGTTAACTAGCACAATGCGCTGCGCCATGTCCGATCTAGCGTAGAATTAATCCGGATTTTATTCTGTTTACACCGCTTGTTTCTGAGCATAAGAGTTGATTTGCAGAAGAAAATTCCTGTTTAATGGCATGAAAAGTAAAGTCTTATTAGAAAATGTTGTCGAAAATACACCTAAATCATTATTACTTATAGATAAAAGCCGTATACCCGGCGTATTTCAAACGGCTCGCGCGTTTGCTGCCTGGCTGCAGTTTCAAGCCATAAAGGGTATACAGTGAATAGGTGCGGCAAACACCACGGGCAAACTCACAACGATAGACGGGGATTATGCGGATGAAATTAACAAAGGGTAAAGCGCTGCTGGCTGGCTGTATCGCTATGGCTATGGGCCATGTGGCGATGGCGAAAGATATCAAAGTGGCGATCGTGGGGGCAATGTCAGGCCCAGTGGCGCAGTACGGTGATATGGAGTTCACCGGTGCGCGCCAGGCGATCGCTGATATCAACGCCAAAGGCGGCATCAACGGGGATAAACTGGTAGGCGTGGAATATGATGACGCCTGCGACCCGAAACAGGCCGTTGCGGTGGCCAACAAAGTGATCAACGACGGTATCCGTTACGTGATCGGCCATCTGTGCTCCTCTTCTACCCAGCCAGCGTCAGATATCTATGAAGACGAAGGGGTGATCATGATTACCCCGGCGGCCACCAACGCCGATCTGACCACTCGTGGTTATAAAATGATCATGCGTACCACCGGCCTGGATTCCGATCAGGGTCCGACCGCGGCGAAATACATCCTCAATGATATCAAACCGAAGCGCATTGCCGTGGTGCACGATAAACAGCAGTACGGTGAAGGCTTGGCACGTTCGGTACGTGACAGCCTGAAACAGCAGGGCACTGACGTGGTGATGTTCGAAGGTATCACCGCAGGTGACAAAGATTTCTCCACCCTGGTGGCGCGCCTGAAGAAAGAGAACGTCGATTTCGTTTACTTTGGCGGCTACTACCCGGAAATGGGGCAGATCCTGCGCCAGGCCAAGCAGGCCGGCCTGACTACCCGTTTTATGGGGCCGGAAGGCGTGGGTAACTCTTCGCTCTCTAACATCGCCGGTGCCGCGTCTGAAGGCATGCTGGTGACTTTGCCGAAACGCTACGATCAGGTTCCTGCCAACCAACCGATTGTTGATGCGCTGAAGGCCAAAAAGCTGGATCCAACCGGGCCGTTCGTCTGGACCACCTACGCCGCGCTGCAATCGCTGGTTGCCGGCATGGAGCGCAGCGGCAGCCAGGAGCCTGCGGATATCGTCAAAGATCTGAAAGCGGGCAAACCGGTGGAAACCGTGATGGGGCCACTGAGCTGGGATGAGAAGGGCGACCTGAAAGGTTTCGAATTTGGCGTGTTCGAATGGCATGCTGATGGTTCATCGACGCCAATTAAATAAGCCATAATAATATTCAGTAATGCCAATGCTTAAGGTGGCGCCCCCTCTTCCTGCGGGAGAGGGCCGGGGTGAGGGGCAATGGCTTAGTTGATTCCTCCTCATCCTGACCCTCTCTCTAGCGGGAGAGGGTCAACCTTGACTTAAGTATCTATAAACCCGGTATTACCGGTGCCTGCAACGTTAGCAGGCCGTTGGGCCGATATTTTCCGGCCACGACAACACCTTAGAAGGCCAGAGTATGTCAGAGCAGTTTCTCTATTTCCTGCAGCAGATGTTCAACGGCGTCACGTTGGGCAGCACCTATGCATTGATTGCCATCGGTTACACCATGGTCTACGGCATTATCGGCATGATCAACTTCGCTCATGGCGAAGTGTATATGATCGGCAGTTATGTCTCATTTATCGTGATCGCCGCCCTGATGATGATGGGGATCGACGTCGGTTGGCTGTTGATCGGCAGCGCCTTCCTGGTGTCGATCGTGATCGCCAGCGCTTATGGCTGGAGCATTGAGCGCGTGGCCTATAAGCCGGTGCGCAGCTCCAAGCGCCTGATCGCGTTGATCTCCGCCATCGGGATGTCGATCTTCCTGCAAAACTACGTCAGCCTGACGCAGGGCTCGCGCGATGTGGCGTTACCGAGCCTGGTCACCGGCCAGTGGGTGCTCGGCGAAAGCAATGGCTTTGCCGCCACCATCAGTACCATGCAGATCACGATCTGGGTGGTGACTTTCCTCGCCATGCTGGCGCTGACCCTGTTCATCCGCTATTCGCGCATGGGCCGTGCCTGCCGCGCCTGTGCTGAAGATTTAAAGATGGCCAGCCTGCTGGGCATCAACACCGATCGGGTGATTTCGCTGACGTTCGTCATCGGTGCCATTATGGCGGCGGTCGCTGGCGTGCTGCTCGGCCAGTTCTATGGCGTGATTAACCCGTACATCGGCTTTATGGCCGGGATGAAAGCCTTCACCGCCGCCGTGCTGGGCGGGATCGGCAGTATTCCGGGTGCGATGATCGGTGGGCTGGTGCTGGGCGTGGCCGAAGCGCTGACCTCGGCTTATTTGAGCACTGAATACAAAGATGTGGTGTCTTTCGCACTGCTGATCGTGGTGTTGCTGGTGATGCCGACTGGCATCCTCGGGCGTCCGGAGGTGGAGAAAGTATGAAACTCGATCTGCTTAACGCCATCATTGCCACGGTGGTGCTGTTTGTCATGGCGTCCTTCCTGATGGGGATGCAACTGAGCCTTGATGGCACCAAACTGGTGGTGCACGGCGCTGCCGAAGTGCGCTGGATGTGGATTGGCATCGGCTGCGTGGTGGTGTTCTTCTTCCAACTGTTGCGCCCGCTGATGCAGCAGGGGCTGAAAAAAGTCTCCGGCCCGTCGTTCGTGTTGCCCAGTTTTGATGGCACCACCATGCGCCAGAAACTGCTGGCGGCGGCGATCATCATCGCTGCGGTGATCTGGCCGTTCCTGGTTTCACGCGGCACGGTGGATATTGCTACCCTGACGCTGATCTACGTGATGCTCGGCCTGGGCCTGAACGTGGTGGTCGGCCTTTCCGGCCTGCTGGTGCTGGGTTACGGCGGTTTTTATGCCATCGGCGCTTATACCTACGCGCTGCTGAACCACTATTATGGCCTGGGATTCTGGGAGAGCCTGCCGCTGGCGGGGATTGTCACGGCGGCCTTCGGTTTTATTCTCGGCTTTCCGGTATTGCGCCTGCGCGGCGACTATCTGGCGATCGTCACGCTCGGTTTTGGTGAGATCGTGCGTATCCTGCTGTTGAACAACACCGAAATCACCGGCGGCCCGAACGGTATCAGCCAGATCCCGAAACCGACCTTCTTCGGCTTGGAATTCAACCGCAGCGCACGCGATGGTGGCTGGGATACGTTCCACAATTTCTTTGGTCTGCAGTACGATCCCGGCGATCGCATCGTGTTCCTGTATCTGGTGGCGCTGCTGCTGGTGATCCTGACGCTGTTCGTGATTAACCGCTTGCTGCGCATGCCGCTCGGGCGGGCCTGGGAAGCGCTGCGTGAAGATGAGATCGCCTGCCGGTCATTGGGCCTCAGCCCGACCAAAATCAAGCTGACCGCCTTCACCATCAGCGCCGCGTTTGCCGGTTTTGCTGGAACGCTGTTTGCCGCGCGCCAAGGCTTTGTCAGCCCGGAATCGTTCACCTTTGTCGAGTCGGCCTTTGTGCTGGCGATCGTGGTGTTGGGTGGAATGGGCTCGCAGTTTGCGGTGATCCTGGCGGCGATCCTGCTGGTGGTTTCCCGTGAATTAATGCGTGACTTGAATGAATACAGCATGTTGCTGCTGGGCGCACTGATGGTATTGATGATGATTTGGCGGCCACAAGGCTTGTTGCCGATGAAGCGGCCACAGCTGAAGCTGAAAGCGGCAGAGATCAAGGCAGTGAAGGGGGAGCAGGCATGAGTACTCAACCTTTACTGGCAGTCGACGGGCTGTCGATGCGTTTTGGCGGCCTGCTGGCGGTCAACAACGTCGCCTTGGCGCTGCATGAGGGTGAGATCGTTTCGTTGATCGGCCCGAACGGTGCGGGAAAAACCACGGTGTTCAACTGCCTGACCGGTTTCTATCGCCCCACCAGCGGCACCATCAAACTGCGCGAGCGCCATCTGGAAGGGCTGCCAGGCCAGACGATCGCGCGTATGGGCGTGGTGCGCACCTTCCAGCACGTGCGGCTATTCCGCGAAATGACGGTGGTGGAAAACCTGCTGGTGGCTCAGCATCAGCACTTGAAGAGCGGCGTGTTTGCCGGTTTGCTGAAAACCCCGGCGTTCCGCCGCGCCGAAGCCGATGCGCTGGAACGGGCAACGGTATGGCTTGAGCGCGTCGGCCTGCTGGAAATGGCCAACCGTTCGGCGGGTAACCTGGCCTATGGCCAGCAGCGGCGGCTGGAAATTGCCCGCTGCATGGTGACGCGCCCGGAACTGCTGATGCTGGATGAACCGGCAGCAGGCTTGAACCCGAAAGAAACCGACGAGCTGGATCACCTGATTATGGAACTGCGCAATCAGCATAAGGTTTCGGTGTTGCTGATTGAGCACGATATGAAACTGGTGATGGGGATTTCCGATCGCATCTATGTGGTCAATCAGGGAACCCCGCTGGCGCAGGGCACTCCGGCAGAAATCCGCAATAACCCGGACGTGATCCGGGCCTATCTGGGCGAATAAGCATATGTTGTCATTTAATCAGGTTTCCGCCCATTACGGCAAAATCCAGGCGCTGCATCAGGTCAGCCTGAATATTCAGCAGGGTGAGATCGTCACCCTGATCGGTGCCAACGGTGCCGGTAAAACTACGCTGCTTGGTACACTCTGTGGTGAACCGCGTGCCAGCGAAGGCACCATCCAACTGCTGGATCAGGACATTACCCAGTGGCAGACCGCGCGCATTATGCGTGAGGCGGTGGCGATCGTGCCGGAAGGGCGGCGGGTGTTCTCGCGCATGACGGTGGAAGAGAATCTGGCGATGGGCGGTTTTTTTGCGAGCCGTGAGCAGTACCAGCAGCGTATTGAGCGGGTATTCAACCTGTTCCCACGCCTGCTGGAGCGCCGCAACCAGCGTTCCGGCACCATGTCCGGCGGTGAACAGCAGATGCTGGCGATTGGCCGGGCGTTGATGAGCCAGCCGAAACTGCTGCTGCTCGACGAGCCTTCGCTCGGGTTGGCACCGATCATCATCCAGCAGATTTTCGACATCATCCAACAACTGCGCGAAGAGGGCATGACCATTTTCCTGGTGGAGCAAAATGCCAATCAGGCGTTAAAGCTGGCGGATCGTGGTTATGTGCTGGAAAACGGCCGCGTGGTGTTAGAAGATACGGGAGCTGCATTGTTAGCAAACGAAGCGGTCAGATCGGCGTATCTGGGCGGTTAATGCGCCAAACACAGGTTGAACTTCACACAGGGTGGCCAACAGATTGCGATGACGCCCCCTCTCCCTGCGGGAGTGGGCCGGGGTGAGGGGCTTTGGCAACAGCTTATCCCTCTCATGCTAACCCTTTCCCCGCAGGAGAGGGAAAGGGCAGCCTTGATTTAAGCGTTATCAAACAACAGATTGCGCTCATATTTTTAACGATTACGAGAATAACCAATGAAGACAGAAGGATTACTCGCGCAGCGCATGCTGAAGGTAAAGAGCTCGGCAATCCGTGAATTGCTCAAGCACAGTAAAATGGAAAATGTCATTTCGCTGGCGGGTGGCATTCCCTCTGATGCGCTGTTCGATTTCGAAGGATTGAGCATTGCCACACAGCAGGCGATTACCGAGCAGGCAAAAAGTGCTTTTCAGTATGGTTTGACCGAAGGGAGTTACCTGCTGCGTGAACGCATCTGCGCCCTGTGTAGCGAACGTGGCGTCATCGCCAAACCGGAAGATGTGCTGGTTACCGCCGGTTCCCAGCAGGCGCTGGATCTGGTGATGCGTGCGGTGGTTAACCCCGGCGATGTGTTTGTGGTGGAGCGCCCGACCTACCTGGCCGCGCTGCAGACGCTGGAACTGGCGGAAGCCAACGTCATGTCGGTCTCTTCCGACAGCGATGGCATGGTGGTTGATGAACTGGCGGAATTGCTGAAGACCCAGAAAATCAAAGGGGTATACGTGGTACCGAACTTCGGTAACCCGACCGGCCTGACGCTGAGCACCGCACGCCGTGAACAACTGGTGAAGCTGGCTGCCGAGCATAACTTCCTGATTATGGAAGACGATCCGTACGGCGAACTGCGTTTCACCGAAGAGCGCAATGCCACGCTGTATCAGGTTTCCCAGCAGATTTTGGGCCATACCGATAACGTTATCTACACCTCAACGTTCTCCAAGATCCTGGCTCCAGGCCTGCGCCTAGGCTGGGCGATCCTGCCGCCGTTCCTGCTGCACAAGATCGCCATCATCAAGCAGGCGGCCGATCTGCATGCCAGTTCGCTGTCGCAGAGTATCGCCGAATGCTATCTGGGCCTGAACCGTTTACCGGCACAGATCGAGAAGATCCGCGCTGCCTATAAGCAGAAATGCGACATTCTGGCCGGATTGGTGGAAAAAGAGCTGGGCGATGTGATCAGCTTTGATATGCCAAAAGGCGGCATGTTCCTGTGGGCGCGCTTCCGCCAGCCGTTCAACGCCACCGAATGGTTGAAAACTACCCTGAATGAAGGTGTGGTATTTGTGCCAGGGGAGTATTTCTTCTCTGATAAGCCAGATCACTCCACGTTCCGCCTGTCGTTTGCTACCGCGACCGAACAGCAAATGCAGGAAGCGGTCGCCCGCCTGCGCCGCGCCTTATAATCCCTTTACGGCGGCGTGGAGCCTCCATGCCGCCGCCATCTGTGCTTCACCTTTCCGTCACGCTGCTGTAATCCAATCGTTATTTTTCTGTCATTCCTGCATGGCATGTTAGCTCCCGAACAAAATGAGACGTTTCAGACTGCTGACAAAGCCCGTTATTAGGGAGAGCGCCCCTCGGTGCGCTAGGCCCGAGTATCTCGGGTTCAAAACCTACTTTGTCATCAACCTCGGTTTATACCCGTTTTTCTCAGGAGTTAGGCATGCTGACCCAAACAATTAAAATAACGACGCTGTGCGTGGCGTTAACTCTGGCGATCGGCGCTCAGGCTGCGACCGACATCCCGTTTTGGCACTCAATGGAAGGTGAGTTGGGTAAAGAGGTGGATTCTTTGGTGAGCCGCTTCAACCAGGCCCACAGCGACGTACGAATTGTTCCGGTTTTTAAAGGCAACTACGAACAGAGCCTGGCGGCGGGCATTGCCGCTTACCGTTCAGGCAAAGCACCGGCGATCCTGCAGGTTTACGAAGTTGGCACTGCCACCATGATGGCCAGCAAGGCCGTGAAGCCGGTTTACCAGATCTTTCAGGAAAGCGGCGTGCCGTTTGATGAGTCGGTTTTTGTCCCGACCGTGGCCGGTTACTACAGCGACAATAACAGCGGGCACCTGATTTCCCAACCGTTCAACAGCTCTACCCCGGTGCTGTATTACAACAAAGACGCCTTCAAAAAAGCCGGCCTCAACCCGGATCAACCGCCAAAAACCTGGCAGGAACTGGCGGCCGATAGCGCCAAGCTGCGCCAGGCCGGCATGAAGTGCGGCTACACCAGCGGCTGGCTGGGGTGGATCCAACTGGAGAACTTCAGCGCCTGGCACGCAGTGCCGTTTGCCAGCGAAAACAACGGCTTTGGCGGCACTAACGCCAAGCTGGAGTTTAACCAGCCGCTGCAGGTCAAGCATGTCCAATTGCTGCAGGACATGAGTAAGAAAGGCGACTTTACCTACTACGGGCGTAAAGACGAACCCACCGAGAAGTTCTACAGCGGCGACTGCGCCATTATCACCGCCTCTTCCGGCGCGATGGCCACCGTCCGGAAATATGCCAAATTCGACTTCGGCGTCGGCATGATGCCTTACGACGCCGAGGCGAAAGATGCCCCACAGAACGCCATTATCGGCGGGGCCAGCCTATGGGTGATGAACGGTAAAGATGCCGCCACCTACAAAGGCGTGGCGCAGTTCCTACAGTTTCTGGCGCAGCCGGAGATTGCCGCCGAATGGCACCAGAAAACCGGTTATTTGCCGATCACTACCGCCGCTTTTGAGCTGACCAAACAGCAGGGCTTTTACGACAAGTTCCCAGGGGCCGATATCCCAACCCGCCAGATGCTGAACAAGCCGCCGTTACCTTTCACCAAAGGCCTGCGCCTGGGCAATATGCCGCAGATCCGTACCCTGGTGGATGAAGAGTTCGAAAGCGTCTGGGCGGGCAAGAAAACCCCGCAGCAGGCGATGGATGCCGCCGTTGAACGTGGGGATGCACTGTTGCGCCGCTTCGCGTCCTCAACTCAGTAAGCGTCAGTTTGGCCGTGTTCCGCCAAGCGGCATCGATTTACTCCCTCTCCCAGTGAGAGAGGGCCGAGGTGAGGGGCTGATGCAGTCTCTCATCCACATAAACGGTTAACCTCAATGTCATCACATCGTCCCGGTTTCGGCCCTAGCTGGCTGCCCTATGCTCTGGTGCTGCCTCAACTGCTGATCACCGTTATTTTCTTCCTGTGGCCCGCCGGTCAGGCTCTGTGGTATTCGGTACAGAGTGTCGATCCCTTTGGCCTCTCCAGCCAGTTTGTCGGCCTGGATAACTTTAGCCAACTGTTCCAGGATCCCTATTATCTGGAGTCGTTCTATACCACGCTGGTGTTCAGCTCCTTGGTGGCCGGGGTCGGCCTGCTGGTGTCGTTGCTGTTTGCGGCGCTGGTGGATTATGTGTTGCGTGCCAGCCGCGTCTACCAAACGCTGATGATCCTGCCCTATGCGGTAGCGCCCGCCGTGGCGGCGGTGCTGTGGATCTTCCTGTTCAGCCCCGGCATGGGGTTGATCACCCGCTTTCTCGCCGGTTTCGGCTACGAATGGAATCATGCGCAAAACAGCGGCCAGGCGATGTTCCTGGTGGTGCTGGCGTCTGTATGGCAGCAGATCAGCTATAACTTTCTGTTTTTCCTGGCGGCATTGCAGTCAATCCCACGCTCGCTGGTGGAAGCGGCGGCGATCGACGGCGCAGGCCCGGTGCGGCGCTTCTTCAATCTGGTGCTGCCGCTGATCGCTCCGGTCAGCTTCTTCCTGCTGGTGGTGAACCTGGTGTACGCCTTTTTCAATACCTTCCCGGTGATCGACGCCGCCACCGGCGGCGGCCCGGGGCAATCCACCACCACGCTGATCTACAAGGTTTACCGTGAAGGCTTTGCTGGCCTGGATCTGTCCAGCTCTGCGGCGCAGTCGGTGATCCTGATGCTGTTGGTGATTGGCCTGACGGTGATTCAGTTCCGCTTTGTTGAACGTAAGGTGCGTTATCAATGATTGAGAATCGACGCGGGCTGGACATTTTCAGCCATACGATGCTGATTATCGGCGTGCTGGTGGTGCTGTTCCCGCTGTATGTGGCGTTCGTTGCCGCCACGCTGGACGATCGGCAGGTGTTTGAGGTGCCAATGCAGCTTATCCCAGGGGATCATCTGTGGAGCAACCTGAGCCATATCTGGCAGAGCGGCGTGGGTTCCCTCAAGGTGCCGTTTTCACAGTTGTTGCTCAACAGCGCGATCGTGGCGCTGGCGATCACCGCCGGTAAAATGGTGGTTTCGGTGCTTTCTGCCTATGCCATTGTCTATTTCCGTTTCCCGCTGCGCAGCCTGTTTTTCTGGCTGATCTTCATGACGTTGATGCTGCCGGTGGAGGTGCGTATTTTCCCGACGGTGGAGGTGATCTCCAACCTCAATCTGCTGGACAGCTACACCGGCCTCACGCTGCCGCTGATGGCCTCGGCAACCGCCACCTTCCTGCTGCGCCAGTTCTTTATGACCTTGCCGGATGAGCTGCTGGAAGCGGCACGCATCGACGGCGCCGGGCCCATGCGTTTCTTCTGGGACATCGTGCTGCCGCTGTCGAAAACCAATCTGGCAGCGCTGTTTGTCATCACCTTTATCTACGGCTGGAACCAGTATCTGTGGCCGCTGCTGATCACCAGTGATGCCTCGATGGGCACCGCCGTGGCGGGGATCCGAAGCATGATTTCCACCTCCGGTGCGCCAACCCAGTGGAACCAGGTGATGGCGGCAATGATATTGACCTTAATTCCACCCTTGGCGGTGGTTCTTCTGATGCAGCGCTGGTTTGTGCGCGGTCTTGTAGACAGTGAGAAATAAATGGCAGGTTTAAAACTACAGGCGGTCACCAAGTCTTACGACGGCAAAACAGCGGTGATTAAGCCTTTCGATCTCGACGTAGCGGACGGTGAGTTTATCGTGCTGGTTGGCCCTTCCGGTTGCGGCAAATCGACGCTGCTGCGTATGGTGGCTGGCCTGGAACGCACCACCAGCGGCGATATTTATATCGACACCCAGCGGGTTACCGAGCTGGAGCCGAAAGATCGCGGTATCGCGATGGTGTTCCAGAACTATGCGCTGTACCCGCATATGAGCGTGTACGACAACATGGCCTACGGCCTGAAAATCCGTGGATTTGGCAAACAGCAGATTCGCCAGCGCGTGGAGGAAGCGGCGCGCATTCTGGAACTGGAGCCGTTGCTGCAGCGCAAACCGCGTGAGCTTTCCGGCGGGCAGCGGCAGCGGGTGGCGATGGGCCGAGCGATTGTGCGCGAACCGGCGGTATTCCTGTTTGATGAGCCGCTGTCTAACCTGGATGCCAAACTGCGCGTGCAG
The DNA here is from genome assembly GCF_001976145.1 of Serratia oryzae. GTDB lineage: Bacteria > Pseudomonadota > Gammaproteobacteria > Enterobacterales > Enterobacteriaceae > Chania > Chania oryzae. The sequence continues at coordinate 109,610 of NZ_MOXD01000011.1, forward strand.
ATGCGTCTGGAACTGCAGCAACTGCACCGCCGCCTGAAAACCACCAGCCTGTACGTGACGCACGATCAGGTGGAGGCGATGACGCTGGCGCAGCGGGTGATCGTGATGAACAAAGGCGTAGCGGAGCAGATCGGCACGCCGAGCCAGGTTTATCAGCGCCCGGCTTCGCTGTTTGTCGCCAGCTTTATCGGTTCCCCGGCAATGAACCTGCTGCCCGGCGTATTGAATGCCGATGGCAGCCAACTGCAACTGGCCAGCGGTATGGCGCTGCGCTTGCCTGAGGCGCAGCCGCGCTGGGGTGGGCGTGAATTGACGCTGGGTATTCGCCCGGAGCATCTGCAACTGACCACGCGTGAGCAGGGCGGTATTCCACTGGAGCTGCAAACGCTGGAGCTGCTCGGCGCAGATAATCTGGCGCATGGCCAATGGGGCGGTACGAGCGTGATCGCACGCCTGAGCCACGAAACCTTGCCGCCAGCGGGCAGCAGGTTATATTTACAACTGCCTACACAGGCACTGCACTTTTTTGATACCCATAGCGGATTAAGGATGGAATGATGACCACGGCCTGGCCTTACCCTCATATTGCTGCTCATCGCGGCGGTGGTTCTTTGGCACCGGAAAATACCCTGGCGGCGATCGATGTTGGCGCGCGCTACGGTCACAAGATGATCGAGTTTGACGCCAAGTTGGCGCAGGACGGGCAGATCTTCCTGCTTCATGACGACACGCTCGATCGCACCAGCAACGGTTGGGGCGTGGCGGGCGATCTGCCGTGGGAGAAGTTGGAGCAGTTAGACGCCGGTAACTGGTACAGCGCGGCATTTAAAGACGAGCGTCTGCCGCTGCTGGCTGAAGTGGCCGAGCGCTGCAAGCGACATGGGCTGATGGCCAATATTGAAATCAAACCGACTCTGGGCGTTGAGGAAGAAACCGGTCGCGAGGTAGCCTTGGCGGCACGTCTGCTATGGCAGGGGCAAACTGACCCGCTGCTGTCTTCATTTTCCGTTGAAGCGCTGGCGGCGGCGCAGCATGCGGTGCCGGAACTGCCACGCGGCCTGCTGCTGGATGAGTGGGATGACAATTGGCGTGAACTGACCCGCAGGCTGGAATGCGTTTCGATACATCTCAACCATAATGTTCTGACCGCCGAGCGGATAAACATGCTGAAGGCGGCTGGGCTGCGTATTCTGGTGTACACCGTCAACAGCCCTGAGCGCGCGCGCTTATTGTTGAACTGGGGCGTGGACTGCATTTGTACCGATCGGATAGATTTAATCGGACCTAACTTTTAAACCCTCGAAGAACAAATCTGCGTCAGCAGATTTCAGACTGATGAAAAAGTCCGTTATTAGGGGAAGCGTGCCGAAGGGGGCGTAGCGGCGCAAGCCCCGACAAATTTGCCGGGAGCAAATTTGAACGACGTTAAGTCGGCCCGTAGGGTGGGACACAAGGATGTGTCCCATCATAGCCCCTCGGTGCGCTAGACCCGGGTATCTCGGGTTTAGAAGCCATTTTGTTATCAACCTCAATCTGCGTAAGCAGATTTGAACGCTGCTGGCAGCGGTCTCGAAGAGGCGAGTTCCAAGGATGGGCCGAGTCACCAAGCAACTCGAATTATTTTGGGTATAGCCACTGCCTAGGATTATTCTTTTTCCCTATTACTATTGACCGCTCTAAGAATATGCTACTATACCCGTCATACTTCAGGTTGCATGAGCGTTGGCTTTATTCGCTCCCCCAGTCACATTATTAATGTAAGCTCTCGGGGATTCGCTGCGTCACCACCTTCTTTGCAACTCGAATTATTTAGGCTATATAGCCCAAGTGGTTTTCATTATGCAAAGTAAAGGCTCAGGTGTTGTGATATATCGTAAAGATTTTATGTTGGCTTTATTTTTGGTCGGTATTTTATTGAGCCTAATATTTCCATCTTCAATGCATGCGGCAGTGCAATTTGATAATACGCGTATTTTTTTTTCCGCTAAAGAGCGTGAAGTTAGCATAAGATTGATAAACAAGGGAAATGAGTCAGCATTGATGCAGGCTTGGGTTGATAAGGGTAATCCCGATATACAACCAGATAATGCTGATGCACCGTTTCTCGTTATGCCTCCGATATTTCGTTTAGATCCTAAAGAAGCACAAAGCGTACGTATAATATTTGCAGGGGAAAAATTACCTCAGGATCGGGAATCACTCTACTGGCTTAACTTTCTTGAGATCCCAGCTATTCCAAAAGAGAATGGCGTTGATTTTATTCAGTTTGCATTGCGTTCTCGGTTTAAGTTGTTTTATCGGCCGGTAGGTCTGCCTGGCAATCCATCTGAAGCGATTACACAGGTAAGATGGCGCATCATTGAACAAGATGCAGGTCGCTATGCGCTCAAAGGTGAAAATCCCACGCCATACCATATTACCTATCGATGGCTAAAACTATCCTATGGCGGTAAAGATTATGATATTGATGTGGGAATGATTAATCCTTTCGCACAGCGGGAGTACACGCTAGGTGAAATTTCTGCTGAGGAAAAAAATGGAAGAATTCGCTATCGTGGGGTGGGTGACTACGGTATTTTGCCAGAGCAACAGGCTGTTGTGAAAAAGGTATCGGTGAATAGTACCAGTCCTTGAAGTATGAAGGGTTATAGTTATCTTTAATTGTTTTTGAGGGTTGTAATGCGAAAGATAGGGTGGCAATTTCTATTGCTATGTTCGGTGTTAGCCATAGTCAAGCCAACTTTAGCTGCCTGCTCATTTACGGGTGGTGGGGCTGGTAATGCGATAATAGATTTACCCTCAACACCAATTTCGATTCCAGATGATACAGCGAATGGTACGGTGTTATGGAGCACAGGGTGGAAATGGTTTACAACAGGCCAGATAAATTGTACCACCAATGGTAAAGTTATGGGGATACTTTCCAGTGAAATCAGTACGCCCTCTCCTATTCCTCGAGTTCGTGCGACCAATGTACCAGGCATTGGTGTTGCTATCTTCTGGTGTAATAAAAACGTCACGTCATGTCCCACAGATCCTTGGGGAAGCGGCGCTGTTGGTGGCGGGGTAAGTAGCGGGTGGTCTGAGCTATCAGCACTGGACTGGCAATTTACGGCAGGCAAATATGATCCTTTTACTCAGGTTTGGGTCTACCTGATCAAAACGGGCAAAATTGAACCTGGTGTACTTTCAATCGCCGGGTCAAGTCTGGCTCAATACGATGGATTGGCCACCAGTAGAATCACTTTTGCTGGCACAACGAATGTTTCCAGCCGTTCTTGCGTGCAAACTAGCCCCTCTGCCATCAGGCTTGAACTGCCTACGATAGCAAAAAATGAATTTGGCAAAACGGGAACGCCACTGCTTGCAGGTAAGGAGCGCGCTTTTGATATTACGCTGGCATGCGATCCTTCACTTAATGTGAAGTTGAGTATTGCTTCGAACGGCAGTCCAGTGCAAAACGTACTTGCCAATAGTATCGGTGGAAATATGGCAACTGGTGTAGGTATTCAACTTTTTCAAGGCGGAGTGGGTAGCCAAACTGTGGTGCCGCTAGATGTCAAAAGAGATATAACGACCACGGCGTCTTCCGGTAATAACCAGCCTGTGACTATCCCGCTTACTGCCCGCTATTATAAGTTCGGGGATATTGTTCCTGGTCAGATCCGGGTTTCTACCACCTATACGCTCACTTACGAATAAGAGCCTATCCCAATATACCCTTCATACTTCAAGTTGCATGTGCGTTGGCTTTGTTACTCGGCCCAGTCGTGGGCCTCGCCCCTTCGGGGCCGCTGCCAGCAGCGTTCAAATCTGCTCCTGGCAGATGTGTCGCTCCTACCCTGCAACTCGAATTATTTTGGGTATAAAGTCTATGAATGAGTAAGACTTTAATCGATTAAGAGCACTTTGTGTGCTCGTAATAACTTGCACGTTGAGAAAAGTAAAAAAGACAATACTCTGTTATCGTGGTGCTATGGGTGTATCTTGGTCACAATAGATTATTGTGGTATCTGCTCTTACAAAAACATAACCCGAGGCATTTTGTCTATAAATCTCTAGTTGCAAGCCGCTATTTTCAAGTAGGTAAAAGTCGGGGAGTAACGCCCTGATAAATGCCGTGTATTTTGTGTTGTAGGGATCTTTAGAAACCAATAGGTAACTGTTTCCTGAACGAGTGTAGTTAAAATCAAAAATGCGATTTACCTTGGCAACTTTGTTGCCGTTCTCTATCAGATTAAATGAACCTTTGACTTGGCCTTTACCATTGTTAAACATAAAAGATATTATGCCGGAAATCGTCTTGTCATCTAACTTTGTTTCAAAATTACTTTCACAAGAGAAATGCTCCATTGGGTAGTTTCGATAATAATCAATGGCGATGTTAGCCACGGCGACGAATGCAACGAAGATCAGTAACCATTTTGCTAATTTTACTTTAGTCATAGTTTACCTCTCTTAATAAATTATAAGAGTGGCATCTTACACCGGGTGTGAGTATGTCTTTATCGCATATCAACATAGAGACCTGCGGTTTAGCTCGTGGCATGGTTAAGTAAACCTTACTCTGTGCTGCGCAAGGTATAGGATAATTTTTGACAAAAGAAAGGTATCGTTCTTCTGAATTATCCATTTCCGGTTTGAAGATCGCGCAGCCGTTTATCTCGGTAAACTGCGAGTAATGATTAAAATATCCCATATGTGACTGATGTTGATGATTCTCCAAGATGAAAAGCGTAACTAGCCCTAGAGCCAACGTGACAAGAATGCCCAGAAATAGGTTTGACGTGAGCCACTTTTGTATTCCCGTGCTTTGAGCGATCTCTGCGGTAGGGGAGACGGTGGCCAATGTGGCGGAAGGCAGGCTTAAGTCAACGTTATCATTTTCTATTTCTTGCACGCTGACCGTATCCGCAATAACAATGCCTTGTTTTGAGATTGTCTTCACAATGCCATCCAGATCCAAACTTTTCAGTGCCTTACGCAGTAATGAAATATTTTGATACAGCGTGTTGGCACTAACATAAGCCCCCTGTTTCCCCCAGACAGATTCAAATAGCACCTTCTGACTTATCACACTGTAACGGTTGGCGAGTAAAATTTCAAAACATCGGCTGGTGGGAGCATTTAATTGCACAATGTCTTGTGGGCTTGTCATAAGATGCCGCCTTAGGTAGTGCAACTCGGGATTGAAGATAACGCTGTTATCAATAAGGTAAACTTTGCTCATCGCTACCCCGATCATGTGCAGTTTTTTATAGATGACTCGATTAACCAGTCATGCTTCACGTTACTTTGAGATTGAGTGTATTGCTTGGCTCGAAAGGGCCTCACTATTGCAGGCTAACGCAAGTGCTACATAAAAAGCGCTGTGAGCGCTTTGTATGTTGTTGCTGTCGGCAAGCAATTCGCATGATTTTGGCTTTAGTCAGTGTAACTATATCTTAAATTGCCAGATTAAGAAAATTCCATAACGGAATTTTTTTCTTAATTAAGAAAAACAACATCGATTATGCTATTGATTTTAAATGTTTTTATTTTTTCATCCGCTGGGATCTAAAAAAGCCTTATTCAGAGTGAAATTGATTACGAATTAACCGCCCACTTCCCTATCATTCACTTCGCCAACCCGTTATCCGGCAAACTGGAAGTCGCAGCCTCGCTCAGTAGGCGTATTGAATGTACTGGCTTCACTTGTCGAAACACGGGGATTTCTAAAACGTAATGATGATTTTTGAATGAAAACGCGAGGGCTTGGGTGAACAACAACCACTTTACTGTTAGTACCACTTGGTATCCTGAGAATATCATGGTGTTTGATAAGAACTTACTCTCGAGAAGAGCCATTATAGCTACCTTGAGAGAGGCTTATCCGACAAGTAGGATGAGTAAGAGTAATCGGTTGAGTGAGATATTGGTGTCGGTTACCGATGAGGCTTTGTTACAGCAGCCTACTCTATTGGTGATCGATTTTTCTGGCGACATAGAAGCTCCATTATTCTTCTTTAATCATTTTAGGGGATGGTTTGCTGAGAATCCTGACTCTCAGTTAAAGGTATTGCTATATACCTCAGTGGAGGATTGTTTCTTTATTTCAGCAATGGCGAGCTTTATCTCCGGTGGAATACTCTTGAAGTCAGAATCGCTGCTCTCCATGCCAAAAATGCTGAATACCTTCAGCCAGCCTAGCCAAGTTGTATTGAGTGATGCGGTGCGCAAGTTAGTTGGTGAATATAGTTTCCCCTTGTTGACCGATAAGGAGTTACAAGGTTACTTTGCTGAGCTCGCCGAGCATCGGTTGGTATTAAGCTCACTAAAAACGGCAAGTAAGTATAAAACTTTCTATAGCAGGCGTTATAACACAATAGATAAGTTAGGATTTAAAAATGTGAAGCAATATTATCTGTATATTTCTAAAGTAAGCGGCATGTTGTGCAGATAATCATTTTTGATTATGTCAATCTTAAGTTTCTCTGTGGTTGTTAAATAAAAGTGCATATATTAACACTTGTTTTATGTTTTAGGATTTTTCTTTGTTTTTTATCCATTCTTTAGGAATATTCTTTGGTTTTATGCGCTTTTGATAGGAATATTCTTTAAGAATAATCTATGAATATAGCTTTTTTGAGGGTATATTATGCAGCGAGCTTAGGGTAGTGGCGTATCAAATGAGCGCAGTAGAAAAGCAATAAATAAGGTAACGACGTTTATTGTTGAATGTTAACTCTGCTCGTATCACATTGTTTCCGATATACAACATAAAACTTCATAAATTTTGTAAGCCTCATTTTAGCATGGGGTGGTTTTTTGTATTCGGTAGACGCAGTTTATGACTTGGTAAATAAAAAATTTGGAGTTTTAGTATGAAAAATAGTTTCTATGTTAGCGTTATGACAGTAATGGCTTTAGGCTTGGCAACAAATGCTTCAGCGGTTGATGGCACTATTACTTTTGAAGGTGTGGTTAACGATACAACCTGTACTTTGGATACCAATAGCCAAAATATGTCAGTACTCCTGCCATCGATTACTTCAACAGATTTCACTGGGGCGAATACTGCGGCTAGTTCATCTGCCGTTAAATTCACCCTGAGTGCTACAGGTTGCGATGTTGGTGCGGTGAGCGCTTCTGTATTGTTTGCTACCGGCGGTAATGTTGATAGCACCAACGGTAACCTGAATAATAGCTTTGCGGGTGGTACTGACGCACAAATTCGTATTTACAAGGCCGATGGTACTACACCAATTAACCTGGCTAACTACGGTGAATCTGCAAGCAATAAAGGTAATATCGTGAGCGGTAACACGACTATTGATTTCTATGCCAACTATTTTAGTAAAAATGCTAAACCTACTGCAGGTGTGCTGAAAACCAGCATCCAGTACAGCATGCAGTATCTGTAATCCCTGTACCCCGGGGTCATTCCCGGGGTTTTCATAAAGGTTAAATGATGAAGTCTCTTTTTTTTCTTTGTAGCACACTGCTACTGAGTGTTGCTACCTATTTGTTTTTTCCCAGTATGGCCAATGCTGCCGTATCGATTGATGGCACCCGAATTGTTTATCCTGCTAAAGCAAGCGAAATAACAATAAAAATGGTCAACAAGGGAAATACGCCCTCATTAATGCAAATTTGGATAGATCGCGGTAACCCGGAAACTCAGCCTTATGATAGTGATGTTGCTTTTGTCATTACACCACCGATCGTCCGTATAGACCCTAAGAATGGGCAAAGTGTACGTCTGATGTTCACCGGTGAAAAATTACCACAGGATCGTGAAACCCTGTTTTGGTTTAACGCATTGGAAATTCCGCCAGTGAGTGCCGATCAGGATAAAAGTTCGTTGCAGATTGCCGTACGGTCTCGTTTAAAATTATTCTATCGTCCAGCCGGATTAGCGGGTGATGCGGCGAGTGCGCCAAACCTAGTGAAATGGCATATTGTCCCCACGGCGAAAGGTGGGTATGTACTACGAGGGCAAAATCCGACGCCGTATTACGTGACCTACAGCAAATTGAATTTACAGACTAGTGGACAACATTACGATCTAGGTAATGGAATGATTGCTCCTTTATCAAGTGAGGAATTCAGCATTAAAGGTATGCAGAGTTATTCTAAAGGTGCTCAGCTTATTTATCGTCCTATGAGTGACTATGGCGTTGGCGCTGAAAACAAAACAACTGTTCATTGATAATTGAAGATAGGTATATCAGGTATGTGTGGTCAGGTAAGAGAGACTTCGATGGATCGTGGTAATAAAATTTCTTTTACAAGAATATCGCCTCTTATCGTTTGGCTTACGCTTTGCTCATCATGCTTAACCTATGCAGTGACAACTGTTTCTGCTATTGCTGATGATGATCTTTCTACACGTTTCAATACGGATTTTTTGGTTAATAGTAACGGTGTTCCGTTAGACTTGTCTGCTTTTGAACGCGGTAATCCTGTTAATTCCGGTAACTATCGGTTAGATATTTATATCAATACAAAATCTATCGGAATACAGCAAATCACCATTGGTAAAGATGAACATAATGAAACACACTATTGTTTCCAAATGGCTGGCATTGAGCGATTAGGCATTGATTTTGATAAGTTGCCTAATAGAGAGCACTATGATCCGCAAGGGAAAGAGTGTGTGGATATTAAGAAATTGATTCCTGACAGTAGCATTGATTTTGAGCAGTCTAAGCTGAAGCTGAATGTCAGCATTCCACAAGCCTATATGCAGCAGTTTGATAATAATTATATTCCCCCAGAGAAAGCAGATTCCGGTGTGACTGCGGCATTTATCGATTATAACGCTAATGCTTGGCGTGCATTAACTCAGGGGAATATCCACACACAATATTATTTAGGGATTAATACTGGCTTTAATCTGGCAAATTGGCGCTTGCGCCATAATGGGTATTACAACCATACCATCGGTTCTATGGGCGATCAGCGGAAATATACAGCGATCAGCAGTTACTTGCAGCGTGATAGCGCTGTGCTGAGAGCTCAGTTGACGCTTGGACAGTATTATACCGCCCCCGATTTGTTCGACAGTGTGTCTTACAGTGGGATCCAATTGGCTTCCGATGAGCGCATGTTACCTGACTCCCAACGAGGTTTTGCGCCAACAATACGTGGCACTGCAGAGAGCAATGCGAAGGTCACCATACGCCAAGGTGGCAATGTTCTTTATGAAACCAGCGTATCACCGGGACCGTTCATGATCGACAAGCTGTATGGCAGTGGTTACGCCGGTGATATGGAAGTGACTGTCACCGAGGCTGATGGACGTAAGCGTACTTTTGTTGTGCCGTTTGCCACAGTGCCGCAGTTATTACGGCCAAGCGTCGCGCGTTTCAATGTCGTGCTAGGGAAATATCGTGACGATCGCTTGAATAAGACACCAGAATTCTTTCAAGGAACTTATCAGCGTGGGATATCTAACCTGCTGACGGCGTACAGCGGAGCTATTGTATCTCAAGACTATCAGGCTATGCAGGCCGGTCTGGCATTGAGTACCACGTTGGGTGCCTTTGCCGTAGATGCAACGCAATCCCATGCCGTTATCCCTGCGTTGACAACCGAAGGTTCTCAACAGGCGCGCGGGCAGAGTTATCGTTTCACCTACAGTAAGCTGCTGGAAACGACCCAAACCAACTTTACGGTGGCGAGTTATCGTTTCTCAAGCAAGAACTACTACAGCTTTAGCGACTATGCACAGAGTGCAGGCAGAGCGGATAATGGTATGCCCGCGCCTTCTCGCCAGCGCAGCCGCGTACAGGCGAACGTCAGCCAGAACTTAGGGGAAGATTTTGGTAGCTTTTACTTGAGCGGATCGATTCAGAACTACTGGAACGCCGATCAGGGCAGGGATATGACGTATCAGTTGGGGTACTCCAACGCCTTTGGTTGGGGCGGTTTTAACCTATCTGCAGGACGTAGTCGCTCTGCATACGGCGCAAGTGAAACGCAGTACATGCTGAATTTCTCGCTACCTCTGGGGCGTAGCGCAAGTTCCCCTCATTTGAATACGTCGCTGACGCGCAGCACTCAGGGAGGATGGAGTGCGCAAAGCGGCATTTCTGGTTCATTAGGTGAAGAAAATCAGGTCAGTTACGCGGCCTACGCCAGCCGATATTATAACGGCAATGTTAATAGCTATGGTGGAAACACACAATACCGTACGGATAAGGCAATACTGACAGGCAGCGTCAGCAACGGTAGCGGATACTCGCAATATGGGTTGGGTACCAGTGGGAGCATGGTGATACATCCTGGTGGTGTTACGCTGAGCCAGGTACAGGGTGAAACCAAAGCCGTCATTTCAGCACGTGGTGCCAGTGGTGCTGCGTTACTTAACAATAAAGGTGTTTACATTGACACCCATGGCTATGCAATTGCTGCTGGTTTAACACCTTACAGAGAAAATACGGTCGCACTTGATTCCAAAAATATTGCAGACCAGGTGGAACTGAAAGTCACAGAGCAGAAAACGGCTCCCCAGTACGGGGCGGTCGTTATGCTTGATTACCCGACGGTGAAAGGCTACCCGTTGTTATTGGTTGTGCGTGATGAGACGGGGAATCACCTTCCTTTAGGGGCCGAAGTTTTCGACCAACAGGGTAATAGCACAACATTTGTTGGCCAAGGAAGTCGGGTATTCCTGCGTGCTACCGAGTCGCATGGGCGTGTACGTATCCAATGGGGGCAAAGTGCCGATCGTCAATGTCTGGCGGATTATGTTTTGCCAGAAGGGGTTGCGAAGGAAAAAACCAATATGGTGCACTTGACGGCCATCTGCAAACGCCTAGGTTAACAACGAGGCTGATGACTTTGTTCTTACGCTGGCAGAGGTTTTATTGGCGGAATGGCGCAGGCGCTGACCAGCCTATGCTATCGAGAAAGTGCCAAACAAATCACCTTACAACTGAATATCAGCGTCAGTAAATAAATTAACTTGGCATTGATCATGACAATCCAGAGGCTATCTCCTGATGGTGCAGAAGTCTCTTATTGGGCATGCCAAAAATAATTCGAGTTGCGTGTAGGTAGCAATTGAATGGATCCCCAGGAGCTTACTCAATTAAGTGACTGGGGTGAGTGACAAATCTGCGCAAGCAGATTTGAACGCTGCTTGCAGCGGCCCCGAAGGGGCGAGGCCCAATATGGGCCGAGTAACGCAGCCAACACCCAAGCAACTTGAAGTATGAAAGTTATAACATCAAGTCTATTTTAAATGCACGTGGGGAGGGGGCGTGTTGGTTAAATTTTTTTGGGGCTGCAGTGTTTGCCTTTTTTTAAAACGGAGGCTATAGGTGAGAATTATCAAAGGGGATTGGGTTGAATATTGAGATGGAGCTTTCTGCTTTTAAAACATGGTGTCCTAATAATATCGTTATTTTTGACAAAAATGTATTTTCAAGGGGTGCGATTGTCGATACGGTAAGCGAAATTCATCCTGTGAGTAATATTCTATGCTTTGACTGTATCATTGAGGCATTGGATTTCACCATGCAGGAGTGCGATCTTAAGGTATCCTCATTGATTATTGTCGATTTTTCCGGTGATAAGAATTCACCATTATTTTTCTTTAGTGCGATGAGTGCCTATTTTTCACATAACCGGCATCGTAATTTAAAAGTGCTGATATATACTTCTATTGAAGATCGTTTTTTTATCTCTGCAATGGCGAAGTCTATATTCGGCGGTATTGTTCTTAAGAGTGAATCCATTTTGTCAATGAAGCGAGTGCTTTGCTCTTTGAATCATGATAGCCGAGTGGTATTAAGTGAGAGGGTCAGTGGTTTATTACTGGATTATCGTGTACCTAATGTATCCTATAATGAACTTCAGGGATATTTCTCTGAGATCGGCGAACATCGGTTGATACAGAGCTCGCGCAGAATTGGCAGTAAATATAAAACATTTTATTCAAGAAGATACAATACAATCGCCAAAATAGGTTTTAAAAGTGTCAAACAGTATTACCTCTATATTTCGAAAATTATTGGTGAACTGTCTGAATGAAAACGAGGGAGAAACAGGGCGTGTAGGGGGATAACAGCGTTCAAGGTTCTGTCTGGGCATTCGTTGTTCACTGGTAAACCATTTTTCTGTCACCTAGCTTCCTACGTTCCGTTACAATCGCCTTTTCAGATCTTTTAGGTGAATTTAACGTGTGGCTTCTGATTATTACCACCATTTTGTGGGCTTTTTCTTTCAGCCTGATCGGCGAATATCTGGCAGGCCACGTCGATAGCTGGTTTTCGGTGCTAATGCGCGTCGGGTTGGCGGCATTGGTGTTCCTGCCGTTCCTGCGCTGGCGCAATATCCCACTGAAAGTGATCCTGCTATATATGCTGGTGGGGGCGTGCCAGCTCGGCATTATGTACCTGCTTAGCTTCCGCGCTTTTTTGTACCTGACGGTGCAGGAATTCCTGCTGTTCACCGTGCTGACGCCGCTGTATATCACGCTGATTTATGATCTGATCAGCGGCCGCCGTCTGCGCTGGGGGTATCTGTTCAGCGCGCTGCTGGCGGTGCTGGGAGCGGCAATCATCCGTTACCATCAGTTGAGCGAGCATTTCTGGTTTGGGCTGTTGTTGGTGCAGGCGGCGAATATCAGTTTTGCTATCGGCATGGTGGGGTACAAGCGGCTGATGGAAGTGCACCCGTTGCCGCAGCACACCGCATTTTCCTGGTTCTACCTGGGAGCGCTGGCGGTGGCGGTAATCGCCTGGTACCTGTGGGGCAACCCGAACCAACTGCCAACGACCCACCTGCAATGGGGGATCCTGGTGTGGCTGGGCGTGGTGGCTTCTGGGTTGGGTTACTTTATGTGGAACTACGGCGCAACGCAGGTGGATGCCGGCACGCTCGGCATTATGAACAACATGCATGTGCCCGCCGGGCTGCTGGTTAATCTGGCGATCTGGCAGCAGCAGCCGCACTGGACCAGCTTTATCATCGGCGGCGCGGTGATTGTGGCTTCGCTGTGGGTGCATCGCCGCTGGGTGGCTCCGCAGGCCACCCAGTGATGGCTTAAAGCTGGGGAGCCAGCGGTTTGACGTTGATAAAGCCCGCACCGGGGCGGGCGGCATCGCGCACGAACGGCAGATGTTCGCAGGCGTGCTGACGAGCGGAGCGGATAAAGGCTTCAATCACCGCCTGGCGCTGTTCGCCGTCACGCACGGCGGCATATAACCGGCTCCACAGGCCGTCGCCCAGGGTTTTGGTCACCACCAGGCCCTGGCGTTCAAAACTTTCCACCACCCAGTGCGGCAACGCGGCAATCCCCATGCGTGCCGACACCATCTGAATCAACAGCAGCGTGTTATCGACACTTTTCAACGTTGGGCTGACGCCTGCCGGTTGCAGAAAATGCCGCCAGATATCCAGCCGCTGGCGCTGTACCGGGTAAATCATCAGCGTTTCATCGCACAAATCTTCTGGTTCAATGCGCGGTTTGTTGGCCTGAGGATGATCGGGGGCCAGCACCAGCCGCACCTCAAAATCGAACATCGGTGAATAGTGCAGCCCGCTGCGCGGCAGGATATCTGAGGTTAGCACCACATCCAGTTCACCCTGTTGTAGAGCGGGCTGTGGATCAAAGGTGACGCCTGATTTGAAATCCATCACCACCTGCGGCCAGCTCTGATGGAAGCTGTCCAGTGCCGGGGTGAGCCACTGAATGCAACTGTGGCACTCAATGGCAATACGCAGCGTGGCCTGATGCGGTTCGTGGCAGGCTTGCAGCGCCTGCTGGACCTGTGGCAACACCCGCTCAGCCAACTGCAGCAGGATCTCGCCCTGTGCGCTAAAGCGCAGTGGCTGGCTTTTACGAACGAACAGCTTAAAGCCCAAACGCTGTTCCAGATCGCTGAACTGATGCGAAAGGGCCGATTGTGTCTGATGAAGTTGCGCGGCAGCGGCGGCCAGCGAGCCGGTATTGCGCAATGCCTGCAACGTCCTTAGGTGTTTCAGTTCGATCATGAGAGTCCTTCACAGTGACAGTGAACAAATTGCGCTTGTGGTTGATACAGTACCTGCGGATTATGGATGTGTAAACATCTGGATGGCTAAATGGGGAATACGACGATGACAGTTCTGAATCACACACTGGGTTTTCCACGCGTTGGTCTGCGTCGCGAACTGAAAAAAGCGCAGGAAAGTTACTGGGCAGGCAATTCAACGCAGGAAGAACTGCTGGCGGTTGGCCGCGAGCTGCGGGCTCGCCACTGGCAACAACAACAGCAAGCCGGGGTGGATTTGGTGCCGGTTGGCGATTTCGCCTGGTACGATCACGTGCTGACCACCAGCCTGCTGCTGGGCAACGTCCCGGCACGTCACCAGAATAAAGATGGTTCCATCGACTTGGATACGCTGTTCCGTATCGGCCGTGGCCGTGCACCGACCGGTGAGCCGGCGGCAGCGGCAGAAATGACCAAATGGTTTAACACCAACTATCACTACATGGTGCCTGAGTTTACTCAAGGCCAGCAGTTCACACTGGGCTGGACCCAACTGCTGGATGAAGTTGACGAAGCGCTGGCGCTGGGCCACCAGGTAAAACCGGTGCTGCTGGGGCCGGTAACCTATCTGTGGCTGGGCAAAGTGAAAGGCGAAGCGTTCGATCGCCTGTCACTGCTGAACGATATTCTGCCGGTGTATCAGCAAGTGCTGGCGGAACTGGCTAAGCGCGGTATTGAGTGGGTGCAGATCGATGAACCCGCGTTGGTGCTGGAATTGCCGCAGGCCTGGCTGGATGCTTTTAAACCGGCTTACGCGGCGCTGCAAGGCCAGGTTAAGCTGCTGCTGACCACCTATTTTGACAGTGTGGGCCACAACCTCGACACCATTCGTGCTTTACCGGTGCAGGGGCTGCATGTGGATCTGGTGGCAGGCCAGGATGATATTGCCGTACTGAACAACGCGCTGCCAAAAGAGTGGCTGCTTTCGCTGGGGGTGATCAACGGCCGCAACGTGTGGCGTGCCGATCTGAGCAGTTGGTTCACCCGCCTGCAACCGCTGGTGAACAGCCGCCCACTGTGGATTGCCAGCTCTTGTTCGCTGCTGCACAGCCCGATCGATCTGAGTGTGGAAACTCGCCTGGATGAAGAGGTGAAAAGCTGGTTTGCCTTTGCTTTGCAAAAATGTGCGGAACTGGCGTTGCTGAGTGCGGCCTTGAATGCACCAGGAGCCAGCAAGCAGGCCGAACTGGATACCTACAGCGCGCCGATCCGCGCTCGCCGCCAGTCCAGCCGTGTGCATAATGCGCAGGTGGAACAGCGCCTTGCCGCCATCAGCGCCAAAGACAGCGAGCGCCAGAGCCCTTATCAACAGCGTGCTCAGGCCCAGCGCGACCGCTTCAACCTGCCCGCCTGGCCCACCACCACCATTGGTTCCTTCCCGCAAACCACCGAGATCCGCGGCCTGCGTCTCGATTTCAAACAGGGCCGCCTGGACGGTAAAAATTACCGCACCAGCATCGGTGAGCACATCAAGCAGGCGATCGCTGAACAGGAACGGTTAGGGTTGGACGTGCTGGTGCACGGCGAAGCCGAGCGTAACGACATGGTGGAATACTTCGGCGAAAACCTCGACGGCTTTGTATTCACGCAAAACGGCTGGGTGCAGAGCTACGGTTCGCGCTGTGTGAAACCGCCGGTAATTATCGGTGATATCAGCCGCCCGCAGGCGATTACCGTTGAGTGGGCCAAGTTTGCCCAGTCGCTGACCAGCAAACCGGTAAAAGGCATGTTGACCGGCCCGGTGACGATTCTTTGCTGGTCGTTCCCACGTGAAGACGTAACGCGCGAAGTGATTGCCAAGCAGATCGCGCTGGCGCTGCGTGACGAAGTGGCGGATTTGCAGCAAGCCGGCATCGGCATCATCCAGATCGACGAACCGGCATTACGTGAAGGCTTGCCGCTGCGCCGCTCGGATTGGGCTGCCTACCTGAACTGGGCGGTGGATGCCTTTAAACTGAACGCCGCCGTGGCGCAGGATGATACCCAGATCCACACCCACATGTGTTACTGCGAGTTCAACGACATCATGGATTCGATCGCGGCGTTGGATGCGGATGTGATCACTATCGAAACCTCACGTTCCGATATGGATCTGCTGGAAGCTTTCAAAGAGTTCGAATATCCGAACGAAATCGGGCCGGGGGTGTACGACATCCATTCACCGAACGTGCCGAGCGTGGAGTGGATCGAGGCGCTGCTGCGCAAAGCGGCGCAGAACATCCCGGCAGAGCGCCTGTGGGTTAACCCGGACTGCGGCCTGAAAACCCGTGGCTGGCCGGAAACCCGGCAGTCGCTGGCCAACATGGTGCTGGCGGCCCAGCGGCTGCGTGAACCGCAAGCCTAATCCTCAATGATGTACTAGAGAGTTTTTCCAAGGGCGCTTCGGTGCCCTTTTGCTGTTTAGAACGGCAATACGCGCGAAAACTCCCCGGAAGGCGCGTTCCCCAAGGTTGCGTTACAAAAACGGCAATTGGTGCTGAAAAATGGCGAGGTAAAATTCAATGGCAGTGGTGGCAATCACACGTTTCAATTTCAAAGCGGCCCCTACCTATATGAATGCCAGGTAACGGTGTTAGGTATCCGTGATAGTCCGCCGGGTGTGCTGCTGGTGTATAAAAGTGGGACATTAATCGTGCAACAGCCGGTGCTCAAAGTGCAATAGCGTTACTGAGTGCAGGTGTCATATCAAGCGCATGTGAGGTAGCACCACAAAGTAAATCAGGGGCGAAGGTGCCCCTGACAATTATTTCACCCCCACCACGCCGTGCTGGATAAACCAACTGAGCATGCGCTGCCAGCCGTCGGCAGAGGCTTCGGAGTGATAGCTTGGGCGGTAATCGGCATGGAACGCATGCCCTGCCTCGGGGTAAACCACGATCTCGGCATCGGCGTTGGCTGCGCGGATCGCCTGCCGCATGCTCTCTACCGTTTCCAGCGGAATACTGCCATCCTGGCCGCCATACAGGCCGAGCACCGGTGCGGAAAGATGCGTTGCGATATCTACCGGGTGCTTCGGTGAGTTCAGGGTTTTCTCCCCTACCAGTTTGCCATACCAAGCTACGGCGGCTTTCAACTGCGGATTATGTGCGGCATACAGCCAGGTGATGCGCCCGCCCCAGCAGAAACCGGTGATCGCCAGTTTGTTGGCATCGCCGCCGTGTCGCGTTGCCCAGTGGGCGGCATGATCCAGATCGGCCAGCACTTGCTTGTCTGGCACTTTGCTGACCAGATTTTGCAGAAGATCGCTGATTTCGCTGTAATCCCTGGCATCCCCTTGGCGGAAATAGAGTTCCGGGGCAATCGCCAGATAGCCCTGCTTCGCCAAGCGGCGGCACAGATCCTGAATATGTTCATGCACGCCGAAAATCTCCTGCACCACCAAAATCACCGGAAGTGGCCCGGGATGATCGGCGGGTTTGGCGATATACGCCGGGAGATCGTCGCCTTGTGAAGGAATGGTGGTTTCCCCGGTATGGATGCCCTGATGGTCGGTTTGCATCGTCGATGCGGCTGGCGGTGTAACCGCCGGGGCAAATCCCCCCTGAGCCTGCTTTAGTATCATCTCTTGTTCGGTTTTCATTGCGGTCTCCATGCAATCAATAGAGAAAAGCTCGGGAAGGGTTAACTATAGGAAAGATTACCGCTTATTGGCACCTTGTGGAGCATTTTCAGTCAAGGCGATAAAAAACGGCAAATTATCCGGCGTTATCACATTTTCACTGTTTCTTTATCATGCTATGTCGGGTTTTCGCCTGTGTTTTGGTCATCAAGATGCTAGACGTGTTGAGGTGTTTTATCGGTGATCGGTTGCAATGCCAACTGAGGGTTCATTCGCTAAACTGAGCCGATCGCTCAATGTGTCATGATTAATATGTGATTTTTATCACTAAAAAATTGTAATTTAATTTTCGTTTCTTATTTAATAGTGAATTAATTCACAAAAATAGCCGGAGATTTTCAGTAGAGTATTTTTTTGTTCCTCCCAATCAACAGGATCCAAGAGGAGTCTTCTATGTCTCAATCTGACGTTTTCCACCTCGGCCTCACTAAAAACGATTTACAAGGGGCTACGCTTGCCATCGTCCCTGGTGATCCACAGCGCGTAGAGAAAATTGCCAAGCTGATGGAAAACCCGGTGCACCTGGCAACACATCGCGAATTTACTTCATGGCGTGCAGAGTTGGATGGCAAAGCGATCATCGTCTGTTCTACCGGTATCGGTGGCCCATCGACGTCGATCGCGGTTGAAGAACTGGCGCAGCTTGGTATTCGCACTTTCTTACGTATCGGCACCACCGGTGCCATTCAGGCCCATATCAACGTGGGCGATGTGCTGGTGACCACGGCGGCAGTGCGCCTCGACGGTGCCAGCCTGCACTTTGCACCGCTGGAGTTCCCGGCGGTGGCCGACTTTGACTGCACCACGGCGCTGGTAGCCGCTGCCAAGGCCAGCGGTGCTACGACCCATATTGGCGTTACCGCCTCTTCCGACACCTTCTACCCAGGCCAGGAGCGTTACGACACCTATTCCGGCCGGGTGGTCAGCCGTTTCCAAGGTTCGATGGCGGAGTGGCAGGCCATGGGCGTGATGAACTATGAAATGGAGTCCGCCACCCTGCTGACCATGTGTGCCAGCCAGGGCCTGCGTGCCGGGATGGTGGCGGGAGTGATCGTCAACCGCACCCAGCAGGAGATCCCTGACGCGGAAACCATGAAAAAAATCGAAAGCCAGGCCGTACAGATTGTGGTCGAGGCCGCCCGTCATCTGCTGTAATCCTTGCCTTTTCGGGCCGTTGTACGGCCCGTTTTTCCATCCCGCAGTAATCTGTTACGGTAGGGTTCACTTGCGTCTCGAACCCGGCTGTTTTTTTGGGCTGGTACCTGTGATGATATTTTCCCAAGATAATCGCTATAAGGATGCCTATGATCGCTCAGACCCCGCTTCATCCTTCACTGGCCCCGCTTGACGGCGGCATCAACTTCCGCGATCTCGGCGGCAACCGCGTGGCCGATGGCCGCCGTATCAAACGTGGGTTGCTGTTCCGTTCCGGCTCACTGGAACGCCTGACCGAAAGCGACTGCGCCTTTCTGGCTGGCGTACCGGTACGTTCGGTGCTTGATTACCGTGATGCCGATGAAGTGCAGGCTAAGCCGGACGTGCTGTGGCTGGGGGCGGATTACCACAACTTCCCGGCGAACCCGCTCAGCAATGAAGTGAATGCCAACCTGGAAAAACTCACCAGCGAAACGCTGGCCGGATTTAATGCCCAAGCGTTTATGTTGGAACTGTACCGTCGCCTGCCGTTTAACAATGCGGCGTATCGCCAATTGACACAATTACTGATCACGCCGCAGCCAGGGGCGATTGTGCAGCACTGTGCGGTGGGCAAAGATCGTACCGGGGTAGGCTCAGCGTTGGTGCTGCTGGCGCTGGGGGCGGATGAGGCGACGGTGGTTGAGGATTATTTGTTGACTGAAACCACGCTGGCGGCTTTCCGTGAACATATGCTGGAGCAACTCTCTCGGCGTTTGAATACGGCCGCGTTGGCGCAGTTTGCTCAGGTACTGAGTGCGCGCGAAGAGTTTCTGATGACGGCGCTGGGCTGCATTCGCGAGCAGTATGGTTCTGCCGATCGTTGGTTGGAAAGTGAATATGGGCTGGGGCAACACCAGCGTGAACAACTGCAAGCATTCTATCTGGAACAGTAATAACGGTATGTTTAGCCAGGGTTTAACCAAGACGGGCTGGCATTGCGTATCCTTGGGCTGTATTTTTTCTCTACAGGAGCCTGCTATTGAGCCTCAATGATATTGTCTATTGGGTCAGCGACGTTGTGCGACAGCACGAAGGCTGGGCCATTCCGATTATCTTCTTTCTGGCCTTCGGTGAATCACTGGCTTTCATCTCGCTCTTATTGCCTGCCACGGTCATTCTGCTGGCGTTGGGGGCTTTGATCGGTGAGAGCGGCATTGCCTTCTGGCCGATTTGGGCCGCCGCCGCCGCGGGGGCATTCTTTGGTGACTGGCTCTCCTACTGGGTGGGCTATCACTATCAGGATCGCGTTGCCCATATGTGGCCACTGTCACGTAATCCACAACTGCTGGTGCGTGGCCATGCGTTTTTTGAACGTTGGGGTGTGTTGGGCATCTTTTTTGGCCGTTTCTTCGGCCCATTGCGCGCGGTGGTGCCGCTGGTGGGGGGGATCTGCGGGATGCCGCAAACGTCATTCCAGATTGCCAATATTACTTCGGCGATGATTTGGGCATTCGGTATCCTCGCGCCGGGCGTCTACGGCATAAAATGGCTTAGCCAGTGGATGGGGTAGGCGCGTTAAGTGAGTGATCCCCTGCTGTTGCAGGGGAATGACAATATTTCGGCATCTATACCCTTCATACTTCAAGTTGCTTGGGTGTTGGCTGCGTTACTCGGCCCATATTGGGCCTCGCCCCTTCGGGGCCGCTGCAAGCAGCGTTCAAATCTGCTTGCGCAGATTCGTCACTCACCCTAGTCACTTACTTGAGTAAGCTCCTAGGGATGATGAGCCTCTTCGAGGCTCACCCTGCGGGCCAGCGCAAGCGCTGTTCAAATCGGTCAAAGACCGATTTGTCATTCAGTTGCCGCCTACAAGCAATTCGAATTATTTTGGGTATATTGTGAGTTCGCATTACGTTATTTATTAACTCTTGCAGATAGAGTGAGAATGCGATCACGAATTTGTCGTTGATTTGCTTTTTTTACTTCCCTTATTTTTCTGAGATGTTAATTTTCCATCAAGTGGATTGTTACTGTTAATAAACAGGCAAAACCCAAACCTTCTTGACGTAAATGTCAGGGGTTTGGGTTTTTTTTTGCCCCGATTATTAGCATGACTCCGCTAATGATTAATTAAATTAACCTATGCTCGCATACTTCAAGTTGCATGAGCTTGCCGTCTTGCTGTAACTCGAATTATTTAGAGTATATAAATCTTATGGAGTCTCAGATGAAAATAAAAACATGGTTATTGGCTTCTCTGCTTTCTCTTTCTTTTGCCACCATATCTAATGCGTTTGCGGCTGCGGACGATAGCGTGACTATTTACTTCGCGCGCCATGGTAAAACCATACTCAATACTTATGATCGCGTTCAGGGTTGGGCGGATTCTCCGCTGACGGCATCGGGGCTCGAAACCGCCCGCTATCTTGGTGCAGGCTTAAAGGATATTCCGTTCGAACGCTATTACACCAGCGATGCTGGCCGTCAGCGCGAAACCATGCAGGTGATCCTCAAGGAAATGGGCAAGTCAGACGTTAAAGTGACGGAGTTGCCGGATTTACGCGAAATGTTCTTTGGCGGGTTTGAAGGCTTACCGAACCCAGACATGGCGAATGCTGCCGCCAAGAAAATGGGCATGGCCTCTGGGGCGGTGATGTTCCAACAGGCGGGGGAAGGTAAGATCGATCTTATCACGATGGTCAACGCCATCAGCCAAAGCGATGAGAAAAAGGAAGCAGAAAACGCGCTACAGGTAAAAACCCGCATGCAGCGTGCATTACACTCCATTGTGCAGGATGCATTAAAGGCCGGAGACAAGAACGTGTTGGCGGTTTCTTCCGGGTTATCGATGCTGATGATGGTTTCAGATATGACCGATAACCCGAATAAGAACAAGCCATTGGCTAATGCTGCGGTAGTCAAGATTACTTATAAAGATGGTAAATATACGGTAACCGATTTGGGGGATATGAGTTATGTCGCCAAAGGAAAAGAGGCGTTAAATAAAGGCCGTTAATACCTCAGAGATATTAAAAATAAATGTCAGGGTGATAATATTAAATCCCCTGGCAGGTTTTCCTATGCCAATTCCAGGGGATAACAATAATGAAAAATTATGCTTCATGGGGTTTGATTACCGTTTCTTTATTTTCTGCAGTGGCTCATGCCGCCGATGACAGCGTATTTTCCTCACCTTTCTTTACGGACAGCAAGGCTGAATTATCGCTGAAGAATTATTGGAAATACCTGAAAGAGGATGCTGCCAACCCAACCACGGTGCATAACGCTTGGGGGCAAGGGGTGGCGTTGGGGTATCAGTCCGGTTATCTGGCCGACACTCTCGGGGTGAATGTCGATTACTACAGCGCGGTAAAACTGGGGGCCAGTGATTATTTCAACTCGCGCGGAGTGCTGTACAACAATGGACCTGGCAACAGCAAAGATAATGCAACCGGTTTCAGCAAATTCGGCCAGCGCTATCTCAAACTGAAGGGAGAGGTTGGTGATGCGGCACTGAATGCTCAGTTCGGCTGGCAGACGCTGCGTAATTATGGCGTGATCTCCAATTCAACCCGCCTTTCACCCACCACATATCTGGGTTGGTCTGGGGGCGTGGCGAGGGACGGCTTATCACTGCGTGGGGCCTACGTCGATCGCTCCATGGAGCGTAACTCGCCAGACAGCCTGCGCCTGCAAACTAACGATGGCCGTGAGATCAACCATCTTGCCAGCGGGGAATTGGGTTATGAAAATAGCCAGTTCAATGGTCAACTGGCTTATGGTGAGTCGCAGAATTACCTGCGCCGCCAGATCCTGCGCGTGGCGCTGAAACCCAATAACAACCTCAGCTTGGGCAGCCAGATTTATACCACTCAGGCATTGGATGATTACAAAGACATGGCGTTGAGCAGGCGTAATTTCGATCGTAATGCCAACCACTATGCTTTTGATGCCAAATGGCAGGAGAAGCTGTGGAGCCTCAAACTCGGTATTGCTCACACGCGGGCCCCGAAGGGCGGCGGTGAGCTTGGCTTGTACCCGCGTCATATGGCGAAAAACTCACGTGGTACCTTCACCTCCATGGCTTATGCCGGTGAAGACTATATGCGCGATGGCGAAACCATGCTGGCATCCATTGCCGAATATTATATTACGCCTGAATTTACCGCAGGATTGACTGGCATTTACAGCCAGTTTGGCTACCAGAGTGCAACGGTGCGTACCGGTGAGGTGAATATTTTTGGCCGCTGGGCGCCATCTCATCCGAAGCTGAAGAATCTGACGGTATTTGCGATGGTCGGCCCCGGCTGGTCCTATAAGAACGTGAATAAAACGCCGATATTATCTCAGGGAGATTACCTCACGTCGCATTCGCTGGGGGCGGAGTTTATCGCCGAGTATCGTTTCAAACTGTTTTAACCCCGCTTTTTCAAATAAAAACACGCTGGACATCCATACAGGCTCCCTTTAACGTGGCAGGCAACGCAATGACATAGGTTTTAGGGGGCAGGGTGGAGTCCAGTTTAGTTTACGGTATTGGCGGTGTGGCGTTCGGTATGCTACTGGGCTGGCTGATCGCCTGCTTATGGCTGCAACGGCACCATGCTCAGCATGAGACCGAGTTGCGCTTGCTGGAACAATCTTTGCAGCAGGCACAGCAGGAAATCGCCACCCGCCAGGAGGCGTTGCAACGCCAGGAACAACAACTGCGGCACAACGAGCTGGAACTGCGCCAACTGCATAGCCAGGTGGCCGCGGGGCAGGAACGTATGCAGCAGCTCAATCACTGGCGCAATGAATGTGAGCAGTTGAATCAGGAACTGCGTGCCCAGCGTGAAGTGAACAGCGCCCAGGAAGCAGAACTGCGTGAAGTGACCATTCGCCTGGAAGAAACCCGCATGGCCGCCGAAGAGAAACAGCGGCTGCTGATCAACAGCGAACAACGGCTGACCAGCCAATTCGAAAACCTGGCAAATCGCATTTTTGAACACAGTGGCCGCAAGGTGGATGAGCAAAACAGGCAAAGTCTCGATCGCCTGCTGTTGCCGCTGCGCGAGCAGTTGGACGGTTTCCGCCGCCAGGTGCAGGACAGCTTTGGCCAGGAGGCCCGCGAACGCCATACGTTGACGCACGAAATTCGTAATCTGCAGCAACTGAATGCGCAAATGGCGCGTGAAGCGCTTAACCTCACCAAGGCACTGAAAGGCGACAATAAAACCCAGGGCAACTGGGGCGAAGTGGTGCTGAGCCGGGTGCTGGAGGCTTCCGGGCTGCGCGAAGGGCACGAATATGAAACGCAGGTTAACGTGCGGCTGGATCATCAAAGCCGTATGCAGCCTGACGTGATCGTGCGTTTACCCCAGGGCAAAGACGTGGTGATTGATGCCAAAATGTCGCTGGTGGCTTACGAGCGCTACTTCAATGGTGAAGACGAACTGGCGCGCGAAGCGGCGCTGAGTGAGCATATTGCGTCGCTGCGTGGCCATATCCGCCTGTTGGGCCGTAAAGACTACCAACAACTGCCTGGCCTGCGTTCGCTGGATTATGTCCTGATGTTTATCCCGGTGGAGCCCGCGTTCCTGCTGGCGATAGATCGCGAGCCGGAACTGATTAGCGAAGCCTTGAAACACAACATTATGCTGGTGAGCCCCACCACGCTGCTGGTCGCGTTGCGTACCATCAGCAATCTATGGCGTTACGAGCACCAGAGCCAGAATGCTCAGCGCATTGCCGATCGCGCAGCCCGGCTGTATGACAAGATGCGCCTGTTTGTTGACGATATGTCTGCGCTGGGGCAAAGCCTGGATAAAGCGCAGGGCAGTTATCGCCAGGCGATGAGCAAACTGAGCGAAGGGCGTGGTAACCTTATCAGCAGGATCGAAGGCTTTCGCGCGCTGGGGGTGGAGGTCAAACGGCCGATCCAGCCGCTGCTGGCGCAGCAGGCCAGTGACCAGTATGACGACGATACCGATGATGAGGGCAGCGCGTTACCCGAAGTTGCCGACGATGATAATACCGAAGAACCATACTCCGCGTCGCAGGGGTGAAAGCCGCTGTAAGGTGGGGTATTTCGTGGGTTTCTGGTACACTCCACCACACAAAATTGACTGAATAGCAGGCAGGACAATGGCAGATCAAGCACAGGAAACCACCGATTTTGGTTTTCGCACCGTGGCAAGAGAAGAAAAACAGGCCATGGTGGCCAATGTTTTCCACTCGGTGGCCGCGAAGTATGACGTGATGAACGACCTGATGTCGTTTGGTATCCACCGCATCTGGAAGCGTTTTACCATTGATTGCAGCGGCGTGCGCCGTGGGCAGCGCGTGCTGGATCTGGCGGGTGGCACCGGCGATCTGGCGGCCAAGTTCTCCCGTATGGTGGGGGATCAGGGGCAAGTGATCCTGGCGGATATCAACGACTCCATGCTGAAAATGGGGCGCGAGAAGCTGCGCGATCTCGGCATCGTCGGCAACATCAATTATGTGCAAGCCAATGCCGAAGCCCTGCCGTTCCCAGACAACTATTTCGATTGCATCACCATCTCATTTGGCCTGCGCAACGTTACCGATAAAGACAAAGCGCTGCGCTCAATGTTCCGCGTGCTGAAGCCGGGCGGCCGCCTGCTGGTGCTGGAATTCTCCAAACCGCTGCTGGAGCCGCTGAGCAAAGCTTACGATGCTTACTCTTTCCACGTGTTGCCAAAAATCGGTGAGCTGGTAGTGAAAGATCCGGACAGCTACCGCTATCTGGCGGAATCGATCCGTATGCACCCGGATCAGGATACGCTGAAAGGAATGATGGACGCTGCCGGTTTTGAAAACGTCAGCTATTTCAACCTGACCGGGGGTATTGTTGCTCTGCACCGGGGCTTCAAGTTCTGATATGGACATGCCGATGCTGTTAACCCCGTTACTGACCGGCGTAGTGGAAACTTCGCTCAATAGCCTGCTCTTCCGCGATCGCAGCATGAAGGCCGCGCGCCAGCGGCTGGTGGGGAAAGTGCTGCGCATCGAATTGCAGGAACTCAGCGCGCCGCTGGTGCTGGTATTCAGCGAGCAACGGGTTGATGTGCTTGGCCAATCTGAAGACAACGCGGACTGCACCGTGCAAACCCGTGCATCGGTGCTGCTGAAATTGCGCGATCGCCAGCAGCTTGCGCCGCTGATGCGCAGCGGTGAGCTGATCGTCGAAGGCGATATTCAGGTGGTGCAACAACTGGTGGCGCTGCTCGATCTGGCGGAATGGGATCCGGCTGAATGGTTGGCACCCTATATCGGTGATATCGCCGCGCAGGGGATCAGCCAGATTGTGGGTAAAGGTGCCGCTCTGTTTAAGTCGGGTTTACAACGCCAGCAGCACTATGTGGCAGAAACCTTGACGGAAGAGTGGCGTGTGGCTCCTGGGCCGCTTGAAGTGGTGTGGTTTAACGAAGAGGTTGACGCCGCTGCCCGTAGTGCTGACGCACTGATTGCCCGTATGGACAAGTTGGAGGGTAAACGATGACCCCTAGCGAACTATGCCGCCTGTATTTGATCATCAGCGTTTTTCTCAGCTATGGGCTGGATGAACTGATCCCTAAAATGCGCCTGACATGGCCATTGCGTTTTGGCCGCCGCCTGCTGTTCTGGATGCCGAATCGCCATAAAGACAAGCCCTTGGGTGAACGCTTGCGTTTGGCGTTGCAGGAACTGGGGCCGGTGTGGATCAAGTTCGGCCAGATGATGTCGACCCGCCGTGACTTATTTCCCCCGCATATTGCCGATCAACTGACGCTGTTGCAGGATCGCGTGGCACCGTTTGACGGTGCGTTGGCCCGCCAGCATATTGAATTGGCAATGGGCGGCCCGCTGGAAACCTGGTTTGATGATTTCGAGCAGCAGGCACTGGCTTCCGCCTCTATTGCCCAAGTGCATACCGCACGGCTGAAAAGCTCCGGGCAGGAAGTGGTGCTGAAAGTGATCCGCCCGGACATTGGGCCGATTATCAAGGCAGATGTGCGCTTGATGTACCGCCTGGCGGGCTGGGTGCCGAAACTGCTGCCGGATGGCCGCCGCCTGCGCCCGCGTGAAGTGGTGCGCGAGTACGAGAAAACCCTGCTGGACGAGCTGAATCTGCTACGTGAGGCGGCTAACGCGATCCAGCTACGCCGTAATTTCGACGGTAGCCCGATGCTTTACGTGCCCGAGGTCTATTCCGATTACTGCCGCGAAAGCGTGCTGGTGATGGAGCGGATTTACGGCATTCCAGTGTCGGATATTGAAGCCTTGGAAAAGCAGGGCACCAATATGAAGCTGCTGGCAGAGCGCGGAGTGCAGGTGTTCTTTACCCAGGTGTTCCGTGACAGCTTCTTCCATGCCGATATGCACCCCGGCAATATTTTTGTCAGCTACGAGCACCCGCAGGATCCCTGTTATATCGGTATTGACTGCGGCATTGTTGGCTCGCTGAACAAGGATGATAAGCGCTATCTGGCAGAGAACTTTATCGCTTTCTTTAACCGTGACTACCGCAAAGTAGCGGAACTGCACGTCGACTCCGGCTGGGTGCCGCGAGATACCAACGTAGAAGATTTTGAGTTTGCCATCCGTACCGTCTGTGAGCCGATTTTCGAAAAGCCGCTGGCGGAGATCTCGTTTGGTCATGTGCTGCTCAACCTGTTCAACACGGCGCGCCGCTTTAATATGGAAGTGCAGCCGCAACTGGTGTTATTGCAGAAAACCCTGTTATATGTTGAAGGCTTGGGCCGTCAGCTTTATCCGCAGCTGGATCTCTGGACCACGGCGAAGCCGTTCCTCGAAAGCTGGCTGCGCGATCAGGTGGGGATCCCGGCCGTGATCCGGGCGCTGAAAGAAAAAGCGCCGTTCTGGGCCGAGAAACTGCCTGAATTGCCCGAATTGTTTTACGATAGCCTGCAGCAACATAAACGGCTGCAGTTGAGTGTGGATCAATTGACCAATCAGATGCAGGCACAGCGTATTCGCCAAGGTCAATCACGGTATTTGTTTGGCGTTGGCGCTACACTGCTGGTCAGCGGTACGATTTTGCTGCTGGGAGGCGTTGATGTGCTTCCTGCATGGTTGATGGTTGCCGGTGTGGTAGCCTGGTGCGTAGGTTGGAAGCGCACCATCTGAATGAATTCAAAACCCGGTTACAGGTTGCGGCATATCCTATTGGAAGATGGAAAGGGTATAATGCGGCAACATGGAATAACCCTTTAATATAGAGGCGATTGGAATGGGCGGTATTAGTATTACGCAATTGTTGATCATCGCAGTGATCGTGGTGCTGCTGTTTGGTACCAAAAAACTTCGTACGCTGGGATCCGATCTCGGTGCATCAATCAAAGGCTTCAAAAAAGCCATCGGTGATGACAGTACGCCACCGGCTAACACGGCTGAGAAAAGTAACCTTGAAGACGCTGACTTTACGGCCAAGCCTATCACCGATAAGCAGCCGGAAGTGAAAACCGAAGAGTCGAAGAACAAAGAGCAGGTATAAACCGTGTTTGACATTGGGTTTGGTGAACTGCTGCTGGTATTGGTGATCGGCCTGGTGGTACTCGGGCCGGAACGCTTGCCGGTCGCGGTCAGAACAGTTGCTGGCTGGATCCGGGCGCTGCGCTCTCTGGCAGCTTCAGTGCAAAATGAGCTTTCGCAGGAGCTGAAACTGCAGGAATTGCAGGAAAGCCTGAAGAAGGTGGAGAGTGCCGGTTTGCAGAATCTGACGCCGGAACTCAAAGCATCGATGGATGAATTGAAAGAAGCGGCAGAATCGCTGAAGCGTTCTTACCATAGCGATCCGCGTGAGCCAGCGCACACCATCCATAACCCGGTGGCGACCGATCCCGAAGCGATTCACGATGGTGCCTCCTTGGCTGAGGGTGCCGCTGTGCCGCATCCGGCACAGCCCCTGTCTGCACCCGCCGAGGAAGCAACGGCACCTGTGACGCCAGCCCCTGCACCGCAGGCCATTCAAGAGCCTGTGGCGGATAAAATCCCTGCTTCTCAACAACCTAGTGGCGAACGTTAAAACATGGCCGTTGAAGATACCCAACCGCTTATCAGTCATTTGATCGAACTGCGTAAGCGGCTGTTGAATTCGATTATCAGCGTGCTGGTGATCTTTATCGTGTTGGTATTTTTCGCCAACGACATTTACCAGTTGGTGTCCGCACCGCTGATCAAACAACTGCCCGCCGGGGCGAGCATGATTGCCACCGATGTGGCTTCGCCTTTCTTTACCCCGATCAAGCTGACGATGATGGTGTCGGTTATCGTTGCCGCGCCAATTATTCTTTATCAGGTTTGGGCGTTTATCGCTCCTGCGCTGTATAAACACGAGCGCCGCCTGATGATGCCGTTGCTGGTGTCCAGCAGCCTGCTGTTTTATCTCGGCATGGCGTTTGCCTATTTTGTGGTGTTCCCGCTGGCTTTTGGCTTCTTTGCTAAAACTGCGCCAGCAGGCGTGTTGATTGCCACCGATATCAACAACTACCTCAATTTCGTCATGGCGCTGTTTATGGCGTTCGGCGTGGCGTTCGAGGTGCCGGTGGCTATCGTTCTGCTGTGCTGGAGCGGTGTGACAACGCCGGAAGATCTGCGTAAGAAGCGCCCGTATGTGCTGGTTGGGGCTTTCGTGGTCGGTATGTTGTTGACGCCACCGGACGTATTTTCGCAAACCCTGCTGGCGATCCCGATGTATCTGCTGTTTGAGGTGGGGGTATTCTGCGCCCGCTTCTACGTTGGGAAACGGCGTAAACCCACAGAAGAAGATGAAGGTGAAGAAGAGCCACCCGCGCCCTGATTGCCGTGAGTCTCTGAACCGCCCTGATGGGCGGTTTTTGCTTTGGAAAAACCATGTTTGATATCGGCGTTAACCTTACCAGTTCACAATTCGCCAAAGACGTTACACAGGTGGTTGAACGCGCCCGAATGGCTGGCGTTACGGGCATGCTGATTACCGGCACCAGCGTGCAGGAAAGCGTCGCCGCCCGCTTGTTGGCGCGGCAGCAGCACGGTTATTGCTGGTCCACGGCCGGTGTCCATCCGCATCATGCCAGCAGTTGGAATGCTGAGGTAGCGCAGCAGATCCGCCAACTGGCCTTGCAGCCAGAGGTGGTGGCGATCGGCGAATGTGGCTTGGATTTTAACCGCAACTTTTCTACCCCGGCGGAGCAGGAGGTGGCATTCAGCGCGCAACTGGCGCTGGCGGCAGAACTGAATATGCCGGTGTTCCTGCATTGCCGCGAAGCACACGCACGTTTTGCCGCGCTGCTGGCCCCTTGGTTGGATAAACTGCCCGCCGCGGTCGTGCACTGTTTTACCGGCACGGCGGAAGAGTTGGCAGGTTGTTTGGCACTGGGCTTGTCGATCGGTATCACCGGTTGGGTGTGCGATGAGCGCCGTGGTTTGGAACTGCGGGCGTTGCTGCCGCAAATTCCTGTCGAGCGCCTACTGCTGGAAACCGACGCCCCCTATCTGTTGCCACGAGACTTGCAGCCAAAACCGGCTTCTCGCCGCAACGAACCCTGTTTTCTGCCCCATATCGTCCGGCAGGTTGCTGCCTGGCGACAGGAAGACCCCGAGTGGTTGGGCAGGAAAACCGATGAAAACGCCCGCCGATTGTTCCGGCTGGTATGAGCAAGGAGAAAACTATGAGTTATGCATTCCCGGGGACGTTCCCAGGCCGCCGTATGCGCCGCCTGCGCCGCCATGATTTCAGCCGCCGCCTGATGGCCGAGAATCAGCTGACGGTGAATGACCTGATTTACCCGGTATTTGTCATGGAAGGCAGTAACCGCCAGGAGGCCGTTGCATCCATGCCCGGCGTGTCGCGTATGACCATCGATCTGCTGCTCAAAGAGGCGGAAACCCTCGCTAAACTGGGCGTACCGGTGATCTCCTTGTTCCCGGTGATCGAACCTAGCCTGAAGTCACTGCATGCGGAAGAGGCTTATAACCCGGATGGCCTGGTGCAGCGTACCGTGCGTGCGCTGAAAGACGCCGTGCCTGAGCTGGGGATCCTGACCGATGTGGCGCTTGATCCGTACACCACTCACGGGCAGGACGGCGTGATCGACGAACAGGGTTATGTGATCAACGACATCAGCAAAGAGATTCTGGTGCGTCAGGCGTTGTCGCATGCGGAAGCCGGTGCCGAGATCGTGGCACCCAGCGATATGATGGATGGTCGCATCGGGGCGATCCGCGATCGGCTGGAACTGCAAGGCCATGTCAATACCCAGATCATGGCCTATTCTGCCAAGTATGCTTCCTGTTATTACGGCCCGTTCCGTGATGCGCTGGGATCGAGCGGTAATCTGAAAGGGGGTAACAAGAAGACCTATCAGATGGATCCGGCCAATAGCGATGAAGCGTTACAGGAAATTGCTCAGGATCTGCAGGAAGGGGCGGATATGGTGATGGTGAAACCGGGGATGCCGTATCTGGACGTGGTGCGCCGCGTGAAAGATACCTTCGGCGTGCCGACCTTTGCCTATCAGGTTTCCGGCGAATATGCGATGCATATGGCCGCGATTCAGAACGGCTGGCTGCAGGAACAACCGGCGGTGATGGAGTCTTTGCTGTGCTTCAAACGTGCAGGAGCGGACGGGGTGCTGACGTACTTTGCCAAGCGCGTTGCGCAATGGCTGCATGATGATGCGATGCGCCGCTAAATACAGAACAGGCACCCAAGGGTGCCTGTGTGCATTACAGCTTCTGGAATTGCCGGTTATCAATGCTTTGGGTGACCTGTTTGTTGATCAGGTTCAGCAACAGCATGGAGCGGGTTTCGCCGTCTGGTTCGGTATAGATTGCCTGTAAGCCTTCGAACACACCATTGGTAATCAATACGGTATCGCCCGGCAACGGCGTGTGCGGATCGACATAGTGTTCGTTGCCGTGTGCCTGAAGTTCTTCAATAACCTGCAGTGGAATGAGTGCCGGTAAGGCGCCAAAACGAACAAAGTGACTGACGCCGCGTGTTGCGCTGATCGTGGTGGTATGAATCCGCTCCGGATCGAATTCGACGAACAGATAGTTGGGAAATAACGGCTCATCGACCACAATACGCTTGCCACGTACGATCTTTTCCAGCGTGATAATCGGGCTAAGGCAGTTCACTTCTTGCCGCACCAAGTGTTCCTGCGCCCGTAAAAGTTGGCCACGCTTACAATAAAGTAAATACCAAGATTCCATAATTTCACATGCCTTTCTGTCAGCCAGTAAGCATAGCAAAAGCTACAACGGATACCTAGTAACGCAACCTTCCTGTCTGTGACAACCTCTATCTGCATGAATTATCGGCAGTTAGGGAAGCGTCACACACTTATCTACCTGCCTCAGGTATAACAGTAGGTCTTAAATTTGTTACTGTCACGGTATGGCATGCCTGCCAGGCACCTAATGTGGCGTTATTATCATTTCTGGACCGAGGGAGAGACATGGAACTATTTCTGCTGAGTAACGGCAAACTTTCTGGTGAGGCTGAATTGCTCGGTTATGCCAAAAGCCAACTGTTGGCGATGATTGAACGTTGTAAGATCGCCTCTGCGCTATTAATTCCCTATGCGCTGATCCGCAGCGATTATGATCAGCGGGCGCAAGAGCTGACGCAGGCGTTGGGGATCAAGGTCACCAGTATTCATCATGCCGAATCTCCGGCAGCAGCGATCGCGCAGGCCGAATGCATCATGATCAGCGGTGGTAATACCTGGATGCTGAACCAGATGCTGCATGAAAAGGGACTGATTGTGCCGATCCAGCGTGCGGTGCGCGAACGCAATGTGCCTTACGTGGGCTGGAGCGCGGGCTGCAACGTGGCAACGCCGAGCATCCGTACCACCAACGATATGCCGGTGCGTAACAGCGTAGTGCTGCCCGCGCTGGGCCTGTTCCCGCTGCAGATTAACCCGCACTATATCGATGCCCATATCAGTGGCCACATGGGGGAAACCCGTGATGAGCGCTTGGCGGAGTTCTGTGCGGTCAACCCGAGTGAGTCGGTGGTAGCGCTGCGCGAAGGCAGCCTGTTGTATGTCAGCGGGAACGATCTGCATTACTTTAGCGCCAAGCAGCAGGGCTTCAAGGTGTTCCGCCACGGGGTGGAGACGCTGGAGTATCATGACACGCAGGCATTACGCCCGTTGGTGCCTTTTACCTGCCATTGAACCTTTAACAAAATTGCAGCAACAACCGTGAAGAGGGCTTATAATGCCCTCCTCACTGGCCGCTATAATGATTATCATGAAATACCGTGACTTACGTGATTTCCTCTCGTTGCTGGAAAAGAGAGGGGAATTAAAACGCATCAGCCAGCCGATCGATCCCTATCTGGAAATGACAGAAATTGCCGATCGTACCTTGCGTGCAGGCGGCCCGGCGTTGCTGTTCGAAAATCCGAAAGGTTACGACATGCCGGTGCTGTGCAATCTGTTCGGTACCACCAAGCGTGTGGCGATGGGAATGGGCCAGGAAGACGTCAGCGCACTGCGTGAAGTCGGCAAGCTGCTGGCGTTCCTCAAAGAACCGGAGCCACCGAAAGGCTTCCGCGATCTGTTCGATAAAATCCCTAAATTCAAACAAGTGCTCAACATGCCGACCAAGGTGTTGGGTTCTGCGCCTTGTCAGGAACAAGTTTGGCAGGGTGATGATGTCGATCTGGGCCGCATCCCGATTATGCATTGCTGGCCGGAAGATGCCGCACCGCTGGTGACCTGGGGGCTGACCGTCACGCGCGGCCCGCACAAAGAGCGCCAGAATCTGGGTATCTACCGCCAACAGGTGCTGGGCAAGAACAAGCTGATTATGCGTTGGCTGTCGCATCGCGGCGGCGCCCTGGATTATCTGGAATGGTGCCAGACACACCCTGGTGAGCGTTTCCCGGTGGCCGTTGCCTTGGGGGCCGATCCTGCCACTATTCTCGGTGCTGTGACGCCAGTGCCGGATAACCTTTCCGAATACGCCTTTGCCGGGCTGCTGCGCGGCAATAAAACCGAAGTGGTCAAGTGCCTCTCCAACGATCTTGAAGTGCCAGCCAGCGCAGAGATTGTGCTGGAAGGCTATATCGAACCGGGTGAGATGGCACCGGAAGGGCCATATGGCGATCACACCGGTTATTACAACGAGATTGACCACTTCCCGGTATTTACCGTCACGCATATCACCCAGCGGCGGAACGCGATTTACCACTCGACCTACACTGGCCGCCCGCCCGATGAGCCTGCGGTGATGGGCGTGGCACTGAACGAAGTCTTCGTACCGATCCTGCAAAAACAGTTCCCAGAGATTGTGGATTTCTATCTGCCACCGGAAGGATGTTCCTACCGCTTGGCGGTAGTCACCATCAAAAAACAGTATGCTGGGCATGCCAAACGCGTAATGATGGGAATCTGGTCTTTCCTACGCCAATTTATGTATACCAAGTTCGTCATCGTGTGTGATGACGACGTGAATGCGCGTGACTGGAACGATGTGATTTGGGCCATTACCACCCGTATGGATCCGGCAAGGGATACCGTATTGGTGGAGAATACGCCGATTGATTATCTGGACTTCGCTTCGCCAGTTTCTGGCCTTGGCTCGAAAATGGGCCTGGATGCCACCAATAAATGGCCCGGAGAAACCCAGCGTGAGTGGGGCCGTCCGATCCAGATGGATGAGAAGGTGCGTGCGCGCATCGATGAAATTTGGGATGAGCTCGCCATATTCAGTGACAGAGAACCGACGCTGTAGCGTCAGGCTTTGTACTCAGCTTTGCATTGATGACCCGACAGAGGGAACGCATGACAATATTGAGCTGTAAAGTGACCTCCGTAGAGGCCATTACCGATACCGTTTATCGGGTACGTTTAGTGCCTGAAGGTTCGTTTTCGTTCAAGGCAGGGCAATACCTGATGGTGGTTATGGATGAGCGCGATAAGCGCCCGTTCTCTCTCGCTTCGACACCGGCACAGCAGGAATACATCGAATTGCACATTGGTGCTTCGGAGCTGAATCTGTACGCGATGGCGGTAATGGAGCGGATCCTCAAAGAACAGGCGATCACCGTGGATATTCCGCATGGCGATGCCTGGCTGCGTGAAGAAGGTAGCCGCCCGCTGGTGCTGATCGCGGGGGGAACCGGTTACTCGTACGCCCGTTCTATCCTGTTGGCCGCGCTGGAACGGCAACCGGATCGCGATATCTCCATTTATTGGGGCGGGCGTGAGCTGAGACACCTGTACGATCTCAGCGAATTGAAGAACCTTTCGATGCAGTACTCTAATCTGAAAGTGATCCCGGTGGTGGAGCAGCCAGAGAGTGACTGGCGTGGCCGCAGCGGAACCGTATTAAGCGCGGTATTGCAGGACTTTGGCTCACTGGCGGGGCATGATATCTACATTGCTGGGCGTTTCGAAATGGCGAAAATTGCCCGCGAACGTTTCTGTGCCGAGCGCGGTGCTTTGGAAGCACATATGTATGGT
The DNA here is from genome assembly GCF_001976145.1 of Serratia oryzae. Lineage (GTDB taxonomy): Bacteria > Pseudomonadota > Gammaproteobacteria > Enterobacterales > Enterobacteriaceae > Chania > Chania oryzae. Next base: position 144,856 of record NZ_MOXD01000011.1, read on the forward strand.
GATGCTTTCTCGTTTATCTGAGAGAACGCGCGGCAGTGAAAACGGGGAGCCAAGCGCGCCCCGTTTTTATTGGGGCCGGTGTGGATTATGGGCATAAAAAAACCCGCCCCTGACAGGCGGGAAGTACGACAACTAAACTATTGAGGATGCCCCGCAGAGCATCCAAGCAGACACAGCTAAACGCGCTCGAACACCGTTGCGATCCCCTGACCCAGGCCGATACACATGGTTGCCAAACCGAACTGCACGTCGCGGCGCTCCATATTATTCAGCAGAGTGGTGGAGATACGTGAACCGGAACAGCCCAGCGGGTGGCCAAGTGCGATCGCACCACCGTTCAGGTTAACTTTATCGTCCAGGCTTTCCAGCAACCCAAGATCTTTGATGCACGGCAGAGACTGGGCAGCAAAGGCTTCATTCAGCTCAAACAGACCGATATCCTGCACGCTTAAACCCGCGCGTTTCAGCGCCAGTTTACTGGCAGGTACCGGGCCGTAGCCCATGATGGAAGGATCGCAGCCGACCACGGCCATCGAACGGATACGCGCGCGGGCCTTCAAACCCAGAGCCTTGGCACGCGATTCGCTCATAATCAGCATGGCAGAAGCGCCATCGGACAGTGCCGAAGAACTGCCCGCTGTGACGGTGCCGTTCACCGGATCGAATGCCGGGCGTAATGCGGCCAGGCTGGCGACGGTGGTTTCCGGGCGGATCACTTCATCATAATCGTAACGCGTCAGTACGCCGTCGGCGTCATGGCCTCTGGTTGGGATAATTTCATTTTTAAAGTACCCGGCCAGAGTCGCGGCATGTGCACGCTGGTGTGAACGTGCGGCGAATTCATCCTGCATTTCACGGCTGATACCATGTATTTTGGCCAGCATTTCTGCGGTCAGGCCCATCATCCCGGCGGCTTTGGCCACGGTACGGCTCAAGCCTGGATGAAAGTCCACGCCGTGGCTCATTGGCACATGGCCCATATGCTCAACGCCGCCAATCAGGCTGACCTGCGCGTCGCCAACCATGATAGTGCGAGCGGCATCGTGCAAAGCCTGCATGGATGAGCCGCACAGGCGGTTCACCGTGACTGCCGGTACGCTGTGGGGAATCTCTGCCAGCAGTGCAGCGTTGCGGGCGATGTTAAAGCCTTGCTCCAGCGTTTGCTGCACGCAGCCCCAGTAAATGTCATCAATTTCGGCGGCATTCAGCGCTGGGTTACGGCTCAGCACGGCACGCATCAGGTGGGCAGAAAGATCTTCAGCGCGTACCTGACGGAAAGCCCCGCCTTTTGAGCGGCCCATCGGCGTGCGTACGGCATCAACAATCACTACATTTTCCATCTTTATGACCTCATGCCGGTTGGCCAGTGGAGATATCAGACAGCGCCGCTGCCACCACCGGATAGTAGCTTTCATTACGTTCTGCTTTAGCACGCAGGCCTGCTGGCACCTGATACAGCGCCCCTAAATGGGCATAACGCTGCGCCATTTCGACGTAATGGGTGGTGCCAAGCGTATCCAGATAACGGAATACGCCACCGTGGAACGGCGGGAAGCCAAGGCCATATACCAGCGCCATATCGGCTTCTGCCGGGCTGGCTACGATACCTTCTTCCAGGCAGCGTACCACTTCGTTGATCATCGGGATCATCATGCGTGCGATGATCTCATCGCTGTTGATGGCCTGTGCCGGTTGGCTCACTTCTGCCAGCAAGGCATCGCTCTGCTCATCATTATCTTTACGCGGCTTACCTTTGCTGTCTTGACTGTAACGGTAGAAGCCCAACTGGTTTTTCTGCCCGAAACGCTGGTTGTCGAACATGACGTCGATCGCGTCGCGGTAATCTTTACTCATCCGCTCAGGGAAGCCGGCGGCCATCACGGCCTGGGCGTGGTGCGCGGTATCAATACCGACGACATCCAACAGATAAGCCGGGCCCATCGGCCAGCCGAACTGTTTCTCCATCACTTTGTCGATCTGGCGGAAGTCGGCACCGTCACGCAGCAGCAGGCTGAAACCGGCAAAATAGGGGAACAATACGCGGTTAACAAAGAATCCAGGGCAATCGTTGACCACAATCGGCGTTTTGCCCATGCGGGTGGCGTAGGCCACCACGGCGGCAATGGTGCTGTCGCTGGTGTGTTCGCCGCGAATAATTTCGACCAGCGGCATGCGATGCACCGGGTTGAAGAAGTGCATACCGCAGAAGTTTTGCGGGCGTTTTAAGGATTTTGCCAGTTGCGTAATCGGGATAGTTGACGTGTTAGACGCCAGCACTGCATTTTCGCCGATCAGGTTTTCCACTTCAGACAGCACGGCAGCTTTCACCTTAGGGTTTTCGACCACCGCTTCAACAATCAATTCAGCCCGTTCAATGCCAGCATAATCCAGTCGAGGTTGGATGGTTGACAGCACCTGCGCCATCTTCAATCCATCCAACTTACCGCGTTCCAGCTGTTTATTCAGCAGCTTGGCGGCTTCATTCATACCGAGCGTTAGGGATTTGTCATTAATGTCTTTCATGATGACCGGGACGCCTTTCAGCGCCGATTGGTAAGCAATACCACCGCCCATAATCCCAGCCCCCAAGACAGCAGCCTGTTTTGGGGCTTCTGCATTTTTCGCCAGCTTTTTCGCCTGGCCCTTCACAAACTGATCGTTGAGGAAAATGCCCACCAAAGCGCGTGCTTCATTAGAGCGCGCCAAAGGCACAAAGCTGGCTGTTTCCAGTTTCAACGCTTCATCACGGCCCAATTTCGCTGCCGCTTCGATGGTTTTCACTGCGGTCATCGGCGCTGGGTAATGCTTACCTGCGGTCTGCAGCACCATGCCTTTGGCGGTGGTGAAGCTCATCGCTGCTTCGATCGGGCTGAGTTTCAGTGGTTCTAACTTCGGCTGACGGTAAGAACGCCAGTCAAGCCGCCCGTCGATCGCCTGTTGCAGCATTTTCAGTGCGGCATCCACCAGTTTTTCTGTTGCCACCACCGCATCGACCAAGCCGACTTTCAGCGCCTCTTGGGCACCAATGTCTTTGCCTGCCGCGATGATCTCTAGCGCGCTGTCGTTCCCCAGCAGGCGTGGTAAACGCACGGAACCGCCAAAACCTGGCATGATGCCAAGCTTGGTTTCCGGTAGGCCGATGCGGACATCCGGAGAGGCAACACGGAAATCAGTTGCCAAGATGCATTCACAGCCCCCGCCGAGTGCATAACCGTTGATCGCGGCAATGGTCGGCACCGGTAAATCTTCCAGACGGTTGAAAACGCTGTTGGCAAAGACCAGCCATTCATGCAATTTTTCAGCCGGTGCAGCAAACAGCGAAAGAAATTCGGTGATATCGGCACCGACAATAAATGCAGCTTTGGAAGAGCGCAGCAGCAACCCTTTCAACTCGGTTTGCTTTTCCAGCACATCGAGCGCGGCGCCCAGGCTGGCAACGGTGCTGGTGTCCAGTTTGTTGATCGAGCCAGGTGCATTGAACACCAGCTCGGCGATGCCGTTTTCGAGCCAGTGTACTTGTAATGTTTCGCCTTGGTAGAGCATGTCTATCTCCTGAATCAGCGCAGATGATCTGGTATGACCAGATGTTGAGGAGTGTGGTTTTTATGTTAACAATATGCAAATAAAAGATTGCGTATTTGCAGGATTGATCACATGAGGGATATATAATCCATTGATATAAATATAGGTTATTTTTCTGCTTCTAGTGATAAATGCGCAAATGCAAAACGCTTTGCAAAAATACTGAGCGCGGGATGTAACGTGTTTGCAGCAGCTTTGCGAAGCACTCCGCACGCAGGAGTGGATGGGGTTGGAGCGCCGATACAGTGTGTTAAGATGGTGCATTCCGTTTTGAGGATATAAAGGTACTGTGATGGAAACGCTGGCTTCTTTGTATAACGATCACCTGGCAACGCTGCAAAAACGGGCGCGTGAGGTGTTAGAGCGCAATAACCTGGACGCATTGCTGATCCACTCCGGGGAACTGCAACGGGTATTTCTGGATGATCACCACTACCCGTTTAAAGTGAACGCAAACTTTAAAGCCTGGGTGCCGGTCACGTCCGTGCCGAATTGCTGGTTATGGGTTGATGGCGTTAACAAACCGAAGCTGTGGTTCTATTCTCCGGTAGACTATTGGCACAGCGTCGAACCGTTGCCAGACAGTTTCTGGACCAAACCTATTGAGCTGCACCCGCTGGTGAATGCCAACGATATTGCCAGCCAACTGCCATCACAGCGCGAACGTGTTGGCTATATTGGTTACGCCCAACAGCGTGCACGCGATCTCGGGATTGCTGCTGAGAACATTAACCCGCAAGCGGTGCTGAATTACCTCGATTTCCATCGTTCGATCAAAACCGGCTACGAGTTGGCGTGTATGCGTGAAGCGCAGAAAACCGCCGTGATGGGCCATCGCGCTGCGCACGAGGCTTTTCTGTCCGGCATGAGTGAGTTCGATATTAATCTGGCGTACCTGACCGCCACCGGCCACCGTGATACCGACGTTCCTTACGACAACATCGTTGCCTTGAACGAACACGCGGCGGTGCTGCATTACACCAAGCTGGATCACCAGCCCCCTGCTGAGGCCCGGAGTTTCCTGCTTGATGCCGGGGCCGAATATAACGGCTATGCTGCCGATCTGACGCGTACCTATGCGGGCCAGAGTGGTAACGCTTTCGCACATCTGGTGAAAGATCTCAATGATGAGCAACTGGCATTGATTGGCACTATCAAATCCGGGGTGCGCTATACCGATTACCATGTGCAAATGCATCAGCGTATCGCCAAACTGCTCAAGAACCATAAGCTAGTGGGCGGTATCAGCGAAGAAGCGATGGTAGAGCAGGGTATTACCTGTCCATTCCTGCCGCATGGGTTAGGCCATCCTCTTGGCTTGCAGGTGCATGATACTGCTGGCTTTATGCAGGATGAAAACGGGACCCACCTGGCAGCCCCTGCAAAATACCCTTTCCTGCGCTGTACGCGAGTGCTGCAGCCGAGCATGGTCCTGACTATCGAACCAGGGCTGTATTTTATCGAATCGCTGTTGGCACCATGGCGTAGCGGTGAATTCAGTAAACATTTTGCCTGGGATCGCATCGATGCGCTGAAACCCTACGGGGGTATCCGTATTGAGGACAATATTGTGATTCACGAAAAGCGTGTTGAGAACATGACGCGCGATCTGCATCTTGCCTGATGCAGGCTTACCCGATCCCTAGTGCTGTTGTCAGCGTCAGTGAGGAGATAAAGAAGAGCCGTTTTATTACACTGCTGGCGCCAACCTGCGGAGTGGTTGCGGCTAAAGCCTTTATCCAACAGGTTCGTGAGGAGCATCCCTCCGCCCGGCATCATTGCTGGGCGTTTGTGGCCGGTGCTCCTGATGATTCGCAGCAGTTGGGTTTTTCTGACGACGGTGAGCCTTCAGGAACCGCCGGTAAACCGATACTTGCCCAGTTGATGGGGAGCGGGATCGGTGAAATAACGGCCGTTGTAGTGCGTTACTACGGTGGTATCAAGTTGGGAACGGGCGGATTGGTGAAGGCCTACGGCAGCGGTGTGCAGCAGGCATTGAAACAATTGGTTGTCAGTAATAGGGTTCCAGTCGCTGAATATGCTTTGCAGTGTGACTACGCGCAGCTGGCGCTGGTTGAAAGCTTACTGCAGCAAAGTGAAGGGCGGATTGTCCATGGGGAATATGGTACTGCTGTGGTATTGCATCTGGCTTTACCGGTAACAGGTGTTGAGGTATTTGGGAGTAAATTACGTGATCTGAGCCGCGGTAATTTGCAATTAACCCCTATTTCGCAATAATTTCCCCAACTGAATCGCTAAGGATCGTGCTGAAATGCATTTTCGCGCTATAACCCGCATTGTGGGCCTGCTAGTCATCCTGTTTTCCGGGACGATGTTTATTCCCGGTCTGGTGGCATTAATATACCGCGATGGTGCAGGGCGGGCATTCAGTCAGACCTTCTTTGTTGCGGTGACGATCGGCCTGATGTTGTGGTGGCCGAACCGTAAACAGAAGAATGAATTAAAACCTCGCGAAGGTTTCCTGATTGTGGTGTTGTTTTGGACGGTATTGGGCAGCGTTGGGGCATTGCCTTTTCTGTTTGCAGAACGGCCGAATCTCACGCTCACGGACGCATTCTTTGAGTCTTTTTCCGGCTTAACCACGACCGGTGCGACCACGCTGGTAGGGTTGGATTCCTTACCAAAAGCGATCTTGTTTTACCGTCAGATGCTGCAATGGATGGGGGGGATGGGAATCATCGTCCTGGCCGTAGCCATACTGCCTATTCTTGGCGTTGGCGGGATGCAGTTGTATCGTGCGGAAATGCCGGGCCCGCTGAAAGACAACAAGATGCGCCCACGTATTGCTGAAACCGCCAAAACTCTGTGGCTGATTTATGTCTTACTGACGATTGCCTGTGCGCTTGCGTTATGGGGGGCTGGCATGTCGGCATTTGATGCTATTGGCCACAGCTTCGCCACCATTGCCATCGGTGGGTTTTCTACGCATGACGCCAGCATCGGTTACTATGCCAGCCCGACAATCAACACGATTGTTGCCGTGTTTCTGCTGATCTCCGGCTGTAACTTCGGCCTGCATTTTGCCGTGTTGAGTGGGCGCAGTTTGAAAGTGTACTGGCGTGATCCCGAATTTCGCATGTTTATCGCAGTACAGTTTACCTTGGTGGCAGTTTGCACTCTGATACTGTGGTGGCACGGCATCTATAAAAGCGGTATGGAAACCATCAACCAGGCTTTCTTTCAAGTCGTTTCGATGGCGACAACGGCGGGCTTTACTACCGACAGTTTTTCTAAATGGCCGCTGTTTCTGCCAATGCTATTGCTTTGTTCGGCATTTATTGGTGGCTGTGCGGGCTCAACGGGCGGTGGGCTGAAAGTGATCCGCATTCTGTTGCTGTATTTGCAAGGTTCGCGAGAATTGAAGCGGTTAGTGCACCCGAATGCGGTTTACACCATCAAATTAGGCAACCGTGCGTTGCCAGAACGCATCCTCGAAGCGGTATGGGGCTTTTTCTCGGCCTATGCCTTGGTGTTCATCGTCAGCATGCTGGCAATTATCGCGACTGGCGTAGATGATTTTTCAGCTTTCGCAGCGGTAACCGCCACACTCAACAATCTGGGGCCGGGCCTCGGTGTTGTTGCCGATAACTTCACTACTATGCCGCCACCGGCAAAATGGATATTGGTGCTGACCATGCTATTTGGTCGTTTGGAAGTCTTTACGCTGTTGGTTCTTTTCACACCGACATTCTGGCGTGAGTAGCCCTATAAAAGGAGTAATGTCATGAAGGCACTGATTCTTTATTCGAGCCGTGATGGGCAAACGCGTTCGATTGCTTCTTATATAGCAAGCAAATTGCAGGACACGATGAGCTGTGACGTGATCAATCTGTTACAGGCGGATGCCGTTGAATTGGACCAGTATCAACAGGTGTTGATTGGAGCGTCTGTGCGTTACGGCCATTTCCATCCTGTACTGGAAAAGTTTGTTAAGCGTCATGCAGAGCAACTGAACCGCATGCCAAGTGCTTTCTTTGCGGTGAATCTGACGGCACGTAAACCGGAGAAGCGTGCACCGCAAACCAATGCTTATACCCGCAAGTTCTTGCTGGCCTCTCCTTGGCAACCAAAACAGTGCGCTGTGTTTGCGGGGGCGTTGCGTTATCCGCGTTATCGCTGGTTTGACCGCTTCATGATTCGTTTAATAATGAAGATAACGGGGGGAGAAACGGATACTAGTAAAGAAGTGGAGTATACAGATTGGCAACAGGTCGATCGTTTCGCCCATGAGTTCCGCCATCTCTAGTACGAAAAATCGCATAAGCGCTGCCTTGTGCAGCGTTTTGCTGAAAATATCCGCGCTTGAAACATTTTTTGAATTTAGGGGTTGCGGCCGGCGCGGAACTCCCTATAATGCGCCTCCACTGACCGGGAACAACGACTGACAAGGTCGCCCAGCCAGGAAGAACCAACCCGGTGAAAACACCGTTCTCAA
>NZ_MOXD01000012.1:0-150575 GCF_001976145.1 Serratia oryzae
GGTGGGGGTAGCTGGAACGCCGGGCACCGAAACGCTGCGCGCCCTGACGCTCGACGGCGGTACGCTGAACTTTACCGGCGGTGCGCCACTGTCTAGCGCCGAGAGCACCATTACAGCTCAGACCCTGACCGCCAACGGCGGCACCATCAATGTGGTGGGCGCGGGTTCCTGGGATAATGTCCTGCCGGTGGTGCCACCGAACCTGTCGATCCTGGATCAGAACCGCGGGGCGTCGGCGATGCAGTTGATCAGCGCGACGACCGCCAGCGGGGCCGATACTCTGACGCTGATGATTAACGGTGTGGTGGTCACACCGGGCCAGGGGGTGGTGTCGGGGATTGATCAGAACGCAGTGCATGTGGCGGATGCGACCTACAGCTACCTGTTGTCCAATACCAACAACCTGAACGCGACGGGCCTGTACCTGAACTATGGCTTGAGCATGCTCAATCTGCTTCAGGACAGCCCCAACGCGCTGGTTATTGCCACCGATACCAGCCCGGATTCCAACAAAAATCTGACTGCGCAACTGACCGGGGTGGGCGGCATCGTGTTTGATGCTACCAACGGTGCGTTGACCGTTACCAATAGCCAGAACAACTACACCGGTAGCACCACGATAAGCGGCGGCGATGTGCTGCTGGGGAGTAACAATGCCTTTGGTGCCACCTCATTGCTGACGGTGGCCAGCGGTGCCAGCCTCAACAGTAACACCTTCAACCAGACGGTAGGTACGCTGACCAACCAGGGCACCGTCACGCTCAATACGGGCGTGCTGACCAGCGGACTGCTGACCAACACCGGTGTGCTTGATCTGGCAGGCGGTACGCTGAACCTGTCGTCAGGTGGCACGTCGGCCGCCCCTGGCGGCTTGACCGGGGCAGGCACGCTGAACGTGAACGGCGGAGATTTAGTGCTGAGCGCGGCCAACGGCGGTCTGTCGGCGGCGACCCATATTACGTCAGGTGCTGCTATTACCGCCGGTGCGGCGAATGCGTTGGGCACCAGCGCGGTGGATGTCGGCGGTACGTTGAATCTGAACGCCGCAGACACTCTCGCCAACGTGTTGAGCGGGGCTGGGACCATCAATACCGATGCGGCGGTGACCCTGAGCGGCAGCAACGCCTTCAGCGGCACCCACGCTATCAATGCGGGCGGCGCTCTGACGGTCAGCGCGGCCAATAACCTGGGCACCTCGGCGGCCCGCGTCAATCTGGCCGATGCCACCTCACAACTGATATTCAGCGGGTTGAGCGGGGATGTGGCCAATACCCTGAGCGGTGTGGCTAATTCGACGGTGACCGTGAATAACGGGGCCACTCTGTCACTGTCCGGTAATAACAGCGGCTTTGCAGGCCAGTTCGGCATTACCGGCAACAGTGCGCTGAGCGTCAGTCAGAACGCCAATTTGGGCACCGCGTCGGTCACGGTTGATGGCGGCAGCCAACTGGTGTTTGCCGGGTTAACCGGCACGCTGAGCAACCAACTAGGCGGGGAAGGCACCTGGTCGCTGTCTAACGGCAGCAACGTGTTGCTGAACAATGCCAATGCCTCGGCCTTTATCGGCACGGTGAGTATCAACGGCGGTTCAGTCCTGAACCTGGACAGCATTGATTGGTTCAACCCTGCCGCCACGGTGGATATTGTGAGCGCCAGCGACACCCTGAACATCAGCAACAACGGTGATTTCACCTTTGATAACCGCCTGTTGGGCGCTGGGGTGTTGAATATCAATACCAACAATAACCTGTTCAGCTTTGGCAGTAACGTGGGGGCCGGGTTCATCGGGCGGGTCAATCTGCAGAACACCCAGTTCCAGTTGTCGAACAACAACACCACGAGCAACAGTAACACGGTATTGAATCTGGAAGCCAACAGCCGCACGTCGGTGGGGGACGGGGTACAGGATATCGGCGCGCTGGAGATGAACGGCGGGACGCTGATTTTCAGCAACATCATTGATAACAGCGGGTTGTTAACCTCGGGCGGTACCGTTGCAGCCAACAGCATCGACACCACCGGGGGCGGCACGGTCAGTGTTAACCTGCCGCCGAACGTCTCTCCGAGCCTGGAGGGGATCAGTACGCTGGCACTGGATACCGGGGCGATTGTGGTGGATCTGGTGAAGGGGGCTGCGACCGGCACCGGGCGTGAACTGACCCTGACAGACGGCAGCAATGCGCCGATCATCCAGGACTATTTTGAAGGCATCACCAACCCGAACAGCAGCGTGGTGGCGGCGATGGGGACCTTTGGTTTTGGTCTGACCACTGGCGATCAGCGTGATGGGTTGTACGTGAACTACAGCCTGAAGAGCATGGATCTGCTGACATCGGGCGATGAGGCGCTGGAACTGGTGGGAACCGCGAGCTTTAACGGCATGTCGGGTAACGAACTCTTTGCGCAAATCACCGGTAGCGGGGATCTGGCGATCACCGAGGCGGATCCGGGCGCGATCATCGTGCTCTCTGGCACCCAGAATGACTACACCGGGGCCACGTGGGTGCGGGCGGGCACGTTGCAACTGAATGCGGATTCGGCCTTGGGGAACACCTCGGAGCTGGCCATCAGCAGCGGTGCGGCGGTAGATATCCACGGACACACGCAAACCGTAGGGGCGTTGAACAGCGCCGTCGACAGCCAACTGGAGCTGGGCGGTGGCACCCTGACGGTGAGTGAAGGCGGTGTGGTTGACGGTGCGTTGGTTGGCACAGGCGATTTGGTACTGAGCAGCGGGACGCTGGCGGTCAATCATAACAACACCGGTTTCAGCGGAACCACCACCCTCGACAGCGGTGCGACGGCGGACGTCACGCAGGCCCAAGGGTTAGGCACCGGTGATGTGGTGGTGAACGGTACGCTGCAACTGGATGGCGCAGCAGGTGGACTGTCAGCAGCCACCCTGGTCAACGCGTTGCAGGGCAGCGGCAATACCGTGCTGAGCGATGGGGCCTCGGTCACCCTAGGGGGGAATAACAGTGCCTATGTGGGCACCTTCACCACCCAGACGGGCACCACCCTGACGGCGACCCAGGGCGATAACTTCGGGGCTGCGTCGGTCCTCAATGCGGGCAGCCTGGTGCTCAATACCGCCGGCTACTGGGATCTGACTACGCCGATCAGCGGCAGTGGCAGCCTGATGAAACAGGGAAGCGGAACCGTCCTCATTGGTAACAGCCCGGTGAGTGCTGGTATGACAACGGTGCAGTCGGGTACGCTGCTGGTGGGTACACCACCGGTGGATGCGCCCGTGCAGCAGGCCGCACCAATGGCCTTTGCCCTGGCGTTACCGACGGCGTCTGCCTCGGTGGGCAGCGCCACGCTGACCAGCGACGTGACGGTGCAGGCCAACGGCACCTTTGGCGGTGATGGTCAGGTGATCGGCAACGTGTCCAACGCCGGGAACCTGGTGGTCGGGCGTGCCGCTACCGGGGGCAGCTACAGTGATTTCATCATCAACGGCAACTACGTGGGCAACGGCGGTAACGTCGCCCTGAATACCGTACTGGCCGGGGACAATGCGGCCACTGACCGGCTGGTGGTGACGGGCAATACCTCCGGCACCAGTACGGTCAGCGTCAGCAATATTGGCGGAGAAGGGGCGAAGAACATCAACGGGATCCAGGTGATTAACGTCGGTGGGGCTTCGAACGGGGTCTTTACCCTGAACGGCCGTGCCCAGGCAGGGGTGTTGGAATACTTCCTCTACCAGGGGACACCGACAGACACGACAGACGGCAACTGGTATCTGCGCTCCAACTATCAGGACAAGGTGGTGACCTACAACCCGGAATCCGGGGCCTTTATCGCCAACATTGCCGCCGCCAACACGTTGTTCAACACCCGGTTGGAGGATTTACACGCCGGGGATAGCCGCGACAGCGGTGATGTGAGCGGCACCGAGACGCGCTCCAGTCTGTGGCTGCGTCAGGTGGGGTCACGCAACAAATTTGAGGATGCGTCCGGCCAACTGTCCAACTCAAGCAATCGCTATGTGGCACAGTTGGGAGGCGAAGTGTGGGATACGCAGTTTACCGGGCAGGATCGCTTCGGGTTAGGGGTGATGGCTGGCTACGGGCGCGCAACCGGCACCACCGATTCGGGGGAAACCAGCTACAAATCCGACAATAGCCTGACCGGGTATACGGTCGGGGTGTACGGCACCTGGTATGCGAATGCTAGTGAACGCCATAGCCCGTATGTGCATGGCTGGCTGCAGTACGAATGGTTCAATGCCTCCGTCAGCAGCAGTGCCTACGACAGCGGTAATTACCATCTGCGCGGCGTCAGCACCTCGCTGGAAGGCGGCTATCCGATTGAAATTTATCAGGGTGAGGAGAATAATACCTATATCACACCGCAGGCGCAGTTGACGCTGAACGGGGCGAAGATGAGCGACCTGCAAAACAACGGCTCTCTGGTGCAGCAGGATGGCAACAACAACCTGCAGACCCGTCTGGGGGCCAAGCTGTCGAACGACACGCTGATGGGGAAAGACAAGTCACGTATTCTGACCACCTATCTGGATCTGAACTGGATCCATAACACCCGCCTGCCGGGCGTAAGTTCAGATGGCCTGGGAGTACAGCAAACCGGCAGCCGTCATCTGATCGAAGTGAAAGTGGGGGCTGAAGGCAAGCTCAGTAACAACCTGAGCGTGTGGGGCAACCTGACCCAGCAGATAGGGCAGAAAGGGTATGATGACAAGGCGGCGATGCTGGGGGTGAAATACAGCTTCTAAGCCTGGTGAGATGTTGATGAGCGCGGGCTGCCTAAGCGGGCAGCCCGCGGTTAACAGGGATAATGATTTGCCGGCTAAGGCACTAGGCCGGATTATTGTTGTTGAGCCAGCTTATTGCTGTCACAACCGGTACTTTTGCACTCACGCTCCACGCTTTTCAGAAAGTTAATCCGGCTTTGCATGGTCTTGTTTGAGCAATCAAGGAACAGACGCGGGCCGTCGCTGCATTCCTGATCCCGGTTTTGCAGCCACTGAATCTGCGATTGTTTCAGCGTCTGTTTTTGCTGCTGATTCAGCAGGCCCATCACTTTCTTGTATTCCACGTTCAATTCCTGATCTAACTGAACCATTTCCAGTGACGCACAGTAGGTTCTGTCATAGGCGTTACGCGGGTTATCACAGCCACCGGCCAGCGCGGCGGCAGAAGCCAACAGCAATGAGCATCCCAAGATTGTTTGTTTGATCACGTTGCACCTCTCCTTTCGTGTTGGAAATGCGTCGGATTGTACAAAAAATAGTTGTAGGGCACAGCTTAATGTTTTGCTCTTAAAGTTTGTCGCAGAGGTTACATTCCGCAGCCAGCATGGGTCATGTTAATCTGATAAGGCTTTCAGTTGCTGTGCAATAAGCGCTCACTCAACGGAATACGGTGAATATCCTCCATTTTCTGCATGGCATGATAGGTAAGGTTCATGTCGGGCAGAGGGTGCATACGATATTCTGTTGGCGTCATGTTGCAGTATTTTTTGAAGGCGATAATTAGGTTTGGGTTCCCTAAAACCGCAAATATGGCTAACTATCGGTAATAGGATAAGAGGTGTCTTTCAATAATTGCCGCGCTTTATTGACTCTGGTTATACCCTTCATACTACAAGTTGCATGTGAGTTGGCTTTGTTACTCGCCCCTCCGGGGCCGCTGCAAGCAGCGTTCAAATGTGCTCCCGGCAAATTTGTCGGCGGCTTACGCCGACCCCTTCGGCTCGCTCCCCCTAATAACGGGCTTTGTCAGCAGTCTGAGCCCTCTTTATGGCTTAAAGAGGGCTTGGGGAAAAAGAAGGGGAAATCAGGCTTCGGTTTCCGCCGTCACCTTGCTTTTGTCGGAATTCATACAGCTGTAGATGACCGGCAACACCAGCAGCGTCAGCACCGTGGCAAAGCCTAGGCCGAACATAATGACTACCGCCATACTCTGGAAGAAGGCATCGCTCAGCAGCGGTGCCAGGCCGAGCACGGTGGTAAAGGCGGTCAGCAGGATCGGGCGTAAACGCGAGGTGGCTGCATCGATAATCGCCTCCAGCATCGGTTTCTCCCGGCGTTGCAGGCCGATCTCTTCCACCAGCACGATCCCGTTACGGATCAGCATACCGCTTAAGCTCAGCAGGCCGATCAGCGCCATAAAGCCAAACGGAATACCGGTGAGCAGGAAGCCTAACGTGACCCCGATCAGCGCCAGTGGGATGGTGAGCCAAATCGCCACGGCGTTTTTCAGTGAGCTGAACATCAGCACGGTGATAATGAACATGATCACAAAGGCGATCGGCAGGCTGGTGAACAGCCCGGCCTGTGCCTCTTTGGTACTTTCATAGTCACCGCCCCATTCCAGCTCATAGCCGCGCGGCAGCGGGATCGCGTCAATCCCCGGTTTGATGCGTTGCAGCAGTTCTGCAGAGGTTTCACCGCTCTGGGTGCTTGGATCTGCCTGCACGGTCAGAGTACGTTTGCGATCCAAACGCATGATTAACGGATCTTCCCACTCGGTCTTGAAGCCGCTGACCACGTTATCGATCGGGATAAACGCCTGGCGTGCCTGGCTCCAGATCATCACGTCGTTCAGCCGTTCGGCATTCAAGCGTTCGGAATCCGGCGTTCTCAGCACAATCGGCATCAGCCGGGTGCCATCGCGGTACAGCCCCACGGTGACGCCGCCAAAGCTCATACGCAATGCGCTGTCGATTTCGCGTTTATCCACTCCCAGCTCACGGCCAAGGTAGTCGGAGAACTGCGGGCGGATCACCTTGCTGCGTTCCTGCCAGTCGTGCATCACGCCATCGGCATTCGGATCTGAACTGGCCACTTTCTCTGCCTTGGCTGCGAGCGTGCGTAGCACGTTCGGATCCGGCCCAATAAAGCGTGCCTCGATCGAGCTGTTGTTGGACGGACCGAACATGATGCGTTTGGCCTGGGCGTTAACCTGCGGGTAATTATCGCGCACGTAGGTTTCGATTTGGCCGATCATCTCCGGGATCTGGTTGAGCTGTTTGGCTCGTACCATCACCTGCGCATAGTTGGAGTATTGCCGCTGTGCGTTATAAGTGAGCATAAAGCGCATGGCGCCCTGGCCCACGGTGACCATGGTATCGCTGACGCTCGGTTGCTCCTTGATATGCTGCTCGATCTGCGCGGCGATCTTCTCGGTGTAGGCGATGTCGGTGCCGTACGGCAGCCAGATGTCGACAAAGAAGATCGGCGTATTGGACGGTGGGAAGAAGCTCTGGCGCACGCTGCCAAAGCCGATCACCGACGCCACCATCAGCGCCGCCAGCACAGTCAGAGTCACGGTTCGTTGGCTCAGCAGTTTGCTCAGCAGGCTGCGATAGACGCGGAACAACCAGCCATCGTAAGGGCTTTTGGCCGACTCACCTTCTTTCGGTTCGGCGATTTTCTGCTTTTCAAACGCCCATTTGGTGAACACCGGCGTCAGGGTCAGCGCGGTGAACCAACTCAGCATCAGTGAGATCAGCAGCACCTGGAACAGTGACTTACAGTATTCCCCGGTGGCGTCGTTGGACAACCCGATCGGAGCAAACGCCAGGATGGCAATGATGGTGGCACCCAGCAACGGGAACATGGTGCGTTTCACCACATTACCAATCGCTTTCAGGGTGCTTTCCCCCTGTTGCCGCCCTACCAGCACGCCTTCGACAATCACGATGGCGTTATCCACCAACATACTCAGGGCGATCACCAGCGCCCCAAGCGACACCCGCTGTAGTTCGATGTTGAACAGTTTCATGATCAACAGCGTGCCAAGCACGTTCAGCGCCAGCGACGCGGCGATCACCAGGCCGCTGCGCACCCCCATGAAGACCAGAAGGGTGCCGACTACGATCAGCAGGGCCAGCAGGAAGTTCATGATAAAGCCGTTTACCGCTCCTTCCACCTCATGAGACTGATCGTAGAAGACGCTGATGTCCATCCCTGCGGGGCGTTCGGCTTCCAACTGGGCCAAACGGGCTTTAACCGCTTCCCCCACTACGATCACGTTGACGTTCGGCGCAAAAGAGACGCCGATGGACAGCGCAGGTTTGCCGTTGGCGCGATAGATATTGTTGGGGGAATGCGTAAAGCCCTGGGTGATGGTGGCGATATCACGCAGGTACACGCTCTTGGCACTGCCCGGTTCGCTGATCAGCAGGTTGCCTAATTCCTGCACGTTGGAAAACTCCCCGGTCGGGTGCAGCCTGATCGACTCACTGCCGACCAGCAGCGCCCCCGCATTGGACACCACGTTTTGCCGGCTCAGCAGATCGAACAACCGCTGCGGGATAATATTGGCGGCGGTCATCTGGGCGCGGGAGATTTCGATCTGCACTTCTTCCGGCACGATACCGACAATGCCGACTTTCCCGACGCCGGGCACCACCACCAGTTCACGGCGCAACAGTTCAGCGAAGTTACGCAGTTCCTGGTTGCTGTAACCTTCCCCAGACAGCGAGAAGAAGTAGCCGTACACATCCCCGAAATCATCATTGACGATCGGCGGGCTGGAGCCAGGAGGCAAACGCAGTGTGGCATCGTTGATACGCCGACGCAGCACGTCCCAGATTTGTGGCAGTTCCGCCGCGCCATATTCAGCGCGAATATTGACGGTGATCTGCGACAGGCCGACGCTCGAGATCGAGGTCACGTTATCGATGTAGGGCAATTCCTGGATGGCGTTTTCCAGCGGCAGGGTTACCTCCTCTTCTACCTGCTGTGCGGAGGCCCCTTCGTAGCGAGTGACCACCACTGCCGTTTTAATGGTAAATGCCGGATCTTCCAGCCTGCCGATGTTGAGAAAAGCGATCACGCCGCCAATGCCCAGCAGCAGGATCGCCAACCAGATACGGGTGCCGTTGTTGATGAAGTTCTCTGTCAGTTTCATCACAGACCTCGCTCACGGACCCAGGCGCGCACTTCTTGATTAGGGCGCAACTCACGGGTACCGGCTGCTACGATCCGTTCACCATCGGCCAGACCGGAAACGATCTGGATACCATTGGCGGTTAATTGCCCGGTTTCCACCCGGCGGGATTCCACGAACAGCTTCCCATCCTTTTCTTTTACTACCCAGACGTGGGGCTGATTACGCGGTGTATTATCCGGATCAAATACCGCCTCTACGGGCACCACAATATTATTGGCCTGCGTGGCGTTAGCCAGGTTACCGAGGTTTATTTTTACGCTACCGCTCATGCCGGAGAGCATCGGCAGGTCTTGTGGGCGTGCCATGCTCAGTGTCATTTGATAGGTCAACGAGCCTGACGTGGTGTTGGTGGTGTGTTCTTTATACTGAGCGGTGAATTCACGGCCCGGTAAATTATTCAGGACGACTCGAGGTTGGTACTTGGCGTTGTCTGCATCAATGATGATGAATAAGTTCTCGGGAATGCTGAAAATAACATCCAGCGAATCCAGTGCGTTCAAGACGGCGATAGGCTGGCCTGCCGGGACCACCTGATAGTTACGCGCATCTACAGACGCAATGATGCCCGCGAAGGGGGCGCGGATTTGCATATCGCTCAACTCTTCCTGAGCAAGCTTCAGCGCGGCCTGGGCGGAATCACGTGCGGCCCGTTGCACATCAAGCTCGGCACGCGGGATCACGTTGCGTGCGCTCAGCGTGGCGAAACGATTGAACTGTGTTTGTGCCAAATCGAAGGTTGCCTGGCGATCTCTGAGGCGCAACCGAGCGTCATTGCTGTTGAGTTCAGCAATCAGTTGCCCTTTACTGACGCGTTCACCTTCACGCACCAGCAACTGTTGCAACTGGCCAGGGCGTTTAAAGGCCAAATAGGTTTTATCACCAGCTACGATCCTGGCGGGAAAGATTCGCTCGCCTTGTTGGGCCGTGTTCATAACATCAAAAATGCTGACCGGACGCGCGCTTTCGTTATTTTCAGGAGTCCCTCTGTCACAGGCGGAAAGGGAAAGTGTGAAAAGCAGAACGGCAACAAGTTTTATATTCACGATGCAATCTCTTCGGATCAGATTTTAAGGGAGCGATGATTTAACGCATTTGCCGGCATACGCTTATGCGCTGCGGTTTATCGCTCGTCTGGGCCTACTCCGGCCCTTATTCACGCACCAGTTGGCGAGAATATAAACGACTCGTGGCATCTGTTCGGATGGGGTAACAGGCAACGAGCTAAGCTTTCAAAAAGGCACAACACCACTACGATAGTCAGGGAACCCACACGATGGACGGATCACACAACCATCACTCCGTCTTCTCATGCACATACGGTTAACAACAATGCCAGCTTCATCCTCCTCTTTATGTTGAACATGACTCTTACGAGAGTAGGCCATAACTACGCCGTGCGCAGAAGAAATCTGTTAGTTCAATCGTCCTTGAGTTGTGCACAAGGTTGCAATCGTTTCCTTCAGTATCAATCACTCGCAGCTTTCATAAGTTTAGTGTGCCTGTGGCAATTGCGATGAAATTATCTTCATGGCAAGTGAATGCACTCTAACTCTTCGTCCAAATGCCGTCGTTTTGGGCCAACAGATACCTTGCGGGCACGCGTGACACATTTGTGGCCCTGTTTATCGAGTTTAAAATGAGAAAATGGTTGAAGTCACTAAAAGATCAGGAACTTTCTTGAGTAAAATGCCTATAAAATAGGGGGGGAACGATCGCCTTAGCTGTTTGGATTCGTCAATCAACAGACAGGTTTTCCCCATACCGGGTAGCAGTCGTATGTTAAGTGGCCCTATTTCCAGAAAAGTACCCACTGGCACCCTGTAGTTTTCCTTTAATACTATAGTGAGAACACTGTAGGTGGATTTTATTTATGAGAAATATCCTGCTGGTATTTTTTAATGCCTATCTTGGCTAATAAGGTTTTATTTTATTTCATTACTTCTAACCTAAGAATTTCTAAGAAATATCCTGCAAAGAGTCATTAAACCTTTTATAAATATCATGTTTTCTTTGAAAAAATTATATTGATCTGCTTCTGGCGTCACGCTATCCTTGGCGCCCATACAAATGGAACGTAAATAAATCACCTCAATACTACGCTTTAATAAAGGCATGACTTTCGTGCCTTTATATCAAGCGTAGATTTGTTCTATCGTTAAGAGGAACAATGCTAGGGTTGGTTTTATTTCACTTTTATATAAGGATGATGTTGTGAAAAAGATTAATTTGTTCGAAGCTAATTCAATCGTTGGCGGTACTTGCGAGACGACTTGTACTGTTCGTTACGTTAAACAATCAGCTACCGTTTGCAACGCAGTAACTACCTGTGTTGACAAAAATGGTAAAGAAATCAGCTCTACCACTGAGCAGACCAACTTCTCTAACTGTGGTGTGATTGTTCCATAAGATCATATTTCCTAAATTTTAGGATATAACTTCAGTGCTGATGCGATAAGATTTTTCGCATCAGCCTGTTTTAAATATGGTGCTTTTAAATGGACAGGGATGTGATTGCTGCTGGCATTATAAGCAGCGCAAACGTGCTAAAAAGACAATGATTGTCCCTCCTGTTATAAGAGCTAATTAATATGCCTTTTTAGGACGTATTGTTTATGTTCAAGAAACCCTTGTATCTCATCGCTTACACCCTTTTTGTGATTGTTATATCCTCTCTGATAACAACCGCTTATTTCCATTATTTTATTCTTAATCAGAGTTCGGGTGATGGTGCAGAGCAGACTAGCCTGCAGGCAGTGAGCGCTCAAGAGGTACAAAACAGTCCAATAAAGGACGATAACAGCATCATCGAGTTATTCTCTTATGCTTGCCATTACTGTTCAATTAACGAAGAAAACGTGGATAAGTTGGAAGCGCGTATGCCGCAGGGTTCCAAATTAATCCGCCTGCACGTTAATGGCGATCAAATGGGGGCATTTTCACATTCAGCACCACTGTTTGCGACGCTGACCGTGATGGGTATTGAGCCGAAATACCGTGAAAGCGCGTATAAAGCCGTTATCAAAGATAAAATTGACCTGAGCAACACACAGAGTCGCGATCGTTGGTTACAGGACAATGGTATTGATCTGATTGCCTATACAAAAGCCAGCCAGTCTCAGCAAGTGAAAGACATGCTGAATTATATGACCGAAGTGTCAAAATATTACAAAATTAATGCTACGCCGACCTTTATCGTTAATAAGAAATGGTTAGCGCAACAGGATCGAGAATTCCCTGAATTTATCGATAAACTGCTGTCGTTGTTACAACATGACAAGCCGCTGGAGCAATAATGCGCTTATTTGCCGTGTGGTTTTATTTGGCGTGGAGAAATTCTCTCACAACAATAGCGCGGAGTTTCAATCCAATCCGCCGTGCACGCGGTAGGGTGATTTGTTGGATGCTGCGGTATGGCGATTATCGTCTATTACTCGGGCTAGCGGCCGTAGGCCGCTGGCTCAAGTTGAGTAATAGGGGTGAGCGACAGCGTGCCTTTGTGGCCGCTGCCAATAAAAGATCTTTGATTGATGACGATCGCCAGGTCGATTTTGTCAAAATCAGCCAGCGCCGTCGCCTGTTGGAACTGGCGGCAACCTTTGGCCAGAATTCACAGGTGATGGCTCAGCTAGAGCGCTGTAAAGCCGAGCTTAACGCGGTGGTTGAACCTTTGCATCAGTCTGGTTCACCCGTGGTGTTGGCTCCGTTGCATATGGTTTCCGATATGTTGGCGGGGTTGGTGGGGGGAGCGGCATATCCTGGTAAAGCGACGGTGATAGTGTCTGCCAGCATCGAGATTTATAACGAAAAATTTCGGCAGCGCGGGGGGGTCGATCTCTCTTACTGCTCTATTCATGATGATAATCGTGCGATTGCTGGCAATTTAATGACGGCAATTATGGAAGCCACCGAACACCAGCGCAATATTATGATATTTCCGGATATTACTCCGGATTACACCGTAAACGCCAGTAAGGCCGAGACCGCAAAATTACACTGTAGATTATTTGATCGCCCAGCCAATGTGCACAGCGGGGTGATCCGAATTGCTAGAGCGCTGTCGGCTCAGGTGGTTTTTTATTATTTGTATTATGACAAAGAAATAAAAATTCATATTTATCCGCCAGTACCAGCCCGCAAACTGAAAGCGGAGTTGCCCGAAATTATTGAAGCGTCCATCACCCGGCACCCGGAAGACTGGCTGCTTTGGCACTCACATTCGTTATTTTTTATCAATGAATAACCTGGAAATTTAAGAAGTCAGATCATGGAAAAGATAATCCCGACGCTGGTTTTTCAAGGCGAAACGAATGAATGTGGGTTGGCCTGTATCTCCATGATGGCCGAGACGCAGGGTATTAGTGCGCCGCTGGAAAGTTTGCGTGAACGCTATCCTGCTTCACAACATGGCACTTCGTTGGCCACGCTGTGTACCATTATGTCTGAATTGGCGATGCCTGCTTATCCGGTGGCCTTTGAACATGATGAACTGGCCGAGTTACCGCTGCCAGCCATTCTGCATTACGGTGCCAGCCACTATGTATTGCTGGCTTATCGTAAAGGGAATTACGTCTGCGTAATGAACCCGGCGATTGGTCAGCAATTGCTGCCGATAGAGTCTTTAAAACGGGAAATCAGCGGCTATGCGTTGGTATTGGATGGCGAAACGCAGGCCGATCCCCAGGCACTGGCCAACGTGAAGCGCAGCAAGGGCTCGCGCGCCATGGAGTGCATGAGCCTGAAAGAAACCGCAAGTATCCCTGGTATTTACCGCCTAATGGTGCTGGCGTTTCTGATTTCACTAACCCTGTTCATTATGCCGACGATGGTCAGTAGCGCCATTAATAAAGTGTTCTCCTCGGCGGGTGAAACTGATTTCCCGTATTTCTACTTCCTGCTGGCGTTTGTGGTGTCGACCACGCTGGCATTTGCCGTGCGCTGGATCACCGAGCGGTTTATCAAACGCTTTGTGGTGGTGAACAGCGTGGCGGGTTTCTCGCGTTTACTGAGTAATTCGCTGAACTTTTTCGATAAACGTGCGCCGGGTGAGGTATTCAGCCGTTTTGCCAACTGGCAAATGGCCTCGGGGATCAAGATTGAGTTGGATAACGGCCTGCGTACCGACTGGATCATTGGCGCGATCGCACTGGCGGTGATGTGTTACATGAGCCCGCTGCTAGCGATGGTGTCGGGGATTGGCGTTACGCTGATGGGGTTGGTCAGCGTCTGGGCAATCTATCGCGATCGTTTCTACACGCAGCAGATGCAGGTCAAAACGGCCGAGCAGAGCGATTTTATTCTGGAAAGTATCCAGGGGTTTTCCACCATCAAATCGGCCGGCCTGGATAGCCAGCGCAAGAGCCTATTTGCCAAGTATGCCCTGTCATTGTTTACCTGCCGTCAGCAGCAGAAGGTTTATGAGCAGGTGAAAAGCAGCCTGTATCAGATGATTGGCAGCCTGGAGATGGTTTGCTTTATGTTCCTGGCATTACCGCTGCTGAAAAACGGCTCGATTACGCTGGGTGAGTTCTTTGCCTATAGCTTTGTGCGTGAGATTTTTACTTCGTACATCACCAAAATCTTCTATGCCATTCTGCAGAAAAACCAGCTTCATGTGATCGACACCCGTGCACGTGACCTTTTCCCGCCGTTGCCAGAGCGCAATGAAGCGGATGATGCTATTCCTGCACCGAGCCCAGCGTTCACCGCGCAGTTGCGTTATCACAATATTGCTTTTGCCTATGATGCCCAACAGCCGGTGTTGCAGGATCTCTCGCTGTCGCTGAAACCCGGCCAAAGCATTGCCATAGTCGGTGAATCTGGTGCAGGCAAAAGTACCCTGCTGAAAGTGATGACTGGCCTGATGGCTCCGCAGCAAGGTGAGGTGATTGTGGATGGCAAGCCGGTCGATTATCGCCAGGTCTATTCCCTGTTCTTCCTGCAGAGTCAGGAGGACATTCTGTTCAATGCTTCGGTGTTGCAGAACATCACGCTGTTTGATGAGGGGTTTGATGAACATAAACTGCGGCGGATTGAGCATTCTCTCAAGGGCTTGAACCTGACCCCGGTGGTGGAGAAACTGCCGGGTGGCCTGAATGCCCTGATCCGTGAAAGCCATGCTGGGCTGTCATTAGGCCAGCGTCAGCGCCTGCTGTTGGCTCGCGCGATGTATAGCGATTGTCCGGTTCTGGTGTTAGATGAACCTACCGCCAATCTGGATGAAGACACGGCACATCGGGTGATGACCACCCTGCTAGCGCACTGTCGCGAATATCATAAAACGCTGATCACCGTTACCCACAGTGAAAGTGTACTGCCGATGTTCGATCGTGTTTACCGTATGTCCAGCGGGCGTATGGAGCCTGTTTCTGCGGAGTTTGAGCCTCAACCTACTCTGACGGCGGCGGTGTGCTGATGAAAACGCCAAGTCAAATAAAAATGCGGATGCTGTTGTTGATGGGCCTGCTGGTGGCTGCGGCGCTGGTCGGCGCGGCGATTTGGTATTTCAGCGCACCTAAGCAGACTCAGGTACTCAATACCGCGGTGGTGACACAAGGTGATATAGAGAAGACCGTGCTAGCTACCGGCGTCCTGAAACCGGCACTGCAGGTGAGCGTCGGTGCACAGGTTAACGGGCAGTTGACCAAGCTGTATGTGAAACAGGGCGATCGCGTTACCCGCGGGCAGTTGCTGGCGGAGATCGATCCTACGTTACAACAGAATGAATTACGTAAATCAGAAGCGGCACTGCAAAGCGCTCAGGCACAGAAACAGGTCACGCAGGCAACGCTGCGTCAGTATCAGCAAGAGCTTAATCGCCAACTGCGGCTGGATCGTGACAGGTCTGGTGTTAAAAGCGATCTGGAAAAGGCGCAGGCTTTGTACCAGACGCAGGTAGCACAGTTAAAAGTTAACGAAGCACAGATTGTGCAGGCTGAGATGGCACTGGAAACGGCTAAAGCCAACCTGGGTTTCACCCGTATTGTGGCCCCTATCGACGGTGAAGTGCTGGGGATTGTCACCAAGGAAGGGCAGACCATCGTGTCATCGCAAACCGTGCCGACCATTCTGGTGCTGGCGAATCTCGATACCATGACGGTCCACACCCGCATTTCTGAAACCGATATCCTCAAAGTACGCGTTGGACAGCCGCTGTGGTTTTACGTGGTGGCCGATCCCAAACAGCGTTATGACAGCGTCATGGGCTCGATTCAGGAAGCACCAAACGATGCTTTGCAGGAAAACAATTTATCGACATCGACGAATCAGCAGCCTTCAGCGGTCTATTACAATGGCGTTTTTGCTATTGCTAATCCTGAGCGCCTATTGCGTACCTCAATGACTGCGCAGGTATTTATCATTACCGAGCAGGCGAAAAATGCCTTGCGCATACCGGTTGCCGCGTTGGGTGCGCAGCAGGATAAAGATCGTTACCAGGTACAGGTGATGGAAGGGGATCAACCGGTGTCACGCTGGATCCGCGTAGGAGCCAACGACAGCCAGTTTGTGGAAGTTAAAGAAGGGCTGAAAGTGGGTGAGCGCGTGGTATTACCGCAACACTCAGTCGGGGGCACAGGTCATGGCTGATCAGCGCTCTCCATTGATTGAGCTGCGCGGCATCTCACGCCACTTTGTCTCCGGGTTACAGACGGTCGCGGTACTGAAGAATATTTCTCTGACTATCCAATGTGGCGAAATGGTGGCGATCATCGGCGCTTCTGGTTCGGGAAAATCCACGCTGATGAACATCATTGGCTGCCTGGACAAGCCGACAGAAGGTGAGATGCGCATCAAGGGTATCTCAACGCAGTTGGCCAGCAGTGAGCAACTGGCGCAATTAAGAAGCCAGTACATCGGATTTATTTTTCAGCGTTATCACCTGATGCCTTACCTGAGCGCCGCTGAAAACGTAGCTATTCCGGCACTGTACACGGCGATGCCCTCCGCAGAGCGGCAGACGCGTGCGGAGTACCTGCTGACCCGGCTCGGACTGCAACAGCGCATGGAGTACAAACCGGCACAGCTTTCAGGTGGGCAACAGCAACGCGTCAGTATTGCCCGTGCGCTGATGAATGGGGCTGAAATCATTCTGGCCGATGAGCCGACCGGTGCGCTTGATAAGGCCAGTGGTCAGGAACTGATGGGGATCCTGCATTCGCTGCATCATTCCGGCCACACCATTATTATCGTTACCCACGATCGCGACGTTGCCAATCAGGCGCAACGGATTATTGAAATCAGCGATGGTGAAATTATTGCCGACAGGCACAACGAAGCCGTACCGCCACAGGACGCCAAACCGGCGATGCCGGTGGCCGCAGCCACTGGGCGTGCGCTGTTCTGGCAGAGCGTCAAAGAGGCGGTCAAGATGGCTTGGCGGGCGCTGCTTGGGCACCGGGTGCGGGCCTTTTTGTCGATGCTGGGCATTATTATCGGCATTTCTTCTGTCGTATCGTCCATGGCCGTCGGCGAAGGTGCCCGGCAAAGTATTCTGGAACAAATCAGCCAACTTGGTACCAGCACGCTGGAGATCCGCCCTGGTTTGGGTTGGGATAAACCCCGCCCTGATTTTGCCCGCTCTCTGAAGCTCTCGGACGTTGAGCTGTTGGCGCGTCAGCCCTATGTTGACAGCGTTTCCCCGGTGATCAGCAACACCGTGATGGCCGTGCGCGGGGGTAAAGAGGTGTATGTATCGCTCTCCGGCATCAGTGACGCCTATTTCCGCGTGCGTGGCCTGCGCTTTCTTTCCGGTAACAGCTTTACCCAGCAGGATCTCGATGAACGGGAGCCGGTGGTCATCATCGATCCCGAATTGCGCTCAACGCTGTTTGCAAAAAATGAACAGCCGGAAGGGGAGATTATTCAGCTTGCCGGCGCACCCTATCGGGTTGGCGGCGTCGCTGAACCTAAAGGGGGCAAATTCAGCGGTATGATGCTGGGGGCGTGGATGCCCTACACCTCATTATTGGAACGTATGTCTGGCAATATGCCGCTTGAATCGATCACCCTGCGTTTACGTGACGGTTTCTCGCTGAGTGAAGCACAAACTGACGTGGAACGCTTGCTGGAGCAGGCGCATGGTCAGCGTGATTTCTTCACTCAGACCAACGATCAGATGACTGAGACCATGCGCAAAGCGTCGGATTCAATGTCGCTGCTGATTACCGCCATTGCGGGCATCTCGCTGCTGGTGGGCGGGGTCGGCGTGATGAACATCATGCTGGTTTCGGTTACCGAGCGGACTCATGAGATCGGTATTCGTCTTTCCGTTGGCGCGCGCCCGGCTGACATTATGCGTCAGTTCCTGATTGAAGCCATGGTGATCTGCTCGCTGGGCGGGATGATTGGCATCATTGGTTCCGGGATCGCCGGATTGATTTTTGCCCAGGTTACGCAGCAATTCACCATGATTTTCACCTGGCCACCCATCGTGCTCGCCTGCGGATTTTCTGCGCTGATCGGCCTGGGGTTCGGCTTTTTCCCTGCGCGCAACGCGGCGCGTCTTCACCCGACGGAGGCGCTGGCGCGCGAGTAATGATGAATAAAATTTCTCTAGCCATAACGATCTCACTCTTGCTGACCGGCTGCGGCTCCTTAGTGAAAAGTGATTATCAACAGCCAATGTTGTCGGTACCAAAGCAGTGGCGGGTGCAAGACACCGGTTCGGGTTTTCTTAAGCACACCGATCACTGGTGGGATAACTTCAACGATCCGCAGCTCTCGATGCTGATCGGCCGGGTGCTGACCAGCAACAACGATCTGGCGATCGCCGGTTTGCAACTGCGGCAGGCGCGCTTGGCCGCCGGGTTGACCAACACCAACCTGACGCCGAATGTTGCGGTAAATGGCGGTGCCAGCAACACCAAGAATCTGCGGGAAAACCGGGAGCCTGTGGAGGCTTACAGTGCTTCGGTTGGCCTGAGTTATGAGCTGGATCTGTGGGGGAAACTGGCACGTGCGCGTGAACAGGCCGAATGGCTGGTCAAAGCATCAGAACAGGACCGGCAGAACACGGCGTTAACGCTGATTGGTACCACCGCACAGCTTTACTGGCAGATTGCCAACGTTAATCAGCAGATAGTGCATCAGCAGGCGGGCCTGGAGATTGGCAAGCAAACGCTGGAGATCGTGCAGTCACGCTATGCGGCCGGTAGCGCCGGGCAGATCGAGCTGTTACAGGCGCAGCAGTTGCTGCTCGATCGTCAAAACCAATACCAGAACCTGCTGCAACAGCGCGAAGCGGCACGCAACGCCATGGCGATCCTGTTCAACCGTTCACCGAACGATCGTCAGCCTGAGCGGGCGTCATTGGATGTCACGCAAAACGTCCCGATCGCCCAGATGCTGCCGCTGGACGTGATCTCCCGCCGCCCAGACGTTCAAGCTGCCGAGGCTCGTTTGCGTGCGACCTTGGCCGGTTCCGACGTTGAACGCCTGAGCTTCTACCCGACGCTGTCGCTGAGTGCCACGCTGGGCGCGGGCAGCGCTATCTTCCAGCAGTGGTTCAGTAACCCGTACCGAACGCTGGGCACTAATGCCGCACTGCCGTTTGTGCAGTGGAATACGGTGCAGTTGACCATCGAGAAATCGGATCTGGACGTGCAGCAGGCGGCGATCACGTTTCGTAGCAAGGTCTACAACGCCCTGTCGGATGTGGATAACGCCATGACGCAGCGCCTGAGTTATCAACAACAGCGCGCTAATCAGCAACAGAATCTGCAGCTTGCTGAGCAGCGTTGGGCGTTGGCGAAAAGCCAATATGAAGCGGGAGCTATTTCCTTCCAGGCACTCCTGGATGCTGAAGATGCCCTGCTGAACAGCAAAATCAATCTGTCGCAACTGCAGTACAACTACCTCAACGCCACCATGACGCTGTGGTTGGCATTGGGCGGCGGCGTGGAAAAAGACAATGATAGGAAAGGAATAAATCATGAATAGTAACGCGTTGCCACGTCGTGTAGTGGTTACCGGATATGGCGCAGTGACTCCCATGGGGATGAATGCGGCGCAAAGTTGGGCGGCAATGATGGACTATCAGGTCGGTTACCGTCATATCGATAAATCCCAGGCCGGGATCCAGTCATGTTTCATGGGGCTGATTGATGACGAGCCTAACCTGAAAGGGATCCCCGCCGCGATCCGCCGCCGCCTGCCACGCTTTGCCCGCCTGGTGCTGGGGGCCGCACGTGAAGCGATGGAGATGGCGTTTAACAGCGCGAGCCCGGCGGATTATTACGATCTGCTGGATTGTGGCACCATCATCGGCAGCGGCTGGGCCGGCCAGGATGAAACGATCGTGAATTATGATTCTTACCTCAGTACCGGGTTGGGATCGCCGTTTGGCTGTTTCCTGAGTATGCCGAACGTCGCCACGGCGGCCTGTAGCCTTTACTGGGGCCTACGTGGTTACCAAAACTCCCCGATTGCAGCCTGCGCCACGGGTACTATCGCCATTGGCGATGCCTTTGAAGTGATCCGCAGCGGGCGGGCTTCCATGATGCTGGCCGGGGCTGGTGAGTCTTTACGTGCTGACCTTACGGTTTGGAACATTGATGTCTTGCGTGCGTTGGCACGTGAACAGGAAGATATCAAAAAGGCCTGCTGCCCATTCAGCCTTGATCGTAACGGTTTCGTGCTGTCTGAAGGTGCAGCCGTACTGTGCCTGGAAGAGCGTGAAGCGGCATTGGCGCGCGGTGCGACCATTCTGGGTGAGATCAAAGGGTATGGTAACTATTCTGACGCCTTCGATTTCACTGCACCTGCTGACGACAAGATTGCCAGAGTAAAAACCATTCAGTATGCGTTGAAACAGGCTGGCTTGGCGGCTACCGAGATTGACTACATCAATGCGCATGGCACCTCAACGCCGCTTAACGATCTGAACGAAACCGAAGCGATCAAGCTCGCATTAGGTGAAGCGGCTTATTCCACACCGCTTTCCAGCACCAAATCCTACTCTGGGCACCTGATCGCTGCCGCAGGCAGTTTTGAGTCCATCATTTGCCTGCAGGCATTACAGCATCAGCTGATGCCAGCCACTTGCCACCTGAACAATCCCGATCCGGCCTGCGATCTGGATTACATCAGCGAAGGACATCGCCCGGCTAAGTTGCAGAATACGTTGAATCTGAGTTTTGGTTTTGGCGGTGCCAATGCCGCCCTAGTGATCGGGCAGGCATGAGCATGATCCTCAACTATAGCGTGCGTGATGCAGAAGAGTGGGCGGCCTTTTCCGGGGATTACAACCCGATCCATTTTGACCTGCAGTACGTGCGCAACATGGGGGCTGAGCAGTTAAGCGTCCACGGCATGCGCGCCATGCTGGATATGAAACGGCACCTGAGCGCTGCGCTGCTTGCGGCAACGCCAAAGGAAGATTTTTATAGCTTCAGCACGCGTCTGCGTCACCCGGTGCTTTGCCATACCCCCTACCAGTTACAGATTACGGAGAAGGGGTCGCAGGTCACCGGCAAGTTGCTTGACAGTGCCACACAGGAAATCTGTTTCAGCAGTAAGTTGACGGCGGCTCAGCCGTTGGTGCAGGTGAACGGTGGGCAGGAACATCGGTTAGCGTTGGCAGAGGTGATGGCGCTTAGTCAGCAATTCCCAGGGGATGCGGCAGACGCTGCTCAAACCTGGGGGTTCTTCGATGCGTTGCTGTTCCAACTGGTAGTGAAGTCACCCGAAACCTTGGCGATGGTGACAGAGACATTGCCAGAGCTGGCTGCGGCAACGCTGATCGAGGTGTTTGCCCAGATCCCGGTAGTGCAGACGCATCATGAAACCCACTTCAGCGCGAAATTATTGAGCCCAGATGCGCATTTTCACCTGGTGGATCATTTGGATTATGCCATTCAGCCGATGTTAATCGTGGGCAATCGAGAAAGCGGTTTTGTATTACGCACCGAGATCCAGGCCAGAGTGCAACAGCAGCCGCTGATAACGACCGCAGTCACATTGAAAACATGGCCGTTGGCCGGTAATTAAATAAGGATATAAAAATGGAAAAGTACGAACAGGTTTACAGCACCGTTTGCGAAATGATTTGTGATGCGAAAGATCTGGAGATGTCCGATTTATCGCCAGAAATGCCTCTGCACCAACTGAAGCTGGATAGCCTGGACTATGTTGAATTGATGGTGTTGGCCAAGCGTGAGTTTGGTGTGACGCTCACCGCTGAAATGTTTATCGATAAGCCGGAAATGACGCTGGGCGAACTGTGTCAATATTTGGTAGAGCAGCAAGACTAACGCTATGACTAAACAATGGGTATTGGTTACCGGCGGCAGCCGGGGCATTGGCCGTGCGCTGGTGGAAGAGTTGGCCAAACAGTGGAATGTGGTATTTACCTGCCGCAGTAGCCAGGCGCAGAGTGCTGAGGTGATTGAAGCCTGCGCCGGTTTACCCGGCTGGGTAGAAAGTTGCGTCTGTGATGGCAGTGATGAAGAGGCCGTTAATCGGGTTGCTCCCGAGCTGCTGGCGCGTTTGGGCGCGCCTTTTGCGGTGATCCATAATGCGGGTATTACGCTGGATGGTTTGCATATTCAGCAAAACGGCGACAACTGGCGGCAGGTGATAGATACCAACCTGAACGCCATATTCTATTGGAACCGGCAACTGTTGCCAGCCATGTTGGCGCAGGGGGAGGGGGCATTGGTCTTAATGTCTTCTGTCTCGGGTATCAAAGGCAACATTGGGCAAACGGCCTATGCTGCCACCAAGGCGGCGATGATTGGCATGGGCAAATCGTTGGCGCTGGAAGTGGCACGCTTTGGTATCAGGGTCAATTGCCTGCTGCCGGGTATTATTGAAAGCGACATGACGGATGCGATCCCCGCCGAGGCATTGAAAGCGCTGCGCAAGCAAATTCCACTGCGTCGTTTGGGTAAAGCCAATGAGGTGGCTCGCGCGGCGGTGTTTATGATTGGTGATGACAGCCGTTATATGACCGGGCAAACCCTGGTGCTTGATGGCGGTTTAACCGTCTGAGATCGTGTTTTACTCAGGTTCTAAATAATTCGAGTTGTATGCAGGTGGCTGCAGCATTCCCGATGGGACGAGCAATGCAGCCAACACCCATACAGCTCGAAGTATGACTCGCCTATTGCTGTATTGGGGGGATCTCACCGTCCCTCTCTTCTTTTTTAATCTCGTCTATTCCGATAGCCAACAAATTCTGCGGTGCTCACTGCCAATATCTTGCTATGGGTAAGCATGGCCGCATTGATATTTTTCACTGATGAATGAAAGTTTTTTAATTGCGGGATTTTTCTTGTTTATAAACAAGCTTAATCCCGTAAACTATTGTTAATGCATTAATGGTTGTTCATAATGAATTGGTTTTTATTGTTATTTTTAATTTGTCTTTTTTTATGGGTTGTCGTTTTCATTGGGATTGTTCTTGCCTTGTTTTTTCGATATTTATACTTTGATTTTTTGAGTTAAACGTTATTTGTCAGTAAATTGAATTTTCGCTGCTTTGTTTTTTATTTATTGATTTTATTGTGTTTTTATCATGCCAGTGGATTTTTGTTGTTTTTTTATGCAGAGTAATGTCGATTAGGATTGGGTTAATTAAAGCATAATATATTTAAAATCCTGCTGAGTCACCTGCAGAAATATAGTGGCGATTACTATGGTTTCATTGATGCTGGTTATAATTAATTACCTGGGCGCCATTATTTATAGGCAGGGGAGGTGGGCGCAGGGTTAAAAAAATAGACATTGCAAAGGAGTTCTATTAGATTGTTTTTGCCTGCTTTTTTCATATCAAAGAACGGCTTCTGTAGCAGGTATTTAATTCGCCGTTTATTATCCAGAGTTAAAATTAATTTAATCCAAATTGTTCCTATTTCCTTGGATGGAGATGTTATTCATGAGTAAAATAATTAGCTCGATAGGCAATACCTCATTAAACCGCCTCACGCTTGCTATTCTGGGCAGCCTGGCGTTTGGTTCCAGCTACGCGGCCGATCTTCCTGCCAGTGGTGCGGTGAAGTTTGGCACCGGTACCATCAGCCAGCCCACCAACCAGCAAATGCAAATCAACCAGAGCAGTGACAAGCTGGCGATTGAATGGCAGAGCTTTAATATCGCCGAAGGCAACAAGGTCAATTTTCAACAGCCGAGCAGTAACTCGATTGCATTAAACCGGGTGGTGGGCACCGAAGGCTCCAAAGTGATGGGGCAATTGAACGCCAATGGCCGGGTATTCCTGGTCAACCCGAATGGCGTGCTGTTTGGCAGCAATGCGCAAGTGAACGTCGGCGGGCTGGTGGCATCTACTCAGGATTTGACCACCACCAACTTCTCTCTCGGCAAGTACAATTTCAGCGGCGGTAACAGCCCAGCCAGCGTGGTCAACCAAGGCACTATCACCGCCAAAGACGGCGGTGCGGTGGTGTTATTGGGCGGCCAGGTCAGCAACCAGGGGAATATTCAGGCAAATCTTGGCAGCGTGAAGCTGGCAGCCGGTAAAGCCACCACCCTGGACTTTGGCGGTGATGGGCTGGTAAATATTCAGGTCACCGGCGCGGCGGCCAATGCGCTGGCGGAAAACAGCGGTTTTATCCAAGCCGATGGCGGCCAAGTAGTGATGAGTGCCGCCTATGCCAATAGCAACGTGTTGCAGACCGTGGTGAATAATACTGGCACCATTCAGGCGCAAACCCTGAGCAATAGATCGGGCAAGATCGTCCTGAGCGGTGGGCAGCAGGGGCTGGTCAACGTGGATGGCATTCTGGATGCCAGCACAGACCAAGGTAACGGTGGCAATATCGAAACCAGCGGCCAGTCAGTCAACGTCAGCGCCAGTGCTAGCGTTGATACCCGTGGTTTTGGCGGCCAGACCGGCACTTGGACCGTGGCTGCCGATAAGCTGAACGTCAATGACAGCACCAGCAGCAATAAAGTCTCGGCCCGTGCTGTCACCAACAGCCTGCGCACCAGCAATGTGGAATTGATCAGTAACAGCAGCGATCTCACGCTGGCCAACGATATCAGCTGGAGCACGGCCAACCAGCTGTTGTTGGCGGCGCAGGATAACATCGTGCTGAATGCCAACCTGAAAGCCACCGGCAAAAATGCGGGCGTAGCCTTTATTGAAGGCGGCGACTATCTGCTGGCTAAAGGGAAAAGCGTTACCCTTTCCGGCCAGGGTGCCAGCTTCAGCAATAATGGCCAAAGCTATACCGTGATCCAGAATGTGGCCCAGCTACAGGCGATGGAAAACGATCTGGCGGGCTACTATGTGCTGGGCAATACCATCGATGCCAGTTCAACGGCGCAGGGGGAAGGGTTTAGGCCGATAGGGAGTTATGAGTCAAGCTCTTTTAACGGTGTGTTGTCCGGTTTGGGCAATACCATTAACCAACTCAATATAAGGTCGTTCAATAGACCTGATCAGGCGTATGTTGGTTTATTTAGCGCCCTGTTTGGAGAAGTCCGTAACCTCGGGTTGATTGATACCAAGGTGAGTACCAATGACTTTGCTGGGGGCGATGGGCAGATTATGGTAGGGGCTCTGGCAGGCTTGACTGGTAGTTACTTTATGAGAAGCCGTATTCACGATGTTTATGCGGAAAATGTTAATATTAATACATTATCCGATCGTGGTTGGGGCTGGACTGGTGGGTTATTTGGCCTCATTGGTAACGCAGATATCAACAATGTCTCTGTCACAGGAACGGTAACGAGTAGTAGTGGTAGAGTCGGCGGTTTGGTCGGCCTAGCCTATGGTTCAATGGCCCCTAGTAACGAACCCCCCCTTTCCAGCTATATCAACAATTCCTATGCAACTGTCACTGTTAATGGCAGCGGCGACTATGTGGGAGGCTTAATCGGCATGATTGGTGAAGGGGCAGTAAGTATCCGCAATTCTTATGCAACTGGTGATGTTACTGGTACCGGATGGGCGACAGGTGGGTTGATCGGTTATGCCAATAACTCTTTTTACAAAACTATAATCAGCGATATTTATGCAACCGGGAACGTGAGCGGTAACAACGGGGTTGGTGGGTTGATTGGCGAATCTTCTTGGAAGGTAATTAGTAATGCTCATGCATCAGGTAGTGTGCAGGGCACTAAAAATGTGGGTGGGTTGATTGGTAATGCTATCGGTTCTGAACTCAGCGATGTTTATGCCACAGGCAATGTGACAGGTAACGCGGGTAGCATTAGCGTCGGTGGGTTGACCGGGGTACTCTCACGTTCAGATCTCAAAAATGCTTATGCAACCGGCAATGTGACGGGAGGCAGCAGCGTTGGTGGTTTGACTGGGACAAGTTTTGTCAGCACCATTACCAACTCTAAAGCCTATGGAACCGTAAAGGGAGATAAGGACATAGGTACGCTGATTGGTGGCCTCGATTTTCTGGATTTAGGCAACGGCTGGCACAGTTTACCTAGTCCCGGTGAAAAAAGTGTTATTACGAACTCCTACGGCTACGGCACCGTAAACGGCAAAGCCTGTACTGGGCAGTCATACTGCGGCCTGTAACAACCAAAATTCAGCCTGGCGCAAGCCAGGCTTTTTATTGCCTATAGCTGGCTATCCAGCGTCACCTGATTTGACAATATAATGACAAAC
The DNA here is from genome assembly GCF_001976145.1 of Serratia oryzae. Classification (GTDB taxonomy): domain Bacteria; phylum Pseudomonadota; class Gammaproteobacteria; order Enterobacterales; family Enterobacteriaceae; genus Chania; species Chania oryzae. The sequence goes on from NZ_MOXD01000012.1 coordinate 26,512, forward strand.
AATAAAAAAGACTCCCGGCCACACAATATCTGGCCCTTGCTCCCCCTATTACTGGGATTCAGCAATGTAAAGGCAGCTACGCCAACTATTCCAGATGCTGGGCAAAGCCTACGTGAGATTGATACCCGTCGGCCAACTCTGGCACCTTCAACTGCTCCAGATCTGGGTTTACCCACTCCGCCCACGCCAGCACCGGCTCAGCCCGCCAGCGCTGAACAGCCGACGGTCAAGGTGAACACCTTTACTTTGAGCGGCAATACCCTGTTTCCCAATGCGATTCTGTTGGCGCAATTGCAGGAATACACCGGCCGTGAACTCACGTTGCCACAACTTTATGAAGCGGCGCAGCGTATCACCACCTATTACCAACAGCGTGGCTATGTGCTGAACCGCGCCTATCTGCCGGAGCAAGAGATTGAGAATGGCGTGGTCAAGATCGCGATACTGGAAGCGCACTATGGCGAGATCAAAACCGACAACAGTTCGCGCCTTTCTGATGCTACCTTGAAGCGCCTGATTGGCCGGATTACGCCAGATGCCGCTATCAACGCCGGTCAACTGCAGCAAACCCTACTGTTGCTGAACGATACCCCCGGCGTGCAGGCCCGCTCGACGCTGCTCACCAGCAAAAAAGCCGGAGCCGCCGATCTGCTGGTGGAGGCCAAACCCGCCCCTTTGTTTAGCGGCAGCCTCGATCTGGATAACTATGGCGGCAAATATACCGGCAAAAACCGCCTGAATGCCGATGTCTCGGTTAACAGTCCGTTGGGCTTGGGAGATCGCCTGCGCCTGCGCGGTTTGGCCAGCGATGCGCGGCAGTATTATTACTTTCTGTCGTACGATGCTCCGGTTAATCGCTGGTTTACTCGCGTAGGCGCTTCCTACTCCAATATGGATTACTCACTGGGCAAAGACTTTGCCGACTTGGACGCACACGGTAATGCCCGCACCACCAGTGCTTATGTTTCTCAACCCTTGTACAGAAGCCGAACCTTGACTCTCAGCAGCCAGCTGCAGTTTGATGACAAACGGCTGCGGGATGACATCGATTTATTCGACAGCAAAAGCCATAAAAACAGCCAGTTGTGGACGGCCAGCCTCAGCGCCAACGGCCAGGATAGCTTTGGCGGCGGAGGCCTGAGCTTTGTTTCTGCCAGCGTCAGCAACGGCCATCTGGAGATTACCGATCCGCTCACCGCACAGAACGACAGCAAAACCGCGCGCACTGCGGGCAACTTCAGCAAGTTTAATCTGACCGCACTACGCCTACAGATGCTCAGCGAACGCTGGAGTGTCTATGGTCAGTTCAGTGGTCAATTGGCGTCGAAAAACCTCGACTCCTCAGAGCAATTTTCGCTGGGGGGCGTCAACGGCGTGCGTGCCTACGCTTCTGGTAACACCAGTGGCGATCGGGGGTGGCTGACCAATCTGGAATTGCGTTACGCGATAACCCCGGCCTGGCAGTGGAAAACCTTCTTTGATTACGGTGGAGTGAAAACCAGTAAGTCGCCATGGACGATGGATAAAAACCACCAGCGGCGCGGCGCGCTGGGAACCGGTGCCAGCTGGTTTGGTGATAAACGCCAGGTTTCGCTGCAACTGGCGTGGCGGGTGAATCACCCCGATGACAGTGACAGTCAACGGGATGGCCAGCCGCAAATGTGGCTACAAGTATCACAGGGGTTTTAGTACAGATAACTAGCCTCAACGCCCTAAGAAATCAAATGGGTGTTGAGGCAATAGCGTCTATTCAATGCATGAAATCTATCTCGCATAACATACGGCTTCATAACAACCATCAATAACACTGAAGTTCCCCTTCACAGAGACAGCATTTTACTCAGCGCCCTACTTCCCGTTGATTGACACAATAGCCAATCTGAACTGATTTGGGTGCCATGATTCTAAGGAATTCCCGCTAATTTTAAAGATGCAGAGATTATCTCTATAAATCTTAAGGAGTATTCTGTTATTTTTTATGGAATCATCTTGATTTTTATTTTTATGGTGATTTTATTCAATTATGGATGATTTGGCAGATAATAATAGTATCTTTGAGTTGCGTAAGATAGGTAAGTATTTATACCAATGTGCTTTTTCTATTTATATATATTTACACTTCCTTATTTTTTTAAGCGTTGCGTGTGAAAAATAGTTAACTTGCTAATTTTTTATTTGGATTTTTTTATCTCTTTTCCACATGAGTAATGCTTAAGTTTGCATGTTGGTATTTTAAGCAGGTTAATATCTTGGCTGTTGCCTTTAAGCTTATCGGCTATACTCTACCCAGGATTCAGGATGTTATCCGGAGGCAGGAGTTAATACTCCTGAATGTTATTGTGGAAATGACAAAGGAAAAAGCAATCCACATTTTTCTTTGTGAAGATTAACGAGGTACTATGACCAGTCGTAAGCATTTAACACCTTCTGAGGTGGAGAGGCTGCTTGAGGCAACCCTGAGGGGTAAGAATCCTGAACGCGATTATTGTCTGATTTGGATGTGTTTTATCCATGGGTGTCGAGTGAGTGAGATTAACAGTTGGCGGCTGTCTGATATCGATCTTGAAGGGGGGAATATCTATATTCATCGATTGAAAAATGGTTTTTCTACCATTCACCCCTTGTATGTCCGTGAGAGGAAATGCTTACAACGCTGGATGGCAAAAAGAAAGTATTACCGAGGGGCTGATAGTGAATGGTTGTTTCTCTCTAACCGAGGCTCGCGTTTATCACGTCAGCGAATCTATTGGTTAATTCGTAATTACAGTGAGGCAGCAAATTTAGAAGTAAATGCTCACCCACACATGCTTCGTCATGGCTGTGGCTTTGCACTGGCAGATAGAGGAATAGACACGCGCTTGATTCAGGATTTTCTTGGCCATAGGAACATTCAGAATACTGTGTTATACACAGCAAGTAACGCCAAAAGGTTCAAGGAAGTATGGTAACTAGCAAGTAATTAAATATGTCTAATGAGTCACTTTGAACTAAATTGCAACATACTCTAAGGATGCCCCAAAATAATGTCAACAATAACGATCCAATATTTTGCTGCCCAGATAAAAATCAATAAAAAACAATAATTTAAATCAATTCCCGCGATTAAGAAATGCTTAGAAAGATCTAAGTTTTTTCTCAATATTTACAAGACAAAATCCCCACACAAAAGAAGATTGTTTTTTATCCAGAATTTAATTCTGTATAAGGAGATATTTAAGACTATTATTTTTTTAGTTTGATTAAAAATAATATACTTTGGAGTTTTAAACTAAAGGAGTCACTTTAGTTCAAAATGAATCGTTTGGCTGGAAAGGTTAACGCTGCTCAATACCTATTGACGTAGGTAGTTTCCAGGCAATGAACTAAATAAAAAGGAATGACATAGGATTATGTCAGAAATAAACAAGTGCGCGAGAAGTGCATTATTTTAAAGGAAAAGTAGTATGAACAAGAATCTTGTCGCCGTTGCCATGTTAGCTGCCTCCGCGTTTACCACCAGTGTGTTTGCTGCAGATGGTCAGGTTAACTTCACCGGTACTATCATTCCACAGGGTTGCGATATCTCCACTTCGACCAAAAACCAAACCGTTGATCTGGGTAAGATTGCTGCATCTTCTTTCCCATCTGCTGGTTCAGTATCTGGTTCTAAAGGCTTTTCTCTTGTACTGAGCAACTGCCCGGATACCGTTTCTGCTGCTAGCGTTCGTTTTGATGGCAACCAGGTACCAAATAATAACTCTATTCTTCAGTTAACTGACCCTACCGCTGCTACTACTGCTAAGGGTGTTGGCATTCAGATCGCTGATGGTAACAACAAAGTGATCAACCTGTATCAGGACTCTACTCCGCAGACGTTGCAGCCAGGCACTGCTACAAATACTTTGAGCTTCGTTGCAAGCTATATTTCAACTGCAGCCTCCGTAACCCCAGGTGCAGCTAACGCAGTTAGCAACTTTACCATTGTTTATCAATAAGTTTTGTCTGCCTGATTTCATAACGGCAGTATAAAGCCTGGTCAGGGGGGGGATGCCGCCCCTGGCTTTTCTCTCAATGGTTTAGGTGGGTAATAAGAAATGAAAGTTTGGCGGAGCGCGACGGTCGCAGTGCTATTATTGGCGTTTGGCTTGCAAGCTCAGGCGGGAGTTATTGTTGGCGGAACCCGTCTGATTTACGATGGCGCAAAAAAAGAATCCTCTTTAGGCATCAGTAACCCTGACAAAGTCCCTTATCTGATTCAATCTTGGGTAGACTCTCAAGACGGTGATACTTCTAAAGCCCCATTTATTATTACTCCGCCTTTGTTCCGCTTGGATGGCGGGCAAGATAATATTCTGCGTGTAGTTCGCGCTGGAGGTAACCTGCCCACAAATAAAGAATCCTTATATTGGCTGAACATTAAGTCTATTCCGTCAGCTGAGAAAAAAGACAATACGTTGCAAATTGCGATTAAAACCCGCATTAAGCTGATCTACCGTCCTCAGGGCTTGCCGGGTTCACTGGAAGAAGCTGCTAAAGCATTAACGTGGCAACGCAGTGGCAACGCAGTTCAGGTTACCAACTCTTCACCGTACTACGTTACCTTCTTCAAGGTTAAAGTAAACGGTAACCAAATTAAAAATGCCTCTATGGTTGCACCGCAGTCCAGTGCTCGCTTTGAGCTGCCTGCGGGAGTTAGTGGTGGTGCTTTGAGCTGGGAAATTATTAACGATTACGGTGGCACCAGTAACCCCTTCACCGGGAATTTATAAAGCACACGTCAAGATAACTAAAATCAATCCCTGTACAGGTAGTAACGGGGAAAGGACGCGGCTGGCCGGAATCTACTGGCACTGCTGATAAATGGAGTTAAATGGATGAATAACCCGAAGCGTTTAGGCTCTCGTGGATTTAACCGTACCCCCCTGGCTTTGTTGATTTCATGTCAGGTCGCAATGTTAATGGGGCTTTCCGGTGGTGCACAGGCGCGCGATTTCTTTAACCCGGCATTGTTGGAACTTGATAACCCGTCTCAACGTGGGGCTGACCTAACGGTTTTTGAAGATGGGAGTACTCAGGCTCCAGGTAGATACCGGGTTGATGTTTATTTGAATGGCCAGATGGTCGACACTCACGATCTTGATTTTTCGTTGCAGAAAGATGCGACAGGCAAGAATAGCCTGCAACCCTGCCTAAGCAGTGGCATGCTTGAATCGATGGGCGTGAAGGTTGACTCTTTTCCTGCGCTCAAGGCATCTGGGCAGTGCGCTAATTTAGCTCAGGCTATTCCGCAGGCTTCGGCTACCTTCCGTTTTAATCAGCAGCGCCTTGACCTGAGTATTCCTCAGGCTGCGTTAAATCTTGCTGCACGTGATTATGTTTCACCGGATAAGTGGGATCAGGGTGTGCCTGCGTTATTGGTGAACTATAACTTCACCGGGGCTAACAACTGGAGCCGCAATAGCAACAATAACAACAATATTGTTAATAACGGTATTGATGGTACAGGCAACACCAATAATATCAACGATAACACCAGTACCTATTTCCTTAACCTCCGTTCTGGTGCAAACCTCGGTGCATGGCGCTTGCGCAACTATTCTACCTGGAACCGTGATGCTAATGGTGATAATCACTGGAATTCCATTAATACCTATTTGCAGCGCGATATTATTGCACTGAAGAGTCAACTGGTTCTGGGGGAAAGTAGCTCACCGAGTGACGTATTTGATAGTGTACCGTTCCGCGGTGGTCAGTTGGCTTCTGATGACGATATGCTGCCAGACAGCATGAAAGGTTACTCACCGGTAGTGCGCGGTATTGCTCGTAGCAACGCGCAAGTCACCATCCGTCAGAACGGTTTTATCATTTATCAAAGTTATGTCGCACCAGGGGCGTTTGAGATCAAGGATCTTTACCCTACAGCAGGTAGCGGCGACCTGAACGTGTCGATTAAAGAAACTGACGGCAGTGAGCAGACGCTGGTGGTGCCATTCGCTTCTGTTCCTGTATTACAGCGTGAAGGGCGATTCAAGTATAGCCTGACCAGTGGTCAATATCGTTCATCAAACAGTGATGTGGAAAACACGCCATTCACGCAGGGCACCGGAATTTACGGCCTGCCGTGGGGGGCGACAATTTATGGTGGGGTGCAGGCAGCCAGCAAATACCAGTCACTCGCTATTGGCTGGGGCCAAAACATGGGTGTCATCGGCGCGCTTTCTGCTGACATCACACAGGCTTGGTCTAAACCTGAAGAGATGGGTAAGGAAAGCGGCCAGTCTTATCGCCTCCGCTATGGCAAGAGCTTTGTTGAAAGTGGGACCAACTTCAGTTTGGCGAGTTACCGTTATTCAACAGAAGGGTTCTATACGCTGCAGGAAACGCTGGACACCTATACCAACGGTAGATCCAGCCCTTACCTTGACCATAAGAAGAGCCGTGCTGAACTGACGCTGAGTCAGAACCTGTGGGAAGGTGCTGGATCTGTTTCCCTTAGCCTGATCAGTGAGGATTACTGGAACAACGATCGTCGCAATCAGTCGGCAAGCGTGGGCTACAACAATAGTTGGAGAGGTATCAGCTATGGCCTGAACTATACCTACAGCAAAAACGGCTATAACAGTAATGGTGATCGGACTAATTACACTGACCAACTCTTTGCCTTAAACGTCAGCGTGCCATTAAGCAAATGGCTGACCAACAGCAGCTATGCCACCTACAACATGAACACCAGTCGCCGTGGTTCGACCAGTAATATGGTTGGGTTTGGGGGCACCGCACTGCCAAGCGGTAATCTGAACTACAACATTAGTCAAGGCTACACCAGCCAAGGGCAGGGGGCGAGTGGTAACGCCAGCGTTGGCTATAACGGCGGTTTGGGCCAGGTGAACTTGGGTTATGGTTATGATCGTTCCCAGCAGCGACTCAACTACGGTGTTCAGGGAGGGGTCATGTTGCATGAAAATGGCCTTACCTTGTCGCAGTCACTGGGTGAAACGGTGGTATTGGTGAAAGCGCCGGGGGCTAAAGGTGTCAATATTGCTAACCAAACCGGGGTGACCACCGACTGGCGGGGTTATGCGGTGGTGCCTTATGCCTCTGCCTATCGCAAAAATATCACCGGGCTGGATACCACGACTCTGCCGGATGACGTAGATATGACGCTAACCAGCCAAACGGTGATCCCAACCCGTGGTGCGGTAGTGCGTGCTGAATTTAAGCCGAATGTTGGTCAGCGTGTATTGATGACCATGTTGATGCAAGGCGGAGCACCGGTGCCGTTTGGTGCCACGGTGACAGACGCCGATGGCCAAAATGCCAGCATTGTTGGTGATAGCGGACAGGTTTATCTCACCGGAATGTCCGGTAGCGGCAAGCTGAATGTGAAATGGGGTAATGATGCCTCACAACAGTGCCAGGTGTCTTATTCTGTGGTTGAACAGAAAGAGAACACTGGTATTCGATTGATGAATGGCCAGTGTTTATAAAGAAAGGTTTTGATGATGAAAAAATTTAGCCCAATAATAAGATTCTCCTTATCTTGCTGTGTTCTGAGTTCGTTACTCTTTCTGGCACCACAGGCGCAGGCCGCCATGGGGGAGTGTAGGCCACAAAATGGTACTAAACCCTACGTTTTTACATTTAATGCGAAATATGATGATCCAACACAGAACGTGATTGGCAAGACCATACTGAATGCCAACTTGCAAGGTAATCCTGTGTGGGCAGATGAGGGGGGAACGTATCCCATGATCTGTGAATGTCCACTTGTAACGCGAATTTTTGAATCATTTATTAGTGCTGAGTTAGGTTCAGGACTTGGGCAAGCAGTGTATTCATCTACAAGTTCTACCGGTAAAGCCATGAGTTTCTACAAAGTAGATGAGTATTTGGCTGCAGCAGCGGAAGTATATATTGCTGGGCGTACTGATGCCTATTTCCCAATTCCATTTGCAAACCAAACGAATGGGCTCTCAGGAAGTTTTGATGTTCAGAATAGTTGTACCCAAAATTACGGTAGTGGTGCTAGAGGTAGGATTCATCTTTATTTTATTAAGCCTTTTGTTGGTACTCATACTATACCCTCTGTAGCATTGACTAATATCCGTATTGCTGCGGTTAGTGGGGTGAGTAGCCCGCAGATTGCAGCCACGGTCACAATGAATGGCACAGTAACTGTTCCACAGAATTGTGATATCAGTCCCTCACCAATAACGATTGACTTTGGCGATATTATGTCAAGCAAATTTAAAACCGCAGGCGCTATGCCAGATGGTTTTACGCCAACTAATCGGCAATTGACTTTAGCATGTCGGAATATTTCGGATGGGGTTAAGGTGAGTTTGACCTTCACTGCTGAACCCGATCCGAAGATTAGTAATGCACTGAAAACGACTAACGGTGACATTGCTGTAATGATTAAAGATGGTAATGGTAATATTATTTCACCGTCTAATGGCACGTTACCTATGAATATGACAGGTCTTGGGAGTCTGAATAGTACGGGGCAAGCGGAAATTAACGTATATCCGGTGAATACTACCGGTAATACACCCGCTGTAGGGGTATTTAATGCGACGGGTACGGTTAAGGTTGAAATTCAATAGCTTTTTATTACTCGTTGATTTTCGTAATGATATTTCTGTGGTTGGATATTAATTAAAGGATAAGGACATTATGAGAAATTATAAGCAGGTTTTAAAAAGTACGGTGCTTTGTATGGCAGTAGTGAGCACGGGTATGAGTTACTCTGCATTAGCCGCAGATAATACAACTATCAACATTACCGGTACGATTAAGGCATCACCATGCACGGTTGATGCTTCTGCTGGCAACGTGGTAAACGTCGATCTGGGAACCAATATTCAAGCCGCGAGCCTCACTGCCGGCAAAGGTTCTGACTGGGTGCCATTTGCATTGCATCTGAAGGATTGCCCAACGTCTACAACCTCAGTCACTGCAGCGTTTAGTGGTACTCAGGCTGCTGAAGAAGCGGGGCTTTACCAAAACACAGGTGATGCGGATAAAGTGCAGATTGAACTGCAGAATGTGGCTACTAGTACAAGACTGGGTAATAACAGCACCCTGGTTGCACCTGTACTGTCGACAACGAAAGATGCCACTTTCTCCTTGAGAGCTCGTGCTTATTCTGCGAATGGTGGCGTAACCCCTGGCAGCATCGTTGGCACCGTCCAAGTGGCATTTACCTATCAGTAATCATTATGAATACCTTTACGTCGTGAGATATGGCCCCAGCGCATGACGGATTTGTCCTTACCTGTGTCTATGTAAATTGTCGGTTGGGGCTTTTTCTCATTGTGGCCTAGTTTCATTTTTTGAGCAGTTACCAGGGAAGAAAGCCTCTTCACTCCCGGTCAATAAAGGGAGGAGAGCAATGTTTTTAAAGGACGCAGTAAAGTACCAGTAACCTGCAGAAAGGGACAATAACTATGACCATGGCTCATACTTATCAAAGAGTGAGTGCACCTTCCCCTCATCCTTACGGGCAAAAAGGGGAAAATGTGATTGTAATGGAATCCTGCCCAATCACTGCTCTCGGTATGCGTAATATTTTGGCTCAATCGTGCGGATTCGCGGATGGAGTACAACTTGTTAGCAATCTTTCAGAAATCCCTGGATTGATGCACCATCGCCCTGCCAAATTGCTGATCATGGAATTGTGTGGGGAAGAAGAATCTGTATTGGATGGCCTACGCCTGATTGCACTTTGTCTGGAACACTGGCCAACCACTTCAATGATTGTTTGTACCGCGCTTGACGACCCACGGGTGCTGCAACTGTTGACTGCATCGGGGATCAAGGGGCTGGTACTGAAACAGGAGCCCGCGATTGCACTGACGCAATGTGTGCAGCAAGTGATCGCAGGCCGCCGCAGCTATAGCCATAAAGTCAGACAGCTACTGGCCAATCATTCCGCTGGCGGAAAGGCGCTAACGGCCCGTGAATTGGATGTGCTGGCCTATCTGTTTTCCGGTAAGAGCGTAACCACGGCAGCTCTGATGATGCACCGTGATGTCCGCACCGTTAGCACCCACAAACGCAATGCTATGCACAAGTTAGGCTTTCAGAGTGATGGTGAGCTTTATCTGCAGGGTAAATGGATGGCAAAAACCGGCCCGGTATTTGCCCGCTAACGTTTATACAGATGGTACTCATTCCCGGATGGAATGAGCGTGTCATTCATACAGGAGTAGAATATGGCCCCTTTGTCACAAAAGCCGATCGGCATAGCCCTGATGGATCGCAGCCCGCTCACATTGACCGGACTGTCCTGTTTTATTGGAACGCTGAGCGTACCGAGTGAGATTATTGTGCAGGAAACCAGTATGGCAGCGGTTTCCGAAGGGTTGTTGTATCAGCCCGTCGATATTCTTATTACCGAATTAAATGGCCTGAATGAAACCACGGCTCAGGGGCGTGAAGCGTTATTGAGTTTGTGTGCACAGTTGCCCACGCTGAGAGTGATTGTCTATACCCGTAGTCAGAAAGGTGAGGACCTGGGCAAATTGCTGGATGTGGCCAATATCAGCGTAGTCTCCCGCGGCGATGATCTGAAACTGGTCGGTGAGTTTTTCAGTCGCGTATTCAATGGCGAGCGTGTGTTGAGCCCTTTGATTGGTTCCTACCTGGCCCGCGCTGATTCTGATGATGTTTCCAGTCTGCATAGTTTGACGCGTTGCGAGAACGATGTGTTGACCTTCTTGTTCAATGGCATGAGCCTGCGCGAAATTGCTGAGTTGCAGCATCGCAGTATTAAAACTATCAGCGCACATAAATGTAATGCCATGCGGAAGCTGCAGGTCAAGAATGACAGCGAGCTGTTTTCGCTCAGGAAAAACATCACCCAGCAGTTTGCATGTGACTGATGAAATAGCGAATAGGGGGGATCCCTATTCGCTTATCAGGTCCTCAAGCATCGCAATGCTGGCGGGCAGTTAGCCCTCATTCTCATGGAAGGGAATTCTTATGACTCTACGCAGTCCAACGTTCTCACGTGTCGCGCTGCTGATCCCTTGCCAGATGATGGCGATCGGCATTGAGCATCAATTGAAAGCACAAAATAATGTCTGGCAGTGTTGGCGGATGCGCTCTCTTACCGAAGCCCGGCTACGGTTGGTCACCTCTAATATTGAAATGCTGGTTATGGGTTTTAGCTGGCAGCAAGCCGATTGGCAACAACAGTTGCAGTTTATTCGGGCATTACGTCAGACCAGGCCAGGCATGAAAATTGCCGTCATAGTGGATGTCTACATTCCTTATTTCCTGCGACGCTTATCTGAACTGGATGTGAATGCCATCCTAAGTCAGCACGATTCTTTGGCGGAAATGGCGGAGGCCTTCGCGCAAATTGGCCTTGGAACGTCTTACTGCAGTGCCAGAATAAAAAATGTATTGTCGGATAACTTGAGCAAAGTTTCAGATGAGGTAACATTGCGTCTGATGGAACTGAGGGTATTACAGCATCTACTGGATGGCGACTCAGTAAAGCGTACCGCTAAATTGTTGCTGCGCAGCGAAAAAACGGTGATGGCGCTTAAAGGGAAAGCCATGCACAAGTTGGGGATCACCCACTGTGTTGAACTGGTAGCAATGAAAGATATGCTGGAGTACCTGTATCTGGAGATGGTTCTGCATGGCCACACAGATCACTCGGTTGACAGCCTCTCAGGCCGCATGTGCGGCCATGATAGAGAAATAAAAACATTGCCGACATGGTTACCCCCTCCGGTGAAGGTGATCCACTCCAGGGTGGTGACGGCAGGTCATTATCCAGCAAGGAAGGAGTAGAATTTGGAACAGCTTCAGAAAACTAACAGATCTAGCAGGCGGCTGTTGGTTGGATTTATCATCAGTAGCGGCTTGTTATTGGCCGGTTGCGAAAGTAAAAACAGTAGCCCTTCGTCGAAGATGCAACCGGTTGTTTCCCCCCCCGCCGCAATTGAACCACCACCTCAACCCGTAATTGAAAAACCTGCGGTGCAAGAAAATCGTTTAGGCCTTTGTCAGAGTGAACTGGCTTCGTTGCAGTCGGTCAACCCAAAAGCTTATGCTGCCAAGAAAGCCTATTTTGACAGCCTGGTGAGAAATGCATCGGTTTACAGTGCTGTTCGGGGGGATGTGAATACACAGACCAAGGATACGCTGGACGCCTTATATAAATATAAAACCAATCAGGTGTGTGCTGAAATTGAGCGTGATGTGTTGAATGGGCTGATCCGTAGAGGGGAGAGTGTTAAGTGAATCAGGCACTAAAATATGGCTTTTTTTTTACGTTGGCACTTCCTTTGGGCAGCGCTTTTGGTGCGGATAAGCTGCAAGATGATATGAGTACAACGCTCGAATCGTTGAATGCGATCACCAGTAAAGTGGACGAAGCTCCAGCGTTGCTGCTGCTGACTCCCTCTCAACTCGATGCAGCGACTCCGCCGCCTCGTCAAAAAAGAAGTACTGCCAAACCCAGCAATAATACGCAGAGCAAGCGAGCAACTGAACCTCAGTCAGCTCCAGTTGCCGAGTTAAAAGCCCTGCAGGCTAAAATCAATCAGTTGAATGCCACGGTGAGTCAGCAGGATCAGGCATTGAAACAGCTGCGTCAAACGGCTCAGCAGGATGTTGATGCCCGTGCCGAAGTTGCCCGCTTGAAGCAAAACCTGCAAGAAAATCTGCAAGTCACAGAGCAGATGCAACGTGATCTGGCGGCAGCTACGGCAGCAAAATCAGAGAATAAGCAAGACGCTAGCCGTCTGCAGCAGGCCTTGGACAAAAGCCAGCAACAAAGTTCGTCATTGCAGAAACAGTTAGATGTATTAGCACTCACGCAGAATGACAAAAACAAAGAGAATCAGGCGCTTCAAACACAACTTAACGAAAGCCTTAAGCAAAACGAAGAACTACAAAAAACCTTGGCCGTGCTAACGGCAAAAGCCAGTGAAAAAGAACAAAAAGCGTCAGTGCTGCAAAAGCAAGTGGATGCTATGACAGCGGTGCAGGCGGGCAAGAGCAGCGAGCAGAATGCTCTGAAAGCGCAATTAGCTCAGAGCAAGAAACAGGCCGAAGTGGCGCAGCAGCAGTTAGCTCTGTTGACGGGGAAAACGGCGGAAAGTGAACAGCAAGTGGCTGCATTGAAAAAGCAGCTAGAAACATTGGCTGCGTCGGAAAGTGAGAAAACCAAAGGCAATCAAGCATTACAGGCTGCTTTGGACGAGAGCCGCAAGCAGGGCGAAGAGCTGCAAAGCCAGCTTACTGCATTGCGGGATAGCGCGAGCGAAAAAATGCTGGAAAACAGCGCATTGGAACAACAGTTGTCTGCGCTGCAGAAAGCGCAAAAAGACGCAGTGGTGGAGCCGAAAACCGAAAGTGAAATTCGTGATTATGCCATCGGTAGCTCATTGGCCGATGACATGCTGGCGTTGCTGAAAGAGAGAGCGGCACAAGGGGTCAAGGTAGATAGTCGTTTGGCGTTGGCAGGTGTACAGGATACTTTTGCTGGCAAGATCAAGCTATCACAAGAGCAGATCGATAAATCGCTGCATGCTACCGAGGCCGCGTTGAGTGCTAATGAGAAGAAACGTCAGCAGGAAACTGAAGCTGCGGGTGCGCGCTATATTGCTCAGTTTAAGAAGCAAAAACAGGTGAAGAAAGATAGTTCCGGCTATTTCTATCGTGTTGACAATGCGGGTAAGGGCAAAATTGACGATGCCAGCATTGTCTCTGTAGTCGTAAAAGAAAGCCTGACTAATGGTAAGGTGATCAAAGATATGGCGGCTGCTGGCACGTCGATTACGCAGCCATTGGGCAGCTACCCACCGATGTTCAGATCCGCGCTGTCACAATTGCAGAATCACGGCAGCATGACGATGGTAGTACCGCCGGCCTTGGCTTATGGCGATAAAGGCCTACCACCCGACATCCCGCCGGGTTCAACAATGGTATACAACGTAAGTATATTAGACGTAGTCGCTCCTGCTGATGTTGTTGCTCCTGCAAGGTAATAGACGATCTTTATAATGTTGAGCGCTGGATATATTTGGTATAGTACATATGTGAGTTAAATGTGTATTACCCTAAAGCGCTCAACGTTACTCGCCGTGTAAATCACCGTGTTTTGAATGTTTCTATGCCCGAGATAATCTTGAATTAGCCGTGTATCAACGCCTTTATCCGCCAGTGCATAGCCGCAGGAGTGGCGGAGCATGTGTGGATGTACTTGTACGCTGATGCCGGCCATTTCACCGTAGGCTTTTATTAAACGATAGAGTTGCTGTCGTGAAATTTGCCCCCCATGACGCGAAAGGAATAACCAGGGGCTATCAGATTCCAGATACCTTGGGCGTTGAGCGAGCCATTTATTCAGCGCCAGGCGTTCGCGTATTTGAATCGGATGTTGAACGGAAAAACCGTTTTTTAAACGGGAAACGTGCAATCGATTAGTGGTGAGATCGATATCCTCCAAGCGCAACCCCCTAAGCTCACTTACGCGCAATCCGTGAATAAAGCACATCAACAGCATGCAGCGATCTCTACAGCCATTGGATCCATTCGGTATTGCAGAGATCATTCTCTCAATTTCAATATGACTAAGATATTTGCGTTTTTTCATTATCTTTTCCCTAAGTTATAGAAAGCAAATATTGCTATAGCGTGGTCATTTAAACATCTAATACCTGGCTTCAGCAATTAAAATAACGCCCCACGCTTCTAAGAACTTTCTGTTAAAATTTGGCAGAAATGAGCATCTAAAAGGCATTGCGCTTTGTTAATGTGAAAAAAAATAGCATATCTGTTCATAAAGTGATCGCTTTTTGTCGCTGATATCGACCATATCCTGTATACACAGAAATAATTGTATTTTTTATAAGAGTGTGAGCTTTTTCTTAGCATTATTGTGAATGGCGCTACTTGCTATACCCACTGAAATATCTAAATATAATTCATTTTTTTATTTTCATATCAGATGGTTTATTACAAAATATGCGATTTTATAATTTTCTGCAGTTCTCCTTTACTTTTATTGGCTATCGTAATTTTTAGAGTGATGATGGTTGGCAAAATTTATGATGATTTATTCCTTAAATTTTATTCTGTTACGTGGCGCATCAGATAACGGGGATAGTACGTTGACGAGCGAGGCAGGTGATATACCCAAAATAATTCGAGTTGCTTGCAGGCGGCAAACGAATGAATCCCTGGGAGCATAGCGAACTATGTGACCAGGGCGAAAGAGTGCAGCCAACACCCAAGCAACTTGAAGTATGAAGGGTATATTCGTTAATCAGTGATAAGTGGGCTGGTAAGTGGTTTCAACAAAAGATGACTTTGTGACGTGGATAACTCAATGTGGGTAACACAGGAGAACGCTAAGGTTTTGGTGGTTTTTTTTTAATCAACTGTGTCGCGCTATTCATTACTTTTTGTGAGAAACTTCCACATTATTCACCTTTGATATTGGATTTTTATATTCGTTACTTGGCTTAATTTAGCTATTTCATGGTGTTATCTTCGGATTTTTTTGTACAATGCCCGGATAATGTTTTGCATAATTAATTTGTTGAGATTTTTATGTGGGAATAAACTAAAGTCACTATCGTTTAAAACGATAACAGGGTATTTGGCGATAGGTTTAGCTTATATTTTGGTGCTCGCTTTACCTGAGTGAGCAATATCACGGATGAAAAAGCCGGTTTGGCCTATGTGCAACAAGGGGTTTTTGGGATTGCGGTCGTCACTCATTGTATACAGGGTAGTCAGGAACGAGCTTATGGATAATAAATCACAAACTTCATATAGGGATACTCAGTTGCCAAGGAAAGCAGTATTTCCACCTGCCTGGCAATTAAACGACTTACAGCGTGCTTTTATTGAAGAGCTCTGGCAACTGGAGGTGTGTGACGATGAAGCCTCAGGTTCCGCGGATAGGCTGACAGTGTCTGAATAACCTGCTGCACAGCATCGGCGTTGCTTCGGGCGAGGGCAGGCAAGGAAAATAATCGCTTACTCATGGCGAACCTGCACAAGGTTCTGGAAACGGTCTTCACTCGCTGGCGGAGCGTTACCCCAAAATCAGCTTTCGATGATAAAGGGCCGACAAAGGAGAGCGAGTACAGTAAACTTATTGTTGATTTGTATAAAATTAAGAGGAACCACCATGCCTTATTATAATCCCCGCCGTATTGCCCTTTATACCGCTGCCGTTATTCTCATTTTAGTGGTTGTTGGCTTGGTAACTTATGTCGGCGTTGGTTTGCTCGATTAAGTAAATTGATTGTTTTATGAACTAGAACAACCTAGGGAAGGGAAAACCCGTTCGCTCTTTTCCGCTCAAAACGCGTTAAACCAAGGCTTAACACCTAACGGTAAACGATGCAGGGGAAACGCGAAAAAATAGCTGCAGAGGATATTTGAAGGGGGAGTTGCCGATGGTGACGACCCTCTCTTTGCGGCAGAGGGTCGTAGTGAGGTTTTTTGACTTCTCCCTCGAAGGAAAAAGAACCGGTCAGCTTGGTATCGGCAACGGGCTCAGGGCCATGTGCGCCAACCCTTTCTCGTCGCGGCTTAAGCGCCAGCAGGTTTGGTGATACTTCGCCACGCTGTTGCGGTGTGCCACGCTGACCAGCGTGACATCCGGCAGCTCATCCACCAGCAGGCAATACATCAATTGCTCGGTTTCATCATCCAATGCACTGGTGGCTTCATCCAGGAACAAAATATCTGGGCGAATCAGGATGGCGCGGGCAAAGGCCAACCGCTGTTGCTCACCCGGAGATAAGCGATGACTCCAGTTGGCACTGGTATCCAGCCGAGACTGCAAATGTTTTAGGCGGCAGTTTTCCAGCACTTTTAACAGTTGTTCATCGCTGTAGTCTTTATCCGGATGCGGATAGCTCAGCGCTTCGCGCAGCGTACCGATCGGAATATAGCTGCGCTGCGGCAGGAACAGGGGGCTTAACTTCTGATCCAGGCCGATTTCACCGGAACCGTAGGGCCAGATGCCGGCAATGGCGCGTAGCAGAGTGGATTTACCACAGCCTGAAGGGCCGACGATCAGCACGCGTTCACCCCGCTTCAGCCCGATCGTGGCCGCGCTCAGCAGCGGCTGCCCATCAGGCAACGTCATGCTGAGATTCTTTAGTACCAGCGGCTGGGCACTTTCTGGTTGCGGTTGAATGCCGCGAGTCTGGTTATGCACCTCGTCGATTGCTGCGTTAAAACCCGCCAGGCGGTTAACACAGGCTTTCCAACTGGCCAGGTTGGTGAATGCGTCGATAAACCACGACAGTGCTCCTTGCACCTGACCGAATGCGGAGGCGATCTGCATCAGACCTCCCATCTGGATCGCACCGGAGAAGTAGCGTGGGGCCGCCACCAGCAGAGGAAAAATAATGGCAAACTGACCATAGAAGTTACTGGCGATATTCAGCCGCCGGGTAATCCGCATAATCGACCACCAGTTACTGCGGATCGCTTCAAAGCTATTGCTCAACTGCTGCTTCTCGCGTGGCTCACCGTGATACAGCGCAATGGCGTCGTTGTTTTCACGGATGCGGATCAACCCGAAACGAAAGTTGGCTTCATAACGTTCCTGATTAAAGCCCAGCATGACCAGCGGTTTACCAACCCACCAGATCACCAGTGAACCCAGAGCTGCATACAGGAGGGCAAACCACACCATATAGCCAGGCAGGGTGAAAGAGTGTTGAGCGATCGCGAAGGTCATTGGCCCACTGATGTGCCAGAGAATGCTGACAAACGAAGCCAGAGTGACCAGGCTGGAAAGCAGGCCGAGTGACAGCGACAGCGTATACTGGGTCAGAACGTTGAGATCGTCAGAAATACGTTGGTCTGGGTTATCGATAATCTGCTGCTGTTCGGTATGGTAATAAGCCCGATGAGCCAGCCATTTTCCCATGAATTTTTCCGTCATCCAGCGTCGCCAGCGCATCTGCAAGCCCTGAGTCAGATAGACCTTATAGACCGCCAATACAATGAAGCTCAACGCCAGATAGGTAAAGCGCCACAGTTGTTCCTTGAACACCGGGTAGTTCTTATTTTGTAGCGCGTCGTAGAACACCTGATTCCACTGGTTAATCAACACGCTGATGTAGACCAACCCTAGCGACAGAGCCACGATGGCGATCAGCATCGCCCAGGCACGCCATTTTTCTTCCGAAACCCAAAAGGGCTTAATTAATTGCCAAACGGCATGTTTCTGCGAAATGGTATTGTTCATGATATTCCAGAATGTATTGTTTCCTATCAGCATGGGCGTACGAAGGGTAACAAACAAACTATGACATGTAAGCAGTTTTGACGATGCTAACTATTTGAAATAGGGTGAATGCCGCCGAGGAGATGAAGCGTCACTTCATGGCGGTTATACTGGCCTCGAAAAAAGCTATTAATGTCAATAAGGAACCATCATGAAGGCGTTGATCTCCCTGTTGCTGGTTTGTGGTTCTGCCACCACAGTGCAGGCGTTGGCACAGATAGATGAGCCGGATTTGGACGCCGACTGCCAGAAGATCGCGAGCTATGCCGCGTTGGGGAATGCGGCCTACCAGCAGGGTAACTATACGAAAGCCGCCGATATTTTTCGCGATCAGGCGGCATGGAGTGAATTTTGTGGGCTAACCGATCAGGCGATCGCCACTGCCTATAACAATGTGGCTCTGTCGCTGATTCATGCGGGGGAATTGCTGAAGGCGCGTGCCTATCTGGCGCTGGCACCCCATGACAGCAAATCGCAGCACAATATGAAATTGTTACAGCAACGTTTAGCGCAGAAACCGCTAGCCGCCGGGCCGGCTGGGGTCTATTGGCAATATGCCGGGCGCGGGGTATGGAATGAAATGAGGATTCAGCCCAAAGGACTGCACTGGCAGATTGATTTTTCTGGTTATTACATGCCGCTGATGGGGCTTTATTATGGTCCGAACATGGGCGACTTTAGCGGCGAATTGGCCATTGAGCAGGGCAAAGGGGTTTACCGTCAACGTGAATCTTCGTTGAACTGCGATGTTTCAATGGCGTTCGCCGCCGATGCGGTGGATGTGCACACCGAAGGTGACTGCGGATTTGGTTTTAACGTGCGCGCCGAAGGGCGGTTCGTGCGGGTGGAATAGCCGTCAGAGGCTTGCCCTTTCCTCAACCGAAAGGGCAAGTAACATTCAATGCACGCTGTTAATTAGAAATTCTTTCCAGCCTGCAACATCCGCCAGGTAATGCCCTATCGAGACTAGGCTCAGATGCCCATCGCTACGCCGTAAGGCAAAGGTCGGGAAGCCCTGGCCTTGTACCTGAGCAAGCAGTGCGCGGCTTTGCGCAATATGCTGTGCTGTCGGCGCCCCGCTCTTGAAGCGCATCTCGGCAATAAAGGCGGCGGATGCCAGGCCCAGCTCTTGTGCCAACGTGGTTAAAACCGGCGTATCGGCAATGCGCAGCCCTTCTTGATAATGGGCCTCCTGGATGCGGTGCAGCATATCAATGCCCCGTCCAGCGAGCTGTTCGGCAGCCAAAATGGCGGTAATCGGCGGTATAGAGTCCATCACCGCCGTGGTGTCATACAGCAGTCCGTTGAAGTATTTTTCACCGAATATCTGCCCAGTCAACTCGGCAATACGCTTGTCGTGCGGCATGACGTAATTACGCCATTCCTCACTGATCCTGCGGCGGTTACTGCCGGTCATCATCCCTCCAGCGTGCAGGGCAATACTCAGCCCAGGGACCGTCTGCGCGGCCTTCACCAGCGGAGCGGCACCATAGCACCAGCCACACAGAGGATCGAAAATGTAATGCAATGTTAGTGTTTTCATTATGATATCTCTGCTATCTGGCTTACTGCGGCCACTTCATTTCACCTTTCAACACCTTGGCGCTCAGTTCCAAGCTGGAACTATCTTTCAGGTCTGGATAATGTTTTTCCATGGCAGCGATTAGCTCGCTGGAATTTTTAGCCTTCGGCAATTCGGTTTCCAGCGTGGTCAGGTAGTTTTGCGTAAAGCTTACTGATTCCAGCGTTTGGGCGGCGCCTGGCAGGAAATGCCCCGGCACCACCACCTGTGGCTTCAGCACCTTGATGCTTTCCAGCGTTTGCTGCCAATGAACGCGGGATTCCTCGCTCTGGTTATCCGCAAGCCAAGGATGGATATTGTTACCGGCCACTGCGACACCGCCAACCACGGCTTGCAACGCGGGTATCCACACATAGGTGCGATCCGGCGTCGGGCCGCTCAGGCCTCTCACCTCGACTTTCTGCCCGTCGAGAGTAAAGCTATCGCCCTGCAAGGGCTGCGGAACGACGATCGTTTTTGGGGCATTCTCCTTGAGGATGGGGGCCCAGTAAGCCATTTTACCGTCTTTGTTGGCGTTGATCGCGGAGATCGTCCCCGGTGAAGCGATGATTTTCGCCTGCGGGAATGCAGCCTTGATCACATCCAGGCCGAAATAGAAATCCGGATCTGAATGGCTGATATACACTATGGTGAGTTTTTTGCCGGTTGCTTTGATTTTTTCCACCAAGGCTTCGGCATCGTTACGCTGGAATTGGGCGTCAATCAACGCCACTTCATTTTTACCGCTGATGATTTCAGAAGAAACCGGGAATAGGCTGTTTTCACCCGGATTGTATACTTCCAGAGTCAGCGTATTGGTGGCAGTGGCGTACGCGCTGAAAACGGCGACGCCGGTTAAGGTCATGCTCAGTAATGATTTCTTAAACATTTGGCAGGTGCTCTTCGGGGAACGGTTAGTGTTGCCAAGATATTACGTTGCATAAATCGAGAGAAAAATCGGATAATAAGCAACTGTTAATTGCATAAATCGAGCGAATTATGGATCGCATTACCGCTGCTGAGGTTTTTGTCACCATTGTGGAACGTGGCAGTATGATCGCGGCCGCAGAACGGTTGGATATGTCGCGTGCCATGGTGACGCGTTATCTGGCACAGATGGAGCAGTGGACCGGGGCACGTTTGCTGCACCGCTCCACGCGTAAATTGAGCCTGACCGATGCGGGTGAACGCACGTTGGTGCGTTGCCGTAAGATGCTGGCGTTGGCCGGGGAAATCGATTTGGTCGACAGCCAGCAGGGCGACGACTTACGCGGTCTGCTGCGCATTACCTGTTCGCAGTCGCTTGGGCAAACGGCACTGGTAGGGGCCGTGGCGCAATACCTGAAACGCCATCCTCAGGTGGCGGTAGATTTGCAAATGAACAATCAGGCGGTCAATCTGGTCGAAGAGCGTATCGATCTGGCGCTGCGCATCACCAATGAACTGGATCCGAACCTGATCGCGCGGCCACTGTCCACCTGTGCGTCGGTGGTCTGTGCTGCTCCTGCTTATCTTGCTGCCCATGGTACACCGCGCGATCCACAGGATCTGGCTACCCATAACTGCCTGACCTATTCCTATTTCGGCAAAAGCCTGTGGCATTTTGACCGCCAAGGAGTGAAATCGGCGGTGGCGGTCAGCGGTAATCTGAGTGCCAATGAGTCTGTGGTGCTGCTGGCGGGTACGGTGCAAGGGGCAGGTATTTCACTGCAGCCATACTATTCGGCGGCTCCGTTGTTGGCAACGGGAGATTTGATCGAACTCTTGCCCGACTATATGCCGCAAGCTATGGGGATCTACGGCATTTACACCTCGCGCCGCCAGATGCCAGCCACGCTGCGCACCATGCTGGATTTTCTGGTGGAGTGGTTTGCGAACGATCCAGACTGGCTCTCCACGTTGCGCTGATGGCCGGTGTTTCTTAATTGCACGGCATCACGCTCAATTAAAAGACACAGCCTAATGCCTAATCACTGCGGCTAAACGAGCCGGGAGTTTTTCTGCCTGCTGCTGTAAATGCTGCATAAACGCCGTCACCAGTGCTGAAGAGGGGCGGTGCAGCGGCCGGATCAGGCTAACGGTGAACGGAACTTCCACGCTGAATGGCCGCAGATGCACGCCGTTATTGGCGTAATCCAGTGCGGTTAAAGGATTGACGATCGATACGCCAACCCCTGCTTTTACCATCGCACATACCGAGGCGGCGCTGTGGGTTTCCAACACCATGCGGCGCTCGATGCCTTGCTCATGGAAAAGGGCATCCAGCAATTGCCGATAGCTGTCTGTGTTCGACAGGCTGATAAAATTCTCTCCGCTGAAGTCCTGCGGCGTCAGTTCTGCTTTCGCCAGCAAAGGGTGTTTGGCAGGCAGCACGCAGACTTCATTCATGGTCATTAGCGTGACCCGTTCGGTGCCTGCTGGAGTCAGGGTGTTTTCCGTCAGCCCCAGATCGTGGCGCTGTGCCGACAGCCACTCCTCCAGCAGCGGTGATTCCTGTGGGATCACGCTAAAGCTGACTTCCGGATAACGATCGATAAACGGCTTGCAGACGGCAGGTAGCAGCGATTGAGAAAACACCGGCAGGCAGGCGATGGAAAGCTGCGCCTGCTGGAACTGGCGGATACCGGCGGCGGCATTCTTGATGCGATCCAGACCATAGTATGAGCGCTGCACCTCTTCGAACAGCTGCAGGCCTTGCACCGTTGGGTACAGGCGACCACGCACGCGATCGAACAGCTGCAGTTGGATCCGCTTCTCGAAGCGCGCCAACTCGCGGCTGACGGTGGGCTGCGAGGTTTGCAGCAGCGTTGCGGCTTCGGTCAGGTTACCGGTGGTCATCACCGCATGAAAGATCTCAATCTGGCGCAGGGTAATACCGTGCATAGCGTGTTCTACAAAGAGAGAAAGGCCATATCATAAATGAATAGAGTGTGGCGAAATAGATATTTTTCAAATCAACTTCCTTGCGGCATGATGATGAAAAATTTACTTTTGGGAACACACCGATGCCACGCGCTTTAAACGACACCTCTACCGCACTGAACGCCACTAATCTGCTGGCACTCCCGCAACGCTTTGGCTGCCCGGTCTGGGCCTACGATGCTGAGATTATTTGCCAACGTATCAGCCAGTTGCGTCACTTTGACGTGATCCGCTTTGCACAGAAAGCCTGCTCGAATATTCATATTCTGCGCCTGATGCGTGCGCAGGGCGTGAGAGTGGACTCGGTATCATTGGGGGAGGTCGAACGTGCGCTGCAGGCCGGTTTTGTGCCGGGTGGGGAAGAGATCGTCTTTACGGCTGACGTCTTCGATCGCGCCACGCTGGCCCGCATCAGCGAACTGAAGATCCCGGTCAACGCCGGTTCTATCGATATGCTGGAGCAGCTTGGTCAGGTTTCGGCGGGTCATCCCGTCTGGTTACGGGTTAACCCCGGTTTTGGTCATGGCCACAGCCAAAAGACCAATACCGGTGGTGAGAACAGCAAGCATGGTATCTGGTATGCCGATCTGCCGCAGGCGGTGGCTCAAATTCAGCAATACGGCCTGAAACTGGTTGGTGTGCATATGCATATCGGTTCCGGCGTTGATTATCAGCATCTGGAAAGCGTGTGTGACGCTATGGTGCAGCAGGTGATTGATTTAGGGCAGGACATCAGCGCGATCTCAGCCGGTGGCGGGCTTTCTATCCCTTATCAATATGGGGAAGAGGCGATTGATACCGAACACTATTATGGTTTGTGGAACCGCGCACGCGAGCGCGTGGCCGCGCATTTGGGCCATTCGGTAAAGCTGGAGATCGAACCTGGGCGTTTCCTGATGGCCGAAGCGGGCGTGCTGGTGGCCGAAGTGCGTGCGGTGAAAGACATGGGCAGCCGCCATTTTGTGCTGGTGGATGCCGGTTTTAACGATCTGATGCGCCCGGCGATGTACGGTAGCTACCACCATATCTCGCTGTTACCGGCGGATGGCCGTGATACTGCGGGCCAACCTCTGCGTGATACTGTGATCGCCGGGCCACTGTGTGAGTCTGGTGACGTCTTTACCCAACAGGCGGGTGGCGGTATCGAAACCCGTGCTTTGCCACCGGTAAGCGTAGGGGATTATCTGGTGTTCCATGATACCGGGGCTTACGGCTCTTCGATGTCATCCAACTACAATAGCCGCCCACTGCTGCCGGAGGTGCTGTTCGAAAACGGCGAACCGCGTCTGATTCGCCGCCGCCAGACCATTGAAGAACTGATCGGTTTAGAACTGATTTAACGCCGATCAACTGGCATAGGGCCCCGGAACCACGGATTCGCGCAGTTTCAGTTCGCCGGTAAACGGGGGTAGTGGTTGCACGCTTTCGCCGTTGATCAGGCGAAAAGCCTGCGTGATGGCGGCCTCGATCATCGCATCGATCGGCAGATACACCGTGGAGAGGGCCGGTTGCAGGTAGGCGGCGCTGGGTTCGTCGTCAAAACCAAACAGCGAAACGTCCTGCGGCAGGCGTTTACCCGCCTGGTTAAGCGCTTTCATGGCACCGATCGCCATATCATCGTTGCTGGCAAACAGGGCGCTGAACGGCGCACCGGTTTGCAGCAGCGTCTTGCAACTGTGATAACCTCCTGGCACGCTGCTGTCGCCGTAGGTAACCCGTGCATCAACCAAGCCAATGTGATGATGCGCCAATGCCTGACGATAACCGGCGAGCCGTGCCTGGGCCGTGGGGGTATCGATCGGGCCGGTTATGCAGGCGATGTCGCGATGCCCTTGGCGGATCAGATAATCCACCACGTTGAAGGCGGCTTGTTGCTGTTCGAAGAACACGCAGCGTTCACGGGCCTGTGGCAGGTCGCGGTTAATGATCATCACTGGAACCGGCAGGTTGTCCAGCAGCGCCATCAGCGCGCTTTCGCTCATAAAGCGGGTATACAGGATAATAGCGTCACAGCGGCGATCTGCCAGCAACTGTACCGCCTGCAGTTCATCTTCCGGTGTATCGTGGCCGTCGGTTACGATCAGGTGTTTGCCGCTGGCTTCGATCAGCTTGGCGGCCTGGCGCAGCAGGCGGCCAAAATAAGGTCCGTCGAAATTGGACACCACCAGGCCGATGCTGTTGGAGCTTTTATTCGCCAGCGATTGCGCAAGAAAGTTCGGCCGGTAGCCCAGCTCATCCATGGCTTTGAATACCGCATCGCGGGTGCTCTTTTTCACCTGTCCGGTGCCGTTTAACACGCGCGAAACCGTGGCTTTAGAAACCCCCGCGCGAATGGAGACATCCAACATGGTGATCATCAGTGGCTAACCTCTTTCAACGTTCGCTGCGGTAAATAATGCCCAGTTTAGCATAGGGTTAGGCCGGGTTGTGTCTTGCATTAACCGTGGTTTGCGCCCTAGCATGGGGAAGGGATTTTTTAAAGGAAACGAAAGTGCTCCGTATTGTTCATCTGGCGGACTATCCGCAACATCAGCAACAGGTTATCGATTGGCAATGGCAGGCATTTGGCAGCGACAACAGCCGGGCATTTTTCGCCAGCGTGGTCGAAAGCAGCCTGCGCCGTGACGGGCTGCCCATCACATTTATTGCGCTGTTGGATGATAAACCGGTGGGAACCGTGGGGCTATGGCGCTGTGACCTGATCAGCCGCCAGGATCTGACGCCGTGGCTGGCGGCACTTTACGTCGATGAAAGCCAGCGTGGCAACGGGCTTGGGTTGCAGTTACAGCAGTTTGTGCAGGATTACAGCCAACAGGCCGGGTTCAGCGAACTGTATCTGTATGCCGAATTCAGCGGTTACTACGAACGCCATGGCTGGCAGTATATTGGCGATGCGTTGGATTACCCGGATCGCCCGGTACATCTATACCACCGCCGTTTAGGCTAGCTCTGCTCGAACACGTTATTAATACTGGCTACAGAATGGCGGCGCACCAGCGTGGGGCTGAACATATTAGTGATTTCTGGCAGCGGTTGATGGTTGGCCAGGGCTAATGCCAGTTCGGCAGCCTGGGTAGCCATGGCGACGACCGGATAACGGATGGTGGTCAGGCGTGGGCGCAGGTAGCGTGAAATCAGCACGTCATCAAAACCAATCAGCGATATCTGGCCCGGCACCTCAACGCTGTTGTCACTCAGCACCGAAAGTGCTCCCGCGGCCATCGGATCGTTATAGCAGGTGACGGCGGTGAAGTTCTTACCGCGCCCCAGCAGTTCGGTCATCGCGTGTTCGCCCCCAATTTCATCCGGTTCACCGTAGGCAATCAGTTTCTCATCCACCGCGATGCCATGTTCTGCCAGCGCATCCAGATACCCCTGCAAACGGTCCGCAGCATCGGAAATCTGGTGGGTAGAACAGATAATGGCGATGCGTTGATGGCCTTGCTGGATTAGGTGGCGCGTAGCCAACCAGGCACCGTAGCGATCGTCGAGTGCCACGCAGCGCGTGACAAACTCCGGCAAGGTGCGATTGATCAATACCATACCCGGAATTTGCCGCATCCAACCCGCCAGCTCTTCATCGGTCAGCTTTTTGGCATGCACCACCAGCGCGTCACAGCGATGGCGTACCAGTTGCTCAATCGCCTGGCGCTCTTTTTCAGCGTCGTGGTAACCGTTGCCAATCAGCAGAAAGTTATGCGTAGCATAGGCGACTTGCTCCACCGCTTTAACCATCGCACCAAAAAAGGGATCCGAGACGTCGGAAACGATCAGCCCCAGGGTTTCTGTTGATTGTTGAGCCAGCGCTCGGGCGTTGGCGTTCGGGTGGTATTGCAGCGCTTCCATCGCCGCCAGCACCGCGCTGCGTGAAGCTTCGCCCGCTTTGGGGGAGTTATTTATTACACGAGATACCGTGGCGACGGAAACACCCGCCAGCCTGGCAACATCCTTAATCGTGGCCATATCTGTCATGACTTCCTGGGTAATCGCTTACATTCCTCAGTTTTGCGGAAAACACACGGGGCTGCAAGCGCTGGTATGCGTAACTTGTGGCGGCCATTGCAGATATGCTGATTATATTATCGCTATTCCGGCAATAGGGTGACTGTTGTAGCGAGTTATTACTAGCCGGTGTGGGAAATTTACAGCTGGTTGCATTTGGAGCAGAACTCTTGCGATTCAGGGATAGTTTCTTAATCGGCTCCCCTTTAGAGTAGTAGTCCCAGAGGTATCGATTGGTGAGAAATCAACATGCTCTGTATGTTGAAGCCATTTTCAATTGCACCAACCTACGCAGATGCGTAGGTTTTTTTTTGCCTGCCGTATAGTATCCTCTCTCTCTCTACAATGAGTTAAGGCCATCGACCCCCAGGGAGAGTGGGATGATTTTTTCTATGTTACGCGCGGTATTTCGCCGGTTGTTCCGGGTACGCGTTGAAGGCGACGCCCGGTATTTAGACCAGCAGAAATTGCTGATCACCCCCAATCACGTTTCTTTTATGGATGGCGCGTTGCTGGCGTTATTCCTGCCGATCAAACCGGTGTTTGCCGTCTATTCCAGTATCTCCGAACGTTGGTTTATGCGCTGGCTGAAGCCGTATATCGATTTTGTGCCGTTAGATCCCACCAAACCGATGGCGATCAAGCAGCTGGTGCGCATGGTGGAACAGGGCAGGCCGATCGTGGTGTTCCCTGAAGGGCGCATTACCGTGACCGGTTCATTGATGAAGATTTATGACGGTGCGGCGTTTATTGCCGCCAAATCGGGTGCTACGGTGGTGCCAGTGCGGATCGATGGCCCGGAGTTCAGCCCGTTTGGCCGTATGGCCGGGGTATTCAAAATCCGTTGGTTCCCGCAGATCAACATCCATATTTTGCCGCCTACTCAGTTGCCTATGCCGCAGGCGCCACGCGCACGGGAACGCCGGATCATGGCCGGTGATAAGCTGCATCAGATCATGATGCAGGCGCGAATGGATACCCGCGAGCCGCAAACGCTGTTCAGCGCGCTGCTGGCGGCGCAGCAGCGGTATGGCCGCAGCAAGCCTTGTATTGAAGATATCGTTTTCAAAGAAGACAGCTATCAGGGTCTGATTAAAAAGGCGTTGGGCGTCAGCCGTATCCTGCAGCGCTTTACTGCGCAAGGCGAACATGTCGGTATGCTGCTGCCGAACGCTACCATTACTGCGGCGGCGATTTTTGGTGCTTCGCTGCGGGGCCGGGTACCGGCGATGCTTAACTACACCGCCGGGGCTAACGGGCTGAAAAGCGCGCTGACGGCGGCGACGATCAAAACCATCGTTACTTCGCGCCAGTTCCTGGAGAAAGGCAAGCTGACTCATCTGCCCGAGCAGGTGCCGGAAGCCAACTGGGTGTATCTGGAAGATTTGAAGGATACCGTTACGCTGGTGGATAAACTGTGGATCCTGCGCCATCTGTTGCAACCACAGCGGGCGATGGTGCCGCAGCAGCCGGATGATGCAGCGCTGATCCTGTTTACCTCCGGCTCGGAAGGCAACCCGAAAGGCGTGGTGCATTCCCACGCCAGCCTGCTGGCTAACGTGGAGCAGATCCGCACCATTGCGGACTTTACCCCGCGCGATCGCTTTATGTCTTCGCTGCCGCTGTTCCACTCTTTCGGCCTGACGGTGGGGTTGATTACGCCACTGATGACCGGCAGCCGGATTTTCCTCTATCCCAGCCCGCTGCATTACCGCGTGGTGCCGGAACTGGTGTATGACCGCAACTGCACCGTGCTGTTTGGCACCGCAACCTTCCTCAATAACTACGCGCGTTTCGCCCATCCGTATGATTTCGCCCGTTTGCGCTACGTGGTGGCGGGTGCCGAGAAACTTGCTGAGAGCACCAAGCAGATCTATCAGGACAAATACGGTATCCGCATTCTGGAAGGCTATGGGGTGACCGAGTGCGCGCCGGTGGTATCGATCAACGTGCCGATGGCGACGAAGGTTGGCACCGTGGGCCGCATTATGCCGCATATGGAAGCTCGCCTGATGACGGTGCCGGGTATCGATCAGGGTGGCCGCTTGCAGTTGAAAGGCCCGAACATCATGAAAGGCTATCTGCGCGTGGAGCGCCCAGGCGAACTGGAACTACCGGCCGCTGAGGATGAAAACGGCGTATTGCAACCGGGCTGGTACGATACCGGTGATATCGTCACGCTGGATGAGCAGGGCTACTGCACCATCCGTGGCCGCGTGAAGCGCTTTGCCAAGCTGGCGGGGGAGATGGTCTCGCTGGAAAGCGTAGAGCAACTGGCATGGCGCATCGCCCCAGAGGGGCAACATGCGGCCACGGTGAAGAGTGACAGCAGTAAAGGTGAGGCATTGGTGCTGTTCACCAACGACAGCAGCATTACCCGCGACGCCTTGCTGCGTGTGGCGCGTGAACAGGGCAGCCCGGAGTTGGCGGTACCGCGTGATATTCGCTTGGTGAAAGCGTTGCCATTGCTTGGCAGCGGTAAACCGGATTTCGTTACCTTGCGTAAAATGGCTGAACAGCCGGAGAATGTCTGATGAATGCTACCGATTCCCCCCTGCTGTCGCGCAGCATGATCGCGGTGATCTGCGCGCAGTTTCTGTCGGCGTTCGGCGATAATGCCCTGCTGTTTGCCACTTTGGCGTTGATTAAACAGCAGATGTACCCTGACTGGAGCCAACCGATACTGCAAATGGCGTTTGTGGCGACCTATATCATTCTTGCCCCGTTTGTTGGCCAAGTGGCCGACAGCTTCGCCAAAGGGCGGGTGATGATGATGGCCAATGGCCTGAAGCTGGCCGGGGCGCTGGTGATCTGCTTTGGCCTGAACCCGTTCTTGGGCTACAGCCTGGTTGGTGTGGGGGCTGCGGCGTATTCACCGGCGAAGTACGGCATTCTGGGGGAAATCACCAGCGGTGAGAAACTGGTGAAGGCCAACGGCCTGATGGAGGCTTCCACCATTGCCGCGATCCTGGTGGGGTCGGTCGCCGGAGGCTTGCTGGCAGACTGGCATATCGTGGCCGCATTGGCAGTTTGTGCATTGGTGTATGGTGCTGCCGTGGTTGCCAACCTGTATATCCCGCGTTTGCCAGCGGCACATAAGGTCACTTCCTGGCATCCGCGTGCAATGGGGAGTAACTTCTTCAACGCTTGTGTGGTGCTGTGGCGTGATGGTCAGACGCGTTTCTCCTTAATCGGCACCAGTCTGTTCTGGGGGGCCGGGGTGACGCTGCGTTTCCTGCTGGTGCTGTGGGTGCCGGTGGCCTTGGGGATTACCGATAACGCGACGCCAACGCTGCTCAATGCCATGGTGGCCATCGGGATTGTGGGCGGCGCTGGCGCGGCGGCGCGTTTTGTTACGCTGGAAACCGTCAGGCGCTGTATGCCCGCCGGGATATTGATTGGCGTCGCGGTGGCGTTTTTCGCGGTACAGACCACCATGTTGAATGCCTATGTGCTGTTACTGGCCATCGGCGTGCTGGGCGGGTTCTTTGTGGTGCCGCTGAATGCGCTGTTGCAGGAGCGTGGCAAGCGTTCGGTCGGTGCCGGCAATGCCATTGCGGTACAGAATCTGGGTGAGAACACCGCCATGCTGCTGATGCTTGGCCTGTATTCGCTGGTGGTTAAGCTGGGCGTTCCGGTGGTCGGGGTTGGCATTGGTTTTGGCGTGGTGTTTGCCTTGGCGATTACCGTGCTGTGGGTTTCTCAGTTCCGCGCCAAATAAAGCGGGGGCACGTAGGCGTAATGCTTGTCAGTTAAGGCTAATCAGTTCCCTCTCCCTTGGGGAGAGGGTTAGAGTGAGGGGACGATCACCGCACTACAACTCCCTCACCCCGCCCCTCCCATTGGGCGTGTAGGCGCCCCTGAATCATTTAGGGTGCAGGAATGGTAAAGCGGGTGTGGATCTCTTCGAGCGCCTGCAACACGTCTTCTTCCAGGACAACATCAAAACTGTCGATATTGCTTTTTAACTGTTCCAATGTGGTGGCGCCCAGCAGGGTACTGGCAACGAACGGTTGTTGCCGCACAAATGCCAGCGCCATCTGCGCAGGATCAAGGCCGTGTTTCTTCGCCAGCGCAACGTATTCGGCAACCGCCAACTGGCTTTGCGCGGAAGTGTAGCGGGTGAAGCGGCTGAACAGGGTATTACGCGCTCCAGCGGGTTTGGCACCGTTCAGGTATTTACCAGACAGCGTACCGAATGCCAGGCTGGAGTACGCCAACAGCTCAATCCCTTCGTGCTGGCTGATCTCGGCCAGGCCAATCTCAAAGCTGCGGTTCAGCAGGCTGTAGGGGTTCTGGATGGTGACAATACGGGGTAACTCGTGCTTTTCCGCCAGTTGCAGGTAGCGCATCACCCCCCATGGCGTTTCGTTCGAGACGCCGATATAGCGGATTTTACCCGCGCGTACCTGCTCGGTGAGCGCTTCCAGCGTTTCCAGCAGCGTAACGGCGGCCTTCTCATCGGTGTATTTATAGTTCAGCTTGCCAAAGCAGTTGGTTGAGCGCTGTGGCCAATGCACCTGATAAAGATCGAGAT
The DNA here is from genome assembly GCF_001976145.1 of Serratia oryzae. Lineage (GTDB taxonomy): Bacteria > Pseudomonadota > Gammaproteobacteria > Enterobacterales > Enterobacteriaceae > Chania > Chania oryzae. The sequence goes on from NZ_MOXD01000012.1 coordinate 57,799, forward strand.
AATCGGTGTTCAGCCGTTTCAGGCTGGCGTCCAGCGCCGCGCGGATGTTTTTGCGATCCAGCGCCTGCTGCGGGCGGATGCTGCTGTCATTGCCGCGTACCGGCCCGGCGATTTTGCTCGCCAGCACGATCTTATCGCGGTTGCCGCGCGCCTTGATCCAATTGCCGATGTACTGCTCGGTCAGCCCCTGAGTTTCCGGGCGAGGCGGCACGGGGTACATCTCTGCGGTATCGATCAGGTTGACGCCAGCGGCTAATGCATAATCCAATTGTGCGTGGGCATCGGCTTCGCTGTTTTGCTCGCCAAAGGTCATGGTGCCCAGTCCCAGCACGCTCACTTCCAAAGAACTGTGGGGAATACGGTGGTATTGCATTAACGGCCTTCCTTAATTTTAGCGCTTGCGAACGGTGGAACAAGAAACGGCAGTGAAAACGCCTCTCTCGACTATAACCAAGCCGTGCAGATGGGGGAAGTAGTATCCGGTATGGAGGTGAAACAGAAGGCTATCTGCTGAACGGCGATAGCCATTGTGGGAGTTAACGCTCAATAAGCTGCGAGATGTGATCGCCGCTGATTTGGCGCTTGTTGCCCTGTTCGTCTTGGTAGCTGATCAAACCGGTATCTTTGTCGAGTTTGGGTTTACCCTGGGTCAGAATCATGTTGCCGTCTTTGGTTGCCATCACATAATTACTGGAACACCCTGCCAGCCCGGCCATTATCGCCAGGGTTGAGACGGCCATTACCCACTTTTTCATTCTGCGTATCCTTAACTATTGCAGAAAACCATGCTTTTTAGCTTAGCAAAAGCGGCGTTCAGATGTGCCCCATCTCTGTAAGAGAGCATAGCGGTGGAAACGGGGCACGGTCTGCCATATCAATGGGCAGCGTTGTTTTTCTTGCCCCGCATCAGATTCAGCGCTTCAACTGCCATAGAGAAGAACATCGCAAAATAGATGTAACCTTTCGGCACATGCACCTGGAAACTTTCCAGCATCAGGGTGAAGCCCACCAGGATCAGAAACGCCAGCGCCAGCATTTTTACCGAAGGGTGACGGTTGACGAATTCACCAATCGGCCGGGCAGCAAACATCATCACTCCGACGGAGATCACCACGGCGGCCATCATGATAAACAGGTGATCCGACAAACCTACCGCAGTAATCACCGAATCCAGGCTGAAGATAATATCCAGCAACATGATTTGCACGATGGCGCCAAAGAAGCTGTGCACCTTGGTGTGATGCTGTTCTTCAGAGCCTTCGATCGTTTCATGGATCTCCTTGCTGGCTTTCCAAATCAGGAATAAGCCACCGAGTAACAGAATCAGATCGCGGGCAGAAATGCTGTGGTCCATCACAGTAAACAGTGGATGGGTCAGGCGGATCACCCAGGCGATAGAGGCCAGTAACGCCAAACGCATCAGCATAGCCGCCGCCAGGCCGATACGGCGTGCCTTGTTCTGTTGCGCCTTCGGCAGTTTGGCAACCACCAGGGAAAGAAAAATAATATTATCAATACCTAACACGATCTCAAGAATGGTCAGCGTACCTAACGCCAACCAAGCATTGGGATCTATAATCCACTCGAACATTGCCCTGAGCACCTTAAGAAAAAATGAAGCGGGAATTATACGCGTTTATTGTGATGGCGATACGTTAACTTAAACGTTACATCAACATAATAAGAAATAACCTACGCGCTTTGATTATTTTACTTGCAATCTTCAGAAAATGGCGACTTTTCGGGATAAATACCGAACAGAGAAATCGGCTAGATCGCGAAGTGCCTTGCCAGCAGCGCGCTCGTAAAGCTTTTTTTCAGATAGAAACCGCGTGGCAGCGTGAGAATCGGCTGGCCCTGCTCGCCAATGGCTTCGGTTAAGGCTTTGCTGTTGGCGGCTTTCGGCCGCAGTTGCAGCACCTCGCCATGGCGTGCGGTAATGCGCTCTACGTGGCCGAGCACGATGAGATCCATCAGTTCTTCCCAATCGCGGCGCAGCATATCCTCTTCTTCCTGATTCGGTTGCCATAACAGCGGTGAACCGATGCGGCGTTGCGCCAGCGGGATTTGCCGCTCGCCTTCCACCGGTATCCACAGCACCCGCGCCAGCTTGTGGCGCACATGACAGTTCGCCCAGGTTACGCCGCTGTTGCCGGTGAGCGGTGCCACGCAGACAAAGGTGGTTTCCAGCGGTTTACCGGCGGCATCCACCGGGATGGTTTTCAACTCGATACCCAGTTCAGGGAAATCCTGTTCCGGTTTGCTGCCGGACATCGCTCCCAGGTACAGCTCCAACAGCATCCCTACCCAGCCTTTATCGCGTTTCAGATCGTTGGGGATCACAATTTGTGCACGGCCAGCCAGTTCACCCAAGCTGAAACCGGCCAGTGCCTGCGCGCGTTCAAACAGCTGCTGTTCATTTTCCGGTGGAGGGGGAAGCGGGGATAAAAACGCCATAAATCAAACCTGTGAATTCTGGTTAAAAAATGCACTGCATTTGTTCACAACCGAAAGCAGCGGAATGAAACAAGCAGAAAGAATGATAGTAGCATGATTTTTCATGACTTTTTTCCAAAACGGCAGCAGATAAAAAATCGTACTCTGTGCTTGTGCACCTGAAGCCACCGACAATGAACAGGATCTTACACCTATTTATCCACAGATTTATGGGATAACCCGAAATTTTACCGATCACTGGTTTGATTTACAGCCTTGACGCAGGCACTTTTTTGCGAATTTGTCCGTTTTGTGTGTAACTCAGGCGGATAATCTGTGGATAAAATCAACGCTGGTGGATCTTTCGCCAGAGAAGGATCCTTACCGTGCATAGATCACATTTTTGCCCTGTATATAAGTGGTTTTATGTGTTTAATATTATGTTTTATATGAAGTAATTTAAACTCTTTATCACGGGGGGCTTTGGGTTCCATGAAGTTTTACCGGCTTATCCATGGAGTTCTTCACATACCTATCCACAGAAAAAGTGAATAAAAACGGCGTAAAAGCGTGGTGCATGTTTATAACTTTGCCATTATCTGTGAGTTATCCCAATGTTATCCGGCGCGCCGCGTTGCAAAGCAGTGGTTTACCGCCTGTAGCTTGTGTGAAACAATCAGGTTATCTATACGAATTTATGCTTATCGAGGTAGTCCGGTGATCGATGATGATGGCTACCGCCCGAATGTTGGTATCGTAATCTGTAATCGTCAGGGGCAGGTCCTATGGGCCCGCCGTTACGGTCAGCACTCCTGGCAGTTTCCCCAAGGGGGAATAAACCCTGGCGAAACCCCCGAGCAAGCGATGTACCGTGAGCTGTTCGAAGAAGTGGGGTTGAACAAAAAGGATGTGCGTATCCTGGCTTCAACCCGCAACTGGTTGCGCTATAAATTGCCAAAACGTTTGGTGCGTTGGGACACAAAGCCGGTTTGTATCGGCCAAAAGCAGAAATGGTTTCTGTTGCAACTCATGTGCAATGATGCGGATATCAATATGCAGCGCAGCAGTACGCCGGAGTTTGACGGTTGGCGCTGGGTGAGCTTCTGGTATCCGGTGCGCCAGGTGGTGTCGTTCAAACGTGACGTGTATCGCCGGGTTATGAAAGAATTTGCCGTGACCGTCATGCCAATGCAGGAACTGGCGGCGCAGCGGCAGGTTCCCGCTTATCGCCGAAAGAGAGGTTAAGTCAAGCAGACTATGCTCACGCGCTTGCGAGAAATTGTTGAGAAAGTGGCCGCAGCGGCTAATCTGACAGATGCGCTGGATCTTTTGGTCAATGAAACCTGTCTGGCGATGGATACCGAAGTCTGTTCTATTTATCTGGCAGATAACGATCGCCGCTGCTACTACCTGATGGCGACGCGCGGGTTGAAAAAGCCGCGCGGGCGCACCATCGCGCTGGCTTTTGATGAGGGCGTGGTCGGGCTGGTGGGGCGCAGGGCGGAGCCGATCAACCTGGCAGATGCCCAGAGCCACCCCAGTTTCAAATATGTTCCGCAGGTGAAAGAGGACAAGTTCCGCTCTTTCCTCGGTGTGCCGATTATCCACCGCCGTCAACTGCTGGGTGTGCTGGTGGTACAGCAGCGGGAACTGCGCCAGTTCGACGAGAGTGAAGAGTCGTTTCTGGTGACCCTGGCCACGCAAATGGCCGGAATCCTTTCTCAATCACAACTGAATGCTATTTTTGGTCAGTATCGCCAGACGCGTATCCGCGCGCTGGCCGCTTCCCCCGGGGTGGCCGTCGCCGAAGGCTGGCTGGACAGCAGCCAGCCTTCACTCGATCAGGTCTACAAAGCCTCAACGCTGGATACGGTCAGTGAGCGTGAACGCCTGATGCAGGCTCTCGAAGAGGCGGGAGCGGAATTCCGCCGTTTCAGCAAGCGCTTTTCTGCCAGTTCGCAGAAAGAGAGCGCGGCGATTTTCGATCTCTATTCCCACTTGCTGAACGATGCCCGCCTCAAGCGCGAGCTGTTTGCCGAAATCGATGCCGGTTCGGTAGCCGAATGGGCGGTCAAACAGGTGATTGAAGCCTTTGCCGCACAGTTTGCCACCTTGCAGGATACCTATATGCGTGAGCGTGCCAGCGATCTGCGTGCGCTCGGCCAACGCCTGTTATTTCACCTCGACGATACCACCCAGAGCACCACCCAGTGGCCTGCACGCTTTGTGCTGGTGACCGATGAACTGACTGCCACCCTGTTGGCTGAAGTGCCGCCGGATCGCCTGGCGGGCGTGGTGGTGCGCGATGGTGCAGCCAACTCCCACGCGGCGATCCTGGTGCGTGCGATGGGCGTACCGACGGTGATGGGGGCCGACATCCAGCCAGCACTGCTGGCGCAGCGGATGCTGATTGTTGACGGTTATCGTGGTGAACTGCTGGTGGATCCTGAACCGGTTCTGGTGCAGGAGTATCAGCGCCTGATCAGCGAAGAGCTGGAACTCAGCAAGCTGGCGGAAGATGACGTTGAGCAACCGGCACAGTTGAAAACCGGTGAGCGCATTCAGGTCATGCTGAATGCAGGTCTTAGCCCAGAGCATGAACAACTGCTCGGCGGGCGCGTGGATGGCGTGGGTCTGTATCGGACCGAGATCCCGTTCATGCTGCAAAGCGGTTTCCCTTCGGAAGAAGAGCAGGTGTCACAATATCAAGGCATGTTGCAGCTTTACCCGAACAAACCGGTCACGCTGCGCACGCTGGATATTGGCTCAGATAAACAGCTGCCTTATATGCCGATCAGCGAAGAAAACCCCTGCCTGGGGTGGCGCGGCATCCGTGTGACGCTGGATCAGCCGGAAATTTTTCTCGTTCAGGTGCGTGCCATGCTGCGTGCCAATGCCAGCAGCGGTAATCTGGGGATTCTGCTGCCGATGATCACCAGCCTGGAAGAGGTTGACGAGGCAAAACGCCTGATCGATCGCGCCGGGCGCGAAGTGGAAGAAGTGTTGGGATATGACATTCCCAAACCGCGGATCGGCGTGATGCTGGAAGTGCCGTCGATGATTTTCCTGCTCCCTTACCTGGCCGGGCGTGTTGATTTTATCTCGGTAGGCACCAACGATCTGACTCAGTATCTGTTGGCGGTAGATCGCAATAATACCCGGGTGGCATTGCTCTACGACAGCCTGCACCCTGCCATGCTGCAGGTGTTGAAGCTGATCATCGATCAGGGTTCGGCCGCCGGGTTGCAGGTTGGCCTGTGTGGCGAACTAGCAGGCGATCCGATGGGTGCTCTGCTGCTGGTGGGGATGGGATACCGTAATCTGAGCATGAACGGGCGCAGCGTAGCGCGGATTAAATACCTGCTGCGTAATATCGAGCTGTCCGATGCCGAAGGTTTGGTTCAGCGCGTGCTGGGTGCCCAGATGACCACTGAAGTGCGCCATCAGGTGGCGGCCTTTATGGAGCGGCGTGGTATGGGCGGGCTGATTCGCGGTGGCCGTTGAGTAGCGTTTTTACAGAACTTTTCCCTGCAGCCCAGCCCGGACGCCGTTAACCCTATGTTATGATGCGTGACTTGGCTGCAACTCGACATTCATCGGGAACCCTCCGATGCCGCGTTTGGCACCTGCCGCCCCCAGATGGGGAAGAATAACAGACATGTTGTGGTGATAGATGAGCAATAGCTATCTGGCGTTTCCTAAATTTGATCCGGTGATTTTTTCCATCGGCCCGGTTTCCTTGCACTGGTACGGCCTGATGTACCTGGTAGGCTTTATTTTTGCCATGTGGCTGGCGGCACGCCGCGCCAACAAGCCCGGCAGCGGCTGGACCAAGGACGAAGCGGAAAACATGTTGTATGCCGGTTTCCTCGGCGTATTTATCGGTGGCCGTGTAGGTTATGTGTTGTTCTATAATCTGCCGCTGTTTCTGGATAACCCGCTGTACTTATTCAAGGTCTGGGACGGCGGGATGTCATTCCACGGCGGCCTGCTAGGGGTGATCCTGGCGATGCTGTGGTTCGCCCGCCGCACCAAGCGCACCTTCTTCCAGGTCTCTGATTTTATTGCGCCCCTGATCCCGTTTGGCTTGGGCGCTGGCCGTTTGGGTAACTTCATCAACGGTGAGCTTTGGGGGCGAGTGACCACGGATACGCCTTGGGCCATGTTGTTCCCCGGCTCTCGTAATGAAGATATCGCCATTGCCGCCGCCGATCCGAGCCTGTTGCCAATACTGAACCAGTACGGTGTGTTGCCGCGCCATCCGTCGCAACTGTATGAAATGGTGCTGGAAGGCGTGGTGCTGTTTATCATTCTGAACCTGTTTATCCGCAAACCACGTCCGATGGGGGCGGTTTCTGGCCTGTTCCTGATTGGCTATGGCGTATTCCGCATTATCGTTGAGGCGTTCCGCCAACCGGATGCCCAGCTTGGTCTGTTTGATGGCGTGATCAGCATGGGGCAAATACTGTCCATACCGATGGTGGTGGCCGGTGTGATTATGATGATCTGGGCGTACCGTCGTCGCCCGCAGCAACAACTGTCGTGAGGAAAAATGAAACAGTATCTGGATTTGATGAATAAAGTGCTCGCCGAGGGCACCGCTAAAGCCGATCGTACCGGCACAGGCACGGTGTCGATTTTCGGCCACCAGATGCGTTTCAACCTGCAAGAAGGGTTTCCGCTGGTAACCACTAAAAAATGTCACCTGCGTTCGATTATTCATGAACTGCTGTGGTTCCTGAATGGTGAAACCAACGTGGCCTATCTGCGTGAAAATAAAGTCACGATCTGGGATGAGTGGGCCGATGAGAACGGCGATCTTGGCCCGGTCTATGGCAAGCAATGGCGTGCCTGGGGCGCGGCAGATGGCCGCCAGATCGATCAGCTCAGCAACGTGTTGCAACAGTTGAAACAGGATCCGAATTCACGCCGTATCATCGTTTCTGCGTGGAACGTGGGTGAACTGGACCAGATGGCGTTGGCACCCTGCCATGCTTTCTTCCAGTTTTACGTGGCCGATGGCAAGCTCTCCTGCCAACTGTATCAGCGCTCTTGCGATGTGTTCCTGGGGCTGCCGTTCAACATTGCCAGCTACGCGTTGCTGGTGCATATGATGGCGCAACAGTGCGATCTTGACGTAGGCGACTTCGTCTGGACCGGCGGGGATACCCATCTGTACAGCAATCACATGGAGCAGACCCAACTGCAATTGACGCGTGAGCCGCGCGCGCTGCCTAAGCTGGTGATTAAGCGTAAGCCAGAGTCGTTGTTTGACTATCGTTTCGAAGACTTCGAGATTGAAGGCTATGACCCGCATCCGGCGATCAAGGCACCCGTTGCCATTTGATATCCTTTGATAGCTGAAAGGGCTCAGTTGATTGATGACTGAGCCCTTATTCTTTATATCACTCACTTCTTCTCTCCTTCCTTCGCCAGCAATGCGAAGCCGCGCGCGTTTTTCGCGGTTTTCTTGTTAAGTGCATAAAAACTTTGCGTGGCATTTTCCAGCCTGAGTAAACGCTTGTGCAGCCGACAATGCGGCACATTACACTCGCCAGATGAACCGATATCCATACCGCTATGGCCACCGCCAGCAGGGCCTGTCGCTGATTGAACTGCTGGTAGTGATGTTACTGGCTGGCATGTTGACCTCGTGGGGTGTCAGCCAGTGGCAGCTTTATCAACAGGCATTGCGGCTGGAACAGACGGCCCAGCAACTGCTGGCTTTCCTGACGCGCCTGCAGGCTGATGCCAACTGGCACAACCGTAATGCCTTGCTGTGGTTCAGGCAGGGGGAGCCTTGGTGTGTTGGGAGTGGTACAACGGCAACGCGCTGCGATTCTGCGCCTGGACGGGTGTTTACTCCGGTCGACATAGATGTGCAACTACAGGATTTCACCCAAAAAGAGATGGGTTTTTATGGGTTACGTAACAACGCGCAGGCCGGGCATATCTTGTTGAGCAATGGGGCAGGCCGCATCCGCCTGGTGCTGTCTGCCAGAGGGCGCCTGCGGTTGTGCAGTGAAGACACGGTTATTCGAGGGATCGCCCTGTGCCAGCCTTAGAACAAGGTTTTACTTTGCCAGAAGTGATGCTGGCGATGACGTTTGGCAGCCTGATTGCGCTCGCTGCCGCCAAGGCTTTGCCGGTATTGCGCCTGCAAACCGCCGACGCGGGTCGCCATTACCGCTTGGAACTGGTCTTGCGTCAGTTGGCTTTCGGTATTGAAAAAGATCTGCGCCGTGCTGGGTTTTGTGCCGGGCAGTGCCAGGGGCAGGCGTTTTTGATCGGCAATGCGGAAGGCGAAGTTCCAAACAGTTGCGTGATTGTCGCTTATGACCTTAATCAAAATGGCCGTTGGGAAAATAGCGGTGATGCCGAGTATTTCGCTTATCGCCTGCGAGCCGGGGCGTTGGAGGGGCAGCGTGGTGTTACCCACTGCCGGGGTAACGGCTGGGAGCGCTTGCACGATCCGGAAGAGGTGCGCATTAACACCTTTTCCATCAGTGAAACTGCCGGTCATGACGGCAAGTCGTTGGTGTTGTTCAGCCTTGGGGGGCGGTCAAGCGTGCGGGAAGATATTCAGCAGCGCCTGGAGTGGGTGGTCAGTATGGAGGCTCTCTGAGCATGCAGACACAGCAAGGTGGTAGCACGCTGGCAGCCGTGATGCTGCTGTTGGTGATGGGATTGATGCTGCTCAATGCCCAGCAGCGGCAACTGGACAGCGCCCTGTTGCTGGCGGTTGATCAGCAGCGTTATTTACGCGCCTACAATCAGGCGGCTTCTGCCTTGAGCTGGGGGCTGGTGCAGCATTGGCCCCGTGAGCAGCTCACTGCCACCAGATGGCAATGTCGTCAACAGCCTACCGATGCGCTGCAAGCCTGTGCTCGGCGATCTTCCCGGGCCGGTATCGTGGTAGTACGCGGCGCGGGAGTGCTCCCCGATGCAGAACCGCTGTGGTTATACCAACTGGCTAGCGAAACCAGTGCGGCAGGAGACATCCAACTGCAGGCGGAAAAAGGGGGCTGGCTCGATTTCTGCCCGGAGAAGAAAGAGAGTGACTGTGCCGACTAAAATCCCCCATCTACAGGGGCAGCAGGGGTTTAGCCTGCCTGAAGTATTGATTGCGGCATTGTTATTCGCGGTGTCGCTGCTGGGGCTGTTACAATATCAGCAGGTTTTGTTGCAGTCCTTTCAGCGGCAATGGCAATACCGACAAGCTTGGTCGCTGGCGCATCATCAGTTGGAAATGTTTAACGCCGGGGCGCTGACGCAGGATAATACCGTGCCTTTACCTTCGAACTGGCGGCGTGAAATTGAAACCCAGCGGGTGGAAGCTCCTTGCCAGCGGCGCACGGTAAAAATACAAACACCACTGCGGCAGCAGGTTGAACTTAGCCGATGGTATTGCCTTGATCGTTAATCAGAGCGCCTAATTTATTCGGTTTAAAGGAGCAGCATGTTTAGGGTTTATCACTCCAATCAGTTGGACTTACTGAAAACGCTGACCAGTACGTTGATAACCAGAGAGCCCTTGGCCGATCCTTTTCAGCAGGAAGTGGTGCTGGTACAAAGCCCCGGCATGGCGCAGTGGCTGCAAATGCAACTGGCAGAACAGTTGGGGATCGCGGCGAATATCACTTTCCCTCTGCCCGCAACCTTTATCTGGGATATGTTCACTAAGGTTTTACCGGGGATCCCCAAAGAGAGCGCCTTCAGCAAAGATGCCATGACCTGGAAGCTGATGTGGCTGCTGCCAGAGATGCTGGTGCAGCCCGAGTTTGCATCCTTGCAGCATTACCTTACTGATGATGGCGATAAGCGCAAGATCCACCAGCTTGCTGGCAGAGTGGCAGATCTGTTTGACCAATACCTGGTTTATCGCCCGCAGTGGCTGGAAAGCTGGCAACGCCAAGAGCTTGTTGAAGGTTTGGCGGAGGCCCAGCAATGGCAGGCAGCCTTGTGGCGCAGATTGGTTGAGTACACGGATGAACTGGGGCAGGCAGAGTGGCACCGCGCCAATTTATATCGGCGCTTTATCAGCGCGTTGGAAAATGCTGAACAATGTCCGGCCGGTTTGCCACCCCGCGTGTTTATCTGCGGTATCTCAGCCTTGCCGCCGGTCTATCTGGAAGCACTACAGGCGCTCGGCAAGCATATTGATATCCACCTGATGTTTACCAATCCCTGCCGTTATTACTGGGGGGATATTCAGGATTATGCGTTCCTTGCCCGCCTGCAAAGCCGCAAACGCCGCCACTACCATCAGGCGCGGGAACAAGGGTTATTCCGCCAGCCAGAGCAGGCAGCACAGTTGTTTGATGCCGAAGGTGAGCAGCAACTGAGTAATCCGCTGCTCGCTTCATGGGGCAAACTGGGGCGTGACCATCTGTATTTGCTGTCGCAGATGGATACCGTGCAGGAAATTGATGCTTTTGTCGATATTCCACCAGACGGCCTGCTGCACGCCATCCAGCACGACATGCTGGAGCTGGAAGACCACGCGGTGATCGGCACTACGTTGGAAACCTTTGAATACAGCGGCCATAAACGCCTGTTGGATCCGCAGGATCGTTCGATCAGCCTGCACGCCTGCCACAGCCCGCAGCGTGAAGTTGAAGTGTTGCACGACCACCTGCTGGCTATGCTGGCCGAAGATCCGCAACTGACTACGCGCGATATCATCGTGATGGTGGCGGATATCGACAGCTATACCCCCTATATTCAGGCCGTTTTCGGCAATGCCTCTGCCGAACGCTATCTGCCGTTTGCCATCTCCGATCGCAAAGCCCGCCAGGCGCATCCTGCTTTACAGGCTGTTATCTCATTGCTCGATCTGCCGCAGAGCCGTTTTACTTCCGAGCAGGTGTTGGCACTGCTGGAGGTGCCAGCATTGGCGGCCCGTTTTTCGATTCAGGAAGAGGGGTTGCGCCTGCTGCGCCATTGGGTAGGGGAGGCAGGTGTGCGTTGGGGGTTGGATGATGACAACGTGCGTGAACTGGCATTGCCAGCAACTGGCCAACACACCTGGCGGTTTGGCATTACCCGCATGCTGTTGGGATATGCGATGGACAGTAACGCAGGTGATTGGCAAGGCGTGCTGCCGTATGACGAATCGAGCGGATTGGTTGCCGAACTGGCCGGGCAACTGGCCGATCTGCTGTCTCAGCTCAGTGACTGGCGAAAGATCCTGAGTGAAGAGCGATCGTTGAGCGAATGGTTACCCCTGTGCCGTCGCTTGCTTGATAGCTTCTTCCAAACCGACAGAGAAACAGAAGAAGCACTTGCACGCATTGAAGAGGACTGGCTAAAGATTATCGGTTACGGGTTGTCGGCACGCTATCCCGATAGGGTGCCGTTGACGCTGCTGCGCAATGAACTGGCGGCCCGGCTCGATCAGCAACGTATTAGCCAGCGTTTTCTGGCCGGGCAGATCAACTTCTGTACCCTGATGCCGATGCGTTCCATTCCGTTCAAGGTGGTTTGCCTGTTGGGGATGAACGATGGGGTTTATCCACGCACCCTGCCGCCGTTGGGGTTTGACCTGATGGCTCAACAGGTGAAGCGTGGCGATCGCAGCCGCCGTGACGATGACCGCTATCTGTTCCTGGAGGCGATCCTTTCAGCCCAGCAACGGCTTTACATCAGCTTTATCGGCCGTTCGATCCAGGATAACAGCGCACGCTATCCTTCGGTGCTGGTGACCGAACTGCTGGAATATCTGGAGCAGAGCTATTGTTTACCGGGTGATGAAGCCTGCGATGCCGATGCCAGTGCGCACCGGGTGGGTGAACATTTGCTTAAGTGGCACAGCCGGATGCCGTTTGCTGCCGAAAACTTCCAGCCAGGGAGTGAAACACAAAGTTATGCCGCAGAGTGGCTACCCGCGGCAGATGGCCGTGGGGCGGCCTATCCGGCGTTTAATCAGCCGCTGCAGGTTGAAGATAACGCACAGATCTCGCTGGATGAGTTGCTGCGTTTTTACCGCCATCCAATACGGGCATTTTTCCAGCTCCGTCTTGGCGTCAACTTTATGCTAGAAGAGATCGATCTGCCGGAAGAAGAGCCTTTTATTCTGGATAACCTCAGCCGCTATCAATTTAACAGCCAACTGCTGAATACCCTGATAGAGCAAGAAGATACAGCGCGGTTATTCCAGCGGGTACGCGCTGCCGGCGCTTTACCCTATGGGGCATTTGGCGAGATTTACTGGCAAACGCAGCAGGAAGAGATGCATGAACTGGCTGAGCGGGTGCGCAGTGAGCGGCAGGAAAACAACAGCCTGGAGCTGGATATTGAGGTTGCAGGTACGCGTATCAGCGGCTGGTTGCACCAAGTCCAAGAGGATGGGTTGCTGCGTTGGCGGCCTGCCACGCTTTCAGCCGTAGACGGTATTTTGCTTTGGTTGGAGCACCTGGTGTATTGCTGCGCCGGTGGTACGGGAACCAGCCGCATGTTCGGGCGCAAGGACTCCACCTGGCGCTTTGCAGCGCTTTCCGCCGAAGAGGCCCATGATCGGTTGGTGGAGTTGGTTGCCGGTTATCAGCGTGGTTTATCACAGCCTTTGATGCTGCTGAACAAAAGCGGTTGGGCGTGGTTGAGCCAGTGCTACCAGGCGGAAACGCAGCAGATTGATTGGGCTGAAGAAGTGCAAATCAAAGCGCGCGCCAAGCTGTTGCAAACCTGGCAGGGGGATCAGCGGATACCGGGAGAAGGGGCCGATCCCTTTATCCAGCGCGTTTTCCGGCAGATGGATAACAACTATCTTGATCAAATTCTCTGCGAAACAGAACGTTACCTGCTACCGCTGGCGCGTAATAACCTCGGATGATAATCCTTGGGTGGTACTGGTGGGGTGGAGATGATAAAAAATAGCTGAGTTTATATTCAACCATTAGGATTGTTTCCGGTCTTACATGGCGTACAGGCATAGACTCGAAGTCTTTCAGTCCGTGTAACATGAAATTTCTTGGGCATCACTTTTCGTTGTGTCGTTTTGCAGAGTGTCGTTAGCGTCAAGGGAGTTGGCGTAATGGCAAAAGAATAGGGGTTTATTTTGGATATGCGCAAACAGTTGGCCCGCATTACTGGGTTAGTATTGTTGGTTATGTTTTGGGTACCATTAAGCTGGGCCACTCAAGGATGGCAACCGCTGGCGGAAAAGATCCACAAAAGCGAGCACGACCCGCGCCATTACCAGGCCATCAAATTGGCGAATGGGATGACGGTGCTGCTGGTTTCCGACGCGCAGGCTCCCAAATCACTGGCAGCGCTGGCGTTACCGGTCGGGTCGCTGGAAAACCCTGTCAGCCAGCTTGGATTGGCTCATTACCTTGAGCATATGGTCTTGATGGGATCCAAACGCTATCCAGAAGCGGAAAATCTTGCTGAATTCCTGAAAAAACACGGCGGTAGCCACAATGCGAGCACTGCATCTTACCGCACCGCGTATTATCTGGAGGTGGAAAATAACGCATTGGAGCCCGCGGTGGATCGTATGGCCGATGCCATTGCTGAACCGCTGTTGGATCCGGTGAATGCCGATCGTGAACGCAATGCGGTGAATGCAGAATTGACGATGGCACGTTCTCGCGACGGCATGCGTATGGCCCAGGTTGGTGCCGAAACGCTGAACCCTGAGCACCCCAGTGCCCGTTTTGCCGGTGGTAATCTTGAGACTCTGACGGACAAGCCAGGCAGTAAATTGCACGATGAACTGACCCGTTTTTACCAGCGCTATTATTCTGCCAACCTGATGATGGGGGTGTTATACAGCAACCAGCCATTGGCTGAAATGGCGGAGCTGGCCGCCAGAACCTTTGGCCGTATACCGAATCGTGAGGCGCAGGTGCCGCCGATCACCGTTCCTGCTGTCACCCCTGAGCAGCAGGGCATCATTATTCATTACGTGCCCGCGCAGCCACGTAAACAATTGAAAGTTGAGTTTCGCATTGACAATAACAGCGCGGAATTTCGCAGTAAAACCGATACCTATATCAGCTACCTGATTGGTAACCGCAGCAAGAATACGCTTTCAGATTGGTTGCAGAAACAGGGGCTGGCCGATGCGATCAACGCCGGTGCCGATCCCATGGTGGACCGCAACGGGGGGATTTTCTCCATCAGCGTTTCGCTGACTGACAAAGGCCTGCAGGAGCGTGACAAAGTGGTTGCGGCCATCTTCAGCTATCTGAGCATGCTGCGCAGCGAAGGGATCAAACAAAGCTATTTTGATGAGATTGCCAATGTTCTGAATCTGGATTTCCGCTACCCGTCGATTACCCGCAATATGGATTATATCGAATGGTTGGTGGATACCATGCTGCGTGTGCCGATCGAACATACGCTGGATGCCCCGTATCTGGCGGATCGTTTTGATCCGAAAGCGGTCGCAGAACGTTTGGACCAGATGACGCCGCAGAATGCGCGTATCTGGTTTATCAGCCCGGACGAACCGCATAACAAGACGGCTTACTTCGTTGAAGCCCCTTATCAGGTGGATAAAATTACGCCGGAACGTTTCGAAAAGTGGCAGCGCTTGAGCCAAGGGATCGCGCTGTCTCTGCCAACGTTGAACCCCTATATTCCAGATGATTTTACGCTGAACGCTCCGTTGCATGAATTTACCAAGCCAGAAATGGTGGTGAATCAGCCGGGCCTGCGCGTGTTGTATATGCCGAGCCGTTACTTTGCCGATGAGCCCAAGGCCGATGTCACCGTGGCCCTACGCAATCCCAAAACCATGGATTCTGCGCGTAATCAGGTGCTGTTTTCCCTGATGGATTATTTGGCTGGTCTGTCGCTCGATCAGTTGAGCTATCAGGCCTCCGTTGGTGGGCTGAGTTTCTCTACTTCGCCAAACAATGGCCTGATGTTTAATGCCAACGGCTTTACCCAGCGTTTACCGCAGTTGCTGACCTCGCTGATTCAAGGTTATTCCAGTTTCACGCCAACGGAAGAACAGCTGGCGCAGGCTAAATCCTGGTATCTGGAGCAGTTGGATGCAGCCGAGAAGGGCAAAGCGTTTGAATTGGCGATCCAACCAGTGCAGATGCTTTCGCGCGTGCCGTATACCGAGCGCAGTGAGCGGAGGGAAGTGCTGAAAACGCTGACGCTGAAGGATGTGCTGGCCTACCGCGACAGCTTGATGACTGAAGCCACGCCAGAACTGCTGGTGGTCGGCAACATGAGCAAACAGCAGGTAGATACGCTGGCCTCTACGCTGAAACAGGACCTGGGTTGTACCGGTGTCACCTGGTGGCATGGTGAGAATGTGGTGGTTGCCAAGAATCAGTTGGCAAATCTGCAGCGTCCTGGCAGCAGCACCGACTCGGCGCTGGCGGCGGTATATGTGCCTATCGGTTACGACGAAGTAGCCAGCATGGCTTATAGCTCGTTGCTGGGGCAGATCATCCAGCCTTGGTTCTACAGCCAGTTGCGTACTCAGGAGCAGCTCGGTTATGCCGTGTTCGCTTTTGCCACCTCGGTCGGCCGTCAGTGGGGGGTTGGTTTCCTGCTGCAAAGCAACAGCAAGCAGCCCGCTCATCTCTATCAGCGTTATCAGGATTTCTATCCCAAGGCTGAAAAACGTTTGCGTGAGATGAGTGAGGCTGATTTCACCCAGTACAAGCAGGCAATGATCAATGAACTGAAACAGCGGCCACAAACTTTGTCCGAGGAGGCGGGGCGCTTCAGTAATGATTTTGATCGCGGTAATTTCGCCTTCGATACCCGTCAGAAGCTGATTGAACAGATCGCGGCTCTGACGCCGGCCAAATTGGCGGACTATTTCCATCAGGCGGTTATTCAGCCGCAAGGGTTGGCCGTGTTGTCACAGGTGAGTGGCAGCAGCCAGGAAAAGGCCGATTTTGCCACGCCGGGTGAAGGCTGGGTGACTTACCCTAATACCTCTACCTTGCAACAAACGCTGCCACGTCAGGTGACGACACCATGACGACCGTTGTTCCCCAGAGGCTTGATGCGCTGACGTTACCGCTGTTTGGTGAGCGGCTGATCGAAGCTTCGGCAGGAACCGGCAAAACCTTTACCATTGGGGCGCTTTATCTGCGTTTGCTGCTTGGCCTGGGCCAGGCAGCGGCTTTTCATCGCCCTCTGACGGTAGAAGAAATTCTGGTGGTGACCTTTACCGAGGCGGCTACCGAGGAGTTGCGTGGCCGCATCCGCAGCAATATTCATGCATTGCGAATTGCCTGCGTGCGCGGGCGAAGTGACGATCCGCTATTTTCTTCACTGATGGCAGAAATTGGCGATCTGTCTGATGCGGCAGCGCAACTGCTGGCGGCAGAACGGCAGATGGACGAAGCGGCGATCTACACCATTCACGGCTTCTGTCAGCGAATGCTCACTCACAATGCCTTCGAGTCCGGCATGTTGTTTGAACAAACGCTGATACAGGATGAGCTACCGCTGCGCCGCCAGGCCTGCGCGGATTTCTGGCGGCGTCATTGCTACCCTTTGCCGTTGAACGTGGCAAGAGCCGTAAGCCAGGAGTGGAGCGGCCCGGAGGCGTTATTAAGCGATCTTGCCGGTTATTTGCAGGGGGAAGCCCCGGCATTGCGTCAGCCGCCGAAAGATGATGAAACGGTCTTGGTGCGCCATGAACAGATAGTGGCACGTATTGATGCCATCAAAACGCTGTGGCAGGCCAATGCGGGGGAACTGGAGGCGTTCATCAGCCAGTCGGGTGTCGATAAGCGCAGCTATAGCAGTAAACACTTGCCCAATTGGCTGAATAAGGTCGGTGAATGGGCCGGGCAGGTCACGCAGGATTATCAGTTGCCTAAAGAGTTGGAGAAATTCCGTCAGTCAGTATTGCTGGAGAAAACCAAAAAAGGGGAAGCGCCACGCCACACGCTGTTTGTGGCGATTGATGAACTGTTTGCTGAACCTTTAACGCTGCGCGACCTGATTATGGCTCGTGCATTAAGTGAGATACGCACTTCTATTGCGCAAGAAAAACGTCAGCGTGCCGAGCTGGGGTTTGATGATCTGCTCAGCAAGCTGGACGCGGCGCTGCAAAGTGCCGGTAGTGAACAACTGGCTCAGGCGATTCGCCAGCGTTATCCGGTGGCGATGATCGATGAGTTTCAGGATACCGATCCCCAGCAATACCGTATCTTTCAAAAACTTTATCTTGGCCAGCCAGATTGCGGTTTGCTGCTGATTGGTGACCCCAAACAGGCGATTTACGCTTTCCGCGGTGCGGATATCTTCACCTATATGCGTGCTCGTTCAGAGGTAAGTGCCCACTATACGCTTGAAACCAACTGGCGTTCATCACCGGCGATGGTGGGCAGTGTGAACAAGCTGTTTGCTCAGGTGGAAAACCCTTTTCTGTTCAAACAGATCCCATTTATTGATGTGGCTGCCGCGCAAAAAAATCAGGGGCTGGTGTTTGAATGGCAGAACAAGCCACAACCGGCTATGCAGTTTTGGTTGCAGCAAGGGGAAGGGGTTGGAGTAAGCGATTACCAACAATTGATGGCGCGCTGGTGCGCGATGCAGATCCGCGACTGGCTCAGCGCCGGGCAGGCCGGAGAGGCCTGGTTGGTGCAGGGTGATAAGCGCCGTAGCGTACAGGCGTCGGATATCACTATTCTGGTGCGTAGCCGTGCCGAGGCGGCGTTGGTGCGCGATGCGCTCAGCGCGTTAGCCATTCCCTCGGTTTACCTTTCCAATCGCGACAGCGTATTTGATACACCAGAAGCCAAAGATCTGCTGTGGTTACTGCAGGCGGTGCTGGCACCCGAGCAGGAACGCACTTTGCGCAGCGCAATTGCGACCGGGTTGCTTGGGCTGGATGCGTTGGCGCTGGATAACCTGAATCAGAATGAGCAGGCTTGGGACGCGCTGGTCAACGAGTTTGATGCCTATCGCACCCACTGGCAGCGGCGCGGCGTTTTGCCGATGCTGCGTGAGGTTATGGCCCAGCGTCATCTGGCGGAAAACCTGTTGGCCAGCCCCGGCGGTGAGCGGCGTTTGACGGATGTGATGCATTTAGGCGAACTGTTGCAGGAAGCGGCGGCGCAGCAGGATAGTGAACATGCGTTGGTACGCTGGCTGGCACAACAGATCGCTCAGCCAAATCGCCAATCGGATAATCAGCAACTGCGGCTGGAAAGCGATCGCCATCTGGTGCAGGTGATTACCATCCACAAGTCAAAAGGGCTGGAGTTCGATCTGGTATGGTTGCCTTTTGTCGGTAACTTCCGTCAACAGCAGCAGGCGTTGTACCACGATCGCCAAACTTTTCAGGCGCTGCTGGATCTCAACGCTGATGATGAGAGCATGGGCTGGGCCGAAGAAGAACGGCTGGCGGAAGACCTGCGCCTGCTGTACGTGGCGCTGACCCGCTCGGTATATCACTGCAGTATTGGTATCGCACCGCTGTTTTTGGGCACGCGCAAAAAACAGGGGGAGACGGATCTGCACCGCAGTGCGCTGGGGTATCTGGTGCAGGGCGGGCAGGCCGGTGATGCCACTTACCTGAAAGAGTGTCTGCAACGGCTGGCGACGGATGGCATTAGACTCGCTCTGGTGGAGGTGCCCGATCAGCAGCCTTGGCAGCCTCAAACAACGGCAATGGCTGAATTGGCAGCAAAACACTTTTCGCGGCGGATGCAGGATTTCTGGCGCGTGACCAGCTATACCGGGCTGCAGCAGGGGGCGGCAGGCATGCAGGAACTGTTGCCGCGGTTGGACGTTGATGCTGCGGGTGAACAGGCGGCCGAACAGGCACCGCAACTGACCCCGCACACTTTCCCACGTGGTGCAGCGCCAGGAACCTTCCTGCACAGCCTGTTTGAAACCCTGGATTTTACGCAGCCGGTTGATGAAAAAACCTTGTTGGAACAGCTGCAGCAGCGGGGGTTTGAGGATCGTTGGTTGCCGGTGTTGCAAGAGTGGATGCAGGTGTTGCTGAATACGCCGCTTAATGACAGCGGGGTCGCTCTTTCCGATCTCACCCCGCAATTCAAGCAGGCGGAAATGCAGTTTTACTTGCCGATCAACGGGCTGTTGCAGGCTCAAGATCTGGATCGACTGGTAAAGCGTTACGATCCGCTTTCTGCTCGTTGCCCTGAGCTGAATTTCCAGCAGGTGCAGGGCATGTTGAAAGGCTTTATCGACCTGGTGTTCTGCTGGCAGGGTAAATACTATCTGCTGGATTACAAATCCAACTGGCTGGGTGAAGACAGCAGTGCTTATACCCAGCAGGCTATGGAACAGGCAATGGCGGAGCATCGCTACGATCTGCAGTATCAGCTTTATACTTTGGCGTTGCACCGCTATTTGGGGCATCGCTTGGCGGATTATGATTACGGCCGCCATTTTGGCGGCGTGATCTATCTGTTTCTACGCGGCGTTGATGCTGAACATCCAAGAAATGGGATTTTTACCTGTCGGCCGGAGGAAGCACTGGTGCAAGGGATGGATCGTCTGTTTAGCGGTACTGCCAGCAGCGTAGAGGAGGGGCAATGATTGAGATCCTGAATCAGGCGCTGATGTTGGGCGCATTGCGCCCGTTGGATGTGCATTTTGCCCAGATTGTTGCCAGCCATGATGAGCCGGAGCTCCTGCTGGCAGCGGCCTGTCTGAGTGCAGAGGCGGGAGCCGGTCACGTTTGCCTGCTGTTGGATCAGTTGTCACCAGAAAACCTGTTCAACGGCCGCCAGCCAGAGCTGGCATTGGCCGCATGGCAGGCCGCGGGGCAACCGGATTTGGCTCGTTGGCAACAACGCCTGGCGTCATCGGCAGCGGTAAGTGATGGCAACTCAGCCACGCCGATGGTGCTGCAGCAGCAACGGCTGTATTTACAGCGCATGTGGCAAAGCGAGGGGGAAGTTGCGGCTTTTATCAGTAGCGATGCGGTGCCACAAGCCGTTGAAGAGGGGCAGCTACGCGCGATCCTCGATCAGCTGTTTGGCGAGGCGGCAGATGAAGCGGACTGGCAGAAGATCGCTGCGGCCGTGGCGGCGACCCGCCGCATTGCCGTTATCTCTGGCGGGCCGGGTACCGGTAAAACCACCACCGTAGCCAAATTACTGGCGGCACTGGTACAACTTGGCGGCGATACGCGCTTGCGTATCCAGCTTGCTGCACCAACGGGTAAAGCGGCGGCGCGGTTGACGGAATCATTGGGCACCGCCAGCCGCCAACTCCCACTGACGCCGGAGCAGCGGGCACTGTTCCCGGTGGAAGCCGCCACCTTGCATCGCCTGCTGGGTGCGCAGCCCAACAGCCAGCGGATGCGCTATCACCGTGGGAATCCGCTGCATCTGGACGTATTGGTGGTAGATGAGGCATCAATGGTGGATTTACCGATGATGGCACGGCTGATTGCCGCTTTGCCGCCTGAAGCGCGGGTAATATTCCTCGGTGACCGCGATCAGTTGGCTTCGGTGGAGGCGGGGGCGGTGCTAGGGGATATCTGTCGTTTTGCCGAGCAGGGCTACAGCGCAGAGCGAGCCGCGCAGTTGGCTCGCTTGACGGGTTATGCGTTACAGGGGCAGCCTGTGGGGGCTGCCGTGCGCGACAGCCTGTGCCTGCTGCGCAAGAGCTATCGGTTTGATGCCAAATCCGGCATCGGCCAGTTAGCCTTGGCCGTGAATGCGGGGGATGGCAAGCAGGCGATGGCGGCGTTAAATGGCCGCTATGCGGATGTGGCAGGTTATCCACTGGCAGAAACCGAAGATTATCAGCAACTGCTGGATGCCTGTGTGGCGGGATACCGTGATTATCTCAAACGGGTCGCCGCAGGGGCTGATGCTGCGACGATACTGAAAGCCTTTGGCCGTTTTCAGGTGCTGTGTGCTTTGCGTGAAGGGCCATTTGGCGTCACCGGGTTGAATGAACGCATTGAAAGCGGGTTGCAGCGTGCGGGGTTGATCCGCCGTAACCCTGGCCCCGCAGGGCGTTGGTATTTGGGGCGGCCGGTGATGATTGGCCGTAACGATAGCGCACTGGGGTTGTTCAACGGTGATATCGGTATTGCCTTGCCCGGTGCTGAAGGTGAGCTGCGGGTGCATTTCCAGCTACCGGACGGCAGTATTAAATCGGTGCAGCCGAGCCGTTTACCGGCACATGAAACCGCGTATGCGATGACGGTGCATAAATCGCAGGGATCGGAGTTTGACCATACGTTGCTGGTGCTGCCGAATCATTATCTGCCAGTGCTGACCCGTGAGCTGGTGTATACCGCCATTACCCGTGCACGCCAGCAGCTTTCACTTTACGCTACGGACAAGGTTTTGCTGAGCGCCATTCGCACCCCGACACAGCGCCGTAGCGGCCTGGCGGAACGGTTACAGGCGAGAGAGTAGGGCGCTGTGATACAGCGCCCGTAAAACGGTTACAGATCGGCCAGCAGGATCTTTGAACGGCGCTGATAGTTATACAGCGCCTGTTTCTGCATCGGCAGCACGTCCACTTCGGCTGGGGTAAAGCCACGTTCCTGGAACCAGTGAATGCTGCGCGTGGTCAACACAAATAACTTTTGCAAGCCCATTTGCCGCGCCTGGCTCTCCACCCTCTGCAGCAGTAATTCGCCGCGCGACGAGCTGCGGTAATCCGGGTGGACGGCCACGCAGGCCATCTCACCAATTTTTTCTTCTGGGAATGGATAGAGTGCCGCACAGGCGATCGTCAGGTTATCGCGCTCGATAATCGTAAACTTGTCGATCTCCATTTCCAACTGTTCCCGCGAGCGGCGCACCAGAATACCTTGCTGTTCTAGCGGGCGGATCAGCTCGAGTATCCCGCCGATGTCGTTGATCGTTGCACGGCGCACCTGCTCGGCGCTTTCCATAACGATCTGAGTACCGATACCGTCACGTGAAAACAGTTCCTGTACCAGCGCTCCGTCTTCCTGATAGCTGATCAGGTGGCTGCGGCGCACGCCGCTGCGGCAGGCTTTGACCGCACCACGCAGGAAGCGCACGGTGCCGGAATAGTAATCGCCGTTTGCTTCCAGTTGTTCAATGCGCTTTTGCGCATCGTTAGGGAACAGCTCGGGCGCGATTTCCCCCTCCGCATTGGTTACCCCTTGCGATGAGCAGAAACCGATCATTTTCTCTGCCTTCAGCTTGATGGCCAGCTGTGTTGCCACTTCTTCTGAGGTCAGATTGAAGCTTTCACCGGTGACAGAAACCGCCACCGGGCCAATCAGTACGATCGCATTGCTGTCGAGCTGGCGATGGATAGCCTCTTCGTCGATGCGGCGAATTCGGCCGCTGTGGCAATAGTCAACGCCATCATCTACACCAAGCGGTTGGGCAATGACAAAGTTGCCACTGACCACATTGATGTGTGCTCCTTGCAGCGGCGTATTGTTCAGGCTCATGGAAAGCCGTGCGGTGATATCCAGTTGCAACAGCCCTGCGGCCTGCTTGACCAGTTCCAGCGTGTGGGCGTCGGTAACGCGGGTATGCTTGTGGTAAATCGGCTCATAGTTGTGCTGTGCCAGATTGCTGTCAATCTGTGGGCGCGCGCCATACACCACCACCAAACGGATCCCCAAACTGTGCAATAGCCCGATATCGTTGACGATATTGGAGAAATTTGCATGTTCGATGGCTTCACCACCCAGCATGATGACAAACGTCTTGCCACGGTGAGCATTAATATAGGGAACTGAGTGACGGAATCCTTGGACCAGCTCTGTGCTACGTTCCTTCACGGCAAAACCTCTTTTGCATATTTATACGGTATTTTTGTATTTTTATTCTTTTATTGCCTTGATGGCAAGCAGGAATTTGCATCGAATTCTTGGCTAACTCAGTTAATTCATTAATAAATTGAAAAAACATAAAAAGATTTCCTGATGACAGCCCCGGATGTATTGGTTAAAGTTTTTGTCATTCTCACTTTTTGGTGTTTTTTTAACTCGTTATACCCAAAATAATTCGAGTTGTTTGACAAAAACGCAATGCGTTTTTGTCAAACAACTTGAAGTATGAAGGGGATATCATCGCTGGAGCCTTATGCCTAACGCTAATCACAATCTGGGTCGCCGTCGTTTTTTACAGGGGGTGGCCGCAACCTGGTTGCTGAGCGTGAGTCGCGTAGGTTTTGCTGCTGCTTCGCACGTGATTGCCGTTCGTATCTGGCCTTCTTCGACCTACACCCGCGTGACGTTGGAATCCAACGTGCCTCTCAAGTACCAACAGTTTGCATTGAGCGATCCCGATCGTATTGTGATCGACGTTGAAGGTGTTCACCTTAATAGCGTGCTTAAAGGGCTGGTGCGGCAGGTACGCAAGGAGGATCCTTACCTGAAGCAGGTGCGCGTTGGCCAGTTTGATAAAAATACCGTCAGATTGGTGTTGGAACTTAAGCAAAGCGTCAGCCCAAATATGTTTACCCTGGCTCCGGTGGCTGAATACCGCAATCGGCTGGTGGTGGATCTCTATCCTACCCAAGGTGGGACGGGGGAAGAGTATGATCCGCTGCTGGCATTGCTGGAGGATTACAACAAAGGGGATCTGGAGCGATCGTTACCGGCGCAAGCGCCCCAGGCCGGTAAGGCGGGGCGCGATCGGCCGATGGTGATCATGCTGGATCCAGGTCATGGTGGCGAAGATCCTGGTGCTATCGGTAAGAATAAAACGCGTGAAAAGGATGTGGTGCTACAGATTGCGCGCCGTCTCAGCGCGCTGATCAAGCGTGAACCGAACATGAAAGTGTTTATGACGCGTAATGAAGACGTGTTTATTCCACTGAAAGTGCGGGTAGCGAAAGCGCGTAAGCAGCGAGCCGATCTGTTTGTTTCCATCCATGCCGATGCGTTTACCAACCGTACTGCGCGAGGCTCTTCGGTTTTCGCCCTGTCTACCAAAGGTGCGACCAGCAATACCGCCAAATTTCTGGCACAGACGCAGAACGCTGCCGATGAGATTGGTGGTGTAAGTAAGAGTGGGGATCGCTATCTGGATCATACGCTGTTTGATTTGCTGCAAACCGCCACCATTAATGACAGCCTTAAATTCGGCAAGGAAGTGCTTAGCCGAATGGGTAAAATTAACCCTTTGCATAAAAAAAATGTCGATCAGGCCGGTTTTGCCGTGTTAAAGGCCCCGGATATCCCGTCAATCCTGGTTGAAACGGCGTTTATCAGCAACGTTGAAGAAGAGCGCAAACTGCGTACCAGCCATTTTCAACAGCAGGTTGCGGAATCTATTCTGGCAGGGATTAAGGCTTACTTTGCCAACGGTGGAGCGCAGGCTCGCCGTTAAGCCGCAGGCAAGGATGCCTACCTGATAGCGGTTTCACCAATTTCAGAAACAAAAAAACACCCGTTAAGGTGCTTGTTCGCTGTTACCAAGATTGGTTGCGGAGGCCGGATTTGAACCGACGACCTTCGGGTTATGAGCCCGACGAGCTACCAGGCTGCTCCACCCCGCGTCCGTCTTGATACTGATATTATCGGAACCCACTTTCATATGATACCGCTGGTACAGTATCGGTTGGTTGCGGGGGCCGGATTTGAACCGACGACCTTCGGGTTATGAGCCCGACGAGCTACCAGGCTGCTCCACCCCGCGTCCGTATAATACCTGTTTTTCCATCGAATCCAACCTTTTATCTGATACTGCTGCTGCAGTATCGGTTGGTTGCGGAGGCCGGATTTGAACCGACGACCTTCGGGTTATGAGCCCGACGAGCTACCAGGCTGCTCCACCCCGCGTCCGATGGAAGCGCACTATACTCTCCATGTATTTTGTTGCAACCCTTTTTGCAAATAATCCCCTTAAAGCCATTTTTATGCTGAATTAGTCCTCAAGTTGGCTTTTTTTTCATCATAGTTACTTGGCGGGGAATTTTAGGCGGCAAAGATTCCTTTATTAGTAGCCGTTTGTTATCGTTCTGCCGGTAGAACATATCAGTCTGAGAGAGCATGCGATGAAAGGACGTTGGGGCAAATATCTGCTGGGTGGATTAGTGATTGCCGTACTGGCGGGGTGTTCATCAAGGCCAACCGACCAGGGGCAGCAATATAAGGATGGCCGTCTGGATCAGGCGTTGGAACTGGTGGATCAACCTAATGCCAGAGGCGTTCCGGTCAATGCCAAAGATTACTCCGATCAGTTGATGCAGATTAAGAATGCTTCTCCCGCTCTGTTTAGTCGCAACACCACTACCTACCAAGCGGTACAAAACTGGATGGCCTCGGGGGCAGACACGCGTCAACTGAGCCAGTTCGGCCTCAGCGCCTACCAGATGGAAGGTATGGATAACTACGGCAACGTTCAGTTTACCGGTTATTACACCCCGGTTGTGCAAGCCCGCTATACCCAACAGGGTGAGTTCCGCTATCCGTTATACCGCATGCCAAATAAAGGCAAACGCCGCTTGCCGGATCGCGCGGCTATATACTCCGGCGCGCTCGATAGCCGTTACATCATTGCTTACACCAATTCGCTGATGGATAACTTTATGATGGAAGTCCAAGGCAGCGGCTATGTTGATTTTGGTAACGGCCAACCGTTGGTGTTCTTTGGCTATAGCGGCAAAAATGGCCATGCTTATCGCAGTATCGGCAAGGTGCTGATCGATCGTGGCGAAGTCGCTAAAGCTGATATGTCGATGCAGGCTATCCGCCAATGGGCGGAGAATCATAGCGAAGCTGAAGTGCGCGAACTGCTGGAGCAAAACCCTTCCTTCGTGTTCTTCCATCCGCAACCTTTCGCCTTGGTGAAGGGGGCCAGTGCCGTACCGCTGGTGGCCAAAGCGTCGGTGGCATCTGACCGTTCGTTGATCCCCGCAGGTACCACGCTGCTGGCAGAAGTGCCGCTGCTGGACAACCGGGGTAAATTCACGGGAAAATATGAAATGCGTCTGATGGTCGCTCTCGATGTAGGCGGTGCGATTAAAGGCCAGCACTTCGACATGTATCAAGGCATCGGCCCTGAAGCGGGCCATTCGGCGGGTTACTATAACCACTATGGCCGCGTGTGGGTGCTGAAGGGAGCCAGCAGCGGTACGCCGCTGTTCAGCGCTTACCAGCAATCGTCTAATTCGGGCGGTTCCCAACTGGTCACGCGTTGAAAGTAAAGGACGCGGAGTTTGACCCGCAGGGGCCGGATCTTCCGGCCCTTATCATTTGCAAGATTAAGGTAAAGCGAGATGAGTACCCCCTATTCAGAGGCCTATTTACAGCGTTTTGGCGGCACTGCGCGTTTGTACGGACAGTCTGCGTTAGCGCTGTTTGCCCAGGCGCACGTTTGCGTGATCGGCATCGGCGGAGTAGGCTCCTGGGCGGCGGAGGCACTGGCCAGAACCGGCATCGGTGCCATCACGTTGATTGATCTGGATGATGTGTGCGTCACCAATACTAATCGTCAGATCCATGCGTTACGCCAGCATGTTGGCCAGTCAAAAACCGAGGTGATGGCGGAGCGCATTCTGGCCATTAACCCGGAGTGCCGGGTCACCTGTGTGGATGACTTCATTACGCCGGACAACGTCGCTGAGTTGCTGAATCACAATTTCAGCTATGTGATTGACGCCATTGACAGCGTGCGGCCAAAGGCGGCGCTGTTGGCCTATTGCCGCCGTTTCAAAATCCCGGTGGTGACGACCGGGGGGGCCGGTGGGCAGATCGATCCGACGCGGATTGAAGTGGCCGATCTGGCGAAGACCATTCAGGATCCGCTGGCGGCGAAGCTGCGTGAAAGGCTGAAAAATGACTTCAACGTGGTGAAAAACAGCAAAGGCAAGCTGGGGATTGACTGTGTGTTTTCCAGCGAACCGCTGGTTTATCCACAGCCGGACGGTACAGTCTGTGCTTCCCGCAGCACGGCAGAAGGGCCAAAGAAGATGGATTGCAGCGCAGGTTTTGGGGCGGCAACCATGGTTACCGCCACCTTCGGCTTCGTTGCAGTTTCGCATGCGTTGAAAAAGATGGTCGCCAAAGCGGCGCGTCAGGCGTAGCGTGCGGCAATATCTTTGACGGCGGCAGCCAGCGCTTGCAGGCCGCTGGCGCGAGTGGCGCTGAGTTGGCTACGCAGCGCCAGGCGATCGAACAACGCTAAGGGATCCTCAGCCAGGATCTGTTGCGCTGTTTTACCTTCCACGGCGGTCAGCAGGATCGCCAACAGACCACGAACGATACGGCCTTCGCTGTCGCCATAGAAGTGCAATCTACCCTCCTCCAGCATTTGGTGCCCTAGCCAAACTCTATTTTCGCAACCGCTCAGTTCCATTTCCGTTTGCCGGAGCGCTTCCGGCAATGGTGGCAACTGTTTTGCCAGCACGATCAACTGACGATAGCGATCTTCCCACTGTTGCAGTGCGCTGAATGTTGCTGTCAGCATCTCGGCGGTAATGTCACGGCCGAAAGGGTGAGGGGCAAGCAGGTTCATCTTATTCCGCCAGCAATTCGATGGCGCTTTGCAGCGCGTTGACCAAGGCATCGACGTCTTCGGGCCGGTTGTAGGGCGCGAAGGAGGCGCGCAGCGTGCCGCTGACCCCCAAGGCGGCCATCAGTGGTTGAGCACAGTGCTGGCCTGCGCGTAGCGCGATACCTTGTTCGGCCAGAAGAGTGACGATGTCGCTGTGGTGAATCCCGGCAATGTCAAACGCCAACAGGCTGGAGCCGGAGCAGCGGAAACTACGGAACCCCGGCAACTGAGCAAGGCGCTGTTCGGCGCTGTGCGCTAAATCGCGGCTATATTGTTCGGCGGCCAGCATATCTTGGGTGCTTATCCACGCCAGTGCCGCAGCTAACCCAAGTACGCCGGCAATGTTGGGCGTACCGGCTTCAAAACAGTGTGGCGGTTGCTGCGCGGTAAAACCGCTGAAAGAAGCCTGCGTCAGCATTTTGCCACCGCCTTGCCATGGGCTCATTTCTGCCAGCAGCGCAGTGTTGCCATACAGTGCACCGATGCCGGTCGGGCCATAGAGTTTGTGCCCTGAAAACGCATAAAAATCGATATTGAGCCGCTGAACGTCCGCCGGGCAGTGGACGATGCCCTGCGCACCGTCGATCATCACCACGGCACCGGCGGCGTGTGCCTGCTCGATCGCCAGAGCCAGGTCCGGGCAACCTCCGGTTACGTTAGACATCTGCCCTAATGCCAGAACCCGCGTTCTGTCATTGAGCAGGGTGGGGAGCAGCGCCAGATCCGGCAACCGATCGCGGCCCAGCTGCAGTTTCACCACCTGAGCACCGGTTTGCTCTGCCACCATCAACCAGGGGATCAGGTTGGCATGGTGTTCAGCTTCGCTAACCAGAATCTGATCGCCAGGCTGCAGCCGCGGGCGGGCATAGCTCTGCGCGACCAGGTTGATCGCTTCCGTCGTGCCGCGAACCCAGACGATGTCGTCCGCTTGCGGAGCATTAATCAACGTCGCCACCTGTTGACGCGCCCGCTCGAAACGGG
Organism: Serratia oryzae; assembly: GCF_001976145.1. Lineage (GTDB taxonomy): Bacteria > Pseudomonadota > Gammaproteobacteria > Enterobacterales > Enterobacteriaceae > Chania > Chania oryzae. Next base: position 86,634 of record NZ_MOXD01000012.1, read on the forward strand.
CCGTCAGATCCTGAGCTGCCCGGTGCTGGCTGCGATGAACCGTGGCGGCATCTGCACTGTAAAAGCGTTGTGTGGCATCGATTACTGCCTGTGGCTTGAGTGCGGTGGCGGCACTGTCCAGATAGATCCCTGCCTGTTTGAGCGCTGGAAACTGCTGGCGGAAATCGGTGGGGTTGAAAGTTGTCATAAGCGGGTTATCACTGGCTGCGTCAGGGTATGATCCTGTCCTATTTTTTCGGCTGAGACAAGTTATCCTGAATAATTCGATTTGCGAGGAATTGCGCAATGACGAGCAAAAAAAAAGCACCGCAAATCTTGCGGTGCTGCATAAAATCACTATGGACAGACAGGGTAAATGTACAGGAAGTGAAAAACAGTAGCTTAGCTACCACGTCTGGATTGCCAGACAATTTGCAAACACAACATCACAACCACAAAGCCAAAAGTTCATGGGCGTCTTAGACACCCAATTCCTTTTCGTTCCGGCTCAGGAAGTGGTGCCACTATAGGTATTTACTGGCGCAGGCTCAACGGACAATTTATAATGGCTCGGATTAAAAAAACTAATGAAAATGGTGCACTCCGGCAGGCTCATTGCGTTATAGATAACGCTGCCTGATTTCTTATGCCGAATCATTCGGGAAATTGTTACACAAAAGTAGCTAATTCATGTCTAAACGCTTACCACCGCTTAATGCGCTACGGGTTTTTGACGCGGCAGCCCGTCATCTGAGTTTTACCAAAGCAGCAGAAGAGCTGTTTGTGACTCAGGCTGCGGTAAGCCACCAGATCAAATCGCTGGAGGATTTTCTTGGGCTGAAATTGTTCCGGCGGCGTAATCGTTCGCTGCTGCTGACTGAGGAAGGGCAAAGCTATTACCTCGATATCAAAGAGATTTTCTCTTCGATCAATGAGGCAACGCGTAAGCTTCAGGCGCGTAGCGCCAAGGGGGCCTTGACGGTGAGCCTGCCCCCCAGTTTTGCTATTCAGTGGCTGGTGCCGCGCCTTTCTGGCTTTAATTCAGCTTATCCGGGGATCGATGTCCGTATACAGGCCATTGACCGTGAAGAGGATAAACTGGCGGATGACGTTGATGTTGCGATCTTCTATGGCCGCGGCAACTGGCCGGGGGTACGTGCCGAGCGTCTGTATGCGGAATATCTGCTGCCGGTCTGTTCGCCAACGCTGCTAACGGGCGAACACGCGCTGAAAGTGCCGGACGATCTGGCTTATCATACGCTTCTGCATGATACTTCACGCCGCGACTGGCTGGCCTATACCCGGCAGTTAGGTTTGCAGCACATTAACGTGCAGCAGGGGCCCATTTTTAGCCACAGTGCGATGGTGGTGCAGGCGGCGGTGCACGGCCAAGGCATTGCGTTGGTCAATAACGTTATGGCGCAAACCGAAATCGAAGCCGGCCGTTTGGTGTGCCCGTTCAACGATGTGCTGGTCAGTAAAAATGCTTTTTATCTGGTATGTCATGACAGCCAGGCAGAACTGGGTAAAATAGCCGCCTTCCGCCAATGGATCCTGGCGCGTGCAGCCAGCGAGCAGGAAAAATTCCGCTTTCGCTATGAACAGTAAGGCCGGTTAACCTTATACAAGGTGAATAACGATGAGTAGTCGTTCTATGCTGATTTTTGCCGCTATCAGCGGCTTTTTATTTGTTGCTTTGGGGGCGTTTGGTGCGCACGTATTGAGCAATACGTTAGGGGCCAACGAAATGGCCTGGATACGCACCGGGCTTGAATATCAGGGCTTCCACACCTTGGCCATTCTGGCTTTGGCTGTTGCGATGTTACGCCAGGTCAGCCTGTGGTTTTACTGGAGTGGCGCGCTGTTGGCGTTAGGTATTCTGTTTTTCAGCGGCAGCTTGTATTGCCTGGCGCTATCTCACCTGAAGTTCTGGGTTTATGTTACCCCGGTTGGCGGCATGTGTTTTCTGATCGGTTGGGTATTGATGTTGATCGGCGCTTTGCGTCTGAGGAAAAAGGCCGAGCGCCATGAATAAGATTGCGTTGTACTGCCGCCCCGGTTTTGAAAAAGAGTGTGCGGCGGAAATTACCGATAAGGCCGCCCAGTTGGAAGTCTTCGGCTTTGCGCGGGTCAAAGAGAACAGTGGTTATGTGCTGTTTGAATGCTATCAGCCGGACGATGCCGATCGTCTGGCCAAAGAGATCGTATTCCGTGAGCTGATTTTTGCCCGTCAGATGATCGTAGTGGGTGAATTGCTGCGTGATTTACCGCCGGAGGATCGTGTCTCTCCGATTGTTGGCATGCTGATGGGCGTGGTCGATCGCGGTGGTGAACTGCGGGTGGAAGTGCCGGACACTAACGAAAGCAAAGAGTTGATGAAGTTTTGCCGCAAACTGACGGTGCCGCTGCGTGCCGCCATGCGTGAGCAAAAGGTGCTGATGGCGCGTGAAAACCCGACTCGCCCGGTGGTGCACGTATTCTTTATCGCTCCGGGTTGCTGCTATGTGGGTTATTCCTACAGTAACAACAACTCCCCATTCTATATGGGCATCCCGCGTCTGAAGTTCCCGGCAGATGCACCGAGCCGTTCTACGCTGAAGCTGGAAGAAGCCTTCCACGTATTTATTCCTGCCGACGAATGGGATGAGCGTTTAGCTAGTGGTATGCATGCGGTCGATCTGGGCGCCTGCCCTGGAGGCTGGACCTACCAACTGGTGAAACGCAGCATGATGGTGCATTCGGTCGATAATGGCCCGATGGCGCCAAGCCTGATGGAGACCGGCCAGGTGACCCATCACCGCGCTGACGGTTTTAAATTTGAACCGACCAGCAGCAAAATCTACTGGCTGGTGTGCGATATGGTAGAAAAACCGGCGCGTGTCACCAGCCTGATGATCAACTGGCTGCTCAAAGGCTGGTGCCGCGAGGCGATCTTCAACCTGAAGTTACCGATGAAGAAGCGCTATGAAGAGGTTTCTCAGAACCTGCAGAGCATTCGGGAAGCCTTGGCTGCCGCGGATATCAGCGCAGAAGTTCATGCCAAGCAGCTGTACCACGATCGCGAAGAGATCACCGTACACGTGCGCCGCATGTGGTCGGCGATTCCGGGCCGCCGCGACGAGCGTTGATTGTGCTTCTCCCCTTGGCTGTCTGTTGCGCCAAGGGGCTTAACGTACCGGTAACCGCAGTTGCTGCAGGTTGCCGGCCAAGATCAGGTCAGTGCGTAATGTGGCCACCTGTTTACTGATATAAGCCATCTCGCGGTGCTGTTGCAGTTTGCCGCGCCATTTCTCTGGCACCTGTTGCAAGTTGGCGAACAGGGCGTCGAGGCTACCTGCCTGTTGTAACAGCAAGACCGCCGTTTTAGGCCCGATACCTGTAACGCCGGGGATCTTGCTGCTGCTGATCCCCGCCAATCCCCAATAGTCTGGTAGCTGCTGCGGCAGCACGCCGAACTCATGTTGCACAAACGGCAGATCCAGCCAGCGTTTCTGAAAGTAATCACGGATTTGTATATTTGGCGCCAGTAACTGGCAATAGCCTTTATCGGTAGAAACGATAGTGACCTGATAGCCGCCGTTTGCCACCTTGGTTGCCAGCGTGGCGGCCAGATCGTCAGCCTCATTACCTGCCGAATGCCAGCAAGCGACGCCTAATGCGGCAAACGCCTGGCGCAGTAGCGGCATTTCCTGCTGCAGATTTTCCGGCATCGCTGAACGCCCGGCCTTGTAATCGGGCAGGGCTTGGTGACGCCAGCTTTCATGGCGATCGTCTTCGTCGAACACGGCGACCGCATGGGTGGGCTGGCTGTGCTGGAGCAGTTGCTGCAATGCGTTCTGACAGGCATTCAGGCATGGGGAACCCTGAGCTGCATGGATACGGCGAATCAGGTTCAGTGCGTCAACGATCAGTAAGTGTATTGGCATGGAGAGTAACAACGTCAGGAAAAAGAAGGGCGGCTGTCACGCCGCCCAGGATTGATGATCAGGCCACAATCTCGTAGCAGGGAACATAAGCCGTTCCCGGCAGCTTCATGCGGTGCTGAGCGACAAAGCCCTGCAGCAGGCTATCCATCTGCTTCATCATCTGCGTATCACCGTGCAGCTTGTAGGGGCCAAACTGCTCAATGGCATGAATGCCATTTTCCTTCACATTACCTGCCACGATCCCGGAGAACGCCCGGCGCAGCGCGGCTGCCAGCTGTTCTGCGGGTTGATTCGGATACAGGTTAAGGTTGGCCATGTTTTCATGGGTTGGCTCAAACGGCAGTTGCAGATCCGGTGCAATACGGATCGACCAGTTGAAGCTGTAAGCATCACCGCTATTACGGCGGTTCTCTTTCACCAGCGGCATCGCTTTCTTCATCTGACGGGCAACTTCGGCCGGATCGTCAATGATGATGGTGTAATGACGGCGCGCTTCATCACCCAGGGTGTTCATAATGAACTCGTCGAGCACGCGGAAGTAGTCGGCGCTTTCTTTTGGCCCGGTGAGGATCAGCGGCAGCACTTGCTCGCTGTTTTCCGGGTTCATCAGAATACCCAGCAGATACAGCAGTTCTTCCGCGGTGCCGACCCCGCCAGGGAAGATGATGATGCCGTGGGCGATACGCACAAAGGCTTCCAGACGTTTCTCGATGTCCGGCATGATCACCAGTTCGTTGACCAGCGGATTAGGCGGCTCTGCGGCGATGATGGAAGGCTCGGTCATACCGATAAAGCGGCTGTTACGGTAGCGCTGTTGCGCGTGGCCGACGGCGGCCCCTTTCATCGGTGCCTCCATGGCTCCCGGCCCACAGCCGGTGCAGATATTCAGCTCGCGCAGGCCCAATTGGCTGCCGACCTTGCGGGCATACAGGTACTCATTTTCGTTGATCGAGTGACCTCCCCAGCACACTACCAGGTTGGGATCTTCATCAAGGTGCAGCGTGCGGGCATTACGCAGAATAGAGAACACCAGGTTGGTGATATGGATGGAGTCTTCCTGAAAATGCTTGGCGCCGACGAGTTGACCATGCACGAACAGAATGTCGCGCAAAACGGCAAACAGGTTAGCCTGCAGTGAACGGATGATACGGCCATCAACGAAAGCGTCTTCCGGCGGGTTGACCAGTTCCAGCTTCACCCCGCGCTCACGGCGCAGCACGTTGATGTCAAAAGTCTCATAGCGGGACAGCAACTGTTTACTGCTGTCAGTCTGGCTGCCGGAGTTCAGCACCGCCAGGGAACAATTGCGGAATAAGCGGTAGAGATCGCTGCTGGCGGTGCGTTTTAGCATGTCGACTTCTAGCTGCGACAACAGATCCATCGAGCCCAGTGGGCTGATATGTGTAATCAAGGTCACTCCTTTACGCCCATCTAGGGGCGGTAATAATTCATACCGCAGCAGAACAGTTTGTCTATTCCCCTTTTGCACGCTGTGGTAAGAATTTTGAATTTCCTGCCAGAATGCCAAGCCAAATGGCGGACATTAGTGATTTAACCTTACCGCCGTCCCCAGGTTTTTACCAATAAAAACCACTCGTTAGCTCAGTTGTTGAGCACTGCCTCGCATTATTGGCGGGCTAGACGGCCACGAGCAGGTTCGAAGGGCACGTTGCTGCGCCATGGGTTGATATCCAGCCCGCCACGCCGGGTATAGCGAGCATAAACGCTCAGCTGTTGCGGTTGGCAGAAACGCAGCAGATCGTTAAAAATGCGTTCAACGCATTGCTCGTGAAATTCGTTGTGATGGCGGAACGAAACCAGGTAACGCAGCAGCGCTTCGCGGTTGATCTGTGGGCCACGATAGCGGATTTGCACAGACCCCCAATCCGGCTGATGGGTGATCAGGCAGTTGGATTTCAACAGATGGCTGACCAGCGTTTCTTCTACCTGTTGCTCGCCGGTGGCATTTTGCAGATAGCCAGCATTGAATTCGTAGTCGTCGATATTGATATCTTGCGCATCGATACATTCGCCAGCGAAATGGGCGATCGACGAGCCAGCGATCTGGTCGACATGGCATAAGGTAACGCTGACCTCCCCCTGTGCGCAGGCTGACAGATCGCGCTGCAGCGTATTGCGCACCGTTTCCCAATCAGGAAAGCGGGTCTGGTTAAAACTGTTGAGGTAGAGTTTAAAGCTTTTGGATTCGATCAGGCTGATGCTGCCCGCATCCAGGCTGATTTCGCCCACCGCGACCTGCGGCAGGCCTTTGGCGTTCAGCCAGGAAAGCTCATACAGTGTCCAGATATCTGCACCGTGGAACGGCAAGTTTTCAGGATACAGCCCCAAGGGCTCACGGTTCATACTGCGCGGAACCGCCTGCAATAACGCGGCATCGTAGTGATCCTGGTAAGCGGTCGGTTTACCCAGCGTCAGCGCTGACAGAGCCTGATGGTTTTGATAGGAGGACATAAGCTGTCACCTTGGTGTGAGAAAGGTACAATAGCCGCCAGTTTACCGTATGCGAGAAAAAATATGGACCATGATGTATCGCACGCATTGCGTGAATTTACCCAGCGTTATATCGAATTGTGGCAGCAGCAGCGCGGCCATGCCCCCGCAAGCCAGGAACTGTATGGCGTGGCCTCACCCTGTATCGTAGAAAACCGCGATGATGAGGTGTTGTGGCTACCGCAGCCGTTTCTTCCAACTGCCACTTTGGTGAAGGTGGAAAACGCTCTGGAGTTGCAATTGCGGCCAGATATCCACACTTTCTATACCCAGCAATATGCAGGAGATATGGGCGCACAGTTTGAATCGCAGCAAATGACGTTGCTACAGGTATGGAGCGAGGATGACTTTATCCGTTTACAGGAGAATCTGATTGGGCATCTGGTTACGCAAAAGCGTCTCAAGCTTTCCCCAACGTTGTTCTTGGCAACAACGGAATCGGAAATGACGGTGGTGTCGCTGTGTAACGTCAGTGGTAGTGTGGTGCTTGAACAATTCGGCAGCGATAAACGCACCGTTTTATCCCATTCGTTCACTCATTTCCTCAGTATGTTACGTCCAACGCTGAATTAGTTTTCCTTTTTGTATCGGGCGCTTGTGAGATATCTCTTACAAAGGCTGTAAGAGATCGCTTTTAATTTTTTCTGATGTCTGGCTTAGATTGGTCTTATTACCATCCAGATCAATCAGTTAAAATGGACTTGGCATAATCCTTCAATAAAGTTTGCTGTAATCCGTCTTACATGGCCTTGTGAAGAAGCAGGAATTAAGCGATCTTATGTCTACCGGATAGGAACGGTTTGGAGCAGGAAAGCATCAGGATGATGCGGCTTCAGGAAGAAGAAATGGATGCGCTCAGGAAGAGCGAACAAGGATTGCGTCAGGACGATGCTCAGGATGTTTCAGGATTGAAACCAAGGACACCTCCAGGACGGAGATTGAGAGCTGGCATAGGATGGCTGGTGGGTCAGGAAGACTTAGGAATCGCATCAGGAAGATGCTACAGGATATAGCAAGGATTGTTTGGTCAGGATGGCCGAAGGAAAAGTTTTCAGGGATTGAGCAGGGAGCACACTGTTTAGCTGGATTGCTATAAAACGAACCGGGGGCACTGTTAACGCAGTGCCCCCAATTTTTTCCCCGTTAGTTGATGCTCAACAATGTTTAACGTTGTTGAGCATTAACCTCCGTGATTAACCGATCGCCCCCAAGACATCGCCCGTACTCTGCTTCTTCGGCAGCAGGAATAAGGTGGCGTAAATATCCAACAGATAAATACCCGCCAGCAGGCTGATGGCTGCCGTAAAGGAAACCTGAGTCACCAGCACGCCAATCACTAGCGGCCCAAGGCCACCAACGCCACGCCCCAGGTTGAACAGGATATTTTGCGCTGTAGCACGCGCCTGTACCGGGTAAGTGTCGGAAATCAAGGCACCGTAGCCGCCAATCATGCCGTTGACAAATACCCCCATCAGCGCACCGGCAAACAGCATCAAGGTTGGATCGCTGAGCTGGGCATAGCAAATGACCATCACGACGGCACCAATCTGGTAGCTGACGAAGATTTTCCAGCGTGGGAAGCGGTCAGCTAATACCCCAAACAGCCAAATGCCAAAGGTCATGCCGAGCACCGTGACAGCGGTCCAGATACCGGACTTGGTCAGCGAAAAACCAAAGTTTTTTGCCAGATAGGTTGGCATCCAAATCATCAACCCGTAATAACCGAAGTTCTGTACCGAACACAGGATGAAGATCCCCAAGCTGGCTTTACCTGTTGCACGATCCTTGAACAGCAGTTTCACGCGTTGAGTGAAGGACAGATGTTGTTCACCAGCCAACTGTTGTGCAAATTCTTTGGGCTCGCCCATAGTGCGCCGGATAAAGAAAGAGACCAGCGCTGGCAGCAGGCCAACCAGGAACATCCCGCGCCAGCCGATATAAGGCAGTAAGAGCGGGGTGAGGAAGGCGGCGGCCAGCACGCCAAGCTGCCAGCCCATGCCGACGTAGGCTGAAGCGCGGTTGCGTTTCTCTGCTGGCCAGGCTTCGGCGATCAGTGCCATGCCGATACCAAATTCACCGCCCAGTCCGATGCCGGCTAACGTACGGTAAGCGAGCAGATCCCAGTAACCGACTGCGATAGCGCACAGGCCGGTAAACAGGGAAAACATCAAAATGGTGAGGGTCAGAATGCGGATGCGGCCGAAACGGTCGCTGAGGTGGCCGAAGATCACACCACCAATCACTGCGCCGATCAGCGTCCAAGTGACCAGTGAACCGGCTTCCGATGAGGTCAGGCCCAATTCAGAGGTGATCACCGGCAGCATAAAGCCGAGTATCAGCAAATCGAAGCCATCCATTGCATAACCGGTAACCGAAGCCAACATGGCTTTACCGGGTGTCGCATGATTTTTTGTTGATGAGATTGCGGACATATCTTTCATCTGTGTGGTTTTGAGTGAGCGTATTGTGCCGTGTCACGTGCGGTGCCACCAGATAAAATGTGCAGATATCGTTAACTCAGCGGAGTTGGGCGTCGCATGGCTTAAATGCTATGCTTTCGCGCTGATAATCAGGGCCACAGATTTTGGGAATGTCGATGAATAGAGAAAACCAGGTTCGCCAAAGTTTACAGGCGATTGAACGAGCCATGCAGGATTTGGCGCTGTGGCAGGCGGCACCGCCTGAACCTGAGGCTTTTTTCAGCACGGAACCTTTCTGCGTAGACAGCATGCGGGCAGAAGAGTGGCTGCAGTGGGTGTTGCTGCCGCGGATGATGGCGTTGCTGGATGCCGGAGCAGCATTACCAACGCGTTTTATGATTGCACCTTATTTTGAAGAAGCACTGAAGGATAAACAGCCAAACTGCATGCCGCTGCTGGCGTTGCTGCAGCATCTGGATTCGTTGCTGAACAATCCACCAGGGTAATTTGCGTAGCGCCTCGACTTTTTGCCATTACTTACAAGACCAGTGGGGAAATCCTGGTGAAAAATGCAGCTAAATTTCTTGATGACAGATAGACTGGATAGTCAGCTCACTTCGCTGCATTTATTCGTTTGCACAGTGGTTGTATTTAACACGTGAATTAAAGCGTTAGGCTGTTTTCTGGGTGTTGATCCGGGATCATAAGGTGCTGCAATAATGGATTTATTAAGGTTCATCCTTCGTCTGCCCTTTACTTTGGTAAAAGGCGTGTTTCGCCTGCTGGCTTTTATTCTGGGATTGCTGGGGCGGCTGTTCAAGCCGCTAATTGGCAATGTGAGCTGGAATGCTCCTGCCTGGATGATGGCGCTGTCAGGCGGCCTGAAGCGCGCTTTCCTGCGTTTGGAAAGCGGGGTGGATAAATATCCAAAAGCCATCAGCCTGGCGCTGGTGGTGTTATTGTGCGTAGCCGGTGGTGCGTTCTACGGTTGGAACTGGTGGCTGAACCGGCCGCAGCCGATTGAGCCTGCACCGATGGTATATCAGGAAACCAGCGTGAAGGTTTCCGATCCTGAACTCATTAATTATGCACTCGCGAAGCCCACACCGCAGGAAGTGGTGCTCGCTTTCCGCAATTCGGTCGCACCGCTGACCGATGTGGGTAAAGTGGTGGAAAAAGGGGTGACGCTTAGCCCGGCCATCGAGGGGCAGTGGCAATGGCGCAATGCCTGGACTTTGGTCTTTACGCCGAAAAATCCGTTGCCGATGGGCGCTAAATACGAGATTAAGCTCGATCCTGCCGTGCTGCTGGCCCCGCAAATTAAGCTCAATGACACCCGTTACAGCGTCAACGTACCGGCGTTCGGCTATCAGTTGGGGCAGGCTGAATATTATCAAGATCCGCAGGATCCACAAAAGCGCAGCGCTATCTTTAACGTAAAATTCAATGCGCCCGTGGATGTGGCCAGTTTTGAAAAACAGATCGCGCTGGGGCTGACGGAAGCCAAGGGCAAATCGGAAAAGAAACTGAATTTCTCTTTGGTCTATGACGAGAAAAAATTGAATGCCTGGGTGCATTCAGAAGCGCTGAAAGCGTTGGATCACGGTGGTTCGGTGCATCTGACGATTGGTCAGGGGGTTAAATCGGTGGTGCCTGCCAATGCCACCGCGGAAACCAAGGATAACTGGGTCTCGGTACCAACGCTGTATAGCCTGGTGGTGAAAGATGCCAGCGCGCAGGTGGTGGATGCTGATGGTGCTAAAGGCCAGCGTGCGCTGATCGTCGCCTTCAGCGATGCGGTGAAAGATAGCGATGTTGGCCGTGCGGTCAAAGCCTGGCTGCTGCCGCAGCACGGCCTTGATGAGACAGAGGCCGAGCAGGATCCGAACCAGTTTTATCGCTGGAGTGTCCAGAGCGTTGATAAGAAGGTGCTGGCGCAGTCAACGCCGCTGAATCTTACGCTCAACGAGGCGGAAGAAAGCTATCAGTCGCAGTTCAGCTTCAAGTTCGAGGCGCCCGCACACCGCTTTATGCTGATCGAAATTGATGATCTGATGACTTCATCCGGTGGCTATAAAATGCCGGAAAAGGTTTATCGCATCGTCGAAGTGCCAGATTATCCAAAGTCCTTGCAGTTTATGTCGCAAGGCTCGCTGCTGTCGGTCAACGGTGACAAGCAAATCAGCGTAGCGGCTCGCAACGTGTCGGGCCTGCGTCTGGATATCAAGCGGGTGATCCCAAGCCAGTTGCAACACATTGTCTCTTTTAAAAGCCAGGAATACTCGTCGGCGCAGTTTAATCAGCTTAATGACGAGTATTTTACCGAGCACTTCCAGTACCAGACGGTGATCAATAATGATCAACCGGGTGAAGTGAACTATCAGGGTATCGATCTCTCACGTTATCTCTCTACCAGCCCCGATTCCCATCGCGGCGTATTTTTATTAACGCTGTCGGAATGGCAACCGGAGAAGAAAAAACAGCCGCAGGCTGCGGAAGAAGAGGACAGTGAGCAGAGTGAAGAAGAAAGCGATAATGCGCCAAGCGTAGGGGACTCGCGCTTTGTCGTGGTGACCGATCTGGGGATTATTGCCAAACGTTCTCAGGATAAAACGCGCGACGTCTTTGTGCAGTCGATCCACAGTGGGGCACCGGTCAGCAATGCCAAAGTGTCGGTGATCGCCAAAAACGGTGTGGCACTGCTCAGCCAAACGACGGATGCCAACGGGCATGTCCGCTTCCCGGCGTTGGATGTGTATACCAACGAGCGTAAGCCGGTGATGTTCCTGGTGGAAAAAGAAGGTGATGTCTCCTTCCTGCCAACCGGTGACTATAACGATCGCGGGCTGGACTTCTCGCGTTTTGATATTGCAGGGGAAGAAACGCCGGTCGATCCGCGCACGTTGAACAGCTACCTGTTCTCCGATCGGGGTGTTTACCGGCCGGGGGATACTTTTAATATCGGTTTGATTACCCGCGCTGCCGACTGGGGCGTTGCTTTGGCCGGTGTGCCGGTGCGTGCCGAGATCCGTGATCCGCGCGATAAGCTGATGACCACGGTGCCGTTGACTCTCGGCAACAGCGGTTTCAACGAACTGAGTTATACCACCGATGAGAACGCACCGACGGGGGAATGGAACGTCTACCTGTACCTGATCGGCAAGAATAATGACACCACGACATTACTCGGCCATACCGCCGTGAACGTGAAGGAGTTCGAGCCCGATCAGTTAAAGGTGAAGCTTGAACTGACGCCGAATCGCCAGCAAGGGTGGGTGAAACCCTCCGAGCTGCAGGCGAACATTGATGTGCAGAACCTGTTTGGCACGCCAGCGCAAGATCGGCGGGTCACCTCAAAACTGACGCTGCGGCCGATGTACCCGAGTTTTGATCAGTTCCCAGATTACACTTTCTACGAGAATCGCCAGAACAGCGATGGTTTTGAAACTGAACTGGAAGACAGAACCACCAATGAACAGGGGATGGCGAATATTCCGCTGGATCTGAAATCCTATGCGGATGCCACTTACCAACTGCAGTTGTTGTCTGAAGCCTTTGTTGCAGGTGGCGGGCGTTCTGTTGCCGCCACTGCCCGGGTGCTGGTGTCACCTTATGATTATCTGATCGGCGTGAAGCCGGACGGGGATTTAGGCTACATCAGCCGTGACGCGGTTCGTCACCTGAACGTGATTGCTGTCGATCCTGCGTTGAAGCAGATTGCATTACCCGATCTGAAACTGGTGCTGATCGAACAACGCTATATCTCGGTGCTTACCAAACAGAATTCCGGGGTTTACAAATACCAGTCGAAGATGAAGGAAGTTCAGCTTTCCGAGCAGCCGCTGGCGCTCACTGAACAGGGTAACGATCTGGCGCTGGCGACTGATAAGCCCGGCGACTTTGTGCTGGTGATTGAAGATGCACAAGGCAAAGTGCTCAATCGCATTGCCTATAGCGTGGCAGGCAATGCCAACCTCAGCCGTTCACTGGATCGCAATGCCGAACTGAAGCTGAAACTGAACCAGGCGGAATATCAGCCAGAGGAGGAGATCGAAGTCTCGATCAACGCCCCATATACCGGCAGCGGCTTGATTACTATAGAGAAAGATCGGGTGTACGGCTGGCAGTGGTTCCATAGCGATACCACCAGTTCGGTACAAAAAATCCGCGTCCCTGCCGGGATGGAAGGTAACGGTTATGTCAACGTGCAGTTTGTGCGTGACGTGAATTCCAGCGAAATCTTTATGAGCCCGCTGAGCTATGGCGTGATGCCATTTAAAATCAGCACGCGTGCCCGCCAGAACAACCTCGAAGTGTCGGCTCCAGCGGTCATCAAGCCGGGTGAGAATCTGGCAATGACGGTGAAAACCGACGGCCCGCAGCAGGTGGCGTTGTTCGCCGTAGATGAGGGTATTTTGCAGGTGGCGCGCTATCGCCTGAAAGATCCGCTGGAGTACTTCTTCCGCAAGCGGGAACTGAGGGTGGAAAGCTCGCAAATCCTCGATTTGATCCTGCCGGAATTCAGCAAGCTGATGGCGCTGACGGCGGCACCGGGCGGTGACGCCGGTGAGGGGCTGGATCTCAACCTGAATCCGTTCAAGCGTAAGCGCGATAAGCCGGTTGCCTACTGGTCAGGGATTACCGAAGTGAACGGTGAGAAACAGTTCGACTATCCGGTACCGGACTACTTCAACGGTAAAATCCGCGTGATGGCGATTTCGGTCACGCCGAACAAAATCGGTAAAGCGCAAACCTCCGCAACGGTGCGGGATAACTTTATCATGACGCCGAATGTGCCTTCGATGGTGGCTCCGGGAGATGAATTTGATGTCAGCGTGGGGGTCAGCAACAACCTTGAAGGGCTGAATGGCCAAGCCGTGGCGGTGAGCATTCATCTGACGCCGCCACCGCAACTGGAAGTGGTTGGTAACGCAGAGCAAAGCCTGCCGTTGGCTGAAAAGCGCGAAGGGGTGGTCAGTTTCCGCCTGCGTGCCAAGTCTGCACTCGGTGATGCGCCATTGGTGTTTGATGCGCGCTATGGCGACAAAGCCAGCCGCCGTACCATCAGCACTTCGGTGCGCCCAGCGATGCCTTACCGCACGCAGTCGGTGATGGGCAGGATAAACGGCAGTAGCCAGAATGTCGACAACCTGCGTCAGATGTTCGATGCCTATGCGCAGCGCAGAGCGGCGGTTTCTTACTCGCCACTGGTGCTGACCAGCGGCTTGGCGCAATATCTGGCGGACTACCCGTATTACTGCTCTGAACAGATTGTCAGCCGTTCAATTCCGCTGATGCTGCAAGGCCAGCACCCTGAAATGAACAGCAGTCTGAGCCAGGCGGAAGTCAGTAAGCAGTTGAAGAACCTGCTTGGCGTACTGCGTTCCCGCCAGAATGACAGTGGGGCTATCGGTGCCTGGCGTTCATCGCCGGATGCCGATCCTTTTGTGACGCCGTATGTGGTGCAATATCTGCTGGAGGTTAAAGCGGCGGGTTATGCGTTACCGGCCGGTATGCTGGAGGAGGCTAACGGTGCCTTGCGTGAGCTGGCCGCCAGCAGTTACGAGGATCTCTATGACCTGCGCCTGCGTGCCTGGGCGGTTTACCTGCTGACGTTGCAGGGGGAAATCACCACGAACTCCCTGGCCTCGGTGCAGGATACGCTGCAGAAACTCTATCCAGAGAGTTGGAAAACCGATCTGAGCGCGCTGTATCTGGCTTCGTCTTACCGCCTGTTAAAAATGGATGATGAGGCCAATGCTCTGTTGCAACCAAGCTGGAATCAGCTCAGCAAAGCTTATGACAATGCCTGGTGGACGCAGAATTATTTCGATCCCCTGGTGCAGGATGCTACGCGGTTGTATCTGATTACCCGTCACTTCGCGGAAAAAGTGTCGGCTATACCTGCGCAGGTGCTAGAGAACATGGTCAGGGCGCTGAGAGAAGAGCGTTATACCACTTACTCTTCTGCCATGAGCATTCTGGCGCTGGAGAGTTATTCGGCACAGGTAACGGCGCAGTCTGCCTCGGCGGAGACGCTGAAGATCACGCAAACCAGCAAGCGTAGCGGTGTCGATCCTCAGATCATTTCAACGCTGGAAGGGCGGTTTATCAAAGGGCAGTTTACTGCGGATGCGCAAGCGATCCACTTTGAAAATACCCGCGATGCACCAGCCTGGTATGTGGTAACGCAGGCCGGTTACGATCTGGCTGCGCCACAGAAGGCAATTTCGCGTGGCCTGGAGATCGCTCGCGATTACACCGATGAACAAGGTAAACCGCTAACGCAGGTGACGCTGGGGCAAAAAATCAATGTGCATCTGAAAATCCGCGCCAACTCGAAAGAGGGGCAAGATAATCTGGCGATTGTCGATCTGCTCCCGGGTGGTTTTGAGGTCGTGCAGCAAACGCCCCCGCCGCCGGAAACAGAAGGCGAGGGCGCGGGGAATAATGATGCTGACGCTGGCTGGCAGTCGCCGCTGGCGGCATCAGGCTCCACCTGGGCACCGGATTACAGCGATATTCGCGAAGATCGGGTAATCATTTACGGCAGCGCCACGACAGATGTGCAGGAGTTTGTTTATCAGATCAAAGCCACCAACACCGGAAGTTTTGTGATCCCGCCTGCTTATGGCGAAGCCATGTACGATCGTGAAGTACAGGCGCTTTCGGTCAGTAACGGTAAATTGGTTGTTGTACCAGCGAAAAACTAATAAACCACCATTCCCCTGCCGTGTGGCAACGGCGGGGGAGGGGGCTGAGTGGTAAATGAAAATCCTTCCTGATTTCTCAGCGGCAGTCAAACGCGGGTTGCAGAATATTTTGATGGCGATCGTGCTGTTGGCGCTGTTGTTCCTTGGCATGCGGCTCTGGCAGCACCCGCCGCTTTCCCAAGGTGTGCCTCTCTCTTCGGTGTATTACGATCGCCAGGGTGTGCTGATGCGTATCACGCTGGCGAATGACGATCGCTACCGTTTGTGGACACCGTTGGAGCAGATCTCTCCGCTGGCAGTGCGTGGCATTTTGCTGCATGAAGATCGCTGGTTCTATTACAACCCTGGTTTTAACCCCGTCAGCCTGGTGCGTGGTTTCTGGCGCAGCTATGTGGCCGGGGGCAAAATGCAGGGGGGCTCAACCATCACCATGCAACTGGCGCGAATGCATTGGCACCTGAATACCCGTACACCGAGCGGTAAATTGATGCAGATAATGCGCGCCGTGCAGTTAGAGCTGAGCTACTCCAAGCGCGATATTTTGGAAGCCTACCTGAATTACGCCCCTTATGGCCGCAATATTGAAAGCATCGGTGCCGCCAGCCTGATTTACTTCGCCAAGGCACCACAAGATCTGACGTTACCGGAAGCGCTGACGCTCTCCGTTTTGCCACAGTCGCCCAGTTACCGAATTGACGCGAAAACCGGCGTGCTGGGTAGTGCCCTAACGCAGGCACGTAATCGCCTATTCCAACGCTGGCAGGGGATTTATGCCACCGACAGCAGTCAGCAAGCCTTGTTCCAGTTGCCATTCGCGCTGCGCCAACCGGAGCAGATGCCATATATTGCTCCGCATTTTATTGAACAACTGCGCCAACAGAATCAGCAACTGGTTCAGCGCAATACCCGTATCGACACCACGTTGGATGCAGGCCTACAGCGGTTGATTGAAAAGCAGGTGAGCGCGTTCATTGCCCGTAATCAGAGCCGTGGGATCCATAACGCCTCGGTATTGCTGGTGGATAGCCGCGACATGGGCGTGCGTGTGCTGGTGGGCTCTGCCGATTATTACAACCCTGAGATCCAGGGGCAGGTGAACGGCACCAACGCCAAACGCTCGCCGGGCTCCACGCTTAAGCCGTTTATTTATGCGCTGGGTATGGAACAGGGGGTATTGCACCCGATGACCATTCTGAAAGATGTGCCTTCGTCATTTGGTGCTTATGCACCGGAGAACTTTGATCGGCGCTTTCTGGGGCCGGTCACCGCGACGGATGCGCTGAATTTCAGCCGCAATATTCCAGCGGTGTATGTGGCTTCGCAGCTGCGGCAGCCGACGTTCTATCAGTTTTTGCGTTTGTCCGGTGTGGCTAACATGGCCAGTGAGAACCACTACGGGCTGTCGCTGGTGTTGGGCGGTGGCGAAGTCACTTCACAAGAGCTGGCAAAACTGTATGCGTTATTGGCAAATCGTGGCGTACTGCGCCCGCTACGGATGCAGAAAAGTGATGTTTCCCCCCAACCGGTGCGGCTGCTGAGTGAAGAGGCCAGTTTTATTACTTTGGATATGCTAAGGCAGCACCGCCGGCCAGGTGATACGCTCGCGCAGCGTTCTTCTTCGCTGCCGGTTTATTGGAAAACCGGCACCTCCTGGGGATTTCGTGACGCCTGGAGCATAGGTGTTTTCGGGCCTTACGTGCTGGTGGTCTGGGAGGGGAATTTTGACGGCAAAGGCAACAACGTGTTTGTCGGCGCTGACGCCGCCGCCCCGCTGTTTTTCAATATTATCGACAGTGTGATGGCCAGCTACCCAGCGCTGCAGGAGCCGAAATACCTGCGGCCAAAACAGCTTAAGCGGGTGGATATCTGTTTGGCCAGCGGTAATTTGCCGACACCATGGTGCCAGCAAAAAGGGAAAACCTGGTTTATCCCCGGCAAGTCGCCGATTAAGGTAGATACGGTGTATCGCCCGGTAGTACTGGACAACCAAAGCGGTGAAGTGGCTTGCCCGCCCTATGATGAAACACAAACCCATACCGAGGTGTTTGAGTTCTGGCCTTCCGATCTGGCAAACGTATTTGCGCAGGCAGGTTTACCAAAACGCGCTCCTCCTGTGAACCGCTGTAAGGATATCGGCGTTGCCGTCAGCGGCAATCCACCGCGCATTACTTCACCGCTGAAAAATACCACCTATACCTTACGGCAGTCGCAGCAAGGGCGTGACAAAATCGCTTTTAATGCCGTGACCGATGCCGACAGTAAAACGGTGTACTGGTTTGTGGATGATATTTATCTTGGCAGCAGCGCCAGCAAAACCGCGATCGACTGGCACCCGATCAATAACGGTCAATATCGCATCAGGGCGGTGGACGAGCGTGGGCGGGCGGATAGCCGGATGATAACGATTGAACTGGTGAACTGACCGGCGCAACGCAAGAGAAATCCCCATTACGGCATCCTTCTTGCGCGCTACCGCTGGCTACAGCTACACGCAGAGCACGCCAGCTTTCTGCGCCATGCTTTGCAGGTGACCAAACACATTGCCGACGCGCAAACCGTTGTGCTCATATTCATTGGTGATCCACGGGGTCAGATTGCCTACTTGCTGCGCGGTTTCCAGCGACAGCCGCACATCGACATACATATCGCTGAAGTACACGGCGGCGAATACCGGTACCTGATTTTCGAGCAAGCGTTTGCTGTTATACAGCGGTGACCAGACCCGGCGTTCGGCCAATAGCTTGACGGCACCGTTGAAAGGGCGCAGTGCTGCGATGTCGGTAAACATCCATGGGTAGATCATCTCACCGGTCAGATAGAGAGGCCGGCGGTCTTCAGCAAAAGCATCAAAATTATGCCGCAGGCGCTGTGCCGCCCAATTGGTGGCCTTATCTTGTGCGTAGATACTTTCATGCAGCACGGCAAACAGCGGATTTTCCGCATAGCTGGTGAGTGTCATGACCTGTGACAGGAAAGTATCGCTGAACTGCCCGTCGGGATTAAAGGCCTCGTCGAACAGCCACAACAGCCGCTCATAACCTTCGCTCATGCCAAGATCGATGCCCAGGCTCTGCAAGCGCTTAACGGTCAGGCGATCGCCATCGGGCAGCAAGATTTCCTGTTGTTCAAGCCGATCGGCGATGTAGCCTATCAGTTCTTCAAGGTGTGGATAGCGCTGATAGAAAATCCGGTTTTTCGCCACCACCTGCGGATAGGTATGCGCATAAACCTCATCGGCATCCGGCTGCAGGCTGGCAAGGCCACCGGTCATAAAACAGGTGTGCAATCCTTCAGGTGCCTGGGAAAGGTAAGTCAAGGTAATAAAGCCGCCGTAACTTTGCCCAAGCGTGCTCCAGGGGCGATCGCCAAAGCAGTTTTTACGCAGATACTCTGCATCAGCCACAATCGAATCTGCCCGGAAGCAGGAGAGATAATCGGCTGCCTGCACGTCAGTGAGCCCGGCGATACTCTTGCCTTCAATCCGGCTGCTGCGTCCGGTTCCGCGCTGATCGAGTAAGATCACACGGTAGGTTTTCAGCGCTTCGGCGATCCAACTGCTGCGGGCAGTGGGGCGCGGGCTTTTCCCTCCTGGGCCCCCTTGGAGAAACAGCAGGCAGGGTAGCTGTTCTTCACGGCGTGTAGGATCCACCAATTCGCGAGCAAAAACCTCAATGGTGCGCGTATCCTGGTTGTCGAACCATTTTAACGGAACTTGGATGATATGCTCCCGCACCCAAATCGCAGGTAGCAAATACTCACGTTCAACAGTCATGTTATCTCCTTCCCTATATCTGTCCTTTTCTCACTTTTCTGTCGCTATACACTGCAAACGGTGTTTCACGAAGAGGATATCGGCTAGCGTTATCCTATTGGATAAAAAGGCTCTTTTTCTGGTGGAAATTAGGGTAAGAACTGCAGGTGCTTTTTTTATTCTACTGATATACCTGACCGAAAAGTCAGTTTTACTTGATTTGCAACATGTTTGTTTTACCTACAGGTGGGAACAGGTTTTATCAAACGGCTCAGGTTATAAGCACAAAGTATGAACATAACTCGCGAAGACGGATCTGTGCTAGCAGGTTAATGCGATGTAAAACGATCGCCATCACAATATTGATGATAGCTTTTCGTACTCGCCTTTGTGCTGAGTGGCCATGTCGGTTTGTTGTGTGAAATATCTGGCGTTTGGCATCGGTGCTGTTGTACTGGCTATACTGTGGCCTTAAATGAGGCGCATTGGATTTCGCCGTGGTCGGTTGGTAAGGGCTTATTGAACTATCTGATTATCTTTGTGCTAATGTCCATCAAGGCTGATGGACATTAGCGATGAGCCCAAGGTGAAAGCTTTGCGGTTTATGGGGAACTGACTAATGGCATGATGAGTTTCATGTCAGGCTCATTTTCTATTATTTCCAGATGGAGGGGTATGTATCAAAGGCTAAACCGCTCAAAAATCTCTTTGGCGGCAGCTTCATACGCTAGCGTCTTTAGCTCCATTATTTGCTTCATATCTTTAGTATCGCGGGTATGGCGGCTACTGACGGCGGAGTTCTCGAAAGTTTGCGGCGTAAAGGTCGTCCAGCGACCAGTCAGAACGTCAATCAGCGCAACACGTAACACGATTCGCATATGTTGAGTTTCATCAGGCAATACACTGCCGACTAAAGGCACCCACGAAACCACTTTAGTGATCTCATTTTCGCTACCACTTTCCAGTTGTCCCCAGTAAACCAGAATCTTGTCTTTACCACCGTTAGCGGCGGTCAGACGCAGTAATTTAGGATAATCAACGGTCGCACCTTTAGTCTGGCTTTCACCATAGCTACATGAGTTCGGGGGAATACCAGAAAACACCGCTACGGAATAAAATTGCTTGAGAGCATTCTGCATAGCCGGATCGGGCGTCATTGCACCTGACTGGATCAGCAGAATAGACGAGTTTTTAGGTAATCTGAAAATGGATCGGGCATTGTTAAGGGCCGTTTTGATATCGTTATCAGTAATACCCTGCTCAGGCATTGCGCCTAGTACGTCCTGATCCCTTAACTCACCGTTATAAAACTGATTTTGCCCATTACCGGCATTGGAAATGGAACGAGTCATACAGCCTGATAGCAGCAGTGCAGCTAAGGCCACGAACAATAACCCATACCATTTATCTATAGAGCTACTTTTCATACATTCATTCCCTAAATTGTGAACAGTTAGCTGACATTGAAGACTATCAGAAAGCGGAATTTACCCCCTTTTCGCGTTTAATAGCCTAAGAAAATACCGATAGTTATCAGCCTTTTTACTGGCCGTGGGTAAACAGGATAGAACCTGTGTGATGGATTAACATAAAACGACCATTGCCCATCACCGTTGTTGCTTCGTGGTTACTCTCTTTATAAGATAAACTATTCACTGTGAATGACGATTTTTCAATAGGTTAAATAACTATTTACTATTTCAAGGCGGTGTTATGGCTTTTACTGTGTTTCGTACCCTGGCTTTGTTGACAGCTCTGTCTCTGAGCGCATGTTCCAGCCCGCAGAGTAGCCCTGAGCGCCACGCCAAGCGCGCTGTTTATCAGTTGGACCAGGCACATTTTGATCCCAATACCCGCATGCATATTTCAGACTCGATCAAGCGGGCTATACCCTTCTTTGAGCAGTTCTATCAGGCAGGAAAAACCGATCGGGCGAAGGGGCTTACACGCCAGCAGGCGGAGCAACAGGAGGCACACTTTCGTAGCGCTGAATTCCTGCAAGAATCGGAACAAAAAAGTACATTTATGAACCACCTGTATTCGGCAGACAACCCGCAGAAACAGCGTCAGATTTTGCTGAATGCGGCCATTGCTGCCTATTGGGATGGCTACGAAGGACGGCCTTGAGTTGGGAATATTTAATTTATGATGGTCTTGTATCAGGATGAACATCTGATTGCGGTAAACAAACCTGCGGGCTGGTTGGTGCATCGCAGTTGGCTGGATCGCCATGAAACGCAGTTTGTGATGCAAACCGTGCGCGATCAGATTGGCCAGCATGTGTTTACTGTACATCGCCTCGATCGCCCGACTTCTGGCGTATTGCTGATGGCGCTGTCGAGCGACGTTGCGCGCCTGTTGTCACAACAGTTTGAACGGCATGAAGTACAGAAAACCTACCATGCGGTGGTGCGGGGTTATGTGCTGGAGCGGGGGACGATCGATTATGCGTTGGCGGAAGAGTTGGACAAGCTGGCGGATAAGCATGCCGATCCGGATAAAGGCCCAAAACCGGCGGTGAGCCACTACCGGCCTTTGGCTACGGTGGAAATGCCGGTGGCGATTGGCCGTTATGCCACCTCACGTTACAGTCTGCTTGAGCTGAAGCCGGAAACCGGCCGTAAGCACCAGTTGCGTCGTCATATGGTGCATATCCGCCATCCCATTATTGGGGATACCGCCCATGGCGATCTGCGCCAGAACCGCGGTATGGCGCAGCACTTTGCCTGCCCGCGCCTGATGCTCCACGCCAGTCATCTGCAGCTCCAGCATCCTGTTACAGGGGAACAGTTGCATATTTCCGCCCCTTGGGACGCAACCTGGCAAGGTTTGATGTCACAGTTTGGCTGGCTCGGCGTTATCCCTGAGCTTGCTGGGGTTGAGTTTCCTATGGCTAACCCTCAGGATAACTGAGCGTTTTTTAAAACCTATTCAAAAGAAATCGTCAAAGGAGCAGGAGCCATGGCTCAGGTTGGTATTTTCGTAGGAACCATCTACGGTAATTCATTGCTGGTAGCGGAAGAAGCGGAAAACATCCTTAAAGAACAGGGCCATGAGGTCAAGCTGTTTGAAGAGGGGACGTTGGAATCTTGGCAGCTTTATCGCCAGCATTACGTATTGGTGGTGACTTCTACCACTGGGCAAGGTGACCTGCCAGACAGCATTGCGCCGCTGTTTCACGGCTTGCGCGACCGGGTCGGTTATCAACCAGACCTGCATTATGGATTGATTGCGCTTGGTGATAGCAGTTACGACCATTTCTGCGGTGCCGGGCGTGCTTTTGATGCACTGCTGCAGGAGCAGGGGGCAACGCGGTTGGGGGCTGTTTTGGAGATCGATGCGCAGGAGCAACCAGAACCGGAAGTTGCATCTTGTCCTTGGGTCGAACAGTGGGGTTTGTTGCTGAAATAGTAAACCCCAGGCCAGTTTGCCGCTGTGTTGCTCTGTGCCGATTAGCGCGGGTGATTTTCGCTAAGTAACTGGGCTGCATCGAAATCGGCAAACAGGGTGCATGCCGGGTGCAAACGCAGTATCGAGGCCGGTAGCTCCTCCATCAGAGGGCCTTCCAGTGCCTGTTTGAGGATTAGCGCTTTTTTCTCTCCACTGACCAACAGCAGGATATTCTTGGCTTGCATGATGGTTTTGATCCCGAAAGAGAAATAAGCGTCAGGCACTAATTCTTTGGCACCAACTTCGTTTGCCAGCGCGGCGATCAAAGCCGGCTTTTTACGATCAACGCTGATTCGGTGTGCTTCGCTGTCAAACGGGGTGCCGGGCAGGTTGGCGGCGATATGCCCATCGCTGCCCAGCCCCAGAATCAGTAAATCAATTCCTCCATCGGTATGTATCTGCCGATCGGCCTGAGAGTAGTTACCGCCGTTTAATGCATGGATTCGCTCATCAGGCACCCCGGCTGGAGCGAACAGATGGCGTTGTAAGTGGCGATAAATGGCACCTTTATCGTTCTCAAACGGATGAAAGGGCACTTCGTCCTGCGTGTAGTAATGCACATGGTGGTATTGCGGGTTATCGCGCAGGTGTGGCGCTAATGCTTGATACAAGGCCAAGGGAGTTGAGCCGCCGGTTGGGGCAAAGTTGCAGCGTGGGCGCTTTTGCATGGCCAGTAAAATAGCACTGACTGCCTGTGAGGTAAGGGCTTCCTGGCTGGGAAATAATGCCATTCTCATCATGTTTTCCTTGTGCGAGCGATTTTGGTTGGCTCTGCCGGGCAAAAAAAAACCTAACCCCTTAACTGCTCCCCAAGCCAAAGCGCGGGAAACGTTAAAGAGTTAGGTTTTGCCTGCTGAGCAGTAACAATCCTATCGTGATGACAGCTTAACCCTACCACACCGGGAGCGGTCAAAATGTGAACTCAGTAACAGGCGGGTCAATGTTCTGCCACCGAGGTTATTTACCGCGCGTCAGTTTCTCCAGATCGGATTCAATCTCGGCAATCTTGTGGGAAACCACATTTTCCAGATGGCGCAGGTCATCAAGAATTTTACGTTTCAAATCCACTTCTATCTGATCGCGTTGGCATAGCTGATCCAATTCGTCGATCACGTAACGCAGATTCGGGTTAATTTCATGAATTTCTTTGTAACCCTGACCAGCATTGTCTGCTACCACGGTCTTGCGCTGACGCGGATATTTGAACTTAACGCTTTTGGCAAAGAACTCGCCTTTGTCCTTACGGAAGTAGATCTTCAGAATGTCGTTGTTGGCCTCCTGACGCAGGCTATAACGATCGACATCTTCCGGTTGATTGATGCCTAAGCTTTTCAGGTTGTCATACATAATCGCGCCGCCTTTTAATGGGTTTTACACCGGTTTTATTTCAATCTGCAGCGTTGTTAGCTGCAAATTCAATACTGCAAGGGGTATTCCACTGTCAGAGATTATGGCGAAAACCGCCGCCATAGACTGTGACGGTTCGCGTATTGAAGGCAAAAAAATAGCGGGTGACACACCCGCTATTCAATATTAGTCGATGGTGCGCAATAACTCATTAATCCCGACTTTACCGCGCGTTTTGGCGTCGACTTTTTTCACAATCACCGCGCAGTACAGGCTATATGAGCCGTCTTTGGAAGGCAAGTTGCCGGAAACCACCACTGAACCCGCCGGGACGCGGCCATAATGCACTTCACCGGTTTCACGGTCATAGATGCGGGTGCTTTGGCCGAGATAAACGCCCATGGAGATCACCGAACCTTCTTCCACGATCACCCCTTCCACCACTTCGGAGCGCGCGCCGATGAAGCAGTTGTCTTCGATGATGGTTGGGTTAGCCTGCAATGGTTCCAGCACGCCACCGATGCCGACGCCGCCAGACAGGTGAACGTTTTTACCGATCTGCGCGCAAGACCCCACGGTGGCCCAGGTATCAACCATGGTGCCTTCATCTACGTAGGCACCGATGTTGACGTAAGACGGCATCAGCACGGTATTACGAGCGATAAACGCGCCCTGACGGACGGTGGCCGGTGGCACCACGCGGAAGCCTTCTTTCTGGAAGCGTGCTTCGTCGTAATTGGCGAATTTCATTGGCACTTTGTCGTAGTAACGGGTTTCAGCACCGTCCATCACCTGGTTGTCGTTGATGCGGAAAGAAAGCAGCACGGCTTTTTTCAGCCACTGGTGGGTGACCCATTGACCGTCGATCTTCTCGGCAACGCGCAGAGCGCCGCTGTCCAGCAAGGCGATCACTTGGTTTACCGCTTCACGCGTTACGGTGTCTACGTTGGCCGGGGTGATATCTGCGCGGCGTTCGAAGGCGCTTTCAATAACGTTCTGTAATTGCTGCATGCTGTTCTCTGTCCTGGTTTTAGTTACGAAGGTTACTTGTATACCCTAAATAATTCGAGTTGCAGGACAAAAACGCAATGCGTTTTTGAACAGCACTGGTGCTGGCCCCAAAGGGGCGAGGCTCAGACTTGGGCCGAGTAATGCGGCAAGCGAGCGAATCCCTAGGAGCCTACTTAGGTAGGTGACTAGGGTGAGCTCGCGTAGCCAACACACCTGCAACTTGAAGTATGCCGGGTATATCACATTTTATCGTTTGGATTGAGTGCCTCTGTCAACCGTTGTTCCAACTTTCTGCGTGTTTCTGGATTCAGAGCACGCCGATCGCTGTCGGCTAAAATAAACAAGTCCTCCACCCGTTCGCCGATGGTGGAAATGCGCGCGCCGTGCAGCGAAAGCCCAAGCGCGGCAAACACTTCACCGACCCGCGCCAGCAGGCCGGGCTGATCGAGAGCGATCAATTCCAGATAGCTGCGGCGATCGGTGTGGGTTGGTAGGAAATTGACCTCGGTCGGTACGCTGAAATGACGCAGTTTGGAGGAGGGGCGGCGCGCGCGCGGTGGCTGATATTCCCGCTGGGTGATCGCCTGCTCCAGCGCATGGCGGATCGTGGCATGACGATCCTGTGCCAGCGGGCTGCCGTCTGGCTCCAGCACGATAAAGGTATCCATGGCGATCCCATCGCGGTTGGTGAAGATCTGGGCGTCGTGCACGCTGAGGTTACGCCGATCCAGTTCACCGACCACGGCGGCAAACAGGTAAGGGCGATCCGGGCTCCAGATAAAGATCTCGGTACCGCCACGCGTTGCCTGGCGGCTGACCAGCACCAGCGGCTTGGTTGAATCATGCACCAGCAGGTGACGGGCATGCCACGCCAACTGATTCGGTGAATGACGCAGGAAGTAATCGGCGCGGCAACGGCTCCAGATATGGTGCAGTGCCTCTTCATTGATATTGTCCATACGCAGCAACGCCAGCGCTTGCAGGCGGTGATGGCGCACACGTTCGCGCAGATCCGGGCTGTTCTGCATGCCGCGACGCAACTGTTTTTCAGTCGCGAAGTACAGTTCGCGCAATAGGCTCTGCTTCCAACTGTTCCACAGGGTTTCGTTGGTGGCGCAGATATCCGCGACCGTCAGGCACACCAGATAACGCAGACGAGTTTCGCTCTGCACTTCGCTGCTGAACTGCTGGATAACGTTAGGATCTTGGATATCGCGCCGTTGAGCGGTAACGGACATCAGCAGGTGGCAGCGCACCAGCCAGGCAACCAACTGCGTTTCGCGCGAGTTCAGGCCGTGCAGCTCCGCAAATTCCAGCGCGTCCTGCGCACCAAGAATGGAGTGATCGCCCCCACGCCCTTTGGCGATATCGTGAAAGAGCGCTGCCAACAACAGCAACTCAGGGTGTGGCAAGCGTGGATATAACTCCACGCACAGCGGATGGCGCGGGCGCGTTTCCTCATCGGCGAAGCTTTCCAGCTTTTGCAGGACGCGCACGGTGTGTTCGTCAACGGTGTAAGCATGGAACAGGTCAAACTGCATCTGCCCGACGATGTTGCCCCACTGCGGCATATAAGCCCAGAGCACGCTGTGGCGATGCATTGGCACCAGAGCGCGCGAAACTGCGCCAGGATGGCGCAGAATGGCCATGAACAGATCGCGGGCTTCAGGAATATTGCACAGCGGCTGTTCCAGGTGGCGGCGTGCGTGGCGTAACTGGCGCACCGTGGTGGAGTAAATGCCCCTGATTTCGCGGTTACGCACCATCAGGTAGAACATGCGCATGATGGCTTCCGGCTGGCGCATAAACAGCGTTTCATCGCGTAGATCGATCAGATCGCCGCGCAGTTGGAAATCGTCATTCAGCGGGCGTGGTTTTTCTGTGGCATCCAGCGCCAGAATCGCTTCATCAAACAACTGCAATAACATGTGGTTGAGTTCGCTGACGCGGCGCGTCATGCGGTAGAAATCTTTCATCATGTGCTCAACCGGCTCATTACCTTCGCCTTGGTAGCGCAGCAATTGGGCGACGTTGAGCTGGCGATCAAACAGCAGGCGGTTGTCGTAGCGCGGCAGTACCAGGTGTAGCGCAAAACGGATGCGCCACAGAAAGCTCTGGCACTCTTTCAGTTCATTGCGCTCGGCCTGCGTCAGGAAGCCGAAACCGACCATTTCATCCAAGGAGGTGGCACCGAAGTGACGCCGGGCCACCCACAGCAACGTGTGAATATCGCGCAGGCCGCCGGGGCTGCTCTTGATATCGGGTTCCAGGTTGTAGCTGGTACCATGATAATGCTGATGGCGCTCCTGTTGTTCCAGCACTTTGGCGTGGAAAAATTCTGGCGATGGCCAGAAACCGTCGCTGAAAATGTGTTTCTGCATTTGCAGGAACAGGGCGACGTCACCGCAAATCATGCGTGATTCGATCAGGTTGGTAGCGACGGTCAGATCGGCCAGCCCTTCCAGCAGGCACTCTTCCAGCGTACGCACGCTGTGGCCGACTTCCAGTTTCAGATCCCACAATAGGGTAATGAACTCGCCGATGCGGGCGGCCTGTTCATCGCTCAGGCGTTGCTGGCTGAGCACCAGCACGTCGATATCGGAAAGCGGGTGCAGCTCGCCGCGGCCATAACCGCCGACGGCAACCAGCGCGGTTTCCGGGATCGCGGTAAAACCGTAGAATTCCCACAAGCGGCGCAGCAGCCGATCGATGAACTCACTGCGGGCAGCCACCAGGTTTTCGGCGCTGGAACCGGCATTGAAGGCCGCGGCCAGCCACTGCTGGAACTGTTCCAGGCGTTGCTTGAGTGCCACGCAGTTGAGCTCTTCATCGCCATAGGCGTTAGGAGACTCAGGCTGCTTTGGCATAGCCTGTGGCGGAATGACCGATGTGTCGAATTCACGATGGTTTTCAGACATGATGTGCAGCCCATAAAAAAAGCCGGCATCAGCCTAATGTTTGTCAGTTAAGGCTAACCAGTTCCCTCTCCCTTGGGGAGAGGGTTAGGGGGAGGGGACGATCACCGCACGACTTGCCCCTCACCCCGCCCCTCTCCCACAGGGAGAGGGGGCGATGCCTTGAGCCATTGATGCATGATTATGCTGCTTTGCGCTTAACTGACAAGCATTACGGCATCAGCCGGCTTGTGACCAGAAACAGCAGTGCTTACTGCTGTTCGTGCGTAATGATGCTGGGGATGGTGTCATCCTTGCGCAACGTCATTATCTCGCAGCCGTTATCAGTGACCACAATAGTATGCTCATACTGTGCCGACAAGCTGCGATCTTTGGTTTTTACCGTCCAACCGTCCTTCATGGTGCGGATACGGAAATCACCGGCATTCACCATAGGTTCGATGGTGAAGGCCATACCGGCTTGCAGCACTACGCCGCCGTCGTCAGCATCGTAATGCAGTACCTGGGGTTCTTCATGGAAGACTTCACCAATACCATGGCCGCAATATTCGCGCACTACGGAAAATCTCTCGGCCTCGACATATTGCTGGATGGCTTTACCCAGGGTGCGCAGGCGGATACCCGGTTTGACCATTTTCAACGCCAGATAAAGGCTTTCCTGCGTAACGCGGCACAGGCGCTCACCCAGAATCGTGGGGGTGCCGACGATAAACATCTTGGAAGTATCGCCGTGGAAGCCGTCTTTGATCACGGTGACGTCGATGTTGACGATATCGCCATCTTTCAACACTTTCTCGTCACTCGGGATACCGTGGCACACCACTTCATTCACCGAGATACAGACGGATTTCGGGAAGCCGTGATAACCCAGGCAAGCTGAAATGGCCTGCTGTTCATTGGTGATGTAGTCGTGACAGATTCTATCCAGTTCGCCAGTGGTCACGCCAGGTTTGACGTGCGGCTCAATGATCTCCAGCACTTCAGCGGCCAGGCGGCCAGCAACGCGCATTTTCTGGATATCATCAGGTGTTTTAATTGAGATTGCCATCAAGTTAGTCCGCAGGTGTCGTTATTATCGACAGTATGTAAGAAGGAAGGGCATTAACTTATGGTATCAGCCCGGCCAGAGGCTGCCAAATTTGATTTCGAAACGGTGGTGCGGATGCAACAAATGTTGGTGTCGGGGGCCGGTTTATGGTATAAAGCGCGCCGGCAGATCCGTACTTCATCCTTACGAGTTGTGCGGAAATGACCGAAATACTTTAACTGCACTCACATTGTGTAAATAACACACACGTATCGACACATCCGCCGGGGTGCCTTGAGATGGCTTAGGTCATTGTCCGGGTCGGCGTTATGGGATACGTGGAGGCATAACCCCAATCAATCTATAGAGGTTTAATCATGGCAACTGTTTCCATGCGCGACATGCTCCAGGCTGGTGTACACTTTGGTCACCAGACCCGTTACTGGAACCCGAAAATGAAGCCTTTCATCTTCGGCGCTCGTAACAAGGTTCACATCATCAACCTGGAAAAAACTGTACCAATGGTCAACGCAGCATTGGCTGAACTGACCAAGATCTCTTCCCGTAAAGGTAAGATCCTGTTCGTTGGTACCAAGCGCGCAGCAAGCGAAGCGGTAAAAGAATATGCCAACAGCTGCGATCAGTTCTTCGTGAACCATCGCTGGTTGGGTGGCATGCTGACTAACTGGAAAACCGTTCGTCAGTCAATCAAACGTTTGAAAGATCTGGAAATCCAGTCCCAAGACGGCACCTTTGACAAGCTGACCAAGAAAGAAGCGCTGATGCGTACTCGTGAATTGGAAAAGCTGGAAAACTCACTGGGTGGAATCAAGGACATGGGTGGTCTGCCAGACGCTCTGTTTGTTATCGATGCCGATCACGAGCACATCGCGATCAAAGAAGCCAACAACCTGGGTATCCCGGTATTCTCTATCGTTGATACCAACTCCGATCCAGACGGCGTTGACTTCATTATCCCTGGTAACGACGATGCAATCCGTGCAATCAAATTGTACCTGACTGCTGTTGCTACCGCCGTCCGTGAAGGTCGTTCTCAAGATCTGGCCGTTCAGGCGGAAGAAAGCTTCGTAGAAGCTGAATAATAAGGTCGAGCCCTTATTAACCAGGTATTGACATATGTTGGTTAGGGGGGCCTTTAAAGGCCCCCTTTGCTTATCTGAATGAGAACTGTCTCCACGTGAGATAACCGAGGAAAAAGAAATGGCTGATATTACCGCTGCCCTGGTAAAAGAACTGCGTGAACGTACTGCCGCAGGTATGATGGAATGTAAGAAGGCGCTGGTTGAATCTAACGGCGACATCGAGCTGGCTATCGAAAACATGCGTAAGTCTGGTGCGATCAAAGCAGCGAAAAAAGCAGGCAACGTAGCTGCTGACGGCGTGATCAAAACCAAGATCGAAGGCAACTACGGCATGATCCTGGAAGTTAACTGCCAGACCGACTTCGTCGCTAAAGATGCTGGTTTCCAGGCGTTTGCCAATAAAGTGCTGGATGCCGCTGTTGCTGGCAAAATCACTGACGTTGATGTTCTGAAAGCGCAGTTCGAAGAAGAGCGCGTAGCGCTGGTGGCAAAAATTGGTGAGAACATCAATATTCGCCGCGTAGCTGCTCTGGAAGGCGAAGTGCTGGGTAGCTACCTGCACGGCGCGCGCATCGGTGTATTGGTGGCGGCTAAAGGCGCGGACGAAGAGCTGGTTAAACAGCTGGCGATGCACGTTGCGGCGAGCAAGCCTGAGTTCGTCAAGCCTGAAGATGTGTCTGCTGAAGTGGTAGAAAAAGAGTACCAGGTTCAGTTGGACATCGCCATGCAGTCTGGCAAGCCGAAAGAAATCGCAGAGAAAATGGTTGAAGGCCGCATGAAGAAATTCACCGGCGAAGTGTCTCTGACCGGTCAACCTTTCGTGATGGACCCAGCGAAAACCGTTGCTCAACTGTTGAAAGAGCACGGTGCTGAAGTGATTAACTTCATCCGCTTTGAAGTGGGTGAGGGTATTGAGAAAGTTGAAACCGATTTCGCTGCTGAAGTTGCAGCAATGAGCAAACAGTCTTAATGCCTGTTAATGGAGCCGCCGTCAGGCGGTTCCATTTTATCCAGCCAGAGATAATCCGATGGCGAGCCTGGTGCGGCTATACTCAGCACAGGTGCAACGTATCGGCCCAAACCCCCAATACTATTACTGCTTCTTAGGACAGAACACCATGGCAACCAATGCAAAACCCGTTTATCAGCGTATCCTGCTCAAACTGAGCGGCGAAGCCCTGCAAGGTGCTGAAGGCTTTGGGATCGACGCTAGCGTTTTGGATCGCATGGCTCAGGAAGTAAAAGAGCTGGTCGAGCTGGGCATTCAGGTCGGTGTAGTTATTGGCGGTGGTAACCTTTTCCGCGGTGCGGGCCTGGCACAAGCCGGCATGAACCGCGTAGTGGGCGACCACATGGGAATGCTGGCGACCGTGATGAACGGCCTGGCTATGCGTGATGCACTGCACCGCGCCTATGTGAACGCCCGCCTGATGTCCGCAATCCCACTGAACGGTGTGTGTGACAGCTACAGCTGGGCAGAGGCGATCAGCCTGCTGCGTAATAACCGCGTAGTGATTTTCTCAGCCGGTACCGGCAACCCGTTCTTCACCACCGATTCTGCCGCCTGCCTGCGTGGGATCGAAATTGAAGCCGATGTGGTATTGAAAGCGACTAAAGTGGATGGTGTATACTCCGCTGATCCGGTGAAAAATCCGGATGCAACGCTGTACGAACAGTTAACCTATCAAGACGTGCTGGAACGCGAATTAAAAGTGATGGATCTGGCCGCATTTACGCTGGCGCGCGACCATGGCTTGCCTATCCGCGTATTCAATATGAATAAGCCGGGCGCACTGCGCCGTGTGGTGATGGGTGAGAACGAAGGCACGCTGATCACCAAATAAAGGGTGATTGGTCAAATTTAGCGGGCGGATAACGCGGGGCGTTGGCCGTTCCTTGAGTAACATTCACGGGCAATACCTGTGGTATTGCCTGCCAAGTAACCAGCTTCCAAGGGTTTGCAACGTGATTAATGAAATCAGAAAAGATGCTGATTCACGCATGGAAAAAAGCGTCGAAGCATTTAAAAACCAAATCAGCAAGATCCGCACCGGCCGTGCTTCTCCAAGCATTTTGGACGGTATCATGGTGGAATACTACGGTTCGGCCACGCCACTGCGTCAGTTGGCCAACGTGACCGTAGAAGATTCCCGTACTCTGGCGATCAACCTATTTGATCGTTCTTTGGGGTCGGCTGTAGAAAAAGCCATTATGTCATCCGATCTTGGTCTGAATCCAAACTCGGCCGGTAGCGTAATTCGTGTGCCACTTCCACCGCTGACTGAAGAACGCCGTAAGGATCTGATCAAGGTCGTGCGTGGTGAAGCCGAGCAGGGGCGTGTCGCCGTGCGTAACATCCGCCGTGATGCTAATGATAAAGTGAAAGCGCTGCTGAAAGACAAAGAAATCAGCGAAGATGAAGATCGCCGTTCACAAGAAGACATTCAGAAAATGACCGATGCCTACATCAAGCTGCTTGATGCCGCATTGGCAGACAAAGAAAAAGAGCTGATGGATTTCTAATCAGCATCGCGCAGAAAGAAAGCGTCGCCTGGGCGGCGCTTTCTTTTTTGTGGCGCAGATCCCGTTTTATCGTACTGAAAGATCATGGACAAGCAGTGGCTCAGGTTACACACTGGGGCACTTCCGATCTCATCAGACAGTGATTCAGAGCAAATTCATGAAGCAACTGACTATTCTGGGCTCCACGGGTTCTGTGGGTGCCAGCACCCTGGCCGTGGTCAGGGAGAATCCCGACCTTTTCGCGATTAAAGCCTTGGTCGCCGGCCGCAATGTCGCGGTGATGGCGCAGCAGTGTATAGAGTTCCGCCCTGCCTATGCGTCAATGGCCGATGAAAGCGCCGCGCGCGAGTTACGCGCCATTTTGGCGGAAAACGCGGTGAAAACCGAGGTGTTGGCGGGAGAGCAGTCAGCCTGTGAATTGGCCGCACTGAGCGACGTCGATCAGGTAACAGCGGCTATTGTTGGGGCCGCTGGGTTACTGCCTACCTTGGCCGCTGTCCGTGCCGGTAAACAGGTACTGCTGGCGAATAAAGAGTCGCTAGTAACCTGTGGCCGCCTGTTTATGGATGCAGTGCAACAAAGTCAGGCGCAATTGTTGCCGTTGGACAGCGAGCATAATGCCATTTTTCAGAGCTTGCCCGAGGGCATTCAGCGGCAGTTGGGTTACTCTTCTCTGCAGGAGTATGGTGTCTCACGCATTATTCTCACCGGTTCAGGTGGCCCGTTCCGCACTACGCCACTGGAGCAGTTTGCGGCGATGACGCCGGATCAGGCCTGCGCGCACCCTAACTGGTCGATGGGGCGTAAGATTTCGGTGGATTCTGCCACCATGATGAACAAAGGCTTGGAATACATCGAAGCCCGCTGGCTGTTCAATGCGTCAGCCGAGCAAATGGAGGTCATTCTGCATCCGCAGTCGGTGATTCACTCCATGGTGCGCTATGCTGATGGGAGTGTGCTGGCCCAGTTGGGTACGCCAGATATGCGTACGCCGATCGCCCATGCCATGGCCTATCCGCAGCGGGTTAATTCCGGAGTGGCTGCACTCGATTTTTGCCGTATAGGCGCCCTGACCTTCGCTGAGCCGGAGCGTGAGCGCTATCCGTGCCTGTATCTGGCAATTGAAGCCTTTGATGCCGGGCAGGCTGCAACGACGGCGCTTAATGCGGCCAACGAAGTTGCCGTGGCGGCATTCCTGCAGGAAGAGATCGGGTTTACTGACATTGCCTCCGTGAATCAGAAAGTGGTCGAACGCTTGGCTCTGCAGGAACCTTCTTGTGTTGCAGAGGTCTTGGACATTGATCGTCAGGCGCGTGAAATAGCTCGCAGTGTAGCCCGAGCATTGCGTGTTTAATCTGTTGCGCATTGTCTGATTTCTTTGCGAATTGCGTTTGCCGCCGTGGGGCCGTTTGTTCGAGCTTCGTGGAGATGGTATAGTCTGCGCCACAATCATCGGATATACCGTTGAATAATGGCCGAATTGGTGCATCCTGAGCCGATATTTCCCCGTCGTTTTCTGGGGCGCAAGGTGAGCAGACTGAAAAGCTGTGTCAGGCACACGGCTTTTTTTTGCGCGCTAGGGCTGGGTGTTCAGCTAAAGCCGTTATGTTGCTATCGAGGGAATAAGTACGAGTTATGTCGTCCGCAAACCAACAAGAAGCTAATCTGTCCGCTCAAGGGCCGCGTCATGTCGCTATTATTATGGATGGTAACGGGCGATGGGCTAAACGTCAGGGTAAGTTACGTGTCTTCGGCCACAAAGCAGGTGTGAAGTCAGTACGCCGTGCGGTCAGTTTCGCTGCCAGTCATCATTTGGATGCACTCACGCTTTATGCCTTCAGTAGTGAGAACTGGAATCGCCCGGTACAAGAAGTTTCTGCTTTGATGGAGTTGTTTGTGCGCGCGCTGGACAGCGAAGTAAAAAGTTTGCATAAGCATAACGTCAGGCTGCGTGTGATCGGTGATATCAGCCGTTTCAGCACGCGTTTACAAGAGCGTATCCGTCGCTCTGAGCAACTGACAGAAAATAACGATGGCCTGGCGCTGAATATTGCCGCCAATTATGGTGGCCGTTGGGATATCATTCAGGGAGTAAGGGAGCTGGCCGAGCAGGTGCAACAAGGTGTGTTGCACCCGGAGCAGATCAGCGAGGAGCTGTTGAGTGAGCGTGTCTGCATGAGCGATCTGTCACCAGTGGATTTAGTGATCCGTACCGGTGGCGAACATCGCATAAGTAACTTCTTGTTGTGGCAAATTGCTTACGCCGAGCTTTACTTTACTGATGTACTCTGGCCCGATTTTGATGAACTTGTCTTTGAAGGTGCGCTGAATGCATTTGCACAACGTGAGCGTCGCTTCGGGGGAACAACACCTATCGGCACTAATGCGCCTTAGGGGGAACTTTTGCTGAAGTATCGCCTCATCACTGCTGTGATTTTAATTCCGCTGGTTATCGCAGCGCTGTTTTTGCTGCCGCCATTCGGTTTCGCCTTGGTAACTCTTGCCGTATGCATGTTGGCTGCCTGGGAATGGGGACAACTTGCCGGTTTTGCCACGCGCTCTCAACGTATCTGGTTGGCGTTATTATGCGGCCTCTTGTTGGTGCTGATGATGCTCAGCGTGCCGGCCTATCAGCACTCCGTCCACCAATGGCAGGTCGATGTACCGTTGTGGTTATCGTTGGCCTGGTGGCTGGGAGCTCTGTTACTGGTGTTATTCTATCCGGGCTCTGCTGCTCTCTGGCGTAATTCGCGCCCGTTACGTCTGTTTTTCGGTTTGTTGACCATTATTCCGTTCTTCTGGGGCATGGTGGCGTTACGTCAGTTTGGATATGAACAGAATCATTTTACCGGTGCCTGGTGGTTGCTGTATGTGATGCTGCTGGTATGGGGAGCCGATTCTGGTGCCTATATGTTCGGTAAACTGTTTGGCAAGCACAAACTGGCGCCGAAAGTTTCTCCGGGTAAAACCTGGGAAGGGCTGATCGGCGGGCTGGTGACTTCAGCCGTGATCTCGTGGTTGTTTGGCCGCTATGCGCCGCTGAATATTGTTCCTGCCACTTTGCTGATTTGTTCTGTGATTGCGGCACTGGCATCGGTATTAGGCGATCTCACTGAAAGTATGTTCAAGCGTGAAGCAGGTATCAAAGACAGTGGTCATCTGATACCGGGGCACGGCGGGATACTGGATCGTATCGATAGTTTGACCGCAGCAGTGCCTGTATTTGCCTGCTTGATGCTGTTAGTGTTTTAATCCGCCATCGGCGGGGAGTGAAAGGTTTATATGATCAGTGTGCTCTGGAACTTGGTAGCGTTTGTTATTGCTCTAGGTGTATTGATCACCGTACATGAGTTTGGGCACTTTTGGGTGGCCCGCCGCTGTGGGGTTCGTGTAGAACGTTTCTCCATTGGTTTTGGCCGCGCGCTGTGGCGCCGTA
The DNA here is from genome assembly GCF_001976145.1 of Serratia oryzae. Lineage (GTDB taxonomy): Bacteria > Pseudomonadota > Gammaproteobacteria > Enterobacterales > Enterobacteriaceae > Chania > Chania oryzae. The sequence continues at coordinate 122,746 of NZ_MOXD01000012.1, forward strand.
CCGACCGCCAGGGCACTGAATATATCATTGCCATGATCCCCCTGGGCGGCTACGTCAAAATGCTTGATGAACGCGTAGAGACGGTTGCACCGGAACAGCGTCATCAGGCATTTAATAATAAAACCGTCTGGCAGCGCGCGGCGATTGTCAGCGCGGGTCCTATCGCCAATTTCCTGTTTGCCATCCTGGCGTACTGGATCGTCTTCATTATCGGGGTGCCGAGTTTCCGCCCGGTCATCGGCGAAATCGCCCCACAATCCATTGCTGCCGTTGCTGAAATTTCCCCTGGCATGGAACTTAAGTCCGTTGACGGTATCGAAACGCCTGATTGGGAATCTGTTCGCTTGGCGCTGGTTACCAAAATTGGTGACGCGCAAACTGAGGTGGAAGTCGCGCCATTTGGTTCTTCCCAGAAGATGAGCAAAACGTTGGATCTGCGCCACTGGAGCTTTGAGCCGGACAAAGAAGATCCTGTCCGTTCTCTCGGCATGATCCCGCGTGGCCCGCAGATCGAATCTGTGTTGGCAGAAGTGCAACAAGGTTCCGCAGCGCAAAAGGCAGGTTTACAAACAGGGGACAGGATCGTTAAAGTCGATGGTCAGCTGCTTGGGCGTTGGTCAACCTTGGTGAAACGGATCCATGATGGCCCAGGCAAACCGTTGGTTTTAGGGATCGAAAGAAACGGTGCCCCCTTGTCTTTAACGCTGATACCGGATACAAAGCCGGTGGGAAAAGATAAAACAGTGGGTTTTGCAGGCATTATACCGAAAGTGTTACCGTTGCCTGACGAGTATAAGACGATTCGCCAGTATGGGCCGTTCTCTGCGTTATATCAGGCTGGGGACAAAACCTGGCAGCTAATGCGGCTGACGGTCAGCATGCTGGGTAAATTAATTACCGGTGATGTAAAGTTGAACAACCTGAGTGGCCCGATTTCCATTGCACAGGGAGCAGGGGCGTCAGCAGGGGTTGGGTTTGTGTATTATATGATGTTTTTGGCGTTGATTAGTGTCAACCTAGGAATCATCAACCTATTCCCATTACCGGTATTAGATGGTGGGCATCTTCTCTTCCTGGCGATAGAAAAGCTGAAGGGGGGGCCAGTTTCTGAGCGAGTACAGGACTACAGTTATCGCATTGGTTCGATCTTGTTGATACTGTTAATGGGTCTTGCACTTTTCAATGATTTTTCTCGCCTTTAGGGGCGGGAACAGGTTAGGAAGAACGCATAACAACGATGGCGATGAAAAAGTTGCTCATAGCGTCGCTGCTGTTTGGCAGCGCCACCGTATACGGTGCAGACGGGTTCGTAGTGAAAGATATTCATTTCGAAGGCCTGCAACGAGTCGCCGTCGGTGCGGCGTTACTCAACATGCCGGTTCGCGTAGGTGATACCGTCTCTGATGATGATATCAGTAATACCATCCATGCCTTGTTTGCCACTGGCAACTTCGAGGATGTTCGCGTTCTGCGCGATGGTGATACGCTGATTGTTCAGGTTAAGGAACGCCCTACCATTGCCAGCATCACTTTCTCCGGCAACAAGTCGGTGAAAGATGACATGCTCAAGCAAAATCTGGAAGCTTCTGGCGTCCGGGTTGGTGAAGCACTCGACCGCACCACCTTATCCACCATTGAGAAGGGGTTGGAAGACTTCTACTACAGCGTTGGTAAATACAGCGCGTCGGTAAAAGCCGTCGTCACCCCGCTGCCGCGTAACCGTGTTGATCTGAAACTGGTATTCGCTGAAGGGGTTTCCGCCACGATCCAGCAAATCAATATTGTTGGCAACCATGCTTTCACCAACGATGAACTGATCTCACGCTTCCAATTGCGTGATGAAGTGCCATGGTGGAACGTGGTGGGCGATCGTAAATACCAGAAACAAAAACTGGCCGGTGATCTTGAGATCCTGCGCAGCTTCTATCTGGATCGCGGTTATGCCCGTTTTAACATTGATTCGACGCAGGTCAGCCTGACGCCGGACAAAAAAGGTATTTATATCACCATCAACATTACTGAAGGCGATCAGTACAAGCTTTCTGGCGTGGTGGTGAATGGCAACCTGGCTGGGCACTCGGCGGAAGTTGCCCAGTTGACCAAAATAGAGCCGGGTGAACTGTACAGCGGCAGCAAAGTGACTAAGATGGAAGACAACATCAAGAAGATGTTGGGCCGTTATGGTTATGCCTACCCGCGTGTGCAAACTCAGCCTGAAATCAACGACACGGATAAGACCGTGAAGCTGCTCGTGAACATTGATGCGGGCAACCGTTTCTATGTGCGCCGTATTAAATTCGAAGGTAACGATACCAGTAAAGATTCTGTGCTGCGCCGCGAAATGCGCCAGATGGAAGGCGCATGGCTGGGTAACGATCAGGTTGAGCAGGGTAAAGATCGTCTGAATCGCTTGGGTTACTTTGAAACCGTTGATGTAGAAACACAGCGCGTACCGGGCACTCCGGATCAGGTTGATGTGGTCTACAAGGTGAAAGAACGTAACACCGGTACCCTGAACTTTGGTGTCGGTTACGGGACCGAAAGTGGCGTCAGCTTCCAGGCCGGCGTACAGCAGGATAACTGGCTGGGTACCGGCTATTCCGTCGGTATCAACGGTACCAAGAACGATTATCAGACCTATGCCGAGCTGTCGGTCACCAACCCGTACTTCACCGTGGATGGTGTCAGCCTGGGTGGGCGCGTATTCTATAATGACTTTAAGGCCAACAATGCCGATCTGTCAGATTATACCAACAGCAGCTACGGTGTAGATGGCACGCTGGGCTTCCCAATCAACGAGAACAACTCGTTGCGCGCTGGCTTGGGTTATGTCCATAACTCCCTGTCGCAAATGAAACCGCAGATTGCTATGTGGCGTTATCTGAACTCTGTTGGTGAAAACCCAGATTTTGTGAATCGTGCTAGCTATGCGGCGAACGATTTCCCGCTGACTCTGGGCTGGACTTACAACAATCTGGACCGCGGTTATTTCCCAACCTCAGGCAACCGTACTACGCTTAACGGTAAGTTTGTCGCTCCAGGTTCCGATAACTCGTACTACAAGTTCACGTTGGACAGCACGCAATACTTGCCAATCAACGACGATGCGACCTGGGTGATGTTGGGCCGTGGCCGTGTGGGTTATGCCGATGGTTTCGGTGGCAAAGAGATGCCGTTCTATGAGAACTTCTATGCGGGTGGTTCAAGCACCGTGCGTGGCTTCCAGTCCAATACCATTGGTCCGAAAGCGGTTTATTACAACTCAAATTCTTATACTTGTAATAATGCGCCGGGCAGCAGCGTGCCACAGGTTATTTGTAATTCCAGCGATGCCGTCGGCGGTAACGCCATGGCTGTTGCCAGCTTGGAGCTGATTACACCAACGCCGTTTATCAGCGAGAAATATGCTAACTCGGTGCGTACTTCCGTGTTTATGGACGCGGGTACGGTATGGGATACCAAGTGGCAGAATACCGATCAGACGCGAATGTTCGATATCCCAGATTACAGCAAAGCGAGTAATATTCGCGTGTCTGTAGGGCTGGCAGTACAGTGGATGTCGCCGTTGGGGCCGTTGGTGTTCTCTTATGCCGATCCGATCAAGAAGTACGATGGCGACAAATCGGAGCAGTTCCAGTTTAACATTGGTAAAACCTGGTAACGGGTTTTACTTCTGGGCATAAGTAGTTATAACGAATCGCAAATGCCAGGCAGATGCAAGACAAAGAGAGAGGATTCTCATTGTGTTGTTTGCCGGTCTGGCAGATTGTGTACTTCAAAGTGTCGTGTGACACAAACGGGTGATGGTAAGGAGTTTATAGTGAAAAAGTGGTTGTGTGCCGCAGGCCTCGGTTTAGCAATGGCTGCTTCAGCAGGCGTTCAGGCAGCTGACAAGATCGCTGTCGTTAACGTTTCCAGTATTTTCCAACAGTTGCCAGCACGTGAAGCCGTGGCGAAACAACTGGAAGGTGAGTTTAAAGGCCGTGCGAGCGAACTCCAGAACATGGAACGCGATCTGCAGACCAAAATGCAGAAGCTGCAGCGTGATGGTTCTACCATGAAAGCGAGCGATCGTGCCAAAATGGAAAAAGACGTGATGGCACAGCGCGAGCAGTTCTCTCAGAAAGCTCAGGCTTTTGAGCAGGATAACCGTCGCCGCCAGATGGAAGAGCGTAATAAAATCCTGGGCCGTATTCAGGATGCAGTGAAAGCCGTTGCCAGCAAAGAAGGTTATGACGTAGTGATCGATGCAAATGCGGTTGCTTACGTAGGGACTTCTAAAGATATTACTGCTGACGTGCTGAAACAGGTTAAATAACGACATGCCTTCGATTCGACTGGCTGATTTAGCACAGCAGTTGGATGCACAATTGCACGGTGATGGCGATATTGTCATCACCGGCATTGCGTCCATGCGTTCCGCACAGGCTGGCCAAATCACGTTTTTGTCAAACAGCCGCTATCAAGAGCAGTTGGCTTCTTGCCAGGCGAGCGCCGTTGTTTTGACTGCAGCAGATTTACTACACTGCCATTCTGCGGCATTGGTGGTTAACAATCCTTATCTGACTTATGCGCGTATGGCGCAATTGATGGATACCACACCGGCGCCGGCAGCAGATATTGCACCTAGCGCGGTGATTTCTCCAGGTGCTCGGCTTGGGCAGAATGTTGCTATTGGGGCAAATGCGGTTATTGAGTCCGGAGCAGAGCTGGGTGATAACGTGGTTATCGGCCCGGGCTGTTTTATAGGCAAACACGCACATATTGGTGCGGGTACGCGTTTGTGGGCAAATGTTACGATTTATCATGAAGTTGAAATCGGTCAGCACTGTCTGATCCAATCTGGAACGGTGATTGGTGCTGATGGTTTCGGCTATGCCTTTGATGGTGGCAACTGGATTAAGATCCCACAATTGGGCACGGTGATCATTGGTGATCGCGTCGAGATTGGCGCTTGTACCACTATCGATCGCGGTGCGTTGGATAACACTCTGATTGGGAATGGTGTTATCATTGATAACCAATGCCAGATTGCGCACAACGTGGTGATTGGTGAGAATACTGCCGTTGCTGGTGGTGTGATTATGGCTGGCAGCCTGAAAATCGGCCGCTATTGCCAGATTGGTGGGGCCAGCGTGATCAATGGCCATATGGAGATCGCCGACAAGGTAGTTGTCACCGGTATGGGAATGGTTATGCGACCAATCACCGAACCTGGGGTATACTCCTCGGGTATTCCGTTACAACCCAATAAAGTTTGGCGTAAAACCGCTGCATTGGTGATGAATATCGATGAGATCAGCAAGCGCTTAAAAGCTGTCGAACGAAAAGTCGGAAAAGACTAGTCACCACTGCCTGCCTCACCGGGTACAAAACGAAACGCGTTGGCCTGAAGGCCAAAAGCGCAAAGAGTTGTTAATTTGCGGCCTGCCTGATGATCTCCTTTTTGGGGTCAACGCAGGCCGTGTTGTTGATGCCATCAGTTTTTAGAGACAGGAAGAGTATTTTGACTACTGACACTCATACTCTGGATATTGCAGAAATTTTGGAACTGCTTCCTCACCGTTACCCATTCTTGCTGGTTGACCGTGTACTGGAGTTTGAAGAGCACAAATATCTGCGAGCAGTGAAAAACGTTTCTGTTAATGAGCCGTTTTTCCAAGGGCATTTCCCTGGTAAACCGATTTTCCCAGGCGTACTGATTCTGGAAGCGATGGCGCAGGCCACGGGTATTCTGGCATTCAAAAGCGTGGGTAAACTGGAACCGGGTGAGCTGTATTATTTTGCCGGTATTGACGAGGCTCGCTTCAAGCGTCCTGTGGTGCCAGGCGATCAGATGATCATGGAAGTCACTTTCGAAAAAACCCGCCGTGGCCTGACTCGCTTTAAAGGCGTGGCGACCGTTGACGGAAAAATTGTCTGCGAAGCAACCATGATGTGTGCCCGCAGCCGGGAGGCATAATCCGTGATTGATAAAACCGCCGTTATCCACCCTAGCGCAATTGTTGAAGAAGGTGCCGTTATTGGTGCTGGTGCGCATATTGGCCCCTTCTGTTACGTCGGCTCCCAGGTGGAAATCGGCGCGGGTACGATACTGAAATCCCACGTGGTGGTGAACGGTATCACTAAGATTGGCCGTGATAATCAGATTTATCAGTTCGCTTCGATTGGTGAAGTGAATCAGGATCTGAAATATGCCGGTGAACCAACCTGTGTTGAGGTTGGCGATCGTAACCGCATTCGTGAAAGCGTGACTATCCATCGGGGTACCGCTCAGGGTACGGGGCTGACTAAAGTGGGTAACGACAACCTGCTGATGGTCAACGTCCACATTGCTCATGACTGTGTGGTCGGCAATTCTTGCGTGCTTGCCAACAACGCAACGCTGGCGGGCCATGTAGAGATTGACGATTACGCCATCATTGGCGGTATGACCGCCATTCATCAGTTCTGCGTTATCGGTGCTCATGTGATGGTGGGGGGCTGTTCTGGCGTAGCGCAGGACGTACCTCCTTTTGTCATTGCGCAAGGCAACCATGCAACGCCGTTTGGTGTTAACGCCGTGGGCCTGAAACGCCGTGGTTTCGATAAGGATCAAATGCAGGCAATTCGTAATGCCTACAAAATTCTTTATCGTAGCGAAAAGACCTTCGATGAAGCTAAAGCAGAGATCGAAGCCTTGGTGCAAGAACAGCCAGTCGTGCAGCAGTTCCTGGATTTCTTTAGCCGGTCGACCCGCGGGATTATTCGCTGATTTATGCCAAATCGTCCATTGACTATCGGATTGGTCGCCGGGGAAACTTCTGGTGATATTCTTGGCGCAGGGTTGATCCGCGCGCTTAAGGTGCAGCATCCTGAAGCACGTTTTGTCGGCGTCGCTGGCCCGCTGATGCAGGCCGAAGGGTGTGAAGCCTGGTATGAAATGGAAGAGCTGGCGGTAATGGGAGTGGTAGAGGTGCTTGAGCGTTTGCCACGCCTGTTGAAGATCCGCAAGGATCTTACCCGCCGGTTCAGTGAACTGATGCCTGACGTATTTGTGGGTATCGATGCGCCGGACTTCAATATCACCTTGGAAGGCCGCCTGAAAAAGCGCGGTATCCGTACTATTCACTATGTCAGTCCGTCCGTCTGGGCCTGGCGTCAGAAGCGCGTTTTCAAAATTGGTAAAGCCACCGACTTGGTGTTGGCGTTTCTCCCTTTCGAAAAAGCGTTTTACGATCGTTTTAACGTTCCCTGCCGTTTTATCGGCCACACCATGGCGGATGCGATGCCGTTGCAGCCGGATAAACTGGCGGCCCGTGCTGAACTGGGGATTCCCCCTGAGGCACACTGCCTGGCACTGTTGCCCGGTAGCCGCGGTGCTGAAGTTGAAATGCTGAGCGGTGATTTCCTCAAGACTGCGCAGTTGCTACGAGTTCGTTATCCGGATCTGGAAGTGGTTGTGCCTCTGGTTAATGCCAAGCGGCGTGAGCAGTTCGAGCGGATTAAGGCCGACGTTGCACCGGAGCTGAGTGTGCACCTGTTGGACGGTAAAGGGCGTGAAGCCATGATCGCCAGCGATGCCGCGCTGTTGGCCTCGGGTACCGCAGCGCTGGAATGCATGCTGGCGAAATGCCCGATGGTGGTGGGTTATCGTATGAAGCCCTTTACTTACTGGCTGGCGGAGCGCTTGGTGAAAACCCCGTATGTTTCGTTGCCAAACCTGCTGGCAGGGCGCGAAATTGTGACCGAACTGCTGCAACACGACTGTGTGCCGGATAAATTGGCGGCGGCATTGTTGCCCTTGCTGGAAGACAGCCCGCAGTCCGAGCAACTGAGACAGACTTTCCTTGAGTTGCACCAAAGTATTCGCTGTGGTGCCGATGAGCAGGCCGCTCAGGCTGTGTTGGAACTGGCAAAAGCATGATTGAGCCCTTTGTTTACCCTGTTGCCCGGCTGATTGCCGGTGTGGATGAGGTAGGCCGTGGCCCGTTGGTCGGCGCGGTCGTGACCGCGGCGGTGATCCTCGATCCGGCTCGGCCGATTGCTGGCCTGGCGGACTCCAAAAAACTCAGCGAGAAGCGCCGTGAAGCATTGTACGAAGAAATCGTAGCAAAGGCGCTCTCTTGGAGTTTGGGGCGGGCAGAACCGGAAGAGATTGATCGGCTGAATATTCTGCATGCCACTATGCTGGCGATGCAGCGTGCGGTGGCTGGGTTGTCTGTTACTCCCGATCTGGTATTGATTGATGGCAATCGCTGCCCTACCTTACCGATGCGTTCTCAGGCAGTGGTTAAGGGGGATAGCCGAGTAGCGGAAATCAGCGCGGCATCCATCCTGGCGAAAGTGACACGCGATCGCGAAATGACCGAGCTGGATCGCTTATTCCCAGAGTATGGTTTTGCCCAGCATAAGGGCTACCCTACTGCGTTCCATCTGGAAAGGTTGGCAGCATTAGGCGCGACTCAGCACCACCGCCGCAGTTTTGCGCCGGTAAGACGTGCGCTGGAACCCTAACAGCCACAAAGGCAAAGCGTTAACCTCGGCCCATTAAGCTGGGCCTTACATGTTGGTATCTGGATATGGCCGAACCTCGTTTTATTCACCTGCGCGTTCATAGTGACTACTCCATGATTGATGGATTGGCCAAGATCGGTCCGCTGGTGAAAAAAGCAGCTGAGCATGGCATGCCTGCTTTGGCGGTCACTGATTTCACCAACCTGTGTGGCTTGGTGAAATTCTATGGCAGCGCGCATGGTGCGGGGATCAAACCGATTATTGGTGCAGATTTCCATGTGCAGAGCGAAGCGCTGGGCGATGAACTGGCACAGCTGACCGTGCTGGCTGCCAATAACCAAGGTTATCAAAACCTCACTCTGTTGATTTCCCACGCTTATCAGCGCGGTTACGGCGCGGCTGGCCCGATTATTGACCGTGATTGGCTGATCGAACACCGTGAAGGGTTAATCCTGCTTTCCGGTGGGCGGATGGGCGATATCGGCAAATTTCTGCTGCGTGGCAACCATGCGCAGGTGGATCAATGCCTGGCGTTTTATCAGGAGTATTTCCCCGACAGTTACTATCTGGAACTGATCCGCACTGGCCGCCAGGACGAAGAAAACTACCTGCATGCCGCGGTGGCACTGGCAACCGAGCGTGGTTTACCGGTAGTAGCTACCAACGATGTGCGCTTTCTTGTTGAAGATGATTTTGATGCGCACGAGATCCGCGTGGCGATCCACGATGGTTTCACGCTCGACGATCCCAAGCGCCCGCGGAACTACAGCCCGCAGCAGTTTATGCGCAGTGAAGAGGAGATGTGCGAGCTGTTTGCCGATATCCCTGAGGCACTGCTTAACAGCGTCGAAATCGCTAAACGCTGCAACGTCACCATTCGCCTTGGCGAGTACTTCCTGCCGCAGTTCCCAACCGGTGATATGACCACCGAAGATTTCCTGATCGCGAAATCTAAAGAGGGGCTGGAGCAGCGTCTTGAATTCCTGTTCCCAGATCCGGAAGTCCGCGCCCAGCGTCGCCCGGAATATGATGAACGTCTGGATGTTGAACTGAAGGTTATCAACCAGATGGGCTTCCCTGGTTACTTCCTGATCGTGATGGAGTTTATCCAGTGGTCAAAAGATAACAACGTGCCGGTAGGGCCGGGGCGTGGTTCCGGTGCGGGGTCGTTGGTGGCCTATGCGCTGAAGATCACCGATCTGGATCCGCTGGAGTTTGATCTGCTGTTCGAACGTTTCCTGAACCCGGAACGCGTATCGATGCCCGACTTCGACGTTGACTTCTGTATGGAGAAACGCGATCTGGTGATCGAGCACGTGGCGGACATGTATGGCCGTGAAGCGGTATCGCAGATTATCACCTTCGGAACCATGGCGGCGAAAGCGGTTATCCGCGATGTGGGCCGCGTATTGGGCCATCCGTATGGTTTTGTTGATCGTATCTCCAAGCTGGTGCCACCCGATCCGGGGATGACGCTGGAAAAGGCCTTTGCCGCTGAACCCCAACTGCCGGAAATTTATGAGGCAGATGAAGAGGTCAGGGCGCTGATCGACATGGCGCGTAAACTGGAAGGGGTGACGCGTAACGCTGGTAAGCATGCGGGTGGGGTGGTGATCGCACCAACCAAAATTACCGACTTCGCCCCGCTATATTGTGATGCTGAAGGCAACCACCCGGTTACCCAGTTCGACAAAAACGATGTGGAATATGCCGGATTGGTGAAGTTCGATTTTCTCGGCCTACGTACTCTGACTATCATCGATTGGGCGTTAGGAATGATTAACGCTCGCCGTGCCAAGACCGGGTTGGAACCGATCGACATCGCGGCCATCCCGCTTGATGACAAGAAAAGTTTTGACATGCTGCAGCGCTCGGAAACCACGGCGGTATTCCAGCTTGAATCGCGCGGCATGAAAGACCTGATCAAGCGCCTGAAGCCTGACTGCTTCGAAGATATGATCGCACTGGTAGCCTTGTTCCGCCCAGGCCCTTTGCAGTCGGGCATGGTAGATAACTTTATCGACCGTAAGCACGGGCGCGAAGAGATTTCTTATCCTGATATTCAGTGGCAGCACGAATCGCTGAAACCGGTGCTGGAGCCGACCTACGGCATCATTCTATATCAGGAACAGGTCATGCAGATTGCCCAGGTGCTGGCAGGCTACACGCTGGGGGGCGCAGACATGCTGCGCCGTGCGATGGGTAAAAAGAACCCGGTCGAAATGGCCAAGCAGCGCGGTGGTTTTGAAGATGGCGCTAAATCGCGTGGCATTGATGGTGAGCTGGCGGTAAAAATCTTCGATCTGGTAGAGAAATTCGCCGGATATGGCTTTAACAAGTCGCACTCGGCTGCCTATGCACTGGTGTCGTACCAGACGTTGTGGCTGAAAGCTCACTATCCTGCCGAGTTTATGGCGGCAGTGATGACCGCCGATATGGATAACACCGACAAGGTGGTTGGGTTGGTGGATGAATGCTGGCGTATGGGGCTGAAAATCCTGCCGCCGGATATCAACAGCGGGCAATATCACTTCCACGTCAATGATGAAGGCGAGATCGTTTACGGTATCGGCGCGATTAAAGGTGTGGGAGAAGGGCCGATTGAGGCTATTATTGAAGCGCGTAACAGCGGTGAACAGGGGTATTTTAAAGATCTGTTCGACCTGTGCGCACGCTCTGATATCAAGAAGCTCAATCGCCGTATTCTGGAAAAACTGATCATGTCCGGGGCGTTTGATCGCCTGGGGCCGCACCGCGCAGCGCTGATGAATTCGCTGGGCGATGCGCTGAAAGCAGCCGATCAGCATGCTAAAGCTGAAGCGATCGGCCAGGCCGATATGTTTGGTGTGCTGGCGGAAGCGCCGGAGCAGGTAGAGCAGTCTTACGCCAACGTGCCGCCTTGGCAGGAACAGGTGGTGCTGGATGGTGAACGCGAAACGCTGGGGCTTTATCTTACCGGCCACCCAATCACCCAGTATTTGAAGGAAATTGAACGCTATGCCGGTGGCCAGCGTTTGAAAGATATGCACCCAACCGATCGGGGTAAAATGACGACCGCCGTCGGGCTGGTCATTGCCGCCCGGGTTATGGTGACTAAACGCGGCAATCGTATCGGTATTTGTACGCTGGATGACCGTTCTGGCCGCTTGGAAGTGATGTTATTCACCGAAGCATTGGAAAAATACCAGCATTTATTGGAAAAAGACCGTATCCTGATCGCCACTGGACAGGTCAGCTTTGATGACTTCAGCGGCGGGCTTAAAATGATGGCCCGCGAGTTAATGGATATCAGTGAAGCCCGTGAAAAATACGCCCGTGGGCTTGCTATCTCGCTGACGGACAGGCAAATTGATGACCAGCTTTTGAACCGTCTCCGTCAGTCTTTGGAACCCCATCGCTCGGGGACGATTCCAGTGCATCTCTACTATCAACGGGAAGATGCACGGGCAAGATTGCGTTTCGGCGCAACCTGGCGCGTGACGCCGACCGACCGCTTGTTGATAGATTTGCGGACCCTGGTAGGTAATGAGCAGGTGGAACTGGAATTTGACTAAAATAGGAATGCTATGAGTCTGAATTTTCTTGATTTTGAACAGCCGATTGCAGAGCTGGAAGCGAAAATTGACTCGCTGACTGCAGTCAACCGTCAAGACGAAAAATTAGATATTAATCTGGACGAAGAGGTTCAGCGCCTGCGTGAAAAGAGCGTTGAGCTGACGCGCAAGATTTTTTCCGATCTTGGGGCTTGGCAGATCGCCCAATTGGCGCGCCACCCGCAACGCCCTTATACGCTGGATTATATCGAACACATCTTCACCGATTTTGAAGAGTTGGCTGGCGATCGCGCTTATGCCGATGACAAAGCTATCGTTGGGGGTATTGCACGGCTGGATGGCCGCCCGGTGATGATCATTGGCCATCAGAAAGGGCGCGAAACCAAAGAGAAAATCCGTCGCAACTTCGGCATGCCCGCACCAGAAGGTTACCGCAAAGCGTTGCGCCTGATGGAAATGGCTGCGCGTTTTAAAATGCCACTGATTACCTTCATAGACACCCCGGGGGCTTATCCTGGAGTAGGCGCAGAAGAGCGTGGGCAGTCTGAAGCGATCGCCCGCAACCTGCGTGAAATGTCCCGCCTGAATATTCCGGTGATCTGCACTGTGATCGGCGAAGGCGGTTCAGGTGGTGCGTTGGCCATCGGCGTTGGCGATAAAGTGAATATGCTGCAGTACAGCACCTATTCGGTGATTTCGCCGGAAGGCTGTGCTTCAATTTTGTGGAAAAGCGCCGACAAAGCACCAATTGCTGCAGAAGCGATGGGCATTACCGCACCGCGCCTGAAAGAGCTGAAACTGATCGATACGGTGATCCCGGAACCTCTGGGTTCTGCCCACCGTAACGTGCCGGCAATGGCTGCTTCACTGAAGGCGCAATTGCTGGCCGATCTGGCCGAGCTGGATGGTTTGAGTAACGAAGAGTTGCTGAATCGTCGCTATCAGCGCCTGATGAACTACGGCTACTGCTGAGTTTATCTGTGCCACAAAAAACCGCCTGCTCGGCGGTTTTTTTATGTCTACCATTCGTGGTTTTGGAGGTGTGGGGTACACTCCGTCGGTCTTTCATGTTGTTATAAGCGTTTGGTAGTTAACTGACAGGAGCAGCCCAATGAATATCATCGCGATCATGAGTCCGATGGGCGTCTATTACAAAGATGAACCTATTCGCGAGCTCCACACTGCATTGGCCTCCATGGGATTCCAACTGGTGTATCCGAAAGACAGCGGCGATCTGCTGAAGCTGATTGAACACAACGCCCGTATCTGTGGCGTGGTGTTTGACTGGGATGATTACAGCCTGGAACTGTGCAGCGAAATCAACGATCTCAATGAGTACCTGCCGCTGTATGCCTTTATCAACACCCATTCCACGTTCGACGTCAGCCTGCACGAAATGCGCATGGTGCTGTACTTCTTCGAATATGGTCTGAACGCTGCAGAAGATATTGCCCAACGTATTCAGCAGTACACCAATGAATATCGGGATGCCATTACCCCGCCTCTGACCAAGGCGCTATTCACCTATGTCAAAGAGGGGAAGTATACCTTTTGCACGCCAGGGCACATGGCGGGTACCGCATTCCAGAAAAGCCCGGTGGGCTGCCTGTTCTATGACTTCTTTGGTGCCAATACGCTGAAGGCCGATATTTCTATCTCGGTAACCGAACTAGGCTCATTGCTCGATCACACCGGCCCACACTTGGAAGCGGAAGAGTATATCGCTCGCACTTTCAATGCCGAACAGAGCTATCTGGTGACCAATGGCACGTCCACGGCCAATAAGATCGTCGGAATGTATTCAGCTCCGGCGGGGAGCACGGTGCTGATTGACCGTAACTGCCATAAATCGCTGTGCCATTTGCTGATGATGTGCGACATCGTGCCGATTTACCTGCGTCCGTTACGCAATGCCTACGGTATTTTAGGCGGTATTCCCCAGCGTGAACTCTCTCATAGCAGCATTGCCAAACGGGTAGCCGAGACGGCTAACGCCAGCTGGCCGGTGCATGCGGTAATTACCAATTCCACTTATGACGGTTTGCTGTACAACACCGATTACATCAAGCAGACGCTGGATGTGGCATCGATTCATTTCGATTCAGCCTGGGTGCCCTATACCAATTTTCACCCGATCTATGATGGCAAAAGCGGTATGAGCGGCGAACGTATTCCGGGGAAAGTGATCTATGAAACCCAATCGACGCACAAGTTGCTGGCGGCGTTCTCGCAGGCGTCGATGATTCATATTAAAGGTGACTACGATGAAAATACCTTTAACGAAGCCTATATGATGCATACTACGACTTCGCCGCATTACGGCATTGTTGCGTCGATGGAAACCGCGGCAGCCATGCTGCGGGGCAATCCAGGGCGGCGGATGATTAATCGTTCGGTGGAGCGGGCCCTGCATTTTCGCCGTGAGATTCAGCGCCTGCGCGCTGAGAGCGATAGCTGGTTTTTCGATATCTGGCAGCCGGAGGAGATCGACGAGGCACAGTGTTGGCCGCTGAACCCTGATGATAACTGGCATGGTTTCGGTAATACCGATCGCGATCATATGTATCTGGATCCGATCAAGGTGACCATTCTGACGCCGGGCATGAACGAACTGGGCGAACTGGAGAGCATCGGCATCCCGGCGGCGCTGGTGGCAAAATATCTCGATGAGCGCGGCATCGTGGTAGAGAAAACCGGGCCGTATAATCTGCTGTTCCTGTTCAGCATTGGTATTGATAAAACCAAGGCCATGAGCCTGTTGCGCGGCCTGACTGATTTTAAACGCGCTTACGATCTCAACCTGCGGGTGAAGAATATGCTGCCGGATCTGTATGCTGAGGATCCGGATTTTTACCGCCACATGCGTATTCAGGATCTCGCCGCCGGGATCCACCAACTGATTTGCCAGCATGACTTACCGCGCTTGATGCAGCGGGCGTTTGACGTCTTGCCGGAAATGAAGCTGACGCCTTATGAGATGTTTCAGCAGCAGGTGCGGGGCAACGTGGAAACCTGCGAGATCGACCAGTTGATCGGCAAGGTGGCGGCCAATATGATCCTGCCTTATCCACCAGGTGTTCCGCTGGTGATGCCGGGGGAGATGATTACCGAGGAGAGCCGCGCGGTGCTCGATTTCCTGCTGATGCTGTGTTCGATCGGTGAGCGTTATCCTGGTTTTGAAACCGATATTCATGGCGCAAAGCCGACCGACGATGGCCGTTATCTGGTGAAAGTGCTGAAAACGCCAGCGGCTTGACGCAGGCACAAGGTTATATACTCTAAATACTTCGAGTTGCAGGAAGGCGGCAAGCTTGAGAGGCCCCAGGAGCATAGATAACTATGTGACTGGGGTGAGCAAGCGCAGCCAACGCACATGCAACTTGAAGTATGACGAGTATAAAAGGAGTACATCCATGTTGGCATTACGCCAGGTTCACCATATTGCGGTAATCGGTTCCGATTATGCCGCCAGTAAACATTTTTACTGCGATATCCTAGGGTTCACCCTCTTGGCCGAGGTGTATCGCGCAGAGCGCGACTCGTGGAAGGCCGATTTGGCTCTGAACGGCCAGTATACGATCGAACTGTTTTCCTTCCCGGCGCCTGCGGCTCGTTCTAGCCGCCCAGAAGCCTGTGGCCTGCGTCATCTGGCATTCAGCGTAGACGATATTGAGTGCGCGATCGCCGCACTGCAAACGGCAGGAGTGGTGTGCGAGCCAGTGCGTGTCGATCCTTATACTCAGTCACGCTTCACCTTTTTCAACGATCCTGACGGATTACCGCTCGAATTATATGAAGTTCCACGCGGTTAATGCTTGCTTGATGAGGGGGGGCTGGTTAACGTGCGGCTATATGGTCGTTACCAAGCATAATCGATGAATATCAATCAACTTCCTGCATGGATCGCTGAACAACTGGGTGCTAAACGCCAACTGTTGCTGGCCTTTAGCGGTGGGCTAGATTCCAGCGTGTTGCTGCATTTGTTAGTGCAATGGCGTCAACAGCATCCAGAGAGTGTTTTGCGTGCGGTGCACGTTCACCATGGTTTGAGCCGTTTTGCTGATGAATGGGTGGCCCATTGCCAGCAGCAGTGTGAAGGCTGGCAGGTGCCGTTGGTGGTTCATCAGGTTCAATTGGCTGGGCTGGAGGGCGGTATCGAGGCCGCGGCGCGTAGCGCCCGCTATGCGGCTTTCACTGCCACGCTAGCCGCGGATGAAACTTTGCTGACGGCCCAACATCTTGATGATCAATGTGAAACCTTCTTATTGGCCTTAAAACGCGGTAGCGGCCCGGCGGGGCTGTCGGCCATGGCCAGCGAAGCACGCTTGGGAAACCATGTGCTGCTAAGGCCGCTGTTGGGGATATCGCGTCAGCAGTTGGAGGAGTATGCCGCTCAGCACCAACTGCGTTGGA
The DNA here is from genome assembly GCF_001976145.1 of Serratia oryzae. GTDB lineage: Bacteria > Pseudomonadota > Gammaproteobacteria > Enterobacterales > Enterobacteriaceae > Chania > Chania oryzae. The sequence continues at coordinate 139,209 of NZ_MOXD01000012.1, forward strand.
TCGAGGATGACAGCAATCAAGACTGCCGATTTGATCGCAATTTCCTACGTTTGAAAGTCTTGCCGTTGCTAAATGAGCGTTGGCCGCACTTTGCGGCGGCAACGGCGCGCAGTGCCAGTCTGTGTGCCGAGCAGGAGCAACTGCTGGATGAACTCTTGGCAGAGCAGTTAACACAGTTGCTGGATGCGGACAATGCGCTGGCAATCGAAGGGGTGCAAGCCTGTTCTCCGGCACGGCGTGATGCGCTGTTGCGCCGCTGGATGGCTCTGTTTGGCGTGACCATGCCTGCGCGCGCCCAGTTGCACAGGCTCTGGCACGAGGTGGCGCTGTGCCGCGAAGATGCAGAACCGCAGCTACAGTTGGGCAACTATCAGATCCGCCGTTTCCGCCAGCGTTTATATCTGTTACCCCTAATGGCTGATTTACACGATCTGCAATTGCCTTGGCCGCAACCGACCAGGCTGGAATTGCCCGATGGCCTCGGTGCGTTGGTGAGAGATGAAGGGAATAACCTGGTGCGAGCACCGTGGATGGGTGAACGGGTGAGCGTGCGTTTTAGCGCCGCAGGCCGGGTGCGAATTGTCAATCGTGCCGGTTCAAGGCACATCAAGAAGCTGTGGCAGGAGTTCGGCATTCCCCCCTGGCAGCGTGAACGTATTCCACTGATTTACTATGATGAGCAACTGATCGCCGCCATGGATGTTTTTGTTACCGCAGAGGGGCAGGTGCTTGCTGATGAAGCGCCGTGGCGACTGTGCTGGAAGAAAAAATAATAACAATATCTCGTGAGGAGCAATGATGAAATCGATGAGCGTACTGATGGTGGCGGGGTTGTTGAGCGTTTCCGCTTGGGCGGCAGGCGATCCTGCGCTGGGCAAGAGTAAATCGGCTACCTGTGTGGCCTGCCATGGTGCAGAAGGCAAGGTCTCAGTACCGATGTATCCGAATCTGGCCGGGCAAAACGCGATGTATCTGGAGCAAGCCTTGCAGTCCTACAAAAAAGGGGAGCGAACCAGCGGCCAGGCGCAAGTGATGAGGGCCTATGTCGCGAATCTGTCAGATGCGGATATCGCCGATCTGGCGGCTTACTACGCCAGCCTGAAACCGTAAATGACGAGGGCAGCCGTTAGGCTGCCCTGTAAGAGATGGTGTTACCGAGGCGATCAGTCGGAAAGACTGACGACTACGGTACCAATTTCCGGGTGACTAAAGCTGCTGATATGGTCCAGACGCACATCGCGCAGAGTACCATTCTGATCGATCGTCAGATATTCAACGCGCTTTTTCTGCAGTAGATCGATCGCCTTGGCCTCGATCGTTTCTCCGTCGCGTAACTCCAGCTTCAGAGTCAGTTTTTGCTGGCAGGCGAGTTCCAGATTGTCGTAGTCATCGCAATTGATGGGTTGATACTCATCATTCATCAACATAGTCGCTCACCAATAAGTTAGCGGCGGCAAATGCCGCCTGTTCCCTAACGGAGGATGGCAGCGCGCTATTCGCTGCCACTTCGTCCAATGCCTTCAGGACACATGCTAGTGCATCAGGCACATAGCCGAGATCTCCACTGCCGATCTCAGCATAAAAACGGCGTACTAACTCACAGTATTGTTGCACAGTCTCCTCCCTTAAGAATCTTTGCATTATCGCCAACACAGGCCGCGATGAGGCACAGACACTCGGAGATTTACCCTATCATAAACGACTATAGCACAGGTGCAGTGGAGTTATTAGCACCTCGTATTGGCTTTCATTCGCGGCTATAGGCTCCTGGTGCTGGCTGTGAACCGATCTTATCAAGTACACTGTGCCCTGTTAATAATGAGGTTACCCATGGCGCTGAAAGCAACAATTTACAAAGCCACGGTCAATATCGCGGATATGGATCGTCACTTTTACCACGACGCAACGCTGACGTTGGCCCAGCATCCTTCAGAAACTGAACAGCGCATGATGCTACGCCTGCTGGCATGGATTTGCCATGCCGATGAGCGTTTGGTGTTTACGAAAGGCTTAAGTGCAGAAGACGAGCCGGAGATCTGGCAACGCAACGACCATAATGGGCTGGAAATGTGGATCGAACTGGGGTTACCGGACGAAAAACGCCTTAAAAAGGCCTGTAACCAATCACCACGCGTGGTGTTATATGCCTATGGTGAACGTGCCGGGTCTGTCTGGTGGCAATCCATGCAGGGTAAAGTGGCTAACCACAAAAACCTAAGCATCCGTTTTCTTGATGATGGACAATTAGCCCGCCTGGCCGCGATGGCCAACCGCAACATGACGTTACAAGCTACGTTACAGGAAGGCACGATCTGGCTTTCTGATGCTCAGAATAATCTGGAAGTTCAGTTTGCCGAATGGCAGCAGGCGCAGGTTTAACCGGTGCTGGCACTGTCAAGAAACGTAGCGATACCGGACAACGAAATCGAATTAACGGCAATCCGTGCTCAAGGTACGGGCGGGCAGCACGTGAACAAAGCCTCAACGGCCATTCACTTGCGCTTTGACATTCGGGCGTCCAGCCTGCCAGAGTATTATAAGGAACGGTTGCTGGCGCTTAATCATCACTTGGTGACCGCTGAGGGGGTGGTGATCATCAAAGCTCAGGAATACCGTAGCCAGGAATTAAATCGTGAAGCAGCGTTGGCCCGATTGGTGGCGCTGATTCAACAGGCGATGGTGGTTGAAAAAACGCGTAGGGCAACGAAGCCCAGCAAAGGGGCAAAATTGCGCCGCTTGGAAGGCAAGGTGCGTAAAGGCGCAACTAAAGCGCTGCGCGGCAAAGTTCGTCCTTAGGGGCCGATCTGGGGCGCCACGCTGTGGATATCAATGGAACATGGCAGGAGAATAACTGTGAAGACAATAACAATCGTCCTGTTTTTAGCAGCAGGAGTGCTTTCGCTACTGGGCTGTAATAGCCAATACCAACCCAAAGAACAACCGCTTCAGCCAATGCAGCAGAGCTATGAAGGGGTATTGCCCTGTGCCGACTGTGGCGGGATAGATACCACTCTGTTTCTGGATAAAGATGGGACTTTTATCCTGCAGGAAACCTATCGCGGTACCAAAGACGGCGATCAAACCTTTGCCAGCTATGGTCAGTGGGCGCGTACGGCCGATCGGCTGGTGCTGACTGAAGGCAGCGGCGAAAAGCGTTACTTCCGTCCGGTAGGTAAGAATCTGCAAATGTTGGATCGCAACGGAGCGCCGATCACATCCGAGCTGAACTATACGTTGTCGCCAAGTGAGCAACCGCTGCCAAAAACGCCAATGCCTTTGCGCGGGCTTTACACCTATTTCGCTGATGCGGCGGTATTCAAAGACTGTGCGACCGGTAAAACCTTCCCGGTAGTCAATAACATTGCGTTGGAAAAAGGGTATCTGAAAGCCCGCAAAGCGCCAGGGGAACCGGTATTCCTGATGCTTAATGGCCATTTCAGCGTTCAGCCATCAATGGAAGAAGGGTTGACGCAGAAAGCTTTGGTGCCTGAGCCGGGTGGCAAGGTGACTTTTGATAACAGCAAGGATTGTAACAGTCACTGAGCGCGCTGATGTAGGGCAGGGTGTTTCTGCTGTTAAGAATAAGACCCCATCATGGCAAATGGTGGGGTTTATGTTTTCTAACGACAATCACTAGAATACGCGATAATCAGTTTGAACTGGGGATGTGGCATCAGGTGAGCTATAGCATTGCCAATGCGCGATTGCGTAAGTAGATACCCGGTTTGATGTGCCCTACGTAAGCCAGAGTCTGATTGGGGGCCAGCGTTGCAATATCCCCTTCCCGCATATGCAGTAGATCGCCAGGGCTGACCCAGCCAGAGGATGCCAGCGTGAGTGGCCGCCCGGTGTGCTCAAAGGCGGCCAGCACGAACTGTGAGCAGAAATAGCTGGATTCATCTGCGGTCGAGGCACTGAGCTGAGCTGCAGCCAATCCTTTCACGCACTGCTGGCGGAAATCTTTCGAGAAAGGGTTCAGGGAGCACAACTGCTTGGTCACCATAAAGGGCATCATCTCGATAATCCCCTGATAATTGTAACGACTACCGGCTTTTTGCTTAGCAAAGTGGCGAATCTGCTCCGCCTGAGTTGGCGCCAGGCCCGGCATGCGTAAAGCGAACAGTTTGTCGCTGTGGGCCAATGCATCGTCCAGACTAACAATCTGTACCCCATCACCTACCGCTTCGGCAACTTGGCCTTGGCCAAGATAGATCGCGACATGGCTGACCGAGGAAGCACTGAAGATACGGATCCCCAGAGAGGTCAGGCCGATCGTCGAGGAAAATAGCAGATCGCCATCCTGAAGGGCGGCGGCATCGACCTCTCGGAAGGTATTCTGTGGCGCAGAACTGAGGGCTTGAAACTGGATATCCACGGGGGTGAGGGAAGCGTGTTGCTCTTTTTTGGGCAATGCGATGTCCATAGTGCAACCGCTGAGAAAGGCTGGCAGCAACGCAAACAGCCATATAAATGGGGGGGAAGGTAACGGCATTGCTTAATCCTTTAATTACTGCTTCCTTAGCAAAACACCCTGATACCCTTATTACTTGAAGCTGCAGGGTTGTTGGCTACCTTCACTCACCCGAATCACTTACTTGAGTAAGCTCATCGGGATTATGAGCCTCATTAAATGAGGCTCACCACCCTACGGGTCAGCACAAGTGCTGTTCAAATCGGTTAATCACCGATTTGTCACTCAGTTGCCGACTACCTGCAACTCCAAGTACTTTGGGTATGAACAGGGTGTTTTTATACCGTATAGAAAATATTAGCGTTTGATCTGGGACAGCAGGAAATCAACGATTTCGCCGGTTTTAATCATCTGCTTCTCGCCAACCCGACGATTTTTATACTCAATTTCTTCACTGTCGAGGTTGCGATCGCCGATCACAATGGAGTGCGGCACACCAATCAGTTCCATATCGGCAAACATGACGCCAGGGCGCTCTTTACGGTCATCAAGAATTACGTCAATGCCATGAGAACGCAGCTGGTTGTAAAGCTCTTCGGCCAGCGCCTGCACCCGAAATGACTTGTGCATGTTCATTGGCAGAATAGCCACCTGGAATGGCGCAATGGCGTCTGGCCAGACGATGCCACGATCGTCATGATTCTGCTCGATAGCAGCGGCTACCACACGAGTGACCCCAATACCGTAGCAGCCCATGGTCAGAACCTGATTACGGCCATCTTCACCCTGCACAGTGGCTTTCATTGCTTCCGAATACTTGGTACCCAACTGGAAGATATGCCCCACTTCGATACCGCGTTTAATCAGCAAAGTCCCTTTACCATCCGGGCTGGCGTCGCCTGCCACTACGTTACGGATATCGGCAACCTGTGGCAGCGGCAGATCGCGCTCCCAGTTGATCCCAAAGTAGTGCTTCGCGTCGAGATTGGCACCCGCGCTGAAGTCGCTCATGGCGGCTACGCTACGGTCAATGACGACAGGCACCGGCATGTTGATCGGGCCGAGAGAACCTGGGCCTGCGCCAACGATGGCGCGGATCTCTTCGTCAGTGGCGAAAGTCAGTGGAGCCGCTACCTGTGGCAGTTTCTCCGCCTTGATTTCATTCAGTTCGTGATCGCCGCGCACCAGCAGGGCAACCAGCTTGTGGCCACTCTCTTCAGCTGCGTGGACCAACAGGGTTTTCACCGTTTTCTCAATTGGCAGCTGGAATTGCTCTACCAGTTCGGCGATGGTTTTGGCGTTAGGGGTGTCGATGATACGCAGCTGTTCCGTGGCAGCGGCGCGTGGCTGCGCTGGAGCAACCGCTTCTGCCAGCTCAATGTTGGCCGCGTAGTCAGAGTCGGTTGAGAAGACGATATCGTCTTCGCCGCTGTCTGCCAGCACCTGGAATTCATGTGATGCACTACCACCGATCGAGCCGGTATCGGCCAGCACCGGGCGGAAATCCAGCCCCATACGATTGAAGATCTTGCTGTAGGCTTCGTACATAGCATCGTAGGTCGCCTGCAGAGACTCCTGCGTGGTATGGAATGAATAAGCATCTTTCATCAGGAATTCACGTGAGCGCATCACGCCGAAACGCGGGCGCACTTCGTCACGGAATTTAGTCTGGATCTGGAAGAAATTCAGCGGTAACTGTTTGTAGGAGCTGATTTCATTGCGGATCAGATCGGTGATCACCTCTTCATGCGTTGGGCCGAGAACAAACGGACGATCGCCGCGATCGACAAAGCGCAGCAACTCGGGGCCATACTGCTCCCAGCGGCCGCTTTCTTGCCACAGATCTGCGGGTTGGACCACCGGCATGGAAACTTCGATCGCATTAGCATTGTTCATTTCTTCACGAACGATGTTTTCAACCTTCTTCAGAACACGCAGACCGGTAGGGAGCCAGGTGTAAAGACCGGAGGCCAGCTTGCGGATCATCCCGGCACGCAGCATCAGTTGATGGCTGATCACTTCGGCATCGGCAGGTGTCTCCTTCAGAGTGGAGAGCAGATATTGGCTAGTACGCATGATGTTTGAGTTCCGTTAGCGCTGCAAATTGCATCGGGCTGCCAGAGGGCAGCCAAAATTTTCAAAAGTGGTTTAGTCTACCAGCGCAGGGCGGTTGCCAAAAGAGAGGCGGTGGAATTTTAACGGACGTCGAGTGATAACACTTCAGTTTGCCCATTAATAACCTGCCAGCGCACGTTGAATTCCAACAGCCACACGGCATATTCACGCTCTCCATCTTCCGCTTTACGGTAGGCAGGGCGCGGGTCTTGTGCTAACACCTGGCTGATAAAGCGGCGTAAATTAGGGTAACGGCGCAGATGTTGCTGCAACTGTTGCTCTGCCTGCGGGGAAAAATGCACCGGCATATCACCGGCAGGAGCCGTTTGGGCAAAACCAGCCCGGGCCTGAGGATGGCTTTCGGCGAACGGCAGATAGGGTTTGATATCAATAACCGGGGTGCCATCAACCAGATCGAGGCTGCCTAACTTCAGCACCACGTTCCCGCCCTGAGTCTGAATACCTTTCAGTTCGATCAGCGACATGCCGAGTGGGTTAGGGCGAAAGGTTGAACGAGTGGCGAAAACGCCCATACGCGTATTCCCCCCTAGCCGCGGGGGCCTGACCGTGGGCCGCCAACCACCCTCCATGGTTTGATGAAAAATGAATATCACCCATAGATGGCTGAACTCGCTGAGACCACGCACCGCTTCCACCTGATTATAAGGCGGCAACAGCACCAGTTCTCCGCCACCGTCTTCGACTAGCCCCGGTTGACGGGGAACGGCGAATTTTTCTTTATACGGTGAGCGGATAAGACCGATCTGATTAAAAACGAATTCGGTCATTTGGCCGAAACGTTAAGTGCAGAACCCTGGCAAACCGCCTGTTGGTAACAACCCGCAACGCCTCTGAGCATCTGACAGTCATGCAGCAATACTGCGTTGGCTTTCATATGGGCAGCACGCTGTTGCATCCGTCTGCGGGCCGCGGCCAGATTTGGTGGCGGATCCTGAACCGTAAGCTGGCAGACGCTACCGGAAACTTCCCCCAAATCGCGGAAAGGCTTACCGATTAATTCCTCAGCGTTTCTGTACAGTTTGACTGACGCTGGACGAGCTGCCGGCGCCGCTTTTGCCGGTGCGGTTGCTACCGGTGCGTTGGTGCTGTCTGTTGTGGGGGGGGCTGGCTGCTTTTTAGAACATCCGGCCAGCAAAAGTGCTAACAAACAGAGAGGTAAAACACGCATTGACAATCCTCTGCCTTTTATAGAAGTGGCGCTATTGAAGCAATCTCTGACTAAAATAACAAGACGGGCCTGAGCCCGCCTTGCAATTATAGGAGTAAAATAGGTTGTGGATGATTACCAGCCTTTCACTGCACCACCGTTGAAGATTTTATTTGCTGCGTCGTAAACTTCATCAGACTCATAAGCCTGAACGAATTTCTTCACGTTTTCTGCATCTTTGTTATCTTCACGGGCAACCATAATGTTGACGTAAGGTGATTCTTTATCTTCAACAAACAGGCCGTCTTTGGCAGGTGTCAAACCAATCTGGCTGGCATAGGTGGTATTGATGATAGCCAGCGCAATCTGCTGATCGTCCAGTGAGCGTGGCAGCTGTGGTGCTTCCAATTCTACCAGCTTCAGGTTTTTCGGGTTTTCTACCACGTCCAGAACGGTAGGCAGCAGGCCAACGCCGTCTTTCAGCTTAATCAGACCTTGTTTCTCCAGCAGCAGCAGCGAACGCCCCAGGTTGGTAGGATCGTTAGGCAGTGCAACCTGTGAACCTTCTTTCAATTCATCCAGTGATTTGATTTTTTTGGAATAACCGGCAATCGGGTAAACGAAAGTGTTGCCTACCGGCACCAGTTTATAGCCGCGATCTTTGATTTGCTGATCGAGATAAGGTTTATGCTGGAAAGCGTTCAGATCGATATCGCCTTTGCTCAAGGCTTCGTTTGGCAAAACATAGTCGTTGAATGTGACTAACTCAACGTCCAGGCCATACTTCTCTTTGGCGACTTTCTGGGCAACTTCTGCCACCTGCTGCTCAGCACCGACGATAACGCCCACTTTGATATGGTTCGGATTTTTTTCGTCCTGACCGCAACCGGCCAGAGCCAGGGTACCGATCAGTGCGCCGATTGCCGCAAGGGATTTAAATTTTAACGACATATCCTTTCCTCATTAGACTCGCATATGAAATACGCTTTACCCTAGCGGGTAGTGTGAGCGTGCTTGTAAAAACTATTTGTGAGTAACGGCCTTAACAATGCGGTCGCCACAGAACTGAATCAGGTAAACCAGAACGACCAGTAATATTAATACCGTATTCATGACGGTAGCGTTATAACCAATGTAACCATACTGATAACCAATTTGACCTAAACCACCCGCGCCAACGGCACCGCCCATCGCAGAATACCCCACCAGGGTGATCAGCGTGATGGTCGCTGCATTCACCAGACCAGGCAACGCCTCAGGCAGCAGCACTTTCTTGATGATTTGCATTGGTGTAGCCCCCATCGCGCGAGCGGCTTCAATCAGCCCGGATGGAATTTCCAACAGAGCATTTTCTACCATGCGGGCAATAAAAGGCGCAGCGCCGATAGTCAGCGGCACAATGGCAGCCTGTAAGCCGATCGAGGTGCCAACGATCATGCGGGTAAAAGGAATCATCCACACCAACAAAATAATGAAGGGAATGGAACGGAAAATATTCACCAGCCCAGATAACGCTTTATACAGAGTATTATTGGCGATAATTTGCCCTGGGCGAGTTACGTACAATAGCACACCGACCGGCAAGCCGAGCACGAAGCCGAAGAAGCCGGAGACAAAGGTCATCGTGATGGTTTCCCAAACTCCACGTGCCATTAACCACATCATTGCCTCAGACATAACCCAGAACCTCTACTTTGACCTGATTTTCTTGCAGGAACTTAATGGTTGCCAGCGCGTCTTCGTCAGAACCATGTAACTCGGCCAGCATTACGCCAAACTTCACACCACCGGCGTAATCCATTTGTGCGCTAATAATGTTGTTATTCACGTTGAAGCGACGGGCGGCTTCGGACAGCAGCGGTGCATCAACGGATTGACCGGTGAACTCCAGACGCAACAGAGGATGATGATTGTCAATGCGTTCCGGCATCAGGCGCTTGGCGTAGTCATCTGGAATGTCCAGATGCAGCGTGGACTGGATAAACTGCTGCGCCAACGGCGTTTTGGGATGTGAGAAGACTTCGCTGACGCTGTCTTTTTCGATCAATTGCCCTTGGCTGATGACGGCAACCTGATCGCAGATGCGTTTTACGACGTCCATTTCATGGGTGATCAGCAGAATAGTCAGCCCCAGACGGCGGTTAATATCCTTCAATAACTCCAGAATGGAACGTGTGGTGGCTGGATCAAGTGCGCTGGTGGCTTCATCACACAGTAACACTTTCGGGTTGCTGGCCAATGCCCGAGCGATCGCGACACGCTGTTTCTGGCCGCCTGACAGATTGGCCGGGTAAGCATCATGCTTGTCCGACAGCCCGACCAGTTCCAGTAATTCGGTAACGCGCTTCTTGATTTCACTGCGCGGGGTATTGTCCAATTCCAGCGGTAGCGCAACGTTGCCAAATACCGTACGTGAAGAGAGCAAGTTAAAGTGCTGAAAGATCATGCCGATCTGGCGGCGTGCGCGTGTCAGATCGCTTTCAGACAGAGAAGTCAGGTCCTGCCCATCAACCAACACCGTGCCGGAAGTTGGGCGCTCAAGCATGTTGGCGCAACGGATCAGCGTACTTTTGCCAGCCCCCGATGCACCGATAACGCCATAGATTTGCCCGGCAGGGACGTGAAGGCTCACGTCAGAGAGTGCGCTTATGGTGCGCGATCCCTGCTGGAACACTTTGGTGATGTTAGAAAGTTTAATCATATTCTTCTTATTTTTAGCGTGGTTGCCCGTGGCTAGAGAAAAGTAGACCTTGGTTGGAACCAAGGTATGCTCAGATGTTAAGGCGTCTAGACGTCTAAGTCAACGCTAACGCTATTCTTCACCGTTCTCAGTCTGCGCTAAAACATGCGATACTGTGCGTGTTTTCAGGCCCTCAGGAGCAAACCGGTGACACAACGCGTTCCAGCAATTTTCTTAGATCGTGACGGTACGATTAATGTTGATCATGGATATGTCCATGAGATAGATGATTTCCAATTTATTGATGGTGTGATTGATGCATGCCGTGAACTGAAGAAGATGGGGTTCGCGCTGGTGTTGGTGACCAACCAATCTGGTATCGCCCGTGGCAAATTCAGCGAAGACCAGTTTATGCGCTTGACCGAGTGGATGGATTGGTCGTTGGCCGACCGTGATGTCGACCTGGACGGTATCTACTTTTGTCCACATCACCCAGAAGCAGTAATAGAAGAATACCGTCAAACATGCGATTGCCGCAAACCGCAGCCCGGTATGTTGTTGCAAGCGCAAAAAGAACTGAATATCGATCTGGCAGCTTCTTATATGGTGGGTGACAAAATCGAAGATATGCAAGCCGCCGCAGCCGCCGGTGTAGGGACTAAGGTATTGGTTCGCACCGGTAAGCCAGTAACGGAAGAAGGCGAGAAAGCGGCGGATTGGGTATTAAACAGCCTGCAAGACCTGCCAGCAGCTATCAAAAAGCGGGTTTAACCCGCATTATGCATGAATAGTGAGCGGTCAGAACAAAAGTAAATATAATCCCTTGTCATTCTGAGTCAGCTCCCTATAATGCGCCTCCATCGACCGGGAACGTGTGAATCACTTCACAGAGTATCCAGGACCGCAGAGAAAAAACCTGAAATTTAGGGTTGACTCTGAAAGAGGAAAGCGTAATATACGCCACCTCGAGTTAGCAAGCGAAAGCGCGTAACT
>NZ_MOXD01000012.1:150618-150776 GCF_001976145.1 Serratia oryzae
ACAAGACGATATCCAGCTGCTTAGGCAGCACAAAAATATCAAGTCTTGAAGAGTGACCAAGCAGTAATTCATTTAAGTGAATTATTACGAAGTAATCTTTGAGCATCGCTGCACATGTTGCAGCACATCAAGCTTTTAATTGAAGAGTTTGATCATGG
>NZ_MOXD01000013.1 GCF_001976145.1 Serratia oryzae
TCCGTGACCAGGCCAACCAGAAACAAGATGTGGCTGAACTCAGCAGAGATACCGAGAACGCCAACGGCAGTATCGGGCCAATTTTTGACAAAGAGAAAGAACAGAATCGGCTTAAGCAGGCGCAACTCATCGGTGAAATCGGTGGTCAGGCGATGGATATCATCCGGACGCAGGGAGATATCAACGGGCTTGAGGCGGCACTGAAGGCCAATCCGAAGCTGAAGGGTGATACCGAAGCGCTGCGCAATACCGATGCCTATAAAGCAGAGATGCAGAAATACGGCACGGGGAGTGACTTGCAGAAAGCAGCACAAGCCGTCACAGCAGCATTGCAGGGCTTGGCCGGTGGCAATATGGCGGCGGCGATTGCCGGTGGGTTAAGCCCGTATGCGGCAGAGCAAATCAAGGCGTACACCAAAGGTAACGACACGGCCAACGTGTTGGCGCATGCGGTATGGGGCGCGATAGCGGCAGAAATGAGCGGCAACTCGGCGGTGGCTGGAGCAGCGGGTGCAGCCGGTGGCGAACTGGCGGCGCGTTATCTGGCGGGGCAGTTGTACGGTGCAGACACTGATGAGAAAATCGCCAAGCTGAGTGAAGAGCAGAAGCAGAATATCAGTGCATTAGCAACGTTGGCGGCAGGGTTGGCCGGGGGCGTGACCGGTGATAGCAGTGCTAATGCTCTGGCGGGAGCACAGGCGGGTAAGAACGCGGTGGAGAATAACTATCTCAACGCCAGCGATAAGATCCGCCAACAGCAACTGGAAACCAAACTGGCCAATGGCACGATTACCGACAGTGAAGTGAAAGATCTGGCTAACCTGACACAAAAGGATCTTACCAGTGACGCGAATCTGAAGGATGCCTGTGCTAATGGAGCCAGTGCGGGATGTATTCATGAACTGAAGCTGGCACAGGCAGCTAAAGAAAGCTATCAGGGTTATGCGGAATACCAGACCTATTACGACTTACGCGACCAGTTCCCGGAGGAAATGGCGAAATTCGGTGATTTAATAGGGGACTACTCGCGTGATCTGCTCAAGCTGGTAGATCAGGGTTATACGCCTGAACAGGCCAAGGCCAAGATGTCTCAGGATGCGGCCTACTCTGCAAAATATCAGCAAGCTTTGGAGGATGTTCCCGGCTGGGCCAAGATAGCGATCACCATCCAGGATACGGTGGGGATAGTTTACGGTGCCAAGGCTGCTGGTGTCAGTCTGGAAAAATTGGTTGCGGATACAGGGAAGGTAACTAATTTAAGCCAAGCTAAAATAAATGAGATTGTTAGCATCCCTAAAGGACAAAGGCCTGATCCATCAACATACATGTCAAAGGCTCAAATAGAGGCGCATTTGGCTAAGTTTGATGATGGCGCTGTGAGGTTTACATCTAAAAGCGGTATTGATAAGCATACAACGTTTGGTCCCGATGGTGGTTTTGTTCTGCCAGCATCTGAATTCAATAAGATATTAAAAGAATCACAAGGTGATCTAAGAATTGTTGAGCAAAAATTAGGTTTAGACAAAGGTTATTTGAGTGGCTCAGATACGGTGGTTGTATATATCAAAAAAGAGGATTTTTCAGGATTAAAAATTCCATCAGGTAATGAAAGGGGAGCCAATAGCTATTGGTTGCCAGGCGGAAAGACCTCTGGGGGAGTATCAGAAGCAACAATGGACTTCTCTAAAATAAAAAATGGAACGATTATTGATCTGAACAAGATCCAAAATTAGCGATTAAGGCATAGTTTATGAGTGATAAAGTGAAAATTATCGGCACAGATTTTATGTTTGAAGGAACTCCTGTGATTTTGGGAGAGCCAAAGCTTGAAGAGGGTGAGTTTTCCACAGATCCAAGTTGGTGGAGAGTAAAAAAAGTTTCAGACAAATATGTCTTTTCTTGTCTTTCTGGGCGGTTACAAGGTGGAGAAATGACCACGGAAATTACGAAAGAAGAATATGATCAATTGGTTTGTGGAGAACTTACAGCAGATGCTGTTTGCTTGAAGTATAACATAGGCTGATAACAATACTATTTGTAACACCCCGCCTTTGGCCGGGGTTCCTAGGTAATCCGTGTGCTTCCGGTGAACTCGTATTGACAGGTTTATGAGACCTGCATCTGGTTTACAGGAGGCAGGTCGTCAGGTGGTGAAGTGCTGAGTGTGGTGTCGGGGGGCTTTGGCCCAGGGGCTGAGTCCGTTGTCGCTGCCGTTGAAGCCATGTGGGACGCGGGCTCCCGATATTTACGGTGTCAGCGCCGCAAGTCCTTAGTGCGGGAAGTCACGGGATTGATCTTACCCACGTAATGTGGACACGGCTCTAAGCGAGGTTCTGGTTTTCAAATTGTTCCGGGCTGAGACCGCCGCAGGCACTGTGGCGACGCCAGCGATTGTAATCGCACTCAATATAGTTAAACACCGTCATCCGCATCATTTCACGGCTGCTAAAGCGCTCTCCGTGGATACATTCCACTTTCAGCGAGTGAAAGAAGCTTTCCACGCAGGCATTGTCATAACAACAGCCTCTAGCGCTCATGCTTCCACGTAGATTATGGCGTTTCAGCAAGGTCTGATAGTCCGATGAACAGTACTGGCAAGAAGCTGATATAGGACTAAATAATACGATGTCGAGAAGCAATCAACCGGGAGCAAGGTTATTGTACTCAAATGATGGCTTGCTATATATCACAACAGATCACTATGAGACTGCGACCTCAATAGGTAAATGGAAGTGAATATGAATGAAGTAATTTTAGACGGAGCGAGTATAAAAACTGAGCCTGACTTCCATAAGATTATGTCCACGTTATTAGATTTTGGTCCTTATTATGGGAAAAATCTTGATGCTCTCAGGGATCGCCTAAGTAATGACGTAGAAAGGCCAGTAACGATAATTTGGTTAAACTCCGAGCAATCAAGAAGCTGTCTTGGTGAATGTTTTGATAAAATTGTTCAAATCTTTGAGCAAACAAAACAGCAAGATATACAGTTTAACTGGGATGAGAAGTTTGACTATATCTTGAAATAATAAAGATCCCGCCCTCGTGGCGGGATCTTTGCTTTTTATGCTTTGAAAACATCCACTTCCCGCCGCTGCAACCGAAGCATACCGTGCGCAATGATGAGTTCCAGTTGTTCCGCATCGGTAATGCCGGACTCGGTGAGCCAGTCGCCGCCGATAATCAACTCACCGTTATCTCTCACCCAATCCGCACCCAGATCCAGGCGGTCTTGGCTGGCCTTACATAGTGCTTCCCAGGTGGCTTCGTCGGTGACGACGGTGATCCAGAGTGTATGATGCTGGAGCGTCAGTTGTAACGGGGGCCGGGTTCGGCCTGCCGCCGCGGAGAAAACCCGGAAAAGCGGTAATGGCAGCGGCTGACGCCGCTGCTATGATGTGGGTGCAGTTGCTCTTTAACAGGTTGGGGAAAATGGCGTCACGGGCGTAAAAGTCGCGTCGGGGCAAAAAGTTGGCGGTGTGAAAATGCACTGGCGAAAAGTTGTTGTAACTGGCTGACTGTACAGGGGAAACGTGAGTTAACCTGGGGATCGAACGTCGGACTGCTTATTAAGGAAAAAGAACAAAACCGGCTGAAAGAAGCACAGTTGATCGGTGAAATCGGCAGTCAGGCGGCGGATATTGCACGAACGCAGGGGGATATCAACGGGCTCAAAGCCGCGAAAGAGAAGTACCCGGATAAGACAGCCGAGCAACTGCGTGAAACCCAAGCCTATAAAGATGCCATGAAGCAGTACGGCACCGGCAGCTCACTACAGCAGGGTATTCAAGCGGCAACGGCGGCCATTCAGGGACTGGCCGGTGGTGATATGGCTAAAGCCTTGGCGGGAGCCAGTGCGCCGTATCTGGCGGAAGTCATTCACAATATGACCACTGATCCAGCCACCCAGAAAGTGAACACCGAAGCCAACCTGATGGCGCACGCTGTATTGGGTGCGGTGACGGCTGCGGTGAATGGCAACAGTGCATTGGCAGGTGCCAGCGGCGCAGTGATGGGGGAATTTATCGCCCAGCAGATGTACCCCGGTATTAAGCGTGATGATCTGACGGAAGAACAGCGGCAGACCATCAGCGCTCTTGGCACCTTGGCGGCGGGGCTAGTTGGTGGCGTAGTGGGTGACTGCACGGCGAACGCCGTAGCGGGAGGACAGGCCGGGAAGAACGCTCTCGAAAACAATAACCTTTTAGTGCCGAACGATTTTGGTAAAGGCATGGCGGATTACGGGCAAGCAGCTGCGTCGTGGAATCAATATGCGGAAGATAACAGCCTGTCTCCAGAGCAGAAACAAGCCGGGTTAGATAAATTGGCAAAAGGAGATATGCCGGAAGGGCAAGATATCGCTAAAGTGATCGTCGATGGTTATGTGGATGGGGTGTTGATTGCAGGTGCGTGGTATCTAGGACCAGCAGCAGGGATAGGCAAAGTGGCTGCGGGTTCGACCATAGCCAGTATTGTCAATGGCACCTATCAGTGGTACGACTTGAATCAGCCGGGCAATGAAAATAAGACCTGGGACTATAAAGGTAGTATTGGCGCAACTGTCACAGGTGGTCTTGCTCCTGGGCGGGGAATTTGGGCGAATACCGGGATAGCAATGGGCGGGTCAGTATTTAGTGATGGGCCAAATGTGGGAGCACAACTAAGTTCTGGAGCTGGTGCATTTTTGGGCGGAGGATTTGGAGAGTTGGCTCCTATCACTCTGAAACCTATTTTTGGTAATTCGTCTGGTTTTGTTGGTGACGTTGGTGGAGCCTTTTTGTCCGAGGTAATTAGTAACGGAATGAAAAACTATAAAAGCAGTGATGAGAAAAAGGATGAGAAAAAATGAAAAAGAAAATAACGCTCCCTCTATTAATTTTGGGGGTTATTTACTGTTTTGTTTGTTTTTTCATTCTTGGAGTAGTGATTCAATGTGGAATTGTTTTCATGCATGAAGGACATTTCCTTATTGGTAGGAAAAAACTGATTGATACTTTAGTATTGAGTGGGATCGCTGGTTCTGCTGCCGGTATAGGCTCTTGGATTTTTGCAAAGATTGATGAATATAAAGCCCGAAAAAAACCTCCCACTGATCTTAATTAAGTAAAACCAACCCCGGCCATTTAAGCCGGGGTTGTGTAATGTTACGGTGATATGGTAATCGAATTGGTTGTTCGTGGGTGCTATCATCATGATGTCATCGAATAGCTGAACTACCTTGAGCTGTACCTTAACCAGTTGATGTTCAAATTTGGGGTGGCATTTTAGCAAAAAATAAGATAAGTCGTTACCACTTTAAGTAATGAGGTTACCATGTAGCCTCCAGTAAACTAATGGATAGATATACAAATGGAAAAAGTTTCTCCTTTACCAAAACTCCTTGAACGCTCAATAAAAAATGCTTGGCAGGCCGCATCGTTGTCTGCCGTTTTAACGCTCATATTCGCCATTTACCCTTGGTTTGATGGATTAAAGGGACTTGCCTCTTTCTATAATCTACCATACGTGCTCATTAGTTCCGGATTGGCCTACGGTATTTATCGTAGAAGTAGAGTTTGTGCAATCTTGATGCTGCTTGTTTTTATTGCTACGAAAGTTTCAGCACAAGGTCCTCAGACCAACGGTACTATAATGATGACTATGTTTCTTCTTTTTTTCTCAAGTGGTGTTGCTGGGACATTCCTTTATCACCGTTATCAGAGGTTGAATCACTTTAGCAAAAGAAATTTTTATATCATTACAATTATCAGTCTTGTGTTTTCACTTGCATTGTTGTTTTCAGCATCGTGGGGGCTTAATTATCTGGCGAAAAATAATGAGTCATCTGTATGGAACGATCTTGAAAATAAAATAAATTCGGCTAAAGAAAAACAGCCGTTACCTTTACGTATAGACTACTATACTGTGTTACAAGACTATTATGTTTATCAGAAGACGTTGACGTATAAATATTCAGTTGAGAATATTGAACTTAGTGAAATAAAATCATCAGAGCTGTACAAGAAGAATCTTGATGCATTTCAAGCGTTTTGCAATGAACCTATATTAGTTCTCTACGATTTGCATGTTGACTATGTGTATATTAAAGGATTTGATGAAAAAATTTATAGCTACAATGCCAAGGATTGTAAAAAATAAAATATAAAATTAATAGTCGTTAGTGGCAACAGTGAACGCTCTCAGTTTTGGTAAGACAACAAGTAGTGTCGTTCAAAAATCACTTAAGATGTAAGGGCGAGAGAATTTCGAATGGGTTTTGAAAAATAAATATATTTATGAGGTTAGCTGATATGTCGCTTAGTATCGATGAAATTCAGAAAAAAGTTGACGGGATGATTTTACGAGCTGGTCTCCCAAGATATTCGGTTAATCTTTGCACCGCACCTATTGGTGATGGTACTCCATATATTACATTTGAAAATAATGTGTATAATTATATTTATTCAGAAAGAGGCTATGAATTTTCGAGAAAGGTTACCAGCTCTTTAGATGAGCTACTTTATTGGATTATGTCAGAGTTGGCTTATAAAATAGTATTCCAATATGAACTAGAACACAGGGTGAAAGGCAAAGATGGACGACGCATCGCTTTTCCAAAATTTATTGAATTAATGGTGAATATGAATCCTGTATGGGGAGCAGAAGCACGATATGAAATTCAAAAAACTCTGACTGAATCACCCTACGACGATAGCCTCCATCTATAATGACAACCTGAACAACCTTGGCTGCGTATTCCGCTCTGATCGATCATGTTTTCGCGTGGAACATCGATCAGCGATTCGCAACCGATCGATCATCCAGGGAACTTAACTTTTCTACTGTAATGGTGCGGTGAACTCACATTGACGCAACTCACCGGTTCTGCATCACATAGAACCAGTCAGTCGGTGAAGGTATTATCCGGGAAGGGTAACAGTTCGTGTACCGTGCAGGTTTCCCGCCACCGTTCATGCCAAAACATCGTTTCAGGCCATTACCTGACGCATTAATCTGTGTAGAATCAGAGCTAATCTATTTTGCTGAGTGATCTGCTATGGCTGGCGTAAACAAAACGCATCTGACTGAAACGGACATCATCACCAAATTTATCCTTCCTGCGGTTAAGGATGCAGGCTGGGATGATTTGGCGCAGATTCGCCAGGAAGTGAAACTGCGTGATGGCAAGATTGTGGTCCGTGGCAAACTGGCCTCACGTATCAAAGTAAAATCTGCCGATATCGTGCTGTACCATAAGCCGAACTTGCCATTGGCAGTTATCGAAGCCAAAGCCAATAAGCACGCCATCAGTAAGGGGATGCAGCAGGGGCTGGATTATGCCAATCTGCTTGATGTGCCCTTTGTGTTTGCCTCCAACGGTGATGGGTTTGTTTTCCACGATAAAACCAATCCGCAGCAGCTCGAATGCGAAATTGCCCTCAGCGACTTCCCAACGCCTGAACAGCTCTGGCAAAAATACTGTGTCTGGAAAGGATTTACTCAGGAGCAGTTACCGGTTATCAGCCAGGATTATTACGATGACGGTAGCGGTAAATCACCCCGTTACTATCAGATGCAGGCGATCAACCGAACGGTAGATGCTGTGTCGGCAGGAAAGAATCGCATTCTGCTGGTCATGGCCACGGGTACAGGAAAAACCTATACCGCGTTCCAGATCATCTGGCGGCTGTGGAAAGCCAAAAATAAAAAACGCATCCTGTTCCTCGCGGACCGCAATATTCTGGTCGATCAGACTAAAAACAACGACTTCCAACCTTTCGGCACCGCGATGAACAAAGTCACCGGACGCACCATTGATCCGGCTTATGAGATACATCTGGCGCTGTATCAAGCGATTACCGGATCGGAAGAACATCAGAAAGCCTATAAGCAGGTGGCTCCTGACTTCTTTGACCTGATTGTGATTGACGAATGTCACCGTGGCAGTGCGTCCGAAGATTCTACCTGGCGGGAAATACTGGAATATTTCAGTAGTGCTACTCAGGTTGGTCTGACGGCAACGCCAAGAGAAACAGAAGATATCTCCAATACCGACTACTTTGGTGAGCCGGTTTACACCTATTCGCTGAAAGAGGGGATTGAAGATGGTTTCCTGGCGCCTTACAAAGTCGTACGTGTCGATATTGATGTAGATGTACAGGGCTGGCGGCCCGTTAAAGGCCAACTGGATAAATACGGCAAAGAGATTGAAGACCGTATCTACAACCTGAAAGATTTTGATCGCAACTTGATAATTGATGAACGCACCATGCTGGTTGCACAGACCATTACCGACTACCTGAAACGTACCAACCCGATGGATAAGACCATCGTTTTCTGCAACAACGTTGATCACGCAGAACGAATGCGCCATGCGCTGGTGGTACTTAACCCCGAACAGGTGTTGAAGAACGAAAAATACGTGATGAAAATCACCGGCGACGATGATATTGGCAAGGCGCAACTGGATAATTTTATCAATCCTAAAAAAGCTTACCCAGTTATCGCGACGACCTCCGAACTCATGACCACCGGTGTTGATGCTCAGACTTGCAAGCTAGTGGTGCTGGATCAAAACATTCAATCGATGACCAAGTTTAAACAGATCATCGGGCGCGGTACGCGTATCAACGAAAAGCACGGCAAGCTGTGGTTCACCATTCTCGATTTCAAAAAAGCGACCGAGTTGTTTGCCGACCCACGCTTTGACGGTGTGCCAGAAAAAGTGCTGGTGGTAAAACCCAGCGATATTTCCGACCAAGATTCAGACTTCAATGAACAACTGGATGCGGAAGAGAATGCGGATGATGGCGATAATATCAGCAGTGAAGCGAGAGAAGACGCCGCTGACTATCAGGTCAACCATGATAAAAACTCAGGAAACAGCGAGTTCCATGACGATGACGAAGGCAAAGTTCACAAATACTATGTCAATGGCGTAGACGTAAAAGTGCTGGCTAAGCGCGTCCAGTATTACGATTCTGATGGCAAACTGGTGACCGAATCCTTTCAGGATTACACCCGCAAAACGCTGCTCAAAGACAGTGAGTACGCCTCGCTGGATGGCTTCGTGCGCAAATGGCAGGATGCGCCACGTAAACAGGTCATCATTGAAGAGCTGGAGCAACTGGGCATTCTGTGGGATGCGCTGGCGGAAGAGGTAGGTAAAGATCTCGATCCGTTTGATCTGCTTTGCCACGTGGTGTACGGTCAGCCGCCGTTAACCCGTCAGGAGCGCGCAGCCAATGTGCGCAAACGTAACTACTTCACCAAATACGCTGAACCGGCTCAGCAAGTGTTAAGCACCTTGTTAGATAAATACGCCGACGAAGGGGTACGGGAAATCGAAGACGTCCAAGTACTCAAACTGAAGCCGTTCGACACGCTGGGTCGTCCAATAGAAATCATCAAAACCCGCTTTGGTGACAAAAAGGCCTATGAGAAAGCCGTCAACGAACTGGAGAACGAAATCTACCAGCTACCTCCGCGCTTAGCCTGATAGCCTATGAACATATTGCCACTGGCCGCCGATGCGGCCGGTGGCATCCTTTTTAAGTATGGAAATAAAACATGTCAATTAGCTCAATCATTAAATCCCTTCAGGACATTATGCGTAAAGACGCCGGGGTGGACGGCGACGCCCAGCGCTTGGGGCAACTCTCATGGCTGCTGTTTCTGAAGATTTTTGATACCCAGGAAGAAGAGCTGGAATTGGAGCAGGATGACTACCAGTTTCCGATCCCACAACGCTATTTATGGCGAAGCTGGGCGGCAAACAGCGAAGGTATTACCGGTGATGCGTTGCTGGAATTTGTGAACGACGATCTGTTCCCGACGCTGAAAAACCTCACTGCATCAATTGATAAAAACCCGCGCGGCTTTGTGGTCAAACAGGCATTCAGCGATGCCTACAACTACATGAAAAACGGCACCTTGCTGCGCCAGGTAATCAACAAGCTTAACGAAGTCGACTTCAGCAGCAGCCAGGAGCGCCATCTGTTTGGCGACATCTACGAACAGATCCTGCGCGACCTGCAAAGCGCCGGTAATGCAGGTGAGTTCTATACCCCGCGTGCGGTAACGCGTTTTATGGTCAACCGCATTGACCCGAAGCTGGGCGAGTCGATTATGGATCCGGCGTGCGGCACCGGGGGGTTCCTCGCCTGCGCGTTCGACCATGTTAAAGAGCATTACGTCAACACCACCGAAGACCATAAAACGCTGCAAAAACAGATCTATGGCGTAGAGAAAAAGCAGCTTCCGCACTTGCTGTGTACCACCAATATGCTGCTGCACGGTATCGAAGTGCCGGTGCAAATTCGCCATGACAACACGCTGAATAAGCCGCTTTCCTCGTGGGATGAGCAGGTTGATGTGATTGTTACCAACCCACCGTTTGGCGGCACCGAAGAAGACGGCATTGAGAAAAACTTCCCGGCAGAGATGCAGACCCGTGAAACTGCCGATCTGTTCCTGCAACTGATTATCGAAGTGCTGGCAGACAAAGGCCGCGCGGCGGTGGTGTTGCCGGACGGCACGCTGTTTGGTGAAGGCGTAAAAACTAAAATTAAAAAGCTGCTCACCGAAGAATGCAACCTGCACACCATTGTGCGGTTACCGAACGGTGTGTTTAACCCCTACACCGGTATTAAAACCAATATTCTGTTCTTCACCAAAGGTCAGCCGACTAAACAGGTATGGTTCTATGAGCACCCGTACCCGGACGGCGTAAAGAACTACAGCAAAACCAAACCGATGAAGTTTGAAGAATTCCAGGCGGAAATCGATTGGTGGGGCAATGAAGCCGACGGCTTTGCCAGCCGTGAAGAGAACAATCTGGCGTGGAAAGTCAGCATCGACGATATCATCGCCCGCAACTTTAACCTCGATATCAAGAACCCGTACCAGGGCGAAACCATCAGCCACGATCCTGACGAATTACTGGCACAGTACCAGACGCAGCAGGCTGAAATCAGCGAATTGCGTAACCAGCTACGTGACATTCTTGGTGCGGCGCTGGCAAGCAACAAGGGGGCGCACTGATGACCGTTGAGAAGCTGATCACCGACCATATCGATATCTGGTCCTCTGCGCTGCAAACCCGCTCCACGGCCGGGCGTGGCAGTAACGGCAAAATCGACCTCTACGGCATTAAAAAACTGCGCGAGCTGATTCTGGAGCTGGCGGTGCGCGGCAAACTGGTGCCCCAGGATCCGAATGATGAACCGGCGTCTGAGTTACTAAAGCGTATTGCTGCCGAGAAAGCGGAGCTGGTAAAGCAAGGGAAAATTAAAAAGCAGAAGCCGCTGCCGGAAATTAACGAGGATGAAAAGCCGTTTGAATTGCCGGAGGGGTGGGATGTAATACGTTTGGGAGAAATAGCTACAAAAATCGGTTCAGGAAGTACCCCTAGAGGAGGACAAAGTACCTATGTTTCTTCTGGAGTCACTTTTTTACGCTCTCAGAATATTTGGAATGATGGGCTAAAGTTGGATGATGTAGTATTTATTACGTCTGAGGTTCATTCTCAAATGGATGGCTCTCAGGTTGAAGCGTTCGATATATTGTTAAATATCACTGGTGCATCTTTAGGACGCTGTGCCATTTACCCAAATAACGTTGGTGAAGCGAATGTTAATCAACACGTGACAATTATTAGGTTAATTGAAAAAGAAATGATTAGTTTTCTTCATTTAGCCATTACATCCCCTGTAATACAAAAATTAATATGGGGACGTCAAGTGGGAATGGCAATCGAAGGTCTTAGTAAAAAAACCCTTGAGCTTTTTGAAATTCCAGTTCCACCATTATTAGAACAATTAAGAATTGTTAATAAAGCACGTGACTTAATGTTCCTCTGCGACCAACTGGAACAACAATCACTAACCAGTTTGGACGCACACCAGCAACTGGTAGAAACCCTGCTGGCAACGCTGACCGATAGCCAAAGTGCCGAAGAACTCGCCGACAACTGGGCGCGAATTAGCCAGCATTTCGACACACTGTTTACCACCGAAGCCAGTATCGACGCGCTTAAGCAAACCATTCTGCAACTGGCCGTGATGGGTAAACTGGTGCCACAAGATCCTAACGACGAACCGGCTTCTGAACTGCTTAAACGTATTGAGCAGGAAAAAGCGCAACTGGTGAAAGAAGGAAAAATTAAAAAACAAAAACCGTTGCCGCCAGTGAGTGATGAGGAAAAACCGTTTGAGTTGCCGGAGGGGTGGGAGTGGTGCAAGTTACAAAACATCACGTCAAAAATAACTGATGGTGATCATAAAACCCCACCGAGAATCAATAACGGTTATAAATTATTGTCGGCTAAAAATGTTCGAGATGGATATCTTGATTACGATAACTGCGACTATATTTCTGAAGAGGATTATCTTAAATCAAGAGAGCGATGTCTTCCTGAGATTGGTGATCTTCTAATTGTATCTGTTGGCGGAACAATTGGCCGTAGTTCTTTAATAAAAGAGAGTGCTAACTTTGCATTAGTAAGAAGTGTGGCAATTATAAAACCATTGTTGTTTAATTCTGACTATCTTAAGTTTTCAATGGACTCATTTTTATTGCAGAAAATCATCAATGAAACTAAACGAGGGGGAGCACAACCTTGTTTGTATCTTTCGGAAATATCAAATTTTCTTTTCCCTATGCCTCCAGAGAAGGAACAAAAGCGAATTGTTTCAAAAATAGAACACCTTTCGTCAATTTGCGATCGTCTCAAATCCCGCCTGCAATCCGCCCAGCAAACCCAGCTCCACCTAGCGGATGCGCTCACTGACGCAGCATTAAACTAAGGAACAGACGATGCCGGTTCATCATGCAATCTGGCGGGTTGGGGAGAATCCCCAACCGCTAACTATCAGCAAACTCGCCAGCGAGCAACTGCTGGAGAAGATGATTTTAAACGACCCGACTATCCTCTCCGATCAGTGGATGATTATCGGCCATCAGGAAAATACCCTCGATAAGGGGCGTATCGATCTGCTGGCGATTGCGCCGGATGCCTCACTGATCCTGATTGAGCTTAAACGCGACCGCACGCCGCGCGAGGTGGTCGCGCAGGCGCTGGATTACGCCTCGTGGGTAGATGACTTAACCGCCGATCGCCTGTCGCAGATTTACGAAAAATTCTCCGGTGGTGGCAATCTGGGTGAGGCATTTAAACAGCGCTTTAATACCGAACTGGAAGAAGAGTCGCTCAACCAGTCGCATCAAATCATTATCGTGGCGGCGGAGCTGGATCCCTCCACCGAGCGTATCGTCGATTATCTGAGCAAGAACGGCATCTCGATTAACGTCCTGTTCTTTAAGGTATTCCAGCACGGGGATGAGCAATTCTTAAGCCGCGCCTGGCTGATCGACCCGAGTGAGACGCAAACCAATGCCGCACAGGCCACCGCAAGCACAAGCGCCAATGCAAAAGAACCCTGGAACGGTGAGTTTTATGTCTCGTTTGGCGACCCGCAAAGCCGCAATTGGGAAGAGGCTCGTCGCTACGATTTTATCAGCGCCGGTGGTGGTAGTTGGTACAGCCAAACGTTAAAACAACTTCAGCCTGGCGATCGTGTGTGGGTAAAAATCCCGGCAACGGGTTACGTCGGCGTCGGTATAGTGCAGAGCGCCGTTGAGCCTGCTAGTAGCTTCACCATTAACACCGAACAAGGGGAAAAGTTGGCGATGGAGGTGCTTAAGTACGGCGATCTGTATCAGCAGAATGCGGATGACCCCGATAAGTCGGAGTATTTTGTCTCGGTGAAATGGCTGGAAACCCGCAGTGAACAAGAAGCGGTTAACGAGGTCGGTTTCTTCGGCAACCAAAATACGGTCTGTAAGCCTACAACCCCGAAATGGCGGCACACTGTAGATAAATTAAAGCGTTATTTCGGAAATTGGAACACAGAATTGTAATGCCCTGGTGATGATTTTTTCCATATATACAAGAGACTGCATAAAAAATACACGCCCCAAGTAAGGTGAAAAAAAGAAAAGGAGAGATAAAGCTCAGCCCTTGACGGGCCGAGCACTTATTTCGTTGTATTTACACTTTCCAGGCTGTCGATATAGTTGGCATACCACTGCATCATCTCCCGCCTGCCGTCCAGATACTGCGCATGGTTGTAGGCTCCGCGAATCGCATTCTTATCCACATGGGCAAGCTGCGTCTCAATCCAAGCCGAGTTATAGCCCTTTTCATGTAAGATCGTGCTCATCGTGTGGCGAAAGCCGTGGCCCGTCAGCCTTCCCTTATACCCAAGCAGCTCAATCACCTGGTTAACGCTTTCCTTTGAAATCGGCTTCGTCCGGTCATTTCGCCCAATGAACACCAATGGATACGCACCCGTAATAGGTTTCAGTGACAAAAACAGATTCACCACCTGCTCAGACAACGGAACTATGTGGGGCCGCTTCATCTTCATCACTTCGGGGGGAATTTCCCAAAGCCTTTTCTCAAAGTCGATATCCTGCCAACGAGCAAAACGCAGCTCTTGGGTACGGACCGCTGTCAGCATAATGATTTGCGTTGCAGTTTTGGTGATGATGCTGCCGGTATAGCCTGCCAGATCTCGCAAAAAGTAAGGCAGTTCTTCAACGCTAAGAAAAGGGAAATGCACCTTTGTCGGTGTAGCCAATGCTGTCGCCAAATCAGGCGCGGGATTGTATTCAGCACGCCCGGTAACAATGGCATAGCGGAAAACCTCCCCACAGCGTTGCCGTACCTTACGCATTTTCTCCAGTGCCCCACGTTTTTCCATGCGTCGTAACGTTTCCAGCAACTCCATCGGCTTGATTTCCGCAATAGGTCGTTTGCCGATATACGGGAAAACGTCTTTCTCAAAGGTGTCGATGATTTCCTCACGGTAGCGTAACGACCAACGGTCGGCCTTATACTGATGCCACTCGCGTGCGATGGCTTCAAACGTGTTTGCGATAGAAAGCTTTTGCGACAACTTTTCAGCCTTCTTCACTTCACCGGGGTCACCACCAGAGGCTAACGTTTTGCGTGCTTCCTTTCTTTTTTCTCGCGCATCAGCAAGTGAAACATCAGGGTACACGCCGATAGAAAGCATCTTTTCTTTACCCGCAAAGCGATACTTCAAACGCCAGTACTTTGAACCATTAGGTTTGACCAGCAGATACATGCCACCGCCGTCAGCCAATTTGTAGGCTTTCTCCATCGGCTTGGCCGTTTTCACTTTTATGTCCGTTAGTGGCATAGCATCTCCATTGATAGATATGGGTAGTAGCCTCAAGCGAGGTACTACCAAACCAGATAAAAAGGGGTTAAAACAAGCCTGCGGGGGTGCCAGAAAATTACATACATTTTTGAACCCCCTTAGGCACCCCCGAATATCACTTGATGTGGGTTGAATTCTGTTGAATCTTGTAGACAGAGTTGTGGCTTAAAGCCAGTATACACGGGGTTTTAGTTGAATTCAGGAGAGTTTGAAAGGTATCGAATGGCGGAAGATCACAGGAGTCGAACCTGCCCAGGACCGCTGGCGGCCCCAACTGGATTTGAAGTCCAGCCGCCCCACCGGGGACGATGATCTTCCTCTAGAAAACGGAAGCAAGTGGCGGATTATAGCGCGAATCCCCCCTGGTGCTAAGCGCGAAATCGTGTTTCCGCGATCCTCTTCTTACACTTGGCCTCCCGGCCAAGATTTCCGCCGCTTATCTGCTAACCTGATAGGGCCCGGGTTATTCACCCGTCCATTGCTGGAGATGCTATGACCAAGAAAGTTGCCGTCCTGCTAAGCGAAGGATTTGAAGAGGCTGAGGCGGTTATTGTGATCGACGTATTGCGTCGTCTGAAGATTGATGTGGAACTGCTGTCCTGTCAGGATCGGCTGGAACTCCGCAGCTATAACAAGATGCGTATGTTCGCCGATGCTCTGTTGGAGCGCCGTATGGATGTCCTGTACGACGCCGTGGTAATCCCAGGTGGGCCGCAGGCAACTGCCAACATGGCGGATAATTCGATGGCCGTGGAGTTTATCCGCCGTCACGATGAGGCCGACAAGTTGATTTGCCCACAGTGTTCCGCTGCTGCTCGCGTGCTGGCCGTCAACCGGTTGCTGCAAGGGCGCCGTTATGTCTGCTCTGGTGAACTGCATCGCGAAGTGGCAGATGGCACCTATGTGGCAGAAAAAGTGGTTGAAGACGGTAACCTGATCAGTGGCAAAGGGCCGGGGGCTGCATTTGATTTTGCTTTCACCGTCGCCTATCGCCTCACCGGCGATTATGCCACCACGCAAGAGCAGGCTGAGCACATCTATCACGAAAACTGGCAAGTACCACAACAAGCAGTGCCTGCATAAACGCTGAACACTGCTGCTAACTGGGCGCGGCACAGCTAGCGCTTTCTGGCCTGACGCCGGGAGCGAGACTGTTACCGCGCTTTCTGTTGTTAAACCCTCAGTCATGCCTGCATATTCAGCAAAGTAAACGCGTCCCCCTACCGTATTGCCTATCGACGTTCGCAAACTGTTCACCTTCCCAATAAGCAGTTTTAAAGGTCTCAATACCCCACCTCCCCATAGCGATCGCGATGCTCTTTGGGCGTCATGTCATAGCCTTTCTTAAACACCGAATAGAAGTACTGTAGCGACGGGTAGCCGCACATCTGTGAGATCTCATTGATCGACAGCGACGTGGCGGTGAGCAGGTTGCGGGCGCGATCGAGCTTCTCTTCGTGGATCACGTTATGGATGGTCTGGCCGGTTTCGTCTTTAAAGCGTTTTTCCAGGTTGGAGCGGGACATGCCGATCGCGTCCAGCACCTGTTCCACCTTGATCCCTTTGCAGGCATGGTGGCGAATGTAATGCATGGCCTGAATCACCGCCGGATCGCGCAGCGAGCGGAAATCGGTCGAGCGGGGCTCAATCACCTTCACCGGCGGCACCAGAATGCGTTGCAGCGGCAACTCACGCCGATCGAGCAACTGGTGCAGCAGCTTGGCGGCACGATAGCCCATCTGGCGCGTGCCCTGCGCCACCGAGGATAATGCAACGCGCGAAAGATAGCGGGTTAACTCTTCGTTATCGATGCCGATCACGCACAGCTTTTCAGGCACCGGGATATCCAGGTGCTCGCACACCTGCAACAGGTGGCGCGCCCGCGCGTCGGTCACGGCAATAATTCCGGTCTGCTGCGGCAGCGTCTGTATCCAATCCGCCAGGCGGTTTTGCGCGTATTGCCAGTTTTCCGGCGCGGTGGCCATCCCTTGGTACACCACGCCCTGATACTGCTCCTCGGCCACCAGTTGGCGGAAGGCCTGCTCGCGCTCCTGCGCCCAACGTTTGCCGCCTTCCACCGGCAGGCCATAAAACGCAAAACGGTTCAGCCCCTTTTCCTTCAGATGCATAAACGCCGCTTCCACCAGCGCGTGGTTATCGGTGGCGATGTAATGCACCGGCGGGTAATCTTCTTCGCGGTGGTAGGAACCGCCGACGCCGACAATCGGTACGTTGACGTTATGCAGCAAGCGTTCAATGTCCCGATCGTCAAAATCGGCAATCACGCCATCGCCCAACCAGTCTTTGATGTTATCGATACGGCAGCGGAAGTCCTCTTCAATAAAGATATCCCAGTCACTCTGCGAAGCCTGCAGATACTCACCCACGCCTTCCACCACCTGGCGGTCATACACTTTATTGGCGTTGAACAGCAAGGTAATCCGGTAGCGTTTTTTGAACATGGGGGCCTCCTGAATAAAAACCGCTCTGTGGATTTTGCGTCGCCGCCAGGCTCCCCCATCAGCATGGTTACACCCGGCGCTTGGTGGCGGAATCCATCCACACCGCCAGCAGCAGAATCGCACCTTTGACGATGTACTG
Organism: Serratia oryzae; assembly: GCF_001976145.1. GTDB lineage: Bacteria > Pseudomonadota > Gammaproteobacteria > Enterobacterales > Enterobacteriaceae > Chania > Chania oryzae. The sequence goes on from NZ_MOXD01000013.1 coordinate 17,829, forward strand.
CCAGAAGGTCGGCACGTCCAGCATGCTCATGCCGTTATCCAGCGACGCCATGATAAACGCCCCCATCACCGCCCCGGCCACGCTGCCGACCCCGCCCGCCAGGCTGGTGCCGCCGATCACGCAGGCGGCGATGGCGTCCAGTTCGGCAATGTTCCCCGCCGAAGGTGAACCCGCCCCCAGGCGCGAACTGAGGATCAGCCCGGCAATCGCCACCATCAGGCCGTTGATGGCAAACACCGCCAGCTTGGTGCGCTCAACGTTCACCCCGGAAAGCCGCGCAGCGTCGATATTGCCGCCGATCGCATAGATACGGCGGCCAAAGGCAGTGCGCGTCGCCATAAAAATCCCCGCCAGCATCAGCGCGGTGAGGATCAATACCGGCGTCGGCACGCCACGGTAATCATTCAGCAGGTAGATGGCGCCCAGCACTAAAATCGCCAGAATGCTCTGCCGGGTCACATCCCCGCCCGGTGTCGCCACCGGCAAACCAAGCTGGGCGCGCCTGCTGCGCTGCCGCCACTGCCAGGCCACAAACAGCATCAGGCCAACGGCACCCATGCCAAAACCCAGCCCGTTCGGCAGGTAGCTCTGGCCAATCTGCGACATGGCGCTGCTGGTGGGTGACACCGTGGTGCCGTTGGTCATGCCGATCAGGATGCCGCGAAACGCCAGCATGCCCGCCAGCGTTACGATAAACGAAGGCACTTTGCGATACGCTACCCACCAGCCGTTCCAGGCCCCGAGCAGCAGCCCCGCCAGCAGCGTGACCACGATGGTCAGCGGCAGCGGCCAGCCGAGCCAGACGTCGAATATCGCCGCCGCGCCACCCAGCAAGCCCATCATCGAGCCCACGGAAAGGTCGATCTCCGCCGAAATAATCACGAACACCATGCCCACCGCCAGAATGCCGGTGATCGCCGTCTGGCGCAGCAGGTTGGAGATATTACGGGCGCTGAGATAGGCCCCTTCGGTGGTAAAGGTGAAGAACAGCATGATGACGACGATCGCCGCCAACATCACGAACACCTGCAGATTGACGGATTTTAGCCCCGGCAACGGCTTTTTCTGCACCACGGGCGGCAGGCTTACTTCAGATTGCGTGTTTTTCAACATGGGTTTCACTCCTCAATGCCGCTTCCATTACCTGTTCCTGGGTCAGACCACGGTTGATTAAATCGGCCTTGATGCGCCCCTGATGCATCACCAGCACCCGATCGCTCAGCCCCAGCACTTCCGGCAGTTCGGAAGACACCACAATCACCGCGATCCCTTGCTGCACCAGTTGGTTAATTAACTTGTAGATTTCATGTTTGGCACCGATATCGATCCCGCGCGTGGGTTCATCCAGGATCAGGATTTTCGGGTTCAGCAGCAGGCACTTCGCCAGAATCGCTTTCTGCTGGTTGCCGCCGCTCAACCGGCCAATCGCCAGCTCCGGCGAAGAGGTTTTCACCTTCAGGCGCGCCAGCGATTGCTGAATGGTCGCCTGTTCCTGCGCGCTATCCAGCACCGTCAGCGGGCCGCTGAAATCCCCCAGCGCCGCCAGCGTCATGTTCGAACCAACGCTCATTACCGGCACAATGCCGTCGCGCTTGCGGTCTTCCGGCACCATGGCGATGCCATACTGCATCGCTTGGCGGCAGGTGGTGATGGTGGCGGGCTGCCCGTCGATGCGGATGCTGCCCTGCCAGCGCCCCGGGTAAGCGCCGAACAGGCACTGCATGGTTTCGGTGCGCCCGGAACCCACCAGCCCGGCCACGCCGAGGATCTCGCCGCGCCGTAGCTGGAAGGAAACATCGTCCACCCGGCGAATATGCCGGTTAACCGGGTGCCAGGCGGTGAGGTTTTCCACCTGCAGGATCACCTCGCCGATAGCGTGCTGTTCCTGCGGATACAGCTCGGTCAGTTCACGCCCCACCATCATGGCGATAATGTCGTCTTCGCTCATACCCGCCGCTGGCCGGGTGCCGATGTGCTTGCCGTCGCGGATCACGCAGATCAGATCCGAGATCGCTTTCACCTCGTTCAGCTTGTGCGAAATGTAGATGCAGGCAATGCCGTGATCGCGCAGATCGGTGATGATCGCCAGCAGGGTGGCGGTTTCACTCTCCGTCAGTGAAGCGGTGGGTTCATCCAGCACCAGCAGGCGCACCTGCTTGTTTAACGCTTTGGCGATCTCCACCAGTTGCTGCTGGCCCAGCCCCAGTTCACCGACGCGAGTATGCGGATCCACCTCCAGTTTGACCTGCGCCAGCATGCGCTGGCAGCGCAGGTACATATTGTCGTAATCCATCAGCCCAAAGCGGCCCCACTCGTTGCCGAGAAACATGTTCTCCAGCACCGTCATCTGCTTCACCAGCGCCAGTTCCTGGTGAATAATCGCAATGCCTTTCTGTTCGGTATCGCGAATGGTTTTGGCCGTAATAAGGTCGCCAGAAAAATAGATCTCCCCCTGATAACTGCCGTGCGGATATATTCCGCACAGCACTTTCATCAGCGTTGATTTCCCTGAACCATTTTCACCGCACAAGGATAATACCTGCCCAGCCTCTAATTGCAGGCTGACATTATCCACGGCTTTTACTACGCCGAATTGTTTAGTGATATTTCTCATTTCTAACAGGCAGGGCATTATTCCCTCCAAAAAGCTTCGCGAGAATTAATTAAGATCGGATTTCTTATGGAAGCCATCGGCAATAATGGTGCTGTCGATATTCGATTTATCCACCTGAACCGGGGTTAATAACCAGGCAGAGACCTCTTTACTGCCGTTATTTAATTTGGCATTGGATTTTGGCTGTTCGCCTTTACCCAGCTGCACTGCAATATCTGCCGCTTCATCGGCCAATTTGCTGATCGGTTTATACACCGTCATGGTTTGGGTGCCCGCCACAATGCGTTTCACCGCCGCCAAGTCGGCATCCTGGCCGGAAATAGCTACTTTGCCCGCCAGCCCTTGCGCCGCCAGCGCCTGGATCGCCCCACCGGCGGTAGCATCGTTAGAAGCCACTACCGCATCGATATGGTTGTTATTGGCCGTGAGGGCGTTTTCCATAATCTTCAGCGCGTTTTCCGGCAGCCAGCCATCGGCCCACTGATCGCCCACCACTTTAATCTTGCCGCTGTTGATCAACGGCTGCAGCACGGTCATCTGCCCTTTGCGGAACAGCTTGGCGTTGTTGTCCACCGGTGAGCCGCCCATCAGGAAGTAATTACCCTGCGGCACACGCTCTACCAGGCTTTGCGCCTGCATTTCGCCCACTTTTTCGTTATCGAACGAGATGTAGAAATCAATGTCGGCGTTGTTGATCATGCGGTCATAGGCCAGCACCTTAATGCCTTCACGTTTCGCTTCGCTGATCACGTTGCTCAGCACCTGGCCGTTATAAGGAATAATCACCAGCACATCCACGCCGCGGTTGATCATATTTTCAATCTGCGCCATCTGGGTTTCTTCATTACCGTTGGCAGACTGCACAAACACGTTCGCCCCCAGCGATTCGGCTTTTTTCACAAAAATATCGCGATCTTTCTGCCAGCGCTCTAAACGCAGGTCGTCGATAGCCATACCGATTTTAATTTCTTTACTGAACCCTGATTGGCTGGCCAGCAGCAAAAGGGCGCAGGCGGAGAGGAGAATAGGTTTAATTTTCATCTTATAACCCTTTTCAGTGTAGTGTGTATGGGTAATATGAATCACGAAACGTCCAGCCGATTGTTGACACTTATTTTTCATTCGGCAATTGCAGATTTTTACCGGCGAATTACGATTTTTGGTTTAATGTTAATTTTATGATAGCGATCATGTTTTATAACCAGGCCGCTAATGAGGTTGAATAAACGCTAATATGAGATCCCGCGCACATTTAATAATTCTGTGAATTTAAGTGTGAAATAACGTAATTGAGCATCAGCCCGCTAACTCCGAAGATAAATCTAACCCACTATCCCCAGTTATTCAGGAGTTCGCTAATGCAATCCTATTTTGATCAGCTCGATCAGGTGCGCTACGAAGGCACCAGCAGCAATAATCCGCTGGCCTTCCGCCATTACAATCCCGATAAAATCATTCTTGGTAAACGGATGGCCGACCATCTGCGCTTTGCCGCCTGCTACTGGCATACCTTCTGCTGGAACGGTGCAGACATGTTTGGCGTGGGGGCGTTCGATCGCCCATGGCAGCAACCGGGCGATGCGCTGGCGCTGGCTAAACGCAAGGCCGACGTGGCCTTTGAGTTTTTCCACAAGCTGAACGTACCTTATTACTGCTTCCACGACATCGACGTTTCACCAGAAGGCGCAACGCTGAAAGAGTATCTGAACAATTTCGCTGCCATGACCGAGGTGTTGGCCGAGAAACAGCAGAGCAGCGGTGTGAAGCTGCTGTGGGGCACCGCCAACTGCTTTACCAATCCGCGCTATGCCGCCGGTGCCGCCACCAACCCGAACCCTGAAGTGTTCAGTTGGGCCGCCACCCAAGTGTTTACCGCCATGAACGCCACCCATCAGTTGGGCGGTGAAAACTATGTGCTGTGGGGCGGGCGCGAGGGTTATGAAACCCTGCTGAATACCGATCTGCGCCAGGAGCGCGAGCAGATTGGCCGCTTTATGCAGATGGTGGTGGAGCACAAGCACAAAATCGGTTTCCAGGGCACGCTGCTGATCGAACCTAAGCCGCAGGAACCCACCAAGCACCAGTACGATTACGACGTTGCCACCGTGTACGGCTTCCTCAAGCAGTTCGGGCTGGAAAAAGAGATCAAGGTGAATATCGAAGCCAACCACGCGACGCTGGCCGGGCATTCGTTCCATCACGAAATCGCCACCGCCATTGCGCTGGGCATCTTCGGTTCGGTCGATGCCAACCGTGGCGATCCGCAACTGGGCTGGGACACCGATCAGTTCCCGAACAGCGTGGAAGAGAACGCGCTGGTGATGTTCGAAATCCTCAAAGCGGGCGGCTTCACCACCGGCGGCCTGAACTTTGACGCCAAAGTGCGCCGCCAAAGCACCGATAAATATGACCTGTTCTACGGCCATATCGGCGCGATGGATACCATGGCACTGGCTCTAAAAGTGGCGGCGCGCATGATCGAGGATGGCAAGCTGCATCAGCAGGTGGCCAAGCGTTACGCCGGGTGGAACGGCGAGCTGGGCCAGCAAATCCTGCAAGGGAAGCTGTCGCTCGAAGCGCTGGCACAGTACGCTGAGCAGCAGGCTTTGGCTCCGCAACATGCGAGCGGGCATCAGGAGCATGTTGAAAATCTGGTTAACCGTTATCTATTTGGCTAACTCCGCCTCTGGCTCCTTTGGGGGAAAGTTGAGTGAGGGGTACATTGGCGAAGGCCCCTCACCCCGGCCCTCTCGCACAGGGAGAGGGGGCAATACGCCGAGCATTATGCTCGATTGAACAGCATCGCGGCTGCCTGCAAGTTTGCACAGTACGTCCCTTCTCCCTTAGGGAGAAGGCTAGGATGAGGGGATGTCGCTCGCCAATGCCCTCTCCCACACGGAGAGGGGGCGATACGCCGAGCATTATGCTCGATTGAACAGCATCGCGGCTGCCTGCAAGTTTGCACCGTACCTCCCTTCTCCCTTAGGGAGAAGGCTAGGATGAGGGGATGCCGCTCGCCAATGCCCTCACCCCGCCCTCCCACAGGGAGAGGGGGCGATACGCCGAGCATTATGCTCGATTGAACAGCATAGCGGCTGCCTGCAAGTTTGCACCGTACCTCCCTTCTCCCTTAGGGAGAAGGCTAGGATGAGGGGAAAAAACCTCTCCCCTCAGGTGAAGGGGCTATATGACATATTAAAGGAACTGCACCCATGTACATCGGTATCGATCTTGGCACTTCCGGCGTAAAGGTCATCCTGCTCGGCGAACAGGGCCAACTGCTCGCCAGCCAAAGTGAACCTCTGCCCATCTCGCGCCCGCACCCTTTGTGGTCTGAACAAACGCCTCAGGACTGGTGGCAAGCCACCGATCGCGCCATGCTGGCGCTGGCTAAACAGCATAATCTGCAAGCGGTGAAAGCCATCGGCCTGACGGGCCAGATGCACGGCGCAACGTTGCTGGATAAGCAGCAACGAGTGCTGCGTCCGGCAATTTTGTGGAACGATGGCCGCAGCTTTGCGCAGTGCCTGGCATTGGAGCAAAGCGTACCCAACTCGCGGGAAATCACCGGCAACCTGATGATGCCCGGCTTCACCGCCCCCAAACTGCTGTGGGTTCAACAGCATGAACCGCAGGTTTTCTGCCAGGTCGACAAGGTGTTATTACCAAAAGATTATCTGCGCTGGTGCATTACCGGCGAGTTCGCCAGCGATATGTCCGATGCGGCAGGCACCCTATGGCTGAACGTGGCGCAGCGTGACTGGAGCGACGCGATGCTGGCCGCCTGCGGGCTAACGCGCGATCAGATGCCTGCGCTGTTTGAGGGGAATCAGATCACCGGGCAGGTGCAGGCTGAACTGGCCAGGCGCTGGGGTATCGCCCCGGTGCCGGTGGTGGCCGGTGGCGGCGATAACGCCGCCGGAGCCATCGGCGTGGGTTTGTATCAGGCCGGGCAGGCGATGCTGTCACTCGGCACCTCCGGCGTGTATTTCGCGGTCAGCGACGGTTTTCTCAGCAACCCGGCCAGCGCGGTGCACAGCTTCTGCCATGCGCTGCCGCACACCTGGCACCTAATGTCGGTGATGCTCAGCGCCGCATCCTGCCTGGACTGGGCCTGCCAATTGACTAACGTCGACAACGTTGCCACCCTGCTGCGCAATGCCGAACAGGCTGCACCGGCAGAAGCACCGCTGTGGTTCCTGCCTTATCTTTCCGGCGAGCGCACGCCGCACAATAACCCGAATGCCAAAGGCGCTTTCTGGGGCTTTACGCATCAGCATGGGCCGAACGACCTGGCGCGCGCGGTGTTGGAAGGGGTCGGCTTCGCACTGGCAGACGGTATGGATGTGCTGCACGCCAGCGGCCTGCAGCCTTCTGCCATCACGCTGATTGGCGGCGGGGCACGCAGCCCGTTCTGGCGCCAGATGCTGGCAGACATCAGCGGCCAGCGGCTGGAATACCGCACCGGCGGCGACGTCGGCCCGGCGCTGGGAGCGGCACGGTTGGCGCAGATTGCGTTGAACCCTGGCCAACCGTTAAGCGATTTGCTGCCCGCATTGCCGCTGGAGCAGGTGCATGAGCCGGATGCCGCACGGCATCAGCAGTACGCCGAACGGCGCAGCACCTTCCGCGAGCTGTATCGTTGCCTGCGGCCGCTGATGTGAGTCTCTTCACTACCTCATTGGTCTGTCTGTGTCATTATGATGGCCGTTTTTGGCCTTCTTTCAGCCCAGCTAGCGGCGCAATATAGCGCTATACCCCACTGAAGGAAGGCCGAAAATGTCACATAGCGCATTATTGATCATCGACGTTCAACACTCGTTTCAACACCGCCCATTCTGGCAGGAAGACGACCTGCCAGCGTTTCAACAGGCACTGACGCGGCTGATCGCGGGCTGCCAACGGCAAGGCGTGGCGCTGGTGGATGTGTTCCACGTCGCGCCGGAAGGGCCGTTTTCTCTGGCCTCCGGCTACGTGAAACGTCTGCCGTTCCTAGCGCACCAGGCCGACGTAACGGTACACAAGCAGGTACATAATGCGTTGACCGATTCTGGTCTGGATGCCTGGCTGCGCGAACGCCAGATCGATCATCTGATCATCAGCGGTATGCGTACCGAGCAGTGCTGCGAAACCACCACCCGCGTCGCTTCCGACCTGGGTTATAAGGTGACGTTTGTCACCGAGGCGACGCTCACCTTCCCGATGCGCCATCCTGACGGCACGCTCTTTACCCCTGAGCAGTTGAAGCGGCATACTGAAACCGTCCTGGTCGATCGCTTCGCCACCCTTGCCAGCGTTGATGACGTGTTGGCCCAACTGAAACAGGAATAACCATGCCCAAGGCCGTTTACTTTCTGATGTTGCCCAACGTGCTGTCACTGGATGTCAGCGGCCCGGCGGAAGTTTTGCGGCTTTCCGGCCAGTTTCAATTGCATTATGTCAGCCCGGTGCCGCAAATCACCTGCTCTATCGGCATGAGCATCGGCCAGTTGCTGCCATTGCCTGCGCAGTTGGCCGACGGTGATATTCTGGTGGTGCCGGGCGTGGCGGATTCAGCCAGGTTTTTCGCCAATCCAGAGGCTGCTCAGGCCCGGCAATGGCTGGAAGGATTACGGCCCGCGCTGGCACAGCAGCGCTTCAGCCTGGTCTGCGTCTGTTCCGGTGCCTTGCTGGCCGCGCAGGCAGGGCTGCTCGATGGTTACCACTGCACCACCCATCACGATGTGCTCACGCGCCTGCGCCAGCAGGCTCCGGCGGCTCAGGTGAAGGAAAACCGCATCTTTGTGGAAGATCGCGGCATCTTTACCAGCGCTGGCATCACCGCAGGTATCGATCTGGCGCTGCATCTGGTCAATCAATCTTGCGGAGCCGACCGTGCGCTGGAGATTGCGCGTGAAATGGTGATCTATTTCCGTCGCTCAGGCGACGATCCGCAGCTTTCCCCATGGTTGCGCTATCGTAACCATCTGCACCCTGCCGTACACCGCGCGCAGGATGTGATGGCCGCCGAGCCGGAAGCCGATTGGTCGGTACCGCTGGTGGCAGAAAAAGCGCACGTCAGCAGCCGACATCTGGCACGGCTGTTCCGCCAGCATATCGGGATCAGCGTGCGGGAATATCATGAACAGCTGCGCTTGGCCGTGGCACAGCAGCGCTTGCAGCAAGGTTACGGGTTGGAAAAAGCCGCGCTAACCGCCGGATTCTCTTCTGGTCGCCAACTCCGACGCGCGCAGCAGCGTAACGCGTAAAGACACGGTCAGAATGCGCATACGGTTTATCTTATGATTGCCAAGAGTAACAATTGGCGGCAAAATAACCGCTTCGACTCGCTCAGATTGCGCTCCCCGCCCCCTGGCAGTTCCTTATTTTTTTTGCTATCAGTAATATAAATATGAAAACAACATTACCCCCTGTGGCACGCTTGGGCCGACAGGCGCTGTTATTCCCGCTTTGTCTGGTGCTGTTCGAATTTGCCACCTATATCGGCAACGATATGATCCAACCCGGTATGCTGGCTGTGGTAGCTGATTTTAACGCTGGCGAGGAGTGGGTGCCGACCTCAATGACCGCCTATCTTGCTGGTGGTATCTTTCTGCAATGGCTGCTGGGGCCATTATCGGACCGGCGTGGCCGCCGCCCGGTGATGCTGGCTGGCGTCGCCTTCTTTATCGTCGCCTGTCTGGCAATCTTGCTGGTGACCAGCATTGAGCAGTTTATCTTTATGCGTTTCCTGCAAGGAATCGGCCTGTGCTTTATCGGCGCGGTGGGCTATGCCACCATTCAGGAGTCTTTTGAAGAGTCGGTGTGTATCAAAATCACCGCGCTGATGGCCAACGTGGCGCTGATCGCCCCACTGCTCGGGCCGCTGGCCGGTGCCGCGCTGATCCAGATTGCGCCATGGCAGAGCATGTTTGTGATCTTTGCCGCTCTGGCGGCCATTGCCTTAGTCGGCCTGTGGAAAGCGATGCCGGAAACCGCCACGCTGCAGGGGGAAGCCTTTTCCGCTGCCAACCTGTGGCGCGATTACCGCCAGGTGCTGATTAACCGCCGCTTTATCTGCGGGGCGCTGGCGATCGGTTTTGCCAGCCTGCCGCTGCTGGCGTGGATTGCCCAATCACCGGTGATCCTGATCAGCGGCGAGTCGCTCTCCACCATGGATTATGGCCTACTGCAAATCCCGGTATTCGGTGCGCTGATCCTCGGAAACCTGACGCTGGCCCGCCTGACCGGTAAAAACAGCGTTGAGCGCCTGATCAAGCTAGGTGCTGGCCCCATGATTGTGGGGTTGCTGATCGCTGCGCTGGCAACGGTGTTCTCCGAGCATGCTTATCTGTGGATGACCGCCGGGCTGAGCCTGTATGCCTTTGGTATCGGGCTGGCGAACGCTGGGTTATATCGTTTGACGCTGTTTTCCAGCGATGTCAGTAAAGGCACCGTTTCTGCCACCATGGGGATGTTGAGCATGGCGGTATTCACCGTAGGTATCGAGCTGGCTAAAGTCGCCTATGTTTGGGGGGGGAGCGGATGGTTTAACCTGTTCAACCTGCTAAGCGGCCTGTGCTGGCTGGCGCTGGTGGCGATGTTCCTCGCCAAACGCGGTGGCGTAGCCTCAACGCCGACGGAAGCGGTATAAAGACCCGGCCTTCGCTGCTTTTCGACGAAGGCCGAGAAGCAGGCCATGATGCGCTCAACGTCAACACCCGAATTTGTGAGTAACGGGCAAATTTTACAATGGCATTGATAACAGCGTGTCAAACCCTGTTGTTGGTGAGATGAGCACTGATGTTGAAGCCATTGAAGGCGCCGAACGCAGACACGGTGCATAGGCGAACGCGCCATGGACGGCGCGTTCAGGCGAGACAGGCAGGGACGCCTGTCGTAGCCGGCCGTCATGCAGCGTGGCGGAGTGAGGGGAGTCGCGCAGCGACCGCCTGATATGGCAAAGGGCCGGGGTGCAGGGGGCTGGCTCTTGAGCCCCCTGCTCGGGCGCGTTCATCACACTGCCAAGTGAACACAACATGTTTAGCGACCGAAATAAACACCCATGTCCTTGTCTCAAAATGTGAACAAGAAACAACCCTGAAGGAATGGGAACTGCCTAGCTTTCATCAAATAGCCAATACCAAAACGTTAAGCCAAGTGCTATCTGTTGCACCACGTTTCAACCACCAAACAGCCCGCTGTCGCGCAGCAGATGCTGGTTGCCCTTGCGGCGGGTAAAACCGCTGCGGTCAAAGAACTCAAGCACCTGAATCGCCAGTTTGCGGCCAACGCCCAGCCGATCGCGGAAATCACCGGCATTAGTGCTGCCTTGCGTGGCGTCTAACTCACGGATCAATGCCGCAAACTGCTCAATGCGCTGGCTGCGATAGTAACGATCCACCACCACCGCGGTCACATGGCCAAGCTGGGCGGCTTTGCGCAGCGTAGCACGAACGTTGGCTTCTTCTTCACCCAGTGCTGCGGCCAGATCGCGCACCCACCAGGCTTCATCACCCAGTTGCGGTTCAATACGCGCCCACAGCGCCTGCTGCTCGGCGCTGAACGCCAGACCATGCTCGGGCAGATGCAGCCAGCCGCGCGTATTGCGCAGCACACCGGCCATCAGTAGCCGCTCGATCATCATAAACACCAGCGCTTCATCCAGCACCGGCAACGCCATGCGCCGCAAACGCGCACGCCCCAGCCCCAGCTGATCGCCATGCTGTTGGTGATATTCGGCCAGCACCTGCAGTAAACGCTGTTCGCCCTGTTGCACGTTGGCCTGCGCCAGCGCCACTTCGCCCGCAATCAGCAGATCGCGCCCGGCCAGCAGCTGCGCCAGCCCGCTGTGGGTCAACTGCCGTGCCCAGGCAAAGGCCGCCAGATCCAGCGCCCCGCCAGGCAAGCGCAACTCCAGCGCCTGTTCGTCACTCTGCGCCTCGGCCAGCGCCGCCAGCCAGGCCAGATAGTCTGGCTGACGTTTGCCGCGCTTCGGCGCAGCCAACACCAGCACACGCGCAGCGCCCAAAGTGTGGCGCGCGCCGATATCCCGCAGCACCAGGCGATCGTTTTCCGCCAGCCACAGCGGACGATCGAGAATTAACTCCGCCAAGTTGCCGGTTAACAGCGCAATACGGCCAGTAATATGGCTGGCAGCGTGGTGCAGATGCAGCGGTTGCCAGTGCTGCAACGGCGCATCCGCCTCTATCGCCACCAGAATACGCTCCGCGGCCAGCGGCGGTTGCCGTTCCAGCAGCCAGTCACCGCGCGCCAGTTGTTCCTTGCTGACGTCGCCACTGATGTTCAGCGCAATACGTTGCCCGGCAAACGCCTGCTCTGCGGGTTGGTTTTGGGCATGCAGGCCGCGCACCCGCACCGGTGCATCGGCACCGGTCAGCCACAGGGTATCCCCCACCTTAACGCTGCCACCCAATGCGGTGCCGGTCACCACCAGCCCCGCGCCTTTCACGCTGAAGGCGCGATCCACCGCTAGCCGGAAGCAGCGCGTCTGCGCATGCTCGCCAGGCTGCAGCGCCAGAAGATGCTGGCGCAAAGCGTCAATCCCCCCTCCCTGCGCCGCTGCCGTAACAAACAACGGCGTATCACGCCAACCCTGTTGCGCCAACTCGGCCGCCACCTGTGCTCGTACTTCGGCAACGCGCGCTTCGTCCACGCGATCGGCCTTGGTCAGCGCTACCGTCAGTTGCGGGTGCCCGCTCAGGCGCAAAATCGCCAGGTGTTCACGCGTCTGTGCCATCACACCGTCGTCGCACGCCACCACCAGCAATGCATGGTCGATACCACCGATCCCCGCCAGCATATTGCCAAGGAATTTCTCATGGCCGGGAACGTCGATAAAGCCCAGCACGCGCCCGTCCGGCTGCGGCCAATAGGCGTAACCGAGATCGATAGTCATACCACGGCGCTTCTCCTCCGGCAGACGATCGGCATTGATGCCGGTAATCGCCTGCAGCAGCGTGGTTTTGCCGTGATCGACGTGGCCAGCAGTGGCAATAATCATGGGTTCAGCACCTCAAGCAGTGCGCTCTCTTGCTCCAGGCAGCGCAGATCGAGCCACAGCCGCCCATCGTGGATCCGGCCAATCACCGGCTGTGGCAAACTGCGCCACTGTTGCGCCAGTAACTCCAGCGTGGCACCGCGGCCATCGAGCGGGGCAAAGGTCAGCGCATAGCTTGGCAGACGATCGACCGGCAGCGAGCCACTGCCAATCTGTGACCAGCAGGGCTCGGCACGCAGCGCGAAACGATCGGCAAAACGCACCGCCAACTGGCTCAATAACCGTTCGGCGGCCTGCTGCATCGCCTGTTGCGGTCGGGTAAGCAGGCGCAGCGTCGGTAGATGTTCTGCTAACAGTTCCGGTTGCTGATACAACCGCAGCGTGGCTTCGAGCGCCGCCAGCGTCATTTTGCCAACGCGCAGCGCACGTTTCAGCGGGTGCTGTTGCAGGCGGGCAATCAGATCTTTTTTACCGACAATAATGCCTGCCTGCGGCCCACCCAGCAGTTTATCGCCGGAGAAGGTCACCAAATCCACCCCTGCAGCAATCAAGCGCTGTGGCATCGGCTCTGCCGGCAAGCCGTATTGCGTCATGTCGATCAGCGCGCCGCTGCCCAGATCGGTGGCGGTTGGGATGCCCTGTTCGCGGCCCAGCATCGCCAACTCCGCTTCATCCACCGCGGCAGTAAACCCTTGAATGCAGTAATTACTGGTATGCACCTTCATCAACAGGCCGGTCTGCTCGTTGATGGCGGCACGATAATCTTTCAGATGAGTGCGGTTGGTGGTGCCCACTTCCACCAGTTGACAACCGGCCTGGCGCATCACGTCGGGGATGCGGAACGCGCCGCCAATCTCCACCAGTTCACCACGCGACACCACCACCTGCCGGCCCGGAGCCACCGCCGCCAGCATCAGCAAAACCGCCGCCGCGTTATTGTTGACGATGCAGGCGTCCTCTGCCCCAGTGAGCTGGCACAGCAAATCCGCAATGGCCCGATCGCGGTGGCCACGCCCGGCACCGTCCAGATCGTATTCCAGCGTGACGGCGCTGCCCATTGCCTGCACCACCGCGTCGATCGCCGGTTCAGCCAGCAGCGCGCGGCCAAGATTGGTGTGCAGCACGGTGCCGCTGAGGTTGAACACCGGTTGCAGCGCCGGGCGTTGCTGCTGGCTCAGGCGCTCAAGCAGCGCCTGCGGCCAGTCGTGGCACCACGGCGGCAGTTGCTGGCAGGTTTTAATCGCTTCACGCGCCTGTGCCTGCATCTGGCGCAGCAGATCGCTAATCAACGTCTGCCCGTGCTTTGCCACCAACGGTTCAACGGCGGGATCGCGCAGCAAACGGTCGATGGCGGGTAGCTGGCTGTAAAGTTGCTGAGATTCAGTGCTCATGAGCGCTCGGTTTTCAATTTTTAATGGTATCGGCAGAGTGGGGCGGCATGGTACGAGCAAAGCTTTCGCGGGCGAACAAGCGTTCAGCCAGTTTGATCAGCGCAGGGCGATCAACACACCAGTTGGGCACAATGCGGCGGAAATTCAGGTAGCCCAACGCACAACCGGTGGCAATATCCGCCAGAGTCAGCTGTTCCGCGTTCAGTAACGCCCGTTGCTGTGCCAGCTTCTCCAGTGCGTCTAAACCATGCAGCACCTTTTGGCGCTGGCGCAGTATCCAGGCTTCGTCCTGCTTTTCCGGCAGGCGTTTGCTTTCGCGAAACAGCGTAGCCGCAGCTTCGGTCACGCCATCCGCCAGCGCTTCCACCTGGCGGATACGCAGCGCGGCCTGGCGATCTGCCGGCAGGAAGGCCGGGGCCAGCGCCTGCAATTCGAGATATTCGGCAATCACCCGCGAATCGTAAAACACCTCGCCGTCATCGGCGATCAGCACCGGCACTTTACCGAGCGGATTGTATTCCACCACCCGGCTGCCTGGCTCAAACGGCGGGTCGTTGACAAACTCAAACTCCCGCCCTTTTTCCAGCAGCATCACCGCAATCTTGCGTACAAAAGGGCTGGTCTCACTGCCAATCAGCTTCATCAATCATTCCCCCTTAGCGCCGCTATTTCACCGCCAGCGTATCGATAATCCGCTGCACCAGTGCCTGATGCGCTTCCGGCGTTTTACCCGGTGACAACATCTGCAATGTCACCACCCGTTTATTGAACACCGTCAGCACAATAGTGGAAACCACTTTCTGCCCATTTACCGTTTGCTCGGTATCCAAACGATGAAATTTCTGTTTACCGACGGTGAAATTCTGTTCTTTGGTTCTCTTGATGTTCTGATAGCGATCGCCCAATTCGGTCATCATGCTTTGCGTCAGCTCTTTCAGCATCGCATCGCTGGTATTGAGCTTCATGCTGGCTGGCGGGATCACTTCAGATGTTACGGTACGCTGGCGCGCTTTACCGTCGAGGAACAGTTGGATAATGGATTTATCGTCGTTGACGATACCACTCAGCTTGGTTTGATCGCTAAACCCCGCAGGCAATTCGAAGGTGATTTTGCCCTTTTGCAGCGAGACGCTTAAACCGGGCGGAGGGGCAGGTTTGGCTTCTGCCGCGGGTGGGGGGGCTGGGGGAGCAGGCTGGGTAACAACCGGCTTCGGCTGCGGCTTGGGGACTTCCGGCTTTTTGGTATCCTGGTTATCGCAGGCCACCAGCCCGGTCAGTAAAGCAGCAAATACTATCAATCTGACAATCATCTTCAGCATCATCCCTTTCCCTATACTCGTCGTGGCGTAACCGTAGCAACTCACTCCCGCGTTTGCTAGATGCCCAAGCCAAAATTAGCGGTTCGCCCCAGCCCTCTCCCACAGGGAGAGGGAGCCAACCGGTGCTCTCAATGAGTCATGGGTATCAGCAATGTTCCCTCTCTTTCGGGGAGAGAGTTAGGGTGAGGGGGAGCAACTGACATCGCGTTAAAGCCTCTCACCCCCACTCCCGAGAAGAACGCCGCGGGTGTTACTCGCCAGGGAACAGGAACGGGTTGATACTGCTGCGGGCAAAGCCTTCCTCTTCCATCTTGGCATCAAGCACTAATGACGCCAGATCGTCGGCCACCGCTTCCACCTGCGGGTCTTTTTCCTGATAGAGAAGCTTCAGGTAAGTGCCGCAATCGCCACAGCTTTCCGCTTTGATCGCCGCCTGCTCACTGTCCAGTGACCAGTAGTTGAGATCGCGCGTTTGCTCGCAGTTAGTGCATTTCACCCGCACCACGTGCCATTCGCTTTCACACAGGTTGCAATGCAGATAACGCAGGCCGTTCACCGTGCCGATGTGCACCATACCGGATACCGGCATACTGCCGCACACCGGGCAAAACTGGCGGTGCTCACCGTATTCGGCTCGCGCCTTACCGGGGATCTGGCTAGCCATCTGCGCCCAATACAGCGACAGGGCAGCCCAGATAAACGGCGCTTTATCGCTGCCCACTTTGGCAAACTCATGGTTCAGCAACGCACTGGCCATCAGCTCCAGCTCATGGGCGGAGGCTTTTTCCAGGTTTTCCAGCACCGGAACCACGTGTTCTGGTGCCTGTGGGCGCAATTCGGCGATCAGCGATGCCAGCAGTTTGTGCCAGTGTTCGCTGCGCGGGTAAACGCTCGCATCCAGCGGCGGTTTGCCGTTGGCGGCCCCCTGCACCAAGGCGGCAGTGAGATCGAGCACCAACGGATTATCGTGGCACGCATTGTTCTGCGCGGCCGCGATACTGGCAGCAAAGTTAAGGTAATCGCCCAGCGGATGGTCTGTGGCCAACTGGCGCAGACGTTCAGCTCGGCGGGTATACAGGCTTTTCAGATTAGCGAAAAGTAACGGCGGAATGGTTTCCGCCGTTGTGGACTTCTCGCGCTGTGCCCCTAACTGCTCTTTAGGAACGATGCGGATACTCATCAGGGTTTATCTTCCTGTTGTTTCTCGCGGACCTCACGGTACCAGCGCGGATGGTGTTTCTTGGCCCAGGCCGCCGGAACAGTGCCTTCCACCATCGCGGTAATGGTGCCTTTTATCCACAGAGCGGCATAAATGTGCACCATAATCGTGATGATCAAGCCCACCGCCGCCAGCGAGTGCACCAGCAACGCCAAACGGATCAGCGGGATAGGGAAGGCATGGGCGAAGTACGGCCGCCAGATGACGATGCCGCTGGCCAGCAACAGCACCAGACTGATGATCGCCACCCAGAATACGCATTTCTGCCCGAAATTATAACGCCCGGTGTCATCCCCCTCCACTTCCTCATTCAACGTGATTCTGTGGATGTTTTTGGCCCAAACCAGATCGTTGCGGTTGAACAGGTTATATTTCCAGTAGCGCAGGAACATGATCATGAACGCAGCGAACATAATCACCCCGGCAAAGGGGTGCAAAATGCGCGCCAGCTGTGGCGTTCCGAAAATGTTCATCAGCCAGTTGAAGGAGGGGAAGAAGAACCCCAGCCCGCTGATGGCTGCCAGAATAAAGCAGAACGCTACAACCCAGTGGTTCATCCGCTCCAGCGCGTTATAACGCTGAATTGGCTTTTCCTTCCTCATTTGCGCGTCTCCTCATCGTGTGGCTTGTCGTCATCTTCCTCTTCTTCGACGCGGTTTGGACCGACACCGATGTAGTGGAACACGCTAGCCGCAAAGGTGGCTGCAAAACCGACGGCTGCCAGCGGTTTCCAGATCCCTTTCCAGAAGGTCACCGCCGGGCTGATGGTCGGGTTGTCCGGCAAACCGTGATAAAGCTGCGGTTTGTCGGCGTGATGCAGCACGTACATCACGTGGGTACCGCCCACGCCCGCCGGATCGTACAGACCGGCGTTCTCGTAGCCACGGGTTTTCAGCTCACCGACACGCTCCGCGGCGATATCCTTCATCGCCTCTTTGGTGCCAAAGTGGATCGCCCCGGTCGGGCAGGTTTTCACACAGGCCGGTTCCTGACCGACATCAACGCGGTCAACGCACAGGGTGCATTTGTACACCCGGTTGTCTTCCTTGTTCATGCGCGGCACGTCGAACGGGCAACCGGCGATGCAGTAACCGCAGCCGATACAGTGCTCAGACTGGAAATCGACGATGCCGTTGGCGTACTGGATAATCGCCCCTTCCGACGGGCAGGACTTCAGGCAGCCAGGATCGGCGCAGTGCATGCAGCCGTCTTTGCGGATCAGCCACTCCAGTTTGCCGTGCTCCTCCACTTCAGAGAAGCGCATCACCGTCCAGGATTTGGCGGTCAGATCGGCGGGGTTATCATAAACCCCGACGTTGTACCCCACTTCATCGCGGATGTCGTTCCATTCAGAACACGCCACCTGACAGGCCTTGCAGCCGATACAGGTGGTCACATCAATCAGCTTGGCCACTTCTTCCTGGTGGTCACGGGCACGCGGGGCCGGTGTTAAACCATTGGTCGCGGATTTACGAATGATGTCTTGAGATTGCATTGCCATAACTCGTCTCCGTTACACCTTTTCCACGTTAACCAGGAACGCCTTGAACTCTGGCGTTTGCGTATTGGCATCGCCAACAAACGGCGTCAACGTATTGGCGATAAAGCCTTTCCGCGCCACACCCAGGTAACCCCAGTGGATCGGGATACCGATGGTGTCGACATCCTGCCCGTTCACCTGCAACGTGCGGATACGCTTGGTGACTACCGCCTTCGCCTTGATAAAGCCACGGTTGGAACTGACTTTCACCAGATCGCCGTTCTTGATGCCTTTCTTCTCGGCCAGCTTTTCACCGATCTCCACAAACTGCTGCGGCTGCGTAATCGCGTTAATCAGCGAGTGCTTGGTCCAGTAGTGGAAATGCTCGGTCAGACGATAAGTGGTGCCGACATACGGGAACTTGTCAGCTTTGCCCATCGCGGCCAGATCGTCTTTAAACACGCGCGCCGCCGGGTTAGACACCACGTTCGGGTGCAGCGGGTTAGTGCCAAGCGGCGTTTCAAACGGCTCGTAGTGCTCAGGGAACGGCCCTTCCGCCATTTTATCAATGGCAAACAGGCGGCCCATGCCTTCCGGCTGCATGATAAACGGCCCAACGTCGCTGCCTGGTGGTGCGGCGCTGTAGTCCGGGATATCAATCCCGCTCCACTTGGTGCCATCCCACTCGATCAACTGACGTTTGGCATCCCACGGTTTACCGGCAGGATCGGCAGAAGCACGGTTGTACAGAATGCGGCGGTTGAGCGGCCACGCCCAGGCCCAGCCCAGCGTGTTGCCGAGGCCGGAAGGATCGGCGTTATCGCGGCGCGCCATCTGGTTACCCGCAGGCGTCCAGCTACCGGCAAAGATCCAGCAACCGCTCGCCGTCGTACCGTCATCACGCAGATGCGCGAAGGTGCTGAGCTGTTCACCTTTTTTCGCCAGCACTTTGCCTTCCGGATCGAGCACGTCCGCCAGCGCTTTGCCGTTGTTTTCCATCGCCACTTCTTCTGGTGCCGGAGCATCTGGAATCAGGTAGTTCCAGCTCATGTTCAGCACCTGCTCAGGCAATGCACCGCCTTCACGGCCGTACATCTCGCGCAGGCGCAAGAACAGCCCAGACAGAATTTCACCGTCTCCCAGCGCTTCGCCCGGAGCATCAGCCCCTTTCCAGTGCCATTGCAGCCAGCGGCCGGAGTTGACGATCGAACCGTTCTCTTCGGCAAAGCAGGTGGATGGCAGGCGGAACACTTCGGTCATAATCTTCGAAGGATCAACGTCATTCGATTCGCCGTGGTTCTGCCAGAAAGTGGCCGTCTCGGTATTCAACGGATCGATGGTCACCAGGAATTTCAGCTTGGAGAGCGCATCGACCACTTTGTGCTTGTTCGGGAACGATGCAACCGGGTTGAAGCCCTGGCAGAGGTAGCCGTTAACCTTGCCCTGCGACATCATTTCGAAGTACTGCAGCACGTCGTAGCCTTTGTCCCACTTCGGCAACCAGTCAAAGCCCCAGTTGTTTTCTTTCTGTGCTTTGTCGCCGTAGAAGCTCTTCATCAGGCTGACGAAGAATTTCGGGTAGTTGCTCCAGTAGTTCACCTGGCCCGGCAACAGCGTTTTCGGCGTGTTGGCCTTCAGGTAGGTGTCCAGATCCGGCTGTTTCTCGGAAGGCAGGGTCAGGTAGCCCGGCAGGCTTTGTGACAACAGGCCGAGATCGGTCAGGCCCTGAATATTGGAGTGGCCGCGCAGGGCGTTCACACCGCCGCCTGCCATCCCCATATTGCCGAGCAGCAACTGGATCATCGCCATGGTACGGATGTTCTGTGCGCCGACCGTGTGCTGTGTCCAGCCCAGGGCGTACAGGAACGAGGCGGTTTTGTCGTTGGCGCTGGTTTCGGCGATATATTCGCAAACCTTGATAAAGTCTTCGGTTGGCGTACCACAGATATTGTTTACCACTTCTGGCGTATAGCGGCTGACGTGCTGTTTCAGCAGGTTCCACACGCAACGCGGATCTTGCAGGGTGACGTCACGCTTGGCAAAGCCGTTCTCATCAAGCTGGTAGTTCCAGGTGGTTTTATCGTACTTGTGGTTTTCAGCGTCGTAGCCGCTGAACAGGCCATCGTCAAAGCTGAAGTCTTCGCGCACCAGCAGGCTGGCGTTGGTATAGGCTTCAACGTATTCGCGGTTGATCTTGTTGTTGGTGATCAGGTACAGCAAGACGCCCGACAAGAAGGCAATGTCGGTGCCAGAACGGATAGGCGTGTAGAAATCCGCCACCGATGCGGTACGGGTAAAGCGCGGATCGATGACGATCAGCTTGGCTTTATTATGAATTTTTGCTTCCATCGCCCAGCGGAAACCCACTGGATGCGCTTCTGCCGCATTACCGCCCATGACGATAATTAAGTTCGCGTTCTTGATATCAACCCAGTGGTTGGTCATCGCACCGCGACCAAATGTTGGAGCAAGACTTGCTACCGTTGGTCCGTGTCAGACACGCGCCTGGTTGTCTACGGCAAGCATGCCGAGAGCGCGACTAAATTTTTGTGTCAGGTATCCGGTTTCGTTGCTGGAGGCCGAGGCACACAGCATACCGGTGGTCAGCCAACGGTTGACGGTGACGCCTTTATCGTTGGTTTTTACAAAGTTGGCATCGCGATCTTCTTTCATCAGCTTGGCGATGCGGGTAAAGGCATCATCCCAACTGATTCTCTGCCATTTGTCAGAGCCTGGCGCGCGATATTCCGGGTATTGCAGGCGGCTTTCGCTGTGGATGAAATCCACCAGACCGGCACCTTTCGGGCAAAGCGCGCCGCGGTTTACCGGATGATCCGGATCCCCTTCGATGTGGAAAATGCTCTCTTTGGCGTTTTTCGCGCCATCACCAAGGCTGTACATCAACAGCCCACAACCGACTGAGCAATACGTACAGGTATTACGGGTTTCACGGGCGCGCAGCAGCTTGTACTGCCGGGTTTCCGCTAACGCTACTTCCGGGGCAAAGCCCAGAGCAGCTACCGTCGTCCCTGCCATACCGCCAGCGCAGATCTTAAAGAACTGCCTTCTGCTGACCTGCATGGGGGTCTCCTTTCACTCGTGTTGTCACATTGTTTCAAATGGCGCTTTCCCCGGTAAAGCTGGAAGCGCTAAAATCACTGTTCTTATGTTGGTTTGGCCAGAAGGCCGCAACGACGCCGCGATGATATCATAGCGGACTTGGGGTTGTTACAAACAGGTACCACTAAAGTGAACAATATAGACCCAAAGCAACCTATAAACGCGACTGCGATCACAGGCATGATCCAGGCCCCGGTTTTTCAGCGCGGGCAACTGTCCGCTGCGCAGCAAGACTGGCTGGCGCAAGAGGTTCCGGTCGCGCTGGTCTATAACGGCATTTCCCACGTGGTGATGATGTGCACCCCTAAAGATCTGGAGGCCTTCGCCCTGGGTTTTTCCCTGTCGGAAGGTATTATCGACTCGCCACGCGATATCTACAGTATAGAGGTAAATCCCACCTGCAACGGCCTTGAGGTGCAGATTGAGCTTTCCAGCCGCCGTTTTAGCGGGCTGAAAGAGCGCCGCCGCGCGATGGCGGGCCGCACCGGCTGCGGCGTCTGCGGTATTGAGCAACTGGCAGATATTTTCCGCCCGGTCACCCCGCTGCCGTTCAGCCAAACCTTCTCGCTCGCCAATCTCGATCGCGCGCTGGGGCAACTGCGCCAGGTACAGGAAGTCGGCCAGCATACCGGCTGCACTCATGCCGCCAGTTGGATCTCGCCGGAAGGTGAACTGCTGGGCGGCTGCGAAGACGTGGGCCGCCACGTGGCGCTGGACAAAATGCTCGGCCTGCGCGCCAAACAGGGCTGGCAGCAGGGGGCGATCCTGGTATCCAGCCGCGCCAGCTATGAGATGGTGCAAAAATCAGCGATGTGCGGTGCCGAGATCCTGTTCGTAGTCTCTGCCGCCACCTCGCTGGCGGTGGAGATCGCCGAGCGCAGTAACTTAACGCTAGTCGGTTTCAGCAAACCGGGCCGGGCGACGGTGTTTACACATCCGCAGCGCATTGTCGATTAGCACAGAAACCACACAACCCATACGGCATTGATAATCATTTTCAATCTCATTTAATACCCTATAATGGGACCCGATTGCTTATGCGGTGCTCATGCCTTGCGCCGCCCAACACCCATTGGAGACGATGATTATGAGTTATTCACTGCCATCCCTGCCTTATGCTTACGACGCACTGGAACCGCATTTCGATCAACAGACGATGGAAATCCATCACACCAAACACCACCAGACCTACGTCAACAACGCCAACACCGTGCTGGAAGCTTACCCTGAGCTGGCTTCGCTGAGCGTTGAAGCGCTGATCCAGGATCTGGATAAAGTCCCTGCCGCCAAGCGTACCTTTATGCGTAACAACGCGGGCGGCCACGCTAACCACAGCCTGTTCTGGAAAGGCCTGAAAACCGGCACCACGCTGAGTGGCGATCTGAAAACCGCCATCGAGCGCGATTTCGGCAGCGTGGAGAAGTTCCAGGAAGAGTTCGAGAAAGCCGCCGCCACCCGTTTTGGCTCCGGCTGGGCGTGGCTGGTGCTGAAAGGCGACAAGCTGGCCGTGGTTTCCACCGCTAACCAGGACAGCCCGCTGATGGGCGAAGCCGTTTCTGGCGCCTCTGGTTTCCCGATTATCGGCCTGGACGTGTGGGAACACGCTTACTACCTGAAATTCCAGAACCGCCGCCCGGATTACATCAAGGCCTTCTGGAACGTGGTGAACTGGGACGAAGCGGCAAAACGTTTTACCGAAGCGAAAAAGTAACCGACGCGTTTCCAACACTGCCCGCACCGATGCGGGCATTTTTTTGTCTGCCTGTCACTAAAGCCTGGTCATTTCTTGCCGATATTTTGTTCAGTTAACGATCGCCTTGAATAGGAAAACCTTATGGCGGCACTGAAAACAGTGTCAGGAAAGTTCACCCATCTCACAATCCGCTGCCGCCGCCGATTCGCTGGAGGAACAGGCGGAAATGCTGTTGCAGCGCGTTTCGGTCTTCCGCTTAGCCGATCGCCATGAGCTCAGTGAGGTGAAAACGGCAACGCTCAAAGCCCCTCCGGCTGGCAAACCGCGGGAAACCAGCACCACAGCAGAAAACAACTGGACCACTTTCTGA
Source organism: Serratia oryzae (assembly GCF_001976145.1). GTDB lineage: Bacteria > Pseudomonadota > Gammaproteobacteria > Enterobacterales > Enterobacteriaceae > Chania > Chania oryzae. Next base: position 41,035 of record NZ_MOXD01000013.1, read on the forward strand.
CACGGCCCCGCCTGTCAATAGCAGGCGGGTTGTGCTGTTGCTCACTGCCGACTCAGGGTATTCTGGGCTGTACCCCTGGTTTGCACGATGAAAGTGGAGGCAATGATGCAGCACCCCGAGGTTTATGCCGGCAGCATCCAACCCTACGCAGGCATGCGGCCCAGCGCCATTGCCAAACGCCGGGTCGATGGCGCAGTGATACTCACGCCGCTAGGTTTGATAGGCGATGAACAGGCAGAAAAGGCCCATCACGGCGGGCCGGATCGCGCGCTCTGCCACTACCCACGTGAACATTATGCCCACTGGCGCGAGCAGTTCCCGGCGCAGGCCGAGCTGTTCGAGGCCCCGGCGTTTGGTGAGAACCTTTCCACCCTCGGCCTGACCGAAGACAACGTGTTTATAGGCGATATCTACCGCTGGGGGGATGCACTGATCCAGGTCACTCAGCCACGCTCACCGTGCTTTAAACTTAACGCGCACTTCGCAATTGACGATCTCTCGGTGCTGATGCAACAAAGCGGCCGCTGCGGCTGGCTCTATCGCGTTATTGCAGCCGGTATGGTCAGCGGCGATCGGCCGCTTGAGCTGGTCACCCGCAGCAGCGACGTTTCCGTCGCCGAGGCCATTGGCATTGCCTGGCACCTGCCGTTCGACGCAGAGCAGTATCGCCGCCTGCTGGCGGTGGCCGGGCTTTCTGCCAGTTGGAGCAAAACCATGCTGACGCGCATTACGGCCAGCAGAATTGAAGACTTCAATCGCCGCTTGCTTGGCCACTGAAGCAGGGGAAGAGCGTCTGGGGCGAACCCTTGTGCCCCAGCACCGCAGTCAGAAGGCTTTTTTCGCGTAACCGGTCACCACTTTCAGGCCCATCTCACGGCCTAGCGCCGTCATTGGGTGCACTACGATCAGGCCGCGCACATTTTTCTTCAGCGAACCCATATCCGCCTGCTCTTTTTTGGTGATCTCACGGCTGAACGGCAGTTGGCTCAGCTTCTGGGCTTCTGCACTCAGCTTCTCTACACGCACGTGCTTCAGGCGTTCAATTTCTGCCGCCAGCTTCTCTTTTTCTTTGGTGTGCTGCGCGATCAGGTCGATATTGCCCTGTTGGATCACCGCGGTATCTTTATGCTTCAGTGCGTCCAGCAGGTCGCTAAGGCGCTTAATCTCTGCCTTTTCTATCTCTTTCATGGTCTTTGGCCTGTGTATGCCGCTATTGGCACGCTAAAAATGATGCAGGCAGTATAGCAAAACGCCGATCGTTCGTCTTACGCAATTCCCGCTGGCAGCCCGCCCATTTCGCAGGCTTTGGCCCCCACGCGCGCCAGCGCCTGGGAGTAGCGCGCATCAAACGGATAACAGCAGGAAAGCCGCAGCCCATTACGATAACGCCCGCTGGGGGAATACAGCGTGCCCGGCGTCAGGCAGATCTGTTCTTCAAGCAACTGGTGGAACAGTGCTACCGCATCCACCGCCGGCGGGAACTCAACCCAGAACACAAATCCCCCTGCGGGCTGCGTCGCCCGCGTGCCGCGCGGGAAATGGCGGGCGATCAGCGCTCTGGCCTCTTCCACCTGTGCGGCATAGCGTTTGCGCAGGTTGCGCAAATGATGATCGTAGCCACCGGCTTCCAGAAACGTCGCCAGCGTTTCCGACAGCAGCAGTGACTCCGACATGGAAGAGACCGCCTTCAGCTTATGCAGCGCTTCGCTAAAACGCCCACCGGCCACCCAGCCAATGCGGAAATCCGGTGCCAGCGTTTTGGTAAAGCTGGAGCAAAACAACACCCAGCCATCGCGATCGAACGATTTCACCGCCGGGCTGAGCGCACTGCCGAATTGCAGTTCGGCGTACAGACCATCTTCGATCAGTGGCACCTGGTGATCGTTCATCAGCCGCGCCAGCCGTTTTTTCGCCGCCAGCGGCATGGTGCACCCGAGCGGGTTTTGCACCGTCGGCATGGCGATCACCGCATTGAGGCGTTTTTCTTGCAGCAACAGTTCCAGTGCGTCCAAAGAGAGGCCATGCTGCGAGTCGGTCGGGATCTCCAAGGCTTTCAACCCCAGGCTGGCGAGCAGCGGCAGCAGGTAAAAGTAGGTTGGCGATTCCAGGCCCACGCAATCGCCCGGTTTGGTGGTGGCGCGCAGCGCCAGTTGCAGCGCCTCCATGCAGCCGTGCGTCAGGGTGATATCTCCTGGCTCCAGCAACATACCCAAGGTCATTGAACGCCGGGCGACCTGCTGGCGCAGCCGCAGGCTGCCGGGGGGCAATGCGTATTGCCCGATCAGGTTCGGCTGGCGGCGCAGTTGTGAAGCAAGCATACGCCCCAGCTTGCTGCCGGGATAAAAATCGCTGGTTTGCGGGCAGGCCAGCGACAGATTGGTAAACGCCGGATTCTGCTGGGCGGCAAACACGGTATCGATCAACGCCAGCACGTCATCCGCCGGTTTTTCTATGCGGTTACTGGGGGCCGAGGCGGTTTTCAGCGCCGGTAGCGTGGCACGCACATAGAAGCCGGACTGGGGCCGCGCTTCGATCAGCCCACGGTCTTCCAACTGGCGGTAAGCCGCCACCACGGTATTGATGCTGACGTTATGGGTCTGCGCGCAGCGCCGTACCGAAGGCAGGCGGCTGCCGGGCAACAGGGTGCCACGGCGAATCGCCACCGCCAGCGTATCAGCCAGTTGTCGGTAACGAATGTCCGGGGTCTCATCAAGCAGGGTCACAGTTTGGCTCCAATTAATGGTTACAGTTTTAAAATAGTGCAACTGTAACCATAACAATACTGCATTTCTGGCTCTGTCACCATTCCCCTTCGGCCCTTATGCTGATAACCAACCCGCATCTCTACCCTTTAGGAGCTTTTCTATGCTGGATTCAGCCTTTGTCAGTTACGTTACCGTGATGTCGATTACCCCCGGCCCCAACAACCTGTTGCTGGCCTCCTCCGGCGTCAACTTTGGTATTCGTCGCACCTTGCCAATGGTGTTTGGCATCGTGGCAGGCTGTGCCGTGCAGCTCGCGCTGACCAACACGCTGCTGGCCGTGGCCCTCAGTTGGGTGGGCGCTATCCGCTTCCCGTTGGCCGTCGTGGGCTGTACCTATCTGCTGTGGCTATCGTGGAAGCTGTTCAAAGCCGCTTCACCGGATGCCAAGCAGCAGGCACAGCCAATGCGCTTTATCAATGGCGCGCTGTTTCAGGCCATCAACCCGAAGGTCTGGCTGATGGCGATTAACGTGGCGATCCTGTTCGCCCCGCGCGAAGGAGCCACGCTGAGCCAAACGCTGCTGATCATAGCCGGCTTCTGCATAGTGAATATTCCCTGCATTCTGGTTTGGGCATTGATGGGCGATCGGCTGCGCCACGCGCTGCGCGTGACCTGGAAGCTGAGATTATTTAACACGCTGATGGCAGGTTTGATGGCCACAACCGCATTGTGGCTGCTGTTTGATGAATGGCGTACTGCCTTCGCTTAAGGCTTTTGCGCACCGAGTGGAGAGAGGCGGGAGGGTTGTTTAGCCCCGATACCGGCCAGCAGTTCGGTCACCGACAGCACCATGGTGGAACGCACCATCTGCTGGTAACGCTGGTGCTGCATGGCAATCAGCGATTCATCCGCTTCGCCAGGTTGCAGGAAGGTTGGCACCGGCGGCAAGGCGCTGACACAGTGCAATTCACTGAAAGGGCCAAGGATTTCGTCATCGATAAAGCGGTATTCCGAGCCATCGTGATTCAGCTCTTCACGCATCGCCATCAGCAGTTCGGCATCTTCATACTCGTGGCGTGAAATCACGCCCAAGCCATACATCAGCTTGAGACGGACCGAAAGCTCACCCAGCGGCCCTTCGCCGGACAATAAGGGCTCGACGGCATATTTCACCGCGTAGTCATCTTTGCGGAACACTTGAACCACCAGTATGTTAAGCGCTTCTGCCAGCAGATCGACCGCTGCAATCAGAAAACTGCGCACCGTCTTACCTGCGTTCAGTTTTTCCAGAACTTTATTTTCAAATGCCTGTGCTTGTTCCATCATCGCTTTTCGAATGGCGTGGGAAGAGTACTTTAACACTCTATTGTTCATCAATCGTTGCCACTAACCAGGCTTCGTTGACGCGATCCGTTGGCGAACGGACTGCGCAGCGTACACGGAGTCAGTACAGAGGTCGAGCATCACTCTCGTGCAAGGCTCACCCGTTCCCTCTCCTTTGAGGAATGGAATAGAGTGAGGGGGAGCACACCGCACTCAATCCCCTCACCCCAACCTGCTTAGCGCTGCTGCATGGCGTTATAGGCAGCGACCGCTTCGCTCACCACGGCGCTGTCAGCCGGTAAACCGGAGATTTGCGCCAGCGCGGCCTGTGGCCCCAGCGTTGCCAGCAGTTCTACCAGCTCTTTGGCCTGCGGATCCTGTTCACTGCGATAGCTCATGGCGGCAGCAATGCCCTGGATCAGATTGGCGTGTGGTAGGCCGTATTCCAGCGTGCCCAACAGCGGTTTGATCAGGCGATCGCCCGCGCTCAGCTTACGCAGCGGCTGGCGGCCAACGCGCTCTACGTCATCGTGCAGGTACGGGTTTTCAAAGCGTGACAGGATTTTGTTGATATACGCCGCATGCTTGTCGGCCTCAAAACCGTAACGCTTGATCAGCACCGCGCCGCTCTCTTCCATCGCACCTTTCACCGTTTGGCGAATCGCCGGATCGAGGATGGCATCGCGGATGGTCAGTAAGTTAGCCTGCTGGCCAAGATAGGCGGTGATCGCATGGCCGGTGTTGAGGGTAAACAGCTTGCGCTCAACGAACGCCATCAGGTTGTCGGTCAGTTCCATGCCAGCAATTGCCGGCGGCTGGCCTTTAAACTGAGTTTGATCGACAATCCATTCGCTGAAGGTTTCTACCGTCACTTCCAGCGGATCGTTGCTGCCCGCTTCTGCAGGCGGCACGATGCGGTCTACGGCGGAATCGACAAAGCCGACATGCTGCTCAACCCAGGCCTGCTCATCCTGCGGCAGCGCATCGAACACGTGCTGCTTCAGTTGGCTGGTGCCGCGCACCATGTTCTCGCAGGCGATGATGTTCAGCGGCTGGGTATTCCCTTGCTGATGGCGTTTAACCAGCCCTTTGGCGATCGTCCCGGCGATCCTCGCCAGGATCTGCGGGCCCACGGCGGTGGTCACGATATCCGCAGTCGCGATCAACGCCACCACCTCTTCGCTGCCGCTGTTGACGGCGCTGACGTTGTTCACGTTCTCAACCCGCGCCTGCTCACCCACCACATGCACCTGGTAGCTTTTGCGTTTGTTCAGCTCATCCAGCACCGTCTGGTTAACATCAGCAAAAGTCAGTTCGGCATGTGCATCGGCGAGCAGTTTGCCGATAAAACCACGGCCGATATTCCCGGCTCCGAAGTGTAATGCTTTCATAGTCCTACCTTATTAATGTAGAAGGGTGCAGCAAGCTGCACCCTTTAAAATGATTCTGTTTTATCAGGCTTTCTTACCGCCAAGCAGATCCAGCACTTCCTGCACGCTAGTGGTGTTCGCCAGCCGCTCAATCACGCTTTCGTCATCCAGTGCATTGGTCAGGCTGGTGATCACCTGGATATGTTCGTTGTTGCGTGCCGCGATACCGATCACCAGGCGCGCCACTTCATCTTCTTCGTCACCGAAACGCACGCCGTGTGGATACTGGCAGAACACCACGCCGGTGCGCAGCACGCGGTCTTTGGCTTCGATGGTGCCATGCGGCACGGCAATCGACTCGCCCAGGTAGGTGGAAGTCAGCTTCTCACGCTCCAGCATCGCCGGAACATACTCAGGCTCAACGTAGCCGCCTTTCACCAGTTGCTCACCCGCAAAACGGATTGCCTGTTCTTTGTCGGTGGCATGCAGGTTCAGGAACACGTTGCTTTCGCTCAGTTTGAACAGGTTCTGCTCACCGGCTTCAAAGCTATCGTCCAACGTGGCGATTACTTTCTGCTCGGTTTCGCTGGTTTTGTTTGCCGCCACCAAACGCGCGGTCAAATCGTTATACAGTTGGCTGTCGAGGAAGTTGGTCAGCGAGATGTGCTGGGCCTGCGGCGCATGGCGCATCGCACGCTCGGTGAGATCGCGGTGAGTAATCACCAGATCAACATCTTCCGGCAGGTTGTTGATCGCGCAGTTGGTCACGGAGATCTGCTTCAACCCGGCGTCTGCTACTTTCTTACGCAGCACACCGGCCCCCATGGCGCTGGATCCCATACCGGCGTCACAAGCCACGATGATTTTACGCACGGTGCTCAGATCGCCATCTACCGCAGCATTAGCCGCTGGCTGGCCACCTTTGGACTGAGCTTTCATGTCCTGCATACGACGGGTTGCTTCTTCCAGATCGTCTTCTTCCTTCACTTTTGACGTTTTCAGCAGGAAAGAAGAAACCACGAAGGAGACCAGGAAGGCCGCGAAGATCGCCATCAGGTTGGCGAAGTAGGCACCTTTTGGCGTCATGGCCAATACCGCCAGGATAGAACCGGGAGACGCTGGGGACACCAGGCCGCCGTTCAGCACGGTCAGGGTGAACACACCGGTCATACCGCCCAGAATAACCGCCAGGATCAGACGTGGGTTCATCAGCACATAGGGGAAGTAAATCTCGTGAATACCGCCCAGGAAGTGGATGATTGCCGCACCGCCCGCAGACTGCTTGGCGCTGCCGCGGCCGAAGAACATATAAGCCATCAGCACACCCAGACCCGGGCCTGGGTTAGCTTCGATCAGGAAGAAGATTGACTTACCGGCTTCGGTAGCCTGCTGGATACCCAGCGGCGAGAAGATACCGTGGTTGATGGCGTTGTTCAGGAACAGGATTTTCGCTGGTTCGACGAAGATCGAGGTCAATGGCAGCAGGTTGTTGACCACCATGATATGCACGCCAGCCGCCAGAATCTTGGACAGCGCTTCAACCAACGGGCCAATGGCGAGGAAGGCGAGGATCGCCAACAGCATACCGATGATACCGGCAGAGAAGTTGTTGACCAGCATCTCGAAGCCGCTTTTGATCTTGCCGTCTACCCAACGGTCAAAATGTTTGATCGCCCAGCCGCCCAGCGGGCCAACAATCATCGCACCGAGGAACATCGGCATATCGGCCCCGACGATCACCCCCATGGTGGTGATCGCACCCACCACACCACCACGCTCGCCGCCCACCAGCTTACCGCCGGTGTAACCGATCAGCAGTGGCAGCAGATAGGTGATCATTGGGCCAACCAGCTTGGCTAGCGTTTCGTTAGGTAACCAGCCGGTAGGAATGAATAACGCGGTGATGATACCCCAGGCGATGAATGCGCCAATGTTGGGCATCACCATATTACTCAGGAAACGGCCAAAGTTTTGCACTTTAACCTTCATATCTGGTGAAAACATAAAACACACCCCTATTGTTACGCGCTGACAATAAGAGCGCGTGAAAATTGTTGTAACGTTCCAGCCATGTTGATGCTGTCTGCGAAACGGACTCTACCACGCTCTTTTTACTGCGCGAACCTCCCGGAAAAATTGTGACAAAAATCACACATACAACCCCAACAACCGGGCATTTATAGTGATTAAGATCACATTTATGCGGTGTAAAAAAAGCACAGCAGGTTGTTAATCGCACAAAACGCAGTGAAAATGAGATATTTATCACATTTTGTCTTCGGGAATTTGTTCTTATATTGTGACATAAATCACAATTTATTTTACATACGCTAACCAGGCCATAACCAGAAAGCGCATTTTCCCTAGAGAAACCCACTCTCCCAGCGTTAGCCGTAGAGCGAATGAAAGAAAACTACATTAAAAGAATTGATGGTTCGGTGGTATTCCACCTAGTTGAAGTGTAGTACAGAAGTGCTGAGGGGAGGTGCGGCAAGTCATGAGAAAAAATGGGCGTTATGTGGGTGGGCCAACACGTTGGCCCACCCACATCTTCAATGCGCAGCGGCATTTTCGCCCTATTGCATTACCGCCTGCACGGCTTTTTGTGCGTTCAGAAAATCGGGCTGCTTGGCCACCAGGCTCGCCATCATGCTGTTGTACTGCGTCGCCTGCTGCTGGGTGCGGAACTGCACGCCACCATTGTTGAAACTGACCTGATTACCCTGCGCCTGGAGGAAATCGCCGACCTGCACCAGATCCTGCACAAAGCTGGTGGTGGTTGGAATGGCTGGCATCAGGGCATTGGCCGGTGCGGTGACAATCTTGTCATAGACCTGGCCGTAAACCGCTTTCAGATCGTCCGGCTGTTTCAATGCCGCACGCGCGTTATCCGCCTGCGACTTCGCCGACTGGATCTGCTGCCCCAACAGATTCAGCGCCCCTGTCGACTGCTTCAGGGTATCTCGCTTGATCATGTAATCCTGCGCGGTGTGGATCTGGTTAATCTGATCCAGCACCGGAGTCAGACTCGCTTCAACCGACTTCGACAACTGCTGGGAAAAACCGACCAAAATAGCGTAATCACCGGCATAGTTACCGAATTTCTGTTTCTGATCTTCGCTCAACGTCGGGATGCTCACGCCGCTGCGCATAACCGTATTCTGCAAGTAATCAACGAATGCCTTGCGCTGCTCTGGCTCTTTATCGCCGCAGGCGGTCAGTTGCATAACCACCAACAATGCCAACACCGGTGCCAACCAACGCGCGAAACCTCTGCTCTGGATCCCTACCGCCATGTGACATAACTCCTGTTGATAAACGTACTTTATAGACTCCATACCTGTTACTGCTTTCCCTGCGCCCCACCTTATCGTCGCTAACCGCAAATTCTTCAGGGGGCTATAAGAATAGATCAACTGAATGCGATGCGATACGCGATTCGGCTTTCTGGGCACATTCAGGCGCTAAAAGCATCGTTTTAATGGGCAACGGCGGATAAAAGGATGTTGCGATGAAGATGAAACAGGGCCAGATCTCTCCGGCCCTGATAACTGCTAAAACACCAGCGCCTGCCCGTCTTTACGGCTTTCGGTGGCCGCAATATAGAACCCCTGCGGATCGCGGATAATCGCCTGCGCCCCGCCGAAGCTGTAGGTCTGCAGCGGATCTTCCAGCACCACGTTGTGGCCCATGGCCCGCAGCGCCGCCAGCGTATTACGATCCATCGAAGGCTCGACGATCACCTCACGCCCGGCGACGATCCGCCAGCGCGGTGCGTCGATCGCCGCCTGCGGGTTCTGCTTATGCAGCATAATACGCAGCGCCATCTGCAAGTGCCCCTGCGCCTGCATCGGCCCGCCCATCACGCCGAACGACATCAGCGGCTGCCCATGGCCATCCAGGGCGAACGCCGGAATAATGGTATGGAACGGGCGCTTGTTGCCCGCCACCACGTTCGGGTGTTGTTTATCCAAGGAAAAACCGGCGCCACGGTTTTGCAGGCTGATACCGGTGCCCGGCACCACCACGCCTGAACCAAAGCCCATATAGTTCGACTGAATAAACGACACCATCATGCCGTTCGCATCGGCGGTAGAAAGATACACCGTGCCGCTCTGCGTCGGCGCGCCGAAGGTAAAGTCACCGGCTTTTTGTGGATCGATCAGCGCCGCACGCGTTTTCAGGTAGCTGTCGCTCAGCAAACGCTCGGCAGGGAATTCCATGTGTTCTTCGTCGGCCACATAGCGATCCAGATCGGCCAGCGCCAGCTTCATAGCCTCGATCGACAAATGCAGCCACGCCACAGAATCCGGCTGATAGCGGCCGATATCCCACTGTTCAAGAATACCCAACGCAATCAGCGTAGCGATCCCTTGGCCGTTAGGCGGCAACTCATGCACCGAGCCACCGGCAAACGGGCGCGAAATCAGCTCAACCCAATCGGCCCGATGATTTCTCAGATCGTCCATACTCAGCGCCGCGTTATGCTCGCGGGCAAACGCCACCATTCTTTCCGCCAATTCGCCACGGTAAAACGCCTCGCCCTGAGTGGCGGCAATTTTTTCCAGCGAAGTAGCCTGATCCGGGTTACGGAACAGCTCACCGGCGCGCGGTGGCTGGCCGTTAGGCGCAAAGCAGGCGCTAAAACCCGGCTGATCGCGCAGCTTGCTGTAGCCCCGCTGCCACAGCGCACCGATCAACGGAGAAACCGGGAAACCGTTGCGCGCGTAATCGATGGCAGGCTGCGCCAGCGTGGTGAGCGGCAGAGTCGCAAAGCGCTCCGCCAACGCCACCCAGGCGGAAACCGCACCCGGCACCGTTACCGCATCCCAACCCAGCTCCGGCATCGCCTGCCGCCCGGCAAAGGTTTCTGGCGACCAGGCACCCGGCGCACGGCCAGAGGCATTTAACCCATGCAGCTTTTTGCCGTCCCAAACGATGGCAAACGCATCGCTGCCGATACCGCAACCGGTAGGTTCCACTACGGTTAAGGCGATGGCGGTGGCGATCGCCGCATCCACCGCATTGCCGCCCTGTTGTAGCATACGCAACCCGGCCTGCGCCGCCAGCGGCTGCGAGGTGGCTACCGCATTGGCTCCCATCATCGGCACGCGCCAGGATGGGTAACCCTGGCTAAAATCCCATTCTCCACTCATCACTCTTCCTTTTTGTCAGTCGTTACGCGGATCGAGCGCGTCACGCAGCCCGTCACCCAGCAAATTGAAGCCCTGCACGGTGAGAAAAATGGCGATCCCTGGGAAAATCGACATCCAAGGCGCCTGTTCCAGATAACCCTTTGCCGTATTCAGCATCGCCCCCCACGAAGGATTGGGCGGCTGCTGGCCCAGCCCGAGAAACGACAGGCTGGCTTCGGTAATAATCGCGGCGGCGATCGCCAGCGTGGCCTGCACCAGAATCGGCGACATCACGTTGGGCAACACATAGCGCAGCACGATCCAGCGGTCCGGCAGGCCGATGGCGCGTGCGCCGTCGATATACTCCTCATGGCGGATCGCCAACACCTGGCCACGCGTCAGGCGGGCGAAAATCGGCATCGCCGACAGGCCAATGGCGATCATTGCATTGCCGAGGCTCGGGCCGAGAAAGGCCCCCAGCGCAATCGCCAGGATCAGGAACGGGCAAGCCAGCAGCGCCTCGATAACGCGTGAAATCACGCCGTCCCAAATTCCCTGCCAGTAACCGGCAATCAGGCCGAGCGGCACGCCAATCACGATGGCAATCAGCACCGAAATACAGCCCGCCAGCAGCGAAGTGCGCGCCCCCCAGATAAGACGAGATAAGATATCCCGCCCCAGTTCGTCGGTGCCGAGCCAGTACAGCTCCGACGGTGGCTTACGCACCGCCAGGAAGTTGGCTTTCACCGGATCGAACGGGGCCAGCCAGGGTGCCAGCAGCGCCAGCGCCACAAACAGCAGCACGATCGCCGCCCCTATCATCGCGCTTTTATTGGCGAGAAACTTTTTCAGCACCCGATTTTTCGGCGCGCGCAGCGGCGCGGCCGTGACCGCACCAGAAACCAAAACTTCACTCATGGTCAGCCTCGCATTTTCGGGTTAATCAGCACGTAGAGCACGTCCGCCAACAGGTTCAGCAGCAGGAAACCGATCGCCACCACCAGCACCACGCCCTGCACCACCGCGTAATCACGGTTAAACACCGAATCGACAATCATCTTGCCAAAGCCGGGCAGCGTGAATACCTGTTCGGTCAGCACCGCGCCCCCCAGCAGTTCGCCAAACAGCAGCGTGGTCAGGGTGACGATCGGCACCAGCGCGTTGCGAAAGGCGTGTTTGAGGATCACCCGCAGCGGCAGCAGCCCTTTAGCCCGCGCGGTGCGGATATAGTCGGCCTTCAGGACGGTAATCATCGAAGCGCGGGTATGGCGCATCAGCGTGGCTGCCAGACCGGTGCCCAGCACCAGCGCAGGCAGCAGCAGAGTTTTGAGATTCTGCGGAATGCTCTCACTGAGCGGCACATAGCCCGAGGCGGGCAGCCACTGTAAATGCACCGAGAACAGCAAGATCATTAAAATCCCCAGCCAGAAATGCGGCACCGAAATCCCCGAAAGCGCCACAAAGTTGGTGGTGTGATCGACCCAACTGTCTTTACGCACTGCCGCAATAATCCCCATGCCGATCCCCACCAGCAGCGCCACAATCATCGCCAGCAGCGACAGCTCCAGCGTGACCGGCAGTTTGCTGATAATCAGCTGCGTGACCGGCTCTTTGGTACGCAGCGAAATGCCTAAATCACCGCGCAGCGCGTTGCCTACCCAGTAAAAATACTGTGCCGGGATCGGATCGTTGAGGTGATATTCCTCGCGCAGCTGCGCGATCACCTCCGGATCGCGCTCTTCGCCCGCCATGGCTAACACCGGGTCACCGGGCAGCAGCTTTTGCAGCGAGAACACCATAATGCTCACCAGCAGCAGCGTGGGGATGGCCAGCAGCAGGCGTTTGCAGATCAATTCAACCATCAGTGCTTCTCCGCTGGCCTTCAGAGCGCCATTTTCACGTCGGCAAGGCGCACCAGGCCGTCCGGCCAGGCCTTAAAACCTTCCAGCTTTTTATTCAGGCCAAAGATGCGCGGCTCAAAATAGAGGTAGGCAATCGGCATATCGATGTTCAACTGCTTCACCACTTTGTCATACAGCGCCTGGCGCGCCGCCGGATCGTTGGTCTGGCGCGCCTGCGTCAGCCATTCATCGACCTGCGGATTGCTGTAGCCACCGTCGTTAAGCGTGCCTTTGCTGTGAACAAACGAGAAAATGCTGCCATCGGGATCCGGCCGCCCTGACCAGCCTGACAGGCTGAGCTGGTATTCGCCGCGCTGTTGACGATCGAGCAAGGTAGCGAACTCATTCATCTGCAGGTTGAGGTTAAAACCGGCCTCGCCCACCATCGCCTGAAGCACCTGGCCCACCTGCTGTGAAGCCGGGTTATTGGTTACCAGCAGCGTCACGTCAAGCGGCGTCTTTACTCCCGCCGCCGCCAGCAAGGCTTTGGCCTTCTCGACATCACGTGGCGCAATCGGCATGTTGACGTGGTAAGGGCTAACGGTGGAAATCCCCTGATTGGCCGGGGTAAACAGCCCTTCAAACGCCACCTGATTCAGCGCATCGCGATCGATCGCCAGCGAGAAGGCTTCACGCACCCGCGCATCTTTGGCGAACAGGTTGTTAGGGTCGACCTTACCGTTGGCAATGTTAAAGGTAATGCCCTGATAGCCCAGGCCGATCACCTTGGCCAGGCTCAGTTTGGGATCGGCTTCCACGGTTTTCACATCGCTGGCGGCAATCCCTTCCGTCAGTTCGAGATCGCCAGAGCGCAGGTTAGCCAAACGCACCGAGGCGTCGGGGATGGGCAGGAACACCACCTTATCGAAGTGGTAGGCAGACTTGTTCCAGTAGTTTTCGAAGCGCTTAAGCACGATGCGATCCTGCTGCACGCGGCTGTCAAACTGGTACGGGCCGGAACACACCGGGTGGGCAGTGAAATCCGCTTTGGCAGCGGCTTTCGGTGCCAACATCGCTCCAGCACGATCGGTAAATTGGCTGAGCAGCGCCGCGTCGGCGGTTTTCAGGTGCAACACCACCTGATAAGGCCCGGTCACCTCGATGGACTCAATGGAAGAGATTTCGCTTTTGCGCAGCGATCCCGGCAGGGTTAATGCCCTTTCGAGATTGAATTTCACCGCCTGGGCGTCGAATTTTTCCCCATCGTGGAAAGTGACCCCTTGGCGCAGATTCATGGTGAGGGTCTTGCCCTCATCGCTCCATGCCCAGTCGGTGGCCAACCCCGGCACAATCTTCAGGTTTTCATCAATATCCACCAGCCGATCGCACATCGCCGCAAATACGAAGCGGCCATAGTAGGTGCGCGCCAGGTGCGGATCCAGCATGTCTGGATCGGCCCCTAAGCCAATACGTATCGTGCTTTCTGCCTGTGCCTGAACGCAGGCTCCTGTCAGCAGCAGGCCACCGAGCGCACTCAATACAATATGACGTCCTTTCATCGCTTCACTTCTCCATAGGGGTTGATGATTTTTGATTAACTGCCTGCTCAAACAGCGCGCGGCGGCGTAAAAAGGCGGATGACGGTGGGGCAATTTCAATCACACTGCGATCGCGATTAATCTCTTGCCAGCGATGGCAAGCCACCTGACGACCACCCGCTAATACCTGATTAATAGGTTCATGTTGACGGCATTCATCGCGAACGTGCGGGCAACGGGTGTGAAAACGGCATCCGCTGGGCGGCGCGGCCGGGTTCGGCAAATCGCCCTGCAGCATCGGTATGTCGCGCTCCACGCCGGGCTTTAGCTGCGGCGCACAGGCGATCAGCGCCTGGGTATAGGGGTGCAGCGGCGCGTCGAAAATCTCATCGACGCTGGCCAGTTCGACGATCTGCCCGAGGTACATCACCGCCACGCGATCGCTCATATGGCGGATCACCGCCAAACCGTGCGCCACGATCACCATGGTCAGGCCAAACTGTGATTTCAGGTTCTCCAGCAGATTAACCACCTGCGCCTGCACCGACACATCCAGCGCAGAAACCGGCTCATCCCCCAGCAGCAGTTTGGGGCCACTGGCCAGCGCGCGGGCAATGCCGATGCGCTGGCGCTGGCCGCCGGAAAACTCGTGCGGATAGCGCTGAGCCCAGGCAGCGGGCAGGCCGACGGTGCGCAGCAGTTGATGCACTTTTTCCTGGCGATCGCGGCTCGACAGCGACTCATGCAGCCAGATCGGCTCACCCACGATGTTTTCTACCGTCATGCGCGGGTTCAACGAAGCAAACGGATCCTGAAAAATAATCTGTAGCTCCCGGCGCAGCTGATTCAGCCGGGTGCCGCTGGCGTGGGTAATCTCTTCCCCCTGATAAAACACCTGCCCGTGGCTGGCCGCGAGCAGACGCAGCAGCAGGCGGCCGAGCGTCGATTTACCGGAACCGGACTCACCGACGATCGCCAAGGTTTCGCCGGGCATCACTTGCAGCGAGACGCGATCAACGGCGGTTACCTGTTTGTTACGTTTAAACAGCGACGTGGGGCCGCTAAAGGTTTTGCTCAAATCGGTACAGGCAAGAATAGGCGTTGTCATATTGATGCTCCCTGAGCCACGGAATGTTCCAGCGGGGCGCGGAAACAGGCCACCTGATGCTGCGGATTCAGCACTTGCAACAGCGGTTTTTGCTGATGGCAACGTACTTCGGCAAACGGGCAACGGGTGGCAAAACGGCAGCCTGCGGGCATCTGTTCCGGTAGCGGCACGTTGCCAGGAATGGTCGCCAGCTTGGCGCTGCGGGCACCGAGGCTGGGGATCGACCCCATCAAACCGATGGTGTAAGGGTGTTGCGGATCGTTAAACACCTCTGCCACTTCGCCGCTTTCCACCACCTGCCCGGCGTACATCACCGCCACCCGCTGCGCCACTTCGGCCACCACCCCCAAGTCGTGGGTGATCATCAGCACCGCGGTGCCGGTTTCCTGCTTCAGCCGGTTGAGCAACACCAGGATTTGCGCTTGGATAGTGACGTCGAGGGCGGTGGTCGGTTCATCGGCAATCAGCAACTGCGGGTGGTTGATCAACGCCATGGCGATCATCACGCGCTGGCGCATGCCGCCGGAAAGCTGGTGTGGGTAAGATTTCAAGCGCATTTCCGCTGCCGGAATCTGCACCTTTTCCAAAATCTCCAGCGCCACATCCATCGCTTCGCGGCGGCTGCAATTACGATGGCGCATCACCGCTTCGCTAAGCTGATCGCCGAGCGTAAACGCCGGATTGAGCGAGGTCATCGGCTCCTGAAAAATCATCGCCATCTGGTTGCCGCGCAGATCGGCGTATTCGCGAGGGCTTAACTGACGCAGATCGTGATGATTGAAATACATCTCACCACCGTTGACCTGGGCGCTGCTAGGCAATAATCCCATCAGCGCCAGCGAGGTAATGCTCTTGCCACAGCCGGACTCCCCCACCAGTGCCAGCGTTTCCCCCGCGTGGACGGTGAGTGAAATATTATCCAGCACCGTGACCGGTGAACCGCTGAACTGGACGTTAAGATCCTGCAGGCGCAGCACCGGAGCGCTGGCGGAAGAAAGGCTCATGGCAGCTCCTCGTCACCCACGTTGATCGCTTCAAGCAGCGCCTGCTGCAGCGCCAACAGGTGCTCACGCATCGCCTGCGCGGCCTCCACCGGCTGGCGCGCCGCAATGTGCTGAACCAAGCGAACGTGGTGATGGTCATAATTTTCCAGCCGCGCTGGCGTGCGCGCCTGCACGCGCAGATGCTGCCAGGCGGGTTCACGACGCACGGCGTCAATAGCATCAAACAGGCTGAGCATCAGGCGGTTGCCTGCGGCTTCGGCAATGGCGCGGTGAAAGGCGCTGTCCCACAGCTCATGTTGATCGCTATCGTTCAGCGTGATGTTATGCATACGCTCTAACAAGCGCTGCATCAGGGCGATCTGCTCTTTGCTGGCGCGCAGTGCCGCTAAACGCGCCAAACCTGGCTCCAGTTGGATCCTCGCTTCCATCACCTCCAGCAGGTTGGACTGCTGCGGCAAATCCTGTAATTGCAGCGGCTGCACCGGCGCTGCCGGGCCGACAAAGGTTCCCTTACCCTGCTTGCGCCAGATCCGCCCTTCCTCTTCCAGCACGTTCAACGCCCGGCGGATCTCACGCCGCCCCACGGCAAAACGCTCCGCCAGCTCGCGTTCGGTGGGCAGGGCCAGATCGGGCTGAATGTCGTCTTGCTGCAGCAATTGACGAAGTTTTTCCAATGCGGAACTGGAGTTTGCGGTATGGCCAGCCATCTCATCCATTTATTGGTTCGCCTATAAATCAATCAAAAAAAGAGATTAAAAAAGATTTTTGTTACATATAAGTTAAAATTAAGTTATCACACGGCTATTAATCGCACAACATGCGTTATTAATACATAAGCAAGAAAAGAACCAATTTTTATTGGTTCAAGATGGAAAGCGTAGATTTCCAGTTAATGCATTGAATTAAATGATAATTATATTCAGGAGTAAGCAGGACAAAGAGAGAGGCTCTTGAGGCAAAGCGGCCAGCAGCGCACCAATCAAGGGCATGGATGCTGCATTAACGTGCACGGCTGCTCTGTTTTCTGGCATGAGAAATAGATGTAACAACGGCGCCATAAGGCGCCGTTGGTTCATTTAAACAATACGTTATACCCGTCGTACTTCAATTTAGGGTAATTACTGCAGCACCGAAATATCCGCTACCTGCAGGAACAGCTCGCGCAGCTTGCTCAGCAGCGTCAGGCGGTTCACGCGCACCGCATCATCTTCTGCCATCACCATCACGCCATCAAAGAAGGCATCGACGGTTTCGCGCAACGCAGCCAGTTCCACCAACGCTTCCTGATAACGGCCTGCGGCGAAGTCTGGTTGCAGCTTGTCGCGCAGCACCACCAGGTGAGTCGCCAGCTTGAGTTCGGCCGGTTCTTTCAGCACCGAAGCACGCACCTGATCCAGCAGAGTATCGGTGGATTTCGCCAGAATATTAGAGACACGCTTGTTGGCCGCCGCCAGTGCCGCCGCCTCTTCCAAGGTGCGGAAGTGGGTGACCGCCTTCACGCGCGCGTCAAAATCCGCCGGTTTGGTTGGGCGACGCGCCAATACCGCCTGAATGGTGTCTACCGCGTGGCCTTCTTCCTGATACCAGGCGCGGAAACGGCCCAGCATAAAGTCGACAACCTCGTCCACCGCCTTGGCGTTAGTCAGCTTGCTGCCGTACAGGCGCACGGCCTCTTCGGTCAGGGTTTGCAGATCCAGCGGCAGGTTTTTCTCAACGATGATACGCAACACGCCCAGCGCGGCACGGCGCAGAGCAAACGGGTCTTTATCGCCTTTCGGATGTTGCCCGATGCCGAAGATACCGGCCAGGGTGTCCATCTTGTCGGC
The DNA here is from genome assembly GCF_001976145.1 of Serratia oryzae. Lineage (GTDB taxonomy): Bacteria > Pseudomonadota > Gammaproteobacteria > Enterobacterales > Enterobacteriaceae > Chania > Chania oryzae. Next base: position 58,885 of record NZ_MOXD01000013.1, read on the forward strand.
AATCGCCAAGGAACAGGCCACCAGCGACTGCGGCAGTTCGTCACCGGCAAAGCGCGGCTGATACTGTTCGTTCAGCGCAACGGCAACGTCTTCTGCTTCACCGTCGTGGCGCGCGTAGTGCATGCCCATCACGCCCTGAGTGTCGGTGAATTCGAACACCATGTTGGTCATCAGATCGCACTTCGACAGCAGCCCGGCGCGCGTGGCATGGTTGACGTCCGCGCCAATCTGCCCGGCAATCCAGCCAGCCAGCGCCTGAATGCGGTCGGTTTTGTCGCGCAGGGTACCCAACTGCTGTTGGAACAGCACGGTTTCCAGACGCGGCAGGTGGTCTTCCAGGCGTTTTTTGCGATCGGTATTGAAGAAGAACTCGGCATCGGCCAAGCGCGGGCGCACCACCTTCTCGTTACCGGAGATGATTTGCTGCGGATCTTTCGATTCGATGTTAGCCACGAAGATAAAGTTCGGCAGCAGCTTGCCCGCAGCGTCGTACACTGGGAAATACTTCTGGTCGCCCTTCATGGTGTACACCAGCGCTTCTGCCGGTACCGCCAGGAATTTTTCTTCGAACTTGGCGGTCAGCACCACTGGCCATTCCACCAGCGAGGCCACTTCTTCCAGCAGGCTTTCGCTCAGATCGGCTTTGCCGCCGATCTTCTGTGCTGCCAGTTCGGCGTCACGCTTGATCAGCGCTTTACGAACTTCGTAATCGGCAATCACTTTACCGCGCTCTTGCAGGATCTGCGGGTATTGATCGGCGTTGTCGATGGTGAACTCCGGCTCACCCATAAAGCGGTGGCCGCGCAGCGTGCGCGCAGAATCAATGCCCAGCACGGTGCCAGGGATCAGCTCCGCCCCCAGCAGCAGGGTGACCGTGTGCACCGGGCGCACGAACTGGGTGTCTTTATCGCCCCAGCGCATCAGTTTCGGGATCGGCAATTTGGCCAGCGCGGTGCTCACCATGCCTGCCAGCAGTTGCTGCGCAGACTGGCCCGGCACATGAGCGCGATACAGCAGCCATTCGCCTTTGTCGGTTACCAGGCGCTCGGCCTGATCGACGGTGATCCCGCAACCGCGCGCCCAGCCTTCGGCCGCTTTGCTCGGTTGGCCGCTGGCGTCGAAGGCCTGAGCGATCGCCGGGCCACGTTTTTCAACTTCGCGATCGGCCTGCGCAGCGCTCAGGTTGGCTACTTTCAGCGCCAGGCGGCGCGGCGCAGCGAACCAGCTCACGGCACCGTGTTCGAGGCCGGCGTTATCCAGCTCGGCGGTAAAATTGGCGGCAAACGCTTCTGCCAGTGAACGAAGAGCCTTCGGCGGCAGCTCTTCCGTGCCGATTTCCACCAGGAAAGTCTGTTGAGTCATGGCTGCCTCTGTTATTTCTTATGACACATTGGGAAGCCCAGCGCTTCACGGGAAGCGTAGTAGGCCTCGGCAACGGCTTTAGTCAGCGTGCGGATACGCAGAATATAGCGCTGGCGCTCGGTCACCGAGATCGCCTTGCGTGCATCCAGCAGGTTGAAGGTGTGGGCAGCCTTCAGGATACGTTCGTAAGCTGGCAGCGGCAGGGGTTTCTCCAGCGCCAGCAGGGTTTGCGCTTCCTTTTCGTACTGCTCAAAGCAGGTGAACAGGAAATCGACATCGGCGTATTCGAAGTTATAGGTGGACTGCTCTACTTCGTTCTGGTGGAACACATCGCCGTAGGTGGTGATGCCCAATGGGCCATTGCTCCACACCAGATCGTAAACGCTGTCCACACCCTGGATATACATCGCCAGGCGTTCCAGGCCGTAGGTGATCTCGCCGGTTACCGGTTTGCACTCCAGGCCGCCGACCTGCTGGAAGTAGGTGAACTGCGTCACTTCCATGCCGTTCAGCCACACTTCCCAGCCCAGGCCCCAGGCGCCGAGCGTCGGGTTTTCCCAGTTGTCTTCTACGAAGCGGATATCGTGAATGGTCGGGTCCAGCCCCAGCTCTTTCAGCGAGCCTAGGTACAGTTCCTGAATGTTTTCCGGCGATGGCTTAATCACCACCTGGAATTGGTAATAGTGTTGCAGGCGGTTCGGGTTTTCCCCGTAGCGGCCGTCGGTCGGGCGGCGTGATGGCTGCACGTAGGCGGCAGCCATCGGCTCCGGCCCCAGTGCGCGCAGGCACGTCATCGGGTGAGAGGTTCCCGCGCCGACTTCCATGTCCAATGGTTGAACGATGGTGCAGCCTTGGCGCGCCCAATAGTCCTGCAGTGTCAGGATCAGGCCCTGAAAGGTCTTGGTATCAAACTTTTGCATGTTGAATTCGCACGCGATACAAGTGGATTTAGATGGAATGCGTCAGTATACCCGTTGACCGTAAGATATACAGCCCGAATCCCGCAACAAGTGTGAATCATTGATCTGGCGGCGGCAGGATCAGGCCACTTTAGGTTTCGGCATCCGGGAGCACCGGCCTGATCAGTTGTAACTCCGTCCCCAGCCTGATGGCATGCTTGGCGTTGGTCACGCCCAGCTTTTTTACCGCGTTGCCGATATGATATTTGACCGTAGTCAGCTTGATCCCCAACAGGGCGGCAATTTCCTGATAAGGCTTCCCCACGCTGGCCCAATAAATAATCTCATTCTCACGTTTTGAAAAAATCTCTTGGTTATTCATTTTTTCAAAATAGGCCTTACCTTTCAGCTCTTGGTAAAACGTGGTGAGTTTTTCATGTGCGTTCAGCAACAGCATCTGAAGTTTATGCTTATTATTCTCTATTTCTTCTATAATACCGCTGCTCTGTTTATCTATCAGAATAGAGAGCACCACAAGATTATGGTTATAATCATGCAGGACAAAGGTATAACCATTAATAATGCCGTAATTCTTGGCCATGTCGAAAATGCGTGATAGCTTCAGCCCGGAGCTTATCATGATATTCTCATCCCAAGGGAACGGCGTTACCCGCTTTGCAGCAGCGATAAGAACCGGATCGATAAACTGATAGTTGTTTGCTTTATAAACGTCAAACCATTCTTTTTTATTAGAAATAATTGCAAGATTCGCCGGGTTTCTTTTATTCATTATGGCATAGACGAAATTTATGTTTTTATACTCAGCCAGCTTTCTTTCTAAATAGCTCTTTATGGTGGCATTAATAAAGTCATTATTGAAGAATAAATCAGACACTGGCCACCTCCTTATAAACCCGATAGAAACAAAGTCCTAATATAGCCGATGAGTTTCACTATCGGTACATCTACGCACTAAAATCCGCGAAAAACAATCAGACCCAGGGTGAAAAAGTGGGAAGGGTTAACGAGGTGAGGGGATAATCGATAGACACCAAGAAAGGCCGAGGAAAACACCCTATCTCTCGATATACGTTTCACAGAACAAGCAAAAATTTCCCTGGTGCTGAGCAAATGGTTGATGCTGAAATTGGTTTTTTATCAGTATGTTATCGCTAGTCTATGACTTTAGGCTGTTTATAACATTAAGAGTACATAATGACTATACAAAAGTACAGTCACTACCTGTACTTTTTCCTGTCAGATGCATCGGAAATTTTTTCATCATCAAGATAAACAGGGTCTTGTCGGCAAGGCCCTGTTTTTGTTGCGATCAGAACCGTGCGCTGATCCCGACGTTATACATAAATTGTTCACCGCTGCTCAATCCGCCGGTTTGCGAAACCGAGGTGAAAGCTGCGACCTGCTCGGTCAGCGGCATATTGGCCCCTAACGTCACATTGACCCAGTCTTTATCCTGGCTGGCACTGTCGCGGGTAAAGGAGGTCTGGGTGGATTTCAGCCCGCCCCCTGCGCGATAGACATCGTCACCAAACTGGTGCTGATAGCTCACCTCAGCATACGGGTTGACCTTCCCCAGTTGCGCATCCAGCCGCCACCCTAGGGCGGCAATCTGTGAACGGTAGGTCTGATCGTTGAAACGCATCGCGGTACTGTCGTTACCATCTTCGCTGTAGCCAGAGACGTTGCTGTAATCCCAGGCAAACTGCGCCAGCGGCCCGGTAGTCAAAGAGGAGGTCAGCGGAAAGTCATAGCCGCCGGTTACGCGCGCGCCCCACTGTTTACCCGAGGTCGAGCCGGTTTCGGTTCGCGTTAGCGACCCCAATAACATGCTGCGGCGGATGTCGTCGTAATTCATCGTCATATAATGCACATCAGCGTTGACCCAACCCTGCTCAAACAGCGATAAGGCACTGAAAGCAGAAAACAATACGCCGCGTGCTTTGTATTCATAGCGGCTGGAAGGTTGCTGATCGTCGTTGGAACCGGCCAGCAGCGCGCCGATCAACCAGTCATCCGTCAGCTGATAATCCACCCCTACCGTCAGATTATGCGTGGTGGCACTGCCCTCATCCGCCACCAAATTCCCCGAGTAGTCATAGCGTTGACCGGCATAGCCCCCGAACACGCCCAATGAGCCTGGTGGATTATGGCTGGAACGCAACTGCTGAAAACGGCTGTCGAGGGTGGCGCGGCTGTCTCGCGCCATCGCCGCCGTCGCTTGATTAAGTGCCACCGCCTGCGCCGGGCCATCGAGCACCGCCTGAATATAATCAGCAATCAGTTGGTGCGCCTGCGGGCTAGGATGGAGATGATCGGCAAACAGATAAGACTGGCTAGCATCAAAACCGGGCGTTGACGAATCGCATACCGCCGCTGACACCCCTGCCGGGCAAGCCATCCCGGCGGTATTGGTGAAACCGAACTGCCCCGGATTGGCAATCGCCTCATTGAATAGCTGATTGACATCAACACGCACGATATTGCCACCGCCCTGCACCAGCAAGCGCTCTTCGCTCCGATTATAAAAATCGGTCAATTGCCCGGCCTGTGCGCTCAGGCTGTCAAAGGCGGCAATCAGTTGCGCGGCGATCAATTGCTGCACCTGCGGATTGGCGCTGCCCTGTGCCGCAGCGGCGCTCAGCGCCTGATGAATTGCTTGCTGACGCGCCGCGTTATCCGGTATCGCTAGCGAATTGAGCGTAGCATAGGCTGCCTGTACCGCAGCACCCTGTACCGGAGAAAGCGCCTGCTGGATGAGCAACTCCATCAGCAGCGGTGTAGAACCGATATTCGGCACCGTCGGCACAATCACCGTTCCGGCACCAGCATTCAGTAGAGTATGTACCTGTGCCGCCGCCGCTGCGGCGCTAACATAGGCCACTTCAGATGCAGTTGCCGGGTTCATGGCTGCCGCCGCTAAATCATTACCGCCGATCCAATGGATATAGAGCCCGTTACTGTCCGCTTGGCCATTCACTCGCGCCAGATAACGCTGTACCTGATCCTGAGTATTGTCCGCCGGGTTGAGGGCCGGTATCGCCACACCACCGCCCGCCGCATAGTTATAGCCACCGTTGTCAGAGGCGAGCAGCGCCGCACCAATCCGCTGGGCAAGTGCTTCGTCATAAAGTTGATGTTGGCGGCTGTCGTAAGTAAACCGGCCATTGTTGCCCGTATCACTCAGGCTGTCGCCAAACACATAAAGCTGATCATAAGCCTGTGCTGGCGCAGCAAGACAAAACGCCAAAGCCACTGCAAGCACCGCCGGGCGCAATGTAGAGAGGGTTTCTAGAGGCATGAATAGACTCCTCAGAGTCAGCAAATGAATAAAATGACATTTTTATCGTTGACCGTTATCTTGCAGCCATGCAGTAAATATTGCGGGCTTTCACATTACGTCAAGTCAAGTGACGACAAAACAATCAAAAGCTTGCCAACCAGCACGATTCTGGCGATGATTACCTGTAAATAAATACAGCACAAGGAGCAGTAGCATGGCCATCGAGCGTTGCGGTTGGGTAACGGCAGACCCGTTGTATCTGGAGTACCACGATCGGGAATGGGGCACCCCCACCACCGATGCACGAGAGCTGTTTGAAATGCTGTGCCTAGAAGGGCAGCAGGCGGGGCTTTCCTGGATCACCGTCCTGAAAAAGCGCGAAAACTATCGCCGTGCCTTTCATAATTTCGACCCGCAACGCGTTGCCGCCATGACTGAGCAGGAGGTGGAAACTCTGTTGCAGGACAGCGGCATCATTCGCCACCGGGGTAAAATTGAAGCCATTATTACCAATGCCAAGGCCTATTTAGCCATGGAAGCGGCGGGGGAAGACTTCGTTACCTTTATCTGGGGTTTTGTCGATGGCAAACCTCTGCTGAACCATTGGCAAGCGCTGAGCGACGTTCCGGCAAAAACTGAACTTTCCGATGCCATGTCCAAGGCGCTGAAAAAACGCGGCTTCAAATTTATCGGTTCCACCATCTGCTATGCCTTTATGCAGGCCAGTGGCTTGGTGAACGATCACCTCACCTGCTGTTTCAGCCACCCAAAGCAGCGCAGGGCGTAATCCGCACCGCCCGCTCGGCTGACATCGAACCTCTGATGACGCTGTGGCTGGTAAGTACGACCCAGGCGCATCCATTTATTGCGGCAGAGTATTGGCAAGAGAGTGCTCAACTGGTGCGCGAAAGCTATCTGCCGCGCGCAACCAACTGGGTTTATCTGTGTGGCGGGCAGATCGTCGGTTTTATCAGCGTGCTGAATGAGCGTTTCATTGGTGCACTGTTTGTTCAGCAGGAATTTCATGGCAAAGGGATCGGCCAAGCATTGATGACTTACGTGCAGCAGCGTCACACCTGGCTGAGCCTGGAAGTGTATGAGCAGAATCTGCGCGCCTGCGCGTTTTACCGCAGGCAGGGCTTTCGCCAGATACAGCGCCTGTTCAACCAGGAAACCCAAGCTTATACGCTGATCATGAACTGGGACGCTACCGATCTGCCGGATGCCTAACCATTAGAGCAGGGCTGGCTTTGTCATCTCTGCCCGCTTCTGGTAATTTGGCGGCACACCTTGTCTACGGGATCCAGAATGTTTACCCATATCGCCTTATCCTCGCTCAATGGCCTCGAGTTGATGGTGTATAACTACGTCATCAAGAATAAAGACCAGGTGATGTATATGACCATTCGCGAGCTGGCCGATGGCGCACAGGTGTCGACCACCACGGTACTCCGTTTTTGCAAGAAAATGAATTTCAGCGGTTATTCAGAGTTTCGTATTCGCTTTAAATTGTATCTGGAGCAAGAAGAAAAATTATTATTAACCTCCGGCGTCAGTGAAATTGTCAGCTTCTTTAAAAGTATTAATAACGAAGAGTTCGAACAATTAATCGCCCGTGCGGCACAACATATTGCCGCAGCGGAAAGAATTCTCTTCGTCGGTGCAGGAACCTCAGGCACGCTGGGTAAATACGGCGCGCGATTTTTCTCCAACGTCGGGAAGTTCAGTAACTATATTGATGACCCTTATTATCCCATCAGCACCAATATGTATAAAGATGCCGTAGCGATTATTTTATCGGTCTCGGGGGAAACACCAGAAATTCTCAAGCTGGCTAGCCAGTTCAGCCTGCATAATTGCAAAATCGTCAGCATTACCAACAGCGATACCAGTTCACTGGCACGGATGGCTGACTTTAACCTCTCCTACCATATGCCACAGATACTGATCGCCAGTGAGTATGATATTACCACTCAGGTCCCGGTTATTTACATCCTCGAATCTATCGGTAAAGAATTAGCCAAAAAAATGGGGCATTAAAAAGTATATTCCCGTGGGCCAATGCCTAGGTTACAACACAACGGATATAACACCCTGTTTTTTAAATGTGACAAATCACGTTTATGCTATTTCGTTATATCGTGACATTGCCTTTTTATTTGCTACTATCTGCCCAGAACAGCCCCATTCCCTGACCAAGACCATATATATACCCGAGATTTCTGTACCCTACAGATGGAGTTAGATTTATGGCAATTAATTATGCTGACTCAGCCAGAGAGATCGTGCGCCTGATTGGTGGTGATAATAACGTGATTAATATCACACATTGCGCCACACGTTTGCGATTTGTTTTAAAAGATAATACCCAAGCAGATAAAGAAACGCTCAAACGGGTACAAGGCGTCATTACCGTGATTGAGTCGGGTGGGCAATTGCAGGTGGTGATCGGCAACCACGTTGGCGATGCCTATCAGGAAGTGCTGAAGCTGATCAATATTGATGAACATGCAGCGACCAGCGCGCCCAACGTCGGCATCGTCAGCCGGCTGATGGATATCATCTCCAGCATCTTTGCCCCGTTCCTGTATCCGCTGGCAGCCTGCGGAGTATTGCAGGGGTTAATTTCCCTGTTTGCCGTACTGGGCTGGATGGATCCGGCCAGCGGCACCTATCGCATCCTGAACTTCGTTTCTTGGACCGGCTTCACCTTCTTACCGGTAATGGTAGCGTTTACCGCAGCTAAAAAATTCAACGTGAACCCGTTCACAGCGGTAATTGCCGCCTGTGCACTGGTGTCACCGGACTATCTGCATATGCTCACCGCCAATAAAATCCTGCTGGTGAACTCCGCCGATCCGGCCATGCAGGCGTTGATGAAAGAAGCGGTGAACAATCCGCAAATCGCTAAGGCGCTGGTGGATCTGGCCGGTATTCCGCTAAATGCCGATCCGCTCACCTTCCTCGGCATGCCGGTGCAATACCTGAGCTATACCGCCTCGGTGATCCCGATCATCCTGATGGTCTGGATCATGTCCTACGTACAGCGCTTCTTTGAGCGCTTGCTGCCGCTGGTGATCCGCAACCTGTTCACGCCGATGTTCTGCCTCGCTATCATGGTGCCACTGACGCTGCTGGCCTTTGGCCCGATCGGCAACATGATTGGGGGCGCAATTGGCGGCGTGTACAACACGCTGTATCACCTTAATCCGTCGATCGCCGGTTTTGTGGTGGGTGCGCTGTGGATGCCATTGGTAACGCTGGGCGTGCACTGGGGCATCACGCCGGTCACCGTTGGCAACTACGCGACGCTGGGGTACGACACCTTCACCGGCTTGCAGGCCTCACCCGTGTTCGCCATGGCGGGCGCGGTACTCGGCGTCTATCTGAAATCCAAAGATCCGGAAATGAAACGCGTTGCGCTGTCGGCGGGTATGACCGGCCTGTTTGGTATCACAGAACCAGCGATTTACGGCGTGGCGTTGCGCCTGAAGCGCCCGATGATTTGTGGCTGCCTGGCCGGGGCAATCGGGGGTTCCATCGCTGGGGCATTTAACGCGGTATCATGGAGTTACTGCCTGCCAGGAATCGCCGTGCTGCCAGTGTTTTTTAAAGCTGGGCATCTGCCACAGTTCCTGGGTTTTCTGCTGTCCATCTGCGTGGCCTTTGTTCTGGGTGCCGTATTTACCTATATAGCCGGATTCAAAGAGGATTTTCCTCTACCAGCGGCACCTGTTACCCAGCCTCAAATAGCATAAATTCATCGATACAAGGGAAGCTCAATTATGAAAAAACAGTTACCGGATGATTTCCTGTGGGGCGGCGCAGTGGCTGCACATCAGGTTGAAGGCGGCTGGGATCAGGGCGGCAAAGGCCCGAGCATCGTTGATGTACTGTCCAGCGGTGCTCATGGCGTTGACCGCACGATCACCGACGGTATTCAGCCGGGTTATCATTACGCCAATCACGACGCGGTGGATTTCTATCACCGCTATAAAGAGGACATCGCGCTATTTGCCGAAATGGGGTTCAAATGCTTTCGCACCTCCATTGCCTGGTCGCGTATTTTCCCCAACGGGGATGAGCATGAGCCCAATGAAGCCGGGCTGCAGTTCTATGACGAATTGTTTGATGAACTGCTGCAATATGGTATCGAGCCAGTGATTACGCTGTCGCATTTTGAGATGCCATGGCATTTGGTCAAAGAGTACGGTGGCTGGAAGAACCGCAAGCTGGTGGATTTCTTTCTGCGTTTCAGTGAGGTGGTGCTCAAGCGTTACCAGCACAAAGTGAAGTATTGGATGACCTTCAACGAGATCAACAACCAGCGTAACTGGAAGACGCCGCTGTTCGGTTATTGCTGTTCCGGGGTGATTTTTACTCAAGAACCTAACCCGGAAGAGTGTATGTATCAGGTGCTCCACCACCAGTTCGTCGCCAGCGCACAGGTGGTCAAACTGGGGCACGCCATTAACCCTGAACTGCAGATTGGCTGCATGATCGCCATGGTGCCGCTATATCCGTTCTCCTGCAATCCGGATGATGTGATGTACGCACAGGAGGCCATGCGGGAACGTTTCCTGTTTGGCGATGTGCATATGCGCGGCTATTACCCGTCGTACATCCTGCATGAATGGGAGCGCAAGGGGTATAACATCCAGATGCAGCCGGAAGATACCGCGCTGCTGCGCGAAGGTTGCGCGGATTATATCGGCCTGAGTTACTACATGAGTAATGCGCTACAGGCGGATGCCATGGGGGCTGGCACGGCGCTGGCCGGTTTTGAAGGCAGCGTACCGAATCCTTATGTGCAAGCATCAGACTGGGGCTGGCAGATCGATCCGGTTGGCCTGCGTTATACGCTTAATGTGCTGTATGAGCGTTATCAGAAGCCGCTGTTTATCGTCGAAAATGGCTTCGGTGCCGTAGATAAACCCGCAGCCGACGGCCAGATCCACGATGATTACCGGATCGCCTATCTGCGTTCGCATATCGAACAAATGAAAAAAGCGGTGATTGACGATGGTGTCGAACTGATGGGTTACACCCCATGGGGTTGTATCGACTGCGTTTCCTTCACCACTGGCCAGTACAGCAAACGCTACGGCTTTATTTACGTGGATAAACACGACGACGGCAGTGGCACTTTCGCCCGCGCGAAAAAACAGAGCTTTGACTGGTATCGCCGAGTGATCGCCAGCAATGGTGAAAGCTTAGCCTGACCCCCTTTCCCCTCTCAGCCAATTGAGAGGGGAACATTATCCTAAAGATCCCATTACCGTTGATAATTCAGCTTTTTCTGGTTTCCCTCCCCCTGATTGCCGGTTAGCTTCCGTCGTCATATTTGTAGGCGTTTTCTGCGATTGCAGATATTGACGCCATTTAAGGGAAAAACCATGAAAAAACGCATTGCAATCATTGCCGGGGCGGTCGCCGCTATCATGACGCTGTCCGCCTGTACCACCAACCCTTACACCGGGGAATCACAAGCCGGTAAAGCGGGCATTGGCGCTGGCGTTGGCGCCGTTCTGGGAGCCGGTATCGGCGTGCTCTCCTCATCGAAAAAAGATCGCGGCAAAGGTGCCCTGATTGGCGCAGCGGCCGGGGCGGCACTGGGTGGCGGAGCCGGTTATTACATGGACGTGCAGGAAGCCAAACTGCGCGAAAAAATGCAAGGAACCGGCGTCAGCGTCACCCGCCAGGGCGATAACATCGTGCTGAATATGCCAAATAACGTTACCTTCGATACCAACAGCAGCACGCTGAAACCGGCTGGTGCCAACACTCTGGTGGGCGTTGCCATGGTGCTGAAGGAGTATGAGAAAACCGCCGTCAACGTGGTAGGCCACACCGACAGCACCGGTAGCCGTGCCCTCAACATGACGCTGTCGCAGCAGCGTGCCGACGGCGTTGCCAGCGCATTAATCACCCAGGGCGTTGCCGCCAACCGCATCCGTTCCAGCGGTGTTGGCCCGGATCAGCCGATCGCCTCCAACAGCACGGCGGAAGGCAAGGCGCAAAATCGCCGCGTTGAGATCACACTCAGCCCATTGCAGTAACCCTGAGCGGGGCATTCGCCCCGCTGATTTCAACACTCTGATGCAACGATTCCGCAGAATAAACCCCGTCCTTCTCCCGTTGGCGCTTTATGTTATTTTAAATCAATCGTTAACCTGCTGGAGTTTGTGATGAAGCCTTCCATTGTGTTGTACAAAAGTATTCCCCCTGACCTGCATGCACGGCTGGAGCAGCATTTTACCGTCCATGCCTTCGACGAACTGAACCCAGAGAACCCCGCCCTGAAACAGGCGCTGCAACAGGCTGAAGGAATCATCGGTTCCGGCGGCAAGATCGACAACGCTTTCCTGCAGCAGGCCCCCAAGCTGCGCGCGGCATCAACCATTGCCGTGGGTTACGATAACTTTGACGTCGAGGCGCTCAACGCTCGCCGCATAGCGCTGATGCACACCCCGACCGTGCTGACCGAAACCGTCGCCGATACCCTGATGGGGTTGATGCTAGCCAGCGCACGCCGCATGATCGAAGTGGCTGAACGGGTGAAGGCAGGGGAATGGCAGGAGAGCATCGGCCCTGAGTGGTACGGGGTGGACGTACACCATAAAACCATCGGTATTCTCGGCATGGGCCGCATCGGCATGGCGCTGGCGCAGCGCGCGCACTTTGGTTTCGGCATGCCGGTGCTGTATAACGCCCGCCGCGTTCATCAGGAAGCGGAGCAGCGTTTCAGCGCCCGCCGCTGCGATCTCGATACGCTGCTGGCCGAATCCGACTTTGTCTGCATTGTCCTGCCGTTAACCGACGAAACCTTCCATATCATCGGCCGCGAGCAATTGGCGAAAATGAAAAAGAGCGGCATCCTGATTAACGCGGGCCGTGGCCCGGTGGTTGATGAAGCCGCACTGATCGAAGCCTTGCAAAACGGTACGATCCACGCCGCCGGGCTGGACGTATTCGAGCAGGAACCGCTAGCGGTGAATTCACCGCTGCTGAAACTGCCGAACGTGGTTGCCCTGCCACACATCGGTTCTGCCACCCATGAAACCCGCTACGGCATGGCCGCCTGCGCGGTGGACAATCTGATCGCCGTGCTGACCGGCACGGTGAAAGAAAACTGCGTTAATCCGCAGGTGCTGAAGACGGCATGATAGGTGCGGCTCTGATTGGCTGATTGTGCAGTAACGGACAAATGTCTATACTGAAGTAAGACAAATGAGCAACCGGAGGTTTTATGCGCACATTCAGCCCCTCTAAACGGCCAACCAGTAATGAGCTGTGGCGCTCTGCCGGTTTCCCTGCCAGCAGAGGGCCGGAATTAATCCTGCGCTTGCGCCAAGGCCTGCCGGTATCAGTGATTGAAACCATCCACAGTTGGGCCGGTTTTCCGAAAGCGGATATCCTGCGCATTACCGGCATCAATGCCAAAACGCTGAGCCGCAGGAAGGCAGGCAGCGGGATATTAAGCCCGGACGAAAGCGAGAAGATTGCGCGCTTGATCCGCGTGGCCGATGCCGCCGTCGCGCTGTTCGAAGGCGATCGTGAAAAAGCGGTTAACTGGATGCGTAAACCCGTGCGCGGCCTGGCGAATGAAACCCCAGAAAGCCTGCTGAATACCGAAAGCGGCGCGGTTGAGGTACTCGATCTCATCGGCAGGCTTGAACACGGCGTTTTCTCGTGATCGGGTATCGCATCGTAAAAACCAAGTTTCTGGATAGCGCCTGGTCGGGTTACGGTGCCCAGCAATACGGTGGCCGCTGGAACCACAAAGGCAAAGCCATGATCTACCTGGCGACCTCGGTCTCCTTGGCGATGCTCGAGTGCCTGGTGCACTTCGACGAAGCCGCCCTGTTGCAGCATTACACCCTGCTGAGTATTGAGGTGGCGGACACGGATATCATTACGCTAGCACCAAACGCTTTGCCCGCAAACTGGCAACAATTCACCGCGCCGCAAGAAACCATGGACATCGGTTCAGAATGGCTGGATTCAGCCACCTCTGTGGGGTTACTGGTTCCCTCGGCGGTGGTGCCGATGGAAAGCAACCTATTGATTAACCCGCAACACGCTGATTTCGCGGCCTACCTGGCTAGCGCTCAGGCGATACCGCATCTGTTTGACGCAAGACTGAAATAACAAAAGTTTGATTGCTCCCCCTACCCCCTCCGCCCCTAAATTCCTGCCAAGGGAGGAGGCGATTTTTCCTTCATTCAGCAAACTGGGCACTACCCTAGGATAAAAACGCTTCCTACCATGAGTAAGGAGAGCCATGAAACGCCTGACAATTCCTCTGTTAATGTTGTTTTCACCCGCAGCCTTAGCCACCTGGACGCTGCAAAGCTTCCCGGCCTTCAACGAATCTTCCAGCGGGCTGTTTATCAGCCAGGCAACGCTGCCAAAAGGGCAACTGCCGTTGCAACTTTACCAGGATAAACAGTGCTGGCAGCCGGCCGAGGCGATAAAGCTCAATCAGCCCCTGTCGCTGCAACCCTGCGCGGATACCCCACCGGCCAATTGGCGGCTATTTCGCAACGGCGAATATCAGGTGAGTATTGATACCCGCAGCGGCACCCCAACGTTGCAGCTCAGCCTGAAAGCCGAGCCCGAAAACAGCGTCGCCGCAGTGGCACACACCTGCCAACGCTGGGATGGCAAACCGGTTACCATCGCCGTTAACGGCACCTTTGCCGAAGGCGAAATGGTGCGCGATTTCTACTCTGGCCAAACCGCGAAAGTCTCTTTGGGCAAGGTCACGCTGCAACCGGCGGCCAACAGCGGCGGTATGTTGCTGCTGGAATCTGCCGCCACGCAGCAGCAGGCCGCCTTCAACTGGCACAATGCCACGGTCTATTTTGTGCTGACCGATCGCTTTGAAAACGGCAACCCGGCTAACGATCACAGCTATGGCCGCCGCAGCGACGGCATGCAGGAGATCGGCACCTTCCACGGTGGCGATCTCGCTGGGCTGACGCAAAAGCTGGACTATCTGCAACAGCTCGGCGTCAATGCGCTGTGGATCAGCTCACCGCTAGAGCAGATCCACGGCTGGGTTGGCGGCGGCACCAAAGGCGATTTCCCGCATTATGCCTACCACGGTTACTACCATCTGGATTGGACCAAGCTTGATGCCAATATGGGCACCGAACAGGATCTGCGCAACCTGGTAGAACAGGCGCATCAGCGCGGCATCCGTATTCTGTTTGACGTGGTGGTCAATCACGTCGGCTATGCCACATTGACCGATATGCAACAGTTTCAGTTCGGTTCGCTGTATCTGAAAGACGGCGAGCTCGAAAAAACCTTGGGCAAAAACTGGGGCGATTGGCAGCCGGGTCCAGGCCAGAGTTGGCACAGTTTCAACGACTATATTAATTTCAGCGATAAAGCGGGCTGGAGCCAATGGTGGGGTAAAAACTGGATCCGCACCGATATCGGCGACTACGACTCACCGGGTTTTGACGATCTGACCATGTCGCTGGCGTTCCTGCCGGATATCAAAACCGAAGCGCCCGGTGCCAGCGGCCTGCCGCTGTTTTACCGCCATAAGCCGGACACCGCCGCGCGCGAAATCCCTGGAGCCACTACCCGCGACTATCTGACCATCTGGCTCAGCCAGTGGGTTCGTGATTACGGCATTGATGGTTTCCGCGTCGACACCGCCAAACACGTCGAAAAACCCACGCTAGCGTTGCTGAAACAGCGCGCCGCCGCCGCGCTGGCAGAGTGGAAGGCTGCCAATCCTAAACAGGCGCTGGACGACGCGCCGTTCTGGATGACCGGCGAAGCCTGGGGCCATGGCGTGATGAAGAGTGATTATTACCAGAACGGCTTCGATGCGATGATCAACTTTGATTTTCAGGATCAGGCCGCGCAGGCGTTAGGCTGCTTCTCTAACATCGACACGACCTACCAGCAAATGGCCGATAAGCTGCAAAGCTTCAACGTGCTGAGCTATCTCTCTTCGCACGATACGCGCCTGTTCTTCACCCACGACGCCAAAGGCTCACTGCCGCTGCAGCAACGGGCGGCAGACCTGCTGTTGCTGGCTCCGGGGGCGGTGCAGATTTATTACGGTGATGAAAGCGGCCGGCCGTTCGGGCCAACGGGCTCCGATCCGCTGCAGGGCACGCGCTCCGACATGAACTGGGATGAACTGAAAGCAGCCAAAGCACCGCTGCTGGCACACTGGCAGGTGCTGGGCCAGTTCCGCGCGCGCCACCCGGCGATCGGTTCTGGCACGCAACAGTCGCAGCAAACGCCAAGCTACTATGCCTTCAGCCGTCAGCATGATGGCGACAAGGTGATGGTGGTGTGGGCTGGCGATCGGTCACAATAATTCAGCAGGTTGTGCTAGCAAAAACCCGCTGGGCGATATCTCTCCCCAGCGGGGGAAAT
Organism: Serratia oryzae; assembly: GCF_001976145.1. GTDB lineage: Bacteria > Pseudomonadota > Gammaproteobacteria > Enterobacterales > Enterobacteriaceae > Chania > Chania oryzae. Next base: position 74,857 of record NZ_MOXD01000013.1, read on the forward strand.
ATCGCCGTATTGCACCGGCATTTGTCTGGCGTTATGGTGGTGGTTTACCTGCTGATAACAATACTGTTGCGCCTATACCAAAAATACTTGGAGTTGCAGGTAGGCGGCAACAGAACGACAAATCGGTTTATAACCGATTTGAACAGCATTTTTGCTGGCCCGAAGGGTGAGCCTCATTCTTGAGGCTCATAATCCCGAATCATTGACTTAAGTAAGTGATTCGGGTGAGCGAGGGCAGCCAACACCCCTGCGGCTTCAAGTATGAATGGTATATGACTTTTTCACTTTTCGGCGACAAGTTTACCCGTTACGCGGGCATCACCCGTTTAATGGACGATATGAACGATGGCCTGCGCACTCCTGGCGCTATCATGCTCGGCGGCGGTAACCCGGCGCATATCCCAGAGATGGAAAGCTACTTCAAGCAACTGTGCCAAGAGATGCTCGATCAGGGCAAACTCACCGAAGCACTGTGCAACTACGATGGCCCACAGGGTAAAGACACCCTGCTGAAAGCGCTGGCCACGTTGTTACAGGAAGAGCTGGGCTGGCAGATCGAACCACAGAATATTGCACTGACCAACGGCAGCCAAAGCGCGTTTTTCTACTTGTTCAACCTGTTCGCTGGCCGCTATGCCGACGGCAGCCACCGACGCGTGCTGTTCCCACTGGCGCCGGAGTACATCGGCTATGCCGATTCCGGGCTGGACGACGGGCTATTTGTCTCTGCCAAACCGAACATCGAGCTGCTGCCAGACGGCCAGTTCAAATATCACGTCGATTTTGAACACCTGAACATCGGCGACGACATCGGTATGATCTGCGTTTCACGCCCGACCAACCCGACCGGCAACGTGATCACCGACGAAGAGCTGATGAAACTCGATCTGCTGGCGCAGCAGCGGGATATCCCGCTGGTGATCGACAACGCCTACGGTGTGCCGTTCCCCGGCATCATCTTCAGCGAAGCCACGCCGCTGTGGAACCCGAATATCATTCTGTGCATGAGCCTGTCCAAACTTGGCCTGCCGGGTTCACGCTGCGGCATCGTGATTGCCGATGAGAAAATCATCACCGCGCTCACCAATATGAACGGCATTATCAGCCTGTCACCGGGTAGCATCGGCCCAGCGGTGGCAACGGAGATGATTGAGCGCGGCGATCTGCTGCGTTTGTCCAATGAGGTGATCCGCCCGTTCTACAAGCAACGCGTCGAACAGACCATTGGCATTTTGCGCCGTTATCTGTCGCCGGAGCGTTGCCTGATCCACAAGCCGGAAGGGGCGATTTTCCTCTGGCTCTGGTTCAAAGATCTGCCGATCAGTACCGAACTGCTGTACCAACGCCTGAAAAAACGCGGCGTGCTGATGGTGCCGGGCCACTACTTTTTCCCAGGTTTGGAACATGATTGGCCGCATACCCACCAGTGTATGCGCATGAACTATGTGCCGGATCCGCAGCAGATTGAGCGTGGTGTGAAAATCTTGGCGGAAGAGATCGAGCGGGCGCATCAGGAAGCGGGTTAAGTCAGCGGGGGCTCTGCCAGCAGAGCCCCCGATCTCACTACATCGTCCAGAACAGCACCGCCAACAGCTGCGGTGACATGATGCGCAGGAACATCGCCAGCGGATACACCGTGGCGTAAGACAGCGCAGCAGCCCCACAGGTTGGATGCAGGCCGTTGGCAAAGGCCAGCGCAGGAGGATCGGTCATCGAACCGGCCAGCATGCCGGAGAGCGTCAGGTAGTTCATCTTGCCCACCACCCGGGCCAAAACCCCCACGGTGATCAGCGGAATAGAGGTGATCAGCACACCGTATCCCACCCAGGCCATCCCTTCACCGTGCAGCAGGGTTTCGATAAAATTACCGCCCGACTTCAGGCCAACCACTGCCAAAAACAGCACGATCCCCAACTCACGCAGCGCCAGGTTGGCACTCGGCGGCATAAACCAGTACAGCTTGCCGATGCTGCCGATACGCCCGAGGATCAGCGCCACCACCAGCGGGCCACCGGCCAGCCCCAGGCGCAACGCCGCCGGGAAACCGGGAATAAACAGCGGAATCGAGCCCAACAGCACCCCCAGGCCGATACCGATAAACACCGGCAGCATCTGCACCTGTTGCAGCTTCTGCTTGGCGTTACCGACGATCGCCGCCACGGCTTCGATCGCCTCTGGCCGCCCGACCAGGTTGAGAATATCGCCGAACTGCAGCGTGACATTGCTGCCTGCCACCAGTTCAACCCCAGAACGATTGAGGCGCGAAATCACCACGTCGTATTTCTGTTTCAGATTCAGATCGCGGATTTTTTTGCCCAGCACCTTTTCGTTGGTGACCACCGCACGCACCACCTGCAGCGCCGTTCCCTGCGTGGAGAGTGAAACATCCACCTCCTCACCAATCACCAAACGGGCATTTTCCAACTGCTCACGCTTGCCTACCAGGTGCAGGTAATCCCCTAACTCCAGCTTCTCTTGCGGGGCAGGCACCATCAGCAAGTCACCGCGTTTGAGGCGCGAGCAGATAATGTCGTCACCGTTGAGCAGCGGTACGTTTTTGATCGCCATGCCATGCAGGTTAGGGTTGCGCACCGCCACGTTCATGGTCTGCAGCAGTTCGCTATTGCCCAGGCTACTTTCAAACTCCCGCGCTTCCTTATCGATATTGATGCGAAAGAACAGGCGGATCAGCCACATTACCAACAGAATGCCGCAGATACCGAACGGATAGGCCATCGCATACCCCATCCCCATGCGATTAACCAAATCCGGATCGGAACCCAGATCGGTGAGGATTTGCTGCCCGGCCCCCAACGCCGGAGTGTTGGTGACCGCACCGGAGAACACGCCGAGAATGATCGGCAGCGGCACGGCAAACAGCTTGTGCACAATCGCGGCCACCACGCCGCCCACCAGCACCAGCAAAATGGCAAAACCATTCAGCCGCAAGCCGGAAACGCGCAGGGACGAGAAGAAACCAGGGCCAACCTGAATACCGATGGTGTAAACAAACAGGATCAGGCCGAATTCCTGAATAAAGTGCAGCATGTCGCCGTTAAGGCTGACTTGATAAGTCTGAGCGAAATGCCCGACGATAATACCGCCGAACAGCACCCCACCAATCCCCAACCCGACGCCGTACACTTTCCAGTTTCCGATCCACAATCCGAGAATAGCCACCAACGCCAACATGCTGACGGTCAGGGCAATATCACTCATAGGTCACATCCTTACCACAAGTTTAACAATCGGTATGCGGTTATCCCCGTCGCATTTCAAGCTGCAGCGTTGTTACCTGCGCTTACTCACCCCTGTCACTTACCTCAGTAAGCTCCAGGGGATAAGTAAGCTTGTTGCCTAGCTGCGACTTGAAATTCATAGGGCATAAATACCTGCAATTAATAAGGATTCTGACATAAGGTGAAGGGGGGGAATGTGGGTTGTGCCACAGAATGCAACGGGGGAAGCCCGAATGGACTTCCCCCGTGAGTTTTTCTTTTTTTTCAGCCGGTTATTTTGCTTCTAACCCCGGCGTACTGCCGATGCTGATACGTTGTGGCTGCAAGGCTTCTGGCACATGCCGCACCAGATCGATGTGCAGCAGGCCATTTTCAAATTTGGCTTCGGCAACCTGCAGGTGTTCTGCCAAGGTAAAGGTCAGGGTGAACTCTTTAAACACCAAGCCCTGATGCAGGTATTCCACCTGTTTTTCCGGTGGTGTCGGGTTGCCGCGCACGGTGAGGCGCGGGCCTTCTACTTCAATATCCAGTTCGCTCTGTTTGAACCCGGCCAGTGCCAGAGAAATGCGATAGTGGTTGTCGTCGCTTTTCTCAATATTGTAAGGCGGGAACCCCTGTGGTTCCTGGCCGCCCATTGAGCTGGCGAGTTTGTCAAAACCGATCCATTGACGCAGAAGCGGGGATAAATCGTAATTACGCATGGTATTAACTCCTTCCAAGAAGCGAGATGATATTGCTTTGCTCCCTAACGGCGAGCAAATATAAAGGTTATTTAATTTCGATCCGGCGCGGTTTTAATGTTTCCGGCACGATGCGTTGCATCTCGATATACAGCAAACCGTTTTCCAATTTGGCGCCTTTAATTTGGATATGCTCGGCCAGTTGGAATTTGCGCTCAAAATTACGCTCGGCAATGCCCTGGTATAAATAGGTTCTCTCCGCAGGCTCATTATTGTGAGCCCCACGGACAATCAGCAGGTTGTCGTGCGTAGTAATCTCCAGTTCCTGCTCGGCAAACCCGGCTACCGCGATCGCAATGCGATAATGATTTTCATCTACCAATTCAACATTATAGGGAGGGTAGCCACCGTTGCCCTGGCTTTGATTCGCCTCAAGCGCGTTGAACAGGCGATCGAAACCAATCGCAGAACGGTATAGCGGGGAAAGATCGAAATTGCGCATAAACAGCCTCCTAAGGCACTTCAGCGAGGTTATTAATAAGTCCTCCACCATGGACAGACTCAATTTTGTTTCTGGCCCAAACTCCCTGACGGCAAGTTCTTAATTTGGCCTCGATAAGAAAATGGGGTTGGTTTTCTTCATTTCAACCGTCAACGATCAAAAAATTGTTCATCAGAAACGACGACGGAGGGTTTATCACATACACTATAGGTTGCCGCCAAGTGATAAGCTGGTAAATCAGGACGCTTGTGCAGCTAACAATGCTGTAGCTTTGATGGATGAAGCAAATTTAAGGGAAACCATACCCTTCTGGATGGATTAATGAAACCTCTGAAAGTGATAGCGACCAGTTGCATGTTGTTGACTACCTGCGGCTGCTCCAGCGTGATGAGCCACACCGGTGCCGATCAAGGATATTATGCCGGCACGCGCGCCAACGTCGATATGATGAAAAAAGATGACACCAGTTGGGCGATGATACCGCTACTGGCGATCGACCTGCCCTTATCGGCAGCCATGGATACCCTACTATTACCCTACGACTACCTGCGTTCAGACAGCGATAAAAAAGCAAAGTCACCCAAGGCGCGGGTCCAACAGGCTGAAGAGCAAAATCAGGCCACCAGCGGCAATCCTGATCAAGGAATGAGTAAACCCTAGCCGGGTGTGGGCCCGCCTTGGCCCGCACCGCTTCGTCTCTACCTACCTCTAGACTGTCACAGTAAAAATCTGGCTGAACCCTTCCACCTCGCGCATAAATGCCACCCGCTTGCCGTCGGGTGAAAACACCACGGCATCCCCTAGCGGCGGTTGCGGCGTGCGTGGCGTCAAGCGCTGCATTTTACCGCTGCTCACGTCGCACAGCATCAGGCTGTTATCGCATGCCAACGCAATCGCCCCCCCTTGCGGGTGCCAACTGAACGCCGACTGGATACTGTGCACCCCTTCCGTCACCTGGCGTGGCTGACCGCCGTTGGGCGAAATGGTCCACAGTTGCACCACACCGCGATCGTCGCGCATCAAAAAGGCGATGGCACTGCCGTCTGGGGAACTGCGCAGCCAGTGGCGCGGCGTTGTCGCTACCCCAGGATAGCGACGTTGGCCGGTAAACGTCAGCCGCCGCTGCTGCACTCCGAGCGGTGGCGCAGGCAATGTGCTGTCGGTGCCTTGCAGCGGCAAGCGACCGGCTTTGGCGTAGTCGGCATCGTTTTCAGGCAGATCGACCACAAACACTTCGGGCAGTTTTTCCCCCTGCGCGGAAAGCGTGTCGCCAATAAACGCCAATGCCCAGCGCTGGCGGCTGCCGTCGGCTTTCAGATACCCATGCTGCCCAATCCAGCCCTCTTCATACGCACGGTTGATCTGATCGCTGCCCGGCTGCGGAGTGGGCGTGGTCGAACTGACCAGCACGCAATAGTGGCTACCGTCGTACTCGCGCGGGTGCTGCTTGGGCGGATTCACGCCATGCAACGGCACCGCGACGCCAACGTTGCGCAAATCCAACGCCGGATCGCGTTCGTGCATCACATGATCGTTATAGGTAAAGCTCAGACGGCTGCCGTCTGGGCTGAACACATGCACATGGGTGCCGCCGCGCAAAGCTCCGGGCGTATAAGGGGCGGTAATATCCATCGCATCCAGGGTGATTGCCAGTTCACGATCCGGCTCGCAGACAATCACGCCGCGGCGATGATGAAAATCATAGTGCCAATGGCTATCCGGGTGTTCTGGCCCATGGATAAACGCATAGCGAGCTGGTGCATCCGGGCTGACGGTGACCACGCCCACATGCGCCCCGTGCTGTGCCCGATACACTACTTCAATCTCGCCACTCACTGCGTTCACGCGCTCAATGGTCAACCCGGTGAAAGAGGCGCCGTTCGGACGCACATCGTAGGCCAGCCACTGGCTGCATGGCGTCCAGACGTTAATGTTGGTTAACTGATGATTGCGCGGAGCAAACGTCAATTGTTGTTCCCGGTGGCTCATAGTGGCTCCTGTTGCGATACGGCATACGCCATTTAACGTGTTGCTTTTAATTCTGAGCAAACAGAAATAAGGTTTACAGATAGAGTAAAAATACATGATCCTCAACCTTGGCCGCAGCAGAGTTTACAACTACCTGAAAAATTTAAAGGAATCGGTATGAATAGCTTGTTTGATGAAATTGTCTCGGCGCACCAGCAGTTACGCCCGCAGGTTCGCGTCACGCCTTTGGAACGCAGCGTGCTGCTTTCACAGCAACTGGGCTGTGAACTGTACCTGAAATGCGATCATCTGCAGCATACCGGTTCGTTCAAATTTCGCGGGGCCAGTAACAAACTGCGCCTGTTGAGCGATGAGCAACGCCAGCAAGGCGTCATCGCGGCATCTACCGGCAACCATGGCCAGGCGGTTGCGCTAGCCAGTCAACTGATGGGGGTTAACGCCACCGTGTATGCGCCTGCAACCGCTGCCGCCATCAAGCTGGAAACCATTCGCGCCCTCGGGGGCCAGGTGGAACTGATAGCGGGGGATGCACTAAATGCCGAACTCGCCGGCGAGCAAGCCGCCCGCGAGCAGCATAAAACCTACATTTCCCCTTACAACGATCTGCAGGTCGTGGCAGGTCAAGGCACCTGCGGCATGGAAATGGTAGAGCAACAGCCCGATCTGGATGCAGTATTCGTCGCCGTCGGTGGTGGCGGGTACATTGCCGGAATTGGCACCGTTATGAAGCAATTGTCGCCGAAAACGCAAGTTATTGCCTGTTGGCCAGAGAACGCCACCAGCATGTACAGCGCGCTGGAAGCCGGATATATCCACCCGGTAGAAGAGCAGGAGACGCTGTCTGACGGCACCGCTGGCGGCGTTGAGCCGGGTGCGATCACGTTCCCGCTGTGCCAGCAGGTAATCGACCGCAAAGTGCTGGTCAGCGAACAGGAAATCAAGCAGGCGATGCGCATGATTGCCGCCAGCGATCGTTGGATCATTGAAGGTGCTGCCGGTGTGGCCTTGGCTGCGGCCTGTAAACTGGCCCCGGAGTTTCAGGGGAAAAAAGTGGCCGTGGTGCTGTGCGGTAAAAACATCGTGCTGGAGAAATACCTGAAGGCCGTTAGCGCTGAGAATCAGCAATAATTGCGCTGTTCAGTGGGAGATGATAGCCCCTCCCCCAGCGGGAGAGGGCGCTAACGGCAAGTTGCTGTGGCTAGCTATTAAACATCTAGCACAAACTTCTCGATCGCGCGCGCTACGCCGTCTTCGGTGTTGGTGGTAGTCACAAACTGTGCGATCTCCTTCAGTTCAGGAATGGCATTGCCCATCGCCACGCCAACCCCGGCATAGGCGATCATCGCAGTATCATTGCCCTGATCGCCCAGCGCCATCACGTTTTGCTGTTTGATGCCGAGATGATCAGCCAGCATTTTCACCCCGGCGCCTTTATCCACCCGCTTGTGCAGGATCTCCAGATAGAAAGGCGCACTTTTCATAATGGTGTAACGCTCCAGCGCTTCAGCTGGCAAACGGGCAATGGCACGCTCCAGCAACGCTGGTTCATCAATCATCATCACTTTCGGGAAGCGGATAGCGCGATCCATCTCGTCAACGCTGCGGTATTTCAACGGGATGCCGGTCATTGAGGCTTCGTGGACGGTGTATTTGCCGATATCTCTGTTCGGTGTGTACAGGGTATCGAAGTCAAACGCCTGGAAATGAACACCAAACTCCCGCGACATCTGTTCAAAATAGAGATAATCCTCAAAACCCAGCGTTTCCTGCAAAATGCAGGCACCATCCGCCGCTTGTAGCACCAAGGCACCGTTATAGGTAATACAGAAATCACCACTGCCCTGAATATCTAACTGACGCAGATAGTCTTGCACGCCCACATAGGGCCGCCCGGTAGCTAACACCACATGCACTCCTTGGCTGCGTGCGGCGCTAATTGCCTGCTTTACCGCGGGCGTAATCTGGTGCTGCGGATTAAGCAGAGTACCATCCATATCAATTGCAATCAGTTCAATAGCCATTAAAGCCTCTCCCAGTGGTTTTTCCTTATGCTAACGCGTTTCAGCTTGCCATATCAGGGCTAAAAACGGCATAAAAAAATCCGCGCGAGTTGCCCGGCGCGGATTTTTAATCACTCATTAACGCGTTAGATATCGATATTCGCCGCTTTCAGGGCGTTTTCTTCGATAAAGGCACGGCGTGGTTCAACCGCATCACCCATCAGGGTGGTGAACAGTTGGTCAGCCGCGATAGCATCTTTCACGGTCACACGCAGCATACGGCGCTGCTCGGGATCCATGGTGGTTTCCCACAGCTGTTCCGGGTTCATTTCACCCAAACCTTTATAACGCTGCACCGACAGACCACGGCGCGACTCTTTCACCAGCCATTCCAGCGCCTGTTCGAAGCTGTCTACCGGCTGGCGGCGTTCGCCACGTTCGATATAGGCATCTTCCTCGAGCAGGCCACGCAGTTTTTCACCCAGCGCACAGAGCTTGCGATATTCACCACCGTGGATGAAATCGAAGTCCAGATCGTAATCGGTATCCACGCCGTGGGTACGAATACGCAGCACCGGTTCAAAGATCTGACGTTCGAGGTTTTCATTAATCACGAAGTCGTAGCTGCTGCCATGCTGTTCGTTATCGTTCAGCAATTTCACCAGTGACTCGATCCACGCCTGCACTTTGGCGCGATCGCCGAGATCGCCACCGTGCAGAGTTGGCTGGTAGATCAGGTTATTCAGCAACGCGCGCGGGTAACGGCGCTCCATACGGCCGATCAGCTTCTGCACGCTATAGTGTTCAGCCACCAGTTTTTCCAGTGGTTCACCGGCCAAAGCCGGGGCAACCGCATTGGTATGCAGCGTCGCACCGTCGAGCGCAATGGCGATCTGGTACTGGTCCATCGCTTCGTCGTCTTTAATGTACTGCTCTTGCTTGCCTTTTTTCACCTTATACAACGGTGGCTGGGCAATAAACACGTGGCCACGTTCGATGATTTCCGGCATCTGACGATAGAAGAAGGTCAACAACAGCGTACGAATGTGCGAGCCGTCGACGTCGGCATCGGTCATGATGATGATGCTGTGATAGCGCAGCTTGTCCGGGTTGTATTCGTCACGGCCAATGCCGCAGCCCAGCGCGGTGATAAGCGTAGCCACTTCCTGTGAAGACAGCATCTTGTCAAAGCGGGCTTTCTCAACGTTGAGGATTTTACCCTTCAGCGGCAGAATCGCCTGGTTCTTGCGGTTACGCCCCTGTTTTGCCGAGCCGCCCGCCGAGTCCCCTTCCACCAGGTACAGTTCAGACAGCGCCGGGTCACGCTCCTGGCAATCCGCCAGCTTGCCCGGCAGGCCGGCCAGATCCAGCGCACCTTTACGGCGGGTCATCTCACGCGCTTTACGCGCCGCTTCACGGGCACGGGCTGCATCAATGATCTTACCGACCACGATTTTGGCATCTGCTGGGTTTTCCATCAGATAATCCACCAGCTTCTCGTTCATCAGCGACTCAACCGCCGTTTTCACTTCGGAAGACACCAGTTTGTCTTTGGTCTGTGAAGAGAACTTCGGATCCGGCACTTTCACCGACACCACGGCAATCAGGCCTTCACGCGCATCGTCACCGGTTGCGCTGATCTTGGACTTTTTGCTGTAGCCTTCTTTATCCATGTAATTGTTCAGGGTACGGGTCATCGCAGCACGGAAACCGGCTAAGTGAGTCCCCCCGTCACGCTGGGGAATGTTGTTGGTGAAGCAGTAGATGTTTTCCTGGAAACCATCGTTCCATTGCAACGCGATTTCTACACCGATGTCGTCTTTCACGGTGGAGAAATAGAACACCGTTGGGTGGATCGGCGTTTTGTTCTTGTTCAGGTATTCGACAAAGGCTCTGATACCCCCTTCGTAATGGAAGTGGTCTTCTTTGCCGTCGCGCTTGTCTTTCAGGCGAATAGAAACGCCAGAGTTCAGGAACGACAGCTCACGCAGGCGCCGGGCCAGGATGTCGTATTCAAACTCGATGTTATTGGTAAAGGTCTGGTAGCTCGGCCAGAAACGCACGGAGGTGCCGGTTTTCTCGGTATCACCAACGACTTTCAGCGGGCCCTGTGGCTCGCCGTGGCTGTATGTCTGCTCATGCACCTTGCCTTCACGACGGATCACCAGCTCCAGCTTCTCGGACAAGGCGTTAACCACCGAGACGCCCACGCCATGCAGGCCGCCGGAAACTTTATAGGAGTTGTCGTCAAATTTACCGCCAGCGTGCAACACGGTCATGATGACCTGCGCCGCAGACACCCCTTCCTCTTCGTGGATACCGGTGGGGATACCACGGCCATCATCCTGTACGGAGACAGAGTTATCGGCGTGGATGGTCACCTGAATGTCGCTACAGTGGCCAGCGAGTGCTTCGTCGATAGCGTTGTCCACAACCTCGAACACCATATGGTGCAGACCGGTGCCGTCATCAGTATCGCCGATATACATGCCTGGGCGCTTACGCACCGCGTCCAGCCCTTTTAATACCTTGATACTTGAGGAGTCATAAGAATTCGACATCAACGTTTCTCGCTCATTTTAGTCCTGTGGTTGAACCTCTATTTTACCCTGTTCCACGCGGAACATCTTGCCCTTTTCACCCATCATGTCGGTTACTTGTTCAGCGCTGACGGCGCTGACAAAAACCTGAGCCTGGGTGGCTTTCAGGCGATCGGCCAGCAACCGGCGACGGCCGGTGTCCAGCTCGGAGGCAAAATCATCAATCAGATACAGGCAACGCCGCCCGCTCTGGCGGGTGAGAAACTCACCCTGCGCCAAGCGCAATGCGCACATCAGCAGCTTAAGCTGACCGCGCGATAACATATCCTCTACCGGCGTGCCTTCGGCACGAATGCGGAAATCCGCTTTATGCGGCCCCAGCGCGGTATAGGTTAACGCTCTGTCGCGCTCAAACTGGCGCTCCAGCAGCTCTCCGTAGTCGCTCTCTTTATCCCAGCCGCGCTGGAAAGAGAAACTCAGGGCAAATTCGGGCAAAAACTGCGCGCAGGTCGCGGTGATATCCGCGGCAATTGCGTCACTGTAGGATGCCCGCCACTCGCTGATGCGTTCGGCCAACGGGATCAGTTCCTGATCCCAGGCGCGAATCTGCGCATAGCGGCTGACCTGGCGCAGCGCGGCATTGCGCTGCTTCAGTAACCTTTTCAGGTTGCTCCAGGCGGTGAAAAAACCAGGTTCATTGTGAAAACAACCCCAGTCCAGGAAAGCGCGCCGATATTTCGGCCCGCCGTTTAGCAGAGTAAAACCTTCAGGCGTGATCAACTGCATGGGCAATAGCTGGGCCAGTTCAGCCACTTTGTGGCCATCGCTGCCATCAATACGCACTTTGCTGTCACCCTGACGGCTCTTGCTTAATCCTACCGACAACTCGCGCTCTGTGCCTTCGATGATCCGGCCATGCAGCACAAATTCCGCCTGATCGTGGCGGATCACCCGCCCGGCCTGCAAGCTGCGAAATGCACGACCATGGCCGAGCGTATACACCGCCTCCAACACGCTGGTCTTGCCACTGCCGTTGGGCCCCACTAGGAAGTTAAATCCCGAGGCGGGTGCCAGATCGGCAGCTTCAATGTTACGGAAATCTTTAATCAGTAAGCGCGTTAATGCCATGCTGCAGTTATCTTAATCATCACACAATCCAGGGCGTTATCGTCGCAGGCCATTTGCGTGCGGCACAGCCACCGGAGCGTACACAAAGTACGTAAGGATGGCGAGCACTGCCCAAGCGCAAACGGGCAAGTAGGATAGCCCGATAATTTCTACAGACGCATTGGCATGACGACATAGGCTGCGGACTTACTGGCACCGTCTTCGATCTGCACGCTGGAGACCGAATCGGTCAGCAACAGACGCACATCTTCACACTTGAGCGCATTCAGCACATCCAGCACGTAGCTGACGTTGAAACCAATCTCCATCTCGGTGCCGTCATAGCTGACATCGAGGATCTCTTCCGCCTCTTCCTGCTCAGGGTTGTTGGCGGTGATCTTGAGCTGGTTCTGGCTGACGTATAAACGCACACCGCGGAACTTCTCGTTCGACAGAATGGCCGCACGGGCAAACGCCTGCTTGAGCAGGTCGCAGCCCGCTTCCAGCGTTTTGTCCGGGTTCTTTGGCAATACGCGGCGATAATCCGGGAAACGGCCATCAACCAGCTTGGAAGTGAAGATAAAATCCCCCACGTGAGCGCGAATGTTGTTGCTGCCAATCTGCACCCGCAGCAGCGTATCGCCACCGTCCAACAGGCGCACCAGCTCCATCACCCCTTTACGCGGCACGATCACCGAATGGGTTGGCAACGGCTGACCAATCGGCATTGAACACACCGCCAGGCGGTGGCCGTCGGTCGCTACGGTGCGCAGATCTTCCCCTTCGGTTTCGAACAGCATGCCGTTCAGGTAGTAACGCACATCCTGATGCGCCATCGAGAACTGGGTGGCTTCGATCAGGCGTTTCAGCGTCGCCTGCGGCAGGGTGAATTCAACTTCGCTCTGCCAGTCATCCAGGTTCGGGAAATCCGCAGCAGGCAGAGTAGATAGCGAAAAACGGCTGCGGCCAGAACGCACCAGCATCCGCTCGCCGTCAAGCTGCACGGTAATCTCGGCACCTTCCGGCAGGCCACGGCAGATATCAAAAAATTTACGCGCGGGGACGGTGGTCGCGCCCGCCTCATGGGGCTGAGACAGGGCTACGCGCGCCACCATCTCCATCTCCAGATCGGTGCCTGTCAGCAACAGGGAACCTTCCGTTACCTGCAACAGCAGGTTACCCAGAATCGGCAGCGTCGGGCGGCCACCCAGTGGGCTGCTCACCTGTTGCAGCGGTTTTAGCAGATGCTCACGTTCAACGATAAATTTCATATGCGCTATGACGACAATGTTCTGATTAAATTGGAGAAATCTTCTTTGATGTCGTGACTTTCCTCACGCAGCTGCTCAATCTTGCGGCAGGCGTGCAACACCGTGGTATGGTCGCGGCCACCAAACGCATCGCCGATTTCTGGCAGGCTGTGGTTGGTGAGCTCTTTTGCCAATGCCATCGCCATTTGGCGCGGGCGGGCAACCGAGCGCGAACGCCGTTTGGACAGCAAGTCCGCGATTTTGATTTTATAGTACTCCGCCACCGTCTTCTGAATGTTGTCGATGGTCACCAGCTTTTCCTGCAGTGCCAGCAGATCGCGCAGCGCTTCGCGCACAAAGTCGATGGTAATGGCACGGCCGGTAAAATTTGCGTTGGCGATCACCCGGTTCAGCGCCCCTTCGAGCTCACGCACGTTGGAACGCAGACGCTTGGCGATAAAAAACGCCACTTCGCCCGGCAGACGGATATCGTTCTCGTCGGCCTTTTTCATCAGGATCGCCACGCGGGTTTCCAGCTCCGGCGGCTCGATCGCCACCGTCAGACCCCAGCCGAAGCGGGATTTCAGACGATCCTCCACACCGTTGATCTCTTTTGGATAACGATCCGAGGTCAGGATGATCTGTTGATTGCCTTCGAGCAGGGCGTTGAAGGTATGGAAAAACTCTTCCTGCGAACGCTCTTTGTTGGCAAAAAACTGGATGTCATCGATCAGCAGCGCATCAACCGAGCGGTAGTAACGCTTGAACTCTTCAATCGCGTTGTTCTGCAAAGCCTTGACCATGTCCTGCACAAAGCGCTCCGAGTGCATATAAACCACTTTGGCATTGGCTTTGCGCGCCATGATGCCGTTACCAACCGCATGCAACAAGTGGGTTTTACCCAGGCCGGTGCCGCCATAAAGGAACAGCGGGTTATACGCTCCACCTGGGTTATCCGCTACCTGACGGGCAGCAGCGCGCGCCAGCTGGTTGGACTTACCCTCAACGAAGTTATCGAAGGTGTGCTTGGGGTTAACGTTGGAACGGTATGACAGCTCAGGAGGCGGTGCCGCGTTGTCCCAGCTCGGGCGCGACGGTGCAGCCCGCACCACCGGGGCCACGGGCGCACTGCTGACGCTGGCCGTAGCGGCTTGATTAACCGTTTGTGTCAGCGGCTTACTGCCCACTTCAAAACGCAGCAACGGCGCATCCGTGCCGCAGAAATCGTTTAACAGGCCATTGATATTGTTTAAGTATTTATCGCGAACCCAATCCAGCACAAAACGATTGGGCGCATACAGCGCCAGGGTATTGTCACTCAGTTCCGCCTGCAATGGGCGTATCCACATACTAAATTCTGTGGCAGGTAACTCATCCTGCAATCGGGCAAGACACTGCTGCCAAAGCGAAAGTGACACGGCGGACTCCACTCGAACAAGATCAATAAAAAGAAAAGAATCAGGCTACTTTTTTATAACTCATGATTTTTTGACACACGCCCGGCATCGGCCGAAAACCTGTGGGGCATGCGAACCGCCTTTCACGGTTTATGTCCCTGACGATCCCTCATTTGGGATCGCGATCGGAATGAAGGATCATAACGCAATACGCGCAAGAGATCCTCCCCTTCATCACAGATTAGATCCATTTTATCCACAGCCACTGATGAGCGGCTAGATTTTAACCGGTTATATCCTAACGCCGATGGAATCTGATCCTTTAGCACGCGGCTTTTATGGCATAAGCAAGTTATCCACGCAGGATCCTGGCGTTAAACTCACAGGATCGCTCCGGGATCCTTGCGATTTCACCCCGAGTCCGTATAATCTTCGCCCTACGTGTGATACCTGGTTCCTCAACGGTGAGTCATTTGCCAGACAGGATTCTGCGGTGACCACGGGCTGAAGGCGGGATCTTCTCATTCCGCATTTGGCAAGCAACCAGGTAAGGCTATGCCCAGCAGATCTCAAGGTGCAGGAAGCTGCGGCGTGAAATATGCAGGGTTGATGCGTGATGCGAATTGACTCAGGACTGTACAATTATTACAATCCCGCCTCTTTATATGCGATTGAGGTGTCGGTAGTCTTCACGCCGAGTAGCCAAACGCATTTGACTTCTCAGTAATTCATTTAAGTTTAGGTAGAAATCGCTATGAAACGCACTTTCCAACCGTCCGTATTGAAGCGCAACCGTAGCCACGGTTTCCGTGCTCGTATGGCCACCAAAAATGGTCGTCAAGTTCTGGCCCGCCGTCGTGCGAAAGGCCGTACTCGTCTGACTGTTTCTAAGTAATAAAAGCTAACCCGCTGAGTGGTTAAGCTCGCTTTTCCCAGGGAGTTACGTTTGTTAACTCCCACTCATTTCACTTTCGTCTTCCAGCAGCCACAACGGGCTGGCACGCCGCAAATCACCATCCTCGGCCGCCAAAACCAGCTGGGGCATCCCCGCATCGGTCTTACCGTCGCCAAAAAACACGTCAAACGCGCGCATGAACGCAACCGGATCAAACGCCTCACCCGCGAAAGCTTCCGTTTACGCCAGCACGAGTTACCGGCGATGGATTTTGTCGTGGTGGCGAAGAAAGGGATAGCGGATCTGGATAACCGCGCGCTGACGGAAGCTTTGGAAAAATTATGGCGTCGCCACTGTCGCCAGGCTCCCGCATCCTGATCGGGCTGGTACGAGCGTATCAGCTCGCAATCAGTCCGCTGCTTGGGCCCCGTTGTCGCTTCCAGCCGACATGCTCTCATTACGCAATTGAGGCATTAAGCAGGTTTGGCATGTTAAAAGGCAGTTGGTTAACACTGAAACGCGTATTAAAATGCCACCCCTTGAACCCAGGTGGCGATGATCCCGTGCCGCCGAAAACCGACGATAACAGAGAACACTAACGATGGATTCGCAACGCAATCTTTTTCTCATCGCTCTGCTGTTCGTGTCTTTCATGATCTGGCAGGCTTGGCAAACGGACAACGCTCCGCAACCAGCCGCTCAGACCACGCAACAGACTGCGAACACTGCTACCGGTGATGCTGCCAGCCAGGCTTTGCCAGCCAGTGGTCAGGGTAAACTGATTACTGTTACTACTGACGTACTGTCGCTGACCATCAACACCCGTGGTGGTGATATCGAACAGGCGAAACTGTTGGCCTACCCGGACTCTTTGGGTTCATCGACACCATTCCAGTTGCTGGAAACCACACCGGCGTTTGTCTACCAGGCACAAAGCGGCCTGACGGGCAGAAATGGCCCAGATAACCCAGCCAACGGCGAGCGTCCCCTGTTTGAAGCTACGCAAGATACCTTCACACTGGCAGATGGCCAGGATGAGCTGCGTATTCCGCTGACCTTTACCGGTAAAGACGGTTCAGTGTTCACCAAGACGTTCGTTCTTAAGCGTAACCACTACGGCGTCGGCGTTGATTACACCATCGTCAACAAAAGTGAAGCCCCTCTGGAACTGACGCTGTTCGGCCAGCTCAAGCAAAGCATTGAGTTGCCAAAACACCGTGATACCGGCAGCAATAACTTTGCGCTGCACACCTTCCGTGGTGCGGCTTACTCTTCCAGTGACAATAAATACCAGAAGTATGCGTTCGATAAGGACGAGAGCCTGGATATCACCACGCAGGGTGGCTGGGTTGCCATGCTGCAGCAGTATTTCGCGACCGCGTGGGTGCCACAGACTCAGGGTAAAAACACCTTCTATACTGCTAAACCTGGCGACAACCTGTTCGCTATCGGCTTTAAGTCGACCCCGGTGGTGGTGCAACCGGGTGCGCAGCAGCAACTGAATGCCACCCTGTGGGTTGGCCCTGAGCTGCAGGACAAGATGGCCGAACTGGCACCGCATCTCGATC
Organism: Serratia oryzae; assembly: GCF_001976145.1. GTDB lineage: Bacteria > Pseudomonadota > Gammaproteobacteria > Enterobacterales > Enterobacteriaceae > Chania > Chania oryzae. The sequence continues at coordinate 92,024 of NZ_MOXD01000013.1, forward strand.
TGACCGTGGATTACGGCTGGCTGTGGTTTATTTCCCAGCCGCTGTTCAAACTGCTGAAGTTTATCCATGGCTTTATCGGTAACTGGGGCTTCTCGATCATCATCATCACCTTCATCGTGCGCGGCATCATGTACCCGCTGACCAAAGCGCAGTACACCTCGATGGCCAAAATGCGCTTGCTGCAGCCAAAACTGCAGGCGATGCGTGAACGTATCGGTGACGACAAGCAGCGCATGAGCCAAGAAATGATGGCGCTGTACAAAGCAGAGAAAGTGAACCCACTGGGTGGCTGCCTGCCGTTGATCATCCAGATGCCAATCTTCCTGGCGTTGTACTACATGCTGATGAGCTCGGTGGAACTGCGTCACGCGCCGTTCATTCTGTGGATCCACGATCTGTCAGCGCAGGACCCGTACTATATCCTGCCGATCCTGATGGGTGTGACCATGTACTTCATCCAGAAGATGTCACCGACCACCGTGACCGATCCGATGCAACAGAAGATCATGACCTTCATGCCGGTGATTTTCACCGTGTTCTTCCTGTGGTTCCCGTCTGGTCTGGTGCTGTACTATATCGTCAGTAACCTGGTAACCATCCTCCAGCAGCAGATTATTTATCGCGGGCTGGAAAAGCGTGGCTTGCACAGCCGCGAAAAGAAGAAGTCCTAATGTAGCCAAGGGGTTGCAGTTTGCGCCCCTTCTGCGAAACTCAAAGGCGGTCATTCGACCGCCTTTTTGCATATTGTCAGAGAGATAACCCGTTATGAGCACCACCGATACTATCGCTGCCCTTGCCACCCCGCCGGGACGCGGCGGCGTCGGCATTCTGCGCATTTCTGGCCGCAACGCGAAGGATGTCGCCCATGCGTTGCTCGGCAAACTGCCAAAGCCACGCTACGCTGATTACCTGCCATTCCGCGATGCCGCTGGCGCAACGCTCGATCAGGGGATCGCCTTATGGTTCCCTGGCCCGAACTCCTTCACCGGTGAAGACGTGCTGGAACTGCAGGGCCACGGTGGGCCGGTGATCCTCGATCTGCTGCTCAAACGCGTGCTGGCACTGCCCGGCGTGCGCATCGCGCGGCCAGGTGAATTCTCTGAACGTGCATTTCTCAACGACAAGCTGGATCTGGCGCAGGCTGAAGCGATTGCCGATCTGATCGATGCCAGTTCCGAACAGGCGGCTCGTTCGGCCATGAATTCGCTGCAGGGTGCGTTTTCCACCCGCATTCACCAACTGGTGGAAGCACTGACTCACCTGCGCATCTATGTAGAAGCGGCAATCGATTTTCCTGATGAAGAGATCGACTTCCTTTCCGACGGCAAAATCGAAGCGCAGCTTAACGGCGTGATGGACGATCTGAACAACGTGCGTACCGAAGCACGCCAGGGCAGCCTGCTGCGCGAAGGGATGAAAGTGGTGATTGCCGGGCGGCCCAACGCCGGGAAATCGAGCTTGCTCAATGAACTGGCCGGGCGTGAAGCGGCGATCGTTACCGACATCGCGGGCACCACGCGCGACGTGCTGCGTGAGCATATTCATATCGACGGCATGCCGCTGCACATTATTGACACCGCAGGCCTGCGCGAAGCCAGCGATGAAGTGGAGCGCATCGGCATCGAGCGTGCGTGGAATGAGATCGAACAGGCCGACCGCGTGCTGTTTATGGTTGATGGGACCACCACAGCCGCAACCGAGCCCAGCGAAATCTGGCCGGAGTTTATGGCCCGCCTGCCCAGCAATCTGCCAATTACCGTGGTGCGTAACAAGGCCGACATCACGGGCGAAACGCTGGGTATTAGCGAAGTGAATGGCCACTCACTTATTCGCCTGTCAGCACGTACCGGCGAAGGGATCGACCTGCTGCGCGAACACCTGAAGCAAAGCATGGGCTTTACCAGCAATATGGAGGGGGGCTTCCTGGCTCGGCGCCGCCATCTGCAAGCCTTAGAACTGGCCGCCCAGCATCTGGTGCAGGGCAAAGAACAGTTAGTGAGCGCTTACGCGGGGGAGTTGTTGGCCGAAGAATTACGCTTGGCGCAACAGGCACTGAGCGAGATCACCGGCGAATTCACCTCCGACGATCTATTAGGGCGTATTTTCTCCAGTTTCTGTATCGGGAAATAAAGTCAGGTTTGCGGACGGTAACAATAAGGTGGTCAACAACCGTTGGCCACCACGTTAAGATCTCAACCGAAGCGCTAGTACATGGAACCGGAAAGCGTCGTTATTGCGTAATCCGCCGCAGCGTCCCAAGGTCTACGCGTTCTGGGCATCTCGGGTTCAAAAGCAGTTTTGCCGTCAATCTCATTGGTATTTTGCTTATCGAAACACATTTAAAATTCCAATAAATAAGACAATGCTCATACTATTTTTTGATGAAAAAACTTAACGTTATGCTTAATCTAGCACTCCGGTTCTTAGCCTTGATCATGGAGTGAATAATGGTTTGTCACTTTATCCGATGGGATACCACCTCGGAGACATTGAACACTTATCGGCTATCCAGCGATCTGCTTGAAAAAACGCTAAATTTCTCCATTAAACGCCGCAGGCGTTTCCTGCAAGGCCGGATCCTGCTGGCTGAAATGATGTTCTATCTGTATCGCCTGCCCGTTCTGCCCCCCATAACCACCACGCCCACCGGGCGGCCCTACTTTGTCGAACCCCATTTACCCGACTTCAGTTTTGCTTATGCAGGCAACACGGTGGGCGCATTGCTGAGCCTTGAAGGCAAAGTTGGATTAGATATTGAAGTGATGCGTGCTCGCGGCCGTAATCTGCAACGGCAATATCAATCCGTTGCCGAGCAAGCCTGGATCGACGCGCAGGACGATCGGCTAGAGGCTGAAACTCAGCTCTGGAGCATTCGTCAGAGCGTGCTGAAACTTTCCGGGTTGGGTAACGATGAGCAAAGAACGCTGCATCTGCACCCCTTTTCTGGGCATTTACGCTCCAATACGATGCCGAATGTGCAGGTCATGAGCGACGCTGGCGAGTACTTGAGCTGGGCCTGCGCACGCTCACCGGGGTTGGATCGTCTGATTTGTTGGCAGTATGACGATCAACGAGGGTTGCAGAAAAGCGCTGAAATTTCATCGCGTAGCCCATCTCCTTCTCCACACTTTCTGAAACTGAGCAGCCTGACAGCACGATAAACTGGCCCGCTAACGTCCCCTCATGGCTAACTATCTGAAGTAAAAGTTTTTAAAAAATAAATTCCTACACTGAATTGTAAAAACAGATAAACATGTAGAATTAGCCTATTATCTGTTGAAAAATTGTCCTACTATCTGCCGGCTGTTTTATACCCTTATTTTCTAAGCTGCAGTGCTCATCGGCTGCAACTTAAGCCCGAGGTATAAGCTGAATCTGTTCATTAGGAAGGGGAGAATCATCACATGTCAGAACTAAAAATCGTCACTTTGCTGGGCAGTCTGCGTAAAGGTTCTTATAACGCCATGATCGCCCACAGCTTACCCAAGCTGGCACCGCATGGTGTCACCATCGAGGCACTTCCCTCGATTCGCGATATCCCTCTTTATGACGCAGACCGACAGCAAGAAGATGGCTTCCCAGCCACCATTGAAGCAATTGCAGAGCAGATCCGCCAGGCTGACGGGGTGATTATCGTCACACCAGAATACAACTACTCGGTTCCCGGCGGCCTGAAAAATGCCATCGACTGGCTGTCTCGCCTGCCCAATCAGCCGCTGGCCGGCAAGCCGGTTGCTATTCAAACCAGTTCCATGGGGCCGATCGGCGGCGCACGTTGCCAGTATCATCTGCGCCAGATCCTGGTCTTTCTTGATGCCATGGTCATGAATAAACCCGAATTTATGGGAGGAGTGATCCAGAGCAAGGTTGATGAGCAGGCGGGGGCATTGGTGGATCAGGGTACGTTGGATTTTCTGGCTGGCCAACTGTCTGCATTCAGCGATTATATTCGTCGCGTTAAGTAAACTTTCCTGCGGCGTCTTCTATACAGAAAACAGAAAGGCGCCGCTCTTGGAAGTGACCGCACCATTTCATGTAGTAGAAAGCAAAGTAACACTATTATGCGTTTTTTTATTCTAGCCATCATTGTGGTCTTCACCGCCAGTTCGCAGCTTGCGGCAGAAAGACGTTATCCTGCCGGAGAAGAACCGGTAGAGCTTCCTCCGCACAGTTCGCTGAATGCGCTGTTGCCGCGGCTTGGCTATAGCCAGGAAGATAGAAAGACTGAGGCTATGTCGCTGTATCTGAGGCTGATGCGCGAAGATGATCGAAACGTCTGGGCACCCTATCAACTGGCCGCCTCCTCGGCAGAAAAGGGCCAAACCGAGCTTGCAGAGCGTTATCTGCAATTAAGCGCCAAGCGTGGGCTGTGGTATTACTATAATCTGCTGGAAGACAGCGCATTTGAGAGTATTCAGCAAGGTGAAACCTACCGCTCTATCCTTGCCGAAACCAAGACCCGCTATCTGCAATACGCTTCACAGTTTGAAGGTCAAGCCTCTTATGCCGTCCCCAACGGCGAACCACCGTCTGAAGGCTGGCCGACCATCGTCTACCTGCACGCCTATGGTCAGGCTGCCGCAATTCATCCACAAGACCGATTGCTGTTTGCAGAAGCCGGTGTCGCCTATATTGAGCTGAATGGCACCCAGATGCTGGCGGAGAACAACTTCCGCTGGTCAAATTACAGCGATGAAAGCACCCAAAGCGCTATCCAGCGTGCTCTGCAAAAGTTAACGCCGCTATTGAAGCTTAACCCCAACCAGGTGTACCTGACCGCTCGTGGGCAAGGAGCTCTGCACGGTGCCAATCTAATGGCTAAATATCCGCAGTTTTATGCAGGTGCCCTGCTGATTGCTCCAAACGGTGAGATCGCTCCGGCCAAGCATTCATTGGCCGAAAATAAGCGGATTATGATCGCGTATTACGATCGGCAGAATTTCGACGATCGGGCTCTGGCACTGTATTTCGCCGATCTGTTCAACGAAAGTAATCAGGTCGAGCTTGAGCATTTTGCCCAGGGAGAGGATGCGATCGGTGGTTGGCAGGTACGTTTTAATCAGCCATTACGCTGGGTGATGGGCAAAACGGCGGATGCATCGCCGGGGCTCTGATGTAAAGAAGCCCAGCAAGCTGGGCCGAGGTTGATGACAAAGTGGCTTTTAAACCCGAGATACCCGGGCCTAGCGCACCGAGGGGCGCTCCGGCGGCTTACGCCGCTACGACCCCTTCGGCACGCTCTCCCTAATAACGGGCTTTGTCAGCAGTCTGAACCCAGCAAGCTGGGCCTCTTTTCTGCACTCAATGCCCGTCAACAAACGCGATTTTAAGCACAAACAGCAGCGCTACCACGACCACGCATGGGCTGATCTCGCGCCAGCGGCCAGTGCCGAGCTTCATCACGCAGTAAGAGATAAAGCCCAGCGCAATGCCTTCGGTAATCGAGAAGCTGAAAGGCATCATGGCGGCGGTGACAAAGGCCGGAACCGCTTCGGTCATGTCTTCCCACTTCACGCGCGCCAGGCTGGAGGTCATCAGCACCCCGACGTAGATCAACGCACCGGCAGCGGCATAGGCGGGCACCATCCCCGCTAGCGGCGACAGGAAGATCACCAGCAGGAACAGAATCCCCACCACCACCGCAGTGAGGCCCGTGCGGCCACCGATGGAAACGCCAGCGGAGCTTTCAATATAGGCCGTCACCGAAGAGGTGCCGATGAATGAACCGGCGACCGAGCTGATGCTGTCAACGTACAGCGCCTGCTTCATGCGTGGGAATTGACCTTTATCATCCGTCAACCCGGCTTTATCGGTCACGCCAATCAATGTGCCTGAAGAGTCAAACAGGTTAACCAGCATAAAGGCGAAGATCACCCCAGCCAGGCTGAGATTCAACGCGCCAGCCAGATCCACCTGCCCCACCACGGTAGTGATATCCGGCGGCATGGAGAATACACCACCGTATTTCACATCACCCAGCATCCAGCCGATCAGCGTAGTGACCACGATGGAAACCAGCACCGCCGCATGGATATTGCGTGAAGCCAGCACCGCAATGATAAAGAAGCCCAGCGCCCCAAGCAGCACGCTGTGGGAGGTCAGGTTACCTACCGCCACCAGCGTATCCGGGTTAGCCACCACAATACCGGCATTCTTCAGCCCCATCATGGCGATAAACAGGCCGATACCACTGGTGATACCCACGCGCAAACTCAGCGGGATATTGGCAATCATCCAGTAACGAATACGGAACACGGTCAACAGCAGTAGGCCAACGGCGCCCCAGAAAATCGCCCCCATGCCAACCTGCCATGAAATCCCCATCGCCCCTACCACCACAAACGCGAAGAAAGCGTTCAGGCCCATCGCCGGTGCCAGCGCGACCGGCAGGTTAGCCAGCAGCCCCATCAAGATGCTGCCGAAAGCGGCGATCAGGCAGGTGGTCACAAACACCGCCTGAGTATCCATGCCCGCCGCACCCAGGATCTGGGGGTTAACGAACACGATGTATACCATGGTTAAAAAGGTGGTAATACCGGCAATCGTTTCCGTTCTTGCCGTAGTGCCATGTTGCTTGAGTTTAAACACACGCTCAAGCAAGCCTTGCTTTGCATCAAGGCTGATGTCTTGTTTGCTCATTATCAGAATTCCGAAGAGGGGAATGGACTGTCGGGCGCTATCCTATAACAAAATGTTGCCGTTTTGACCTTGCTCACCGGCTTTTTTCACCCGCTTTTTGGCTGAAATTTTCAACGGCTTGTATTTATTGATATTCATCGTCAATAAATGTTTAAAGGGTCGCAATCCTGCACAATCCGGTTAAAGTGGCAACAATCATGGCTTAATTGAGGACCTTACCCCCATGAATCAGGTTGAATGTGTGTTATTTGATTGCGACGGCACGTTAGTAGACAGCGAAGTTTTGTGCAGTAAAGCCTATGTGCACATGTTTGCGCACTTTGGCATTACGCTCGCGCTGGAAGAGGTGTTCAAGCAATTCAAAGGGATAAAACTGTACGAGATTATCGAACAGGTGAATGCCGAACAGGGTGTGAATTTACCGGTCAGTGAGCTGGAGCCGGTTTACCGCCAGGAAGTCGCGCGCCTATTTGACGCCGAGCTGCAACCCATCGCCGGGGCACGCGAGCTGTTGGCGCAGATGGCAGCGCCAATGTGCACCGTTTCCAACGGCCCAGTGAGCAAAATGCAGCATTCGCTGGGGCTGACCGGCATGCTGTCCTATTTTGATGACCGGTTGTTCAGCGGCTACGATATTCAACGCTGGAAGCCCGATCCGGCCATCGTGTTCCACGCGGCAAAACAGATGCAGGTGCCGGTTGAGCGCTGCATTCTGGTGGATGATTCCGCAGCCGGTGCTCAGGCGGGTATTGCTGCCGGGATCCCGGTGTTTTACTTCTGCGCCGATCCACACAATAAACCGATCGCGCATCCGTTGGTGACCACGTTTGACGATCTGGCCCAGTTACCCGCGCTGTGGCAACAGCGTGGCTGGCAGCTTACGCGTTAACCACGGCGGCCTCAGTCGGTTCCCCCCGGCCAATTTCTGCCCGTAGCCAATCGTGGAAGTAGCGCACGCGCGGCAGTTCCCGCTTACCGGGCGGGATCTCCAGCCAATAGCCGTTGGTGCTTTTCAGCTCCAACGGTGAAAGCAGCACCAGCAAACCACTGTGCAATTCATTGCGGATCATCATTTTATCCAGCACCGCGTAACCCGCGCCGGTGATACAGGCATTGATCACCTGATCCTGGGTACTGAACTCCAACCCCCCTTGCTCCTGCACTTCTGTGCGCCCAGCCGCCGCCAGCCAGCGTTGCCAGGTATCCATACGGTTATCACCATTGAGAATATGCAGCTGCGGCTGCGTATTCAGCGGGGGGAAAACACCGTTAATCATCAGCAACGGGCTGCCCACCAGCACCAGTTGTTCATGGCACAGCCATTCATCGCCAAAACGCTCTGCCCACTCACCAAAACGCACCGCGCAGTCAAAATCGCAGTACTTTTGCCGCGCTTCGCTGATCAGGGCGATCTGCAATTGGCTATTGCGCTGACGCAGCGTAACCAGGCGCGGTGCCAGCCAACGGGTGGCAAACGTGGGGGCCACCTGCAACCGCAGGTGCTGTAAAGGGTTGTGCAACTGCACGTGGCGCACGCCTTCTTCCAGAATGTCCAGCGATTGCCGCACCACCGGCAGTAGCAGCATGGCATCCTGAGTCAGCGCCAGGCCGCTGTGGCTACGCACAAACAGTAACTTACCGAGAAACTCCTCCAACTGCTTGATCTGGCGGCTGGCTGCACTCTGAGTAATAAACAGCGCTTCAGCTGCTTTGCTGAAACTCAGCGTCCGGCAGGTTTCTTCAAATACGCGCAACATACTGAGCGATGGCAGCTTTCTCACGATCCACAAACCTCTGCATCATTTCCTTGATTGTTAACGACATGTTGCCAATCTGGTGGGTTTCATGCCTACCCGCAGCATTTATCTCCGTAAAACCAGAGGCAGATCACATGCATTTTCCGCTGAGGGGTATGACTAAAACGCACTCGCTTAGCGCCCCCCTCGCTGCCACATTGTTAACGCAATAAAAACAAAAAACCAACATCACACCTACAGACCCTAAATAACTCAGGTTGCAGGAGCAAGTAGCGCACCTGCAGCGTGAAGTATGACGGGTATAAACACCGCTCCAACAGGAGGACAGGTCAATGCAACATCTGACACAACAATCTATCCGTATGGATGACGTGCCGTTAAACCGTTTCCATATCAAGATCGCGGGGCTGACCTTCGGCGCCCACTTCACCGACGGCTACGTGCTGGGCGTTATCGGTTTCGCTCTGGCACAAATCAAACCGCAAATGGGTGTTTCCGCTTTCTGGGAAGGGATGCTAGGGAGCTCCGCTCTGATTGGTTTGTTTATCGGTAGCCTGATGTTTGGCTGGATTTCCGATTACATCGGCCGCCAGAAAATCTTCTCTTTCAGTTTTATTATCATCACGCTCGCTTCCGCACTGCAGTTCTTTGTGAACACGCCAGAACAATTATTCCTGCTGCGCGTGATGATAGGCATCGGCTTAGGGGGGGATTTTGCGGTGGGGCACACCATGCTGGCCGAATTCTCACCACGTAAACATCGAGGCGTGCTGCTCGGCGCGTTCAGCGTGGTCTGGACATTTGGCTACGTTGGCGCGGGGATCGCTGGCCATTTCCTGACGGCGATCGGCCCCGATGCCTGGCGCTGGCTGCTGTGCTCCTCCGCACTACCGGCGCTGGCGATTCTGCTGATGCGCATCGGCACGCCAGAATCACCACGCTGGCTGATGGGCAAAGGACGGCATGAACAGGCGATGGCAATCGTGCATAAGCATTTCGGGCCGAACGTGGCGCTCAACGATGAAGTACAGGCCGTGTCTCAGCAGCGTTTTCTGTCGCTGTTCGGTGCCAAATATCGCCGCCGCACCGCATTCAACAGCCTGTTTTTTGTCTGCCTAGTGATCCCTTATTTTTCGATCTACACCTTCCTGCCCTCGATTCTGCAAATCATGGGGCTGGACAATAACTTTGCTACCGATCTGCTGCTCAATGGCCTGCTGATCGTTGGCGCGTTATTAGGGATCGTGCTCACGGTGATCTGTTCACGCCGCGGGTTCCTGATCGGCTCCTTTATCTTTCTTGCGGCCTGTCTGGTGATGCTGAGCCTGATTCCTGCCAGCCAGACCGCTTGGCTGATCGCCATCTTTGCCGCTTTTACGCTGGTCATGTCGGCAGTCAGCAATCTGGTGGGCGTATTCCCAGCCGAAAGCTTCCCCACTGAAGTTCGCTCCATGGGGGTGGGTTTTTCCTTGTCAATCAGCCGGTTGGGTTCTGCTATCGGCACCAGCCTGCTGCCACTCTCGATTGCACATTACGGTATGCCCGCCACGACCGGCATGCTGGCATTGATTCTGATTATTGGCGCAATTGTTTCCATCGCCTGGGCACCGGAAACCAAAGGGCTGACGCTGGTGGATGCCGCACAGGACTCACAGCCTCAGGCAGAGAACGCATTCGCCGCAGTAGCGAAATAACATCATCTTGAAAAACAGGAGATCTTTTAGTGGAAATGTATATCGGTGAAGGCTTTGCAGGTAATGGCGTGAATGCCTCACACATCAATATCATGATCGGTCCGCGTAATGGCGTGGTCGGCCAAGCGTTCTCTGCCAGCCTGGCCTCGCCCAGCCAAGGCCACTGCCCGTTCATGGTGGTGATCAAGCCTAACGTCCCGGCCAAACCGATGACGCTGTACGTTAACAAAGCGGAAATCAGCGGTGAACTGCACGGCAACGCCACCTGGGGAGCCTCACAGGCGGCGATCGCCAAAGCGGTCACCGAGGCGCTGCTGGAAGGCATTCTGCCGGCTCAGGCCGAGGATGAATGGTGCATCGTCACCGCCAACTGGGTGAACCCTGGTTGTGACGATATTGATGAGGTTTACCGCAACAACTATCGTGCTTGTACTCAAGCGATCTATGCGGCGATGGAAAAATTACCAACGCGCCATCAGTTAACCCAAGCCTTGCCACAGTTGGGTAACCCGTTCTATACGCCAAAAGCCTGAGGAAAGTACCATGGAATACGTCAATCTTGGCCAGTGTGGCCTGAAAGTCTCGCGTTTGTGCCTGGGCACCATGAATATGGGCAGCAAGCAGTGGAAGCCGTGGATTTTTGATGAAGCGCAGAGCGAGCCATTGATCCGCCACGCCCTGGAGAACGGGATTAACTTTATCGATCTCGCCGACTTTTACTCCAGCGGCGCAGGGGAAGAAGTGGTCGGGCGGGTGATTAACCGCATCGCCAACCGTGACGAACTGGTGCTGACCACCAAAGTGGGCTACCCGATCGGCGCTGGCCTCAATAACCAAGGGCACTCACGCAAGCACATTATGGAGAGCATCGACGCCAGCCTGCGCCGCCTCGGCACCGACTACGTGGATATCTATATGCTGCACTACTTCGACGTCAACACGCCGATCGAAGAAACCTGGGCCGCCATGAACGATATCGTGCGCTCTGGCAAAGCGCGCTATGTGGGCGTTTCCACCATGACGACCTGGCAGTTGGCCAAGATCCTGTGGTGCTGTGAGCGTAACGGCTACGCCAAGCCGATCAACATGCAGCTGCAGCTTAACTGCGCTTACCGCGAAGAAGAGCGCGAAATGATCCCGTTCTGCCGCGATCAGGGGCTGGGCGTTTCGGTATTCAGCCCGCTGGCGCGCGGCTTGTTGAGCTGCGATTTCAATTCCGTGCGTAACAAAACCGACTTTTTCACCCAGGAAATGTATGCTGATGCCACTTCGCTTAACGTTGCACAGTCGGTCAGCCATGTCGCGCAACTGCGCGGTGTTCCCCCAGCACAGATCGCCCAGGCTTGGGTGATTAACCACCCTGGTGTGGATTGCATGCTGGTGGGCGCTGACTCCGTCCAACAGATCGACAGCGCGGTGGCGGCACTGAACACGCCACTTAGCGAAGACGAACGCTATGAATTAGAACGCAATTACACGCCGTGCGATCTGATTAACGACTACACCGCCGGTAAGCGGATTGCTCGCGAAAGCCGCCCGGCACGCGGTTTATTCGCCCTGGATAACGTAGAAAAAAGGAACATTGCATGACGGCTTATTCTTCACTGTTGCGCACCGGTTGGTATTGCAACGGGGCATGGCAAACCACAGCCCAAACCTATTCGGTGGACAACCCAGCCAACGGCGAAAAGGTGGCCGATGTGGCGCTGGCTGGCCGCGCAGAAACCACGGCGGCGATTGCCGCCGCAGCGGCCGCACTCCCGGCCTGGCGTGCGCTAACCGCCAAGGCGCGCGCAGAAATTTTGCAACGCTGGTTCCAGTTGATCATGCAGCATCAAAAAGCGCTGGCGGAATTGATGGTCACCGAGCAGGGCAAAGTGCTGAGCGAAGCGACCGGCGAAGTGGCCTATGCCGCCAGCTTTATCGAATGGTTTGCCGAAGAAGCCAAACGCGCCAACGGTAAAACCATTCCGGCAACCAAAGCAGGCAACCAGATCTTTACGTTCAAGGAGCCGGTTGGCGTGATTGCCGCCATCACCCCGTGGAACTTCCCGCTGGCGATGCTGACGCGCAAGCTCGGCCCAGCGCTGGCCGCTGGCTGCACGGCGGTAATAAAACCGGCCAATGAAACGCCGCTTTCGGCCTTTGCGCTGATCGTGCTGGCGGAACAGGCCGGAGTTCCTGCGGGCGTGATCAATGCGGTTTCCGGGGATACCGTGGCTATCGGTGAAACATTAATGGCCAGCCCGCTGGTGCGTAAAGTCTCCTTCACTGGCTCCACGCCTACCGGTAAATTATTGATGCGCCAGGCGGCCGATACGGTGAAAAAGCTGTCGTTGGAGCTGGGTGGCAATGCGCCGTTTATCGTGTTCGACGATGCGGATCTCGACGCCGCCGTGGCCGGTGCGATGGCAGCAAAATTCCGCAACAGCGGGCAAACCTGCGTGTGCGTTAACCGTTTCTATATTCAGGCCAGTATTTACGATCGCTTTGTCCAGAAGCTGACCGAAGCGGCTCAGGCGTTAAAAGTGGCACCGGGTATGACGCCGGGGGCGCAGCAGGGGCCGTTGATCCATCTGAAAGCGCTAGAAAAAGTAGAAGCCCACGTGCAGGATGCGCTGAAGCTGGGTGCCAAACTGATGTGCGGCGGCGAGCGCCATGCGCTGGGGGGATCGTTCTTCCAGCCCACCGTGCTGGCAGAGGCCAACGAACAGATGCAGTTGGCACATGAAGAAACCTTCGGCCCACTGGCCGCCTGTTTCCGCTTTAGCGATGAGCAAGAAGCCATTGAGCGCGCCAATGCGACGCCGTTCGGGCTGGCGGCTTATCTGTATACCCGCGATTTGGCGCGCGCCTTCCGCGTCAGCCAGGCGCTGGAAAGCGGCATGGTCGGCATCAACGAAGGGATTATCTCCACCGAAGTGGCACCTTTTGGTGGGGTGAAAGAGTCTGGCTTAGGGCGTGAAGGCTCGGACATTGGCCTGGATGAGTACATGGAAACCAAATACGTCAATCTGGGGCAGTTGCTGTAATGTTCACATATTGAGACAAGGGGTTCGAGTCATTGTTTCGGTCGCTAAGCATGTTCTGTTCACTTGGCTATGTGGTGAACGCGACCGAGCTGGGGGCTCAAGAGCCAGCCCCCAGCACCCCGGCCCTTGCCCTATCAGGCGGCCGCTGCGCGGCTACCCTCACTCCGCCACCGCGCATCACGGCCGGCTACGATTCACATCCCTGTTCATCTCGCCTAAAATCGCCCTCCATGGCGATTTTGCCTATGCGCCGTGTCTCCGTTCGGCGCCTTCAATGGCGTCAACACCTGTGCTCATCCCACCAACGATAGGTTTGACACGCTGTTATCAGCGAGATTGTAAAGGTTACCCGGTACTCACAGATTAGGGTGTTGACGTTAAGCGCATCATGGCCTGCTGAGCAAGACTTCGTTGCTAGGGGAAATCGGCCACGGACGGCCGATTTAGGCGAGACAGGAAGGGACGCCTGTCGTAGCCGACCCGCCCGGCAACGGGGGTGCAGCGAAGGTACCCGCGCAGCGGGCAGGGCGTGTTAAGCGTGGGCGCGGGTGCAGGGCCCCGCCTTGGGCCCTGCAATTGCCGCTCACTCTTGTTTCATGGGATTGCGCTCTGTTTACGGCAATTCCCATTACATCTTGCTTACAGAGACGAAGGAATTGTGTGTTACAGCGAGTTTAACTGGCCGATAACGCTGGCCGGTTGCGCCACCAGCGCCAGCCACGTTTCGGCACTTTGGCCTGTGGGCTGAAGCGCTTGTTCAGCGCGTTCGCCAAGATATCCAGCGTCAGGCAGAAGATGAAGTACACCAGCGCCACAAACAGAAACACCTCCATCGGGTACACCATACTGCGGTTATTCACCTGAGTTGCCAGGAAGGTCAGTTCACCGACGCCAACGATATAGGCCAGCGACGTATCTTTAATCAATGAGATCCACTGGTTGATAAACGAAGGCACCATCATGCGCAACGCCTGCGGCAGAACGATGAGCAACAGCACCTGCCAGCGGTTCAACCCCAAAGAGAGCCCTGCCTGCCACTGCCCGGCACCGATGGCGACGATCCCCGCCTTTACGGCATGGGCCAGATAGGCCGCGGCGATCAGCGCCAGCGCGCACACTACGGTGGTGATTTCCGGGATATCGACTCCAAACACCATCGGCAGCAGGAAATAGGTCCAGAAAATCAGCATGATCACCGGGATGGCGCGGAAAAACCCTAACACCGCCGCCAGTAGCCCAGCCAACGCACCGCGCGACATCGCCAGCGCCACGCCCAGCAAAGTGCCCAAGATCGCCGAGGCGACCCCGGCCATCAGGCTGATCGCTAACGTCAATGCCGCACCGCCCAGAGGCCCATCAGGGAAAGTCCCCCACAGCAGGTAGCCTAAGTTTTCCTGAATAACGGTGAAATCCATCTTAGTGCCCCCCAAGCGGTTTGCGCTGTTGGCGCCACATGCCCCAGCCTTCCAGCAGGGCGATAATAGCGATATACAGCACCGTCGCCACGCCAAACGCCTGGAAGGTGCGCAAGGTTTCGGTTTCTACCTGGCGCGAAGCGTAAGACAGCTCCGCCACGCCGATGGCCATGGTCAGGGAGGAGTTCTTGATCAGGTTCATGTACTGCCCCAGCAGCGGCGGGAAAGCGATTTTCAGCGCCTGCGGCAACACCACATAGCGCATAGATTGCCAGCCGGTCAGCCCCAGCGCGTTGGCGGCGTGCTTTTGCCCGGCGGCAACGCCACGGATACCGGAGCGGATCTCTTCGGCAATAAAGGCAGTGGAATAGAGCGTCAGGCCAAAGAAACCCGCCAGAAACTCAAACGAGGGCCATTCGAGCCATCCCAACGCATGTGGAGCATTTAGCCACTGCATCGCGCCTGAGGGCAGGATTTGCCCGGCGGCGAAATACCAGAAGAACAGTTGCACCAGCAGGGGAGTATTACGAAATAGCGCGCTGTAAGCCACCGCCAGCCAGCTTAAGGGGCGCAGGGGGCTATCGCGCATAGCGGCCAGAGCAAATCCCAGCAGCGTGGCAGCCAGCCCGGCGCAGGCCGATAGCCAGAGCGTCAGCAGGAAGCCATGCCAGAGCCAGCTCAGATAGTGCGGTGCCAGCAGCCAATCTGAGAGTTGTTGCAAATTCATGTGCGGTATTTCCCCTCACCGGTGCCCTCCCCAACCGGAGAGGGCACCGGGAGATTAGGCTTTAGGCTGTTGATCCAACGGGCCAATCTTGAAGCTGCCACGCGGCTGAGCGGAGTTGGTTTCCGGGCCGAACCAGCGATCGTAAAGCTTCACCGCTTCACCGTCTTGTTCCAGCTTGATCAGCGTATCGTTAATGGTGGCGGTCAGGCGCTCTTCACCCTTAGGAATGCCAACGCCCTGGTACTCTTTGGTGATGCTGAACGGGGAAATCTCAAAATCCGCTTTTTGCGCAGCAGGCAGGTTGCCCAACAGACCAACCAGCTTGGCGTCGTCCTGAGTAATCGCCTGTACGTTGCCGTTGCGCAGTGCAACAAACGCCAGCGGCGTATCGTCGTAAGAGATCACTTTCGCGGTGGGGTAATGCTCGCGCAGGGTAATTTCCTGCACCGTGCCTTTATCTGCACCAATGCGCAGTTTCTTGATGTCTTCCGGGGTTTTCAGCACGCCTTTATGAGCAATAAACTTCTGGCCGGTGGCGAAATAGGGCACGCTGAAGTTCACTTCTTTGGCGCGTTCATCGGTAATGGTGAAGTTAGCGGCGATCAGATCGACCTTGTTGGACACCAGCAGAGGAATACGGTTGGCCGGGTTGGTGGCACGCAGTTCGACTTTTACGCCCAGCGCTTTACCAATGGCATCTGCCACATCCACGTCATAGCCCACCAGCTTTTTGCTTTGCGGGTCGATGTAGCCAAACGGCGGGTTACTGTCGAATACCGCAATGCGCACCACACCGGCTTTTTTAATGTCGTCGAGTTTATCGGCATGGGCAGCCCCCACAACAAGGCTGGTCAGGCTGGCTAACAGAGTTAAAGCTAAAACGCGCTGTTTCATGAGAGGCTCCTAAAAGGATTGATGTTCTGCTGATCGACAAGCTAGCAAGCCTCACTTAGGTCAGGAAATAATATTAAACGCTATATTTATAACTATTTTAACTTTGCGGCTTTTAAATGTACAAAAGGCGCTGTTTTCAGCGCCTTTGTAGGTAACTCATTGGGGGATTTACGCTTTTTTCTCGTCTTTGCTTTCAGACAGCAGCGTTTCCAGCGCATCGCCGCCCAGATGACGGAAATCCTGGCCTTTAACGAAGTAGAAGATAAATTCGCAGATATTCTGGCAGCGATCGCCGATACGCTCGATTGAGCGGGCGCAGAACAGCGCGGTCAGCACGCTTGGAATGGTGCGCGAATCTTCCATCATGTAGGTCATCAGTTGACGCACGATGCCTTCATATTCCTGGTCGACTTTTTTATCTTCACGGTAGATGCGGATCGCTTCATCCAGATCCATACGCGCAAAGGCATCCAGCACGTCGTGCAGCATCTGCACGGTATGGCGGCCAAGCGACTCCAGGCTCACCAGCAATGGTTGGTGCTGATGGGAAAATTTCTCCAACGCGGTGCGGCAGATTTTGTCCGCCACGTCGCCGATGCGCTCCAGCTCGGAAATAGTTTTGATGATCGCCATCACCAGGCGCAGATCGCTGGCCGTTGGCTGGCGTTTGGCAATGATGCGTACGCAGGCTTCGTCGATCGCCACTTCCATCATGTTGACCTTGGCATCGCCTTCGATCACGCGCTTGGCCAACTCACCGTCCTGATTATGCATCGCGGTGATCGCGTCAGTCAGCTGTTGTTCCACCAGCCCGCCCATGGTCAACACCTGGGTGCGGATGTGCTCGAGCTCTGCGTTGAACTGACCGGAAATATGTTTGTTTAAATTCAGGTTATCCATGATGCATCCTCATCAACCATAACGGCCAGTAATGTAATCTTCGGTCTGCTTCTTCTGCGGCGCAGTGAACAGGGTGTCAGTATCACTGAACTCGATCAACTCACCCAGATACATAAATGCGGTGGAATCAGAACAGCGCGCCGCCTGCTGCATATTGTGGGTCACGATCACCACGGTATAGTCAGACTTCAGCTCGCTGATCAGCTCTTCAATTTTACCGGTAGAGATCGGATCCAGCGCCGAGCAAGGTTCATCCAGCAACAGCACTTCCGGGCGAATGGCAATACCGCGCGCAATGCACAAGCGCTGCTGCTGGCCGCCGGACAGGCTGTAGCCGCTCTGATGCAGCTTGTCTTTGGTTTCAGTCCACAGCGCCGCTTTGGTCAGTGCCCACTGCACGCGCTCGTCCATATCGGCACGCGACAGTTTCTCGAACAGGCGTACGCCAAAGGCAATGTTGTCGTAAATCGACATCGGGAACGGCGTCGGTTTCTGGAATACCATGCCCACTTTGGCGCGCAGCAGGGCAATATCCTGGTTATCGGTCAGAATATTTTGTCCATCCAGCAGGATACCGCCTTCAGCACGTTGTTCAGGATAGAGCTGGTACATCTTGTTGAAGGTGCGCAGCAGCGTGGATTTACCACAGCCGGACGGGCCGATAAATGCGGTGACCTTATTCTTGGCAATATCCAGCGTAATGTTTTTCAGCGCATGGAATTTGCCATAGTAAAAGTTCAGATCGCGTACCTGAATTTTGCTGCTGGAAGTAGAGTCAACCATACTCATCAAGACTTCTCTCTTTTCACCGCGCCAGCCAAGCCAGCGCTTAAATTTTTATGAATGCTTTTTCTTGGCGAAAACCACACGCGCCAGGATATTCAGTAACAGTACGCACAGGGTGATCAACAGCACCCCAGCCCAGGCCAGCTGTTGCCATTCGGCAAACGGGCTCATGGCGAATTTGAAAATGGTCACCGGCAGGTTGGCGATCGGCTGCATCAAATCCGTGCTCCAGAACTGGTTCGACAGCGAAGTGAACAGCAGCGGCGCGGTTTCCCCCGCAATACGGGCGATCGCCAGCAGCACGCCGGTGATAATGCCGGAAACCGAGGCCTTTAAGGTGATCGCCGAGATCATGCGCCATTTCGGCGTGCCCAAGGCATAGGCCGCTTCACGCAGTGTATCCGGCACCAGTTTGAGCATGTTCTCGGTGGTGCGGATCACAATCGGGATCTGCAACAGGGCCAGCGCGATAATCCCCGCCCAGCCGGAGAAGTGTTGCATTTTCGCCACCACCACGGTGTAAACGAACAGGCCCACCACGATCGACGGCGCAGACAGCAGAATGTCGTTGATAAAGCGGATCACTTCCGCCAGCCAGGATTTACGGCCGTATTCTGCCAGGTAGATCCCCGCCATAATGCCGAGCGGCGTACCGAAAATGGTTGCCCACAGGATCAGCAGGCCGCTGCCGGCGATGGCGTTAGCCAGGCCGCCACCGGCGGTATTCGGCGGTGGTGTCATCTCAGTGAACAGCGCCAGCGACATGCCGTCGATGCCTTTGGTCACGGTAGAAAACAGGATCCACACCAGCCAGAACAGGCCAAATACCATGGTCGCCATCGACAGAAACAGCGCCAGGCGGTTTTTCTGGCGGCGCCAGGCCTGCATTTTGCGGCGGCTTTCAGCCAGCGCTGCGGAGTTTTGCATATCCATCGTTGCCACGTTAGCGTCCCTCGTTCTTAGCCAGGCGCAAAATCATAAACTTCGACAGCGCCAGGACGATAAAGGTGATAACAAACAGGATCAGCCCCAACTGCATCAGTGCAGAAGTGTGCAGCCCAGACTCCGCTTCCGCGAATTCGTTAGCCAGCGCCGAGGTAATACTGTTGCCCGGCATAAACAGCGAGAAGCTGTCGAGCTGGTAGGTGTTGCCGATGATAAAGGTCACCGCCATGGTTTCCCCCAGCGCACGCCCGAGCCCGAGCATGATGCCGCCAATCACGCCGTTTTTGGTGAAAGGCAGCACGATGCGCCAGATCACTTCCCAGGTGGTGCAGCCGATGCCGTAAGCCGACTCCTTCATCATCACCGGGGTTTGTTCAAACACGTCGCGCATTACTGCGGCAATGTAGGGAATAATCATGATCGCCAGGATCACACCGGCGGCCAAGATCCCGATACCAAACGCCGGGCCGGAGAACAACTCACCGACAATCGGGATACCGGAAAGCACGTTGCCAACCGGTGTCTGGAAATATTGGGCAAAAAGCGGGGCAAACACGAACAGGCCCCACATGCCGTAAACAATGCTAGGGATCGCCGCCAGCAGCTCAATAGCGATGCCCAGCGGGCGTTTGAGCCAGTTGGGTGCCAGCTCGGTCAGGAACAGGGCGATACCAAAACTGACCGGTACGGCGATGATCAAGGCAATCAGCGAGGTCACCACCGTGCCGTAGATCGGCACCAGCGCACCAAACTGTTCAGCCGGGGCATCCCACTCTTTGGTCCACAGGAAGGCGAAGCCGAACTTCTGCATGCTTGGCCAGGAGGCGATAATTAGCGAAACAATAATGCCGCCCAGCAACAATAGGGTAACCAGCGCTGCCAGTTTAACCAGCGCGCCGAAGATAATGTCACCATTTTTACTTGGTGGTTTAATGGTCGGCCTAGATCCAGCCATAGATTACTCTTCTGTTAAAGCTTGGAGGGCCCAGCACGCTGAGCCCTGACACATCAGGCTGAGGCGCGGCCTATGCCGCACCCCCTGCATAGTTAGAACAACGCTTTACCGGAACTGTCTTTGATATTAGTTCTCCAGGCAGCACGGATTTGCTCAACCACTTCTGGTGGTAATGTGGCGTAATCCAGTTCGCTGGCCTGTTTGGCACCGGTTTTGTAAGCCCAGTCAAAGAACTTCAGCACTTCTGCGCCTTGTTCTGGCTTCTTCTGCTCTTTGTGTACCAGGATAAAGGTGGTGGAGGTGATCGGCCAGACGTTGTCGCCTTTCTGGTTGGTCAGGTCCTGAGCAAAAGTTTTACTCCAGTCCGCGCCTTTGGCCGCTGCGCTGAAGCTCTCTTCAGTGGGGCTGACCGGCTGGCCGTCTGCTGACACCAGTTTAGTGTAAGCCAGGTTATTTTGCTTGGCATAGGCGTATTCAACATAACCGATAGAGCCAGGCAGGCGCTGAACAAACGCCGCGATACCGTCATTCCCCTTGCCACCCAGGCCAGTCGGCCAGTTAACGGTTGAACCTGCACCGATTTTCTCTTTCCACTGTGCGTTAGCTTTAGACAGGTAGCTGGTGAAGACGAAAGAGGTGCCGGAACCGTCTGCGCGGCGTACCACCGCAATGTTCTGATCCGGTAGCTTCACGCCAGGGTTCAGCTTAACGATCGCCGGGTCATTCCATTTTTTGATGTTACCCAGGTAGATATCACCCAAGGTTTGACCATCCAGGGTCAGTTCGCCGGATTTGATGCCCGGAATGTTCACTGCCAACACCACGCCGCCAATCACGGTAGGGAACTGAAACAGGCCGTCTGCAGCCAGTTTGTCGTCAGACAGCGGGGCATCGGAAGCGCCAAAGTCAACGGTGTTGGCGATGATTTGCTTCACGCCGCCAGAGGAGCCGATCCCCTGATAGTTAACTTTGTTGCCGGTTTCTTTCTGATAAGAATCTGCCCACTTGGCGTAAACCGGAGCGGGGAATGTCGCACCTGCACCGGTCAGGCTAGCAGCAGCGAACGCAGACACAGAGGCCAGGGAAAAAGTCGCTGCCACAATACTGGCGACGGTGGTACGCATCAGTTTCATAATCCCTCCTAATGGGATATTCAAAAATCAACTTTGAGTTGTTTTCATCAGAGTAAGTATTGTTGCAAGAGGGAAAATAGGACAGTTTAGTGACAGAAAAATGTACGAAATATGACAGTTATATTACAGTCACCCCAAAAACAGGTTAATTAACTTAAAAATCATCAAGATAATAATATCTTACTGGCAGATTTTCACTGCCAGCCGGGTTTAAATCCGCATATTATTACGCCGTTCACGCCTAGAAATAATAGGTAAGCGACATTTGCCAACGCCGTTCTGGCCGCACCGGTTCCACCTGCGATGCTTCAAAACGATAGATTTTCTGCCACTGTAAGGCCAGATCCACCGGGCCAATATGACGACGGACTTCGGCAAACCCCATATTCCGCTGCTGTTGCAGATCGCGCTGCCAGATCGCGTTAATATCGTAATGATCAACGATATCTTTCCAGTAGGCCTGGAGCAGCACGGAGCGACGGGGCATCAGCCAGTTTTGTGCCTGTAATGGGGCCTCACCAAAAGAAACTCCCCCTTGAGCCAGGGCATAAGGAGGTTGGCTGGCAAGGAAATCCAGCGCCCGCCGGTTATCAGCGCTGCCGTTATAATGGCCCTCAGCGCGCAGCGTTAAGCGATTTTCCCCACTCCAGGTCACCCCATAAGCCAGGCGATTACGCCAGCGGCTTTCCTGCAATGACTCAGGCAATGCGGTTTGCCAACCGTAAGGCTGACGCCCTCCGGCCCACTCGGTGTAGAGCAGCGTGGAATGGGAGAGCACCCGTGAAAGGTTGAAACCCAACTGCGGCGAGCGGCCTTGCTCAGCGAGCAGTAACCCTTGCGGGTTCAGATTTTCCGCCCATTTATAGCTGCCCACCAGCAATAGACGCTGCCTGGGGTTGCTGGCCCCCCAATCCAGGCTGGCACTTTGCTGGCTTGGACGATCGCTGAGCTTAGGCGACCAGATGGCGGTCAACGCGGCTTGATCCCACAAATATTGCCAACGCAGCATGGCATTACCCAGGCGGTTATTTCTCAACGTTTCTGGGTCGGCAGAGGTTACAGAGCGCACCGTGCCCTCGCCAAGAAAATCGGTAGGGTTATAACCGAATGCCAAGCCATAGCGCGTGTTGACGCGCCCTGCATCCAGCAGTAAACGCGGCGTTACACGATAAGTCAGATAGGCTTCTTTTAGCGAGTTCACGCTGCTGTCACTGCGTAAACCCGGGGAGAAACGGCTATCAAAACGGTTAGCCAGCACAAAGCGCCAGTCCTGAGAGGGAGTGATCGCCAGAGGAGCATCCCAGCGCAGATCGAGCGAAACTCGCTGCTGGTTGCCGCCATTCTCATTCACGCTGCTGGCCGCTTCAGCCGACATGTTGAGCTTTTTGCTCTCCGTGGAAGAGAATTTCGTGTTGTCGGCCAGATCCAAAGCGGCCAGCGTGGCATCTTCTCCATAGGCTGAGTGGCCACACAGAACCGATAACGCCGCTATCCATGATAAAGAAGAGTGTCGCGCTTTCTTCATCCGTCAGTCATCCTTGAAGTGCGGCAGGTAATCACGCTGCAGCCAGGCCTCTGGAACGTCATACCAGGCAAAATCCTGGTGCTTGAGCACGGTAACCAATTGCGAATTTATGCCATCGATAATCACCGCTTCCGTTGGGCGGCTTCCACCCAGCACCGGCTGGTAACCACGGAAATAGGTGGTCTTGAGCAAACTGCCGTTAACGGCATAAAACTCGGCTTTACAGCTTTTGAAATCCTGTTTATCAACCCAAAGCTCCATAGAGGGATAGGCGGCGTCAGAATTGCGCGCCACCAGATGCAGGCGATAACAGTCCCGCAGCTGCCGTTCTCCATCCAATACCTGCTCTTCTTTCACTAAGGTGGCCTGATAGTCGTAATTCCAGTTTGCCGTCACTACGTCACCGTTGGCAGCCTGCCCCAACAGGCGCTGCTGGGGGGAAATAGGCACGCTAGCCTGGCTGGCAGGATCATACAGCCACAGATCTTGGCCGCTCTTCAGCGTTAACTTACCGGCATCCCGCTGAGGGCTGACAAACTTCACCAGACTGCGAAACTGGCCGCTCGGATAGGCGCGGGAATAGAGACGCAAAGTGCTGGTTTCAAACTGCTTGCCGTTTTTATAGCTGACCAGGGTAGTGCTCAAGCTGAAAGAGCGGCTCGGGTTACGAACCTCATCGCTTTTTTTCAAGATGTCTTGAGCGCTGAGCGTAGCCAATGCTTGGCCGCTGGCAAACAGGCTGAACAACAGGCCAGAGATCAATGAGAATCTCATCATGATGTGAATCTTCCTTGTAAGTAAAACAATAACTTCCCATCCTCCATTACGATGGGATCAAGCATGTCGCAGAGCTTGGACGATACGAACGTTTGCCGCTCGCCGGGCAGGCCACCAAGATGAAAACACCGCAGCAACCATCAGAATCGCCAGAACGCTTAGCAGCATCGTCCATTCCCCCCAGATCCTTATCTTGATTGGGATTGGCGCAATCACCCCAGGTGGATGCCAGGTCAGGCCCGAGCGATTAATGAGATAGGCCAGAAACAGTGAAAGAGTAATCCCGGTAATACAGCCGATTATACCCAGTAAAACGCCTTCATTAAGAAACAAACGCTGGATGTCCTGACGCTTAAGCCCCACCGCTCGTAGCGTACCGATCTCAATCGTGCGCTCCAGAACCGCCATGCTCATGGTGTTACTGATGGTGAACAACGCAATACATAAAATCAGTGCCAGCAGAAAATGAAATATCTTACCGAACATATCCAGGATCTGGTTATATAACGGCTGTAACTGAGAAAAATCATAAACAACCAAGGGTTCATCAACCAGCGTGGTTTTGAATAACTGCTGCAGACGAGCGCGAGCCGCTTCCAGTTGTTCCGTACTACGCAGCTGCAGAGTAATGGCCGTGACGCCCGGTTGACTACGACCAAACACCAGTTGCTGAGCTTGTGCCAGATGAATACCAACGTAGCTGTCATCCAACTCTCTGGCGGCCTGCGGCTGCACGCCCTCGACCTTTGCACGAATGATATTAGGTGCTCCACCAACCGAGGCCGCCAACAGTTCGATTTGATCTCCAGTTGGCGGCTTCCTTTCCTCCCGCGTCTGCTGAGCGAGTTGCATCAGATCGTCAGGAAGCACCGTCGTATTGTTATCTACCGGAGGTGCCGAACTACCACAGGGTTGGTCAGTAACAAAATCACATAACTGCAGCATCCGCGCCACGCCTGCGCCGATCATGGCGGCATCGGGGGCATGTTCGTTGAGTGTCCTCTCCTGTCTCCCTTTGCCGAGATGATACTCATCCCATTTGTTCAACGCTGCTTGACCCACAGCTTCGCTGCCGTAAATCAATACGGGACGGGAAGTGCCAGCCGCATAATTTCCGGCGATACCATTCAGGATCAGCACCGGGGTTTTAACCACCACCATCTGGCTTAGCTCGGGATCCTGCTCAATCAGCGCCATGATTTTCTGGTAGTTTTTGATACTGTACTCTGCCGGGTTGGCCGAACCATTCAGCAAGTAATCCTTATGCTGTATTTGCAGATGGCCGGTGTCACGAACAAAGGTAGTTTGCAGACTGTATTCAATGGAACGGTTGTAGCCACCAAACAGCAAAATGCCGACGGCACCGACGGTGATCGCGCAAAGAGTCGATAGCGTCCGGCGTCTGTTACGCAGTAAGTTGCGTAAGGCCAGCTTGAATGTTTGCATAATAATTTTCTCCAGCGGGAAACTTACTGCATGGCAATGCGGATTACATTACCGTCATGCACCTGATAGAGATCGTCTGCTGCCGCAATGACCTGCGGGTCATGGGAAGAAAAGACCACCGTTACCGAATGTTCCTGCTGCAAACGCCGCAGCAACTGCAAAATAGAGTTGCCGGTTTTGCTGTCCAGATTAGCCGTCGGTTCATCCGCCAGTACCAGAGAAGGGCGATGGATGAGGGCCCGGGCGATCGCAACGCGCTGACGTTGCCCACCGGAAAGCTGCCCGGGAAGCGATCGCGCTTTGTCCGCCAAACCGACGGTTTCCAGCATATTCATGATGGCGGATTTTCGCTGCGCAACCGTTGTGCCTTGCAAGATCAGCGGGATTTCAACGTTTTCCCAAACGCTTAAGACGGGGATTAAATTAAAGTTCTGAAAAATAAATCCAAGGTTGCGGGCGCGAAATGCACTGCGCTGATCGTCATTCAGCCGCGACATCTCTTGCCCGGCAATCATCAGGCTACCCCGATCGGGGCGATCGATACCGCCGATGACATTCAATAACGTCGTTTTGCCACTCCCAGACTGGCCAGATAATACGGTGAAACGTTGCGAGGCAATTTTTATATTAATATCCCTTAATGCCTCGACCTTGGACTGCCCCAATAAATAATTTTTATAAATTCCTTTAATCTCTACTGCCCACATTTTTCTTTAATTCCTTTTAAATATGAAGACATCCCTTCACGAAAGAGCCGATAAAGTCAGTCAAACACACATAAATATAAATAATGTATCTTAGCAAAGCATATAAATATTTGAGTAATAACGCTACGTCAACGTATGGTAAGCGTTACCCTAAGCATCAAGTCATTATTTTTTAGCGAATCATCAAAACGATCAAGACCCAGAGCCACCAAGGCGATCAAATAATTCGAGTTGCTTGCAGGTGGCAAACGCGTGAATCCCTATATCTGACTCGGGTAAACACGTGTAACCAACACTCAAGCAAACTGAAGTATGAAGAGTATATGTTTTTTCTTAACTATAAAACCATCATCAAGACAAACCTATAAAAACCTGAACTGTATCATCGACGAAACGATTCAATAAGATTGATGTATTATTAATGCATTTTATAAGGCAACAAGATAAGAGTGATTATTAGTACGACAACATAATCAGGTAAAAAATGCCATATTAGCTGGTCAAAATATAAGAAACCTCTCATCTATATAAGCAATATCTTATTTGAATTAGGCCCTGCCTTTGAAATCTCACATTTTAACTTTTTGTTAATTTTAATACGCCGAAAAAAAACCGGCGCACAGGCCGGTTTTGATATTATTGGCAGAACCCCATCCATCACTCTACGGTAACGGACTTCGCCAGGTTACGCGGCTGATCCACGTCAGTACCTTTGATTAACGCCACATAATAGGACAGCAACTGCAACGGTACCGTATAGAAAATAGGCGCCACGATTTCTTCAACGTGTGGCAATTGAATGATGGTCATACCTTCGCTGCTGACAAAACCGGCATCCTGATCGGCAAACACGTACAGTTGCCCCCCGCGCGCGCGAACTTCTTCGATGTTGGACTTCAGCTTTTCCAGCAGTTCGTTGTTAGGAGCAACCACAATGACCGGCATATCTGCATCAATCAACGCCAATGGACCATGCTTTAACTCACCGGCAGCATAGGCTTCCGCATGAATATAGGAGATTTCTTTCAGCTTCAGCGCTCCTTCCATAGCGATCGGATACTGATCGCCACGGCCCAGGAACAACGCATGGTGTTTGTCGGAGAAACCTTCCGCCAGCGCTTCAATGCTCTTATCCAGCGACAGCATCTGCTCGATACGCGCTGGCAGCGCTTGCAGACCGTGGACAATATCATGCTCAACGCTTTCAGCCATTCCCTTCAGGCGGCCAATGCGTGCCACCAGCATCAGCAACACGGCTAATTGGGTGGTGAAGGCTTTGGTGGAGGCTACACCAATTTCAGTACCTGCTTTGGTCATCAGAGCCAGATCGGATTCACGCACTAAAGAAGAACCGGCAACGTTACACACCGCCAGCGATCCCAAGTAACCCAATTCTTTCGACAAGCGCAGCGCAGCAAGCGTATCGGCCGTTTCACCAGACTGTGACAGAGTTACAATCAGGCTGCCTGGGCGCACCGCAGATTTGCGGTAACGGAACTCCGAAGCAATTTCCACGTCGCATGGCACCCCCGCCAACGCTTCGAACCAGTAACGAGCCACCATACCAGAGTGATAAGAGGTACCACAGGCGATGATCTGCACGTGCTGCACTTTTGCCAGCAGCTCATCGGCACGTGGGCCCAATTCACTGAGGTTGATCTGACCATGGCTGAAACGCCCTTCAAGGGTGTTTTTCAACGCCATCGGCTGTTCAAAAATCTCTTTTTGCATGTAATGGCGATACGCGCCTTTATCACCGGCATCGTATTGCACCTGAGATTCAATCTCTGGGCGCTCAACGGCATTACCCTGCTTATCAAAAATACTGACGGTGCGGCGAGTCACTTCCACCACGTCGCCTTCTTCCAGGAAAATAAAGCGGCGAGTGACCGGCAACAATGCCAGTTGATCGGAAGCAATAAAGTTTTCACCCACACCACGGCCAATGACCAGCGGGCTACCGGAACGAGCGGCGACCAATACGTTGGGATCGCGGCTGTCCATCACCACCGCACCGTAAGCACCACGCAGTTGTGGGATCACGCGCTGAACCACGTCCAGTAGCGTCCCCCCCTGCTTCTGCTCCCAGTGCACCAGGTGAGCAATCACTTCGGTATCGGTTTCTGAACTGAAGCGGTAACCGCGTTCAACCAGCAGTTCACGCAGCGGTTCGTGGTTTTCGATAATGCCGTTATGCACCACGGTGATGTAATCAGAAACATGAGGATGCGCATTCGCCTCAGTAGGTTCACCGTGCGTTGCCCAGCGGGTGTGAGCAATGCCGGTTCCCCCATGCAGAGCATGTTGCTCCGCCGCTTCAGCCAGTTTTTGTACCTTGCCGACGCGGCGTAAACGGCTGACGTTACTTTCAGCATCAACCACGGCCAAGCCGGCTGAGTCATACCCACGATATTCCAGGCGACGTAAACCTTCTAACAGGATTT
The DNA here is from genome assembly GCF_001976145.1 of Serratia oryzae. Taxonomy (GTDB): domain Bacteria; phylum Pseudomonadota; class Gammaproteobacteria; order Enterobacterales; family Enterobacteriaceae; genus Chania; species Chania oryzae. The sequence continues at coordinate 119,800 of NZ_MOXD01000013.1, forward strand.
CTGCAATATCACGTTGCGCTACTGCACCTACAATTCCACACATCAGTTTATATTCCTAATTAAACGCCTTTCAGGGCGCTTTCGATGCCTTGACCTGATTTTGCCGGTTTTTTTACCGTGCATCCCCGAGCCTGTAGATGGTGGGGTTATTATGTTTTGCTCTGCGCTCTAGGATAAAAGTACAGAGCAAAACAGGGGTGGGAGTGGCTTATTCCCCTCACCCCAGCCCTCCCACATAAGGAGAGGGAGCGGAACGAGTTACTTTTTCTTCGTTGGCCGCTGCCAGCCTTGAATATGAACTTGCTTAACGCGGCTCAGCACCAACTCATCGTCAGCGATATTCTGGGTAACCGTAGTACCCGCAGCGATAGTGGCACCTTTACCCACTGACACCGGGGCCACCAACTGGGTATCAGAACCGACAAACACATCGTCACCAATAATGGTTTTGTGTTTGTTGGCACCGTCATAGTTACAGGTGATAGTCCCGGCACCGATATTCACATCGGCACCAATCTCGGCATCCCCCAGATAGCTGAGGTGACCCGCTTTGGAGCCTTTGCCCAACCGCGCTTTCTTGATTTCCACAAAGTTGCCGACGTGTGCCCCCTCAGCCAGCTCTGTACCTGGGCGCAGGCGGGCAAATGGCCCCACCGTGCACGCGGTTTCCAATTGCGCGTCTTCCAGTACGCTGTAGGGGCTGATCTCGCAATCATCGCCAATCACGCAGTTTTTCAGCACGCAGCCAGCACCGATCTTCACGCGGTGACCCAGCTTAACCTTGCCTTCAATGATGACGTTGGCATCGATGGAGATATCGCGGCCATGTTCCAATTCACCACGCAGATCAAAACGCGCCGGATCCAGCAACATCACGCCCGCCAGCAGCAGTTTTTCAGCCTGCTCGGCCTGATAGACGCGTTCCAGTTGAGACAATTGCAGGCGATTATTCACGCCTTCCACTTCGCTCAGGCGCGCAGGATGCACTGTTTCAATCTTTTTACCATCGGCATGAGCCAAAGCGATAATATCGGTGATATAGAACTCACCCTGCGCATTATTGTTATTCAACATCCCCAGCCAACGTTTCAGATCGCGGCCGCTAGCCACCAGGATACCGGTGTTGATTTCATTAATCTGGCGTTGTTCATCGCTGGCATCTTTGTGTTCAACAATACCAACAACCTCACCGTTGCTACGCACAATGCGGCCATAACCGCTCGGATCGTCCAGTTTTACCGTCAACAGACCAATGCCACCCTGCGGTTTTGCTGCCAGCAGGCGCGTTAACGTGTCGACGGCAATCAATGGCACGTCGCCATACAGCATTAACACGTCTTCATCATCGGCAAAATGTGGGGCAGCCTGCTGCATGGCATGACCGGTACCCAACTGTTCCGCCTGTAGCACCCAGTTCAATGCCTCATCCTTTAACCTGCTTTTCAGCAAGTCCCCACCGTGGCCATAAACCAGATGAACGTTCTGAGCGCCCAGCTTCATAGCTGCGTCAATGACGTGTTGCACCATCGGCTTGCCCGCCAACGGATGTAACACTTTGGGAAGATCGGAATACATGCGTGTTCCCTTGCCCGCGGCGAGGATAACCACGCTCATTGCGCTGTTCAACATAAGCAACCTGATAACTCCATTTTGATGGACGAAAGTAAAACTCTTTGGTGATAAAAATACTACATATTTCTCTACACGAATTCAGTACAGGCCGCGTGGCTCTAAGCGTGCCGCTAAGCAGAACAATCTCGGCCTGTAGCGAAAAAAACTGTCGGCGATCGGAGACGCTTTAATGCCGCTGACAAAGCTAATACATCACAATGTTAACCCGGTTGAAATGCTTATTTTAAAGCAAAAAAAAAGCGACCACATGGGCCGCTTTATTATTCTGAGCGTTGCGCACAACGCCCTGATTTTACATCGCTTTTCTGGTGAGTTCGATAACGCGCAGTTTCGCGATCGCTTTCGCCAGTTCAGCGGATGCCTGAGCATAGTCGACATCACCATGAGAGCTACGGATGTGCTCTTCAGCTTTACGCTTAGCTTCCAGCGCTCTTGCTTCGTCAAGGTCCGTTCCACGGATGGCAGTGTCCGCCAACACGGTGACCACGCTCGGCTGTACCTCAAGGATACCGCCGGACAGGTAGATGAACTCTTCTTCACCGTGCTGTTTAACAATACGCACCATGCCAGGCTTGATGGCAGTCAGCAGCGGCGCATGGCCAGGGAAGATCCCCAGTTCGCCTTCGCTACCTGTTACCTGGATCTTCTGTACCAGGCCGGAAAACATCTGTTTTTCCGCGCTGACAACATCCAGATGGTAAGTCATAGCCATATCACCCTCCTCTCAAGGCGTTACAGTTTCTTGGCTTTTTCCACTGCTTCTTCAATGGTGCCAACCATGTAGAACGCCTGTTCCGGCAGGTGGTCATAGTCGCCTTCCATAATGCCTTTGAAACCACGAATGGTATCTTTCAGCGATACGAACTTGCCCGGAGAACCGGTGAAGACTTCTGCCACGAAGAACGGCTGAGACAGGAAACGTTGGATTTTACGCGCGCGGGATACTACCAGCTTGTCATCTTCTGACAGCTCGTCCATACCCAGGATCGCGATAATATCTTTCAGCTCCTGATAGCGTTGCAGAATAGACTGCACGCCGCGCGCTACGTCGTAGTGCTCCTGGCCAACAACCAGCGGATCCAATTGACGGCTGGTAGAATCCAGCGGATCAACGGCCGGGTAGATACCCAGAGAAGCGATGTTACGGCTCAGTACCACGGTTGCATCCAAGTGAGCAAAGGTGGTGGCTGGTGATGGGTCAGTCAAGTCATCCGCAGGCACGTAAACGGCCTGTACAGAGGTGATAGAACCCGTCTTGGTTGAGGTGATACGTTCTTGCAGAACACCCATCTCTTCCGCCAGCGTTGGCTGATAACCTACCGCCGATGGCATACGGCCCAGAAGTGCAGACACTTCGGTACCGGCCAGGGTATAACGGTAAATGTTATCCACAAACAGCAGAACATCACGGCCTTCGTCACGGAACTTCTCAGCCATGGTCAGACCGGTCAGCGCCACGCGCAGACGGTTACCTGGTGGCTCGTTCATCTGGCCGTAAACCAGGGAAACTTTGTCCAGTACGTTGGAATCGTTCATTTCGTGGTAGAAGTCGTTACCCTCACGAGTACGTTCACCCACGCCCGCAAACACTGAATAACCGGAGTGCTCGATCGCGATGTTACGGATCAGCTCCATCATGTTTACGGTTTTACCTACGCCCGCACCACCGAACAGACCGACTTTACCACCCTTGGCGAACGGGCAGATCAGGTCCATAACTTTGATACCGGTTTCCAGCAGATCCTGGGAGTTAGACAACTCTTCGTAGCTTGGCGCCGGACGGTGAATCGCCCAACGCTCTTCTTCGCCGATGTCGCCCTTCATGTCGATTGGCTGACCCAATACGTTCATGATACGGCCCAGGGTAGCTTTACCTACCGGTACTTCGATTGGATGCTGCAGGTTGGTCACTTTCAGACCGCGACGCAGACCGTCTGAGGTCCCCATGGCGATACAGCGAACCACGCCACCACCCAACTGCTGCTGAACTTCCAGCACCAGTTTCTCGGTGCCGTTTTCAACCTCAAGAGCGTCGTACACTTTTGGTACGGCATCCTGAGGGAATTCGACGTCCACCACGGCGCCGATTACCTGGATAATCTTTCCAGTAGCCATCTTGAATCCTCTACGTAATTCGTTTACCCGGCCTATTTCAAATTGCTGGCGCGTTGACTGCCTTCTCTCGCCCCAGTTGTCGCCTTCCCGCAATCTGAACTATTTAGGGTAATAACCTGGTTAAACCGCGGAGGCTCCCGAAACGATCTCGGTGAGTTCCTGAGTGATGCTGGCCTGACGCGCCTTGTTGTATACCAACTGCAGCTCTTTGATCAGGCTACCGCCGTTATCGGTTGCGGCTTTCATCGCGACCATTCGTGCGGCCTGCTCGCTGGCCAGGTTTTCCACGACGCCCTGATAAACTTGCGATTCCACATAGCGACGCAGCAAGGTATCAAGCAGCACTTTTGGATCGGGTTCATACAGGTAATCCCAGGATTTTTTCTTCAGCTCACCGTCTTCAGAAGGCGGTAATGGCAGAAGCTGCAGTATCTGCGGTTCCTGAGACATCGTATTGACAAATTTGTTGCTGACGATGTACAGCTTGTCCAAACGACCTTCGTCGTAGGCTTGCAGCATCACCTTCACTGGGCCGATCAGATCCGACAGAGAAGGGTTATCCCCCATGCCGGTCACCTGGGCTACCACTTTGCCGCCCACGGAACCAAAGAAAGAGGCTGCTTTTGAGCCAATCAGTGCCAAATCAGCTTCGACACCTTTTTCAGACCAGCCTTTCATCTCTGCCAACAGCTTTTTGAACAGGTTGATGTTCAAGCCACCGCAGAGACCACGGTCAGTAGACACCACCAGATACCCAACGCGCTTAACATCACGCTCATCCAGGTACGGGTGCTTGTATTCCAGATTCCCTAACGCCAGGTGACCGATCACCTCGCGCATGGTCTCTGCATAAGGACGGCTGGCCGCCATGCGATCCTGCGATTTACGCATTTTGGAGGCGGCGACCATCTCCATCGCTTTAGTGATCTTTTGCGTGTTTTGCACGCTAGCGATCTTACTACGTATCTCTTTTGCGCCGGCCATCTCTGCTTCTCCTCATTGCCAGACAGCCTGCTGTCTTTCAACAGCAGGCTACTGTGCGTTACCAGGACTGGGTTGCCATGAAGCTATCGAGGATGCCTTTCAGCTTGCCTTCGATCTCATCGTTATAAGCACCAGTTTGGTTGATGTGGTTCAGCAGTTCGGCATGCTCGCGATCTGCATAAGCAACCAGAGCGGCCTCGAAGCTCACGACTTTCGCGACTTCAACGTCGTTCAGGTAGCCACGCTCAGCGGCAAACAGCACCAGAGACTGTTGTGCGACGGACATCGGCGCATACTGTTTCTGTTTCAGCAGCTCGGTCACTTTCTGACCGTGGCTCAGCTGTTTGCGGGTTGCATCGTCCAGATCGGAAGCGAACTGAGAGAACGCAGCCAGTTCACGGTACTGTGCCAGAGCGGTACGGATACCACCGGACAGTTTTTTCATGATCTTGGTCTGTGCTGCACCACCCACACGGGATACCGAGATACCCGGGTTAACTGCCGGACGGATACCGGAGTTAAACAGGTTGGATTCCAGGAAGATCTGACCATCGGTAATCGAGATTACGTTGGTCGGAACGAACGCGGAAACGTCACCCGCCTGGGTTTCAATGATCGGCAGAGCCGTCAGTGAACCGGTTTTCCCTTTGACTTCACCCTTGGTGAAAGCTTCAACGTATTCAGCGTTAACACGCGCAGCACGCTCCAGCAAACGGGAGTGCAGATAGAATACGTCACCAGGATAAGCTTCACGGCCTGGTGGACGACGAAGCAGCAGGGAAATCTGACGATAAGCAACGGCCTGCTTGGACAGGTCATCGTAAACAATCAGGGCATCTTCACCGCGATCGCGGAAGTATTCACCCATTGCGCAACCGGCATATGGAGCCAGGTATTGCAGCGCAGCGGATTCAGATGCGGTAGCCACAACCACGATGGTGTTGGCCAGTGCACCGTGCTCTTCCAGTTTGCGCACCACGTTAGCAATGGTGGACGCTTTCTGGCCGATAGCCACGTAAACACATTTGATACCAGAATCACGCTGGTTGATGATCGCATCGATCGCCAGAGCGGTTTTACCGGTCTGACGGTCACCGATCACCAGCTCACGCTGGCCACGGCCGATTGGGATCATGGCATCTACAGACTTATAACCGGTCTGTACAGGCTGATCGACCGACTGACGCTCGATAACGCCAGGTGCGATGGTTTCAACCGGGGAGAAGCCGTCATGCTCAACCGGGCCTTTACCGTCGATAGGTGCACCCAGAGTGTTCACCACGCGGCCCAGCAGACCACGGCCTACTGGAACTTCCAGAATACGTCCGGTGCATTTTACCTTCATGCCTTCGGCTAGATCCGCGTACGGACCCATAACCACGGCACCTACAGAGTCACGCTCCAGGTTCAATGCGATTGCATAACGGTTGCCTGGCAGTGCGATCATTTCGCCCTGCATAACATCGGCCAGACCGTGTACGCGGATGATCCCGTCACTGACGGAAACGATAGTACCTTCATTGTGAGCTTCGCTCACCACATTGAACTGAGCAATGCGCTGCTTGATCAGTTCGCTGATTTCGGTGGAATTCAGTTGCATGCTCCAGTCCCCTTAAGACTGCAAGACGTCTGCCAGGCGTTCAAGACGACCGCGAACGCTGCCATCAATCACCATATCGCCAGCACGGATAATTACGCCGGCCAGTACAGACTTGTCAATTTTGCAATTCAGCTTAACTTTGCGTGACAGACGTTTTTCCATCGCAGCGGCAATCTTGGCCTGCTGTTCATCGCTCAGTGCGCTCGAAGAGAGCACGTCGACTTCGATAGTGGATTCCAGCGCAGCACGCAGTTCTATGAACTGTTGCAGTACCGCAGGAAGAACCAGTAAACGTCCATTTTCGGCCATTACACGGATAAAGTTCTGGCCATGTTCGTCGAGCTCATCACCACATACCGCAGTGAACGTCTTGGACAGCGTTTCTGGTGCAACAGCACCGGAAAGCAATTCAGCCATCTGTTCGTTGCGGGTGACTTCAGCACTAAACGCCAGCATTTGCTGCCAGCGCTCTACGCTTTGGTTCTCAACGGCAAAGTCAAAAGCTGCTTTGGCGTAGGGGCGAGCTACAGTAACAAATTCAGACATCAGCCCCTCCCTCCTTACAGTTCAGCGACCAGTTTATCAACGATGTCGCTGTTAGCAGCTTCATCCACGGAACGTTCGATAATCTTCTCGGCGCCAGCAATTGCCAGCATCGCGACTTGCTTACGCAACTCTTCACGAGCGCGCTTACGTTCGGCTTCGATCTCAACCTGAGCCTGCGCCACGATTTTGTTACGTTCCTGCTCGGCTTCCGCTTTCGCTTCATCCATGATCTGAGCTTTGCGTTTGTTGGCTTGCTCGATGATCACCTGAGCTTCTGCTTTAGCAGTTTTCAGCTGGTCGGTCGCATGGGCTTGCGCTAAGTCCAAATCTTTTTTGCCACGCTCTGCAGAAGCGAGACCGTCAGCAATTTCTTTCTGACGCTTCTCAATGGCAGCCATGATCGGCGGCCATACATACTTCATACAGAACCAGACAAACAGGATGAACGAGATAGCCTGGCCGAGGATTGTTGCGTTAAGATTCACAGCACAATGCCTCTTTAAAAGTTAATAATGGGGTTTCGTTGTCGAGAACCATCTCGACTTACGCGACAGCGAACATCACGTACAGACCCAGACCAACAGCGATCATCGGGATGGCGTCGACCAGACCCATAACGATAAAGAACTGTGTACGCAGCAGAGGAATCAGATCAGGCTGACGTGCAGCGCCTTCCAAGAATTTACCACCCAGGATGCCGATACCGATCGCAGCACCGATTGCCGCTAAACCCATCATAATAGCGGCAGCCATGTACAGCAGATCCATATTCAGGTTTTCCATGACAGTCTCCAGTTTATTTCAGTTTAAAAGTGCAAGTGTTTTAAGAAAATCAGTGCTCTTCAGACGCCATCGACAGATAGACGATCGTCAGAACCATGAAAATAAAGGCTTGAAGCGTAATGATCAGAATGTGGAAGATCGCCCAAGGCAAGCTCAGGACCCACTGTGACCACCACGGCAACAGGCCGGCAATAAGGATGAAGATCAACTCACCCGCATACATGTTGCCGAACAGTCGCAAACCCAGAGAAACAGGTTTGGACAGCAGGCTGACACCTTCAAGAATCAGGTTGATTGGAATAAATAACGGATGGTTGAATGGCTGCATGGTTAACTCTTTAGCAAACCCACCAATGCCTTTCATTTTGATGCTATAGAACAGAATCAGGACAAATACGGCCAAGGCCATAGACAGAGTGATGTTCACGTCAGCGGTAGGCACCACGCGCAGCGCAGGCAGCCCAGCCCATGTACCAAGATGCGGCAGGAAATCTACCGGAATCAGGTCCATCAGGTTCATCAGGAACACCCAGACGAACACGGTTAACGCCAGCGGGGCGATAACCTTACTCTTACCGTGGTACATATCTTTAACGCTGTTGTCGACAAACCCGACGAGCAGTTCAACGGCGGTTTGCAACTTGCCGGGAACGCCGCTGGTAGCGTTTTTAGCCACTTTGCGGAAAATCGCCAGGAAGACAACCCCGAGGACAACGGAGAAAAATATCGAGTCGATGTTAACCGACCAGAATCCCGTCCCGATCTGAAGATGCGTCAGATGGTGACCGATATACTCCTGTGGAGTGTTGATTGCTCCTGCAGACATGATGCCTCTTACCCTTATTTAGTTAAGTTCGGTAACGGTTAATCACGGTCGGTGCCACTATCTGCACCACTAACACCGCTAAATAGGTCAGGCCAAGCGGGACAAAAGCCGCTTTGAACACCCCAAGCGCCACGATCAGCAAAACGATGGTGATCACGACTTTTAATCCCTCGCCAATAGCAAACGACCATGCCACCCTGCCGGGCGCTGGCGTTTGCGCCTGATGGCGCAAGGCAAACAGCATAAACATGGCATTCGGCAACCAGGCAGCAAAACCACCCGCCAACGCCGAGCCGCTCCATTCCAGGCTTTTCAACCCGAAAGCAGCGCTGATCAGAACAAAGGTCATTAACTGCAGGAACAGCAGTTTGCGTGCTACTTTTCCGCTGTAAAGGGACACAGACATGACGTTTGTTCTCTCCGTACCCCAAAGGGTATGCTGAGTGACGTATGAAACTGTCTTTGCTGTTTTGAGTCAAGCAGCCAAAAACGAGCAAATTATACGGGCCACTCCAACGAATTCAATCGATAAGTAGCGAAAAGGTGAACAATTATTTAAATTTCCCTTTTTCGAGCGGCTTTCGCAAGAAAATAGCCGGAATAATCGTACAGGTTTAATTGTCTGATTATTCCTGCGTTGCGCCAGGAAATGTGCATCCGATCACAATAATAATCACCATAGATTTATACTCCACCGATTCAGCCTGAGTCTTTAGCTATTTGAGCGGTTAAAAATTATTATAAATCAAAATATTACAAGTTAACCTTTCAAAAACAATCTTTCTACCCAAGAAAAACCTTCTTTTGACATTCTCAGGACGAATATTGCAACACTAAATTAACATCGACAGCCAGACGGAATCGTTCACACATCATCACTAACGTGACTATTACATTCTGCAATTAAGCGCTTATTGGCATTGGTACCAGTGTTTTATGTTAATAAAAAGTTATTTCGCTTAAAAAGCGTCGATTTGATTAGCCTGCTTATCTTTACATTCCACGCCGCCATTTAGCAGGCACTTATTTGATTCTGAGCAAACTCAGTTTGCCTTTAGTACCACCAGATGACGTTCCCCTTCCAGTTCAGGAACATGCAAACGAATCACTGACTCTACAGTCACACCTGCTGGCAACTGCGCCAGCTCATCTTCCGGGCGAACGCCTTTCAGCGCATAAAAACGCCCCTCTCCTTTGGTTGGCAGATGGCGGCACCAGGCCAACATATCCTGCAGTGAGGCGAAAGCACGGCTGATCACACCATCAAACGGCGGTTCGGCTGGAAAATCTTCCACACGGCTCTGTACCGGCTCGATATTTTTCAGCCCCAGTTCATGCTGCACCTGGCGCAGGAAGCGAACGCGCTTGCCCAGGCTGTCCAATAGCGTGAAATGCGAGTCAGGGCGCACAATCGCCAGTGGGATCCCCGGCAGCCCAGGGCCTGTTCCCACGTCAATAAAGCGTGAACCGTGCAGATGGGGCTCAACCACGATGCTATCGAGAATATGACGTATCAGCATCTGCTGCGGATCGCGCACCGAAGTAAGGTTGTAGGCCTTGTTCCACTTGTCGAGCATACCGACATAACCCAGCAATTGCTGTTTTTGTTGATCGGGAAGCGCAATTCCTGCCGCTGAGAGCAGCGAATCTAATTTTTTTTGCACAACGGAATCCTCTGACAGAAGTGGAACAGCAAGGCAAAATGGTGCTGAGCCATGAGGCGACTATGATAATTCAGGCGTGGGGTGATGTCAGCGGCCGTTTGCTCAACGGATAAGCAAACGGCCTTGGTAAAGCACAGGATTTATGCGCTGCGGCGCAGCAAGCCCTGCTTTTTCAGCCAGATCAGCAGAATGGAAATGGCCGCTGGGGTGATCCCTGAAATACGTGAGGCCTGGCCGATCGAGTTCGGTTTATGATCGTTAAGCTTGGCGATCACTTCATTCGATAATCCGGAAACCTGACGATAATCAAGATCCACCGGCAGCAGGGTATTCTCGTTGCGTTGCTGCTTCTCGATCTCTTCCTGCTGGCGCACGATATAGCCTTCATACTTCACCTGAATTTCCACCTGCTCAGCGGCTTGAGTATCTGCCAGTGCAGGAGCAAAAGCGGCAACTCCGGTCAGTTGGGTATAATCCATCTCAGGGCGGCGCAGCAGTTCTTCGCCGTTGGCTTCACGCGACAATGGTGCTTTCAACAGCGCGTTTACCTGTTCCACGTTCTCAGAGTGCGGGTGCACCCAGATATCGCGCAAGCGCTGGCGTTCCTGTTCAATATGCTCCAGTTTTTCGTTGTAGCGAGCCCAGCGGATATCGTCCACCAGCCCCAGTTCACGGCCTTTTTCGGTCAGACGCAGATCGGCGTTGTCTTCGCGCAGCATCAGGCGATATTCGGCACGTGATGTAAACATACGGTACGGTTCTTTAGTGCCCAATGTGCTGAGATCGTCTACCAGTACGCCCAGATAAGCCTGATCGCGGCGCGGTGACCAACCTTCATCATCCACCGCGTAACGTCCGGCGTTCAGACCTGCCAACAGGCCTTGTGCCGCTGCTTCTTCATAGCCGGTCGTGCCGTTGATCTGGCCAGCAAAGAACAATCCTTGGATAAATTTGCTTTCCAACGTGGGCTTCAAATCGCGCGGGTCGAAGAAATCATACTCAATGGCGTAACCTGGGCGAACGATGCGAGCATTTTGCATCCCTTCCATCGAACGCACGATCTGCATTTGTACGTCAAACGGCAAGCTGGTGGAAATCCCGTTGGGATAGATCTCGTTACTGGTCAGCCCTTCCGGCTCCAGGAAGATCTGATGTGAGTTACGATCGGCGAAGCGCATCACCTTGTCTTCGATCGATGGGCAATAGCGTGGCCCAATCCCTTCGATGATCCCGGCATACATTGGGCTGCGATCCAGATTATTGCGGATCACATCGTGGGTTTTTTCGTTGGTATGGGTGATATAGCACGGCATTTGTTGCGGATGCTGGCTGGAATTGCCCAGGAAGGAAAACACCGGGCTCGGCGTATCGCCATGTTGTTCCGCCAGAACGCTGAAATCGATAGTGCGTGCATCAATACGGGGTGGTGTACCGGTTTTCAGACGGTTAACGCGCAAAGGTAGCTCACGCAGGCGCTGTGATAACGAGATCGACGGAGGATCGCCAGCACGGCCACCGCTGTAGTTTTCCAGGCCAATGTGGATCTTACCATCCAGGAAGGTGCCAACGGTCAGTACTACCGCTTTGGCGCGGAATTTAAGCCCCATCTGGGTCACTGCACCAACGACACGATCGTTTTCTACGATCAGATCCTCAACTGCCTGTTGGAAAATCATCAGGTTGGGTTGGTTCTCCAGAGCGGTACGGACAGCCTGGCGATACAGTACGCGATCGGCCTGAGCCCGGGTTGCCCTGACCGCAGGGCCTTTGCTGGCGTTTAGTATTCTAAACTGGATGCCGGCATGATCGATCGCAGTGGCCATCAGGCCGCCAAGTGCGTCAATTTCTTTAACCAGATGCCCTTTCCCAATACCACCAATCGCCGGATTGCAGGACATTTGCCCCAGGGTGTCGATATTGTGAGTCAGTAATAAAGTCTGACGGCCCATACGTGCTGCGGCCATGGCGGCTTCGGTACCGGCATGACCACCACCGATGATGATGACGTCAAATTGCTCTGGATAAAACATGGAACTGCACCTCGAAGTACTTGCGAACGATCTTGATCTGCCCTGGGGGGAGGATTCTACTCAAGTTTAGACGATCGACCAAGCGCTCAGGATCGTCGTTAATTAAAAGAAGATCTTTTTTATTTAAAGATCTCTTTACTAGATCTCTTATTAGGATCGCGATCCTCTGTGGATAAGTGCTTATTCGCGATGAAGATCAGCAGATTAATGAGGATCGTTAGCTGTGAATGATCGGTGATCCTAGCGCTGATAAGCTGGGATCTAAATGGTATGTTATACACAGCCTAGAAAGCGTACAGCGGTTGTTATTGGGATAACTACGGCTTTTACCCTGCTTTTAAGCATAGTTATACACATTCGTTCGCGCGATCTTTAAGCAAATTAGAGTAAATTGATCCAATTCTTTACCCATTCTTCTGCAGGATCCTCGGGAATTTCGTGCAGGGTTACGTCGATCTCGAGTCGATCGCCGATCCTTTTAGCTCCGCGAGCCACTAAAAGATCGTCGATCTGTTTGATCGCGCCACAGAAGGTATCGTATTCAGAACTGCCCAACCCGACTGCGCCGAATGTGATCTGGGAGAGATCGGGCTGCTGTTCGACGATCTGCTCCAGCAACGGCTGCAGATTATCCGGCAGATCGCCTGCGCCATGGGTGGAGGAAACCACCAGCCAGCGGCCATTCAGCGGCAGTTCATCTAATTCAGGGCCATGCAGCATTTTTGTGGAGAAACCAGCAGCTTCGAGCTGTTCAGCCAAATGTTCAGCGACGTATTCTGCACTGCCGAGCGTACTGCCACTGATCAGAGTGATGTCTGCCATAGATGATCCCAACCTTTCTGAAGAGGCAGCATTGTACGCTGTGAATGGGTTGGGATCTACCTGTGGATAATAGGGGTATATAAATTGCCGACTAAGGCGTAATGGTGCGCATAATGGGGTTCTGCAGCGAGATCAGGGTTTCGGTTGACTGGATCTCATCGATAGTCTGGATCTTGTTGATAAGTACCTGTTGCAACGCATCGATTGAGCGGCACATCACCTTGATAAATACGCTGTAGTGCCCAGTGGTGTAGTAAGCCTCCACCACTTCTTCCAGGCTTTCGAGCTTTCTCAATGCGGAAGGATAATCCTTGGCACTCTTTAATATGATACCGATAAAGCAACAGACGTCGTAACCCAGCTGTTTTGGGTTTACGTCCACCCGTGCGCCGGTAATGATGCCAGCCTGCTTCATTTTCTCTACCCGCACGTGGATCGTGCCGGGGCTGACGGCGAAAGTCTTTGCCAGTTCAGCGTAGGCGGTACGGGCATTGGCCATTAAAGCGTTGAGAATGCCGCGATCGAGATTATCGATCTGATAAATTTCCGCCATTAAATCCCCCTTTAATTGCTGATTGTTGAATTATCACCGCTTAAAAATGAACGATTAAAAACGAAAAGGCAATATTGATTAATGGATATTGAATTGTGATGCCATTCTGTTGCTTAATCGTCGGCAATTAGACAGGTTATTTAAGAGATACGGTAATGAAAAAGCAGTTTATCCAAAAACAACAACAAATCAGCTTCGTGAAATCCTTCTTTTCTCGCCAACTGGAACAACAGCTGGGTTTGATCGAGGTACAGGCACCGATCCTCAGCCGCCTGGGTGATGGCACGCAAGACAACCTTTCCGGCAGCGAGAAAGCGGTGCAGGTTAAAGTGAAAACCTTGCCAGATGCCACGTTTGAAGTGGTGCATTCCCTGGCGAAGTGGAAGCGTAAAACCCTGGGCAGCTACGATTTCAGTGCAGGCGAAGGTTTGTATACCCATATGAAAGCCCTGCGCCCGGATGAAGATCGCCTGACGCCGATCCACTCAGTGTATGTCGATCAATGGGATTGGGAACGTGTGATGGGGGATAGCGAACGCAATCTGGCCTATCTGCAAGATACCGTTACGCGCATCTATGCTTCTATAAAAGAAACGGAAGCGGCGGTGAGCCGTGAATATGGTCTGGCTCCTTTCCTGCCAGAGCAGATCCATTTTGTTCACAGTGAAACCCTGCTGCAACGCTACCCGGAGCTGGATGCCAAAGGCCGTGAGCGTGCCATTGCCAAAGAGCTGGGTGCGGTATTCCTGATTGGTATCGGTGGCAAACTGTCGCATGGCAAATCACATGACGTGCGTGCACCGGATTATGATGACTGGACGACACCGGCTGCCAATGGGTTGGCTGGCCTGAACGGCGATATCGTGGTGTGGAACCCGGTATTGCAGGATGCGTTTGAGCTGTCTTCCATGGGGATCCGCGTTGATGCTGCCGCGCTTAAGCATCAGTTGGCGCTGACCGAGGATCAGGATCGCCTGAAGCTGGAATGGCATCAGTCATTACTGCGTGGTGAAATGCCGCAAACCATCGGTGGCGGCATCGGTCAATCACGCTTGGTGATGCTGCTGCTGCAACTGTCGCATATTGGCCAAGTGCAGTGTGGCGTGTGGGCACCCGAAGTGCGTGAAGCGGTTGAAGGCCTGCTGTAAGCTGTTTTCAGCGCCGCCAGCGGCGCATTAAGCGGCTTTTTAACCCGGTATCAAAGCGCCAGATATGATCGAAGATGCGCATGATGCCGGGTTTGCCATAGGCAGACATCGCCACCGCATGAAAACGCTGCTGGTGGCTTTGCTGCTGTAATTTCACCTTTTTTATCACGTCCTCTGGCAAGCGCTGGGCAATAAAGTCAGAAATAATTACCGCATCGGCGTCGAACCAGCCACTCTCCGTCATTTTGCTGGCCGTTGCGCTCAGGCAGGCGGCCAGATCGGTTCCACCGCGGAAATGCTGGCCGAGAAAGCGCACCGCTTGTTCAATACCGCTGGCGGCGGTCAGTTCGTAATGCACAATCTGATTAGCAAACAGCATGATATAGCAGCGGCGGTTGTCGGCCAGCGCGATGCGCAATAAGGCCAGGCAGAAGGCTTTGGCGCACTGTTCGTTAAAACCTCCCATTGAACCGGAAGTATCAACGCAGACGATAAAAGGCCCGCGTGGCTGTTGATCCTGCTGTTTATGGGTGACCGGGCGCATCATGATCTGTTCCTGCCAGGCGTCGCCTTGCAGGCGATAACTCAGCAAACGCTTTTCAAGCAGCCGGCGGTAAAACTCAAACTCCAGTTCTTCAATGCCCAACGTCGCCAGTTCAGGTGGCAATAAACGCAGGATATCGTCACTTTGGTGAATACCGCTGACCTCTTCTGGCCGAATGGCGGGAACCTGTACCATGACTCGGAACGGTTCCGGTTGTGCATCCTGCTGAAGCACCGCTTTTGCTTCATAGCTGCGCCCTAACTGTTGTGCCAGTTTTTGTAATTCCGGTTGCTGTTGCAGGAAATTACCGTATTCCACCAGCCGCTGATAGTCGCCGCGCTGCAAATGCCCTTTGCTCATGTCCCACAAACGCCCGGCGGCGGTGTCGTTTTCTGCCAGCAGCGGTTCCAGCGCGCCGCTAAGTGCCAACCGTTCCTGCAGCTCAGCCAGTAACTGTTCACGTTCCTGTTCAAGCAACTGGTGGTGCAGCATAGTCGCCTGCAGCGTCAGGCTGATGCGCCAGCGCTGTAAAAACAGGGTTTGGAAACTGTCTGGATGGTTGGCCAGATCGGCGGCGTCAGCCAGCTCTTGTGCCTGTTTATAAAATGGCGAAATCAATTGGCGCAGCAGTTCGAGCGTATCGTTGAGATGATGAAAGAATTGGGCGTTATTTTCCAATTGGCACTGCTGGTATCGGTAAAACTCCTGCGCCAGTGCGGGGGGGATCATTGCCTGATGAATACGTTCTTTTAGCTGCAATCGCCAACGTGGCAGATCGCGGTTCAACGCTCGGCGTATCGCCGGGAATTTATTGAAAAACATCATTAGCTGTGGGGCTGCCAACATGCCAATGATCATCTCTTCGATCAGTTCCCCTTCGGCGATCGACAGCAGCAGATCAATCGTTTCAAGGCTGAGCATCTTTATTGACCGCGCATCTGCTGGTACTGCTGCTTAATTTGTTCGGCAACCTGCAGCAGGCTGGCTTCAATCTTCGCCAGGCCGCTGGCGGGAGTGAACAGGCACGGTTGATGCTGGCTGAATAACCGGCGTTGTTCCGCCAGGCGTTGGGTCAATGTTTCCATTTCGTCCAGCAGCGCCTGCGGTGTGCCACCGGTTGGTTTACCCGCTGAAGCCAATAATGATGGTTGACGGCTGACGTCCAGCACCGTCAAGTGCAATTGCTCATCCACTTCCAGTTCGATCTGCTGGGCAAAACCAATGCCGTTCAATTTAGCCCGCACATCCCCCCCTTTTTGCAGCCAGCTTTCCAATGCGCTGCTTTCGATACTGAGGTGGTTAACCTGGATATCATGCAGTTGCAGCGGTTTTTGCAGCAGCAGGGTCAAGGTGCTGCCAGCGAGCGGCGTTGCCAGCGCATACTGCGGTTTGCGGCTGAACATACCACCTTTTTTTATCAGGTAAATCGCTTGGCGATCGCTTTGCTGCTGCTGGTGTTGCATCCAACGGGTATGCGTCTGCTGTAGTTGGATTAGCAACGTCTGCTGCTGATAGGCCTGTTCAGCCAGCAGTTGGTCGATTTGTTGCTGCAGTAGTTTCAACGACGTGAGATCGTGCCACAGGCAGTCTTTCAGCAGCATCAAATCCAGCGGAGCAATGGTATCGCGGCCGCTAAAGAACGCACTGGCCTGCAGCAAGCGCAGGGATTTTTTCCAGCGGCGGTCGGAAACATAAGGAGCCTGTTCCAAGGCATCTAGGCGCTGGCGCAGCATAAAGATCAGCTCAAAGCAGTTTTCCGGCAATTTGACTTTATCGATCTGCGGCTGCCACTGGTGGAATTCTTCGTCGCTGATACTCAACGCTTCGGGCACTGGGTTATCGCTTTCACTTTGGCGGTTAATCAGCAAAGAACGGAAGTTCTGCTTATCCTGCACTTTATCGAGCCACAGGCGGATCAGCATCCGGTCATACAAGGCCTCAAGACTGTTGTCGGCTTCTGGCAGTTCGTTGGAAGCGGTGACCAGCAGGCGCAGTGGAATGGGATCTTCACTGTTGCCATTACGAAAGCGGCGTTCGTTGATCGCCGTCAGCAGCGTATTGAGGATCGCCGGGCCAGCCTTCCAGATCTCATCAAGAAACACGATTTCTGCTTCGGGCAAATAACCAGAGGTTAAGCGCTGGTAGCGCCCTTCATCTTTTAACGCCTGAATCGACAAGGGGCCAAACACTTCTTCCGGCGTGGAAAAACGCGTCATCAGATATTCGAAGGAGCGGGCACTGCGGAAAGCGAATTTCAGCCGACGGGCGATCAGGCTTTTGGCGATCCCTGGCGGGCCTAACAGGAACACGCTTTCGCCGCATAACGCAGCCAGCAGGCATAAGCGGATGGCTTCCTGCCGTTCATAAAGGCCGCTCTCCAGCGCACTGCTGAGGCGGGAAATCCGTTCTGCCAGAAGGGGTGATGACGCCATAAATAATCCGCGTTGTCCGTGGGTTAAGGCCAGTTTAGTTGGCGGTTAATCAATCTTGCTGCAGAATTCGATGATAAACCACCTTTTTCTAAAAGGCATAGCCTGTTGATTAGTATTATTTTTCTGTTATCAACAGGATATCTGGTTCACATTTTGTTGATTTTTAGCGGCAGAGATAAGGATGGGTAACCACGATAAATGGTGCATACTGTGCGCCTTTTATCTCCTTTGTCTTTCAAGCCATGGCAACATCGATCGGTTACTTGCGTTTGAAATCCATTCGGGAACGTGGGCGTAACGGATCATTAAGAGCCCGTATCTTTAGCTTGGTGCGGATGTAACGGCTGACGGATGTTCCAGTAAAAGAAACGAACTATGAGCACAGAGCGTAAACAGTCTTTATCGGCGGTAACCTTGGCGGCTATCGGGGTGGTTTACGGTGATATCGGCACCAGCCCTCTCTATACCTTGAGAGAATGTTTCTCCGGCCATTATGGTTTTGATGTCCGTCCAGATGTGGTTTTTGGTTTTCTTTCCCTGATCTTCTGGATGCTGGTTGTTATCGTCTCCCTGAAGTATCTCACCTACGTGATGCGCGCAGATAACGCCGGTGAGGGCGGTATTCTGACGTTGATGTCGTTAGCCGGGCGCAATACCTCGCCGCGCACAACCTCATGGTTGGTGATCCTTGGCCTGATTGGTGGCAGCTTCTTCTATGGTGAAGTAGTGATCACCCCGGCAATCTCGGTGATGTCGGCCATTGAGGGGCTGGAAATCGCCGCGCCGTCGCTTGATCCTTACATTGTACCGCTGTCGATTCTGGTGCTGACCTTATTGTTCGTTATTCAAAAGCATGGCACCAGCAGCGTCGGTAAGCTGTTTGCTCCGGTGATGTTGCTGTGGTTCATTGCCTTGGCTTTGCTGGGTTTACGCAGCATTATTGATAATCCCGAAGTGCTGCAGGCGTTGAATCCGAAGTGGGCGCTGAACTTCTTTATTGAATATAAGAAAGTCTCGTTCTTTGCACTTGGTGCGGTGGTGCTGTCGATTACCGGCGTAGAGGCTCTGTATGCTGATATGGGGCATTTTGGTAAATTCCCGATCCGCCTGGCCTGGTTTACGGTAGTACTACCTTCCCTGGTGCTTAACTATTTTGGTCAGGGGGCGCTGCTGTTGAAAAACCCTGAAGCGATCAAAAACCCTTTCTTCCTGCTGGCACCTGACTGGGCGCTGATTCCGTTACTGATCCTGGCGACCTTGGCCACGGTGATCGCCTCGCAGGCGGTAATTTCTGGCGTATTCTCCCTGACCCGGCAGGCGGTGCGTTTGGGTTATCTGTCGCCGATGCGTATTATCCACACCTCTGAGATGGAGTCGGGCCAAATCTATATCCCGGTCGTCAACTGGATACTGTACATCTCCGTCGTGCTAGTGATCGTGGGCTTTGAGCATTCAGGTAATCTGGCCGCAGCCTACGGTATTGCCGTTACCGGCACCATGGTATTAACCAGTATTCTTATCACATCGGTAGCGCTTAAAAACTGGCACTGGAACCGCTTCCTGGTGTTAGGCACCCTGACTATCCTGCTGATTATTGATGTACCGATGTTCTCTGCCAATGCGCTGAAACTGTTCTCAGGTGGTTGGCTGCCGCTGACGTTGGCGCTGGTGATGTTCATTATCATGACTACCTGGAAAAGCGAGCGTTTCAGCCTGCTGCGGCGTATCCATGAGCATGGCAATTCCCTTGAGGCGATGATTGCCTCGCTGGAAAAATCCCCGCCGGTGCGCGTGCCTGGCACCGCCGTGTTTATGTCACGTGCGATCAACGTGATCCCCTTTGCGCTGTTGCATAATCTAAAGCACAACAAAGTGCTGCATGAACGCGTGGTGATACTGACGTTGCGTACCGAAGATGCACCTTATGTGCACAACCTACGCCGGGTGACCATCGAACAACTGTCGCCGACTTTCTGGCGGGTGGTAGCCAGCTATGGTTGGCGTGAAACACCGAACGTGGAAGAAGTGTTCCACCGCTGCGGTTTGGAAGGGTTGCCGTGCCGAATGATGGAAACCTCGTTCTTTATGTCACATGAGTCGCTGATCCTGACCAAGCGGCCATGGTATCTGTTCTTGCGCGGTAAGCTGTTTATTGCCCTGAGCCGCAACGCACTGCGCGCGCCCGATCAGTTTGAGATCCCGCCAAACCGCGTTATCGAACTGGGAACCCAGGTCGAGATATAACGTTTTAAAGGCTCAGTTCATCAACTGAGCCTTTTTCTTTGTATCTTTGTCGACTGCGAGCGAAACGTTTCGATGGCGATCACATTTTTGCAACCTCATCATTGCCTTCCCCTGTTGTTTTTTTAAACTCTTCAACAAGCGAAACGTTTCGCTGTTGGAGTGATAACATGAAAAAAGGCGTACTACTGAATTCTGATGTTTCTGCCGTGGTGTCCCGCCTCGGTCATACCGATCAGATCACTATTTGCGATGCGGGATTACCGATCCCGGCTGGAACGCAGCGTATCGATCTGGCGCTGACTCAAGGAGTACCGACGTTTTTACAGGTGGTCGGGGTGGTCACACAGGAAATGCAAGTAGAAAACGCTATCCTGGCGGAAGAGATAGTTAAACAGAATCCGTCGCTCCATGAAGCGTTATTAGTTCAATTGCAACAACTTAGCCAACACCAGGGAAACACCATAAGCGTGAGCTATATCAGCCACAGCGAGTTTAAAACACAAACCGAGCACAGCCGAGCGGTGATCCGCAGTGGAGAATGTTCGCCGTATGCCAACGTCATTCTCTGCTCCGGCGTCACTTTCTGAGGCATCTATGCAACCGTTACTGCAACTGCAAGGGATCGATAAAGCCTTTCCCGGCGTCAAAGCGCTTTCTGGTGCCGCTCTCAGCGTCTATCCCGGTAGGGTGATGGCGCTGGTGGGGGAAAACGGCGCTGGGAAATCCACCATGATGAAAGTGCTGACCGGCATCTATAGCAAAGATGCGGGCAGCCAGCATTTTCTGGGTAAAGAGGTGGCGTTTAACGGCCCGAAAGATTCTCAGGAAGCGGGTATCGGCATCATTCATCAGGAACTGAACCTGATCCCACAACTGACCATAGCTGAGAATATTTTTCTTGGCCGTGAGTTCGTTAACCGTTTTGGCCGCATTGACTGGAAACGCATGTATGCCGAGGCAGACAAACTGCTGGCACGCCTGAATCTGCGCTACAGCAGCCATCGGTTGGTGGGGGAATTGTCGATTGGCGATCAGCAGATGGTCGAAATTGCCAAGGTGCTGAGCTTCGAATCGAAGGTCATCATCATGGATGAACCCACCGATGCGCTGACCGATACTGAAACCGCTTCTTTATTCAACGTCATCAATGAGCTGAAAGCCGAAGGACGCGGCATTGTTTATATCTCCCACCGTCTGAAAGAGATTTTTGAAATCTGCGACGATGTCACCGTGTTCCGTGACGGCCAGTTTATTGCCGAACGCCCGGTTACCGAGCTGCAAGAGGATTCGCTGATTGAGATGATGGTGGGCCGTAAGCTGGAAGAACAGTATCCGCGCCTGAATCTGCCGCGCGGTGAAAAACGTCTGCAGGTCAGCCATGTTTCTGGGCCGGGCGTTCACGACGTCAGTTTTACCCTGTATCGTGGCGAAATTTTGGGCGTCGCTGGCTTGATGGGCGCCGGGCGCACAGAGTTGATGAAGATTCTGTACGGTGCAGCACCGCGTAACAGCGGCATCGTGAATCTTGATGGCCATGAAGTCGTCACCCATTCGCCGCAGGACGGGTTGGCAAACGGCATCGTCTATATTTCTGAAGATCGCAAGCGCGATGGTTTGGTGCTGGGGATGTCGGTGAAGGAAAACATGTCGCTGACCGCCCTGCGCTATTTCAGCCGCCGCGGTGGCAGCCTGAAACACGCTGACGAACAGCAGGCGGTGGGCGATTTTATCCGTCTGTTCAATGTTAAAACGCCGTCAATGGAACAGCCGATTGGCCTGCTTTCTGGTGGTAACCAGCAGAAAGTGGCGATCGCCCGCGGGTTAATGACCCGGCCAAAGGTGCTGATCCTTGATGAACCCACACGTGGCGTCGATGTCGGCGCCAAGAAAGAGATCTATCAGTTAATCAACCAGTTCAAACAGGAAGGGCTGAGTATCATTCTGGTGTCTTCGGAAATGCCGGAGGTGCTCGGCATGAGCGATCGCATTCTGGTGATGCACGAAGGCCATCTCAGCGGTGAATTCCCGATTGAGCAGGCCACTCAGGAAGTGTTGATGGCAGCGGCCGTCGGCAAGCAATACGGCGTAAAGCAGGAGTAATCAGATATGAGTTCCCAGACTATCACAGCTAAGCGCTGGTTCAGTAAAGAGTGGCTGCTAGAGCAGAAATCACTGATCGCGCTGTTGGTGCTGATCGCTGTGGTGTCTTCAATGAGCCCGAATTTCTTCACCGTCAATAATCTGTTTAATATTCTGCAGCAAACGTCGGTGAACGCCATTATGGCGGTGGGCATGACGCTGGTGATACTGACTTCCGGTATCGATTTGTCGGTAGGTTCATTGCTGGCGTTGACCGGTGCGGTAGCGGCGTCGATCGTCGGCTTTGAAATCAATGCGGTGGTCGCCGTGGCGGCCGCCTTGGCGCTGGGGGCCGCTGTGGGGGCCTGTACCGGAGTGATCGTTGCCAAAGGCAAGGTGCAGGCGTTTATCGCCACGCTGGTAATGATGCTGTTGCTGCGCGGTGTGACCATGGTGTATACCAACGGCAGCCCGATCAACACCGGGTTTACCGATGTGGCTGATGCGTTCGGCTGGTTCGGTATCGGCCGCCCATTGGGGGTGCCAACCCCGATCTGGATTATGGCGATCGTGTTTATCGCCGCGTGGTACATGCTGCATCACACCCGCCTGGGGCGCTACATTTATGCACTTGGCGGGAACGAAGCAGCTACCCGCTTGTCCGGCATCAGCGTCGATAAAGTGAAGATTATCGTTTATTCGCTGTGTGGGTTGCTGGCAGCTCTGGCCGGAGTGATCGAAGTGGCCCGTCTGTCATCCGCACAGCCAACCGCCGGTACTGGCTATGAGCTGGATGCCATTGCGGCGGTAGTGTTGGGGGGCACCAGTTTGGCGGGGGGCAAAGGGCGTATTGTTGGCACACTGATCGGTGCGCTGATCCTCGGTTTCCTGAACAATGGTTTGAATTTGTTGGGCGTTTCTTCCTACTACCAAATGATCGTGAAAGCAGCCGTTATTTTGCTGGCGGTTCTGGTAGATAACAAAAAGCAGTAAGTTTCTTTAGAGGCGGGCTTTGCCGGCCCGCAGTATTCACGGACACTTCTTTTCTTACAGGAATCACGAACATGAAAATGAAAAAACTGGCTGTTTTCGCTTCGGCTATCGCTCTGTCGGCGACTCTGAGTGCTAATGCGCTGGCTAAAGACACTATCGCACTGGTGGTTTCGACGCTGAATAACCCGTTCTTTGTTTCGATGAAAGACGGTGCACAACAGGAAGCTAACAAACTGGGTTACAACCTGGTGGTACTGGATTCGCAGAACAACCCGGCAAAAGAACTGGCCAACGTGCAGGATCTGATGGTGCAACAGCCGAAACTGCTGCTGATCAACCCGACCGATTCTGACGCTGTCGGTAACGCGATCAAGATGGCCAACCAGGCCAAGATCCCGGTGATCACTCTGGACCGTGCGGCGGCTAAAGGTGAAGTGGTCAGCCACATTGCTTCCGATAACCGTGCAGGCGGTAAAATGGCCGGTGACTTCATTGCCAAGAAAGCGGGTGCAGACGCTAAAGTGATCCAACTGGAAGGTATTGCAGGGACTTCGGCGGCACGTGAGCGTGGTGAAGGCTTCAAACAGTCTCTGGAGCAGAACAAATTCAAACTGCTGGCCAGCCAACCGGCGGACTTTGATCGTACTAAAGGCTTGAACGTAATGCAGAACCTGCTGACCGCACATCCAGACGTGCAGGCAGTGTTCGCTCAGAACGATGAAATGGCGCTGGGCGCACTGCGTGCGTTGCAAACTGCTGGCAAAACCGATGTGGTCGTCGTGGGCTTTGATGGCACCGATGACGGCGTGAAAGCGGTTGAAGGTGGCAAACTGGCTGCAACTGTGGCACAGCGCCCAGATCAAATCGGGGTGATTGGTATTGAAACCGCCGATAAAGTGTTAAAAGGCGAAAAAGTGCCAGCCACTATTCCGGTCGATTTGAAGCTGGTGACCAAGTAAGTCATACCCTTCACGTTGCTGCCAGGCGGCAACGTGAATATCTGGGTAAGCAATTTCAGGAATCAATGCGATGGAAACAGGAAAGCTGGTGGTTCTGGGCAGTATCAATGCCGACCATATCCTTAATATTGAACAGTTTCCCCACCCAGGTGAAACGGTGATCGGGAAGCAGTATAACGTCGCTTTCGGTGGTAAAGGTGCCAACCAGGCTGTCGCAGCCGGGCGCAGCGGCGCGGAGATCGCCTTTATCGCTTGTGTTGGGGCTGACGATATGGGGGAGCGTATTCGCCAGCAACTGGCTACCGATCGCATTGACACTCAACCGATAGAAGCCATCGCCAACAAAACCACCGGCGTTGCGCTGATTTTTGTTAATGCCGACGGTGAGAACGTGATCGGCATTGATGCGGGGGCCAATGCGGCCCTGACTCCAGAGTATCTCAATCGCTATCAGCAGAAAGTGATTGATGCTGATGCGCTACTGATGCAGCTCGAATCCCCACTTGAGACGGTGATTGCCGCTGCCAAACTGGCCAAACAACATCAAACGCAGGTGATCCTCAACCCTGCTCCGGCTCGTGAGTTACCGGAGGAATTACTGGCGATGATCGATATCATCACGCCAAACGAAACCGAAGCCCAGCGGCTGACCGGTATTGCCGTTAATAATGACAGTGATGCTGCTCGTGCTGCCAACGTGTTGCATGATAAAGGTATTGAATGCGTGATTATCACCCTCGGTAGCCGGGGGGTCTGGTTGAGTGAAAATCGCCGCGGCAAGCGGGTAGCAGGCTTTAAGGTGAAAGCGGTGGATACCATTGCGGCAGGGGATACGTTTAACGGTGCGCTGGTTACTGCTTTACTCGAAGGTAAAGCCATGGACGCAGCCGTGCGTTTTGCCCATGCGGCAGCCGCGATTGCCGTAACTCGCGCTGGTGCTCAGCCTTCCGTGCCCTGGCGCACAGAGATCGACGCCTTCCTGCAGCAACAGGGGTAATGTTTTGGCCACTATGAAAGATGTTGCCCGTCTGGCAGGTGTTTCAACCTCGACGGTATCGCACGTGATCAATAACAATCGCTTTGTCAGCGACAGCGTGCGCAGCAAAGTTATGGCGGCCGTCGAACAGCTTAATTATGCCCCGTCAGCATTGGCTCGCAGCCTGAAGCTCAATACCACGCATACTATCGGTATGCTGGTCACCTCGAGTAATAACCCATTTTATGCCGAAGTGGTGCGTGGTGTGGAGCGTAGCTGTTATGAACGCGGCTATAGCCTGATCCTGTGCAATACCGAAGAAGATGCCGCGCGTATGAACCGCAGCATGGAAACCTTGTTGCAAAAGCGTGTCGATGGCTTGCTGTTGATGTGTACTGAAAGCCATCGCCCGTCGCCGGACGCGCTCAGCCGTTATCCCTCTTTACCTATTGTGATGATGGATTGGGCACCGTTTGAAGGGGCTAACGATGTTATTCAGGATAACTCGTTGCTGGGTGGTGAAATGGCAACCGATCATCTGATTAGCCGTGGTTATCGCAAAATCGCCTGCATTGCCGGGCCGCAGGATAAAACAACCGCATGCCATCGTCTGGCGGGTTATCGCCGCGCGATGCAACGTGCCGGGCTCAATATTCCGCCGGCTTATGAAGTGCATTGCAATTTTGAATTTGAGGGTGGTGTTCAAGCTATGCAGCAACTGCTGGCGTTAGCCGAACCACCGCAGGCGGTGTTTGCCGGGAACGATGCGATCGCCGTGGGGATTTACCAGGCTTTGTACCAGGTTGGATTGGTGGTGCCGCAGGATATGGCGGTCATCGGGTATGATGATATTGAATTGGCTAAATATTTGACGCCGCCACTCAGCACGATCCATCAACCGAAAGACTCTCTGGGGGAACTGGCCATTGATGCGTTGATCAATCGGCTGCAACACCCCGAACGTGATGCTCAAGTTCTGGTGTTGACGCCTGAATTGGTTGAACGTGCCTCCGTTGGCCACCTTATATAAAGAAGATTACGCGTTATCTTGTAGCAGAGCTTGGCATGCGGCCATGGCTGTTGCACTGTCTCCTGCCACGATGGCATCGACGATCGCCTGATGGCTTTGCAACTTAATCACTTCATTACCAGTAATTGCCCGAAAGTAGTTTTGATAAACCGAACTGAATAATTTGGCGAATGAGGTCAGAAAGGGGTTAGCGCTGGCGTTATATATTAACTGATGGTACTGGGTATCAACCTCAATCCAGCGTTCGCGATCAAAATCAGTGTGCAGCGTGCGCATCTCCTGCATCAGGTGCGTTAACTGTGCTTTCTGTTGCGCAGTGGCGTTGGTGGCTGCTAGAAAACATGCTTGAGGCTCAAGCGTGGTACGCAAAATCAGGAAGTGCTGCATTACCTGATCGAAATTCTCTTTTGTCATCCACCAAGCCAGTAAGTCTTGATCGAGGAAATTCCATTGGCTTTGTGGCATTACACGCGTACCGATACGTGGGCGTGGTAATAACATGCCTTTGGCGGCCAGCATTTTTACCGCTTCCCTGACCGCTGTGCGGCTGACACCAAACTGTTCCCCCAATTCCATCTCACCCGGCAGGATGCTGCCCGCTTCATATTCGCCCGCCAGAATCTGTTGGCCGAGCTTTTCTGCCAGCAGGTAAGAAAGGTTTCTCTGTGCGGCCTGTTGTTGAACATCAAATTGCATGGCTGCAGGTCCTTAGTCTTGCATTGTTATCTTTCATTTTACTCTAGGGTGCATCGGCTTTAGGGCTGATTTCGGGAAAAAGTGGCAAAAATGCTGCCTTATACAGCGTTTTGCTGAAAATATCCGCGCTTGAAACATTTTTTGAATTTAGGGGTTGCGGCCGGCGCGGAACTCCCTATAATGCGCCTCCACTGACCGGGAACAACGACTGACAAGGTCGCCCAGCCAGGAAGAACCAACCCAGTGAAAACACCGTTCTCAA
>NZ_MOXD01000014.1:0-132346 GCF_001976145.1 Serratia oryzae
TCAGAAGTGAAACGCCGTAGCGCCGATGGTAGTGTGGGGTCTCCCCATGCGAGAGTAGGACACTGCCAGGCATCAAACAAGCAAAAGGCCATCCGCAAGGATGGCCTTTTTGCGTTTAAGATGCCCTCAAGTTTAACAGCTTTACTTATTCCCTCGTTTGTTTAGCCACTGAGTAATAAATATGGCGATCTCTTCAGGTTGATTGATATCCAATTGATGCATCATACCCTCTATTTTTTTATCACTAGCCACGGCAATAACATATTTATCCAGCATACTTTCAAGCTTTTTCCCTACCTCTTCGCGGTAAAGAATGATTTTACTGATAGGTTCATGTTTGAATCCTTCCACCAGAATTAAATCGACTTTGCTACTGTCAAACCTGCTGGCCAAGTAAGCTAAATCCAGCGGCTGCTGCTCAGGGGTTTCGGTCATTAATGCCCAGCGCCGATCGTTGGCCACCAGTGTCTGACTTGCACCAGATTTGCGTAATTCGTAACTGTCCTTGCCTGGCGTATCGACATCCATATCATGATGAGTATGTTTAATCAGCCCAACCCGTATCTGCTGCTGTTTCAATAAAGGAATTAATTGCTTGAGCAGCGTCGTTTTTCCTGTACCACTGTAAGCGGCGATCGCGAGTAAAGGCGGTAATGAACTAACCATCAATGGCCCCTTTTTCTCGCAACCATTGTTGGCAATCTTCGGGCGTATTTAAATTACGAAATGCCTGTTGCTGGTTATTGAATATAACCTGCTGCGCGCCTATGGCTGCCATAAACAGCATAAGTTTACGTTCACCACGGGCCAGATAGTCCGTCAAGTTATTCAACAGACTGGCATGCAGTAATGCGAATGTGGGGTGTGCCCGCTCGCCGTCACTGGCATAAGCCGCTAGGGCTGTGCCTCTATGCTGCCATAGCTGTTCAACCAAATTATGGGGGAGTTCTGGTACATCACAGGGGGCGCAAACTATCCACTCGGTATTGGCATAGTGAAGCCCTGCCAGTATGCCCGCTAACGGGCCGGGGAAGCCTACCGTCAGGTCGCTTACTACAGGTAAGCCACTTTCTCTGTAACGTTGCTGATTGCGGTTTGCGCTGATGATAAGGTTACCCACTTGCGGAGCTAACCGCACCAACACGTGCTGGTACAATGCCTTATCACCCAGTTGAATCAGCCCCTTATCTTCCCCCGCCATGCGGGTAGAACGTCCACCAGCCAGAATAACGCCGGTTATTTCTTTATGCATAGTTCATCACTCTGCTCCACCTAATGCACTGATTGTAGCGCTAAACCTGCTTGAAGAGGGGGATTTACTTTTATTGACAAGCTGGTTCTTTCACTGTGTGAGTAAGCCTGCTACTTTGTGAGTTTATTCACTTCACTGGATGATATTGATATGAAAACGCATCGCGTAAACGAGTTGATTGAGCTGCTCCACCCAGCCTGGCAACAGGATCCGGACCTCAACCTAATTCAGTTTCTGCAAAAGCTGGCGCAGGAGGCGGGTTTTCAAGGTGACTTGGCAGATTTAAGCGATGATATTTTGATTTATCATCTTAAAATGCGCGGTAGCGCTGGCACCGAGCAGATCCCAGGCCTAAAGAAAGATTACGAAGAAGATTTCAAAACCGCATTGCTGCGTGCCCGTGGCGTTATTAAAGACTAGCATTCATCAGGTGCAGTCATCCAGTGGTGATGATTGATGCTACTATTGCTCATACTTGGCACGGTGTTGTTATCTGGCGAACTGAATGGCTGTTATGAATAATTCTGCTTTTAATTTTGCAACCCTTTCTCCCGATCTGATTATGGATGCGTTGGAAGGGATTGGTTTGCGTGTGGATTCCGGGCTGACGGCGCTGAACAGTTATGAAAACCGCGTTTATCAGTTTATGGATGAAGATCGCCAGCGTTACGTGGTTAAATTTTATCGGCCAGAGCGTTGGAGTGCGGAACAAATTGGTGAAGAGCATCAGTTTGCCCTTGAGCTATCCCAAGCGGAAATCCCGGCTGTTGCACCACTGGTGTTGCAGGGTAATACCCTACATACCCAGGATGGCTTCTTTTTTACCGTCTTTCCCAGTGTGGGCGGTCGGCAATATGAGATAGACAGTCTTGAACAACTGGAGTGGGTTGGGCGTTTCCTTGGCCGTATTCATCAGGTGGGTAGCGAAAGGCTATTTGCAGAGCGCCCGACTATCGGCGTTGAAGAGTATCTCACTGCTCCACGGCAGGTTTTGGAGAACTGTACTTTAGTGCCCAAGGCCCAGCGCGATACTTTTTTAAATGCCGTGGATCATCTGATTGCTATCATCAAGCAGCATTGGCAATTGGATTGGCAGCCATTGCGTTTGCACGGGGATTGTCATCCAGGCAATATTCTGTGGCGCGATGGGCCATTGTTCGTCGATCTGGATGATGCGCGTAATGGGCCGGCAGTGCAGGATCTGTGGATGCTGTTACACGGTGAACGCCGCGATCGGTTGATGCAATTGGATATCTTGCTGGAAGCCTACGGTGAATTTGCCGAGTTTGATCAGCGTGAATTAGCGTTAATTGAGCCGTTGCGGGCGATGCGTATGGTGTACTACCTGGCATGGGTCGCTCGTCGTTGGCAGGATCCCGCGTTTCCTAAAAGTTTTCCGTGGATGGCGGAGTCTGATTTCTGGTTATCTCAGACTGCGGCATTTACTGAACAGGTTAAGCTGTTGCAGGAACCTCCTCTGCAGCTGATGCCAATGTATTGAAGCTTTAACATAATGGAGAGTTTAGTTTTATGAAGAAAATATGGTTATCACTCATTGGCATGATGATGGCGTTCAGTGTTTCCGCGGCACAGGTTAGTGACAGTTCCCCATCTGTCTCTTTGGATAAAGTTGTGAAAAACGAGCCACAAGTACTCAGTGCCTCTGCTGCACAATTCAGTGATGGTGCTCAGTATGTCACCTTAGACAAACCAGTGACCGGTGAGCCGCAGGTATTGGAGTTTTTCTCCTTCTACTGCCCACACTGCTACCAGTTTGAAGAGGTTTATCACGTTTCTGATAGCGTGAAGAAAGTCTTGCCAGCCGGCACTAAAATGACCAAGTACCATGTCGAATTCCTGGGGCCATTGGGCAAACAGATGACTCAAGCATGGGCTGTGGCGATGGCCTTAGGTGTGGAAGACAAAATCACTCCACTGATGTTTGAAGCCGTACAGAAAACCCAAACGGTACAAACGCCAGATGATATCCGTAATGTTTTCGTGAAAGCGGGTGTTAGTGCTGAGGATTATGATGCGGCTCTGAACAGCTTTGTTGTGAAATCCTTGGTGGTTCAGCAACAAAAAGCGGCTGAAGATCTGCAATTGCGTGGCGTACCGGCAATGTTTGTTAACGGCAAATATATGGTTAAGCCCGATGGTTTGGATACCAGCTCAATGGAGGCTTACGTGAAGCAATTTGCTGAAGTCGTGAAATTCCTGAGCGAAAAGAAATAACCTGTAAATGCACTGAAGAACGCCGGTAAATCCGGCGTTTTTAGCGGTATTGGCGCCTGAGTTTATCAAGCTGGCGATCTTTCTCCAGCCATAATGTATTCAGCCAAAGCTGGAATTTGCGCTTGAACCCTTTATCGTTGAAGTAATCCCCGCGCAGTGTTTCATCCACCGGCAGGCATTCAATTCTTACCACCACGCGTTTCATACGGCCGCCTAGCATATCGATAAACGGATGCGCCTGGTTATCTGGATAGAACAGGGTCACATTTAATACTTTATCAAATTGGTTACCAAGCGTGCTGAGCGTGAAGGCAATACCCGCGGCTTTGGGGGCCAGCAAATGGCGGTAAGGAGATTGCGTTTTGATTCTTTTCGCTTCGGTAAAACGTGAGCCTTCAACGAAGTTAACAATCGTTGTCGGGCGTTGACGAAATTTCTCACAGGAGCGACGTGTGGTTTCGATATCCTGCCCGCGTTTTTCTGGATGCTTTAACAAATAGGCGCGCGAATAGCGTTTCATGAATGGCATATCCAATGCCCAGCATGCCAGACCAACGAAGGGGATCCAGGCTAGCTGTTGTTTGAGGAAATACTTATTCATCGGTATGTGATTACGGAAGATCACGCACAGCACAACAATGTCAGACCAACTTTGGTGATTACCGATAAGCAGATACCAATTCTTTTTTTCCAACCCCTTCAGGCCGTTAATATCCCATTGTATATCTGGGTTAACTCTGAGTAGCAGCGCTAGGCTTTGGCACCAACACCACATCATGCTATCGGCAAACGTGGAGATTCGCCGCCAGAGAGCGGGAACAGGAACCAACAGTTTAATAACACTGGCTAGAACGATAGGAAGGGAACATAACACCGTCACCAAGATAGCAAGCAGTGAAGAAATGATAAAAATTACAATGGATAACAATTTTGGCATGAGTTAGTGCTGACGGTTAATGAGAACATCGTTACATATGCTGGTACGAATGAAAAAAAGTATTTTAACAGAAACTGAAGGAAGATAACGCTGCTGAAAGTCAGCGTTTTGGCCACGAAGAAATAGCGGTGTGCGTCTCGCCCGTGCAGATTTTTAATCTTGTACTATGGTTATTGAGGCATTTAAATTGATTATTTGTGCTGTTAAAAATTGGTTTAAGTTATATCCACAAATTGCTTGAAAGATGATTAATATCAAAGCATAAAAAAATTTATTTTAACGCAATGATTTAATTGTGATTTTTATTTTTAATTATAACAACAAATCTGTTGTTATAATTCGCTATCTTTTCTATGCACAAAGTTATCCACAGGCAGGATCTTGCGGATCGCTTCGCATAATCTCATCAAAAATGCACGCTAAGGTTCGTCAGCAGCGGCTAGCTATGGCATGCTTACCGCAGTCTTTTCACGAATAAAGAAACGCTCATGGCCCAGATTGCAGAAAACCCACTCATCCTGGTAGATGGTTCCTCCTACCTCTACCGTGCTTATCATGCTTTCCCACCGCTGACTAACTCCGTTGGCGAACCGACCGGGGCGATGTACGGGGTGCTGAATATGCTGCGCAGCCTGCTTTTGCAGTACACTCCGAGCCACGTAGCGGTAGTATTCGATGCCAAAGGTAAAACCTTCCGTGATGATCTGTTTGCCGCTTATAAATCACATCGGCCACCGATGCCGGATGATTTGCGGGCGCAAATCGAGCCCCTGCACCAAATGGTGAAAGCCATGGGGTTGCCGCTGATTGTAACGCCTGGCGTAGAAGCAGATGACGTGATTGGAACCTTGGCACAAGAGGCGGAAAAGGCCGGTCATGCGGTTTTGATCAGCACGGGTGACAAAGATATGGCGCAGTTGGTAACGCCGAATATCACCTTAATCAACACCATGAACAATACGATCCTTGGCCCGCAGGAAGTGTGTGAAAAATACGGCATTCCTCCGGAGCTGATTATCGATTTCCTGGCGCTGATGGGGGACTCGTCAGATAACATACCTGGTGTGCCCGGTGTGGGTGAGAAAACCGCTCAGGCGTTGCTGCAAGGGCTAGGAGGGCTGGATGCGCTCTATGCTAACCTCGACAGCATTGCCACCTTGAGTTTCCGTGGTGCCAAAACCATGGCTGCGAAACTGGAGCAGAATAAAGAGGTGGCGTACCTCTCTTATCAGTTGGCAACGATTAAAACCGACGTTGAACTGGAGCTCAGCTGTGGTGAACTGCAGGTGAGCCAGCCGGACGTTGATCAATTGCAGGCACTGTTTAAGCGATACGAATTCAAGCGCTGGATGGCTGATGTTGAAGCGGGTACCTGGCTGGAAAACAAAGGTAGCGCACGTAAAGCCGTTAGCGGAGCCAAACCGGCTGCAGTCGCTGATACACCTAAGGTGGCAAGTGAAGCCACGCTATCGCAAGAGGGCTATGTCACGATCCTTGATGAGGAAACCTTTGCTGATTGGATCGAGCGCCTGAAAAAAGCGGACGTATTTGCTTTTGATACCGAGACTGATGGCCTGGATACCTTAACTGCCAATCTGATTGGTTTATCCTTTGCCATTGAGCCGGGCGTAGCGGCCTATTTGCCGGTCGCACATGATTACCTTGATGCTCCCCCTCAATTGGATCGTGCCCAGGTGTTGGCGGCCCTGAAGCCGCTGCTGGAAGATGACAAGGCGCTGAAGGTCGGGCAGAACCTGAAGTTTGATAAGAGCCTTCTGGCGCGCTATGGAATCGATCTGCGTGGTATTGCTTATGACACTATGCTTGAGTCCTACGTACTGGACAGCGTCAGTGGCCGTCATGATATGGACAGCCTGGCCGATCGCTACCTTGGTCATAAAACCATTACCTTCGAAGAGATTGCTGGTAAAGGCAAAAATCAGCTGACTTTCAATCAGATCGCCCTTGAGCAGGCAGGGCTTTACGCCGCTGAAGATGCTGACGTTACGCTACAGCTACATTTGGCAATGTGGCCAAAACTGAAGGAAAGTGAAGGCCTGCTGAGGGTATTCAATGAAATTGAAATGCCACTGCTGCCGGTGCTTTCCCATATCGAACGAACCGGTGTACTGATCGATCAAAACATTCTGGCGGCGCATTCCAAAGAGCTGACCAAACGCCTGGCCGAGCTTGAAGTGCAAGCGCATGAATTGGCTGAAGAGCCATTTAATCTGGCTTCAACCAAGCAGCTACAGGCCATTTTGTATGAAAAACAAAAATTACCCATTTTGAAGAAAACCCCCGGTGGTGCACCTTCGACTAATGAAGAGGTTTTGGCCGAGCTGGCGCTTGATTATCCGTTACCAAAAGTGCTGCTGGAATATCGTGGCTTGGCGAAACTGAAAACCACCTATACCGACAAACTACCGCTGATGATTAATCCGGTTAGCGGGCGGGTGCATACTTCTTATCATCAGGCTGTGACGGCAACGGGGCGTCTTTCTTCCAGCGATCCGAACCTGCAGAACATCCCGGTGCGTAACGACGAAGGCCGGCGTATCCGCCAAGCGTTTATTGCGCCAGAAGGTTATCGCATTGTTGCTGCCGACTACTCGCAGATTGAGTTGCGCATCATGGCTCACTTGTCGCAGGACGAGGGTTTGCTGAAGGCTTTTGCTGAGGGCAAAGATATTCACCGTGCAACAGCCGCAGAGGTGTTTGGTTTGCCGCTTGATAAAGTGACCAGCGAACAGCGCCGCAGTGCCAAGGCAATTAACTTTGGTCTGATTTACGGGATGAGTGCGTTTGGTTTGGCGCGTCAGTTGGGGATCCCGCGTGGCGAAGCACAGCGCTATATGGATCTCTACTTTGAACGCTACCCGGGTGTGTTGGAATATATGGAACGCACACGCCACCAGGCTTCCGAGCAGGGTTATGTCAGCACGCTGGATGGCCGTCGGCTGTATCTGCCGGACGTACGTTCCAGTAATGCGATGCGCCGCAAGGCTGCCGAAAGGGCGGCGATTAATGCCCCAATGCAGGGTACTGCCGCGGATATCATCAAGCGGGCAATGATTGAAGTGGATGCCTGGTTGCAGGCGCAGGAAAAACCGTTAGTGCGCATGATCATGCAGGTACATGATGAATTGGTGTTTGAAGTGCACGAGTCAGCCATTGAAGAGGCGAGCCTGCGCATTCACGAGCTGATGGAGGGCAGCATGAAGCTGGCTGTGCCACTGAAGGTGGATATCGGCGTCGGGAAAAACTGGGATGAAGCCCACTGATTGCGTTATCGCGTTTGTCAGAGGTGTACGCCTAACTGGCGATAACCTAAGCAGTTTTCGTAATTAAGCTACAATATACGGCGATTGTTTCTCTAATATCGCCGTTCTTAGTCCTTTTTTCGTGTAACTAAACTACAAAAAATTCTTTTGCACCGTGAAAAAATGATGTAGAGTTACAGGCGTAGGGTACAGAGGTAAGATGTTCTATCTTTCAGACCTTTTACTTCACGTAATCGGATTTGGCTGAATATTAGCCGCCCCAGTCGTTTTTGACTGGGGCGTTTTTTATTGTATAAACAAAGGCCCGCATAGATTCTTCCCTTAGCTTTCTCCGCTTATTCCTTCTTTGCCAACTCTCTCTCACCATTTGCTTCTGTCTGTATTCGTTACTCAATGAGCCATAAGTGTTTCTGATGGCTTTTAGTCAGAAATGTAACTGGATAACAAGTAGTGAATGGCGCACATAAAAAAACCGATGTCTCAGCATCGGCTTTTTACCCACAATCAGCGGTTACTCCCCACTAGTGTCGTCTTCTTCAGGCAGAACCTCGGGTGGGATCTCATTAAACCAGGTGTTCAGCTTTTGGCTCAGTTTGTCGACACCGATTTTTTTCGGTGATGAGAACGCTTCAACCTGAATATCCCCCATAAATGGCTGTACTGCCTCGCGCACCATATTGAGCTGTGCCTTACGTGCCCCGGACGCCAGTTTGTCGGCTTTGGTCAGCAGCACCAACACCGGGGTGCCGACATCAACGGCCCATTGAATCATCTGCTGGTCGAGATCTTTCAGCGGGTGGCGGATATCCATCAGTACCACCAAGCCTTTCAGACAGTTGCGCATCTGCAGGTATTCGCCCAGTGCCCGCTGCCATTTGCGTTTCATCTCTTCAGGGACTTCTGCATAGCCATAGCCAGGCAAATCCACCAGACGAATGCCTTCTTCCACCTCAAACAGGTTTATCAATTGGGTACGACCAGGGGTTTTACTGGTACGAGCCAGGCTTTTCTGATTGGTCAGGGTATTCAACGCACTTGACTTACCGGCATTGGAACGGCCAGCAAATGCGACTTCAATACCTTCATCCCCCGGAAGGTGGCGAATATCGGGCGCACTGATGACGAAGTGGGTCATATGATAATTGTAATTCTTGCTGGTCAACGTTTTCGTCTCCGTGAGGATGGCTATCTGGTGGGCGATTATAACTGCATCGGTATCAAAATGGTGTTTTTCTCGGTTTTAATGCGTTTAGCGAGTAGTCCATTCCAGCAAATTGGCTCCTGTCGTGTAAGACATTTGCCATTCCAATAGAGGGTAATGTCTCTTTATTTAAATGTTCATTTATTTTTTTTGTTTAAAAAACAAATTGTTAGTTATTTTATGGCGAAAATATCACTGTAAGTCTGTTGTAGGTACCTTGAGTACAATTCCTAAAGGCGTAAAGTAGCTCTCAACGCAGGACGCAAAGGAAACAGGAACATCCAGGAAGGGTGATAAATCTCATGGAATACACAGGGCGTGTAATGAGTATCAGGATGATTTCAGATGGAATTGAACTATTTGTACCGGAGTGTACGAATAGCATATGGATGGTGAAGTAACTGCAATTTGGATGCATGCGGGAAGCGCGCTCAGGAAGGGCGAAGGCTAACGGATTGCACTAGGGACGAATTTCCTTTTCAGGATGAAGGCATAGTTGCAGGGAATGCGGTTATAGCAGATGGAAAAACCGGGACGTTGAGTGTACGCACGGAGCGCGTAGCAGGAATATCCTTCAATTGAAGGTGCGAAATAGGCGGCAGGTTTAACCTGCCGCCTTTTTTCTTTGTCTACTTTCTGCTAGATTCCGCCGCAATCGTATAGCAATTCTATACCCAAAATAATTCGAGTTGCAGGAAGGCGGCGACGCAGTGAATCCCCAGGAGCTTACTCAAGTAAGTGACTGGGGTGAGCGAGGAAAGCCAACGCACATGCAACTTGAAGTATGAAGGGTATATACTGAATCTACCCACCTAAGAGCACACGCCATGAACCAACCATCAAAAGCACCTCGCGCCCCACGCAGCAGCGCGGCGACGCCAAAAAGTAAAAAGAAAAGCCGTGTGGAGCTCGATCAGGAAGCTCGTGAGCGCAAGCGTCTGAAAAAACGCCGTGGTCATGCTTCTGGTTCACGCACCCAGGTTGAATCTGCCAACCAGAAAAACAAAGCAGCGGAGCAGCCCAAAGATCCACGTATTGGCAGCAAAGTGCCAGTCGCACTGGTGGTTGATGCTAAAGCGAAGGCTAAACCGCAGCCAAAACCCAAGGCTGCAGCCAAGCCTCGTTTGACGCCAGAAGAAGAATTGGCGAAGCTGGAAAATGACGAACGTCTGGATGCATTGCTGGATCGCCTGGATGATGGTGACACCCTGAATGCAGAAGATCAGGCATATGTTGAACAAACGCTGGATCGTATCGATGCTCTGATGGAGCAATTAGGCATCGAATTGGGCGATGAAGATGATGAAGTGGAAGAGAAGCAGGAAGACATCCTGAAGCTGCTGAAAAGCGGTAACCCAAAAGACGTATTTTAACGTGACATGTGGTTGATCCTGGTAATAGCCCTACTATTGACATGTTATCTACTGTGGTTATTCGGTAAACTATGGCGGTTGTCGAAACGCAAAGCGCGTTTTCGCAGCGCTTCCGTGGCCAGACAGCGTAGATCACTGCCCATTTCCCGGCCCGGTAGGAAAAAGAGACCCAATAGATTTTAAGTTACAGGTGGGCGGTAAATCTCTGCAGCTTAAAAGATGAAGGGGTGATCGGAAGGAGTGAGCGAGCATGTCAGAACAGGCGATAGTCTGGGATTTGGCCCTGATCCAAAAGTATAATTACTCGGGGCCGCGTTATACCTCATACCCTACAGCGCTGGAGTTTAACCAGAGCTACGACGAAGTGGCGTTTAAACGCGCCGCCGCGCGTTATCCTGAGCGCCCGCTGTCGCTGTATGTGCATATTCCTTTCTGTCACAAGCTCTGCTATTTCTGCGGCTGCAATAAATTGGTGACACGCCAAACTCACAAGGCGGATGAATATCTGGCGGTGTTGGCGCGCGAGATTGCTGCCCGTGCGCCGCTGTTTGCAGGCCGTAAGGTTAATCAGATGCACTGGGGCGGCGGAACGCCAACTTACCTCAGCAAACAGCAAATCAGCCGGTTGATGGCCACGTTGCGCCAGCATTTTGATTTCCTGCCGGATGCGGAGATGTCGATCGAGGTTGATCCGCGCGAAATTGAGCTGGATGTGCTGGATCATTTACGTGCTGAGGGGTTCAATCGCCTGAGCATGGGGGTGCAGGACTTCAATAAAGAAGTGCAGCGCCTGGTGAACCGTGAACAGAACGAAGACTTTATCTTCGCGCTGATCGCTCGTGCTAAAGCGCTGGGGTTCAACTCCACCAATATCGATCTGATTTATGGCCTGCCAAAGCAGACGCCGGAAAGCTTTGCCTTCACGCTGCAGCGCGTGGCGGAACTGAACCCGGATCGCCTGAGCGTATTCAACTACGCACATTTGCCGAACCTGTTTGCCGCGCAGCGTAAAATCAAAGATGCTGACTTGCCGAGTGCGCAGCAGAAACTCGACATTTTGCAGCAAACCATCGCTTCGCTGACCGAATCGGGTTACCAGTTTATCGGTATGGATCACTTTGCTCGGCCGAATGACGAACTGGCGGTCGCTCAACGTGAAGGCAAGTTGCACCGCAACTTCCAGGGTTACACCACTCAAGGGGACAGCGATCTGCTGGGCCTGGGGGTTTCTGCCATCAGTATGCTTGGCGACAGCTACGCGCAGAACCAGAAAGAGCTCAAGGTGTATTACGCCGATGTGCAAGAGCGTGGCAATGCGCTCTGGCGTGGCTTGGCAATGACGGAAGACGACTGTCTGCGTCGTGATGTGATCAAAACTTTGATTTGTAATTTCCAGCTTAGCTATCAGCCGATTGAGCAGCAGTATGGGATCACATTTGCGGATTATTTCGTGCCAGATCTAGAGCTGTTGGCTCCGTTTGAACGCGATGGGCTGGTGGTGCGTGATGAACAGGGTATCCGTGTCACGCCGCGCGGGCGTTTGCTGATCCGCAATATCTGCATGTGTTTTGATATTTACTTGCGTAAGCAGGCGCGTACTCAGCAGTTTTCTCGGGTGATTTGATGTTTAAAATAACAGCCGCATTTGCGGCTGTTATTTTAATTGAAGAAATTGATCAGTGCGGCGCACAGTACCGCGGCAAAGGCTGCCTGCGGCGTGTGGCTGACGGCAGAACTGACGTCTGCGCCATGGGTAATAAAGACGATAAGAGAATCCAACATCAAACAGCCTCCTGAGTTTGCGACTCGATCATACTGCTGTCGCATGCTCTGTAAAGTCTCAATTTGGCTGTTTTTTGTGCGCTCGATTATGTTTTTACTATCAAGCGCACGGATTACTCCATCCCCAATTCTTTCAATTTCCGCGTTAGCGTATTCCTACCCCATCCCAGCAGGCGGGCGGCCTCCTGTTTGTGCCCCTGCGTATGGCGCAAGGCGGTGGTAAGCAGGGTTCGTTCCATTTCGGGCTGAGCTTCTGACAGCAGATTTTGATGCCCGGAACGCAGCGCGCGATCGGCCCACTGTGCCAGCAGAGTCGCCCAACTGTCCGGCAGGCTGTGGCCAGCGGATTCTGGCGCGCTGGTTTCAAACAGCTCGCTTGGCAGATCCTGAATCAGCACCTCTTGCCCGGCGGCCATCACCGTTAACCAGCGGCAGGTATTCTCCAACTGGCGCACGTTGCCTGGCCATGGCAGGCGGGTGAGGGCGGTTTCGGTTTCCGGGTGCAGATTTTTTGCTTCCACGCCCAGTTCTTTGGCGGCGACCTGCAGGAAATGGCGGGCCAGGCGGGGAATATCTTCCCGGCGCTCGCGCAGCGGCGGCAGGTGCACCCTGATCACGTTCAGACGATGGAACAGATCTTCGCGGAACTTACCTTCTTGCACCCGTAGCTCCAGGTTCTGGTGGGTGGCGGCAATAATGCGCACATCCACCTTGACCGGAGCATAGCCCCCAACGCGATAAAATTGGCCGTCTGCCAGCACGCGCAGCAAGCGGGTTTGTACATCCAGCGGCATATCACCGATTTCATCCAGGAACAGCGTACCGCCGTCAGCCTGCTCAAAGCGCCCCTGGCGGATCTGGTTGGCACCGGTAAACGCCCCTTTTTCATGGCCGAACAGCTCGGACTCGATCAGGTCTTTAGGAATCGCCGCCATATTCAGGGCGATAAACGGGGATTTAGCGCGCGGGCTGTGGCGGTGCAGCGCATGGGCGACCAGCTCTTTACCGGTTCCCGATTCACCGTTGATCAACACGCTGATGGATGAACGCGACAGGCGGCCGATAATGCGGAACACGTCCTGCATCGCTGGCGCTTCACCAATGATATCGGCTGCCGGATCGCTGATCGGCTGGCTGCGTGCCGGTTGCTGCTGTTCCTGATAATGGCTGATGGCGCGCTCTACCAGCGCAACGGCCTCGTCGATATCAAAGGGTTTCGGCAGATAATCAAACGC
Source organism: Serratia oryzae (assembly GCF_001976145.1). Classification (GTDB taxonomy): domain Bacteria; phylum Pseudomonadota; class Gammaproteobacteria; order Enterobacterales; family Enterobacteriaceae; genus Chania; species Chania oryzae. The sequence goes on from NZ_MOXD01000014.1 coordinate 13,300, forward strand.
GCCTTGCTGGTAGGCGCTGACGGCAGCATCCAGGTCCGAATGCGCGGTCATTATGATGACCGGAAGCATTGGGTGGCGCTGTTTTATCTGCTTGAGCAGCGCCAAGCCATCCATACCAGGCATACGGATGTCAGACAACAGTACGTCGGGAGTTTGCGTGGCAAGCTGTTCCAGCACTTGATGGCCACTTTCGAAGGTGACGCAGCTAACGCTGGCTCCAGTGAGCGCGCGTTCAAGCACCCAGCGGATGGAGCTATCGTCATCGACGATCCAGACTATCCCTCGTTGCATAGCAAACCTCACTGGCGAATAGGCAGGTAGACCGAGAATTCGGTATGTCCTGGCCAACTGTTAAATTCAATTTTTCCGCAATGCTGATCGATAAGATTACGGGCGATAGACAATCCCAGGCCGGTCCCCCCCTCGCGGCCACTGACCATCGGGTAAAACAGGGTATCTTGCAGCAGCGCCGGGACGCCGGGGCCGTCATCTTCGATATCGATGCGTGCTGCCAACCGATAACGCGTACCGTGCAAAGTGATCTGAAACGCGGTGCGCGTACGCAGCGTGATGGTGCCGCCTGCTTGACCCAGCGCCTGCAGAGCGTTGCGGGTGATGTTGAGCAAAACCTGTTCTATCTGATCCGGATCGTGCGCCAGCTCTGGCAGGCTGGGGTCGTAATCACGCACCAGCGTGACGTTATCCGGTTTTTCCAACGACACCAACTGGCAAACGCGTTCTGCAACCTGATGAATACTTTGGGTAATATGTTGCCCAGGCCGCTGCGGCCCCAACAGGCGATCCACCAGATTACGCAGCCGATCGGCCTGTTCAATGATCACCTTGGTGTATTCGGTCAGCACCGGGTCGGGCAGCGCTTTGGCCAGCAACTGTGCTGCGCCGCGCAGGCCGCCGAGTGGGTTCTTGATTTCATGTGCCAATCCGCGCACCAGATCGCGCGCTGCCACTTGCTGAGCGTGCTGTAGCTGCTCCTGGCTTAGGCGGCGCTGGTTATCCATTGGTGCCAGCTCGATCAGGATAAAGCCTTCCGGCAGTGCCTGGGCGGTCAGAGAGAGAATATGTGCGCGGCTGTCGATCACCAAGGTGACTTCATTATCGGTGAAGCCTTGGCCAGCATTGAGGCTCTCACGCATCAGCTCGATGTTGAGCGAAAAATAGCCCAGCAGTTCAGGCAGTGGCGTACCGAAAAGTTTACGGGAACTCTGGGCCAGCAGCTGCTGTGCCGCCGGGTTGGCATAATGAACAGCAAGCCGATCGTCCAACAGCAGGATGCTATTGATAAGAGAATTGAGGATCTGCCCAGCGTCGGGTAGCTTGCCAGTTGCCATATATGCCCTTTATCTTTCAAGGCACAGCGTTGTTGGCCGGCCTTGTTCACCGCGGTTATTTTGCTGACCAAGCTTCAGGGGATGTGCTCGGTTGCTAGTCTGGCCCCATGAAACTCCTTGGGCACAGCAGACTTCTGCACCTTTTTAGTGCATCCATCCTACTCCATCCTGCACTATCGCGGTATGAAATAGTTTAGAAAATACAGTGGAGAAAAAAGCCCATCAGAGATGGGCTAAAAAGTTTCCACGGCAACAAAAAAACGGCAACTGAACCGGTGCGCCATCGACAGATGGCGCAAGGTCTCATTTAAACGCTGTAGTACAATTCAAACTCTACTGGGTGCGGCGTCATGCGAACGCGGTCCATCTCTTCTTTACGCAGTTCAATGTAAGCATCGATCGCATCGTCGGTGAACACGCCGCCACGGGTCAGGAACTCGCGGTCTTCGTTCAGTGCAGCCATGGCTTCATCCAGAGAACCAGCCACTTTTGGAATCTCGGCTTCTTCTTCCGGCGGCAGGTCATACAGGTTTTTATCCATGGCATCGCCAGGGTGGATCTTGTTGATGATGCCGTCCAGGCCAGCCATCAGCAGTGCGGCGAAGCACAGGTATGGGTTAGCCGCTGGATCCGGGAAGCGAGCTTCAATACGGCGCGCTTTCGGGCTGGCAACCACTGGGATACGGATAGACGCTGAACGGTTACGGGCAGAATAAGCCAGCATCACCGGTGCTTCATAACCTGGCACCAAACGCTTGTAAGAGTTGGTGGTTGGGTTTGCCAGGGCGTTGATCGCTTTGGCGTGCTTGATGATACCGCCGATGTAGAACAGCGCGATGTCAGACAGGCCGCCGTATTTGTCGCCAGCGAACAGGTTGGTCCCGTTCTTGGACAGCGACATGTGGCAGTGCATACCGGAACCGTTATCACCGAACATCGGTTTTGGCATAAAGGTTGCGGTTTTACCAAATGCGTGAGCCACGTTGTGCACCACGTATTTGTAGATTTGGATTTCGTCGGCTTTCTTGGTCATGGTGTTGAAGCGGGTTGCCACTTCGTTCTGACCGGCGGTAGCCACTTCGTGGTGGTGAGCTTCAACCACCAGGCCCATTTCTTCCATGGTCAAACACATGGTAGAGCGGATGTCCTGTGAAGAATCAACCGGTGGTACTGGGAAGTAACCGCCTTTCACCGCTGGACGGTGGCCTTTGTTACCGCCTTCGTATTTGGTGCTGGTGTTCCAGGCGCCTTCAATGTCATCAATGCTCACGTGGGAACCACGGATGCTGCTGCCGAAACGCACGTCGTCAAACAGGAAGAACTCTGGCTCTGGCCCGAACAGCACGGTATCGGCGATGCCGGAAGAACGCAGGAAATCTTCTGCACGCTTGGAGATCGAACGCGGGTCACGGTCATAGCCCTGCATGGTGCCAGGCTCAAGGATGTCACAGCGAATGATCAGCGTAGATTCTTCAAAGAACGGATCCAGAACCGCCGTGCTGGCATCTGGCATCAGTACCATGTCAGATTCGTTGATGCCTTTCCAACCACCGATTGAGGAGCCGTCAAACATTTTACCTTCTTCGAAGAAGTCGGCATTTACCTGATGAGCAGGGATGGTGACGTGTTGTTCTTTACCCTTGGTGTCAGTGAAGCGCAGGTCTACAAATTTCACTTCATGCTCATTCAGCATCGTTAAAACGTGTTCAGCGGACATACTTAACTCTCCCGGATTTATCGTTGTCGTCGTCGTGGAACGAATCTGTGGAAACTGGCTTGATTTCGCCTTGTGTAGACTAAAGCGAAAACTGTGCCAACTTTTTAAAAGCGAAATAATCGCCTTTCTGCGCGGGTTTTACCCACCCGTAGTATGCACCACGGGTGGTGCAATGCACTAGTATGGTGCAAATAATGCCGCCTGGGGCACTTAAATGGTGCAAAACGCGACTGATTGCTGCTTTTTGCACCGTGAATGAGATCACAAACTGACCTGTACACAGTTGTTTATAAGAGAGTGTTGTGATCTTGTTTAGTCCCTCGCTTAATACGTGTACAATAGCGCGCTATTTCTAATGCCTGAGGCAAAGCTGTGATCGAAAATTTGCGTAACATCGCCATTATTGCCCACGTTGACCATGGTAAAACCACCCTGGTTGACAAATTGCTGCAACAATCCGGTACTTTCGGAGAGCGTGCGGAAGCAACTGAACGTGTAATGGACTCCAACGATTTGGAGAAAGAGCGTGGGATTACCATCCTCGCAAAAAACACCGCCATTAATTGGAAAGACTACCGCATCAACATCGTAGATACCCCAGGACACGCCGACTTCGGCGGTGAGGTAGAGCGAGTGATGTCAATGGTCGACTCGGTGCTGCTGGTCGTGGATGCGATGGATGGCCCAATGCCGCAAACCCGTTTCGTGACCAAGAAAGCCTTTGCTAACGGTCTGAAACCGATCGTGGTTATCAATAAGGTTGACCGCCCTGGTGCGCGTCCTGACTGGGTTGTTGATCAGGTCTTCGATCTGTTCGTTAACCTGGACGCCACCGACGAACAGCTCGACTTCCCAATCATCTATGCTTCCGCTCTGCTGGGGATCGCGGGTTCCGACCATAACGATATGGCCGAAGACATGACCCCGCTGTACCAGGCGATCGTTGACCACGTGTCAGCGCCGAAGGTTGAGCTGGATGCCCCGTTCCAGATGCAGATTTCCCAACTCGATTACAACAACTACGTTGGCGTTATCGGCATTGGCCGCATCAAGCGCGGTAAAGTGAAGCCTAACCAGCAGATCACGGTTATCGACAGCGAAGGCAAAACCCGCAACGGTAAAATCGGTAAGGTACTGACCCACATGGGTCTGGAGCGCATCGAAGCCAGCGTGGCTGAAGCAGGCGACATCATCGCCATCACCGGTCTGGGCGAACTGAATATCTCCGATACCATCTGTGATGTGAATGCGGTAGAAGCACTGCCTGCTCTGTCGGTTGATGAGCCGACCGTCAGCATGTTCTTTAACGTCAACACCTCACCGTTCTGCGGTAAAGAAGGCAAGTATGTGACTTCACGTCAGATCCTTGAGCGCCTGAACAAAGAGCTGGTACACAACGTGGCATTGCGCGTGGAAGAAACGGCCGATGCTGATGCATTCCGCGTTTCAGGCCGTGGTGAGCTTCACCTGTCGGTACTGATCGAAAACATGCGCCGTGAAGGTTTCGAACTGGCGGTTTCCCGTCCGAAAGTCATCTTCCGCGAAATCGATGGCCGCAAGCAGGAGCCATTCGAAAACGTGACTCTGGACATCGAAGAGCAGCATCAGGGTTCTGTGATGCAGGCGATGGGCGAGCGTAAAGCCGATCTGAAAAACATGGACCCAGATGGCAAGGGCCGTGTCCGCCTTGACTATGTGATCCCAAGCCGTGGCCTGATCGGTTTCCGTAACGAATTCATGACCATGACTTCCGGTACTGGCCTGCTGTACTCCACCTTCAGCCACTACGACGACGTGCGTCCAGGCGAAGTGGGCCAGCGTCAGAACGGCGTGCTGATCTCCAACGGCCAGGGTAAAGCGGTAGCATTCGCCCTGTTCGGCCTGCAAGATCGCGGTAAGCTGTTCCTGGGCCACGGTGCAGAAGTGTATGAAGGCCAGATCATCGGGATTCACTCACGCTCTAACGACCTGACCGTGAACTGCCTGACCGGTAAAAAGCTGACCAACATGCGTGCTTCTGGTACTGACGAAGCGACTACCCTGGTTCCCGCCATCAAGATGTCTCTGGAGCAAGCTCTGGAATTTATCGATGATGACGAACTGGTAGAAGTGACGCCAATCTCGATCCGTATCCGTAAGCGTCACCTGACGGAAAACGATCGTAAGCGTGCGAACCGCGGTCCTAAAGAAGGTTAATCAACCGATTTAATCCGCAATGCTTAGGGCGCGTTAAGGCGCCCTGAGTTTTTCTCCCCCTTTGCCCCCGTTTCTACGCCTTGTCGTGCGCTTTTCACCTTTGTTCCCTGTTCAGCCTTAACTTTTCCCGTTACAGTAAAATCTCACTGGCCCATCAGGAGAGGACTATGCTGTATATCTTTGATTTAGGTAATGTGATCGTCGATATCGATTTCAAACGTGTACTGGGGGTGTGGAGTAATTTGAGCGGTACACCGCTGGCAATGTTGACCGATCGTTTCAGCATGGGCGAAGTCTTCCAGCAGCACGAACGCGGTGAAATCAGCGACGAAGATTTTGCTGCCAAACTCTGTGAGGAGATGGGGATTGCGCTCAGTTTCGAACAATTCGCCACCGGCTGGCAGGCGGTGTTTGTCGCCCTGCGCCCGGAGGTGATCGACATCATGCATCGCTTGCGCGCCGAGGGGCATCGCGTGGTGGTGTTGTCAAATACCAACCGCCTGCACTGCAACTACTGGCCGCAGCACTACCCGCAGGTGGCTGAAGCGGCCGATCATATGTACCTGTCGCAAGATATCGGTATGCGCAAACCCGATGCCAGTATTTATCAGCATGTGCTGGCTGCGGAAAATACCCCGCCAGAGCATGCGGTGTTTTTCGACGATGTTGCCGCCAATGTGGCAGCGGCCGAAGCGCTGGGTATCAAAGCGGTGCAGGTGACCGATCGGCAGGTGATTCCGGCTTATTTTGCTCAATAAACACCGCGCGTTATACCCGTTATACTTCAAGCTGCTTGGGTGTTGGCTGCGCGCTGTCGCCCCAGTCACATAGTTATCTATGCTCCTGGGCTCCCCAGCGCTTGCCGCCTACAAGCAACTCGAATTATTTTGGGTATAAGCTTAAGGCGTAGGGCTCGATCTCAAGGAGTGGATATGTCGTTTTTCCGCCGAAAAAAGCTGTCTGCGCCGTTTAAACCCGGAGTGACCTTCGGGCGGTTGCTGATGAAACGTATCGATCACGATGGCTTGACCATGTTGGCAGGCCATCTGGCCTATGTTTCTTTGCTTTCTCTGGTGCCGCTGATTACCGTAGTGTTTGCGCTGTTTGCTGCTTTCCCGATGTTTTCTGACATCAGCGTCCAGTTGAAAAGCTTTATTTTCTCTAATTTTATGCCTGCTGCTGGTAACGTGATCCAACGTTACCTCGAGCAGTTTGTTGCCAACTCCAACAAGATGACGGCGGTAGGGACCTGCGGCCTGATAATTACCGCGCTGTTGCTGATATCCTCGGTGGATACCGTGCTGAACACCATTTGGCGCAGCAAGAATAAACGCCCGATCGTGTTTTCTTTTGCGGTTTATTGGATGGTGCTGACCTTGGGGCCGCTGTTGGTGGGGGCCAGCATGGCGATCAGCTCTTATCTGTTGTCGCTGAATTGGCTGGCACAAACCGGCGTTAATGGCCTGATTGATGAAGTACTGCGGGTTTTTCCATTGCTCCTGTCGTGGGTATCTTTCTGGCTGCTGTACAGTATCGTCCCTACAGTGCGGGTGCCGCCAAAGGATGCGCTGGTCGGTGCTCTGGTGGCCGGGGTACTGTTTGAACTGGGTAAAAAGGCTTTTGCGTTTTACGTCACCATGTTTCCGTCTTATCAGCTGATCTATGGCGTGTTGGCGGTGATTCCCATTTTATTCCTGTGGGTGTATTGGAGCTGGTGTATCGTGTTACTCGGTGCCGAAATCACCGTTACGTTGAGTGAATATCGTGTCTATCAGCAACAGCAGAAATGGGGGCAGGAAGAGCATTTATGATTGCGTTAATTCAGCGGGTGTTAAATGCTAGCGTAGTGGTTGAAGGCCAGACGGTAGGCAAGATTGGCCCCGGCTTGTTAGTGCTGTTGGGGGTTGAGGCGGACGATAACGAACAAAAAGCCGAGCGCCTGTGTGAGCGAGTGCTGGGATACCGCATCTTTGGCGATGAGAACGACAAGATGAACCTCAACGTACAGCAAGCCGGTGGCAGCGTGCTGGTGGTGTCGCAGTTTACTCTGGTTGCCGACACGCAAAAAGGTATGCGCCCGAGCTTCTCGCGGGGCGCTGCGCCGAGCGATGCCGATCGGCTGTATCAGTATTTTGTTGGTCAGTGCCGTGAGCGCGGGATGGAAACCCAGACCGGTGAGTTTGCCGCCGATATGAAAGTGGCACTGGTGAACGATGGACCGGTAACATTCTGGCTGCAAGTATAAGTATTAATACTCGTCATACTTCAAGTTGTATCGTTGTTGGCTACGTGCACTCATCCCAGTCACTTACCGCGTATAAGCTCCTGGGGACGCGTGCACTTGCCGCCTAGCCGCAACTCGAATTATGTAGAGTACACGAGAGAGAAGGCGTCTATGTATCACCTACGAGTTCCCGTAACAGAACAAGAACTGAAAGCGTACTACCAGTTTCGCTGGGAAATGCTGCGCAAGCCATTGCATCAGCCAGTGGGTTCGGAAAAGGATGCCTACGACGCCATGGCGCACCATCAGATGGTGGTGGACGAGAATGGCAAGATTGTGGCCATTGGGCGGTTGTATATCAATGCGGATAACGAAGCCGCCATCCGCTTTCTGGCGGTCGACCCTACGGTGCAAGACAAAGGCCTGGGCACGCTGGTGGCGATGACGCTGGAGTCGGTCGCGCGCCAGGAAGGGGTGAAGCGGGTGGTGTGTAGCGCGCGTGAAGATGCCGTCGATTTCTTTGCCAAACTGGGCTTTATTAATCAGGGGGAGATCACTGCCCCGCAAACCACGCCAATCCGTCACTATCTGATGATTAAGCCGGTAGCCACGCTGGATGATATCCTGCATCGCCCTGACTGGTGCGGGCAACTGCAGCAGGCCTGGTACGAGCATATTCCGCTGAGCGAAAAGATGGGCGTGCGTATCAGCCAGTATACCGGGCAGCGTTTTGTCACCACCATGCCGGAGGTGGGCAACCAGAACCCGCATCATACGCTGTTTGCCGGCAGCCTGTTTTCGCTGGCGACGCTGACCGCCTGGGGGTTGATCTGGCTGCTGCTGCGTGAGCGCCATCTGGGCGGCACCATTATTCTGGCGGATGCCCATATTCGTTACAGCAAACCTATCACCGGCCGCCCGCGTGCGGTGGCGGATCTCAGCTCACTCAGTGGCGATCTCGCTCGTTTGGCCCGCGGCCGCCGGGCACGGGTGCAGGCGGAGGTCCATTTGTTTGGTGATGAGGATGAAGGGGCTATATTTGAGGGCACCTATATGGTGCTGCCTGCCGAACCGGATGAACCGTTGGACAAGGGCGGTTCAGAAGCGTAGTCAGCTATACTCGTCTAAGCGAAAAACAGCATAAAGATGCAGCAAAGGCTGAAGGTACGGCCTCCTTCTCCCTGTGGAAGGGGGCGGGGTGAGGGGGCTTGTTGTGCAGAGGAGCCCCTCACCTAACAGGTTAGCCTTAACGAACGGTATTGCGTTTATGGCAGCTGTTGCTCCAGCGTTTGCCCTTCTTTACTGGTCGCCTGCAGGTGGCCCTGTAGTGAAGACTTGAACGACCCATCTCCGTTCAACATCCCTTTCAACTGCAATTGCAGGTTACCTTCACCTTCCAACGGCACCGGCTGCCATCCCCAATGCTGTAAGGTATTTAATGGCACTGAGCGCCCATCAAAAGACAGCGTGAATGGTTTGCCGGGTTGCTGGCTGACGTTAGCTTTGGCGTCCAGCAGGCCATCAGGCATAAAGGCGCTCAGCTCGGTAACGTTGATCTGCTGCGCATCAGCATCCAGCGCCAGAGAAGGGCGACGTACGTCAACCTTGTTGAAGGTGGCATCGCTGCCGTTGAGCTTCAATGAACCGGACCAGATGCCCCATTGATGGTCGTTTGCCAGTAGCAGATTGCTGCCATAACCATCCAATGCGGTGATCTGGAAAGGGAAATCCGGATTGATATCGATAATCAGGTTACGGTTGGTCGTCAGCTTGCCGATATACACTTGCGCTAACCAGCTCGGCAGCGGTTGCAGCCAGAGCGCGCGCCAATTGATGGGCAACGTATACTCCAGTGCGGCCATGGCCACTTCATCAAGCTGCAACCGCTTGTTGGCGCGCAGCCAATTGCCGGAGGTGCGTAGCAGCCCGCCTTCCCAACGGGTGGTGAACTGTTGAATGGTGATACCGGCCGGTGAAAGCTGCATACTGATGATCGGATCGATCAGATGGAAATTGCCGTGAATAATGTGGCCCGCATTAAAACTGAGCGTTCCATCCTGGCTGCTCCAGTCACCTTGTTGGAACGTGACGCTTTGCAGTGATAAATCGAGATCGTTAATTGCCCAATCTTTCCCTTCCAGGCGTGCATCAATCAGATCAAAGCGTTTCACCGTAATCGATGGCAGAGCGGTGAAGTGCCCCCAGAACTGTTCCAGCGTCAGCGGGGTTTGCAGGCGTACCTTGCTCAGGCGCAGGCGTTCTACCAGCCAGCTGCCGTCGGCAGCGCGGCTGGCAACACCGGTCAGATCCCCTTGAGCCAGATCGGCACCAAAATCGCTCAGTATCAATTGGTCTTGCTTGATTTCACCCTGTACCAGCACTTGCGAGGCGGGAATACCATTCAATACCATCAAACCGGCACTGAACTGGAACTGGTTGTTTTCACCCAGTAGATGACCAGCGCTTGGCTGCCAGGGAGTCACTCCCGCATTCACCTTCTGCGCGTCCAACTGCCAGCCTGCATCGTTAGATTGCAATGCCATATTGCTCAGTTGCAGCGTATCTGCCTGTAGCGGCAAGCTCATGCCCTGCTGTGGTTTTACGTTGAGCGTCCCATCGCGCAACGTCACGCTGCCGAAGTAACGCGGCTCAGTGATCTGCCGTAAGCTGAAAGCCAAGTCAACCTGCTTGGCGGCCAGCGCCTGTGGCTGATTAGCCTGGGCCAGGGTGACCCCTTCCAGCATGATCTGCCCTGGTTTACTCCAGGAATGGGTGATTTTCTCCACCGATAGGCGGTATTCACTGTTGTTACTGATCCAGCGGCTCATCCAGCCCGCAGCCCAGCGCGTTTGCCCCAAGACGTAAACCAGCACCACGGCAAGCACCGCCAGCAGTAACAACGTCAGCAACAGCTTTCCGATAAATTTCATCGTCCAAATCCGTAGCGGTCAGAAAAGATACCCTGTTTATGCCGTAATTATCCCGCCAGCTCAAGTGCAATAGCCTGAAAGACAATAAAAAAACGGCCGCTAGCGCTCTGCTATCGGCCGTTTCACCATTTTGCGTGAAATCGGTTATTTTTCCTGCGGGAACAATAGGTTCAGCACAATGGCGGTGATCCCCCCGGCGGCGATACCGGAAGAGAACAGGGTTTTCAGCCAGTCTGGGGCAAACTGCAGGATCAGTGGCTGCTGGGAAACGCCCATCCCGACGGCCAACGACAGCGCCATAATCATGATTGCACGACGGTTCAGCGTCTCGCGGGAAACGATACGCACACCAGAGGCGGCAATGGTACCAAACATCACAATGGTGGCCCCCCCCAGAACCGGCTCTGGAATGTGCAGCACGATACCGGCAACCGCAGGGAACAGCCCCAGCACGATCAGCATCAGGGCGACGACGAAGCCAACGTAGCGGCTGGCGACGCCGGTTAATTGGATCACCCCGTTGTTCTGGCCGAAACAGGAGTTCGGGAAGGTGTTGAATACCGCTGACAGCATGGAGTTCAGGCCGTTGGCCAGCACGCCGCCTTTGAGGCGCTTCATATAGAGCGGGCCGCTGACCGGCTGTTCGGAAACGTCGGAGGTTGCCGTGATATCGCCAATGGTTTCCAACGAGGTCACCATAAAGATCAGCATCAGCGGCAGCAGCAGGTTCCAGTCAAAGCCCAGGCCGTAATACAGCGGCGTTGGGATATTGATCGTGGCAGTATTGGTGACCGGCTGGGTTTCCGGCAGCATGCCCATCGCCCAGGCCAACAGATAGCCGACGGCCATGGCGATCACCAGTGAGGCCACGCGCAGGTAAGGGTTGCGTTGGCGATTGAGCAGGATAATCACCACCAGCACCACGCCAGCCAGCAACAGATTTTTCGGGGCACCAAAGGTATGGTCATTCATGGCCGCGTAGCCACCGCCGATGGAGGTCAGGCCAACCTGAATCAGCGACAGGCCGATAATCATCACCACAATACCGGATACCAGCGGGGTAATAATGCGGCGCGCCAGGTGCAGCACCCTGGAGAGCAAAATTTCAGTACAGGAAGCCACCATCAGCGTGCCGAACAGCGCCGCCATCATGGTTGGCACGTCGGCACCGCCGTTTTTCAACGCCAGCCCGCCCATAATCAGCGGCGAGACAAAGTTAAAGCTGGTGCCCTGAATGGACAGCAGGCCAGAACCCACCGGCCCCCAGGTTTTGATTTGCAGAATGGAGGCCAGGCCTGAAGCAAACAGCGACATGCTGATAATGCGCTGTGTATCTTGCGCGGGCAAACCCAGTGCCTGGCAGATCAGCAGGGCCGGGGTGATCACGGCGACAAACATTGCCAGCAAATGTTGACCGGCGGCAAACAGGGTCTGCGGCAGCGGCGGGCGATCTTCCAAGTGATAAATCAGTTCACTGGTGCGTGGCGCGGTTGCTGATGTTTTTTGTATGGCATCGAGCTCAGCGGATTGAATGGACATGGTGTGGCGTTCCCTGAAGCGGCAAAGGAGGCATTTTAATGATCCGCCTCACAAAAGCAAACGGTTGCGCGCGAATATTTTTGTAAGCTCTAACCTTATGGAGGTCACATTTTTATTCATTTTTTCTTTTTTTATTAGTTGTTTCCACTAATAATTCACTGCTCATCGAGTTAAAAACCTGACGAAATTTATGGTTTATAATTTATTGTATATCGATTCTTACATGGAGTACTTGAGATGTTCCATCTCGATACCTATGGCACTTTAGTTGCTGCCACGCTGGTTTTGCTCCTCGGGGGCAAATGTGTCCGTTCCATCCCTTGGCTGAGAAAATATACTATTCCGGCCCCGGTTGCGGGCGGTTTGTTGGTGGCATTGCTTCTGTTGCTGGCGAAAAAAACCGTTGATTGGGAGGTCAGCTTTGATATGTCGCTGAGAGATCCCCTGATGCTAGCTTTTTTCGCCACCATTGGCCTGAACGCTAACCTGGCGCGTTTGCGTGCAGGGGGTAAGGCGCTGTTTGTCTTTGTGTTTGTGGTGCTGGGTTTACTGCTGGTGCAAAACGCCATTGGTATCGGCATGGCGAAAATACTGGGCCTGAATCCGCTGATGGGCTTGATTGCCGGTTCGATTACGCTTTCTGGTGGCCATGGCACCGGTGCCGCCTGGAGCAAAGTGTTTATTGAACGCTATGGCTTTGAGAATGCTACTGAAGTTGCAATAGCTTGCGCGACTTTTGGCCTGGTACTCGGGGGGCTGATCGGTGGCCCGGTGGCGCGGTATCTGGTGAAGCACTCTTCAACGCCGGAAGGAACGCCGGAAGATAGCGTGCAGCCGAGCGGGTTTGAAAAACCGGAAAGTGGCCGTTTGATCACTTCACTGGTGATGATCGAAACCATCGCCATGATCGCTATCTGCCTGAGCCTCGGGAAATTTATTTTTGGATTACTGAGCGGCAGTACCTTCGAACTGCCCATGTTTGTCTGCGTGCTGTTTGTCGGGGTGATCCTCAGTAACACGCTGTCGGCCACCGGTTTCTATACGGTGTTCGAACGTGCCGTTTCGGTGTTGGGTAACGTCAGCCTGTCGCTGTTTCTGGCGATGGCGCTGATGAGCCTGCGTTTGTGGGAACTGGCCTCCTTGGCATTGCCGATGCTGGCGATCCTGGTGGTGCAGGCCTTGGTGATGGCGCTGTATGCGATCTTTGTGACCTACCGCGTGATGGGCAAAAACTATGATGCTGCGGTGCTGGCGGCGGGGCACTGTGGTTTTGGTATGGGGGCAACGCCGACCGCCATTGCCAATATGCAGGCGATTACCGATCGCTTTGGCCCTTCGCACCTGTCGTTTCTGGTGGTGCCGATGGTGGGGGCGTTCTTTATCGATATCGCCAATGCCATCGTGATTAAGCTGTACTTGATGTTGCCGATGTTTGGTTAAGGGATGTAGGAAAGCGACAGAATCAGGCGTTGGAGTAACGGGCGGTTTCAGGTAGCCAGCGCTCAATCAGGGCGTGGGCATGTTGCGGATAATGCTGGTGGATGTGGCGTGCCACGCGCTGAACTTCTGGGATCATCGCCTGATCGCGCAACAGGTCGGCCACTCTGAACTCTGCGCTGCCGGTTTGGCGCGTGCCCAACAGCTCACCCGGCCCACGGATTTCCAGGTCACGCTGGGCGATCACAAAGCCGTCGTTACTGTCGCGCAGCACCTGCAGGCGCTTTTGCGCCGTTTTGCTGAGCGGCGTTTTATACAGCAGCACGCAGTGAGAGGCGACGGCACCACGGCCAACGCGGCCGCGTAGCTGGTGCAACTGCGCTAACCCGAGCCGCTCCGGGTTCTCGATGATCATCAGGCTGGCATTCGGTACATCCACGCCCACTTCGATCACCGTGGTGGCCACCAGTAGCTGTAATTCACCCTGCTTAAAGGCCTGCATCACCGCCTGCTTCTCCTGTGCCTTCATGCGGCCATGCACCAGCGCCACCTTCAGCTCCGGCAAGGCCGTTTTCAGCTCCTCCCAGGTGGCTTCTGCTGCCTGAGCTTCCAACAGATCGGACTCTTCAATCAGGGTACAAACCCAATACGCCTGGCGGTTTTCCTCTACGCAGGCGCTTTTTACGCGCTGAATGATATCGGTGCGGCGCGTATCGGGGATCGCCACGGTGGTTACCGGGGTGCGGCCCGGAGGCAGTTCATCAATAACGGAAGTGTCGAGATCGGCATAGGCGGTCATAGCCAGCGTACGGGGGATCGGCGTGGCGGTCATGATCAACTGATGGGCATGGAACCCTTGTTCTTCGCCCTTTTCCCACAGGGCTAGCCGTTGGTGCACGCCAAAGCGGTGCTGCTCATCGATAATGACCAGCGCCAAGCCGTTGAACTGCACCTGTTCTTGGAAGATAGCGTGTGTTCCTACCACCATTGAGACTTGCCCGCTGGCGATCGCGTCCTGCTGTGCGATGCGTGCTTTGCCTTTTTGCTTTCCAGCCAGCCAGCCCACTTCAATTCCCAGTGGTTCAAACCACTGGCGGAAGTTATTGGCGTGCTGCTCGGCCAGCAGTTCGGTCGGGGCCATCAGTGCCACCTGTTTACCGTGCGCGATGGCACGTAGGGCGGCCAGTGCGGCGACCAGGGTTTTACCTGAACCCACATCCCCCTGCACCAGGCGCATCATCGGGAAACCTTTCTGCATATCGGCTTCGATATCGGCCACCACGCGCTTTTGTGCACCGGTTGGAGCAAAGGGCAATTGGGCAAGAAAGCGGTTTTTCAGCCGATCGTCTGGCGTCAGTGACAATGCTTTGTAGCTTTGCGCGCCTGCCCGGACTGCCAGCATGCTGAGATTATGCGCCAACAGCTCTTCCAGAATCAGGCGTCTTTGTGCCGGGTGTTTACCCTGCTCCAGATCGGCCAGTTGGATATCCGGCGGTGGGCGGTGCAGGGTATGCAGCGCCTGCGGCAGGCTGATCAAGCCACCGCTCAGTTCTGCAGGCAGTAACTCGGCGATGGCGCAGGTATTCAGCAACTCCAGTGCCTGATCGGTCAACTTGCGCAGCGTGGCCTGGCGGACCCCTTCGGTGGTGGGATAGACCGGCGTCAGGGCCTCCTGCAGTTCCACTTCGCTGCTTTCACCCTGTATACGATATTCAGGGTGAATGATTTCGGCACCGTGATTGCCGCGTTTGATTTCGCCGTATGCCGTTACGCGGCGGCCAGTTGCCAGGCTGTTTTTCATCGCTGCGTTGAAGTTGAAGAAGCGCATGGTTAAAAGGCCGGTACCGTCGCTGATCTGGCAGGTCAGCATGCGGCGGCGGCCAAAACTGATATCGCTACGCAGCACTTCCCCTTCCACCGTGGCAAAAATACCGGGCAGCAGATCGTTGATGGGATAAAGGCGGGTGCGATCTTCGTAACGCAGGGGGAGGTGCAGCAGTAAATCTTGAATCGTATTCAGG
The DNA here is from genome assembly GCF_001976145.1 of Serratia oryzae. Classification (GTDB taxonomy): domain Bacteria; phylum Pseudomonadota; class Gammaproteobacteria; order Enterobacterales; family Enterobacteriaceae; genus Chania; species Chania oryzae. Next base: position 28,713 of record NZ_MOXD01000014.1, read on the forward strand.
CCAATTTTGGCTAATTTCGCTGCCTGGCTGGCTCCAACCCCGGAAAGTGTTGTAAGAGGCACGGCATCCAGCAGGCGGCCTTTCATCGGCGTACCGTAGTTGCCTGCATGGTTGCCCACCATTCGGCATCGGCAATCACTTGGCCCTGTTCGTCGATATGCGGGCGCGGCAGCCCTTTGCGCTTGGCCACGTTGGCCAACACCGGATAACCGCCTTCAAACAACAGGCGTTGCTGCTCCTCTTCACTCAGTGCACTGCGCTCGCGGCGGTACATGCCGGCATTTTGCCGCTGACGTTGGGCTTCATACAGGATTAATGCCGAAGCCACGGAAACATTGAGCGATTGCACCATACCGATCATTGGGATAATGATGTCTTGATCGGCCAGCGCCAGCGCTTGTTCGGTAATACCGGTTTTTTCCTGCCCCAGCAGCACACAGGTCGGGCGGGTATAGTCCACTGCGCGAAAATCAACGGCCCGGGTGGAAAGGTGGGTAGCCAAGACTTGCATCCCTTGGCTTTTCATCTGTGCGACAGCATCGGCAATGGTCGGGTGGGTTTTAACATTCACCCAACTGTTGCTGCCGGCGGCGGAAGAAACCAGCGTGCGCATCCGCGCGCTTGGCCATACGGCATGCACCTGATGCACGCCAACGGCGTCGGCGGTGCGAATAATTGCGGAGACGTTATGCGGTTTGTGCACCTGCTCCAGGCAGACCGTCAGATCGGGCTGCCGGGTGGCCAGCATTTCACAAATCCGCGCATAGCGTTCGGGGCTCATAAGCGCTAGTTTCGGTTGCGGTTAACTTTGATCACATCAGGCATGATACGGATCTTGCGCATAATGTTTGCCAAATGGATGCGATCGCGCGTGGTTAAGCGGATAAAGGCGCTGTAGACCCGGCCATCTTTCTCTTCGGTATTCAGGCTTTGAATATTAGACTCGGCTGCATTGATAGCCGCCGTCAGGTTGGCCAGCGCACCCTGATGATTGAACATATCCACTTTGATTTCAGCGATAAATTCCTGCTCGGTTTCCATATCCCACTCTACCGCCATGAATTTCTCGGGCTCTTTCTGGTAGCCGCGGATATTACGGCAGGATTCATGGTGGATCACCAACCCTTTGCCAGGGCTGACGTGGGCGATAATGGGATCGCCCGGAATAGGTCGGCAACACTTGGCGAAGGTAATCAGAACGCCATCGGCTCCTTTGATGGCCAGATTACGTACGCCGGAAGAGACCCCAAGGCTGGAGTGATCGCCCTGTAAATTCTTCGCAATGACCACGCTCATGGCGTTGCCAAGGCCGATTTCTGCCAGCAAATCATCCAGCGTGGCCAGCTTCATGCGTTCCAGCTCGTGCTGGATATTTTCCTGCGGTACCTCAGAAAGCTTACGGCTGCCACCCAGTGCGTGGTTAAGCAAACGGCGGCCCAGGCTGACAGAGTCGTCACGCTTGAGGTTTTTCAGCATCTGGCGGATTTTGGCGCGCGCTTTTGAACTGACAACAAAGTTCAGCCAGGCTGCGTTAGGCCGTGCCCCTGGCGCGGTGATGATTTCCACCGTCTGACCACTGGACAGCGATTGCGACAGTGGATACGGCTGGCGATCGACGCGTGCGCCAACGCAGGCATGGCCGATGTCGGTATGCACCGCATAGGCAAAGTCGACCGGCGTGGCGCCCGCAGGCAGTTCAACAATGCGCCCTTCAGGGGTGAAAACGTAAATCTCGTCTGGGAACAAATCGGATTTTACGCTTTCGATAAACTCAAACGAGCTGCCAGCACTCTGTTGCAGCTCCAGAAGGCTCTGCATCCAGCGCTGAGCGCGAATTTGTGCGGTGGTGCCGGTGGTTTCGCCCGGTTCCCTTTCTTTATAGGCCCAGTGCGCAGCTACCCCCATCTCGGCCATCTGATCCATATCTTCGGTGCGGATCTGGACCTCAACCGGCACGCCGTGCGGGCCGATCAACGAAGTATGCAGCGACTGATAGCCATTGGCTTTGGGGATGGCGATATAGTCTTTCACCCGGCCTGGGCGTGGCTTATACAGGCTATGCGCCTGCCCAAGAACCCGGTAACAGGTGTCGACTTCTTTCACGATCACCCGGAACGCGTAAATATCCATAATGGAATGGAAACGCTGTTCTTTCAGGTGCATCTTGCAGTAGATGGAATAGAGGTGCTTTTCCCGCCCGCTGACGCGGCAGGGAATCCCCGCTTCGGTCAAACGCCCTTCAATCTCGGAAAGAATCTTCTGGATCATCTCCTTACGGTTACCGCGCGCGGCTTTCACAACGGCTTTGATTACCCGGTAACGGTTCGGATAGAGCGCCTCAAAACCCAACTCTTCCAGTTCGGTTTTCAGATGATGAATACCCAGGCGGTGGGCTAGCGGGCTGTAGATTTCCAGCGTTTCACGTGCGATACGCCGCCGTTTATCGGGGCGCAGCGAGCCGAGAGTACGCATGTTGTGGGTGCGGTCAGCCAGCTTGATCAGCACGACGCGGATATCCTGCACCATCGCCATGATCATCTTGCGGAAGTTTTCCGCCTGCGCTTCTTTCTTATTCTGGAATTTCAGCTTGTCGAGCTTGGATACGCCTTCAACCAGTTCGGCAACGCTCTTGCCAAACAGTTGTTCCATATCCTGATAGGTGGCCGAGGTATCTTCAATGACGTCATGCAGCAGGGCCGCCATCAGCGTCTCATAGTCGAGACGCATTTCCGCCAGAATACAGGCTACGGCAACCGGGTGAGTAATGTAGGGCTCACCGCTGGAGCGTGTCTGTCCCTCGTGAGCATCACGTGCAACAAGGTATGCCTGTTTGAGGCGTTTAATCTGCTCCTCAGGCAAGTAACGTTGAATCAGCAGATTCAGGCTTTCAAACAGGTACAAGGCAGACTCGCAGTCTAATTAACGACGACCTTCAGCAATCGCGGTAACCGCCTGAATCTCTGCGGCTTCCTGCTCTTGCTGCTCCTGGCGCTCACGCACATCGAGGATCTGGCTGTTGATCAGCCCTTCTTCGATTTCGCGCAGAGCGATAACGGTGTACTTATCATTCTCTTCAGGTACCAGAGCATCTTTACCACCGGTCTGGATTTGACGCGCCCGACGAGCAGCGACCAACACCAGGTCAAAACGGTTACCAATTTTCTCTACAGCGTCTTGAACAGTTACGCGTGCCATATTTGTGCTACTCCACAGGTGAAGAAAAGACTGGGCATAATACTGAAACTGTCTTCAGTCTGCCAATAGTTTGCTGATTAAAGCGTCATGCCGCAGCATTTGTCGGCCCAAACGCAGGCGTTCGGCGCGAATGATGGTTTTCAGATCGGACAGCGCCAGATCGAAATCATCGTTCACGATTAAATAATCATACTCCGCGTAGTGCGTCATTTCTGCAACGGCTTGGGCCATGCGCTTGGCGATCACTTCATCAGCGTCTTGCCCACGGCCCCTTAAACGGCGGCCCAGTTCTTCCTTGGAGGGGGGCAGGATAAAGATGCTGCGTGACTGCGGCATTTTGGCACGGATCTGTTGCGCCCCTTGCCAGTCGATATCCAGAAAAACATCGACGCCGGTCGATAGCACCTGCTCAATAGCCGCGCGCGACGTACCGTAATAGTTGCCGAACACTTCGGCGTGCTCAAGAAACTCATCCTGCTCAATCATACGGCGAAACTCGTCTTTGGAGACGAAGAAATAATGCTCGCCATGATTTTCACCCGGGCGGCTTGCGCGCGTGGTGTGTGAAACCGAAACCTGCGTGTCGTACAGCGGTTGCGTTTTTAACAAAGCCTGAATCAGGCTTGATTTCCCTGCGCCGCTAGGTGCAGAGACAATATAAAGCGTGCCTTGAGCCATGATGATGTTCGTTGGTAGCGGTTGATAAGCCAGTAACAGCAGATGTGTATTTTCTCCGCACAGTATACACGGCTAAAGCTCGGTATGCAGCGTTGGGTCGCATTTTGGCCGCCGCTTTCTGTTAAAAACAGAGGAAAAAAACCGATTTGCGCAGTGTATCTGGAAATTTTCGCTGTTTTCAGCAAATGCACATTCTTTTCTGGAACCTCTTTGCACTTTCGCATTTTAACCATCGCCAATACTGCTGCTTGTGTTTTTACTGCCGTGTACCAAGGAGGTGCACGATGTCGAGATACTGCAATCACATCAGGAATGTGCTGGTAGCCGTAGGGTGTTTGTATAGCGTGGCATGGGCTCAAACCTGCCCTGATTGGCGGCCAGAGAGGTTGCAACTGGAGATAACGGCATTAAATAGCCAGTTAGAACGCTGGGATGAGGCTTATTACCGTCAAGGCCTTAGCTTGGTTAATGATGAGATTTACGACAGCTCACTGCAGCAACTGCAACATTGGCGACATTGCGCGGGTAAGGTGCCATTGGCAGATGCTGGGCAAGCTTTACCCGCAGGTAAAACGCCGCATCCTGTTGCTCAGACCGGCCTGCGTAAATTGCCTGATCGCATTGCGGTGGCTCAGTGGATGCAAGGTCGCCGTGATTTGTGGGTTCAGCCCAAGGTTGATGGTGTGGCCGTTACGCTGGTTTATCAGCAGGGGAAACTGATTAGCGCCATCAGTAGGGGCAACGGGGAGCAAGGCGAAGACTGGCTGGATAAGGTTAAAGCCATTCCTGCGGTCCCTCAGGCATTGTCGCAAGCCCCTGCTCAGTTGGTGTTACAGGGCGAGTTGTTCCTGATGGTGAACGATCACCAGCAACAAACGGTCGGCGGGATCAATGCGCGGGCAAAAGTTGCCGGAATGCTGATGCGCAAGCAGCTTACCCCCGAACTGAAACAGCTTGGTCTGTTTGTCTGGGCATGGCCCGATGGCCCGCCAGATATGGCAGAACGTTTGCGACAGCTTACTGCCATGGGGTTTGCACTTTCTCCACAATACTCAAAACCGGTCAAAACGCTGGATGAAGTGGAGCAGTGGCGAACATTCTGGCATCGTAATTTCTTGCCGTTTGTGACTGACGGTATTGTGATCCATCAGGGGCGGGCCCCAGAGGGCCGCTACTGGCAGGCCAAACCCGGCGACTGGGCGGTTGCCTGGAAATACCCGCCCGCTCAGCAGGTAGCCAGAGTGACGGACGTTGAGTTTGCCGTAGGCCGTACCGGAAAAATTACCGTGGTGTTGCTGTTGGATCCGGTACGGATGGATGATAAGTGGATCCGGCGCGTAAACGTTGGTTCACTGTCGTTGTGGCAAAAATGGGACATTGCGCCGGGCGACCATATTGCTATCAGCCTGATGGGGCATGGTATTCCGCATCTTAATGACGTTGTGTGGCGTGCGGCGGATCGCCAGATTCCTACGGCCCCCAATCCTGAGGATTACCATCCGTTGAGCTGTTTTACCTTGCAGCCTACAGGGTGTCGTCAGCAGTTTCTGGCTCGTTTGGTATGGCTGAGCGGTGCTCGTGGATTAAATATCGGGGGCCTGAATGAGGCCGGGTGGCAATCGCTTATCGATCAAGGGCTGGTTGATGATTTACTTGACTGGATGGTACTCACCCCGGAACAGTTAAATGGCGTTCCGGGCATCGGAAATAAGCGCGCACAGGCACTGTATCAACGGTTTCTCCTGGCGCGGCAACAACCTTTTGAACGCTGGTTGATCGCACTTGGGGTACCGCTTTCACCCACTCAGGTTACTGGGGCGCAAGCGCAAAATTGGCAACAAATGCAGCGGATCGCGCCAGAGAAATGGCAGGAAGTGGCCGGCATTGGCGTTAAAAGGGCTAAGCAAATCCACAGTTTTCTGCAATCACCCGCCATGCTCGGGTTGGTGAACGCCTTGGCCGAGCAAGGGATCAACGGGTTCGAACCGTTACCCAATATGAGCAAGGGTGAATAACCTGATGTGCATTAATGGTCTGGATGCTGATAGTTAAATACCGGCAGGCCAAGGCGAAAACGCAAAGCCAGCAGACGGGCGCTAAGGCCAGCAGCCAGCGTGATGATTACCACCAGGTTATGTGGCAGGTTGAGGTGTTGCAGGCCGATATACAGCCAGGCGGCGGCGAAAGCAATACCAGCATAGATTTCTTTCTGGAAAACCAGCGGAATGCGGTTACAGAACATATCACGCAGTATGCCGCCGAAGACGCCGGTAATCACTGCGGCAATAGCGGCAATGATTGGACTATGTCCCATATCCAGTGCCACTTGTGCACCGATGATGGAAAATACAATCAGCCCGATGGCGTCCAGCACCAGAAACAGGTGGCGCAAATGGCGCATTAAGGGGGCCAGCCAGGTAGTTACAATCGCGGCGATAGCCACAATGACAATATATTCGGGATGTTTGACCCAGCTCAGAGGGAAGTGCCCCAGCAGCATATCGCGCACTGAACCGCCACCAATGGCGGTGGCTGAAGCGATAAAGATCACGCCAAACATATCCATTTGACGACGACCAGCGGCCAGTGCTCCGGTCATCGCTTCTGCAGTGATGCCAATGATATAAAGAACGAGCAGTAACATGGGATCTTCACAAGGTGGGAAATCAAGAATGCAATCGCCAGAGGGTAATGTTCGAGCGGCGAATGCGCTACTGAATTTTTCTAAAGGAGCTTGCTTCGAATTAGTTCATCTAATGATTAACATGTCTATATGACTTGTTTATTGGTTTTTAATTTTTACAGCATGCGAAGAGTGGATTAGATAATCATTGATAATTTCGCATGATGATTAATCACTATATGAAGGAAAGTGAAAATACGATGAAAAACATCTCAATGCTGGCAGCGGTTGCTTTAGTCGCTTTGATGTTGAACGGCTGTGTTGCGCCAGCCCAGCAGGCGGCACCACCAAAGTTGGCATCACCATGCAGCATTGGTGATCCGATGGTGCAAACCACGCTCTATTTCGGGTTGAATCGCCCTGTCGGGCCGACGATTAGCGCAGTGGAATGGCAATCTTTTGTCGATCAGCAGGTCACACCACGCTTTAAGGATGGGCTATCGGTATTTGATGCCAAAGGGCAATGGTTGGGGAATGACGGCAAATTAGCGCGAGAAAACAGCAAAGCACTGATGTTGATTCACACTCCGGGCATGGAAGTTGAACAGAAGATTGAAGCGTTGCGTACCCACTACAAACAGCAGTTTGTACAGGATTCCGTGATGCGTGTTGATACGCCGGTGTGTGTGGCTTTTTGATGAGTTTCCGGCTTGTCGCGGGTGCAACAAGCCGGAAACTCGTTTTAGAGCACCAGCCCGGTAACTGCCGCCGACAGCAGGCTGACCAGCGTTGAGCCGTAAACCAACTTCAGGCCGAAGCGTGAAACAACGTTGCCTTGTTGCTCGTTCAGGCCTTTGATGGCACCGGCAACGATGCCGATGGAAGCAAAGTTGGCGAAGGACACCAGGAAGACTGAGAGAATACCCAATCCGCGTGGTGACATTTCCGCTGCGATTTTTTTCAGTTCGATCATCGCGACAAATTCATTGGCAACTAGTTTGGTGGCCATAATGCTACCGGCCTGCAGCGCATCGCTTGCCGGGATCCCGATCAACCAGGCCAGCGGATAGAACACATAGCCCAGGATCTGCTGGAAGCTGATGCCGAAAATGGCTGCAAAGATGGCGTTTACCGCAGCGATGAGTGCAATAAACCCGATCAGCATGGCGGCAATAATCATGGCGATTTTGAAACCCGCCAGGATGTATTCCCCCAGCATCTCAAAGAAACTCTGGTCTTCATGCAGCTTGTTCAGCTTCAGTTCCGGTTCATCCTCTACCTGGTAGGGGTTGATAATGGAAAGAATGATAAACGTGCTGAACATGTTGAGGATTAACGCAGCGACTACGTATTGGGCGTCGATCATCACCATATAAGCGCCGACGATCGACATTGATACTGTCGACATGGCCGTGGCGGCCATGGTGTACATCCGGCGCGGAGAGATATCCGCAATGATGCCTTTGTAAGCAATAAAGTTTTCAGATTGACCAAGCACCAGGGTACTGACAGCGTTGAAAGATTCCAACTTGCCCATACCGTTGACTTTGGAGAGCAGCGTTCCTACCGCGCGGATAATCAGCGGTAAAATACGGAAATGCTGCAAAATACCGATCAAGGCAGAGATAAAGATAATCGGGCACAAAACGCCGAGGAAGATAAAGGATAAGCCTGCTTTGCTCATGCCACCGAACACAAAGTCAGAGCCTTGTGCGGCAAAGGTCAACAGGGTTTCAAAGAAACCGGCTACGTGCTTAATCACACCCAGACCGCTTTCCGAATGCAGAAAGAAATAGGCAAGAACCGCTTGAATCATCAAAAGCTGAATAATATAACGCGGGCGGATTTTCTTGCGATCGTTGCTGATCAATAACGCGAGGGCGATGATAACGACCAACGCCAAAAAAAAGTGCAGAATTTGCGACATAAACAGTCCGAGGAGCATGCAGGCTAGAAAAGAGCTACTTATACCTAATTTGCTGCCGCTCGTCAGCATGAGGGTGACCGGGGGAGTGTGGATCCGTCCCCCGGTTACTGGTTGTTAACTCAAATCAACATTTTTGCTGCCGAAGAACCAGGTGAAAATAAAACCAGCGGTGTAAGACACTAACAGCCCGGCAACGTAGACCATGATGCCTGCATAAATGCCCTGCGCAGAGGTCATCAGTGGAATAGATACGATGCCAGAAGGACCAAAGACGGTGTTGAGACCAACCGGCAATCCCAGATACGCAATCATCCCGATGAAGAACCCACCAACGGCACCCCCGAGACAGGCGGTGATAAAAGGTTTCACTCTAGGCAACGTCACGCCATAAATCAGTGGTTCACCAATGCCAAGAATACCTGGAATGATGGCACCCTTGATCTGGGTACGCAGCACCGAGCCTGCTTTTGCTCTGGCGAACAGCGCCATTGAAGCACCCACTTGCCCGCCGCCAGCCATGGCCAGGATCGGAAAGAGCGAGTTGAAACCCTGCGCATCCATCAAAGCGAAATAGACTGGAACAAACCCCTGGTGAATACCGAACATAACCGCCAGCAGGAACAGACCTGCCAGAACGGCGCTGCCAAACGGGTTGCCATTCAGGTGTAAGAACAGCCACGACATTCCTTTAAACAGTTCCCCTCCAACTGGCATGATGACCACGAAAGTCACCGCGCCCATAATCAGCAGAGTAATGACTGAGGTCAGTATCATATCCAGATTATCGGGGATAAATTTACGTACCGTCCGTTCGACCCAGGCTCCCATAATCGTGGCAATCAGCACGCCGATAATGCTGCCTCTAGGATCGATAGGTAAGCCAAAGAAGTTATCGATGCCGGAGTAGTAACCCACTTTGGCATCAGGTACGTAACCCAGAACAAACAGCGAAGCGATGATGGCTCCATTCACTCCGGTACCGCCAAAGGCTTTTTGTGCATTATGGCCGATCAGAATACTCAAGAAGGCAAACAGGCCTTTACTGAATACTTTCATATAGCCAATGGCGCTGATTAGCCAAGGATTAGGGGATTCAATGCCAATCACCATGCTTTGTTCGAGCAGGGTCGCAATCCCCAGCAGCAGCCCTGCGGCAATAAAACCGGGGATCAGCGGGGTAAAGATGGTAGCAAACTTGCTGAAAAATTGATGAACAGCGCTGCTTTGCTTGGATTTGAGCTGCTTTTTATTCTCCGAAGCGATTGCATTAAGATCTTTAGGCGCGTCAGCGGTGTTCTGCTCAGTACGGCTCAGCAAGGTATTCATCATTTCAGCGGCGGTTTGTGCCTTGCCGGGGCCCAGGACGATTTGCAACTGATCGTCCCCTTCAATCACACCCATCACGCCAGCCATTTTTTTCAACGCATCGCGGTCTACCTGCTCTCTGTCCCTCAGGGTCAGGCGCAGCCGTGTCATGCAGTTACCGCAAATAGCAATATTATTGCTACCGCCAACATGACCCAAAATTTGTTCGATCATTGCTTCATTGATTTTCGCCATCGGATTGACGTCCTGTTCCTGATAAGACTGCGCGGATAAAACCGTTATTGTGTTTTAAAATTGTGCTGGCTTCGGTGGCCGAAAGGTTGGCCAGTATCATGACGATCGCCGTTTTACAGTGGCGACCGCATGCGTCTAAGGCTTCGGAGGCACGCTGATAGTTGCACGCCGTTGCCTGCATGACGATATTAATCTGGCGTTGAACCAATTTGGCGTTGGTGGCTTCAACATCCACCATCAGATTGCCATAAACTTTACCGATGCGGATCATTGCCCCGGTGCTCAACATATTGAGCACCAGTTTTTGTGCCGTTGCCGCCTTCATGCGTGATGAACCGGTAACCACTTCGCTCCCTACCACCGGCTCAATAGCAATATCGGCCAACCGACTCATTTCACTGTTCTGGTTACAGGTCAGAGATACTACGGTAGCACCTTGAACGCGGGCATAACGCATGGCCCCGATAACATAAGGTGTGCGCCCACTGGCGGCGATGCCAACCAGGACATCGTTGGCGTTAAAGTGCAGGTCGCGCAGATCCTGTTCCCCTAGCGCTCCGTTGTCTTCGGCGTTTTCTACGGCCTGTAAAATGGCGGTATTTCCCCCCGCGATCAAACCGATCACTTGCCCACGAGGGGTACCATAAGTTGGCGGGCATTCGCTGGCATCCAAAATGCCCAAGCGCCCAGAAGTCCCCGCACCACAGTAAATCAGGCGGCCACCTTGGGCGAAGGCCGCGCTTATGGCGTCTACTGCTTGCGCCACCTGTGGCAAAACGCGCTCAACCGCGAAAGCAACTTTTTGGTCTTCAAGATTAATCACCTTGAGCATCTCTAGCGTCGACAAGGTATCAATATTCTTACTGGCTGGGTTTCGGCTCTCGGTAACCAGAGTAGATAAATCAATTTTCATTGTTGTCTCGGCGTATATTCGAATATGTTGGAATAATTAATTCCAACAATAACTAATTCAACAAATATTTTATTTTTATGATGATTATGTGACCGTTATCAACTTACCATGCCCCCCTGTTTATACCCAGGTTGTTTTTAGGCACTGGCAGCGTAAGATAACCTAAGTAGATGCTGATTTTTGCTGATAATGTGAGTCACCACCGCGATGAGACATACGCAGAAAATAATTCATAACAAAGAGTTATTCACCCCTGGCGAGCGTAAAATCGCCGATTATTTGTTAGAGAACCCCGATAAGCTGAAGCAGCTTTCCTCACAGAGTTTGGCAATGATTCTGGGGGTAAGCCAATCAAGCATCATTAAGTTTGCTCAGAAGCTGGGAATGAAGGGTTTTACTCACTTAAAAATGGTTCTCATTGAGGAATGGGGGCAACAGGCATCAGAGCAGAAACTACAAAGCTCGCACATTCATAATGGTATCAACAGTAATGACAGCTTGCCCGATATCGCCGAAAAGTTATTTCTGGAAAAACAGCAAGCGTTGCGCGACACCACCGACAGCCTTGATTTTGCCCAGTTGCAGCAGGTGGTATCACATATTCAGGCCGCTAAACGCGTTCAGATTATCGGGGTAGGTGGCTCCTCGCTGATCGCTAAAGATCTCGCTTATAAGCTGATGAAGATTGGCTACTCGGTTATGAATGAATTAGACAGCCACGTGCAAATTACGGTGGCCCAATCCTTGAGCCCGGTGGATGTGCAGATCATCATTTCATTTTCCGGTAAGCGCCGGGAGATACTCATTGCCGCAGAGGTCGCCAAGCAAAGGGGGGCAACGCTGATTGCTATCACTTCCTTGCAGCACAATCCCCTAAGGGAACTGGCGGATTATACGCTGGATACTATTGCTGATGAGACGCGCTGGCGCAGCTCGTCGATCGCCGCCAGGACGGCGCAGAATACCATCATCGACCTGCTGTTTGTCAGCCTTATGCAGCAGAACAGTGAAGAGAGCCGTCATTTCATTCAGCAGAGTCAGACGCTGGTTGAGCAATTGAGTAATAAATAGAGGCTCTAGGTCTCTCAATGTTTGCCTGAGATATACGCCATTGGTTATCTATTGTTGGCTCTGGTGTTCTATAATGATATGAATCTAATGATAAAAATCATATCACATGAAGTTGCTTTATTAGCTTAATAGATAAATAAGGAATATAACGGTTACGATAAGTTAATAGAAAAGCCTTAACTATCGTTATGCAATGTGACCTACATCAATGCGTGATTCTTAGAAAAATTTATCTTGTCATCTGAGGTCAGCTTGGTTTACAAGTTGTTCTTCTGTTATGGAAAGTTAACGCATGTTAATTATCGTTTATTAGCCACATGTTGGTATAGAGATAAATTCAGAGGAATGTAGTTATGCCATGGAGTCATGAGATTCAGCAGGCAATTACTTTGCTACAGGCATGCCAGCGTCGTAATGCGGATAATCTTCCTTGCCCAGCCAGAGGCGATGAGCCAGGAGCAGTTGGTACCTGCGCTGACAAAATTATGCCATCAATTATCTTACTCAATGCTTTTGCCGATGTGTTTCCACAGCACCAAGAATTACACCGTATTGGTACGGTTCTGGAAGCTCAGGGCCTCATCCCAAAACTGTCCCAAGACGAGAGTTACAGCGAGAGTGCATTGGCGTATCTGCGCACGCTGATTGCCCCATAAAATAGGCGTGTCGGCTAAAGGGGGATACCTTTTTGTATATTAGCCTATGCTAAAAATTTTAACTGTGGTTACTCGATGGTGAATGATTACCTGTAACATGTAAAACATGTACCATTATGTTTACGGCAGTGATACTGATATGATGAAAATATGTCAGTACATGAGGCGGATTACTGAATACAATGTTTTTTAGCGATAAGCGTTAATAGATGGATATTTATATTATTAAAATTAGTCAAAAAATTCTTTATGCTAACTTACAGCAAAAACAGCCCGCTGAGTGCAATGCGGGCTTTAGGTTTTTTGCTACCTAGCAATATTTATTCAATATTCTGGATCTGTTCGCGCATTTGCTCAATCAGCACTTTCAGCTCAATGGCAGAGGTGGTGATATCGGCATTAATGGATTTCGAAGCCAGCGTGTTCGATTCACGATTGAACTCCTGCATCATAAAGTCGAGGCGGCGGCCAACGGCTTCTTTCTTCTTCAGGATGTTATGTGTTTCTTTTACATGTGCTTCCAGGCGATCCAGCTCTTCAGCAACGTCGATACGCTGTGCCATCAGCACCAGCTCTTGCTCCAGACGGGTGTTTTCTAACTGCACCTGTGCTTCTTCCAGCTTGCTGACCAAGCGTTCACGCTGCCATTGCAAGACGTTTGGCATTTGTGCCCGCACTTTGGCTACTTCGGCACTCACGCCCGCAAGACGTTGTTCGATAAGGGCTTTCAGCGCCGTACCCTCGCTTTCGCGTGCGGCAATGAAATCATCCAATGCCCCTTCCAGTGCCTCCATCAATTGCGCACTGATGGTGTCCAGATCCTGCTCCTGAGCGGACATCACGCCCGGCCAGCGCAGTACGTCGATCGGGTTAATTTCCCCTTCGTCGCTTTGCATCTTGACCCAATTGGCGGCTTCAACCAGCTGTTTCGCCAGTTTTTCATTCAGGATCAGCGAGCTTTGCGCGCTGGGATCGAGTTCGAAACGCAGGTTGCATTCCACTTTGCCGCGTGTCAGGCGGCCACGGATACGCTCGCGGATCACCGGCTCAAGGCTGCGGAATTGCTCTGGCAAGCGGATGTAGGTTTCTAAGTAGCGTTGGTTAACGGAACGCAGCTCCCAAGCTGCGCTGCCCCATTCACCCTTGATTTCACGCCGGGCGTAGGCGGTCATGCTGCGGATCATTGATGCGTACCCGTAATAGGAAAAGATGCAATGATTATAGCGTTGCGCCTGCGGCCAAGATAGGCATAACGTCACTAAGCCCGTATAATGCGCAGCCAATCGTTGATAAGAAGCCGGAGAGAGCCCATGCGTCCTGCAGGCAGAGCACCACAACAAGTTCGCCCCCTGACATTGACCCGTCACTATACGAAACACGCTGAAGGTTCAGTGCTGGTTGAGTTTGGCGATACCAAAGTTTTGTGCACCGCCACGGTTGAAGAGGGCGTTCCGCGCTTCCTGAAAGGCCAGGGGCAGGGTTGGATCACGGCAGAATACGGTATGCTGCCGCGTTCTACCCACAGCCGTAATGCCCGCGAAGCCGCCAAGGGCAAGCAGGGGGGCCGCACGCTGGAGATCCAGCGCCTGATCGCTCGTTCGCTGCGCGCGGCGGTGGATTTGAAAAAGCTCGGCGAGTTCACCATTACTCTAGACTGCGACGTGTTGCAGGCTGATGGTGGCACCCGTACTGCCTCTATTTCTGGGGCCTGTGTGGCCTTGGCCGATGCGCTTAACGCATTGGTGGCCGCTGGCAAGCTGAAAGCCAATCCGATGAAAGGGTTGGTGGCGGCGGTTTCGGTGGGGATCGTTAACGGCGAAGCGCTGTGCGATCTGGAATACGTTGAAGATTCCGCCGCAGAAACCGATATGAATGTGGTAATGATGGAAGATGGCCGCATGATCGAGGTGCAAGGCACCGCCGAGGGCGAGCCGTTCAGCCATGATGAGTTGCTGGCGCTGCTGGCACTGGCCCGAGGGGGCATCGAAACCATTTTCCAAGCGCAGAAAGCGGCGCTGGCAGATTGATTTTCTAAGGCGACGGAGAAGTCGCCTTTTTTACGCCCGGCGATCGGGCGGCAGTAAGAAGAACAGACCAGACGAGGAGAAGTAGTAATGAAAGCCTATCAGCGCCAGTTTATCGAGTTTGCGCTTAACAAACAGGTATTGAAATTCGGCCAGTTTACCCTGAAATCCGGCCGCGTCAGCCCGTATTTCTTTAATGCCGGCCTGTTTAACACCGGGCGTGACCTGGCGCTGTTAGGGCGTTTCTATGCCGAAGCCTTGGTCGATTCTGGCATTGATTTCGATCTGCTCTTCGGCCCGGCCTATAAAGGGATCCCGATTGCCACTACCACCGCGGTAGCGCTGGCAGAACATCACGATCGCGATGTGCCGTATTGTTTCAACCGCAAAGAGGCCAAAGATCATGGTGAAGGCGGCTTGCTGGTGGGCAGCCCTTTACAGGGGCGCGTGATGCTGGTGGATGATGTGATCACGGCGGGCACGGCAATCCGTGAATCGATGGAAGTGATCAGCGCCAATAATGCCAGCCTGGCGGGGGTGTTGATTTCCCTCGATCGCCAGGAACGTGGCCGTGCTGATGTGTCGGCAATTCAGGAGGTGGAACGTGATTATCACTGCAAGGTGATTTCCATTATTACCTTGAAGGACTTGATTGCGTATCTGGAAGAGAAGCCGCAAATGGCGGATCATCTGGCTGCGGTGCAGGCGTATCGCGAGCAATACGGTGTTTAATATGACGACGCCGGGCATCATAACCCGGCGTCATTCTTGTCTTGCATGTTGCTGTGGTAGCAATTATTGCAGTTGTGCCGCCAACAATGGCCAACGCGCATCGAAATCTTGTGTTGGCCGATAGCGGAATTCAGAACGGATATAGCGCGACAGCATACCTTCACAAAAGGCTAATAACTGGCTGGCCAGCAGTGTCTCATCCACGCTAAAACCTTTGCCTTCGCGCAATTTCCGCTCTTTCAGTACCTGGCGCAGTTGTGCTTCGATGCGTTCAAACAACTGGTTGATTCTGCCCTGCAGACGGTCCTGTTCAAACATCAGCGCGTGCCCGGTCATGATGCGTGTCAGGCCCGGGTTGCGCTCGGCAAACCCGAGAATCAGCAACAGAATCAGGCGCAGGCGGTTGAACGTCTCTTTCTCATCCTGCAGGATCAGATTGATGCGCGATATCAGGCTGTCTTCGATAAACTCGATCAGGCTGTCAAACATCCGCGTTTTGCTAGGAAAATGCCGGTAGAGGGCAGCCTCAGAGACACCAACGTTTGCGGCGAGTTTTGCGGTGGTAATGCGCTGGCTGCCGTCGCTGGATTCCAGCATCTGGGCTAACGCCTGTAGTATTTCCTCGCGCCGATTCCTTTTCGTATTTTCTTTCTCTGCCATGTTTGATTAGACCTTTGCTAAAACGGTATATACCCCTGTGTTGCAATCCATTGGGTATAGATTCTTAAGAACCCAAACACTGGCCGCTGTAAAGCAAACGTTAAGCGGCTTATGTCATCGTTTGTTATGGTGTTTGGGCCAATGGTCTTTTCAACCATTATTCTCTATGCGATCGGATGTACGGTATTCTCGTTACCGGGCAAACCATGCCATAGAGACGTCCTTCTCTCTGGCACGGCAAGAGTTCAGGTAGTATTTCCTGCTGGCCATAATATTACGGGTTGAACTTAGTGGCGGCCTGAATGGCCAAAACCACCGGCACCACGTTCGCTGCTGCCGAATTCGGTGACCAGATTGAATTCAGCCTGCACTACCGGCACAAATACCATCTGTGCAATGCGCTCACCCGGTTCAATAGTGAAAGATTTTTGACCGCGGTTCCAGACGGACACCATCAACTGGCCCTGATAATCTGAATCGATCAGCCCCACCAGGTTACCCAGCACCACGCCATGCTTATGGCCTAACCCTGAGCGGGGCAGGATGACTGCGGCAAGATCGGTATCGGCGATATGAATGGCCAGGCCGGTAGGCAACAAGGTGGTTTCACCCGGCGCCAACTCAACCGCGTTATCCAGGCAGGCGCGTAGGTCAAGCCCGGCAGAGCCAGGAGTGGCATAGGTCGGTAAAGGGAAATCCTGACCGATACGTGGGTCGAGGATCTTAACGTCGATTTTTTTCATCATAACGGCTGACTATCTCGTCTAGTAAACGTTGGCCAAGGAGTGCCTTGTCGCTGTGCGGAAGGCGTTTTTCTCCATCCTGCCAAAAAAGATGCAGGGCATTGGTATCACTGTTGAAACCGTGCTCCGCAAGCGATACATCGTTAGCGCAGATTAAATCCAGCTTCTTCCGCGCCAGTTTTTGTCGCGCGTATTCTTCCACATTCTGGGTTTCGGCAGCAAACCCGACAACAAATGGACGATTTTTGCTCATTGCAGCAACGCTGGCGACGATGTCGGGGTTTTTTATCATCTTGAGGGTAATTTCATCACCCTGTTTTTTGATTTTTTCATCGGCAACCTGTGCTGCACGGTAATCCGCCACGGCGGCACAGCCGATAAAAATGTTCTGCTGCGCGGCATGTTGTTGCACGGCGTGTGCCATTTCCAGCGCGCTGATCACGTCTACACGCGTTACCCAAGGCGGCGTTGGCAGGCTGACCGGCCCGGCCACTAGCGTAACCTGTGCGCCGCGAGCTGCCGCCGCGCGGGCGATGGCGAAACCCATCTTGCCGGAGCTGTGATTGCTGATAAAACGCACGGGATCCAGCGCTTCGCGCGTGGGGCCTGCGGTGATCATAATCTTTAAATGTTTCAGATCCTGTGGCGCAGAGAAATAGCCGTTGGCCAGCTCAACGATGTCCAGCGGATCCAGCATACGGCCAGGCCCGACGTCGCCGCAGGCCTGGCTGCCACTGTCTGGCCCCCACAGCAACATACCACGCGCCTGCAGGGTGTGCAGATTGGCCTGCGTGGCTGCGGCACGGTACATCTGCTGGTTCATGGCCGGTGCTGTGGCGATCGGAGCCGGGGTTGCCAGGCAGACCGTGGTCAGCAGATCGTTAGCCATACCGGCGGCAATGCGCGCCAGCAGATCGGCAGTCGCGGGTGCCAGGATCACCAGATCGGCCCATTTACCCAGTTCAATATGGCCCATGGCGGCTTCTGCGGCGGGATCCAGCAGATCATCAGCAACCGGATAGCCAGAAACGGCCTGCAACGTGAGCGGTGTGATAAAGGCTTTTGCCGCAGCTGTCATGACGACACGCACCTCAGCGCCTCTGTCGCGCAGGCGACGTACCAGTTCAGGGCATTTATAGGCAGCAATGCCGCCGCTGATGCCAAGCACAATATGTTTGCCCGAAAGTCCCGTCATCATGATGGTCCGTTTGAAAACCGAAAGATGCGGCATTTTAGCATAACCGTTGGCGAGGTGAGCGATTCTGCTGTGTATGCAGCCAGTTACATTCCACTCTGCGCAATACTTCGCAATGTTATCAATCACCTGTCGCGATCCATAATGCCGCATGGCATGCTTGGTTGATTGCTGGGAGGTGGTGATGAGCAGCCAGGATATGTCGTTATGGCCGGGAGAATTGGCTCCAAGAGAGAAATTGATGCGTGACGGCGCGGCGGCGCTGTCAGACGTGGAACTGTTGGCGATCTTCCTGCGCACCGGTTTACCCGGTATTCACGTTTTGCAACGGGCTGAACAGCTACTGGCTCATTTTGGTTCGCTGTACCACCTGATTTCGGCAGACTACGCACAATTTACCAGCCAGAAAGGGTTGGGCAATGCCACCTATGCGCAGTTGCAGGCGATTTCGGAGTTGGCTCTCCGGCTGTTTTCTGGCCCGCATTTGTTGGAAAACGCGTTGCTGAATCCGAAAGTCACCCAGCACTATCTGCACAGTTTGCTGGTTCATCATGAACGTGAGGTGTTTTTAGTGTTGTTTTTGGACAATCAACACCGGGTTATTCGCCATCAGGAGATGTTTGCTGGTACCATCAGCAGCGTCGTCGTACACCCGAGAGAAATTGTGCGTGAAGCGTTGAAGGCTAATGCAGCCGCCATCATTCTGGCGCATAATCACCCTTCGGGTAAGGCTGAACCCAGCCACGCCGACCGTTTGATAACCGAGCAAGTGGTGAATGCCTGCCGGTTATTGGAGATCCGAGTGCTCGATCATTTGGTGATAGGCCGGGGTGAATGTGTCTCTTTTGCCGAGCGCGGATGGCTTTAAGCTATTTTTTCGCGATCCTTGAGGGATCTTTAGCTGTTCGGGACTTGAGCACTTACGCTTCAGAGCGTATACTACGCCACCTTTGAGAATCTTGGGTTTGGCGTTAAGAGCCTATCTCAGCAGGTTTCTAACCTGATGTGTAGTTTCTGACCTGATGACGAGAGTCTCCTCAGTATGAAGTTTGCTGAGATGGGCTCTAAAAGCCTGACGAGGCGGCCATACCCTATACGAAGCTCGAGCTGATTTGATTTTTGGAGAATAGACATGTCCCGAGTCTGCCAAGTTACTGGCAAGCGCCCGGTGAGCGGTAACAACCGTTCCCACGCAATGAACGCGACCAAACGCCGTTTTCTGCCTAACCTGCACTCACACCGTTTTTGGGTTGAGGCTGAGAAGCGCTTTGTAACTCTGCGTGTATCTGCTAAAGGTATGCGTGTTATTGATAAGAAGGGTATTGAGATGGTCTTGGCCGATCTGCGTGCCCGTGGTGAGAAGTATTAAGGAAAGGAACTGAATCATGGCTAAAGGTGTTCGCGAGAAGATCAAGCTGGTTTCTTCTGCTGGTACTGGTCACTTCTATACCACCACGAAGAACAAGCGTACTAAGCCGGAAAAATTGGAACTGAAGAAATTCGATCCAGTTGTCCGTCAACACGTGATCTACAAAGAAGCTAAAATCAAGTAATTTTAGTGGATTAATAAAAACCCGGCCAAGGCCGGGTTTTTTGTTATCTAAGATTGAGGTATCTGAAAGGGAGCGCGATATGCCTGAATTACCAGAAGTCGAAACCAGCCGCCGCGGCATCGAACCTTACCTTGTCGGGCATCATATCCAGTATGCGGTGGTGCGTAATGCCCGCCTGCGTTGGCCTGTCTCTGAACAAATCCTGGCGTTGAGCGATCGGCCGGTGCGCAGCGTGCAGCGCCGCGCCAAGTATCTGTTGATCGAGCTGGATTACGGTTGGATTATCGTGCATCTGGGGATGTCTGGCAGCTTGCGTATGTTGGTGGAAGAAACTGAAGCCGGCAAACACGATCATGTCGATCTGGTGATGAGTAACGGCATGATCCTGCGCTATACCGATCCGCGTCGTTTCGGTGCCTGGTTGTGGTGTGAAGATCTGGCAACGAGCAGCGTGTTGGCCCATCTTGGCCCTGAACCGTTGAGCGAAGCGTTCGATGGCAACTATCTGTATGAAAAATCACGTAATAAACGCACACCGATCAAACCCTGGCTGATGGATAACAAGCTGGTGGTGGGGGTGGGGAATATCTACGCCAGTGAATCGCTGTTTACCGCCGGGATCCTGCCCGATCGCCAGGCCAGTTCACTGAGTCAGGCGGAGGCAGACCTGCTGGTGGCGACCATCAAGGCAGTATTGCTGCGTTCGATTGAGCAGGGGGGTACTACGTTGCGCGATTTTCTGCAATCAGACGGCAAACCAGGCTATTTTGCGCAGGAATTGCAGGTGTATGGCCGAGCAGGTGAACCCTGCCGCGTATGTGGAACCTTGATTGAAAGCGCCAAGCACGGGCAGCGCAGCACCTTTTTCTGCCGCAGCTGCCAGCACTGATTACTCTGCGGCGAGCTTTTCCATCAATGCCTGGGTGACGACATCCGGCAGGAATGGCGCAATGTCGCCACCATGGCGTGCCACTTCTTTCACCAGCGTAGAAGAGATAAATGACCACTCTTCGGATGGCATCAGGAACACGCTTTCAAGCTGAGGCATCAGATGGCGGTTCATATTCGCCAACTGCAATTCATATTCAAAATCAGACACTGCACGCAGCCCGCGCACCAGAATATTGGCGTTCTGATGGGCGGCAAAGTGTGCCATCAACTCGCTGAAACCGAGCACTTCCACATTATCCAGATGTGAAGTGACCTGCGTCGCCAGTGCCACGCGCTCTGCTAAAGTAAACAGCGGCTTTTTGCTCGGGCTGGCGGCAATCGCCAGAATCACGTGGTCAAACATCAATGAAGCGCGGGTCACCAAGTCCAGATGGCCGTTAGTCATCGGGTCGAAGGTTCCTGGGTAGATGGCTTTGCTGCTCATGATTCACTTCTCAGTGTAATTACGGTCCAACGCCCACAAGGCGGCATATTTATTAAAGGTATATTGCGCGTTGACCACCGCTAACAGCAAGCCCTGTTTACCGTCGAGGAAACCGGCGCGTAGCAGCCAGGTTTTGCAAAACGCCCCTAGCGTGTGCGTGAGAATAGACAGAAAACCACAGTTTTTACCGGCCTGATGGCGCTGGGCAGCCCATTGTTCGGCGTAATGTAACTGTTTGCGCTGGAAAGCAAAAAAATCACGGCAGGTCAGGTGCAGCAGATCGCCTTTCAGCGGCACCACTTTGGCCCCGTTGATATTAAGAGATTCATGCACCAGGTCGTCGTTGTAACGATAGCGTTGGTTGGCATAAAGGCGATTAACCCGATCAGGGTACCAGCCGCTGTGGCGCATAAAGCGGCCGAGGAACAGGTTGCGGCGGCCAAGGCTGTATACCACGTTGTCGTCCGCTATGGTCAGCGCATGCTCTATAGATTGGCGCAGCTCCGGCGTAATGCGTTCATCGGCATCGATCATCAAAACGTAATCTTGGGTGGCATAGCTTTGCGCTTTCTGGCGCTGTTTGCCGAAACCCTGCCAGTCTGTATGGGTAAAAACTTTAGCTCCCAGGCTTTCCGCCAAAGCGACAGAACCATCCTGGCTACCGGAATCAAGCACGATGATTTCATCCGCCCAAGCCACCGATTGCAGGCAATCAGGCAGCAGTTCGGCTTCGTTTTTGGCAATCATCACCACCGACAGGCTTTTGCGGTTACTCATCTAGTGGCTCCGCGGCGGCAGGTAGGGTTCCAACAGTTGCAGCAGGCGCTGCAGCGCTCCCTGATTCTGATATAGCACTTCAACCGCGTGGCGGCCATGGTAGCGGCGATAGTCTTCATCAGTGAGTAGCGTTGTGACCTCCTTCACCAGAGAATCCACATCGGTAACGGCAATCAATCCACCGGCCTGCGAGAGCTTGGCGCAGATATCCTTGAAGTTGAAGATGTGTGGGCCCATCAGCACCGGGATCGCGTGCGCTGCCGCTTCTAACGGATTATGTCCACCGCGCTCCACCAGGCTGCCGCCGACAAAGGCCAGATCGGCAATGCCATATAGCAACATCAGTTCACCCATGGTATCGCCAACTACTACCTGCGTGCTGCTGGAAGGAATTTCGCCGCTGCTGCGCATGGTGTAGCTGAAGCCCGATTTCTGTGTCAGCTCTTTGGCGATGGCGAAGCGTTCAGGATGGCGTGGCACCAGAATCAGCAACAGGTCGGGGTGTTTTTCCAGCAGTTTGCGATGCGCTTCCAGCAGAATGGTTTCTTCCCCTTCGTGGGTGCTGGTGGCGATCCACACCGGGCGGCGCGGTGCCCACTGGCGGCGCAGC
Source organism: Serratia oryzae (assembly GCF_001976145.1). Taxonomy (GTDB): domain Bacteria; phylum Pseudomonadota; class Gammaproteobacteria; order Enterobacterales; family Enterobacteriaceae; genus Chania; species Chania oryzae. The sequence continues at coordinate 51,005 of NZ_MOXD01000014.1, forward strand.
GTTACTGCACGTACTGCCAATTCTGGCGTAACTGAAATATCGAATTTCAGGCTGCCTGTCACCGTGAGTTGCGAACGTTTCAGGCCCAGTTCGATAAAACGATCACCATCTTCCTCATTTTGAGCTGCGATTAGGGTAATGCGCTGCAGGATATGGCGAATAAAACCGCTGATTTTTTTGTAACCGGCGGCTGAGCGGGCAGAAAGGCGGGCATTGGCAATCACCAGCGGGATTTGGCGCTGGTGTAGCGCATTGATCAGATTCGGCCAGAGTTCTGTTTCCATGATAATAACCAGCTTCGGATTCACCTGATCGAGAAAACGGCGCATAGAACCAGGCAGATCATAAGGCAGGTAGACATGATGCACGTCGTTACCGAAAGCAGACTGCACGCGTTCGGAACCCGTTGGCGTCATTGTGGTCACAGTAATCGGTAAGTAAGGGTAGCGGTGGCGCAATGCTCGCACGAGCGGAATGGCGGCCAGCGTTTCGCCGACAGAAACGGAATGCAGCATAATACCACCCGGCACCACTTTCCCAGCGCAGAAGCCATAGCGTTCCGCCCAGCGTTTACGGTAGGCTGGGGCTTTGCGGCTACGCAGCAGTAAGCGGAGCCAGATCAGGGGTTGGATGAGGTAGAGTAGTACCTGATATAAACGGAGCAACATTCTATCAATTTCATTTATATGGGTTACACAGAATAGTATCATAACCGCAAGGGAAAGGCGCTAATTTGGTAACCTGGGTGTCAGGTTGGGACAACAGGCGAGAGTTTCGCCGCAAGGTTTGGAATGAAGAATATTTTAATTATTCGCCGCGACAACATTGGCGACCTCGTTTGTACCACTCCATTGATTGAAGGGGTGAAAATTGCCTATCCTGAGGCAAAAGTTTATTTGTTAATCAATAAAGTCAGTCAGGATGTGGTGAAAAATAATCCAAACATTGAAAAGGTGTTTGTTTATAAAAAGGCAAAACATAAAGCGAAGAATGAAACGACGCTGGGCGTTTATTTTGAGCGCTTAATGATATTTTTGCAGCTACGAAAAATAAAGTTTGATGCGGCGATCCTGGCCAACCCTGTCCCTTGTAAATATAGCCTGCGGCTGGCAAAGATGGCTGGTGCGAAACATATTATTGGTGCTGATTTAGGTAAGCCTGAAATCACTCATGCTTTTCGTAAGGAGGATTTTCATGGCAAACATCAGGTTGAATATGCCTTCAGTTATCTTTCTGCGATTACTGATAAAACCATCCCGATTCCGCCCGTGCGCGTTTATCTCAGTGAGGATGAACGCCAGGCCGCTGCCCAGCGTCTAAACGTTCTGTTGCCAGAGAGTTCGCATATTTATGCGGTGCATTTCAGTAATCGAAGAGAAAAGAGCACGTGGCCTTTGGAGCGTTATGCCGAGATCATCCGCCGTCTGACTGCTGATCCGCAAACCTCTGTGCTGATTTTTTGGTCACCGCAGGGGGCTTTGGCACCAGATGATATCGGCGATCAGAAAAGGGCTGAGTTGCTACTGAAGCAATGCCAGAATGGGCGTGTCGCGCTCTATCCCACGACTTCGGTGCGTGAGTTGTTAGCCGCGTTTGATCTCTGCGATCTGGTATTGTGCAGTGATGGTGGCCAGATGCATTTGGCTGCCGCGCTGAATAAAAACCAAGTGGTATTTTTCGGTGAGACGAGTCAGGAAGAGTGGCATCCATGGTCAGGGAAGTACCAAATATTACAGGCGGAATCGGGAGATTGTAGTGATATTCCCATTGAAGAAGTGTGGCACAGCATTGAAGGGATGAAATAACCCCTGATGGCAGGGAGTGTCCTGCCATTTTAGTTATATCTTTAACGCCAAATACTGTTGACAAATAGGTTGCAGGCCATAGCTTAACAACTGCTGGTGATTAATCTCCGGTGGTTGGGCGTAGATCTCCACCATTTTATCTGCCAGTGATTGTTCATTTAGCTCTGCCAGTGCATGACCCATGCCATTATTTTCTAAAATTTCTTCTGGCCCGCCAGGGCAGCGGGTGCTGACTACTGGAGTATTACACAGCAATGCCTCAATCAGTACGTTGCCGAACCCCTCGCTGTCTGAACTGAGCACCAGCATCGCTGCATGTTTGATCAAGGGATAAGGGTTAGCTTGAAAACCGAGAAATAGCACGCGATCGGCAATATTGAGCTCAGATGCCAATTTCTTGATGGCATTGGTGTGCTGTTCATCGCCTGTTCCCACCAAAGCTAGCGGAGCCTGGATGCCGGAGAGCGCATAGGCTTTCAGCAGGCGATCGTGACGTTTATGCGGATGAAAACGGCCCACGTGGATCAGATATTCTTGGCCTGCCAACTGGCAGGGTTCCGCCGCCTGTTGTGCGATCGCATCAATATCGAACGGGTTGTTGATGACGGCAAGTTGCTTAGGTTGAATCAACAGGTTTTGCCGCAGGTCATTCCCCACGGCCTGCGAGACGGCAACGATATTCTGCCCCTGATAAACACGGGCAACCTTGCGCTTTTTCAGCCAGCGATCAAGACCGGTGCGGTGGCCTAAGTAGGACGTCGAGAGAATGCCGTGGATACAGAACCACAACCGCTCAGAAGAAAGTACTTTGCTCTGGCTGACGATGCGGTCAGTTTTATGCAGGTTTGAGAACACCAGATCGTAACTGCCATGCTGTTGCTCGTTGGTGGCGATCGCTTGGTCGAGCATTTTGGCACGGCGCCTAAGTTCGGTCAGCTTACGCCAGGGTTTGCGGCTGGTATCCGCCATTACCTGATAATGGATGCCTGCGGGAATCGGGTAGTTACACACGTCACGCAGTGAAATCAGGCTAACGTCATGCCCCATTTGCTGCATGCCCTGGCTCAGTGTCAGCACCACTTTTTCTGCGCCGCCGCCGGGCAAACCGTCGATAATCATCAGGATACGCATAATCAGTCCAGGAGTCGGTTGTAAAGATTAATCAATTGCTGTGAGAGATGGGCTGGCGTGGCGGGCATGATGCGCAACCTAGCCGCTTCTGCCATGCTTGAGCCCAGCACCTGTTGTGGTAAAGCATGAATGGCGTCGGTGATGGCGTTGACATCCAGCGCATCGGTGACAAAACCGTTTTTCCCCGGCGTGATAAATTCAGCACCGCCGCAGGTGGTGCTGGTGATCACCGGTAATCCGCATGACATCGCTTCCAGAATTACGTTAGGGAAAGGATCATAGAGCGTTGGCAGCAGCAGGGCATCCGCGGCCTGATAGAACGGCAACGTGTGTTTCTGCACCCCCATAAAGCGTACCCGATCGCTACAGCCCAGCGATTGCGCCAGCGCGCGGTAACGCTTCTCCGCTTTATCTTTGCCAACGACGAGTAAGTAACTTTCGGTCGGGGCGATCGCGCGGATGGCTGCCGCCAGGCCTTTACGTTCAAAGCCTGAACCGACAAAGATCAGGCAATGCGCCTGCTGGGGAAGGTGGTATTGCGTGCGCAGCTGTTGCCGTTGTTGTTCGCTGGCCGGTAAAAATGTCTGATTATCGATAGCGTTGTAGATCACCGTGACTTTGTCGGCAGGGACGCCAAAATCGTCAACGATCTCCTGCTTGATCATCTCTGCGTTACAAATCACGGCCTTCAGTTCAGGTGCGGCGTACATGGCGCGCTCAGCACACATCACATAGCGATGATAGCGATTGGAAAACAGCCACTTGCGCCGCCACTCTGGCAGCAGGCGTGCGCGTTGCAGCAGCCAGCGGCGATGCACCCCATCACCGGCGCGGTAGATATCACAGCCGGGAATGCGTTCGTGGCTTTGTACCAGATCGAAATTTTCTTTCTGCCACAATGCCCTGGCCGCTTCGGCAAAGCCGCGTTCACGGCTGATGCGCCCGAACTTCATCGGGTTACACAGGTGGATATGCCAATTCGGGTTGGTATCACCCTGCCATTCGCGGGTGATGACGTTCAGCTCTAGATCTTGTTGCTCCAGCGCCTCCAGGGCACGGGAAACGAAACGCTCTGCCCCGCCATCCGGGCGGTATTTTTGGCGAACAATCGCCAAGCGAAATGCTTTCATGCAAGCGTGCTCCGCGCGGCTGCAAGCACCGCGTCTGTAGGAATAAGGTCGAGATAACGCTCATCGGTACCGGTATTGATGGCATCAGGGTCGGGCAATGTACCGTAGTCTCCAGCCCAGATAACCTGGCCGATCGCCTGCCAGGGGCGCCAGAATACCAGTTTGGACGGCCCGAACAGCGCAACGCAAGGGGTTTGCAGCGCAGCGGCCATATGCATCGGGACGGAATCTACGCCGATAAATAATGTTGCGTGATCGATCAGCGCAGCAAGCTGGCGCAAGGTCAACTGCCCGGCCAAAGAAGCCACCCCTTGCGCTGGGCACTGTTCCAGTATCCGAGCGACCATCTGCTGTTCTTTGGCGTCTGGCCCTGAGGTGATCACCAATTGGTGCCCATCGGCCTGCAGTGCGCTGATGGTTGCCGCCATCTTTTCTTCACTCCAGCACTTGAAGAACCAGCGTGAAGTGGGTTGTACCACGATATAGGCACCGGTGATGCCTTTTTGTTGTAAAAGCTGCCGGCTGATTTGCTCGTCCTGCGGGCTATAGCTCATGGTTACCTGCTGGCTGACGGTAGGCAGACCGAGCGGTTGCAACAGCGAAAGGTTCTGTTCAACGGTATGCAGATGGGCATGGTCGGCTACTGGCACCAGATGGGTATGACAATGGCGCCATAAAAAGCCGCGGCGTTTCGGGAAGTCAAAACCCAGGCGGATACGTGCACCGGTCAGCTTAGCGAGGAGTGCGCTACGCCATTGATCGGCAAGGTTAACCACCAGGTCGTAATGTTGCGCTTTCAACTGGCGGATCAGCTTCAGTTCGTGAGCGAGATGTGCCTTGGTTCCCTGTTTTTTCCATTGGCGATCGATGACCAATATTTGTGACAGTGCCGGATTGCTGGCCAGCATATCCTGTGTTTCTTGGTATAGCAGGATATCGATCTGCGCATTGGGGTAGTTTTGCCGCAGGGTATTGATGACTGGTGTCGTTAGCAGCATATCGCCGTGATGGCGAAGTTTAATAAGCAAAATCCGTTGCACTGGCATGGCAGGCGTTAGGGCAGGCGCATCGTTCATCATCAGTCGCTTTTAGGGAAACCAATCGCTGATTCTAAATGACCCGATCGCATGTGGCTACTGTTGCTCGATTTTCTTGCCAGCCACATAAAAATAATCGGTTCTGGAGAGAAATGCGGCACGGTGTTGTCCAAACGAGGCAGTAAAGTTGTTTGCCCTTGCTAAACAGGCTGCGTAACATAATGTATTCCGTTGATATCAGGCTCGATATTTATGACCAAACCGGCGTTCCTTATCACGATTGATACCGAAGGCGATAATCTGTGGCAAAACCACGATCGTATTTCGACCGAGAACACGCGTTTTCTGCCGCGCTTTCAGGCGCTGTGCGAAAAATATGCCTTTAAGCCGGTTTATCTCACCAACTATGAAATGGCGGTGGATGCGGAATACGTTGAATTTGCTCGGGATGTGATTGCGCGCGGAACCGGTGAAGTGGGGATGCATCTGCATGCCTGGAACAGCCCGCCGCTGACGCCGCTCACTGATGATGACTGGCGCCATAAGCCCTATTTGATTGAATATCCTGCTGAGCAGATCCGTGCCAAAGTTGATCATATGACCAAGCTGCTGGAAGATGCTTTCCAGACCAAAATGCTCAGCCACCGAGCGGGGCGCTGGGCGTTTAACGAATTTTATGCCTCATTATTGCTGGAGTATGGCTATCAGGTCGATTGTTCCGTTACGCCACGTGTTAACTGGCAATACTCACCGGGTAATCCGCAGGGTAAGGGGGGCACCGATTATCGCCATTTCCCGTCGCAGGCTTATTTTATCGATCCGCAAGATATTGCCAAACCTGGTCATTCGACGTTGCTAGAAGTACCGATGAGTATTCAATATAAACATTCGGCGCTGATGAATACGCTAAAACAGGGCTATGATAGCCTGCGTGGGAAAAAACGCTCCCCGTCGGTGCACTGGCTGCGCCCTGCTGGGGGCAATGTGGAGCAAATGAAACAGGTTGTGCAGCGTTCGCTGGCCGAAGGCAATGACTACGTTGAATTTATGCTGCACTCCTCCGAGTTTATGCCCGGCGGCAGCCCGACGTTTAAAACTGAGCAGGATATTGAAGCCTTGTATCGCGATTTGGAGCAGCTTTTTAGTTGGTTGCAGCAACGCACGGTGGGAATGACGTTGGCTGAATATTATCAAAAGCAGATGAAAACTGGTTATTAACATGAAAATCAGAAAGATGAAGTATGCTCATTGGTTTTTATCTGTTTATAATTTGCTGTTTGGCAATATAAAACCGAAAAAATCGTTGAGTCCTGACTATCCATTCAAACGCATTGTAGTATATTCTACGACAGCCTTGGGGGATTTTATGTTTAATACCCCAACGATGCGGGCTTTACGCCAGCGTTACCCTGATGCCCATATTACGTTGGTTGCGGGTACCGTTAATTATGCGATGGTAAAGGATTACTCGTGTTTTGATGAGGTTATTTTCTGGAATAATAAATTCAGGGATATGATGCAGGCCGTGTGTAAAATCCGCAAGCACAAACCTGAACTGGCGGTTATTTTGCATGGCCATCTGCCTTACGATATTCTCAGTGCGGTTTTAGCGGGTTGCCAATATATCCTGAGGGATAATTATCTGACCTTGCCCAAGGAATTAGATTCCTGGGTGATCAGTTGTTCATTGAACTTTAGTGGGCATCTGATTCAGCGTAAACTGGATTTGATGCAGTTTCTTGGGGGGGATACTTCCAAGATAGAAATGGAAATCCCCTGCTCATTTGAGAGGTTGGCCAAACCCGTCGGGCGGATACGGATCGGATTTAATATGGGCGCTTCAACCCGAGAGCGTTGTTGGCCTGTGAGTTACTTCACCGAGTTGGCTAAGAGGCTTATTGATTCTCATGATGATAAGTGCGAGATCGTGATCATTGGTTCTCGTGCTGATCGCGAGCTGGCTGATACTTTACTGGCCGGTCTGAACAGTGATCAACAGCAGCGCGTGAGCAATTATGTGGGTAAAACTTCGTTGCCACAATTGATTGGCGTAATTGATTCTTTAGATGTGCTGTTGACAGGTGATACAGGTCCACTACATTTAGCCGTTGCGTTGAAAATACCGACCATCAGTCTGTTTGTTACCGCCAGCCCTAAATTTACCGGCCCTTATCAAAATAAAGAATTACATCATGTGATCGATCTCTCCTGTAGTCACCACCATGCGTTGAGCATGCATCCTGAACAGCCATTGTCGATTATTCCCGTGGATCAGGTATATGGGATATTAGAAAAAATGTGTGTTACTTCGGCAAAGAATAGTTTTGACACAGTGAAGGATTGAAATGAACATTGTGATTACAGGGTACGCTTTGAGTGGTTACGGTGGGATGGAAACCGTATGTAAAAGATTGGTTGAACTGATTGCGGTAAATAATCCTGATACTAAGGTTGATTTTGTCTTCTTCAATGAAAAAGGAGAGGTAGATGAGCAGTGGTATGCGGGATTAAACGTCCAGATGGTTGCCTCAACGGTGCGTAACACTAAGCTAAGGCGACTGCATTTTGCATTTGTCTTATCCAGTTTCCTGCGTAGAAGTAAACCGGACTTGGTTATCGCCCTAGACACCCTTTCTTGTTATATCGCCAACGTCTCTAGAAAACTGTGTCTGAGCCGATATCCTATTGCTTCTTGGTTACATTTCTCATTATATGATCTCTACAAATATACTTACATCCTCAAAGCCGACGCTCACTTGGTGATTAGCAACGGTATTAATCAGCAAGTTCGGGAGCTTGGGGTAAAAGAGAGGGATATCTATACCGTTTTTAATCCGGTGAAAAAAACTGAGGACACTATTCCAGTTAGCGTTTCACCTGCTAATTTTATTTATATTGGCCGTGTCATTTTTGAAGGGCAAAAACGGTTGAAAGACCTGCTGGATTCGCTGGTAGCCTTGCAAGGAGACTGGCGGCTGCACATAGTAGGGAGCGGTGCTGATTTGCTCCAGTGCCAGCAATATGCTGAAAAAAAAGGCCTTTCTGGTCGAGTTCTGTGGCATGGCTGGCAAGCACGGCCTTGGCTCTACGCTAAAACGAATATTGGCGATCTCAAGGCATTAGTATTGACCTCAGCGTTTGAAGGGTTACCGATGACCTTACTGGAGGCTATGGCTCACGGTGTGTATTGCGTGAGTTCAGATTGCCCAACGGGCCCTGCAGACGTTATTGATGGCATTAACGGCCATTTGTATCCGGTCAAGCAACGGGCTGAGTTGACGAAGATCTTGCAGGGCTTAGTTAATGGGGAAATCATGATTAACCAAGCACAGATCAAACAATCCATTGCTAAGTTTTACGACGATAGTTACTACTTGAATTTCAGACAGGCTCTTGACAGTATCCTGAAAAGTTACCATGGGAAATAGTATTTAGCCCGGTTCGCGGAACCCCGAACCGGGCTAAATTATCATGACTCTGGCGTTATTGGATTATTTCTTGCAAATAGTGCGATACATATCATATAGAACAGTAATGATTCTGCACTAATTAGCAAGACATCTGTTAAACCATAAACTACCATGCAGCAGCCAATCATCAGCAACGGGGTATTTCTCTGAACCAACGACTTTGTGAGGATATACCCGTAGAAAAATAGCACTGTCAGTAGGCCAACAATACCTTGTAGTGAGGCGGCCTCAAGCAGTTCGTCATGCAGGTGTGAGGTGATATAGGCCAGAGCCGTTTGATTTTTGGGATCATGAGCGACAATTTCGGCCGCTTGCTTCTGGCGAGCTTCAACGGTATTACCGAAAGGATGTTGTGAGAATATTTCTAGCCCGACACGCCATAATGAGAAACGGGAACCTAGCGATGAATCATCGTTGCCTTTCTGATACAACATGATTTCGGTGCTGGTTTGTTCGATCTTGGGCTTAATATATTTACCGTAGGAAGCGATACCCACAACCCCCACCAAGGCTATGACAATCAGTAGCGGTTTAAGATGGATTTTGCGGAAGTGGAACAACATCATCAGTAGAATAAGTAACAGATGCGAGAGTATCGCGGCGCGTGTTCCCGTCATGACTATAATCAGGAATGAGCTAATAATTATCGCCGCTACTGCAATACGATAGCCTGCATTCTGTTTTAGCTTGATTAATAGATAGATAAGCAGTATTGAAAGTGTAGAATAGATATAAGCTGCGATGGTTGCTCGGTTGGTACTGAGATCGATACGCTCAATACCATGATAAATCTGAAAGAGACCGTAGCTTGTCGCTAGTACAAAAGCCATAGTAAATGCAGCCAGTAAATATTGGCGATAGTTGAACGTAGTTAAATAATGCGAGAACTGGGTTATATAAAAAATCAACACCCCACCTACCACCAGTTTTTTACCTGCATCTAACTGTGTATCGCCATAGCCATATCCCTGCGTATGGCGATAAAGCACCAGTGTCCAGATGATTTTAACGAGCCCTATCATGATGAGAGCATAAGAAATATCCATCTTTGGTAAGCGGATATTTTTTCTTTCGATGAAAAGACCAAACATGGCAACGTAGAACGAGAAATAGAAAAGCTCACGTTGACGGGCCGTAATAATCAAAGTAAAAACAATAGATAAAATGGCCAGTATGAAACTGATGAAGTACAATCTTTGCCCTATTTTTTCCATAATAACTTTGCCGCTTTTCTCTTATAGCTGAATCTTATCGCTGGATTGATGAAAAACCCAAGACAACGAGTTTCACGTACTTTTTTACTCAAAGTATCCAACATCACGCTTTGTTTGATCCAAATTTTCTGTTTTAGTTCAATGTCTAGCCAATGGCATAATACCAAATCATGAAACTTGGGACCAAACAGTGTGTCCATTTTTTCAGTACACAAAAACAAATTATGTATTTTTTCTGCTGAGGGTGAATTCGATAGGCTTGAATTTCGCTTTATATAGAGATAATGACTCTCGCGCGAGAATACAATATGTTGGGATTGTGTGAGAATTTGTGGGAATACATAAAAATCCTCGTAGCAGGTAAACTCAGGGATCGGATTAGCTTGCAGGAGAGTGCGCTTGATAAATTGCCCAATCAAATGTGCTTGAAAATCTTTATGGACCAGGAAACGTGTAATCGCCTCATCCCGGGTCAGATATTCTGTTTGCAAACCGTGCCAGTTTTTATCTGCCTTGGTAAGATCGCGTACCTCATGCAGCTTTGTTAACAATAGGTCGGGCTTATTGTTGCCTAGAAAAGCGTTTATTTCATTCAGAGAACCGTTTTTTAGCTGGTCGTCACTGTCGAGCATAGTGATGTATTCACCATGACTGTGTGCCACGGCGAAATGACGTACTTTACCAATATTTTTGAATTCTACGCTGAAATAACGAGCTTGAGGAAGTGCTTGGGCGAAATCGGCGAGCAGTTCCCCGCTATTATCCGTTGAAGCATCATTCACCAAGAGGATCTCGCACTTCGCGATGCTTTCACCTAGCGCGTCGAGCAGGCTTTGCAGTGTGTCGCGCAGGTAGTTACCGCTATTGTGTGCAGCAATAATGATGCTGAGCAGAATATTCTGTGTGGGCATATTAGCGTATGTCCTCTAGGGTCAGGATAGGGGTTAACTCCCCCATAACCTGTTGTGCGCCGATATCAGCCATGTCGCTTCCTACTTCAGGGCGGCAGACATGCTGATTCCGCCCATACCCCCCAATCAACCCCGGGTCGGTTGGGCCGAACAGCGTAATATTCGGGCGATCCAGCGCGGCGGTCAGATGACTGAGCCCAGTATCCACCGACACCACGCCTTTTGCACCGGCCAGCACTTCGGCCACCTGCTGTAAGCTGAGTTTTGGCAGTACTTCAACATGTTCAAACCCTTCCGCCAACCGTAAAGCGCGCTGATGCTCATGCGCAGCTCCCCATGGCAGTTTGATCTTCAGCCCGGTAGCGGCGACCAACTCAATCAGTTCGCGCCAGTTTGCTTCCGGCCAGTGTTTTTCATCACGCGTGGTGGCATGCAGGAAAACCAGATATTGCCCGGCATCCGCAGGCGGCTGGCTGAGAAAGCGGGCAGCAATGGCGTAGTCACCGGTGTTTTGTGGTTTTTCATAGCCCAGGCTTTTGGCGAACAGCTCACGGATACGTTCTACCGCATGCTGCTGCTTATCTATCTGGTGACGATGATTATAGAACCAACTGGCAAATGGCTCACGGGCGCTTTTGCAGTCTGGGCCGTGCTTGCTGCCGCGGGCAATGCGGGTTACCAGCGCCGCGCTTTTCATCAAACCCTGAGCATCGATCACGATGTCATAGTTGCGTTCTTGCACCTGGCGTTTGAAATCGCAACGCTGCTGACGGGCTTCGGGGCCGAACCAGTTTTTGCGCCAGCGGCGAATGGCCACCGGAATTACGCGATCCACCGCCGGATGCCAGGTGGGGATCTGGCTGAACCCTTCTTCCACCACCCAGTCAAAACGGATGCCGGGGATGGCATGCATCGCATCGGTCAAGGCGGGCAGCGTATGAAGCACGTCCCCCATGGATGAGGTTTTGACGATCAGAACCTGCATAATTATTCCTCGCTGGCGGCAAGTAACGGCGTCAGCGCGTCTAACACCTGCTGTGGTTGAATGTCGATCAGGCTCTGGTGATAGCCCTGATCGGCATCACCCTTACGGACTTTATGATAGCCGCTGATCAGGCGGATGACTTTTGCCTTGTTGGACAGCGGCGGCGTGAAGTCTGGGCTGCTTGGGCCATACAAAGCTATCAATGGTTTGTTCAACGCTGCGGCAACGTGCATCAATCCCGAATCATTGCTGACTACTGCCTGGCAGGCAGCCAGCAGAATGACCGCCTGTTCTAACTGGGTTGCCCCGGCCAGATTGCGGCAGAAATCCCGCGCCTCTTCGGCCAGTGCGGCGCGGATCTGCTCACCGGCTTCATGATCTTTGGCCGAACCAAACAGGGCGATCTGATAGCCTTGGTCGATAAGCTGTTGTGCCAGCGCGGCGTAATGGTAGTGCGGCCAGCGTTTTGCCGGGCCAAATTCCGCCCCGGGGCAAAAACCGATAATCGGCCGGTGATCGCTGAGGTTAAAGGCGGAGGTGGTTTCGGCAATCTCTTCGTCACTCACCTGCAGTTGCGGCCACAGCAGCGGCTGTGGTAAGTCTGCGGCCCGCTGCACCTGCTGTTTGTCATAGGCCAGTGCAACATAGCGTTGCACCATCAGCGGGAAGGCGGCTTTATCCAACACACGGATGTCGTTGAGCAGGCAATAGCGCATTTCCCCGCGCCAGCCGGTGCGCTGCGGCACGTTGGCGAAGAATGGCACCAGGGCAGATTTAAATGAATTGGGCAACACGTAGGCGCGATCATACCCTTTGGCGCGCAGGCTGTGCCCCAAACGGCGGCGCTCGCCCAGCCCTAATTTACCGTGGCCCAGCGGCATCGCCAGCGCCTGGTTGACTTCCGGCATACGCGCCAGCAATGGGCGGCACCAGGCGGGTGCCATCACATCGATGTCCGCTGACGGATATTCGGCCTTCAGGGTGCGGTAGAGACTTTGCGACATCATCATATCGCCAACCCACGAAGGGCCGATCACCAGTATTTTCATACCCTTTACAGGTTCCTTCCGCTTAAGCGGTGCGATTCAACCAGGCCATATATTCTTTGACGCCTTCGGCGACCGTTTTAAACGGCGCACTGTAACCCGCCGCACGCAGTTTGGTCTGATCGGCCTGGGTATATGCCTGGTAGCGGCCTTTCAGTTTTTCAGGGAATTCAATGTATTCCACCGCACCGGTCTGGTGGTATTCCACCACCGCATCGGCCACCGCCTGGAAGGTTTCTGCCCGGCCGGTGCCACAGTTGAAGATGCCGGATACGCCGTTCTGCCAGAACCACAGGTTGACCGCCGCAACGTCACCCACATAGATGAAGTCACGCTTGAAGTTTTCACTGCCAGAGAACAGTTTTGGGTTCTCACCACGCTTAATCTGGTTGTTCAGATGGAACGCTACGCTGGCCATGCTGCCTTTGTGGCCTTCGCGCGGGCCATAAACGTTGAAGTAACGGAAACCACACACCTGTGACTCTGCCTGTGGCAGGATTTCACGCACGTATTGGTCGAACAGGAATTTGGAATAGCCGTAAACGTTCAGCGGCTGCTCGTACTGGCGCTCTTCGATGAAGTTATCGGTCCGCCCGCCGTAGGTGGCGGCAGAAGAGGCGTACAGGAACGGGATTTGACGATCCAGGCAGAAGTGCAGGATATCTTTGGAGTATTGATAGTTATTATCCATCATGTACTTGCCGTCCCACTCGGTAGTGGACGAACAGGCACCTTCGTGGAAAATGGCGTCGATATCACCCAGATCGTCACCGGCCATGATGCTGGCGATGAAATCTTCTTTGTCCATATAGTCGGCAATATCCAGATCCACCAGATTGACAAATTTGGTGCCGTCTTTCAGGTTATCCACCACCAGGATGTCGCGATATCCGGTGTCATTCAGTGCCTTTATGATATTGCTGCCGATCATGCCGGCACCGCCAGTGACGATAATCATTGGGTTCACCCCTGTATTCTGCCCGGTGACGCACAATGCCCCACCCTATATGCTGCCTATAATAGCATTTCATGCCATTGGGAACAGCGGAACGGCTCTTAATATCCTGCTCGATGGGCCTATGCCATAATGTGCCGTGATATCTGCTGCACTTTTCATATTCTCTACTGCTCATTGTCGTCAGTTTGCTGGCAAATCAGTAAAATATGTTGAAAACGACCCTATTCTGGAGATTACCGAATGTCCACGTCCTTTTATCAGCAACTGGAACAGCAGCTTGCGACTACCCGTGCCGAAGGGCTGTTTAAAGAAGAGCGCATTATCACTTCTGCGCAACAGGCTGATATCGCCGTCGCTGATGGCCGCCATGTGATCAATTTCTGCGCCAACAACTATCTGGGATTGGCAAACCACCCGGCCCTGATTGCCGCCGCCAAGGCGGGCATGGACAGCCATGGCTTCGGCATGGCATCGGTGCGCTTTATCTGCGGCACGCAGGACAGCCATAAACAGCTGGAGCAGAAGCTGGCGGGTTTTCTGGGCATGGAAGATGCGATTCTCTACTCTTCCTGCTTCGATGCCAACGGTGGCCTGTTTGAAACCCTGCTCGGCCCGGAGGATGCCATTATCTCCGATGCGCTGAATCACGCCTCGATTATTGACGGTGTGCGCCTGTGCAAAGCCAAGCGTTATCGCTATGCCAACAATGATATGAACGAACTGGCTGCGCAACTCAAGCAAGCCAAGGCCGATGGCGCTCGCCATATCATGATTGCCACCGATGGCGTGTTCTCGATGGACGGCGTGATTGCCAACCTGAAAGGCGTGTGCGATCTGGCTGATGAATATAATGCGTTGGTGATGGTGGACGACTCTCACGCGGTGGGTTTTGTCGGTGCCAATGGGCGTGGAACGCACGAATACTGCGAGGTCATGGGCCGCGTCGATATTATCACCGGCACGCTGGGTAAGGCGCTCGGTGGGGCTTCCGGCGGCTATACCGCGGCGAAGAAAGAGGTGGTGGAGTGGCTGCGCCAGCGTTCGCGCCCGTATCTGTTCTCCAACTCACTGGCTCCGGCGATCGTCGCTGCATCGATCAAGGTGCTGGAACTGCTGGAAGAGGGGGATGCGCTGCGCGATCGCCTGTGGGCCAACGCACGCCTGTTCCGTGAAAAAATGACAGCGGCAGGTTTTACGCTTGCCGGTGCCGATCACGCCATCATCCCGGTGATGTTGGGCGAAGCAAAATTGGCACAAGATTTCGCCAACGCCTTGCTCAAGGAAGGCATTTATGTAACGGGTTTCTTCTATCCGGTGGTGCCGAAAGGCCAGGCACGTATTCGCACCCAGATGTCTGCCGATCATTCACCGGAACAGATTGAGCGTGCCGTTGCTGCGTTTATTCGTATCGGTAAAGAACTTGGCGTTATTGCATAAGGTAATCCCATGAAAGCATTGTCAAAATTGAAAGCGGAAGAAGGCATTTGGCTGACCGATGTGCCTGAGCCTGAACTGGGCCACAACGATGTGATGATCAAAATCCGCAAAACCGCCATCTGCGGCACCGATATGCACATCTACAACTGGGATGACTGGTCGCAGAAAACCATTCCGGTACCGATGGTGGTTGGCCACGAATACGTCGGTGAAGTGGTGGCGATCGGCCAGGAAGTCAAAGGCTTCAGCATTGGCGATCGCGTGTCCGGCGAAGGGCATATCACCTGTGGGCATTGCCGCAACTGCCGCGCTGGCCGCACGCATCTGTGCCGCAACACCATTGGCGTAGGGGTGAATCGCCCTGGGGCATTCGCGGAATATCTGGTGATCCCGGCCTTTAACGCGTTCAAAATCCCCGACAATATTTCCGATGAATTGGCCTCGATCTTCGATCCGTTTGGTAATGCGGTGCACACCGCGCTGTCTTTCGATCTGGTGGGTGAAGACGTGCTGGTTTCCGGCGCTGGCCCGATCGGTATTATGGCCGCCGCCGTGTGCAAACACGTGGGTGCACGCCATGTGGTGATCACTGACGTAAATGAATATCGCCTGGATCTGGCACGCAAGATGGGCGTGACGCGTGCGGTTAACGTCAGCAAAGAAAACCTGAATGACGTGATGGCCGAATTGGGGATGACCGAAGGGTTCGACGTGGGGCTGGAGATGTCCGGTGCGCCGCCTGCCTTCCGCACGCTGCTTAATGCCATGAATCACGGTGGCCGTATCGCGATGCTGGGAATTCCGCCGTCGGATATGTCCATCGACTGGAATCAGGTGATCTTCAAAGGGCTGTTTATCAAAGGGATTTATGGCCGCGAGATGTTCGAAACCTGGTACAAAATGGCGGCATTGATCCAGTCTGGCCTGGATCTGACGCCGATGATCACCCACCGTTTCTCGATCGATGACTTCCAGCAGGGCTTTGACGCCATGCGTTCGGGCCAGTCTGGGAAAGTGGTATTGAGCTGGGACTAATGTAATAGGCGGAGCTGGTGCTTCGCCTATTAACCTTACGGCTTAGATTGCTCTGAACCCAACCAATACTGCCAATGATGTTTGAGCAACAGCACCACCGGTGACTGCGCCACGCTCTCCCCGATCACCATCAGCACTCGGCTGGCATCCACTTTCTCTTTCGGCAGTTTAACCTTGCATTGCTTGATGGCACCGGTAAACGGATTCTTCGGCTGAGTGGTGTGTGGCTTCGGCGGTGGAACATAGCTGCCAGCGCTTTGCTGCGGTTCATTCAGCAGAGCGCTGGGTCTGACCAGTACGATATCGCCCGGTAACGTGGCCAGCATCTGTTGCAGCACCTTCACCGTTGCCGGGCGCGGGTGGCCGATGGCAATGGCGGAACCGCTGCGGCGCGCCAAATCAACCGCACGGTTGAACTGGCGGCGGATATCGTCCGGGTTGGCGGTATCGTCAAGAAACACTTTACGTTTGATGACCTTGACGTGGGTGCCGGCTGCCGCGTGCGTCGCCTGGCTGTTACCGATGGTCATGCTGTCGAGAAAATAGAGCTGATAGCCGTCAAGCGCCTGCATCACCCGCTGCATACCGGGCAGGCTGGAGGTCATCGCGCTGCCCATATGGTTGTTCATGCCCACGGCATAGGGTACGTTATTCACCGCATTACGGATGAGGCGCTGAATTTCTTCACTGCTCATCGAGGGTTGCAGCGTATTGGGTTCCAACGATTGCTTGCTGAGCGGGGCCATCGGCATATGGATCAGCACTTCACGCCCCTGGCCGTGGGCTTTGGTTGCCATCATCCGCGCGTGCGGGGCGTTGGGCAGCACGGCGACGGAGACGGCTGTCGGCATTTGCAGCACGGCATTTTCTTCGTGCGGGCGATAGCCGACATCATCAATCACGATGGACAGCTTCCCGGCCTGTGCGAAACAGGCCAGCAACAGGAAGCCCAGCAGGGCGGCAGTACGCAATTTGGAATAGTGCACTCTATCTTCCCAACCACGGCAGTGGGTTAACGGCCTGACCCTGGCGGCGGATTTCGAAATAGAGCGATGGTGTTCCCTGGCCACCGCTGGTGCCGACGAGGGCGATAGGCTGGCCAGCGCGCACCTGCGCCCCGACGCTGACCAATGCACTCTGGTTGTAGCCATACAGGCTCATGTCGCCCTTACCGTGCTCGATCACCACTACCAGGCCATAGCCTTGCAGCCAGTCGGCCAGCAGAACGCGGCCATCGGCGATGGCTTTTACTTCACTGCCTTCTGCTGCCGAGATCACCATCCCTTTCCAGCGTAATTCACCTTGCAGCGGTTCGCCAAAGCGATGTTCGGTGTGGCCACGTACTGGCCAGATGGCCTGCCCTTCAGGGCGGCCCAAGCCGCCGGTGCGCGCCATCAATGAACGTTCGCCTTCACTTGGCTGATAGCGGGTACCGGTTTTCTTCGCCTGCTGCTCTTTAGCACGCACCTGTTCACGCACTTTGGCGGCTTCCCGGGCTTCGCGTTCTGCACGCGCACGGGCTTCGCGCTCGGCGCGGGCGATCTGGTCACGCAGGCGGGTTTCGTTCTGGCGCAGCTCTACCAGGCGCTGCTGATCTTTTTCCAGCGAGGCTTCCAGCGCCGTTAGGGTTTTCTTGCGTGCGCTACGCGCCTGTTCCAGCTTCTGCTGCTGGGTTTGCTGTTCGTCGAGTAACGATTTCTGTTGGCCCTGTTTGGTTACCAGCGTGCCTTTCTGCTTGGCCAGCTGTGCGCGGGTTTGTTTCAGCTGTTCAATCGACTGCTGGCGCGCTTCATTCAGATAGCTGAAATAGGCCAGAATACGTTCGCTGCGCTGGCTCTCTTCACCGCTGAGGATCAGTTGCAACGCGCTGTGCTGTCCTTGCCGGAACGCGGCGTCGAGCTGTTTGGCGAGCATTTCCTGCTGAGTAGACTGTTGTTTCTGCAGCTTGGCGATCGAGGTGTTCAGGCCAGAAATATCTTTGCTCAGTTCGGTGAGCGTACTTTGGGTATCTCGCAGCGAGCGGCTGGCCTGTGCGATGGTTTTTTCCTGCAGTTTGAGTTGCTCTTGCAATGAGCTGCGCTGTTGTTGCTGTTGTTTAACCGCTTTTTCTTTTTCGGCGATGCTCTGTTGCAGGTCTTTGAGCTGGGATTTGTTGTCTTCTGCCGCGTTGCTGGCTAGCGGCAATAGTAATGCGCCAGCGAAAAGCACGCTGGCGCAAACGGTGGTCAACTTCCGTAACGCAGAGCGTTCAGGCAGCGATTGGCTGCCTGAGTTTGCGCCTCGGATGACCAGTGCAAAATTCGCCTTCTCCCTCATGGAGAAGGATTATTCCACGATGAACAGCGGCTTACCAGTCATCTCTTGCGGGATCTCCATTCCCATCAGGGCCAGCATGGTTGGCGCGATGTCGGAAAGTTTGCCACCTTCAACCGCTTTGGCCGGTTTGCCGACGTAGATCAGCGGCACTGGCAGGCTGGTGTGTGCCGTGTGCGCCTGGCCGGTAGCCGGATCGCGCATTTGCTCAGCGTTGCCGTGGTCTGCGGTGATCAGCAACTGGCCGCCAACGGTTTTCACCGCATCAACCACCTGCGCGATGCAGTGGTCCAGCGTTTCGACCGCTTTGACTGCTGCTTCATAAACGCCGGTATGGCCGACCATATCGCCGTTCGGGTAGTTACAGATAATGGCGTCGTACTTGCCGCTGTGGATGGCGGTCAGTAGCTTTTCGGTCAGTTCTGCGGAACTCATTTCCGGTTGCAGATCGTAAGTTGCCACTTTTGGTGAGTTGATCAGCATACGTTCTTCGCCTTTGAACGGCTCTTCGACGCCGCCGTTATAGAAGAAGGTAACGTGGGCGTATTTTTCAGTTTCTGAAATGCGCAACTGGGTTTTGTCGTGCTTCATCAGCCACTCGCCGAAGGTGTTCGCCAGCGAAGCCGGTGGGTAGGCGCAGGCGGTCTGGATGTCGGCGGCGTATTCGGTCAGCATCACGAAATCACCGAATTTCACCACTTTGGCCCGTGGGAAACCGTCGAAATCGGCATTGACAAAGGCGCGGGTGATCTGGCGCGCGCGGTCGGCACGGAAGTTCATGAAGATCAGCGCGTCGCCGTCGTTCATCTCAACAGTGGCTTCGCCTGCTGCCTGGATCACGGTTGGCTTCACGAATTCATCGTTTTCATCGCGGGCATAGGCGGCTTGCAACGCGGCAACGGCGTTATCGGCGGTATATTCGCCTTTGGCCTGAGTCAGCAGATCGTAAGCCAGCTGCACGCGATCCCAACGGTTGTCGCGGTCCATGGCGTAGTAGCGGCCAACGATAGAGGCAATGCGCCCGGCACCCAGCTTGGCGAACTCATCACTGAAACGTTTCAGTGTGTCTTCAGCACTGCGCGGCGGAGTATCGCGGCCATCCAGGAACGCATGCAGGTAAACGGCTTTGGCTCCGCGCTGTGCGGCGAGTTTGATCATCGCCAGAATATGGTCTTCGTGGCTGTGTACGCCGCCTGGAGACATCAGGCCCATGATATGTACCGCTTTGCCCGCTTGCACTGCTTTGTCTACGGCGGCGGTCAAGGTGGCGTTGGTGAAGAAGTCACCGTCTTTGATTTCTTTGTCCAGACGGGTCAGATCCTGATACACGATGCGGCCAGCACCCAGGTTGACGTGGCCGACTTCCGAGTTGCCCATCTGGCCATCAGGCAGGCCGACATCCAGGCCGGAGGCGGCAATCAGGGTGTGCGGCTGTTGCTGCCACAGGCGATCCATGACCGGCGTTTTGGCATTCAGGATCGCGTTGTCCTGTTGTTCTTCCCGGTGGCCATAACCGTCCAGGATCACCAGAACCATGGGCTTTTTCGTACTCGACATTGCTGTAACCTCGTTATGATCGCTTAAGTTGTGAATAGCCATCAACCCATTGGAGTGATGGCTATTCACCCTCCAGAACCGAATGATTTTACAACAAAGCCGGGCAAAAAGAGCCTAGAAAGATCAAAGTTGCCCTCAACAAAGGTGACTTTTCTCGCGTGATTGCGCTAATTTCCCGGTGCAGACCGCAGTTTCTGCATTCGCGTTTGCTTATTGGCTGTATTTGCCGCATTCGGCAGGTATACTCTGAAACCTTGACTTATTTTCCCTTAACTGACGGGAGTTGTTACACCCCATGCTGCAAGAAATTATGCAATTTGTTAGCAGGCATCCCATACTAAGTCTGGCTTGGGTTGCATTGCTGGCTGCCGTGATCGTGATGACCTTCAAGAGCCGTTTCTCCAAGGTGAAAGAGATCTCCCGTGGCGAAGCGATTCGCTTAATCAATAAAGAAGATGCTGTTGTGGTGGATACCCGCAGCCGGGATGATTTCCGTAAGGGTCACATTGCCAACGCCATCAATCTGACGGCGAGTGAGATTAAAAATGGTAGCCTCGGCGAGTTGGAAAAGCATAAAGCCCAGCCGGTTATTGTGGCTTGTGCTAACGGCACCACGTCGCGCGATCCGGCAGAAAACCTGAGTAAAGCCGGTTTTGTCAGCGTTTACACTCTGAAAGACGGCATTGCGGGCTGGAGCGGTGAAAATCTGCCATTGGCTCGCGGCAAGTAATTTGTTCACGTAGTGGTAGTTTAAGGTGGTTTTTCCATGGCTAACATCGAGATTTACACCAAAGCAACCTGCCCGTTCTGCCATCGCGCCAAAGCGTTGCTGAACAGTAAGGGGGCGGCGTTTAACGAGATCGCTATTGATGGTGATAACGTGAAACGCGAAGAGATGATTGCGCGCAGTGGGCGGACCACCGTGCCTCAGATTTTCATCGGCGGCCAGCACGTGGGTGGCTGCGATGATTTACATGCACTCGATGCTCGCGGTGGCCTGGTTCCGCTGCTTTAAGCGGACAATAACCAACGTGTTGCGCGGCAACGTGCAGTATGAAGGGTATAGCGGTTACCGAGCATCAATAAGGATATTTAACTAAGGGTAATACACATGTCAGAACAAAACACCACCGAGATGGCTTTCCAGATCCAACGTATCTACACCAAGGATATCTCTTTCGAAGCGCCAAACGCTCCGCAAGTATTCCAGCAGGAATGGCAGCCAGAAGTTAAACTTGATCTGGATACCGCTTCTAGCAAATTGGCTGATGGCGTGTATGAAGTTGTGCTGCGCGTAACCGTCACCGCGTCTCTGGGTGAAGAAACGGCGTTCCTGTGTGAAGTTCAGCAGGCAGGTATCTTCTCCGTAGCCGGTATCGAAGGGACGCAGCTGGCGCATTGCTTGGGTGCATACTGCCCGAACATCCTGTTCCCGTATGCGCGCGAGTGTATCACCGGCCTGGTTTCCCGCGGCACGTTCCCGCAACTGAATCTGGCACCGGTCAACTTTGACGCGCTGTTTATGAGCTATCTGCAACAGCAACAGCAACAGCAACAGCAGCAGGCGGAAGCGGAAGGTGCCGCATCACATCAGGATGCCTGATGAACACCGTCAATGCTTCAATGACTGTTATCGGTGCCGGCTCGTACGGCACCGCATTAGCGATTACGCTGGCGCGTAACGGCCATCCGGTCATATTGTGGGGGCATATCCCCGAAAAAATTCAGATTATGCAGCGCGATCGCTGCAATCAGGCATTCCTTCCCGGCGTTGCTTTCCCTGATACCTTGCTGCTCGAAGCCGATCTGGCCCGAGCGTTAGCGGCCAGCCGCGATGTGCTGGTGGTGGTGCCGAGCCATGTCTTTGGTGACGTGTTGCGCCAGTTGAAGCCGCATTTGCGCCCCGATGCCCGCGTTGTATGGGCGACCAAAGGCCTGGAGGCAGAAACCGGGCGCTTGTTGCAGGACGTGGCACGCGAAGAGCTGGGCGATAACATTCCGCTGGCGGTGATCTCTGGGCCGACCTTTGCCAAAGAGCTGGCCGCCGGGCTGCCGACGGCGATCGCACTGGCAGCCACCGACGAGCAGTTTGCTGAGGATTTGCAGCAGTTGCTGCACTGTGGCAAGAGTTTCCGCGTGTACAGTAACCCGGATTTTATCGGGGTGCAGTTGGGGGGCGCGGTGAAAAACGTCATCGCCATCGGTGCAGGAATGTCCGACGGTATTGGTTTTGGTGCCAACGCACGCACCGCGTTAATCACCCGTGGGTTGGCAGAAATGAGCCGCCTGGGTTCCGCGTTGGGTGCCGATCCGTCCACATTTATGGGCATGGCCGGGTTGGGGGATTTGGTGTTAACCTGCACGGATAATCAATCGCGCAACCGGCGTTTCGGTATTATGCTGGGGCAAGGTATGGGCGTGAAGGAAGCACAGGACAGCATTGGTCAAGTGGTAGAAGGTTACCGTAACACCAAAGAGGTCTTGGCGCTGGCGCAACGCCATGGCGTGGAAATGCCGATTACCGAGCAGATTTACCAGGTGTTGTACTGTGATAAAAATGCCCGCGAGGCCGCATTGAGCCTGCTTGGGCGCACTAGAAAAGACGAAAAACACAGCGCGTGACCTAAGGAAGGGTTCAGGACCCGAGATAGAGTGTCTTGTGCCTCAGGATTCGATTGAGCCATCTTGCCTGCCCCTGGCAAGATGGCTAGAGAGGAAAGCCATGTCAGCAGAAGAGTTAGAGCAGGTCTGGAGCAATATAAAATCAGAAGCGAGAGCACTGGCTGATTGTGAACCGATGCTGGCTAGCTTTTTTCACGCGACGTTGCTGAAGCATGAGAATCTGGGCAGTGCGCTCAGCTACATCTTGGCCAACAAGCTGGCCAACCCGATCATGCCAGCGATTGCCGTGCGTGAGGTGGTGGAGGACGCTTACCGCTCTGATTCACACATGATTGTTGCCGCAGCCCGCGATATTCTGGCGGTGCGGCTGCGTGACCCGGCGGTGGATAAATACTCTACGCCACTGCTGTATCTCAAAGGTTTTCACGCTTTGCAGGCTTACCGTATTGCACACTGGCTATGGATGCAGGGGCGCCAGGCTTTGGCGATTTACCTGCAGAATCAGATCTCTGTTGCCTTTAGCGTGGATATCCATCCGGCAGCCACCATCGGCTGTGGCATCATGCTCGATCATGCAACCGGCATTGTGATCGGTGAGACCGCCGTGGTGGAGAATAACGTCTCCATCCTGCAATCGGTAACCCTCGGCGGTACTGGCAAAACCAGCGGCGATCGCCACCCGAAAATCCGTGAAGGCGTGATGATCGGCGCAGGTGCTAAAATTCTCGGCAATATTGAAGTGGGCAAAGGGGCGAAAATCGGTGCCGGTTCGGTGGTGCTTCAGCCCGTGCCCGCGCATACCACCGCGGCGGGGGTGCCTGCGCGCATCGTCGGGCGGCCTGAAAGTGATACGCCATCAATGGATATGAATCAGTATTTCAACGGTGTGAATCACGGGTTTGAGTACGGCGACGGGATTTGACCCGTCGCCTTATCGTTACTCCAAATAGAACACTTCACGCAGCGCCGAGCTGACCGGGCTGTGATCCGGGTTGCTTGGCATCACGTCACCCATAAAGCGCCACCAGCGCTGGCAGGCGTCAGTATTAGCTACAGCGTTCCAGCGCTCCTCCGACTCGATCTCCACATAGCCAAACAGCAGGTTGCGTGCTTCGTCCAGAAAAATAGCGTAGTGGTGTGCCCCGTGATCTTTCAGCACCTGTGCCAGCTCTGGCCAGATCGGGTTATGACGCTGTTGATATTCCGCGTGAGCATCTGGGTTAACCTGCATCACAAAGGCTTTACGGATCATAGAATTTCCTCCGAATTACAATGCGGTTAAATACAACTCACGCACCTGTTCGCGATCGGCCGGGCGTGGATTGCAGGGGGCACAGGGGTCGGCTAACGCCTTATCCAGCCAATTTTCAATATCGGCCTCTTTGATACCGAGTGCCGAGAAACCGCTTGGGATCCCCACGCGCAGCGACAGCGCGCGAATAGCGGCGATCGCCTGATGGCTGGCCTGTTCTTCATCCATTCCCTGGGTATCCGCGCCCAAAGCCTGCGCGATGCGTGCAAAACGCGCCACGGCATTGGGGCGGTTAAATGCCTCAATCACCGGTAGCAGAATGGCATTGCATACGCCGTGTGGCAGATTGTGAGTGGCACCGGGCTGATGGGCCAGCGCATGCACCAGGCCAAGCCCGGCACTGTTGAACGCCATACCAGCCAGATATTGGCCATACGCCATCATTTCCCGCGCTTGTAGGTTTTTGCCGTCGTCCACCGCCGCGGGTAGCCAAGTGCCGATCAGGCGGATCGCTTCCAGGGCCGAGTGATCGGTCAGCGGATGCGCCCCTACGGAAACATAGGCTTCTATTGCGTGAGTCAGCGCATCCATGCCGGTAGCGGCGGTCACGCTGGCAGGAATATTCAACATCACTGCCGGGTCGTCTACGGCAATATCCGGGATGATATTGGTGTCGATAATCACTTCTTTGACGTGGCGTTGGCTGTCGATGATCACCGCATTGCTGGTCATCTCGGCTGCGGTGCCAGCAGTGGTGTTGATGGCGACCAGCGGCGCACCTGCGTGTTTGACCTTGCCTACGCCGCAATAGGCGGTGGAAGGACCAGGGTTGCCGGTCAGGATTTTGATCGCTTTGGCGGTGTCGATCGGGCTGCCACCACCGAAAGCAATCAGGTAGTCACACTGGTGTTGCTTGAACGCTTGCCAACCCTTCTGCACCAGTTCTTCGGTCGGATTGGGGAATACTTCACTGAACATCGCGTAGGGCAGTGCCCGTTGGTGCAGGGCACTGAACAGCCCAGCCAGCAGACCAAGCTCAACTAACTGACCATCGGTGACGATCAGCGCTTTCCCCCACTGTTTTTGCGCCAGCAGCTTAACCATGTCTTCAATGGCGCCACAGCCGTGCAAACTGATTTTCGGTAATGCCAGCATGAAACTCATATGTATTACTCCTGAGGTGAGAAGGCATTGTGATGCGCCCATATTCCCTTCATCTTCCAAGCTCCAGCGTTGTTGGCTGCGTACATGTCCCCCAGTCACTTAGTTAGCTAAGCTCCTGGGGCTCCATATTCTTGCCGCCTAGCTGTAACTTGAAAGCTATCGGGGCTAATCCTTGAGCGCCGCTGCGAGCGGTGTAACGCCAAAGCGCTGGGCCAGTGCGGCTAACTGACTGCCTGAAATGGTCTGCTTCTTGCCGCCCATCGACAGCACTTTCACCATGATTTCGGCGGATTTTTCTGCGGTGTCGATCAGGCCAAAAGCGTCATCCAGCGTTGGGCCGGTGCCGAAGATGCCGTGGAATGGCCACAGCACCAGGCTGTGTGCCTGCATCTGCTCGGCGGTTTGAGTGCCGATCCCGTCGGTGCCCGGCACCATCCACGGCACAATGCCAATGCCATCTGGGAACACTACCAGGCATTCGGTGCTGCCTTCCCACAACAGGCGGGTAAAGCGGGCGTTGTCCAGTTCCAGCACAAAGCTCAGCGCGATCAGATTGGTCGCGTGGCAGTGCATGATGACGCGATCGCTCCCGCCGCTGACCCGCATACGCACAATGTGCGACTGGAAGTGGGCTGCCAGTTCCGAGGTGGGCAGGCCGCCTTGCGCAAGCCCCCAATGGATGTGGTAGGCGGTGCCGTTGTGGTTCAGTCGCAGCAGCACCAGATTCTCTTCTGGGGCCAACTGCACGTTGCGGAAGAATTTGCCGGATCCGGTCACCAGGAACCAGCAGTTGGCCAGTTCGCTGGCCGGCTGTGTCAGCTCTACGCAGCGCGGCTGGGTGACGAAATCGCTACGGAAGGGTTCAACGTCCTCCGCCGTCAGCCGCAGGCTGATATTGCCGCCGTTGCGTTCATCCCAGCCTTTGAGCCACATATCGCTGGTGGCTTTGATCATGCCCTGGACAAACCAGGAAGAAACTAGCTGTTGCATTGCGCTGTGTCCTTAACGTTGGCTGAGAATCTGTTGTTCGTAACGGCGTACGTTGTCGAGCCAGCTGGCATCGGCTGGCACATCGTTACGCTGGCAGTAGGTTTCCCACACCGCTTGCCACGGCAGGCATTTCTGCTCTTCCAGCAGCGCCAGGCGCGCGGTGTAATCGCCGCGTTGCTCGATCTGGCGCAACATTTCGGTTGGCTCAAGCAGGGCGCGCAGCAGCGCTTTCTTCATGTTGCGCGTGCCTATCACCCAGGCGGCGATGCGGTTGATCGAGGCGTCGAAGAAATCCAGGCCGATATGCACGCGGTTGAACAGCTTGTGGCGCACGATCTCACTGGCGATGGCCTGGGTTTCGTCATCCAACAGCACCACGTGATCGCTGTCCCAGCGCACCGGGCGGCTGACGTGCAGCAACAGACGCGGTACATACAGCATGGCGCTGGAGATTTTGTCGGAGATCACTTCGGTAGGATGAAAGTGCCCAGCGTCCAGGCACAGCGCGGTCTGGCGGCTGGTGGCGTAGCCGAGGTAGAACTCATTGGAGCCGACGGTGTAGCTCTCGGCACCAATGCCGAACAGCTTGCTTTCCACGGCGTCGATATGGTGGGCCGGGTTGAGTTTTTCAGCGATCACCTCATCCAGCGCGCTCAGCAAACGCTGGCGCGGGGCTAAGCGATCGATCGGCGTGTCTTTCATACCGTCTGGGATCCAGATATTCATCACCGAAGGCGTGCCGAGCTGTTCGCCGAAATAGGCAGAAACCCGGCGGCTGGCCTGGCAGTGCTCAATCCAGAATTGGCGAATGGCGGGATCGGCGTGCGACAGGGTAAAACCGTCCGCACTCAGCGGGTGCGAGAAGCACGAAGGGTTGAAATCCAGGCCCAGACGCTGTTGTTTTGCCCATTCCACCCAGTTTTTGAAATGGCGTGGTTCAATCTGGTTACGTGCCACCGGTGTCTCAGATTCGAGATAAATCGCGTGCAGATTCAGGCGTTTTGGGCCAGGGATCAGCGCCAGCGCCTGCTCCAGATCGGTCCGCAGCTCTTTGGCATTACGCGCCTTACCCGGGTAATTGCCGGTGGCCTGAATACCGCCGGTCAATGAGCCTTCCGGGTTTTCAAAACCGGCCACGTCATCGCCCTGCCAGCAGTGCATGGAGACTGGCAGAGTATCCATCGCCTGAATGGCGGCCTCAACGTCAACGCCAACGGCGGCAAAGCGCTGTTTTGCCAGTTCCCAGGCTTGTTCAATAGAGCTTTTCATATACAAAGTTCCTTAGGTCATTGACTCAACGACTGAAATTGCGGCCAGTGGGCGGCAAAGTCGGGATTGTCGCGAGGGGTGAAATGTTGCAGTGGGAAATTTTGCGCTACGATGCGACGGAATTGGCTGATATCGGTAACGGCGTCCAGCGCCATCAACTGGCAACCGACGTTGCCCAGCGTAGAGGCTTCGATCGGCCCGGCGCTGATGGCCAGCCCACAGGCATCGGCACACAGCTGATTGAGAAAATGGTTCTGGCTGCCGCCGCCAACGATATGCAAATGGCTCAATGGGCGGCCATGCAGGGTGGCCAGCTCCTGTGCTACCTGGCGGTAAAGCATGGCCAGGCTGTCGAAGATGCAGCGCACCAATTGTGTAGGCGTCTCCGGCACCGGCATATCCTGTTCACGGCAATAGGCCTGAATGGTGTGGCACATGTTGACCGGGTTGATAAAGCGTTCGTCATTGGGGTTAACCAACGAACGGCAGGCGGGCTGTTGCGCGGCCTGGGCGATCAGCGCCGGTAAGTCGCTGATATTCAGCTCCTGCGTAGTGCGCTGCAGCAGCCACAGCCCCATGATGTTTTTCAGCACCCGATAACCGGTGGCACCGCCCTCGTTGGTGATATTGGCCGCCAGCGAGCGGGGGTTAACAATCGGTACCGGGCTTTCTATGCCCATCAGCGACCAGGTGCCGGAACTGAGGTAAGCGGCATCGGCATCCTGCAACGGCGTGGCGAGCACTGCGCTGGCGGTATCGTGGGTGGCGACGGCAATCACCGGCACTTGCTGGCCGCGAGCGCTGGTCCAGTAACCTACGCGGTTACCCGGCGGGGTCGGCTTACCCAGCCAATGTGCAGGCACGCCCGCCCAGGCGAGCAGTTCTGTATCCCATTGGTCACTCTCAATATTCAGTAACTGGGTGGTGCTGGCGTTGGTGTACTCCCAGTTCAGTTGCCCGGTCAGCCGGAAGTGCAGATAGTCTGGGATCAGCAGCAGGTGCGCCACGCGCTTTACCAGCTCAGGCTGCTGTTCGCGCAGTGCACGCAGCTGATACAGCGTGTTGAAGGGCAAAAACTGAATGCCAGTGCGTTGATAGATAGCGCTCCGCCCGAGCGTGCGTTGGGCTTGCGCCATCACGCCCTGGGTGCGGGCATCGCGGTAAGAGACCGCCTCACCAACCCGTTGGCCCTGCGCATCCAGCAGCACAAAATCCACTCCCCAGGTGTCGATGCCGATGCTGTCGAGCACGATGCCCTGTTCATCGAGCCGATCGAGCGCCTGGCGGATGTGATGCTCCAGCGCATCCAAGTCCCAGCAATCCTGCCCACCCTTCTGTTGTAAACGGTTGGCAAAACGGCTGACTTCGCGTAGCTGGAGGCGTTGCTGTTCCGGTTGATAGCTGGCCAGCATCACCCGCCCGCTAGAGGCGCCCAGATCGATGGCTGCAATGTTGCGTGTAGTCATGAGAGAAAGCCCGTTGTTGCTTGATGACGGGCAGTGTAGAAAGTTGCGGATAGCGAAGCCTTCTCGCTACTGCCAGTGCCGAGGGCGGGTTGGCAAAATGGCAAAGGTAAAGGCGAAGCAGCTCACAGTTTGCCATTCGGCCTGCTGTGCCGCGGGTTGTGACCTTACGCGCATTTCTCAACATTGCTGCGGCTTTCTTAAAAAATGCGCAGGTTAAGCGTGTTTTTCGGTCAAAACCTTAAGGTTTCCCCTGCGCTGCTTCTCTTACTATCGTTAACCGACGTTGCGCGGTAATCCCGCCGCGCCTAGGAACGGGGGTAAGATGAATCTATTACACAGTAGTGATTTTTTCCCTTCCTGCAGCGCACCCGTGGTGATTGAGCCCCGTGAGCCGCAGCAGGCTTTTCCAGAACATCATCATGACTTTTACGAAATCGTGATTGTTGAGCAGGGGGCCGGTGTTCATGTGTTCAACGGCAGTCCTTATACCCTCAACAGTGGTTGTGTCTGCTTTGTGCGCGATCACGATCGCCATCTGTTTGAACAGACCGACGGATTAATCCTGACCAACATCCTGTTCCGTGCCCCAGATGCGTTCCGTTTTTTGTCGGGCGTGGAACAATTTCTGCCCCGCGAGCGCGACGGTATTTATCCCGCACATTGGCGTATTAACCAACAAGTATTGCAGCAGGTTAAACAGCTGATTGCATTACTGATGAAGGCACCGGCAGGTGACCAGCCAGAAGAGATTGCGCTGCATGAAAGCTGGTTTATGCAGCTACTGGTGCAGCTATGGCGTGGGTGCATGGCGCGGCAGAGCGACGATCAGGAAGGGCGCTTACACCAACTGCTGGACTGGTTGCAAAGCCATTATGCCGAACAGATTGAGTGGTCGGAATTGGCGGAACGCTTCGCCATACCGTTGCGCACGCTGCATCGGCAGTTGAAGAGCCATACCAATATGACGCCGCAGCGTTATCTGACCCACCTGCGCCTGCTGCAGGCGCGCCATCTGCTGTGCCATAGCGACAGCAGTATTACCGATATCGCATTTCGCTGTGGCTTTGGTGACAGCAACCATTTCTCCACGCTGTTCAAGCGTGAGTTTACCTGCCCACCCCGTGCGCTGCGGGGGCTGCGTTAGCGGCGGGAAATCGCGACTGCGTCAATTTTACCCGATGTACGTTCGGCAATAATGCGGAGGGTGGGCAATAGAAAAGGTGTGCAGATGAGGGAAACATTACTGTTGGAGAGCCGCGACTATCTGCCCTCGGAGCAGATGCCGGTGGCGGTGGCGGAGCGTTATCCCCAAGAGGGGTTTGCCACCCATACTCACCAGTTTTGCGAGATCGTGATCGTCTGGCGCGGTAATGGCTTGCATGTGCTTAACGATCGCCCTTATCGCATCACCTGTGGGGATCTTTTTTATCTGCGCGCCAGCGACAGCCATAGCTATGAATCCGTGCACGATCTGGTGCTGGATAACATCATTTACTGCCCTGAACGCCTGCGGCTGAATGCCCAATGGGAAAGCCTGCTGCCGCCGTTTGCTGCGGCAGACGAGCGCTACTGGCGGCTTTCTACCCAGGGCATGGCACAGGCACGGCCGATCATCACCCAGCTTTCGCAGGAGAGCCGCAAGACCGATTCGCTGTCATTGCAATTAACCGAAGCGTTGCTGCTGCAACTGGCGATCGTGCTGAAACGCCACCGCTATGCGGTGGACAAAGCGCATATGCTGCCGGATGGCGAACAGTTGGATTTGCTGATGGCGGCGCTGCAAAGCGGCATCGACGGGCATTTTGACCTGGGGCTATTTTGCCAACAGCACCGTTTAACCGAGCGAGCGCTGAAGCTGCTGTTCCGCCAGCAGACCGGCATGACCATCAACCACTATCTGCGGCAGATCCGGCTGTGTCAGGCCAAGCGGTTGTTGCGCCGCAGCGAGTTCCGCATCAGCGATATTGCGGCCCGCTGCGGGTTTGAGGACAGTAACTATTTTTCTGTGGTCTTTGCGCGTGAGGCGGGAATGACCCCACGCGAGTATCGCCAGCGGTTTGTGGCGACGGAAGAGGCCAGCCGTTAAGACGCCATTCCCAAACCCACAATGTTAGCCGCCAGAATGATCACCAGACAACCGATGCACAGAACGGCAACCGGTTTTCTGGTGCCGCATTTCCACTCTTTCAGCAGCAACCCGACAATGCCACCGCACAGCACGTAGAAGCTCATGTGAAGCATCCAGCTCATGTAATCGTATTGTGCTGGGATCTTGGCATGGCCCCAGGCGTAGAAGAAGAATTGCAGATACCACATCAGGCCTGCCAGCATGGAGAACAGCACGTTGCTGATCAGCAGCCGCTTCGGCAGCGAGAAATCTGCTTTGACCGAGAGATTGTTCAGGGTTGCCAGGCGGATAAAACAGTACCCCAGGTTGATCAGCGCGCCACCGCCCATAATCACCACGTAGCTTGGTAAGGCGACATACAGCGGATCGATCCCCAATGCGCTGGCCGCTTCGTGCATCGGTTTGGCGGCGTCCATGGCAAACGACATTCCTGCCGAGAAAATGCCGCACATCACCGCCAGTGCCAGCCCTTTCTTCAGATTGAACTCTTCGGCGCGGATGCCCATGGCCCGCTCTTTCAGCAAGCCTGCATAGCTGACGATCACCACGCCGATCAGCGCAACAAATACCCCCAACAGTGACAGGCGACCACCGGCGGTGCCGAACAGCAATTCAAAGCGGCCCTGCAGCAGCGGGGTCATCAGCGTGCCGATGATCAGCGTGATGCCGATAGCGATACCAATCCCCATCGACATGCCGAGATAGCGCATGGTCAGGCCATAGTTGATGTTACCAATCCCCCACATGGCACCGAACAGGAACACCGGCAGCAGGGTCGTGGCGCTGAAGGAGCCGTAGTAGTGCCAGAAATCAGGCAGCAGCACATAGCTGACGCCCCAAGGCAGGATGAGCCATGACATAAAGCCGCCAATCGACCACATGGTTTCCCAGGACCAGTTTTTTACCTGTTTAAAGGGGGCGTAGAAGCAGGCGGCGCTGGCTGCCCCGACTAAGTGCCAGAGTATCCCTAGCATGATGGCGTTGTTCATCTTGTTATCCTTCGTTGTTATTGACGCGGTAAGACCACGGATGAACAGGAAGTCTAAACAGAGGCGGTAAAGGGAACCTTCGGGTGGCTGCCGGATGGGGCAAGAGCATGGCAAAATTCAGCGGGTGTGTATGCCGACGATCACAGATTTAGCGCGATGCCAGCAAGGCAGGCATCGCTTTGAGGGGCTGGCTTTATTCTTTCAGCAGAGCACCCGCGTAACCTAGCTGGCGCCAGGCCTCATAGACCACCACGGAAACCGCGTTTGACAGATTCATGCTACGGCTTTGGGCCTGCATCGGGATGCGGATTTTCTGCTGCGCAGGTAACGCATCAAGGATGCTGGCGGGCAGGCCACGGGTTTCCGGGCCAAACAACAGATAGTCTCCAACCTGATAACTCACCGCGCTGTGCGCCGGGGTGCCTTTGGTGGTCAGGGCAAACAGCCGCTGTGGGTTTTCACTGGCAAGAAACGCGGGGTAATCGGCATGACGCTTGATGCTGGCAAATTCATGGTAATCCAGCCCGGCGCGGCGCAGGCGCTTGTCATCCCACGGAAAGCCCATCGGCTCGATCAGGTGCAACTGGAAGCCGGTATTGGCACACAGGCGGATAATATTCCCGGTGTTGGGGGGAATTTCGGGTTCAAATAAAACGATATTCAGCATGTAACAGGCCCCTCATGATGAGGGGCGCAGAATAACAAACTCTTGGCGCGCTGGCGATTAGCGCTGATGCAGCGGTAACCACAGCACCAGACGCAATCCCCCTAACGGGCTGTCTTCGGCCTTCACCCAGCCGCGATGCTGGGCGACTGCGGCTTCGACGATCGCCAACCCCAGGCCAGTGCCGCCGGATTCACGATCGCGGGCTTCATCGGTGCGGTAGAACGGGCGGAATATCTGTTCGCGATCTTCTGCACTGACGCCGGGGCCGTCGTCATCGACCACGATGGTGACTCCCTGATTATCGGCGCTGAATGCCACCGTGATGTGCGTATGGGAGTAACGCAGGGCATTGCGCACAATGTTTTCCAGCGCGCTGTCCAGTGCCCCTGCGTTGCCGTAAATCGTCCAGGGGCCTGGAGGGGCGGTGACCTCCAACTGTTTACCCATCTGCTCGGCTTCGAAGCGGGCATTGTCCAGCACTTCGGCCCACAGTTCGTTCGTTTTCAGCAGTTCACGCACCAGTTCACTCTTCTGCTGCCCGCGTGACAACAGCAGCAGATCGTTGATCATCGAGTCCAACCGTTGGGTTTCGGTTTCAATACGCGCCAGTTCGTGCCCTTCGCCGTGACGGCGGCGCATCAAGGCCGTTGCCAATTGCAGACGCGTTAACGGGGTGCGCAGCTCATGGGAGATGTCGGAAATCAGCCGTTGCTGCGCCGTCATCATTCTTTCGAGGGCGCTTACCATTTGGTTGAAACTGGCACCGGTGGCGAGAAACTCCTGCGGCCCGGACTCCAGTTCTGGGTGCTGTTTCAGGTTGCCGCGGGCGACATCGTCGGCGGCATTTTTCAGCTTACGTGCCGGTTTCGCCAGGCTCCACGCCAGCCACAACAGCAGCGGAGCGCTGATCAGCATGGTGACGATCAGCAGCAACAGCGGGCGATCGAACATCAGGTTGATAAAATCGGATTGTGGGCTGTTCGCCGGGCGGATCAGGTAGAGCTGGTAGTTGTCTTCACCATCGCGCACCGAGAACGGGCCGACCAGCTCAACGCGGCCATACTTTTTCTTTTTTGGGAAATCTGCGTTATCCGACTGGCCGATAAAGTTGCGCACAATCTGCATTTCGTTGCGCTGGGCGCCGATCACCCGCCCTTCGCTGGTGACCAGAATCAGGCGCTGGCCTGGAGGGGCCCACTTATCGATAGCGCGAAACAGGCGGCGCCACCACATCAGATCGTTGGCCGGATCGTTTTGCAACTCGGCCTCAACGTGCTGTTCCAGCATCAACCCCTGCCGCTGCTCGCTGTCCAGCAGCGAGGTGATCTGGCGGGAGTCAAGCTTAGGCACCATCAGCACCAACATCAGCACCAGGGCTAATGTGAACCAGAAAATGGCGAAGATGCGTGCCGTCAAACTGTTGATCATGTTGCTGATACCATCAAATAACCCCGTCCACGCAGGGTTTTGAACCATGGGTGGCCGTCTTTGCGATCCGGCAGCTTACGCCGCAGGTTGGAAATGTGCATGTCAATGGCGCGGTCAAACGGCGTCAGGCGCTTGCCTAACACTTCTTGGCTCAGTAATTCACGTGAGACAACCTGGCCGAGATGCTGTGCCAGCAGGTAGAGCAAGGTAAATTCGGTGCCGGTGAGATCGAGGGTTTGCCCGTCAAAAGTGGCTTCCTGGCGGCCAGGATTAAGCTGCAGGCCGTCCACATCCAAAGTCGGGGCGCTGGTATCCACATTCTGCTGCTGTTCGCTCCAGTTGGAACGGCGCAAAATAGCGCGGATGCGGGCCACCAGTTCACGATCGTTAAAGGGTTTTGCCAGATAATCATCAGCACCCAGTTCCAGGCCAAGTACCCGATCCAGTTCACTGCCGCGGGCGGTCAACATGATCACCGGGGTTTGGTGATGTTGGCGCAGTTCTTTCAAGGTGTCGATACCGTTTTTTTTCGGCATCATGATGTCGAGCAACAGTAGATCGATGGAGCTGTCCAGCAACGACAACGCCTGTTCACCGTCGTGGGCCACAACGATGTTAAAGCCTTCCATTTCAAGCAGTTCTTTCAGCAGCGAGGTTAACTCGCGGTCATCGTCAACTAACAGAATTTTGTTCATTATGATTTACCTCCTGACGCAAAATACGTCATCAACTGTTGACATTCCATGACTTTACGTAGTTTTACATGCCCTGACGCATGTTTGCAGGTGCAGCAGTACACTGTTTCTCGTTGATTCGCAAAGAGAGAATGGCTGAGGAGTTCAAATGCGTAAGTTGACCACGGTAGTGATGGCATCAATGCTGGCGATGGGTTCTTCCGCTGTTTTGGCTGCCGATACTACACCGGAAACTGCTCAGTCTCTCGCCCATGATGCGATGATGAGAACCCCCGGGCAATACCATATGTTTGAAGGTGTCAGCCTGACCGAACAGCAGCGCCAGCAAATGCGCGATTTAATGCGCCAGGCACGTTACGATCTGCCCGGTGTTGCGTTAGCGGAAATCGAAGCCATGCACCGGCTGGTGATTGCCGACAAATTTGATGAAGCCGCCGTGCAAGCTCAGGCGGAGAAGATGGTTCAGGAACAGGTTAAGCGCCAGGTCGAAATGGCCCGCATCCGTAACCAGATGTATAACCTGCTGACGCCAGAGCAAAAAAGTGTTTTAGATCAGAAGCATCAGCAGCGCATGCAGCAGATGGAGCAACAAATTTCTGGTTTGCAACAAACTTCTGCCCAGAAGTTGAGTACGACAAAGTAGTCCCCTGTTTTTTCCTTGCCATAGACACCATCCCTGTCTTCCCCGCCTTTACGGCGGGGCTTTTTTTACCCGACATTCCGTTATACTAACGCCATGAGTGTTCGTCGGGGTTTTTTATGGAACAGCAATATGCGCGTCTGGTGAAATCCGCTGCTTTAGCGGCCACCGCGATGGCTTCTGTCTTGCTGCTGATCAAAATCATTGCCTGGTATCTAACCGGGTCGGTGAGCCTGCTGGCGGCGCTGGTGGATTCTCTGGTCGATATCGCTGCGTCGTTAACCAACCTGTTGGTGGTGCGTTACTCACTGCAACCCGCCGACGAGGAACATACCTTTGGTCATGGCAAGGCCGAGTCATTGGCGGCGCTGGCACAGAGCATGTTTATTTCCGGTTCTGCGCTGTTCCTGTTCCTGACCGGTTTTCAGCACCTTTATTCACCACAACCGCTCAACGCTCCCGGTGTTGGTGTGGCGGTGACGCTGGTTGCGCTGGCGAGCACCCTGATCCTGGTCACCTATCAGCGCTGGGTGGTAAGAAAAACGCGCAGCCAGGCGGTACGAGCGGATATGCTGCATTATCAGTCAGATGTCCTGATGAACGGTGCTATCCTTGTGGCGCTCGGGCTGAGTTGGTATGGGCTTCACCGCGCAGATGCGCTGTTTGCGTTAGGGATCGGGGTCTATATCCTCTATAGCGCGTTGCGTATGGGGTATGAAGCGGTACAATCCTTGCTAGATCGGGCCTTGCCGGATGAAGAGCGCAAGGCGATTATCGACGTGGTATCCTCTTGGCCAGGAGTGAGAGGGGCGCACGATTTGCGCACCCGGCAGTCCGGGCCGACACGTTTTATCCAGTTACACTTGGAAATGGACGATTCGCTGCCGTTGGTGCAGGCTCATATTCTGGCCGAGCAGGTTGAGCAGGCGCTATTGCACCGTTTCCCGGGGGCTGATGTGATTATTCACCAGGATCCTTGCTCTGTGGTGCCGGTAGGCCGGCAGGGCCATTGGGAACTATAATTAGCTGAAGTGGGTCAATAGGGGAGCGGTTGCGGGAGGATTGCGTTAGCTCGGTGTGCTATATGCCGCTTTTTCCTTGACATAGCGTGACCTGAATCAATTCAGCTAAGTCATTTTGTTATAATATCCAGCAATAAAAGCCGGAAAGCTGGTTTTCCCCGGTTGGGAAGAGCCCAGGCAATCGGCGAATACAGAATTCTTTACAAGTTCAGAGGTAGTCATGATCAAGAAAATCGGTGTACTGACGAGTGGCGGCGACGCGCCAGGTATGAACGCTGCCATCCGTGGCGTTGTACGTGCTGCACTCACAGAAGGTCTGGAAGTTTTTGGTATTCACGATGGCTACCTTGGTTTGTACGAAGATCGCATGGAAAAATTGGACCGCTACAGCGTGTCTGACATGATCAACCGCGGCGGCACTTTCCTGGGTTCTGCGCGTTTCCCTGAATTCAGAGATGAAAACGTACGCGCCAAGGCGATTGAAAACCTGAAAAAGCATGGCATTGATGCGCTGGTGGTTATTGGCGGTGACGGTTCCTACATGGGGGCGAAACGCCTGACCGAAGAAGGTTTCCCTTGCATTGGTCTACCGGGCACCATTGATAACGATGTGGCGGGAACAGACTACACCATCGGTTACTTCACCGCGTTGGAAACCGTGGTTGAAGCGATTGACCGCCTGCGCGACACTTCTTCATCGCACCAACGTATCTCTATTGTTGAAGTGATGGGGCGTTACTGTGGCGAATTGACGTTGTCTGCCGCGATTGCCGGGGGCTGTGAATTTATCGTGCTGCCGGAAATTGAATTCAGCCGTGACGATCTGGTTGAAGAGATCAAAGCCGGTATTGCCAAAGGTAAAAAACATGCCATCGTGGCGATCACTGAGCATGTCTGTGACGTTGATGAACTGGCGCGCTACATCGAGCAGGAAACGTGTCGTGAAACTCGCGCTACCGTGTTGGGGCACATCCAGCGTGGCGGTTCGCCGGTAGCTTATGACCGTATTCTGGCTTCCCGTATGGGCGCATACTCCATTGAACTGCTGCTGCAGGGCTATGGTGGCCGCTGTGTGGGTATTCAGAACGAGAAGCTGGTGCACCATGACATCATTGATGCTATCGAAAATATGAAGCGTACGTTCCACCTCGACTGGCTGGAAACGGCGAAAAAGCTGTACTGATAAGTATCTGTTTACTGCCAATAAGCCTCCCTCACAGGAGGCTTTTTTATGCGCTGCCTTTCATATTCCAGAATGGTCTAGCCAAAAATTTTTTATTCTTTAATGGTGAAGGGAATTTCTGGCAGGCTCTCAGTTAATGCTAAATCAACCTGC
This sequence comes from Serratia oryzae, assembly GCF_001976145.1. Classification (GTDB taxonomy): domain Bacteria; phylum Pseudomonadota; class Gammaproteobacteria; order Enterobacterales; family Enterobacteriaceae; genus Chania; species Chania oryzae. The sequence continues at coordinate 88,702 of NZ_MOXD01000014.1, forward strand.
TGAGGTTGCGGTCATTTTTCTGGGGGAGTGTGTAATGCGTAAATGGGGTGTAGGTGTGGCTTTACTGCTGTTGGCATCCGGTGCCATAGCGAAAGATATTCAATTGCTGAATGTTTCATACGATCCAACCCGCGAGTTCTATCAGGAATATAACACGGCCTTCGGTAAATACTGGCAACAGCAGACCGGTGATAAGGTGACGGTACGCCAGTCGCACGGCGGCTCCGGTAAGCAGGCCACCTCGGTGATTAACGGTATTGAGGCGGATGTGGTTACGCTGGCACTGGCTTATGATGTAGATGCTATCGCCGAGCGCGGCCGTATTGAGAAAGACTGGATCAAACGTCTGCCTGACAACTCAGCACCCTATACTTCCACCATCGTATTCTTGGTACGCAAAGGCAACCCGAAACAGATCCACGATTGGCCCGATCTGGTGAAGCCAGGCGTGTCGGTCATTACGCCGAATCCTAAAACTTCCGGCGGTGCTCGCTGGAACTATCTGGCGGCCTGGGGCTATGCCTTGCACCACAATAATGGCGATAAAGCCAAGGCGCAGGAGTTCGTTAAAAGCCTGTATAAAAACGTTGAAGTGCTGGATTCCGGTGCGCGCGGTGCCACTAACACCTTTGTTGAACGTGGCATCGGGGATGTGCTGATCGCCTGGGAGAACGAAGCGCTGTTGGCAGAAAAAGAGCTGGGTAAAGACAAATTTGAAATCATTACCCCAAGCGAATCGATCCTGGCTGAACCGACCGTGTCGGTGGTTGATAAAGTGGTCGACAAGCGCGGTACGCGCGATGTGGCTAACGCCTACCTGAAATACCTGTATTCCACCGAAGGCCAGACCATTGCCGCGAAGAATTACTATCGCCCGCGTGATGAGGCTGTCGCCGCCACATTTGCCGAGCAGTTCCCGAAACTGAAGTTGTTCACCGTGGATGATACCTTCGGCGGCTGGGCCAACGCCCAGAAGGTCCATTTTGCTACCGGCGGTGTGTTTGATGAGATCAGCAAACGGTAATTTGTGCAGGTATAAACAAAAAACCCCGGCAAGCCGGGGTTGAGGTTGATGACAAAGTCGCTTTTGAACCCGAGATACTCGGGCCTAGCGCGCCGAGGGGCGCTCCGGCGGCTTACGCCGCTACGACCCCTTCTGCACGCTCTCCCTAATAACGGGCTTTGTCAGCAGTCTGAAAACCCCGGCAAGCCGGGGTTTTGCTATTTCAGGCCGGATAAATCAGGCTTTTTTCGCTGCGGCAGCGGCTTTGACGATCACGGCGAAAGCGTCAGCTTTCAGTGATGCACCACCTACCAGGGCACCGTCGATATCTGGCTGAGTAAACAGTTCTGCGGCATTTTTGTCGTTTACAGAACCGCCGTACTGGATGATCACTTCAGCGGCTACGGCAGCATCCTGCTTGGCGATATGATCGCGGATAAATTTGTGTACTGCCTGCGCCTGCGCAGGGGTGGCAGATTTGCCGGTACCGATGGCCCAGACTGGCTCATAGGCGATCACGGTGCCTTTGAACGCTTCCGCACCCTGAGTCTTCAGCACGGCATCCAACTGGCGTGCGCAAACTTCTTCCGTTTTACCCGCTTCGTTTTCTGCTTCGGTTTCACCGATGCACAGCACAGGGATCAAGCCTGCTGTTTTCAGCACGGCAAATTTCTCGGCGATCGCAGCATCACTTTCTTTGTGATAAGTCCGGCGCTCTGAGTGGCCGATAATGATGTATTGTGCGCCGATGTCTTTCAGCATGTCGGCAGAGATTTCACCGGTGAAGGCACCAGACAGATTCACATCTACGTTTTGGGCGCCCAGTGCGATGCGGCTGCCAGCCAGTGCGTGTTTGGCCTGATCCAGATACATCACCGGAGGTGCGATAGCAACGCCACAACCATCAACGCTGCTCAGTTCTTTGCGCAGGCCAGCGATCAGTTCGTTGACCATGTTGGTGCTGCCGTTAAGCTTCCAGTTACCCATAACTAATGGATGACGCATGTGTTTTTCTCCAAAATAAAGACGCGAGAGTCGAAATAACCACTGCCGGACCGGCAATTTACCTGCCCAACAGTATAGAGATGAATAAGCGCAAAGGCTTTGCTTTTTGTCATTAATTGCCGGGGTATCAGGGCTCAGATAGTGCTAGCTTAATCGGTTCAACAGCGAAAGTTACCCCTTTATCGCCGTTATCTGCAACCACATAACGTATTGCCCCCACCTGATGCTGATAAAAGTGCAGGCCTTTACCTTTTTCCAGCAGATTGTTCACCTTGATGATGCTTTCTTCCATGGTAAGCGCCGGTTCAAATTGGCGCATCAGCGCTGCCATGTAATTGACCGCGATCGCCCGAGCGGCTTTTTCTTCATTACCCTGCACCGGCAAATGGGTGATTTGCAACGTTTTGATTTTGCCGGTGCCTTTTTCCAGCGCGGTGGAGGCATACAGGTTTTCATTAAGCTTACTGGCGGCGCGGGTCAGCAGAGGGGAGTCATCTTCCTGTGAGGCAATAGCGCGGAACTCACCGATCGGCAATGCCGGATTATCGCGGTTATATTTTTCGCGGAATTGCACCACCGTCAAATCAAATGTTGGTGCTCCGGCCAGCAGATAAGGCACGTTTGATGGCGCACCAGCAACGGCATCTGGCGGATCGGCCCAAGCATTACCGAGACCGAATAACAGGCAGGCAATAACGATGATTTTTCTCAGCATGATAGGCGGCATCGGTAACAAGGATTACTCCGATTAAAGCGATATACTCGTCATACTTCAAGCTGCATGTGCAACGGCCCGCTTTCTACCGGGCAGAAATCTCAACCTGAGATGGCCTATGGTACACTGCGCCGCAGAATATATGCCCTGATGAGTTGGCGTTGCAGCCAATGGCGCTGCCGCTTCGGGTAATCAGGGGATGGGTAAGCCAAGAGAGTATGAATTAATGACCTTACAACAGTGGTGTTTTTCATTTAAGGGCCGCATTGGGCGGCGTGATTTCTTGCTCTGGATCGGTATCTGGCTGGCGCTGATGGCGGTTGCTTTTACGTTGGCGAACTATCAACTGGTCGCGATCCAGTCGATTGCCTTTTTTATTGTGGTTCTGCTGTGGCCAACGGCGGCGGTGTTGGTGAAACGCCTGCACGATCGCAACAAGGCTGGCTGGTGGGCACTGTTGCTGATTCTGGCATGGGTACTGGCGGCGGGGAATTGGCAGATGTTGGCACCGATCTGGCAGTGGGGCGTTGGTCGTTTTATCCCGTCGCTGATTATGGTGATGATGGCGCTCGATCTCGGCGCTTTTGTCGGCACACCGGGGGAGAACCGTTTCGGCCCGGAGCCCGAGCCGGTAAAGTTTCGCTGAATTACCAGTAATGTTCGCTGGTGATATGCCCCGGTTTGCGGCGCAGGTGCTTGCGCATCTGATGGCGCTCTTTCAGTATTTGCTGGGTGTCACGCACCATCTGCGGGTTGCCGCACAACATCACATGGCTGGTTTCGGCATCGAGGGTTAGCCCCACCGCCGCTTCCAGCCGCCCATCTTCGATCAGGCCCGGCACACGCCCGGTTAACGATCCTGCCACCTCTTCACGGCTGACCACGGTTTGAATGCGTAATTTGCCGTGATAGCGCTGCTGCAGTTGCTGCATTAATGGCAGGTAGCTGAGATCGCGGGCAAAGCGTGCCGCATGAACCAGCACCAGGTTGTTGAATCGCTCCAGGCCTTGGCCTTCCTGCAGCATCGACAGATAAGGGCCAATGGCGGTGCCGGTAGCCAGCATCCACAGTGTGTCGCAATCCGGCACTTCTTCCAGCACAAAGAAACCGGCAGCCTCTTTGGTGACTTGCACCTCTGCACCCGGTTGTAACTGCTGGAGTTGCGGGCTGAGTTTCCCTTCTGGCACCGTGACCAGATAGAACTCCAGGTTGGGATCGCTGGGGGCGTTGACATAAGAGTAGGCGCGCTGAATACGTTCACCGTCGATCTCCAGCGCCAGTTTGGCAAACTGCCCGGCGGTGAAGTTGTCGATCGGGGCATTGACGGTGATGCTGAACAAGCCATCCGTCCAATGTGTGACCTGCGTGACTTTGCCATTAACCCATTCAGCCATACTGTTTAAAGCTCCTGCGTTTGAATCAAATATGCACAATGTCGTGAGCCGGAAATGGCATGGGCCGTGCGCTCTATCTGGTACCCCTGGCCAAGCAGACGATGGAACAGTTGCAACTCTGAGTTGCACAATTTGCTGCACGCATTGGCGGCCACGCCAATCGGGCAATGATTTTCCACCAACAGCTTACCCTGTGGATGATCGAGCAGTTCCGCCATGTAACCGTCGTGCTGACGCAGGCGCACCAGGCGAGAAAGCTTGCCGAGAGGGTTTTCTTCCTTTGCTAACTCTTCCGCATAGCGGCGGAAGAGCTTTTCTTCCCGTGCCAGAATCAGCCGCTCTATACCTTCGGTGCCGAACAGCTCGTGGGCCGACTCCAGCAATGTTTTCGCCAGCCGGTCATGGCTATTGGCGAACTGGGCATGGCCCTGCTGGGTGAGCGACCAATAGCGCGTCGGGCGGCCGACTTTAGTGCGCGTTTCCTCGTAACAAACCAACTCACGTTTTTCCAGGGATTGCAGATGCTGACGGATCCCCATCGGCGTGATCTCAAGCCGTTCAGCCAACATTTTGGCAGAGTGGGGGCCTAAGGTTTTTAGCTGCAATAAAATCAGTTCTGGTGTTTTCATAAACCCAATCCCTGTGGCAGTCATATTATTTCAAATTGATGAAAATAATTATCGATTAAATGCTAAAGCCGGGCTACTACATTTACCCTGACATTCTTAACCCTTTTTTATTATACGTACAGTTTAATTTACGATATTTCAGGTCATTTCTGCCCGTTTTGCAATGATCGTTCTTGGCTTAAAATACGCCAAAAATTCAGATTTATTAGATTATGTGGAGTAAAGATGATGTTCTATGGTTTATCTCTGGCACTTTTGCTGTAAATAGGTGTAGTGATGAGTTAACACTTTAGAAAAGTTAATGATAGTGGCCGAAAGTTTCACTTTGATGGCGAGGCAGGGGTTGTTGTTGGTCGCTATCTGGCCGTATGGCGCATCAAGGGCATACGGCCAGACAGAAAAGTGAGTATGGGCACGGCCTGTGCCCTTGGGTGTTACAGCAGGAATTCGTGCAGCGTAGCGTCTTTGCGATCCAGATAGTGGGTTGAACGAATGCGGCGGATGGTGCGCGATTTACCGCGAATCAGTAGGGTTTCGGTGGTGGCGATGTTGCCTTTGCGGGTGATGCCTTCCAGCAGATCGCCCTTGGTGATGCCGGTGGCGGAAAAAATCACGTTATCGTTGCGCGCCATGTCATCCAGAATTAGCACGTTACCAGCCTCGATGCCCATCTCTTGGCAACGCGCCAATTCCTGCTCACCGATACGGCGGTTTTCTGCGCTGTCGCCTTTCACCTGGTGGCGCGGCAGCAAGCGGGCCTGCATGTCGCCATCCAGCGCGCGGATTACGGCGGCGGAGATAACGCCTTCCGGCGCGCCACCGATGCCATACATCACATCCACTTCGCTATCCGGCATGCAGGTTAAAATAGAGGCGGCCACGTCACCATCGGGAATGGCGAACACCTTCACGCCAAGCTGTTGCATCTGGGCGATTACCGCGTCGTGGCGGGGTTTTGCCAGCGTGATCACCGTCAGATCTGCCAGCGGTTTGCCAAGGCGGATGGCAATATTGTGCAGGTTTTCTGCCAGCGGCAGGTTGAGATCGATAGCCCCCCGAGCCTGCGGGCCAACCACCAGTTTTTCCATGTACATGTCAGGTGCATGCAGGAAAGCCCCGCGATCGCCTACGGCTAACACCGCCAGTGCGTTGGATTGGCCCATGGCGGTCATGCGGGTTCCTTCGATCGGATCGACGGCGATATCAACCGCGTCTCCTTGACCAGTGCCGACCTGCTCACCGATGTATAGCATCGGGGCTTCATCAATCTCACCTTCGCCGATCACGATCCGGCCATCGATATCCACTTTGTTGAGCATAATGCGCATGGCATTGACGGCAGCGCCATCGGCAGCATTTTTGTCGCCGCGCCCCAACCATTTGTAACCCGCCAGAGCGGCGGCTTCGGTAACGCGGGAAAATTCGATGGCTAATTCACGTTTCATGGCAAACCTGTGAGTGATTAAAGGGAAGAAAATATCCGCAAAGTTTACCACAGGGTGGCGGCGGTAGAGCCAGGCAAAAAAAACGCTGCCCGTGGGCAGCGCATGTGTTCAGGATAAACAACCAGTGAGCTTAGTCGTGATCTTCCCACGCCTGCGCACGGGCCACGGCTTTTTTCCAGCCGCTGTAACGGAAATTGCGCTCGGTGGTTTCGATACCTGGGCGGAATTCACGCTCAATGTTGGCTTTGCTCTTCACTTCATCCAGATCGTTCCAATAGCCGATCGCCAAGCCTGCCAGGTAAGCGGCACCCAGCGCCGTCACTTCACGTACTTCAGGACGCTCAACACGGGTGCCGAGAATGTCAGACTGGAACTGCATCAGGAAGTTGTTGGCGACTGCGCCACCGTCCACACGCAGCGATTGCAGACGGGTATTGGCATCGGCCTGCATGGCATCCAGCACGTCGCGAGTCTGGTAAGCGATAGATTCCAGCGTCGCACGGATAATATGGTTGCTGTTCACGCCGCGCGTCAGGCCGAAGATGGCACCACGGGCGTAGGGATCCCAATAGGGGGCGCCCAGGCCGGTAAAGGCGGGCACCACATACACCCCGTTGCTGTCTTTGACCTTGGTGGCAAAGTATTCGGAGTCGGCCGCGTCGCTGATCAGTTTCAACTCATCACGCAGCCACTGGATCGAAGCGCCACCGATAAACACCGCGCCTTCCAGCGCATAGTTCACTTCACCACGCGGGCCGCAGGCGATCGTGGTCAGCAGGCCATGGTTGGAGCGCACGGCTTCGGCACCGGTATTCATCAGCAGGAAGCAGCCGGTACCGTAGGTATTTTTCGCCATACCCGGTTGCACACAGAGTTGGCCGTACAGCGCCGCCTGCTGGTCACCGGCGATCCCGGCAATCGGAATACGCGTGCCGCCTTTACCCCCGATGTTGGTCTGGCCGTAAATTTCGGAAGACGGGCGAACCTGCGGCAGCATGGCGCGTGGAATATCCAGTTCCTCCAGCATACGTTCGTCCCAATCCAATTGGCGGATGTTGAACAGCATGGTGCGCGAGGCGTTGGTGTAATCGGTCACATGCACCCGCCCTTGGGTCATTTTCCATACCAGCCAGGTGTCGACGGTGCCGAACAGCAGTTCGCCGCGCTTGGCTCGCTCGCGGGCACCTTCGACGTGATCGAGGATCCATTTGACTTTGGTGCCCGAGAAATACGGATCAACCACCAGCCCAGTGTTGTGGCGGATATACTCTTCCAGCCCGTTACGCTTGAGCTGTTCGCAGATCTCCGCGGTACGACGGCACTGCCAGACGATGGCGTTATAAATCGGCTTGCCGGTCTCTTTTTCCCAGACGATGGTGGTTTCGCGCTGGTTGGTAATACCGATACCGGCGATCTGATCCGAACTGATATCGGCTTTGGCCAGCACTTCCACCAACGTAGAGCTCTGTGAGGACCAGATTTCCATCGGATCATGTTCTACCCAGCCGGGCTTAGGGTAGATCTGGGTAAATTCACGCTGTGAGACTGCAACAATGTTGGCATCGTGATCGAGCACTACGGCACGTGAACTGGTGGTTCCCTGATCGAGAGCGACAATGTATTTTTTTTCTGTTGTCATGAGCTTAATCCTGTTGTTGTTAACCGTTATACCCGTCGTCTTTCAAGTTGCAGGGTTGTTGGCTGCCCTCGTTCACCCGAATCACTTACCTGAGTAAGCTCATCGGGATTATGAGCCTCATTCTTGAGGCTCTCTCTACGGGCCAGCGCAAGCGCTGTTCAAATCGGTTAATCACCGATTTGTCACTCAGTTGCCGCCTACCTGCATCTTGAAATCCATTGGGTATAGAACTATGCCAATCACGCATTACGCTGTTCTGGCTTGGCGGCGGGCTGATCTTCTTCAACGCAAACGTCGCAAGGCAGATGGCGACCAATCAGGGCGCGGTAGCCAAAGGCACCCAGGCCAGCACCGACGATAGGGCCGAAGATCGGTACCAGGAAGTAAGGGATGTCGCGCGCACCGGTAAACGCCACGTTGCCCCAGCCAGCCAGATAAGCGAACAGTTTCGGGCCGAAGTCACGGGCCGGGTTCAGTGCGAAGCCGGTTAATGGTCCCATAGAGGCACCAATGACGGCAATCAGAATACCGATCAGCAGTGGTGCCAGCGGGCCACGAGGTATACCGTTGCCGTCGTCGGTCAGGGCCAGAATCAGGCACATCAGGATGGCGGTGATGACCGTTTCCACCAGGAAAGCCTGGCCGACGGAGATGTGGGCGTTCGGGTAGGTAGAGAAGATACCGGCCAGTGCCAGGCTTTCGTCACTGCCGCGCACCATCTGATGGGTAGTTTCAAAATCGAAGAACAGGTTGTAATACAATCCGTAGACCAGTGCCGCAGCGCAGAAGGCACCGGCAATCTGCGCCACAATGTAAGGGAGCACTTTGCGGCCATCAAAACAGGCGAACAGCCAGAGCGCTAGCGTCACTGCCGGGTTCAGGTGTGCGCCGGAGATCGCGGCAGTCAGATAGATGGCCATGGCAACGCCTAAGCCCCAAATAATACTGATTTCCCACTGGCCGAAGCTGGCTCCGGCCAGTTTTAGTGCTGCAACGCAGCCTACGCCAAAAAATATCAACAGAGCGGTACCGAGAAATTCCGCGATACACTGGCCCCTTAAAGTCGGACTGGTGGTTTGGCTCATAATATTATTGTCCTGCAGACGGCGTTTATAGGTTTCAACCTGTTGGGGTATACAGGCTTGGCATATTGCGTGCAGAGCCTGTGAATACAGTTATCTTTCATCTCGTCCACTAATGGATTGAGGATGTGATGTAAATTTATCGTTAACGAACATAAACGAGAAATAGCGAAATCAAAATGTGTGTGGCTCGTCATAAAATTGAGCGTATTCGCGTTATTTAGTATCTTTTATGAACCATGAAAGTGTGATCTGACCACTGATTTGATTGCCGTTTGTTAACAACAGCGAAGTGGTAAAAGTGGATTTTCTGTTTTTTCTGCAAGTGGCGGCAGGAAAATTGCAACAGACTGCGTGTTGGGCCGGTATGTTGCTAGACAGTGGGAGGCAGGCTACATACAATCGTTTTTATTGAAAGAAGCGTTTTATTGAGACAAGCGCGTTTTCCATAATCGCGCGTGTCATTTGGCGCGATGCATATTCGCAGTAGCTGCAACCGACGTTGCGGCGCTACTTATAGATGTACGCCTTGCTACCATGAGGGGACTGAAGAATGTCATTTGAAGTATTTGAAAAACTGGAAGCAAAAGTTCAGCAGGCGATTGATACCATCACGTTGTTGCAGATGGAAATTGAAGAACTGAAAGAGAAAAATAATGCTCTGTCTCAAGACGTTCAGAACGCTGCGGGTAACCACGAAGCGCTGACACGTGAGAATCAGCAACTGAAAGAAGAGCAGCATATTTGGCAAGAACGCTTGCGTGCACTGCTGGGCAAGATGGAAGAGGTTTAATTCCCCGTCCATTAGCCACGATCGAAAAGGGCGCCGAGGCGCCCTTCTTCATATTCTGCAGTTACTCGATATCAAGAGGATCTTCAGAAAGAATGATACCGGTATTGTCGGCGTAGAGGTGATCGCCAGAGAAGAAGGTGACGCCCCCGAAGTTGACGCGGATATCACTCTCACCCACGCCTTCACTGGTTGCCCCCACCGGGATTGCCGCCATAGCCTGAATACCGATGTCCAACTCTTCCAGATCGTCCACCTGGCGTACCGCACCGTAAACCACGATGCCTTCCCATTCATTCTGGGTTGCCAGGCGTGCCAGTTCGGCGTTGATCAAGGCGCGGCGCACAGAGCCCCCACCATCGATCAGCAACACGCGGCCACGGCCATTTTCTTCGAGCAGTTCGAACAGCAGGCCGTTATCCTCGAAGCATTTCACCGTGGTGATTTGCCCGCCAAATGAAGTACGCCCGCCAAAATTAGAGAACAGAGGTTCAACTACGTTGACCTCTTCCTGATAGATATCACAAAGTTCGGAAGTATCGTATTTCATAGGATTTTACGTCAGTTTGCCGCTGGAATAGTCAGTATATCCCTTTATGCGCCCTGTTGGCAAAATCATCAGTTTTTAACTGAGCACCACACCGATGGCGAATAACAGATTAGCCAGCAATGCCGCCTTGACCATGTGCTCCAGCATCGGGCGCATACCGATGGCGGTGGGATCGCGCAGCACGCGCATGCCGTGGCGCAACAAGAGCGGTATGGCCAGCACAAACAGCCAGCCCCACAGGCTGTGCAGGTTGAGCAGGGTAAACAGGGCGAAGCACACCACTGCGGCGATCAGCAGGAAGGCATGATAATAGCGTGCTTTCTGCGGCCCGAGGCGCACCGCCAGGGTATTTTTACCGTTGAGGCGATCGCTTTCGATATCGCGCAGATTGTTGATGTTGAGCACTGCCGCCGCCAACAGACCACAAGCGGTCGCTGGCAACATCACAATGCTGTCAAAGGTGTGTGTCTGTAGGTAATGCGAGCCTGCCACGCTGAGCCAACCGAAAAACACCAGCACCGAAATATCGCCTAACCCTAGGTAACCATAGGGTTTATTACCCACGGTATAGGTAATGGCTGCGACAATCGCCAAGCCACCCAAGACCAGGAAGCCCACCACATCGCTGGGTTTTTCGCAGGCGATAGCAATCAGCCAGCAACCGGAAATGGCAATCAGGATCACCGTCAGCACTAGAGCCCGCTTCATCTGAGCCTGGGTGATCATCCCTTTCTGCATACCGCGCAGCGGGCCGATACGATCTTCCTTATCACTGCCTTTTATTGCATCGCCGTAATCATTCGCCAGATTGGAGAGGATCTGTAACAGGCCAGCGGTCAGCAGCGCCAGCAGGGCGACACCCGGCTTGAGGCTGCCTTGCCAGGCGGCGATGGCGGAACCGACAACGATGGAGGCAAACGCCAACGGCAGGGTGCGCGGTCGTAAACTTTCCAGCCAGGCTTTAGCCGGGGTGGTGGGGGTTGATAAGCTCATGTTTCGCTTCAGTAAGTCAAAAGGCGGTGTCCGTTCGAAATAAATGTGGGAGGCAGAGCCTCCCACACATATCCTTGATCTTTCACGCAGCTAGAGGGCTGGCGGCGATGCTCAATGATCGACAGGACAGTGATATACCCATCGCCCTTCACGTTGCAGGGGAGGGTTGACCGTCTTCCTACAACGTGAAGCCACTTGGGGATAGCGCGATTATAGGATAAAACGACTCAGATCTTCATCCGCTACCAGTTCATCCAGGTGATTGCGCACGTAATCGGCGTCAATTGTAATGGATTGACCGTTAATTTCACTCGCATCGTAGGAAATATCTTCCATCAGACGCTCCAGCACGGTATGCAAGCGGCGTGCGCCGATGTTTTCGGTGCTTTCGTTCACCTGCCAGGCGGCTTCGGCAATGCGGCGGATACCTTCGGCAGTGAAGTCGATCGTCACGCCTTCGGTGCCCATCAGCGCTTTGTACTGCTCGGTCAGCGATGCGCTGGGCTCGGTCAGAATACGCTCGAAGTCTTCCGTTGTCAGCGCTTGCAGCTCAACGCGGATTGGCAAGCGGCCCTGCAGTTCCGGGATCAGATCGGAAGGGCTGGCGGTCTGGAAAGCGCCGGAGGCGATAAACAGGATGTGATCGGTCTTCACCATACCGTGCTTGGTAGACACCGTGCAGCCTTCCACCAACGGCAGCAGATCGCGCTGCACGCCTTCGCGGGAAACGTCCGGGCCGGAGCTTTGGCCACCACGCTTACAGATTTTGTCGATCTCATCGATAAACACGATGCCGTGCTGCTCAACGGCTTCCACCGCCTGCTCTTTCAGCTCTTCCGGGTTCACCAGCTTGGCGGCTTCTTCCTCCACCAGCAGTTTGAAAGCCTCTTTGATCTTCAGCTTGCGTGGTTTCTGTTTTTGCCCGCCGAGGTTCTGGAACATCGACTGTAACTGGTTGGTCATCTCTTCCATGCCCGGAGGAGCCATGATTTCGACGCCCATCGGTGCGGCGGCGAGATCGATTTCGATCTCTTTATCATCCAACTGGCCTTCACGCAGCTTTTTGCGGAATGCCTGACGTGCGGCAGAAGGTTCATGCTGTTCTTCTGGCTGGCCCCAGTTGTTTTTGGCCGGTGGGATCAGCACGTCGAGAATACGCTCTTCGGCCATTTCTTCGGCACGGGCACGGTTTTTCTCGATCGATTGCAGGCGCACCATCTTCACCGCGGCATCGGTTAGATCGCGGATGATGGAATCCACTTCTTTACCAACATAGCCCACTTCGGTGAACTTGGTGGCTTCTACTTTGATAAACGGCGCATTGGCCAGTTTGGCCAAGCGGCGGGCGATCTCGGTTTTACCGACGCCGGTCGGCCCGATCATCAGGATATTTTTTGGGGTCACTTCGTGACGCAGCGTCTCGTTGAGCTGCATCCGGCGCCAGCGGTTGCGCAGGGCAATGGCAACAGCGCGCTTGGCCTTGTTCTGGCCAATGATGTAGCTGTCGAGTTCGCTGACGATTTCGCGCGGGGTCATTTCAGACATAGTATTCGATCCTTACGCTTTGGAAGGTAATTCTTCAATAGTGTGGTGATGGTTGGTGTAAATACAGATGTCACCGGCAATGTTGAGGGATTTCTCAACGATCTCGCGGGCGCTCAGCTCAGTATTTTCCAACAGCGCGCGGGCCGCCGACTGGGCGTAAGGGCCGCCGGAGCCGATGGCGATCAAATCATTTTCTGGCTGCACTACATCACCGTTACCCGTGATGATCAGCGAAGCGTTTTCATCCGCCACCGCCAGCAGCGCTTCGAGTTTGCGCAGCATACGATCGGTGCGCCAGTCTTTCGCCAACTCAACGGCGGCTTTCACCAGATGGCCCTGGTGCATCTCCAGCTTGCGCTCAAACAGCTCGAACAGCGTGAAGGCGTCAGCAGTACCACCAGCAAAACCGGCAATCACTTTATCGTTATACAGGCGACGGACTTTCTTGACGTTACCCTTCATGACCGTGTTGCCCAGTGTGGCCTGGCCATCGCCACCGATCACTACCTGGCCGTTGCGGCGTACGCTTACAATTGTTGTCACGAGCAGACCCTCGTTGCAGACGGAAAGAAGACCCCGTTGTCTCTGCTGAGGCATAAGCAACGGGGCATATATTGAAAGTATAGTTGGGGGAGTGGTGGCGCTTTTCAACCCCCAACGGCGAGGGGAATGCAACTTGACATGCCGGAAGCCTTCAGGCGGGCCAGGGTTTTGTCTGCGGCCGCGCGGCTGCTGTAGGGGCCCAACATCACACGGTTCCAGCCGCCGCCTGAGGTTATGCGGCTTTCAATGCCTTCAAATGCCAGTTGCGCGCGTACCGATTCTGCCTGATCCGTAGCACGGAACGAACCACACTGCACCATCCATTTCTGTTTCTGCTCGGGTTTGGTTTCCTGCTTGGCCGTTTCCGGTTTTGCCTCCGGTTTCACTTCCGGCTTTGGTTGAGGCTTCGGTTCCGGTTGCGGTTCTGGCTGCCGGGTGGGGGCCGGTGGCGTGACCGTCTGCGGCTTCGGTTGGTGCTGCTGCACCGGTGCCACACCGTTATTGAACGGATTGCGCGGCGGGTTCGCCTGTTGTTGCATCGGTTGCTGCTGCATTTGTTGTTGCACTGGCTGTTGCGGTATCTGTTGCTGGTGGCCATTATTGCGCGGTTGTGATGGGCCGTTATAAGGCACCTCAGACAACTGCGTCGGGCGCTGTTGCATATCGGCCTGCATCTGCTCCAGCAGTTGGCGCTGTTCGTCGGTCAGTTGGGTTTTAGAGTTGATCTCACCGCCGGCCGTAGGTTCAGTCGGTGATTGCACGCCAATCTGGCGATTCTCCAGCTCTTTGATATAGCGCCAACGCTCTTCCGGCTTCGGCGGCAGGCTGTTACCCGGGCGGATACCATGCGCAGGCAGGAGCGGCGCGTCGTCCGGTTTGTTGTGCGTAATGAAATAGAGGCCACCGATAAAGACCACCAGAAGGGCGACAGCGAGCGCCACCACGGTTTTGGATACCTTAGGGGAACTGCGTTTTTTACGGCTGGGGGTCTTGCGCCGCGCTGCTCCTGAGCGCCCGCGGCTTACATAGTCTCTCTGTGCCACTCTAATTCCGCTGTGTTCTGATGAGGTTAAAGCCTATCCTCTAGGCTGACGGGTCATGCTTGCCTGGCAGTGAATGCTTTGGCAGCCGCGACCACAACAATAATTATACCTATTTGATAGGCTTTGGGTCCGCCATGTTACTTAACCCAAAAATGTTTGACTAGCGTTTCGGGGCCGCTGTGCTGCCACGGATAATCAATTCGCTGTCCAACAGGCGCGATCCGCTGTTTACCGTTTGCCCGTGCAACTGTTCCAGCAGCAGCAACATTGCTTGCTGGCCGATCTGGAAGCGCGGTTGTGCCACGGTAGTTAAAGGGGGATCACAATACTGTGTCAGTTTGATATCGTCAAAGCCGACAACGGAGAGATCCTGCGGTACCCGCAAGCCCAGTTTTTTAGCCTGATATAACACCCCAATTGCCATGACATCGTTGTGGCAGAAGATGGCGGTAGGGGGTTTTGGCAGCGCCATCAGCGTTTTCAGTGCCTGAGCGCCTGCTTCGTAGGTGAAATCACCCCGGGTAATATAACTGCTTTCAACGCCAATACCATTACGGCGTAGTGCCTGAATGTAACCTTGCAGCCGGTAGTGGCTCAACGGCATATGTTCCGGCCCCGCCACGCAGGCGATCTGCTTGTGGCCAAGCTGGTGCAGATAGTGCACGGCTTCGAAGGCGGCGGTCAGGTTATCGATATGCACCGTTGGCAGCTCCAGCTCCGGCGCAAATTCGTTGGCCATCACCATCGGTGGCAGGTTGCGCTGCTCTTCCTTGCTGGCGTCAAACGGCAGGTTGGAACCGAGCAGCAGCATACCGTCAATTTGTTTGGTGATGATCAAGTTAACGAAGGTGCGTTCCTGCTGATTCTGTTGCGCGCAGTCGCCGATCAGCACCAGATAACCCTGTTGTGCTGCAGTTTGCTCGATCCCCTGGATCACGTCGGCAAAAAACGGATCGCAGATGTCGGGGACGATCACCAGGATGGTGCGGGATTCATTGCGCTTGATGTTACGTGAGAGGGCATGAGGGGAGTAACCCACGGCCAGCACGGCCTGTTCCACTTTCTGGCGCGTCGGCGTTGACACCTTTTCTGGATTCATCAGCGCACGCGACACGGTTGCCGTTGAAACGCCAGCCATTTCAGCGACGTCTTTCATGGTGGCCATGGATAGTTCTTTCTTGTGTTCCAACGCCTTTCTCCTTGCGTTAGCCACATGCCAACGCGACAACTGGGATTGACTCATACATTCTGGCGTGCGGTGGTGTTGTTATTGTTAGCGCCATCCACGTTTAAAGCTTTCATCAGGTTGTTCGGGTGAAAGAAATCCCCGCACAGACATTCTAAACAGATTACGGCCTGCTTTTGTTACCTAAATTTCATAAAAAGTGTGACATAAGGAGGTTTTTTCGCGTTAGCTCGCAATTTCCAGGGTAAACGTTTGCACACCAGTTGCTGAATCAGATTGCTCCGGGTTCAACTGTCGATGGGATCAACATCCAGCATCCATTTTACTTTCCGCGCCTGTGGCAGGGTGCCGATCAGCGGCAATGTGGTTTTCATCAGATGCTGCAGCAAACGCCGGGAAGGGTGTTGCAGCAGCAACTGCCAGCGGAAACGGCCACCACGTTTCGACTGCAATGCCGGAACCGGGCCCATGACCCAGAGCGAGTCGTCCTTCAGCGGGCTGGCTTCCAACAGATTGCGCAGCTGTTGTAAGAACAGCGGGGCCTGCTGGTTATCGTGATCTTCCGAACGTACGATAATATGGCTGGTATAAGGCGGCAGAAATACGCTGCTGCGCTCCGCCAGCGTCTGTTTGGCAAAGGCATCGTAGCCTTGTTGCAACAGGATCTGCAGCAGAGGGTGTTCCGGGTGATGGGTTTGCAACAGCACCTCTCCCTGTTTGCCAGCACGCCCGGCCCGGCCAGAAACCTGGGTATACAGCTGGGCGAAACGCTCGGCAGAGCGGAAATCGGCGGAGAACAGGGCACCGTCAACGTCCAGCAGCGCAACCAGCGTCACATCGGGGAAGTGGTGGCCTTTTGCCAGCATTTGGGTGCCGATCAGGATGCGCGGGCCACCGCGGTGAATATCGGCCAGATGTTGTTCCAGCGAACCTTTGCGGCTGGTGGTATCGCGATCGATACGGGTAATGGCTGTTTCTGGGAACAGCGGCGCCAGCTCGTTCTCCAATTGCTCGGTGCCTACGCCGACCGAGACGAGATGCGTGGATCCACACTGTGGGCACTGGTGCGGCACTGGGCGCTGGCTGTCGCAGTGGTGGCAACGCAGCTGGCGTTGATTCTGATGAAGGGTGTAGTAGTGGTCACAGCGCTGACATTCGGCGATCCAGCCGCATTCGTGGCATAACAACGCAGGAGCATAACCACGGCGGTTGAGGAACAGCATCACCTGATTGCCGTTCTTCAAATGGTGCTGCATGCTTTTCAGCAGGGGTTGTGATAACCCGATCTTCAGCGGCAAACCTTTCAGATCGATCAGGTGTTGATTGGCTGGTTTGGCATTACCCGCCCGCTGAGTCAGTTTTAGCTGGCGATATTTGCCCAGTTGCACGTTGTGCAGCGTTTCCAGTGCCGGAGTGGCAGATCCCATCACCATGGGGATGTTTTCTTCATGGGCACGGAACACCGCCAGATCACGGGCATGGTAGCGCCAGCCTTCCTGCTGTTTATAAGAGCTGTCGTGTTCTTCGTCGATGATAATCACCCCAAGGCGCGAAAATGGGGTGAACAGCGCCGAACGGGTGCCGATCACAATGGCGGCCTCACCGCTGCGGGCGCGCAGCCACACTGCCAGCCGTTCGCTGTCGTTCAGGCCGGAATGCAGCACGTCTACCGGCGCGTTAAACCGTTCGCGGAAACGAGCGATGGTCTGCGGTGTCAGGCCGATTTCCGGCACCAATACCAGCGCCTGCTTGCCTTTTGCCAGAATATTTTCCAGTACGCTGAGATAGACTTCGGTCTTACCAGAGCCTGTCACCCCGGCCAGCAGCCAGGCGGCGAAGCGATCGTCCTCACTGCGGATAGCGCCGACCGCAGTGGCTTGCTCGGTATTGAGCCGCAGCCGTTCGCCGAGGACCTCAAAGCTGGGCCGCCAGTCTTGCGTTGCCAGCGCTTGAGCACGGAGATCGCTCAACCCTTTGGTACGCAATGCCTGTAGCGCGCTTTCGGTTAAGGCCAGTTCGCTGACCTGGTGACGATAGATCGGGCGTTGCAACAATGCCGCCAGCGCTTGTTGTTGCTTGGGGGCTCGTTTGAGGCTTTCCGGTGGTGTGGCACGCCCTTGTTCGGTGGCAAACCATTGCCACAGCGGGGCTGTTTCAGCCGGTTTACCCTGACGCAGCAGGATCGGCAATGCATGGAACAACACTTCACCGATCGGGTAATGGTAGTACTCGCTGGCCCACAACAGGATGCGCCACAGGCTGGGGGAGAACAGCGAGCCGTTATCCAGCAGGCTGTCGATGGGTTTCAGCTTTTCCAGCGGCAGTTCGCTGGTTTCGCTGCAACCGACCACAATCCCGATCGCCCGTTGCGTTCCCCAGGGCACGCCAACGCGCGCGCCGATGACCGGCTGCACACCTTCTGGCAGCAGATAATCGAAGGTACGAGCGAGGGGAACCGGTAAAGCGACCTGTACAACGGGCATGTGGCGATCCAGATAGAAAAAAGTGTTGGCTAGTTTACACCGCAGGCCACGATACCCTAAATAATTCGCGTTGCAGGAAGGCGGGTATAAATGTGCGGTTCCGTTTGCGCAGTCCATTTAATTCTGTATAATTTGCCGCCTTTGATATAATTCCGTATCAAAATTTATCAACCACGTGTGGTGTCTGGCGGAACAGGGCTGGATAGCGACACGGCCTTAACTGAGGTTTCCCATGAAACAAGGTATCCACCCAAAATACGAAGAAGTTACTGCTAGCTGCTCTTGCGGTAACGTGATCAAAATCCGCTCTACCGTGGGTCACGATCTGAACCTGGACGTTTGTGGCGAATGCCACCCGTTCTACACTGGCAAGCAGCGTGATGTTGCTACCGGTGGCCGCGTAGACCGCTTCAACAAGCGTTTCAGCGTACCAGGCACTAAGAAATAAGATTTCTTACTGTCAGTTGAAAAAGGCGCCCTCGGCGCCTTTTTTCGTTCCTGCTACCAGCATGGGCAGGCCGGGCTCAATAATCCCAGGTATCGGGATCCACACCCAGTTCACGCATCAGCACCTTCGCGGCTTCCGGGATTTCATCGCTGCGCTCTTTGCGCAGATCTTCATCGTTTGGCAGCGGCTGGCCGGTAAAGGCGTGCAGAAATGCTTCGCACAGCAATTCGCTGTTGGTCGCGTGGCGCAGGTTGTTGACCTGGCGACGGGTTCGTTCATCGGTCAGGATCTTCAGGACCTTCAGCGGAATGGATACCGTGATTTTTTTTACTTGCTCGCTTTTTTTACCGTGTTCAGCGTAAGGGCTGACATACTCGCCGTTCCACTCAGCCATGGGATACCTTAAAAAAATTGTCAGAAAAATGACTACATTCTAGAAACCGGCCAATTATGCCCGATCTTCACTGTTCTCACTAATAAATGTCGATTCTGCGCGATAAGATTCACCGAATTGCGACTCTTGCTAAACCTGACAGCGGTATTTTTGCCTTAACATCTTATCGCCATAACAAACCGCTACAATTTTAGCGGGTATTGCGGCTTTGCTCAATCTATACGCAAAGAAGTTTAGATGTCCAGATGTATTGACGTCTATTTTCGCCACAGGTAATCTTTAGGCCTCACTTACCCACTTTCCGAGAGCCGAGCCACCCTATGACGCGTAAACCAGCCACCATTGCCGTGCGTAGCGGCCTGAATGACGACGAACAGTATGGCTGCGTCGTCCCGCCGATCCACCTTTCGAGCACTTATAATTTCACCGATTTCAACCAGCCCCGCGCCCATGATTATTCACGCCGTGGTAACCCGACGCGCGATGTGGTGCAACGTGCGCTGGCGGAACTGGAGGGCGGGGCTGGCGCGGTGATGACCGGTAGCGGGATGTCGGCGATCCATCTGGTGACGACCGTGCTGCTGAAACCGGGCGATCTGCTGGTGGCTCCGCACGACTGTTACGGCGGCAGCTATCGCCTGTTCGATAGCCTGAGTAAGCGCGGTGCCTATCGCGTGCTGTTTGTCGATCAGGGGAATGAGGCCGCGTTGCAGCAGGCGCTGGCGCAAAAGCCGAAGCTGGTGCTGATCGAAAGCCCAAGCAATCCACTGCTGCGCGTGGTGGATATTGCAGCCATCTGCAACGCGGCGCATGCTGCCGGTGCGCTGGCGGTGGTGGATAACACCTTCCTCAGCCCGGCCTTGCAACAGCCGCTGGCGTTGGGTGCCGATCTGGTGGTGCATTCCTGTACAAAATACCTCAACGGCCATTCTGACGTGGTTGCCGGCGCAGTGATTGCCAAGGATCCGCAACTGGCGGTGGAACTAGCGTGGTGGGCGAATAACATTGGTGTTACCGGCGGTGCATTCGACAGCTATCTGCTGCTGCGCGGCATCCGTACCCTGTCACCGCGCATCAAGGCGGCACAGCACAACGCCGGGGCGATTGTCAGCTATTTACAGCAGCAACCGCTGGTCAAAAAGCTGTATCATCCTTCTCTGCCAGAAAACCCTGGCCATGAAATTGCGTGCCGCCAGCAACGTGGGTTTGGTGCCATGCTCAGCTTTGAACTGGACGGTGACGAAGCGCTGTTACGGCGTTTCCTGTCGGCGCTGGAACTGTTTACGCTGGCGGAATCATTGGGTGGGGTAGAAAGCCTGATCTCGCACGCGGCGACCATGACTCACGCCGGGATGGCACCAGAAGCACGTGCGGCAGCCGGTATTTCCGAAAGCCTGCTGCGTATTTCCGTGGGTATTGAAGACTGTGATGATTTGATTGCCGATCTGGAACAAGCCTTCCAGGCGGCGGCAACGAGGTAAGCATGAATGCAATTGCGGTAGCAGGGGCGGTGAACGGGCGTCAACTGCACAAATTTGGTGGCAGTAGCCTGGCTGATGTGAAGTGTTATCTGCGGGTCGCCGGGATTATGGCCGAATATAGCCAACCTGGTGACATGATGGTGGTTTCGGCCGCCGGTAGCACCACCAACCAACTGATTAGCTGGCTGAAGCTGAGCCAGAGCGATCGTCTTTCCGCGCATCAGGTGCAGCAAACGCTGCGCCGTTATCACAGCGAACTGATCGGCGGCTTGTTACCACCGGAAACGGCCGAGCCATTGATTGCCGAATTCATTCACGATCTTGAGCGTCTGGCAGCCTTGCTGGACGGTAAAGTCGATGATGCGGTGTATGCCGAAGTGGTCGGTCACGGTGAAATCTGGTCGGCACGCCTGATGGCCGCCGTGTTGAACAAGCAGGATATGCAGGCCGTATGGCTGGATGCGCGTGATTTTCTGCGTGCTGAACGTGCGGCGCAACCGCAGGTGGACGAAGGCCGCTCCTACCCTTTATTGCAGCAACTGTTGGCACAGCATCCTGGCAAACGCCTGGTGGTGACCGGTTTTATTTCTCGTAACGACGCCGGTGAAACCGTGCTGCTCGGGCGTAACGGCAGTGACTACTCGGCTACGCAGATCGGTGCTTTGGCCGGTGTGGCGCGCGTCACCATCTGGAGCGACGTCGCCGGGGTGTACAGTGCCGATCCGCGCAAGGTGAAAGATGCCTGCCTGCTGCCGCTGTTGCGCCTGGATGAAGCCAGCGAACTGGCTCGCCTGGCGGCGCCGGTACTGCATACCCGCACGCTGCAGCCGGTTTCCGGCAGTGACATCGATCTGCAACTGCGCTGCAGCTACCAACCGGAACAAGGGTCGACACGCATCGAACGCGTGCTGGCTTCGGGTACCGGTGCCAAAATCGTGACCAGCCATGATGACGTTTGCCTGATTGAATTCAGCGTGGCCCCGCGGCACGACTTCAAGCTGGCGCAGAAGGAGTTGGAACAGGTGCTCAAGCGTGGGCAGGTCAAACCGTTAGCTGTGGGTATCCATCCTGACCGTAACCTGATCCAACTGTGCTACACCTCGGAAGTGGTGAACAGCGTCTTACGTATTCTGCAAGAGGCGGCGTTACCGGGTGAGCTGCAACTGCGTGAAGGGCTGGCGCTGGTGGCGCTGGTGGGGGCGGGCGTGTGCAAGAATCCGCTGCACAGCCATCGTTTTTACCAGCAGTTGAACGATCAGCCGGTGGAGTTTATCTGGCAGGCAGAGGATGGCATCAGCCTGGTGGCGGTGCTGCGCCAGGGGCCGACTGGGCTGCTGATTCAGGGCCTGCATCAGACGCTGTTCCGTGCGGAAAAACGCATTGGTCTGGTGTTGTTCGGCAAGGGCAACATCGGTTCACGCTGGCTGGAACTGTTTGCCCGCGAGCAGAAAAACCTCTCGGCGCGCAGCGGCTTTGAATTCACATTGGCAGGCGTGGTGGACAGCCGCCGCAGCCTGCTGAATTACGAGGGGCTGGATACCAGCCGCGCGCTGGCGTTCTTTGAAGAGGAAGCCCAGGAACTGGATGAAGAGTCGCTGTTCCTGTGGATGCGTGCCCATCCGTTTGACGATCTGGTGGTGCTTGACGTGACCGCCAGTGACAATCTGGCAGAACAGTATCTGGATTTTGCCAGTTACGGTTTCCACGTCATCAGTGCCAACAAACTGGCGGGGGCGTCAGGCAGTGGTAACTACCGCCAGATCCGTGATGCGTTCGCTAAAACCGGTAGCCACTGGTTGTATAACGCCACCGTGGGTGCCGGTTTACCGGTGAACCATACCGTGCGCGATCTGCGCGACAGCGGCGACAGTATCCTGGCGATCAGCGGTATTTTCTCTGGCACCCTATCCTGGTTGTTCCTGCAGTTTGACGGCACGGTACCGTTCACCGAACTGGTGGAGCAGGCCTGGCAACAGGGCCTGACGGAGCCGGATCCACGTGTGGATCTCTCCGGGCAGGATGTGATGCGCAAGCTGGTGATCCTGGCGCGTGAGGCGGGTTACGACATTGAACCGAATCAGGTACGTGTGGAGTCTCTGGTGCCTGCCGGAGCGGAGCGAGGGTCCATCGATCAGTTCTTTGAAAACGGCGATGCGCTGAACCAGCAAATGCTGCAACGCTTCGAAGCCGCCAGCGAAATGGGGCTGGTGCTGCGCCACGTCGCGCGTTTTGACGCCAACGGTAAGGCACGCGTCGGCGTCGAAGCTGTGCGGCCGGAACACCCGTTGGCTTCGCTGTTGCCGTGCGACAACGTGTTTGCCATCGAGAGCCGCTGGTATCGTGATAACCCGTTGGTCATTCGTGGGCCAGGGGCGGGGCGCGATGTGACTGCCGGTGCGATTCAGTCGGATCTTAACCGCCTGGCGCAACTGCTTTAATCCTCAACGGGCGCAGCATACGGCGCCCGGTTTTTTTCCCGCCGTTAGCACGATCATGAAACTCTCTCATGTTGTGTGAGGATTACTCATCGTATCCCCCTCATTTTCCTGTTGACTCTTTAGGCCACATACGGCATTTTCTATCTAGACGTCTAAACGTATAGACGCTTACTAAAATAAAGCAAAATAGTGATCGATAAGAGGCGGACAGGGTATGAGTTTTTTTCACGCAAACCAGCGGGAAGCGCTGAATCAGAGTCTGGCGGAGTTAAGCGGCCAGATTAATGTGTCGTTCGAGTTTTTCCCGCCGCGTACTAGCGAAATGGAAAACACCCTGTGGCAGTCGATCGATCGTCTGAGCAGCCTCAAGCCTAAATTTGTCTCCGTGACCTACGGTGCCAACTCCGGTGAGCGCGATCGCACCCACAGCATCATCAAAGGTATTAAAGAGCGTACCGGTCTGGATGCCGCACCGCATCTGACCTGTATCGACGCCAGCCCGGCGCAGTTGCGGGATATTGCTGCCGATTACTGGAACAGCGGTATCCGTCATATCGTTGCCCTGCGCGGCGATCTGCCACCGGGCAGCGGCAAGCCGGAAATGTACGCTGCCGATCTGGTCACGCTGCTGAAAGACGTCGGCGATTTTGACATCTCTGTTGCGGCCTATCCGGAAGTGCACCCGGAAGCGAAAAGCGCTCAGGCGGACCTGATCAACCTGAAGCGCAAAATTGATGCGGGTGCCAACCGGGCGATTACCCAGTTTTTCTTTGACGTAGAGAGTTACCTGCGTTTTCGCGATCGCTGCGTGGCGACCGGGATTGATGTGGAAATTGTGCCGGGGATCCTGCCGGTTTCCAACTTCAAGCAGTTGCAGCGCTTTGCCGCCATGACCAACGTGCGCGTGCCAAGCTGGATGACCAGCATGTTTGCCGGGCTGGATGACGATCCGGAAACCCGCAAAATGGTTGGTGCCAATATTGCGATGGATATGGTGAAGATCCTCAGCCGCGAAGGGGTGAAGGATTTTCATTTCTATACGCTGAATCGTGCGGAAATGAGCTATGCCATCTGCCACACCTTAGGTGTTCGTCCGGCAATTGCCTGATATTTTGAGGGTTATTGAAAAGCGCGGTGCATTCACCGCGCTTTTTGTCGACCTGTGGAATAACTAACCCGTATTACGCATCCCGGCGGCCACGCCGGCGATAGTCACCATCAGCGCCTGTTCAACCCGCGCGTCCGGCTGCTCCTGCTGGCGTAAACGGTGCAACAGTTCGGCCTGCAGCACGTTGAGCGGATCGGTGTAAACGTTACGCAGCGCGATGGATTCGGCGATCCACGGCAGATCTGCCATCAGGTTGTCGTCGTTGGCAATGGTCAGCACCACTTTGATATCGCTTTCCAACTGATCGCGCAGCTGTTTACCCAACGGCCACAGTGATTTATCCACCAGGCGCTGATCGTAGTATTCCGCCAGCCACAGATCGGTTTTGGAAAATACCATTTCCAGCATCGCGATACGCGTCGAGAAGAACGGCCAGTTGCGGCACATGGCTTCCAACTGGTTTTGCTTGCCGGCCTTCACCGCTTCCTGCAAGCCTGCACCGGCACCCAGCCAAGCGGGCAGCATCAGGCGGTTCTGCGTCCAGGCGAAGATCCACGGAATAGCGCGCAGGCTCTCAACGCCACCGTTCGGGCGGCGCTTGGCCGGGCGCGAACCCAACGGCAGTTTGCCCAGTTCTTGCTCCGGCGTTGCGGCGCGGAAATAGGGCACGAAGTCTGGGTTTTCACGCACGTAACCACGATACATTTTGCACGAGGTTTCGGACAGCTCATCCATCAGCGAACGCCACTCTGTTTTCGGCTCCGGCGGCGGCAACAGGTTGGCTTCCAATACTGCACTGGTGTACAGCGCCAGGCTGCTGATGGTGACTTCTGGCAGGCCGAACTTGAAGCGGATCATCTCGCCCTGCTCGGTGACGCGCAGGCCGCCTTTCAGGCTGCCCGGCGGTTGCGACAGCAGAGCAGCATGGGCTGGTGCGCCGCCACGGCCAATCGAACCGCCACGGCCATGGAACAGCGTCAGCGCCACACCGGCTTTTTCACAGGTTTTGATCAACGCGTCCTGTGCGCGGTACTGCGCCCAGGACGCCGCCATCACGCCAGCGTCTTTCGCCGAGTCGGAATAGCCGATCATCACCATCTGTTTGCCCTGAATAAAGCCGCGATACCAGTCGATATTCAGCAACTGAGTCATCACGTCATCGGCATTGTTCAGATCGTCGAGGGTTTCGAACAGCGGTGCTACCGGCAGCGCGAAGGGGCATCCGGCCTCTTTCAGCAGCAAATGTACCGCCAGCACGTCAGACGGCGTGCGTGCCATGGAGATCACATAGGCGGCGATCGAACCCTGTGGCGCTTCCGCGACCACGCGGCAGGTTTCCAGCACTTCCTGAGTATCGGCACTCGGTTCCCACTTCAGCGGCACCAGCGGGCGCTTGGAGTTCAGTTCGCGGATCAGGAAGGCCTGCTTATCGGCTTCAGACCAGCTTTCGTAATCACCCAGCCCCAGATAGCGGGTCAGTTCAGCGATGGCTTCGGTATGGCGGGTGCTTTCCTGGCGCACGTCGATGCGCACCAGCGGCACGCCGAAACAGCGCACGCGGCGCAGGGTGTCTAACAGTTGACCGTTGGCGATGATCCCCATGCCGCAGGCCACCAGCGATTGATAACAGGCGTACAGCGGTTCCCATAGCTGCTCATTGTTTACCAGCAGGTCGTGCGGACGCAGCACGCGTTCGCCTTTCAGCCGCCCTTCCAGATACGCCTGGGAGCTCATCAGTTGGCTGCGCAGGCGTTTCATCAGTTCGCGATACGGTTCTTGTACGTCGGCACCACCGGCCAATTCACGCAGTTCCGGGGTACATTCGGTCATCGACAGCTCAGAGACCAGCACCTGAATATCGCGGGTGAACAGGTCACAGGCTTTCCAGCGGCTTAAAAGCAGCACATGGCGGGTGATTTCAGCCGTGACGTTCGGGTTACCGTCGCGGTCGCCGCCCATCCAGGAGGTGAAGCGAATGGGCACGGCTTCTACCGGCAGGCGGTAATCGATAGAGTTTTCCAACTGCTCGTTAAATTCGCGCAGGAAGGCGGGCACACCTTCCCACAGGCTATTTTCCACTACCGCAAAGCCCCATTTGGCTTCGTCGATCGGCGATGGGCGGTTTTTGCGCATTTCGTCGGTATGCCAGGATTGCGCCACCAATTGGCGCAAACGACGCATGATTTTATTGCGCTCGTAGTCGGCCAGATCGTTATGGTCGAGCTGGCTGAGGCAGGTATTTACCTCAACCAGTTTGTGGATCAGGGTACGGCGAGTGATTTCCGTTGGGTGCGCGGTCAGGACCAACTCAATAGAGAGGTCGTCCACCGCGTTTTGCAGCTCTTTGGTGCTGAGCTGTTTGTCTTTCAGCCGGGTGAACAACTGAGCCAGGGCTTCTGGGTTGCTCGCCGCCTCGCCGTGCGGCGAAATGCTGTGATATTGCTCGGCCACGTTGGTCAAATTAAGGAACTGACTGAAGGCGCGCGCGACTGGCAGCAATTCGTCATTGGACAGGTTCTGCAGCGTCGACAGCAGTTCCTGGCGATGCGCTTCATTACCAGCACGTGAAGATTTGGAAAGCTTACGGATAGTTTCAACGCGATCGAGAATATGCTCGCCCAGCGCTTCTTTGATGGTGTCGCCGAGCAATTTGCCGAGCATACTGACATTACTTCGCATTGCCGAATATTGTTCGTTCATATAACCCCTGGCCCAGTTCTCTGTATACCCCTGTTATCAACGTTGCAGCATGGTTAACCACAAATTGAAATCGTGGGTACATGATTTTCATCTTGTAAGTAAATTTCACGTGTTAGGTAAAGACTGCTGGTTTTATCTCACTACGTTCCTGCCCAACCGTTAATTGACACTATTTTTAGCAAAAAAACATCAAAATCGACGCATTTTCTGAAATTTAATTACGCGTCGCTGGTTATCAGCTTAGCTTATCGGCTTTATTTTCTGCGCCTGAAGGGCGTGGGCGATGACAGTGCATCGCCCCGTTTTCTATTGCTGGCAGAAATGATCGACCAATTGCCCCAGCAGCTTGCGTGTGGGTTCGATAAACGCCGTGTCGAGGTATTCATCTGGCTGATGCGCCTGGTTGATCGAACCCGGCCCCAGCACCAGCGTCGGGCACACCTCTTGCACAAACGGCGCTTCGGTGCAGTAGTTCACCACTTCGGTACGCGAACCCAGCAGTTTCTCAATCACCGCCACCATATGGTGATCGGTTGGGCATTCGTAGCCTGGGATCGGCGGATGCAGTTCATCAATCGACAAACGCCCAGGCCAGCGTTGGCTGACCGGTGCCAGCGCGTCGTGCAGCAGTTCGTTGATGTTGTCCAACGTCATGCCTGGCAACGGGCGGATATCCATATGCAGTTCGCAGCAGGCGCAGATGCGGTTGGCCGCGTCGCCCCCGCTGATATGGCCGAAGTTCATGGTGGGATAAGGCACCGCAAACGCTGGGTTGTTGTAGCGCTCCTGCAGCGTTTTGCGCAGCGCCATCAAATGCCCGATGGATTCATGCATCAGATCGATAGCGTTGACGCCGCGTGCCGGATCGCTCGAATGGCCCGATTGGCCCACGATGCGGATAGCGTTGGAGATATGGCCTTTGTGCGCGCGCACCGGCTGCAGCGAGGTGGGTTCACCAATAATGGCAAAATCCGGGCGGATTTGAGTGGAAGCGGCAAAATAGCGCGCTCCGGCCATGGTCGTTTCTTCGTCTGCGGTGGCCAGAATGTACAGCGGTTTGGTCAGTTTGCTGGCATCGATATCCCGTACCGCGTCCAGAATGAAGGCGAAGAAGCCCTTCATGTCGGCGGTGCCCAGCCCATACAGTTTGTTGTCGTGCTCGGTCAGCGTGAACGGATCGCGCGTCCAGCGGCCTTCATCGTAAGGCACGGTGTCGGTATGGCCCGCCAGCAGCAGGCCGCCGCTGCCCGTGCCAATGCTGGCCAGCAGGTTAAATTTGTTGCGCGTATCCGGTACGGGTTGCACGTCGACGCGAAAGCCCAAATCGGTGAACCAACCGGCCAGCAAGTTGATTAATGCTTCATTACTCTGATCGAGGGCACCATCGGTGGCGCTGATCGACGGAATGGCGATCAACGCCCGGTACAGCTCAATAAATGGAGGTAATTTCATCTTCACTGTTGACAGCCTTTGGTTAGGATAGTATCAATATTCATGCATTTATTTTGAATAAAAATACATTAAGCTGGAGCGTAAGGGAACTCGAACCCCGGATGTTGATAAAAACATCAACGCTCGACCACGTGGGTGAACGGCGCAACAACGCGACCAAGCCCTGCTCTCGGGGCACAAGTGCCTCTACTGTAAGCCAAAAAGGTGAAAGGCCACATGTTGAATACGCTGATTGTTGGTGCCAGCGGTTACGCCGGAGCGGAGCTCACGGCTTATCTGAATCGCCACCCACACATGAACATAACCGCTTTAGCGGTTTCAGCGCAAAGTGCAGATGCAGGAAAATTGCTTTCTGAGTTGCATCCACAGTTAAAAGGCATCGTTGATCTGCCGTTGCAGCCGCTGGTGAACGTGGCGGAAGCAGCAAAGGGGATCGACGTGGTGTTTCTCGCCACGGCCCATGAAGTCAGCCACGACATCGCTCCGGAGTTTCTGGCGGCGGGCTGCGTGGTGTTCGATCTCTCGGGCGCATTCCGTGTGCAGGGCAGCGATTTTTACCGCCAATATTATGGCTTTGAACATCAGCATGCCGACTGGCTGGCCAAGGCAGTATATGGCCTGGCGGAATGGCAGAGCGAAAAAATCAAAGAAGCGCAATTGATCGCCGTGCCGGGCTGCTACCCAACGGCGGCTCAGTTGGCGCTGAAGCCGTTGATCGACAAACAACTGCTGAATCTGGACCAATGGCCGGTGATCAACGCCGTCAGTGGTGTCAGCGGTGCCGGGCGCAAAGCCAGCGTCACCACCAGCTTCTGCGAAGTCAGCCTGCAACCTTATGGCCTGTTCAACCATCGTCACCAGCCGGAAATTTCCGCGCACTTGGGTATCCCGGTGATCTTTACGCCGCACTTGGGGAGCTTCCCGCGTGGCATTCTGGAAACCATCACCTGCCGCCTGAAAACGGGCGTTACCGCGCAGGATGTGGCTGCGGCCTATCACGAGGCCTACGACGATAAACCGCTGGTGCGGCTGTACGACAAAGGGGTGCCTGCGTTGAAATCGGTGGTGGGCCTGCCGTTCTGCGATATCGGTTTTGCCGTGCAGGGCGAGCATCTGATCGCGGTGGCTGCGGAAGACAACTTATTGAAAGGTGCGGCCGCTCAGGCGGTGCAGTGCCTGAATATCCGTTTTGGGTTCCCGGAAACCCAATCATTAATTTAATATTTACCCAAAAGCTTTCAAGTTGTAGCTAGGTGGCAATTGAACGAATCTCCAGGAGCTTGCACAAGTCAGTGACTGGGGTGATAGAAGACAGCCAACAACGCTATGGCTTGAAAGATGAAGGGTACAGCCGTGAGCAAAGCGATGAACCCATTAATTATTAAACTCGGTGGTGTGTTACTGGATAGCGAAGAAGCGCTGGAGCGCTTGTTTACCGCGCTGGATATCTATCGCCAGGAACATCAGCGCCCGCTGGTGATCGTCCACGGTGGCGGTTGCGTAGTGGATGAACTGATGAAGCAGCTCTCTCTGCCGGTAGTGAAGAAGAACGGCCTGCGCGTCACGCCTGCCGATCAGATCGACATCATTACCGGTGCACTGGCCGGTAGCGCCAACAAAACGCTGTTGGCGTGGGCGGTTAAACATAAAATCAGTGCGGTTGGGCTGAGCCTGGCCGATGGCGGCAGCGTTACGGTGACGCAGCTCGACCCGGCGTTGGGCCACGTCGGCAATGCGCAGCCGGGCTCGCCTGCGCTGCTCAATACGCTGCTGACGGCGGGCTATCTGCCGGTGATCAGTTCCATCGGTATTACCGCCGAAGGCCAACTGATGAATGTGAATGCCGATCAGGCTGCCACGGCGTTGGCTGCCACCTTAGGTGCGGATTTGATCCTGCTGTCCGATGTCAGTGGCATTCTCGATGGTAAAGGGCAACGCATCGCGGAAATGACGGCGCAAAAAGCAGAACAACTGATTGCTCAGGGCATCATTACTGATGGTATGGTAGTGAAGGTGAACGCGGCACTGGATGCGGCCCGTACTCTTGGTCGCCCGGTGGATATCGCCAGCTGGCGCAATGCCGAAAAGCTTCCTGCTCTGTTTAATGGTGTGTCGATTGGCACCCGGATCCTCGCTTAAATTTAGAATTAAAAAGGAATAACACAATGCAAAACAAAGGCATCAAGAAAATCGTTCTGGCGTACTCTGGCGGCTTGGATACTTCGGCCATCATTCCATGGCTGAAAGAGAACTACGGTGGCTGCGAAGTGGTGGCTTTCGTGGCAGATATCGGCCAGGAGCGCAGCGATCTGGAAGGCGTTGAGCAGAAAGCTCTGCAATCCGGTGCCTCTGAATGTCACGTGGTTGATCTGCGTGAAGAGTTTATCAGTGACTATGTTTACCCGGTGCTGCAAACCGGTGCGCTGTATGAAGGCAGCTACCTGCTGGGCACCTCCATGGCGCGCCCGATCATCGCTAAAGCTCAGGTTGAGCTGGCGCTGAAAGTGGGTGCAGACGCGCTGTGCCATGGTGCAACCGGTAAAGGCAACGATCAGGTGCGTTTCGAAACCACCTATACCGCGCTGGCTCCACATCTGAAAGTGGTTGCGCCATGGCGTGAGTGGAACCTGCGTTCCCGTGAAGCGCTGCTGGATTACTTGAAAGAGCGTAATATCCCGACCACCGCGTCGCTGGAAAAAATCTACAGCCGTGATGAAAACGCCTGGCATATCTCAACCGAAGGTGGCGTGCTGGAAAGCCCGTGGAATGCGCCGAACAAAGACTGCTGGGTGTGGACCGTCGATCCGCAGGAAGCGCCAGATCAGCCTGAGCAGGTGACGGTGACCGTGGCGAAGGGCCGTGTGGTGGCGGTGAACGGTGAAGCGATGAGCCCGTACAAGTGCCTGGAAACCCTGAACGTGCTGGGTGCCAAACATGGCGTTGGCCGTATCGACATCGTGGAAAACCGCCTGGTGGGGATTAAATCTCGCGGCTGCTACGAAACCCCAGGGGGCACCATCATGGTGGCTGCGCTGCGTGGCGTCGAGCAACTGGTGTTGGATCGCGACAGCTTCAAGTGGCGTGAGCAGTTAGGCCTGGAAATGTCTTATGTGGTGTACGATGGTCGTTGGTTTGCGCCGCTGCGCCGTTCTATTCAGGCAGCCGCTCAGGCGCTGGCAGAAGAGGTGAACGGCGAAGTGGTACTGCAACTGTATAAAGGCCAGGTGACGGCGATTCAGAAGAAATCCGTCAATAGCCTGTATTCCGAAGAGTTTGCGACCTTCGGCGAAGACGAGGTTTACGATCACAGCCATGCGGGCGGCTTTATCCGCCTGTTCTCGCTCTCTTCCCGTATTCGTGCGTTGAACGAGAAGAAAAAGTAACCTCAGGTTTATACTCTAAATACGTCAATTTAAGGGGCGCAGCATGCTGGGCCCTGAGGTTGATGACAAAGTGGCTTTTAAACCGGAGATACCCGGGTCTAGCGCACCGAGGGGCACTTCGGCGGCTTACGCCGCTACGACCCCTTCGGCACGCTCCCCCTAATAACGGGCTTTGTCAGCAGTCTGGGGGCGCAGCATGCTGCGCCCTTTCGCATACTTATTCAGGAGCAAGATTATGGCACTTTGGGGCGGACGGTTCAGCCAGGCAGCGGATCAGCGGTTCAAACAATTAAACGATTCTCTGCGTTTCGATTATCGCCTGGCGGAACAGGACATAGTGGGCTCCGTTGCCTGGTCAAAAGCGCTGGTGACCGTCAATGTGCTGACGGCGGCAGAGCAGCAGCAGCTTGAGCAGGCACTGAATGCGCTGTTGGCAGAAGTGCAGGCCGATCCGCTGGCGATCGTCAAAAGCGATGCGGAAGACATTCACAGTTGGGTAGAGCAGAAGCTGATCGATAAAGTCGGCGATCTGGGTAAAAAGTTGCATACCGGCCGCAGCCGAAACGATCAGGTGGCTACCGATCTGAAACTGTGGTGCAAGCACCAGGTCAGTGAACTGCATCAGGCGATTGTCCAACTGCAACAAGCGCTGGTGGAAACCGCCGAAGCCAATCAGGATGCGGTGATGCCGGGGTATACCCACTTGCAGCGTGCGCAGCCGGTCACTTTCGCGCACTGGTGTTTAGCCTATGTCGAAATGCTGGCGCGGGATGAAAGCCGCCTGCAGGATACGCTGAAGCGCCTGGATGTCAGCCCGCTGGGCAGCGGTGCGCTGGCAGGGACGGCTTATCCGATCGATCGTGAGCAATTGGCTGGCTGGTTAGGCTTTGCCTCTGCCACCCGTAACAGCCTGGATAGCGTTTCCGATCGTGACCATGTGCTGGAACTGCTGTCCAACGCGGCCATCAGCATGGTGCACCTGTCGCGCTTTGCTGAAGACCTGATCTTCTTCAACAGCGGTGAGGCGGCGTTTGTTGAGCTTTCCGATCGCGTGACTTCAGGTTCATCCCTGATGCCGCAGAAGAAAAACCCGGATGCCCTGGAGCTGATCCGTGGAAAATGCGGGCGTGTACAGGGTGCGTTGACCGGCATGATGATGACCCTGAAAGGGCTACCGCTGGCGTACAACAAAGACATGCAGGAAGACAAAGAAGGGTTGTTCGATGCGCTCGACACCTGGATGGATTGCTTGCAGATGGCGGCGCTGGTGCTGGATGGTATTCAGGTGAAGCGCCCACGTTGCCAGGAAGCGGCGCAGCAGGGCTATGCCAACTCCACCGAACTGGCTGATTACCTGGTGGCTAAAGGCGTACCGTTCCGTGAAGCGCACCACATTGTGGGTGAAGCGGTAGTGGAAGCGATCCGCCAGGGCAAACCGCTGGAAGATCTGTCGTTGGCAGACCTGCAGAAATTCAATGCGGTGATTAGTGACGACGTGTATCCGGTTCTCGCACTGCAGTCCTGCCTGGATAAGCGTGCGGCCAAGGGCGGTGTTTCACCGCAGCAGGTCGCAAGTGCGATTTCTGAGGCGAAGAAACGCTTATTCTAAACGGTGTCGGGGGCAGTTTATGGCTGCCCCGGTTATTTACCCCGCCAACAGAAAGTTTCGGCAACCAGAGGATGAGCAATCTGGGGGGCATTACGCAAAAAACCGGGCGCAGGGGCCCGGTCTGATGTCTTGCAGAGATAAAAACTTATTCACCAGGGCAATGCTGGCAGCGTTCCGCCTCGGCTTCACCCAATTTCAGTTTGGCTTGCAGATCGCGCAGTGCGGTACGCAGCCCCTCTTCAATCACCGGGTGGTAGAACGGCATATCCAGCATCTGGTTGATGGTCATCTGCTGCTGATGCGCCCAGGCCAGCAGGTGAGCAATATGCTCCACATCCGGGCCGATCATCTCAGCCCCTAAAAAGCGGCCAGTGCCTTGCTCACCGTAGACGTGCAGAATACCTTTGTTACGCAGCATCACGCGTGAGCGGCCCTGATTTTCGAACGACACTTCACCCACCTCAAAGCAGCCACAGGCGCTGAATTTCTGGCTCAGTTCGCGGAAAGTGGAACCGACCATGGCGATCTGTGGATCGGAGAACACCACCGAAAGCGCGCTGCGGCGCAGCCCTGGGTTAACTTCCGGGTAGCTGCCGGCATTTTGCCCGGCAATACGCGCCTGATCGCTGGCTTCGTGCAGCAGCGGCAGTTGATTGCTGGCATCCCCGGCGATGAAGATATGCGGTACGCTGGTTTGCATGGTCAGGCGATCTGCCTGTGGAACGCCTTTGGCATCGAGCGCTAGGCTGGTATTTTCCAGGCCGAGGTTGTCGACATTCGGGCGACGGCCGGTGGCCGCCAGCACGTAATCCACCACTATTTCCTGCGTTTGGCAGTGTCGATCCTGATAGCGGATAAACACTTTTTCGCCTTCGCGCTGCATGATGTCTACCTTCACGTCGGGATCGAGAGTGAACTCCTCTCCCAGCGTTTTTGCGGCATATTCACGTACGGCGCTGTCGGTTAGTGGGCCAACGGCACCACCGATGCCAAACACGCTGGTTTTTACCCCAAGGCGATGCAGCGCCTGGCCCAGCTCCAAGCCGATCACTCCCGGCCCGAACACGGCGACCGACCGCGGTAAATCATCCCAGTTGAAGACGTCGTCATTGACGATCAGGCGATCGCCCAACTGGTTCCACTGCGCAGGCCAGCTTGGGCGTGAGCCGGTCGCAATGACAATACGCTGTGCCACGATGCGCGTATGTTGGTCCACCTGAAGGGTATTGTCGTCGATAAAGCGGGCGTAACCTTGAATTTTGTCGGCTGTCGGGATACTGCCGACGCCTTCCAACACAAAACCGACAAAGCGATCGCGTTCACGTTTGACGCGAGCCATCACTTCGCGGCCATTGACGATCGTTTTGCCTGCAGGATGTACGCCAAAACCCGGGGCGCGCTCAATCTGGTGTACCGCGTCCGCGGCAGCAATCAATAATTTGGAGGGCATGCAGCCCACGCGAGCACAGGTGGTGCCGTAAGAGCCACCTTCAATCATCACAACGTTCGGGGTAGTGAGTTTGGCTGCGCGATAGGCACCTAATCCCGCCGTGCCACCGCCGATCACCGCGACATCAACATTCAACTGTTTCATATCCACTCCAGAATACCCTGAGTATCCCATCAGGTATAAAAAGGGCGGGCCAGCGCCCGCCAAAAGCTTACGTATTATTTCAAACGGCACATTGTTGAGTGCCGGATGAAACCCGTCGGGTATTTTTTGATTAGGCTGACAGGAAAGCTTCCAGATCGTCGCTGCCACCGATATGACGACCGCCGATAAACACCTGTGGCACGGTAGCGCGGCCGCTCACAGCGCGCAGGCTGACGGTGGTGGCATCTTGGCCCAGCACGATCTCTTCGTACTGCATGCTGCGCTCTTGCAGCATTTGTTTGGCTTTAGCGCAGAACGGGCAGCCCGGTTTGGTGAACAGGGAAACGGATTCCTGCACTTTGAACTCTGGAGCCAGGTATTTCAGCATGGTGTCAGCATCGGATACTTCAAACGGGTCGCCTGGTTTGTTGGGCTCAACGAACATTTTTTCTACTACGCCGTTGCGCACCAGCATGGAGTAACGCCATGAGCGTGGCCCAAAGCCCAGGTCAGCTTTCTCAACCAGCATGTTCATGCCCTTGGTGAACTCGCCGTTGCCGTCTGGCACAAAGGTAATATTTTCAGCATGCTGGTCTGCTTTCCAGGCGTTCATCACAAAAGTGTCGTTAACCGAGACACACAAAATGCTGTCAACGCCGTGCTGCTTGAACACGCTGTAGAGTTCGTTATAGCGCGGCAGATGGCTGGAAGAACAGGTTGGCGTGAACGCACCTGGCAGAGAAAACAGGATTACAGTTTTATCTTTAAACAGGTCATCGGTGGTGACATCAATCCATTGGTCGCCCTGACGGGTGTGGAAAGTAACCTGCGGGACTTTTTTGCCTTCTTGACTGGTAAACATGGATTAACCCCTTAATTAGAAATATGATTTTTTTTAATTCTGTGCGGTCTTGCTTCGTTGCGAAACATTATTCCTGCTCGGGCTTGATAGATCTAATCACTCGTTGCTATCTTATCTATCGCCATGAGCTATCATGGCTTGGAGGGAAGTAATGAATATTCGTGATTTAGAGTATCTGATCGCCTTGGCCGAGCATCGCCATTTCCGGCGCGCAGCCGATTCATGCCATGTTAGCCAGCCGACATTGAGTGGGCAGATCCGCAAGCTGGAAGATGAGCTGGGCGTGATGTTGCTTGAGCGCACCAGCCGTAAGGTGTTATTCACTCAGGCGGGCTTGCTGCTGGTGGAGCAGGCGCGTACCGTGCTGCGCGAAGTCAAAGTTCTGAAGGAAATGGCCAGCCAGCAGGGCGAAGCCATGTCCGGGCCGCTGCATATCGGGCTGATCCCTACCGTGGGGCCTTATCTGTTGCCGCAGATTATCCCAACGCTGCATAAAACCTTTCCCAAGCTGGAAATGTATCTGCATGAAGCGCAAACCCATCAACTGCTGGCACAGCTTGACAGCGGCAAGCTGGACTGCGCGATTCTGGCGCTGGTAAAAGAAACCGAAGCTTTCATTGAAGTGCCGTTATTTGACGAACCGATGAAGCTGGCGGTGTATGCCGATCACCCATGGGCACAGCGTGACCGTGTGGCAATGCCGGATTTGGCCGGGGAAAAACTGCTGATGCTGGAAGATGGCCACTGCCTGCGCGATCAGGCGTTGGGTTTTTGCTTCCAGGCCGGGGCAGATGAAGATACCCATTTCCGCGCGACCAGCCTGGAAACGCTGCGCAACATGGTGGCAGCAGGCAGTGGGATTACGCTGTTGCCAGCGCTGGCGGTGCCACCTGAACGCGAGCGCGATGGCGTTTGTTATCTCGATTGCTACAAGCCGGAACCGAAGCGCACCATTGCGTTGGTGTATCGCCCCGGTTCCCCGCTGCGTGGCCGTTATGAGCAGTTGGCCGAGGCGATCCGCGAGCACATGCAGAATTACCTCGGCTCTGCTTTAAAACAGGCGGTTTAAGCCGTTCAGCGCAGCAACCCGATAGGCTTCGGCCATGGTCGGATAGTTGAAGGTGGTATTGACGAAATACTCGATAGTATTGCCTTCACCTTTCTGCTCCATGATCGCCTGGCCGATGTGAATGATCTCTGCCGCACGCTCGCCGAAACAGTGGATCCCCAGGATCTGCAGGGTGTCGCGGTGGAACAGGATCTTCAGGCTACCGACGTTCATCCCGGCGATTTGCGCCCGTGCCAGATGTTTGAACTGCGCGCGGCCTACCTCATATGGCACCTTCATGGCGGTCAGTTCCTGTTCGGTTTTACCGACGGAGCTGATTTCCGGAATGGTGTAAATGCCGGTTGGGATATCTTCGATCAGGTGACCGCTGGCGGCACCGGAGGAAATGGCCTGTGCGGCGATGCGGCCTTGATCGTAAGCCGCCGAGGCCAGGCTTGGGTAGCCAATCACGTCACCCACGGCGTAAATATGGGCCACCGCCGTCTGGTACATGCTGTTGACCTTCAGCAAGCCACGGCTGTCAGACTCCAGACCGACATTCTCCAGCCCCAGCGAATCGGTGTTACCGGTGCGGCCGTTGGCGTACAGCAGGCAATCGGCTTTCACTTTTTTGCCGGATTTGAGATGCACAATCACGCCATCTTCCGTGCCTTCAATCTTCTCGAACTCTTCGTTGTGGCGAATCACCACGCCGTTGTTCCAGAAGTGATAAGACAGCGAATCAGACATTTCCTGATCGAGAAACGCCAGCAGGCGATCGCGGGTGTTGATTAAATCCACTTTGACGTTCAAACCGCGGAAGATCGACGCATATTCGCAGCCAATCACCCCTGCACCGTAGATCAGCACATGACGTGGTTCGTGGTTCAGTTCCAGGATGGAATCGCTGTCGTAAATGCGCGGATGCGTAAAATCAACGCTGGCCGGATGATAAGGGCGTGAACCGCAGGCGATCACAATATGGTCGGCGCGGATGGTGTCCTGAGTGCCGTCTTTATAGCTAACGCTGACGGTGTTGGCGTCGATAAAACGGGCATCGCCAGCAAACAGTTTGCATTGGTTACGCTCATAAAATCCTTGGCGCATGCGGGTTTGCTGGTTAATAACGCTGTCGGCGTGGCGTAAAATGTCAGGGAAAGTGGCACTGAGGGTGCGGGAGTTATTGTAAAGCGGGTTCTGGTTGAATTCGATAATGCGGCTGACCGCGTGGCGGAGGGCTTTTGAGGGGATGGTGCCCCAGTGAGTACAGCCGCCGCCCACGTTGTTGTACCGTTCGATCACGGCCACGCGGGCACCTTGTTTCACCAGCCCCATAGCGGCGCCTTCACCACCAGGGCCCGAGCCAATAACAATGGCGTCAAATTGATAGTGCTGTTGCATGTAGGATAGACCTGTTTTTATACAAAATTACAACGGTATCTTAACATCATAGCGCTGTGTGCCCAATGACCAATCGCCTTTTTGCGGTAAAGCGCTATTGGCATCGCATAGAGCGCGTTTGTATAAATGCCGTTGCAATAAATTTGCTATATTGCCAGCTCTACGGCGTTAGACTGAGTGGATGGAATTTATCTGAATATGCACATGGGCGTCAGAGCACAACAAAAAGAACGGACGCGTCGTTCCCTCATTGAAGCGGCTTTTAGCCAGCTCAGTGCCGAACGCAGTTTTGCCAGCCTAAGCCTGCGCGAAGTTTCGCGGGAGGCCGGTATCGCGCCGACGTCGTTCTATCGCCATTTTCGCGACGTGGATGAACTGGGGCTCACCATGGTCGACGAAAGCGGCCTGATGCTGCGCCAACTGATGCGCCAGGCACGCCAACGTATTGCCAAGGGTGGCAGCGTGATCCGCACGTCGGTATCCACGTTTATGGAGTTTATAGGTAATAACCCCAACGCGTTCCGCCTGCTGCTGCGCGAACGTTCTGGGACTTCTGCGGCATTTCGCGCGGCGGTAGCGCGTGAGATCCAACATTTTATTGCTGAACTGGCGGATTACCTCGAGCTGGAAAACCACATGCCTCGCAGTTTTACCGAAGCACAGGCAGAGGCGATGGTGACCATTGTGTTCAGTGCCGGTGCGGAAGCGCTGGATATTGATGTCGAACAACGGCGTAAGCTGGAAGAGCGATTAGTGCTGCAATTGCGGATGATTTCCAAAGGAGTCTACTACTGGTATCGCCGCGAGCAAGAAAAAACCTCTGCATCCCGCGTATAAAAAGGTGAAAGTGATGGAAAAAACCTGTCGTGAGAATGGTACTTTACTGCTGGCGCTGGTTGCCGGTCTGTCCGTTAACGGTTCTTTTGCCGCGCTGTTCAGCTCGGTGGTGCCGTTTTCAATCTTCCCATTGATTGCGTTGGTGCTGGCAGTGTATTGCCTGCATCAGCGTTACCTGAGCCGGCCAATGCCGGATGGGATGCCGAAGCTGGCCGCTGCCTGCTTCCTGTTGGGGATCCTGGCATACAGCACGATCGTGCGGGTGGAGTATCCGCAGATTGGCTCCAACTTCCTGCCATCCATCATCTGTGTGGCGTTAGTGTTCTGGATTGGGTTCCAGTTGAAGAAACGCGAATCGCTCTCGCAGTAAAAGCGATGTTTAATGGGCGGGCTTGGAGCCCGCCAGATAACCCGCTAGCGGCGTTCCAGCAACACACCGCATTCCATATGGTGGGTGTAAGGGAACTGATCGAACAACGCCAGGCGGCTGATGTTGTGGGTGGTCTGCAAGGTTTGCAGATTGGCGCATAGCGTTTCCGGGTTGCAGGAGATATAAAGGATGCGTGGATAGGCCTGCACCATTTTCAGGGTATCATCATCCAGCCCGCTGCGCGGTGGATCGACAAAAATCGTCTCGCAATCATAACTCGCTAAATCAATCCCTTTCAGCCGGTTGAATTCACGTCCCCCGTTCATCGCCTGGGTGAAATCCTCTGCCGCCATGCGAACGATCTGCACGTTGTCGATCTGGTTAGCCGCAATGTTGTACTGGGCTGCGGCAACGGAGGGCTTGGCGATTTCGGTGGCCAGTACGCGCTCGAAGTTGCGCGCCAGTGCCAGTGAAAAGTTGCCGTTACCACAATACAGCTCCAGCAGATCGCCTTGCGAATCCTGGGTGACATCCAGTGCCCATTCCAGCATGTGTACGTTCATTGTGGCGTTCGGCTGGGTGAAGCTGTTCTCAACCTGGCGATAAATCATGTCGCGGCCTGCAACTGGCAATACTTCGTCGACATAATCCTGATCCAGCATGATTTTCATCTTCGACGCACGGCCAATCAGCTGCACATCAAAGCCCTGTGCGCGCAGGGCATCACGCAAGGCTGCGGCATCCTGCTGCCATTGTTCATCCAGTTTGCGGTGATACAGCAGCGAGGCAATGATTTTGCCGCTCTGTGTCGAGAGGTAATCAATCTGGAACAGCTTGTGGCGCAGCACCGGGTTGGGTTTGATAGCGGCGATCAGCGCGCGCATCAGACGGTTAATCAGCTCGCTGGCGGCCGGGAAGCTGTCGACGCGGATACGCTGTTTGGTCTGCTGATCGAACATGATGTGGTACATCTCGTCTGCATCATGCCAGATTCGGAATTCCGCACGCATACGGTAGTGGCTGACGGGCGAGCGGAACACTTCCGGCTCGGGTGCCATGAACGGTGACATCATCGTCTTCAGACGGGCAGTTTTCTCCGCCAGTTGGTCATCATAGCGTTCAATGGGCAAAATCTCGGGCGTCATGGTTCTTCTCGTCAGGCAATTAGATCTGCGGCGATTGTAGGGAATCAAGCCGTGAAGTCCAGCGTTGTTATGTTTGTAGCCTTATTGGCAGTCTAGACATCTATTTACATTGATCGTAGCATGGCCGTCCGGCCTCAAGCAGCGAGTGAAAAGGGAATCCAGTGTGAATCTGGAGCTGACGCGCAGCGGTATGGGGAAGTCACGGCGATAGCGTTTTAACGCAGACACTGTCCACTGCTGGATGGGAAGTCATCGCCCGGTGCCGGTTGCCCACGGCAATCTGCAAATCCTAAGCCCGAAAACCTGCCGGTGTACGTCGCAAAATCCATAGCCGTCGCGAATTATCGGCTGTGATCCTGCGGCATCCGCCAATAAAGTTTGGATGCTTTTCTTAATGACAATGATAAAAAATACCCTGCTGGCGGTGGTTTCCTCCGTAACGGCAATTTCTGGCTGGGCGCAAGACAACACCACAACCAATGACAGCGATACCCTGATGGTGAGCGCCAATCGCTTCCCGCAGCCGGTTTCTTCCGTGCTGGCACCCACTTCGATCGTCACCCGTAATGATATTGAGCGCTGGCAGGCCAAGAGCATGGTCGATGTCATGCGTCGCCTGCCGGGGGTAGATATTGCACAAAATGGTGGTTTGGGGCAGAGCTCATCGGTCTTTATCCGCGGTACGGAATCTAAGCATGTGCTGTTACTGATTGACGGTGTGCGCCTGAATCAGGCGGGGATCAGTGGATCCTCCGATCTGAGCCAGATCCCGATTTCGCTGGTGCAAAAAGTTGAGTTTATCCGCGGCTCTCGCTCTGCCGTCTACGGTTCTGACGCCATCGGTGGGGTGATCAACATCATTACTACCCGCGAGAGGAAGGGCTCTTCGCTCTCTGCCGGTGTCGGCTCGCACGGTTATCAGGAGTACGACGCTGCCACGCAGCAGCAACTGGGGCAAAACACCATCGCAACCTTGGCGGGTAACTATACCTATACCAGAGGGTTTGACGTGGTGGCCAACCTGCCAGATAGCTTTGGCAATCCGGCGCAACCCGATCGTG
Source organism: Serratia oryzae (assembly GCF_001976145.1). Lineage (GTDB taxonomy): Bacteria > Pseudomonadota > Gammaproteobacteria > Enterobacterales > Enterobacteriaceae > Chania > Chania oryzae. The sequence goes on from NZ_MOXD01000014.1 coordinate 130,078, forward strand.
ATGGCTTCATGAGCAAATCGCTGTATGGCGAGTTGCAGCACCAGTTTAGCGAGCAGTTGGGCGGCTTTGTGCGTGGTTACGGTTACGACAATCGTACGGCTTATGACGGTAGCTATAGCGGCCTAGATACTCTGCATCCTGATGCGTTACCCGATACCCGTCAGCTATACAGTCAATCATGGGATAGCGGCCTGCGTTATCGGGAAGGGATTTATGCCACGCAGTTAACTGCCAGCTATAGCCACAGTAAAGACTATAATTACGACCCGAAATACGGCCGTCACTCTGCGTCATCAACCCTGGATGACACGACACAATATAATGTGCAGTGGGGAAACAATGTCCAGGTTGCTCACGGCAGCATCAGCACCGGCGTGGATTGGCAAAAACAGAAGCTGGAGCCGGGCACTGCTTATATCACCGACAGTAAGAGTCAACGTAATACCGGGCTGTATCTGACAGCACAACAGCAGTTTGATGCAGTGACCCTGGAAGGGGCCGTGCGTGGTGACGACAACTCGCAATTCGGTTGGCACAATACCTGGCAAACCAGCGCCGCGTGGGAGTTTGTTGAGGGCTATCGGGCGATTGCTTCTTATGGCACCGCATTCAAAGCGCCGACGCTGGGGCAACAATATGGTGACTTTGGCGGTAACCCGGAATTGAAGCCGGAAGAAAGCCACCAGTGGGAAGGGGGCTTTGAAGGGCTAACCGGCCCGGTTAGCTGGCGGGTAACCGGGTATCGTAACAATATCGATAATCTGATCGGTTATTCTTCCAGCAGTGTTGTGCCTGCCTATTACAACGTCGATCAGGCGACGATTAAAGGTATTGAAGCTACGGCCTCCTTGGATACCGGGCTATTTACCCATCAGATCAGCTATGACTATGTTGACCCACGCAATGCCAAGACGAATGAGGTGCTGGTGCGTCGTTCCAAACAGCAGCTCAAGTACCAACTGGATTGGCAGCTCAAGGACTTTGACTGGGCGGTGACATACCAGTATCTGGGTGAGCGTTACGATGGCGATTACAGTGGTTCTACGATGCGGACGGTCAAACTGGGTGGGGTGAGCCTGTGGGATCTCGCAGTTTCGTATCCGGTCACATCTCATCTGACAGTTCGTGGTAGAATTGCCAACCTGTTTGATAAAGATTACGAGACGGCTTATGGGTACGTTACTCCAGGAAGAGAATACTACCTCACTGGAAGCTATACCTTCTAAAAGCACCGTGGTACCACGCCCGACGGTGCTGATATTTGATTCCGGCGTCGGTGGGTTATCGGTGTATCAGGAGGTTCGGCAGTTGCTGCCGGATCTCCACTATATTTATGCCTTCGATAACGTGGCATTTCCTTACGGTGAGAAATCCGAAGAGTTCATTGTTGAGCGTGTACTGGAGATTGTCAGTGCGGTTCAGCACCACCACCCTCTGGCGATTGTCATCATCGCCTGTAATACCGCCAGCACCGTTTCCCTGTCTGCGTTGCGTGAACGTTTTGCGTTTCCGGTGGTTGGTGTGGTGCCGGCAATCAAGCCCGCCGCCAAATTGACTGCCAATGGTGTTGTTGGCCTGCTGGCGACGCGGGGTACGGTTCAGCGTTCCTATACTCATGATCTGATTTCCCGTTTCGCGACCGATTGTAAAATCGAACTGTTGGGCTCTTCTGAGCTGGTGGAGTTGGCAGAGGCCAAGCTGCATGGTGAAGAGGTACCGCTGGCGGCGCTGAAGAAAATCTTGCAGCCATGGCTGAGTATGCGTGAACCACCGGATACGGTGGTGTTGGGTTGTACCCATTTCCCTCTATTAGCTGAAGAGCTGATGCAGGTCTTGCCGGAGGGAACGCGGCTGGTGGATTCCGGTGCGGCTATCGCCCGTCGGGCAGCCTGGCTTATCTCGGCGCAAGAAGGCCTGATCTCAACCCAGGAAGAGAATCTGGCTTATTGCATGGCTCTGAACGAAGATACTGACGCTTTATTGCCCGTTTTACAGGGATATGGCTTCAAATCGTTGAAAAAATTGCCGCTTTAAATGCGTTTTGCTTAAACATTCGGCGGTCAGTAAAAAAAATGAATTTAGGGGTTGCGGCCGGCGCGGAACTCCCTATAATGCGCCTCCACTGACCGGGAACAACGACTGACAAGGTCGCCCAGCCAGGAAGAATCAACCCGGTGAAAACACCGTTCTCAACAGAGAAAAAAGGTTGACTCTTCAGCGGGAAAGCGTATTATCTGCCTCCCGCGTTACCGAGAAACATGTCGGTAAC
>NZ_MOXD01000014.1:132388-132546 GCF_001976145.1 Serratia oryzae
ACAAGACGATATCCAGCTGCTTAGGCAGCAAAAAAATATCAAGTCTTGAAGAGTGACCAAGCAGTAATTCATTTAAGTGAATTATTACGAAGTAATCTTTGAGCATCGCTGCACATGTTGCAGCACATCAAGCTTTTAATTGAAGAGTTTGATCATGG
>NZ_MOXD01000015.1 GCF_001976145.1 Serratia oryzae
TCCGACGCCAACGCTGTCAGGCCGTGCAGAAGCCAACAGCCTGGTGATGGTCTCCGACCAGAACGGGTTGCTGGGCTCGGCGCAGACCAACGAGTTGGGCCAGTGGCGCTTTACGCCGGCCGATAAATTGGCGGAAGGCGAGCACCGCTTTACGGTGACGGCGGTGGACCAGGCGGGCAACGTCAGCGAGCCGTCGAACACCTTTACCCTGACGCTGGACTTTACGGCCCCGGATGCCAGCCTGGTGGCGATCACCGGCGTGACGGATAACGTGGGTAGCGTGACCGGGTCGGTTAACCAGGGAGGTATTCTGGACGATCGTAAGCCGGTGATTAAAGGAACCGGGGCAGAGGTTGGGGATACCATTACGGTTTCCACCACTGACGCCGATGGCCAGACGAAAGTGCTCGGCACGACAACCGTGGGCGAAGATGGTACATGGGAGTTGACACCAACCGGTTCACTCTACGACGGCTTGAACAAACTGACCGTAGTCGAAACCGACAAAGTGGGTAACACCGCCAAGCCGGACAGTAGCTATAGCGTCACCATGTCGTTGACTCCGGGTGCACCGACTATCGGCAGCATTGTCGATGACAGTGGGGCGACTCGAATCACTCTGGCAGACGGTGCCTTGACGAAGGACAGTACGCCGACGTTGAGCGGGACTTCGCCTGTCGCTGAAGGTGATACCATTACCATTTATAATGGTAATGACGTGATTGGCACGACTACGGCCGGCCCGGGCGGTAACTGGAGCTTTACGCCAGCGACTAAACTGCCGGATGGTGCTTACAACCTCAGCGTGACGGGGACCAACAGTGCTGGTCAAGAGAGTGCACACAGTGGCTCTCAGACGATCACTATCGACGCTACGCCACCAAACTCGGTATCAGGCCTGACCGTCAACGATGATGCAGGTGCTGTAAAGGGGTCATTGGCCAACGGCGACGTGAGTGATGACAACACGCCAACCTTCAAAGGCAATGCGGAAACTGGCAGCACGGTCACTATCTATGCCAATGGCGATGCGATTGGCAGCGTGACGGTCACCAATACAGACGGTAGCTGGGACTATACGCCAACGACAGAGTTGCAGGATGGTAATTACCAGTTCGCTACGGAAGTGACGGATAAAGCAGGCAACAGCAGCGGCAGAGTTGATGGCATTGCTATCACTGTCGATACGAAGCCAGGCGATCTGAAACTGCTGCAGGTGATCGATAACGCTGAACCTGATAGTGGTTCACGTCTGTTGAACAATGGTGATGTGACTAACGACAGCACACCAAAGTTTGTCGGTACCGCGACGGCAGGCAGCATTGTTACCGTCAAAGATGGTAACAATACGGTTCTGGGTAGCGTGAAGGTTGATACCTCTGGTAATTGGAGCATAGAGCCGCAGACGGCGCTGAGCGAAGGTGTCCATAACTTTGTGGTCAGTGGTACTGATGCTTCAGGTAATCCGTTAACGCCTGTTAACTTCAGCTTGGACATTGATACAAGGGCACCTGTGGCACCGAGTATTACTGACGTGGTGGATAACACCCTGCCAGTACTTGGTACCGTGAGCAGCGGTCATGCGACAAACGACACGACGCCTGAGATCAAAGGTACGGCGGAAGCCAACAGCACCGTTCAGATTTACAATCAGATCGATGCGTCAAACCGTGTTCTGTTGGGGACGGCGCTGGCTAGCAACAATGGCGAGTGGGTGTTGGTACTGACCGATGACAAGGCGTTAACCGACGGCAGCTACACGCTGGTTGCGGTTGCTACCGACAAGGCGGGTAACACGGGGGCAGCCAGTGCACCATGGACCATCATTGTTGACACGGCTATCTCGGATGCGGCTATCACGATCACATCAATCAGTGATGACCTGGGGGTTAGCGATACTGACTTTAATACCAGCGATAACACGCTGTTGATTAACGGTTCACTGAACAAGGCGTTGCAGGCCGATGAGTGGGTCGAAGTCAGTGTGGATGGTGGCCAGACCTGGACCAGAGCGGCTAGCACTACCGCCAGCAACTGGACCGTGGATCTGCAAAATAAAGCGCTGAGCTCCGGCAATTACACTATCGACGCGCGGGTGGTCGATCAAGCAGGCAATATCGGCAGCACCGATTCGCATGCACTGACTATCGTGACCAGTGGGCCGAACCTGAATGGTCTCAGCACTACCACGAGTATCACGACCGATACCAGTAATGGTCTGGTGAGTGGCGATCTGTTCAGCCACAGTGCAACGCAAACCAACAGCGATATGGTCACCCGTGACCGTACCGTAACGTTGAACGGTAACCTGAGTGCTGCGCTGCAGGCTAATCAGTATCTGCAGATCTCGCTGAATAATGGGACTACCTGGAAAACGCTGCTGTCTCAGGGCGAAAGCCAGTGGAACTACGCGTTGGATGCGGCTACGCAGAGCACCACGGTAGATTATCAACTGCGGGTGATTGATTCTGCCGGTAACGTGGGCACCAACACTAACTTTGCCAGCAATTACCGGGTGGTGATCGATCTGGAAGCACCGGACAGTATTCTCGGTGCACCAAACGTGCCGCAGATTGTGGATAACGCCACCACGTTTGTCTTCAACAGCAGCCAGTATGGCAAGGTTGAAGCCGGAGCGATTGTGTCGCTGGTGAGTGACGTAAACCGTAATGGTACCTACCAGGAAGGTCTGGATCAGGTTATCGGCTTTGCCAAGGCTAACGCGGACGGTACGTGGAGCTTGAGCACCACATTGCCATCCGGCGCGCATAACATCGCCTTTATGGTGTGGGATGACGCGGGTAACCGTTCTGCTATGAGTACTTCTACCAGCATCGGGGTTACCGAGGGTGGTGGCAGTACGTTGATTGAGCAGAAGTGGGGCGGCACGACTGATTCGGAAGGCCTTGGCCTGAACGCTGCGGCGGTGACCATTGGCGCTGACGGTTTGTGGTCGTTCTTCCAGAGCGTGCGTGGCACCACGGGAACGGCGACGGCTAACGCTGGCCGTGTCTACAACATGACGTCGCAGGAGGATTACACTTCGACCTATCTGGCACAGCCATCGAATGTGACCGAAGGCTCTTATGGCCGCTTTATCAACTCGGCTACCTTTGCGGATATCAACCGTGATGGTTTGACCGATGTGATGTCGCAGGTCAGCTCTTATGGTAATGGTGGGCGTACGGCTTACTGGATGCTGAATGCAGACGGCAGCTATACGGCTCAGGCCCTGGATCAGGGGACCCTGAATCACCTGGGTGGGGCGATAGCCTATGACCGTCAGGGGGATGGTTACCTCGATTTCGTGCTGGCTGACTCAGAAGCAGACTCCATTTCGTTCATCAAGAACGTGAATGGGACGCTGACCTATGAGAAAGGCACGTTGGCGAACGGAACCGCTGCTCCAAACGGTCATCCGGGTGGGGCGATTCCTGCCGACCTGAGCGTGTTGCACGAAGTGGGAGCGGTCGATATCGACAATAACGGTACGGTGGATATCACCGCGCACATCGACTACAACGGCACGACCGCAATAGGCAATACTTCTCGTGGACTGGGGATCCTGTATAACCAGACCAACGGCACCACCTCGACCAATTTTGGCCAGGTAGGGTATTACGCCAACGTGTTCCGTAACGATGGCCATGTGGATAACGGTAACCTGTCGATCTCGATGACCTATGCCGATTACAATGGCGATGGTTGGCTGGATCTGTTCCTGAGCCGCGGTTCGAAGGCGGCGGCAAACAGCGATGAAAGCCGTATCTACCTGAACGACGGTACCGGCAAGCTGATGGCGACCGATGCCCAGGCGCTGTGGTTCGGTGACAGTCTGGATGGCGGCACCTCGCTGGCAGTGGACTGGAACCACGATGGCAAGATGGACATCATTGAAGTGCCGCGTTCCGGTGTGACTGGCAGCCCGGTGTTGTACCAGAACCAGGGTAACAACGTGTGGGGTGCCAATGCGGTCAACCTGACCAGCCAGACCTATAGCAACCTGACGGGGGCGGTAGCGCTGGATTACGACTGGGATGGCTCGATGGACCTGGTGCTGTACCGCTCCGGTGCTGACGCTGCAGTGGTGTCTGGCGATGCTGCTGCGCCAACGCTGTTGGTGAAGAACACCAACATCGCGGCGGACGGTACCAGCCTGCAGATCCGTATTGTTGACGGCAACGGCATCAATACCTTCTACAGCAACACCGTCAAGCTGTATGACTCGCACGGTAACCTGGTGGCGACGCAGTTGATTAACCCGCAGGCGTCCGGCTCCAGCAACAGCATGGGCCTGGTGAGCTTCTTCGGGTTGAACCCGGACGAAGTGTACTCGGTACAGCTGCTGCGCATCACCAACGGTGCGGCCAACCACGTGGGGGCAGTTGCCGGTGAGCAGGGTGGCAACATTAACACCACGGTGAATGAAAGCTGGGGTGGGTTGACCACCGGCAAGGCGCACGATGCCTATGTACTGACGGCGGAGAACACCAATGATGCCAACAATACCACTGGGCCTAGCGGTATTACCGGCACCGGGTATAACGACACCTTCTTCAGTTCTGCAGGTGACGATACCTACACCGGTGGTGGCGGTTGGAACCAGGTGGTGAGCGGCCAGTCGGTCTGGAGTGCGACGGCAGGGATGGACATTGTCGATTACAGCCGTTCATCAAGCGCGATCACAGCTAACCTGATGACGAAGAGCGCAACGGGTCAGGGTAACGACACGTTGAACAGTATCGAAGGTCTGATCGGTAGCAACCAGGACGACTCTTTCACCGATAACTCGGCAAACAACCTGTTTGAAGGCCGTGGGGGCAATGATACGTTCTTCCTGACTAACGGTGGTAACGACACCCTGATGTATAAGGTGTTGGCGGGCTTGGAGAATGACGGGACGGGTGGTAACGGTCACGACACGGTCCATGGCTTCAAGGTTGGCAACGTGGTGGCTAACGGTGACGCCGATCTGCTCGACCTGAGCGATCTGCTGGATTACAACGGCCCGATCTCCTTCTTCCAGGATGATGGCAAGATGGAGTTGGACTACTCTTCTCAGGGTATTCTCAAGTACCTGAAAGTGGAGACATCTGGCAACGACACGGTGATCAGCATCGACCGTGATGGTCAGGGTGGGCAGTATGCCTTTACCAACGTCGTGACGTTGGCAAATGTGCATACCGATCTGGAAACGTTATTGCAGAATAACCAAATCATTGTTTAACCGGTAACGGAACCCGCAGTGTAAAAACTGCGGGTTCTATTTGTCGTTATCTTATTATCGGATAAACACTTTTTGGCTATTCCCTCCTGCGGGAGGAGTAACCGATCTTATAAAATTGTCGCCGTTTATGGATGAATATATCAGGCGAGCCTGGAGCATATAATGAAAGCTGTTCGTAATAGATTTAACTACGCCAATATTGCTGTATTAACGTTAGCTGCGGGAGTGTTCTCTTTTTCCGCACTTGCTGAGTCGACATATAACAATCAAAACCAGGGTATATTGTCAGGGGCCGAAACAGGCACTGTTAGCACAAGTGCTGCAAATGCTTATCGCCCTGTGGCGAAAGTCGTACCTGAGTTGGCTCAGGTTGTCTTTTATTATCCACAAGGTAATCAACCAGCCACTATCAATGTGGATAGTGAGTTGCAATCGGCATTGTTGCCGGGTGAGTTTACCGTGTTTTGTGTCGCACCTGGGGCGCACGCGATTGAATCTTACTTCCAGGATCAGCCGCTGTATAAGGGAAAACAGAATCCAGAACATCAGATCAAGGTTAATGGTTCTGAGACCTACTTCTTGCAGGTCAATCCAGGGGCGAGTGGCAGCACAACCGCTTTGGTGGAAAGGGCGACAGCAGAGTCCGACTTGAAGTCTATGAATAAGCAAACGCGCATTATCAACCGTGCCTCACAAGTTAAGCCTTGCGAGTATGTTAACGGTGGTGGTGCAGTGCTGATTCAGGAAAGCGTACAGTTCCGTTTTGGCAAGAGTAACTACGGTTCTATTTTGCCGTCCTCACTGGCTAAATTGGATAACGTGATTGCGTTCCTTAAACAAGGAAATAGCGTTGCTGAGATTCAACTGGTGGGTTATACCGATGCTATCGGTAAACCAGAGTCAAATCAGCGCTTGTCACAGGCCAGAGCTAACACGATTCGTGAGGCTTTGATTAATGCTGGCGTTAGCGCGGATTTAATTTCTAACACCAGTGGTATGGGCGTGGCGCAAAGTGCTGAGGGTTGTATTGCCAAGGCGAATCATCAGGAGGCGGGGTGCAATGTTAACAGCCGTCGTGTGGATGTTATTGTCAGGTGATAATCATTCAACTCTGATTTAGCATTATTAAACAAAGGGCTATAATAGAAATAAAGTAGCCCTTTTATTTTTTAAGTGTTATTGATGGAATAAATAAAGATAATCCTTAACTATTAAGATTTTTCTCGATTTCTCTTTTTATTATATCTTTTATGTGCTTTAAAAAAACATATCTAAATACTCCCGTCCGCCAGATTGATTAATTTAACCCTTTGTTTCCATTGGTTACACAAAAAGGCTTTCCTAGGCATTTTCTTATTTGTTTTGGTTGTATTTTAAGTAGACACTTACGTTCTTTCTTGCAGTGGTCAATATATTCTCTGTGTTAAGATATATCTAATGTTTAGCTTGGATGCTAGATCACAGTTTTTAAGTAAAACCAGGGAAAGATTATGAGTGAACAATTGTCGGTGTCTTCGGAGTCACCGGAGATTCCCGAGTCCCCGGCGATTCGGTCGCAGGAGTTTGACAATATAGAAGACCATGGCAGGGATTCATTGCTTTGGGCCGTTGAATGGTTGTGCAAACACTACAATAAGCAGGCTAGTAAAGAAGTATTGTACGCAGGATTACCGCGTGGCGATAAATTGGAACCTGAATTAGCGCTGCGTATGTTGGATCAGGTCGGTATTGCTGCCGGTTGGATCAGACGCGATCTGGCCAAAATCTCCTCTTATTTATTCCCTTTGGTGGTTGCTCGCAGTGACGGCAGCTACTGCATTGTCGCCGCGCGTACCGGTAAGCGCGGAAGCTACTGGTATCAGGTTGTAGTACCTGAAAGCGGTGGCACCATCAGCCTTAAGGAAGCGGAATTGTCGGCCAATGGTTATGCCATGGTGGCGAATCCTAAGCCCAAGCTGGACGCCCGCCTGGACGATGAAATTCTGCCGGAAGCCAACCGTGAAGGACATTGGTTGTTCTCTACGCTGTGGCGTTATCGGCACTATTTTTACAGTGCGGCAACGGCGGCATTATTGGCTAACGTACTGACGCTGGCCAGCACGTTCTTCACGATGAACGTTTACGATCGCGTCATCCCAACACAGGCCTACGTCACCTTATGGTCACTGGCGATAGGGGTGCTGGTTGCCATTGTGTTCGAATTCACCTCCAGACAGGTTCGTACTTATTTAATTGATGTCGCGGGCAAAAAGGCCGACTTGATTGTGGGAGCGAAACTGTTTCGCCAAGTCATGGCGATGCGTATGGAGAGCAAGCCACAATCGACAGGGACCTTTGCCAACCAACTGCGTGATTTTGAGGCAGTGCGTGATTTTGCTACCTCTGCCACCCTGTCGACGCTGTCAGACCTGCCCTTCTGCGTTTTGTTTATGTTCGTCATCTACCTGATTGGCGGGCAACTGGCGATTGTGCCGCTGGCGGCAGTGCCGATTATTTTGCTGGTCAGCGTCATCATCCAATGGCCGTTAAGCCGTTATATGGGTGAAAACATCCGTGAGATCTCGCAGAAACAGGGGATGTTGATCGAATCGATTGAAGGAATGGAAGCGCTAAAAGCAGCGCGAGGGGAAGGGGTAATGCAAAAGCGCTGGGATGATATCAGCGCCCTGGCAGCCGCTTCCTCTATGAAAACCCGTTACCTTTCTGCACTGACTTCAAACTTTGTCACCTTTATGCAGCAGGTGTGCACCGTGGTGATTGTGGTGTTTGGTGTTTATCTGATCCATGCGGGTGAACTTACCATGGGCTCGATGATTGGGGTAGTTATCCTGTCTGGGCGTTCACTGGCCCCACTGGCGGCGGTGGTTGGGCTGGCATTACGCTACCAGCATGCCAAAACGGCGCTGAAGTCACTGAATCAGCTGATGGAGTTACCGACGGAGCGCGATCCGGCGATTAACTACCTGCCAACGCCGAAATTTGATGGCAACCTGAGCCTGAAGAAAGTGGCCTTTGCTTATGCGGTGCCTGGCATGATGGTGCCACCGCCGATTCTGGATAACATTAATATCACCATCAAAGCGGGCGAGCGCGTGGCGATTATCGGCAGTATCGGCAGCGGAAAGTCGACGCTGTTGCGCGTAATGGCGCGTATTTATCAGCAACGCAGTGGCCAGATCTCAATTGATGGTGTTGATGCAACACAGGTCGATCCTGCCGATTGGCGAGCCGCGGTGGGGTATGTTGGCCAGGATTGTCGGCTGTTTAGCGGCACCTTGCGTTTCAACGTGACGATTGGCAACCCAGGAGCCAGCACCGAGGAGTTCCTGCGCGTTGCCCAAATGACCGGCCTGGATCGTATCGCGGCCAAGCATCCACTGGGTTACGACATGCCGGTCGGGGAAATGGGTAACGCACTGTCCGGCGGGCAGAAACAGCTGGTTGCATTGGCGCGTTGCCTGTTACTGCGGCCGAAGGTGTTGCTGATGGATGAACCCACCAGTTCCATGGATGCGATGACGGAAACCCTGTTCATTCGCCAACTGCAAAAAGCCATCGAAGGACAAACGTTGGTCATTGTGACGCACCGCATGTCAGTGCTGAATATTTTTGATCGTCTGATCGTGCTGGATGATGGGCACGTAATGGCCGATGGCCCGAAAGATCAGGTCATTGCCATGCTGAGCGCCAACGGTCAAAAGAATGGCCAGAAAATCACTCAGCAGAATCAACCACATTAATCTCAATCAGACGGCAACAATCAGCAATGCCCCATCGCTCCCGAGCTACAGGTAGCTCAGGTTTTCCATTTTGGAAAACGATGGGGAGATGCCAACAAGGAACAACGAATGAACAAGGATGACTTTACATTAGCCACCTCTGATGATGCTGAGATAAGCAATAAAAATGGTGTAAAAGTAAAAGAAGCTGAGGCAAAGAAAATTACCGTGAGTGCGGCAGACAGAACTGAACTTAAGAAAAAAAATAACGATAACAAAGGTAATCAACACAGCGGGAAAATAGATCCTGAAGACATGCGGTTTATGAATGATCTGCAGGCCGCGCTAATTTCGCAAAAGACGCCGTTCAGCATGATCATGCTGTATATCATCGCACTGGTGGTCGGCGTGGCATTGGTATGGGCACACTTCGCCCGCGTGGAGGAAATTACCCGGGGCGACGGAAAGATTATTCCTGCCAGCCGTGAACAGGTGATCCAGAGCCTGGAAGGCGGGATCTTGGAAGAATTGAACGTGCGTGAAGGCGATATCGTCGAAAAAGGGCAGGTGTTGCTGAAAATGGATCCGACGCGCGCGGGTGCCAGCTATGGCGAATCATTGTCGAAAGTGCTGGGGCTTAAGGCCACGATAGCGCGTTTGCGTGCCCAATCTTATGGGACTCCGTTGGTGTTTCCGCCGGAGGTCATGGCGGTTCAAAGCCTGGTGAATGATGAAACCCAGGCCTATAACGCCCAGTTGAGAACCTTGAATGAGAGCGTTGACGCGTTAAAGAAAAGCCTGTCGCTGGCGGAAAATGAAGTGCAGCTCTCCGCGCCACTGGCAAAGAAAGGGCTGGTTTCCGATGTAGAAATTCTGCGTCTGCGTCGGCAGGCCAATGAGTTCCAACTGCAGATTGCTGAACGTACCAACCGTTTCCGTTCTGATGCCAACAGTGAACTCAACAAGATGGAATCAGAGTTGGCTCAGGCGGAAGAGATCTTGCGGGGCCGCCAGGATGTGATGCAGCGCACCACTATTGTGGCCCCGGTACGCGGAACGGTGAATAACATCCGCACCACGACGCGAGGGGGGGTAATCCAGCAGGGGGCAGAGATTATGACGATCATTCCGCTGGAAGATAACTTGCTGGTTGAAGCAAAGATTAAACCGGCAGATGTGGCGTTTATTCACCCTGGTTTGCCCGCTACGGTCAAAATCACCGCTTATGACTATGCCATTTACGGTGGATTGACCGGGGTGGTAGAGCATTTGAGTTCGGACACCTTGGTTGATGAAGAGAAAGCCCGCTCCGGCCGCGGTGACTCAACCTATTACCGTGTGTATGTACGTACTAACCAGGCTGCGCTTCATGTGAAGGATAAAACCTTCCCGATCATTCCCGGCATGGTGGCTAACGTCGAGATTAGAACAGGAGAAAAAACCATCCTGTCTTACATATTGAAACCGGTATTAAAAGCACGTGAAGCGTTCAGGGAGAGATAAGCTAATGGCGCATAAGTACAGGGAGTTTCGTCGGTTAAATGTGGCCATGGCAATAGCTATCTGTTTACCTTTTTCGACAGTGGCGGTGATACCACCAGCTTTGGGCGAACAGGGTGTTAACGCATTACCGCCGATGCTGACGCAGGAGGAATATATGAAGCTATTCCATACTGAACAGCCAGCGGCGGAAGATGAATCACAAAGCACCGGGCAGAGTTCGGCAGCCTCCAAAGAGGCACCACAGTTTCTGAAAGATTTGGCGGCGATGGATAAGTCGAACACCTCGGCATCCCCGCAACGCCCGGTTTCCCCTGCGCCAGAGGTGAGAACGGTAGCCCCCCCTCAGTTTAGCAATGACGAGCTGGCGGGGAACGCTCAGCCTTCGGTAGCTGCCAGCCAAGATGAAAGAGGGCAATCGGGCAAAATCTTCAGCGGCAGCACTACGCCGGATAGCCACAGGCTTACGCCCGTTATCCCCAACGCAGCGATCACACGCATTGAGCCACCGGTGGCGGTTAAGAGCACCGAAGCCCCTATCATCAGCAACACCGAGCGCAAGAGCCCGCTTACCCCGCTTGGCAACGGCACCTCTGCGGCTCCGGTCGTTGATGATAGTCAACCGCTATTGGTGAACCGCAACGAGCTGCAGACCAAGGCGAATATTGCAACAGAAACGCCGACGGGGAACAGCCAGGCGGTGCTGAGAAACAGCGATTCCCAGTTCCCGACGGTGCAACAGCAGTATCAACCGGATCCAGCATATAACAAGGTACGTTGGAACGGCGAAATTGGCGGTGAGAGCGGTAAGCGCACCCTGAGCGATATGGCAGGCGAGGCTTTCGCAGGCAAAAGTAATAGTCCATCGCGTGCTTTTCTGCGCCAGATGGTGTCCTTGGCTTTGGCGCACAGCCCAGAAATACGCTCTTCTGCCGCGGATGTGCTGGCGGCGGGTTATTATGTTGATCAGACTAAAGGTCAGCGCTGGCCACAGGTTCAGGTCGGGGTATCAACCCCGTTAGGCACCCAGGGCGGAAATGCCGATCTGCAGCGTAACAACGCGAAAGCGAGTGATACCAGCGGATCGGTTGCCATCACGACGCCTATCTACGACTGGGGCAAGATCAGCCATCAGATCGATAGCGCAGAAGAGGGCGTTACCGCAGCGGTTAATGCGCAGAGTTACACCAAAGAGCAATTAGCCTACAGCACCGTATCAGAATTGATGAATCTTGGGCGTTATCAGGAAAGCCGTCAGGTGGCGCTGGCTTATGTTGAACGTATGAAGCAACTGGCCGATATGTTATCGCAGATTACCGCCGTGGATCGCGGGCGTGCCAGTGAGTATACCCAGGCAAAAGCCAAGCTGCTTTCCGCCCGTGCCAGCCTGGACGATATTGAGCACCAGGTCAGTACCAGCCGTATCAAGCTAGTGCGCCTGTTGGGTGTTGAACCAAATTTGCCTGAGCATATCTCTTGGCGAGATTCTGTGATGCCTGCGTCAATGGCGATAGCGTCGCTGACCAAGAACCCGAACCTGTTGAAGTTACAGGCACAGGTCAAGGCTGCCGAATATGAAGCAGACAGCATCAAGTCGGCGGGGTTGCCACAGCTTAATTGGGTGGTTTCCAAGAATACGGCTAAAGATATCAACGGTGATGAAACCGGCTGGTATACCGGGCTGAATGTCCAATGGAATGCGTTCAGCGGCGGTTCGCAAACCGCGGAGCAGATGGCCGCCCGTGCCAAAGCGAATGGTGCCCAGCAACAATATGAAGTGGCCTATCGTGACTTGGAGTATCAGATTAATAATCTGGTGCAGACGCGCGATTCTTCATTCATGCGGGCGGAGGATTTTGATCGTTTATCAGCCGAAACCGATCGGGTCAGGCAAATGTTTTATGACCAGTGGTATAACCTGGGTAAACGAACGCTGCTGGATGTGCTGACGGCGGAGAACGACCATTTTAATAATCAGTTATCTGCGATCAACAACCGCTATGACGGTTATATCGCTAATATTAACGTGATTGCCAGTGCGGCGATGTTGTTGAGCTGGATCGATAAATAGCGTCAGGCCTTAGGGTTAAACTTAACGTGGGCGAGCGGAAAACGTTTCCCCAAAAGTGATGAGGTGAAAAAGGCTGTGCTTTTTTCACCTCATTGATGAGTTTAGGTATATATTTAATGTGTCTATACTCATTCATCTATTAACTCCTTTGTTCTGAAAATGAAAAATTTTTGATGTTCTCTGGTAGATTTGCCCCTCAAAAATTGACCCAAGCTATTATAAGAGAGGATTGTATGTATTCCGTATTGGTTATCGATGAATCCCCTACAATATCGGCTGCGATAAAATCACTCTTGATGCAGTCTGATGCATTTAAAAACGTCTATGTTGCTACCAGTAGTCAGCACAGTTTGGATATCGTCAATAAGCATCATGTTGACCTGATTATTACGGATGTCGAGTTGCAGGGGGATGACTGTTTTTTATTCTTGAAAAAAGTCAAAGTAGCCTTTCCTGACATAAAGTCGCTTTTTTTTTCTTCCAAGAATGAATCGGTCTATTCGCTGCGAGCGCTTGAGGCTAAGGCTAACGGATTCATCAGCAAGGGGAGGGATGTCGAAGAGTTGCTCTTTGCTGTACAACATGTTCTGAAAGGGTATCTGTTTTTTTCCGCAGAGGTATTAAGCAATGTGTCGGGCATGGCGGCCTCCAGTGAAAGCGCCGGGCCGACGCGTTCGTTGACCGCACGCGAAATCAGTGTCTTGAGATATCTGGTAAAAGGTCATAAAAATAAAGAGATAGCCGAACAGCTTTTTATCAGTGAAAAAACAGTGAGCACTTACAAAACCCGGATTATGGCAAAGCTTGGCGTAAAATCCGTGATAGACATGCTAAGCTATGTGGAAAGAAACAATTTACTATGAATAAATAGTTAAGTGTAATAATTCGGTGCTTAACTAATACCTCGATCAGTTTTAATAAGTATATGTTTTGTTTTTCTTATTATTTTATTAAAAAATAGTTTTTTTCCTACAAGCTTTTTCTTGTTTTCTTATGTTATTTGCGTTTTTTATTTATTAATATATTTGTAGGGAATTGAATAAAAATTATCAACGGAATTGATATGAAAATTACATCGAATAGGGCAGTTAATGTCTTGATCGTCACTCAATGCGCATTCACTCGTCTGGCGTTAAATGCAGTATTGAGCGATATGCAATTATCATCTGGAAAGAAAATCAACATACTCTCTGGTGATTTTTTTGAGAACAGTCGCCTTTTTATAGATTATATCATCTGTGCTGACGACCTCTTTAATGAGATTAGCTTGCAAAGTATTTTAAAAATCAAAGAAGCAATACGCGACGCCAGTTTTTCCAGCAGAATGATTTTTTTAACCTCACCTCATCACTTTGCACTCGGTTATTTTATCTCAGGCTTGTGCAGAAAAGAGGGATACTGTCTTTCAGTTGACCAATCGGTAGCGAATATGGCGATGGATTTAAGAAGGACTCTTACTTCCACAGATATTTTAAGTGATATCCGGTCATGTACCTTGATTCTGACACCGAGAGAAAGAGAGATTATTATTGGATTGATTAAACAGCGGAAACCCGCTTATCTATCCAAGAAATACTCAGTTAATCAGAAAACCATCAGCGCTCACAAAGTGAATGCGCTGCGTAAGCTGAATGTCGAACATCTAAACAGCATTGTTAACCTGAATGCGCTGACGTGAGGCGGGTGTTGGTCCGGCGGCCCCTTCCCCGAGTCAGGAAGGAGCAGCGTCATGCACCCTGGTTGTGTTTGTATCAAGCATGGCCGCTTAGAATCGGCTATTCACGCTCATAAAATAGGTACGACCTGGTTCGTTATAGGTTGCTGCACCTGCGCCATACATATAGGCTCCGGTGGTAGCATTCCCCGTAGTCTGGGCATTACCGGCACGGAACTGGCGTTTATCCAGCAGATTGTCGATACCCGTAGTGATGCTGATATTCTTGCTGAAGGCGTAGGTGCCGCTCAGGCCAAAGATGGCGTAAAAGCTGACTTCGCGCTTCTCGCTGCCGCTAACCGCTTCACCCTTATAGTTGTACTTCTTCGGCTTCTGACGACCATACCAGGTCATGGTGCTCTGCATTGACAGATCCTGCGTGGCCTGCCAGCTCAACGTTGAGTTGATGGTGAATTCCGGAATGATCGACAGATAATCCCCCGTAGTTTTATTCTTGTTCTCAATCATATAGGTTGCATTGTTATTCCAGGCGACGGTTTCGCTGACCGGCACATTCAGCGTCCCTTCCAGGCCCTGGATCACCGCTTTTGGCACGTTCTCCCAGCGGTAAATATCGGTTTTACCATTGGTAGTGGTGCCGGTTGGCGTATAGCCAGCCTCGATCTTGTTGCGGTAGTCGTTACGGAAGTAGGTGACACCTGCCAGCCAGCCTTCCTGATGGAACTCCAGCCCGACCTCTTTATTGACGCTGTTCTCTGCCTTCAGATCGTCATTACCGATCAGATAACAGGCTCCGGCGCTGGCCGCACAGCCTTGCCCACGGCTGTACAGGATGTAGTTGCCGTTGTTCTGGAACAGGTTAGGTGCCTTGTAGGCACGGGCGATGCCCATTTTCAGGGTAAAGTTATCGCCCAACTCCTGCGACAGGTTGAGTGAGGGGCTCCAGTTATCACCGGCTTCGGAATGGTGATCGAAGCGTAAGCCCGGTGTCAGCATGGTGCTGTCGGTCACTTCGGCGTTGTTCTCGGCAAACAGCGAGAAGATGTTGGCGGAGGAGTAAGGGTCACGGTTAGTGGTATTCACTCCTGGAATGCTGCCACCTTCCGCCAGCGACTGGCTGGTAGAAGAGGGGTCTTTCATTCGCTGCTGGTTCCATTCGGTTCCCAGAGTGGCGGTTTGTGGCACCCACATCTCGAATGGAATGCTGATTTCACTGTGCGCCAGAAGGTCATCCAGCCGGGTGGTATTGAAGCTGTCGCTGGAGAAAATGCCTTCGGTGCCCCCGGCCAACCCTTCGGCCAAGCGGGTATTGCGGGTGCGCTCAAGCTGCAGGTAGTTGGTGGTGCTGACACCGCTGTCCCAGGCACCACGGTAGTGAAGCGCATAGGTGGTGCGGTAAATCCGGTTGGTTTCTTTACCGTAGTTGCTCTGGACCAGCGCGTTGGTATTGGTGTTCTGGGTATCGCCGGCGTACAGGTTGCCTTGGCGCCCGTAGGCATATTGGAATTCCAGCGATTGCAGACGCGCGAATTCCCAGTGCAGCAGGGCATCGATATTTTTGTCGATCACCCCTTCACGGCCTGCGGGCAGGGTGTTGGCATAGCTGCCGGTGCGTTCCGACTGATGCCCTTGGTTGATATCCCAGGCGTCGGCCTGCGTTTTGCTGTAACCGCCAAACATCCGGAAGCTCAGTTGATCGCTCAGCGGGCCTGAAAGGCTGAAGTTAGTGCGCTTGGTGGCACCTTCTTGCTTATGCTGCGGCAGGTTGAAATAGCCGTTCAGCGTGCCGTGCAGCTCTTTGCTGGTTTGCTTGGTGATGATGTTGATCACGCCACCGGCTGCGCCGTTGCCATAGCGGGCGGCTGCCGGGCCGCGCAGCACTTCAATGCGCTCGATCATATCCGGCGGCACCCAGGCGGTATCGCCACGGGTGTCACGCTCGCCGCGCCAGCCTTGGCGCACCGCGTTGCGGCTGCTGGCGGGCATCCCGTCGATCAGGATCAGTGTGTTTTCCGGACCCATACCGCGGATATCGATCTGGCGGTTGTTACCGCGCTGGCCGCTGGTGGAGTTACCGGTGAGGTTGACCCCCGGCATGGTACGGATCAGTTCACTGATATCACGCGCGGGTGGGCGTCTTCTGATTTCTTCCGCGGTAATGGTGGATACGCCGGGAGCCTGCAGATTCTGCTTGGCTGCGGTGACCACAATGGTGTCTTCAGCCGCGCTTTCTTGGTCGCTTTCTTCTGGCTGTGCCAATGCAGACGAGCCCAATCCTAACCCGATGAGTGTGGCTAAAGAGTAACGTGATAACGTGTGATTCATGTTGAAATTCCTACCTGGCTACCCTCTTTGCTCTGCGGCAGAAGGGCTGGTTGTCGTTTTATGGTGTTGGTCAAAGTCACAACGGAACCCGGCAGTGGGTTTCCGTTCAATGGGTTGGCATCCATCCCTGTTGAAGAATGCCGGTACGACTTACGAACTCTCACACTATTGCAAATGAAAATAATTATCAATAGTATTCAGCTTACCGTTTGTTTTGGCATGACAGGCTATGCCAGCTACACAGTGAGTGGGTGTTTTGAAAACTGAACAACAGCCAGAAAGCAGTAGGTTACTCGCGAGTCAACATGCAGGAAGCCACGGTTGGTGGCTAGACATCGCGCGGCGCGGCACACCCTTGGTAGAACCGCTGGAAAGTGGGCGTTGGAAAGTCACGTTTCTCTGGCGCGATCCGCAAGGATGTGAGTTTACCTCGGCCTATCGGCGCGTCTGGATCCATATCAACTGCCTCACCGATCATCATCAGCCTGCGCCGCCGCAGAGCCTACAACGGCTCTGTGGATCAGACGTCTGGTATTGGCAGTTGGAACTGAATGCCGACTGGCGCGGCAGCTACTGCTTTATCCCTTGTATGGACGATTGCCCGCTCCCGCAGTGCGACGACGATGCCCATGCCAACATGCACCGCGTTCGCCACTGGTGGCAGCGGGTGTTTGCCAATGCCACCGCGGATCTGCTCAACCCTTACCGCGCCTGGGCCGATGCCAGCGGGCACTTTCTCTCTGGTTTGCATATGCCGCATGCGCCGCAACAGCCAGCCTGGCGTGATTTTGACCGCTACGCCATCGCCAGCGGGCGCTGCACGCCAGCCCCTCCAGCCAAACTGCAACGGCATACCTGGCACAGCCAGCGGCTGGGCACCTCGCGCCACGTCTGGGTGTATTCCACCGGTGAAAGCCAGCCCGCTACCCGGCCACTGGCTATTTTGCTGGATGGCCAGTTCTGGGCGCAGCAGATGCCGGTTTGGGATCCGCTGATGCAATTGACCCGCACGGGCAAGCTGCCAGAAGCGGTATATCTGCTGATTGATGTGATTGACCAAAAACACCGCGCGCAGGAACTGACCTGCAACGATGAATTCTGGCTGGCGGTGCAGGAAGAATTGTTGCCGCAGGTGGCCTGTTGGGCAGCGCACAGCACGGAAGCCGCTAACACGGTGGTTGCCGGGCAAAGTTTTGGCGGGCTGTCATCGCTGTATGCTGGGCTGCGCTGGCCCGAGCGCTTTGGTGCGGCGATCAGCCAGTCCGGCTCTTTCTGGTGGCCACGGCGCGATATGTTGCAGTTGCCTACGCAGCCTGACGATGCCTGCTGGCTGATGCGCCAACTGGAACAGCAACGGTTGGGGACGCACGGCAAGCTGCGGGTATTTATGGAGGCTGGAGTGCATGAAAAGCTGATCCACCAGGTGAGCGATCGCATGGCCGATCTGCTGCGCTCTGCCGGGCATCGGGTGCAATACCGGGTGGTGGAAGGCGGGCACGACGCGCTGTGCTGGCGCGGTGGCCTGCTTGATGGCTTACAGGCGCACTGGGCGACACCGGCAACCCTTGCAGCTTCCGAACTGGCCAGCGCCCTGCACGCATAAGGAACTCATGATGGAAACCCTGAACCCTTTCGATGATGAAAACCAGCGTTGCCTTATTTTGTGCAACGAGCAGCAGCAATACAGCCTGTGGCCGGATTTCAGCGCCATCCCGGCGGGGTGGGCCCGCGTTTTTGGCCCGGCATCCCGTGGGCAATGCGTCAGTTGGCTGGAACAACATTGGCAAGACATGCGGCCCGCATCACAGCGTAAGGCGTGATGACCGACAACAGGAGTGAATACGGTGTCAGAAACCTCTCTTTTACCCGGCGAACAACAGGTGATGGTTGAACTGCCGTTGGTTGCCGCGCAGCCCGGAATTTGGGTTGCCGATCACCTTTCACCGCACGGCAATGCCTATGCGGTGGCGCATTACATTGAACTGAACGGCCCGCTAGAGAAAGATAAACTGCTGCAGGCTATCGCGCAGGGGCTAACGGAAGTGGATACCCTGCGGCTGCGTTTTGCCGAGCGCGACGGCGTGCCGATGCAGTGGTACGACAGCACGCTACCGATCATCCCTGCCGAATGGCTGGACCTGCGTGCGTCTGCCGATGCCGATGCGGCGGCGCATGCGCTGATGCAGATCGATCTGGCCGCCGAGCTGCGGGTCAGCAGCGGCAAACCGCTGTATCGGCACGTTTTGATGCAGCTATCCGACGAACGCTTCTTTTGGTATCAGCGTTATCACCATTTGGTGGTGGATGGCTTCAGTTTTACCGCTGTGGCGCGCCGTATTGCCCATATTTATACCTGCCTGTGCCAGCATCAGTTGCCTGAACCCACGCCTTTTACGCCGTTTAGCGATGTGGTGGCGGAATATCAGCAGTATCAGCAATCATCGGGTTATCAGCGTGACGCTGATTTCTGGCTGAACAAGGCGCGCCAACTGCCGGTGCCCGCCACCCTTTGCCCGCAACCCTTGGCCGGGCAGGCACCTTCTACCCGTATTCACCGCTTGGCACAAATTTGTGCGGCAGAAGATTTTGCCTCCTTGGTGGCTGCGGGCCAGCAACGGCAGCTTAATGCGGCGGATATGGCAATGGCACTGGTCGCGCTCTGGGTGGCGCGCCTGAGCGGCCAACCCAGTTTCAGCGCCGGGTTTATCTTTATGCGCCGCATGGGATCGGCTGCGCTGTGCGCCACCGGGCCGGTGATCAACGTGTTGCCGGTAGAGATGCGGGTGGATCATGATGCCACGCTGGCCGAGCTGGCGGCACACATCAGCCGCGAGCTTAAAGGGATTCGCCGCCATCAGCGCTATGACGCCGAACAGGTACAGCGGGATTTAGGGCGAGTAGGGGATGCGCAACCGCTGTATGGCACGGTGTTCAACTTCAAAATGTTCGACTACCAGCTCAATTTTAACGGCATGGTGGGTATTACCCACGATCTGGCCTCTGGACCGGTACGTGACCTGGAAATTGCGCTGTTTATTGATGAAGCAGGTACGCTGAAGATTGAACTGCTGGCTAACGCTGAACGTTATCAGTATGCAGAGCTAAAGCAGCATTTACAGCGTATTCCACTGTTGCTGCGCCAGTTTGCGGCACGGCCTGAATTGCCGATCGGCGCTGCTGATATGCTGACTAAAGAAGATCACGCCTTGCTGGCGCGAGTGAACGACACCGCCTATCCGGTTGCACCGCAGACCCTCAGCGCTTTGCTGGCGCAGCAGGCCGATAAAACGCCAGATTCCCCGGCGCTGGCCGATGGCCACTACCAGTTCAGTTACCGCGAAACTCGCGCACAGGTTCGTGCTTTGGCTGGGCGGCTGGTGGCGCAAGGCGTGCAGCCGGGGGATATCGTCGCCGTGGCACTGCCGCGCTCGGTATTTTTGTCACTGGCGCTGATGGCGATTGTTGAAGCCGGGGCCGCTTATCTCCCTTTGGATACCGGCTACCCGGATGAGCGCCTCGGCATGATGCTGGAGGATGCGGCACCGCGGCTGATTATCACCGAGCCTTCCCAACTGTCGCGTTTTGCCGGGCGTGGGGAGGTACTGTTGTATGATGCGCCGTTGGCAACCTCGGCGGCATCCCTCGATATCCCAGGCCCGACGCCGCATCATCCGGCCTATATCATCTTTACTTCGGGCTCCACCGGGCGGCCTAAAGGCGTGCTGGTGGGGCATCAGGCGATCGTCAACCGGTTGCTATGGATGCAGCATCAGTATCCGCTGGCGGCGAACGATGTGGTGCTGCAAAAAACGCCGTGCAGCTTTGATGTCTCGGTGTGGGAATTCTTCTGGCCGTTGATGGTAGGAGCGCAGTTGGTGATGGCTCCGCCGGAAGCGCACCGCGATCCACAGCAGTTATTGGCGCTGATCGCACGCCACAAGGTGACAACGATGCACTTTGTGCCGTCGATGCTGGCGGCTTTTGTCAGCGCGTTAGACAGCGAACGGGCGATCGCCGATTGTCGGCCGCTGCGCCAGGTGTTCTGCAGCGGTGAGGCGTTGCCTGCCGAGCTGTGCCGCCTGTGGCAGCGCCGCACGGCGGTGCCGCTGCACAATCTGTATGGCCCGACGGAGGCGGCGGTGGACGTCACCTGGCATCCGGCATGGGGTGAGCCGCTGGCAGCGGTGAACGGTGCCAATGTGCCGATCGGCCTGCCGGTATGGAATACCGGGTTGCGCATTCTGGATGCGCGCCTGCAGCCCGTGCCGCCGGGCGTGGCGGGCGATCTCTATCTCACCGGGGTGCAATTAGCGCAGGGCTATCTGGGCAGACCGGATCTCACCGCCAGCCGCTTTGTGGCGGATCCGCAGGGCAACGGCGGGCGTATGTATCGCACCGGTGATGTGGCCCGCTGGTTGCCCGATGGCAGCGTGGAATATCTGGGGCGCAGCGACGATCAGCTAAAAATCCGCGGCCAGCGCATTGAGCTGAGCGAAATCGATCATGCCTTATTGTCACTGCCAGGGGTCAGCCAGGCGGTGACCCATGCGCTGGTGCTGGAAAATAGCGTGGCCGATGCCCTGGGCGGTGATGCCCGGCAACTGGTGGGTTACCTGGTGGCCCAGCCCGACGTGGCTCTGGATACTGCCAGCCTGCGTGCCGCCTTGGCCGAGCGTTTGCCGCCCCATATGATGCCGGTCGCTTTGGTAGAAATGGCGGCGTTGCCGCTCAGCGCTAACGGTAAGCTCGATCGCAAAGCGCTGCCGCAGCCGCAAACCGCCGCCAGAAAGGCCGGGCGCGTGGCTAAGCCGGGGCTGGAAAGCGCCGTCGCGGCAGTATTTGCCCGCCTGTTGCAGCGGGAACAGGTGTTTGCCGACGATGATTTCTTCGCCCTGGGCGGGCATTCGCTGCTGGCGATGCGTTTGGCCGCCGAATTGCGGCGCGATTTGGGGAAAGCGGTCGCGGTGGGGCAGGTGATGGTCGCTTCAAGCGTGGAGCAACTGGCGGTATTGCTGGCGGAAGATCGCACGCAGGAAGAGGCCGAACGCTGCGGTTTCGACAGCGTATTACCGCTGCGTATTACCGATGGCCCGACGCTGTTCTGCCTGCATCCGGCTTCTGGTTTCTCCTGGCAGTTCAGCGTGTTGCCGCGTTATATCGATCAGCATTGGTCGCTGGTGGGGATCCAGTCGCCACGGCCGGATGGCCCGCTGGCGCTGGGTGAGGATATGGATCAGGTATGCGATGCGCATCTGGCGACGGTGTTGCAGGTGCAGCCGCACGGCCCGTATCACTTTATCGGCTATTCGCTAGGGGGCACCTTGGCGCAGGGGATTGCCGCCCGTTTGCTGGCACGTGGTGAACAGGTGGCGTTTCTGGGGCTGCTGGATACCTATCCGCCGGAAACCCAGAACTGGGACGTGATGCTGGACGACAACGTGCTGAAAGAGGTGCAGCGTGAACGCGAGCAGTTCATGGCGGTGTCGGAAGGGGCGTTGGGGGCCACTCAGGGGGCGATGTTTGATCATATCGAAGCCAACTATGCCGATTCGGTGCGGTTGCTGTCGCATACCCATACCGCCCGTTTCCAAGGGCAAGCAACGTTGTTTGTGGCGAAACGCACGCTGCAGGCGGGTATGAACGTGCAGCAGACCTGGGCGGAATATGTTGAAGCGTTGCAGGTGCATGAGCTGGATTGCGCGCATGTGGATATCGTCTCACCGGCGTCGTTCAAGGTGCTGGGGCCGTTGCTGAATCGGCTGTTGAGAGCGCTATAGCCACGGTTCTTGGCATCAGCAGGCGGAATGATTTGAAAAAAGCTGGCGAACAGAAAGGGGGATGTGTTCGCCAGCCAGCCGTTAGGCTAAATCTACATTCTTGCTGCCAAAGAACCAGGTAACGATGAAACCGGAGACATAAGAAATGACCACTCCAACGGCATAAACCGCCATACCCGCGTAAATCCCTTGGGCTGAGGTCATTAGCGGCAATGAGACTAATCCTGAAGGCCCAAATACCGTATTAAGCCCGATCGGTAAACCCAGCCAAGCGACCAGCCCGATAAAGAACCCACCGCAGGCACCGCCGATACAGGCAGTGATAAATGGTTTAACCCGTGGCAGAGTTACCGCATAAATTAAGGGTTCACCAACGCCTAGCAACCCTGGAATAATCGCCCCTTTGACCTGATTGCGAGTCGATGAATTCTTTTTAGCGCGGAAGTAGAGCGCCAATGCGGCCCCCACCTGCCCACCGCCCGCCATGGCAAGGATTGGGAACAGCGAATTAAAGCCTTGGGTTTCCATCAATGCGAAATAGACCGGAATAAACCCTTGGTGAATACCAAATACGACCGAAATCAGGAATAATCCAGCCAAAATCGCTGAACCGAACGGATTACCGTTCAAGTGCATAAACAGCCAAGACATCCCTTTAAACAGCTCACCGCCCAGTGGCATGATGATGGTGAAGGTTAGAGCACCGGTGATCAACAGGGTGAACGTCGAGGTTAAAATCATGTCCAGATTATCAGGGATGATTTTACGGATTTGCCGCTCGATCCACGCGCCAAGAATAGAGGCGATCAATACACCAATAATATTTCCGCGCGGATCGATAGGAAGGCCGAAGAAGTTATCGATGCCGGAAAAATAGCCTACCGTGGCCTGCGGGTTATAATTCAACACGAATAAGGCAGCAATAATAGCGCCATTGACACCGGTCCCCCCGAAGGCTTTTTGGGCGTTATAGCCAATCAGAATCGGAAGGAAGGTAAACATACCTTTGCCGAAAATTTTCATATAACCGACAAGATGCTGCAGGGTGGCATTTTTTTCCGTGGCATTGACGAGGAAACTTTGCTCCAGCAGCGTTGCGAAGCCAAGCAACATCCCGGCAGCAATAAAGCCTGGGATTAACGGAGTGAAAATGGTGGCAAACTTGGCGAGAAACTGATGAATCGCGCTGGTTTGCTTGGCCTTCATCTTACTCTTGTTGCTATTGGCTATGTCACCCAGATCGTTAGAGGTTGATGTAGCTGCAGGTGCGACATTATTGGCCGAGCCTAACAGGGTATTCATCATTTCTGCTGCAGTTTGCGCTTTACCCGGCCCTAAAATAATCTGCAGTTGGTCATCGCTGTTGATCACCCCTAAAACACCTGGGATGGCTTTCAACTGTACTTGATCAACATGCTGATTATCATTGAGCGTCAGGCGCAGGCGGGTCATACAGTGCCCACAGATTTTGACGTTATCTTTATTGCCAACCAGACTTAAAATATCTGCGATGGTTTTTTCGGTAATTTTTGCCATTACTATTTTCCTTGCTCGCTCAGTACTTGGCGAATAAACCCATTGTTTTGTTTGAGAGCAATATGAGCTTGATCCGCAGTCAGTTGCGCCAAGATCATGACGATTGCGGTCTTGCAATGGCCACCCGATTCCTTTAATGCTTTGGCGGCGGTGTCGTGGTCACAGTGGCTAGCTTGCATGACAATATTAATCTGACGCTGTACCAGCTTTAAATTGGTGGCTTCGACATCAACCATCAGGTTACCGTAAACTTTTCCTGTACGGATCATCGAGCCCGTGGTTAGCATATTCAGTACTAACTTTTGCGCGGTTCCTGCCTTCATACGTGATGAACCAGTAATCACTTCTGGCCCGACTATCGGGGTAATGGCAATATCTGCCACACGAGCCATTTCACTCTCGGCATTGCAGGTCAAGGCAATGGTTTTGGCCTGTAATGACTTGGCGTATTCTAATGCCGCGATGGTATAAGGAGTGCGCCCGCTGGCTGCAATACCAACTAACACATCATTGGCGTTAAAGCCGATGTTTTTAAGATCTTCTTGCCCCAGAGTTTGACTGTCTTCTGCATTTTCAACCGCATGCAGAATTGCTTCATGACCACCCGCAATCAGAGCGACAACCTGCTCCGGCGGAGTACCATATGTAGGCGGGCATTCGCTGGCATCAAGAATGCCAAGGCGCCCTGACGTGCCTGCGCCACAATAAATCAGGCGGCCGCCTTGCTGAAAGGCAGCAACAATGCAATCAACGGATTGCGCAATCGCAGGCAAGACAGCCTCAACGGCAAAAGCCACTTTCTTATCTTCATCATTGAGTACTTTTAGCATATCTACGGTAGAGAGCTGGTCAATATTCTCACTGGCGTGATTGCGGCTTTCTGTAGTAAGTCCGGATAGATTAATTTTCATTACAACCTCTTTGGAAAATTCCAAGCCCTAGGTAATTAAAGTACAGGAGAGCTAATGGCAGTACGCCCGTGACGTGATGTCTAATAATAAAGAAGTTAACGGCCGATTGCCCAGCGTAGGAATTCCTTCTTTTGTTCATCACTCATCTGTAAATAAAGCGTCTGTAGCGTACTGACAACCTGGGGCTTTTCTTCAGCTTTATCTTGTTTTTTCACTTCAGCAACAGGGTGTTGACTGATAGTTGGTAATAATTTGGCGTAATCTGTTCCAAACCTATTATATTCTGGTGAAACAGATTTAGCATTGAAAGGGATTGGTTTCCCTTGTGAGTCAGTCAGGTAAAACGTTGGTGATTTAGCCACTGCCTGAGTTTCACTCACGCTGAGTGGCATTTCTGTTTTTAACTTAATATGACTATTAGGGTTTACGGTAAAGGTTAATATGTGAGCGTTAGAAATTATACGTCCTTGGTTTTCATTCATGGAGCCAGGATCGTTAGGGGCATCAAAACGCACAATTAACGTCTGTTCACCGTCAGGCAATGTAACCGAATTACTGAAGGTGCTCATTTTTGCTGATTGAGCAGCCAGAATATTAACGTTGTCACCATAATCAAGCGTGACAGCGGCATGACTATTCGTCACTGTTCCTAACAGTAATAAAGAGATAAACGTAATTCTCATTATGATCCCACCTTTCGATCTTTTATAATATAAGCAGCATGTGCTACCTTGGTTTATTGAGCAAGCCGTCTTCAAGTCAGCAACTCGAATAAGTTAGGAAAGTTATTGCACAGGCAACTTGAAGTATGACGAGTATAACGTCAGAATTCGTAACGCAGACCGAGGTGATAGAAACTATCTTCGGCCGAACTGCCACCAAATGAAACCTGTCGGCCGGTGTCTACGTTTGTTCCATTCTTTCCATTACGCAGAATATAAGCACTGTAAATTGAACTGCGCGGAGTAAGTTTATATTGCACTTCAAACGTAGTATCACGCAGAGTTAATTCATCACCATCGGTGTTGTCAAGATAACGATAACCGGTACGTAATACCCAATCATTACTCACGTTATAGACGGCGGTGAATTCCAGGTCTTTATCCTTACTGTCTGCTCTGCCGTTGCTGTAACTGACGGTATCTGAAGAATACAGCAGGCCTAACATGAGCGGCCCTAGATAATATCGGGTACCAACGCCACCGTAGGTGAAAGTATCTGCCCCATTGGTACGATTACCCAGATTTTGTGCTGCACGGGTTTTCTGGAAGGCGATAACCGGCACGAGCTTACCTGCTGTTCCCATATCGAATGTATAGCGTGTGGCAGCATTGTAACCGTAGTCCAGATCTGACGTACCGTTACCGATAATGTACGCCGTAGAAACGTCAAGGTTACCGATATTATTTTGATACTGAATGGTGCCGTCTTGGCGGAAAACCTGCACTGCGGTTGGATCAACAAAGCGTGCCTGACGACCTGTAGCGACATCTGAGCTGGCGAAAACGTCACCGATGTCGGTAAACATAATCAGACCGGAAGAGACTCGACCCCCAGTAATTTTGCCGTACTGCGCGAAGTCAAAACCGGCCCAGACGTAGCGAGCGGTCAAGCTATCGTTATTACCCTCGACATTATTGGCGTATTCAGCGGCATTTACCTGATATTGTGCCAAGCCAATAATGGCAACCTGATCATTGACAACCTGGCGGCCAATAAACCCTAAGCGTCCGTCAAAATCACCCTGTGTGCTACCGGTTTTCTTGTCTGAGACATTGAATCCAAAGCGGCCATAAAGCTCAACATTGGAACCATTTTCTTCCTTATAGATCACAGCAGCGTGAGCAGTCCCACTAGCAATAATGGATGCCAGTACTGTTTTTAATATGATTTTTCTCATGTTTAACCCGTTGGTGTTTTAATAGTAATGTAATGCTATCCTTTAGCGGTGAGAATAATGTATTCTTATATTAAAATATAAAAGGAATATTTTATTCTTTTTTGATGAATTGAGATCTGCGTCAAAAAAATTTTAAAGCAGTATGGGGCTATATTAGGACTAATCGCTAGTTACACTGAAAGCCAATTACCAGAGACGGTTCAGCTTGTGATTGTGTTGATCTCAGCCGAAGAAACAAGATCCGGTTGGTAATCTGGAGATGATGGATTCTTGCGCTCTGGTAGTAACCTAGTACGGAAAAGGGATTACAGATTGGCAAGCCGTAAGCGGGCTGATCTGAAAACCCGAACGGCTTTAAGCGGTTGAATAGACGAATTATTTCCCTAACGGCACGACTAAGGGCGTATGCGAAACCGGATCGTCAATGATCATGCACTTCAGCCCATACACTTTTTCGATCAACTCGGGGGTGACGATATCTTTCGGTACGCCCTCGGCTACCACTTTACCGTCGCGCATGGCGATCAGATGGCTGGCATAGCGGCAGGCGTGGTTGAGATCGTGCAGCACCACGACCAAGGTATAGCCATTCACCCGATTCAACTGGCGCAGCAGTTCCAGCAGCTCAATCTGATGGGTGATGTCCAGCCAGGTGGTGGGTTCATCCAGCAGCAACAGCGGGGTTTGCTGTGCCAGAACCATGGCGATCCACACCCGCTGGCGCTGCCCGCCGGACAAGGTATCCACCGGCTGATCGGCCAACTGCGCCACGCCGGTAGAGCGCATCGCCTGCTCAACCGCCTGCTGATCTTCTTCCCGCCAGCGGCTGAATAACCGCTGATGCGGGTAGCGGCCACGGGCGACCAGATCGAACACCGTAATATCACCGGGGGCGATCGAGCTTTGCGGCAACAACCCAAGCTGGCGGGCGACCTCTTTGGTGGCGTAATCACGGATCTGCTGGCCGTTGAGCCATACCGAACCGGCTTGTGGCTGCATCAGGCGGCTGAGCGTTTTTAACAGCGTGGATTTACCGCAGGCGTTAGGGCCGATAATCACCGTCAGTTCACCGTGCGGAATGGACACTGACAGATCGCGCGCAACGATTTTTTTGTCGTAACTCAGCGTCAGGCTTTCGGCGCGCAGTGGCGCAGCTAACAGGTTTTCAGCATTCATTTTTTTCGCGACTCGCGGATTAATAACCAGATCAGATAAATGCCCCCCAGGCTGACGGTCAGAACCCCGACCGGTAACTGGTAGGGCATAAACAGGCGTTGGGCGGCGACATCGGCGGCCAACAGCAGCAATGCGCCGGTTAAGGCCGTCAGCAGCAACAGGCTTTGGTTGGCGCACAGGCGGCGGGCGATCTGCGGCGCTACTAGGGCAATGAACGAGATCGGGCCAGCCACGGCGGTTGCCGCTGCGGTGAGCAGCACGCTGGCCAAGAACAGCAGCAGGCGCGAACGCTCGACCGCCACCCCCAGCGCACGGGCGGTATCATCACCCATTTCCAACAGCCGCATGCGCCGTACCAGCGCGGCCAACAGCATCACCGCCAGCACGATCACCAACACGGCGGGCAGGCTTTTCGCCCAGGAGATACCGTTGAGTGAGCCCGCGCTCCACAAACCGGCGGTCATCGCCGATTCCAGCGAGGCGCTGACGATCATCCAGGTATTAAGGGCAACCAGCAGGGCGCGCACCGCAATGCCGACAATAATCAGGCGGAAAGCCTCTACGCCATTGCGCCAGGCCAGCAGGTAGATCATCCCGGCGGTGATCAAGCCACCGGCCAGCGCGCCAGAGGTGATCCCGAGAATACCGCCGTTAAACAGCACGATAACCACCAGTACACCGCTGTAAGCGCCGGTATTGAAACCGATCACGTCCGGGCTACCGAGCGGGTTGCGCAGCAACGACTGAAAGATGGCTCCGCTGATGCCCAACGCCGCCCCTAGCAACAGCGCCATCGCAACCCGCGGCAAGCGCCACTGGGTAACGATCACCGCCAGATTCGCCGGGCCTTCGCCGCGCAGAGCGTCCAGCACCTGCATAGCGCTGAGCGGCAGCGTGCCGGAAGCGAGGGCGTAAACCGCCAATGCCAGGCAGGCAAACAGCAAGAGCAGGGCGGTGACCAGCGGGCGCGCCAGCCGCCGTGGTTTTTTGGCGATCGCCAAGCGAGAAACCAGCACGCTCATCCTATCCTCCCCGCCGGAACATACGGCGCTGGCGTACCAGCATAATCAGCACCGGCGCGCCAATCAGCGACAGCACGATAGAAACCTGCAATTCGCCCGGTACCAGAAAGCGGCCAAGCAGATCGGCTGCTAGCAGCAGAATCGGCGTTAACACCAGAGTCCAGGGCAGCATCCAGCCCAGCTCCGGCCCCGATAGCCGCCGGGCAATGTGCGGCATCATCAGCCCGACAAAGGCGATCGGGCCCACGGCAGCGGTTGCTGCGCCGCACAGCAAGGTAATTGCCAGCAGGCCGATCAGCTGGGTGCGCACAATGCCGGTGCCCAGCGCGGCTGCCAGTTCGTTGCCCATGCTCAGGCTGTTCAGCGCTTTGGTCAGCCACAGGGTAATGCCTGTCCCCAACAGGATCGGCAGGGCAACGGTGCGCACCACCGCCATGTTTTGAACGTCGAGGGAACCGGCCTGCCAGAAACGCAGTTGGTCGAACACCTGTGGGTTGAGCAGGGCGATGCCGGAAGACAAGCCTTCCAGCACTGCCGCCAGCGCCACCCCGGCCAGCGTCAGGCGAACCGGGCTGAGGCGGCTGCCGCCCAGCGCACCGACCAGCGCCACCAATAATGAGGCAAACAGTGCGCCGGCAAAGGCGAACCACAGATAGTGGCTAACGTCGGTTGCGCCGAAGAAGGTGATCCCTAATACCACCGCGAAACCGGCACCGGAGTTAACCCCCAGAATGCCGGGATCGGCCAGCGGGTTACGGGTGAGGGTTTGCATCAGCGCACCGGCCAGCCCGAGGGCCATACCGGCCAACACGCCGATCAGCGTGCGGGGCAGGCGTGCTTCGGTCACGATGATGCAGTCGGCAGTGGCGCATTGCCCATTCAGCGCCTCAAGCACGGTGGCAGCGGGGAGTGATTTTGCTCCTAACGACAGGCTGAGCACCACCATTAACAGCAGAAAGGCAACGGCACACAGCAGCCCAAGCAGGCGCGGCCAGCATGAACGGGATAAGCCCAGTGACTGGGCCGGTAACGGGAGGGAGCAATTGTGAGTAAGCCGGAACATGACAGCCCATTATCAATTGAATATAAATGATACTTATTATCATTATTGATTGTATTTATCTATGGTAGCATAGCAGCCCGAGCAGCACTAGCGCTGTTCCTGATGAGTTTTAAGCTGCATAACGGAATGAGGTTGTGGTGATAACAAGATGAATAAGCCCTCTATTTTGCTCGATTTTGGCCTGCTGAAAACCAATGCGGCCTTTCGTGCGGTATTTTGCGCCCGTTTTATTTCGATTCTGGCGCTCGGCCTGATGGCGATTGCTATTCCGGTACAGATCCAGGCGTTAACCGGTTCCACCTTGTTGGTCGGGCTGGCGGTGACCTTGGCTGGCTGCGGGATGTTTGCTGGCTTGCTCATGGGAGGCGTGCTGGCCGATCGCTATGAGCGCCGCCGCCTGATCCTGTTTGCCCGTTCCACCTGCGGCATCGGTTTTGTCGGGCTGTGTGTGAATGCGGCGTTGCCTGCACCCTCATTGAGCGCGATCTATCTGCTGGCGGTGTGGGACGGTTTCTTTGGTGCGGTGGGCGTGACCGCCTTACTGGCCGCTACACCGGCGCTGGTGGGGCGCGAGAATATCGTGCAGGCCGGAGCCATCAGTATGCTGACCGTGCGTTTTGGCTCGATCCTCTCACCGGCGATTGGCGGTGCGGTGATCGCCAGCGCCGGTGTCGCCTGGAACTACGGCCTGGCGGCGTTAGGCACGGTGCTGACGTTGATCCCTTTATTGCGTTTACCGCAGTTGCAGCCGCCACCGCAGCCGCGTGAGCATCCGCTGCGTGCCCTGATCGGCGGCTTCACCTTTTTGCTGCAAAATAAAGTGATCGGTATGGTGGCGCTGGTCGGCGCGCTGCTGACCATGGCCAGTGCGGTGCGGGTGTTGTACCCGGCGATATCTGGCATGTGGCATGTCAGCACCGGGCATTTGGGCCTGATGTATGCCGCCGTACCGCTGGGGGCGGCGATCGGTGCTTTCACCAGCGGGCGAGTGGCGCAGGTTGCCCGGCCGGGTTGGGTGATGCTGTTGACGGCGATCGCCGCATTTGCCGCCATCGGGCTGTTTGGCCTGATGCCCTGGTATGGTATGGCATTGCTGTGCCTGGTGGCCTTTGGCTATCTCAGTGCGTTGAACTCTCTGCTGCAATACGGGCTGATTCAGAACCTGACGCCGGATGCGTTTCTTGGCCGTATCAACGGGCTGTGGACCGCCCAGAACGTGGTCGGTGATGCGCTTGGGGCACTGCTGTTGGGCACCATGGGAGTGTTTATGCTGCCGGAAATGACCTCAACCAGCTTTGGCTTTGGCGCGGTGCTGCTGGCGGTGGTGTTGGCATTTGCCATGCGCGGTTTGCGCCAGGTGGGCAGTGGCGGGCTGCAACCCGCCACAGAAGCTACTGAGAAATAAA
The DNA here is from genome assembly GCF_001976145.1 of Serratia oryzae. Lineage (GTDB taxonomy): Bacteria > Pseudomonadota > Gammaproteobacteria > Enterobacterales > Enterobacteriaceae > Chania > Chania oryzae. The sequence continues at coordinate 31,309 of NZ_MOXD01000015.1, forward strand.
TAATTGCTCAAGACGTGCCAGCAGGTTGCTGGCGCTGTAGTAATCCAGGCGGAATGTGTCGTTGCCCAGCGCATAAACCCGCTGGTTTTCTACCGCGGGCAGATGCGCCAGAAAGCGGTTGCTCATCAGCCGCTGCGCGTCGGTTTCGTCATTGGCAAACAGCAGCAGGGTCTGGCCATTCAGGCCCTGTGCCAGATTTTCTCCCCCTAGCTGAACAATGTCTTTGCGCACTCCCTGACTGGTGCTGGCGTTGAGCTTCGGCGGCAGCGTCGCCAGGGTAAAACCTAACTGTTGCAGCAGTTGCCCCTGCGAAGAATTGGCGGTCCACAGGTTGGCGTTTTTGCCATCGCTGCGTAACACCAGCGCCGATGTGGGCTGCGGGGGCAACGTTATCCGCTGTTTTAGTGCCTGTTCCCGTGCGGCAAACTCAGCCACCACTTTTTCAGCCTGGGCCTCATGCCCGGTTGCTTGGCCGAGTATCTGCGCCAGCTCCTGCCAGCTCTTGTCGTCGTAATTCACCACCAGTACCGGGGCGATGGCCGATAACTGATCGTACAACCGTAGTGCGGAATCGGCACCGGTAGCAGACATCACAATCAGGTCTGGGGCTTCAGCGGCTATCGCTTCAGCATTGGCTTCACCGATGTATAAACGCTTCACACCGCGCTGGGCGGCGATCTCACCCCACTGATGGAAGAAGCCCTGCCGATCCGACAGCCGGTTGTTTGGGCTGGTGGCTCCGCTGGCGATCACCGGGGCATCAATGGCCAATAGGGTGCCGGTGACGGTGACGCTGGTGGAAACAATCCGCAGCGGTGGGTGGCTGAGGGCCACCACGCCGTGTGGGGTGGTAAGGCTGCGTGGCCATTCTGCTGTGGTGGATGCCTGAGCTATGCCCAGTGCCAACAAGCCGAACAGCGCCAGACCGAATCGCAAGGTAGGTATCATTGTCGGAATCTCGGGTTAAATGTTAATGGTTATCATTTTAATGAATGAAATCAAAAAATGTATACGCCGATTTTGATGGAAAGGGCTTTTACATTTATTGACATGGCAAATTCGGAAAGGTATTTTACCGCAACGTAATACAAATGATAATCATTATTATATTGGTTGTTGTTTCCAAATAGAGGAAGTGCCAATGGTGTTAGCCGTTAAGGGTACCGAACAAGAGGAGCTGCAAAGCAGGGACCGTGCGCCACAGTCAGCTACCGTTTCCCCAACCACAGGCTTCTTTTTTACTTCTCCTTATCGTAGCCTGAGCACGCAAGGATGCTTCGCCAAGATCACGCAACCGGCCGCCGATGGTGACAACCTGCAAGGTGCCTTCCAGCAGGGGGTACAACAGGCGTTTGCCCAGGCCCGGCAGGCAGGAGTAACCAACCCGGTGCTGTGCGGTGCCATTCCTTTCGATACCCGTCAGCCCTCGGCGTTATTTATCCCGCAGCAAACCCAATGGTTTGAACGCCAAGCCTTTATGGCCAGCGTGAAGCCAACGCTGGCCGCGTTGCCGACGATCGTCCGTCAGAGTGAATTGCCGAAGCAGACGCAGTTTATGCAAATGGTCGCCGATGCGGTGCAGGTGACCGGCGGTGAACAATTAGAGAAGGTAGTGCTTTCCCGCCTGTTGGACATTGAAACCAGCAAGCAGATAGATCCGCACGCGCTGATGATGCGCATCATTGCCCAGAATCCACAGGGCTTCCATTTCCATGTGCCGCTCAACGAAGGGGCATTGGTCGGAGCCAGCCCTGAGCTGCTGCTGCGTATGTGTGGCAGCCAGTTCCATTCAAATCCGCTGGCAGGATCGGCGCGGCGTGAAGCCGATCCTCTGCAGGATCGTCAAGCCGGTGAACGGCTGTTGGTGTCGAGCAAAGATCGCCATGAACACCAGATTGTCACCGCCGGTATGCGCCAGGTTTTGCATGGCCGCTGCCGCCATCTGCATATCCCTGCGGTTCCTGAACTGCTGAGTACCCCCACGCTGTGGCACCTTTCGACGCCGATCGACGGCGAAGTGGCGGATCGGGCAGAAAATGCGCTGTCGCTTGCCTGTTTGCTGCACCCGACGCCTGCACTCTGCGGCACGCCGATGCTGGCTGCGCGCGAACTGATCGCACAGTTGGAGCCTTTTGAACGTGGGCTGTTTGGCGGCATCGTTGGCTGGTGCGACGCCGAAGGGAACGGCGAATGGGTGGTTACCATCCGTTGCGGCACCGTCAAGGCTAATCAGGTACGTCTGTTTGCCGGTGCGGGCATTGTGCCGGACTCATCACCGCAGGCCGAGTGGCATGAAACTGGCACCAAGCTCAGCACCATGCTGCGCGCTTTTGGTCTTCAAGGATAAACACCTTATGAGTATCGCTTTTACCCCCTGGCCCGAGGATTTCGCGCGCCGCTACCGTGAACGTGGCTACTGGCTCGATAAGCCGCTGACCGCGATCTTAACCCGGCAGGCAGACAATGACGCCGTCGCCTTGATTGACGCACAACGCAGCCTGAGTTACCGCGAACTGGAGCAGCTTTCCGATCGCCTGGCCGCCGCGCTGTTGCGCCGGGGAGTGCAGGCGGGTGATACCGCGCTGGTGCAGCTTGGTAACGTGGTGGAATTCTATGTGGTGTTCTTTGCCCTGCTGAAGATCGGCGTGGTGCCGGTGAATGCATTGTTCAGCCATCAACGCAGTGAATTGAACGCCTATGCCAGCCAGATTAAACCTGCGCTGCTGATCGCCGATCGGCAACATAGCCTGTTTGCGCAGGACGATTTTCTGATGACGTTTAAGCAACAGCATCCTTCATTGCGCGTGGTGGGGTTGCGCAATCAGCCAGCAGGGGAGCACGCCCTGGCCGCCTGGCTGGAAGAGGATGGCAGCGGTTTTACCCCCACCCCGACTGCTGCCGATCGGGTGGCGTTTTTCCAGCTTTCGGGGGGGAGTACCGGCACGCCGAAGCTGATCCCTCGCACCCATAACGACTACTACTACAGCATTCGCCGCAGCGTGGAGATCTGCCGCTTCGATCCTGCGACCCGTTACCTGTGCGCGTTGCCAGTGGCACACAATTACCCGATGAGTTCTCCGGGGGTTCTTGGCGTGCTGTATGCGGCCGGGCTGGTGGTGTTCGCTGCCGATCCCGCCGCTGCGCAGTGTTTCAGGCTGATCGAGCAGCATCAGATCACCGTCACCGCGCTGGTGCCGCCTGCCGTCACGTTATGGCTACAGGCGATTGAAGAGTGGGGCAGCAACCACCAGTTAGCCAGCCTGCAACTTTTGCAGGTGGGCGGTGCCAAGCTGGGGGAAACCCTGGCGGCGCGTATTCGCACCGAGATCGGCTGCCAGTTGCAACAGGTATTCGGCATGGCCGAAGGGCTGGTGAACTACACCCTGCTTGACGACGATGACCAACACATTCTTACCACCCAGGGTACGCCAATGTGCCCGGATGATGAGCTGTGGGTGGCGGATGAGCAAGGCAACCCGTTGCCGGTGGGGGAAACTGGCCGCCTGATGACGCGTGGCCCCTATACCTTCCGGGGGTATTACCAGAGCCCAGAGCACAACGCGGAAGCCTTTGACGAGAACGGTTTCTACTGTTCGGGCGACTTGATCAGCCTAACGGCAGACGGCTATGTGCAGGTTCAGGGGCGGCAGAAAGACCAGATTAACCGCGGTGGTGAAAAGATTGCCGCCGAAGAGATTGAAAACCTGTTGCTGCGCCATGCGGAAGTGGTTAATGCCGCGCTGGTTTCGATGCCGGATACGCTGATGGGGGAGAAAAGCTGCGCCTTTATTGTGGCGCACCGCGCCGTAAAACCGGTGGCGCTGCGCCGCCATCTGCGTGAGCAGGGCGTGGCAGAGTTCAAATTGCCCGATCGCTTTATTCAGGTGGAGTCGCTGCCGTTAACCCCGGTCGGCAAGGTCGATAAACAATATCTGCGTCAACATTTAACTCAGGCTCAGGGAGAATAAACCATGGCCATTCCTAAACTTAACGATTACGCGCTGCCAACGCCGAGCGAATTGCCCGTCAACAAGGTGAGCTGGGCTTTTGAGCCGCCGCGTGCCGCATTGTTGATCCACGATATGCAGCAGTATTTCCTCAACTTCTGGGGCGAGGACAGCCCGCTGATTAAGCAGGTGATAGAGAATATCGCCAAGCTGCGCCGCTACTGCAAAGAACAGGGTATCCCGGTGTTTTATACCGCACAGCCTAATCAGCAGAGTGATGAAGATCGGGCGCTGTTGAACGATATGTGGGGGTCGGGCCTGAACAAACACCCCGAGCAGCAGGCGGTGGTTAGCGCATTGGCGCCGGATGCTGACGATACCGTGCTGGTGAAATGGCGTTACAGCGCCTTTCATCGCTCACCGTTGCAGGAGATTTTGCAGGAAAGCGGGCGCGATCAACTGATTATCTGCGGGGTCTATGCCCATATCGGCTGTATGACCACCGCCATCGACGCGTTTATGCGCAATATCAAGCCATTCATGGTTGCCGATGGTTTGGCGGATTTTTCACAGGATGAACACCTGATGGCGCTGCGCTATACCGCCGGGCGCTGTGGCCGTGTGGTGATGACCGCCGATCTGCTGCCGGGCACGATCAGTATTGATGCCCTTCGCCAACAGATCATTCCATTGCTCGATGAAGACAGCGAAGACATCGGCAATGATGAAAACCTGATTGATTATGGCCTGGATTCGGTGCGCATCATGGAGTTAGCGACCCGTTGGCGCAAGATCCGCGAGGATATCGATTTTATCGCGTTGGCAAAATCCCCCACGATTGATAGCTGGTGGGCGCTGCTTTCTCAGGGGAAATCCTGATGGTTAACGGATACGATTTTACCGCTAAGCGGGTGTGGGTGACCGGGGCCGGGGCGGGGATTGGTTATCAAACGGCGCTGGCGTTCGTGCAGTGCGGTGCCGAGGTGACTGGCTTCGATTTACGTTTTGATGGTCAGGATTATCCGTTCCGCACCGAGGTGCTGGATATTGCCGACGGTGAGGCCGTCGATCGCGTTTGTCGGCGGTTATTGGCGGCACAGCCAGAGCTGGATGTGCTGGTGAATGGGGCGGGGATCTTGCGCATGGGCTTGGCCGATGAAACCAGCAGCGCCGACTGGCTGGCCTGCATGGCGGTGAATGCGGGCGGGGCGTTCAATATGTTCCGCCAGACGTTGCCGGTATTCCGCCGCCAGCGGCGCGGGGCGATCGTCAGCGTAGCCTCTAACGCTGCCCACGTGCCGCGCGTCGGCATGGCGGCTTACTGCGCTTCTAAAGCCGCCCTGCGCAGCCTGTGTCACACGGTGGGGTTAGAGATGGCGCCCTACGGGGTGCGCTGTAACCTGGTTTCCCCAGGATCCACCAATACGCCCATGCAGCGCGGCATGTGGCAGGACGAAAGCGGTGAGCGTAAGACGATTAATGGCTTCCCTGAACAGTTTAAGCTCGGGATCCCGCTCGGGAAAATTGCTCAGCCGCAGGAGATTGCCGACGCCGTTCTGTTCCTGGCCTCGGAGCGCGCCAGCCATATTACGTTGCAAGATATTGTGATTGACGGCGGGGCTACGCTGGCGGCTTGATGGTTGGCTGTTTTATAAGGTTAACTAGCCCTCTCTCCTTAGGAAAAGAGTTGGGAGGGGGCACCTTTTGCATTCGCTGTATGATTTGGATTGATGGTCTGTTTGAGCACTGTGGAGTTCGTGCAGGATTGACTCGGCCTTCGGGCAACGCTGCGCGTTGTCGTCTCGCTTCGCCATTTACTCGTCTCATCCATGAGACTCGCCCTACGGGCCAGCGCAAGCGCTGTTCAAAATCGTTCCCGACGATTTTGTCGAACCTGAACGCAGGTTCTCATCCAACACGACCACAGGGGATTCTGTTATATCGGGTGTTTGGAAAGTTGATGGTGGAATATATACGAAAAAAGCGCCTAAAGGCGCTTTTTTCTGTATTGGTGGGTCGTGCAGGATTCGAACCTGCGACCAATTGATTAAAAGTCAACTGCTCTACCGACTGAGCTAACGACCCGCAGAAGTGGTGGGTGATGACGGGCTCGAACCGCCGACCCCCTCCGTGTAAAGGAGATGCTCTACCAACTGAGCTAATCACCCACTTCAGGACTTCCAGGTTACTGTTAAACAAGAAAATGAGTGGTGGGTGATGACGGGCTCGAACCGCCGACCCCCTCCGTGTAAAGGAGATGCTCTACCAACTGAGCTAATCACCCTCATTTTTCTCATTTTAACAAGATGGTGGGCGATGACGGGCTCGAACCGCCGACCCCCTCCGTGTAAAGGAGATGCTCTACCAACTGAGCTAATCGCCCCGTCTTGTTGGAGTCGCATTATAGGGATAGTTGAAAGTGAGTCAACGGTTTTTAAAGCGTTTTTATTCGTTCGCCGCAAAATTAGGCAGGATGGGATATTTATCAGCAACGGCGCTGATTCTTTGCCCATTTCTGTGCGAAATAGCCCGCAAACCTGGCGTAATGCTGCCCGGCAATGTCGTGTCAGCGTTGAGGAATTGATATGGAGTGGTAGAATGTCGGCCACTTTTTAAATTCCGAGCAATGGTCGGCACCCTGCCGACACGCGTTGCGTAATAAGGCTGTGAACCCAATGAAAATCAAAACCCGTTTCGCACCGAGCCCGACCGGTTATCTCCACGTCGGCGGTGCCCGTACTGCGCTTTACTCCTGGTTGTTCACCCGCCACGCCGGTGGTGAGTTTGTGTTGCGTATTGAAGATACCGATCTCGAACGCTCAACCCAGGATGCGATCGACGCAATTATGGATGGCATGAACTGGTTGAACCTGGATTGGGATGAAGGCCCCTATTTCCAGACCAAACGTTTCGATCGCTATAACGCGGTGATCGACGAAATGCTGGAACAGGGCACGGCTTATAAATGCTATTGCTCCAAAGAGCGTCTGGAAGCGTTACGTGAAACCCAAATGGAAAACGGCGAAAAGCCGCGCTATGACGGCCATTGCCGTGACAGCCAGTGCAGCCATGCCGCTGATGAGCCCCACGTGGTGCGTTTCCGTAACCCGCAGGAAGGCTCGGTTATTTTTGATGATAAAATCCGTGGCCCGATCGAGTTCAGCAACCAGGAACTGGACGATCTGATCATTCGCCGCACCGACGGCGCACCAACCTATAACTTCTGCGTGGTGGTTGATGACTGGGATATGGAAATTACCCATGTGATCCGCGGCGAAGACCATATCAACAACACGCCGCGCCAGATCAACATCCTGAAAGCGCTGGGCGCACCGGTGCCTGAGTATGCTCACGTCTCGATGATTCTGGGCGATGACGGTAAAAAGTTGTCCAAACGCCACGGCGCAGTCGGGGTGATGCAGTATCGTGATGATGGCTACCTGCCGCAGGCGTTGCTGAACTATCTGGTGCGCTTGGGGTGGTCCCATGGCGATCAAGAAATCTTCTCGATTGACGAGATGAAGGCGCTGTTCACGCTGGAAGCAATCAATAAATCCGCCAGTGCTTTCAACACTGAAAAATTGCAGTGGCTGAATCATCACTACATTAACCATATGCCAGCGGAAGAAGTGGCCGTGTATCTGGCATGGCATATCGAACAGCAGGGGATTGAAACCCGTAACGGTCCGGAACTGAAAGATATCGTTAAGCTGCTGGGTGAGCGTTGCAAAACGCTGAAGGAAATGGCGGAGTCATGCCACTACTTCTATCAGGACTTCAGCGAGTTTGATGCTGATGCCGCGAAGAAACACCTGCGCCCGGTTGCGCGCCAACCGCTGGAGGCGGTGCGTGCCAAACTGGCCGCGATTACCGATTGGACGCCGGGAAATGTGCATGATGCCATTCAGGGCACGGCGGACGAACTGGGCGTCGGCATGGGTAAAGTGGGGATGCCGCTGCGCGTTGCGGTCACCGGTGTTGGTCAATCACCGGGCATGGACGTTACCGTGCAGGCTATCGGCCAGGCGCGTTCCCTGAAGCGTATCGATCAGGCGCTGGCCTATATCGCCGAGCGCGAAGCCCAGGCCTGATGATTCCCGTTAGCATCTGAAGCCGATAAGCCCTGTAAAGCGATTTGCAGGGCTTTTTTTATCCGGTTTATTTTTGCCCATAATGATGATTTTTTAGCGCTAAACGCGCTGATTTGGCGGCTTTTTCAGCGCTTGATCGAGGAATTCAATTTAGCCGTTGACAGTTTTTCAGGGGTTTCATATTATGCGCCCCGTTCACAGGACTTTATGATTGTGGATTGGGGCTATAGCTCAGCTGGGAGAGCGCTTGCATGGCATGCAAGAGGTCGACGGTTCGATCCCGTCTAGCTCCACCAACCTTTCTCAGTGAAGGTGGGTGTTAAACACCGTAACGCCGGTTAATGCGTACCACACTTGTGGGGCTATAGCTCAGCTGGGAGAGCGCTTGCATGGCATGCAAGAGGTCGACGGTTCGATCCCGTCTAGCTCCACCACCATTTAAAAAGCCGGCCTTTGGGTCGGCTTTTTGCTTTCCAGTGTTTTCTTCGGCTCAAATTATAGATAATAAAAAAGCCACCGAAGTGGCTTTTTCTGAGTGTTAAACGATCAGCCCAATACCAACCCGGCAATGGAAGCAGACAGAATGCTCACCAGGGTAGAGCCGTAAACCAACTTCAGCCCAAAGCGTGACACTACGTTACCCTGTTGTTCGTTCAGCCCTTTGATCGCCCCGGCAACGATGCCGATAGAAGAGAAGTTGGCGAAAGACACCAGGAACACGGACAGAATGCCCAGGCTACGCGGTGACAGCTCCGCAGACATTTTCTGCAGTTCCATCATAGCGACGAATTCGTTGGAAACCAGCTTGGTGGCCATGATACTGCCCACTTGCAACGCTTCGTGCTGCGGGATCCCCATAATCCAGGCGAATGGATAGAAGAAGTAACCGAGGATGTCCTGGAAGCTCAAGCCAAAGATGGCGCTGAACAGGCCGTTAAGTGCGGCAATCAGGGCGATAAAGCCAATCAGCATGGCTGCCACAATAATGGCAACCTTGAAGCCTGCCAGAATGTATTCCCCCAACATTTCAAAGAAGCTCTGGCCTTCGTGCAGGTTGCCCAGGTGCAGTTCTTCTTCATTATTAGTGTTATAAGGGTTGACCAGGGAAAGCACGATAAAGGTGCTGAACATGTTCAATACCAATGCGGCCACGACATATTTCGCATCCAGCATGGTCATGTAAGCACCCACGATGGACATGGATACCGTCGACATCGCGGTAGCCGCCATGGTGTACATGCGTTTTTCAGACATCTTGCCGAGGATATCCTTATAGGCAATGAAGTTTTCAGACTGGCCGAGGATCAACGAACTGACGGCGTTGAAGGATTCCAGTTTCCCCATGCCGTTCACTTTCGACAGCACGGTACCGATAATGCGGATAATAAACGGCAGCACCTTAATGTATTGCAGAATACCGATCAGCGCAGAGATAAACACGATGGGGCACAATACCTTCAGGAAGAAGAAGGCCAAACCTTTGTCACCCATACCGCCGAACACAAAATCAGTCCCTTGACCTGCAAACCCGAGCAGCTTGTCAAACAGCGCCGCAAATCCTTTAACAAAGCCTAAACCCGCTTCCGAATGCAGGAAGAAATAGGCCAGTAATACTTCAATAACCAATAACTGGATAACATAGCGAATGCGGATGCTTTTGCGATCGCGGCACACTAACAGTGCCAGGATCGCGACCACCACCAACGCTAACGCAAAGTGCGCAATAGGGGACATGTTTGCTCCAAATTTGAGGCAGGCTGAATTTCGGTTGTCATTTTATGTAACGCCGCATTTAAAAACGAGATATCCATTGCAAATGTAGAAAGTCATTGTCAGGAAAATCTCAAGTCATTACGGTAAAACAACTGAGATCACAATGTTAATAAATTTGCGCGTAAGTAGCATTTTTGTGCTAATTTGGCTATTAAGCGCTCTTCGCTCTTTACACCCTGTTCTGGGGGGAAGAAACGCTAAGATTTCAGGCGATCTGTTCGGTAAATCCTTCGTTGCCAGCTATCACAGAGATAAGTGTTACCGGTTATAAATGCATTTGATAATCATTATCATTTGTGTAAGATGAAAGTAAGCGTAACATGAGTAAGGGCTTCACGATATGCTGAACAGCCGCGTAGTTGACAGTGCTTCCAGTCGCTCATCCAGAAAGGCCAAACTTTCTCTGATGGGCCCCGCGTTTATTGCGGCCATCGGCTATATCGATCCCGGTAACTTTGCCACCAATATCCAATCCGGCGCATCTTTCGGCTACCAGCTGCTGTGGGTCGTGGTCTGGGCTAACGTCATGGCGATGCTGATCCAGCTGCTTTCTGCCAAACTGGGCATTGCCACGGACAAAAACCTGGCCGAACATATCCGCGATCGTTTTCCGCGCCCCATCGTATGGGCTTACTGGGTGCAGGCAGAGATTATTGCGATCGCCACCGATCTGGCCGAATTTATCGGCGCGGCGATCGGTTTTAAAATGTTGCTGGGTGTGTCGTTGCTGGAGGGCACCGTTCTCACCGGTATTGCTACCTTCCTGATCCTGATGCTGCAAAAACGTGGGCAGAAACCGTTGGAACTGGTGATCGGCGGCCTGCTGCTGTTTGTGGCGGCGGCCTATATTGTCGAAATGGTCTTTTCCCAGCCGCAGTTGAGTGGGTTGTTGAGAGGGATGGCAATACCGGATTTGCCCAACAGCGATGCGGTATTCCTTGCCGCTGGTGTGCTGGGGGCCACGATCATGCCGCACGTGATTTATCTGCACTCTTCGCTGACGCAAACGGCAGGTAAACATACGCGAGCCGAACGCTATGCTTCGACCAAAATCGACGTAGCGCTAGCGATGATCATTGCCGGTTTTGTCAATCTGGCGATGATGGCTACCGCAGCCGCTGCTTTTCACTTTAACGGCCACAGCGGCATTGCCGATCTCGATCAGGCCTATCTGACGTTGCAGCCGCTGTTGGGTAATGCCGCTGCAACCATCTTTGGTTTGAGCCTGGTGGCTGCCGGCCTTTCTTCTACCGTAGTGGGAACCTTGGCGGGGCAGGTGGTGATGCAGGGATTCGTGAATTTCTATATCCCGCTCTGGGTGCGGCGAGTGGTCACCATGTTGCCGTCGTTTATCGTTGTGATGATGGGGCTGGATGCCACACGTATTCTGGTGCTGAGCCAGGTGGTGCTGAGTTTTGGCATCGCCTTGGCGCTGGTGCCGCTGCTGGCGTTCACCGGTAACCGCGAACTGATGGGGGATTTAGTTAACAGCCGCACCATTCAGTATGTTGGTAAACTGATTGTGCTGGTGGTGGTGGGGCTAAACGGTTACCTGTTGATTAGCAACGTGATTTAAATCCGGCAAAGCACCGGCATCAAGCCGGTGCTTTTGTAAGCGATTACATCAAAATAGTGTCGATCTCGGCAATGTCCTCGGCGGTAAATGCGCGATTAGCCAGCATACCCACCGCATCTTCAATCTGGCTGGTTTTACTGGCACCAATTAAAACGGACGTGACACGATCGTTGCGCAATACCCAGGCCAGCGCCATTTGTGACAGCTTCTGCCCACGTTGTTCAGCCAGAGCATTCAGGCGGCGAACTTTCTGCAACTTCTCTTCGGTGAGCTGTTCGGGCTTCAGGAATCGGCTACTGCTGGCCGCCCGCGAATCCTGCGGAATGCCGTGCAGGTAACGATCGGTCAGAATTCCTCCTGCCAGCGGTGAAAAAGCGATAGAACCCACACCATGGGTTTCCAGCGTATCCAACAGTTCCGGCTCTACCCAGCGTTCAAACATGGAGTATTTCGGCTGGTGAATCACGCACGGCGTGCCGAGCTGTTGCAGAAGAGTAAAAGCCTGCCGCGCCAGATCGGCCGGGTAGTTCGACAGCCCGATGTACAGCGCTTTACCCTGACGCACCAGCAAATCGAGAGCCGCCATGGTTTCTTCCAGCGGGGTATCCGGATCTGGGCGGTGGTGGTAGAAGATATCCACGTAATCGAGATCCATCCGCTTCAGGCTTTGATTCAAACTGGCGACCAGGTATTTCTTCGATCCCCAATCACCGTAAGGGCCTTGCCACATGGTGTAACCTGCCTTGGAGGAGATAATCAGCTCATCGCGATAAGGCTTGAGATCGTTATGCAGAATGCGGCCGAAATTCTCTTCGGCAGACCCCGGCGGCGGCCCATAGTTATTGGCCAGATCAAAATGGGTAATACCGAGATCGAAAGCGCGGCACACCAGGTTGCGCGCATTATCATACAGCGTGCTATCACCAAAGTTGTGCCACATCCCCAGTGAAACTGCAGGGAGCTTCAGCCCGCTGCGGCCACAGCGGCGGTATTCCATATCCTGATAACGCGCAGAGTCTGCTTGATAGACCATACCAATCCTCATCGGCAAAAGTGAAAACGAGTTTCAATGTATGCGTTTTCATGGCAACCGTCAGCGCGCCCGATCACGCAAATTCATCCACATGCCATTTATCCTTCCGAGGGCGATTCAGTACGCAGATGTAAAGTAAGGTTGCCAGTGCCCTTTTTAGGCGAAAGCTCGAAATTTGTGCAACATCTTCAATACTTAAAATTAACATCTCTACCTTCACGCAGGTAATGATCATGAGCAAAAACTACACGGTGGCTGATTACCTCCTCGATCGTTTAGCACAGATTGGCATTCGGCATTTCTTTGGTGTGCCGGGAGATTACAACCTGCAATTTCTCGATCATGTTATCGATCACCCACAAATCACCTGGGTAGGCTGCGCCAATGAGTTGAATGCCGCCTATGCTGCCGATGGTTACGCCCGTTGCAAACCGGCCGCGGCGTTGCTGACCACCTTTGGCGTGGGGGAACTGAGTGCGATTAACGGTATTGCTGGCAGCTACGCCGAGTATCTGCCGGTGATCCATGTGGTGGGTTCTCCGGCGCTGCGTGCGCAACGCGCCGGCGATCTGCTGCACCATTCCTTAGGAGATGGGGATTTCGGCCATTTTGCCCGTATGGCGAAAGAGGTAACCGTGGCGCAGGCCAACCTGACCGCCAGCAACGCCGAAGCAGAAATCGATCGCCTGTTGACTACCGCGCTGTTTGAACGGCGCCCAGTATACCTGCTGTTACCGAGCGATGTGGCTGAAGCTCCGCTGACTTCGCGCCCGGCGCCGCTGATGTTGCGCCAGCCGAACCTTTCCGATGCGTCGTTACAGGCATTTATCGCCGCTGCGCGGGAGAAACTGCAGGCGGCGCAGCGCGTTTCCCTGCTGGCGGATTTCCTTGCCGAACGATTTGGCGCAGAAACCGTACTGGAACAGTGGATGAATGAGGTAAATATTCCCCATTCAACCCTGCTGTTAGGCAAAAGCGTGTTGGATGAAAGCCATGCCTGTTTTACCGGCACCTATGCCGCAGCAGCCAGCGATCCTCAGGTAAAACAGTTGATTGAAGGTGCCGATGTGGTGATTAACGTTGGCGTGCGCTTTACCGATACCATCACGGCAGGGTTCAGCCACAATTTGCCCAATGAGAAATGTATCGATATCCAACCCTTTGAAGCGCGGGTAGGGCAGCAGGTGTTCAGCCAGATCCCGATGCGTGACGCGGTCAAAGCCCTGCATCAATTAACGCTGTCGTTAGCCAAGCAGTGGCAGTTGCCCGCCATCAAACGCCCCTTATTGCCGGATCCGAACGGCAGTGGCTTGGATCAGCATGGCTTTTGGCAGCAAATGCAGAACTTCCTGCAACCGGGGGATATCCTGATTGCCGATCAGGGAACCTCATGCTTTGGCGCCGCGTCGCTGAATCTGCCGCGAGGCTGCCGGTTCATCGTCCAATCCCTGTGGGGCTCGATCGGTTTTACGTTGCCAGCGGCGTTCGGCGTACAAACCGCCGAGCCGGATCGCCGGGTGCTGTTGCTGATTGGTGATGGTGCAGCCCAACTGACGATTCAGGAGCTGGGATCGATGCTGCGCGATGGCCAAAAGCCGGTCGTTTTCCTGCTCAATAACAATGGCTATACCGTGGAGCGGGCAATCCACGGCCCGGAACAGCGCTATAACGACATTGCCCAGTGGGACTGGACGCGGTTACCACAGGCGCTGTCGCTGGGGCATCAGGTGAAATGCCTGCACGTGAGTGAGCCTGAACAATTGTCTCAGGCGCTGGCTGAAGTGAATGGCCGTGAACAACTGGTGTTTATTGAAGTGATGCTGCCGAAGATGGATATTCCTGAATTGCTGGATACCATCTCCCGCGCCATTCAGTCGCGCAATGCCGCAGCCTGATCTTCGGCATTTTCCAACAGGCGATCCAACAGCCAAAACCCCGCCGGCCCCGGCGGGGTGAGTTTTGACCACACCGCATCCACCGAAATCAGCTTGGGCCAGCCGCGTATTTTCAGCTCTGTCAGGCGCTGTTGCCCATACTGCTTCACCAGCCAGTGCGGCAGCACGGCCCAGCCGAACCCCTGTTCCGCCATTTCCAACAGCATCAGATAGCTGGGTGCCGACCACACCGGCCCCTGTGGCTTGGCGGCATCGCTGCCGGTATAGGTATTGAGATAGAGCTGGCGGCTGTTGGCAAGGTGTGCCTGGGTGAGTGCCGGGATGCGTGTCAGCGGGTGTTCATGGGCGACAAACAGCCCCATTTCGGTCTGTTCCGGCAGCCTGGCGAAGGCGATATCGGGCGGATAACTCGGCTGCACCGCCAGCATCCCCAGATGCGCCCGGCCAATCTGCAACAGATCCAGCACGTCGTCGTCTTCGGCGATCATGCATTCCAGTTCAATATCCTGATAGCGCTGCTCGAAGTGTTTCAGCAAGTTATCGTGATGATTGGGCTGATAGGTATCGGAAAAGACGATGGTTAAACGCGGTTCAACCCGATCGCCCAGCCGGATACTCAGCGCCTCAAGGCGTTCGCTGGCCGTGAGGATCTCCTGCACATGGCCGAGCACTTTGCGGCCAGCAGGGGTTAGCACCGGCTGGCGCGCCTCGCGATTGAACAGCGTCAACCCAAGATCGGCTTCCAGATTGGCGATAGCGGTACTGATGGTGGACTGGCTTTTGCGCAGCTTGCGCGCGGCGGCAGAAAACGATCCCAGCGCGGCCGCTTCAACAAACGCCTGCAAGGCTTCGGGAGAATAATGCATAATATATCTACTTTATCGATGGAACCCATTTTTAATCTACGCAAAAAAGCGATGATAATCACCCAACTTTTCCAGAAACAGTCAAAAAGCAGGTGATTTATGCAATTGCAAAACAAGTCGTTGGTTGAACGCATCGTCCATGCCGTGGGTTTTGAGGCCATCGCTATCGCGATTTGTGCGCCGATCGGGGCGTGGTTACTTAATCGTTCACTGCTACAGATGGGGAGCTTGACGATTATGCTGTCAACCGTCGCCATGCTGTGGAACATGACTTATAACACGGTGTTTGATCGGCTATGGCCGACCAGTCGCGTGGTGCGTAACCTGAAGGTGCGTATTTTTCATGCCCTGGGTTTTGAAGGCGGCTTTATCGTGATTGGTTTGCCGCTGGTTGCTCTGGTCATGAATATGTCGCTGGCCCAAGCCTTTATGCTGGAGATCGGTTTCTTCCTGTTCTTCCTGCCCTATACCCTGTGTTACAACTGGGTATACGATACCCTGCGTCAGCGCTGGTTTGAGCCGCGCCTGGCGGGATGTTCACGGACAAAATAACCAGGAGAACATAATGAAAGTGCTGGGCTTATTGGGCGGGATGAGCTGGGAATCCACCATACCTTATTACCGGATGATCAACGAACAGGTGAAGGCCCGGCTCGGCGGTCTGCATTCGGCTAAAATCGTGCTCTACAGCGTCGATTTTCATGAGATTGAACGTTTGCAGCATCAGGGGGATTGGGAGGGCGCAGGCCGCCTGCTGGCGAGTGCTGCCGCGTCGCTGCGTGCCGCCGGTGCTGAGGCGATCGTGATTTGTACCAACACCATGCACAAAGTGGCCGATGTGGTTGAGCAGGCCAGCGGTTTGCCGTTGATCCACATCGCCGATGCCACCGCGCTGCAGGTGCGCCAGCAAAAGATCCGCCGCGTTGGGCTGCTGGGTACGCGTTTTACCATGGAACAGGATTTTTACCGTGGGCGCTTGCAGGATAAGTTTGATATTGAGGTGATCACGCCAGCCGAGGCCGATCGCGAGATCGTGCATCGCATCATTTATCAAGAACTGTGCCTGGGGAAGATTTGCGCTGCCTCGCGCGATGAGTATCGCCGGATTATGGGTAATCTGGAGCAACAGGGCGCGCAGGGCATTATTTTTGGCTGCACGGAAATCAGCCTGCTGGTGGGGGCAGAGGATGCTGCGGTACCGGTGTTTGACACCACAGCTATTCATGCGCATGCGGCAGCGGAATATGCGCTGGCTTAGCCCTTATCCTGCGCTGGCTGAAACGATTTTTGTGATCCAGCTCGCTATTGAACAGCGGGTAACAGAATGACGATTGTTGTTTCCGCGGTGTGATTTTACAGTGTAGCCAGTTTCTTATTACTTACTTTATGGAGAAAACACCGATGTCCTATGCCCTCGTAGGTGATGTTGGCGGCACTAATGCGCGCCTGGCGCTCTGCACCGTTGAGACGGGTGAGATCGCTCAGGCGAAAACCTATTCAGGCCTGGAGTTTGACAGCCTGGAAGCGGTGATTCGTCAATACCTGGCCGAGCATCAGTTGGAGGTTCAGAGCGCCTGCATCGCCATTGCCTGCCCGGTCACCGAAGATTGGGTGGCAATGACTAACCACACCTGGGCTTTTTCCATCAAAGAGATGAAGGCCAATCTGGGGTTCAGCCATCTGGAAGTGATTAACGATTTCACCGCGGTATCTATGGCTATTCCGATGCTGACTGACGCCGACGTGCTGCAATTTGGCGGCGGTAAAGCGCAAAAAGATAAGCCGATCGCGGTGTACGGTGCCGGTACTGGCCTGGGCGTGGCGCATCTGGTGCACGTTAACCGCCGCTGGGTGAGCCTGCCGGGTGAGGGGGGGCACGTGGACTTCGCGCCAAACAGCGAGGAAGAGGACATCATCCTGGAAGTGCTGCGCGCCGAAGTGGGGCACGTTTCTGCCGAGCGCGTGCTGTCTGGCCCAGGGCTGGTGAATCTGTATCGCGCGATTGTGAAAGCCGATCACCGCTCGCCAGAAAAGTTAGCGCCTAAAGATATCACCGAGCGCGCGTTAGCAGACAGTTGCACTGACTGCCGTCGTGCGCTTTCGTTGTTCTGCGTGATTATGGGGCGTTTTGGCGGCAACCTGGCGTTGAATCTGGGCACTTTCGGTGGGGTGTATATTGCCGGCGGCATCGTGCCGCGTTTTATGGAGTTCTTTAAAGCGTCCGGTTTCCGCACCGCCTTTGAAGACAAAGGCCGCTTCAAAGATTACGTGCGTGAAATCCCGGTGTTTATGATCACCCATGCGCAACCCGGGTTACTGGGGGCGGGGGCTCATTTGCGCCAGATGCTGGGGATGCACCTGTAAGTTGTCCCGCCCCCTGATCCATCAGGCATATTCGCGGTTTACACTGAGATCCGTTACTGCATGAGCGGCCAAAGAGAGGGTTTTAATAATTATTATAAATCAACGGGTTATTTTTCACCTGGCCTGCGTTAAATGTGTGGAAATTGTGGAGGATGTGTCTGGACGGTGTAATTGGGTAATTATCCTATAGAGTGGCAACCGGTGCGGCGCTACTGTTCTCGGTGAAAAGACCGGTTACGCTCTCTGGGAGTTAGCAAATGAAAAAAGTCTTGTTGTTGCTGGCAGCGTTATTGCCACTGTCATTACCGGCGGTGAGCCAGGCGGGTGTTTCCATCGGCGTAAACGTTCCCGGCCTGTCACTGCACGTCGGCGATCGTGACGAGCGTGGTTATTATTGGGACGGTGGTCGCTGGCGCGAGCCACGTGGCTGGCATAAACATTATCGCCCACGTGATTACTACTATGGCCCACCGCCACGGGTCATCTATTACGGGCCTCCTCCGCGGGAATGGCGCGGCCGTGCGTATGAATACCGCATGGCTCCGCCGCCACCACCCGGCTACTATCGCCCCGGCCCTCCAGGGCATCGTTGGTAATCTCTGTCTGGATGCCACAGCTATTGCTGTGGCATCGGCTTATCCGCATGGGAATCACTTAATGCCAAGCTGGGCTTTACCGAGCGGTGTCAGCTGATCGACGGTCGCGCGGTCGATAAAATCCACTTCAAAATCATCCGCGGCGAAATCCGGCGGCGTTTTACCCGACAGGAAGCTTGGCAACTGGCGTTGCAGATAGGCATCGTTTTTATCACAGCCCGGCGCGGCAGCAATGTACATCACGTTACTGTCGAATTCGCCGTGGTGTTCATTTTCAACAGCATGGATCACGTCACAGTGCCAGAACACGGTATCGCCCGCTTCCAGATCGGGAATAGGGGAAATCCCTTGCAGTAAAAGAGGATGCCACTTCTCTGAGATCGACAACGCCCGCCCAGGCGCGGCGTCGCACAAGTCGTCGTCCGCGACATCATCCTGCAGCGCACGCAACAGCACATAGGCCATCGCATTGGCAATCGGCACCAGGTTCAGCGTACCGGCGTTGGTACGCTGCGGCGTCAGCGCCGTCCAGCCTTGGAAAGTGCGGAACATTGAACAGACCGCCGGTGATGCGATCTCGCGCACTGCGGTACGGCCGTCGGCGGCAAACGGATCATAGCGCTGCCAGTCGCCGGAAAAAACGTGGCGATAGACATAGCGGAAGTTCTCATCCAGCCAGCGTTCGATGGTACCGCTGTCCACGTGTGGCGACAGGCCCAATGAAGACGAGTTCGGCGGGCGGCGGCGGGTGCGATCGGCATAAGTGGTCACCCGCGTTGGGTCAAAATGCTGTTTGCCGTTGCTCTCGGTTTCCCACAGGCTGTTCAGAAACACCTGTACCGCGTGCATCCGCTGATCCTGCCGGGCTTCCACCTGCGGTTTGGACCAGTAAATACCGTAGATCTGCGGTTTGCTGGCGGCCAGCTTGCCGAAATAGTTATCTTCAGCGGCATTCTTCAGGCGTTCGACAAAGTTATTGCGATCAAGATAGTCACCGATCTCCTGGTTCCAGGCTTCTGCTTTGCTGCGTGGAAATACGCCGCGAATGGCACAGGCGCCGCGTTGTCTGATCAGCGCTTTTTGCTGTTCGCTGACGCGCTGTTGCAGAATATCTTCAGCGTCTATCTGCGGGACAGGGTTTTGTCCCGCAGCGAGTTCCTGACGGATGCATGCAACTTGTTGGCGGATATTGTCTTCTAACGCCAAAAACACCTCGCGGTAGTTAGGTAATGCCTGGCGCAACTGCTGTTTGACGGCTTTAATGGCGGTAGGAATATCTTCGATGAGTAATGAAGCCATAGCGTTCTCCTTATGCCACCAGCGGGCGGCGAGGGGTGTAGGGGAGTAGTGTTGCTGTTCTGTTGTTATGACGTTAATGATTATCTGGATTTAATAGAGGAAAATAAAGGGATATCTTTCATTCGTAATATCCTCTTTTTCGTTTTTCGGAGACTGAGCTGATGAAATGGCAAACGCCATGCTTAATCCTGCAATCGATCACGGTGGATGACTGGCCATTGTTCCGGCGTTTATACCAGGAACCCGAGGTGATGCGTTATATCGCCGATCCGATGGCGGAAAGTGAGATCCGGGCACGTTTTGAGGCGCGCTTACCGGCGTGGGATAAACACAGCGAACGCTGGCTATGCCTGGTGATGCGTGAGAAAGCGAGTGGCAAAGCACTGGGTATCACGGGTTTTCGCCCAGAGTGGGTACCTTTCCAGCAGGCAGAAGTTGGGTTTGGCAGCTTGCCGGAAGCACAGGGAAAAGGGTATGGCAAAGAATCGCTGCTGGCAGTGTTAGATTTTGCCTTTAATGCCTGTGGTTTTCACAAAATGAATGCCACCGTGACCGAAGGGAATATCGCTTCGCGCCGTCTGCTGGAAGGCTGCGGTTTCAGGCTGGAGGGCACGCTGCGGGATAACTATCGCCTGGCAGGGCAGTGGTGCAATGATTGGCAGTTGGGATTGCTGGCGGCGGAGTTTGCGGCACTGAAACGGTAAAAAAAGGGTTATCGGGGGCTCGACAGCCTGATGAGGCTGCGCTATGTTCGATATCCGGCCACAACGTGGCCAGCGTCGCTCGGACGGTCCGGGCGCTCACGTCTCTTCGAGGAATCTATGGCTGATCACAGTCCGCGCCGTTTTACGCGCATTGAACGTCTTCCCCCTTACGTTTTTAATATCACTTCTGAACTGAAGATGGCTGCACGCCGTCGCGGTGAGGATATTATCGATTTCAGCATGGGCAACCCCGACGGCCCGACGCCCGCGCATATCGTCGAAAAACTCTGCACCGTGGCGCAGCGTGACGATACGCACGGTTACTCCACGTCGCGCGGAATTCCGCGCTTGCGCCGTGCGATCTCCAACTGGTATCAGCAGCGCTATCAGGTCGATATCGATCCTGACAGCGAAGCGATTGTCACTATCGGCTCGAAAGAAGGGTTGGCGCACCTGATGCTGGCAACGCTTGATCATGGCGATACCGTGCTGGTGCCGAACCCGAGCTACCCGATTCATATTTACGGCGCGGTGATTGCCGGTGCACAAGTGCGCTCGGTGCCGCTGGTGGACGGGGGCGATTTCTTTGGTGAGCTGGAGCGCGCCATTCGTGAAACCATTCCGCGGCCGAAGATGATGATCCTCGGCTTCCCGTCCAACCCCACCGCGCAGTGTGTGGAGCTGGATTTCTTCGAGCGGGTGGTGGCGCTGGCAAAACAGTACGATGTTCTGGTGATCCACGATCTGGCCTATGCCGACATCGTGTATGACGGCTGGAAAGCACCGTCTATCATGCAGGTGCCGGGGGCGAAGGACATTGCAGTCGAATTCTTTACCCTGTCGAAAAGCTACAATATGGCGGGCTGGCGTATCGGTTTTATGGTGGGTAACCCCGAACTGGTCAATGCGCTGGCACGTATTAAAAGTTACCACGATTACGGCACGTTTACCCCGCTGCAGGTGGCGGCTATTGCCGCCCTAGAAGGCGATCAGCAGTGCGTTCGCGACATTGCCGAACAGTATCGCCAGCGCCGCAACGTGTTGGTGAAAGGGTTGCATGAGGCGGGCTGGATGGTGGAGAACCCCAAGGCATCGATGTACGTCTGGGCGAAGATCCCCGATGCCTATGCGCATTTAGGGTCGCTGGAGTTCGCTAAGCGCCTGTTGGCCGATGCTAAAGTGTGCGTCTCGCCAGGCATAGGGTTTGGCGATTATGGGGATACCCATGTGCGTTTTGCACTGATCGAGAATCAGGATCGTATCCGTCAGGCGGTGCGCGGTATTAAAGCCATGTTCCGCGCCGATGGCCTGATGGCACCAGCGAAAGCCGGTAGCGCCGCAGCCAAGTAAGGGATATAAGCCGGGGAGATCCCCAGTTTGAGGTTGATGACAAAGTCGCTTTTGAACCCGAGATACTCGGGCCTAGCGCACCGAGGGGCGCTCCGGCGGCTTACGCCGCTACGACCCCTTCGGCACGCTCTCCCTAATAACGGGCTTTGTCAGCAGTCTGAAGCCGGGGAGATCCCCGGTTTTTTTCTTTTATTAAGGTTTTCTTCATCATTTCCCGACTATCTTTAACCCGTATTCTTTTATGGATTGGGAGAGGTAATCGTTATGGTGGCACGCTTTGCTAAATCGCAAATTATTCTGCATTGGCTGACGTTGTTGATGGTGATCTTGACTTACAGCGCGATGTTGCTGAAAGACTCGGTGCCAGAAGACGATATCGATCTGGTTAAGAATTTGCATTTCAATTTCGGTCTGTCGGTTTTTGTACTGATGTTTTTGCGTCTCTGCCTGCGTCAGCGTAATGCGGTGCCGCCTATTACTCCGGCGTTAGAAGCATGGCAGAAGCTTGGGTCGAAGGTTTTCCACTGGCTGTTGTATCTGCTGTTTTTATCTTTGCCGATCCTGGGGGTGCTGACGTTAGCCTACGGCGGGAAAGAGTGGGTGCTGCTGGGCTGGCAGGTGCCCCAATGGGTAACACCCGATCCTGGAATGCGCAGCCTAATCAAAGATATTCATGAAGCTCTAGCCAATACGGGCTACTTCATTATCGGGGCACATACGTCGGCGGCGCTCTACCATCATTATCTGCGAGGTGACGATACGCTGCGCCGCATGATGCCGGGCAAATAAGGCGGGTAGCAGAAATAATCAAGGGGGCAGATGAGAGAATCAGCCCCCTTTATCATCAGGCGATAGCGCTGACGCTGGCAATCAGGATAACCCAGAAGACAAAGCAGGATCGCAGTCCAGATATGACGACGATTTAGCCTTCACTTATTACTGAGGTGGTTGGGTTATAACCACATCGGCGTCAATGCGCGAAGATTTACCCCGCCATGGAAAAATTTATGGTTTGCGGACTGCAACGACAGAAATATGAACCTCATAGCCTAGCAGAAATAATGCCTGCTCCAGCACTTCAACCTTCGAAGCATAGGTGATATCCAACAACCGCTCGATCTGAGCGCCGTTAAGCCCCATCTGGCGTGCCAGCCGTGCTTTTGCGGTGTTTGTCTCCAGCATCCGGTTATGCAATTCCAACTTCAGTTGCACCAATACGGGCAGATGAACGGCGATCTCGTCTGCCTGCTGCGCAGAAGGTGGCGGTATTTGGCGGCCTTCTTCCATTTCAATGGCGATTGCCGTCAACAGGCTTTCCTGCGCCTCCAGTTCAACGTCATCACGCTTGTAGCAGGCGGCTTGCTGCAACGGGAAATCACGAAAGGTAATCTGCCAGGAATCGCTTTCGCCGTCGAAAACGTAGTGGGCGGGGTAGTGGCAAGGCATCGTATTTCCTGCTTCAAAATGAGTTGAACGGCATTGTGACCGGTTAGTGTTAACAATGCCAGAGATTGGTGCCGCTGCCCTGCCAGATAAGGTTCAGGAAGCAATTTTGTTAGTTTTGTTTTCAGGGGGTGTTTTTTTTAGTTATTCGCTGATGATTTATCAGTAATTCCTGCCAGAATTGATTTATCTTCCTAAGATTAATCGGGAATAATATGAAATATAAGTTTAACGACACAGTCCTTTTTGATGCAGATACAGGAACGCTGGGGCCGAGCGATTTATCCGACGATCCTATTCCTATTTCGAACCCGACAAAACGTTTATTGTTGCTGTTGATCGCTCATCATGGTGAGCCCGTTAACCGTGAAGTGATATTCAAGAAAGTGTGGGACGATTACGGCATGATCTCCAGCAACAATAATCTTAACCAGTGCGTCAGTAAATTGCGCCGGGTGATCAAGGTGATGGGGATTGACGATGAGGTTATTGCTACCGTTCCTAAACTGGGTTTTATGCTGCGTCAGGAGATCCTGATCGAATCTAACCAAGGAGATAATGAGGCTTTCACGCAAAATTATGCGCCGCCGGTGTTGGCCGACGAACCCGATACGGCAATGGAAGATGAGCCGGATATGAATGAGAGTGAGGAGGTGAATACCGAGGTTGACGATGAAACTGAACCGACGCCCGAAGTAGCCCCTACCGCCAGCAAACGGCGTTATGGCTGGGCCATTGTCACTGCCTTGAGCGTGTTTGTGTTTATACTGGGGATTGGCATTACCATGTACACCACCAACTCTCTGGCTCGGCAGGAAGTTTTTCTTGGCAGCGCAGGCAGTTGCAAAGTGTTTCTGTCAACGTCCACGACATCGGGAGTTCCTGGCCCCAGTTTGAACAAAGATCTGCTGGCCTATGTGGCACAGCGAAGTATGGAATGCCAGGCTGATGAATACCTGCTGGTGGTACGCAGTAATCAGGTTCGCTCCTATATTTCTGGTATCCACCGCATGTTCTTTGTGCGTTGTACGACGTTACGTGAACATAGAATTGAATTTTGCTCAGGGATGGAAAACGACAACATTCCGCTGTTACGTTGACCTGACCGCCGCCGGGTTTAGCTATAGGCGCCACAGGGATGGATATGGATAAGCGCGCATAAAAAAAACTTTTTCCCACAGACAAGTGACAGTGAAGGGGGATTTGGTAAAATAGAGTCCGGCTCATTAAAATAAGATGATTATTATCATGCGGTTATCTCTGATTGTGCGCGTTGTACCTATGTTGTTTCTTGTGGGCGTGGCCGGTTGTCAACAGCCACGCTCTGCCAGCCAGAATAAACCGGTGCCCCTGAATGATCAGGTCGAACAACTTGCATCGGTGGTGGCTGGCACCAAATACCTCAAATACAAATGCAACCGAAGCGATTTGCCGGGTGATGCGGTCATCAACAAAGTGGCTAACAAGGTGGCAAAACAGCGGGGATGGAATCCGTCAGACTACGCTTCGCTGCCCCAGCGCAGCGAAGCGCTCTATCAGAGCCTGACCAGAGACAGTACGCCAGAGCAGACCAAATGCAGCAGCTTTAACAGCCTGTTGGCCCCTTTCACTGACGAACTGCGTGCAGAAGGCCACAGCTAACGGCAAACGCCGGAGTGTTTGGTGCTTAACATTCATCTTTCACTGGGGGTTGCCAGGTCAACTTTGCCACCCGGCCAATCCTCTAGCGCATCAAGCGTGAAAACCTCGCCGTTAAAATTGAAGATAGTCACATCCTGCTGAATCTGTTCAATGACCAGATTAGGGGCTGGGCTATCGCCTTCATGATAGCGTTGCCCGTTCAGGGTAATGCTGCGTTTGTTATCTTCTGAAGCATAAACGTGCGCACTGTAGCGCAGTGCGGGCAGTTCATCGCTGGCCAACGCTTCTGGCGGCGTTTCCTGAACGGCGGCTTTTTGCGATTCTGCTGCGTTTTTCTCGGCGACTGTGGTTACCTCGGATTTAACCGGTGCGGTGCGGGGCTGTGCAATGGCTGAAGGCACTGCCTGGGTGAGTACGGTCATCGGGTGGTCCAACGCTGCGCTGCTGTGCCAACGCTCCCCGGCAAACCAACCGAATGCGATCAGCAGCAGTGCATACACTGGTAACAGAGGGCGGGGAATAAACAGCCCCTTAGTAGTACGGGCTCTGACTTGCGGTGTTAATTCCGTTTGATTATCCACATCCTTGAACCTTTGAGTTAATGCGCGGGTGACGGCAGCCTGAAGCCAGTAAATCCTCTGTAGGCAAAGAAACTATCTGTCCGGCAGACGCGGGTCAATAGTGCCCGCAGGATATTTTAGGTTTATCAATAGGGCAGAAAGAGAAGGGCCACCCTGAGGTGGCCCGAAACCAAGCATTATTTACTGCTGACCGGCAAGCCAGCGCCTTGCGTTCCCTCCTGAGGTTTCACCAACAGCGCCACGGACCATGCCGGGATGGTGATACTGCCGTCGCCTGCGATATTGATACCGGAAGCCAGCGAGTTGGCCCCCAATGCCTGTTGGATAGCACTCAGGCTGAGGTTCTGCCCGGCAAAGTCATTGATTGTGCGGGATTCTGGGGCAGCGTTAATCACCACCACCAGCGCATCGGCCTGCGGATCGAGATCGCTACCCGCCTGAGCACCGTCATCAATGGTCATCACCAACAACCCTAACTGCTGATCGGCACCGGTGTTGCGGAAATCGACACGCTTCATCACTTCACTGCCGCTGCCCAGCGTGATCAGCGCTGAAGAGCGACGTAACTGCGCGAGTTCCTGATAGAACCCGGTCATTTGCGTGATTTCACCTTGGCCAGGCGTGGCCACTGCATCTTTCACGCCGCTAATCACGTCGTAATTACTGCCGTCATCACTGATACGCGGCATACCCACGTTGTAGTTATTGTCCTGATAGCTGTAATCCACGCGGTTAAACCAGTCACCGGCATCGTAGGAGTCACGGGTGAAGGATTTGGAGCGCAGCAGCTCGGAGCCTTGCTGATCGAAGGCTAGGCCTTGGCCTAACAAGGTGGTCGCCAGAGAAACCGCCTGCATGCGCACACGGGTGGCAAGATCGGCTTCTTTGGCCGCTTTGTAGCTGATCATGTCCCACAGGGTTTGGTTGTCGTGCTTAGAGACATAGTTGATCACTTCGGTCGGATCGCTGGCATAGCCACCGATAGCACCGTTGTAGTCAACCTCGCTGCCTTTTTTCACGTTACCGTCTTTGTCGATCAGCAGGAAATCGGTCAGGTTACCCGCCATTCCCAAACGCGTCAGATCGGCCAGGTGGCGCACGTTATCCGCCGTTTGCCCGCTCGTTTCATTAACCAGTACGCCCGCACCGTTACCTACCCCCTGGTTTTGCCGCAGCGCATCACCGGAGTCAAAAGGGCCACCGCCGCGCACGGCATCACGCAGGCGATCGGAGAAGGTGCCGATCCCAGTGCCTTTCAGATTGATTTGTGAAGCGATCTCAAAACGATCTTCCTGCCCGGAGTTCCAGCCTTCGCCAAAGAAATAAACGTTAGGATTGACCTCTTTGACTTTCTCACGCGCCGCCAGGATCTGGGCTTTCGGGTGATAACCCATCAGATCGAAGCGGAAAGCATCGATCTTGTAGTCTCTGCTCCAAACCACCAGAGAATCATCAATCAGCTTGGCGAACATGCGGTGTTCTGGTGCTGAGTCGGAGCAACAGGTGGCTGATTCCACGCTGCCGGTCGATTCGTTCAGGCGCTGATAGTACCAGGGTACGATCTTATCCAGCACTGAGGTGCGATCGGTTGGGCCTGCGGCATTAGTGTGGTTGTACACCACGTCCATAATCACGTTCATCCCCAACTGCTGCTTGATGGCCTGCACCATGGTGCGGAACTCTTTGATACGCAGCGTGCCTTCCGGATTGGTGGCATAGGAGCCTTCCGGCACCGTGTAGTGGAAAGGATCGTAACCCCAGTTATAGGAGTCGGTCTGCGACACGTAGCCATTCAACTCTTGCACCTGCGGATTGTCTTTGCTGTCGTCCTGTTTTAGCGCGTTTAGCACTTCGCCAATGGTGGAAGCACTATTGCAGTAATCAGCAAAGCGGCTTTGCTTCACGGCGCTGTTCAACTCACACAGGCGGCTGAACGGTTGTGGCAGATCCGCCACTTTGTCGCTGAACTCATTCACCGTGGCCAGATCGAACACCGGCAGCAGTTCAATGTGCGTCACGCCAGACTGCGCCAACTGCTTCAGGTGTTTCACCATATTGCTGTTGGCGGCGGTCAGTGCCAGATATTTGCCACGCATGGCCTCAGGCACCGTCTGATCCCAGGCGGAAAGATCGCGGATATGAGATTCGTGGATCACCATCCGGGCGAGATCGGCCTGAGTAGCCTGCGGATGCGGCATGGTCAGGCTGTCCCAGCCGTCAGGTTTTAGCTCACTGTCATTGAGATCCACCACCTGGCTGTACTCGGAATTGGTCGAGAGGCTATGGGAGTATGGATCGGTGACCTCATACTGTTCCACTTTGCGCGATTGCGGATGGTAGACCGTCAGGGCATAGCGATAGAAAGCCCCTTTGAGATCGCTGCCGCCTTGATATGACCAGGCACCGGATTCGCTATCCCGGGTCATTGGCTGACTGCCAATCACTTTTTTATCTGCGCTGTAGAGCACCAGTTCAACCTGTTGGGCCGTCGGTGCCCACAGGCGGAAGGTCACACCGGAACCGTTCACCAGAGCGCCGTACTCCAGTTTTTCCGCCGCGGCCGCGAAGCGATCGTCCAGTACTCCCGCCGTTTGCACCTGGGTGGCCGAGCTCAAAATCCCGTCCTTATCGGTGGCCAGCACGACAGTTTCATCGGTCAGCAATTCATCCACGTTGGCTGTATTGGGCAGTTTGAACGCGGCATAACCGGCAAGATGCGGGAAGCGCGCGCTGGTTTCCTGGCTGATGGTGGTCGGCGTCAGCGAGAAATAGCGATCGGTAAACTTCCCTTCGCTGTTGGCGGCAACCTTGCTGCTGTGGTTGTAGTAAAGGCGCACGATCGGTTTATCTTTTCCGCCAGGCCAGAGGATG
Source organism: Serratia oryzae (assembly GCF_001976145.1). Classification (GTDB taxonomy): domain Bacteria; phylum Pseudomonadota; class Gammaproteobacteria; order Enterobacterales; family Enterobacteriaceae; genus Chania; species Chania oryzae. The sequence continues at coordinate 59,339 of NZ_MOXD01000015.1, forward strand.
GTCTGTTTATCCACCCAGTGTGCTTCTGCCAGTGCGATTCCGAAGGCACCGCGGAAAGCATCGGCTCGGGTATCGTACACCGCACTGCTGCCCGCAAGGACCGACACGGTGCGATCGGGGAAGTCGCTGAACGTTACACGCATATCGGCATCAATCAGCTTATTGGTGCCGTCGCGCAGGATAAAGTTGATGCAACCGCTGGTTTGATTGAGCGGTAGAACCCAGTAAGGACCATAGGCATCACTTCCCGTTGGAGTGATACTGGTATCCTCCCAGCCATCGGAGGTTTTTTCCAGCGAGTTACAGCTATCGTTATTCCACAAAAACAGGTTCTTGGTCGCGTAATTCGCCGCGGCTCGGTTGGTGACGCCGGCAATATCCACCAGATGAATCACTGCCTGATTGCCATCTGCCGTAACGGCTTCGCCAGGAATAGCCACATCGGGTAAGCGTGCGATTGGTTCCTGATTGTCTGGGATTTCAGGTACCGGTTTTTCAGGATCGGGTGTCTCAGGTACCGGTGTCTCAGGCTCAGGTGTATTCGGCGTACCTGGTACTTCAGGTGTGGTCGGTGTTTCGGGTGTGTTGGGAGTAACATCAACAGAATTATTATTATCACAGCCGCTCAACAAGATGAGCGAACTGAAGAGTAGGGCATTACAGGTATGTTTAAGCATTCTAAATTCCCTATCAGACTCACGTAATAGAAAGTAAAAAATGGTATTAATGTGTAAAGCCAAGGCATTAGATAGCGTGGGCAAAGGCGCAGCATCATCCCGCAAGGGGAGGAGGCGGGGCGTAGAGAGCAGGAGGAAGCGTAACGGAGAAGGGATGACGAACTGCAAAACGGCGACTATTATGATGCGGGCTAAAAAAGAAAGAAATCACTAGCAAAACAGAAAGATGAATCATCCGCTTGGCAAAAAAAATTATTTTTTCGTCATGTGAGCATGTATAAAGTAGTCGTTGCTGAGAGGATCGTCTCACACGGCTCGGCGGAAGCGACGCAATTGCACTGCGCAAGGTTCCAGAGAGAATCTGACAGGGTTCTGTTGGACAGCGCTAACTATCACGATGTGCCTCTAGGGCTGAGTGGAGTGACTCAGGCTACTAGGGGCGCTGGCAAAGGAAAGCATGATTCAATTTTCTGGGATGGTTTTGTCAATCAGAGAGACAGCATTCAAGATGCTGACGCCGCGCTGGGTATTGTGCGTTGTGATGCTATTAGCCTGCAATCAACTGGCGATGTTGACCTGGCAGATCTGGCTACCTGCTGAACAACCTGCGGTCAGTTTGGCCAAGGCCGCGGTGCCGCAAGCTGCCGCCGTTAGCAACGAGGCGGCCGCAACCTATCGATTCAACCTGTTCGGCACAGCCGCGCCTTCGTCTGCGCCCGCCGCTACGGCGGTATCAGACTCTTCTCTGCATAATGCCCCGCCATCGGCGCTCAAAATCAACCTGACCGGCATTGTGGCCAGCCCCACGCCAGCGCATTCCATCGCCATTATTGCCAAAGACAGCAAGCAATTCAGCCTCGGTATCGGGGATAACACCCCCGGATATGATGCCAAGATTGCGGCTATTTTTGCCGATCGTGTGGTAATTAACTATCAGGGGCGCTATGAATCGCTGCTCCTGTTCGGTGATGCATCGCCCGCGGCGGCTAAGGCACCTAGCGAGAAAAAAGCCTCAGCAGGGCAGCTTAAGGCCCAGTTACAGAAACAGCCGCAAAATATTCTCACCTACCTGAATATTTCGCCCGTGATGGTGGATAACAAACTGACCGGGTATCGCCTGAACCCTGGCGTGCAAGGGGAGTTGTTCCAACAGGTTGGGCTGCGGGAAAACGATCTGGCCGTGGCGCTCAATGGCCTGGATCTGCGTGATGCCCAACAAGCCCAGCAGGCACTGAAACAGTTGCCAGAACTCAGTGAACTGAACCTTACCGTCGAACGTGATGGTCAATTGCATGATATCTATGTTGCTCTTGGAGATAATTAATTGTTTAGCAAAGGGATGATTGGGAGCTTACGCGTTTTGGTGCTGATCGCTGCGTTGCTCGGGACCAAGTCGGGGTGGAGCGCTGAGTTTTCTGCCAGTTTCAAAGGTACGGATATTCAGGAATTCATTAATACCGTCAGTAAGAATCTGAATAAAACGGTGATTATTGATCCTGCCGTGCGCGGCACCATCACCGTGCGCAGCTACGATATGCTGAACGAGGAACAGTATTACCAGTTCTTCCTCAGCGTGTTGGACGTTTACGGTTTTGCCGTGGTGGATATGCACAACGGCGTGTTGAAAGTGGTACGTTCGAAGGACGCCAAAACGGCGGCGGTCCCGGTGGCCAGCGATGCCGAACCGGGGCAGGGGGATGAAGTGGTGACCCGCGTGGTGCCGGTGAATAACGTGGCCGCCCGAGATCTGGCGCCGCTGCTGCGCCAGCTCAACGATAACGCCGGGGCTGGCAGCGTGGTGCACTATGAGCCTTCCAACGTGCTGTTGATGACCGGGCGTGCGGCGGTGATCAAACGTCTGATGGAAATTGTCGAGCGGGTGGATAAAGTAGGGGATCGCAACGTGGTTACGGTGCCTCTTGCCTATGCCTCGGCTGCTGAAGTGGTCAAGCTGGTCACCGAGCTGACCAAGGATGCCAGCAAGTCGGCCATGCCCAGCCTGATGACCGCCAGCCTGGTGGCCGATGAACGTACCAACTCGGTGCTGGTCAGCGGTGAACCTAATTCCCGTCAGCGGATTATTGCCATGATCAAGCAACTGGACCGCGAGCAGGCGGTGCAGGGCAATACCAAAGTAATTTACCTGAAATATGCTAAGGCCACCGATCTGGTGGAAGTGCTGACCGGCGTCAGCAGCAGTATGCAGAGCGAGCAGCAGAATGCCAAACCCGCCGTGGCGTTGCGTAAAGACGTCACCATTAAGGCCCATGAGCAGACCAATGCCCTGATCCTCACCGGTGCGCCAGACGTGATCCGCGATCTGGAAAAGGTGATTGCGCAGTTGGATATCCGGCGCGCGCAGGTGCTGGTTGAAGCAATTATTGCCGAAGTTCAGGATGCGGATGGCCTGAATCTGGGGATCCAATGGGCAAACAAGCACGCAGGGGGAACGCAGTTCACCAACACAGGCCTGCCGATCACCACCGCGATCGCCGGGGTCAATCAATACAATCAGGATGGTACCCTCAACTCGGCTTTTGCCAGCGCACTGAACAGTTTTAACGGCATAGCAGCAGGGTTTTATCAGGGGAACTGGGCAATGCTGCTAACTGCGCTTTCCAGCAGCAGCAAGAACGATATTCTGGCGACGCCAAGTATCGTCACGCTGGACAATATGGAAGCCACCTTCAACGTCGGCCAGGAAGTGCCGGTGCTGTCGGGTTCCCGCACCACCTCCGGCGATAACATCTTCAACACGGTGGAGCGTAAAACTGTCGGTATCAAGCTGAAGGTCAAGCCGCAGATTAACGAAGGGGATTCGGTGTTGTTGGAGATCGAACAAGAGGTTTCCAGCGTGGCGGATTCCGCTTCGGCTTCGGGCAACAATGCTAACTTGGGGCCAACCTTCAACACCCGTACGGTCAACAATGCCGTGCTGGTGGGCAGTGGGGAAACGGTGGTGGTGGGCGGTTTGCTGGATAAAATGGTCAATGACAGCGCCAGTAAGGTGCCGTTGCTGGGGGATATTCCGGTGCTGGGCTACCTGTTCCGTTCCAACAGCCAAAAGGTGTCCAAACGCAATCTGATGCTGTTTATCCGCCCGTCGATTATCCGCGATCGCGACGAATACCGCCGTGCTTCCTCGGAAAAATATGCGTCATTTAACGAAGAGCAGGAGCAGTTGCGTGGCAAAGAAAACCGTGCTCTGACTTTGAATAACGACGTGTTGAAGCTGCCACCAGATCAAAATGGCGCGACTTTCCGTCAGGTGAATGCGGCGATCAGCGCGTTTTATCAGCAGGGGGCTCGATGACCGACGCCACGCTGGATGCGGCCGAATTACGCCCTCTATTGCCTTTTGCCTACGCGCGTGCGCAGCGTATTTTATTGCTGCGCGATCGGGAGGGGTGCCGGGTGCTGTGCGTCGCTGATACGCCGACCAGCGCGCTGCTTGAGGCGCGCCGGGTGGCAGGCGCTCACCTGACCGTCAGCACGCTGTCGGCTGAGGAGTTTGAGAAACAACTGGTGATCGGCTATCAGCGTGACTCGGAAGAGGCGCGGCGGATGATGGCCGACATCGGCAATGAAATGGATTTTTATACTCTTGCCGAAGAACTGCCAGACAGCGACGATCTTCTGGATGCAGACGACGACGCGCCGATTATCCGCCTGATCAACGCCATGCTGACCGAGGCGATCAAGGATAAAGCGTCGGATATCCATATCGAAACCTACGAACGCCATTTGCAGATCCGCTTCCGCGTAGACGGGGTGCTGCGTGAGATCCTGCGCCCGCAGCGGCGCTTGGCGTCGTTGCTGATTTCGCGCATCAAGGTGATGGCAAAGCTGGATATTGCTGAAAAACGTGTTCCGCAGGACGGGCGCATGGCGCTGCGCATTGGCGGCAGAGCCATTGACGTGCGTGTTTCAACCCTGCCTTCCAACTACGGTGAGCGGATCGTGCTGCGTTTGCTGGATAAAAACAGCGTGAATCTGGATCTCGCCACGCTCGGTATGTCGCGGGAAAACCAGCGGCAGATCGATGAACTGATCCAGCGGCCACACGGCATTATTCTGGTGACGGGGCCGACCGGCTCCGGCAAAAGCACCACGCTGTACGCGGCGCTGAGCCGCTTGAACGCCAGCGAACGTAACATCATGACGGTCGAAGATCCGATCGAATATGAACTGGACGGCATCGGCCAGACGCAGGTCAATCCCAAAGTGGATATGACCTTTGCCCGCGGCCTGCGCGCCATTTTGCGCCAGGATCCAGACGTGGTGTTGGTAGGGGAGATCCGTGATGGTGAAACCGCACAGATCGCCGTGCAGGCATCACTGACCGGCCACCTGGTGCTCTCCACCTTGCATACCAACAGCGCGCTGGGGGCGCTGTCGCGCCTGCAGGATATGGGGATCGAACCCTTCCTGCTGTCGACTTCACTGCTGGCGGTGCTGGCCCAACGGCTGGTGCGCACCCTGTGCCCTGACTGCCGTCAACCCTATGAGGCCGATCCTGAATTGGCCCGGCAGATGGCAATCCCGCCAGGCACGCCGCTCTGGCAGCCGAAAGGGTGTCAGAAATGCGGTTTTACCGGTTATCGCGGGCGTACGGGGATTCATGAACTTCTGCTGATTGACGATCGGGTACGAACGGCGATCCATCAGGGGGAAAGTGAACTGAGCATTGCCCGCCAACTGCGTAATGAATATGTGACGCTGCGCGGCGATGGCCGCGAAAAGGTGCTGGCGGGTGAGACCAGTTGGGAAGAAGTGATCCGCGTCACGGAAAACCAGGTTCAGGAAGAGGAGTGACATGGCACTGTTCCATTACCAGGCATTAGACGGCCAAGGCAAGAAGCGTCGCGGTGTGCAAGAGGCCGATTCTGCCCGCCATGCCCGCCAACTGTTGCGTGAACAAGGGCTGGTGCCCGTCAGCCTGGAAGAAGGGCAGGATGAACGTCAGCGGGCCCGCAGCGGCAAGCGAGCCTTATGGCAGCGCGGGATCAGCAGTGCCGATCTGGCGCTGTTGACCCGGCAGTTGGCGACGCTGGTGGCCGCCTCGCTGCCGCTGGAGGAAGCGCTGGATGCGGTGGCAAAGCAGAGTGAAAAACCGCGCCAGCGCGCACTGATGGCGGCGGTGCGCACCAAGGTGCTGGAAGGGCATTCGCTGGCAGAGGCGATGGGAGGGTATCCCGCCAGTTTTGAACGCCTCTATTGTGCCATGGTGGCCGCGGGTGAGGCTTCTGGCCATCTGGATCTGGTGCTGAATCGGCTGGCGGATTATACCGAACAGCGTCAGCAGATGCGTGGCCGTATCCTGCAGGCGATGATTTACCCCTGCGTACTGACGGTCGTTGCCATCAGCGTGATTGCCATTCTGCTTTCCGCCGTAGTGCCGAAGGTGGTAGAGCAGTTTGTGCATATGAAGCAGGCGCTGCCGCTGTCTACCCGGGTGCTGATGGGGCTGAGCGACGGCGTGCGAGCCTTTGGCCCCTGGCTACTGTTGCTGATACTGCTGGGCGTGTTGCTGATGCGCGTGCTGTTGCGCCAGGAATCCCGTCGCGTGGCTTTTCATCGCCAACTGCTGCGCTTGCCGGTGGTTGGCCGCATTGCCCGTGGCCTGAATACCGCGCGCTATGCCCGCACCTTGAGCATTCTTAATGCCAGTGCGGTGCCGCTGTTGCAAGCGATGCGTATCAGCGGTGAGGTATTGAGCAATGATTATGCGCGCCGTCAGTTGGCCATCGCCACTGAGTCGGTGCGTGAAGGTGTCAGCCTGCATCGTGCGCTGGAGCGGACGGCGCTGTTCCCCCCAATGATGCGCCACATGATTGCCAGCGGTGAACGCAGCGGCGAGCTTGACAGCATGCTGGAACGCGCGGCAGACAACCAGGACCGGGAGTTTAGCGCCCAAATGCAGTTGGCGCTGGGGCTGTTTGAGCCTTTGCTGGTGGTGAGTATGGCGGGCGTGGTGCTGTTTATTGTGTTGGCGATCCTGCAACCGATCCTGCAATTGAATAACATGATGAGTATGTAAATGATGAATCTGCAACCAACGGAGAGAAACATGCGGCAACAGCGTCAGCGCGGCTTTACCCTGCTGGAAATTATGGTGGTGATTGTGATCCTGGGCATTCTGGCGAGCCTGGTGGTGCCTAACCTGATGGGGAACAAGGATAAAGCAGATCACCAGAAAGTGGTGAGCGATCTGGTGGCGCTTGAGAGCGCGCTGGATATGTACAAGCTGGATAACGGCCGTTACCCGACGACCGAGCAGGGGTTGCAGGCGCTGGTCAGCAAACCTTCAGCCCAACCGGAACCACGCAATTACCCGAAAGACGGCTATATCCGCCGCCTGCCGCAGGATCCGTGGGGTGCCGACTACCAGTTACTGAGCCCTGGGCAGCATGGTCAGATCGATATTTTCTCTTATGGCCCGGATGGCATGCCGGACACAGAGGATGATATCGGCAACTGGACGATCGGTAACAAGAAGTAGTGCGTCAGCGCGGCTTCACGCTGCTGGAGATGATGCTGGTGGTGCTGCTGATTGGCAGTGCTGCCAGCCTGGTGGTGATGTCATTTCCTGCCGTACAGCAAAAGACCCCGCAACAGCAGCTTGCGCGTTTTCAGGCACAGCTGGATTTTGCCTTGGACGACAGCCAGCAAAACGGCCAACTGCTGGGGATCCAGGTGCGGCCAGACGGCTGGGAGTTCAAGCTGTTGCAGCGGCAACTGGCAGAAAACGGCACTTCGGCGCCGGGTTCTGACGTTTGGCAGGGGTATTTCTGGCAAACCTGGCAGCCGCGCCGTGCTGCCTTAGGCAGTGAACTGCCGGATGACGTGCGGCTTGAGCTGCAGTTCCCCAGCTTGCATGAGTGGCCAACGGCCAGTGCCACTGAGGCAGAGCCGGATATTTTGCTGCTGCCTGGTGGTGAGGTAACGCCGTTTACCCTGGTGTTCAGGCAGGCGGGGAGCGGTGCGGAAGCCTGGCTGCGCATAGACGATGCCGGAACGATCAGCACTTCAGAACATGGGGCCGCACCGTGAAAGCGCAACGAGGGATGACGCTGCTGGAAGTGCTGGTGGCGCTGGTGGTGTTCGCTCTGGCAGGCTTGGCGCTGTTGCAAACCACGGCACTGCAGGCAAGCGGCATTGGCCGTATGGAAGAGAAAGTGCTGGCAAACTGGCTGGCAGATAATCAGCAGGTGCAACTGCGCCTGGATAAAGTCTGGCCAGAGAAGAGTTGGAGTGGGAAATCCGTCACCTTTGCCGGAGAGGAGTGGTACCTGCGCTGGCGAGGGGTGGATACCGAAATCAGTCAACTGCGTGCGCTGGATGTTGAGGTGCGGCGCAAAAAAGAAGATACGGCCGCATTGATTTCTCTGCGTAGCTACGTGGTGCGTGAATGAATCGCCAACAGGTGCAGGGCTTTACCCTGCTGGAGATGTTGCTGGCATTGGCTATTTTTGCCGCACTGAGCATCAGCGCCTTTCAGGTGTTACAGGGGGTGATGCGTAATGATGAAATCTCCCAGAGCAAGGTACAGCGCCTGGCCGAGCTGCAGCGGGCATTTGTGCAGATGGAGGGGGATTTTGGGCAGATCATCCCGCGCCGTAGCCGGGGGAGTGAGCGTCTGCTCTCTGCCGCGCCTTACCAATTGCAGAGTGAGGACTGGGCCGTGTCTTTCATGCGCAATAGCTGGCAAAACCCGCTGGGGATGCTGTCACGCTCCGAGTTACAGAACGTGGGCTATCGCCTGCGTCAGCAGCAGTTAGAACGGTTGAGCTACACCCATGCGGATCCGCAGGTGGGAGAGGCTCCGATCGTTAAGGTTTTGCTCAGCGGCGTCAGCGCTTTTCGCCTGCGCTTTTTTGCCAAAGGTGCCTGGCAAGAGAGTTGGGACAGCGCCACCACGTTACCGCAAGGGATTGAAGTGACGCTGACGGTGAACGGTTTTGGCGAGTTGACCCGGCTGTTTTTGATCACCGAAGAGGTAAAAGAATGAGGGCGCGGCAACGGGGCGTTGCGCTACTGGTGGTGTTGCTGATCCTGGCACTGATGGTGACGGTGGCTGCCACCATTGCCGAGCGCAACGGGCGGACTTACCTACGCACCGTGGCGCAGTTGGATCACCAGCAGGCGAAGTGGTATGGCCGTGCGGCAGAAGCGCTGGCCGGTAAAATCCTGCAGATGGATACGCTGGATTCACCGGAGAAAACCCATCTGGCGCAAAACTGGGCACAGGAAGAGCGCCGCTTCCCGGTTGAAGGGGGCGAATTGCGGGGGCAGATCGTCGATGCTCAGGCCTGCTTTAATCTTAATGCCATTAATCAGGGGGCGACTGACCCGACAGTTATGCCGTATCCCGCCAAGGTTTTTCTGCAGTTGTTGAAAAATCTGCAGGTGGAACCGCTGCAGGCAGCACAGGTAACCGCCGCCTTGCGCGACTGGATCGACAGTGACAGCGAACCGGTGATTGGGGGCGCGGAAGATGAGGTCTATATGGCGTTGGAGGTGCCTTACCTGCCTGCCAATCAGCCGATGAAGGATGTCAGCGAGTTGCGCACCGTGTCTGGCGTTGACGCCAGCCTTTATCGCCAACTGCTGCCCTATGTCTGCGCGTTGCCAAAGCAGACGCTGTTGGTGAACGTGAATACTCTGCGTGAATCGCAGGGGCCGTTACTGGCGGCATTGTTTCTGACGGAGTTTGATCCTAGTGCCGCGACACAACTGTTGCAGCAGCGCCCGCGTGAAGGGTGGGCCAGCGTGACGGCATTTTTGGCACAGCCGCAGTTACAGGGCATCGAGACATCAGCCGTGAGGCCAGTGCTGGCGGTGAAGAGCGATTTTTTTCTGGCCAATTTCAGCGTGCTGATGGGGAACAACCATTTTAGTCAGCACAGTTTATTGCAGCGCACGGGCAATAATTTTCAGGTGGTACAGCGCAAATACGGATTAAGCATGATGGTGACGCCTTGATAGAGAACATGAAGCGCAGTGGGGAAGTACGGTTAATTCTGCGTTTGCCCAGTGACGACACTCAGCCGATATTGTGGCGATTAGTGTCTTCAGACAGTCATCGGCACGGTAGCCTGGCGGCAGGGGAAACCGATCCTGAACTGGTACGCCTGCTGGCGGCTTATCCTGCCTGGGTGCTGGTGCCAGCGAGCGAGTTTGCTTTTCATCAGGTGACGCTGCCGCGCCGCGCCCGGCGCCAAAGTTTGCAGGTGTTGCCGTTTATGCTGGAGGAGCAGTTGGCAACGGAGGTTGAGCGCCTGCATTTTGCCATTTTGCAGCAAAGTGGCGATGTCTGCGACGTCGCGGTAGTGGAAAAAAGTGCCATGCGGCAGTGGATTAGCCGCTGTGAGCAACTGAGCGTGCGGGTTCAGGCCCTGCTGCCCGACGTGTTGATGCTGCCGCTGATCGCCGATGGCTGGAGCGCCGTTTGCCTGAACGATCAATGGCTGTTCCGCCGTGAAGCGCATGCCGGAATGATCGTGGAGTCATCCTGGCTGGCGGAACTGCTGGCGATGTCGGCTCCGCCGGTCATTGAGAGCTACTCCCCACCGCCTATGCAGGCGCAAGGTCTGGCGCAATGGCGCGTGCGGCCAGCGCGTGATGTGCTGCAACTGGCGGCAGAAGGTGAGATTTATCGCGGGGCCGATCTGCGCCAGGGCGAGTTTACCCCTTCCAGCCCCTGGCGCGCGGGATTACGCCCTTGGCGCCCGGTGATGCTGGCACTGGCGGGCTATTTATTGCTGCTGTGTGTGGACGCGGGCTGGTCGCATTACCGTCTTTGGCAACAGTCTGAGCATTGGCGGCAGGAAAGTGTGCGCCTCTACAAGCAACTGTTTCCCACAGAGAGAAACGTGGTTAACCCGCGCGTGCAGATGCAGCAGCACTTACAGCAGTTGCAACCAACTGCGCAGGCCGGGCTGAACGAGCAGGTGCGCCAATTGCAGCAACTGCTGACGGGGGCTTCGACCCTCCGCCTCCAGGCGTTGGCCTATGACGCAGGCAGTAAAGAGCTGAAAGTCGATCTGCATGCGGCTTCCTTCCAGGCGTTGGAACAGTTCCAGCAGCGCGCCGGGCAGCATTACCGGGTGCAACCTGGTGAGATCAAGCAAAACCCACATGGCGTCGAGAGCCGCTTGATTCTGGGGATACAGCATGAATGAACTTAAGCGCCGTTGGCTGCAAATCAGCCCGCGAGAACGCCGGTTGGTAGTAGGGTGTGGCCTGTTGCTCATCTTGTGGCTGTGTTATTACGCGCTATGGCTGCCTTGGCAACAACAGACCGAGCAGTGGCAGCGGACCCTCGCCCGTGAGAAGGGCACGGTGGAATGGATGCTACAACAGGCACCGCGCCTGCGTGAGCAAGGGGCCCGGCCAATGCCGCAGGGGGAATCCCTCAGTTTGTCAGCGACGGTGACGCGCAGCGCCGCCGTACAAGGCCTGAATATCACCCGCCTACAGCCGCAGGGCGAACGCTTGGCAGTCACGCTGGAACCGAGCGATTTTAATTTGCTGATGCAATGGCTCACCCAGTTGGAGCAGCAATACCGCGTGCGCATCGTGGCGTTTGAGGTTGCCGCGCAAGCCAATAAACCGGGCTGGGTAATGGTCAACAAACTGATGCTGGAGCGCAGCGATGGGCGCTAAAGCGAAAAAAACCGCGCTGTTGCTGTTTTGCTATCTGTTGTTGTTAGGATGGAACGCGCCAGCGCAGCTAGTGCGGGCTTTTTTACCTGCTGAGATCGGTGTCGGCAGCTTTTCTGGCTCTTTGTGGCAGGGCAGCGCGCACCAGTTAAACTTGCGTAACTTCACCTTGCCAGAGGTGAGCTGGCAACTGACCTGGTCCGCATGGCGGCCTGCGCTGAAGCTTGAGCTGCGCGATCCGCAAGGGATTCAAGGCAGTGGGATCCTGCGTGGCTGGTGGAACCTGCAACTGCATGCGTGGCAGCTTTCCGCTCCGGCAGATTTTATCCAGCAGCAGTTGCCGTTGCCCGTGCCGGTGAGCGTTCAGGGCAGGCTGCAACTGCGCCTACTGCTGGGGGAATTCAGCCCGCGTGGGTGCGCGAGCCTCAGCGGTGGCGTGGTTAACTGGCAGAATGCCCAGTTGGCGACTCCGTTGGGGGAAGTCGCTTTGGCTAATGTGCAGGGCCAACTTAGCTGCGATAGCCAAGGGGCGTTGGCGCTGGTGCTGAAACAGAACTCTTCGCAGCTAAGCCTGACGGGACGTGGCACCGTTGCATTCGACGGGCGCTATCAGTTCAGGGGGCAACTGCGCAGCGGGCCCGAACTGCCCGCGATGATGAAATCGCTGATGGGGCAGTTGGGCAGGGCCGACGATCAGGGGCAGATCCCCTGGCAGGTTCAGGGAAGGTTGCTTTGACCTGTAATAACATGACTAATAACAGGGATATTATGTGAATTTGTTAGTGGATTTTGCTGCGGCTTTTCCTCTTTTCTGGCTGTGCTTTGTTGGGCTGCTGGGGGCGATTGTCGGCAGCTTTCTCAACGTGGTGATTTACCGCTTGCCCGTGATGCTGGAAATGCGCTGGCAACGTGAAGCCCTGCTGCAACTGGCGCAGCCTTTGCCTGAGTCCGTGCCGCGTTTTAACCTGCTGCTGCCGCGCTCCTGTTGCCCCCATTGCCAGCACCCGGTGGCCACCAGGGATAATATTCCGCTGTTGAGCTTTTTGTGGCTCCAGGGCAAAGCCCGTTGCTGCGGTGAAACTATTTCCTGGCGTTACCCATTGGTGGAAGTGGCGACGGCGCTGCTGTTTGTGCTGGCCGCGTTGGCCTGGCCGCTGGGTATGCCGCTGCTGGGGGCCTGGATATTCCTGTCTGTTTTATTGGCGCTGGCGGTGATCGACCACCATACGCAACTGTTGCCGGATGTGCTGACGTTGCCGCTGCTGTGGCTCGGCCTGCTGTTTAACCTGCAAGGGCAGTTTGTGGCGTTGGAGCAGGCGATCATCGGTGCAGTGGCCGGGTATCTCTGTTTATGGAGCCTGTTCTGGCTGTTCAAGTTGGCCACCGGCAAAGAAGCGCTCGGCTACGGTGACTTTAAATTACTGGCGGCGCTGGGGGCCTGGTTAGGTTGGCAGGCCCTGCCGCAGGTGATCCTGGTGGCGGCGGGAGGTGGGTTATTGTTCACCTTGGTGCAGCGTGGGTTGGCGCAAAAAGACTTTAATCAGCCGTTAGCTTTTGGCCCGTGGCTTGCGCTGGCCGGTGCGCTCAATCTGTTGATACCCTTATTTTTTTAGATGGCAACGCTGTAAATTCCAGTTTTGTTTGCCGCCTTCCTGCTCAGGAAAGCGGTTTTTTTAGTCATACTTATGGGGAAGTGTATGTATAAAGTGACGATGTTGGCAGCATTGCTGCTGGGGGCGCTTAATGCTCAGGCAGCAACGGTTTATACCGGAGACAAGATTGATGGCCATCCGGTGATCAGCAAGCTGGACGTTGAGGATCTGGAGGCGGGCAAGGTTCACCGCTTTATGTTCCAAGGGGCCAGTAATGGCATCAGCCAGCATTGGTACGTGCCTGTTATGGTTGCCAAAGGGGCTCAGCCGGGCCCTAAGCTGGGGCTGCAAGCGGCCATTCATGGCGATGAACTGAACGGCACCCGGGTTATCCAGCAGGTGTTTGAGAAACTGAACCCTGCCGAGTTGAAAGGCAGCGTCGTAGGGGCAATTGGCGCTAACCCTTCCGGTATGTTAGCCAATAACCGTAACTGGCAACTGGTGAATGACGGTGGTGATATGGTCGATTTCAACCGTATCTGGCCGGGCAAAGAGAAAGGCAATACCGCGGAACAGCACGCCTGGTTGCTGTGGAATAATCTGTGGACAGGCAACGTGGGCATGTTTGTCGACATGCATACGCAAAGCCGTGGGACCGAATATCCGCTGTTTATTTATGCCGATTACCGCAATCCGCAGGTCAAGCAAATGGCCGAGCTGTTCCCGGCAGATCAGATTAAAGCCGATCCGGGCGAAAAAGGCTCTGTAGAAACGACCTTTGTTGAAAACAAGATCCCTGCCATCACGCTGGAAATCGGCAAACCGAAGCTGTATCAGCCTGAACTGATCGCACGTAGCGTAACGGGCGTGCATAACCTGATGATCCAGCAGGGGATGATCGCCGGGCAGTTAGGTGAGACAGCACAACAGCAGAAAACCTATATCGGCAATGAAATGAGCTCGATCCGTGCGGAAGTCGGTGGTTTTGCCGAGATTTTGGTCAAGGTGGGCGATGAGGTAACCAAAGGGCAGAAAGTGGCGGTACAGCGTAATGCTTTTGGTGACGTGATTCGTGAATATACGGCAACGCACGACGGTAAGGTGCTGGCGATTGGCGACGATCCTCTGCGGGAAGCGCGTGGCCTGCTGGTGCGAATCCTGTTTAATAATCCGGATCCTCAATGCGCTAATGGTTGTTAATTCCAATTGTGCGTAATGACCCCAAATAAACGATGGTTTAGATGATCTAGATCCAAATTTTGCAGTTTTTTATCCCGGATCGCACTATTGGAGTACATTTTATGACCGTTGGGTGTATCTTCAATAGTGCGGCTCATTTGACGAGCCCGTTGATATCTTGATTTTGGCACGTCACTTTTATACCCAATTAGGGGTTGAGATGCAGGCTGGCAGTGACGCCTCCTTGCAACTTCAAGCTCGCAGGGTATAGCGTGAAAGATTCAGGAGGGGTCAGATGGAAACCTTGGAAAGATGTTATGTGTATGCGAAGAACACGAGCAATATGGATTTTCTCGCGTCTACTGTAGCCTTCTTAGAGTTTCAGGGACGGGAAATCAATGCCCAGGATGTGGCTGGCAATATGTCACGCGAGCAAAGTGATAGCTTTTTTGAACGGCTTACTCACTATCGCACTATTTATAGAAAGCAAATACAGTTATCGTAAAATATTAAGCCCCGAGAATTCGGGGCTTTTTTCGCTTTATGATCGGGGGAAAAACAGACCAAACCTCAAGCGCTGGCTGCTATGGGGTTTAGCGCAGTTCTGGCCAGTAGTCTTTATTGGCCACAATCAAATCGTCGAGAATCGCTTTGGCCACCGAGGCGCTCGGCACCGTTTTTGACAGCGTGATCGCCTGCCAGAGTTTTTGATAAGAACGCTGCTCCCAGGCATCAACCACCAGTTTCTCAACGGCCACCTGCTGGCTCATCAGCCCTTTCTGGAACTGCGGAATATTCCCCACCACCAGCGGCTCTGGCCCACTCTTGCCCACCAGGCAAGGGATCTCCACCATCGCCTCTGGATCAAAATTATGGATAGCGCCGTTATTCTGCACAATCAACAGCATGCGTTCCTGCGTGTTGAAGGCGATCGCGGCCGCCAGATCGACGATATAAGATGCGTGTTCATCAATTTCCAGTTCGCCAGCCGAGGATTTGCCCGCCTGAATGATGGCGTTGCAGGAACCAAACACGTGCTTTTCGCGGTGCTCCATCACCTCGTTGGCGCGAGTGTGCTGCGGGTTGGCGTGCTGGACCACATAATCCGGGAACAGGTAATATTTCAGGTAGGTATTCGGTAAGGTATCAGGATCGAGTGCCCAGACATCTTTCGCTTTTGCAAAGGTGTCGTTCCAGCTAGCTTCGGTCGCCTGCTTATCGCTTGGCGGCACATAGCCAAACTTCGCCACATGTTCGCGGATTTTGGGCATTAAATCATTCCCTGCCAGATCTTCAATCGCTGTCCACCAGCCAAAGTGGTTCAGGCCGTAATAGCGAGTGCGCATTTCTTTGCGATCTTTCAGCCCGGCAATTTGCGCCATGCGCCCTTCAATGCCAATCGGCATATCGCAGATGTTGAGGATTTTGGCCTGTGGGCGCAGGCGGCGAGTGGCTTCGGCGACAATGGCTGCCGGGTTGGAATAATTGAGCATCCACGCGTTAGGTGAGTACTTCGTCATATAATCAACGAGTTCCAACACGCCACCGATCGAGCGCATACCGTATGCGATCCCTCCCGGGCCGCAGGTTTCCTGGCCAACCACGCCGTGGCGCAGCGGGATCTTCTCGTCTTGTTCACGCATCGGGTATTTACCCACCCGGATATGCGCCATCACAAAATCAACGTCGCTGAATGCGACTTGCGGCTGTGTGGTGTAGCTGAACTCAATCTCCGGTGCCTGTTCCTGCAGCAGGATTTTGCAGGCCTCGGCGATCGTTTCCTGGCGTGCGCCGTCGTTGTCGTAAAATTTGATGGCGCGCAAGGGCAAGCGGTGTTGGTTGGCCAGCAGCATTAATACGATGCCAGGAGTAAAGGTGCTACCTCCACCGGCGACAACGATTGAGAATTTTTTCATGATACAGCCTCCGTCATGGGTGTTTTTTCGAGATATGAGCGATCTTTCATCAGGTTTTCGAGCTGATCCCTGACTTGGGGAACGTGCAGGCCGACAATCACCTGAATGCCGTTGCCGCGGCGCACTACGCCATGAGCGCCCAGGGCTTTAAAGGTGTCGTCGCTTTGTGTGAGTGTCATGTCAGCCAACGTGATGCGCAGGCGCGTGGCGCAGTTGTTGATGCTGAGAATGTTACCGCAGCCCCCGAGGGCCTGCAGGAAACCGGCGGCCTGACTGGTTTTGGCTGCCACGGTGGTTTGCGCCCGTGCCGCCTGATAATCTGCCTTGCTGTAAAGTTTGATTTCGCTCTCGTCACGGCCGGGCGTTTTCAGGTTGAAGTGCAGGATCAGCGCCCGGAAAATAACAAAATAGAGCACGGTGAAAGCGATGCCGATACCAATCTGGGTGGCAATCATCCCAGCATGGTTGTGGAACATTGGGATCCAATTTTGCGGCAGGAACTGATCGAGCAAGCCGCCGCCCATATTGCCGACCACGCCGCACAGATACATCACCGTGGCCATGGTGGCAGCGAGCACGGCATGCACCGCAAACAGCAGCGGCGAGATGAACAGAAAGGTGAACTCCAGCGGTTCGGTAATGCCGACCAGCATTGCCGTCAGGGTGGCAGGGATCAGTAAACCGGCGACCTTGATGCGATTTTCCGGCGCAGCCGTGAAGTAGAGCGCTAAAGCGATCCCCACCGAACCGAAGATTTTTGAATTACCATGCAGCGCAAATCCGCCTTCTGGGAACAGGGTTTTCAGCGATTCGCTGCTTTGGCTGAATTCCTGTAAATGCTGTGCCCAGTAAACCTGGATCCCGCCCTCTACGGCGGCGGGGCCGTAGATAAAGGGGCCGTAAATAAAGTGATGCAGCCCAGTGGGGATCAGTATGCGTTCGAGGAAGGTATATACCCAGACGCCAATTGCCCCCGCACTGCGCAGGAACCCCTGTAGCGACTCGATGCCCAACTGCACCTTGGGCCAACCGAGCAGCGTCAGCCAGGCGCAGGGGATCATCACCAGAAAGGCGACGATCACCACGAAGGAACTGCCCTGGAAAATCCCCAGAAAGACCGGTAACGGCTTGTCGAAATAGCGGTTATGAATAGCAGTGACCAGCCCTGAAATCACAATCGCGCCAATAATGCTGGTGTCGAGCGTTTTTATGCCGGCGATCAGGGTTAAGCCGCTGCCTGCGCTGGGTTCGGCGCTGAAATCCACACCAAAGAAATGGCCCCAGGTCATTCCCATGGCGTTAATAAAATAGTTCCAGGTTAAAAAACTCACCAACACCGCCAGGCAGGCGCGCCCTTGCGCCTGTTTCGCCAGGCCAATAGGCAAACCGACGGCGAAAATAAGCGGCATATTACGGAATACCGTCCATCCGCCTTCTTCAATAATATGGATAATTTGAGCAAATAAATGATCTGGCGCGGCTAATGCTTCCCCCACAAACATCGGGTTGCGCAGCATGATAGCCAGGCCGACCACAATACCGGCAAATGGGAACAGCAGTACCGGGGTAAACATGGCTCCACCGAAGCGTTGTATTTGACTGAGCATTGTTAAATCCTCACGTAACAACTTGAAGGGTTTTTTTATATTGGTCTGGGTGGAGAGTAAGAAGCTGCCGTTGGCTTAGCTTGATCTGACATGCCGATTCGTGATCGCTTTCATGGTTTTTCTTTAGGCTAAGTGGTCTATTTTTAAGGGGATTGATAGACACAATAATTTTATTGTCAGAGTCTGCTATTTTTATCTTTAAATTATTAATTAAGAATCAGCCAATTAATCACGCTGTGGGTGATGAATTAAACCAAGTGCCGGGCGCTAAAGAGGTCTACAGGTGATCTACAAATCTATTGCTGAGCAGCTACGTATCCGGCTGAATTCTGCCGACTACAACATTGGCAGCCCGTTACCCAGTGAAAAAAGATTGGCGGAGGAGTTTGCCGTATCAAGGATGACGATTCGCAAAGCGGTAGATTTGTTGCTGAGTTGGGGGCTGGTCATGCGCCGTCATGGCAGTGGCACCTATGTGGCCAATAAGGATGTCCATCACGAAACCACCCATTTAACCGGCTTTATTGAGGTGATGAAAAATCAGGGCAAGCAGGTGGTGAGTGAGGTGCTGGAGTTTGTGGTCATGCCAGCGCCGCCGGCGATTGCCAGCCAGCTACGGATAAAAATTGATGAGCGGATCTATTACTCGCGCCGGGTTCGCTCGGTGGATGGCAAACCGTTGATGGTCGAAGACAGCTATATGCCGGTGAAGCTATACCGCAATTTATCGCTGGCTCATCTGGAGGGGTCAAAATTTTCCTACATTGAAGATGAATGCCATATCACCATATCTGGCAACTATGAAAGCCTGACGCCGGTGTTGGCCGATAAAAAAATGGCGACATTATTAAATATTGAACAGCAAACGCCGATTTTGCGCATTACGTCACTTTCTTATAGTGACGATGGTCAGTTCTTGAACTATTCAGTGATGTTTCGCAATGCCAGTGAATATCAGGTGGATTACCATTTAAGGCGCGAGTCTACCCAACGGCATATTGAATCTGCACTCAGCCGGTAATGGTTTCTCACTTTAATGGTGCTAACGCGACTGACTGATAATGGTGTTATTTAGCTCCCGATTACAAAAATCAGTCTACACTTGGCAGAGGTCTTTGCTCGCTATTTATCTTCTGATCTTGATCAGAAAAATTCAGATGCAGGAACGCATTAGGAGCTGAAATGAACACCGAACTCACCAACGTCAAGATGCCCAGTGTCGAAGAGATAAAGAAAAGCGTTATTAATAAGCTGAGATACAGTTTGTGCCTGGAAGTTGAAAGTGCAAAAAATATCGACATTTTTAATGCGCTGGCGTTAACCCTGCGCGATTACCAGCTTGATGGTTTCTTCAACACGCGTAAATCACAGAAAAAAGCCAAATCCAAGCGTCTCTACTACCTCTCGATGGAATTTCTGATCGGCCAGTCTTTGCGTAACAACCTAATGAACGTTGGATTGTTACAGCAAGCCAAACAGGCCGTGAGTGAGCTGGGATTTGACTTTGAACATATTACGGCGGAAGAGCCGGATGCCGCGTTGGGGAACGGTGGCCTGGGCCGCCTGGCGGCGTGTTTTATTGATTCTATGGCGACGCTGGATATTGCGGCTTCGGGGCATGGTATCAAATATGAATATGGTTTGTTTAAACAGGCGATACAGCATAACAAGCAGGTCGAACAGCCTGACGATTGGCACTCGACGCACTCTCCCTGGTTAATTGAGCACCACTCGCAGTTGATGTTAATTCCCATCGGTGGCCATATCGAAGAAAGTGAGGACATCGAGGGAAATTACAATCCTATGTGGATGGATTGGAAAGTGATTGTCGGCATTCCCCACGATTATCTGGTGACCGGTTACGGCGGGAAAACGGTAAACACCCTGCGGCTATACAGCGCGGGAGCCTCTGACTCGTTTGATGTGCATATCTTTAACCGCGGTGACTATCTGCGTGCCGTTAGCCAGAAGATCGCCTCCGAAAATATCTCAAAAATACTTTACCCGGCGGATGAAATCCAATCAGGTAAAGAATTGCGGCTGACGCAAGAGTATTTCCTGGTGGCATGTACATTGCGCGATATCTTCCATGATTATGCGCAACTGTCTTCAGATATTACCGCACTGCCTGATTTTGTTGCTATCCAGCTTAATGATACCCATCCGGCGTTGGCGATTGTTGAAATGATGCGGATCCTGGTGGACGAACATCGCCTGGATTGGCATCGCGCCTGGGAGATTACGCAGAAAACCTGCTCCTTCACCAACCATACGTTAATGCCTGAGGCGCTGGAAACCTGGCCGGTATCGTTATTTGAAAAATTGCTGCCACGCCACCTGCAAATCATTCTTGAAATCAACCACCGCTTTCTGGCTGAAGTGGCAGAGAAATGGCCCGATAAGCCGCACCTGCTGGCATCGTTATCGCTGTTTGAAGAAGGATGGGAGAAAAAGATCCGCATGGCGAATCTGGCCATCGTGGGCAGCCATAAGGTCAATGGGGTAGCCAAGCTGCACTCTGAATTGATTACGCAAACGCTGGTGCCCGATTTTTATTTTATTACGCCTGAAAAATTCACCAACCAGACCAATGGGGTGACCCCTCGGCGCTGGATCCAGCAGGCAAACCCGGGTTTAGCGACGTTTTTAAACCGCCAGTTGGGCAACGGCTGGGTCACCGATCTCGATAAGCTGCAGCAGTTGAGAAAATTGGCTACTGACAGCGGTGCGGTGGAAGAGATCCAGGCAATCAAGCTTAAGAATAAGCAGGCACTTTGCCGCCAGATCGCCTTTCATCAGGGGGCCCAGCTTGATCCGACAGCCATGTTTGACTGCCAGGTAAAACGTATTCACGAATACAAACGGCAACTGCTGAATATTTTGCATGTCATTCATCTGTATTTAGAGATCACGGAATCTGGCCGCACGTTAACGCCTAAAGTGCACTTATTTGCCGGGAAGGCGGCGCCGGGTTACGCGATGGCGAAACTGATCGTTCAACTGATTAACGAAGTGGCGAAAACGGTGAATAGCGATCCGCGCACCAAGGGCCAGCTCAGCGTGCTGTTCCTTGAAGATTATAAAGTCTCACTGGCGGAGCATATTATTCCCGCCACTGACCTTTCTGAGCAGATCTCCACGGCGGGTACCGAGGCTTCCGGCACCAGTAATATGAAGTTTGCCATGAACGGTGCTCTGACCATCGGCACGCTGGACGGTGCCAATATCGAGATCCGCGACGCGGTGGGGGCAGAGAACTTTTATCTGTTTGGCGCCAATGCGGATGAGATCGACAGGCATCGGCGGGCGGGTTCGCATAACCGGGTTTATCAGAATAACGATCCGGCGATTACCGCGGCGGTAGAAGCGCTGATCTCCGGGCGGTTTAATACCGATACCTCTGTTTTCTGGCCGATCTACCAGATGCTGACCGAATACGATCACTATTGCCACTTGCTGGACTTTGACAGTTACCGTATCGCCCAGAGCCAGGCGCAGGCTGACTTTGCACAGCAGTTGCAATGGCATCAGCGGGCGCTGCTGAATATTGCCAACATGGGCAGCTTCTCCAGCGATCGCACCATCAAAGGTTATGCTACGGAAATTTGGGGGATAGGCTCATGATATCCGCTAAGCAATGCGAGTAGGAATACGGCACATTGTGGCCGGCGACATCGTTACCATGCCTTTTGAGGCAAAGGATTTCTAATGGAACAGCTTACCCATAGTCATTCCTCCAAGGCGATGGAGGTGACGGTACTGATTGTGGATGATTCAAAAAGTTATCGTCATCTGATGGCGACCATGCTGACAAAATGGGGATTCAGCGTCTTTGAGGCGGAAGATGGCAAATGTGCCCTGCGCCTGTTGGAGCAGCAATCGGTGCATATCGTTATCAGCGACTGGGAAATGCCGGTCATGGACGGTGTTGAACTGTGCCAGGCGATCCGCCGGAACGATTTTGGCCATTACATCTATGTCATTCTGGTGACAGCGCGGCAGTCGCTTGACGATCTGCTTACCGGCATGGAGGCCGGGGCGGATGATTTCCTGTCCAAACCGGTCAACCAGAACCAACTTCGTGCACGCCTGCATGCGGCGGAACGCGTGTTGTTGCTGGAGAGCACCCTGGCGGCACGTAACGAAAAGATCTCCTCTGCCTACCGGCAAATCGAATCCGACCTGCAGGCGGCAGCAAAACTCCAGCACAGCGTTTTGCCTGCTCATAATCTGTCTCTGGCCGGATTTGAGGCGGATTGGATGTTTCTGCCCTCGGCCTATGTGTCTGGCGATGTGCTGAACTACTTCTCGCTGGACGAACGGCATATCGCGTTCTTCAGTGTCGATGTTGCTGGCCATGGCGTCAGTGCTGCCATGCTCTCTTTGGCGGTCGCGCGGGAGTTCATGACCGGCCGTATCAGCAGCCAACTGCTCGTCAGCCAGAATGCCGACGGGGAAAGCGCCCCGGTGGCCCCCCATCAGGTTGTGGCGGAGCTTAATCAGCGTTTCTGCCTGGATAATGACGAGGTGTTCAGCTACTACACGCTGATTTATGGCGTGATCGATAGCACCAACGGGCAGGGCACGCTCTGCCAGGCAGGCCATCCGACGCCTTTTATTATCCGGGCCGGTGGGGAGTTACAGGCGGTGGGGCAAGGGGGAATGCCGGTGGGGCTGTTTCCTGAGGCCGAGTATCAGGACAGCCACTTCACGCTTGAAAGCGGCGATCGCCTGTATCTTTACAGCGACGGGATTATTGAGTGCGAAGACGGGCAACAGCAACTGTACGGTGAAGAACGCTTACAACAGCTGTTGTGTCAATACCGCGAACTACCTAAACACCAGGTGTTTGAACGCGTTGAGAATGCGTTAAATACCTGGCGCAGCAGTGAAGTAGAAAACCGGCAGCCGCAGGGGGCTAAACCGCTGCGCCCTTTTGCCGACGATATTTCTCTGATGGCTATTGAACGTGTAGGCATATCAATCAATTAAGGAATCATTATGAACTTTGATATTCAGTCTGAGGATGGGATCGAAATTATTGTTCCGCTGGTACGTCGCCTCGATGCTTCGGTGGCTGCGGTGTTCAAGCAGGAAATGCAGTCTTTTATCCAACAGGGTAAACACTACATTCTTCTGGATTTTAGCCATATCGACTTTATTGACAGTAGCTGTCTGGGTGCCCTGGTATCGATACTCAAAACGCTCAATGGCCGTGGCGAACTGGCACTTTGTTCTTTGAACAGTAATATCCAGCACATGTTTAAACTGACGCGAATGGACAGAATTTTCACTATTGGTAACGATCGAGCGTCGACGTTGAAAGTCATGATTCGCTAAAACAGGACTTGATCCGTTAGAGAGGCCGTATGGCAAGTGTTAGCACCACACTGTGTTTACCGGCATCGCTGGGCAGCCTGGCTGAGCTGAGCAATGCGCTGTATGACTTTGTTGCGCCTTTTGCGCTTGATTCAGCTCTGGTTTATCAGGTTGATCTGGCTTCTTGTGAAGCATTTACCAACATCGTCAAGCATGCGGTGAACTATGATGATAGTCAGAATGTCATCATTACTCTGAGCAATGATGGGCAGCAACTCATGCTGACGCTGGCTGATAATGGGGTGGCGATCCCGGATGAGATCAGGCG
Source organism: Serratia oryzae (assembly GCF_001976145.1). Lineage (GTDB taxonomy): Bacteria > Pseudomonadota > Gammaproteobacteria > Enterobacterales > Enterobacteriaceae > Chania > Chania oryzae. The sequence goes on from NZ_MOXD01000015.1 coordinate 82,622, forward strand.
AGAGCTTGGGCACGCGCCGAGTCTCTCGCCCGATCCGCTCGTTCAGTCCAGTTGGCCTGAAGGCGGAATGGGGCTGCTACTGATACAATCCATGATGGATAATGTCAGTTACCAAACGGAAAATGGGCGTAATATCCTGACATTGACTAAACAGTTATCCAGTGAGCATTCATGAGCGTTTCACATTCCTCATGGTGGAATGGTCAGGAGCTTTTATGATCGAGCCTTGTAAACCTGTCAATGAACCCTTGCGCCAACTGGCATTGGATACGTTGCACGTGTTGGATACCAATGCGCTGGAAAAACTGGATAGGATCACACGGCTGGCGGCCAATTACTTTAATGTTCCGATTGCGCTGGTTTCACTGATCGATCGTGAACGCCAGTGGTTTTTGTCGCGTTTCGGTCTGGAGGCCAGAGAAACGCCGAGAAATATCTCGTTTTGCGCGCATGCCATCTTGCAGCGGGAGACCTTTATTGTGCGCAATACGGCCACTGATGAACGATTTTGCGACAATCCATTGGTCACCGGTGAGCCGAGGATTGGTTTTTATGCCGGGCAACCGCTGCTATCACTCAATGGTCTGCCGCTGGGCACGCTGTGTATTATCGATCGGCAACCGCGTGCTTTTTCAGCGCAGCAGGCGGCGGATCTGCATGACTTTGCGGCGATCGTGGAAGAGCATCTGCACGGCATTGAGCGTAATGTCTACACCGAAAATCTTGAGTCTGACCTGAAACGAACCGAAGCTCTGTTTGAGCAAACCTTTTCTCAGGCGGCCGTCGGCATGGCGTTGGTCTCCCTCGAAGGCTATTGGCTGCGGGTCAACCCGCGCATTTGTGAAATATTAGGCTATAGCGAGTGGGAATTGCTGGCGCGTACTTTTCGCGATATTACCCATCCTGAGGATCTGGACAGTGATGCGCATCTGCTGCGGCAGTTGCTGGCCGGTGAAATCACCACTTACTCGGTGGAGAAACGTTATTTCCGCTCTGATGGTACGACAGTGTGGGTGCAGTTAACCGTTTCATTAAACCGTTTACCCGATAGTACCCCTCACCATTTTATTGCCGCGATTGTGGATATCACGGAGCGCAAGGTAGCAGAGCACAGTCTGCGTACACTGCAGCATGAACTGGAGGATCGGGTTGTGCAGCGGACACAAGAATTAAATATCGTGGTGAGCAAGCTGAATCAGGAGATTGAGAGCCGGATGAATGCTCAATACCAGCTCAATGCGGAAAAAGAGCGTCTGCGCGCCATCACCGACAACGTACCGGCGTTGATCAGCCAGGTTGGCCCTGATGAGGTGTATCAGTTCGCCAACAGCGCCTATAGGCGCTGGTTTGGTTTTGATGAAGCGACGCTGAAGAACATGAACTTACGGCAGTTGGTAGGTGAAAGTGCCTATCTTAAAGCTAAACCCCTGATCGAAAAAGCATTGCAAGGGCAGACGGTTAGTTTTGAAAATGAATTGCAGACGCTGGCCGGTGAGCGGATTGTCCACACCACGCTGGTGCCCTGTGAAACCCAAGGTTTTTACATTCTGTCGATGGACATCAGCGAGCTTAAACGTTTACAGCGCAGGCTGGAATACGACGTGACGCACGACATGCTGACGGGCTTGCCTAACCGGCGGGCATTTCTCCATCAGCTGACGCAGAGCATGGCGGAATGCGCAGCCAGCCAACAATCGATGGCCGTGTTGTTCATCGATCTGGATGGCTTTAAACAGATCAATGACACCTTTGGGCATGATTTTGGCGACGCCATTTTAAAAACGTTCGCCAAATTGCTTAATGGATGTATTCACGGCTTGGGTTCTATCGCCAGGCTGGCCGGGGATGAATTTACCGCCGTTCTTTGGCGTTTGGCGAACCCCCGCGCCGAAGTGGAACAGGTCTGTAAGGAGATTCTGGGGCAATTGGCACGGCTGGATCGGATTGGCGAGCGGCAAATCACCTTATCGGCCAGCATTGGGGCAGCTATTTATTCCGGCGATCACACAACGGCCAAAATGATACTGGGGCAGGCGGATACAGCAATGTACCGCGCAAAATTGGCGGGTAAGGGTAAATACTCTATCTATTAAGTGAGCAAAGGCTTGCTGTGCACATATACAGGAGTAGTCGGTATGTTGCGAAACCTTGGCAAAGATGAAGAGGCCAGGCTGGCATCCTTGGATGCTCTTGAGGCTTTGGGTGGTCTGCACGATGATGCTTTTCACCATATTCTGGATATGACCTGCATGCTGCTCAACCTGCCGGGGTGCTTTATCTATCTTTTTGGTGCGCAAAGAATATGGATTAAGGCAAAGAAAAACCTTGCGCCTGCAGCGATAAACCACGATAGCCCGTTATTCAACTTTGTGCGTTACAGCGGCGATACTCTGATTTGTGAAGATACGCATAAAGATTCCCGTTTTGCCAACGATCCGATGGTCACCGGGTCAACCGCCATTCGCCAGTTTATTGCCACTCCGTTACGAACCAGCGAAGGTTATGTGATCGGTGCCGTTTGTGTTATCGATCGAAAGCCTGGCAGTTTTTCTGAATCGACTGCGGATCTGTTGAGTAATATGGCCATGATTGTCGCGGAACTGCTTGAGGCGCAGAGTGAAATCGGCCTGGTGGATGCGGTGACGCGTTTCCCTAATCGGCAACGTCTGCTGGGGGATATCCAGCAGCTTGCTCCCGAGCATGGCGAGTTTGTGCTGATTCTGATCGATACCCTGGATATCAAATATGTCTACGAAATAGCCCGCTCGTTTGGTATGGCAGAAGTAGAAAGTGTTTTGCGCGACATCGGCCATTTTCTAAAAACCACCTTTATGAATGAACAGATGATCTACGCGATTTCTCTGGGGCGGTTTGCCATCATTTTGCGTGCGGAAAAGTTAAACCGCTGTATGGAACATATGGAGAAATTTGCCGACAGGATGCAGCGCGAAGTGCGCAGTATCGTGCCATTGAAGCTGGATTTTTATGCCGGCTACGTCTGGTTTTCTCCCCCTTGCACCACCCCTCCCGAGTTATTGCGTATGGCCACCAGTGCCTTGCATGACGCTATTGATGAGCGGGTGACAATTTCCGCTTACAGCGAATCTAAAGACGCAACGCGGAAGTTTAACCTTAATATACTCAACGATCTGGCTGAAAGCCTGAACCAGCAGCGTGGGCTGTATCTGGTCTTTCAGCCCAAGGTCATTTTGTCGACGCGGAAAATTATCGGTGCCGAGGCATTGCTCCGTTGGCAACACCCGACATTGGGCGAAATCCAGCCGGATGCTTTTATCCCAATTGCGGAAAGTACTTCGCTGATCAAGCTGTTGACTGAATTTGTCATTGCCCGCTCGGTGCTGGAAGCCAAACGCTTACGTCAACAGGGGATCAACATTCCGATCTCGATTAATATCAGCGCCAATAATTTTGCCGAGCCGGATTTTGCGGAAAAGCTCGACTATCTGGTGCGCGACGGCGGCCTGCAGCCGCAAGATATTGAAATTGAATGCCTGGAAACGCAGCGCATTCTGGAAAGCACGGAGGCTTTGGCCTGTGTAAAGGCCCTGCGTCAAATGGGGTATGCCATTGCGCTTGATGATTTTGGCACGGGCTACAGTAACCTCAATTATTTGCGTAATATCCCCGCCGATCTGATTAAAATCGATCGTTCATTGATCGAAAACCTGAAGTCAGACAATGACAGCCGCATTATCGTAGAGAGCCTGATCAAAATGCTGCATATGCTGAACTATGCCGTTTTGGCGGAAGGTGTTGAGGATCGTGAAACGCTGAAGTACCTGGAGCAGTATCAGTGCGATATTATTCAGGGGTATTTCTATTCTCCGCCAATGACGCTTGAGCGGCTGATGAGTCTGATCGCTGCGGAGAAGAATGGTATGTTGGCGTCATACCCTGATGGGGATTGAGCTTGGCTCGTTCCCCATCAAGGGCACTGTTTTAGCTGGCTTCTTGGGTGGCAGCAAGCGAGGTTTGAAGCTGTTGACACAGAGCTTCCAGGCCAGCGCTTTGCGCCAGAATAGTGGGCAGGTTGCCAGCCGCAGCAGCCTGTTCGATCTGGATGAGTTTGCTCTCCAGCGGGGCACAGACAAAGTGCAGGCATTCGCCTTTGAGCTGATGGGCGCTGCGCCGGATCGCGTCAAAGTCCTGTTTCTCTATAGCGTTATGCAGTGATGCCAGTAAGGCAGGCAACTCCTCGATAAATATCGCTGCCAATTCGTTAAACAGCGTTTTATCGTTGCTCAACTGGGCTAAGGCCTGCGAGTAGTCGAAGATCGGAGCCTCTGGCACCTCCCGGCTAAGATCGCATACCCGCTGAATTTCCCCCGCCAGATTTTCCAGCAAAATGGGCTTACTGATATAGCCATCAAAACCGTAGGATAAACACATTTCCCGATCGCCTTTCATGGCGTGTGCGGTCATGGCTACGATCGGTTGATGTTTGCCTGGCTGCTGTTTTTCACTGGCGCGAATCTGCTGCACGGCCTCAATACCATCCATTTCTGGCATTTGTAGATCCATCAGCACCACATCGTAATGCTCTTGCGCCAGTTTTTGCAGTGCTAGCTTGCCATTGCCCACCACTTCACAGGTGTGCCCCAGTTTACGGATGAAATTGATCGCCAGCTGTTGATTGATCAGATTATCTTCGGCCACCAGAATGTGATAACCCTTGTTAACCTCTTGCGCAGGAGCACTCACCACTGGCTGGAGCTTATGGGGATTTTCAGGGATCAGCGTGCGGATGATGGTTTCTTGCAGTTCGGCGGTATCAATAGGTTTGGTCAGAAAGCCCGATACGCCAACTTTTTTCAGCACCGCGGTATCTATCCGGTTGCCCATGGAGCTGAGCATGATCAGCTTACACTGACGCAGGCTGGGCGTGGACATAATCTCCAGTGCCAATGCCATACCGTCCATCTCCGGCATTTGTGAATCCAGCAGAATCAAGGGGAAGCGTCGGCCGGCGTTCAGCACGTCCAACGCCGCCTTGCCGGAGTTCACCGTGTGTGGCTTGAACCCCATATTGCGTAGCATATCGAACAGTAACCGCAGGTTGGTTTCATTGTCATCCACGACCAAAACGGCCAGATCGACCAGGGAGCTGGGCAATGTTGTTGGAGTGCGAACGGGGATCACCTCAGCATCAGCGTTGACCGGCAGGGAAAAGTAAAAACAACTGCCGTGCCCTGGCTGGCTGGAAACCTGCAGTTTACCCCCCATCATCGCCACCAGCCTGGCGGAAATGGTCAATCCCAGCCCGGTGCCGCCGTATTTACGCGTGGTTGAGGTGTCCGCCTGGCTGAAGGATTCAAAAATGATGGCCTGTTTGTCTTCAGCGATGCCAATACCGGTGTCGGTAATGCTGAACGTCAGCATCCCCGCAGGGGCAAGTGAGGGGGCGATGCGCAGTACCACTTCGCCGTCTTGGGTAAATTTAAGCGCATTGCCGATTAGGTTTGTCAGAATTTGCCGCAGGCGCAGTGCATCACCGTAAAACGTAGTCGGAACCGTTGGATCGATATCCACGATCAACTCGGGGCCTTTTTCGGCGAACTTGGACATTAGCGGCCGGGTAATCTCATGAATCAGGGTTCGTAGCGTAAAGTTCTCGGCCTCCAGAACGATCTTCCCGGCTTCAATTTTTGAAAAATCGAGAATGTCATCGATGATCTTTAGCAAGGCACGCGCGGACGAATAGACCATGTTGATGTAATCACGCTGCTCTTTGTTGAGGTTGGTTTCCAGGCACAACTGCGTCATCCCGAGGATCCCGTTCATCGGCGTGCGTATTTCGTGGCTCATATTGGCAAGGAATTCGCTCTTGGCGCGGCTAGCCGCACGGGCAAGTTCGACGGATTGCTGGGACGAAAATTCTGCTTCTTTACGCTCCGTGATGTCTTGCAATGTGCCGATTGCGCGTTGCACCTCACCTTGTATGCCCATGCTGATGATTTGACCTTGAATCAGCACCCAGCGGTAGTCGCCATCCCGATGTTTGATGCGAACCTCACAGTCAAACACCGGTAAAACTGCGTTGTTGGCCTGTTGCAGGCAATTCAACAACAGCGGTAAATCCTCGGGATGCAGCACCTGTTGCCACAGCGCGGAGGTATATTGACTGTTTTCGCGGCTGACCCCAAGTAGCAATAACAAGGCATCATTGACCTGCAACCGATCCTGTGTGCATTCCCAATCCCAAATCCCAATGTGGGAGGTTTCTGCCGCCAGAATGAAATTGTTGTGCCAGACCTGCCCGGAGTGGGCGATTTCGGCATATTGCGTGATGTCGGTGTGCAGGCTGACAATACCACCACCTGGTACCCGGTGATGCTGCACGTATAGCGTGCGTTCCAGCAGATTACGGATTTCATAATGACCATCCTGCCGGCAGTTATTGAGTACCGCTTCGGTCAGTTGTGGTTTTTTTAACTGGATTGAGCGGGCATCGCTGGTATCGAGCACGCATTCGATCACTTCTTCCAGTGAAATGCCTGAGCGCAATTGCCCCGCTAGTCCGGGATAATATTCCACCACCTTGCTATTCCAGTAACACAGGCGCTCCTCCTCGTCATAAACCAGCAGCGCAGCTTGAATCACATCCAATGCGGGGAATAAAAGATTATTTTTCATCCTGTGCCTCTTTGCTGGCATCATGATGCAGCTCCGCCTGGCGGCGCATGAACTCCAGCCCCGGGGCCATAAAAATTGCCCAGGCGGTGAGCACTTCCTCATCGCATTGCGGATCCAGATCGCGCACGGTTTGCAACACCGCGCGGCGCCAGTAGGCAAACACCGAGGCGGGTAAGTTGAGGCCGTGTTCGCTTTGTTCCCGCGTGACGTGTTCCAGATAGTCGGAGACGATGTAGCTGGTGGCGACAGACAGCATGTAGAAAAATGCTTTGTAGATTATTTTCTGCTGTTCCTGATGAGCCTGCGGGCTCGGCAGGACGTTAAGCGCCTGGGTGCTTTCGATGAATAACGCATAGAAATGGGAGAAAAAGGTATCCCCTTGGTCCGCTGAGGTCATCCGGTCGTAGCTGTCATTGAACAGCACTTCATAATTTGTGCTCATATCATTTTCCTTCAGCCTCGGGGAGGTATGCAATGATTTGACCCGTTAAGGCTATCTTTCACCCGCGCAGAGCTGGTGAGCCAGATGATTGAGAGGTGGCTCATCATAGGGATGAACAATAAAAGTGCACCATACATTCCAGTTGCGGGCAAGAGACAATGTTGTTTGGCATAAGACAGTCTAGTTGACCATAGGGGATGCGCAAGGCAGTGGGAAGATGGAAATCACATATTATTCATTGCATTAATAAAAGCGAACCGACACCTAGGTATTAAATGGGGATCTTTTCTGGCAACGGCCAACGCCGCAGCCAGATTGCCTAAGTTAATCCACCAGAACGCGTTTGTTGGTGGCCCCCCAAAGGATCGACATCTCGGTAAACAGCGCACCGCTGATCTCTTCAACCTCCTCGGCGGTAACCTGCGCAGTGCCCTGTTTGCCAAAGAACACAACTTCATCGCCAGGGCGCGCCTGCTTCAGTTCTGTGACATCCACCATCACGGTATTCATTGAGGTTTTACCAACAATTGGCACCCGTTGCCCGTGAATCAGCACGTGGCCTGCGTTGCTGAATACCCGGCGATAGCCATCGGCATAGCCTACGGGGATATTCGCCAGTACCGAGTCGCGTTTTAGCCTGTAAGTGCGATCGTAGCCCACGGTATTGCCTTGCGGGTAATGATTCAGCGCGGCAATCGAAGATTTGAAGGTCATCACGCGCCGGTATTCCGTGCTGGCAATGGTATCGCCATAAAATACCCCGCCGACGCGCACCATATCGAGCCAGGATTCTGGCACGGTGAGCGTGGCGAAGGTGTTGGCGACGTGCAGCGTAACGTCACTGCGTTTGAGCCCGGTAATATCCAGCACCTGTTGCGACTGCACTTTGAAACGGGCGAGGTCTTTCCTGACCGCCTCCGCATCTTCTTCCGGATAATGCGACATGATGCCAACAATCTTCAGGTGGCTTAATTGAGAGATCGCCTTGGCTTCTTGCAGACCTGTGGCATTGCTGACCTCCAGTCCGTTGCGCGACATGCCGCCGGCGTTGAGTGCCAAATGGATCCGCAGCGTTTTGCCCTGCTGAGCGGCAATGGCATCCAGACGCTGGGCCATCTCCAGGTTACCGATCAGTTCTTCAACATCGTAATCCGTCGCCTGACGCATCTCCTGCTCGGTGGCATTGCGCACGCGCATCAGGCGCCCGGTAAAGCCCAGTTCACGCACGGTTTTCAGCTCCTGATTGCTGGCTACGCCGATGCACTGAACGTTGTTTTTCAGCATCACCGGGGTCACCAGCGAGAGATCGTGCCCGTAGGCATCGCCTTTCAGGATGGCGCAGAGGGTGGATTTATTCCCCAGCAACTGCTGAATTTTTTGCGTGTTGTATTCCAGCGCGCTGCGCGAAATCTCAATCCTGGCATTATCCACCACCGGTTGGCTTTGGATCGAGAGAGGCAATGCGTTGGTGGCGGTAACCCGGGTGGGTTGATGGCAGGCGGTGATGACCAGCAGAGGTATTAAAGCCAAATGACGTAAAGGTAGTGGCATGCTAGCTCCTTAGCATAAGAGAAGGTAAATCCCTGAGGGTAGATCGTTTTTTTAGATTTTACTGATGGTTAGCGTTACGCCGACAAGGGGGATAGCAGGGTATGGAGATGTCGACTTGATGCAATAAACGCTAGAAAACGGGCATTGTCAATCGGTTCTTGACCGGCTGAAAGGGGCGGCTAGTATTTTGATTAGATAGCGTTTTTTATCGATGCTGTTCTCTCGTTGGCGGAGTTTTATTCTCTTTTTGCTAACCAGATCGTATGTCCTGAACATTGCGGGTCTTCTATGACCATATCGATAATTTCAAAGCCATTCTCATTCAGCAGCGTGCGGTATTCCTCCGGTGCAAGACTGGCATGGAACAGCGGCTCACCTGCAAACTGCCCGATGGCTATGCCATTACTGGGGCCGCTGGTAAAGATCAGGGCGCTACCTGGATGGCTGTGCTGTGCAAATAGCGGGAACATCTTCTGTTGGTCCTGTTGGGGTAAATGGAAGAAACTGTCCCACGCAATCAGGCCATCAAAGGTATCGCCCAGCGCTAACTCGCGCATATCCTGCTTTAACCAACGCTGTTCGGGAAAACGCCTGCGAGCGCGATCCAGCATCGCAGGGGCTCCATCAATGCCGGTGAGTTGAAAACCCTGTTGAATGAAATACTCGGCAATCGGCTGAGCATTACCGCAACCGATATCGAGAACGTGCCCCTTCTTGCCGATCGTACCGATGAACTTATCCAGCCAACTTTTTTCAAACAACGCGCGTGAACGTTGGCAGGCAAAAGCATCAGCATGGCGTTGGTAGAGGGAAAGAATGTTTCTTGCTGCAGAATTGTTCACTGTTCTGTTGCCATTTATCCGGTTTCTATTGAGGAATAAATAGGTTAAGTCAAAAGTATAAGGCCTGAGTCTGTTTGGTCGCCCTTTAAAGCGACCAAACCCCGTCGCCTTGTTTAATCGTTCATCCTAATCAGAGGGAGATCGTCCCAAATCAATGGATCCTGCTCTGTGCCCCCGGAAAAACTCCAGAGAGCGGGCTCTCTCTGCAGTGGGCGATAGGTACTTGAAAGGCCATCAAGATCCCAGGTTGTGACATAGAATTGGATGCCGTTCAAGCTCATTGGCTCCCCAAGGGCTGCACTTGCAAAATCGAAGTTAATTGTTCGGCTAGCTTTGTCCACCGTGATTGTTGGGGCCGGAGTGATAGACTCTCCAAGTTGATCTGAAGTGGCACCTTGGCTGCTGTAAAGACTGTTTTGCCATCCAAACGCCAGCACCTGCCGATGCCATGTCTGGCCACCTGGCATAGTCGCGTTAAGCTTAGGCAGCATACTTAGCCCCCCCTCTTGGCCGGGCAGATGGATAAAGATGCTGAAGCCCACATGATCGAACCCCAAGGTGGGTAACCAGGTGTCTGAGACGCTGGCCATTTGTAAGCTCAGGCGCACGTTACTGCCAATCTGGAATACCTTGGCCTGCTCTATTGCCAATTGCGGGTTTGATTTATCGTAGCTGGCATCTTCTGGCAAGTGGTAGTTGCCCATCGGGCCACCCGTGCCATTTCCAGCATCGCCGCTGTCATCAAGCGTGATGCTTGGTAAATCGGGGAAACTGACACGGCTCTGGAAGTGCACATCCGCAGTTGAACTGCCGCTGGCCTCCTCGTAGAGCGCCAGGCGGTGGGATTGCAAACCTACCTGGAAATGACGCAAGTTGAGCAGCCCCTGCCAGTTGCCGTTTTCATCCACGGTAATCCTGTCAGCCGTTCCCAAGCGGCCATCAATGACCAATCTTATCTGGCTGCCCGGCGTTCCCGTCCCGGTGAGTGGGAAATTTTTATCCAGGATCTTGCCTTGCAGATCCGTCAACAGTGCCATTGTGTGATCCTGTTGGGGAAGTTGCCCACCGCCCTCTGCGATCACCATCATTGCCGACTTGGGTTGCAGGGCAAGCGTCAGGGTACCGTCCTCTGCGGTCACTATCTCCTGACTCTCGGCCATATTGAGAGTATTTAGGATCCGCAGGCGAGTATTCCCACCTAATCCTGTTTCCATGCGGTTTAGCAGTATTGTCTCCTGTGCGGTGTTGAGGATCACTAAAAGGTCATCACCATCAATGTGACGGCGATAGGCAAAAACACCGGCCCCGTTTTTTTCTTCAGCCAGAATGGTTAAATTGCCCCGTGACAACACCTTGTGCTGATGACGCAGAGTGGTCAACTTTTGAATGAAGTGATACATCTCTGAGTCGCTATCAAAAGAATCAATCTGTTGGCCATCTTCCCGGTAGCCATGCCCGAACATGGCATCACGATGGCCGGTAAAAGCCTGCTCTGTGCCTTGGTAGAGAACAGGTATTCCCGGCAGCGTCAGCATGGTGAACAGGGCCTGCTTGAGATCGCTCAGATTCGCCTGAGCGAGGAAACGTGCCATGTCATGGTTCTCGATGAAGTTACCCAGCCGATAGGGATCGGGATACATTTCCATCATTTTGCGCAGTCTAAAGCCCAACTCCGCGGTTGGACGCCCGCCCCCGAACACCTGTGACATGGTCGCTTGAAGAGGGAAATTAAGCATTGACTCGAGTTCGGGCTTTTCCTTGGTACCCAGATAAGCGATGAGTTTCTCCTCACCTTCTGTGTTGTAGGGGGTGGAAGCTTCAAAGATTTCGCCAAGGCTTAAAAAGTCGTTGCGCCCAGTTTCCTTGGCTTTATCCAGGATGCCATTCTGGCCATGGAAGAAGTCGTGGTAAAAATCATGCTCGACAAATTTGACGGTATCAACCCGGAACGCATCCACGCCGACCTGTTCAATCCAGTAACGGTAGCTTTGTTTGAGGTAATCGCGTACTGCCGGGGTGGCGGTATTAAGATCGTCAAGATCGGACAACTGATAGGTTAGCTGCTGGTTCAGATCGTTGTGGTCGGCTATCTGGGGCGTCCAGTGGTAAATGGCCGCCTGCTGTGACTCTGGACTGTTGCACTGGTTGAGGTTCAGAGGGGAGGGCAGGCTCTGACCCGCCGCCAAGGAATTTGGGATCAGTTCAAAGCCATGACAAGGTTGGGCCGGGTCATAGGTACCCGAGTAGGTAAAGTAGTTACCCACATGGTTCACGACGATATCCTGGATCAAATACATGCCACGTTGGTGTAGCTCAGTGGCTAGCGCTTGATATTGTTTAAGATCGCCAAAATGTTCGTCGATCTTTTGCATATCACGAGCCCAATAACCGTGGTAGCCACCATAATTTTGGGCAGGATCCCACCATTGGTTAGCTACGGGCGGTGTCATCCAGACAGTGGTCGCACCAAGCCCGGCTATGTAATCCAGTTTCTGCTGTACGCCTGCGATATCACCACCGCTAAACTTCTTGTCACTGGTGGGGTCGTACTCTCCTGTCCCCTGATCGTTATTGGAGCTATCTCCATCGTTGAAGCGATCAATCATCAGGAAATAGATGATCTGATCGCGCCAATCAGGCGAGGCGACATGGCGGTAGGAAGAGGATTGCTCACCGTGGTCATTACTATCGAAGCAACCGGCTATGACGAATGACACCGCCGTAGCCAGTAAGCCCAAACGCGCCTTTCTTACTATGTTCATGTATTTTCCCAGTTCTCTATGAATAACTATCAAGCATTCTTGCGAGAGATCAGGGAAATTAAATTAGCATTTTACGCCATAATAGTGATATATGATGCCAGCCTGCGACTCTGTGATAACCTTCACGTTATGCGTGTGGCTGACGCATAAAAATCATCAGGCAATAACGTGCACAAAAACCTCTTTCCCTAGGGCGTTACCTCTCCATTGTCGCCATATAAACATCGGCAAAACGCTCTGACCACGATATTTCATCATGTAATGCTCCGCTGATTAACGGGCAGGAAACATCAGAATGTCCTGCCTTTTTCAGGCTGCTGCACATGGCTTGCATACCTTCAATCAGCATTTCTGGTTCTGGTGCATAAGCTAAACGCTCTTGAGTTCCCATATCCATATAAATCCGGGTCGGATAGTTAATGGGATCAGAGTTCTGCTCGATATAAGTGCGTAATTCATAGCCGTGCATAGGATCGTCTTGTGCGACAACCGAAAAAGCCATGAGTTTAGAAAAGCGCTCTTTCAGGCGAGTGCCTACGTACAGGGTCATATATCCTCCCATAGAACTACCTGCCAAAGCGGTAGTTTCCCGGCTGATATTCACCCGATAATTATTCTCTATATAGGGCATGACGACACCAGCAATAAAATCACTGGTCTCTTCGCCAAGAGGATCGATATGCCCCGTACCAGGAAGATCCCATTCCCAGGCCGTATATTCACGATAGCGTGCTTTTTTATATTCCCTATTAACTTCAGGGTTCAGTTCGGTGTCATCATTTTTATTCGGAGAATCTATGCCGACCACAATGGCCCCTTTGGTTTTTCCTTCACTGACGAGCTTTTCAAGCGTTTCGTCAATCTGCCACTCCATGCCATATCCGGCGGTAATTTCATCAAAAAGATTCTGCCCATCAAACATATAGAGCACAGGGTAAGACTCATTATTCTGATCATAACCTGCAGGAAGATAGATTCTGACGGTACGTTGCGCTGTAGTGAGTTGCGGGGTGCTAAACACCTGAGTTTCAACCTTACCTACCAATGTTGAGGGTTTTTCTTTTACTCCACCTTCTAGGTCTTTCCATTTTTTTATCGAGAAATGCAGAGTATTATTTTTACCATCAAAAATAACGCGGCGATTATGAATGGCGTATCCATTTTCATCCAGTTCTTCTGAATCCCAACTACCACGCGTAAACTTGAATTGGTGTACGTCGCCAATTTTGTTAAATGGCACGTCAATTTTATATTGGCACTGTTCGCCGCCTGGTTGTAAAGGGAGCGGCGGTTTTTTTTCAAGATCGCTGAGATCATTGCCCCCGTTCCAGCCATTCATGGTTCCTGCCAGATAGATACTTTCTCCTTCTGCAGTGCCGGCCGGTATATTATCCACGCAAAACGTCACTGTATTAGGGGGGGCGACAGATGCTGGTAAATGCTCACTTTTATTATCACAGGCGGTTATTATAAAAGGTGCTAAAAGTAAGGCATAACTGTACTTTGAAATGTTTATATTCATCCGCTCTCTCTTTACTTTCTTCTGACAGTAATATTCATAGGCTCTAATATCGCGAGTTGCAGACAGAGTATAGGCAGCTCGAATATAATAGTGCACTTATACCCTTCATACTTCAAGTTGCTTGGGTGTTGGCTGCCTTCACTCACCCTAGTCACTTACTTGAGTAAGCTCCTAGGGATTCATTCAGTTGCCGCCTACAAGCAACTCGAATTATTTTGGCTATATGTGTTATTGGCTTAGCTCAGCACTATATATTAATCGCGGTAGAAAAGAATGTGACTAGCATGCAACGCCAAAAAAATAGCATTTCATGCCAGTTTGCTGGAGTGTGACCTCTCTCAACTTATAAACACTGTGGGGAATATCCAACGCCATTGTTATCGAGTATCAGTTTAGCCCCGCCAACCTGGTGGAAATGGAATATCAGAGGCAGGTGGGTGTCTGGATAATCTATTATCCCCTGCCATTCCCAAGCCCCGGAGTGTTGACGGCCATGCAGTGGCTGAGGAGGGGCATTGTCGTGGCAAACCACATTAACGCGGGACCACTCATCGCGGCTGAAGAGACGAACCAGTACGGAGTTTTTCCCTTCAGCGCCCACGACCCTGATCAACTGATGGCAAACTGCGGGTTGCGAGCCTAACAGCACAGGACCATCGAGACAGTAATCATGGCCCCGGTCGTTATCAATATGGGTCTTTCCGCCGACTTGATATTTAATATGAAAGCGAAATGGCGCATGTACAGGCAGATTTGAGGTTGACCATAACTCAAGCTCCTTACTTAATGCACGTTCAAAGGTGGCGCTATAAGGTCGCCATAGCCCATCCTTATCTTCACCCACGACGGTAACGGACTTGACGAACGACAGGTTGCGCAAGGCAATCCAGATTCTGGCTCCATCACAGTGATACGGTGCCTTACGCCCTTCCTGACGGATCGCATAGTAGAGACTGACTGCGGGCAACTCATCATCATGGCGGAATGTAGGCTCATAGTATTGCTGGCGATATTGTCCGGGGGACATGGAAAACCATTTGCGAAATGCTCGTTGAAAGCTCGGTGTATCTCTGTAACCTAATTGCTGCCCTACCTGCTGGGTGGTGAAGTGTTTAACAGAAAGTAAGCTAATTGCATTATTGCGACGGACTTCCTCCAACAGTTGGTTATAGCTGGTCCCCAGCGTTCGAAACTTGCGCTGGAGCGTGCGTGGCGGCGTACTGTGCAAGGCGGCCAATTCACTCAATTGAGGGGGCGTCGGCAAGGCTTGCGTGAGCTGTTGCTTGACTTGCTCCAGCAGCCCTTGCGGTTGAGATCCCTGCTGGGACAGGTGATGCAGGAGCTTGCTCAGTATGTCGTTAAGGTGGGATTGCGGGTTTTGTTGCTGTTTAGTGCCCACATGGAGGGTGGGGTGGATGGCATAATGAGATGGAAGCAGCCTGAAGTGCAGTGGTATCGTTGTTTTTTGGGACTGAGGCCAGGCCAATCTCCATTCCAGAGAAGGATAGATACGGCTCAGGCTCAAATACCAGATTTGTAGTAGCCACCAGAGCGGTGTCAAGTTAGCTGACTGGCTAAGGGCCTTGAAGGTGATACTGAAACTGAGCCCCGACTCCTGCCACACGGGATACCACCCCAGATTGAGAAGGCGTAGGCTTTCACACCACTTCTGCAAGGAGATATTATTGTTCTTCGATGATGCAGCCGCGCTTTCTACCAGACGCAGCAGATCTTCACAACGCCACATCGAATCCCCGAGTTTGAGTACTTCCTGCCCGGTTGCGTTGGTCAATTGTTGTAAAAGCCAGTGCCACGCGACTTCGAATTCATCCATGAGGTTTTGCCTGAATGTTTAGAGTAAATGTGTCGGGTGCAGGCTTATTATTTTTCAGGAGATCGGCATGTGATAGCGGATGTTGGTGCCCCCGACTGGAATCGAACCAGTAACTAGCCCTTAGGAGGGGCTTGTTATATCCGTTTAACTACGGGGACCTTGCGGCAAGGGCTTTAGCCTTATCGCCGGGCATTATACCTTTTTTTTCCCGCAGAATAAGCGCTTAGCGGTGCGTTTGCTTATTCCCTCACCAAAATGCGCTGAATTTCGTCTGTTGCACGGTGTTATGTCACAATTTTTGCCGTTTACCCGCTTTTCCCGTGTTTCAGGTGCCTGGCTCTTCAGTGCCGATTTTCTTGACCAGCACCTTCTGCACCGCTCACTTTTACCGTTCAGAAAAACAGTCAAACCGTCACGCTGCCCACTTTTCCTACGCAATCTTGATCTGGTACGTAATATTACCCCTAATGGAGTAGATTCGTCGCCGGGTGCGGGCTTCGAGCCCCATGCCGCTTATGTTATGATTCGGTATCCCAAGGAAAAATACGAGCCCCCCATGCTGGAAGCCAAAGACCTGAGTTGTATCCGCGACGAACGCTCTCTGTTTAGCGGGTTGAGTTTTTCGGTGAGCCCAGGCGACATTGTGCAGGTTGAAGGGGCGAACGGCGCGGGTAAAACCAGCCTGTTGCGTATTCTGGCGGGTTTGGCGCGGCCGGAGGGGGGCGAAGTGCTGTGGCACGGCAAAAATACCTTACGCCACCGCGAGCAGTATCATCAGGATTTGCTGTTTCTCGGCCATCAGCCGGGGATTAAATCAATGCTGACCCCGTTTGAAAACCTGCAGTTTTATCAGGCCGTGCGCCAGGCAGTCGATCGCCAGGCCATTTGGCAGGCGCTGGAACAGGTCGGGTTAGTGGGCTATGAAGACTTGCCGGTAGCACAGCTTTCTGCTGGCCAACAGCGGCGCGTGGCGCTGGCACGCTTATGGCTCAGCAACAGCCCGCTGTGGATCCTGGATGAGCCGCTGACGGCGATAGATAAGCAGGGCGTAGTTGAGCTGACAGCGCTGTTTGAACAGCATGCACAAAGCGGTGGATTGGTATTGCTTACCACGCATCAGGATTTAACGGGGACCCAACGGGCGGTAGGGAAGATCCGCCTGGCAGCTAATAGCGCGGAGGCCGCCTGATGTTTTTCATCTTACTGCGCCGGGAACTGAAGATCGCCTTCCGTAAAGGCTCTGAGATCGTTAACCCGCTGTGGTTCTTCCTAATCGTCATCACGCTATTCCCGTTGGGCATTGGGCCTGAGCCGCAATTACTGGCGCGTATTGCGCCGGGCATTATCTGGGTCGCGGCGCTGCTGGCCTCGCTGCTGGCGCTGGAACGCCTGTTCCGTGACGATTTTCTCGATGGTTCGCTGGAGCAGTTGCTGCTGCTGCCAACGCCGCTACCGCTGACGGTATTAGGCAAAGTCTGTGCACACTGGATCGTTACCGGGCTGCCGCTGTTGATCCTGTCGCCGCTGGCGGCACTGCTGCTGTCGCTGGATGCCCCCACCTGGACGGCGATGGCATTGACCCTGCTGCTGGGAACGCCGACGCTGAGCCTGATTGGTGCTATTGGTGTGGCACTGACCGTCGGGCTGCGCAAAGGCGGCGTGTTGCTGAGTTTGCTGGTGCTGCCACTGTATATCCCGGTGCTGATCTTCGCTACGGCGGCCATCGATGCGGCGTCGATGGGCATGCCGATCGACGGTTATCTGGCGATCCTGGGTGCCATGCTGGCGGGCAGCGTAACGCTGGCCCCTTTTGCTACCGCGGCGGCGCTGCGGGTGAGCGTGCATTAGCGCGGTATCCGCGCAAAGAATTTGTGCCATTTCTCAGGGAGTGGCCACCGAATGAACCTTTGACCTTGAGCGATAACGACAATGTGGAAATGGTTACATCAATTTGCTCGGCCTGAACGGCTGTACCATGTTTGTGGCCGCTGGGTTCCCTGGCTGGGGATTGCCGGTGCGGCTTGCCTGCTGATTGGCTGGGTGTGGGGCTTTGGCTTCGCGCCGAAAGATTATCAACAAGGTGACAGCTTCCGCATCATGTATATCCATGTGCCGGCGGCGATGTGGTCGATGGGGATCTATGCCTCAATGGCGATCGCCGCCTTTATCGGTTTGGTCTGGCAGATGAAAATGTCAGACACCGTGGCGGCGGCCATGGCACCGGTTGGGGCGGTATTCACCTTTATTGCGCTGGTCACCGGCTCCGCCTGGGGTAAACCCATGTGGGGCACCTGGTGGGTATGGGATGCGCGCTTAACTTCTGAACTGGTGCTGCTGTTCCTCTATATGGGCATCATTGCGCTGTATAACGCCTTTGACGATCGCCGCCTGGCCGGGCGAGCTGCCGGGATCCTGGTGCTGGTGGGCGTGGTTAACATCCCGATCATCCATTTCTCTGTTGAATGGTGGAACACCCTGCATCAGGGTTCAACCAATATGCAGCAGAGTATCGCGCCCAGCATGCGTACGCCGCTGCGTTGGGCGATCCTCGGCTATCTGCTGTTCTTTATCACGCTGACGTTAATGCGCTTGCGCAACCTGATCCTGCGCCAGGAGAGTCAGCGCCCGTGGGTGGCCGAACTGGTTAATAAGGAGCGCCAATCATGAATGCCGCTTTCGATTCCTGGCAGGCCTTTTTTGCCATGGGAGGGTACGCTTTTTACGTCTGGCTGGCAGTGGCTGCTACGCTGCTTCCGCTGTTGGGGCTGGTGCTGCACACCTTCTGGCAACGTAAACAACTGCTGAATGAAGTTGGCCGCCGTCAGGCGCGCGAGCGGCGCATTCGCCAGTCAAAACAGCCAACCGCCGCGCAACCTGCAGAACAACGGGGGAAATGATTGTGAATCCACGTCGTAAAAGCCGCCTTTATCTGGCCATTGTGGTGCTGATCGGTGTCGTGCTGACCTCCACGCTGGTGCTGTATGCGCTGCGCTCCAATATCGATCTGTTCTATACCCCCGGCGAAATTCTGCTAGGGAAAGGTGAGAAACATGAAAAGCCTGAAGTTGGGCAACGTTTACGCATTGGCGGCATGGTGATGCCGGGCTCGGTAAAGCGCGATCCGCAAAGCCTGCAGGTGAGTTTCAAAGTGTATGATGCCCGTGGGGCGATCGACGTTACTTATGACGGCATTCTGCCGGATCTGTTCCGTGAAGGGCAGGGCGTTGTGGCGCAGGGCGTGCTGGGTGAAGGCAATGTGGTCAATGCCCGTGAGGTGCTGGCCAAGCACGATGAAAAATATACGCCGCCGGAAGTGGCCGATGCGATGAAAGACAATCACCAACGCCCGGCTGAAGCCTATGTCACTCCGCAGGCGGGGAGCAGCAAGTCATGATGCCTGAAGTCGGGAGTTTTCTGCTGTGTCTGGCGCTGGCGATTTCGCTGTTGCTGAGTATCTACCCGCAATGGGGGGCGGCGCGCCTGGATCAGCGTATGATGGCCGCCGCCCGCCCGTTGACCTATGGCATGTTCGCCGCTATTGCGCTGGCGTTTTTCTGCCTGGTGCACGCGTTTGTCATCAATGATTTCACCGTGGCCTACGTGGCCGCCAACTCCAATACGCAACTGCCGGTGTATTACCGTATTGCCGCCACCTGGGGAGCGCATGAAGGCTCGTTGCTGCTGTGGGTGCTGTTACTGAGCTGCTGGTCGCTGGCGGTGGCCCTGTTCAGCCGCGCTATGCCGCAGGATGCGGTGGCGCGCGTATTGTCAGTTATGGGGATGATTACCGCCGGTTTCCTGCTGTTCATCATCATGACCTCCAACCCGTTTAGCCGCACTTTGCCGAGCTTCCCGATCGACGGCAGCGATCTCAACCCGCTGTTGCAGGATATCGGCCTGATCTTCCACCCGCCGCTGTTGTACATGGGGTATGTCGGTTTCTCGGTGGCTTTTGCCTTTGCCATTGCCTCGTTGATGGCCGGGCGGCTCGATACCGCCTGGGCGCGCTGGTCACGCCCCTGGACTATGGCGGCCTGGGTGTTCCTGACCCTGGGGATCGTGCTGGGGTCGGCCTGGGCTTACTACGAGCTGGGCTGGGGCGGTTGGTGGTTCTGGGATCCGGTAGAAAACGCATCCTTTATGCCGTGGCTGGCAGGAACGGCCTTGATCCACTCATTAGCCGTAACCGAGAAACGCGGCACCTTCAAGGCCTGGACGGTATTGCTGGCGATTACCGCCTTCTCGCTGTGTCTGTTGGGCACCTTCCTGGTGCGCTCCGGCGTGCTGGTTTCCGTTCACTCGTTTGCCTCCGATCCGGCGCGTGGCATGTTTATCCTCGCCTATCTGGTGCTGGTCATCGGCGGTTCACTGCTGCTGTATGCGGTGAAGGGGGGGCAGGTGCGCAGCCGGGTGCAACATGAAACCTTCTCGCGGGAGACCTTCCTGCTGGGCAATAACCTGCTGCTGATCGCTGCCATGCTGGTGGTGCTGCTGGGTACGCTGCTGCCGCTGGTGCATAAACAACTCGGGTTGGGCAGTATTTCCATCGGTGAACCTTTCTTCAACACTATGTTCACCTGGCTGATGGCGCCGTTAGCGCTGCTGTTGGGGATTGGGCCGCTGGTACGCTGGCGCCGTGATGAACCCAGCAAGCTGTGGCGCCGCCTGGGTGTCGCATTGGTGGTAACGTTGCTGCTGTCGATTCTGCTGCCGTGGCTGTTGCAAGACAGCATCGCGGGTATGACGGTCGTCGGGCTGCTGATGGCCGTATGGGTGATCGTGCTGACGCTGATGGAGCTGCACGAACGTGCGACTCATCGCCACGGTTTTTGGCGAGGGTTGACGCAGCTTTCCCGCAGCCACTGGGGCATGGTGCTGGGCCATCTTGGGGTGGCGGTGACGGTCATTGGCATCGCTTTCAGCCAGAACTACAGTGTGGAGCGCGATGTACGCATGAAGGCCGGTGATAGTGTGGAAATCCACGATTATCGCTTCACCTTCCGTGATGTGCACGACATCCGTGGTTCTAACTATACCGGTGGCGTTGGCATCATCGACGTGACGCGTAATGGGAAACCAGAGGCCACATTGCATGCAGAAAAACGCTACTACAGCGTGGCGCGCAGCATGATGACCGAAGCGGCCATTGACGGCGGCCTCACGCGCGATCTGTATGCGGCATTGGGTGAGGAACTGGACGATGGTTCATGGGCGGTGCGCCTGTACTACAAACCTTTTGTCCGCTGGATCTGGTTCGGCGGCGTGTTTATGGCGCTTGGTGGCGTATTGTGTATTCTCGATCCGCGCTACCGCATGAGCAAAAAACTCAAACGTGCAACCACATCGGGGGAACAGGCATGAACCGTAAATTATTGTTTATTCCGTTAATCCTGTTCCTGCTGCTGGTAGTGGCACTGCTGGTGCAACTGACGCGCAACGCCGGTGGTGAAGACCCGACCATGCTGGAATCTGCGCTGATCGGCAAACCGGTGCCCACCTTTAAGCTGGAGTCGCTGGAACAACCCGGTAAAACGTTCGATCAGGCGGTGCTGCGTAACGGTAAACCGATGCTGCTCAACGTCTGGGCGACCTGGTGCCCCACCTGCCGTGCTGAGCATCAATACCTCAACACACTGGCAGCGCAAGGGGTTCGCGTCGTTGGGCTGAACTACAAAGACGATCGGGCTAAAGCGATTACCTGGCTGAATCAGTTGGGTAATCCTTACGCGCTTAGCCTGTTCGACGGTGATGGCATGCTGGGGCTGGATCTCGGCGTTTATGGCGCACCGGAAACTTTCCTGATCGACGGTGACGGCATTATCCGCTATCGCCACGCAGGCGATATGAACGAGCGCGTCTGGCAGCAGGAAGTCTTACCGCTGTACCGCAAGTACGGGGGAGATGCATGAGGCTGATGACTCTGATGCTGGCCGCCTTGCTGAGTTGGAGCGCAGCGGCGGCGATCGACACCTACCGATTCAACTCGGTGGAGCAGGAACAGCAATACCGCGAACTGACCGAGCAGTTACGCTGCCCAAAATGCCAGAACAACAGCATTGCCGACTCCAACGCGATCATCGCGGCGGACATGCGCACCAAGGTGTACGAATTGATGATGCAAGGGCAGAGCAAGCAGCAGGTGGTGGACTATATGGTGGCGCGCTACGGCAACTTCGTCACTTATGAACCGCCGGTCACTCCCGCGACGCTGATCCTGTGGGTTGGGCCGTTGCTGTTTGTGTTGATCGGGGGGGCGGTAGTGATATTGCGTACCCGTCATCGCCGGGTGGATACCGGTCATGAAGACTTCTCCGAACAAGAGCAGCAGCGGCTCGCTGCGTTGCTGAAAGAGACTGACAGGAAGAAACCCTAATGGCTTTTTGGCTGATGGTTATTGTGCTGCTGGCAGGAGCGGCCGCTTTGCTGGTGATCCCTGCATTACGTCAGAGCAAAGAGAATACGGCGGCCAGCCGTGATGCGCTGAACAAGGCATTTTATCAGGATCGCCTTGGTGAGTTGGAGCAGGATGAACAGCAGGGCGTGGTGGCAGAACGTCCTGAAATGATCCGGGAACTGCAACAGAACCTGTTGAATGATATTCCAGGGCAGCAGGAAGATCGCGTGCGGCCTATCAACCGCTGGGCATTAGTGCCCGGTGTGCTGGTGCTGGCCGTGGTGGCGGTTGGGCTTTATCTGAAAACCGGTGGGTTGGCTCAGGTTCGGGCCTGGCATCAGGTAGAATCCCAACTGCCTGAACTGCGCAAACGCGTGGCGGATGAGCGCGCGCAGCCGCTAACCCAGGAAGAGATTGCCCGCCTTGGGCTGGGGTTACGCACTGCGTTGCAGGACGATGATAGAAACATCAACGACTGGATGCTGCTGGGCCGTGTTGGGATGGCGCTTAATAACGCCACCACCGCGACGCAGGCTTTCGCCCATGCCTATCGCCTGGATCCGAATAATATGGACGTGCGCCTGGGGTATGCCGAAGTGTTGACGCGCTCCAACGATCCGCAAGATAATCAGCAAGCTACCGATATGCTGCGTAAGATGGCGGCAGAAGATCATACCAATCTTCGCGTGTTTAGCCTGTTGGCGTTCAACGCGTTTGAACAAGGGGATTTTCAGCAGGCGATCAATGCCTGGCAGGTGATGCTGAAGTTATTACCGGCTGACGATCCGCGTATTGACGTGATCAAGCGCAGTATTGAACAAGCAAAAGTACAGGCAGGAGAAGAAACTGTTAAACTTGTGGTTAATGTCACACTGTCGCCAGAAGCGGCAAAAGCATTACCGCAACAAGGAACGCTGATCGTCTCGGTGACCGATGGTGTTAGCCCGGTACCGGTCGCCGTGAAGCAATTGCCCCTGAGCCGTTTCCCGCTGTCATTTTCATTGGATGACAGCAGCGCCATGATGCCGGAGCGCCTGCTTTCGGCGCAGCAACAGGTGAAGGTTCGCGTGCGGCTTTCATTGGATGGTTTGGTGACTCCACAGCCGGGTGACTGGTTTGGTGAAAGCGCGTTACAGAAATTCAGCGGCAAAGAGCAGGTCAGCGTCCAGATAGACAAGCAGGTTCCCTGATAAAAACTGAATGGGTTTCATGGAGAAGAATATGAACTTTCGCCTGACTGGGCTGGCTTTCGCAACGGTACTTTTGGTGGGCTGCGCCAGCGCACCTGGCAATGAACCGCAAGGGCGTTCTGATCCCCTTGAAGGGTTCAACCGGGCGATGTTTAACTTTAACTACAACGTGATGGATCCTTATGTGGTGCGCCCAGTCGCGGTTGTGTGGCGTGACTACGTGCCGATGCCAGCACGTAATGGTTTAAGCAACTTTACTTCCAACCTGGAAGAGCCCGCCAGCATGGTGAACGAATTTCTGCGCGGTAACCCATATCAAGGCATGATCCATTTCAACCGCTTCTTCCTGAATACCCTGCTGGGGATGGGCGGGTTGATCGATGTGGCTGGCATGGCTAACCCGAAACTGGCGCGCGTAGATGCTCGTCGTTTTGGCGGTACGCTGGGTAATTACGGTGTGGGTTACGGCCCTTATGTTCATCTGCCGGTTTATGGCAGCTTTACTATTCGTGAAGACGGTGGTGACTGGGCAGATAGCGTTTATCCAATGTTAAGCTATCTGACCTTCTGGATGTCGGCAGGTAAGTGGGCGGTGGAAGGGGTGGAAACCCGTGCGCGGTTGCTGGATTCCGATGGCCTGCTGCGAAACTCTTCCGATCCTTACGTGTTGACGCGCGAAGCCTACTTCCAGCGCCATGATTTCAAGGCCAGCGGCGGCGTGCTCAAACCGCAGGAAAACCCCAATGCTAAGGCGATTCAGGGGGATTTAGACGAGATCGATTCATCTCACTAAGCTTCTTTTTATAGAAACCCGTTTTCTTGCGGTTTTATTCGATAAGAAAAACATAAAAAAGCGCCGTCACAGGCGTTTTTTTTGTCTATGGAAAATCCCCAGTTAGGTTGGCGGGGCAGTAAAGTTTTCAACTTTAAGTCAGCTAAAAGACCTCCTTTGATTTGTTAAAACGCCTTGCGGCCTGGCAACCGCAAAAGTTCAACAAGAAATCAAAAGGGGATCCCAATCGGAAGCGAAAAGAGCTTAGCGCATAGAGTCAGGTTCTGTTCGGACATACTGACCAGTTCGTAAATGCAAGCAATAATCATTTATGATAGCCCAATTGAGTAGACATTTATTAGCAAATAATTACAATTTGAAACCAATGTAAATTTATTGTGGGTAGACTCACTGTGTGACACGAATCCAGGGGGGCCCCTGGATTGAATGTAAATAGGGGGGAGCATGAAAAAAAATGATGTATACTTAGAAATGTTACAAGTGGCACTTCCACATATACGGTCTGTTACTACATGGCGATTAATTTATCGAATCAGAGATAAGTCTTGCTTCTATGAGTCGCAGTTGATACATGGTTTTTATATTCTGCTCACATCAGAAGAGTTTGAGGATGCTGATTTTTGGTTTTTAAATCATCATGCTCGCAGTTACTATGAAGAGTGCGATTCTAATAAAAGTATGCTTTATAACGCACAAGTGAAAAGTATAGCCAAAATTTTTTCACTTGTACCAGAGAATCTTAGATATAAACTTGAGTGGAATGGGCCTGGCATGTAAAATTAAAATAGCGAGAAACCAGGTTAAGTATAGTGGGAAATAACATATCATATGTTTTCTCGACCTTTCTAGTTTGTAATGCTTATGGCTTGGAACTGAGGTAACGTTGCGGGCTTCTCACCTTGATAACAAGGTTTGGTGATAGTTTTGATGAAGGTCCCTATGACCTTTTTATGCAACTCAATCGACAGTGAGAAGCAGGTTTTTTACGGGCCAGGCTCTTCATACAGGTTCGTAATGTCAGGTTGTTACGTTTAATACGTTGAGTAAATATTTTGTCCGTCAGATGTTTAACCTTCGGGACCTCCCGACGATAACAACTCCAGTCATCACTGGTTATCATGCCAACATTGAGCGGGGTTAGTAATGCCAGCAATTCGCGGCAAGTTTCATCCGTGCGGACCAAAAGAAATTATTATATTGATTTAGTTAATGTTGTCTATTTTAAATAACCAATAAACGGTGTTTCTGGTTCCGTTATTCCTCAAACCCCTGAATAATAGCGAAAGGAATTCATAATGCACAGTGAAAACAATGAAGTGATTAAAAGCAAATTACATGCCTATGAAATTCACATTGATGAATTCAGGTCCTCTGTGAACAAGGAGGGAGTGTGGTTATTCATAGCTACACTAGGTTGCTGGAGTGTAGATCAACGTCTTGCTTTATTTTGCGCTCTTGCAATAACATTTATCCTATTCACTTATCGTATTTATAGTAAATTAAGTGATAAACGCCCATTTTCCATAATAGAGAAAGAAATTGAAGAAAACATAAGAAAGTACTTGGACGGTGACACTCAGAAAGCACGACTTCATGACTTATCAGAAATCAAAAGAAATAAGCACTCACTGATTCATACTTTTAAATCATCCTTCATATTTTTCTTAAGCTATTCATTTCTTGCATTAACGGCTTATTACTCAGTTAAATAAAATTACATCAACAAACCCTTTAATAGCAATAAACTCAAACCATTTTTGGTATGTAACCCTACATACTTAAAATGATTTAAAAAAGAAGACAAGAAAGTAACAAAATATGAATTCATGTTATCCCCAGGGAAATGTTTCCCTGGGAAGTGGCTGGTTATTGGTTAACCTTGGGTAAAAAATCAGTGCGGGTGTGGTCCACTAAAGGTCCAATTAACTTGGACGTAAGCGTCCGGCGAACTCATATTGTTAACAAAACTCTGCTGCCACATGCTGCCTTCATTCAATACAACGAACCTGAGGCAAAATATGACAAAACAGTATTCTCACAGTGAACGGCAACAACATCTCGACGCCTGGCAACAGAGTGGATTGTCTAAAAAGCATTATTGCCGACTGCATGACCTGAACCCGGCCACC
>NZ_MOXD01000016.1:50-49960 GCF_001976145.1 Serratia oryzae
TCAGAAGTGAAACGCCGTAGCGCCGATGGTAGTGTGGGGTCTCCCCATGCGAGAGTAGGACACTGCCAGGCATCAAACAAAACAAAAAGCCTCATGCGAAAGCATGGGGTTTTTTGTTTTATCATGAAGAAAATTTAACGTAGTTTCATCTATTTACACCCTACTATTTAGCCTCCGTCACAAAATTCACGTTTAACTCCCTGTTTTGTCAGTTATGTTTAGCCTGTTATCAGGATTTATTGTTAACTAAAAACCAACAATTAATAAACAATTAACTGACAATACATCGGCTTAGATTGCTGAGTTAGCGCGGAGAAACATAATGGTAGAAACCACCTTGGTTATTGATAATAAGGAAAACGCCGATCTGGCGGCACAAGATAAAAAGAAGCGGATTTTCGCTATTGTTGGAGCTTCATCAGGGAACCTGGTGGAGTGGTTTGATTTTTACGTTTACTCTTTTTGCTCAATCTATTTTGCTGCCTCATTCTTCCCTGCAGGCAACAGCACGACACAGCTGTTGCAGACTGCGGGCGTTTTCGCCGCCGGTTTCTTTATGCGGCCCATCGGAGGTTGGCTGTTTGGCTATATTGCCGATCGACACGGCCGAAAGAACTCGATGTTGATATCGGTCTGCATGATGTGTGCCGGCTCGCTGGCGATCGCCTGTTTGCCGACCTATGAGGCGATCGGTAGCTGGGCTCCGGCCTTGTTGTTGATTGCCAGACTGTTTCAGGGGCTGTCAGTTGGCGGTGAATATGGAACCAGCGCCACTTATATGAGTGAGGTAGCGGTGAAGGGGAAGCGAGGTTTTTATGCTTCCTTCCAATATGTAACGCTGATTGGCGGTCAACTGTTGGCGTTGTTGGTTCTGGTGGGATTGCAGCAGATCCTTTCCACTGAAGAGTTAAAAGCCTGGGGTTGGCGCATTCCGTTCGCTCTGGGGGCCGCGTTGGCGGTCGTTGCTTTGTTTCTGCGCCGTTCGCTGAATGAAACGTCCAACGAGAAAACCCGTAGTCATAAAGATGCCGGTTCGCTGAAAGGGCTGTGGAAAAACCGTAAAGCATTCCTGATGGTGCTGGGCTTTACCGCCGGTGGTTCGCTGAGCTTTTATACCTTCACCACCTACATGCAGAAATACCTGGTCAATACTACCGGCCTGGACGCCAAACTCGCCAGCGTCATCATGACCGCCGCGCTGTTCATTTACATGCTGCTGCAACCGCTGATCGGGGCATTATCAGATAAGATTGGCCGCCGCAGCTCAATGCTGATTTTTACCTCGTTGGCGACTTTGCTGACGGTGCCAATTCTGTTCACCCTGAAAAGTGTTACCAGCCCCTATGCGGCATTCGGCCTGATCGTGCTGGCGTTGTTTATCGTCAGTTTCTACACCTCAATTAGCGGGCTGTTGAAAGCAGAGATGTTTCCTGCAGAAGTACGAGCATTAGGGGTAGGCCTGTCTTATGCGGTAGCTAATGCCATGTTTGGCGGTTCGGCTGAATATGTTGCGCTGTCGCTGAAGTCCTTTGGGGTGGAGCATGCGTTCTTTTGGTATGTCTCCGCGATGTGTTTGCTGGCACTGTTTGTGTCGTTAAAACTGCACCGTAAGGATAAAGAGATCGAGCTGTAAGTTAGCGGGCGATGTGGTACAGGCTGTAGCCAGTGGCTGCGCCAGCCACATCCCAGGCGAAATCTTTCCAGCTCCAGCCGGTACCGCCTGCGCGGCTATCATACAGTTCTTTGGCAGCGCCAATGCCGATAGAGAATGCCAAACCAAAGCTGCGGCTGCGGGCTTCATTCCAGTTTTGACGATCGCCATAGGCCGCTCCGGCAGCAGCAAGGGCGGCAGAGGCAACAAAATGCTGAGCTTTGTCTCTCCCGGTCCAGCGGTCATTAGCCATGTGCGTACAGCCGCTAATGAACAGCAACCCAGGGAGCAGGATAAGCAGACGGAGTAGGCGCATAGTGAAAGCATCCTGTTGTAGTGGGGACAAAAAAGCCCGGCATCTATACCGGGCTGCGTTGAAAATCATTATAACGAGGCTAGAGTATACGGCTAATCAATCTATCAATGCGGATACGGCGCAAGCGGCGGATCAGTTTGCGGACTTTAACCGGATACTGTTGGATACTCTGAAGGTCGGCATAGTTATCGACTACTGTGGTATGTGTGCGGATCATTTCCAGCTCTTTGTGACGCTGCTCGCGCATTTCCTGCTTAGGATCGTGGATCAGGATGGCATTCTCCAGATCCAGCCGCCAGGCGCGCGGGTTAAGATTGTTACCCGTGATCAACTGCCATTGGTCATCGACCCACATCCCCTTCAGGTGATAACTGTTATCCCCGTCTTTCCACAGGCGCACAATCAGCTGGCCAGTATCGACATAGCGCTGCAGGCGGCTCAGAAAGCGGCGCAGGTTGATTTCATACAAATAGGGCAATGCACCGATAATCTTAAACGGCTGATCTTCAGGAATGTAGAAGTCGTTAGCGGTTTTGTCGCCCACGATGATTTCAACCTGTTTCCCTTGGCGTAACAGATAGATGATATTGCGCACTAACAGGGCTGGCAGGTTGAAGTAAGGCGTACACAGCGTCAGTTTCTGATCGGCACTGGCCATCAGATGGTGGATCGTTTTATTCAGTATGCTCTGTTTACCCAGCCCGACCAGCGGAGTTACCGCCAGTTCATCGTTGCCTGCATTATCGCGAAACTGATAACTGGCGCGACGCAGGGCAAAGCGAAACATGCGGGTTTCGTTCTTGATTTCCGGGCTTTTGGGGCGATCGTCACGGTCAAGGCGCTGAACGGCACCGGCGATCAGCAGGTGTTGCTTGATGTAATCGATCAGGGTATCAGCCAGTACGGCGTTAGTGATTAACTGATAGCGATCGTAACGGTACTTCTCGTGCTGATGCAGATAGACATCATTAATGCTGGCACCGCTGTAAATGACGGTATCGTCGATCACGAAACCTTTCAGATGCAACACGCCCAAGGCTTCACGGGTATTGACCGGAACGCCGTAAACCGGAACTGAAAGCTGTGGGTGCTGCGCTGCCATCGCACAATACCAATCCGCATTGGTATTGGTGGCTTCTGCGCCGATACGCCCACGCTGAGCGCGATGCCAGTCTACCAGAACGCAAATTTCCAGCTCCGGGCGCTGCTGCTTGGCCTGATAAAGTGCCTCAAGGATATCGCGACCTGCATCGTCATGCTCCAGATAGAGCGCAACCAGATAAATACGCGTTGTGGCATTAGCGATCGCTTCCAGCAGCGTCGTGCGGAAATCAGACGGCGCATAAAGGGTACGGACATCAGCAACCGTCTGGGGGAGTTTGGGCAGTTGTGCAAGGTGTTGTTGATGTTTACTACGTTTGAATTTTGACAACATCACAGTGCGCTTCTTCTCTCATGTTTGGATGGCCGGAACGCCATTCGTATTAAAACCGTCATTCGAATAACCGGGGATAATACCACTACTTGCCCAACCGCGCGTATTTTTTGGCGGTAAGTGGTGGATTCGTAGCGCATTGCGACAGAGATCACTGCGTCACAGCGGCCTGTAGCGGCAGGGCTAAATTGACAATGCCTTCGTCAATTTGAATATCGACCGCAAAGCCAAGCTTTTGCGCAAGCGTGACCATACCACGGTTGTTGGGCATTGTAATCCCGATCAGGCGAGTCAGACCGCGCATGCGGGCATAGCCGATCAACTTCAGCATCAACTGCCTGCCAAGGCCCAATCCTTTCAGATCGGAACGCACCAGCACGGCGAATTCAGCATCGGTATTATCCGGATCGGAGAGCGCGCGGGTAACGCCGATAATCTCTTCACCGTTACGCACGGCAACGAAAGCCATCTCACGATCGTAGTCGATTTGCGTCATATTAGCCAAATCGTCGTGGGTAAACTCGTTGATCTCACTGAAGTAGCGGTAGTAGAGATCTTCTTTGGTGACATGATCGATAAAATGCTTCAGCGCAGGTTCATCTTCCGGCAGGATCGGGCGGAACAGGCATTGTGAGCCATCTTTCAGTGTGATGGTTTCTTCCAATTCATGAGGATACGGGCGGATAGCCAGCCGCGCCTGTGGGTCGCCGCTGAAAGGCGCGAGCTGCATTGACACATCCAGCAGGGTGAATTCATGGCCGGAAGCCAGCACCGGGTGAATATCCAGGCGCGAGATCTGCGGGCAATCCAGGATCAGGTTGGAAACCTGAACCAGCAGGCGGCTTAAGCCGGGGATGTCGAGTGGGCGCAGCGCACTGCGGCTGCGGATTTTGCCGCCCTTCACCGCCTGCAATACCAGATAGCGCGCCAGTGCCATATTTAACGGCGGCAGTGCGACGGCCACCTGATTTTCCTGCCGCCATTCGACCCCGCCTTCCCCGAGCATAATCAGCGGCCCAAAGATGGCGTCTTGTTCTACGGCAATATGTAGCTCCTGCGCTCCGGCCCGGTTGGCCATGCTTTGCACCAATAGCCCGTGAATACGCGCCTGCGGGTAAGTGCGTTTTACCCGATCGAGGATCGCTTCTGCCGCGCGCTGCACTTCGATGGCGGTGCGCAGATAAAGCATCACGCCCTGCACTTCGGATTTGTGTGGAATATCGGGCGAGCGCAGCTTCAGCGCTACCGGATAACCAATCTGCTCGGCAATGTGCACGGCTTCAGCGCTGTCACCGGCAATCCAGGTTGGCAATGTGCTGAGGCCGTAAGCTTGCAGGATAGGCTGAACCTCGTGGGTATCGAGCTGGGTAGCGCCTTCTGCCAGTGCCCGATCGATCAACTGGTGGGCATCAGCGGTATTGGCGGTGAGCCCCACGGGCAGCGCCGGCGTTTCTTTTAACTGTTTCTGGTTGCGGCGGTATTCCACCATATGCATAAAAGCTGTGACGGCGCCTTCTGGGGTACGGTAAGTAGGGATCCCGGCTTCGGTAAACTGGCGGCGGGCTTCCTGCGAGGAATACTCCCCACACCAGTTGGTCAGCAGCGTAATGCGTTTACCGCGCGGGTGTTGGCGTATGGCCTCGATCAGCCGTTCGGCGGTTTCAGTGCCTGGTGACGCCGCACTAGGGGCGTGGATCAACAGCAGCGCATCGTAATCATGGCTATCAAGTAATGGCTGCAGCGCTGCCAGATAACGCTGCGGCGTAGCATCATCACGCAGGTCGATCGGGTTGCTGGCCTGGATAAATTCCGGCAGGGCTGCTTTGAGTTTTTCCTGCGTCTCTTCCGTTAACACCGCCAGCTTGCCATTACGGCTAAGCAACTCGTCCAGCGCCATGGCGGCGGGGGCGGCACCATTACTGAGAACCAGCAGCCGTTCGCCGCGCAGTGGATGCATATGGCTTAGGGTTTCCACGGCGGAAAACAGTTCATGGGTATCCTGTACGCGCAGCAAACCGGCGCGCTGGATCGCGGCATCATAGGCCGCATCCAGCCCTTGCTGGCTGTTGAGCAGCTGCTGCGCCTGTTGGCTGCGGCCGCTCTTGATCACCAGGATTGGCTTATTGCGCGAGGCACTGCGCGAAGCCGAAAGGAAGCGCCGCGCATCGCTGATATTTTCCAGGT
Organism: Serratia oryzae; assembly: GCF_001976145.1. Classification (GTDB taxonomy): domain Bacteria; phylum Pseudomonadota; class Gammaproteobacteria; order Enterobacterales; family Enterobacteriaceae; genus Chania; species Chania oryzae. Next base: position 5,637 of record NZ_MOXD01000016.1, read on the forward strand.
ACAACAAAATGGCGCTGGTCTTGCTGTCGCGCGCCAGAAAGTCGAGCAGATCGTCGACGTCGATATCCAGGCTGTCACCCAGCGCGATGAAATAAGAGAAGCCAACCTCTCGCTGTTGCGCCCAGTCTAAAACGGTATTGGCCACGGCGGCGGACTGGGAGATAAACGCCAGTTTACCTTTCTGAATCGGAACCGGAGAGAAACTGGCATTGATGCCTTGCCAGGGTGCCAGCAGGCCCAGGCTGTTTGGCCCGAGCAGCCGCATCGAATAACGCTGCGCGGTGGCTTTGAGTTCGGCAAATTGCTGATGCGGGGCCGAGAGCACGATCGCGGCTTTGCACCCGCGCTTACCCAGCGCCTCGATCAAGGACAGATTACGCTGAGCGTTAACGCACAGCACGGCCAGATCGGGTGTGAGCGGCAGGCTGGTGACATCGGGATAGGCCATGACGCCACATACGGCTTTGTAACGGGGCGTCACCGGTAAAATCGGGCCGGTAAAGCCACCGGCCAACAGGTTGCGCATCATCAGATAACCCGCGCGATTGGGCTGTTGTGAAGCGCCGATAACGGCAATCGATTTGGGACGTAACAGTGCTTCTAACCCTCGCTGGCTCATATGCGGCTCCCGATATCCCCTGGCTTTTTGCGTATAGACGACTTATTGCCTGATTTTAGGCGCTTTGTGGCAGGTTTGCTGTGACCGGTGCCTCTGAGCGGCAAGCTTTCCCCGCCAGATATTGCGCGCGGAAGTAATTGAAATGTTGAGCAAGCTCGGCAGCGGCCTGTTCGTCTCCTGCCTGTTGCAGCAGCGCCGCCGCCACTTCGGCGGTGCAGTGCTGTTCGGTGCGGCTGGCTTCACGCAGTTGATAACCGGAGGCCGCCAGCACGTTCAGCGAGAAGACCGGGAACTGATCCAGATAAGGGCTTTTGCGGAACATCTTGCGTGCTTCTGCCCAGGTTCCATCAAGCATGATAAATAAAGGGGGCTTTCCACCGCGGGGCAATTCACTGAATACCGGGCGATCGGCATTGGCATAAGAGGCCGGGAATACCACGTAGGGCTGGCGTTCGGGATCGCTAATTGCCTCAAGTAACCCGGGATCGACGTCGGTACGTGACCAGAGGAATGCCTGGGTATCTGGCAGGATATCGGCGATCAGGCGGCCAGTGTTGCTGGGCTTGAGCGGCTCGGTGCCGAACATAATCAGGCAGAAGCGGCTGCCAGCCAACTGGGGTTTAATGGTGGCACACAGGCAGTTCTGCTGTGGTAACAGGCAATGTTGACAACGCACCGCACGACAACCACGGGCGCGAAATGGGCGGGTAGCATTGGCTAAACGAAATTGGCGCAGGCGAAGTACGGCGTTGTCGGTCATAACGATCCTGAGAAAAACCGCTATTGTAGCGCAGAAAAAAGCCCGGCGGGAGAGCAGCTCGGGCTTTAACAGGTGCGCTAAACGGGAGGCGGCGCTGCCAGGCTTTTTGCGTTAAACTAAGTCGTTGAGCCAGTTATCAAAGGGCGCTTTTGGCATGGCACCGTTGAGCATGTCGACCATTTTGCCTTCACGGAACATCATGATGGTGGGAATGCTGCGGATGTGGAAACGAGCGCCCAGTTCGGGTTCGGCCTCGGTGTTGATCTTCACAAAGCGCACCTTACCGGCTCGTTCTTTGGCCACGGTTTCAAAAATGGGCGCAAAACTGCGGCACGGGCCACACCAGGGGGCCCAGAAATCAACCACTACTGGCAGATCATCCTGTAACAGGTGGTCAAGCGTCGCGGCAGTGGCGTTAATCACTTCGCCGCTGAACAGTTGATGGCCACAGCGGCCACACTTGGCTCCATCGGCCAGGCGCTCTGCAGGGACGCGGTTGATGGCATTACACGCTGCACAAACTGTATTCATGGTGACCTCGGGTGCTCCAAGTACGTTGGATATAGGTATCTTTAATGTTGCTTATTATCGGTAAAAGTGGCGCATTGAACAAAGTGATTTGTTCGATGAGTGTGATAGTTGCTGGCTTTTGCGCAAGTTGGTGGCTTAGCGTATCAACATCAGGTAATCTTCGCGCCCTGCGCGTTGGTGGAGAAGACAATGAACGATTCATTTAGTGGCAAGAACGGTAAGGTCAAAGTGATGTACGTCCGCAGTGACGATGACAGCGGCGATAACCGTAACAAGAATAAGCGTCCGGACGGCAAAGGCCGCCCTGACAATGCACGCACGGGTGGCCGCTCCGCTCAGGATAAATCACGTAGCAATGACCGCCGTGGTGCTGATTCCCGCCGCAGTGAAAGCGATCGTCCTCGTCGCCCGGCGCGTACTGAAGATCGTGGTGGTTATGATTCTCCGTGGAAAACCGTGTCCCGTGGCCCGGAAGACGAACCGGCGTTTGATCACGGTGGCATCAGCGGCAAAAGCTTTATCGATCCCGAGCAGTTGCGCCGCCAGCGCGCTGAAGAAACCCGCGTTTACGGTGAGAATGCCTGTAAAGCGCTGTTCGCCAGCCGCCCAGACGCCATCGTGCGTGCCTGGTTCGTGCAGTCGGTTACGCCGCGTTTTCGGGAAGCGCTGCGCTGGATGGCCGCTAACCGCAAAGCTTACCACGTGGTGGACGAAGAAGAGCTGGCGAAAGCTTCCGGTACTGAACACCACGGCGGCGTGTGCTTCCTGATCAAAAAACGTCAGGGCCTGGATGCGCAGACCTATCTGCAAAACGCACCGGTAAAAGATTGTGTGCTGGCGCTGGAAGAAGTGGGCAACCCGCATAACCTGGGGGCGATCGTGCGCTCCTGTGCGCATTTCGGTGTTAACGCGGTGATGCTGCAGGATCCGGCCTTGCTGGAATCGGGCGCGGCGGTGCGTACCGCTGAAGGCGGCGCAGAGCATATCAAGGCGATCAACGCCGACGATTTTCTCTCGGTATTGGATACCTTCCGCAAGGCGGGCTACACCATTGTCACCACCTCCAGTCATAAAGGCACCGCACTGGCACAGGCCAAACTGCCTGCCAAGATGGTGCTGGTATTAGGGCAGGAGCGCGATGGTCTGAGCGACAGCGCCTGGCAGCAGGGTGATATGAGCGTGTCTATCGGTGGTACCGGTAAGGTCGAAAGCCTCAACGTCTCGGTAGCGACCGGCATTCTGCTGGCTGATTGGTGGCGTCAGAATCAGGCGTGATTTTTTGCGCAGGATAAAAACGGGTGCTCACCAGAGCACCCGTCAGATTGTTATACGGCGATATTCAAGGGAAATGACTTATCCAGACTAACCAATCTGGATCCGAGTTTCTGCGTAGCGAATACGTTTTTTCTGCGGCGTAGCGAGAAAATAAGCCAATGTTAATGGGCCAAGGCGGCCAGTAATCATCAAAATAATGATCAAAAATTGTCCTGGTGAACTTAATTCTGCTGTCAATCCACGCGACAAGCCAACAGTACTCAGGGCTGAAACCACTTCAAACGCCACGTCCAACAATGATGCTTGCTCAGTAATGGAAAGCACAAATGTACTGATAAAGACAAACCCCATTGAAATAAAAACCAGAGCCAATGCTTTTAAAACCTGCGAATGTGGCACGGTACGTTGCATGATGGTGACCTCATCACGGCGGCGCAAAAAAGTGTAAGTTGCCATGATCAGGATAACAAAAGTCCCTAACTTAATACCACTAGCTGTACTCAACGAGCCCCCACCAATAAACATCAATAGTAATGTCAATATATTACTCGCATCAGTCATTGTGCTGTAGTCGAGGGTATTAAAACCTGCGGTTCTTGGCGTCACAGCCTGAAACCAGGCGGCAAGAACTTGTTCTTTCACAGGCATACTACCTAATGTCTCCGGATTATTGGCTTCCAACAGCCAGATCAGGAAAAAGGCCAAAGTATTTATTATTAAGGTCGCCAGTAGAATAACACGCGTGTTGGTACTCAGTTGATACCAATGACGGTGTCTTTTTAGGTCTATCAATACAGAAAAACCAATGCCGCCAATAATAAATAGCGACGTGATCACCAGATTGACAGGTATGTTGCCAGCATACTGCATCAGGCTATCGTTATTTAAGGCAAAGCCTGCATTATTAAAGGCAGAGATGGTATAAAAGAAACCACGATATAACGCTTTGGTGAAACCGTACTCAGGCCACCATACGAGGGTAAGCAGGAAAATACCTATCAGTTCAATGGCTACAGAGTAGAACAATACCGCTTTTGCCGTTTGAGCCACCTGAGCCAGTGACGTCTGGTTCAACGCTTCTTGTGCTATTTTTTGCTGGGAAAGGCCAATTTTAACCCCAAGGCTTATCGCGGCTACTATCGCAAAGGTCATAAACCCCAGCCCACCGGCCTGAATAAGTAAAGCAATAACAAACTGACCAAACAGTGTGAACTGAGAACCTGTATCCAGCACCACAAGACCGGTGACGGTAACGGCCGATGTGGAGGTAAAAAGCGCTTGTAACACCGTTATGGGTTTATGGGTCGAAATAGGTAACAGTAACAGCAAGCAGCCTACCAGGACCAATCCAAGAAAACCCAGAGCCAAAACGGCTGGTGGGCTGAGTGTCAACGACCTTGTTCGCAAGGGATGGGAGCGTAAGTAGGGTTGACGCTGTGGTAACCAATTTTTCATTGTTAGACCAACCGTGGTGCCAGTGATTCCAACATCGACAGAGTGCCAGCTAATATTAAACAGTCATTAGTTTCTAAAATAAAATCATCAGGCACAGGGGAGAGTAACTTGCTATGCCTTTTTACAAGCACCGTTTTCACGTCCTGCTTGGTATCTTTCAGCAAAGTGGATAGCACGGTACCCTCAAGGTGGTTGTTCACAAGTATTTCAACCAAATAGTGGTTATGACCCAAGGATAAATATTGGTTGATCATCGGGTAGTTGAGTGCTTGAGCAACTTTTATCCCCATCTCTTCTTCAGGATGGATAATACGGCTGACCCCAAGGCGAGATAAAATCGTATGATGTGGTTTGGAGCTGGCTTTGACCCAGAGTTGTTGTACGCCTAAATTTTTCAGATGCAGAACGCATAGAATACTGGCTTCCAGATCTTCGCCAATGGCGACCAACACCGCGTCGTAGCGCAATAAATCGAGCTCTGCAAGAGCTTGCTCATCTGTGGCATCGGCAATGACGGCATAACTGAGTTTATCTGCCAGTCTATTGATAAATTTTGGCTCTGAGTCTACGCCCAGAACTTGGTGCCCAAGCCGGATTAACTCAAGTGAAGCCGTGGAGCCAAACCGTCCAAGGCCTATAACGGCAAATTGTGCCATAAAAGTAGCTCCATAGATGCGAATACAGTAATTGAAAAATCACCGGATTGTACTTCTTAAACTGAATTCTGTCCTCCCCAGAATGCTTATCTACGTGTAAAAGCTGAACCGACCTTGAGAGGGATAGCTTTCTGGTATGACGTATCAAAAACGTAAAAATTTATTTAGAAGTGATTAAACTTACCTCGAAAAATCTAAGTGCTACTTAGCTAGCGGTACACTGAGTTCGGCTACTTTGGATTGTGGTTTCATTTTTCTAAAACAGCAGGTAGTTACAGGATGAAAAATGGATCCTGTAAAACCTTATTTTTTTACAAGCTATTGCTCAGATCGCTCAAACCGGATTAAGTTCTCTTCAGTATTCTACTATTAGTCACTAATGAGGCCTGGGAGTACGGCAGTTCATCAGGAAACATCGCCGCTAAATCTAAATATATTGGGTGGCTACATTGTCAGAGAAAATAAACGCCCATGCTTGCATCGTGTCAGTGTCCATATATACCCATCATACCGTTGTTTGGGTATTGGCCACATTACTCTGCCCATATTGGGCATTGCCCCATCCGGTGGCTGTGATTCTGCGTAAATCCCTGTTCGTGGTAACTCATTCCCTCATCCTCTCCCAAGGGCGAGGGAACAAGTTAACCTTAACTGACAAGCAATTGTGACCGCCTGTTTTTGTTTATCGCTCGGTCAGTGAGCGCCGCCACCGCCACCGCCGGAACTGAACGGTGGTTTAGCGAACCACACCAGCGCCAGCAGGATCAGGAACACGCCGGCAGACAGCCAGAAAATCTCGTTGGCTGAGATAATCAGCCCCTGCGCAGTGATCTCATTGGCGATATACGCCGAAGCCTGTTGTTTACTCATCCCGAGCTGTTCAAGCTGGGTATACATCTCCTGCGACTGTGGGTTGAACGGATTCACAAACTCCGTCAAATGCGCATGGTGCATCGATTCACGCTGGGTCCACAAGGTGGTAGTGATCGACGTGCCAATAGAACCCGCCAGCGTACGGAGGAAGTTCGACAGGCTCGACGCAGCAGCAATGCGATCGGGCGGCAACCCAGACAGGGTGATGGTGGTCAGCGGCATAAAGAAGCAGGCGATGGCAAAGCCCTGCACAAACTGTGGCCATGCCGAAGCGCCAAAATCCATCCCCGGCTCAAACGTATAGGCGCGCCAGTAGAAGCACACGGCATACATAATAAAGCTGAAGGTTACCAGACGGCGCATGTCCAGCCGGTTACCGAAGCGGCCAATAATCGGTGACAGCAGCACCGGGATCAGCCCCACCGGTGCGGAGGCCAAACCTGCCCAGGTGGCGGTGTAGCCATACACCTCCTGCAGCAACTGTGGCAACAGTACGATCGCGCCGAAATACAGCATGTACGCCAGGCTGATACACAGACAGCCAATGGTAAAGTTGCGCGATTTGAACAACGACAAATCCACCACCGGATGATCGTCGGTCAGTTCCCACACCACCAGGAACACCAGCGCAACCACGGCTACCACCGTCAGGACAATAATTTCCGTCGAGCTAAACCAGTCCAGTTCTTTACCCTGATCGAGCATGATCTGCAGTGAACCGATACCCACGACAAGCAGAATCAGCCCAACGGTATCGATCGGCTTGATCACGGTTTTGGTTTCCCGGCCTTTCAGCGTTGACATCGCCACCAGGATGACAAACAGCCCGATGGGAATGTTGATAAAGAAGATCCAGCCCCAGTGATAGTTATCACTGATATACCCACCCAGAATCGGCCCGAAGATCGGCGCGACGATCACGGTCATTGACCACAGCGCCAGGGCCATCGATCGCTTGGCGGGAGGGTAGTTGTTCAGCAGCAAACTTTGCGACAGTGGGATCAACGGCCCGGCCACCAGCCCTTGGATCACGCGGAAGAAGATCAGCATGCCCAGGCTGTTGGAGATACCACACAGCCAGGAGGCGATGGCAAACAGCGCCGTGGACCACAGGAACAGGCGCACTTCGCCGATACGCTTTGCCAACCAACCGGTGATCGGAATGGAGATGGCGTTTGCCACCCCAAACGAGGTGATCACCCAGGTTCCCTGTGAGGTGGAAGACCCGAGGTTACCGGCGATGGTCGGTATTGCAACGTTGGCAATGGTGGAATCCAGCACCTGCATAAAGGTCGCCATGGCGAGGGCGATCGTCATCCAGGCAAGCTGGGCACCTTCAAGCGGTTTTTGTGCCAAGGTAGCCTCCTGCGCGCTTAACCTGCGTTTGCATGGATCACATCGGCGATCATTTGGTTAACCGGTGCCAGATCCAGCATCAGAGCGCTGGTTTCATACAGCGGCTGCTCACGCACCACGTTGGAGAGTACCCGCCCATCGCGATTACTGGTATCAATGGTGACCAAGGTCGAAAGGCCGATCCGCAGCGGATGCTCTGCAATCTGCTTGGGATCCAGCTCAATACGTACCGGTAACCGCTGCACCACCTTGATCCAGTTACCGGTGGCGTTTTGCGCGGGCAGCAGCGAGAAGGCGCTGCCGGTGCCCATATCGATACCCACCACTTTGCCCTTGAACACCACGTCACTGCCGTATACGTCGCTGACTACGGTAGCCGGTTGACCAATGCGCATATTGGCGATTTGAGTTTCTTTAAAATTGGCGTCCACCCAGAGATGATCGGCCGGAACCACCGCCATCAGCGGCGTGCCTGGCGAGATCTGCGCGCCAACCTGCACACTGCGGCGTGAGACAAAGCCGGTAATTGGGCTGATCACGCGGGTGCGTTGCAGCGCCATCCAGGCATCACGCATCTGCGCGGCGGCTTGCAGAATCGCGGGTTGCTTCGCCAGTGGGGTATTCAGCACCATGGCCTGGTTAGCGTTATATTGCTGCACCGCCACTTCCAGCATGGCTTTGGCGCTGTCTACGGCTTCGCGAGCGTGTTGCAACTCTTCCCGGCCAATCGCATCAACGCTGCCCAGCACCACGCGGCGCTTGAGATCGTTTTCTGCCTTGCTCAGTTCAGACTTGCGCAGCGCAATGTTGGCCTGATACTGCTTGCTGTTAACCACCAACTGATGCGTCTGGCGCACGCTGTTGGCCAGCGCGGTTTTGGCGCGCTCAAATGCCTGTTCGGCATCGGTAGGATCGAGCGTCAGCAGCACGTCCCCTTTCTGCACGAAATCGGTGTTGTCGAAGGTGACGCTGTTTACGCTCCCGGACACCTGCGCCATGATTTGTACCTGGTTACCGGCGACATAGGCGTTATCCGTTTCCTGATGGTGACGCAGCACCAGGAACCAATACACGAAATAGGCCGCTCCAATAACGATAAAAATAACCGTCAGCAACAGCAGCCAAAATTTACGCTGCTTCTTTTTGCCTTTCGGTTGCTGCGAGGGTTGAATCTCCGCGCTTGCACTCATGGTGTTCTCCACGCTCTCTATTTATAGGTATTTACTAGGCTTTCGAATCCGTCGCCGGGGCCTGATAACCCCCTCCTAACGCACGAACCAACCCTATCTTCGCCTGCATCAGATTGCTGCTGGCACTCAGTTCCGCCTGTTGCTGCTGTAATAGCTGCGTCTGGCTGGTCAACAGTTCGTCACGCCCGATAATCCCTGCCTGGTATTTGGCGTTAGCGACGCGGTACACCTGCTGCATGGATTGGGAAGCCGAAGCCGCCTGCTGCAGTTGCTTGGCACTGCTTTGCTGGACGGTAATGGCATCGGCCGTCTCCTGTACCGCATTCAGGATAGTTTGGTTATAGGATTCCACTGCTTCATCATAGAGTGCAGATTCCTCACCCAGCTTGCTGCGCAGCGCACCGGCGTGGAAGATCGGCAAAGAGATCGCCGGCATCACACTCCAGGCCTGGCTTGCCGCTTCCAGCAGATTCGGGCTGGTGCCACCGACATGGGTGGTATTCAAACCGGCGAAGGCTGAAATCGACAGGCTGGGGTAAAACTCTTTACGCGCCGCACTGACGCGCTGGTCGTATGACTCCACCAGTTGCCGCTGTGCCGCAATGTCCGGGCGTTTACCCAGCAAATCGGCGGTCAGTTCACCTTGCGGCGCCAACAGTTGTTCTGCGGGTAAGGCGACCGGATGCAGAGACTGCATTGCGTGCGGGCCCTGGCCGGCCAAGGCCGCCAGTTGGTGCTTCAACTGTTCAATCTGTGACCGCAACTGGATGATCTGCTGCTGGGTACCGTCGGCCTGTGCCAAGGTCTGTTGCGGAACATCAACGCCGTAGATCCCGGCTTTGTATTGCTGCTGGCGCAGATCGGCCAAGCGCTGCTGGTTGTCTACTTCCTGCTGCAGCACTTTTTCCAGTGCATAACTGGCCTGCAGCTGATAATAGGCCGAGGCTACCGAACTGGTGAGCGCCAGTGCCGCCTGTGCCTGCTCGGCGCGCGCGGCATCAACCTGGGCTTTGGCCGCATTCACCTGATTGCGATATTTGCCCCACCAGTCGAATTCATAGGCCAGATTCAGGCCCAGTGAATTATTGGTTTCATAAATCGGTGATGTCGGGTAGCCAAAACCCTGGTTGGTGTTTTGGGAAATGCGCATGCGATCGCTGCTGGCATTGAGATCCAGATGTGGGCCGTTGGCAGCGCTGGCTTCACCTACCAGGCTCTGGGCTTCACGCACGCGGGCAGCCGCTTGCTTGAGCGACGGTGAGTTTTGCAGCGTCTGGGCCATCAGTGCATCAAGCTGTGGATCGTTCAGCGCGCGCCACCACTGCGGGCTAACGGCCAGTGAGCTGCCCTTAGGCTGCGCAAGCTGCAGGTGTTGCGGATCCATCAGTTTGGATTGCGGGGCAATATTGTCGGTAGATGCACACCCCGCCAGCAATAAAACAGCGCACAGCGGGGTGAATCTCCAGGTTAACGGGGATCGCATAAATTAATTACCTGAACAGAAATTATTGGGATAACTGTTCTGAAACTTCCATCTGATCCAGGCGGGCCAAGAGTTTGCGCGTCAGTTTTTCAAGCTGCTGCCGCTCTTCGTCATTCAGCGTGGACCACAGGAAATGCAGACATTGGTGCTGCGGGGGCAGCAACTGGGCGATAAACGCCTCTCCGGCTGGGGTCAGGTGCAGGTGCAGGCACCGACGGTCATTGTCGCTTTCCCGGCGTTCAATCCAACCACGTTTCTCCAGTTCATCGGCAATGCGGGTTGCGTTGGTGCGTGAAGAACCTAAGGCTGAGCTTAGCTCAGAAGGCTGAATACTGTGGTTTTCTTGCGCATCTAGCGTAATGAGCGCCATAAACAAGGTTTCATTGATTCCCTGTGCTTTCAGCATTTTATTGCGATTTTCCAGTAACTTACTTTGCATGTGCATGCAAAGGCGGGTCAGCAGAATTTCCTGATAAGGGAAGTTTGCCTGGCGCTTGGCGCGGAAATTAAGCATTTGTTCTATGGGAGCAAACGAACTTTCCATAATTTTTAGCCTCATTAATTTCGCTCGATATAGTAACGAGAGTGATTAATAATGTAAATCTTCAGCAAGGGGAATAATTTAGCAATTCGTGTCATTTGTAAGCCGTTTGTAAATGAATAACATGACAAATCATATGGCTTTATGTGTGGCGACGCATATTGAGCTTTCCCGCTCGGTTGAAATACATAAGATTTATTTACTTAATGCAGATTAATTCCGCAGTTCTCTGTATTGACGAAGAAAGTAAAATAGGAACAGAAAGCTGCAGTAACAAAGTTTTGCATGAGTATTCGGGTTACAGAATATATCCGTCATCCCCTAATATGCGTCGATGGGTTTGTTTTCACTCCATTTACCGGAGTGAAAACTCATTGAGGTTTACTCAACTGCCATCGACCTGCATTTTGAAGGTTATCGGATATGGGGGTACTAATAATTTATCCCGATAACAATACCAGAGAGTTAGTAGGGTTTATACTCTCTGCACTCTAATAAATAACAAAAAAAACTATATGTTTGCTAACTAAGAAATTACCGATCCCTGTGGATCATAGCGTTTCCCTCGCCACCAGGTCAGCAGGTTCAGCAGGCATAAAACTCCGCCAATCGCCGCAACGCCGTTCCAGCCCGCATGTTGGTAGGCACTGGCAGAAAGTACGGAACCCACAGCCCCACCAATGAAATAGCTGGTCATATAGCCTGCCGTCAGGCGGTTGCGTGCTTCCGGCATAATGCGGTAAATCACGCTTTGGTTAGTGACATGCACGCCCTGTACCGCCAGATCGAGCACCAAAATACCGACAATCAAGGCCCACAGGGAGTGCTTCGCCAGCGCAATCGGGATCCAGGACAGCAGCAACAGTATCAGACCAACGCTGGTGGTCAGCCCCGCCTTGCCTTTATCCGCCAGGTGCCCGGCGCGTGACGCCGCCAGCGCACCGGCAGCACCGACCAGGCCGAACAAGCCAATCACCCCTTCGGAATAATTGAACGGCGGTGCGGCCAGCAGGAACGCCATTGAAGTCCATAAGATGCTGAAGTTGGCGAATGACAGGGCGCCAATAATGGCGCGGGTGCGCAACAGCGGCGTGAAGCAGAACAGCGAGAAGATGGATTTCAGCAACTGCGGGTAATTCAGGCCGGAATGCAGCTTATAGCGCGGCAGGGCGCGCCATAGGATCAGCGCCATCAGGATCATCAGCACGCTGGCAACCCAGTAAATGGTGCGCCAACCGCCGATGGCTGCCAGCGCTCCGGCAACGGTCCGCGCCAGCAGGATCCCCAGCAACAGGCCGCTCATGATGATGCCGACGGTTTTACCGCGTTTCTCCGGGCGGGCCAGCGTGGCGGCCAGGGGCACCAGCAACTGCGCCACCACCGAGAATAATCCGGTGAGGGCGGTGCCGAGGATCATCATGGATAAGGTGCTGGAAAGCGCGGTAATCAGCATGCCACCGGCGGCCAGCAGCGTCATAAATACGATCAGCCCGCGGCGTTCAAACATATCACCAAGCGGCACCAGAAACAGCAGGCCGACCGCATAGCCGAGCTGTGCGGCGGTAACGATAAACCCAGCCTGATTAACCGACAGGCTAAAGCTCTGCGCAATGGTTTCCAGCAATGGTTGGGCATAGTAATTGCTGGCGACGGCCAGGCCGGTAGCCATGGCAATGATAAGGGTTAATGCTGGGCTCAGGCCCTGATTTTCGGTGTGCGGCTTCATCAGTATGCAGTTAAAAGAATATTCAGTGGTGCAGAGTATCGTGCAAGGCAGGTTGTTAAAACAATGTTTAATTCCAACTGATCCCAAAACCGCATAACGGTTTGGGCTGTTTATCTACAGTGGAAAGGGCGCAGCGTGCTGCGCCCACAGACTGCTGAAAAAGCCAGTTATTAGGGGGAGCATGCCTAAGGGGCCGTAACGGCGTAAGCCGTCGGAGTGCCCCTCAGTGCACAGCGTGCTTTGCCGCTTCTGCTGCGGTTTTCACCCAGCCATCGAAGGTTGCCTGGTGGGCCTTGATCCAGCCATTAACGTGATTCTGAATGTCAGCCTGTGAAGACTGGCCTTCATGCATCCGCAGGTTCTGCGCATTCACGTCGGCAATCGGCAATTTCATGATGGAGAACAGCTTGGCGGCCGCCGGGTTGGCCTGTGCCCACGGCTTGTTGGCCGCAATCCGCATGTTATTGACCGGGAAACCATAGTTGGCGCCGTTAGGCAGCTTGGTATCGATGTTTTTCTGCTCACCTGGCAGCGACGAGAAGGGCACCTGCAGCCAAACCACATCGCGGCCCGGAACCAGCACATCGCTGACCCAGTAAGGCGTCCAGGTGTAGTACAGCACCGGTTTGCCTTCCTTGAAGCGGGTAATGGTATCGGCAATGATCGCGGCATAGTTGCCCTGGTTATGCTCAACGGTGTTGCTCAAACTGTAAGCTTTAATATGATGGTTAATCATTGCCTCACAGCCCCAGCCTGGCGTACAGCCGGTCAGATCCGCCTTGCCGTCACCGTTGGTATCAAACAGCTTGGCAATTTTCGCGTCTTTTAGCTGCTCGACGTTGGTGATGTGATACTGGTCGGCGGTTTTTTTGTCGATCAGGTAGCCCTGCGCGGCACCGCTGACGTAGATCCCTTCACGATAGAACTTGTTGTCGCCCCCGGCCGAACGGTACTGATCGGCCTGTAGCGGATCCCAGTTCACGGCAATAAAGGTGGCATCGCCGGAAGCGATGGAGGTGTAGGCCACGTTGTAATCCACCTCACGGGGTTCTTTCACCTCATAACCGAGTTTTTCCAGCGCTTTGCTGACCAGCAACGTCTGGAAGGTTTCTTCAGAAATGGTGCTTTGTACCGGTTGTACCACAATACCTTTTCCCGGCAAATCAGCAGCGGAGGCAACCTGTGAGCCGAGCAGTGTGGTAAGGGCAATCGCCCAGATTCCTGTGGTGCGCATAGTTATTCCTCTCGTTTTGGGTATAGCCCGCCGGGGCAAAGCGCCACCGGCGGTAAAGACAATAAGACAGACGGTTGAGTCTAATGCTGATCGGTTAAGCGCAAAGCCGCATAATTATGCAGCAGGTGCTAAAGGTGTGGCCTCCCTCTCCCCGAGGGAGAGGGAACTGGTTAGCCTTAACTGACAAGCATTAGACGGCTGAGTCAGGCTTTTTTGATAAACGGACGCGTCATCAGCCCGATAGGGCCGTGGGCGTACCAGCGGCCAATCCCTTTGCTGCGGCGATCGCGCCCCAGCGACTGGGTAAGGCGATCGAGGATAATCGCCAGAATGACAATACCCACCCCACCGACGGCGGCCAGCCCCATATCCAGGCGGCCAATTCCGCGCAGCACCATCTGGCCCAAGCCACCGACGGCAATCATCGAGGCGATCACCACCATCGACAGCGCCAGCATCAGCGTCTGGTTAACACCGGCCATAATGGTCGGCATCGCCAGCGGCAGTTGCACCTTAAACAGCAGCTGACGCGGGCTGGCACCGAAGGATTCTGCGGCTTCGATCAGATCTTCCGGTACCTGGTTGATGCCCAGAATGGTCAGGCGCACAATCGGCGGCAGCGCGAAGATAATGGTGACTACCACCCCAGGCACGTTACCGATACCGAACAGCATGACGATCGGCACCAGATAGACGAAGGCGGGCGTGGTCTGCATGGCGTCGAGCAGCGGCCGTATCACCTTGGCGGCACGTTTGCTGCGTGCCAGCCAAATGCCCAACGGCAAGCCGATGAGGATGCAGAAAAACAGTGCGGTGAGCACCAGCGCCAGCGTGACCATGGCTTGCGACCAGGCACCGATCGCGCCGATGGCGACCAGCGACACCAGCGTTGCCACCCCCATCCCCAGGCTGGTGATTTGCCAGGCGATCAGCGAGAACAGCACAATGGCGATTGGGGCTGGCATGTCCAACAGCAGTTGCTGGAAACCGCTAAGGATGAAATCTACCGGTACGCGAATACCCTGGAACAGCGGGCGGAAATGCAGCACCAGCCAGCCGATGCCTTCGGTGACCCACGAATCCAAGGGTATCCAGGTGTTATGGAAAGGGTCGAGCAGGTTAAAGTGTTCCGGCTGAACCGGAGCGCTGTTCAGCCAGTCGGCGCCCTGTGCGGTCTGGTTGACGGCATCATGAGCGGCCGGTGCGCTGCTTGACCAGGGATCGCTGCTGGCGGCGGCGCTGGCATCGTTGACGGTTGTTGAGGCGGTTGCCCACGGATCCTGTTGATTACTCATTCGTTGGGCCCTCTTTGTCTAAGGCCTGCAACAGCATGGCCTTGGAAATGATTCCGATATAGTTGTTATTTTCCCCTACCACCGGCACGGCACAGGGGGCTTGCGCTACCAGTGAGATCAACTCACTCAGCGGCATATCCGCAGGCACGGGGAACGGGGTATCCAGCAGCGCATCGTCCAGCGTTTGCTTGGCCGCCAGCGCTTGCTTGAGCGAGTCTATCGACACCACGCCGATAAATTTCTCACCGCGTTCAACCACATAACCATAGTCACGGTCTTCCTCGCGCAGCAGCTGCAGCGCCGAGCGCGGGCCGAAACCGGGGGTTTTACGGATCAGCGTAACCGGGCGGCGTTGGGCAATATCTTTGGCGCTGAAAACGTGGCTGATATCCACGCCGCGGAAGAACGTGCGCACGTAATCATTGGCCGGATTATTTAATATTTCATCCGGTGTTCCCACCTGAATCACTTCGCCGCCTTGCATAATGGCAATACGATCGCCAATACGCATGGCTTCATCCAGATCGTGGGAAATAAACACGATAGTACGCTGATGTTTAGCCTGTAATTTGACGAGTTCATCCTGCATTTCGGCACGAATTAACGGATCAAGGGCAGAGAAGGCCTCATCCATTAACAATATATCCGGGTTATTCGCCAGCGCGCGGGCTAATCCCACTCGCTGGCGCATCCCACCAGAGAGTTCATCAGGATAAGCGTGGGCATAATTTTCCAGCCCAACCTGATGCAAGGCATCCAGTGCTTTTTCCTGACGTTCCTGTAACGGTATTCCCGCTAATTCCATGCCGAAAGCGGTATTATTTAATACGTTCATATGCGGCATTAACGCGAATGATTGAAACACCATGCTGATCTTATTTCGCCGCACCGTACGCAGCGCAGTATCAGATATTTGGGCGATATCTTCACCGTCAACCAACACCTGACCGCGCGTGGGTTCTATCAGACGATTGAGAAGGCGTACCAGGGTGGATTTACCGGAACCGGAAAGCCCCATGATGACAAATATCTCGCCTTCTTCAATGGCCAGAGAGGCGTTCTTTACGCCCAATGATAACCCTGTTTTTTCCAGTAGCTGATCTTTTGTCAGGCCTCTTTTTATCAGCTTAAATGCCCGTTCCGGGTGCTCACCAAATATCTTATATAAATTCTTTACTTCGAGTTTAATTGCCATGCAAATATCGGTTTCCTGTGATGTATTATCGAGCGATAAAAATTTCCTAATAGAAAATAAGAGTGCTACATACCCTAACATACTGACAATCTGAGACAACCCTTAATGTTAATATAATGGTCGGTTGAGGGATTATGCGATGGGTTAATTAGGCTGTTTCAGGCGTATTGATAATGCCTAATTATGGGTGTATTTCGTGGATAATGAGTCTCTGTAATCGATGGATAATATGGGTCAATTAATGCACGCAGAATAAGGCTATGCGCGCATTAATGATTAACTGAAAATCCGGCGGATTGACCGCCGGAAATTAAAGCGTCGGTTCTTCGGCGGTGGCTGAGGTAACCACCAGTTCCACCTGCTGCTGTTGCAGCAGCGTTTCCAGCGGCAGCGGCGGTGGCGCATCGGTAAAGAGTGCCGTGACCAGGCGTGTATTGCCAATCTCTACCGCCGCTGAAGCATGGAATTTAGTGTGATCCGCCGCCAGCAGAATATGGCGTGAATGAGTCATCATCGCTTTCACTATGCTGGACTCGTTAACATCAAATTCCAACAGATCGCCATTGGCCTCGATCGCCCCCACGCTGGTGATCAGATAATCGGCGCGAAAGCCTTCAACAAACGTTACCGCGCTGGGGCCGATAATGCCACCGTTGTTAGGCCGCAACGTGCCCCCCGGCACCATGACTTCAAACTCGGTATTTTTGTACAGAATATGCGCCACCCGCAGGCTATTGGTGATAATCCGCAGGTGGCTATGATTCATCAGCGCCCGGGCGATATGCTCAACCGTAGTGCCAATGGTGATAAATACCGTGGAGCGATCGGGAATGTAATCGGCGATCGCCTCCGCAATGGCGATTTTTTCTTCGGTATAAGAGAGTTCGCGCTGCTCAAACGCGGTGTTGATCACGCTGGAGGCACGCCCAGCGCCGCCGTGATGGCGGGTGATTAACCCTTGTTCACTCAGCTTGCGGATATCGCGCCGTACCGTCTGGGTTGAAACCGCCAGCAACTGAGCCAGTTCGTCGATATTCATGTAGCCACGCTTGGCGACCAACTGAATCAGCTGATCGTGGCGCGGGTTGCCGGTAAGTTCAGTCAGACTCATGTTTTGCTCTCTTGAATATTGTCATCAGTTGATCATTTTATACAAAACTGGCCAAGAAAGAGCCTGTTTGATCACAGTTGGGGATGCCTGCGCGCCCGCCTGGTCGGGTACACTTCAGCGCTGCAACTGCGTTGGCGTAGCGTACCGCCTGTGCGATATCCGGTTGTGAACCCAGTGCGACCGCCAGTGCACCGTGAAAAACGTCGCCAGCACCGGTAGTATCGACCACCTCGACCTTAAAGCCCGGCTGATGTTTTAGCTGGTCGTTTTCCAGCCAGAAACAACCCTGTTTCCCTTTTGTGACATAAATTTGTCCATTTTTGTCATTTTTTGCTAATCGTAATCCTTTTTCAACCTCAGTTTCTCCTGTCATGCGTGCTAATCCTGGTTCGGAAAAGGCGGCATGGTCGGCTAACGCCACCAGCGGGCGGATATCCTGCGGCGTCACATCGGCATCCAGCAGCGTGGTCACTCCGGCACGGCGGGCCAGCGTAAAAGCCGCCAGTGCCCCCTGATGCCAGCGTACGTCCGCCAACACCACGTCGTACTGGCTGAAATCGATCTCGCTCAACCAGCCGGCCTCTTCTGGCAGATCCGGGCTGGGGTGATTGATGATGATCCGCTCACCCTGAGCATCCACCAGCACTGCCGACTGTGACGAACGCGCCTGCGGGTAACGGCGGGTGTAGCCGACGTTGACGCCATAGCTGGCTAACTCAGCCAGCAACGTTTGCCCGGTGGCATCGTCACCAACGCGGCCAATGAAGTCGACCTTCGCCCCCAGTCTGGCCGCGGCAACGGCGGCGGTTGCCGCCGGGCCACCGCCGATTTCACGGTAGTCGTTGGCGACATATTTCCCGCCCCCTTGTGGCAGCTTTTCCACGTAATACAAACGGTCTTGCACCGTAATACCTACACAGGCAATGCGAGTCATGGTCTGGGTCCTCTGTTGTTGCCAAAACGGTTTGCGCCAAAAAGTGGCGGCCGATCACGATGCCACCATTTTAATTTTCTCAAATGTTAAAAGAGTGACGCATGTCAATTTTTTGACCATAAATTACAAATACGATCAAAAACAGACAAAAACAATCTGAATTGTGACGCATAAGTTGACACAAAGCGGACAACCGTAACAAACAGGAGAGAACCATGGCACAGATCGCATTTATCGGGCTAGGGCAAATGGGAGCGCCGATGGCCAGCAACCTGATTAAGCAGGGCCACCGGTTGAGCGTTTTTGATATCAGCCCAGCGGCGGTCAGCGCTTTGGTGGCGCAGGGTGCAACGGCGGCGGCCAGCCCGGCGCAGGCGGCGCTGGATGCAGAGTTAGTGATCACCATGCTGCCAAATGGCGATCTGGTGCGTGAGGTGTTGTTCGGTGCCGAAGGGGTGTGCAGCACGCTATCGCCTGCGGCGCTGGTAATCGACATGTCCACCATTCACCCGCTACAAACCGACCGGCTGATCGCCGACATGCAGGCGCGCGGTTTCAGCCTGATGGACGCCCCGGTAGGGCGCACTTCCGATCACGCTCAGGCAGGCACCTTGCTGATCCTGGCCGGTGGCACCGCTGAGCAGGTACAGCGTGCTACGCCAGTGCTGATGGCGATGGGTTCGGAGTTGATCAACGCCGGTGGGCCGGGTATGGGCATCCGCGTGAAGCTGATCAACAACTACATGAGCATCGCGCTCAACGCGCTGTCGGCCGAAGCGGCGGTGCTGTGTGAAGCCTTAGGGCTGTCGTTCGACGTGGCGCTGCAAGTGATGAGCGGCACGCCAGCAGGCAAAGGGCATTTCACCACCACTTGGCCAAACAAGGTGCTGAAGGGCGATCTCAGCCCGGCGTTCATGATCGACCTGGCGCACAAGGATTTAGGGATCGCGCTGGATGTCGCCAACCAGTTGCACGTTGCCATGCCACTGGGCGCGGCGGCGCGCGAAGTTTACAGCCAGGCGCGCGCCAGCGGGCGCGGGCGTCAGGATTGGAGCGCCATTCTGGAGCAGGTTCGCGTGGCTTCCGGCCTGGCAGGCAAACATTAATTGATAACGCAAGCGCCTGATATTCAGCGCGCACAGGGGAGAGAAAATGCCTTATTTATCCGGTTACACCATGGTTCAGCACGCGTGGAAAAACGGCTACGCCATCGGTGCCTTTAGCGCCCATAACGCTGAAACCATTCGCGCCATTTTGCTGGCTGCCGAGCAGGAACAGGCGCCGATCATGATTCAGGTGGGCCAGAAAGTGATCAGCGTGATGGGCCTGGAGCCGATGAAAGCAATGATCGATGCCTTTATGCAGGATATTACCGTGCCGGTATGTATTCACCTCGATCACAGCCGCAGCTTTGCGCAAACCATGCAGGCGGTTCAGGCAGGGTTCCAGTCGGTGATGTTTGACGGATCGCATCTGTCGTTCGACGAAAACGTGCGTATCACCCGTGCGGTAGCGGATGTGGCCCACGCGTTGAATATCGGCGTGGAAGGGGAGATCGGCAAGATCGGCGGCACCGAAGACGACATCTCGGTCGATGAAAAAGACGCCCTGATCACCAGCAGTGATGAAGCGCTGAAGTTTTCCGAACTTACCACTGTGGACTATCTGGCGGTGTCGATCGGCACCGCCCATGGCCTGTACAAGCAGGAACCTAAGCTGGCGTTTGACCGCCTGCATGAGATCCGCGAAATCGTCCGTAAGCCCATCGTGCTGCACGGCGGTTCCGGCGTGCCGGATGAGCAAATCCGTAAAGCGGTGGCGCTGGGCGTGGCCAAGATCAACGTGGATACCGAACTGCGTCAGGCTTTCACCCAAGGCGTGGCGGAAGTGCTGAACAAAGACCCGGAAGAGTTTGTGCTGGCGGTTTCGCTTGGGCATGGCCGCGACGTGATGAAAGAGAAAGTGGTGGAAAAAATTCGGCTGTTTGGCAGCAACGGCAAGGCTGCACAGTTTTAAACCATTAGGGACAGACTATGACAACCATTCAACGCCAGCATTTTGGTGAGCATCAAGGACAGGCGGTTTCCCTGTTCACGTTGAGCAACGCTAACGGCATGCGGCTGTGTGTGACCGATTACGGCTGCATCATCACCCAACTGTGGGTGCCGGATCGGCACGGCCAAGCAGCAGATATTGTGATGGGGTTTGACGATCTGGCCTCTTACCAGGCCGGGCACCCGTTCTTTGGCGCGATCGCCGGGCGCTGTGCCAACCGCATCGCCGGTGGGCGCTTCAAGCTTGACGGCCAGGAATATGTGTTAGCCACCAACGAACTGACCACCGGCCAGCATCTGCACGGCGGAGTGCGCGGCTTTGACAAGTATGTCTGGCAGGCGCAGGAAGACGGCGACGGCATTATTTTTAGCCGTACTTCTGCCGACGGCGAGGAAGGCTATCCGGGCAACCTGCAGGTGCGCCACCGCATCGGCCTGACCGAAGACAACGTGATGACGTTCAGCTTTGAAGCGCAAACGGATAAGCCGACGTTGGTCAATCTGGTGAATCACAGCCATTACAACCTGCGCGGCCATACGCACCTGATCCACGATCAGCAGCTCAAGATCGAAGCGGATTTCATCACGCCGGTGGATGAAAGCACCATGCTGCCCACCGGCGAGATCCGCCGCGTGGCGGGGACGGCGTTTGATTTCCGCAACGCCCGTCGTTTGGGGGATGCGATGCTGCACCGCCCGGCACAGGACTTTGATATGAACTACGTGCTCAAACCCGGCGACGGCGCGCTGCGCCCTGCGGCCAGCCTGATTTGCCCGCACAGCGGACGCGTGATGGAGGTACACACCTCGCTGCCGGGCATGCAGTTCTATAACGCCTTCAAGCTCTCCAATAAAGTCTGGAACGGCAAAGAAGGGCATCGTTATCAGGCGTTTTCCGGCATTTGCCTGGAAACGCAGGCCTTCCCCGACAGCATCCACCACGCCCACTTCAGCAACGTGGTGTTACGCCCAGGTGACAAGTATCTCAGCCGTACCGAGCACCGTTTCAGCACCTTGGCATAGCTCTTGATTAACTTCACCGATTACTGGAAGCAACATAATGACAAATAAAGCAAAAGTCGGCGTGCTGGCGTTAGGCCGCAACACCTTTGACGTGCCGTATGCGCAGGAAATGCTGGCGCAGGCCTGGCAGGCGCTCAGTGGTATGGATATCGAACTGGTCGGGGAACCGATGCTGCAGTTTGATGCCGAATCGGCACTGAAGGCGCTACCCGCGCTCAAACAGGCCAATCTCGATCTGCTGCTGATCCTGCAGGTGACCTTTACCGATGCTTCGTTGACCACCGAAGTGGCGCGTGACTTCCCGGTGCCGACGGCGCTGTGGTCATTCCCCGAAGCGCGTACCGGTGGCCGTTTGCGCCTGAACTCGTTCTGTGGGGTGAATCTGGCCTGCCACGCGCTGAGCCGTGAAGCGATCAAGGTACAGACCCTGCACGGCCTGCCAAGCGATAGCCGTGTCATCAACGAATTGCAGCAACTGGCGCAGGCGGCGGCGATCGTCAAGCGCTTTAAGCAGGCCAAAGTGATGGTGATCGGCGAGCATCCGCTGGGTTTTGACGCCTGTAACTATAACCAGCAACAGTTGAAGCAGCACTTTGGCGTGGAAGTGACGCGCCAGCCGGTGCTGGAGTTTATCGACGAAGTGAAAGCGCTGCCGGACAGCGTGGCCGATGCGCCTTATGCCCGCCGCGCTAAAGACTTCCCTAATCTGGCAGAAATGGACCAGACCGCCACCCGCAAGACCCTCAAGGTGTATTCAGCCTTGCGGGAAAAGGCGCAGCGTGAAGGTTACACCGGCATTGCCGTACGCTGCTGGCCGGATTTCTTCACCGACTACGGCTGTGCCGCCTGCGGCGCGCTGGCGCTGATGAACGAAGACAAAGTGCCGTGCGGCTGTGAAGCTGACATGTTTGGCGTGCTGTCTTCGCTGATGGCGCAGTGGGCTTCCGGCAATGCCGCATTCAATACCGATCTGGTGGATATCGATCCGCAGGATAACAGCGTGGTGTTCTGGCACTGCGGCCAGGCACCGATCGAAATGGCCGATCGCGATGGGCCGGTGCAGGCCACCATCCACTCCAACCGCAAGCTGCCGCTGCTGTCTGAATTTGCCCTCAAACCGGGGCGCATCACGCTGTGTCGCATTACCCAGGGTGAAGGCAAGCTGCGCCTGATGCTGGCCGGCGGCGAGATGATCAAGGCTCCGCTGGCGTTTTCCGGCACCGCCGGCACCGCACGGTTGGATGTGGATGCCGACACCTACCGCCAGCGCTTGATCGCCGCCGGGATGGAGCATCACACCTCGCTGGTGTACGGCGAACATCGCCCGCTGCTGCGCAAAGTGGCCGATCTGCTGGGGCTGGACGTGATTGAGCTGACCTAAGCGTGGCGCTAACGCTTTCGCAATATACCGCATTTAACCTTTTGGAGAATTGAACATGACTTCTCAGCAAGGCTTGGAACTGACGCAACAGGCTGGTGGCTTTACCCTGACTTTTCAACAGCGCGTGTTGCTGCGCCATACCCCGGAAGCTCCTTGCCTGTGGATCGGGCGCGGCAAGGCGGATATCGATATGTTCCGCGGCAACTTCAGCATTAAAGACCAGCTCAGTGAAAAACTGGCGCTGACCGATGTCAGCATCACCCCGCAGGGGCAGGGCTGGAACATCCGTTTCAGCCGTGGCGATGTGGCGCACAGCACGCTGCGCATCACCACCGATGCGCAAGGGCGGCTGGAAATGCAACTGCACAACAGCGACCAGACCAACAACCGCATGTGGCTGCGCTTAGCCGCTCAGCAGGCCGATCACGTTTACGGCTGTGGCGAGCAGTTTTCCTACTTCGATCTGCGCGGCAAGCCGTTCCCACTGTGGACCAGCGAGCAGGGCGTGGGGCGCAACAAGCAGAGCTACGTCACCTGGCAGGCGGACTGCAAAGAGAACGCCGGTGGCGACTATTACTGGACGTTCTTCCCGCAGCCGACCTTTGTCAGCAGCCAGAAGTATTACTGCCATGTAGAAAACAGCTGCTACATGAACTTTGATTTTTCTGCTCCTGATTTCCACGAACTGGCGATCTGGCAGGATCAGGCCGTGCTGCGCTTTGACTGCGCCAGCAGCTACATCGGCCTGCTGGAGAAGCTCACCGCGCTGCTGGGGCGCCAGCCAGAGCTGCCGGATTGGGTATACGACGGGGTGATCCTCGGCATTCAGGGTGGCACAGAGGTTTGCCAGCAGAAGCTGGATCTGATGCGCGAACACGGCGTCAAGGTCAGCGGCATCTGGGCACAAGACTGGGAGGGCCGCCGCATCACCTCGTTCGGCAAGCGCCTGATGTGGAACTGGCGCTGGGATAGCGAACTGTACCCTGAGCTGGATAAGCGTATTCCCCAGTGGAAGAAAGAGGGCGTGCGTTTCCTCGGCTACATCAACCCTTATGTGGCGATCGAAAAAGAGTTGTACGCCGAAGCCGCCGAGCAGGGCTATCTGACTAAGGATTACAGCGGTAACGATTATCAGGTCGAATTCGGTGAGTTCTATGCCGGGGTGGTCGATCTCACCAAACCAGAGGCTTATGACTGGTACAAAAACGTCATCAAAAAGAACCTGATTGAATTCGGTCTTGACGGCTGGATGGCGGACTTTGGCGAATACCTGCCAACCGACACCGTAATGCACAACGGCGTGGATGCGGAGATTATGCATAACGCCTGGCCTGCGCTATGGGCCAAGTGCAACTACGACGCGCTGGTGGAAAGCGGCAAGCTGGGGGAGATCCTGTTCTTTATGCGCGCAGGCTACACCGGCAGCCAGAAATATTCGGTGATGATGTGGGCGGGGGATCAGAACGTCGACTGGAGCCTGGACGACGGCCTGGCCTCGGTGATCCCGGCGGCGCTGTCGTTGGCCATGACCGGCCACGGCCTGCATCACAGCGATATCGGCGGTTACACCACCTTGTTCGACATGAAACGCAGCAAAGAGCTGTTGATGCGCTGGTGTGAATTCTGCGCCTTTACGCCGCTGATGCGTACCCACGAGGGTAACCGCCCGGACGATAACTGGCAGTTTGATCACGACGTGGAAACCATCCGCCAGTTCGCCCGCATGAGCCGGGTGTTCAGCGCCATGAAACCGTACATCAAGCAGGCAGTGGCGCTGAACGCGCAATCGGGCCTGCCGGTGATGCGCCCGCTGTTCCTGCATTACGAAGAGGATGCGCACACCTACAGCCTGAAATACCAATACCTGTTTGGCCGCGATCTGCTGGTGGCTCCGGTGCATGAAGAAGGGCGCAGCGATTGGACGCTTTATCTGCCGCAGGATAGCTGGATCAACCTGTGGACCGGTGAACCGCACAGCGGCGGGTGTGAAGTGACGGTAGCGGCGCCAATCGGCCAGCCGCCGGTGTTCTACCGCGCCAACAGTGAGTGGGCCGATCTGTTTGCCTCGTTAAAGGCGCTGTAAGCATAAAAAAACTGTCGCCGCCATTGGCCCCTGCGGCTATGGCGGCTACCTCGGGATTGGGTGTGTTCCAAGGAGAATCACCATGAGTGAAGTCAACCAGGATCCGGTTAAATTGACGCTGCCGTTGCGCGAGAAGTTTGCCTACGGTATGGGCGATGTAGGATCTAACTTACTGTTGTGCGTGGGTACGCTGTACCTGCTGAAATTTTATACCGACGTGTTGGGCATCCCGGCCGCCTGGGGCGGGCTGATCTTCCTGATCTCACGCTTCTTTACCGCCTTTACTGATATCGGTACCGGGCTGATTCTGGACTCCCGGCGCAATATCGGCCCCAAAGGCAAGTTCCGGCCGTTTATCCTGTATGCCTCGATGCCGGTAGCGCTGTTGGTGGTCGCCAACTTTATCGGCGTTGGGATGTCGCTCGACGTGCTGGCGAAAACGGTGATTGCCACGCTGATCTTTATGGCGTTCGGGCTGTTCTTCAGCATGATGAACTGTTCCTACGGCGCCATGGTGCCTGCGATGACCAAAAACCCGCAGGAACGGGCGCAACTGGCCGCCTGGCGTCAGGGCGGGGCGACGATCGGGCTGCTGCTGTGCACCGTCGGGTTTGTGCCGATCCTGTCGCTGTTTGAAGGCCAAACGCAGGTGGGGTATCTGGTAGCGGCGGCGATCTTCGCGTTTGCTGGCATGCTGTGTATGTGGTGGTGCTATTCCGGTGTGAAAGAGCGCTATGTCGAGCTGCCTAAACCGGGCGCACCAAAGCCGGGCCTGCTGCAATCCTTTAAAGCCATCACCGGCAATAAACCGTTGTTCGTGCTGTGTGTCGCCAACCTGTGCACGCTGGCCGGGTTTAACATCAAGCTGGCTATCCAGATCTACTACACCCAATACGTGCTTAACGACATTACCCTGCTGTCTTACATGGGTTTCTTCAGCATGGGCTGTATTCTGCTCGGCGTGTTGCTGGTGCCGACGGTGGTGAAACGCTTTGGTAAGAAAAACGTCTACCTGGGCGGCCTGTCTCTGTGGATCCTCGGCGATGCGATGAACTACCTGTGGGGCAACACCTCCACGCTGTTTGTGCTGTTCTCCTGCCTGGCATTCTTTGGTACCGCCTTCGTTAACAGCCTGAACTGGGCGCTGGTGTCCGACACCGTGGAGTACGGTGAATGGAAAACCGGCGTGCGTTCTGAAGGCACCGTTTATACCGGTTTTACCTTCTTCCGCAAGGTTTCCCAAGGGTTGGCCGGATTCTTCCCCGGCGTGATGCTGGCCTATATCGGCTATGTGCCTAATGTGCAGCAAGCGGCCAGCACGCTGGAAGGGTTGCGGCAACTGATCTTTATCTACCCTTGCGGCTTGGCCGTGCTGACGGCCTTGACCATGGGCCTGTTCTACCACCTGACGGAGAAAAACTACCTCAAGATTGTGGATGAGCTGGAAACCCGTAAGCGCAAGATGAGCCCGGCAGTGTAAACAGATGCAGCCTGCTAATTCGATAGATACATAAGTGCTATCAGTAATTAATGGATGCTGTACCCACCGGATTTCAAGTTACAGCTAGGCGGCAAGTGCGTGTAGCCAACAACGCTGTAGCTTGAAAGACGCAGGGTATAAAAATAATAAGGACCTGTTATATGGCCAACTCTACACCCTACAACGATCCCGTCACGCTGCGGTTACCGCTGCGTGAAAAGCTGGCCTACGGTATGGGGGACTTCGGTTCTAACCTGATGCTGTGCATTGGCACGCTGTATTTGCTGAAATTCTATACCGACATTCTTGGGCTGCCCGCGATCTACGGCGGGGTGATCTTCCTGATCGCCAAATTCTTTACCGCCTTCACCGATATGCTGACCGGCGTGCTGCTGGATTCGCGGCGTAATATCGGCGCTAAAGGCAAGTTTCGCCCCTTTATTTTTTATGCCTCACTGCCGGTGGCGTTGCTGGCGGTGGCTAACTTCCTCAATAGTGGTTTTAGCCTGAATGCCAAAACCGTGCTGGCCACCGTATTGTTTATGTTGTTTGGCCTGTTTTATAGCCTGATGAACTGTGCCTACGGGGCGATGGTGCCTGCGATCACCAAGAACCCGAATGAGCGTGCACAATTGGCCGCCTGGCGGCAAGGTGGTGCTACGCTTGGCCTGCTGCTGTGCACCGTCGGGTTTGTGCCGATCCAGGTGCTATTTACTGCCCGCCCGGAGATCGGCTATCTGGTGGCGGCCACGGTGTTTGCTACCTGCGGCGTATTCTGCATGTGGTGGTGCTATACCGGGGTGAAAGAACGCTATGTTGAGGTAGTGCCGGATCACCATAAACCGGGGATCTTCAAATCATTCTGCGCCATTTTCAAGAATCCACCGCTGCTGGTGCTGTGTCTCGCCAACCTGTGTACGCTGGCGGCGTTTAATATCAAGCTGGCGATCCAGGTTTATTACACGCAGTACGTGCTGCACGATATCCATTTATTGTCCTACATGGGTTTTTTCAGCATGGGTTGCATTCTGATTGGCGTGTTGATGGTGCCAGCGGCGGTAAAGCGTTTTGGCAAGAAACGCGTTTATCTCGGCGGGTTGTTACTGTGGTGCCTGGGCGATCTGCTGAATTACGCTTGGGGCAGTAGTTCGGTGTCTTTTGTGGCTTTCTCCTGTATGGCCTTTTTTGGTACGGCGTTTGTTAACAGCCTGAACTGGGCGCTGGTGCCAGATACCGTCGATTACGGCGAGTGGAAGACCGGCATCCGTGCAGAAGGCTCGGTTTACACCGGTTATACCTTCTCACGCAAAATTTCCGCTGCGCTGGCGGGGTTACTTCCTGGAATCATGCTGACGCAAATTGGCTATATCCCCAATATTGAGCAGTCGCCAGCGGTGTTAGAGGGCTTACGTCAGTTGATCTTTATTTACCCTTGTCTGTTAGCGATGGCTGCGGCAATTATGATGGGGGCTTTCTACAAATTAAATGAGCAACTGTTTATGCAGATTATAAATGAAATTAATATGCGTAAAGGAAAGGACGTGACCTTTCAGCCGGTAATGAATGCGAAAATAATCAAAGAAGTTTAATTATTTAAAACAACGCTCTGTCGCCATGTATTATTACATGGCGGTGGGCCGTTTACGTTCTATTATTCAGAGTGTTAGGGAATCTATTATGAATAAAGTCAATTCAGCGCTGTTGGTTACGGCATTAATTGCCTCTGCCAGCGCTCAGGCCGGGCGTGCTTATCTTGAAACGCGCGAAGCTTACAATACCGCCTCGGAGTTGAATGAGGTTATTCTGCGTGCGGGCTACAACTTTGATGGCGGTGCCGGAGTGATGGCTACCAATGCTTATAACATTGGCAAGTTTGATCAGCTAAAGCACAGTTACAACGAGCTGGAGGGCTGGTATCCGCTGTTCCGTCCAACGGATAAATGGACAGTTTCCTCCGGTGGGTTGGTTAACTCAAACAGCGCTGGCTCTGGTGGGGCACTGTATCTGGATAACAACTATAAATTCCTGCCCATGTTTAACCTGACCGTGCGTTACCGTTATAACCGCAGTAACTATGACTCCATCGATTTTAACGGCCAGCCTGCGCGTAATGATACCCATGAGTTTGCCAGTTACTGGAATTTTAAACTCACCGATGAGCTTAATTATACCTTTGAACCGCATTATTTTATTCGGGTTAATGATTTCTACAGTAAAAACGGTAAAGGCCACCACTGGGAGATCACCAACAAGTTCAGTTATAAAATAGACGCGCACTGGATGCCTTATTTAGAACTGCAATGGTTGGATCGCTGGCTGGATTATAATGCGGAGCAATATCGTATCCGTGTGGGGCTGCGCTATACCTTTTGAATAACAACGACAAAAAACCCGGCTTTGGTGCCTAATGCTTGTCAGTTAAGGCTAACCAGTTCCCTCTCCCTTGGGGTGGGGGCGGCTCCTTTAGCAATTGCACACGATTATGCAGTTTTGCGTTTAACTGACCGGCATTAGGCTTTGGTGCCGGGTGAAAATAGACACACATCAATGTCAAACGGCACAAGCTGATATCAAGGGGATATCGCCATTGCAGAATATCTTCGTAATATGACAGTTCAATGGCAATGGGTGCCTGCGCTCGGCTAAACCTTACGATACAAGCGCCGTGGATGGCCGATATTGCCGTATCGCATTTCGACGCGTACGAACTGTGTGGTAACGCAGTGCTCCAGATAACGGCGCGCGGTGGTTTTGCTGATGCCGACCTGTTCAACCACGTCTTCTACCGCATGCGCGACATCCGGTTGATTATTGAACAACGCCTTTACCAGTTCCAGCGTGTTGGCCTCGATCCCTTTGGCACCGGTTTCGTTGGCAAACTGCTTGGCGTGCAGGTTATATAGCGCATCGACACTGCTTTGGTCGATCACCTTGAACGTGCGCTGCGTCTGAGCAAACTGGATAAAGCGCTCCAGTGAATTACGCAGCCGATTGTAAGACACCGGTTTGATAATGTAGTCGAACGCGCCGTTGCGGATCGCCTGGCTGCAGGTGTGCATGTCGCTGGCCGCGGTGATGAAGATCACTGAACAGGCCGGGTTTTTCACCGCCGCTTCTTCCATCAGCGCGATCCCCTGGCCATCCGGCAGAAAATTATCCAGCAGGATCAGGCGCGGTTGATGAGCGTTAACTTTGGCTTTGGCTTCCGCCAGTGTGGCGGCATAAGCGACCACCCGCAGGTTAAAGTTCTTCTCAAGAAATTCGGTATGCAGTGTGGCCAGCTGCGGCTCATCTTCCACGATCAGAACGTCCAATGTTTCATGTTGCATAGGGTGAGTCCAGGTGCTTAAGCTTTCGGTATAAACAGCGAGAAAATGGCACCGTGCGGATCGTTGTCCGACACTTCTATACTGCCATGCGCCTGCGCAACGTGGCTGGCCACCAGATGCAAGCCAATACCGTGATCGCCTTTGTCTTTGGTGGTGACGCCTTGTTCAAACAGCGTATCACGCACCTGCGCGGCGATGCCGGGGCCGCGATCTGCCACTTCAATCACCAGTTCATTACTGCTGTCATTAATATAGAGTTCTACCGCGTCGTGCGGCGCAGAGCAATGCAGTGTGGCATCCACCGCATTATCCAGCAAGTTGCCGATAATCGACATCAGTTCGGTTTCGTTGAGCGATGCCGGGAGTTGGCGCAGCTGACAGGCCGGATCAAAACGCAGTTCAATGCCTTTTTCACGCGCGCTGGCATACTTACCCAGCAGCAGGCCGCATAACGCGGCAGAGCTGAAGCGTTGGGAGATAAAATCGAGGATCTCCTGTGCGCCTTCAGACTGGGCCTCCACGTAGCGCACGGCTTCGTCATAACGCTGCATATGCAGCAAACCGGCCAGGGTAGCGGTCCAGTTCAGCTGTTCATGGCGCATGATACGCAGATTATCGGCATAGCGTTTCACCTGGCTGAGCTGGCTGCTGAGGGTGTTGATATCATTTTTGTCGCGAAAACTGATCACCCAGCCCTGTAACTCTTCTTCCTGCATGATCCTGACCCGGCTGGCGATCACCCGGGCGTGGTTGAAACGACACACTTCGTCGTGCGTATCTTGCTCTAACTGCGTCATGCTGAAGAAATCGGGTTGTGATTGGATCACTTCGCTGATTTCGCGCCCCATCAGGCTGCTGGCGGGCTGGCGCAGATCCAGCAGCTCGCGGGCGGCGTGGTTGATGGTGATGATACGCAACTGTGGATCAACGGCGATAACCCCTTCATAAATGGCCTCCAGCAGGGCTTTTTGCTGACGCACCAGCAGCGCAATCTCTTTGGGCTCTAGGGAAAACATCTGACGTTTTAAATTTTTGGATAATAACCAGGAGAAAATAAATAAAGCGATTAATAGTAGGACAATGGATCCGACAATTTGTGTCAGGGTGCGGGCATTTAAACTGTCGATATGGGATTTCAGATAGCCCACCGAGACAATGCCAATCACCTGGTTATTTTCATCCATAATCGGGGCTTTGCTGCGTAATGAAACGCCAATTCCCCCCTTGCGGATAGAAATAATGCTTTTTCCTTCCAACACCTCTTTATTATCCCCCCCGATCATCGGCGTGCCCAGCAAGTTACTGTGCTCGGAATGGTAAAGGTGCATGGTGTGATTATCACCGATCACAATATAACTGGCATCGCTGCTGGCACGGATTTTATTCATCAGCGCGGCAATACCGTCGGTATCATTATTCTTTACCGTATCGACCAGCGTCGGGATCAGGGCAATTTCCCGTGCCTGTACCTGGGCGCGAGCCCCGAGATCGCGGTGCAACTGGGCATCCAGTTGGTAGTAGGTGTAAGCGCCAATTAACGTCAACAGCAGGGAGGAAAAGGCCACCAGGCAGAGAAACAGTTTGATCTGAAATGAGAGTTTTATCCGCATGGTTTGCTGCTGGCCCTGAAGTCTGTTTGAGCACTTACCCTATCATGAGACATCGTTAAAGTAATCTTGCCCCTGATCATGTTGTGACTGCCTGCGCAGCTTTATAGTGCGGGTTAATGAGTATATTGTCGTGCAATAAAGCCAGTAAAATTTAAAATGGCAGTATTGTTAACACCATTAACTCCACGTGTTATTTTACATAAAGCCTATTAACACCATAGAAACCATAACCACCATTAAAAACCCTGTTTAACTTTGAACATAATCACAGCGGTTAATCTGCGCATTTCTCTATGATGGCCGGACAAATAAATAAGAGGCCAGATTATGAGCACAACCGATGATTCCTACCTCGTTGCCAAAGATAAAACGCCCCCGCGTTCGCTGCGCGAAAAGTGGTGGCATATTCTGGATAATTACCAAATAGGCATTATTCCGCTGCCATTCTTTATTCTGGCTGGGGTGCTTATTTTACTGGACTGTCTGGCAGGTAAATTACCCAGCGATATCGTGGTGATGGTGGCCACGCTGGCCTTCTTCGGTTTTGCCTGTGGTGAGTTCGGTAAGCGTTTACCGCTGGTGGGGAAAATGGGGGCCGCAGCCATCTGTGCCACCTTTATTCCTTCCGCGCTGGTGCATTATGGCCTGCTGCCGGATGTGGTGGTGGAGTCTACCACCAAATTCTATAAGTCGACCAATATTCTTTATCTCTACATCTGCTGCATTATCGTCGGCAGTATTATGAGTATGAATCGCCAGGTGCTGATTCAGGGGTTTTTGCGGATCTTTGTTCCTATGCTGTGTGGCGAAGTTGTCGGCATGCTGGTTGGGATGGGGGTCGGTATGGTGCTTGGCCTGGAGCCGTTCCAGATTTTCTTCTTCCTGATCTTGCCGATTATGGCCGGTGGCGTCGGGGAAGGGGCGATTCCGTTGTCGATGGGCTATGCCGCTATCTTGCATATGGAGCAGGGTGTGGCACTGGGGCGCATTCTGCCGATCGTGATGTTGGGCGGCCTGACCGCCATTGTGATCGCGGGTTTGCTCAACCAGATGGGGAAACGTTACCCGCATTTAACTGGCGAAGGCAGCCTGATGCCAAGCAAACAGGGGGAGAGCGAGATGCCGGTGGCCGAGCAGGCCAGCGGTAAGAGCGTGGATGTGAGCACCATTGCCTGTGGTGCCCTGCTGGCGATCCTGCTGTATATGGTCGGGATGTTGCTGAACCGGATGATTGGCCTGCCTGCGCCGGTTGGTATGCTGTTTGCCGCCGTGGCGGTGAAGCTGGCGCACGGGGTCTCTCCGCGCATTCAGCAAGGTTCGCAGGTGGTATATAAGTTTTTCCGTACGGCGGTGACTTATCCCATTCTGTTTGCCGTGGGGGTGGCGATCACGCCGTGGCAGGAACTGGTCAATGCTTTCACCGTGCAGAACTTGATCGTAATTGTGACAACGGTGTGCGCACTGGTGGGCACCGGTTTCTTGGTCGGCAAGAAGATTGGTATGTACCCGATCGATGTGGCCATCGTTTCCTGTTGCCAGAGTGGGCAGGGCGGTACGGGGGACGTGGCGATCCTGACTGCGGGTAACCGTATGTCACTGATGCCATTCGCCCAGATCGCCACGCGTATCGGTGGTGCGATTAACGTTTCGCTGTCGCTGCTGGCGTTGGCGCATTTCTTCTGATGTGTGAGTTGCCCTGCCTTCCGGCGGGGTTTTTTAAGGGAATATTGAGGATCCAGGAGATTATTCAGGCTATTTCCGTCCTGGAACATAACCTTCTGATCGGCCGAGTGGTAAATAAAGGGATGCGTGAACTGGTGATTGGTTATCAAACCAGAGGTTATGTGGCACTTTACCGCTATATTCCCAATATCGACACGGCGCTTGTGCTGGCGATCCGCAGCCAGAGAGAATTGGGGTATTACTATACCCAAAATACTTCGAGTTGCTTGTAGGCGGCAACAGAGCGAATCCCAATATGGGCCGAGTAACGCAGCCAACACACAAGCAACTTGAAGTATGAAGGGTATAAAACTAAACGGCCCACGGTTTCCCGTGGGCCAGACGCACATCTATTTCATCTTTTTAGCTACAGGGGGTGTTTAACGCCGGGCGAGCAGGAGGCCGATGACGATGCCAACGGCGGCACCGATACCGACACCCTGCCAGGGTTTGTCTCGCACATAGCTATTGGCATGATCTGCCATGTCACGTGCATGCTGCGTCAGGCTGCTGGAGTCGTTGAAGCGCGCACGGGCATCACGTAAAACGCCTTTTGCCTTGCGGTGCAGTTCGCTTATCTCCTCTTTGGTTTTGCTGGCGGAATCGCGTAATACCTCATCCAGCGTATCGGCCAGCAGGGCTACGTCTTCATCGATGTCTCGTTCGACTTTTTCGGCTTTCTTGAACATTCGATTCTCCGTTTCGCATATATCTCCTCAGTATAGACCATTTTTTGACCTGTGCAGGCGAGCGCGGAAAGTTCGTCATTATCTCGGCATGCTATCGGCCATCTTCAGCAACCGGCAGCGATAAAGTCACCGTTGGCAGCGATTGGGATCATGGAACTAAACAAACTTTGCCGTACAGGGTTCACAAGCTCTGTACATTTGGTTACTCGGCGAAACCAATCACTCACGGAAGTACTGAATTGATTCCTTTATTATCTGTTTAACGGCCCAAATGGGGCTTACCGAAAAAACACTCTCTGAGGAATTAAAGATGAAAAAAGTATTAGCGCTGATCGTTGCTGCCACTATGGGTCTGTCTTCAATTGCTTTCGCTGCTGATACTGCAGCACCGGCGGCTGCCCCAGCGGCGACTGATACCATGGCCGCTCCTGCAAGTGGTGACAAAGCGCCTGCAAAAGCGACTCATCATAAGAAAGAACACAAGAAAGCCACCAAAAAAGCCCCAGAGCAGAAAGCTCAGGCTGCTAAAAAGCACCACAAAGCTGACAAAAAAGCCCCTGTAGATCAGAAAGCTCAGGCTGCTAAAAAGCACCACAAAGCTGACAAAAAAGCCCCTGTAGATCAGAAAGCTCAGGCTGCTAAAAAACACCACAAAGCCAGCAAAAAAGCCGCTGCTCCAGCCGCTAAGTAAGTGAAGACTGCGGAGCCGCTAACGGTTCCGCGTCATCAGTGAAATATCCTGACACCCGGTTCTCCGGGTGTCTTCTTTTGAGGTTACGTCATCATGATTAACCGCTATCTGTTTGAAGTGATCTTCAGTGCCGTAACGCTGTGTGGCCTGGTTGCTGCCTGGGATCTGTTCCTGACCAGCAGTCTTTGAGGTTGGGAGACGTCGGGTTTTCTTTGTTATTTCTGCTGTCTATCCCCATCGTTTACCGGGGAAAACTTACCAATTAGCCAAGGCTTCGCGGTTATAGCGCTCGTTATAGGCGCGGCGGAACTGTGCCAGTTCGAACGCATCCAAATCCAGATCGGCGAAATAAAACAGCGCGGCCTCCGTGTGCTCGGCATGCAGTTCTGGCGACAGCCCGGCGCGCAACAGCGCTTCGCGCCACAGGCCAATCTGTTCGTCGTCTGCCTGCTTGATAAACGTCAGATAGATAAACAGCAGATAGGCGGCCTGATGCATCTCTTCGGTGTAGCCGTTGTTCAGCATGCGGATAAACGTCTGGCTGTTGCGGTTGCCCATTTCTTGCAGCATCGACTCAATCAGCATCGGTTTGACTTTCAGCAGGTGTGCCAGCGAATCTACCGCTTTGCGGGTGTCGGAAGTCAGAATGCGGTAACCAATAATAAATACTACGATCAGGGCGGCGATGATGATCCACGTCATTGATGATGTCTTACCGTCTTGGAGCGCCAGCAGTTGGCAGGAGACGCTGCAAACAGCGCCTGAAATTATCCGTGTTGCTCGCCGCTGAAATTGCCGCTGGCGTGTTGCTGATTATGGGCATAGCGATTGAAGGTGGCGGCGTCTTTTGCCAGGGCATCCAGGTGCGCCCCCAGCATTTTGATCTGCTTGATCAGCGCATGTTGCTCCGGCACGGAACTGGCGGTGCTCAGCTTGCGCATCAGTTGCTCATTCTGCATCCGCAGGGCCATTTCTCGCTGTTGGGCTGCTTCTAATTGTTGTTGCAAAGCCTGATAACTTTGCTGCCATTCGCGGTGCTGTTTTTCAAAGCTGGCCTGCAACTCATTCATTGCATTCTGAAACTGGATATCCAGTTCACGCATGGTCATGGTTTTTTCCCTTTGCGGCACTCGATGATGGCCTGCAGTATAACGAAAATGGCTCAGAAGCTCACCCGTTGCGGCTAATTCCTGGCTTGCAACCTGTGTGGGGCGTTTTACAATCTTCTTTATTCCCCCCCATCACAAGGATCCTCAGGTCGTTTATTGGTTGGCATAACTTCCCCCGAGAGTGACGCGAAATGAGCAACGAAGACAAAGGTTTTTTTGAGCAGGCCATGGCCGATGTAACCCCGTTAGCCGAGGGGCAGCAGACGCTGTATTTTAAACCGCAAGATCCCATCGACAAACGCGCCCGCCGCGAAGCGCAGGCGTTACAGTTGGAAAACTTCCTCAGTACCGGTTTTCTCGACATTATTGCGTGCGATATCCCGTTGGAATACAAGGGGGAAGGCATTCAGCAGGGCGTGCTGGACAAACTGCGCAGTGGGCACTACCCGCCACAGGCCAGCCTGAATCTGCTGAAGCGCCCGGTAGAAACCTGCCGCCAGGAACTGTTCCGCTTTATTATGCAGGCGCAGCAGGCGAGCCTGCGTTCGCTGCTGATCGTACATGGCCGCGGGCGGGAAGATCAGAGCCACGCGAATATCGTGCGCAGCTACGTGGCCAAATGGCTGGCACAGTTTGAGCAGGTGCAGGCCTTTTGCCGGGCGCTGCCGCGCGACGGTGGTGACGGTGCCTGCTATGTGACGCTGCGCAAATCTGCTGCGGCGAAGGCCGATAACTTCGAACGCCACGCCAAGCGCAGCCGTTAAGCGTTTTCTTCGGCGAAATTGCCGATCGGCTGATTGAGAAAGCGTTGTCGCACACCGGAAGGAATGTCATTTTTTGCGCCAGAACACGCATCGTTTGGTCTACCCGTGAAATGGGGCGGCTGTATCATGCCAAAGGCGTTGAACGTTCGGTGCGCAACCTGTTGTGGCAAGGCAAATCGCAGCAGGAGTTTTATCGGGCGTTGGCGTGGTTGTACGGATGGAAAGAGCAGAACTGCCCGAAGCCACGTTAAAAGGCAAAGCCAACGGCGCGGTTAAACGCCGTTGGCAGTAAAAAATTACTGTTTAAACCACTTATGGTCCAGTGAGAAACGGCCCGCGCCGGTGACCGAGAGCAGCAGTAACCCAGCGATAATACTGATGTTTTTAAAGAAATTAATCTCGTTGCCGAGCATTTCTGGCCCGGTCATCCGCCAGAATGGATGGCCGATCAGAGCCGTGCCCAGCACATAGACCGCATAAATAATGGCCAGCGGCCGGGTAAAAGCCCCCAGGACAATGGCAATACCGAAAATAAACTCAACCACCACAGAAATGATCGCAGCCAGATAGGGCAGCGGGGTGCCGTAGCCCTCCATCGCCGTTACCGTGGCACCAAAGTTGGTCAGCTTCATCCAACCGAAAACAATAAACAAAACCATCAGCAGTATTCTGGACAACAGAATGGTGCTGTCTTTTAAACTTTCGCTCATCGTGAACCCCTTAGCCACTACGGAATGATGTGGTTGTACCTAGTAAAGACTAGAACAAGTTCACACTTTTTCTAGTGTGGGCAGAGAGATACGATTTTTGAAACCGGCAGCATAAGGTGACCAAAGGGGCCACTTGGCGGCAGGCTAGGTGCGCTGCTGGTTCCAGGGCATCTTGGCTAACAACGTCGCCATGCCGCAAAAGCCGCTGAGCCCGGCAAACAGCAACCCTGCGCCAACAAAGCTGGGCAGCAGGAAGAACAGCGGGGTGAGCGTGTAGCCTAAGGCCGCACCCAGCAGAATCAGCGAGCCTGCGGCAATCTGCACCTGGCGCATCAGCGGCAGCGGCTGATTTTTATCTTTCACTACCTCCAATCCCTGCTGTTTCCAGCCGTTGATGCCGCCTTCGAGCAGATAAACCTTGGCCGGTGAAGCGGCGGTTGCCAGCACTGCCGCATTCTGCGCGGTGCGCTTGCCGGACTGGCAGTGGAAAATAACCACATCCTGCTCGCAGAGCGGCTGCGGTTTTTCACCTTTTTCAATCACCGACAGAGAGAGCAGACAGGCTTGGGCAATATGCTCATGGGCATATTCATCGGCATCGCGGATGTCGAATAAGCGTGCCCCTTGCTTTAGCCGCTGTTGAGCGTCTTGTGACGTTATCGTTTCTACGTTCATATCATCCTCATGGGCAATAGATGGCTTTTAGCGTGCTGATGATTTCCTGCACGGCGGTGTTTTTGATGAAGTAGTTGATGCGTTGCCCATC
Source organism: Serratia oryzae (assembly GCF_001976145.1). GTDB lineage: Bacteria > Pseudomonadota > Gammaproteobacteria > Enterobacterales > Enterobacteriaceae > Chania > Chania oryzae. The sequence continues at coordinate 43,282 of NZ_MOXD01000016.1, forward strand.
TCTGGCGTTTTCAATCAACCCTTCATCACGCATTCTGGCCAGATGCTGCGAGGTTGCCGACGGGCTCAACCCCGTGATGGCGGCCAATTCGCCCGCACCCGTGCCAGGGGAATCCACCAGCATACAAAGGATCAGTAGGCGGTGAGGATTGCTCATGGCTTTAAGCAGTTTTGATGCAGCATCGGCGCTGGCGAGCAGTGCTTGCAGGTCTTGGTTTGTTGTCATCATTACTTTAGTAAGTTCTAAATTTAGTAAATTCTAAATTATTTATCCATCAAATGCACGCAGAGTTTTTAACCCGTGTTAATACTGACCTGAAGCGGTTTTTGCCCACCGTTATGCCAATTTCGCCATCTTCGCTAAAGAAATCCCTCAAGCATCTGACTCCCTTCAATACCATAGTGATGATTCTGTTTAACAAAAAATAAACAAAAAAACATACACATAAGCGTTAGATGTCTCATTCATCGGCGGCTTTTCACTTCCGTTAAACAGAGTCTGTCAGCCGCAACGTTGTTCACAAGAACCTGCAACTGGGAGCATCAATATGGAACTGAAGTATTTCACTCAGGTAGCTGAATCCATCGCCGATCGGACTCGTCAGTTACTGAAACAAGAACGCCAGCGCTACCTTTACGGCGGCCGGGAATTTGCTACCAAAGACGATCTCAGCCCGGTCACCCTCATTGATCAGCAAACCGAGCAGTTAATTCGCGAGCAGTTAAACCAGGCATTTCCTACCCATGGCATTTTGGGGGAAGAGTTCGGTGCCGAAGCGCAAAACGAAGAGTGGGTATGGGTGATCGATCCCATCGATGGCACCAAACAGTTTATCGCGGGCGTTCCGGTTTACGGCACGCTGCTGGCGCTGTGCCACCATGGCCGGCCGGTGGTTGGGATCATTGATATCCCGGCGCTGGATGAACGCTGGGTCGGCGTTGCCGGGCAGCCCAGCACGCTGAATGGCCGTGTGATCACCACCCGCCCCTGTAAACATCTGGCTGATGCCCTGATGTCCACCAGCAATACCGAGTTTGTGCTGCCTGAACATCGGGCGGGCTACAACCATCTGCTCAAAGCCAGCAAATGGCGGATCTACGGCGCGGCTTGCTACTCCTATGGCTGCCTGGCTTCTGGCCGTATCGATCTCAGCGTCGACAGCGGCGGTATGCGCGAGGTCGATTACTGCGCCATGGTGCCGATCATCGAAGGGGCCGGCGGCAAAATCACCGATTGGTACGGCGAGCCGCTCACCCTGTATTCCAAATCCACCGTTGTTGCCGCGGGCGATCCACAACTGCATGCGCAGGTGCTGGCGGCGCTCACCCATCACAGCAGTTCACAGCCTAACTCTCTCGCATGACAGGTGAATATGATGATCAAATGGATGAAATCAGCACCGGAGCAGCCAGCAATCGCCGAGACCGAGCAGGTTAACCGCACCTACCGTTACTGGCGTATTCATATCATGCTCGGTATGTACGTCGGCTATGCGGTGTATTACTTCACGCGCAAAAGCTTTAACTACGTGATGCCCGAGATGCTGAAAGATCTGGGGCTGACCGTGGCGGATGTCGGCCTGATGGGGACGCTGTTCTACTTTATGTACGGCGCTTCGCGTTTTATCTCGGGAGTGCTGAGCGACGCCGCTAACCCGCGCTACTTTATGGGCATTGGGCTGATCCTGACAGGGGTGATCAACATCCTGTTTGGCTTCAGTTCTTCGCTGTTTGCCCTGATGGTGTTCTGGATCGCCAATGCGTTCTTCCAAGGCTGGGGATGGGCTCCTTGCTCCAAACTGCTCACGACCTGGTATTCGCGTAATGAACGGGGATTCTGGTGGGCCATCTGTAATACGTCGCACAACGTCGGTGGAGCGGTGATCCCGCTACTGGCAGGAGTATTGGCGGTGAATTATGGCTGGCGCTACGGGATGATCGTGCCAGGGATTATTGCGATTGTTAGCGGTTGCTTCCTTTGCTTTCGCCTGCGCGATCGCCCGGTAGCCATGGGCCTGCCGACCGTGGGGCAGTGGCGGCAGGATGCGCAAGAGCTCGATCAGGAGCAGGCCAGCGCCAAACTGCCGCTGATGGCGATCTTAAAACGCTATATTTTCACCAATAAATATATCTGGCTGTTGGCGATCTCCTATGTATTTGTCTATGTGGTGCGCATCGGCATTAACGACTGGGGGAACCTGTATCTGATACAGAATCACGGCTATTCGCTGGTGAAAGCCAACTCTTCGCTGACCATGCTGGAGATTGGTGGCTTTATCGGCACCATCGTGGCCGGTTGGGGCTCGGATAAGCTGTTTGCCGGTAACCGGGTGCCGATGAATATCATTTTTATGCTCGGTATTTTTGTCAGCGTGCTGTTGATTTGGCTGTTGCGTATTGATAGCTATCTGTTTAATGCCACCTGTTTCTTCTTTATCGGCTTTTTTATCTTTGGCCCGCAGATGCTGATTGGTATCGCGGCGGCAGAATCTGCACATAAAGATTCTGCCGGGGCGGCAACCGGGTTTGTCGGTATTTTTGGGTACCTGGGCGCAGGGCTATCTGGTTGGCCGCTGGCTAAAGTGCTCGAAACCTGGAGTTGGGATGGCTTCTTTGTGGTGCTGTCGGCAACGACCTTGGCTTCTGCGTTTTTGCTGTTGCCGCTGGTGGTTAAACCACGGCGGGCAGAACCGCTAACGGCCAGTTAAGCGTTTGTGTGGAAAATCGCTCCTCGCGGTAAGGGGGAGCGATCATGCACGCAACCTGCCAACGGTGGCGATAACGCGCAGGTAAAAATTTTACCAGTGCCCGTTGTGACAAATCACGTCTGCTTGCTCTTTGCATTGTAAATGGGCCTTCCTACGTATTATCCAAGCGGCTGAATTGTGCTTTACTCATGCTGTCGGCAAGGTGTCAGGTTACTGTCGGGTTGCTGACCTGTTGTTGCGCGTGGCTTCATTGCATAGTGCGCACAGTTTCTATTCGCCTATAAAGGATGATGTCCATGAGCCAGAATTGCATTAAACAACTGCGGCTTTCCAGAGCCTGGTCACAGGAACAACTAGCGGAGCTTTCGTCCCTCAGCGTGCGCACCATACAGCGTATCGAGAATGGTGAGCAGGCCAGCCTAGAGACACTCAGTGCGATTGCTGCCGTTTTTAACATCAGTGTGACAGAGATTTCTGGCAACGGTGAGCAGCCCTATATTGAGCAGCGCGATAATGCCCTGGATCAGCAGATTGAAAGAGCCAAGGCCAGGGTTGCCGCAGAGAGCGGCTTCTACCATAGCCTGCTGGTTTATGTGGTGGTGAACCTGTTCCTGTACGCCATCAACCGTTTTATCACCCCGGCCAGCGTCTGGTTTATCTGGCCGTTGGCCATCTGGGGGACGTTTATTCTGCTCCAAGGAGCAAAGGTCTTTTTCTTGCAAGACTGGTTGACCCGCTGGCAGCAGGAGCGTTTGCAGAAAATATTGCGAAAATAGTGGCGGGTAGGTTTATTTCTGTTGATGACACAAGAGCTGAGTGAACCGCCGCAAGTTATAAGGGTGAGCCATTAAGAGCCAATAACGCGGGTTCATGACCCGCGTTATCACCGACCCCAAGCATTACATTGACAACCCTCCCCCGTTGCAACAAGGATTTTGCCGCGGGGTTTTTGCGTTATCGGCAAAAGGCGCTGTTCGCGGAGAAAGGAAGCAACGCGGCAAGTTTGCAGGCTTACCGCGCAAAGCGGTGGCTTAGACCTGTTTAATCCGGTTTACCAGCCAAATACCGCTGCACACCAGCAGCAGAGCCAGAACGTTGCGCCACTCCATAATGCTTTCATTGAGGAAGATAGCGGAAAGGACGGCACCCGACACCGGGATCAGGAAGTTAAAGGGGGCGACCATGCCGACACGGTTGTACTTTAACAGCAAGCTCCACAGGGCAAACGCCACCGATGACAGCAGGACCAGATAGCCCAATAGCAGCAACGCCTGCCAGCCGAATTCTGTCAATTTACCGCCAAAGAGATAGCCGCCCAGCGTCAGCACCAGGCCGCCGATAGCAAGCTGATAGCCGGTCATCACCGTGCTGTCGATATGTTGAGAGATGCGTTTGCCGTAAATCGTCGCCGCCGAGAGGATAAAGGCGGCCAGCACTACGCAACCTTCGCCCATCAGCGTGAAGGTGAAGGTGAGGTCGGGGCTGAAATTGACCACCATCACCCCCACAAAACCCAGCACGCAGCCAATGATTTTATTGAAGCTTAACCGATCGTTTTGGTAGAGGTAATGCGCCAGCAGCACGCTGAAGAAGGTGCTGGTCGCATTCATAATGGAACCCGCGACCCCGGTGGTATACGCCAAGCCAATGTAGAAGAACACGTACTGCAGCGACGTTTGGGTTAAGCCCAAGATAGCCATCTGCTTGTAATGCAGCGGTTTCATGTTGGTGATTGATTTGCCGCTGGCAACGGCAAACATCAACAGTACGAGCCCAGCCAGCAAAAAGCGATAACCGGCAAACACCATTTTGCTGGGGATATCATCTGGCGAGATATTAAATAGCTCATAACCGTTTTTGATCGCCGGATAGGCGCTTCCCCACAGGAGGCAGCAGAAGGTGGCACCGAAGAAGACAAATTTTTTGTTGGTGAAAAGAAGCGGACTGCGTTCCACAAAACATCCCTTTTAAAAGAAAAATGAAATACCGTTTCGTTATAGCGAGATCTGCTCGAAAAGTCCTGCTTAACTTCACTGTTTGCGACTTTGGGTGCTATAAACCCTAAATTTGCATAAGACTGTTTTTCCCTGTGCGGGTTGGTGTGTTAAAGGGATGGGGGAGCTTTGGGAACAGTGCGCCAGATTGACTGGCGCAGCCAACAACTCTGAGTCTCAGAAGGGGGAACGTCTTTTAGTGCGAATACGGATTAATGACATTCGCCAATTCGTTTTCCATACATATGCATATCGAGAAAATATGGGCCTGCATGGATATGAGTGCCATCCAGGCGCCCTTTGAGATCGTAGCTGGTGCTGGTGTATACACCGCTGAGTTTGCCTTTAGATTTCCCCTCTTCGTTAACGCACGCCAGCCCAATCTCTAGCTTATTTCCCGGAGCCCTGTCCCATGAGGTGATTTCGCAGCCAGAATCTTTATAGCTTGACGCCATTGCAGCACGCAAATCTTTAGCTTGCTCGGCTGACACGCACTCTTCATCTTCATCATCCTCGGGTGAGTGAGTTAGGGCTTGCCCGTTGATCATTATGGTACCGCCGTCGCGCCACAAGCCCGGTTCAATGGACAGGGGCTCAGCAGCCGCGATAAAGTGGGTAAGGCCCAAGAAAAGAGTGGCGGCAACTATTATCATTTTCTTCATTTAATTAATGCTCCTTGTATAAATACACATAACTAAAAAGGGTATTTTACAGGTATCTTTTTGGGCGGCGAAGTGACGGGGGTTCCGATTATGACCTTTGATGAAAAGAAAAGACGTGCAGTGGCATTGATGGAAGAGAAAAAAATGTGGCGGAGTAATTATGCACCACCAATCCTACGCCTGTTATGGAAATGGGGAGTGGAAATCCCGCCACCGCCGTTTGCGCCATTCTGGCTAAATATGCTTTTTTTTGGCGGTTTCTTTGGCTCTCTTTGGGGCGTAATTATGTGGTTTACAATCTGGAGAAGTGAGGGGTATAGCGCATTAACAGCGTTGCAAACCAGTTTCACAACTGGGCTGCTGTTTGGTTTATTCACTGCTTTATTCCATTACTGGCGGCGGCGGGTGAATAAGTTGCCTGACTGGAACAGTCTTCGATAAGTCAATTGGGTTTACCTCAGAAATAAAGACTTATAGGAAAACTGGTCACACTGTTCACTTTTGCGTGAACAGTGGCAACCCGCACGCACAAAAAAACCGGCCGGGGCCGGTTGCCGCGCACAGGGGAGCGTTGAACGCATTTGCCGAGCACGCAATGACCACAGGTTGAGAAAGTGCTTCTGACCGCCGGTGTTGTGAATGCCTGCTCTTTGGCAAAGAAAGCCTACAGTGTTTACCACGATAACCCGATGAGCGTGATTGAACAGAGCGTCTTGAGGGCGCTGACTGCGCATGTTATTACGGCTACGGCGCAAAAGAATATTGAGCACCCGGTGCTGAGTGAAATCGGACTGGCACAGCCCGAGGAAACGGGGATATTACCGGCGCTGCGTGACAACCCGATCAAGCGCATGCGGTTGGCAACGGAAATAGCGGAAAAACGCAAGCAATTCAAAGCGCGAGGGATTAAATCATGATGCGTTGTCCCTTTTGCCGCAGTGGCGCGCATACTCGCACCAGCCGTTATTTAACCGAGCAGACCAAAGAGGCGTATTACCAGTGCCAGAATATCGACTGCTCCAGCACGTTTAAAACGCGGGAAAGTATTGAGCATGTTATTCGGCAACCGTTGCCACCGGAAACTATTCCGGCACCGCCACCACCAGAACACCGAACGTTAAATCGTTACGGCAACAATAATCGCCTGCATTGATTAATCACACCCGCCTCTATTTCCCTGGATGCGGGTTTGATCTTACCCACGAACAATGGACACATGGCTAAGCGAGGTTCTGTTTTTCAAATTGTTCCGGGCTAAGACCACCACAGGCACTGTGGCGACGCCAACGATTGTAATCGCACTCGATATAATTAAA
>NZ_MOXD01000017.1 GCF_001976145.1 Serratia oryzae
TCCGACGCCAACGCTGTCAGGCCGTGCAGAAGCCAACAGCCTGGTGATGGTCTCCGACCAGAACGGGTTGCTGGGCTCGGCGCAGACCAACGAGTTGGGCCAGTGGCGCTTTACGCCGGCCGATAAACTGGCGGAAGGCGAGCACCGCTTTACGGTGACGGCGGTGGACCAGGCGGGCAACGTCAGCGAGCCGTCGAACACCTTTACCCTGACGCTGGACTTTACGGCTCCGGATGCCAGCCTGGTGGCGATCACCGGCGTGGATGACCAATTTGGTGAGCGGAAGGGGAACGTGGTTGCCGGTGGCACTACCGACGACAACCGTCCGACCCTCAGCGGGACGGGCGCCGAAGCCGGCAACACCATTACGGTGTACAACGGCTCGACCGCGATCGGCACGGCCATCGTCCAGGCGGACGGCACCTGGTCACTGAAACCGACCCTGCCACTGGCCGACGGCCTGGTGACGTTGACGGCGAAGGAGACCGATGCGGTGGGCAACACCACGGCACCGTCACCGGCGTACAGTTTCACCATTGACCAGTCTTTACCGAATCAGAAGATAGTGATCTCAGGGATCAGCGATGATACGGGGAAATCGGGTTCTGACTTTGTCACAAGCGACAACACCTTGACGATAAGAGGGACGCTGGATGCAAAATTGAGCGCAGGGCAGGTTGCCCAGATCTCTATGGATGGCGGTAAGACCTGGTCTGCTGTTACCGTGGCTGCGGACAATACTTGGAGCTATGTGGATAGCCGAGTTCTGGCCGACGGTACCCATACTTATATGGCACGGGTGCTGAGTGCTTCTGGTGTTGCGGGCAGCAATACCCAGCAGGTTGTCACGGTAGATACCCAGGCCCCGGTCGGCAAACTGGTACTGGATCTGGTTACCACCAGTGACAACGGTGTCAGCACGTCAGATAACATCACCAGTATCACTACCCCGACCATTCAGGGTTCGGTGACCGGGATAGGGGCAAAGGATCTGGCGGATATACAGTCAGGCAAAGTGACCGTGATGTTGTTCAATGATGTCAATAATGATGGCGTTTACGGCGCAGGTGACACCCTGCTTGGCAAGGATATCCCTGTTACCGTCAATGGCGCGACAGGCAGCTTTACCTATACCCTGCCGATGCTGAAAAATGGCACCTATAACCTGAAAGCGGTGTTGGTGGATGAGGCAGGCAATCAGTCCAAGGCTGGATTACTTGACGACAATGCCAGTGCACGCCTGGTGGTAGACAATACCGTATCAACACAGGTAATAGGTACACAGGCTAATGACGTGTTGGGTTATGCGTTGACCGGTATCGGGGACTTTAATGGTGATGGCATTGAAGACTTTATGGTGTCAGCGCCGCACCTTATGGTGGGATCGATAGCAGTCAGCCAGTCGAGTATGTACATCGTCTATGGTACACCGCAAGGTCTGCCGCAACTCCCGAGTCTGGATGCACTCACGGCAGAGCAGGGTATTCGGATGGATAACCCTAAACTCTCGCTGGGTGACTTTAGTAATCAGGGGATGGTGGTAACGAAAATCGGCGATCTCAACGGTGATGGCTACGATGATGTTATCGTTTCTTCCAACCTGGCTGATAGTACATTCGTCCTGTTTGGGGGCGCAGATGGCATGGGTACGATTGATTTGGATGCTATCAAAACGGGCTCAACCAGCCGTGGTTTCCTGATTAATGGAGCAGGTGGTGCTTGGTCAGGGGTAGCTGCCTCCGGTGGTGATTACAACGGTGATGGTTATGCCGATATCGTGTTCGGTGGCTCTGATGGCAACAAGGTCTACGTTCTGTATGGTCATGCAGGCAATGCGGGTAGCGCCTCATGGTCTAATTTGACAATGACGGCAACGGGGTTAACTAACGCTGAAACCAAGGTAGCGCTGTCGGCGGATAAGTTTACCTATATTAACTCATCCAATGCCGCGAGCAGCCTGGGAGATCGCCACCAGTCAGTGGGGGATGTTAACGGTGATGGTTATGAGGATTTCATCATTACCTATCCACGCGTGTCGGTGGACGGATACTCTGAAGCGGGTATAGCGTACCTGGTCTTCGGTGATGTGCAGGGGTATGGCAGCAACCTGGATATTTACAAGGACTATGCCAAGGTGGGGATCCGACTGACCTCTACAGAAAACAACGAGGAATTGGGGGATGTTGCCCTGGATTGGGGCGGTGCTTCACATGGTGGTATGCCATATGGAACCTCCAACACCATCGCGAGCCTGGGGGATATCAACGGTGATGGGATTGGTGATTTTATCATCGGTTCACCGCTGTGGGGAGATAAAGCAGACGGTGGTCTTGCACCAGGACGTGCCTATGTCCTGTACGGCAAGAACGGAGCCTGGAGCGATCTGAGCCTGAAGAATCTGGACGGTAGCAATGGTTTCTACCTGACCTCTTCGAACAGTGGCACCGATGCGCTGTTGGGGCAGTCGGTGCGTAGCGCCGGTGATGTCAACGGCGATGGTATCGATGATTTCCTGATTGGTGCACCGGATGCCGACAGCAATGGTAAAACTAACAATGGTGCGGTTTATCTGGTCTATGGTCAGGAAGGGGGCGGTTTTGCCACTAACACTGATTTGGACGCGCTGGTAACAGCAGGCCAAGCCAAGAAGTGGGTCGGAGCTAACACGAACGATTACATGGGCACCAATATCGGCTCAGGTGACTGGAATGGCGATGGTATTCAAGACATTGCGATCCCGTCATGGGGCAGTGATCAAGGCGCCAATAACGGTGGTAAATTCGATGTTTACTACGGCAGTGTAGATAATCTGACCCAGGCCTTCACGGTGGGGGATGACGTGTTGGTTGGGCTGACTGGTCAGGTGGATCGTATCAGTGGTGGCCTTGGTAATGACCGGATCAGCAATATCGGCACGGGTGATGTTGCCTACGGTGGTGGTGGAAATGATACTGTTTCTATCGTTGGTACCGACTTTGTGCGGGTTGATGGCGGGTTGGGGATTGATACCCTCGAACTGGGTGGGCAGAACATGCACCTTAACCTGGCTGAAATGGGCCAGAAAGTGCAAGGTTTTGAACACTTTGAATTGGGTAATGGTAACAATTCCATCAGCTTACGACTCAGCGATCTGATTGACTCCGGTGAACGGGATCTGCTGGTTAACGATAGTAAGGTGCAACTGCAGATCACCGGTGATAACGGCCTGGTGGAGCTCAGTTCTGGGGCGACAGCGTCAGAAAGCTGGACTCACCAGGGGGCCACGACGTTGAATGGTGTGGCTTACAATATCTACAGTAATGTGGGTAATACCGGTGAGCTGTTTATCGAGCAGACGCTTAATGTGACTATCATGTAACCGTGACTTGATGCTTATAGCGTTCTGGAAACGTTATTGCAGAATAACCAAGTCATTGTTTAACCGGTAACAGAGCCCACGGTTTAAATACCGTGGGCTATTTCCCCACCGTGCCGTACCCCGGTGTTAACTGTTGGGTGAAAAATCGGAAAGCAGATGGGTGTTGCAATTCTGCATAGCAAAAACAGATAAGCCGTTAATGAGCGTTAGCTTGGTGACCATTACTTATCTTTGTGAAGAGGAAACGGTGACAAGACGTTTATTAATGGATGAATACGGTGTTTTTGGAGTTAGTTAATAATGAAAGTTGTTCGTCATGGATGTAAACCAGCAAATATTTCGTTGATTGCTTTGGTGATTGGGGCGTTTTCTTTTACCGCAATCGCGGAGCAGCAATACGAGCGCTCGGGGGCAGGAGTATCTTATGTTTCTGACTCATCCAGCGCTGATATCGGCCATGCTTCTGTCAACTATCGGCCAGTTGCTGATGTCGTTTCAGAACTGGCGCAAGTGGTGTTTTATTACCCACAGGGGGAACTGCCTGCCGCTATTTATGTGGATCGTGAACTGCAGTCGGCACTGAAGCCCGGTGAGTTTAGCGTATTTTGCGTTGCGCCAGGGACACATACTGTTGAGTCCTACTTCAACGATCAGCCAGGGTATCAGGGGAAACAAAAGCCGAGTCATCAGTTGGCGATGAAGGCGGGTGAAACTTATTTTCTGCAGGTTAATCCTGGTTCGAAAGGCACTACGACGGCATTGGCCGATCGTGCTATAGCCGAACCTTTGCTGAAACCTTTGAGCAAGCAGACACGCATTGTCAACCGCGCTTCACAAGTGAAGCCGTGTGAATACGTCATGGGTGCTAACGTTGCATCGATTCAGGAAAGTGTACTGTTCCAGTTTGGTCAGAGCGGCGCTAAGGCAATATTGCCTGAGTCTCAGGCTAAGCTGCGTACTGTGATTGACTTCGTCAAGCAGGGCTCTGGTACTGCGGAGATTGAACTGTACGGGTACACGGATGCGGTTGGCCACACTGAGTCTAATCAGCGTCTTTCTGAGGCGAGAGCTCAGACAGTACGCAACGTATTGATTCAGGGCGGGGTTGAACCTTCGAGCATTATGGCTACTGAAGGAAAGGGCGTTGCGCAGAATGCCGAAGGGTGTGTTGCAGGCCGGACGGCGGGTTGCAATATCAATAGCCGACGTGTTGATATCGTAGTCAGATAAAAATAGCTAAGCCGCATATAGAGTAGGTAACGTAAGATGGGCTACGGCATGTGGGTGGCCCATCTTATTTTTCGTAAAATTTAGTCAAAGCATCTTAACTTCTCCAACTATCTTTAAACTATCTGTTGAAATGTTTGAGTTTAAAAACCATGAGTGCTCGATTTAGTCGTCGATACGATGAGATTTCTCGGTATTTAACTGTTTTTACAAATGTTTATTCTAGTGGCAAGTCAGGGTTTTCTGGCGAGGTTTTATCTCCTTTGCTACGCTTTATTATAATTAACCTAACCAATAAGCGTAGGTTCTCAATGAAATCAGAGAATAGCTATGAGTGAGCAAATAACTCCTCCGCCAGTATTAGAGCCCACCGACTTTGATAATATTGAAGATCATGGCAAAGATTCATTGCTGTGGGCCGTTGAATGGTTATGCCAATATCATAATAAACTGGCCAGCAAAGAGGTTTTATACGCAGGATTACCGCGTAGCGAAAAATTGACACCGGAACTGGCCCTGCGGATGCTGGAACAGGTGGGTATTTCTGGGGGATGGATAAAACGAGATCTGGCCAAAGTTTCTTCTTATCTTTTTCCTCTGGTATTGGCTTGCAATGATGGGAGCTATTGCGTCGTTACTTCACGCACGGGTAAACGTGGCGATCTGAAGTATCAGGTGGTGGTGCCGGAAAGTGGCGGTGCTCTCCAAATGTCGGAAGACGAACTGGGGGCGAATTACAGCGGGTACGCCATGGTGGCGAACCCGAAGCCGAAACTTGACAAGCGAAGCGACGATGAAATCCTGCCGGAAGCGAACCGCGAAGGGCATTGGCTGTTCTCTACCCTGTGGCGTTATCGTCACTACTTTTACAGTGCCGCGATGGCCGCTTTGTTGGCCAATATACTGACGTTGGCCAGTACGTTTTTTACCATGAACGTTTACGATCGCGTGATCCCGACACAGGCTTACGTCACCCTATGGTCACTGGCGATAGGCGTCTTGATTGCGATCGTATTTGAATTCACCTCGCGACAAGTGCGTACCTACCTGCTTGATGTTGCCGGTAAGAAAGCCGATTTGATTCTGGGGGCCAAATTGTTCCGTCAGGTCATGGCCATGCGTATGGAGAGCAAGCCGCAGTCAACCGGCTCTTTTGCAAACCAATTGCGTGATTTTGAAGCGGTGCGTGATTTTGTGACATCAGCGACGCTGTCGACATTGTCAGACTTGCCTTTCTGTATCCTGTTTATGCTGATCATCTACCTGATTGGTGGGCAGTTGGCCATCGTCCCGTTGATTGCCATCCCCATTATTTTGCTGGTTAGCGTGTGCATTCAGTGGCCGCTCAGTCGTTATATGGGCGAAAACATTCGTGAAATTTCCCAGAAACAGGGGTTGTTGATCGAGGCCATTGAAGGGCTTGAGGCGCTGAAAGCAGCACGGGGTGAAGGTGTGATGCAAAAGCGTTGGGATGACTTCAGCGCCTTGGCTGCGGCGTCTTCCATGAAGACTCGATATCTTTCCTCCCTGACGTCTAACTTTGTCTCCTTTATGCAGCAGGTGACCACAGTGGTCATCGTGGTATTTGGTGTGTATCTCATCCATGCTGGTGAGTTGACCATGGGCTCAATGATCGGGGTAGTGATTTTGTCAGGCCGTTCTCTGGGGCCACTGGCTTCCGTCGTGGCGCTGGCTTTGCGTTATCAGCATGCTAAAACCGCGTTGAAGTCGCTGAATCAGTTGATGGAGTTACCGACGGAACGCGATGCCGCGATTAATTATCTGCCGACGCCCAGTTTCACTGGGAATCTGCAATTGAAAAAGGTGGGTTTTGCCTATCCGATACCGGGGTTGATGGTGCCTCCTCCTATCCTGGAAAACATCAATATCAATATTCGGGCCGGTGAACGGGTGGCGATCATTGGCAGCATCGGCAGTGGAAAGTCGACACTGTTACGGGTCATGGGGCGTCTGCTGCAGCCTCGTAGTGGCCAGATTACGATCGATGGTGTTGATGCTACACAGGTCGATCCGGCGGATTGGCGAGCTGCGGTGGGGTATGTCGGCCAGGATTGTCGACTGTTCCATGGAACCTTGCGCTACAACGTGACCATTGGCAACCCGGGAGCCAGCACCGAGGAGTTTTTGCGCGTTGCGCGTATGACGGGCTTGGATCGGATTGCGGCCAGACACCCATTAGGTTACGACATGCCGGTCGGTGAAATGGGTAACGCACTGTCCGGTGGGCAGAAACAGTTGGTTGCGCTGGCACGTTGCCTGTTGCTGCGGCCGAAAGTGCTGCTGATGGATGAGCCCACCAGTTCTATGGATGCGATGACGGAAACCCTGTTTATCCGTCAGTTGCAAAAAGCGATCGAGGGGCAGACGTTGGTGATTGTGACCCATCGCATGTCAGTATTGAATATTTTTGAGCGGTTGATTGTGCTTGATGATGGTCGAGTAATGGCTGATGGTCCTAAAGATCAGGTTATTGCTATGCTTAATGCCAACAGCCAGAAGAAAAGCCAGCAAAGCGCACAGGCTGAAACGGGAAGAGTGGCCCCACCGACCCCGACGTCAGATAACGTCACCGCGAAAATCGCCGAACAGAAAAGGGGAACACAGTAATGAATAAGGACGACCTCAAGGTGTCCCCACCGCAACAGGATCCGGCTAAAAATGGCTTGGCCAGCAAAAGTAAAAGTGCCAGTGATGATCCCGTGAACGGGAAAGTTGAAAACGACGATTTGACGTTTATCAATGACCTGCAAGCGGCGCTGATCTCACAAAAAACGCCGTTCAGTATGATTATGTTGTATACCATAGCGTTAGTTGTCGTTGTGGCTCTGTTGTGGGCGCATTTCGCGCGCGTTGAAGAGATCACGCGCGGTGACGGTAAAATTATCCCAGCCAGCCGTGAGCAGGTGATACAGAGCTTGGAAGGGGGGATCCTTCAAGAACTGAACGTAAGTGAGGGAGATACCGTCGAAAAGGGTCAGGTGTTGCTGAAGATGGATCCGACGCGTGCGGATTCCAGCTATGGTGAATCATTATCGAAAGTCTTGGGCCTCAAGGCATCGATAGCACGGTTGCGCGCTCAGTCTTATGGGACTCCATTGGTATTTCCGCCGGAGGTTATGGCGGTTCCCAGCCTGGTGAATGATGAAACCCAGGCCTACAATGCCCAGTTGAGAACGCTGAACGAGAGCGTGGGGGCGCTGAAGAAAAGCCTGGCTTTGGCTGAAAATGAGGTACAGCTTTCTGAGCCATTAGCCAAGAAAGGGCTGGTTTCCGATGTGGAAATTCTGCGCTTGCGCCGCCAGGCGAATGAGTTCCAACTGCAGATTGCCGAACGTACCAACCGTTTCCGCTCTGATGCCAACAGCGAACTGAACAAGTTGGAATCAGAACTGGCTCAGGCTGAGGAAATCTTGCGTGGTCGCGAAGACGTAATGCAACGTACCACCATTGTGGCCCCGGTGCGCGGAACGGTAAACAACATCCGTACTACCACACGCGGGGGCGTTATCCAGCAAGGCGCTGAGATTATGACGATCATTCCGCTGGAGGATAACTTGCTGGTTGAAGCGCAAATTAAACCGGCTGATGTGGCATTTATTCATCCTGGTTTGCCCGCCACGGTTAAGATCACCGCCTATGACTATGCTATTTATGGTGGTTTGAGTGGCGTGGTGGAGCATATCAGCTCCGATACTTTGGTTGATGAAGAGAAAGCGCGATCCGGCCGTGGCGATTCGACTTACTATCGCGTCTATATACGGACTAATCAGGCAGCATTGCACGTCAAGGACAAAACATTCCCTATTATCCCTGGGATGGTGGCGAATGTTGAGATTCGGACAGGCGAGAAAACCATCCTGTCTTACTTGCTGAAACCTGTATTAAAAGCACGAGAAGCATTCCGGGAGAGATAAGAGAATGGCATATAAACAAAATGAATTCCGTTGGCTAAAAGTGGCAGCGGCGTTGGCCGTGTCTTTGCCATTTGCTCCTTTGGCAGAAGAGATGAATCAATTGGAGCTGGATTCACCATCGCCAGCAGCGACGCAGCAGGCAGCAGATGCCGAGAGCGATGCCCCTGATTTTCTGAAAAGTCTCGCTGCTCTTGATACTTCCAATGGTGCAGTGCGAGAGTCATCGGCTCCTGTTCAGCAAGAACGTCCACAGGCCGCCGCATCTCCTTCCAGTCAGTCACAAACGTCAAGTGAGGCTCCCGATTTATTAAAAAGCCTTGTTGCCATAGGTAACAACCATGCCGCACCCGTACAGGAAAAGCCTGTTCAGGCAGCGGTGCCAGCGGTGAATAACGCCAACTCGGTGTTTACCCAGAACAATGAACCGTCTGAAACGCCACGGATATCTTCTCCAGTAGAACCCAAGGAACTGGTGCCACCGCCAATCCCCGCACCAGCAACACAAGCACCGTTATTTACCCAGCGCAGTGAGCCGTCTGAAACGCCAAGGATGTCTCCTCCGGTAGAACCGAAGGAACTGGTGCCACCACCGGTTCCCGCATCGGCAACACGAGCACCGGTGTTTACTCAGCGAAGTGAACCGACGGCGAGTGACCGTAACATGGGATCTGCAACGGCGCAGACGCTGTCACCGCCGCCTGAAGTGAAGGCAACATCTGCTCCGGTGCTGGTAAAAAGACCTTCCCGTGATACGGATAGTTCTGCGCCTGCACCAACAGAGCGTCAATCAGCATCAATGTGGAAGAGTAATCAGGAAGGCTTCCCAACGACGCAACAATCTTTCCAGCCCGATCCGGCTTACGATAAGGTGCGTTGGAATGGCGATATCAGCGGTGAAGGTGATACCAATACCAAAGAAGAGGTGTCCGCCAAAGCGTTCTATGCGGGAACCAATGACACATCGCGCGGCTTTCTCCGCAAGATGGTGACATTGGCGTTGAGCCATAGCCCGGAAGTTCGCTCTTCAGAAGCGGATGTGTTGGCCGCGGGCTATTATGTTGATCAAACCAAAGGGCAGCGTTGGCCACAGGTGCAATTAGGCCTTTCCACCCCATTAAGTGCTCAAAGCAACAGCGGTGGGAGCAACCGTAATAACAGTAGCATCAGTGATACCAGTGGTTCGGTTTCTATCACCACACCGATTTATGATTGGGGCAGGATCGGCAGCCAGATCGATAGTGCAGAAGAGGGGGTAACGGCGGCGGTTAATGCACAGGGGTATACTAAGGAACAGCTTGCCTACAGCACAATCTCTGAACTGATGAATCTTGGCCGCTATCAGGAAAGCCGAAAAGTAGCTCGTTCCTATGTTGAACGTATGCAGCAATTGACTAATATGCTGGCGCAAATCGCTGAGGCAGACCAAGGGCGTGCCAGCGAGTTTACTCAGGCGAAAGCCAAACTCCTCTCTGCGCGTGCCAGTCTGGATGATATCGAACATCAGGTTAGCAGTAGCCGTATCAAATTAGTACGCCTGTTGGGTGTCGAGCCGAATCTACCCGAGAATATTTCCTGGCAAGGGGCAATGATGCCTGCGTCCATGGCCTTGGCCGCCTTGAATAAAAACCCGAACCTGCTGAAGTTGCAGGCGCAGGCGAAGGCTGCGACCTACGAGGCTGAAAGCGTTGCCGCATCAGGTATGCCGCAGTTGAATTGGGTGGTTTCAAAAGATACGAGGAAGGACGTCAACGGTGATGAAACAGGCTGGTATACCGGCTTGAACGTCCAGTGGAATGCGTTCAGCGGTGGCTCACAGAAGGCCGCACAGATGTCGGCCTTAGCCAAGGCTAATGGGGCTCAGCAACAATATGAAGTGGCCTACCGTGATTTGGAATATCAGATTAACAGTATGATCCAGACACGTGATTCATCGTTTACGCGCGCCAATGACTTTGACCGCCTCTCGGTGGAAACAGAGCGAGTCAAAAATATGTTTTATGATCAATGGTATAACCTCGGTACGCGTACGCTGCTGGACGTGCTGACGGCAGAGAACGACCACTTCAATAATCAGCTGTCTGCTATCAATAACCGCTACGATGGATATATCTCTAACATCAACGTTATTTCCAGTGCGGCCATGTTGCTGAAATGGGTAGGGGATTAAGAGCTATCCCAATAGGCTATTTTAAAAGGGGCGCAGCAGTTTGGCTCTGCTGCGCCTCGCTTATCGTCAGTGGGTGAGTAGGAAACCATCAGCATCGCGCCAGGCCGGGAAAGTGTTACGATAGGCTTGCAGCGTCTCCAATAATAACTCCGCATCCAGCCGGGTGGCTTCACCGGGCTCCGCGCTGGCCAGCTTTTCCCCCTGCGGGCTGATGACTAGGCTGTCACCGCTGTAACTCAGGCCATTGCCGTCTTCACCCACGCGGTTGCAACCCGCAACATACACCTGATTTTCAATCGCACGAGCCGCCAGCAGCGTTTGCCAGTGAAGGCTGCGCGGCGCAGGCCAGTTGGCGACGTACAGCGCCAGATCGTAATCTTGCTGATAGCGGGACCAAACCGGGAAGCGCAGGTCGTAACAGATTTGCGGCAGAATGCGCCACCCGCGCCATTCAAATACTTCGCGCCGGGTTCCGGCCTGATAATGCAGATGTTCACCCGCCATACGGAATAAATGACGTTTATCGTAGCAATGCACCTTGCCGCCGGGCTCAACCAGCAGGAAACGGTTCACCACCCCTTCTGCGGTTTTCAGCGCTACGCTGCCGCCGATCAGCGCATTGGTTTTGGCTGCCCAGGCGTGCAGCCAGTCGATCACCTGCTGCTCAGGCAATGCGCTCTCACCGGCATCCATGGCGAAACCGGTGGTAAACATTTCAGGCAGCACAATCAGATCGCGGCCGCTAACGGCACCGAGCAAAGCATCGAACTGGCGCAGGTTGGCTTGGCCATTGCGCCAGACCAGAGGTTGCTGCAATAGGGTAATCTTCAAAGTCGACATAACCGCTCCGCGGCTGCGTCCAGCGTGGCATCCTGTTTAGCGAAGCACAGCCGGATCAATTTATAAGGAAAAGGGTCGGCACAGAAGACGGAAAGGGGGATCGCCGCCACGCCTGCGT
This sequence comes from Serratia oryzae, assembly GCF_001976145.1. Taxonomy (GTDB): domain Bacteria; phylum Pseudomonadota; class Gammaproteobacteria; order Enterobacterales; family Enterobacteriaceae; genus Chania; species Chania oryzae. The sequence continues at coordinate 11,646 of NZ_MOXD01000017.1, forward strand.
GCTCGGTTAACCAATGGCAGAAGGCCACATCATCCAGATCGGAAATAGCGCTGTAATCAGCCAGCAGGAAGTAGGTGCCGGCGCAGGGCAGAATTTCCAGTCTGCTGCTCGCCAAAGCCTGCACAAAACGATCGCGTTTGGCAAGGTAGAACGCGGGCAACTGCTGCCAATGTGCGGGTTCGGTACGCAGCATGTCGGCCAGCGCTAATTGCGCCGGAGTATTAACCGAGAAGGTCAGATACTGGTGAACCTTGCGTACCTCGGCACTCAGCGCAGCAGGAGCCACGCAGTACCCCACTTTCCAGCCGGTCATATGGAAGGTTTTACCAAAGGAGGAAACGGCGATCGCCCGCTGGCGTAACTGCGGGTGCGCCAGCACGCTGGCATGGCCGCCTGTGGCAAAGCAGATGTGTTCGTAAACTTCGTCACTCAGCACGTAGATTTCACGTTCTGCAATTGCGGCCCACAGTTGCTGCATATCTTCTGCGTGCCAGGCGGTGGCGGAAGGGTTGTGTGGAGTATTGATGATCACCAGCCGGGTGCGCGGTGAAAGCAAAGCCGCAAACTGTTGCCAATCGGCCTTGAACGTGGGCGGTTGCAGGGCGATACGCTTCAGTTCACCACCGCAGAGCTGCACCGCCGGGGCATAGCTGTCGTAGCTGGGATCAAAGCAGATCACCTCATCACCGGGGCGCACCAGCGCGCTGATGGCGGCGAACAGGGCCTCTGTTGCGCCGGCGGTGATGGTCACTTCGCTGGTGGCGTCGGGCTGCCAGCCATAAAGCTGTGCGGTTTTTTCTGCAATCGCTTCACGCAGTGGGGCAACGCCGGTCATCGGCGCATATTGGTTAGCCCCTTGGCTGACGTGCCAGCTCAGGCGCTGTTTCAGGTAATCTGGGCCATCAAAATCCGGGAATCCTTGCGATAGGTTGATCGCCTGGTGCTGCTGCGCCAGCGCGCTCATTTGAGTAAAAATGGTGGTACCGAGAGCCGGTAACTTGCTTTCGGGGATCGGGGCTGAAGTGTTCATCTCAGGCTAATACTCCTGGGGCTTATGTTGCCAACAATATAACACGGTGTTAACCTTTAGCAATCAAGACGTTTAGATGGCCATATTCCTTTCGCTACCTTGCAGGAAACTAAGTGAATGACGGAAAACCCGCAACTTCATGCGTTATTGGCTGCTTGCCACTGGATTGGTGACAAGGGTTGGTGCCCGGCGACCGGTGGCAATATGTCGCTGCGCCTCGATGGTGAACAGTGTTGGATTACGGAGTCCGGCAAAGACAAAGGCAGCCTGAGCGAGCAGGACTTTTTGCTGGTGGAGATTGCCAGCAACCAGGCGGCGAGTGGCCGCATCCCTTCGGCCGAAACCGGCCTGCATACCCTGATCTATCGCTTATATCCGCAGGTGACAGCCGTCCTGCATACCCATTCGGTTAATGCTACCGTGCTGTCGCGCGTGGAGAAGGGCGCGGCGCTGGTGCTGCAAGGCTATGAAATGCAGAAATCCCTCAGTGGCCAGCAAAGCCATCTGAGCAGTGTCACAATCCCGATATTTGACAACGATCAGAACATTTCGGCGTTAGCGGGCCGCGTTGCGGCCTATGCAGAAACTACGCCGTTACCCTACGCTTTCCTGGTGCGCGGGCATGGGCTGTATTGTTGGGGTACACAGGTGGCAGAAGCGCGCCGCCATCTTGAGGGATTGGAATTCCTGTTCCAATGCGAACTGCAACGCCGCTTACTGGAGGCGCAATGATCCGTGCAATTGTGACCGATATTGAAGGCACCACCAGCGATATCCGTTTTGTGCATCAGGTGTTATTCCCCTATGCCCGCGAGCGGTTGGCCGAGTTCATCCGTCATCGTGCCGCCGAAGCGGAAGTGGCCGCGGCGCTGGCAGCGCTGTGCGAAGAGCTTGCTCAGCCGCAGGCGGATCATGAGCAGCTTATTGCGGCGCTTTACCGTTTTATGGATGAAGACCGCAAATCCACCGCGCTAAAAACCCTGCAGGGGATCATCTGGCGCAGCGGCTATCACAACGGGGATTTTCGCGGCCATCTTTACCCGGAGGTCGCCGGGCGGTTGGCAGCCTGGCAACAGCAGGGGGTGAGGCTGTATGTCTATTCCTCCGGTTCGGTGGAGGCGCAACGGTTGCTGTTTGGTTACAGCGAGGTGGGTGACTTACGGCCGCTGTTCAGCGGTTATTTTGATACCCGCGTTGGGGCTAAACGTGAGATCGCGTCTTATCAGAATATTGCGCGTCATATCGCACTGGCACCGGCGGAAATACTGTTCCTTTCCGATATTCATCAGGAGCTTGATGCCGCAAGGGCGGCAGGCTGGCACACTTGTCAGTTGATCCGCGATGCCGCCGATCCACTGAGCCTGCATCCGCAAGTTAACCATTTCGAACAGATTGAACTGAGGGAGTTTGTTTCATGAGTGGATTAACCATTTTCAGTGACGCAGAACCACAACGGGCGCTGTGGCAGAGCAACGACGTGCAGGCTATTCAGCAGCAACTGGCGCAGGTTGGCGTGCGTTTCGAGCGCTGGCAGGCAGATCGCGAGCTGGGGGATAATCCGCAGCCGGATACGGTGATTGCCGCTTACCAGCATGAGATCGACCGGCTGGTGGCAGAAAAAAATTATCAGAGCTGGGATGTGATCAGCATGCGCCCGGATAACCCACAGCGGCAGGAGTTGCGCGGCAAGTTTCTGGCTGAACATACCCACGGCGAAGATGAGGTGCGTTTTTTTGTGGAAGGCCAAGGGCTGTTCTGCCTGCATCTGGAAGGCAAGGTTTTCCAGATCCTGTGCGAGAAAAACGATCTGCTTTCCGTGCCTGCCAACACCCGTCATTGGTTTGATATGGGCTCGGCACCACACTTTACCGCGATCCGTCTATTTGATAACCCACAGGGCTGGATAGCACAGTTTACCGGCGACAAGATTGCCGAGGCGTTTCCGCGTTTGGCCTGATGCTCGCTGCAAAGCAGAACCTTCTCTCCTGCTCGGTGAACAGGAGAGAACGTCGGTGGCTTAACGGTTCTGGTATTTAATCACCAGAATCGGCAGGGCAAACAGCAACGTCAGCAGGTTAGCCAGGCTGACGGCCATATTGCCGATCAGCACGCCATAAATCAGCCATAGCAGTAAACCCACAATAAACATTGCGTACATCAGCAGCGAGATGCCTTGCGTGTTGCGCGTGGCGATCACCTTGATGGCCTGCGGCAGAAAAGAGAGCGTTGTCAGGCAGGCTGCCAGGTAGCCGATAAGCGAAATCCACTCCATAGTTATCCTTTTGCCTCCGCCTCGGGCAACAGGATGTGGCCTGTTTCGCGCGTAGGCCCATCCGGTGCTTGGCGATATTTATCCTGCAGGTGCGTCTGGATCTGGTGCTGGAAATCGCCGTTCAGCTTATAAAGCCTGAAATAAATAAACAGCGTGACGCAGAAGAACAGGGCAGGCAGTGCGATCATGATGAACTGCATCCCGGTAACCGTTTCAGGGGATTGGTGGACGTTGGGCACATAGCCGACAACGCCAAGCACAATGCTGATAAAAAACGCTGACAGGGCCGAACCCGCTTTCACCACCAGCGTTTGTACCGAGTAGGCAATGCTTTCGCAGCGCACGTTAAGCTTGTACTCGCCGTAATCGACGGTGTCGGCCACCATGATCACCTGCAACACCCAGAACAGCGCGGTACCGACGTTGAGTAACACCCCCGCCAGCGAGATCAGCAACAGGTTGTGATAGCCCGCCGTGGCAATGCCAAGTAACACACCGCCGCCAAGAATCGGCATGATTGATGCCCCGGCCCACAGCACGCGGCGTGAAAGCGACTTCACCAGGCGTGGAAACAGGATCAAGGTGATCAGGTTAGCTGCACCGGCGTAAGACATGTAATAAGGGAAGAGCGCCGCATCGCCAATCACGTAAGTGAAGTAGTAAATGGCAAAACCGGTAATGACGTTGGAGGCGATGTTGTAGGCCAGCGCCATGCCGAGCAGGCAGGAAAGCTGATCGTTCTTGTAGATCAGCCCGATCATGGTTCTCAGATTGATACGGTTGCTACCCTCCGCGGTGTTATCCGATGAATACACCTCTTTGACGTTACGCAGGGTGATAAACGTTGATACGACAAAGAACGCGATCAGCACCAGAGTGAACATCTGAAAGCCGAACCCGCGATCGCCACCGCCCACGTAGTTGACAAACGGCAGCGTCACCCCGGCGGTGACAAAGCCCGCCAGGCTGGCGAAGAAGCGTGGGTAGGGCACCAGTTCCTCGCGTTCGCGCTTGTCCAGCGTAATGGTCGGCACCAGCGACCAGAAAGGAATGTCCATTAGGGTATAGGTCATGCCCCAGAGAATATAGGTGACGATGACAAAGAGCAGTTGTGACGTGCCTTCAAAGTGATGGGCGCTGAACAGCAGGAACAGCACGATGGAGTTCGTCAGGGTGCCAATCAGGATCCAGGGTTTGAATTTCCCCCAGCGGGTGCGGGTGTTGTTGACGATCCAGCCCATGATCGGATCGTTGAGCGCATCCCAGATGCGCGCCACCAGGAATAACGTCCCGACGATACCCACCGATAACCCCACAACGTCGGTGTAGTAATACATCAGGTACATGTAAACAATGCCGATGGCGAAGTCTTTACCGAAAGCGCCAAAACCGTAGCTTAACTTTGTGGTTATTGAAACACTCATAGGGTACAGGGTCACCGTTGCCAGCGCCCTCCTGCTGTTTAGGGGAAGTCAGGCGCTTGGCGCCCGACGATCGCAAGGCGGTATCAGTGCAGCCAGGCTGGCAGCCAGTCGCCGTGCGCGGCGATCAGATCGTCAACCAGCGCATAGATCTCCTCAATGCCCAGTACGGCGGCGGTATGCGGATCCATCATGGCCGCATAATAAACGTACTCTTTGTTTTCGCTCAGAATGGCTTCGGTCAGCAGCGTTTGCACGTTGATGTTGGTTTGCATCAGCGCGGCTAAATGCGCAGGCAGCTTGCCCACTTTGGTGGGACGGATGCCGTTGGCATCGACCAGGCAGGCCACTTCCACGCAGCACCCCTGTGGTAGGTTATCGATCAGGCCATCGTTACGCACGTTGCCATAGATGACGTCGGGCTCACCGGTCCACAGTGCGTTCATGATGGCGCTGGCGTATTCGTTGGACTGCTTAATCTCGATGCGATCCGCCGTTTGGTACTCTTCAAGTTCCCGTTGCCAGTTGGCCAGTTGTTCCACGCAGCGTTTCGGATATTCATCTAACGGTACTTTATAGCGTTCGATCAGGTCATCACGGCCCGGCTTGATAAACCATGGTGTATATTCAGCAAAATGCTCGGAGGACTCCGTCACAAAGTAGCCCAGCTTTTTGAACATCTCATAGCGCACAATGTTCTGGCAGCGCGGGTTACCATGGATGTTCGCTTTCGGGGCCTGGCCGCTGGCATAGGCCTCCAGCAGATCTGGATAAATACTGTGGTACTGGCCATCAACCCCCTTCCTCTCCAGCTCAAGGTAGAAAGCCATATGGTTGATCCCGGCGCTGCGGTAGCGTAATTCGCTGGCGTCGATATTCAGATCGCGCGCCAGTTCTTCCGCGGTACCCTGCACGGAGTGGCAGAGCCCGACCTGCTTGATCTGCGGATAGCGGGCATACATTGCCCAGGTATTCATCGCCATCGGGTTGACGTAGTTGAGCATGGTGGCATTCGGGCAGACTTCCGTCATGTCTGCGCAAATTTGCCACAGGTGCGGAATGGTGCGCAGCGCACGCATAATGCCGCCGGGGCCCAGCGTATCGGCGATGGTTTGTTCCAGGCCGTGGCGTTTACACACCTCAAAGTCAGTGACGGTGCAGGGCTCATAACCGCCAATCTGAAAGGCGACAACCACAAAATCGGCCCCGTTGAGGGCGGCTTTCTGCTGAGTATGGCAAGTAATGCGCCCGCTAGCACCGGCAGAATCCATCAGTTTGCGCACCACAATGTGCGACTCTTCCAGGCGGGTTTCATTAATGTCCATCAGCGCGATATGGGCTGATTTAAAGGCCTGGCGATGAAACACGTCGCCAAGGATGTTTTTAACAAAAATGGTCGAGCCAGCGCCGATAAAAGTGATTTTTGGGACTGCCATAAGTGTTCTCCAGTGGCGTGTTGGGATAACGCCATGGTGGCACGACGCGCAGTGGTAACGCTTCCATATTCCCGGGTGAGCATTCCCATAAACTCAGATTCTGCGTACCAGCCTGCCGAATCTGAGTTTATGGGATAAAAAGAGGGAGAAAGCAGAGAATATGGGGGAGTTGAAGCAAGGTTTAGGGCAAGGTGTGGTCTCGATCGCACCCTGTTTTCCTCAGCCGTGCCACTATTCTGATTATTCAGGAACAGGAAGATGATCGCTATGGAAAATGCCGTGGTGCGCGCTTTAGCGCCCGATCCCGATATGTGCAGCAGTACCGACCCTGCGGCGCGCAGCCCTCTGTCGCTCTATTCCGATTATCAGCGCATGGACATTGAACTGCGCGCCCCGCTCGCGATGCCGTCCAGCCACTGGCACGGCCAGGTCGAAGTGAACGTGCCTTTTGACAGTGATGTGGAATATCTGATCAACGATGAGGTGGTGCGGATCAAACAGGGGCATATCACGCTGTTCTGGGCCTGTGTTCCGCATCAGCTGACTCGCCCTGGCGACTGCCAGAGTATGGCGATCCTGAATTTGCCGATGCATCTGTTTCTTTCATGGCCGTTGGATCGGGAACTGATCAATCACGTGACGCACGGTATGGTCGTGAAATCGCTTACAGCCCATCAAATCAGCGCGTTTGAAGTGCAGCGCTGGCAGGCAGAGCTCACCAGTAGAGATGAGCAAATCCGGCAATTGGCGATCGACGAGATCGGCCTGATGCTCAAGCGTTTTAGCCTCTCCGGCTGGCAGCCGATCCTGGTGAATAAAGCCGCGCGCACCCACAAGAACGGTGTTTCCCGGCATGCGCAGTTTTACGTCAGCCAGATGCTGGGATTTATTGCTGACAACTACGATCAGGCGCTGACCATTGACAGCGTAGCCGAGCACGTCAAGCTCAACCCCAACTATGCGATGGGGATTTTCCAGCGCGTGATGCAGCTGACCATGAAGCAGTACATCACGGCGATGCGCATCAACCATGTCAGGGCGCTGCTGAGCGATACCGATAAAACCATTCTGGATATCGCTCTGACGGCGGGGTTTCGCTCAAGCAGCCGGTTTTACAGCACTTTCCACAAGTATGTGGGCATGTCACCACAGAAATACAGAAAACTCAGCCAGCTCCGCAGACAAAGCTTTTTTGTTTAACGTAATGCCTGCTGAAAAACCCCTGCGGCCACCTGCTGCGGGGTGATCACTCCGCAGTCCAACACCCAGCCGCTGATCAGCGCCGCAGGCGTGACGTCGAACGCCGGGTTATACACCGCGGCATCCGCCGGTGCCCATTGGCAGGCGCCAAAACTGCCCGCTACGCCGGTGACTTCTGCGGCAGCACGCTGTTCAATGGGGATCGCCGCACCGTTCGGGCAATGCGGATCGTGAGTGGTGTGCGGTGCGGCCACATAAAACGGAATGCGGTGAAAATGGGCCAGCACCGCCAGGCTGTAGGTGCCGATCTTATTGGCGACATCGCCATTGGCGGCGATGCGGTCAGCCCCGACCCAGACGGCATCGACTTGGCCTGCGGCCATCAGGCTGGCGGCCATTGAGTCGCAAATCAGCTGGTAAGGGATACCAAGCTCGCCTAACTCCCAGGCGGTGAGGCGGCCGCCTTGCAGCAACGGGCGGGTTTCATCCACCCAAACCTGCGCGATCTTGCCCTGTTGGTGGGCACGCAACAGCACACCGATGGCGGTGCCGATGCCAGCGGTTGCCAGCCCGCCGGTATTACAGTGGGTTAACAGGCGGCTGCCCGGTTGTACCCGTTCAGCACCGTGATCGGCAATGCGATCGCACAGCGCCCGATCTTCTTCTACCAAACGCAGCGCTTCTGCGGCCATCGCCGTGGCCCAATCGGGCTGTGCCAGCGCCTGCTTCATGCGATCCAGGTTGTTCATCAGGTTAACTGCCGTGGGCCGCGAGGCGCGCAGAGTCTGTAACGCCTGTTCCAGCTCCGAGGGGGATAAACCACGTTCGGCCAGCAGGGCCAACAGCAGGCTGGCCGACAGGCCAATCAGCGGTGCACCGCGCACCCGTAAGGAGCGGATATGTTCCACCAACTCATCCACGCTGTCGCAGGGCAACCAGCGCTTTTCCTGCGGCAATGCCTGCTGATCGAGGATCCAAAGTCGGTTTTCCTTCAGCTGTAAACTGGTGGTGTTAAGCGCTTGCATTGATGGTTAAATCCTTGTTGTGCGTTTATTGCATCTGTCGCACTATTCTGCCAACATGACTTTCAGATGTATAGATGGCTAAATGTTTTTACGTCTAAAAAGTAAAATCATCGTGAGAGGAGTTGGGGATGTCGCTTTATCGTACGTTTACTGCTGCCGATGCTGTTGCCTATGCCCGCCAATACGGGCAGGTTGCCGATCCACAGAGCCTGGTGAGCGCCGAGGAGATTGGCGACGGCAATCTGAACCTGGTGTTTAAGATCCGCGATCCGCAGGGCGTGAGCCGAGCGATCGTCAAGCAGGCACTGCCCTATGTGCGCTGCGTGGGGGAATCCTGGCCGTTGACGCTGGATCGGGCGCGCATTGAAGCACAAACCTTGCTGGTTCATGGCGCTTTGTGCCCGCGCCACACGGTGCAGGTGCTGCATCACGATCCTGAGTTGGCGGTGATGGTGCAGGAAGATCTCTCTGATCACCATATCTGGCGCAGCGAACTGGTGAAGGGGCGCTATTATCCGCTGGCGGCTGGGCAACTGGCGGAATACCTGGCGCAAACCCTGTTTCATACCTCTGACTTTTACCAGAATGCACAAGAGAAGAAGGCAGAAGTCAGCCGTTTTGCCAACCCGGAGCTGTGCCAGATCACCGAAGATCTGTTTTTCACCGATCCCTATATCGATCACGAACGTAATCAGTTTGATGAGGCACTGCTGCCGCAGGTGCAGGAGCTGCGTAATGATGCAGCCTTGAGGCTGGCGGTAGCTGGCCTCAAGCATCGCTTTCTGAGCAAGGCAGAAGCGTTGCTGCATGGCGATATTCACAGCGGTTCGGTTTTTGTGGCGGAAGGCAGGCTTAAAGCCATCGACGCAGAGTTTGGTTTCTATGGGCCTATAGGGTTTGATCTGGGGACCGCGCTGGGCAATCTGCTGCTGAATTATTGCGGTTTACCGGGGCTGCTTAGCCCACGGGATGCCGCTGCCGGGCGTGAACAGCGCTTGCAGGACGTTCGTGAACTGTGGCTGATCTTCGCCGATCGTTTCCTGACCTTGTGCCATCAGCATACCCGTGATGCTGCCTTGGCGGTGCCGGGCTATGCTGAGCAGTTCCTGGATCAGGTGTGGCAGGATGCGGTGGGATATGCGGGTACCGAACTGATTCGTCGCACGATCGGGCTGGCGCACGTCGCCGATCTGGACAGCATCAGCGAACCTGAAATGCGTGCCGAATGCCATCGCAATGCGCTCAGCCTGGGGCGTACTTTGATCGTCAATGCGGCGCAAATCGAACATATCGACGCATTATTGGCACGTATCCGCCAAAACGGTTAAAAAGAAAAAGGGGCGATTCGCATCGCCCCTGGTGGTTGATTATGGCTGAAGATTATGCCACTTCAGCCTGCTGTTGGCGCTTCTCCTTCGTTACCGGCTTTCCCGCTTTCTGTGCTGCCAGCAGTTCAGGGGCAAAGTCATCAACGTTGATGGAGCGCAGGCGGCTTTCTTCGGCTTTCACCAAGATTTTCGCTTCATCCGCATTAATTTTACCTTCTTCTAACGCGCGTTGTGCCAGGCGATCCAACCGGGTGAACGGCAGGCTTTTACCCATTTGCTTGCAGAGACGTTCATGAATCGGCTCTGCGGCAATCACATCGGCCAGCGCGCTTTCCATCAACCCAACCGGGTTATGTTCACTCGGCGTCAGGTACTGCCCACGCCCCAAGCGGCTGCGGGTTGCGGAAGGTTGTTGGATGATCTTCGCCAGTTGATGATCGAGGCGATCCGAAGGCGCTGAGTGGACGCGGCCGAATGGGAAAACCACCACACGCAGGGCACCGGCGATAAAGCGGTTCGGGAAGTTACGCAGTAAATCATCCAGCGCTTGTTCCGCCTGATTCAGGCTGTCCTGCACGCCCCAATGTACCAGCGGCAGATCTTCTTTCTGACGGCCTTCATCTTCAAAACGTTTCAACGTTGCCGAGGCCAAGTACATCTGGCTGAGTACGTCCCCCAGGCGCGCAGAGATGCGCTCGCGGCGTTTCAGGCTACCGCCCAGCACGCCCATGGAAACGTCAGACAGCAGGGCCAGGTTGGCGCTCAGACGGTTCAACTGCTGATAGTAACGGCGCGTTGAGTCTTTGGTCGGGCTACTGCTGGTGCGGCCATTGGTCAACCCCAGCCACAGGCTGCGCATTTTACTGCTGCCGACGTGGCCCAGATGGCCAAACAGGGCTTTATCGAACGCCTGCAGATCGTTATCCTGCGCCGCCGCCATTTCAGTCAGCACATAAGGATGGCAGCGAATGGCCCCTTGACCGAAGATCATCATGGTTCGGGTCAGAATGTTGGCCCCTTCCACGGTGATGGCGATAGGTGCCCCTTGGTAAGCGCGCGCCAGGAAGTTAGATTCCCCGAGCATGATGCCTTTACCGCCGGTGATATCCATTGCATCAATGATGGCCTGCTGACCACGGTGGGTACAATGGTATTTGACGATGGCAGACAATACCGCCGGTTTCTCGCCCTGCATCAGCGCATAGGTGATCAGCGAAGCGGCAGCATCCATCACATAGGTGTTACCCGCAATGCGTGCCAGTGGTTCTTCGATCCCTTCCATCTTGCCGATAGAGATTTTGAACTGGCGGCGGATGTGGGCATAAGCCCCGGTTGCCAGCGCAATGGATTTCAGGCTGCCGGTGGAATTGGAAGGCAGTGTGATACCGCGCCCGACGGACAGACATTCAACCAGCATACGCCAGCCCTGACCGGCCATTTTTGGCCCGCCGATGATGTAGTCGATCGGGACGAACACGTCGTTACCGCAGGTTGGGCCATTCTGGAACGGCACGTTCAGTGGGAAATGGCGGTTGCCGATTTCTACCCCTGGGGTGTTGGTTGGGATCAACGCGCAGGTAATGCCTGGAGAGGCGTTATCGCTCAGCAGGTGATCCGGGTCATGCAGTTTGAATGCCAAGCCCAGTACGGTGGCGATGGGGGCCAGGGTAATGTAGCGTTTGTTCCAGGTCAGTCGCATACCCAGCACCTGTTTGCCTTGCCATTCGCCCATACAGACGATACCGGTGTCCGGAATCGCTCCGGCGTCGGAGCCCGCTTCCGGGCTGGTCAGTGCGAAACAAGGGATTTCGTCGCCGCGCGCCAGGCCTGGCAGATAGTGATTTTTCTGCTCTTCGGTGCCGTAATGTTGCAGCAACTCTCCTGGGCCGAGGGAGTTAGGCACGCCAACGGTGATCGCCAGAATACCGGAGACGCCGGCCAGCTTCTGCAGCACCAGGGCTTGCGCATACGGAGAAAACTCCAGGCCACCGTACTCTTTCTTGATGATCATGGCGAAGAAGCGATGTTCTTTCAGATAGGCCCACAGTTCTGGCGGCAGGTCGGCCAGTTCATGGGTGATCTGGAAGTCGTTTGCCATGCGGCAGGCTTCTTCAACCGGGCCATCGAGAAATGCCTGCTCTTCTGCCGTCAACTTGGGTTGCGGATAGTTGTGCAGTTTGTTCCAGTCTGGCTGGCCACGGAACAGGTCACCTTCCCACCAGGTGGTTCCTGCCTCAATGGCTTCTTTTTCCGTGGTGGACATTGGTGGCATCACCTTACGGAAGGCGCGCAGAGCGGGGGCGGAAAGCAACGAACGGCGCAGCGAGGTGACGTTCAGCGGCAGCAGAACGATCGCCAGCGGCAGCAGCATCCCATAGCTCCACAGGCCGATAGCGCCCATGGCCACCGTATAGGCCAGCAGCAGCAGGCTGCTGAACGCTAGATTCACTCGGTGATAAAACACCACACCAATGAGTGCGAGTAAAACAACGATGCTAAGAACCATCATAAGAAGCTCCGAAGTAGTAAGAGGTCCGACCTGTTATCTCTATTTGTTGTAGTCCATACCCAGAAATTTATCAATGCATTTACACTTCAATTACAACTTAAGTCACAAACTGGCGGCACCCTTGCGCCAAAAACCTCAGCTATAGCTCAACACATGCGTTGTTTCATTCACAGTACTTCTCGGTGTTTCTGCGATCCGTTACACTGCACAGCGAAAGATTGACGATGCGAAAGCAAAAAAGAGGCGACCTCCATGTACCACGATTTAATTCGCAGTGAACTTAACGAAGCGGCTGATACTCTGGCGAAATTCCTCAGCGATGATGCCAATATTGACGCTATCCAGCGTGCGGCGGTCTTACTGGCCGACGCCTTTAAAGCGGGAGGGAAAGTCATTTCCTGCGGCAACGGGGGGTCTCACTGTGACGCGATGCACTTCGCAGAAGAGCTGACAGGGCGTTATCGTGAAAACCGTCCTGGTTACCCCGCTATTGCGATTTCTGACGTCAGCCACTTGTCCTGCGTCGGCAACGATTTTGGCTACGATTATGTCTTCTCTCGCTATGTGGAAGCGGTTGGTCGTGCAGGTGATGTGCTGTTGGGGATTTCCACCTCCGGTAACTCCGGCAACGTGATCAAGGCTATCGAAGCCGCTCGCGCCAAAGGGATGAAAGTGATCACCCTGACCGGTAAAGACGGCGGTAAAATGGCTGGTTCTGCCGACGTGGAAATCCGCGTTCCGCACTTTGGCTATGCCGACCGTATTCAGGAGATCCATATCAAAGCGATCCATATCCTGATTCAACTGATTGAAAAAGAGATGGTCAAGGATTGATGACGCCAGACCGCCGATGGTGAATGGCAGCAGGGCGCAGCAGGTCGCGCCCATCGCGTAATGAATCAGTGTGGTTAAGGAGTGGCTTTCGATGTGTGAATTGCTCGGGATGAGCGCAAATGTGCCAACCGATATTTGCTTTAGCTTCAGTGGTTTGGTTCAGCGCGGTGGCCGCACCGGGCCACATAAAGATGGTTGGGGCATTACTTTCTATGAAGGTAATGGCTGCCGCACCTTTAAAGATCCACAACCGAGTTTCAATTCACCGATCGCCCGCTTGGTGCAGGAGTACCCGATCAAATCCTGCGCGGTGGTTTCCCATATTCGCCAGGCTAACCGTGGTGAAGTGGCGCTGGAAAACACGCATCCGTTCACGCGTGAACTGTGGGGCCGCAACTGGACCTACGCGCACAATGGCCAGCTCAAGGGCTATCGAAAACTACCTACCGGCAATTTCCGCCCGGTGGGGCAGACCGACAGTGAATATGCTTTTTGCTGGTTGCTGAATCAGTTGGCGCTGAAATACCCACGGACGCCCAGCAATTGGCCAGCGGTGTTCCGCTATATTGCCCAACTTGCCGATCAACTGCGGCAGAAGGGAGTATTCAATATGCTGCTGTCGGATGGGCGTTTTGTGATGGCCTACTGTTCTACCAATCTTTACTGGATCACACGGCGTGCCCCCTTTGGCAAAGCCACCTTGCTCGATCAGGATGTAGAGATTGATTTTCAGCAACAGACCACGCCTGACGACGTGGTGACGGTAATTGCCACTCAGCCGCTGACGGGCAATGAAACCTGGCACAAAATTGCGCCAGGTGAGTTTGCTTTATTTTACTACGGTGAACGGCTTGCTTTGAGAGAGCGGATTAACATCCACCGTTGAAGCATACTGCGCTGGCTGACCACTGCTGTTGACCGGATGGGCCAGCACATATTGGCCATTACTCACGTTGATCATCGGCGGCTGGCGGTTTTTCACGAAGTACTCATAGCCTGGTTTTAACTGGCGCCAGAAGTTTATATTGCTGGAGTTACGGTGGCGTTGCAGGTTCTGTTCGGTCATGCGGAACGGATAAATGCTGATATTCACCTGGGCCTGACCATAGGCAAATGCCGCCTCCACATAGCGATAAATCTCATCCATGTAGGTGTTGGTCATCGCATAGCAACCGACAGATTTGCATTCACCGTGGATCATCAGATAGGCCCCGGAATATCCCTGTGCCTTATCATAATCATTCGGGAAGCCGATGTTGATTGCCCGATAATATTTGCTGTTGGGTTTTAGATTGCGAACATCGACGCTATAAAAACCCTCTGGGCTCTTAAAGTCACCTTCACGGCGTTTGGGGCCTAAACCCCCAGAGAAATTGCAGATAGGAAAGGTATTCACCAAACGGAATTCATTGCCCATTTTGGCATAAAGTTCCAGCTTGCGTTCTTCTTTGAATATCTGGATATAGACGGGTGAACCCAATAATTGCTGTTTAACTACCGGTGCTTCGGGGGCCTGCTCGCTGGCGCTGCAGGCCGTGATCATCGGCATACAAAATAGCATCGCAAAAAACAGCGCGATTCTGCTCATTATTATTCCTGCTTATATTAACTGTTGGCTTGGTGAAAACGTTGCCAACATGCCACTGACTGATGTGATTGCATTAAATGCCACACCAGATTACCAGTGTGGTTTTTTTGTAGCAATACACGAAGTGTATAAAAAAACCACAAACCTCGTTAAAAGTGAATTGACTGGCAGATTTTAACGATGAATGCTTAAAAATAGCGGCTATTTAATTGTGTTTGCTTGACTCAGGTCACTAGATAGCACGGAAAAATGTTACCAAAAATGTTAATATTCACCCCTTATTTTACTATGATCTAGTGGTGAATAGATGGGGTGATTTTGAACAAAATAGAATCCATTCCATCTTCGTGTTAATAACATTTATTTAACACGCCGTATTGCTGTTTGGGCCGTAATTTTGAGATAGAGAAAACGGTTCTGTGTGAAAGTTTCATGTTGGGTACGATCCTGTTGTGCCTATCCTGAGGTTGTTATGGCAATCTCATCATCCTGGCATCGTCCGTGCCAGCCTGCGGGCCGGTAAGACGTGTGGACATTTTTAAACATCGTGTACATCCTATGATCAGAATCAGAAAAGGGTTAGATCTGCCGATATCCGGGATACCGTCTCAGGTGATTCAGGACGGCCCCGTTATCACGCGTGTAGCACTGTTTGGCCAAGACTATGTCGGTATGCGTCCTTCCATGCTGGTGGAGGAAGGCGATCGCGTTAAAAAAGGCCAGGCGCTGTTCGAAGACAAAAAGAATCCTGGCGTTTTCTTCACTGCACCGGCCAGCGGGCGTGTTGCCGCTATCCATCGTGGTGAACGCCGTGTACTGCAAGCGGTGGTGATTGAGATCGAAAACGATGGTGATGAGCAGGTTGAGTTCGCTTATTACCAGTTGGCCGATCTGCCTGCGCTGGAGCGGGAACAGGTTGAAAGCGACCTGTTGGCCAGTGGCCTTTGGGCCGCGTTGCGTACCCGTCCGTTCAGCAAGGCACCGCGTCCAGGCTCTGTACCGCGCGCAATTTTTGTCAGCGCCATGGATACCCAGCCGCTGGCGGCCGATCCGCAGGTGATCATTGCCGAACAGCAGGCGGCATTTAATGCCGGGTTGACGGTGCTGACTCGCCTCACAGAGGGGAAGGTGCATGTTTGCCACGCTGCGGGCTCGCGTATGGTGGAGCAGAGTGGGGCGCAGATCAGCTATAGCGAGTTCGCTGGCCCGCATCCTGCTGGGTTGGTGGGCACCCACATTCACTTTCTGGAGCCGGTTAGCCTGAAAAAAACCGTCTGGCATATCGGCTATCAGGACGTCATCGCCATCGGCACGCTGTTTACCACCGGTAAACTCGACACCCGCCGTATCGTGGCGCTAGCCGGGCCACAGGTGGAGCAACCGACTCTGTTGCGTACCCGTTTAGGGGCCAGCCTGGATGAGTTGACCGCTGGCCGCCTGAAGGTTGGGGAAAACCGTGTGATTTCGGGTTCGGTGCTGAGTGGCACCCGGGCCAGCGGGCCGAGTGCCTGGCTTGGTCGTTTCCACAACCAGGTTTCCGTGCTGCTGGAAGGGCGCGAGAAAGAGCTGTTTGGTTGGATCACACCTGCGCCTGATAAATTCTCCATCACTCGCACCACGCTGGGGCATTTCCTGAAGAATAAGCTGTTCGCTTTTTCGACCACCACCAACGGCGGTGAGCGTGCGATGGTGCCGATCGGCAATTATGAGCGCGTGATGCCGCTGGACATTCTGCCTACCCACTTATTGCGCGATCTGTTGTCTGGCGATACCGACAGCGCTCAGGCGTTGGGCTGTCTGGAGCTGGATGAAGAAGATCTGGCGTTATGCACCTTCGTGTGCCCCGGCAAGTATGAATACGGCCCGGTGCTGCGTGACGTGCTGACCAAGATTGAGCAGGAAGGATAACTCATGGGCCTGAAGAACTTTTTTGACAAGATTGAGCACCACTTCACGCCGGGCGGCAAGCTGGAAAAGTGGTATCCACTGTTTGAAGCGACCGCTACGGTGTTCTACACCCCAGGTACGGTGACGCATGGCGCTTCGCACGTGCGTGATGCTATCGATCTGAAACGCATGATGATCCTGGTGTGGCTGGCGGTATTCCCGGCGATGTTCTGGGGGATGTACAACGTCGGCCAGCAGGCGATTCCTGCATTGCACCATCTTTATAGTGGTGAACAACTGCAACAGGTGCTGGCGGGTGACTGGCATTACCGCCTGGCGCAGTGGCTGGGGGCATCGTTAAACGCCGATGCGGGCTGGATCAGCAAAATGGTGCTCGGTGCGACCTATTTTGTGCCGATCTACGCCGTTGCCTTCCTGGTCGGAGGTTTCTGGGAAGTGCTGTTTGCCATGGTGCGCAAACACGAGATCAACGAAGGTTTCTTCGTAACCTCGATTCTGTTCGCGCTGATCTTACCGCCAACGATACCTTTGTGGCAGGTGGCGTTAGGGATCACCTTTGGTGTGGTGATTGCCAAAGAGATCTTTGGCGGCACTGGGCGTAACTTCCTTAACCCGGCGCTGGCGGGGCGCGCTTTCTTGTTCTTCGCTTATCCTGCGCAGATTTCTGGCGATCTGGTCTGGACTTCCGCCGACGGTTTCTCTGGCGCTACGCCGTTGTCGCAGTGGGGTTCTGGCGGTATGCACAGCTTGAACAACGTTGCCACTGGGCAGCCCATTACCTGGATGGATGCTTTTATCGGCAACATCCCTGGCTCGATCGGTGAAGTGTCCACATTGATGATCCTGATTGGCGGTGCGATCATTCTGTTTGGCCGCGTCGCCTCCTGGCGCATTGTCGCTGGGGTGATGATCGGTATGATAGCCACCGCTTATCTGTTTAACGCCATTGGTTCTGCCACCAATCCACTGTTCGCTATGCCATGGTACTGGCATTTGGTGCTCGGGGGGTTTGCCTTCGGCATGATCTTTATGGCTACCGACCCGGTTTCAGCCTCGTTTACCAACAAGGGGAAATGGTGGTACGGCATTTTGATTGGCGTGATGTGTGTACTGATCCGTGTGGTCAACCCAGCCTATCCGGAAGGCATGATGCTGGCGATCCTGTTCGCCAACCTGTTCGCACCACTGTTCGATTATCTGGTGGTGCAGGCCAACATCAAGCGGAGAAAAGCCCGTGGCGAATGAATCTAAAAATGACAGCATCGGCAAAACGCTGCTGGTAGTGCTGATGCTATGCCTGGTGTGTTCTGTGGTCGTGGCGGGTTCTGCCGTCGGTTTGAAACCCCGACAGCAGGAACAACGGTTGCTGGACAAACAGCGTAACATCCTTGACGTCGCTGGGCTGTTTGCACGTGGCATGTCCAGTGAGCAGGTCAGGGCAACCTTTGACAAACGCGTTGAAACACGCCTGCTGGATCTGAACAGCGGTGAGTTTGTGCCGGGTAAGCACAGCGATTTTGATCTGGCTGCCGCGTTGCGCAGCAATGCCGACAGCATCGCCTTACCGGCCAGTAAAGATCTGGCTGGGATTCGCCGCCGTAGCAATCAGGCAGAAATCTATCTGGTGCGTGATGATGCAGGGGCGATCGGTAAAATCATTCTGCCGGTGTACGGTACTGGGCTGTGGTCGATGATGTATGCCTTTGTGGCAATCGATGCCGACGGCAATACTGTCCGCGGCCTCAGTTTCTACCAGCATGGTGAAACCCCAGGGCTGGGGGGCGAAATCCAAAACCCTAACTGGCGTGCGCAGTGGGTCGGTAGGCAGCTGTTTGATGAAAACGGCAACCCGGCGATCAGCATTGTGAAAGGCGGCGCACGTTCAGGGGATATTCATGCGGTGGATGGTTTGTCCGGTGCGACGCTCACCTCCAATGGTGTGCAGAATATCTTTAATTTCTGGTTGGGCGAGCACGGTTTTGGCCCATTCCTGCAAAGAGTCCGTGAAGGAGCGCTGAAAAATGGCTGATTCCAAAGAGATTAAGCGGGTTCTACTCGGGCCGCTGTTTGATAATAACCCGATTGCCTTGCAGATCCTCGGGGTGTGTTCGGCGTTGGCTGTGACCACTAAGCTGGAAACGGCGGTGGTGATGACCATTGCGGTGACGTTGGTCACTGCGTTTTCCAGCTTCTTTATTTCGCTGATTCGCCATCATATTCCCAACAGCGTGCGCATTATCGTACAGATGACCATTATTGCATCACTGGTGATCGTGGTTGACCAACTGTTGCGTGCCTATGCATTTGAAATTTCGAAACAACTGTCGGTGTTTGTGGGCCTGATTATCACCAACTGTATCGTGATGGGCCGTGCGGAGGCCTACGCGATGAAGTCACCACCGATCGAAAGCTTTATGGATGGCATAGGCAATGGCTTGGGGTACGGCGTGATCCTGATCCTGGTCGGGTTCCTGCGTGAGCTGGTTGGTTCGGGCAATCTGTTCGATATACCGGTGTTAGTGACGGTGCAGAACGGGGGCTGGTATCAGCCAAACGGCCTGTTCCTGCTGGCACCCAGCGCGTTCTTTATCATCGGCCTGATGATTTGGGGGTTACGTACCCTGAAACCAGCCCAAAGAGAAGAGGAGTAACCGCTGATGGAACATTACCTTAACCTGTTTGTTCGCGCGGTGTTTGTCGAGAACATGGCGTTGGCATTCTTCCTCGGCATGTGTACCTTCCTGGCGGTATCAAAGAAGGTGGCGACCTCTTTTGGCCTGGGTATCGCAGTCACCCTGGTGCTCGGCATTTCCGTGCCGGTGAACAACCTGGTCTATAACCTGCTGCTGCGTGATAACGCCTTGATCGAAGGGGTTGACCTGAGTTTCCTCAACTTTATCACCTTTATCGGCGTGATCGCCGCATTGGTGCAGATTCTGGAGATGATCCTCGATCGCTTCTTCCCGGCATTGTACAACGCGCTCGGCATCTTCCTGCCGCTGATCACGGTGAACTGCGCCATCTTTGGTGGCGTGTCGTTTATGGTACAGCGCGATTATAACTTTGCTGAATCCGTGGTGTATGGCTTTAGTTCAGGTATCGGTTGGATGCTGGCCATTGTGGCTTTGGCGGGGATCCGCGAAAAACTGAAGTATGCCAATGTGCCAGCCGGGTTACGCGGTTTGGGCATTACCTTTATTACCACCGGGTTGATGGCATTGGGTTTTATGTCATTTTCCGGCATCCAGTTGTAAAGGCAGGAAGCATTTATGGAAATTATTTTAGGCGTGGTCATGTTTACCGGCATCGTGATGCTGCTGGCGTTAATGATCCTGTTTGCCAAATCCAAGCTGGTGAATACCGGTGATATCGCCGTTGAGGTCAATGGCGATCGGGATAAAAGCTTTACCGCACCGGCGGGGGATAAACTGCTCAATATGCTCTCCAGCCAGGGGATCTTTGTCTCCTCGGCCTGTGGCGGCGGCGGCTCTTGCGGCCAGTGTCGGGTGGTGATCAAAGAGGGCGGCGGCGATATTCTGCCCACTGAGCTTTCCCATATCAGCAAGCGTGAGGCGAAAGAGGGTTGCCGCCTGGCGTGCCAGGTGAATGTGAAGCAGAACCTTAAGATCGAGCTGCCGGAAGAGATCTTTGGCGTGAAGAAATGGGAATGTGAAGTTATCTCTAACGATAATAAAGCGACCTTTATCAAAGAACTGGTGCTGAAGATCCCGGATGGCGAAGATGTGCCGTTCCGTGCCGGGGGCTTTATTCAGATCGAAGCTCCGGCGCACGAAGTGAGCTATGCGGATTTTGACGTTCCGCAGGAGTATCGTGGTGATTGGGACAAGTTCAACCTGTTCCGCTTCCGCTCCGTGGTGAACGAGACAACGGTGCGTGCCTATTCAATGGCCAACTACCCGGATGAAAAGGGCATCATCATGCTCAACGTGCGTATCGCCACGCCGCCACCGAATAACCCTGAAGCGCCGCCGGGGATCATGTCTTCCTATATCTGGTCGCTGAAAGCGGGTGACAAGGTGACGATTTCCGGGCCGTTCGGTGAGTTTTTTGCCAAAGATACTCAGGCCGAAATGGTGTTTATCGGCGGTGGGGCCGGTATGGCACCAATGCGTTCACACATTTTCGATCAGTTAAAGCGCCTTAAATCCAAGCGCAAAATCACCTTCTGGTACGGTGCTCGTTCTCTACGTGAGATGTTCTATGAAGATGATTTCAATCATCTGCAGGAAGAAAATGAAAACTTTACCTGGCATGTGGCGCTTTCCGATCCGCAGCCGGAAGATAATTGGACTGGCTATACCGGCTTTATTCATAATGTCCTGCTGGAAAATTATCTGAAGAACCACCCGGCACCGGAAGACTGTGAGTTTTACATGTGTGGGCCACCGATGATGAACGCGGCGGTGATCAAGATGCTGAAGGATCTCGGCGTTGAAGACGATAACATCATGCTCGATGACTTTGGTGGTTGAACAGGCGGCTGTGAATGAAGTTTTGGATGACAATAGTGGCGCTTGGCGCCACTTTGCTGTTGGCGGGATGTGAGCCAAAGCAGGAAAATCTTGATGGCAAAACGATGGGAACCTATTACTCGATCCGTTTTGTCCCTGGGGAAAATACGCCGGCAGTAGAAACGTTGCGTGCCGAGATCGATAAACGCCTGGAGCAGGTTAACGATCAGATGTCGACCTATCGGCCAGATTCTGAGCTGAGCCGTTTCAACGCCAGCCGCGAAGTGAATAAACCTTTCCCGGTTTCTGCTGCTACGACGGAAGTGGTGCTGGAGGCGCTGCGTATCAACCGGGTTACCGACGGTGCGCTCGATGTTACCGTGGGGCCACTGGTGAATCTGTGGGGCTTTGGCCCTGAGGGCCGCCCGAATAAAGTGCCGACCGTTGCCGAACTGGAGCTGCGCCGTAGTTGGACCGGGAGCGATAAGCTGTCGGTTGAAGGCCATGCGTTGGTGAAAAGCATTCCGGAACTGTATGTCGATCTTTCTTCTATCGCCAAAGGCTATGGTGTGGATGTGATAGCCGAATATCTGCAATCACAGGACGTCAAAAACTATATGGTCGATATCGGTGGCGAAGTGCGAACTCGCGGCCATAACGGTGAGAAGAAGCCGTGGCGTATTGCCATTGAGCGCCCGATAGCGGGTGGGGAACAACAGGCTTATCGGGTGATTGAGCCGGGTGAAATGTCTATTGCCACCTCCGGTGATTATCGTAACTACTTCGAATACGACGGAGTGCGCTATTCTCATACCATCGATCCCTCTACCGGTAAGCCGATCAATCATAACCTGGTGTCGATTACCGTGATCAGCCCACAGTGTATGACCGCCGACGGTCTTTCCACCGGTTTGAACGTCATGGGGCCGGAGCGTGGCATGGCGCTGGCAAACCTGCTGGGGATTCCGGTATTTATGATCGTGAAAACCGCCAATGGTTTTGAAGAACGTTACTCAGAGGCGTTCAAACCCTATCTGAAGAAAAGTGAGTGAGGCGGTTATGCTGACGGTATTCGTTGCATCCTTTGTGCTGTTTCTGCTGGTGGTTATCGGAATGTCGCTTGGTTATCTGCTGCGGCGTAAAACTCTGCAAGGCAGTTGCGGTGGTATCAGCGCATTGGGGATGGAAAAAGTCTGCGATTGCCCTGAGCCTTGCGATGCACGTAAAAAGCGCCTGGCAAAAGAGGCGTTGCGGCGTGAACAACTGGAAAAACGTCGCATCTTATAACCGCTGAATATCAAGGGGTTCGGCACACAGAACCCTCAGACTGCTGACAAACCCCGTTATTAGGGAGAGCGTGCCGAAGGGGTCGTAGCGGCGTAAGCCGCCGGAGCGCCCCTCGGTGCGCTAGGCCCGAGTATCTCGGGTTCAAAAGCGACTTTGTCATCAACCTCGGGGTTCTGTACACAGGACCCTTTTTTTGTCCCTTCTGTTCATTTCCACATTTGAGTTCTTTCTATTTTACTGTATATTTAAACAGTGTTATGGGAGGCGAAATGCGTAAAATCATTCATGTTGATATGGATTGCTTCTTCGCGGCGGTGGAAATGCGCGACGACCCGAGCCTGCGCGATATTCCATTGGCGATTGGGGCCAGTGCCGATCGCCGTGGTGTGATCAGCACCGCCAATTACCCGGCACGCCGTTATGGGGTGCATAGCGCCATGTCTACCGCCATGGCGCTCAAGCTTTGCCCGCACCTGAAGCTGTTACCGGGGCGGATGGCGGCCTATAAAGAAGCCTCGCAGCATATCCGCGCTATTTTTGCCCGCTACACTTCACTGATTGAACCGCTTTCGTTGGATGAAGCCTACCTGGATGTGAGCGACAGCACGCAGTGCAGCGGTTCGGCAACGCTGATCGCCCAAGAGATCCGCCAGGCGATCTCCGATGAGTTGCATCTCACCGCCTCGGCCGGTGTCGCACCAATCAAATTTCTCGCCAAGATTGCCTCGGAATTGAATAAGCCCAACGGGCAATACGTGATTACGCCCGCGCAGGTGCCGGGGTTTTTGCAGCAACTGCCGCTCGGTAAAATTCCTGGCGTGGGTAAAGTCACCGCCAAGCGCCTGGAAGATCTGGGGTTGTTCACCTGTGCCGATGTGCAAAAATACGATTTGGCAGCCTTGCTGAAAAGCTTCGGCAAATTTGGCCGGGTGTTGTGGGAGCGCAGCCAGGGTATTGATGAACGCGAGGTGTCCCCCGATCGCCTGCGTAAGTCGGTGGGCGTTGAGCGCACGCTGGCGCAAGATATTCACCGCTGGGAAGAGTGTGAGACGCTGATTATCGATAAACTCTATCCCGAGCTGGAGATGCGGCTGCGCAAGGTGAAACCGGATCTGCACATCGCCCGGCAAGGGGTGAAGCTGAAGTTTCAGGATTTTCAGCAGACCACCCAAGAGCATATCTGGCCGGTACTGAATAAAGAGGATTTGATCAACGTAGCCCATAAAGTGTGGCAAGAGCGGCGCGATGGGCGCGGGGTGCGCTTGGTTGGGCTGCATGTCACCTTGCTGGATCCGCAGCTTGAGCGGCAACTGGTGCTGACGTGGTAATCACCGGGGAACCGCAAGGGCACAAGATTGCACCCTTGCAGCACGGCGCTTATTTGCGCTCAGGAATCGCTTTCAGCAGTGCGGTCAGCAACTGCCAGTATTGCCCGACGCTGGCAATATGCACCTGTTCATCCGGCGAATGCGGCCCGGTGATGGTTGGCCCAATCGAGACCATATCCATATGTGGATAAGGTTTTTTGAACAAACCGCACTCCAGCCCAGCGTGGATCACCATAATGTTCGGCGTGCTGTTGAACAGTTTCTGGTAAGTTTCACGCACTAACTGCATTACCGGTGAATTAGCATCGGGTTGCCAGCCTGGGTAAGCTCCCTTGGCTTCAGTCTGTGCGTTAGCCAATTGCCCCAGCGCGTTCAGCATCCCCACCACATAATCTTTCCCGCTGTCGATCAGCGAACGGATCAGGCAAATGATCTCCGCTTCTTTTTCGCTGGTGGTCACTACGCCAACGTTCAGCGAGGTTTCTACCACGCCTTTTACCTCATCACTCATGCGGATCACACCGTTAGGCGTGCCGTTCAGCAGGGCGATAAAACGCGCTTGGCAGTTGGCAGTCATAGCCTGCGATGGGCTGGTGACAGGATCCAGCAGAATGGTGATGTTTTTCTCTTTTGCGACCAGCTCGTTTTTCAGGATAGCCAGGTAGTGCTGGGTCAACGCTTTCAGCGCATCGGCTTTCGCTGCTGGCACGGCAACCACCGCCGAGGCTTCACGTGGGATCGCATTACGCAGCGTGCCGCCGTTCAGATCCAGCAGGCGCAGATCCAGTTCTTGCGCATGGGCAAACAGGAAACGCGCCAGCAGTTTGTTGGCATTGCCTAAGCCCTGATGGATTTCTGCGCCTGAGTGGCCGCCCTTCAAGCCTTTGATGGTCAGCTTCAGGGTTTGGTAGCCGGCTGGCAGTGCTTCACGTTGCAGTGGCAGCGTGGTGATAAAATCAATACCGCCAGCGCAACCCATGTAGATTTCGCCTTCCGTTTCGGAGTCGGTGTTGATCAGGATATCGGCCTGCAGCCAGTTGGGCTGTAAGCCAAAAGCGCCATCCATACCGGCTTCTTCGGTCATAGTCAGCAGCACTTCCAGTGGGCCGTGTTCAACGCGATCGTCGGCCAGCACCGCCAGCGCAGAGGCCATGCCAATGCCGTTATCCGCACCCAGCGTGGTGCCGCGGGCTTTCACCCATTCGCCATCAACGTAGGCTTGGATCGGATCTTTGGCGAAGTCGTGGACGGTGTCGTTATTTTTTTGTGGCACCATATCGAGGTGGGCCTGTAGCGCCACCGGCTTGCGGTTTTCCATGCCTTTGGTGGCTGGCTTGCGAAGCAGAATGTTGCCCACCTGATCGCGCTCGGCGTGCAGGTGCTTTTCTTTTGCCCAATCGAGAATGTGTTGCGCCAGCGCTTCTTCGTGGTAGGAAGGGTGGGGAATCGAGCAAATCTTGGCAAAAATATCCCACAGCGGCTGTGGCGAAAGTTGAGACAATTCAGACACTCTAGGTCTCCTGTAACAGCATGCCTTGCAAAGGGGAATGCTGTGCGGTTAGGGTTAGTTGATATCTGTGCTTGGTGGCACGATGCTCTGAGAATATCACTTTATTCCAGGGCGCGCGCGCACCGTATTGGCGGTTTGGCCAGAGCCATACGGCGCTTTACCTGGCCGCAGATGATTTAATCAGCGCTAATCCTCCCGCAGGCAACCAGACAAAATACGGATGAATTCCTCAGTTCAACTGGTATTCAGCGCGGCCAGTCTCTATAATCTCGCGCAACCTTTTTTCCCCTGATTACTCAATAAGCCACATCAACTGCTGGCCGGGACCACACATTCTATGAGCGAAAAATACGTTGTTACTTGGGACATGTTGCAAATGCAGGCGCGCAAACTGGCTCATCGCCTGCTGCCTGCCGATCAATGGAAAGGCATCATTGCCGTCAGCCGCGGTGGCCTGGTTCCAGCCTCTTTGCTGGCGCGTGAACTGAGCATCCGCTACGTGGATACCGTGTGCATTTCCAGCTATGACCATGACAGCCAGCGCGAAATGAAAGTGCTGAAACGTGCCGAAGGTGATGGTGAAGGCTTTATCGTGGTTGACGATCTGGTGGATACCGGCGGCACTGCAAAAGCGATCCGTGAAATGTATCCGAAAGCCCACTTCGTCACCATTTTTGCCAAACCGGCTGGCCGTCCGCTGGTTGACGACTACGTGGTTGATATCCCTCAGGATACCTGGATCGAGCAGCCGTGGGACATGGGCGTTGCCTTTGTGCCACCGATCGGCGGCCGCTGAGTCAAGCCAAAACGCCCGGTTCTGCCGGGCGTTGGTATTTATAAGCCCAGGCAGCCTGATTTCGTCACCTTCTGTAAATTCCCCGCATTCTGCCCGTAGAGCTTTGGTGTCTGTCGCCAGAGTTAGGTACACTGTCTTCAGACATTCCGGCTGTTTTATCCCCGTGGCGGTTTAAGCTGCAGCTTAAAAGCCATTGGGTATCAGCCTTGAAGCAAGATCCTCGGAGGCTGTTGTTACCATGGCACAAGCCAACCTTTCTGAAGTACTGTTCAAACCTTCGTTTAAACATGCCGAAACCTCGACGCTGGTATCGCGCGCTCATCACGTGGTGGGAGCGGATATGCACTCTGCGTTGGAGGGGGATACCGGCAACAACTGGTATCGCATGCTTAACCACCTGCTGTGGACCTGGCGCGGTATTGATCCGCTGGAAATCAGCGAAGTCTTGGCGCGAATTGCCAATTCGAACGCCGAACACAGCGACGAGCACCTGCTGGATACCGTGGTCGGTTACCGCAACGGTAACTGGATTTATGAATGGGTACGCCAGGGCATGAAATGGCAACAGCGGGCCTTGGAACAGGATGACCCGCTGTTGGGCGGGCAGTATTGGCTAAATGCTGCCAATCTCTACAGCATTGCCGGTTATCCGCATCTAAAAGGGGATGAACTGGCTGAGCAGGCGGAGGTGCTGTCCAACCGTGCGTATGAAGAAGCCGCCTTGCTGTTACCCTATCAGCTCAAGGAATTGGAATTCGCCATTGAGGGCGGCAGTGCGATCACCGGTTTCCTGCATATGCCGGAAAGCGGGCAGGCACCGTACCCAACGGTGCTGATGTGCGGCAGCCTGGATACGTTGCAGACCGATTACCACCGCCTGTTCCGCGATTATCTGGCACCGTTGGGCATTGCGATGCTGACCATCGATATGCCTTCCATTGGCTCATCCTATAAATGGAAACTGACGCAGGACTCCAGCTTCCTGCACCAGCAGGTGTTGAAGCAATTGCCCTCGGTGCCATGGATCGATCATCAACGCGTTGCTGCCTTCGGCTTTCGTTTTGGTGCCAATGTGGCAGTACGCTTGGCCTATCTCGAGGCTCACCGGTTGCGTGGCGTGGCGTGCGTGGGGGCTTTGGTGCATAGCCTGCTGTGTGAAGCCCAGTGCCAAGAGCATGTTCCCGATATGTATATGGATGTCTTGGCCAGCCGTATGGGCATGTCTAATGCTTCCGACAGCGTGCTGAAAACCGAGCTGAACCGTTATTCGCTGAAAACCCAGGGGTTGCTTGGCCGCCGTTGCCCAACGCCGATGCTGGCCGCGTACTGGGATAGCGATCCGCTCAGCCCGAAAGCCGAAGCCCAACTGATCGCCTCATCCTCGGTGGATGGCAAGCTGATCGCCATCCCCCGCTCGCCGGTATATGAAAACTTCCACAAGTCATTACTGCAGATTTGTAACTGGTTGAAAGATAAAATGCGTTAACCAGTTGCTAATTTTCAACAGTTTGCTAAAAAGGATGGTCTACCTACATTGAGGAGGTTAAAGAATGACGTTACCAAGTGGCCATCCTAAGAGCCGGTTAATGAAACGCTTTGCCAGCCTGGGGCCTTATCTGCGCGAAAGCAAATGTGAGAATGACCATTTTTTCTTTGATTGTTTAGCGGTTTGCGTCAATATCAAGCCTGCGCCGGAAAAGCGTGAGTTCTGGGGATGGTGGCTTGATCTGCAGGCCGACCAATCTCGCTTTACCTACGCTTATCACTTTGGCTTGTTCAACAAAGATGGGCAATGGAAGGCTGAAAAGATTAAAGATGGTGAAGTACAGGAAAAGTTGGAAACCACACTGCGCGATTTCCATCATCGCCTGGGGGAACTGATGACCAGCCTGGAGTTGGTGCTGGAGCCTGCCGATGATTTTAATGAGAAACCGTTAAAACTTTCCGCCTAGATCATTTTCATTTCATAATTGCGCTGAAATCGCGTTGTGCCTGTTGGCATAACGCGTGTCTCCTGTTACAAAGTTCTTTGCATTCCCTTCTTATTTCAATGGCAGAGATATTATGAGCAGCAGCCAGACATTGGTTGTGAAATTGGGCACCAGCGTGTTGACCGGCGGATCGCTGCGTCTGAACCGTGCCCATATTGTTGAGCTGGTGCGCCAGTGCGCGCAGCAGCATGCCGCGGGCCATCGCATTGTGATTGTTACCTCCGGGGCGATTGCTGCCGGGCGTGAACACCTGGGGTACCCCGAACTGCCCGCCACTATTGCTTCCAAACAGTTATTGGCGGCGGTGGGGCAAAGCCGCCTGATCCAACTGTGGGAACAGCTATTTTCCATTTACGGCATTCATATTGGGCAGATGCTGCTGACGCGAGCCGATCTGGAAGATCGCGAACGGTTCCTCAACGCGCGTGACACTATGAGCGCGCTGCTGGATAACCGTATCGTGCCGGTGATCAATGAAAATGACGCAGTGGCGACGGCAGAAATCAAAGTTGGCGATAACGACAACCTTTCGGCCCTGGCGGCGATTCTGGCCGGCGCCGATAAACTGCTGCTGCTGACCGATCAGCAGGGCTTGTACACCGCCGATCCACGCAACAACCCTACGGCGGAGCTGATCCGTGAAGTGCATGGCATTGATGATGCACTGCGTGCTATTGCTGGCGACAGCGTATCTGGCCTGGGGACCGGCGGCATGGGCACCAAGTTGCAGGCCG
This sequence comes from Serratia oryzae, assembly GCF_001976145.1. GTDB lineage: Bacteria > Pseudomonadota > Gammaproteobacteria > Enterobacterales > Enterobacteriaceae > Chania > Chania oryzae. The sequence goes on from NZ_MOXD01000017.1 coordinate 40,315, forward strand.
CCGACGTGGCTTGCCGTGCGGGTATTGATGTGATTATCGCTGCGGGCAGCAGGCCAGGCGTGGTGGCCGATGTGATCGCAGGCAACCCAGTGGGCACCCGTTTCCACGCGCTGGAAACCCCGCTGGAGAACCGTAAACGTTGGATCTTTGGTGCACCACCTGCGGGTGAGATCACCGTAGATGACGGTGCGATAGAAGCGATGATGGCGCGCGGCAGTTCACTGTTGCCAAAAGGCATACGTGACGTTAAAGGCGATTTTTCCCGTGGTGAAGTGATCCGCATCTGCAATCTGGCGGGCCGCGATCTGGCTCATGGCGTCAGCCGCTATAACAGCGATGCGATGCGCATGATTGCCGGGCATCATTCGCAAGAAATCAACGAAATTTTGGGTTATGAATATGGCCCGGTGGCAGTCCACCGCGACGATATGATTGTCAGCTAAGGAGTAAGCATGCTTGAGCAGATGGGGAAGGCCGCGAAGCAGGCTTCCTGGCAACTGGCGGTGCTGAGCACGGCAAAGAAAAACCAGGTGCTGGCGGTAATGGCCGATCGGTTAGAAGCCAACAGCGAAGTGATTCTGCAGGCCAACGAGCGGGATATGGCACAAGCGCGTGAGGCGGGGATGAGTGAGGCCCTGTTGGATCGCCTGTTGCTGACGCCTGCCCGCCTGGCCGCGATCGCTAACGATGTGCGTCAGGTATGCCGCCTTAGCGATCCGGTGGGCCGGGTGTTGGACGGCAACCTGTTGGACAGCGGCCTGAAGCTGGAACGCCGCCGCGTGCCGCTCGGTGTGATCGGCGTGATCTATGAAGCGCGCCCCAATGTGACTATCGACGTTGCCAGTCTGTGCCTGAAAACCGGCAATGCGGTGATTTTGCGCGGTGGCAAAGAGACGCACCATACCAATCAGGCAACGGTGAAAGTGATCCAGCAAGCGCTCGAACAATGTGGCCTGCCAGCCGCAGCGGTGCAGGCGATCGAAAGCCCGGATCGCGAACTGGTAAACGAGTTGCTGCGTATGGATCGTTATGTCGACATGCTGATCCCGCGTGGCGGTGCCGGTTTACATAAACTGTGCCGCGAGCAGTCAACGATTCCGGTGATCACCGGTGGCATTGGCGTGTGCCATATCTACGTTGATGACTGCGTCGATTATGACAAAGCGCTGACGGTGATTGAAAACGCCAAGATCCAGCGGCCAAGCGCCTGTAACTCGTTAGAAACGTTGTTAGTAAACCGCACTATTGCCAACAGTTTCTTGCCTGCGCTGAGTGCGCGCATGGCGGCCGTTGGGGTGACTTTGCACGCCAGCGATAACGCTATGCCTTTGCTGCATGAAGGCCCTGCACGGGCAGTTGCGGTAGAAGCGAAAGACTACGACGATGAATGGCTGTCGCTGGATATGAATGTGACGCTGGTAGACGATATCGATCAGGCGATCGAACATATCCGCACCCACGGCACCAGTCATTCGGATGCGATTCTGACGCGTTCGCTGAGTAACGCCGAATATTTTGTGCGCGCGGTGGATTCTGCGGCCGTGTACGTCAACGCCAGCACCCGTTTTACCGACGGCGGACAGTTTGGTCTAGGGGCCGAGGTCGCGGTGAGCACCCAGAAGCTGCACGCTCGCGGCCCGATGGGGTTGGATGCGCTCACCACCTATAAATGGATTGGTTACGGCGACGATCTGGTTCGCAGTTAATGCTGTTGCTGGGGTAGAAAGGGGGGACGCTGTGCCCCTGGAACCGCTGGCAATCGGCGTTGCATTTAAGCCACAGTAAGCATAGGGTTGATGTGAAATGCAGCAGATGAGCAGCGGCCTATTGACTCATCCCGTGCTTTTGCATAATTTGTTCAGCGTATTCCGGCATGCATCTGTATGCCCGGCCCAAAGCCGATATAGCTCAGTTGGTAGAGCAGCGCATTCGTAATGCGAAGGTCGTAGGTTCGACTCCTATTATCGGCACCACTAACCCCTCCAAAGCATTCCAAGAAAATCCATTTTGCGTTGATTTTATTGGTTTTCATGATTTTCATTGTCCAATGCGGTCTACACTAACCCATTGCAATCTGGCGCGTTAACGGGTACAAAATCGGGTATCCAGGTTTGATGGCGGGTACCAATGAAACTCAACGCGCGACAGGTAGAAACGGCGAAGCCTAGTGACAAAGATTATAAGCTACCAGATGGTAACGGGCTGTTCCTGCTGGTGAAAAGCAACGGAGCCAAGTATTGGCGTTATCGTTACACGTTTGCTGGCAAGGAAAAGCTACTCGCTATAGGTGTTTACCCTGCGGTATCTTTGGCCACCGCCAGATTAAAGCGCGATGAGGCACGGCAGAACGTTGCCGCCGGTGTAGATCCTGTTAAAGCTAAAAACTACGGTGTCGCTGCATTAGCCGCAAAGTCTATAACCTTTCGTGAAATGGCGGAAGAATGGCACGCGTTTAAATCGCCACGCTGGAGTACTGGTTATGCTGCCGACATTTTGGAAGCCTTCAAAAAAGATATTTATCCCGCGGTGGGTGCCTTGGCAGTGATCGACATTGAGCCTGTGATGATGCTAAAAGCGCTGCGCAAAATAGAGGCACGCGGCGCAACTGAGAAAGCAGCAAAAACCCGGCGTTGGTGTGGGGAAGTATTCCGGTATGCGGTTGCGACCGGGCGGGCAAAGTACAACCCGGTTAGCGAACTCAATAGCGCAATGGAAGGCCACGAGGGAGAATCCTTTCCGTTCCTGACTGCGGCGGAAATACCCGATTTTTTGACTGCGGTAGAGAACTACGGCGGTAGCTCTTTACCAAAGTTAGGCGTTCAAATAATGATGCTTGGGGGGTTACGCACACATGAGTTGCGCCACTCTCAGTGGGAGTGGGTCGATTTTGATAACAGGTTGTGGGAGTTCCCCGCAACTGTAATGAAGATGGACCGGCCACACCTTGTGCCGTTGTCGGACCAGCTAATTATTTTATTACGGGATTTGCAGAAATTGACAGGCCGTTTTGCGAATATGTTTCCGGGGAGAAACGATCCGTCAAGCGTGATGAGCGCAGGAACTATTAATAGAATGATCCACGCTATCGGCTATAAAGATAGGGTAGTAGGGCATGGTTTTCGGCACACGTTCAGCACTATTTTAAACGATGAGGGTTTTAACTCCGATTGGGTGGAGTTACAGATCGCTCATGTAGATAAAAATAGAATTCGCGGGACGTATAACCATGCCCTCTATTTGGAAGGGCGTAGGAATATGGTACAGTGGTATGCGGACTATATTGATGGGTTGAGGCTAATTTGGTGAGTAACTACAGCATTTGGATATCTGGTGTAGCTTTGGTCATTTCGGCATTTAGCTTTATTAACGCCTGGCTAGCCCGTAAGCAATCTAAAAATGATGCTTTCATAAAACTAAAATTAAATGTACTAAAAGAGCTACGCGAGATGGATATTGCATATGCAGCTATGCTTCGTGAAATTAATGAATTAATAAAAGAAATTAAAACTAATGCAAAAGTGGCTACAGCTGCAAAGGAATTGCTAGACGGGCTTGAGAGTAACGCTGATTTCTATAGACAATGCCAAAGTGATACTCGAGACCACATTGCTAAAGTATTTGATGATAGAGGTAAATTGACGGAAAAGAATTTACATGAATATTCGGTTATTCTGGCATCTGAACTGGCTCGTTTAAACAAGAATAGCCAAATCATGCAGGAAAACTTTAAGACTATGCGAGATAAATTTGCGAGCCTTCCAAAGGTTTAATTAGAAGACTCAGGATAGCTGCCATCTGTTGCCCAGCCCGCAACGACCTGAATTGATCATCAACATTTTGGCCACTTTGCATTGGTCTGTCGCTTCCTGTATTTGGTTTGTGCAAACTCCACTGATTTCAGGCTCCGTTCAGGAAACAATGTACATAGCTGTGCTATTGGTAGCGAGTGATTTTGAGCAAGCAGAAGCAATTCATCTTCGCTCCATTTGCGGTAGTTTTTATTACCCTGATAGATTATGCCTAGTCTTGCTGCTTTTAATATTACCGAATGGTTGGATCTGCCTGATAACCTGGCTACAACTTTCTTCCCCTCGGACGGATAATATCTCCTGAGAATCTTAAGTTCACGTTGCTGCCAAAATGGTTCGGGTCTGGTTAAGCCCAATTTTCTGGCTTTAATAACAACAGACACAGCCGACCTAGCGGGGAGCATTGCGCATATTTCGTCAACCTCCAGGTCTGTCCCATAGGTTGCACGTAGAATATCCGTCTCCCCGTCAGACCAATCAGGTGTTTTCTGCGGAGCGTATCCCAGTTTCTGGGCTATGGCCCGAACCGCATTTGCCGATCGACCCAGGCTCTCACCAATATCGGCACAAGACATCTTACTGTAGTGTTTTTCGACATACTCCAACTCTTGGAGAGTCCAGGGCGAACCATGGTTTCTTTTCGTCGTCTTCATTTCAGTTGTCCAAAGTACGTCTGATACTCAGCATTACAGCCACGCCCGGTGTTCTCCGGTTGCAGCGGCGGGAAGCGAAGGTTTTTAGGGCGTAAAAGCAAAAAACCCGACCAGTTGGCCGGGTTTTTTATCTTAACTTTGTTGTTGATAGCGTTCATCTTGTTGAATAAGTGGCTCTATTTCTTCTTCCCATACACGCTTTTGGTATAACTGCCCTTCGCTTGTTTCCTTTCGAGCTGCTAAGCATTCCCTAATAACCTTAATAGCTGTATTGAACTCAGACTCATTCAACTCATTGAAATTTATCTGGTCAAGAACCTGCATTTCCATGATTTTTTCATGTATTACAGGATAATTATCCTGTAATACTTCATCAAGTAACGCCTCCAATACATCGGATGCTTGACGATTTAGCACTACGCTTAAATTTCGCTCACCATGGTTATTATTTAAAGCTCTATAACCAATACCAAAATAAGCTCCCATGACTCACCTCATAATAATGATTTTATCTTGTTGCTCTTTAGGCAATGTCTTTATGAAATCCATAAAGATAGCTTGGTTTTTTTGAGTCAGTATGCTGAAGTCTACAGGGACTAAATCTGCTTTCTTCAGGTGTTGTAAGATCTGATCCTGCCCATGAGGTATATCTCCTGGTGATTTCGATGTTGTCATATTCTTTTCATAAAACTTATTGATCCCATCAATTTCTTTTTGAGATAAGTTTTTAGTTGTATACATTAAGTCTACTGTTTTTCCTGCATACGGCCCGCTTGTAATAATGAAATCAGCATTCTTATCAGTCGAAGATGTCGTTATCCTCTCTAGTTTACCCAAAGCGGTCTCCAACCTTGCAGCCGCCGCCGCTTCTGCAGGATTATACTTCCCATTACCCAGTAAGTCTGGCGTATTCAGGCGGTCATGGCCTTCCAGAGGCGTTGAGTTTATTTTTACTTCATAAATCCCATCTGCGTTCTTAACAAGTGAACTTGCTGCCCCTGAAGCCGAACCTTTATTGTTGAGCGCAACATCCTTCCCGAACTGCTTCGTCAGTGCACCTGATGCGACTACAGCACTCACACCACCCGCGATGTACATTGAACCCACATAGGCTCCTGCTCTC
>NZ_MOXD01000018.1:0-36726 GCF_001976145.1 Serratia oryzae
TTCCCGCAGGATTTTCTCCACAATGCCCGGCACCGAGATATCCTGATAAATCGCGTTCTGATGGCTGCGTGACAGCAGCGCCAAGCGCGGTTGCAGGCAGACTTCATAGTGGCTTTCGTCGCGCGAGCTAGAAAGGCGCTTGAAGCCGGTGACCACCCCCTGAATAACCCGCTGCGGCTGTTGAATAGACACGCCAAAAGCTTCGGCCTGCAGGGTGAAGGCGGCGTCCTGCATCAGCATGGTGTCCGGGGCGATGGCCTTGTCGCGGCTGGTGAACTGGATAGCGTAACGGAACGGCGCGCTCAGCGCGTCCTCACCGGTAAAGCCCAGTACATCTATTTGAGCATTGCTGCCGCGGACCGCTAATTTGTGGTGGCTGTGGTCGAAAAATAGTGCGGCGGAGGGATTACTCATCGTTTTTCTCCATCAAATTCGAGCAGGATGCCCGCGTCCTTGCCCCACCCCAGCATCAGCCGGGTGGGGTGGTGTTTCGCTGCCTGCTGGCTGAGCAGTTGTTGGCTCAATACCGGCAGGATATGCTGGTTCAGCAGGCTGTCGATATGGCGCGCCCCGCTGTCCGGTTGCAGGCAGGCCGCCACCAGAGCGTCGGTCAGGCTGTCTTCCATCACACAACGCAGGCCGTAATGCTGCTGCAACCGTTGGGCCAACTGCGCCAGTTTGATGGTGACGATGCGTTTGAGCGCCACCGCACCCAGTGGGCGGTAAATCAGGGTCTGGAAGCGCGCCAGCAGCGCAGGCTGGAAATGGTCACGCAGCAGCGGGTACAGCCGTTGGTTTAATGCGCTCTCTGGTGCCTCGGGGTGTTGGTTCAGGTATGACATCAACGCATCGCTGCCAAGGTTTGAGGTCATCACGATCACCGTGTTACGAAAATCAATCTCCCGCCCCTCGCCGTCGCGCATCACGCCCCGGTCAAACACCTGATAGAACAGGTTGAGCACGTCGTGATGGGCCTTCTCCACCTCATCCAGCAACACCACGCTGTAAGGCCGCTGGCGCACCGCTTCGGTCAGAATGCCACCCTGGCCGTAACCCACATAGCCCGGTGGTGAGCCTTTCAACTGGCTAACGGTGTGCGCTTCCTGGTATTCGGAGAGGTTGATAGTGATCAGCGACGCCTCACCGCCAAACAGGGTGTCCGCCAGCGCCAGCGCGGTTTCGGTCTTGCCCACGCCACTCGGGCCGACCAGCAGGAACACGCCCTGCGGGCCGTTGTCTGGCGTCAGCCCGGCGCGGGCGGCACGCAGCCGCTGTGCCAGCTCACCCAGCGCCGCCTCCTGCCCGATCACCCGTTTCGCCAACTGGCGTTCGAGCTGCAGCAATTCGCTCTGTTCGTCTTTCAGCAGGCTGCCCAGCGGCACACCGGTCCAGTCGGCAATCACCGTCGCCACCGCCCGGGCATCCACGTCCAGCCACAACAACGGGTTGCAGCGCTGGATATCGTGCAACTGTGCCCGCAGTGCGTCACACTCCTCACGGCGGCTACCGTCCTGACGTGCTGCCAGCAGTTGTTCGGTTAACGCACGCTCGGCCTTGTATTGCACCGCCAGCCGGACCTCATGCTGCTGCAGTGCCCGCAGCCGGTCACTGATGTCCGCCAGGCGGGCCGGGTCAACCGCCGGGTCCAGCACCTTATCACGCTCAATCGCCTGTTGCTCGAGGGTCAACGCTGCCAGTTCCGCTCTGAGATGCACCATTTGCTGCGGTTCGCTGTCCAGCCCCATGCGTATCCGCGCACTGGCGGTATCCAGCAGGTCGACCGCTTTATCCGGCAACTGCCTGCCGGTCAGATAACGGCGCGAGAGCGTTACGGCCGCCTTTACCGCCGAATCGCGAATATGCACCCCATGATAGCTGGCATAGCGCGCCTTCAGGCCGCGCAGCATCCGGCAGGCGTTTACATCATCAGGCTCTTCCACTTTAACCAGTTGGAAACGCCGCTCCAACGCCGCATCACGCTCAAAATACTGCTTGTACTCCGACCAGGTGGTGGCCGCGATGGTGCGCAGTTCACCGCGCGCCAGCGCCGGTTTCAGCAGGTTAGCCGCATCGGCACCGCCTGCCTGATTGCCCGCACCAATCAGGGTGTGGGCTTCGTCGATAAACAGCAATATCGGCGTCGGTGACTGTTGCACTGCCGCAATCACGTTCTTTAGCCGTTGTTCAAACTCGCCGCGCACGCCGGCTCCCGCCTGCAACAGGCCTAAATCGAGGGTGCGTATCGTGATGTTGTTCAAACTGGCCGGGACATCGCCCTCGACCAGGCGCAGCGCCAGCCCTTCCACCAGGGCGGTCTTCCCCACGCCGGGCTCCCCCACCAGGATCGGGTTGTTCTTGCGGCGGCGGGAGAGAATGTCCACCATCTGGCGGATTTCGTTGTCGCGCCCCAACACCGGATCAATCTGGCCGCTGCGCGCTTTGGCAGTTAAATCCTGAGTAAATTTATCCAGTTCAGCCTGTAGAGCCTGATTCGGTTCGGCGATGGACGACGTGGCCTGCACCGGTACGTTAACCGGCCATTCCAGCCCTGGGGGCTTGGCAGGGCGTTCGTCCGATTGTGCATCCAGCAGAGGCAGCAGATGGGCCAGTTGCGTGGCACTGAGGCTGAGCAGCGGCCATGCCGCGCTCTGGGTGACGAGAGAGGGGTTTGCGGCCAGGGCCATCAGCACATGTAATGAGCGCACTGCGTCCGTATTGACCTGGGCCGAGGCTTCCAGCCAGGCCTGTTGTATCAGGTGCTCCAGCGGGGCCGAGAGTTGCGGTTTGCCCTGGAACTGATGCGGCAAACGCTCCAGGTGTGCCAGCAACCCGTGCCACAGGGCGTCCTGATCCCAGTCATAGCGCCGGGCGATCATCGAGATATCACCGTCCCCTTGCTCCAACAATTTGAGCAGCCAGTGCTCCACGGTGATCTCCGCATGGCCGCGAGTCTGGCACAAGGTGGCCGCTGCCGCCAATGCCTGGGCGCAGTAAGGATTTAACCGATGTAATAAACGTGCTGAATGATTGCTCATGCCCTCTTCCCTGTTCTCTTTTCCTGCCCGTCATGATGCCGTGCAGGCACGCTACCGCCCATAACCGTTAACCGAGGCCCATAAGGTCATTGGATTTATTGTGAATGCGTTTGGCTGAATATCCCCGTCGTCTTTCACATTGCAGGGGGTAGCTGCCTTTACTCAGCCAAAAACACAACAAGTAACCCGCCAGGATTAATCAGTTCCCTCTCTTGGGATTAGGGTGAGGGGCGATCACCGACCTAAATCCCCTCACCCCGCCCTCTCCCACAGGGAGAGGGGGCATCACATTTAGCCTCTACGGCATAATGCTTTTTTTGCTTACCGGAACAGTATTAACAAGCAGACGGATTACGCGGTAGTACGTTCGTTCCAGGCATCGGAATGAATGATGTTGCCGTCTTTGTAGGTCCAGGTGATTTTTTCGTAACGCAGTTCAATCTCTTCCAGGTGGTTGTGCTTCTCTTTACCCGGATCCTTGATGTCGTGCATCTTCGGTGCCACTTTCACCACTTTGACGTTGTCCAGTTTGGTGTTGAAGTACTCCACTTCCTGGCCCGCATCATCGATACGGTACCATTTGAACTCGGCGGTTTTCAGTGTCTGACCGGTGGTCACCGCCTTGTACAGGTACGGGCTGGAGGCGTCGATTTCCTTGGTGAATACAAACGGCGTGTGGATACGGGTACCGGTCAGCTTGCCGGTGTTGTTGTCGGTTGGGATGTACAGGCTGTGATCCTGTGCCACCACTTCGATGCTGCCCTGGCGGCTTTGCACATCCACCGACCCTTTGATGTCTGCACCACCGTCGTCCTTCAGCCAGAGATAGACTGGAATTGCCATGTAAAGCTCCTTTTATTGACGTAATAAGGTCACGTGTTCCGGTGACCCGGTTATCGAACCTGGCTCCGGGCAGGCCGAAGCCGCCGGGACCAGAGTGATTTCAACGCGGCGATTGGCCGCTCGCCCGGCAGCCGTCTCATTGCTGGCCACCGGTTGAGTCGCCCCAAAGCCCTGCACCGCAAAACAGCGTGCGGGCACTGCGCTGTTCTGCACCATCCAGTCACGTACTGCTTCGGCGCGTTTCAACGAGAGTGGCTGATTGGTGTGTGCATCACCCGCACTGTCGGTATGCCCGGCCACCACAATCAATTCACCGGGTTTGGCCTTGATGTTAAGCAATGCCGCCACCAGAACTTTGGTGGCGTCGGGTTTGAGCGTGGCCTTGCCGGTATCAAACAGCGACAGGCTATCCAACTGCACGGTCTGCAGGGTATCCACCGTCGATGCGGCGAGGGAAACCGCTGCGGGCGCGGGAGGAACATAGCCCTTAATGGCGGCCATCAGCGGCTGGCGCAGGCGTTCTCCCTGATACAACCCGAGGCCCAGACGCAGCGGTTCACCGTTGCGAAACTGTTCATCCAGCAGCGCCATATCCTGACGCAGCACGGCAACGGCGCGGGCTTTCAGGTCGTGATCTTTCATTTCTACGCTGTCGTAATGGTGAATATCGAACGCGACACGCTGCACGAGCTGCCGGTTTTGCCAGGCACTGCTACACAGGGCCACCACAGCAGCCACCCCCAACAGGGTGACGGCATGGCGTAGTGCATACTGGCGTGGCGACACGCCACTGCCCATCGGCAGAGTGGAAAAGAGAAAGTCAGGAAAAGGCAGTGCGCGACCGTCGGTAACGGGTTCAGGGTGCCAACCTGCTACCCGGGTCAGGGCGGTGTGTGCTGCCAGCCACTGCTGCCAGAGAGACGCAGCAGCCTGCCCCTGTAGCCCGGCCACCTGATGTAGAACCACCTGCTGCGGGGAGACTGCGGCCACCTCGTCGCTGTGTGTCTGCAGCGCGGGCAGCACCTGCGCCTGCAGCCAGTTCTGGTGATGACGGAACAGCACCGCCTGCATCATCCGCTCAGCCTGCCCTGTATGGCTGCCCTGGCATTGCCAGTCTGCCAACGTTTCCAGTTGGGTGACGCTCGGCCACAGAGTGACAGGCGGTGCCTGCTGTTGAGAGAGCCAGACCGGGGTCGCGGCGAGCGAGGTCGCCACGGTACTGCACAGGAGCAGCGGCAGCGGGCAGCGGGTATCGCGGCGCAGTTGCCCCAGTTGCCAGCGGAGTTCATGCAATGCGGTGGACAGCGCACGCGCGTCCGTCTGTTGTTGTGGGTTGACCGATACCATCACCGCCAACTGCGCAGCCCACGCAGGACGTTGCCACAGCAGTTGCCGTACGCACTGACGAAGCTGGCTGCTGTCACCCACACGCAGCCAGTACCCTTGCGCACTTTGGCGCAGCGTCTCGGTGCCGAACAGGGAAGCAAGACCATCACCGCAGACCAGCACCACCGGCAAGCGGGTGGTGTCCGCCGGCAACCCGTTAAAACGGCTATCAGCCAACGCCACTTCAGGTTGGCGACCTGCCCGCCACAGCCCGAACCCGCAGGTCACGACAACCAACAGGAAAGCGGCCCAGCGGATCAACGGGGAGAAAGGCAGGAAGACCAGGCACAGAATACTGGCCAGTAACCCTGCCCACGCCCAGAGAGCCTGTCGCCACCGCGGATACATTACGCGGGCCTCGGCAACAGAGTCGGCAATAAACCAGACAGTTGGTGATCGAGCCCCCACCACAGCAAGGCCACAGTGAGCCCGGCCAGCACCAGCCGCACTGGCCAGTAACGTAACCAGATACCCAGGCGATGGCGTGAGGCCGCAACGGCCAGGATTGGCTGCGACGGTATCATGTTGAACGGCAGAACCCGTACCGAGAGTTGATCGACCAGTTGTTCACGTTCCGGCGCGGTTAGGGAACGGTATCCGCCCAGGAACCCCAACATCAGCACCCGGTGAAAACAGACCAGGACGGCACTGTCCGGCGCAGGCTCGCGCAACACGCTACGTATCCGCTCATACAATTGATGACCGGCGTCCAGTGTGTTGAAAAAGTGGGCCTGCAACGGCGAATGACTCCAGACGAAGTAGGCATCATCCTGTACGCTACGCCCTTTCACGGTTTCATCCAGCAGCGCGCACTGGGCATACAGGATGTGCTGACGGCTCTGTTCACTGACGTCCGCCTCAATCAGCGCCTTCTGAATGTGTTCGATATCGGCCACGCAGCGCTGCCACAATACCTGACCTTCGCCTTCCTCACAGGCCATGCCCTGGCGCAGGCTGATCACCTGCAGCCAAGTATCTTGCAGTAACGCATCCATATCCACGTGCGGGGCAGATCGCTTCATCGACAGGCTCATGATCGCAGCACCGCAAACAATTCAAGCTGAATGTCACCCAGCGTACCCGGCACGTAGAACACACAGGTTCCTGCTTCCAGCATCTGCTGTGCCGCCGGATTGTTCAGATCCAGGGCGAAGTACTGATTCTCCAGACGCAACGGAATGGCCGCCGGGACATGGCTCAGCGGGCGCAGCGGGATCCCGCTCAACGCGATGTTCACCACCTTGCCGACATCATCCGGCGCGCCGACTTTACACAGTTGCGGGAACTGGGTTTGCAACTGTGCCGCCGGCAGGGAGGAACGCACGGACAGGTAGAAATCCACCTCTTCGCGCAGACGCGGATCGTGCAGGGCACCGCGCCACTGATTGACGCGCGGCTCATGCACCAGTTCAATCGCCACCACCCGTGAAGGCAGGCTCACTTCCAGCAAGGTATTGAGCAAGGTGAAGAGCGGAGGGAACACCGCCGTCAGGCGATCGTGCTGATAGGCCGGAATAGCGGTGACGTCATGCTCCAGGGAAAAGGTCAGCAGGCTGCCCGCCAATCGGGCCAGTTCCTGGTACAGACGCTCAGGGTGTACCTGCGGGTAGCGCTGGAAATTCCCCAGCACCGGTTCGGCCCCGTTGAGGGCATTCAGCAGCCAGAACAGCGACACGTCGGCCACGGCAAAGTCGGCCATGCGCGCATTGCTTTCCCGGCGCATGCCCATCAGGCGTTGCAGACGCGCTCGCAGTTGCACCATCAATGACTCCAACTGCCCCTCACACCAGGGGCTGGCCCGCAGGCTCAGCAACGGCGGGATAAACTGCGTGTCCTGCGCCCAGCGGCCCTGCGCATCGCGTAATAACCGCACCACCGGGCAGATCTGGTAGTCACCATTTTCCTGGATGTCCAGACGCAGGGTGAGCTCATGGCTCATCACCGCAACCTGTTTTTTATCGTCACCATACTGGTTTTGCACATCACGCCACGTCTGACGGTAACGCACCGGCCGTTCGGCCCGCTCATCGGGTTGCAGGCAGTTGCCGCCGTTGGCATAGAGTTGCGGCAGGGCCAGCATCACCGTGACCGCCGTGGCGTCCGCAGGCAGGTTGGCCGCCAGGGTCAGCGTAGGCGGCAGCAGATCGGCACAGTCCGTGTCGACCAGCACACCGTCCTGAAACCGCACCTGTAGGCGTTCCGCTTTCAGACGCCCTTGCGCCAGCGCGTCCTGATCAAAGGTGGCATGCAGCACGCCCCAGGGATGCAAGACCCCCATCTGCGCAATGCATTCGTTGGTCCAGGCCTCCAGAGAGGCCTGTTGTTGAAACTGCTGCGGGGACACCAGGACCCCACGTGTCCATAACGGACGATCAATCTTCATCGTGTCTCCGTTTACGCCTTCGCTTTCGGCATCTGCGACACCAGGGACAGGCCCACATCCAGCCCTTCGACCTGGAAGTGCGGCACCGCGTACAGCTTGACGCGGAAGAAGCCCGGGTTGTCTTCAATGTCTTCCACCGTCACCTTCGCATCACGCAGCGGGTGCGACGCCTGCAGGTCATCGCCCGGATCGGTCATCTCGGTCACCAGGCCGCGCACCCAAGTGTTCAACTCCAGCTCCAGCAGGCGGCGATCTTTGGTGGTGCCGATGTTCTCGCGCTGAATAAGCTTCAGGTGGTGAGCAATACGCGACAGCAGGAAGATGTACGGCAGGCGTGAGTTGATACGGCTGTTGGCCGTCGCATCTGCGGTGTCATACAGCGCCGGTTTCTGCGCCGAGTTGGCGGAGAAGAAGCAGGCATAGTCGCGGTTTTTGTAGTACGACAGCGGAATGAAACCGAGGTTGGCGAATTCAAACTCGCGCGTTTCCGGGATCATCACCTCAGACGGGATCTTCACCTGATTACCGGTGCCCAGATCGTACAGGTGGATCGGCAGATCGGTCACCGCGCCGCCCGCCTGCGGGCCGCGGATCTGCACGCACCAGCCGTTGTCGATAAAGCTTTTCACCATGTTGGCGGCAAAGGCGAACGACGCATTGGTCCACAGGTATTTATCGTGGTCTGGGCCGGTGACTTCTTCCACATAGTTGAAGCTGCGCACCGGCACGGTATCCGGGCCATACGGCAGGCGGCCCAGCACGCGCGGCATCGTCAGGCCGATATAGCGCGCATCGTCGGTGTCACGGAAGGATTTCCACTTGATGTATTCGGCGCGATCGAAGTAGTTGCCGATATCTTTGATGGCGGCTACTTCTTCCATGGAATTCTTGAGGAAGAACGCCGGGCCTACTGCGCCGATAAACGGCATATGGGCGGCAGCGGCCACTTTCGAGAGGTTGCGCAGCAATGCCACGTCTTGGGCGCTGGCATCAAACTCGTAGTTGGAAATCACCGCCCCAATCGGCTCACCGCCGGGGGTGTCGTACTCCTGAATATAGGTGTGATGGTACAGGCCGCTCTGAATGATTTCCGGGCTGTCTTCAAAGTCCTGACGCAGGTCGTCTTTGGCAATGTCGAGCAGTTCCAGCTTCACGTTCTGGCGAAAATCGGTTTTGTTCACCAGCGATTTCAGGCCACGCCACAGGGATTCCACTTTCTGGAACTCCGGGTGGTGCATCACCGCGTCCAACTGGCGGCTGATTTTTTCATCCAGCGCGGCGATGTGGCTGTCCAGCAGGTTCTTGTCGAGTTTCTCGACCTTCTGCGCCGACTGCTTGAGCAGGTCTAAAAAGACGCTGACGGCGGCGGTAACGCGCTCATCCGCCGAGACGTCCGCCAGAGCATCACCATCCTGGAAAGCCTCAATGCCGTTAAGCTGGGAAACCGGGTTAAGGTTGATTTTTTCAAACAATGACGCGTAAACGCTGTGCGGCGCCGGGGCATTTTTTTCCAGCACGGTGGTAGTGTGGCTCTGACGTTGTGCCGTTCTTTCCTGCAGGGTTTCTTCCTGTCCAGACATTGGTTTCTTCCTTATCTTCCCGGGCGATTAACAGTTTTCGAGTGCCAGTATTTCCAGTTCCGTGCGCAGTTCGTCGCTCAGCGCCTCATCCTTCAGGATGATTTCAAACTCGCGGCGGAAGGTGGTGTTGTCCAGCAGGTTGGATTTGAGGTCACGCAGCAGGTTGCGCATCGCCAGCATGGCGCGCAGTTGCGGGATTTGACGTGCCACCTGCTCCGGTTCGAAGTCTTTCATGGCGCTGAAGCTGAGGTTGACGGCGGTGTCGCCGTGGTCATCGGACAGGGTGTCGGGCACGGAGAGAGTGAGCCTGGGGTTGAATTCGGCCAGCACGCTATCGAAGTTATTTTTATTGATATTGATTTTTTCACGCTCAGACAACGGACGCTGTTCTTGCCCATTGCTGTAATCCCCCATCGCCAGCAATTTGAGCGGCAGCTCGACTTGTTTCTGTGCACCACCGGTATGCAGGTCTAATCGGATATTAACTCGGGCTTTGGGGACTTCATTTTGGTAGGAATTTGACATGACTAACCCTGTTCAACGGATACCATGAAGAACAGTCTGCCCTGGGGAATCAATAAGAATGGCTAACCCTGCCAGAGAACAATTTCCTTTTTTGCACCATCGGATGCAGATGAAAAGAGGGTCACAAGCCAGCACATTCCTTACAGGATAATGGCAGAGCGCTGTGTAAATAAGATTTATCTGAATAAAGAAAGAATACGGATAAAACTCACCGACGGCAGTGTAGAAACCTTGTTCAGATTAGTGAAACGCAATTATGTAACCAAATGTTTCAATAAAACATCAATCTATCTCCCCTTCATCACAATGATTATTAAGAATTTTACGGACCAGCGTGACAAGTGCTAATCCGGCAATGAGATAGCATCGAATAATGGCTAAACCAGCAAAGGATGAGGGTTGAAAAACGTGATTAAAAATGAAATTTATTACCTGATATTTTTTATCATACTGCTGCGCTAAGGCAATTAATGATTAAGTGAATAGGTTCCTCTGCGCAAAACCATTCATAAAATGAATAAAAACTGCAATTTTAGTTAAGTATGATTTATTTCTCATGCTAACCATTTTGAGAGTGGAAGTCAGACAGGAGCGCTTTGGCAGTACGCCTGAAAATGATAGCTATCAGCCACCAAGGTTAATCACTGACTACACGCTAAGCGAACTTTATCGTTCAGCAGTATTACCTAAAACTGACGCTGAAAGCTGGGGATTGCCATTACAACATTCCCCAGCGCAGAGTAGACAGGACTATGGCATTGTCAGAATCGCCGTGGCCGAACCGAAGAAATTACCGGCCTCCACGTTCCCCACTTTGGTCAAGGTGGACACAAACTCCAGTGGCATCTTGGTATCTGCTAGGGCATGTATCTGCGCGCCCGCTGAACCACTCTTCCCACCAATAGTTAACCGCGATTGCAAGCTGCCATCATTTCTGAGGTTAACCATGCCGTTTCCGCCAGCTCCCGCTGCGTAGACCACAACATTCATGTCCTGCGTACAACGGATATAGCCGGTCTGCCGGGCTTGATTACCCTCGATATTTTTCAACTCAACCTGGCCGTGCGTCAGCTCAATGCTGGTTTCGGTAAATGCACACTTGCCCACCGGGGGCGGTACGATACCGCATAAGCTGCTGGACATCATGGCACTTCCGCCAGCACTTGCGGTACCAGTTGTCGATTTATAGTAGATCCCAACGCACTCCTGCGTCACTGCCGGGCCAGAGTGACTCTGAGTGCCACTGCGTGGTAGCGCATATTTACGCTGAAAAGCAGCTCCTACTTCACCTACCGTTGAATAATTCTGGATACCATCAAGAAACTCCCTACTGTCTGACACTGCAGGCCCCGCCTCCCCGGCGTCGCTGTGCCGGTGGCCGATAAATACTGTGCATTGCGCCCATCGATAACAGGGATTTGGCGTAGCATCGGCGGTATCCCAATACTCAATGGTCCACCAATATTTAGCATTCGATGGTGTGCCATCACTGCGGGTAATATAAGAATAAATCGCGCTCTGTGCGCCAAAAGCTGTCAGCATCGTGACGGCCAAAAGAATCTTTCTCATGGCTTTCATAAACACTCCTGTGATTATCCCTTCATCCATCGCGTGTCAATTAGCCACATCATGGGTATCAGGGGTAGCCGTATTAACAGGCTACTCATATTCGAGCAAAAACGTGGCGCTGGCGGTAAAACCACCGGGAATAATGCTCTTCTGGGCGATCGCTTCAGGCTCACCCCGCACATAGGCCCGCAGGTTGAGGGTGTTATTGCCCGCGACCAGACCCTGGTTATAACGCCCAGTATTGAGTGCCACCAGATTCCCCTGCTGAGTTTCGATCCCAATGGCGATCCCTTGGGTCTGGCTCGCCCCCGATATCGCCAGCAATCCGTTCAGTCGGGTGCTTTCAACCCCGGAAAACGTCAGCTTCACCAGATTTCCCAGGCTGATATCACAGTCATCTAGATGCAATACCAGCGGTTCCCCTAGCGTGCGGCCATTGATATAAAGGTATTTATCAACGATCGAACCAAAATCGACCGTGATATTTTCATCTGCTGCCCGTAATGTGCAGGGTTCAGCGACCAATGCCCCTTGGAAACGTAAATTATCGGCCGCTGAAGACAAACCCGGTAACCCGATAAGCCCAAGTAACATGGGCAATAGCAGTGCTGAAAACCGCATCATATCGTTCCTTATTATTGATAATCCGCCTGGAGCGTGACGGCGGCTGCAAAGGGGCCTTCCTTTAATAACACCCCTGGTTTTTGTACCGGCACGGCTTTGAGCTGAGGTTTGCTGGCAGGTGTAGTGATAATCTCACTCCCCAAAACAAACGGCTGGCCATCACGCAGAATTTTAATTCCCAGATCGTTAATATTGGTTTGTACGGCCGCATTATCAAATAGAGTGCTATTTCCCGTAAGCTTCAGCTTTAATACCCAACTGTGAGTATTAGGGGCACAAACCAGACTGTAATTAATGTCCTGCATATAATTAACGCCATCCACTTTTTTAATACCGACCTTTACACCAAAATCAACGGTAATATTATTGCCACCGTTGATGGTACAGGGAGGTGGCTCGAGTAATGTTCCACGAAACGCCATATCTCCCCCAGCCGCAAAGGCGAACGATAAATATCCACTCACCCCCGCAAGCAGCAGGGAAAGCTGTAAAATCCGCATGACTTTTGTCTCCCTCTGTTTACTGGTAATCGATTAATAACGTCGCGGATGACGTAAACTCACCGCCGGTCAGCGTAGCGCCACTCTGCTTAACCAGCACCGCGTAAAGCTCCGGCTTGCTGGGGTAGGTATAGTTAAACCAGGTATTGGCATTTAACGGCTGTGTCCCGCGATATAACGCGATCCCTAAACCGTTTTTATCCGTACGCAGCACAGCCGGGTTAAAGCTGGCCGCATTACCCTGAATACTCATTTTCAGGTTATTGGACTTCTGGATATCGCAACTCAGGCTATAGGTAATCGCCTGTTTATAGTTAACGCCATCAATACGGGTGGTCATGATCTCATCACCGAAATCCACCCGAATCGTCTGGTTATTATTAATCGTGCAGGGCGGAGGGATAATGACCGTCCCCCTGATATTCACCGGTATATTGGCGATGGATGGTGCACTCAGCAGCAAAACGCTCAGTAGCGCCCCGGTGCGGCCATGTGCTATCGCCCATAGCCGCATTGCGCCAAGGCGATCCCCACCCGGTACAGGATAATGTTGTTGCATTCGTTCTCTCCTTGCAGACCTGACCCGCGCCCTCCCTGTGACCTGGCACGACCGGCTTGGGTTAGCCCTTCTTCTCTGCTACCAATTGGCAATCCGTTCCACCGCAGCGGAACGTCAGCAGCGGGCGGCCGCCGTAATCGTTGACGTAGGTCAGCACGGGCGTATTGCCCAGTGACGATGCACTTACCCCCAGCGGAGCACTCCCCTTCGGCTCCAGCATCAACGGTTCAAAACCTGATACGCTCGCCCCTTTCTGGCTGCCTGCATCCACCA
This sequence comes from Serratia oryzae, assembly GCF_001976145.1. Classification (GTDB taxonomy): domain Bacteria; phylum Pseudomonadota; class Gammaproteobacteria; order Enterobacterales; family Enterobacteriaceae; genus Chania; species Chania oryzae. Next base: position 13,278 of record NZ_MOXD01000018.1, read on the forward strand.
GCGTCACGTAATAGGGTGTCGGATTGCTCACCAGATACTTATCACCCTGCCTGGTCAACGTCAGTTGCTCCTGCCACGGCGTGGCCATCTCCGCAGTGGTTTTCACCAATGCCTTTGGCCGATAAAACAGTTTGATGCGCGTTTGCAGCGCGATCTGCAAAGTGTTCGCCTTATCGCTTTTTGGCGGGATCTCACGCAGATTGAAGTAGTACAGTGTTTCCCGATCCTGAGGCAGTTGGCTCACCATCGGCAACGCCTGTACTTTGATCTGGCTCTTCGCCCCGGGCTCAATGCGCTGTACCGGTGGTAGCACGGTCAACGGGCTGGTCACCTTGTTACCCTGCGCATCTTCAATCCAGCCCTGCGCGAGATACGGCAGTTGCGGGTTGTCATTGTTCACGCTCAGGCTGAGCGACTTATCCCCGCCAGCAAAGATAATCCGGGTGCGATCCAGCGCAATCGCCGCCTGGGCCTGCGACGTCAGTGCGCACAGTAAAGCGCTGGCGACCAGCGCCATCCCCGTATTCACTCTTTTCATCTCATGTCTCATCATCGTATTGTCTCTGCGTTTGTCTGTACTGCCGCCAGATCGGTTGTGGTGGCTTTCGGGGCGAGCGCTCTGCATGGCAGCAGCAATTCTTTCATCCCGTCGGCGGGCAGCACGGCAGGCAATATCAGCTCACATTGCGCCTGCTCATCCCAGTGCACCGTCATCGTCTCGCCGCGTTGGATGCCACTCAGGTAAACACTGCCGCCATCGTTAACGATCCCCACATCGCGTTTTTTCATATTCTGCACGGTCGCCCCGAACGGCGGCATCGTGCCGTCCGCCAGCCGGATCACCGCCATCGCTTTCTCGCCGGCAATCACGTCAAACCGGCGGTAGCCAATGGCTCCTTCGGTTAACGTGGCCTGTACCACCGACTTCAGCGCTTCGGCGTTGTCGGGCAACTGGTCCAGATCGATATTCACCCGGTTGCGGTAATAACTGTTCATATCTGCCACCACCGCTTTGCCATAGCGGTTAGTCAGCATCGGTGCACCGTAGTTACGGATAGGAATATCTGCTACTCCGTCAGTATCCACCAGCAAACGGGTGCCACCCGGTACTGCGACACGATGCAACGCCGCCCCTTCGCGGGTTGCCGTAGCCCCACCTTGCAACGCCAGCCCCACCGTGGTGTAACTCCCGCTCTGGGCGCTGGCCGTGGCATTAATCTGTGCCCAATCGGCCTGATGGCTGTAGAAACCGCTCGCCAGCGCGCCATTGCGCGTCCAGCCAGTGCTCACCTGATAGCTGCCGCGGTCGCCCACGCGATCGGAATAGCTGACCCGGTGTGTGTTGTCGTCGCGATTCCACGTTCCGCTGTAGCTTACCGAGCCTCTGTTGCCCCAAGGCAGCGATAGCGACAAGAACACGCCATCGTCGTTTAACCCGTTGTACTGATTGCGGTAACCGGTCAACGACAGGCTGAGGTTTTTGAAACGCCCCACATTGAAATAACGCATCAGCGACAAGCTGTAGCGATCGTTGGCATCCCGATCCCAATAGGTCTGGTGGTCGTAGTTCAAGTTGGCCGTCAGCCCCATGTCACGGAACTGCTGGCTGTACGACACCGTATACATCTCTTTGCTGCTCTGGCTGCGGACGCCAAGGTTACGCATCTCAATAAACTCGCCCATGGTCATAAAGCTGCGTTCCGAGAAACGGTAACCGGCAAAGGTCACCTGCCCGCCAATCTGGTCGAAGTTCTTCGAATAACGCAGGCGATACGAGCCACCGTTCAGGGTCTCTCCCTGCGGCAAACGCGCCCGCGACTGGGTCACGTCAAATGACAGTGCCCCAAACGCCATCAGATCACGGCCAATCCCCAGCGCCAGTGCGTTGTATTCATCGCCTGCCATCCCACCACCAAACAGAGACCAGCCGTTGCTGATCCCCCAGGAGAATTCGCCGCTGGCAAACAGCGGGCCCTGCGTGCGGTGCCGCCAGTCGGTCGGCCGCCCGCTCGCCAGCTTGTAGCGGATCATCCCAGGCCGCGTCAGATAAGGGATACTCGCCGTGCTGATGCTGAACGCCTGCACGCTGCCGTCCTGCTCTTCGATACGAACATCCATCAGCCCCGATACCGCGTTATTCAGATCCTGAATACGAAACGGCCCGGCTGGCACCAAGGTTTCATACAGCACCCGCCCCTGCTGACTGACAACCACGCGGGCGTTAGTACGCGCCACCCCACTGACTTCCGGCGCATAGCCACGCAGGTTGGGTGGCAGCATCGCGTCATCGCTCACCAGGCTCACCCCGGTGTAACGGAAACTGTCAAAAATGTCGGAGTTAAGAAAATCTTCGCCCAGCGTCAGCTTGGCGCGCAGCCGCGCGATCGCCCGGTAGGCGGTATACTGTGTCCACTCAAACTTCTGATGGATGGGTTCGCCTGAACCGGTCTGATGATCAACCTGTGTCTGCCAACTGGCCCGCAGCCGCCAACTGCCCGCATTGGCACCCACTAGCCCATTGCCGCTCAGGTTATATCCCTTCTGAACATTGTCATTCTGGTTCTGACGCTGGGTTTGGGCGTTCAGGTTATAATCCAACAGCAGCCCAGGAATGCCGTCATCCCAGCGCGCGGGCGGATCCCAGTCGGGGGAGCTGTACTCCATATAAGCCTGCGGAATGCTGAGATACAGGGTGTTGCTGCCCAAATCGGGGCGCACTGTCATCCCGTCAAGGCTGCCGATCGCCAGACACTGGCCGTCATGCCACCAGGCCAATTGGCGGGTAAATTCTTCCTTGAGGCCAATCTGTTGCACCAACGAGGCCGGAAGACAGGCTTCCGTGTTAGCCGGATCCTTTTCTGCCGGATAAAACTGAATCGGCTGCTCCGGCAGTTCCTGTTGATTCACGTTAAGCACCAGGCTGTATTCACCCGGCATGACATAACCAGCACGAGCAAAACGCTTCAGATCGATATTGCCGCGCTCCTGCACATCCAGTACGTCGGTATTAAATTCGATGGGTTGTTGTGTGGCAGACACCTGGCCATTCACCAGTGCCAGCGCAATCAGCAGCGGCAACAGGCGGGGGGGCGAAACCTGTACTCCTACTCCTACAAGTGGGGTGCTCATCATCCATTGACCTTTATGCGTTAATGGCTTTCCCGGACGTTATGGTTGTTATTGAAGGGAATACCCTGCCGGGGAAGTAAATCCGTTTTGACGCGTTGACAGTCCATCATTACGTCAACGTGCTACTCAGTAATACTCGAGTTGATAGCGCACCAGAGCGGTATAAGTGCCGGTCTGCAACGGTTGGTTGTTGCTCACCATGCGGGCGATATAGTTCAGGCGCATTTCCTTGGCCTGCAATACCGGAGTTTGTGCGGGTAGCTCTACACCGGGCACGGCTTCATTGCCCTGCGCATCACTCAGCGCCAATGCCACGCCACGCGCTTCACCATCAACCCCGAAACGTCCATCCTCATTGCGGCCATCAAACGTGACCCGAAAATGCTGCCGACCCAAGATAGTGTCGTTAGAATGTTTCAACGCACAGCTCACCAGGCTAATGCTGAAAGGGCGTGCCAATGCTTGACTGCTGTTAACCACCTGATCGAAGGGCAACGTCCCCATGTCGATAGTCTGGTCACGGCTCTTGGTGTCGATATCGCAGGCAGTGGCGACAATCGCCCCATTCATGTTAAAACGGCTTCCCCCCCAGGCTGGCAGCACAGTAACGGCGCCCACCAGTAACAACAGTGTGGCAGTCGTAAACGTATTTCCTGACATCCCTGACTCCCGTAATGGACAAAGAGAGTTAAAGGCTGCATGCGGGAGCCGCATGCAGCCACGTCCAGTCTTAGTTGTAGGCCAGCGTAAAGTTGGTGGTCGAGGTGAAATCACCTTCGGTGATATCCGTCAACGTTGTACCAGCATGCCCCTGCAGATAAGCAGAGAAACTCAGGGTGTTAGCACCGGCCAACAGGTTTTGCACCGTTGTTGGAGTACCCAGTTTGATCGGCTGGTTAGAACCGTCGAACATGGCAATACTCGCCCCCTGGGCACCGGTAATGGCCAACAAGGTATTAGTGTTACCCGTAGCACCGCCATTTGGGCCGCCGAAGGTCACCTGTACCTTGTTTTTGGTACCAGAAATATCGCAACCCTGCAGTTTGATATCAAAATTCAGTACGCTGGAGCGACCGCCATTCACCAGAGCCACATTGGCTACCTGACCAAAACTCTTGGTCTGGTCAAGGCTTTCTGGGGCAATCGAGCAAGGCGCATCGATGATCTTACCGACGAAATTGACTTTGCCCGAACCGGCATCTGCATTTGCCAGAGAAATCATTCCCAGAGACAGAATCGTAGCCAGCGCAATGTTATTCATTTTCATGTTTTCTTTATCCTTAAAACGTTAATTAACGAGAAATCCTGATATATTACCCCGCCGTAGTAAAGGCGACGCCTTACAAATACAGGCACCGTTTAATTTTGACGAGAATTGATATAGCAGGCAGCATCCTTTCATTTGATATAAAAGAAGGCTTCCTTTCCTTCCCCTTTATTTACGAAGGGGGCAGCGTACCAGAAAAAAGCAAAATTTTACCGGTGCCTCATCCAATGAACAAAGCAAAAAATAAAACAGCAATCTGGACAACAGATTTAAATGACCAAATTTCACACTATAAAAAGTCAGAACTCTGTTATCTATCGAGCCCTAACAGATTAAAAGCCGGAAATTCTTCAGGCCACTCTAGCAGACATCCTACCCTAAATCTGTCTTCGTAAAAATTATTACAAACGCCCCTAAACTTTGAAAGTATTTTTTCTAAATTGCGCAATTTCGCCATAAAAATCTTATTTTCACACCAGAATAATCCTATTGCGACGGCACTGGTCGCAAAATCGCATTAATCAGAATTAATGTCTGCCAAACATACCAAACTCAACTTCAATGATCGTGATTTTCATTTTTACAAAACAATAACCCGTGGTAACTTAGGGTTGCGGACTATCCATCACACAAATGGAAAGGACACATATTATCTTCGATAGCTTCGCCGTGATTGCGAAAAAGAGAAAAAATTAGCAAGGTAAGTTTAATCCCATGCAATTCAGACCTACCAAGACACATTAAAAGGAGGTAGTGAAAAATGTCTTATCGCAATAAAGAAAGAGAAAAACAGCTAAATAACGTGCTGAGTGCGCTGCGAGACTTGTGCAGGAGGGATGTTCACCACACCCCCATTCCGCCACAAGTAAATTGGCCAAAAACTCGAGAGATAGCCGAGTACTGCGATATTACCATTTACCTTGCACGTTACTATCTTCTGAGGTTAGTTGAAAATAAAAAAGCTTATGTTACCTCTGGTGCCCTCAATAACAGCTTGCGCTGGTATATAGCGGAACCCACCCTATTACCTAAACAGCATGAAAAAAGAGAGGCGCAGCCAGTTACGGTCGAAAATTAAATACGTGCGCTATCCTTCGGATATCTGTTCCGTTTTTATTTTTACTCTTATTTGCCCATTACAGTGCCTGTTACTCCACGTTCTAAATAATTCGAGTGTCAGGACAAAACGCAACGTGTTTTTGGATGGCATTTGCGCTAACCCAAAATTGGGCTGAGTAACTCAGCAAGTCCGAACGTTCTCAGGAACGCAGACAACCCTGCGACAGGGATGGGGGATTACCCCCCAAAGGGCACAACCCTAGACGGGCGGAGTCGCGCCGCCAGAGCGCATAAACAACTTGAAATATCGCAAGTATATCACCGCCTGAAAGACACCTTGGTAGAAAGGACTCCATATCATGGCACAGCCACTCTCCATTCTAATCGTCGATGCCGACCGCTATTTTGCCCATGGATTACGCCTAGGGTTACAAGCGTTTTTCCAGTCTCGCCATCAAAATATTCATCTACTTAATGAAACCCAGACTGAAGACAACATTGACATCATTTTCTTCGGCGATCTCGTCACCACGCCTCCGTGGCTTTACCGCTTGCATCAACGGAATTGCCATCCGATAGTGTTCTTTATCAAACTGCAAGGGCGCAACCAAAACCCCCTCAAGCGTGGAGTACTGTGCGAAAAATGCAGCGCTGGAACATTGTACCGCCATCAAACGTTGTTCACATTACTTGACCTGTTGGACTCCGTGCTATCTGCGCAACCCCAGCTATCGGCCTCGTTTCAACCCAATTGCCCATGTATGTCACCGTTGACGCCACGGGAAAGAGACGTTTTACGCTGTGTATACCAAGGGATGAATGGGCGCGCTACCGGTGCCTATTTAAATATCAGCGTGAAAACGGCAAATGCCCATAAGCAAAACGCTATGCGAAAACTGAATTTCCGATGTAACCAGGAACTGTACCAATGGCTCCTGCAGGGCGGCGGGCACTATTTAAACGAGCGGCCACCAGCAAAACCCTATCGGTTTGCCCTACAACCAGAAAAAGGCGTAGAAACCGCTCTCTTACTGTCGCCAATGACCTTAAGCACACGGGAGAAAAACCACGCCTATCCTGTCTTAACAAGGCATAGACGCTCAGAGAATAACAGTCAGCCCGAGCATGTGCCCAACCTATGCACCACTATGGCCAAAATGGTTTAACCGCCAGCCCCGTCTAACGGAAAATAGGTAAGAACGATGGCTGTTATGGGGAACTTCTGCTCCGAGCCCAATATCATTTCTTTATAAACGGATGCCGGCAGACGTCATGATTGTTACTACAAGACTCACCAGTCCCCTTTCCCTCAGAGAGAGGGGACAACTCCTTTAGCAATGGCTGCGTAATTATGCAGTTTGGCGCTTAACTAAATGCCCGTTTTCTTCCGCACACCGAGATTACGTTCATCCCTCAGCCCTACCCAAGCAACAAATTGAAAGGCTAGAACTCTGTGCTACGCTTAAAACCGTTATTGATAAATCAAGTAAAAGGTTAGGAATGCTGGATATCTTTCCGGGAAGCGATGTTTATGTCCCCATGACCTGCAGCGACGGGGCTTAACCCTATGATGGTGACGAGGAAGGACTCCGTTTGCTGCCAGAAGCACCTCTCGAAACGCGTTCTCCAACCTATCAGCCAATCGAAGATGACCTTCAGGTAACGGCAATAACAGCCGCCATTACCTTACTGATATCCGACAAAAACAGATGTATATTCGGTAAAGGCAGATGGCATGGAATCACACTATTTCTTTACCGGCGAACCGGCGCAATCGCGGTTCCCCATCCCAACGGTATTGTAAGGAAGAAATAATGAACTTTGAAACTCAGTCAATTGGTAAGGTATTGGTTATCACTCCCTTGGACAGGCGCTTGGATGCATCCGTTTCCACCAAGTTTAAGGACGATATGCAAGCGATGATTGCTCAGGGGAACCACCATATTTTACTGGATTTCAGCCAGGTCGATTTCATTGACAGCAGTTTTTTAGGCGCTCTGGTTTCTCTCTTGAAAGCTTTACATGGCAAAGGTGAGCTCGCGGTTTGCTCACTGAACAGCAACATCCACAGTATGTTCAAGCTAACCCGGATGGATAAAATATTTACTATCGGCGCTGATCAAAGCAAGGCATTACAACAAATGTGCCCCGTCGCACCTTGATTAAAAAGGAATATGCATTATGAAAGCCATGATTCTTGCTGCAGGGAAAGGAACCAGAGCCAGACCACTGACCACGATATTGCCAAAGCCAATGATCCCCTTGATCCGTAAGCCGATTATGGAGTCGATCGTTGAGCATTTAAGGAACTATGGTTTTAATCAGTTAATGGTCAACACCAGCTACCTTTCTGGAGATATTGAGAATTATTTCCGCGATGGTCATGCCTGGGGAGTAGAAATGGGGTACTCCTACGAAGGTGTGATGGAGGGAAATACTTTTGTCGATAACGTGCTGGGCTCCGCAGGTGGCATGAAGCACATCCAGAATTTCTCCGGTTTCTTTGATGACACTTTTGTCGTGGTGTGTGGGGATGCCTTAATTGATGTGGACTTCGATCAGGTGTTGGCTTTCCATCGCGCCAGAAAAAGTGTCGCGACCCTGATTATGCGCCCAGTGCCAGCCGATCAGGTCAGTAAGTACGGTATTGTGGTCACCGATGAACAAGGCCGGGTGAGTAAGTTTCAGGAAAAGCCCAAAGCGGAAGAAGCGTTATCAAACAATGCCAATACGGGTATCTATGTTTTTGAGCCCGAGATATTCAATTATATTCCTGATGGCATTGAATACGATATCGGTAGCCAGTTATTCCCCAAACTGGCTGAATTAGGTGTGCCGTTCTACGGTATCGCCCTGCCATTCCAATGGGTAGACATTGGCTCGCTGCAGGATTTCTGGCACGTCAACCGCATGATCCTTAATCAGGAACTCCCGGATTATCCGATGCCAGGCGTTCAGATTGCGCCGCAAATCTGGTGCGGCCTTAACGTGAAGGCGGATTTTGCCAACCTGGATATTGAAGGGCCGGTCTATATTGGCAGCAGTACCGAGATACAGCCCGGCGTAACCATCAGAGGCCCTGCGATTATTGGCGCTGGTTGCCTATTGGAGCAAGGTGCGGTTATCGATCAAAGCTTTATTGCTGACTATACCCGGGTCGGCGGCATTGCCAATTTGTATCAGCAGATGATTTTTGCCGGGAAAGTGATTTCACCGGACGGCACGGCGATCGATCTGTCTGATGCAGGTTTGAACTGGCTGATTGATGATAAACGGCGTACAGACATTATTACGGCGGAAAAATCGCTGTTCAATGAACTGCTCGCCCAAAATAGTTGATAACCGCAATAGGGCTGTGGCAAGCAGCCCTATTCAGCAAACCCACCATAACGATTATTGGCCCACCTCATTTTCCAAGCGGCCAATGCCGTCGATCTCAATACGCACAACATCACCAGTTTGCAAGAAACGCGGTGGTGTAAAGCCAATCCCTACGCCAGCAGGGGTTCCGGTGGCGATAATATCGCCGGGTTTGAGTTCGATACCGGCAGATAAGGTGGCGATTAAAGAGGGAATATCAAAGATCAGATCGCTGATTTTTGCATTCTGGCGTAATTCACCGTTGACCCAGCATTGTATCGACGCAGCGCTGAGATCAATTTCATCCGCCGATACTAGCCACGGCCCCATCGGGCAAAATCCGTCCAGCGACTTGCCCATAAACCACTGACGATGATTTTTTTGTAAATCACGCGCGGTGACATCATTAATCAGGGTATAACCCCAGACGTGATCGAACGCATCAGCCTTGCTGATAGCTCGCCCCCCCTTGCCAATAATCACCGCCAGTTCGGCTTCATAGTCCAACTGCTCCGTCACTTGCGCATGGCGCGGGATTTTAGCCCCGGTAGCAATCACGGTTTCCGGTGCTTTAGTGAAAACCACGGCAAACTCCGGCGCAACTTCATCGGCTTTTGCGCTATGGTCGAAGCCTGACTTGCTGAATTCGGCAGCATGCTCGCGGTAATTTTTACCAATGCAAAAGATATTACGTGCGGGGATCAATGGGGGACAAACCTTGACACCCACCAGCGGGTAGCCTTCTCCGTTGGGTACAACATCACCTTTGATACTTTCCCACTGTTGCAGCAGTTGATTCATGTTCACTGCCAGGCCCGGCATGATTTCGGCTACCTGCCAGTAACGCCCCCGCGCAGCGTCGACAATCGCCACAAAACTGGCCTCATGGTGTTGCTGTAACGTCGCTAATTTCATTGCTTCACCCTTTATTGGTATCCGTTGCTACGATAAGCGTTAAGGCGCCACTGGTTTACCGTCGATGGTCACATTTCTGATGGCGCTGAATTGCCAAGGAGCCTCGCCGCGCAACTGGCTGAAAACCACGCGATCGAACTGGCTGTCTTCCAGATCGCCGATCGCGGCCGGTGGCACGTTATTAAAACGCACGTTGTCGAAACGCACCTGCCGGTGCCAGGCATTCTTCTCGCTGTTGCCTTTGATCTCAATGGCCGGGCTATCCTGTTGCGTCCCCTGCACCGTGACGTTCTGCACCAGGAAATGGTAAAATTGCGCAGGTTTTTTCGCCGCCGGATAATCGATTTTGGCGTTAGGATCCGAATAATTGAGCGTCAGGATCACCGGCTGGCGGACGATATCCTTCATGGCGTTATTGCGGAACGTCACGTTACGGGCCCCACCGCCGATATCCGTCGTGCTCTTGGCACGCAGCCCCACCTCGGTGAGGTAGATGACGTTATTTTCGGCCAGAATGTCTTCAATCCATGCACCGGTATGGCTGCCGGTCACCACCGCGCCGTGCCCTCTGCGCAGATAGTTGTTAAACAACCAAGCCCCTTTCATCGGCGGCTGTTCTAACGCTTTTTCACCGGTGCCGGCGGCGAAGTTAATGCAATCATCACCGGTATCGAAAAAGTTATTCATGACCATCACGTTCTGGCTGTTGCCGAACTCAATCCCGTCACCGTTGTTCGCATCAAAGGTTTGATGGATCAGGTTATTGGCCACCACATTGCGGCTTTCCAGCAGCATAACGCCGTGGAATGCCGGGTTGCGGACCGTGAAGTCTGCCAGATAGACGTTCTCTACGCCACGCAGTGTCATCAGGCTGGAGCGGCGCTGCCCGTAGGCAATCTGCAGCGGCACGCCTTCAGCCACCGCTTGGGCAACCTGACGTTTCGCCAAGATCCCTTCTTCATGCACCCTGCTGTTTCTGCTGGAGATATATTGCGGCAGGCGGTTACCCACCTCATCCACCAGCTCCGCCTTTTCCTGCCGCAGCCAGCCATTGCCGTCGATGATACCGGGCCCGACGATACGGATATTACGGAAGGTGCCGGGCTCTATGCGATTCGGATCAATGGCGTTGAGCAACGATGCCGGGCGTATTTCGCTGGAATAGTGGTACAGCCGGTAGGCCGGTGGATAATCCGCCGGATCGTCAGAACCCAGCAGGGTCGATCCGGCCTGCAGGTTGAGCGTCATATCACTTTTCAACCATAGGGCACCGGTTTTGTAGACCCCGGCCGGTATATCAACCCGGCAACCGGGCTGGCAAGCGTCAATCGCCCGCTGAATCGCTTGGGTATTCAGCGTAGTGCCGTCACCTTTGGCACCAAAGTCGGTGATAGCGATCGCCTTCGGTAGAGGGGTGGTTTTTGCCGTGATGCTTTGGCTGGCCCCGGACTGCGTGCCGTCAGCATAGAGTGCTTTGACGGCGAACGAATATTGGCTGTCCGGCTTTAGATCCGTCACTTTAAAATTTTGGATCACAATCCGCTGCGAGAAATGCTCTTTGTCATGTGCATAGAAATGGTTGATGTAGGGTTTGGCGGGTGAAAACCGATCGCTGTTCTCACTGGCTTTACCCAACAGTTTGCCATCGGCATAAACCAGATAATCAACGATATCACGGGTATCTTCAGGTGCTTGCCACACCAACACCAGGCTGCTGTCGTCAGCCGCTAAAGTGGGAACCTGAAGTTGCTGCGGTGCCTGTTTATTCAGAGGAGCGGCAGAAGCCTGCGGTGTTATTGCCATCAAACTGGTCATCATAAATAGAAGCGTAGCCTTAATCATCAGAGTGGAGGGTGGATAGGGTAGGCTCATGGGGATCCCTTATCACTGGAGGAGGAACCAATATCGCTACAGCGCCTTAAATACTATCCTCTTTGCCACCGCCACCCAAATAAAGAAACTACGTTTCATTAAATTAATTCCATTGTTTTATAATTTAATGATGAGCATCAACATCTGCACTCTACTTAATATCTCTCGATAAAAATGTTCTTCGCCCCTTTCTCTTCCAGAAGCACTTGGCAGTCCATCACCATGGCCGCGGAACCACAAACATAAAAATCGGTGGTGGCTGGATCAAAATGCAGGCCATTGAGCGCGTCGGTCACCCTGCCTTTAAATGCGCCATCAGGCACAACGTCGACTCTGCTGAGACAGAGCGTTTTCGTCGGTGGCAATGGGGAAAAATGCCGGGTGATATCATCAACCCACGTCGGGCAACCAAAAAGCAGCTCGGCCGTGTTGATCGTCCCTTCCTGTGTAAGCTGATTAAACATGGGTAAAAATGGCGCAATGCCCGTGCCGGTGGCAATAAACACTTTGCGCTTGGCGTTTTTCACCAAAGCATAATGCCCCAGCGGCAGTTCAATCTCGGTCTGCAGGCCCACGCTGGCCTGCTTGACGAAAACAGAGCCGTCCCCACCGGTGCGGGTATCGATCACGAATTCAATCCTTCGATCCTCAGCACGCATAATCGAATAATCGCGCCATTCGTAATCAGCAACACGTAAGCGCCCAAACTGCCCTGGCTCAAAAGCGGCAAGCGGTGAATCCAATTCAAAATACAGATGCCAGATGGTGGCAGTAAGCTGGGTTTTGTTAATTAACTCGGCGCGCTGTTTTTCCGCTGGCAACGGGTAGGTAGGTAAAGGTGGAAGTGGCTCTTTCAGCGCCGCCTGAATTAAAGGATACCCTCTGGCCCCCATGGCCTGCGCGGCTGCCCCCACACCGCCCATTAACGCGCCAACAATTCCCAGGCATCCGGCATCGGTGCCTGAAATATATAACCCGGCAATCGGCGTGGTCGGCCCCAAAAGATAGGTACTGTAACGTTCCGGAGTGGCGGGTAAGCCATAAAAGCCCCCCCGAGGGTGAGAGGTATAGTGCTCCATCGTTAACGGCGTAGACAGCTCATAATAGCTGACCAACTGTGTTAAACCGGGTAACGATACTTCTGCCAACTGCAACAGCCCTTCGGCCACTTGCTTTTTCTGTGCGGCGTAAGCATGACCACGCTGGCCTTTAGGCGTATTTTGCCAGGCAGAAAACGCATCCGGCAGCACAAAAGAGATGATTTCCGCAGTATGGAAGCGATCGTCACCCGCTTTGGCGGAAGGGAAAGAGACATAGATTTGCGTAGGGTGGCCCTTCATCAGGCTGGCAGAATGCAAGCGTAGATCGCCGTGGTCGGTACAGGTATTAATCCAATAGTTTTCACCTTGCACACCGAGGGTAGAAACCGGTGCCTTTAAGCGCAAATATAATGTGACCGCGGATATGCCGTTACCTTTTAGCCGCTCAATCCATTCTCGAATCGCGGCGGTTTTGCTACCGATTTCGCCATCCGTCGGTAATAAAGATTGAAACGTATTTTCCAAACCAATATTGGAAATAATCGTCGGAGCGCGATAAATCACCTCACGTGGCTCAGGGCCTCTTCTGTCTATGACCTTAACCCCGACCGCCCGCCCCTCTTCGAGCACAATCTCCGTCGCTTGCTGGCAGACACGCACCGCGCCCCCCCGGCTTTCTATCCGTTTTTCAAACGTCCGCGCAATGCGGCCAGCGCCGCCTTGCGGGTACCAGGCACCGTTTAAATAATGTTTTACGATCTGGGCATGGATCGCAAAAGCGCTGTTGGCCGGGGGCACACCATAATCCCCCCACTGGCTGACTAACAGAGCACGTAACAGCGGGGAACGAAAGTTTTTCTCCATATATTGCTGGGTGGTCTGCAGCGATTTGCGGCTGGTCAGACGCTGCAACACGCCGACGATCGGCGCCACTTTCAGCGGCACAAATGCGCGGACAAACCCCATGGTGGCCCACAGAGAACAGAGGTTGATATCGCGGAAATAGCGTTTGATGGCTCTGGCTTCGGCAGGAAAACGGGCGATTAAACGTGCTTTATACAAGGCAGGATCGGAAGGGACGTTGAACTGAAAATCAGGGTAGATAAAGCGGTCAAAATCGTCCGGGAGCTTATTCCATTGCAGCTTGCCATAGGAGAGCCAATCAAATAGCTGCCGGGTTTTAGAGTCTGGCCCGACGTTGCCGATATAGTGCAGGCCAACATCCCAAGATGCCCCATCGCGGCGAAAAACATGGGTCAGCCCACCGGGTTCCGAGTGTTTCTCTAACACCAAAACCTTTTTATCACCCACCCCCGCCAGCAGTCCTGCACTGGTAAGCCCGCCAATCCCTGAACCAATAACGATAACATCCCACATAGCCAAAACCTCTCTCCATGATGCCGAATGACGTATGCCTCGCTTTTGTTATATCACGCTCAGCGATTTGCCGTAGCCAAAGTAGGTAATCACGGTGTGGTTGTGATAAAACAGCGAGCGCAATAGGTTTAACGCACGGAAGACCATCATGCCAACGATCATCACTCACGCCGCGGTTCCACTATGCCTTGGATTGGGGCTGGGGCAGAAAATTATCCCACCGCGTCTGCTGTTCGCTGGTGTGGTATTCGCCATGCTGCCCGATGCTGACGTGCTGGCATTTAAGTTCGGTGTTGCTTATGGCAATGCGTTTGGCCATCGCGGCTTTACGCATTCGCTGCTTTTTGCGGCGCTAGTGCCCACATTGGCGCTGCTGCTGTGCCAGTGGTTTAAAACATCCCTGCTCAAGACCTGGTCGTTTCTGTTTGTTTCACTGCTGTCGCACAGCCTGCTGGATTCAATAACTACCGGCGGCAAAGGCGTCGGTTGGCTGTGGCCATGGAGTGATGAACGCTTTTTTGCCCCTTGGCAGGTGATTCGAGTAGCGCCGTTCAACCTGGCGAAATACCTGACACCCTCAGGCCATGCGGTGATAGTCTCCGAATTGTATTGGGTCTGGTTACCCGGCTTTATCCTGATGATGGCGCTGATTGCCTGGCGCAAAACGATCGGGTAACGGCCATAAGGGCCTCCAGTAAACCCATCACTGGCAGGTTTACTGGAGTTTTAACAGCGTTTAAGACTGACTTGCCGGCGTCACTCTACCAGCCAGAAACTCCTGCTCGTAGGCCAGTGACTTTTTAGTATCGAACTGGTTCTCCCACTTGGCGATCACCAACACCGCCAACGCGTTGCCTACCACATTCAATGCGGTACGCGCCATATCCAGGATCCGATCCACACCGGCGATAAACGCCAAGCCTTCCAACGGAATACCCACGCTGCCCAACGTTGCCAGCAGCACCACAAAAGACACACCAGGAACACCAGCAATGCCTTTTGACGTCACCATCAACGTCAGCACCAAAATAATCTCTTGCCCCAGCGACAGCTCAATGCCGTACAACTGCGCAATAAAAATGGCGGCGATACTTTGATACAACGTGGAACCATCCAGATTGAAAGAGTAGCCGGTGGGTACGACAAAACTGGTGATCGACTTCGGCGCACCGTAAGCTTCCATTTTCTCAATAATGCGTGGCAGCACGGTCTCTGAACTGGCAGTGGAATAAGCCAGAATCAGCTCCTCTTTCAGGATACGGATCAACGTCCAGATGCGCAGATTACAGATCCGCGCCACAATGCCGAGAACCACTAGGCCAAAGAAAGCAACGGCGAAATAGACCAGCACCACCAACTTGGCCAGCGGCAACAGCGAGGCAAAACCAAAGTTCGCTACCGTAACCGAAATCAAACCAAACACCCCGATAGGTGCGTAGCGCATGATCATATGCGTCACTTTGAACATGCTTTCAGACACCGCTTTAAATACCTTCAGCAGCGGTTCTTTGGTGTCTTGCGGCAGTGAGGAAAGACCTAGACCAAACAGCACCGAGAAGAAAATAATCGGTAACATTTCGCCTTTAGCGATTGACGCAAAGACGTTTGAAGGGATCAACGACAGAATGGTGGCGACCAGGCTGTGCGAACCACTCTGCACCTGCTCAGTGGTCCTTTCATACTTGGAGATATCCACCGCGGTCAGCGCCGACATGTCGATACCCTGCCCGGGTTGAAAAACATTAGCCAATGTCACCCCAAGCACAATGGCGATGGTGGTGATCACTTCAAAATAGATAATGGTTTTCAATCCGATACGGCCTAATTTCTTGGTGTCGCCAACACCTGCAATCCCCACAATCAGCGTAGAGATCACGATAGGCACGACAATCATCTTAATCAGGCGAATAAAGATATCCCCGGCAGGGCTCAGTATATTATTGACCAGCCACTCGCGAGACTCCGCCTGATTATGTAATACGGCCCCCAATATAATCCCTAATACCAGCGCGATCAGAATTTGCCACGCCAAGCTAACTTTTACACTCTTCATACCCAAAAAATCCTCAAAGAACTCTCTCCAAAGTATTTAACAAGCAATAGGCTTCAGATGGAATACTTAATCATTTAAGACGGGCTTATGCTGTTAGAACTCTGCGCTCGCTTGCCCCTCATGCAGCGCAATATAAATCTGTACCATCTGGAGACGGTGTTCTGCAAGCCTTGTTTTATCTGGCTTATATGCTTTCCAGAATAAGAAATAAGCAAGAGAAAAATGAATGGCAACATAATTGCTTGTTCTTAAAAACATAATATTAGCGTCAACCGATCACGCGCAGACTAATTTGAACAATTTTCAAACAAAATAGAAATGCGTGATTTTTCATCTATCCTGCATATTTAGTATGGATAAAGTGTTTTATTTTTGTTAAAAAAATGTTTATTAAATGATACATAGACCTGCATTATAAAGAAGATATGAAAGTAGCCCCTATTTACACGAGAAATATCTTATAGCATCACTGCTGGACAGCAATCATATTTACCAATAATAAGAAATAAAAATGACTCTGTTATTTAGCACCGCAGAAATGGTTTAAGTTGAAATATATTCCATACTCATAACATCCCATTTCAACCGCAAGGATCCAGCCTCATCCTCATGCTAACTCTTTTTAGTTATTTAAAAAGTTTTTTAAGGAAAATCGTCTTGTTAGGGTTTTTTCACCGTCAACCAAACAGATCCACAACACGATTACAGCAGTAACTATTACAAATCAATATCTTCGTTGCGTGATCCGCCGCGCAAAAAAAGAACAAAGAATTAGAGCAAACTATACATAACCATCAGTTGACATATTATTAACAATTCTAAGGAGAAAAACCATGAGCCAACTGCATAAACACGCCATTCCGTCTGCAATTGCAGAACGAGCCTTGATTAGCCCTCAACAATATCAGCAATATTATCAACAATCTGTGCAAGACCCTGCGGCATTCTGGGGTGAGCACGGCAAGATCGTGGATTGGATCAAACCTTATACCAAAGTGAAGAACACCTCATTCGATCCCGGCCATATCAGTATCCGCTGGTTTGAAGACGGTACGCTGAACCTGTCAGCAAATTGCCTGGATCGCCATCTGGCCGATCGCGGCGATCAAACCGCCATCATTTGGGAAGGTGATGACCCTAGCCAGTCGAAAAAAGTCACTTATAAACAACTGCACCATGACGTCTGCCAGTTTGCCAATGTGCTGAAAAAGCTTGGGGTGAAGAAAGGCGACGTCGTTGCTATCTATATGCCCATGGTGCCGGAAGCCGCCATCGCCATGCTGGCCTGTGCTCGCATAGGTGCCATACATACCGTAATTTTTGGCGGTTTTTCACCGGAAGCCGTGGCGGGCCGTATTATCGACTGCAATGCCAAACTGGTGATCACCGCTGATGAAGGCCTGCGCGCTGGCCGTTCCGTGCCGCTGAAAAAGAACGTGGACGATGCGCTGCAGAACCCTGGGGTGACAAGCATCAGCAATGTGGTGGTGTTCCAACGCACCGGTAAACCGGGCTATTGGCAGGAAGGGCGCGACCTGTGGTGGCACGAACTGACAGCAGGCGTCTCCGCCGACTGCCCGCCGGAAGAGATGAACGCGGAAGACCCGTTGTTCATCCTCTATACCTCCGGCTCGACCGGCAAACCCAAAGGCGTGGTGCATACTACCGGCGGTTATCTGGTTTATGCGGCGATGACGTTCAAATACGTCTTCGATTATCACGATGGCGATATCTACTGGTGTACCGCCGACGTGGGCTGGGTCACCGGCCACAGCTACCTGCTGTATGGCCCACTGGCCTGCGGCGCAGTGACGCTAATGTTTGAAGGCGTACCCAATTACCCAGGGGTGAACCGCCTGTCACAGGTGGTCGATAAACATCAGGTCAATATTCTCTACACCGCGCCAACCGCGATCCGCGCTCTGATGGCGGAGGGGGACAAGGCCATCGAAGGCACCAAGCGCGATTCGCTACGCATCATGGGGTCGGTCGGTGAGCCTATCAACCCGGAGGCCTGGGAATGGTATTACAACAAGATTGGTAACGGTAAATGCCCCATCGTCGATACCTGGTGGCAGACCGAAACCGGCGGCTTCATGATCACCCCGCTGCCTGGCGCCACCGAACTGAAAGCCGGTTCCGCCACCCGACCATTCTTTGGCGTGCAGCCAGCGCTGGTGGACAACATGGGAGAACCACAGGAAGGAGCCTGCGAGGGTAACCTGGTGATCACCGATTCCTGGCCTGGGCAAGCGCGCACCCTGTTCGGTGACCACGATCGCTTCGAGCAGACCTACTTCTCCACCTTCAAAGGCATGTATTTCAGCGGGGACGGTGCCCGCCGCGATGAAGATGGCTATTACTGGATCACTGGCCGCGTCGATGACGTGCTGAACGTCTCTGGCCACCGTCTGGGTACCGCAGAGATCGAATCAGCACTGGTGGCTCACCCAAAAATTGCCGAGGCTGCGGTAGTGGGTATTCCACACCACATCAAAGGCCAGGCGATTTATGCCTACATCACGCTGAATCATGGTGAAGAACCCACGCCAGAGCTCTATACCGAGGTGCGTAACTGGGTGCGTAAAGAGATCGGCCCGCTCGCCACGCCAGACGTGCTGCATTGGACCGATTCGTTACCAAAAACGCGTTCCGGCAAGATCATGCGGCGTATTCTGCGCAAAATTGCTGCTGGTGACACTAGCAACCTGGGGGATACCTCAACGCTGGCGGATCCAGCTGTAGTCGACAAGCTGTTGGAAGAAAAACAATCAATCAAAGTTCCATCCTGACTTGCGCCGCCCCGGCCGTTCCCTCCACCTCGGAGGGAACGGCTTACATACCCGACTGATTTCAAGAGGCCGCAAGGCATCTTAAAAATGCGAGGTATAGCGCAGCGTACTCGATCAACACCTACTGGAGAGACTTAGATGAATGACAACATTTATCAAAGGATTGAGGAAAACCCGCGCTTCAAGGAACTGGTGAGAAAACGCAGCCGTTTCGCCTGGCTCCTTTCGCTGATCACACTCACATTGTACGTTGGCTTTATTTTTCTGATCGCTTTCGATCCCCATTGGCTTGGCACGCCGATCGCTGCAGGGTTGACCATTACGCGCGGGATCCCGATCGGTGTCGGGTTGATCGTGATCTCTTTTGTTTTGACCGGGATTTATGTTTACCGTGCCAACGGTGAATTCGATCGTCTTAACGCCGAAATCCTGCGCGAGGTGCAGCAATGAAGCGACTGATATCCGCTATCACCCTGTTGGCATTGCCAGGCCTGAGTCATGCCGATGCGATTGGCGGCGCAGTACAGCGCCAACCCTTGAACATTCAAGCCATTATCATGTTCATTCTGTTTGTGGGTGCCACGCTATACATCACCTACTGGGCTTCCAAACGCACCCGCTCCCGTGGGGATTACTACACGGCAGGCGGGCGCATTACCGGGCTGCAAAACGGCTTGGCGATTGCCGGTGACTTTATGTCTGCCGCGTCGTTTCTCGGAATCTCGGCCTTAGTGTATACCTCCGGTTACGATGGCCTGATCTATTCCATCGGTTTCCTGATTGGTTGGCCTATCATTCTGTTCCTGATTGCCGAACGGTTACGTAACCTCGGGCGCTATACTTTCGCCGACGTTGCCTCTTACCGGCTTAAACAGAAACCCATCCGTACTCTGTCCGCCTGTGGCTCACTGGTAGTGGTGGCGCTGTATCTGATCGCTCAGATGGTCGGCGCAGGCAAACTGATCCAACTGCTATTTGGCCTCAATTACCATGTCGCCGTCATACTGGTTGGTATATTGATGGTGTTATACGTGTTGTTTGGCGGCATGCTGGCTACCACCTGGGTACAAATCATCAAGGCCGTTCTATTACTCGCTGGTGCTAGTTTTATGGCATTGATGGTTATGAAGTCGGTCAACTTTAACTTCAATACCCTGTTTGCCGAAGCCGTGAAGGTCCACCCGAAAGGAATTGCTATCATGAGCCCTGGTGGGTTGGTTTCCGATCCCATCTCTGCGCTCTCTTTGGGCTTGGCATTAATGTTCGGTACTGCAGGCCTGCCGCACATACTGATGCGTTTCTTCACCGTTAACGATGCCAAAGAAGCGCGTAAAAGCGTGCTCTATGCCACCGGCTTTATCGGTTATTTCTATATCCTGACCTTTATTATCGGCTTTGGGGCGATCCTGCTAGTCAGTGCCAACCCGGCGTTTAAAGATGCAGCCGGAGCCCTGCTGGGTGGCAACAATATGGCCGCAGTGCACTTGGCTAACGCCGTTGGCGGCAACTTCTTCCTCGGCTTTATCTCCGCCGTGGCATTCGCCACTATTCTGGCGGTGGTCGCCGGGCTGACGCTGGCTGGCGCTTCTGCGGTTTCTCACGATCTGTATTCCTGTGTGATTAAAGACGGTAAAGCAACCGAGCGTAATGAGCTTAAAGTCTCCAAGATCACAGTCTTGGTATTGGGGCTCGTCGCAATTGCCTTGGGTATTCTGTTTGAAAAGCAGAATATCGCCTTTATGGTGGGCTTGGCGTTTTCCATCGCCGCCAGCTGTAACTTCCCAATTATCATTCTTTCCATGTATTGGTCACGCCTGACTACCCGTGGAGCCATGATCGGCGGCTGGCTCGGCCTGTTAACCGCAGTGATCCTGATGATCCTCGGCCCAACCATCTGGGTACAAATCCTGGGTCATGCTAAACCTATCTATCCGTATGAATATCCGGCCCTGTTCTCAATGTTGGCCGCGTTTATCGGCACCTGGTTCTTCTCTGTTACCGACAACTCTCTCGCTGGGCAGCAAGAACGTGAACGCTTCCGTTTCCAATTTGTACGTTCACAAACAGGGCTGGGTATCTCACAAAGTGCAAAGCACTGATATTAGCGCTCACCAAAGGCTCCTTAGGGAGCCTTTTTATCGTCAGGGAAAACCACTGCTGGATCGCCAGTTAAAAGCGATATCTTTTTCTTCATAAAATTATTCGTATATAAAATGACTCATTCCGGTTTAAAAAATACCACATTAGCCCAAAAATCATGACCAAAGGCTGAAAAGCAATTGTTCAAAGATTGAACTCTCTCTCATATATCAGTGGTTATTTATTTTATAGTCCAAAAAAATAGAACGTTAGCATAGTCAGTATTTCTGCATATTTTTCGCTGGGAAGTATCCAAACTATTTCGTTGTTTCTTTTAGGGGAAAAAATCTGAGGTGGGTTTATGACCTGCTCCTGGCCGTTTTGTCACTAAAATGGAGATAGACCAATGCAAATAGGAAAGATCGGTACCGCAATGTCTTTGGCGAGTTTTATGGCTCTGGGCCTGAGTGGCTGTAATGATAGCGACACTGTCAATGCTGGCGAGCCTAAACAGGCTGACTTGGGCTATCGGGATGTCAAGCTATTGGAAGTCGGCGGGCTGAAGTTCAAAGATCTCAACAGAAACAATAAACTCGATCCTTATGAAGACTGGCGCCTGGATGCAACCACGCGAGCCAACAATTTGGCCTCCCTGATGACCACCGCAGAAAAAGCCGGGCTGATGATGCATGGCACATTGCCGCTCTCTGCAGGACGTGTGGATGTTGAAGCCGCTAAAAAAGAGATCGTCGATAATGCCGTCAATACGTTCATTACCCGTATGGCTGGCAATCCCAACTACATTTCCCATGATAATAACCAGATACAGCAAGCTGCGGAGGGGACCCGCCTTGGTATCCCAATTATCATCAGCACCGATCCGCGAAACCATTTCACCAACGATCCGAATGCAACCAGTATCGTCGCGGGCAGTTTCTCCCAATGGCCTGAGACGCTGGGATTTGCTGCGATCGATGATGTAGAACTGATGAAAAAATTTGGTGATATTGCCCGGAGAGAATATCGGGCAGTAGGGATCCAGATGGCTTTGTCTCCGCAGGCAGATCTGGCGACCGAACCACGCTGGGGGCGGATCAACGGAACATTCGGTGAAGATAACCAGATCTCAAAGAGGATGACACAAGCCTACATTGAGGGTTTCCAGAACGGCAGTAACGGCTTGAATAAAGACAGCGTCATTACGGTAGTAAAACACTTCGCTGGCGGTGGGCCACAGTTGAGTGGCTTGGATCCTCATAACTCTTACGGCAAAGAACAGGTCTATCCAGGAGACAACTTTGAGTATCATCTGGTACCGTTCGAAGGCGCATTTGCTGCCAAAGTGGCTTCGGTCATGCCCTATTATGGCCAACCGCTCGACCTTTGGTATAAAGACGCGCTCATTGAGTCGGTAGGATTCGGCTTTAACAAACAAGTTCTAACGGACATCCTGCGTGGGCGTTACGCCTTTGATGGCGTGATCCTGAGCGATTGGGGGATCTTGTCAGATTGTGATGGCACCTGCATTACCGGTATGAGCGATGCGCAAGTCAGCGCAGGTATTTCGCCATTCGCTGTCGTGCCTATCGGCATGCCTTGGGGGGTTGAAACTCTGACGCGTCAGGAGCGAATAGTGAAAGCTGTGGATGCGGGTATCGATCAGTTTGGCGGAACCAGCGATCCCAGTGATTTGATTGCCGCGGTGGAGGAGCAGCAGATTACCACCGCGCGTCTTGATGCATCCGTCGTCAGAATCCTAAAACAGAAATTCGTCCTTGGGTTGTTCGAAAATCCCTACGTTGATGAAACAGCTGCCGCAACGCTGGTGGGTAACAATGACTTTC
Source organism: Serratia oryzae (assembly GCF_001976145.1). GTDB lineage: Bacteria > Pseudomonadota > Gammaproteobacteria > Enterobacterales > Enterobacteriaceae > Chania > Chania oryzae. The sequence goes on from NZ_MOXD01000018.1 coordinate 36,065, forward strand.
AACAACAGGCGACTGACGCACAGCGCCGTTCGCACGTCTTGCTGAAAAACGACAATAACCTGTTACCTATGTCACTTACGGGTAAAAAGGTCTTCCTGTATAACGTCAACGCCGAAGTTGCGGCCAGCTACGGGCTAACGGTTGTCAACACACCTGAAGCAGCCGATATTGCGGTACTTCGTGTGAATACGCCTTACCAGACAGATCCACACTATCCGTTCGGCGCTGTGCATTTCGGGCAACTGGGGTTCGACGATCAGGCAAGCGTGGTATTGGATGAGAAACCCGGTATTTACAGCGGCAGTGCTGATTACCAGATCATCAAACAGGTGAAACTGCAGGGTATACCGACCATCACGTCAATTTATCTCGATCGTCCGGCAATACTCACAAACATCGTCGATAAAACAGATGCTTTATTGGCAAACTTCGGCAGTTCTGATGCCACACTTTTCGATATCATCAGTGGTAAGGCAAAGCCTGAAGGCAAATTGCCGTTTGAACTGCCTTCAAGCTGGGATGCTGTTTTGCAGCAAAAAGAAGATGTGCCACACGACTCGGCAAACCCACTCTACCCGATTCATGCGGGGATGAGTTTGTAATTGTCTGAATCTCAATTGCAAAACGCAAAAAGGCCATCCTTACGGATGGCCTTCTGCTTG
>NZ_MOXD01000018.1:36860-37203 GCF_001976145.1 Serratia oryzae
CATTTCAACCGTTGCATTCTTTCTGCAACCATCAAAACCAATCTCGGAACATTCGCTGAAAATTAAATCTACTTACTCTCTCACAAAAACACCTTCGGTGTTGTAAGGTTAAGCCTCACGGTTCATTAGTACTGGTTAGCTCAATGCATCGCTGCACTTACACACCCAGCCTATCAACGTCTTAGTCTTAAACGTTCCTTTAGGGTCCTCAAGGGACCAGGGAAGACTCATCTCGAGGCAAGTTTCGTGCTTAGATGCTTTCAGCACTTATCTTTTCCGCACTTAGCTACCGGGCAGTGCCATTGGCATGACAACCCGAACACCAGTGGTGCGTTCACTCCGG
>NZ_MOXD01000019.1:0-4102 GCF_001976145.1 Serratia oryzae
CAAGCAGAAGGCCATCCGTAAGGATGGTCTTTTTGCGTTTTGCTTAGCGATATAACTCCTTTCACCTAAGAAACCTTCTATTGATATGCTATCGTTCCCAACTTTGCGAATGATTAAATATAGCGAAAATTCCTATCACCAATATCCACGAAGAATTTATTTTTTAAGCGTAAAATCCAATATTCATACATATAAATAATATCTGTACACCTTATATAAATCAGAGGGCTGGGGTGATAGGAACAAGGTGATTTTCGTATCATTATGATATTGAAAGACGTTTATAATTCTTTTTGAGAAAAATTTGTTAGATGACAATTAAAAATCAAAGTAATAAAACAAATAATAGCCATATTCGTTGAATCGAGTAGACTAGATGGTAGTTTATTACGTAAGAGTATTTAACGTCATGTCTACTGAAAACACTTCTTTAAAAAAACACAATACTTTTGCGCTTCCGGTCAAAGCGGCGCATTTAGTTATTGCTGAAAAAATTGAAATGATGATTAAGGCTTGGCAGAAAGCGCAAAAGCGCCGGGAGCCACTACTGGTAATCGGTGAGGGAAGTAATGTTCTGTTCTTGGAGGATTTCGCCGGTACAGTCATGATCAATAGCCTGAAAGGTATTGAAGTCAGGGAAGAGGATGATGCCTGGCATCTACATGTCAGCTCTGGTGAGAATTGGCACTACTTAGTGAGTCAGACCCTGGAGCAAGGTATTCCTGGTTTGGAAAATCTGGCATTAATCCCTGGCCTGGTAGGTTCTGCACCGATCCAAAACATCGGTGCCTATGGCTTCGAACTGAAGCAGGTTTGTGAATATGTGGATTTGCTGGATCTGAATACGGGTGAGATTGATCGCATGAATCCCGAGCGTTGCGAGTTTGGTTACCGTGAAAGCGTATTTAAGCATGAGTTTAAAGTTGGCTACATTATTGTGGGAGTCGGTTTACGGCTCAGTAAGCAATGGGACCCGCTACTAAACTACGGTGATCTTACTAAACTGGATCCGCGTACAGTGACACCACAGCAGGTTTTTGATGCAGTATGCGCTATGCGGCGCAGCAAGTTGCCTGACCCACGCATAACAGGTAATGCAGGCAGTTTCTTTAAAAACCCTCAGGTGAGCGAGGAAGAGGCTAATATGTTGCTAGCTGAGTATCCAACGATGCCTCATTACCCACAGTTGGATGGGCAAGTAAAGTTGGCTGCTGGTTGGCTCATCGAACAGTGCGCGTTAAAGGGATACCAGATTGGTGGTGCAGCGGTACACCGTCAGCAAGCCCTGGTGTTGGTCAATGCAGATAGTGCCAGTAGCCAGGATGTGGTGGCACTAGCGAGGCATGTCCGCAATAAGGTGGCAGAGAAATTTAATGTCTGGCTGGAACCGGAGGTCCGCTTTATTGGGGCAACCGGTGAACTGGATGCAGTTGAGGTTCTGTCATGAAGGACACCAAGGTACCGCTTAAGATCGTCTCACTTCTGGCGGACGGAGAGTTTCACTCCGGTGAGCATTTGGGTGAATCCCTGGGCATGAGTCGAGCGGCGATTAACAAGCATATTCAGACTATTCGAGAATGGGGGCTGGACGTGTTTACCGTGCCAGGTAAAGGCTACAGCCTACCAGGAGTGATGAATTTACTGGATGCGGAACATATTCTCGATAAGTTGGAAGACAAGCGAGTAACGGTTCTACCGGTTGTTGATTCGACGAATCAATATCTATTAGATCGAATTGCGGAGCTAACCTCTGGTGATGCTTGTATCGCAGAATACCAGCATGCGGGGCGTGGGCGGCGTGGGCGGCAATGGGTTTCACCTTTTGGTGCCAACCTTTACCTGTCGATGTTCTGGCGCCTTGAGCAAGGGCCAGCAGCGGCAATGGGGCTAAGCCTGGTTATTGGCATCGTGATGGCTGAAGTACTTCAACGCTTAGGAGCAGAGCAAGTACGAGTTAAGTGGCCAAACGATCTGTATCTTAACGATCGGAAACTAGCCGGTATTCTCGTTGAACTAACCGGCAGGACAGGGGATGCAGCGCAGTTGGTACTCGGTGCTGGCATTAACATGGCGATGCGTGAAACGTATGCCAATAAGATCGATCAGCAGTGGATTAATCTGCAAGAAACAGGGATTAATATCGATCGCAATGAATTGGCGGCAACCTTGCTTAATGAATTACGCCGTTCATTGATGCAGTTCGAAACCGAAGGACTCTCACCGTTTATTACCCGTTGGCGCCAATTGGATAACTTTATTGATCGACCGGTTAAACTTTTAATTGGTGAACAACAGATTTTTGGCATTGCCAGAGGTATTGACCAACAAGGAGCATTACTACTTGAACAGGATGGTGTCGTTAAACCTTTTATTGGTGGTGAAATATCTTTACGTAGTGCTGAATAATGCTTTGAAATAAGAGAGGTTGATAGCCTCTCTTATTTCATGGCTACTTTCTCAACCTCACGCTTTCTACAGCATGGTTGGCACTTTTGGTCATAATCAGACTGGCTCTTTCGCGAGTCGGTAGTATATTCTGGTGTAAATTCAATCCGTTAATCTCATTCCATAACTGAGTGGCGATATTAATCGCTTCTGCCTCCGGAAGTTTTGCATAGCTATGGAAATAAGAGTCAGGATTAGAGAATGCGCCCTGACGGAATTTCAAGAAACGGTTGATATACCATGTTTGCAATAAGTCTTCTGGCGCATCAACATATATTGAAAAGTCAACAAAATCAGAGACAAAGACGCGGTGAGGATCGTGCGGGTAATCCATACCACTTTGCAGAACATTCAACCCTTCAAGAATCAGAATATCAGGTTGCTCAATAACCTTATGACCTTCAGGAACAACATCATAAATTAAATGAGAATAAACCGGGGCGGTGACACGCCTAGCCCCCGATTTGACCTCCGAAACGAATTTCACCAGACTATGCATATCGTAGGATTGCGGGAAGCCTTTTTTCTTCATCAAACCGCGTTCGCTCAATACTTTGTTTGGATGCAAAAAACCATCGGTAGTAATCAACTCTACGCTGCGGTGTTCAGGCCAGCGGCTCAGCAGTGCTTGCAATAAACGTGCTGTCGTACTTTTACCCACGGCTACACTGCCTGCAATACCAATAACATAGGGTATGCGCTGGCCATCTGTGCCCAGAAATTGTTCAAGAACCGCTTGGCGACGCAGGTTGGAACTGATGTAGAAGTTCAGCAACCGTGAAAGTGGCAAGTAGATTTGCGCCACCTCTTCCAAAGAGAGATCCTCGTTAATCCCCTTCAGTTTAACAATTTCTTCTTCCGACAGCGTCAGTGGTACTGAGTTTCGCAATGCAGCCCATTGGGTACGATCAAACTGAAGATATGGCGTTGCTAAAGATTGCTCTCTTTTTATCATAAGCCAAATTCTGCCTGTTAACGCAGGTTGGGAACGGCGCCGAACGCCAACTCCAGAGAATAAACAAGCTGCATATTATAGACAGCTTCGTTTTTGGCGTAGACTTTTTTCGCAAATGTTACCGATTAGCATGAGTTTATGCCAATAGTGCGAACAGACACGCAGTTGGTTGAGAGTAGCTGCAAAGCGCCATCCTTTGGTGAAGATACTATTCTCAATTCAGTGATGATGGCGTGAGAAGACGGTGTGGCAGCAAACAACCGAGGCTTGTCGTGAATAATCACCACAGACATGAGAGTAAACATGGGGCAACGACATAGCCTAGCAGTTGCCCTTTGAAGTGGATGCGCCGATCACGATCACAGTTTTCTTGTCAGATTACGTATTAGCCGATAGCTAGCGTGGAGAAACACCGGGTAACCCTTGCAAAAAATGTATAAAGTTGTACAGAATAATGTCTGTGTTTGATGAATAAGAGTACGACCTACAGGGTGAATTGCTAACTGACAGGCAAAATCGAATGATTTATGAGCGATAGTGCGCGGAACGCAAATTTTTTGTTGCATAGCCCGTCAGCTCTACCTAGAATGCGCTGCACTTGATGCCGGCTTAGCTCAGTAGGTAGAGCAACTGACTTGTAATCAGTAGGTCACCAGTTCGATTCCGGTAGCCGGCACCATTCAAGTCACAGTAGTTAAAATT
>NZ_MOXD01000019.1:4150-34463 GCF_001976145.1 Serratia oryzae
CACAGACTTCGAAGGTTCGAATCCTTCCCCCACCACCAAATTCAATCCTAGCAACGGGATTAAACTGTGGTGACTTAAAGCAATTTAAGTCGTCACGGAGAAGGCGAAAGCCTTCTGAAAAGTTCGCGCCAGATAGCAAAAGCCGTCGGCACGAAGGGTGAAGAGTTAAGCGACAAACAATCCTTTTCTCACGCCTAAAAATTCTACAGAAAAATCAGGTAGCCGAGTTCCAGGATGCGGGCATCGTATAATGGCTATTACCTCAGCCTTCCAAGCTGATGATGTGGGTTCGATTCCCACTGCCCGCTCCAAGATGTGCTGATATAGCTCAGTTGGTAGAGCGCACCCTTGGTAAGGGTGAGGTCGGCAGTTCGAATCTGCCTATCAGCACCACTTCTTAATTTCTCGCCCCCTGATTTTCTTTCTGTTCTGGATTCAACAAGCAAATGCTTGGTTGATGTGGTGATACCACCGATTTATCCGTGTCTTAGAGGGACAATCGATGTCTAAAGAAAAGTTTGAACGTACAAAACCGCACGTTAACGTCGGTACTATCGGCCACGTTGACCACGGCAAAACTACCCTGACTGCTGCAATCACTACCGTACTGGCTAAAACCTACGGCGGTAACGCACGTGCTTTCGATCAGATCGATAACGCGCCAGAAGAAAAAGCTCGTGGTATCACCATCAACACCTCTCACGTTGAATATGACACCCCGACTCGTCACTACGCGCACGTTGACTGCCCAGGGCACGCCGACTACGTGAAAAACATGATCACCGGTGCTGCTCAGATGGACGGCGCGATCCTGGTAGTTGCTGCGACCGACGGCCCAATGCCGCAGACCCGTGAGCACATCCTGCTGGGTCGTCAGGTTGGCGTTCCTTACATCATCGTGTTCATGAACAAATGTGACATGGTTGATGATGAAGAGCTGCTGGAGCTGGTAGAAATGGAAGTGCGTGAACTTCTGTCTGCTTATGACTTCCCTGGTGATGATCTGCCGGTGGTTCGTGGTTCAGCTCTGCAGGCGCTGAATGGCGTGCCAGAGTGGGAAGAGAAGATCATCGAGCTGGCTGGTTACCTGGATTCTTACATCCCAGAACCAGAGCGTGCGATTGACAAGCCATTCCTGCTGCCAATTGAAGACGTCTTCTCCATCTCCGGTCGTGGTACCGTTGTTACCGGTCGTGTAGAGCGCGGTATCATCAAGGTTGGTGAAGAAGTTGAAATCGTTGGTATCAAAGACACCGTTAAGTCTACCTGTACTGGCGTTGAAATGTTCCGCAAACTGCTGGACGAAGGCCGTGCGGGTGAGAACGTGGGTGTTCTGCTGCGTGGTATCAAGCGTGAAGATATCGAACGTGGTCAGGTTCTGGCTAAACCAGGTTCAATCAAGCCGCACACACAGTTTGATTCAGAAGTGTATATCCTGAGCAAAGAAGAAGGTGGCCGTCATACGCCATTCTTCAAAGGCTACCGTCCACAGTTCTACTTCCGTACAACTGACGTGACCGGTACCATCGAACTGCCAGAAGGCGTAGAGATGGTAATGCCAGGTGACAACGTGAACATGAAAGTCACGCTGATCCACCCAATCGCGATGGACGACGGTCTGCGTTTCGCAATCCGTGAAGGCGGCCGTACTGTAGGTGCGGGCGTTGTTGCCAAAGTTATCGCTTAATCGCTGATAATATTTGACGCGACATGCGGTAAAAGGGCATCATTTGATGCCCTTTTTATACGCTGTGAACTAGAACCTATCTCATCAGCGATTTTGCAGCCATAATCATTGGTGAGATGGGCTCTTAAACCGTATTGACTGAAATACGTCATAGCGTAAACACCGAGTGCTGCTAAGCAGCATCTGATCGGTTTGGTTTGCCTCGCGTTGCGAGGCAAAGTTATTTGTTCGAATCATTGTGACAGGTTGGTTTATGAGTGCGAATACCGAGGCTCAAGGGAGCGGACGTGGCCTTGAAGTGGCTAAGTGGCTGATCGTCGCCGTTCTGCTGGTTATGGCTATTGTCGGTAACTATTATTACCGTGATTTCAGCCTGCCACTGCGTGCGCTGGCAGTTGTACTGATCATTGTTGTTGCTGGCGCAGTGGCATTGATGACCACTAAAGGTAAAGCTACCGTCGCGTTTGCGCGCGAAGCGCGTACTGAAGTACGCAAAGTGATCTGGCCAACTCGTCAGGAAACGTTACATACCACGTTGATCGTTGCCGCGGTAACTGCCGTGATGTCACTGATTCTGTGGGGGCTGGATGGTATTCTAGTCCGTCTGGTATCGTTTATTACTGGCCTGAGGTTCTAAAATGTCTGAAGCCCCAAAAAAACGTTGGTACGTCGTTCAGGCGTTTTCCGGTTTTGAAGGTCGCGTAGCTCAATCGCTGCGTGAACATATCAAACTGCACGATATGGAAGAACTGTTCGGCGAAGTCATGGTACCTACGGAAGAAGTGGTTGAAATCCGTGGTGGTCAGCGTCGTAAGAGCGAGCGTAAATTCTTCCCTGGTTATGTATTGGTCCAGATGGTGATGAATGACGCTAGCTGGCACCTGGTGCGCAGCGTTCCTCGTGTTATGGGCTTCATCGGTGGAACTTCCGATCGTCCTGCACCGATCAGCGACAAAGAAGTGGATGCGATTATGAACCGCCTGCAGCAGGTGGGCGACAAACCACGTCCGAAAACCTTGTTTGAACCAGGTGAACTGGTGCGCGTCAACGATGGCCCGTTTGCAGACTTCAACGGTGTTGTTGAAGAAGTGGACTACGAGAAAAGCCGCCTGAAGGTTTCTGTTTCCATCTTTGGCCGTGCAACGCCAGTGGAACTGGACTTTAGTCAGGTCGAAAAAGGCTGATCAATTAATCAGCAATACAAGCAGATTTGTGGCTTGTCAGAGGCGCGGAATTGAACTACAATTTCGCGCCTTTTGTTTTTAGATGCTTCGCTCTTGGAGCGCGGCGAAACACGGGGAGCCTCTCAGGAGGCGATACTACCCATACGAGGAAATTTCAATGGCCAAGAAAGTACAAGCCTACGTCAAGCTGCAAGTTGCAGCCGGTATGGCTAACCCGAGCCCGCCAGTCGGCCCTGCTCTGGGTCAGCAAGGTGTTAACATCATGGAATTCTGTAAGGCATTCAACGCTAAGACTGACAGCGTTGAAAAAGGTCTGCCGATCCCTGTTGTTATTACTGTTTATTCTGATCGCTCCTTCACTTTCGTTACCAAAACCCCGCCAGCAGCAGTTCTGCTGAAAAAAGCGGCCGGTGTTAAGTCTGGTTCCGGTAAGCCGAATAAAGACAAAGTCGGTAAAGTGACTCGTGCTCAGGTACGTGAAATCGCAGAAACCAAAGCTGCGGACATGACTGGTTCTGACGTTGAAGCGATGACTCGCTCCATTGAAGGTACCGCTCGTTCCATGGGCCTGGTAGTGGAGGATTAAGAGATGGCTAAGCTGACCAAGCGCATGCGCGTGATCCGTGACAAAGTTGATGCTACTAAACAGTATGACATCACCGAAGCTGTTGCTCTGCTGAAAGAGCTGGCCACCGCTAAATTCGTAGAAAGCGTTGACGTTGCTGTTAATCTCGGCATCGACGCTCGTAAATCAGACCAAAACGTACGTGGTGCTACCGTTCTGCCGCACGGCACCGGTCGTTCCGTTCGCGTTGCCGTATTTGCCCAGGGCCCTAACGCTGAAGCTGCTAAAGCGGCTGGCGCAGAGCTGGTAGGTATGGAAGATCTGGCTGAGCAGATCAAGAAAGGCGAAATGAACTTCGACGTTGTTATTGCTTCCCCAGATGCAATGCGCGTTGTAGGTCAACTGGGCCAGGTTCTGGGTCCACGTGGCCTGATGCCAAACCCGAAAGTGGGTACCGTTACTCCGAACGTTGCTGAAGCAGTGAAAAATGCTAAAGCAGGCCAGGTTCGTTATCGTAACGATAAAAACGGCATCATCCATACCACTATCGGTAAGGTTGATTTCGACGCAGACAAACTGAAAGAAAACCTGGAAGCTCTGTTGGTTGCGCTGAAAAAAGCAAAACCATCTCAGGCGAAAGGCGTGTACATCAAGAAAGTTAGCCTCTCCACCACCATGGGTGCTGGCGTTGCCATCGATCAGAGCGGTTTGACTGCTGTAGCGAACTAATCACCAGGTGATTATCGCTTTGACTTGGGGTAAAGATTCACCTAGAATCTTATGCCCCAAGGTTCCGCTGTAGGCGGAGCAACAGATTTTTCGGTTGGAGCCTGGCCTATCCAGGCCTCCGTCCAAGACCGCAGGTGTGCCGAAAGGTGCTTAATTTTCCTGCGTAGACGGTGACAGAGCCTAAAGAAATTTTTTCTTTTTATAGAGAATGGTCTTTGCTGGATTCTGCTCACCGTGTTAAGCCGCTTATCACCCTGTGTTACACAAGGCGTTAAGTGAAGTGAGTTCCGGGGATTTTCCCCGGCTAATCCAGGAGCAAAAAGCTAATGGCATTAAATCTTCAAGACAAACAAGCGATTGTTGCTGAAGTCAACGAAGTGGCCAAAGGCGCGCTGTCTGCGGTTGTTGCGGATTCCCGTGGCGTTACTGTAGATAAAATGACTGAACTGCGTAAAGCAGGTCGTGAAGCTGGCGTTTACATGCGTGTTGTTCGTAACACCCTGATGCGCCGCGTAGTTGAAGGCACTCCGTTCGAATGCCTGAAAGACACGTTTGTCGGTCCAACCTTGATTGCATTCTCTAACGAACACCCGGGCGCTGCTGCTCGTCTGTTCAAAGAGTTCGCGAAAGCGAATGCAAAATTCGAGGTTAAAGCTGCGGCCTTTGAAGGTGAGCTGATCCCTGCGGCACAGATTGACCGCTTGGCAACGCTGCCTACTTACGATGAAGCAATCGCACGCCTGATGGCAACCATGAAAGAAGCCGCTGCCGGCAAACTGGTTCGCACTCTGGCTGCTCTGCGCGATCAGAAAGAAGCTGCATAAGCCGCTCTTTCTTAGCCTTTGCTAACGTATTTAAACTATTTCTGAATTTTAGGAACAATTGTTATGTCTATCACTAAAGACCAAATCCTGGAAGCAGTTGCCGCTATGTCTGTAATGGACGTTGTTGAACTGATTTCCGCTATGGAAGAAAAATTCGGCGTTTCTGCTGCTGCCGCTGTAGCTGTTGCTGCTGGTCCTGTAGAAGCTGCAGAAGAAAAAACTGAGTTCGACGTTGTACTGTCTGCTGTTGGTGGCAACAAAGTTGCTGTTATCAAAGCAGTACGTGGTGCGACCGGTCTGGGCCTGAAAGAAGCTAAAGACCTGGTAGAATCTGCTCCAGCAGTTCTGAAAGAAGGCATCAGCAAAGATGACGCTGAAGCTCTGAAAAAATCTCTGGAAGAAGCTGGTGCTTCTGTTGAAGTTAAATAAGTTTAACTTCTCAGAGTGCAGTCTGGCTTAACAGACTGATGGCTGGTGACTTTTTGGTCACCAGCCTTTTTGCGCTGTAGGGCGTCAGTAGAGTTTCACACTGTTTGACTACTGACTCACCCCAATATTTCTTTCTATCGACGACTTAATATACTGCTCTCCCTGCCGCAGCCGAATCTGCCGCAAAGGCAATGAAATGATTTAAGCGTGATAGAAACGGGTATTGCGGAAAGTGTTCTCGCTTTCCGGTCAACAAAATGGTGTTGCATGAACTGTCCTATGCCGGGCAGACAAATGGTTCGACTTTCCAGCGAGCTGAGGAACCCTATGGTTTACTCCTATACCGAGAAAAAACGTATTCGTAAGGATTTTGGTAAGCGTCCACAAGTTCTGGACATACCTTATCTCCTTTCTATCCAGCTTGACTCGTTCCAGAAGTTCATCGAGCAAGATCCTGAAGGGCAATACGGCTTAGAAGCCGCATTCCGTTCTGTTTTCCCTATCCAGAGCTACAGTGGCAATTCGGAGCTGCAATACGTTAGCTACCGTCTTGGTGAGCCGGTGTTCGACGTCAAAGAGTGCCAGATTCGTGGTGTGACGTATTCTGCACCGCTGCGCGTAAAACTGCGCCTGGTTATCTATGAGCGCGAAGCGCCAGAAGGTACGGTCAAAGACATCAAGGAACAAGAAGTCTATATGGGCGAAATTCCGCTCATGACCGAAAACGGTACCTTTGTGATTAACGGTACTGAGAGGGTTATCGTATCCCAGCTACACCGTAGTCCGGGTGTGTTCTTCGACAGCGATAAGGGTAAAACCCACTCCTCGGGTAAAGTGCTGTATAACGCGCGCATCATCCCTTACCGTGGTTCATGGTTGGATTTCGAGTTCGACCCGAAAGACAACCTATTCGTGCGTATTGACCGTCGCCGCAAACTGCCAGCGACCATCATTCTGCGCGCCCTGAGCTACACCACAGAACAGATCCTTGACCTGTTCTTTGCAAAAATTGCTTTCGAGATCCGTGATAACAAGCTGCAGATGGAGCTGGTTCCAGAGCGTCTGCGTGGTGAAACTGCGTCCTTTGATATTGAAGCCAACGGTAAGATCTACGTTGAGAAAGGCCGTCGTATCACTGCTCGTCATATCCGTCAGCTCGAAAAAGACGAAATTCAGAGTATTGAAGTACCGGTTGAGTACATCGCGGGCAAAGTGGTCGCGAAGGACTATATCGATACCAATACCGGTGAGCTGATCTGCGCAGCCAACATGGAGCTGTCGTTGGATCTGCTGGCCAAGCTGAGCCAGTCTGGCCACAAGCGTATCGAAACGCTGTTCACCAACGATCTGGATCACGGTGCGTATATCTCTGAGACTATCCGCGTCGATCCAACCACCGATCGCTTAAGCGCGCTGGTAGAAATCTACCGCATGATGCGCCCTGGTGAGCCACCAACGCGTGAAGCGGCGGAAAGCCTGTTCGAGAACCTGTTCTTCTCTGAAGACCGCTACGATCTGTCTGCGGTTGGCCGTATGAAGTTCAACCGTTCTCTGCTGCGTGACGAGATCGAAGGTTCGGGTATCCTGAGCAAAGACGACATCATCGAAGTGATGAAGAAGCTCATTGATATTCGTAACGGTAAAGGCGAAGTGGACGATATCGATCACTTGGGCAACCGTCGTATCCGTTCCGTTGGCGAAATGGCCGAGAACCAGTTCCGTGTCGGTCTGGTGCGTGTTGAGCGTGCGGTTAAAGAACGTCTGTCTCTGGGCGATCTGGACACCCTGATGCCTCAGGACATGATCAACGCCAAGCCGATTTCGGCGGCGGTGAAAGAGTTCTTCGGCTCAAGCCAACTGTCTCAGTTTATGGACCAGAACAACCCGCTGTCTGAGATTACGCACAAACGCCGTATCTCTGCACTGGGCCCAGGCGGTCTGACGCGTGAACGCGCAGGCTTTGAAGTTCGTGACGTACACCCGACTCACTACGGTCGCGTGTGCCCAATCGAAACGCCGGAAGGTCCAAACATCGGTCTGATCAACTCCTTGTCCGTGTACGCACAGACCAACGAGTATGGCTTCCTGGAAACCCCGTACCGCCGCGTGCGCGACGGCGTGGTGACCGATGAAATCAACTATCTGTCTGCTATTGAAGAAGGCAACTTCGTTATCGCCCAGGCGAACTCCAACCTGGATGAAGAAGGCCGCTTTGAAGAGGACCTGGTTACCTGTCGTAGCAAAGGCGAATCAAGCCTGTTCAGCCGCGACCAGGTTGACTATATGGACGTATCTACCCAGCAGGTTGTCTCCGTTGGTGCTTCACTGATTCCATTCCTGGAACACGATGACGCCAACCGTGCCTTGATGGGTGCGAACATGCAACGTCAGGCGGTGCCTACTCTGCGTGCTGACAAGCCGCTGGTGGGGACCGGTATGGAACGTGCCGTAGCGGTTGACTCCGGTGTTACTGCCGTAGCCAAGCGTGGCGGTGTGATCCAGTACGTGGATGCTTCCCGTATCGTTATCAAAGTTAACGAAGACGAGATGTATCCGGGCGAAGCAGGTATCGATATTTATAACCTGACCAAGTACACCCGTTCCAACCAGAACACCTGTATCAACCAGATGCCGTGTGTGAATCTGGGTGAGCCGATCGAGCGCGGCGACGTGCTGGCTGATGGCCCGTCCACCGATCTGGGCGAACTGGCGCTGGGCCAGAACATGCGCGTGGCGTTCATGCCTTGGAACGGCTACAACTTCGAAGACTCCATTTTGGTCTCCGAGCGAGTGGTACAGGAAGATCGCTTTACCACCATCCATATTCAGGAATTGGCGTGTGTGTCTCGTGACACCAAGCTGGGGCCTGAAGAGATCACTGCCGACATCCCGAACGTGGGTGAAGCTGCGCTCTCCAAACTGGATGAATCCGGTATCGTGTATATCGGTGCGGAAGTGACCGGTGGCGACATTCTGGTTGGTAAGGTAACGCCGAAAGGTGAAACCCAACTGACGCCAGAAGAAAAACTGCTGCGTGCGATCTTCGGTGAGAAAGCGTCTGACGTTAAAGATTCTTCTCTGCGCGTACCTAATGGTGTTTCCGGTACGGTTATTGACGTGCAGGTCTTCACCCGCGATGGCGTGGAAAAAGACAAGCGTGCGTTAGAAATCGAAGAGATGCAACTGAAGCAGGCGAAGAAAGACCTGACTGAAGAGCTGCAGATCCTGGAAGCTGGCCTGTTTGCACGTATCCATGCGGTGCTGGTTGCCGGTGGCATTGAAGCTGAGAAGCTGAGCAAGCTGCCACGCGATCGCTGGCTGGAACTGGGCCTGACCGACGAAGAGAAGCAAAACCAACTGGAACAGCTGGCAGAGCAGTATGACGAACTGAAATCCGACTTTGAGAAAAAGCTGGATGCCAAGCGTCGTAAGATCACCCAAGGCGACGATCTGGCACCAGGCGTGCTGAAAATCGTTAAGGTTTATCTGGCGGTTAAGCGTCAGATCCAACCGGGTGACAAGATGGCAGGCCGTCACGGTAACAAGGGTGTTATCTCCAAGATCAACCCGATCGAAGATATGCCTTACGATGAAAACGGCACGCCGGTTGATATCGTACTGAACCCGCTGGGCGTTCCATCACGTATGAACATCGGTCAGATCCTGGAAACCCACTTGGGTATGGCGGCGAAAGGCATTGGTGAGAAGATCAACCAAATGCTGAAGCAGCAGCAGGAAGTGGCCAAGCTGCGTGAGTTCATCCAGAAAGCTTACGATCTCGGCGATGGCGTTTGCCAGAAAGTCGATCTGAGCACCTTCAGCGACGACGAAGTGATGCGTCTGGCAGAGAACCTGAAAAAAGGTATGCCAATCGCAACGCCAGTCTTCGACGGTGCGAAAGAGACGGAAATCAAGCAATTGCTGGAAATGGGTGGTATCCCGACTTCGGGTCAGATTACGCTGTTTGATGGCCGTACCGGTGAGCAGTTTGAGCGTCAGGTCACCGTTGGCTACATGTACATGCTGAAACTGAACCACTTGGTCGACGATAAAATGCACGCCCGTTCTACCGGTTCTTACAGCTTGGTAACTCAGCAACCGCTGGGGGGTAAGGCGCAATTCGGTGGTCAGCGCTTCGGTGAGATGGAAGTGTGGGCGCTGGAAGCCTACGGCGCAGCTTACACCTTGCAGGAAATGCTTACCGTTAAGTCGGATGACGTCAACGGCCGTACCAAGATGTACAAAAACATCGTGGATGGCGATCACCGTATGGAACCTGGCATGCCGGAATCCTTCAACGTACTGTTGAAAGAAATCCGTTCGCTGGGGATCAACATCGAACTGGAAGACGAGTAATCGTTTCTCCGGCTCTGGCTCCCGGCCTTAGGGAGCCAGAGGGTGGTTGTTCAGGTCACACGGGCGCACAATTGTGCTCAAAAGATTTCAAGCTGTAGCAAGGCTGCAACTGAATGAATTCCCAGGAGCTTACTCAGGTAAGTGACTGGGGTGAATGAAGGCAGCCAACAACGCTACAGTTTGAAAGATGAAGAGCAGCGTGTTCCCAACAGGTTTAACTCCGACAGGAGCCAATCCGTGAAAGACTTATTGAAGTTTCTGAAAGCGCAAACTAAGACCGAAGAGTTTGATGCGATCAAGATTGCTCTGGCATCGCCAGACATGATCCGTTCGTGGTCGTTCGGCGAAGTGAAGAAGCCGGAAACCATTAACTACCGTACGTTCAAACCAGAACGTGACGGCCTTTTCTGTGCCCGTATCTTTGGGCCGGTAAAAGATTACGAGTGCCTGTGCGGTAAGTACAAGCGCTTGAAGCACCGCGGTGTAATCTGTGAGAAGTGCGGCGTTGAAGTGACCCAGACCAAAGTGCGCCGTGAGCGCATGGGCCACATCGAACTGGCTTCCCCAACTGCGCACATCTGGTTCCTGAAATCGCTGCCATCGCGCATCGGTTTGCTGCTGGATATGCCGCTGCGTGACATCGAACGTGTACTGTACTTCGAATCCTACGTGGTAGTTGAAGGCGGTATGACCAACCTCGAGCGTCGTCAGATCCTGACTGAAGAGCAGTATCTGGATGCGTTGGAAGAGTTTGGTGACGAATTCGACGCCAAGATGGGTGCAGAAGCTATTCAGGCCTTGTTGAAAAACATGGATCTGGAAGCCGAGTGCGAGCAGCTGCGTGAAGAACTGAATGAAACCAACTCTGAAACCAAGCGTAAGAAGCTGACCAAGCGTATCAAGCTGCTGGAAGCGTTCGTTCAGTCGGGCAACAAGCCTGAGTGGATGATCCTGACCGTGCTGCCGGTACTGCCGCCGGATCTGCGCCCATTGGTTCCACTGGATGGTGGCCGTTTCGCGACTTCCGATCTGAACGATCTGTATCGCCGCGTGATCAACCGTAACAACCGTCTGAAACGCCTGCTGGATCTGGCTGCGCCTGACATCATCGTGCGCAACGAAAAGCGTATGCTGCAAGAAGCGGTAGATGCTCTGCTGGATAACGGCCGTCGTGGCCGTGCGATCACCGGTTCCAACAAACGTCCTCTGAAATCTTTGGCCGATATGATCAAAGGTAAGCAGGGCCGTTTCCGTCAAAACCTGTTGGGTAAGCGCGTTGACTACTCTGGTCGTTCTGTTATCACCGTAGGTCCATACCTGCGTCTGCATCAGTGCGGTCTGCCGAAGAAAATGGCACTGGAGCTGTTCAAACCGTTCATCTACGGCAAGCTGGAGCTGCGTGGCCTGGCCACAACCATCAAAGCTGCCAAGAAAATGGTTGAGCGCGAAGAAGCTGTCGTTTGGGATATCCTCGACGAAGTGATCCGCGAACACCCGGTCCTGCTGAACCGTGCACCCACCCTGCACCGTTTGGGTATCCAGGCGTTTGAACCGGTTCTGATCGAAGGTAAAGCGATCCAGCTGCACCCATTGGTTTGTGCGGCATACAACGCCGACTTCGATGGTGACCAGATGGCCGTGCACGTACCGCTGACGCTGGAAGCCCAGTTGGAAGCGCGTGCGTTGATGATGTCTACCAACAACATCCTGTCACCAGCGAACGGCGAGCCAATCATCGTTCCTTCTCAGGACGTTGTTTTGGGTCTGTACTACATGACTCGTGACTGTGTTAACGCCAAAGGCGAAGGCATGGTTCTGACGGGCCCGAAAGAAGCTGAACGCGTTTATCGCGCCGGTCTTGCCTCTCTGCATGCGCGCGTCAAAGTGCGTATTGTCGAAGAGATCAAAAATACCGAAGGCGAGTCTGTTCATCAGACCACTATCGTTGATACCACCATTGGCCGCGCCATCCTGTGGATGATCGTACCAAAAGGTCTGCCGTACTCGATCGTTAACCAGCCTCTGGGCAAAAAAGCGATCTCCAAGATGCTGAACACCTGTTACCGCATCCTGGGCCTGAAGCCGACCGTTATCTTCGCTGACCAGATCATGTACACCGGTTTTGCGTACGCGGCCCGTTCAGGTGCTTCTGTCGGTATCGATGACATGGTGATCCCAGCCAAGAAAGCAGAGATTATCGAAGAAGCGGAAACCGAAGTGGCCGAGATCCAGGAGCAGTTCCAGTCTGGTCTGGTTACCGCGGGCGAACGCTACAACAAAGTGATCGATATCTGGGCTGCGGCGAACGAACGTGTTGCTAAAGCGATGATGGAAAACCTGTCGGTTGAAGACGTGGTTAACCGTGACGGCGTGGTGGAACAACAGGTTTCCTTCAACAGCATCTTTATGATGGCCGACTCCGGTGCTCGTGGTTCTGCTGCTCAGATTCGTCAGTTGGCCGGTATGCGTGGCCTGATGGCGAAGCCAGACGGCTCAATCATCGAAACGCCAATCACCGCGAACTTCCGTGAAGGCTTGAACGTACTTCAGTACTTCATCTCTACGCACGGTGCACGTAAAGGTTTGGCGGATACCGCATTGAAAACAGCAAACTCCGGTTATCTGACCCGTCGTCTGGTTGACGTGGCGCAGGATCTGGTAGTAACTGAAGACGACTGTGGTACTCACAACGGCATCATGATGACTCCGGTTATCGAAGGTGGTGACGTTAAAGAGCCACTGCGTGAGCGCGTTCTGGGTCGTGTGACGGCGGAAGATATCATCAAGCCGGGTACGGCAGATATTCTGGTGCCACGTAACACCCTGCTGAACGAGAAGACCTGTGATCTGTTGGAAGAGAACTCTGTCGACAGCGTCAAGGTGCGTTCCGTAGTAAGCTGTGAAACCGACTTTGGTGTGTGTGCAAACTGCTATGGTCGCGACCTGGCACGTGGTCACATCATCAACAAAGGCGAAGCCATCGGCGTTATCGCGGCACAGTCCATCGGTGAACCGGGTACACAGCTGACGATGCGTACGTTCCACATCGGTGGTGCGGCATCTCGTGCGGCGGCTGAATCCAGCATCCAGGTGAAGAACAAAGGTAACCTGAAGCTGAGCAACGCTAAGTTCGTTATGAACGCAACGGGCAAGCTGGTTATTACTTCACGTAATACCGAGCTGAAGCTGATCGACGAATTTGGTCGTACCAAAGAAAGCTACAAGGTGCCTTACGGTGCCGTGATGGGCAAAGGTGACGGTGCAGAAGTTAACGGCGGCGAGACCGTGGCTAACTGGGATCCGCACACCATGCCTGTTATCAGTGAAGTGAGTGGTTTTATCCGCTTCGCTGATATGGTTGACGGCCAGACCATTACTCGCCAGACCGACGAACTGACCGGTTTGTCTTCTCTGGTGGTACTGGATAGCGCAGAGCGTACCGGTAGTGGTAAAGACCTGCGTCCGGCACTGAAAATCGTTGATGCCAAAGGCGACGATGTCTTGATCCCAGGTACTGATATGCCTGCTCAATACTTCCTGCCAGGTAAAGCGATTGTGCAGTTGGAAGACGGCATTCAGATCGGTGCGGGTGATACTTTGGCGCGTATTCCTCAGGAATCCGGCGGTACCAAGGATATTACCGGTGGTCTGCCACGCGTTGCGGATCTGTTCGAAGCACGTCGTCCGAAAGAGCCTGCCATCCTGGCTGAAATCAGCGGGATTATCTCGTTCGGTAAAGAGACCAAAGGCAAACGTCGCCTGGTGATCTCACCACTGGACGGCAGCGACGCTTACGAAGAAATGATTCCGAAATGGCGTCAGCTCAACGTGTTTGAAGGTGAAGTGGTGGAACGTGGTGACGTTGTTTCCGACGGCCCAGAATCTCCACACGACATTCTGCGTCTGCGTGGTGTACATGCGGTAACCCGCTACATCACCAACGAAGTGCAGGAAGTTTACCGTCTGCAAGGCGTTAAGATTAACGATAAGCACATCGAAGTTATCGTTCGTCAGATGCTGCGTAAAGGCACCATCGTCAGCGCGGGTGGCACCGAGTTCCTGGAAGGCGAACAGGCTGAAGTATCACGCGTCAAGATTGCTAACCGTAAGCTTGCTGCTGAAGGCAAGATCGAAGCCACCTTCTCGCGCGATCTGCTGGGTATCACCAAGGCTTCCTTGGCGACCGAGTCCTTCATCTCTGCTGCATCGTTCCAGGAAACGACGCGTGTTCTCACCGAAGCGGCGGTTGCCGGTAAGCGTGATGAACTGCGTGGTCTGAAAGAGAACGTCATCGTGGGCCGTCTGATCCCAGCCGGTACCGGTTACGCTTATCACCAGGACCGTATGCGCCGTAAAGCACAGGGCGAAGCACCGGTTGTTCCGCAGGTGAGCGCGGCAGAAGCGACGGCTAACCTGGCCGAATTGCTGAATGCAGGTAATCTGGGCGGCAACGACGACGAGTAAGCCATCTAAAGCCGATCTTTGATTGGTTGGATGTTCTAAAGCCCTGGCTATCACAGCCAGGGCTTTTTGTTGTAAAGTGCCTGTAAAGTTAAAACAACGGAATAGGCATGGATACCTCAACCCCCTCAGTGCTCGCACAGGATAACAACCGGTTATCAATCAGTAATGACACCGCTGTAAACAGCGAAACTACACTGCCAACCCAGCACTCCCCCAGCCGAGCACGCCGTGCCGCGTTAGGGAGCTTTGTTGGCGCAGTGGTCGACTGGTACGATTTTCTACTGTACGGAATAGTTGCCGCTCTGGTGTTTAATACAGAGTTTTTCCCTCAGGTCAGCCCAACGATGGGAACGCTGGCCGCGTTTGGGACCTTTGGCGTCGGTTTCCTGTTCCGCCCGCTGGGTGGGATCGTGTTTGGGCACTTCGGTGACAAATTGGGCCGCAAACGCATGCTGATGATCACCGTTTGGATGATGGGGATCGCCACCGCCTTGATTGGCTTGTTACCCTCTTTTGCGACGGCTGGCTGGTGGGCTCCGGTTATGCTGGTGCTGCTGCGTGCAGTTCAAGGGTTTGCCGTGGGCGGTGAATGGGGCGGAGCCGCCCTGCTGGCGGTTGAGAGTGCGCCAAAAAAGAGAAAAGCCTTTTACAGCAGTGGGGTACAGATTGGCTTCGGTGTCGGGTTGCTGCTGGCGACCGGCTCGGTTTCTATTGTGAACCAATTTACCACCAATGATGAGTTCATAAGCTGGGGCTGGCGTTTGCCGTTCTTATTCAGCCTGGTGCTGGTTGCGATCGCCTGGTGGGTGCGTAACGGTATGGATGAATCGCTGGAGTTTGAAGCGAATAAAACGCTGCAGGACAGAGCCAACAAAATACGCAAATTCCCGATCTTTGAGGCGTTGCGCCAAAACCCCAAGGCATTTTTATTGATTATTGCCCTGAGGTTGGGTGAGTTGTTGACGATGTATATCGTGACGGCCTTTGCTCTGAATTACTCCACCACTCACCTTGGTCTGGCGCGCGACATGTTTCTTAACATCGGCTTATTGGTGGGAGCGGTGAGCTGTGTTTCTATTCCTTGTTTTGCCTATTTGGCCGATCGCTTTGGCCGACGTCGGATCTACGTGACTGGCGCGTTAATCGGTTTCGCTAGCGCAGTGCCGTTTTTTATGGCGCTAGAGAGCCGTAATACCCTGATGATTATACTTTTCGCCATCATGCTCGGGAACGTGGCGCACGACATGCTCGTCAGCGTGCAGCAGCCGATGTTTACCGAATTATTTGGTACAGCCTACCGTTACAGCGGGGCTGGGGTTGGCTATCAAGTTGCCAGCGTTGTCGGCGGTGGCTTCACGCCTTTTATCGCCGTCTTGCTGGTGGAATTTATGGGGGGCTCCTGGCATCTGGTGGCTGCCTATCTGGCCATCGGCTGCCTGCTGTCGGCGATCGTCGGCGCGAGTATGAAACCTCAGGCTGTGGATTGATCAAACAAGAATCCGGAGACGCGCGGGGGATATCCGCGCGCTCCGGGGTTTGGTAAGGCAAGGTTATCAAGAGGGGGAAGATAACCTTGGTTGGCTTCGGGTTTGATAACCAACGCTGCCACTATAACGGGGCCAATTTTCAGCACCAGCTCGGCTTGTGAGCTTTGCGTTTTGCTTCCAGCACTATTGGAGCACCTTTGTAACCGTTGCAGGTTATTGCGTAGTGCGCCCCAGATAATCATCCCAATCTTTCCACACCGGCTGTAAGCCTGCGGCACTGATGGCAAGTGCGACCTGCTGCGGTGTCCGGCCATCATGCGGTTCAAACTGCTCCAGCTCCGTGGGGGCGTCTTCTACGTAACCCCCTGGCTGGGTTTTTGAACCTGCGCTGACGTTGTTGATGGCTACCGGGATCATATGATCGCGGAAGAAAGGGGATTCACGGGTCGATAATGAAAGCTCAACGTCGGGAGCGAACAGGCGGAAGGCACAGATGAGTTGCACCAGTTGCGATTCACTCATCACCGAAGCGGGTTCGATCCCACCGGCACAGGGCCGCAAACGGGGGAACGATATCGAGTAACGGCTTTGCCAGTAAGTTTGCTGTAGATAGAACAGATGCTCCGCCAGCAGGTAACAGTCGGCGCGCCAACTGCTGGAAAGCCCGATCAGCGCGCCGAGGCCGATCTTGTCGATCCCGGCGCGCCCTAAGCGATCCGGCGTTGCCAGCCGCCAGTGAAAATCCTGTTTCTGCCCGCGCAGATGGTGTTGCTGGTAAGTGGCTGCATGGTAGGTTTCCTGATAGACCATCACACCATCCAGCCCCAGAGCTTTCAACTCGGCGTACTCTTCTTCTGCCAGCGGCTGAACCTCCATCATCAACGAGCTGAAATGGCGGCGGATTTGCGGCAGATGCTGGCGGAAATACGCCATACCCACTTTGTTCTGGTGCTCACCGGTAACCAGCAGCAGGTGCTCAAAACCCAGTGCTTTGATCGCCGCACATTCCTGTTCGATCTCATCACTGTTGAGCGTTTTGCGCTTGATGCGGTTGCTCATGGAGAAACCGCAGTAGGTACAGTCGTTGGCGCACAGGTTGGAGAGATACAAAGGAACGTAAAAGCTGACCACGTTGCCGAAACGCTGGCGCGTCAGTTGCCGGGCGCGTTGTGCCAGCGGTTCCAGATAAGATGCTGCCGCGGGGGAAATCAGCGCCATAAAGTCATCGCGCGTCAGCTTTGCTGCGCTGAGTGCCCGTTCGACATCGCGTGTGGTTTTGCTGTTGATGCGCAGTTGGATGTCATCCCAATCCAGTTGTTGCCAGCGGCTACTGAAATTATCACTCATCAGCGAACCTCCTCTGAGTGACTGAGAAACGCGGTCAGCGGGCTGGAGGCAACGGCGGCCCGTTGGCGATGGCCCAATCCGGCACTGCGGGCTAACTCACCCGCTTCCAGCGCCAGGCGGAACGCCTGCGCCATTTGCACCGGATCCTGCGCGACGGCGATGGCGGTATTGACCAGCACCGCGTCGGCACCCAATTCCATGGCTTCCAGCGCATGGCTTGGCGCACCGATACCGGCATCGATCACCACTGGCACCTTGGCTTGTTCGATGATAATTTCGAGAAAATCACGGGTGAGCAGGCCACGGTTAGAGCCAATCGGTGCGCCGAGCGGCATTACCGCCGCGCAACCAGATTCTTCCAACCGCTTACACAGCAGCGGATCGGCACCGCAGTAGGGCAGCACGACGAAGCCCTCTTTGACCAGAATCTCTGCGGCTTTCAAGGTTTCGACCGGATCTGGCAGCAGGTATTTTACATCCGGGTGGATTTCCAGTTTTACCCAGTGAGTGCCGAGGGCTTCCCGTGCCAAGCGGGCAGCAAACACCGCTTCGGCGGCGGTTTTAGCGCCGGAGGTATTTGGCAATAGCTTCACACCTAACTGTTGCAGCGGAGCCAGAATGGCATCGTTACCGCCGCGCAGATCGACGCGTTTCATTGCCATGGTGATCAACTGGGAACCGGAGGCGTGCAAGGCGGCCAGCATCAAGGCCGGGGTGGCGAATTTGCCCGTGCCGGTAAACAAGCGTGAAGTAAAAGTGGTATCGGCGATTTGCAGCATGTCAGCCTCCGGCAATCGCTTGAAACAGCAGGATATCATCACCGTCCTGCACCTGGCGGGTTGCCCAGTCGGCGCGAGGAATGATGGTCTGGTTAATCGCCAGCGCAGTGCCCGGCTGGTGGCGATCCAGTTGTTCGAGTAAGGCGGTGACGCTCAATGCTTGCGCCAACTCCAACGGCTGGTCATTCAGCGTAATTTTCATGCGGCACCTCGGCAAACCGGGCAATTGCTGGCTTTGCTGAGTTGCAGGGTGCTCCAGCTCTGCTGTTTGCCGTCGAACAAACGCAGTTTGCCGCTGAGGGGGGAAGCCATCCCTGCCAGCATTTTGAGGGCTTCCAGCGCCTGAAGCGTGCCGATCGTCCCCACTACCGGGCCGAGCACGCCCGCCGTTCGGCAGTTACGCAGTGGCTCAGCTTGCTCAGGGTAAAGGCAGGCATAGCACCCTTGAGCGTATGGCGGTTCGATCACCAGCAACTGACCGCTGAAACCGACCGCGCTACCGCTGATCAAGGGCTTACTTGCCGCGACACAGGCACTGTTTACCGCGTGGCGGGTCGCCATATTGTCGCTGCAGTCCAGCACCAGATCGGCACGCGCCACGGCTTCGCTCAATATCGAACCCTGTAAGCGCTGTTCCAGCGCAATGCAGGCTACCAATGGGTTCAGCGCCTGCAATTGACGCTGTGCCAGTCGCGCTTTGCCTTGAGGGAGTTCATTACTGCGATAAAGGATTTGCCGCTGCAGGTTGGAGATATGCAGTTGGTCATCATCCGCCAGCAGCAGGCTGCCGACGCCAGCGGCAGCCAAATACAGTGCCGCCGGGGAACCTAATCCCCCCAGGCCGACGATCAATACCGTAGATTGCTTCAGCCTTTCCTGGCCTTCCGGGCCGAACTCTTCCAGCAGCAGCTGGCGGCTGTAACGCAAAAATTCCTGATCGTTGAGCATGGCATTACTCCTTGCCTTCAATCAGCTTCAGCAGTTGTGCCGTAGCCAGACGCCAATCCGCGGCCTGGGTGATGGCGCTGACCAGTGCCACACTGCCCACGCCGCACTCCAGCACGGCGGGCACGCGATCGAGGCTGATCCCGCCGATCGCCACCGTCGGATAGTCTTGTAAACCAGCGACATGGCGCCTCAGCTCCGCCAACCCTTGGGGGGCGGAAGGCATTTCCTTGGTTTGAGTGGGGAAGATATGCCCCAGCGCAATGTAGGAAGGTTTTACCGCAATGGCGCGGGCGATCTCGGCATCGTCATGGGTCGATACCCCCAGGCGCAGTCCGGCCCGGTGAATGGCGGCCAGATCGGCAGTATCCAGATCCTCCTGCCCGAGATGCACGCCATAGGCGGCGTGTGTGATCGCCAGCCGCCAGTAATCGTTGATAAACAGCCGCGCACGGTAGCGTTTGCCAAGCGCAATAGCGGCGGCAACGTCGGCTTCGACCTGTTCGTCCGGCAGATCTTTGATGCGTAATTGGATGGTGGTCACGCCTGCATCCAGCAGGCGTGCAATCCATTCAACGCTGTCCACCACCGGGTAAAGCCCCAGTTTGTGTGGCGTGGCAGGGAAGGGCGTAGTGATTTCAGTCATTGTTCACCTCTTCCTGCAGGTTGGCTGCGCTGTGATACAGTTCGCTGCCGCGCGAGCGGAATTCGGCAGACATTTTCTCCATGCCGGAAAGCTGGACTTCGACCGGTTTGGCGGCTTCTTGCGCAGCGGCGTAATCGCGCACTTCCTGCGAGATTTTCATCGAGCAGAATTTCGGCCCGCACATGGAGCAGAAATGGGCGATTTTGCCGGACTCCTGCGGCAGCGTTTCGTCGTGATAAGCACGGGCAGTGTCTGGATCCAGCGCCAGGTTGAACTGATCCTCCCAGCGGAATTCAAAGCGTGCCTTGGACATGGCGTTATCACGGATCTGCGCCCCTGGATGGCCCTTCGCCAGATCGGCGGCGTGGGCGGCAATCTTATAAGTGATTAACCCCTGCTTCACGTCTTCCTTATTCGGCAGGCCAAGGTGCTCTTTCGGCGTGACGTAGCACAGCATCGCGCAGCCGAACCAGCCGATCATGGCGGCACCAATCCCCGAGGTGAAGTGGTCGTAGCCTGGCGCAATATCGGTGGTCAATGGGCCAAGGGTATAGAACGGTGCTTCGTGGCAATGTTCCAGTTCTTCGGTCATATTGCGGCGGATCATTTGCATCGGCACGTGGCCTGGGCCTTCGATCATCACCTGTACGTCATATTCCCAGGCGATTTTGGTCAGTTCGCCCAGCGTGTGCAGTTCGGCAAACTGGGCTTCGTCGTTGGCATCCTGAATTGAGCCAGGGCGCAGGCCGTCACCGAGCGACAAGGCAACGTCGTAGGCGGCGCAGATTTTGCAGATCTCGCGGAAGTGCTGATAGAGGAAGTTTTCCTGATGGTGCGACAGGCACCATTTCGCCATGATCGAACCCCCGCGTGACACGATGCCGGTCAGGCGTTTGGCGGTCATCGGTACATAGCGCAGCAGCACGCCGGCGTGAATGGTGAAGTAGTCCACGCCCTGTTCCGCCTGTTCCAGCAGAGTATCGCGGAACATTTCCCAGGTCAGGTTTTCCGCCACACCGTTCACTTTTTCCAGCGCCTGATAGATCGGCACGGTGCCAATCGGCACCGGGCTGTTACGCAGGATCCATTCACGGGTTTCGTGGATATAGCGCCCAGTGGAGAGATCCATCACGGTATCCGCGCCCCAGCGGGTAGACCACACCAGCTTTTCTACTTCTTCTTCGATCGACGACGTGACCGCCGAGTTACCGATATTGGCATTCACTTTCACCAGGAAGTTGCGGCCAATGATCATCGGCTCGGATTCCGGGTGGTTGATGTTGGCGGGGATGATGGCACGGCCAGCGGCCACTTCCTGGCGCACAAATTCCGGCGTGATGTTTTCTGGCAGATTGGCCCCCCAGTTCTGGCCGGGATGCTGTTGGCGTAACACGCCACCACGAATGCGTTCACGCCCCATGTTCTCGCGGATGGCGATGAACTCCATCTCTGGCGTGATAATACCCGCGCGGGCGTAATGCAATTGGGTAACGCATTTGCCGGGCAGGGCCTTGCGTGGCAACGGCAGGTGTTCGAAGCGCAGATGATCCAGCCCTTCGTCCGCCAGGCGCTGTTGGGTAAAGCCGGAACTGACGGCGTTCAAGGTTTCGCTATCCGCACGCTCCTCAATCCAGCCTGCCCGCAGCTTTTCCAAGCCACGGTGCACATCAAGCACAGCATGGGGATCGCCATAGGGGCCAGCGGTGTCATACACCGGAATCGCCTCATTCGCTTCATACTGTGGGTTGTCTTTGCTGCCGCCGGTAAGCGTCGGGCTAAGCTGGATTTCACGCATGGGAACACGGATATCGCTGCGTGAGCCTTGCAGATAAATACGCTGTGAGTTGGGGAAAGTCACGCCCTGTAAGGCATTGATAAACTGCTGCGCTTCGTCACGCTGCTGTTTGCGGGCACGGGGTTTTTTCATCGTAGACATAGCAAATTCCTATCAGTGGGTGATGTGTGGAAAATTGCTTGTCTGGAGCTCGGAGGGAGTAATGATGCTGGCCAAAAAAGCAGCGAGATCCTGGAGCGGAAAAGCTGTGTTCGGCGATAGATTACTCTTGTTCCCTTCGCGGGTATTAACCCGATCAGGTTCCGCGGATCCCGAATTAACGGTCTCAGCCTGGCTGATTTGCTAAACAGATCAACGCTAGGCACTCCGACAAGAAGCCACCAGTATATACCCTTTATAATTCAAGTGACAGGTGCGTTGGCTTTCCTCGCTCACCCCAGTCACTTACTCATGTAAGCTCCTGAGGATTCACTGCGTTGCCGCCTTCCCGTCACTCGAATTATTTTGGGTAGTAGGAGGGTGAATAAAAACTACAAGCCTGCCTTTGATCTTTCATGCTGCGGCGTTGTTGGCGGTGCGAGGTGATCCGGCCCGTCCGTGGGCCTGTACTATGACGTTGAAATGGGTTGGCAGGATTAGGCTGGGTTTTCCAGCGTGCCGGAATTGGCAGCCCCAGGTTGCGCTTGTTGCCAGGTTTCTGCAGCCAGTTGAATCAGTTGATCCTCCAGGGCAAAGCGTGAGGCTAACGCCTCGCCGATATCTGACAGCGCCTGATGAAACTCTAGGCAGACGTCCTGATCGATCTCCACTTCGGTATAACGATCGTGGAATGCCATGATGGTTTCGGTATTGGCCTGTAACTTTGGGTAGAACTTGGTGGTTAGCGCCATTTTCGGGCTGGCTGAGCCTTCCACCTGCTTGATAATTTTGCCGTAGATGTGAAAATGCCCGTCAGAGAGATAATCCACCAGATTCTGGCAAAAATTCTCCAGCGCTTTTTCGTTCAGCGGCGTACGCTTTTCTTTGTTCGGTTTGATGCCTACCAAAGTGCAGTAAGCGACCAGTAATTGCTTGCGTGCTTGTAGCCATTGATCAACTAATTCATTACTGCCACCAACGCGTTGAGTCAGGCTTTCCAACTGGTTGAGCATGTTTGACTCCGTGAGTAAGAGAAAGAAACAGTAAGTTATTAAAATGTAACAAAGAACAACTCCTAGATTGCCAGTGAAGCGGAGGTTGTGCAACAACATATGGAACTTGCATTAACGGGTAACGAAAATGGCTGGTGGATCGTCAGCCATGAAAGCAGAATTTGGCTGCCAAACGGTGAGCTGCCGCTGGGTTTGGCCGCGTCATTTGCACTCCAGGGGCGGCAGGCCCGTCAGATTGGCGAATGGGATGGGGTACCGGTATGGCTGATATGCCAGCCGATGCCGAAAGAGATGGGCTCGGTGCGGCAGTTGCTCGATCTTGATCGCGGCCTGTTCCAACTTGCCGGGCGCGGCGTGCAACTGGCTGACTTTTATCGTTCACATAAGTTTTGTGGCTATTGCGGTCATGAAATGGTGCTTAGCCGCACCGAAAGCGCCTGCTTGTGCAATTACTGTCGTGAGCGGTATTACCCGCAGATTGCACCGTGCGTGATCGTCGCGATCCGTCGCGATGATGAGATCCTGTTGGCGCAACACGTGCGCCACCGCGGTGGGATCCATACCGTGCTGGCCGGGTTTGTCGAAGTGGGTGAAACGCTGGAACAGGCGGTAGCGCGTGAGGTGATGGAAGAAAGCAATATTTCGATCACCAACCTGCGTTATGTGACCTCTCAACCCTGGCCATTCCCCCATTCGCTGATGATGGCCTTTATGGCGGACTATCAGGGCGGCGAACTGCGCCACGATCCGAAAGAGTTGCTCAACGCCGGCTGGTATCGCCACGATCGGCTGCCATTGTTACCACCTCCGGGTACCGTGGCGCGCCGGCTGATCGAGGATACCGTGGCGCTGTGTCGGGCAGAATAGAATCATGTACAATGGCGCCAGATGATGACGGGAGCCTGATAAATGAATGAGTTGAAGAACGATCGCTACCTGCGTGCCCTGCTGCGCCAGCCGGTGGATGTAACCCCTGTGTGGATGATGCGTCAGGCCGGTCGTTACCTGCCGGAATATAAGGCGACTCGCGCCCAGGCCGGTGATTTTATGTCGCTGTGCAAAAATGCGGAATTAGCCTGCGAAGTGACGTTACAGCCGCTGCGCCGCTATGCGCTGGACGCCGCTATTCTGTTCTCCGACATTCTTACCATTCCCGATGCCATGGGCCTGGGGCTTTATTTCGAAGCCGGCGAAGGGCCACGTTTTTCATCCCCGATTACCTGCCGGGCCGATGTGGAAAAGCTGCCAGCGTTTGATCCTGAAGATGAACTGGGTTACGTCATGAATGCGGTGCGCACCATTCGCCGTGAGCTAAAAGGTGCCGTGCCGCTGATCGGTTTCTCCGGCAGCCCCTGGACGCTGGCTACTTATATGGTGGAAGGTGGCAGCAGCAAGGCGTTTACCAAGCTGAAGAAGATGATGTACGCCGAGCCGCAAACGTTGCATCTGTTGCTGGATAAGCTGGCAGACAGCGTCATTTTGTATCTCAATGCTCAAATCAAAGCCGGTGCGCAATCGGTCATGGTGTTTGATACCTGGGGCGGTGTGCTGACTGGCCGCGACTACCTGGAGTTCTCGCTGCAATACATGCATAAAATCGTTGATGGCCTGCTGCGTGAAAACGATGGCCGCCGGGTGCCGGTAACCTTATTCACCAAAGGGGGCGGGCAGTGGCTGGAAGCTATGGCTGCGACCGGTTGTGATGCGTTGGGCCTGGATTGGACCACGGATATCGCCGACGCGCGTCGGCGCGTGGGTCACCGGGTTGCCCTGCAGGGCAATATGGATCCTTCAATGCTGTATGCCGCGCCGGAACGTATCGCGCAAGAAGTGGAAAGCATTCTGGCTGGCTTTGGCCACGGCGAAGGGCACGTATTTAACCTTGGGCACGGTATCCACCAGGATGTCCCGCCAGAGCATGCTGGAGCCTTTGTTGAGGCCGTGCATGCGCTTTCGGCTAAATACCATCGCTGAACCGAATCGCTGAACCGATAAGGAGGCGCTGTGATTGATACTCAGGCCCTGCGTGTGGAACAGTTACAGCGTGCGGGAGACGTCATTCGCCATGACGATTTTCTGCAAAATCCGCCGGTCTTTATTGCCGGTGCCGATGTCGGTTTTGAGCAAGAAGGCGCGGTGACGCGCGCTGCGATTGCGATTCTGCGCTATCCTTCTTTGCAACTGGTGGAATATCGCGTGGCGCGTATCAAGACCATCATGCCCTATATCCCCGGATTTCTTTCGTTCCGTGAGTGCCCGGCGCTGCTTGCCGCGTGGGAGCAACTGCAACAGAAACCCGACCTGATCTTCGTCGATGGGCATGGTATCTCGCATCCGCGGCGTTTGGGCGTGGCCAGCCACTTTGGTCTGCTGGTCGATGTGCCGACCATCGGCGTGGCGAAGCAGCCTTTGTGTGGCACCTTTGCCCCGCTTGATGCTGCAGTGGGGGCGTTGGCACCGTTAGAAGATAAGGGCGAACAGCTTGGTTGGGTGTGGCGCAGCAAGGCGCGCTGTAACCCGTTGTTTATTGCTACCGGGCATCGCGTGAGCACGGCTAGCGCATTGGCCTGGGTGCAGCGCTGTATGGCAGGATACCGCCTGCCGGAACCTACGCGTTGGGCCGATGCCATCGCTTCGCGCCGTCCGGCCTTTGTTCGCTGGTTACAGCAACATCCAGAGATGTCGACCTGAGCGATTTCGGGTACACTGCGCGGCAGATAACGAGTAAGAGAGTAGATAATGCTACGTAACCCGATTCATTTACGCTTGGAAAAGCTGGAAAGCTGGCAACATTTGACCTTTATGGCGAGTTTGTGCGAGCGTATGTACCCGAATTACCAGATGTTCTGCCTGCAAACCGGGTTTGGCGATCCGGCAGTTTATCGCCGTATTCTGGATCTGGTGTGGGAAACGCTGGTGGTGAAAGACGCCAAGGTTAACTTTGACAACCAATTGGAAAAGCTGGAAGAGGCGATCCCGTCGGCTGAGGATTATGATCTTTACGGTGTTTACCCGGCGATCGATGCCTGTATCGCATTAGGGGAGCTGATCCATTCGCGCCTCAGCGGTGAGACGCTGGAGCATGCCGTTGCCATCAGCGAAACGTCAATTCGCACCGTGGCGATGCTGGAAATGACCCAGGCTGGCAAAGAAATGACCGACGAAGAGCTGAAGGTTTTGCCTGCGATTGAGGAAGAATGGGACATCCAATGGGAGATTTTCCGCCTGTTGGCCGCCAGTGAAGAGCGCGATTTGGATCTGATCAAAGGGTTACGATCTGACCTGCGCGAGGCGGCGGTAAGTAACATCGGGATAAATTTAACGCAATAAGGCAAGAAAACGTGATTTAACGCCTGATTTGTCATGCCTTAAGGCTTCACATCCGCACCCTGTCTGGTCTACATTTGGGGGGCGAAAAAAAAGTGGCTATCGGTGCGTGTATGCAGGAGAGTGCTGTCAATCGGCATATCCGTCGCACTCGATGCTTTGCAAACGATAAACACACTGTAAGGATAACTTATGAACAAGACTCAACTGATTGATGTAATCGCGGACAAGGCTGACCTTTCCAAAGCACAAGCTAAACTGGCTCTGGAATCTACCTTGGCTGCTATTACTGAGTCTCTGAAAGAAGGTGATGCAGTACAATTGGTTGGTTTCGGTACTTTCAAGGTAAACCATCGTAACGAGCGCACTGGCCGCAACCCACAGACTGGTAAAGAAATCAAAATCGCAGCTGCTAATGTACCTGCGTTCGTTTCTGGCAAAGCACTGAAAGACGCAGTCAAATAAGACGCGTGTTGTTGAGAAGATTAAACAGGGGGGCGATGGTGCCCCTTTTGTTTGCCCGCCGTGTACTTATGGTGGTTGCCGTGATCGGCGGCCTGAGCGCCTGTAGCTTACGTTCCGCGCCGCCTTCCTTTACCGCCAGTGGTTTTGTTGCCGATCAGGGGGTTATCCGCCTGTGGCGCAAAGACGACGGCCAGCAGCGCCCTATGGTGCTGATGAGCGTCTATAGCCCCTATCGTGGGCCCGGTACGATAACGACTCTGTATGAGTACCAGAATGGCGCACTGCGCCAAATCAAGCGTACCGATGCCGATGGCGATCGGGACTCGATTCAATTGCGTTTTACCGCTGACGGTAGGGTCAGCTTTATGCAGCGCCAATTACCGACGCGGCGTGAAAAACTCTCTAGTGATGAGATTGCGCTTTACCAATATCAGGCTCGCCGTATCCTGGAAGTGAGCGATGCGCTCAATGCTGGCCGGGTCAGGCTGTTACAGGGGCGTTGGCAGCAGGGGAGTGTGCAGTCGTGCCGCGGTGAAGTGCTGAAACCAGACTTCGGCAAGCGGGCTGAGGCCTGGATTACGCAGCGTGCGGCCAACAGCAGCCAACCGTTGAGCGTTGCCTGGCTGGATGGGCCGGAAGGCCGCGAATTACTGCTGGTGGCGAACGACGATTTCTGCCGTTGGGAACCCACGGAAGATTCACTCTAGAACAGCCAATAAAAAAGGCTCTGCGAACAGAGCCCCCTCGTTTTAACCTTGATCGAGCCTATTTGCCACGGGCAATCGCGCGGTAGCCAATATCCTTACGGCAGAAACTGCCTTGCCACTGAATACTTTCCGCCAACCGATAAGCGCGTTGCTGTGCTTCTGCCACCGTTGCGCCCAAGGCCGTCACGCACAAGACGCGGCCGCCGCTGGTGACCACGTCATTCCCTTGCAGACGCGTACCGGCATGGAATACTTTTCCGTCGGCCGCTTCCTGCTGTGGCAAACCCTGGATCACATCGCCACTACGGTAATCACCCGGGTAACCCCCGGCAGCCAGCACCACGCCTAAGGAAGGGCGCGGGTCCCACTCGGAGGTTTTCTCGCCCAGTTTACCTTCGGCACCTGCCAGGCACAGTTCAACCAGATCGGAACGCAGGCGTAGCATGATGGGCTGAGTTTCCGGGTCGCCAAAGCGGCAGTTGAATTCAATCACCTTAGGTTGCCCGTCGGCAGCAATCATCAGGCCAGCATACAGGAAGCCCACGTAGGTATTACCTTCCACCGCCATGCCGCGTACGGTCGGCCAGATCACCTGATCCATCACGCGTTGGTGGATCTCATCAGTGACTACGGGGGCCGGTGAGTAAGCGCCCATGCCGCCGGTATTCGGGCCGGTATCACCATTGCCTACACGTTTGTGATCCTGGCTGGTGGCCATCGGAACCACGTTTTCACCGTCCACCATCACGATAAAGCTGGCTTCTTCGCCTTCAAGGAATTCCTCAATCACGATACGGTGCCCGGCGTCGCCAAAGGCATTGCCTGCCAGCATATCCTGAATGGCGTCTTCCGCTTCTTTCAGCGTCATGGCAACGATCACGCCTTTACCGGCTGCCAAGCCGTCAGCCTTGATCACGATCGGTGCGCCTTTGCTGCGCACATACGACAGCGCGGGCTCAACCTCGGTGAAGTTCTGGTACTCCGCGCTTGGGATCGCATGGCGTGCCAGGAAATCTTTGGTGAAGGCTTTAGAACCCTCTAGCTGGGCGGCAGCCTGCGATGGGCCAAAGATTTTCAGCCCGGCAGCTTGGAAAGCATCAACCACGCCGATGACTAACGGGGCTTCCGGGCCGACAATGGTGAGATCGATAGCATGACTTGTGGCAAAAGTCAGCAGTGCCGGGATATCGGTGGGGGCGATATCCACATTGGTCAGGTTGTTTTCCAGCGCGGTACCTGCATTGCCCGGCGCAACGTAAACCTTTTTCGCCAGCGGTGATTGGGCTGCTTTCCAGGCCAACGCATGTTCGCGCCCACCGTTACCGATAATCAGAATATTCATCAGGTGCTCCATAAACAGCGTGCACCTTGGTGCACGCAGAAAAAGGGATTAATGGCGGAAATGACGCATGTCGGTGAAGATCATTGCAATACCGTGTTCGTTGGCGGCGGCGATCACTTCGTCATCGCGGATCGAACCACCTGGCTGGATCACGCAGGTAATACCTACCGCCGCGGCGGCGTCGATACCATCACGGAACGGGAAGAAAGCGTCAGAGGCCATAGCGGAACCTTGCACTTCCAGGCCCTCGTCGGCGGCTTTGATCCCTGCAATCTTGGCAGAGTAAACACGGCTCATCTGGCCCGCCCCAATGCCGATGGTCATGTTGTCACGGGCATAAACGATCGCGTTAGATTTAACAAACTTAGCCACTTTCCAGCAGAACAGCGCATCACGCAGCTCTTGCGCCGTTGGCTGGCGTTCAGAAACCACGCGCAGATCGCTTGCAGTCACCATGCCCAGATCGCGATCCTGCACCAGCAGGCCGCCGTTGACGCGTTTGAAGTCCAGACCCGCAACGCGTTGCTGCCACTGACCGCAGGCCAGAACGCGCACATTCTGTTTGGCAGCCAGCAGGGAACGGGCTTCATCACTGATGCTCGGTGCGATGATGACTTCAACAAATTGGCGGCTGATGATTGCTTTTGCAGTTTCAGCATCCAGCTCGCGGTTAAAAGCGATAATGCCACCAAAGGCAGAAGTAGGGTCGGTCTGGTAGGCGCGATCGTAAGCGGTAAACAGGTTTGCACCGATCGCGACACCACAAGGGTTGGCGTGTTTGACGATCACACAAGCTGGTTCGGCAAACTCTTTCACACATTCCAGCGCGGCGTCGGTATCGGCGATGTTGTTGTAAGAGAGCGCCTTACCCTGGAGTTGTGTGGCGGTGGCGACGGACGCTTCCTGCAGGTTCTCTTCTATATAGAAGGCGGCTTGCTGGTGGCTGTTCTCGCCATAGCGCATATCCTGTTTTTTGATGTAGTTCAGGTTCAGGGTACGCGGGAAGCGGCCAGAGGGTTGATCGGTTTCGCCGTGATAGGCCGGAACCAGTGAGCCAAAGTAGTTGGCGATCATGCTGTCGTATGCGGCGGTATGCTCAAAGGCCTTGATCGCCAGATCGAATCGGGTTGGATAGCGCAGTGATCCCGCGTTGTTATCCATTTCGGTAATGATGGCGGCGTAGTCGCTGCTCTTCACCACGATGGCCACGTCTTTGTGGTTCTTGGCGGCAGAGCGCACCATAGTTGGGCCACCGATGTCGATATTCTCAACTGCATCTTCCAAGGAGCAGTCCGGGCGAGCCACGGTTTGGGCGAAGGGGTACAGATTCACGACCACCATATCGATCGGTTTGATCGCATGCTGCTCCATGATGGCATCATCCTGGCCGCGACGGCCAAGAATGCCACCGTGCACTTTCGGATGCAGGGTCTTCACTCGTCCATCCATCATTTCCGGGAAACCGGTATAGTCAGAAACTTCGGTAACAGGCAGACCGGCATCCGCCAGCAGGCGGGCGGTGCCACCGGTGGAAAGCAGTTCTACGCCTCTCTGAGAGAGAGCTTCGGCGAATTCAACGATACCGGCTTTATCAGACACGCTGAGCAGAGCCCGGCGGATTGGACGAGGTTGTTGCATGGTTTTATCCCTTGGCTTTGAGTCGCAATATAAAGAGCGTTACGTGAATCTCTACCTTATATAAAGGTTCTAGAGGAGCAACAGGAACAGATTCAGGTAACGCCCCCGTAAAAAAGGGGGATCATTTCGTCGCGGGAATTGTAGCGAAAACGTTTGCGCGGTGCTCGTAAAATTTCCGGGCAAATACGTTCTGTGGATAAGTTAGTGCATAACCAGGTATAAGGGGGGCTTTTGCTGTGGAATGCAGCAAACGGTGAGTTTTGTCGAAAATACCTGTTGCGGCCTGCGCGGAACTCCCTATAATGCGCCTCCATCAACCGGGAACGTGTGAATCACTTCACAGAGTATCCAGGACCGCAGAGAAAAAACCTGAAATTTAGGGTTGACTCTGAAAGAGGAAAGCGTAATATACGCCACCTCGAGTTAGCAAGCGAAAGCGCGTAACT
>NZ_MOXD01000019.1:34506-34664 GCF_001976145.1 Serratia oryzae
ACAAGACGATATCCAGCTGCTTAGGCAGCACAAAAATATCAAGTCTTGAAGAGTGACCAAGCAGTAATTCATTTAAGTGAATTATTACGAAGTAATCTTTGAGCATCGCTGCACATGTTGCAGCACATCAAGCTTTTAATTGAAGAGTTTGATCATGG
>NZ_MOXD01000001.1:0-528434 GCF_001976145.1 Serratia oryzae
GCACGCTGCTGTTTACCACCTACGCCGGTGGCCTGTTGAGCACGTTGAACAACAGGCTGAGCGGGAGTGGAGACTGGACGCTGAGCGCGAGCCATCTTGACCTGAGCAACAGCAATCATGCCCAGGGTTTCAGCGGCACGGTGAATCTCACCGGTGGCAGCAGCCTGACCCTCGACAGTGGCACGGTGCTTAACAATGCCACGGTGATGAACGTGGCGGATGGCAGCAGTGCGCTGAACCTGAGCAGCAGCGGGGCATTGACCTTCAACAATGCGCTGCTGGGGACCGGGGACGTGAACGTCAGCACCAATAATGCGGCGTTCAACTTTGGCGCGGCGGTAGGCAACAGCTTTGCCGGTAACGTGAATTTACAGGACACTCTGTTTGACCTGTCCGGCACCAACACCGCGGCGTTAACGCAAGCAACGCTGGCGCTCAATGCGGGAAGTAGTACCACCGTAGGCAACAGCGGGGTAAGCAGCAGCGAAGCGGTGGGTAATGTTGCTGTGAATGGCGGTACGTTGAAGTTTTATGCCGCGATCCCAGGTCAGCAGTCGGACGGTATGATTACCACGGATCATTTTACGGCCAGCAGCGGCATTGTGAATGTCTTGGGGAATATCACCATTGATAATACGCCTCCTAATGGTTCATTGTTGAATCAGATCTCTGCCAATAATGGTATTCAACTGGTGAGCGCCAATACGGCTACGGGGGCCAGCCGTTTAGCCTTGCAGATTAATGGTAATGCGGTCGGGCAGGATACTGCCTACCAGATTGACCAAAGTGGTGTGCATGTAGCAGACGGTATTTATGATTATGGTTTGAGCAATATTGGGCGCAATGGTGCGGGCCTGTACATGAGTTATGCCCTCACGGCCCTGCAACTGATTGAGGATGGCCCAAATGCGCTGGTGATAGCCACCGACGGGGTGGCGGGCTCGAACACCAACCTGTCGGTCAACGTCTTCGGCAGTGGTGGTCTGGCGCTGGACGGCACTAAGGCTGCATTGACTATCTCCAACAGCGGCAACAGCTACACCGGTACGACCACGATTAGGGGGGGGGACGTCCTGCTCGGGGGCAATAGTGCCTTAGGCAACACGTCTTTGCTGGCGGTTAACGGTGGCAGTCGCTTCAATCTCAACGGCTACAACCAGAGTGTGCAAAGCTTGATTAATAACGGGGCGATACTGTTAGGTGGCAGCACACTGACAAGTGGTGTGTTAACGAATATGGGCATCATGGATCTGGGAACGGGGACGCTGGCGCTGACCTCAGGCGGTACGTCCACCAGTACTGGGGGGTTGATCGGTAACGGTTTGCTACATCTTCAGCAAGGCACCTTCACCGTCAGCGGTGCCAACGGTGATTTGGCTGGCAATACTGAGATTGATAACGGGGCAGTACTGGAACTGAACGGTGCCGGTACGCTGGGCAGCAGTGAAGTGAATGTGGAAGGGAGCCTGAATCTTGCTCGTGATGGCAGTTTTGCCAACCCGCTAAGCGGTAGCGGCACTGTCAACACCCTGGCAGATGTGCAATTAGGTGGGGTTAACACCTTCACGGGTTCCCATAGGATTGCGGCGGATAGCCGTTTAACGGTTACCAGTGCCAATAATTTGGGGGCGCAAGCTGCGATGGTGAATTTGACCACGGGTAGCTCAGAACTGGTATTCAATGGGGTTCACGGGTTGGTAGCCAACGCGTTAACCGGAGTAGTGGGTTCCATAGTCGCGGTCAGTAATGGTGCAGAGATGTCGCTGATTGGGGATAACAGCAACTTCTTTGGGCAGTATGATCTGGTGGGCAGCAGTCTCCTGACGGTGACGCAGGGCCTGAATCTGGGAAATGGCTCGGTGGCGATTGCCGGAGGCAGCAACTTGCTGCTCAGTAATTATGCCAACGGCGCATTAAGTTCATTGAATAATGCGCTGAGTGGTGCCGGGGACTGGAGCCTGGAAGAGAGCCATATCGACCTGAGCAATAATAGCAATGCCCTTAATTTCAGCGGCATGGTGAATATTGCTAATGGATCCACCTTGATTATCGGCAGTAATACTCTCCTAAACAGTGCCGTCACCCTGAATGTGGCGGATGATGGCAGCGATCTCAATATTAACACCAGTGCTCCTTTCACCTTCAACCATGCGCTGATTGGTTTAGGTGATGTGAATATCGATACCAGCAACACAGCATTTCACTTTGGGGCTGCGGTGGGTGGGGCTTTTGCTGGCAATGTGAAGCTGCAAAATACCCTGTTTGATCTTTCTGACCTCAATACCAGTGCGTTAACACGGGCGACACTGAATTTGGGAGATGGCAGTAACACCATGGTCGGTGATGGGAACCAATCCATAGGCGGCTTGGTGATGAATGGAGGGTTATTAACCTACGCCAATCTCACGGAAAGCAACGGTGTGGTCACCAGCGAGGGCACTATTGTAGCGTCAACCATCGATACCCGCTCTGGCGGTTCGGTGAGTGTGAATCTGCCGCAAAATTTGTCGCCAAGTATCAAGGGATTGAATACCCTGGATTTGGACACCGGAGTGATTATTGTGGAATTGGCACAAGGTGTAGCCAAAGGAAGCGGCGATGAACTTACGCTGACTGATGGTAACGATGTCCCGATTGTGAAGACTTATCAGCAAGGCATAACCAATCCTAATGACACGACTGTGGCAGCAATGGGAACCTTTAAATATGGGCTCAGCACTGGGGTTGACCAGGATGGCTTATATGTTAACTACGGCTTGAAACAGCTTGAATTGCTGACCAGCGGCACCGAAGCGTTGGTATTGCAGGGCACGCTGGCCAATAACGGTACGCTGCATAATAACCTCAATGCCAAAGTCACTGGTAGTGGTGACTTGGCGATTGCTTCTCCCAATGATGGCACCATCATTACCTTGTCTAACGGCAACAATGATTACACCGGGGATACGCTGGTTCGTTCCGGTATTCTGCAACTTGCGGTGGATTCAGCCTTGGGTGACACGGCAAATCTTGCCATTAACGCCGGTGCCAGCGTGGATTTAAATTCCCATACCCAAACGGTTGGGGCATTAAATACAGACAGTAGTAGTACTTTGAAACTCAACAATGGCAGCCTGACGGTGAAAAATGGCGGGCAAGTTGACGGCGTGATGAGCGGCACGGGTGATTTGATACTGGACGCGGGCACTCTTAAGTTGACCAGCAACAGCCCAGACTACCTTGGCACGACGCACATCCACGCTGCGGCCAATGCGGAGCTGGCTCAAACTGCAGCCTTGGGGCAGGGAGCGATCGCCCTGGATGGCAACCTGACGATGGTAAATGCGGTGGGGGATCTTGCCAATGGGCTAGATGGTGCAGGGCAAACTTACCTGACCAATGCAGCCGATGTTCGGCTGACGGGGAATAACAGCCTGTACACCGGCACTTTTATCACGCAAGTGGGTACAACACTACAAGCCGGGGCCAGCGAGAATTTGGGTTCTGCCACCGTGGTCAATGAGGGGAGTTTGGTTCTGGATCCCGACACCTTCTGGCAGTTTGAAACTCCAGTCAGCGGCAATGGCTCGGTGATTAAGGAAGGCAGCGGCACGCTGC
Source organism: Serratia oryzae (assembly GCF_001976145.1). Taxonomy (GTDB): domain Bacteria; phylum Pseudomonadota; class Gammaproteobacteria; order Enterobacterales; family Enterobacteriaceae; genus Chania; species Chania oryzae. The sequence goes on from NZ_MOXD01000001.1 coordinate 3,598, forward strand.
AAATAGCCAATAATTTGGTGAGTGCCAACAGCACAATCGTCAGAGCAGGCCGGTTATTGCTGAGCACTATTCCTGTTATACCCGCTAATCTGCAGGTCAGTACCTTTGCTGCCAGTGGGATATCCCAAGCTGTTTTGAACAGTGACGTAGAGGTTGAGGAGAATGGTACCTTGGCCGGTGACGGCCAAGTGATGGGGAATGTGACCAATGCGGGCAATATCAATGTCGGGCGTAATGCCACGGCGGCAGATTATGCGGATTTAACTATTAATGGCAACTATGTTGGCAATAACGGCAATATCACTTTTGATACGGTGTTAGGGGATGATGCCTCTAATACGGATAGACTGGTAATCACCGGTAGCACCTCTGGCAATAGTCTGGTGACGGTGAATAACATCGGCGGTCAAGGGGCGGAAAATATCAAAGGTATTGAAATCATTCAGGTGGGAGGCGCTTCTGCGGGTAATTTTACATTAAATGGCCGTGCAGTGGCGGGGGCGCTGGATTACTTCCTTTACAAAGGAACTCCAGCCGATCCTAGCGATGGTAACTGGTATTTGCGCTCTAACTATGAAGATCCGGCCAAAGATACCTATCGTCCAGAAGCGGGCAGTTATATAGCCAACATTTCTGCCGCCAATAATTTGTTCAATACTCGCCTAGATGACATAAAACCCACTCTTAATGATGGTGAAAGCAGCCTATGGCTACGTCAGTTGGGATCGCGCACTAAGTTTAACGATGCCTCCGGCCAGCTTTCCAACAGCAGTAATAACTATGTTGTACAACTGGGAGGGGAGGTGTTTAAAGGCCAACTGACGGGAGAGGATGATTTTTCTGTGGGGGTTATGGCGGGATACGGCCAGAGCAATGGCAGCTCAGACTCGCGGGAAAGCCAGTATCGTTCTGACAACCGTTTAAATGGTTATTCTCTTGGGGTATATAGCACTTGGTATCAGTATGCGAATAAGCGCAATAGCCCTTACCTACATGATTGGCTGCAATACTCCTGGTTCAACAGTTCCATCAAGGGGCAGGCAGAGGAGGGAGAGGATCAACGGTTGCGTGGTATTAGCGCCTCTGTGGAGGGGGGGTATCCGGTGCAGGTTTATCAACTCGCTGATAACACGGGGTATATCACGCCACAAGCTCAGTTAACCCTCAACGGTGTGAAAATGAACGATTTTACCGAGGCCAACGGTACCCGGGTACAACAAAGTCGCAGTTACAATCTACAATCCCGTGTCGGGGTGAAATTCTCCAATGATACACAGGTAGCGGGTGATAAAACCGGTAGCAACCTCTTCACCACCTATGCTGCTCTTAATTACATCGCCAATAGCCACATGTCAGGGGTCACTCTGAATGGAACTACGTTACAACAGACGGGTAATCGCCATTTGGTCGAAGTGCAGGTTGGTGCTGAAGGTAAGTTAAATAAAAATTTAACAGTTTGGGGAAACCTGACAGACCAGATTGGCCAGAAGGGATATGACAATAAGGCGGTGATGTTGGGGGTGAAATATTCGTTTTAACCGGTTGTTATCCAAGTGAAACGAGTTGCAAGGCGAGCGTTTCATATATTGATGACATCGTAGAATCTCCGATTTTGGAGGGGCATTATTAACGGCGTTGACGTGTCTGTATCAGCAACGTTTCCAGCGGATGGATTCGTTGCTGAGGTTTGACACCTTGCAGGCCCACGATCTGCCCGTCAGCGGCATCGCCCCTGGCTGGCGCAACACCGGAAAGTAAAAAATACCCTGCCAGAAACCTTCCCTGCACGCTGTCTTCTTTTGCTCTGTTGGCACGCAGTACTACGGAGCGAAGAGGATTGCGACAACATTCTGGCACCTCAACAAATTTGTAATTAGCCTCACTGAATACCATTGTTAGGATTAAGAATAAAGAAGCGTAAAAGATCTGCGTTATAAAGCCAAAGTTCATCTTCTCATTGAAGAAAATATTTTTATAACATTTATCATGACGGCGTGGGTAAGATTAATGGAGTATGAACGAGAACGCTAGCTAGCGTTCTTAGTACTTTAATATCATGATGTTGTTATTTTTTGTCATTTTTCTTGATTTTCTGTGCGTTTTTTATGGAAACTATCCGTCATATAGGGTGGGATAAAGCCTTTTGTTATTTTCTTACCTAAAATTATCGATGGCTTTTCAATGCGCAGCCATGAGATTAATGCGATAATCATGGCGGTAACGATGGATAGGATAACGTTGGCGATGAAACTCAGTTCAAGATATTGTGAATAAATCTGCTGTATAGGAAAACCCCATAAATAAACACCGTATGAAATATCGTTATTAATTTTTATTTTCTTTACAATAGACAGAGAGGAAAGGCTAAAAGAAAAAAGACAGGCAGAAAAACAGATTAACAGGGATCTGATGCTGTTGTCTGAAAATAAGAACTGAGATGCAAATAGTATAACTGGCAATAACATTGTTGCCTTGTAAGAGTCTTTATTTATGGCAATTAAAACGCCTAAGGCAAAGCAAGGTGCGAGTAAATAAATTGCATTGTTATCAGATGAGGCAAATAAGTATCCTTTCAACGGGCTTATCGGTTCCACAATAATTATTGCGCAAACCAGTGATGATATTATTTTGTTTTTATTGACTCCGGTTAAAAATAACGCCAGTAATACGATATAAGCAATGACTTCATATCGTATAGTCCATAGTGAACCATTAACTCCATATTTGTTGCTCTCTAACACTCCAGGTAAAAAGTACCTGGTGTCAAGAATTATATTGTTGAAGAAATAGCTATAAACCTCGCCTGATGAAATATAATCTCGAAAGGGGAGTGTGCTAAGAACGGGGCCGATTAAAAACGAACTAATAAAAAGAACAAACAGAAGGCCTGGAAATATTCTCAAGAAGCGAGATACAATAAAATGATAAATTGATTTTCTAGTTATTAAACTATTTGCAACCAAAATACCGCTAATAAAAAAGAATATCTTTACTGCCAACCCCCCAGTAGTTACATAACCAAATGTATTTTTTATTGGGTCAATAAGCCCCCATTGAGGATTCAAGGCAAAAGAGTGATATATAATGACTGAAATAGAGGCTAGTAGCCTGATTAGATCCAGGTTGTTTCCGTCTCTACTTATTATTTGACTCGCTGTTTTATACGTCATTATTAATTTCCATACCAGCCTTTTTCATCTTGTGAAGTATTCTAACATAACGCCACAAACCTATCACCTAACTATTTCCGAGAAATAAGACATGGACGGGTAGCAGAAAAGGTAAAAGCCGAATATGTCAAGGTAAAGATTGCTCTAGCCCATGATACAGTAAGTATCACGCTTGAAGAGTCAGAACTGATATCGCTGACTCCATCAGCACCATAGGCGGTCAGAGTGATGTTGAAAGTAATCTATATGCTACAGTAGCAATAGGCCATTATACTGGTAGTTCTAAGTGCTTATTATTTTCACGAAGTAGCCTTCTGCGATTTTTTAATTAATTGGATGCGGGGACAATAGTTCCTTTTATCTTGGAATAAATTTATCTCGCAATGAGAGAACTTTTCTTTCAAATACTGAGTATACAAACCATGCGCTAAATAAAGTGATAGAGATGAATAAAGTCCATTGAAATAAACATTCTGTCAATGATTCCGGGCGTTTTAAAAAATAACCTATGGAGCATAATACCGGGAGGTTTGTTAGATATGCAGCATAAGACCATCTGGCAACTTTCGATAAATAACGCATAATCGATGAGTTTATGTTTACGTAATACCATGAACAAATTAAGCAGGCGAATCCTAAGTTAGCCATCGGGAATAGAAATATTTTCAGTGTCATGCTTTTGTCCATAAACGAGTCAGGCATTGATGCAATATATACGCATAGAGGAATAAGTAATACACCGATTTTTGTTAGTGTATTAGTGCCATACTTATTAAATAGAATGACGGATATTACCCCGATCATTATGGAATCAACCCTATACAATGCGGTTGATCTTATTTCATTGAATGTCATCGATGTGAATATTGATGCGTGAATGCGTAATGCTAAAGGGATAGATATAAGGAGTAAAATAGTAACTGCAATAGAAAATTTCTTATTTTTAGTTATGATATATAATAGCGATAGCAATACTGGAGTCACGAAATAGAAAACTTCCTCTACCGCCAGGCTCCATGCTTCGCCGAAAAATGAAGGATGCGGTGTCAATAAGCTCTGAGTGAACGTCAAGAAACTAAACAGGTTTGGAAAAATATCCGGTCTAATAGTCGTGATAATTAAAATATTCAATATTACAAAGAGCACATAACTTGGGTAAGTCCGCATCCAGCGTCTACCCCAAAAGCCCATAACCCAAGAGGTTGCAGAATTGGCATTGTTCATTTTTTCAAAAAGTATTCTGCCAATCAAGAAACCGGATAAAACAAAAAACAACTCGACTCCTAAGAAACCACCAAACTTTAAAAGTTGAGCTTCTGGGAAAGCTGGTGTTAAAAAAATTCTTCCATGAGACAGAAGAACTAACAGTATGGCGCAGGCCCGACAAACATCTAACCAAGAGTTTAGTTTATTTCCCATTGTTACTTAATTTCCATCACCAATCTATCTCATTTTACTGAGCATTTTAACATATAACCTCAAAGCTATCATCTAACTAATTCGGATAAATAAGGTATATCAACATAAGGATCTCTAGTAAATATTGTTGTCGGAACTAACGTCGAGTTTGATTCACGCAACATCGAGCAGTCAGGCGGGGCTTTGTTGAATAAATCAGAGTTAACTGACAGGATGGCTTTCGCTGGCACTCCTGTTATGCAAGTTGGCGGCTTGCGGCATACCCAACAACGTCATCCGGTTTAGCGCTTTGACTATCGCCATTGCTTCACCCACTTGCAACGTTTTTCAGCTCTGCGAATTAAACCAGGCTGGCAAACAGATTTATACGAAACGCACTGGCCGAAAAGAATTACGCCAGACAGTAGCTAATATTTCGGCCTGTCTGATTGGGAGCGAAGCATCCACTGGGGAATTTCACTGGCAGCGTGAGTTTGAGAATCTAGGGCATAAAGTAAAGATCATCAGTCCTCAGTATGTAAAACCCTTCGTCCGCGGACAAAAAATGACGGTAATGATGCACAGGCCATCTAAAGAGGTGGTTTATAGCTAAAAAAATCGACCATATAGGTCGATAAGTAAAACAATGGAGGTAATAAATGATAGCCAGGGAAGTATATCTCCATTCTCAATCTCATTTTTAACTTAACGTGCTTATTTGTGATTGAAATAATCATATGTAATTGAATTGCATGAATTAAATAATAAATTTGTTATTTAATGCTATATTTTTATGTGGGCATTAATTTATGTGACCTTACTAGCATTTATGATTATAAAAATTTAATAACTTAAGTAATATATCTTTATGCTATTTGTCATTTCCATTTGGTGGTGTAACGTGATTGTCGTTGCCAGTATGGTAATGAACCTATGCTTGGGTTAATAATTTCCAAGGGTTAGTTGTTGCTTTATATAAACCAAGAGGATTTTTGTGATGAAATTACGTGTGTTTTGCAAGATTGTTCCTATTGTCATGACGATTGGCACTGCTGGTGCAGCAGAAATCTACAACAAAGACGGTAATAAATTACATTTGTTTGGAAAAATCGATGGTCTCCATTATTTCTCCGACAATAGTAGCCAAGATGGCGATCAGTCTTACATGCGTTTTGGTTTGCGTGGTGAGACGCAAATTAACGAGCAATTGATTGGTTATGGCGAATGGGAATATCAAGTTCAGTTGAATAGGACAGAAAATGAAAATGATGCTTTCACGCGTGTTGGTTTCGCTGGTCTGAAATTCGGTGACTACGGTTCACTGGATTACGGTCGTAACTACGGCGTTATGTACGATATTGGTTCATGGACCGACGTACTGCCTGAATTCGGAGGTGACACCTATGGGGCAGACAACTTTTTGTTCCAACGTACGAACGGTGTTTTGACCTATCGTAACAGTAACTTCTTTGGTCTGGTTGATAGCCTGGATTTTGCCATGCAATTTCAAGGTAAAAATGGCAATGCCGAAGAAACCAACAATAGCCGTGATGTTCTAGGTCAGAACGGTAATGGTTACGGCATGTCTATTTCATACGGTCTGGGCTATGGCATAAGTGCGGCTAGCGCATTTTTTATCTCTGACCGCACCAACGACCAGAATGGTAACTCTTCAATTTTGGGCCGTGGCGACAGAGCTGAGGCATACAGTGGTGGCCTGAAATATGATGCTAACAACGTATACTTGGCAGCGATGTATACCCAGTCTTATAATGCGACTCGTTTCGGCAGCAGTAAAAGCACTGCCTATGGCTATGCTAATAAGGCACAGAATTTTGAAGTAGTAGCACAGTATCAGTTCGACTTTGGCCTTCGTCCTTCCTTGGCTTACTTGCAGTCTAAAGGTAAGGACATTGAACGCGGTTACAGTAATCAAGACTTGATGAAATATGTTGATATAGGTGCCACCTACCACTTCAACAAAAATATGTCGACCTATGTTGATTACAAAATAAACCTGCTAGATGATAATGATTTCACTATGGCAACGGGTATTAATACTGACAACGTAGTGGCTATTGGTTTAGTTTATCAGTTCTAATACACCAAGATGACTCGGACATCCTGCACTCCCAATACATGCTTGTCAGTTAAGCTTTTGAGGATACTACCACGTAACGCATTGTGGCTTGCGGTCTACAGAAAACCCAGCTAGGCTGCTGAATAATTCCTCAGTCATGTGCAGCTAAAAAAGATAGGCATAGAGTTTTTCGATCAACTGATTTGTGCAAGCAATTCCAAGAGGTCATATCTATGCCTGCTCTCCAAGTATGTCAGAATTTTTTCCTTGAACCGTCCCGGCTTTCTTGGTGAGTGTTTAATCCGTGAATTCAGGTTGCAGCACCTTATGTTCACCGATGCATAATACGCTTTTTTTGCCTCAACCGGTGGCACATGCCAGCAGCCGACGGTTATTAAACCCGTAAACCCTGTCCAATGTGGCCAACTCAACGTCCTGCCTGTTTTTCCAGCTTTGTCGGTGGGTCACTTCTGCTTTGTATAACCTATTGATACTTTTGGCCAGTACATTATCGTATGAGTCACCCGCGCTACGCACTGACGCCATTACTTCCGCCTCTTTCAACCGCTGTGTGTACGCCAGAGAGACGTATTGGGAGCCGCAATCATTATGTTGGATAACGCCACTGCCAGGTCTTCTGGCCTACAAGGCCTGCTCTAGTGTATCCAAAACCAGTGGGGTTTCCATCGTCGATGATACCGATTCGACCCCATACTTAGCGCTAAGGTTGTGTATTAACGGCATTATCTTTTCCAGTAGCGGTCGAATTCCGCCTGCGCAAAATAAGCTGATGTTTGGCGCAGAATATCGTTGCTGTGCCGAAGCTCACAAACTTCACGCTCCAATTCGTTTAAACGCTGGCGCTCACTGATGGTAAGGTTGCTATCACTGGCACTGGTTCCAAAATTGCTTTCATGCTGGCGGACCCAGGCTCTGAGCGTGTCGGTATTACAGCCAATTTTAGGGGCGATGGACTTGAAAGCGGCGTGTTCTGATTTGTATTCACTGCGCTGCTCCAGAAGCATTCTTACTGTGCGTTCGCGTAACTTAGGCGGGTAGCGATTTGATGACATAAGGATCTCCTTTTTAAGTCATAGTGTAGTCTCTAGGATTACCGAAGCGGTTCTGTCGTGTCAGAGGCAAGCTCGTGGTAGATAATTGGCCCTAATACCTCAGAGCCTGAACAACGCAACAAGTCGTTAATGTCCGTTGTCCGTCAACATTACCGCTATTCTATTACCCTCGCCCGCTCAGCCTGCTTTCGGTAGTGTTCGTATCGCCCCCGGAACCATGCTTGCTGTTCATCATTCATATTGCCGGTCACGGAATCGATATCAACTGGCTGGCCCAATGCGTGCATGCGGGCAAAACTACGCGCCAGAAAATCAAAATTCTTCAGTGTGTCTTTATCTTGTCGTTTCATTAACATATCCCTCTAGTCATTATGTTTACTGTTCAAAGTTATATGCTTTTCTGATTTCAGTATCCGCCTGAAAAAGATCATTTTTTGTGCGATGCGTGCGCATCTATCTGCCTACTTTCACATTTCAGGAACGACAGAATCGTCATTCCCGGTAATGATTTTCCTCTCCCTTTTATTACTTGTGCAGAAAAACTACCGACAATAATGCAGTAAGTTCGCCATGTATTCGGAAGGCGCGAATGCACAGGATACTCCAACCTTTCTGACGCTGAGTTTGTATCAGATAGAATCCAATACCCGCTCAGCTGCGGTGCTGGAGGGATCGGCCTGGTGTATGCCGAAAATATGCGCTTGTGGAACTGTGGGGTGTGATGTTTATCACCCTGATGTTGTTAGTAGTAGTGATGATCATGGATAAGATATCTTCGATTTTGCGCAACAAATACATCCTGGGAGAAGGGAACCCTCTTTATCAGAGAGAGAAGTAAAAGGCTTCAATAACGCTATTCGGCTTGTGACCGAATAGCCGTTGACTCCACTGATTGAGCCACGGCATTGCCCACCTTGTTTATTTTAACGACATGTTTGTGTCGATCATTTTTCTGACATGTTGAAAGCTTACGATCGCTCGAAATTTTGTTTCATTTACATGGAGTTTCTTGTGAAAAAAGTGTTGTCAACTGGCGCGATCTTTATCTCAGCCTTACTTCTGGTGGGGTGTGGTGATACCGACAGCAACAGCGAGCGGGTGCTGCCGTCCTCCCCAACAGAGAATCAGGTAACAGAAAAACCCATCACTGATCTCCCATCAGATAAGAGTCCGGTAACCGTGGCGTTTATGCCTGATGTGCATTTCCATGATGTTTACGGCACTTTCGAAGGTAACGCCTTTGCTGGCCTGATGAACGGTAAAAGCGGGCAGCCAGCGATGATCCGCACCATGTATGCGCAACTGACATCAACCCGATTATTTAATGAGAACTATTTTGCCTTTTTGGCGGCGTTGGACGACGCGGCACAGCGTGGCATCAAGTTGATCGCGCTTCCAGGTGATTTCAGTGATGATGGTCAGCCGATCCATATGCGTGGGCTGAAAAAAGTGCTGGACGAGTATTCACAGCGCTATGGCATCGAATTTTTCGCCGCTCCGGGCAATCACGATCCGAATGTGCCGTTTGAGCGCCCCGGAGGGAAAAGCGATTTTCTCGGTGAAGAGGGTAAAGAACAACGCATCTACAGCAAGGGCGCTGCTGAATGCCAAGGTTACAGCGAGGCCTGGGCGATTATTGATGCAGGATATGAACTACCTACCGTCTGTACGGAGGATATCCGCGAGTTGGGGTATAAAGGGGTGACCGCCGCGCTGGCCGACCACGGGTTTATGCCCAAAGCTTCCTATCTTTATTGGGAAACCCCTTACAGCAACTATTCGACCGCGGCCTACCAACTTGATACCGCACGCCAGCAGGCCGATTGGCAGTATCGGCAATATGAAATTTGTGCCGAGGGTACCGGCGGCAGCTATAAGAAAAGTGGTTACACCCACTGTTTACAGGTCCCGGATGCCAGCTATCTGGTAGAACCTATCCCCGGTGTGTGGCTGTTGGCGATTGATGCCAATGTTTATATTCCCACGTCCTCAGCCAGTGACGCAGACCCCGCCAATCCCAAAAACTTTAGTGGCTCAGGCAATGCGGGGTATAACCGCATGTTGACGCACAAAACTCACGTGATTGAGTGGATCAAAACTGTGACACAGCGTGCAAAAGAGCAGAATAAACAGTTGATCACCTTCAGCCATTTCCCGATGACCGAATTTTACAACGGGGCATCTGACGATATTGAGGCACTGTTTGGCACCGGCAGCTTCCAGATGGCGCGTCGGCCCGCAGAGGACACCGCGCATGCATTGGCACAGGCGGGGATTAAGGTCCACGTCGGGGGGCACATGCATTTTAATGATACCGGTGTGCGAAAGTACGACGATGGTTTTCTGGTGAATATTCAGGCACCGTCGATGGCGGCTTATGTTCCTGCCTATAAACTGCTGACGCTTACCAGCGAAAGTGCCATAGAGGTGGAAACCGTGCGCTTGAGTCAGGTTCCGCGTTTCGATGAGCTGTTTGAGCATTATCAGATGGAGCATCAGCACTTGGCCGCTCAAGGTTCGGCGAAGTTATGGAATGCAGACATCCTTGCCGCCAAGGATTACCATGAATTTAACAATATCTATCTCTCTGAACTGACCCGCCTGCGGTTTTTACCTAGCGAATGGCCCTGTGAAATGCGCGAAATGCTGTTCAGTATGAGTGGCCGCGATATGCTGATCCTCTCTCAACTGGATACAGAAGTGACCTTGGCCCAATTGCAAGCTAACCCGGCATTGTCACCGGTGACAACACTTGCCAAGTGCACGACTGCTTCGCCTCAAGCGCCTCTCAGCGCAACGGCCGAAACGATTACCGCAGACTGGGAACGTGCGCAGACCAAGGCTGCGTCGTTAGCGAAAGCAAACCACCTCAAGCTGGATGATTTTGCTTCATGGAGCGGATTTGATCTGGCCACCGATTTTTATCGCTTGGCTAACGCCGGGGATCTGGCATTGGACGACATCACGCCTGAGCGTATCGGTCAATACAGCGTACTGGCGGATGCCTTGGCCAATACCCAGGTCACCATTCATTTTGCTGATAAGAAAGTGCTGGATGAAAATAGCGTCAGCCAGGTATTTCAGAACCGTTTTGGTGCTCTGTTTACCATCCTGCGCAAGTTGGGTACCTCATTACCACCCAGCGATCACTTTATGATTAATCTTGAACAGCATGAGGTGAGCAACCTGAGTGATAAAACAGGTTTTGTAGAGTAACCATGTGGGGCTATCTATCCCGAGGTGGAGACCGGTAGGTAGCCTACATGATATCGTGGCGGTGGCCTGGATTTTCAACGCTCCCGTATTGTTACGCTGAATAAAACCGACGACTACCGGGTCTGCTTCACTTCGACACTGAGATGAGAAAGCCCGGCGATACGCGGATACTACTGTGAATATGGGCTTATTGTGTGGAATAAACACCTATTCAGATAGGCTCTTAATCACACTTTCCGCAGCCCCAGCGATAAATAGGCCATCCTGCTGCCCTGGCATGTTGCAGTAAAGCAGCATCAGGATTCACCACACAAGGGGTGCCTACCTGCGACAAAAGCGGCAGATCGTTGTAAGAATCGGAGTAAAAGCTGGCGCGTTGTAATATTGAGGCATCGTTGCCCAGTTGCATCAACAGGCGAGTCACTTTACCTTCACGGTAAGTCATTACGCCCTGAGTCAAGCCGGTGTAGATTTCATTATCTAATTCGACGCCAATGGCCAGTGCATCGTCTACTTCCAAATAACGAGCAATGGGTGATACCAAGTGCTCTCCTGATGCGGAGACGATCATGGTTCTGTCGCCACGAGCACGATGTCTGGCAATACATGCTCTGGCATCAGCATAAATACGCGGGCTGATAATCTCCTCGATATAGCGTTTAACCATTTTGCTGACATTGTCCTGCGAACGACCTTTAAGTGGTGCCAACGTCAAATGCATATAGTCCTGCATATTCATTTTGCCTTGCGCATAGTCACTCATCAGTTCGGCTTCCCGCTGAAGAAATGCCTGTGGGTCGTGCACCCAGCCATGCTCTACCATAAACGACGACCATAGACTGGAGCAGTCCCCGTTTATTAACGTTTCATCGAGATCAAATAGCGCCAGATTCATGCAACCTCACGTAATGTTAACAGGTCCAACCGTAGCCCAATAGCGGTGCCATCTAGATAGAATGTTTCAGTTGAACCGTTTAATACATCGACATACAGCTCTATATTTTGTGCCAGTACACGATATCACCGTGCTTAATACCATACTGAGTACTCAAATCCGACCAGGTGTCTTTCCAGTTAGCCCAAGTGTCAGGCATACCCACGCTGTTGATCTGGCCTTCCACTTTTGTTGCTCTCTCAAGGGCCGCTACGGATGTTTCTGCTGCGAAAGCGGCCGGGAAATTGAGCAGAATGGCGCTGGTTAATATAGAAGCGAATAACGGTTTCAACACTGAATACTCCGGATAAAAAGGCGAATATATAGTGGCCTAGTCCAATAATGACTCTGCTAATGTGACGAACATTTATGAAGGCGAGATGTCAGCGGGAGACAGTCAAAGAATAACGTCTCCCGCAAATGATTATCCGTGGCGCCAACGCTGGGTTTTTCTCAATAGAGTGCGGCTGAGACCAAGCTGAATCAGTTTGACGTTGGCGGCGGTCAGCAGGATCAACGTAGCCATGGCAGCAGCAGCAGCGGTGTCTCCAGAATCCTCCATGTTAAGCACCGCAATTGAGGCCAGTACACTGTCGCTTGAGTAGAGGAAAATCACCGCCGATGTTGTGGTCATCGCGTTGACGAACAGATAGATAAAAATCTCCAACAACGCGGGCAGCGAGGCTGGCAGCGTGATGCGCCAGAACGTCTTGAACTGTGAAATCCGCAGGGAGATAGCAACCAGTTCCAGCTCTTTGGGTAACTGTTTCAGGCTGGTCAGCGCCGTCATATGGCCCACCGTGTAGTAGTGGATTACGCAAGAAAGTGCCATCAGCGGTAAGGTGCCGTAAAGGCTGCCAAGCAGGCTGTCGGGGCGGTTGAAAAAGAAAATGTAACCCAGGCCCAACACAATGCCGGGGACTGCTAACGAGAGCATGGCAAGCAGGTGTATCAACTGGCGCAACAGAGCAAAGTGATGCCCTTTTTCTTGCACCCACGCGATGATCACGATGATGGCCGTACCGCCGGTGGCAGTTAGCGCACCCAGTTTTAGCGTATTGATAAAGGGTAGCCAACCGTAAACGCTGTTACTGCTGAAAGCATAGTGATCCAGCGTCAGGGTGAGCTTATAAGGCCAGAATTGCACCAGTGAACCGTAGATGGCCATCCCAACCAGCGCCAGAAACAGCAGGGCCCACAGACTACACCACAACAGAGCCAGCAGATCCCGTAACCGATGGGGAGCCGGTTGGTAGGGGATCGCCCGGCTGTTGTTCTGTTCCTGCATTTTACTGCGTACCCGTTGTTCCAGGGCAAAACTGAGCAGAGCGGGCAGCAGCAAAACCACGCTGGTCACCGCTCCCAGAGAGAAGTTTTGCATCCCTACCACCTGGATATAAATATCCGTTGCCAGCACGCTGTACTGCCCCCCGATCACCTTGGCTACGCCAAAGTCACAAATCGTGAGCGTGAAGACGGCAATGGCGGCGCTGAGCAGGCCATAGCGGGCACCTGGCAATGTGACGATGAAAAAGGTACGCCAGGCGGGGCTGCCGAGCACCCTGGCGGCTTCATAGTGACGAGCATCACTGTGGCTTAGGGACGTGATCAGGATCATCAGGGCGTGGGGAAAACACCAGAAGCCGAGGCCGAGCGCGATACCGATTGGGCCATAGACCGTCTGATTGCCCAATAATCCTTTGGCGATCCCTTGGTTACCAAACCAGTAAACCAGGCTGATGGCAGGCAGCAGCGACGGCATCAGCAAGGGAAGCAGAGCAATTAATCGAAACAGCGATTTACCGCGCATCTGGGTGCGAGTGAGGGCGTAGGCATAACCAAAAGCAATGGTGATCACCAACAGTGTGACAAGAAAACCAAGCCAAAGCGTATTACCGATGGTGCGTCCCAGCGAGGGGGCGGAAAGATAATCGCGGAAGTTAGCGAAACCGACCCAGGCCCCCTCACTGTCCTGAAGGCTTTTTTGCAACATGCTGAGTACCGGGAGCAATAATCCACCGACGAACAGCGCGATCCCAAGCAACAGAAGTGCTAACTGGATACGCTTATCCAGGCTCCAGTTGCCACCCAACCGCTGCCAGATTGAATAACGTGCTGTCATTGTTTGGGGCAAATGTGTCATGCGGCTTCCCCATAAAACAGTTGCATGGCGTTGTTGGGCCACAGCAGGGAACAGGCCATGCCGCTGCGCCAGTCTTGGCCTGCGTCGTTGGAGAGTTGTACCAGCAATCGCTGGGGGCCCATCACTGTTTCTGCAATGCAAATCAGGCGTTGGGCGGAGCCGAGAAACTCCACCTGTTCGATCCTTGCCGGTAATCCTGGCTGTTCCGGCGAGGCAAGGCTGATCGCTTCGGGGCGGATAGCCACTTGCAGTGTACTGCCTGTGGCTGCCTGATTGGCCAGCTGCAGTGGGTGTTGGTCAAGCCGCACCTGGTGTGCATTCAGCACCAGAGTATCGAGAAAATTCATATTACCAACAAAACTGGCGACAAAGCGGCTGGCAGGATGGTGGTAGATCTCCTGTGGTGTGCCAATTTGCACGATGGTGCCGTGTTCCATGACCGCGATGCGGTCAGCTATGGTGAGTGCTTCTTCCTGATCGTGGGTAACCATAATCGTAGTAATGCCCAAGCGCTGTTGCAGGGCGCGGATCTCGCTGCGCAGATGGGTACGCACCAGCGCATCAAGAGCGCTTAGCGGTTCGTCGAGCAGCAGTAATCCAGGGGACAGGGCCAATGCTCTGGCCAAGGCAACTCGCTGCTGTTGGCCACCGGAGATCTGGCTCGGATACTGGTGAGATTGCGCACTAAGGCCGATCAAATTCAGCCAATGCTCAACCCGCTCTTTGAGTGCCTTATTATTGATCCCCTGGTTTTGCAGACCGAAAGCAATATTCTCTGCAACCGTCAGATTGGGGAACAGGGCATAGGATTGAAATACGATACCAAAATCCCGTCTCTGCGGAGGGAGTTGTGAAATATCGTGTCCTCCTTGCCAGATCTGGCCGCTGTCTGGCAGATCAAGCCCGGCAATAGCCCGTAACAGGGTGGTCTTGCCGCACCCTGAAGGGCCAAGAAAACAGATAAACTCGCCTTGTTCGATGCTCAGAGAGATATCTTTGAGAGCCTGAAAGGCCCCAAAGTGTTTATTAAGATGTTTGATATCCAGATAGGGCTGGCTCATAGTCAAACTCGCTGCTTGTTGGTCTATACCAAAATAGCGTTAAGGGGTGACGAACAGATGAATAGAACATGACGGTTTGGTGACGAGTACTGCCAGAGACAAAAAGCAAAGGCTGATGGCGCTCAGCCTCTGCAGCAAATAAGCAACTTATTGTTTAGCTTCTGATTTTCCATTGAAGCTGCTGGCCCACTGGGTCAAGATATTGTTGCGCTCGCGGGCAGCCCAGGCA
This sequence comes from Serratia oryzae, assembly GCF_001976145.1. Taxonomy (GTDB): domain Bacteria; phylum Pseudomonadota; class Gammaproteobacteria; order Enterobacterales; family Enterobacteriaceae; genus Chania; species Chania oryzae. Next base: position 18,902 of record NZ_MOXD01000001.1, read on the forward strand.
AAATCATTCTTGATCATCTGACTGTTGATATCAGTTGGATAACCGGCCCGGGTTTTTGCCACTTGTGGGATGGCGACGACAGCAAACGACTTGTTATACAGGGTGTTTGCCTGTTCAGTTGCTGCAAAATCAAGCAATTGCCGAGCGGCGTCGAGCTTTTTGGTGCCCTTGATGATAGCCGCCGCTTCCATATCCCAACCCGAACCTTCGCTGGGGAATATCACTTCGATAGGAGCCCCTTTGGCCTTAAGGCTCGCAGCAGGGAAATCAAATGAAATACCGATCACCGTTTCGCCGCTGGCAGCCAGTTTGCAAGGTGCAGAACCCGAATGGGTGTAACGATCGATATTCTGGTGCAGTTTGTTCATAAACTGCCAGCCTTGCTGTTCCCCCATGGTTTGCAACCAGCCAGCCACGCTGAGGAACCCGGTGCCAGAAGAGGTGGGGTTTGGCATGATCACTTTACCCTTGTAGATAGGCTTGGTGAGGTCGGACCAATGGGTTGGAGCCGGGATACCCTGTTTTTCAGCTTCTACTGTGTTAAAGCAAATAGCACTGAAAAAAGCGTCCAGCCCAATCCAGTGGGGTTGGGCCTTGTCGTCGCGAAAACGGCTGTCCAGTTTATCCAGCCCTTTAGGGGCGTAGCCTGCCAGCATCTGTTGCTGATCCAGTTGCATCAGACTGGTCGCAGCCAGCCCCCACACCACGTCGGCTTTGGGCTGGTTTTTTTCAGCCAGCAGCCGTGCCGTGATCACACCAGTGGAATCCCTCACCCACTTGATGTTGATATCGCGGTGTTGGCGCTCGAAGGCATTTTTCAACTCGGCAAGTTGTTCGGGTTCGAAAGCGGTGTAAACGGTCAGATCGGTGTTGGCCAGTGCGGGTACGGCGATGGTGGCCAGCAGGGCGGTGATAAGCAAGGAGGTTCCCTGTTTCATTTTTTCTCCAGTGAGGTTGGTATAAACCAGATTGTGCTGGAGAAAGGCTAGGAGATTATTGTGACATTTTTGTGATGAAAACATAACAACTTGATGAGTTTAGCACCTACCCCAATCGGCCCTAATCCTGAGTGTCCACGTCAATTTCAAGGCTATCGTGACGCCAGTATTCGAGATCGAAATCGAGTACCTGACCATGCTGATCGAAGTTGAGACGTTCCAGGCGTAGTGCAGGTAACCCGGCAGTGGCGCGCAATTGACTGGCAACCTCGTCCGGCAGTGCAGTGGGATAAAAGGTGACCTGCATGCGAGCGTAATGGAGCCCGTAATGGCTTTGGTAAAGTTCGGTCAGGCTGCCATTGAGGTCAAGATCGAGCAGACCGGGAACGCGTTTGGGAAGGCAGTAGTTTTCGCAGTAACAGATCGCCCGATCGTTAGCAAAGCGCAGTCGCTTGAGCAGAAATACGCTGTCAAATGTCTTGAGCGATAACCGTGACAGTAAAGCAGGAGGGACGGCGATCCGGCTTTTTTCCAATAGCTCGGTGCGTGGTTTGCCCCCTTGTTCAGAGACTATCTGGTGAAAATTGGAAGTACGTCGCGGATTAAGACGAAAACGCGGGGGCGTCACAAACCAGCCACGGCGATCTTGCCGATAAATAAGCCCGTTGGCCTCTAACTGGACCAATGCTTCACGGATGGTGACCCGGGTAGTGCCATACAGCTCCCCCAACAACCGTTCGGAGGGAAGTTTGTCATGTGCGGTCAAACCCCCTGCCTTGATCTGGGTGATCAGAGCATCCTTGATTTGCAGGTATTGTGGTTTTGTCATAATGATCCTTTATTTTGGTACAGACCAGTCTCTGTCGGCACGATGAGGGAAACAGATTACCCCATAATTGAGGATGAATATGAATTTTTTGTTGCACGATAGGGACATCCTTTGACGTTACGTGGCAATTTACTCACAATGACACTGTTCTGGTATATACCAAAAGAGAGTCATTATGACCCATATTCCTGCTGTATCTGCCTGTGTTGATTATCTGTTATTGACTCCCGGGCCTCTGTCGACCACGGTTTCCGTGCGTTCTGCCATGTTGCAAGACAGTTGCACCTGGGACACCGACTATAATCTGGGCGTCGTGGAGCCCATTCGCCGCGAATTGGTGCGCCTTGCGACAACTGAGGAGTTTGCCGCCGATTACAGCGCTGTTTTGCTGCAGGGGAGTGGCAGCTATGTAGTGGAAAGCGTACTGGGTTCGGCACTGCGGCCTGCTGATTGCCTGCTGATTGTCAATAATGGTGCCTACGGTGCACGCATGGTTGAGATGGCACACTGCCTGGGTCTGAACCATCATGTGCTGGATTGTGAAGAAACGGCTCGCCCGGAAATACAGGATCTGGAAGAACTGCTGATTAAGCACCCTGAAATCAGCCATCTGGCAATGGTTCATTGTGAAACCACCACCGGCATGCTCAATCCACTGGAAGACGTGGCTGCCTTCTGTCAACAGCGAGGCATTCGTCTGATTGTGGATGCGATGAGCAGCTTCGGTGGTATTCCTTTTGATATCGGGCGCCTTGGTATTGAATTTCTTATCAGCTCTGCCAACAAGTGTATTCAGGGGGTACCGGGATTTGGTTTCGTTATTGCCCGCCGCACGGCTTTAGCGGCCTGTGCGGGTCAAGCACGTTCGGTATCGCTTGATCTTCACGCCCAATGGCAGACCATGGAGCAGCAGGAAGGGAAATGGCGTTTTACCTCCCCAACTCACACCGTGCTGGCCTTTGCTCAGGCGTTGCGCGAATTGGATGACGAGGGGGGAATCACTGCTCGCCACCAACGTTACCAGGAAAATCAGCGTGCGCTGGTGGAAGGGATGCAATCTCTTGGTTTTACGCCGTTATTACCCGCGCAATGGCAATCGCCTATCATCACCGCCTTTTACTCCCCGGCTAATCCAGAATATCGTTTTGCCAATTTTTATCAATGCCTTAAGGCGCGGGGATTTGTGATCTATCCCGGCAAGGTTTCGCAGACTGAGTGTTTTCGTATCGGTAATATCGGCAATGTCACGCTGCAACAAATTCAGCAGTTGCTGGTTGCAATGAAGCAGGCTTGCTACTGGTTGGAAGGTAGCCGATGAGACAGCATACAGCGCTACCCGGTGGTGGGCTGGCAGACACTGAAGGGGACATCAACCGAAGCGTGACAAGGGAGCATTGGTGGGCCGAGCAGAGTGAGGCTATTCGAGAGGATCTGGCGGAAGATAGCCGATATTTTCTTCATCAGGCGCTGTCGACCCCGTGCCTGGATGTGTTGGCCAGGGCCGAAGGGACTTATCTCACCAGCCAGTCTGGCAAGCAGTACCTTGATTTTCATGGTAATAGCGTACATCAACTTGGGCACGGTCACCCGAAGGTTGTGGCACGGGTGCAGCAGCAGTTGACGTCGCTGCCGTTTGCACCGAGACGTTATACCCATTCTGTTGCCATCAAGTGTGCCCGTACCTTGGCCAACTTGGCACCTGGCGATCTTAACCGGGTGTTATTTGCGCCCGGTGGCAGCGAAGTGGTCGGCATAGCCCTTAAGTTGGCCCGTTTTATTACGGGTAACAGCAAGGTGGTTTCTTTATGGGATTCTTTTCATGGGGCTTCTCTTGACGCCATCTCTGTTGGCGGTGAGGCTTGTTTTCGCGCTGGTATGGGGCCCTTGTTAGCGGGAGTTGAACGCATCCCACCACCGACCCGTTATCGCGGGGTTTGGTATCGCGGTGAGGGTGAAGATCTGCACTATGCCGATTACCTTGAGTATGTGATCGAAAAAGAGGGGGGGATCGGTGCCTTTATTGCTGAACCAATCCGTAATACTGATGTACAGGTGCCATCCAAAGCCTATTGGCAGCGTATCCGCGAAATCTGCGACCGACACGGTGTGTTGTTGATCGCTGATGAGATCCCTAATGCACTAGGGCGTACCGGCCACTGGTTCAGTTTCGAACAGTTTGGTATCGAGCCAGACATCATCTGCCTTGGCAAAGGGTTAGGTGGCGGTATTGTTCCTTTTGCTGCTCTGATTACCCGGGATCGCTTCAATCAGGCGGCGGCTATCTCGCTTGGTCATTACACCCATGAGAAAAGCCCTATCGGTTGCGCAGCGGCGTTGGCGACTATTGAGGTGATCCGTGATGAGCGGCTTTTAGCCAAGGTACAGCATGATGGCCGCTTTATGGCGGATGAGTTGGCCAAATTGGCTCGACGCTATCCGTTGATCGGCCAGGTGCGAGGTACTGGCCTATTGTGGGCTCTTGACCTAGTGCGTGATCACCTGAGCCGTGAGCGGGCAACCGGGGAAGCGGAACAATTGCTCTATCGCTGTCTGACGCTGGGGCTCAGTTTCAAGGTGTCGCAGGGCAATGTGATCCAACTTTCTCCGCCACTGACTATCAGCCGCGCTGACCTCGCGCGCGCCATTTCTATTCTTGATCTGGCATTGAGCCAGATTGAACCTACTGTTTAACAGGAGTATTCCTATGTCTAGTGTACAAGCGCTGATCCTTGATTGGGCAGGCACCGTGGTCGATTTCGGTTCGTTTGCGCCCACGTCCATCTTTGTAGAAGCCTTCGCACGAGCCTATGATTTCCCGGTTAGCCTGGATGAAGCTCGTCAGCCGATGGGGTTGGGAAAAAGGGAGCATATTGTCGCGTTGGGGCGTTTGCCATCGGTGGATAGCCGTTGGCAAGCACGTTTTGGTCACTCAATGAGTAAAGAAGAGGTCGATCACATCTATCGCACCTTCATGCCTTTGCAAATTGAGGCTGTCACCCGCTTTGCCACCCCTATTGAGGGCGTTTTGCCTGTGTTGACAATGCTCCGCCAGCAGGGAATGCGCGTAGGCTCTTGCTCTGGTTATCCCCATCAGGTGATGGAGGCACTAGTGCCTGCTGCTGCAAAACTGGGTTATCAACCCGATCACTGGGTAGCGACCGACGACCTGAAAGCCGGTGGGCGCCCGGGACCCTGGATGGCGCTCGCCAACGTCATTGAGTTGGGCATTGATGGAGTACATCGCTGTATCAAGGTGGATGATGCGGTACCGGGTATTACCGAAGGGCTTAACGCAGGCATGTGGACTGTAGGGTTGGCAGTTTCCGGCAACGAGTTTGGTGCCACCAGGGATGAGTATCAGGCGATGAGTGAAGCGGAAATTGCTGCTCGGCGAGCGCCAGCCCAGAAGAAACTGCATCAGGCAGGAGCACATTATGTGATTGATACACTAGCCGATATTCTGCCAGTGATCGCTGATATCAATCAGCGTTTAAATAAAGGCGAGAGGCCTTAAACCTCTTGAGCTATTCAGGTTGCAGGAAAGCGGCGGTTATGAGGTGAGTCATAGAGCCTGCCTGCAACTTCAAGCCGTAAGTTCAATAAAACTCCATTTTCAGCGGCAGCATGGCGGCGCCTATTGCTGAGGCGTCTCCGCGAACACGCGTATACCGATCGGTGCGCCCATCGATGTACAGATGCGTGCGCTACGGGCGGAGCGGCATCAGCGGATCGGTTACGAGCGGGAGTTATTGGCGGCTAATGAGGCGTGTAGATAATGCATAATTATGCATGCCATGGATTTTATCTTCTGAACATCTTCTGAACATCTTCTGAAGTGTGATTTAAGGCACAAAAAAACCGCCCTGAAGGCGGTCTGAATATCTTTACAAATCAATGTGGTACCCGGGGCGGGACTTGAACCCGCACAGCCATAAGCCGAGGGATTTTAAATCCCTTGTGTCTACCGATTTCACCACCCGGGCTCGGGAAAATTGGAGGCGCGTTCCGGAGTCGAACCGGACTAGACGGATTTGCAATCCGCTACATAACCGCTTTGTTAACGCGCCTTAATTCTGTTTGCCTTTTCAGGCCAAGACTCGTGATACACCAGCCTTATCAAACTTTACTAGGATAAGCATTCATAATTATGACTTATCTCTATGAAAACACTAAACTTTCTTAACGATGTGTGCTTTCGATGTGCAGGATTATGGACTAATTAAAAAAGGTTGGCAACAAAAAATTGCGTAATCCAACTGGCGCTCTGCTCGTTTGCTCAAAACTTACCTTATCTGAGTATAATCTAATCAATTCAGTATCTTGGCGGCTATTTTACCGAACTATTTCTGGTTAGCCGCCAAGAGTGAAAACGCATTATCAGGAGCGCCAGAAGGTGCGTGAACACAGGATGAGGATAGGATAGATCTCCAATCGGCCGAACAACATTGTGGCGCACATCAGCCACTTAGCCGGTGAACTTAAGGTTCCAAAGCCTGCTGCGGTTTCGCCAAAACCTAAGCCCATATTATTAATACAGGCGGCGACAGTGCCGAAAGAGGTCATGAGATCGTAACCCATCAGGTTCAGCGCCCAGATGAAGAAACAACTGAAAAAGATATAGAGAAAGAAGAAACTCCAGACGGAGCGCAATACCCGATCCTGAATAGGAGCACTCCCCACCTTGATGGTATACACCGCATTAGGGTGCAGCATCTGGTGCAGTTCACGTCGACTTTGTTTGTACATGATCAGGAAACGTAATGCCTTGATCCCGCCGCAGGTTGAGCCGACACAGCCGCCAAAGAAACTGGAGGCGAGCAGGATTATCACCGTATGGGAGGGGAGGTTGGCGTAATCTGCGGTTGCTAAACCGTTGTCTGTCATCATGGAACTGGTGAGCAGGAATCCATGAACAAAAGCATCTTTAGCATCGTACATCTTTGAGCTGAAGAGTTGAATGCATACCAAGGCCATAACAATGGAAAGTGCCAACAGGAAGAAACGTAATTCTGGGTTTTTATATAAAGGTTTCAGGCTGCGGTGCTGAGCGGCGACAAAATAAAGCGTAAAGTTGACCGCTGCGAGTATGGAGAAAATCCCTCCCACCATTTCGACGGCGGCGCTGTCATAAAAGCCCAAACTCTCATTGCGGGTGGAAAATCCTCCTAACGAAACCGTCGAAAGGCCATGACACAGAGCATCGAACCACGGCATGCCCGCCAAACGGAACGCAAGAATACAAAGCAATCCCAGTAGCATATAGGTTGACCACAGGCTTTTAGCCGTATCGGCCAATCGTGGTGTCAGACGTTCTTCTTTAAATGGTCCGGGCATTTCAGATTGATACAGTTTGGTGCCGCCGATGCCCAGTAGCGGTAATATTGCAACAGCCAGCACGATGACACCCAAACCACCAATAAAATTAAGCTGGGCACGGTAATAAAGAATAGACTTTGGGACACCGCTGATATCATTCAGTACCGAGGCTCCCGTGGTGGTGATACCGGAGACACCTTCAAAGACAGCATCTGTCAGGCTGATATTCAGGGTATCGTCTATCCATAGTGGCAGGGCGCTGATGAGAGAAAAGAATATCCAAAATAGTACGATGATTAAAAAACCATCTTGAGTACGCAGTTGTACTTTCTTTTGACGCGAACTTTGCCAACAGATCCCCCCCAGCAAGCTAGCGATAATCAGGGTGTAGAAAAACGAAAACAGGCTCTTTTCTTTGTAAATAAGAGCTATTATCATCGGCGGCAGCATAGAGAGGCTATAAAGCAGAACCAGGAAACTGCAAAGATTGATAACGACTAACGTTTGTTTTTTATTGACCATGTTGTTAAGCAGACTACGCTAGCGGCAAGCGGGCACCTTGGGTGAATTGTCATAGTAAAGAATAAAGCAAGTGGCATAAAAGCGTAAGATTTTAATATCAAATTTGTCTTTTACCTTAGCGGCACTATGATTCAGGCTGAGCGTTAAATCAGGAGAATGCAATAGAAGAGATTGAGCTTTTTAGGCGAGAACATCTCTGTCACCAATGCACGATTTATGGTTGGCTACAAAACTTATGCCATGAACGGGGTCACCTCGGTTAGAAAAGGTGAAAGGATAAGGCCTAAAATAATACCGATACTCTTTGTTCTGGCAGGGATCCTCCTTTTCTACGCCCATCATCACGTTTAGAACCCTTGCCTCTGCATTGCTGATTGCTTATAAGGCGATCAAGCCTGAATGCAGCGTTGTGCTTAATAGCGCGTCGGGCGAGAGTCAGAATGAAAAGTATATCAATACGGTTATTGATGCGTTAAATCAATCCATTGGCCATCGCGGCGAGTCATAAATCAGCGAGACCAAGGCCCGCGATTTCCCCTCCGGTTGCAGCGCGCTATCCTTTGCTAAACTGTAAACAGGTAGATGTGCTGCTCGGCAACAGGGGGTTATATGTCTGAGTCCGAACTTCTTCAGGCGTTGTTGCAACGTATTGCCGCTCTGGAGGCCAGAGAACAATCACTGACCGCGGCTTCAAATGCCTATCAAGCCATTATCACGACCATTTTGGGTAATTTGGATAAAACTACGCGCGACAAAATTATCACGATGATCGAGCAGGCGCATGAAATCGCCTACGTGCGTGCTGCACAGCGTTGTGATGAAGCGAAGAAACGTAAAATCAAACAGGCTGATGACGTTGCTCAACGCATGTTTATGGTTGCCCAGGGGAAAGCCTCACAATCGCGCTGAACCCGAGATATAACAGTTTACGGTGGATAATATCGTAACTGATCTACCTCGCCAGACTGCCTCTGTGTTAGCGTGAACAGATGTGGGTGGAAGTAATGATGTGCTGATGCATAAGGTCATTGCGATGGATGTGATCAAAAATATCTTGATGAAAGAAATCGAGCAAATTAACCAGCAAGAGGGGCGTGATGGCAAGCCTCGCTTCAACGGTGAATTTGCACGTAACCACCGTTATTTGTGCCTGGCGATGTTTGTTGGCTATTTGGCCGTGGTTGCGGTGATGTATCCAGTGCCTTACATGGGGCTGCTGGCTTTCTTCGGTTTTACGGCTTTTGTACTGTTTATGTTTGCCATGCTGTTGCTTGAGATTAAACCGGTTTACCGCTTTGAAGATATCGGCGTGTTGGATTTACGCGTTTGCTATAACGGTGAATGGTATTTTACCCGTGCGTTATCACCACAGGCAGTGCAAGCGTTGCTTGATGAACCCTCTGTTAGCATGGCGCTAAAAGTGCGGGTACAGGAAATTATCGCTCACAAGGGTGAGATCGATTTTTACGATGTTTACGATCTGGCCTATTCAAAGAAGCTGGATAGCCCAGTGGCAACGCTAGCTGCGCTAAACTGAAGGGTTTGCGCCCGTGTGGATGTCGATTATAATCGCTCCCTGAACTAAGTGGGTTTTGAGGGTGTTGCGATGAGTGATGATATTTTCGATTTTGATATTGATGCCGAATTAGCGAAAGCTGAAGAAAAAGCGGCGCAAAAAGCCAAAGAAGTCCCGGAAGTCCTTGAAGATGAGGCGGACTGCGAGGGTTGCAAAATCTGATCGTGATTCCAATCAAAAGACCGCTGCGGCGGTTTTTTTTTGCCTATCAAAAGGTAAAAAAAAGCCCGTGCTTTAGACGGGCATAACACTTGAGTATGAGGGCAATTTATTGTTTTTATCAATCCTGTTAAGCATACGCTGAATGGGCATCTGATGATGTAGGCACATTGTAACAAAATTGTTATTTTAATCTCTTGCCGTTGTTCACGGGCTAGTCCAGCATGAATCCCCAGATTAACAACCCCACAACGATGACGGTGCACAATGCCGAAACCGTGAGCAAAATCTTTCCCAGAATGTCTTTTTCTTGTTGTTGTGCCACGTTACCTTACCCAATCAATGTGTTATGAACCCAATCGGCGATATTCAGAGCCAGCACAGCCACGCGATGACATGTATTATTATTGAGCATAACGCCAGGCTAAAGCCCGATACTGCGCAACCCACACCGATATTGCGACAGGCAGAATACCTGGTCTTTGATAATGACTATCGTTAAGAGTTTTCCGGGAAGGATAAGTTCCCGGAATGTTGTGACTAGCGTGGTTGCGGCGGGTACTTGAGGTCAATCGGTAACGATCTTTACACCTATCTTAATGATTTTATTGGCTTCCATCTCGGCGATAGTCCAGGTCAGGCCATCCCACTCAACCTGATCGCCTAACACAGCCTCACCGCCGATCAACTCGGTAACAAACTGACCGAGCGTCTGTTGACTGTCGATACCTTCCTGCAGGTTGAGGCCATAGAGCTGAGAGATATCACTCAGGCGTGCATCAGATTGCAGAATGAAATCGCCGAAAAAGCGTTCATCGGGCGTAATGGGCGGTGCAGTGCTGAACAGTTTGCCGAGCATGGGAAGATCGTGCTCGTGGCCGATAACGCACAGAATATCATCTTCAAGCAAACGGGTACTGCCGCTGGGGTGCAATAGCTCTTTGCCGCGGAACAGGGCAGCAATATGGGTACCTGGCGGCATTTTGAGTTCGCGCAGCGCGGCCCCAACGCACCAGTTTTCTGATGTCAGTTGATAGACGAACTGCTCCCACTGGTTTTCAGGATGAATATCCAACCCCACGCGGGAAATCGGCGTCGGTGCCGGTGGCACGACCACTTTGGCTTTTCTGGCTGCGAAAGAAAGGGTTGTGCCTTGCAGCAGCAGAGAAACCAACACCACAAAGAAAGCGACATTAAAAAACAGATTCGCATTCGGCAATCCTGCCATCATGGGGAATACGGCCAGGATCACCGGCACTGCGCCGCGTAACCCGACCCAGGAGATAAATACGCGCTCGCGCAAAGTAAAGTTGCGGAAGGGCAGCAGCCCGACAAATACCGAAAGTGGCCGTGCAAACAGGATCATCCACAGTGAAAGCAGCAGGGCAGGGATCGCAATCGGTAACAGGTCATGCGGATTAAGTAATAACCCCAGAACCAGGAACATACCGATCTGGCTGAGCCAAGCCAGCCCGTCAAAGGTTTGCACAATGCCGTGCCGGTTGCGGATTGGGCGGTTGCCCAGCAGCAGCCCGCACAGGTAAACCGCCAGAATGCCACTGCCGTCCAACGCCGTGGTCAGTGCGAAGATCAGAATACCTCCGCTGACGGCCAGCAGAGGATACAGCCCTTCAGCCAGCTTGATATGGTTGATCAGTGTCAGCAATAACCAACCGCCTCCCAGGCCAAGAATAATCCCCATACCAAACTGCTGCAGCAGGTGGGCAAGGAACATCCAGCTCAGGGAGGTTTCCCCTGCGGCAATCATGGCGATTAACGTGACGGTTAAAAACATGGCCATGGGATCGTTGCTACCGGACTCAATTTCCAACGTGGCGCTGACGCGCTCGTTCAGCCCTTTCCCCCCCAGCAAAGAAAATACGGCTGCTGCATCGGTGGAGCCAATAATTGCGCCGATCAGCAAGCCCTGAATCAGATCGAGCTTAAACAACCAGGCAGCCGCCATGCCGGTTAATCCGGCGGTGATCACAACGCCAACGGTGGCCAATGATAATGCGGGCCATAATGCAACGCGGAATGAACTGACGCGGGTACGCATACCCCCATCAAGCAGGATCACGGCGAGAGCCAGGTTACTGACCAGATAGGCGGCTGGGTAGTTGTCAAAAGCGATCCCGCCAGGGCCATCCACGCCGGCCAGCATGCCGATTGCCAGAAATATCACCAGAATTGGAATGCCTAATCGTGAGGAGAAAGAACTGAGGAAAATGCTTGCCCCCACCAACACGGCACCGATGATGAACAAGCTGTTGATCGTGCTGGCATCCAAAATAGCGATCTCCTATAGGCAGAATGAAAGGAAGGGGGCATCAGAGCATAAGCTTTGCGTAATAATAGCCTGTTTTTCTGGTAAAACGCTAAGGCTGATTGCCAAAAGAATTAAGCTATTATTGCTATTTCGGATGAGGTTTGTAGAAAAGTGAGGTAAAAGAGCGCTATTTCTACCTTTTATCGCTATTAATCAGCTAATTGATTGATGGTTATTATAATAAACCCAGCAGCCAAAACGCGCCTGATACTGGAAAATCCTTAAATCTCCATCGAAGTTTAAAGGTTTTTCAATGGGTTCTAATGATCGAGGGATTGCAACGCTCGTTTGACCAACACTGTTGCCTTATTCTCAACCAACCGGATAAAAAATCTGTTAAGAGCTGCGCCAACCCTAGTCATTTCTTTGTGCGAACAAGTAAAGCATCACGTTGTTGAACCATCAAACTGTCAGTTCGCTTAGCGCTGCTCGTCAGAAGCGCAGCACTACTATCAACGCAATGATGCCAGATTGCTGCAAGCGAAAACGCATTAACTGAACCTCCGTTTAAGGCTGAGAGATATATGCTGCTTCTCACATCGACAGGAGGAAAAATGGATCTGGTGAATGCCGTATTACGTATTGCCCGCCCAACGGATAGGTTGCAGGAAATTGCGCAAATGTACTGCCGCGGGCTGAGTTTTGCGCGGTTGGGTGAGTTTGAGGATCATCAGGGGTTTGATGGCATCATTCTTGGCCATCCGCAGCATGCCTATCATCTGGAATTTACCCATCATCGTGGGGTGCTGGTTGGGCATGCCCCTACGCAAGACAACCTGCTGGTGTTCTATCTGCCTGATTTGGCGCAGTGGCAAGAGCGGTGTAAACAGATGTTGGCTGCAGGATTTCAGCGCGTGCCGGCTTATAACCCTTATTGGGACATCAATGGGCAAACTTTTGCGGACTTGGATGGTTATCGTGTGGTGCTGCAGCAGCGTGCATGGCCGATGTAAAAAAGCCAGCGATAGACGCTGGCTTGAGGTTGATGACAAAGTAGTTTTTGAACCCGAGATACTCGGGCCTAGCGCACCGAGGGGCGCTCCGGCGGCTTACGCCGCTACGACCCCTTCGGCACGCTCTCCCTAATAACGGGCAGTCTGAAGCCAGCGATAGGCGCTGGCTTGAAAGAGTCACTGAACACGATTAAGCGTTTGCTTTACCCTGTGTATTCTCCAGCATGCGGCGAATCGGTACGATAAGCAGAATCAGCACCGCAGCGCAGATCACCAGCGCGATCGAGCAGCGAGCGAACAGGGTTGGCAGCAGTTCCAGCTTGTCTGCTTTCACATGGCCACCGATCAGGCCAGCCGCCAGGTTACCCAAGGCGCTGGCGCAGAACCACAGGCCCATCATCTGGCCGCGCATTCTGTCCGGTGCCAGCAGCGTCATCGTTGCCAGGCCAATCGGGCTCAGGCACAGTTCACCCAGCGTCAGCATCAGAATACTGCCCACCAGCCAAAGTGGTGATACACCCGCTCCGTTATTGCTCAGCACTTGCTCAGACGCCAACATCATCAACCCAAAGCCTGCGGCAGCAAACAGAATGCCAATAACAAACTTGGCGATGCTGCTCAGACGCACTTTATTGCGCACCAGAGCAGGCCACATCCAGCTAAAGATCGGCGCCAGCAGGATGATGAACAGGGCGTTGATCGATTGGAACCACACCGCCGGGATCTCGAAATCACCCAACATACGGTTGGTGTAATCGTTGGCGAACAGGTTGAATGAAGTAGGTTTCTGCTCGAAGGCAGACCAGAAGAAGGCGGCAGATACCAGCAGGATAAAACACACCAGCAGGCGCGCGCGCTCTTTGCGGTTCAGGCCAGCAAAAAAGAACAGGTAGATAAAGTACAGCGTAACGGCAGCGGCGATCACATAAACCAGCATGCTGGCTACGGCGACCGGGTTGATTTCGATGATCCCTTGAGAAATCAGACCCACGATCGCTGCAACACCCACGGCAAGCGCCAGCAACCAGGCTCCAACACCATTTTTTTTGCTGACTGGGCTATTCCAGGTGGAGTCCAGGCCAACTTCGCTGTCATAGCGTTTCATTGAGGGCACGACAAAAATGCGGAAGATCAGCAGTGCTACCAGCATCCCGATCCCACCGATACCAAAGCCCCAGTGCCAGCCGTGCGAGCGTACCAGCCAACCGGAAACCAACGGAGCGAGGAATGAACCCATGTTGATGCCCATATAGAACAACGAGAATCCGCCGTCACGGCGCGCATCGCCTTGCTTATACAGGGTACCAACCATCACCGAAATACAGGTTTTGAACAGGCCTGAACCGAGAACGATAAACATCAGGCCGATAAAGAACAGATCGTTCCCCATGATCGCCGACAGGGCGATGGACAGGTGGCCGAGTGCGATCAGAATCGAACCATACCAAACCGCTTTTTGCTGCCCCAGCCAGTTATCGGCCAACCACCCTCCGGGCAGTGCGGCCAAATACATGCTGCCAGCAAAGATACCCACGATCGCCGAAGCATTTTCGCGTGCTAACCCCATGCCGCCATCGTAAACGGTAGCGGCCATAAACAGGATCAGTAACGGGCGGATGCCATAAAACGAGAAACGCTCCCACATCTCGGTGAAAAACAGCGAGCCGAGCGGATAAGGATGGCCGAAGAAGGTTCGGTTTTCTTTTGGTGTAACAGAGGATTGCATAAAATCTTCCCAATAAAATGCGCCACCATCAAGCGGCTGTACTGTGGTTGGTATGTGCGTTTAACAAGGCGCACGCACTTTGTGCGAGTGGCCTGACAAAACCCCAGCGTAACGAGAGTCAACCTTGCTGGCCCTTTGCTTCACTTGACCAGAATTTTAGCCCCGGTGTGATATTATTTAACCATCTGATTAATGGGCGATGATTTTGTCTGACACTTATATCCCATTTTTTAGACGAAAAGTCGACAAACATCTACTTTGCTAGTTTTTGTTTTGTCTAAAAGTAAATTTGCAGCAATTGATGATTTATTGATCTGATCTGCCTATAACCTTTTTATAAACAATATATTAATGTTTATATTATAGGAATTAACTTATCTCAAAAAAAGACGTTTTCTAGCAGTAAAAGTGTGGGAAATAAGGCTTAACTAAGAATAGGTAGTATGAGAGGCGATAAAAACGGTTATTGCTCTTCCTGTGGTTTGTTTTCGGGGATCTTGGTCGGCCGCCGTTGCAGACACCACCAAGAGTAGAAAACATTAAATAACACCACCAGAGCGGTGACGCAGAAGACGGCACGGAATCCATAGCTTGCCGATACTGCCGCACCTAGCAACGGGCCGCTGACGTTGCCGACGTCGCGGAATGACTGATTGTAGCTGAATATCCGCCCGGCAACCTGATTGGTACAGTTATAAATCAGCAATGACTGTACAGCTGGCAACAGTGCACCGTCCGCAGCGCCAAGCAGGAAGCGCAGTATGCCAAGCTGCCAGGGTTCCTGAACAAAAGCCATCGGGATCAACAGGAGCACTGAAACAATCAGCATAAACACCAGAATGCGTTCAGGGCCGATTCTATCCCCCAGCTTGCCCAATTTGGGCGCACTGATCAGCGCCGCAACCCCAGGCACCGAGGCGATCAGGCCACTAATAAACGCCAGATTGTGAGTGTCGCCAGCCAAGTCGCGCACGTACAGCGTCAAAATCGGGGCAATCGAACCGGTGGCAATCTGGATGATCATTGAGGTCACAAACAGGCTAAGGATCAGTTTAGGGTTTTTCAGTGCAGCAAATACCTGACGCGCGTGCAGCATGTCTTTTTTCTTTACCGGCGTGAATTGCTCTTTCACACAGAATAATGTCAGCAGGAAGCAGATAAACAGCACGGTTGCGGTGATGAAGAATACCGGGCGTAAGCCGTATTGATCGGCCAGCAAGCCGCCGATCAATGGGCCGATCAAGGCACCGCTGACGCCGCCGGTGGAGAGGGTACCCAAGGCCCAACCGCTACGGTTGCGCGGAACCTGAGTGGCAATCAAGGCGTTGGCATTGGGAATGAAACCGCCCAATAACCCCAGCAGCGCACGCAGCAGCAGAAATTGCCAAATATTCTGCGCCATCCCCATCAGAACCATCACGATCGCCATACCCAAGGCCGAGCGCAGCAGCATCAATCTACGCCCGTGCCGATCGGCGAGGCCACCCCAGAAGGGGGAAGCAACGGCTGAAAACAGGAAGGTGATGCTGAAAACCAGGCCGGACCACATATTCAGTTCTTGATGGCCGCTAACGCCAAGGGCTTCAACGTACAACGGCAGGAATGGCATGACCAGACTGAACGCAGAGCCTGTCAAAAAGCACCCAATCCAGGTGATAAACAGGTTTCGTCGCCAGTTAACGGGTTCTGATGCCAAAGCCATAGGGTTCCGTGCTGAAAGTGAAAAGCCTTTTAATTACATAAAGTAAGTGCGAAAAGCTGTAATGGATAGCCCGAGAAGTATGCGCTTAATAACAAGGGTTATCAATTAACCCGAGGGGTAATTACGTGAAAATGAAATAAAGTTTTAAAAAATAACGAAAGGAGAGCCCCGCACACAGCGCCTGCGGGAATCCCAGGGTTTATATGCCAGCCAGTGCTTCAAATCCGGCAGAGGTCAGGGTGAGAGCCACATCGGTAACTTCGTAATGGGCGATGGCGTTAAACGGGTCTTGCGCCAGGATGGCATCCAGGCGTGCCCGCTCGATCCCCTTCACCAGGATCACCCCACCGGTACGTGGGTTCTTACGGCCGGAAGCGATAAAGGTACCGTCCTGATAGTGCTGTTGTAACCAGGCGACGTGCCCTTCAAGGTGATTGTCGACTTCTTCGATGGGACGATGATAGGTTAGGCTGACGACGTACATAATGGCTCCCTTTGCCAATAATAAAATCCTAGCCTCACAGGGTTAGGTCTGTTGTTCAAGCTTACGTTCAATAAAGCGAAGCTTCACCCTCCGGGCGGGTTTTGAAGCGGCGATGCAGCCACATGTATTGATCCGGTGCCATCAGGATCTCCTTTTCTATCACTTTGTTCATAAATGCCGCGGCTTCCAGCTCGTTATCCAGTGGGAAGTTTTCTACTATCGGCTGTATGATCAATTCATATCCTTTACCTTGCGGCAGACGGCGAGGAGTGAAAGGAATAATGGCCGGTTTGCTCATCCGCACCAGCATGTAGCTGCCGGTGGTGGTCGCGGCTTTTTCGACCGCAAACAGCGGCACAAACACGCTGCTGCGCGGGCCGTAATCGTGATCCGGCGCGTACCAGATGATCTCACCCTGTTTCAGGGCGCGGATCATCCCTTTGACGTCTTTGCGATCCAGCATCGATTTGTTGGAGCGCATACGGCCCCGGGTTTGCAGCCAATCCATCAGAGGGTTGTCATGTGGGCGGTAAACCCCGATGCCCGGATTATGGATGCCAAAAATCCGTGCTCCCAGCTCCAGCGTCAGAAAATGCAGCCCGATCAGCAATACCCCTTGTTGGTTGCGGCGTGCCTGCTCAAGATGCTGCAAGCCGCTAATCTTAAACCAGCGTTCAATGCGCCAGTCTGGCCAGAACCAGGCCATACCGGTTTCGAACAGCCCCATTCCCACCGACTCAAAGTTCTTTACGATCAACGCATCACGCTCCGCCTTTGGCATTTCTGGAAAGCACAGCTCGATGTTACGCTGCGCAATCGCGACCCGGCGTTTCAGAAAACGCATGGAGAAGCGCCCCAGCCCGGTCCCGAGAGAGTAAATAACTGGGTAAGGGAGCAGAACCAGCAGATACAGTAAACCGATGCCGAACCAGGTGAGCCAGTAGCGGGGATGCAGTAAAGATCGATTAAAAGAAGGAACTTGAGTCATGTGTTCTCAGCTTAGAAGCAGTCATTTAACAGTAGTAACAGAGAAATTATCGGGGCAGCGATCCGAAGATTTTGCCTCATGTGATGATTTTCCTGCCGTTTATTACCCTCTATTGTGACATTTTTCTATTGCAACAGGAAAACCCACAGCATTAAAACATCATTTTTTGCCTTGAACCGGGTAAGAATGATGGTTTTTTTAGCAAAACCAGTACTAAAAGACGCCAGGCGTCATAAACGGCTTCTGGCGAATGCTAGAAAAGGGCGGGCGCAATGGCCCGCTCCAGACAGCCTTTAATCATGCTTGAACAGGTCCTTTAGCCCGTGCGGCTCCGAACGCCAATATTGTGGTGGTGCCTGTACTTTAGCACCCAACTTGGCCGCCGCATGCCATGGCCAGCGCGGGTTATAAAGAATACCGCGTGCCAAGGCCACCATGTCGGCCTGGCCAGTGGCGACGATCGCTTCTGCCTGTTCAGGTTCGGTAATCAGCCCCACGGCGATAGTTGGCATGCCCACTTTCCGTTTAATGGTTTCTGCAAAAGGCACCTGGTAATTCGGGCCCAACGGGATCTGCTGTTGCGGTGATAAACCACCGCTGGAAATATGTATATAGTCGCAGCCCAAGGCTTTCAAGGCCGTTGCCAGTTCAACCGATTGCTGCTCATCCCAGCCACCGGCAACCCAGTCGCTGGCGGAAATTCGCACGCCTACAGCTTTTTGCACCGGGAAGGCCGCCCGCACGGCGTTAAAAACTTCCAACAGGAGTCGCATGCGGTTGGGTAACGAACCGCCATAGTGGTCGTCGCGCTGATTGGAAAGCGGTGAGAGGAATTGATGCAGCAGATAACCATGTGCGCCGTGCAGTTCAATCAGCTCGAACCCGAGACGATCGGCACGTTGTGCGGCGGCAACAAACTGTGCTTTTAATTGCTCAATTTGCGCCAGGCTCATCGCCTGCGGGGCTTGCTCGTGCGGGTTAAAAGGCAAGCTTGAAGCCGAAAGGGTTTGCCAACCCCCTTCCTCGTAGGAAAGCTGGCCCCCGCCTTCCCAGGGAATAGCGCAAGAGGCCTTACGGCCCGCATGCCCCAACTGGATGCCAAGCGGCATGGTGGCGTGTTTTTTAACGGCCTGCACCACCTCTGCCAACGCCTGCTCTGTGGCATCATCCCAGAGCCCTAAATCTCCCGGCGAAATACGGCCTTCTGGTGATACGGCGGTAGCCTCAACGATCAGCAAGCCCGCTCCTGATAGCGACAGGTGGCCAAGGTGCATGGTATGCCATGCTGTAGCTTTACCGTTATCGGCAGAATACTGGCACATGGGGGCGATAATGATGCGATTGGGTAACGGCAGTTGCCCTAGCATGATTGGCGTAAAAAGCTGGCTCATAAGGTCTGGTCCATCAAAAACAGAGAGTAGGGTAATGATTAGGCTTATCGGGATTGACGAGTAACGTCAAGTTCTGTGTGAGCAGCGTACCTTTCGGGTTAATGCTGTGCTGCTGCCTACTTTCGGGTATGATGTGCGCCGCGCGCGGGCCTGCGGCCTGAACGCACTCAATCAGTCACCTCCCGAAAAACAGGAAAGTACACCATGCCAGTGTTACATAACCGAATTTCTAATGAGGAACTGAAGGCGCGTATGTTGGCCGAAACCGAGCCACGCACCACAGTTTCTTTTTATAAATATTTTACTCTTGATGACCCTAAGGCGTTTCGCGACAGCCTGTATATCCAGTTCGATAAGCTGAAGGTCTTTGGCCGTATTTACGTGGCGAAAGAGGGCATCAATGCGCAGATCAGCGTGCCACAGAGCCACTTTGACGCTTTCAAGGCCACCCTATTTGCATCCCATCCCGCACTGGACCAGGTACGGCTTAACATTGCCTTGGAAGACGACGGTAAATCCTTCTGGGTGCTGCGTCTGAAAGTCCGCGATCGCATTGTGGCTGACGGTATTGACGATGCCACCTTCGATCCGTCGCAGGTGGGGGAGTATTTGCAGGCTGAACGCGTCAACCAGATGATCGACGATCCGAATACCGTCTTTGTGGACATGCGTAACCATTATGAGTATGAGGTCGGGCACTTTGAGCGCGCGATCGAAGTGCCTTCTGATACTTTCCGTGAGCAGTTGCCGATGGCGGTAGCAATGTTGCAGGAGCAGAAAGACAAGAACATTGTCATGTACTGCACCGGCGGCATCCGCTGTGAAAAGGCCAGCGCTTACATGCTGCATAACGGCTTCAAAAATGTCTATCACGTGGAAGGCGGTATTATCGAGTATGCCCGTAAGGCAAAAGAGCAGGGTTTACCGCTGAAATTTATCGGCAAAAACTTTGTGTTTGATGAACGCATGGGGGAACGTATCTCAGAAGATGTGATAGCCCATTGTCACCAATGTGGCGAGCCCTGCGATACTCACACTAACTGCCTGAATGATGGCTGCCATCTGCTGTTTATTCAGTGCCCAAGCTGTGCGGCGAAGTTTGAAGGTTGCTGCAGCGAGAGTTGCCGCGAAGAGCTGAAGTTGCCGCGTGAAGAGCAACGTGCTCGCCGCGCCGGGCGTGAGAATGGTGTCAAAATATTCAATAAATCCAAAGGGTTGTTGCAGACTACGATGCAGATTCCTGAGCCTAAGAAATAGGGCCCGGTAAACTGGGCCCCGCTTATGGCAAGGGCGCGAACTCCGCGCCTTTGCCGCTTACTTCTCGCGCACACCTTCCACAGCGATAATCAGCTCAACGTCTTGCGAAGCTGGGCCGAGATCGGTCGTAATGCCAAAATCTTTCAGCTTGATTTTACCGTTGGCTTCGAAACCCGCACGGTAGCCACCCCATGGATCGTTACCTTGGCCAGTCAGTTTGGCATCGAGAGTAACTGGCTTGGTGACACCGTTCAGGGTCAGGTTGCCGACGATGGCGTAACCTTCGCCATCTTTCTTCACTTCAGTGGATTCGAAGGTAGCCTGTTTGTGTTTCTCTACGTTCAGGAATTCGGCGCTGCGCAGGTGCTTGTCACGCTCTGCATGGTTGGTGTCCACGCTGGCGGTGTTGATAGTGACGTTTACCTTATCTTTGGACGGATCTTTTTCGTCGAAGGTGAAAGCCCCATCAAAATCCTTGAAAGAACCATATAGCCAACTGTAACCCAAGTGCTGAATGCGAAACTCAATAAAGGCATGCTGCCCTTGTTTGTCGATCTTGAAGTTGGCGGCCAACGCCGAGCCAGCACTCAGCAGTAGTGCGCCAGCAGTGAGGCCTAATACGGTCTTTTTCAACATAGCAATCTCCATAATTCCAAGAGGTTAATCGGCGCTGCGACCCAGCATCCGTTTCAAAGTAACATCACCATCAATAAAGTGATGTTTAAGCGCAGCCAGGGCATGTAGTGCAGAAAGCACGACAACGACCCAAGCCAAGTAAAGATGAATAGCTCCAGCAGTATCAGCCTGTTGGGGGAGTCTGGTCAGGGTTGCTGGCACATCAAACCAGCCAAAAACGCTGATCGCTTGGCCATCGGCGGTGGAAATCAGATAACCACTGATCAGGATGGCAAACAGCACGGTATAGAGTGCGATATGAGCAAGTACCGCGCTTATGCGGGTGAAACGGCTATAGCTGGCCAGTGGCTTGGGGGGCGGAGAAATAAAGCGCCAAACAACCCGCACTAGCATGACGATAAACAGCAGAACACCGACGGCTTTGTGGATCTCAGGCGCTGGGTGATACCAGGCATCGTAATAACCCAGCGTAACCATCCACAACCCGAGAGCAAACATCCCGTATACCGTTAGTGCAACTAGCCAGTGGATCAGAACAGAAACATGACCAAAGCGGTCCGCAGTATTTTTCCAGAGCATTAGGTTTCCTTACATAACTCATTTTCTGGCAGCAATAATTAAACGTTAAAAAAAATAAAATCAATAATAAATTTAACTATGTTACTTCTTTATAATATTCATCAGTAGATTTGCGTGACTTAGCGATAACTTAGTCAAACGAATCGTTGAACTGTATATTTTTTTAGCAAAAATAAAATGCACTTTACTGGTTGAATTTATACGATTTTATTTATTATTGTCAGGTTTTGTCATGTAAGGTAAATATTAATTAATAAGGGGGCTAATTAATGCGCTGGCAGCAATGATGATTATTTATTGTGCGAGGAAAAAAGTGATAATCTTATTTTTCATCGGTTTCAAATGATGATTTACCTGCGCCAGCACGGGAGAATTTGCTAACATAGTACTTATCCATGGCTTGCGCGCCTGTTTCACGTAAGGAAATCCGATGGGCAGTTTTGAATTTAATGACCGCAAGCTTCGCTTGCTCATGATGCTGGCGATGTTGGTGGTTATTCTGGCCGGAATCAAGGCTGCTTCAGAGATTGTGGTACCTTTTCTGCTGGCGGTATTCCTCGCTATTGTGCTCAATCCGTTAGTGGTATTACTGGAGCGTTGCCGGGTGCCTAGGGGCCTGAGCGTGATGTTGCTGGTTATTACCGTCATTGTTCTGTTAATGATGTTCGTTGGTATGTTGGGCTCTTCGTTAAATGAGTTTGCCCGCACTTTGCCACAGTACCGCGGTGTGATGCTTGAGAAATTACGCGAGTTGCAATACTACGCCGAGCGTTTCAATATCGATATTACGTTTTCTGCCGAAGAGGTCGTTAAGTTTGTCGATCCGGGAGCCACCATGAATCTGGTCACTCGGTTGTTGAGCCATCTCTCCGGTGCTATGACCAGCATTTTTCTGCTACTGATGACGGTGGTATTTATGCTGTTTGAAGTACAGATATTGCCTTACAAACTGCGGCGGGCGTTGGACAAGCCTAATGAAGGCATGGCCGCCATCCACCGCGCGCTGAAAGGTGTGACACACTATCTGGTGATCAAAACGGTTATCAGCCTGGGCACCGGGCTGATTGTCTGGGGCTTCCTGACTTGGGTGGGGGTTCGTTTTGCCTTCATTTGGGGAATGATGGCGTTTTTGTTCAATTTCATCCCTAACATTGGCTCGGTTATCGCGGCGATCCCGCCATTGATTCAGGCCCTGCTGTTCAACGGTTTTGGTGATGCAATGGTGGTGGCGAGTGGATATGTTCTGATTAACCTGGTGATCGGCAATATGCTGGAGCCGCGGATTATGGGCCGTGGGCTGGGTCTTTCTACGCTGGTTGTTTTCCTCTCCTTGATATTCTGGGGATGGCTGATGGGGCCTGTGGGGATGCTGCTCTCGGTTCCCTTGACCATTATTGCCCGCATCACGCTGGAAACGATGGACGGCGGGTATAAATGGGCGGTGATCCTGGGGGACGGACGGGGCACCGAGGAGGTCACCCGCGAGTAAGTACATATTGCCCTGCGTTTTTTGTGATGTGCCCCTTGTGTACGTATACGGTATGAACGCTGATTTATAAGGCCATCTCCCTGGATTTTCGTCCTGCAGCCGACATGAATAATAAGCAAACTGCAGGAGGAAGGGGATCAGAAGCGTTGCAAGCTAAAAGGGGTGATATCCCATGGTATGGTTTTGTTTTGGGCGAACAGGGCGGCAATTTCACCCAAGACGCTGGCAAACTTAAAACCATGGCCGCTTAAACCGGTGATCACCATCAGGTGTTGGCAGCCAGGAAGGGTATCAATGATGAAGTCTTCATCCGGGCTCATGTCATAGCTGCAGGTTTCACCCTGTAAACAGACGCCGATCCCAGGCAGAAACTGGCGTAAAAAACCGAACACTTCTGCGCCATCTTCAGCGTTGCTGCCAAAAGGCCTGCCCTGTTCAGGGGTTTCAATCGGCTGACCACCATCGTGTTTACCCACTTTCAAGCCGTCTTTATCCGCTGGAAAACCGTAATAGCGGCCGCCATCCAAGGCTTCGACGGTAAAGGCGGGGAACTGATTATTTTCGCTGTAACGGCCATCGGCCTGATACCAGGAGAAAACTTTGCGCAGCGGGGTGAGTGGCAACTGAGGTAACAGGCTCTTCACCCAGGTGCCTGCGGTGATAACGGCCTTACGCCCCTGAAAGCGTCCTTCAGCCGTAGTCACCGCAACGCCTCCTTCAATAGGTTCTACCTCGCTGACGTGGCAGTTGAACAGTTGTGCGCAGCCTGCTTCTTTGGCCAATCTGATGTAGCTGGCGATAGCCAGTTCAGAAAGCAAAACCCCGGCATCTGGCTCGAATAGGCCGATATAGCCCTCGGGGGCATTAAATTCGGGCCAACGCTGTTTTATTTGCTCTGCATCTAGTAATTGCGTATTGAGGTTGTGGCTTTTTGCACTGTGTTGCGCAGTAGCGATAAATTCGCAGCCCGGTGGGCCCATATTGAGTACACAACAGGGGTGGAACAGCTTCTCACCGCTTTGTTGCTCCAGCCCGTTCCACAACGCTTGGGCGCGCAGGATAAGTGGCACGTATTGTTCACCTTCACCGTAAGCATGGCGGATGATGCGCGTAGTGCCATGATGACTGCCGTTGCGATGCGGCGGTATAGCCTGGTCAATCATGAGCACTTTCAACCCGTTGCTGGTGGCATAATAGCCTGCCGCTGCACCCACCGAACCGCTCCCCACGATGATTAAGTCATATTCCACGCGCTTTACCCTCATTGTTATGTGTCTTATGGCATTATGATAAGAGTTTGCTGGCAGTAATGCACTTGCTGCACGAAAGCGATAACCAAAGAAAAAGGCGCCAGAATATTGCTGGCGCCTTAGAGGATGTTAATACCTAAATCAGTGTTTTCTTCGGTCAAGATCGTGGTAGTCCGTTGATTCTATTTTTGCGATACCCGCCTCTAAGATATTGATCAATTGGCGGGCGACATCTGTGGTTAGCCAAAGCGTTCGATCGACTTGAGCTTCTTCGGCTGTTTGGTCTAGAGAAGACAGGTAATGAAGACGAATCATCATGGCATTATAAACATCGACGGTACTGATATCCCAGCCAACAAGCGGATGTGTCTGAATAACTTCATCATTTCTGTCCATAAAGACCCCTTATCAAGTAGTGACTGGCGTGAGTTACTAACGAGGATCAATGCGGCCCATTAATTATGAGGAGCTTTTACAGTATACGCGTCCTGGCTCCTCTGTGTGGGTTTTCCTGCAAATTATAAAAAATAATTATTTGTTTGAACAATTATCAGGCAATAATGTAAATGAACGATAAAATATTCTGTGCTGCTTTTATTTAAGACCGTGAGACGTCGCTTGATGAGGCGTATGGTTCTACCGTTCAGTGGTCAGATGAGCAAAGTATTTCTGGGTTTCAGCACCCCCGAAAGTACAACATGGCAGAAACAAAAAAGCCGGAGAGCGACCTCCGGCAATAACAGCATTACAATATTATTCTGCACTGAACCAATCGTCGGCACTTTCCCAGGTTTCCTGGAGTATTTCCTCGATCAGATCTTTATCCGTTTTAGCGCCACCCAATACCGACAGCCCATTGGCCCCGGCATAACGTACCTGCACGGTGGTATCTGGAAACTGGCGGTTTACCCGCTTGCTAAATTCGCCGGTCAGGGCTTCGATTGCCCCTGGTGGCAGTGGTTTGGTTTTATCGATAGTGACTTCAATACGCATAATTGCCCCCGAAGCTGTTTACTGTTTATTTATACAGTTAATCGCAGGCGGAGGCAAGTACTGGCGTAAAAAAGATTAGCAGGCCGTTACAGACCAGTTAATGCTTTCACCGGCCAGGAACGGCACGAGTGACTCATTGCCCAGCGCGATCTCTTCCGGCTGCGTCACCGCGACACGCTGCAATTCGATAAAATCTTCGTTAACCGGCAAACCATAGAATCGTGGGCCATTGAGTGAGCAGAAGGCTTCGAGATGCTCCAGCGCGCCCAATTGCTCGAACACGGTAGCATAAGCGGGCATGGCGCTCGGTGCGTTGAATACTCCGGCACAACCGCAACTGGATTCTTTGCGATGCTTGGCATGAGGCGCTGAGTCAGTGCCCAGGAAGAAGCGTTCGGAACCGCTGGCCACCGCTTTGCGCAGAGCCTCTTGGTGTATGTTACGTTTCAGTATCGGCAAGCAGAACAGATGCGGACGGATGCCGCCAACCAGCATATGGTTGCGGTTGAACATCAGGTGCTGCGGAGTAATCGTTGCTCCCAGGAAATGGTTGCCTTCTTGCACATATTGGGCCGCTTCTTGAGTGGTGATATGTTCGAAAACAATTTTTAGCTCAGGGAAATGACGGCGGATAGGCTCCATGACCTGATCGATAAAACGCGCCTCACGGTCGAAAATATCAATAGCTGAATCCGTCACTTCACCGTGGATCAACAGCGGCATGCCTATTTTTTGCATCTGCTCAAGCAGCGGATAAATTCCTTTGATATCGCTGACGCCGTGGCTGGAGTTGGTCGTTGCATTGGCTGGATACAGTTTGGCGGCGGTAAATACCCCCTGTTCAAAGCCATTAACCAACTCTGTGGCTGCCAGTGAGTCGGTCAAATAGCAGGTCATCAGTGGCGTAAATTTATGATCCGCAGGAATTGCCGCCAGAATACGCTCGCGATAATGGATAGCGGCGGCGATGGTGGTGATTGGCGGAGCCAGGTTTGGCATCACAATCGCCCGGCCAAATACCTGACTGGTATAAGGCAGAACCGTTTTCAGCATGTCATCGTCACGCAAATGGATGTGCCAATCGTCAGGGCGGCGGATTTTCAGGGCTTGAGGTTGTGCGGTCATGTTGCAAAGCTCCGGCGGTCAGAAAAATATCGTAATAAAAGCGAATAATTGAGGGTTATTCACGCCGGGGTGTAAGGATAAGCGGAAAGCGTTCTGGATGCATCTGTTTGTTAATGGTGAGTTGAAATCAGTTGTGAAGGCGCAATAAAAAACCCGCCAGAGGCGGGTTTTATTTATCGGAGCAGAGCCACTTAATCGTTAACTGGCTGTGGCTTAGTGGCCGGGGCTGTGGCTTGATTCGCCGCTGCATGCCCACCAGCGGAACCTTTGCCTTCGAAGTTGAAGGAAGGGCGCTGCCAATCACTGTGCTTCGGTGCTTCCGGCTCGTAGCTAGGGGCTGGAGCTTTGGTCATCGGCGCGGTAGCAATATGCTTATAGAGCACTTCTGGTGCCTGTTGAACAGGAGCTGGCAGTGGCTGTTCAACCTCTGGCTTTTCCTGCTCAGCGGCTGCAACCGCTTCTTGCATCACGTGAGCAGATTCGGTGTCTACTGCTGGCTGCACGGGCAGTTCCTCTACAGGAACTTCAACGAATGCCGGTGATTCGACTTCTGCTTGAGCAGTTTCAACAACGCTAACCCACGTTTCTGCAATCGCTTCAACCGGCGCTTCTGCCGCTGGGGCAACATCTTCAACCACAGGGTTGCTGATAGCGGCCTGAACGGCTGCGATTTGTGGCTCGGCGACATACTCAGCAACGGCTTGAGCCTCAACTACTGGCACTTGCTCCGTCACTACTGGCTGCGCTTCCTGCATTGCTTCAGCAATAACGGGTACAGCAATACTGGCTACCGTTACGATTGCTGGAGAGGCTGCGATTTCAACTGACTCTACCGGAACTTCTGCTTGCTCAGTCACTTGTGTTGCCTGAGTGACAGGGTAACTTACCCAAACCTTACCTGATGCCATTTCTGGTGAGGCAAAAGCACCGGCCAGCGGCATTGGCGAATGGTTAGGGTAACGCTCGTCACGGTAACGGCGGCGGCGCTGGCCGCTAACACGGAGGTGGCGCGGTGAGCGGCGTGAACGGCGTGGCATGCCGTTTTCACCGTTATTACGGTCTGCCTGTGCATTATCTTCAGAAGACACAGCAACAGCTTCAGGCAGCAGTTTCACGCTTTCTGCCACTGCGGCAACCTGAACCACTTCAGCTTTCACTGGGAGTGTTTTCGGTGCCAACAGTTCTTCAGCTGCGCGATGCAGTTCTTCTTCCGCAGACAGTACGCGAACTTTCTGTGCTAACGGGCGGCGCTGACGGCGCTGCATTGGCTGCTGATGACGCTCTTCCTGCTCTTCATCGTTGCCAGCAACATCACTGTCGTTTTCCAGTGCTTTAACGTCTTGCGGAGCTTGGCGTTTCTCTTCCTGGCGGCGGCGTTGACGTTCAGCGCGCTGATCGCGACGTTGCTGCTGCTCATCACGTTGTGCTTTCGCAGCTTCTTCAGTTTGCACTTCATCAGCAACAGGTGCCGCTTGCTGCGCGTTGCGGCGGTTGTTACGACGCTGATCGTCACGGCCTTCACGTGATTCGCGGCCCTCGCGATTTTCGCGTGGCTCACGGTTATCACGGCTTTCGCCACGTTCTTTACGATCGCCTCGTTCACCACGCTCTTTACGGCCAGAACCCTGGCGGCGTTGGCCACGGCGATCCTGACGACGGTTGTCGCTGCTTTCTGTCTGAGCAACCTCGGCTTGTTTAGCCTCAACTTTTGGCTCTTCTTCGCTGGCGAAGAAGGTTTTCAGGCCACCGAACAGACGGCTTAACAGACCAGGCTTGGTTTCCACTGCGACTGGTGCTGCCGGTTTGACGGCGGCTACAGGTTTGGCAACAGCAGGTTCTTCGTCCGGCGGTGGGGCATCTGCACCCAAGGAGAAGGAAGCCAAAGCCGGTTGTTCAGGACGTTTGCGCTCCATCGGCGCATCTTCCTGCGGTTGTGCCATTTCTTCTTCGTGCAGCTTCGGCAACAGATAGCTCAGCGTTGGGGTTTCTTCACCCTTACGCACGCGCAGTACCGAATAATGCGGAGTTTGCATCTGATCGTTAGGCACGATGATCGCTTTCACGCCACCCTGACGCTTTTCGATCGCACTGACAGATTCACGTTTTTCGTTCAGCAGGTAAGACGCTACTTGAACAGGAACGATGGCATGAACTTCTTTGGTGTTCTCTTTCAGCGCTTCTTCTTCGATCAGGCGCAGAATAGACAGTGCCAGCGACTCGTTATCACGAATGGTCCCAGTGCCGCTACAGCGTGGGCAGACGTGATGGCTGGATTCACCCAGTGACGGGCTGAGACGTTGACGCGACATCTCCAGCAAGCCGAAACGCGAGATGCGGCCAATCTGAATACGGGCACGATCCTGGCGGACCGCATCACGCAGGCGGTTTTCCACTTCGCGCTGATGGCGCACTGGCGTCATGTCGATAAAGTCGATCACGATCAGGCCACCCAGATCGCGCAAGCGTAACTGGCGGGCAATTTCGTCTGCCGCTTCCAGGTTGGTATTAAATGCGGTCTCTTCGATATCGCCGCCGCGGGTTGCGCGTGCGGAGTTGATATCGATAGCGGTCAGGGCTTCGGTGGTGTCGATAACGATGGAGCCACCAGAAGGCAGACGCACTTCACGCTGGAAGGCAGATTCGATCTGCGATTCGATTTGATAATGGCTGAACAGTGGGATCTCACCGCTGTACAGCTTGATTTTGCTGCTGAAATCCGGGCGGCCCAAAGCAGCGATATGCTCTTTGGCCAGATCGAGAACTTTTGGGTTGTCGATCAGGATTTCACCGATGTCCGGACGCAGGTAATCGCGGAAGGCACGTACGATAACGTTACTTTCCTGATGGATCAGGAATGGCGCAGGGCGGCCTTCAGCGGCTTTTTTAATCGCTTCCCAGTGCTTCAGGCGGAAAGAGAGGTCCCATTGCAGCGCGTCAGCGGATTTGCCGACGCCCGCGGTGCGGACAATCAGGCCCATGCCATCGGGTAACTGCAGTGAAGAGAGTGCTTCTTTCAGTTCGGTACGATCATCCCCCTCAATACGGCGGGAAATCCCCCCGGCGCGCGGGTTGTTTGGCATCAGCACCAGATAACTACCGGCCAGGCTGATGAAGGTGGTCAAGGCTGCGCCTTTGTTACCACGTTCTTCTTTATCAACCTGAACGATGACTTCCTGGCCTTCGCGCAGCACATCTTTGATGTTCGGGCGACCATGAGAAGAGTAATTGCTGGGGAAATATTCGCGAGCGATTTCTTTCAGAGGGAGGAAACCATGTCGTTCTGCGCCGTAGTCCACAAACGCTGCTTCAAGACTGGGTTCAATTCGGGTGATTTTGCCTTTGTAAATATTCGCTTTTTTCTGTTCGTGACCCGGGCTTTCAATATCCAGATCATACAGCCGCTGTCCATCTACAAGGGCAACACGCAACTCTTCTTGCTGAGTTGCGTTAATCAACATTCTTTTCATCTTAACTTACTCGTTATTTTTACATTATCGACAAAGCTGCGGGCAAAATAACCTCATGGCCGGGTTAAAAACCGAAAACCCCGTGTCTTCTCGCAAAGTCGTCAACCTCACGGTTGTCGCCTGCATAGGGGCGCATTATCTCGGTAAGCCTGTATTTCTTTGTGAAAACAGCGCTTTTTGACTCAGGGAATAGCCTCTGATTTACGTCGACAGATCTGATTCCATTTGCCGGCCAAGCTGCAACCCGCAGCCCGCTAATTGTTTGATTTCACATTACGTCTTACGCCATTGCTGCGTTTTTGTGCGACCAGACAAACTGTATAATTCCACACTTCTCCTTGTTTTAACGAGGATCAGCACGGAAAGTCACTTCATTATTCCATTGCTGACACCGTTATAGCAAGGTGACTTTTCCTTAACTGCGGAAGAAATCGCAAACGTTCAAACCGGCTTGCTGCCTTATTGTTCGCTGTGATTTACCCTGCAGCCAGAATCACAGTTAAGCACATAAAAAGAGGTGGCGCTATTTACTCGCTCTATTTAGAATCCCGCCTCATGAAAACGAACAATCCCGCAGTACAATTAATCACGATTTCTGACGATGAAGCCGGTCAAAGAATCGACAACTTTTTGCTGGCCCGTCTTAAAGGCGTACCAAAGAGCATGATCTATCGCATCGTGCGTAAGGGCGAGGTGCGGGTGAACAAAGGCCGTATCAAGGCCGAATATAAACTGGCCGCCGGTGATGTGGTGCGTGTGCCGCCGGTACGCGTGGCCGAACGTGAAGATGCACCGGTTTCTGCCAAGCTGGATAAAGTCGCGGCGCTGGCTGATTGCATCCTTTATGAAGACGACCATCTGTTGCTGCTGAACAAACCCTCAGGTACTGCGGTGCATGGCGGCAGCGGCCTGAGTTTTGGCGTGATCGAGGGGTTGCGTGCGCTGCGGCCAGAGGCACGTTTTCTGGAGTTGGTTCACCGTCTGGACCGTGATACCTCTGGCGTGCTGATGGTCGCCAAGAAGCGTTCCGCGCTGCGTTCGCTGCATGAGCAACTGCGCCTTAAAGGGATGCAGAAAGATTATCTGGCCTTGGTGCGTGGCCAGTGGCAGTCGCACTGCAAGGTGGTTCAGGCACCGCTACTGAAAAACATCCTGCAGAGTGGGGAGCGTATTGTGCGCGTCAGCAGCGAAGGCAAACCCTCGGAAACCCGTTTTAAGGTGGAAGAGCGCTTTGAGCATGCCACGCTGGTGAAAGCCAGCCCGATTACCGGGCGTACTCACCAGATCCGCGTACATACTTTACATGCCGGGCATCCGATCGCGTTTGACGATCGTTACGGTGACCGTGAATTTGATCGTCAATTGGCCGGTACGGGTCTGAAACGCCTGTTCCTGCATGCGGCGGCATTGCGCTTCGAACACCCGGCCACTGGCGAAACGATGCGTATCGAAGCGCCGATGGACGATGAATTGCGGCATTGTTTACAGGTTTTGCGTAAAAAAACCGCAAAATAGCCTTATACCAGCGGGTTGATCCCTTCAGCCCGTAGCATTTCCAGCAGTGCAATCAGCGGTAAGCCAATCAGTGCATTCGGATCGCGCCCTTCAAGGCGATCAAACAGCGCAATACCCAAGCCTTCACTTTTAAAGCTGCCAGCACAGTTGAGCGGCTGTTCCAGACGCACGTAAGTGGCGATCTCGTTCTCGCTCAGTGAACGGAAATGGACATGGAATGGCTCGCACAGCGCCTGCAGATGGTTGCTGTGGCTATTATAAAGCGCCAACCCGGTATAAAAAGTCACTTTCTGGCCGCTGGCTTGGCGCAGTTGTTCGCGAGCGTTTTCCTCGCTATGCGGTTTGCCGGTGATATTTCCGTTGATGACGCAGACTTGATCGGAGCCGATAATCAGGCGATCGGGATAAGCCATGGCAAGAGCCTGGGCCTTTGCCACCGCAAGCCGTAATACTAATGCTTCAGCATTTTCACCGGGTAATGGCGTTTCATCCACTTGTGGCGCTGCGCAAATAAAAGGCAGCCGTAACTTCTCCAGCAGCATTTTTCGGTAGGTTGATGTTGAAGCAAGTAATATTCTTTGCATAATTTTTTTCGTAAACCGTAGCGTAAATAAGGCGACCATTTTAAACTGTCGGCCGCTGTGGAAGCGAATATTGGTGAAAGGTGCCGTTTTACGGCCTTTTTCTTTGACTCTATGTCGTTACAAAGTTAATATGCGCGCCCTATGCAAAAGGTAAAATTACCCTTGACCATTGATGCGGTACGTACCGCTCAGAAACGCCTGGACTATGTTGGTGTCTATACGTCTGAGCAGGTAACACGTGTTGCCGACTCCGTGGTCAGTGTGGACAGTGATGTTGAGGTCTCGTTGTCGTTTGATATCGATAACCAGCGCCTCGCGGTGATAACAGGGCAGGCAGATGTTGCGGTAACGCTGATGTGCCAACGCTGTGGAGTTCCGTTCGCGCATCACGTTCATACAACGTATTGTTTTAGCCCGGTCGTCAATGATGAGCAGGCTGAGGCATTACCGGAAGCGTACGAACCGATCGAAGTTGACGAGTTTGGCGAAGTCGATCTGTTGGCAATGATTGAAGATGAAATTATTCTCTCACTGCCTGTCGTTCCGGTACATGAATCTGAACACTGTGAAGTGTCCGAAGCGGACATGGTCTTTGGTCAACTGCCTCCCGAGGCGGAAAAACCAAACCCGTTTGCCGTATTAGCCAGTTTAAAGCGTAAGTAATTGAGGAGTAAGGTCCATGGCCGTACAACAGAATAAACCAACCCGTTCCAAACGTGGCATGCGTCGTTCACATGATGCGTTGACCACCACCACTTTGTCTGTAGATGCGACTTCTGGTGAAACTCATCGTCGTCACCACATCACTGCCGACGGTTTCTACCGCGGTCGCAAGGTTATTGGCTAAGTTAGCGATACCTTGAATCGTCTAACCCTGGCGTTAGATGCTATGGGCGGGGACTTCGGTCCCTGCGTCACAGTGCCTGCTTCTTTGCAGGCACTGGCCTCTAATTTACAGCTTCATCTCTTGCTCGTCGGCGATCCCGACATCATCTCTCCTTTACTTGCCAAAGCCGATCCACTGCTGTTGGAACGTTTGCAGGTTGTGCCTGCTGAGTCGGTTATTGCCAGCGATGCTAAACCTTCACAAGCGATCCGCGCTAGCCGTGGGACTTCCATGCGCATTGCGCTGGAACTGATTAAAAGTGGTGATGCGCAGGCTTGTGTCAGCGCAGGCAACACCGGGGCTTTGATGGGGCTGGCCAAGCTGCTGATCAAGCCGCTGGCCGGCATTGAGCGCCCGGCACTGATGACGGTGCTGCCTAATCAGCGCCGCAGCAGGACCGTGGTGCTGGATCTGGGGGCCAACGTGGAGTGCGACAGCACAATGCTGGTGCAGTTTGCGGTAATGGGCGCGGTGATGGCGGAAGAGGTGCTGGGTATTGCGCAGCCCCGTGTGGCGCTGCTCAACATTGGTGAAGAAGAGACCAAAGGTCTGGATAATATCCGCGAAGCAGCGGTCGTACTAAGAAATACTCCGGCAATCAACTATATTGGTTATCTGGAAGGAAACGATCTGCTCACCGGTAAAACCGATGTCATGGTCTGCGACGGCTTTGTGGGTAACGTCACCCTGAAAACCATGGAGGGTGTGATAAGGATGTTCTTATCACTGCTGAAGTCTTCCTCTGAGGGGGGCAAGCAAGCATGGTGGTTGAAATTGTTGGGCCGATGGTTGCAAAAAAGGGTGGCAAAGCGTTTCGGTCATCTGAACCCCGACCAGTATAATGGTGCATGTCTGTTAGGATTGCGGGGCACCGTAATCAAAAGCCACGGCGCGGCGAACCAAAGTGCGTTCGCGGTTGCCATCGAACAGGCTGTGCAGGCGGTGCAGCGGCAAGTTCCCGACAGAATTGCTGCGCGCCTTGAAGCTGTATTACCCAAGAGTGACTGAATCGTTCATGTATACAAAGATTCTCGGTACGGGGAGTTATTTACCCGTACAAGTGCGCACCAACGCTGACTTAGAAAAAATGGTGGATACCTCTGACGAGTGGATCGTCACGCGTACCGGTATCCGCGAGCGTCGTATTGCTGCCGCAGATGAAACTGTGGCAACCATGAGTTTCCAGGCCGCGGCTCGCGCCATGGAAATGGCCGGTGTGGCTAAAGAAGATATTGGTCTGATTGTTGTGGCGACCACAACCTCAAGCCATGCGTTCCCAAGTTCTGCCTGCCAGGTGCAGCAAATGTTAGGTATTGCAGATTGTGCTGCTTTCGATATTGCTGCGGCCTGTGCTGGCTTTACTTACGCGCTCAGCGTTGCCGATCAATATGTGAAAAATGGTGCGGTAAAACATGCGCTGGTGATCGGCTCAGACGTGCTGTCACGCACGCTGGATCCTGAAGATCGCAGCACTATCATCCTGTTTGGGGATGGTGCCGGTGCGGTGGTGCTGGGGGCATCCGAAGAGCCTGGGATTATCTCAACGCATCTGCATGCCGATGGTCGTTATGGCAATCTGTTGGCATTGCCGAATAAAGATCGTCAGGATCCCGAGCAACCGGCCTACGTCACCATGGCGGGTAATGAAGTCTTTAAAGTGGCAGTAACTGAACTGGCACATATCGTTGATGAAACACTGAAAGCCAATGAGTTGGATCGCAGCGAACTGGATTGGCTGGTACCGCACCAGGCCAATCTGCGGATCATCAGCGCAACAGCAAAAAAATTGGGTATGGGGATGGATAAAGTGGTGGTGACACTCGATCGTCACGGTAACACCTCTGCTGCCTCCGTACCGTCGGCGCTTGATGAAGCCGTGCGCGATGGGCGCATCCAACGTGGTCAACTGGTGTTGCTGGAAGCGTTTGGCGGCGGCTTTACCTGGGGTTCGGCGCTGGTTCGTTTTTGATTTAACAGGAAGATAAAAATGACGCAATTTGCTTTTGTTTTCCCAGGTCAGGGATCGCAGACCGTTGGCATGTTGGCCGATTTGGCCGCGCAGTTTCCGATCGTGGAACAGACTTTTAGCGAAGCTTCTTCGGCTTTGGGTTACGATCTCTGGCAACTGGTGCAGCAAGGGCCGGTAGAAGAACTGAACAAGACCTGGCAGACCCAGCCAGCCCTGTTGGCGGCGTCGGTGGCGATTTTTCGCGTCTGGCAACAGCAGGGCGGTAAAGCGCCTGCAATGATGGCGGGCCATAGCCTGGGTGAATATTCAGCGCTGGTGTGTGCCGGTGTGCTGGAGTTTGCTGCCGCAATCCGCTTAGTGGAATTGCGTGGCAAACTGATGCAGGAAGCCGTGCCTGAAGGTACCGGTGCAATGTATGCCATTATCGGTTTGGATAACGAATCTATTGCCAAAGCCTGTGAAGAATCTGCCCAAGGGCAGGTGGTTTCGCCGGTAAACTTCAATTCGCCGGGGCAGGTGGTTATTGCTGGCAATAAAGAAGCTGTTGAACGCGCAGGGGCGGCCTGTAAGGCAGCCGGTGCCAAGCGTGCGCTGCCATTACCGGTAAGCGTTCCTTCGCATTGTGCACTGATGAAGCCTGCTGCCGATAAACTGGCGGTAGCGCTGCAGAGCGTGACGTTCAGTGCGCCGCAGGTGCCGGTGGTCAATAACGTCGATGTGCGTGCAGAAACAGCGCCTGAAGCCATTCGCAGTGCGCTGGTGCGCCAGCTGTACAGCCCGGTGCGCTGGACAGAAAGCGTGGAATTTATGGCGGCAGAAGGCGTGACATCGCTGCTGGAGATTGGCCCAGGGAAAGTCCTGACCGGTCTGGCTAAACGCATTGTTGATACCCTGACGGCTGCGGCTGTCAATGACACCGCCACCTTGTCAGCGGCGCTTGAGCAATAAAAGAGGAAAACAATGAGCTTCGAAGGAAAAGTTGTTCTGGTGACCGGTGCCAGCCGTGGCATTGGCCGGGCTATCGCAGAATCATTTGTTGCACGTGGTGCGAAGGTAATCGGAACTGCCACCAGCGAAAGCGGTGCGCAGGCCATTAGCCAGTACCTGGGTGAGAACGGCAAAGGGTTCATGCTGAACGTTGTTGATGCTCAATCTATCGACAGCGTACTGAAATCGATTCGTGAAGCATTTGGTGAAATCGACATTTTAGTGAATAATGCCGGCATTACGCGTGATAACCTGCTGATGCGAATGAAGGATGATGAGTGGCAGGATATCCTGGACACCAATCTGACCTCGGTATTCCGTCTGTCAAAAGCGGTAATGCGAGCTATGATGAAAAAGCGGTTTGGCCGTATCATCACCATAGGTTCTGTTGTAGGTACCATGGGTAATGCAGGGCAGGCTAACTACGCGGCGGCTAAAGCCGGTCTGATAGGTTTTAGTAAGTCTTTGGCACGTGAAGTTGCTTCACGTGGCATTACGGTCAACGTCGTGGCACCTGGCTTTATTGAGACGGACATGACACGGGCGTTGACAGAAGATCAACGCGCAGGCATTTTGGCCCAGGTTCCGGCTAGCCGGCTTGGGGATGCTAAAGAAATCGCCAGCGCTGTTGCATTTTTAGCCTCTGATGAGGCTGGCTACATCACCGGTGAAACGTTACATGTCAATGGCGGCATGTACATGATTTAAAAAATGTGAAAACCATTTGCGTTATTTGCGGTAAAAACCGCAAAATAGCGTAAAATCGTGGTTTGACCAGCCGGGATTTAGTTGCATCTTTTTCAACATTTTATACACTACGAAAACCATCGCGAAAGCGAGTTTTGATAGGAAATTTAAGAGTATGAGCACTATCGAAGAACGCGTTAAGAAAATCATTGTTGAGCAACTGGGTGTTAAACAGGAAGAAGTTTTAAATAACGCTTCTTTCGTTGAAGATTTGGGCGCTGATTCTCTTGACACCGTTGAGCTGGTAATGGCTCTGGAAGAAGAATTCGACACCGAAATTCCAGACGAAGAAGCTGAGAAAATCACTACTGTTCAGGCAGCTATTGATTTCATCAACGCTAGCCAGCAGTAAGCGAACATATCTAGGCGGTCACTCGACCGCCTAAGTTTTTTCTATTCCTAGTGTCATATTTTCCCTCCTTGGAGGACAAACGTGTCTAAGCGTCGAGTAGTTGTGACCGGACTGGGCATGTTGTCTCCTGTCGGCAATACGGTAGAGTCCACATGGAACGCTCTTCTTGCCGGTCAGAGTGGCATCAGCCTGATCGACCATTTCGATACCACTGCCTATGCAACCCGTTTTGCAGGCTTGGTAAAGAATTTTAATTCTGAAGATTTCATCTCGCGCAAAGATGCGCGCAAGATGGACGCCTTCATTCAATACGGCATCGCCGCCGGCATGCAGGCCATGCAGGATGCGGGGCTGGAAATCAACGAGCTCAATGCCACCCGCATTGGTGCCGCTATCGGCTCCGGTATCGGTGGCTTGGGTTTGATCGAAGAGAACCACAGCTCACTGGTTAACGGTGGCCCACGGAAAATCAGCCCGTTCTTTGTGCCTTCCACCATTGTGAACATGATTGCTGGTCATCTGACCATCATGTACGGCATGCGTGGCCCAAGTATCTCTATTGCCACCGCTTGTACCTCAGGCGTGCATAACATCGGCCATGCGGCGCGTATCATTGCCTACAATGATGCTGAGGTGATGCTGGCCGGTGGGGCAGAAAAAGCCAGTACCCCGCTGGGCGTAGGCGGCTTTGGTGCTGCTCGTGCACTCTCAACCCGCAATGATAACCCGCAGGCGGCAAGCCGCCCTTGGGACCGAGACCGCGATGGTTTCGTGCTGGGTGATGGTGCCGGTATGATGGTGCTGGAAGAGTACGAGCACGCGAAAAAGCGCGGCGCGAAGATTTACGCAGAAGTCGTTGGCTTTGGTATGAGCAGCGATGCCTACCATATGACGTCACCACCAGAAAACGGTGCGGGCGCTGCGTTGGCGATGGAAAATGCGCTGCTTGACGCAGGCGTGACGGCGTCACAAATTGGCTATATCAATGCGCATGGCACTTCGACGCCGGCCGGTGATAAAGCCGAAGCCGAAGCGGTGAAATCCGTGTTTGGCAGCGATGCCAAAAGCGTGATGGTCAGTTCCACCAAATCGATGACCGGCCACCTATTGGGTGCTGCAGGGGCGATTGAGTCGATCTTTACCGTACTGGCATTGCGCGATCAGGCCGTGCCACCAACCATCAACCTG
This sequence comes from Serratia oryzae, assembly GCF_001976145.1. Lineage (GTDB taxonomy): Bacteria > Pseudomonadota > Gammaproteobacteria > Enterobacterales > Enterobacteriaceae > Chania > Chania oryzae. The sequence continues at coordinate 56,839 of NZ_MOXD01000001.1, forward strand.
GATAATCCGGATGAAGGTTGCGATCTGGATTTTGTGCCGCACGAAGCACGCCAGACAAAAAATATGGAGTACACCCTGTGTAACTCCTTCGGCTTTGGTGGAACTAACGGCTCGCTGATTTTCCGTCGCGTGTAGTGAATTCACTGTAAAGCTGATGAAGCCCGGTTTAATCACCGGGCTTTTTTTATCGTACTGACGCATTCGGCATGTGCGCTCTGCTGTTATCGTTTTATGCTGTGGTGCAACTCAGCGGGAGGGGAGACTATGTACTGGATCAATGGGCAACAGCATGATGCTTTGGCACCGAGCGATCGCGGTTTGCAGTTTGGTGATGGCTGTTTCACCACGGCAAGGATCGTGGAAGGGAAAATCGATCTTTTACCCTGGCATATTGAGCGGATGCAGCAGGCGGCTCAACGTCTGCTCATGCCCGCCGCTGACTGGTTGGCGCTTGAACGTGAAATGGTGCATGCGGCAGAATCTATCACGCTGGGCGTAGTCAAAGCGATACTCACGCGCGGCAGCGGTGGGCGCGGATACAGCCCGCACGGTTGTGAGCATCCTACCCGAATTATTTCGCGCAGTACTTACCCACAGCACTACCTGCAGTGGCGTGAGCAAGGGATCCGTCTGGCTGTGAGCCCAGTGGCGTTAGCCCGCAATCCGCTATTGGCCGGGTTAAAACACCTTAACCGTTTGGAGCAGGTGCTGATCCGTGCGCATCTTGACCAGACTAATGCCGAGGAGGCGCTGGTGCTTGACACTAGCGGTATGCTGGTGGAATGCTGTGCGGCCAATTTATTCTGGCGTAAAGGGAAAGCGGTCTTTACGCCGAATCTGGATCAGGCGGGCGTTGCAGGGCTGATGCGCCGACGGGTGATTGAGTTACTGGCAGGCAGCGAATATCAGCTGCATTCTGTCAGTGAACCGCTGGCAACGCTGGCTGACGCCGATGAAGTGCTGGTGAGCAATGCGCTAATGCCATTGCTGCCGGTGAACGAGGCCCACTCATGGCGCTATCACTCGCGTCAGATGTATGACTTTTTGCGTCCACATTGTTAATGATGGCAGATTGATGAAGAGAAAAAAGCTCAAGATTATTTTGCTGGTTGCAGCCCTGATTGTCGCTCTGCCGTTTTGGGGGCACCAGCGCGTTGAACGCTTCGCCGATACGCCATTGGCGATCCAGCAGGAAACTCTGTTCAAATTGCCCGCCGGTACCGGACGGGTGGCACTGGAAGGGCTATTGGTGCGCGATAAACTGATCCACAACGGCAGATGGTTCCCTTGGTTGCTGCGGCTGGAACCGGAATTGGCCGAGTTCAAGGCAGGTACTTACCGTTTTACACCGGGGATGACGGTACGTGAAATGCTGAAACTGCTGGCAAGCGGTAAAGAAGCGCAGTTCAGCGCACGTTTTATTGAAGGCGCGCGCCTGAGTGATGGGTTGCAGGCGTTACAGCAAGCCAAATATGTCAAACACACCCTGGCGGGGAAAAGTGAAGCTGAGATTGCGCTGGCGCTGGGGCTACCCGCTGGTAGCAGTCTTGAGGGGCGCTTGTATCCTGATACTTATCTTTATACCGCCGGAACCAGCGATCTGGCGCTGTTGAAACGTTCACACCTGCGCATGAACAAAACGCTACAAGAGATCTGGGATGCGCGAGATACCACTCTGCCATATAAAACGCCGGATGAGTTGCTGATCATGGCGTCGATCGTCGAGAAAGAGACTGGCGTAGCGGAAGAACGTGGCAAGGTCGCTTCGGTGTTTGTTAACCGGCTGCGCTTGGGGATGCGATTACAGACTGACCCCACGGTGATTTATGGCATGAAGGATAGCTATACTGGCAACATCAGCCGTAAAGATCTGGAGACCCCGACGCCCTATAACACGTATGTGATCAGCGGCCTGCCGCCAACGCCGATTGCGATGCCTAGCCGGGCTTCATTAGAGGCAGCGGCCAATCCAGAAAAAACGTCTTATCTTTATTTTGTTGCCGACGGTAAGGGTGGGCATACCTTTACCACTAATCTGGCCAGCCACAATGAGGCGGTGCGCACTTACCGCCAGGCGTTAAAGGAAAAGAATGAAAAGTAAATTCGTGGTTATCGAAGGGCTGGAAGGCGCAGGCAAGACCACTGCACGTAATACGATCGTCAGCGTACTGAATGAGCGGGGTATCAATGATATCGTTTTCACCCGCGAGCCTGGTGGCACGCCGCTGGCGGAAAAACTCCGCGATCTGTTTAAACGCGGGACTGATGGTGAACTGCCTACCATCAAAGCAGAAGTACTGATGCTGTACGCCGCCCGTGTCCAGTTAGTTGAAACCGTGATTAAACCGGCGTTAGCACGCGGTGCCTGGGTGGTGGGCGATCGCCACGATCTCTCGTCACAAGCCTATCAGGGCGGTGGAAGAGGGGTTGATCCGCAGTTGATGGCGTCGCTGCGCGATATCGTCCTGGGTGATTTTCGTCCCGACTTGACCGTGTATCTCGATCTGCCACCGCTGGTTGGATTACAGCGCGCGCGGGCACGTGGTGAGCTGGATCGTATTGAACAGGAAGCGTTACCGTTCTTCGAACGCACCCGTGAGCGTTATCTGCAACTGGTGGCGCAAGACAATTCCATTGTGACCGTTGATGCGGCACAGCCTTTGGAGCAGGTGACCGCCGATATTCGCCAGGCGGTTGCGCAGTGGTTGCAACAGCAGGAAGAAGCGTAATGAACTGGTATCCGTGGCTCAACGTCCCTTATCGCCAACTGGTGGGGCAGTATGCGGCTGGTCGCGGCCATCATGCCTTGCTCGTGCATGCTTCACCGGGCAATGGTGACGAGGCGTTACTTTATGCATTAAGCCGCTGGCTGATTTGCCAACAGCGCAACGGTGAGAAAAGCTGCGGGGAATGCCATAGCTGCCGGCTGATGCTGGCGGGTAACCACCCGGATTATCACGTGCTGATGCCGGAAAAAGGCAAAAACAGTTTGGGCATTGAACCTATTCGCCAGGTGATAGAGACCCTCTATTCACACGCCCAGCAGGGCGGAGCGAAGGTGGTTTGGCTGCCGCAGGCCGAACTGCTGACCGAGGCCGCTGCCAATGCGTTGCTGAAAACCTTGGAGGAGCCGCTTGCCAATACCTTTTTTCTATTGGCTTGCAATGAACCTTCGCGCCTGATGGCAACGCTGCGCAGCCGTTGTTTCTACTGGCACTTAGCCAGCCCTGACGAAGCGCTTAGCCTGCAATGGCTGAATCGCCAGGCACCGGGTAACCCGGTCGATCGTCTTACGGCCTTGCGCCTATATGACGGCGCGCCAATTGCCGCCGAGCGGTTACTGCAACCGCAGCTCTGGCAGCAGCGTAGCGCGCTGTGTACGGCGCTGAATAACGCTTTACCGCAGCGCGATATGCTGGCGTTACTCCCGGTTCTTAATCATGACGACGTCGCTGAGCGGCTGCACTGGCTGTGCGCTTTGCTGGTCGATGCGATGAAATGGCAACAGGGGGCGGCAGGTTATGTTTTGAATCAGGATCAGCAACCGCTGATACAGCAACTGGCCAGTCGCCTGAGCAGCACTTCATTGCAGCAGATCGTGCAACAATGGCTGAAGTGCCGCCAACAGTTGGTCAATATTGCTGGTGTCAACCGCGAGCTATTGCTCACCGAACAGTTACTTAGCTGGGAGCAGATGTTAGGTTCCACTGGCTATTCACAATCTCACTCGTTGTAAAAGAGTTTATTACTATGTTGTTAGTTGATTCGCATTGCCACCTCGATAGCCTGGATTTTGATGCCCTGCATCAGAACGTTGATGATGCCTTGGCAAAAGCCAAAGCGCGCGATGTGGGCTATGTGTTGGCGGTGGCTACCACACTGCCGGGCTATCAGGCCATGACCCAACTGATCGGCTCGCGTGCCGATGTGGCTTTCTCCTGCGGCGTTCACCCGCTGAACCTGGAAGGGGGGTACGATTATGCGGAACTGCGCCGTCTGGCGGCGGCAGAACAAGTGGTCGCATTAGGGGAAACCGGGCTGGATTATTTCTACCAGAAAGACAATATCCCACTGCAGCAGGCTTCTTTCCGCGAGCATATCCGTATTGGCTGCGAGCTTAACAAACCGGTGATTGTGCACACCCGCGATGCCCGCGCAGATACGTTAGCTATTCTGCGTGAAGAGAATGCGCAGGAGTGTGGCGGGGTGCTGCACTGTTTCACCGAAGATCTGGCTACCGCTCAGGCGCTGCTGGATCTCGGTTTCTACATTTCGTTCTCCGGAATTGTCACCTTCCGCAATGCAGAATCATTACGTGAGGTGGCACGCTATGTGCCGCTGGATCGCATGCTGGTGGAAACCGACTCTCCCTACCTTGCACCAGTGCCACACAGGGGCAAAGAAAACCAACCTGCTTATGTACGTGATGTTGCTGAATATCTTGCCGTCTTAAAAGGTGTAAGCCTGGAAACGTTGGCAGAGGCGACCACGAGCAACTTTTCACGTTTATTTCATCTCAAACTCTGATCTTTCGCCTAGGCTTAGGGGGCGGTCGATAAGAGTATAATTCTTTTTAAGCTCGTAATTAATCGCTGAAACGGGTATTGTTCGCACCCGTTTTATGGCGATAGTGGGTCTCTTTTTCATCGAAAAATACAAAAAGTAGACGATTTAGAGAAAAACCCGCGCTCTTATTCATTGAAACGTGACTGCCATCAAACATTACCCAGGGTATTTATTTTACTCTGCGTAAAAATTCAAGGGGTGCTCAGACACCCCGAATTGTAAGGGTTTTTCTCCCCCCCTTGCAGCGCGAAAATTCGCGAGAAGTAGCAAAGCACCATTACTCAGGAGCACACTCAACTATGTTCAAGAACGCATTTGCAAACCTGCAAAAAGTAGGTAAATCGCTGATGCTGCCGGTATCCGTATTGCCTATCGCAGGTATTCTGCTGGGCGTCGGTTCCGCCAACTTTAGCTGGCTACCGATGGTAGTCTCCCACGTGATGGCAGAAGCTGGCGGGTCAGTCTTCGCCAATATGCCGTTAATTTTCGCCATCGGTGTGGCCCTGGGCTTCACTAACAATGACGGTGTTTCTGCATTGGCCGCTGTAGTGGCTTACGGCATTATGGTGAAAACCATGGCTGTGGTTGCTCCGCTGGTGTTGCATCTGCCACCCGAAGAGATTGCAGCGAAACATTTGGCCGATACCGGTGTGCTCGGGGGGATTATCTCCGGCTCCATCGCTGCCTATATGTTCAACCGCTTCTTCCGCATCCAACTGCCAGAATATCTGGGCTTCTTTGCCGGTAAGCGTTTTGTGCCGATCATCTCCGGCCTAGCCGCGATCATGATGGGCGTGGTCTTGTCCTTTATCTGGCCACCTATCGGTACCGCTATTCAGACCTTCTCACAGTGGGCTGCGTACCAGAACCCAGTATTGGCATTCTTTATTTATGGCGTCGTTGAGCGTGCTCTAGTGCCGTTTGGTCTGCACCATATCTGGAACGTACCGTTCCAAATGCAAATCGGTGAATTCACCAACGCAGCGGGCCAAGTGTTCCATGGCGACATTCCTCGCTATATGGCGGGTGACCCAACTGCAGGTATGCTGTCTGGTGGTTTCCTGTTCAAAATGTATGGTCTGCCCGCCGCTGCGATTGCCATCTGGCATTCGGCTAAGCCGGAAAACCGCGCCAAAGTTGGCGGTATCATGATCTCCGCTGCGCTGACCTCGTTCCTGACCGGTATTACCGAGCCAATTGAATTCTCATTCATGTTCGTTGCACCGATCCTGTACGCGATTCATGCGCTCCTGGCGGGCCTGGCATTCCCAATCTGTATTCTGTTGGGCATGCGTGACGGTACCAGCTTCTCACACGGTCTGATCGACTTCATTGTACTGAGCGGTAACAGCAGCAAAATCTGGCTGTTCCCAATCGTTGGGGTTATCTACGGTCTGGTGTACTACACCATCTTCCGTGTGCTGATCGCGAAACTGGATCTGAAAACGCCTGGTCGTGAAGATACGAGTGCTGATCAGGTTGCTCAGGGCGGTTCTGAAATGTCTGCAGCTTTGGTTCAGGCATTTGGTGGTAAGGAAAACATCACTAACCTGGATGCTTGTATTACACGTCTACGCGTCAGCGTGGCCGACGTATCCAAGGTTGACCAGGCTGGGCTGAAGAAACTGGGTGCTGCGGGGGTGGTAGTTGCAGGCTCTGGTGTTCAGGCCATCTTTGGTACCAAATCCGATAACCTGAAAACAGATATGGATGAGTACATCCGTAACAACTGATTCAGGCTGGGGAGCTTGCAAGGGAGGCGAAAGCCTCCCTTTTTTTATGGTTTTCGGTAACGCATTGAGCTGCTGCTATTACAGGTACTTTATCGTGAAGCGTTTGTCACTGCGGTGGCGAATGGTGAATTTAGAGAGGGGGGAGGCGTGTTAATCTTGTCATGGCTGAATAATTCTGCATCACTCAATGCGGAAAATGCGCAATCCGGTTGAAAGCGGTAGAATTTGTCACTCATACTGCGTAAATCTTTTATGTTCACAAGGAGCTCGAGATGGCCGAAGAAACTATTTTCAGTAAAATTATCCGCCGTGAAATCCCTGCTGATGTGGTTTATCAGGATGAGTTGGTCACCGCATTTCGTGATATCTCTCCGCAGGCACCCACCCATGTCCTGATTGTGCCGAATGTGCTGATCCCCACCGTGAATGATGTCACCTCCGCCCATGAAGCGGCATTGGGGCGTATGATCACCGTGGCGGCTAAAATTGCCGAGCAGGAAGGGATTGCGGAAGATGGCTATCGCCTGATCGTCAATTGCAATCGCCACGGTGGGCAAGAGGTTTACCATATTCATATGCATTTGGTCGGTGGGCGTGTCTTGGGCCCGCTGCTGCCACGTTAATTGAGGAGCTCCATGCGCTATCCCCAAACCTTGCGTTGCCTGATGGCGCTTGTTTTACCTGCCGTGATGCTGATGGGGTGCAGTAGCCCACAAGGCATTGCGGTGAATGAGAGGCAAACGGTGGTGATGGATTCGTCGGTGCTGACTGCGGGCATTGTGACCGATCACCCGTCGATAACCACAACTTCAGCTGGCGTGCGGGCGGCTTCGGTAGTAAGCAATAGCCAAAATACCCCGGTGACGATCCATTACCGCTTCTATTGGTACGACCCGCAAGGGCTTGATATCCTGCCTGTCGAACAACCCCGTACCGTCACTATTGCAGCGAATTCAGGCGTTGAGGTCTATTCATTGAATGGTAACTTTGATGCTAAACGTGCGCGTCTGTATCTATTCTTATAAGCCTTGGGTTCCGTTGGAGAGGGATAATGAAAAAGTATCTATTTGTGGCGTTGGCCGCGTTAGTGTTAACCGGCTGTCCGTCGCGCCCACCAGAGCCGCAGCAGCCACCGGTGATCGTTGAACCGGTTCAGCAGCCAGAACCGAAACCGCAGCCACCGGCTCCCGAGCCAGTGCCACAGCCACCGAAACTGCAGCAGCTTGATTGGCTGGGCAGCGTGCAGCCGTTAGTCAACGACATGTTGAAAACGGATGGCGTGAGCACGGGCAGCGTACTGCTGCTGGACAGTGTCAAAAATAACACCAACGGCGCGCTGCAGATATCGCAGGCCACCGCCGCCTTGCACCAGGCGTTGGCGTCGAATCAAACCTTCAGCATCGTGCCGGAAGCGCAGCTGGCCAGCGCCAAGCAAACGCTCGGCTTGTCTGCCGAGGATAGCCTGGGTTCACGCAGCAAAGCCATCGGTCTGGCACGCATCGTCAATGCTCAGTATGTGCTGTATAGCGACGTCAGCGGCGACGTAAAGGCCCCGGTGATGGATATGCAACTGATGCTGGTACAAAGCGGCGAAATCGTCTGGTCGGGTAATGGCAACGTTAAGCAGTGAGGCCCAGCTTCGGCGATTAATCAGTAACAGGCTGCCGGCGGTAAATACCGCCGGTTGTCATTTCCGCCCCGTGCAAGGGTTAACCGGTGAGAGCTGGCTGATAGAGGGGGCGGGAATACGTCTGTTGGCTCGCCAGCAGATGCCGGATAAGTATGTGCTCGGCGTCAGCCGCCGCCGTGAAGCGCGGGTGCTGAAGCGTTGTGGTGCGGGGCTCGGGCCGCAGGTGTTGCTGCAAACTTCCGCTTGGCTGATTGTCGAATGGCTTACTGGTGACAACATCAGTGAAGCCGCTTTTCGCGCATTAATTGAAAATGGCGAATTGGCGGCGTTGATAGCGGAACTGCATCATCGGCCACTGAGCGGCTATCGGTTAAATCTGCAGCAACAGCTTGCCCGTTACTGGCAACGGATCGATCGGCGGCGCATGACCCCTGCCTGGCTAAGTTGGCAGCATACATTTATGCGCAGCGTGCCACCGCAGCCGCTGAAGTTAGCGCCGCTGCATATGGATATCCACCGCGGTAATCTGTTGCTGCAGGGCGAGCGGCTAAGGCTGATTGACTGGGAATATGCCGCCGACGGTGATATTGCCTTGGAACTGGCCGCACTGTTCCGTTTTAATCAGTTCTCATCGGCTACCCAGCACAATTTTTTACGCCACTATGCGCAGCACGGCTATTCAGACTGCGGGCAACTGGCTGCTCAGGTACAACGTTGGCTACCTTGGGTGGATTACCTGATGCTGATGTGGTTTGAAGTCCGCTGGCAGCAGAGTGGGGATCGTGAGTTTTTGCGCTGGAGCGCAGCGCTATACCAGCGCTTTTGTTTATCATCCTGCTGTTCTCAATGAATTAATGAAGTGAGGTGGCCGTGGGCCCAGTAATGCTAGATGTCGTCGGCTACGAGCTGGACGCAGAAGAACGAGAGATTTTAAAGCATCCTTTGGTGGGTGGCTTGATCCTGTTTACCCGTAATTTCCACGATGCTGAACAGCTGCGTGAGCTGGTGCGGCAGATTCGCGCAGCATCCCACGATCGGCTGGTGGTAGCGGTGGATCAAGAAGGGGGGCGCGTGCAGCGTTTCCGCGAAGGGTTTACCCGCTTACCGGCCGCACAGTCGTTCGCCGCGCTCAACGATGCACAGGAAGGCGGGCGGCTGGCCCAAGAAGCCGGGTGGCTGATGGCCGCGGAAATGATCGCCCAGGATATTGACATCAGTTTTGCTCCGGTGTTGGATTTGGGGCATGCCAGTGCAGCGATCGGCGAACGTTCATTCCACAGCGATCCACAGCAGGCATTGGCGATGGCCGAGCGCTTTATTCAGGGGATGCGCAGCGTGGGCATGAAGACCACCGGCAAGCATTTCCCCGGGCATGGCGCGGTCACGGCGGATTCGCATAAAGAAACCCCGCGCGACTCACGCCCGCTGGCGCAAATTCGTGAGCAGGATATGTCGATCTTCCGCGAGCTGATTGGCCGCAGCTTGCTCGACGCCGTGATGCCTGCCCACGTCATCTATACTGAAGCAGATGCGCGCCCGGCCAGCGGTTCGCCCTACTGGCTGAAACAGATTCTGCGCCAGGAGCTGGGTTTTGACGGTATTATTTTCTCAGACGATCTGTCGATGGAAGGAGCAGCGATCATGGGCAGCTACGCCGAGCGCGGTCAGGCGGCGCTGGATGCCGGTTGCGATATGATTCTGGTGTGTAATAACCGTGCGGGCGCGGTCAGCGTGCTGGATAACCTGTTCCCGGTCAAAGTAGAAAAACTGAGACAGTTATATCATCGCGGTCAGTTCACCCGTCAGGAACTGCGTGATTCCGAGCGCTGGCAGTTGGCGCACAAGCAGTTGAGTGCGTTGAGCGAACGCTGGGAAGAACATAAACAGCGTTGTGCACGGTGAATGAGTAGGGCGTCGTAATGCGGCGTTAATGATGGGGATTGCATGGCGATCCCCAGCTTGTTGCGAGGATCCACATGATTATCTATTTACATGGCTTCGATTCTAACAGTCCCGGCAATCATGAAAAGGTTTTGCAGTTACAGTTCATCGATCCGGACGTGCGTTTCGTCAGTTACAGCACTTTGCATCCACGCCATGACATGCAGCATTTGCTAAAAGAGGTGGATAAAGCGGTTCAGCAGGAAGGGGATAACAGCCCGCTGATCTGCGGTGTGGGCCTGGGGGGCTTTTGGGCCGAGCGCATTGGCTTCTTGTGCGGTATCCGCCAGGTGATCTTTAATCCGAACCTGTACCCGGAAGAAAACATGCTCGGCAAGATCGATCGGCCGGAAGAATATCGCGATATCGCCACCAAGTGTGTGGAGGATTTTCGTGAGAAGAACCGCGATCGCTGTCTGGTGGTGCTTTCCCGTCATGATGAGATGTTAGACAATCAGCGCAGCGCAGATCTGCTGCATAAGTACTATGAGATCGTTTGGGACGAACAGCAGACGCACAAGTTCAAAAATATCTCGCCACATCTGCAACGCATCAAGGCGTTCAAGACTCTCGCGTAACAATTTTATAACGCTATTCCAGGCCACCATGGCGGCTCCAAAAGGGCAGCGATGGTGGCTTCAAGGTGGCTTAGTGGTCTTTTATGTTTGGCCAGCAATAAAAAACGGAACTGTGATCGGGCGCTAACTATTTGAATCACAATCCCCAAAAAATCCCTTCGTCCAGCCTTTAACCAAAAAAGTTTGACCTACATCAATTTTGGTATGACCAAATAACCTCTCATGCTATTCTGGCCTTAGATAGCAGGTTTAATTTACGCGAACCTCATGTATTCTAAGGATATTATTCTTTACCCTTAGATAACAATAGGTTCACATTTAGGGGGTTATTTTGACAACGCCAAAGAAAAAAATTGTGATTGTCGGCGGTGGTGCCGGTGGCTTAGAGCTGGCAACCAGCCTCGGGCACAAATTGGGTCGCAAGAACAAAGCTGAGATCACATTGGTCGATCGCAACCACAGTCACCTGTGGAAACCGTTACTGCATGAAGTGGCTACCGGCTCGCTGGATGATGGCGTTGATGCGCTGAGTTACTTGGCACATGCCCGTAATCATCACTTCAATTTCCAACTCGGCTCGCTGGTCAATATAGACCGTGAAAAACAGACGCTGCAACTGACGCAGATTTGTGATGAGCAGGGGATTGAGCTGGTTCCTGCGCGCGAACTGAGTTACGACATTCTGGTGATGGCGCTGGGCAGTACGTCAAATGATTTTGGTACCCCAGGAGTGAGAGACAACTGCATCTTCCTGGATAACCCGCATCAGGCGCACCGTTTCCACAATGAAATGCTGAACCTGTTCCTCAAGTTTTCGGCCAAGCCGGGCGAGAAGGAAAGCGTTAATATCGCCATCGTGGGTGGGGGGGCTACCGGTGTGGAGCTGTCTGCCGAGCTGCATAATGCGGTAAAACAGTTGCACAGCTATGGGTTTGAAGGGTTGGACAACAGTGCGCTGAAAGTTACCTTGGTTGAAGCCGGTGAACGCATTCTGCCTGCCTTACCACCGCGCATTTCTTCCGCTGCTCACCAGGAACTGAATAACCTGGGGGTGCGCGTGCTAACCAATACCATGGTGACCAGTGCTGATGAGAATGGCCTGAATACCAAAGGCGGCGAGTTTATCAATGCCGATCTGATGGTGTGGGCAGCAGGCATCAAGGCCCCGGACTTTATGAAAGACATTGCCGGGCTGGAAACCAACCGTATCAACCAGCTAGTGGTGGAACCTACGCTGCAAACCACGCGTGACCCCAATATCTTCGCCATCGGTGACTGTGCCTCTTGCCCACGTGAGGGCGGCGGTTTTGTGCCACCACGAGCGCAGTCTGCGCATCAGATGGCATCGCGCTGTTTTACCAATATTCTGGCATTGATGAATGGGCAGCCTTTGAAGCCTTATGTGTATAAAGATCACGGCTCACTGGTCTCGCTTTCGCGTTTTAGTACCGTTGGTAGCCTGATGGGCAACCTGATGCGCGGTTCGATGATGATCGAAGGGCGCGTGGCGCGCGTGGTGTATATTTCACTGTACCGCATGCACCAGGTGGCGCTGCACGGCTACACCAAAACCGGGCTGATGATGCTGGTGGGGGGGATTAACCGAGTGATCCGTCCGCGCTTGAAAATGCACTGATACCGTTTCGCCGTTACGGCAATAAAAACCCACGCAGGCTCGCCCGTGTGGGTTTTTTATTGCTCAGCTTCCTGATGTATCACGGATATAGCGTGAAATAGGCTGCATAAAAGTTATTGGCTAGATGAAAACGCTAAAATAAAAGTGAAACTGTTAAGACTCATCCTAAAAGATAAGCCTTGGCGAGATTTATGGCCTTTTTAGGGAAATCGTCTTATTGCAGGGCTTAGGGGTATTACGCAGACTTTATCGCGTTTACAGACGGCGCGTCGCGCACGCCGTGAACCGCGAGCCACCGTTGCGCAGTCGGTAACGGCGGTGGATTTTCCGGTACAAAATGCGTGGTAATACATTCAAGAGGATTTCCTGTGAACAAGTCAATGTTAGCCGGTGTTGGAATTGGTATTGCCGCCGCTCTGGGGATTGCGGCCGTGGCCAGTATGGACGTGTTTTCTGCCGGCCCGCAGTACGCGCAGGTTCTCACTGCAACACCCATTAAAGAGACCATCAAAACGCCACGGCAGGAGTGCCGTAACGTCACCGTGACCCATCGCGCGCCCGTGCAGGATGAAAACCGCATCGCCGGTTCGGTGCTCGGAGCCGTTGCTGGCGGCGTGATTGGCCATCAGTTCGGCGGGGGCAGAGGCCGCGATGTGGCGACCGTGGTGGGTGCCTTAGGGGGCGGCTATGCCGGTAATCAGGTTCAGGGAAGCCTGCAGAATAACGATACCACCACCAGCACACAGCAGCGCTGCAAAACGGTTTATGATAAATCGCAGAAAACGCTGGGGTACGACGTCACTTATCAGATCGGCAACCAGCAGGGCAAAATCCGCATGGATCACGACCCAGGTACCCAGATCCCGCTGGATAAACGTGGGCAACTGGTGCTGAATAAGGCGTGAGTTAAGCGGTGAGAGTCTCAAGCCGCGCGGGGTGAGGGGAAGATCATCGTACGATAAACCCCTCGCCCTGGCTGGCTAGGCCATCAGGCTGCCAGCGTATGTTCCCTGAAGGCGGCCAACAGTTCTTCAATAAACTTCAGCCTGGCTGGGCGATCGGTGAGATCCAGCATAAATTTCAGCTTAGCCGGGCCGTCGAGGCGATAAACCTGCGGTTTGCTTTGCAACAGACCGATCAGATAGCCAGGGTCAACACGGTTTTTCTCGCCAAATTCGATAAATCCACCGCGTTCGTTGCCTTCAATACGTTTGATACCTAGCTTCTGCGCCTGCTGACGCATCGCGGCGCTTTGCAGCAGATGACGGGCCGCGTCCGGCAACAGCCCGAAGCGGTCAATCAACTCCACCTTCAGTTCTTCCAGTTCGCCCGCATTTTTGGCGCTGGCGATGCGCTTGTAGAAGGACAAGCGGGTATTCACATCAGGAATAAAATCATCCGGCAGCAGGGCTGGCATGCGCAGTTCCACTTCGGTCTGATTGCTGGTGAGATCTTCCAGCGAAGGTTCGCGCCCGTTCTTCAAGGCATCAACCGCGCTTTCCAACAGCTCCATGTACAACGAGAAACCGACGGTGGTCATTTGCCCGCTCTGATCTTCACCCAGCAGTTCGCCTGCACCGCGAATCTCCAAGTCGTGCGTTGCCAGTGCGAAACCCGCGCCCAAATCTTCCAGCGCGGCGATCGCCTCCAGGCGTTTATGCGCGTCGGCGCTCATGGTTTTTGGATGTGGCGTAAGCAGGTAGGCGTAGGCTTGGTGGTGAGAGCGCCCAACGCGACCACGAAGTTGATGCAACTGCGCTAGGCCAAAGCGATCGGCACGCTCGATAACAATGGTATTGGCACTCGGAATGTCGATACCGGTTTCGATAATGGTGGTACAGACCAGCACGTTGAAGCGCTGGTGGTGGAAATCGTTCATCACCCGCTCCAGATCGCGCTCGCGCATCTGGCCGTGGCCGATAGCAATACGCGCCTCAGGCACCAGTTCCGCCAGCCTTTCTGCTGCTTTGTCGATGTTTTCCACATCGTTGTACAGGTAATACACCTGCCCACCGCGCAGCACCTCACGCAGAATGGCTTCGCGCACCACCAGGCTGTCGTATTCGCGCACGAAGGTTTTTACCGCCAGCCGGCGTGCCGGTGGGGTGGCGATGATCGACAAGTCGCGCATGCCGCTCATTGCCATATTCAAGGTGCGTGGAATCGGCGTGGCGGTGAGCGTCAGAATATCCACGTCCGCGCGCATCGCTTTAATGCGCTCTTTGTGGCGCACGCCGAAGCGGTGTTCTTCATCGACAATCAGCAACCCCAAATCCTTCCAGCGCAGATCGCTCTGCAACAGTTTATGGGTGCCGATCAGGATATCAACTTTACCTTCGGCGGTTTGTTCCAGCACCTGTTGTTGCTCTTTGGCGCTGCGGAAACGTGACATCATCTCAATGCGGATCGGCCAGGTGGCAAAACGATCGCGGAAGTTATCGAAGTGCTGCTGTGCCAGCAGGGTGGTCGGCACCAATACCGCCACCTGTTTATTGTTCTCCACCGCCAGGAACGCGGCGCGCATCGCCACTTCGGTTTTACCAAAGCCGACATCGCCACAAACCAAGCGATCCATCGCCAGCGGTTGGCACATATCGCTCAACACGGCATTGATGGCCTGTTCCTGATCGGGCGTGGTCTCAAACGGGAAGGTTTGGCAGAACAACTGATATTGCTCGCGGTTGTGCTTGAAGGCAAAGCCGGATTTGGCAGCGCGCTGCGCGTAAATATCCAGCAGCTCTGCGGCCACGTCGCGCACGCGTTCGGCTGCTTTCTGCCGCGCTCGCGACCAGGCATCGCCGCCCAGTTTGTGCAGCGGCGCATTCTCGTCAGAGCCCCCGGCGTAGCGGCTGATCAGGTGCAGGGAGGAGACTGGCACGTACAGCTTGTCCTCGCCCGCGTAAGAGAGGATCAGGTATTCCGCCTTGATACCACCGGCTTCCAGCGTGGTCAGGCCGACATAGCGCCCTACGCCGTGTTCCAGATGCACCACCGGTTGGCCAGGATGCAGCTCCGCCAGGTTGCGGATCAGGGTATCGGTATTGATGGTGCGGCGGTTGTCCTGCCGACGGCGGCTGACGCGTTCACCCAGCAAATCGCTTTCGCAGATCAGCGCCCGGTTGCGCAGGCTATCTAGAAAGCCGCGCTCGGAAGCACCAATCATCATATAACGGCCCGGCGCCTGAGCCTCATCAAGGTGATGAATCAGGTGGGTACTTAGCTTGATGCGGCCCAGCAAATCCTGCAATGTTTCACGGCGGCCCTCGCTCTCGACCGAGAAGATAACGCTGCCGCTGAAGCCTTCAATAAATCGGCGCAGATTATCCAGCGGAGCTTTCTGCTGCGCCTGTACGGACAAATCAGGCAAGGTCTGATAACCCAGATTGGTGCTGCCTGCCTTGGCGGGTAGATCGTCGGTTTTCAGCGCCATGCGCGGCCAGGCTTTCAGTTCGGCGAACAGGGCATCCACACGCAGCCACAGCGTATCGGGGGCGAGCAACGGGCGCATTGGATCGATCCGGCGGCTTTCAAACCGCTGGTTGACATCCAGCCAGAAACGTTCGGCGGCGCTCTCCAGGTTACCGGTGTTCACGACCAGCGTGTTGGCGGGCAGATAGCTGAATAAAGAAGGCAATGGCTGGCTGAAGAACAGCGGTTGCCAGTATTCGATACCGGCAGGCCAGGTGCCTTTGCTCACCTGCTGATAAATATGTTCGGCGTCGCGGCGCACTTCAAACTGTTCCCGCCATTGGCTGCGGAACAGTTCAATGGCGGTTTTATCGGTGGGGAATTCATGGGCGGGCAGCAGATTGATGGCATCCACTTCGCTGAGCGTACGCTGCGTATCCACATCGAAAATGCGCAGGCTGTCGATGTCATCATCAAAGAAGTCGATACGATAAGGCTCTTCGCTGCCCATCGGATACAGATCGAGCAGCGCGCCACGGGTGGCGAACTCGCCGTGCTCCATCACCTGATCGACGCTGCGGTAGCCAGCCTGCTCCAACTGAGCACGCAGCCGATCCCGTGACAGCCGCTGGCCTTTTTTCATCACCAGCGCATGGCCGTGCAGGAACTCATGCGGGCAAACGCGCTGCATCAGGGTATTGACCGGCAGGATAATAATGCCGCGCGCCATGCTTGGCAGGTGATACAAACTGGACAGACGCGCTGAAATGATCTCCTGATGCGGTGAGAAGCTGTCGTACGGCAGCGTTTCCCAGTCGGAAAGGGTGGTTACCTTCTGGTCGGTAAACTGCTGGATCTCGTCACGCAGCCGCAGCGCATTTTGCATATCCGGGGCGATGAGCATCACCGGGCCGTGATGACGCTCGGCGATCTCGGCGCATTCCACCGCGCAGGCAGAGCCGGTCAGTTGCCCCAGTTGACGTAAATCACCCGCGCGGTCAGGGAGAGAGTAACGGGAAGATGATGATGCGGAACGGCGGCTATTATCAGAAGTGCTCATTCAGTTATCTTTAATCAATGAATTGAATAACAGTTTTTGTGGTGTTCACCGTGCGCTTGACGCGTGAATACCACAAAATCCTGTTTGCCTGGCGCAAATAACGGCGCGCCTCTACCTCAGTTATACTAGCCCAGCGTTTAAGAAACTGACACAGGTAAAGCGTAGGCAAGGCTGCCGTTGGGCGTTATTTAACCGCCGTTAAGAGAATAAAACCCGCCGGGTGGTTCCATAAACCGGGTGGAGCCATTATTATCCATGCTCACTGTGCTTAAGCTACGGCAACTAAACGGATTTCATGTATCAACCTGTCGCGTTATTCATTGGCCTGCGTTATATGCGCGGGCGAGCCTCAGACCGCTTCGGGCGGTTTGTCTCCTGGCTGTCCACCATCGGTATTACGCTGGGTGTGATGGCATTGGTCACCGTGCTTTCGGTGATGAACGGTTTCGAAAAAGATCTCGAAAACAACATTCTGGGTTTAATGCCGCAGGCGCTGATTAGCGCTAAGCAGGGCTCGATCTATCCTGAGCAACTCCCGGCGTCGGCGGTGCAGGGGCTGCAAGGGGTAACCCGCGTGGCTGCGCTGACCACCGGCGATGTGGTATTGCAAAGCGCGCGCAGCGTCGCCGTGGGGGTGATTCTTGGGGTGGATCCCAACGAAGCCGATCCGCTGTCACCCTATCTCATCAACGTCAAACTGCAGCAATTGCAGCCGGGTGAGTACAACCTGATCATCGGTGAACAGCTCGCTGGGCAGTTGGGCGTCAAACGTGGCGATCAACTGCGCCTGATGGTGCCGAGCGCCAGCCAGTTC
The DNA here is from genome assembly GCF_001976145.1 of Serratia oryzae. Lineage (GTDB taxonomy): Bacteria > Pseudomonadota > Gammaproteobacteria > Enterobacterales > Enterobacteriaceae > Chania > Chania oryzae. The sequence continues at coordinate 74,205 of NZ_MOXD01000001.1, forward strand.
ACCCCAATGGGGCGCATTCCCAGCCAGCGTTTGTTTACCATTATCGGCACTTTCCATGCCAACAGTGAGGTGGATGGCTACCAACTGTTGGCCAATCAGCAGGATGCCTCGCGCCTGATGCGCTATCCGGCGGGGAATATCACCGGCTGGCGTCTGTTCCTGCAACAACCGCTGCAGGTGGATACCCTCAGCCAGCAAACGCTGCCAGAAGGCACCGTATGGAAAGACTGGCGCGAGCGCAAGGGCGAGCTGTTCCAGGCGGTGCGTATGGAGAAAAACATGATGGGGCTGCTGCTCAGCCTGATCGTCGCGGTGGCGGCATTCAACATCATTACTTCTCTGGGCCTGCTGGTGATGGAGAAGCAGGGAGAAGTTGCAATCCTGCAAACCCAGGGCCTGACGCGGCGCCAGATTATGTTGGTCTTTATCGTACAGGGGGCCAGCGCGGGTATTATCGGTTCGCTGTTTGGCACGTTGTTGGGCGTGTTGTTGGCCAGCAATCTGAACAACCTGATGCCGATCTTGGGCGCTTTGATTGACGGCGCTTCGCTGCCGGTGGCGGTTGATCCGCTGCAGGTCGCGATCATTGCCGTGGCGGCGATGGCAGTTTCCCTGTTGTCCACGCTTTACCCTTCATGGCGCGCTGCCGCCGTACAACCCGCTGAGGCTTTACGTTATGAGTAATCATCCTTTATTGCAGTGTGACAACCTGTGCAAGACCTATCAGGAAGGCAATCTGCATACCGATGTGCTGCGCAATGTCAGTTTTGCCATGCAACCGGGCGAGATGATGGCGATCGTCGGCAGTTCGGGTTCCGGTAAAAGTACCTTGCTGCACCTGCTGGGCGGGCTGGACTCCCCCACTTCTGGCGAAGTGATCTTCAAGGGCCAGTCACTGAACACGCTGTCTTCTGCCGCCAAGGCCGAGTTGCGTAACCGTCAGCTTGGCTTTATTTATCAGTTTCACCACCTGCTGCCGGACTTTACCGCGTTGGAAAACGCCGCCATGCCGCTATTGATTGGCGGGGTGAAACCGGCGCTGGCGCAGGAAAAGGCGCTGGAGATGCTGGCGGCGGTTGGGCTGGAAAAACGCAGCAAACATCGCCCCTCTGAGCTTTCTGGCGGCGAGCGCCAGCGTGTGGCAATCGCCCGAGCGCTGGTGAACAACCCATCGCTGGTGTTGGCGGATGAACCGACAGGTAACCTAGATAAACGCACCGCCGACAGCATTTTCGATTTGCTGGGCGAACTGAATGTGCGCCAGGGCACCGCGTTTCTGGTAGTGACCCACGATTTGCAACTTGCCAAACGCCTGAGCCGCCAGCTGGAAATGGCCGATGGCCATCTGCAGGCTCACCTGACCCTGATGGGGGCTGAGTAATGAGCGCTTCGCCACTCTCCTTGCTGATGGCGCTGCGCTTCAGCCGTGGCCGGCGGCGCGGTGGTATGGTTTCGCTGATTTCGGTGATTTCCACCATTGGCATTGCGCTAGGGGTGGCGGTGCTGATCGTCGGCCTGAGTGCAATGAACGGTTTCGAACGTGAACTGCAGAACCGCATTCTGGCGGTAGTGCCGCACGGTGAGATCGAACCGGTTAATCAACCGTTCGAAGGCTGGCCGGAGATCCAGCAGCGGGTGGAAAAAGTGCCGGGCATTTTGGCCGCGGCACCTTATATCAACTTTACCGGCCTGATGGAGAATGGCACTCAACTGCGTGCGGTGCAGGTCAAAGGGGTTGATCCTGCCCAGGAAAACCAGCTCAGCGCATTGCCAAAATACGTGCAGGGCGATGCTTGGGCCAATTTCAAAAGCGGTGAACAACAGGTGATTCTGGGCAAAGGCGTTGCCGAAGCGCTGGGGGTGAAAGCAGGTTCCTATGTCACGGTGATGATCCCAAACAGCGACCCGGAAATGAAACTGCTGCAACCGAAGCGGATCCGTCTGCAGGTGGCTGGTATTCTGCAACTCAGCGGCCAGCTTGATCACAGCCTGGCGCTGGTGCCGCTGGCCGACGCGCAGCAGTATCTGGATATGGGTGACAGTGTCACCGGTCTTGCGATCAAAGTGAATGACGTGTTCGCGGCGAACAAGCTGGTGCGCGATGCCGGGGAAGTCACTAACGCCTACGTTTATATCAAAAGCTGGATCGGCACCTACGGCTATATGTATCGCGATATTCAGATGATCCGCGCCATTATGTATCTGGCGATGGTGCTGGTGATCGGAGTGGCCTGCTTCAACATCGTTTCCACGCTGGTGATGGCCGTGAAGGACAAAAGCGGTGATATCGCGGTGCTGCGGACTCTTGGTGCCAAAGATGGGTTTATCCGCGCGATCTTTATCTGGTATGGCTTGCTGGCCGGGCTGGTGGGTAGCCTCAGCGGCGTGGTGGTTGGTGTTATCGCCTCGCTGCAACTGACCAATCTGATCAAAGGCATCGAAAAGCTGATGGGACACTCTTTCCTTTCCGGCGATATCTATTTTATCGACTTCCTGCCGTCCGAGCTGCACTGGCTGGATGTGTTGATCGTGCTGGCAACCGCAATTGTGCTCAGCCTGTTGGCCAGTTGGTATCCGGCCCGGCGTGCCAGCCGGATCGATCCTGCGCGCGTATTGAGCGGACAATAATAAAAACCTGGGGCTGATATGCAATGCCAGTCAGTTAAGGCTAACCAGTTCCCTCTCCCTTGGGGAGAGGGTTAGGGAGAGGGGGCGACGTCTTGAGCCATTGATGCATGATTATGCCGCTTTGCGCTTAACTGATTGGCATTAGGGGCTGATATGCCCCATTTTTTTAGCCGGAGGCTGAGTTATGTACTACGGTTTCGATATGGGTGGCACCAAGATTGAACTGGGGGTATTCGATGCCAATCTGCAGCGTATCTGGCAAAAACGGGTGCCAACGCCGCGCGACGATTACCGGCAATTGCTGGCCGTGCTGCGCGATCTCACCCATGAGGCCGATGCGCTGTGTGGTTCGCCAGGCTCGGTGGGAATAGGTATTCCCGGCCTGCCGAATGAAGATGGCACCCTGTTTACTGCCAACGTACCAGCCGCCATGGGGCAACCGCTACCGCGCGATCTGGGCACGCTGATTGGCCGTGAGGTCAAGGTCGATAACGATGCCAACTGCTTCGCTTTGTCAGAAGCCTGGGATGATGAATTCCGTCACTATCCTACCGTGTTGGGCATTATCCTTGGTACTGGCGTGGGCGGCGGGTTGATCGTCGATGGCAACGTGCTGTCTGGGCGCAATTATATCGCTGGCGAATTCGGCCATTTTCGCTTGCCGGTGGATGCGCTGGAGGTGTTGGGGCGTGATATACCTCGCGTAGCCTGCGGTTGCGGCCATAACGGTTGCATTGAAAATTACATATCGGGCCGCGGTTTTGAGTGGATGTACCACCACTTTTATCAGCAGCACTTGCCTGCGCAGCAGATTATTGCGCATTATCTGGCGGGTGAGCCACAGGCCGTGGCGCATGTTGATCGTTTTCTGGACGTGTTGGCGATATGCCTCGGTAATTTGCTGACCATCGTTGATCCGCATCTGGTGGTGATTGGCGGTGGCCTATCGAATTTCGACGCGATCTACCAGGCGTTGCCGCAGCGCCTGCCAGCACATCTGCTGCGTGTGGCTAAGCTGCCACGCATCGAGAAGGCGCGTTATGGCGATGCTGGCGGGGTTCGTGGGGCTGCGTTTCTCAATTTGGTGCGTAATAAATAAGGAGAGTTCATGCACACTCGCCATCGGTTGTGTCGGTTTCGCAAGAATAAGCATGTATTGCATCAGCGTTTTCGTTCACGGATTTTCCACCGAGACACTATGGCGGCGGCAGAGTTGAAGAAGCCTTTTGTTGTGGTGCTGACGGGGGCCGGGATCTCTGCTGAGTCGGGGATCCGCACCTTCCGCGCGGACGACGGGCTATGGGAAGAACATCAGGTAGAAGATGTCGCTACCCCGGAAGGCTATAGGCGCGATCCGGCGCTGGTGCAGGCGTTTTATAACGCGCGCCGCCAGCAGCTTCAGCAACCGGGCATCGCCCCTAATGCCGCTCATCGCGTGCTGGCGGAGCTTGAAGAGTGGCTGGGGGATAACTTCCTGCTGGTAACGCAAAATATTGATAATCTGCATGAGCGCGCCGGCAGTAAGCGGGTGCTGCATATGCACGGTGAGTTGCTGAAAGTGCGTTGCACCAACTCCGGGCAGGTATTCAACTGGCCTGGCGATCTGAGCGTGGACGATCGTTGCCACTGCTGCCAGTTTCCGGCACCGTTGCGCCCGCACGTGGTGTGGTTTGGTGAAATGCCGTTAAGGATGACTGAAATCTATGAAGCGCTGGCCAAAGCCGATTTCTTCGTGGCAATCGGTACTTCCGGCCATGTATATCCGGCGGCAGGTTTTGTTCATGAGGCGCGATCGGCGGGGGCCTATACCATTGAGCTGAACCTGGAACCTAGCCAGGTGGAAAGCCAGTTTGATGAGAAGCACTATGGCCCGGCCAGTGAAGTGGTGCCACGTTTCGTGCACAAGCTGCTGATGGGTAAGATCGAGCGTGCGGATATCCCCTATAACGGCGCAGGCTAATGCTGTTGCCGGGGGCATCGAGCTACCCCGGTGTAAATCGTTATTGATTCTAATGATTTCAGGTAAATCTGATTATTAATGACCTGTCTCAATATTTGATCCGAATCGGTTCCGCATAATGAAACGCGAAATTCTGAGGGCGGAACCATGGATAAACTACTTGATCGCTTTTTTAACTACGTCTCTTTCGACACACAGGCTAAAGCGAACGTCAAACATGTGCCTAGTACCGATGGGCAACTGAAGCTGGCGCGTGCGTTGCGACAGGAAATGATTGAGCTGGGGTTTGAACAGGTCTCGCTCAGCGAGCATGGCTGTGTGATGGGAACGTTGCCTGGCAATGTCGCTTGGCCGGTACCCACGATTGGATTTATTTCCCACCTGGATACTTCACCGGATTTTTCCGGTAAGAACGTGACGCCGCAGATTGTGGAAAATTACCGCGGGGGCGATATTGCCTTGGGCATTGGTGATGAGGTGCTTTCACCGGTCATGTTCCCGATCCTGCATCAGATGCTGGGGCAAACGCTGATCACTACCGACGGTAAAACGCTGCTGGGTGCCGATGACAAAGCGGGGATTGCCGAAATCCTTACCGCGATGATGCGCTTGAAACAGCAAAAAATCCCCCATGGCGATATCCGCGTTGCCTTTACTCCCGATGAAGAGGTGGGCAAAGGGGCGCAGGTGTTTGATGTTGCCGCTTTCAATGCCGAGTGGGCCTACACCGTTGACGGCGGCGGCGTGGGTGAACTGGAGTGTGAAAATTTCAATGCGGCGACGGTGACGGTGAAGATCGTCGGTAACAATGTGCACCCCGGCACCGCCAAAGGGGTGATGGTGAATGCATTGTCGCTGGCGACGCGTTTCCATCATGCACTGCCGGCGGATGAAACGCCGGAAAATACCGAAGGTTATCAAGGATTTTATCACCTGAGCAGCATCAAAGGGCACGTTGAGCGCGCCGAGATGCATTACATCCTGCGTGATTTTGAGCGTGAAGGTTTTGAGGCGCGCAAGCGTAAAATGATCGAAGTGGCGCAAACCGTGGGGCGCGGTTTGCCGCGAGACTGCTATATCGAAGTGGCGATCGAGGACAGCTATTACAACATGCGCGATCAGGTTGCCCACCATCCGCACGTGATTGCGCTGGCGCAACAGGCAATGCGCGATTGCGATATAGAGCCGGTGATGAAACCGATTCGCGGCGGCACAGACGGTGCACAGCTGTCATTCAAAGGGTTGCCTTGCCCGAACCTGTTTACCGGCGGTTATAATTTTCACGGCAAGCACGAGTTCATCACCCTTGAGGGGATGGAGCAGGCCGTGGGGGTGATTATGCGTATTGCGGCTTTGACGGCGGCGCGCGCCAAGAGTAGATAACCGTGATTGCCGGGCGCAGCGTGCTGCGCCCGCTGAACGCCGTTTAGTCGTTAAAATACCAGTAGCCGCTGTTGACCAGTGTGGTCAGCAAAGCCAGGAAGGAAGGATCGTCCATCGCTTCACCCAGCAGGGCTGCATCAACGCTGAAATGTTGGCACAGTGCATCAGCCGCCTGCAGGTGGTTGGTATCAATCAACTCACCGTTAACAAAGCACTGCTCGCCAATGCGCAGCACACGCAGGCCGCCCAGGCGCTGTAGCGCTTCGCCCTGTTGCAGCAGTTCGTAGATTTCACCCGCTTGATACGGGGGTTCCGGTGGTGCAATGTCCAGTTCGTGGCGCGATTGCGAAATAAACTCACCGAACCAGCCTTGGAAATGTTCCGGCTGCTGCACCAGGTCCAGAATCATCTGGCGCAGGGCATCCACTTCCTGCGGTAACACATTGGCCGGGCGATCGCGCAAGGCCATGTCCGGATCGCTGTAACGCTGGCTGCCCAGATCGCGCGCCAAGACATAATCGGCAAAGCCGCTGACCAGTTCGCGGCCATTCGGGGCGCGGAAACCCACGGAATAGTTGAGTGAGTTCTCCAGCGAATACCCCTCATGCGGGAAGCCCGGCGGAATATACAGAATATCTCCTGGCTCCATCTCTTCATCAATAATGGCGTCGAAAGGTTCGACTTGCAGCAGGTCTGGATGCGGGCTGTGCTGCTTCATCGGTACTTTTTCGCCCACGCGCCAGCGGCGATGGCCGGTTCCCTGAATAATAAAAACATCGTACTGATCGAGATGTGGGCCTACGCCGCCGCCCGGCACAGAGAACGAAATCATCAGATCGTCCATGCGCCAGTCCGGCAGTTTGCGGAACGGTTGCATCAGCGCACTGGAGGGCTCGTGCCAGTGATCGACGGCCTGCACCAGCAGCGACCAGTTGGTTTCACCCAAGTGATCGTAACTTTCGAAGGGGCCATGTGCAACCTGCCAACGGCCGTCCTGGTGGCTGACCAAACGGCTGTCCACTTCATTTTCCATCGCGAGTCCGGCTAGCTCATCCGGGGAGATTGGATCGATAAAATTTTTAAAACCGCGCTTCAGAATTACCGGGCGCTTTTGCCAATAACGTTGCAAAAAGTCGTTCCAGTCCAGATCTAATTGATAATCCATCTTCTATTCCAGGATTGAGTGAGCTTGAGGGTGATTATAACGGAAGTTGGGCCCCGTGGGTTGGGGCCTGAACGGCAGAATTTACTCGTGATGGTGGGAATCATGCTGACGGGCGAAGGTGACCTCCATCCGGGCTCCTCCCAGCGGGCTGTCGCTGATGGTAATGTGCCCGTCATACTGCTCGATAATCTCGGCCGCCACCGACAGCCCCAGGCCTTGCCCCGGGCGCAGGGTATCGACACGCTGGCCACGCTGAAAGATCAGTTCACGCTTGCTTTCAGGGATGCCAGGGCCATCGTCATCGATCACAATGGTGAGATACTTGTCCGAGTGCAGCGAGGTGATTTCCACAAACTCCAGGCAGTATTTGCAGGCATTTTCCAAGACGTTGCCCATCACTTCCATAAAGTCGTTTTTCTCGCCCATAAAAGTCACTTCTGGTGAGATATCCAGCGTGATCGCTACCCCTTTGCGCTGGTAGACCTTGTTCAGCGCCAGAACCAGGCTATCGAGCAAGGCCGAGACCGAATGGACCTCGCGCGCTAGCACGGTCTGCCCGGAATTGATACTGGCCCGGTGCAGGTAATAACCAATCTGCTGTGAAATACGGCTGATCTGCTCAAGCATGATCGGCTCCGCTTCTTCGATAGTGGTTTGGTTGCCGGAGCGTAGTGAGCGCAGGGTGGTTTGCAGCACCGCCAGCGGTGTTTTCAGGCTGTGGGTCAGATCTGACAGCGTGGTGCGGTATTTGGTGTAACGCTGGCGTTCGTTGCGCAACAGAATGTTGAGATTACGCACTAATCCACGCAGCTCACTGGGGGGATTTTCGTCCAGTTGCTCGCGTTCGCCATTTTCCAATTCGCCGACCTGGTTCACCAACGCCTTGATCGGCCGCAGGCTCCAATACGCCGCCAGCCACAGCAGGGGCACCACTAACAGCAGATTGGCCAGCAAAACATAGCTGAACCATTCCCACACCACGTCGGAACGTTGCAGTTCCTGTGGAATACTGTCAACCACCACAATGCTCAAGGCCGGTAAACGCGTGGTGGCGGCATAGGTATTGATGGCCACCGAGTGAGTCAGGGCGTTCTGATCGGTTTCATCGTAATCTTTCAGCTGATTCTGGGCTTTGGGGTTATCCCCCAGCACTTCGCTACTGATACGGGTATCGGTATCAATTTCATAAAAGCCGGACTCTTTTAGCCACTCTTTTTTTATCAGTTTTTCTAATTCCGGGACTTTGCGCTGGCTCCACAGCAAATTGCCTTTATCGTCGTAGATGAACACCAATGTAGGGGAGTTGAGGTCAAGATCCGGGGGAATGGCAATGGTTAATTTTTGGTCTTTCCATTGCGCCAGGCTGAAAAACAGATTGCTTTCACCGCGCAGCAGGCGGAAGGAGGTTTTGTCGAAGCTGACGATATACCCGACGATCGCAACCAGCCCATAGGAAAGTGACAGCGCCAGGATCACTCCGGCGGTTGCCATCAGAAAGCGGGCCCGAAGCGAGAAAGGCTTTTTATCTTTTTTGAACATGATGTTCACTTAGCGTCAAAACGATAGCCCTGACCACGCACGGTAGTGATTACGTCCTGCGGATATTCAGCCTGTAATTTCTTACGCAGGCGGCCCATCAGTACGTCGATAGTATGGCTTTCGCGCAGTTCGGCATCCGGGTAAAGCTGCAGCATCAACGAGTCCTTGCTGACCACTTTACCGGCATTGCGGATCAGCGTTTCAATGATGGTGTACTCAAACGCCGTCAGCTTGATTTGCTGGTCATTGACGCTCAACTCGCGGCGCGAAAGGTCGATCTGAAAGGGCTGCAAGACGATCACTTGTGAAGCCAGGCCGCTGTTGCGGCGCATCAGTGCCTGCATACGGGCAATCACTTCTTCCAGATGGAAGGGCTTAGTGACGTAATCGTCAGCACCGGCCTCCAGCACCGCCACTTTATCCTGCCAGCTTTCGCGGGCGGTCAGCACTAGGATGGGCAATTTCATCTGCTGGGCGCGCCAGCGGCGAATCAGGCTCAGGCCGTCTTCGCCCGGCAGGCCGAGATCGACAATGGCGATATCTGGCGCATGTTCCTGCAAGAAATAATCCGCCTCTTTGGCATCTTCCGCCGCATCGACCTGATGTCCCATTTCGCGCATCTGTACCGACAGGTGGTGGCGTAATAGACCATTATCTTCAACAACCAGTATTCGCATGGAGCAGACTCCTGTAGATCGGGGGGTGAAGTTCTGTTCACCCACGTTCGCTCGGTAACACATTTTCAGCACGTATTAGGGCTAACCTGCTCGCACTAAGTTATGGTAGGTATAACTCGTTGATGCCGCAAGCTGGCGCTGTGAAATCAGTGTTATCACATAGTTGGATGCGGTAATTATCGACAGTCGGCTATAAACGCAGGATAAACAGTGTGTAAACAAAGCTAAACCAAACCTAAACGGGGAAGAATAGTTTAGCTTGTTGTGGCGATGTATTCTGTTGTGTTATTCAATTTTGCTGCAATCAGATGGAATAAATTTATGGCGTTCAATGAATATGGCCAACCCGTGGGGGAAGCATTACCGGAATGGCAACCGCGGCCAAGGCCGACGGGGGCAACGCTGAACGGTCAGTTTTGCCGCCTTGTCGCGTTGGATGCCGAACGAGATTTTGCTGCGCTGTTTAATGCCTATCAGCAAGCGCCAGATGGCCGCGATTGGACCTATCTTATGGGGGAACGGCCAGAAAGCTTGGCAGCAATGCGAACGCATCTGGAAAAGCTCCAGGCCAATACGGGGCTGGTGAATCTGCTGGTGCTCGACTCGCGTCATCAAACGCCGGTGGGAACGGTCGCCTTGATGCGTATTGAAGAGGCCAGCGGCGTGCTGGAGATTGGCCATGTTAACTGGTCGCCGTTGATGAAACAGCGCTCTTGCGCCACCGAGGCGATCTTTCTGCTGCTGCGCTACACCTTTGATGAGCTAGGCTATCGCCGCTGTGAATGGAAGTGTGACAGCCTGAATGAACCCTCCCGCCAGGCTGCGCGGCGTTTCGGTTTCAGTTACGAAGGGCGGTTCATGAAAGCCCTGGTGACCAAAGGGCGTAACAGGGACACTGACTGGTTTGCGATGACCGAAGATCGCTGGCCCGCTGTGCGCACTGCGTTTGAGCAGTGGCTTGATGAGGAGAATTTTAGCGCCGACGGGCAACAGAAACAGCGCTTGCAGGCGTTTATGCCGTAAAAAGTGAGGCGACTGAACATCGCCTCATTAGTCTTGCTTCAAACTTATTTCAGCTCATCAACCATGGTGGTGGCGCGCCCAATGTAGTTAGCCGGGGTCATGGCATTCAGGCGGGTTTTCTCTGCTTCCGGCAGTTCCAGGCTATCGATAAACGCCTGCATACCGGCCGCATCCACGCGCTTGCCGCGGGTCAGCTCTTTCAGCTTCTCGTAAGGTTTCTCAATGCCGTAACGGCGCATTACCGTCTGGATGGGTTCAGCCAGCACTTCCCAGTTGTGATCCAGTTCGTCCAGCAGGTGAGCCTGATTCACTTCCAGCTTGCTGATGCCCTTCAGCGTGGCCTGATAGGCAATCAAGGCATAACCCAGGCCGACGCCCAGGTTGCGCAGTACGGTGGAATCGGTCAAGTCGCGCTGCCAGCGAGAAACCGGCAATTTGCTTGCCAAGTGGCCCATCACGGCATTGGCCAGGCCCAGGTTGCCTTCGGAGTTCTCGAAATCGATCGGGTTGACCTTGTGTGGCATGGTGGAAGAACCGATTTCACCGGCAATGGTTTTTTGCTTGAAGTGATTGAGGGCGATGTAACCCCAGATATCACGGTCAAAGTCGATCAGAATGGTGTTGAAGCGCGCGACGCAGTCGAACAGCTCGGCGATATAGTCGTGCGGCTCGATCTGGGTGGTGTACGGGTTCCAGGTAATGCCCAGCGAAGTGACAAACTCTTCGCTGAAACGGTGCCAGTCCACTTCCGGATAAGCCACGATATGGGCGTTGTAGTTGCCCACGGCGCCGTTGATTTTGCCGAGGATTTCAACGCGTTCCAACTGACGGAACTGGCGCTCCATACGGTAGGCCACGTTGGCGAACTCTTTACCGACGGTGGACGGGGTCGCAGGCTGACCATGGGTGCGCGACAGCAGCGGAATGTCGCGGTACTCCAGCGCCAACCCTTTGATCGCATCTATGATTTGGCGCCAGAATGGTAACACCACCTCTTTGCGCGCCGTTTGCAACATCAGCGCGTGCGACAGGTTGTTGATATCTTCTGAGGTACAGGCGAAGTGGATAAACTCCGACACCGCATGCAGGGTAGGGATAGCTTCCACCTTTTCTTTCAGGAAGTATTCAACCGCTTTCACATCGTGGTTGGTGGTGCGCTCAATGGTTTTGATGCGTTGTGCGTCTTGTTCGCTGAATTCGGCGACGATCTTATCAAGGTAAGCGTTTGCGTCAGCGTCAAAAGCCGGAACTTCCCGGATTTCTGCGCAGGCGGCCAGTTTTTGCAGCCAACGTACTTCAACCTGCACGCGGAATTTCAGCAGACCGTATTCGCTGAAAATGGGGCGCAGTGCGCTGACTTTATCACCGTAGCGTCCGTCAACGGGGGAAACGGCGGTCAGTGAGGATAATTCCATCGGTAGCAACTCCTGGGATCGATTAACAATGAGCAACGATATTTTGCGCCTGCTTGAACAGACGATTACGAGAAAACATTAATTGCAGGCGGCTGCCGCCGACCTGTTGCCACAGCACGGCAGCACGGATGCCCGCGAGCAGCGTAGCGCGCACTTTAGCCTGAACCTGTGGGTTCTGCAGAATGGCCGGTGAACCTGTAACCTGAATACGCGGCCCCAGCGGAGCCACAACATCGACATAAATCCCGGCCAGTGCGCTGATAATGGTGTCTGACTCCAGCTCGAAATGTGCCAGTTGGCGTTCTAGCTGGCTCAGGCGCTCGCCAAGCGTATTCATCGCCGACTTGTTGGCGTGCAGTTTGCGCTCCAGCACCATCAGGCTGATGGTGTAGCGAGTCAGTTCTGCGGCCAGGCCCTTATTGTTGGCGTTGAGCACGCCCATCAGCGTCTCCAGGCCCATTTTCAGGTTACGTTCCTCACCGCCAAATACCGCCAGCGTAGAAGGTGGGTCCATCTGCAACAGGCTGTTCAGCAAGGTGTGGAACGCTTCGCGATCGGCTTGCCCTTCGTGCGCCAACTGCTGTACCAAGCGCGCTGACTGGCTGATTCCGGCCATCGCCAGCGTGATGTCGTAATAATTCTTCGCCACGATTACTCCTGTAAGCGTTGTTCGATAATGCCGCCGCCCAGGCAGATATCGCCCAGATAGAACACGGCGGACTGGCCTGGGGTCACGGCAGCCACTGGTTCGTCGAAGCGCACTTCAATGCGTTCTGCGCCGAGCGGCGTAACGGTGCAGGGAATATCCTGTTGGCGATAACGGGTTTTCACCGTGCAGCGCAGGATTGCCGTCAAAGGCTGGCGATCGACCCAGTGCAGTTGTTGAGCGATCAGGCCTGTGGACATCAGGCGTGGATGATCGTGGCCTTGGGCGACGATCAGAATATTGTTGGCAACGTCTTTATCCACCACGTACCACGGATCTTCGCTGCTGTCTTTCATCCCACCAATGCCCAGCCCTTTGCGTTGGCCGAGGGTGTGATACATCAGCCCTTGGTGTTCACCGATGGTGTGGCCGTCAACGCTGACGATCGGGCCAGGCTGTGCGGGCAGGTAGCGGCCAAGGAAGTCGCGGAATTTACGCTCGCCGATAAAACAGATGCCGGTAGAGTCTTTTTTCTTGGCGGTAACCAGTTCCAACTGCTCTGCAATGTGGCGCACCTGTGGTTTTTCAAGCTCGCCTACCGGGAACAGGCTTTGTGCCACCTGCTCGTGGCTGAGGGTGTAGAGGAAATAGCTCTGGTCTTTGTTGCCGTCGATACCGCGCAGCAGGCGGCTTTTGCCGTCAACGTCCTGGCGGCGCACATAGTGGCCGGTGGCGATGTAGTCGGCCCCCAGATCTTCGGCGGCGAACTCCAGGAACGCTTTGAATTTGATTTCTTTATTACACAGGATATCCGGGTTTGGCGTGCGGCCGGCTTTATACTCTTCGAGGAACAGCTCGAACACGTTATCCCAGTATTCGGCCGCGAAATTCACCGTGTGCAATTCAATGCCGAGTTTGTCGCAGACCGCCTGCGCGTCGGCCAAATCGGTGGCGGCAGAGCAGTACTCTTCGTCATCGTCCTCTTCCCAGTTCTTCATGAACAGCCCAGCGACCTGATAGCCCTGTTGCTGTAACAGATAGGCAGTAACGGAAGAGTCGACACCGCCGGACATCCCGACGATTACTTTTTTCTGGCTGTTGTCTGACATTGGGATCTCACGAACTTGAACATAGACTGCGATAAAAACAAGCGCAGTACTTTACCACGTTGGCCGCCGGTGCGCACGGCACTTATACCCTTATTACTTGAAGCAGCAGCGTTGTTGGTTGCGGGCAGTGGCTCGGCCCGTTGCCTTTGGGGCCGCTGCAATTCCAAGTAAGGCGGGTATATATGCCATCAAAATGGCCAGTTGAAGCTGGCAACCAGCGACAGCGGATAACGCTCCGGCTGCTGATAGCAGCGAATGCTCTCGGCAACCAGCGGAGAGCGCAGGTTGTTGGCCGCAAAGATTTGCTCGGCGCTCAGCCACAGACAACGATCGATATCACGATCATGGGGTTCGGTGGGCAACGGGGTTTCCAGCTCAATCACGAAGCTGAAACGCAGAAACGGCGTGCCGTCTGGTGCCAGCCACTGATGCATGCGCAAGAACGCCTGCGGTGTGGCGCGAATACCGGTTTCTTCCCACAGTTCGCGCTCAGCGGCCTGGATCAGCGTTTCATCCGCTTCCAAATGGCCCGCGGGCTGATTCCACAAGGCTTTGTGATTGATGGTTTCTTCAACGATCAAAAACTTACCGGCGGCATGAACCACGCAGGCAACGGTAACGTGTGGTTTGAACATGGTGGCTCCTCTGGCGGTTAAAGCGAATCAAGCGTTTGCCATTCGCCGGGCTGCAGCGTGCCCAAGGAAAGGTTTCCCATACTGTAGCGAATCAGGCGCAGAGTAGGGAAGCCGATATGCGCCGTCATGCGCCGCACTTGGCGGTTGCGGCCCTCATACAAGGTGATTCGCAACCAACTGGTCGGTATGGATTTGCGCTCGCGGATTGGCGGGTTGCGTGGCCAAAGCCACTGAGGTTCCTCCACCCGTTCCACGCCAGCGGGCAAGGTTGGGCCATCTTTTAGCGTGACGCCGTGGCGCAATGGGGCCAGATCGCTTTCTTGCGGTTCGCCCTCCACCTGTACGTAATACACCTTGCCGGTACGTTTACCGGGCTGTGTCAGTTGTGCCTGCAATTTGCCGTCGTTGGTCAGCACCAGCAATCCTTCACTGTCGCGATCGAGGCGCCCTGCGGCATAGACGTTGGTAAAGGGAATAAATTCTTTCAGCGTGGTGCGCCCGGCTTCGTCGGTAAACTGCGGCAATACATCAAAGGGTTTGTTGAATAACACCACCCGGCGCGGCCCCTGCGGCGCTGTGCGCGCGGCGGGCCTGGCTGAGCTGAATCGTTTAACTTGGTGATTTTTAACAGGGAATTTATTCATAGTCGTTGATATTACGGATGATAGGCGCATTATAACCGAATCCGTTTCGGATTGGCGCGGACTGAATATTCAAGTAGTATTGACACGCATCTTACAAAGCATTAACAAAAATTGCGCTTGAAGAATGAAGGAGAGGTTGATGGAAAGCAAAGTAGTTGTTCCGGCAGAAGGTAAAAAGATTACGGTTGATGCCCAGGGTAAACTGGTTGTTCCGCCTAACCCGATCATCCCGTTCATCGAAGGTGACGGCATTGGCGTCGATGTTACCCCTGCTATGATTCACGTGGTTGATGCAGCAGTTAAAAAAGCCTACCACGGCGAACGTAAAATCTCCTGGATGGAAATCTATACCGGTGAAAAATCCACCCACGTATACGGGAAAGACGTGTGGCTGCCGGATGAAACACTGGATCTTATTCGTGATTACCGCGTTGCTATCAAAGGCCCGCTGACCACTCCGGTGGGTGGCGGTATCCGCTCCCTGAACGTTGCCCTGCGTCAGCAGCTCGATCTGTACGTGTGTCTGCGCCCGGTGCGTTACTACCAAGGTACGCCAAGCCCGGTAAAACAGCCGGAACTGACCGATATGGTGATTTTCCGTGAAAACGCTGAAGACATCTACGCAGGTATTGAATGGAAAGCCGGTTCAGCAGAAGCTGACAAAGTGATCAAGTTCCTGCGCGAAGAAATGGGCGTGAAGAAAATCCGCTTCCCAGAGCAGTGCGGCATCGGCGTGAAGCCATGTTCTGAAGAGGGCACCAAGCGCTTGGTGCGTGCGGCGATCGAATATGCGATCGCCAACGACCGTGATTCAGTGACCCTGGTTCACAAAGGCAACATCATGAAGTTCACCGAAGGTGCCTTCAAAGATTGGGGCTACGAACTGGCGCGTGAAGAGTTTGGCGGTGAGCTGATCGACGGTGGCCCATGGCTGAAGATCAAGAACCCGAATACGGGCAAAGAGATCGTGGTTAAAGACGTGATCGCCGACGCATTCCTGCAGCAAATCCTGCTGCGCCCAGCGGAATATGACGTAATTGCCTGTATGAACCTGAACGGTGACTACATTTCTGACGCCTTGGCCGCACAGGTTGGTGGTATCGGTATCGCCCCAGGCGCCAACATCGGTGACGACTGCGCGCTGTTTGAAGCCACTCACGGTACCGCGCCTAAGTATGCCGGCCAGGATAAAGTGAACCCAGGTTCTGTGATCCTGTCGGCCGAGATGATGCTGCGTCATATGGGCTGGTTCGAAGCGGCTGATCTGATTGTTAAAGGCATGGAAGGTGCCATCGCTGCCAAGACCGTGACCTATGACTTTGAACGCCTGATGGAAGGTGCTAAGCTGCTGAAATGCTCAGAGTTTGGCGACGCTATCGTTAAACACATGTAATGGTGTTTGGGCGTTAAATGATTACGGGAGCTTATGGCTCCCGTCTCTTTTTCTCCCTGCCAAAATTCTTCTGCAAAACGGTATGAAAGGTGAGCTATTTTTACCCTCCTACAACCTTCCCATTCTTCCCCCGATCATCGTTATAACGGTCAGTTTGATGCTGCGATTTATGCCCTAATAAATCCTTGGTGTTCACTTTTGTTCTCTGCATAGGCGTTCAGTCAGAGATCGGATTTAATGAAATGTGGGGGCTTTTCCCCAAGACAGGCCGGAAAGATCGCGAATTTTTTTAAAACTGCTATTTAACGTGTTGGGTTGAACTATTCGCCTTTACAATAAGTTCCCACATACACGGAAGAAGCTTTGGGGGAATGACTTTTGGGTAAGGGGCAACTTTGCTGACACGGTTGGTGTGAACAAAGAAATTATCAGGCGTTATGTGAGGCATCAGGGTAAGAAAGACCGAGAATACGAACAGCAGATGGAGTTGTTGCAGGATTAAAACGGACAAGGCTCCCTTCTACGGAGCCCCATTTAACGCCACCTCTTCAAAAGGTAAATTTTTACACCTGGGCGGCGTCAATACTTGTATGCCATTACTCGCTAAACGCTTCCAGGTATGCGTTGATGCTATTTGAAAACTGCTCAATACCCAGGCGGTGAGGCGATTGGTGCAAAGTTACAGCAGGCTAATCGAACATGGGTAAGGATTAAGTGGTATGGAGAACATAATGAAATAAAAGTGCGGGTTTGGTGCAACCACCTGCAGCGACGCAGTAAATTGAGGGCATCGCTGGACCCGCAGCGTATATATAAAACTTATACTAGCCAAAATAAAAATCAAGCTCTCTATGAGAATTTTCTAAAAATATTAATTGCTTGTTTTTGAATTAATTAAATTTAAAATAATTATTTTTGTAATGTGTTTAGATTGGAATTAAAACGGCTTGTAAATATATCCATTAGTAATGAATGGGGGGAAGTTCAACACATAGTAGTCATTGCGATCACTAAAGAGTTGAAGATATTCAGTATCGCAGGATACATCCTTGGGAAAAAATTGAGCATAGTTAATAGCCTTAAAATTAAGGGGGGCTTGTAACATACTGTAAATATTCAGTAATTTACTGCGCCACAGAACAGCTTCCTAAGTTAGGCTGTTGCGTTACGCGCAAGCAAACCGTATCTGTCCAACATTTAAACAGGCATTCGCGCCATGGGGAGGTTCTGTGGCAATCAGTAATGACGTATAGAAACTGTAACCCGGCAACACGATCGGATTGATCGAGGTGTACGGTACTCCGCGGCGGTAAACTGGCAGGAATTTAAGCCGGTTTTCTACGTTAACAGCAAACGTGCTAAAAACAATGAAGGTATTAAGTTCTTGCTATCCGAACCGATGATATTGCAAGGGTTAAAGTTGCTAACCCGCTAGATTACTTCGTTATGCACATGGTGCATGCTGGCCGGTATAAAATCGGCGATAGCACACGAAAGCCAGCGACAGGGGCCATTCGCATCGTGTTTTCACGTGTTCGAAAAATGGCGAGACCACTACGAATATTGTGTTGAGGCGGCACACGTCTAGCTTGATGTTGGCATCTAGGGTTGAAGAGGTGTTTAAGTGGCAACGGGAGAAACTGAGAGGATGAATATGCGGGTTTGGTGCAACCACCGGCAGCGATGCAAGAGCATCGTTGAACCCGCAACGTATATATAGAACTTACACCAGTTAAAATAAAAATCAATCCGTCTATGAGAATTTTCTAAAAATTTAATTGCTTGGTTTTATAGTAATTAAATTTAAAATTATGAGTTTGAAATATATTTCAATTTGAATTAATCCAGCTTGCGACTATATCTGTCAGCGAAGAGTGAGATGAGGTTAAAGAGTGTGCTGAATATTTTGTGCATAAAAACTCTTACTTTGTGCACGATGAAGCAGGGGACGGGCGTGCGTTAACGGCCTGGCGTGATAAAGCTTTCTATCTACATTTGAGGATGAGTATCACTCTGGCTGTGCTGTATATGTTCGGTGAGAATTGCCGCATGGTGCAAGTGATTACAGGGAATTGCATTACAGATGGCGCACAACGAGTGCTATCTGTAATAGTTACTTCAGTTCTTTTAACTTTGAACTGGTAGTCCAGACGATGGTAGTTAACAGCACAGTGCCGATTAACCAAGGCCACTTGGCACCATTAAAGTAGTCATCACCAATTTGGTGGCTTAAGGTTAAGCAGGTATAAGTGGTCGCAAACGTGAACCAAACTCTGATGAATGATGCTTTAGTCATGAGGAATATCTTTTGTGTATAAAAGTTCAATATCTAACCGTTTTTGACAGTGTGCAAGTAAATTAACATCCAAGAGCCCCAGGTTACCAACAAAAAGTAGGAGAAATGCGCTCAACACGGAGCTTGAGAAGGGAGGGACCAAATTACGCACAAAAAAAACCACCACTCTCCGTCGAGTGGTGGGGGTCATTTGACCAACACCAGGGAAATAAATATTCTTTAAATTAAACATTATATGGAATATTTAATTACTCTAAAGTGAAGAGTAGCTAATGTTTACTTGGTAAATCAATATTTATTGCATGATAATTTGATGCACTTCAAAAAAAGAGACAACGGTCTTTCGACAGCGTATGGATGCCTAACTCGTAAGGTGTAGCGAACATCGAGTGGGAGTTTAAATAAGTATTCTTAGTGTGAATGTTTCCATCTGATTAATACTAATTAGTTAGGTGAATATTAAATTATTTTTCATAGTTCCGTATGAAAATTGATCTTTTCAAGAAACCGATGAAGTTCGTTGTCATGCATATCGATTCTGCCATACCTCATAGATATATCGTGAATAAACCCAAAAGAGTTGCTTGGGTGTTGGCTGACTTCGTTCACCCCAGTCACTTACTTGAGTAAGCTCCTGGGGATTATGAGCCTCTTCGAAGCTCATCCTACGGGCCAGCGCAAGCGCTGTTCAAATCGGTCAAAGACCGATTTGTCACTCCGTTGCCGCCTACAAGCAACTCGAATTATTTTGGGTATAGGCATAGCTTATTCAGGTCAATATTTTTGTCAGACAGGTTCGCTAGCGAAACGGTGAAATCCTTGGTTGAAAACTATGGTTGCCAATAGAGGTTGAGCCTTGCTGTTGCTGAGTCGCATAAACAGCTACAGAATCAGTAGTGGTCGCTAGAACAGGCAGGCTACAAACGCTGAGTGCAGAGGCAATAATTAAGTGAGATAGTTTCATTTATTAATTCTAATCAGCGGGTTTTAACAAGGTGCGAAAATTGATAGTAGTGTATTGAGTCTAACTGTTTGATAAAAAATAACTTACGCTCTGCTCACATGCGCCGTGATAACAGCATATTGTGCAATGTTATTTTTCAGGGGCATTAAGCTCTTTGCCCCTGGTTATAATATCATCTCGTGCCGAGTGCTCAGCCGTAATATTTACTTTCCTATATAGGAGTTGTTCAAATCATAATCCATCTTTGCGGGTTAGGTGCGCCTATCTCTATCAATGGCAGTATTATTAAAGTGCACAATGGCGATCGGTTAATCTTTATTGCGATATGGCTCGTTCACATTAACCAATCAGCACCTAAGATGCTGCCAACAGTTACCGTTCGTGCACGACTGTCAGTGGCATCACATTGGCCACTTTATTTCAACCTTCAGCCTGGGCAACAGCATTTTGGAAGTAAGACTGCGGAGGATAAAGGGCTATTGTCGCAAAAGACGTGCAACAATGTTTTAGTCTTCGTTCTTACGGAAATAATGCCCGCAGTGAGGGCAGATCATCGTGATATTTTTGTTCAGCTTCTGGCGGCTTTGCGACGAAACTTTATTGCATTTTGGGCAGGTGACATTGGCGGATGATGTATCACTGAACATCTTGAGGGCATCGAGGAGAGACATATCTTTCACCGGGTAGATGTGTGGTGAAGGCAGTGTACTCCGTTCGAGAGGGGATAGCTCACTATTGTTCAACGCACGGATTGGAATCGTGAAGCTTGCCTGATTCTGCTGAAATCGAAGTGAATGGCAATCAGCCAGGAAGAAGAAAAAAGCCCCTGCAAAGAGTGAGGGGCAAGTACAACAACACCAGGGAAATCGGTGATCCTTGATATGTGCTTACTATATGATTTTTGAGACGATAGTACATCAAAATATCGATGCAATATTGCATCATAATGATGAGTTTTTTTGTATAAAAGCTCCCTAAGCCATCATCAAGATCAATTATTGATCTTGATGTCGATTGTTTAATCAGGCTAATGTCAGGAGCTCCTAGGCTTAAACACCGATGCGATCGCGTAACGTGTAGTAGGCGGCGCCGATGGCGGTGAACGGGATCTGCAAGTTACGTCCACCAAAAAATGGCAGGTGCGGCAACTTGGCAAAGGCGTCGAAGCGCTCGGCATCGCCACGCATCAACTCGGCAATTAATTTGCCCGCCAGATGAGTACAAGTCACGCCGTGGCCGCTGTAACCCTGCATATAGTAGACATTATTTTCTAACCGGCCGAACTGTGGCATGCGCGACAGCGTCAGCAGAAAATTGCCTGTCCAGCGATAGTCAATACGGACACCTTTTAACTGCGGGAAGGTTTTCAGCAGTTTGGGGCGGATAAGATTGTCGATATCGTCGGGATCGCGCGCGCCATACACCACGCCACCGCCATAAAGCAGGCGGTTATCGCCGGTAATGCGGTAATAATCCAGCAGGTAGTTACAGTCTTCCACGCAGTAGTTTTGCGGGATTAAAGAGGCCGCGACTTCTGGTGCCAGCGGCTCGGTGGTTACCACTTGGGTGCCGCACGGCATACTGCGCTTGGCCAAGCGGGGTTCCAGTTTGTCACCCAGATAGGCATTACCGGCAACGATGACATAGCGCGCCGTAACTTGCCCGTTGGCGGTGCTGACCAGCGCGGGTTCGCCGTGGCGGATATTAGTGACTGCCGACTGTTCGAAAATCCGCCCGCCTTGCAGGCGAATGGCTTCGGCTTCCCCCAGCGCCAGATTGAGTGGGTGAATGTGGCCGCCGCTGTGATCGAGCAGGGCGCCGACGTAACGATCGCTGGCCACTTCCTGGCGGATCCGTTCGCCATCCAGCAGCTCAAGTTGCGTATTGCCGTACCGTTCCCAGTTCTGTTTCTGCTCGATCAGGGCGTGATATTGCTTATTGTTGAGCGCGGCAAAAATGCCCCCTGGGCGATAGTCGCATTCAATGGCGTAACGTTTAATGCGGCTGCGGATAATATCGGCCCCTTCAAACATCATGCTGCCCAGCATGCGGGCGCTTTCTGCACCGTAGCGCGCCTCAATCACGTCAATATCGCGGCTGTAGGAGTTGACCAACTGCCCGCCATTGCGGCCGCTGGCCCCGAAGCCGATACGTGCAGACTCCAGCACGACCACGTTATAGCCGGCTTCCACCAGAAACAGTGCTGAAGACAGGCCGGTATAGCCGCCACCGACGATACAGACGTCGCATTCAATCGATTCATTCAACTGCGGATAAGGCTGATGAGCATTGGCCGTCGCCGCATAATAGCTTTTTACGTGTTCAGTCATGATGCAGTCCTTATTCCAGAGAAATCCAGGTGGTTTTCAGTTCAGTAAATTTATCCAGCGCATGCAACGACTTGTCGCGCCCGTTGCCGCTTTGTTTGTAGCCGCCGAAAGGCACGGTCATATCGCCATCGTTGTAGTTGTTAACGAACACGGTGCCTGCTTTCAACCGCCGAGCCATACGGTGGGCACGGGAAAGATCGCGCGTCCAAACGGCGGCCCCTAGCCCATATTCGCTGTCGTTGGCCAGTTCCAGCGCCTGCTGTTCGCCGTTGAAAGTGGTCACCGCAAGCACCGGGCCGAAGATTTCGTCGCGCGCTACGCTCATGGCGTTGTCTACCTGGGTAAGAATGGTCGGGCCGAGATAGCCCGGCTGGCTGCCTTGCTTGTGCTCGCGGCCATCAAGTAATAGGGCGGCCCCTTGCTCCAGCCCCTGCTCAATATAGCCAACCACCTTTTCGCAATGCCCTTGGTCGATGAGCGTACCCATGATGGTTTGTGGATCGAGCGGGTTACCGGGCTCGAAGGCCGCCGCATGCTTACGCAGTGCCTGGAGGAATTCCTGCTGGATGCTTTCTTCCACCAGCAAACGCGTACCGGCAATGCACACCTGGCCTTGGTTGTAGAAGATACCGGCAGCAGCGCCCTGCGCGGCTTTATCCAGATCGGGGCAATCGGCGAAGATGATATTGGCACTTTTGCCGCCCGCCTCGAGCCAGACGCGTTTCATGTTGGATTCACCGGCGTACTTCATCAGTTGCTTCGCCACCTGGGTGGAACCGGTGAAGGTGAGGGCATCCACGTTCGGGTGCAGAGCCAGCGCTTTACCGGCATCATGCCCATAGCCTGGGATCACGTTCAGCACGCCGTCCGGCAGCCCGGCCTGCTGCGCCAAGGCGGCCAGATAGACCGCCGTCAGCGGTGATTTTTCCGAAGGCTTCAGCACCACGCTGTTACCGGCCGCCAGCGCCGGGCCTAGTTTCCAGCAGGCCAGCAGCAGCGGGAAGTTCCAGGGCACAATTGCACCCACCACGCCTATCGGTTCGCGTTGGATCAGCGCCAGTGCATCGTTACCGGTGGGGGCGATTTCACCATAGACTTTGTCGATCGCTTCTGCGTACCAGCGCATGCAGCGAATGGCACCGGGAACGTCATCACGCAGGCTGTGGCGGATGGGTTTACCGGTGTCCAGCGTTTCTAACAGGGCGAGCTGTTCATGATGTTCTTCCATCAGCGCCGCCAACTTCAGCAGCGTCGCTTTGCGCTGGGCGGGTGCAGCCTGTGACCAGTCGCCACGCTCGAATACTGCGCGGGCGGCCTGCACCGCCAGATCGATATCTGCCTGGCTGCCGCGTGCCATCTGCACTAGCTCACGCTGGGCAGCGGGATCGTTTACGGCAAAGGTTTCCCCTGCGGCAGCCTGTTGGTAACGGCCGTTGATAAACAGCCGGTTTTCAATCTTCAGGGCCTGCGCCCGTTGTTGCCAGTACTGCAAGTGGTGGAAATCCATACCTTGCTCCGTTAATCAGAAGGTGGTCGGCGTGTGGGCGCTGATAATCCGGCACACCCGCGCCGACGTGTTGCTGAAACTGTGGGGAATACCGGTATTGATGGTGTAGCTCTGGCCCGCCTGCAGGTGATAGGTCTGCCCGTTCACCTGCAGCATGACTTCGCCTTCCAGCAGGGTACCGATCTCTTCCCCTTGATGTTTAAGACGTTCGCCGGTGGTGGTCCCCGGCTCATAGGTTTCGATCATCATCGCCAACGTGCGGTTTGGGTCACCGTTGTGGATCAGTTTCATCGAAACCCCTTGGCTGCCGATCTCAATCAGGTCTTCATGGTTAATGACGATCTGCGGTTCATCCGGTTTTTCCGGTTCGGCAAAGAAAGCCGACAGTGACAGCCCATATACCGTCAGTAACTTTTGCAGCGTACTGATGGCCGGGCTGACTTTATCCTGTTCAATGGTGCTGATAGCGCTGTGCGTTAATCCAGACAGTTCGGCTACCCGGCGCTGCGACAACCCTAATTGCTGGCGGATCTGTGATAAGCGTTTCCCCGGTGCCAAGCTGACGTCGCTCATAGGCGTTTTTCCTTCTGATAATTCTGGCAAGCGGTAATGAATCCCTCAAACAGCAGGCGGGATAGCGCGTATTCGTCACTGTTCCATTCCGGGTGCCACTGCACGCCCAGCGCAAACGGCTGATCGCGGATGCTGATGGCCTCTACCAACCCGTCGGCGGCATGTGCTTCGATGCGTGCGCTGGGGCCGAGGGTTTTGGCCCCTTGGCCGTGCAGGGAGTTCACCCAGAAGCGGTTGCAATCTGGCAGCAGTTGCGCCAGCAAGCCGCCATCCTGAACGATCACCTCATGGGCAGGAGCATATTGCTGTTCCAGCGGCAGATCGTGATCTTCGCGGTGTTCAAGTAACTCAGGTTGTTCATACAGGCGGCGATGCAGAGTGCCTTGGGTGGCGACCACCATTTCCTGCATACCGCGGCAAATGGCGAAAAGGGGAATGCGCCTGTTGAGCGCCAGGCGGATCAGCGCCAGGCTCAATTCATCTCGCCCAGGATCGGCGTCAGGCTCATCGCCGTTTTCACCATAAAGGTGCGGCTGCACGTTGCTGGGGCTGCCCGGCAACAAAATGCCGTCGAGATGTGGCAGTAGCTCTTCCAGCATTTCCGGCTCTGCCAGCGCATGCGGCAGGGCGATGGGTAACCCACCAGCGGATAAAACAGCATTCAGGTACTTTTCTTGCAAGGTCTGTGTGAGGTGTTGGTTTAACCTATACCTGCACATCACCACGCCGATGATTGGTCTGTTAAATATATTGCCCATAATGACCTCTAGGTGTGTTCGAAATTATGACCGATATATCAAAATATCGCCTTTTCTTGCTCAATATTACCTAAATCTAGCAGCGAGGTGGACAATATTCAAACCAAAAGTAACACTTGCAAAACAATTTTGTTGCATCTATGTTTCATTGGTGGACATTATATTGAGCAAGATGGTCAATAAACATCGAAGGCAATAAGTGTGAGAACCACAGACCAAACACAATGACGGGTGAATCATGCAAACCAACATCGTAGAAGTGGAAAACTTTGTGCAGCACAACGAAGAAAGGCGAAGTAGCGCGTTCCAGCGCGAAGTGAAGAAGTATCTGGAACGTTATCCATTAACCCAGCATGTCGATGTTCTACTCACCGATCTCAACGGCAGTTTCCGTGGCAAACGTATCCCGGTTGGTGGCTTAAGCAAGCTGGAGAAAGGCTGTTACTTCCCGGCCTCGGTGTTCGCGATGGATATTCTTGGCAACGTGGTGGAAGAGGCCGGGTTAGGGCAAGAATTGGGTGAGCCAGATCATATCTGCGTTCCGGTCGCCGGAACCCTGACGCCGTCGGCGGCCGATCCGGAATATATCGGCCAGGTACTGCTCACCATGCTGGATGAAGATGGTACTCCCTTTGACGTTGAACCGCGTAATGTGCTGAACCAGGTGTGGCAGCGTTTGCGTCAGCGCGGGTTATCCCCCGTAGTAGCGGTAGAGTTGGAGTTCTATCTCATCGATCGTCAGCGCGATGCCGAAGGTTATCTGCAACCGCCGTGTGCCCCCGGAACCCAGGAGCGTAACACCCAAAGCCAGGTGTATTCGGTGGATAATCTCAATCATTTTGCCGACGTGCTGAGCGAGATAGATGAACTGGCACGCCTGCAAGGGATCCCGGCCGACGGCGCGGTGGCGGAAGCCTCACCCGGCCAGTTTGAGATTAACCTGCATCACACCAGCGATGTACTGCAGGCCTGCGATCATGCGCTGGCGTTGAAACGCCTGGTGCGCATGGTGGCAGAGAAGCACAACATCCAGGCCACCTTTATGGCGAAGCCTTATGAAGAGCACGCAGGTAGCGGCATGCATGTGCATATCAGCATGTTGGATCATCAAGGTAACAACGTGTTTGCCGACGACGACGGCGAAGACTCGGCGCTGCTGAAGCAGGTGCTGGCGGGGATGATTGCCCTGATGCCGGCTTCTATGGCGCTGTTGGCACCCAATGTGAATGCCTATCGCCGTTTTCAACCCGGCATGTATGTGCCAACGCAGGCATCCTGGGGCCATAACAACCGCACCGTCGCACTGCGCATTCCCTGTGGCGATCGCGATAACCACCGCGTGGAATACCGCGTGGCGGGGGCCGATGCCAACCCTTATCTGGTGATGGCCGCGATCCTCGCGGGCATGGTTTACGGCCTCGACATCTCATTACCGCTGCCTGAACCCGTGACCGGCAACGGACTAGAGCAGGAAGGTTTACCGTTCCCCATTCGCCAGAGCGACGCCTTGTATGAATTCGAACACCAACCGGTGCTGCATGCGCTGTTGGGGGAAAGATTCAGCCACGTTTATCTGGCCTGCAAGACCGATGAGCTGGTGCAGTTTGAACGGCTGATCACCGAAACCGAAATCGAGTGGATGCTGAAAAACGCCTGAGGCGTTCAGCCTGATCCCATCGCGCGCCCGGCGCATTCCCGCGGGTTACCTGTGACCCGGCGAAGCCGTGCGCAGCGGTGACTTCTTTCTTCCAACTTGGCGTACAGGACGCCGGTGAGGAAAATCCCATGACGATAAGTGCCATCGACTGTAATGGCGCGGGCAAACCGCAACTGCGTAAAACATTAAAACTGTGGCAAGTGGTAATGATGGGTCTGGCGTACCTGACGCCGATGACGGTGTTTGACACTTTCGGCATTGTTTCCGGCGTCACGGATGGCCACGTTCCGGCCTCTTATCTGCTGGCACTCGCTGGGGTTCTGTTTACCGCCATCAGTTACGGCAAGCTGGTGCGCCAGTTTCCCACCTCCGGTTCTGCCTATACCTACGCGCAAAAGGCGATTAACCCGCACGTTGGGTTTCTGGTCGGCTGGTCGTCGTTGCTGGATTATTTGTTCCTGCCGATGATCAATACGCTGTTGGCGAAGATCTACCTCACCGCACTGTTCCCCGAGGTTCCTCCCTGGGTGTGGGTGGTGGGCTTTGTGGCGATCATGACGGCAATCAACCTGAAAAGCGTCAACGTGGTCGCCAACTTCAACACCTTGTTTGTGCTGGCCCAGGTAGCGATTATCGTGGTGTTTATCTTCCTGGTGGTGCATGGTTTGCACAATGGCGAAGGGGTGGGGACGGTATGGAGCCTGAAGCCTTTTGTCAGTGAAAACGCCCATCTGGTGCCGATTATTACCGGGGCGACCATTCTCTGTTTCTCGTTTCTGGGTTTTGACGCCGTCACGACGCTGAGTGAGGAAACGCCGGATGCCGCCAGGGTGATCCCGAAAGCGATCTTTCTTACCGCCTTATATGGCGGCGTGATCTTCATCAGCGTGTCATTCTTTATTCAGCTGTTTTTCCCCAATATTGAACGTTTCAAAGAGCCCGATGCGGCGTTGCCAGAAATTGCGCTGTATGTGGGCGGTAAACTGTTCCAGGCGATCTTCCTCTGTACCACCTTTATTAATACCTTGGCCTCCGGCCTAGCTTCTCATGCCAGCGTCTCACGGTTGCTGTATGTGATGGGGCGCGATAACGTATTTCCGGAAAAATTCTTTGGTTATGTGCATCCTAAATGGCGCACGCCAGCGCTTAATGTGCTGATGGTGGGGCTGGTCGCGCTTTCGGCCATGTCCTTTGATCTGGTGACCGCGACCGCGTTGATTAATTTTGGCGCGCTGGTAGCGTTTACCTTCGTTAACCTTTCGGTGATCAGCCATTTCTTTATCCGTCAGGGGCGCAACAAAACCTGGAAGGACCGTTTTCACTTCCTGATCCTGCCGCTGGTTGGGGCGCTGACCGTCAGCGTGCTGTGGCTGAATCTGGAGAAAAGCTCGCTGACCATGGGGCTGATCTGGGCGGCTCTGGGGTTTGCTTACCTGGTGTACCTGACCCGTCGCTTCCGCCAGCCGCCGCCGCAGTTTGAGCGGCAACCGCAGCAGTAATCTTCCAAGGCGGGGCGATCCCGCCTTTCTTTTTGCCTTTCAGGCCAGTAGAGTGAAACCCCGAAAAAACCGATGATTGGATCCTATCCTGATGCCTGCGTTATCCGTATCCCATAAAGCAACCTTGTTTGGCCTGCTGGCTATTGTGCTGTGGAGCAGCGTCGTCGGCCTGATCCGCAGCGTCAGCGAAGGGTTGGGGCCGGTAGGCGGCGCGGCGATGATCTACAGCGTGGGAACGTTGTTTTTGCTGGTGGTGATGGGGATCCCGAAACTGCGTGAATTTCCCCGCTCTTATTTGATCGTTGGCAGCCTGCTGTTTGTGGCGTACGAGATTTGTCTTTCGCTGTCGTTGGGTTATGCCAGTAACCGTATGCAGGCCATTGAAGTGGGGATGATCAACTATCTGTGGCCCTGCTTTACCGTGCTGATGGCGATCTTGTTTAACGGGCAGAAGGCCAGGTGGTGGGTGATCCCAGGATTATTGCTGTCACTGTTGGGCATTGGTTGGATCATGAGCGGTGATGGGGGCTGGTCAGCGGCACAAATGCTGGCGAATGTGCGCAGTAACCCGCTGAGTTATGCGCTGGCATTTAGCGGCGCGGTGATTTGGGCGGTTTATTGCAACGTTACCAAGAGAATTGCCCAAGGCAAGAATGCGGTGGTGCTGTTTATTACGCTGACTGCGTTGGCCCTGTGGCTGCAATATCCGTTCAGCAACGAAAGCGGTATGCATTTCACCCTGCCAGTCACCCTGGCGTTGCTGTCTGCCGGGATCGCCATGGGGGCGGGTTATGCGGCATGGAATGTCGGCATCCTGCACGGCAATATGACCTTACTGGCCACGGTGTCTTACTTCACGCCGGTGCTGTCGGCGGTATTTGCCGCCGTGGTTCTGAGCACTTCGTTGACCCTCAGTTTCTGGCAAGGAGTCGCGATGGTCACGACGGGGTCGCTGATTTGCTGGCGTGCCACGCGTGCAGGTTAACCCGATGATTCGCGAAGCAAGGGATTTCAGCTAATCTCAAATGAGGTGTTCTGCCTGAAGGAACGTGAAAATGAGGAATGATATTCAGTTTATTCAGCAACCTGCGCTTGATGGGCACAGCTTCAGTACCGGCGATATGGTGCGCCTGACCACCGCGAATCTTTTGCATGAATACCAGTTGGATGTGGTTATTCTGCGCCGTGACGATAAGCTGATTTATGGATCAGTGGTGGTCGCAGCACCCAAAACCGACATTCCGGTAGGGCGTTGGGAAATTGCTCAGGGGGACGAGGTGGTCTTCCGGCAGGAAAATATTGCCAAGGCGGTTCTCGGCGCCCGCTAACTTCCCGTTTGAACCGTGTTTACTCTCGACTTAAAGCCGACCAGAACCGTCGGCTTTTTTATGCCATTAAGCCGGCACCGGGTGAGTTTTCAGGCCTGTACGCAAATCGTGCTGATGATGTTTTAAAAATCACCTAATATGATGTCCATCACATTGAATGTGAATTTCAATGAAAAATAATTTTAAAAACGAGAGGGCAATCGATTACCTTAATGGCGAATAGTTCACTGGATCACAGATTCTTACACCCAGTGGTTTCTATAATGCGCGCGTCGTCCAGGCAGTAAGCTGCCGTTCGTCAAACCAGACTCATTGTCGTCTTTCTAACGGGCAGCAATCGCCCTTTAAGCATGTGGTAATAAAATGAAAAAAATCGCTCTCGCAGCAGGTGTGCTTCTCACTGTCTCTTACAGCACATCGTCAATGGCGGCCAGCAATGATAGCCAGTTCGTTTCGGATTGGTGGCACCAGAGTGTCAACGTGGTGGGTAGCTACCATACTCGTTTTGGACCACAACTGAACAATGACGTGTATCTGGAGTATGAAGCTTTCACCAGGAAGGATTGGCTGGATTTTTACGGTTATGTCGATGTGCCAAAATTTTTTGGTACCGGCAATACGCCTAACCGGGGGATCTGGGACAACGGCTCACCGCTGTTTATGGAGATTGAACCGCGTTTTTCGATCGACAAACTGACCGGTGCCGATCTGAGCTTCGGACCATTTAAAGAGTGGTATTTCGCCAACAACTATATCTATGACATGGGCCGCAACAGCGCATCACGCCAGAGCACCTGGTATATGGGGCTGGGAACGGATATCGAAACGGGCTTGCCTATCAGCCTGTCGATGAACATTTATGCTAAATACCAATGGCAGAACTACGGTGCTGCGAATGAAGACAGCTGGGATGGCTATCGTTTCAAAGTGAAATACTTTGTGCCCCTGACCCAGATGTGGGGAGGGAACCTGAACTATATCGGTTTCACCAACTTCGACTTTGGCTCCGATCTGGGTAAAAACGACTTCAGCGTCAATGGCCGCCAGGCGCGTACCAGCAATTCTATCGCTTCCAGCCACGTTCTGGCGCTGAATTACGATCACTGGCATTACTCGTTCGTCGCCCGTTACTTCCATAACGGTGGTCAATGGCAGGACGGGGTTGATATCGGTACACCGCAGGGCCCAATCAAATCTACCGGCTGGGGTTACTACGCGGTTGTCGGTTATAACTTCTGATTTTCCGTGGTATCAAACAGTAAAAAACCCCGTTCAAACGGGGTTTTTTATGTCCATTACAATGTCGAATCAGCCGGGTAAATGTTTAACCGGCATGACCAATTTCCCTTTGATGACATAACACTCATTATTGATCCATTTGAGTATTTGATCACGGCTCACCCCTTCAGATCGTGCATAGCGATAGAGATCGCCATTGAAGTATCGCGTGATATATTCCATAAGGGTCATTTGCATGGCTGTAACTCCTGAACGCCCACCCGTTGCCAGCCTGGCCACCGCGGGAGGTTAAGGTTTGTGAAGGTAAAACTTAAGTTATTACTAATAAAAGCTCAATAAAAAGCACGAAAAATAACGATAGACTATAAAAAGAAATCCCGCACGGGAAGGCGGGAAATAATGCGTATTATCATTTTTAGATAACATAAAATGGTATTTTGAGGTGCAACGAAAAAGAGCACGCTAACTCTTTTTGTGACCGCCACAAGGTACTGGATGGCCTATTTTGCTGCAAGCGAAACCTGCGGCTTTCCTTCGGTTTTTATGAGCTGTGATGTGGTCTGGGTGTTTTTTCAGCATTCGAGCATTAATAATCACTGTGAATATAAGGTGCCGTACCGCGGGTGAGAACAGGGCACCTGGCGCTCAGGTTAAAGGTGCACGCTGATGTCGCGTTTAAAGGTTAATACCCGGGCTGCGGTTGGCGATCAGCTCCACGCTGTAACCACGAAAATGCAGGCCGGCCAATCCCGCACAGATCTCTGCTTGAGTGGGGCTGCTGTCAAACAGGGTAATAGCCCCACCGGGTTCGCCTGCTCTTTGCCAGTCGGCCAGCAGCCGGGTGGCCACGGTCTGCGCAGCGCGCCGGTTGAGCGGGGTGTCAAACATAGTTGCCTCCAGAGCGGATGATGATTCCCGTTTGGCTCCAGGTAGCGGAATACGCAGGTCTGAACCCGATCTGAAGCGCGTCGGATTTTGTCGCGTACGGCAACACGCGTAGGCCACTGTTTTGTGCGCTGTGTCGATGGGGGCGTTATCTTTCCGTCAACATTGCAAGGTAGTACACAAATCCTAGTGATAACAACAGATTCAGAAAAACGGTCGGGCGCTGGGTAATGGATGATACGTAACAGCGTCGGCGCATCAGGTGCACCGACGCTGAAAGAGGGCTAAGCCTGCTGTTCACCCCAGGCCAGCATGCTTTCAACCATCTGCTGCAGCAGGCGCTGTAGCGGCGCGGCGCGCGTGGCGTCGAAGGCAAACGGAAACTGTTCTGACATGTAATTGACCTGTGCCAGCTCCAACTGCACCGCATGCTGTTTTTCCTGCGGCTGGCCATAGGCACGGGTGATGTAACCGCCCTTGAAGCGCCCGTTGAGCACATGGGTAAATCGCTGTTGCTGTTCACAACAGGCGATCAAGCGATCGCTCATGGCACTGGCGCAACTGGCACCGCTGTTGGTCCCCAGGTTGAGATCCGGCAGCTTGCCGTCAAACAGCCGCGGTATGACGGAAGCGATAGAGTGGGCATCAAACAGCAGTGCATAGCCGTGTTGGGCTTTCAGGCGCGCCAGTTCGTGTTGCAGCTGCTGGTGATAAGGCTGCCAGAGGGCTTGCAGATAGCCCGCCCGTTCTTCGTCGCTGGGGGCAAGATCGGGCAGAAAACTCGGGCGGCCATCGAACAGCACATCCGGGAACAGGCCGGTGGTAGCGGTGGTGTAGAGCGGTTTGTCGTCTGCAGGACGGTTAAGATCGATCACAAAGCGCGAATAGTTTCCGATCAACATACTGGCCCCCATCTTGCGGGCGAAATCGTACAACCGGGGAATATGCCAATCGGTGTCCGGCAACGGGCGCGCTTCGTCGGTCAAACCGCGCTCAACGGCTGGCGTCAGCCGGGTACCAGCATGGGGAATGCTGATCAACAGCGGCAGGTTACCGCTCTGGAACTCAAAGGGATCGCGAATCATTGACGTATTTCTCCTCGGAAAATCACCGTGCAGGGCAGTTGGCCGCCCAACCAGTAGGCCAGTTCTGCCGGGCGGGCAAGCGGCCAGTGAACAAAGTCAGCCACCTTACCCACCTCCAGCGAACCATGGCTTGCCTGCAAGCCCAGCGCTTTGGCGGCATGCAGCGTCACACCGGCCAGCGCTTCCTCCGGCGTCAGGCGGAACAGCGTACAGGCCATATTGATCATCAGGCGTAATGACAGCGCAGGCGAGGTTCCGGGGTTGGCATCGCTGGCGATCGCCATCGGTACGCCGTGTTTACGGAACAGATCGACCGGCGGGCATTGGGTTTCACGCAGCAGGTAATAAGCGCCCGGCAGCAGGACCGCCACTGTGCCCGAGGCGGCCATGGCGGCAGCGTCTTCTGCGCTGGCGTATTCGAGATGATCGGCCGAAAGAGCGTGATGGCGCGCGGCCAACGAGCTCCCCCCGAGGGCGGAGAGCTGCTCGGCGTGTAATTTGACCGGCAAACCTGCCTGTTCAGCAGCCTGAAACACGCGTTCGACCTGGGCTGTGGAAAACGCCAGATGCTCGCAGAAGGCGTCTACCGCGTCCGCCAGGCCCGCTGCCGCCGCTTCTGGGATGATGGTTTGGCAGACCAGATCGATGTAATCATCGGCCCGCCCGGCGTATTCCGGCGGCAAGGCATGCGCCGCCAGGCAGGTGGTTTTCACTTCAACCGGTAACCGTTCGCCTAGCTGACGTGCCACGCGCAGCATCTTCAGCTCGCTGTGCGGCGTTAGGCCATAACCGGATTTGATCTCTACGCAGGTTACGCCTTCCGCCAGCAGCGGCCGCAGGCGAAACAGCGCCTGCTCAAGTAATTGTGTTTCTTCAGCGTCACGCGTTGCTTTTACCGTGGAGATAATGCCACCGCCTTGTGCGGCGATTTCCGCATAGCTTACGCCATTTAAACGCTGTTCGAATTCACCGCTGCGGTTGCCGCCAAAGACCAGATGCGTGTGGCAATCGATCAGGCCAGGGGTAATGATCCCGCCGTCAAAATGCACCGTTTTAGCCGCCGCCAACACCGGCATGGTGGCCTCTTCACCCATCCAGACAATCTTGCCGTCGCGCACGGCGATCGCGCCATTGCTAATGATGTGATATTTGCCGTCGCGCATGGTGACAATATCGGCGCCGTGCCACAGGCTGTCGCAGTGGATCTCAGACGTCATGGTGTTCCCGCTCCCACATGGTTGTATATACAATTAAAACCAAGCTAGCGCATTCGTCAGGCTGCGACAAGAGAGGGGATAAAATTTGTTATGAGAATGTGATAACGCACGCAGCGGGGCCGAGCTTGCCCCGCCGAGGTTCAGACCTGATTAGTAAAACGGCCAAACAGCTGGTAGCGGCTGCCCGGGTACAGCAAACGCGCGGAAGTCACCACCGTTTTGCCTGACCAGGTGCGGCGATGGATCAGCAGACCCGGCTCATGGTCTTCCAACTGCAGCAGTTCACGTTCGCGCCGCGTGGGCATCACGGCTTCTACGATGTGCTCACCGGCGGTCAGCGGGGCGGCCTGGGTCAGATAAATATAGGGAGTGACCTGATCGAAATCCTGCTTCATGTAATCCGGTGCTACCAGTGGATTAACGCAGCGATCTTCTATCTGCACCGGGACGCCATTCTCGTAATGCACAATCTGCGAGTAAAACAGCGGCTGGCCAGGCTGAATACCCAACGCAGTGGCTTCTTCATCGCTTGCCGGGCGGGCTTTCAGCTCCAGGATTTTGCTGCTGTGGTGGTGGCCGCGTGCGGCAATTTCGTCGGCAATATTGTGCACTTCCAGCAAGGCGGTGTGCGCTTTCGCTTCGGCGACAAAGGTGCCAACCCCCTGCATGCGGATCAAAAAACCTTCGCTGGTCAGTTCGCGCAAGGCGCGGTTGATGGTCATACGGCTGACGCCGAGTTCGGCCACCAGTTCACTTTCAGAGGGAACGCGCTGGTGTGGTTGCCAGTGGCCCGCGCGAATTTGGCTCACTATCGCTTGTTTGACCCGTTGATAGATCGGGGCAGGTGTGTCGCTCATTGCGGCAGCCAGTTGTAGCACGGTCTGTTGATCTACCACGACGTTAACCTCGTCAAATAAAAAAATAATAACATCAGTTTACTGTTGATGTCGGCATATGTATATGTATATACAAGTAGGGCCAGTTCACCCAATGAGTGATATTGGTTCACAAATTTTTTACGTATGCGCCTGCCGCGCTTTCTTAGCTGTTACACCTACTTTGGAATACTGCTATGCCTGCTTACTTTGCTCCTCGCGCACTGCTCCCATCCGGTTGGGCTCACAACGTGCGGCTCGATGTTGATGCGCACGGCCAACTGACCCAGATCACTCCGAATGCCGAACCTACCGGCTGCCAGCGTTTGCACGGTGACGTGGTGCCGGGTATGCCAAACCTGCATTCGCATGCTTTCCAGCGTGCGATGGCTGGGTTGGCCGAGGTGGCAGGCGATCCGCAAGACAGTTTCTGGACCTGGCGCGATCTGATGTACCGCCTGGTGCAGCGCTTAACCCCAGAGCAGGTTGAGGTGATAGCCCGTCAACTGTATATCGAAATGCTCAAGGGCGGCTATACCCAGGTGGCAGAGTTTCATTATTTGCACCATGCGCCAGACGGTAAAGCCTATGTCGATCGCGGTGAAATGACCGGCCGCCTCAGCCGGGCGGCACAACAGGCGGGGATTGGCATGACGCTGCTGCCGGTGCTCTATAGCTATGCCGGTTTTGGCGCTCAGCCCGCGCAAGCGGGGCAAAAACGCTTTATCCAGGATGTGGAGAGTTATCTGGCACAGCAGCAGACCATCGCCCGCCAGCTCGCGGCGCAGCCGTTGCAGAACCACGGTGTGTGTTTCCATTCGCTGCGTGCGGTCGAACTTGGCCAGATGCAACAGGTGTTAGCTGCGTCCGATCAGCATTTGCCAGTGCATATTCATATTGCGGAGCAGCAGAAAGAGGTCAATGACTGCCTGGCGTGGAGCGGCCAACGGCCAGTTGCCTGGCTGTATGAACATTTGCCGGTGACAAGCCGCTGGTGCCTGGTGCACGCCACCCATCTGGATCGTGAAGAGTTGGAGCAACTGGCGCGTAGCAAAGCGGTGGCCGGGCTGTGCTTAACCACCGAAGCCAACTTGGGTGACGGCATCTTCCCTGGCGATAGCTATCTGCACCACCAGGGGCGGTGGGGCATTGGTTCCGACAGCCATGTTTCATTGAGCGTGGTGGAAGAGTTGCGCTGGTTTGAATATGGTCAACGGCTGCGCGATCAGCGCCGTAATCGGCTGACCACGCCGGAACAGCCAGCGGTGGGCGATGTGCTCTATCAACAGGCGTTACAGGGTGGCGCACAGGCCTGTGGTACGGCGATCGGCCAACTGGCGGTGGGATATCGCGCCGACTGGCTGGTGCTGGACGGCGACGATCCTTATCTGGCGGCGGCAGCGGAGGCTTCCATCCTCAACCGCTGGCTGTTTGCCGGCGGCAAAGAACAGATCCGCGACGTTTTTGTCGCTGGCCGCCAGGTGATCGAACAGGGGCGCCATGCGCTACAACAGCAAAGCAGCGCCGAGTTTCTGCAAGTGCTGAAAACCTTCCAGCAGGAGGCATGATGAACCTGAACCGTTTCGATTTTGCCAGCCTGTTGGTTAGCCCGTGGCGCAACGGCGGTGGTGAAACCCGTGAAATCACCAGCCAGCCGCCGGGCAAGGCCGATTTTGATTGGCGCGCCAGCATCGCGACGATTGCGCAAGATGGCCCGTTCTCAGCTTTCCAGGGTATCGATCGCTCCATCACTTTGCTGGAAGGCGATGGCGTGCATCTGCGCAGCGCGGGCCTGATCGATCACCGCTTGCAGCATGTGGGGGAGCCGTTCGCCTTTTCCGGTGATGCGGCGCTGGAGGCGTTTCTGCTCGGAGGCAACAGCCAGGATTTCAATATTATGACGCGGCGCGGACGCTGTAGCGCCGATGTGCAGCGTATCACGGCGGAAACGATCGCCCCGGCGTGGCATGCGGGCGTGCTGTACGTGTTGCAGGGCGAGTGGCAACTGGAGGACGGCAGTTGGTTGGGGCAACGCGAGGGCTGCTGGTGGCAACCGCAACAGCGTGCGCTGCGTTTTTCGCCACGCGAAGGGGCCGTTGCGCTGTGGGCAGAGATCACTGCCCGCTAGAGTCTGCGCTTAAGTTATGGGATTATCAGGCTTTCTATCCCAGACAGAGAAGGGCGCATGGCCTCGCTGAAAGACGTTGCTAAACTCGCTGGCGTATCGTTGATGACGGTGTCTCGCGCCATCAACGAACCCGGTAAACTGCGGCCAGATACCTACCAGCGGGTAAAGCAGGCCATCGATCAACTGGATTACGTGCCGGATCTTTCGGCACGGCGTATCCGTGGCGACAGCAGCCGGGTGAAAACTCTCGGCGTGCTGGCCTTGGATACGGCGACAACGCCATTCTCGGTTGACATGATCCTGTCGATTGAAAAAACCGCCCGTGAACAGGGCTGGAACAGCTTTGTGGTTAACCTGTTTGCCGACGACGATGCTGAACAGACGGTTGACCTGCTGCTGGCACATCGGCCAGACGGGGTGATCTTCACCACTATGGGGCTGCGCCAGGTCACTATTCCCGCCAAGCTGCTGGATCAGCAATTGGTGCTGGCCAACTGTGTCAGCCCAGAAAACGCGGTCGCCAGCTATATTCCCGATGATGAACAAGGCCAATACGACGCTATGCGTGCGCTGATCGCCCGTGGTTACCGTGCACCACTGTGTATTCAACTACCAGAAAACGCCTTGGCTGCGGGGCTGCGGCGGCGCGGATTGGAGCGCGCCTGGCGCGAAGCGGGGGGGGAGTTGGGGCAATTGCGCCAATATCACTTGGATTTAAGCGGTGGTGATAAACAGTACCGTGACACCGTCACGTTTTTAGCTCGGCATTTTTCCCCTGGGTGGCAAGATTGCGATGTGGTGGTGTGCGGCAACGATCGCGTGGCGTTTATGGTCTATCAAACCCTGCTGGCTCAGGGCTGGAAAATTCCTGAGCAGGTGGCAGTAGTGGGTTATGACAATATGGTGGGGATCGGCGAACTGTTCCAACCGCCATTGACTACCGTACAGCTGCCGCATTATGAGCTGGGGCGCCAGGCGGCATTACATCTGATCAATCAACTTACGCATAAAGAAACGGTGCGGGTTGCCTGCCCGTTGTTGTTGCGTGATTCACTGTGAGAATGGGCTCCTGCCGCTCGAGGCTGGAGCCCGTGTCATTTACCGCCAGATGCTGGCTAACTCCCACGCCTGAACATCAGTAAATTGCGCACTGCCCGCTTCAGCGAACAGGCTGAGATGGCGATCGCCATCCGCAGGGTAAATCCGGCTGGTCAGGCAGGCTTCCCCCTGATTAACAAACACCTCTATTGAAGAACGATCAACAAAAATCCGCAATCGCAGCGTATCGCCCCCTGGCAGGCCGATGCTGCGGCAGCCGCACAGGCCCGGCTCAGGGCTGAAGCGCTCCAGAACCAGGCGACGGGCCTGATGATCAACATACAGACGCGCTGCTTTGCCTACGGCCATGCCACAGCGCTCCGCTTCACTCGCCGCCAGATTGACGGTCATCAGCAGTTCATGCAGGTTACTGCCTAAAATCTGTTGCTGATTATGGCAATTTACCGCCCCCCATTGCCGCTGTTCACCGCGTAATGCGCTCAGTTCGCTGGCCGGGTTCATCAATACTTTGCCCTGGGCACTCAGCGACAGCTCTCTTGGCACGGTCAAGGCTCCCGCCCAACCATGCGCCTTGCTTGGCATGGCGGATTCCCACATATCCATCCAGGCAAACAGCAGGCGGCGGCCATCGGCGGCGGTGAACGTTTGCGGTGCGTAGAAATCATGCCCGGCATCCAATTCGCAGAAAGGCTGTGTGACGGTAAAATCCTGCCCCGGCTGCCAGTGGCCCAGCAGGTAGCCGCTTTGGAAACGGTTGCGGTTGCGGTAACCCTGTGCCGCCAGCCCCTGCGGCGAGAACAATAACACCTGCTGTTCAGCCAACGGGAAGAAGTCTGGGCATTCCCACATGTAGCCCTGTGCTGCATCTTGCGCCTGAGCGATAATGCGCTCGAACTGCCAGTCGCGCAGATCAGAAGAGCGATAGAGCCGAAC
This sequence comes from Serratia oryzae, assembly GCF_001976145.1. GTDB lineage: Bacteria > Pseudomonadota > Gammaproteobacteria > Enterobacterales > Enterobacteriaceae > Chania > Chania oryzae. Next base: position 112,755 of record NZ_MOXD01000001.1, read on the forward strand.
CTGGCCGAGCTGGTTCTCTTTGGCACCGATCACCATCCACCAACTGCCCGCTTCGCGCCACACTTTGGGATCGCGAAAGTGTTGAATACCTGGCGGTGCTGCCAAGACTGGCCCTTGTTTAACAAAGTTCACACCGTCATGGCTGGTGGCCAGGCACTGCACTTCACGCACCTGGTCGTCATCGCCGATCTTACCGAGCCAGACATGACCGGTATAAATCAGCGTCAGTACACCCTCATCATCCACCGCGCAGCCGGAGAAACAGCCGTCCCGATCGTAATCCTCGCCTGGAGCCAGCGCGATAGGCTGATGTTGCCAATGCACCAGATCGTTGCTGGTGGCATGTGCCCAATGCATCGGGCCCCAGTTTTCATCGTAGGGGTGATGCTGATAGAACGCATGATAGACGCCGTTAATACAGATCAGCCCGTTAGGATCGTTGATCCAACCGGCCTGTGCGGCCAGATGAAAACGGGGGTAATACGCGTCCTGGCGCTGTGCGCGCAAAGCCTCAATCATTTGCTCGGCTTGAGCTAAAGTTTTTCTCATTGCATCGACTCGCTTGATGTCATTGTCGGTTGAAACGGGGGCGTTTGGTTTACCTGCTCACCGCGCAGCAGGAAGCAGGACAGAAGGGTGGTGCTGGCGACGGCACCGCCCATCAGCAGGTAGGTTGAGGCAAAGCCGATATGGTCATAGCCGTAACCCGCCAAGGGTGACAGGAGGCTGGCCATGACCTGGGTAACAAACTGGAAGCCCACCAGATACAAGGTGGAGGACAGACGGCTGTCGAAACGGGTAGCGATATATTTGAAAATGGCAATCAACAGGATCGGCAATTCAACCGCATGCAGCAGTTTCATGGCGGAAATCATCAGCGCGCCGCTCGCCAGACCGGAGCCGAGCATGCGCAAAGCCATGATGCTGCCAGCCAGCAATAAGCCTTGTTTAGCCCCGATGCGGTTGACCAGCAAGGGAGCCAGAAACATCCCTCCAGCCTCCAGAAACACCTGCAAGGAATTGAGGAAGCCGTACATCTCATTACCCTGCTGCTGGGTTGCAAATTGCGCAGCAAAGTAGACCGAAAACTGTTGGTCAAACACGTTGTAAACGCTGATACCGAGCACAAATACCACCAGTGCCCAGAAGTTAGGCAAGCGCAGCAAGGCTAGCGCATCTTGCAACTGCAAGTTCTCCAGTTTATCGAATTCCAGACCCGCCATGGCATTGGGTTTCAACTCACGAATCTGGCTCAGCAACAGCAAAAAAATCACGGCAGAGGCGGAGGCCAGCCAAAAGTTGATATTCGGGTTGATATTAAAGATAAAACCGGCAAAGAAGGTGGCAGAGGCCCAACCGAGCGAGCCCCACATGCGTGCACGGCCAAATTCAAAGCCGATAATGCGGCTGACGCGTTCGGTGTAAGACTCCAGCGCGCCAATACCGGCGAAAAAGGTCGCCCCGATAAACAGCCCACCGGTTAAAGCGCCAAGTAACAGATTGGTTTTTAGCAGCGGGGCGTAAACGTAGATAAAGAACGGCCCGGTGAGCAGCAGCATCATGCCGAGAAATTGCAGCAGGTGTTTACGTAGCCCGAGTTTGTCCTGAATAAAACCGTATAGCGGCTGGGCGCAGAGGGCGATCAGCGAAATGGCCGAGAAGATCAGGCCAGTTTCAGCGCCTTTCAAGCCGATCTTCTGGTTCAGCCAAATGGAGATCAGCGAAAAACTGGAGGACCAGGTGAAGAAGAAAAAGAACAGCAGGCCACTGAGGAGCAGATAATCCTTCTTGGTTTCGCGGTTCATGTGAAAGCCCTGATGGATGAGGTTAGCCTTATTGTTAACGTTAACTTTTAACAAGATAAACCCGAAAACCTGTCTGATTGCGATGTTAATCACAAAAGTTAACGTTAACATTTATGTTTTGTGATTAAAGTCACTGGCGAGCACTGCATAAAGCCGCCGCGGTTGTTAAGGAGGGATATCCCGGGGAGTATCGATCAGGCAAATTTATTGCGATAAAAAAGGTTCAGCCCGCGCGGAACCTTCGATTAAACACCCTTGCGGATGGGGTTACAGTTTTGGCCCGGCACTCACCAGCTTTTTGCCAGCTTCAGTCACGGTATACTTGCTGAAGTTATCGATAAAGCGCTGTGCCAGATCCTGCGCTTTCTCTTGCCACAGCGCTTCATCAGCATAGGTTTTACGTGGGTCGAGGATCGATGGATCCACGCCCGGCAGGGCCAGCGGTACTGCAAGATCAAAGATCGGCAGCGTAAAGGTTTCTGCCTGTTCGATCTCGCCACTCAGGATGGCATCAATAATGCCGCGGGTATCCTTGATCGAAATGCGCTTGCCGCTGCCGTTCCAGCCGGTATTTACCAGATAAGCCTGCGCTCCGGCGGCTGCCATGCGTTTTACCAGCACCGAAGCGTACTGCGTTGGGTGCAGCGCCAGGAACGCGGCACCGAAACAGGCCGAGAAGGTGGGGGTAGGCGTGGTAATACCGCGTTCGGTACCGGCCAGCTTGGCGGTGAAACCGGAGAGGAAGTGGTATTGGGTCTGTTCCGCCGTTAGGCGTGAAACCGGTGGCAATACGCCAAAGGCATCCGCCGTCAGGAAAATGATTTTCTTGGCATGCCCGGCTTTAGAAACCGGCTTAACGATGTTTTCGATATGGTAAATCGGGTAGGAAACGCGCGTATTCTCGGTCTTGCTGGCATCGTCAAAATCGATGCTGCCGTCGGCCAGCACCTGAACGTTTTCCAACAAAGCGTCACGGCGGATCGCCTGATAAATCTCTGGCTCGGCCTGGGCGGAAAGCTTGATGGTTTTGGCGTAGCAACCCCCTTCAAAGTTGAACACCCCATCATCATCCCAGCCGTGTTCGTCGTCGCCAATCAGCTGGCGTTTCGGATCGGTCGAAAGCGTGGTTTTACCGGTGCCAGACAGGCCGAAGAAAATAGCCACATCGCCTTTCTCCCCGACGTTGGCCGAACAGTGCATTGAGGCGATGCCTTTCAGCGGCAGCAGGTAGTTCATGATCGAGAACAGCCCCTTTTTCATTTCACCGCCGTACCAGGTCCCGCCTATCAACTGCATACGTTCGGTCAGGTTGAAAGCGACAAAGTTCTCTGAATGCATGCCCTGCCGTTGCCAGTCGGGGTTGGTGCATTTGGCGCCGTTCATCACCACAAAATCGGGCTCAAAATCCTGCAGTTCCTGCTCCGAAGGGCGGATAAACATGTTCTTGACGAAATGCGCCTGCCAGGCCACTTCGGTGATAAAACGCACTTTCAGCCGGGTATCGGCATTGGCACCGCAAAACGCATCCACAACAAACAGGCGTTTATTGGAAAGCTGATTGCCTACCAGGGTTTTCAGATGCTGCCAGACCTCAGGCGAAAGCGGTTGGTTATCGTTTTTACCGGTGCCGCTGTCAGCCCACCAGACGGTATCGCGCGTGGTGTCATCACGCACAATGTATTTGTCTTTCGGTGAACGGCCGGTGAATTCACCGGTATCGACGTTGACCGCACCTAACTGGGTCAGCGTGCCACGTTCCAATGCGGGCAAGTCGGTGCGGGTTTCTTCGGCAAACAGTTGTTGGTAGCTAGGGTTGTAAACGATCTCGCTAGCGTGATGAATACCGTAACGAGTGAGAGTTTGTGGGGTAACAGTTGAAGACATATCTACTTCCTTATTGGCTATGTTCTGCCCATTTTTTTACGGTGTCACGTATAAAATGGGGCTCGGTTACGGCTGACCGGATTCAGCTTTTACCGTTCCGGCTCTATTTATTAACCAAGTCGCTACTATAGCATAACATTAGCTGTTCGACTGATGATTTTAATAACCCAGGGCCGGTAATAGCTAATTAGCAATAATATAAGAACAGTAAGACGAATTGAATTGGCATGGAGATGGATGGATTTTTAATTCTCTGTTTTTGTTGATTAAAAATAACAAAACGACGTTTTATTATATTTAAAATTTAAAGGGAAGATAATTTATTACCCGTGCGAGCTCTTTTTTAAACAGGGAGAATAATAACGTGGATTAACGGTAGAAACCTATTGTCGCGTCAGGGTGTTTTTGCAGGCTAATCGTCTATTTCCCGATAATTCCTATTAAAACAAACTTATTTTGTATGCAAGCATGCCTTAAGAAAGGCCGGGCTTGCATACCTCGGGTTTTCTTAGAATCGCCAGTCATCGTGCTGGCGATTCACTTGCCGTCTTTCAGCATGTTGATAGCGGCACCGATCAGAATGCGGCGTTCAATGTCGTGGCTTGCTGCCAGTTGCTGTGCCAGATGTCTGGCCAGTGTCTCTACCGATAAAACCTCGCCGCGATGGCGCAACTGCATCACGCTGTCGCCAATCAACCGCGCAACTTCATCCCAAACGGGCTTTATCTCCTGCTCCGAGAACTTCATTGCTAACCTCGGGTTGGGGGACTTTTGGTCAATGTAGCAGTTGCCTGTCAGGTTCGCTACTTGCGGTGTTGAACAAAAATAAAACCGGAAGGATAAAAAGCAATCCGTCAGTATTTCTTCTTGTTTTGCTATTCAATACTGCTGGTGTCAAACAACGGGAGGATGACGCAATGAAACTGGTCGAACAACTGGAAGAATACTATCGCCTCAGCTGGCGGGAAGAAGTGCAGAATCGCTGGTGCCGGCTGTGGTTACCCCAAGGCGAGGCGCGCATCGCCTATTTGCGAGAACTGCTGGAACCCACGGCCAAACTAACTGAAGGCAATCGCCGCCCAGCGCAGTAGCATTAATGCCAGGCAGATCAACAGCAGGATCACAAACATTTTCCAATGTTTGGTGCGCATACGCTTGCTTGGCAATTTTGCCTCCTTATCCATTCAGGCGCAGAGATATCCGATACCCAGGCCGAAAACCGCAATAACGGCAAAAGAAACGAATTTCAGTAAATCACTGAAGGTGTCATCAGGGTCTTTCTCTGCTTTGTTCATTAGGTTGGCCCAGCGGCGAGTGAAGATATCTGCTGCACAGTATGCCTGCTGTAGCGGGCTACGCACAGGGATTTACCCTAAAATTGCATAAAAAATGTCAGACTATCTCTTGGGCGCGAGGGATAATACGCTAGGTGCAGGTGTGCTATCCTGCGTACATCACGGGTTTTATTGAGAAAGGTAAAGCGATGGCATTTGCAGCAAAATATGAAGATATAGAGCGTTGGGCGTTTGGTGATACTGAACAGCAGGCGGATGAGCTGGCTAAACTGGTGCTGGACGGCGTAAAAACGGCGACCTGTTCCAATCTGGACGGTGAGGGGATCCCACAGCCTGGTGACGTTTTTGTCGTGGTTGACGGTAAGAACGAGCCGGTTTGCGCCATAGAACTGACCCGCGTGAGTATGAGCACTTATGATCAGGTGGATGAGGTTCATGCCATGGCCGAAGGTGAGGGCGATCGTTCGCTGGCCTATTGGCGTAAAGAACACCAGCGCTTTTTTGAAGAGTACGATCTGTTTTCACCGGACATGATGCTGGTATTGATGCATTTTAAGGTGATCGAAAAGTTTTAAGCGATATTGCATAGCCGCGCGCTGTGCCCTCAGCGGGAACACAGCGCGTTTTTTGTATCCGCTTATTCCAGCCGCATCACCCAGGCATCCGCCTGCCGATCGTAATGCTGCTTGTACAGCAGCGACTGTTTGCCATCCAGCATGGCGGGGATGCTGGTATGCTCATCCCAGCCGTCCAGTTGCATACACAAATCGGGATCGGATTTGCAGGGGATCGCAAGCGTGGTTTTCCCTTCGGCATGTTCAGACGCGGACGTTAAATGTGCGTCATCGACCTCAAAGCTGCCTATTTTTACAACGGTTTTGCCCATTGGAACTCCTTGCTCAAGCGGGTGGTAGGAGGTGTGACCAGTCTGAGGTCGCCTGTATGAGCATAGCTAACGGAACAAAAAATGCCACATAAAAGGCGGGAGCGGGCAAGCTACCGTTGTTCAGCCCCTTTCATTGATGAAAATCCAAGGTGCCATCGCGAACCAGTTCCCGTGGCAAATTATTCTTAATCCGGCTGCCGATCCGTTTGGCAATGCCCAGCGGCTGTTGCTGGTAGGTGACGATACATTCGTCGCGTTGCGGCGGCTGTTGCGGATACAGATCGCGACCATGGAACCACTCCTGCGCCAGTTCAGCATCCAGTTCAAAGGTGTGTTTGCTGTCGCCAGCGGCTAAGGCAATCACTGCCTCATGCTGCCAGCGGAACCCTTTTGGGAAACGTTCCGCCAGCTTAAGGCCAATGCGTGAAAACCGCACTTTGCCAATCAACGCTTCCAGTTCTGCCGGGAATAACCAGATCTCTTTGTCACGAGCCCAGAGCTTGCCGGTTTCATCCCACATCAGCCCAGACGCCGCGGCAGCCTGAGCGATTTGTGCCGTCTCTTTAGCGGAAAGCGGAGTAAAGGGAAATTTGCCGACCTGATAGCTGGGTTTGGCTAAGCGGGGGACCGCATGATTCTTGCGTAGACGAGCGACGAAAAAACCTTCGCTGTCGTAAATCTGCGGGAAAACATGCAGGAATCCTTCGGCGGTTAACGCCTGTTCTGCACCAGGGAACAACTCACCCAGCGGTTCGATGCTCACGGCATCACCATAGGTGGCCAGCAGAGCGTTGATGACCTGCTGATTTTCCTGGGCGTTAAGCGTGCAGGTGGAATAAACCATAACCCCACCCGGTGCCAGGGCGTGAAACGCGCTGTCGATCAGTTCTCGTTGGGTGGCGGCGATGCTGGCGACGCTTTCTGCCGACCAATTGCTCATGGCATCAGGATCTTTACGCACTACACCCTCGCCCGAACAGGGGGCATCCAGCAGAATGGCATCAAAGCTTTCTGGCAGCGCCGCGCCAAATACCCGGCCATCAAAATGGGTCAAGGCGACGTTTTTGACGCCGCAGCGGCTGATGTTGGCATGCAGCACCTTGACCCGGCTGGCGGAGTATTCGTTAGCCACGATGCCGCCACGGTTTCCCATCAGTGCGGCGATCTGCGTGGTTTTGGAGCCCGGAGCGGCGGCGACATCCAATACCCGGTGCGGTGTATCCTGGTAGGCGAACAGCGCGCTCACCGGCAGCATGGAGCTGGCTTCCTGAATGTAAAACAGCCCGCTGAGGTGTTCTGCAGCACTGCCTAGCCGCAACGCTTCATCATCACGCTCGATCCAGAAACCTTCGGCGCACCAGGGAATGGGTTCCAACCGCCAGTCATAGTCTTTTACTTGCGCCAGAAAATCGGTGACGCCGATCTTCAGCGTATTCACCCGCAGGCTGCGGCGCAGTGGGCGCTGACAAGCGGCGATGAAATCGTCCATGGATAGGTGGTCTGGCATGATGGCGCGGGTGGCGTCGAGAAAAGCGGGGGGCAAAAAAGCAGGTGCAGGTTTAGCCACAGGGAGCTCTCAGGGCGGAAAAAAATCGAAGGGGCTAGTTTAGCATAAACTCTTGCGCTGAGAATATCCGCTGGGCTCAATATCTCGAGCCCAGCGGAGAAGTGAGGGATTAATCTCTGGGGATTGCCGTTCCCCAAGTACGCCAGCCTTTGGGTTCTTCTGCGTCGAGCAGGAAGTGTTTGTTCGGCGTTGCTTGTGGGGCCAGAGGGATGCTTGGCGGCGTGGCGAAGGCAATTCCCCCGCGGATAAACTGTTGGAAAGTGCCGCTTTTGATCACACCACCGGTCAGGCCAAATTGCAGGTTATAACCGGAAGCAAGCCAGAATACGCTGTTGCTACGCACCAGATGCTGGAATTTTTTACTGATACGCAGTGAAACATGCACTCGGTCAGACATTGCACCTAGATAGAATCCGGTGACCGTGCCTACTTCGATCCCGCGGAACAGCACCGGCGTGCCGATTTGCAGCGAACCGGTTTCCGCCGCATCCAAGATCACGCTTAAGCCATCCAGATAGCGGGAGTCCGTAATGCTGGCCTCCTGCAGTTCGAAAGTACGCAATGTGCGGCCATTGCCCGGCTCAACGTTGATGTAGGGCTGCAGCAGGGTGTCGAGGTTATTCACCCCGGCGGCGGAGATCTCCGGTGAAACGATGGCAAAGCGGCTGCCAAGGCGGGCGAAGGTTTGCACATATTCAGGATACAGCACCGCTTTTGCCAGCACTTCATTGCGTTCAGGCGCCAGCTTGAGTGATTCCACCTGGCCGATATCTATACCGAGGTAACGCAGCGGCATGCCGGGCGATAGCTTGCTGGCGTCGTAAGTGCGCAAGGTAATCTGGCTACCGACGGCGCGCGCGCTGGTTTCGGAGGCGTAGAGTACGCGTTTGGCACCTTTATCCAGCGTGACGCCCTGTAGGTTGTCGAAACTGATGGCCCCTTTCAGAGCGCGGTTCAGCGGAGAGGCCTGCACGGTCAGGCCACTGCCGTTCAACTGTACTTTGGCTCCGCCTTCGGCCCAGAAAATGCTCTCGTTGGTCAGCAAGTTGCGGTATTCCGGGCTGATATAAACGTCGACTTCAAATTCGTTGGCCTTTGGCCGCACGTTAACGATTTCACCTACCTGGAACTTACGGTACAGCACGACAGAACCGGTCTGTACGTCCGGCAGGCTGGCTGCGGCCAGCGTCAGGGTCGCTGCTGGCATGTTGCCGACGATCCCGGCTGCGGCCTTTTCAGCATTGCTGAACAGCGGATATTGCACTGCCGGTTCCCCTTTGCTGCCGGGGATAAGCTGCACGCCACCGTCGAGCCACTCCTGTGCGCTGGCGCCTAGCAGCTGTACACCATCTAGCCCGACTTTCACTTCTACGCGGCTATTTACCACAAACTTGCTGTCATGGTGCACCAGATGGCGATACTGTGCATCAATCGCGGCGCTAAAGGTTACGCCGTTATCGGTCAGCGTGCGGGTGAGGATTTGGCCAATTTTGATGCCGTGCACGATCAGCGGTTGCCCAGCGTCAATACCGTAACTCTGCGGGGCATTCAGCGTCACCGTCAGCACACCCGGCTGTTGCAGCAGGGTTTTATTGCTGTCGAGCACGGTGAAATGCTGCTGCGGCTCGCCTTCGCCCGGCACCAGTTCCAGCGTGGTGCCAGTCAATAACTGGCTTAAGCGGGCGTCGTTCAGGCTGATTTTCGGATTACGCATTTCAATTCGGGTGCCGCTGCGCATCAAATCTACCACCGAAGGATCGAGGGTCAGTTCGCCGGTGACTGTGCTGTTTTGCTGTAGCGCCAGGCGAGTGAGGGTGCCGACCTGCAGCCCTTGATAAATGAGCGGCGTGCGGCCTTCGCTCAGATTACTGCCACTAGGCAGATCCAGCGTGATATTCACACCGCGCTGGCTGCGGGCCAGATCCGGGTATAAGGCGTAACTGTGGTCGGCCTCGGCCTGGCTGCCGTCAGGCGGTGAGTCAAAGGCGATCGCCCCGTTGACCAGCGCGGCCAGGCTTTCCATTTGCAGCGAAGCCCCAGCCAGGCTGACATCGCCCTTAAAACCGGAAACATTCCAGAAACGGCTGTTGTCTTTAACCAGCTTGGCAAAACGGCGATCGATCAGGACATCGATGATCACGCCCTGGTTACCTTCAGAAATGGTGTAGTCATAGACTTTGCCCACCGGAATTTTTCGGTAATAGACCAGTGAGCCCGTGTTCAGTGAGCCGAGATCGTCCGCACGCAGGTGGATCATCAATTCGCCGGTATTGAGACGGTATTTCGGTTGAGTATCCAGCGCGGTGAAGTGGGTTTGTGGCTTGCCACGGCCCGGCATCATGCCGATGTAGTTGCCGCCAACCAGCGCATCCAGGCCGGAAACCCCGGCCAACGAGGCTTTGGGCGTCACCAGCCAAAATTGTGTGCCTTCGCGCAGGTAGTCTTCGAGATCGCTCTTGATGCTGGCCTCTACCACGATGCTGCGCAGATCCTGGCTCAGCGAAATGCTTTGCACGGTGCCTACATCGACCCCCTGATAACGCACAGGCGTACGGCCCGCAACGATGCCAGCCGCTGATTGGAAATCAATGGTGACGGTATTACCACGCTCCTGGAAATTGTTGTACACCAGCCAGCCGGCAATCAGCAGGGCGATAAACGGCATTAACCAGAATGGCGAAATACGGCGCTTGTTTTTGACCCGCGCCTCAATCGGCGTATTCGGCGTTTCCTGTTGCATGTGCATCCCAAATCAATCGGCTGTCCAGCCACTGTACGGCAAGGATAGTTAAAATGACCGCCGAACCAAAGTAAAAGGCTGCCGGCCCCATAGTGAAAGATAACAGTTGGTCACGATTAACCAGTGACATCATTAACGCAATAACAAACAGATCCAGCATCGACCAACGACCAACCCAGGCTACCAGCCGCAGCAGGCGGATCCGCGTTTTCAGGCTGTGTGAGGTTTTTAAATGAATGCTGAATAATAGGGTGAGCAGTACCATGATCTTGGTAAAAGGCACCAGTACGCTGGCAATAAACACGATGGCCGCAATCGGCAGGTTGCCGGAAGTGGCCAGGGAGACGACGCCAGAGAAGATGGTGTCTTCCATACGCACGCCGTTGGCATAAACGATCGAGATCGGCAGCAGATTGGCCGGTATCAGTAAAATGATGGCGGCGATCAGCGCGGCCCAGGTTTTCTGCAGGCTATAGGGCTGACGGCGATACATGGGAATATGGCAGCGTGGGCAACGAGCGCGTTCATCCGGATAGCCGGTGAAATGGCACGACAAGCAGGCGTGCAGCACTTCTGGTTTGCCTTCAGGCTGTTCCTGCGGGTAGTAACGATCCCACAGTTGTTCTAGGTTCAGGTGGATCAGCGTCAGAATGCTGAGCAGCGTCAGCGATAAATAGGCAATTAACGCGCTGCCAGCCTGAACGTCGGCATACTCCCTGACCTTGATAGCCGCAACCGCCATGCCAATCAGATAAATATCCAGCATGAGCCACTCTTTCAGCCGCTCCAGCATCAGCAGCACCGGGCGCAGGTTCATGCCGAGCGCGTGGCCGAAACGCAGATACAGCAATGACAGGGTGAGTGTCAGCGGCGCACCCAGAGTGCAGAATGCCACCATACTGGCTGTGATCGGATCGCCCTGGCTGCTCATTTGCCAGATGCCTTCCAGCAGGCTGGCGTCGATACGCGTGCCCAGTAAACGGATACTGATTAGCGGTTCGGTAAAAGCGAATGGCATCAGGAGCAGCATGGCGATCGCCATGGCGGTCAAACGGGTCATTGACCAGTCGCGGCCAGGGATCGCTTTGGCATTGCAGCGTGGGCAGTAGGCAGCCTGATTTTTGCTCAACGACGGCAGCGTGAACAGCAGGTCGCATTCACCGCAGCGCTGATGGCGAGCTTTGGACAGGCGGCCAGTCATGGCATGTATCTTCATCATCAAAAGGCGGCTCGGAAGCTTGCGGATAGACTCAGCGTCGCTGGTAAATAAACCTGGCTGATACAAAAGTGGCCAGTAAAGCCGGTTTTAAACGATCTCAGCGTGGCAAACATACCCTGTTGAGCAGGGTTTTGTGAAGCAACAGATGATTAACCTTGTAGCTATAGGCATTTAATGCTTATTTTATTAGGGCTAAGCTTAGGCTCTCTGAACGTATGAACGGTTAATAATGACTAAAGAACAATTCTACGCGGAATTAAAACGCGATCTGGGTGCGCTGCTGGAAGGGGAAACTCATTTTATCGCCGCCTTATCCAATGCCAGTGCGTTACTTAATGAACGGCTGGATGACGTGAATTGGGTCGGGTTTTACCTGATGGATGGTCAACAACTGGTGCTCGGCCCGTTCCAGGGCAAGATCGCCTGCGTACGTATTCCGGTGGGCAAAGGGGTCTGTGGCACGGCGGTGGCCGAAAACGCGGTGCAGCGTGTCGGCGACGTCCATGCGTTCCCTGGGCATATTGCCTGCGATGCGGCCAGCAATGCCGAAATTGTGCTGCCGCTTGAAGTGAGTGGCCAGATCATCGGTGTTCTGGATATCGACAGCACAGTTTATCAACGCTTCGATGAACAGGACGAAATCGGCCTGAAAGCAGTGGTGGCGGGGCTTTGTGCGCAGTTGGCACAATGCAATTGTGCGAAATACGTCACTGTAGCGGCAAGTTGATCTACGGTTAACGTGGCATTTAGCGTTAGCGTCATTATAATGACGCCTGTTCATGCCTGCGGCTTGTTGGCAACCCGTTGTAATCAGGAAATTTCATGGAAAATCAACCTAAGTTGAACTCTAGTAAAGAAGTCATTGCTTTTCTTGCCGAGCGTTTCCCGCTCTGCTTTAGTGCCGAAGGCGAAGCACGTCCGCTGAAAATCGGTATTTTTCAGGATCTGGTTGAGCGTGTGCAAGGGGAAGAAAACCTTAGCAAAACGCAGCTTCGTTCCGCCCTGCGCCTGTATACCTCAAGCTGGCGTTACCTGTACGGTGTTAAAGTTGGCGCCCAGCGCGTTGACCTTGACGGCAATCCGTGCGGTGAATTGGAGCAGCAGCATGTCGATCATGCTCGCCAACAGCTTGAAGAGGCCAAAGCACGCGTTCAGGCACAGCGTGCTGAGCAAAACGCCAAAAAACGTGAAGCCGCCGGTGAAACTGCTACCGCCGAACCTCGTCGTCCGCGTCCTGCCGGTAAAAAACCAGCGGCACGTCGCGAAGGTGGAGCAGCGCCAGAGAACCGCAAGCCGCACCCACAAACTCGCCCACAACCCGCTCGTGAACCTCGTCCAGTAAAAGAGGAAAGCCAGCCGCGTCATGTGCCTGTCACGGATATCTCTAAACTGCAAATTGGCCAGGAAATCAAAGTCAGAGCAGGGAAGAGTGCGATGGATGCCACCGTACTTGAAATCGCTAAAGACGGCGTACGTGTGCAACTTTCTTCCGGTCTGGCGATGATTGTGCGCGCAGAACACTTGCAGTTCTGATACGGAGACCAACCAAGGCATGAACAAATTTGTCAGATTAACAGCAGCTGTGGCTCTGCTGTGGGCTGGGGTCAGTTTCGGAGCGGATACAGCCAACATCCGCATCGATCAACTGCCGCAGCTTGAGCAGGAACCGCAACATGCTACCGTGAGTGAGCGCGTGACTTCGCGCTTCACTCGCTCTCATTACCGTCAGTTTGCCCTTGACGCAGATTTTTCAGGCAAGATCTTCGATCGTTTCCTGAATATGCTGGATTACAGCCATAACGTTTTGCTGGCTTCCGATGTGGCGCAGTTTGCCGACAAGCGCAGCACGTTGGGGGAAGAGCTGAAATCTGGCAAGCTGAGCACCCCTTATGCCTTGTTCAATCTGGCGCAGAAGCGCCGTTTTGAGCGCTACCAGTATGCGCTGTCGCTGCTGGAAAAACCGATGAACTTCACCGGCGATGACACGATTGATATCGACCGCAGCAAAGCGCCGTGGCCGAAAGATAAAGCCGAGTTGGATCGCCTGTGGGATGCCAAGGTCAAGTATGATCAGCTCAACCTGAAGCTGACCGGCAAAACCGAACAAGAAATCCGTGATACGCTGACCAAGCGTTATCAATTCGCGATCAAACGCCTGACGCAAAGCAACAGCGAAGACGTCTTCACGCTGATCATGACGGCTTTCGCGCATGAGATTGATCCGCACACCAATTACCTGTCTCCACGCAATACCGAGCAATTCAATACCGAAATGAGCCTGTCGTTGGAAGGCATCGGTGCCGTGCTGCAGATGGATGATGATTATACGGTGATCAACTCCATGGTGCCGGGCGGCCCGGCGGCGAAGAGCAAAAGCATTACCGTGGGCGATCGTATTGTTGGCGTTGGCCAAACGGGTAAACCGATGGTGGATGTCATTGGCTGGCGCCTGGACGACGTCGTCTCCCTGATTAAAGGGCCAAAAGGCAGCAAAGTGCGCTTGGAGATCCTGCCCGCAGGTAAGGGCACCAAGACTCGTGTGGTGACCTTGACCCGTGAGCGTATCCGCCTGGAAGACCGTGCGGTGAAAATGACCATCAAGACCGTGGGTAACCAGAAAGTCGCGGTAATGGACATTCCTGGTTTCTATGTTGGGCTGACTGATGACGTCAAGGTTCAGTTGCAAAAGATGGCTAAGCAGAACGTTGATAGCCTGATCATTGACCTGCGATCCAACGGTGGTGGGGCACTGACGGAAGCCGTATCGCTTTCTGGCCTGTTTATTCCAAGCGGCCCGGTGGTGCAAGTGCGCGATAACAACGGCAAAATCCGTGAAGATGCGGATACTGATGGCGTGGTGTATTACAAAGGGCCTCTGGTGGTGCTGGTTGACCGTTTCAGTGCTTCGGCCTCTGAGATCTTCGCGGCCGCGATGCAAGACTATGGCCGTGCTTTGATCGTGGGTGAGCCTACCTTTGGTAAAGGCACGGTGCAGCAGTACCGTTCGTTGAACCGTATTTACGATCAAATGCTGCGCCCTGAATGGCCTGCGTTAGGCTCTGTGCAGTATACCATTCAGAAGTTCTACCGTGTTGATGGTGGCAGCACTCAGCGTAAAGGCGTAACGCCAGATATTCTGATGCCGACCGGTATCGATCCGGCGGAAACCGGTGAAAGCTTCGAAGACAACGCTATGCCATGGGATAGCATCAATGCGGCTACCTACACCAAGACGGGGGATATGAAGCCGTTCGAACCGCAACTGCTGAAAGATCACGAGCAGCGTATTGCTAAGGATCCCGAGTTCCAGTTTATCGCGCAGGATATCGCTCATTACAAAGCGTTGAAGGCTAAGAAAAACATCATTTCTCTCAATCTGGCCACGCGCGAGAAAGAGAACCATGACGATGATGCGACGCGCTTGAAACGCATTAACGAACGCTTGCAGCGTGAAGGGAAGAAACCGTTGAAGTCCCTGGATAATGTTCCGAAGGATTACAAAGATCCGGATCCGTATCTGGATGAAACGGTTAGGATTGCTTTGGATCTCGCCAATATCGAGAAACAGCAACCCTCGCAGCAAGCAGCAGCCCCAGCCAAGTAATGTGTTGGATTCTGAATGGAAACGCATCTTTCGGGGTGCGTGAGGTTGATGACAAAGTAGCTTTCAATCTGGATACTCGGGCCTAGTGCACCGAGGGGCTATGATGGGACACATCCTTGTGTCCCCCTCTACGGGCCGACTTAATGTCGTTCAAATTTGCTCCCGGCAAATTTGTTGGCGGCTTGCGCCGCAACGACCCCTTAGGCACGCTCACCCGAATATCGGGCTTTGTCCGCAGTCTGACGCACCTTTTGAGGTGCGTTTTTTATTACAGTGTTCAACATGATTTCCCCTCTATAATTGTTTTAAGGCCTAACACGTTTTCGCAACAATCGTTTACAATTTACAGAGACGTTATTGAGTGTCGTTTTTGTAAAGTTTCGTATTTTTAGTAGGTTAATGGCGCATAACTCTTGAAACTGTGACAAATGCCCATACGATCAGAGTATCTGAGGCCGTGTTTTGTTAACATTTATGAGGAAGTAAACATTCTATGATGCGTATAGCTCTGTTCCTGCTCACCAACTTGGCGGTGATGTTGGTTTTCGGGTTGGTACTCAGCCTGACAGGAATCCGATCCAGTAGCGTCCAGGGCCTAATGATCATGGCCGGTTTATTCGGTTTCGGTGGTGCCTTTGTTTCGCTGCTGATGTCGAAATGGATGGCGCTGCGTTCCGTCGGTGGCGAAGTGATCACACAACCGCGTAACGAAACTGAAAACTGGCTGTTGGAAACGGTGCGCCGTCAGTCACAGCAGGCAGGTATTGCCATGCCACAGGTGGCGATCTATCACGCACCGGATATCAATGCGTTCGCCACTGGCGCGCGCCGTGATGCTTCGTTGGTGGCGGTCAGCACCGGTCTGCTGCAAGGCATGAGCCGTGATGAGGCCGAAGCGGTTATTGCGCACGAAATCAGCCACGTTGCCAATGGTGACATGGTGACCATGACCCTGATTCAAGGGGTAGTGAACACCTTTGTGATCTTTATTTCGCGCCTGATTGCGCAAGTGGCCGCAGGCTTTATGGGTAACCGCGACGGTGAAGGTGAAGGTAACGGCAACCCGATGATTTACTTCGGTGTTTCGATGGTGCTGGAACTGGTGTTTGGGATTCTGGCCAGCATTATCACCATGTGGTTCTCGCGTCACCGTGAGTTCCATGCTGACGCCGGTTCAGCCAAACTGGTGGGCCGCGAGAAGATGATTGCTGCACTGCAACGCTTAAAAACCAGCTATGAACCGCAGGAAGCGGGCAGCATGATGGCATTCTGTATTAACGGCAAATCCAAGTCGTTCAGCGAATTGTTCATGTCACACCCACCGTTGGACAAGCGTATTGAAGCGCTGCGTTCCGGCCAATATCTGAAGTCATAATCAGCAGTTAATAAAAGCCCCGGTTTTCCGGGGTTTTTTTATGTCGCTGAGTCAGGCTCATCAGTGCGTGTAGGGGGCACTGAAAGGGGTTGGGTGATGCGCAGGCAACTTACTACGGCTGCCACACTGGCAAAGGCACCAGCAAGCACCAGCGAGGCGTGAGTGGCGTTATTGTGGAACAGGTTAAACATCAGGGCAACCAGCGCTGCGCCCGAGGTTTGCCCCAGCAGGCGCGCAGTGCCGAGCATACCGCTGGCACCGCCGCTACGATGTCGCGGTGCGGCAGAAATGATGGTGTGATTATTGGGGGACTGGAACAGCCCGAACCCTATGCCGCAAAGAACCATACGCCAAATGATGTCCAGATCCGTTGGAGCGGCTGGCAACATCGCCAACAAAAACAGGCCAAGAGCAAAGGTCGCCAGACCGATGCCCCCTAACAATCCGGCGTGAACATGTTCCACCAGGCGGCCAGCAATCGGCGCGACTACGATGATCGCCAGTGGCCAAGGGGTTAACAACAGGCCGGTGGCCACTTCGTCACGGCCCAAGGCACCTTGCAGGAAAAAGGGTAGCGACACCATTGCCAGCATCTGTGCGGTAAAAGAACAGATCGAGGTGCCCATTGATAGGGCAAAGATAGGAATGCGTAGCAAATCCACGGGTAAGAGAGGGGACTCCTGATCCAGTTGGCGGCGCACAAAGAAATAGCCAATCACCAATAATGCGGCAACTTCAGCGGCGATCAACAGCAGGCTCTGCCCTTGGGCAAAACCGCTGATGGCGGTGATCAACAGGCCAAACGTCAATGCGTTCATCACGGCACTGGTAGGATCAAACCGCTGGCTGCTCTTTTTCTGGCTGTTTGCCGGCAAAAATTTCATTCCCAACAGCAAGGCAACGATCCCGATCGGCAAATTGATGGCAAACAGCCACTGCCACGAAGCGACAGCGAGAATAGCAGCGGCGATCGTGGGGCCGGCAGCGGAAGAACAAGCCACGATCAACGAATTGATGGCGATACCGCGGCCAAGAAAGCGCTGTGGGTAGATAATGCGGATAAGGGCGGTATTGACGCTCATGATTGCCGCTGCACCAAAGCCCTGCAGCACACGTGCAATGGTTAGCGTGACCAGTGAATCAGACAGTGCGCAGAACAGCGAGGTAATGCTGAAGACCAGCAGACCGGCCTGATAAATACGACGATAGCCAATCAGATCGCCGAGTGAGGCCAGTGACAATAACGAAATAACCACCGCCAATTGATAGGCATTCACCACCCAAATCGAACTGGCTGGGCTAGCCTGTAGATCGCGGGCAATCGTCGGCAGAGCGACGTTGGCGATCGTACCGTCAAGTACGGAAACGGTAATGCCCAACGCAATGGCAAGGATCGCGCCATACCGCTGTGGGGCGGGGAGACCATCGGAACAAGAACGCGTCATAGTTAAGATATTTATAAACAGGGGGAATATTAATATGCTAATCATATTTGCTGCTGAATGCACTTCTCCTTTCCCCGCTAAGTGTAAAAAGTGGTGAGAAGTGTGTCGCTAATTGCTTCATTGCTGGTCATTATTCCTTAACTTTCGTTGCGCGGGGTGAAATGTTCCGATTATACTGAAACTCTTGTTCAAATTTCCTAAAACAAAAACAGGTGAGTAAGGTATTGACCATGGCTAACGCAGATCTAGACAAGCAACCGGATTCGGTCTCATCAGTGCTGAAAGTGTTTGGCATCTTGCAGGCATTGGGCGACGAACGCGAGATTGGTATTACCGAACTTTCTCAGCGGGTGATGATGTCCAAAAGCACCGTTTACCGTTTCCTGCAGACGATGAAGTCGCTGGGCTATGTGGCTCAGGAAGGGGAGTCTGAGAAGTATTCCCTCACCTTGAAATTATTTGAGCTGGGGGCCAAATCGCTGCAAAACGTCGATCTGATCCGCAGTGCTGACATCCAGATGCGTGAACTGTCAAACCAGACGCGTGAAACTATTCACCTGGGTGCGCTGGATGAAGACAGCATTGTTTATGTCCATAAAATTGATTCGATGTATAACCTGCGTATGTACTCGCGCATTGGTCGCCGTAACCCGCTGCACAGCACCGCCATTGGTAAAGTGCTGCTGGCATGGCGCGATCGCGGTGAAGTGGAAGAGATCCTTTCGCACGTCGAGTTCACTCGCAGCACCCCTCACACCATCGTCAGCGCCAAGGCGCTTTTGCCTGTGCTGGATAAAGTGCGCGAGCAGGGGTTTGGTGAAGATATTGAGGAGCAGGAAGAAGGGCTGCGCTGCATCGCGGTTCCGGTGTTTGACCGCTTTGGTGTGGTTATCGCCGGCCTGAGTATCTCCTTCCCAACGATTCGTTTCTCTGAAGAAGCTAAAGAGGGCTATGTGGCACAGTTGCACACTGCCGCTCGTCTGATTTCAGAGCAGATGGGGTTTCACGACTACCCGTTTTAATCGCTTACTCTGTGTGACTGCAATAAAAAAACCGGCGCATTGATTTAATGCCGCCGGTTTTTTTGTTACTGCGATAAATCTTTACCGATGAGCCAGGTCCACTTCGTCTTCAGCGTCCATGATGGATTTATCGGTCTGCTTCATCAATTGGCTGGTGACGGTGCCTGCGGTCATCGCACCGCTGACGTTCAATGCGGTACGGCCCATGTCGATTAAGGGTTCAACGGAGATCAGCAGGGCAACCAGCGTTACCGGTAAGCCCATCGCCGGTAAAACAATCAGGGCAGCGAAGGTTGCACCGCCGCCGACGCCGGCGACACCGGCAGAACTGATAGTCACGAGCCCTACCAGCGTGGCGATCCACATCGGGTCTAGCGGGTTAATACCCACGGTCGGCGCGACCATCACCGCTAACATGGCAGGATACAGGCCTGCACAGCCGTTCTGCCCGATAGTGGCACCAAAAGAGGCTGAGAAGCTGGCGATGGATTCTGGCACACCCAAACGACGGGTTTGTGCTTCCACGTTCAGCGGAATACTGGCGGCGCTGGAGCGGCTGGTGAAGGCAAAGGTCAGAACCGGCAGCACCTTGCGGAAGAATTTCAACGGGTTAACCCCGGTAACGGCCAACAACAGAGCGTGAACGGCGAACATCATCGCCAGGCCAAGATAAGAGGCTACCACGAAGCTACCCAGCTTGATGATGTCTTGAATGTTGGAACCGGCAACCACTTTGGTCATCAGCGCCAGCACACCGTATGGGGTGAGCTTCATTACCAGACGCACCAGCTTCATCACCCAGGCTTGCAGGGTATCGATCGCCGCCAGCACACGTTGGCCTTTTTCTGTATCGTCTTTCAGCAGTTGCAGAGATGCCACGCCCAGGAAGGCGGCAAAAATCACTACGCTGATAATTGACGTCGGGTTGGCACCGGTGAGATCGGCAAAGGGGTTTTTCGGTATAAATGACAATACCAGCTGTGGCACGGTCAGATCGGCCACTTTACCTACGTAATTGTTCTCAATCGCTAAAAGACGCGCGCTTTCCTGCGTACCTTGCACCAAGCCTTCGGCTGTCAGGCCGAACAGATTGGTGACGAATACCCCTACCAGTGCGGCGATCAGCGTGGTGAACAGCAGGGTGCCAATCGTCAGGACGCTGATTTTGCCTAAAGAAGCGGCATTATGCAGTTTGGCTACCGCGCTCAAGATTGAGGCAAATACCAGCGGCATCACGATCATCTGCAGCAGTTGTACATAGCCGTTACCGACAATGTTGAACCAGGTGATGGATTCTTTCAGCACCGGGTTATCTGAACCATAAACCCCTTGCAGTGCCAGACCAAATAGCACGCCGATCACCAGACCGACCAACACTTTCTTCGCCAGGCTCCATTGCGTATGGCGGGTTTGCGCCAACAGCAAAAGCAGGGCGACAAAAACCAGCACGTTTAATACGAGCGGTAGATTCATCCCATCTCTCCAATCATCTTTTTATAGTCTATACCCAAAATAATTCGAGTTGCTTGTAGGCGGCAAGCGCGTGAGCCCCTGGGAGCATAGAGAACTATGTGACCAGGGTGAACGCGTGCAGCCAACACCCAAGCAACTTGAAGTATGAAGGGTATAAAGGTGCTACCCATCGAGGTATAGCGATGCAAATATCGTAACAGTTTGCGAGAAAGCTCACTTATATCCAAATGGAATGGAATATAACTTTCGGCGCAAATTTGTTTAATCTGCACGCGTAAAGAACAGAAAATCACCGGAATTTTGTGATCACAATCGAATATTTTTTATTTGTTCAAAATATGACTGTACGGGAAAGGTATATCCCCCCTGCCAATAGAGAGCAAAAGCCACCAAGCACAAGCACAGGACGCGTTCCAGTTGGTTACCTTTCTGCGAGTTCAGCAGCGGCAGGCCGAAACGCCAGCGGCAGGGCCACAACAGTGGTACACCTGCGGGGGTCAGCATGTCGGCCAATAAATGGCTGAAATAGCCGATGATCATTGCGTGCAGCACATCAATAGGGATTAGCCAACTCTGGGGGACGTCTAAGCGGAACAGCATCATACCGCCGAGGATCGCCAGCAGGCTATGCGTGAAGCCGCGATGGCCGAAAGCGCGTGACATTGGGATCGAGATCCAGCGCAGACGCTGGCCTAGCACAGATTTGGGGTGGTCGATATCTGGCAATAACGATGTCAGCAAGGCAGCAGGAATAATATGCCACCAGTCACCGTTGGCCAGTTCGGGCGTGACCTCTGCCTTTTTGGCGAAGATCGAACAGGCAACAGAGAAAATAAGATGTCCTTCCGCGGTCATGCTGTTGTTATTCCGGTTACTAAACTGTTAATTTATCCAGTATATGGTTTTTTTTACAGTTGCGGAAGATGTTACCGTGTAACTGATTGTTTATTTTCCGGCGTATTACAATGAGTTGAGTCAATAAAAAGGCCCTGGATGCAGGGCCTTGGTGAATGTATTGAGACCTGCGTTCAGCGTGCCAGCCAACCACCGTCCACCGCAACGGTATAACCATTCACATAGTCAGAGGCGGCAGAGGCCAGAAACACGATCGGCCCCATAATGTCTTCCGGTGTACCCCAGCGCCCGGCGGGGATACGCTCCAGGATTTGCTGATTACGCTCTTCGTTAGTGCGCAGTTGCTGAGTGTTGTTGGTGGCCATATAGCCAGGGGCGATCGCATTCACGTTGATACCATAGTGCGCCCATTCGTTTGCCAACAGGCGGGTAATGCCCAACACGGCGCTTTTCGAGGCGGTATAGGAGGGCACACGGATGCCCCCCTGGAAAGAGAGCATCGAGGCGATATTAATGATTTTGCCGCCGTTCCCTTGGCTGACGAACTGCTTCGCCACGGCCTGCGCCATAAAGAACAGGGTTTTGATGTTGACGTCCATCACCGCATCCCAGTCTTTTTCGCTGAAGCTGAGTGCGTCTTCGCGCCGGATAATGCCCGCGTTATTAACCAGAATATCAATCTTGCCGCATTCGCGAACGGCGTCTTCCAACAAGGCAGGAATGGCATCAATCTTGCCAAGATCGGCTTTCAGATTGAGGAAACGGCGCCCGAGCTGGGTTACTTTAGCGATCGTCTCATGCGGATCGCTGCGGTTGATGCCGATAATGTCGCAACCGGCCTGAGCTAAACCCACCGCCATACCTTGGCCCAAACCGGTATTACAGCCGGTGATTAGCGCTACTTTGCCTTTGAGATCAAAGGAATTCAAAATCATGATTGCATTCTCTTGTGGCACAGCGAAATACGCCGCACCGATGATTGCTGAAGGGGGTTAGCGCAGATCGCCGGTAGCCACGTGGTCCATATCACCAAAGACCTGGTTTTCACCCACCATGCCCCAGATAAAGGTGTAACGCTTGGTGCCTACGCCGGAATGAATCGACCAGCTTGGTGAAATCACCGCCTGTTCGTTGTGCACCAACAGATGGCGGGTTTCCTGCGGTTGCCCCATCATGTGGAACACTGCGGTTTCTTCGTCCATGTCGAAATAGAAATACACTTCCATTCGGCGTTCATGGGTATGGCAAGGCATGGTATTCCACAGGTTGCCTTCTGCCAGTTTGGTCAAGCCCATGGTGAGCTGGCAGGTGGGTAAGACATCCGGCACGATGAATTTATTGATGGTGCGGCGGTTGCTGGTGGCGTTGTCCCCTAGCGTTTGCGGTGAGGCCTCGGCCAGAGTGATCTTTTTATTTGGATAATGGGTATGCGCAGGGGCGCTGTTGTAATAAAACTTGGCGGGGTTGTGCGGATCCACGCTGCTGAATGTAACGTGCTGTGCACCTTTGCCCACGTACAGTGCTTCTTCCTGACCAATTTCGTAGGTGTGCTCGTCCACCTTCACCACACCCGGCCCACCGATATTAATCATGCCCAACTCACGGCGCTCAAGAAAATAGCCCACGCCCAGTTGTTTACCCACATCGTCACCGATGCTGACCGTGGCATGCACCGGTTTAACCCCGCCGATAATGATGCGGTCAATATGGCTGTAGGTCATAGTGTAGTTGTCGGCTTCGAAGATGTTTTCGATCAGGAACTCGCGGCGTAATCCAGCGGTATCGAGTTGTTTAACCTGGTCACTATGAATGCTTTGACGAACGTCCATCAGCAATATCTCTCTTCTCTGAAATTCACCCTTGAGGAAGAAAGCACCGGACCGCCAGCTTGCGCCGTGTGGCAGTAACAGCGGTCACCGGTTGCCCGGCGTTTTCTTTGTAACGCCAGCATAGAACGGCTGATAAATGAATTCAATAAAAATGAAATGGTGTTTTATTTATTTTATGACGCAGTCGGGGTTTTGCTGTAAAAAGCGCGTGCGATGTCATGCGAGAAGAAAGAAACGGCATCAGCAGGAGCCGATGCCGCAGGATTACGCCAAGTGATCGGCGGTTAACTGCTCAAGGCTGTGCAGTTTATAATCAGCCAGCGCCCAGCGGGGGTCCTGATGGTATTCTTGGGCTGGGATCACAATCGAGCGCATACGTGCCGCTTTGGTGGCGATCATGCCGTTGAAGGAGTCCTCCAGCGTGATGCAGCGCTGAGGCTCGCTGCCCAGACGCTCTGCAGCAATCAAGTAAACCTCGGGGTGTGGTTTGCTGTAGGGCAGATATTCGGCAGAAACCAGTTGATCGAAATAGCTTTCCAGATCGAACATTTTCAGAACCTGCCGCTGCATATGCAGTGGCGAAGCAGAGGCCAGGCCGATATTCAGATCCAGGCTGCGGCACAGCTCCAGCGCCTGCTGCACGCCTGGCAGCAGCGGGCGTTGTTCGCGCACCAGTTCAATAGCCCGCTCGATAATACGTTCAGCCACCTCTTCTTGTGATACGCCTTGCCACGGCATTGACTGGTACCACATTTTCACCACCAGATCGATGCGCAGGCCCAGCGTATCTGGCAGCTTGTGGCGATCGGAGAGATCCAGCCCCAGCTCGCCAAAGATATCCAGTTCCGCCTGCAACCACAGAGGTTCTGAATCGATCAACAAACCGTCCATGTCAAAAATAGCGGTATCTATGCGTTGTGAATAAGTCATTAATGAGTAACTCCTACTGCGCCGGTAAAAGATTATGCTTTCGCCAGTTTAACATTTTTGCCGGCAGCGCTGGGTAAAGAAAACGGTGGGCGAGTTTCATTAACTACAGGTAGACTTAGCCCATTATGGTTATGTCACTGACACAAGGGGAATACATGACGTATCAACAGGCTGGGCGCATTGCCATACTGAAACGTCTTCTGGGATGGGTGGTTTTTATCCCGGCGTTACTTTCAACGCTGGTTTCGCTGTTGAGCTTTGTGTATCAGCACAGTGAGAAAACCAAAGGGATTAACGCCGTGATGCTGGATTTTGTTCACGTTATCGTGGATATGGTACGTTTTAATACCTCGTTCCTGAATATTTTCTGGTACAACTCGCCGGTGCCGGACCTGGAGAAAAGCCTGTTCAGCGGGGCGAATCTGATGTTCATCATCATCTACTTTCTGATTTTTGTGGGCTTGGCGTTACAGACTTCCGGGGCGCGGATGTCGCGTCAGGTGAAGTTTATCCGTGAAGGGTTGGAAGATCAGATGATTTTAGAGCAGGCGAAAGGGAGTGACGGGCAAACGCGTGCGCAGTTAGAAGAACGGATTACGCTGCCGCGTCATACCATCTTTCTGCAGTATTTCCCGTTGTATATTCTGCCAGCGATCATCGCAGTGATTGCCTATTTTGTGCTTAAACTGCTGGGGCAGATGGCGGGCGCTGTGTAGCAGTGGTGGGAAATGTTAGGGCGCTGCTTGCAGCGCCCTGATGATTTAGAAGGCGTCAGGACGCAGCAGAGCGTCGACGGCGCGCTGGGCGTTAACCAAATGTTGGCCACCAAACAGGTTGCTGCGGTTGAGCAGGTAATACAGCTGATACAGCGGTTGCCGCTCGATAAAGCCAGCCTCCAGCGGCCAGACGCTTTGATAGCCATCGTAAATCTGCGCGGGCAGGTCTGGATAGAGCGGCAACATGGACAGATCGCACTCGCGATCGCCCCAGTAGCAGGCAGGATCGAACAGGAATGGTCCATCGGCGGCCAGCGCACAGTTGGCGGGCCACAAATCACCGTGCAGTAGGGAAGGCTGTGGCTGGTGGTTTTGCAGCCGCAGATACACCACGTCGATGATTTCATCAATATCACCGAAGGTCATGCCTTTTTCCGCCGCTAACTGCAATTGCCAACCGATGCGCTGTTCGGCAAAGAATTCGGCCCAGCGGCGTTGCCAGGCATTAGGCTGTGGTGTGGTGGAAAGATCGTTATCGAAATCCAAGCCGAATTGTGGTTGCTCACTCCATTGATGCAGGCGAGCCAACTGCTGGCCCAGACGGTGTGCACCATGGGCATCTAAGGGTTTAAGCGGTTGATATTCGAGCAGCAGAAAACTGTAATCGCGATCGCTGCCAACACCGTACACTTCGGGCACACGTACGGTCTTACTGCGCGCCAACAGGGCCAGTTGATCGGCTTCGGCAGTGAATATCGGCAGCAGTTCGCGGGTATCGCATTTCACAAACACTTCGCTGTCACCGTAACTCACGCGCCACGCCGAATGAATTTCGCCCCCGGGTAGTTCAGTCCTTTCGCGGATTTCTGCGCTGCCAAGATGTTCACTCAACAGACGACTAACGGCTTGCCACATAGTCATTCCCCTCTGTGTTGCCTGCGATTTCATTAGGTTAGCGTCTTTCCAATTGCGAAAACACGACATGGCGCACAGCCATACCAACTATTGACGATAATTTCACTGCCGTGTTCCGGTCAAAGTATATACGCTATTGATTAATTTAAGTACGCAAACTGTTGCAAGTTACTGGCAGCTCAGCGATGTTTGTGCGCTGTGTCTTTAATCAGTGTGTATCAGGAGTGGTAAATGGAGCAAAATATGCAGTGGCAGCGTGGTGTATTTCACATCAGCACCGACAAGAGTGAATTGGATCTGGTGTTTACCCACGCATTTTTGACCACTAGCAGTTGGGCAAAAGGGATTTCATCGGCAACGGTGTGCCTGTCGATAGAAAACAGCCTGTGTTTTGGGCTTTACCATTCGCATCAGCAAATTGGTTTTGCCCGTTTGGTGACTGACTATGCAACGTTTGGTTATTTGTGCGACGTTTTCGTCACGCCAGAATTTGAGCGGCAGGGATTGGCACGTTGGCTAATGGAGTGTTCGCTGGAGCATCCGGTGTTACAACGCCTGCGGCGCATTATGTTGGTGACCAACAGTGCTCCGTGGCTATATCAAAAAGTGGGTTATCAGCCAATTAATGAAGAGAACTTTGCCTGGCATATCGTCCGGCCTGATATTTATCAGCGGCAATAAAGGGTAGAGGAGATCAGGGAACCGTCGCAGATTTCGTGCCCAAGATCGGCGATGAACTCCACGACGGTGAATCAGGCTATTTTAATGTATCAGCATGTAACCGCTTGACGTAGTCCCGGGAGGTGGCAACGGTAACCTGTGGGGGCTTGCCTAAGGCAGCATGGCCGAATCCCTGGGCCAGTTGTTGCACAACCTGTTGATCTAACGGCGTAATCAACGCAAAACTGGTGCTCTCCAGTTGATGGCGAATGCCTCGTTCATCCGTGACTGTGGTGGTAAAACCTTCGCGAGTAAGCTGCCCGCTTAGCTTGGATATGTCGGTAAAACCGTCTTCCTGAACGTTGAAAGTCACCACAAAACAGGTGGGTGGAGATTGACTCATAAATCACCTCTTGATATATGGATACCCTTAGAATAGACCAAAAAAGTCATGCAAGCGTCCTTACAGGTTGTATATGCTAAGCAACTTATTAAAAGGAGCGAGGGATTCTGTGAAAACAAAAATCGTTTGCCTGATGGCAATCTCATTATTAGCCGGTTGCGCGAACGATCCGCAGACAACCAGCAACACCGCAAGCAGTGGTACATCGGGCGGCTGGCTCAAGCCTCCACCGCAAACATCCAGCAACCGTACCGGTACACCGGTCGCTTATAGTGATTATATTCGTCAGGCAGCCAGTAACTATGGTGTTGATGAAAAGCTGATTAAAGCCATTATTCAGGTGGAGTCCGGGTTTAACCCGAACGTCGTCAGCACCTCAAATGCCGTGGGATTAATGCAACTGAAGGCGTCAACCGCCGGGCGTGATGCCTATCGCATGAAAGGAAAAGATGGGCAACCCAGTTCACGTGAGTTGAAGGATCCGGCGGTTAATATTGATCTGGGAACGGCCTATATCAATATTCTTCAAAGCCAGCAGCTAGCCGGGATTACCGATCCACAAACGCTTCGCTATGCCACCATTGTTTCTTATGTCAATGGCGCCGGGGCGATGCTGCGCACATTCTCATCCGATAAGCGCGTAGCGGTAAACCGTATTAACCAGATGAGCCCGGATGAGTTTTACAAACATATCCAGAAGAAGCACCCGGCACCCCAGGCACCGCGCTATCTTTGGAAGGTCACTACCGCCTATCAGGCGATGTCTGAGTAATCAGCTCAACGTCTTTCCATATCGCTACAAGGCCCCTTTACCGGGGCCTTGTGTTTAGCAGGAAAGCCAAACGGCTTAATGCGCATTATTTGCTATCGAACCACAATTTCCACTGCGGCACGGCGGTCGCAAAGGTGCCCCGGTGCGTGGTATCCCCCGTGGAGATCGCCTCAACCTTGGTATTACCTGAGCCCATCGCTTGTGCGTAGGTCATCGCCATACGGCCAACGCCAACCGTGATGGCTTCGTCTGTTTCGCCGTAATAGTTACGAACCGGTGACTGGATCACCCAGCGATAGGCTTGGGCTGTAGCGATCAGCTTGCCGTAGGCCGAGTTGGCAAAGTATTGCGGGTTGAAATATTCCGGCCGTATCAGTTTGTGCAGATCGGTAGGAATATCGTCTGGATTGAACGGTTGGCGCTCATAGGCTTTCTTGGCGACCTCGTAATATTCGTCATTGAGCAATGCGCGGGCCATCCCTGGAATCCCGTAGTAATTCTCGTAAGCGAAAGCCGATAGGATCACGATGCTGTTCAACCAACTTGCGTCAAATTTGCGCGGGAAAAATAGAAAACCGTTCATCAAAGCAAACACGTCAACGGGGGCGCTGGCGGTGGTGGTGCCCTGAGGTTTGATGCCGACACTCTCCAGCTTCTCAAGCATAGCCATGGTCACAAAACCGCCCTGTGACCAGCCGGAAAGGAACAGACGATCGTTGCTCAGCCCCATGTGCTTGAGCACGCTTTGGGCGGCCACCAGCATGTCATAAGTGGCCTGCTGGTGGCTGCCTTTCACCATGTAGCCTTCAGGCTCTGTAGAAACACCTAAGCCAAAATAGTCAGCACCAATAACCACATAGCCTTGCCCGGCAAACTGCGCGATCATCAACTGGGTTTCCGGTGACTGTTCCGGGAATGAGGGAACCTGATATTTTCCATAGACCGTGCCGTGCTGGTAAGACACGAGTGGGAATGTTTTACCTGCGGTATCTGGGATCGCCAGCAGGCCTGAAGCGACCGTTGGCCGGTTGCCGAGCTCCGGGATCACCGAATGATAGGTTACGCGATACAGGTTAACGGCGTTGTGGGCCGGGGTATATTTAACCGTCACTCCGGCAAATTTAGGGGTATCGACATTGAGAATCTGGTTTAACCGCTCACTGCTCCAGCGGTCGATCAACTGATAAGAAACGCTGTCGCTTACCTGAACTTGAGGGTTGTTATTGGTCTCCGCCGTGGCAGGAACCAGCCAGCAAATCAGCAAAATATAAATGAAAGCGTGAAGAGTTTTTAGCATTGATGTTCCCTCAATATAATCATCGTGTAGAACCGCAGATGGGCCTTGCGGATGATGTGCTATCGCTGAGATGTACTTCACCGACGGGCTTGTTAGTCTCGTAATACAATGGGTATTAAATTCATCAGGCCAGCGCAGTGCTTCAATTGCAGGTTAAACATAGTGTGCTTTGGTCAAAAAGACCAAATGGGCCTGTGATAAAACCAGCATAATCAATGGTGCGAATCAGATAGCAGGAACCGAGGAGATAAGATGGAAAAGATTGATCTGCACATGCATTCCAACTATAGCGATGATGCGGACTTCCCGGTTGACGTGCTGATCGCGCGTTGCCAGGAGCAGGGGATCAGCACACTGGCCGTAACCGACCATAACAGCGCTTATTCGGTAGCAGCAGCCAAAGCCTTAGCCTCATCCAGCCTGAATGTGTTGTCCGGTATTGAGATTGACTGCACCTTTGAGGGGCGCAACTATCATCTGCTGGGATATGGTTTTACCCCCAGTGAAGACTTTGTGGCGATCCACCAGAATTTTAGTGCGATCCAGCGGGAGTTGACGCCAAGAAAGTTCGAAAAGCTGCGTGAACTGAATTTCTATCTGGATGAACAGCGGTTGCAGCAGCTGTGTGGTGGCGCTCTTCCACAGGAAGAGCAGATGGGGGAGGTGATACTGGAAGATGAGCGCAATGACGAGCATCCGCTGTTGGTTCCTTATCGTGCCGGTGGCGCCAGAGCGGATATGCCTTTGATCAACTTTTACTGGGATTTTTTTGGGCCAGGCAAAGTGTGCTACATGCCGGTAACCTACCCGGCCATGAGCGACATGGTTGAGGTGATCCGCCAGAATGGTGGCATCCCGATCGTGGCGCATATCGGTGCCAACGTTAAGCAGGATCACACTCAGGTGATTGAGCGTATGCTGAAAGCAGGGGTGATGGGGGTTGAAGTATTCTCCAGTTACCATGGGCCGGAACTGGCTCGTCAGTTGTATGATTTTGCCACTGCACGCGCGGCATTCGTTACCTGCGGCAGCGATTTCCATGGGCGCAACAAACCGAAGATCGAAGTCGGGCAGTGCGCTTACGGCCCGCAACATATAGAGCAAATTCGCCGATTTGTTGCTGCAGCCAGCGCATGACCTGCGTCTGAGGTTAAGGCGCACCACCTTGGTACGCCTTGGTTGCAGGTTTATTTAGAACGTGTTTGGGGTATAGGTGGAGATAATTTCCAATACGCCGTTGATGATAAATTGAACGCCCATACAGACCAGCAGGAATCCCATCAGGCGGGAGATGGCCTCAATGCCGCTCTTGCCCACCAGGCGCATGATGCCGGTCGAACTGCGCAGGCAGGCCCACAAAATCACGGAAACCACCAGGAACGTCGCCACCGGAGCCACCAGTAACACCCAATGGGCAAAGCCTAGCGTGTTTTCTTTGATACTGGATGCAGTACTGATGATCATCGCAATAGTACCCGGCCCGGCGGTGCTCGGCATTGCTAAGGGCACAAAGGCGATATTGGCGGAGGTCTTTTTGCGCAGCTCTTTGCTTTTGGTTTCCACCTCCGGCGTTTCACTCGCCGTTTGCTGCGGGAACAGCATGCGGAAACCGATAAAGGCGACAATCAAACCACCGGCGATGCGCAGGCCGGGAATGGAAATGCCGAAGGTTTTCATGACCAATTGACCAGCGTAGAACGCTATCGTCATGATAAAGAACACATACACCGAGGCCATCAGCGACTGCTGATTACGTTCTTCGCTCGTCATATTACCCGACAGGCCAAGCAGCAACGCCACGGTGGTGAGTGGGTTAGCCAGTGGTAGCAGCAACACCAGTCCCAGCCCGATGGCTTGAAACAACTGCAGAATGGTCAACATAGAAACAAACCCCAAAAAATAATGGACGGTGAACGTACTCAACACGCTTTTGTATCAACAACGCTATACCAAGCGCTCGATCTTTTTGTGCCGCCATACCAGCCTGTAAAAAGCGCTCTGCAACGCCAGCATGGCCAAATAGGCAATCGGGAAGGCCATCCATACGCCCTCGAGGCCAAAGTGGCTGCTGAGAAGGTAGGCGGCAGGTAGCTGCACAACCAGAATACATAAAATTGAAATGGACACGGGGACCAATACGACGCCGCTGGCACGCATGATACCACCGACAATCGCCTGAAAACCAAATACCAGCATGCTCCACAGCATGATATGTAACAAATATTCTGCTTGTGCCAGCACGTTAGGGTTAGTGAGGAACAGGCCCAATAACCAATGTGAAAGCACGTAGCCCAAGACAATCAGCGTGCCGGTCAGCCAGAAATTGATCATCAACCCGGTGCGCAGAATGGGGCTAATCCGTTCCATATGTCCACCGCCGATCGCCTGAGCACCGAGAATCGAAGCCGTAATGGCGATCGACAGCGCCGGGAACTGCACGTAGTTGACGATCTGTGTAACAGCCCCATAGGCTGCGGTTGCATCTGAACCGTGGCGGTTTACCAGCGCCAGAATGGCCAGTTCAGAGATCGAGATCACCACCATCTGCAAGCCGGTCGGTAAACCAATGCGCAACACTTTGCGTAGTACTACTGGGTTGAGCTTCAATGCGGCCAGCATGGCACGGTCGGGGGCCAGGACGTGTTGTTTACGGCGCAGGCGCAGCGCCAGATAGACCATGGCCAGCGCGTTCCCCACCATTCCAGCCAGGGCTGCACTCTGAATGCCCAACGGGGCCAAGCCCAGCCAGCCAAGGATCAGCGCTGGCGTCAGCAACAAGCCAACGCTGGTAGACAGCAACAGTGCCAACAGCGGAGAAACCGTATCGCTGACGCCGCGCAGTAGCTGAGTGAACAGAATAAACACCAGCAGCAGCGGCATGATCAGCATCATAATACGGGCGTAGGAAACCGCTTCTTCCAGCACATCTGGCGGCGTGCCCAGAGTTTGTAACGCCTGCCGCGCAAACAGAGAGCCAAACACGGCGGCCAGCAAACCAATGATGATGCCCAGCATCAGCGCCGTGCCAGCGATGGTTTTCACCTTCTCCGGCTCATTGGCCCCCCATGCCTGCCCAATCAGCACTGATGCCCCGGCGCCGACGCCAATCACCAATGAGATAAAGAAGAAGACAACGGGAAACATACCGGCAATGGCGGCCAGCGCATGAGTGCCGAGCATTTGGCCGATATAGATGCCGTTAAGGGTGCCGGAAAATCCCTGCAGGAAGTTGGACAGTACCATCGGCACTAAAAAGATCAGGTAGATACGCCAAAGCGGCATCTGCCCTTGTTGCGAACGGGTTGGCATTTAACGTTTTCCTGCACTTAAAAGGAGTGTAATAGCATTGATCGTGCTTATCGTTGCACTCTCAAGAGGTGAACGCATCACGGGTCATCCAGGCCAGATGAGCCTGGATGTCGGCTGGCCAGGATGCGATACGTTCGGCAAAAAGTTTGCCATCATGGCCAAACAGCGCACGCACCGCTTCTTCATAACCAGGAAGAGAACCGGCTATAGCGGTCATAAAGCGGTAGCCATTCTCTTTTGCCCGGCGCTCATGGTCTTGCTCCGCCATATTGTGCCGAGCTTCATCAACCAGGCGACGCAATGCCGCAGAGGCACCGCCACGCTGTTGTGCTAACCATTCCCAATGGCGGGGGAGAAGCGTCACTTCACGAGCCACTACGCCAAGCTTTGGCCGGCCAACGGAGGGTTGAGCGTTAGCTTCTGCCTCAGGTGCTGGGGTGTTTTCCTCAGGTTGCGGCCAGGTATAACCTTCAGGCCAGGGGTAATCGACCTGCGCACCAGTGGCATCATCAAACACCAGCAGGCCACCGGCTGAAAGATCGATCGTTGCCAGCATTTTGGAGACTTCGGCGTAGGAGCCCGTAGCGACACGCTGGTAACGTAGAAATGCGGTACATTTGGCGGAGGCCATGGTATTTTTCCTTTTTATACCCGGATTTTATTATTTTACCCGGATTAATTTGGCCGTGCTATGTTTAAAAGTCAAGCATCGTGATATTCACGGAGTCTTACAAATTGTTTCGGTAGGCGGCAATAACCTATTGATGCGGGTGCGATTGCGCTTTATTTATCCGCTACAAATTTAATGTTACTATCCACGGGGCTGTAAACAGCCGCTTGAAGGTACGCGTTTTATTGGCGTATCAAGTTGTGCGCCAATCTGGCAATTGTGGGCGAGATATGATGCATAACTTACTTATTACTAATCAAAATATCTGTACTGCATGTGATCTGTCGTGTAAGCAATGCCCCCAGTTTCACTAAATCCCACCCCGTTTCATTTTCTCGCCTCAAATCGCTGTGTAGCTTGATAAAGACTGAATGTGATGTTTCAATCTGTACTACATTGTTTCAGTCCAAGCCATGAAAATTGTGTACATATCAGTGTACATAATCGGAGATGTACACAGTGCTCACTGACGCCAAGCTGCGCAAACTCAACGGCAAGCCAATCCCCAAATTAATTGAGATGCCGGACGGCGGTGGCCTATCCATCCGCATAACCCCATTGGGGCTGATCGTCTTTCAGTACCGTTACCGTTACGCTGGTAAAGCCAGACGCATGACACTGGGAACTTATGACGCCATATCACTAAAAGATGCGCGTGATATGGTTCAGGAGGCCAAGCGGGCGCTTGCTGAGGGCAAAGATCCGATAACCGTTAAGGCCATGGCATTTGATAAGCAAACAAGCGCGGCCACGGTAGATGCCTGTTTGGCTCATTGGGCGGCGAGTGCCCAGGCGTCCCGACTCGTCAAACTTGAGTATTGGAAGAGGGCATTCGCTCGCCACGTATCGCCCTATGTTGGCGCTATGGTAGTCGATGATATGCAGATATCCCACTGGCAACCTGTATTCAAAAGAATGCGGGAGAACGGCGCGGAGACGTTTGCAGGGATAATGCTCTCAAAGCTCAAGCAGGCCTTTGCCTACTGCGTCCGAACGGAAAAGATAAAGCTTAACCCGATCTCCGCATTGCGGGTGAACGACGTAGGAACGCCGGTTAAGGTCGTGAAACGTTACTTTAGCGACGATGAGATTGGCCGATTCTGGCATGCCCTGGAAGGATCCAGCATAACCTATCAAAACAAGCTGCTCGTAAAACTGTTGCTGTTAACTGGCGCTAGGGGGGTTGAACTCAGAAAGGCGAAGAAGGGGGAGTTTGACTTAAAAAATAGAACGTGGCGAGTTCCTGCGGAAAACTCAAAAACTCGCCAGCCGTTTGAAAGGGGACTTTCGAGGGATGCTGTGGCACTGCTTGAGGAAGCGATAAATCTATACCCGGACATCAAGCAACTTTTCCCACCTGCTGTTAGTAAGGAAGATCGGCCGATGTCGGCAGGGGTGCTGCTTAATCTTGCGGAACAGATCCGTAATGAGATGGGGGTGCATGACTGGGCAATGCATGACTTACGCCGAACAGCTAAGACAAAGATGAGTGAGCTGGGCATACCTCCCCATGTTTCGGAAAAAGTGCTTGGGCATAAGCTGGGGGGAGTGCTTGCCGTATATGACCAGCACTCATACCTGAAAGAACAGCAAGAGGCGCTCGACACCCTCGCCGCTCATATATCAGCCTGTGTATCATCAATGAAGCCGTGATCCCGGAAGAAGCGCATAACGTCGCTGAAGCGGTATTGTTCGCCACCGTTGATCGGGTTTGTTCCAGGAGCTGGGGAGGGGAATGGCTTACCCTCTTTTGCCCACTGTTTTTTCCTGCGCCAAAACGTCGTTCTCGACATGCCGCCAAGTAACTGCTGCACTTTTTCTCGGGTGATAAGCACCGGGGGTAATTTTATGACCTGCTCGTTCATCACATGCCTCTCTTTTTCATTGCTTCTAACAGGATATCCTGCACTTCACGTTTAGAATTGCGCCGCTCCATTACCATTTCATCCATGGTGCCAACGGCAGTAAGGTGGTGTATCCACACTGGGCGGTTATAACCAGCCTGGATCTGCCGGGTTGGCCCAATGCGTTCAATAATTTGCTGGTACTGTTCCAAGTCCCACCAGTGCGAGAAGAACACCAAAATGTTTCCCCCGTCCTGCATATTCAGGCCGTGGCCAGCGCTTGCCGGGTGGGCGAACAACACCGGGATTTTTCCCGCGTTCCAGTCGCGTAGCGTTTGCGGATCGTCGTCCAGGTGGCGGCCTTTGGGAAACGCCTTCAACAACCGGGCGAGGTCGTGTTTCCAGTGGTAAGCGACCAGCACTGGCATCCCTCCCGATTCACTGATCACGCTTTCTAGCACTTGTAGCTTCCCGTCATGTATTTCCTGCCAATTACCTTGGTCGTCTGTGTAGATAGCCCCACTCGCCAACTGCAAACACTTCACCGTCTTGGCGGCCGCGTTCGGTGCTTCGATGTCGTTACCTTCCAGCTCCAGAAACATTTCCTTTTCCATTGCCTGGTATTGCTGCCTAGCCTTGGCCGGTAGATCAACGCGGATCACGTTGTGGATAGGTTCTTCAATATCGAACCAGTCGGCGGCATCCAGTGAGATAGTCACATCAGCTAGCGCTGCCTGCATTTGCTCCTGTGCGAAGGGCCAGGGCTCCAGCTTCGACCATTGCTGGCCGGGGAACTGAATGCTGTTGAACCAACGCGACGTAAACGCGCCATAGGTGCGGCCCAAGCGTTCGCCCTGGTCAACAAACCAGGCTTGCCCCCATAGGTCGATCAGGCCGTTAGGTGCAGGTGTGCCGGTGAGATTGGCCCAGCGGTGGACATGCTTATGTGCCACTTTCGCCAGCGCTGCAGCACGCTTGCCACCCTGCCGCAATCGGAACGACTTTAGCCTTGTACTCTCATCGGGGATCACGGTGCCGAACGGCCAGCGATTGCCGAGCTGTTCAACCAGCCATACGAGGTTGTCATAGTTGCTCGTGTACACGCTCGCGTTACTGTTTTTGAGCGCGGCCAGTCGCTCATTCGCTGTGCCTACAATCGGTTGTACTTCGATGTTTCGTAGGTGGTCCCACTTGTCGGCCTCGTCGGGCCAAGTCGAACGTGCCACGCGTAACGGTGCCAGCACTAACGCTGGTTGTGTCTCGCTGCCCGCCATGAACCGATCTTCCAGCGCTGTGAGCAGGGCCACCGTTTTACCCATACCCATACCGGCCCAGACGTTTGCTCGGGGCGTGTCGTGGATGTGGGTGATGATCAGGTCTTGGTAGGGGCGGGGGGTGAATTTTTTTTGCATAGATGACCTTTTAAGGTATCCTTATTTACCATATGGATTTGTTCTTAGGGGAGTATTATGGAAATTTTGGATTTAAATAAAATTCTTATCTTCATGTTTTTTGTGATCCCCGGATTTATTAGTTTGAAAGTGTATGCGGTGTTAATACCTTCAGTTAATAAAACATCTTCAGAGCAAGTGATTGATGCAGTAGCTTATAGCTGCATTAATTATGCAGTCTGGGGATTGCCGTTTTTTTATTTCTATACAAACGGATATGTTGATAGCGAAAGTATAATATTTTATGTGTATGGCTTTTTCCTGCTTTTTGTCTTTCCTTCCGTAAATCCGGGATGCTTAATTTTACTAAGAAAATGGGATCTTGTTGCCAAAAGACTCCCACATCCAACGGGGAAACCATGGGACTATTTTTTTAGCTTAAGGCTTAATTGTTGGGTCGTTGTTACCTTGAATGATGGAAGTAAAATAGGTGGTGCATATCGTGGTGATGCTTTTGCCTCTAGTGCCCCTGAACCAGAACAAATTTATCTAAGTGAGCACTGGGTTGTAAATGGAGATGGTGGGTTTGAGCGTTCTCGGGAGGATACCCTGGGTATACTAATATTATCTTCAGATATCAGGACCGTTGAGTTTTTTAAAATGACACCAACGGCTTAAATTAAAAAATTAAGGAAAATGTTATGACTAATAAAATTAAAAATGTACGTAATGGCGGAAGTGATAATAATTTCGGGTATACCCCAGCTAAACCGAGTAGAACCGAGCCAGGAGGAATTGCAACAGGGGGATATAAGCCACCTTCATCTGATGCGACAACCCCTGTAGCCCCTCCGCCGAAGAAACCTTAATACAATCCCCCTTCCTAAGGTATTTATGGAAGGGGGATTTTTATTACACTACTAGCTCAGCTATTAACTGCGAAAGTTTGGTTAAACCTTTTGGCGTGACCAGAACCTGTTCGACAGTTTTTTCGGTACCATCACCGTGGGTGATTACGGTAACTTTATGCTCCAACAGGCCCGCCTGGATCTTGCTTTGGTACGCTAGCCAACTTTTGCCACCTGCTCGACGGTAAATCCAGCTATTGGCACTGAGGTAAGTGAAGAGGTCTTTTGGCCTGATTTGAAGATCCTTGGCTGCGTTTGAGATACAGGTACCTCCATCCGATTTTGCGATACGGTGTAGGGCGTCAACATCCGGTTTCATTTTCTGCACCTGATTTTCAAGGGTAAGCACTTTTTCGGTATACCCCAGCAACAGGCCGCGCATGGTTGCGGGGTCGTTAAGCGCGGTCATAGGGTCAACGGAGGGGGATAATACCTGCGCTTCTAACAGTTGCCAGCGGTCCACTAGGCGAGCGGTAAATATAGGGCAAAGTTGAGCAACCACTACATAGCTGTCGCGTTTGCAAACTTGATACATTGTAGATTGTTGTTTTTTCCCTAACCCATTGATTATTTCAGTATTCACCGTTGGTGGAAGCTGAATTACTCTTTTCTCCGCCAGGCGTTCTATGGTACGTTTAACGCTATCATGTCGCGCTTCGACCAGGTCGGCAATCTCACGGCTAGACATGGTGATGACAGTATCGGTGGGGTTTGCTAAGCTATACCCCGTTAAGTTCTCACTTAATTGCTGTTTGAACGCACTGGTAGCGCCAACTACCGGTGCGTTTTTCATTTCAAAGCTGTTCGTTTGCATTTGCTGCCTCCTGAGCGGCTTTTTGCGCAAAATCAATCAGTTCAAAAGCTAACTGGTTTCCTGTTTCCAAGGAGCTGAGAAGCTTCGCTGTCTCGAGAAAATCCGAAATAAAGTGAAAAATATCAACGTGATGTAACTGTGTGACCTTGATAGCCATGTTGCTAATCTCCTTACGCCTCACGGTGAGGACCATATAACTGTACTCACCGTGAGGCGTTGCTGTCAACCTCACCGTGAGGCATAATTTCTTAAGGCAACATCCAGGTGAGATTTATGAGCAGAGAAGATCCGCAGCTAAGAGTTCGAATCCCCGCGGGGCTAAAGGCCGATTTGGAGGAAAAAGCAAAGGAAAATATGCGGACTCTTACGGCAGAAATAGTTGATAGGCTTGAAACGACGTTAAATCAAGATGCTTTAGTTCAGGATAGTAACGGTTACAACGAATTTGTGTCTCTCTATGAGAATATGGCTGATGAGGCTACATACTGGAAAGAAAAGTATGAGCGTGAGTACGCATTAGATTATGCAGATGCAAACAAAGACGAGCTACGCTCCGCGGTAGAGCGGCTAAGGGAGGTTCTCAATCTTCCTCCAAAAAAGTGAGGCCATCATCCTCTAGACTTTTCAATAGCCGCCGGGTGATCTCAGCTGTCAGTGTTCTGTCGTTTTCCCTGGCTGCTTTCTCCAGAGCGTCTTTTAAACCCTGCGGGATGCGTACCCGTAGTTGTGGGTCATCACGTTTACTCACAATATCCCCTCCATATTTTTACTGTCGAGCACTACCACCGCAAAGCCCAAGGCCCGCAGCCGGTTGTGTTCGCGTAATTGATCTGGCCGTGGTGTTTCTCCTGGCGCTTTGCACTCAACGAAAACAGCACGACCACCGGGTAAAAGCACCAGACGATCGGGAACGCCACGGCGGCCGGGTGACGTGAATTTATACGCCGTGCCGCCCGCCGCTTTGACCTGTTTAACCAGATTGGCCTCGATCACTGATTCACGGATGTAGGCCATTATCTGCCGCCGTTTCTCTATCTATCTGCTCTATAAGCTGTAGGGCTACGGCAGCCACCTGTACCGCCTCCATTCTGAATCCCGCCGAAGCTGGACCACCGAACTCACGGTGTAGCGCCGCTTGAGCGAGTTCCCCGACTTCTTCCACCAAGATCGTTAGCCACAAAAAAGGGTGCTGATTTCGGTCAGCACCCCACTTATGATCTTGGGCGTCCATTTCAGCGACAACGCTCGTTATCGCAGTGGTGTTACTATGTGGTGAGTGCATGGCTTACCCCTTCTTTAAACTTTTCCCGCGCTATTTGGGCGATACAAAAGTCGGAGCGGTTTTCGCTCCACGCTTGGTTTTTGGTGTTGCGTGATAAGCGGCAGGCTTTTACCCACACCTTTGCAGCACGGCGGTAATCGCCTTCGCGCTCGATTTGGGCAGCCTCACGCGCAACCCGGAAATATAACGGGCTGTCATGGTTTTCAAATGCCATATGTGTTTACCTCATTAAACGCAGGTGCAGCGCCCGATCAAGGCCAGGCTAATTGGTGATGGGTCGTCGGGGTGAGTTATCAAATCGGCACGATATAGCTTTCCCCTGTACAGGACGTCGCATTCTCCACCCGCCCATGTACGATAGAGTTTGCCAGTTACGACACGGTGCCGAGTGGTGCGCCCGTTGCTGGTTGAGATTGAAAAGTCGCATTTGTCGCCAAGTGTTACCGGTTTAGGCGCGCCAGTGTATTTATTACAGGTTTTACACCTTTTCATTTAAATTAATCCTTTCTGTAATGGTAAGCCTCAAATCCGCCAGCGCTTAACGGCAGGTCTAAGGCCCATTTGGGGTTAGTTGCGAGTAGGGCGCTTAACGCATCGTGTGAATAGTCGTCGGTGTCTGGTGCTTCGGTGATCACTTCATCGTGAACCGTCAGAACGATGTCATAACCTGCGGCCTCAATGCATGGCATGTTACCGGCAAGGACATCACGGGCGGCGGCTTGTGTGACGTTCTCCACCAGTTTCCCGCCGTAAGTTTTCAAGCGCTGCCATTTACGTGAATACGGGTTGGTACCCATGTAACTTAAGTTGCTGCCCTCAATCCCTATACCGGGGTAACAGACGGCACGGCCAGAAGGCAAGGCGATACGCAGCCAACTACCATCACGACGCACCTTAAGCCGCTGGCATTGTAGGGTTACCTTTGGCGACGCTATCGCCCGGCGCACGGTGTCTTCCAAGTCATACCAGAACGGCACGGTAGCAACGTGAGCGTTGCGCCACATGCGCTTAAGCGAATCGCAGGTAATGAAAACCCTTTCGCTTAGGCCGTAGGTTTTCTTCTGCTGGACAGAAGCACGCCACCAACTTTGCGCCTCACGCTGGATAGATAGCGGAATGTTCGGTAGGGCGGCGTCGGCCAGCTTGTCAAGGTCGAGGCCATATGTCAGGGCGAAGGTGACGAA
The DNA here is from genome assembly GCF_001976145.1 of Serratia oryzae. GTDB lineage: Bacteria > Pseudomonadota > Gammaproteobacteria > Enterobacterales > Enterobacteriaceae > Chania > Chania oryzae. The sequence goes on from NZ_MOXD01000001.1 coordinate 152,849, forward strand.
CGCCGCCACCCCGCCGCCGTAGCCGAGGCCCAATTCCATCACCTTACCGATTTGCCGCTGGTCTTTTGTCACCTCATCTGGCGACATGTTGAAGGCGCGGGCGTAGGCCAACTTGTAGAGATCGGCCCCAGTACCGGCGTCGAAATCGCGGAACGCCTGCAGCTTCCATTCTTCCCCCGCCAGCCAGGCCAACACGCGCCCCTCGATGTTTGATAGGTCAGACACAACCAGCTTTTTACCCTTGGGTGCCATGATGCAACCGCGCAACGACGAGCTGACAACCTCCATTACGTTGGGGTAGAGTAAATCCGCACATCCGTTTTTGATGGCCTCGATTCCCCTGTCTATTTGTTCCTGTTGGTCCGGTTCGCCTTGAGCGAACGTTGGGCGCGGGAGGTTTTGAGGCTGGAAGAGGCGACCGGCCCAGCGGCCTGTACGTGACGCGCCGCAAAACTGCAACGTGCCGCGCAACCGGCCATCACTGCTTACCCCTTTGAGCAGTGTTTTGTACTTGCTGGTGCTGGTGGTACTGGACTGCAAACGGATCGCCAGCAGTTCTCGCAGTGCGCCAGGTAAATCAGGGTCGGCTATGCGGCGTTCAAGCGTGCTCTTTTGCATATCGGGTAAATCGACGCCGAACGCGCTGGCGATATGCCGTAGCATAGCGTCGCGCTGGGTTGCCGCCTGCACTCCATCGTTTGTCATGTCCTGCGTGCGCTTTGCCAGAATGGCTTGTTCTGCGTCAACGGTGCGTAATGCAGCCTCTGCGAGTTCAATGTCCATACACACGCCGCGATCGTTGATATGCTGGTCAAAGTGCCACAACGCGAGTTCACTGCCTTGGTAGTTCCAGCTCGGTAGTTTTTTGTCTACCGCCCGCATTGCTTCAATATCAAGACCGGCGTAAGCCACGAAACGCTGCCACTCTTCCGGGTGCGTTTTGCGGGTTGCCCGACGCAGTTTGTTGCCTTTGGGACGAGGTTTGCAAAAAAGCTGGATCAGCGCTTTGCCCTCCTTATCTTTTGCTTTGTCCTGCGAGATACTGAGCACTTCACATAGCGCCCCTAACGCACCTGGCAGACCGTGAGCCAGTGCTTTCACCATTGTATCGCGCCAGCGCTCAACACCGCCCGCAACTACGCCGGGTAGGTGGCGCTGTAGAGAGTGACGTAGCATAGTGCGGTCAAAATGGCTGTTGTGGGCGTAGATCAGGACATCTTCATCGCCCAACGCGGTAAGCAGTTGCGGGGGGAGTATGTTGCTTTCGGTGAAGTCGTGAACGTTGATGGGGGCGTCATCAATAGCCCACGCAATCAGCATTATCTCGATACCCTCCGCGTAGGCGTGGGTACCGTTTTTAATGGGTATTTCGCTGTAGGTTTCGAGGTCAAGCCAAAGTATATTAGGCATGTTATTTACCGTTTTAAAGGATGAAGAATGTACGAGGAATTATTAATAAAGGATGAGCTATGGAAAACCCTAGGCGCTATACTTCCGATTGTTGCGGCAATTTGGAAGGCGCTTCAATCAATTTTCCAATTTTTTAAAACCAGCAAAATAACACAACTAAATAATTATTATAAAGACTACGGTGAGCATCTATCGGATCATCAAAAACTATATATCTCAAGAGAATTACGTAAGAGAGTAATGAAACAGCTTACTGGCTTTAATAACTCAAGAGCTAGGCAACATCTTATCTTTATAATGGGTAGGCTAGATTTGAAATTACCTCAGTGGCGAATTAACCACTTATTGAGTTTTTTAAAATTCAATGGTGTTAGGTTTTATTTTGAAATTAATAGGCAATATAAACGCAGAGCTTTTTTAGCTCGGCTTACCTCGATTATTTATTTGGTTTATACAGCATTCTTGGTGTGGGCCTACTTTAAGTATGATGGGTTGGAAGTTAGTTTGATAGAGGCCGTTATCCTTGCACTGGCATGTGTGTTTTTTTCTATATTCTTAATGATTATCTACCCAACAAGAAAAAAAATAATGGCTATTAACGGACGTTTACTTACGCTTGATTGTTCAGACTACCGAAATAAGGATCCGCAGCAACCTTAGTATGGCGTTTTTTTTGTAGGAAAAGCACCCGGCGCGGGCCGGGTGGGAAGAGTTAGATCAATTCGGCGTCCGCGCCGTCGCTCACTTCGTCAAACTCGTCAACGCTGGCGATACCGCCACCGGCAAAGGCGTCGCCATCTTTGAAGAACTGGACGCCGCCGAGCGAAGCGCTGATCCCTTTGCCCTTGTTCTCGTAGGCGAAAATGGTGATCGTTGCGTTGACGTAGCAACCGGAGTAAGGGCGGCCATCTGCAGCGGTCAGCGGGGAGCGGTCGCGGTCAATGACAAGGGGGCGGGCCTTGTTGCTGGCGCGAATGTACATGCAACCCTCATAGCCATCGTATTCCGGTTTCTCAGCACCATCGCGGTAACCAAATTTCTGGTTATTGCCGCGGATAGAGGCGAGGATTGATTCGGCTTTCGCGCCCCACTTAGCTTTAGCCACCGAGAGGATCGCCGCTTCAATCTCTTTGTTGGCGGGGTGGTTCTTGGGGATTAAGAAGGTTGCGGAGAATTTGAAATCACCTTCACCGTCAAACTGCTTTGCTTCGAACAGCTCAGGGAAGGCCAAACGGACGTTAGCTAATTTAATTTTCATGGGGCATTTCCTTAGATAAGAGACTCTGCATCCGCGTCGATAGCGTCTACATCTTCAAAATCGTTTACAGGGTTGATAGTGATTGCCGGGCGCGGATCGCTTTCCGGCGCTACGGTGTTTTTGCCATCCGGGCGGGTGATTATTTTCTCTAGCTTTGCCCACTGGCGCGGGTTTGCTTTCTTCAACAGCTTTTCAGCAGGGGCGGGGCCTATCAGTTTGAACGAGTAGCACTGTTCTTTCTTAAGGCGGAACGACTTAAACAAGGCTTCGGCTTCTTCCTCACTGCTCCATGCCCGGTTGCCTTGCTTGCCTTCGACCAGCTTGTATCCCGGTACGCGGTGACCGGCGTTCAACTCGGCATCTACTCGGGCGCGTAAGGCTTTGCAAAAGCCCTCGATAGCGTCGGCCTGTCCGTAAAGGTCTGCCAGTTGCTCGGGGGTGAGTACGTTAATACGCTGCGGGGAATCATCCAACTGGGGGGCCAGCGGCTGCGTGAGGTCAACAAAATCACCCGCAACAGTATCAAGGTGTTTCTGCGCCTGAGCAGCACACCGACCGCCAGCCGCCTTACACCAGCGACATTGTTTCTCGCCAGGTGTAAACACGTCTGCCGGTAATGTTTCGACGCCTTCACACTCTGCAATTGCGGCAGTGGTGATGGCGGCGGCGGCGGCCTCTTTGGCGCGTTCGCCAAACGCTCGCAGATCCTCAACGCTGATAACCCACTCAGAGCAATGGTTAAGCCGTGGCTGGTGAATGAACAAACGCACGCGAACGAAGTCATACAAGAGGCTGAACTGATCGAGGGCGCCCAGGGCATAGAGCTGTAGCTGTTCGTTTTTCTCTGCGTCCACTTTGACGCCGCGGCCAAATTTCAAATCGTGGATCTGCAGTTCGGTACCGGCAAAGATAACGGCGTCGGCTGTACCGAATTGCTCCGGTACCCCTATCACATCCGAGAAATCGACACGTTGCTCGACCAGCAATGTGTTACCTTCCGCCAGATTCCACACCGTATCGACATAGATCTGAACGTTTTCCGCCATCTCTTCTGTGACTTGCGGCCCCGCGTCTGCGCATTCACCTCCGCCCGCCAGCGGGTAGGTACCAATGTAATCGGCGGCTTGCTGGCCGCCTTTCATCGGTTTACCCGCGAGTGTCGGATCCAGGCGATTACGCAGAACACATTCACCAATGGCGTGGGCGGCGGTGCCTTCGATAGCGAATTCAGAACCGCTATCCTCAATACCCGCCTCCAGCGCCAGGCTACCCGCACACCTTAGCCAACGGTGGGCGGAGGATGGTGATAATCGAGCATGTTGGTCTGGCATGGTTAACCCTCCAACGCTTTCTCAGCGGCTGCAATTACCGCCGGGAGGTCTTCGGGTTTAACCGCACCCAGGCGGGTCGCGCCGAAGTCGGCCAGGATCTTCACGGCTTCACTGCGGTAGCCGCCTTTGGCCAGCGTCAGGATCAGTTGTTCGGCCTCAGCAAAGAGCGCTTTAGGGTCAACATCCGGCGTTTCTGCTTTCTGCTTGGTGGTGCCTTTCGGCTTAACGGGTTTGATCTTGGCGCGGTCTTCTTTTGGTGTATCGAGCAACAGTTCGGCATAGGTGCGGCGTTCGGCGATACCCGGTAGCGCATTCCAATGTTCAAACATCTGTAGCGCGAGGTCGAATACCCCTTCACCGTGTAGCTTAGCGGCACGCGGAACGCCCTTGAGTGCCATCGTCAGCGCGTCGATCTGCGCGTCACGTTCTTTGCCGTCTTCGGTTTCCGTGATGGCAATCGCTTCGGTGATCATTTCCTCGTTAAAGGCACGACCTTTCTCACCAAACAGGTAGGCAAGCGCCACAGCAACTGGCAACGGTTGGCTTTCGAGCGTTACTGGCTTGAACGTGGCTTTACTTGCCTCTTCTTGTAGCTGCAGGTATTCCACCTTTGTTGTTTCTACCGCGCCGCGGTCAAGGATGAACTGTAGTTCTTCTACGGTGTCCGCAACCCCTTGAACTCCCTGCGCGATGTCTTTCCAGTAGAACGGCCCCTTACGGGGTTTGGTCGCCTCTCTGTCGGCGGTTGGGGTGTCCGCTTTGGGTTGGTGTGGTGTGTCGGCGGTGAAGGTCTTGCCACCGGCAAGCGCCGCGATCAACTGCCGCATTACTTCGGTGTTTTCTTTCAGTGCTAATTCCAGACTCATATTTACCTCGCTACAAGGAGAATGAAAGTTGTCAATAAAAGCAGCGCTGCGGGAAAAAGCAGGCCACGGGTTTTTGGGGTGTGGAAATCCGCACCGGTCAGTCGGTACCGGTGTTGTTGCTGTTTAAGGGAATTCATGTGAGTTACTCCTTTCCTATTGGGGAGTGCACCCGCCGCCGTTAGCTGGATGCGCTTTCAGATAGAAAAAAGCCCCAGCGGAGTGGGGCAAGGGAGAACTGCATAGTTTTATTGTTATGGGTGTTAATCTGTCAGGCGCCCGCCATACCCCTACAGCGAGATTCTGTGGTAGCATTTTGTTACCCCTACAGTTTTGTGAGTGATAAAAATGCCCGAATGGATTTCAGCATGGGTTGCCAAAATATTTGGCAGCGAGCCAGTGGTGAAGGTCATGTACGTATTAATCGTCTGGATCGGGTTAGTGCTTTTGTCACCGGAGAGCGCTACAAATGCGGTAGAGGATAAAGTCAAAATCCCCTATATAAGTTTGCTTATCATTTTCGCTATTGCCTTTGCCATAGTCGATGCTGCACAACGGGCGTTGACTGCGTGCCGTTCGTGTTTGGCAAAACGCGCTGAAGCTGCGGAACAAAAAACTCAGGCGGAGAAAGAGCATAGTGCTCTTATGTCTATGATCGAAAAACTGGACGAAGCAGAAAAAGCGGTGCTTAAGCCCTTCGTTATGGAAGGTTGCAATACATTCTGGCTCGATCTTGACGATGTAGCTGTCACTAGCCTTTCTCAACAGCGGATACTCTGTTCTTCTCACCGTCGTCGTATTGTTGACCGAAAAACCCAAATAGCTTATCGCATTGACGATGAGTACCGTGACGTTGTCGATGAGTATTTCAAAGACTCATAGTAAAAAGCTCGTTAAAATCCTACAGCCGAAATTAACAGTGGTTCTGTCACTTGAAAGCGGCGACTGAGTAGCACCCGTACTTCATGTCATTGGTTGACAGCGCTCCGCCATAGCTTTTGGCGCAATCGACGTTGATATGTGAAACATGGCAGCCGATATAAAAACGTCCATAGGACTCTGCGCGCTTGGTAGCGCCTGAAACGACCTTACCTAAAACAGTCTTTTTCGCTGCTTCCTGGCGGGTGTTAATTACCAGCGCCTCAGTGTGCGCCATGCTAATCGCTGCATACCGATCTGCTGCTGTCAGAGTAGTGAATGCTTCTTGGGGCAACCAACCCGCACGGTTGTAGCAACAATTGAAAGAATCGTTAACTTCCAGCGCTTCTGCGTGAGCATCATCGGCATCCAGAACGCGAGTAAGTGCGGCATTAAATTCGCGAGTCTGCTGCTCAACGGTACGCGGGGCGTAAGGGTTAGGTTCACAGTAATCGTCCAGCAGCTCGGCGCAACGTTCCAGGTCGGCGATGATTTGTGACTTGCGGGTGTAACCAGTGGTCGGGAAATCATATACACCGGTGAAGCCTGCTTGTTTAACACATTCATTCCAGTTGGTGATTATTGATGCAATAGTACGTTTTGAAGTGTTGGCTGCTTCGCTACGTGCGGTATTGGCTAAATCATTTGCATTTTGCTTGGTAGTCATAGCGTTACCCCTTTTTAGTGGTCTTGCCAAAGCCCTCGCGTGTTGCAAGGGCAGCGGTAAGTTCACTGCGTTATCTGTTACATGATCTTTTCCTCTTGGTTGAGAAAGAGCGGGTCCAGTCGGTCACCCTCGGAGGATGGCTGTTCGGTGATTGCATCGCTCACCAAGGGGCGTCTACCAATTTTGAATTTTCATAAATTCAATAATGGATTTATAACCAAGCATGAATACGTTGTCAATTCAATTTTGAATTTATACATGTAAAAAATTACCGCTTAGGTTTGGCGGCAACTTTAAACCCTTTGGAAGTTAGTACGTTCCGTGTAATGAAGCCTTTGCTATACCGGCTACGTACTGTATGCGTTCGACGTCCCCAACGGGGAATTTTAGAGGGGGGTGTTCTTCGTTTACTGACATGACCAACACGACGCCATCGCGTTCGTAAAGGAAGGTCTTAATCATGACTTGTTCGTCTTTGGTTACTAGGAGGATTTCATCGCCGGGGAGGTACCCGTGATTTGGTTCAATGACAACGTACTCGCCGTCTTTAATGCGGGGCTTCATTGAATCGCCAGTACAACGGAGTGCGAAGGCTTCGGGGTCCGCTGAAGGCCAATGTATAAACCCGTCGCCGTTATCAAGTGGTACCCAATGCCCTTCGCTACCAAGCTGGGCGCTACCCATTACAGGGATGCGCGTAAAGGATACGTTTTCAGGATCCCCCATAACGTTATTTTCAGACACCACACGCAGATCTTTCTCTACCAATTCAGACACTGTGATTTTGAAGTAATCCGCTACGCGTTTGAGTAGCGTGTATTTCGGGTCTTGGTTTTCCCCTGACATCAACCGATGAAAGGTTGGTTGCGGTACTCGGATCAACTTTGCTAGGTCGGCAACCGTGGCGATGTTGTTCTTCTGCATAAGGTGATTGATGTTTGAAATGGCCCGATCTGTTGTGTGGTGCATGGCTATGCCTTTGGCTGGTGTAAGTTATGGCCGATTATTCTATATTGAATATTCTACACTGGCATTGAATTCAAATCTGAATTAGGATTAAATCCATAGTTGAATTTAACGCAGTGAGGAAACCACCATGCAGCAAGTAACCTCTAGAGATATTGTGCAGTCTCTTATTGATTCCGGGCTTACCCAGCTTGATATCCGCCGCGAAACGGGGATTAGTCAGGCGTCCATTAGCCGCATTTTAACGGGCAAGCTTGCCGATCCGCGGGTGTCTGTAGCCCAGGCACTTCGTGACCTTCATGACAAAGTAAAAGGCAACTCGTCCTCAGAAAAGGCGTAACTCATGACCCCACAAGAACGCTGGGGGGCGACGCTCGAAGAATGGTTCCACTTCGACCTGATCCTTGGGCGGGGTGGTGAGCTGCGGCCTGTTGTGTGCAATCCATCCGCGAGCATTTCCCCTTTAAGTAGAATGAAAAAGCTTGGCAAGACGCCGAGTATCTATAACAGCAAGCGCTTGGTTGCCGGGATCAGCGATTGGGCGCAGCAGCCCCCCGCGAGTGACGCTGACCTTGAGAAGTGGATGCGGGAGCCTGATTACGGGATCTGCGTTCGTACCGGTCGCGGTTGGTTTGGTATTGATTGCGACGTGCGAAGCGCTGAATACCAGCTTGTGATCCGTGATCTGGCGATTAAACACTTTGGCGAATTGCCTCCGCGTCGGTACCGGGAGAACAGCAACAAGTGCCTGTACCTAATAGCCGTCGAAGGTGATTACCGTAAGCGCGTTCACAAGCTGGAAGAAGAGGGCGAACTTGTCGAATTTTTAGCCGAAGGCCAGCAGTTTGTTGCTGCAGGCGTGCATGAGTCTGGCGTTCGTATTCAGTGGGATGGTGGTTTACCCGCCGATCCGCTTCCTGTTACCCCTGAACAGCTTGAGGCGTTTTGGTCTGCGTTGGCCGATATGCTCCCCGTTGTTTCCTCTCATGAGGCGGGGGCAGGGCGTCTGCGTGACCGCAGTGTAAGCACGCCCGGCGCCACGGATGAAATAGCCGACTACCTGGATGCCAACGGCTGGACGTTGGATTTTGGCGCCAGCGGTGAGCGTTACATCCGCTGTCCGTTTGAAGACGGCCACAGCTCGGCGACCGATACCACATCAACGGTGTATTTCCCTGCCAGCACCGCCGGGTTTGAACTGGGGCATTTTAAATGCCTTCACGCCAGTTGCGCCCATCGTAACGACGGCGATTTCCTTAATATTATTGGCTTTCGTGATGGTGATTTTGAGGATCTGGCCGCGGTAGAGGAAAAGATCCAGGGCTTTACCGATATCGATACTGACATGACCAGCCATTTTTTAGAGCGGTTTATCTATGTGGTCGATGGCGACAAGGTGTGTGACTTATCCCGGCCGCCTTACAACTGCATGATGGAAATGAAAGCGTTTAAAAACCTCATGGCGCCGTACCAGTTCCCCGCGATAGGTAAGGGCAACCCGACACCGGCTACAAAGGTTTGGATAGAGCGACCGACCAAAAAAGTTGCGGAGGCTACCGGGTACCAACCGGGTGAGGGGCGGCTTATTGAGCGCTCAGACGGCCGTTATGAGATCAACGAGTTCTATCTACCTGAGCACGCTAAAACGGCTGATACCAGTAAGGTTGCCACGTTCCTTAACCATATGGCCTACCTGGTGCCTGATGAGTGGCAGCGCGAATTTTTCATAGCGCGGCTTGCCTGGATGGTTCAGCGCCCGGAGCGTCGTTGCCCGATCTCTATCCTGCACGTTGCCAGCGCCCACGGTACTGGTAGGGGGTGGGTTAGCCAAATGATGGAGAAAGTGTTGGGGGCGTGGAATTGCGCCCGTACACGCATGAAAATCCTGTGTGATAACCAGTTTCACGATTATCTCTACCACACCTTGCTATGTACCATTGATGAGGTGAGGGAGAACGACAAGCGGTATGAGGTCAACGACAAGATCCGCGATGTGCTGACGGAGCCACGGTTTGAGGTAAACCGGAAATACGGTAAGAAAATGACGATCGATATCTTCACGGGTTTCCTGTTCTACACCAACCACTTTGACGCGCTGGCATTACCCCCTGAAGATCGCCGTATCGCCGTGTTGGGTGGCCCTGACGAAGCCGCAGACGAGAGCCACTATAACCAGCTATACGGCGCGCTAAATGACGCTGATTTCATCGCTCAAGTGTACTGGTACCTGATGGGTATTGATATTAATCGCTTCAATTGGCAGCGTGCGCCGCTTACAAAAGAGCGTGAGCTGATGATAGAGAGCAATAAGAGTGATGTTGAGGTCGCGGTGTTAGCCGTATTGGAAAACCCACCGGTACCGGCAATGACTTACCAGCAAATCGTTAATGAAATAATTAAAGAAGTTGGGATAGATGCAGAAATTAACCAAAAACATATTACACGTATCCTGAAAGAACAAACAAAAAGACCGGCGACCGAATTGGTAAAAGTTAACGGGATCGGATATCGCTTCTGGATACTTGTAAAAAACAGCAAGTTCAGCAACGACGAATTACGCGCAATTTTTGAAACGTGCGAAAAATTGCAGAATGCCATCTGAAAAGGTAACAGATAGGTAACAGATAAAAGGGTATCTGTTACCTGATTAAAAATCTAATAAAACAAAGGGTTAGAAGTAAAAGGTAACAGGTAACAGTTGATTAAACCTATACATACGTGCGAGAGGGTATTTGATGTATATTACACATGCGCATACGTATATAGGGTGATAGTAACTGTTACCTGTTACCTAAAGTAAGCTAAAGCCTTATAGCACAAGGGCCGAGGCAGGGTAACAGATACCCTTTTATCTGTTACCTATCTGTTACCTCGGCAATTAACTTGAAGAAAATTACAAATAATGGCTTGGGAGAAGGAAATATGTCCCTGATTTTTAGGCAGTGTATGCCTTACGGCATTCGGCGCAAGGAAGACGGCTCTTGGGAAGTTTTCAATAGGGATTATAACCCCTTGGGGGATTCGTTTTTCTTTAAGCGGAGCCTGACACAAGCAACGATTAATGCACTGGCTCCGCCACCAATTACACAAAAAGACGGTTCTGTTTGGTTGTACATCGATACACAGCACCCCATGGATTCGGCAGCGAACTGGGAGGCTTATTCCGGGAGGCTTAAGCGGTTAGCAAGTTTGAAAATGAAAGACGAGCGGTAAATTTTTACAAACGCTGTTGAAAAATGTTGAGGTCAATTGCTATGCGCAGAAATATGCAGGAAGTTTTAGAACGGTGGGGGCGGTGGGCGGCGAGCGAAGAGTATTGTTCGTTGGTCGATTGGCCCGCGCTGTCGGTCACCCCCTACGGCACGCCAGAACCAAAACGGAGTAAACCAGGTTGCTCGGACGAGGACGGGGCGGCCATTGACGCCTGTGTGGCGCATATGGGTATGATGCGTGGTGCAGATGACCTACTGATCCTCGGCCAGCGCTTCATAGGCGGGCACTCGTTGCGCCATATCGCAGACGCAACAGGTGAGAATGTTCACGGTGTGCGAACGTCACTAGCGGCATCAGAGGCGTTTCTAGAGGGGTGCTTGGCGATGCTGGGGATCCGGCTTGATATGGATCCCGAGGTGCTGGAATCTGAACCTGTTGTGTGCGCACAAAAACATGTGCTATGCTTCTAACGTCTAAAATTGTATATGCAATTTGACCCCATCCAAGAGCCTCGCCATCGTGCGGGGCTTTTTGCGTTTGTAGGAGGCTGAAAGCATGATGCATTGCCCCTCGTGCGGTAAGGCCGCACACACGCGGTCTAGCCGCTACCTGAGCGCCACGACCAAAGAGCGCTACCACAAATGCCAGGACGCTAAATGCGGTTGCTCGTTTGCGACCCATGAAACCGTCGATCGGCTTATTGTCAGACCACAGCTCGTTAACCCACAAAACATGCCAGAACAGGCGTTCCAGCGATAAAATAGGCTATGCAAAAAGCACCCTGTTTTATGCACGGTTTATGCAGTCCGATTTACGCTAAACGGGAAAGAAGATCGCCAGAAATAAGGCGTTCACCTGGTCAGCGGGATGAGTGCTGTTTCGGCGGTGCGGGTAACGACCATTATGTTAAAAAGTCCCCAAAATCACCAATTTTTCGCTCGTTTGGGAGCGGTTATAGAATGATGTGAAATCATCGAATAGTAACTATTGCATTTGAAATAATTATTGTAACCTGCTGTTAATTGACAAGATTAAATGAGAAGAGTTTAATGCCTGCTCTGAAATTTTTTTGGAGAGGGAAATGAAAACTTTCTGGGTAGGTGTGACAGTAACAGGTGTGTATTTTTTATTACTCGGTATCACCGTAGCTTCATTGAAATTGAATGTAATGACATCATGGAACGAGCTAGGTGATTTTTTGGCGGGAGTTTTTTCTCCGGTGGCTTTCCTCTGGCTCGTTTTGGGGTATTTACAGCAGCAGAAAGAATTACAACAAAACACTAGAGCTCTGGAGTTGCAAGCTGTTGAGTTAAAAAACTCGGTTGATCAATATCGTGATATGGTTTCAGTAGCGAGAGATCAACTTAAAATGGATCAGGAAAGTATAAATACTGCTAAGTTCGAAAAGGAGAATCAATATAAGCCAAGAATAAAGATCCCATCAGTGGAACCCGGAACTATCACTGGGGGGGATACTTATTCATATCGCGGCGTATTGGAGTCGGCTGGTGAGGAAGCGATGAAGGTATTAGTAATGACTGAACCACCTTTTGCGCCATTTCATGGATTTAACGCTCACTCACTAAAAAGCGGAAGATATAACTTGGGGGATTCACAATATATTCAGGCTAATTCACTCCCAAATCAGATTATTGTAACAATCCAATATGAGAGCAAGCTTGGAATTGCTTACGTGGATAAGTACACATACATTTTAGCTGAAAAAGGTAAGTACTCATTAATAGATGATGAGCGTATATAATTTATATAAATATAATATGTTTATCCATTAAAAACCGCTTACGAATGATTCGCTAGTGGTTTGACATATGCAGTTGGTCCCAACTATGACGGCCCCCTGAAACCTAAAAACATGAAATAAACAAAAATGTTTAGATTGCCTCTTGCTTGCGTAAACAAAAATGTTTATAATAATTTCAAGTTAAACAAACAGGAGGAGGAAGTGAAGCAACGCGAGTTCCAGCGTTGGCTTGCAGCACAAGGGGCGGAGTTTTCAAACGGTAGTAACCACTTGAAAATCTACCTCAACGGCAAGCAGACGATAATGCCAAGGCATCCGGGGAAGGAAATACCGGAGCCGCTGAGAAAAGCAATTCTTAAGCAACTTGGCCTTAAATAATAAACCAGCCTTCCGGGGCTGGTTACTCGCGAAGGTTCACTTAGTCAAGTATGCGATATCCCGTAAAATTTGAGCATGACGAAACCGGGTGGTGTGTATCGTTCCCGGACATCCCGGAAGCATTAACGGGCGGAGATACCAAGGAAGATGCGCTATCGTTGGCGCAAGACGCCCTGGTAACGGCGTTTGATTTTTACTTTGAAGATCGGCGACCTGTACCGATGCCAAGCGCTAACGGCGAAGAGTTTATCAATGTGCCAGCCAGCGTGGCGGCCAAGGTGCTGTTGCTTAACGCCATGATCGCCACCGGCACAACACCGGCAGAACTGGCCCGCCGCATGGGGACGCGACCGCAGGAAGTTAACCGCATCGTGACCCTTAACCATGCGACCAAAATCGATACGATCGAGGCTGCACTTAAGGCGCTGGGCAAGCGACTAGAAATAACCGCACTTTAACCATTATCAACCTATCTAAAGGCTCGCTTCGGCGGGCCTTTTTCATTTCTAACGCCGGAGCCTTGGCGATGAACAACAATCTGCCGCCCGGCTTAGTCGAGGCGTTTCTTATGTGGATAAAACTCAACGCCCCCGCCGTATACGGCTCTTTTGCTGCGTTCGGCATGGCGACGCTATTAACGCTGCGTGACGGTAAATCGTGGCTTGATGCGCTCTATGCGGGGCTGATCTGTTTGTTAATAACATTGGGTGTTATCAACTCACTGGAGTTATTCGGTATGAGCCAGGATAACGCGCTGATCGTCGGTGTGGTTATTGGCGGCATGGGCGTAGAGCGCTGTCTCGCCATTCTCCGGGTTTTTGCCAGCATGAAGACCAATACACCACCTATGGACGATAAGGATCAGAAAAATGACAAGTAATTTTAGATTCAGCCAGCGCAGCGAGGGGAGCCTTGTGGGGGTAAATCCGGCGCTAGTCAAAGTGGTGCGCCGGGCGCTGGAGATCACTACTGTCGATTTTATCGTTATCGAGGGTGTTCGAACGGAAGCGCAGCAGCGTGAGAACGTGAGGAAAGGCGTTAGCAAGACGATGGACAGCCGACACCTCACTGGCAATGCGGTAGACCTGCTGCCCGTAGGCGCTGACTGGAGTGATTATAAGTGCTGGCTGCCGGTGCTGGACGCTATGCACAAGGCTGGTTCCGAGCTGGGAGTGAAACTGCGCTTTGGTATCACTTGGACGGGCAACCCGCACGACAAACCTGCTAAGTTCCTGGATGCGCCGCATGTGGAGATACCCGGATGACAGCGTTAAACAAATACGGGTTAATTGGTGCGTTGCTGGTGGCTATAGCTCTTGGTGGCATTAACGGGGTACTGACCTACCGGCTTAATAACGCCAATGAGGCGAACAAGACGCTAAGTGATGCTAATACCGAGTTGTCGAAGGGTATAGAAAGCCGTGATGAAACGATCAGCGCGCTAAAAGGTGCCGCCGATGTTGACCGCCGCGCTACTGAGGAACAGTTGAAGATTGAACAGCAGAAGAGGGCAAAGGCCGATGCTGAAAACAAAACGTTACGCAAAGCATTGGAGTCGAGCGACGCTGGTAATCAGCCTTTGCCTGATGATGTTAAGCGTATCCTGCGCAGAGAAGATAAAGCCACCGCCAGCGCCCCCTAAGCTGATCTACGTGTACCCGCCAGCCGTATATACGCAGCTATGCGAGAAAACCCCGTTCACTGGCACCACTTTCGGCGATGCCGTCGTAGCGCTGCAGGTAGCCCAGAACGAGCTTGATGTATGCGCCTCTCGGATTGATGGGCTGATTAAGTGGCAACGGGAACACAAGTGAAAAGGGCAAGATGTTACGTGCAAAGTTGGGTAAAATGGTGGCGAAAGGACTTAACACTATAGTAGGAGGCAGACTCATGAGCGATTTTGGCGAAAATGATGTTTTCGAAGAAGAAAACGATATTAACGAAGATTGTGAAGACGGTTGTGGCGAAGAGTTAGTCCCTGAAGATAGCGATGCGTCAGAAGGTAGCCTTGATGAAGAAGGTGACTTCGATGAAGAGGATGACCTCGATGAAGAAGGCGACGAAGATTTTGTTCCCGACTACGGGTATGAGTCAGATGATGACAACTTCGATGCAGCGTATGATGATATTGTTAAGTTTAACGAAAATAACTAGTAAAAATAGTTAATTTAAGTACTTTCATAAAACCCGCACTTAGCGGGTTTTTTTTATGGCATTACAGGAGCCATTCATCGAGTGGCTTCGATAATGCACCATAAATCTAAAACCTATTAGAGAACTAACTAGACATGGCAAAAAAACTCAATGCTAGAAAAGAGCTTTTCTGCCGGGAATATATCGTAGATCTCAAAGCAGGCCCCGCGGCCATAAGAGCTGGTTACAGTGAAAAAACAGCGTACAGCGCCGGGCCGCGTATGCTTTTAGAGCCAGACGTAAAAAACCGGATAAATCAGCTTAAGCAAGAACGGATCGACCAGCTCGGCATCGATGCCAACTATGTACTGTTACGGTTGTACGAAATAGACCAAATGGATGTACTCGACATTTTGCACGAGGACATGAGCATTAAAAATGTTTCCGATTGGCCCCCTGTCTGGCGGCGATACCTTAGCGGTTTTGATCTGGCTGAAATGTTTGAAGGTCAGGGTGACGATCGCGACATGGTTGGCATCCTGAAAAAGATCAGATGGCCGGATAAAGTGAAGAACCTTGAGCTATTGGATAAACACTTAAGCGTACAGACCAGCAATAAACAAGAAGAATCTGCAGAGAATAAAGAGAAATCTGCTCTCAATATTCAAAGAATAAAATTAACAAATGAAAAACTCCGGGCTGAAATTGATAACCTCAAGAACTTCGGAGGAACACTCCCCATTGTGATTCATAACGCACTCCCACTCCCCGGTAGATAGTAAAACCGCAAAAAACCAAAAAGGGGTGATTTTTGGACATCTATCTCCCCCAACTGCATATCGGCCAGGCCACCATTTGGCAGGCGGGCTTAGACCACCGATTTAACGTTGTGCGGTGTGGCAGACGCTGGGGCAAGACGGCGATGCTCTGCAATATTGCCGCAACCTATGCTACGGCAAGTTTTACCCGGCCCGGCCTTGAAGAGCTGTTTGGCGGGCGTGTGGGGGTATTCACCGCCGAGTATCGTCAGTATCAGGAAATCTTCGACAAGCTGGTCGAACTGCTGGCCCCACTCATCAAAAGCCAGTCACGCAGCGAAAAGCGCATTCTGCTGACGAACGGTGGCAAGATCGACTTCTGGGTAACCAACGATAACAAGTTGGCTGGACGTGGCCGTGAATATGAGGTTGTCCTGATAGACGAAGCGGCGTTTACAAAAGCCCCTGAGATGCTGGAGGAAATTTGGCCTAAATCTATCAAACCAACGCTGCTCGTTCCTCGCGGGCATGTATGGGTGTTCTCAACGCCAGATGGTATAGACGAAAATAACTTTTTCTACGCGCTATGCAACAACAAAAAGCTGGGCTTCTTCGAGCACTACGCGCCGACCTCATCCAACCCGTATGTACCTGCGGATGAATTGGCGTTAGAGGAAAAGAACTGCGAGCCCCGAGTGTTCCGGCAGGAGTTTCTGGCTGAATTCGTAGACTGGTCGAAAGACGCGCTGTTCGATATCAATAAATGGCTGGTGGATGGCAAGCCGGTAGCAATGCCGGAAACCTGTGATCTGATCTTTGCCATCGCAGACACCGCACTGAAAGGCGGTCAAGAAAACGACGGCACCGGTTTTGTGTATTTCGCCTACACGTACAACTACGTAGAAGAACCTGAGCTGAGAATTATCGATTGGGATTTAACACAAATTCAGGGGGCGCTACTGCCTGAGTATATCCCTGGTGTGTATGAGAACCTCAACCGCTTATCCCGCATTTGCAAGCCCCGCATGGGGAGTGGTGGCGTCTTTATGGAAGACGCTGCCATGGGTGCCATATTGCTGCAAAAAGCGGAAACGGAAGGCTGGGACATGAAAGCCATCGATTCCGTGCTTACCGGTAAAGGTAAGGATGAGCGGGCAGTAATGGCGTCCGGTTATCACTATCTGGGGCGGTGCAAGATCACCGAAGAGGCATTCAATAAAACGGTGCCATTCAAACAAGCCGAAGCAAACCACCTCTGGAAACAGGTCGCCGGGTTCCATCTGGCCGACAAAAAAGCACACGTCCGAGCCGATGACCTTCTTGATGGCTACATGTACGGACTGATCATCGCATTTGGTAACGGAGCTGCACTCTAATGGCTGAAGAAACAATTAACGCCGCACTAAACTCACAGCTTG
Organism: Serratia oryzae; assembly: GCF_001976145.1. Classification (GTDB taxonomy): domain Bacteria; phylum Pseudomonadota; class Gammaproteobacteria; order Enterobacterales; family Enterobacteriaceae; genus Chania; species Chania oryzae. Next base: position 169,924 of record NZ_MOXD01000001.1, read on the forward strand.
CAGATTTCCTCATGGGTGAGGATATTCAGCCCGGTTCCGAAGCCGGATACAAGATGTGCAAAATCATCTGGGAATATCACCCTCTCGGCGGGAAGATGGTCGAAAAGCCCATTGAAATGGCAATGTTCAAGCCGCGCATTTATAACGTGAGCGATGACGCAGAAGACCGGATCGTGAACGCCTTTATCGATACCTGGATACGCTTGGGCGTTACGCAGAAAATAAAGAATCTTTTCTTTAACGCTCGCTGTTATGGCGCGGCGGCCATTGGCATCGGCCAGGATTCGGTAAGCAGCTATAAGCCGATTACAAAGATGGGCCTGCAGGAAGAGGATATTTTTATCAACATCTTCGACCCGCTCGTCGCCGCTGGCTCAATGGTGACCAGCCAAGATCCGAACGCGCGTGATTTCCAGCAGCCGGACAAATACCTGAACATTCAGGGCAAGAAGTGGCACCCGTCGCGCACGATAAAAGTGTTCACCGGTTCGCCGATTTATCTCTCGTACCAGTCATCAAGCATGGGCTTTACGGGCCGTAGCGTCTTTCAGCGCTGTGTATACCCGCTGAGGTCATACGTGAACACGATGATCACTAACGACCTGGTGAGCGAAAAGGCCGGGGTGCTGGTAGCCAAGACGGCCCAGAACTCGTCTGTAATATCCGGCGTGCTGGGCATGGTGAACAAAGCCAAGCGGAGCATGATTAAAGCCATTAAAAATAAAGGTGTAATGAACATCGGGACGAGTGACTCGATCGAGTCATTGAACCTGCAAAACATCGATGGTGCGATGAATGCGGCCAGGAACAACATTATCGCCGACATCGCAGCCGGTAGCGATGTGCCAGCGGCGATCTTGAAAGACGAGGCATTCGCCAATGGCTTTGGCGAGGGCAAAGAAGACTCGAAGGCGGTCGCTCAATATATCGATAGCGTCAGGCAGTCGATCGACCCGGTGATAACGTTTTTCGAAGAGATCGTGCAGTACATCGCCTGGAACGAGGATTTCTATAACTCGCTCAAAAACGAATACCCCGATCTCTACACCGACGACTACTACACAACGTTTTTCCGGTGGCGCGCGTCGTTCTCTGCAGTATGGCCAGAGCTGCAAGAGAAATCCCCCGAGGAGCGTCAGGACAGCGAAGGTAAGCTGCTGGAGCAGACCACCAAGGTGTTCGACACGCTTTACCCTCGCCTAGACCCAGATAACCAGGCCGTGGCCGCTCAATGGCTTTCAGACGTTATTAACGTGTTGGAGTCATACGAGGGGGCGCCGCTAGTCCTCGACATGGATAAGCTTAAGAGCTACAGGCCGCCTGAGCCGCCAACGGGGGGAGGCAATGAAGAAACCGAGGAAACCTAAAACGCTCTATGAGGTGCTGACCGAGGCCGTTAACTACTACGTGGACAATGGCTGGGATAACGAAAAATCATTGCTGTCATGGAGCGCCCGCTTGCGTGCTGCGGCAAACCGCGAAACAGTCAGCCCGACCACAACCCGAAACCACTTGACCGCCATTTACAAGCACCTGGTGATTGACGGTGGCGCAATCCGGGATCAGCCGTTCGGCGGCCCGACCAAAGTCACATTGGCAAAAGTCAGGCCCGATCTGCGCAAGGAATTGGAGCGCCGGATCTTCGTCAGTGCCAACCTTATCAAGCTTAACCGTGAAGCCGCCATCGAGAAGACCATACAGCGCTTCCAGGGCTGGGTGTCGTCCGTGCCGCCTGGTGGTACCAATGCGATTGACCGTGTAGAGCAGAAATCGCAGATCCGCGCAAAGCTGTCCGAGCAGACCTTCGAGCACCGGCGTGTAGCGATAGACCAAGGCCATAAGCTTGCGGCCAACATCAAGGACATCATAGCCAAGCAGGGCGGCGCAATCGCCGTTAAGTGGCACTCATCCTGGCGGCGACCCGGATACAACTACCGAGAGGATCACAAAGAGCGCGACGAGAAAATCTATCTGCTGCGCGATTCGTGGGCGGTTAAGCAAGGCCTGATTAAGCCGGTAAACGGCTATTACGACGAAATTACAGCCGTGGGGGAAGAGGTTTTTTGCAGTTGCCAGGCGATTTACATCTATGCGCCGCAAAAACTCCCTGATGAATTCCTAACCGAAAAAGGGAAACGAGAATTTGAACGAGCTTGAGTTAGCCGAGAATATCCGGGATGGCACTGTTTTATCCCCGATTAAATTCTCCAATACCTGGCTGGTTAATTTACGAATAACAGGAACCGGAGCGGCATATAGGGCGGGGCATGATGAGTTTGTTTGGCGCTCCCCTGACCTGTATCTCAACGACGAGTTTCTCAGGCGCTGCAATGGCCTGCCTGTTATCGCAAATCATCCAAAAAAAGACAACAAGCTTAACGAGGAGGAGTTTAAAGACCGCGTTGTCGGCTCTGTCATGTTGCCTTACATCAAAGGTGATGAGGTTTGGGCGGTTGTCCGTATTTACGTTGAGTGGGTAATTGAAGAAATATTGAAAGGCACGGTGTCAACCAGCCCATCAGTATTATTCAACGAGGACTCACAGAATATTGAAATAACGAATGAAGAAAGCGGCACGACCCTTTTAATTGAGGGTAAGCCGTTTTTACTCGATCACATCGCTCTGGTAACCGAAGAATGCGGCACTAATGGCGTGTGGGATAAAGGTAACGGCCCGTCAGGGGTGGATATTTCCAATAAAGGTAATTTAGAAATGAATGAAGAAGAAATGAAAAAATTTCTCGAAGCGACCATCGGCGGGCTGGCCAGCACATTTAGCGTCAAGCTTGATGCCTTGGCAACGCGCATGGACAGCATGGAGCAGGGCATAAAGGCCCGCGCCGATGCCGAAGCTGCAGAGAAAGAGAAGAAAGAGCAGGAACGCGCCGACGCTGAAGCAGAAGAGAAAAAGGCGAAGGAGGAAAAAGAGCGCGCTGATGCGGAAGCGGCAGAAGCTCAGGCCCGCGCAGACTCTGAGGCCGCAGCCGCAGAGCAGGCCAAGGCAGATTCAGAGGCACAAGCAAAAGCGGAAGAAGATACAAAGTCTGACGCTGAAGCGATGGCCAGTGAGCAAGTCAAAGCCGACTCTGCATTCTCCGCGATCGGCCAGAAAGCCCCATCACCGCACGCCGGGGAGCTGTCAGCCGACTACATCAAGCGCACGCTGTCGATCATGCAGAAATACGCGCCATCATTCGCTCAAGCCAACATCCGCGCGATCGCTGACTCGGCCACGTTGAAGACCATGCAAGACGCCATCTTTGACGAAGCCAAGAAAGAGTTTGAGCGTAAGGTTTCAAGCACACCTGGCCGACTGATCGAGATGGTTCGCCACGACGCCGCAGGCCGACCAGTGCGCCACTACCAAGGTGATATGGATACCTGGCTGCGCACCGTAAAAGTACCGGCTCAGAAATTGGTAAAATTTAACAGTGGGAGCACTCGCTAATGGCTTTAGAAAACGCATTTAAAACTGGCCCCGGCTTCAAGAACAGCTTTAACGTCGAATCGTTCGGGCTGGTGCAGGGCGATGCACAAGACGATCCGGCGGTACGCCTACTGTTAGCCGCTGGCGTCCTGGCCGACGATGTGGTCGGCTCGATGTGGGGCGGTATGGGGATCATTGAGTCTGTACCGAAATCAAGCGAAGCAACGCTGGGCGCGGTGATCCGCCAGGCGACAGAAACATCGTGCAACGGCTTCATGGTGATGAACCAAGCAAACCACGGTGTCGTTACTCCGAATAACGGCGTACCACAGTTTATGGCCGGTAACGGGGTGCATTATTACCGCCTGGGTACCGGCGCGCGTATTCCGTTACCGATTAGCGCAGCGGTTGCCGCACTGGCGAACGGGACAACCTCAACTACCAGTACGCAATTCAAGTGGGATCCGGTGGCGCAGGTGATCGACGTTGCCACGGCTGACGGCATTTCTATCCGGCTGCTGAAGGTGTCCCCAAGCGGCAATATGGCGGCGGTGCAAGACGCAACGACCAAAGACGTTAACTGGGAAGATAAGCCTATGGGCCTGTTCTCCATCTGATTTGAGGCTAAACAATGAGTAATTTTGCACCCGCATTCAAAATCCTGAACCCGTCGATGATGCTGCCGGAAATCGCTATGCAATACAGCATGGCTACCGGTGCATTCGACCTGCTGCCTGGCGGTAAACCGGAAGCGAAGATCGGCAGTAATGACCTGCTGGTCTATCAAAAAACGTTGCGTATGACCAACCAGGTACAGGCCAGCCAGTCGCTGCCTAATCAGGTTGCCTCTTCCTCCGTGGTTCCTGGCTACACCCAGATGCAGACCTACCGCATTGCGACGCGCTCGCAATATGGCCTGTTTGATGATGAGGCGGCCAGCAACTGGGGTTATTCGCTGGTCAACGCCTTGCAGCTCTCAGCGCGCCAGGGTATCGCTCAGTTACTGCGTACCATGTTGCTCTACGGGCTGAAACCATCGAACGGGGAAGGCATTACCAACACGGCAGGAGCAACCACTGTTAGCTTGGCGGCAGACAGTGGCGGCCAAACGACTTACCCGGCGTGGGACAGTGGCGAACTGGCGCGGTTCCTTCTGGGCCACATTGCAGACCTGAAAACCCGCATGCTGATGCTGGGACAACCGGCGCTGATCACCATCACGGCACCGCAGCGCTTCAACAGCGCGATCAGCTATACCGGTATTGTTGAGCTGACCTCATATCAGCGTCCAGGCGCGGGTACCGACACCGCTGGTAACATTGTTGATAAAGTCGCCAAAGATGCGGCTGGCGATGAAATCATCTTCACCATGGACGACACGCTGATCGGTAAAGGGGCTGGTGGTACGGATCTGATCATCATCAGCGCCGTGGTGCTGAACGTCCCGGCCAGCGACAGCAGCATTAACACCAACATCTTTGCGAGCCTGACGCCTAACCAACGCGCGGTAAACCAGATGTTCTGTGATGTGGCCGCGCCGACCGAAGTTTCAACGCCGATCCCTGATGGTGGGTTAACCACGCTTTACACCATGCGAGCAACGCCTGGCTGGAACCTTCGCGCCGAGGGCGTAACGCTGCTTTCCGCTGCCTACTCATAACAAACCCGGTTTTCCTTATTGGCCTAATTGGCGGGGGTGACCTCGCCTTTTTTTTGAGGATTTAGAAGAATGAAACTCCATATCGCAAACTGTTCCCCGCAGCGCCATTTGTTCAATTATAAGTTGCCTGAACGCCGTCAGCCTTTTGCCCGTCACATCCCCGCTGGCGACCAGATTACCCTCGAAGTGCAAGATACTGACATCACGGCGATCATTGATCAGCATGAGCGTTACGGCTTTGTTGATGTTACCAAGATCCCCAAGGATTTCTCCGGCATCTGCTATTCCATTGACCGTGAGATCAAGGTGTCGAAAATCAAGGACGGCTATGAGGCCCGCATTGAATTTTTGGATGACCGAGCGGAGAAAATCATTGAAGAGAGCGCGGTGGTGATTAACAACGGCATTAAAAACGCCGCAGTTAACCACGGCCAGGAACAGCAGGATGGCTTTGAAATGTCCATCAATAGCGAGCCGCTCGACCCGGAGCAGGATGATAAATCCCCGGTTAAGAAAAACGTGAAGGTCACAAAATAATGATCCAGATACCCCCGACGTTTACCGGATTCCTCAACTTTATTCGTAATAACGTGGGGGTTCCTGTTGACGCTATTTCTGACGATGACGAAACGCTACGGTGTGTCTATGAGGCGGCGCTCGAGTGGGTACCGAGAGATTTGGGCCTTGAGTGCCTGCCGGTTATTTATCGCAATACCGTGTACAACCTCGGCACGTCGTTCCTGTTGCGTTATGCCGACGACACGCCGCCGAGTACCTACTTTGCCGATATGCGCGAAAAGCTGGGCATAGGGCGCGCAGCAGCGGGCATCATGACGTCAGCAGCCGATCAAGGCACATCTGGCTCAACGGTCATCGGGGAGTCCATGAGCAATCTTAGCCTGGCTGACCTGATGATGATGCAAGATCCCTATGGTGAGGCGGCGCTGGCCGTTCTGATGGAGATGGGGAGCCACTGGGGTATGACGCCATGAAAGTAGAGCTGGGTGTCATCGATATGCCCTACGACTACGGCGCGGAGCCGGGGAAGACCACGCACCAGGTGGCCGTTGATCTCGAAGAACAGTACAAGCTGTTTACCCATTTCTATGAAGAACACCTGGACGACATTTTGTTAGCGGTATCCGACGAGATACGGCTCGGACTGATAAACCACATCAAATACGGCGCGCCATTCGACCAGGACACGATCATCCTTGGCGAGATAGTGCGCAGCTTTAATATTTTTCTGGAGCGCGAAGAAATGGCCGGGCTTGGCGTCGATGGGGTACCTACCTGGTCGGCGTTGCACGGGGTTAACTCTCGCCTGAAAAAAGAAACCGGCCCGCGCCGCCCCTCGTTTATCGATGGAGGGTTGCTAAAGGCCAGCTTTATAGCGTGGATAAGCAACAATGGCGAAACTTGATGAGATAGCGAAGCGCACCAAAACGCAGTTGGCCGACACCCTTCAGACCGCAGTAGATACCATCTCATCCAGCCAGAAAATCACCTTCAAACTTTACGTAAAGCAGGTTTTGCCGCTGGACGGGTTTATCTATTGGGTGAGGGCTGATCTGGTCAATCCTGCGGAACTGGAGCGCCTCGGGCTGGATAAGCTGAAAAAGGCGGTAACGATACAGGGAAGCTTGCACCGGCAGGCGGTGTCTGAGCAGACGACCACCGCGTCGCAGTCGATGAATTACATCATTTTTACCCCATTAAAGCCGATAGACGATTTCAACATGGTGGATCCGAAATGGATGTACCTGGGCGACTATGACGGGGTGCAGTTTTCTTTCTCGCGTATGGAAAGCAAGTATACGCAGGCAGGCATATTCCACTACCGAGGCCTGGCCGTGTTGCCGACGCTGCGAACGCAGATTATTGACGATCCAGCGGATATCAACACTGACCTGATTTTATCGAACAGTACGCCGATCTGGATGCGCCTGACCAAGTACGGCACCGTTTACCCGTCGTATCTCTCCCCCTCGGACATGCTGCCGCCGTATATCGTGGCAGACGTCAAGGAAACTAAGCCGCTGCAGGCGGCACCGCATTACCTGACTCGCAGCCAGCACGTACAGGACACTGTTCGCGTGACGCTGTACGGCATGAACAACAAGCAGGCGCTGGATTACGTCGATTACATCGTAAACGAGGCGCTCGACTTCGAAGAGTTTGGCATCACTAACTCGCCGGTTGTTATTGACGACAAGTTAAACCAGGTCGAAATAAACGCGCTGGCCAAGAAAAAGCACATCGATTTCGACATCAACTATTACCAGCACACCGCCAGGGATATCGCCCTACAGCTTATTAAAGAAGCTTTTATCACTTTGGAGATCAAATAATGAGTAATGACGATTACAGAATTGTCACGGTAAACGTTTCGCAGACTGTAGGCGCTATTCCCTCCACGCTGCAACAAACGGGCGTGATTATTTCGAACGGGGCGACAACACTTGCGGCGAAAACGCCAAAGCTGCTCACCTCCTACGCCGAATTTACCGCCATTGCAAACGACACCGCTGCAACCTATGCCGCCGTGAATTCCGCAGTAACGACGTTCTTTGCGCAGGGGAATAGCCTGGGTATCTACATCATGGAAGTGGGGGCGGTGGTCGATGCCGGTATTGACGCAGTTGCGGCCTACATGGCCGATCCTGACGTGCGCTTCTACACCTACCTGGTGCCTGTTGCGTGGGACGGCAACGCCAAGCTTGTGACGCTGGGCCGCAATAACTCCGCGAATACCTCTATGGTGTACTTCTTCATCGATACCGATGCGACCGCAGCCAAATATCACTACAAGACTATTAAGTCGTTTGTAGCCACACAGAAAAGCGCTGATCCGACGATCTGCAACTCCGCCGCCGCGATGTGGCAGTTTATCAGCGCGTCACCGTCCGATATCAACAAAGTTCCGCCGATGGCATTCCGCTACCTGATCGGTGTGGTGGCGCTGGTGGCGAAAGGTTCGGTCAAAACACTTCTGACCAACAACTATGTGAACTATGTCGGTACCGGCGCGGAAGGGGGGATCAGCAATACAGTTTACTTTAACGGCATGTCAGCGGACGGCAACGACCTGACTTATTGGTATTCCGTGGACTGGATCCAGATTAACGTCCAGATGGCGCTGGCCAACGAGATTATCAACGGTAGCAACAACCCGATTAACCCGCTGTATTACAACCAGGACGGCATTAACCGGTTGCAAAACCGCGCCCAGGGCGTGTTCAACTCTGGCGTAACCTTCGGCCTGGTCAACGGTAACCCGGTTGTGTGGGCTGTGCCGTTCCGCACTTACGTGAAAAACAACCCCAACGATTACCAGATTGGGCGCTATGCCGGGCTGTCATGCCAGTACACACCTATGCGCGGTTTCATGAAAATTATCTTTAACGTCAACGTCACGATGCAGCTTTCTTAATCAGGAAAATAAACCATGCCTAATCCATTAGTACCGCAAGGCGTACTGAATAAAGTTCGCGCCTCGATTAAATTCGTCCAGCACCCTGAACTGAATATCACCGCATCTTTCTTAACGCAGGATGCTATCGATATTCAATTCCAAGGCGATGCTGGTGTTTTGCTGCCGACAATGACGGGGGGCGTATCGTCCCCCAACCCCTACCAGATGATCAACATGCAGATCCACATGGTGCGCAGTCAGGGCATCGCGCAACTGTTCAAAAATCAGATTGAGCTGGACACGTTGCTCGGTGACGCAAAAGTTTATTCAGACTCAAGCACGCTGGGCGATTTCTCCATTCGTAGCGCAACTATCCGATCAGCCGGTGACGTGAGTTTCTCTGGCCGTGACCCTGCGTTCCTGGTGTCTGTTTTTGGCATCTATGACGTTAACTCTGCCATGTGGGAGCTGTAATGGAGATTTCACGCAAAATGAACCTGGTTACCCCAGTTGAAACAGCGAACGGCAATATCTACATCCACTCCACGCCGATCACCAAAGCCGTCTATCGCGAGCACTTTTTGACATTGAGTAAAGCCTTTGCCGCCATCTTCGGGCATGGGCTGGGTGTGCTGGCCGGGCCGCGTATCGCTTACCTCATGCTTGAGCGTGTGGCAAAGAATGATGGGATTTGGGAAGGGGCTACCGGCGTTAAAAATACCCTGCTGCAGGAGATTATCCGCAACTCCACGGCCATCGTACCGGTCGATGGTAAGGGATGGGAAGAAATCCCCCTTGATGTGGCGATCTCGCGTGAAGTGGTCGATGAAGATGATGTCCTGGGGGAGATCGTTTTTTTTACATGCGTCTGTGCGATCAACAAACCGGGGCAGGCGACCGCGCTGATGGAACAAGTGAATTCACTTTGGAACAGTGTTTGTACGTCGCAAAGTTCTATGGAGTGGGCAGCATCATTGCCGACATTGACCGACAAAGAGAGTTCTGGCGAGACGGAGAGCACGTTGTCAGTGCCATCCTAGATTTCATATGCCATGAGGGGATCGACAGCTTTATGCGTGCCTTTAACTTCGAGGTTCGCACTGCTGCCGAGTTTAGAGAACTGATGAAGCATAAGAAGAGTATTTTCTAATGTCTGAGAATATCCCGGTAATTACGATCCCCGTCGATAACGAGCAGTTGAAAGAAGCCTTGTCACTGTTTGAAAAACTCAACGCCGCGGCGGGAAAATTCAACAGCAAATACGGCTCACCACTGGATACTGGCGTTGGCCGCGGTTGGGGGGGCACCCCCCCTGGTGGCGTAGGCGGGGGTGCTGGTGGGGATTGCGGGGACAGCAGGCGCGGAGGCAATAAAGATAAGGGCTTCCTGAACAACGTCAACAAGCTGGCCAATGCTGCCGAAAAAAGCTTCGACCAGGTCAACAAGACGCTCGATAAAACCGTCAGTAAGCTGAAAGGGCTGTTTGAGTCGGCCATCTCCTGGGGGCTAAAAATGGCCCTACTAGGTACCGGCAGCGCGTTCGGCTACAACATGATCGCCAAGAACGCCGGGCAGCAGTTAATGACAGCCCAGGGCAATAAGATGACCACCGGGCAGATGCAAGCAGCCAAGAATGTTTACGGCAACCGGTTCAGCGGCGTTGATAACCTGATTCAGGGATTGAATAGCGCAAATAGTGATGTTAGTTCGCCATACCGGCCAGGCCTTATGTCCCTTGGGTTAAATCCGCTGGATAGCCCAGGGAAAAACCTGCCCTTGTTAATCCAGAAACTTTCAGATCTGGCCGCAAGTGACAATGGCTCTGGGATGGCATATTCCAGAATTAACGCATTAAAGCTTGGAGGGATGGTTAGCCAAAGCGAACTTAATCAGTACGGCGCAAATAGTGACATTATTTCCGGTATTAATAGGCGATATGAGGCCACATCGCATCAGCTGGAAATGTCTGAAAAAACCGGGCGCAGCTATCAGTCACTCAATACCACCTTTGATACCACTACAGATAGGATGTTTAACTCGTTCAAGACCGCACTGGCGACGCTGAATGAGCCTATCGAGAAGCTTTCTAAGACATTCTCTGATGCGGTGGACTCATTCTTGAGCGGCCCGAACGGTAAGGCGGTATTCGATACCCTTGCGGATGGTGTTAAATCGTTCAGTGCCTGGATCAGCAAGCCAGGTTTCCAAAAAGACTTAGGCGAGTTCAGTAGAGCTGTGACTGAAATCGTTAAGGCTATTGGACGCGGGATTATGTGGATTTATAGCTGGTTGCCTGGAGGTGAGCAAAAAGAGGGAGAGTCAGACGCAGAATACCAAGCCAGAAAGCAAAAAGAACGATCTGACGAATTAGCCAGGGCCCAAAGTGGCAGCAGCTTCAACAGTGCTGCATCGGCGACCGCAACGACCTTGGCCGTACCGGCGAGGGAAGGTAGCGGAAACGGGGGCTTCTGGGGAGGAGTTAAGGCTGTAGGCCAAACGGTAGGAGGGATTGTTGGCACCATTGGGAAGAATATGCTCCCTGACCTTGATGAGCGGTGGAAGGCTGGCGGCTGGCAAAATTACCAATCAACTCAGGAACCAGTGCAACATGCGCAGGCGGCACGTCGTTCGCGTGGTGGAGATGGGTTGCCATCAAACCTACTGAATGTGGTTGAGCAAGTAGAGTCTGGTGGTAACCGTTTTGCGGTATCAAAAGCCGGAGCAATGGGGCCATTCCAGTTTATGCCGGGAACGGCAAAGGATATGGGCCTGCGCGGCGGTGAGGTGTTCGACAGAGACAAAGCCGAGGCTGCTGCCCGGCGTTACTTCCAGATGCTGTTCAAGCGTTATGATGGCGATGTCGCAAAAGCTATCGCCGCTTATAACTGGGGCATGGGTAACGTTGATAAGCACGGACTGACGTCACTGCCAAAAGAAACCTATAACTATCTGCGCAAAATATTGCCACAAATCGGAGAGGCTGATTCACTTTCTCGTATCACAATGCGCGGAACTCAACAGGCCCAAGTTGCCACACAAAGCCGCATGGTGATCGACGTTGCGTTGAATCAGGCTCCAGGCTCTGATATCAACGCGCAACTCCGTTCGAATATACCACCACCTATCAACATTCCTTTCTAAGGGGGCGTTGTGAATATCTATGAAAGTGCGTTTGCTCTCTCGTTCCAGAAAACCCCGATCCTGCTGGTGGATGGAATAGCAAGGTATGTGCCTGGCGGAGTGCTGCCGATTGCCGTTTTCACTGAAGGGTTGAGTATTGTAAATGGCCTACTTGATGGCGCGAACCTGAATGTAGACACGTTAACAACCAACTTCGAACCGGCAGCCGGTGGCACGTTGATTGTGAATGATATTGCTACCTATCCATTTCTCAACCAGGCAACAGCGGCAAACGCTGTGGTTAAAAGACCCAACCGAATCACCTTGAATATGACCCGGCCAGCGACCACAACAAACGGCGGGTATTTAGCCAAACCGGTGATGTTCACAGCGCTGAAACTGGCGCTGGACAATCATACTGACCTAGGCGGTACCTATACCGTTCTTACACCGTCTTTCATCTACACAGGGTGCCTACTTCGTTCAATGGTCGATCTGACCGGGTTTAGCGATCAAGTGAAACAAGTGCAGTACAAGTGGGCTTTTGAGTTTGAGCAGCCGTTGCTGTACGAGTCTCAGCTAAACGCTACCTTGGGTAATTTGATGAGTAAATTCGAGGATGGCATTCCGTCCCCTGGTGGCCTCAATTGGTCTGGCATGTTCGAAAGCATAAAGAGCCTATTCCCATCATGACAACCTACACAACCTTCATTCCATCTGATAAAGCGCCGTTTCGCTTCACAGCTAGTGTGGGGGGCGAAACGCTGTTTATCACCGTCCTCTTTAACTTGTACTCAAACCGGTATTTTATCCAGGCCACAGATGGTAATAACAGCGTTGTGCTCTTTGTCCCTATGATCGCCTCACCGCCGGATAGCGATATCAATCTGGCGCTGCCTTTTGCACCTGGATCGCTGATTTACCGCGAGAGCACCAATAATTTTGAGGCCACGTAATGCGCTATTATCGAATAGAAATTACGGACGAGAACGGGCAAAGCATCAAGGACGCTGCGGGTAATGATATCGGGCCATGGGATAGCGATAAAAACCCACTGAATGAGTCCACCAGACCCGGTGCCCCGTTGCACATAACCCTTGATGCGCCAACATTCGGATCGGATATGCTGGCTGGTGGCGCAATGCTGACAGTCTTCGGCTTGCCGGTGTCTGTGCTTCGCCAGGCGGTAAACCTTCACCTCGCGCATATTACGGTTTACGGCGGGTTTTCTGCTGGCTTGCCGTTAGCAAATCCGACAAGGAAAGGAGTATTGCTAAAGGGGCAGATATACGGCCCATTTGGCAACTGGCAGGGCGTACATCAAACGCTAAATCTCCCTGTGTGGCCAAGCAATATAATTGATGATGTGGGCAAACCTTTCACTATCACGATGGACGGACGGCAGGGCGATAAACTGAGCGATGTCATACTCAGAGCACTGCAAGTAACCTATCAAAACAGTGCGCAAAAGCTGGAGATTAATGTCAATATTCACCAAAACCTGGTGCTTTATGAAGACTGGAAAGCGATATTCAGAAGCATTTTTGAAATGTCGCAGATGCTGAAAAGAGTAACGCCGGGAATGCTGGGGCAACGGACTTATTCCGGCGTCAACATCGCCGTGCAGAAAAACAAAATCAATGTGTTCGATGGCTCAGATGGAAAGCAGGCGAAGCCGATACAGGCTAGGGATTTAATAGGGCAACCGACATGGTTGGAACCCCAGCGCATTTCAATAAAAACCAGCATGCGGGCGGATATCGAGGTTGGCGACTGGATCACGCTGCCGTTTGATGCCATTGGAGAAAACTCCATCCTCGCCGTGGGAAACCAGATGGGCCAGTATTCGGAAAAGCAACGTCTAAGCTTTTCCGGGACATACGAGGTGATGGGGGTGCGGCATATTGGTGATTATTACAATGTGTCTGAGGACGGCTGGGTAACCGTATATGAAGCTGTTCCGAGGCTAAAAGATGTGGTGAACAGATGAGCAACGGGCAAAAGAGTTTCTTCATGAAATCGCTGGCCGAGCATGGTCAAGCGGCAATAGATGGCAATGCCAACCTGGACGGTAAGGGGTGGCCTTGCCACGTTACGGCGGTGAACGGCGCTATCGTCACCGTAATGTTCGATATCTTGCCGGGGGATTACAACCTGCCGGAAGTCACGATCCCCGTATTCGGGCCTGAGTATATCCGGTACCCGATCCAAGTTGGCGACAAGGGCGTAACAATCCCCTTGAGTGTATCGATCCGCAATGTAACCGGCTTAGGTGTTGGCCTGCCAGACCTGAGCACGCCACCATCATTGACCGCCTTATTCTTCATGCCAGTGGGGAACATCAACTGGGAAGAAGTAGATCCCGACCAGGTAACCATATACGGCCCTAAAGGTGTGCTTTTGCAGACAACTGGTAAGGATTCGTCTGTAAATATCGAACCGGGCAAGGTCACTATAAAAGCCGATCACATTTATTTGAATGGCATCATTCACCTGAACGGCCAGATTGTGCAGGATGCTGACCAAATGCCAAGCGGCACAACTGCCAAGCTTATTGGCCCGCTGATCGTAGAGAATGACACCACAGCAGGCAATGTCAGCCTGATAGGGCATAAGCACAACGTGACGAACGTTGAGCCGGGAAGTGCCACCAGAACATCGGAGAAGCCACAATGAGGACATGGGGCAGAGTAGAAGAAAACGGCGTAAAGAAATGGGTTGCCGTAGAGTCAGACGCCAGCGGAGACTTCACTTACGGCTGGATCACCACGTTAATCCAAACGTTAAAACTTGGGCTGGGGGAATCCCCATTTTATGCCCAGTACGGCATACCGGCTCAGCAATCCATCATTGAACAGGTGTACCCTGATTACTACGTGACGATGGTACAGCAGCAGTTTAGCCGGTACTTTGCCTCGCTATCTGTGAAGAAGGTACCAGGCGCTGCTAATCCCACCTATGATCTTTCAGTTATCATGTTCAACGGGGTAACGTATAGAAAGCAGATAGCTGTGTGATCTGAAGCATGGACTTGGTTCGAGATGCTTGACTCAACCTTTAATGAGGCAATTTAAAATCTTAAAAAATACCTTAAAGAAAATAAGCTAGATAACATTTGTGATGAAGAGTTAGAAGATAGCGTGAAAATCTGATGATTTTGGATGCCACAGAACGCTCTGTGCTACGTTTTGAGAAGCCGAAATCCTTACCGTAGGTAGGTATGCACTCATTTCCGGTTGTTTGACGAAGGATAGGGCGACGATTTAAGGCTGCTAAAATCAACTAAAAGTTGAATAGCTATCGCTTGGGCTATACACTCTGTATTAGATAACGGTGGTTATACTCTATATGCAGCCACTCAAGTGCAACATATTTAAGTGGTTTTGTCAGGTGGGACTCCTGAAACACAAGGAGGGCGCTATGCACAATCAGAACACACTAAGAAGAGATATGCCATTTTTTGACACCTTCAAGACAGCCGCCGCAGTTGGTTTGCTAATGCAGCAAGCTTCTGCTATATATTGCCCGGAAATTGGTCAATTTGTCGAAGCTCCTTACAGTTACCATCGAAGCACTGAGCCTGAGAGCCAAACAAGATCGGTTAAGATGGATGAGGCTCTGGGTGTAATAAGAGAACTAACAGTAGCTCTCAACAAGGCGTATAGCTTGCTATTGAATGCCGCCGATGAAAGTCGTGATCATATAATTGCAAAGCTTGACCCAACTCAAACCGATCTTGTTGAGCTTCAATTGAGAGGGTTGGAAGGGGCGATTAGAAACGTTTTTAGAGAGTGCCCAGAAGATAAGCGGCACCTAGTAAAAACTCCCTTAATTGTTACCGCACAAGCGAGAGCATCGGCTGATAAGTTGAATCATTTGATAAAACAAATGACAGTACCCGTTAAGACTTTTGAAAGCACAATTGACATGGAAGCTCTCCGTGCGCTTGCTAAGCATGGCACAGAGGTATTTTCATCAGGACGATTTCACTGAGGTGGGAATTGTACGTAACCGTAGAATGTAACCCTAAAAGTTATGAATATTATCTTTCTCCGGTTTTCGCAACGTTCCCGACCCTGCAAGAGTCGCTTGAAAGAGATTTTAAAGCTTATAAAGAGACTGGGTTGCTTCCCGATTATTTTGGGCGTGACACCGCTTATGACAAGCCAGATGATATTCAAGACTCGGGGCTTTGGCATATACACCTAGCTATAGGCGAAGATAAATTTTCGAAGCCTCCTGTATCAGCTGATTTGGAAGACCCTAGAGTTGTGCAGTGGTACCGAACTTCAGACACAGCTCTTGTATATGCGAAAGGACTTGTAGATGAAAATAGCTATTCGCTGATCGCCGTGTTCACACCATCCGCACACTGGAAAGCAAGAGACTTTGACAGAATGAGAATCCTTGCTGGTTATGCCAGAGAGTTTTCACAAAAAATTGAATAAATCCGATTCCCGATAGGTTTTTCTATCTGCCTAGTGTATATACCCAATCGCGAATCGGCACGTCGAACAAGAGCAACCCGCCACTGAGCGGGTTTTTTTACGCCTGGAGTAACCGTAATCATGTCAGATTTACCGGTTGTCATCACACAAGCGGGGGCGCAGCCTACGCCGCCACAAGAGCTTTACGACAAGTTGATCACCAGTGTGGCCGCCAAGGTGCCTGGTTACACAGCCAACCTACCCCCGGCGCTGATCACAGATCTGGCCAGTACATCGACCGGGGCCATTGCACTTATCGATCACGCGCTGGTGGATACCATCAACTCGGTGACGCCATACGGGGCCAATATCCCTCTACTGCAGCAACTGGGCAGCATCTACGGCGTACAGCGCGGCATTGGCACTAATACCTCCGTGTTGGTGGTCTTCATGGGCTCGCCGGGGTTCGTTGTTCCGCGCGGGCTTATCGTCAGTGACGGTAACCACCAATACGCGGTGCAGAATAACGCGGTTATCCCGGCCAGCGGGCAGAGCGCCAGCGTGTATTGCTTGGCTACGGCATCCGGTTCGTGGGCGGTTCCTGCCGGTACTGTCACGCAGATTATCACCTCCATACCGGCCAAGATAACGCTATCTGTGACCAATACGTTAGAAGGCACGCCAGGGCTTGAAGAACAGACGATCGCTGACTACCGTGCCCAGGTTATGGGGGCGGGCATGTTCGCCGTACAGGGGACGCCTGACGAGCTGAAATCAGCACTGGCAAACGTTGCCGGTGTACACGCTAACCTCATCGCATTCCGTCAAGTGGAGCTGGGTAAGTGGGCCATTATCGTTGGTGGTGGCGATCCGTATGAAGTGGCCAGGGCGATCTATCAATCGGTTCCTGATATCTCAATGCTCACGGCCGACGTGGTAAGCGGCAGCGGCTATGTACCCCACAAGGAAGTGATCACGTTAAACGACTTCCCCGACTCTTATGTTATCCCTTACGTTGTTCCATCGTCGCAGGCGGCTACGGTAATGCTTACGTGGGATTCCACGGGAACGGTGTTCACTGACCCGGCCAGCGTGTCAGTGCTTGCGGTACCCGCCATCGTTGATTACGTCAATGCTGTTTATGTAGGCCAGCCGATAAACATCTACCAGCTGCAAACCTTATTCCAAAAGGCAGTGAGTTCCGTTCTTAGTGTGGAGCAAATTTCCTTGATACGGATCCGCGTAGCTATCGATGGCGTCATTGTTGAGCCAGATCCGAATACCGGCTTGGTTTCTGGCGATTATTACAAATATTTCACGACTGACGCCTCTCACGTAACGGTGCAAAAATATGATGGAACAAATTGAAACTAAGGTAATTCCAGCATACCCGTTTATTCAATATAACGATGATGAGGATGTCTGTGCGTTCTTCGATGCTACCAACGAGCTGAGCCAGGAATACCTCACGGCGTTTAATAATCTGGCGTTACCGTGCTGGACGTCACCCTACATAACCGGCTACCTGCTGGACTGGATAGCGCATGGGATATACGGGGCGATTAGGCCAACGCTCCAAATCGTCAAAGAGCAAACGCAGAAGGGCGACTACAACTCGGTTGAGTATAACTCCATCCCTTATGCCACGCTTTCGAGCTATATCGCTGGCCAATACAGCTATTTATCTGATGACCTATTCAAACGGGTGCTGACGTGGAATTTTTACAAGGGTGACGGGTTCCATTTCTCCGTGCCGTGGTTCAAGCGCCGAATAGCGAGATTTATTCAAGGGCCGGATGGTATTGATCCACCGGTACAGCAAACATTCGATATTAGCATCATCCCAAAGAACGGCACCTTCTACGTTCGTATACCCGATTACGATGATGGTGTTGCCCAGGCTCTCAAGGCATGCATAGAGCAGAAGTTTGTAAAGCTGCCATTCATGTATAACTACGAAGTTGTGGTTTACAAAATCGTGCCGGTTACAGGCGTTAAATTGTCAGAAGTTACTATCGATTTGTTACCTGGTGAAACTCGAATTATTGATGTCACTATCTTGCCAAAAGACGCAACAAATAAAAACTTCACCGCCGCATCGGCAGACACATCTATAGCCACGGTTAGCATACCGGAAGAATAAACCACCAAAGCAATATATATAATCCTTTACTGGAGGGATTACCATGGCTAACGGCCAAATAGTCATTACTGGCGGGAAGAAATTCGGAAGCACAAACGTTACTGTAACTGCGGAAGATGGCGGGCATACCGCTACAGTGGTAACCAATGTAGTTAGCGTCACGCGATTTATCATGCGTATCGACAGTGTTTCGCGTCCAATATTTTATGCTCTTATGTCAGAAAATTTTACCGTTGATTACGGTGATGGAGTAGACAGTAACGACTATAGTTTTGTGAGAGACATAAATAGTCCGTCACAGAAGTATGGGTGGGTATTTACAACAAGAACTTTAAAAGTTGGTGAAGATTATAAAATTACGGTTAAACGTAGTGAAACCATCAAGTTTTCTGCAGACGGGCGGAGTAATTATGTATTCAACACACTGCGTGAACTGATATCAGTTTCCGGTGGCAGGACGGACGCTAGCTACCTTGCTTATAATTGCTCTGGCCTTTACTTGATTCATGATGGTGCCTTCGAATATCTAAAAAACGTCACTAACTTCACCTCTTCTTTTGAAATGTGCACCTCACTACTGACATTACCCAGCGGGTTATTTGATAATTGTCCTAATGCAGAGGTTTTTCTGAGAACATTCAGAGGGTGCTCTGCGTTAACATTACTGCCTGATGGGCTATTTGATAGCTGTGTTAACGCGACAACCTTCCAAGAGACGTTTAACATCTGCACCGGACTTCTTAACATCCCTGCAAGATTGTTCGCGGGTAAGAGAAAGGTAATAAATTATCAGTACACGTTTGGTCAGTGTTCATCATTGACTACGATACCTGATAATCTGTTTTCTGGAAGTATCAGAGCCGAAAAATTCTATGGCACGTTTAATAACTGCGCATCGATAAAAACAATATTTGGAAATATATTTTCTGGATGTGGTTCTGCCCTTGACTTTTACGGAGCATTCCAAGGGTTGGTGCTATTGCAGGAAATCCCTGATGGACTGTTTAATGATTGTATTGTGGCAGAAAATTTCCGGTACACATTTAATGCTTGTCGGTCGATAAAGAGCATACCGAAAGACTTATTTAAGTATGTTTCAGGGAAGGATTTTTACGGTACGTTTTACAACTGTGGTGCGTTGTTATCAGTGCCGAATGATTTGTTCTCTGGACATGAAAAGGCCACTACGTTCTCTTATGCTTTCTACGGGTGTAAGTCGCTAAAAACTGTGGGTACCTCAGTATTCAAAGATTGCTCATCAGCAACTGATTTTAGTAGTTTATTTAGCAACTGCGATTTACTGGAATCGGTAGGAAATGATATTTTTTTAGGATGTTCGTCGGCTACAACATTTGGATATGCATTTAATGCATGTTATAAGTTGTTGAATATGCCTCTGTTTACCGAATGTAATAAAGTCGGAACATTTATAAATTGTTTCTATAACTGTTCATCGTTAAAGGAAATAACACCTTATGCCTTTAGTGGTAAGGATCTTTGCAGTAACTTCTCTGGAGTATTCTTGGGATGTGCGGCCCTGAAAACTGTCCCTAATGGGGTATTCAAAGGCTGTGTATCAGCTACAACATTTGATAGCTCATTCCGTAACTGTACGGGGGTAGTGTCCCTGTCTGGTGATATTTTTGAAGGCTGCACTAAAGTAAATAGCATTCTTTCTACGTTTGATGGTTGTTCAAGCCTTTTGTCTCTACCGGTAACATTGCTTAACTGGTTTACTGGTTCGGTACAGTCAACATCAAGAGTGTTTGGCGGGTGTACATCACTAAAGGAAATTCCTGCTGGGTTCTTCGATAAGTGTGTTGGTATGACGGTGTTAAGTTCAGCGTTTCAGTTGTGTACCTCACTGACAACTATTCCGCCAGGGCTGTTTAAATACAACACAAAACTATTAGCCGTCAGTGGAATTTTTTCATATTGTGATATCAGGGATATACCGGAAGATATTTTCTCAACATGTACGCTTATTGCTTACTTTGACCTGTTGTTTAGAGAGAATAAAAATTTATCTAACATACCTGATGGACTCTTTGATAATAATGTCAATGCGGTTTCTTTTAATGCTGCTTTCTATGAGACCGGGGTTGAGTCAGTGCCTGGAGGACTTTTCAAAAACAATGTTAAAGCCACTACCTTTAAAGAGGTGTTTGCTTATTGTCAACAGTTAAAATTTGTGGGTGATGGGCTATTTAACGGGACTTCTGCAACATCATTAAGTAGGGCATTTATTTCTTGTATCAAAATTGGCAGCAATATTAATTCAATATTTAATTTAGCTAGTTATCCGGGAATATACGTAACTGAACTTGCTTTTAATTACTGTCAGTTACTTAAAGGTAGTGGTCTTGACTTTATCGCTAAATTACCAAACGTAACCGCAGCATCTTCGAAAAGTAATACATTCAATCAAGCTATAAGTTTGAGTGACTACAACCAAATACCTAAAGCATGGGGCGGCGGAGGCTCTTGAATATGAAAACGCTAAAACAACTTAAATCACTGATTGGATATACTCAATCAAATGATGTTTTTAAAGACTATTTAAAAATGTTGGAGAATGCCGGTGTTATCGAAATAGATGACGCTGCTATCGTCGAAGACGAACTGTCTGACGGCCTTTATGAGCAGGTAGCCAATGTATTCGGTGTCCAATTAGATGAAGAGCTAAATCCGATTGAGAAAGGGGTGGAACCATGATCCTTGGGTTCGGTAATAACATTCGGTCAGCCCTGGCCGCTGACATTAACTCAACACAGACGGTTATCGCCGTTATGCCGGGTACCGGCGCGCTGTTTGCCAAAACCCTTCAGGCCGAAGCCTCTCTCGTCAATCCATCATATACCAGCACCCTTTATTCGAAGCTCACGCTGACGGACGAGCTGGAAACGGTATTCGAGATATGTCACCTGGTCAGCGTCAGCGGGGATAACCTCACCGTAATTCGCGGCCAGGAGATGACGAAGGCGAAAGGCTGGTCGCTGAATGATGTTGTCTCAAACTTCCCTACACGGGGCTCGGAAAACAACTTCGTTCAGATTGAGGATCTGCAATCTGGCAAGTATCTGTCAGCAACGGCGGGCGGCTCTGCAAACGCGCTTACCGTGTCGATCCCCTCTACGTTCTACGTGAATGGCGGGAATACGTTTGCCCTCCGAGCGCCATTACTGGTTACGCCAACGCAGACCAATACCGGGGCCGTAACTGTTCAGCTCACGGTATCTGGGAGGGTGGTTGGCACGTACCCGATATTGAAAGGGGTTAACAGCCCACTCGAGGCCGGAGATATAACCGTTAGCATCCCGGTCATCATAACGTTCTCATCTGAGCTGTCTTGCTTCTTCATGACGAATCCGGGAAGGGGGTTGGTGGACTCAGGGGCATTTTTGCTTAAAGCAAACAATTTGTCTGATCTGCCCAACACAAACACGGCGCGAACCAACCTCGGGCTTGGGTCGATGGCAACCCAGAATACAAACAATGTTATGATTACTGGTGGAACAATACATACCACAGGGGAAATAACCTCAGATGGTAGCATTTCTTCATCTGGCAAGATAACAACGCTGGGCGGCGTAACATCCGCAGGTGATATCACTACATCATCAGGGATTTTTGACAAGGGTCAGCGTGTCTACAGTTTTAATAATCCGCCGCCATACCCAGTAACAAGTGTGAATGGGATTACAGGGAATGTAAGTACCGGAACAGCATCACTTGGAATAACGGGATGGTCAAGAGATGCCGCGACTGGGATGATCGAACAATGGGGCATTATTACACGAACTGGGTACGTAACCCCAGTATCTTTTCCTACTACGTTCCCCAATCGTTGTGTTGGTGTTTTTTTAACACTAAATACAACAATATCTAATCTTGCTGATTCAACAAACAATCTAAGGGCGGTGGATACATATAACGGTGGTTTTACTTATGCCTCTGCTGGTGTAGCAGAAATAAGTGCATTTTGGATGGCGAAAGGATATTGATATGACGACTTTTTATAGCGCTAAAAACAACGGATTTTATGATTCATCTATCAAGGATCTCTATCTGAAATCTGCCATCGGCTGGCCAGATGATGCGCTGGAGATTACTGATGATCTATACCAGTCATTACTTGTGGGTCAAGCGGCAGGGAAAGCGATACAACCAGATAAAAAAGGTAGGCCAGCACTTATTGAATTAGATATCGATCGCGCTGCTGTGGTTGAACAGATGAAGATACAGTTCATGGCTATTGCAAGCGCTGCCATTATTCCATTACAAGACGCTGTCGATACTGGTATCGCTACATATAATGAAAAGTCACGCTTGATTGAGTGGAAAAAATATCGCGCGCTCTTAAACCGGGTAGATGTAGCTAATCCTGAGTTTCCACCAAAACCAGAATAGACCATCAATTCAGTTGCCGGGAGAAATCCCGGCTATTGTTCTACCGATTAGGAGGGCCTGACCTAGTGGCGTTCGGCAGCGAGTATGCGATCCGGCACTAATTCCGCACCATCATCTCCTTGTTGCCTCCCACTTACTCTCTGCTAACATGTGACAAACTGTTAAGGATGGGGGTGGGTGTGACAGAAGAAGAATGGTTAGACGGCCTTCGGCATCTTTCGCATGACAAGATTGTTCAGGCGCACTTTGGGTTGCAAGAGAAAATTAAGAAGCACTATAAATTGCGAGCCCAAGGAAATAACTTAAAGAAAGCAATTAGTTTGTGCGAAGAGCAGATCGCTTTGGCTCCTTTGGCAATGGAGGCTCTCAGGGCTACCCATAAAGCCGATTGTGACGAATACCGCGCGGTGGTTGGCCGAGATATCCCCAACAATGAGTTTTACCCGCCAAGCCATCATGGGTACAGGCAGTACGCGGTTATACTCAAGCGAGCAAAGAATTTTGAAAAGTTAGCCGAAATTGAAGCGAAGAAAAAATCAGAGGGGTGGGCTGACTAATTTTCATCTCTTTACCGGTATCACATAGTCGTAGGCTTTCACCGCCTCGAAGACTTCCTCAAAGTCTGCGAAAGGGTAAGGGCTAGCTCTTCGCCACTCTCGTTGAAAATAGACATCCAGCCAATACTGTCCCTCCTCATAGAACCACACGCAGAACGATTCGCTGGCGTTGATATCTGGCGACGGGTAGGCTTCGTTTTCGTTCATGAAGAAGATTGCTTGCTCCATGATAGTTAGCTTACGCATGCGTCTCTCCCGATCGTATTCAATTACAAAGTGTAGCGGGCGGGATGGTGGCTATCCGAGTTTGACGATCTGGTGGTGTGAGTTGTTCATTAAGTAACAGCTAGAAGTCGCGTAAACCATGATGTTAGAATGGTCAGTCCGTTATCGCGTCACACCATGTGTACATTTTTAATTGTGTACATATGAGTGTACATATTCGGCAGAGTGAAGCTGAATAGCGTAGGTAACACTATGTAAATAAACGATATTGTATTTCTATATGTGATCTGTCGTGTGGGTCACCACTGTAGATAAGGAATTATTAATGCCTGTTATTACTCTTCCTGACGGAAGTCAGCGTCACTATGATCACGCCGTTTCCCCTATGGACGTTGCCCGCGATATCGGCCCTGGCCTGGCCAAAGCCTGTATTGCCGGCCGTGTTAACGGTGACCTGGTGGATGCCAGCGATCTGATCGAGTCCGATGCACAGTTGGCGATCATCACCATCAAAGACGCCGAAGGCCTGGAAATCATGCGCCACTCCTGTGCGCACCTGCTGGGCCATGCGATCAAACAACTGTGGCCGGACACCAAAATGGCCATCGGCCCGGTGATCGACAACGGTTTCTACTATGACGTTGACATCGACCATACCCTGACGCAGGAAGATCTGGATCTGCTGGAGAAGCGGATGCATGAGTTGGCCGACAAAGATTACGACGTCATCAAGAAAAAAGTGAGCTGGCAGGAAGCCCGCGACACCTTTGCTGCCCGTGGCGAAAGCTACAAAGTGGCGATTCTCGATGAAAACGTTAGCCATGACGACCGCCCTGGCCTGTATCACCATGAAGAATACATCGACATGTGCCGCGGCCCGCACGTGCCAAACATGCGTTTCTGCCATCATTTCAAGCTGCAGAAAACCTCAGGTGCCTACTGGCGCGGCGACAGCAAAAACAAAATGCTGCAGCGTATCTATGGCACGGCCTGGGCAGACAAGAAACAGTTGAACGCCTATCTGCAACGCTTGGAAGAAGCTGCCAAGCGTGACCACCGTAAGATCGGCAAACAGCTTGACCTGTACCATATGCAGGAAGAAGCGCCGGGCATGGTGTTCTGGCACAACGACGGCTGGACCATTTTCCGTGAACTGGAAGCCTTTGTGCGCATGAAACTCAAAGAGTACCAGTATCAGGAAGTGAAAGGGCCGTTTATGATGGACCGCGTGCTGTGGGAAAAAACCGGGCACTGGGAAAACTACAAAGATGCGATGTTCACCACGTCGTCAGAAAACCGTGAATACTGCATCAAGCCGATGAACTGCCCGGGCCACGTGCAGATCTTCAATCAGGGCCTGAAGTCTTACCGCGACCTGCCTCTGCGCATGGGCGAGTTCGGCAGTTGCCACCGTAACGAACCTTCAGGTTCGCTGCATGGCCTGATGCGTGTTCGCGGCTTCACCCAGGATGATGCCCATATCTTCTGTACGGAAGATCAGGTGCGTGCCGAAGTGAACGACTGCATCAAGATGGTCTACGATATGTACGGCACCTTTGGCTTTGAAAAGATCGCGGTGAAACTGTCTACCCGCCCAGAGAAGCGCATCGGTACTGACGATATGTGGACCCGAGCTGAAGACGATCTGGCCGCCGCGCTGACCGAAAACGGGATTCCGTTTGAATATCAGCCGGGTGAAGGTGCCTTCTACGGTCCAAAAATTGAATTTACCTTGCATGATTGTTTGGATCGCGCATGGCAATGTGGTACCGTGCAGCTCGATTTCTTCTTACCGGGCCGTCTAGGCGCGTCGTATGTTGGCGAAAACAACGAACGCGTGGTTCCGGTAATGATTCACCGTGCTATTCTTGGCTCCATGGAGCGCTTCATCGGTATCCTTACCGAAGAATATGCCGGTTTCTACCCAACCTGGATTGCTCCAGTGCAGGTAGTGGTGATGAATATCACCGACAGCCAGTCTGATTACGTCCAGCAATTGACCAAAAAACTGCAAGATGCAGGGATTAGGGCAAAAGCGGACTTGAGAAACGAGAAGATTGGCTTTAAAATTCGCGAACATACTCTACGCCGAGTTCCTTACATGTTGGTGTGCGGTGATAAAGAGGTCGAATCAGGCAAAGTTGCTGTTCGTACCCGCCGTGGCAAAGACCTGGGGAGCCTGGACGTGAGTGACGTCGTAGACAAGCTGCTGAAAGAGATTCGCAGCCGTAGTCTTCATCAACTGGAGGAATAAAGTATTAAAGGCGGAAAACGAGTTCAACCGGCGCGTCCAAATCGCATTAACAGAGAAATTCGCGCGCAAGAAGTTCGCCTAACCGGCGTCGATGGCGAGCAGATTGGTATTGTCAGTCTGAATGAAGCTCTTGAAAAAGCTGAGGAAGCGGGCGTCGATTTAGTAGAAATCAGCCCAAATGCCGAGCCGCCAGTTTGCCGGATCATGGATTACGGCAAATTCCTCTACGAGAAGAGCAAGTCGACCAAAGAACAGAAGAAGAAGCAAAAAGTTATCCAGGTCAAGGAAATCAAATTCCGTCCTGGCACCGATGATGGCGACTATCAGGTCAAACTACGCAACCTGATTCGCTTTCTGGAAGATGGCGATAAAGCCAAAATCACCCTGCGGTTCCGTGGGCGTGAAATGGCGCACCAGCAGATCGGTATGGAAGTGCTTAACCGCGTCCGTAAAGATCTGTGTGAAGATATTGATCTGGCAGTGGTCGAATCCTTCCCTACGAAGATCGAAGGCCGTCAGATGATTATGGTGCTCGCACCCAAGAAGAAACAGTAAGGCTTCCAAGTAATCGAACCCGCGCCGTGTAAGCGTGCGTGGGTTTTATTCGCCTCACTGATTCGTTGTTTAACAATGCGAAGTGGATTTAATTAACATGCCAAAGATTAAAACTGTACGTGGTGCAGCCAAGCGCTTCAAAAAAACCGGCAGCGGTGGTTTTAAGCGTAAACATGCTAACCTGCGTCATATTCTGACCAAAAAAGCAACCAAGCGTAAACGTCACCTGCGTCCGAAAGGCATGGTGTCTAAGAACGATCTGGTCCTGGTTACTGCGTGCCTGCCGTACGCATAAGCCATATTTTTTTGAATCAAGAATAAGACTTTAGGAGAGAGCATATGGCTCGCGTAAAACGTGGTGTAATTGCACGCGCACGTCACAAGAAAATTATGAAGCAGGCGAAAGGCTACTACGGTGCCCGTTCGCGCGTCTATCGTGTTGCCTTCCAGGCAGTAATCAAAGCAGGCCAGTATGCTTACCGTGACCGTCGTCAACGTAAGCGTCAGTTCCGTCAGCTGTGGATTGCACGTATTAACGCAGCTGCTCGTCAGAACGGCCTGTCTTACAGCAAGTTCATTAACGGCCTGAAAAAAGCCTCTATTGAAATTGACCGTAAGATCCTGGCTGACATCGCAGTATTCGACAAAGTGGCCTTTGGCGCACTGGTTGAAAAAGCGAAAGCAGCTCTGGCGTAAGAAAGACGAAGAGGGAGCTTGCTCCCTCTTTTAATCTTTATTTTTCATAGACAAATATTGACTTTTATTGGCATCCGCTAGCAAACTGAGCGGCAATCCATCAGCAAGGTAATGTAAGCATGCACGCTGCTATTTTCCGTTTCTTTTTTTACTTTAGCGCCTGATTTCAGGGGGCTTCGGCGTAAGAAGAGAAACGAAAAGTAGCGCCTGAGCCTCCCCTGTGGAGGCTTTTTTGTTTTTGACCACCGTCTTCGCCTTTCAAGCGTTAGCGTTGTTGGCTGCACTCACAGCAGGCTCCAATCACTTACTTGAGTAAGTGACGGAGGGAGCACGGGTTGGCCACTGATTACCGCTTGAAATCTTTGAAGATAAAATCAAAGGCGTGCTCGAATAATAATCCATCATCACTTAGCGGGCCATCACGGTCAGAGGAAGAGGAAAGCAATGCCACATCTCGCAGAGCTGGTTGCCAAAGCCAAGGCAGCCGTAGAAGATGCCCAGGATGTTGCCGCGTTAGATTTGGTACGCGTCGAATATTTAGGCAAGAAAGGCCATTTCACCTTGCAGATGCAATCACTGCGTGAAGTGCCAGCGGAAGAGCGCCCGGCTGCCGGTGCGGTGATCAACCAGGCGAAACAGGAGGTTCAGGATGCGCTGAATGCGCGTAAGAGCATGCTGGAATCCGCCGTACTGAATGCACGTTTGGCCAGTGAGACGATCGACGTCTCATTGCCAGGCCGTCGCCTGGAAAATGGCGGCCTGCATCCGGTGACCCGCACTATCGATCGTATCGAAACTTTCTTCGGCGAACTGGGTTTCTCCGTCGAAACCGGCCCGGAAATCGAAGACGATTACCACAACTTCGACGCTCTGAATATTCCCGACCATCATCCAGCGCGTGCCGATCACGACACCTTCTGGTTCGATGCTACGCGCCTGCTGCGTACTCAGACTTCTGGCGTGCAGATCCGTACCATGAAGACCCAGCAGCCGCCGATCCGCATCATTGCGCCGGGCCGTGTTTATCGTAACGACTACGATCAGACGCATACCCCGATGTTCCACCAGATGGAAGGGTTGATCGTTGATAAAGACATCAGCTTTACCAACCTGAAGGGCACACTGCATGATTTCCTGAACAACTTCTTTGAAGAAGACCTGCAGGTTCGTTTCCGTCCTTCCTATTTCCCATTCACCGAGCCTTCTGCAGAAGTGGACGTGATGGGTAAAAACGGTAAGTGGCTGGAAGTGTTGGGCTGCGGCATGGTGCACCCGAACGTACTGCGCAATGTGGGTATCGATCCGGAAGTTTACTCCGGCTTTGCCTTCGGCATGGGGATGGAGCGCTTGACCATGCTACGTTACGGTGTCACCGATTTGCGCGCATTCTTCGAAAACGATCTGCGTTTCCTCAAACAGTTTAAGTAAGGCGGGAATATCACATGAAATTCAGTGAACTCTGGTTGCGCGAGTGGGTAAACCCGGCCATCAGCAGCGAAGCATTGTCCGATCAAATCACCATGGCTGGCCTGGAAGTAGACGGCGTTGAGCCGGTTGCCGGTGTTTTCAACGGCGTGGTGATTGGCCATGTAGTGGAATGTGGTCAGCATCCTAACGCCGACAAACTGCGTGTAACCAAGGTTAATGTGGGCGGCGATCGTCTGCTGGACATCGTTTGTGGCGCACCAAACTGCCGTGCTGGCCTGAAGGTGGCGGTCGCCACCGTTGGCGCGGTACTGCCGGGTGATTTCAAAATCAAAGCCGCCAAGCTGCGTGGCGAACCTTCTGAAGGCATGCTGTGTTCGTTTTCTGAACTGGCGATTTCTGACGATCATAACGGCATTATCGAACTGCCAGAAGACGCGCCTATCGGCACCGATATTCGTGAATATCTGAAGCTTGATGATAACGCGATCGAAATCAGCGTGACGCCAAACCGGGCCGATTGCCTGGGGATTATCGGCGTAGCGCGTGACGTTGCCGTGCTGAACCAGTTGCCGCTCACCGAGCCGGATATGAGCCCGGTAGCCGCGACGATTAACGACGTCCTGCCAATCCGTGTCGACGCGCCACAGGCGTGCCCACGCTATCTAGGCCGCGTAGTGAAGGGCATCAATGTGAAAGCACCTTCACCACTGTGGATGCAAGAAAAACTGCGCCGCTGCGGGATTCGCTCTATTGATGCCGTGGTGGACGTCACCAACTATGTGTTGATGGAGCTTGGTCAGCCAATGCATGCGTTCGATCTGAACCGTATTGAGGGTGGGATCGTGGTGCGCATGGCTACCGAGGGCGAAACGCTGCGCCTGCTGGACGGCAACGAAGCTAAATTAAACGCCGACACCTTAGTGATTGCCGATCACCATAAAGCGCTGGCGATGGGCGGTATTTTTGGTGGTGAGCACTCCGGCGTGAACGACGAGACCCAGGATGTGCTGCTGGAGTGTGCCTTCTTCAGCCCACTGTCGATTACCGGCCGTGCACGTCGCCATGGCTTGCATACTGACGCTTCACACCGCTACGAGCGTGGTGTGGATCCGGCATTGCAATATAAAGCGATGGAGCGTGCGACACGTCTGCTGATCGACATCTGTGGCGGCCAAGCTGGGCCGATCATCGACGTTACCGATGAAAGCGTCTTACCGAAACGCGCGTCTATCACGCTGCGCCGTGAAAAACTGGATCGCCTGATTGGTCACGTGGTGCCTGCTGAGCAGGTGAGTGACATTCTGCGTCGTTTGGGTTGCCAGGTGACCGAGCAGGGCGACAACTGGCTGGCGGTTGCGCCAAGCTGGCGCTTTGATATGGAGATCGAAGAAGATCTGGTGGAAGAAGTGGCCCGTGTTTACGGCTACAACAATATTCCAGACGTCCCCGTGCGTGCCGACCTGGTAATGACCAAGCATCGTGAATCCGATCTGGCCCTGAAGCGTGTAAAAACCATGCTGGTCGATCATGGCTTCCAGGAAGCGATTACTTACAGTTTTGTCGATCCTAAAGTCCAGGCCTTGTTGCATCCGGGTGAAGAGGCGCTGATCCTGCCTAGCCCAATCTCGGTAGAGATGTCTGCCATGCGCCTGTCGCTATGGACTGGCCTGCTGTCTGCGGTAGTGTATAACCAGAATCGTCAGCAAGGCCGTGTGCGTCTGTTTGAAAGCGGCCTGCGCTTTGTGCCTGATACTGCGGCGAATCTGGGTATCCGTCAGGATCTCATGCTGGCAGGCGTGATTGCTGGGCATACGCATGAAGAACACTGGGATCTGGCAAGAAAGCCCGTGGACTTCTATGATTTGAAAGGGGATCTGGAGTCTGTGCTTGAGCTGACAGGTAGATTATCTGAAATTCAGTTCAAGGCAGAGGCCCATTCGGCCCTCCACCCGGGACAAAGTGCGGCAATTTATTTGCACGGTGAGCGCGTAGGTTTCATCGGTGTAGTTCACCCAGAACTTGAGCGTAAACTGGATCTTAACGGTCGCACGGTAGTGTTTGAACTGGAGTGGAACAAGGTCGCAACCCGCGCCGTGCCTCAAGCGCGTGAAATTTCTCGCTTCCCTGCAAACCGTCGTGATATCGCGGTTGTCGTGGCTGAAAACGTCGCCGCAGAAGATATTTTGGCAGAGTGTAAGAAAGTTGGCGCAAATCAGGTAGTTGGCGTAAACTTGTTTGATGTGTACCGTGGCAAGGGCGTAGCAGAGGGTTACAAGAGCCTGGCTATAAGTCTTGTATTGCAGGATACCGCTCGTACACTGGAAGAAGAGGAGATTGCCGCTACCGTTGCAAGATGCGTAGAGGCTCTGAAGCAGCGATTCCAAGCATCCTTGAGGGATTGAACCTATGGCGCTTACTAAAGCTGAAATGTCAGAACACCTGTTTGAAAAGCTCGGGCTTAGCAAACGGGATGCCAAAGATCTGGTAGAACTGTTCTTTGAAGAGGTCCGTCGGGCTTTGGAGAACGGTGAGCAGGTAAAACTGTCAGGATTTGGTAATTTTGATTTGCGTGATAAAAACCAACGTCCAGGACGCAACCCGAAAACCGGTGAGGACATTCCGATTACGGCGCGCCGCGTAGTTACTTTCCGTCCGGGGCAAAAACTAAAAAGCCGAGTGGAAAACGCGAGCCCGAAAGAATAAGTTGCGTAACACCCCAAAAAGGCCGCTTTTGCGGCCTTTTTCCTATCTGCTATACCCATGGTTTCGATATAAAACAGTAGGTTATGTTTTACAGCAGGCCATTGCAGCTACCTGAAAACCACCCGGGTCTTATTGCCGCAGCGCGTTCAATGTCACGCCGATGCACTGGCGTAAATACGGTATCCAGTTTAACCACAATTGGGATGCAGAGGCATTTTCGCCTAAAGACGGCTACGTTATCTTGTCGGTATCAGGAGCAAGCCTGCCCGCACGGCAGTTTCTGCTGATGACTTTGCGGTTTAATATTGCCGGGGTAAGCGTCGAGCATCACATTCAGACAGTGCGTGCCCCGTGCAAGCTGGCCGATGAGCCTAACTAGTCATTAAAATATAGGAGAATCATCCTTGGTGGCGATTTTGCTGCGCGATTTATTAACCAATTAATTGATAATGCTAATTTTTACTTTCTTCCTTAACGTTGCACTTTATTTTTTAATCGAAAATCACATAAATAATATATTGCCATGGTTTTATAAGATGTTTACCCGGGATTTATTTAGTGACCTTTGCACTGATAATGAAGTGTAAGTATAGTGTGGTAAATTGGGGTGTTTTAAGTTAACCATTATGATTATAAAAAAGTCTCACTGAATATGCCGACTACCTTCAGCGAGATGGGCAAAGATGTGATGAAGGTTAAGTATCCTGCCAATAACCGACCGACTCAGGTGTACACCAACGCGGATACTACCGTCAATTTTGCGTTTAACTACACGGCGAATAAAATTGCGGAAAATCAGCTTGATGCTTTCTCTCAACAAATGAAAGCCATGCTGGCTAATTTTTCCCCGAAAATTAGCAAAGTGGATGTTAATGGTCAAAAAGCGGTGATGTTTGACTTTATTACCCCTGCGGCTGATACCGAAATCCACAATCTTATGCTGGCCATGTCTGTCGATGGGCGTCTGCTGTTAACCACATTTAATACTACTAAAGAAGAGGCTGCACAGTGGTTGGAAGTTGGGCGTGAGTCGTTGCTTTCCGTTACCTATACCCAAAATAATTCGAGTTGCTTGTGGCGGCAACTGAGTGACAAATCGGTCTTTGACCGATTTGAACGCTGCTTGCAGCGGCCCCGAAGGGGCGAGGCCCAATATGGGCCGAGTCACGCAGCCAACACCCAAGCAACTTGAAGTATGGCGGGTATATAACGGTACTCGGTGATAGCAAGCTCAGTACCGTATTTGTTTCCATTGACTAGCGAAAGCGACACCCCTCTGCGCACCAATACCATTCCAGCACCGCTTACTTTTCAGCATCATCAATAGCTATTTTTCTCAAGCGTCCCATTTTGTCGGATCAATATATAGTGCGATATTGCGACCGGTTTGCTATCTGTTTAATTTTACCAGTGTTGTTAGGATTGCAAGATCGCTACACTACTTTGCTGTACCCAAGTGAGGGCAATAGGATGTTGGAAATAGTAAAACGTACGACAGGTGGGGCGGTTGTGCTGTTGTTGATGCCGCTTGCAGTCTGGCTTTCTGGTTGGCAATGGCAACCAGGTGGTAATAATAACCTGCTGAAAGGATTCTTCTGGGTGACTGAAACCGTCACTGCGCCTTGGGGGATCTTCACGAGTCTGCTTTTCTCTGTCTGGTTCTTATGGTGCCTGCGTTTTCGTCTCAAAGCGGCAATTGGTGTGTTTATTCTGTTATTGGCATCAATTGCGATCGGGCAGGGCGTTAAGTCGGTGATTAAAGATCGGGTGCAGGAACCGCGGCCGTTTGTGAAATGGCTGGAGTCAGCGCATCGTATTGATGAAAAGTACTTTTATTCACTGAGCAGGAAAGAGCGCAGTGCGTTGGTGAAAGAACAACTGCAGGATCAGGCACGGGTGCCGAAATGGCTGAGCAAACACTGGCAGTTTGAAACCGGGTTTGCGTTCCCTTCCGGCCATACTGTGTTTGCTGCCAGTTGGGCGCTGTTGGCGGCTGGCTTATTGTGGCCGCGTCGCCATTATAAAACCGTGGCGGTGCTGATGGCATGGGCGGTAGGAGTGATGGCGAGCCGATTGATGCTGGGTATGCACTGGCCTCAGGATCTTGTTATGGCGACCATCATTGCCTGGCTACTGGTGACGCTCGTCTGCTGCCTGGCGCAACGCTGGTTTGGCCCGCTGACTGTTCCACTTCAGGAACAGCAGGAGATCGCTGAACGCGAACAGAAAAATTAGCATTTTGAGAAGTCTTCTCATTCATTCTCCCAGAAGCTTCGTTTCCTGCTGAATATGCCAACAGATATGTGCTTTTATCATGTTGCAGGGTTTCCCTGCCACGATGGGAAATGCTAACTTAGGTGCCAGGGACGCCACTTAATGGCACATACCTTCCATCTTTCAAGTTTTCGCTTGGTGCGACTTGAAATCTCTGGGGTAGAGTTCATCCGATTCACTCGGCATTGTGGGAAAGAATGTGAAATATTTACTGATTTTTTTGTTAATTCTGGTGATCTTTGTAATTTCAGTCACGTTGGGTGCACATAACGATCAGGTAGTGACCTTTAACTATCTCGTTGCTCAAGGTGAATATCGCGTATCGACCTTACTGGCCACCTTGTTCGGCACGGGTTTTGTGCTCGGCTGGATTATCTGCGGGCTGTTTTACCTGCGCACGCGCATCGCGCTGGGCCGTGCAGAACGCAAAATCAAAAGGTTGGAGCTGCAGCTTGAAACGCCTGCCGAGCCGGTGTCTCAGCCTGTTGTCAGCAAGGAATAATCTTTTATGTTAGAGCTGCTGTTTCTGTTGCTGCCTGTAGCTGCCGCGTACGGTTGGTACATGGGGCGCAGAAGTGCTCAGCAGGATAAACAGCAGGATGCTAACCGCCTGTCACGGGAATACGTGGCTGGGGTTAACTTCCTGCTTTCCAACCAGCAGGATAAAGCGGTCGATCTGTTCCTGGATATGTTGAAAGAGGACAGCAACACCGTTGAAGCCCATCTGACGCTGGGGAACCTATTCCGTTCGCGTGGTGAAGTCGATCGCGCTATCCGCATCCATCAGGCGCTGATGGAAAGCGCTTCCCTCACTTTCGAACAGCGTCTTCTGGCGGTGCAACAATTGGGGCGCGACTATATGGCCGCCGGGTTGTATGACCGAGCAGAGGACATGTTCAACCAGTTGGTCAACGAAGACGATTTCCGTATTTTCGCATTGCAGCAATTGCTGGTGATCTACCAGGCAACCAGTGAGTGGCAGAAGGCCATTGATGTGGCAGAAAAGCTGGTCAAGCTGGGCAAAGAAGCACAACGCATTGAGATCGCCCATTTCTATTGCGAACTGGCGCTGCAGGCGATGGGCAGTGACGATCTGGATAAGGCGATGGGGCTACTAAAGCGTGCGGCGGCGGCAGACAAACAGTGTGCTCGCGTCTCGATCATGGTGGGGCGCATCTTTATGGCGCAAGAGGATTACCCCAAAGCGGTGGACGTCTTGAAGCGCGTGCTGGATCAGGATAAAGAGCTGATCAGCGAAGCGCTGCCGATGCTGCATGAGTGCTACCCGCATTTACCGCAGCAGCAGAATGACTGGGCCGATTTTCTCAAGCGCTGTGTCGCTGAAAACACCGGTGCGGCGGCAGAACTGATGCTGGCGGAGGTCATTGAGCAGCAGGAAGGGCGCGACGTGGTGCAGGTGTATATTAACCGCCAGTTGCAGCGCCATCCCACCATGCGCGTATTTTATCGCTTGATGGATTACCATTTGGCGGATGCTGAAGATGGGCGGGCCAAAGAGAGCTTGCTGCTGTTGCGCGATATGGTGGGGGAGCAGATCCGCACCAAACCGCGTTATCGCTGCCACAAATGCGGTTTTACTGCACATTCCATGTATTGGCACTGTCCTTCATGCCGCGCCTGGTCTTCGGTAAAACCGATCCGTGGGTTGGACGGGCAATAAAAAACGGGACGAACAATCATCCCGTTTTCTTTTCAATTCATCACTTCTTCTTGCTGCTTTTCACGCCGTCCTTCAATAGCTGACGCAGTTTCTTCAGCTCTTTCTGGCTGAGAGGTTGTTCAATTTCCTCTTCAGTACTTTGGCTATCAATCTCGTCATGATGCACTGCCGCATGCTTTTTACTGGTTTTGGCCGGTGGTTGAAAGCTGCTTTCTAGCCGCTTGCAAACTTCTGCACTCAGAGAAAGTTCGTTCTCCAGGGCGCTGGCTCTGATCTTCTCTTTAAGTTCAAGAGGGATTTTTATCGTAAGTGTCGATATCTCGCTCATTTTTCTGCCTTTTATACGGGAAGATTCTTTCAAGCTAAGTCAGCAGCGCGGATGTGTCCAGTCTGTAATGAAAATTTATTTTATTTGTAACGCTGAGGGGCTAGCGGAAGGGGGGAAAACAACCAGGGCCCGAGAATTCGAGCCCTGCGATTAATGCTTATTTATAGATAATCGCGGTGCCGTGCAGCAGATTATTACCGGTGGCAGCGATGATGCGATAACCACTGGCACCTTGAGCCTCTGCTTGGGCTGCCAGTTTGGCTTCCAGGCTGCTTAGCGTGCTGGCCTGCCCGGCAGAAACCACACCGATTTCCGTCATGCGCAGGGCCTGTTGCTGATCGATTGACTCAGCGGCAAAGGTGGTGAAAGAGGTCAGTGCGATGGCGGCTGAAATTGCAAAATATTTGATGTTTTTCATGGGTGACTCCAGTTTATTTTTTTAGGCCTGAAAGCATTTTGCTTTCGATGTATTGAATAATATACCAACCACCGCGCTTTAAAATCTGATAATGCTGAGTTAGTTAATCAAAATATTTGATTAACAATTTACGCATCTTTACGACGATTTACTCACCCTGCGCTAAGGGGGGAAACCTTGGTTGACAGAGAATGACCGCATCCTGCGGCAACCTTACTGAAGGTAAACGGCGTTGCGGCTGGGATTTCAAGTGTCTGGCATGTAGAATGCGGCGGTCAGTTTTGGCCGGTGGGTTAACAATTCATGTCCATTTTACAGAAGGTAGAAGAAATGAAGTCTGAAAATAATATCAATAACAATGACTTAAAATCATCTCCAATTATCGTTGCGCTGGATTATGCCGACAGAAACGCCGCGCTGGCGTTTGCCGATCGCATTGATCCGCAAGATTGCCGGTTAAAAGTGGGCAAAGAAATGTTCACCCTGTTCGGGCCAGAGATTGTGCGCGATCTGCACCAGCGCGGGTTCGACGTTTTCCTCGATTTAAAATTCCACGATATTCCTAACACCACGGCGCATGCGGTGGCTGCGGCGGCTGAGCTGGGCGTGTGGATGGTCAATGTGCATGCCAGCGGTGGCGCACGGATGATGACGGCAGCTAAAGAGGCATTGCAGCCTTATGGCGCGGACGCGCCTTTGCTGATTGCGGTTACCGTGCTGACCAGCATGGAAGCCAGCGATCTGCAGGCTATCGGTATTGATATCAGCCCGGCGGAGCAGGCCGAGCGTTTAGCACGCCTGACCTGCGATTGTGGCTTGGATGGCGTAGTCTGTTCCGCGCAGGAAGCACAGCGCCTGAAGGCCGCCTGTGGCAGCCAGTTTCAATTGGTCACGCCGGGGATTCGCCCAGAAGGCAGCGCGGCAGGCGATCAACGCCGCGTGATGACGCCGCAGCAGGCACAGGCCGTTGGAGTGGATTATATGGTGATCGGCCGCCCGATTACGCAATCGGCGGATCCGGCCGCGACGCTCCGCGCGATCCGTGCGTCATTGGCTTAAGGAGCAGAATATGAACGATGATAACAGCCGCCTGGTATATTCCACCGACAGCGGGCGTATCAAACAGGAAGAGGTCAAACCACAGCGTGCCAAAGGAGATGGAATTGTGCGTATCCAACGCCAGACCAGCGGGCGCAAAGGCAAAGGCGTCTGTCTGATCAGCGGGATCGATCTGGATGATACTGCGCTGGACAAACTGGCGGCAGAACTCAAAAAGAAATGTGGCTGCGGCGGCGCGGTGAAAGATGGCGTGATTGAGATCCAGGGGGATAAGCGCGATCTGCTGAAGCAACTGCTGGAAGCCAAGGGCATGAAGGTGAAACTGGCCGGGGGCTAAGCAGAAGACCCTGCCGCAGAAGAGCTTCTGCGGCAGGGTAAAAATAGCGGCCGCCAGAGCGCTGGCTCATAGCAGTAACGTGATGAAGAACCGTAACTTATTTGCCTACTTGGCGACCAATCAGCCCCCCGACAGCAGCCCCACCGACGGTACCTAACGCACTGCCATCGGTCAGCACGGCCCCACCTACGGCACCGACACCGGCACCAATTGCCGTATTACGGTCGCGTTTGGACATATCTGCACAGGAACTCAAGGAAATCGCCAGGGTAATTGCCAGAGCGACTGTGGCAACACGTTGATTAATATTCATAGTAACTTCTCCTTAGCATGGGCTATTCCCCAAAAACCTTGTCTTGCTGATGCACTAACAAACGCAGGTCGAAAGGGATGACGGAAGTACCTTACTGGCGTAACGCTCTTCTAGTATAAGCATTAATCACCAAATGGGTTTGACTACTTACTCCCCGATCGTGTTGGGATAAAAAGTGGCGATAACCGTAAAAAACCACATAACTTAATGCGGTGAACGGTTTTATTGTTGCCAGAGAGTATAAATATCTTATTTTGGCGGGATAGGTAAAGAGTCTTAATTTGGGCGGCGGTATTGGGTAATTATTCTGATTTATCAACCGAGCTGAAAATATTACCGCGTACCGGCCGTTATTCAGCACATCCTCGCTCATCCAGCAGAACCCTACGTGGTCTTTAGCGATTTATGCCATACCGGCCCGTTGCTTGCCTGCCGACAATAACGGCAAGCCAAGCAACAAGGACAAACCGATGCTTAACGAACTTAAACAGCAGGTGCTGGAAGCCAATTTGGCGCTACCACGCCACCATCTGGTGACCTTTACCTGGGGCAACGTCAGTGCGGTAGATCGGCAGCAGGGGCTGATGGTGATCAAACCCTCCGGCGTTGAGTATGACGCCATGACCCGCGACGATATGGTGGTGGTGGAGTTGGAAAGCGGCAAGGTAGTAGAGGGCAACAAGAAACCCTCGTCGGATAGCGATACCCACCGGGTGCTCTATCTGAATTTTGCCGCCGCGGGCGGGATTGTGCATACCCATTCGCGCCATGCCACCATCTGGGCGCAGGCCGGGCTGGATATTCCCGCCTGGGGAACGACACACGCAGATTATTTCTATGGTGACATTCCCTGCACGCGTTTGATGCATGAGGCGGAAATCAATGGCCGCTACGAGTGGGAAACCGGGCGAGTAATCGTTGAGACCTTCGCTGAGCGCGGTTTGGATGCGGCAGCGATTCCGGCGGTATTGGTGCATTCCCACGGCCCATTTGCCTGGGGCAAAGATGCCGACAGCGCGGTGCATAATGCCGTGGTGCTGGAGGAAGTGGCCTACATGGGGATTTTTTCGCGCCAGCTGGCACCGGCCCTAGCCAACATGCAGCAGACGCTGTTGGATAAACACTACCTGCGCAAGCACGGCAAACACGCCTATTACGGCCAGTAGTCTGGGGGCCAGCAGGCCCCGTTTACTCGTTTACCAAATCCAACCGCATACCCTGGCGTTTGAGCGCCTGCTGATAGTCGGGATCCAGGCGCGAATCGGTGATCACCCGGCCAATCTGGCTCATAGGGTCCAATGGGTTAGGTTGTATCTGGCCGAATTTTGACGAGTCGGTCAGCACAATGTTTTCCACCCCTTTGGCCAGCACGGCATTAACCACGTCGGCGCGCATCATATCGCGGCCGGTAAAGCCGGTTTCGGCGTGGTAGCCATCAACCCCGATAAATGCCTTACTGAAATGCACCTGTTGGATGCACATCCGCGTCAGCGGGCCGACCACGGTTTCGCTTTTTTTCTGATACATACCCCCTAGCACGATCACCTCGCACTCGGTCTCTTTCAGCAAATGGGAGATGTAATGGCTGACGGTAATCAGCGTGATGCGCTTGCGTTCGGCAAGATAGCGGGCCAGCAGGGCGTTGGTGCTGCCGCTTTCGATAAAGATGGTTTCGCCGTCGTTGACCAGCGAAGCGGCATATTGCGCCAGCTTCTGCTTAAGGCGGAAATTGGACATCATACGGGCATCGACGTCATCACTCTCTAACGCCACCGCCGAGCCATGCACGCGTTTCAGATAGCTGCGCTTTTCCAACAGATTGAGATCTTGGCGGATCGTCACCTCAGAAACGCCAGCGGCGCGCGCCAGCTCATTGACGCTGATACGCCGCCGATCGTTAACTAACTGCAATATGGTTTGTTGTCTTGAATTCATAGAGGCCTGATGTGCGGCTGCCAAGGGGCAGCCGCCAAGTTCACTGATTAAAGAGTATGTTCGGTGCGCGCGATAATATCATCCTGTGCGTCTGGGGATAATGCGGTAAAGAAGGCAGAATATCCAGCCACCCGCACCACTAAATCACGATATTGGTCAGGATGTTGCTTCGCGGCCAGCAGCGTTTCCCGCGAGACAATATTGTACTGCACGTGCCAACCGTGATAGGTCTCGAAAAAGGTACGCAGCATCAGCATCAGTTTCTCGCGGTCGCGCGGGTTTTCCAGCGTCGACGGATTCAGCTTCTGGTTGAGCAGCACACCGCCAAGAATCGAAGCGGTCGGCAGTTTGGACAGCGAGTTGAACACCGCCGTTGGCCCCAAATGGTCGGTGCCTGAAGCCGGGCTGGCCCCCTCCGCCAATGGCGTATGAGCTTTACGGCCGTCTGGCGTCGCCATGGTGGCCGCACCAAACGGCACGTTGGCAGAAATGGAGGATGTGCCAGCATAGTAAGTGCCGCCAATCGGGCCACGGCCGAAGCGCGTGTTGTGATACTGCTTCAATTCGTCGATATAGGTCTGATAAGCGCGCACCAGCAACTGGTCAACGTCATCCACGTCGTTACCGTATTTCGGTGCGGCGTTGATCAGCCGTTGGCGCAATTGTTCACCGTCCAACCCGGCGAAGTCGTTGGCCAACGCCTGTGCCAGCTGCTGCTGGCCGATGATCCCTTGCTCGAACACCAGCTTGCGCACTGCCGCCAGGCTGTTGCCGAGGTTAGCAATCCCCACCTGCAAACCGGAAACCCAGTCATATTTCGCGCCGCCTTGTTTGATGCTCTTGCCGCGCTCAATGCAGTCATCCACCAACGCGGAGCAGACGATATCGTGGGCATTCTCTTCCAGCACGGTATCCACCACGCATTCAATCTCGATCGACTTGCGGGTGTAGTAGCGGATTTGCGTATCCCAGGCTTCCAGCACCTGATCAAACTGGCGGAAATTGCCCTGTGAAAGCGCATGTTCCTGTGGCAGGAAGATTTTGCCGGAAGTGGCATCGCGCCCTTGCTCCAACGCCGCCAGCATCACGCGGGCAAAGTTGATAAAGCTCATGCCGGTGCAGCGATAGCCCCACTTACCACCCACGGCGGTTTCGATACAGCCGATAGCGGCGTAATCGTAGGCATCCTGCGGCTCGACCCCCAGCTTGATAAATTCGGGGATAACGATCTCATCGTTGTTGAACGCAGGCATACCAAACCCACAGCGGATCACCTGCACGCAGGCATCGAGGAAGTCATTGCTGATCCCGGCGTGGTAACGCACGCTGAGGTTGGGCTGGGTGGAACGCAGGCGGCCGCAGGATTCCAGAATGGTGTAAGACAGCGGGTTGACCGCATCTACGGGTTGGCCGTTCACCAGTTTCTGGCCACCGATAGTCACGTTCTGATACAGCGGGCTGCCGGCCGAGGCTTTGGAGTGCGAACCGGAACGGATCTTGTTCACTTCCAGCAGCTTCAGCCAGCAGCTGTGCAGCATCTCAATGGCTTGTTCACGCGGCAGGTTTTGCTCCAGTTCGACATCGCGACGATACCAAGGGTAGAGGTACTGATCGAGGCGACCAAAAGAAACCGAGTGGCCGTTGGATTCAATCTGCAGCATCAGTTGAATGAAATAGCACAGTTGCAGCGCCTGCCAGAAGGTCTGCGGTGGCTGGTGGGCGATCAGTTCACAGTTGGCGGCCATGGTCAGCAACTCTTCGCGGCGCCAGATACGGTTCTCTTCCTGCGCCATCTCGCGGGCCAACAGGGCGAAGCGCAGAATATGCTCACTTAACGCCGCCAGAGAGATATCGATAGCCTTCAGGAACTGCTCTTTGTGCAGATCGTCCCAGTCGGTCAACTGCAGGCGGCCACGGCGTTCGGTGACCTTGTCACGCAGGCCATCCAGGCCTTTCTCCAATAGCAGCGGGAAGTTGACCGCCAAGTGGGCATCGCCAGAAGTCATATTACCTTCTGCTTTGATGATCCCGGTTGCCAGTAGCGCTTTCTGCTCATCGGTGAACATGCCGTAGCAGCGATCCTGCACGGTTTGCCCGCGCCACCATGGGCACAGCTTATGCAGTATCGCTTTGTTCTCTTCACTGACGGAAAAGCCCGCGCCAGGGCGATCGGCTAATTCGTCAATTTCGCTTTCGATCCAACTGACGGTGTATTCCGGGAAGATCGGCGCAGCGCGCAGTTCGCTGGCCTGGTTGCCGATGATCAACTCGTCGTTTTTGATCCAGATAGTGCGGTTTGCCAAGTGGTTAGCCAGCGCCAGTGCACGCCGCACCGGCAGCGGTTTATCCTGATGCTGCCGGTAGGTTTCGGTGTAATGCTGTGCGCGCTCGGTGCAGACCGGGGGTTTAACGATATGGATCAGCGCGTTCTTATGCGCCTGGGTGCGTTCGGTCAGGGTAGTCAGATCCAGCGTTGTCATAATGTTATCCTCGTAAAATGGCGGTCAAGCCTTTCGCGCTGGCGTAATCTTCGGCATAAGCCAGCAGTTCAGGATCGTCCAATGGGGTACGGGAAGCGTGATAAGGCACATCGAGCAGGTGGTATTTATTGATGCCCAGCGTGTGGTACGGTAGAAAATGAATTTCTTTCACGCCAACCTCGTCGGCGGCAAAGTCGGTAATGGCACGGATCGAGGCGCGATCGGCGTTGAACTCGGGGATCAACGGCACCCTTACGGTGATCGCGGTGCCTGCCGCCGCCAAGCGGCGGAAGTTGTCCATCACCCGTTTGGCGGAACCGTCGGTCCATTGTTTGAAGCGCACCTCGTCAACATGCTTGAGGTCGGCCAGCATCAGATCAAGCCAGGGCA
The DNA here is from genome assembly GCF_001976145.1 of Serratia oryzae. Classification (GTDB taxonomy): domain Bacteria; phylum Pseudomonadota; class Gammaproteobacteria; order Enterobacterales; family Enterobacteriaceae; genus Chania; species Chania oryzae. The sequence continues at coordinate 212,159 of NZ_MOXD01000001.1, forward strand.
GTGACGGCGCAATATATGACCACGGCGTGTGCAGGCAGGATTCTACCGCCGTATGAATACCGGCCTCGCGTCCACGCTTGAGCAGGGCTGCGGCGATCTCCGGTTGCATAAAAGGTTCACCGCCGGAAAGCGTCAGGCCACCGCCGGTGCGCAGATAGAAGGGCTTATCGCGCAGCACTTCGGCCATTACGGCGTCGAGATCGAGCGCATTGCCGCAAATGCTCAGCGCGCCGGTGGGGCAACAACCGTTCAGTGCCTCAAAATCAGCGGCGGTGAGCTGCGTACGCTGAATCATCAGCGTTTCTGGCGTGCGCGTAATGGCGTGCGGGCAACGTTCGCTGCACAGGGTACAGCCAGCCAGGCACAGGCGTTCATCGAACAGCAATTCCTGCTGGCGTGAACGGCTTTCCGGGTTCTGGCACCAGCGGCAACCCAGAGAGCATCCTTTAAGGAACACCACGCTGCGGATGCCTGGGCCATCATGTGTGGAATAGCGCTGCAGATTGAAAAGCATTTTTCACCTGTGAAGTTAGATTATCTTCTTACGTAAATTTAATATCTTTCGAATGAAGCCTGTATTGATTTTAATCAAATATCGAGGGCCTTTTTGCCTTATTATGATGAGAGTCTGAATTTGTTTATAAAATAATCAGGAGACCGATATGGAACTTTATCTTGATACTGCCGATGTCACTGCCGTGAAACGTCTGGCGCGGGTGCTGCCGCTGCACGGTGTGACCACCAACCCGAGCATTGTGGCCAAAGAGCGGAAGCCGATTTGGGAAGTATTGCCCGCTTTGCGCGATGCGCTCGGCGGTACTGGCAAACTGTTTGCGCAGGTGATGGCCAGCGATGCGGAGCGCATGGTAGCGGAAGCCGTGCTGCTGAATCAGCGGGTGCCGGGGCTGGTGGTGAAGATCCCGGTTACGGCAGAAGGTTTAGCGGCGATCAAAAAACTTAAAGCGATGTCGATCCCCACGCTGGGTACGGCGGTTTACGGTGCAGGCCAAGGATTGCTGGGGGCGTTGGCGGGGGCGGAATATGTCGCACCTTACGTTAACCGCCTGGATGCGCAGGGCGGTGATGGCATTGCAATGGTTCATGAACTGCAGCAGTTGCTTAATCTGCATGCTCCTCATGCCAAGGTGCTGGCAGCCAGCTTCAAAACGCCGCGTCAGGCGTTGGAGTGCCTGCTGGCGGGCTGCCAGTCGATCACCCTACCGGTAGACGTGGCCGAACAGTTTATTGGCACCCCGGCTGTACAGGCGGCGGTAGAGAAGTTTGAACAGGACTGGCAGGGCGCGTTTGGTACCACTTTGCTGAGCTGATGGTTGATGGGCGGCACTAAGCCGCCCTTGATTTACTCTTCTAGCGTGTTCAGATACGCCCGGTCTCTTCACGCAGAACGATAGTGCTTTCGCGCACCGTCGGCGTGTTTGAGTTCATCGCACGGCGGATCACAAAGAAAGCAGAGATCAGCATGGTGACCGCAACCAGCATGAAGAAGGCGCACAACGCGGCGTTAATCTGGTTGCTGAACACGATGGTTTCCATGTCTTTCAGCGATTTTGCCGGCGCGATCAGCGTGCCTTGTTCAATCCCGGCAGAGAATTTTTTCGCCTGCGCCAGGAAGCCAATGCTCGGTTTTTCGTGGAAGATCTTCTGCCAGCCGGCGGTCATTGAGGTAATAAACAGCCAGATGGTAGGCAGAATGGTCACCCAGGCGTAACGCTGCTTCTTCATTTTGAACAGCACCACGGTGCCGAGGATCAGCGCCATCGAAGCCAGCATCTGGTTACCGATACCGAACAGCGGCCATAGGGTGTTGATACCGCCCAACGGATCAACCACCCCTTGATAGACGAAGAAACCCCAGCCGGATACCGCGACGGTGGTTCCCGCCAGGTTACCGAACCAGGAGCGGTTGTTAGCCAGGCGTGGAACGGCGATGCCTACCAGATCCTGCACCATAAAGCGGCAGGCGCGGGTACCGGCATCGACGGCGGTCAGAATAAACAACGCCTCAAACAGAATGGCGAAGTGATACCAGAAAGCCATCATGGTGCGGCTGTTGAACACTTCGGTGATGATATGCGCCATGCCAACGGCGAAGGTCGGTGCACCACCAGCCCGCGACAGCACGGAGTTTTCACCCACGTCCTTGGCGATTTGCGTCAGCGCCTCAGGGGTGATCATAAAGCCCCAACCGTTGATCACCTGTGACGCATTTTCCACCGTGGTGCCGATCAGCGCCGCCGGGGAGTTCATAGCAAAGTAAACGCCCGGGTCGATCACCGAGGCACAAATAAGCGCCATGATCGCCACAAAGGATTCCATCAGCATTGCGCCATAGCCGATAAAGCGGATATGGCTTTCACGTTCCACCAGTTTCGGTGTGGTACCGCTGGAAACCAGGGCGTGGAAGCCGGAAATGGCGCCGCAGGCAATGGTGATAAACAGGAACGGGAACAGTGAGCCGGCAAAGACCGGGCCGCTGCCGTCGATAAAGCGCGACACCGCGGGCATTTTCATTTCTGGCATGGCGAACACGATGCCCACTGCCAACCCGACGATCACACCGATCTTGAGGAAAGTAGACAGATAATCACGCGGTGCCAGCAACAGCCACACTGGCAACACTGAAGCGATAAAGCCATAAATCACCAGCACCCAGGTCAGGGTGGTGCCGTGCAGGGTAAAGAACGGCCCCCAATAAGGATGCTGCGCCACGTTACCGCCATAGATAATGGCCGCCATCATCAGCACAAAGCCGATCAACGACACCTCGGCAATTTTGCCGGGGCGGATAAAACGCATGTAAACACCCATAAACAGCGCGATAGGGATGGTGGCAGCAATGGTGAACAGGCCCCACGGGCTGTCCGCCAGCGCTTTCACTACCACCAGAGCCAGCGCCGACAGGATGATAATCATCACCCCGAGCGCGCCGAGCATGGTGACCACCCCGGCAAAGGCCCCCAGTTCCTGTTTGGCCATTTCGCCGAGCGAGCGCCCATCGCGGCGGGTGGAGATAAACAGGATCAGGAAATCCTGCACCGCACCGGCCATCATCACGCCGACCAGGATCCAGATGGTGCCCGGCAGAAAGCCCATCTGCGCCGCCAGGATCGGCCCAACCAGCGGGCCGGCACCGGCAATGGCAGCAAAGTGGTGGCCGAACAGAACCCACTTGTTGGTGGGGACATAGTCCAGGCCATCGTTATGACGTTCCGCCGGAGTCAGCCGACGATCGTCCAGTTCAAAGACGTTTTTGGCAATAAACAGGCTGTAGAAGCGATAAGCAATGCTGTAACAGGCAACGGCGGCGATCACCAGCCAGACAGCGTTGACGTGCTCCCCACGGCTGAGTGCCAGCATGGCAAAAGCGAAGGCGCCAAGTAACGCCACCGCAAGCCAGATAATGCCGGACTTGACGTTTTTCATGTTCCACAACTCCTTGTTGTGTAGAAGTAGACAAAAGTAATGTTTCGTAAGTAAAAGTGAGTGGCAGGTTAAAAATAGGGATTTTAAGCGTGAAGAGAAGTCAGTCAGATGAAAACTGTGAACTCAGCGGGCGTTTATTGAAAAAACAAGGTGATGTGACAGGGGAAGTGGCGAGCGTGATAGCATAAAAAAGGGCGATACCGCGGTATCGCCCTGAGGTTTTGTGGTTCAGTTATGCAACGGGTTTGGCAATCACGCTGCGGGTTTCCATGCGTACTTCGGCGATGTTGACCTGCAGGGTATCGCTCTGGCGATAAACCATTTCGCCTTTCACCTGCACCATGCCGGTTTCCTGGCTGCATACCAGTTCATCACGCACTGCATGAATGAACGGTGCTGGAATAAAGGCGACCGCGCCGTTCTCCAACAGGCGCACGCGCAGGCCGCCGCGCGTCACGTCGATGATCTCTGCCGTGAAGCGTTCATCGCTGCCCGCTTTGTCTTTCAGGAAGCGCGCATACAGCCAGTCGCCAACGTCGCGTTCGGCCATGCGGTTCAGACGGCGGCGTTCAGCCAACTGTGTGGTCACTTCATCTGAAGGTTTGCTGGCCGCTTGCTCGCTGATAATGGCTTTCAGCAGGCGATGGTTGACCATGTCACCGTATTTGCGGATTGGCGACGTCCAGGTGGCATAGGCTTCCAGCCCCAGGCCAAAGTGCGGGCCAGGAGCGGTGCTGATCTCTGCAAACGTCTGGAAACGGCGAATGCGGCTATCAAGGAACTGCGTCGGCTGTGCATCAAGATGCCGGCGCAGTTCGCAGAACCCGTCCAGCGTCAGCAGTTTGGCCGCTTCGGCTTCCACCGCGTTGGTCTGCAGCACGTTAACCGCCTGTTCAACCAGTGCCGGATCAAAACCGTTATGAACGTTGTAGATGCCAAAGCCGAGGCGATCGCGCAGCACCAGGGCGGCACAGACGTTGGCGGCAATCATACACTCTTCAACGATACGGTTGGCCGTGCGGCGCTGTTCGGTAACGATGTCCAGCACGTCACCTTTTTCACCGAGCACAAAACGATAGTCTGGGCGATCTTTAAACACCAGCGCGTGCTGGTGGCGCCAGGTACTACGGGCATCGCACACCTTTTTGAGCAAGGTGATCTGCTGCGCGATCACCTCGTTTGGCGGCTGCCAACCTGCAATGCCGTCCAGCCAGTCCGAGACTTCGTCATAAACCAGTTTGGCCTTGGATTCGATCTCCGCGGCGAAGAAGCGAATATCGTTCCCCAATGCGCCGTCGGCGGCGATCGTCACACGGCAAGCCAACACCGGCCGGCGCTCGTTGGGGCGCAGCGAACACAGGTTGTCGGACAGATCGCGCGGCAACATCGGAATATTGAAGCCCGGCAGGTAGTTGGTGAACGCACGTTTGCGGGCGATGTCATCCAGGTTGCTGCCTTGCTCGACGTAAGCGGTAGGATCGGCAATGGCGATGGTCAACTGCAGCGTGCCGTCGCCGTTATCCTGCACGTACAGCGCATCGTCCATATCTTCGGTGCTGGCGCTGTCGATAGTGACAAAATCCAGCGCGGTGAGATCTTCACGCGGCAGGGTGGTATCCGCTTCGCTGATGGCGATCATCTCTGGTGCTTCTTTTTCCAGATTATGGCGCGCCAGCGTTACCCACCAAGGGGCGAAATGGTCTTCGCCGTCGGTGATGAACTGCGTCAGATCGGCGTAAAAACCGCGATCGCCTTTCAGCGGATGGCGGCGCATTTCCGCCACTGCCCAGTCGCCGGGCTGGAAGTCACGGGTTACTTCACGCACTGGACGGCACTGAATTGCGTCTTTCAGCATAGGATGATCGGGCACGATGGACAGGCGATCGTCTTTTTTCTGCACTCGGCCGACAAAACGCGACAGAAACGGCTCAACCAGGGTTTCTGGCTCGGCGATTTCGCGATCTTTTTCGGTGTGCAGAGTGGCGACGATACGATCCCCATGCATGACTTTTTTCATGTACGGCGGTGGAATAAAGTAACTTTTCTGACCGTCGACCTCTAAAAAGCCAAAACCTTTCTCAGTCCCTTTTACTACGCCTTCAACACGCGGGGTTTGAGAGTGAAGTTGCTGTTTAAGCTGCGCCAGCAGCGGGTTATCTTGAAACATATCGTCCAGTGAATGGGTTGTGAGTGGCAAGATTTGCGGCAGACAGTTTTACGCGAATCACCTGCTCTGGGCAAGCCTAACGTCACGTTTTTACTGTGTTCATCCGGGGGAACGTTGCGGAACGGTCAAGAATAATTCATTGGCAAACCTTGGTTTTCAGCCAAGGTTTGCCAGCAATATCAGGCGATGCGCCACGCAGGCGCGCTGGCGCAGCGGCGGATCGTTACCGGAATGGATTTGGAGGTGGGCGTACCGGTGCCATCACCAAAACTGGTTAGAGGCACTAATGGATTGGTCTCGGGATAGTAAGCGGCCAGGTTACCACGTGGTATCGCGTAGCTGACCAGCTTGAAGCCGCTGACTTTGCGCACCACGCCGTCATGCCATAGGGTTTCAATTTCCACCAATTCACCTTCCTGTAGACCAAGCTCTGCCAAATCTTGCGGATGGATAAACAGTACTTCCCGCTGGCCATAGACCCCCCGATAGCGGTCATCCAGCCCATAAATAGTGGTGTTGTACTGATCGTGTGAACGCAGGGTCTGCAGCGTAAAGGGGGCCAGTTCTGCAGTTGGATGGGCACGCAGCGTTTCTGGCAGCGCTGCGGCGCTGAACTGTGCCTTGCCGCTTGGCGTTGCGAAACGCAGTTCCGCGGCGGCATTGCCCAGATAAAAACCGCCGGGTTGTTCGCAGCGCTGGTTGAAGTTGTCAAAGCCGGGCAGGGTGGCCTGAATATGATCGCGGATCAGCGAATAGTCATCGGCCAGCGCCAGCCAGTCCAGCGTTTCGCTACCCAGCACCGCATCGGCAATGCCGCAGACAATGGCGGTTTCCGAACGTTGATTTTCGGATAGCGGCTTGCCGATGCCTTCCGAGGCATGCACCATGCTGAATGAATCTTCCACCGTAATGAACTGCGGCCCGCTGGCCTGCAGATCCAGCTCGGTGCGCCCCAGAGCGGGCAAGATCAACGCCTCTTTCCCGGTGATCAGGTGGCTGCGGTTCAGCTTGGTGCTGATGTGCACCGTCAGTTCGCAGTTGCGCAGGGCCTGTGCGGTGCGCTTGGTATCCGGCGCGGCTGCCGCCAGGTTACCGCCGAGAGCCAGCAGCACTTTAACCTCACCGCGCAGCATGGCTTCGAGCGCTTCCACCGTGTTATGCCCAGCCTCGCGGCACGGCGTGAAACCGAAACGCTGCGCCAGGCTATCGAGCAGCGCTTTGGGTGCTTTTTCATCAATACCCATAGTGCGATTACCTTGCACATTGCTGTGGCCGCGCACCGGGCACAATCCTGCCCCCGGTTTACCCAACTGGCCAAACAGCAGTTGCAGATTGGTGATTTCACGCACCGTCGCTACCGAATGTTTATGTTGGGTGATCCCCATCGCCCATGTGCAGATCACGCGTTTGGCGCTCTGATAGATTGCTGCCGCCTGGCGTAGCTGGCTTTCGCTCAGGCCTGATTGCTGCGTAATGTGCGACCAAGCGCTGGCATCCACCTGTGCCAGATATTCTTCAACACCGATGCAGTGCTGTTCAATAAACACCCGGTCGAACAGCCCGGCTTGCCCCTCCGCCAGCCGCTGACGATGGGTTTCCAGCAGCGCTTTCACGATGCCGCGTACTGCAGCCAGATCGCCGCCGAGATTGGGCTGGAAATAGGCCGAACTGATGGGGGAGGATGTTGGCGTCAGCATCTGCAGTGGGTTTTGCGGGTCGGTAAAACGCTCCAATCCTCGTTCGCGTAGCGTGTTGAAACTGACAATGCGTGCGCCACGACTGACGGCCTGCTTCAGGCTGTGCAACATGCGTGGGTGGTTGGTACCCGGATTCTGGCCAAACACAAAAATAGCATCGGCTTGCTCAAAGTCCTGCATGCGGATGGTGCCTTTACCCACGCCGATGCTTTGTTTGAGGCCAATGCCGCTGGCTTCGTGACACATGTTGGAACAGTCGGGGAAGTTGCTGGTGCCCAGCATGCGACCAAACAGCTGATAAACATAAGACGCCTCGTTGCTGGTGCGTCCAGAGGTATAAAGCTCGATCTGGCTAGGGTTGTCCATTTGATGGATGTGCTGGGCAATCAGCGCAAAAGCTGCCGGCCAACTGATAGGGTGATAACGATCGCTGACCGCGTCATAGCGCATCGGATGAGTGAGACGCCCCTGATATTCTAGAAAATAGTCGCTTTGCTGCAGTAGCTTGCTAACGCTGTGCGCGGCGAAAAAGGCTGGTTCAACCGCATTACGCGTAGCTTCCCAACTGACGGCTTTGGCTCCGTTTTCGCAGAAACTGAAGGTGCTGTGGTTGTCATCGCCCCAGGCACAGCCAGGGCAGTCGAAACCGCGCGCTTTATTAACGCGCAGCAGGTTGCGCAGGTTTTTCAGCGGTTGTTTGCTGTCGAACACATAGCGGGTGGTGGCTTCTAATGAGCCCCAGCCACCTGCCGCGCCGCGATAAGGCTTGATTGACGGTTTGAATTTCATTTTTTACTTCGCAGGTGATTATTGTTGCAAATAAGTAAGCAATTTTTTAAGTGCTTTGGGCGTTTATGTCACAAGTTTAGAGGCAGGCAGGTGGGGTGTCTAATCGAATGGCGTAATGATGGCATAGAGGGTATTTATCGCTGGCAATTCCTCTCCTTGTACTCATGGTCGTTATGGCATACAAACAGAGCGTTTCTGCATAATGTTGCCCGGCACGATTCGTTACGCTGTCCTGACGGATTACAGGAGAGATAACATGAAGCAGATGATATTGGGTTTAGGGCTGATGGCGATCGCGTTAGGGGCTGAGGCAGAGGGATTCAGCGTGAGCAGTAGCGATATGGAGGCGGGTAAACCGCTGGCTAGCGCACAGGTTTTCCAGGGGTTTGGCTGCCAGGGGGGGAACGTTTCGCCACAGTTGGCTTGGGCTCACGTCCCACCGGGGACGAAGAGTTTTGCCGTGACCGCTTTTGATCCCGATGCGCCCACGGGAAGTGGCTGGTGGCACTGGACGGTGGTGAATATTCCTGCGTATGTGCGGGCTCTACCTGCCGGTGCGGGTAATGTGGATAATCAAAATCTGCCACCGGGAGCGGTGCAAGGGCGTAATGATTTTGGCTATGCCGGGTTTGGTGGGGCTTGTCCACCGGAAGGGACGCCAGCGCATCGCTACCAATTTACCGTCTGGGCGTTAAAAACGGCACATTTACCGATCGACAATACCAGCAGTGGCGCAATGGTGGGTTTTATGCTGAAGGCTAATGCATTGGCCACCACACGATTGGAAGCGATTTACGGGCGTTGAGAATGCAGCAACTGAATTACACTGAACAAAAGCTGGCCCTGCAGGTCTTGGTGGCTCGCGGTGCTCATGAATTACATCGTGTCAGGCTGTTTTCGCCTGCGATCTGTCACGTGCGCCAGGGACGTAAAACGCTGCAGTGGGGAGAACTTGTTGAAGTGGCTGCGGTTGACTCGCTGATTCTGTTTCCTGCCGGGGTAGAAATCCACATTGCCAATACGCCGTCGCGTGGGGAATATATTTCCGATATTGTTTATATTCCCCAAGAGCTCCTGAGCACCTTCAAAACCCGTAATCCCGATGCTCGGTCTGCCGGTCAGGCGAAGCTTTGCGTTCCGTTTGATGAGCACACCAAGCGGATGTGGGGCGGGTTACTTGGTAGCATAAAAGATCGTGCCCCCGTGCAACTGCAGGAACACCAGTTGAACGGGGTATTATTGGCTCTGCAGCTTGCTGGTTATGCGGAAACGCTGCTGGGAGATCGCCAGGATCCTCTGGTGGCTCGTATACAGCAACTCATTTTACTGGAACCTTCCCACCACTGGCAGGTTGATGAGGTTGCCAGCCGGTTGCACATGGGCAGTTCAACCCTGCGGCGACACCTGGCGGCTGAAGGGCAACATTTCCGCACCATCCTGGAGGACGTTCGCATGAACAAGGCTCTTTATGAATTGCAAAGCAGCAAACGCAGTGTCGGGGAGATCGCCTATCGCAGTGGCTATGCCTGCGCATCACGGTTTGCCGCGCGCTTTACCCAGCATTTTGGCCTCAGCCCACGAGCATTGAGGAGCGTTATGCGCAATGGCGATCGCTAAGCTTGTCAGACATGCGACATCAAAATGATATTTTCACCGCGGAATTTATCGCCTAGGTTGATACATGGATATTAAGCAGCTGATTTACCTGTGTAATCTAGAGCGTGAGCGCCACTTTGGCCGTGCGCCCCCGCTGGCACAGCATTTCTTTGATGTGGCACAGGAGTGGTTATTGCAGTAGGTTTTGGGTGACAATGTCACTTTTAATCTGTACTGGAAAACGCAGAGGGCAGATAAAACAGGGCCGAAGTAATTCAGCCCTGTTGCATTGGCTGGCGCGTTATTTCAGCTCTAATTCGTTCATCGCAGCAATGCTGAAACCGCCGTCAACGTGGACGATCTCACCGGAAATACCGGCCGCCAGGTTGGAGCACAGGAAGGCGGCGGTGTTCCCCACGTCCTCGGTGGTGACGGTACGGCGAATCGGCGTTACGGCCTCGCAATGGGCCAGCATCTTGCGGAAATCCTTGATGCCGGATGCCGCCAGCGTGCGGATCGGCCCGGCGGAGATGCCGTTAACGCGTACCCCTTCAGGCCCCATGGCGTTGGCCATATAGCGCACGTTGGCCTCCAACGAGGCTTTTGCCAGGCCCATCACGTTGTAGTTGGGAATCGCGCGCTCTGCCCCGAGGTAAGACAACGTCAGCAACGCCGAACCGGCGTTGAGCATAGGACGGCACGCCTTGGCCATGGCGACAAAGCTGTAGGAACTGATGTCATGCGCGATGGCAAAGCCTTCACGCGTCACGGCGTTGACGTAATCGCCATCCAATTGATCTGCCGGGGCGTAACCGATCGAGTGGACGAAACCATCAAACGTGGGCCAGTGTTGCCCCAGTTGGGCAAACATGGCGCTGATGCTTGCATCCTGCGCCACGTCGCATTCCAGAACGAGGTTGGAACCCAATGCCGCCGCGAATTCCGCTACGCGCGGTTGGAGTTTTTCATTTTGATAGGTGAAGGCCAGTTCGGCCCCTTCGCGTTGCATAGCCTGCGCGATACCAAAAGCAATGGAAAGTTTGCTGGCAACGCCAGTGATCAGAATACGTTTGCCGGTTAAAAAACCCATATGGCGCTATCCTTTAGGTTTAGTTGTTCGGAATTAGAACTTGCCGCCATCACGCCGCCAGGCATCGGCAGTCAGTGCTTCACCAAAATGGCTGGCGATCAGGCGTTTGGTGAGCTCGTGCAGCGGGGCTGCCAGCACCTCGGCCGTGCTGCCACGTTCAACGATTTCACCCTCATGCATCACCATCACCTGATCGCTGATATGTTTCATCATGCCCAAATGCTGGGTAACATAAATATATGATATTCCGTGTTTTTCTTGCAATTCGAGCATTAGATTAATGATTTGTGAACGCATCGACATATCCAGCGATGCTAGCGCTTCGTCGGCGATAATCACCTGAGGTTGCAGGATCAGCGCGCGCGCCAGGGCAACGCGCTGCTTCTGGCCCGAAGCGAGCATGTGCGGATAATAATAGGCGTGGTCCGGTAGCATGCCCACCTGGCGTAAAGTCTGGTTGATACGCGCTTCGCGCTCTGCGGCCTCCAGATCGGTATTCAGCCGCAACGGCGCATCCAGCAACTGGCCGATGCGCTGACGTGGATTGAGCGAGGTGCTGGGATCTTGGAAAATCATGCGAATGCGCTGGCTACGGTAGCGATAATCGCCATACTCCAGCGGATGGTCATCAATCAACACTTCGCCGGAAGAGGGCTCGATCATGCCGGAAAGCATTTTCGCCAGGGTGGATTTACCGGAGCCGTTTTCGCCGATGATCGCCAGCGTCTGGCGTTCACGCAGGGTAAAGCTGACGGATTTTACCGCCTCTACATTCTGGCGGCGGAACAGCCCGGTGCGATAGCGGTATGTTTTCGCCAGATTGCGCACTTCCAACAGCGTTTCCATGTTATTGCTCCTCCATGTTCAGCGGGAAGTGGCAGGCAAACAGACGGGTTTTCACCGCGCGCAGGCGCGGGGTTTCAATGCAGGTCTTCTGCGCGTAGGGGCAGCGTGGCCCCAAACGACAGCCGATCGGCAGGTGCTCCAAGGATGGGATCGCCCCCGGCAGCGTGTTCAGGCGGCTTTTATGCGGCAACGAACGGCCAAAATCCGGCATGGAACGGATCAGCGCCTGGGTGTAAGGGTGGTGTGGGGCGGCGAGTAGCTCCTCGCACTGGGCGCTTTCCACCGTTTGCCCGCAGTACAGCACGTTTATCCGATCTGCCCATTTGCTCATCATCTGCAAATCGTGGCTGATCAGCAGGATAGTGGTGTTGTTGTTCTGGTTGAGGCGCGCCAGCAGGCGGAAAATCTGCGCCTGGGTGGTGGGTTCCATGGCGTTGGTAGGTTCATCGGCGATCAGCAGCCGTGGCTGGTTGGCCAGCGCAATGGCGATCATCACTTTCTGGCATTCCCCCTCGGTTAATTCGTAGGGGTAACTGCCCATGATGTCGTCGTGATCCTTAATGCCGACGCGGTGCAGCAGTTCGATGGCGCGGCGTTTGCGCCAGTTGAACCTTTGCCACCAGCGGCCTTTGTAGGTCCAGCCGGGAATTGCCTGTACCAACTGGCGGCCAATGCTTTCGGACGGATCCAGACAGGACTGGGGTTCCTGAAAGATCATCGAAACGTTATGCCCCACTAGCTTCCGCCGTTCGCGCGGCGTCAGTTGCAGCAGATCGATGTCGTCGAAGCGGAAACGATCGGCCGTAACGCGCCAGTTGTCTTTGGTGACGCCGCAAATCGCTTTGGCGATCAGGCTTTTCCCCGATCCGGACTCGCCCACCAGGCCGCGCACTTCGCCTTCGGTCAGCGTCATGCTGACGCGATCGACCGCCTTGACCGGCCCTTCGGCGGTCATAAATTCAATCGTCAGATTGCGGATATCGAGTAACGGCATTATTCCACTCCCGCATTAATCGCGCGGCGCATGCCATCGCCCAACAGGTTAACCAACAGTACGCTGACCAGAATGGCACCGCCGGGGAGCATCACCGCCCAGGGCGCGACATACACCAGTTCCAGCGAATCACCGAGCATCGCCCCCCATTCAGGAGAAGGAAGCTGGGCACCAAGATCGAGAAAGCCCAGCGCGGCGATATCAAGAATCGCCATCGACAGTGCGCGGGTAAACTCGGTCACCAGCACCGCCGCAATGTTCGGCACTACCGCATACCACAGGATCTGTGGCGTCGAGGCACCGTCTAAGCGGGCGGCAACCACATACTCTTTTTCCAGTTCGTCATGCACGGCGCTGTAGATGGTGCGCACCATGCGCGGCAGCAGTGCCAGCCACACGGCCAGCATGGCGTGTTCCAGCTTCGGCCCAAGAAAGGCCACTACGATGATCGCCAGCAGCAGCGAAGGAATGGAAAGCAGGGTGTCGAGCACATGGTTCAGCACCGCCGAGATCAGGCCACGAGTCACCCCGGCAAATACCCCGAGTATCACGCCAAAAAAGGCGGCGGCAATGGTGACGATCAGTGCAGAACCGAAGGTAGCGGCGGTGCCGGTCAACAGGCGGCTCAGAATATCGCGGCCCAGATCGTCTGTGCCGAGGAAGAACGACACGTTGCCGTAGCGTGACCAGGACGGTGGCAACAGCTGATAACCGAGGAACTGCTGATCCAACGCGTAAGGGGCCAGCAGGCTACCGAAAAGGGAAAGCAACAGCAGGGCAATCACGCCGTAAAAGCCAATCATCGCCAGTGTGTCACCGTAAAAAATCCGCCAGGTGTAACGCAGCGGGCTTGGCATTTTCTTTTCGCCGTAGACGTTATCGAAGGGCATACCATTCCTTATGCTTCAGTGGGTTGGTGGCAGCACCCAGAATATCGGCCAGTACGTTGACGGTAATCACCAGCGAACTGACGACCATTACGCCAGCGGAGATCGCGGCATAATCCTGCTGACGGATGGCATTGATCAGCCAGCGGCCCAGCCCTGGCCAACTGAATACCACTTCAGTGATCATCGCCAGCGTGAGCATGGTGGAAAACTGTAAACCGAGTTTGGGAATGATCGGCGGTAACGCATTGTGCAGGACGTGGCGGCGGATAATGGTAAAGCGCGACAGACCACGGGTGGCGGCGGCCTTGATGTAGTTCTGGCCGAGCACATCGTCGGTGCTGATACGCATCAGACGGATCACCTCGGTGAGCGGCGCTATGGCTACAACGATAATTGGCAGCACCATATGGCGCAGCGCGCTGGCGATCATTTCGTTGCGGTAGGGCGAATCAGAGAGCCAGGCGTCAATCAGCGCAAAACCGGTCACTGGCTGAACCTGATACAGCAGGTCGAAACGGCCTGAAACCGGCAACCAGTCGAGGTGCAAGGAGAAGAACAGCATCAGCAGCAGGGCCAACCAGAATACCGGTATGGAAAACCCCAACAGGGCAAAGGTGCTGATGGCAGTGTCCTGCCATTTGCCGCGCAGCACGCCGGCAATAATGCCCAGTGGAATACCAATGCTCAGTGCCAGCGTGAACGCCAGCAGGCACAGTTCCATGGTAGCTGGGAACACTTCGCGCAACTGTTCGCCAATTGCCTGGCCGTTGATGCTGGAAACGCCAAAATCCCCTTGCATCAGGCTGACGAAATAGAACTGATAGGCATCCAGCAGGGCGGCGCCATTGAGCGGTGCACGCGGGGTGAAATAGCTCAGGCTGAAGCTGACCAGTGTCAGAAAGAACAGCGTAATCAGCAGCAACAGAATGCGGCGCAAGGTAAAGATAATCATTTTTTTACCTCTTCCGCTGGTTCGCGATATACCCCGGCAAACGATGCGTTACCGAACGGGCTCAACACCAAACCTTTAATGTCATAGCGGTAGGCTTGCAGGCGCAGGGAAGAGGCCAGAGGCAATACTGGCAACTGCTGTTCCAGGATTTTCTGCGCCTGTTGGTATTTTTCGATACGCTGCGACAACTGCTGCGATAACAGCGCATCCTGCAGCACTTCATCAAAACTGGGATCACACCAGTGAGCATAGTTGGTTTGCGAACGGATTGCCGCGCAGCTCAGCAGCGGGCGGAAGAAACTGTCCGGATCGTTACTGTCGGTGGCCCAGCCGCTGAGGGTGAGATCGTGATTCATTTCCATCAGGCGCGCTTCCTGGAAGCGGCCCTCCACCGGCACGATGGTGACGTTGATGCCGATCTGGGCTAAGTCTGCCTGGATCAGTTCGGCAGTTTTCAGCGGGCTCGGGTTGTAGGATTGCGACGCGGTAGGCACCCACAGTTTCAGATCCAGCGGGCCAACCCCGGCTTCGCGCAGCAGCTCTCGGGCTTTGGCCGGATCGTATGCCGTCACGAGTGCATCACTGTCATACGCCCAAGAGGCGCGCGGCAGCAGCGAGGCGGCGGTTTCCGCCGTACCGTAATAGATCGACTGCATCAGGCGCTGGTTATTGATCGCCAGCGCAATGGCCTGGCGCACTTTCAGATTATCCAGCGGCGGTTTGCGGGTGTTGAACGCCAGATAGGCGATGTTCATGCCGGGCCGCAGCGTAAGGCGCAGACGGGGATCGTCACGCAGAATTGAAAGCTGGCTGGCGGCCGGGTAAGCCAGCACATCGCATTCCCCGGTTAGCAGCTTCGACAGCCTGCCGGTGCCACCGGCACCCAGATCGATCACCACCTGTGGCATCCGTGGTTTGCCTTTCCAGTAAACGTCATTGCGCGCCAGCCGAATGTATTGCCCGGAGCGGTATTCGTTCAGCATGAATGGGCCAGTCCCAACGGGTTCGCGGTCGATCAATTCCTGTGTGCCTGCCAGCGTCAGGTTGGCGGCATATTCTGCCGACAATATTGGTGCATAGTGGGTGGCAAGGTGCCAGAGGAAAGAGGCGTCCGGCGTTTGCAGGCGGATCTCGACGGTATAGTTGTCCAACTTCTTCACCCGCTGGACGGAATCGGCAAACTGCAAACTGTCGAAATAGGGGTATTCGCCGCCATTCACCGAGTGGAACGGATGTTTTTGGTTGAACACCCGCTCAAAACTGAATACCACATCATCGGCATTCATTTTACGCGTGGGTTGGAACCAGGCAGTGGTCTGGAAAGGGACGTCACGGCGCAGATGGAAGCGATAGGTCGCCCCGTTGTCCAGCACTTCCCAGCTTTGCGCCAGTTGCGGGATCAACCGATAGGTGTAAGGGTCAACATCCAGCAGGCGATCGTATAACTGGGCAGCCAGCGTATCGACCGTCAGGCCACTGCTGGCCATCTGTGGGTTGAAGGTATTCAGGATGCCGCTGACACAATAAACAAAACCGCTCTGGCGGATATCCGCTGGCGGTGGCACCGTGCTCGGCACGGGGGGCGTTGAGGCCAGCACTGAGGTTGCCAGGCCGCTCAACGACATTATCCAAAGAGGTAAACCACGCATAGACGCTTCATGGGTTAATGAGCAATAGCGTTAGTGTATCGCACTCTGGCAATCTACCCAATTTCTTGAGTAAAACGGCTGAATTTTCTGCTGCTTGGCTGCGCTTGCGGCGATTGTCTGGCGATAAAATAGTAAAGCCGATGAAAATGTTAGGTTAGAACGCGATAAATCCCGCTCAGCGATGCTGGCAGGCGCGGGGCCTGCCAGTGAAGGTTACTTTGCTTTAATCATGGGTGATCGCTGTCGAGCTTACCGGAGCCAGATTGGCTGGTAACGATCCCTTTCACGTCGTTAACGTTGTTCACCTGCAGTCGCAGGGTTGGTGCCCAGCCGACATTACTGGTGAGTTGATCCGCTGCCGAGACCGAGGCGTTGTAAACAGCCAGCAGATCGACCGGGCTGCCGTTAACCAGGTTGCCTTCGGTGAAGATATGCTGACCACCGTAGCGTTTGATCACTTTGTTTGCTGCAATACCACTAGCCAATTCGATCACGTTCTTTTCCGCATAGATGGCAGATTCAAATCCGACGCCCCACATGCTGGTAAAGTCCGCTGCTGCCAGGATCTGGCTATAGTTGTTGTAAACGTCAACCTGACCGAAACGCACGCGCGGTGCCCGCTGGCCCGGATTGACCCAGTGGTTATGGTGCATGGTGACCTTGAGCTTATCGCGATCCACCAGGCGTGAGTCTGAGGAGCCGATCAGGTTAACTTTGTCGTGATCGCCAAAGATACTGAAGGAGGCGGTGACGTAGTTACTGCTGTGGGTGATATCCAGCAGGCCATCATGCACCTGGAAGGTACGGCCATACACTTTCGGCAGTGATTGGCGCGGATGATCGCCATCGTCCAGCGTGACATGATCTACCCAGGCATGTTCTACCGTCATCAGCGAAATATTGTCATACAGGCTGTTCCAGTTACCCGCGCTGCCGTCGGTTGGATCCCACTCAGGGAAACAGTCATAGGCATCAGAAATGTGCAGGTTGCGGATAATCACGTTGCTGACTTCTTTCACCAGCAGGTGCGCCCCGATGATATGGGCATCTTTCCCCACCCCGATCAACGTGACGTTAGAGCCGAAACGTTGCTGTATCTGCTTGGTCTGCAGCTTGGTTGCTGCCACCCGCGCCTCCTCTAATGGCCCTTCTGGGGTCACCATGCCCCAGGCGCCCGCGGGATCAAAATGCTCGATAAAATCTTCCATGCTGAAGGTTTGTGCGCTGCCGGGTACTTGCACCTGCTCGGCAATATCGTCGCAGGTCAGCAAGCCACCGCCTTCCGCTCTCTCCATCGCATTGATCTTGCCTTTGACATAGATAATGCGTGGTGTGGTCTGGTTTTGTGCACTGGTGCCGCCGAGTGCAGTACGCAACTCCTGCCAAGTGTTGACCACATAGATGTGGCTGTCGCTGGCTGCACTGCCGCCAGTGACGCCAGGGCCATAAGACCCCCAGCCGTCTCCTGTTGCCAGCACCTCGCGCCCCAGGTCTGCTGCGGTGGCGAGCGTAGAACAGACCAAACCGCTAGCCAGTACCAGTTTCAACGCGGTGGAAAGGGTTGCACGTCGCAATGTAACGGATTGATGCATAGTGACTCCTGCCATAATAATGTTGCATGAATATTCAACACGTTGCATGCCCGAACTCTGTGAAATGCTTTCACGACCCCATTTCAGGCCAGCGAGCGTTGATTTGGTGCACCGCCTGATTGGGCGGTGCATACTCCTTTGCTATGGTTTTTCCTCGCACCGCCAGAGTGGTTTTGACGGTGACCAATAAAATGTAGAACATCATTTTATTAATTTAGAAATTAAGTTCTGATTATTTTTATGGCTATGTTTGGAAAGGCTCTGCGGTTGTGAAGAGAGTGGAGTGGCAGGGAATGAAAAAAGGAAAGTAGCGAGCGTTACCGCTCGCTGAATGCAAAAAATTATTCGCTCTCCGGCCCAGCGTTTTGCAGCAAAGCGTGTTTTTTCAGCATGCCACGCAACTGATGGTAGGTCAGCCCCAACAGCTCCGCCGCTTTACGCTGGTTAAAACGGCCTTGCTGCAGCGCCAGTTCCAGCAGCTCTTTTTCCTGTTGATGCTGCCAGGCTTTCACATCCAGCGGTAAGGCGGGCAGGCCGCTGGCCTGTGGTGGAGCAATGGCTGCCGGCACGGTGCGTTGAGCAAATGGGTTAATGATGATCTCATCCAGTTCACTGCTGCTTGAACCGTGGCGATAGACCGAACGTTCCACTACGTTCTTCAGTTCACGCACGTTACCCGGCCAGTGGTAGCCGAGCAGGGTGGCCTGCGCATGCTGGCTGAAGCCGGGGAACAGCGGCAAGGACAGTTCGCGGCACATCTGGATGGCGAAGTGCTCGGCCAGCAGCATGATGTCCTGCTGGCGTTGGCGCAGCGGTGGCAACTGCACCACATCGAAAGCCAGGCGATCCAGCAGATCGGCACGGAACTTACCCGCTGCGGCAAGCGCTGGCAGATCGTCGTTGGTGGCGCATACCAGCCGCACATCCACCCGCAGCGGCTGGCTGCCGCCGACGCGCTCCAGATGGCCATATTCAATCACCCGCAGCAGTTTTTCCTGCACCAGCATTGGCGCGGTAGCCAGTTCATCCAGGAATAAGGTGCCGCCGTCGGCGCGTTCAAAGCGGCCAAGATGACGCTTCTGCGCCCCGGTAAACGCCCCTGCTTCGTGGCCAAACAGCTCAGAATCCAGCAGATTTTCGTTCAGCGCCGCGCAGTTGAGCGAAATAAACGGCCCTTGCCAACGGTTGGAAAGATAGTGCAAGCGGTGGGCGATCAGCTCTTTACCGGTGCCGCGTTCACCGATCACCAGCACGGGTTTGTTGAGTTTCGCCAGTTGCGAAACTTGCTCCAACACTTCAACAAAGGCGTTTGCTTCGCCCAGCAGGTTTTCTAACGGTTCGCTCATGATGAAATTCGCCAATGTTTGGTGAAAATACTCACTCTACAGCAAGTGCTAAGAGAGTCAAAAATAAATATTCCTTTATTTTCAATATAATAAAAGTTGGCACGGGTTTTGATAAGGTATTGATACCAACAGTATGATTCAACGCGGCGCCTCAGACGCCGACCTATGACCAAGAGGAAGTGAATTATGGGTATTTTTTCTCGTTTTGCCGACATCGTGAATGCCAATATCAACACTCTGCTGGATAAGGCGGAAGACCCGCAGAAACTGGTGCGTTTGATGATCCAGGAGATGGAAGATACGCTGGTTGAAGTGCGTTCCACCTCAGCGCGGGCGCTGGCGGAGAAAAAGCAGTTGCTGCGCCGTATTGAACAGGGGGAACATCAGCTCAATGACTGGCAGGACAAAGCCGAACTGGCGCTGCGTAAAGATAAAGAAGATCTGGCGCGCGCTGCGCTGATCGAAAAACAGAAGGTGGCCGATCTGATCGCCACGCTGAGCCATGAAGCCGCAACGGTGGAAGAAACGCTGGCACGCATGAAAAGCGAAATCGGCGAGTTGGAAAACAAGCTGACCGAAACACGGGCGCGCCAGCAGGCGTTAACCCTGCGCCATCAGGCAGCGTCATCTTCACGCGATGTGCGCCGCCAGCTGGACAGCGGTAAACTGGATGAAGCCATGGCGCGTTTTGAGCAGTTCGAACGCCGGATTGACCATATGGAAGCCGAAGCGGAAAGCGTCAGCATCGGCAAAAAGAAAAGCCTGGAGCAGGAATTTGCCGAATTGAAGGCGGATGATGCCATCAGTGAGCAACTGGCGGCCCTGAAGGCCAAAATGAATCGCTCAGAGTAATGTTTCAGCGGCCACCGCCCCGTGGCCGCCTACCAAAACCAATAAGAAGGAATTGAAATGAGTGCTCTATTACTTGCCATCCCGTTGACAATTTTTGTGTTGTTTGTCGCACCGATTTGGCTATGGCTGCATTACAGCAACCGGCAACAGAGCGGCATTCAACTGAGCCATCAGGAGATGCAACGGTTGGCACAGCTGGCGGAAGATGCCAAGCGCATGCGTGAACGCATTCAGGCGCTGGAAGAAATTCTTGATGCAGAACACCCGAATTGGAGACAGTCTTAATGGCGAACACGTTGGGCAGTAAAAAGCTTTATCGCGTACCTGAAGAAGGTATGCTGAAGGGCGTTTGTGCCGGTTTGGCCCACTATTTTGACGTGCCGGTGCGGTTAATTCGGGTGATGGTGGTGTTGTCGATGTTTTTCGGGCTGTTTTTCTTCACTATCATTGCCTACATCGCGCTGACCTTTATGCTGGACGAGGCGCCCGCCAGCCGTTATGAAAACGAACACCCGCAGACCCCGCGCCAGTTGCTTGATCAACTGGAGTATGAACTGGGCAGCGGCGAGCAGCAGTTACGCCAGGTCGAACGTTATGTGACGTCTGATACCTTTGGTGTGCAGAGCCGCTTTCGCAAGCTGTAACCTGTCAGATGGGGCATTTGCCAAGGAGAACAATGAAACGACTACAAAATGAGTTAACTTCGCTGGTCAACCGCGGCATGGATCGCCACTTGCGGTTGGCGGTGACCGGCCTGAGCCGTAGCGGCAAGACGGCGTTTATCACCGCTTTCGTTAATCAGTTGCTTCATGTTCACAGCGGCGCACGTATGCCGCTGTTTTCGCCGGTGCGGGAAGAGCGCCTGCTGGGGGTGAAACGTATTCCGCAGCGCGATCTCGGCATCCCGCGTTTTACCTATGACGAAGGGCTGGCGCAGCTTTATGGCAGCCCGCCGAGCTGGCCGACGCCAACGCGCGGCGTCAGCGAGATCCGCTTGGCGCTGCGTTATCGCTCCAATGACTCGCTGCTGCGCCATTTCAAAGAAACCTCCACGCTGTACCTGGAGATTGTTGACTACCCTGGCGAATGGCTGCTCGATCTGCCGATGCTGGACCAGGATTATCTGGCCTGGTCGCGCCAGATGGGCGGGCTATTGCAGGGGCAGCGAGCCGAATGGGCCAAGCCTTGGCTGGCGCTGTGCAACGATCTCGATCCGCTGGCCGTGGCCGATGAGAACAAGCTGGCTGCGATTGCGCAGGCCTATACCGATTATCTGCTGCGCTGCAAAGCAGAAGGGCTGCACTTTATCCAACCGGGGCGCTTTGTTCTGCCGGGCGAGATGGCCGGTGCGCCAGCCTTGCAGTTTTTCCCGTGGCCGAACGTTGATGCCGCAGGGGAATCACGGCTGGCGCAGGCGGATAAGCGCAGCAACTTCGCAATGCTGCGCGCGCGCTTTAACTATTATTGCCAGTCGATCGTCAAAAATTTCTACAAAGAGCATTTTGTTCGTTTCGATCGCCAGATTGTGCTGGTGGATTGCCTACAGCCGCTCAACAGCGGGCCGCAGGCATTCAACGACATGCGGCTGGCGCTGACGCAGCTGATGCAGAGTTTCCATTACGGTAAACGTACGCTGTTCCGTCGCTTATTCTCGCCCACCATCGACAAGCTGATGTTTGCTGCCACCAAAGCGGACCATATCACCGCCGATCAGCATGCAAACCTGGTTTCGCTGTTGCAGCAACTGGTGCAGGAAGCCTGGCAGAACGCGGCCTTTGAAGGGATCAGCATGGACTGCGTCGGGCTGGCGTCGGTGCAGGCCACCGAAAGCGGTATTGTGGATCACCATGGGCAGCGGATCCCGGCGTTGAAGGGCCATCGCCTGAATGATGATACGCCGCTGACGGTTTTCCCGGGCGAAGTCCCGGCCCGTTTGCCTGGCCCAGCGTTCTGGCAGCAGCAAGGGTTCCACTTTGACGAATTCCGCCCACGGGTGATGAGCGTCGACAGCCCGTTACCGCATATCCGCCTGGATGCGGTAATGGAGTTTTTATTGGGAGATAAATTGCGATGAGCGAGCCGTTAAAACCGCGTATCGACTTTGCCGAGCCGTTACAGGCACCGCAGGAGCCAGTATTGCGCGCCGGAGTGGCGTTTGATGAGCTGCAGGCCGAAAAATTTTATCCTGCGGCCCCGGAATGGGAACAGGAAGAGGAAGAGGGGCGCGCCGAAGGGATCATCAATGCGGCATTGAAACCCAAGCGCAGCCTGTGGCGCAAAATGGTCAACGCTGGGTTAGTGCTGTTTGGCGTCAGCGTAGTGGCGCAGGGCATTCAGTGGCTGCACACCTCCTGGCTGCAACAGGATTGGATCGCCCTCGGCGGCGGCGTGGCCGGTGGTTTGATCGTGTTCGCGGGCGTGGGGTCGGTGGTGGGGGAATGGCGGCGGCTGTATCGCCTGCGCCAGCGCGCGGAAGAGCGTGATGAAGCGCGTGAACTGTTGCACAGCCATGGTTTAGGCAAAGGGCGTGAGTTCTGTGAAAAGCTGGCGCGGCAGGCCGGTTTGGATCAGGGGCACCCTGCGTTGCAACGCTGGCAGGCTTCGCTGCATGAGACGCAAAACGACCGTGAGGTGGTGGCACTGTATGCCAAGCTGGTGCAACCGGTGCTGGATAACCAGGCGCGGCGTGAGATCAGCCGTTCTGCCGCGGAATCGGCGCTGATGATCGCCGTCAGCCCGCTGGCCTTGGTGGATATGGCGTTTATCGCCTGGCGTAATATCCGCCTGATCAACCGCATTGCGGCACTGTATGGCATTGAACTGGGCTATTTCAGCCGCATTCGCCTGTTCCGGCTAGTGCTGTTGAACATTGCCTTTGCGGGAGCTTCTGAACTGGTACGGGAAGTGGGGATGGACTGGATGTCGCAGGATATTGCGGCGCGGCTGTCTGCCCGTGCGGCTCAGGGGATTGGCGCAGGGCTGTTGACCGCCCGCCTGGGTATAAAAGCGATGGAGTTGTGCCGTCCTTTACCTTGGCTGGAAGACGATAAACCGAAACTGGGGGATTTTCGCGGCCAGTTAATCGCGCAGTTGAAAGACACGATGAAGAAGAGTGAAAACAAGGCCAAATAACCTCGCAGGCTGCGCCCGGTGGCGCAGCCTGGCAATGATCTATCGATAGCGTGAATTTGTAACCCTTGATTGACGAAAGACGATCTTCCTGTAACTGCATTATATTTCGCTAAAAAATCACTCGCAGTTATGATAACTCTCTGGCAATAGGCTAAAGTTACGCCGATGGTGTTATTGGGTTGCGTTTAAAATCATCTGTGACAGTGTTAAATCAGAGATCTGTCAACTTTTACTGACAGATTGCTTCTTCCGTTCGGGGTGAGAGGGTATCATCATCGCCAGTCATCCCCGCACTTGCAGAGATAAGGCCAATACTGATGCGTTTGGAAGTATTTTGCGAAGACCGTCTCGGTCTCACTCGAGAGTTACTCGATCTCCTGGTGTTGCGTAGCATCGATTTGCGCGGCATCGAAATTGATCCTATCGGCCGTATTTACCTGAATTTTTCCCAGTTGGATTTTGATACCTTTCGCGCCCTGATGGCTGAGATCCGCCGTATTAGCGGCGTTACTGACGTGCGCACCGTCAGTTTTATGCCTTCGGAGCGCGAGCATCGGGCTTTGCGTGCGCTGCTGGCGTCGATGCCGGAGCCGGTGTTCTCCATCGATATGAAAGGCAAAGTAGAACTGGCCAACCCTGCCGCGCAGGTGCTGTTCAACCTTAATGAAGACAAGATCCGTAACCAGACGGTGGCGCAGCTTATCGGTGGCTATAACTTTGGCCGCTGGCTGGAAAGCGAAAATACGGCACCACACTCCGAACGGGTGGTGATCCGCAGCCAAGACTTCCTGATGGATATCACGCCGATCTATCTTGAGGATGAGAATCAGCAAAACTCTACGGTCGGTGCGGTGGTGATGCTTAAATCGACTGCGCGTATGGGCCGCCAACTGCAAGATCTGTCGGTGAATGATGATACTGAATTTGACCATATCGTGGCCGTCAGCCCGAAAATGCGCCATGTGCTGGAGCAGGCGCGCAAGTTGGCGATGCTGGACGCGCCGTTGCTGATTGTCGGTGATACCGGAACCGGTAAAGATATTCTGGCCCGTGCCTGCCACCTGCGCAGCCCGCGAGGCAAACAGCCGTTCTTGGCGCTTAACTGTGCTGCCTTGCCGGATGACGTAGTGGAAAGTGAACTGTTCGGCCATGCACCGGGCGCTTACCCAAATGCGCTGGAGGGTAAAAAAGGCTTTTTCGAGCAGGCCAACGGCGGTTCGGTATTGCTGGATGAGATCGGCGAGATGTCGCCACGCATGCAAACCAAGCTCCTGCGCTTCCTTAATGACGGCACTTTCCGCCGCGTCGGGGAAGAACATGAGGTGCATGTGGATGTGCGGGTGATTTGTGCCACGCAGAAAAACCTGACTGAGCTGGTTCAGCGCGGTGAATTCCGTGAGGATCTTTATTATCGCCTCAACGTGCTGACCATCACTATTCCACCGCTGCGTGAACGCACGCAGGATATCATGCCGCTGGCCGAACTGTTTGTGGCGCGCTTTGCCGACGAGCAGGGCGTGGCGCGGCCAAAGCTGGCCAGCGATCTCAACAGTTTCCTCAGTAAATACGGCTGGCCGGGCAACGTGCGCCAGTTGAAAAATGCCATCTACCGCGCGTTAACCCAGACCGATGGTTATGAGTTACGCCCGCAGGACATTATTCTGCCGGAGTTTGAGGCGGAAGTATCGCTGGGTGATGAAGTGTTGGACGGTTCGTTGGATGATATCAGTAAGCGCTTTGAACGTTCGGTGCTGACCCGTCTTTACCGTACTTATCCCAGCACGCGCAAGCTGGCCAAGCGTTTGGGCGTTTCCCATACTGCGATCGCCAACAAACTGCGCGAATATGGTCTCAGCAGCCGCAAGGCTGTGGATGAGAGCGAGGAGTAGCTTTTTAGTTCATAAAAAAGCCCGGTTCACATACCTAATGCTTGTCAGTTAAGGCTAACCAGTTCCCTCTCCCTGTGGGAGAGGGTTAGGGTGAGGGGAAGATCACTGAACTAAAGCCCCTCACCCCGGCCCTCTCCCACAGGGAGAGGGAGGCCACACCTTTAGCACCTGCTGCATAATTATGCAGCTTTGCGCTTAACTGATCAGCATTAGGTTCACACACCGGGCTTTGTGCGCATCAGCAGGTTGATTACAGCGCAGCGAGCGCGGCATCGTAGTCGGGTTCAGTGGTGATCTCATTCACCAGTTCGCTGTACAACACCTTGTCTTGACCATCCAGCACCACCACGGCACGGGCAGTCAGGCCAGACAGTGGGCCTTCGGCGATTTCCACACCATAGGCGGATTTAAACTCGCCGCCGCGCAGGGTCGATAACGTCACCACGTTATTAAGCCCTTCAGCGCCGCAGAAACGGGATTGGGCGAACGGCAGATCGGCGGAAATGCACAGCACCACGGTGTTATCCAGGCTGCTGGCCAGTTGGTTGAATTTGCGTACTGAGGCCGCGCAGACGCCGGTATCAATACTTGGGAAAATGTTCAGAACTTTGCGTTTACCCGCGAAGCTGCTCAGCGCGACGTCTGACAGGTCTTTGGCAACCAGAGTGAAACCTTTGGCCTGTTCGCCCTGCTGTGGCAATTTGCCGGCTACAGTGACAGCATTGCCTTGAAAATGTACGGTCTGAGTCATTGCTTGGTTCCTTTCAACGAAGTTTATACAAAGATTTAAACCTAATTAACATTAGGTTCACACCCTGGCATCAGTGTAAGTCAACAGGGGCGACTTAGATATAAAAAATTTGCTAAATAGTTGTATATATTAGAATACCCTTGCACAGTGAATTGACTTTATGCGCTTTTTCTTTCAGGAGCGGTTATGAGAAGCATGCATTTTTATCCGGAAGCTTGGCCGCTGCATACGGCGTTTGTTATCGCCCGTGGCAGCCGCACAGAAGCCAAAGTGGTCGTGGTCGAAATTGAACAGCAGGGGATGCGTGGTGTGGGTGAATGCACGCCTTATCCCCGTTACGGCGAGAGTGAAAGCTCGGTTATGGCGCAGTTGGCCAGCGTAACGGCGGCGATAGCGCAAGGGGCTACGCGGCAAGATGTACAACGCTTGTTGCCCGCCGGCGCTGCGCGTAATGCCGTCGATTCGGCGCTTTGGGCTTTGGAATGCCAAATTAAGGGACAGGACCTGTGGCAACTTTGCAGTATTGCACCACCCCCACGCATTACGATGGCCCAAACCGTCAGTATTGGCACACCTGAAGCGATGGCGTTTGCTGCCAAGGAGCTGGTACAGCAAGGGGCCACGCTGCTGAAAATCAAACTCGACGATCGGCTGATCCGTGAGAGACTGGTAGCGATCCGTGCCGCAGTGCCGGAAATAACGCTGATCGTCGATGCTAATGAGTCATGGCCGGAAGAGGGGCTGGCTGCACGCTGCCAATTACTGGCCGATTTGCGGGTGGCGATGCTGGAACAACCGTTACCCGCAGATAACGATAGCGCCTTGGCAAACTTCATCCACCCGCTGCCGATTTGCGCTGATGAAAGTTGCCACACCAGCGCCGATCTGGCTCAGTTGGCCGGACGTTATCAAATGGTCAACATCAAATTGGATAAAACTGGCGGCCTGACTGAAGCGCTGACCTTGGCCGCCCAGGCTCGTGCGCAAGGCTTCGACATCATGCTCGGCTGCATGCTGTGTACTTCAAGAGCGATCGCCTCTGCGTTGCCTTTGGTGCCCGGCGCGCGCTTTGTCGATCTTGATGGCCCTACCTGGCTGGCGCAAGATGTGGAGCCTGGCTTGGTCTTCGAATGCGGCGCAATTAAGCTGTAACTGCGCCGCACATTGCTTTACTTGTGATACGTCAGCAGTTCTATCATTGCTTCCAGATAGGTTTCGCTCGCGGCATCAGCAGAAATCGCTGGCAGCTCGGCGGTGATGCAGGGCAAGGATAAATCTGCACACCAACTGCCGAACGAACCGGGCGTTTCGTAACCCACGCTGGTCACCATCGGCAGAATAAACTGATGCGCCAACCAAGCGCCCAGATTGGTGTTTTCCGGATCTTCGATACAGGCCAGCGGTTCATGGAAGGACACCACCCACCGCGGCTTCAGGCGGTGGATAAGGCGGCACAGCGCCTGGGTTTCCGGTTCTGACCCTGGCCTGCCTCCGGTGGAAAGCAGCACGTCCCGTGCCTGTGTGGCGCTGTTCCAGCGGTAAACCGTATCGCCAGAGCGCCAGTTGGCCGCCGGGAAATTGCGATTGAGATCGACCCCGTTGGCATTGGAGCGTAACCCGAGTTGGCAACCATCCGGGTTGACTGCCAGTATCACATTATGGCGCAGTTGAGAGGGGCTGATGCTGCGCAACGCACAAGACAGCGTTACGATCGTCGCCGTTTCATCACCGTGCGTACCGGCAATCACCAACCCGGTATCCGGGCCACTGTGTGCCGCTGGGAAGTAGAGCAATGGGGCACCTAACAACGATTTACCGTAACTTTCACCCGCAATGGCCAGTTGACCACGCTCGCTGCGCGGTTTGTGTTGGATCATGGTTTAGTCCCTTCATACCAAGCTATCTCCGCAGACCTGATACCGTATGCAAACGCCAAGTCTGCCAGAGATAAGACGTGATTGTTAATTTATTCAGTGTATTACGTTTTAAGTCATCTTTCCCAGTGTCTATGCGAATAAAACCACGGCTGTTGTTATACTATCGGCAGAAGTTAATCATAAAGGGGATTTAACATGCCAGTTGCCAGAATAGTTGCTTGCTATAGCGAAAATGCGAAGGATACCATCACGTTATTATGCGGCGTGGATGCAGAAAACCAGATCCGTCAAGGGGAGTGGTTTGGCGTGGTGAAAAATGACGACGGGCGTGGGGATGAGTCTAACTATCCTTTTACCCTGCACGTTGATCATCAGAAAGGTGATTTCTTCCTCGATTATGGTTATGACGATATCAACTCGCGCCAGCTACAGAAAACCGATATTCAGCTCAAACCGCTGGTAGAAAAGGGCTATTTCACCATTTTTGATGAAGAAGAGGGCGAAGAGTTCAGCTACCAGATTGTCAGCATTCATCTCTACGATTAATTTTCTCTTATGGAAAACGCCCGTATCACGCTAGCCGTAATACGGGCGTTTTTTATTGCTTGACGCTCAGTTTTTACAATCTTGCCGGCATCAAACTATGGGTAAGGCGTATCTTGTGCTATATGATAAAAAATTCAGATGGTTAACTGGGATAGTTCAAAATGGCGATAAGCAAAATTCAGCAGAGTTTTCAGTTGGCGCTTTGCGCTACGGCGATCGGCGCAGGGATCAGTGGTGCGCTAGCGGCTCAGGTTCCCCCAGGCACCGATCTGGCGAAACAGCAGGAGATTGTCCGCCATATCAAAGATGAACCGGCTTCTCTGGATCCGATTAAAGCAGTGGGGTTACCAGAGGCTCAGGTGGCACGCGATCTGTTCGAAGGGCTGGTGAATCAGGATGCACGTGGTCAGGTGATCCCTGGTGTTGCCAGCCGCTGGCAGACCAGCGATAACCAGATTTATCTCTTTACGCTGCGCAAAGATGCGCGCTGGTCTAACGGTGACCCTGTCACGGCTAAAGACTTCGTTTATAGCTGGCAGCGGTTGGTGGATCCGAAAAACTTGTCGCCATTTGCCTGGTTTGCCCAGTTAGCCGGTATTCAAAATGCGGATGAGATCATCGCAGGGAAATTGCCGGCCGATAAGCTGGGGGTGACGGCGGTGGATGAGCACACGCTGAAGGTTCAGCTGAATAAACCGGTGCCGTATTTTGTCAGCCTGACCGCTAACTTCAGCTTATTCCCGGTGCCGCAGGCGACCGTTGAGAAGTTTGGCAACGATTGGACCAAGGTGGGCAATCTGGTGGGTAACGGTGCCTTTAAGCTGCAAGATCGGGTGGTGAATGAAAAGCTGGTGCTGGTACCGAATGAGCACTATTGGGATCATGCCCATACTGTGCTGACTAAAGTCACCTTTGTACCGATCAATCAGGAATCTAACGCCACTAAGCGTTATCTGGCAGGTGATATTGATATCACCGAATCTTTCCCGAAGAACATGTATCAGAAGTTGCTGAAGGATATCCCGGGCCAAGTGTATACCCCGGATCAGCTTGGCACTTATTATTACGCGTTCAACACGCAACGTGCGCCAACCAATGACGTACGGGTGCGCAAGGCGCTGTCCTATGCCATCGATCGCAAGATCATTGCTGAGAAAGTGTTAGGTACTGGCGAAAAGCCTGCTTATCACTTCACCCCGGACGTTACCGCAGGCTTCAAGCCAGAAACCAGCCTGTTACAGCAACAGTCGCAGGAAGAGTTGGATGCGCAAGCTAAAGCGTTGATGCAGGCCGCAGGCTATGGCCCGAACAAGCCACTGACGTTGACGCTGTTGTATAACACTTCAGAAAGCCATCAGAAGATCGCCATTGCCGTGGCATCAATGTGGAAGAAAAAGCTGGGCGTGGATGTCAAATTGCAAAATCAGGAGTGGAAAACCTATATTGATAGCCGTAATAGCGGTAATTTCGACGTAGTGCGCGCTTCCTGGGTTGGGGATTACAACGAAGCCTCTACCTTCCTTTCGCTGCTGACGTCCACACACAGTGGCAATATCGCCAAATTCAAAAGCCCGGAATACGATCAGCTGTTGCTTGAAGCCAGCCGAGAGACAAAACCTGCGGCGCTGACCAACGATTATAATAAGGCCGAACAGATGATTGCTGCGCAGGCACCGATCGCGCCGATTTATCAGTACACCAATGGCCGCCTGATCAAGCCTTGGGTGAAGGGTTACCCGATCACTAACCCGGAAGATGTGGCGTATAGTCATGAAATGTACATTCTGAAGCACTGACTTCCAGAAAGCTGGCGTATGCAATGCCCTGCTAATGCAGGGCTTTTTTTGTCTAAACATTAATAGAATTGTTAAAGTTGAACGCTGAGGAAGTCGCGATCCGACGTCAGGTCGCTATTCGACTCTTGTCTAACAGCAAAACTGAGAGGGGTACTATGGATGTCATTGAGGGGGGCGATCTGCAGGTGCCCGACGCAGTGTATGCGTATCAACTTGACGGCAAAGGCGGAACGACGCCTATTGATTATGAAAATAAAGTCACCCGTGATGAACCTTGCTGGCTGCATCTCGATTATGCCCATGCGGCAAGTGCTGAATGGTTGGCGACAACGCCGCTATTGCCCGATGCGGTAAGGGAGGCGCTTTCTGGCGAAAGTACGCGCCCGCGGGTTAATCGCTTGGGTGAAGGGACCCTGATCACGCTGCGCGGCATCAACTTCAACGCGGACTCAAGGCCCGATCAGTTGGTTACGTTCCGTGTGTATATGACCGATAAACTGATTATTTCTACCCGACACCGCAAGGTGTATTCCATCGATGCCGTGGTCAACGAATTGCAGAACGGCTCAGGGCCGACCAACAGTGGCGATTGGCTGGTAGATATTGCTGATGCATTGACCGATCACGCCAGTGAGTTTATTGAGGATCTGCACGATAAGATTATCGATCTGGAAGATGCGCTGCTGGAACAACAGATTCCGGAGCGTGGGCAACTGGCGTTAATACGCAAGCAACTGATCGTGCTGCGCCGCTATATGGCTCCGCAGCGGGATGTGTTTTCGCGCTTGGCCAGCGAACGCCTGCCGTGGATGAGTGACGACGATCGTCGCCGTATGCAGGATATCGCCGACCGGCTGGGGCGCGGATTGGACGATCTGGATGGCAGTATTGCCCGCACGGCGATACTGTCTGATGAGATCACTACCGTGATGGCGGATGCCATGAACCGCCGCACTTACACTATGTCGCTGATGGCGATGGTGTTCTTGCCTACGACCTTTCTGACCGGGTTGTTTGGTGTCAACTTAGGAGGGATCCCAGGCAGTGGCAGCCCGTTGGCCTTTGCCGCTTTCTGCTCCATGCTGTTGGCACTGATTGTCAGTGTGGCCTGGTGGTTGAAGCGTAGCCGGTGGTTATAATGGCTACTTCAAGGGGGCATAGAGCAATCCCCCTGAGATCGAAAAGAGAGGGGGATAAACGCCGTTAAAGTTGAGCGACATCAATATTTGCCTGCGCAAACTACGGCATGATCTCCCTCGCAGGTGAATGCAACGTCAAGCGATGGGCGTTGCGCTCCATAATTGTCTTACTTTTTATTTTAGAATTACTGCATAGCACATTTAATTCATACGATGCCGGTTTAATCACCGGCATTTTTTTGCATTTTTTCTGCCTAACACCGCATTATTATCAAGCCAAGAAATATTAATAGTTCTTAGACACAGGCCCTGTGTTATTGCAGCTGATGCGACAACCAAAAATACTGGCTCGCTAAGCTGCGCTTTCATCCCAGAAGCTGGCTTCGATCTTGTGCCCGTCCAGATCGCGCACAAAGCAGCCATAATAGGCAGCACCATAGTGTGGCCGTGAACCTGGGGCACCGTCTTCTCTGGCACCTGCCGCCACAGCCTGCTGATAGAACTCATCAACCTGTTTTTTGCTGGTGGCAAAAAAGCCGATATGCACACCGTTGGCGGTACCGGCCGGCTTGCCGTCTATCGGTATTTGTAGCCAGAATTCGGGATAGTCACGGCCATAGCCGATAGCTCCAGGGTGCTCCATGACGCGGCGGCAGCCTAGAGCAGCAAGAACCCGATCGTAAAATCGTGCGGCATCATCAAAATTATTGGTGCCCAATGAGACGTGGGACAGACAAGGGGTGATATTCATCGGCAATCTCCATTTAACTGTATAAATAAACAGTAATGGATAAAGCCGTTGCTGTCAGGCTCTTTGTGCGTAAATTGTGAGCAGGATCGAAAACTGCAAGGGGAAAGAAAGCCCGCCTGCGGTTGCAGGCGGAAAGCGCGTTTATTTAATTTCCAGCACGTTCAGGCGCTCAAACACCGGCGTGTTCTGCTCATCTGCCTCTTCGGGCTGCCAACCCACAGGCTGCAACGGAATATCTTCGCGGTCAAATGCCAGATCGCCACCGTCTACCACTTCGCTGCCGTGATGAATGGTCTTAAAATCAAACAGATTGGTATCGCACAGGTGAGAAGGCACCACGTTCTGCATCGCGCTGAACATGGTTTCGATCCGGCCTGGATAACGTTTATCCCAGTCACGCAGCATGTCACCGATTACCTGGCGTTGCAGGTTCGGCTGTGAACCACACAGGTTGCACGGGATGATCGGGAAAGCTTTAGCGACAGCAAAACGTTCAATGTCTTTCTCACGGCAATAGGCCAGCGGGCGGATCACGACATGCTTGCCATCGTCACTCATCAGCTTGGGTGGCATGCCTTTCAGTTTGCCGCCGTAGAACATATTAAGGAACAGCGTCTGCAGAATATCGTCCCGGTGGTGGCCGAGAGCGATCTTGGTGGCGCCCAGCTCAGTCGCGGTGCGGTAGAGAATGCCACGACGCAGGCGTGAACACAGGGAACAGGTGGTTTTACCTTCCGGGATCTTTTCCTTGACGATGCCGTAGGTATCCTCTTCGACGATCTTGTACTCCACGCCCAGGTTTTCCAGATATTCAGGCAGAATATGTTCTGGGAAGCCAGGCTGTTTCTGATCGAGATTCACGGCAATCAGCGAGAAATTCACAGGCGCGCTCTGCTGCAGATTACGCAGGATCTCCAGCATGGTGTAACTATCTTTACCGCCAGACAGGCACACCATAATGCGGTCACCTTCTTCAATCATGTTGAAGTCCGCGATTGCCTCACCCACGTTACGGCGCAGGCGCTTTTGCAATTTGTTGAGGTTGTACTGCTCTTTAGGTTTAATTGACTGATTTTCTTGCATTTTATTTTCCGTAGAACATCAAAAGGGGCAAATTGAGGCAAAATATATTAAATAGCCAACCTATCATTTAGCATGTTCACCTGCTCCCCATTCATCTCTTCGATCCACTTTCCGTATATCTCGCAGACCATTTGCGCGTTTTCATGCCCCATCTGCTCAATAATAAAAGATGGGTTAGCACTGGCCGTTAATAACCCGCACGTGAAAGTATGCCGCGTATGGTACGGATTACGCCGCCGAATACCAGCGAGTTTTACAGCGGGCACCGAACGATGACGGCGATTTGCGGACTTTTGATGTTCAAAAATCAATTTTCAGAACGGTAAACCTCACCACAGAACAGCACGGCCTGAGGGCGGCGAAGTTGTATTGCTTTCAGAACATGCTCACACTCTGCTTCGGTTGCATATATGTGCTCGGAAACAGGCAGTGCATCGCAGTGGTCATAGCCGCAGGCACTGACAAGTAAAATGAAACCGAT
This sequence comes from Serratia oryzae, assembly GCF_001976145.1. Classification (GTDB taxonomy): domain Bacteria; phylum Pseudomonadota; class Gammaproteobacteria; order Enterobacterales; family Enterobacteriaceae; genus Chania; species Chania oryzae. The sequence continues at coordinate 245,508 of NZ_MOXD01000001.1, forward strand.
CAGCATATTGACTCCTTAAACTCAGCGCGCATATCGTCAGGATTCAAGCCTCACTCAGAATGGTGAGCTAACGCTTCGATGGCTGTAACACTTTCCAATGCCCTGCTGTTTACCCAGTGACTTGCTTTCATATATAGCCTAGAGCATTGGCGAGTGGTCATAAGCAATCTGAACGGGATTGTTAACGCAAATACTCAATGAGACATGCCCGCGTTTTTATGTGTGCCGTTCTTCAACATGATTTGTCTCAGTGACTGCCACAAACGTTCTTTATCGCTGTCTTTTAAGTTGGCTTGTTCCACCGTTTTCATAAAGGCGGCGCGATCGGTGAATTGCCCATCCTGGGTTAAGGTTTGGCTGATCCCAGTCAGAATTGCGGTGCTTAAAACGCCGATCTTCACTCTTATCTGCTCGAGCGGAGCGGGTTGCCAGCCTGTTTCAGGTGAGGAAAGCCAGTCGGCTCGGTAGCGATATTGAATCGCCTTGGCGGCATCCATTTGCGCCTGTATGAATGGCTTCACTGATTCGCCATCTAGCCCGAGTTTTTCAGCCTCGGCGGCTGAGTTTGCCAGCACTTTGGCTTCCTGCGGCAAATCCTCAATCGCAAGGTGATGTTGCGCTTTGTATCCTGCAACATCTTTCATATGGGATAAACGCTGGTTAATCAGTGACGCGACATCGGCGCTTTGCGTTGGCATCGCTAGCGTGGTTACAGAAAAAAATAATCCAGTCCAAAGCAGCAGTAGCTTTGCGGAGGTTTTTCTATCCATTAATCTCACCTGTTTTTTACTGATGCCAATAACCCGGAATGGCAAACCCAATTGCGATGAGGGCGCGAACCAGTCGCGCCCTGAGAGGATTACTCTGCCGCTGACTTCTCGGCTTTACCCGCCAGCAGGCTGAGGAAATCGTACTTTTCCTTCAGCTCTTTTTCCGCGGCTTGATACAGCGCTGCGGCCACGTCGGGCTGCTGTGTATTAAGGCGACGGAAACGCTGCTCCTTGTTTAAGGTTGCGGCCAGATCGCTGTTAGGTGGGCGCGAGTCCAACACCAACGGCAGTTTGCCTTCATCGGCCCGGCGCGGATCGAAGCGGTATAACGGCCAGAAGCCCGTGGCGGTTAACTGCTTCATCTGTTCATGGCTGAGCGCCAGATCGTAGCCATGCTCTTCGCACGGGCTGTAAGCGATAATCAACGACGGGCCGGGGTAGGCTTCCGCTTCCTGAATCGCCTTCACTGTCTGGTTTAGCTGTGCGCCCAGCGAGATCTGCGCCACATACACGTGGCCATACATCATCATGCTGACGCCGAGATCCTTGCGTGCCTTGCGTTTACCGTGTTCACCGAACTTGGTCACCGCCCCCAGAGGGGTGGCTTTGGATTGCTGCCCGCCGGTATTGGAGTAGCACTGCGTATCCAGCACCAGCACGTTGACGTTTTCCGTCAGGCTCAGCACGTGATCCAACCCACCAAAGCCGATATCGTAAGCCCAGCCATCGCCGCCAATCAGCCAGATGGATTTATCCACCAGGTAATCAGCATCGGTGGCTAACTGCTTGGCTTCGTCGCCAGCCATATTGGCTAACAGGTGGCGCAATTCGGCAATCTGCTGGCGGCGCGCTTCTGGCGCGATGTCTGCGGCCTGCAAGGCGCTCACCAATGGGGCGGGCAGTTGCGGTGCCAGGGTTTCCAGCAAGCGCAGCACGCGGCTGCGATGCTGATCCACCGTTAAGCGGAAACCTAAACCAAACTCGGCATTGTCTTCAAACAGCGAGTTGGCCCAGGCCGGGCCGCGTCCTGCGGCATTGGTGGTATAAGGCGTGGTGGGCAGGTTGCCACCATAGATGGAAGAACAACCGGTGGCGTTGGCGATCAGCAGGCGATCGCCGTAAAGCTGCGTCAGCAATTTGATATACGGCGTTTCGCCACAGCCGGAACAGGCACCAGAGTATTCGAACAGCGGCGAAATCAGCTGCGACGTGCGGATATCGATACGTTCCATCTGGGCGGGATCGATTTCCGGCAGTTGCAGGAAGAAGTCGTAATGGGCTTTTTCTTCCGCCAGATGTTCCAGGCGCGAAGCCATGTTGATCGCTTTGATTTCCGGGTTCTGGCGATCTTTCGCCGGGCAGACCTCCACGCACAGGTTACAGCCGGTGCAATCCTCCGGAGCGACCTGCAGCACATATTTTTGGCCTCGCATATCGCGCGCTTTTACATCCAAGGATTGCAGCGAGGCAGGCGCATGCTCCATCGCCTGCGGCTGAACCACTTTGGCGCGAATGGCGGAATGCGGGCAGGCGGCAACGCAGTGGTTGCACTGAGTGCACAAATCCGGCTGCCAGATCGGGATCTCTTCGGCAATATTACGTTTTTCCCATTGGGTGGTGCCCACGGGCCAGGTGCCGTCCGGCGGGAAGGCTGACACCGGCAAGGCATCGCCAAGCCCGGCCAACATGGCGGCGGTAACGGTTTTGACAAAGTCTGGCGCCGTATCGGCAACCACCGGTGGGCGCAGCGGGCTGCTGCTACTGATAGGGTGCAGCGGGATCGCCGTCAACGCATGCAAAGTCGCACCCAACGCCTGCCAGTTACGTTCAACAATCTCCGGGCCTTTATTGCTGTAGCTGCGGGCAATGGCATCCTGTAACTGTTGCAGCGCCACGTCACCGGGCAAGATTTGCGTCAGGTGGAAAAACGCCATCTGCATCACGGTGTTGATGCGGGCACCTAACTGGCATTCGCGCGCCAGTTTGGCGGCGTTGATAATGTAGAACTTTGCCTGGCGCTGGTGCAGCAGTGCCTGCACTTCCTGCGGCAGGCGTGCCCAAACCTCTTCGGCGCTATACGGCGTGTTCAGAAGGAAAGTGCCGCCCGGTTTCAGGCGTTCTACCATTTGGTATTTGTCGATAAATTGCCACTGGTGGCAACCGACAAAATCGGCCTGAGTGATCAGATAGGCTGAATTGATCGGTTTTTCACTGACCCGCAGGTGCGAAACGGTTAACCCACCGGCCTTTTTCGAGTCGTAGACAAAATAGCCCTGTGCGTACAGCGGGGTACTGTTGCCGATGATTTTGATGTTGTTTTTGGTGGCGGACACCGAACCGTCGCTGCCCAGGCCATAGAACAAGGCTTCCAGCGAGGCGCTCGCAGGAAGAACTTCGCTACTCAGTGGCAGGGAAAGGCCGGTCACATCGTCGAAAATCCCCACGGTAAAGCGCGAGCGGGGCCGCTCCTGCATCAACTCATCGAATATCGCCATTACGCAGTCCGGGCCGAATTCTTTGGAAGACAGCCCATAACGCCCACCAATCACCCGCGGCAGCGTGGCGCGCTCACCACGGCTGAAGGCTTCCGCCAGCGCGGTCATCACGTCCAGATACAGCGGTTCTGCCAGCGCGCCGGGTTCCTTGGTGCGATCGAGCACGGCAATTTTTTGCACGCTTTCCGGCAACATGGCGAGCAGATGCTGGGCAGAGAACGGCCGGAACAGGCGCACTTTTAACACGCCAACTTTTTCGCCACGCGTCAGCAGCGTGTCGATCACCTCTTCGCAAGTGCCGATGGCCGATCCCATCAGGATCACCACACGCTCGGCCTGCGGATGGCCATAATACTCAAACGGCTGATAGCGGCGGCCGGTCAGTTGGGCAAATGCCTCCATCGCTGCGCTGACGTGGTGGTAAGTTTGGTCGTACCACGGGTTGGTGGCCTCGCGCGCTTGGAAATAGGTATCCGGGTTGGCAGAGGTGCCGCGCACCACCGGATGATCCGGCGACAGCGCGCGGCTACGGTGCGCATCAATCGCTGCCTGCGGCAGCATTTGCAGCAGCGTCTCATTGCTCAGCGGCACGATCTTGTTGATTTCGTGGGAGGTGCGGAAGCCATCAAAGAAATGGATGAACGGGATACGGCTGTTCAGCGTGGCCGTTTGGGCGATCAGAGCAAAGTCCTGCGCTTCCTGAACGTTGCTGGCGCACAGCATGGCGCAGCCGGTTTGGCGCACTGCCATCACGTCGGAATGATCGCCGAAGATCGAAAGCGCGTGGGTGGCGACGGTGCGTGCCGCCACGTGCAGGACAAAGGGCGTTAATTCCCCGGCCAACTTGTACAGGGAAGGGATCATCAGCAGCAATCCCTGAGAGGAGGTGAACGAGGTCGACAGCGCTCCGGTCTGCAGCGCCCCGTGCACGGTGGCGATGGCCCCGCCCTCAGACTGCATTTCCACGACGCGCGGCACATCACCCCAGATATTTTTTCTGCCATCGCCAGCCCAGGAGTCCGCCTGTTCTGCCATGGTTGAACTTGGGGTAATGGGATAAATGGCAATCACTTCATTGGTGCGATAGGCCACGGAGGCGACAGCGTTATTACCATCGGTAGTTATCATTTCTGGTACCTTTCTGTGCTCATAACGCTGCAAAAGCGATCTTTTGCAGTAATGTTTAAAGTCTAACAGAGGGATATCGGCACGCTTTATCGCGTTTGTGTGGCTCGGAGGACGTTGATGTAACGCGATATTTCTCCTGCTTACGCCGTAGCTACGATATAGTTACTGCGGTTTAACCGTAATTTAATCACTGCGTTTCATACTGGCTAATCGCGACCTGAACAGAAGAAAAAACGAATGACTGGATTGATGTATTTGACCATGGCAATTATCGCTGAAGTTATTGCCACAACGATGTTGAAAGCCTCCGAAGGCTTTACCCGCCTGTGGCCTTCGGTAGTGGTGATTGTGGGCTATGCCGTTGCATTCTGGGGGCTGTCAATGGTGGTGAAAACCATGCCGTTGGGGATTGTCTATGCCATTTGGTCGGGAATGGGCATTGTGTTGGTTTCGGTGGCGGCGGTATTTATTTACCAACAGAAATTAGATTTGCCTGCCGTGCTTGGCATGGGGTTAATTATTGCCGGGGTACTGGTGATTAATTTGTTTTCAAAATCCTCGGTGCACTGATTATTAGCGCAGGTGCTGGCCTGATGGTCTCTCAGGTCAAAAAAAACCAAATAAACGCGCGGCGATATTTTCATTATTTAATTATCAGGCTAGATTAAATAGGCTTGCATAAAAGATAGGCTTTTTTATAGCAATGGCAATTTTATACCCAAAATAATTCGAGTTGCAGGAAGGCGGCGACGCATTGACAAATCGGTCTTTTACCGATTTGAACAGCGCTTGCGCTGGCCCGCAGGGTGAGCCTCTTTGAGGCTTTAGCCCCAGGAGCTTACTCAAGATCGTTCCTGGGGTGAGTGACAAATCTGTGCAAGCAGATTTGAACGCTGCTTGCAGCGGCCCCGAAGGGGCGAGGCCCACGGATGGGCCGAGTAACAAAGCCAACGCACATGCAATTTGAAGTATGAAGGGTATACACAGCAAAGTCGTAGCGGGTTCAGAGGTAAGAATAATGACTACAGCGAAATGGCTGCTTGCCAGCCTGGTACTGGTTTTGGCTGCTTGCAGCAGTAACAACGAAGAACCACCACAAAAAGGTACCAGCGCCAATATTGGCACGATACCCACCAGCGCTAACTGCGCCAGCGTCGGTGGTGTAACCACCATTGCGCATAACCTGAACGGTGATACGTTGAGGATGTGCCAGATGCCAAACGGCAAGCAGTGCGAAGAGTCTGCGTTGGGGTTTGGAGCCTGTGCGGGCTGATGAGTGAGTTGCCGGGCCACGGTGTGGCCCGGCCAAATGATTAAAGTTGATTCGGGCAACTTTCGCCGTTTGCAAGCTGTTCAATATTTCTCAGCGTGGTTTCCGAAATGCTGGTCAGCGCCTCTTCGGTGAGGAAGGCCTGGTGACCGGTGAACAGCACGTTATGGCAGGCAGACAGGCGGCGGAAAACGTCATCCTGGATCACGTCGTTAGATTTATCTTCAAAGAACAGATCGCGTTCGTTCTCATACACGTCCATGCCCAGCGCACCGATTTTCTGCTGTTTCAGCGCATCAATGGCCGCTGATGAGTCAATCAACCCGCCGCGGCTGGTGTTAATCACCATCACCCCGTCTTTCATTGAGGCGAAAGCATCGGAATTCAACAGGTGATGGTTTTCTGGCGTAAGTGGGCAGTGCAGGGTGATCACGTCAGATTGGCCATACAGCGTTTTCAGATCAACATATTCCGCTCCCAGCTCCAGCGCCTGCTCGCTGGGGTAAGGATCGTAGGCCAATAGCTTCATACCGAAGCCTTTCAGAATGCGCATGGTCGCGACGCCGATCTTGCCGGTACCGATCACGCCTGCCGTACGGTTATGCATATTGAAGCCGATCAGCCCTTCCAATGAAAAATTGGCATCGCGGGTGCGCTGGTAGGCGCGGTGAATGCGGCGGTTGAGGCACATCATCATCCCTACCGCATGTTCTGCAACCGCTTCCGGCGAATAGGCTGGAACGCGCACCACTTTGATCCCCAGCTCTTTGGCCGCCTCCAGATCAACGTTATTGAACCCGGCACAGCGCAGAGCGAGGATCTCTACGCCTATCGCCGCCAGTTCTTCCAACACGTCGCGGCAACCATCGTCATTCACAAAAATACACACGGCCTTGCAACCGTGAGCGGTTTTGGCGGTTTTCTTGCTGAGAAGAAAATCAAAAAACTCCAGCTCATAACCAAACTGCTGATTTACCAGCTCAAGGTACTTGCGGTCATACTGTTTGGTACTGTAAATCGCCATTTTCATCGTGGTTTCTCCCGCGTAATCATCTGTTCAATTTAGCTTATTTTGCTAAATTTGACAATGAGTTAGCTTATTTTTACCTGCGGACCGAACCCGATTTTACTGCTTTAAATCAGGGCATTAGTGGTTTTTACAACGCCGAGAGAATATGGCCGGAACAACCCATTCACTATATTAACAATGGGAATGTATCACTTTCACCTGTCAGGGGATTCATGCCATCATTACCGGTGATTTGATGGTAATGACCTTGTTTCATCAGTGTTTATCAGGAATAACATCGGCGCGTAATGACAAAGAGATTAAAAATATCCATTGGGATAGTGGCGGGCATCACCCTCCTGTTAATCACGCTGTGGCAAACGCTGCCACGCTGGTTGCCACGCGCCATCGCACCTTGGTTGCCGCCGGGGAGCCAACTGATATTACAGGGGCCGCTGCGCTGGCAGCAGGGGGCTTTGCACATTGACGGCGTGCGCTTTAATGCGCAGGGATGTGCCATCGCTGACGCTGGCACGCTGAGCCTGGCTTATCAGCATGGCCGTTGGTTACTGAATGGCGACCACCTGACGGTGGATACCGCCTGCTTGCCTAAACTGCCTGCCAGTGATACCAGCAAACCCCCTTTGACTCTGGATCGGCTGCAAAGCCGGCTCCCGGCATTTGAGCTGAATATCGGCCTTTTCACGATTGCGCCGTGGCAATTTTATGCCGGTAAGCTGCAATTGTTGTCTGCTGCCAATGATCTGCATCTGCATTATCAGGGGCTGAACCTAAGCGCCGAAGCAGTGCTCGACGAACGCCAGCAATTGGCGCTCAATCGCTTAAGCATCACGCCGCCTAATGGTGCTCCGCCGCTCCAACTGAGCGGAAAAGTGCTGGTGCCGCTGGATTTCAGCAGCCTGCCTGCCCAGGGGGCGCTGCAGGGGGAAATGCAAACCGCCTATCTGGCAAAACCTTTGCTATTGGACTTGCGCTGGCAACAGCAGCAAGGGGTGCTGACCTTAACGGAAAAGGACGATGCCCAGCCTTTGGCGACGTTGCCGTGGGAGGTGACACCGCAGCAGATCCGCATTGATCAAGGGGAATGGCGCTGGCCTTACATTGAGCAACCGCTGAGTGGCGGTTTGAGCATGGCGCTGCATGACTGGAGTAAAGGGCTGGATGAAACCCAAATCAGTGCACGCTTGAACGTGATCACTGCCGGGAACAATGGCAAGGGTAACGCCGTGCTGACGCTGGGGCCAGGCAAGGTTGGGCTGACTAACAGCGATCTTGGTTTTCAACTGACCGGTCAGGCCAATCTGGCCGATTTTTCGTTCACTGCCTCCATTCCTGGCGTGATCAGCGGCACTATTCTTAACCCCACATTGGCACTGCAGCCCGGTTCGCTGCTGCGCGCCTGGGGGCAGGCAACGCCCGAGATGAGGCTGGAGGAGGCGCGCTTACCGCTGGCCGGGGTGAAAGTCACCGCTGCAGGCATCAGCGGGCGCTTACAGGCGATCGTGAACGCCAGCGATCGCTACTGGGGGCGATTCAGATTACACCTGGATGGCCAGGCGCAGACATTCTGGCCTGATAACGGCCGCTGGCAGTGGCGCTACTGGGGAAACGGTAAGCTGCCTCCGCTACAGGCGCTGTGGGACGTGGCAGGCAGCGGCAATTGGCAGGATTCTGCCATTACGCTCAACCAGCTGTCGACCGGGTTCAATCAGCTTAAATACGGCATGGTGACCGTGATGGCCCCACGGTTAACACTCAGCCAACCGGTGGTGTGGCAGCGTAGTGCCAGTTCGCCGCGCTTTGGCGGCAATCTGCAATTGGTGGCCGAGCGGGTCAACTTCAGCAATGGTGCGCATCTGCCGCCTTCGGTGCTGGATTTGCAACTCGCCGGCAAGGAACCTGATGATTTTCAATGGCAAGGTAAGCTACAGGCACAGCAGATCGGGCCGATTGCGCTGCGTGGCCGTTGGGACGGCGAGCGCTTGCGCGGTGAAGGCTGGTGGCCGAAACAGTCGCTGACGGTATTCCAGCCGCTGATTTCACCCGATCTCAATTTCAAACTGCGCGATGGGCAATTTTATGCGCAATCGGCGTTTTCCGCCGCACGTGAGCAGGGCTTTGAGGCCGGTGGTCACTGGGTGGTGAGAAACGGTGGCATGTGGCTGAACGACGGTGAAATGAGCGGGCTGGATTTTGTCTTGCCCTATCGGCTGCAAAACCACCATTGGCAACTTGGAGCCAAACGGCCGGTGATGCTGCGTATCAAGCTGCTCAGTAATCTGTTTGAAATGCAGAATATTACCGCCGATTTGCAAGGCACTTATCCCTACAGCGAGGCACAACCGCTGACGTTGAGCAACGTTGGTGTGGATATTCTTGGTGGATATATCAGCCTGTCGGCCTTGCGGCTGCCCCAGCATAATGCGGCGGTATTAAAGTTGGATAAGATCGATCTCAGCGCGTTGTTCACCGCCCTGAATCCGAAGCAGTTCGCCATGTCCGGGCGGGTGAGCGGTGAATTACCGCTGTATCTCAATCATCCTAAATGGCTGGTGCGTGACGGCTGGATGGCTAACGATGGCTTGCTGACGCTGCGGCTGGACAAAGACATGGCCGATGCGCTGGGCAGTAATAACTTGGCCGCCGGTGTTGCCATTGATTGGCTGCGTTATATTGAAATCAGCCGCTCCAAGGCGCGGGTCGATCTCGACAACTTGGGGGAACTGACGCTGAGGGCGCAAATTAATGGCGTTAATCCGCAGAAAAATGCCAAACGTGGGATTATCCTTAACTATAGCCATCAGGAAAACGTGTTTCATCTGTGGCGCAGCTTGCGTTTCGGCGACAATTTACAGGAGTGGCTGGAGCAGGCCCTCTCACAACCTGGGGAACAACTATGAATAATACGACCGGGGCGTTGTTGATAGCCGTGGTGGGCGTTTGCTTATTGAGCGGTTGCGTGCCGCGCATTGAAGTGGCAACGCCAAAAGATCCGATCACCATCAATATGAACGTCAAGATTGAACATGAGATCTTTATCAAAGTGGATAAGGACGTTGAAAATCTTCTGAAAAACCAGAGCGGTTTATTCTAGGAGCCAAGATGAAAAAACGTTATCTGTGGTTGATCGGTGCTGGCTGGCTTTTCAGTGGAATGGTTCAGGCGCTGACGCTGGATGAGGCCAAACAGCAGGGGCGGGTGGGGGAAACCCTGAGTGGATATATCGCCCCAGTTAAACAGGATGCCGAAACCCAGGCTTTGGTGCAGCGTATTAACGCCGGGCGGACTGAAAAATACCAGGAAGTGGCGGACAGCAACCACATTGCGATCGACGAAGTGGCGCGTTTGGCGGGGCAGAAATTGGTGGCCCGTGCGTCAGCCGGTGAATATGTGCGCGGCATCAACGGTCAGTGGCTGAAGAAATAAAAAAGCGCGCCGAAAGGCGCGCAACTATCACAGTAATTTTATTATTTGGGTTATACGAGATTTGCAGGGCTTGTGTAAGGCGATTACGCTGCGATCACTTCTGCCAGTGCCGCTTTGGCGTCTGACTGTGCCTTGGTCGCCACATCGGGACCATAAGCAATACCTTCCGCGAACACAAACTCAACGTCGGTAATCCCGATAAAACCCAGGAATACGCGCAGGTAAGGTTCAACCAGATCGGTCGCGGTGCCTTTATGGATGCCGCCGCGGCTGGTCAGAACGATCGCACGTTTACCTTTTACCAAGCCTTCCGGGCCGCTTTCGGTATAGCGGAAGGTCACACCGGCGCGGGCAATCAGGTCAAAATAGTTCTTCAACTGGGTTGGAATGTTGAAGTTGTACATCGGCGCGGCGATTACGATGGTGTCATTGGCTTGCAGTTCGGCAATCAGCTTATCAGACAGGGTCAGCGCTTCTTCCTGACGCTGCGTCAGTGGGGTGCCTGATGGACGCAGCGCACCCACCAGTTCACCATCCAGCACCGGGATTGGCTGTGCGGCCAGATCGCGCACGGTGATGGTATCGTTGCTGTGAGCCGCCGCCCACTGTTCAACAAAAAAATCGGCCAATTGGTTGGACTGGGAGTGGCTTGCTAGGATGCTTGATTTAAGAACCAATACTTTGCTCATCGGTAGTTCCTTGGTTATGACAGTGACATCAGGACGCGTTGTCCTTTGCATGGAGTACACTCTAAGCATCTTCATTCAACAGTGATAGTGGAATATTTCGAGATCTTTGTTCGATTTTATTGAACGACGTAAAAGTGGCTAAGCGGATGGATTACTGAGAAAAACTCCGGTGTGATATCCTATACACTTCGTCTTTCGCGTTGCAGCGTTGCTGGCTTCGTTCCCTTGAGTAAGCTCCTGGGGACTCACGAACTTGCCGCCTAGCTGCAACGTGAAATCCATTGGGTATATGCGAATAATAATTCACCCTATTTAAAATCGTTGCTATACCGTGATGACGCAGCGAAGAAACAAGGAATATTGAACGTGAAATCTCCGCTCGCGGCTCTTTCAGCTCCATTGGCTGACTTGATGCTCCGTGATCAACAGCGTCTGCAACGCCGGTTGCAGGGCGCGCGAAAGGTCAAAAATCCCGAGGCTCAACAGGCGGTGGCTAACGAAATAGCCAGTGATATCGCTCAGGCGTTGCAGAAAGTGCAGGCGCGTGCGGCGTCCCGCCCGAAAATCACTTACCCGGAAAGCCTGCCGGTCAGCCAGAAGAAACAGGACATCCTTAACGCCATTCGCGATCATCAGGTGGTGATCGTGGCCGGTGAAACCGGTTCGGGCAAAACCACCCAGTTGCCGAAAATCTGCCTGGAGCTTGGGCGCGGGGTGAAAGGGCTGATCGGCCACACCCAGCCGCGCCGCTTGGCGGCACGAACCGTTGCCAACCGCATTGCCGATGAGCTGGAAACCCCGCTGGGCGGCACTGTGGGCTATAAAGTGCGCTTTAACGATCAGGTGGGGGAAAACACGCTGGTCAAGCTGATGACCGACGGCATCCTGCTGGCCGAGATCCAGCAGGATCGGCTATTGATGCAGTACGACACCCTGATCATCGATGAAGCACACGAACGCAGCCTGAACATCGATTTTATTCTGGGCTATCTGCGCGAACTGTTGCCTAAGCGCCCGGATCTGAAGGTGATCATCACCTCGGCCACCATCGATCCGCAGCGTTTTTCGCGCCATTTCAATCATGCGCCGATTATTGAAGTTTCAGGCCGTACCTATCCGGTAGAGGTGCGTTACCGGCCGGTGGTAGATGATGCCGACGACACCGAACGCGATCAACTGCAGGCAATTTTTGATGCGGTCGATGAACTGGGCCGGGAAGGGCCGGGTGATATTCTGATCTTTATGAGCGGCGAGCGCGAAATCCGCGATACCGCCGATGCGTTGAACAAGCTGAACCTGCCGCACACTGAAGTGCTGCCGCTGTATGCGCGCTTGTCGAATAGCGAACAGAACCGGGTATTCCAGTCTCACCATGGTCGCCGCATTGTGCTGGCCACCAACGTGGCGGAAACATCGCTGACCGTGCCGGGCATCAAATATGTGATCGATCCGGGAACCGCGCGCATCAGCCGCTACAGCTTCCGCACCAAAGTACAGCGCCTGCCGATCGAACCGGTTTCACAGGCTTCGGCCAACCAGCGTAAAGGCCGCTGCGGGCGCGTTTCTGACGGGATCTGTATTCGCCTGTATTCAGAGCAGGATTTCCTGTCGCGCCCGGAGTTTACCGATCCGGAAATTCTGCGCACCAACCTGGCTTCGGTTATTTTGCAGATGACTTCGCTGGGGCTAGGGGATATTGCGGCTTTCCCGTTTGTCGAAGCGCCGGATAAGCGCAATATTCAGGATGGCGTGCGGCTGCTGGAGGAGTTGGGGGCGATCAAAACCGCCGTTAACGGCCATTACCAGCTTACGCCACAGGGCCGCCAACTGGCACAATTGCCGATCGACCCGCGCCTGGCGCGCATGATATTGGAAGCCCAGAAGAGCGGCAGCGTGCGTGAGGTGATGATCATTACCTCTGCGCTGTCGATCCAGGATCCGCGCGAGCGGCCGATGGATAAACAGCAGGCGTCAGATGAAAAACACCGCCGTTTCGCCGACAAAGACTCTGATTTCATGGCGTTCGTCAATCTGTGGGATTACCTGAAAGAGCAGCAGAAGGAGCACTCCTCCAGTCAGTTTCGCCGCCTGTGCCGCAACGATTTCCTTAACTATCTGCGCGTGCGCGAATGGCAGGATATCTACACCCAACTGCGCCAAGTGGTTAAGGAACTGGGCCTGCCGGTCAACAGCGTGCCTTCAGACTACCGCAGCATACATACCGCACTGCTGACGGGCTTACTGTCGCACGTCGGGCAGAAAGATGCCGACAAGCAAGAGTTTACCGGTGCGCGCAACGCCCGTTTCGCCATTTTCCCCGGTTCGGGCTTATTCAAGAAACCGCCGAAGTGGGCAATCGTGGCCGAACTGGTGGAAACCAGCCGCCTGTGGGGGCGCATTGCCGCGCGAATTGAACCGGAATGGATCGAACCGCTGGCGCAGCACTTGGTGAAACACCATTACAGCGAACCGCACTGGTCGAAATCCCAAGGGGCGGTGATGGCCAGCGAAAAAGTTACGCTGTTCGGTTTGCCGATCGTCGCGGCGCGCGCGGTGAATTACAGCACCATTGATCCACTGCTGTGCCGCGAACTGTTTATCCGCCATGCGCTGGTGGAAGGGGATTGGCAGACGCGCCACGCCTTCTTTGCTGCCAACCTGAAGTTGCGTGCCGAAGTGGAAGAGCTGGAGCATAAATCGCGCCGCCGCGACATTCTGGTGGACGATGAAACGCTGTTCAGTTTCTATGACCAGCGCGTTCCTGGCGACGTGGTCTCCGGGCGCCATTTCGATAACTGGTGGAAAACGGCCTCCAAGCAAACGCCAGATCTGCTCAACTTCGAAAAAGCGATGTTGATCAAGGATGGTGCCAATAAGGTCAGTGCGCTGGATTATCCGAACACCTGGTATCAGGGCGACCTTAAGCTGCGCCTGACTTACCAGTTTGAGCCTGGTACCGATGCGGATGGGGTGACGGTGCATATTCCGTTGCCGATCCTCAATCAGGTGGAGGCGGCCGGTTTTGAATGGCAGATCCCCGGGATTCGTCGTGAGCTGATCATTGCCCTGATCAAATCGTTGCCGAAGCCGGTGCGGCGCAATTTCGTGCCAGCGCCTAACTACGCCGAGGCATTTCTGGGGCGCGCTACGCCCTTGGAGATGCCGCTGCTGGACTCACTGGAACGCGAATTACGTCGTATGACCGGCGTGACGGTGTCACGTGAAGATTGGCAATGGGATCAGGTGCCCGATCATCTTAAAATGACTTTCCGCGTGGTGGGCGAAAAGCACAAAACGCTGCGTGAAGGCAAAGACCTGATGACGTTGAAACTGCAACTGAAAGAGCAGGTGCAGGAAACGTTGTCGGCGGTGGCGGACGACGGCATTGAGCAGAGCAACCTGCATATCTGGAGCTTTGGCAAATTGCCCGAGTTTTATGAGCAGAAGCGCGGTGGTTACTCCGTCAAAGCTTATCCGGCATTGGTGGATGAGAAAGACAGCGTGGCGATCCGCCTGTTCGACAGTGAGCAGGAACAGCGGCAAGCCATGTGGCAGGGAACGCGCCGCCTGCTGCTGCTGAATATTCCGTCGCCCATCAAGTATCTGCATGAAAAACTGCCGAATAAGGCCAAGCTGGGGCTGTATTTCAACCCGTATGGCAAAGTGTTGGAGTTGATCGATGACTGTATCTCATGTGGTATCGATAAGCTGATTGCCGAGCACGGTGGGCTGGTGTGGCAGGAAGAAAACTTTGCCCGGCTGCAGGAGTTGGTGCGTGCGGAGTTGAACGACACGGTGGTGGACGTGGCCAAGCAGGTAGAACAGATCCTGACCACGGTGTTTAACATCAATAAGCGTCTGAAGGGCCGGGTGGATATCTCGCAGGCGCTGGCGCTTGCAGATATTAAAGCCCAGCTTGGTGGCCTGATTTACCGCGGGTTTGTCACTAATAACGGTTTTCACCGTCTTGCGGACACCCTGCGCTATTTGCAGGCTATAGAACGGCGCTTGGAGAAATTGGCCGTCGATTCGCCGCGGGATCGGGCGCAGATGTGGCGGGTGGAGCAGGTACAACAGGCTTGGCAGCAGTGGCTGAACAAACTGCCGCCGAAGCGCCAGCAGGATGAAGAAGTGAAAGCCGTGCGTTGGATGATCGAAGAGTTGCGCGTTAGCCTGTTTGCGCAGCAGTTGGGCACGCCTTATCCCATTTCTGAGAAGCGTATTCTGCAAATTATCGAACAGCTTTCGGCGTAAATTTAAAATATTTCGAGTTGCCTGTAGACAGTGAGTGCGCCGCTGTTATGCGCAGGCAATTCGTCTGTAACTTGAAATATAACGAATAGTGGTCACTTCTCTCGCGGCCCTGATACGGGCCTTACCAAATGCTATGAATACTAGGCAATTTTAATCCATGCAAAATTTCAAGTCGGTTATACTTCTAACGTATATCGATAACGATAGCCTTTTCATAATTAGCGTCATAATCTTTTTTAATCACATTTAGCAATATCATTGTCAGATAACCCAGAAGCAAGACAAAATGTGATTATTATCAATATTTGCGATATCTTGTTTCAAATTTAATCGGATGGTTAGCATTTATATGTTACTTTATAGGACTTTTCTGGTGCTCGTCTGAGAGGCGAGTAAACGTAACAGGTTGAAAATGATTATAAAACTCGGTGGTTATACTAAATTCTGGTAATTAATTTGAGGCGAAAATCACATTAAAAATGAGTCGTCATTCAGAAAGATAAATGGGCTAAATCTAGTCATTTTCGTCTCAAAATAAGGCTTTAATGCCGGTGCGAAAAATAATTAGAGTGGCTTGCCGGTGAGAAGTGTGAGCAGTTAATACCAAGTAACTTGGGGCATGAGTAGAATATTGTCCTTTTTTAGTTTGTATTTAAACAGGAACATTCGTATGCAGGGTATTTATCGTCAAAGGAAATATGGCTCTATATTGGCATTAGGGATTATTGGTTCATTCATCCCTATGGCACAGGCTGCAGGAGTCATAAAAGAGGTAAATGATAATCAATGGCATTATGAGTTTACGCCTTATATTTGGGCTACGGGGCAAAGTGGTACCCTTGGTGTTGATAACGGCCCCGGTAATGGCCAGACATTCGACCAGAGCTTCTCCGATATCTGGGATCGTATGGATATTGGAGGCATGGCGGCTTTTGAAGCTCGCTACAACCGCTGGGGTATATTGCTGGATGGCATTTACCTGAGAGTCTCTGATCACGCGGGCATTTCTGCCCCCAATGGGTTTGTTAGCCTTTCTGCAAACGGAAGAGTTACGCAACAGCAGTACGCTGCCGCCGGTTATTACCGAGCCATTGATGGCCAGACAACCTTGGATGCCCTAGTAGGGTTGCGTTACAACGTCGTCAGTTGGGATATCGATGCTCAACTGGCTTCACCACTATTCCCTGGCCTATCTCTCTCCCGCAATTTTTCAGAACGCAAGCATTGGCTAGATCCCTATGCCGGTGTAAGGGTTACGCACAATTTCGATCAGCAATGGAGCATCGTTGGCTATGCAGACATCGGTGGAGCCAGTGCAGGCTCAAACCTGACATGGCAACTCCTTGGCGGAGTGAATTATGCCTTTAGCCCTAACGTGATTGGCAAGTTGGGATACCGCTATGTATCCATCAATTATCGTAATGAAGGTTTTATTTATGATGTAGCGACATCCGGTTTTTATACCGGAGTCGGTATTGCCTGGTAAGGATTCGCAGCAGAATTAATCGTAAATCACACCGTTTAACAGGTTGTTGTTTCTTAAGGAACTTGCTATGAAACTGAGCAAAATTGCACGATTTACAGCCCTCATCATCGCGGCTAATGCCCTCGGTCTTGCGCATGCCGCCACTGATGCACACTTCCACCCACAGGGGAAGCCACCGTCAAAGTTTACTATTGAACTGTATAATCAGGCGAAAAAGGCGTTACCTTTTGAAGATACTCGTGATTTTGAAGAGTCGCAAAAGGGGTTGATAGCTAAGCCTTCTTTTACCAAGATCATGGCGGATGCTGGAAACGTAGCCTGGGATATGGGGAGCTATGAGTTCCTGTTACAAGGTAAAGATTTTACCAGTATTAATCCGTCGTTACAGCGCCAGGCGGTGCTCAATATGGCTTATGGCCTGTATGAAGTGGTGCCTGGTCGTATCTATCAGGTCCGTGGGTTTGATCTGGCGAATATGACACTGATTAAAGGTGATACCGGCTGGATTATTTTCGACCCGCTGACGGCAAAAGAAACTGCGGCGGCGGCACTGGCGTTCGCAAATGAGAAATTGGGCAAGCGGCCCGTGGTAGCAGTAGTCTTTTCCCACTCGCATGTCGATCACTTTGGTGGGGTTCGCGGTGTAGTTGATGAAAAAGATGTGCAAAGCGGCAAGGTTCCTATTATTGCTCCAGAACATTTTATGCAAGCGGCGATCTCTGAAAACGTATTTTCCGGCAATGCCATGTCTCGACGGGTTCAGTATCAATATGGCGTGTTGCTCGATCGCAGCCCATTTGGCCATGTTGATCAGGCTATTGGTAAGAATGTTGCCAATGGTAATACTGGTTTGATCGCGCCGACACGTATTATCAGTAAAGATTTTGAGGATCTGACAATCGATGGGGTCGAAATGGTGTTCCAGAATACCCCCGATACTGAAGCACCTGCGGAAATGAATACCTACTTTCCGCAGTTTAAAGCGTTCTGGGCGGCAGAGAATGTCACTGGCACTATCCACAACATCTATACGCTACGCGGTGCTGAAATTCGTAACGCGCTGAACTGGTCGAAACAAATCAACAACGCCCTCTACAAATTCGGTGACGATGTACAGGTAATGTTCGCCTCTCACAGTTGGCCTCGTTGGGGCAATGAACGTGTTCAGGAAGTGCTGAGAGCACAGCGCGATCTGTATGCCAATATGAATAATCAGGTGCTGCATTATGCTAACCAGGGCGTAACGATTAATGAAATTCATAATGTTTATCAGGCGCCTGCCAGTTTACAACGCCAATGGGCCGCGCGTAGCTATCATGGCTCCGAAGGGCATAATACCCGGGGTATCATCAACCGTTATTTAGGCTACTGGGACGGTAACCCAGCCACATTAGTTCCTTTATCACCGCGTGAGTCTGCACCGCTCTATGTGGAGATGATGGGAGGAGCCGCCAAGATCCTGGCTAAAGGTAAAGAGTTGAATGAACAGGGTAAATATCTGGAAGCTACCGAGATACTCAATAAACTGGTTTATGCTGAGCCTAAAAATCAGGATGCCAGAAATATGCTGGCTGACGCATTTGAGCAACTGGGTTATCAGAAAGAGAGTACCAGTGTGCGCAATAGTTTCCTGCAAGCGGCCTATGAGCTGCGAACGGGCTTACCTCAAGCTTTGGCACCTAGAGCGACCGGGCCGGATGTGATCAGAGCGCTATCAACAGGGCTTTGGCTTGATTTCTTAGCAATCAGTATCGATAGCCAACGGGCAGATGGTATGAATTTCACCATCAACCTGGTCACACCGGATAATAATGAGAAATACCTCATAGAGATGAGTAATGCGACGTTGACGAATATCGCCAACTACCAGGCTAAAAAACCTACGTTGACCATTACTATCAACCGTTCAGACCTCAACAGTATCATGATGGGGGCAAGCACATTCGAAGCGTTGGAAACCGCAGGCAAGGCCAAGTTTGAGGGGGATCGTTCCGCCTACGAAAAAATTAAGAGTATCCTGGTCAAGTTCACGCCAAACTTCGAAATCATGCCAGGTACGTTAAATGCCAGCCCGACACCGGCATCAGGCAATAGTCGCAATACCGCACCTGTTTATGAGGCTAAACCTTTCGAGTACATTATTTATTCTGCGGAGGAAGATTAATAGAATTACGGCCAGCGAGCTCAGCCTAATCTGGTGAGATGCGTTGGAACGCGCATGCCAGGGTATAAAACCACCTGCGTAACAGGTGGTTTTTGCATGACGGGCTAGTCTCTTCCTGCCGCCAACGCCTTCAGCGCTTCACGAATACCGGTAACGGAAAGTGCCCGATTGTCGGCCCGGTAGCGATCTTCTGCTGCTGGTGCGGAACTCTGAATAGCAATCAACCGCCAGCCATCGTCGGTTTTCAGTAACAGTGGTGAACCACTGTCGCCTGGTAAGGTGTCACATTGATGTGATAACACGCCTTTTTGTGCCCAACCGGTTACTTTACAGCCTTGGTGACCATAGAGATTGTCCAAATGGTCTTCTGGATAGCCCGCCTGAGTAATCAGGCGTTTCGTCTTTTTCAAAGCCTGAGTTAATGCTTTACTGTCGCCTTGCCACAGCGGCAGCGGTTTAATCGGCAAAACATTCTGATCTTTCAGCCGAATCAATGCAAAATCGTAAGCGGCGGCGGCAGGAGGCACGATCCAACCATCACCATCGGGTTTGAGCTTTTTACCTAGTTTCTGATCAACCAGCGTTTCAATATTCTCCGTCTGGTATTGCCAACCGTTGCTGTTGGAAACAAAGCGCAGGGTCACCGCCTTATCCAGATGCCCCGGTGGTGCCAGTACGCAGTGGCCTGCAGTGAGCGCCAGATGCGGAGAGATCAGCGTTGCGGTGCACAGGTTACCGCTGGCGGTTTCGACCTGACCAATGGCCTGCCATGGCCATCCGCTGGTTTCTGCTACTTTGATGCGTTCATCTTTACCGAAAAATAAGCGGGTTTGATCTGCCCCAGGCGCATCAGAAGGACTGTCAGCGTGGGCAGCACAGGATAAAGCCAATGGAAATGAACACAGCAACAGCAAAACGGATATGCGCATAGGTTTATTGCCTGACAAGTACAAATTTTCCATAAATACGATGAATGCTAACTATAGACTGATTTAACATTCACGAGGATGGCCAGCCATTGATTTCCTGATAAAAATAACGGGAAATTAAAGATAAAAGAAAGCAGCGATTAATCCGCAAACGATCAGGGTGCCCAGGATGATCTCAAACAAGTAGCGACGCAGCATAGTGACAATCCCCTGATAGAAAAACACCCGGCGAACCGGGTGTTGAGCAAATCTAGCCAGAACGGGTGAGGGTGCTCCACGGCACGTTGCCATCAAGCAGCTGGAGTTGCTGTTTTTTTGTGATGCTTTTTAGCGGCCTGGGCTTTTTGCTCAGTAGCTTTCTTAGCGTGATGTTTTTTCGCGTGAATGGTTTTAGCCGGTGCCGCCTGAGTCGTGGTTGCGCCAGACGCTGGGGCCATAGTATCCGCGGCGAAAACGACAGAAGACAAACTCATTGCAGCGGCAACAGTCAGAGCGAATAATTTTTTCATCGTGGACCCCTCAAATTATGGTTTATGTTTCAATCCCTCTGCGGGGCTGTTGAAAGAATCTTATGCAATGAGTGGAATACTTTCCGTGAGTGATTGGTTTCAGCTTGTAACCTAATGTACAAATAACTTATTTTCTTTTTTAGTTACAACATACATAGAACGGTGATCGCCCCAAGCTTTTGCCGCTTCTATGCTATTGGAAAGAAACTGCTCTCTGATATTTTGTGGGTCTAACAGTAGGTAAAGGCACGGTATTACCCGTGCCGGAAGAGATTACAGATAGCGGTTTTCCAGGTGCTGGCGGAAATAACGCGGATTCAGCGTTTCACCTGTGGCGTTGGCAATCAGCGTATTGGTGGAGTAACGGCTACCGTGGTGCCAAATGTTTTGCTGCAGCCAGTGGAACAAGTGGCTTAAATCACCCGCGGCAATCTCATCGCTCAAATTCGGCAGGGCTTTACGCGCGTGCTGGAATAGCTGTGCGGCATACATGGCACCGAGAGTGTAGGTGGGGAAGTAACCAAAAGCGCCATCGGTCCAGTGAATATCCTGCATGCAACCATTGCGGTAATTGCCTACCGTATCCAGCCCGAGATAGTGGTGCATTTTCTCGTTCCACAACGCGGGGATATCTTCTACCTCAATTTCACCTTCAACTAAGGCCTGTTCGATTTCATAGCGCAGGATCACATGGGCAGGATAGCTGACTTCATCAGCATCAACGCGAATCAGGCCGGGTTTTACGCGTTGATTCAAGCGGATAAAATTGCCCTCTTCCAAGGCCGCTTGCTCACCAAACTGTGCGGTAACCAACGGACGCAGGATCTTCAGGAAATCGCTGCCGCGTGCCAGTTGCATTTCAAACAGCAGGCTTTGTGATTCATGAATAGCGGTCGAACGTGCCAGGGCAACGGGTTGGCCGAGCCACTCGCGCGGCAGGTTTTGCTCGTAACGGGCATGGCCGGTTTCGTGTACGATGCCGAGCAACGCGGTAAGAAACTCATTTTGGTTGTAACGGGTGGTGATGCGTACATCTTCCGGCACACCGCCGCAGAATGGATGCACGCTCACGTCAACGCGGCCGCCGTCGAAGTTGAAACCCAGCAACTTCATCACGCTCAGGCCTAGTTGACGCTGTTTTTCAAGATCAAACGGCCCTTGTGGGATCAGACAAGGTTCATTTGCCTGTTTGGCGACCACTTTTTGCAGTAAATCCGGCAGCCAGGTTTTTAGATCGCCAAAAATGCGATCCAGATCGTGGCTGCTCATGCCAGGTTCATACAGGTTGAGCAGAGCATCGTAACGGCTGATACCAGCTGCTTGTGCACGAATTTGTGCTTCTTCACGGGTCAATTTAACCACTTCACGCAGGTTATCGCTAAAACCCTGCCAATCGTTGGCCGGGCGCTGCGCCCGCCAGGCATGTTCACAGCGGGCACCAGCCAGCGACTTGGCCTCAACCAGCGATTCTGGCACCAACACGGCGTTATCGTACTGCCGCCGCATTTCCTGCAGGTTGGCACGATCAATATCGCTCAGGGATTCTTGCAGCGCCTGTTCCAACAGGGAGCCGGTTTTCGCTGCCGTCAGGATTTGGTGCTTCAACACGCTCAATTCGGCCAGCGCTGCGGAGCGAGCTTTGCTGCCACCCGGTGGCATCATGGTTTGCATGTCCCAACCACCGATGGCGGATAGGTGATCAAACCGCGAAAGGCGACTGAATAACGTGCGAAGCTCTTCATAAGCCGATGAAGAAGGTGCAGATGTCATGAGTTAGCTCCCTATATAATATCCCGCGTAGCGGTTGTTGCCCAAATGTACTACAGGTTGCCGCGCTCAAGAGAAAAATCAACCCTGGTTATCAGTTAGCAGTTAGCAATAACGCACTAACACTGGGTGTTTGATCATCACAGCACAGAAAATTGTTCGAGACTAATACCCCTATGAAGCACTAAAGCAATACCGCCTTCTAGGAAGGCGGATTTTTACTTTTGCAACTGAGGGCAATTTTACCAGGATCAGTAAGTCAAGCCATGCCCGAAGGGGTAGATGATTTCGCCTTCAGGAGACTTGATATCAACAGGTAATTTACCGCTAGGAACATTAAAGAGGAGGGGGGCAGCATCATTTTTAAACAATGTTCTGATGCCTGCCCGAATATTCGCTTCAAGAGAGTTACGATTGTTATTGGTGACATCAAACCCGGTGATACCATAAATAGCCAGGTTGGCTGTCACATTATCCAAATAAGCAATGTCATAGGGATTGCGTGATGAGATAACAACCAGGGGCACCCCCAGTTCTCTCGCTTTATCAATGGTCTGTTGTGCTGCATGTCCTTTGGTTTTTAGGTTGTAAGTAACCATAATAACCAGATCGTTGGCTTGGATACTCTCTTCCAGAGTGGTAGGTACAGTTTGCTGATCCAGCTTGTAGGCTAGGCTGGAAACTGTGATTTCCCGGTTTTCAAGCTGGCTGGCAATGTTTTGCAATTCACTTCGGATAATATCATTGCGCGTATTTTCATCAGAGATGACCAGCACGTTATTTTGCGCATTAAGGGAATAGGGTAACAGGTTGTCATTCTTGATAAGCGTAACGGCGCGTTCTGCCACTTTCTGTTCATCGCGTTTATGCGCTGGTGAAGCAACGACAGATTGAGCGAACTCCAAGGTATGTTGACTGTTGGTGGTAGCGATCTTTTTTGCCAATTTAGTTTGGACAACCCGGGTCGCCGCCTCTTGTAGGCGTGACGCAAACTCTGGATTTTTATAGTACTGAGTCTCCAGATATTGGTAAAGATCTTCCAGTTGTTCAATCCCTTGTTGATCCCAGATATGGACTGGCATCACGATGACATCACTGCCTGCCATCAACGCCATTTCCACTGCTTCATTAGCACCAAAGTTCTCGGTGATAGCGCCCATATCCATTGCGTCAGTAAATATTAGCCCCTTGAATTTGAGCTCATCACGAAGAATACCGGTGATGATTTTTTTGGATAATGTGGCGGGCAAACCGATTTCAGTACCATCTTTTTTAGAAACTACTTTGGTATCGTCGAGGGCAGGAACGATGATGTGTGCCGTTATTACGGCATCAATGCCCTGTTCGATAACATATTTGAATGGTAACAAATCGTTTTGCCGCCATTCGCTTTCAGTATAAGGAACCAGCGGCAGCCCAAAGTGCGAGTCGGTTTCCACGTTACCGTGGCCAGGGAAGTGCTTTGCGGTGGCCAGAACAGAGTTCTGCTGCAATCCCTTGATATAAGCCCCCGACATCTCATTAACCAGCGCAATATCACTGCTGAACGAACGCACGCCGATAACCGGGTTATTCTGGTTAGTATTGATATCCACAACCGGAGCAAAGTTAATATTCACTCCCAGTGCGTTGAGTTCCGAGCCGTGAACTTCACCCACATGTTGAGCCATATTGGCATCACGCGTTGCGGCCAGTGCCATATTACCCGGCATTTCTGTGCCTTCGCGCAGACGCGTGACGTATCCGCCTTCCTGATCGGTACTGATCAGTAAAGGCAACTGATAACTGGCCTTCTGTAAGTCCTGAATCAGCTGATAACTTTGTGGCGTATTAATAAAGTTTTCCCTAAACAGGATCACAGAACCCAGCCGATAGTCATTAATGGCTTTAGCCAGCTCGGTAGGGAGTACGGTGACACCTTCTGGTTCCCCAGCAGCGTTTTTGCCCCAGTTACGCACATCCAACATTAGCACTTGGCCGATTTTTTCTCGTGGGCTCATCTGAGTTACTATCTGTTCGGCACTGGTTTGCGGTTCTTCCTGGCTGTTGGAAACCTGAGTGTTATCGCACCCCACCATTGTCAGACTGGATAAAAGCACAGCAACAGTTGTTACTCCTGGTATTTTCATTGCACTCCCTCATGATGAATTAAAAAATCATTACCGAGAATATTAAATTCTTAAAAAAATAGTAGGTTAGAATTTAATATTCATGGCTTGTATCACACTTCTCACATGGAAAATGGGGAGGTATACCGTGTAGGGCGCGCAATGTGTCGCTACGGTAAATAAAATAAGCGGTTGATATTAGCCAGCATACAGATAGCCATATTTCGCTTTCACTTCCTCTTGGTGCCCGGATAGTTTTTACTTGAAGGGGGACGATCAAATTCAGTTAAGGTTAAAAAGTCTGTTTGATCGGCCAGCAGAAACGGAAGCTGGCACCGCCCAATGAACTGGCTTCAACAAAGACATGGCCCTGATAGGCCACCGCAATGGAATGAACAATCGCCAGCCCCAGCCCGCAGCCGCCGGTGGCGCGATCGCGGCTCGGGTCGAGGCGCACAAAGGGTTCAAAAACTCGCTCTCGTTCCTCTGGCGGGATACCTGGGCCATCATCTTCCACCTGCAGACAGGCATCGTCACCATCAAACCACAGGCCGACGCGCAGGTTCTGTTCCGAGTAACGCAGCGCATTGTTGACCAGGTTGTCCAGCACCCGTTCCATCAGCCGCAAATCGACACCGCCAAAATCACCCACGTGCGGGATATTCAGCTCAATCTGCCGCTCAGGATGGATCAACTGCATGTCGGCCACTTTATCTTTCAGCCAGCCAGGTAAATCGATTGGTTCGATATTCAGCGCCACCTGCGGGCGATCCAGCCGCGCGTAGGTCAGCAACTCGTCAATCAGTGATTCCAACTGGCCGATATCACGATTCAGCGCCTGCTGTTCGCTTTCGGAGAGATTATCGCTCATCGCCAAGCGGTAACGCAGGCGAACCAGCGGAGTGCGCAGTTCATGGGCGATACCATCGATCAGTTGCTTCTTGCTGGCAATCAGCGTGTTGATGTTATCCGCCATCTGGTTGAATGCGACGCCGAGCCGGCTGAGGCTGGAGGTGGGCTCAAAGTGGGTGCGCTCGTTAAGATGGCCCGCCCCCAAGCGCTGGGCGGCGTTTTCCAACTTCAGCAAGTCTTGCCAGTGCGGGCGCATCCACAGGAACACCGGCAACGCCAGTGACATCCCGATAAAGATCAGCAAAGCCAAATCCAGGATCCGCATCTGGTGCAGATAAAACAGATAAGGGATCGGGCCAACCACCAACACATAGTGGCTGCGCGGAATGCGTTGCATAAAGGTATAGCGATCGTCCAGGGCGATAATTTCCCCCAGGCGCAGCCGTTTGGTGAGCTCTTCACTCAGGTTCTGCTTACCCAGCGGCTCTATATGCAGCTGGAATGACAGGTTTAAATCCAGCGTGGCGATGGTTTTGTTCCAATCTTTGAGTGGGGTTTCCCGCAGTTCGCTGCGCATCAGATACAGCGAGCTTTTCATCAGATCGTCCATCGACTGGCGGCCAGCGCGCTCAGCGGTGAATTTGTAAACCAGGCCAACCAGCATCGCCATTACCAGAAAACAGACAAACAACAGCAAAAAGAACTGAACGAAAAGTTTTCTCATTGCTGCACCGATGCCCAGGCGTTGGGGGCGAACAGATAACCCTTGTTACGCACGGTTTTGATGCGAAATGGTTCCAGCGCATTGTCGTACAATTTGCGGCGCAGGCGTGAGATGGCTACGTCGATGCTGCGATCCATACCGTCATAGCTGACGCCACGCAGGTTTTGTAACAGGGCTTCGCGATCCATGATCTGCCCTGCGTGGGTAGCCAACTCCCACAGCAAATCGAAGTCCGAAGTGGAAAGGGTGATCGTCTCTTCCCCCAGAGTCACCTGGCGGTTGGCCGGGTCGATGCACAACAGGCCGAAGTGCAGCGCATTGTGCTGGGTGATCGCCTGGGTGAGTTCTTCTTTCGGCTGGTTGCCGTGTTGGCGCAGATGTAAGCGCAGGCGAGCCAGCAGCACCGCAGGAGGCGTGGTCTTCAGAATGTAATCATGGGCACCCATCTCCAGCGACAGAATGTGGTTCATATCGCTATCAAGAGAGGTCAGCAAGACAATCGGGCCGGGGTAAACAGGGCGCAGATCGCGGCACAGCGTCATGCCATCTTTGCCTGGCAGCATGATATCCAGCAACACCAGATCCGGCTGCTCCCGCTCGATGCAGGCCTGCGCTGTGTCGCCACGCGGCTCAATGATAACGTCAATATCGTGCTTGCCCAGATAGGCGGCAATCAGCTTGCCCACTTCCGGGTCGTCTTCTACAAAAACAATTTTAGTCATTTTGAGTGGTTTTATAAGAAAAACGGCATTCAGCATAGCGCGCCCTTCGGCGTTGCGCTATATCCATGATTTAACGTAGCGGTCGCCCACCATCGACACCATGGGTACGCCCGGTAACGTAACGGCTACTCATCAGATAGTCCACCAGATTGACCACCTCTTCTTCACCTGGGGCGATTTTCATCAGCGATTTTTCCAGTGCCTGGCGGCGATAGGCTTCATCATCGTCGTGATTGAACATAATCAACGCCGGAGCGATGGCGTTCACTTTCACTTCCGGCGCCAGTTTGCGCGCAAAGGAGCGGGTCATATTATCCAGTGCGGCTTTACTGGCGGCATAGGCGATGTGTTTGTCACTACCTTTTTCCACCACGTAATCAGTGAGATGAATAATATCGGCCCCCGCTTGGCCTTGGCCACGCAGGCAGGATTCCAGCAGTTGATTTAACAGGTACGGCGTATAGACATGGATCTGTAGCATGGTGGCCATCACCTGCTCTGGCGGCATGGCGGCGGACTCTGCCAACCAGGCGCTGGCATTGTGGATCACCGCCCGCAGCTTCGGTGCGATCTCAGTGACCTGCTCGGCAAACCGATAGATACCCGCATGTGTCGAAAAGTCACTCTGCAGGCAAATTGCCCCCAGTGCTTTTAATTCGGCCAATGCCGGATAGTCGCTGCGATAGGCGATAATCACCGGAATATTGCGCTGCAAAAATGACTTGGCCAGTGCGAGGCCAATCCGGCGCGCTCCGCCGGTAATCAGCACCGGGGCTGCGTTGTGAGGTACCATCAAGTAAAGCTCCTGGGCAAGCTGGAAAATCATGTGGGAATCGTGTCATTATACGGTAGAAAGCCGTTAAAGCTTCCCTTCGATTGTCCATTTCAGGTGTATTACCCACTGGCTATCAGCAGAGAGGAAAGGGGATGAGGAATAATCACGCGCACAGTGAGAGAGTCTGTCTCGACTATATGGATTTTCTGTCCGCATCCTGCAAGAAACAGTGGCGTTTTATTGATGCCATTTATGGTGTGATGCCGATTTTTGGCATGGTCTTGAAGTCTGAGGCGGCAGAAGCACAAACACGCAAAGAACAATTGAAAGCGCTGGCCTTGCAGGTGGTTTCCACCCAGCTTAGCGATGAGATCAACATTATCCGCCTGATCGATCTGGCTCGGCAGCAGCAACTAGAGGTGTTTGATATTCAATTGCCTTATGCGCTGAATGCTGAACAGTTGGCAGCGATCGAAAAAAAGTGCGCCAATCAGGTGATGGTCACTCAGGTAGGGGAACGCATTACCATCACCGCGCAGCCCCCTGCCGGAAACTGACCGGGTGAATCCCCCCGGTTTCGCTTAATTTACTGCAACATAAACCAGCCGGCTGGCACCGTTGCCGCCAGTAACAGAAAAATGCTGCCTTTCTCCAGCGTGCTCAGCAATCTTATGTCTTCATGCCCGCGACGTGCATAGATAAATACCAGCAACCCAGGCGCATACAGTAATACTGACATCAGCAGATGCATCGGGCCTGAGGCGTATAGCAGCCAGATACCATACAGACAGGCGCCGGTAGCGGCAAAAATTAACCGCTTGTCCTGACGCTTGCGGGCCACTTGAAACAGGAAGGCACCCACCAGGAAATAGGGCACCAGGATCATTTCAGAAGCTATGGTCAGCAGCGAGTTGTAGTTGCTGCTGGTCAGCCAGATGATGACCAAGGCAATTTGCACCGCACCGTTGGTCAGCCATAGCGAGGCTGAAGGAGCGTGATTTTGGTTCTGGAGACGGAACAGCTTAGGGAATGCGCCGTGCTGTGCGGCCAGCAGCGGCACTTCTGCTGCCATGATGGTCCAGCTCAGGTAAGCGCCACAAACCGAAACGATCAGGCCAGTCGCAATGATCACATTTCCCCACGGGCCGATCAGATCCACCATCAATACTGCCATGGACGGATTGCGCATTTCGGCCAGTTCGCTGCGCGGCACGACACCGAGCGAGAGCAGGGTAACCAACAGATAAACCGCTAGTGCAGAAAGCACCGCCAGCAGGGTGGCTCGGCCAACGTCCTTCTTGTTGCGTGCGCGGGCAGAAACCACCACCGCGCCTTCTACACCGATAAACACCCAGAGCGTGATCAGCATGGTGTCTTTAACCTGCTGCCAAACCGGCGTGCCCAGTGCAATACCCTGGAAATCCAGCGTGAAAACTTCCATACGGAATGCCATGGCGGCGAGCACGGCAAATAAACCGAGTGGGATCAGCTTGGCCAGCGTAGCGGCCAGATTGATGCTGGCGGCGGTTTGCACACCGCGCAACACTAGCGCATGTACGATCCACAGCAGCACGGATTCGGCGATCAATGCCTGCCAGGTATTGCCGTCGCCCAGAATCACCGTGCCGCTACGATCGGTAAAAATACTCAGCGCGGCGAACACGATCACCAGATAAGAAACGTTGGCGATCACCGCACAGAGCCAGTAGCCCCAGGCGGAACAAAAACCGACCAACTCGCCGAAGCCCTCTTTGGCATAGGTAAAAATTCCGCCATCAAGATCGGGGCGCAGGCGAGTCAGTAACAGCATGGCAAACGCCAGGAACAGTATGCCGACGCCGGTGATGGCCCAGCCAAGCAGCAAAGCGGCGGGGCTGGCCACCGCGGCCATATTTTGCGGCAGGCTGAAGACTCCAGCGCCCAGCATAGAACTGAGCACCAAAGCGGTTAACGCGGTAAGACCTAGTTTCTTTTCCAATGACAGATCCTGATGCGGAATAAAC
Source organism: Serratia oryzae (assembly GCF_001976145.1). Classification (GTDB taxonomy): domain Bacteria; phylum Pseudomonadota; class Gammaproteobacteria; order Enterobacterales; family Enterobacteriaceae; genus Chania; species Chania oryzae. The sequence continues at coordinate 274,609 of NZ_MOXD01000001.1, forward strand.
AACTGTATAAGCGCCGTTAGGTTGCAATAACGTAATGATAATCACTGCATAAACAGGCGATAGCCCTAAAAACTGGCGCAGATTTTACGGAGAGAAACTGGCGGATGCAATGATTGACTATGCGGGTTGGATAAAAACTTATTCACCCAATGCGATGATTTTGCCGCAAAAAAGAGGGCAGCTTAATTGCTGCCCGTGGGTGAAGCGTAAGCTGATAATTATTTGAACAGATCGGCGCTGACGGTCAGGTTGCCGCCGCTGTTGTTCTGCCATTGACGCGTCACGTGGTAGTACTTGGCGCCTTTCTCTGCGGCACGTTTCGCCACTTCGCTGGAAACTTCGGTCATGCTGCTGAAATGGCCGTTGAAGGTGACAGAGTCAAACGGCACCATCTGCGCAGCGGCGGCATTATTCAGTTCCTGAATCTTGGTGCCATTCGGCAGCGTGACGGTGTAACGCTGACCGGTAGAGGATTGGGTTTCGAAGAAACGACCAACATCACGGCTTGGCGAAGCAGAAGAGGCTACGCCGGGAATTTCCACTTTAGCAGCTTCTGCTCCACCTGCTGCCAACGCCGCACGGCCAGCATCAGAATCCGCAGGGATGACATCTGGGCTCTGCACCACACGTTTTGGGGCATCGGCTTTATAAACATAGGCGGTAATGAACTGGTTGCCGCCCTGGTTGGCATCAACCTGGCGCACGATAAAGAATGAATCAGCGCCTTTTTTCTTTGCTTCTTTGGCGATCGCTTCGTTAATGTCCGGCTGGCTGCGGTAAAAACCGCTAATGCTGACGGTATCGTAAGGTTCAATCAGGAAGGCTTCGTTTTTTGGCAGTTCTTTCACACCATCAAAGAGACGGTAGTTTTTCTCTTTGCTCACTTCTGGCGCATCTTTATGGTAAAGGTCTGCGGTAACACGCCAGTTGCCGCCGTTGTTGCCGCTGTTCAGGTCTTGAATATAGAAGGCATCGGCGCCCAGTTTATCTGCGCGGCGTGATACGGCATCGGCAGCTTCATAGATGGCATTAAAGCGGCCGGTAATGGTGATGCGATCAAACGGTTTGATAGCCGCTGCTCTTTCCGGTGTTAACTCTTGCGCGGCATGCACAGATAGCGCGGTGAGTGATAACAAGGCTGATGCGATGATCGTGGTCTTCAGCTTCATAAAAAATCCTTTCGCCTAGCGCATTAACGTTTATATAAGTGTCATTAAGCCGCAGATTATGACATGGCATCTCGGCAAATGTCTCCGCATTTTATGTGATGACCTGAGACAAATCCGTGTTAGGGCCTGTTACCGGTTACGTCGCCAATTCGAATTATTTTGAGTATAAGTTTCAATAATAAAGCACTTCATCTCATTAATGTTAATTATTCACAATTTTATAACTTTTATGCTTTTAGGCCGCCGTTGGCAGGAAATGGCAGAGAGCAAGGTTTGTGCAATGTCGTGATGAAAAGAGCTATTGCCGCATCTTTTTCGCGCAAAATTGCGATTCGTCATATCCTTAAGTGAATTTTTATGTAAAAACTGACCGCTAAGCGTAAGCAATTATGGATCATCGATCATATTTTCAGTAGGTTATAGATGGCACCTTAATTTGTGTGTAAACAAGTCTACAAAAACCTTGTTTGACCGGTGCTATTGCTATGGGTAGAAAGAAAATAAACATCATCAAAGACAGGTGAGAAGGGAACATTATGCGTATTGGTGTACCAAGAGAACGGTTGGCCAATGAAGCCCGTGTTGCAGCAACGCCGAAAACGGTAGAACAATTGCTGAAACTGGGCTTTACCGTCGCGATCGAAAGCGGGGCGGGCAAATTGGCAAGCTTTGAGGATGTCGCTTATGAAGCCGCAGGCGCGACAATTACCGATACCACGGACGTGTGGCAATCGGATCTGATTCTGAAAGTTAACGCGCCACAAGAGGACGAAATCGCGTTAATGCGTGAAGGGAGCACGTTGGTCAGCTTTATCTGGCCTGCGCAAAATCCGGAGCTGATGGCAAAACTTGCGGCACGCAAGGTTACCGCGATGGCGATGGATTCTGTGCCGCGTATTTCTCGTGCGCAGTCTCTGGATGCATTGAGTTCGATGGCCAACATTGCAGGCTATCGCGCCATCGTTGAGGCTGCACACGAGTTTGGGCGTTTCTTCACCGGCCAGATCACCGCCGCGGGCAAGGTGCCACCGGCCAAAGTGATGATTATCGGTGCTGGCGTAGCTGGCCTGGCGGCGATTGGTGCGGCAGGCAGCATGGGTGCCATCGTGCGCGCCTTCGACACCCGCCCGGAAGTGAAAGAGCAAGTGCAGAGTATGGGCGCGGAATTCCTCGAGCTGGACTTTGAGGAAGAAGCGGGCAGCGGCGACGGCTATGCCAAAGTGATGTCAGAAGCCTTTATCAAGGCCGAGATGGCGCTGTTTGCCGCCCAGGCGGAGGAAGTGGACATTATCGTCACCACCGCGCTGATCCCAGGTAAACCGGCACCGAAGCTGATTACCAAAGAGATGGTCGCTTCCATGAAGCCGGGCAGCGTGATTGTCGATCTGGCAGCGCAAACCGGTGGTAACTGCGAACTGACCGTGGCCGATCAGGTCACAATGACCGACAACGGCGTGAAGATCATCGGTTATACCGATCTGCCAAGCCGTTTGCCGACGCAATCTTCACAGCTTTACGGTACCAACCTGGTTAACCTGCTGAAGCTGCTGACGAAAGAGAAGAATGGCGAGATCGATATCGATTTCGACGATACCGTGATCCGCGGTGTGACCGTGGTGCGTGAAGGCGAAGTGACCTGGCCAGCACCGCCAATCCAGGTTTCCGCTCAGCCGAAGCAGGCTCAGGCGGCGGCTCCGGTAGAAAAAATAGAGAAAAAGCCAGCGTCACCTTGGGTGAAATACGGCCTGATCGCGCTGTCGATCGTGCTGTTTGGCTGGTTCGCCAACTCGGCACCGAAAGAGTTCCTGTCACACTTTACCGTGTTTGCGCTGGCCTGCGTGGTGGGTTACTACGTGGTTTGGAACGTCAGCCATGCATTACATACCCCGTTGATGTCGGTGACTAACGCGATCTCAGGGATTATTGTGGTCGGTGCGTTATTGCAGATTGGCCATGGCGGTTGGGTGAGTTTCCTCTCCTTTGTTGCCGTGCTGATTGCCAGCATCAACATTTTTGGTGGATTCACCGTTACTCAGCGCATGCTGAAAATGTTCCGCAAAAACTAAGGGGTAGCAAATGTCTGGTGGATTAGTTACAGCTGCATACATTGTTGCCGCTATTCTGTTTATTTTCAGCCTGGCCGGTCTTTCGCGCCATGAAACGTCGAAGCAGGGGAACCTGTTTGGCGTCGCCGGGATGGCGATTGCGTTGATCGCCACCATCCTCGGGCCGCACTCCGGCAACGTGGGCTGGATCATTATCGCAATGATCATCGGTGGTTCGATCGGTATCTATCTGGCGAAGAAGGTCGAAATGACCGAAATGCCAGAACTGGTGGCGGTGCTGCACAGCTTCGTGGGCCTGGCGGCGGTTCTGGTGGGCTTCAATAGCTATCTGGATCACGGTGCGCCAATGGATCCGGTGATGGAAAACATCCATCTTACCGAAGTGTTCCTCGGCATCTTCATTGGTGCGGTGACCTTTACCGGTTCAATCGTGGCGTTCGGCAAGCTGCGCGGCATTATCTCTTCCAAGCCGCTGATGCTGCCACACCGTCACAAGCTGAATCTGGCGGCGATCGTGGTTTCTTTCCTGCTGATGGTGCTGTTCGTGCGTACCAGCAGCGTGGGTTGGGAAGTGTTTGCGCTGTTGATCATGACGATTATCGCCCTTGGCTTCGGTTGGCACTTGGTAGCGTCGATCGGCGGTGCTGACATGCCAGTGGTGGTGTCAATGCTCAACTCCTATTCGGGTTGGGCCGCAGCGGCGGCAGGTTTTATGCTGAGCAACGATCTGCTGATTGTGACCGGTGCGCTGGTTGGTTCTTCCGGTGCGATCCTGTCTTACATCATGTGTAAAGCAATGAACCGTTCGTTTATCAGCGTGATCGCCGGTGGCTTTGGTACCGATGGCTCTTCAACCGGTGATGCTGAAGAAATGGGCGAATACCGTGAAACCACTGCGGAAGAAGTGGCTGAACAGTTGAAAAACTCAACGTCAGTAATCATCACCCCAGGTTACGGCATGGCGGTCGCGCAGGCGCAGTATCCGGTGGCGGAAATCACCGAGAAGCTGCGTGCTCGCGGTATCAAGGTGCGTTTCGGTATTCACCCGGTGGCGGGCCGTTTACCAGGCCACATGAACGTGCTGCTGGCGGAAGCCAAAGTGCCGTACGACGTGGTGCTGGAGATGGACGAAATCAACGAAGATTTCCCTGATACCGACACCGTGCTGGTGATCGGCGCTAACGATACGGTGAACCCGGCAGCGTTGGAAGATCCACGCAGCCCAATCGCCGGTATGCCAGTGCTGGAAGTGTGGAAAGCGCAAAACGTTATTGCGTTCAAACGCTCGATGAATACCGGGTATGCCGGTGTGCAGAACCCGCTGTTCTTCAAAGAGAACACCCAGATGCTGTTTGGCGATGCCAAAGCCAGCGTGGAAGCGATCCTGCGCGCGCTGTAATCGGGAGCCGCAAGGTAAAAACACGAGTTTCGGCTCGTGTTTTTTTTCGCCGTAATAGTGATAGATTCTCACCATTGGCCATGATATTTGTGCTTAATTGAATAAATCAGTTCAAGGTTTGTGCAATTCAACACATCAGATCACCAAACAGGGGCGCAATGAGGTATCTTATGTGCCGATTTCATCCATTTAACGGATCCTAGACCCATTATGATTATCAAACCTAAGGTTCGCGGCTTTATCTGCACCACCACTCATCCGGTGGGTTGCGAAGCCAATGTTCGTCGTCAGATTGCCTACACCAAAAAGCAGGGCACCATTGCCAATGGCCCTAAGCGTGTATTGGTGATCGGGGCTTCCACCGGTTATGGTCTGGCCTCCCGTATTGCTACCGCGTTTGGCAGCGGTGCCGCCACCATCGGCGTGTTCTTTGAAAAAGCAGGCACGGAAAGCAAACCTGCGACGGCGGGTTGGTACAATTCAGCCGCGTTTGACAAGATCGCCAAAGAAGAAGGGTTGTATGCCAAGAGCATCAACGGTGATGCCTTCTCCAACGAATGCCGTGCCAAGGTGATTGAGCTGATCAAAGCCGATCTGGGCCAGATCGACCTGGTGGTTTACTCACTGGCGTCGCCTGTGCGCAAAATGCCGGATACCGGTGAAGTCGTGCGCTCTGCGTTGAAGCCGATCGGCGAGGTGTATACCACTACCGCCATCGATACTAATAAAGATCAGATCATCACCGCCACCGTTGAACCGGCGACGGAAGAAGAGATCCAGAACACCATCACCGTTATGGGCGGGCAGGATTGGGAACTGTGGATGTCGGCGCTGGAAGAGGCCGGGGTGCTGGCCGAAGGTGCCAAATCCGTGGCTTACTCCTATATCGGTACCGATCTGACCTGGCCAATCTACTGGCATGGCACCTTGGGCCGCGCTAAAGAAGATTTGGATCGTGCTGCCACCGCCATTCGTGGCGATCTGGCAGCCAAAGGCGGTACAGCCCATGTGGCGGTGCTGAAATCGGTAGTGACTCAGGCGTCTTCGGCAATTCCGGTGATGCCGCTGTATATCTCCATGGCTTTCAAGATCATGAAAGAGAAGGGCATTCACGAAGGCTGTATGGAACAGGTTTATCGCCTGATGCGTACCCGCCTGTACGGTGACGACTTGGCTCTGGACGATCATGCCCGTATCCGTATGGACGACTGGGAACTGCGCGACGACGTGCAGCAGGCGTGCCGCGATCTGTGGCCATCCATCACCTCTGAGAACCTGAGCGAACTGACCGATTACACCGGTTACAAGCAGGAGTTCCTGCGCCTGTTCGGTTTTGGCTTGGAAGAAGTGGATTACGATGCCGACGTCAACCCAGACGTGCGCTTCGACGTGGTTGAACTGTAAGTTTTCACGCTATAGCCAGCAAACAGGGCCTTTCGGCTAATGCTGAGCAGTGAAGGCTAACCAGTTCCCTCTCCCTTGGGGAGAGGGTTAGGGTGAGGGGACGAGCACCGCACGACTTGCCCCTCACCCCGGCCCTCTCCTACAGGGAGAGGGGGCAACACCTTCAGCAAATGATGCATGATTATGTCGCTTTACGCTTAACTGACCAGCATTGGTCTTTAGGCCCTGTTTTTCTCTCAACGCCCTGCAGTTTCAATCTTCGTCGTCATGTTCATCATCTTCATCCACCTCGATCGGGCAGTTGAAGTCATCAGGCTTCAGTACCAGCAGATCGCACTTCAGTTGGTCGATCACATGTTCTGCGGTATTGCCGATAAACGCGGCAGAAATCCCGGTTCGGCCGAGCGTACCCAAGACCACCACCCCGGCTTGCAGATGCTCGGCTAAATTCGGGATCACTTCTTCCGGCAGGCCTTTTTCGACGTGGGTGAACTCTTCGTTGATATGGAATTTCTGCCTTAGTGCTTTCATGGCGATCAGATGCTGCCCGCGGATCGCATCGTTATACACGCTCGGGTCGAAATCCGGCAGTTCGATGGCGATATTGATGGGGGTAACCGGATAGGCTCCTACCAGGTGGACTTCAGTCTGGTTGACGTTTTGCGCCAGTTCGAGGGTTTGCTGCACCAAGCGGACGTTCAGCGGATCGTGATAGGGTTCTTCGCTGGAGAGGTTGACGGCGACCAAGGCTTTGCCGCCTTCTGGCCAAGGCTGGTCTTTCACCATCCAGACCGGGCAAGGGCATTTTCGCAGCAGATGCCAATCGGTGGGGGTAAAAATCAGTGATTCCAGTCGATCGTGCTGATGAGCCATTTTTAGCAGCAAATCGTGATTGCCGCTCAGCACTTCCTGAATAATGGCCTCGTAAGGGCGATTGTGCCAGACCACTTTAATTTCAATCGGGACGCCATCTTCAAGGTAAAAACGGCATTGCTCTTTAATCCACGCTGCGCGTTGGCTGATCACCCCCTGCCGCATGGCGGTGCGTTCATCCGGTGAAAGCAGGGTGGTCATTTCGTAAGAGAAGTCATAGATAGGAAGGAAGGCTTTGATGCGCCCGCCGTTCCGTTTTACCAGGTACACCGCCCGGCGAAGCGCCGGTTGATCGTCCTGATTGGGGTCAATAGCCACCAGAATATTCTGATACTTCGCCATAGGGCCTCCTTACAGCTGTAGAACAACAGCCTGTCCAATTACAAGAGTAACTCAACATTGAAAAACAGGACAGAGGAGAGACGCGATGGGCCAATAATTAATTGAAATTATTGGCCCGCGAGGTGATCAGGCACTGACGGAAACACTAATCTGTGGCGTACCGGCCAGTTGTGACAGCGCATCGACGTTTTCGATGGTGATGTATTTGCCTTTCACGCTGAGGATAGCGCTTTTCTGGAAGCGCCCCAGCAGGCGGCTGATGGTTTCAACCGTCAGGCCAAGATAGTTACCGATATCGCCACGCGTCATGGTCAGACGGAATTCACGTGGTGAGAAACCGCGCTCGGCAAAGCGGCGTGACAGGTTGTAAACAAAGGCAGCCAGGCGTTCTTCCGCATTCTTCTTCGACAGCAGCAGGATCATGTCCTGATCGCCTTTGATTTCACCGCTCATCAAACGCATGATCTGCTGGCGCAGATTAGGCATTTTACCTGAAAGATCGTCCAGCGTTTCGAACGGGATTTCACACACCATCGAGGTTTCCAGCGCTTGTGCAAAGCTCGGGTGTTTCATGCCGCCAATGGCGTCAAACCCGACCAGATCGCCCGCCAGATGGAAGCCGGTAATCTGCTCATCACCCTGTTCGGTGATGGTGTAACTCTTGATGGTCCCAGAACGGATTGCGTACAGGGACTTCAGTTCGTCCCCGGCTTTGAACAGCGTCTGGCCTTTCTGGATCGGCTTTTTCCTTTCGATAATATTGTCGAGTTGATCTAACTCGTGCGTATTGAGGGTAAAAGGGATACACAGTTGGCTGATGCTGCAGTCTTGGCAATGGATCGCACAACCACCAGACTGGATACGACGAATCACGCGTTTTTCCGGGATCATAGATTACGCTCATGCAATAATTGATATGAGTCAATTTTAACATCTTTTGCGGCAGGTGATAAGAGCAGCAATAACAAGAATAAGGATATTGTGTGCGAATTTTAAACGGACGTTCCGCCGATTATTCTATAGATCACTGAAGTTACTTGGTTTATCGAGCCCCCGTTAGTCAATTTCCACTATTGATTGATAAATAAGGAACTAATCTAACTTTTACCTACGGGATATAGACATGACTATTATGGGCTAGAATTAGGCTTTGCGGAGGGCGATCGTCTGGCGTTGCTAATGCAAACCAGCCTGACGCATCAGGCTGGCTTTTCAGTTATTGGGCGCTATTTTTGGCCAACACTTCGTTGTTTAAGCGATAAGGTGCTACAGCGTTGTGGCCCGGCTGTTCGACTTTAACCACCAGCGTCAGCCCTGCTGCCACCAGATACAGCCCGGTATATACCCAAACTACGCCAACGATATCGAAGAAGGGCAAGGTCACTGAGGCAATAGCCGGGGCCGCAAAGTTACTCAGCCCGGCGGACAGGTTATAGATAGAAATGGCCGCACCTTTGTGGTTCGGTTCCAATACCGGGAACACCGCCGTCATCGGCACAAAAGCCGCCACGGTGATCCCCAGCATCACCGCTGGGATCAGCGCCGCCCAGAAGTTGTGGCCGAAGTAGACCGGCAGGTAGTAGAACGCCAGGCTGGAAATAGCGCAACCAATGCAGCCAAACCAGCGCACTTGCCGCATCCAGCCGATTTTTTCCCCCAGAATGCCCCACATGATGTTGGTAAAAATGGTGACGAAGAAGAACACCGCCCAGATCTGTAGCCATTCAGACATAGTGAAACCCAAACGACCGACAAACAGCATCGGCATGATCACCGCAAAGCCAAACAGCGACAGCGTATTAATGATGCGGATCAGGCAGGCGAGGAAAATATTGCGGTTAGTGAACAGAATGGTCACCGCGCGGGAAAGTTCCTTCAGTTTCTCTTTTGGTGTCAAATCTGCCTTGCTGCTGGCTTGGCCAACGTTGTGCAGCAGAGCTAACGCCATCAGCCCACCGGCTGCCACCCAGACAATGGCAAACCACAGTGTGCCGGTTTCACCGATCAGCGGAATGGTGAAGCTGGGCAGATAGCTGCCTACACAACCAATACCGATGGAATACATCGCCCAGAACCAGCCCATAGCCGAAGAGAGCTGCTGTTTTGGCACATTCTGCACCACCAGCATAACAAAGGAATAGATGAATAACGGATAAGCCAGGCCACGAATGCCGTAGAACAACAGCATCAGCGGGTAATTTTTCATCCCTAGGCCGAACAGCATAAACAGCGCATGCATCACTACCCACAGGATAAAACCGATACGCATCGCTTTTTGCGGAGTGATGATTTCCGCCACCACGCCAGAACTCCAGGCAGCCAGCGCGGCGGCCAGGCCATAGACGGTGAACACTAGCGCTGACTGCGCCGGTGAGAACCCCATATCGGTTATATGTTTTGACAGAAAGGCCATCTCAAAACCATCACCGCTCATGAAAACGGCAATGGCGATGTAGCCCCAGAACAGGTTCATCGGCAGCCCGAACCAGTGCTTGTGCGTTTGTTGCATAGCAAACTCCAACGTAGGTGTAAGGGAACAGGTTTTTTTATTATTCACTGCTCCGGTTTATGCCCGGCGCAGTGCCAACTGTTGTTGATACAGTTGCCGGTAAACGGCCAGTCGTTCACTCAGCATCGGCTGGCGTTCAGCGTTGGGCTGGAAGCTGCGCTCGATGGCCGGCTTGTGACAAACCTGCGCCACGGTGCCGCCCGCGGCCAGCCAGCCCAAACGTGCCGCCCCCAACGCGCCACCGGCCGTGCCGTCCTTATGGGTAACCACCGGCAGATCGAGCACATCGGCCATCAACTGCGCCCAATGCTCACTACGGGCGCCACCGCCGATCAAAGAACACTGCTCCAGCCGTGTTCCCGCCTGTAAAAGCACTTCCAGCCCATCGGCCATGCCAAACGCGACACCTTCCAAGACCGCGTATCCCATCGCTGCCCGCTGATGGGCATGGGTTAAGCCATGAAAAGCGCCCTGGGCCAAGGGATCGTTATGCGGGGTACGTTCGCCGGAAAGATACGGCAGGAAGACCGGGGCGAGCCGCTGTTCGGCCTGATTCATCTGAGCGATCTCGGCCAGCAGCGTGGTTTCATTGCTGCCCACCAGTTGGCAGAACCAGCGCAAGGCGCTGGCGGCGGTGAGCATCACGCTCATCTGATGCCAGCGATCGGGCAGGGCGTGGCAGAAGGCATGAACCGCCGATTGCGGGTTTGGGCGGAAACGATCGTTCACCGCAAACAGCACGCCGGAGGTGCCTAAAGAGATAAACGCATCGCCAGGGTTGACCGCACCGATGCCCACCGCGCTGGCTGCGTTATCGCCGCCGCCACCGGCAATGGTGACATTGTCACTTAATCCCCAGGCGCGGGCGATATCTCCCTTCAACTGGCCGGAGGCTTCGCTGCCTTCAACCAAACACGGCATATGATCGCGCGTCAGGCCGCAGGTGGCGAGCAGGCTATCCGACCAGTCCCGCTTAGCCACATCAAGCCACAGCGTTCCGGCCGCGTCCGACATATCAGACACCTTGTCACCGCTCATCATCCAGCGTAGGAAATCTTTCGGCAGCAGCACGGTCGCGGTCTGCGCGAAGATCTCCGGCTCATGGCGCGCCACCCAAAGTAACTTGGGGGCGGTAAAGCCAGGCATGGCGAGATTACCGGCAATCTGGTGCAGTTCCTGCGCACTTTGCGTCAGCTGTTGGCACTGCTCTGCGCTGCGGGTGTCGTTCCACAAAATGGCTGGGCGCAATACCTGATTATCACGGTTGAGCAGCACCGCGCCGTGCATCTGGCCGGACAGGCCCAGCGAGCGTATCAGCGGCCACTGTTGCGGTATTTTGCTGCGCAGGCGGGCAACCACTGTTTGCGTAGCCCGCCACCAGTCGGCGGGATCCTGCTCTGCCCAGTGTGGATGCGGGCGCTGTACGTCCAGCGCCTCTCCGGCGCTGGCGACAAGGCTGCCGCTGTCATCGATCACCACGGCTTTGATTTCTGAAGTGCCTAAATCGAGTCCTAAATACATGATCCGCTCCCGTTATTGCGTCAGCCAATGGTTAACCTTGTCGATCGACTGGCGCAGCAACTGGGCAAACGGTGCACTGTGGGCCAGAGTGCTGAACAGTTTTTCATCGGCGGCAAACACGGCCACCGGATCGGCACTGTTGAACATCTGGTGCACGGCGGCGGCGTCCAGAATGCCGTCCTGATAGTCATAAGGCAGATTGTGTTGGTGCCAGCGCTGCATAAAGACAAAAAACAGCGCGGGCAGCATGGCGGTGGCTGCTGGCACCTGGCCGCGTTGATAGCACTCTTGCAACGTGGGGGTGATAAAACCGGGGATTTTGGAGAAACCGTCAGCGGCCACGCGCTGGTTGGTATCGCGAATGTGAGGATTACTGAAGCGCTCCAACACCACGTCACGGTACGCCACCAAGTCAAGCGGGCTTGGTGTTAGCGATGGGATCACATCCTGCGTTACATAGTCGTAAGCCAACTGGCAGATCGCAGGTGTTCCGGTGCTTTCGTGGATAAAGCTTTGGCCGATCAGCGTTCCCGCCCAGGCAATGCAGCTGTGACTGGCATTGAGGATACGGATTTTGGCCTCTTCATACTGCAAGACCGATTCAACCAGTTCGACGCCCACTTCTTCCAGTGCCGGGCGCCCGGCAATGAAATCATCTTCGATCACCCATTGGATAAAGGCTTCGCCCATCACGGGTGCGCGATCCTGGAAGCCGGTGGCCTGCGCCACGCGTTGCGCCACATCAGGCGAAGGGCGTGGCGTAATGCGGTCAACCATGGTATTCGGGCAACGGGTATGGCTTTCGATCCAACCGATCAGCGCCTTTTCCTGGCGCAGTTGCAAGAACTGCATCAGACCATGGCGGAAACGTTCGCCGTTATGCCGCAGGTTATCGCAGTTCAATAACGTGACAGGGTCACCGTTAAGCTGCTTTCTGTACTCCAGCAGTTGGGCGATGGTGCCATAAATGGTGCGGCAGCCGCCCAGCAGATCCGCCTGAATATCGCCATTGCCTTGATCCAGATTGAACTGGTTATCCAGATAGTAACCCCCTTCGGTCACGGTGAAAGAGATCACGCGGGTTTCTGGGCGTGCCCCTTCGGCCATCAACGCCGCCAGCTCGTTATCCCAGGGGATCACTTTACGAATGGAGGTGATGGTTTCGTACTGGCGTTCTCCTTGCGGAGTCACGGTTTCCAGCACGTATTGGCCGTTTTGCTCCGCCAGTGCATCAAGCAGTGGCGTGGCGTCGTCGCGGATATTGGCTAGGGCAACCGACCAGCGTGTATCCCCCTTGGCAATCAGGCGGTGCAGATACCATGCCTGATGAGCGCGGTGAAAAGAGCCTGCACCGATGTGCAGCCAAACGGCGCGGGAAGCGTTCAAGGATGTGCTCATGATGTTCTCCGTTAAAGGTGTTTTTGAGCATTAGCCCTTTCATTGGGCATTTGCTCCGTCATTGGCGATAGACTAATTAAACTTTTGCCCTTTAAATGGGCTTTAGCTCACAAAAGTGCAAATCGATGGCATAGGGAAGGGGGAATGCCGGTAAAATGGCGCATCAGCGTGAGAAGGCAGAATGGCGAAATGAATCGACACGATAAGAAACTAGACCAGGCCGCGCGTGCCGCCTGGATGTATTACGTGGCTGGGCAGACCCAACATGAGATTGCCGAGGCGCTCGGCGTATCGCGCCAGGTGGCGCAACGCTTGGTGGCGCTGGCGATCGACAGCGGCCTGATCAGCGTGAATATCTCGCATCCGGTAGGCCGCTGTATGGAACTCTCTGCCCGCCTGAGTGAACGCTATGGGCTGAGTCTGTGCCAGGTGGTGCCGAGCCAAGGTATGGAAAGCGCAGGGTTGAACCGGGCGGTGGCGGTAGCCGGTGCCGAAGTGATGGCGCAGTTTATCCGTGATGAACAACCGCTGATCATTGGCGTCGGTTCTGGCCGCAGCCTGAAGGCGGCGATTGATGAACTGCCCGATTTTGAACGGCCACAGCACAGTTGTGTATCACTGATCGGGGCGATTGCTGCCGATGGCTCCTGTACACGCTACGACGTTCCGCTGTGGATGGCGGAAAAAACCCAGGGACGTTACTTTATTCTGCCTGCGCCGCTGTTTGCCGACAGCGAACAGGATCGTACCTTATGGTGTAACCACCGCATTTACCGCACAGTGAATGAGAAGGCCAGCCAGGCCGACGTTACCTTTATCGGTATCGGCACCATTGAGTATCAGTGCCCGTTGCACAAAGATGGGTTTATCTCGGCGGAGGAGGTAGAACGTTTATCCGCCGCGAACGCGGTGGCCGAAATGCTGGGGCATTTTATCGACAGCGCAGGGCGGCGCGTGGCCAGCGAGCTGGATCAGCGCTTGACCAGCGTCAACCTGCGGCAGCAGCCAGAAAAACCGGTGATCGCCCTGGCCGGTGGTGCGGAAAAACATCGCGCCATCCGCGCGGCCTTGCTGGGCCGCTGGATCAACGGCCTGGTTACCGATGAAGAATGCGCGCAGGCCCTATTAGCCGATTAGATCAGATCCTTTGGCAGATAACCTTCATGCTTGAGCAGCCACTGTTTGCGTTGCACGCCGCCGGCGTAGCCGGTGAGCGCGCCATGTGCGCCAATCACCCGGTGGCAGGGCACCACAATGCTGATCGGGTTAGAGCCATTGGCCATGCCCACCGCGCGTGATGCGGTCGGGCGGCCAATGCGTTTTGCCAATTCGCCATAGGTAATAATCTCGCCACAGGGGATCTGGCGCAGTTGCTGCCACACGGTGCGCTGGAACTCGGTTCCGGCGGTCATCACCGGGATACGGTCAATCACCGCCAACTCACCGGCAAAATAGCGCTGCATCAGTTCGGTCAGGCCGCCAGGGTTCGCTTGTTCCTGCAACGTGAAGCGATCGGCGCGATAGTGGGTATCCAGCAACTTCATCAGGCGAGCTTCATGATCGGTCCAGTCCAGGGCGCGCATGCGGCCTTGCTCATCGCCGATCAACACCAGTTCACCGACCGGCGTCGGCATACGGTCAATAAAAAAAGTCTGCATGTGGTTCACTCCTCACGTTTGAGGTGCAGATTATTACACGAAAAAACGCAAAGCGATGGCGGATTTCGGACACCAGGATCGATTACCGAAGTCTGAATTGCTACTGGGCATTAGGATCGCTAGGATGAGGTTTTTATTCCGTTGGAGCGCACGATGTTTCACCCTTATCCCCCCAGTTTACTGGCGGCGCATGAGCCTGCGGCGGTGACCGTTGAGCGGCCGCAGGGCATATCTCCATTTTTGTTATTGTGCGATCACGCCGGGCAGGCGATCCCACAGCGTTTGGGCGATCTCGGCTTGGCCAGCGGTGAGATCGATCGTCACATTGGTTGGGATATTGGTGCGCTTAATGTTTCACAGCACCTGGGCCAGCATCTGGATGCCACGCTGATTCATCAGCATTACTCACGGTTGGTGATCGACTGCAACCGCACGCCGGGGGTTGTAACTTCCATTCCGCTGATCTCTGAGCTGACCGCCATTCCTGGTAACCACGGTATCACGGCGGCTGAAATGGGGGCGCGCGAGCAGGAAATTTTCCAGCCTTACCATCAGGCAATCGCTCACACCTTGAACAACCGCCTGGCGCAAGATCGGCCCTGTGCGTTGATTGCCATGCACAGTTTTACCCCGGTTTTCAAAGGCGAGGCGCGCCCGTGGCAGGTGGGGTTGCTATTTAACCGCCAGCCCAAATTTGCCTTACTGTTAGCGGAGTTACTGCGTGAGGAAGGGGGTCTGCAGGTGGGCATTAACCAGCCTTATGCCATGACCGATGCCACGGATTATACGCTGCCGGTACATGCCGAACGCAGGGCATTGCCGTATGTGGGTATTGAAATCCGCCAGGATTTAATCGCCGATGCGCCAGGGCAACAAGCCTGGGCGGCCCGCTTTGCCCGGCTGCTCCCTCAGGTGTGGCAGCGTTGGGAGATTTGATCATGCAACAAAGCGTTACCCGACGCTGCCGTAGACCACCTGCGACTGAATGGTGATGACATCGATCGGCGGCGCGCGCAGTGTAGCAACAGATGACAGGGTGGTTTTCTCTGCGGAGGTTTAACAGCCAGCGCCCGCAAAATGCAGGTGCTGGCAAACGTGTTATCAGGATTTTTTACTGGCTACCGGTGCATATTCAATGGGGACCCAGGCATAACCCGATTTTTCGGCACGCACATGCCCCAGCCCTGGGAATGGCAAGTGTGCACCACCGATCCACAGCTGTTTTTTGGCGGCGTCAGCAAAAACCTTCAGGCGTGTGGCAATGGCTTGTTCGCTGTCGGTATCGAACTCCAGCGAGACTTTCGGTTGGGCAAACTGTAGTGAATGGCTATGCACAATATCGCCCCACAGCAACAGGTTTTGCCCTGCCGAGCTGAACAGATAAGCGCTGTGTCCTGGCGTATGGCCTGGCGTTGATACCACTTCGACTCCAGGGATCAGGCTATCGCCAGGTGCATAGCGCTTCAGCCGCCCTTGAGCTTCATAAGGGGCAACGGCCTCTTGCGACAGCTTGAACATTGGTTGGGCCGCTTGCGGTGCCTTCTGTGCGATCTCCTTGCTCAGCCAGTAGTCCGCTTCCGCTTTGGCGACATACAGGGTGGCGTTAGGGAAGGCCGCTTTGCCCTGATCGTTGATGCCGCAGGCGTGATCCGGGTGCAGGTGGGTCAGCAATACGGTATCGACCTGCTCAGGCTGATAACCGGCGGCGCGCAAATTGCTCTGAATTGCCCCCAGCGTCGGGCCGAAACACTGTGCGGTCCCGGCATCGACCAGGACCAGATGAGTCCCGGTATTCACCAGGAAAGCGTTAACCGCCGTTTGAATTCCCGAAGTGCTGTCGACAAACATGCGTGCCAGCAGCTTTTGCATATCGGGTTCGCTGATGTTGTGGAATAACTTGGTTTGCAGGTTGGTGTAGCCATCGTACAGCGCCGTGACCTCCATGTTACCCAGCATCATGCGATAGTAACCCGGAACCTGGGTTTGCTGCTGTGCTGGCGCACTGGCAGCGCTGATCTGCGGCCCAACGCTGGCACAGGCCAGGGCGATGGCTAACAACGTGCGGCGAACAGAATGCTTCATAAAGATCCCTTTTAAGTGGATGGAGAGAGGAAGTGACTGTCGGTGATAATACATTGCGGCAAGTGTAAATTTTATATCAACAAATGCGCTCACCCACCAGTGATATCAATGGGAAAGAGGCAGCTATCGGCGACGCCTTTAATGCATTAGACATTACGGCATGGCAGCGTGCATTATGCGCATAATCAACACAGAGAGATGGAAACCTCATGACAGACTCTAGCGCCACCCACACTGAAGTCAGTGCCCCTCCCGATAATATCCAACTGTTTCTCGGATTTTTGCTGCTCGGCCTGACCGGCTTTGGCGGGGTTTTGCCATTGGCGCGCAGCATGCTGGTTGAGAAGAAACGTTGGCTGACCGGAGCACAGTTCACCGAGTTATTAGGCTTGTGTCAGTTTCTTCCTGGCGGCAACGTAATCAACCTTTCCGTGGCGGTAGGCATGGAGTTTCGCGGGCTGCGTGGTGCTCTTTGTGCTTTGCTGGGCCTGATCTGCGCTCCCACTGCGATCGTCATCGGCCTGGGTGTGATGTATACCCGTTTCCAGAACGAGCCCCATGTGCAGCAGGTTTTTGCCGGGTTGGCCGCAGCGGCGGCGGGATTGCTGCTTTCTACCGGCATAAAAATGCTGTTACCGCTGTGGAGGAAATGGCTGGCGCTCGCGGTGGTTGCTATCTGCCTGGGAGCGATCGCCTGGCTGCATTTACCGCTCTTGCCCACCATGTTGGCGCTGGCCGCGCTGAGTATCCTGTTGGCGTGGAGGAAGTCTTTATAATGGCGATATTCATCTCATTAGCGATCATTTTTGGCCAGCTTTCCCTGATGGCATTGGGCGGCGGCTTTACCATTTTGCCGGAGATGCAGCGGCAGGTGGTGGATGTGCATCATTGGATGACGGCGCAGGAATTCAGTGCGCTATTCGCCATGGCACAGGCCGCACCAGGGCCGAATATGATGATCGTACCGCTGATTGGCTGGCACGTGGCGGGCTGGGGTGGGCTGCTGGTGTCCGCCGTCGCTAATTTTGCTCCCTCTTCCCTGTTGACGGTGCTGGTGATGAAGGCTTGGAAGCGCTTCAAGGACCGGCCATGGCGGCAGAAAGTACAGGCGGGGCTGGTGCCGGTAACGGTTGGACTGGTTGTCGCCAGCGGTATCTTGATCACCGAAGCTTCGGTCACCAACTGGCGGCTCGCGCTGCTGACCTTGCTGGCCACCCTATTAGGGATGCACAAACGCCTCCACCCATTGTGGATCCTGGCGGGCGGGGCGCTATTGGGGCTATTGGTGGCTGGATGACATGCTTCTTCCGGTGATCATTGGCAGAGCAATACAGCAAGGTTTATCGACCTGCGCGTGCCTTTACCTACCGCAATCAGCACTTTTATCGTTCCGGCAACGTCTTCTATCGGCACTTCCGGATCAACGCGGTGTTGGTAGAGCAAATCGATGACCTCGGTTTTCAAACGGCGCAGGGAACCCTCAGCCACCTGGCGGATATGTTCAGGGCGGCTGTTCAAGATCTGTTGTTTATTGTTTGTACCGAAGGTAAAGCCAAACTTGGTGGCAATCACGACCCGATCGCGTACCGGTTTCAGTGCTTTCCCCGCAACCATGCGCTCTTTACGCACGGACTTCGCCAGCGAAACGATGCCACGCTGATAGATCTAGCGCAGAACCACCTGGCCGACACTCTTGCCGTATTTCTCGCCAATGGCGGACAACAGTGGATGCTGAAACAGCCCATTGCGGCCTTCAGCAAAAGGTGCTCAGGCTTCTGGCGGCACTGTTTGCGCTATGCCGTGCGGCGGCGCCAGCGCGGGGTGAACTGGCCCGGTTTAGAGAACATAACCAGATTGCCCAGCAGGATCAGGCATAGGCCGACAACCGCGTTCAGATGCCATTGGTAACCTTCGTAGATTGTTGAAATGGTCAGCGCAACCAGCGGGAACAGTAGGGTGCTGTAGGCGGCCGCGCCAGCCCCGATGCGGCCAAGCAGGCTAAAATAGGCCGCAAAGGCGATCACTGAGCCAAAGATCGCCAGATAGAACAGCGAACCCAGGTAGCGGGCGGTGAACTCGATCTGAAATGAGGCTCCCTGCGCCAGCGCGATGCCCACCATCAGCAGCGCACCATAACTCATGGCGTAAGTGTTGGTTGAAAGGATGTCCAGCCCATGGCGCTGATGCCGGGCGCTGAGCATGTTGCCCAACGAAAAACCATAGGTGCCGAGTGCACACAGGCCGATGCCTTTGAGCAGCCCTGCCGCCATCTGGGTGGCCACCAGATCCTGCCAGAACAGCGCTACAATACCGATCAACCCCAACAGCGCCGCAGGCAGCAGGTTTGGGCTGGGGCGTTGGCGGAAAAAGATCATGCTGTTAACGGCGTTAAACAGCACGGCCATGGAAAAGATTACCGACTCCAACCCGCTGCTGATATAAGCCGCCGCATGGTAAAAACAGTAGAAGTTAAAACCAAATACACAGCAGCCTTGCAGCAGGCAAAACAGGTGGTCGCGTGGGCTGATGGCACGCAGGCGGCGCAGCGCCAGTAACACCAGCAACATCACCGCGGCGGAAAGCAGGAAGCGGTAGGCGATCGAGACCGTAATGGCCACCGAACCGTCCTGTTGCATCGTAATCGCAATCCAGGTGGTGCCCCAAATCAGCACCACGGCAAGATACAGCAGCGTATTCATCGTTAACTCCGGTTAATTGTCCTGAGCCGCAGTATTCAACGTTTACGGCTTTGCCGCTTTCAGCCCTTTGCGCACGGTTGCATATTCTTGCGCTTTTTTTCGCAAATGCTTGGAGCGATGGTTGGCAGGAACAGGGGCACTCTTTAAACTGAAACCGTTTTCTTATCAGAACGGAGCGATCATGGCTTATCAGGCATTTGAAACCCTACAGCAGCACAAGGCGCAGTTGCACAATAGCGTGCAACTCGGGTCTGGCGTGCAGTTGGCGGCCTGGTCCAACCGTAACGATCGTATTACGCAGGAAAGCGCCGATCACCATACCCTTAGCCTGTATGTGGCCGATGGCTATGAATGCTATCAGAAAGTGCCCGGAGGCTGGAGAAACGGCGGCGGGCCGGATCGTTTCTGCATCATGCCGCGCCAGTATGAGTCCACCTGGGATATCCGCAGCGATCTGTCTTTTGTTCACCTGTATTGCACCGATCAGCATTTGCGCCATCTGCTGGAGCAAACCTGGGATCGCAGCCCAGCGTCTATTCATGTTGAACAGCGGACGTTTGGGGAGGATGCGCAGATTACGCTGCTTTATCGCCAATTCCTGCTGAATTGCGATTGGCAGGACAGCGCTAATCAGCTGGCTTTGAGCAGCGTTTCCACGCTGTTGATGTCCCATCTGCTCCAGCATTACACCCAACTGCAGTGGCGTTTGCCCGCGGTGCGCGGCGGGTTGGCCCCAATGGTGCTGAAACGCGTGCGCGAATATGTGGAAAGTCATCTGGAACAGCCGCTGCTGCTGGCAGATTTGGCCGCCCAGGCAGGGCTGAGCGAATTCCATTTTGCCCGCATGTTCAAGCACAGCACCGGGCTGGCCCCGCATCAGTATGTGATGTGCAGACGTTTGCAGCAGGCAGAGAAACTGCTGCGCCATACGCCGATGCCATTGACGCAAATCGCGCTGGAGTGCGGCTTCAGTTCATCCAGCCATTTCAGCAATCGATTCAAAGCTGCTTATGGCTGTGCCCCGATGCAACTGCGCCAGCAGGAGCGTTGAATTTTGAGTAGAGACGGTATGAAACACACTTATTGTGGTATTGATGTCCTGTTCGTGGCGGGTTTTGGCCCCATCACAAACAACACGGGTGAAAGTAAAGCCTTCTATCAGGAAGCGCTGGGTTTACCGTTAATGCCGATGGAGGGCAATGAAGAGTATCTGCTGACTGAACATGATGTTTTATCTGGCGTAAAACACTTCGCTTTATGGCCGTTGGCCCAAGCGGCACAATCCTGTTTCGGCAGCGATCGGTGGCCGCAGGATCTGCCGGTGCCGCAGGCCTGGTTGGAGTTCGATGTTGCGGATATTGCCGAAGCAACGGCAACGCTGGTTGCCAAAGGCTATCGGCTATTGGTTGCCAACCGGCTGGAGCCGTGGGGCCAGAGCGTCACGCGCTTGCTCAGCCCCGAAGGGATATTGGTCGGCGTGACGGTAACGCCCTGGCTGCGTGACTAAGCAGGGCTTGCAACCCGTTTGACGTGGTGTAGCAGCATCAGGCAGTTGTGAAGCCCAAAGAGGCCAGCAGAATGCGCACCGTACCAAAGCGCCCAAGGCGTGGTGCAGAAATCAGCGCCGCCAGTGGATCATCAAGGTACTGATAATCAGGGTGATAACCAGCCCAGGGTAAGTTACCCGCAAAGCGCTAGTGCAGTGGATAGTTATAGTTGGCCGGGGTTTTACTCATGATATCGATAAAGGTTTCTTTGGCGGCTGAAAGAAAATGGAGAATACCGGCCAAGCTGAAAGAAATGCCCATCAGCCCCATAACAAACCAGCAGGCGGTGAACACGCCAAGACTGCTGAACATCAACGCCATACCGTTGCGGCTGGCTTTGCGGCAAACAACGTTTAACTGACTGGCGATAAACATCATGACTGCGCTCAGCAGTTCCCAACGCATCATGATTAAGCCAGTGGCTATGGTACTCATCTAATGTGATCCTCTACGGAAGTTGCTGCAATTTCATTGGGGGAAGGGATAACACGCTCACACAATGTGATATACGTCACATTATAGCGCCAAGATAATCGATTGCTCAACGATCGAACGGTTAAAGGCATTTGTTTTTACTTTCTTACAAACTGCAATCTACTACTGCACAAAAAAACATTTTCATGCCTGATTGAATCGCGGTTGATGAGTGCCAGCGCAAGTTGTGCCTATGCCTCTAATCCCGTTAATTATCTGGAATATACCCCGTCATTCGCCGATGGAGAGCTATACTGAAAATTCGACAAAGCCCAATTAAACTGTCTGTTTGCGAGGTGGTACATGCTATATGTTGATATTCCAAGCCGTGAAGAGTTCTCCCGTTTAGCCGATGTCCGCTCTGATGCCTGTATTTCCATCTACCTTGAAACCTCCCCGCTGCGCCAGAAATTGGATGCCAGTAAAATTCAACTGGGTAACCTTATTAAAGAGGCCTTAGATCAGGTGGCGGAAAAGGGGTTGGATAAACGCCGTTTGGCCCTGTTGGAAGAAGAACTTTATTCAGTACTGGAGGATGAGGGCTTTTGGGATCTTCATGCGCGCAGCCTGGCCATTCTGGCCACGCCGGACAGTATTAAAACCTACCGTTTAGCGAACGAACTGCCTAACCAGCTTGAGGTGAGCGAACGTTTCTATCTTAAACCGCTACTGCGAGCACTGACATTCCCTCATTCCGCTTATATTCTGGCGTTGTCCGAGAACCAGACGCGCCTGATTGAGTTTTTTGCCGATGTGCCCCCGGTAGAAGTCGCGGTGCCGAATATGCCTTCGCATAAGCGTGACGCCATGGGGGATGCTGCGTTAAACGATCACCACCACGGTGCAGTTCACCATAAGGTGCGGCTGGCACAATATACCCGTAAGATCGATCACGCTTTGCGCCCACTCTTTGCCAGCCATGATTACCCACTTATTTTGGCCAGTACCGAGCCCTTGGCTTCTATTTACCGTTCAACTAACTCGTTACCGAATCTGACCGATGAAACGCTTTTCAGCAATGCCGAGCATTTAGGGGCATCCGAACTAGTGACCTTGGTTCGGCCACTGATGGAGAAATACTATCAGGCACAGCTGAAGGCGTTGAAATCGCGCTTTGAAACTCGTGCGGGTGAACGGCGAGTGACGCAGGATCTGTCCGATGCCGCTCGCGCCGCTACCTTTGGAGCCATCGATCTCCTGCTGATCAATATCGACAGCAGCGTGAACGGAACCATTGATAACGACGGTGTGATCACCTTCAGCGGCAACAGTAATGAAGCCAGCTACGGGATCATTGATGAAATTGCCAAACGGGCGATGGCCACTGGGGCAAGGGTATTGGCAGTGCGCAGTGAAGATCTGCCCGCTGGTGCCGATCTCCACGCAATATTACGTTATCCGCTGTAAAACAAATGGCCAGTCTAAGCCCCGATAAGGGGCTTTTTACTGACTGGCCATAAATAAAAGAAAAGCCGGATAGATAGGCTATCCGGCTTAGGCTCACCATGGAGCTACCGAGTTATTTCAATCAATAATCGATAGCATCACGGATAATCGGGCAGGTCATACAGTGTCCACCACCGCGCCCACGGCCTAATTCACTGCCCACAATCTCAATCACCTCAACCCCTTCTTTACGCAGTTGGGTATTAGTTTTGGTGTTACGATCGTAAGCCAGTACCACACCCGGAGACAGGGCCACCATGTTGTTGCCGCTGTCCCATTGCTGGCGCTCGGTATCGTAGTCATTACCTTCGGTTTCGACGACGCGCAGTTTCTTCAGGTTCAGTGCGCCAGCGATCGCTTCAACAAAGGTGCCTTTATCACGGCTCAGTTTCATACCGGTTGGGCCACTATCCGGGCGCAAGGAGAAGGTCTTGATCTGATTGACGATCGCCGGATAGAGCGTGACAACATCGCGATCGCAGAAGGTGAAGACCGTATCCAGGTGCATTGCAGCACGCAGTTTTGGCATGGCTGCAATCATCACCCGTTCAACGCCGGAGTGTTTGTTGGCAAACAGGGCAGCGGCCAACTGAGTGATCGCCTGGTGCGAAGTACGTTCGCTCATACCGATCAGCACCGTTTTATTGCCGATCGGCATCACGTCGCCGCCTTCCAGCGTTGCGGTACCGTGATGCACCGTTGGATCCCCCCACCAGACGTTAACGTTGCCGGCAAAGTCTGGATGGAATTTGTAGATGGCCGTCGTCAGGATGGTTTCCTCATGACGGGCAGGCCAGTACAGTGGGTTCAACGTAACACCGCCGTAGATCCAGCAGGTGGTATCGCGGGTATATAAGGTGTTTGGCAGCGGCGGCAGCAGGTATTCGGTAATCCCCACCGCCTCGCGAATCAGTTTCAGCTCTTCGTGATCGGCATAGCCTTCTTTCGCCAGCTCGGTGGTAGAAAGGCCACCAATCAGCACTTCGGCCAGCGCACGCGGAGCGAGCCCGTCCAGGAAGCTGCGGGTTTCATTCAGAATACCCAGCGACACTTCATTGGGCACGATTTGCTGATCGAGGATCCACTTTCTGGCTTCAGGCAGCGCCAGCGTTTCTGCCAGCAGATTATGCATTTCGACCACATCCACACCGTGTTCGCGCATCTTGGTCATAAAGTCAAAATGGTCACGCTTGGCGCGCTCAACCCATAGCACATCATCGAACAGCAGTTCATCACAATTGCTTGGCGTCAGCCGGTTGTGCGCCTTACCCGGCGCACACACCATCACTTTATGTAATTTCCCTACTTCTGAATGTACACCAAACTTAGCCTGTGTCTTTTTTTTAGTCGACATAATGACTTGCCTCAATCAGATAGTAATAACGCCTGTTGCAATGTTGTAGATTGCAACCACTGCGGCGACCATAACGATAATGAAGAGCCCCATTTCAGCCGGTGTGAACACTTTTGCATGCTGTTCACGTTTGGCCATAATGTACAACAGTGTGCCTGGGCCATAGATGACGGCCGACAGCAACAGATATTTCATCCCTCCGGCATACAGCATTAACAGTGAGTAGAACGTGGCGATTAGCGCAATAATCAGGTCTTTCTTGTGATCTGTTTTATCGTTTTCATAGGTTTCACCACTCCAGGCCAGCTTCAGCCCGTATGCCCCAACCAGCAGGTAAGGGATCAGAGTCAGCGAACTGGTCAGCTCAAGCGCCAATTGGAAGGCATACTGGCTGAACAGGGTCAGGATCAGGAACACCTGAATGGTGATGTTGGTTAACCAGACCGCGGAAGAAGGAACCGCGTTACTGTTTTCTGTACCAAACACTCTTGGCATGCTTTTGCTTTTTGCGGCGGAGAACAACACTTCTGCCGCCAGCAGTGACCAGGAGAGATAAGCACCGAGTACGGAAACAATAAGACCGACGCTGATGAAGATGGCCCCCCAGCGGCCGACAATGGCTTCCAGTACACCAGCCATGGAAGGTTGACGCAACGCAGCCAAATCAGGGCGTAACATCACGCCGTAAGACAGCATAGTGATCAACACCAGCAGGCACAGTACGCCGATAAACCCCATCACCGTTGCAATGCCGACGTGTTTGCGCTCTTTGGCATAGCGGGAGTAGACACTTGCCCCTTCAATACCCAGGAAGACAAACACCGTGACCAGCATGGTACTGCGCACCTGGCTGAACAAGGACTCAGGCTCCACCGTTGGGGCGATCGCCGCTGCCGCATGGCCGACATAGCCATAGTCATTGAGGTGAGACAGGTCACCCACGTTGGCAGCGACCTGAGGTGCACCCCAGAAGTTAAGTGCAAAGACATCGCCCTTAAAGGCAAAAATCAACACGACAACAAAGAGGATAATTGGCAGAATTTTGGCAATAGTGGCAATGGTATTGATGGTAGCCGCGCTTTTAACGCCGCGTAATACCAGAATATGAAATGCCCACAAAATAACTGAGGCAACTAATACTGCAGGGATTGTATTACCGTCACCAAATACTGGGAAGAATGCCCCTAATGTGGATTTGATCAGCACAAAGTAGGAGACGTTACCAATACAGGTACCGGCCCAGAACCCAAGCGCTGAAGCAAAGCCGAGATAATCACCAAATCCTTCTTTGGCATAAATAAATACGCCAGAATCAAGATCCGGTTTACGTTGAGCCAAGGTTTGGAAAACAAAGGCCAGCATTAACATACCGCCGCCCGCAATACACCAGGCAATGATGGCACCAAACCCACCCGTTGCGCGCCCAAAGGTTGCCGGCAAAGAAAATATCCCGGCACCTATCATGGAACCCACCACTAAAGCGGTGAGAGACCATAGGGACAGTTTATTCGTTGATGAACTCGTCATAGTTTTCCTTACTGACACCAAGTCATAAGTTATGTGTTATTAAAGCCTAACGTTACGCACTCACGATTAAATCATAGTCATAACCGCCAATTTTTCCTGCCAGGAGAAAACCTTTACAAACATCAGCAGCAAAGTTGCGATTAATCGATGGAATCCTCGCCAGCATGCAGAACAAAAATCTAAGAATGGGAATTTTCTCAAAAAATAGTGCTTGGAACAGATAAAAATAAAGAGATTATTTTATTTTTACTCTTGATAATCATCGGCGGAAGCATGAGGAAAGTGGTTGAGATGTTTCAGCGTGAAAAGATAACGTTATTTTTAATTAAAAATAGGCACAGCATGAATTTGTCATAGATTGATGATGCTCGAGTGTGTGAGCCCTCAGCGTTTGGCAGTCATTGACTTAAGCATATATCAGCACACTGACAATTATGCGTTGTGCAGTCAGGGTTAATGTACTAGAATTATTTTTTATAAAAAACAGTAGGGTGCACCGTTCGCACTGAGTAATTGGTGGTAGCATAATGAGTAAAAATGTAAGCCAACATGCCCTGAAAAGCTTGAGTTGTTTTGCTGCAGTAACCTTTTTTTCAACCAGCCAAATGTGTGCCTATGAGTGTTTTCTGAATGCTAATGCCATGAGCATCCTGTACTTTCTATCAATTATATCTAAACCATTGTTTTTTATTATAATAGGCTATATAGACGAAATTGAAAATTTGACCAAAAAAGATATTGTTATCAAAATAAAGTCCATTATTTTGATCATGCTTTTCTGGAATATCGTTTTGTCACTGATTAAGACTCGATATATACAGCAAGGTTATCTGCTGCAGAATGGCATATTGCTAAATATGGGAGTTATCTATTTACTTTACCCCATCATTCTTAAGGGTATTAAGCATTTAAGGATAACCGCTTTATTTTTCGCCAGCTTAGTTGCCATTATCGCACTGCTTGACATCTTTAGCCCGCTAGACACCCAGGACGATCCGCTGTTTATTTCCAGCTATTCATTTATCTGGATCTGGGGAGGGTACTACATTTTTGGTCATATGCTAGGTTCTGAGCAAGGCCGCTTGTTTACCAAAAAAGCACGTGTGCTTTGGCTGGCAAAGCTGATGTTGATTCCGCTCGGTATATCGATGTATTTCTATGAGCGCTATTTATCAACCCACGTGCAACTCAGCGTTGCTGGCTGGTTTGTGTTAGAGCACCTGCATCTGTTAGCCATGAGTCTGGTACTGTTTATTCTGTTCGATAATATCAATATCAAAAGCAGGCTGATAACCAATCTGGTCGAATTTATCAGCCCGGCGATGGTGGGGGTGTATATCGTTCACTACAGCATGTTTTACTTTATCACCTCGCTGTATCACTTCAATGACGTCACATTAAAATTTACGTTGCTAGTGTTGGTCTTTATTGCCTCGGTTATTGTCTGCCGTTTGTTACTTCTGAATAGGTTCAGCGCCAGGATTATTTCCTTTTGAATCTTCAGGCAACGTGGCAATAGGTATGCGGCGAATGTTAATGCCGGTAATGCCTAATGCCAGCGTCAGTAACGGTGCGACGATATTAAACACGGCAAACGGCATATAGGCCATGGTTGAAACGCCCAAGACGGCTGCCATATAGGCACCGCACGAGTTCCATGGCACTAACGGCGAAGTCACAATGCCAGCATCTGAAACAATACGTGACAGGTTCTCTGGTGCCAGTCCGCGTTTAGCGAACTCGCCACTGAACAGGCGAGTTGGCAGCAGCAGGGCAATATACTGATCGCCAGCGGCGATGTTGAGCCCAATGGCGGTTCCTACCACTGAGGCAAACAGGCGGACAATCCCTTTGGCCCGCACCAACAAAGGGGTGACCAATTTATTGAGCAAACCAAAGTCATCAACCATGATCCCGAAGGTCACCGCTCCGATGATCAACCAGATCGTGAACAGCATGCTGTCCATACCGCCACGCGACAGCAGAGCATCGATCTGCGCTATGCCTGAGTTTTCCTGAAAACCATTAGCCATCGCCAGCCAAATGGCTTTAACCGCCTGCAATGGCGCGGCTAAATCGGGTTCGGCTACAAAGCGCACGATCGCCTGCGGTTGCATGAATGCGGCCATCACACCCGCCAGCAGTGCTGAACACATGATCGCCAGCGAGGCAGGGACTTTACACACCGATAGCCCGAGCAGAAAAACCAGCGGCAGCAGATTCCACGGTGTGATATGGAACAGCTCACTGAAGCGGGACAGTTCATTATTGGTGACCGTAGCATCAAAACCACTTTTATTGATACCCATAACGATAAAGGCAATCAGGGCAACCACCCCAGCAGGAACGGTGGTCCACAGCTGTGCCCGAATATGTTTATACAGCGGGACGCCATTCAACTGCGCGGCCAGCACGGTGCTTTCCGAAAGCGGTGAGATCTTGTCGCCCACATAGGCTCCTGAAATTACTGCTCCCGCAGTGACTTCAGGCGATAACCCCAGCATATTGGCCAGCCCGACCAAGCCGACGCCCAACGTACCGGCCGTGGTCCAAGAACTGCCGATGCTCATGGATACGACGACGCAAATCAGAAAAGTGATAGGGAAGAACCAGTTGGGCGTGATCATCTGGATGCCGTAATACACCATGGTAGGGATGGTACCGGACATATTCCAGGTGCCAATCAGCGCCCCTACGGCAAACAGAATAAAGATTGCGCCAACAACGGTTGAGATGCCTTTGCGCCCAGACTCAGAAACCTCATCCCAGGTATGGCCATTCTTTAAAACGATCACGGCCGTGACCATGGTACTGATAATGATAGCGACCTGCAGTGGACCATTGACTGCATCAAGACCAAACAGGGCAACGGAAGAACCCACCAAAATGATCAAGGTAAACACCGGAATAAGTGCATCAAAATAACTTGGCGCCTTCACCGTGCGGGGGGTTTTGGAATCAATGGCCATATGCACTCCACAGACAAATAAGACAATCGGATTGCCGGGATTTTTAAGATCGTTGTGTGGCTATACCTAGGTTAGCTGTTGCGGTAAGTATAGCTTGCGGCACTATATCGCAATGATTATTTTCATAATTGTGCGTATTGCCCGGCAATTGATGATATAGAGCACATCAAAGATGTGCGCTCTCGGGCTTTTTGATACCAGGAGCCGGAGAGCGCGATCCGTAAGGTATAAAATACGTGTCAATTATGTGAGGAATCTCTACTTTTGTTCCAGAATATCGACAAATTTGGCTAACCATTGCGGGTGAGCAGGCCAAGCCGGGGCGGTAACCAGATGGCCATCAACATGGGCCTGATCGATACCAATGTCGGCATAATGTCCGCCACTCAGCCGCACTTCAGGGGCACAGGCAGGGTAAGCGCTGCAGGTGCGTCCTTTAAGCACGCCAGCCGCCGCCAATAATTGTGGCCCATGACAAACGGCTGCAATTGGCTTGCGTGCGGCATCAAACTCCTGCACTAATTCAATCACCCGTGGGTTGAGGCGTAAGTATTCTGGCGCTCGGCCACCAGGGATCAGCAGGGCGTCATAATCTTCAGCGCGCGTTGCGGCAAAATCAGCGTTCAGTACAAACCGATGGCCCGGCTTTTCACTGTAGGTCTGTGCGCCATCAAAGTCATGAATGGCGGTCATGATGTAATCGCCTTTGCTTTTGTCTGGGCAGACAGCGTCAACGCTATATCCCAGCATTTGTAATGCCTGGAAAGGCACCATGGTTTCGTAATCTTCTGCGTAATCACCAACCAGCATCAGTATCTTTTTCTTGGCCATTGTCAGCATCTCGTGGTTGAGGGAAACTCTGTTAGTTATAGTTCATCGGCAGAAAACGGGGACTAATTCTGGATCAGCGCAACGTGACTTGGCATGCTGTTTGACGGTACCGCATACTACTGACGTTGTTTGGTTCAGGGATTCTGCTCTATCGACAGAAATGACAGGAGGAACATATGAGTCGTCTTACCGCAAAGGATTTTCCCCCAGAACTGCTTGAGCTTTACGACTACTATGCCCACGGGCTGATTTCCCGCCGTGAGTTTTTTGATCGCGCAGCCCGGTTTGCGGTAGGTGGGATCGCCGCCACGACGCTTATCGGTTCACTGCTTCCCGATTACGCGCTCGCTCAGCAGGTTGAGTTCACCGATCCTGACATCATTCCACAATATATCACCTATCCTTCCCCTAACGGCCACGGCCAGGTGCGTGGCTATCTGGTGCTTCCGGCCAAGGCCCAAGGGCCGGTTCCTGGCGTGGTGGTGGTACATGAGAACCGCGGGTTGAATCCGTATATTGAAGACGTGGCACGGCGCTTGGCGAAGGCCGGATTCGTTGCGCTCGCGCCGGATGGGCTGAGCTCCGTGGGCGGCTACCCTGGCAACGACGACAAGGGCAGGGAATTACAACTCTCGGTCAATCCAGAAAAGTTGATGAATGACTTTTTCGCTGCTATCGAGTTCCTGTTCAATCACAAAGCGACCACCGGCAAAGTGGGGATCACGGGTTTTTGCTATGGTGGCGGGGTGGCCAATGCGGCGGCGGTCGCTTATCCAGAGCTGGGGGCGGCGGTGCCATTTTATGGTCGCCAGCCGAAAGTGGAGGATGTCGCTCGCATCAAGGCACCGTTGCTGCTTCATTATGCCGCACTGGATGCCCGTATCAATGAAGGGTGGCCAGCCTATGAGGCCGCACTCAAAGCGGCAGGCAAAACCTATGAAGCCTATATCTATCCTGGCGTCAATCATGGGTTCCATAACGACTCAACGCCGCGTTATGACGAAGCCGCAGCCAAACTCGCCTGGGACAGGACGCTGGCCTGGTTCCGCCACTATCTGGCGTAAAAGGTGTTATGCGCAGGTAATTTTATGCCATTGATGAGACACTGAAGGCCGGTGAGTGCGATAACAAAGGAAAGGCCCTGATGCACAGAGAACGACACAGCATAGAAAAGATCGGCTGGCTGCGCGCCGCAGTGTTAGGCGCAAATGACGGCATTGTTTCTACCGCCAGCCTGTTATTAGGCGTTGCCTCAGCCAACGCCACCCACAGTAGCATTTTGCTGACGGGGATTGCGGGCTTGGCGGCTGGCGCGATGTCAATGGCCACTGGGGAATATGTCTCTGTGTCTTCCCAGGCAGATACGGAAAGAGCCGCGCTGGCGGAAGAACAGGCCGAACTGCATGCCGATTATGCGGGCGAACATCGCGAATTAACCTCTATTTATGTGCACCGCGGGCTCGATCTGGCGTTAGCCAAGCAAGTGGCAGAAAAACTGATGCAGCACGACGCTCTGGGGGCTCACGCCCGCGATGAGCTTGGCATTTCAGAAATCACTACTGCTCGCCCATTGCAGGCGGCGCTGGCTTCAGCCACAAGCTTTGCCGCCGGGGCGATACTGCCGCTTTGTGTGGCACTGATTGCCGCTGCGCAGTGGGCGATCCCCGCTATCGCTCTTTCCGCCTTGTTGTCGCTGGCGATCTTAGGCGGCATCGCCGCTAAAGCCGGGGGCGCACCCATTGGCCCTGGCGTGATTCGCATTACCTTCTGGAGTGCGCTGGCGATGGGGGTATCATCCGGCGTAGGGGCGTTATTTGGTTTGGTTGCGGGCTGAAGAGCCTGGCCGTTTTCTGGGGCAATCTGTTTGCCCCAGCGGCATGGGTTAGTGGCTGTCTTCCTGCGTGGTGAATACGCCAGCTTTCTGCTTACCAAAAACATAATAGAGCGCGGCCGGGACCAGTAATCCCACGATCCAAGAGACATCCGTACCTAACCAGTTATAGATTGGGCCTGTATATAAGGTGGTTGAGATGAAAGGAATTTGGGCTAAAACGCCGATGAAATAAATGCTGATGCCGAGGAAATTCCAGCGACCATAGCAGCCATCTGCATCCATTAGTGAGGCGTTGTCGTAGTGACCTTTCGCAACGAAGTAGAAGCTGGTGATATTAATCGCCGCCCAAGGGGTAAAAAAAGTCAGCAAGAATAGCAGAAAGGCCCGGAATGCATGTAAGAAGTCATCTTTAGCCAAGAAGGCCAGACAGGTAGATACTCCAACAATAAAGATAATAACGGCCAACCGCTGATAGCTGTTATGGCTGATCTTTCCCTTGAAACCACTGATAATCGTGGTCAGGCACATCAGGCTGCCGTAGGCGTTCAGCGTTGAAATAGTCACCTTACCAAAGGCAATGCTGAAATAGAGAAAAGCAGCCATCACGCCATTCGCCCCCAGGCTAACGATATAACCCACCTCATTGCCTGCAAACTGGTTACCGGCCAATGCCGCAGCAAACACGCCTAACACCATAGATATTTGCGAGCCGATCGCTGAGCCTGACCAGGTGGCAAAGAAAATTTTCGTTGAGGAGGTTTTACTGGGTAGGTAGCGTGAGTAATCTGACGCATAGGGTGAAAATGAGATCTGCCACGATGCAGAGAGAGAAACCGCGATCAGGAACTTGTCCCAGGCAAAATGACGATTCTCCAGCAACAAAGAAACGTCATTAATCGTCAGTAAGCGAATGAAAAGATAAGCGAAGGCGATAATGCCAAGCACCGTGGCAACTCGTCCTAAACGGTGAATAAAGCGGTAACCGATCATCGCAGAAACAATAATGATCAGAGCAAAGGTCAAGATCCCGGTAGCATTGCTGACGTGTGCCAACTGAGAGATCGCTTGGCCTGCCAGGATCAACCCGGTGGTGTTGAACCCCATATATAGTGTACAGACCAGCACAATGGGAATCGATGCGCCCAGCACCCCGAACTGTGCCCGGCTGGTAATCATCTGCGGCAAGCCCAGTTTTGGCCCTTGTATCGCGTGCAGTGCCATAATAGCTCCGCCGATTAATTGACCTAACAGTAGGCCGATAATCGACCAGAACGCATCTCCGCCTAATACAACGGCAAGGGCACCGGTCACGATAGCCGTAATTTGCAGGTTGGCACCGAACCAAAGCGTAAATTGGCTGAATGGTTTACCGTGCCTTTCATGCTCTGGAATAAAATCAATGACGCGTGCTTCAATTAATGGCGAGTTTTTCGGCATAGTCATCAAGATCCTTGATAAAATTTTTACGTTCAGAAAGAGGGTAATAATATGGGTTTAATGTATTACCCACGGTTAGCTGACGGACCTTTATTGCTGAAGCGCTTTTTCCAGCGCTTGAAGGAATAAAGTATTATCTTCGTGGCTTCCGACAGAGACACGTAAGAATTGGCGGTATCCGGCCTCAAGCCAGGGTTTGATAATGACCCCTTCACGGAGTAACGCGTTATTAACCTCCGGCACGGCAAGTGGGCTGGGGAAAAAGATGAAATTGGCCACCGAAGGTATCGGCTGCAGCCCTAAATGTTGCCGCAACACCTGATCCATCCTGCGTCGTTCAGTGCGGACATGCTCAACGCTGGCAGATAAGTGAGCCCGATCCGCCAGTGCCGCAACGGCTGCGGCCTGAGCACAGCGGTTAACGTTGAAAGGCGTTCGCAGGCGATCGATAGTTTCAGCCAAGGCAGGATCGCTGGTAATGCCATAGCCAATGCGCAATCCGGCAAGGGCATAGGCTTTGGAGAACGTTCTCAGAATAACGTAATGACATCCACTTTGCTGCAGCATCTTCAGACTGTCTGGATAGCCAGATTCGCCGTGCGCATACTCGAAATAGGCTTCGTCAAAGACGAGCAAAGTATGTGCGGGTAAACGATCGATAATATATTGCAGTTCCTCGCCGCTGAGGGCGCAGCCCACCGGATTCGACGGTGATGAAAACATCAAAAGACGTGTCCGTGGTGTCATTGCTGCCATCAGCGCCGGAACATCAATCCTCATATCATGTCCCATTGGAACGCCAATCACTTCCGCGCCAGCAGCCTGCGGATAAATAATATGTAAGCCGAAGGAAGGGAGAATCGTGACCACCTGATCGCCGTGATCGAGAAATACCCGGCAAATAATGCTGAGCAGATCTTCCGAACCATTACCAAAAACCAACCGGTTTTCATCAATCGCCAATTTATGCGCAAGGGCGGTACGCAATAAACTGCAATTCTGATCGGGATAAAGGGCACTGTTATTGGCTTCTGCGGTGAGTGCGGCGATTGCTTTTGGCGAAACTCCCAGCGGGTTTTCATTGCTCCCCAGTTTCGCCACTCGCTGAACGCCATATTTTTCTTGTACTGCTTCAATTGACAGCCCGGCGTTATATCCACTCAGGGCTTGTACCTCATTACGCGCAAAGGAGTTGGAAGTATACATTGCAAGATCCTTCTAAATTTAAGCTGCCGTAGCTAAAGGGTGAACATTCTTTCAGGTGGCTATACTTGAGCACTTTTAACGTATACTCGTATAGACAGGTAAGGGCAAGTAAGGGGCTGAGAGTGACTTTGGTTTGGTAAAGGGATAAGTTGAAAACTTTATAGTAATAAAAATCAGTGAGTTAAATTTTATTTAACTATAACGAAATGTCATTGGCCGATTTTAAACCGTCTTTTCCGGGGAAAATCAGCATGGAATTAGTTTTTTTTTGTGTTTTTGATCACATTTTATTTTCATTTAATTCACATCTGTATATTTATTGCCCTAGTTATTAGGGTGATCTCACCAACACGAAGTTATGTGCTTTACTTAGGGCAATAGAAGTACCTATTGGGTCTATAGAACTGAGATTTTTAGCCGTAGTATCACGATAAAACCCCAAAAAGAAGGTTGTATCATCATGACTCAGATTTTCACGTTAACATTGTCCCCCTCGTTAGACAGCGCCACAACAACCGCAAAAATTTATCCTGAAGGGAAACTGCGCTGTACTACGCCAATTTTTGAACCTGGCGGAGGCGGGATCAACGTAGCTCGCGCTGTGGTATATCTCGGTGGTCAGGCCAACGCGATTTTCCCCATTGGCGGCCCGACGGGTGAGCACTTGAAAGAGTTGCTCGATCGGGAAGGCATTCACACCGAAACGTTGCGCACCCAGGACTGGACACGGCAAAACCTGCACGTGCACGCCGATAATAGCGGCGAACAGTTTCGTTTTGTTATGCCGGGCGCACGACTGAACGAAGCAGAGTTTGATCAACTTGTGGAGCGCGTACATCAGATTCCCGCCGGTTCGATCCTGGTGATCAGCGGCAGCCTGCCGCCAGGCACGGCTATCGAAAAGCTAACCTATCTGATGCAACAGGCACAGGCGGTGGGCTTGCAATGTATCGTTGACAGTTCTGGCGAGGCGTTAAAGGCATGTCTGGATGTTGGTGGGCTCGCCTTGGTCAAACCAAACCAGAATGAGCTATCGGCGCTGATCGGGCGGCCGTTGGATAACCCGGATGACTTGCGCACTGCGGCTCAGGAATTGGTTCAGCGCGGGGCCGCCGAAAGGGTGGTGGTGTCGTTGGGGCCGCAGGGGGCATTAGCCGTCGATCGCCATCACTGTGTGCAGATAGTTCCACCGCCGGTGAAGAAAATGAGCACCGTCGGGGCGGGTGACAGCATGGTGGGCGCGATGACCTTGAAGCTGGCGCAAGGTGCCGATCTGATCGATACCGTACGCTTTGGCGTTGCCGCTGGTAGTGCGGCAACGCTGAACCTGGGCACGCGTCTTTGCTCATTGGAGGATACTCAGCGGCTGTACAACTATATCTGCAAGAGTTCTCAGTAGTAGGGAGGCTGGCTGCCGATACCGGCAGCCAGCCTGACACTTAAAGCTTATGTGCTGGTAAGATAACCCGGCTTTCTGCGTGCTGGAGTTCTTTGTACAGGTTAACCATGTACAGCATGATCACGATCGAGAAGGGTAACCCGCATAAGACCACCGCCGTTTGCATCGCCCCAAAACTGCTGGCATACAGCAAACCGGCACACACAACGATTGGGAGATAGGGGTAGAACAGTCAGCTTCTTTCTGGCGTTAAGCCATTCTTTATCGCCAGAAAGAAGTGTTGTTCAGGTATCGGATACTGATAATAATCCTCCCATCTAAAATATGTTTATAATTTGAAAAAAATACGTTAGACTTTTGGTTCTAATGTAAAATAAAAAACCTATTGTGTTTTCAGTGCTGAAAAAATTGACACAGGCATCTATTACCTCTGCCCTATAATGTTGACCATTTTTATATTTTTTTTACACTATCTCGGACTTTTTTATCAAAAAATTTACGCCCTCGTCTGTATAATCATTGTGCCGTGAGTGGTAGCCCTTTCAGTCAGAATGATGGTACATAGCATGAGGTTGTTAATGAGGTTTTTAAAGAGTAAAAATGGTGGATTAGTTATTGTTTTATTTCCATTCAGTTTTGTTTATGCAGCAGATAACTGTGTTAGTTCAATAGATAGTAATAATAATAACCTTTTACACTGTTCAGAGGTTATTTATTATTATAATCCCAGTAATCATGGTGGTTTAAAATTATCTGATTATTATGAAGTTACAATATCCACAACAACAAAAGCATCGACGGCCCCCTTGCAGGGTTGGGGGGTATACGGTAACGGTAGTACATATAACTTCAATAATTTAACTATATTTACTACAGGCGTAGATGCGGATGGCATTATAACAAAAAATGGAAAAAGCTCAATAAACACAAACGACTTAACTATAGCAACATCAGGTTCAAGTGCGGATGGTATAAACATTGGCAGAGAATCCTCTGGTTCTATTGTTACAATAAATGGCAATGCTGTAGTGAGTACCGCGAATGGCATGGGGATCCGTGCTAATGCAACCTATCAAGGGAGCGGAGTGAATACCATTGAGGTTAAAGGCACCACCCATATAAACACGCAAGGAAGTGGTGGTGGAAATAGTGGCTATGCTGTTTATGCAGGAACCGACTCATTGTACGGCCCTAATGACAGCGCCAAAATTGATTTACAAGGTAAAAGTACGATCACAACATCCGGGCTTAATGCTCACGGTGTTTATGCAAATGGCCGAGGGTATATGCGGTTAAATAGTGTTGATGTCATTACGTCTCACAAAGGTGCTAACGGCATTTTCGCTAATGCAACCAGTGGACTCTTGAATAATACGGCATTATATGGCGGTGTTATTGACTTACTCTCGGATGTCAGTGTTGCGGTGCAGAATGGAGGCAATGCAATTTATGCTTCGGGTAAAGGCTCTAAAGTTGCTTCTTTCGATAGCGAACAGCTTCAGCCTGCCTCGGGGGTTTATACTATCGTTGGAAATATTGTTGCAGATAGGGTGGGTGTCGTTGATCTTGCTATGACCAATGGTAGCAACATTACTGGTGTTGTGAACTCGAATCAGTATAAAGCCGATGGTTCGATAAATACTGTTAATAACAGTGGAACCGTAAATCTGGATATTACAGGTGCTGATAGCGTATGGAATATGACCGGAAATTCAGTTGTATCAAATTTGGTACTGAACAACTCAAAAATTAAATTTAGTGAACCTGATAATGCTACTGATCCCACGGAATTTATCGCTAAAAATTTGATTGTTGCGGGTAATTATATCAGTGATGGTAGCCAGTTAGTCTTAAATACCGTGTTGGGTGGTGATGATTCCGCTACCGATAAACTGGTGGTGCAAGGCAATACGTCCGGTACTACGTACGTCAGAGTAAACAACATCGGTGGCAGTGGTGCCGCAACGCTCAATGGGATTGAACTCATCCAGGTAAATGGCGTATCTGAGGGGGAGTTTGTCCGAAATGGCCGTATTGTGGCCGGGGTTTATGACTACTCTCTGGTACGCGGGGCTGAGGGCAATAGCAATAACTGGTATCTGAGCAGTTCAGTAAGCCCAGATCCAACACCAGACCCAGATCCAACACCAGACCCAGATCCAACACCAGACCCAGATCCAACACCAGATCCAGGCCCAACACCAGATCCAGGCCCAACACCAGACCCGACTCCAACACCAAACCCAGCACCGAGCCCTTCAGTAGAGCGCCCGGAATCAGGGGCTTACACGGCTAACCTGACGGCGGCCAACACGATGTTTGTTACCCGTTTACATGACCGATTGGGGGAAACTCAGTATATCGATGCACTGACCGGTGAGCACAAAGTTACCAGCCTGTGGTTGCGTACCGAAGGAGGCCATAATCGCTTCCGTGATGACCACGGTCAGTTGAGCACACAGGCGAATCGTTATGTCGTGCAACTGGGGGGCGACATTGCTCAGTGGGGTCATAACGGGGCGGACCGTTTCCATCTAGGGCTGATGGCCGGTTATGGCAACAGCAAGAGTACCACAGTGTCTAGTTTGTCCGGTTACAACGCCAAAGGGTCGGTAGACGGTTACAGCACCGGGGTTTATGGGACCTGGTATAGCAACGAGGCCGATAAGTCGGGTCTGTATGTCGACAGCTGGGTTCAGTACAGTTGGTTCAACAACAGGGTCGCGGGTCAGGAGTTGGCGAGTGAAGAGTATAAGTCCAAGGGGGCGACAGCCTCGGTTGAGAGTGGTTATACCTTCAAAGTCGGGGTAAATAGTGCGAAAAATGCCACATACTTTATCCAGCCCAAAGCACAAGTCATCTGGATGGGGGTGAAAGCCGATGACCATACGGAAGCCAACGGCACCCGTGTTTCTGGTGAAGGGAATGACAATATCCAGACTCGTCTGGGGATGAAAGCCTTTATGAACGGCTACAGTGATCAGGACAAAGACAAGGATCGTGTGTTTCAGCCGTTTGTGGAAGTGAACTGGGTCCATAATACTCAGGACGTTGGAACCACTATGGATGGTGTTAGCGTAAAGCAAGCCGGTGCAGTGAATATTGCGGAATTGAAAATAGGTGTTGAAGGCCAACTCAACAAGCAAGTGAATCTGTGGGGTAATGTTGGCCAGCAGGTGGGTAACAAAGGTTACAGCGATACCGCCGCCATGCTGGGCGTGAAATATAACTTCTAAGCATCAGAAATCAACGTTCCCAGCTTATCCCCATAGGTAGGGAACGTTATCTCCAAGTCAATCATTCACTTTAAAGTCAGGCAAGAAGAGATAGGGCATGAGGTAATTAGTCTATGGGGGTTTATGACCTTCGCACTGTGCAGATGTAATTTAACATAATATACATTATGCGCACCAACATAACGACACGTACAATTTGGCTGGCTGTGGCAGCTAAGGTTTATCGATGTCGTGTGTCGTGTCACGAACGACGGTTATCTTGCAACATATCGATAAGGACT
This sequence comes from Serratia oryzae, assembly GCF_001976145.1. Taxonomy (GTDB): domain Bacteria; phylum Pseudomonadota; class Gammaproteobacteria; order Enterobacterales; family Enterobacteriaceae; genus Chania; species Chania oryzae. Next base: position 313,270 of record NZ_MOXD01000001.1, read on the forward strand.
GTTCGTGAGCAATGATATGAGCCGGATTGACATAAATGAAGCCCCTGATTTTGATCGCGCTACGTAAAATCTGACAAACAACAGCTGTCGTTGTCTTGCTGATTTCAGCAAAATGCATGCAAAAGGCAGACGCACGATAATAATGATATTGGCCCACACCTTTTACGGCGTGGGCCCTTTACTCGTTGATCAGGAAGAATGTTCTTCTTCGTCAATCAGCTCTTTAGCGCGTTGCTTCATAAACACCACTTCCTGTGGTTTAGAAAGATTCACCTGCTGTGCGCGCAGCATTTTGAGAATGTTGAACAACAGATCGCTTTTGGTGGCGCCAACCATACGCGGGCTGGCGACATAGCCGGTCACGCTGAGGATGATACCCTCCGGGCCAAGCTGACTGAAGCGCACATAAGGCGCAGGCGTTTCAAGAATAGCCGCATATTCCCGATAGGCTTCCAGCAGAATATTGCGCACCAGTTCAGGATCGATATTCACCGGGAACGTCAGCGCGATCGTTACCACGCCCTGGGCGTTCCCCATGGTGGCATTGCGCACGTTCTGCGAAATCAGCTGTGAGTTGGGCACGATCATGGTTGAGCGATCGCTCAGTTGGATCTCGGTGGCGCGCACGTTAATACGGCGTACATCCCCTTCCACGCCGCCAATGCCGATCATATCCCCGACTTTTACCGGGCGCTCCGTGAGCAGGATCAGGCCGGAGATAAAGTTCTTCACGATCTCCTGCAGGCCAAAACCGATACCGACCGATAACGCACTGACGATCCAAGCAAGATTGTTCCACTGGATGCCCAAGGTGGCTAAGGTGATCAAAATGATCAGCACATAGCCAACATTGCTGAACAGTGTGACCAATGAGGCTCGGATACCGATATCGCTGATGGTTTTTGGCAATAGCTCATGGCTCAACCAACGCTGGGTTACCCGCAGAACATAGATGCCGATCACCAGAATAATCACCGCATTGAGCAAATTGCTCGGCACAATATTCAGGCGTTTTAACCCTTCTCCGCTCAAAATGGCGATAATCTTTTCAATCAGCGAATTAGGGGTGGTGGTACCAAATGAACCATTGAGTAATGCAACAATCATCAGCAGCAGTAATGAACATTTGCTGATAGCGGTAAAAATAATCGTTAATTGTTCAAGATGGCGATCTTTGAAGTTGAGGGACTTCTTCAACGCTCGGCCACAGGTGGTGTGTGGTGAGAAAACGGCGGCACAGAGATCGGTAGTGAACAGCACCAGGAAATAGAACGCCATTAGAACCAGCGCAATCCAGATTAACTGATAGACCAGAAAACGGGCAAACGCGACGTAACCGATTAACAGCGATAGCAGGATCACCACGGAAAAGAGCAAGATCAGGAGATTAGCGACTCCATTGAGCGTAGAGCGTTTCTCCACGTGTTCACCATTACGCACTAATCGATGGCGAATATGGCGAGCACGCAAGGGTATGGCTAATAGCACTAACGCCATCAACGTAGAAACCAGCCCGTTGCCCAATACCGTTGTCTTAAGGCTGGCCCCCGTTACGTTGTTGATCTGTTCGATTGAGCCAAAAGCCAATGCCAAAGCGGCAAGCAACGGTGGAAAATAACGCATACCGGAAGCAACGGCGTTCTCCATATGTGCCAAACGCCAGGATGGGCGATTAAGTGAAAGGTAAGCCCGCCCTAGCCCGGCGATCAAGGCGCAGAAAACCCCTAATTGCTTAACGCCATTGGCGAAATCATGAACCACAGGGCTGAATTCTTGAACGCGAGAAAAAGTGAGTTCAATCAGATTGAGTGCCAACGTTACGGCAAACAACGTAATCATCGCCGTTGCCAATGCCATAAAGCTACGGCGCAGGCGGCCATCCGGTAAGTAACGTATGCACAACCATGCCAGAAAACGCTCAACGGAATAACGGCCCAGCGACCAAATGACAACGGCCAATCCTAGTAACCCCACGGTGCCGTAGCGCCATTCCTCCTGCCAACTGGTCTCCCAAATTTGCAGCATCTGTTGATTGAAGTCACTAAACCGATTCAGATCTTCTTCTGGCGGCTGCTCCTCTGCCCCCCAGAAGTCACTACTCAAGATACTGCCCGTATTTAACGCTAGCTGCGTTTTGAACGCGACACGCCGCAGATCGTTAATCTGTTGCCCCAATGCGATGGCGTTAGCCCTGATCGCTTGCGAACGTTTTACTGCATCATCCAACTGCGCTTTACTGCTGTCTAGCACATTGCGCTGCTTGGCGACAGCCGCCGTTTCAGCCATTGCACCAGGTGCAGGCTCTGGCCCAAGTACTTCAAGTTGCGCTCGCAGTTTTTCCTGCTCTGGCTGCAGATCGGTCACCAATTTCTCTAAATCGATCGCTAACGCCTGCGTGGCAATAAACAGTTTGCTCAACTGATTATCCGTGTGGGCTTTCGAGACCTGTTGCTTGATGGTATCCAACTGCTTTTGATAATTCTTCAGAGCTATGGCGGTATCCGGCTGGTTATCTACCGCGGCGGCGGCCGGGGTGGCCGCATTGGCTGACGGGAACGGCGGAAAACCCAACAACAGAAAGGCTAACAGGAGTATTTGTAAGGACTTCATCATAACCGTGGATACTCAGCATGAGTTGGCGTTAGAACGCGACAGACGAAGTGATTCCGTCTGAATAACAAGAAAAACTAATTATAGTAATAACCCATAGCGCGCAAAAGCGTATTCATACGAGAATAACGAGAGAAGTTGTCAATACTGCGTGGGAATGCTCGAAAGGTTAAGCGCTCCTTTCCAGTAGGAAAAGGAGCGTGGGTTATCACAGGCTCAATCACAGCGGCTCTACGTGCCCAACTACCCGCGATATTGCAGGAAACTGCATTCTTAATTGCCTTTCTATAAAATCAACCGCATCGTGCGCCGCCGTAATCGACAACGCAGGCAACACCCGACAATGGAAGTTCACAATGACACCCTGCGGCGTTTTACGAGCGCGGATATTGTGCACATCTTTGACCAACCCGCCGTGTTCAGCAGAAAGGGCCAATGCCTGTTTGATCTGCATCAACTCGTCATATCCCACATCCTGGCTGGCAAGCCAATCTATCGTTTGCGGTTCCAAATGGGTTTCTATCTCGGTGTTCTCGCCGAGTGCCTGGCGCAGAATATCCTCTATCTCGCAGGCAATATCATGCGCCTGCTCTACGCTGGCACTGGCTGGCACCGCCAAATCCATACTGATCGACATATGATCGGCCAACTGTTGCAAGGTGAGATTTTGCACCACGGCCCCATGATTGGCGGCCAGAATGCGGATGCGGGTCGCCATATCCTCGTCGCTTCTGGCCTGAGGTATGGCAATTACCCGCACTTCTGCATTGGCATATTGCTGCTCAATCTGCACGGCAATCGCCGTTTTTAGCCCGTTGATCCGCTCAAGCGGCAGCGTCCGGCAGACCCCGACGCTTACCTCGATAAACAGCGTGGCCCCAGCGCTGCGCAAACGGATACTTTCCGTGGAGAGGATCGCCGGGAAATCATTGAGCAAGGTGCTAATATCTTCCCGGCTCCCGGCAGGTGCGGTGTCGATCAACGAGTCAAACGAACGTTTACCCAGCTTCAGGGCGGCAAACAGAATAAATCCTGCGACGATCAGCGCCGCCAGCGCATCCGCACGGGCAAAGCCGAACAGCACAAAAATCATCCCCAGCAATACCACGCCAGATGACAGCATATCAGAGAAGAAATGCAGCGCATCGGCCTCCAAGGCCGCGCTGTCCGTTGCTTTTGCCACGCGATTCAGCGCCTTGACGCGGAAAAAGTCGATCACAATCGACACTAGCAGCACAGCAATCACCACCGGGGCAGCAACAATCTGGTGCGCTTCGCCTAGCAGGCTGCTCGTCGCTTCATAAATGATCCACCCTGCAGCAGCCAAAAGCAGTAACACCTCGAACAACGCCGCCAGGTTTTCGACCTTGCCATGGCCGAAATGGTGTTCGTCATCGGCTGGTTTATCACTAACGCGCACCGCCCACCAGGTGATAGAGGTCGCGACAAAGTCGGTGAAAGAATGAATACCTTCAGAGATAAGACCAATACTGCCGGTGAAAATACCCGCAATAAATTTTCCCAATGCCAGTAGACCGCTGGCAATCATTGAATTTCTGGCAACGGTTTGTTTTTCATTTTGCATAACACAACTCATGTTCAGAGTAAGACATTAATTTTTTGTTTTTGCCGAAAATTGCCAGACAAAAGCGATGAGCAGAATACTCCCCGAAAACGTTAACATCAAACTGGAGAGAAATTCAGACTTACCGGTTGAATAGAAATAAATCTCATTAATACCTACAGAGATCATTAAAATAGCGTAAAGTAATCCAATAATAAAAATAGCCATGATTATCACACGCGGTTAATACCGTCAGTTTTTGAGTATTACGATATCCTCCCCGCAATCCAAGATGCTATTACGGGGAGGATGTTTCTAGGCGGTTCTTTTTCGTTCATTAGTCATCCCATCTCGTGCTCATGTAGGCTGCCGCTAGCCCCAGTACGCTGATTAACCCCAAAAAACCCATAAACATCATCATGTTTCCCATAACTTCATCCTGTTTAAATGTAATCGATAACGACCTCTGTGATTAAAAGTACACCTGAGATATCACTCATTGCTTTGACGAACACCTCCTTGGTTATCGGCTCCCACCCTCGGCAGGAGCCGCTATACCCGTCATAGTTGCTTGGGTGTTTGGCCGCGTGACTCAGCCCATACCGGGCCTTGCCCCTTCGGGGCCACCGCAAGCGGTGGTCAAATCTGCTTGCGCAGATTTGTCACTCACCCCAGGAACGATCTTGAGTAAGCTCCTGGGGTTTCGTTCAGTTGCCGCCTACAAGCAACTCGAATTATTTTGGGTATATATGGTCTTAAATACCCAGAACAGCCTGAGCAATTTTGAAGTAAATGATCAGACCGGTGCCATCAATAAAGGTGGCAATAAAAGGAGCAGAAACCACAGCCGGATCAATCCCCCCTCTTTTCAGTAGCATCGGAATAATGGAGGCAACAATTGCGCTCCAGACAGTGATCGCAACCAGTGACAGACTGACCACCAGAGTCACATCCATGCCCACGCCCATGATCCAGGCGCGGATCCAGGCTGCCACCCCGATAGTGATGGCGATCAGCAGCGAAGTACTCACCTCTTTACTGATCACCGCGCCCAGATTGCGCAGGCTGACCTCGCCCAAGGCCATGGCACGCACCAGCGTTGAGGTGATCTGGGTGCCACTATTACCGCCAGTGCCAATCAGCAGTGGAATAAAGAAAGCAAGCGCGATAGCCGCTTCCAGTTGTTCCTCAAACGCCTTCAGCACGTTGCCGGTATAAGCTTCGGCCACAAACAGTAGCAGCAACCAGGCAGAACGTTTACGCCACAGCACCCAAGGGCTGGTTTCCAGATAGGGCTTATCCAGCGGCAGGCTGGCGCCCTGGCGCTGCGCATCCTCCGTATTTTCATCCTCAATCAGGCGGGCAATCTCTCTTTCACCTAAAACGCCGACCAATGTCTTATTAACCACTACCGGGACAACATCCAGTCCGCCCTTACCCAGCAAATGCGCCACATCACTCCTATCGTCATCGGGTGAGACGTGAAAGTAGGTGTGGTTCATCATGGAATCCAATGCGCGATCGCCGTCATTGGATTGCAGCAGCTTTTTTACCGACAACATACCGCGCAGATGATCATCATCAGCGGTGATAAATAACTGTGTGGGTATTTCATCGGTTTGCAATTGCGACAAAAAATATTCTTTTGCCTCATTCACCGTCATCGTGCCGGAAACGGTGATGAAATCTGAGCTCATGTAGCCCGCAACAGAAGATTCTTTATGCACTGTCGCCGAGGGGGCCACCATTGCCGCTGAGTATGGAAGTGATTTAATCATGTTAGTCCCTATTTCTGTTTAAACTTCAACAGTGAATCGCATAGGGGCGTTAACCAAAGAGGGAGTGCAGACAGCCTATCTCCGCGTCCAGGTTTTAGCACTATACAACGTATCTGAAAAAAATTTCAGAAGTTACTTTGGGCTAAACCTTAATCCGATAAAGCCTGTCTTAACCTTGGGCATCTCTCGATGTCGTCAGATCAGTAACCTGTGTTTGTATAGGAGCCTCGCCAAACGAGATACTGCATATAAACTACACGGTGATTATAGGCTCATTAGGCTTGATTGTTCTCGATAACTCACAGTTCGTTGAGGCTCTATTTAAGAAATATCCACGAAACCGGCTTTGATTTTAAATTGAACCTTTATATTAAGGCATGCTTATAGGAAAAATCCTGTTAAGAATTTTTAGTAAGGAAAAGACGATTTTCGTATTTAATACTTTATGTTACTCTACTCGATATAACCATGCCTACAGACAATAAAAACGATATTTTACAATAAGTTAAAACCAGGAAAATTATACAAAATGGAAAGTCGCGTATTCACTAGCGTTGCGGAGCTTATATATAAAAAATACGATGGAGATATAAAGTCATTTGCACAAATACACAAAACCAGCGTTCATAAAGTCCACGACTGGATACGTCGCGACGCACACATTATTAATGGAAAAGTCTGTATCCCCACCAAACATTCGGCATAAAATAGGGAATATTCCTACAAAATAAATATCGGGCCACGCACCTTTGCCTGTGCCCGAAAAGGCTCCTGCCCGGCTCCCATCGTCACATCCCCATGCTTTGTTAATGCTTAACTTTTCCTCAGTAAAAGACCATTTAGTGAGCAAAAATCAAAAATATTCTAATACGAATCGTTTTCACTATCATTCTTGATGATCTTGGATACAATTGACAGCTCGCGCTTACCCGGCGCTGGTCACTTTTCTTCTTTGGTCACTATAAGGATAACCGTATGAAGTTGCGTCTCACCTCTCTGGGGCCTGTTGCCTTACTGGCGACGTCCATGATGCTGGCCTTCTCTGCCAGCGCAACCTCCAACGATCAAGGGATCGTGGTTTATAATGCCCAACACGAAAACCTGGTGAAATCCTGGGTTGAAGGCTTTACCAAAGACACTGGCATTAAAGTTACCTTGCGTAACGGCGGTGACAGCGAGCTGGGTAACCAACTGGTGCAGGAAGGCAGTGCTTCACCTGCCGACGTTTTCCTCACAGAAAACTCCCCGGCCATGGTGTTGGTAGACAACGCCAAACTGTTTGCCCCCTTAGACGGCAGCACGCTAGCGCAGGTTGAACCACAGTATCGTCCGGAGCATGGCCGCTGGACGGGTATCGCCGCCCGCTCGACGGTGTTTGTTTATAACCCGGCCAAGCTGAGCGAAGCGCAGTTGCCGCAATCCCTGCTGGATCTGGCTAAACCTGAGTGGAAAGGCCGTTGGGCTGCGTCCCCATCAGGGGCCGACTTCCAGGCCATCGTCAGTGCCCTGCTGGAGCTAAAAGGTGAAGAAGCCACGCGTGAATGGCTAAAAGCGATGAAAACCAACTTCACCGCCTATAAAGGCAACAGCACCGTGATGAAAGCCGTTAACGCTGGCCAGATCGACAGCGGTGTGATCTATCATTACTACCCGTTTGTTGATGGTGCCAAAACCGGTGAAAACAGCAAAAATGTCAAACTGCACTATTTCAAACATCAGGATCCTGGTGCTTTTGTCAGCATTTCCGGTGCCGGGGTTCTGGCCTCCAGCAAGCAACCACAGCAGGCACAAGAGTTCGTGAAGTGGATCACGGGCAAACAGGGCCAGGAGATCCTGCGGACTAACACCGCCTTTGAATACGCCGTCGGCGTGGGTGCGGCCTCCAACCCTAAACTGGTGCCGCTGCAAGATCTGGCTGCGCCAAAAGTTGAGCCTTCCAAACTGAACAGTAAGAAAGTCGTTGAACTGATGACCGAGGCAGGTCTGCTATAATGCAGCGCTTATAGGTACAAGGTGTTTTAACCGTTATGTCGAATGTTTCTATCAATGCCGCGCAAGCCGTACTGGGTCACTCGGTGGCGCGTCGCTATCAACAGCGGCCTGGGCGATGGATGGTGGTTTCTGCAGTCCTGCTTTCATTGCTGGCGCTATTGCCGCTGGGATTTGTGATTGGCGTAGCCATCGATACCGGTTGGCAAACGGTTAAAACCCTGGTTTTCCGCCCTCGGGTCGGGGAACTGCTGATCAACACCCTACTGCTGGTCGTACTCACCCTGCCGATTTGCGCGCTGTTGGGTGTTGCGCTGGCCTGGCTAACGGAACGTACCCGGCTACCGGGCCGTCGTATCTGGTCCGTTCTGGCCATCGCCCCGCTGGCCATTCCAGCCTTTGTGCAAAGCTATGCCTGGATCAGCCTGCTGCCCGGCATGCACGGCTTGGCCGCTGGCGTATTTATCTCGGTAGTGGCCTATTTCCCGTTTATCTATTTGCCAGTTTCAGCGGTATTGCGCCGCCTCGATCCGGGGATTGAAGACGTTGCCACCTCGCTGGGAACAAAGCCGCTGGCGGTGTTCTTCCGGGTGATTCTGCCGCAGCTTAAACTGGCGATCTGGGGGGGCTCACTGCTGATTGCGCTGCACTTATTGGCAGAATATGGGCTGTACGCCATGATCCGCTTTGATACCTTTACCACCGCGATTTTCGATCAGTTCCAGTCCACCTTTAACGGCGCGGCGGCCAATATGCTGGCTGGCGTGCTGGTCTTGTGTTGCCTGGGGCTGTTGGTGGTTGAAGCCGCCAGCCGTGGACGAGCACGCTATGCGCGCGTCGGTTCTGGCAGCGCGCGCAGCCAGAATCCCTACCCACTCAGCCCCGTTGCCGGAATGCTCTGCCAGTTACTGCCGTTGGCACTGACCGCACTGGCGTTAGGAGTGCCGTTTATTACGCTGACACGCTGGCTCTATCTGGGCGGTTTTGCCATCTGGGATAACAGCGATCTGTGGCCCGCGCTCCGGCAAACGCTGGCCTTAGCCGCCAGTGGCGCGCTTATCATCACCCTGTGTGCCATTCCCATGGCCTGGCTTTCGGTGCGCTACCCGGCGCGGCTCTACCGGGTGCTGGAAGGCTGTAACTACGTCACCAGTTCATTACCCGGCATTGTGGTCGCGCTGGCGCTCGTCACCATTACTATCCATGCGTTCCGGCCAATTTATCAAACCGAAATTACCCTGCTGCTTGCCTATTTGCTGATGTTTATGCCCAGAGCGCTGATCAATCTGCGGGCAGGCATTGCACAAGCGCCGGTCGAGCTGGAAAATGTGGCGCGCAGCCTGGGGCGCACGCCACTGCAGGCTTTGTGCAGCACCACGTTACGTTTAGCGGCTCCCGGTGCCGCGGCCGGTGCCGCCTTGGTTTTCCTGGCGATCACCAATGAGCTTACCGCTACCCTACTGCTCGCCCCGAACGGCACCCGTACCCTAGCTACCGGATTCTGGGCGCTGACCAGCGAGATAGACTATGTGGCGGCCGCGCCCTATGCCCTGATCATGGTGGTTTTGTCACTACCGCTAACCTGGCTTCTTTATTCTCAATCTAAACGCACGGCAGGATTATGAGTACGCTTGAACTGCATGACATTGGTAAGTCCTATAACGGCGTGACGGTCCTTGAAGGTATTCATCTTCGGGTCGCCGAAGGCAGCCGCACCGCGATTGTCGGCCCCTCTGGCTCAGGAAAAACCACGTTGCTGCGCATTATTGCCGGCTTCGAAACCCCGGATCAGGGGCAAGTGCGGTTGCAAGGTAAAACGTTGGCCGATAATGGAGTATGGATCCCGGCGCATCAGCGCGGCATCGGGTTTGTGCCGCAAGATGGCGCCCTGTTTCCCCATTTCAGCGTTGCGGGCAATATCGGCTTTGGTTTGAAAGGCAGCAAGCGGGAAAAACAGCATCATATCGATCGACTGATGGATATGGTGGCCCTGGATCGGCGTTTGGCAAGCTTATGGCCGCATGAGTTATCCGGCGGCCAGCAACAGCGGGTGGCGCTGGCCAGAGCGTTATCGCAACAGCCAACCCTGATGCTGCTGGATGAGCCTTTTTCAGCACTGGACACCGGCCTGCGGGCGGCAACGCGCAAAGCGGTGGCAGAGCTGTTGGCCGAAGCCAAGGTTGCCTCGATCCTGGTGACTCACGATCAGGCCGAAGCTCTCTCCTTTGCCGATCAGGTCGCGGTGATGCGCAACGGGAATCTGGCCCAGGTAGGTCAGCCACAAGAGCTTTATCTGCGGCCGGTGGATGAACCCACCGCCACGTTTCTGGGGGAGACGCTGGTGCTTTCCGCCAACCTGGAGCACGGTTGGGCGGACTGCGTGCTGGGCCGCATTGCGGTGGACGATCGCCTGCGCCGTGGCCACGCGCGCATCATGCTGCGCCCGGAACAGATCCAGCTTGGCCTTTCTCCGCAACCCGCGCAGCGCCAAGCGGTGGTCACCCACATCGACTTCGCCGGTTTTGTCTCCACGCTTAGCCTGTTCATGGCCGACAGCCATGAAACCGTAGAGATTAAAACCATCAGCCGCGAAGGGATTAGCGTCGGATCAAACGTCAGCCTGAGCATTCTCGGCCAGGCGCATATCTTTGCCGACTGATCCCCAGGCCGGGCACCCTGCCCGGCTCGCTTAGCGGCAACTCTTATCGTGCCGTACTTTCTTCGGCATCAGCAAGTAATCCACCACCGCCTCATCCACGCAGCTATTCGTTCCCGTTAACGCCAGCGTATGACCATCGCCTTCACGGGTGATCAGCGGGCTTTTGAATCCAGCCGACATTGCCAACGCATTATGGTATGGCGTGAGCGGATCATAATGCTGGGCAATAAACAACAAGGGGGGCAGCAGCGGGGAAACGACCGGCGTGTGCGGTTTGTCTTGGCCGGGATAAGGCCAGAAATCGCACGCTTCGAGCGGGTATTCATGCAGGGGCAGATAGTTCGGGAAGGACGCCGCAGTGTTGATTTGCTGACGTGCTCTACGCAACATCAGCCAGTCTTTACTGAGCCGAGCAACATCGGTGCAGGCGATCACCGTTTGCGCATCATCAGTGTTCGGGGTATAGCCTGCGTCGATTAAATCGGTCACTTCATCATCAGCAGTCCCAGCATCGATTTTACGCAACGCAGCGGCAAGCTCGGGCCAACGCTCATGCCAAGGCAGTAAGCTACGCGTCAGCGTGATCACATCATCCGCCGAGATTTCATAGCCAGACTGCGTGACCAGCGGCGCATCATGCAGCTTGTGCAATAGTGCGTGATACAGCTGGATCGCCCGGTTCGGCTCGCTGGTCAGCATGCAAGATGCGGTTTTCTCGCAGTAATCGGCGAAGCGCAGGAAGCTTTGCTGAAAACCCCGCTCCTGATTGATGCGCTGAGTGAAATCATCCTGTGAAATATCCACCACACCATCCAGCACCAGTGCGCGGGTTTTCTTTGGGAAGCGCTCGGCATACAGCGCCGCCACTTTAGTGCCGTAGGAGTAGGCTACGGCGGTCAGCGCCGGTTCACCCAGCGCCTGGCGAATGGTATCCAGATCGTGTACCGCCGCTTGGGTGCCCATCTGTTGTACCACATCACCGCTCGTCTGTTTGATACAGGCCGCAACCAGGTTCCGTTGCTGTTGCTCCAACCCCGGAATATCGTTCTCATCCGGCAAAGGCGCTTCTTCACTTTCCGTCAGCCGGCACGAGATTTTCGGCGTTGATTGCCCCACGCCACGCGGATCGTAACCAATGATATCGTAGTATTTATGCAGCTTCAGCGCGGCACCCTGCTCGGAAATCGGTGGGTTGATGCCAGGCTGCCCTGGCCCATCGGCAATCATCACCACACTGCCCTTTTTACCCCCTAGCGCGGGCAAACGCGTGAGCGCCAAGCGCACGGTTAGGGCTGCGCGCTGATGGTAGTCCAGCGGAGCTTCGACATAGCCACATTGTAATTCTGGGGGCGGAGGCCCGTCTGTGAACCAGTGTTGAAAAGCCGCACTATGGCAAGGTTGCCAGTGGATAGTTCCTTCTGTCACAGCGCTGGTTTTCACCAAGGGCTTGGCATAAACCGGCATTTGCACCGCAACGGCCAGCAAAAACAGAACACGGAATGCAGACATGGCGAGTCCTTTCAACAACGTTGTTGCTCGGATTTTATAGCCCCGATATTAAACAGCCTGCCAACAAAATGCGGAAGCCATTATGGTTAGTTTTTTTGTTATATATCTTTTACCTATCACTGCCATTGTTTAATAAAACCACTACCATCGAACGCTAGCGCAATATCGGCATCTCGGCGCACATCGATGCCGGAAGGCGTTATTCTTTTACCGCCACCACCATCGGCTCCGGTTTGATACACATAGCGGAAATAACCCCAATCACCAGGCAAGCAATGCCGCACAGCGTCAACAACGGTGGCCAACTGTGGCGTAGCATAAAGGTATAGGCCAGCCCGGCCAGAGTCTCGAACACAATCAACGGCCCGAGCAGCACCGTCGGCAAACGTTGGCTCGCCTCATTCCAGCACAGCGTACCTATCCATGAACACAAAATGCCAATGATGATCATCAGCGGTATAAAAACTTCCGGCCTTGGGCCGAGTGGCAACGCAAACTGCGGCTGCGTCAGTGCCAACTGCCCGCACACCAGCAAATACCCCACCAATGCCAGCGGCAGCGTTACCACCCCCTGCGCTGTCGCCCAAGTCATTGGCCGCTGATGTCGATTTGCGCGCAACCAACGCGCATTGCGCAGCGGGAACCAGGTCCAGCAAGCCACGGCCAATAAGGCCAGCAGCAATCCGCTGAGATAGCGCCAGGCATCCACGGCCACCTCCTTACCCATCAGTTCGGCAATATTGACCAGCAGCAGCCCGGTAACAATCAGCACCAGGGCCGGGGTCAATGCACGCCAGGAAAGCCGGCCATCGTGCTGGCCGTACAACAGATTGGCGCTGACAGAAATCACCACCGGTAACGTACCAATTATCATGGTCGAAACCGGCGCGCCGGTGCGCTGAATCGCGCTGGCCAGGCACAGGTAATAAAGCAGATTACCGATGGCGCTCAGTTTCAACGCCTCCAGCCAATCCTTGGGCCGCAATTGCCGTAAACGGCGGCGATCGAGCCACGCCAGGGGCAGCGCGATCGCACCAAAGGCCAGATAGCGCCCGGTTGATTGCAGGGCCGCCGGATAATCCGGCACCAATACCGGGCCGACAAAAATCAGCCCCCACATCAGCCCGGCAGACAAGGCAAACAACACGCCAAAAAACATAATAACGTCCTTATCTATGCCGTTATGCGCCATCAGCGCAAACATAGCGGCAGCAATGCCCTACGTCCTGCACGTCGGAAGTGGGTTTCATGCTCCAGGTAATAGGTGATGTCATTAAAATCAAACCTACACTGCTGTGCTTCAGGCTGGCGCAACAGCCGCAGGATCATTAAAGGTTAAACAATGATAGCCAGAGGAAAAGGATAGTTTATAACAAGAATCGATTTATCATTCCCCTATTGCGCCACGTCACAAGGTAATAAAAAAGCCACAATAAGAGGGTTGAAGATTACCGACCCTGTTCTATATTTAACCGCATGGTTAAATTATCCTCGTCACAACTGGACGCCATTTTTCATGCATTGGCCGATCCGACAAGGCGCGCCATCCTGCATACGCTGGCTGAAGGCGAACATAGCATTGGTGAACTGGCAGCACCTTTCGAGATGTCGCTTGCGGGTGCATCCAAGCATATTAAAGCGCTGGAGCAGGCTGGGCTGGTGCAACGAACCGTGCAAGGAAGAAACCATATTTGCCAGCTTGATCCCGAGCCGATGGCGCAAGCCATGTATTGGCTGCAAACTTATGAACATTTCTGGAATGAGCGGTTGGACGCACTGGAGCTCGCGTTGCGGCACGCCGACTCAAGGAGTGAACCATGAACGATTACGGTATGATCATTGAACCCGGTACGCTGCGTATTCAACGGCTGTTGCCTGGCCCGCTTGAGCGAGTCTGGGCCTACCTGACCGAATCGGACAAACGCGCCACCTGGCTTGCCACCGGTGAAATGACGTTGCAGAAAGGTGCCACAGTTGAATTGGTGTTCTGTAATTCTGAGCTGGCTGGCGAACATGAAAATCCACCGGCCAAATATAAGCAATATGGCGGTAAAGTCACCAACACTGGCCATATTACCTGTATTTTTCCCCCGCGGCTGCTGAGTTTTACCTGGGCAGAACAGGGCGAAGGCCGCCCTTCCGAAGTCACCTTTGAGCTGGTGGAACAGGGCGATAACGTGCTGCTGACGGTGATCCACCGCCGCCTGCCCAATCGCGATACCATGCTCAACGTCGCCGGTGGCTGGCACACTCACCTGGATATCCTGCGCGATCGCCTGCAGGAGCGCCCTCCGCGCCCGTTCTGGGCCACTTTTACCCAGATGGAAGATGAGTATCGGGCAAAGCTGTAATTGCCGCTCTCCTGGGGATGAGCGTTTTTCTCATCCCTGAGTTCCCCTTAAAATGCCAGCAACCGTTGCAGGGCCGCTACTGGTTGCCCTTGCCTGTTGAAGCTTGCACGATACCAAAGGCTCTCTTTCTGGGTAGTGACCTTTTCCACTCCCCATGAGTGACGAACAATAGAAAGAAGCGTTTTAGCGCTGTCAACGCACTTTAACAGCACCCCAAATGCAGCAACCACACCCAAGCCCAAGATCCACCAATTGGCCTGATGCCAAAGCTGAAAAATCAGCATCAGCCCTGTGCCTGCTTGAATGATAAATTTAACCACGAACGCGCGCAGGAAAAAGGCGTGCAGATGCTCCTGAAAGGCAAAACATGGATTCGTTAATACGCTACGGGTTTCCTGAACGGGAATGCCCTGTACGTAAACCGTCCACTGCGAATGTTCTTTTGGGATCACCACCAGGCCCTTTTGTGCCAATTGATGTAACCGCATAGAGGTTGCCACAGGGATGACCAAACCCGCCAATAGGCAATAAAATACTAACGCATTGATGCCAAACAGTGCCAAACCGATCGCGAGGAATACCATCAAAACTATTTTCCCCGAGTAAAACCAAAAAGGTGCCACTTGGTAATTCATAACATCCCTCTCATTGTTATCTTCCCCATATTTTAATCCGTTACCACAATAAACCACACCAACGAAAGGCTATAATGCGCTGAAACTTTGCAGTAAGCCTTCTTGTATCACGCTTGGAAATGGAGCCGCTATGCGCCAACGTATTATTGTTTGCCCGTTAATTGAGAACGACAACGCTTATCTATTATGCAAAATGGCCGCACATAAAGGCGTCTTTCCCGGCCAGTGGGCACTGTCTGGCGGTGGTATGGAGCCGGGAGAAACCATCGAAGAAGCGTTGCGCCGCGAGGTGCGTGAAGAACTGGGCGCCGCCTTGGTGCTGGATCGCATTCAGCCCTGGACCTTTCGCGACGACGTGCGGATAAAAACCTATGAAGACGGCAGCAAAGAGCAGATCTACATGGTTTACCTGATTTTTGACTGCCACGCCGCCAATCGCGAGATCACCATCAACGATGAGTTTGCCGATTACGCTTGGGTGAAGAAAGAGGATCTTGCCCGTTACGATCTGAATGAAGCCACCAAGTACACGCTGCAACAGCGGGGCTTACTGGATTAAAGGGGCAACGGTGGATAAGCGAGCCTCTGATAACAGAGGCTCACCGAATACCCCAAATATGTTGGAAAAAGCTGGAACGATAACGCGGTGGCACCGCGTTCAGCGCGATGCGATCTTTTTGCAGCGCTGCCGTCTCGGCACTATCCGCCTGAATTTGCCGTGCCCGCTAATAATCACTGATTTCATCACTTTTTAACCTCCCCTGATGCGCTATGCTCAAAAACTCTGCTGAGGCCAAGATTACTGAAACGGGATTTCTATTATGTCTGCGCCGTTGTTGTGCTCCGCCAGGAGCCACCTATGAGTGGTTTTTTCCGTGCCAGTGCGCTGCCGTTGTTGGTCGCTGGGGCGTTCTTTATGGAAAACCTTGATGGCACGGTGATCGTCACCGCCATGCCGCAAATGGCGGCGTCCTTTGGTGTACAACCGGTGGATATGAGCATCGGTGTGTCTGCCTATATCCTGACCCTGACGGTGTTTATTCCTGCCAGTGGTTGGATCGCCAACCGCTTTGGCGCACGCAATATCTTCGCCGCGGCGTTGGTACTCTTTACTCTGGCTTCAATATTGTGCGCGCTGAGTACCAGCCTGCCGTTTTTTACCGCAGCTCGCATCTTGCAAGGGTTTGCCGGTGCGCTGATGGTGCCGGTCGGCCGCCTGGTGGTTTTACGTAACACCGCTAAAGCCGACCTGATTAAGGCTATTGCCACGATCACCTGGCCAGGGTTAGCCGCACCGGTCCTCGGGCCGCCGATCGGCGGATTCATCACCACCTATGCCTCTTGGCACTGGATTTTTATCCTCAACCTTCCCTTAGGGATCATCGCGCTATTCTTTGCCTGGCGTTTGATCCCGCCTGAAGCAGCACAAAAAGGAGTGCCGTTCGACGGACTGGGGTTTGTGCTGACCGGGGTGGCCTGTTTTGGTTTGATGTTTGGGCTGGATCGGGTCAACAGCACGCAGCTTTCCTGGCTGGTGCCCACCTTGTGCCTGGCTGGCAGCCTGGCATTGGCGGCGTTGGCAGTGCGTCATGCCAAACGTTTTGCCTATCCGCTGGTCGATCTGTGGGCATTGCAGATAAAAAGTTACGCCGTCACAATAGGGGGTGGCACGCTGTTCCGCATGGCTATCGGTGCCGTGCCTTTCCTGCTGCCGCTGCTGTTCCAGATTGGCTTCGGGTTAAACGCTTTCGATGCCGGGCTGCTGGTGCTGGCGGTGTTTGCCGGTAACTTGCTGATGAAGCCTTTTACTTCCGCCATTCTTTACCGCTTTCGCTTTCGTACCACGTTGGTGGTTAACGGCCTATTGAATGCCGCCACCATTTTCGCCTGCGCCCTGCTCACGCCGCAAACGCCAACCTGGCTGATTGTGGCGCTGCTGTTTGTTAGCGGGCTAACGCGCTCAATGCAGTTTACCGCCCTGAATACGCTGGCATTTTCCGAAGTGCCGCAGCCGCGTATGAACGGAGCCAATACGCTATTCAATATGGCGCAACAGATGGGCAGCGGTCTTGGCATTGCCATCGGTGCGTTGGCGCTGCGTTTAGCGGAAATGCTGATGCCACGCCCAGACGGCGGCGTAAC
This sequence comes from Serratia oryzae, assembly GCF_001976145.1. Taxonomy (GTDB): domain Bacteria; phylum Pseudomonadota; class Gammaproteobacteria; order Enterobacterales; family Enterobacteriaceae; genus Chania; species Chania oryzae. The sequence continues at coordinate 330,507 of NZ_MOXD01000001.1, forward strand.
GCTCGCCGATTTTCATCTGGCTTTTGTGGCGATCGGCGTCATCGCCTTGCTGGCGGTGCTGGATAGCTTTACGTTGGGTGGCGAAGCGGGGAATGTCATCCGCCAGAAAAAATCCCACCCGGCAATTTCTGAAAAAACAATGGCAACCAAGGCACGCCAAAACCGGTGACACCGATGTTAACCAAACCCACGACCAGCTTGTTATGTGCCTGGATGCGGGGATCAACCTGTTCGATACTGCCGATGTCTACTCTGCTGGCAAATCCGAAGAGATTCTCGCTCAGGCCTGGCTACTGGCCCGCCCGACGGTGACTTCGCTGGCGATCGGCTATTGCTCGCCGCCCGCCTGCAGCAAAAATAAGTCGCATCTGACGCCAATCAACGTATTATCAACGATCCGCCCTGCTTTTTCGGGGGCGGGTTTTTGCCGTTTTGGGCCTGAAAAGCGAGGTAATAATAATGAATCACAGTGACCTTTCTCAGTGCCGAGTGAACACCGATCGGTTGTTGATTGCCCCTTTTACCGCCGCAGATGCAGGTGATGTCTACCAGGCGATAACCCCGACGCTGACGCGTTTTATGAATTTTGAACCAGAGGAATCCCTCGCGGCTTTTGCCAGCGTTTGGGAAAATTGGCTACCGTTGATCCGTGAAGGCGAAGAAGCCATCTTTGTGGCCCGCATGCGCGACAGCAAGCAGTTTGTCGGCATGGGCGGTGTGCACGGCCTGCGTACGCCCACCCCGGAACTGGGTGTCTGGGTGAAAGAAAGCCTGCATGGTCAAGGCTATGGCCGCGAAATCACCCTGGCGATCGCCGCCTGGGCCAGCGCGCGTTATCACCCACAATACTTTATCTATCCGGTTGCCGAACAGAATACCCCAAGCCGTCGCATTGCCGAATCCCTGGGGGGCATAATCAAAGGCCGGCGCGAGAATATCAAATATGACTGCGTGGTCTATCACCTGCCGGCGATCGCCGGTTAAATTTGCCGAGGCGATAGCGCCGCGCTAGAGTGGACGCAGGGTAAAAACAGTTGAGGAACAGTAAGATGATCATTTTTGTTACGGGTGCCACATCCGGCTTTGGTGCAGCCATTGCCCGCAAGTTTGTGCGTGAAGGCCATCAGGTGATTGCCACTGGCCGCCGCATGGAGCGCCTGGAAGAGTTGCAAGCAGAATTGGGTGAAGCACTACACATCGTGCGTTTGGATGTTCGCAATCGTGCGGCAATTCAGCAGGCGATCGCCGCATTACCCGCCGAACTGCGCCAGATCGACGTTCTGGTCAATAACGCCGGGCTGGCGCTGGGCCTGGAGCCTGCGCACAAAGCCAATGCCGACGATTGGGAAACCATGATCGATACCAATACCAAAGGGCTGGTGAACATGACTCGTGCACTGCTGCCTGCCATGGTGGAGCGCAATGTCGGCCACGTGATCAACATCGGTTCTACCGCGGCCAACTGGCCTTATGCCGGTGGCAACGTGTACGGTGCAACCAAAGCCTTTGTGCGGCAGTTCAGCCTGGGCCTGCGCGCCGATTTACACGGCACCCATATTCGCGTCACCGATATCGAACCGGGCATGGTGGGTGGCACCGAGTTCTCTAACGTGCGTTTTAAAGGCGATGATGGCAAGGTAGACAAAACCTATGCCGGTGCCAATGCCCTGACGCCGGAAGACGTCGCCGAATCGGTGTTCTGGGTAGCGACCTTGCCTGCGCGCGTTAACATCAACACGCTGGAAATGATGCCAGTCTGCCAGTCCTTTGCCGGTTTAAGCATCCACCGCGAGTCATGATCCCAACTGGCAGGGCCAACGCGCCCTGCCGCTTTCCGTTTACGCCGTGCGCCAACCGGCTACGATGATCAGCATCCCGGCTAATGCCACCCCCGCGCCCAGCCAGTCCATCGCCGACAGTTTCACACCGTCCACCACCCGCAACCACAGCAGTGCCGTTGCCACATAGACACCCCCATAAGCGGCATACACGCGCCCGCTGGCGGCTGGGTGCAGGGTCAGCAACCAGACAAACAGCATCAGGCTGGCTGCGGCAGGTAACAACAGCCAGGTAGAAGCACCTTTTTTCAGCCACAGATACGGCAAAAAGCAACCGACAATTTCTGCAAGCGCGGTCGCAAAAAACAGCAAAGTCGTTTTTAACATCAGTGACATATTCTCTCTAAAAATTAAACGAACACCGCGCTAGGCTGGTGTAATGCAAGATCGCGATGATATATTTAGCCCAATGTTACAGCGGGTGTCGCCGAATGACGCAACGCTAACTTATAAGGATGAAATAATGAAATCACTCTCTATTCAGCGACTGATGTGCGGGATGCTACCCGTCGCGATGTTGATATTGGCGGCGAGCTGGCAGGCTCCGGCCTTGGCAGCAAACTGCACCCAAGGCAGCACCTGTGTCACCGTCAACGGTGATAGCGCGGCGAACGGCCAACAGGCGCAGCAAAGCAAGGAACAGTGGGATGATACCCGTTCCCTGCGCCGCAAGGTGAATACCCGCGTTGAAAAAGAGTTTGATAAGGTCGATCGCGCCATTGATGACGAAGAGAGCTGCAACAACAGCTACAACGTCAATGCCTATTGGGAATCCACCACCCGCAAGTGTCTGGATCGCCAAACGGGTCGGCCGATTAATCGTTAAGCGGACAATGGGATTAAGCCATCCGGCGGAATGCTGTTATCCTGTCAAAGGAAATTCATTCTCAAAAAAGGGTTGAATGATGAAAAAAGCATTGGTACTCACGACATTACTGCTGGTTAGCGCACCATTAACCGCCCTTGCCGCCGTCTCTTCATGCGAAACCGTGAAAGCGGATATCGCACAGAAGATCGTCAACAACGGCGTACCCGAGTCGGGTTTCAAACTGGAGATTGTGCCTAACGATCAGGTTAGCCAGGCCGGTGGGCTGGTGGTTGGCCACTGTGGCTTCGACACGCAAAAAATCGTCTACATTCGCCTGCACAACGGTGATGACGGCGCTGATGCAGCACAGACCGGAACCTCTCAGGATACCAAGACGGCGCAATAATCTGTGCAGGGCGCACCTTCAGGCTGCGCCCTTTCTGTTTTTACACCGGCTCCACCTCTTCACCTTCACCCTGTGGCCGACGACGCGCCGGGATCAGCATGGCCGCTGCCAAAGCAAACAGAGACAACAGGGCCGACACCAGGAACACCCAGTGCATCGAGGCTGCCACCTGCTGCGTCAGGCTGGCCAAGGTTTCTGGCGACATAGCATTTCTTGCCGCCGGGTCCATCAGCTGTTGCACCGGATCGACCGTCTCTGGCAAACGCATTTGCAAGTTGATATTGAGCGTCGCACCTAAAATAGCGGTACCGATCGCCGATCCCATCATGCGGGTAAAGACGGTACAGGCGGTGGCGATGCCGCGAATGCTGAAATGTGCCGCATTCTGTACTGAAACCAGAAACGTGGTGTTGCATAGTCCCATCCCCGCGCCCACCATAAAGGCCGCTAAACGCCCCCACAGCAAGCCCCCCGCAGGTTGCAGCAACAGCAGAATCAACCCACCGCTGACCAGCAGCAAAGCCCCCAACAGCGCGGTAGTACGATAAGAGGTCAACAACATCAAGCGGCCACTTAAGGTGCTGGCCAACGGCCAACCGATCGACATCAGCGCCAGCGTGGTGCCCGCTTCCAGCGGCGTTCCACCTTTCACCCCTTGGATAAAGGTGGGTAAAAAGGCACTGATCCCCATCATGGCGGCACCAATCACCACGCCGCCGATGTTACCGGCCAAAATCACCCGGTTCTGCCACAACGCGAGCGGAAATAAAGGCTCAGGAGCACGGCGCTCCTGGCGGATCAGCAGTAGCAAAGCGACCAGCGCTACACCCAGTAATGGCACCACCCACCAACCCAACATTTCTGCCTGCAACAGCGCCAGTAATAAGGCGGTGACAAAAAGCGTCAGCCAGGCGGTCCCCGCCAGGTCCAACGCATGCTGACGCACTTGCTGCCTGGCGGGCAGATAACGCCCCAGGAAAAACATGGCCAGCAGGCCGATCGGCAGGTTGACCCAAAATACCAGCGCCCAAGGCAGATGCTGTACAATGAACGCGCCGAGCAATGGGCCAATAATCGCCGAAACGCCCCACACGCTGGAAATATACCCCATCACTTTAGGGCGCTCGGTAGCGGTATAAATATCACCGATGATGGTGGTGGCAATCGGCATAATCGCCCCTGCGCCTAGCCCTTGCAGCAGACGAAACCCAATCATCCAATACATGTTGGGTGAAAAACCGCACAGCACAGAGCCGAGCAGAAACAGCGAAGCCCCAAAGAAGAAGATACGTTTGCGGCCATACAGATCCGCCAGCCGACCGTATATCGGAATAGTTATCGCCTGCGTCATCAAGTAGACGGCAAAAACCCAGCCCAACAGCGAAAAACCGCCAAGATCGCCAATTATCGTCGGCATCGCCGTAGCCACGATGGTGGCCTCGATGGCAGACATAAACATTGCCAGCATGCAGGCGATGAGAATCAGCGGCCGGTGGGCTACGGGTGCAGGTGAAAGGTTATTTGTCATCGGTGATTCCGGTCTTTTATTTCTCACCGAGTATACCGTTGTGCCTCATCAAAACCACCCGATTGTTTTGCGAGCACGGAAAAGCATCATTGCCATTTAAAGTGACGTTGTCACACAATTAAACGAAAGAAAATAATAACCATTATTAATCAATAAGTCATTTTAAGCGCTGATAAAAACAGTATAAAAATAAGGGGTATATGCTATGGCAGATCGTCAACAATGAGTTAACATGGTAGAGTGCTATGCACAGTATATTGAATTATAAGTAATTTCCTAGACGAACCCACAGGCTGCATCACGCCTGTCTCATCGTTAAAACCTATCTCAATGATAGTTAAGGGCAATTGAAGAATTTGATTTCAGTCAAGTCGCAACGCCTTGAGACATGGCAACCTCGGCAGCCCGTTTTTTTATCAGCGAGCTCGGATGTCGGGCAACTTGGCAGCTAAACTCATTGGAGTGAGATCATGATTAAAAGAATTATCCTAGGATGTGCCATTGTAGCGGTTGTTGGTTATTTGGGGTTTGTCGGCTATGTCTACCATTACGATCAGCAACGCGCCCCTGCCGTTGCCGATAGCAGGATTGATGCTCTGTTAACCCGTTACGGATGTGACTATTGTCATACCGCTTCGGCCAAATTGCCCTTCTATGCCGAACTGCCGATCGCCAAACAGTTGATGGAATATGATATTCGTACTGGCAGCAGGCAGTTTACCCTTGATGCTACCCGCACCGCTTTGCAGCAAAAAACCGCTGTGCCAGAGGCCGATCTCGCCAAACTGGAGTTCGTGTTACAGAACCAGACTATGCCACCGGCGCTGTATAAAGTGATGCACTGGTCCGGCAATATCAGTGATGCTGACCAGCAGGAGCTGTTGAGCTGGATCCGCCAGCAGCGTGAGCAGCACTATGCTCGCCCGGATACTCCGGCAGAGCTGCGTGGTGCCGTGTTGCGGCCTTTGCCAGAATCACTGCCCACCGATCCACAAAAAGTGGCGTTGGGCTTCCGCTTGTTCCACGATCCACGCCTGTCGAAAGATAACAGCATTTCCTGCGCGCATTGCCACCAACTGGGTGCCGGTGGTGTAGATGGCCGTGTCTCTTCACTGGGTGTAAACAACCAGTCAGGCCCGATCAACGCACCAACGGTATTCAATGCCGTTTTCAACATCGCACAATTCTGGGATGGCCGCGCGAGCGATCTGCAGGCACAGGCCGGTGGCCCACCGATGAACCCGATCGAAATGGCCTCGGGTTCCTGGAACGATATTATCGCTAAGCTGGAAAAAGACGCACAGTTGAAAGCAGACTTCCAGCGGGTTTACGCCAACGGTTTTACCGGTGACAACATTACCGATGCGATTGCCGAATTTGAAAAGACGCTGATCACGCCAAACAGCCCGTTTGATCGTTATCTGAAAGGGGATGAAAGCGCCCTGACCGCCCAACAAAAGCACGGCTACCAATTGTTCCAGCAGAACAAATGTGGCACCTGCCATACCGGGGTTAACCTTGGCGGCCAGTCCTATGAAATCATGGGGGTAAAAGCGGATTACTTTGCCGCCCGTGGGAATCCGACCGATGCCGACCTTGGGCGTTACAATGTCACTAAAAATGAAGCCGACCGCAATCGCTTCAAAACGCCAACGCTGCGTAATATCGCTCAGACCGCGCCTTACTTCCATGATGGCAGCGTCACTTCGCTGAATCAGGCGGTGAAGGACATGCTGAAATATCAGGTCGGCGTTACCCTGCCGGAGAGCGACGTCAACGATCTGGTGGCTCTGTTGGAAAGCATGAGCGGTAAATATCAGCCTGCTACACCACCGGCCAATTAATACTTTCACCACTACGCCAGTGATCCCGTAAATATTCACTGGTTTTCAGGTGGGCAAGCCAGCACAATGCCCACCTGAACCTTTCATTTTTCTCACAATTTCCCGAAATATGAAACGATGGGCCCATCTACACCACTACCGCGCCCTGTTGCGTCGCTTATCTATTGCCATCTTTTTGGGCATTTCGGCTGCGCTGGCCGTCTGGTTGTTCCACCGCAGCATGCTCGGGCTGGAGTTGCTGCTGTTGGGGCACGACAGCGGTAGCCTGGTAGCCGCCGCCGCGGCGCTCCCCACTTGGCGCAGAGCGCTCACCCCGGCGCTGGGGGGATTGGCGGCCGGATTGTTGCTGTGGATTTTTCAGCGCTATCGGCATCAGCCCTCTGCGGCCCCTACCGATTATATGGAAGCAATAGAAACCGGTGACGGGCGGCTGGATGTTTCTGCCAGCCTCATCAAGAGCCTTGCCTCGTTACTGGTGGTCTCCAGCGGTAGCGCAATTGGCCGCGAAGGGGCGATGATCCTGTTGGCGACGCTGGTCGGCTCGGTTTTTGCCCAACGTTTTACCCACGCCAGAGAATGGAAGCTGTGGATGGCCTGCGCAGCAGCGGCCGGCATGGCCAGCGCCTATCATGCGCCGCTGGCGGGCAGCCTGTTCATTGCCGAGATCTTGTTCGGTACGCTGATGCTGGCCTCTCTCGGGCCGGTGGTGATTGCCGCCGTCAGCGCCTTGTTGATGACCAACCTGCTTAACGGTGGCCAAGCGCCGTTGTATCTTGTCGTTCCTCTACTGCCCCCTTCGCCGGTGCAATATCTGCTGATGGCGCTGTTAGGCGTCTTGGCGGGCGTTTCTGGCCCGCTGTTCCTGTGGGCGATGGCCGCCAGCGGGCGCGCATTCCGCTCGCTGAACCTCATTCCCCCCTTCCAACTGGCGCTGGGTGGGTTGATCGTTGGGCTGCTTTCTTTGTTGTTTCCTGAAGTCTGGGGGAACGGTTACAGCGTGGTGCAATCTTTGCTCAACGCGCCGCCGGGCCTATTACTGCTGGCCGCGATTCTGATCTGCAAGCTGCTGGCTGTGCTGGCCAGCAGTGGCTCTGGTGCGCCTGGAGGCGTATTTACCCCGACATTATTCGTGGGAGCCGCGCTGGGTTCGCTGCTGGGGCAACTGTGTGCGTTCTGGCCGGAACTGGGAAGCGCAGTGCCGATCCTGATGGCGCTGACCGGTATGGCAACCCTGTTGGCTGCAACCACTCATGCGCCGATCATGGCGGCGTTGATGGTATTTGAAATGACCGGGGAATATACCCTACTCCCCGGAATGCTGCTGGCTTGTGTGATCGCTACAACCATCGCGCGTGGGTTACGCCCGCGGTCGGTTTATCACAACGCGTAACGATCCATCAGGCTGGTGATATCCAGATATTGCGCCAATTCGCGCTGTTCGGCGCGTGGCAGATAAGGGATCTCACCCAGCAGCGGTGCGGGAATGCGTTGCTGCAGTGCGTCGATGGTTTCAGCATAGTGCGCTAAACCGGGATTAATGCGGTTGGCGACCCATCCCAACAATGGTAAGCCATCGTTAAGAATCGATTGGGCCGTCAGCAACGCATGGCTGACACACCCCAGCTTGATGCCAACCACCAGGATCACCGGCAATTGTTCCTGCACCACCCATTCAGCATAAGGGCGCAGATCGTTCATCAATACGCGCCAGCCACCGCTGCCCTCGACCACCACGGTGTCGGCCTTGGTGGCAAGATGCTGCAACCCACGGCTCATCACGCCGTAGTCAATATCCTGCGTAGCATGAGCGTGAAAGACCTCATCCAGACAGGTGATCGGGTTAATTTCTTCATAAGACAAAGGCATAGAGGACGAAGCCTGCAGAACCAAAGCGTCTTTATTTCGAATGCCTTCGCTGGTTTCCTGGCAACGCGCCGCAATGGGCTTATACCCTGCCGCTGAGCGGCCCTGTGCAGCAAATGCCTGCAGTAATCCGCGGGAAACCACGGTTTTACCTACGTCGGTATCCGTGCCTGTAACAAATAAACGCTTTAACATGAATAGATTGCCCTGAAATGCTCCGTTAACTAAAAGATCGCCACCAATCGCAGCGCGAGTAGCCTGACAGTGAAAAGTCTAGGGGATGCAAACCAGAAGGAGCTTGAGGTAGCTCAATATTTTGGCGGTAAACATTAAGAAACTCTGATAGAAGAGTTTTACATTAGCCCTGTAACAGTTTTACCAGCAACGAGCCGTTATATAACGCTTCTTTGACCAAGGCCGCACCCGGCATGGTGCCCTGATTGAAAAACTGAGTGGATTCAACCTGCACATGCTCACTGTAAGCGGGTAAAGATTGCTGGCGGATGCAAGCAGCAATCGCCGGGTGGAGGATTTCGGCGGCGCGGTTCAACGGTGAGCCTACCAGGATCTTTTCCGGATTAAACAGGTTGACCATGATCGCCACAATGCGCCCAACGCTGTGCCCAACGCCAAGAATGATGTCTTTAGCTAGCTGATCGCCGGCCAGCGCAGCATCACACAGGGATTCGACGCTCAAGGGAGCGCCATGCAGCATGGAGGTCATTGAGCCCCCCAAACGTTGCTGGGCGATTTCCAGCATGTTTTCGATGCTGGCGACCGTTTCCAGGCAGCCGTGATTGCCGCAATAGCAGCGCTTGCCGTAAGGATCCACCTGAGTATGGCCAATTTCCACCACGCTGCGGCTACCGGCATGCAGAACGCGGCCATTGGTGATCACTCCCGCCCCCACGTTATGATCGATCACCACCTGGATAACATTCATGCTACCGCGCGAAGCACCGTATAAAGCCTCGGCCATGGTCCAGGCACAAATATCATGCTGCAGATAGACCGGCAACCCGGTGAGCGAGGCTAATGCCGGCCCCAGCGCCATCTCGTGCACATCATAGAACGGCATCCGGTGGACAATGCCCGACGCGGTATCGATCATCCCCGGCAAGGTGATAGCGATCGCCGTTAAGCGCTCCAGCTTGCTTTGATGGCGGATAAAAAAGCGGTCGATCTCGCCCACGATGCGTTGCAGTAGAGGGTCCGGATGTTCAGCATCAAGCGGCAGCAGTTCTTCAACCACCATTTTGCTGCTGAGATCGCGCAGCGCCAGCGTAATGGTTCCCCGGCTGATGCGGGCAGAGAGGTAATGCCAGGCTTCGGTATCCAACACCAGGCCGACCGCCGGGCGGCCACGGCTACCGATTTCCTGATATTCAGTTTCTTTCACCAAGTGCGCTTCGAGTAACTCACGCACGATCTTGGTGATACTGGCGGGCGCAAGCTGTGCGCATTTTGACAATTCGATGCGCGAAATCGGCCCCAACTGATCAATCAGCCGGTACACTGCCCCTGCATTGGTTTGCTTGATCTGATCAATATGCCCAGGCTGCCCATCCGCAATCACAAACCTGCTCCTACTATTTTTCGCGCTTCTAAATAAAGACTAAAGGCTATGGTGGGGCTTTTGGAATACAGCGTCAACTATTTGATTCGTTATGTGATTAACAGCACAAATTCACCGATATTTAGCCACAAAGCGAGTTTTATTTGTGCAGGTTCAGCATTAACGCCATCAGGGTTTGGGCGGCAACGGTCAGCGGGCGGTTACGGTGATGAACCAGCCAGACTTCAGTCATCGCATCCGGTTCAGCCAACGGGAGATAGGTGACGCCGTCAATTTTCACCCGGCCAAATGACATCGGTAGGATAGAAATCCCTAATCCGGCGGCCACCAGGCCAATGATCGTCATTGCCTCGCCCACTTCCTGAGTAATGTAGGGAGAGACGCCAGCATTGGCCAACAGCGCCAGAATTTCATCGTACAGCGCCGTACCCACCTCACGGGAAAAGAACACGAAAGGCTCTTGCGCCAAATCGGCGAAACGCAGCGTACCGGGGGCCATTTGGGTAAGTGGATGACCGTTCGGCACCACCGCCAACAAGGGTTCGCACAACAGCAGTTGATGCTGGAGCGCATCCGGTAAGCGAGTGTTGCGCATAACGCCCAGATCCAGTTCACCATTCAGCAAGGGTTCGAGCTGCTGTTTGGTATTGACCTCGCGCATTTTGATATGCACGTTCGGCGACAACTGGCGAAATGCCCGCAGGCTGCGTGATACCACGCTGATAAAGGGCGCGGAAGAGGTAAAACCGATGGTCAACTCGCCGATCTCACCGCGCTCAAGGCGAGCGGCCTTCTCTGCCGCACGGTTAACCTGATCGAGTACCTGATAAGCCTCTTTGAGAAACATCTCCCCGGCCTGAGTCAGCCCGACGTTGCGGTTATTGCGTGCCAGCAAACGTGCACCGACCATCTCTTCCAGCGCTTGGATCTGCTGGCTCAGCGGTGGCTGAGAAATCCGTAAGCGTTCCGCCGCACGGCCAAAGTGCAGCTCTTCTGCGACGGCGACAAAATAACGCAGGTGTCTGAGCTCAATATTCATATTTTAAAAGTCTCAATTGTAATGATTAATATATTAGACAAAAAACTGCCCTCTCCCTATCATTTTGTGACTCAAGACGTGTTTTTATTCTTCCGAACCCGGTAAGGAAATGCTGTGACAACCCCAGTGCGTTCTGCGGCCACCACACCGCTAACGCTGACTCCGCATGATGACGCTAGTGCCTTAGCCAAAACCAGACGCTCAACGCTGAACAAACTGCCCTTTATCGAACGTGGTACCTCGCAATTTACGCGCGTCACCTTGGCATTGTTTTCCGCTGGTTTAGCCACTTTTGCTCTGCTGTATTGTGTACAACCCATTCTGCCGGTGCTTTCGCAAGATTTTGGCATCTCTCCCGCCGAAAGCAGCCTTTCGCTCTCCTTCTCTACCGGATTATTGGCTATCGGCCTGATGTTCACCGGCCCACTGTCCGATGCCGTTGGCCGCAAGCCGGTGATGGTCGTGGCCTTACTGCTGGCGGCGATCTGTACGCTGATTTGTGCTTTTATGACCAGTTGGCACAGCATTCTGCTCATGCGCGCCCTGATAGGGCTTTCACTGAGCGGCGTTGCAGCGGTTGGCATGACCTATCTGAGTGAGGAGATTCACCCCAGCTTTGTCGCCTTTTCGATGGGGCTGTATATCAGCGGCAACTCCATTGGCGGCATGAGCGGGCGTTTGGTTACCGGGGTGCTGACTGATTTCTTCTCGTGGCGCATTGCCTTGGCGGTTATTGGGCTGTTCGCGCTGGCGGCCGCCTTTATGTTCTGGCGCATTTTACCGGCATCAACACATTTTCGGGCCAGTTCGCTGCGCCCGCATACCCTGCTGATCAACTTTAGGCTGCATTGGCATGATAAAGGGCTGCCGCTGCTGTTTGCCGAAGGTTTCCTGCTGATGGGCAGTTTTATCACCATGTTCAACTATATTGGCTATCGCCTGTTGGCCGATCCCTACCATCTCAGCCAGGCCGCCGTTGGGTTGCTTTCCGTGGTTTATCTCACCGGTTCGTACAGCTCACCCAAAGCGGGATCCCTGACGACCCGCTTCGGGCGCGGGCCCGTGCTGCTGGTTTCAATCCTGATTATGCTGGCTGGGATCCTGATCACTACTCTGGCACCGCTCGCGGCGATCTTTATCGGTATGATGCTGTTTACCGCTGGGTTCTTTGCCGCGCACTCGGTTGCCAGCAGTTGGATCGGTCGCCGCGCGCGCCGCGCCAAGGGCCAGGCTTCGTCGCTGTATCTGTTCTGTTATTATGTAGGTTCCAGCGTTGCCGGAACCCTGGGTGGCGTGTTCTGGCACAGTTTCGGTTGGAGCGGCGTGGTGACATTTATCAGCGCGATGTTACTTTTAGCCCTGTTGGTGGCGCGCTATCTGAAGAAACTGCCGGAAGCCACGCGTGTTTAAAAGGGCGATATCTCCCTGTTTGGCTTGAACGACTCGGTGGTTAATAGTGCTAAGGGGCTGAAGTTGCCCCTTTCTTTGTGTTTACGTCTAATGTATGTTGTAACTAAAAAAGGAGGGGAGATGGATAAATACAGTCTTATTGGCAGAATGAATGCGTGCTTTGCCGAGTTGGAACAGGCATTAGCGACACTGCACCAGCAGATCCTGCCGCTACCTCTCCTCGCCGCGCGGGTTTTTACCTTACCCGAGATCGAAAAAGGCAAAGAGCATGTCGCTGTTGAACAAATCAACGTAGAGCAACATGTTGGCCAGGCGGCCCGTGAGCTGGCTCTGGAACACTACCAGCGCTTGTTTATCCATCATAATCAACCACACGTCAGCAGTAAGGCCGCCGTGCGTTTGCCCGGGGTGCTCTGCCTGGCGGTGGATAATGCCGAGTATCTGGCTCTACAGCAGCAGATTGCGCAAATCAACCGCCTGAAAGCCGAATTGGAACAGATCATCACCGTTGAGTCCGGCTTGGCTCCAGAACAACGTTTCGATTTTGTGCATACCCGCTTGCATGGTTTGATCACCCTTAGCGCCTATCGTTCGCTGATTTTGCTGACCAATCCTGACTCCGTGCGCTTCGGCTGGGCCAACAAGCACATCATCAAGAACGTCAAGCGCGACGATATTCTTACCCAGTTGGAAAAAAGCCAAAAGGCCGGGCGGGCGGTGCCGCCGTTTGATCGCGAGCAATGGGCTGAACTGGTCAGCCGTGAGATCGATGATGTCAGCCGCCTGCCGCAAAATGCGCAGCTAAAGATCAAGCGGCCAGTTAAGGTACAACCGATCGCACGCGCCTGGTATCAGCCGCAGCAAAAACAGGTTCAACACCCCTGCCCGCTGCCGCTGATAGCCCTCTGCCAGTTAGAGGCTGGGGCAAAGGTGCCAAAAATTGGCGAGTTGCTCAACTACGACGCGGCAACGGTGAAGCATAAATACAAGCCGGATGCCCAACCGTTACGCTTATTGGTCAAGCGCCTACATTTGTACACCAACGTGCCGGATTAACCGTAAAACTGGTAAACACGCAGGCGGTGGCCATCCAAGTCTTCAGCCACAAAGGTATAGCCGAAATCCATCGCTACCGGGTGTTGCGCTATCGTTAATCCTGCAGCTTGCCACTGCTGATAGAGCGCATCGACCTGTTCCTGTTGTTCACAGACGAAACTGATTTCCCCCCCACCACCGCTTGCCTTCGCGGCGGGCTCCACGGTGTGCTTCGACCACATCGCCAGCTTAAAGCCGTTACTGAAGACAAACATCGCGAAGGTGGGTGATTTTTCAACCGGCGCCACGCCTAACAGTTGCTGATAGAAATCGGCGCTTTTTTCTGGGCTATCCACATAAATAATGGTCATGCTTGGCGTTATCATGCTTGTCTCCTGGTAATCAAGGGAACCTCAGTGTTCCCGATACCCATAGACTAGCCTGCCCGACTGTCAGTTTCTGGCAGTAGCCCATTAGGTTGAGCCAATCCCCTCGGTTTCACGCCACGCTTTCATCAATGCCCGGCGGCCTTGCGGATAGCGTTGTGGTAACTGCGTCAGCGTGCGGATGCGATCCAGGCGGAAATGACGAAATGAAGCACGCAGTTCGCACCAGGCTATCAGCACCTGAACCTGTTCAAAGTAGCCCATGGCAAACGGCCACAGAGTACGTTCGCTGACATTGCCCGCCTGATCCTGATATTCCACGCTGATCTTGCGTTCAAGGCGGATCACTTCACGGATCAACACCCGTGTTTCATCGGCCACCTTGACCTCCTCCACCGGGCCGATCAACAGGGTGTTGGCGTCGAGTTCTTCCCGCAATTCATTAGGTAAGACTGCGCCAATCTTTGCCAGCGCATTGGTCGCGGCCTTTGCCAACTGGCTGTCGCCTCTGCGCTCAACCCAACGCATCCCCAGCACCAGCGCTTCCGTCTCTTGCGGCGAAAACATCAGCGGCGGCAGCATAAATCCTGGCCGCAAGATGTAGCCAACGCCCGCCTCACCGGCAATATCCGCCCCCTGCTGCTGCAAGGTGGCGATATCGCGATACAGGGTACGCATACTGACCCTCAGTTCTTCGGCCAGGGCATGGCCCGCCAGCGGATAGCGATGACGACGCAGGATTTGCATTAAATCAAGTAAACGCTGGGTTCGGGACATGTCTATACCCATTGGTAAACGTGCTGAACCTGTTCGGTATCAACCCTGGGGTAAATGTGAAATCAGTGCCCAAGGGTAACAAAAATCAGCCAGACAACAAGGATAACGCCTTGGTTATCTGGCTGGGGACGGGGTTAGAAAATAAACATGCTTTCTTCAATCTTGCTGATGGCTACGCCGCGCAGGGTAACCTGACTGTCCAGATAAGATATCACTGTGTCGTTATTGACCGCCTTAAAGTGCAGATCGTCAAAACTCACGGAGGAATCAGTGAACATTATTTTGTCTTCTTTGACATTGAAGTCGCCGATGATGTCTTTACCCGCGCTCCCGCTGAAGATGAACAAATCGTTGCCACCGTAGCCGTACAACATATCATCACCCAGCCCACCAATGATGGTGTCTATTCCCTGCGTGCCATGGACAGTATCGTTCCCTGATCCGGCGTCGATATAATTCAATTTATCTTTGTCATTATTCCGGTCGAGGTCATAAGCATAAATAACGTCGTTGCCCCCACCGGACTCAATAATGTTATTCCCACCGTATGCATAGATGGTGTCATTCCCATTCCCGGTCACGATATGATCATCCGTTCTGCTGGTATGGATCACATTATTACCGTCTCCCGTCTTGATCAGGGTTTGCCCGCCACTACCCGCACGACGATCAACAGCCGTATCAATATAGTTATTGCCGTTACCCGTGATGATTGTGTCATTACCACCGTAGGTGCGGATCGTCTTCTGGCCGTCACCCACGATAACCGTATCGTTACTGTAGGAGGTCGAGATAACGTCACGCCCTGCACCGCTGATCACGGTTTTACTGCGGCCAATGTCGTCGTTGCGGTTGCTGGCATAAGCATAGATATTATCATTACCATCGGCAGTCTTGATGTAATCATCACCACCATAGCTGTAAATGGTGTTATTACCCGCCCCCGCATCAATCAAATCGTTGCTGGCTCCAGTGTAAATAGCATCGTTACCGCTGCCGGTTATAACCTTGACCGTATTGCTCCCCCCTTCAGTGCGGTTTCTGGCGGTATCTACATGGTTATTACCGTTACCGGTAATAATGCTGTCATTCCCCCCGTAGGTACGGATGACTTTATTGCCATCCCCCACCATGATTTTGTCATTGCCATAAGAGGTATCGATCACATCGCGGCCATTACCGCTGATGATGGTTTTGGTGGCATTGATATCGTCGTTACGATTAGTAGCATAAGCCGCAATGATATTGTTACCGTTACCAACCTCGATGCTGTCTGTACCGCCAAAGGAATGAATGCGTTTATCCCCGTCACCACCGATAATGGTATCGTCGCTGTCCGAGGTTTCGATATAGTCTTTACCCGCTCCACTGTTGATCAGTTTGGTGAACCCTTTGTCCTGCTGACGGTTATTAGATGCAGCATAAATAGTATCATTACCTGCGCCGGCAATGATCTCATCATTACCTCCATAACTGCGCACGGTATTACTGCCTTCACCCAGATCGATGACATCATCCCCTTTGGCACCGTAGACAATATCGTTACCGTCACCGGCATAGATAATATGACGTGCGTCAGCATCGTCCGTGTCGCCATTGTTGGCCGCATAGATAATGTCATTACCTGCACCAGCAAAGATAATCTCACTGCCTTTATTACCATAAATGACATCATTGCCGTCATAACCATAGATGATATCGTTCTGCTCGCTGCCTCTCAGTACGTTATTGTATTGGTTACCATAAATAGTGGTCTGTCCTCCGGCAGGGCCTTGCCCGAAGATCACCAGTTGCAGTTGAGCATGGTCGGTTAACGCGGTTTCATCGCTGATCTGATAGTCGATGGCGATCCTTACTGACTCCCCAAAGGCTAAGTCGGCATAGGCACCTTGATGCTCAAAGATATATTGCCCATCGGCGGAGATCTTGATGCGCCCACCTTGTTCCAGGCTCATCCATTCACCAACGGCATCCGCGCGGTTACAAACGGCAGAAACCTGGATCACCTGCGGGTTATAGTCACGATCATTGAGCAGAACGTTGCCAACATCTTCGGTGATACCTGGGATCACGGTCACGCGATCGTCAGTGGCCTCTGGAGCAACCGGCCGCAGCCAGAGTGGAACATAACCGGTGATATCTTCTTGCGAAACCGGGCTTCCCATCAAGTCCTTCAGGAAATTGACGGCAAACTGGTACCCCATATAGGAGTATCCTTCCGCATCGAAGTGCACCAGTCCGTTAGACGACTTCTGGAAGTGTTGCATACTGAAAAATTCAATATGATCAGAAGCATTAGCCGCCTGCTGCAGTTCAGCTTCTATCTGTGCGCCCCCCTGGTATGGCGAAGTGCCACTCGCCACCAGTTTGAGATCCTCCATGGCAAATTCGTTTTGCATGCGAGCAAATAAGGTGAGCAGTTTCTGATCGTAGTCACTGTGTCTGCCGTAATCATTTTCCCCTTGAGTCCAACCCACGCCGCCGATAAAAGGCGCATATCCCTGATCGGCAATCGCCTGTGACGCTTTGAGAGTATTGGTGAAAATGCGGGTGAGCATGTCGCCGTTCAGCCAGCGATCGATAGAAGTACCACCGGCCGTAACTTTGGTGAAATAGACATCTGAGCCTAATGCCTGTGTCAGGTTGACACCGAGGGACAGTTCTGAGCCCGCCCACGTTTTAGCCGACCCAGCACCAAACTCCAGCGGGTGGGTGTTTTTATTTGGCGTCAGGCTTTCAAACTGGTTACCGGTCCAGATTTTTACCTGTTCCTGTACGCCGCGCAGTTCAGGGTCAAAATCGGCCACATCTTCCCAGCCTGCCATGTTCGACTGGCCAGACAACACAAAGTTATAGCGTGTCTCTGCAATAATCCCCGCGTTGTTCACGCCTCCGCTGGCAGTTACCCCTACCACGGCCGGGCCTTCAGTATGCATGTTGGTACCGACCACGGCGTTATATTTTGATATGCCGTTTAGCTGCGCGCCACCCGATCCAGGCGCAGTGTAGTTCTCCGTGGTGACACCGTCCGTGTGGTACACCACTGCACTGGCCCCTGCACCTAAAATATACTGATTTTTGAACAGCGCCACGCCAGACGTTTGAATAGCCCCAGCGGTATTCAACAAAACAATAATGCTATTTTCACCACCAGCATACACAGCGGTAGCCAGATCCATGGGACTATTCTCAGTTCCCAGCGCATTTTTAGTGCCATTGGCACTTACATAGATCACATTTAACGCCATAATTCCCTCTAGGTTGCATTTAATATCATCCTTGTGTCAGCCTATTCATCAGGCCGAAAAAGCGCTGGAACATTGCCAATACAAAATAAGACGGGGGACTATAGAGGATGGTGAGCATTTTTTCACCACCCCAGGGGTAAATAAGTAATTTCTTAATTAAGGCGGGTTAACGATTAGAATTACGCAGATTTAGAGCAAGAAAAGCCTATAGCGCAACGCGGGTGGACAAGATCGCCACTACTCCCGTTGCATCAACTGTTGAATAAAATCAGCAAAAGCACGCGCTTTTGCAGAAACCAAGTGACCACTAGGAAACACCGCCCACAACTCCAGTGCTGGCAGTTGCCACTCGGGTAGAATAGCCACCACAGTGCCGTTGCGCAGTTCAGTACGGAACATTCCCTCACAGGCCACCGTTGCGCCAAATCCAGCCATCACCATTTCACGCACGCACTCCGCAGCGCTGACCCTAACCCGGCCGTGTAACTGGACTTCCTGTTGCTGCTGCTGATGCTTGAATACATAGCGTTCGTGCCCCCCGGGCCGCTGGTGGATCACCATTTCATGCTGCACCAGATCTCGCGGTACTTTGGGCATGCCTGCTGCGGCAAAATACGCGGGGGTGCCTAGAACCCATTGCTTTGCCATCCCCAATTTGCGGGCAGTAAACGAGGTATCCTGCAAATTACCAATGCGCAAAGCGACATCAATGCCTTCTTCAACCAGCCCTAAATTACCTTCATCCAAAAGCAGATCCATTTCCAGCGCAGGATGGGTATAGAGAAATTGTGTAAGATCGGGCAATTCAATCAGCCGGGCAAACACAGCGGCCGAAGCAACACGTAAACGTCCGCTCAGCTGTTTTCCTGCACCACAGATGGCGAGCTCGGTTTCTGCCACATCCTCCAGAATACGCTTCACCCGCAAATAAAACTGTTGCCCGGCCTCTGTCGGTTGCAGGCCATGGGTGGAACGTAGCAGCAAGCGTGACTGCAATTGCTGCTCCAACCGGGCAATAGCTTTTGATACTGCCGGTTGCCCCACATTCAACCTCCGGGCAGCGGCGGAGAAAGAACCCGCCTCAAACACGCTGATGTAAGTATTGAAATCAGCAAATTTATTCATCATGCCATTCCTCATTGGAATAACTATTAGTCATATCACCAATCTACCCTCACCATAAGGGAATAGGCAAACTGCTGACATTGCATTTTTATACCGAGGACATGATGAAACTGCAGGATCAACTTGATGCCTTCAAAGCCGCTTTCGAAGCGGGTAAGCTCGATTTTAACCCTCCGGCTGGAGTGCACTCCTTACTGCGCCGTGGCAACGATGAACTTATCGCTTCTGGCATAGCAGGGAATGCGTTATCGGCAGGCGATATTGCCCCCCATTTCATATTGCAGGACGCACAAGGTAACACCGTCTCATCTGCGCAGTTATTGTCTCAGGGGCCGTTAATCGTCAGCTTCTATCGGGGCCGCTGGTGCCCTTACTGCAATCTGGATCTGCAAGCGTTGCAAGCAGCAATGCCAGAATTCCTGGCTCGAGCGGTCAACGTCGTCGCCATCTCGCCACAAACACCGGCTAACGGCCAGATCATGATGCAGGAGCGCACGTTCACTTTTCCCCTATTGGCAGATCCTGGCAATACCGTCGCTGCCAGCTTTGGCTTGAACTTCAGGCTGCCGGATTACCTTATCGAACTGTATTTACACAGTTTCAATACCAATCTGGCGGATTTTAATGATGATGATAGTTGGATATTGCCGATGCCCGCGCGCTTTGTCATTGCACCCTCCGGTAAAATTGTTTGTGCGCAGGTTAGCCCTGATTACACTCAGCGCGCGGATCCACTGGAGGTACTGCCGGTGCTGGAACGGTTAAGGTAAAACAGATAACAGGCGCAGCACAGGCTGCGCCTGAAATATTAAGGCAGGTTATTTCTTCATACTCCCCACCATATCTTCTGGCCGTACCCATTCATCAAACTGTTGCTCGGTGAGATACCCCAGCTTTAACGCGGAGGCTTTCAGCGTCAGCCCCTGTTTGTGGGCATTTTTGGCGATCTCTGCCGCTTTGTCGTAGCCGATGTGGGGATTCAGCGCGGTCACCAGCATTAGCGATTCATTCAACAACTGGCTGATACGGTCACGATTCGGTTCGATCCCCACCGCACAGTGCTCGTTGAAACCCTTCATGCCGTCTGCCAGCAGACGGACAGATTGCAGATAATTGTGGATCACCAGCGGGCGGTACACGTTCAGTTCGAAGTTGCCGGAGGCACCACCGATATTCACCGCCACATCATTACCCAACACCTGTGCGCACAGCATGGTCATCGCCTCACACTGCGTCGGGTTGACTTTGCCCGGCATAATCGAGCTGCCTGGTTCGTTTTCTGGAATGGCGATCTCACCAATCCCGCAGCGCGGGCCAGATGCCAGCCAGCGCACATCGTTGGCGATCTTCATCAGCGATGCCGCCAGCCCTTTCAACGCACCATGGCTATGCACCAATGCATCACAGGTTGCCAAGGCTTCAAACTTGTTGGGGGCGGTAACAAAGGGCTGCCCGGTCAGATCTGCCAAGGCCTTAGCGACCCGTACCGCATATTCAGGATGGGTGTTCAGCCCGGTCCCCACCGCCGTGCCCCCCAGCGCTAGCTCACAAAGATGCGGGATGCTGTCTTCGATATGCCTGAGATTGTGTGCCAGCATCGCCGCCCAGCCAGAGATCTCCTGCCCCAGCGTCAGCGGAGTCGCATCCTGCAAATGGGTTCGGCCGATTTTGACGATATCGTGAAAAGCCGCCGCTTTGCTGCTCAAGGTCTGGTGCAACACCTTCAGTTCAGGGAGCAGGTGTTCACGCACGGCGATCACCGCCGCCACGTGCATGGCCGTGGGGAAAACGTCGTTCGAGCTCTGGCTTTTATTCACATCGTCATTGGGGTGAACCCGGCGCCCTTCGCCGCGCTCTCCCCCCAACAACTCGCTGGCCCGATTGGCCAGCACTTCGTTGATATTCATGTTGCTCTGGGTGCCGGAACCGGTTTGCCAGACAGACAACGGGAATTCGTTAGCGTGCCGATCGGCCAGTACCTCATCGGCCGCCTGGATAATGGCGTTACCCCGCTCGGCTGGCAACAACCCTAAATCCATATTGACGCTGGCTGCGGCGCGCTTGGTCATGGCTAACGCATGGATCAGCGCCGGAGGCATTTTCTCTGAAGAGATGCGGAAGTGTTCCAGCGAGCGCTGGGTTTGCGCTCCCCAGAGTTGGTCGGCCGGGACGTCGATCGGCCCCATCGAGTCTTTTTCAATACGAACGCCTGCCATTACGATCTCCTTAGCACAGTGCTTATCAGGTCCCCTCAGTATAGCGAGATAATAATTATTCGCATTAACTGCCCGGCTAGAGGGCATTTTTAGCGATCTTTGCTTGCATGCTCAGGGGGCACATTGTTTACTTAGCGCAATTTCCTTTAAAAAGCAGGTAGTAATCATGCAAAAAATGACCAATGCGATACAGAATTACGCCTGGGGTAGCCTTGATGCGCTAACCCAGCTCTATGGTATCGCCAATCCAGACGGCAAGCCGATGGCAGAACTGTGGATGGGCGCACACCCGAAAAGCAGTTCGCAAGTCACCGACGCCAAGGGTGCTCTGCGTTCATTGCGCGATGTGATTGATGAAAACCAGCCGGAGCAGTTGGGTGCTCAGGTGGCAGAGCGCTTTGGTGAGTTGCCATTCCTGTTTAAGGTGCTGTGTGCCGATCAGCCGCTTTCTATTCAGGTTCACCCGAGCAAGAGCGCCGCAGAAGCCGGTTTTGCCAAAGAGAATGCGGCCGGTATTGCGCTCGATGCCGCAGAACGCAACTACAAAGATCCCAACCATAAACCCGAATTGGTATTTGCTCTGACGCCATTCCTCGCCATGAACGGCTTTCGTGAGCTTGCCGACATCGTTTCCCTGCTGCAGCCGCTCGCGGGCGCACATCACGACATCGCCACCTTCCTGCAACAGCCGGATACCGCTCACTTAGCGACGCTGTTTGCCAGCCTGCTGGGTATGCACGGTGAGCAGAAAACCAAAGCCTTGGGCGTGCTAAAGGCAGCCCTGAACAGCCAACAGGGCGAGCCTTGGGATACCCTGCGTTTTATCGCCCGCTTCTACCCGGACGACAGCGGCCTGTTCTCACCGCTGCTGCTGAATGTCGTCAAGCTGGCGCCAGGCGAGGCTATGTTCCTGTACGCGGAAACCCCGCACGCCTACCTGCACGGTGTGGCACTGGAGGTGATGGCCAACTCGGACAACGTGCTGCGCGCGGGGCTGACGCCAAAGTTCATCGATATCCCCGAACTGCTGGCCAACCTGCAATTCCGCCCACAACCGGCGTCTGGCTTGCTAACTCAGCCAGAGAAGCGCGGCGATGAGCTGTTTTTCCCGATCCCGGTCGAGGATTTTGCTTTTTCTTTGCACGATCTTTCCGCCTCCGCGCAGCCACTGGCGCAAAACAGCGCAGCCATCGTGTTTTGTGTGGCAGGAGAAGCGATCCTGCAAAAGCAGGATCAACGGGTGGTGTTAAAGCCGGGTGAGTCCTGCTTTATCGCGGCCGCTGAGTCACCGGTACAGGTTACCGGCGTTGGCCGTATCGCCCGCGTTTATAATACCTTGTCTTAATCGGCGGTAAAATTAAGCAAATAAGTTGCTAACATGAGTCACTTACCTCCACAATTAAACGCCTGCGGGCGTTTTTTGCAGGTCCAATTTGCCCATCCATCTATCATCTGGAATAGATGGCTTTGAAAGGATGAAGAGAACTATGAAAAAATCGTTAGTGGCTGTCAGCGTCATTGTGGTTCTTGGCGCGGCATGGACCGGTGCCTCCTGGTACACAGGCAAGTTGATCGAGCAACGGATGGGCGAAATGGTGGACAATGCCAACAGCCAGTTGACAGCTTACCTGCCCAATGCTGGGGTGAAACTGAGCTATGAAAATTATCAGCGCGGGATTTTCAGCAGCCATGTGCGCTATGTACTGCGCTCCGACGGTAACACCAAGAATAATGGCGCACTGCTGAAAGCCGGTGAAGAGTTGGCTTTGTTTGAAACCGTCGACCATGGTCCGTTCCCGCTTGCCCAACTGAAAAGATTCAACCTGATCCCGAGCCTGGCATCTATCCATACCGAGCTGGAAAACACGCCACCGGTCAAACCGCTGTTTGAGATCACCAAAGGCAAGTCCCTCTTCACCGCTGACTCGCGCATTGCTTACAGTGGCGATACGTCTTCGGCAATCGACGTGATCCCGGTAGAGTTTCAAAAGGACAAGTCCACGCTGAAATTCAGTGGGGCAACCATCAACGCCGACGTTGGCAGCGATCTAAAAACCATTGTGCTGGAGGGTAACAGCGACAGCACCGTGATCAGCGGCCCAGGCCAATCTGGCCTGATCGAGCAAGTCACCCTGCAAGGCCTGACGCTCAAAAGCAATACCCATAAAGGCCAGTTCGATCTCAGCCTGGGTGACCAGAAGCTAGGGCTGAAACAGCTGAAAGTGGCCGTTGATGGTAAAGAAGTGGTAGCAATGGAAGGGTTAAACCTCGCCAGTCAATTTGGTGAGAAAGACACCAAGCTGAATGGTCAATTCGATTACACGTTGGATGCCGTAAAAATTCAGGGTAGCGATTTTGGCTCAGGCAAGCTGTTGCTGAAAATTGATAATCTGGATGGCAAATGGCTGAAAGAGTTCGCCACCCGCTACAACCAAGAAGCCATGGCCCTGCTTCAGCAGTCCGAAGCGTTGGATCCACAGGCTTATCAGCAGCAAACTTCTGAAATGCTGATCAAGAACCTGCCGCTGTTGCTGAAAGGTAACCCAACCATCAGCATCGCACCGCTAAGCTGGAAAAACAGCAAAGGCGAAAGCACCTTTACCCTGAATCTGAATTTGGCCGATCCAACGCCGGATGGCGCCACTACCGAAACCCCGGATCAGTTGCTCGCCCGTTCCGTGAAGAAACTGGAAGCCGCGCTGACCATCCCGGTGGCGATGGCGACCGAAACCACGGCGCAAGCGGCTAAACTGCAGGGTTATAGCGCCGAAGAAGCACAAAAGATGGCGCAGCAGCAAATACAAGGCCTGGCAGCGATGGGCCAGATGTTCAAACTGACCACGCTGAAGGATGAGGTGATTGGCAGTACCTTCCTGTATGCCGACAATCAGGTTGAACTGAATGGCAACAAGATGTCGCTGCAGGATTTTGTTGGCCTGTTCAGCATGATGGGTGGCCCGGCAGAGGAAGAGAGCGCACCAGTTCCGGATCAACCAACGTTAGGGCAGTAAAAGTTAACGCCAGGGGCCAACAGTATTTGGCCTCTGGTGTATCAGTTTGAGCTTCAGGTTGATAACGGTTTACTGATTTTGGCGAGTGGTTACCTGGCAATAAGCTCACCATAAAATATCCTGAGGTATTGGTCCTTCATGGGAAGGAAAGTGCGGCAACACCTCTTCAGCCAACTCCTGTATGACCTCACGGGTAGGCCGTTGTGAAAATTGTATCCCCAGGGCAGCATGGTTAACACCCGCGTCTTTCCATTCACCCAGCAAATCAATTAATCCCTTACGCCCGGTCTGTAGCACATAACCGCCACGCAACGGTGTGCGCGGGTAGTCAGGGTTTTCCACCAGATCAATCCACTCATTAGTCATATGAGGCCGAAATCCCCCGTCCGGGATTAACTGGCGCCAAGCGCGAATCTTTTCCGCCAAGCGTTGTGGCCCCTGACGGGTGTGTGTTGCCTCGGGATAAGTTAACCAACCATCTGCATGCTCACCGATCCATCTCAACGATTGCCCTGATGAACTGGTCACAATAAGAGGAAGGTTACCCGTGACCGGTTTAGGCAGTAACTCAGCTCCCACAACCTTACCTAAGGGAGACACAATGGCTTGGCTACCCGAACGAATGAGTTGGCGGAAATATTCCACGCTTTGAGAGAACCGTTCACCACGTTCACTATGTTCTAAACCATATGCTGGGAACTCAATAGGTCGATCGCCTGACGCAATCCCTAACACCAGTCGCCCCCCCGACAGTTGATCAATAGTGGTGGCGGCTTTGGCCAAGTCGATGGGGTGGCGTAGGGAAAAAATCGCGCTCCCCGTTGCCAGCGCAATGACCTTCGTCCGTGCAGCGAGAAACGCCAGGTAGGTGAAGGGATCAAACAGTTGCCCTGCATCACCGAACGTAGGGTCAAACAGCGGAATATCCCGCACCCACACGGCGGCAAAACCATAGCGATCAATGTCTGTTACCCATTCCGCCTGCCCGGCCAGCACGTGCATATCCCCCTCATAGAACCGCAATGGCAGAAAGATACCTATCGTAAGCGCACTGGGCGCGAACATGCGACGATAACCTGGATGGGTGGTGAAAGCCTGAAACGACGCTCCAGATGCGTATTGTGCAGAATGGCTCATTGCTTACTCCTTGAAAAGCCAAGTTCATGCGCCCGTTGCGAGGGCAGGTAAAGCGATACCTCTCTGTACCGCAGGCCTCGCCGCTACTCGTTCGTGCCAGGTACTCAGGTGTCGATATGTACTGAAATCAAAATCGATAATCCGCATGATGTGAGTCCAACCAAAATGTGCGATGTCGGCAATGGAGTAATCATCGCCGGCCATGTAAGCGTGTGTGGCCAGATGGTTGTCCAGTGTGGCAAAGGCTTCATCGGTCAACCGACGATAATGAGCAACGGCTTCAGGGATCTTAGCGGCAGCGAATATCTCAAAATAGACTCGCTGGCCTATTAATGGCCCGACGCTCGACGCATGAAATACCAACCATTGAAGCGTTTCCCAACGGACTTTGGGCGTCGAAGAGAGTAATTGGCCTGTTTTTTCAGCCAGGTAGAGTAGGATTGCAGCAGATTCGAACAGCGTGATCCCGGTATCGTTATCCACTAAAACGGGGATACGGCCGTGGGGATTAAGGCGCAGAAACTCAGGTTTGCGGTTATCTCCCTCCTCGATACGGACATGCCGTAAGGTATAGGGCAGGCCTAACTCTTCCAAGGCAATCGTGGCCTTGAAGCCGTTGGGTGAGCTATCGGTATAGAGCTGGATCATTGTACCGTCCCCAACGTTGTCGTTTTACCCGGCAGGATCAGCGCCGCGCATACTAACCCTATCACTACCATGCCCGCGGAAACCAGAATGGCGTAGCTAAAACCCTGTGCAGCACTGTCTCCACCAGCCAGCGCTGCAATACTGATGGCGACACCGATCGCCAACCCGACAGCGGAACCGATTTCCTGCGTCGTAGTGAGCATGCCGCCAGCCAGCCCGTGATCGACGGCATCCACCCCTTCAATACCGGCCACCGTCCACGCCGGGAAAGCGATACCGTAGCCGATGCCCGCTAACAGGGTTCCAGGCAGGATAGATGCCGCCCATGAGGCATCAGCCGCCAGAGAGAGCCCTAACAGGGCAAGCCCCGCGATGAACAACACCATCCCCCCCAGGATGACCGGTTTGGTATCCACCTTGGCGATCAGGGCTGGGCCAGCCCAGGCGCTGGACAGCGTAAAAGCGGCAGCCATCGGCAGTAATCCCAACCCTGCCTGCGTAGCGGTGAAGCCCAGGATCTCTTGCATATAAAGTGCCACAACGACAAAGGTCGGCCCCAAAGCGGTATTCGCCAGCAGTGACACCAGATTCGCTCCGCCCGTCAGGCGTCGCCAAAAGATGGGGATAGGCATCAAGGGTGATTCAACCTGGCTCTCCACCCAAACGAACAAAGCCAGCAGCATCAGCGACAAAACAATCAAACCCAATGTGGTGAGAGAAGTTAAGCCAACATGCTCGCTATTAGCAAAGGCGAAAACCAGCGTTGCTGCCCCTGCGGCAACTAAAATGGCCCCCCATACGTCCAGACTTTTCACTGCGCTTTCACTATCGGGCCGTCCCTCAGGCAGAAGTCCGGTCAACGCGATGACGAATACGCCAACCGGCACGTTGATCCATAGAACCCAGCGCCATCCCAGTAGATCGGTGATGATCCCCCCCAGGATCAGACCTGCAACGAATCCGCTGGCAGCAACGGCCGTCCAGGCACCGAGTGCACGATTACGCTGTTTTTGTTCGGGGAACACTGCCAGTAACAAGGAGAAGGCGGCCGGTGAAAACAACGCCGCGCCAAAACCCTGCACAGCGCGGGTGATGATGAGCATCGCAGGGCTCTGAGAGAAACCACCGAGTAATGAGCCGAGAGTGAAGATCACTAGACCGAGCAGGAATACGCGACGACGGCCAAACATATCGGCAGCACGCCCCCCCAGTAGCAGAAACCCTGCAATGACCACACCATAGGCGTTAATGACCCACTGCAATGCGCCAGGAGTGAAGCCCAGGCTTTCCTGGATCTGCGGTAAAGGAATCATGGTAATAGAGAAATCGAGCAGTGCGACAAATTGAGTAGTGCAGAGCAAGATTAAACAAAGCCGCAACTGCGAACTGTTCATACGAACATTTGAAGTAAACATAGATTTCCTAAATTAATGCAATTAATCTAAAAGTGATGCATGATCCCCTTCCAGCTTGGTTATTGGAAATGATTGTTTCTTTATATAGCCTTTAGGAAAACTAAATATTATGGCCTCATCGCTTCCATTATTGGCTTTGCGCGCTTTTGTCGAAGTTGGCCGCTTAGGCAGCATCAAAGCGGCAGCGAGTGCACTGAACGTTACTTCTGGGGCAGTCAGCCAACAAATACGATTGTTGGAAGATCGGGTCGGAGTAACACTATTTACACGTGAACGACAAGGGCTGCGCCTGGCCGAAGCTGGAGCTAGCGTTTACCCTTCGCTACTCTTGGCGTTCGAGCAAATCGAAAAGGCCGCGCAAACTCTGGGTGAAATCAAAGTGCGGCAGACGTTAACTGTCAGTACGGTAGCCACATTCGCCGCATCCTGGCTGGTGCCCCGCCTGGGCCGTTTCACCCAACGCTATCCGAACATCGAAGTGAGAATTGAAGCCACATCAACCACGGTAGATATGCATCGAGGGCGAGTTGATGTCGCGTTGCGACATGGTTTGGGTATTTATCCTGGGCTTAACATTATGCGCCTGATGGCGCCGGTATTAATCCCTGTTGCTTGCCCTGGCCTTGTCACTGAGAGCGCTGAGCTTAAGGAACCAAGGGACTGCCTGAACTACCCACTGCTGCATGATTCTGACCGTGCCGATTGGCCTTTATGGCTTGCGGCGCATAACGTTGCCAAAGACCAACGAGCTGAACGAGGGACAGCTTTTGAAGATGATTTTCTGCTTATTCGTGCGGCGGAAGCGGGCCAGGGGTTAGCCTTGGTACCATTGGAATATGCGCAGACAGAAATCGCCGCTGGGCGTTTGGTTCAAGTGCTGAACAAACCTTGGCCCGCGCGCTTCGCTTACTATGTGGTGACCAAACAGGATGCAATGCAGCGACCAGAAGTGAAAGCGTTTGTGGATTGGGTTATGGAAGAAGCGCAAAATACGTTGCCGTAGCTCATATTCAGTATTTAATACGTCAATACTAAACCATAAAATTCGGTGGTGATTTATCAATTTATATTTTTGACCATCCACTCACTCACCAACTATCAGACACTCTTATTTAGAGCATTGAAGTAGCAAATGATTATGCACTGCTATTTCTGTACTGGAGTTGAACAGGTTTTACGAAAAAACAGCCGTAAGCGCACCCAAAAGATATGACCTCTTCATGTTAACTTCAGAAAAACTAAATGATAAGTTTAGTTTAAATGATTATACGATAAAAAATACTAGTGCTACGGTCTACATTGCTCGCAAACATAATCCTGACATTTCTTGCTTGAATTTTATAGCAACAAGTAAGAAATGGGATGGGATAATATCTTAGCAGTTTCCATAATAAGTCACTAAGCTCAACGGAGCAAAATGAGCATATATGCGCATTATTCAATAGTTGGCATAGGTTTTGGCCCTTCAAATATCGCACTGGCGATCACGTTAGAAGAGGACTTTCCAGGGACACGATGTATTTTTTTTGAAAGTGCGCCATCCAGCGAATGGCAAGCGGGTTTATTACTGGCAAACTCTGATATTCAGAATCATCCGTTACGTGATCTTGCTACCCCTCGCAACCCCAGAAGCCACTACTCTTTTACAAATTATTTATTTAAAAAAGGCCGCTTGTTTGAGCATTTTAATTTGGGCCTGCAATTTCCCTATCGCTACGAATATCGTGATTATATCAAATGGGCCGCAGGGCATTTCGATGGAGCGGTAGAATATTCAACAACCGTAAAGACGGTCAGGCTATTACCGTTACTCGAAGGTTCAGCACGGTTCAAACTCACCACCAACACGGGGAAAATCATCACCTGCGACAATTTAGTTATCGCGACAGGCCGTACACCGTATATTCCTCAAGTTCTTAATGCCGTTGAGCACAATAATCTCATCCACGGCGCAAATTTCAAGTCAGTCACCGAACGTATCTCTTCTGGCACTGTCAACAGTATCGCAGTGGTAGGCGGAAGTCAGTCAGCGATTGAGATTATGCTTTATCTTGCTAATAATTTCCCGCAGGTGACCCTCCACGGTATCTCCCGTAAATTTGGTTATCGTTTAAAGGACACATCACCTTTCACTGGCGAAGTCTATTTCCCGGATTTCGTCGATACGTTCTACAACAGTAAGGCTGTGTATAAGCAACGTTTAAAGGATGATTTAAATCTGACCAATTACTCTGCCTCTGATGCAGATGTGTTGGATGAGTTATATCGGTTAATCTACCGGGATAAATACTTTGGGAATAAAAAATTAACTATCCATAACTCTGTCGATATTACCAATGCAGTGATGGACGGGACTAAAGTCTCGCTTGAGTTGGCTACGGCGCATAGTGATGAGGAGATCGAGCGAGTACAAGTGGATCTGGTGGTTTCAGCAACGGGATTCCGTGACATCGGTCCTTATGAGCATCAAGAAGTTTGCCCACCGCTGCTTAATGACCTCTATCCGCACCTCCATAAAAACGACATTGGGGAGATACAGTTAGGACGTGACTATCGCCTTGAATTGACCAATGCCGGTAAGCTCGGGTTATACCTTAATGGGCTGTGTGAATCCTCCCACGGTATGGGTGACGCTGGCTCACTCAGCTTGGTTTCACTCCGTTCGAAACAAATCGCCGACTCTATCAACAAGCTGCGTACCTGTACCGACCACCTTACCCACTCATTGAAAACGGAAGCCTAGAACATGAACACAATCAATGTGCGAATGGAAATACCTGGTCCGCGTTCGTTGCAGGCACTCCAAAAACAACTTCGACAAGAATCCACCGCGGTTTCCTATCCCAAACGCCTACCTATTTCTCTGGAAGCAGGGAAAGGCTGTTATGTTCAGGATGTAGATGGCAATGTGTTCATCGATTTTCTTTCGGGCGCGGGTTCCCTGCCCCTTGGTCATTCTCATCCCGAACTGGTTGGTGAGGTGATTGAGCAAGCCGACAAGTTGTGTATAGGTTTGGATTTCCCAACACCAGCCAAAGAAAGCTTCATCGACGCGCATTTAAGTATGCTGCCCGAGGAGATCCGCAACGCGTATCTTATACACTTCTGTGGCCCGACAGGTGCCGACGCTGTCGAAGCCGCAATTAAACTGGCTAAAGTGGCCACCGGGGCTGATGAAATCATCAGTTTTCGTGGTGGTTATCACGGCTGTACCAACGGTGCCCTGTCGCTGACAGGTAACCGGGCAATGAAGAAAAATGTCCTCGGCAAGATGCCCGGCGTACATTTTTTCCCTTTCGGCTCCACCTCCACATCTGCGGCAAGCGCGGTATTGAATTCGAACCAGATCGATGCAGCACTGCTGCTAGAGTCGGCCCTGGAGGATGCCAATTCAGGGCTGGGTAATGTTGCAGCGATCGTCCTGGAATTGGTTCAAGGTGAAGGTGGCGTTTACATCGCTGATAAAGGCTTTATTGAACGTGTTTATCAGCTCGCGCGAAAATTCGGCATCCTGCTTATTGTCGATGAGATTCAAACCGGCTGTGGTCGAACCGGTACCTGGTACGCCTTCGAGCAATACGGAATTGAACCGGATATTTTTGTGACCTCTAAAGGTACAAGTGGTATCGGGCTTCCATGCGCACTGATGTTCTATAAAAAAAGTCTGGCGCCCTGGCCTGCCGGTAGTCATATCGGTACTTTCCGTGGCAATCAATTTGCCTTTATTGCTGGCAGCAAAGCTATCGACGTGATCAACCGTGACGCCATTCTGCACAACGTATGTGAACGTTCTGAACAGATCAGGGTACGCCTTGCTGAGCTGCAGCACGACTTTGCCCTACTGGGTGAAATCCGTTGTTTGGGTTTAATGATCGGCGTTGAGATCCTTAATCCTGTGACAGGTAAAGCCTGTGACGTTACCGCTTCGAAGATCCAGAAACGCGCTCTGCGGCGTGGCTTGATTGCTGAACTAGGTGGTCGTGACGATACGGTTCTGCGGATGCTGCCTCCCCTCAACGTCAGCCCTCAATGTGTCAACGAAGCGCTGAATGTACTCGAACGCGTCTTGTTCGAACAAACGAACGCAATCGAGGAGATCCATTGATGAATGTTTTCCGCAAAATGAACTGGGATACGCTAATTCATGAATATGACCTCGATGGCTCACGACTGTTGCCATGGGATGGAATGAACGCACCCTTTGGTGGAGCCTGGTGCGTTGTGCACCCCGGTACTGAGAGCCGCCGTCACTCTCACGATGAGTATGAACTGTTCATTGCTATTCATGGACATGCTGAAGTACGAATCGGCGAGCGCTTTATCGAGGCGGAAAAAGGCGATCTCGTCCTGTTGCCATTGAATACTGAACATTCAGTGAGAAACAACAGCAATGAAGATTTTCATTTCTACTCAATTTGGTGGGACAAAAAGAGCGCTAGCCAATTTCTGAACAAACTGGAGGAGCAATGATGTCAGGCCAATTCATCGTCACCATCACTCCCCCAACCCCAAACGGCGATCTGCACATTGGACATATCGCCGGGCCATTCCTGAGCGCTGACGTTTTCACGCGCACTCAACGCCTTAAAGGGGCACGCTGTTACCTGGTTTCTTATTCGGATGACTATCAGTCGTACTTGAAACGCAAGGCGCTGGAAAGCGGCATTAACGAAGTCACCTTGGCCAAAGTCAACTCGGCGAAAATCCAGGAATCGTTGCGCATGACTGATATCCATATCGATCATTGGCTCGAATCCTATGAAAACCGCCACTTTGAAGATGCGGTACAGATGCTATACGAGTTCGGCTTGGAACATAACCTGATTGAATTGAAAACCAGCCTGGTACCTTACTGCGAGCACTGCCAAATCTGGGGTTATGAAGCATTTGCCCGAGGAGGCTGTAATCATTGCGGAAACAGCTCTGACCCAAGCCAGTGTGAATTCTGCGCAATGGCACCAGACTCGCCGGAGATGACTGACCTCAGGTGTACACTTTGCAACCAGTCGCTGGTTTACAAGTCTGTAGAACGCATGTTTCTCAAACTGCCAATGGTGGCGCAGGCACTGCGTACCCACCTCGAAAAAGCACCGATGCGTACACAGTTGCGTACCTGGCTCAATGACGCCTTTGAACGCGGCCTAACCGACTGGGGCATAACGCGTCCTGGTGAATCAGGGCTGAAGTTATACAAAAATGAAGCACATCGTGTACACACATGGTTCATGGGGCAAGCGGGCTACTTTGCTGCACTCAAGGAACTATCCGAGCAGAGCGCATCTCCTCAGGATGCTTACGAACTGTTATTCGACCCGACGACACATGTTGTCAATTTCCTCGGTATGGACTGTTCCTACAGTCATGTCTTGGCTTACCCCGCGCAAGTGCTACTGGATCAGCGCTTCAAGTTCAAGAACGTGTTTTATACCAATGCGTTCTTGAAACTTGATGGGATAGATTTCTCCACCAGCCGTAGCCATGCAATTTGGGTCAGAGATCTCGTCAGCGATGCTTGTGTCGACAGTGTACGTTTCTATGTTTCGCTGGTCACACCGGAAGAACAAAGCGAAAATTTCTCGGTGGAGGCCTTTTGGGCTTGGCGGAAACATATCTTCGGCGAATTGTTACCGCAAATCGTATCAGCTATCTCAGTACCAGATGTATCTCGAAAAATGCCCCATCCCCTCATGCTGTCAGAACACGAAACTGACCTCATAAGACAGTGGCAAAAGGGGGCGCAGCACGATGATTTTTCTATGAAGAGTATTGCGTCAGTGCTAATGCAGTTACTCGAAATTATCGAAGTCCAGCTCAATGCCGGTGAACAACCACGTAACTGTATTGTCTTGTTTGCACTGCTGAGTGAACCCACCATGCCAAGACTATCCCAAGCACTACAGCAGCAACTCGGCTTTGATGAGCGTACGGCGTTCAATGCTCTGCTGGGGTTGCGGCAGGTCAGTAAAGATGAATAAGCCCAGAGTGATAGTGATCGGTGGCGGCATCATCGGTGCAACGATAGCCGCAAACCTTACCGTTCAGGGGCTTCAGGTATCGCTGCTGGAAAAGGAAACTGTCGGTGGCAACGGCGCCACAAAATTCTCCGGAGCTTTATTTCGGCTCTACGACCCCGATCGGGAGATTGCACGACTCGCTCGTACCAGCATTGAATTAATGGAAAATAGCCTGGTAGGCAAAGCGTTTGCGCAAAGTCTTCGACGCTGCGGCATTCTCTACGCCTGTGAAAAAAGCCAGTTTAATGATGACTCAATCTCGCGCTGCATCACTCAGTACAGCGATGATTTGTATCCCATGCGGTTGGTAAGCCAGGACGTAGCTTCCGATATCAGCCATGGTTGTTACTCTAAAGAGAACGTACGTACTTTACTGTATGAAGCCAAAGGTGGTTTCGGTGATATCAGAAAAGCGGCGCGAGACCTGAGTCATCTGGTGCAATCCTATGGCAATTTGGTGCTGGAAAACACTCAAGTTGATGAAATCGGTTCTACGCCCACGGGGGTCTTTGCCCGTTGTGGTGATTATCACCTCCAAGCAGATTATCTGGTGCTTGCCGCTGGTGCCTGGTCGAGACAACTGGTCAAACACCTGCCGATAGAGACCAGAAGCATTCCGTTGGCCAGCCTAAGCACGGCCCGTGAATCCCCCTTACCGATCATCGATACCCAGACCGGTACTCATATCATTCCTCTTAACGGTGGGTTTTATCAGGCAGGATCGAAGATTCGTGCCTCGGCTTCCGAGCCCGAATCATTACGTTATGCAACAGAATTGATCATCCCCGATATTCTGGAGCGGCTTAGCGGGTCAAAGCTTATGCACATACCAACCGATGTAGTGTCCGTGTTGAAGGGATTTGACTCCTATACCGCCGACGGTCGGCCAATAATTGATTTTGTTGATGAATACCAACGTTGTATGGGGATCGCCGGGTTCTGCGGGATTGGCTACAAAATTGCTTTAGCGGTGGCCGAACGAGTCAAAAACACGCTGTTATCTGAGGCGACAAAAGGGAGCTTACCGGATACACAAATGGCAGGGATATTTTCTGCCTCACGCTTTCCCTCTCAGGAGGGGGTGCCATGAGTAAGCCTTTGCGCTGTGGATTTGCGGCCATTCTCGACCCCGCAAAATCCATACATACAGAAACGGTGCTACGGGCATTACGTATCTACCAGAGCCTGTTTGCTGCAAAAACCATAGAATTCATTTGTTGCGAAGATTATGGATCGCTGGATGGCGGTGCTCAAGCCGCTGAGTTTCTTGTGTCTGCGGGTGTTGATATCGTGGTCGGTCACTATGCCAGCAACTCAGCCTTGGGTGCCCTACCTCTTTATGCTGAGCAATCAATTCCCATGTTATTACCTACCGCCACTGACACCTGTTTGACGCACGATAGGAACCTTGTTTTTCGCTTGTGCGCCAACAATGACAACATTGTACATGCACTGCTGTCGCTGTTTCCTTCAGATGTGGAAGTCAAATTCGATGTTTTCAGTGATGAATCGCCGTACGCGAAAAAACTTGCCAGTATTCTGAAAAGTACGTTGGCCGATTACGCTCCACGTCTGGTGCAAGAGGCCGGAGCCTCAAATATCGTCTTCATTGGTACGGGAGACCGCAGCGCCATGTTCTTGCAAGACTGTGAAGACAAAGGAGTCAGTGGCAACATCATCCTTACCGATGATGCCGCCTGCGCCCAGCTTGTCATTCCACAATCGATGGCTGTGGGGCAAATCCATGGCATTGGTTTTGCTCCAGCAAAGCTCGTTAACCCACAGGCTCCTTGCGTACATGAATACGTGAAACGCTATCACGCCATGCCCAGTGTGTTTTTTCTAGAGACCATCGCAGCTTTCGAAATTGTTAGCCAACTGCAGGCGAAATCAGAGAATTTGATTGCAGACCTCAACCGTTGTTCATTCTCCACCTCACTTGGAGAGCTTCGTTTTCAACAGGGGGAAAACTTATTGGCTCCTTTGTGCTTGTGGGCCAACAGCAAAGCCCAACAACTCCACCCCATCGGAATGATTAAACGACCAGAGGGCTATCTCAAATGAATCATATATTGAAGGCGTCTAACTATATCGACACTCTATGTGTTGGTTGCGGTCCTGCGGGCCTGGCTCTTGCGTGTATCTTCGATGAAGAGCCCACGGCAAGAGGAGGAAAGGCTTTTCTGGCCTTGGAAAAAACAGAGGCTTGTACCTGGCACCCTAACTTGCTCCTGGCCAATACTGATATTAACCATCACGTCTACCGTGATCTGGTGACCCCGCGTAACCCACAAAGTCCTTACAGTTTTGCTATGTATTTGAAAGAAAAAAACCGTTTGTTCAAGTTCGGGCTGTTGGGACGCCCTGCAAGTCGCTTTGAATGGTCGGATTACATGGGCTGGGTGGCACAGAAGCTTGGTAATAAAGTGCAATACAACAGTGCCGTGACGGAGATAGTGCCAATGCTAGAGAACGGTCAACTGGTTGGCCTTTGCGTTAAGGGTGATGATTTCAGCTACACGACCAAGAAACTCATCCTCTCAAACGGATCTTCACCTCAAATACCTGAAGTGTATCGTGAGTATCTTGGCAGCCATGTATTCCATGCTTGCGAATATTTGGAGCGGCTCAATGCCTTCAAGGGAAATATTCCCAAGCGCTGGCTGGTGTTAGGCTCAGGCCAAAGTGCGGGTGAAGTTATTGCCGATCTTATCGGCAAATATGGTGACGTTCACATTATTTCGCTACATCGATCCATCGGCTTCAAAATCGCCCAATTAGGCCAGTTTCCTAATCTGGTATTCCTGCCGGAAAGCATCGAATACTTTAAAGGACTGGACGACCAAGGCCGCGACCGTTTCTTTAATCATGTAAAAAGCACCAACTATTCCGGAATTGACACCGACGAAAGCCAGCATTTGTACTCGGTGATTTATGAAGATGAAGTGATAGGTCGAGAACGCTTGAAGATGGTAGTCAATACGGAACTACTGAGCTTGATGCCTTCGGGTCAAGGCTATCATGTCACCCTGCGTGATTCGTTCACCGGCGCGCAGAGTGATTATGACGTTGATGCCATTGCCCTTGGCACCGGTTACCAACAACCCATCGTACCTGCGTTGCTCATTCAGTTAGATGACTTCTTGGTTAAAGATGCCGAAGGAGGACTTGTCGTCGGTAGTGATTACAAAGTGAAACTGCACGGTTGCGACGATGTGCATGTTTATGTTAACGGGCTTTCTGAACGCACACACGGCATCAGTGATGCACAATCGTTCTCTGCGGTGGCCTTCCGCGCCGGGGCGATCTACAAGTCAATACAGGCATGCTCGAACGCTCCTATTGACTATGCCATCTAGCCCTGATCGCGGAGTACCATCATGACAAAATTGACTGTAGATACCGATATTAGCGGCGAAATCATTGCTTCGCTTTTCCCTGAACAGCGTGAACGTGCCGAGATATTCGAGTTTCTCAAAAGCGTCGTTGACCGTTACTCGAACCATATTCCCAGCCTTAAAATCAATCCGCAGATGTCCAAAGCCGAGATTAGCGAGATCCTTTCATGCTATGACTTTGATAGCAGCCAACCATCAGCAGTGGTGCTGTCTGATGTGTTGAACATGCTGGAACAGGGTATCGTGCATGTCACCAGCCCAAACTATTTTGGCCTGTTCAATCCTTCGACATCCCTTTGGGGCTGCGTGGCAGACTTTATTACTGGCCTTTATAACCCACAGTTGGCGGTTTGGAGCCATGCTCCGGCCTGTGTGGATATCGAAGAAAAGCTGGTCAACTACCTCGGCCAACTGGCCGGCTTCGATGCAAAAACTGTCGGGGGGTCATTCACCACGGGGGGGGCGGAGGCGAACTGCACGGCAATGATTTGCGCCTTGACACAGAAGGTTAAAGGTTTTGCTCAGCATGGTTTACAAATTCAGGCCAAACGACCGGTGATCTACATTTCAGCAGACAGCCATCTGGCGTGGTTGAAGATTGCCTTGCAATGTGGGCTTGGGCACGACGCGGTGCGTTTGGTTGACGTTGATAGTGCTGGGAAGATGAACATTGTGCGGCTGAATGCCGTATTACGCGAAGATCTGGAAAACGGCTTTATGCCATTCATGCTGGTAGGGACTGCTGGGACCACCAATGCGGGGAGCATAGACCCGCTGAGAGAATTGGCGGTGGTGGCTAAAGAGTATGACCTTTATTTCCACATTGATGCAGCTTGGGCGGGTGCCATTCTACTCAGTGAACAGCACGCCTCGCTGCTTACAGGTATTGCCGAGGCAGACTCGTTCACATTAGATGCACATAAATGGCTGACTGCGCCAATGGGAACAGGAATATTCATTTGTGCAGATAAAGGGTTGTTGAGTGAGCCTTTTGCCGTCACGACCAGCTACATGCCGGTGGGCGACAGCATCAACAAAGATCCTTATCTAAACTCCGTTCAATGGTCCCGGCGCTTCAATGGGTTACGCTTGTTTTTACCATTGGCGATCCTCGGACGAAAAGGCTTCAGCAAGATGATCGACTATCAGGTCGAACTGGGGGACTATTTGAAAATGGCATTAGAACAGAACGACTGGGTTGTGGTGAATGTAACTACGCTGCCAGTGATATGCTTCCGTGATGTGTTGAACGGTGATGTTGACCTGATTCTTGAACAGGTACTGACAGCCAACAAAGTCTGGTTATCTTCAACGGTATTTGCCAAAAACAAGGTTTTTCGCACCTGCATAACGAGTTTCCGCTCTGTGACGGCAGATGTTGATAACCTTATTACTGCTTTGAATAATGCGCGATCTCTGGTTTATCGTACCGCTATCACACCCGATCAATCTACTCTGGAGCAGTAAAGACTGACGTATGGGGCTACCCGCGTGGCCTCTACAATCAACGCTGGGCGGCAGGTTGAGAATATGCCGCTCAAGTTATGGTTCTTTATTGAATTGACTTTATGCGCGAAAAACGTACACGGCACGTCACGCCGATCCGCGCTTGATCAGCGTGGGCGGCAAGATCACGTTCTGCGGCGACAAATCACCATCGGTGATGCGCTGTAACAGCCGAGACGCCGCGCTGCGCCCAACTTCGCGCGCAGAGCTGGAGATAAACGTGAGCGGCGGCTCGGTCAGTTCGGCTTCCGGCACATCGCCAAAACCGATCAGCGCCACCTGCTGGCCGTAGAAACTGTCCATCCCTTCCGAGCCAATGCTGCGGCCGCTGCGCACAATGCCGAAATAGGCGCCTAAAGCCACCGACGCCTTATGGCACACCAGCGCACTGATATTAGGGTACTGGCGCAGCAGATTTTCTGCCGCTTCTGCCGCCGCCCTCTGATGACAGTCGCACTCGACGATCCATTCAGAACGGAACGGCAGGCCGTACTGCACCAACGTGGCACAAAATCCCCCCAAGCGCTCGGCGCGCGTCAGCGAGTCACTTTGCCCGCCAAGATAGGCGATCTGGCTGTGACCCCGTTTGATCAGAAATTCGGTAGCCATCTTCGCCGCCTGCATATTGTCTGGCCGCACCACGTCAACACCTTCCAAGCCGTTGGAACGCGCCGCGCACACCAACGGCACGCCCTGCTCTTCGGCTTTCTCTTTCAGGCCGCTGACGGAACGAAGGCC
The DNA here is from genome assembly GCF_001976145.1 of Serratia oryzae. Classification (GTDB taxonomy): domain Bacteria; phylum Pseudomonadota; class Gammaproteobacteria; order Enterobacterales; family Enterobacteriaceae; genus Chania; species Chania oryzae. The sequence continues at coordinate 369,473 of NZ_MOXD01000001.1, forward strand.
GCCTGCCAGCACCATCCCGTCGACACCCTGTGCCAACAGAGTGTCGAAACAGCGCATCAGCCCTTTCCCTTCACGCCCACTTTGCGTCAGGAACAGCACTTTGCCATTGGCTTCCAGCACTTCACTCAGCCCGGCGGTCATTTCGGCATAAAACGGCTCACAGATATCGCGCAGGATCAGCCCAATCACACCCGACTCGCCCCCGCGCAACGTTGCCGCCTGGCGGTTACGCACATAGTCAAGCTGCTCGATCGCCTGATTCACCCGGGCCATGGTCGCCGGGGAAATACGCCCCTTGCCGCTCAGCACCAAAGATACCGTGGTCACGGATACCCCGGCCAATTGCGCAACATCGGTGATGGTGATCTTTTTAATAGTCATAGCCTCTGCAAAACAGTTATCTGGCAATAAAGGGTATACCGAATCTCTTTCTGCGGTAAAACGTTTTACTGGTCTTGTTATTGTCACCGCAAAGCCTGGTGCATAATTGTGACTGGCGGCGCATTTTTGCTAGGTAAAACGTTTTATCTTATTTTTACCTAAATCGGGTATACACAACATTGCATGCTTTTTCGCCAGGAGTCGTCGGTTATGCCAGCGTCCAAAAAACAAAAAATCACGCTTTGGGAGTTTTTCCAAAGCCTGGGCAAAACATTTATGCTGCCCGTCGCGCTACTTTCGTTCTGCGGCATTATGCTGGGGATCGGCAGTTCATTAAGCAGCCGTGACGTTATCACCCTGCTGCCGTTTATCGGTCATCCGGTATTCCAGTTGATCTTCACCTGGATGAGCAAGATCGGTTCGTTTGCCTTCAGCTTCCTGCCGGTGATGTTCGCCATTGCCATCCCGCTAGGTATGGCGCGTGAGAACAAAGGCGTAGCCGCGTTCTCTGGTTTTGTCGGCTTTGCGGTGCTGAATCTGGCTACCAACTTCTACCTGACCACCGCGGGCATCCTGCCTTCCAGCGATCCGCTGGTGCTGAAGGCCAACAATATCCAGAACATCCTGGGGATCCAGTCGATCGACACCGGGATCCTTGGCGCGGTGATCGTCGGTATTATCGTTTATCTGCTGCATGAGCGTTTCAACACCATCCGCCTGCCGGATGCACTGGCGTTCTTCGGTGGCACCCGCTTTGTGCCGATCGTCACCACCGTAGTGCTGGGCCTGTGTGGCTTGCTGATCCCGCTGATCTGGCCGTGGTTTGCTGCTGGTATCAACGGCCTGGGCCGGATGATCAACGGCGCTGGCATCTTTGGGCCGATGATTTTCGGCTCCGGCGAGCGCCTGCTGCTGCCGTTCGGTTTGCACCACATTCTGGTGGCGCTGATCCGCTTCACCGAAGCGGGCGGCACGCTGGATGTCTGTGGCCGTGAGGTCAGCGGTGCGTTGACCATCTTCCAGGCACAGCTTTCTTGCCCAACCACCCACGGCTTTGCTGAAAGCGCTACCCGCTTCCTGTCGCAGGGTAAAATGCCAGCCTTCCTCGGTGGCCTGCCGGGTGCCGCGTTGGCAATGTATCACTGCGCCAAACCGGAAAATCGCCATAAAATTAAAGGCCTGCTGATTTCCGGCGTCGTCGCCTGTGTGGTGGGCGGCACGACTGAGCCGATCGAGTTCCTGTTCCTGTTCGTTGCCCCGTTCCTGTACCTGATCCACGCGGTGCTCACCGGCCTGGGCTTCACCGTGATGGCTCTGCTGGGCGTCACCATCGGTAATACCGACGGTAACATTATTGATTTCGTGGTGTTCGGTATCCTGCACGGCACCGCGACCAAGTGGTACTGGGTGCCGGTCGTGGCCGCTATCTGGTTCGCGGTCTACTACAGCATTTTCCGTTTCTCTATCCAGCGTTTTAACATCAAAACACCGGGCCGTGAGGCTGAAACCACTGCCACCCAGAGCGCCCCTGTCGGTGCCGTCGGTAAATCCGGCTACAACGTTCCTGCGATCCTGGCCGCGCTGGGCGGCAAAGAGAATATCGTGTCACTGGATAACTGCATCACTCGCCTGCGCATGTCGGTGAACGACATGAGCAAAGTGGATGATGCCGCGCTGAAGGCCAACCGTGCCATCGGTGTGGTTCATCTCAATGAACATAATCTGCAGGTGGTGATTGGCCCGCAGGTACAATCGGTGAAAGATGAATTAGACTCACTGATAGCCACAGCATAAATCCCTCTCCGGGCGCAGCCTATGCTGCGCCCCAATCCGGAGCTACATATGTTTGATTTTTCCACCCCGGTCGATCGTCACGGTACCTGGTGTACCCAGTGGGATTACATTGCTGACCGGTTCGGTTCGGCCGACCTGCTGCCTTTCACCATTTCTGATATGGATTTCGCTACTGCCCCCTGCATTCTCGATGCCCTGCAACAGCGCTTGCAGCACGGCGTGCTGGGCTACAGCCGTTGGCAGCACGAGGATTTTCTCGGTGCGCTGCGGCACTGGTATCTGCAACGTTTTAATGCCCCTATCGATACCTCAATGGCGGTTTATGGCCCTTCGGTGATTTACATGGTGGCGCAGTTGATTCGCCTCTGGTCAGCACCGGGCGAGTTCGTCGTTACCCACACCCCGGCCTACGATGCGTTTTATAAAGTGATCCTCGGCAATCAGCGCCAGGTGTTGCCATGCCCGCTGCAGAAAGTCGATAACGACTGGCTGTGTGATATGGCACATCTGGAAGCCTTGCTGGCCCGCCCGCAGACCAAGATCCTGTTGCTATGCAGCCCGCAGAACCCAACGGGCAAAGTGTGGAGCCAGCAGGAGCTGGAGCAGATGGCTGAACTGTGCGAACGCCACGATGTGAAGGTGATCAGCGACGAAATCCATATGGACATGACCTGGGGCGCGCAGCGCCACACGCCATGGAGCCAGGTGGCCAGGTCACCATGGGCATTGCTGACCTCCGGTTCCAAGACGTTCAACATTCCGGCGCTGACCGGCGCTTACGGCTTTATCAGCGACGATAGCTCGCGTGAAAGCTACACCTTGGCGTTGAAAAACCGCGATGGGCTCTCTTCTCCGGCGGTGTTAGCCGTCGCGGCCCACATCGCAGCCTATCGCCATGGCGAACCTTGGCTGGATGCGTTGCGCGGTTATCTGCAAGATAACCTCACCTACGTTGCCGAGCGGCTCAATCAGGCCTTCCCGCAGTTAAACTGGCAACCACCGCAGGCCACCTATCTGGCGTGGATCGATCTGCGCCCGCTGGGTATTGACGATCGCCAGTTGCAGCAGGTGCTGATCGAGCGCGAAAAAGTTGCCATCATGCCGGGCTTTACCTACGGTGAAGAAGGCCGCGGTTTCCTGCGCTTGAACGTCGGTTGCCCACGCAGCAAGGTAGAGGCTGGGATGGATAAGCTGATTGCCGGGCTGAAATTTGTGTTGGAAAATCAGTAAATAAAAATCGCAGGCCTTGAGCTTAATGCTGGTTAGCCTTAGCTGACCAGCATTAGGCCTTGCTCCTGCTTTTTGTTACCCTTCGAATAAGTGTGATTTAAATCACTTTTTTATGCAACTTGATGGTGATTTTCACTCATTTGTTCTTATACTGATACGCACTTTCTCGCTATACCCAAAATAATTCGAGTTGCCTGCAGGTGACAAAACACCTAGCAAACACCCCAGCAACTTAAAGCATGGCGGGTATAACAACATAACGAGTGCCTAACATGATTGATCCCAACTTGCCGCTTACCGACATTCACCGCCACCTTGATGGCAACATTCGTGCTCAAACCATTCTCGATCTCGGCCGCCAGTTTAATCTCACCCTACCCGCCGATGAGTTGGCAGCGTTGCGCCCGCATGTGCAAATCACCCATACCGAACCCGATCTGATAAGCTTTTTGCAAAAACTGGATTGGGGCGTAGCCGTGCTGGGCGATCTGGATGCCTGCCGCCGTGTGGCCTATGAAAACGTGGAGGATGCGGCGAATGCCGGCTTGCACTACGCAGAGTTGCGATTCTCGCCCTATTACATGGCACGAAAACACCGCCTGCCCGTGGCTGGCGTTGTGGAAGCGGTGATCGACGGTGTCCGCTCCGGCTGCCGCGATCGCAGCATTGATGTACGCCTGATCGGTATCCTGAGCCGCACCTTTGGCGCGGACGTTTGTCAGCAAGAGTTAGAGGGACTACTGGCACACCGTGACGGTGTCACGGCGCTGGATCTGGCTGGCGATGAGTTAAGCTTCCCTGGCAGCCTGTTCCTCAACCATTTCAAGCGCGCCCGCGACGCTGGCCTGCGTATTACCATCCATGCGGGCGAAGCCGCCGGGCCGGAAAGCATCTGGCAGGCGATCCGTGAATTGGGGGCGGAACGCATCGGCCACGGCGTTAAAGCGGTGCAGGATCCGGCGCTGATGGACTTCCTGGCCGAGCATGCTATTGGCATCGAGTCCTGCCTGACCTCGAATATCCAGACCAGCACGGTGCCTTCACTAGCTCAACATCCCCTGGCGATCTTCCTGCGCCACGGCATATTAGCCTCCATCAACACCGACGATCCGGCGGTTCAGGGCATTGAGATTGAGCATGAATACCGCGTGGCTGCGCCACAGGCCGGGTTAACGCCGCAAGAAATCCGCAGCGCTCAAGAAAACGGCCTGAAAATGGCGTTCCTCAGCGAGGCAGAAAAACAGGCATTGTGTAAAAAGGTTCGGAGTTAACGAGCGAGATGCCAAGAGGTGGAGAACCCACCTCTTTCTCACTAATCAACCAACGGTAATGTGCCATTCTTGTAAGGCAGCACCACGCGGTGGCTTTCTTCAATCAGCGCAACAATCTCGGCGCGAGGGCCTGCGCGCCAGGCGCTGCTGTGGTAGAAATGATGCAACACCTGTTCCATTTCATCGACGCCATCAAACAAACGCATCAGATAATAGGCGTCTGACGCATGCAGTGAGAGGCCATATTCCAATACTACCAATCCCGCCTGATTATGCAGTGGCACACTGTGTTCCTGCATAATGGTATGAAAACGTTCACCTGAGCCAGCCTTGAGCCGATATTGCAAGATTTCAACCACTTGAGTCATTGCGTTCCCCATTTTCATTTAGCCGCTACGGCAACCGCCTGCTCTTTCGCCATTTTACGCGCATAGCGCTGTGCCAGCACCGCGCACACCATCAATTGCACCTGGTGGAAGATCATCAGAGGCAACACCATCGCCCCAACGGCGGCAACCGGGAACAGCACGTTGGCCATCGGGATGCCGTTGGCCAGGCTCTTTTTCGAACCGCAAAACACAATGGTGATCTCATCGGCGGTATTGAACCCCAACCCGCGCGCGGCGTAGGTATTGATAATCAACACCACCGTCAGCAACACTAACGAGATCACCAGGATCGTCAACAGCGACCAGCCATCAATGGTGTGCCAGATCCCCTCTACCACCGCCGCACTGAACGCGGTATACACCACCAGCAATATTGATGAACGGTCAGTGAGATTGATCAGCTTACGGTGGCGATCGACCCATTTACCGATCAATGGCCGCGCCAGATGGCCAATAATAAACGGCACCATCAATTGCAGGATGATCGCCCCGATGGCGTGCAGCACATCGGTATCACCTCCCTGGGTATGCATCAGCGCCCCGACCAGCAACGGTGAAAGAAACACACCGAGAATGCTGGAGGCCGAAGCGCTGCAAATCGCCGCCGCCACATTGCCGCCCGCGGCAGAGGTGAAGGCGATCGCCGATTGCACCGTCGCCGGTAGCGCGCATAAATAGAGGAACCCCAGATAAACGGTTGGCGTCATCATGCCAGGCACCAGCAGATTCATTGCCAGCCCCAGCAATGGGAACAGGGCAAAGGTGCTAAGGAACACGACCAGATGCAGCTTCCAATGGCTCATGCCGGCAATAATCGCCTCGCGTGAAAGCTTGGCGCCGTGCATAAAGAACAGCAATGCGATTGCGGCAGTGGTCAGGTGGGCAAAAAAGGTTTTCCATATCCCTTCGCAGGGGAAAATCGAAGCGACAAGCACCACCAGCACGAGTACCAGCAAAAACTTGTCGATACGCAAACGTTGCAACCAGGACATTTCAGCGAGATTCCTTGAACACAGGTTCTATTGTTAAGCGACCGGCAGCGCTTTTTGCTGCTTGGCGGATTCGATGCCCAGCTCGATCATTTCCATCACGCTGATGGCTTCGCTGGCCGGTACCGGGTTGCGGCCGACACCGTTGATCGCATCACGGATCGCAGCATAATAGGCGGGATAGTTACCGGGAATGGTCAACAAGGGTTGTTCCACTAACGCACCATTACGTGACAACGTCACCACGCCGTCGCGCATATCATATCCCCAATCCTCCTGCGGCAAGCGCTCTCCGGCCTTCAGGCGATCTTCCTGCGGATCCAAACCAAACTTAACGAAGCTGCCCTGCGTACCATGCACGATATAGCGCGCGGATGCGGCAGGAGCCAGCACCGTGCTATGTAGCACCACGCGGAGCTTGCTGTATTTCAGCACCGCATGGAAGTAATCCACTGACTGTGAACCCGGGCGCATCTCGCCGAGATCGACAAACAGCGTTTCCGGCTTGCCGAACAGTTGCAACGCCTGGTCGATCAGATGCGGCCCCAAGTCGAACCAGATACCGCTGCCCGCGCCTGCTTGCTCACGCCAACGCTGGCGTATTTCCGGGCGGAAGCGATCGAAATGAGATTCGAAATACACCACTTCCCCGAGCGAGCCTTCTTTTAATAACGCTTTCAGCGTCAGAAAATCGCTGTCCCAGCGGCGGTTATGGAATACCGAAAGCAGCAGGCCGCTCTGCTCCGCCTGCTGTTGCAGCTGTTGTGCTTGTGACAACGTCACGGTAAAGGGTTTATCAACCACCACATGTTTACCGGCAGCCAACGCCTGCTGTGCCAGGGGGAAGTGCGTGTCGTTAGGGGTCGGGATGACGATCAGGTCGATGGACGGATCGCTAAACAGTGCCTGGGGATCGCTCACCACCGTCATTAGCGGCCAGTCGGCATGCACCTTAGCGGCGTCGCTGCTGGAGACGGCGGCCAGCTCCACGCCGGGCGTTCCCACAAGCAAAGGTGCATGAAATGTTTTACTGGCGTAGCCGTAACCGACCAGCCCAACGCGGATTTTCTCAGCCATGGTGTTCCTCTCTTGCCTACACATCGATTAACGCGATTTGACACCATGGCGCGGGCAGTCACAAGCAGTAAATTCAACGTTAACGGGATGCCGTTGCTAAAGCGTGATCGCCAAAGCCGTTCGCCGGGTAATTGATTTCTAGGCTACGGCGGCGGAAATCGCTCGGGCTGACGCCCACCCGCTTGCGAAATACCCGCGAGAAATAGAGCTGATCGTCATATCCCACCACCCGACCGATGGTGGCGATCGACTCCTGCGTGGTCTGCAACAGCAGTTTGGCGCGGATCACCCGCTGATCTTCACGCCAGCGCAGAATGTTGATCCCCACCTGCTCGCGGAACAGGTGCGCCAGGCGCGATGGCGACAGGCAAACGTGGCGTGCCACTTCATCAATGCGCAGCTCACCGGCCAGGTTGCCGGTAATAAACTGGCAGGCTTCGATCACCCGTGGATCCATAATCCTCTGCGGGCTGAGAGGGTCTTCTTCCATCGCCCGCAGCAGCAGGCGTTCGAGCAGGTTCATGCCCATCTCTTCGGCAAAGCGGCGGCCGGAGCGCTGAGTCTGCTCGATATTGGCAAACAGCCGATCAAACTCCAGCAACAGATTATTGTTCGGCAACGTCAGGCGGCCCACCTGGTGGGTTTTGCTGTGCCATTCCAGCCAGTCGGCCCAGTAGGCACGCGGGCGGAAGTAAACCCAGCGGTGATACCAGCAGTCGCTTTCTGGCGAGCGGCCATAGTAGTGCGCCGCCTTGGGCGGAAACAGCAGCAGGTCGCCAGGATTGCAGTAAAAAGTATCTTCACCGTCAAACACTTTACCCTGGCCTTTGATGGTTAGATTGAGGATATAACCTTTCATCCCACCGGGGCGATCGATAAAGAAATCCAGCGGCCCGTCAGCCATGATCGGCGTCAGCCCAGCGACCAGATAGGCATTGAAAGTGTAACCCGGCAACAGCGGATTCGGTTGAGGTTCCTGAACTATGCGATGGTACATCTGGCCTCCGAAAGTATCATGCTTATATTCCCTCACCCTAACCCTCTCCCCAAGGGAGAGGGAATTGATCGTGCCGTAAAGCTATAGCGAGTTTATCAGCCAGAGTGAAGGCCGCTCGGGCCGATCGCAAAACTGCGCTGTGCCTCACACCGTGCGTTTGGCTTTCTGTTTGTAGCGGTCAAAAATCACCGCCGCCAGCAGGATCACGCCGCGCACCACGTACTGCGAGAACGGCGAGATATTCAACAGATTCATGGCATTTTCCACCGTTCCCAGGATCAGCACCCCGGCGATCACGTAAGAAATCTTGCCGATCCCACCTTTGAGCGATACCCCACCCAGCACGCAGGCAGAAATCACAATCAACTCATAGCCGATCGAGGTCATCGGTTGGCCGCTGGTCATGCGCGAAGCCAGAACAATCCCCGCCACCGCCGACACCAACCCGGAAAGCACAAAGATGATAATTTTGGTGCGCACCACCGGCACCCCGGCCAAACGCGCCGCCTCTTCGTTACCGCCAATCGCCAGCGTATTGCGGCCAAAGGTGGTTTTGTTCAGCAGGAAGCCAAACAGGATCAGGCAGACCACGGTGAGCCAGATCGGCGCAGGCAACCCCAGCCAGTTGGTGTTCCCCAGAACAAAGAAACGCTCATCTTCGATCCCCACCGCTTTGCCGTCGGAGATGATATAAGCCAGCCCACGGAAGATCTGCATGGTGGCCAACGTGGTGATCAGGGCGTTGATTTTCAACCGGGCGATCACAAAGCCGTTGATCAGCCCGGAGAGCACGCCCAGCAATAGCCCTGCCGTGACGCCAATCCACAGGCTTTCAGTCATGTTGATCACCACCGCAGTGGTAACCCCCGCGCAGGCGATCACCGAGGCTACCGACAGATCGAAGTCGCCAGAGGCCAGGCAGAACAGCATGCCGCAGGCCACCATGCCGGACATGGAGATCGCCAGGCCCAAGCCTTTCATATTGATAAAACTGCCAAAGTTTGGCACAAACAGCGCACAGACAATAAACAGCACGGCAAATACCACCAGCATGCCGTAACTGTCCCAGATCCGCGCCAGCCCTTGGCCGCTGCGGTTTTTTACCGAATGGGTTGTCATGGTCGACATCTCTTTCTCCTTCACAATCAGGCCACCGCCGCAGCGATATTAGGGGTGTTCAGCATTGCCAGGCTGAGGGCCAGTTCCTCAGTGGCATCATCATGGCTTAGCTCACCGGAAATGGCCCCTTCACGCATCACGACGATGCGATCCGCCAGCCCCAGTACTTCAGGTAAATCACTGGAAGCGAACAGCACTGCAATACCCTGCTGCGCCAACTCATAGATCACCTGGTAGATCTCATGCTTTGCCCCCACGTCAATACCGCGCGTCGGTTCATCCAGCAGGATCACCTTCATCTCCTCCGACAGCCAACGGCCCAGGATCGCCTTCTGCTGGTTGCCGCCGGAAAGGTTCATAATCAGTTGTTCAGCACTGGGCGTTTTGATATTGAGCGCACGAATGTGGTGATCGGCATTGCGGGTTTCCCAGGCGTTATTGATCAGGCAACCGACTTTGATACTTTTGCGCCGCGCGCTGATGTTGATATTGTCACGTACCGAGTGCACCGGAATGATGCCGTCAACCTTGCGATCTTCTGGGCAGAGCATGATCCCGGCACGGATAGCATCGATTGGGGAGCGGATCGTCAGCGGCCGCCCGTCCAGCAGCAAACGGCCAGCGCTGGCCGCTGTGGCACCGAAAATCCCCTTCATCAGTTCGCTGCGCCCGGCCCCCACCAGGCCAAACAGGCCGACAATCTCCCCGGCACGCACGCTGAGATCGATCGGGGTTTTTACCCCCATGGCTTTGAAACCATCCAACTGCAGACGCACCACGCCCATTTCACGCGGCTGATAGCCATAAACATCGCCGAGATCGCGCCCCACCATGGCCTGCACCAGTTGAGCGTTATTCACCTGCTGCATATCGTCGAAGGTACGCACGTAGCGGCCATCTTTAAACACGGTGATCGCATCGCTGAGGGCAAAAATCTCCTCCATACGGTGCGAGACGTACAGGATCACCCGCCCTTCGGCACGCAGTTCGCGGATCACACGGAACAGTTGTTCAATCTCACGGGCAGACAGCGAACTGGTGGGCTCATCAAAGGCAATCACTTTGGCGTTGCGCGCCAGCGCCTTGGCGATCTCCACCATCTGCCACTGGCCGATCGACAGGTATTTCAGCGGCGTATCCGGATCGATATCCAGCCCAAGATGCTCCATCTGTAGCCGGGCCTCGTAGCGCAGCAGTTTGCGATCCACCAGCCCAAGCTTGGTGGGCAGCTGGCCAAGGTAGATGTTCTCGGCCACCGTCATTTCCGGTACCAGATGCAATTCCTGATAGATAATCGCCACACCGGCGTTCAAGGCTTCGGTGGTATTGGCAAACTGTACCGGCTGGCTATTGAGAATGATTTCACCCTGGCTCGGAGCGTAATTGCCGCTGAGGATCTTCAACAGCGTGGATTTGCCCGCACCGTTTTCCCCCATCAGCGCGTGGATCTGCCCGGCCTGACAGCTGAAGCTGATGTCATCCAGTGCTTTTACGCCGGGGAAGCTTTTACCGATGCCTTTGAAAGCCAGATAGGGCGTTACGGCGGTCATAATGCTTTCCTCATGGTGTTGACATAACGCCGCCCGCGTAACGCAGGCGGCACAACAATTACATCAGGCCTTTTTTCTGCAGTTCGGTTTTAAAGTTGTCGCGGGTGATCAGCACCACGTCGGTCACTTCGGTGAATTTCTGCGGTTCCACGCCTTTTTCTACCCAGTCATGCAGCATCTGGATGCTCTTGTAACCGTGGATGTCCGGGCTTGGCAGTAAAGATCCATAGAAACCGGTCGCCTGCGCTTTCGAGAGTTCGCTCACCGCGTCAACGCCGTTGATGCCGATGCCGATCACGTTCGGCGCTTTGAAGCCCTGGCCTTCGGTGGCGCGCACGCCACCCAGCACGGTGTTGTCGTTCATGCCGACGATCAGCCAGTTTTCCACTTCAGGGTGCTGCACCAACATTGAGTTGGCGGCATCGAATGCCCCTGGAATGTCGTTAGATTTGGTAGGGACTTTATAGATCTGTTTTTCTGGGAAACCCGCGGCTTTCAACGCTGCCATGGAGCCCCCGGTGCGGCGGCGGGCGGTATCCAGCTCATCGGCGGTGATCGCCATCACGCCGGTTTCGGCCACTTTCCAGCCGCGTTTGTGCATCTCATTCCACAGTTCCTGGCCCTGGCGCTCACCAATTTTGGTCGCTGCCATCATCACCAAAGGTACCGTGTCCATCGGTGCGCCTTTGGCGGTAACGAACTGATCGTCAACGGCAATCACTTTCAGATCGTAACTGCGCGCTTTGGCGACAATCGCCGAACCGAGTTTGGGATCGGGGGTACAAATTACAAAGCCTTTCGCCCCGCTGGCCGCCAGGCTGTCGATGGCGTTCAGGGTTTTCTCACCGTCCGGTACGGCGATTTTGATCACCTCAAAACCCAAATCTTTACCGGCCTTATCGGCAAATTTCCATTCGGTCTGGAACCAGGGTTCCTCTGGCTGTTTGACTAAAAAGCCCAGCTTCATGGTCTCGGCGATAGCCGAATGTGACATAACCGCCGTCAAACCGATTACCGCCAGTGCCTTAGTGAATTTATGCATGATGCTCTCCGCTGTATTGTTTTCTGCAGCTTTGAAACGGGCCTGCTGTGAAAACGTTATCATTAGGGTGTTTATCACGGCGTGGCGCTTATTACGCGCCCTCTTCCGCTCTCAACAGTAAGACGGGATCAGTTTTAACGGGTATTTGTTACTCAAATGTAGAGCGCTATCACATCCAGGAATAACAGCAGATAGATCCATATATTTAGCAAATTTGGCCAAGCGATAACTTTTGACTGCCATCACAAAATCACTGCAGGAAGCAGAAAAGTGCATACTTCCAGCTAACCACTCCTCACCTGCCCACTGCCCACGCTCCTATCGTTAACCACTGTCTAACAACTAAGGAGTCAGCATCATGACGGCAGGCGCGATCACCCTGGGACTGGACTTCGGCAGCGATTCAGTACGGGTACTGGCTGTCGAGTGTCATAACGGCAATGAACTGGATACCGAGGTGGTCTACTACCCTCGCTGGCAACGCGGTGAATTCTGCTGCGCTGCAGAAAACCAGTTCCGCCACCATCCGCTTGACTATATCGAGGCCATGGAACAAGCGATTGTTGCCGTGGTGCAACGCATGAATCCTGCGCAACGGCAAGCGGTGATCGGCATTGGCGTCGACTCCACCGGTTCCACCCCCGCGCCGATCGATGAAAATGGCGATGTGCTGGCATTGCGCCCGGAGTTTGCCAGCAACCCCAACGCCATGTTCGTATTGTGGAAAGATCACACCGCGATTGAAGAAGCCGATGCCATTAACCAACTGTGCCGCAGCGGCGATTTCCCCGATTATTCACGTTACATTGGCGGCGTTTATTCCTCTGAGTGGTTCTGGGCCAAGATCCTGCACGTTTCACGCCAGGACGCCGCCGTCCGTCGCGCCGCAGCCTCTTGGGTGGAACTGTGCGACTGGGTGCCCGCCCTGCTTTCTGGCACCACCGCGCCACAGCAACTGAAGCGCGGCCGTTGCAGCGTGGGGCATAAAACCCTGTGGCACCCGGACTGGGGGGGGTTGCCGCCAAAAGGTTTTTTCGCCGCGCTGGATCCGTTGCTGGTGAACGATCTGCCCTATCCGCTGTTTACCGACTCTTACACCGCCGATCTGCCCGTTGGCACGTTGACCAAAGAGTGGGCGCAGCGCCTGGGGCTATCTGAAAGCGTGGTGCTTTCCGGCGGCGCCTTTGACTGCCACATGGGGGCAGTCGGTGCCGGAGCCCAGCCTTATACGCTGGTGAAAGTGATTGGCACCTCCACCTGCGACATTCTGATTGCCGATCGTCAGCGAGTGGGCGAGCGCGCCATTGGCGGGATCTGCGGCCAGGTGGACGGCAGCGTGGTGCCGCACACCATCGGCATGGAAGCCGGGCAATCCGCCTTTGGCGATATGTATGCCTGGTTCAGCCGTCTGCTGAGCTGGCCGTTGCGCGAAGCCGCCAAAGATCAGCCACGGTTACAGGCACAGTTGCAGCAGATCGAGAACGGCATGCTGTCAGCGCTGACTACCGCCTGGGCGGCAAACCCGTCTCTCGACCACTTACCGATCGTGCTGGACTGGTTCAACGGCCGCCGCACGCCCTATGCCAACCAGCGTCTCAAAGGGGTGATTGCCGATCTGAACCTCGGCACCGATGCCCCGACCCTGTTTGGTGGCTTTATCGCCGCTACGGCGTTTGGCGCGCGCGCCATCATGGAATGTTTTGAACAGCAGGATATCCCCGTCGACAACGTGCTGGCATTAGGCGGCATTGCGCGCAAATCGCCGGTGATCATGCAGGTTTGTGCCGACGTAATGAACCGTCCGTTGCAGATCGTCGCCTCCGATCAGTGCTGCGCGCTGGGCGCGGCGATCTTCGCCGCCGTCGCCGCCCGGCACTTTGACGATGTCCCGCAGGCACAACGGCAGATGGCTTGCAGTATCGAACGCACCATGCAGCCCGACTCACAGCGCGCGGCACGTTATCAGCAACTGTATGAGCGTTATCAGCAGTGGTGCCAAGCCGCTGAGCCGCGCTACGCCGCACAGCGTTAATACACACTTAACCCTATTATCAGGAGTCTTTGATGGACGTCTTTAAACAACGTGAAGTCTGGTTCGTGATCGGCAGCCAGCATCTGTATGGCCCAAAAACCTTGCAGCAGGTAAAAGAAAACGCCGAACAGGTGGTCAACAGCCTGAATCGCGAAGCGGGCCTGCCGGTGAAACTGGTGCTGAAACCCCTGGTTACCACCCCGGATGAGATCACCGCCGTCTGCCGCGATGCCAACTATCACCAGGACTGCATCGGCATTCTCACCTGGCTGCACACCTTCTCACCGGCCAAAATGTGGATTGCCGGGCTGTCGATCCTCAACAAACCGCTGTTGCAGTTCCACACCCAGTTCAACGCTGAAATTCCCTGGAACAGCATGGATATGGACTTTATGAACCTGAACCAAACCGCTCACGGCGGCCGTGAGTTCGGATTTATTGGCGCACGCATGCGCCAGCAGCACAGCGTGATTGCCGGGCATTGGCAGGATCCTGCCGCCCATCGGCGCATCGCCCAGTGGATGCGCGTAGCCGCCGCCAAGCAGGAGAGCCAGCAACTGAAGGTGGCGCGTTTCGGCGACAATATGCGTGAAGTGGCGGTGACCGAGGGCGACAAAGTCGGCGCGCAGATCCAGTTTGGTTATTCGGTCAACGCCTATGGCATCGGTGATTTGGTCAGCGTGATTAACGAAGTGAGCAAAGGCGAAATCGATACGCTGATCGAAGAGTACGAAGCCAGCTATGAGCTGAGCGATGCCGTGAAAGCCAACGGAGCGAAACGTGAGAACCTGCTTGACGCCGCCCGTATCGAACTGGGGATAAAACGCTTCCTGGAGCAAGGCCAGTTCCATGCGTTTACCACCAACTTTGAAAACTTGCATGGCATGAAACAGTTGCCGGGGTTGGCGGTGCAACGCCTGATGCAGCAAGGTTACGGCTTTGGTGCCGAGGGCGACTGGAAAACCGCCGCCCTGCTGCGCATCCTGAAAGTGATGGGGGCCGGATTGCACGGTGGGACCTCGTTTATGGAGGATTACACCTACAACTTCCAGCCGGGTAACGATCTGGTGGTTGGTTCACATATGCTGGAAGTATGCCCATCAATCGCCAAAGAGAAAAAGCCGTTGCTGGACGTTCAGGCCCTGGGCATCGGTGGCAAAGCCGATCCGGCACGGTTGATTTTCTCTACCCCGGCAGGCCCGGCGGTGAATGCCAGCCTGATCGACATGGGCGATCGTTTCCGCCTGCTGGTGAATCAGGTCGATGCGATTGAGCAACCTCACCCGATGCCGAAACTGCCGGTGGCCCGCGCCATCTGGCGGGCGCAGCCAACGCTGGCAACGGCGGCCGAAGCCTGGATCCTCGGCGGTGGCGCACACCATACGGTGTTCTCGCAGGCGATCAATGCCGATGACCTGCGCCTGTATGCCGAGATGCATAACATCGAGTTCCTGCTGATCGATCACGCCACCACCCTGCCAGCCTTCAAGAACGAGATCCGCTGGAATGAAGTTAACTATCAGTTGAATCGCCGCTAACCCTGCCGCAAAACTGCAACCGGTTTCAGAAACCGGTTGCAAACACATTTCCGATCCACATAAACTATCCTCAATGTTGGTTTGTTGTTTCCTAACAAAGAGAGAATAGTTATGTCTGCTTTCCCGAAAGATTTCCTCTGGGGTGCGGCTACCGCAGCCTATCAGGTTGAAGGTGCGCATGATGTTGACGGTAAAGGCCCTTCCATCTGGGATACCTTCTCCCATCTGCCCGGCACCACCTATCAAGGCACCAATGGCGATGTCGCCGTCGATCACTATCATCGTTTCCGTGAAGACGTGGCGCTGATGGCGGAGATGGGCATGCAGAGCTACCGTTTCTCCATCTCATGGCCGCGCCTGCTGCCGCAGGGCCGTGGCACCATTAACGAAGCCGGGGTGAAGTTCTACAGCGATCTGATCGATGCCCTGCTGGAGCACAACATCGAGCCGATGATCACCCTGTACCACTGGGATCTACCGCAGGCGCTGCAGGACGAGGGCGGCTGGGAAGCTCGCAGCACCGCAGAAGCCTTCGAAGAATATGCCAGCCTTTGCTACCAGCGCTACGGCGATCGCGTCAAACTCTGGTCAACCTTCAATGAAACCGTGTGCTTTATCGGCTTCGGTTACATCACCGGCGGCCACCCACCGGGCGTGAAAAACCCGGCGCGTGCGCTGCAGGCTTGTCACCACGTGTTTGTTGCGCACGCCAAAGCGGTCGCCGCATTCCGCACCAGCGGCATTGATGGCAAGATCGGCTTCGTCAACGTGTTGCAGACTCATACTCCGCTCAGCCAGTCTGCGGAAGATCTGGCCGCCTATCAGTTGGCGGAGGGCATTTTCACCCACTGGTTGTACGATCCGGTACTGAAAGGGGAATACCCGGCGGAGCTGCTGGCGCAGGCGCAGGCAGTGTGGGGCGTGCCGCAATTTGCCCCAGGCGATGAGCAGTTGCTGCGTGACAATATCTGCGACTTTATCGGCCTGAACTACTATAAGCGCGAAACCATCGCCGCCAACCATCATGAATCGCACCTGACCATGAACACCTCTGGCGAGAAAGGCAAAGGCCATCAGCAGGGTAACGAGTTCGGCTTCAAAGGGCTGTTCAAGTTCGTGCGTAACCCGAACGGGGTTTACACCGACTGGGACTGGGAAATTTACCCGCAGGGCCTGACCGAAGGCATCATGAACATCAAGGCGCGTTACGGCGATATTCCTATGTATATCACCGAGAACGGCCTGGGTGCCAAAGACCCGATTATCGATGGCGAAGTGGTGGATGACGATCGTATCGACTATCTGCGCCAGCATATTGGGGCGATTGAAGATGCCATCAACCAAGGTGCGGACGTGCGCGGCTATTATCCGTGGTCGTTTATCGATTTGCTGAGCTGGCTCAATGGCTTCCAGAAGCAGTACGGCTTCGTGTACGTTGATCACAACAAAGGCCTGGCGCGCCAGCGCAAGAAGAGCTTCTTCTGGTATCAGAAGCTGATCGGCAGCAATGGGGCTGAGCGGTAACTTTCTCCATGGGCGCAACCTATTGCGCCCATTTACTCTAAATAATTCGAGTTGCCTGACAAAAACGCAACGCGTTTTTGTCAGGCAACTTGAAGTATGACGAGTAAATCCATCTGATTGACATTGATGACGAA
Organism: Serratia oryzae; assembly: GCF_001976145.1. Taxonomy (GTDB): domain Bacteria; phylum Pseudomonadota; class Gammaproteobacteria; order Enterobacterales; family Enterobacteriaceae; genus Chania; species Chania oryzae. The sequence continues at coordinate 386,540 of NZ_MOXD01000001.1, forward strand.
CCGGCCATTACCCGTTAAGCTATGCGGCTTACCATGCTAAATCATGTCACTCAGGATACCGTTATGACTCAAGCTGAATACTCCCGCATCGGCGGTTGGCTGCTGGCCCCCATGGCCTATCTGATCGTCACCCTGCTCAGCGCCAGCCTGATGTTGATGCTGTACGGTATGGCGATCTTTATGCCGGAATCGCGCGAATATCTGATCACCAACGCCCAGGCATTTACCCTACAGTGGTATTTCTCGGTGCTCACCGCGCTGGTGATGTGGTGCTTTACCCTGTATCTGCTGCGGCTGTTCTGCCAACGCTCGCGGCGCTTCCCGAAACTGTTTCTGCTCTGGTTGCTGATCACCGTGCTGCTGGCGATCAAAGCCTTCGCTTTCTCTCCGGTATCGGATGAGATGGCAGTGCGCAGCCTTATGTGGCCGCTGCTGATGGCCGCCTTGCTGGTGCCCTATATCAAACGCTCCAAACGCGTAATAGGCACATTTACCGAACGCTAAGCATTCCGCAGGGCAAATTTTCATCAAAAGAAACAAAAAAGCGCTATACCCCTGCGATTCATCGGTTGTCGTTATGCCGCCAATTCCCGATAATAGGCGGCTTTTATTTTTTTAGGCATCGCAATGACCGAATACCTGCTTCTGTTTGTCGGCACCGTGCTGGTGAATAACTTTGTCCTGGTGAAGTTTCTGGGCCTGTGCCCATTTATGGGCGTTTCCAAAAAACTGGAAAGCGCCATCGGCATGGGCATGGCCACCACCTTCGTGATGACCCTGGCTTCTGTCTGTTCCTGGCTCATCAACAGCTTTATCCTGATCCCGCTGGATCTGGTGTATCTGCGCACGCTGTCCTTCATCCTGGTGATCGCCGTTGTGGTGCAATTTACCGAAATGGTGGTGCGCAAGACCAGCCCGGCGCTGTATCGCCTGCTGGGGATCTTTCTGCCGCTGATCACCACCAACTGCGCCGTGCTGGGCGTTGCGCTGCTTAACGTCAATCTGGGCTACAACTTCCTGCAGTCTGCGGTATATGGCTTCAGCGCTGCCGCAGGTTTCTCGCTGGTGATGGTGCTGTTCGCTGCCATCCGTGAACGCCTGGCCGTCGCCGACGTGCCAGCCCCCTTCCGTGGTTCTTCGATCGCGCTGATCACCGCCGGGCTGATGTCATTGGCCTTTATGGGCTTTACCGGGTTGGTGAAATTCTAATGACTGCGTTGTGGATAGCGATTGCCGCCTTGAGTGCACTAGGCCTGCTGTTCGGCGTGCTGCTGGGCTTTGCCGCACGCCGTTTTGAAGTGGAAGAAGATCCGGTGGCCGAGCAGGTGGATGAGATCCTGCCGCAGAGCCAGTGTGGTCAATGCGGTTATCCGGGCTGCCGCCCGTATGCCGAAGCCGTCGCCAACGGCGAGATGATCAACAAATGTGCCCCCGGTGGCGAGCAGGTGATGCTGAAGCTGGCCGAGTTGCTCAACGTTGAACCACAGCCGTTGGATGGCGAAGCCGTGGCCGAGCCGGTGCGCAAAGTGGCGTTTATCGATGAAGCCAACTGCATCGGCTGCACCAAATGCATCCAGGCCTGCCCGGTTGATGCCATTGTTGGCGCAACGCGCGCCATGCACACGGTAATTACCGATCTCTGTACCGGCTGCGACCTGTGCGTTGCGCCCTGCCCAACCGATTGTATTGAAATGAAACCGGTCGCCACCACTACCGCCAGTTGGAAGTGGGATATGCAGGCCATTCCGGTGCAAGTGATTCACGTGGAGCCACATGTTTAATCTGTTCACCGCCTTTAAAAAAGACCGGATTTGGGATTTCGACGGGGGTATTCATCCACCCGAAATGAAGACCCAATCCAGCGGTGTGCCGCTGCGCGTGGTTCCCCTGCCCGCCGTATTTATTATCCCGCTGCAACAGCATTTGGGGCCGGAAGGCGAACTGTGCGTTAAGGCTGGCGATCGCGTCTTGAAAGGCCAACCGCTGACCTTTGGCCGCGGCCGCACGTTGCCCGTACACGCTCCCACGTCAGGCACCATCCGCGCCATTGAACCCCATGTCACCGCCCATCCTTCAGGATTGGCAGAGCTGTGCGTGATCATCGAACCGGACGGTGAAGATCGTTGGTGTGAACTGGCTCCGGTGGCAGATTACCGCCAATTGGATGCGGCAGAGCTGATGCAACGTATCCACCAGGCCGGAATTGCGGGCCTAGGCGGGGCCGGCTTTCCCACCGCCAGTAAATTGCAGGGCGGCCAAGGTGTAGAAACGCTGATCCTGAATGCCGCCGAGTGCGAACCCTACATTACCGCCGACGATCGGCTGATGCAGGAACATGCCGATCAGATTATTGAAGGCACCCAGATCCTGCGCCATCTGCTGCAACCCAAGCTGACGCTGATCGGCATTGAAGACAACAAACCGCAGGCGATCGCTGCATTACAAGCCGCATTGCGTGACCATTCTGATATCGCACTGCGCGTTATTCCTACCAAATACCCTTCCGGCGGGGCCAAGCAGTTAACCAAGATCCTGACCGGCAAAGAAGTGCCGCATGGCAAGCATTCGTCTGCTATCGGCGTACTGATGCAAAACGTCGGCACTGCGTTCGCCATCAAGCGTGCGATTGTGGATGGTGAACCGCTGATTGAACGTGTGGTGACCCTGACGGGTGCCGCCATGAGCCAGCCCGGCAACGTCTGGGCACGCCTCGGCACACCGGTGCAACATCTGTTGGCGTTTGGCGGTTGCCAGCCGCAGCCACAGCAGATGGTGATCATGGGGGGCCCGCTGATGGGCTTTACCCTGCCTTCGCTGAATGTGCCGGTGGTGAAAATCAGCAACTGCCTGCTGGCACCCACGATCGACGAAATGGCCCCGCAGGAACAGGAGCAATCCTGTATCCGTTGCGGATTGTGCGTTGATGCCTGCCCGGCCGGGCTGTTGCCACAACAGCTGTACTGGTTCAGCAAAGGCGGTGAACACGAGAAAGCGCGCAACCATAATCTGTTCGACTGCATTGAATGCGGCGCATGTGCTTATGTCTGCCCAAGTAATATTCCGCTGGTGCAGTATTACCGCCAGGAGAAAGCCGAGATTAAGGCGCAGGATCAGGAAGCAGCCCGCGCAGCAGAAGCCAAGGCACGTTATGAAGCTAAATTGGCCCGCTTAGAGCGTGAAAAACTCGCGCGCGAAGAACGCCATAAAAAAGCGGCGGTGAAGCTGACTGACAGCGAGCAGAATGCCGTCAGCGCCGCTTTGGCGCGCGTACGCAGTAAGAACAGTGAAGCCGCTGGTGTGGTAATCACTGGGCAAGAGCCAGATAACAGTGCCGCCATTGCCGCTCGTGAGGCGCGTAAAGCACAGGCCAGAGAGCGCAAAGCTCAGGCGGTGCAAGCAACTCCGGCAATCACAGAGCTGACAGAAGCAGCCGATCCGCGCAAAGCCGCAGTAGCCGCCGCACTCGCGCGCGTGAAGGCCAAAAAGGCCGCGCAGCAGGAAGCACAGGCCGCAGCGGCTGAACCTGCCGCAGAAGACGATCCACGCAAAGCCGCGGTAGCTACCGCACTCGCACGCGTGAAGGCCAAAAAGGCCGCGCAGCAGGAAGCACAGGCCGCAGCGGCTGAACCTGCCGCAGAAGACGATCCGCGCAAAGCCGCAGTAGCTGCCGCCATCGCGCGCGTGAAGGCCAAAAAGGCCACGCAGCAGGAAGCGCAGGCCGCAGCGGCTGAACCTGCCGCAGAAGACGATCCACGCAAAGTCGCGGTAGCTGCCGCCATCGCGCGCGTTAAAGCCAAAAAGGCCGCGCAACAGCTCGCCACCGCAGATAAAGAGTAGTGAAGGGAGCCTTGCAGAACGCAAGGCTCTGTTTAATCAATAGAGATCAGATAGGTGTAATTAATATCAATCTGGCGCAACTTGGCATCCGGTTGCCACTCTTTGGCTTCGAGCATTTCCATCTCCACGCTGCCTTTCACCTCATTCAGCAGCCCCGGCCTGACGTTAGCGATCAGATAAGACACAAACTGCCCACACTCTTTCGCCGTTCCCTGGTGGGTGATAGAAATATACTCCCGCCCTGGAACATGAATATTATCAATATGATGCCCAGAAAGAATGTCTTTCTTATGCTCGGGTTCTACGGCCATGACATGCGTGGACAAACACTCGTCATCACCAGACTCGCGCGAAGAGTGGATGCTGAAAACCTTGTGGCATTCAACGTTCAACCCACGGAAGAAATCTTTAAAAATCTCGGATTTCATCGCGACACAAGAGGAAAGCGCCATCCCTTCCGAAGCCTCAAACTCCAGCTCCCGCCTGAACCCCACCAGATGCATATCCGGCAACGTCAGCCTTTTCACTTCAGGGTAAAAATCCGCTTCATAGCGGGCGTCAAAGTTGAAGCGCGGCATCAGGTTTTTCACATCCCACTTGTCCATGATGCGATAACGGTTTGGCGTGATGCCGAATCGCTGTTTGAACATGCGGGTAAAGGTCTGCTGAGAGTCAAAACCCAGCTCATCGGAAATATCAATAATTGAACGATGTGTAATACGCAGAGCTACCGCCGCCCGGGTGAGAATGCGTGAGCGAATGTAGGTGGCAAGCTGGATGCCGGTAATGCGCTTGAACTTGCGCTGCAGATGCCATTTGGAATAGCCGGAAATTCGCGCAACCTCATCAAGATTCGGCCGTGTTTCTAGGTGAATTTCGACCCACTCAATCAGTTCTTCAATGAAAAAAATGTCTTCGTCAGTCATTATTATTTATTCGCCAACTTAATAATACCTGGGATAGTAACCGATGTAGATTATATGAAAGTTGTTATTTTGTGCGGCTAATCCCCACTAAAATAACGTGTTAGCCGCGTAAGCACCAATCATTTTCGAACGTTTTATACGCGAAATCATTTTATGTCAGGTTAACCTAGCTCATGTTTATGGCGAAAAAACCAGTCCGGCTATCGTTAGGCCCCCTGCCAGGCCACAAATGCGAAAACCTGAATATCCTTATCATTAGCACGTATTACCCTCGGTATGAATGAGGTAGAATGCAGCGCTGTAATTTCCCCAGTGCCGCAACCAAGGCGCTGTGAACCTGCTGATAACATGGCAAAGAAATGGTAGTGACTCTATGAAGTTCAGGCCGGTACAACAAACAGCCACCAAAGGCTTACATATCGCCAGTTCCCCCTTTACCCATAACCAGCAAAGCACCCGCCGGATCATGCTTTGGGTGATGCTGGCCTGCATTCCCGGCATGGCCGCACAGGTGTGGTTCTTTGGCTATGGCAATCTGGTGCAAACGGCGCTGGCGATGGTGACAGCGCTGCTGGCGGAAGCGGCGGTGCTGGCGTTGCGCAAACAACCGGTGCGCGCGCGGCTGGCAGATAACTCTGCCCTGCTTACCGCCCTGTTGCTGGGGATCAGCCTGCCGCCATTAGCCCCTTGGTGGATGATCGTGATAGGTACCCTTTGTGCCATTGTGATCGCCAAACAGCTCTACGGTGGCCTGGGGCAGAATCCGTTCAACCCGGCGATGGTCGGCTATGTGGTCCTGCTGATCTCCTTCCCGGTGCAAATGACCAGTTGGTTGCCGCCGGACGAACTGCGGGCCAGCGCACTCTCGTTGCCAGATACGCTGCTGAGTATTTTTACCGGCCATACTGCTCAAGGTACTACCATCCATCAGCTCCAGTTGGGGATTGACGGCATCAGCCAAGCTACGCCGCTCGACGGCTTTAAAACCGGTCTGCGCAGCGGCCACTCGGTAGAGCAAATCCTACAACAGCCGCTGTTTGGCGGCATGTTTGCCGGTATCGGCTGGCAGTGGATTAACTTAGGGTTCCTGGCCGGTGGGCTGTTTATGCTCGGGCGCAGGCTGATTCACTGGCAAATTCCCTTCAGCATGCTGGCCGCCATCGCCCTGTGTTCAGGCGTGGCCTGGCTGCTGGATCCCGCACACCAAGCGTCGCCGCTGCTGCATCTCTTCTCGGGTGCCACTATGCTGGGGGCTTTCTTTATCGCCACCGATCCGGTCAGTGCCGCTACAACGCCTAAGGGCCGGTTGATTTACGGTGCTTTAGTGGGTTTGCTGGTCTGGTTGATCCGTGTTTATGGCGGTTATCCCGACGGCGTGGCGTTCGCCGTGCTGCTGGCCAATATCACCGTACCGTTAATCGATCACTATACGCAGCCGCGCGTATATGGCCACCGCTAAGGAACTATCATGCTGAATTCAATGAGAAAGCATGGCATCACCCTGGCGGTGTTTGCTGCGGTGACCACCGGTTTGACCGCGCTGGTCTACACCTTGACCAAAACCACCATTGCCCACCAGGCAGCGCTCCAGCAGAAAGCCTTGCTGGATCAGGTAGTTCCGCCGGAATATTACGACAACGATATGCAGAGTGAATGCCTGGTGGTGAGCGATTCGGCCTTGGGCAATGGCGCACCGCATCGTCTGTATCTGGCACGTAAAAATGGCCAACCGGTGGCGGCAGCGCTGGAAACCACCGCCCCAGACGGCTATTCCGGGGCAATTAAGCTACTGGTGGGAGCCGATTTCGGCGGCACCGTACTCGGTACCCGCGTGGTAGAGCATCACGAAACCCCAGGGCTTGGCGACAAAATTGAGTTACGCCTCTCTGACTGGATCACCTTCTTCAGCGGTAAAAAAGTTGAAGGCGCCAATGATGGCCGCTGGGCAGTGAAGAAAGACGGCGGCATGTTCGATCAGTTTACCGGGGCCACCATTACCCCGCGTGCGGTGGTCAACGCCGTGCGCCGTACGGCGTTGTATATGGAAACACTGCCATCTAAACTGGACACCTTACCCGTCTGTGGAGCCAGCGAATGAGTGAAGTCAAAGAGTTAATTGTTCAAGGGCTGTGGAAAAACAACTCTGCGCTGGTGCAATTACTGGGCCTGTGCCCGCTGCTGGCGGTGACCTCAACCGCCACCAACGCGCTGGGGCTGGGATTGGCTACCACGCTGGTGCTGACCATCACCAACGGCTCCATTTCTGCCCTGCGCCGCTGGGTGCCCAGCGAAGTCCGCATTCCGATTTATGTGATGATCATTGCGGCGGCAGTCAGCATCGTGCAGATGCTGATCAACGCCTACGCATTCGGTCTGTATCAGTCATTGGGGATTTTTATCCCGTTGATCGTCACTAACTGTATCGTGGTAGGCCGTGCCGAGGCCATTGCCGCCAGAAAACCGGTCGGTCTGGCCTTGGTAGATGGCATCGCCATCGGTCTGGGCGCCACCGGGGCGATGTTTGTGCTCGGTTCGCTGCGCGAATTGATTGGCAACGGTACCCTATTTGACGGTGCTGACATGCTGCTGGGCAGTTGGGCCAAGGTGCTGCGCATTGAAGTCGTGCATTTCGACAGCCCCTTTCTGCTAGCCATGCTGCCGCCGGGGGCGTTTATCGGCCTGGGGCTGATGCTGGCAACCAAGTATGTGATTGATGAAAAAATGAAGGCGCGCAAGGCTAAACTTTTGCTGGCTGAAGCCAAAATGGAACAGGGACACGCCGAGAAAGCGTTATGAATAAAGAAAAACGCCTGGAAATTCTGACTCGTTTACGGGACAGCAACCCGCACCCAACCACGGAGTTGGTCTACAGCACACCTTTTGAGCTGCTGATTGCCGTGCTGCTTTCCGCACAGGCCACCGACGTCAGCGTCAACAAGGCCACCGCCAAACTCTACCCGATCGCCAACACGCCGGCGGCAATGCTGGCTCTGGGTGTCGATGGCGTAAAAGAGTACATCAAGACCATCGGCCTGTTTAACAGCAAGGCCGAGAACGTGATCAAGACCTGCCGTATTCTGCTGGAAAAGCACGCGGGTGAAGTGCCGGAAGATCGCGCTGCACTGGAAGCCTTGCCCGGCGTGGGCCGCAAAACGGCCAATGTGGTGCTTAACACCGCCTTTGGCTGGCCAACCATCGCCGTGGATACGCATATTTTCCGCGTCTGCAACCGCACCCACTTTGCTCCAGGGAAGAACGTGGAGCAGGTAGAAGAAAAGTTGCTGAAAGTGGTGCCCGCCGCCTTCAAAGTGGACTGCCACCACTGGCTGATCCTGCATGGCCGCTATACCTGCATCGCGCGCAAACCGCGCTGCGGTTCCTGCCTGATCGAAGATCTGTGCGAGTATAACGACAAAACAGAGTTGTAATCATTGGCCCAAGCGTAGTCAGCCTCACTCAGTTCCCCCTGCCGTAGCTACTGCTGACCAATTAAGCGCAAAGCGGCATAAATATGCATCAATGGCAAAGGGGTCGCCCCTCTCCCGCAGGGAGAGGGGACTGGTTAGCCGTAACTGACAAGTATTACCCTGCCGTAGCGATCTTTTGTCAAAAAAGTGATATCACGCTGTCTTACCAGCGCTAGCCCTACCGATTTTGCCGTGAAGCGCATGGTTGAGATATTTTCAATAAAAAAATTAGGCAAGAATTGCCAATCGCATCAGGTTTTCACGATCACATTCCGTTTACATACTTTCTGCTGTTTTCCCAAATTTCGATAATTTTACAAAAGGCAACTTATGCACCATGATCGCTCGGGTTATTTCAATAGATTATCTACATAAGCTGAATAAGTTATAAATAGCAGAATATATCACTTTAAAAATAAACGCTATTAATTAATCAAAACAAAAAATCGATATAGATAAGGAATACGAACGTTAATGCTGCATAAAATTTGCAACATGGCTTTATCACATCATACAAGTTATCTGTAACAGAACATGTCAAAAAGCTTGCCTCGTTGACAAAGATAGTGAACATTACCCGCCGTCATTTAATCCTATAACAAGCAAAGGATGCAGCCCTGCATCACTTTTGCCCTTTCCCGTCGTGATAATACGGGCAGTGAAAAAACCAGAGGTCCCAGTGTCAACTGCAAACAACAAACAAGCAGAAAGCGTCAGTCTTAACGCTTTCAAACAGCCAAAGGCGTTCTACCTGATCTTCTCGATTGAGCTCTGGGAACGTTTTGGCTATTACGGCCTACAAGGCATCATGGCCGTCTATCTGGTCAAAATGCTTGGCCTGAGCGAAGCCGACTCTATTACCCTGTTCTCTTCTTTCAGCGCGCTGGTGTATGGCTTCGTGGCCATTGGCGGCTGGCTGGGGGATAAAGTTCTCGGTTCAAAGCGAGTGATCGTTCTGGGGGCGATAGTTCTGGCCGCCGGTTATGCCATGGTGGCCTATTCCGGCCACGATGTGTTCTGGGTTTATCTGGGTATGGCGACCATTGCTGTGGGCAGCGGCCTGTTCAAAGCCAACCCTTCCTCCCTGCTGTCTACCTGCTATGAGAAAGACGATCCGCGTTTGGACGGTGCATTTACCATGTACTATATGTCCGTCAATATCGGTTCATTCTTCTCTATGCTGGCTACGCCTTGGCTGGCGGCCAAGTATGGCTGGAGCGTCGCCTTCTCGCTGAGCGTGGTGGGCATGCTGATCACTCTGGTCAACTTTATGCTGTGCCAGGGCTGGGTTAAACAACACGGCTCAAAACCCGACTTTCAGCCGCTGCAAGTGCGTAAGCTGCTGATGGTTATGGTTGGCGTGGTTGCGCTGATCGCCATCTCAAGTTGGCTGCTGCATAACCAGACCATTGCGCGCTGGGCGCTGGCGATCGTCTCTGTCGGGATCGTGATCGTATTCGCCAAGGAGACCTTTGCACTGCACGGTGCCGCTCGCCGTAAGATGATCGTGGCATTCCTGCTGATGCTGGAAGCGGTGGTCTTCTTTGTGCTGTACAGCCAGATGCCAACTTCTCTCAATTTCTTCGCCATCCACAACGTTGAGCACAACATTCTGGGCGTTGCCTTTGAGCCGGAACAGTATCAGGCGCTGAACCCCTTCTGGATCATGCTGGCCAGCCCGATCCTGGCGGCGCTGTATAACAAGATGGGCGATCGCCTGCCCATGCCGCACAAGTTTGCCTTCGGTATGATCCTGTGCTCAGGGGCATTCCTAGTGCTGCCGTGGGGTGCCAGCTTTGCTAACGATCAGGGCATTGTGTCAGTTAACTGGCTGATCCTGAGCTATGCGTTGCAAAGTATCGGTGAACTGATGATTTCCGGCCTGGGCCTGGCGATGGTGGCACAACTGGTGCCGCAACGCCTGATGGGCTTTATCATGGGATCCTGGTTCCTGACCACCGCTGCCGCTGCGCTGATTGCCGGCAAGGTGGCGGGGCTAACCGCGGTGCCAAGTGATATCAACGATGCGCATGCCTCACTGGCTATCTATAGCCACGTGTTTATGCAGATCGGTATCGCTACCGCCGTTATCGCCATCCTGATGATGCTGACGGCACCGAAGCTGTACCGCATGACGCTGGATACGGCAGAAGATACCGAAGCCAAAGCGCAGGCGGCTGCCGCTCTCTGATAGAGGCAGCGATTGCAGGATAAACGCCGAGGTTAATCATCTCGGCGTTTTTTATGCGCATTGCTTAGCAACATCACTATTTTCTCACGGCCACGGCGCATAACGTGCTGAATCTGCATATAATGGAGCGCCAAATAACCGACACGGACCCTACCCTTATGCCATTCTCTCCACTACGCCGCAAATTGCTTTTGGCTGCGGCTGCTATACCTGCAATCAGTGCGCTCACTCCCCTGCTGGCGTATGCCGCCAACACATCGTTACAGCAAGCTCAGCAACAGCTCGCGGCGCTGGAAAAAGCGTCTGGCGGCCGTCTGGGAGTGGTTGCCATCAATACCGCCGATGGTACAACGTTGCAACTGAACGGCGGCCAACGCTTTCCGTTCTGTAGCACCTTCAAAGTGATCGCTGCCAGTGCCATTTTGCATCACAGCCTGAACAACAACGGCTTTATGCAGCAGCGTATTCGTTACCAGAAAAGCGATCTGGTGGCTTATTCCCCCATCACAGAGAAACACCTCGACGGCGGCATGACCGTGGCTGAACTCTGTGCTGCCGCGCTTCAGTACAGCGATAACACCGCCGTCAATCTGCTGATGAAACAGCTTGGTGGGCCTGCGGCCATTACCGCCTACGCACGCAGCATCGGCGACAGCACATTCCGGCTCGATCGCTGGGAAACTGAACTCAACAGCGCGATCCCTGGTGATGAGCGGGATACCACCACGCCAGCGGCCATGGCGGCCAGTTTACAGAAACTGACCTTAGGCAATGCGTTGCCGCAGGCGCAGCGCGAACAGTTGGTGGCATGGATGAAAGGCAACACCACGGGGGGTAAACGCATCCGGGCGGGCGTGCCAGCCGGTGCGATCGTGGCTGATAAAACCGGGGGTGGCGATTACGGCACCACGAATGACATCGGCATCGTTTGGCGTGAGAACCGTGCACCACTGGCGATCGTCGTGTATTTCACGCAACCCCAGCAGGATGCCAAAGCCAACAATGAGGTGATCGCTGCGGCGGCGCGGATTGTCAGCCAGGCGTTTGCTTAACCTCTAGCGCTATTCAGAGACGTTCGATCACCGGCAGGATAAACCCCGGATCCCCTTGCGGCAGCGTGATGCCCAGCGCACGCGCTGCCAGCTCAGCCACACGGAAGTCGATATCAGCGGCTTCGCCATCTTCCAGAAACCAGGCGGCGGAAAGCCCGGCCCAGGCCAGGATCCATTGCAACAGACGACAACGTTCCAGCCCGGCCAGTGCACAAATCTGCTCCACGCGGCGGTGAAAGATATCGGGATCGGTGGCAATGCCGTAATTGGGGTTGCAGAAGATGTTGGCATAGTCAAAACCACGTTCGCCATACAGGCGTTTAGGGTCGATCGCCAACCAGCCGCGCTCGGCAAAATCCAGCACGTTGTCATGATGGATGTCGCCGTGTAGCACGCCTTGTTCACGTGGGCTCGTCAGCAACTCCGCCGCTGCCGTGGCGCTCAGCCGCAGCAGCCCGCCGTGGGCCTGGGCTGCTGGCCACAAGGCGTTAAACCATTGATGCAGAGGGATCAGATCCGGAAAGGGCGCAGTGCGCGGTGCATGCAGTTGGCTAATCACCTGGCACAGAATTTCGGTTGCCCGTTCATCTTGACCGCTGCGCACCATCTGCGCCAGTGAGGCTTGGCCCAGCGCCCGCTCCAGCAGGATAGCGTCTTCATGCCAGGCGAAGATGCGCGCGGCCCCTTCTCCCTGCCACCAGCACATCAACAGGTTGCCGAACTTCTCTTCCTGTTCACGGGCGATCTTCAACATGGCTGGCAACCCTTGATAGCGCACCGGCATCAGCAAGCTGCTGTGAGTGGTGAAAGCATCACCATCCGGCTCAAGCTGCCAGCGTTGCAGATAAGGCGTAAATGCCTGGTTCATGCCTTTGGTGCATCCTTATTGCGAGAACGACTCACTGGGATGATAGTATTGCCGGGCAACATACTGCAAAAATTTTGTCAGCACAGTTTCCCCGGTAATAGAGCGATTATTTTTTGAAAGATCTGGTGGGGTTTGTCATGTCATTAATAAAACGTATCAATTATCCGCAATTACCCAAGCCTGGCGGGCCTTACGTGCATGCAGTCCGCCATGCCAGCACTTTGTACATCTCGGGCTTAACCGCGTTCGCCACCGAAGCACAGGGGCATAGCGCCTCACACCAGGCGCGCGCCATACTCGAGCAGTTGACCACCATCGCGGCCAGCGAAGGGACCAACCTCAAATCGCTGGTCAAAATCAGCGTCTTTCTGACCGATATCGCCGATCTGGCGGCGATTCGCGAAGTACTGTTCGATTATCTCGACGGCGCACTGCCAGCCTGTTCACTGATGGCCGTCAGCGCCCTGTTTTCACCCCAGCTTAACGTTGAGATCGAAGCGATTCTCGCCCTGTGAATCTGGGGCGCAATTATGCGCCCTTAAAGTGCAACCACTTCATCAACCTGATGATGAAAAACGTAAGGATCGGAAATCAGGGCAAAAGCCTCATCGTCTGGGTAAGTCACCGCAACATGATAGTCCTCACCGGCAAAACATTTGATGGCCTGCAATGACTCCCAATAGGTGGCCAGAAAAAAATGTGCATACTCGCCCTGAATTTCCTGTCTGACAAAAGCACCACAATTGCCCGCAATAGATTCAGCGTGCTGAACGCCGGTAACCGCCAAATGCTCGGCAAATCCTTGTTGATAGGCTATAGGAACACAGCCGTGCCAAGTTCTGACGATCATAACTCACCAATTGAATATAAAATCGAAAATAATGAATAAATAACCTATCATGTTTTTAGCGCTCTACAACATCCCCTGGCATGATTTTTATACAAAGACAGTAAAAGCAAAAAAACTGCTGTTACCGCAGGCCCTCGCTATGCCGCCGACAGAAATATTCTGGTAATTTACTGATGAGATACCGATCACGAATGGATGATTATGCGGCAAAAACCGGTTCTGCACGAAGCCAGGCAGTTAAAACGCCTTAACGCAGCCACACGGCGGCAGTCACACGTCTATAAATGGATTGCCCTGATCGCCGGATTGGATGCGCTATTGGTGTTCGGGTATGACCGGGATATGCGTAATGTGACTTTTTCCACCGTGGTAGCGCTGGTATGCGGCTACTTGTGGATCCGCGATCGCAACAAAGCACGCAGTTACCGGCGTGAATACGATCGTAAATATGGCCAATCTCATGATGGTTAGCCCCACGAATCAGGAGTTATCTGTGCTTTCTTCCCTATTACCAACAGGATTGTTGCTCCCCTTTCAGCCCTATCAGGAATTGGCTCACGCCTTGTTACCACTGACGCTTGATAGCGATGATGGTGCTCACGATATTGCCCATTTGCACCGCGTGTGGAAAAACGTCCGCCAGATCAGCCGTGATGAAGGGGGCGATCTGCGCATTCTTTGTGCAGCGGTTCTGTTGCATGACTGTGTGGCGGTAGAAAAGAACTCACCACAGCGCCCGCTGGCTTCTCGTCTGGCAGCAGAAAAGGCGGCCACCATACTGGCGGCGCTCGGTTGGGCTGCTACAGATATCGAAAAAACGGCGCATGCGATTGAGGCACACAGTTTTTCTGCTGCCATTCTCCCGCAAACGCTGGAGGCCAAAATTCTGCAGGATGCCGATCGGCTTGATGCGCTGGGCATGATTGGCGTCGCCCGTTGCTTTTACATCGGTGGCCGCCTGCACCGCGCGCTTTACGATGCTGCCGATCCTCTGGCGCAGCGGCGTGAGTATGACGATCGGTGTTTCACTCTGGATCACTTTGAAACCAAGTTGTTTAAACTGCAGGAGGGGTTTCAAACCTCAACCGGCCGACGCATGGCCGCACAGCGTACGGCACGCATGCGTCGCTTCCTGAGCGAACTTCAAGAAGAAGTTTGATAACTGCGCTGCAATATTTATGACGTAAATCCTGTACACTGCAAGTCAACTTCACAATACAGGTGGCGAAAATGAAGAAACTGACGCTGAAAGACATGACAGAAAGCGAACAACGTGAAGTAAAAACCGAGCTGGACAGAGCACGAAAAAACCAAGGTCGTCCGTTGACCAACACCGAACAGAACAAAGTGAAAGACGAGGCTATTGAACGCATCATGGCCGCACGTGAAAAAATTGCCAAAGCAACCCGGGCAGAACGCAAAGCCAATCGTGTGCAACCCACAAGCACAACCTTTAGCTGGACAGCCTCCATCAGCACCCGCCCACATCGTTAAACGAGACCCCGCCTCTGCGGGGTTTTTACTTGTCAGCACCAGGCTCACCAGAACCACGACCGTTGGAAAAATCATCCGTTAATTAAATTTTCTTGGTAAAACCGCTGTAATTTTAGCGCCAGAGAACTAGGATGAGAGGTTAGACACGTCTGTCACTCATCACTATCAAGGAGTTTTCGATGAAATTGTTCTATAAAGCTGGCGCCTGTTCCTTATCACCACACATCATTCTGCGCGAAGCCGGGTTAGACTTTACGGCAGAAAAAGTCGATTTGGCGCAGAAGAAAACGGAAAGCGGTGCCGACTATCTGGCAATCAATCCAAAGGGACAAGTCCCAGCATTAGTGCTTGACGACGGTAGCCTGCTGACCGAAGGCGTCGCGATTGTGCAGTATCTGGCAGATCGCGTACCGGATCGTAACCTGATCCCAGCGGCTGGCACGCTCTCTCGCTACCACGCGATCGAATGGCTGAACTATGTGTCAACCGAATTACATAAGGGTTTCAGCCCGCTGTTTAACCCGCAAACGCCGGACGAATACAAAACCATGGTGCGGGCAAAGCTGGAAAGCCAGTTCAGCTATCTGGATTCCGTGTTGGAGAAACAGCATTATCTGCTCGGCAGCCGCTTCAGCGTGGCGGACGCTTACCTGTTTACCATTCTGGGTTGGGCGTTCCATATGCAGTTCGATCTGAAGAAGTACCCGCATCTTTCAGCCTATTATGAACGTGTTGCGGCTCGCCCTGCGGTAGAAGCCACGTTACGTGCAGAAGGTCTGAAATAATCATTCATCCCCCGGCGCACCTGGCCGGGGGATTGCGACTACAGTTTTACCGCTTTAAAGCTGCAATCAGGCGTAACGATACGGTCCTGCGCGGCAACGACCTGCAGTTCGTACTCGCCCATGGCCTGCGTCACCCGCATCACGTCATAAACTGCCGCTGTAACGTGTTCCAAGGCTTTATCCAGCGCCACGCCCTGTAACAGATTCACCAGTAACAAACCACTGGTCAGATCGCCCACGCCCACCGGCTGACGCGCACCAAAGTCCACTAACGGGCGGCTGATATGCCAGGCTTCATCACGCGTCACCAGCAGCATCTCAAAACAGCCGATATCATACCCGGCGCGGCTAAGGTGTTTCACCAACACCACTTGCGGGCCTTTGGCGATCAGCTCACGAGCCGCCTTGACTGCCTGTTCCACGCTGCTGATCTCCTGCCCACTCAGCAGTTCCAGCTCCAGCAGATTTGGTGCCACCATGTCGCTGCATGACAGCGCCTGTTGGCACAGAAACTCGGCAACGCCCGGCGCCACAATGCAGCCCTTTTCCGGGTGCCCCATGACCGGATCGCAAAAATACCAGGCTTTGGGATTGGCCTGCTTCACCTGCCGCACAATCTCCAGAATGTGGCTGCCCTGTTCCGGTGAGCCGATATAGCCACTCAGCACCGCGTCACAGTCTTTCAGCTTATCAATCGCCGCAATCCCCTGCGCAATGTCGGTCAGATGGCTGGCGGGCATCACGCAGCCGGTCCATTCACCGTACTGCGTATGATTGGAAAACTGCACGGTGTTCAACGGCCAGACGTTGACCCCCATCCGGCGCATAGGAAACTCTGCCGCACTGTTCCCAGCGTGACCAAAAACCACATGCGATTGTATAGAAAGAATATTTTTCATCAAAACGACCTGACCATAGACACCGTCACAGGGAATATTCGCTCCCTGACCCCGTCAAAATAAAGGGGCCATCACGGCCCCTTACATACCTGGCTTATTATTGCCAATCAACCAGACAGTAGTGCTTTTTACCGCGACGCAGCAGCGTGTAGCGGCCAAACAGACGATCGCCATCGGTAAACTGGTATTCTGGATTAGCCTGTTTCTCGCCGTTGATGGTCACCGCATTGGAGCTAATCATGGTGCGCGCCTGGCCGCGAGACGGCACCAGTTCCGCATTGACCAGCGCCTGCTGCAGATCGGCATCGCTTTCCAGCTTGATGGTCGGCATGCCGTCCTGCGCCAATTGCGCAAAGTCTGCGGCTGTCATGTCATGCAATGCGCCAGAGAACAGGCTCTGGGTAATGCGCTTGGCTGCCGCCAGCCCTTCTGGGCCATGCACCATGCCGGTGACTTCTTCCGCCAGCACGTACTGAGCGCGCGGTGCTTTGCCACTGTTCTTGTCTTCCTCTTCCAGCGCGTTGATCTCTTCGATGCTCAGGAAGGTGAAGAACTTCAGGAAGCGATACACATCGGCATCTGCGGTGTTGATCCAGAACTGGTAGAACTTGTACGGGCTGGTTTTCTCCGGTGCCAGCCAGACTGCGCCCCCCTCGGTTTTGCCGAATTTGGTGCCATCCGCTTTGGTGATCAACGGCACCGTCAGGCCAAATACCTGTTTCTGATGCATACGACGGGTCAGATCGATACCCGAGGTGATGTTACCCCACTGATCGGAACCGCCAATCTGCAGTTCAACCTGATGGCGGTTGTACAGTTCGGCAAAGTCAAAACCCTGCAGCAGGTTATAAGAAAACTCGGTGAAAGAGATGCCTGAATCATCGCGGTTCAGACGCTGTTTCACCGCTTCCTTGTTGATCATCTGGTTAACCGAGAAATGTTTACCGATATCACGCAGGAAGCTCAGCACGTTCATGCCACCGAACCAGTCGTAGTTGTTTGCCGCGATCGCGCTGTTGCTGCCGCAATCAAAATCGAGGAAAGGAGAAACCTGTTTACGGATTTTTTCGACCCATTCGTTAACCGTTTCCGTGGTGTTCAGCTTGCGCTCCGCGGCTTTAAAGCTGGGATCGCCAATCATACCGGTGGCACCACCGACCAGCGCGACCGGCTTATGACCAGCCAGTTGGAAACGCTTCAGGCACAGCAGAGGTACCAGATGGCCCAAGTGCAAGCTGTCAGCGGTCGGATCGAAGCCGCAATACAGTGCAATTGGCCCTTGCGCCAGCCGCTCTGCTAACGCTTCCTCGTCCGTCACCTGGGCTATCAGGCCCCGCTCTTGCAATTGTTGAATCAGGTTGATGCTAGCCATCAATTTCTCCATGTATAAACGAATGCACCTTTGCCGGTACACGGCCCTCGCCCATTGGCGAAAGAATAAAATTCGGGGTAGCGTTATACCCAATGCATTTCAAGCTGCAACCAGGGCACAGTTTGAAAAAACGAAGGGTATAGAATAAAGCGCCAGCGGCATCAGCACCAGCGCTTAAGGGGGATTTTCCGTCTGTCAGGGTGCCAGTCGGTCAATTTTCCAGTCATTTCCATCCCGCTGATACAAAAAGCGGTCATGCAGGCGGTGTTCACCCCCCTGCCAGAATTCGACAGAATCAAATTTGACCCGAAAACCACCCCAGAAGCTGGGTAATGGCACTTCGCCCTGCTGGAATTTTTGCTTCAGCTCGAGGAATTTACTTTCCAACACGCCGCGCGCTGAAATGCGCGATGACTGCTGCGACACCCAGGCACCGATCTGGCTATCTTTAGGGCGACTGCTGAAATACTTCATCACCTCCAGCGTCGACAAACGCTCGGCCTGACCGAGGAAGATCACTTGGCGATCGAGCATGTGCCATGGAAACAGCAGGCTGATACGCGGGTTTTTCGCCAATTGTTGCGCCTTGCGGCTGCCCAGGTTGGTGTAAAACACCAGCCCCTGATCATCAACGTGCTTGAGCAGCACAATACGCTGAAAAGGCTGCCCCTGCTCATCCACCGTGGCCACGCACATGGCGGTAGGATCGGCCAGACGTGCCTCACAGGCCTGTTTCAACCAACGTTCGAACAACTCGAGAGGATTGGCGGTCAGATCGCTGCGGCGCAGGCCACCACGGGTGTATTCGCGGCGCAGGTCCGCAACATCAAACTCATTATTATCAGTCATCTGGGATATCAACCAACCGGTGAATTCGTAGGGACATTCTGCGCCTGCGGCGGCAGAATCTCAATTAATCTGATGCCAGCATGCAATCACTCATGATCACCCTACCGTTGCGTTCAACAAACGCATGGGGCCCTTTCGTCCAGAATCTGTACTTGCCGTCGCTGTATTGAGCCTCCGCGGCCCGTGTTAGCTGCAGCCGCTCTCCATCCATCAGGAAGCTGGCCGTGTTCTCTTCAGCGTTCAACGCCACGGTCAGCGGTGTCGTGCCACATTGATAATGCAACGTCTGATTGTTCCTCTGCGGTATCACATGACTACAACCCGCCAACAGCAGAGCTACAACGGCAATCACGATCTTCTTCATGGTGTTACTCCTTGGGACATTCAGCCTCCGTTTATCCTAACAGAGCTAACGGTGTCCCAACGGCAAAACCGGATAAATCCCACCCAGCAGCGTCTCGTGGCTGGCACCGGTCACCGAAGGCAGGTTGCCAGGTAGCCCAGACAGCGTCCTGAAAGCCAGCCAGGCAAAGGCCAGCGCCTCCATCGCATCACCACTGACTCCAAAACGGTCGGTCGAAGCCACTTCAGTGCCAGGCAATAAGGCAGACATCCTAGCCATCAGCGCTGGATTACGCGCGCCACCACCGCACACCAACAGCCGTTCGCAGCCCCCTGCCAGCAGCACCTGTTCACAAATGGTGGTTGCCGTCAGTTCCAGCAGCGTTGCCATCACATCCACCGGGCTGATCCCCGGCAGCATAGCCAGTTGTTGCTCCAGCCAACTGATGTTGAAGTACTCGCGCCCGGTGCTTTTCGGCGCAGGCAACGCAAAATAGGGATCGGTGAGCATTTGCTGCAACAGCGGCAGGCAGACCCGCCCTTCCGTCGCCCAGAGGCCATCTTTGTCATACGGTTGAGCACGATGCCGCCATACCCAGGCATCCAGCAGCATGTTCCCCGGCCCGGTATCAAAACCGCGCACCGGAACCCCAGGCAACAGCAACGAAAGATTGGCGATGCCGCCGATATTCAGCACCATCCGCCGTTCCATGGGATGCGCCAGCAGCGCCTGGTGAAACGCCGGCACCAGTGGTGCGCCCTGGCCACCATAGGCCATATCGCGCCGCCGGAAGTCGCCCACTGTGGTGATATTGGTCAGCGCAGCCACGCGGTTATTGTCACCCAATTGCAAAGAAAACCGCAGATCACCCGCAGGCTCATGCCACACCGTTTGCCCGTGGCAACCAATGGCGGTGACCTCATGCGCTGGAACATCGGCCTGTTTCAGCAAGCCCAAAACCGCTTCACCAAACAGGTTACCCAATTGCGCATCTAACCGACCAATGGCCGCCAGCGTGGTCTGCTGCCCCTGGCACATCGCCAAAATATCCTTCTTCAATTGAACCGGCATAGGGTGATGATAGCTGGCCTGCTGCGCCACCATACGCCCGTCGATTGCGGCAAGAACCACATCAACCCCATCCAGACTGGTACCAGACATGACACCGATATAGCGGCCTGACTTCATAGCAATATCCTTTTTATCCCTACGATGCTGAAAACAGATAACTGATTAAATAAACCAGAATTCCACGATTAACGCCATGAATCATGATGATTTTTTACACTCTGTCAGCCAAGTGGCTATTTTAGGCTGGCAACGGGCGACACGTTCGGTAATTAATAACAACAAAAAATTACGCTTATTTTCCCCCTGCTCTGTTATAAAGCTAAACCACCGTTTATTATTGGTTGAAGAGAGAAAAGTTAAGCTGTGCACAGTAGCAAGTTATCGAGATTATCGCGTGCGTTCGGCTCTACTTGTTGAAACATTTTCATTAAGCCTGTCTCAGGCAATTTGCCTGAATCGGGATTACCAACCGCAGGAGTTTTATATGATCAAGCGTTTTCTCGTCGTTGCTCTCGCCGGAATCACGCTGGCAGGATGTGCAGACCCTACAACATCCGGTGACGTTTATTCAGCCTCTCAGGCCAAACAAGTCCAGACCGTCACCTTTGGTACCTTGGTGTCTGTACGCCCGGTGCAAATTCAGGGTAGTGAAACGGCTAACACTATTGGCGCTATCGGTGGTGCCGTACTGGGTGGTCTCCTGGGGAATACCGTTGGCGGCGGTACTGGCCGCACGTTGGCAACAGCAGCAGGCGCGGTCGCCGGTGGCGTAGTGGGTAACAGCGTAGGGAGCGTGGCTGCCCGTTCTAACGGCGTCGAACTGGAAATCAGAACCGACAATAAAGAAAACATCGTTGTGGTTCAAAGAGCGGGTTCCACTCAATTCAGCCCAGGGCAACGTGTCCGTATGGCGCGAAACGGCAGCACCGTTACCGTTTCCCCTCTGTAAGCGCTTAATACTTTCCTGAACCTAAAACCGGAGGCACTTAACCTCCGGTTTTAGCGTTATTGAGGCTGAGGAAAGGTAGCTCAAGAAAGGCGCTAAGTTTGTTATTTTTCTTGCAGTTCAATAATGTTTTGCTCAAGTTTGCCAATCAAACCGACCAAAAGTCTGACTTCATCTACCGAGATCCCACTGAGGATTTCACCTCTTGTCACGGTAATCACATTGTCCACTTCCCGAATAATCGGCTCGGCAGCTTCGGTCAGTTTAATACGTTTCGCACGCCGATCGTTTGCGCAGGTATGGCGGGTGATCAGGCCCTTCTCTTCCAGTTGATCCAAGGTCCGAACCAGAGAAGGTTGTTCAATACCGATCGCCTTTGCGAGTTGAATTTGCGACTGTTCAGGTGGTAACCGATTGATATTGTACAAGGTAAACCAATGCGTTTGAGTGAGCTCCAGCGGTTTGAGCCGATGGTCGATCAACGCACGCCAGACACGAACCAAACGTGCTAAATCTGAACCTAAAGTTGA
This sequence comes from Serratia oryzae, assembly GCF_001976145.1. Lineage (GTDB taxonomy): Bacteria > Pseudomonadota > Gammaproteobacteria > Enterobacterales > Enterobacteriaceae > Chania > Chania oryzae. The sequence goes on from NZ_MOXD01000001.1 coordinate 408,020, forward strand.
CTCCACTTCCCCCTCCTTATAATTAGCATGCTAGCATTACACTCCAGAGTGTAAACTATTTTGGGTAAGTCATATTAAAAACACAAATGTATATAATCTATATTGCAAAAATAGCCACCCAATTTAGCAGTAATTGGTTATCCTCTGGCAAATATCTATCATATTCACTCATAGGGATTGTTAATGTGAATGCATCCTGGTTCCACTCTGCATCACCCCTACCCGATTTGGTGCTCGGTGCCTCGCTTTATTTCCCTCCCATATTTAAAGCGTTTCTGCTCGGGTTAGTATTTTGGCTGCTGATTCACCATCTGCTGCGTGACTGGATCTATTCTGGCGAAATCTGGCACCCCATGTTGATGGATCTGTCCATTTTCGTCATTGCCGTCAGCGGCGCCCTGTGGATTTTAGCGAGTTGGTAGCTTATGAAGCATAAGACATTAAAATACTTTTCGACGGTTATTATTTGTGCCATTGCGCTCTGCGCCGGCTGGTGGCTATGGAATTACTACATGCAATCCCCCTGGACGCGTGATGGAAAAGTACGTGCAGAGCTGGTCAATATTACCCCTGAAGTTTCTGGCCGTTTGGTGAAGATCAATGTTCAAGATAATCAATTTATCGCGGCGGGAAGCCTGATTTTCAGCATCGACCCTGTTCCCTATCAGATCGCCCTGGATCATGCCGAAGCCGCTCTGGCAAAAGCGCAATCGGACATGGCCAGGGCGGACCATGAAGCGGCGCGGCGTCGCAACCTGCCGCATAACGTTATTTCCTCTGAAGATCTGGATGAATCCAATTTGGCAGCAGCAGCCATGAAGGCTGCCTATAAGGCAGCTCAGGCCAATTTAGAGCAGGCCAAATGGAATTTAAGCAAAACCCGTATTTATGCCCCCACCGACGGTTACATTACCAATCTGCAGGCGCGCGTAGGTAACTATGCCACGGTGGGCACTCCGCTGGTGGCATTGTTGGATACACACTCATTCTATGTGCTTGGTTATTTTGAAGAAACCAAACTGCGACATATAAGGGAAGGCCGCAGGGCAGACATCGTGTTGTATAACGGCAATACGCCCTTGCAGGGCAAAGTAGAGAGTATTGGCCGGGCGATTTACGACCAGAGCGTTGAGAGCAACAACAATTTATTAATGGACGTCAAACCCAATGTTCCCTGGGTACGTTTGGCACAGCGGGTGCCGGTAAGGATCAAATTGCTCAATGTGCCGAACGATGTCCACCTGGTGGCGGGCACGACCTGTACCATTTCTATCCACACGCGGGATTAACCCGTGAATATGTCTTTTCTTGAATGGCATCGTACTCCCTGGGGAAAGGCCAGCGGCGGGCAATGGCGCTATGCTCTACGTAATTCGCTGGCCATGTGCCTGGCGCTGTGGATCGCTTTCGTTTTGCAACTCGATGAGCCCTATTGGGCACTCACCTCCGCCGCCGTGGTCAGCTTCCCCACGGTGGGGGGTGTTATCAGCAAAAGTATAGGGCGGATTTTTGGCAGCTTGATGGGCGCCATGGCCTCGCTGATCATTGCTGGCCATTGCCTAAGCGATCCTTGGCTATTCACCCTGTCGATTGCCTTTTGGTTGGGTTTTTGTACCTACATTTCCAACCACTATCAGAACAACGTTTCCTACGCTTTTGCCTTGGCTGGATATACCGCCGCCATTATCGCGTTCAGCACGGTTAACGTTACCGATACGCTGGAGATCTTTGATATCGCCCAAGCGCGTGTCTGTGAGGTGATCACCGGTATCTTGTGCGGTGGATTGATGATGATGATCCTGCCCAGCACGTCCGACGGTGAAACCCTGCTGATCTCGTTGCGGCGCATGCAGTTACGGCTGTTGGAACATGCTGCCATGCTGTGGCAGCCGGAAATCAGCCTGCGGATGCGCACCTCGCACGAAGGAGTGATTGGCCAGATCCTGACGATGAACGTTCTGCGCATTCAGGCTTTCTGGAGCCATTATCGGTTACGCCGGCAGAACAATATTCTCAACTACATGCTGCACCAACAATTGCGCATTACCAGCGTGATCTCCAGTCTGCGACGCATGTTGCTAAATTGGCCGGACCAACCGGCCAACCTGGCCCCCGTGTTGGATCAACTGTTGAAAGAGTTACACAATCCCGACACCGATAAATACCGCCTGGCACATATCCTGCAGCTTATCGCACCACATGATCCTGCCGATTACCGCCATCGCGCTTTTTTCCTGCGTTTACGGCATTTCTGCTGGCTTTATCTGCGTTGCAGCCGCTGGTTACAACGGCTGGAGAGTGCCACCCCGGCCTACGAGATCAAACCATCGCGCGTCACCGCGCTAGCTCGCCATACCGACAGCTATGAAGCCGCCTACAACGGCTTGCGCACCTTTCTGTCTATTCTGATTGGTTGCGCTTTCTGGATCGGCACCCAATGGGACTCGGGCAGTTCGGCGCTGACCATGACCGCCATCAGCTGCGTGCTCTACTCCTCCACGCCTTCACCGACCAAGTCCGTCGCCAATTTGCTGAAAGCCGTTTCCCTACTTTCCGTTTTCTGTTTTTTGATTAAGTTCGGTTTGATGATTCAGATCGATGATTTCTGGCTATTCTGCGCCTTTCTGTTCCCGGTTTTAGTGACGATGCAGATGATAAAACTGCAACATCCCCCTTACGCACCGCTGTGGGGCCAGTTGATCGTGTTTATGGGTTCGTTTCTCACCGTCACTAATCCCCCCAGCTATGATTATCAGTCGTTTATAAACGACAGCATCAGCAAAATTGTCGGGGTGTTATTGGCCGGGTTAGCCTTCCAGCTCCTGCGCCCCAGTTCAGACAAACGCAAAAGCCGACGAATTATTCGCGCATTGCGTCGTGATTTTATCGATCAGTTGAGCAGAAAACCCCAGCAGAACGAGAGTCAGTTTGAGTCTCGTATTTATCACCGTATCAGTCAGTTGAATCAAAGCCAGGATCAAGAAGCCCGCACCTGGCTGCTCCGCTGGGGCGTGGTGCTACTGAACTGTAGCCACATCATCTGGCAGTTGCGTGAATGGCAAACCCGCTCGGATCCGCTTTCCGCCGTGCGTGATGTCTGTATTCATTGTCTGAAAGGCATTATGACGGAAAAAGGGGTCCAGCACAGTTCACTGGACGCGACGCTACAGGAGTTGCAGCGCATGAGTAACGTCTTGGCACAGCATCCAGAACAGGCCGCGCGCGATTTGGCCGGATTGATTTGGCGGTTATATTGCTCGTTGCAGCAGTTAAAACAGGCTATTTCACCGCCAGAGGCGGCAACAATGACGCCCGCGACATCTTAACGCGGGCAATATATACCCTTCATACTTCAAGTTGCTTGGGTGTTGGCTGCGTCCGTTTGCACCAGTCACATGGTTATCTATGCTCCTGGCGACTCTCGGACTGGCCGCCTACAAGCAACTCGAATTATTTTGGGGATATTTACTTGATAACACCACAGGCAAAGCGATCGCCCCCACCACCCAACGGCTTCGGATGGTCGGAATGGTTATCGCCCCCGGCGTGAACCATCAGGGCTTTGCCTTCGATTTCACTGATTTTCTTCAACCGCGGAGCCAGGACTGGAACGTTAGACATGCCGTCATTCATTACGTAGATGGCGGGCAAATCGCCCAGATGCCCATCAGCATAGGGCCCAAGGTGCTTGCCGGTTTTCTGCGGATCAAAATGCCCCCCCGCCGCCAGCGCAGCAACCGCTTTACCGTCCTTCATCCCCGGTTCACAACTGCCCTTTTCATGCACGTGAAAACCATGCACGCCACCAGGCAACGCCATAAGCTGCGGGGTAAACAGCAGACCGTAAGGCGTTTCGCTGATAGTGATTTTACCAATGTCCTGCCCAATTCCCTGCGCAGTCACCAGATTCATTTCAACATCAACCGTAGCGGCCTGAGCAACGCCGCAGGCCACCAACCCTAATGCTGCACACCAAAAATGTTTCATCAATCAACCTCCATGCGATAGTTGTAACAGAATCATGAGTATAGAAGGTCTAAGGAATTAATCAATTTCCTTTAAGTTTAATTAATTACAGGGTTACACAATTAAATTTTTGTTTAATTTTTCAATAAGTTATGCATTTTAATGATAGTAACTAAATTATAAAATACATGTATTAAAGCCTAAGGGGAAATATCGATTTCATCTGGTACTAATAACAATCGGAATAGATGATTCTTATTAAGAATGTTTTGCTATTGCGTCGTAATGACTCGGAAGTTTTATTTTTTGAACATATCACCCCATGTAATAGCCGGGCAATTCTACATTACCCGGCCGAGATAAGGACTTAAGGTACGTCGTACCCCAATGCCGCTTTACGGATACGGAACCACTGCTGGCGGTTCATTTCCAACTCACATGCTTTAATCGCTGAACGTACGCGTTCAATCTTACCTGAGCCGATAATCGGCAACGGCATAGACGGCAGACGCATCACCCAGGCATAAACCACCTGTTCAATAGTTTCGGCACCAATTTCCTGCGCCACAGCGTGGAGTTCGTCACGCAACGGCTGGAATTCCGCATCGCTGAACAGGCGGCCTCCGCCCAGGCAAGACCAGGCCATCGGCTTGACGCGCAGTTGCTGGCACTGATCCAAGGTGCCATCCAGGATTGCGGGTTGATGAATCGGCGAAATCTCCACCTGATTAGTCACCAGTGAGAACGGCAGGCGCGACTGCAGCAGAGTAAATTGAGCCGGTGTGAAGTTGGAAACGCCGAAATGGCGTACCTTGCCACTTTTGTGCAACGCGACAAAGGCTTCGGCCACTTCGTCGGCATCCATCAACGGATCGGGACGATGGATCAGCAGCAAATCCAGATAGTCGGTATGCAGGTGGGTTAACGACTGTTCTGCACTCTGTACGATGTGATCGCGATCGGTAATGTAATGACCTATCGGGTTACCTGGCTTGGCGGTGGTTGCAATTCCGCATTTCGACACCAGCTCCATCCCTTGGCGCACCGAAGGTTTCAGCTTAATCGCCTCACCAAACGCCTGCTCACAGGCATAGCCGCCATAAATATCAGCATGATCTGCCGTTGTCACTCCCAGTTCAAGGTGCTGTTCAATAAACGTCAGCAACTGCTGGGGCGACATTCCCCATTCCATTAATCGCCAGTAACCGCAAATCATTTGCGAAAATTCAGGCCCTTGGGGTGCAAGCTTAGTCCGACTTACCATGTTTAAAACCTCATGAGATTAATTTGCGTCAGCATACACAAGCGCTCATAAGGTAGGAAGCCACAAAACGGTTTTAACCTGCGTCAGATCGGGAAATAACTAAAAAAGTGAAGGTTGTTCCGGCGGGATTTCGTCAACGGGTTTACTGACACGCTGCATACGCAAATAACGCTGACGGCACAAGCGCAGCACCTCGCGTTTCTGTACGTCGTTCATTTGCATCCAGCCAAAGCGCTCATCGCGGCTGCGCAGGCAACCACGGCAGAAACCGCGCTCATCGGCTTGGCAAATACCGCGGCACGGGCTGGGTATGTCAAAAAACTCAAGTTGCTGCGCCACACGACCTCCTGCGTTCCGGCTGTGTTCCACACAACCTTATGCTAATTGAAGCTGCCATCAGCACCGATGGCAAGTGGCTTTTCGCCATGGCGGCGAAAATAGTCGCGCAGATAATGCAGCGCCTGGCGGGTTTTCTCCGGCAGCACCCGCTCCAGCGTCAACGCATGCAGGCGGAATGGCGCTGGCCGCCATTCGGGCAGCAGAGCGATCAACTCCCCTCGGCGCAGTTCATCACTGATTTCATACAGCGGTTGACCGGAAATCCCCAACCCCATGCGGGTAAAGGCGCGCATCACGTTCATACTGCCGCTGACGATCTGCCCAGCGGCGAGCCGCAGCTTGAAATTCTCACCAGATTGATGATGCAAGTCGAGATGAAATCCATGGCTGCTACCGGTGATCCAACGGTGCTGGACCAGATCCTGCGGCGTTTCGGGTACGCCATGCTGGCTAAGATAACGGGGAGCGGCGCAGAGCACCATCGGCCAGGCGCTCAGATGATGAGCAATCAGGCTGGTATCCGCCAGTTGCAGGTTCACGCGCAGCGAAATATCCACACGTTGCTCGATCATATCCACCACCTGATCGTCCGCCAGAATACGCAGCGTCAGTTTGGGATGAGCCAGCAACAGCGGTGCCAGCGCTTCCGCCAACGGCCCGCCACCAATGCCAACGGTGGTGGCAATACGAAGTTCCCCCACCAGCGTATCCCGCAGTTCTGCAAGCCGCTGCTCCGCACGTTGCGCCTCCTGCAACATAGCTTCGCACCCCGGGTAGAAGGCGGCTCCGGCCTCCGTCAGCGCCAGGCGGCGCGTTGAGCGGTGCAGCAACGGCACCCCCACCGCCTTCTCCAGAGAACGCATATGCTGGCTGATGGCCGAAGGCGTCATCCCCAACCTGCGAGCCGCTCCAGCAAAAGATCCCTCTGCCACCACGGTGGCAAATACCGCCATTCGATTGAGTTTATCCATGATTATGAAGTTTTACTTAATCAAGAAAGCACAAATATGGCACTAATCAGCGTTATTGTTAAGTACTACAGTATCTCTAACGCGCTGAACCCGAGTGGTTTGGCAAATCCATTCAATCGTGTAACAGGAGATAAAGAATGAAAGTCGTCATTATTGGAGCAACCGGTTTTGTTGGCCGCCGCGTGGTGGATGAGGCACTGGCCCGCGGCCTGCAGGTTACGGCTATCGCCCGCCAGAAAAAAGATCTGCCGGACCATGCCAATCTGACCCTCGCCCTGGGGGATGTGGCCGATACCTTATGGTTAACCAAACAGCTAACCGGGCAGGATGCAGCGATCAGCACTTACAATCCCGGTTGGGCAGAAGAAAATCTGTATGAGAAAACCGCCAAAGGCGCGCAGCAGATCCTGGATGCGGTAAAACAAGCCGGGGTGAAGCGCTTGCTGTACGTAGGAGGTGCTGGCAGCCTGGAGGTGGCTCCAGGCGTTGAGTTGGTTGATACACCACAATTCCCAGAAAACATCCGCCCAGGGGCTCAGGCGGTGCGCGATTTGCGCAATAAGCTGAAACACGAAAGCCAACTGGATTGGACCTATCTTTCCCCTGCCGCATTACTGGAGCCAGGCAAACGTACCGGGCAATTCCGCTTGGGAACTACCCAGTTGCTGATGGATGGCCAGGCTCCGGCTACGATTTCAGTGGAAGATCTGGCCGTGGCGATCGTCGACGAAATCGAAAAACCGCAATTCATTCAGGCACAGTTTACTGCCGCCTATTGATAGGCAACCAAAACTATTGCTGCCCCGTAGCGCGCTGAATATCTAAGGTTATCTTAAGTTTCATTTGGTAGATTTCAGCGCATTACACCCTGGCAGGATTCAGATTTAGTCATGCAGTTACGTCGCTTATTACAGTGCAACAGTCTGGGATTCATTCTTTCCAGCGCATTATTTTTTACCTTATTTCACAACGCGCTCTTTCTCTCTACCGCTTGGTCGTATATTACTTTAGATAGCATCCATAGCGTTATTTTTGCCGCCACCATGCCCGTGGTGATTTTCTGTGCGCTAAATATCATTTTTAGCGTGCTGACCGTCCCTTTCCTGCGCAAACCCCTGATCATCTTTCTGCTGATCGGTAGTGCTGCAAGCAATTATTTTATGTTCAGCTACGGCACCGTTATCGACGGTAATATGATGCAGAACGCCTTTGAGACTAACGCGCAGGAAGCCAGCGCCTTAATAACGCTGCGTATGGGGCTGTGGCTGCTGCTACTGGGGATTATTCCTTCGTTTGTGGTAGGTTTGGTGCGAATCCGTAAAACCCATCCCTGGTGGTACATGCTGGGCCTACGCGCGGCGAACACCATGCTTTCCGCCGTCGTGATTCTGTTGATTGCCGCCTTATTTTACAAAGACTATGCCTCGCTGATCCGCAACAACAAGAGCGTAGTGAAAATGCTCACGCCGTCCAACTTTGTGGCTGGCACGATTAAATTTGCCGAGCACCGCTATTTCAGCCGCAATTTATCCTTGGTCAAGATTGGTGAAGATGCCCAATTGGGCCCACTCATTCGCGGTCAGGAAAAAAAGACGCTGGTCGTCCTAGTGGTGGGCGAAACTGCGCGGGCGGAAAATTTCTCGCTTGGCGGCTACCCACGCGCAACCAATCCGCGCCTGCAGCAGGACAACGTGGTGTATTTCAAAAACGCCAGCTCTTGCGGTACCGAAACGGCAATCTCCGTCCCTTGCATGTTCTCCAACATGCCACGCAGCGATTACGACGCCACGTTAGCCACCCATCAGGAAGGTGTGATGGATGTTCTGGCCCATGCTGGGGTAAACGTGCTGTGGCGTGACAATGATGGCGGCTGCAAAGGTGCCTGCGATCGTATCCCGCATATCGACATGACCAAACTGCAGTTACCGCAGTATTGTGAGGGGGATGTCTGCATGGACAATGTGCTGCTGCACAAACTGGATGACTACATCAATAGCCTGAAGGGCAATGGCGTGATCGTACTGCATCAGATGGGTAGCCACGGGCCGGCTTATTATCGCCGCAGCACGCCCGAATTCCGCCAATTCACGCCGATCTGCGACAGCAACCAGATCCAAGATTGCACGCACCAACAGTTGGTAAACACCTACGACAACTCGCTGCTGTACACCGATGCCATGCTGGATAACACCATTAAACTGTTGCAGCAGCACGGTGATCAATTTAATACCGCGCTGGTTTACCTTTCCGATCATGGCGAATCGCTGGGGGAAAACGGTATCTATCTGCACGGCACACCTTATGTGTTCGCACCCTCTCAGCAAACCCATGTGCCCTTCCTGATGTGGATGTCGGCAGAGTATGAGCGCAATTTTGCGATCGATCGCCAATGCCTGAACCGGCTGGCTGAAAACGATAAGGTTTCGCAGGATAATCTGTTCCACACCCTGCTAGGCATGCTCAACGTGCAGACGCATGAGTATCAGCCTCATCAGGACATTCTGCAGCACTGCCGCAGTCAGGCCTCTGGCAAGGCTTAACTTTTACAGGCCGCTCGGGCACAATAGCAGCGTTCTCAAGCCGGTACTTTTTACCGGCTTTTTATTTTTCTTGACCTAGACCGATTGGTCCATTACGCTCAACACCACTATGACGAAACCTATGCATTGCAACGTGGATACACGTGAACATCTGCTCGCTACCGGCGAAAATCTCAGCCTGCGCCTTGGCTTTGCCGGCATGGGCCTGAGCGAATTGCTGGCGACGGCGGGCGTGCCTAAGGGGTCGTTTTACCACTATTTTCGTTCGAAAGAAGCCTTCGGCGAGGCGATGCTGCAGCGCTATTTCGAGCACTATGATGCCAAAATGCAGGCGTTGTTTGGTGATGTAAAACGCGATGCGCGCCATCAGTTACTAAGTTATTACGCTCAGGCCATCAGTCATCACTGCCTCAGCGAATGTCATAATGCCTGTTTGGCCGTGAAGCTTTCTGCCGAAGTCAGCGATCTGTCAGAACCGATGCGCCATGCGCTGGAAACCGGCACTGCGCGCGTTGTTGGTCATCTGCAAGACGCTCTTGAGCGAGGCGTGCGCGAAGGTTCGCTGATTATCGACATGAGCCCGTCGGTAACGGCAGAAACGCTCTACTCGCTATGGTTGGGGGCTTCGCTGCGTGCCAAAATCCGCCGCTCCGTTGCCCCGCTGACCAGCGCGCTGGATACGATCGAATTACTGTTGCGCCCTGCACAGCGCTAATCCCTTGATTGATTGTGAAAGTACCAGTGAATATTGGTTTTAATACCAACTAGTCGACCGGTCTATTAAATAGGATGCATTATGAAGATTGAAAAGTTGTTCTCCCCCCTGAAAGTTGGCGCTACAACACTGCCCAATCGTGTATTCATGGCCCCGCTGACTCGTTTACGCAGCATTGAGCCAGGCGATATTCCAACGCCATTAATGGCGGAATACTATGCACAGCGCGCCAGTGCTGGCCTGATCATTACCGAAGCGACACAGATTTCTTTCCAGGCGAAAGGTTATGCCGGTGCTCCAGGGTTGCATACTCAAGAGCAGATTGCCGCATGGAAAAAAATCACCCAGGCCGTTCATGAGAAACAAGGACATATCGCCGTACAGCTTTGGCACGTTGGGCGTATTTCTCACAGCAGCCTGCAACCGGGCCAGCAGGCACCGGTCGCCCCTTCCGCAATCGCCGCCGATACCCGCACCACGATACGTGATGAAACCGGTGCCTGGGTACGTGTGCCCACCTCCACCCCGCGCGCCTTGGAAACAGCCGAAATTGCCAGGATCGTCAACGACTTCCGCCAGGCTGCCGCTAACTCACGTGAGGCGGGTTTTGATTACATTGAACTGCACGCAGCACACGGTTACCTGTTGCACCAGTTCATGTCGCCGGCCTCCAACCAGCGTACCGACCAGTATGGTGGCAGCATTGAAAACCGTACCCGCCTGACGCTAGAAGCGGTCGATGCCAGCATCGCCGAAATTGGTGCCGATCGCGTCGGCATCCGGATTTCACCGCTTGGCCCGTTCAATGGCCTGGATAACGGTGAAGATCAAGAGGAAGCAGCACTGTATCTGATCGAAGAATTGAATAAACGCGGCATTGCCTATCTGCACATCTCCGAACCCGACTGGGCCGGTGGCAAACCTTATTCCACCGCGTTCCGCGATGCCGTTCGCGCCCGTTTCACAGGGGTGATTGTCGGAGCCGGCGCTTATACTGCCGAGAAGGCAGAAGAACTGATCGAAAAAGGCTTTATTGATGCCGTCGCCTTTGGCCGCAGCTACATTGCCAACCCGGATCTGGTAGAACGCTTCCAGCAGAAAGCACCGTTGAATGAGCCTCATGCCGACACCTTCTATGGCGGCGGTGCGGCCGGTTATACCGACTACCCACCCCTGTAAGCGACGCCTTTCTGATACCCAGCCGGCCACGCGTCGGCGGGTATCATTAGTGACAATGTCACATAAATTTACCCTGCACCACTTTCATTGAATTGCCTTATATGACAAGGCTATACTAATCCCTGCTTCAATCTACCTGCCGCCCACTGCGGCACAGCCAATCAGAGGAAATTATGCGCCTACTCCATACCATGATCCGTGTCGGTGACCTGCAACGCTCCATCGATTTCTATACCAAGGTATTAGGCATGCGCCTGCTGCGCACCAGCGAGAACTCCGAGTACAAATATTCGCTGGCGTTTGTTGGCTATAGTGATGAAAGCGAAGGTTCCGTAATTGAACTCACCTACAACTGGGGCGTCGACAGTTACGAGATGGGTTCTGCCTTCGGCCACTTGGCGCTGGGCGTTGATAATGTGGCAGCCACCTGCGACAACATTCGCAAAGCCGGCGGTAAAGTCACTCGCGAAGCGGGGCCGGTCAAAGGCGGCACCACGATTATCGCTTTCGTTGAAGATCCCGATGGTTACAAAATTGAGCTGATCGAAAACAAACATGCTGGTCAAGGCATCGGCAACTGATGTTTCCCCAGGGCGCAATTGTGCGCCCTTCTTTTATCTCCGCTGCATCAAGGCAATAAATTTGTCATAATGCGCGCTGCATTCGATGAAGATAAGAAACTGATGGCCGAAAAAAGTGATCTTAACGCCCTGAGTGGCCGTTTTCGTGGGTTTTATCCCGTTGTTATTGATGTAGAAACTGCCGGTTTTAATGCCCAGACCGATGCCCTGCTGGAAATTGCCGCCGTCACGTTAAAAATGGATGAAAACGGCTGGTTACAGCAGGATGAAACCCTGCATTTCCACGTTGAACCTTTTGAAGGGGCGAATCTGCAACCGGCAGCGCTGGCTTTCAACGGTATCGATCCGCATAACCCGTTGCGCGGTGCGGTGAGCGAATATGATGCGCTGCACGCCATTTTCAAGGCCGTGCGCAAAGGCATCAAAGATCAGGGGTGTAACCGCGCGATTATCGTGGCACATAATGCTAACTTTGATCACAGCTTCCTGATGGCAGCCGCTGAGCGCGCCAGCCTGAAACGCAATCCCTTTCATCCGTTTGCCACCTTCGACACCGCCGCGTTAAGCGGGCTGGTGCTGGGCCAGACCGTGTTGGCCAAGGCCTGTATCGCCGCCGGGATGCCGTTTGACAGCAGTCAGGCACATTCCGCGCTGTACGACACCGAACAAACGGCCCTGCTATTCTGTGAACTGGTTAACCGGTGGAAACGCCTCGGCGGCTGGCCGATCGGTAGCGATCACGCTGAATAAGCGCTATAAACAATTCGGGCGGCACCTGCAACAGGGGCCGCCCGAATCTATCCGTCAACCCTTTCGCCCTCAAGGCTGCTGCTGGTCTTCCTGCTGTTTGTATTTCTCAGCCGTCTCTTTGATCAACGGCTGCAATTCACCACGTTGATACATCTCAATGATGATATCGCAACCGCCCACCAGCTCACCGTCCACCCAAAGCTGCGGGAAGGTTGGCCAATTGGCGTATTTTGGCAATTCGGCACGAATATCCGGGTTTTGCAGAATATCAACATAGGCGAAACGCTCACCACAGGCTGAAAGCGCCTGAACCGCCTGCGCAGAGAAACCGCAGCTTGGCAATTTCGGTGAGCCTTTCATGTACAGCAGGATCGGGTTGGTCGAAATCTGCTGCTGAATTTTTTCAATCGTCGTCATTATTGCTTCCTCAAGCCACATCTTGGCTACGGCTATTGTAGCGGCTGGAACAGTATCAAGAAAACGCCATCTTTTGCAGGGGCATTAAGGTTACCGGGCGAGCTCTGAAAACCGCACCATTCCGGTTAAAACATACTCACAGAATAACATTTTTAATCCGACTATTTCACTATTATATTTTCGCCATTGACGGGGATGAATAATAAATCACGCCCTGATTTCCGATGTTTTTTTATACATCAACCGCTTGATATTACATCAGAAAAAATGCCATTAACGTTTTCTCACAATATGGATGACTATTTATGAGTTCTCCACTGTTTTATATGGCGAATTTCGGGAATACTGTTACCTATTAGATTTCTGTTTTGAGGCCAAGGTTGGTAACGTTGACATGCGTTTAATTATTACGCTTTTTGCGCTGTTGTTCTCACAGCTCTTCTTCAATTTGGCGCACGCTGCGCCAAAGGCACATATTTCCGCCGAGCAGCGTAAAGGCCACGTTAATGAAGCCAGGCCGGACGATCGCAAGAAAAAGAAAGCGGATAAATCCAGCAAGAAAGCGAAAACCGTTGCACCACAGAAAACAGCAAAAGTAAAAACACAGGCCGATAAAAAAACCGCTCAGGTCAAATCAAAGAGTAAATCTACCCACACGGCCAGCATCAAAGTGACCCCACCGAAAAAGGGTTACAAGAAAGGCTATGGCCGCCATCGCGAGCCAGAGATGGCCACAGCAAAGCTGGCGAAGCATGAAAAGCCATTGAAACTCAGCCCTGCGCACAAGAAACGCTATCAGCATGCCAAGCAGACCGCCATGGCCAAACTGATGAGCCAGATGGGCAAACCTTACCAATGGGGCGGTTCTTCGCCACATACCGGGTTTGACTGCAGCGGCCTGATTTATTACGCCTATAAAGACGTGGTGAAAATCAAAATGCCGCGTACCGCCAATGAAATGTATCACCTGCGTGATGCCGCGCCGATCAAAAAGAGCGAGTTGGAGACCGGCGATCTGGTGTTCTTCCGCATTAACAATCGTGGCACTGCCGATCACGTTGGCGTATATCTCGGTAACGGCAAATTTATCCAGTCCCCACGCACCGGCGAAGAGATCCGCGTCAGCCAGTTGGACAACGACTACTGGCAAAACCATTACATTGGTGCCCGCCGGGTTGTGACACCAAAAACTATCCGTTGATTTATTCCACCCAAGCAACGTCAAGCTTCGGCTTGAGGGGTGGCGAAGGGCGGCTGAACCCTCAGCCAGCCGCCCTTTCCTGCCGACGCTTTAATCAATCAGCTGCTTAACATGCTTTAAACCTTTTTTTCACCAGGAAAGTTGCTAAGATTATTGTCCATAAAAAACACACAACCATTCTGTTTGCCTCCTTCAGCCACCGGGTTGGAGGGTATCGGAACAATAGTGCTGTATATAAAAAAGGAGAAAGCAATGTCGTTTGAATTACCTGCATTACCGTATGAGAAGAACGCTCTCGAACCACACATTTCTGCAGAAACCCTGGAATACCACTATGGCAAGCACCATAACACCTACGTGGTTAACCTGAACAACCTGGTGAAAGGCAGCGAGTTCGAAGGCAAAACCCTGGAAGAGATCATCAAGACCTCTACCGGCGGTGTGTTCAACAACGCAGCGCAGGTGTGGAACCACACCTTTTATTGGCATTGCCTGTCACCACAGGGTGGCAACGAACCGACGGGTGCTGTTGCTGATGCGATCGCTAAATCCTTCGGTTCTTTTGCCGCTTTTAAAGAGCAATTCACCGATGCCGCAGTGAAAAACTTCGGTGCAGGTTGGACCTGGCTGGTGAAAAAAGCGGATGGAACGCTGGCGATCGTCAATACCTCAAATGCAGCTACCCCGCTGACTGGTGAAGACAAACCGCTGCTGACCGTTGACGTGTGGGAACATGCCTACTACATCGACTACCGCAATGCGCGCCCAAAATACCTGGAAAACTTCTGGGCATTGGTCAACTGGGCATTTGTGGCAAAGAATCTGGCGTAACCGCTAGGATGTGATGTGATAACAAGGCGCAGCATGCTGCGCCTTTATTATCTTTGCTATGAAGTCAGTTCAATGCTGCGATAAAACCGAAAACAATAATCATTGCTAATGTACAAACGGTGGTGATCAACGACATCTTCAAATCGGTATCCATAACGACTCCCTATCAGATTGGCTGTGTTAAGCATAAAATCCACACGATTAATGCGTCAAATCATTTTCACACAGTTCGTGACTAACATCTTGTTATCATTTCCCAAGTTATAATGCTGAATAGATCTTCCACTTTGCGCCAATATGGGACAAAATCCGCAGTTCACAACTGCGTACCGGCAAAATGCCCCTCCTGTTCAAGCGGCTTACGATCTCAGCCCTAAAAACTCAGCTTCCGCTTCCCTGGAGAGTCTATATCCAGTGAGACGATAGGTATACGCAGGCAAACGATTAACATCATACTTACATGCTGTAACATGTGGGTTCAGGAGTCATTCTTTACATGGCAACGATTAAAGATGTCGCCAAGCGCGCTGGCGTTTCCACCACCACCGTTTCGCACGTCATCAATAAAACGCGTTTCGTCGCCGAAGAAACCAAAGAAGCCGTGAGGGCGGCGATCAAGGAACTGCACTATTCACCCAGTGCCGTTGCGCGCAGCCTTAAGGTTAATCACACCAAGTCGATCGGTTTGCTTGCCACCTCAAGCGAAGCCCCCTATTTTGCTGAGGTGATCGAGGCGGTGGAAAACAGTTGCTATAGCAAAGGCTATACCCTGATCCTCTGTAATTCGCACAATAACCTCGACAAACAGCGCGCTTATCTGGCGATGCTGGCGCAAAAACGCGTCGATGGCCTGCTGGTGATGTGCTCCGAATATCCGGATCAGTTACTGGGCATGCTGGAGGATTATCGCCATATCCCGATGGTGGTGATGGACTGGGGTGCAGCACGCGGGGATTTCACAGACACTATTATTGATAACGCCTTTGAAGGCGGCTATCTGGCTGGCCGCTATCTGCTGGAGCGCGGCCACCGCGATATCGGTGCAATTCCAGGCCAGCTGTCACGCAACACCGGCGGTGGCCGTCATCAGGGCTTCCTCAAAGCCCTGAAGGAAGCCAATGTAGACGTGCGTGAAGAGTGGATCGTCCAGGGGGATTTTGAACCCGATTCAGGCTATAAGGCCATGCACCAGATCCTGTCACAAAAGCACCGCCCTACGGCGGTATTCTGCGGTGGCGATATTATGGCGATGGGCGCTATCTGTGCCGCTGACGAGCTGGGGCTGCGCGTCCCGCAGGATATTTCGGTGATCGGTTATGACAACGTGCGTAATGCGCGCTATTTCACCCCGGCCCTGACCACCATCCACCAGCCGAAAGAGCGCCTGGGGGAGATGGCTTTCACCATGCTGCTGGATCGCATTATCAGCAAGCGTGAAGAATCCCAAGTGATTGAAGTGCATCCCAAACTGATCGAGCGCCGCTCCGTGGCCGACGGCCCATTCATCGACTACCGCCGTTAAGCGCCTGTGCCGGGCACCTCGATGCTGCCCGGTACCTCTTCGCTCAGCCACTCCTGGTTGAGCGTTTCACTGTCCCCTAAGTACTCCAGCAACCAGGCCATCGCCGGTGACTGCGCATTCTGCTGCCAGGTCAGGCAACAGGCACTGGCGGGGAAAGGTTCATACAGTTGCAAAGCCACCAGTTCACCGCTTTGCACTAACGGCAGCACGCGGTGCGCGGGCACCATGCCAACACACAGCCCACTGCGCAAACAGTCGACAGCAGAAACCCAATCGGGCACGGTAAGCCGCCGCTGATTATCCAAAGACCAGGTCACGCGTTTCGGCAAGTTGCGCGAAGTATCCTCAAGCAACAAAGAGGGATAAGGCCGCAATTGCTCGTTGCGCAGCAGGCCGTTCAGAGAGGCCAAGGGATGTGTGGCACTCACCACGCACAGCCAGTTCATAAAACCCATGTCGCGAAAGGCAAACCCCCCACCCACCGGCACGGCACGCGTGGCACCGATCGCCATCTCAGCTCGGCCATCCACCAGCGCATCCCATACGCCGTTAAACACTTCCGGCTGCACCATCAGTTCCACATCGGGAAAGTGACGATAAAAATCCAGCACCAGTTGGCGGCTGCGCTGCGGCTTGACAATAATATCCACCGCGATTCTTAACTGCCCGCGCCAGCCATTGGCCACCTGCTGGCATTGACGGCGGGTATCAAGCATTTTTTTGATAACAGTGCGCGCCTCTTTGACAAACAGCACACCGGCAGGCGTCAGTACCACATCACGGTGGCGGCGTTCAAACAGCGATACGGCCAACCATTGTTCCAGTTGCCGTACGGTGTAGCTCACGGCTGACGGTACGCGATGCAGTTCCTGTGCCGCCGCGCTGAAACTGCCGGTGCGCGCTACCGCATCAACCACATCAAGAGAATATTCAGACCACATCTTCTTTTGCCTTCAATTTTTTTAACAGCACCTAGCAAATATTACCGTTTCACAAGCAGAGATCCAGCCGGATACACTTGCCGCCGCTAAAAACCTGCAATAAGAAAATGTTAATGAGAAATACCATGCAAAATTTTGGATTTATGTTTTATCTCGCGGGCCTGAGTATGCTGGGTTATCTGGCAACCGATATGTATCTGCCCGCTTTCAGCGCCATGCAACAGGATTTGCAAATCTCTGCCGGAGCCATCAGCGCCAGCCTGAGTATCTTTCTGGCGGGTTTCGCCTTTGCTCAACTGGTGTGGGGGCCGCTCTCTGACCATCTGGGCCGCAAACCGGTTCTGCTGCTTGGCCTGGGGCTGTTTGCGCTCGGCTGCCTGGGGATGTTGTGGGTGCAAAATGCCCTGCAGCTGTGGTCATTACGCTTCATCCAGGCGATTGGCGTTTGTTCCGCTGCCGTGACCTGGCAGGCTATCGTGGTTGATCGCTATCGCGATGGTAAAGTGAACCGCATTTTCGCCACCATCATGCCGCTGGTTGCCCTTTCTCCGGCGTTGGCGCCACTGGTGGGTGCCTGGCTGCTGAATCATCTGGGCTGGCGGGCCATTTTTGCCGTGCTGCTGGGTATTGCCGCTTTATTGATCGTTCCCACCCTGCTGCTGAAAGAAACGGCCAGAATCGTGCCTTCTGCCGATAAAAAACCCACCCTCAGCTTCCTGCAAATCCTGAAGTCACCGGTTTTCAGCGGTAACGTGATGATCTTTGCCGCCTGCTCTGCCAGCTTCTTTGCCTGGTTGACCGGTTCACCGTTTATTCTCGGCAATATGGGATACAGCCCGAACGATATCGGCCTGAGCTACGTTCCGCAGACGCTGGCCTTTTTATTGGGGGGCTACGGTTGCCGCACTGCCTTAAACCGCATTTCTGGCAAAACGCTGCTGCCGTGGCTGCTGATAGCTTATGGCATAAGTATGGTGGCGTTGTATCTGGTCGCTACGCTAAGTCAACCAACATTAACCAGCCTGCTTATCCCGTTCTGCCTGATGGCCTTGGTCAACGGCGCCAGCTACCCGATTCTGGTGGCAAATGCCTTGATGCCCTTCCCGAATAACAGCGGTAAAGCCGCGGCATTGCAGAATACCTTGCAACTGGGGCTCTGTTTTATCGCCAGCATGTTGGTTTCGGC
The DNA here is from genome assembly GCF_001976145.1 of Serratia oryzae. Lineage (GTDB taxonomy): Bacteria > Pseudomonadota > Gammaproteobacteria > Enterobacterales > Enterobacteriaceae > Chania > Chania oryzae. The sequence goes on from NZ_MOXD01000001.1 coordinate 426,423, forward strand.
ATTTATCACTCAGCCGCTGCTGGCGACCGTGACCGTAATGGTCGCAACCGTTGTTCTGGCCGCCTTGGGGTACATGATTCAGCGCAGGAAGGGAGAGATCGATGGGCAGACAACCCCAGTGGTACATGCTGACTCCATGTCATAATGCTCTTGATAAATAGTCACTTAATGAAAATTTTGGCCGAGCGCGATTTACTGTTGAGTGTGCGCTTCGGCAAGCCTATACTCGAAACGACCTTTTAAAATAACATCTTTATAGAACTTGCATCGCAATAACCGTTGTGTACGCGAATAGCGTCACACTTTATTTAAGAGGCCATTTTCTCAGGCTTTTATTACGCTGAGGGCCTCTTAGATTTCCTCTGATCATAATCGGATATCCGACACCACGGCGAAATTTCATCGTAGGTAAACGTATGCCTCATAAGAAATTGTCTACGCTATTTTCTTACGGGCCATAAGTCAGAAGAAAGTGATGGAGAAGCTATGAGTTCATCGTGTATAGAAGATCTGAGCATTCAGGATAACCAATGGTACCGTATCGCGCATGAAATGCTCAGCATGGCCGGTATTGAGATCAACGGTTCACGTCCTTTCGATATTCGGGTTAAGAACCCCAATTTCTTTAAACGCGTTATGCAGCAAGGTTCGCTGGGGTTGGGCGAGAGTTATATGGATGGCTGGTGGGAATGTGAACGGCTGGACATCTTTTTTCATCGCGTTATCTCTGCCGGTCTTGAGAAGAAACTGCCCCGCCACCTGAAAGATACGCTGCGCATTGCGGCCGCCCGCCTGGGCAATCTGCAATCCAAAAAACGTGCCTGGATTGTCGGCAAAGAACATTACGATCTGGGCAACGATCTGTTTACGTTGATGCTCGACCCTTATATGCAATATTCCTGCGGTTACTGGAAAGAAGCCACCACGCTGGAAGAGGCGCAGCAGGCCAAACTGCGTATGATCTGCGAGAAACTGCACCTGCAACCCGGCATGCGCCTGTTGGATATCGGCTGTGGCTGGGGTGGGCTTTCTGCTTATGCCGCCAAACACTATGGCGTTTCCGTGGTGGGCGTGACCATTTCCGCAGAACAACAAAAACTGGCGCAAGATCGCTGTGCCGGTCTGGATGTGGAAATCTTACTGAAGGATTATCGGGACCTTCACCAGCAGTTTGATCGCATTGTTTCTGTCGGGATGTTCGAGCACGTTGGCCCGAAAAATTACCGCACCTATTTCAAAGTGGTTGAGCGTAACTTAAAACCTGATGGGATCTTCCTGCTACACACCATCGGTTCGAATCAGACAGATATGCACGTTGATCCGTGGATCAACAAATATATCTTTCCGAATGGCTGCCTGCCCTCGGTCAAGCATATCGCCCAAGCCAGTGAAGGGCGCTTTGTCATGGAGGATTGGCATAATATCGGCGCAGATTACGATCGCACACTGATGGCCTGGTATGAACGTTTTCAACAGGCGTGGCCACAGTTGGCATTGCGCTATTCCGAACGTTTTGAACGCATGTTCAGCTATTATCTGAACGCTTGCGCCGGTGCATTTCGCGCACGTGACATCCAACTGTGGCAGGTAGTATTCAGCCCGAAAGGTGTTGAAGGCGGGTTGCGTGTTCCACGTTGATAACAGCGCTCGGGCTCACAGACGAAGAACCCCGGCACACCGGGGTTCTGTTTACCAAGGTAATCACTCAGGCTTTTGGCACCAACGCCTCTGCCGCTGCAATTGCCGCTTCGCGGCTGGCCAGCACGCGCTCAACCGTATCCACCACCGCCTGAGTTTGCGGGTCAATCTCGATATTCACTTTATCCCCCAAACGCCGTTTGCCCAGCGTGGTGCGTTCCAGCGTTTCCGGGATCAGATGCACACAGAAGCGATTATTGATCACTTCACCAATGGTGAGACTAATACCATCGATACCAATGAACCCTTTATGCAGCACATATTTCATCAGATCCGCACTTGGCATACGCAGCCAGATCTGGCGGTTATTTTCTGAGGTATAGATCTTGGCAACTTCAGCGGTGCAAATAATATGGCCGGACATCAGGTGCCCGCCAATTTCATCATTAAACTTGGCCGCTCTTTCGATATTGACCACATCCCCCGGTTTCAATTCACCAAGATTGGTCAATCGCAGGGTTTCTTTGATCAGATCAAAACTGACCCGGTTGCCTTCAATGGCGGTCACCGTCAGGCAACAGCCGTTATGGGCAACCGATGCACCCAGCTCCAGCCCCGGCAGCAGGTCACTGGGCATTTCAACAACATGGGTGCGAAAATTGGGTTTTTCATCAACGGCAACCAACAGAGCGGTGCCTTGTACGATACCGGTAAACATGTAGGCCTCTTCTTCTGAATGTGTTCAAAGCGCTACAGGCAGTTTGCCCCAGTTGGCGCAGAAAACCAAACTCGCCGCGGCAAAAAAACTGCACTTGAACATTTTATAACTATTTCGTCACAATATTTGCTTAAGAGCCCCGAGCAGGTACAATCTTTTCGACAAAATTCCGCTATTTTTAATTGTTGCCCGCAGACGGCAACTCCCTCCATCGATAAATAATAAAAAGGTGTATGCGTGCAGAAGTACTTCATTGAAGCGCGTAGTTTATTGGCCCTGGCGATCCCGGTAATCATCGCGCAAATATCGCAAACCGCCATGGGCGTGGTCGATACCATTATGGCCGGTGCCTACAGTGCCACCGATATGGCCGCTGTAGCCGTAGGTACCTCCATCTGGCTGCCAGCCATTCTGTTTGGTCATGGCCTGCTGCTGGCCCTGACGCCGGTGATCGCTCAACTGAACGGCGCAGGCCGCCGTGATCGAATCGCTCATCAGGTGCGCCAGGGGTTCTGGCTGGCTTCGGCGGTTTCAGCGTTGATTATCGTTGCAATTTACAACAGTAAATTGGTGATCGATATGATGCATAACATCGACCCGCAGTTGGCAGATAAAGCGGTCGGTTATCTGCATGCCATCATGTGGGGAGCGCCCGGCTATCTGTTCTTCCAGGTAGTGCGTAACCAATGTGAAGGCCTGTCAAAAACCAAGCCCGGTATGGTGATCGGTTTTATCGGCCTGCTGGTCAATATTCCTATCAACTACATTTTCATTTACGGCAAATTTGGCATGCCCGAACTGGGCGGCGTCGGCTGCGGAGTCGCTACCGGCAGCGTGTACTGGATCATGTTCCTGCTGATGCGCTGGTATGCCAAACGTGCACCGTCACAGCGTGATATCAAGCTGCAGCCAGGCCAGCAACGCGGCCCGGACTGGTTTGCGTTGAAGCGCCTGACCGGCCTGGGGATGCCGATCGCCCTGGCTCTGTTCTTTGAAGTGACGCTGTTTGCGGTTGTGGCACTGCTGGTCTCGCCACTCGGCATCGTTTCGGTGGCCGGGCACCAGATTGCCCTGAACTTCAGCGCACTGATGTTTGTTCTGCCGATGTCACTCGGCGTTGGTGCCACCATCCGCGTCGGGCACCGTTTGGGTGAAGGCTCGGTGGAAAACGCACGGGTAGCCGCTTACTCAGCGATTGGCGTGGGTATTGCCATGGCGTGCTGTACCGCGCTGTTCACCGTGGCTTTCCGCGAACCCATCGCACTGCTGTATAACGACAGCCCGGCGGTGGTCGCCATGGCGTCACATCTGATGCTGCTGGCGGCTATTTACCAGATCTCCGACTCCGTACAGGTGATCGGCAGCGGTATCCTGCGTGGCTACAAAGATACCCGCTCGATCTTCTACATCACCTTTGTCGCCTACTGGATCATGGGGCTGCCCAGCGGTTACCTGCTGGCGCTCACGGACCTTATTGTTCCGGCGATGGGGCCAAGCGGTTTCTGGATCGGTTTTATCATCGGCCTGACCTTTGCCGCCATTATGATGGCGTTGCGCATGCGTTGGCTGCAGCGCCAACCTGCGGCATTGATCCTACAACGTTCCAGGCGTTAAGGTCACTCGCCGGTCTGCTATTGTCAGCCCGGCGAGTTCATCATCAATCTTTGCAGAAAAAACCGCCTCACTGCGCATAAGCTCAGCAATCGCGTGAAATACCAAATAAAATTGTGTTTTTCCCCTTGCCAGCACGCGGGTAGCTCGTTAATATTCGTCCCCGCTGTCAACCATGACAGACAGGAAAAAGATGCGTCCGTAGCTCAGTTGGTTAGAGCACCACCTTGACATGGTGGGGGTCGATGGTTCGAGTCCATTCGGACGCACCAAATTCCTGCAGCCATTCAGTGCGTCCGTAGCTCAGTTGGTTAGAGCACCACCTTGACATGGTGGGGGTCGATGGTTCGAGTCCATTCGGACGCACCAATCCTTTTTCGTTTTGCTCTATTTCCACCCACCCTGTTCCCCTAAGCAATGACATAGCGATAGAGCATCAGGTATCATCTGCGCCAACGCGTATTCATGGCCACTCCCTTATGTTGATATTTAAAGCAGAAACCGTATTCGAGCCCCTCGACAATGGCCTTGCTCGCCGTGAAGGGCGTATGAGTGACCAAACGCCAGCAACGGAAGTTAAATTCACCGCAGGTGCCTTTGGCCAATTGCAAAAGCGGCCATACCCGCAGCGGATCCAGATCCTTTCCGGCGAGTTTGAATTCACCGTCGGCAATAATATTCATACCGTTTTAGCTGGCGAAATCTTGCTGATCCCTGCTGCCACCCTCTTTGGTTGTTTTTGCCTGGCGGCGGGCAACCTGCTGGAAATTCCGCAGCCAGCTTAAACGACGCAACCTACTCATCAATAACATCACTTTTCCCGCGGCACTCACCGGAATTGTTTACAGTCAGGTTATTTGCGCAACAAACCGCTACCGGGAATTTGCATTTGCGCCACATTTGCCCCTGTTTTAACTAAACCTGCCACGCACATCGGTTTTTTGTTTTGTTTCCCGCCACAGAGCCCTTATAATGCGCAACGTCTTTCAGTTGAATGGTTTCAGCCCTTGATCTGCGAAAACGCAATAACGACAATTTTTCCCCCCAGCAATATGCGCAGCATACCCGCGTCACGACAGCGGCTGAATTTTTCCACCTCATTTCTACTGTGGTCACCTATCCTTAACTATGTTTCGCACTACCAGGCACGCTTCAAATCCCTTACCGATGGTTTAACCGCCGGTATCGTTCGTTTTATTATCCATCACAACTTGTAGAAAAATCGTCATGAAAAAGACAAAAATTGTTTGTACCATCGGTCCTAAAACCGAATCGGAAGAAATGCTGACCCGCCTGCTGAACGCAGGTATGAACGTAATGCGCCTTAACTTTTCCCACGGTGATTACGAAGAGCACGGCAACCGCATCAAGAATCTGCGCGCAGTGATGGCAAAAACCGGCAAAACCGCCGGTATCCTGCTGGATACCAAAGGCCCAGAAATCCGTACCATGAAATTGGAAGGCGGTACTGACGCCGCTCTGGTGGCTGGCCAAACGTTCACCTTTACCACCGACCAAAGCGTCATCGGCAACAAAGAACGCGTTGCAGTCACCTACCCTGGGCTCACTGCCGATCTGAAAGTGGGTAACACCGTCCTGGTGGATGATGGTCTGATCGGCATGGAAGTCACCGCAGTCACTGAAAAAGAAGTGATCTGTAAAGTGCTGAACAACGGCGATCTGGGCGAAAACAAAGGCGTTAACCTGCCGGGTGTTTCCATCCAGCTGCCAGCTCTGGCGGAGAAAGACAAACACGATCTGATCTTCGGTTGCGAACAGGGTGTGGACTTCGTTGCGGCTTCATTCATCCGTAAGCGTTCCGATGTGCTGGAAATTCGTGAGCACCTGAAGGCACACGGCGGCGAAAACATTCAGATCATCTCCAAAATTGAGAACCAGGAAGGCCTGAACAACTTCGACGAAATCCTCGAAGCGTCTGACGGCATCATGGTGGCGCGTGGTGATTTGGGCGTTGAGATCCCGGTTGAAGAAGTGATCTTCGCGCAGAAGATGATGATCGAAAAATGTAACCGTGCACGTAAAGTGGTGATCACCGCCACCCAGATGCTGGATTCGATGATCAAAAATCCACGCCCTACCCGCGCTGAAGCCGGTGACGTGGCTAACGCCATTCTGGATGGCACCGATGCGGTGATGTTATCCGGCGAAAGCGCCAAGGGTAAATACCCGCTGGAAGCCGTGACCATCATGGCCACCATCTGCGAACGTACCGATCGCGTGATGCCAAGCCGCATTGATACCCAGAACGACAATCGCAAGCTGCGCATCACCGAAGCTGTGTGCCGCGGTGCTGTCGAAACGGCCGAAAAACTGGATGCACCATTGATCGTGGTAGCGACCAGCGGCGGTAAGTCGGCCAAATCAGTGCGTAAATATTTCCCTAACGCCATCATTCTGGCGCTGACCACTAATGAAACCACCGCACATCAGTTGATCTTGAGTAAAGGCGTAGTCACCCAGATGGTGAAAGAGATCGCCTCTACCGATGATTTCTATCGCATCGGTAAAGAAGCAGCACTGGCCAGCGGGCTAGCGCAAAAAGGTGACGTGGTAGTGATGGTTTCCGGTGCCTTGGTGCCGAGCGGAACCACCAATACGGCCTCAGTTCACGTGCTGTAATTAATAAATGACGCAAAAAATGCCATGACTAAAACGCCGCCTTGCGGCGTTTTTTTATCCTTCGCTGACTGTTTTCTAAAAAACGCAACCCCTAACTGCTCATTATTTAGCTAATTTCAATTAAGAGTAGCCTCGTAAAATAGGGCTGTTTTCCCTCGTTTTTTTAACTATTTTGTAAAACCAGATGCAAGTTTGAGCGAACGATCAAAATAAGGGGCCTTAATACAAAAAAAATATTCTCTTTCGAAAAAAGTTTGTGTAATACTTGTAACGCTACATGGAGATTAACTCAATCTAGAGGGTGTTATAATGAATCGTACTAAACTGGTACTGGGCGCGGTAATCCTGGCTTCTACTATGCTGGCTGGTTGCTCTAGCAATGCTAAAATCGATCAACTGTCTTCTGACGTTCAGACTCTGAACGCTAAAGTTGATCAGCTGAGCAACGACGTGAACGCAATCCGTTCTGACGTTCAAGCAGCTAAAGATGACGCAGCGCGCGCTAACCAGCGTCTGGACAACCAAGCTCACGCTTACAAAAAGTAAGTTAGCTTTGGTAATTAAAAACGGTGCACTTTGTGCGCCGTTTTTTTTTACCTGCGATTCAGTGTCTGCTCTTTTGATCGCTACCACCTTTTCTACAGACAAAAAAAGAGGCCCAGCATGCTAGACCTCTCCATTCCCTACCCTAAACCCGATTTAATTTACTGAGCTGATCGGCGCCCCTGCTGGAGTGTCGCTATTTGCGCTCTGAGGTGCCTCAGGCGTCGCAGGAACCTCAGAAGGGTCCTGACCTACACTCACCAGCACCGGCATGCCAGAACGCCGTACAACGGCGCTGTCGAACACCGCTTTGTCAGTCTGCTGATCGTTGGCAAAGGCTTTCTGGTTTTTAGAAAGCGGGATTGGCATAGTCTGCGGATCGTCACTAGCGACCTTCGACAACGGCTGGTGCACTTCCACATAGCGCTTACCGTCAGGTTCGACGGAAACCTTCACCGGCTCGTTGATGATCTGCACCCGCGTGCCTTGGGGGATCATATTGAACAAGGCTTCGATGTCGTCTGGACGCAAGCGGATACAGCCGGAACTGACGCGCATGCCGATGCCAAAGTTGGCATTAGTACCGTGGATCAGGTATTGGCCATGCCCCATCGACAGGCGCAAGGCAAACAGCCCCATCGGGTTCTCTGGCCCAGCCGGGATCACCGCCGGAAGTATTTCGCCTTTAGCCGCATAGCGTTTACGGATGTTGGCCGTTGGCGTCCAGGTTGGGTTCGGGATCTTCTGGCTGACCGACGTCACCTGCAGCGGGGTGTTCATTCCTGTCTGGCCAATGCCGATCGGATAGACGATAACCTTGTCTTCCCCTTTCGGATAGTAGTACAAACGCAGCTCTGCCAGGTTAACCACTATCCCTTCGCGTGGCGTATCCGGCAGCAGCATTTGGGTTGGGATCGTCAGCGTTGACCCCGGCGTTGGCAGATAGGGATCGGTACCCGGGTTAGCTTCGAGCATCCCCAGCAGGCCTATCTTGTATTCAGCGGCAATCATCTCAAGCGAGCGCCCATCGTTCGGCACCTGATAAATAATATTTTCACCAATCAGGCGGCTACCTGCTGGCGGCAATGGATATTCGTTCGCGCTGGCAGCCTGGATGCCTGTCAGCGCGGTGGCGAAAAACATGCCTAGTAGAGTCAACGTACGTTTCATTCTCATCCCTATTCTTAATTACACCTTCGAATCTGCGCCCACAGGGCAGCAAAAACTTTAGGTATACAGTTCAATCACAAGAGTATCTGGCGCTTGCCGGTGGGTAAATCGGATAAATGCTCGAACAATACTAGCAAGAACGGGGGTAAAGGCAATAAGTTGTCTAAAAATCAACACGTTATAACACAATCCATACGTCAGATTGTCAACGAAACGTCAATGACTAACTTGCTGAAATACCACTGATTTAGCCGAGGTAAACGGAGGATTTATCAGGATTGTAAAGGCTCATTGACATTAATATCTGCTCAATGAACCTGGATATTAGGCTAACTGCGCGGCGCGGCTGCGAATAGCGCGGATCATCGCCTCAAGCCCCTGAGACCGGGAAGGCGTCAAATGCTGGCTAAGCGCCAGTTCAGCGAAGAATGGCCGCACGTCCAGATCGATAATCTGTTGCGCCGTAAGCCGGTGATACAAAATAAAGACCACCGCCAGCAACCCCTTGACGATCGCAGCATCGCTGTCGCCATGAAACTCAACCCGCCCTTCGCCCGCATCGCGCAGCACAATCCATACCTGGCTCTGGCAGCCAGCGATCAGATTACCCGCCCGCCGGTCGGTTTCTGCCAACGGCGGCAATTGATTGCCCAATTCGATCACGTACAGGTACTTCTCTTCCCAATTCAGGCAACGGGAAAAATTACGCACCAGTTTATCTTTGTTCGGTAAGTTTGCCATACGGCTCCCTCTGTGATGAAAGGCGTTAGCCAAGTAACCGCTGGATCCGTTGCAACCCGGCAACCAACCGATCCACCTCTTCCTGCGTGTTGTATAGCGCCAAAGAGGCACGACACATGCTCGGCACGCCATAGAAGGCCATCAGCGGCATCGCACAGTGGTGCCCGGTACGAATGGCAATGCCGTACTGATCGAGAAAACTGCCCACGTCATAGGCATGATGTTCACCCAAATTAAAAGCAATAACGCCCGCCCGCGCCGCTGGGCCATAAATCTTTAGCGCTGGCACCTGCTGCAGCGCCTCCAGCGCGTAGTGCATCAGCGATTGTTCATAATCGTGGATCGCCTCCAGCCCCAGATCGTTCACATATTCAATCGCTGCCCCCAGTCCCATGATGCCCGCGCTGTTGGGCGACCCGGCTTCAAAACGCCACGGTGGTGCGGCAAAGGTGGTGCCTGCCGTCAGACTGACCTGCTGGATCATCGCGCCACCGCCTTCCCACGGCGGCATCTGTTCTAGCAACGCTTGCTTGCCGTATAAAATGCCGATGCCAGAAGGCCCGTAGAGCTTATGGCCGGAGAACGCATAGAAATCACAATCCAGCGCCCGGACGTCAACCCGCTGGTGCATCACCGCCTGCGCACCGTCCACCAATACCTTCAACCCAGCGGCTTTAGCCACAGGAATGATGTCACTCAGCGGATTGACGGTGCCCAGCACATTAGAAATTTGAGCGATCGCCAGCAGGCGGGTAGAAGCGTCGATCAGGTGCGGTAACTGCGCCTGATCCAAGGTGCCATCCGGCTGCAGTGGCCAGACGCGCAGCTCAATACCGCGCTCCTGTGCCAGCATCTGCCAAGGCACAATGTTGGCGTGATGCTCCATTTCGGTGATGATGATACTGTCGCCCGCCGCCAGTAAATGGCGGCCAAAGCTGTTAGCCACCAGGTTGATGCCTTCGGTGGTGCCTTTCACAAACACGATCTCTTCTGCCGATGCCGCATTGATAAAGCTAGCTACCTGCGCGCGCACCGCTTCCATCTGCTGCGTCGCTTCCGCACTCAAGGTATGTATGCCACGGTGCACGGCGGCGTAGCCGTGGCGATAAAAATCCAGTTCGCGGTCAATCACCGTCTGCGGTTTCTGCGCGCTGGCGGCGCTGTCCAGATAGGCCAGCGGTTGCCCGTTCACTTCGCGTGCCAGCAAAGGGAAATCGCTGCGCACCCGCTCCAGGGGGTAACTCATGCGCCCTCCTTTGGCAGGCGTTCAGCAATGCGTGCCAACACCTGGGCACGCACGATCGGGTTGACAATCCCTTCAGTCAGTTCAGCGGCGAAGGCAAAAATGATCATCCTCTGTGCCGCCTGTTGATCAATCCCGCGCGATTGCAGGTAGAACAGTTGTTCGCCATCAATGCGCCCCACGGTAGCACCATGGCTACACTTGACGTCATCCGCATAGATCTCCAACTGCGGTTTGGTGTCCACCTCTGCCACTTTCCCTAACAACAGGTTATGGTTGGTCATCTGACCATCGGTTTTTATCGCGTGTGGGGCCACTTTGATCATGCCGTTGAACACCGCCTTGGCGCGATCGCTCACCACCGTTTTATGCAACTGGCGGCTTTCGCCATAGCCGCGGTTGTGTTCCAGATAGGTTCGGGTATCACACACCTCTTTCCCCACCGGCAGCACCAAGCTGTTGAACACCAGATTAGCCCCTTCACCATTCAACTGCGCGCTGGTGTTATGACGAGTCAGCCCCGCGCCAAGCAGGAAGCTGTCACTTTTTACCCGCGCATCTCGGCCAACCTGCAGATCGTTATGCGCAAAGTGAAAACTGGCCTGGTTTTCAAACGCCAGTTTGCAATGCTGTAACACCGCGTTGTCGCCAATCGTCGCGGTCAGGCGTGTGCCGGTAAAATGAGCCGCTGGACCGAGGCTGACATAGTGCTCGATCACTTCCGCCTGCGCACCCGATGCGATATCCAGGTGGTGCCGGTGATACAGGGTATTCACTTCTCCTTCATCATCACGCCCAGCGCTGATATGCAGCAAATAGAGCGGTTTGCCGGGCACTTTCCCGGCCGGCAGGCGGATCACGCGGGTTTCCTGCGCCAGGCTTTCGGTCAGATGCAGAAAAATCTCCGGCTGAATCGGCTCCGGCAGCGTGTGGGGTGCCTTCTCCAACTGGTAATCCCCCAAATCCTTGTCGCTCAACTGCGGGCAGAAACGCCCATCGATAAATACCAGGCGATAGGCGTCAATCTTCAGCGCCAGGGCATCGCGCTGGGCAGCACTGAAGGTTTTCCCCAGAGGTTCCACAAACTGTTGATCCAGCAAAGCGTCCAGCGGGGTATATTTCCAGTTTTCCTGCTTGCGAGTTGGCCAGCCAAGGCACAGAGCCTGCTGCCAATGGGCCTGCGCGTGAGGAGAGAACTCGCCACCACGGGCAACGAACAGGTGGCGCATCTGCTGCAGCACCGGGGAATCATTGTTGCTCGGAAAGCCAGCCATAGCCCTGCTCCTCCAGCTGTTTCACCAACGAGAAATCACCCGATTTAACGATGCGCCCTTGAGAAAGAACATGCACATAGTCCGGCTGGATATAATCCAGAATACGCTGGTAGTGAGTGACGATGATAAAAGCGCGCTGGCCGTCGCGCAGCGAGTTAACGCCGTTGGCGACAATCTTTAACGCATCAATATCCAGCCCGGAATCGGTTTCATCAAGGATGCACAAATCCGGCTCCAGCGCCGCCATTTGCAGGATATCGTTACGTTTCTTCTCGCCGCCGGAAAAGCCGACGTTTACCGAGCGGGTCAGCAGATCGGCGGGCATACTCAGCAAGGCGATTTTCTGTTCAATAAAGTCGGCAAAGTCGAAGCGATCGAGCGCCTCTTGCCCACGGTATTTGCGCACCGCATTAACCGAGGTTTGCAGGAAGAAATGATTACTGACGCCGGGGATCTCAACCGGATACTGAAACGCCAGAAAAATCCCTTCTCCGGCACGATCTTCAGGCGCCAGCACCAGCAGATCTTTACCTTTGAAGGCCACGTTACCGGCGCTCACCTGATACTCTTCACGCCCGGCCAGCGTGGCGGCCAGCGTACTTTTGCCCGAGCCGTTCGGGCCCATGATGGCATGAACTTCACCCGGCTTAATTTCCAGGTTCAGGCCCTTGAGGATCTCATTGCCTTCTGCGCTAACGTGCAAATTTTTGATGCTTAACATGCTGTATCCTCATTGGCGTGCTTAGCCGACGCTATGTTCCAGGCTGATCGCCAGCAGTTTTTGTGCCTCAACGGCAAACTCCAACGGCAGTTCGGAGAACACATCCTTGCAGAATCCATTGACGATCATCGAGATAGCATCATCTTCACTGATGCCTCGTTGCAGACAATAAAATAGCTGGTCGTCACCAATCTTCGAGGTGGTCGCTTCATGCTCCAACTGGGCGCTGTTATTGCGCACTTCCACATACGGGAAGGTATGCGCGCCACTATCCGGCCCGATCAGCATGGAGTCGCACTGGGTAAAATTGCGCGCGTTTTCTGCCCCAGGCAGGATCTTCACCAGCCCGCGATAGGTATTCTGGCTGTGCCCGGCGGAGATCCCTTTGGCAATAATGGTGGACTTGGTATTTTTGCCGATATGGATCATCTTGGTGCCGGTATCCGCCTGCTGACGGCCGTTGGTCAAGGCCACTGAGAAAAATTCACCGATGGAGTTGTCACCTTGCAGGATCACGCTGGGGTATTTCCAGGTGATCGCCGAGCCGGTTTCCGACTGCGTCCACGACATTTTGGAACCCGCCCCTTCACACAATGCGCGCTTGGTGACAAAGTTCAGAATGCCGCCCTGGCTTTCGCCACCGGCAAACCAGTTCTGCACCGTGGAGTATTTCACCTCGGCGTCTTTATGCAGGATCACCTCCACCACCGCCGCGTGCAGCTGATAGCTGTCGCGCACCGGCGCTGAGCACCCCTCAATGTAGCTGACGTAACTGCCTTCATCGGCGATCAGGATAGTGCGTTCGAACTGGCCGGTCTTGGCCGCGTTGATGCGAAAATACGTGGAGAGCTCCATCGGGCAGCGAACGCCTTTCGGCACATAGACAAAGGTGCCGTCGGAAGCCACCGCAGCGTTAAGCGCGGCAAAAAAGTTGTCATTATGCGGCACCACGCGGCCAAGGTATTTGCGCACCAGATCTGGATGCTGTTGAATCGCCTCACCGAGCGAGCAGAAAATCACGCCGCTTTCCGCCAGCTTGGCTCGATAGGTCGTGGCCACGGAAACCGAGTCAAAGATGGCGTCCACCGCCACCTCGCTGCCTTCACGCACCGGCACGCCCAGCTGATTGAACGCCAGTTCCACTTCGCTGGTCAGATAACTGTTTTCCACCACCGCACCGGGTTGCTGTTCTGCCCCCGGCTGAGAATCGCAGGTATCATCACAATGGCCGCAGGAAGGGGCCGAGTAATAGCTGTAATCCTGATAGTTCAGAGCGTCATAGTGGGCTTTCAGCCAATGCGGCTCGTCCATTTGCAGCCAGGCACGGTAAGCCTCCAGACGGAACGCCAGCATCCACTCGGGCTCATTGCGCTTGGCAGAAATAGCGCGCACCACCTCTTCATTGATGCCCTTGGCTAACTCATCGGTGGCCAACTGGGTGAAAAAACCTTCCTTGTAACGCCCGTCGCTGACCCAAGCCTGTACATCATAAGTAACGTCTACCTTGCTTCGCGTCATGTTGGTTGCATCGCTCAAACGCCAAAGCTCTCACCACACCCGCAGGCGTTCTGAGCTTTAGGGTTATTGAATTTGAAGATCTGATTCAGCCCATCACGGACAAAATCCACCGTGGTTCCATCAATAAACGGCATGGCTTTCAGTGGCACATACAGCACCGCGCCATCACGTTCAAAACGCAGATCGTCCGCGGCGGGCTCACGGGTCAGATCCAGCACATAGGCAAAACCGGCACAACCTGACTGTTTCACTCCAAGCCGCAACCCCAACACCTGTGCGTCCTGCTGCATTAATTTGCTAATCTGCTTCACTGCGCTGTCACTGAGCGAAATCCCCTGCCAGACCTGGTCTGCCAAAGAGAAAGTACCGACATTTTCCGTTTGCATAAATTTGCCTCACCGTTGTGTTTCACCACAGCCAATTGAACATAGATATAAAATACCTATTTATGCATTTTATCTGTCGCAAAAATGCGCTTTTCTGTTTTAAGTTTAGTCGTTACTGAATTTTTTGAGCCGCCGGTGAGCAAATGGGCAGCAGGAGGAAGAAAAGCGTGGGCTGAATGGCCCGCAGGTCGGCTCTGCGGGCACAAGGATTAATCAATAACTGCCGTAGTAAGGCGAGAGGTGCAGCACAGACGATCGCGCTCGTCGAAAATTTCGATCTGCCAGACCTGATTACGGCGGCCCGCGTGCAATGCACGGCAAACACCGCGCACCTGCCCGGCAAACACCGCCCGAATATGGTTGGCGTTGATTTCCAACCCAACCACCTTTTGCTCCCCTTCGGTACAGAGGTAACCGGCCATGGATCCCATCGACTCCGCCAGCACCACCGAAGCCCCACCGTGCAGCAGGCCGAACGGTTGCGTAGTGCGATGATCAACCGGCATCACCGCCTCCAGGTAATCATCCTCAAGGCGGGTAAACAGGATCCCCACATGCCCGACCATGCACCCTTCACCGGTGCGGTTGAGCTGTTCCAGCGTTGCTTCACGTTTCCACAATTTCACGCCATTATCTCCAGAAGAGCCTGTAACGGATGCCGCACGCCATTGCCTTCGATGCGTTTCACCTGGCTGCGGCAGGAATAACCGGTCGCCAAGCAACGTTGCCGTGGCAAACGTTGCAGCGCCTGGTGCCAAGAGAGTTCATAAATCCCCAAGGAATTCTGCAGATTCTTGGCCTCATGGCCGTAGGTTCCCGCCATGCCGCAACAGCCGACGCTGACGTTCTCCAGTTTTGCACCAAAACGGCCAAATATCGCAGCCCACTGCTGGGTGCTGGCTGGCAGCGCCGTGGTTTCGGTACAGTGGCCAAACAGATACCAGACCTCCCCCGTTGCCGCTTGTTCCGGGCGATCGGCCAACAACTGCTGCAACCACTCGTGCACCAACTGCACCTGGAAACTGCCGCGGGCAGCGCCGAGTATTTCTTGGTATTCATCGCGATAGCATAATACCAAGGCCGGATCGACCCCCACCATCGGCATACCGAGCTTCGCTACACGGTTGAGGAAGTCGGCCGTTTTACGCGCCGTCTTGGCAAAGCGAGCCAGGAACCCTTTGATATGCTGTGCTTTACCGTTGGGCGAGAATGGCAGCAATACCGGTTGGTAGCCCAGCTTTTCCACCAGCCGCACAAAGTCTGCCACCACCTGCGCGTCGTAGTAGCTGGTAAAGGGATCCTGGACGATCAGCACATGCTGTTCACGCTGTGCCTCGCTCAAGGCCTCAAGCTGTTCCAGCGTCATGGTAAAAGCACGGTGGCCGGAAAGCTGCTGACGCAAGGTCGGGCTGGAAAGCAGCGGCAAATCCACCATGCCGATCGTGCTGCGGCTCAGGTTGCGCACCCACGGCTGTTTAAAGAAAAAGTTGAACACCTTCGGCGCTTTGGCCATCAGTGGCGTGTAGCTTTCGACACCGGCGACCATGTAATCGCGCGCCGGGCGCAGGTAACGGGTGTGATAAAGCTGCAGGAAACGGGAACGGAAGCCTGGTACGTCGATCTTGATCGGGCACTGGGTCGAACAGGCTTTACAGGCCAGGCAGCCGGACATGGCCTCTTTCACTTCATGCGAGAAATCATACTCACCTTTACCCGCACGCCAGCTATTGCGGGTTTTCTCGATCACACTGCGGAAACTCAGGCGCTGCTGTGGCAGTTGCTGCTCCAGCGCTACCGGATCGACGCCCTGCTCGGCCAACAAACGCAGCCACTCTCGCACCAATGCCGCACGGCCTTTTGGCGAGTGAATGCGGTTACCGGTAATCTTCATCGACGGGCACATCGGGCTGCGCGTATCAAAGTTGAAGCACAGGCCGTTGCCGTTACACTCCAGCGCACCACGGAACGAAGTGCGAACATCAAGCGGAATGCGGCGATCCAACGTGCCGCGTTTGGCGGCATCCACCTTCATCATCGGCTCATCCACACCGATTGGCGGGCAGATTTTGCCCGGGTTGAGACGGTTCAGCGGATCAAACGCGGTCTTGATGCGGCGCAACTCCTCATACAGCACGTCACCAAAGAAGGCCGGGCTGTACTCCGCACGGAAGCCTTTACCGTGCTCGCCCCACAGCAACCCGCCGTATTTGGCGGTGAGGGCCACCACCCGATCGGAGATTTCCTTCATCAGCACTTCTTGCTGCGGATCGCACATATCCAACGCCGGGCGCACATGCAGCACCCCTGCATCGACGTGGCCAAACATGCCGTAGCTCAGGTTGTGGCTGTCGAGCAACTGGCGGAATTCGGTAATGTAATCGGCCAGATGCTGCGGCGGCACGCAGGTATCTTCGGCAAACGGAATCGGCTTGGCCTGCCCTTTGGCGTTACCCAGCAGCCCAACAGCCTTTTTGCGCATATTGTAGATACGCTCGATACCAGTGAGGTCGCTACAAATCTGGTAGCCAATCACCCCAGATTGTTGCCTGGCGATCAAATCGTCCAGGCGTTCACACAGCGCCGCCATCTGGCCGTCGATCAGCGCTTGATCGTCACCGGCAAACTCAACGATGTTCAGCCCGAGCATCTCTTTATCCGGCACGTTGGTGATCAACTCGCTGACTGAATGCCAGACGATATCCTCACGCGCCAGATTGAGCACCTTGGAATCGATGGTTTCTACCGACAGCGCTTTGGCCTCCACCATCACCGGCGCATTGCGCAGTGCAGAGTCGAAAGAGTCATATTTGATGTTAACCAGGCGGCGCACTTTCGGCAGCGGCGTAATATCCAGCCGCGCTTCGGTGATAAACGCCAGCGTGCCTTCGGCCCCGGTAAGGATGCGCGTCAGATCGAAGGTTTGCAGATCGTCGCTCAGCACATGGCGCAAATCGTAACCGGTGAGAAAGCGGTTAAGCTTAGGGAATTTTTCCAGGATCAGCGCGCGCTGTTCTCGGCAACGGTTGAGCACCGTGGCATAAATACGCCCTTCCGGCGTATCTTCCTGGGCAATCGTTTCCGCCAGCGGCGTCGGCATGGCGCGAGTATCAATCATCTCTCCCCCCAGCAACACCGCCCGCAGCCCGAGCACGTGATCCGAGGTTTTGCCATACACCAGTGAACCCTGGCCGGAGGCGTCGGTATTGATCATCCCGCCAAGCGTGGCGCGGTTGCTGGTGGAAAGCTCAGGAGAGAAGAAATAGCCGAACGGCCGCAGATACTGGTTAAGTTGGTCTTTAATCACCCCGGCTTCAACCCGTACCCAGCCCTGTTCAACATTGATATCCAAAATGCGGTTCATATAGCGCGACATGTCAACCACAATGCCGCTATTCAGCGCTTGGCCGTTAGTGCCAGTGCCGCCACCGCGTGGGGTAAAAGCCAGCGCCTTGAAGCGCTCTTCTGCCGCCAAACGGGCCAGCAACGCCACATCGCTGGTTGAACGGGGGAACACCACCGCATCGGGCAGGAGTTGATAAATGCTGTTGTCTGTCGCCATGGTCAGGCGATCGGCATAACTGGTGGCAGTATCGCCGCTGAATCCGTTCTGTTTTAACGCTTCCAAAAAATCGAGCACCCGTTGAACGAGACCAGGTGCCTGAGAAATCTGTGGGATCATTCGCTTTTTTGACCCTGTTTGTCTAATTTTTAACTACTTAACCGGGCCTAGATGCAGACCCACCCCTATCTTTTATCGTCGGTAAAAACTAGCATACTTCGTTTCGTGGAGGCACTCACATTATCACAAACTCACGGCAACAGAAGCGCCAGCGGCAAAACGTGCGCTTGGCTGTGAAAGTTGCCCGAAATGCTCCATGATAACAAGGGATAGAAGATTTCACTGAATAGGATGAAAACGCATTCATGACACAACCGCAACGCCACTATGACTTACCCACGATTATTTTTGGCGTGTTGTTTATTGCCATTATGATCGTCGCCAGTTTTTGGGTGGTTCAACCGTTTATTCTTGGCTTTGCCTGGGCTGGCATGGTGGTGATAGCAACCTGGCCGGTATTGATTAAAGTACAGCGCCTGCTGTGGGGCCGCCGCTCGCTGGCCGTCCTGATCATGACCATTCTGCTGATCCTGCTGTTTGTGCTGCCTATTTCGCTGCTGGTCAGCAGCGTTGTCGATAACAGCGCCCCCATCGTCTCCTGGGTGAATTCACCGGGTAAGGTCAGCATTCCCGATCTGGAGTGGTTACGCGCCATCCCGCTGATCGGCGACCGGGTGTATAACAGCTACCACCTGCTGGTGAGCACCGGCGGAACTGCGCTGATCGCCAAAGTGCAGCCTTACTTCGGCCAGACGGCAACCTGGTTTGTCACGCAGGCTGCGCATATTGGCCGCTTTCTGGTGCACTGTATGCTGATGGTGCTGTTTAGCGCCTTACTGTACGCACGCGGAGAACAAGTCGGGCTGGCTATCCGGCATTTTGCGGTGCGCCTAGGGGCCGAACGTGGCGATGCTGCCGTGCTGCTGGCCGGGCAAGCGATTCGTGCCGTAGCGTTAGGCGTGGTAGTAACGGCTCTGGTGCAATCGGTGCTGGGGGGGATTGGTCTGGCCGTTGCTGGCATTCCTGCCGCTACGCTGCTGACCGTGCTGATGTTTGTGTTCTGCGTGGCGCAGTTGGGGCCATTGCTGATCCTGATCCCAGCGATTATCTGGCTGTACTGGACCGGAGAAACCACCTGGGGCACCGTATTACTGATCTGGAGCTGCGTGGTGGGCACCTTGGACAACTTCCTGCGCCCGGCGCTGATCCGCATGGGGGCCGATCTGCCATTGATTTTGATCTTATCCGGTGTCATCGGCGGCCTGCTGGCATTTGGTATGATTGGGCTGTTTATCGGCCCGGTGGTGCTGGCGGTTTCTTACCGTTTAGTCAGTGCCTGGGTTAATGAAGCACCGCAACCCAATCGCGATATAAAAGAAGTGGTCAAAGATTTAGAACAACTGTAATCTCCCCGGCCTGCCCGACCACAGGCAGGCCATCAATCCCATTATTGCTGTTTACTCCCCCTGCCACACATGACTCTTTATGCCTCGGCACAAAAAAGTTGCACTCGGGGATATTGCCAGCCGTTTTTATTCCCCGGGTTTTATTAGGATGAATCTTAATGACGCCTACAGCCTAAGTGCTTAGTCTTATTACTCTATTTGGTACAAAACCTTAGCTTCTCCATCACGTATCAAATCGATCATCCCATGTATATAAATTGCTGTGTGTAGTCTTTGCCCGTCACCTTCGATGGGCCTTTTTTTATCCTTTTCACGTGCCGGGTACCCGGCATTGTTCCAGGATTATTCAACCGTAACGGGTTTTACTGCCGGGAGAGGTTGGCTTGTGACGCGATGCTTTAGCACATAACAGGCGACGATGCCAAAACATGCCATCACTACGGTATAGCCAAAATAAAGCTGATAACCGGTTTTCTGATCGGGGGCATAATCCATAATATAGCCATTAATCAGTGGGATAAAGATATCTGGGCAATAACCCACCGCAGAAATCACCCCGATTGCCAGGCCGAGCTTGGTTTCCGGCACCTTCAGGTTCTCGATAATCGCCCAGTATAGGCCGCGTACTGCATAAGTCAGCAGGCCGACAAAGAGAATAAAGAAAACACAGAATCCAACCACCACACCGGAAGGCAAATGAGTTGCCGGGATAGCGATCAGGCCGACCAGGCCAAGCGCACTTAGCATTAACGCGTAGGTTAATACCTTGATATTCCCTAACTTGTCACCCAGGAAACCACCGACTACCCCCCCGACCGGCCGCAACCATAGTTTGATCGTGGTGATCGTCCCTGCCATCACGGCAGTAAATCCCCAACCGCCGGCCTGCAAATAGCCTGAAAAGCTGTAGGTAGACCAGAATAAGTGGTAACCAGAAGAGATGATAATTGCGATCAACCACACCTCGGGCTGGCGCAGGATAAAACCCAGATCCTTAATCACGTTTTTATTGGTGGTTTTAGCCCGCTTTTCTTCTGTCTCATGTGGAGCGTTGGCTTCAAACCAGATACAGACAAAGCAGACCACGGCTAAGGCTATGCAGAACCAAGAGTACAGGTGAATCACGTAGACCAGCCCCTGAACCACGTTTGCGTCATTCGGGCCAACCGTTACCGAGAAAATAAACAGCGCAATGCTGGCCAGGATCGATTCAACCAGGCCGCGACCGCCATCGTAAATCCCGTAAAAGCGCCCAGCCTCATTTTTTGCCGCCAGCAGCTTGATGCGCTTCATCACCGCCCCCCAGAAGGTCAAGCCGGTAGTGATTCCCCAGCCTGAAAAAATGATTAACAGTGCGGTATAGGAAGGCAAGGTACTGTACCAAAGCCCTAACAGGCCCGTCCCCAATAGAGACAGGGTGATCAGCTTCATCGGTTTCACTCTATCGGCTAACCAACCGCTGGGTGTATAGCAGATAAAAAACAAAAACCCCATGATTGAATACAACTCACCGAGTTGCACATTAGTAATATTAAAAGCTTGGATCATCGTATCCTGATAAATCTGCCTCAAATATAGCATCGGATATATTGCACCGCCGGCGATGGTCAGCAGTAATATCTGTATATATCGAGTGCTATTTTTAACTTGCTCTGTCTTTACTCTATTTTCCATAATAGTCATACCTGTGTGATATCGTTTACCCTCTTTTATCCAAGCGGCACGGCGGCGCAAACCAGATGTTTATTTAACTTCTGGGTGCACTACCGGAAGATTTGCTGGAATAGACCGGAGAGATTTTTTATATACCCTTCATACTTCAAGTTGCTTGGGTGTTGGCTGCCTTTACTCACCCCAGTCACTTACTTGAGTAAGCTCCTGGGGCTTCGCTCAGTTGCCGCCTACAAGCAACTCGAATTATTTTTGGTATATTTTGATGGTCTATTAAGAAAATCATAGACCTCTGACAACAGTGGATCTGTATAACTACGTACTTTCATATAGACGTTTTTATTAATGCCATCATAATAAATATGATTTTTTTGATTAGGGATATACTTTTTCTTAATCTGCACCATATCTCTTTTTGCCTGGTTAAAATCCTGTACCACCCCTAATCCAACGGCAGTACACATAGCCGCACCCAGGCAGGCTGAACTGTTGGCTTGCAGGGTATAGGTCTCTTTACCAAAGAGATCGCAGATAATCTGCACTAAAACATCGCTTTTTGCCCCGCCGCCAATAATCCGGATGCTATTGATGGAGGATGCTGTTTCCTGCAGCATGGCATCAATATTGTTCTTTATCGTGTAGGCAATAGCTTCCAAAATAGAGCGATAAATATGGTACTTAGTATGGCGCTGATCAAAACCGAACATCATCCCCTTACGGAATTGATGGCTTGGCGGGCTCAGCCAATCAAGAATAGTAATCAACCCTTCTGAACCCGGGGCAATGGATTCGGCAATACGGTTTAATACATCTTCTTCACTGATGTTTTCCATCTCAGCAATCTTGCTGATATCTTCACCCGCTAAATGTTTAAACCAACTCACCGTCCACATACCCCGCCGGATCCCGGTAGATTCATAGACATATTTGAAAGGTTCACACGCCAGCGTCGGGAAAAAACTCTCGGCATGGGAGAAATAATCATGGCGGTACAGCATGGCCGAAATAAATGTCCCCAGCGAGATCATAATTTCATCAGCGGCGGTAATGCCCGCGCCAAGCACTTCAACAGCCTTGTCATTACCGGTAGCAAATACGCAAATATCCGCATTCAGACCAAAACGCTCGGCGAGTTCTGCCCTGAGCGGCCCGTAGCTCTCGCCGGGTTTGATCAGCTCAAACAGTTGGCTGCGCGTGAGCCCCTGGCGCTGGATCTCAGCATCATCTGCCCATTGCAGGGTCTGCCAATCCATAGGCCAATAAACTTCCTGATTGGAACAACTGTCTTTGAAAGCGCCGGTTAAGCGTAAACCAAGATAACCGGACGTGGTGGTCACATATTTTACCGCGTCATTCTGATGAACATAGGGCTGCGACATACGCATATCCATCCAACTGATGACCGGTTCAACCAGTTCACCCTTCTCATCCAGCAGCACCCTGCAACAGCGAATAGTACACAACCCTATTCCCAGGATCTGACGCCGATCGCCGGTAAATTTATCCAGGCAATCTTCTATGGCGCGAACCAGGCTCTCCCAGAGATCTTCTCCGGGATGGTAAACAACGCCCGGTGCCGGTGTTTCTGTATTCTGCAATAAATCACTGCCATAACAGATTTCATTACCCTGTTGGTCAAAAATACCTACCTTGGTACTTTGCGATCCACTATCAATACCCATAAATAGTTTTTTCATTATTCACTTCCATTATTCTTGATATC
The DNA here is from genome assembly GCF_001976145.1 of Serratia oryzae. Taxonomy (GTDB): domain Bacteria; phylum Pseudomonadota; class Gammaproteobacteria; order Enterobacterales; family Enterobacteriaceae; genus Chania; species Chania oryzae. Next base: position 449,045 of record NZ_MOXD01000001.1, read on the forward strand.
TATAGTGGGGATAGAGTGACTTATCCCTTTAGCCTGAGTTGCAGCCTTATTGACCGCAACTCGAAGCTCTTAGGATATTACACCGACCGCTCCCGTTCCCCTTGGGGATTGATCCGTGAAGGTTACTCGAAGAAATGCTCAGTGCCTGGCTGCGGATAAATACAGCCGAAATTCATGATACCTTTCGGATCATAAACCTGTTTCAGCCCTTGCAGAATATAATAGGCGCTGCCATGCTCCTGCTCGGTCCATTCATTTCGATATTTACCAATGCCGTGATGGTGACACATTGAACCACCCAGTTTCAGCGTCTCTTCCACAATAATGCGCTGAATAGGATGGTGATAAATACGCATTTCATCTTTCGCTTCGCAGTGGATATTGTAGTTATAAACAAAGTACATATTGGTACCGTTAATATAACTGTGCGATGAGTGCCCACCCAGCATGGTGAGATCTTCACTGCGTTCAAATTCACTGCGAATACGCTGGATCACGCGATCGTAGATTTTCGGGATCATTTCCCAACTTGCAGAGATCTCGGTAGTGAAACCATCATGACGATTATGATTCACCATCTCGCTCACTTCTTGCTCGATGCGCGCCTGCGACCAGTTGAGATGATTGAACCAGTCTTCGATCAGCTGGCTTTTAACCGGTTTCAGGATCCCCGCAGCATGTTCCTTGATGATTTCGTTGATGCCATCAATGGTGGCATTCACAATGCCGGAAGGCCCTTCCACCATAAAGATCAGAACACACTTGCCTTCGTGGAAGGCCGAGAAATGCTGCGCCGCATCCTCTTCTGAATAAACCCGCGCCACCGAAGGGCGGTAACCTGCCACCATGACGTCACGCAGGATCTTGATACCTGAGGCAACATCCTTGATTAAGTGCCCGATAAACCGGTTATTCTCCGGGTAGAACTTGAACAGTTTCACCGTGACTTCGGTGATAAAACACAGGGTACCTTCGTTACCAATCACCACATGGCGGATGTCCGGGCCGCCGGCGCGGCGTGCGACACTCTTGATACGTGAAATGTGCCCATCAGGGAAGACACACTCCAGGCCAAGTACCATATCCTCAATTCCACCGTACAGGGTAGAAAACTGGCCGATACTGCGCGTGGCCACTAAGCCACCATATTGTGCAACCGGCTTGGACTGCGGCGAATGGCCGGTTGTCAGCCCCTGTTTGCGCGCTTCATCTTCCAGCGTTTGCAGGCAAACCCCGGCTTGCACCGTGGCTTCCATATTGTAGCTGTCGATCTTGATGATTTTATTCAGGCGTGCCGAGTCAATCACCAGGGTATTTTCTTTCCAGTTTTCCAAGCCACCTTCGGTCGCCGTCTTGCCGCTGCGTGGAATAACGTTAATGGCATTTTCATTACAGAATTTGAGTATCTCAGCCACTTCATCGGCACTTTCTGGCAGCACAATGGCGGTAGGGAGAGGAACATTAAGCTGCTCTTTGGCCTTAGCATATTTTTTATATCTGTCGGCTGCTGCATCATAGAGCTTGGCATGATCGGTCACGATCTGATCCGCTTTCAATAGGCTATGCAATTGCTTTAATGTGTCATGCTTATTCATATTTACCCTTATCATTATCGATTAACGCACTAAAAAACCACCGTCGACAGCTATCACTGAGCCGTTAACATAATTGGATGCATCTGAGGCCAAAAAGACTGCCGTCCCCATCAGATCGGCAATATTTCCCCAACGATTGGCCGCAATATGCGAAAGTACCCGCTTATTAGCATCAGGATCTGAGCGTGTTTTTTCGGTTAATGGCGTTGCATAATATCCAGGCGCAATCGCGGTGACCTGAATATTGAATTGTGCCAATTCGTCGCAGTAGGCTTTCGTCAGCCCAACAATCCCGTGCTTACTCGCCGAATACGCCGGTGACCATTGCCCGCCCAAATAAGAGAACATGGAAGCGATATTGATGATCTTCCCACTCCGCTGCGGGATCATGTATTTGGCCACTTCGTGCGACATTTCAAAGGCGGCGCTCAGATTGAGGGCGATCATTTTATCCCACTGCACGCGGGTGAATTTGAGAACATCCGGTTCGTTAATGCACATCCCAGCATTGTTGACCAGTATATCGATGCGCCCAAAACGAGCTGCTACCTGATCTATTGCCTGTTGGGGTTCCCCTTCACGGGTAATGTCCGCCAGAATAAAGTGATAATCCACCCCGCACTCTTCTACCAGACGCCGGGTTTCCCCTTCGTCGTCCGCAATGGCGATAACGGCGACATTAGCCCCAGCTTTGGCAAACGCCAGACTGTATGCCTGGCCCAGCCCGCTGTTGCCCCCCGTGACGATCGCTGTTCTTCCTTTTAGAGAGAACAGGTTCAAACTGAAGTCTGTGATTTTTTCCAACATGAGCGTTTCCTGATAATTTTTTAACGTTTCACTTTCATCACCTCTAACTCTGGACAACATTTATACCGATAATTTTCCATAAAAACATGCTTTAGATCCAATTTATGGAAAATTAACGCAACAACATTTATTAATTCTTTATAAAAAGATAAAATTGACATTATTTTTATTTATAATGCTAATTTATGGTTTTTAAAACTTAATAACTTTATTTTATCAGAACATAATTCTGATGTTGGAATTATAAATACGGAGCGATCTTGCCAAGATGGTTATCTCTTCAGCAAGTGGGGTACTCATTGGGAGGTTTTTCTCGTAACATTGAACGAGGATGCTCTGGGCCTAACATCGGAAATAAATCATGATAAAAATTGATTACAATGGTTTGAATGCGTTGGAAAAGAAACTATTAGACAGCACTAAAGAATGCATTCAACATAATTCAACGGTTTCTATTACTGAGCTTAGCGCACAGTTTGATGTTTCAACGTCGAAAATATCCAAGTTTGTCAGAAAACTGGGGTTTGAATCTTTCAAACAATATAAAAAATATATTATCAGCGAACATAATGACACCTCCCCAGAAAAACCATCAAGTGAATTACAGCGTATAGCAGATTACATCGCCAATTTTGATGATCGCCTTGCTCATGATTTTTGGTTAAAGATAAAAGATTGCAATAAGCTGATTATCTATGGGTTAGGCCCCTCTTACATTTGCGCTGATTACTTCGCCTATCGCCTGCGGATCTTTTCTGATGTATTTACGCTAGCCACCAATGAAGTCACAACCGTCAGAAACTCTGACAGTAAGGACACTAAACTCCTGGTGCTATCAACGACCGGATTATTCAAATCCTTTGATGAAGACCTCTCCGGTTTAAATTACAAAGAGATTATCTTTTTATTTGAAGAGTTCCGTTATTTCCCTAAACTACAGCAAAACACGCTTTTTTATCTTACCAATAGCGGTGGCAACAGCAAGCTGAAGCCTTATGAAAAATCGCGGACGTTGTTTTTTATTTTCTTGGAAGAAGTGATACAAAAGTTCATGCCAAATAGTAAACCCGGTGAATGAAATGCTTATACCCAAAATAATTCGAGTTGCTTGACAAAAACGCAATGCGTTTTTGAACAGCGCTTGCCCCTAAGAGACTCGGCCCTGACTTGGGCCGAGTAACGCAGAACACCCAGGCAACTTGAAGTATGAAGGGCATAGGGGCACCTAGTGGCGCCCCTAGAGAGAAGAGTTACTTTTTCTGCGCCAGATTCATCCAGGTTTGCACCACGGTATCCGGGTTAAGTGACAGGCTGTCGATTCCCTGCTCCATCAGCCACTTGGCCAAATCCTCATGATCCGATGGGCCTTGGCCGCAAATCCCCACGTACTTGCCATGACGTTTGGCAGCTTGGATCGCCATGGTCAGCAGCATTTTGACCGCTTCGTTGCGTTCATCGAACAGCTCAGAAACCACGCCGGAATCGCGATCCAGCCCCAAAGTCAGCTGCGTCATGTCGTTGGAGCCAATCGAGAAGCCGTCGAAATATTCCAGGAACTGATCGGCTAACAAGGCATTGGAAGGGATCTCGCACATCATAATCACTTTCAGCCCGTTCTCACCGCGCTTGAGCCCCTGACGCGCCAGCTCCTCTACCACCGCCTCAGCCTGTGCCACGGTGCGCACAAACGGCACCATAACCTCAACGTTGGTCAGCCCCATGTCATTACGCACCCGCTTCATCGCTTCACACTCCATGGCGAAGCAGTCACGGAAACTTTCGGCAACGTAACGGCCAGCCCCACGGAAGCCCAGCATCGGGTTCTCTTCATGTGGTTCGTACTTCTCGCCGCCCACTAAGTTGGCGTATTCATTGGATTTGAAGTCGGAAAGACGCACGATAACGCGCTTAGGCCAGAATGCCGCACCCAGCGTCGCGATCCCTTCGGTTAAACGACCAACATAGAACTCGACCGGATCGTCGTAACCTTGCATCAGCGCCCTGATTTCGGCTTGCAGTTCTGGCGGCTGCTGGTCAAATTCCAACAACGCGCGCGGGTGCACGCCAATCATGCGGTTAATGATAAATTCCAAACGCGCCAGACCTACCCCTTCATTCGGCAGACGGGCAAAATCGAAGGCTCGATCCGGGTTGCCCACGTTCATCATGATCTTCAGCGGGAGCTCTGGCAGTTCGGTGACTTCAGAACTTTGTACGCTGAAGTCCAGCATATCGCTGTAAACAAAACCGGTATCACCCTCGGCACAGGAGACCGTGACTTTCTGCCCATCCTTCAGCAGATCGGTGGCATGCCCACAGCCAACCACCGCTGGGATCCCCAGTTCACGGGCGATGATCGCCGCGTGACAGGTTCGGCCGCCACGGTTGGTGACAATTGCGGCCGCCTTTTTCATGATCGGTTCCCAGTCCGGGTCGGTCATGTCAGTCACCAGCACATCCCCTGGCTGAATGCGATCCATTTCGCTGATGTCGTTAATCACTTTCACCGGGCCTGCGCCAATGCGGTGCCCGATGGCGCGCCCTTCCACCAGCACGGCGCTATTGCCGTTCAACTGGTAGCGCTCCATCACCTGCTCATTGGAACGCACGGTTTCCGGGCGCGCCTGCACAATCAATAGCTTGCCGGTGTGCCCATCTTTTGCCCACTCGATGTCCATCGGGCGACCATAATGCTTTTCGATCAGTAAAGCCTGGTGCGCCAACGCCTGCACTTCATCATCACTCAGAGAGAAACGATTGCGCTGCGCTTCTGGCACATCTTCAATCCGAACCTGTTTGCCGTGATCCTGCGAGGGCGCGTACACCATGCGGATTTTCTTCGACCCCAGATTACGCCGCACAATGGCAGGTTTGCCTTTCAGCAGCGTCGGCTTGTGCACGTAGAATTCGTCCGGGTTGACCGCCCCCTGCACAACCATTTCACCCAGACCAAATGCCGAAGTGATAAACACCACCTGATCGAAACCAGACTCGGTATCAATGGTGAACATGACTCCTGACGAAGCCAGATCGGAACGCACCATGCGCTGCACACCGGCAGACAACGCCACGCCGCGATGATCGTACCCTTGATGCACCCGGTAGGAGATCGCACGATCGTTGAACAACGAAGCAAATACGTGCTTGATCGCCACCATCACGGCCTCAATGCCCTGCACATTGAGGAAAGTTTCCTGTTGGCCAGCAAAGGAGGCATCCGGCATATCCTCTGCCGTGGCGGAAGAACGCACGGCGAAAGAGGCATTACTTTCACCGCCAGCCAGTTGCTGATAGGCCAACGTGATTTCACGTTCAAATTCTGCATGGAAAGGTGTGTCGATCACCCATTGGCGAATTTGCGCACCGGCCTTGGCCAGTTGAGCAACGTCGTCAACATCGGTTTGATCCAGTAACTGATAGATGCGCTGATTAACACCGCTTTGCTCAAGAAAATCATTGAACGCCTGTGCGGTGGTAGCAAAACCGTTCGGCACGGCTACACCTAAATCGGAAAGATTGGTGATCATTTCACCGAGGGAGGCGTTTTTACCCCCAACACGGTCAACGTCGTGCATGCCAAGCTGGTTGTACCAAAGCACATTACGCAAGTCTGGGCCATTGTTAGACATCGAGACAATCCTTATTGCTATCAGTAGGGTCTAAGCGAATTTAATTCGGTAAGCGAAGCGAAATCAGACTAGCACAATGACCCAAAGAAAATGGAAAGGTGAATCGATCAACCCAATGAAAAAAATGAATTTTAAGAGAAAGACGCAGCGGCATAATTTTAATGGGGATCGTTCCCTTAAACACTAACAAACTGATATTAAACAAATTAAGTAAGATTTTAAATTTCGATTAAATACACACTCTCAAACGGGCTGAATTTGACGGAAATAACCTGTTCGGCGTGATAAAATTGTTTAAAATTAGGCGCAACAGTTTTATAAAAAATAAAATTGCGTTTTATAATAACGCGTAATCCGCTATTTACTCACCTTGCCTGATTAAAATATGACTTTATTTATCGCGATTGCTCGTGTTATCACAAATTTCTGACCCGGCGCTTTACCCGCCAATCATTCACAGACCATGATATTTTGCTACAACAGGATTATCGTTTTCAGCGAGAGAGTGACGAATGGAAAGAAGCGTTTTTTATATTTCTGATGGTACGGCCATTACTGCCGAAGTGTTGGGACATGCGGTACTGTCACAGTTTCCGATCGCGGCCACGACCTATACCTTGCCATTCGTAGAAACCGAAGCACGTGCCCGCGGCGTGTGCCAACAGATTAACGATATTTACCAGCAAACCGGGGTGCGCCCGCTGGTGTTCTATTCGATTATTTCCCCGGAGGTGCGCCTGGTGATCACCCAGAGCGAAGGTTTCTGCCAGGATATCGTGCAAGCCCTGGTTGGGCCGTTACAAGGGGAACTGGGGGTAGAACCTACGCCCATCGCCAATCGCACCCACGGTTTGACCGAAAGCAATCTCGACAAATATGACGCCCGTATCGCCGCTATTGATTACACTTTGGCGCATGATGATGGCATTTCGCTGCGTAATCTCGATCAGGCACAGGTGATCCTGCTGGGCGTTTCACGCTGTGGCAAAACCCCCACCAGCCTGTATCTGGCCATGCAGTTTGGCATCCGTGCGGCCAATTATCCGTTCACCGCCGACGATATGGACAATCTGCAACTGCCTGCCGCGCTAAAACCCTTTCAGCACAAGCTGTTTGGCCTGACGATTGACCCGGAACGCTTAGCCGCCATCCGTGAAGAGCGGCGAGAGAACAGCCGTTATGCGTCAATACGCCAGTGTCGGATGGAATTAGCGGAAGTCGAAGCCTTGTTCCGCAAGAATCAAATCCGCTACCTCAATACCACCAACTATTCGGTAGAAGAAATCTCCACCAAAATCCTCGATATTCTCGGCATGAGCCGCCGTATGTTCTGAAGCTAAAATATGCGTGGTAGGCCTGCTGCCTGCCACTTAATTTTAACCTGCGTTGCTTTTTACAGGTTTATGCAAAATAACCGGCCCACTACGGTTGAATTCAGCGATTTTTACGTTATTGTGATCCTCATCACTTCCCGGTATTCCTGCCGTAGCGAAGAACAGTTTTAGAGAAAATCATGCAAAAAACAGATGAACTGCGGACCGCGCGCATCGATAACCTCGTTACGCCCCAAGCGTTAGCGGAAAAGTTGCCGATCTCAGACGCCATTGCCGATAATGTGACAGCGTCACGTAAACGTATTGAAAACATCCTGATGGGCGAAGATCGTCGCCTGTTAGTGGTCATTGGCCCCTGCTCCATTCACGATCTGGATGCGGCTACCGACTATGCACACCGCTTGAATGCCCTGCGCGAACGCTATCAGGATCGTCTGGAAATCGTGATGCGTACCTATTTTGAAAAACCGCGTACCGTTGTCGGCTGGAAAGGGTTAATTTCCGATCCCGATCTGGATGGCAGTTTTCAGGTCAACCGTGGGATTGAAATAGCCCGCAAGCTGTTGCTGGCCGTCAACCAGCTTGGCCTACCTACCGCCACCGAGTTTCTGGATATGGTGATCGGCCAGTATATTGCCGATTTAATCAGTTGGGGGGCGATTGGCGCTCGTACTACCGAAAGCCAGGTTCACCGCGAGATGGCCTCTGCGCTCTCCTGCCCAGTAGGCTTCAAGAACGGTACCGACGGTAATACCCGTATTGCCATCGATGCGATCCGCGCGGCTCGTGCCCGCCATATGTTCCTGTCGCCCGACAAGCATGGCCAGATGACCATTTATCAGACCAGCGGTAATCCGTTCGGCCACATTATTATGCGCGGGGGCAAAAAGCCGAACTATCACGCCAGTGATGTAGTGGCCGCCTGCGACAGCCTGCGTGAGTTCGATCTCCCAGAACATCTGGTGATCGATTTCAGCCACGGTAATTGCCAGAAGATGCACCGCCGCCAGCTAGAGGTGGCTGAGAACGTCTGCCAGCAGATCCGTGCCGGTTCAATGGCCATCGCCGGCGTGATGGCGGAAAGTTTCCTGGTGGAAGGAACACAGAAAATCGTCAGCGGCCAGCCGTTAACCTACGGCCAATCGATCACCGATCCTTGCCTGAGTTGGGCCGACAGCGAACAGTTGCTGGCCATGTTGGCAGATGCGGTGGATACTCGTTTCTGATCGCTTTGAGTGGGGTGTTTAACGCGCCCCACCGGCAACGCGGAGCCTTGGCATGAGCAACTCGCTGTTAACCATTCCCTGCATTACCCTGCAGGGGGAGCACAAAACGCTAGCCGACTTCCCCGCACGGGTTTATCTGGTGGTCAACACCGCCAGTCGTTGTGGCTTTACCCCACAGTACCGGGGGTTGGAAACTCTCTGGCAACGCTACCGCGCACGCGGCTTGGTGGTGCTCGGGTTTCCCTGCAATCAATTTGGCAAACAAGAGCCAGGAGATGCACGCGCGATCGCCGACTTCTGCACTCTGAATTACGGCGTCAGCTTCCCATTGTTCAGCAAGATCGACGTTAACGGTGCGGATGCTCATCCGCTGTTCAGCGAACTGAAACGCCGAGCGCCCGGTTTGCTGGGCAGCCAACGCATCAGATGGAATTTCACCAAGTTTCTGTTCACTGCAGAGGGTGCCCGAATCACGCGCTTTGCTCCGTTTACCAAGCCAGAACGGCTCGGTGAACATATCGAAAAACTGCTCTAGCCTCAGCTTGAGCAGGAAATCTCCAGATGCTTACCCCATTCAGGGGGTAAGCCTGCCAGATCGTCATACTGCGGATCATCGGCAAACGGCTGCAGCAATGCCTGGTGCAGCCGCGCAAGTTTGCTGACATCATTCTGTTCGGCCGCTTCGATTGCCTGCTGCGCCAGATAATTGCGCAAAATCAGCTTGGGATTCACCGCTTTCATCGCCAGCTGGCGTTCAGCATCGCTCACCTGCTCTTGCTGCAAACGCAGGCGGTATCGCTGATACCAACGATCGAACGCAGCACGATCGATAAACTCATCTCGCAAAGGGGAATGCGCCTGCCATTGCTCCACATCGCTCAGCAGGCGGAACGTTCGGGTATAATCCCGCCCTTCCTGCATCATCAGGCTCAACAGACCCGTCAATAGCTCGTTGTCCTGCTCTGAGGGGGTAAAGAAACCCAGCTTCGCGCGCATCTGTTCACCATAGGCCTGCATCAACGCAGGCTCATACGCTGCTAACGCCGTCTGTAACTGCTCAGTGGTCATCAGGCCAGAGAGCGTTTGCGCCAGGCGATGCAGATTCCACAACCCAACCGCCGGTTGATTGTCAAAGGCGTAACGGCCCTGGTGATCGGAGTGGTTACAGATGTAATTGGGTTGGTAATCATCAAGGAAACCGTAAGGCCCAAAGTCCAGAGTGAGGCCGAGAATTGACATGTTATCGGTATTCATCACCCCATGGGCAAAACCAACGGTCTGCCAATGCGCCATCAGGCGCGCGGTACGTTCTACCACCTCGGTAAACCACAGCGCATAACGCTCTGTTTCCTCATGCCACTGCGGCCAGTGGTGCGCAATCACGAAATCTGCCAGTTGCTTCACCTGCTCTGGCTGCCTGCGGTAATAAAAATGCTCAAAGTGACCAAAACGGATATGGCTTTCTGCTACACGCAGCAGCATCGCACCGCGCTCTGGCTGCTCGCGAAATACCGGTTGCTCGCTGGTTACGATGGTCAACGCACGCGTGGTGGGTATTCCCAGGTGATGCAGCGCTTCAGAAGCCAGAAACTCCCGGATCACCGAACGCAATACCGCTCGCCCATCCCCCATGCGCGAATAAGGCGTCAGCCCGGCCCCTTTCAGATGCCAGTCCATGCTGCGCCCGTCGGCTAATTGCTGTTCACCCAGTAAAATTCCACGGCCATCACCCAACTGCCCGGCCCAGGCACCAAACTGGTGGCCGCTATAAACCTGCGCCAGGGGTTGCATGCCTGGCAGCAGCCTCTCCCCGGCCCAAACCGGCGTGTTTTCCGGCGTAAACCAGCTTTCATCCAGCCCGAGTTCACGCGCCAAAGGCTGGCTGTGGTACAGCAAACGAGCACCGGTAAGGGGCGTGGGGTTCAACTCGGTGTAAAAACCGGGCAACTGCTGGTGGTAAGTATTGTTAAACTGCGGCATAGGCCCTCCATTACCCTCAGTGTAGAGCTTGAGTACGCGGATTAATACGGAGGAATTGCAGGGATAACGCCCTGCCCGTTAACCGGGCAGAGGCGAATATGCTACCGGCGACGCCGGGTGACTTTTAATGATTTACTGCGCTGACAAAAAAAATGCTTGGCGAACGAAAATAATGCGATAAATAACAATACCGGGAGCGCGAAAACAATCATTCCGTCCATTATTAACCCTATTATATGTGTTAACAATATCAGTTATTGTTGTCGAATTCTGTAGAGATCCTTCGCAGAGTTCGCAAATTATCCACACTAGTGACAGGCCATAACCCCCCCTGCAGCCCTAAAACACCAGCGTTTCTAAGTTTATTAATGCATTCTTTTTTTCCTACTCCACAAACTATCACCCCCTTACAGAGAAGATTGATATTCTTCAATAATGAATCTATGACCACGTCATAACCTGGATGAGTAAACAGCTGCCAATAAAAGCGTTTATCAATCTTTACGTAGTCAAACAACCCGTCATACAGCGCGGTAAGCGTTGTTTTCCCCGAACCAAAGTCATCCAGCCACAAGGTAAAATAGTCACTCAGTAGCCTGATCTTTTGATTGTGTTTCCCCGCAGATAAATTAGGAAAACCCTCACTAATTTCAAAGGTAAGAAATGGTAACTGTTGAATACGCCGGCGTAATACAAAATCGCCGAGTAGCAAGTCAACGACGTTTTCTTCAATGTTAATGGTCAATAATACGTCATTTTCAATAAACCATGTTGCCTGCTGCTCAACCAACAACATTTGTTCATTAAATAATTCAATCCGTTGCTCAGGGGATAATAAATTAATCCCAATATCCATTGGTATTGCCAAATCGCCATCCAGACTATTGAAACGGCTGAGAATTTCCACAGCCAGCAACTCCCCCCCCATTGAGTAAACCGGTTGAAAAACAGAGTGACTAATAAAGTCAGATTCAAATTGAATTTTCATTTTAATGCCAAAAACTTAACGGCGAGAATTTCATCCTATATGAATATATTTTACCTATCAACCCCCATGAGATTAATCTGAAACATAAATATTATTACCAATAAATTATGAATTAATCGATAGATTTAAGCTATGTTAAAAGCACAAATAATCCCACTGAAAATTAATTTATCTTAAGACTGCAATAACCAAAGAAAGCGTGTTTTTTATACTATTAAAATTTATGATCGCCAGACACATAACCCCTAATGAGTTACCTCTGATTTTATTAGAAAAATCCCAAAAAAGAGAACGCTGAGATGATAACGTCGTGAACATTCACCCTATTGAATGTCACAAAAAAACATTAATTTTACTTATATACAAATAACTTGTGCTACGCAAAAAATCAGCCCCCTCATGGCGTGTCATCTTGACTTATAAGTTCCTTTGGTCTAATACCAGAATTAATATTTACAAACCTGCCGTGAATGTTAATCAAATGGTCTTTTTTTGAGCACTGTGCTTATTATCAGAAAACCCGCAAAGAAAAGAGAGCTTGCTACATATTTTACCCTGTGGCGCTAATCGTCGGATTGGCCAATCCAGAAAGGTAAATTAGCAAGCGATAAGACAGAGGGATAAAAAAAGGACAGGTTTCCCCATCCTTGGTCTTTCCGTATGGTAGGCAACGGTTACTTAATCGTTTCCATCAACCACCCTCGCAACTCGGTAAGTTCAGCAGACTGTTGCGGGAACTGTATTTGCAGACGATCGCAGCAGGCTGCCAGTGCCTCACTACGATAAGCGCAGCCCATCAGCATCTTGGCCAAGGCTTGCAAAGGGGCCGGATTAAGGCTGTCGGTGAAAATTTGCGCCCGGACAATGCCTCCCTTTTCAACATCAAAAAAGATATCCACACCTCCCCAGCTAAAACGCTCATTCAGCAGATGGCTGAACGCAGGTGCTTTACCAAAATTCCATTCCCAACTGCTCTGTTTAGCAAACTGTTGTGCAAAGTTCGGCAAATTGGGGAAAACATCCGGTGAAATCACCTCCGCGGTTGCGCTTTCACCATAATGGGCAAAAAAGGCCTGGATGATGGCGTCACAAACCTGCTGATGGTCAATCTCTGGCAAGAATTCTGCCAGGTTAGCCACACGCGAACGGACGGAAGTAATACCTTTCGCCTGCAGTTTTTTAGGATCGGGATTGAGGTAATCAGCCAAACGATTGAGATCGGCGTTCAGCAACAGAGTACCATGATGAAAACCACGATCCTGTGTCTCACGATAGGCAGAACCGGATATTTTGCGGATCCCATCGGCCGTATCCACCACCAGATCGTTGCGCCCAGAGGCCGTTGCGCTAATCCCCAACTGGTTCAACGCTTGCAGAATAATACCGGTCGATACGGTTTTATCATAACCCGGCTTCCCCGCCATAAACGTGAAACAGGTATTACCGAGATCGTGAAATACAGCACCACCGCCGCTGCTGCGCCGTGCCAAACGAATGCCGTCCTGCTCCATGCGCCGGGTATTACACTCTTTCCACGGATTTTGTGACTGGCCAATCACCACGGTTTCCGCATTACGCCACAGGAACAGGATTTTCTGCGTCGTCATTTCGCGGAAGATGCACTCTTCAACCGCCAGGTTGAACCAAGGATCGTAAGAGTCAGAAATTAATAAACGTAAATCATTCATGGTGATTTCCGCAAGCATTGGGATGAGGCCATGATACACCAGCGCAACGGGTCACACGCTAGATTCGGCGCGCTTGCCAATAGACTTTCCGCCAGTACACATTATTAAGCGAGGAACGGGTCACACCCTGGCTTGTGGAAGCATGGATAAACTGGTTGTTGGTATCGTAGATCCCAACATGCAGGCCATTGCCACCGCTGCCGGTTTTGAAGAAGACCAGATCCCCCGGCAACAGTTCGTCACGCGATACTTGAGTACCAACGCCGGTCTGCTGTTCAGTAGAACGAGGCAATTGCAGGTCAAAACGATCGCGGAAAGTACGGTAGACAAAGCCAGAACAATCCACACCGCCACGATCTAAACCACCATAGCGATACGGGGTGCCATACCATTGGCGTAATTGCTCATTCAGTTGCGCGACAACGACGATTGAATCGGACAGGCGGCCATTCGGCGGTGGCGCATTGCTGCTGCAACCCGCCAGAATCAAACAGACGAATAAAAACCACACACGCATCGCATCATTTCCTTCACTGAATCACGCTACCCGCCTATTACCAGCGAGCAAGCACAGAGTAACTTAAGTAAGGATAGCGTTGTTTTGCGCTAATTTATCTCTCAAGACACGAAAAAGGCAAGCATTGTGAAGGAGATATAGCGGATCTATCCGCTATTGGGAGGAGTTATCGCCCGCCTTGCTGTTAATTAGCCAGACACCCAACAGAATAAACAAGGTGCCCAATGTTTTCAGCAACGTCGCTGGCTCATCAAACCAAGGTAGGAACACCGCGGCCAGATAAACCAACGCGTAGCTGACGCTCAACAACGGGTAAGCACGATTCAGCGGCAGGTGGCGTAAGGCAAAGAACCAGCACAGCATCGATAAGGCATAGCCGAATATGCCACCACTGACTGCCAATAGCGCCTGCCAATAGTGGCCTACCAGTTCCAAACTCACCTCTGCCAATGATAAGAGTGGAATTTGCGCCATTCCCCATTTCATCAGCAATTGTGCCAACGTCACCAGCAGAACGCTGGCGGCGCCCCAAGCGTAACCCCTCATGAATTAAGGCTCATCAGCAGGATCCCCAGCATAATTGACACCACTCCACACCAGTGGCGCAGCGTAGTAGGCTCGTTAAACAGCCAACGTGCCGTCAGCGTCACCAACACAAAGTTCAGGCTGAGCATCGGGTAGGCCAAGCTGAGCGGCAAACGCTGCAGCACGTTAAGCCATAACAGCATGCCCAGCCCCAGGAAGATGACCGCCAGAGACAGCCAGCGTAGCGTCGTGCTCACACGCTGGTTTCCCGCCCGATCCCAGGTTTGTGCAGCCTGTTTTTGGCATAACTGCCCTGCGCAGGTAAACAGGCTAACCAGCATAACCAGTACATAAGCCATCATGGCAGCTGTTTGTACCATAGCAGCGCTAAACGGTGCATTTTGGTCATGCTATCCGGCACAGGGAGATTCTGTGATACCTCCTCGCCACGGGAAAGCTGCAACACCAGCGATACATCCCCCTGTTTGCGCGCCTGCTCAAGCCACTGCGGGAAATCCTCATCACGAATATAGTGGCTGCGAGAATCTTCGTAACTCAGGCCGTAGGATACTTCCCCTTTTTGGCTGAACATCAGTATGTTGCTGCGTTTCAGTTCCCAAGCCAACCCTGCGGCAACCCCCACGCTGTCAGTGAGGACATAGTGACTCTGACTCAGCACCGGCAGATTAGCCCGTATAAAATTCTGCGGCTGTTTTGAATCAATGACCTGCTGCGGAATGGCATAACCAATCAGCAAGCAGAGCAACAGTGGACAGGCCGCGGCCCAAGCCCAACGCTGCGCATTTTTGCGCGCAGAAATCACAGCAAACATCAGCCACCCAGCGAAAGCAACAAAGCCAAAAACAATCTTCGGCCACTCATCTGGAGTGAACAGCTTAGCGTTAGGCAACAACCCCAGCACCATCAACAATAAAGCCGCGATCCCCACCAGGCCGAACAGACCGTTGAGTACGGCATTTGCTTTGAACACGCGGGTGCGCAATTGCGCTACGCAATCTTCCGCATAGGCCGCCATCAGCAATGCCAACGGTGCCATACACGGCAGAATGTAGGTCGCCAACTTGCCCTTGGCGATGCTGAAAAAAATTAACGGCATCAGCACCCAGCTCAGCAGGAAAAACAGTTCTGGGCGCTGAGCGCGCTCACGCCAACCTTTGAGTAATGAGCCAGGTAATAGGCCCAGCCAAGGAAATACTGCAGCAATCAGGATCGGCAGGTAATACCAGATTGGCGCTTTATGCTGGGCATTCTCTTCGGCAAAGCGCTGGATGTGCTCGATCCAGAAGAAATAGTTCCAGTAATCCGGTTCACGCTGGGCCACCGCCAGTGCCCACGGCAGGCTCAGCAGCACCGCCACCACCACCGCCACCGGCCCGTAAATCAGCAGCTCTTTGATTTTGCGCTGCTGGATCACAATCGGGATCACCGCAATCACCGGTACCGCCAGCGCCAGGAACCCTTTGGTCATAAAGCCCATACCACAGGCCAAACCGAGCAGCACATAGCCCGTCAGTTTGCCTCTGACGCTAGTTGCTTTCAGCGTCAGATAATAACTGACCATCGCCGCCGTCAGCCACAGCGAGATCATCGGATCGAGTACGCTGTAGGTGCCAACGCTGAACACCAGGAACATCGACAGGAAGATCAGCACCGCCAAGTAGGCACGGTGCGCGTTTTTCCACATCAGCCAGGCCAGGGCAAACACCAGCAATGCGGCCAGCCCGGTGCTGAATACGGAAGCAAAACGCACGGCAAAATTGTTATCGCCAAACAGCCACTGACTGACGTTATTGAACCAGTAACCGGCGACCGGTTTTTCAAAATAACGCAGGCCAAGCAGATTAGGGACAACCCAATCCCCCTTCGCCAGCATTTCACGGCTAATCTCGGCATAGCGAGTTTCATCTGGTTGCCATAGCAGGCGTCCATTGAGCGGAATCAGATAGACCAGAACAAAAAAAATGGCCACGACAATGGCCCAGGTTCCTTTCAGCGCTTTCATGAAACGTCTTTTTCCTCTACTTCAGTTTGACAACCTAACCAGCCTTCACGGCCAGGGAACGGTGCCCGCGTAATGCGGCCTAACGGCAGCGAGGCCGGATCCGCAGGTAACAAGGCGCTCAATGGGCAGAATTCGATGCCCTGCTGCTGCGCACGCTGCAACAGATCTTCAAACATGGCCGCTTGCGACATGCCCTCCACTTCGGTGTGAATGGTGTACACCGGCACGCCCCGATCGTTTTCGATGGCGCGCAGAATGTAGTCATTGAAGCCCGCCATGCTGACTTCGCTGCCAATCACTTCATCAAAGGTGGGGAGTGTCACGGGGATTTGCACCGTTCCTGGTTGACCGTTGTTTAATAACGGACGAAACGGATGTGTGCCACGGCAATCGCTGTTGTATTGGAAATTGAACCCCTGCTTCACTTCAACGACCCGCTGATCGGCACGCCAACCTGCCACCGCCGAGCAGGTAACCGGTTGCCCGGTGCTCGCGGTCAGCGCGTCAACGCCCAACTGCACTTGTCGTTTCAATTCTTCTTCAGACCAGCGCGCTACGCGAGCCTGCCAGCCTTGATGATCCCAGGCGTGCAGCCCCACTTCATGACCAGCCTCGGCGGTACGCTTCATCAGCGCCCCCAACGCACGGGAGATGTTACGCCCCGGCCAGGCGGTGCCGGCCAGCAAAATATCCCAGCCATACAGCGAAGCCGCGTTTGAGCGCAGCATTTTCATCAGGAATTGGGGACGAAGGAGGCGCCACAAGTGGCGCCCCATATTGTCTGGCCCTACGCTGAAGAAGAAACTGGCCTGAATACCTTGCTTATCGAACAGCTCCAACAACCGCGGCACCCCTTCACGGGTACCGCTGAAGGTATCTACATCAACTCGCAGGCCAACCTTCTTCATGCACCATTACCTTCCTTCACCGTAGTACGCAGGAAGTAATCCAGGGTGTCGGCAACGGTCTGCTGCATCGCGATAGTAGGCTGCCAGCCCAGCAAGCGGCGCGCATTTTTGATGCTTGGCGTGCGATGCTCTACGTCCTGATAACCCTTGCCGTAGTAGCTGCTGCTTTCCACATCTTTGAATCCGGCAAACGGCGGGAAGTTGCCACGCAACGGGTGGTTGTTGAAGCTTTCCAACAACATTTCCGCCAGTTCACGAATGCTCGCTTCGTTGGTCGGGTTGCCGATGTTGACGATCTGGCCGTCACACATCCCATCACGGTTTTCAATAATGCGGTATAGCGCTTCAATACCGTCATTGATGTCGGTAAAGCAGCGTTTCTGCGCCCCACCGTCAACCAGTTTGATCGGTGAACCTTCAACCAGGTTGAGGATCAACTGGGTGATAGCACGGGAAGAACCGATACGTGCTGCATCCAGATTATCCAGGCGCGGCCCCATCCAGTTAAACGGACGGAACAGGGTGAACTTCAGGCCTTCTTTGGCACCGTAGGCCCAGATCACCCGGTCCAGCAACTGCTTGGATACGGAATAGATCCAACGTTGTTTGCTGATTGGCCCAACGATCAGGCGTGAACTGTCTTCATCAAACTCTTTATCATCACACATGCCATAAACTTCAGACGTGGATGGGAAAATGATGCGTTTGTTGTATTTCACACAGTCGCGAACGATTTTCAGGTTTTCTTCGAAATCCAGCTCGAACACTTTCAGTGGATTACGGGTGTATTCGATCGGCGTGGCGATCGCCACCAGCGGCAGGACCACATCACATTTCTTGATGTGATACTCGATCCACTCGGAATGGATGCTGATATCTCCCTCAACAAAGTGGAAGCGTGGGTTATCCAGGAAACGGCTGATGGCGTCGGAACCGATATCCAGACCATAAATGTCATAACGGTCTTCACGCAGCAAGCGCTCGGTCAGGTGGTTACCAATAAAGCCGTTAACCCCGAGGATCAATACGCGGGTTCTGCGCTTCATCGCTGCACTTGGCTTCGGAGCCAGGCGAACATCGGTCACAATACCCATCTCCAGCGCCAGACGTGAGCCCTGTACGTATAAACCAGACTCGCTCTGGCCTGCGACGATCTCCAACGCGCCATCGCCACAGGCAATAATCAGCGGTGACGTGCTTAGTACGGTACCCGGCTGCTTGTCATGCCGGGTGTCCAACACGCGCGAACGCCATACGATCAGCTTGCGCTGGCCGAGATAGCTGAATGCACCTGGGTAAGGTTCGGTGACTGCACGCACCAGATTGTCGATCTCACGGGCAGACTTGTGCCACAGGATCTCGCCATCCGCTGCCGTGCGGCGGCCAAAATAGCTGGCATCCGCTTCATTTTGCTGGGTGAAGGTTGCTGTGCCGTTTTTCAGCTTTGGCAACTGCTCTTTCAACAGTGCCTGTGCGGCTTCCAACACTTTCTTATGCAACGTCAGCGCAGTGTCGCTACTGGAGATCGCGACTTTATGCTGGCCAACGATATCCCCTGCATCTGGACGCTTAACCATTTTGTGCAGCGTCACGCCGGTTTCTGTTTCGCCATTCAGCAGCGCCCAGTTAACCGGCGCACGCCCGCGATAACGTGGTAACAGTGAACCATGCAGGTTGAAACCGCCCTTCGGTGCCAATGACAGCACTTCTTCACTCAGCATGTTGCGGTAGTAGAAAGAGAAAATGATGTCAGGCTGCAGTTCACGAATGCGCTCAACCCACAGCGGGTGGTTCACATCTTCCGGTGCATAAACCGGCAAATCCAGCTCAGCCCCTTGGCGGGCAACAGAAGAGAAGAAGTTGTTTTCACCAGGATCGTCGGTATGGGTGAACACCGCCTGCACGTCATAACCCGCTTCAGTCAGCGCCTGCAAACCAGCACAGCCGATATCATGGTAAGCAAATACAATAGCTTTCATCATTCTTCTTCCTGAGTATTTTGGGTCTGCTTATCGCCGACCACTTTCTGAACAAAATAACGAGGGCGTGCGCGAACATCATTGTAAATCCGGCCGATATACTCCCCCAGCAAACCCATGCCAACAAACTGCGCGCCAATGAAGGTGAAAAGCACGGCAAACAGGGTGAACACCCCACCGGCAGCCCATTCAGGCCCCAGGATCAAACGCAGGGCGATCAACAGTACCGCCAAAATAAACCCGGATAACGCCACCACGCTACCGATCACACTCAGCAAACGCAGTGGCGTGGTCGTCAGGCAAGTGATCAGGTCATACATCAGGTTGATCAACTTCATCAGGCTATATTTGGAATCACCGAACTCACGTTCGGCGTGGCGCACCTCAATTTCAGTGGTGCGGCGGGCGAAAGTATTCGCCAGGATAGGGATAAAAGTGCTGCGCTCGTGACAATGTAACATTGCCTCAACGATATGACGGCGATAGGCACGCAGCATACAGCCGTAATCCCCCATCGACTTGCCGGTAGCACGCTGAATCATCATATTGATCATGCGTGAAGCCGACTTGCGGAACCAGGAGTCCTGACGGTTGGCACGCACGGTGCCCACCACGTCGTATCCTTCTTCAGCCACGCTCACCAAGCGTGGGATTTCTTCCGGTGGGTTTTGTAAATCGGCATCCAGCGTGATCACCAGATCGCCGCTGACCTGATTGAAACCGGCCATAATGGCAGAATGTTGGCCGTAGTTACGGTTCAGCAATACCGCAATAATGCAGCTATCTGGCTGCTCAGCGGCCGCCGTCAACATCTCGGCGGAATTATCGCTGCTACCATCATCAACCAGAATAATTTCATAAGGTTGGGATAACTGCTTACAGGCGGCGGAGGTACGCTCCAACAGTGCAGGCAAGCTTTCCTGTTCGTTGAATACCGGGATGACCACCGAAACTTTCTTGATCGATTCAGCGCGCGACACGAGATAACTCCACAACAGAAGATAAGGCATTGACCACGCGATCGACATCGGCTTCGGTCATGTCAGGGAATAGCGGTAAGGTGCATAAACGCGCCGAATTCCATTCGGTATTAGGCAACGAAAGCTGCGGATAACGCTCGCGATAGAATTTTTGCGTATGGGCAGCGCGGAAATGCAGGCCGGTGCCAACACCCACTTCTTTCAAGCGCTCCATCAGTTGATCACGCCCGATACCACAGCGCTCTTCGTCAACACGGACCATAAACAGATGCCAGGCGTGATCGTGCGGATAATCTGGCAACCCCAACGGCTGGAAAGGAGAATCTTTCAACGCATTGAGGTAACGTTCGGCCAGTATTTTGCGCCGCGTATTCAGCTCTGGCAGGCGCGCCAGTTGCACTACGGCAATCGCCGCATGAATATCCGAAAGGTTGTATTTATAGCCCGGCTCAACCACTTCAGCCTGCGGCTTGCGCCCTTGCAACTGACGATCGAAGGCATCAACCCCCAAGCCATGAAACTTCAGGCAACGCACACGATCGGCCAACGCATCGTCGTCGGTGGCAATCAGGCCGCCCTCAGCACAGGTCAAATTCTTTATCGCGTGGAAAGAGAAAATTGCGGTCCCACGTGCGCCGACCCACTCGCCGTTAAAACGGGCACCCACCGCATGGGCCGCATCTTCGATCAGGGGGATATTGTGGCGTTGGGCCACCTCGCGCAGCGCATCCATCTGCAATGGTGCACCCGCATAGTGAACGGGGATAATGGCTTTGGTTCGTGCTGTGATGGCGGCTTCCACATCGGCGGCACTCACCATCAGCGTATCGCGGTCAACATCAATCATCACCGGCGTTGCGCCTAGCAATTCGATCATGTTCAGTGTTGAAACCCAGGTCTGTGACGGTGTTATCACCTCATCACCAGGCCTGATACCCAGTGCCATCAGGGTGATATGCATACCCGCTGTCGCAGAACAAACGGCAACTGCATGTTTGCATCCGAAGGTTTTACAAAACTCACTTTCCAACTGCTGATTCTGTGGCCCGGTGGTGATCCAGCCGGAACGCAGCACCTTTTCTACCGCCGCAATTTCTTCATCACCAATCGCTGGGCGTGAAAAAGGCAGGAATTGATCCATAGTTAAACCTCAAACGTCTTAATTTCTTTAAGCCACTGTAAAACTGTTTCATTTAACCAACGCTAAACGCCGAAGAATGATTCTTGGTAGGTTCGCCGCCAATGTACGTCGGTTAGCTTAACAAAACCTTAAGCTGTAAGTGGCAATCTGGGAACTTTCTGAAAAACGCCGCCATTAACAGAAACTAAAATATTCAATATAATCAGATTATTGTGCTGTTTTAATTTTTTAAAAACCCTAATTAAGCTTGTCTAGCGTAGCACGTCATTAACGCTTTTCAATGAAAGAATCTTTTTTGAGGGAAAAATCAGATGATAGATTGATGATTCGCAAAATATTCGCGCACAAACTTAACTGATTAAAATAACAGCAAAAAAACAACTATGCCGTCTTAGTCATAATCCAGCGCTGATCGCCTAGCGCCTGTAAGTGAAACTCCACGTCATAAATGCGCGACAGCACCTCTGGCTTCATCACCTCATGCGTGCTCCCTTGCATCACCAATCGCCCGGCATGCAGCAACCAGACCTGTTCGGCCTGTTGCAGAGTATGGTTCAGATCGTGTGCGCAAATTAACGCGCTGCGCCCACTGTGACAAAATTCCCGCAGCAGGCGATCCAGAGCCACTTTCTGCGCCACATCCAGGCTGTTGGTCGGTTCATCAAGCAGCAGTAACTGACTGCGTGGGTTCACCGTAGGCCATACCTGCAACAGCGCCGCAGCCAAGCGCACTCGCTGCCATTCGCCGCCGGATAGCTGGGTCAACATGCGTGATAATTTGTCTGCCAGTTTCAAACAGCGTGACAAGTAAAGGATGGTGTTTTCCAACTCTCTGACGTCTGCTCCCGCAGGCAGATGCAAAGCGAGGTATTGGAAGACCGGCATCAGAGCAACGGGTGGCTGCTGCTGGCAGAGATAAGCACGGCGCTGCGCCAAGTCATGGCCTGAATAATCCCCCAGCGGCCGCCCCGACAACAGAATTTCTCCCTGGCCGGGCAAAACCCCTGCCAGCCTCGCCAACAGCGTACTTTTCCCTGCGCCGTTGGGGCCAATCAGGTGAACCTGCAACCCAGCTCCTATTTGCCCCGAAACCGGGGCGAAACGACCTTCTACTGCCACTTGGCTGAGTTGCAACATGTTCTGATAGCCCCTTTACTTCGCCAGCGCCGCTGTAATCGCTTGTACCAGCAGCGGATCTTCCGGCGTCATATCAGGAGAAAAACGCTGAATTACCGTACCATCACGGCCAATCAAAAATTTCTCAAAGTTCCACAAAATGTCACCCGTCTGTTTTGGCGCTCGCCCTTTGCTGCTCATACGCGCCAAAAACTCACTGCCTTCGGGGGCGATGGCCTGAGGTTTTGCCGTGATCAGTGCCTGATAAAGCGGATGGCGATTAGTACCATTCACTTCGATTTTGGCAAACATCGGGAATTGGACGCCAAAAGTACTGCGGCAGAAGGCCAGGATCTCTTCATTGCTACCCGGTTCCTGCCCCAAAAATTCGTTTGATGGGAAACCCAGCACGGCAAAACCCTGTTCTTGGTAGGCCTCATAGAGATTTTCTAACCCTTCATACTGCTTCGTCAGACCACATTCGGAAGCGACGTTGACGACCAGCAGAACGTTCCCTTCGTAGGCCCCAAGGGTCGTTAGCTGGTTCTCAATGGTTTGCAACGCAACGGTATAAATCGGTTTGCTCATCAGATTTCATCCTATTGTTTTATTTGCAGGTGAAGCAGAGAAAGTGCCTGTGGTTCACACCGGCCACGGATTTACCTTACGCTTTTTGAGCGAGCCAGTAACCAGATAAATAGCGGTGCCCCCAGCGTGGCCGTCACCACACCGATAGGCAATTCCGCAGCGAGCAGTGTGATGCGTGCCAGCACGTCAGCAATCAGCAAAACACCGGCCCCCGCCAGCGCACAACCAGGCAATAGAAAGCGCTGATTGGTTAAGCCACTGAGCCGCAGCATATGAGGAATAACCAACCCGACAAAGCCGATCACCCCAGCCAGTGCCACGCTGGTGCCCACCAGCCAGCCAATCGCCAGCACCAGCAGGTAGCGCCACAGATAGAGAGAAAGCCCAAGTTGGTGGGCCTGAACTTCGCCCAGAGTCATCAGGTTAAGCACCTTGCCCTGAGCGCACAGCCACAGCAGCACAGGCAAAACGAGCAGTAACAACCACTTCTGTCGCCAATCCACCCCGCCAAATCCCCCCATCATCCAATACATCAGTTGCCGCAGATCGAGACTGGAACTGAAATAGACGGCCCAGGTCATGATGGCGCTGCAGACAATCCCCAAAGCCACTCCCACTAATAACAGGCGTGCATTGCTCAAACGGCGACGGCGGGCAAAACTCAATAACAGGAAGGTCATCACCAGCGCACCGAGGATGGCACTCAGGCTCATCAGGGCAACCGGTAATAAACCGTTGCCAAACAGCACGGCCAGCACCAGAGCCACTCCGGCCCCGTTCGCCACACCAAGCAATCCTGGCTCCGCCAACGGATTTTCAAACAGCGCCTGCATTGCCGCCCCGGCAACCGCCAGGCTGGCTCCGACTAACATCACCGCTAACGCCCGCGGCAGGCGCAACTGCCAGACAAACAACCGAGCAGACTCACTCAGCCACTGCGTAGGCCAGATCCAGACGTCCCCGGCGCTCAAGCTGAAGATAAAGGCCACCACCACGCCCAACGTCAGTAATGACAAATGGCATTTATCCCGTCGGTGTTGATTTTGCTGCAATGAAGTAAACGTCTGGCTGGTTGGCATAGGTCGTCAGCGTGGCCTGATGATGAGTATCTTGCCGCAAATATTAGGGGGTTAGCGCCGTGAGGGAAAGGATTGTATTACAGATAGCAAGGAAAACAGCGGCTAATGGCGCGGATCATAGTCGTTTTGCGAATAAGGCCGACTATGGGGGCTAGCGTTATTGCCACGTTGATTGTACGGTTCGCCCCCAATACAGACCGTTGTCATTGGGTTCCCCTACACCGTGCCCCTGATGCGCATGCCACCACTGTGGCGGACGCCAATCATAGCCATCCCAGTAGCAGCCTCGTCTTTCCTGCTCTCCCAGATGCACTGAAACGCCGGACACATTGACAGCGATAGAGACATTTGCCAAAGCAGCTATCGGTAGCAGCAGGGGTAAACACACCAGCAACAGGCGCTTTTTCATTGATAACCTCTCTTTATTTCGACGCTGGCAAGGTTATTTTCTTTGATATTTCTCCTCATGATTATTGCCACCCACTTCAGCGATGTGGGATTCAATATGTCCACACGCCCCACGTTATTTCTGCAACCCTTAATATAATAACGCAATCCATTTCATTAGCAGATATAACATCACTCCGTTTATACTCGTGACCGGTTGGCAATGCAAAGTTCAATGTAGCTCCAGATTGAAGCTCATTCCACCAGCCTTATAGTAACCAAGGTGACTATTAATGCGATATCCATCCAATAAGCTTGAAATTAATTCTCACACTCTTCTATCACCTAAATATTTTAATTTTCATTGTTGCTATTGCTATTCGAAAAAAGGCTGACTAGATTATTAATGACTGCTCGTATTTATGTTACATGGATGTGCACTCCTTGCTTAAAGAGGTGTACCATGAACGCTTACAAGCTCGCCTGCATTTCAGCTTCAATGAGTCTCCTTTTACTCATCAACATCCCACTCGCGAACAGCGCCTCAAGCGGCGTCATCAACTTCAGAGGGGCGATTGTTGCTGGCGGTTGCACAGTTAACCACTCGCAGAGTACTGTCAATATCAGTTGTTATAACGATAAAGGTAAAGTGGTACATACTACAGCGCCGATCAATTCAGCGAATGTCAAATTCCTCAGTGGAAAGACTTCAAATATCAAATGGCTTAATCCTCAACACACTCTTGGAATTATGAATATAACGTACTCATAAATTTAAATCATTTGATACTATGCCGACACCAGGGAATTAACTCACTTAATTACCTCGCCCTGAATATTTTTATTTAACTTCAGGGCGAGCTCTATTATTACCGCAAAACCGTTCATCTATAAATAATTATTGATATAACAACTGATTTACTTCAATGAATAACGGTACGGTTCGTAAACCCACTCAACCGCACGCCCCCACTCGCCAAGTGCGCAGAAATCATTACCAAGTCTCCCCAACTGCCAGCGCATAGGCGCTACACTGAAACCAACGGCACCTGGCTTTCCTGGTAAACAAGGTTTACCTGAGCTGTAACGCACATTCGCAACGCATTTTATGCCGAATAAGGGTAATATCATCACCCTACAACAAAGCCTGGGTCATACAGTTTTAATAAAAGATCCCCTGCACAAACAAGGGGATCTCGTCAGTGGAGAGTAACATGCAGCTTAAACGGGTGGCAGAAGCCAAACTGCCAACGCCATGGGGTGATTTCCTGATGGTGGGATTTGAAGAACTGGCAACCGGGCACGATCATCTGGCACTGGTGTTCGGTGATATCTCTGGCGAAACGCCGGTACTCGCACGCGTGCATTCCGAATGTTTAACCGGCGACGCCTTGTTCAGCCTGCGCTGTGACTGTGGTTTTCAATTGGAGGCCGCACTGGAGCGTATCGCGGAAGAAGGCCGCGGTATTCTGCTGTATCATCGTCAGGAAGGCCGTAACATCGGCCTGCTGAACAAGATTCGCGCCTACGCTTTGCAGGATAAAGGGGCGGATACGGTAGAAGCCAACCACCAGCTCGGCTTCGCCGCAGACGAGCGTGATTTCACCCTGTGTGCTGATATGTTCAAACTGTTGGGCGTGGATGCCGTGCGTTTGCTGACCAACAATCCGAAAAAAGTTGAGATTCTGACCGAGGCCGGCATCAACATCACCGAGCGAGTGCCGCTGATTGTTGGACGTAACCCTAAGAACGAGCGCTACCTCGCCACCAAAGCCGCCAAAATGGGGCATTTGCTGGACCAAAAATAATTAGCGGTTATCAACAGGGCGCCAGAACGGCGCCCTGATTGTTTTACAGCATTTTACGGATGACATAGTGCAGAATGCCGTCGTGCTGGTAGTAGGTCAGTTCATTGCCAGTATCAATACGGCAACGGGTATTCACTACCTCCTGTCGGCCATCGGCGTAGGTGATACAGACCGGCACCCGCTGACCCGGCGTTAAGGCTTGCAAACCACTCACGTCGATCTGTTCTTCCCCGGTCAGCCCCAGCGTTTTGCGCGTTACGCCTTGTGGGAATTCCAGCGGCAGAATACCCATGCCAATCAGGTTGGAACGGTGGATACGCTCGAAGGATTCGGCGATCACCACACGCACGCCGAGCAGGCGCGGGCCTTTCGCCGCCCAGTCACGGCTGGAACCGGAACCGTATTCTTTACCGGCAATGACCGCCAGCGGCACCCGTTCTTGCTGATAGCGCATCGCGGCATCATAGATCGACATCTGGTTTTGCGACGGCAGATGGCGGGTATACCCCCCTTCCACACCCGGCACCATTTCGTTGCGGATACGGATATTGGCAAAGGTCCCCCGCATCATCACTTCATGGTTACCACGGCGCGAGCCGTAAGAGTTGAAGTCATTCACCTCAACGTCGCGCTCACTCAGGTAACGCCCTGCCGGGCTGTCGCGCTTGATGTTACCCGCTGGCGAAATATGATCGGTGGTCACTGAATCGGCGAGCATCGCCAGAATTCGGGCATTTTTGATGTCCTGCACCGGATCCGGCAGCGCTTTCATGCTGCTGAAAAACGGCGGATGGCGAATATAGGTGGAATCTGCCTGCCACTGGTAGGTTGCCGAACCGGTAACCTGGATCGACTGCCACTCCGCATCACCGTCAAACACCGCGCTATATTCTTTATGGAACATCGCTGTACGAACCTCTTCCACCGCCTGCGCAATTTCTTTACCGGTTGGCCAGATATCTTTCAGGTAGACCGGCTTGCCATCATGCCCTTCGCCCAACGGATCCCGGGTGAGATCCACCTTCATGTTACCCGCCAACGCATAGGCCACCACCAGCGGCGGTGAGGCCAGCCAGTTGGTCTTCACCAGCGGATGGATGCGCCCCTCGAAGTTGCGGTTGCCAGACAGCACCGCTCCAACGGTCAGATCGGCCGCCTTGATCGCCTGCTCAATCGGCTCAGGCAACGGCCCAGAGTTACCGATGCAGGTAGTGCAACCATAACCCACCAGGTTAAAGCCCAAGGCCTCCAGATACGGCGTCAACTTGGCGCTGTTGAAATATTCGGTGACCACCTTGGAACCGGGAGCCAGCGAGGTTTTCACCCAGGGCTTCGTCTTCAGCCCCTTCTCTACCGCTTTTTTCGCCAGCAGGCCAGCGGCCATCATCACGCTTGGGTTAGACGTATTAGTGCAAGAGGTGATCGCTGCAATCACCACCGCGCCGCTCTGCAGCTCATGCTGCTCGCCATTCAGCGTGAAGCTCTTGGCCATCTGTTTATCTTTCTGGCTACCTAGCTCCAGCTCGGTTGCCGCATTGAACGCTTGTGGTACCTGCGGCAAGGCAACGCGATCCTGCGGGCGCTTCGGCCCAGCCAGGCTGGCTTCAACCGTCGACATGTCCAAGGCCAGAGTGCTGGTAAAGACCGGTTCGTCGCCAGGGTTACGCCACATGCCCTGCGCTTTGGCATAAGCTTCGACCAGTGCGATCTGCTCGGCGCCGCGGCCACTCAGCTTCAGGTAACCCAGGGTGACATCATCCACCGGGAAGAAACCGCAGGTCGCGCCGAATTCCGGTGACATATTGGCGATGGTCGCACGATCTGCCAGCGGCAAATCCGCCAGCCCATCGCCGTAAAATTCCACAAACTTACCCACCACCCCATGCTTGCGCAGCATTTGGGTGACGGTCAACACCAGGTCGGTGGCCGTGATCCCTTCTCTCAGTTTACCGGTAAGCTTGAACCCCACCACGTCAGGGATCAGCATCGACACCGGCTGGCCCAGCATAGCGGCTTCCGCTTCGATGCCCCCGACGCCCCAGCCTAGAATGCCTAAACCGTTAATCATGGTGGTGTGAGAGTCGGTGCCGACCAAGGTATCCGGGAACGCAATACGCTGGCCGTTCTCTTCAGTATGCCAGACGGTTTGCCCCAGATATTCCAGGTTAACCTGGTGACAGATACCGGTGCCCGGCGGCACCACGCGGAAACGGTTAAAGGCTTTTTGCCCCCAACGCAGGAAGGTATAGCGCTCGTGGTTGCGCTCCATTTCGATGCGCACGTTCTCGGCAAAGGCTCCGTCATCGCCAAACTCATCAACGGTGACCGAGTGGTCAATCACCAGATCTACCGGTGACAACGGGTTTACCTGCTCGACGTTACCCCCCAAACGCTGTACCGCTTCACGCATCGCCGCTAAATCCACCACCGCCGGCACGCCGGTAAAGTCTTGCATCAGCACCCGTGCCGGACGATAGGCAATTTCACGCTCGGCATGGCCGTTTTGCAGCCAACCGACGATCGCCTGCAGATCCTCCTCCTGCACCGTATCGCCATCCACATGGCGCAGCAGGTTTTCCAGCAACACCTTCATTGATTTCGGCAGCCGGTCGATATCCCCTAACTGTCTGGCCGCCAGTGGCAAGCTGTAGTAGCGATACTCACTATTCAGCACCACCAACTTATCCATACTTGTTTCACGAATATTGGGTGACATAGCTCCTCCATTTTTATTATGTCAAAACAGGGTAATGACTGAGGTCTGTTTAAAGATAACACAGACTGAGTTTTAACATTTTTATAACAACACGATTTGCACAGAATGGCAGAGAGCACGGCGGGCTGGTGGGAATGGCAGGAGAGCGGGCTGGTAAAACACCAGCCCGTTGGAAACATTACTTCACCGGCAGTTTGATATCGTTGAACATGGCTTCGATATCTTCATTTGAGCGCAGCGCCACGGCGGTGTCCACCACGTCGCGGGTCAGGTGCGGTGCGAAACGCTGGATAAAGTCGTACATATAGCTGCGCAGGAAGGTGCTGCGGCGGAAGCCAATCTTGGTGGTGCTATAGGTAAAGATATCGCTCGCATTCACAGTGACCAGATCGGGATCATGTGCCGGATCCACCGCCATGCTGGCAATCACCCCTACCCCTAATCCCAAGCGCACATAGGTTTTTATCACATCTGCATCGGTAGCGGTAAACACGATGCGCGGCGTCAGCCCGGCACGGTTGAACGCCGTGTCCAGCTCAGAGCGGCCGGTAAAACCAAAGGTATAGGTAACAATCGGGTAAGCAGCCAGTTCTTCAATGGTGATGTGGCTCTTTCCTGCCAAAGGATGATCGGGCTTCACAACCACGGCACGATTCCAGTGGTAACACGGCAACATGATCAAATCGTCATACAGATGCAACGCTTCGGTGGCAATGGCAAAATCGGCTGACCCCTTGGAGACTGCTTCGGCGATCTGCGTCGGCGACCCCTGGTGCATATGCAACGACACGCGCGGATAGCGATCGATAAAGCCCTTAATCACGTTGGGCAACGCATAGCGCGCCTGGGTATGCGTTGTAGCAACGTACAGCGAGCCTTTATCGGGATAGGTATGTTCACCGGCAACGGCCTTAATGGCATCGACTTTCGACAACACCTCACGAGCAATACGAATGATTTCCAAACCGGCGGGCGTCACCTGAGTGAGATGCTTGCCACTGCGGGCGAAAATCTGAATGCCAAGCTCATCTTCCAGCATTCTCACCTGCTTACTGATACCCGGTTGAGAGGTATAAAGGCCTTCTGCCGTAGAAGAGACGTTCAGGTTATGATTCACCACTTCTACGATGTAACGCAGTTGCTGCAATTTCATATCTTAATACCGTCCTAGGTTAAACACTGCGGCAGGCCGCAGCCAGGTATCTCGGTGTCGTTCCGGTGGGGCAATAGCCAAAGCCCTAAACACAGTGATTTCGCCCAAATGCTGAAGAAAGCGCCGTTATTAATAAGCTTTAATCATAAAAAAACTTTTTATATAACCACTATATCATGTTGCTGTATCAAGTATAGATCCGAGCCACCGCGAAATAACGATTATTTCGCGTGAATAACGGCTCTTCAAGTGAGCAAAAAGCAGTAAAGAAAGCCCTGCCAGCCTGCTTGAGCCAAGAAAAAACCAGCCACGTTGGGCTGGTTTCTGATAAAGCGACCATGACCGGTTTATTTCTTACCTTCAACCCATTTGCCATCAACATAGAAGGCAGACCAGCCAGTGGCCTTGCCGTCTTTTTCTGAGGAGACATATTGCTGCTTGGTTTTCCGGCTGAAACGCACCATGGCCTTGTTACCTTCGGCGTCAGCCAGCGGCGCATCTGCCAGATAACGCAGTTTTTCCGGCAGGCGATCCTTGAAGCGCCGCAGCTCTTCCACCAGTGGCGCACGAGTTTCACGCGATTTCGGGAAGGTGTTGGCCGCCAGGAATACGCCCGCTGCGCCATCACGCAAGACAAAGTAGGCGTCTGATTTCTCACACGGCAGCTCTGGCAGCGGAACCGGATCTTCCTTCGGTGGTGCCACATCGCCGTTACGCAGAATTTTACGCGTGTTCTTACAGGTTTCGTTGGTGCAACCCATATATTTACCGAAACGCCCCATTTTCAGGTGCATTTCAGAACCGCATTTTTCACATTCTACGATCGGGCCATCATAGCCTTTCAGGCGGAATTCGCCTTCTTCGATCTCATAACCATCACAGGCCGGGTTATTACCGCAGACATGCAATTTGCGCTGGTTATCGATCAGGTAACTGTCCATCGCAGTGCCGCATTTCTGGCAGCGGCGACGGGCGCGCAGGGCGTTGGTTTCCGCATCATCCCCTTCGAGGATGTTCAGCACTTCCGCTTCCGGCACCAGGTTGATGGTGGTCTTGCAGCGCTCTTTTGGCGTTAACGCATAGCCGGAGCAGCCGAGGAAAACGCCGGTACTGGCGGTGCGGATCCCCATTTTGCGGCTACAGGTCGGGCAGTCAATGCTGGTCATCACCATCTGGTTCGGGCGCATACCGCCTTCTTCCGGATCTTTTTCTGCCGTTTCCAACTGTTCACTGAACTCAGCGAAGAACCCATCAAGCACCGCTTTCCATTCAGCCTGGTTGTTGGCGACCTGATCCAGGCCATCTTCCATCCGCGCGGTGAAATCGTAGTTCATCAGTTCACGGAAGTTCTCTTCCAGGCGATCGGTAACGATTTCACCCATTTTTTCCGCATAGAATCGACGGCTTTCAACCCGCACATAGCCACGATCCTGAATGGTCGAGATGATCGACGCATAGGTGGATGGGCGGCCAATGCCACGTTTTTCCAGCTCTTTCACCAGCGACGCTTCACTGTAACGCGCCGGTGGCTTGGTAAAGTGCTGGCTTGGGATCAGTTTTTGCAGATCCAAGTCAGAGCCGATCTCAACAAACGGCAAGGTACGATCTTCATCACCCTTGCGCAGTGCCGGCATGACCTTGGTCCAGCCGTCAAAACGCAGCGTACGGCCTTTGGCACGCAGTTGGAAGTCACCGGCCTTCACCGTCAAGGTGGTGGAATCGTACTGCGCTGGCGTCATCTGACAGGCGACAAACTGGCGCCAAATCAGCTGATACAGTTTCTGCGCATCCGCTTCCATGTCTTTTAGCTGCTCAGCCAAGACGCTAACATCGGAAGGACGAATCGCTTCGTGCGCTTCCTGCGAGTTTTCTTTGCTGCTGTACTGGTTCGCCGCTTTCGGCAAATATTTATCACCGAAGTTGTCGCCAATGTAACCGCGCACCATGTTGAGCGCATCCTGGCTCAGGTTGGTGGAGTCGGTACGCATATAGGTGATGTGGCCCGCTTCATACAGGCGTTGCGCCATCATCATGGTTTTCTTCACGCCAAAACTCAGGCGGGTGCTGGCAGCCTGCTGCAGCGTAGAGGTAATGAAAGGCGCCCCTGGCTTGCTGCTGGTCGGTTTGTCTTCGCGATCCAGCACCGTATAACGGGCTTTTTCCAGCAGCTTGACTGCCGCATGGGTTTGCTCACGGTTAACCGGCTTGAAGGGCTTGTCGTGAACATGAGTGACTTCCATCTGCAGCGCGGTTTCATTCTTGGCCAGCAGATCGGCGTGCAATTCCCAGTATTCTTCCGGTACGAACGCTTTGATCTCGCGCTCGCGCTCCACCACCAGACGTACCGCTACCGATTGCACTCGCCCTGCGGACAGGCCACGCGCAATTTTCTTCCACAGCAGAGGTGAAACCATATAACCCACCACGCGGTCCATAAAGCGACGCGCCTGCTGGGCGTTAACACGGTCAATATTCAGTTCACCCGGGGCTTTAAACGCCTGTTGGATGGCGTTTTTGGTGATTTCGTTAAACACCACGCGGCTGAAGCGTTTGTCATCCCCACCGATCACTTCCCGCAGGTGCCAAGCGATGGCCTCCCCTTCGCGGTCAAGGTCGGTTGCGAGATAAATGTGGTCGGCGTTTTCGGCTAACGATTTTAGCTCGGCAACCACTTTTTCTTTACCCGGCAGAATTTCGTAATGCGCCTTCCAGCCATGATAAGGATCGACGCCCATACGGTTGACCAGCGCCGTCTTTTCATCCTTCTTAACTTTCTTCTT
Source organism: Serratia oryzae (assembly GCF_001976145.1). Classification (GTDB taxonomy): domain Bacteria; phylum Pseudomonadota; class Gammaproteobacteria; order Enterobacterales; family Enterobacteriaceae; genus Chania; species Chania oryzae. Next base: position 481,992 of record NZ_MOXD01000001.1, read on the forward strand.
GGCTTTGTCTTCGGTTGATTCAGCGCTCTTTTTACTGGCTGAGCCACTGGTCGGCAAATCACGGATATGACCGACGCTGGACTTCACCACGTAGTCACTTCCCAAATATTTATTAATAGTTTTGGCTTTTGCCGGGGACTCAACTATTACGAGAGCTTTGCCCATATTTACCTTTACCTAATTTTATTTCTTCTAAAAAGAAGCCATTTATCTCGCCGTACCGCGGCAATTCGTATCTCTTTTTTATATTGCGGCACTCTGGCAAGAGATCAACCTGTTTTTTCTCATGGTTGCCAAATTGCTCAACCTAACCACAGGTTCCCGATCGATGTCTGCTTATCGCCCGCGCCCAGAAGTTCGCCCCCACGGGGCCTCGCGAAGCGTAAACAAATCCTTCCACCAGAAGCTACAAAATCCCACACTGTACCTGATAAAAGACGACACGCAACCTAATTAGCACGGAAAGCGATATTTCGCTAATGACTGCCTGCCATTGACACCCGCCAGATGGCAAGTAAACCTTAGTCGGTTTGCGGATAAACGCGAACCAGCGTTAGAATAGCGGCAGAATTTTTTATCTGGAGTGTAATAAAATGCGCACGACGACTCAGCCTATTGCACGGGAAGCGCTGCTGGCAGAGGCAAATAACATCATCCGCCAGCACGAAGATTATCTGCACGGCATGATCGCTACCGATGTTGAGCAAAAAAACAACGTTCTGGTTTTCCGCGGCGAATTCTTTTTAGATCCCGATGGCCTGCCAACCGCAAAAACCACCGCAGTGTTTAATATGTTTAAACATTTAGCCCATGTGCTTTCCGAGAAATATCACCTGGCCGATGAAGCATGAAAAACGGGGGCCGAAGCCCCCGTAAGGTTGTTTCTTGCGCAATTCAGAGCAACGGTTTCTCACCGCGCTGCCACCAGCGCAGCAGCAAGCGATCAATACTCTCTGCCGCACTGCCGGTAAAACGATCGATCAAACGTTTGCGGCGGGTATAGCGCACACCAATTACCTCATGATTTTCCATCTCGGCAATCAGCAGATCGTCGCTGGTGCCTATCGCATCAATCAGCCCTTTTTCTTTCGACTGGATGCCGAACCAATGTTCACCGGTCGCGACGCTGTCGATGTCCAATGAAGGCCGTTGTTGCTGGACAAACTGCTTGAACAGTTGGTGGGTCTCATTCAGTTCTTCGCGGAATTTTTCACGGCCTTGTTCGGTATTTTCACCAAACAACGTCAGAGTGCGCTTAAACTCGCCGGCGGTATGCAGCTCAACATCTATTTCATTCTTCTGTAACAAGCGATGAAAGTTGGGGATCTGCGCCACCACGCCGATTGAACCGATAATGGCGAAAGGGGCTGCCACGATGCGATCGGCCACGCAGGCCATCATGTAACCGCCGCTGGCAGCCACTTTATCCACGGCGACCGTCAGACGGATGCCACCTTTGCGCAGGCGCTCCAACTGCGACGCGGCCAGGCCATAACCGTGCACCACGCCGCCGGGGCTTTCCAGGCGCAGCAGCACTTCATCCTGCGCCGTTGCAACCGCCAATACCGCTGAGATCTCTTCACGCAGTGAAGTCACCTCGTGAGCATCCATGCTGCCTTTGAAATCCAGCACATACAGGCAAGGTTTACTGGCCTCCACCGCACCAGACTTGGCACGCTGTTTTTTCAGTTTTTCATCGGCTTTGGTTTGTTTCTTAAACTGCTTGCTCCAGGCTTTCTGTTCCGCCGCCCCCATGCGTGCCAGGCGCATCTCGCGCTGCATCTCACGATACTGCTCACCCAGATCGGTCAGCTGTAATTCCCCTTTGTGCTGATTTTTACGCTGCCCCAGGCTGACCGCCAGTAATACCAATGCAGCAATGGCAATCACCACCGTGGCAACTTTGGCCAGAAAAAGGCCGTAAATAGATATAAACTCCACAGATTCCGCCTTTATTTACAGGTTGTTAGTATGATCTTGATTTATTTTAACCAATTGCTGCTACGGCTGTCGCGGCCAAATGAAAATTCCTTATGTGACCACTTCACTATGGTTTTCTCTCCGAGACAAGCAAGCCGTTTTTGTTACAAAAGAATGCCGATTCTGCGGGCTAATCATTGAAAATGCGATCCATTTCAGGCATATAACACGCATTATTCATCAAACCGATGATACACACTCATCACTATCGGCACTCCCTGCGCGAGGAGCTATTGTGCATTACCAACCGAAACATGACCTACTCGATCAACGCATTATCCTGGTGACTGGCGCTGGTGATGGTATTGGCCGCGAGGCGGCGCTGACCTACGCACGATTTGGTGCGCAACTGATCCTGCTGGGGCGCACAGAAAGCAAACTGCAGGCGGTACAGGCGGAAATCGCCGCGGGCGGTGGTGCCCCCGCACACATTGTGACGCTCGATTTATTGCAGGCCACGCCTGAACAGTGCCAGCAGATCGCCAACGCATTGCAGGCCTGCGTACCGCGTCTTGATGGCGTGCTGCACAATGCCGGGTTACTGGGGGATATCGCCCCCATGGCTGAACTTTCGCTGACGATGTGGCACGACGTGATGCAGGTCAACGTCAACGCCACCTTCATGCTCACTCAGGCACTGCTGCCACTGCTGCTGAAATCCAGCTCGGGCTCGCTGATCTTTACCAGCTCCAGCGTTGGCCGCATGGGCCGTGCCAATTGGGGCGCTTACGCGGTTTCCAAATTCGCCACTGAAGGCATGATGCAGGTTTTGGCTGACGAATATAGAACTCGGAATCTGCGGGTAAATTGCATCAATCCGGGGGGAACTCGCACGCAAATGCGCGCATCTGCTTTCCCCGATGAAGATAAAAGCAAGTTGAAAACCCCGGCCGACATTATGCCGTTATACCTGTATCTGATGGGGGATGACAGCCGTCGCAAGACCGGCATCAGTTTTGATGCCCAGCCTAACCGCAAACCCGGCGCAGCCGAATAAGGAGTTCCTTGAGATGGCTGAAGATCGTCACCAACAGCGTCAGCAACGTTTAAAACAACAGGTGGATGCACGTATTGCCGCCGCTCAAGACGTGCGCGGTTTATTAATGGTATTTACCGGCAACGGCAAAGGCAAAACCACGGCAGCTTTCGGCACCGTCACCCGCGCGGTGGGCCACGGCATGAAAGCTGGCGTGATCCAGTTTATCAAAGGGCAATGGCCAAACGGTGAGAAAAACCTGCTGCAACGGCACGGCGTAGAGTTTCAGGTCATGGCGACCGGCTTTACCTGGGAAACTCAGGACAAAGAGAATGATACTGCTGCCTGTCAGGCCGTTTGGCAGCATGGCAAGCGCATGCTGGCTGACAGCAGCCTGGATCTGGTGCTGTTGGACGAGTTGACCTATATGGTGAGCTACGGCTATCTGGAACTGGAAGAGTTGCTCACCGCGGTGCATCAGCGCCCAGCGCATCAGACCGTGATTATCACCGGGCGCGGTTGCCACCGTGATTTATTGGAATTGGCGGATACCGTCACCGAAATGCGGCCGGTGAAGCACGCGTTTGACGCTGGGATCAAAGCACAGCAAGGGATCGATTGGTAACAGAACGCGCTAGCCCCGCCGTTCAGGCAGGGCTATGCGGGGAGATCTTAACTACGTTTGGCAGGCTTACCCGGTTTGCTGCCCGGCGCACCGCGGCGACTGCCGGTTGCAACCTGGCTGTGGCGCTTGACCGCACGGCGGATCTGATTGGCTTTCACACGGCGGCGCTCACGCTCAACCGGCAGCTTGCTGACGGTTTCCGGCTTCAGTTCCACCAGTTCACGCAGGTAGTTGATCGCCTTTAAATCCAGCTCTGTCCAGCCGCCACGTGGCAGCCCTTTAGGCAGATCGATGTCACCATAGCGAACGCGAATCAGGCGGCTGACCTGAACGCCAACGGCCTCCCACAGGCGACGAACTTCACGGTTGCGCCCTTCGGTCAGGGTAACGTTGTACCACTGGTTGATGCCTTCGCCGCCCTGAAAAGTGATGGTACGAAAAGCCGCCGGGCCGTCTTCCAACTGCACACCGCGGCTCAGTTGCTTGATTTTCTCGTCATCGATCTGGCCGAATACGCGTACCGCATATTCACGCTCGACTTCGCGGCTTGGGTGCATCAGGCGGTTTGCCAATTCACCGTCGGTGGTGAACAGCAGCAGACCGGAGGTGTTGACGTCCAAACGCCCTACCGCCACCCAGCGCGAACCCCGCAGCTTTGGCAGGCGATCAAACACCGTTGGGCGGCCTTCGGGATCGCTACGCGTGCAAAGCTCGCCTTCCGGCTTGTAATACGCCAATACGCGGCACACCGCTTCTTCGGATTCTTTGATAGAAACCACATGACCATCCATACGAATTTTCATCGCAGGATTCACTTCGACACGATCGCCCAGCTTGGCAATTTTGCCATCAACGCTGACGCGGCCAGCTTCAATCATGGTTTCGATTTCACGACGCGAGCCATGGCCGGCGCGCGCTAAAACTTTCTGTAACTTCTCGCTCATTGAGCAACCTCTAGTGTCGCCTTCACAGGCGTCGGGGGGATTTTGTGGCCGTATTCCGGCGGAGTGCGGCCACAAAAGTCATCTCTTGGTTAAAACCAACCGCGTATTATACAGGCTTTATCCGAGGTTGGAACCGCCTTCATCGGGCACTTCATCGAAAGGGAGCAGGATCGCCCGCCCCCTCGCGCACCACTTCTGGCGCAGACTCGGTCAGATCGATCACCGTGGTCGGCTGCTGGCCGAGGAAACCACCGTGGATCACCAGATCCACCTGCTTACCCAGGTGCTCACTGATCTCTTCCGGATCGGACTCAGCAAAATCATTGCCCGGCAGCATCAGCGTGGTCGACATCATCGGCTCGTTCAACACTTCCAGCAATGCCAGTGCGATCGGATTAGAAGGCACACGCAGGCCGATGGTTTTACGTTTGTCGTTCATCAGGCGGCGCGGCACTTCTTTGGTGGCTTTCAGAATAAAGGTGTAATTACCCGGCGTATTGTTCTTAATCAGACGAAACGCCGTGTTATCCACATAGGCATAGGTCGACAGTTCCGACAGATCGCGACACATCAGGGTGAAATTGTGGTTGCCATCCAACTGACGGATACGGCAAATTCGCTCCATCGCCGCCTTTTCTTCCAGTTTGCAGCCCAGCGCGTAGCCAGAATCCGTTGGGTAAACAATCACCCCGCCCTTGCGCAGCACTTCAACCGCCTGGTTAATCAGACGCTGCTGCGGATTATCTGGGTGAATATAAAATAACTGGCTCATCTGTTACTCCTGAAAATGATACATGCTGGCAACGCGAAAGCTTATTGGGCTGCGGTTTTCGCCTGCTGTGGCCAGTCACGCCACACCGGCTCAACGCCGCCGGGTAGCCACAGCTTCCGTCCCAGTTCGATCCACGAACAGGGCTGATGAAAATCAGAGCCCTGTGACGCCAGTAATTGGTAATCCTGCGCATACTTAGCCAACAACGTGCGTTCATGCGGTGCCTGCTGACACTGCGCCACTTCCATGGCATCGCCACCGTTTTCGGCAAAATGCGCCAGCAAACGCTTGAGCCACTTGGCCGTCAGTTCGTAGCGGCCAGGGTGAGCCATCACGGCTTGCCCGCCGGATTGATGAATCACATCAATAGCTTGTTCTATTGTACACCACTGTGGCGGAACATAGCCGGTTTTCCCCTTCGCAAGATACTTTTTGAATACCTGCGCCAGGTTATCGGCCACGCCGGTTTGCACCAGATAACGAGCAAAATGACCACGCGTCACCGCGCCATCTCCCGCCAGTTGCTGTGCTCCGGCAAACGCATCGGGAATGCGCGCTTTCGCCAGCCGCACGCCAATCTCCTGCGCTCGCAGGTTGCGGCGCTGCGTCTGTTCGGCCAGCAGTTGGGTCAATGCGGGATGCGCAATGTCCATGCCTAAGCCCACAATATGAATCTCGTGGTTTTCCCACAGGGTGGAAATCTCCACACCGTTGACCAACTGCAACGGCAACGCCTGCTGCACGATCGCCGCCGCGGCCTCTGCCAAACCATTAATAGTGTCATGATCGGTAATCGCCAACACACCAACGCGCATCTCAACCGCACGCTGCACCAACTGCGTCGGCGTCAGATAGCCGTCGGAGGCGGTGGTATGGCTGTGGAGATCGTACAGAGTAAAAGCGGAAGACTGTGGGCTACTGTCTGTCAAAAGAGATGTCCTGCAATGGCTTGGTTTTATATCATAACCGTTATAGTAGGCTAGACGGAAATCTATTATCCCTTCGCCTTCAGCCCCAACGCCCTTCCACCTCCCCCTGTTAATGACAAGATTTCATACTTGGCGCTAAGCTGTTGTGCGAAAAGAGGGTTGACTTTACACTCCTGAACTAGTTTACTAGTACACAAGTTCACGGCAATGGCCGTGCTGGATGATAATCAAGAGAGCATAAGATGATTAAGCAAACTTCTCTTCTTCGTTGGTGGCGTACCTCCCTTTCACGGGCGGAGTAATCACGCATACCTGTCATCTGACACTGCAGATTCCCTAAGCCCGCTAGTTACGCGGGCTTTTTTACGGAAAAAATTTAACTGGAACTACCGATGATGAACATCAAACCACAACTTAACCTGCTGACGGCGCAGGCCGATTACCGCGGCGATCCCACGGCGATTTTCCACCAGCTGTGTGGCGCCCGCCCGGCCACCCTGCTGCTGGAATCAGCAGAGATCACCAGCAAACAGAACCTGAAAAGCCTGCTGGTGATCGACAGCGCTCTGCGCATTACCGCTCTGGGCCGTAAAGTCAGCATTCAAGCACTCACCGCTAATGGCGCGGCGCTGTTGCCGTTACTGGACGAGGCGCTGCCGAGCGCAGTGCAGATCCAGGTGCGCCCGAACAGCCGTGAATTGGTGTTCCCTGCCATCGACGCCGTGCAGGATGAAGATGCCCGCCTACGTTCACTGTCGGTTTTCGATGCACTACGCTCCTTGCTGACGCTGGTCGATGCCCCGGCAGACGAACGCGAAGCCATGTTGCTCGGCGGCCTGTTTGCCTATGATCTGGTCGCCGGGTTCGAAGCGTTGCCGGAACTGCGCCACGACCAGCGTTGCCCTGACTTCTGCTTCTATCTGGCAGAAACCCTGCTGGTTCTCGATCACCAATGCGGCGTTGCCCGTTTGCAAGCCAGCGTGTTCACCGGTGAAAGCAGCGAGTCACAGCGTTTGCAACAGCGTCTTGAACAGATTCAGGCCCATTTGCAGCAGGTTCCCCAAGCGATCCCCCATCAGAAGCTGGAAAACATGCAGTTAAGCTGCAACCAGAGCGATGAGGAGTACGGTGCCGTGGTCAATGAACTGCAGCAGGCGATCCGCCATGGCGAAATCTTCCAGGTAGTGCCTTCACGCCGTTTCTCGCTGCCTTGCCCGGCACCGCTGGCCGCCTACCAAACGTTGAAAGACAGCAACCCGAGCCCTTACATGTTTTTCATGCAGGATGACGAGTTCACCCTGTTCGGCGCTTCACCGGAAAGCGCGCTGAAATATGACGCTACCAACCGCCAGATCGAAATTTATCCGATCGCCGGTACCCGCCCGCGTGGCCGCCGTGCCGATGGCTCTCTGGATCTGGATCTCGACAGCCGCATCGAATTGGAAATGCGTACCGATCACAAAGAGCTGGCCGAGCACCTGATGCTGGTCGATCTGGCGCGCAACGATCTGGCGCGTATCTGCGAAGCGGGCAGCCGCTATGTGGCTGACCTGACCAAAGTCGATCGTTACTCCTTCGTAATGCACCTGGTTTCCCGCGTGGTCGGCACCCTGCGCGCCGATCTCGACGTGCTGCACGCCTATCAGGCCTGTATGAACATGGGGACCCTGAGCGGCGCACCAAAAGTGCGTGCTATGCAGCTGATTGCCGCCTCCGAAGGCTCACGCCGCGGCAGCTACGGCGGCGCAGTTGGGTATTTCACCGCCCATGGCGATCTCGATACCTGTATTGTCATCCGCTCAGCCTATGTTGAAGACGGCATTGCCACCGTGCAAGCCGGTGCCGGTGTGGTGCTGGATTCCGTTCCCCAGGCAGAAGCCGATGAAACCCGTAATAAAGCACGCGCCGTGCTGCGTGCCATCGCCAGCGCGCATCAGGCCAAGGAGGTGTTCTAATGGCCGATATTTTGCTGCTCGATAACGTCGATTCCTTTACCTACAACCTGGTTGATCAACTGCGTGCCAGTGGTCATCAGGTAGTGATTTACCGTAACCAGATCGCCGCCGATATCATCGTCGAACGGCTGCAACAGATGGAACAACCGGTGCTGATGCTCTCCCCCGGCCCTGGCACCCCAGCGGACGCCGGTTGCATGCCAGAACTGCTGCAGCGGCTGCGCGGCCAGATGCCGATTATGGGTATCTGCCTCGGCCATCAGGCCATTGTTGAAGCCTATGGCGGCCACGTGGGGCAAGCCGGTGAGATCCTGCATGGCAAGGCGTCTGCTATTACTCATGATGGCGAAGGGATGTTTGCTGGCATGCCGAATCCGCTGCCGGTCGCGCGCTACCACTCGCTGGTCGGCAGTAATATCCCAGCCGAACTGACGGTAAACGCCCGCTTCGGTGACATGGTGATGGCGGTGCGCCACGATCGGCACCGCGTCTGTGGTTTCCAGTTCCACCCTGAATCGATCCTGACTACCCACGGCGCGCGTCTGCTTGAGCAGACATTGGCCTGGGCTCTGACGAAATAATTGAGAGAAAATGACTATGCAACCTATTCTTCAAAAGCTGTATCGATCAGAGTCGATGGACCAGCAGGAAAGCCAGCAACTGTTCAGCGCCATCATGCGCGGCGAACTGGAACACAGCCAGTTGGCTGCCGCCCTGATCAGCATGAAAATTCGCGGCGAACGCCCTGAAGAGATTGCCGGAGCGGCCAGAGCATTGCTGGATGATGCGCTGCCATTCCCACGGCCGGATTATGATTTTGCGGACATCGTTGGTACCGGCGGTGACGGCACCAACAGCATTAACATTTCGACGGCCAGCGCCTTTGTTGCAGCAGCTTGCGGTGCCAAAATCGCCAAACACGGCAACCGCAGCGTTTCCAGCCGTTCGGGATCTTCCGATCTTCTGGCGGCGTTTGGCATCAGCCTGGATCTGCCGGCAGAAAAATCGCGCCAGGCACTAGATGAGCTCGGCGTGTGCTTCTTGTTTGCACCGCAGTATCACACCGGTTTCCGCCACGCGATGCCGGTGCGTCAACAGTTGAAAACCCGCACGGTGTTCAACGTGCTCGGCCCACTGATCAATCCGGCACGCCCGCCGCTGGCGCTGATTGGGGTTTATAGCCCGGAACTGGTGCTGCCCATCGCCGAAACCCTGCGCGTGTTGGGCTACCGACGCGCGGCCGTGGTGCACGGCGGCGGGATGGATGAAGTGGCTATTCATGCCACCACCCACGTGGCCGAGCTGAATAACGGTGAGATTGAAAGCTATCAACTGACGCCACAATCCTTTGGGTTGACAAGTTATTCGCTGGACTCCTTGCTGGGAGGATCACCGGAAGAAAACCGTGACATTCTGGCAAGGTTGTTACAAGGTAACGGTGAACCGGCTCACGCCGCAGCGGTGGCCGCCAACGTAGCGCTGCTGATGAAGTTATTTGGGCAGGAAGATCTGCGCCACAACGCGCAACAGGCACTGGATATGATTCACAGCGGGCAGGCCTATAGCCGTGTTACCGCTTTGGCAGCAAGAGGATAAGTAATGCAGCAGGAAACCGTGCTCAACAGGATTGTTCGTGATAAAGCGCAATGGGTCGCGGCACGAAGCCAACAGCAACCACTCGCCCACTTTCAGCATGAGATTGTGCCAAGCAACCGTAGTTTTTATCAGGCGCTGCAAGGAACCCAAACGGCATTTATTCTTGAATGCAAAAAGGCCTCACCTTCTAAAGGTGTGATCCGCGAAAATTTTGATCCGGTGGAAATCGCTGCGGTCTACAAGGATTTCGCCTCGGCGATTTCTGTGCTCACCGATGAAAAATATTTCCAGGGCAGCTACGATTTTCTGCCGCTGGTGAGCAAAACCGTTACCCAGCCGGTATTGTGCAAAGATTTCATTATCGATCCGTACCAGATCTACCTGGCGCGCTATTATCAGGCCGATGCCATCCTGCTGATGCTGTCGGTCTTGAATGACGAGCAATACCGTCAGTTGGCTGCGGTGGCCCACGGCCTGAATATGGGCGTGTTGACCGAGGTGATCAGCGAAGAAGAGCTGCAACGCGCGGTGCAGCTTGAAGCCAAAGTGATCGGCATCAACAACCGCGATCTGCGCGATCTTTCGATCGACCTCAATCGCACCCGCGTCTTGGCACCCCAGGTGCCGCAGGGCGTTACGGTGATCAGCGAATCGGGAATCAACAACTACGGTCAGATCCGCGAGCTCAGCCACTTTGCCAACGGTTTCCTGATCGGCAGTGCGCTGATGTCGGAAAGCGATCTGCGCAGTGCGGTCTGCCGGGTGATCCTGGGTGACAACAAAGTCTGCGGTCTGACTCGCCCGCAAGACGCCGCCGCCGCCTATCAGGCCGGTGCCAACTACGGTGGGCTGATCTTTGTTGAGCGCTCACCGCGCTGCATCGACATCGCCCGCAGCCGGGAAGTGATTGCCGCAGCGCCGCTGAAGTACGTTGGCGTCTTCTGCGACGCACCGGTGGAAACCCTGGCGCACACGGCAGAACAGCTGGGCCTGTATGCCGTGCAACTGCACGGCGCAGAAGACCAGGCTTATATCAGCGCCCTGCGCGCCAAGCTGCCCGCGGCCTGTCAAATCTGGAAAGCCTTGAGCGTAAAAGAGCACCTGCCCGCCCGCGATCTGCAGCATGTGGATCGTTATCTGCTGGATAACGGAGCCGGTGGTACAGGTGTGCGTTTCAACTGGGCGCTGCTGCAGGGGGAAACCCTGAGTAATGTGATGCTGGCCGGTGGCTTGAATGCCGACAACTGCGCTGCCGCCGCCCAGCTCGGCTGTGCGGGCCTCGACTTTAATTCCGGCGTAGAGAGCCAGCCCGGTATCAAGGATGCCGCACGTTTGACTGCGGTGTTCCAGGCTCTGCGCGCTTACTGATTGTGAACACAATTTTTAATGGATAATAACGGGAAACATCATGACGCTGCTTAACCCCTACTTCGGCGAATTTGGTGGTCAGTATGTGCCACAAATTCTGATGCCGGCCCTGAAACAACTTGAAGAAGCCTTCGTCAGCGCACAGCGCGATCCAGAGTTTCAGGCAGAGTTTATCGATCTGCTGAAAAACTATGCTGGCCGCCCAACCGCCCTGACGCTGTGTAAAAACCTGACCGCAGGCACCAAAACCAAGCTCTACCTGAAGCGTGAAGATCTGCTGCACGGCGGCGCGCACAAAACCAATCAGGTACTAGGCCAGGCGCTGCTTGCCAAGCGCATGGGCAAAACCGAGATCATTGCGGAAACCGGCGCAGGTCAACACGGTGTGGCTTCAGCGCTGGCCTGCGCGCTGCTCGGGCTGAAATGCCGCATCTATATGGGCGCAAAAGACATTGAGCGCCAATCACCGAACGTATTCCGCATGCGCCTGATGGGCGCTGAAGTCATCCCGGTGCACAGCGGCTCCTCCACGCTGAAAGATGCCTGCAATGAAGCGCTGCGCGACTGGTCTGGCACTTACGAAAAAGCCCACTACATGCTCGGTACGGCGGCAGGCCCGCATCCTTACCCTACCATTGTGCGTGAATTCCAGCGGATGATCGGGGAAGAAACCAAAGCCCAGATGCTGGAGCGCGAAGGCCGTTTACCGGATGCGGTGTTGGCCTGTATTGGCGGCGGTTCCAACGCCATTGGCATGTTTGCCGATTTCATCGACGACGCCAGCGTCCGCCTGATCGGCGTTGAACCGGCTGGCATGGGTATCGAAACCGGCCAGCACGGCGCCCCACTGAAGCATGGCCGGGTCGGCATTTACTTCGGCATGAAGGCACCGATGATGCAAACCTCCGAAGGGCAAATCGAAGAGTCTTACTCTATTTCCGCCGGGCTGGACTTCCCTTCCGTCGGGCCGCAGCACGCCTATCTGAACAGCATCGGCCGCGCAGAATATGTGTCGATTACCGACGATGAGGCGCTGGAAGCGTTCAAAGCCTTGTCGCGCCACGAAGGCATTATCCCGGCGCTGGAGTCTTCCCATGCGCTGGCCTATGCGCTGAAAATGATCCGTGAAACCCCGGAAAAAGAGCAGATCCTGGTGGTTAACCTGTCCGGCCGCGGCGACAAAGACATATTTACCGTTCACGATATTCTGAAAGCTCGGGGAGAAATCTGATGGAACGTTACCAGCAGCTGTTTAAACGCCTGGAAGGCAACAGAGAAGGCGCGTTCGTGCCGTTTGTCACCCTGGGCGATCCTAACCCGGCGCTGTCGCTGCAAATCATCGACACTCTGGTCGAAAACGGTGCCGACGCGTTGGAACTGGGGATCCCGTTCTCCGATCCGCTGGCCGATGGCCCGACCATCCAAGGTGCCGCCCTGCGCGCTTTCGCCTCTGGCGTCACGCCAAGCCATTGTTTTGAAATGCTGGCGGCGATCCGCCAGAAGCACCCGATCATTCCCATCGGCCTGTTGATGTATGCCAACCTGGTGTTCCACAAAGGCATCGACGCTTTTTATCAGCGTTGCGCAGAAGTAGGGGTGGACTCGGTGTTAATCGCTGACGTTCCATTTGAAGAATCGGCACCGTTCCGCGCGGCGGCAACGCGCTACGGCATCGCGCCGATCTTTATCTGCCCACCGAATGCCGACGACGATCTGCTGCGTGAGATCTCCTCGCATGGCCGCGGCTACACTTATCTGCTGTCGCGCGCTGGAGTCACCGGCACAGAAAGCCGCGCACAGTTGCCACTGCATCATCTGGTGAACAAACTGCGGGAATACCATGCGGCACCGCCGCTGCAGGGCTTTGGTATTTCTGAACCTTCGCAGGTGAAAGATGCGCTGCAATCTGGCGCTGCCGGTGCGATCTCAGGTTCGGCGATTGTAAAAATCATCGAGCAGAACCAGGCACAACCCGCAGAAATGCTGGCTAAACTGGGCAAGTTTGTGCGCGAAATGAAAGCGGCAACCCACGCCTGATCCCCATCAAATGCCGGGTGCAGCCGTTGGTGCCCGGTTATGAAACCCGTTCAATGTTGTGTTGGGTGGGTATACGGCAGATGAAACAGAGAGAGGCACCGAGCGGTGCCTCTTTGCTGTAAAGTGATATTAGAAACGGTAACCCGCACCGAACATGAAGACGAACGGATCCAGGCGCGTATCAATATTCTGATGTTGATCGCCAGCGTCAAAGCGAACTTGAGTCTCGATGTTCATCCACCATACTGACATGTTCAACATCCAGTGCTCATCCAGGTTGTAATCCAAACCAGCCTGAGCTGCTACACCCCAAGAGTTTTTCAGGTCCAGATTGCTCAGCCCGGCACTCTTACCATAGTCATTGAATTTCTCATCAAAGAACATTGTGTAGTTAAGACCAAGACCCAGATAAGGACGCAGTTTGTCCTGCTTGTCACCGAAATAGTACTGTGCCATCAGCGTTGGCGGCAGATGTTTCACGCTGGCAATATCACCGCTTACCGCGCTGCCTTTCAGTGACACGTTGTGGTTGAAAGGCGTCGCCGCCAACAGTTCAACGCCGATATTGTCCGTGACCATGTAACCGAAGGTTAAGCCCAACTGAGTATTGTTGTTGACACCAAACGATCCCTGACCCAGAACATTATCCGAACCCGCATTTGGGCGCACTGTCGCGGTGCCCGCACGGAACAGGAAATCACCCGCCTGATGCGCACTTGCAAACATGGGGGCCATCATAGCCGCCAATACCACCAGAGTTGTCTTTTTCATTATCCATTCCATTTGTGTGGTTTACAGTCTCGAAGAATATACCTACTAAAGGGTATTTATGATCCAATCGAGATCACATCTTATGTGTAAAAATTTAAATTCATACCAAAAACAAGGCCACCTAAGCCGCTAATAAATCAAGAATTGACCTAAATCAAAAAAGGCCGTTTGTTGCAAAAAATGATATGCATGCCAATTTTCAGTTGCTAAAAAAATTGCCGCTGAGTAACTTTGTCGTTCATGTTGGTTTTGGTTGGTGACCGTAAGGAGTCACTGGGCAATCAAGATGAGCGAAATTCAAAATCCCTGTATCAGTTGCGGCGCCTGCTGCGGTTATTTTCGAGTATCATTCTATTGGGCTGAAGCGGAAGATGGCGGCGGCACTGTGCCTTTATCTGTCACTGAACCCCTAACCCCTTTCCTGCGCTGTATGCAGGGCACCAACAGCAAATCTCCACGCTGTAGCGCCCTGCAAGGCGAGATCGGTAAAACGGTATCCTGTTCGATCTATCTCAATCGGCCAAGCCCGTGTCGTGAGTTCGCGCAATCTGGGGAAAACGGCGTGCATAATGAAGCCTGCGATCGGGCGCGTGCTCGTTACCAACTGCCACCCCTGCCGTTTGCTCCGAACAGGTTAATCGCCGAAGAAATAGGCGCTGTGCAACTCACGGGGTGCCACAGCGGCGCGGAACAGGGTACAATTACCTACTGATTTGTCTTTGTTCTCGACGCCAAGGAGTCTGCATGCCTATCACGGCCAACACGTTGTACCGTGACAGTTTTAACTTTTTCCGTAACCAACTGGCCAGTATCCTGTTACTGGCTCTGTTGACCGGGCTCATTTCTGTGCTGCTCAATCAGGCTTTCAGCCCGGATGTTGAGCAGTTGAAACTGCTGAGCGCCACGGAAAGTGATTTTACGTCAACCGCCGGTATGGGGATCCAGGAAATCATTCAGCAAATGACACCAGAGCAACAAATGGTGTTGTTAAAAGTCTCTGCGGCCGCGACGTTTTCTGCTCTGGTGGGTAATGTGCTGCTGGTGGGTGGGATGTTGACACTGATCCGTCTGGTTTCCCAAGGCGTACGCACCAGCGCACTGCGGGCTATCGGTACTGCTGCACCGCTGCTGCCGCGTCTGTTGCTGCTGCTGTTTATCTGCACCCTGCTGATCCAGCTTGGCCTGACGCTGTTCATCGTGCCCGGCGTGATCCTGGCGATCTCATTCTCGCTGGCGCCGGTGATTTCTGTTGCCGACCAGAGAGGCGTGTTTGCTTCAATAAGATTGAGCTGCAAGCTGGCCTTCGCCAATGCCCGTGTGATTGTTCCTGCCATGATGCTGTGGTTGGCCGCCAAGTTGCTGGTGCTGTTTATGGTCAGCCATCTGTCGGTTCTGACACCAAACGTCGCCAGCGTGGTCCTGACGGCACTCAGCAACCTGGTTTCTGCCCTGCTGCTGATTTATCTGTCGCGCCTGTATATGTTGCTGCGCGACTGATTTATTCACTGGATATGTCAAGGGCACGCTTCGGCGTGCCCTTTTTGCTTAAGGCTCTGCTTGTTCCTTACTTTGGATCAGCTTCAGGGCCAAATAGAGGTCTGGCACCAGAATCAGGTCCTGATCGCGCCCTACGCGGTTGATGCGGAACCAGCGCGTCAGTTCGGTGCGCCGCCCAGCCAGCACCAGCTTCACGTTACGCTGTAACAGATCGCGCTTCAATTCATCAATGGCTGCCAATACGCTGATATCTGCATGAGTAAAACTGGCCACCGCGTCAATCACCACCCAGCGTGGCTGAAATGGCGTGCTGTCTACCAGGTTGAGGATACGCCGCTTGAAATAAGCCACGTTAAAATAGGTCAGCGGTGAATTGAAACGGTACATCATCACCCCCGCGACCGCTTTCACGCCATTATTATTCCCCATCGAGTGAATCATGCCTTCGTCGTTCACCCCCAGCAATTGCTCGGTAGGGCGGAAAACGGTACGCAGAAATTGCATCAACCCAAGCAATACCGCCAGACCGATGCCACTGATCACCCCCACCAGCAGCACACTGATGAACGTGAACACCGCCAGGCGAAACGCCTGCGCGTTGCGCCGACGCAGGATCCAGATACCCCGGATATCGAGCAGCGACCAGGCGGCATACATCAACACCACGCCCAAGCCCGCTACGGGAATAAACTGCAGCGGTTCGGTCAGGAACAGCAGCACGATGGCAATCACTACCGCGGCAATGATCGAAACCAGCTGGCTCTTGCCACCGTTGGCATCGTTTACCGCCGTGCGTGAATCCGCACCGCTGATAGCGAACCCTTGCGACAGTGCAGAAACAATGTTTACCAGCCCCAGCGCGCGGAACTCGGTATCGGCATTCACTTCGTAGCCATTTTTTGCCGCAAAGCTCCGGGCAGTCAGCATCATGCTGACAAAGCTCACCACCGCCAGGTTCAAGGCAGGGATCACCATGTCACGCAGTAACCCTGGCTGAAAATCTGGCCACTGAACGATGGGCAGCGTGCCGCTGAAACCGCCAACGGTAATAATGCCGTGCTGCTGCAACTCCCCCGCCCAAGTGATAAAGGTCGCCAACATGATGGCAAACAGCGGAGCTGGCCAGTTTGGCCGCAGTTTTTTAACGCTGAACAACACGAACAGCGTTAGCAGAGAAACGCCGATGGTCAGCCCATCGCTGCGCAATAAGTTACCGGGTAACGCATAAATCCGCTCGATCAGTTGCGCAGGATGGGTGCTGAAACCAGCAACTTTACCAATTTGATCAACAACAATAGTCACCGCCACGCCGTTCAGTAATCCGCTGAGAATGGGCCGGGATAACAAATCGGCCAGAGCCCCGAAACGTAAGCGGCTGGCAAGCACGCACCACCCTCCCATCATGGCGGTCATCATGATGGTTAGCTGCCAGTGCAACTCCTGGTTCCCAGCGGCAAGCGGCGTTACCACGGCGGCGATCACCGCACAGGTGGCGGCATCCGGGCCCACGATCAACTGGCGCGATGAGCCGAAAATCGCGTAAGCAATCATCGGCAAAATACATGAGTAGAGCCCGACGACCGGGCTGACGCCCGCCAGTTCGGCATAAGCAATCGCCACCGGCAACGCCACTGCTGCCACCGACAACCCGGCACGGATATCCGGTTTTAACCAACTGCGTTCATACCCTAACAAATGTGTCAAACCAGGCGTCAGCGCCTGGAGAGATTTCCACTGCATAGCTATTTTCCATAGTAAATTATCTGTCTATTATCAGGTTTACTATGCGATGCATTGGCCTCGCAAGGCAATAACCCTGCAGAGAATCGTAAGTTTATGCAAATTCCGCCCCAGCCAGCGGAAATCTGTTGGCCAAACACCGATAATCAGCGCTTTCCTGCAGTACACAGATCCCGCCGAATCCGGTATAGTCGGCCGATAAACTCATGATGGATTGATTTATGAAGCAGTTTCTTGATTTTCTGCCACTTATTGTCTTTTTCGCTTTTTATAAGCTCTACGATATCTATGTTGCCTCCGGTGCCTTGATCGCCGCTACCGCCTTGGCCTTGGTCTTTACCTGGTTCAAATATCGCAAAATTGAGAAGATGACGCTGATCACCTTCGTGATGGTGGCGGTATTTGGTACGTTGACGCTGGTGTTCCACAACGATCTCTTTATCAAGTGGAAAGTCACCGTTATTTATACCCTGTTCGCCTTGGCGTTATTGGTTAGCCAACTGATCCTGAAAAAGCCGTTGATCCAGCGCATGCTGGGGAAAGAGCTGACGTTGCCCGATAAAGTGTGGAGCAACCTCAATCTGGCCTGGGCGCTGTTCTTCCTTGCCTGCGGCCTGGCCAATATCTATGTGGCGTTCTGGCTGCCACAAGACGTCTGGGTCAACTTCAAGGTCTTCGGCCTAACCGCGCTGACGTTGGTATTTACCTTGTTGAGCGGTATCTACATTTATCGACATATGCCAGCAGAACAAAAAAAATAGCCTGTGCTGATGCCCACGCGATTTGTCGTGGGCGCTATTAATGTGATTCCTTTTTGATAAAGCAGACCGTGATGACACAACAACGACCTTTACCCAGCGGGGAGCTGGTACTGCGCACGCTGGCTATGCCAGCGGATACTAATGCCAACGGCGATATTTTCGGCGGCTGGCTGATGTCGCAAATGGATATCGGTGGTGCGATCCTGGCAAAAGAGATTGCCGAAGGGCGCGTAGTGACCGTACGCGTCGACGGGATGACCTTTCTGAAGCCCGTCGCGGTTGGCGATGTGGTTTGTTGCTATGCCAATTGCATCCGTACCGGCCGCAGTTCCATTACCGTTAACATTGAAGTGTGGGTGAAAAAGGTATCTTCCGCGCCTATCGGCCAGCGCTATCGCGCCACGGAAGCGGTATTCACCTATGTGGCCGTCGATGCTGAAGGTAACCCGCGAGCACTGCCGGATGGCAAGACGAACTTCCGCACTGGCACCGAAGAATAACTATCACAAAATGCACAAGGGCTGCCAGATACCTCAGGCAGCCCTTTTTTAATGCTCAAACAGCATCAGTTCAAATCGGTTGAACCATCAATTTTAAAAATAAAGTTTTTCGTCAGATTCTGTGCCGCTTTAGGTTCATAACGCCATTTACGCATCGCCTGTTTCGCTTCACGCTCGAACATGTTACGCGGCTCTGCCGACAGGATACGGATATTCGTCACGCGCCCATCGCTGTCGATGTCAAACTGTACTTTTACCTTACCTTCAATTTGCAGCGCCAATGCCCGCGCGGGATAGATCGGTTTAGTCAGACTCAACGCCTTTGGCCCCAATTCCCGTGAACTCCCTGGAGCGGGCGCGGCAGGTGTCTGTTTGATCGGCGCGTTGTCGAGCGATTTAGCCAGTGAATCACTCTCAAAAGGCGAAGGCTCACGCGGTTCTGCTTTCCTTACTTCACGCTTCACCTGCTTTTCAACCTTTGGTTTGGGCTTCGGTTTCGGTTTTTCAGGCACCGGTTTCGGGATCGCGACCGGCACTGGCAGTGGCTCAGGGAGCGGTTCCGGCTCGGGTTCTGCCTGTGTTTCCGGCTCTGCGGCAGCAGGCGGCGGTGGCTCAGCCAGTGCTGCCATATTGACCATCATGACGCTTATGGGAGCATCTTCTTGTTGCTTGGGCAACTCCATCACTTCTTTTACTGAAGCATAAAGCAAGGCAGCCACCAAGGCACTGTGCAAGCCAACGGAGAGAACGATTGGCACGGAAAAACGGCGAATAAGGAACATCTTCTTTAGCGGCATAATGATTCTATTTCCTCTGGTCCGCTAAGTTTAAATGCAAATGGTAATCATATTCAATAACGAAAACCGAACTATCGGTTTAATCATGACCAAACCCTGTTAATTAGTAGGGATATTAACCTCTGTTTAGCCTTTATCCTGTGCTTTTTACTTCTATTCCTCATCTTTCTTTTTCAGTGGCACAAAATTATGTGGATCGGCGTTCCCTTGCTACCCGTTTTACGCTAATTTGGCATCACCGTTCTATAGTAATGATTTTAAAGGTGAAACATGCTTTATCTGATCTACGCGCAAGACGTCCCCGATTCACTGGAAAAACGCTTGGCCGCTCGCCCGGCACACCTGGCCCGCCTACAGGCGCTGCGTGATCAAGGCAGATTGGTCGTTGCAGGCCCTAACCCGGCGATCGACAGCAACGATCCCGGCAGAGCCGGTTTTAGCGGGTCTACCGTGATCGCAGAATTCGCCTCTCTGGAAGCTGCAAAAACCTGGGCCCAGCAAGACCCTTACGTCGCCGCTGGCGTGTATGCGGATGTCACGGTAAAACCCTTCAAGCAGGTATTTTAAGCAAAAAAAAGCCAGCACGGAGTGTGGCTGGCTAAGTGGGTTCTTCGAGGGAATTCTTGTTTGTTAAATAGTTATGGATTAAACATACTCCCCGAATGATATGGCCGCCACCTATCGCTGTGATAGGTTAATCATGTTGAACCATTTCGTTGAGAACCCACTTTTGCATATCGGCAAACATATCGTCCCACTCTGATTGTTCAATATCCATAAAGCCAAAAAAGCGCAGCATAAAGGCCCCTTCAGTTGCCAGAAACGCCAATCGCGCCTTTCTGCCCTGTTCAGTGTTCAGATCCAATCCTGCGATACGGCCGCGATACCATTCTCGCGTGCTGCCCAGATGCTCCGGCGTTTGTATTAACGTGGCCATTAAGCCCGCCGCTTTGGCGCTGGATGCCTGATCGGAACTGCGTGTGGCCTGCATATGTGCCTGCACAACGGTAATCGGAGCCGGATCGTTACCCGCAATGCTGTCAAAAACCCGGTCATAAGCTTTGCCCCAGCGTTCAAACATTGCGTCAATCAAAGCATCCTTATTACCGAAGCAATACTGCACCCCACCTTTAGAAATCCCCATGGCTTTAGCCACCGAATCAATGGTTAACCCGGCGGCACCTTGGGTAGCCACAATCTCCTCTGCTGCATCCAGCACTTTGTCACGATCGATGCTTCGTTGACGTCCCATTAAGAAATTCTCTTTTCAATACGAACGTATGGATTTTATATTATAATCAGTATACCACTGCAGACATTGGGTGGTTACCACAAGATGGCGCAGCCGCGCCGTCGGTTTTTTTAGGATAAAATTATGCACGCCCAAAACCGCTGGTTAATCCTGGTAATGATCTCCAGCGCATTATTTCTCATTATTACCGATATGACGGTGCTTTATACCGCTTTGCCGCGTCTGACCCTGGCGCTGGATGCCACTGCATCACAAAAACTCTGGATAGTGAACGCCTATCCCTTGGTGGTCGCCGGATTGCTGCCGGGAGCCGGTATGCTAAGCGATCGCCTTGGCCATAAGAATATGTTTATCGCCGGGTTACCGGTTTTTGCCCTGGCTTCGCTGTGCGCCGCCTTTTCCCCCAGCGCGCAGTGGCTGATCGCGGCACGCGCATTTCTGGCCGTCGGGGCTGCCATGATGATGCCCGCCACCTTATCCATTGTGCGCCACGTGTTTACCGATGAGCGTGAACGCGCGCTGGCTATCGGCATCTGGGCAGCAGTGGCCTCCGGTGCCGCAGCGCTTGGGCCCGTCGTCGGCGGAGCCTTACTGGCCTCTTTTTGGTGGGGAGCAGTATTTCTGATCAACGTGCCGGTAGTGATGCTGGTACTGCCCTTGGCATGCTATTTGATCCCACAATGCGGCGGTGATCATAAGCGCCCTTATGATGTGCTGGGTTCGATACAGATCATGCTCGGCCTGGTAGCGGCTATCTATGCGTTGAAAGAATTGAGTAAGCCCAGCCTTTCGCTGCGCGACTTTGCCCTTGCAGTGACGCTCGGCATCCTGTTTCTGACGCTATTTGTGCGCCGCCAGAAGCACGCCCTGCATCCAATGATCGATTTTTCTCTGTTCCGCAACCGTATGTTTGCCAGCGGTGTCGGTGTGGCGATCATGTCGATGATCGCACTGGTTGGGGTTGAACTGGTCTTGAGTCAACGCCTGCAACTGGTGCTTGGAATGTCGCCTTTAATGGCCGCGCTGTTTATTCTCCCTATTCCAGTGGCCTCTGCGCTGGCTGGCCCATTAGCCGGGATGTTAATGCCACGCTATGGTGAGCGCAGTATGTTGATCGGTGGTTTTATCCTCACCGCGCTGGGTATTCTTGGCGTCGTTTTCTGGTATCAAGGCAACGTGGTAATGCAGCTTATTTGTCTGTTTATTATCGGCTTTGGTCTTGGCGGCGCCATTACGGCCGCGTCTACCGCCATCATGCTGAATGCCCCAGAAGAAAAAGCCGGTATGGTGGCCTCTATCGAAGACGTTTCCTGGGAACTGGGTGGCGTGCTGGGCATCACGCTATTGGGCGGCTTGATGACGGCGGTCTACAGCCATAGCCTGGCACTGCCAGATAGCCTGCAGGTAGGCGATCTGGCCTATGACAGCATTGATGAAGCGCTGCGCGTAGCGGGTAATATGAGTGCTGACAGCGCAGCAGAGCTGATCCAACTGGCGCGCTCTGCGTTCGATCGTGCATTTATCGCCGTATTGGTTGCCGCCACCCTGCTGGTGAGCCTAGGCGCCGGAGTATTAAAATTCGCCCTGCGTCAATAAAGGCTCTACTCTACTTTTGTACTATCGGTTTGAGCGATTATAGTGATACTTGCTATCGTCTTTAACCTTGAGATTAATCCAGTTATTGTGTCAACGAGATCATTGGAACCCACAATCAGGAGAAGATTATTATGGCAACGGCAAAGAAAACAGCAAAAACGCATATTGGCCTGGATACCAAGCAATCAGCAAAACTCTCTGACGCTCTGAATGCATTACTGGCGAACTATCAGGTGCTGTATATGAACGTACGCGGTTATCACTGGAATATTTCCGGGCCGCACTTCTTTGAACTGCACGTTAAATTTGAAGAGACTTACAACGATCTGTTGCTCAAAGTCGATGAGCTGGCGGAACGTATTCTAACCCTGGGTTCACAACCGCGTCATGCTTTCAGTGACTACCTGAAAACCGCAGACATCAAAGAAGATACCAACGTGACCGACGACAAAGGCACGCTACGCGGCCTGCTGAATGGTTACGCCATTCTGCTGCAGCAGCAGCGTGAACTGCTGACGCTGGCCGCTGATGCTGGTGATGAAGGCACCTCCTCACTGATGAGCGATTACATCAAAGAGCAGGAAAAGCAGGTATGGATGCTGAACGCTTATCTGGGCAAATAATCCTTACCAAAAACAGTCCCAAAGCGGGACTGTTTTTGTTTCACCATTCATAAGCCATGACAAACAACAATGCGCGGCGGTGCTGATCGTCCAACCGGCGGCGTACGCGAATGATATGTCGGTTACTACAGGACTGGCGCTCCAGCCAATGGCGCCTGCGCCGCTGGATCTGCCGCAGCATCCGCCAGCGCCCCACCTCGTTTCTACTGCGTTTCATCGTTCTTTCACCCATCCAATGCCAACCGCGGGCATTATAGCCTTTTCAGACGGCAATCCAAGTCGCCTATCAAATGCTGTTTACACGCATCGGCTTGCAGAAAAGTACTCTTTTATTTTCGGCAAGTGCCTTTCATCAATCATTTTTATGTCACTTAAGTGCGGGGAAAAGGTTTCACCTTTACCATTCTGTGCGTACACTCACTGTTAGGGGTTTCTGAACAGGATTTTTCGTCTTTATGACAACATTTTATACCGTAATCAGTTGGCTTCTGGTGTTTGGCTACTGGCTGCTTGTCGCCGGTGTCACATTGCGTATTCTTATGAAACGACGCACTGCCCCTTCCGCCATGGCCTGGTTGTTGGTGATCTATATTCTGCCGCTGGTGGGGATAGTCGCTTATTTATCTTTCGGTGAATTGCATTTAGGTAAACGCCGTGCCGAGCGCGCCAAAGCCATGTGGCCGTCTACCGCACGCTGGCTGAATGAGCTGAAAGAAAGCCGCCGGATTTTTGCCACCGAATACAGTGAAGTTGCCCGCCCGCTGTTCCAGCTTTGCCATAATCGGCAGGGTATTGACGGCGTCAAAGGGAATCAGTTGCAACTGCTCACCACTACCGACAGCACGCTAAAGGCGTTGATTCGCGATATCGAACTGGCGCAGCACAACATTGAGATGGTGTTTTACATCTGGCAACCTGGGGGCCTGGCGGATCAGGTGGCGGAATCCTTGATGGCCGCCGCACGCCGTGGGGTGCATTGCCGCCTGATGCTGGATTCCGCCGGGAGCGTGCAGTTCTTCCGCAGCCCCTACCCAGGCATGATGCGCAACGCCGGAATCGAAGTGGTCGAAGCGCTCAAGGTTAATCTGTTCCGCGTTTTCCTGCGCCGTATGGATTTGCGACAGCACCGTAAGATCGTATTGATAGACAATTACATCGCCTATACCGGCAGCATGAACATGGTCGATCCGCGCTTCTTCAAGCAAGACGCAGGCGTTGGCCAGTGGATCGATCTGATGGCCCGGACCGAAGGCCCAGTAGCCACCACCTTAGGGATTGTTTACGCCTGTGACTGGGAGATCGAAACCGGCAAACGTATTCTGCCACCGCCACCCGACGTCAATATCATGCCGTTCGAGCAGGAAACCGGCCATACCATTCAGGTGATCGCTTCCGGCCCTGGTTTCCCTGAAGAGATGATCCACCAGGCATTGCTCACGGCGGTCTATTCCGCACGTGAACAGCTCATCATGACCACGCCCTACTTCGTGCCCAGTGACGATCTGCTGCATGCCATCTGTACCGCTGCGCTGCGCGGTGTTGAAGTCAGCATTATCGTGCCACACGACAATGATTCGATGATGGTGCGCTGGGCCAGCCGCGCCTTCTTCTCCGAGCTGTTGGAAGCCGGGGTGAAGATTTACCAGTTCAAAGGCGGGTTGCTGCATACCAAGAGCGTGCTGGTTGACGGCCAACTCAGCCTGGTGGGCACGGTCAATCTGGACATGCGCAGCCTGTGGCTGAACTTTGAGATCACACTGGTGATTGACGATGCCGGTTTTGGTAGCGACCTGGCCTGTGTACAGGATGACTATATCGCCCGCTCGCAGTTGCTGGATGCCCAAGAGTGGCTGAAGCGCCCGTTCTGGCACCGTATCGTTGAGCGTTTGTTCTACTTTTTCAGTCCGTTGCTGTAAAAGCCGCAACGGGCATGGTTTAATAACGCCAATTCATTTGTTATCGGGATTTTTTATGGATTTGAATAATCGTCTTACCGAAGACGAAACGCTGGAGCAGGCTTACGACATTTTCCTGGAACTGGCTGGCGACAATCTCGATCCGGCGGATATTCTGCTGTTCAATCTGCAGTTCGAAGAGCGTGGCGGCGCAGAGCTGTACGATCCGGCAGAAGATTGGCAGGAACATGTCGATTACGATCTGAACCCGGACTTCTTTGCTGAGGTGGTGATTGGCCTGGCAGACAGCGACGGTGAACCCATCAATGACGTTTTTGCCCGCGTGCTGATTTGTCGTGAAAAAGACCACAAGCTGTGCCACATTTTGTGGAAAGAATAAGCGCCTCATCGAGATAAAAAAACCTGCCCAGCGGCAGGTTTTTTATTGGTTACTCGTCAATCAAAGCGGATCTACCTTCAGGCAGGATACCGCATGGCGGAAACTCCCCTCCAACAGCGGGCGCGTCTTGGCGCACTCAGGCCCGGCGATCGGGCAGCGCGTGCGGAACACGCAGCCGGACGGCGGGTTGATCGGTGACGGTAGTTCCCCCTCCAACAGCTGGATCTGCTTGCCCTTCTCTTTGTCCGGATCCGGGATCGGCACCGCCGACATCAGCGCCTTGGTGTAAGGGTGCTGCGGGTTATGATA
The DNA here is from genome assembly GCF_001976145.1 of Serratia oryzae. Classification (GTDB taxonomy): domain Bacteria; phylum Pseudomonadota; class Gammaproteobacteria; order Enterobacterales; family Enterobacteriaceae; genus Chania; species Chania oryzae. Next base: position 507,315 of record NZ_MOXD01000001.1, read on the forward strand.
CACCTCATCATAGGTTCCTAACTCCACAGCATGGCCCAAATACATCACCAGCACGCGATCGGAGATGTGCTTCACCACCGCCAGATCGTGGGCGATAAAGATCAGCGACAGCCCCATCTCGCGCTGCAGCTGCTGCAGCAGATTCACCACCTGCGCCTGAATCGACACGTCCAGCGCCGAAACCGGTTCATCACAAATCACCAGTTTCGGTTCCAGGATCAGCGCGCGGGCAATACCGATACGCTGGCACTGCCCCCCCGAGAATTCATGCGGATAGCGGTTGATCAAGTTCGGCAGCAGGCCTACCTTCATCATCATCGCTTTCACTTTGTCCTTCACTTCCTGGCGCGGCATTTTCGGATGATAGGTGCGCAAAGGTTCGGCGATGATTTCGCCGATGGTCATGCGCGGGTTAAGCGAAGCCAGCGGATCCTGGAAGATCATTTGGATATCGCTGCGGGTTTTGCGCCAATCAGCATCGCTCATCCCCAGCAGATCTTTCCCCAACCAGGCAACCCGGCCGCTGGTCGCTTTCACCAGGCCGATAATCGCGCGGGCAAAGGTGGATTTACCGCAGCCAGACTCCCCAACCACTCCCAAGGTTTCACCTTCGAACAGCCGTAAGGTAACCCCATCGACCGCTTTCAGGGTTTTCGGTGCCTGCCAGAACCACTGTTTGTCATCGTGAATATCGAAATGCACTTTTAAATCGGCCACTTCGAGCAGCACTTTTTTATCGGTTGCAGTCATACCAATGCCTCCACCGGCTTGAAACAGGCGCGCAAGCGCCCTTCACCAAACTGCTCCAGCGGCGGAGCACTCGCGCACTGTTCCATGGCATACGGGCAACGTGGCTGGAACGGGCACCCCTTGGGTAAACGCAGCAGGTTTGGCGGGTTACCTGGGATGGTCATCAGCGATTCACCTTCAGCGTCCAACCGTGGTACCGCATTCAGTAGCCCAATCGAATAAGGATGGCTCGGGCGATAAAACACATCACGCGCGCTGCCGTATTCCATGGTGCGACCGGCATACATCACCAATACTTTGTTGCAAATCCCCGCTACTACCCCCAAATCATGGGTAATCATGATGATTGCCGTATTGAACTCACGCTTCAGCTCATTCAGCAACGTCATGATCTGCGCCTGCACCGTCACGTCCAGCGCCGTCGTGGGCTCATCGGCGATCAGCAATTTGGGCCGACATAACAGCGCCATGGCGATCATCACCCGTTGGCGCATGCCGCCGGAAAATTCATGCGGATACATGCGCATACGCTTACGCGCCTCTGGCATTTTTACCGCATCCAGCATCTGTACCGATTCTTCAAAGGCTTCGCTTTTGCTCATTTTCTTATGCAGCATCAGCACTTCCATCAGCTGCTCGCCGACGCGCATATAGGGGTTGAGCGACGTCATCGGGTCTTGGAAGATCATCGAGATCTCTTCAGCCCGCAGCTTGTTCAACTGGCTTTCTGGCAGGTTGAGGATCTCACGGCCGTTAAACTTCGCCGAACCACCGATGCGGCCATTGCTGGCCAGCAGGCCCATCAGTGCAAAAGCCGTTTGCGATTTGCCGGAGCCGGACTCGCCCACAATACCTAAGGTTTCGCCAGCACGCAGATCGAAGTTAAGATCGTTTACTGCCGTAACGTCGCCATCTGGCGTGGCAAAGGTCACGCGCAGATCGTTGACGTCCAGCAGCAATGGATTTTCAATAATGCTCATGATGGCACTCCTTAGCGATCTTTCGGATCGAGGGCATCACGCAGGCCATCGCCGATAAAGTTGAAACAGAACAGAGTGACCACCAGGAAGCCTGCCGGGAACAGCAGCAACCAGGGTGAAACCTCCATCGAGTTGGCGCCATCGCTGAGTAATGCCCCCCAACTGCTTAACGGCTCCTGCGTTCCTAATCCCAAAAAGCTCAGGAAGGATTCAAACAGGATCATGCTCGGCACCAGCAGCGAGGCATAGACCACCACCACGCCCAGCACGTTTGGCACGATATGGCGCAACACGATATTGCGCGTCGAAACGCCACAAACCAGCGCCGCTTCGATAAACTCTTTGCGCTTCAGGCTCAAGGTCTGGCCGCGCACGATACGTGCCATATCCAGCCACGACACCATGCCGATCGCCACAAAGATCAGCAGGATGTTTTGCCCGAAGAACGTCACCAGCAGGATCACAAAAAACATAAACGGGAAGGAGTTAAGGATTTCCAGCAGGCGCATCATCACCGAGTCGATTTTGCCCCCCAGATAACCGGACATCGCACCATACAGCGTGCCGACCACCACCGCTACCAGCGCAGCGGCCACGCCAACCATCAGCGAAATTCGCCCGCCAATCGCTACGCGCACCAGCAGATCGCGCCCGGAGGAGTCCGTGCCAAAATAGTGTGCCGACTCAATACTTGGCGCGGCCGACATCATCGCCCAATCGGTGTCATCATAGGCAAACTGTGACAACCAGGGCGCAAAGACCACAAACAGGGTTATCAGCGCCAACACAAACAGGCTGGTTACCGCCGCACGGTTATGTATAAAGCGGCGGCGCGCATCCTGCCACAGACTGCGCCCTTCAACTTCCAGCTTCTCACTGAAGTTTTCCAGAGCTTCGCTGTTCTTTTTCGTCAACATGAGACGTGCTCCAGATTAATAACGGATTTTCGGATCGATCACCGCGTACAGCACGTCGACGATCGCATTAAACAGAATGGTCAGAGCGCCCACCAGAATGGTCAGGCTCAGTACCAGCGAGTAGTCACGGTTTAACGCCCCGTTGACAAATAGCTGGCCAATCCCCGGCAGACCATAGATGGTTTCAATCACCATCGAACCGGTGATGATGCCAACAAACGCCGGCCCCATATACGACAGCACCGGCAGCAGCGCGGGTTTCAGGGCATGACGGAAAATAATGCGGCGCATCGGCAAACCTTTGGCGCGCGCTGTGCGGATAAAGTTGGAGTGCAGCACTTCGATCATCGAGCCACGGGTAATACGGGCGATGCTGGCAATATAGGCCAGCGATAACGCCACCATCGGCAGGATCATGAACTTCGGTGCCCCGCCATTCCAGCCGCCGCCGGGCAGCCATTTCAAGGTGATAGCGAAAATCAGCACCAACAACGGCGCTACCACAAAACTGGGGATCACCACGCCAGTCATGGCAAACCCCATTACCGTGTAGTCCCATTTGGTGTTCTGCTTCAGCGCAGCGATCACCCCGGCGCTGACGCCCAGCACCACTGCCAGCATAAAGGCGGCAAAACCCAGCTTGGCTGAAACCGGGAAGGAGGCGGCCACCAAATCGTTCACCGAATAGTCTTTGTATTTAAACGACGGGCCGAAATCGCCTTTCGACAATTGCACCAGATAATGCCCGTACTGTTTCCAGATTGGGTCGTTCAAATGGTATTTGGCTTCAATATTGGCCATGACTTCTGGCGGTAATGCGCGCTCGCCGGTAAATGGGCTACCGGGTGCCAGGCGCATCATAAAGAAGGAGATGGTGATAAGAATAAATAGCGTTGGGATCGCCTCTAACAGGCGACGAAAGATAAATTTAAGCATAGCCCTGCTCCAGCCTGATAACGGCTTATCGTCTGAAAATGGACCGGCGGCTTACGCCACCGATCCTTACCGTATCAATGCTTGATGATGTACAGGTTTTTGTCGTACACGTTATCAAGCGGGTCGGTCTCGGTGTAACCACCAACGTAAGGTTTCACCAGGCGGGCATTCACATAATAATAAACGGGCGCGATGACGGAATCTTTATCCAACTGAGCTTCGGCTTTCTGATACAGCGCTGCGCGCTCTTCTTTAGTTTTGGCTTGCAGTGTGTCAGCCACTAACTTATCGAACACCGGGTTTTTATAATGTGAGGTGTTGTTGCTGCTGTCCGACAGCATCGTATTCACGAAAGCGCTAGGCTCGTTGTAGTCTGCACACCAAGCAGCACGTGCAACGTCAAAATTCCCCTGATGGCGGCTATCCAGGAAGGTTTTCCACTCCTGGTTCACCAGCTTCACATCCACACCCAGGTTTTTCTTCCAGATCGAGGCGGCAGCAATCGCCAGTTTTTTATGTAGATCGGAAGTGTTGTATAACAATGAGAAAGTCAGCGGCTTGCCTGGGCCATAGCCTGCCTCAGCCAACAGCTTTTTCGCTTCTTCATTACGTTTTTCCTGCGTCCAGCCGAACCACTCTGGTGCGGTTAATTTTGCGCCATCAACGTAAGGCGGAGTGTAGCTGTACGCTGGCAGATCGCCCTGATTTTTGACTTTATTGACGATAATATCGCGATCCAGCCCCAGTTTCAGTGCCTCACGCACGCGTGCATCGGTAAACGGCGCTTTCTGATTGTTCATTTCGTAGTAATAGGTGCAAACATAAGGCGCTACGCGCACTTCATTCGGGATCTCTTTTTTCAGCTTCTGGAACAGTTCGATCGGCAAGTTATTATAGGTCATGTCGATCTCGCCGGTGCGGTAGCGGTTTACATCGGTCACTTCCGATGAGATCGGCAGGAAGGTCACTTTATCGATTACCGTTTTGGCGTTATCCCAATATTCTGGGTTACGCTCCAGCACGATACGTTCGTTCACCACCCAGTCTTTCAGCTTATAGGCGCCGTTGCTGACGTAGTTCTGTGGCAGAGTCCATTTCTCGCCAAACTTCTCTACCGCTTCTTTATTGACCGGCTTCATGGCGTAGTGCTGGGTCATTTCCACCAGATAAGGCACCGGTTCGGTCAGCGTGACCTGGAAAGTGTGATCGTCAATGGCTTTCACGCCCAAGGTGGATTTGTCTTTTTTACCGGCAATGATGTCATCAACGTTCTCTACGTGGGCATATTGCAGGTAGCTGGCATAAGGAGATGCGGTTTTCGGATCGACAATACGCTGCCAGCTATAGACAAAATCCTGCGCCGTCACCGGTTGGCCGTTAGACCACTTAGCGTCTTTACGCAGATGGAAGGTCCACACTTTAAAGTCTTTGTTATCCCAGCTTTCTGCCGCGCCCGGAACGATGGAACCATCCGGTGTAGTGTTAGCCAACCCTTCGATCAGATCGCGGGTAACGTTGTTCTCTGGCACCCCTTCAATTTTGTGCGGGTCGAGAGACTGTACTTCTGCACCGTTGTTTTTAACGATTTCCTGCTTGTCTGCCAGCTGTACCCCCGCTGGCACCTCAGCCGCGATCGCACTTCCCATTGCTGTAATCCCCAGCGCGGCAATAATACCGGCAGCCAGGAGTGATTTTTTTGTGATGTTGGTCATATCGTTAACTCCAGTTTTTATTATCACAGAACCATCATGGGTTCTGCGTTGCCCGTTGACCGGGTGGGATTTTGGCCAGCCGCCGCGGAACGACACGGCGCAGCCTTTGCTCTGTATTACCGTTGTTGCCGGTAATACCCGTCGTTACTGCTTGATGATGTAAAAGTTTTTCACATCAACATAATCAAGCGGATCTTTGCCGGTAAAACCGCCGACCGTGGGTTTAACCAAGCGTGCGCTAACCCGGTAATACACCGGGATCAAGGCAGAATCCTTATCCAGCAGCGTTTCTGCCTGCTGATAAATAGCCGCGCGCGCGGCGGCGTCCGGCGCTTTTAGCGTGCTGCCAAGCAGTGCGTCAAACGCCGGGCTCTTATAGAAAAAGGTATTATTACTGCTGTTGGAAAGCAGCATATTGAGAAAGGCGCTCGGCTCGTTGTAATCCCCGCACCAGGTGGCGCGAGCGACATCGAACTGGCCCTCATGGCGACTCTGCAACGACGTTTTCCACTCCTGGTTCTGCAATGTAACCTCAGCGCCCAGGTTTTTCTTCCACATGGAGGCCGCCGCTATCGCCTGCTGTTTATTCTGATCAGACGTGTTGTACAGCAAGGTGAACTGAAGTGGTTTTTCCGCGCTGAATCCCGCTGCCTGTAACAGCTTTTGAGCATCTGCGTTGCGTTTTTCCTGCGTCCAGCCAGCCCATTCCGGTTGGGCAAAGGCTCCCCCGGCGATAAAGCTCGGTGTATAGGTGTAAGCCGGAATTTGCCCCTGGCCCATGATCTGTTTGGCGATAAGGTCGCGATCCGACGTCATCTTAACGGCCGCGCGCACGCGCGCATCGGTGAATGGCGCGCGTTGATTATTGATTTCGTAGTAGAAAGTGCACAAATAGGGGTTAACGTGCAGTTGCTCAGGGATCTCGCGCTTCATTTTAGCGTAGAGATTCGGTGGAATGGCGCTATTGGTAATATCAATTTCGCCGCTGCGATAGCGGTTGATATCACTCACCTCAGAGGACAACGGCAGGAACGTCGCCTGTTCAATCACCGTTTTTTTATTGTTCCAATAGCTCGGGCTGCGCTCAAGCACAATGCGCTCGTTAACGATCCACGCTTTCAGGCGGTAGGCACCGTTACCGACGTAGTTCTGTGGCAACGTCCATTTGTCACCAAAACGCTCCACCACAGATTGTTTTACGGGCTTCATCGACGTATGGGAAAGCATGCTGACAAAGTACGGTACCGGCTCACTCAGCGTGACCTGCAGGGTGCGATCGTCAATAGCCTTTACCCCAAGCGCTTGCGCAGGTTTTTTACCGCTAAGGATCTCGTCAACGTTATCGAGCCTGGCATACTGCAAATAGCTGGTATAAGGAGAACCGGTCTTAGGATCGGCCAAACGCCGCCAGCTGTAGACAAAATCTTGTGCGGTGACCGGCGAACCGTCACTCCACACCGCGTCTTTGCGCAAATGGAATGTCCAAGTCTGATAATGAGTATTTTCCCAGCGCTCCGCCACGGCCGGTACCAGTTGACCATTGGCATCGGTGCTGACCAAGCCCTCCAGCAGATTGAGGATAATATTACTTTCAGGGTTGCCTTCGACTTTATGCGGATCCAATGAAGCCACTTCCGAACCGTTGTTGATCACGATGTGCTGTTGCTCTGCCAGCGTTACGCCAGTGGGCACATTCGCAGCCTGTGCGCAATTAACGCCTGTTCCGCCTAATATTCCAGCAATCATCGCTACCAACGATGTGTACTTGATGGTTTGCTGCATCCTGAAGGTTCCTTTTATCGAGCAAATATGAATTGGTCATACTTTGAAATATTTAGTAAAAAAACCAAATAAAATAATACTCACAAAATTCATTCCTGCTTTACGCGAAAAACTAAGAATTATCAGCAGTGAAGTTGCTCGGAAACTAGCAGAAGCAAAAATCCTTAGCCAATAAATTTTGCAAATTTGTTAAGTGTTTCGCTTTTCACCCCCATAACGTCACTCCCACCCCTCCTGATAGAAATCACCCTCTAAATTTAATTTAATGATTTTATTAAGTAAAAAAGGAAATCTTCTGATTACTCGTTGCTGACTCAGCAAAAAAGCCAAAACAGAAACATTTCGTTAACAAAAAGGCAGTTCAAAGAATAAACACCTGCTTATGTGCGGTTTATCACTAATAACACCTGGATGATACGGAGACAAGCCCTACAGAATGATGTGATTAAATTAACAGCAGATTTGATTAGCAAAGGAGAAAAGCGGCAGAAATAGGCTTATAAAAGATACTGGAAATAATACTAGGTGTTTTATTGGCTGCTACAGGCAGGTGTTTGCTGCAGTGGCGTAAAATAGAATAAAAACCAAGCAGATGCCGTCGTTAATTAAAGCAGAATAATGTTTACGTTGGACGGATAAAAAAGAGTTGAGCCCCTAAGCTGCGAGCCTCAGGAAAGAGGCTCGCAGTTAGCGTATATTCGTGGCTATAACAATCCCGGAAATATCGCTTTGATACCAGTGACAATAAATTCGATACCCAATGCCATCAGCAACAGGCCCATGATACGCGTAACAACGTTGATTCCGGTCTGCCCCAGTAAACGCACCAGCAATGGCGCAGCCCGGAACAGCAACCAGCAGCAGAAAGCAAACACGGCAACGGCCAGGCTGAAACCTAACAGATTCTGCCAACTGTGGTAACGCGAACTCCAGACAATAGTCGAGCTGATCGCCCCCGGCCCCGCCATCAGCGGCAGTGCCAAGGGCACCACACCGATGCTTTCACGAATGGCACTTTCTGATTTTTCTTGTTTGTTCTGTTTGTCTTCACCTAACTTGCCGCTGATCATCGACATCGCAATGCTTACAACCAGGATCCCACCGGCGATGCGGAAAGAGTCGATGGAAATACCAAACACGCGCAGTATGGCCTCCCCCAGAAACAGCGAAGTCCACAAAATAATCGCTACCGACAGGTTGGCCGTCAGGTTGGTTCTATTGCGCCCTGCCTCCGCCTGATAACTGGTCATACTAATAAAGACCGGTAAAATACCCACCGGGTTTACCAATGCAAACAAGCCAACAAAAAACTTGATATAGACAGAAAAATCCAACAGAGATTGGCCCACGAAAAACTCCGCATAAATAGCTGTAAAAGAGACACTGCCTGTATCAGGGGAATCAGCGCCCCTCACCGAGTTACCTATCAGTGTAAGCCCACCGGGGCTGGCTCGCCTGCCGCTGGTTTTGCAACGCCTGCTTACCCCAGCATACGCGCGCTAATGTAATGGAATCGGGTCCAGTAATCCATCCACTGAGTACAGCATTTTTATCTGCGATGCCAGAATGTTACAAAGTAATTCTCCATTGTTAACTAACTGTATGGCCATTGATGTTTTAAGTGTGAAAACACCGATAGCACTCAAACAAATGAGAGTAATTATCAACAAACACTTGCTGAAAGGTGTCAGCTTGCGATTTTTATGATTTAAATCACAAAACAACTACTCAGGAATAGTTAAGCTCTTTGTCATAGTCAGAAGGTAGAACAGGTTTCAGAGCGCATCGCTGTTCCTCTACTCGACTAGAAGCTCTTTAAGTTAATCAGCAGTGCGAGCCGCCAAAGACGAGAAAGCCATGGTGCCTTAACAGACACCCTTCTCTCACAAAGCTATACTAGTTGCTCGAACGGCTTATTCACTGAAAGAGTTTAACATTATCAGGAGAGCATTATGGCTGTAACGAATGTCGCTGAACTGAACGAGCTTGTAGCACGTGTCAAGAAAGCCCAGCGCGAGTATGCCAACTTCTCGCAAGAGCAGGTTGATAAAATTTTCCGCGCTGCTGCCCTCGCCGCCGCCGATGCCCGTATTCCCCTGGCTAAAATGGCCGTTGAAGAATCAGGCATGGGTATCGTTGAAGATAAAGTGATCAAAAACCACTTCGCTTCTGAATATATCTACAACGCTTATAAAGATGAAAAAACCTGCGGTATCCTCTCAGAAGACGATACTTTTGGTACCATCACTATCGCAGAACCGATTGGCCTGATTTGCGGTATCGTGCCTACCACCAACCCAACCTCTACCGCCATCTTTAAAGCACTGATCAGCCTGAAGACCCGTAACGGTATTATTTTCTCGCCACACCCACGTGCGAAAAACGCTACCAATAAAGCTGCAGACATTGTGCTGCAGGCCGCTATCGCAGCGGGTGCACCAAAAGATATCGTCGGCTGGATCGATCAGCCTACCGTTGATCTTTCTAACCAACTGATGCACCACCCAGACATCAACCTGATTCTGGCCACCGGTGGCCCAGGCATGGTGAAAGCAGCTTACAGCTCCGGCAAACCGGCTATCGGTGTGGGCGCCGGTAATACACCGGTAGTGGTTGATGAGACTGCCGATATCAAGCGCGTTGTGGCGTCTATCCTGATGTCGAAAACCTTCGACAGCGGCGTTATCTGTGCCTCTGAACAGTCAGTTATCGTGGTTGACTCTGTGTACGATGCCGTCCGCGAGCGTTTCGCTTCCCATGGTGGCTACCTGCTGCAGGGTAAAGAGCTGAAAGCCGTGCAGGATATCATCCTGAAAAATGGTGGCCTGAATGCCGCCATCGTCGGCCAGTCCGCACCAAAAATCGCTGAAATGGCCGGTCTTAAAGTCCCTGCCAACACCAAGATCCTGATCGGTGAAGTGAAACTGGTTGACGAATCCGAGCCGTTTGCCCACGAAAAACTGTCGCCGACTCTGGCCATGTATCGTGCCAAAGACTTCGAAGACGCGGTCAGCAAAGCCGAAAAACTGGTCGCTATGGGCGGTATTGGCCACACTTCTTGCCTGTATACCGACCAAGACAACCAGACTGCGCGCGTTGAGTACTTCGGCGACAAGATGAAAACCGCACGTATTCTGATCAACACCCCGGCTTCTCAGGGTGGTATCGGTGACCTGTACAACTTTAAACTCGCGCCATCGCTGACGCTGGGCTGCGGTTCATGGGGTGGTAACTCCATCTCTGAAAACGTCGGTCCAAAACACCTGATCAACAAGAAAACTGTAGCGAAGCGAGCAGAAAACATGTTGTGGCACAAACTTCCTAAATCAATCTACTTCCGCCGTGGCTCACTGCCTATCGCGCTGGAAGAAGTGGCTACCGATGGGGCAAAACGCGCCTTTATCGTGACCGACCGCTATCTGTTCAATAACGGCTATGCCGATCAGATCACCAAAGTTCTGAAATCGCACGGTATTGAAACTGAAGTGTTCTTTGAAGTAGAAGCCGACCCAACGCTGAGCATCGTCCGTAAGGGTGCAGAGCAGATGAACTCCTTCAAGCCGGACGTGATCATCGCGCTGGGTGGTGGTTCACCGATGGACGCCGCGAAAATCATGTGGGTGCTGTACGAACATCCTGAAACCCACTTCGAAGATCTGGCGCTGCGCTTTATGGATATCCGTAAGCGTATCTATAAGTTCCCGAAAATGGGTGTGAAAGCGAAGATGATCGCCGTCACCACCACTTCAGGTACCGGCTCAGAAGTAACGCCGTTTGCGGTAGTGACCGATGACGCTACTGGCCAGAAATATCCTCTGGCAGACTATGCGCTGACCCCGGATATGGCGATTGTCGATGCCAACCTAGTGATGAACATGCCGAAATCCCTGTGCGCCTTCGGCGGCCTGGATGCGGTGACTCATGCCCTGGAAGCTTATGTTTCTGTACTGGCCAACGAATATTCAGACGGCCAGGCGCTGCAAGCGCTGAAACTGCTGAAAGAATATCTGCCAGCCAGCTATAAAGAAGGCGCGAAGAACCCGGTCGCTCGTGAACGTGTTCACAACGCCGCGACTATCGCCGGTATTGCGTTCGCCAACGCCTTCCTGGGTGTATGTCACTCCATGGCCCACAAACTGGGCTCCGAGTTCCATATCCCGCACGGCTTGGCCAATGCCATGTTGATCTCTAACGTTATCCGCTATAACGCGAACGATAACCCGACCAAGCAGACCGCATTCAGCCAGTATGACCGCCCACAGGCACGTCGTCGCTACGCTGAGATCGCCGATCACCTCGGCCTGAGTGCTGCGGGCGACCGCACGGCGCAGAAGATCGAGAAACTGCTGAAATGGCTGGACGAGATCAAAGCAGAACTGGGCATCCCAGCTTCTATCCGTGAAGCTGGCGTGCAGGAAGCGGACTTCCTGGCTAAGGTCGACAAACTGTCTGAAGACGCGTTTGATGATCAGTGTACCGGTGCTAACCCACGTTATCCGCTGATTGCTGAACTGAAGCAAATCATGCTGGATACCTTCTATGGCCGCGAATTCAGCGAAGCCACAGAAGAAGCTGCGGTAGTGGCTCCGGTTGCCGCCAAGGCAGAAAAAAAGTCCAAGAAGTAACAGGCTCTCTGAGCTGACAAAAAAACCCGCCTTTTAGGCGGGTTTTTTATAGGCATTCAAACGGCGTTTAACGCCTTCTATGTTCATCTCACCAAAAAACCAGTGCACTGCTACCGGCATTCAATTAAAACCGCACAGAAGCGCGCTGTGGGCCCCCTGAGGCAAGATCACTCCTGGGTCTTTATCGCTTCTTTATAATGTTTACGGCATACGGAGACGTAGCTTTCATTGCCGCCGATAACCACCTGCTCGCCCGCATGCAGCGCTTTGCCGTTCTCCCCTAGACGCAGCACCATATTGGCTTTACGGCCGCAGTGGCAGATAGTTTTCAGCTCTACCAGCTTATCCGCCCAAGCCAGCAAATAGTGGCTGCCAATAAACAGCTCGCCAAGGAAGTCCGTGCGCAAGCCGTAACACAGTACTGGAATATCCAGTTGATCAACCACCTCACAAAGCTCTTCTACCTGCTCTTTCGTCAGGAATTGGCTTTCATCAACCAAAACGCAGTGTACGGGCTGCTGATGGTGCTCTTGATTAATCATGGTATACAGTTGCGTTTCTTTATTATAGAGCTGTGCCTGTGACGATAGCCCTATTCGCGAACTGACTTTACCAACACCAAAGCGGTGATCAATCTCAGCCGTAAACACTAAGGTTCGCATACCACGTTCTTGATAGTTATATGAAGATTGTAATAACGCGGTGGATTTTCCTGCATTCATAGCAGAGTAATAGAAATAAAGTTGAGCCATGGCCCGCGACTCCAGTGGTATAAGAAATATTCAGTCAAAGATGCGTTGAGCAGTGTAGCATATCCTTAAGCTAGACTCAGCCTACCCGCAAATCATTCTCGAACCAGGTAATAAGCCAACAAGCATGAAGCATTTTGCTGCAAAGCTTGCCCATTTTTACATCTATTTACAGGATACTCTTACATAAACAGTAAAATTTAATTATTACCAATGGTTAACCAAGCTCATTAATGGCAACAAAAGGGGGATGGACAGACCGGTGGTGGGCAAGCCTGAAAGGAGAGACACACTATTAAAAGTCTTATCACCAATTCTTACGGCGTTAATTGCACTCTTACATGATATGACCTTACCAACGTTATCTTTATGCATATCCCCCCGTTGTTTACAATGTTTGCGTTTCCTGATAGTGATTAAGCCAGAGAACTCATCCTCATATTGTTATAGAACGCAATTATAACTGCTCTGTAAAATGCCTTTTAGGCTGATGAACACACAACGCAGCGTTAAGAATTTAGCGTAGAAACATGTGGCGTAATAGTTAGGCCCGCCCGTGCTATTAGCAAGATAGTTCTCAATAGCGGTTTTTTTTAAAGATAAATGTAGGACTCTTTTCAATTTGGCTATTGCAGAAAAGAAAAGAGCACTCTATTATTATCCAAACGCCTCCCACCAATATAATTTGAGACTAGAACAATGAGCGAAGCATTAAAGATTTTGAACAACATCCGCACTCTGCGTGCACAGGCAAGAGAATGCAGCCTCGAAACTCTGGAAGAGATGCTCGAGAAATTGGAAGTTGTGGTTAACGAGCGCCGCGAAGAAGACAGCCAAGCGCAAGCAGAAATTGAAGAGCGCACTCGTAAGCTGCAGCAATACCGTGAAATGCTGATTGCTGATGGTATTGATCCAAACGAATTGCTGCAAACTATGGCTGCAACCAAAGCCGCAGGTAAAGCGAAGCGTGCAGCACGCCCAGCTAAATACCAATATAAAGACGAAAACGGCGAAATGAAGACCTGGACCGGCCAGGGCCGTACTCCGGCTGTGATTAAAAAAGCCATCGAAGAACAAGGTAAATCCTTAGACGATTTCCTGCTGTAATAGCGGCTTTTAGCTCACTCAAAAAGCTCCCTATGGGAGCTTTTTGCTTTTCCAAGACGTCCCTTATGGGCTTTCATTGTAAGATATCAGTCAGATGCCAACCCCATAAAAAAAAGAGGCCGAAGCCCCTTTATTTACCCTGCCGATGTTCATTTACTGAACTTTATAAAACGTTTTATACCACGTGACAAACCGCTTAACGCCCTCTTCGACGCTGATTTCAGGCTTAAAACCGATAGTTTGGTAAAGCTCATCGGTATCCGCACTGGTATCCATGACATCGCCAGGTTGCATCGGCAACATATTCTTGCGAGCGGTAACACCTAATGCCTTTTCCAGAGCATGGATATATTGCATTAGTTTCACCGGGCTACTATTGCCGATATTATAAATATGATATGGCGCAGAACTGGTCGCTGGCGAACCCTGTTCAACCGTCCAATTGACGTTAGGCTGAGGAACGATGTCCTGTAAACGCACGACCGCCTCGGTAATATCATCAATGTAAGTAAAGTCACGATGCATTTCGCCGTGGTTATATACATCAATGCTCTCACCCGCCAATATCGCTTTAGTGAATTTAAACAGAGCCATATCCGGACGACCCCAAGGACCGTAGACGGTGAAAAAGCGTAAGCCCGTTGTAGGAAGCCCATATAAATGCGAATAACTATGAGCCATCAATTCATTAGCTTTTTTGGTTGCCGCATACAAAGATATCGGGTGATCGACCGAGTCTTCCGTCGAAAAAGGCAACTTACGGTTAAGGCCATATACCGAGCTGGATGATGCATACAGTAAATGCCCTACCTTATTATGCCTGCAGCCTTCGAGGATGTTCAGATGACCAATCAGGTTTGCATCAGCATAGGCTAACGGATTATCCAACGAATAACGCACTCCAGCCTGAGCACCAAGATGAATAACACGTTCGAACTGATGCGCGACGAAAAGCCCGGCTATACCGCTGCGATCGGCCAGATCCAGCTTGATAAATTGAAATGCGGGTTTATCAGCCAGCAGCTCAAGCCGCGCCAGCTTCAAGCCGACATCATAATAATCATTCAGGTTGTCGATACCGACAACCTGATGCCCAGCGGCTAACAAACGCTCTACTACGTGATACCCAATAAACCCTGCAGCGCCTGTAACCAGGAATTTCATGCTCACCTCTTAAATGACCGGCTTAATCGATGCGCCACGACCAATGCCATAATAAGTAAAACCGCGCGCCTGTAAGCGTTCTGGATCAAACAGGTTACGCCCATCAAAAATTACCGGCTGCTTGAGCGCTTTTTTCATGACGTCAAAATCTGGCGCACGGAAATTCTGCCATTCGGTGCAGATAACCAAGGCGTCGGCGCCCTGCAATGCTGCTTCTTTGGTTCCCATCAACTTCAAATCATCACGCTGGCCATAGATACGCTGTGCTTCGGTCATCGCTTCGGGATCGTAGGCCTGCACAGAAGCACCTAATTCCCACAGTGTTTCCATCAGCACTCGGCTAGATGCCTCACGCATATCATCAGTGTTGGGTTTAAAAGCTAAGCCCCAGAGAGCAAAAGTTTTACCTTTCACATCATGACCAAAATGACGCTTGATAAACTCTGTCAGCTTATATTTCTGCTGAGAGTTTACCTGTTCTACCGCCTGCAAAATCTTCGGCTGATAGCCGATATGCTCTGCCGTGCGAATAAGCGCCTGAACATCTTTCGGGAAACAGGAACCGCCATAACCGCAGCCAGGATAAATAAAGTGATAACCGATGCGAGAATCAGAACCGATACCTTGGCGCACTTTCTCAATATCCGCACCCAGCATTTCTGCCAGATTAGAGATTTCATTCATAAAGCTGATTTTAGTTGCCAGCATACAGTTAGCAGCATACTTGGTCAGCTCTGCACTACGAATATCCATCAGGATCATGCGATCGTGATTGCGGTTGAACGGTTCATATAATTCGCGCAGCGGTTCGATAACATCTTTATTATCGGTGCCAAGAACAATACGCTCAGGACGCATGCAGTCAGCCACCGCCGCCCCTTCTTTAAGGAATTCCGGGTTGGAAACCACATCAAACGCAATGGAAACACCGCGTTTGCTTAGCGTCTCGCTCATCACTTCACGCACTTTATCTGCGGTGCCCACTGGCACGGTAGATTTATCAATCACAACTTTGGGATCGGTCATGTATTCAGCAATGGTGCGAGCCACGGCAGTCACATATTTTAGATCGGCAGAACCGTCTTCATCGGGTGGCGTGCCTACCGCAATAAACTGAATGGCACCGTGAGCCACGCCTGCCTTGGCATCCGTGGTAAAGTGCAGGCGCCCGGCCTCGTAATTCTGTTGCACCAGCGGCGCTAGACCAGGTTCAAAAATGGGAATATTTCCCTTCTTAAGGTTCTCCACTTTCTTTTCGTCTACATCGATACACATGACATCGTGGCCAACTTCAGCCAACACAGCGGCCTGTACCAAGCCAACATAACCAATACCAAAAACTGTTACTTTCATTGGAAAATCCTAGTTTTTCAAATTAAGACAATACGCTATAAAATTATTTCTGTGCGCCTTTCACCAAGTGTTTAAGCCACAACGAAAATTCTTGCCCCAGGCTAGCATGGCGCAGGCCATATTCAACAAAAGCCTGCATGTAACCCAATTTATTACCACAATCATGACTCACCCCTTTCAGGTGATAGGCTTCTACAGGTTCTCTCTGCATCAGCATATCAATCGCATCGGTGAGCTGAATTTCATCACCGGCTCCCGGTGGAGTCTTAGCCAGCAGTGCCCAGATATCGGCAGAAAGCACATAACGCCCTACAATTGCCAAGTCAGATGGCGCGTCATCGGGTGATGGCTTTTCAACCACGCTGACCATCGGCGCGCTTTCACCTGGCTGCAGCGTCACTCCTCGGCAATCGACCACGCCATAGTTACCGACATCTTTATGCGGTACCGGTTCAACCATGATCTGACTGATACCGGTTTGTTCAAAGCGCTGTAACATTTCACGCAGGTTGTCTTTTTGCAGATCGGCACTGTATTCATCAAGGATGACGTCTGGCAGCACGACGGCGACTGGCTCATCGCCCACCAAGGGATAAGCGCACATGATCGCATGACCAAGCCCTTTAGCAACCCCTTGACGCACTTGCATCAAGGTGACATTTTTCGGGCAAATAGATTGAATCTCGTCCAGCAGTTGGCGTTTCACCCGTTTTTCCAGCATCGCTTCCAACTCGAAACTGGTGTCAAAATGATTTTCAATGGAATTCTTAGAGGAATGGCTAACCAAAATAATTTCGTTGATTCCTGCGGCAATACATTCATTTACCACATACTGAATCAACGGTTTGTCAACCAGCGGCAGCATCTCTTTCGGAATGGCTTTCGTTGCTGGCAACATCCGCGTGCCTAATCCTGCTACGGGGATAACCGCTTTTCTGACTTTACGATCTAAAGCAGGCATTATTTCCTCTCCATAATACGAGCTCAAATTATGAACTTAATCTGCTATACAAAAAAACTCACGAAGTATACCAGCTTAAAGCTACTGAGCATTACACCAACGACAAATAGTGAGCATTTAAGACAATTACCCAACAGCGAAATTCCGACGCTAAATAGGTATTTTAAATAGCAGAATGTAGCAAGATAAAGGGGTCATTGATGTCTTATTCAGCACTTAGCATCAAACGTAATCGGCCACCACTGCCCCATACCTGACACTGCCAGGCCTCACAACGCTGGTTGATCTGATTCATATAGGCGGCACCCAACGTCCCCAAAGGTATGCCCGTGCTTAGCTGGATTTGATTATCGCCAGTATTTAGGCTGGCATGCAAACCGGCCGAAACAAGGATCAGATTTTTATATTCGGCGTGATAATAGCCAACCAACAGTGGAAATTGCCCTTCCAGCTTCCCTTGACGCAATAATTGATTAACTTGTTTTAACAATGCTGACATTTGCGGCAGGCGATGTTGCTGATTTGCTAAATGATCCTGCAACAATCCATTGAATAATGCGCGCAGCAATAAAGCGGCTAATATCCCATTATCACCGGCGCGCGTTACATCCAGACAATAAAAAGCCAGGTCCTTATCTGATAAAGCAGCAATATCCAACACTAATCCGGGGCTTTCAGCCGTCGTTAACTGACGATAATTAATACGACAATGGGCAATTGTCTGCTGCACTGGCGGTTGTAATTGTTTAAGCAACCTCACCGCCTCGGAAGGATTTTTGCTCAATGCATCCCAATCTTTCAGCAGTTCAACTTCTTCAATAGCCTGAGACGTAAACATATTGGGGTATAGGCACTCCAATATTGCCTCACGCAAACGGTTCAGGTCGGTAAGCGGTTTTAACAACACATCCTGCACGCCCAAGCGCAAAACCTTGGCAATATCCGCCATTTTATCGGTCGCCGAGATCACCAGCACGGGGATTTGTATCCCTTGCAGACGCAGGTGTTCAACAAACTCAATACCGTTCATTTCTGGCATAGCCAGATCGCACAGGATTAAATCAGGGTTCACTTCTTCAACCGCACTCAGCGCCAGCAAACCATTAACAGCCTCACTGGTTTGCGCACCTAACGATCTCAGATAGCCAACAAGCACCGAACGAAACACCTGTTCGTCCTCAACAATTAAGATGTGCTTATTTGTCAGTGGTAATACCATCGGCCGAGCCTCTTCCCTTTTCATGATGTAATAGTGGCTCATAATGGTCACTTGTGCCTGCCGAAAGTCTCCCTAACAGCATCATTCCACTCTAAGAACCGGTAATTATTTATTTTTTATCAATGGCGCCAAGATATCTATCTGTTTTTCGACCGCCAACCTGCCAGCTTCGATCGCCTCGCTCGCACGATGAAAATCCAACGTGGATATCTGCGGGCAGTACGGTTGTATCAAGACATCTGGGGGATCGCTGGCCATTCGATTCCGTTTTACCCGATTTTCCAGCATCTGGATTGAGGTACTCATGATTTCCATCGCGGTCGGTGTAAAACTGGGCTTCTTCAACATCACTTTGTTGATGCGATCTCGCAGACGCCCGCGCCAATTATCTATTATGGTATTGTTTGCCTCTTCGCTGGCGGCGTCTTCACCGGTGTTGTGCACCGAGAATAAATCCTGCTGCATCAGATGTGCATCATGTTGTAAATCCACCGCAATCACAATATCTGCCCCCATCGCACGGGTCAGTGAAATGGGTACCGGGTTCACTAACGCACCATCCACCAGCCAATACCCCTCAAACCATACAGGAGCCAGCAGCCCCGGCATACTGCAGGAAGCACGAATTGCCTGTTGGATATCCCCTTTGGTCATCCACAGTTCGCGCCCGGTGCTGAGATTGGTGGTGACAGCGCCAAATTTGAGCGCGCAATCGGCGAAATCATCAACTTTCAATAGTTGACCGACCGCATTGAAGACCCGTTCGCCACGTAATAAGCCACCGCGCTGCCAGGTAAGATCCATCAGCCGGATCACGTCCCAGTAGCTGAATGAACGCACCCAGTGCTCCATCGCTGGCAACCGATGGCAAGCAAGCGCCGCACCGACTAGCGCACCAACCGAACAACCGGCAACGATATCAATTTCAATTCCTCGTTTTCGCAGCGCATTGATCACCCCAATATGCGCCCAACCTTTTGCGGCCCCTGCACCTAATGCCAGCCCGATTTTGATTTTCCGCATTATCTGCCATCCTGTGCTTGGTGAATTCATTCACCCTTGATCGTAGGGTACATTGTCACTGAAGAATAATGTTAGGTAACATATGCGCTATACCCAAAATAATTCGAGCGGCAGGAAGACGACAAACCGGGTAAAGACCGATTTGAACAGCGCGGGCCCACAGAGTGAGCCTCTTTGAAGCTCATAATCCCCAGGAGCTTGCTCAAGTAAGTGACTCGGGTGAACGCGCAAATGCAACTTGAAGTATGAAAGGTATAAATTTATTTTAGCTTTGGCTCTGATACACCTCTTAGCCAACCACCTTGAGGCACTCTTGTGACTGAATTATGCCCTTGTGGCAGCGGGCTGGCGTATAGCCTTTGTTGCGAGCCGTTGATTTCTGGCAACCAGCACGCCCCTACCCCTGGCAAACTGATGCGTTCACGCTATACCGCCTATGTAAAGCACTGCGCAGATTATCTGATTGCTACCTGGCACCCAGACTGCCGGGCAGAAGAGTCACGTGGCGCGATTGTCGGCAGTTTCGCGCACACCGAATGGCTTGGCCTGACGGTGGTGAACGAACAAGCTGGCAGCAACGCCGACGAAGGCTATGTCGAGTTCGTGGCCCGTTTCGCCGATGACGCAGCTAAGCCTGGTGCGATACATGAACGTTCACGCTTTCTTCGCCTTGGGCAACGCTGGTACTATATCGACGGAATCAAACCCCAACCGGGGCGAAATGCCACGTGCCCCTGCGGTTCAGGCAAAAAATATAAAAAGTGCTGCGGGCAATGAGCCTGCGAGTTAAAAGCCTACTGGGATAGGCTCTAAGTATCAGACAGGATCCACATACTCATGCCACACCAAAATGTACAAAGAAAAATTCTACGCACCATCTGCCCCGATGCCAAAGGGCTGATCGCCAAGATCACCAACATCTGTTACAAGCATGAACTGAATATCGTGCAGAACAATGAATTTGTGGATCACCTGACCGGCCGCTTCTTTATGCGTACCGAACTGGAGGGGATTTTCAACGATGCCACGCTGCTGGCGGATCTGGACGGTGCATTACCCCAAGGTTCCGTGCGCGAGTTACACAGCGCGGGCCGCCGGCGCATCGTGGTGCTGGTCACCAAAGAGGCCCACTGCCTGGGCGATCTGCTGATGAAAAGCGCTTATGGTGGTTTAGATGTTGAAATCGCCGCCGTTATTGGTAACCACGCCACATTGCAGACGCTGGTAGAGCGCTTCGATATTCCTTTCCATCTGGTAAGCCACGAAGGCCTGACGCGCGAACAGCACGATCAGAAAATGGCGGCACAGATCGATCAGTACTTGCCCGACTACGTCGTGCTGGCCAAATATATGCGCGTTCTAACGCCGGAATTCGTGCAGCGCTACCCGAATCAGGTGATTAATATTCACCATTCGTTCCTGCCCGCCTTTATCGGCGCACGCCCTTACCACCAGGCGTATGAGCGTGGCGTGAAGATTATCGGTGCCACGGCACACTACGTGAACGACAGCCTGGATGAAGGCCCGATCATCATGCAGGATGTCATTCATGTCGATCACACCTATTCAGCAGAAGATATGATGCGTGCCGGGCGCGATGTAGAGAAAAACGTGCTCAGCCGTGCTTTATATCGTGTGCTGGCGCAACGGGTATTCGTGTATGGCAACCGCACGGTGATCCTGTAGTTGTGCAAGAAAGCGGTGTCTTTCGTTCACGGAAACACCGCCAAGAATAAAAAAACGGCAAACAATTCATTTTCTGCATTTCAATGCTTTACACGAGCGCTTCATCTGATATGATGCGCCCCGCTTACCGAGACAGACATTCGTTAAGCAAGGCCA
>NZ_MOXD01000001.1:528483-528662 GCF_001976145.1 Serratia oryzae
CACAGACTTCGAAGGTTCGAATCCTTCCCCCACCACCATCTTTCCTCTATCGACGTGAGTGCCGTGAAAACCGGAGTATCATCGAATATTGAGGGAAAGATGACAAAGTTCGAGCGCGGCGCGGTAATTCTTAGCGTGAAGCACTCAAAAAAATCAGCAGGCTTTTTAATCAATACCCC
>NZ_MOXD01000001.1:528710-676451 GCF_001976145.1 Serratia oryzae
CACAGACTTCGAAGGTTCGAATCCTTCCCCCACCACCATCCTTGTATAATCCCCCCAAAGTCACAATCAACTCCGTGTACCCATATTTCTTCGCACAGGGGAAGGATGAGAAGCTTCGACCAAGGTTCGAGTCGAGCGCAGCGAGACAACGCGCTTTAGCGCGGCCCGAAGGGCGAGGAGCAACGCGACGAGTTATCCTTCCCCCACCACCATCCTTGTATAATCCCCCCCAAAGTCACAATCAACTCCGTATACCCATATTTCTTCGCACAGGGGGAAGGATGAGAAGCTTCGACCAAGGTTCGAGTCGAGCGCAGCGAGACAACGCGCTTTAGCGCGGTCATCCTTCCCACTCAGCGCTTACGTCGATCCAACCAATGAATCCCCTACTTGAACTCCCGCTCGCAATTCGTTATACCACTGGCTTCTTTGAAAGCGGTAAGGAACTGTGTATGCGTAACAATATCTGCGTTTTTTGTGGTGCCAGCGAAGGGATTAACCCGGCCTATGCTGAAAATGCGCGTATTCTGGGGCAGGTGATTGCCACTCAGGGGCGGCGTTTAATCTATGGTGGCGGTAAAAAAGGGCTGATGGGCATTGTCGCCGACGCGGTACTCGAAGCTGGCGGCGAAGTTGTGGGCGTCATCCCCGAACGTTTAGTGGAGGCAGAAACAGCGCATCGTGGTTTAACCAAGCTGGAAGTGGTGCCTGATATGCATACCCGCAAAGCGCGGATGGCCGAGCTGGCTGACGGATTTATTGCTCTGCCGGGCGGTATTGGTACCTTGGAAGAGCTGTTCGAAATCTGGACCTGGGGGCAGATCGGCTATCACAACAAGCCGGTCGGGTTGCTGAATGTAAACGACTTTTATCGTCCATTGAGTGGTTTTTTGCAGCAGGTGGCCGATCAGGGCTTCATGCGCCAGGATTACCTCAACACCCTGCACATCAGTCATTCAGCACAAACTCTGTTACAACAGCTTGACGATTACCAAGCCAAAAATTACGACCGTTGGGCAAAATAATCCTTCCTCAGCCAGCGGCCCTCTGCCGCTGGTCCGCGTTACCTTTCCGGCCAAACTCTGCTACTATCTGAACACATTTTTCTGATAAAAACGGCATCGCTCATGAAGTTTGTCTCTTTTAATATCAATGGACTGCGTGCACGTCCACATCAACTGGCCGCTATTATTGATCAACATCAGCCGGATGTGATCGGCCTACAGGAAACAAAAGTTCACGACGATATGTTTCCGCTGGAAGAGGTAAGCCAGCATGGTTATCACGTGTTCTACCATGGGCAAAAAAGCCACTACGGTGTTGCCCTGCTGACCAAAGAGAAACCGCTTGCCGTGCGTCGTGGTTTTCCGACTGACGAAGACGATGCCCAACGCCGGATTATCATGGCCGATCTGGCGACTCCACAGGGAACGCTGACGGTGATTAATGGCTATTTTCCGCAAGGAGAGAGCCGCGACCACCCGGTCAAATTCCCGGCCAAAACCCGTTTCTATCAGGATCTTCAAAATTACTTGGAGCAGCAGCTTTCTGCGGAATCCCCGGTATTGATCATGGGTGATATGAACATCAGCCCCAGTGATTTTGATATCGGCATCGGCGAAGATAGCCGCAAACGTTGGTTGCGTACCGGCAAATGTTCTTTCCTACCTGAAGAGCGTGAATGGATGGAACGCCTATTGGACTGGGGGTTGGTGGATACCTATCGCCATGCCAACCCGGAGCGCAACGACGAGTTCTCATGGTTTGATTACCGTTCGCGCGGCTTCGATGAAAACCGTGGGCTGCGTATCGATCTGTTACTGGCCAGCACGCCTCTGGCCGCACGCTGCAAGGCGACGGGTATTGACTATCAGATCCGCGGGATGGAAAAACCTTCCGACCATGCGCCGGTCTGGGCCGAGTTTTCACTGTAATTCCCTGCCCCGTGGTGATAACGGGGCCTTACCGATCATTCATATGAAAATCATCGACGTTGTCGCCGCCATTATGGAAAAAGACGGCAGAATTTTACTCGCCCAGCGCGATAGCAGTAGCGATCAGGCCGGTTTGTGGGAGTTCCCCGGTGGCAAGGTTGAAGCGCATGAGAGCCAGCCACAGGCTCTGGCTCGTGAACTGCACGAAGAGTTGGGCATTGTGGCCTGCGTAGGAAATTACCTTGCCAGCACGCAGTGGCAGCAAGGTGAAAGAATCATCCGTTTGCATGTCTGGCAGATCGAGACTTTCAGCGGTGAATTGCAACAGCGCTGCCATTCGGCACTGGCCTGGGTAACGCCGCGGCAAGCGCGTGATTACCCCCTCGCCCCGGCAGATATCCCACTGCTGGAAAGCTATATTGCTACCTTACCCAACTGAGCTAATGGCTGCTTGATGATGCAGCTTTGTACTGAGCTAACCCGCACTACGCCTTGGGAGCACTTTTTTTACGTTTTTTCGCCCCTGCGGCAGGCGGAGGTGGTAAACCGCGAAACGCCATGCTGGCCCGGCTTTGTTTGGCCTGATAAATCAGCTCCTGCAGGGTGCCTTCCAGCGGCTGCATAAAGTCCTGATAACGGCAGGATTTCTCGCTGATTTGCGTCAGGGTAGCCTCCCACTGCGCCGTCATGTCAGGCCGTGCAGCCAGATCCGGCAGGGAATGAATCAACGCCCGCCCGGTTTCACTGGAATGGATATAGCGCCCTTTCTTGTAGAGAAACGCCCGCTTGAACAATAGCTCGACAATGCCCGCACGCGTTGCTTCCGTGCCTAAACCATCGGTGGCACGCAGAATTTTCTTTAATGCTTTGTCTTGCACAAAACGCGCAATCCCGGTCATGGCAGAAAGCAGGCTGGCATCGGTGAATGGCCGCGGCGGCTGCGTCTGGCGTTCCACCACTTCACCCCGCTCACACAGCAGTTCGTCATCCTTGGCGACCACAGGCAAGGGTGCGCCTTCATTTTCCTCATCACGCTCTTTACTGCCCAGCAGGGTACGCCAACCGGCTTCAGCCAGAAAACGCGCCTTGGCGATAAACTTTCCACCGGCGATATCCAGTTCAATGACACATTTGCGGAACATCGCATCCGGGCAGAACTGCATCAGATATTGACGGGCCACCAGACCATAGACGCTCAGTTCGTCTTGGCTCAGGTTGGCTCTGCTGGCACGGGCCGTCGGGATGATCGCATGGTGTGCATCCACCTTTTTATCATCCCAGCAACGGTTACGGCGTTCACTGTCGATCACCGGTTGCGGGTAAAGGTCTGGCTGATGCACGCTGATGGCGTTCAGCACCGCATGGCGCCCGGCGAAATGCTCTTCTGGCAGGTAGCGGCTGTCGGAGCGCGGGTAAGTAATTAACTTATGGGTTTCATACAGCCGCTGGCAGATATCCAGCACCTGCTGGGCACTGAGGTTAAAACGCTTCGCTGCCTCGATTTGCAGCGTGGAAAGGGAAAACGGCAACGGGGCGGTATCTGATTCCCGTTTATCATTATAAGAGGTCACCCGCGCAGGCTGGCCCTCAATACGCTTGACCACATGCTCGGCCAACGGGCGATGCAGCAAGCGCCCCTCTTCATCCTGATAAGGCTCACAGGAGTCGCTCGGTTGCCACAGTGCAACAAAACGCTCCTCTTTCGGCGTAACGATATGCGCTTTCACTTCAAAGAAATCTTTAGGTACGAAGTTTTCAATCTCTTCGTCACGCCGCACCACTAGCCCTAACACCGGCGTTTGCACCCGTCCAACCGATAGCACCCCGTCATAGCCCGCATTGCGCCCCAACAGCGTGTAGGCACGGGTCATATTGATGCCATACAGCCAGTCGGCACGCGCACGCGCCAGCGCGGAAACACATAGCGGAATAAAGTCGCGGTTATCGCGCAGGCGTTCGATAGCCCGCTCCACCGCCTGCGGGTTGAGATCGTTGATCAGGCAGCGGCGCACGCTCTGGCGCTTTTCTGGCGTTAACGCCAGGTAATCCAGCACTTCATCAACCAGCAACTGCCCTTCACGATCCGGGTCACCGGCATGGACCACTTCATCGGCTTCCGTTAACAGCCTTTTTATCGCATTTAACTGCTTGCTGACCGAAGGACGCGGCTGCAGCAGCCACTTCTGGGGAATAATCGGCAGATCCGCCAGCGACCAGCGCGCATAACGGCTGTCGTACGCATCCGGCTGCGCCTGCTCTAATAGATGGCCAACGCACCAGGTCACCACATCGTTGTTGCCGCAGGCAATAAATCCATCCCCCCGGCGGTGGGGTTTAGGTAACACATCGGCAATGGCGCGCGCCAAACTCGGTTTTTCGGCAATAAACAGTCGCATTATTCACCGCTATTCTGGCTGTACGTCATCAGGAATTCTCTAACTTCAGCATAGTTACCACGGAAGATCATCCGCTGGGTCTTCTTCTCTAACTGATAGCGATACATCGGATCGTAATAGTGCTGTAACAACGGCACCAGCCATTGCTGGTGAGCATCGCTATTGCCCTGGGTCCGCTGCAACCGCAACGCCTGATCCAACCATTGCGTCAATTGCTGGAAACGCTCCAACCCCAAACGGCGGCGAATCGCGAACAAACCGTGGTGCAGATACTCGGCGTATTTTTGCCAACCTTCCTGCTCACCGTAGGCGTGTTCAAAAGCCAAACGCATCTGCTCGATGTATTCCGCCTGCAGGCGGGCCAGACGAACCTCAAACGGATCGTCGATCACCACTAAGGGCGCCTGTTGCATGCCGTTGAACAATGCCAATGGTAAATTATTGGAGCCGATGATCCGGCTTTCATCTTCCAGCACCCAGTGGCGGCAGCCTGCATGCTGCTTTTTCAACATCCGTACGGCCAAGTGGTTCTCAAAATCAATCTGCGTATGTTGTTCCACCAGCGTGCGGCCAAAAGACGATCCGCGATGACGGGCGACACCTTCCAAGTCAATGCCTGCCATCAGCTCATTGATCAACAACGTTTTGCCACTGCCGGTATTCCCACCTACGATCACCATCGGCAGCGCAGCGCAGGACTCCAGAGTCTCCAGCAGGAAGGTACGCAGTGCCTTGTAGCCACCGCTAACTCGCGGATAGTCTACCCCGGCCTCACGTAGCCACTGCTGCACCAGTTGCGAACGCAACCCACCACGGAAGCAATAAATATACCCCTGTGGTTGCCGGGCACATTCGGCGATCCAGGCTTGAGTACGTTGCTCCCGCAAGGAGCCATTAACCAGACGATGCCCAAGAGCAATCGCCGCCTGCTGGCCGTGTTGCTTGTAACAGGTTCCCACCGCCTGTCGTTCATTGTCGTTCATCAACGGCAGGTT
This sequence comes from Serratia oryzae, assembly GCF_001976145.1. Taxonomy (GTDB): domain Bacteria; phylum Pseudomonadota; class Gammaproteobacteria; order Enterobacterales; family Enterobacteriaceae; genus Chania; species Chania oryzae. The sequence continues at coordinate 534,036 of NZ_MOXD01000001.1, forward strand.
AATGGCCGTTGGAAATGCCCCCTGCTGAAACTCGATGGGCGCACGCACATCAATCAGTGGCACATCTTGCAGAAAAATGCGCCGATAGTCGTCGGTATCCTGCCGAGTCTGCATGGCTAACACTAGACAACCTCAATCAGCGGTTTGCCCGGCTGGGCGGTGTGCAGTTCACCGATGGTCTTCAGCGTGATGCCGTGGCGCGCAGCAATCGCCTGCACCTCTGCCTCAGCTTCCGGCAGCACGGCCAGCAGTAAACCGCCGGAGGTCTGCGGATCGCACAATAACTGGCGCTGCAAATCGCTCATGGTGCCTATCAGGTGGCCATAGCTGTCGAAGTTACGGCCAGTGCCACCCGGTACGCAGCCCTCGCTGATATAGCGTTCGATATCGGGCAGTTTCGGCACCTGATCAAACCACACTGTCGCCTGCAACTCAGAACCCTGGCACATTTCGCTGAGATGCCCCAGTAAGCCAAAACCCGTCACATCGGTCATTGCCGTCACACCGGCCACGTCGGCAAAGTCCGTGCCAGGCTTGTTCAACTGGCACATCACCTGCGTCGCCAGCCCTTCGTGCTCTGGCCGCAGTTTGCTTTTCTTCTCTGCCGTTGTTAGCACGCCAATCCCCAGTGGCTTGGTCAGAAACAGTTTCGCCCCTGCCTGTGCAGCGCTGTTTTTCTTCACCCGCTCAGTGCTGACGATACCGGTCACCGCCAGGCCGAAGATCGGCTCAGGTGCGTCGATCGAATGGCCGCCAGCCAGGGCGATTCCTGCCTGCTGGCAGGCATAACGCCCGCCGTCTATCACCTGCTGTGCCACTTCCGCAGGCAGCGTCGCAATCGGCCAGCCCAGGATGGCAATCGCCATAATCGGCTTACCGCCCATGGCATAGACATCGCTGATGGCGTTAGTGGCCGCGATACGGCCAAAATCAAACGGGTTATCGACGATCGGCATGAAGAAATCCGTGGTACTGATAATGCCAACACCATTACCGATGTCATACACCGCCGCATCATCACGGGTTTCGTTGCCCACCAGTAAACGCGGATCAACAAACTTTTCCTGTTCGCTATGCAGTATCGTTTCGAGAACTTTCGGCGAGATTTTGCAGCCGCAGCCAGCCCCGTGGCTGTACTGGGTTAAACGAATGACCGGCGATGTCATAGTCCACTCCCTTTGGGTAATAAGCTTCAGAATATCACAATGGGGTATAGGGTAACGCTTGCCGAGGGGATTGGTAAGAGCAGGCTGGCATTATGCGTATAGCCTGCTCAGAAACAGTACAAAACTGCGGGGTATCGCGCACTTTCCGCCAATAACCCGCAGGCATGATCAGAAATAGCTGACGAAAGGCGTGCTGTCTGGAGGCACCACTTTGGTTGTGGCTTTCAGCTGTGGGGTACCGAGATAAAGGAAACCAACGATCTCATCCTGTTCACGGCAGGCAAAAGCCTCCCGCACCAGCGGATGTTCCGTCCAGGCACCGGTACGCCAGATGCCATTGAACCCTTGTGCCAATGCCGCCATCTGCATCGCCTGCACGGCACAACCGGCAGAAATCACCTGTTCCCAGCGGGGGATTTTCGGATTTTCACTGCAATGCGCCACCACAGTAATGATCAACGGGGCGCGGAACGGGGCCTGCCTGGCTTTTTCAACGGCAGCCTCATCCAGTTCATCATGCTTTGCCGCCGCCTGTAACAAGGCGCTGAAACGTTCTAACCCCTGATTTTCGATCAGCACAAATCGCCACGGCTGCAATGCGCCATGATCGGGAGCGCGTAACCCGGCATTGATAATATTCTGACGCGCTTCACCCGTTGGCGCAGGAGCGGCCAAACGTGATGCCGAACGGCGATTCAGTAAAAGATCCAGTGCATCCATTATAATCTCCTGATAATAATTTTCATTCGGATCACGTTAACATAGCTACACAGTGAGTTACAGCCTCTGCAATACTGTCTATAGCTTACGATTTAAAGCTGACATTTCTTCGGCCGCTCATTAGGATAGCGGGACATTCTCGACTCTTTTTGGAGAGCACATGCGCACATTGTGGCGATTCATTTCTGGCGTTTTCAAGTGGGCCTGGCGTCTGCTGAATTTTATCAGGGAATTTATCCTGAACTTATTTTTGATTCTGCTGATCCTGGTTGGAGCCGGCATCTATCTTTCTTTCCAAAGCAGCACGCCGGTGGAAACACCACGAGGCGCGTTGCTGGTGAACCTGAGCGGCGTTGTGGTTGACCAGCCGTCTGTGAACAGCCGGGTTCGCCAATGGGGCCGTGAGCTATTGGGTGCCTCCAGTAATCGTCTGCAAGAGAACTCGCTGTTTGACCTGGTGGATATGATTCGTAAGGCCAAAGATGATAAAAACATCACGGGTATGGTGTTGCAGCTCAATGAGTTCGCCGGTGCCGATCAACCTTCCTTGCAATATATTGGCAAAGCGCTGCGCGAATTCCGCGACAGTGGCAAACCGATCTTCGCCATTGGCGACAGCTACAATCAGACACAATACTATCTGGCCAGCTATGCCAATAAAATCTATCTGTCCCCACAAGGGGGAGTCGATCTCCACGGCTTTGCGATCAACAACCTGTATTACAAGTCCTTGCTGGACACCCTGAAAGTCACGACCCATATTTTCCGGGTCGGGACTTATAAATCCGCGGTGGAACCGCTGATCCGCAACGATATGTCTCCGGAAGCCCGCGATGCCGACAGCCGCTGGGTGGGTGGCCTGTGGCAGAATTACCTGTCAACCGTCGCCGCCAATCGTCAACTGACGCCAGAACAGCTGTTCCCAGGGGCTGCGGCAATCCTCTCTGGCCTGCAAGCCGCAGGGGGTGATACGGGCAAGTTTGCTCTGGAAAGCAAACAGGTTGATGAACTGGCTTCACGCCCCGAGGTTGAAGCTCAGTTGATAAAAACCTTCGGCTGGGACAAGCAGACCAATGATTTCAACGCGGTCAGCATCTACGACTATCAGCCTAAATCAACGCCGGATCAGGGGGGTGAAATCGCTGTCATCTTCGCTAACGGCGCGATCATGGATGGCCAGCAAACCCCTGGAACCGTCGGTGGTGATAGCACTGCGGCACAGCTGCGCCAGGCGCGCCTGGATCCGAAAATCAAAGCGGTGGTCTTCCGTGTGAATAGCCCTGGCGGCAGCGTAAGCGCTTCTGAGGTGATCCGTTCTGAGCTGGCCGCCGTGCGAGCAGCCGGAAAACCGGTGGTCGTCTCCATGGGGGGGATGGCCGCTTCCGGTGGTTACTGGGTTTCAACACCTGCGGATTACATCATCGCCAGCCCGAGTACCCTCACCGGCTCCATCGGCATCTTTGGTATTATCAACACCTTTGAAAACACGCTGAGCAGCATTGGGGTGCATACCGACGGGGTAGCCACCTCACCGTTGGCCGATTTAGCGATCACCAAGGCGTTACCAGCCGAGTTCTCGCAAATGATGCAGTTGAACATCGAGAACGGCTACAAGAACTTTATCAACCTGGTGGCTAAAGCACGGAATATGACACCAGAGCAGGTTGACCACATCGCTCAGGGCCACGTCTGGCTTGGCAATGATGCCAAGAAAAATGGCCTGGTCGATCAATTGGGTGACTTTGATGACGCCGTGAAGAAAGCCGCCGAGTTGGCCAAACTGCCGCAGTGGCAGCTTAACTGGTTTGTGGATAATCCAAGCCTGGCAGATATGATCCTCAGCCAGTTTGGTGTTTCCATCCATGCAATGCTGCCTGCGGCTCTCCAGTCGATGCTGCCAGCTCCGCTGGCTTCCGTTGCTTTGGCAGTGAAGGAGCAACCTGGCTTGTTCAATAATCTGAACGATCCGCAGCATCGTTATGCTATCTGCCTGACCTGTGGTGAAGTGCGTTAGCACATGGCTCTCTGGCCCGGCATCTGCCGGGCTTATTCCTCTATAATTCAGCTCATCTGGAATCTATTAAGATTTATGTTATGCACAAGAAATCCATTTACGTCGCCTATACCGGTGGCACGATCGGGATGCAACGTTCTGAACACGGCTATATTCCGGTTTCCGGCCACTTGCAGCACCAGCTGTCGCTGATGACCGAATTCCATCGCCCGGAAATGCCCGACTTCACCATCCATGAGTATGCACCGCTGATCGACTCCTCTGATATGACGCCGGAAGACTGGCAGCATATTGCCGACGATATTAAGCAGCATTACGATCAATATGATGGTTTTGTCATCCTGCACGGCACCGATACCATGGCTTTTACCGCCTCGGCGTTATCCTTCATGCTGGAAAACCTGGATAAACCGGTTATTGTGACAGGGTCACAGATTCCTTTAGCAGAACTACGTTCCGACGGCCAGACTAATCTGCTGAATGCACTGTATCTGGCGGCCCATCACCCGGTGAATGAAGTTTGTCTGTTTTTCAACAACAAACTGTTTCGCGGCAATCGCACCACTAAAGCCCATGCCGACGGCTTTGACGCCTTCGCCTCACCCAACCTGCCGCCGCTGCTGGAGGCCGGGATCCATATCCGCCGCCAAACCGGCATTGCTTCCCCGGTTTGTAACGGCGATCTGATAGTGCATAACATTACGCCACAACCGATCGGCGTGGTCACCATATATCCAGGGATTTCCAGTGCGGTAGTGCGTAACTTCTTGCTGCAACCGGTAAAAGCCCTGATCCTGCGCTCTTATGGCGTCGGCAATGCGCCACAGAAGGCAGAACTGGTGGATGAATTGCGCGATGCCTCTGCGCGTGGCATCGTAGTGGTTAACTTGACTCAGTGCATCTCTGGCCGGGTCAACATGGAGGGATATGCCACCGGCAATGCCCTGGCCCATGCTGGCGTGATCAGCGGCTTTGATATGACGGTAGAGGCTGCCTTAACCAAGCTGCATTACCTGTTGAGCCAACCTCTGACGCCGGAAGAAATTCGCAGCCAGATGCAACAGGATCTGCGTGGTGAACTGAGTGCTGCGGGCTAACCGATCGTGGAGTGGAAATGAAAACTGCCCTACTGCTGATTGATTTGCAAAACGATTTTTGCCCCGGTGGCGCGCTGGCGGTTGCCGAAGGCGATCAGACCATCGCCATTGCCAATCAGGCGATCGAAGCCTGTCTGGCCCGGCAGGAGGCCGTGATTGCCAGCCAGGATTGGCACCCGGCCAATCACCGCAGCTTTGCGGTGAACTCTCACGCGCAACCCGGTACGCTCGGTGAGCTTGAAGGATTACCGCAGGTTTGGTGGCCGATACACTGCGTGCAAGGCACTTCTGGAGCCGCATTCCATCCGCAGCTCAAGCAACAGGCACTGGCGGCGGTGTTTCGTAAGGGTGAAAACCCGAACATCGATAGCTACAGTGCGTTTTTTGATAATGGCCGTCGCACGCAAACGGCTCTTGATAACTGGCTGAAGTCTCAGGGGATCACCCATCTTGCCGTGATGGGGTTAGCAACGGATTATTGCGTCAAATTCAGCGTGTTGGACGCCTTGCATCTGGGTTACCACACCATGGTGATCACAGAGGGATGCCGAGGCGTCAATCTGCAACCGGAAGATAGCCAACAAGCGCTATTGGCGATGCAGCAAGCAGGAGCGCAATTGGTGACACTGTCACAGTTTATCCAACGCTAACGCTATGGGCCGCCGTTCTGGGGATATCGCGCAGACGATAATAAACGCTTGGTTCATCAGTGAGCTAAAAGATTAAGCATCAAGTATAGCCGCAAGGGCGATGCTGACATCGCCCTACATGCCAGCTTACTGCGGTTTCAGCTTCACCAAAGGCTCGGCAATAAACTGCTGTTTCAGCTCCTGCTTGCTTTTCATCACAATCTGCCCATCGGTGCCAATGCTCATATGCTGGGGATCGGCATTGTGCATCGACTGCCAGAGCATTACCGCCTGCAGGCTGTTTTCTTTCTGTTCCGGCGTCAGGGCAACACCATCAGGCCATTTACCCAGTTCCACGGCCTGCACCAACCGCTGGTAGATTTCTGGCGTCATGGCCGCAATCAGGTCTTTCACTTCCATCAATGCGTTTCCTCACTCACAGATGAATAATTAGCTGAATCGATTTTGTTGATCAATTTACTCCCTAACCCACCGTTTTCTCACCACTCTCATTGTCGGTAAAACTCAATGATGCCGAGTTGACACAGTAACGTTCACCCGTTGGCTGCGGGCCATCGGGGAATACGTGTCCCAGATGCGCATCACAATGGCCACAGCGGATCTCAACGCGATGCATATTATGTGAATTATCATCAAGATATAGAATGGCATCATCAGAAACCGGCTGGTAGAAACTGGGCCATCCACAGCCAGAATCATACTTGCTGTCAGAGTAAAACAGCGGTGCGTTGCAACACAGGCAATGGTACACCCCATCACGTTTGTTGTGCAGCAACTTACCGGAGTATGGCGCTTCTGTGCCACGCTCCTGCGTAACATAGCGTTGGATTTCATTCAGTTCCGTGACGGGTTGATGAGGCATTGTCTCTTTAGCCATTTGTGCGATTCCCGAAATAGTCGATAACATCAACGAAAACAATGAGTAATGGTAACAAAAAATTAACAACTTTGCAGGCCTTTTTAGCCTAAACTATAGCGCGTAAGGTCACGCCACGACTAATGTGATCCTAATCACATATATTGTGCACAGTGACTTTATACTTAGTGGTTTGCCCCCATATCAAGATGAGACCAAACGTAAATGGAATGTGCAATAAGCGTGCAAAACCGGGTTTCAGGTTTGACTTGCCGCAAGAATTGACACGATTCCGCTTGACGCTCGGTAAGGTTTTTGTAATTTTACAACCAACCTTTTATTCACTAACAAATAGCTGGTGGAATATATGACTATCAAAGTAGGTATCAACGGTTTTGGCCGTATCGGTCGCATTGTTTTCCGTGCTGCTCAGGAACGTTCTGACATTGAAATCGTTGCAATCAACGATCTGTTAGACGCAGAGTACATGGCTTACATGCTGAAGTACGACTCTACCCATGGCCGTTTCGACGGTACTGTAGAAGTTAAAGACGGCCACCTGGTTGTTAACGGTAAGACCATCCGTTGTACCTCAGAAAGAGACCCGGCTAACCTGAAGTGGAACGAAGTCAACGTTGACGTCGTTGCTGAAGCAACAGGCCTGTTCCTGACTGACGAAACTGCACGTAAGCACATCGCTGCAGGCGCCAAGAAAGTGGTTCTGACAGGTCCATCTAAAGATGACACCCCAATGTTCGTTATGGGCGTGAACCATAAATCTTACGCTGGCCAAGAAATCGTTTCTAACGCATCTTGCACCACCAACTGCCTGGCACCGCTGGCCAAAGTGATCAACGACAAGTTCGGTATCGTTGAAGCGCTGATGACCACGGTTCATGCAACCACCGCAACTCAAAAAACCGTTGATGGCCCGTCTCACAAAGACTGGCGCGGCGGCCGCGGCGCAGCCCAGAACATCATCCCTTCTTCTACCGGTGCTGCTAAAGCAGTAGGTAAAGTTATCCCAGAACTGAACGGCAAACTGACCGGTATGGCGTTCCGCGTTCCTACCCCGAACGTGTCTGTGGTTGACCTGACTGCTCGTCTGGCAAAACCAGCTTCCTACAAAGAAATCTGTGCTGCTATCAAAGCCGCTTCTGAAGGCGAGCTGAAAGGCGTGCTGGGTTACACCGAAGACGAAGTGGTTTCTACCGATTTCAACGGCGAAACACTGACTTCCGTATTCGATGCGAAAGCCGGTATCGCGTTGAGCGACACCTTTGTGAAACTGGTTTCTTGGTACGACAACGAAACAGGTTACTCTAACAAAGTATTGGATCTGATCGCTCACATCTCCAAGTAATCTGGCGTGAGGTGGTAGTGATCATAAGGGCGACATTAGTGTCGCCCTTTTTACTGGTTTTTTGCGGCGAAAAGAAGGCAACTTACGTGTACGAGAAAATCTTCACCCTACCCGTTACCGAACAAATCACTCCCTTTATCAGCCAGCGTCAGTTGGATGAGCTGCCGGTAGTGGTAGTAACTCATCCCAAAGTACGAGCAGCCATTAGCTTACAGGGTGCGCATTTGCTGGCCTGGCAACCCGAAGGCGATCGGCCAGTGATCTGGCTAAGTGAGAATACCCCATTCAAACAAGGTATCGCGATCCGCGGTGGCGTGCCGATTTGCTGGCCCTGGTTCGGCACAGCGGGAACCCCCTCTCACGGTTTCGCACGCAATCAGCCTTGGTGCTTAACGGCCCACGATGAAGATGAAAACGGCGTGAACCTAACCTTTACGCTGCAAGATAGCGCACAAACACGCGCTCATTGGCCACATGCCTTTACGCTCATCGCCCGCTTCAAGCTGGGTGAAGAATGTGAGATTGAGCTGGAATCTCAGGGTGATTATCAGGCAACCGCTGCGCTACATACCTATTTCGAAATTGGCGATATCACTCGCATCAGCGTTGCCGGCCTTGGTGAACACTATATCGATAAGGTGGCACATGTCGCTGACGCGCGTCAGGCAGGAGAGCTCGTCTTTGTCGGCCAAACCGATCGGGTCTATACCCAGCCCACGACACGCAGCCTGATTAAAGATCCGGCTTTGCAGCGCGCCATCGAAGTCAATCATCATGATATGAGCGACGTGATCGCCTGGAACCCAGGTGCAGCACTGTCTGCCAGCATGGCAGATATGACGGATGAAGGGTATAAAACTATGGTGTGCGTGGAAACTGGCCGAGTGACTAAACCGCTGCTTGCCACAGGTGAACAACCTGCACGTTTGGCAGTGACGTTCCGCAGCCGCCAAAGCGGCTAAGTCTGCCCTGAATGCTACTGCATTGGGATTGTGCAAAAGGGGCGCTATCGCCCCTTTTTAGTGCAACCGACGCACAATTATCGTGCAAGTTAACTCAGAAGTTGTAACTTACCCCGGTCAGTAAAATAGCCGTATATGATTTATCAACCATCGGGCTATCCTTAACTTCGCTAGACAAGTGGATATAGCGGCCGGTGACAAACGCATTCCAATTAGGGTTGAATCTGTAATTTGCCGTCAGTTCAACATAGGGCGCAAAGCTATTACCTGCCGAATAGCTGTCTAGGCCGCTACGACGAGATTCGTGATCGCTAACGCCATAGTAATAATCAGTTTGGTTCTTACTGCTCCAGGTTATCCCGACTCCTGGCACTAACATCCAGTTATCCAGCATAAAACGGTGGAGATACGTCACATCCCCCAGCATACCGTTGCTGTTGTCCAACGTATCCGCCGATAATGCAGTACGGATAGTTCCCCACTCTGTATTATAGGAATACGTTAGGCCAGCCATCAGCGTGCCACGACGTTTATCTAAGCGTTTCATGCGCTCATCGTCACTGTCGTCAGGCTGAAAAGACTGAGGAAGGTAATACGCCATCACGCTCAATTTGTTCTGTTGGTCATTCCACAGATAATAACCAGCCGTCAGGCTGCGAAAGTAGAAGTTGTCATCTTCATAGTTAATGATGGGCAACGGGTACACACGGGTTTGATAACCAAGATACGGCTCTGGCGTAACCAGTACACCTGCCCCGAGAGACAAGTTCCCTGCTTGAGCACTATGCGCACACACCATTGCAGAAGCGACAATTGCTAGCGTTTTGAAATGAGATATCTTCACTGGTTTTTTCCGTAAATAGCAGAGTAAACGATGAATATAGTTTATGTGAAAATGTAACTACCTGCCTAATCTTTACAATATAAAATGACCAAGATCGAATAACTTAGAACAGAAGTATGAATTTTTGATGGCAGAACCTTAGCATATTTGGCCGCAACCCGCGCCAGATAAGGCATTTGGCCACTATGAAATAACTGAGTCATTGATATGACTTAAAAAAAGCTTTTTTTCATGCAGGAAATTTTCCAGTATGCAACTACGCTTAAATCAGAAGGTGAATTATCCTGGGCTCAGTGGCAATACAGCGCAACTCGCGATAATAAGCGCACCAAGTTGGCATACGAGTTGCTGTACTCAGAGATAACGTCGCTCTTTCGGGAGCCAGAATACCAACACCAGCTCCCTTTAACCTGTGCTAATAACGAAAGGACGGGCATCGCCATGAACATATTTGACCACTATCGCCAGCGCTACGAAGCTGCCAAGGACGAAGAGTTCACACTGCAGGAATTTCTTACCATTTGCCGGCAAGATCGCAGTGCATATGCCAATGCGGCGGAACGTCTGCTGATGGCTATCGGTGAACCAGTCATGGTGGACACCGCGCTTGAGTCACGCATGTCGCGCCTGTTCTCCAACAGAGTGATCGCACGCTATCCGGCATTCGAAGAATTCTACGGTATGGAAGAAGCTATCGAACAGATAGTCTCTTACCTGAAGCACGCCGCTCAAGGGCTTGAAGAGAAGAAACAGATCCTTTACCTGCTGGGCCCGGTGGGTGGCGGTAAGTCATCGCTTGCAGAACGTTTGAAAGCGCTGATGCAACGCGTGCCTATTTACACCCTGAGCGCTAATGGGGAGCGCAGCCCGGTCAATGACCATCCGCTGTGCCTGTTCAACCCGCAGGAAGATGCCAATATTCTGGAAAAAGAATACAACATCCCCATGCGCTATCTCGGCACCATTATGTCGCCGTGGGCAGCGAAACGCCTGCATGAGTTCGGCGGTGACATCACCAAATTCAAAGTTGTGAAGGTTCGCCCTTCCATCCTTGACCAAATTGCCATCGCCAAAACCGAACCTGGCGATGAGAACAACCAGGATATTTCCGCACTGGTGGGCAAAGTGGACATCCGTAAACTGGAAAACCACGCGCAGAACGATCCAGATGCCTACGGTTATTCCGGTGCCCTGTGCCGTGCCAACCAAGGGATCATGGAGTTCGTCGAGATGTTTAAAGCACCGATTAAAGTGCTACATCCTCTGCTGACGGCCACCCAGGAAGGTAACTACAACGGGACTGAGGGGATTTCTGCCCTGCCGTTCAGCGGTATTATCTTGGCACACTCGAACGAATCGGAATGGGTGACCTTCCGTAACAACAAAAACAACGAGGCTTTCCTCGACCGTGTTTACATCGTCAAGGTGCCTTACTGCCTGCGGGTGTCAGAAGAGATCAAAATCTACGACAAGCTGCTGGATCACAGTGAGCTGACACACGCGCCGTGCGCCCCTGGCACACTGGAAACGTTGGCCCGCTTTACCGTGCTCTCGCGGCTGAAAGAGCCAGAAAACTCCAGTATCTACTCGAAGATGCGGGTTTATGACGGCGAAAGCCTGAAAGACACCGATCCGAAAGCCAAGTCGTATCAGGAATACCGCGACTATGCCGGGGTTGATGAGGGAATGAACGGTCTTTCGACCCGTTTCGCCTTCAAAATTCTGTCTCGGGTATTCAACTTTGATCATGTTGAAGTGGCTGCAAACCCGGTCCATCTGTTCTACGTGCTGGAACAGCAGATCGAACGCGAGCAGTTCCCACAGGATCAGGCTGAAAAATACCTGGAGCACCTGAAAGGCTATCTGATTCCGAAATACGCCGAGTTTATCGGCAAGGAAATCCAGACCGCTTATCTGGAATCTTACTCCGAATACGGCCAGAACATTTTTGACCGCTATGTCACCTACGCTGATTTCTGGATCCAGGATCAGGAGTACCGTGACCCCGATACCGGCCAACTGTTTGACCGTGAGTCCTTGAATGCTGAACTGGAGAAAATCGAAAAACCAGCGGGTATCAGCAACCCGAAAGATTTCCGCAACGAGATCGTCAACTTTGTTCTGCGTGCCCGCGCCAATAATAGTGGCCGGAATCCAAACTGGACCAGTTACGAGAAACTGCGGACGGTGATCGAGAAGAAAATGTTCTCGAATACCGAAGAGTTGCTGCCAGTCATTTCCTTCAATGCGAAAACCTCAACGGATGAGCAGAAGAAACACGATGACTTCGTCGACCGTATGATGGAGAAAGGCTATACCCGTAAACAGGTTCGTCTGCTGTGCGAATGGTACCTGCGGGTAAGGAAATCTTCATAATGTTTGCGGCCATGGCGTCATAGATAGCCTGTATACCTAGTGACTTTCGGGTTGCAGCCAACGGGCTGCAACCTGGAAGCTGCAGGTAGAGAAAGTTGGCAACGTTGTTTGGGGGATGTATGGCCTATTTCATTGACCGACGGCTGAATGGCAAAAACAAGAGCATGGTGAACCGCCAGCGCTTCTTGCGCCGTTATAAGTCGCAAATCAAACAGTCGATTGCCGAAGCCATCAACAAGCGTTCGGTGACCGACGTCGACAGCGGGGAGTCAGTTTCGATTCCTTCGGGTGATATCAGCGAGCCGATGTTTCATCAGGGGCGTGGCGGTACACGCCATCGCGTTCATCCGGGCAACGATCACTTTGTGCAAAATGACCGCGTCGAACGGCCACAAGGTGGCGGCGGCGGCGGAGGCAGCGGCCAAGGCAATGCCAGCCAGGACGGAGAAGGTGAAGATGAATTCGTCTTCCAGATCTCCAAAGATGAGTATCTCGACCTGCTGTTTGAAGATCTGGCGCTGCCAAACCTGAAGAAAAACCAGTACAAACAGTTAACAGAGTACAAAACCCATCGTGCCGGTTACACCGCTAACGGCGTACCAGCGAATATCAGCGTCGTGCGTTCATTGCAAAACTCACTGGCGCGGCGAACCGCGATGACGGCCGGTAAACGGCGGGCATTGCATGAGCTCGAAGATACCCTCACCCAGTTGGAAAACACCGAACCGGTGCAACTGCTGGAAGAGGAGCGCTTGCGTAAAGAAATTGCCGAACTGCGCAAGAAAATCGACAGCGTGCCCTTTATCGACACCTTCGATTTGCGCTACAAGAACTATGAGCGCCGACCGGAGCCTTCCAGCCAGGCGGTGATGTTCTGCCTGATGGACGTTTCAGGTTCGATGGATCAGGCCACCAAAGACATGGCCAAACGTTTTTATATTCTGCTCTATCTGTTCCTGAGCCGGACTTATAAGAACGTTGAGGTGGTGTATATCCGCCACCATACGCAGGCTAAAGAAGTGGACGAACAGGAGTTTTTCTACTCGCAAGAAACGGGCGGTACCATTGTCTCCAGCGCGCTGAAGCTGATGGAGGAAGTGGTTGAGGAACGCTACGATCCGGCGCAGTGGAACATCTATGCTGCACAGGCATCGGACGGCGATAACTGGGCGGATGACTCACCGCTGTGTCACGAACTGTTGGCGCAAAAGATCCTGCCGATGGTGCGTTACTTCAGCTACATCGAGATCACACGCCGTGCCCATCAAACGCTGTGGCGCGAATATGAAAATCTGCAGGCAACCTTTGAAAACTTCGCCATGCAGCATATCCGCGAGCCAGAGGATATCTATCCGGTATTCCGGGCACTTTTCCACAAACAAACGGCGTAAAACCGATCTTAATCTCAATCAGCCAGATAACTCAGGTTTCTGGCTGATTGTATTTCTGCCTGAATATTCCATCCGTAAAATAAAAAACCCCGGCATGGCTGCCAGGGCTAGAATTTGTGCCGGTCGCTTTCCCGGCTGTCATGGTGTGGCGTAAGCGTTCATCGAACACTCCAACTTTACACGGCCTGAGCACGGCCCTTTCACAACAGAAAAAACTACTGTTCTCAATAACCTTTTCTGTTGCTGAAGTCTGGATAGTGGGTGGTGGTTTTCGCGGTGGAAAATCTTCACCCCCGGCACAGGGCCGGAGGTGAAGAGGTAGGGTGGGTTAACGCTTGTCTGCTCCGGTCTTTGCCATCATCGCTGTCGCAAGTTTCTATCACCCTACCAGCTCAGATTACAGCGCGGTAACGTTGCCAGCTGACGGGCCTTTAGCACCATTTTCGATGGTGAACTCAACCTTTTGGCCTTCATCAAGCGTTTTATAATCATTCCCCTGAATGGCAGAAAAATGCACAAACACATCTTTGCTACCGTCAGCAGGGGAAATAAAACCAAAACCTTTACCAGCGTCAAACCATTTTACTAAACCAGTCATTTTATTAGACATAGATACTTCCTTCATTATTTTTTAGGCCGCCATAGTGGCGAGTGAGGTCTGCTATTCAGTGGAAACTTATGGGGCACTAAAGAAGAGAATTCGCGGAAGAAGAGGTATCTGTCGGATATCACTAATACTGAGAACTGCTTTACTAAAACTGCTTTCATAAGGTCTGTGCTACAAACCGATGACGTCATTTACTCATAACCATCCGTTATTAGCAATCTATATTTATAATTATTTTTGATAAACGACTAAAACCCCCTTGCCTGAAAACAATAAGCCAGAGCCAAACGTTGCTTGTCACAGTTTAACCCCCTAGAATGCGCTGCTCAAAAAAAAACTTGGATCGGTTTCATGTCATCGCTGTGGGTAACAACGCAATACGTTTATTTAATTGGCCTATTAGTTTCTATGTTTTTTACGTACTTAGTCAGCAAGGATACCATTAAAATCCGCTGCATCAGCGCACTCGTCATCGGCCTGACCTGGCCACTGAGTCTCCCGGTCGTATTGCTGTTTGCCTTATTCTAACCAAATGACAAAAACATCTTTACTTCTGAATATGGGGCTCTGAGATATCTACCATACGGCAGACTTTGCTGAAGTTATTGGATTTCTCACAAATTTTATCAGTGACATAAACGCTAAGGTAGCCTAGTACCAGCAGGTAACCGATCATACATAAAATGAAGATAAGAGTTCTCAACGCTAGTTACCAACCCGACGCAATGACTGAAAACATCATACCGTGATTAACTGACTTTCGCCTCTGTCAAAATAGGCACTTACCCGCCGAGTTGCACCACACTATTCGGTTTGGTGTACCATTATGCTATCCACAAAGCTGCCGGAGGCCCCGCAATGCACCACCTGATGTTAGATATTGAAACGCTGGACATCGCACCCAGCGCCGTGATCCTGGTCGTTGCTGCAGTCTTTTTTGATCCCAAAACGGGCAAGCTGGGCGCGGAATTTGAAGCCGCGATCAACAGCCAAAAGGATCAGCCTGGTCGCACCATCAGCCTCACCACCGTAGCCTGGTGGGCCAAACAGTCAGATGAAGCACGTAAGCGGGCCTTTGGCGGGACAGAAAATCTAAAGCGCGTGTTAACTCACTTCAGCCGTTTTATTCACATGCACAGCACCAACAGCGTGAAAGTATGGGGCAACGGTAAAGAGTTTGACTGCACAATCCTCGAACACGCCTTCAACCAGCTTGAAATACCCTGCCCTTGGCAATTCTGGGATACGCAGGACGTACGTACCATCATTACGCTGGCAGAACTGCACGGCTTCAACCCGAAAAAAGAGCGCCCGTTTGAAGGCACCCCTCATCGTGCGTTGGATGATGCCAAACATCAGGCACGCTATGTTGCTGATGTTATTTCCGCACTCTATTACCGCAAACCCTCTTCCGTTTGATGCTGCCCGCCTCTTACCTGACGACGTCAACGTTAACCCGCGCCGCCAGGCTGGTCAGCAATTCATAACCCAGCGTACCGGCTGCTGCTGCAACATTGTCCACCGGCAGATTCCGCCCCCATAGCTCCACCCGGGTGCCAATAGCGGCCTGCGGGCAAGGCGTCAGATCCACCATCATCATGTCCATCGAAACGCTACCCAGCGTATGGGTCAATACGCCATCGACCCACACCGGCGTGCCGGTCGGCGCATGACGCGGATAGCCATCGGCATAGCCACAGGCCACCACGCCAATACGCTGCGGCCCAGTGGCGGTATAGCGGCCGCCATAACCCACGCGATCGCCCTGTTGCAACGTTTGCATACCAATGATTTCACTGCTCAGCGTCATCGCCGGTTGCAAGCCCGTATCAGCAATGTCGCGCCAGTTGCCGGTGGGTGATGCGCCATACAGGATAATACCCGGCCGCACCCAACTGCCATGGCTCTCAGGGTGCCACAAGATGGCGGCAGAATTCGCCAGGCAGCGTGGCAGAGTGATGGCGGCTGCGGCGCGTTCAATCGTTGCCATCTGTTGTGCGACACCTTCGGTGCTATCAGCGGTAGCAAAATGGCTCATCAGCGTCATTGATGCAATATTGCGCAACTCCTGCGCTTTCTGCCAGATATTGTGCAACCGCTCTGGGGCGAACCCCAAACGATTCATCCCACTATTGAGTTTCAGGTAAACATCCACGGGCGCTTGCAGACGCGCTTCGGCAATCGCCTGAAGCTGCCAGTCACTGTTCACCGCAGTGGCCAATCGATAGCGATCGATCAGCAACAGATCTTCTGGCTGAAAAAAACCTTCCAGAAGCAGGATCGAGCCGCGCCAGCCAGACTCCCTAAGCAGGATGGCCTCGGCCAGATCGAGCAGGGCAAAACCATCAGTTTGCGCCAGACTTTGCCAGACATTCTTCAGGCCATGCCCATAGGCATTTGCCTTAACAACCGACCAGACCTTGGCAGTGGGAGCAAAACGGCGAACAACGTGCAGATTATTGGCAAACGCCGCCAAATGCAGCGTAGCGGTTATCGGGCGGGGCATTGGTTCTCCTTCAGCCTCCATGGCAAACAACAGCCGCAGGCAACAACCTGCGGCACTCGTTACTTTCAGCGTGCCGGATGCACGTCATTCAGCGGGATTGCCGGTCTCTGGCGAAAACTGGCGCTATAGCGCGCTACGGCTAAATCGTCAGAGGGGATTGCTGGCGTAATGCCGGAAATCAGATCGGCAAGCAACTGCCCGGAACCACAGGCCATCGTCCAGCCCAGCGTACCATGTCCCGTATTGAGATAGAGGTTTTTCAGCGACGTTCGGCCAACGATCGGCGTGCCGTCGGGCGTCATTGGCCGCAAACCGGTCCAGAATGTGGCATCCTCAATCCGGCCACCGTTCGGATACAGATCGCGCACCACCATCTCCAGCGTTTCACGGCGTTTCTGTTCCAGTTCGGTATTAAAACCGACAATCTCGGCCATGCCCCCCACGCGGATGCGCTGATCAAAACGGGTAATGGCGATTTTGTAGGTTTCATCCAGCACGGTAGAGAACGGTGCGGCCGCTTCATCGGTGATCGGGATCGTCAACGAATAGCCTTTCAGCGGATAGACCGGTATCGAAACCATATCGCGCAGTAATGCGGTGGAATAAGCCCCGAACGCGACCACATAGCTGTCGGCTTTAATCACTTCGCCATCACACTGCACCCCGGTGATTTTATCGCCCGCCACCAACAGGCGATCAACGCTGCGGTTGAACAGAAAATTGACACCGGCCTGTTGGGCCAGCTTCGCCAATTGTTGGGTAAACAGCTGGCAATCCCCGGTTTCATCATTGGGTAACTGCAAACCGCCGGTCAACTTATGCGCCACCTGCGCCAACGCCGGTTCAACCGTCGCCAATTGGCTGGCTTCCAGCAGTTTATAAGGCACCCCGGCATCTTCCAGCACGGCGATATCCTTGGCAGCACTCTCAAACTGCTGCTGAGTACGGAACAGTTGCAACGTCCCCCCTTGACGCCCTTCGTATTGAATACCGGTTTCCTGACGCAGCACTTTGATACAGTCACGGCTGTATTCCGCCAGGCGCACCATACGGCCTTTGTTGGTCATATAGTGGGCGGTATCGCAATTTCGCAACATCTGCCACATCCAGCGTAGCTGGAAGCTGCTGCCGTCAAGACGTATCGCCAGCGGCGCATGGCGCTGGAACATCCATTTAATCGCCTTTAGCGGCACTCCTGGCGCAGCCCACGGCGCGGCATAGCCCGGTGAGATCTGCCCGGCGTTGGCGGCGCTGGTTTCCATTGCCGGCCCCGCTTGACGATCGATAACCGTGACCTCATGACCGGCTTTTGCTAAATACCAGGCACTGGCAACGCCTACCACTCCACTCCCTAAAATGACCACACGCATCGCTGACTCCAAAAGCATAATCATCTAATTACATGAAATTAACCCAGTGGAAAAAACCGAAAAACAACTTACTCATTAATCATGACAACATTCACATTTAATTTATCGTTCAAACGGAGATCTTTTGCAATAGACGCCTATAAATAGCGATAAGATGTTGTAAAAATGGCGATGGGGAAAGAAACAGCCCTTCAATCGCCATCATTGACTGCATTGATTGCAATGCAAAAACCTTCTCTGATAACATTCCGTTAACGGTAGATAAATATGAAACCGCCCTTAATAATCAGAACTTTATTTTTTATAAATCACCTTTTGACGGAATATTATATTTAAACGACGTCGTACCCTCGCAGCAGAAAAAACTCGCTGCTGAACAACAACCTCTCTCATGCCATAAGTTGCACCCCCTTTCGGCCGGGCTATACTCGAAAGAGAGAAAAGGCGATTGGCTCAGCGTCTTCTCGGCCAGAAATCAGCAGAAATAACCGCAAGAGGTCAGGACGACCGCGGTAACCAGTAAGTTGAAAGCCAACCAACGATCGGTGCAGAGCGATATGTTAATTTTACTTTACTGATATATAACGGTTTATTTCAACTTGGACTATGATTGATACAAGACCTGCCAAAACGAGCAGAGTCCGTTAATAACGAGGGTGCGCTGATGACTACTTCGACACATAAAAAGGTTAAGGAAGATAAACGTCTGAGCGATGGACCGGACTGGACGTTCGACCTGCTGCAGGTTTATCTGGAGCAGGTTGACCGGGTGGCCAAGCATTACCGGCTCGACACCTATCCACATCAAATCGAGATCATCACCTCCGAGCAGATGATGGACGCTTACTCCAGCGTCGGGATGCCGATTAACTATACCCATTGGTCGTTCGGTAAAAAGTTCATTGAAACCGAGCAACTCTACAAACAGGGCCAGCAAGGCTTGGCCTATGAGATCGTGATCAATTCCAACCCGTGCATTGCCTACCTGATGGAAGAAAACACCATTACTATGCAGGCGCTGGTTATGGCGCATGCCTGTTATGGGCACAACTCGTTTTTCAAGAATAACTACCTGTTTCGCAGTTGGACCGATGCCAGCTCAATCGTGGATTATCTGCTGTTTGCCCGTCACTACATTAGCCAGTGTGAAGAACGCTATGGCGTTGAGGAAGTGGAGAAGCTGTTGGACTCCTGCCATGCGCTGATGAATTACGGCGTTGATCGCTACAAACGCCCGCAGAAAATCTCGCTGCTGGAAGAGAAAGCGCGGCAGAAAAGCCGTGAGGAATATCTGCAAAGCCAGGTGAATTCGCTGTGGAAAACGCTGCCACGCGTAGACCGCGAGGCGCTTCCTGAGCAGGCACTGCGTTACCCACGTGAGCCGCAGGAAAACATTCTCTACTTTATGGAGAAAAACGCCCCGCTGCTGGAGCCTTGGCAGCGTGAAGTGTTGCGCATCGTGCGCAAGGTGAGCCAATACTTCTATCCACAGAAACAGACTCAGGTGATGAACGAAGGTTGGGCTACCTTCTGGCACTACACCATTCTGAACCATCTTTATGATGAAGGACGTGTGACGGATCGCTTTATGCTGGAGTTCCTGCACAGCCATACCAACGTGGTGTATCAACCACCGTACAACAGCCCGTATTACAACGGGATTAACCCGTATGCACTGGGCTTTGCCATGTACCAGGATATCAAGCGTATCTGCCAGTCTCCGACCGAGGAAGATCGCTATTGGTTCCCTGACATCGCTGGTAAAGACTGGTTGGATACCTTGCATTTCGCCATGCGTGACTTCAAGGATGAGAGCTTTATCAGCCAGTTTCTATCGCCGAAAGTGATGCGTGACTTCCGCTTATTCACCGTGCTGGATGACGATCGCAACAACTATCTGGAGATCTCGGCGATCCACAACGAGGCCGGTTACCGCGCGATACGTCAGGAGCTGTCAGCACAGTACAACCTGAGCAATCATGAACCGAATATCCAGATTTGGAACGTCGATCTGCGCGGCGATCGTTCACTAACGCTGCGTTACATTCCACAAGATCGCGCGCCGCTGGACAAGAGCCGCAAAGAGGTGATGAAACACCTGCACCGCCTGTGGGGCTTCGATATCATTCTGGAGCAGAAAAACGAAGATGGCAGCATTGAGTTGCTCGATCGCTGCCCGCCAAGGCCCACCGCGTTATAACTCGCTACAACAGCAAAGGGGCGCACAATGCGCCCCTTTTGACGAACAGAGGAACCTGTTACCGGCGGGCCTCGGCCAGATCGCTCGGCATTGCGCCCTGCATGCTGTGCCAGATTGCCCCGCTCTCTTTACCGTAACTACGAACGCAATCCATCACCTGATCGTACATCTTTTCGTGGCACAGGGTAGAGAGCTTGTTGTAGAAGCTGAGCGCCAGTTTGCGCGCATCCGGGTTAGAGAAGTAATAGCGGCCCACTCGGGTATACAGCCCTTTCAACCCATTGAGGATCAAGCCATAAATCGGGTTGCCCGAGGCAAAAGCCAGCCCACGGAAAATCTCGTAATCGAGGTGATTGAAGGCCTCCGCCTGATCTTCCACCTGCGCGGCTTTCGCCAGCACTTCTTGCGCCTGCTCGGGGTGGTTGCGCACCGCAGCGCGGATAAAGATCGAGGCAATATTGGTGCGCACGGCCAGCAGGTTATCAATCAATTGCGGCACGCTGTTGTGATCGAGGCGTGCCAGGGTTTCCAGGATATTCAGGCCTGAAGTTTCCCAAAAATTATTCACTTTGGTGGGTTTACCATGCTGAATCGTTAACCAACCATCACGGGCCAGTCGCTGTAAAACCTCACGTAATGTGGTGCGTGTGACACCAATCAGCTCTGAAAGCTCACGCTCCGCGGGCAAAATAGAGCCAGGGGGGAAGCGATTATTCCAAATACTTTCAATAATATATTCTTCCGCGAAACCGGCAGGACTCTGCGCCTTTATGACCATGTGTTTGACGTTCCGTAGCGACGATATACAGTAATAGTAGTTTGCTGATCATACCAGATCGCCGGGGTATCACATAGCGGGAGCAAAAAACATTAAACGAAAGTGTGCATAACCCGGCAAAAAATATGCGAAAACACCGCTTGGCAGAAATTTCCTCATAAAACTAACCTTGGATTGCAACAGACCCATGGCGGTTGTTAGGGTATAGCGCGTTAACTCTTTTGAAGGTTTTGTAAAGACAGCATGAATATGACTATACGTTCGGCATTGGTGAAAAATTTTCTCGGGCCTTCTCCCGACTGGTACAAATTAACCATCATCAGTTTTCTGGTGATTAATCCGCTGGTATTTTTCCTGATCAGCCCCTTTGCTGCAGGTTGGTTGCTGGTCGTTGAGTTTATCTTTACGCTGGCCATGGCGCTGAAATGCTATCCCTTGCAACCCGGTGGGTTGCTGGCTATCCAAGCGGTGCTAATCGGTATGACCAGCCCAGCACACGTCAGTAAAGAGATAGCTAACAATCTTGAGGTGTTGCTACTGCTAGTGTTTATGGTGGCTGGCATCTACTTCATGAAACAGCTGCTGCTGTTTGTGTTTACTAAACTGCTGCTCAATATCCGTTGCAAAATGCTGCTTTCGCTGGCCTTTTGCGTCGCGGCCGCTTTGCTTTCTGCTTTCCTCGATGCCCTGACGGTGGTTGCCGTGGTTATCAGCGTTGGCACCGGTTTTTATTCGATCTATCACAACGTGGCGTCCAAAGGTGCCGATAAGAATATCGACATCAGTGACGACAGCAACATTGATAATCCTGACCATAAGCAAACGCTTGAGCAGTTCCGGGCTTTTTTACGCAGCCTGCTGATGCACGCCGGTGTGGGGACCGCGCTGGGTGGTGTGATGACCATGGTGGGGGAGCCACAGAACCTGATTATCGCCAAAAATGCTGGCTGGGGATTCGGTGAGTTTTTCCTGCGCATGGCACCGGTTACGCTGCCGGTATTTGTCTGTGGCCTGCTGGTCTGTCTGCTGGTTGAACGTTTTGCGGTGTTTGGCTACGGCACGGCGTTGCCGGAACGCGTGCGTGAGGTGCTGCAGGAGTTCGATCGGAAAGCGACCGCCAAGCGTAGCCGCCAGGATAACATGAAGCTGGTGGTACAGGCCCTGATTGGCCTGTGGCTGGTTATTGCCCTAGCCTTCCATCTGGCGGAGGTGGGGTTGATTGGCCTTTCAGTGATCATTCTGGCGACGTCTCTGTGCGGTATCACGGATGAACATGCCATCGGCAAGGCGTTTCAGGAGGCCCTGCCCTTTACCGCGTTGTTGACGGTGTTCTTTACCGTGGTGGCAGTAATCGTGGAACAGCAGTTGTTTACGCCGGTGATTCAGTTTGTTCTGCAGGCAGAACCTTCGGCACAACTCTCTCTGTTCTATCTGTTTAACGGCCTGCTCTCTTCAGTTTCTGACAACGTTTTTGTCGGCACGGTGTATATTAACGAAGCACGTGCAGCACTGGAAAACGGCACACTTTCACTTAAACAATTTGAAATGCTGGCGGTGGCCATCAATACCGGCACTAATCTGCCCTCGGTTGCCACCCCCAACGGCCAGGCCGCTTTCCTGTTTCTGCTCACATCAGCGTTAGCGCCGTTAGTCCGCCTGTCTTATGGCCGCATGGTTTGGATGGCGTTGCCTTACACTCTGGTGCTAACCTTGGTTGGCCTATTGTGCGTGCAGCATACCTTAGCGCCAGCCACGGATCTGCTAACACAATGGCACTGGTTAACGCTGCCACCGCTTGACGCCGTAGCCCCAGGCTCGGCACATTAATCGGCATAACCGCCCCGCCACCAGCGACTATTTTTCACTGAATAGCGTTCAGATAGCTGGCAGCGGGGATGAATTGGTTTACACTGCCGGTTCAATTGCTTACTGCATGGAAGAACAAATATATGTTGCAATTCTTTAACCGTTGCTCACAAGGGCGCGGTGCTTGGCTGCTGATGGCCCTGACTGCATTGGTCCTGGAGTTGGTTGCTCTCTATTTTCAACACGTAATGCTGTTGCAGCCTTGTGTGATGTGTATCTATGAACGCGTTGCGCTGTTCGGGATATTAGGCGCTGCGCTGCTGGGTGCCATTGCGCCAAAAACGCCGCTGCGTTATGCGGCTATCTTATTATGGATATACAGTGCCTGGTCGGGCGTACAGTTGGCCTGGAAGCACACCATGATCCAATTACACCCATCGCCGTTCAATACCTGTGATTTCTTCGTCAGTTTCCCATCCTGGCTGCCGCTCGACAAATGGCTGCCCGAGGTGTTCCACGCTTCAGGAGACTGTTCCGTGCGCCAATGGCAGTTTCTGTCATTAGAAATGCCACAGTGGTTGGTAGGGATCTTTGCTGCCTATCTGCTGATCGGTGTTTTGGTACTGCTGAGCCAATTTGTACGCCAGCGTCGGCGTGATCTGTTTGGCCGCTAGTCGTCATCAGACAAAAAACGGCGCTTCAAGCGCCGTTTTTTATCGGGTTGTCATTTCACGCATTGCTTCACATCAGGTGTGAGTAAAGAAATAAACGAGCACAATCAGTGCCCCGGCTACGGTAAACAGACGAGCCATCTTCATCATTACATTCTCATTGCTGGGCGAGATAGCCGACAAACTACCTAACATTGGCTTTAAAAAGAAGCCCAACTTGGGGATTTGTGGCGTAATTTACATAACATTAAGTTATGCTGTGATAACAATCTGTTCTCTGTTATCCATTTACCCGCCGAGACATGTTTCAAAAATGTTTATAGTTAATGCTGGCTTATATAAATAGCCCATACTTTATTCATTGTAAATATATTTTAATGTTACTGGTTAATATAATTACTAATAAATAAAACTCATAATCGCTCACCAGATTAACCTTAAGCATTTATTTATAGCACCATTTACTCTTTGTTTAATTTCGTATAACAGTTATGTTCATAAAACATCTATGATGTGCCAGATATAACGCCGTGTCCTACCCAAGTAGGTTGGGCCGATATCGCGGTCAGACTCTGTCTCACAGATGGAGAAAACCGTAAGAAAGACGCGGTACTTAAGTAAGGGAACAAAATGTCAGACATTAAAATAACCCCAGAAGCGGCCATTATGCGGCTTCCCTATCAGGATTGGAGCACTACCTCTCCTTCCTCTATAGACGCCGTCGCCGCCCTCGAACAAGGCAAGGTACTGTTTTTTCCCCATTTGGCCTTTAATCTGACCGACACTGAGAAAACCTTACTGACCCCCGAACTGGCCGATCCTAAACGCAAGAATATCAGTTATCAGCCGAAATTGCAGAAACTGACCGGTGTCGCGGTTGAAAAGCAGCGAGAAGCGATACAGAAATTGTTGGCTCACCATCACCGCGCCTGCCAGGAGTTGGTTACCTCGGTATTGCCCGAATATCGTCATACACTGCATACGCCAACCAACAGCCTGCGCCTGCACCCTATTTCTGCCTGGAAAGCCTGCAATTCATGGCGTAAAGATGATACCCGTCTTCATGTTGATGCGTTCCCTTCACGCCCTAATTATGGTGAGCGTATTCTACGGATCTTCACCAATATCAATCCCCACGGAGAGAACCGTCTCTGGCGTGTCGGTGAGCCGTTCCCAGAGTTGGCGCAGCGCTTTCTGCCCCGGCTCGGGCGTTATTCCCCATTGATCAGTTGGGTGCAGGATAAAGTCGGTATTACCAAAACCCGTCGCAGCCATTACGATCATCTGATGCTGCAAATGCACGATGCGATGAAAGCGGATATGGAATACCAGAACAACGGCCCGCAGCAGGCGATCGAATTCCCACCGGGCAGCAGTTGGATTTGCTTTTCCGACCAGACACCGCACGCCGCGATGTCGGGGCAATTCATGCTGGAACAGACCTTCCTGTTGCCAGTGAAAGCGATGAAAACGCCGCAGAACTCACCGCTGAAGGTCTTGGAAGCGATGCTTCATAAACCGCTGATTTAGGTTTTGCTCCTACCGGGGCTGGGGAACGCTGAGCGATCGGCGATTACCTTGCCCAGCTCGGTTTGTTTAAGATGTGATCCTGCCAATCCACCACTTCGCTTTCACGAACGGCGATGTGGCGCACCGTAATGCGCTCACCGTGCATGGCAGCCTTGGAACCGCTGATCAGCGGATGCCAAGAGAACAGCGGTTTGCCTTCACCAATCAGGCGATAGGCACAGGTTGGTGGCAACCAGTCGAACGTAGTGAGGTTTTCACGCGTCAGCTTGATGCAATCCTCTTCCAGTTCAAATCGCCGCTCGTAATGGCGACACTGGCAAGATTTGATATTCAGCTGATCGCAGGCAACGTTAGTGAAATAGATTTCGTCGGTATCTTCGTCGATCAGTTTATTCATGCAGCATTGGCCACAACCGTCGCACAGCGATTCCCACTCTGCTTCAGACATTTCATCCAGCGTTTTCTGTTGCCAAAAAGGGAGTTGTGACATATCGACATCCGAATAATAGGTAAATGAGCACATCACCTGCGTACAGGCTTCAAGGGGGGCACTATATCGACACTGAGCGCAAAAGGAAATAACTACGGAACTAACCCTGCCGGTTGCAGCCTGCACCTAATGATGACGTTGCAGGCCGCAAGGCATTAAATCACACGTGTACTGAGTGCTTTGCCATTCAGAGAGATTTTCAGCATGTCGCCGGAAACCATCGGCCCCACGCCCTGAGGCGTACCGGTCAGGATAATGTCACCTGCACGCAGCGTAAAGAAACGGCTCATGTAAGCGATCAGCGGTAAAATTGGGGTAATCATATCGCGAGTATTCCCCTGCTGACGCAGTTCATCATTCACCGTCAGCGAAAGCTCGGCATTTTGTGGATCGCCAAACTCAGCCACCGGAATAAAGCCGGAGATCGGGCAAGAACCATCAAAACCCTTGGCTTTTTCCCAGGGTTGCCCAGCCTTTTTAAACCCGGCCTGCAGCTCACGCAAGGTCAAGTCCAACGCCACTCCGTACCCGGCGATAGCGCGCGCCACACGATCTTCATTGGCCTGCTTCAACGGCGTACCGATCAGTACCGCAAGTTCAACCTCGTGATGAACCGATCCTAGGCCTTTAGGGATCGCCACCGGCTGGCGAATGTCACACAGCGCCGTTTCAGGTTTGATAAATACCACGGGTTCAGGCGACGTCGCACTACCCATTTCCTTAATGTGGTCAGCATAGTTACTGCCGACACAGACCACTTTATTTACCGGGAAATCGAGCAACGCACCTTGCCAGTCTCTATGTTGATACATACCACCTCTCCCAACCACAGTGTTGGGGTTCCGCTTACAAACCCCATCTTCGAACGCGGCACCACTCCAGGCACCGCTTTATAGCATCGGCTTTTATTGCCCGATACCGTCTGCCATCATTCCCACACTAATCGCAAAATAGTACGAGCGATTCCAGTGCATCAAGGTACGAAAATTATCATAAACCAGGAATGCCCGCCCTTGTATATCATCTGGCGCGATCGCCCAACTGCGTAAACGAGAAGATGGCAACGCTGAGCCATTCGCAAGCCTGACACCACGTGCGGCTAATTAAACGACGCTGTGTGCCTGCGCCTCTTGCAACCCCAGACTATCGACATTAAATCCTGCTGGCAACTTCACCTCTCAGCCCCAGCAGACGCCTGGCTTTGTCGTGAACGGTCGCCAGAATCAGAATATTCAAAAGAAACGGCGTTTAACTCCACGCTAAAGATCTGTTGGGATTATTTTTTGCTGTCAGACAGATGCAGGTTTAATAAATTTTCCACCGGTGGCGGGAACTGCAGATAAAATCCATCTTGCTTCAACGCTTCTTTCACCGCTTCAATATCTGCCGAGGCTAATTTCTTGCGCCCGTCGAGTGAAAGCATCATTGAGAACTGCGGTGTACCAAAGCTTTTCATCAGTTCTTCCGGCACGCGCGAGAAATCGTCTCTTTTTTCGACATAAAGATAAGTTTGATCGCGTTTTGGGCTTCTATAGATCACACAAAGCATTTTTTTAACTCTATTTAATTGAGGCAGCGTCTTGCCTGGATATAACTCTGACTATAACATGCTTATAGTACTTCGGAATATCGCACCCCGAGTGGTATTCCGGGGATTTAAAGTTGCTGAGACTGAGTCAGGATAGATGTCACAATCGCCAATTGAGCTAAAAGGCAGCAGTTTTACCCTATCGGTTGTTCATTTGTATAATTCAGAACCCGAGGTAATACGTCAGGCATTGCAGGAGAAAGTGGATCAAGCACCCGCTTTTCTTAAAAATGCCCCTGTTGTGATCAATGTCGCGACGCTGAACGGCGACGCGAACTGGAAAGAACTTCAACAGGCTGTCACGGCTGCGGGTTTACGCGTGGTCGGCATCAGTGGTTGCAAAGATGAGCGGCAAAAACGTGCTATCGCTCGTGCCGGTTTACCCTTATTAAACGAAGGTAAAGGGCAGAAAATTCCCCCGCCCGTCGCGGCACCCGTGCCGGATAACGCCCCTGCCAAAACGCGCATCATCAATGCTCCTGTCCGTTCCGGCCAACAGATTTATGCCCGCAACAGCGATTTGATCGTCACCAGCAGCGTCAGTGCCGGCGCAGAATTGATTGCCGATGGCAATATTCATATCTACGGCACCATGCGCGGCCGTGCACTGGCTGGCGCCTCCGGCGATGCCCAGTGCCAGATTTTTTGCACGCACCTGGGTGCTGAGCTAGTCTCTATCGCAGGGCAGTATTGGTTGAGCGATCAGATCCCGTCCGACTTCTTCGGGCAGGCAGCGCGGCTCAGCCTGTTGGATAACGCTTTAACCATACAACCTTTAAATTAAGCCCTTTTGACAAGGAATCCATTTCATGGCACGCATTATTGTTGTTACATCGGGTAAAGGGGGCGTTGGCAAGACCACATCGAGCGCGGCCATTGCTACCGGCTTAGCCCAGAAAGGCAAGAAAACCGTAGTGATCGACTTCGATATCGGTCTGCGTAACCTTGACCTGATCATGGGCTGTGAACGCCGGGTAGTTTATGATTTTGTTAACGTTATTCAGGGTGATGCCACGCTGAATCAGGCGTTGATCAAAGATAAGCGCACCGAAAACCTCTATATCCTGCCCGCGTCGCAAACGCGTGATAAAGACGCCTTGACCCGTGAAGGCGTTGAAAAGATCCTCAACGATCTCGATGAGATGGGATTTGAGTTTGTGGTCTGCGATTCACCCGCTGGCATTGAAACCGGCGCGCTGATGGCGCTGTATTTCGCCGATGAAGCCATTATCACCACTAACCCGGAAGTGTCCTCAGTACGCGACTCAGACCGCATCCTTGGCATTCTGGCTTCCAAATCTCGCCGTGCCGAAAAAGGTGAAGCCCCTATCCAGGAACATTTGCTGCTAACCCGTTACAACCCGGGCCGTGTCAGCCGTGGCGACATGCTGAGCATGGAAGATGTGCTGGAAATTCTGCGTATTCCGCTGGTTGGCGTAATTCCGGAAGATCAGTCTGTATTACGCGCCTCCAATCAGGGCGAACCTGTTATTCTTGATAGTGAGTCAGACGCCGGTAAGGCCTACGACGACACCGTTCACCGCCTGTTAGGAGAAGAACGCCCATTCCGCTTCATCGAAGAAGAGAAAAAGGGCTTCCTGAAACGCCTTTTTGGGGGATAAACCATGGCTTTGTTAGACTTCTTTCTGTCCCGCAAAAAATCAACAGCCAGTGTAGCCAAGGAACGGCTGCAAATTATCGTTGCAGAGCGTCGGCGTGGGGACAGCGAGCCCCACTATCTACCTGATTTAAAACGCGACATTCTGGCGGTAATTTGTAAATACGTTCAAGTCGATCCTGAAATGCTGCATGTGCAATTCGAGCAGAAAGGAGACGATATTTCGGTACTTGAACTGAACGTAACGCTACCGGAATCGGAAGATACACCTAAATGATTGCGGCGCATTAATTACCCCCTGCCTATTTTACGCAGGGGGTAACTGTATATATATACATACAAAAAGATAAAGACGTAAATATCGCTGCTTTGCGCGTTGAGATAATGCCAATTAATCTTTTTAGCATAGCGGTAGGGTTAAATTTCTTACGGCAGTATTTGCAAGAATAGAACAGCCTGCACTGCCCCATTCTTGTTACCAACGATTAATAATTCTTCAGGATATCCTGCAAAGGTTCTGCTAATAATTCACCACGCCAACCGCTGATTAATTCTGGCGTTGTATCATTGCCTTTCAGTTTCCAATGCCAGTTTAGCAATTGATTGATCTGCCGACGTGAGGCCAGCAACTCGCTGCTTAAACCACTTTTTTCACTCACTTCGCTGATGGCCGCTTTAATATCCTTAAATACTTTCTTATAACCGGGCTGATCGATCAGATTAGTAATCGGCTCAGGCAACGCAGACTCATCCAGCGCGTTAGCTTCTGCCACCAGCGCAATCAGCGTTTTACCATGATAGCGAATCTCTGGCCCACTCAGCCCCAGTGCATCAAGCTCCCCTAAGGAGGCTGGCATGTAGCGGGCAACGGCCCACAGGTTCTCTTCACGCACCACGAAATTCACCGCCAGATCGCGCTCACGCGCCTGACGCAAACGCCACTCCGCCAGTTTCTGCAAACAGCCTAACTGACGCGGACGTAACTGCCAGGCGTTGGTGATTTCACGGTAGGCTAATTCTGGCGCCAAGGTTTCACTGCGGCGCTGGCATAACAAAAGACATTCATCGTGTGCCGCCGCTGTGCAACCCGCCTCTTCGGTTTCCTGCACCAGTTGTTTGGCCATCGGCAACAGGTAGAACACATCAGCAGCAGCGTAAATACACTGCCGTTCCGTTAACGGCCGCGCCAACCAGTCGGTACGGGATTCACTTTTATCCAGCTCGACCTGCATATACTCCGCCACCAGTTTGGCAAAGCCGCAAGACAACGCATGGCCGCTAAACGCGGCCAGGATCTGGGTATCGATCATCGGCGTTGGCAACGTTTTGAAGGCATTGAGGAATACCTCCAAGTCTTCACTGCCTGCATGCAGGAATTTCACCACGCGGGTATCGGCCAGCAGATCGATAAACGGTTGCCATTGCTTGATAGGAAGCGGATCAATCAGGGAAAGTTGTTCACCATCGTATAACTGGATCAGGCCTAACTGCGGGTAATAGGTGCGCGTTCTGACGAACTCAGTGTCCAGCGCAATCTGGGCATGGTTTCTTGCCTGCTCGCAGACCTGCTGCAAGCCAGTGTCGGTCGTGATCAACTGATAATTCAAAACGTCATTCTCTTTATCGTTTACCCACTCTTCTGCACGAAGAGGAGGAGTATTTCATGATTCAAACACAACAACGCCGGCATTAACCGGCGTTGTTGATAAGGAGTTGTAACAAGCCCGCTTAGGCAGCATCAGCCGCATTGGGCTTTTTTTGCTCGTCACGCAGTTCCCGGCGCAAAATCTTGCCAACGTTCGACTTCGGCAATTCGTCACGGAACTCAACAATTTTTGGCACTTTGTACCCGGTCAGGAATCGGCGACAATGGGTCAGTAACTCTTCCTGAGTCAGTGAGGCGTCTTTCTTCACCACGCAGATCTTCACCGTTTCACCGGAAGCCCCGCTCGGCACACCGATCGCAGCACACTCCAAGACTTTCGCATGCTGGCTGACCACATCTTCGATCTCGTTCGGATAGACGTTAAATCCAGAAACCAGGATCATATCTTTTTTACGATCGACAATGCGAATAAAACCTTCATCGTCCACGGTAACCACATCGCCAGTGGCAAGCCAACCGTCTTTTAACACTTCATCCGTGGCATCCGGCCGCTGCCAATAGCCTAACATAACTTGCGGCCCTTTGACCCACAGTTCTCCAGGTTCACCCACGGGAACATCTTTGCCATCGTCATCCAGCAAACGAATGTCAGTAGAGGGCACCGGCAGGCCAATACTGCCGCTGTAATGCTTCAGATCGTGCGGGTTACCTGATACCAATGGAGAGCATTCCGTCAGGCCGTAACCCTCCAACAAATGCTTGCCGGTCAGTTTCTCCCACCGTTCCGCGACGGCTTTCTGCACCGACATGCCACCGCCCACCGACAGCCGTAATGTGGAGAAATCGAGTTTCTGGAAGTCGGCATCGTTCAGCAACGCATTAAACAAAGTATTTACGCCGGTCATGGCGGTGAACGGATATTTCGCCAGTTCCTTCACCATTCCTGGGATATCACGCGGATTAGTGATCAGCAGGCTACGCCCGCCTAACTCGATAAACAGCAGGCAGTTCACCGTCAAAGCAAAGATGTGATACAGCGGCAATGCCGTCACCACCAGTTCCTGCCCCTCACGCAGCAGAGGAACATAAGCGGCTTTAGCCTGCGCCAGGTTGGCCTGCATATTACGGTGGGTCAGCATAGCGCCTTTAGCCACGCCGGTCGTGCCGCCGGTATATTGCAGGAAGGCCAGATCGGTATTCACGACATCCGGCTTAACATATTGCATGCGGCGGCCGCGTTGCAGCGCACTGCGGAAGGAAATCGCGTCCGGCAAATGATATTTGGGTACCAGACGTTTGATGTATTTCACCACAAAGTTCACCAGCGTACCCTTGGCGGCAGAGAGCTGATCGCCCATCCGCGTCAGGATCACGTGCTTCACCTGGGTTTTGAAGACCACTTTTTCCAACGTATGGGCAAAGTTGGAGACGATCACAATGGCGCTGGCACCGCTGTCGTTCAACTGATGCTCCAGCTCGCGCGGCGTATACAGCGGGTTGACGTTCACCACCACCATCCCGGCACGCAGAATGCCGAACAGGGCAATCGGGTACTGCAGCAGGTTTGGCATCATCAGCGCGACACGATCGCCCTTCTTCAACCCCAGCTCATTTTGCAGGTAAGCAGCAAACGCCCGGCTTCGCTCTTCCAGTTTGCGGAAGGTCATTACCTCCCCCATATTGATAAAAGCGGGTTGATCCGCATATCGTATGGCCGCATTTTCAAATACTTCGATCAGAGATGTGTAGTGATCGGCATCAATCTCTGCCGGAACATCTGCCGGGTAACGTTTTAACCAGACCTTATCCAAGCTATTACTCCTGAAATTTTTGCTAATTATCATCGCAGCCCCCCACTTTACCGCCAAGCTTTAACAATATTTTAACTCAGCGTACCAGTTCGGGTTTTAAACAATACTCAGGTTGCGATGCAGGTCACTAATTGCCAGTGCACCCTTGGACAAAAAACATAAGGCGGCTATCAAGCCGCCCTATCAGAATCACCACGTTTAGGGTACAACCAAGGTCTGGATCCTGGCCGGACCAGGATTGTACCAACCCGGTCCACCTCCCCAGCCGGGGCCCCAAGGATCGTGACGTGGCCCCCAAGGGCCCCATGGCCCCATCGGTTGCGGTGGCATGACAACCTGCTGAGCAATACGCCAGCGTTTGAATCCTGTGGCATTCATAGTGACAAACCGATACGGCGTCATACCAATCTTGCCTTCGCGCACACCGGTAATCGGCCCCACCACCGTGACCAACTGCCCATTGAAATCAACCGGGTCAAGGAAGCCGTTAACCGAAGCCAGCAACCGCCCTTGTGATGGTTCCCCCAGAATGGGTCGCGCCCCAGAATCCAGTGGCACCGCGGCAATCTCCAATACCGTACGGCCACGCTCATTGGTCATGGCAACCACCGTACCGCCAAAACGCGCCTCGGCACCGGTAAACAGACTTGGCGCATTCTGCACCGACGACAGTTGATCCACCGGCGTAGCACTGGTTCCCTGAATAGCATCTGGGATAGTGACACAGCCGGAGAGCGCCAGTACGCTACCGGCAATCACCAGAGCCAGGCATTTTTTACTCAAAGTGCGGGTCAGCATCGTCGCAATCTCCTGAATTAGCTGTAACTTCGACCGCATTCCTTAGCTCAAGTCGCACGGGCATATTTCCGACATCAATGACAACACTTTAATAATAGTGTAATTATTCGCGCCCCGGCAGTTTCTTCCAGGTGACTTCATTGCGCAAATAGGTTGGTTCGGCATTTTCGACGCTCACTGCCAGCCCCTGCTGCCAGGCCTGCAATGCCAATGGCAGCATATCTTCGGCCTGTGGCAACAGCATCTGCCCATCCGTCAGGCTCAGCGAAGCCCCTGCAACCAGATCTGGGTAGGTTTGCCAACCGGTGCCAACATGGGCCCAGTTGCCCTGCAAACGCAGGGCACGCTCCAGCGCCTGCGGCGGCGACAGCACGGCTTCCCCTTCGCTCTCCAGCCAACCGCCATCTGGCTGCCGCTCAAACTGGCCCCAGTAGACTTCGCCCATACGCGCATCGATCGCCGCCAGCACGCGCTGCGCACCGGTCATGCGCCAAGCGCCTTGCGCCATGGTTTGTAACGTGGAGATCCCGAGCATTGGCAGATCGGCCCCCAGCGCCAGCCCCTGGGCAATACCAATGCCAATACGCACGCCGGTAAAGCTACCCGGCCCACGGCCAAAGGCCAGCGCATCGAGTTGGGAAAGGGTTAATCCAGATTCAGCCAGCACCTGTTGCACCAAGGGTAAAATACGCTGGGTGTGTTCGCGTGGGCACAGTTCAAACAGGGCGTGAGTTTCGCCTTGATTCCAGATGGCGACAGAACAGGCTTCCGTCGCCGTATCAATCGCTAAAATTCGCGTGGACATGCCAAACCTCAGGCGGGAAAAATCAATGGTTTCATACAGGGCGCGCATTGTAGCACAGCCCCGAAGTGACGCCTATCCGCTAGCATTTTGCCTTGAGGAAGGCGATCGCCTGTGCCAGATCGCGGGTGCGCGGCGTGGGCGGCAGGCTGTTAAGGAACACTTCACCATAGGGGCGCATCACCAGGCGGTTGTCACAAATCACCAGCACACCGCGATCGTCAGTGTCGCGAATCAGGCGGCCAACGCCCTGTTTCAACGTAATCACCGCATCCGGTAGCTGCACATCGTTGAACGGATCGCCCCCGCGCAGACGGCAATCTTCAATGCGCGCTTTCAGCAGCGGATCGTCTGGCGAGGTAAACGGCAGTTTATCGATGATGACACAGGAGAGCGTATCACCGCGCACATCCACCCCTTCCCAGAAACTGCTGGTGGCCACTAAAAGCGCATTGCCGGCTTCAACAAACTGCGCCAGCAGTTGGCCTTTGCTGGTTTCCCCTTGCAGCAACACCGGCAGCGTCAGAGTGGCACGGAACTCTTCTGCCAGTTCGCGCATCATCTGGTGTGAGGTGCAAAGAAAGAAACAGCGCCCCTGATTAGCTTCGATCAATGGCCGCAGCATCCGCGCCAATTGGCGTGCACCACCGGGCTGATTGGGCGACGGCAGGAAACGCGGTACGCACAGCAACGCCTGATTAGCATAATCAAACGGGCTGGGCAGCAGCAACGTTTTGGCGTTATTCAGCCCCAGACGTTCGGTGAAATGGCCCATCTGCTCATTCACCGACAGCGTGGCCGAGGTAAAGATCCAACTGCCCGGTTTATCGTCGAGCATTTCACGGAAGCGCTCGGCGACCGTCAGCGGCGTCAGCGCCAACACAAAGTGGCGTGAGTTGCATTCATACCAGTAGCTGAAACCCGGTTCATTCACCTCTTTCAGGCGCTTAAGACGGCCACGGTATAGCGTCGCGCGTTCAAACGCCGCGTCCAGCAAGGCGGAACGGCCAAGAGAAAGCTTGACCACGTCATAACACAGCTCCAGCGCGTCATCGAGCAACACCAGTGCGCGCTGCACATTTGGCTGCGCTAATACTTCACGCAGATTGCCGCGAAACCCCGGTTCCCCCAAGGCCAAGCGGAAATCCTGGGTACTTTGGCTGAGGCGATCGGCACTTTTTTGCAGCTGTGCCGTATCTCGTACCTCAGTGCGATAGGCGATAGTGATATCTTTCGCTAAATCCAACAGTTGGCGGCTGGTGAGTTGCTTGCCGAAATACTGGCTGGCGATATCTGGGATCTGGTGCGCTTCGTCGAAAATCATCACGTCCGCTTCCGGAATCAGTTCAGCAAAGCCACCCTCTTTCACTACCATATCCGCCAGGAACAGATGGTGGTTCACCACGACCACATCAGCATCCATGGCACGGCGGCGGGCCTTGACCACAAAGCACTCTTTATACAGCGGGCAATCACTGCCTAAGCAGTTGTCGTTGGTGCTGGTCACCAGCGGCCAGACAAAGCTGTCTTCCGCTACATCGCTACAGGAACTGACGTCCCCTTCTTCCGTCTGTGACGACCAACTGCGCAGGCGCACCAGATCGATCAGCGTCTGCCCGGCCAGTTCGCCACCGGCCATCGACTGCTGTTCGAGGCGCTCCAGGCACAGGTAGTTGGAACGCCCTTTCAGCAACGCCAATTTACCGTTATATTTTAATGCCTTGGCAACGGTAGGCAGATCGCGTGCATAGAGCTGATCCTGCAATGCTTTAGAACCGGTGGAAATAATCACCTTGCGTTTGGAACGCAGCGCCGGGGCCAGATAAGCGTAGGTTTTGCCAGTACCGGTGCCCGCCTCAACCACCAGTTCCTGTTTGAAATTGATCGCTTCCGTCACCGCCTCGGCCATCAGGCGCTGCGGCTCACGGGGTTTGAAACCTTTAATTGCCTGCGCTAATGCGCCTTCTGGTGCGAAATCGTCTGCCACGCTATCTCTCTGTCGGTATTATTCAGCGGTGATTATGCCAAGCCTGCCACGCTGCTACCATCGACTTTATCAGCGCACACATTTTACGGTGGCTGTGTTACCCTTATGCCGTTGATGATAGGGAGATAATTGAATGAATATCGAACGTATTGATCCGGCACAGCGCTGGTCCGAAGCCGTGATCCACAATGACACCATTTATTACACCAGCGTGCCGGAAAACCTTGATGACGACGCCATGGCGCAGACCGCCAACGCGCTGGCGGCTATTGATATTTTGCTGACGCGCGTAGGTTCGGACAAAAGCCGGGTATTAGATGCGACTATCTTCCTGGCTGATGCCGGCGATTTTGCCGCCATGAATGCCGCCTGGGATGCCTGGGTGGTGGCTGGCAGCGCACCGGTGCGCTGCACCGTGCAGGCCAAGCTGATGAATCCGAAATTCAAAGTTGAAATCAAGATTATTGCGGCCCTGTAAAAAAGACGCCGCAGGCGATAAACCTGCGGCTTTTGGTTTTTAACTTCAGGCCAGTTTGATAATCACCATTCCCGCCAGCAGCAACGCCAGGCCAACCCAGCCTTTGGCATTTAAACGCTGCCCGAACAGGATCCAACCTGCCGCGATCGTCGCAGCAATGCCGAAACCGCCCCACAGCGCGTAGGCCACCGACAGCTCGATCCCTTTAACCGCCTGTGCCAGCGCACTGAATGCCCCCAAGACCGACAACAGTGACAACAACCCCAACCAGACTTTACTGAAGCCGTCCGACATTTTCAGAAAGATATTAGCGACAATCTCCAGCACGATGGCTAACGCCAGAAACCCAATGTGGTACAACTCAAGCTGTTGCATGGTTGTCACCTCGCGGGCTGACCTGTTTTCGTACTTTGCGGGTACCGGACTTCACCAGCAGGATACCGGCAATCAGGGTCACTAGCCCCAACACTTTCAGCGCAGAAATCGGCTCATCAAACAGCATTACGCTGAACAGGGTAATAAACAGAATACCGATCCCTTCCCACAACGCATAAGCTACACCCAGCGCCACGCGTTTTACCGCTAACGACAGCATCACATAGGAACCGGTAATCATCACGTACATCACAATATGCCCGGTCATGCCCCCGCTGACGCTCGCGTATTTCATGGACAGGGTACCGATAATTTCAGCAACGATGGCAAAGCCTAAAAATATCCAATAAATCATCTTTTTTCTCCCAAACGGCGAATAGCGCACGCTAAGGCGTATTTATCCCGATTAATCTCGTCAAACAGGCGCACAGCGGCGCAGGAGACGCAGAGATCCCTGGGGATAAACCTACCCGAATGCTGTAAAAACAGTTGCCCGGTTACGCCAAGTGAACAGGGATAAAACCTGTCATCAGCACCGGTTAAGGGGAAAAGACGCTATAGCTCGCTGCACCAGTGATGCTCACTGGCAAGGATGGCAGAAAGGAAAAGCTGGCAAGTAGAAGTTCTGAGGGTAATTCCATTAAGTTTCATCATAATTATTCTCTATCTTCAGCCGCACACCGTGCGATTTGCCCAATATCCTCATATATGTAATATTTTTAACTAACTTAGTTTTACCACAGCAAAAATGATAAAGCAAACTGCCGTTTTCACAAAATAGCGGAGAAAATGGGTTAAAAATAAGAATGTTAATGGTTTTAAAAATTAAAAAAGCCCGGTATTACACCGAGCTTCAGAGAAGTCAGTTGCCTGGAAAAGGTGCTTAGAGGCTGGCACCCTTGACGGCTTCACGCGCCAATTCAGTGATGCGCGCGTAGTCGCCTTTTTCCAGGGCATCGGCCGGTACCAACCAGGAACCACCAATGCACAGCACGCTTTTCAGTGCCAGGTAATCACGGTAGTTATTTGGCGTGATCCCGCCGGTTGGGCAGAAACGGATCTGCGGGAATGGGCCGCCGATCGCCTGCAGCGCTTTGACACCGCCGTTGGCTTCTGCCGGGAAGAACTTGAACTCGCGCAGGCCGTGATCCATACCTAACATCAGCTCAGACACCGTACTGATTCCTGGGATCAACGGAATACTGCCGGCGGTCGCGGCCTTCAGCAGGCTATCGGTCAGACCCGGGCTGATGGCAAATTGCGCACCGGCTTCGGTTACTTCATGCAACTGCTGCGTGTTAATCACCGTTCCCGCACCGATGATGGCGTCAGGAACTTCTTTGGCGATCGCACGGATTGCCTCCATCGCGCAGGGCGTACGCAGCGTGACTTCTAATACGCGCACACCACCCGCAACCAGCGCTTTAGCCAGCGGCACCGCATGTTCCAGCTTGTTGATCACAATCACCGGAACGACTGGGCCTGCCGTCAGGATCTGTTCTGCGCTGGTTTTCCAGTTTTTCATCGTCGTTATCTCCACTACTTTTTCGCATTGTGTATGGCACGCCCCTGCCACAGGGCTCCGCATCACTGCGGATTCCGACCGTACCGCCAACCCGCCTGAAGCGGGTAAAAAAAACCGGCAGACAAGCTGCCGGCAGATGCCTTACTCGAATTCGTTCCAGGAACGGCCATCGCGAGTGATCATCGCTACGGAAGCCACCGGCCCCCAGGTGCCAGACTGGTAAGGTTTTGGTGCTTCGTTGTCCGCTTTCCACGCATCCATGATGGAGTCAACCCATTTCCAGGCTTCTTCCACCTCATCACGACGCACGAACAGCGCCTGGATGCCGCGCATAGTTTCCAGCAGCAGGCGCTCGTAAGCATCCGCCACGTGCTCCTGGTTGAAGGTTTCCGAGAAGCTCAAATCCAGCTTGGTAGTTTGCAGACGGTGTTTGTGATCCAGACCCGGCACCTTATTCAGCACCTGAATCTCAATCCCTTCATCCGGTTGCAAGCGAATGGTCAGTTTGTTCTGCGGCAACTGCTGATAGGAGTCACTGAACAGGTTCAGCGGCGGGTTCTTGAAGTACACCACCACTTCCGAACATTTGGTCGGCAAGCGCTTACCGGTACGCAGATAGAACGGCACACCAGCCCATTGCCAGTTGTCGATATCCACACGGATGGAAACGAAGGTTTCGGTATTGCTGCTCTTGTTAGCCCCTTCCTCTTCCAGATAGCCCGGCACTTTTTTGCCTTGCACAAAGCCTGCGGTGTATTGCCCACGCACGGTGGTTTCACGGACATTGCTCTGATTGATACGGCGCAGCGAGCGCAACACTTTCACTTTCTCATCACGAATGCGGTCCGTGGTCAGATCCGCCGGCGGTGACATGGCGATCATAGTCAGGATCTGCAACAGGTGGTTCTGGATCATGTCGCGCATCTGGCCAGCCTGGTCGAAATACCCCCAGCGCCCTTCAATCCCCACCTCTTCCGCCACCGTAATCTGCACGTGATCGATGGTGCGGTTATCCCAGTTCGACGCAAACAGCGAGTTGGCAAAACGCAGTGCCAACAGGTTGAGTACCGTTTCTTTACCCAGATAATGGTCGATACGGTAAACCTGGCATTCGTTAAAATATTCCGCCACCTGATCGTTGATTACGCGGGAAGACGCCAGATCGGTGCCAAGCGGTTTTTCCATCACCACACGCGCAGGCTCTTTGTTCAGCTTGGCTTCGCCCAACCCTTTGCAGATCGCACCAAAAGTGCTGGGCGGCATGGCAAAATAGTTAATGGTGGTACGGTGCTTTTGGTCCAGCATTTTGCCCAGATTGACGAAGTGCTTGCTGTCATTCACATCCAGATTGCAGAAATCCAGACGGGCGCTCAGCGTGGCCCACAGTTCTTCATTCAGCTCTTCTTTCATAAAGGTGCCAAGCGCTTCCTTGACCACCTTGGTATAGGCTTCTTTATCCCACTCGGCACGACCGACACCGATAATACGGGTATCCGGATGGATGTGACCGGCTTTCTCTAATTGGTACAGGGAAGGCAGCAGCTTACGACGCGCCAAATCGCCTTTCGCGCCGAAAATAACCAGGTCGCATGCCTGGGCTGTAGAGGTTACCGCCATGTTCATCTCCTCGTTGCAGGATATTTGTAATTTTCTTACATTACTAATGTACTCTCTTTGACTACGGCCAGTAAACCCAGATCAAAAACAGAAAAAAACCCTAGGAACTGTGGTATTAACCTCGGCA
This sequence comes from Serratia oryzae, assembly GCF_001976145.1. Classification (GTDB taxonomy): domain Bacteria; phylum Pseudomonadota; class Gammaproteobacteria; order Enterobacterales; family Enterobacteriaceae; genus Chania; species Chania oryzae. The sequence continues at coordinate 573,765 of NZ_MOXD01000001.1, forward strand.
CAACGCGAAGGCCGCTGGCATCAGGCCAAACTGTAATTTTCTGTCTTTTTTGATGCTCTCTTACCATTATGAAAGTTAGACACAGGTCATGTTCTGATGAAAAAAACTCGCTTATCCCTGGTCTATACTGCCAACGCTTACCGGCACGTAGTATATTTTCACGAAATTGGCATTGATTTCTCCTTTGATTGAAATCGACCTACCCTATGAGTTTCAAGCTGCGGCTTGAAAGGCGGCGGGTACAACACTAAGAGTGACTCTCGTTATATGAATACGCTGGAAAAAATCCAGAGCCATCTGGAACTCCTGAGCAAATCTGAAAGGAAAGTCGCCGAGGTGATCCTCGCCTCCCCGCAAACCGCCATTCATTCAAGCATCGCCACCTTGGCCAAAATGGCCGATGTCAGCGAACCCACCGTCAACCGGTTTTGCCGCCGTCTTGATACCAAAGGGTTCCCGGATTTTAAACTGCATCTGGCCCAAAGCCTGGCCAACGGCACGCCTTACGTAAACCGTAACGTGGAAGAAGATGACAGCGTCGATGCTTACACCAGTAAAATCTTTGAATCCGTGATGGCCAGCCTGGATACAGTAAAGGCAAATCTCGACATTGCCGCCATTAATCGTGCTGTTGATCTGCTTACCCAGGCAAAAAAAATCTCGTTCTTCGGGTTGGGCGCTTCGGCAGCTGTGGCGCACGACGCCATGAACAAATTTTTCCGCTTCAATATTCCGGTGGTGTACTTCGACGATATCGTGATGCAGCGCATGAGTTGTATGAACTCGACAGAAGGTGACGTTGTGGTATTGATCTCACATACCGGGCGCACCAAGAATCTGGTGGAAATGGCGCACCTGGCGCGTGAAAACGATGCTACGGTCATTGCCATCACTTCGCGCGATACCCCGTTAGCCAAAGAAGCCACCCTCGCCCTGCTGCTTGACGTACCGGAAGATACTGATGTTTATATGCCAATGGTGTCACGGATCGCTCAGTTAACGCTCATCGACGTGCTGGCAACCGGATTTACCTTGCGCCGAGGGGCTAAATTCAGAGATAACTTGAAGCGGGTCAAGGAAGCCTTGAAGGAATCGCGCTTTGATAAGGGAGTCGTCATTCCCAGCAGTTTTGACTCATAACGGATTTGAAAATCGCTGTTCAGGGCAATGATTTGATCGGCGGGATTATAGGTTGTACTTTGTCAGCACGCTCATAGGGATAACCTGGGTGAAATATCAGCGGGTTAAGGTGGTTGTTATTATCCCGGTTTCGTTATCCTAACGTTCAGCAACACCAATACTTGCTTTACCAGTCAACGGAGTAATACATGTCCAGACGGCTCAGAAGAACCAAAATTGTTACCACACTGGGTCCGGCTACCGACCGCGACAATAATCTGGAGAAGATCATTGCCGCCGGTGCGAACGTAGTTCGGCTTAACTTTTCCCATGGCAGCGCAGAAGACCACCAGATTCGTGCAGACAAAGTGCGCGAGATTGCTGCCAAATTGGGGCGTCACGTCGCTATCTTAGGCGATCTTCAAGGGCCAAAAATTCGGGTCTCCACCTTTAAGGAAGGCAAAATCTTCCTGAACGTCGGCGATAAATTCCTGCTGGATGCCAACTTGTCAAAAGGCGAAGGCGATAAAGAAAAAGTCGGTATCGACTATAAAGGCCTGCCTGCCGACGTGGTACCGGGTGATGTGTTGCTGCTGGACGATGGCCGCGTACAGTTAAAAGTGCTCGAAGTTCAGGGCATGAAAGTGTTCACCGAAGTCACCGTAGGTGGCCCGCTGTCGAACAATAAAGGGATCAACAAACTGGGCGGTGGCCTGTCGGCTGAAGCCCTGACCGAGAAAGACAAAGCTGATATCATCACTGCTGCCAAAATCGGCGTGGACTATCTGGCCGTCTCCTTCCCGCGTACCGGCGAAGACCTGAACTATGCTCGCCGCCTGGCGCGTGATGCGGGCTGTAACGCCAAAATCGTTTCGAAAGTCGAACGTGCCGAAGCCGTGGCCAGTGATGAGGCCATGGACGATATCATTCTGGCTTCCGACGTGGTGATGGTTGCCCGTGGTGATTTGGGGGTAGAAATTGGCGATCCGGAACTGGTCGGCATCCAGAAGAAACTGATCCGCCGTGCCCGTACGCTGAACCGTGCCGTGATCACCGCGACCCAGATGATGGAGTCGATGATCACCAACCCGATGCCAACCCGTGCCGAAGTCATGGACGTGGCAAACGCCGTGCTGGATGGTACCGATGCGGTAATGCTGTCGGCCGAAACCGCCGCCGGGCAGTACCCTGCCGAAACCGTTGCCGCGATGGCGCGTGTCTGTCTGGGTGCAGAAAAAATCCCTAGCATCAATGTATCCAAGCATCGCCTTGATGTGCAGTTCGACAACATCGAAGAAGCGATTGCCATGTCCACTATGTATGCGGCTAACCACCTGAAAGGGGTTACCGCCATCATTGCCATGACCGAATCAGGCCGCACCGCGCTGATGATGTCTCGCATCAGCTCCGGTTTGCCAATCTTCGCCATGTCACGCCATGAGCATACGCTGAACCTGACCGCCCTGTACCGTGGCGTTACGCCGGTGTACTTCGGCAGCCACAGTGATGGCGTTCTCGCCGCCAATGACGCGATTACCCGCTTACGCGATAAAGGTTTCCTGGTGTCCGGCGATCTGGTGCTCGTCACCCAGGGTGACGTTATGGGCACCGTAGGTACCACCAATACCACCCGTATTCTGCGCGTAGAATAATTACGCCAGCAGTTCCAAGGCCAGCCGGTTACCCCTGCTGTAATGCTGATCAGTTAAGCGCAAAGCTGCATAATTATGCAGCAGGTGCTAAAGGTGTGGCCTCCCTCTCCCTGTGGGAGAGGGCCGGGGTGAGGGGCTTTAGTTCAGTGATCTTCCCCTCACCCTAACCCTCTCCCCGAGGGAGAGTGAACTGGTTAGCCTTAACTGACAAGCATTATAACCCCCTGCTGGCCTTTTATTTTTCTATAGTTACCTCCCCTACCAACCTCTGGAGCACGCTTCATGCTGCATCAACATCCTTCTCAACTCTCGTCGGCCCCCCCTGAAGTGCTGGACCTGGATGGACAGGGGTTGGAAAGCCTCGACGATCAAAGCCTCTCAGGAAGCGCTCTGCAGAAAATCAGCCTGTACAATAATCACCTGACAAGCTTTCCGCTGCCGATCTTGCGCCATCGGCATCTGCAGGTACTGAATATTTCCTGCAATAAAATCACCCAACTGCCCGCAGAGATCGGGCAGTTAACGCAATTGGAGATGCTTGATTTCGGCCATAACCAGGCGAACACCGTCCCTACGGAAATAGGTGCCCTGCGCGCGTTGAAATATCTGTATCTGAGCGACAACCTGTTCGGCGATCTACCCGATTCCGTGCGGCAACTGCAAGCACTGCGCTATCTGAATCTGACCGATAATCAACTGACGATGATCCCCGCAGCCGTATGCGCGCTGAGCGCATTGCAGGAGCTGCGTCTTTACAACAATCAGATTGCTGCGCTTCCGGCTGAGCTTGGCCTGTTGCACCCATTGCGTGAATTACATCTGATGAATAACCGCATCGAAACGCTGCCTGCCGAACTGATGCAACTCGGCAAACTAATGGTGCTCGATCTGGAAAACAATGCCGTTGCACATTTGCCGGATGAGTTTTGCCAATTGCCCAGCCTGACCACATTGAACCTGCGCTTCAACCAATTGACACAGTTGCCTGATGATTTTGGCGCGCTACGCTCGCTGGTGTCATTGGATCTGCGCGCTAATCGCTTGAGCGAGTTGCCTGAAAGTATGGCGCAAATGCACAACCTGCGGCGGCTGGACTTACGTTGGAATAACTTCAGCCACTACCCTCAGGTGCTTGATAGCCTGATCCAACAAGGCTGCATGGTTCATGTGTAATTGCGGTAACAAAAAAAGCCGAACAGCAGTCACCGTTCGGCTTTCAGTCAATATAACCAGCGGCTGTTTAGCGGTATAAATCGTCGCGTGAATAAGGTTCGATCTCCCCTTCTTTACGCGTTTTCAGCAGCTTCAGGATCCAGGTGTATTGTTCTGGATTCGGGCCAACCAGGTTCTCAACCTCTTCGTTCATCCGGCGAGCAATGCGGTGATCGTCCGCTTCAGCCAAATCATCCATCGGTTCCCGAATATAGATATCCAGCATGCTGGTTTTGCCGTTATACACCGGGAACAGCGGCACAATCGCCGCACGGCACACCTTCATCAAACGCCCCACCGCAGGCAGCGTCGCTTTGTAGGTGGCAAAAAAATCAACGAACTCGCTGTGTTCAGCACCGTGGTCCTGATCCGGCAGATAGTAACCCCAATAGCCTTGGCGCACGGAACTGATAAAGGGTTTGATACCGTCATTACGCGCATGCATGCGGCCGCCAAATTTGCGGCGCACGGCATTCCACAGGTAATCCACCAGCGGATTGCTCTGGTTATGGAACATGGCGGCCATCGGCTGGCCGCGTGCCGCCATCAGCATCGCCGGCACATCCACCGCCCAGCCGTGCGGCACCAGGAAGATCACATTACGGCCTTCCTGACGAATTTTATCCAGCACCTCTTCGCCGTGCCAACGCACACGCTTAAGCACTTTTTCCGGTTTGGTACAGGCGAGTTCCGCCATCAGGATCATCGACTGCGGGGCGGTGGCGAACATCTCATCAATGATGTGTTCGCGCTGGCTCTCCGGCACTTCCGGCAGGCAATAAAGCAGGTTGATGCGTGCACGGCGGCGGGCACTTTTTGCCACCTTCCCCACCAACTTGCCAATAGCCCCCAACACCGGATCGCGCATGCGCGCCGGGATCAGAGAAACACCGGCCATCAGCCCGGTTCCCAACCACACTCCCCAGTAACGCGGGTGGAAGAAGGCTTTCTGGAATTGGGGTATGAACTCTACGTTCGATTTTTTTTCGTTTTGCATGTAACAACTCTTCGCTCAACGCGCCAGCATTAACCCTCACTACAGAAGGCAATTTACACCGAACAGGCGCCAATATAAAAAACATCGGCCCGAAATCAGGCCGATGTAGGATCAAACGTGGCTGAAAGGGTTAATCCAGTTGCAGCTGTGGAACCACTTCTTTCACCTGCGCCAGATAATCGCTGCGTTCTTTACCACTCAGCCCTTCAGAACGCGGCAGCTTAGCCGTTACCGGATTCACCGCCTGCTGGTTAGTCCACAGTTCGTAATGCAAGTGTGGGCCGGTGGAACGCCCGGTGTTACCAGAAAGCCCAATGCGATCGCCGCGTTTAACCTTTTGCCCAGGCTTAACCAGCGCTTTCTTGAGGTGCATATAGCGAGTGGTATATTGGCGACCATGGCGGATCGCCACATAATTACCGGTATCGCTCCCGTACTTGGCAGCCACCACTTCACCGTCACCCACGGCCAGCACCGGCGTGCCGACCGGCATTGAGAAATCGACACCTCGATGCGGTGCCACGCGCCCGGTTACCGGGTTCAAGCGGCGCGGGTTGAAGTTGGAGGAAATGCGGAACTGTTTCATGGTTGGGAAACGCATAAAACCGCGCGCCAGGCCCGAGCCCTGGCGGTCGTAGAATTTGCCGTCGTCAGCGCGGATCGCATAGTAGTCTTTACCCCCGCTACGCATACGCACGCCCAGCAACTGGCTTTGCTCGCTCTTGCCGTCAAACTCTTCACGCGACATCAAGACGGCGAATTGATCGCCCTTGCGCAGCTTGCGGAAATCGAGCTGCCATTGCAGCGCTTTGGTCACCGCGTTGATTTCTGCACGGTTGAGGCCCGCCGCCGCCGCGCTGCTGACAAAGCTGCCGTTCAACTGGCCGCTCAGCACGCTATTGCGCCATTCCCCTTTTTGGGTTTCCTGGGATTCTTTGAAGCTGTTGCCTACGCGCTCGTAGGTACGCGTTTCACGGCGGGAAACCTCCCAGGTCAAACGCTGCAGATCGCCAGCATCATTCAATGTCCATGACAGCTGCTGACCAATCTTCAAGTTACGCAGATCGCGGTTTTGCGCGGAGAGCAAAGAGACGTCCGACATTTCGACGCCATACTGGGTCAGAATGCTGCTCAGCGTATCCCCGGTAGACACCACATACTCGTGCACGCCTTCCTCACCGGCGACCTTCTGGTCCAGTTCATCCTGCGGGATGTCATCATCGGGAGTAGGCTGTTCAACATCGATCGGTTCGCTGGCCTCTGGCGCCAGAGAGCGAACCTGATTGGATTCTAATTCAACATTTCTAACGATGGGGGTATGTTCTGGGTGATAAACCGAAGGCCGCCAAACGGCGACGGCCAAGGTAACAACTGTCAACGACCCCAGCATAACGCGGTGGGGCCGAGGCAGGTTGTTATACGCCAGAGCGATAGTTCGGACTATCTTCTGCACTCAATAATATCCTCATGATCTTTACTTCAGGCAGCTCACGTACTGGTTGGACAGCGCTGTCAGGAAGTTCCCGTAGCTGTCTTTCCCCAGTGCGATGCCTGTGCCCAGCGGATCCAGCGTTCCAGAACGCACCTTGGTCCCCGCGGCAACGGCATTGATTACGGCCGGCCTGAATTGTGGCTCAGCAAAAACACATACTGCTTTCTGCTCAACCAACTGTGTTCGAATTTGGTGTAAGCGCTGTGCTCCAGGCTGAATTTCGGGGTTGACGGTAAAATGGCCCAATGGGCTCAAGCCAAAGTGTTTTTCAAAGTAGCCGTAAGCATCATGAAAAACAAAATATCCCCTATCACGCACAGGCGTAAGCATCTTAGCAAGATTTTTGTCGGTTTGCGCTAGCTGATCCTCGAACTGGCGCAGGTTTGCGTCTAATTTGTCCTTCTTTTGCGGCATAAGTTCCAATAATCTGTCATGAATCGCGATCGCCGTCACTTTCGCCACCGCCGGCGACAGCCAGAGGTGCATGTTATATTCACCATGATGATGCCCATGCTCGCTTTCATGCGCATCATGCCCGTGATCATGATCGTCGTCGTCATCCCCTTTCATCAGCAACGGTTGTACGCTAGCCAGCTCAGCAACCGACAATTGCTTATTGGCAGCCACCGGCGTCAGCGATTTAGTCAGAAACGCCTCCAGATCCGGGCCGACCCACACGACTAGCTCCGCATCGCGCAGACGTTGAATATCCGATGGGCGCAGCGCGAAATCATGTGGCGATGCGCCATCCGGTAACAGCACCTCCGTTGGCGTTACCCCATCAGCGATCGCCGAGGCGATAAACCCCAATGGACGAATCGAAGTGACAACCGCCGCCGTAGCCTGACCAGCCACCATCAGCGCGCTGGCAAACAGTGCACGCTGTAACCATTTATTTTTCTGCATCATCATCAGTAATCCCATCGTTTTCAACCAAGAAACGTGATATTATAACATTCGGTTGGTTCTGCAAAATGTAATCACACTATGTCTACACTGACGACGCTAAAAAACATTTCAGTCACTTTTGACACCCGACGGGTTCTGACGAATATCTCGCTCAAGCTGCAGCCGGGCCGTATCCTGACGCTGCTTGGCCCCAATGGAGCGGGTAAATCTACCCTGGTGCGCGTGGTACTCGGCCTGATCGCCCCCACGGAAGGGGCAATTGAGCGTCAGCCTAATCTGCGCATCGGCTATGTGCCACAAAAGCTGCACCTGGATGCCACGTTGCCGCTCACCGTCAGCCGCTTTATGCGCCTCAAGCCTGGCGTAAAAAATGCCGATATTCTGCCCGCGTTGAAACGCGTCCATGCAGCTCACTTACTGGAGCAGCCGATGCAAAAGCTTTCCGGTGGCGAGAACCAGCGCGTCTTGCTGGCGCGTGCGTTATTAAACAGGCCGCAGCTTCTGGTGCTCGATGAACCCACTCAAGGGGTTGACGTCAACGGTCAACTGGCGCTGTACGATCTGATTGACCAACTGCGTAAAGAATTGGGCTGCGCCGTGCTGATGGTATCCCACGACCTGCACTTGGTGATGGCAAAAACCGACGACGTACTTTGCCTGAACCAGCACATCTGCTGTTCCGGCACGCCAGAAGTGGTGTCCATGCATCCGGAATTCATTGCCATGTTTGGCAATCGCGGAGCCGAACAATTGGCGATCTACCGCCATCACCATAATCACCGTCACGACCTGCAAGGCAGAATTGTGCTGAAAAAATCCGGGAGCCGTGAGGCATGATTGAACTGTTATTGCCCGGCTGGCTGGCCGGGGTGCTGTTGGCTGCCGCCGCGGGCCCGTTAGGATCTTTTGTGGTCTGGCGCAGAATGTCTTACTTCGGCGATACCTTGGCGCACGCTTCACTGCTTGGGGTAGCCTTCGGTCTGTTGCTGGACATCAACCCGTTTTATGCCGTGATCGCCGTCACGCTGCTGCTGGCACTGGTGTTGGTATGGCTGGAGCGCCGCCCTCAGCTTGCGGTCGATACGCTGCTCGGGATTATGGCGCACAGCGCGCTGTCGCTCGGCCTGGTCGTGGTGGCGCTGATGTCAAACGTGCGCGTTGATCTGATGGCTTATCTGTTTGGGGATCTGCTGTCGGTAACCCTAAGTGATATCTGGCTGATCGGCGCAGGCGTTATGGTGGTGCTGCTGGTGCTGTGGTGGCAATGGCGCGATCTACTGTCGATGACCATCAGCCCAGAAATGGCCCATGTTGACGGCGTCAATCTGGCGCGTGCGCGCACCATTCTGATGCTGGTAACCGCTCTGACCATTGGCTTGGCGATGAAGTTTGTCGGCGCGCTGATTATTACTTCGCTGTTGATCATCCCAGCCGCCACCGCGCGCCGTTTTGCCCGCACCCCAGAGCAGATGGCCGGTTATGCGGTGTTGGTGGGGATGATTGCGGTCACCGGCGGCCTGACCTTCTCGGCATTTTACGATACCCCGGCGGGGCCTTCGGTGGTGCTCTGTGCAGCGGTGCTGTTTGTGATGAGCCTGTCGAAAAAACAGCAGGCATAAGTTTCATCTCTGGGCGCAGGTGATTGCGCCCTTGATGCTTAATTCTCTTCCCGCGCGATGCCAAAATGCTTATAGGCATGGTTGGTCGCCATTCTGCCGCGCGGCGTGCGCTGAATAAAACCCTGCTGGATCAGGAAGGGTTCGATCACATCTTCGATCGTTTCACGCTCTTCACCGATCGCCGCCGCCAGGTTATCCAGCCCCACCGGGCCACCGTTGAACTTGTCGATAATTGCCAGTAGTAGCTTGCGGTCCATATAGTCAAAACCTTCGGCATCGACGTTCAGCATATCCAATGCCTGCATCGCCACGTCGCCGTTAATGATCCCGTTGGCGCGCACCTCGGCGAAGTCACGCACCCGGCGTAACAGACGGTTGGCGATACGCGGTGTCCCGCGGGCGCGGCGTGCAATTTCATGCGAACCATCCGCAGACAGATCCAGCCCAAGGCAGTTGGCACTGCGCGACACGATATGCTCCAGATCGGCCACCTGATAAAACTCCAGGCGCTGCACAATACCGAAACGATCGCGCAGCGGCGACGTCAGCGAGCCCGCACGGGTGGTAGCCCCAACCAAAGTGAACGGTGGCAGATCGAGCTTGATCGAGCGCGCCGCCGGGCCTTCGCCGATCATGATATCCAATTGATAATCTTCCATCGCCGGATACAGCACTTCTTCCACCACCGGTGAAAGGCGGTGGATTTCATCGATAAACAGCACGTCGTGCGGTTCAAGATTCGTCAGCATCGCCGCCAGATCCCCGGCTTTTTCCAACACCGGGCCGGAGGTGGTGCGCAAATTGACGCCCATCTCGTTGGCAACGATATTCGCCAGCGTGGTTTTACCCAGCCCCGGTGGGCCGAAAATCAGCAGATGATCCAAAGCATCACCGCGCTGTTTGGCCGCCTGAATAAAAATCTCCATCTGCTCGCGCACGTGCGGTTGGCCAACGTACTCGGTCAGCAGCTTGGGGCGAATCGCGCGATCCAGAACCTCTTCTTCATTGAACGGCTCGGCAGAAATCAGGCGGTCTGCTTCAATCATTTTCTACCCCTTTGGCCTCAAAGTGCGGCACGCAGCGCGTCGCGGATCAAGGTTTCGCAATCTGCACCCGGCTTGGCGATTTTGCCGATCATACGGCTGGCTTCCTGTGGTTTATAGCCCAGGGCCACCAGTGCCGAAGCCGCTTCGGCTTCAACATCCATTTCAGCCGCTTTGGCTGCGGTGGCTGGCAGGCTGATCTCGCTGCTGTTGTTAAACAGATCGCCATTCAACCCTTTGAAGCGGTCTTTCATTTCGACCACCAGGCGCTCGGCGGTTTTCTTGCCAACGCCCGGCAACTTCACCAGTGCGGTGATCTCTTCACGCTCTACGGCGCTGACAAACTGCTGCGCAGACATACCGGAGAGGATCGCCAACGCCAGTTTCGGCCCTACGCCATTCACTTTGATCAATTCGCGGAACAGCGCTCGCTCTTGTTTATCATTGAACCCATACAGCAATTGCGCATCTTCGCGCACCACAAAGTGGGTAAACACGATCGCCTGTTGCCCCAGCTCCGGCAGTTCATAAAAGCAGGTCATCGGCATATGCACTTCATAGCCGACGCCGTTGGCTTCCAGTAACACCAGCGGTGGCTGTTTTTCCAGAATAATTCCTCTGAGACGACCTATCATTACCCCTCCTGTATGGATCCTTTGGTGGTAGTGTTTGCCACTACACAATGTTGTAAAGCTTATACCATAAAAAAGGCTGGATGAATATCCAGCCCGAGCTTCACATTTAACGCCATTACTTCAACCGACCGCGTGCCAGATCCAACCGCCCTGCGCTCACCCGCAGCACGTTCTGGCTAAGGTGGCAATGGGTAATGGCAATGGCCAGCGCATCGGCGGCATCGGCCTGCGGGTTGGCAGGCAGCTTCAGCAAAGCGCGCACCATATGCTGCACCTGCGCCTTTTCTGCCGCACCGGTACCCACCACCGTCTGCTTCACCTGGCGCGCCGCATACTCAAACACTTCCAGGTTCTGGTTCACGGCGGCAACGATCGCCACGCCGCGCGCCTGCCCCAACTTGAGGGCAGAGTCCGGGTTTTTGGCCATAAACACCTGTTCGATGGCGAAAAAATCCGGCCGGAACTGGGTGATTATTTCGCTGACACCGGCATAAATCAGCTTTAACCGCGTCGGCATATCGTCAACTACGGTACGGATACAGCCACTGGCAACGTAGGTCAGCTGACGGCCTTGCTGGCGGATCAGGCCATAACCGGTAACGCGCGAACCGGGATCGATACCCAGTATGATCGCCATTGCTACCACCACCCTGCGTTTAATCTTGCCTGGCGCTGCCGGCAGGCAACGCCATCAGTCACCTGCATTACAGCGTCGCGGCGATCTCGTCGGAGATCTCACCGTTGTGGTAAACCTCCTGCACATCGTCACAATCTTCCAGCATATCGATCAGGCGCAGCAGTTTAGGCGCAGTTTCTGCGTCCATATCGGCCTTGGTCGATGGGATCATGGAAACTTCCGCGGCTTCCGCAGTAAAACCGGCAGCGGTCAGAGCATCTTTTACCTCTCCCAGGTTTTCCCAGGCGGTATAAACGTCGATAGCGCCGTCATCATAGGTAACGATATCTTCTGCGCCCGCTTCCAGTGCTGCTTCCATCACCGTATCTTCATCCAGACCCGGTGCAAAAGTGATCACGCCTTTTTTGGTGAACAGGTAAGCAACGGAGCCGTCAGTCCCCAGATTACCGCCGCACTTGGTGAAAGCATGACGCACTTCAGCCACGGTACGGTTACGGTTATCACTCAGGCACTCGATCATCACCGCCGTGCCGCCAGGGCCGTAACCTTCGTAAATGATGGTTTCCATATTGCTGTCATCATCACCACCCACGCCACGCGCAATCGCACGGTTCAACGTGTCGCGCGTCATGTTGTTGGACAGCGCCTTATCAATGGCCGCACGCAGACGCGGGTTAGCACCCGGATCGCCGCCGCCCAATTTGGCTGCGGTGACCAGCTCACGAATAATTTTGGTGAAAATCTTACCGCGCTTGGCATCTTGCGCCGCTTTGCGGTGTTTGGTGTTGGCCCATTTACTATGACCTGCCATACAAATATCTCCAAAAAGAACTACTGGATACCCCCGTCATACCTCGAGTTGCCGGCCCACTGGTTTCCTGCAACTCAACGCCTTCAGGGTATAGATTGGGTCACAAACTCTTCAATCGCCTGCTGATTGCTCCACGACTTGGTCAGTTTGACGGCGTCTGCTGCGTCAAGCCATTGGTAGGCGTGATGTTCGCTTAATACCGGATCGCGCTCTTCAGGCAGCGCCAGGCAGAACCAGTGCTCTTTATTGCGCGTAGTTCCTGGCGCATAGCGATGCCGCAGATGGACGAAGAGTTCAAACTCCACACAGCGCTGGCAATCGACCAGCGGCAAATTTTCTGCGCCGATATCGATTCCCGTCTCTTCTTTGACTTCGCGCTGTGCGGCATGCGGCGGTGATTCACCGTTTTCCAGGCTGCCGGTCACCGACTGCCAGAACTCCGTATCATCACGCCGCTGTAACATCAGCACCCGGCCACTGGATTGCGCATAAATCACCACCAGGATCGACTCGGGCCGCTTGTAATTCATCACTCGCTCTCTTGCTCGGCAGAGGCTTTCTTTACCACGTTGATCGCCAGCTCCTGCAAAGATGCCGGGTTGGCGAAGCTTGGCGCATCGGTCATCAGGCAAGCCGCTGCGGTGGTTTTCGGGAAAGCGATGACGTCACGGATGTTTTCCGTACCGGTCAGCAGCATAACCAGACGATCCAGGCCGAAAGCCAGACCGGCGTGCGGTGGCGTACCGTACTTCAGCGCATCCAGCAGGAAGCCGAACTTCTCACGCTGCTCATGCTCGTTGATACCCAGGATGCCAAATACCGTCTGCTGCATTTCACTGCGGTGAATACGCACCGAACCGCCACCCACTTCGTAACCGTTCAACACCATATCGTAGGCGTTGGCGATGGCTGAAACCGGGCTTTTAGCCAACTCTTCCGGGCTCATATCACGGGGTGCGGTGAACGGATGGTGCATCGCCGCCAGGCCACCTTCGCCATCTTCTTCGAACATCGGGAAATCCACCACCCACAGCGGTGCCCAGCTGTCGAGCTTGGTCAGCCCCAGATCGCGGCCCAGCTTCAAGCGCAGTGCGCCCATCGCATCAGTAACAATCTTGATGCTGTCAGCGCCGAAGAACAGGATGTCGCCGGTTTGCGCATTGGCACGTGCCAGAACGGCTTCCAGAACCTCCTCACTGAGGAATTTGGCGATCGGGCTTTGCACACCTTCCATGCCAGCGGCACGGTCGTTAACCTTCAGCCATGCCAGCCCTTTGGCCCCATAAATGTTAACAAAGGCACCGTATTCATCGATCTGCTTGCGGGTCAACTGCGCGCCACCCGGCACACGGATCACCGCAACGCGGCCTTTGGCATCATTTGCCGGGCCAGAGAACACTTTGAATTCAACCTCTTTCACCAGATCGGCCACGTCCACCAGTTCCAGCGGGTTACGCAGATCGGGTTTGTCGGAGCCGTAACGGCGCATCGCTTCGGCGAAGGTCATGATCGGGAATTGCCCCAGATCCACGCCTTTCACGTCCAGCCACAGTTCATGTACCAGTTGTTCCATCACTTCACGCACCTGATCGGCGGTCATGAAGGAGGTTTCCACGTCGATCTGAGTGAATTCAGGCTGACGGTCGGCACGCAGATCTTCGTCGCGGAAGCATTTGACGATCTGATAGTAGCGATCGAAACCGGACATCATCAGCAACTGTTTAAACAGCTGCGGAGACTGCGGCAACGCATAGAATTTGCCTTTATGCACGCGGCTCGGCACCAGGTAATCACGGGCACCTTCTGGCGTGGCTTTGGTCAGCATCGGGGTTTCGATATCGAGGAAACCGTGGCTGTCCATAAAACGGCGCACAAAGCTGGTAATTTTGGCGCGGGTTTTCAGGCGATCGGCCATTTCCGGGCGACGCAGGTCCAAATAGCGGTATTTCAGGCGCGCTTCTTCGGTGTTGGTCTGGTTGGAGTCCAGCGGCAGCGGTTCGGAGCGGTTGATGATCTCCAGACCGTGCGCGAACACTTCCACTTCACCGGTAGCCATATCTTTATTGACCTGATGGTCCGGACGAGCACGGACGGTGCCGACGATCTGAATGCAGAACTCATTACGCAGTTCGAACGCTTTATCGAACGCCGTTTTCTGGTCTGGATCGAAAAACACCTGCACGATACCTTCACGGTCACGCATATCAATGAAGATCAGGCCGCCCAGATCGCGACGACGGTTGACCCAACCACATAAAGTGACTTCCTGGCCGACGTGGGCCAGATTCAACTGCCCGCAATATTCAGTACGCATACGCTATCCTTTTGACTTAAGCCGACTCCGCCGGAGTGTTGCATGATTGCTGTTGTCCGCACGGCTGTTATCTATACCCGCCACAGCGTGATCGCCCGTGCACAACCCGCACTTGCCACCTGGCTGAAACGTGAAATCCCTTGGTATAGGTCGTTGGATTAAAGATCGGTGAAAAAAGGCGGCCATTATAAAGGAAATTCATGCGCCAGATAAGTGCGAACACCGCATTGTTGCAACGCTATCCCCTTCATACGTGAAGTTGCAGGGTTGTTGGCTGCCTTCACTCACCCCAGTCACTTACTTATGTAAGCTCCTGGGGACTCACTCAGTTGCCGCCTACCTGCAACTCCACGTATTTTGGGTAGATATAGGGCATCTTTGCTAGGGGTAACACATTAGTTAACAAATTTTCCATTAACTCAGCGCAGTTTTTTCACGTAGCCTCACGCCACAGCTTGCTGACTGGTCATTGACCATGCGCCTGCCAGCATGAATTTTATCCACATATGAGACGGACCCCAATGTTGAAACTTGATCCCCAATCCACCGCGTTAGTACTTATCGATCTGCAAGATGGCATTCTGCCCTTCGCCGCAGGCCCGCACAGCGCCAACCAGGTGGTCACCCATGCTGCTCATCTGGCAGGCCGCTTCCGTGCCTTGGGCGCGCCGGTGTTCCTGGTGCGCGTCGGTTGGTCAGACTCGTTTGCCGAAGCATTGAAACAGCCAGTGGATAAACCTTCTCCAGCACCGGTCGGCGGCCTGCCGGATTCGTGGTGGCAATTCCCACAGGAATTGGCGGTCAGTGATAGCGATATCCTGATCACCAAGCGCCAATGGGGCGCGTTCTACGGCACCGATCTCGATCTGCAACTGCGCCGCCGTGGTATCAAGTCGATCGTACTGGGTGGCATTGCCACCAACATCGGCGTGGAATCCACCGCCCGCAACGCCTGGGAACATGGCTATGAACTGGTGATCGCCGAAGATATGTGCAGCACCTACAGCGCCGAGATGCATCAGTTTGCCTTCGACCATATCTTCCCGCGTATTGCCCGCGTACGCAGCACCAGCGAGATTCTGGCAGCACTGTAACGCAGTCTGAAAACCTGCTAGGTTGTGGCTTGGAAAACGACAGGTATACCAGGAAGACAACAGATTGATGTATATCGGATTACCACAGTGGCAACACGCAGCCTGGAACCGCATCGGGCTGCGCGATCTGGCAGATTACAGCCGTTATTTTAACTGCGTGGAAGGCAATACCACCTTCTACGCGTTACCGAAGCTGGAAATAGTCCATCGCTGGCGCGATATGACCAGCGATAATTTCCGCTTTTGTTTCAAGTTTCCGTCAGATATCAGCCATAAAGCCGCGCTGCGCCTCTGTTCAAGCGAAATCCAGGCGTTTTATGATTGCCTGAGCCCGATCCATTCACGCATCGGGCAGCTCTGGTTACAGCTGCCCGCCGCTTTCAGCCCGCAACACCTGCCCATCCTGTGGCAGTTTTTCGACGCTCTGCCGCAAGCCTTTACCTACGGCGTAGAAGTGCGCCATCCGGCGTTTTTCGCCAAAGGTGAGGACGAACTCTTGCTCAACCAAGGGTTACATCATCGCGGCATCAATCGGGTGATTCTTGATAGCCGTTCGGTGCATAACGCCAAACCCAACACCGCCGCCGTTCGTGACGCCCAGCAGAAAAAGCCCAAACTGCCGGTTCACGCGATCGTCACTGCCAACAATCCGCTGGTGCGCTTTATCGGCGGGGATGTGCTGGAAGACAACTTGCGCTGGTTTGCCCCTTGGCAGCAGAAACTTCCGATTTGGCAGCAACAGTATCAGCCTTATCTGTTCATTCATACGCCAGATAACGGCGACTCGCCGCAGCAGGCACAAAAAATCTGGCAGCAATTACGCCAGGCTATTCCGAATTTACCCGCACCGCCAGACTGGCCTGAACAGAATGCGCTGTTCTAACCCTTTATATAAGCGGTAAAATTCGAGCAGCAAGCCAACTAATGCGCCTGCCACCCAATGTATGATGAACATATTGGCTTTTTCCTCGCGACAGTGCCGATAATGGCAGTTATCATGCTTATGGCCTGATTTAGTTAGGGAATGGAGTTAAAAATGGTAAGCGCGCTTTATGTGGTGCTCGGCGCATTGTTGTTGATCAAACTCTCTTATGACGTAGTTAGATTGAGGATGCAGTACCGTGTTGCCTACGGCGACGGCGGATTCTACGAGTTGCAAACCGCAATCCGCGTACATGGCAATGCGGTTGAATACATCCCTATTGCCACCGTCCTGCTGGTCATCATGGAGATGAACGGGGCCGAAGTCTGGATGATTCATCTGTGCGGTTTGCTGCTGATGGCAGGCAGGCTGGTTCACTATTATGGCCTGCGCAATCGCGAGGTCAGTTGGCGCCGTTCAGGAATGGCGGCCACCTATATCTCGCTAATCCTGATGGTTATCGCCAATATCTTCTATCTGCCCTGGGATCTGGTTTTCAGCCTGCATTGATTCCCCGTAGCACCGCTACAGTTTGAAAGACGACGGGTATGCATTATTTCCCGTCTTTTTCTGCTAGTATACGCGCCTTCGAATTCTGACCTGATTTGCCGCTATGCCAAACCGCGATACCCTTTTCTCTGCACCGATCGCCAAACTGGGCGACTGGACCTTCGACGAACGCGTCGCTGAAGTCTTTCCTGACATGATCCAGCGCTCCGTTCCCGGTTATTCCAATATCATCTCCATGATTGGCATGCTGGCCGAACGTTTTGTCCAGCCGGGCAGCCAGGTGTATGACCTTGGCTGTTCTCTGGGGGCAGCCACGCTGTCGATGCGGCGGAACATCAACGTGGCTGGCTGCAAGATTATCGCCGTCGATAACTCCCCCGCCATGGTTGAACGCTGCCGCCGCCATATCGACGCCTTCCGCGCCGATACACCGGTCGAAGTCATTGAAGCGGATATCCTGGATATCAACATTGAAAATGCGTCGATGGTAGTGCTCAACTTTACTTTGCAATTCCTTGAGCCTGCCGATCGCCTGCGTCTGCTGCAGCAAGTGTATCGTGGGCTGCGGCCCGGCGGTGCGCTGGTGCTGTCGGAAAAATTCAGCTTTGAAGACAGCAACGTGGGCGAACTGCTGTTCAACATGCACCATGATTTCAAGCGCGCCAACGGCTACAGCGAACTGGAAATCAGCCAAAAGCGCAGCATGCTGGAGAACGTGATGCTGACAGACTCAGTGGAAACCCATAAAGCCCGGCTGCAACAGGCAGGGTTTGAACACGCCGAGGTCTGGTTCCAATGTTTTAACTTTGGTTCGCTGATTGCCCTGAAATCAGGAGAAACCGCATGATTGAGTTTGGCGATTTTTATCAACGCATTGCCAAAGGGCCGCTCAGCCACTGGCTGGATACCCTGCCCGCGCAGATCAGCGCCTGGCAGCGTGAGTCACTGCATGGCAAGTTCAAACAGTGGTTCAACTCGGTGGAACACCTGCCTGAACTGACCCCAACGCACCTCGATCTGCTGCACGGCGTGCGCGCCGACATGGAACAGCCGCTGTCGCCTGGTCAGTTAGAAGGCATCGAGAAAATGCTGCGTACCCTGATGCCATGGCGCAAAGGGCCATTTTCCCTGTATGGCATCAATATCGATACCGAATGGCACTCCGACTGGAAATGGGATCGCGTGCTGCCGCACATTTCTCCGTTGGCCGGCCGCACCATTCTCGACGTCGGCTGCGGCAGTGGTTATCACCTGTGGCGGATGGTCGGCGAAGGGGCCCATCTGGCGGTGGGTATCGACCCAATGCAGTTATTTCTCTGCCAGTTTGAAGCGGTGCGCAAACTGCTGGGTGGCGATCAACGCGCACATGTGCTGCCACTCGGCATTGAACAGTTGCCGGAACTGGCGGCGTTCGACACCGTATTCTCGATGGGCGTGCTGTATCACCGCCGTTCGCCGCTGGATCATCTGTATCAGTTGAAAAATCAGCTGGTCGCCGAAGGGGAATTGGTGCTGGAAACGCTAGTGGTAGAAGGCGATCGCCATCAGGTGCTGGTACCGGGCGATCGCTATGCGCAGATGCGTAACGTTTACTTTATCCCTTCCGCAGAAGCGCTGAAATGCTGGCTGGAAAAATGCGGTTTTGTCGACGTCAAGATTGCTGATATTGGTGTCACCAGCCTTGACGAGCAGCGCCGCACTGACTGGATGACCAGTGAGTCGTTGGCGGAGTTCCTGGATCCGCACGATCGCAGCAAAACCATTGAAGGCTACCCGGCACCGCTGCGCGCGGTATTCACCGCGAAAAAACCCTGAATCACGGCAGCACAGACGCAATGCCTGTGCTGCTTGCTTGCCTCAGGCTACCGTTGACTGCTGCACCCTCTCTTCCTGAGCCGTAACTGGCTGCCGCTGGTATCCCCAGATCCCCTTAGCGAAAATGGTGCAGGCGGTGATCACCGCAGGGATCGCAATAATGGCAAACACCTGGGTAAACTCCCACCCCAACGCCAGCATCTGCGCTCCGGCAAAGGCGCTCAGAATAGCGCCGGTGCGGCCAATACCGTGCATCCAACTGGAGCCGGTAGCGCGGGCTTCGGTGGGGTAATAGCCAGCAGAAAGTGCGTTCATACCCGTATTAGCACCGTTGAGGCAGAAACCGCAGCCGAAAGCCAGCAGCCCCAGCAAGATTTCACTGTGTGCCGCCTGGCCAATCAGCAAGGTAAAGGCCGCGCCCACCAGATAAATACCACCCAGCGCCCGATGCGGGTTGACCCTGTCCATCATCCAACCGGCAAACAAGGAGCCAAAAGTGCCACCCGCCTGGTACAACGCGGTGATCACCGCCGCTTGAGCAACGCTAAGGCCGATCTCTTTCACCAGCGTCGGTAACCAACTGCCCAGCAGATAGACCAGAAACAGCGCCATAAAATAGCCAATCCACAGCATAACGCTACCGAAACGGTAATCACGCGACACCACAATCCGCACCGCCCCTTTGCCCTCGCCTACCAACGGCGGCAGTGTAAAACGGGTGTCCGGGCGGGTGCTGCCCGGTGCCAGTTTTTCAACAATCTTGCCGATGCGCTGCGCGCTGGCGCGCTTGGTGACCAGAAAACGCACCGACTCCGGCAGTTTCAGCAACAACAGTGGCACACTGAGCAACGGCAGGATCCCGCCTAGCAGCAGCAGAGAGTGCCAGCCGAAACGCGGGATCAACCAAGAGGCGGCAAATCCCCCAATCGCAGCACCAAAGGTAAAGCCGCAGAACACCACGGTAATCAGGAACGAGCGTTTTTTCTCCGGCGCATATTCAGAGATCAGCGTGCCAACATTCGGCATCGCAGCGCCCATCCCCAGCCCGGTCATAAAACGGAACAATATCATCTGGTCGATATTCTGCGAAAAGGCGGTAATAATGGTCCAAAAACCGAAGAAAAATACGCTGTTGATGATAATCACCCGGCGGCCCAGACGGTCCGCCAGCGGGCCAGAGAGCAGCGCCCCCAAGGTTAACCCGACTAGCGCAGCGCTGATCACCCAACCCAATTGGTGGTTAGCCACGCCCCACTGCACCTTCAGCTCTGGCGCAATAAACCCCATCAGCGTGATATCGAAGCCATCCAGGGCAATCACAATGAATCCCAGGCAGATAATCAGCTTTTGAAAACGCCCCAGGGGACGCTGGTTAATCAATTCCCTCACATCTATCTCGTTTGCAGCCACAATATTTCCCTCCGTACATTCGGCTATGCCACAAGCGTTTTTCGTCATCAACACGCTGTAATCGATCTTTGCGTCGTTGAGTTATACGCCTGCGGCCGATGGCGACAGCAACGGTAAACTGGGCGATTATCGCCCAATAATTCGTATATCGTACTTAGAATGTAAGAATTCACACGGGTGCCAGCAATGGGGTGATGCGATAATTTGGGCGGTTATCGAACTGTTTGGTACATTTTAACCTTACTGACTTGATGTGGTTCACGGTTAAAAATAAACTCAATTAATTGAAATAAAACATATTAATTCACCTAAGGTTTTCTGTTTATTGCCAGCGCCAAAGGTGAAAATATTGTTGCAAATATGTGAAGCTCATCATATCCCGAGGGTTTCCGCTCAGCCGGTGCCCCTTTATCACCTTTGACAACTGTCACAAATCACATCCCTCATGTTTACATAAAGAACCATATGGTTCATTTTATCATGGCGCGGGCAATCTGCCCCAACCTTGAAACCACCGGAGTTCATCATGAATGCCAACGCCCCACTTGCAGCATCGCGTCCAGCGCTTTATCTGCTGGCTTTGCTAGGCAAAGATATCCAAGGCTCGCTGTCTCCCCAGTTGTACGAGCACGAAGCTCGCCGCCAAGGTCTACGCTGCAGCTATCAGTTGCTGGACTTTGCCCAACGTGGTTGGGAGGCGGAGGCCCTGCCAAATGTGTTACGCAGCTTGGAAACCCTCGGTTTTACCGGTTGCAACGTGACCCACCCGTTCAAACAGCAAATCATCCCTTATCTGGATCAGCTCTCGCCGCAGGCTAGCGCTATTGGCGCGGTCAACACCGTTCTGTTTCGCCACGGCCAGCGCATCGGCCACAATACCGACTGCCCCGGTTTTATCAGCCACTTCCGCCGTAATTTACCCGGGGTGAATATTGAACGCGTGTTGCAGATCGGCGCTGGGGGGGCAGGCAGTGCCAGCGCCTACGGCCTGTTGGAGTATGGCGTCAAGCATCTGGCCCTGTACGATCGCGATACGGCGCGCAGTGAAGCGCTGTACCAGCAGTTGCTGCTGCACTTCGGTTCCGATCGCATCAGCATCACCCACCATCCGCAGCAGGCATTAGCCAACAGCAACGGCCTGGTGCAGGCAACGCCGATCGGCATGAGCGGCCACCCCGGTATCCCCATCAATATTGACTGGCTCACGCCGCAGCACTGGGTGGCCGATGTGATTTACGTTCCCCGGGAAACGGAGCTGGTCCTGCGCGCACGCGCCAAAGGCTGCCAGGCAATTGGCGGTGACGGCATGGTGGTATTCCAGGCCGCTCAGGCATTTGAGCTTTACACCGGCCTGCCAGCGGATCGCGAACATATGCTAGCGATTTTTCAACAGGCCTGCGTCACCCCGGCATAAGCCGGGCTACCCTTGGCGCATCGCTGCCAGGCGTGCTGCACCATTGGCTGCCCCGTACTGACTATAGCCACCACGCCTTTCCAGCAGTTCAAAGAAGAAACACCCACCGCTGAACGGCTGAGTGTAAACATGCAGCAGTTCGCCCCCCACCGGATCGCGATCGTAAAGAATATGGTGCTGCCGCAACCGAGCAACGAACTCTGCATCCAGGCTAAAACGGGTTGCCAGATCGTCGTAGTAGTTATCGGAGATGGTCAGCAGCGCCACGCCATTTTGTCTGGCGGCAGTCACCGCCTGAAAAATATCGGCCGTGGAGAATGCCACGTGCTGCAACCCGCTGCCGTGATAAGCCTCCACGGTGCGCGCACTGAGTGTGTCCAGGCTTTGTGAAGCGTTCAACGGTAAGCGAATGCCGTTGCAGAGGGTGTGCAGCGCTTTGCTGCGCACCAGGCCGTAAGGATCGGGCAGCAACTGTTCGCTGTCCGCCTGCATCCCCAACACCGTGCGCAGAAACATCACCCAGTTTTCCAGCGCGCTTGCGGGCATCGCCAAAGCCAAGTGATCGATCCCCTCTAACCGTGGCCCTGCTACAGCTGCTACGGGTTGCAGGTGGAAATCATCCTGGTACACCTCGCTGGTCTGCTCGCCAAACAGGTAAATCAGGCTGCCGTCCGGCGTGCAGAGCGCGGGGATTTCATGCTCATTCGGGCCAACCTGCCCCTGATAAGACGGGTAGGCAAAGTCTCTGGCGCGCCGTAACAAAGCCTGTGGACGATCGCTACGGCAGGCCAGCGCGCACAGCGAAGCGCCGTGCTGCTCATGGTAGCCCGCGGCAAAAGAGTTTGGCTGCTGGTTAAGCACCACGCGAATTCCGCCATTCTGGTAAAGTGCCACGCGCTTGGAGCGATGAACGCCAGCGTGGCTGAACCCCAATTGCCCAAGCCAGCGCGCCAGTTCGTCTGCTTCTGCGCCATTAACGGCAAATTCCAAGAATTCGATCGCCTGACGCTGTGGCAGTGGCGCTGTGCTGAACAATTCAGGGTCGATTTGCCTCAACGCCGCCTGCGCCTGTTCTTCTAACAGCAAGAGCGAGCGCCAGCCGTCTTTCGCCGTTGCGCCGCTGGGTGCCGCGCGAAAACCGTCATTAAACACTTCCAACGACCAGGGGCCGCAGTACCCTTTACGAAGCAGCGCGGCGGCAAACTCCACCAGCGGTAACACCCCCTGTCCAGGGAAACAGCGGAAATGGCGGCTCCACTCAATCACTTCCATGTTCAACCACGGCGCATCCGCCAGTTGCAGAAAGGCGATCTTTTCCAGCGGAATATCATCTAATTGATCGAGTTTGTCGCCCAAAGCCAAAATATGAAAACTGTCCAATGCCAGACCCAACGCCGGGCGGTTAACCGCACGTACCCGTTCCCACGCCTGCCGATAGCGGTTAACGTGCTGCCCCCAGGCTAACGCCTCATAGGCGACGACGATCTGTTGCTGTTGTGCTAAATCAGCCAACTGGGCCAGATCCTCTACCTGCTGATCGAAGTGGGGAGAGCTGTCTGGTGAGACATTGCTGCACAACAGCATGCGATCGCACCCCAGCTCATGCATCAGCGCAAACTTGCGCCGCGCGCGCTCCAGATTGCCCGCCATCAGCGATCGCGGCACGCCTTCAAAATCACGAAACGGCTGGTACAACGTAATGGCTAACCCCAGGTCTTGCGCCCGCTGGCGTATTTCTGCCAGTTTACCCGGAAAGTAGAGCAGATCGTTTTCAAAAATTTCTACACCATCAAAGCCTGCCGCAGCAATGGCTGCCAGCTTTTCCGGTAACGTTCCGGCAATGGATACCGTCGCTATTGAACGCAGCATGAGATTCCCCTGTTGATAAACCAAATACCCTCTGGCACCGGGCAGAAGCACGGCACACCCTTTTTTGTACCAAAAGGTTCATAATGTCAACCAGGTTCAAAACGGCGTTCACCACTCCTTAACAGCGATCACAAAACAACCGGAAAGCGAAGGTTGTATTGGCGCAGCCCGGCGGTTACTCTTACCCGGTGTTCTCTCAATAACCAACCTCTTGATGTTAAATCCAATCGACTCACCAAGCGGCAAACGCAAAAACGATCCCCAAGGTTTGAGACAGCGTATTTTTACCAGCGCCTTGTCTGAGTTTGCCGAGTTTGGCCTCAAAGGCGCGCGCCTGGAAAATATTGCCCAGCAGGCAGAAACCACCAAGCGCATGGTGGTGTATCACTTTCAGAACAAAGAAACCTTGTATCTGGCGGTGCTGGAATATGTCTATCAGCACATTCGCAATCACGAGTCCGCTTTGGCGTTAGCTAGCCTGCCACCCGCAGAAGCCATCGTCAGGCTGGTGGAAGAAAGCTTCAATTACCACGTGGAGCACCCCGACTTTATTCGGTTGATTTGCATGGAAAACATGATGCGCGGTCAATACATCAGCCAGTCGCCGCATATCCGCGCGCTCAACCAGAGTGCGCTGACGCTGCTGGAAGATATTCTGGCGCGCGGTAAAGCCAAACAACTGTTTAATGACGAAGTCAGCGCCCACGATGTCCACCGCCTGATCAGCAGCCTGTGTTTCCACCATGTTGCCAATCAGTACACATTCAATACGCTTTTTGAAAGTAACCAATCGCCAGAAGAACAGATTGCCCACCACCGAAAAATGGCGGTGGTCGCCACAACCCGCTATCTTGCAAGGTAAACTGCCTGCTGCCTTTGCTTTATTGCAGGCCATTTACATTACTTTTTGCTATGTAAACAGCCTGTAAAATTCACTTTATTGTAACAACTCACCGCTTATACACTGCCGAGGGTCAAGCTATCCCCTTCACCTTATCCATAAGGAGCGCCCTATGAGCAGCGAGCTGTATCAACGCAATCGCGATCGCCATCCGCCAGCCTACTCACCGGAATATAAAAGCAGTGTCTTACGCTCGCCGCGTAATGCCCCCATTTCATTGCAGAATTCGCTTTCCGAAATCACCGGCCCGGTGTTTTCCAGCAGTGAACTCGGGCCGCTAGATAACGATCTGATCCTGAATTACGCCAAACAGGGTATGCCGATTGGCGAGCGGATTATCGTGCATGGCTACGTGCGCGACGAAAACGGCCAGCCCGTGCGCAATACGCTGGTTGAGGTGTGGCAGGCTAACGCCGGTGGCCGTTATCGCCACAAAAAAGATCAGTATCTGGCACCGATCGATCCCAACTTTGGCGGCTGTGGACGCATGCTTACCGACGACAAGGGCTATTACGTTTTCCGCACCATCAAGCCCGGCCCCTACCCCTGGCGCAACCGTGTCAATGACTGGCGCCCGGCACATATCCATTTTTCCCTCTCTGGTGATGCCTTTGCACAACGCCTGATCACCCAGATGTATTTCGAAGGGGATCCGCTGATTGCCCAATGCCCGATTGTGCGTTCCATCAATAACGATGACGCCGTGCGTTCGCTGATTTCGGTACTCGATAAGTCCGCGTCTGTGCAGCTCGACAGCCTGGCGTATCGCTTTGATCTGGTGCTGCGCGGGCATCGCGCCACGCTGTTTGAAAACCGCTTACAGGGGAAAGCCTAATGTTGAAAGATACCTATTTGCTGGAAACACCTTCACAAACCGCAGGCCCTTACGTACATATCGGCCTGGCCCCTCATGCCGCTGGTTTTGATATTTTCGACAACAACTTCGGCCCGGTGCTGACCAATGCCGAAACCCGCGGCGAACGTATCCGTATTGAAGGCCGGGTGTTCGACGGTAGCGGTACGCCGCTGCGTGACGTCCTGCTGGAAATTTGGCAGGCCAATGCCGCCGGGCGTTATCAACACCCGCAGGATCATCAGCATGATAAAAGCCTGGACAATAACTTCCGTGGCTGGGGGCGTGCCTGCTCCGATTTCGCCAGCGGTGTTTATGCCTTTGATACCATCAAACCTGGGGCAGTGACCGGGCGCGACGGCCGGCTGATGGCGCCGCATGTCAACCTGTGGATCGTGGCGCGTGGCATCAACCTGGGGCTGCATACCCGCATGTATTTCTCCGACGAGGAAGCAGCTAACCAGGCCGATCCGGTGCTCAACCTGGTCGAACAGGAAGTCCGGCGCAATACGCTGATCGGCCAGAAAAAGACCACGGCAGAGGGCACTCTCTACCAGTTTGATATCGTGCTGCAAGGAGAGAACGAAACCGTATTTTTCGATGTGTAATCCAGAGTGCGGCCAAGCCCGTTCATAACGGCAGAAAGATCGGTTACTCTGCCGTAACCTTAATGACGGAGTGGCGGCGTGATAGATAACAACAACGTTTTTACCCAGCGTATTCGTCTGCGCCATATCCACTGCTTTATCGCCGTCGCCCGGGAAGGTTTCCTGCACCGGGCGGCGGAACGCCTGAATCTGAGTCAACCCGCACTGTCGAAAACGCTCAGCGAATTGGAAGCCCTGACCGGCGTCACCCTGTTTGAACGTGGCCGCCATGGTGCCCGCCTGACGGCGCAAGGCGAGGTGTTCCTGTCTCATGCGCAGCGCATCATGGCGGCCCTGGCCGACGCCGGAGACGTGCTGGCGCAACAGGCCCAGGCTCTGCCGCCCCCGCTGCGGATAGGCGCTCTACCCACCGCCGCGCTGGGAGTATTACCGCCGGTCATCGCCCATTTTCAGCAGCTTCATCCTCATCTGCGCATTCAGGTCACCACCATGCACAACACGGCGCTGCTGGCGCAGTTACAAAACGGTGAACTGGATCTGGCGATCGGCCGCATGGCGGATCCGCAAATGATGAGCGGCCTGCTATTTGAACTGCTGTTTCTGGAAGAGTTACAGGTTGTGGCCCAGCCCGCACACCCGCTGCTGCGTGAAACCCTGACGCTGGAAAATGCCCTGCGCTACCCGCTGATCGTCGCCCCCAAAGGCACCGTACCGCGCCAGAATGCCGAGGCGCTGCTGACCGCCAGCGGCCTTTCCCTGCCCGCCCAGCGTGTGGAAACCTTGTCACCGTCGCTGGCGCGGCGGTTAACGCTGCAATACGACTACCTGTGGTTTGTGCCTTCCGGTGCGGTGCAGGACGATCTCGCCGCCGGCAGATTGCTGCCGCTGCCATTCAGCGGGCCAGGCACCTCTGAACCGGTGGGGATCATCGTGCGTAATCAGGCGCATTCGAGCGGCGCTCTGCAAGAGTTTATCACCGCAGTGCGCCGCGAAGCCTTGGGGGAACGAGCTTAACCCTTCAGCCTGCCGCAGCATCCATTTCGGCAAACACCGCTTCTGCCAGATGAAACGCCGCGTTGGCCGCAGGTAAACCGCAGTACAGCGCACTCTGCATCAACACCTCTTTGATCTCTTCGCGGGTGACGCCGTTGTTGAACGCTGCCTTCAGGTGCATGCGCAGCTCCGCTTCACGGTTAAGGGCAATCAGCATCGCGATGGTGATCAGGCTGCGGGTATGGCGCGCCAAACCAGGACGGGTCCAGATCTCGCCCCAGGCGTAGCGGCTGATAAAGTGCTGAAACTCCTGGTTGAGCGGCGTCAGGTTGCTCAGGGTGCGGTCAACGTGGGCATCCCCCAGCACTTCGCGGCGTACCGCGATCCCTTGCTGGTAACGCTGTTCATCATTCATGATTGCTCCTCGGTGGTGAAAAGTGATTGGTGCGCCGCTTTGGCACGAGCCAAGACCTGTTGGATAAATACGCTGGCGCTGCCGAGCGCATTGGCAGGATCGAGCAGTTCGGCCAGTTGTTGGCGATCGAGCCATTTCAGCACCTGCTCATCCTGTTCCAACACCGCCAGCAGCGGCAAATTTGCTGCCTGTGCGTGCTGGCAGGCCTGTTCGATATGGCGGTGGGCGTTCTGGCGCCCCATCTGTTCACCCAGCGCCATCGTCACGGCTTCAGCCAGGATCAGCCCACCGGTCAGCGCCAGATTATCCGCCATACGGGCCGGGAAAACCTGCAGCCCGTCAATCAGCGGCACGCTGGCCGCCAGCGCCCCGGCGCTGAGCATCATCAGTTCCGGCAGGCTTTCCCATTCGGCATGCCAACCACCCAAACCACGCTCATGTTCTTGCAGCATCGCCTGATACAGGCCGCTTACCAGCGCGGGGGCACGCATCGCCGCCGCCAGGATCACCGCGCAGGACACCGGGTTGCGCTTATGCGGCATGGTTGAAGAACCGCCGCGTCCCTCGGCCTGCGGTTCGGCAACCTCAGCAATTTCGGTCTGGCACAATAGTGAAATATCGCGCGCCAGCTTGCCCAACGTACCGGCAAGCCCCGCATACCAGCCCGCCACTTCCAGCAGGCGATCGCGCTGGCTGTGCCAAGGGGTGTCGGCTTCCGTCAACTGCAAACGCTGCGCCAGCAGAGCAGACACCGCTTTGCCCTTGGTGCCCAGCGAATTGAGCGTCCCGGCGGCACCGCCAAATTGCAGCACCAGCACGCGTGGCAACATCTGTTGCAAGCGTTGGCGATAACGCAGCAACGCGTCCAATGTGCCAGCCAGTTTCAGCCCTAACGTGGTGGGCAGCGCCTGTTGCATCCAGGTTCGCCCCACCATCAGCGTAACGCCATGGCGGTCAATCTGCTGCACCAGAACCGTCATCAGCTGCGTCAACTGGCGATCGGTCTGCGCTAACGCACCGCGCAGCTGCAACACCAAGCCGGTATCGATCGCATCCTGGCTGGTGGCTCCCCAATGCACAAAACGCGCCGCCTGCGCATCCTGTTCGGCCACCCGCGCGGTCAGTTGGCGTACCAGCGGGATCGCCAGATTACCTGCCTGTGCCGCCGCGGCGGCCACTGCACCAGCATCCAACAATTCGCTTTGACAACAGCGGGCGATGGTTTCTGCTGCTGAACGCGGGATCACGCCAGCTTCAGCCTGCGCCTGCGCCAGTGCTGCCTCAAAATCCAGCATCCCTTGCAAAACCGCTGCATCGCTAAAGCAGTGGTTGACCGCTGAAGGCCGCAGCAACGGTGTCAGTAATTCCATCATTTCCTGTCCTCTACTCACTCTGGGCAACGCGTTAACGTTAGCCTTGCTAACCGAACAGCGTCAAGGGCGATAATCGCTATACTGTGCGTATATCGCACAAAACGGGAACTTGATTGTGCTGTTATCAGATTCTGTGATCCGAACAGGATTTTCACGCGTCAGTTTGCGGCCCGCAGCGCGCAGTGGGCGATTATCGGATAGACTGTGCGAAATTAGCCAATACCAGCAGAGATTGACCATGACTCGCCACTCCTCCCCCGACGCTGCTTCCGAAGATCACAGTTTTGTTGCTGGCAGCAGTAACGATCCGTTTAAAGGTGACCCGAATTTTATGACTTCGCTGGCGCGCGGCCTGGAGGTGATCCAGGCGTTCACGCCGCAGCGGCGGCTGATGTCGATCTCACAAATCAGTCAGAAAACCGGCATCCCGCGCGCCGCGGTGCGCCGTTGCCTGTACACGCTCACCAAATTAGGTTTTGTCTACGCGCAGGACGGCAAGAACTTTGAGCTGCGCCCGCGCATCCTGACGCTGGGCCACCCTTATCTGGCCTCGACGCCGCTGGCCAAGGCCACTCAGCCAGTGCTGAAGCACATCAGCCAGATGCTCAATGAATCCTGTTCGATCGCCACGCTGGACGGTGACGACATTCTGTATATCGCACGCGCGTCCAGCTCACGTATTATGAGTATCGATCTGGATATCGGTAGCCGCTTGCCTGCCTTTGCCACCTCGATGGGGCGCGTGCTGATCGCCCATTTGCCGCCGGAAGCGCTGAATAACTACCTCAAGCGCGTCAGCCTGGTGCGCTATACCCAGCACACCATTGCCAGCGTCAGCAGCCTGAAAGAAGAGCTGAAAAAGGTGCGTGCTCAAGGCTACGCCATTAACGATCAGGAATTGGAAATTGGCTTGCGTTCGATTGCCGTGCCGCTCCTGGCTGCCGACGGCAGCGTCAGCGCGGCCCTGAACGTCGGGGTGCAGGCGGGATTGGTGCCGATCGCTGAACTGACTGAGCGCATCCTGCCGGTGTTGCGTGATGGCGCTCAGGAACTGTCACTGCTGTTATCCTGACTCCGCCACCGATATCGCAGCCCTTACGGGCTGCGGTTGCTGATTAAAAAGGCAAGCCAACATAGTTTTCAGCCAGCATGGTCATGGCGCTGCGCGATTTGACCATGTATTGCAATTCAGACAGTTGCAGGCGCTGCTGGAACGAACTGCTTTCCCCCTGGGTGTGTAACATGTTGGTCATCCACCAGGAGAAATGCTCCGCACGCCATACCCGCCGCAAGGCCTGCTCGCTGTATGCATCCAGATGCGACCAGTTGCCCTGGCGGTATAGGCTTTCCAGCGCCTGAGCCAGCAGGCGCACGTCGGCCATGGCCAGGTTTAACCCTTTTGCGCCGGTAGGCGGCACAATGTGCGCGGCATCCCCGGCTAACAGCAGGCGTTTATAACGCATCGGTTCAGTCACAAAACTGCGCATGCCGACCACATTTTTCTGGAAAATTTTCCCTTGCTTTAGTGACCAACCGTTGCGGTTTTCCAAGCGGGTTTCCAGTTCGTGCCAAATCCGATCGTCAGACCAATCCTCAACCTTTTCCTGCGGATCGCACTGAAAATACATGCGCTGCACCTGCGCCGAACGCGTGCTGACCAGGGCAAAACCACGCGCATGGCGGGCATAGATCAGTTCGTCACAGGAAGGAGGCGCTTCCACCAAAATACCAAACCAGCCAAAGGGGTAGACGCGAGTATAATCCTTACGCAGCCCGCCAGGCATCGCGGCACGGCAGATGCCGTGAAAGCCGTCGCAGCCAATCACAAAATCGCAGCTAATGATGTGGTCTTCATCCAGATGACGATAATGGATCTGCGGACGCGCACTTTCCAGTTGCTGCAGCGACACCTGCTCCACCTCAAACAGCAGTTGCCCCTGTGCCGCCTGACGTGCGGCAATCAGGTCTTTCAATACTTCATGTTGGGCGTAGACGGTGATTTCTCTGTCGGTCAGTTCGGTCAGGTCAATACGGTGTTGTTCCCCGTCAAATGCCAGCCGGATCCCTTGATGTTTGGCCCCTTCACGCGCCAGACGTGCCCCTAAGCCGGTCTGGTTAAGCAAGTCGACAGTTCCCTGTTCCAGCACGCCGGCACGAATGGTTGATTCCACCGCTTGCTGGCTACGCGTTTCCAACACTACCGACTCGATCCCTTGCAGATGCAACAGATGAGAAAGCATCAGCCCAGCGGGCCCGGCACCCACGATCCCTACCTGTGTTTGTCTATGCACAACGTTCTCCTTATTGAGCCTTGTTCAGTGAGCCCAGCAACGCAGGTTTGCTGAGGGAAAAATGTTTAATCATCAATGCCAACGCGGCGACCAATGCCGGGATCGCCAGCAGGGTAAAAATCACGCTGAAAGACAGTTGCAATTGCATCAGCAATCCGCCGCTCATTGCACCAAGAATGCCGCCAAAGCGCCCAATACCCAGCATCCAGGCCACCCCGGTGGCGCGACCGTTTGTCGGGTAATAACCGGCGGCCAATGCCGGCATGGATGACTGCGCACCGTTCATGCAAACGCCGGCAATAAACACCACGCCCCCCATCAGCACCGGATTGGTATTGACAAAACCGATAGCAAAGACAAACAGCGCGGTGAGGAGGTAACCGACGGCCACCACCTTGTGTGGATTCATCCGATCCATCAACCAGCCGATCACCAGCACTCCAATGCCGCCCCCGAGTGGGAACAAGGCCGTAATCAACGAAGCCTGGCGCAGCGAGGCCCCCGTTTCACGGATCAACAGCGGCAGCCAACTGGTCAACAGATAGAAAATCATCAGCCCCATGAAATAGGTCAGGCACAGCATCAAGGTGCCACGCAGGTAATGCGGGGAAAAGATTACCCGTAACGCCGACTTCTCGGTTTTTGCCCCTTGTTCATTCAAAGTAAAACGCAGCGGTGCCACCAACTGCTGCGGCGAAATACGGCGCAGTACGGCTGCAATACGTTCGGCCGGATAGCGGTGCAACACCATAAAACGTACCGACTCTGGCAGTGCGGCAATAAGCACCAGCGCCAACAGCAGTGGAGCCACACCGCCCAGAATCAGCACGCTTTGCCAGCCAAAATGGGGGATCAGCCAGGCAGAAACGAAGCCGCCCAGCGAAGAACCCAGCGGGAAACCACAGAACATCAGGTTCACCAGCAACGCCCGGCGGCGCTCGGGGGCATATTCCGACATCAGCGTCGCGGCGTTAGGCATAGCAGCCCCTAACCCCAATCCGGTGAGGAAGCGCAGCAGAGTCAGCATGGATAAGTTGGTCGCAAACGCGGTCAGCAGGCTGAAACCGCCGAAGACCAGCAGCGAGAGAATCAATACTTTGCGGCGGCCGATGCGATCTGCCAACGGCCCGGCGGTCAGTGCCCCTACGGCAAGGCCCACCAGCGCCGCGCTCATCACCGGGCCCAGTGAGGTTTTTTCAATCCCCCACTCCTGCACCAGAGAAGCGGCAATATAACCGACGATCGCCGTGTCAAAACCGTCCAGCGCAACCGTTAAAAAACACATCCCCAGTATTAGCCACTGGTAGGTGGAAAACCGGCTGTTGTTGATCAGTGCTTGGACATCAATAGTGTTTTCTTGTGGCATAGAGCGCTTCCTATCTTGGCTGAGCTACTGTGACCATAAGGGAACGCGAGATAAGTATCCTGAGAGCCCTTAAATGCGCGATAATCGAACACAAGTGCGTCAATCGCCATTTAAGCAAAACATTGACGTCGAAAAGTTGCAATATTGTTAATTAAATTACTGTGCGAATACCGAACAAAAGCAGGTGGAGAGATGAAAAATTACAATATAAATCAATGCAAAAAATCGTTATGCACCAATAAAGGCACATCGAATTTATGTGACTAGTTTAACATTAATTAATGGTACTTAATGACGATTCATTTGACGCTGGCCGTCTTGTCAGCAACGTGAGGAAGAGGGGCACTGGAAATTAGCGTTACTGTTGAGCGATAAAACGCCCATCTCACCTGAATGCAATCAATAGTTACATTAATGCAACAATTAAATTACGATAACTCAAGAATTATTAACTAATATAAAAGTGTTGGTATCGCGCCAACACCAGTGAATACTTGATAACTTCGCCCTGAGCACCTCTACCCTGTTCAGGGCTTTTTTTCGGCTGTACCAACCTATTAACCGCAAATAGTCACAGGCTGAACCTTTTTAAAATTAAGCCAGGTTATTATAAGCTGACTCATTGATTTTGAGATAATTCTCACTACGTTATAGCAGTATTTCTAAACTAAACTCTGAATGCTAATAATGCTGTTCAAAATAATAATTGCCGACTTCAAAACGCCTCGCCCTGATCGATCATCCCTGAACAGGGCTTTTTTTTATCTATTCGCCGTAGATAATTGTTTGATGTCTTGGCTTGGAATTAAAAAGCCCCGATAATCTATCGGGGCCAGAAAATATCAGATCCGGTACAACGAGGAGTCTATTTCACGCACTCTTGGTTATTGGGCCAACCAAAGCCAGCGCATTCTTCATTGCTTCAACCATTTCACCATCCACGCAATAATGGCTGAACTCGTCAAACTCACTGTCGGAACACATGGTCACACCGGCCTTGCGATAACGCATGGTCGAAGGCACCGTATGCCCAGAAGAGCTGTGCAACTCCTGAATACCGATATCTACAAACTTGTGCAGGTTACTTAAGCGTACTCCGGCCCCCGCCATAATCACCGGCCCTTGGCTGGCCTGCAACAGATTACGTAACAGCGGTAATCCCAGCTCGGCATTTTGCTGTTGCCCCGAGGTCAGAATGCGAGCTACGCCCAATTGCGTCAATTGCTCCAACGCAACCAGCGGGTTTTGGCACATGTCGAACGCGCGGTGGAAAGTCACCGCCATCTCACCGCTCAATTTCATCACTTCCCGCATGCGCGGCAAATCAATATGCCCTTCTTCACCCAACATCCCGACCACCACGCCGGCAAACCCCAGGTCACGAATGTATGAGATATCATTTTTCATGATCTCGAAATCGACCGCGCTGTAACAGAAATCACCACCGCGCGGACGCACGATCGGATGCACGGGAATATTCACCCGCTCACGGGCCAGCAACAGCGAACCATAACTTGGCGTTAATCCGCCCTCACTCTGGCTGGCGCACAGTTCAATACGATCGGCACCTGCCTGTTCAGCCGTCATCGCACAATCGACGCTATAGCAACAAACTTCCAGTTTTATCATCGTTACCCCCAGTGAACGGCTAAAAATGCTACAGCAGTTGTTCTACCTGTCGCTATAGTTACAAGATTTCTCGCATAGGGTCGTACCCTACAACATAAGCCAGCTCAAGGGGAAACTATGGCATTCAATTTTGATCAATGGATAGACCGCAGTCACAGTGACAGCGTTAAGTGGAACAAATATCGCGATCGCGACATTATTCCCCTCTGGGTCGCCGACACAGACTTTGCTTCTCCCCCTGCGGTGATCGACGCTCTGCAGCAGCGCATCGCCCATGGCGTGTTCGGCTACGGCCACCCATCCCCTGAGCTTGGCAAGGTTTTTACCCGGCGCATGGCAGAGCGCTATGGCTGGCACATTTTGCCCGAATGGCTGGTTATCCTGCCGGGCCTGGTTTGCGGGCTGAATTTATGCGTACGTGCTTTTACCGCTGAAGGTCAGGCAACCCTTGCCCCTTCACCGATTTATCCTCCTTTCCGTAAAGCCGCAAAGTTTGCTGGTCGTTCACAACGGCAAATTCCGTTACGGCTCGATAATCAACGCTGGGTATTGGATCTCGCTCACGCAGAACGGCAACTTGAAGGGAACGAGCGGCTACTGATGCTATGCAATCCACACAACCCTGGCGGCACGGTGTATCGGCGCGAAGAACTGCTGGCGCAGCATGAGTTCGCCCGCCGTCATGATCTGATCGTCTGTTCGGATGAAATCCACTGTGATCTGCTGTTGGAGCCCGGCTTGCAGCATATTCCGTTTGCCAGCCTGAATGACGATGCGGCGCAGCGCAGCATTACTCTGATGGCACCGTCAAAAACCTTCAACATCGCCGGATTGGGGGCTTCAATGGCCATCATCCCTAACAACCAATTGCGTTTACAGCTATGCCGGGCGCGCAGTGGCATTGTGCCGGAAGTGGACATACTGGCGCTGGTTGCCGCTCAGGCAGCCTACAGCGATGGGCAACAGTGGCTGTATGAACAACTGGATTATTTACGCGCCAACCGCGATTTGGTGATCGAGCGTATTAATGCCTTGCCCGGCCTGCATCTGCCTCCGGTAGAAGCAACCTACTTGGCCTGGATCGATTGCCGCGGATTGCCCGTAAACAACCCGCATGCCTTTTTCGAGCAGGCCGGTGTTGGCTTGAGCCCTGGGCTAGACTTTGGCGACCGCCGTTTTGTGCGTCTCAACTTTGGCTGCCGACGTGAACTGCTCAGAGAGGCGCTGGATCGCATGGCGCAGGCGGTCAATCGCCTCAGTGCCGGTTAACCCCGCTCGCTGGCGACGATGTCACGGATAGGATACGGATGGAACTTGATGGTGATATTGCCATCCGTCAGGGCCAGCGTCGGGTTCGGCAAGCGTTCCCCCTCTCCTTTTGGCGCACTCTGCTTCAGCTTGATCCCTGGCAGCAGCAGCGCCTCATCCGCCAAACAGCTCAACGCTCGCGCATAGAGGGTGGCCGGATCGCCGCCCAGCACCAGTTCCACGTGCTCCCATCCTTCGTGCGGATAACGTTTTTCACCAGGATAGGGCAGCTCCACACAGTCGATATGCCACGGGCCCACCGCCAAAGGAACGGCCAGATCAAACAAGCAAATAGGCCGGCCGTTGATCTCCGTTTCCGACAACAACGTCGCGCACTGCAATAGCCCTTGGCGCCAGCGATCGGCGGTGCTGTTCTGGTGGCAACGCAGCGAAATATGGTCAGCGCTGAATGCTGACAAATCGAGATGCAGCTTTTCTGCCAGTTGTGTCAGCGCCTGTTCAAAGCGCGGTAAATCCTGCACCAGGTCGTTAAGTTCGGTAATCGATGACAAAGAGATCATAGGTTGTTCAATTTCTCCAAATGCGGGCAACAGATAGCATAATTTACACGGCGAATGCGGCACAGGCTACGACTTGTACAGTGAAAAAAACCGTCAGGTTTGAGTGAATTATTCCTTCTTTTGTACAACTTTATTTTGCGAAAAACTATTAGACAGTCGGTAATGATAATAGCGCCTAGAGTGTATTATTTAACCCCACTTTTAATTTGTTATATTCTCAAGATAAAACAACCACCCAACCAATTGTTTTAAAACAAATTTAATTTTAAGACACACAATTCCTTCTCCAAAATTTACGCAGAAAATCTTTATTCATTGATTTTAATGACTAAAAAAACAAGATATAGTAAGAATTTTCTTATTTGGCGCGTGATTAATTGCTTACACCGGACTATTACGATAATTTGAGCCTGTACCAAAATACAGGTAAATAACTATGCTTCTTTTAGGCCTTTCTGTTGTTCTGATACTTATTGCGGTCTATGCAATTTATCGCCACTGCAGGATAAGTCAAAATAGTATGCTGCATACTAGTCGACGCAGCCGTCCTGGTCGCCACAATAAACAACGTTAACTCTTTAACCTTGCATAGCGCCACTTTTCCCCTCTTTCGTTACCCTGCCCGCGTCAACTGCTGACGCGGCGCCTCTTATCAGATACAATTACGGGCTATTTTGTGGTTAGCCGGCCTTTCTGGCGCGGTAATAAGAACCACCTTTGAATCCGGAGGGCCGTGCAGCGCACGCCCCTCGTTTGCATTAAGGTAACCCGGTGAATATTCAGGCTCTTCTATCAGATAAAGTCAGCCAGGCGCTGATTGCCGCAGGCGCACCTGCCGATTGCGAAGCGCAAATTCGTCAGTCCACGAAAGCGCAGTTTGGTGATTATCAGGCTAACGGCGTCATGTCCGTGGCGAAAAAACTCGGCATGCCGCCACGACAGCTGGCAGAGAAAGTGGTGCAACTGCTGGACCTGGGTGACATAGCCAGCAAGGTCGAGATCGCTGGCCCCGGCTTTATCAATATTTTCCTGAACGCGAACTGGGTTGCTCATCAGGCTGACCTCGTGTTGAGCGCACCCAAGCTCGGTATTGCCCCGGTTGCGCCACAGACCATTGTGATCGACTACTCTGCCCCCAACGTGGCGAAAGAGATGCACGTTGGCCACCTGCGTTCCACCATCATTGGTGATGCTGCCGCGCGTACCCAGGAATTCCTCGGCCATAAGGTGATCCGCGCCAACCACGTTGGTGACTGGGGCACCCAGTTCGGCATGCTGATCGCCTATCTGGAAAAAATGCAGAACGAGCACGCCAGCGATATGGGTCTGTCGGATCTGGAACAGTTCTATCGTGAAGCAAAGAAAAACTACGACGAAGACGAAGATTTCGCCCTGCGCGCCCGTGGCTACGTGGTGAAATTGCAAGGGGGTGATGACTACTGCCTGAAGATGTGGCGTAAGCTGGTTGACATCACCATGGCACAAAACCAGATCACCTATAACCGTCTGAACGTCACCCTGACCGAAGATGACGTGATGGGTGAAAGCCTGTACAACGCTATGCTGCCGGGCATCGTTGCCGATCTCAAAGCAAAAGGGCTGGCGGTAGAGAGCGAAGGCGCTACCGTGGTCTTCCTTGACGAATACAAGAATAAAGACGGTGACCCAATGGGCGTCATCATCCAGAAAAAAGATGGCGGCTACCTGTATACCACCACCGATATCGCCTGTGCCAAATACCGTTATGAAACGCTGGGTGCCGATCGCGTACTGTATTACATCGACTCACGCCAGCACCAGCATCTGATGCAAGCCTGGACTATCGTGCGTAAAGCCGGTTATGTGCCAGATGCGGTGACGCTGGAACATCACATGTTCGGCATGATGCTGGGCAAAGATGGCAAGCCGTTCAAAACCCGTGCTGGTGGCACCATCAGGCTGTCTGATCTGCTGGATGAAGCCATTGAGCGGGCCAGCAAATTGATTGCTGAAAAGAACCCGGACATGTCCGCTGAAGAAATGCAGAACGTGGCTAATACCGTGGGTATCGGCGCGGTGAAATACGCCGACCTGTCAAAAAGCCGCACAACCGACTACATCTTCGACTGGGACAGCATGTTGGCCTTTGAAGGCAACACGGCCCCTTATATGCAATATGCCTATACCCGCGTGGCTTCGGTGTTCAAACGCGCCGGTATCGCTGAAAACGACCTGACTCTGCCGTTGGTGATGACCGAAGAGCGGGAAATTGCGTTGGCCACCCGCCTGCTGCAATTCGAAGAAACCCTTACCGTGGTAGCTCGTGAGGGTACACCACACGTGATGTGTACTTATCTGTACGATCTAGCCGGGTTGTTCTCCGGTTTCTACGAACATTGCCAGATCCTGAACGCCGAGAGCGAAGAAGCCCGTCAAAGCCGCCTGAAACTGGCGCTGCTGACCGCCAAAACGCTGAAAACCGGTTTGGACACCTTAGGGATCGACACCGTCGAACGCATGTAAGGCGAGAGGCAAAATGCAAAAAAGGTCGCTGTTCGTTAGCGACCTTTTTTATTTACGTTACAAGAGGAGGGTTACACCACCCGGCGGGCAAAATCCCGAGGCCGGAAGCCTAATCCCCCCAGCACGGCGAAATAGGCCACCG
Source organism: Serratia oryzae (assembly GCF_001976145.1). Classification (GTDB taxonomy): domain Bacteria; phylum Pseudomonadota; class Gammaproteobacteria; order Enterobacterales; family Enterobacteriaceae; genus Chania; species Chania oryzae. Next base: position 612,141 of record NZ_MOXD01000001.1, read on the forward strand.
CGCCTGCGACCACCACCACCGCCAACCGCAACAGCCGAGTCAACATATTGCCCTGATCCCAGGCGGGCATCAGCCACATAATCCCCAGCAAGACCGCAGACATCGCCAGCACCGCAATCACCAGCTTGATCAGAAACACGGCCCAACCCGGCTGCGGCTGAAAGATTTTCTGCTTACGCAGTTGCCAATACAGCAGTGAAGCATTCAGACAGGCGGCCAAACCGATCGACAATGCCAGCCCAGCATGCTTCAGCGGCCCGATAAACGCCAGGTTCATTACCTGTGTCATGATCAGGGTGATAATGGCAATCTTGACCGGCGTTTTGATGTCCTGGCGGGAATAGAACCCTGGAGCCAGCACTTTCACCACGATCAGCCCCATCAGGCCAACAGAATAGGCCACCAGGGCGCGTTGCGTCATCGCCGCGTCGAACGCGGTGAATTTACCGTACTGAAACAGGGAAACGGTCAGTGGCTTGGCCAAGATCCCCAGCGCAATTGCACTCGGTAACGCCAATACAAAACAGAGACGCAGCCCCCAATCCATCAGGCGATTGTATTCATCCTGATTCCCGCTGGAGAAACTTTTTGCCAGTGAAGGCAGCAGGATCGTCCCCAGCGCCACGCCCAATACGCCAGAAGGAAACTCCATCAGGCGATCGGCGTAATACATCCAGGACACGGAGCCAGACACCAGGAATGAGGCAAAAATGGTGTTGATAATCAGCGAAATCTGGCTGACAGATACCCCGAGGATCGCCGGGCCCATCATGCGCATCACCCGCCATACGCCCGCATCGCCCAACTTCAGGCGCGGTAGCACCAACATGCCGATCTTCTTCAGATGCGGCAGCTGATAACCCAGTTGCAGCACGCCGCCGACCACCACCGCCCAGGCCAGCGCCAGCACCGGCGGATGAAAATAAGGTGCAGCAAACAGCGCAAAACCGATCATGCTGACGTTCAGCAGCGTTGGCGCAAAGGCCGGAATGGAGAAACGGTTCCAGGTGTTGAGGATTGCCCCCACCAGAGAAGCCAGCGAAATCAGCAGGATATAGGGAAACGTAATGCGTAGCAGCGCGGAAGTCAGAGCGAACTTATCCGGCGTATCGGTAAAGCCCGGAGCAGTAATGTAGATCACCCAAGGCGCGGCCAGCATGCCAAGCACCGTCACTACCGCCAGCACCAGCGTCAGCAAGCCGGAAACATAGGCGATAAAGGTGCGCGTCGCCTCTTCCCCCTGCTGGCTTTTGTATTCCGCCAAAATAGGGACAAACGCCTGAGAGAAAGCCCCTTCGGCAAAAATACGCCGTAGCAGGTTCGGCAATTTGAACGCCACAAAGAAGGCGTCCGTCGCCATACCGGCGCCAAAAACGCGTGCCACAATGGCATCACGCGCAAAACCCAACACCCGCGAAAACATGGTCATCGAGCTTACGGCTGCCAACGATTTTAATAGATTCATGTGGTTTTTCTGATGAGTATGACGTGTAAATATCAACGCCTGCAACAGCAGGCGTCAGTTGAAGAACAAGGCAATAGTCTACGGATCCAGCAAAGTAATAGCTACCGCCCTATGTTACTCGGAGTTACGCAACATCTTCTCGATCAGGCGCTGCGCGTAGATCGCCTGCTCACCGGCGGTTTCCGGGGCAGTATGATTGCTGACCGACTGAATAAAGTGCTGCACCGCGCCAACAAAGCCGCGCTGGGCCAGCGTGGTCTGCCACCCCGCAGCCGGTTGCTCCACCACGCCCTGTGTATCCTCACGCAGCCACTGGCGCATATCGCTCACCTGATACACGGCCCCGTTGCTCACCGCCTGTACGCTCTCACGCTGGCTACCGGCACGGCGGTGCATACTGGTGGTGACCAGCGCCTCGCCGCAGGCAAAATGGTGCTCCGCATAGAGCATCTCACCCGCAGGGTTGGCGCGCAGGCTGCCGCTCAGCAGAGTAGCTTCACCGCCCCCCAGCCACAATGCCGTGTCTACCACATGCAGATAGTCATCCAGCAAGGTAAAACGCAGGTTTTGCGGCCCAACGCTGTCCGCACGGTGTTTGTCCATACGGATTGATGCTGGCTGCTGCATTTGCTGCTTCAATTGGCAATACAGCGGCGCAAAGCGCCGATTAAACCCCACCATCAACGCTTTACCGCGCTTATCAGCCAGAGCGATCAATTGCTCTGCCTGTTCCAGCGTTTCCGCCAGCGGTTTATCCACATAAACATGCACGCCGAGCTTAAGCAGCTCACTGACTACTGCAAAATGGCTCGCGGTGCTGCTGTGCACAAACACGGCATCACATTGCTGCGCCAAGCTGTCAAGCCGCGAGAAACAGGCCATACGGTAGCTGTCGCACACCGGTTGTGCCTTCTGCTGGTTAGGTGAAAAGCCCCCAACCAGTTGCCAATCCACCGCGTGGCTGAGGATTGGCAAATACGCTTTTTGCGCAATGCCTCCAAGCCCGACCACGCCGATACGTAATTTACTCATGTTGCCCCCGCGCTAGCAGGCGATCCAATTGCTGTTTCAACGCCGCCACCTCAGCTTCCAAGGCCGCAACCCGTTCGCTCAGATCCCCTGCCGCGGCGGGTTCAGCCTCTGCGGGAGCTGCTTCGATCTGCCCGCTGAATAAGTGCATAAAGCGGTTTTCACGCTTGCCGGGTTCACGCGGCAAGCGCACCACAAACGGGCCATCCTCACGCACGGTCAGTTGCTGCAGAACATCTTCAACTTCACTGACATCGTTGAATTCGTGCATACGGTTGGTGCGGGTGCGCAGTTCGCCTGGCGTCTGCGCGCCACGCAGTAACAGCGTGGCGATAACCGCCAGCTCGGCAGGCGAGAGCTTCAGTTGACCGAATTCCGAATTACAGAAACGGTGCTCATATTTCACCACCCGGTTACCAAAACCGCTCAGCGTACGCAGAAAATGCTTTCGTAGCAGCAAATCCAGGGTCTGCTGGACTTCACTTTCCGACAGTTCCATTACCGGTTCGCGATTGGTTTTCTGATTGCAGGCTAAGGTGATGGCATTCAGCGAAAGCGGATATTGATCGGGCGTAGTTACCTGTTTTTCCAGCAGGCAACCAATCACTCGGGCTTCTTTAGCACTCAATTCATATTTCATTTATGGCCTCAGCGTGATGGTGGTAGCCATTCTTTGTAGGTTAATGCGGTGAGTACGTGATCCTGCCACTGCCCGTCGATCAGCAGATAATCTTTGGCATAGCCTTCACGTTCAAAACCGAGCCGCGCGAGCAGCGCACCGCTGCGCTGGTTATGCGGCATATAGTTGGCCATGATGCGATGCATCCGTTGTTGGCGCTGCATATAACGGATGGCGGATTGCAGCGCTTCATACATCAGCCCTTGCCCTTGCCATTTTTCCCCCAGGGAGTACCCCAGAAAACAGGCGTGAAAAGAGCCACGCAGCACATTGCTGAAATTGGCTACGCCACGCACTTCATTTTCATCGAGATCCAGCAGGATAAAATAGTAGGCACTGCCCTGTTTTTGCATCTCGGTAATCATGCTCAGCCGCGCCTGCCAGCCAGAAGGATAGCAGTGGCTTTCATCCCGCAACGGCTCCCAGGGTTTGAGAAACGCGCGGTTGGCCGCGTAGTATTCTGCCAGGCGATAGGCATCACGCTCATGGACGAGACGGACAATCAGCCGGTCAGTGGTAAGGCGTACTTTTGGTGATGCAGAGCGATAGCCAAACATCATTTCCCCCGCGGTCAGGACGGTTCGATAAGAAGTATTGATTGGGTGAGCACTGAATTATTGCCGTTATTGCCTTCACCGCCGGTGCCATTAACGTTCAATCACCGACGCAGAACCGCACTTGCCCGCGTTTAATATAACCGTAGCCCGGCCCACAGGTAAAACCCCCATCGTTCAGTAAATAAGCAATCAATCGTTTTGTCATTTTTTTTAACCGGTTTTGCCACCCGCATAACGTATTGACGATAAAAAAATATTATCTATTACCCCTCTATCGGTATGGGTGTATTGGGGGGAGAATAAGCGGGTTGGCGTTTTCTCCTTCTTAATTGCTCGTGGTGAAGCATGTCTTTGGTATCGCAAGCTCGGAGCTTGGGTAAATATTTCCTACTGTTTGATAACCTGTTGGTGGTTTTAGGCTTTTTCGTGGTCTTCCCACTGATTTCTATCCGCTTTGTCGATCAGCTTGGCTGGGCCGCCTTGGTGGTGGGGATTGCGCTTGGCCTACGCCAGCTGGTGCAACAAGGGCTGGGAATTTTTGGCGGCGCGATTGCCGATCGCTTTGGTGCCAAACCGATGATTGTCACCGGCATGCTGCTGCGTGCCGCGGGCTTTGCTGCCATGGCGATGGCGGATCAACCCTGGCTGCTATGGTTTTCCTGCGCGCTTTCGGCGATTGGCGGCACGCTGTTCGATCCGCCACGTACCGCGCTGGTGATCAAGCTAACGCGTCCGCACGAACGCAGCCGTTTCTATTCCCTGCTGATGATGCAAGACAGCGCCGGTGCGGTGGTCGGCGCGCTGATCGGCAGTTGGTTGCTGCAATATGACTTCCACTTTGTCTGCTGGACCGGTGCCGGGATTTTCGTGTTGGCCGCCGGTTGGAATGCCTGGCTGTTGCCAGCCTACCGTATCTCCACCGTCCGTGCGCCCATGAAAGAAGGCATGATGCGCGTGATGCGCGATCGTCGTTTCCTAGCCTATGTGCTGACACTGACGGGTTACTACATGCTGGCGGTGCAGGTGATGCTGATGCTGCCTATCGTGGTGAATGAAATCGCTGGCTCACCGGCGGCTGTAAAATGGATGTATGCCATTGAGGCCGCGCTGTCGCTGTCATTACTTTATCCACTGGCGCGCTGGAGCGAAAAGCACTTTCGCCTGGAACAGCGCCTGATGGCCGGTTTATTGCTGATGACCATCAGCCTGATACCGGTCGGCCTGGCGAACAGCCTGCAAGCGCTCTTCACCCTGATCTGCTGTTTCTACCTGGGATCGATCATTGCCGAGCCCGCCCGTGAAACCCTGAGCGCCTCGCTGGCCGATCCACGGGCGCGTGGCAGTTACATGGGGTTCAGCCGTCTGGGCCTGGCTTTAGGCGGCGCACTGGGTTATACCGGCGGTGGTTGGATGTATGACACCGGCCATGCATTGGGCAGGCCCGAGCTGCCATGGTTCCTGTTAGGATTAGTGGGCTTCATCACGCTGTTTGCCCTGTACTGGCAGTTCAATCCACGCGCCACCGCCCCGGCCGTGCTGCGCGGAGGTTAAACCAGGTGTCAATACGCGTTGAATAACCGATAATACCTGTTAAATCAGCAGTGGCAGCTATCCTGATAGTGAAAAAACGAGCGCAAAAAAGTCCCTATCAACGCATCATATAACAACAACTTTGCGCGACAGCCGTGGTTGGCTGTGATAATTATTGCTGTTAAAACCTGACAACAGGAGCAAGCATGAAACTATTTATTTATGATCATTGCCCATTCTGCGTGAAAGCCCGCATGATCTTCGGCCTTAAGAATCTGCCTGTACGCTTAGTGACCCTGCTCAGCGATGACGAAGCGACCCCCATCAGCATGATCGGCAAGAAAATGGCCCCCATCCTGCAGAAGGATGACGGGAGCTACATGCCAGAAAGTATGGATATTGTGCATTATGTCGATATCCTTGACGGTAAACCTCTCCTGACCGGCAAAACCAACCCGGCTATTATCGACTGGCTGCAACATGCCAACAGCTATACCGGTAAACTGCTGTTGCCGCGTTTTGCCAATGCCGATTTCGAAGAGTTCGCCACTGACAATGCGCGTCGTTACTTCAGCGATAAAAAACAGGCGGCGATCGGGGATTTTGCCACCCATCTGGCGGACAGCGCCGATCTCATTGCTCAGTTGGAAAACGATCTGGCAAACCTTGCCACGCTGATCCAATCGCCTGAAGCGGTTAATGGCACGCTTTCTACCGATGATATCCACCTGTTCCCGCTGCTGCGTTCGCTGTCGATCGTCGCTGGCGTCGCGCTGCCCGACAACGTAGAGGCCTACCGTAACCGAATGGCACAACGCGGCGATATCCCGCTGCTGCTCGATATGGAGCAGTGATTGTCTCTCGGGCATGTCAGCGTTGCTGGCATGCCTTTCTGCCCCGATTTCGTCGTTATCCGATAGGCCCCCCGTCATTTCTACCCCATCATCTGCTATCCTGCCACCCGGGCAAATATTTCTTTGCTGGGAGCCAGATGTTTATCATTATCACCTGCAGCATTTCCATTAGCAGTTTTACGAGGCACGAATGAAGAAGATCCTGATGGGCGTTGCTGCCCTGATATTTGCCGGTGCGCTTGCCGGTTGTAACCAACTGACGCAATACAGCGTCAGCGAGCAGGAAGTGAATGATTACCTGCTGAAGCACAATAATTTTCAGAAACAGATTGGGGTGCCTGGGCTCGTTGATGCCAATATCGTCCTGACGCAGTTGCAAAGCCAGATTGGCCGCAGCGAGCCTGGCAAGGTGATGCTTTCTGGCAATGCCAAGGTCGATATCACCTCGATTCTTGGCCCGCAGGCAGCCGAGCTGCAACTGACGCTGAAGGCGCAGCCGGTTTATGAGCGTGAAAAAGGCGCTATCTTCCTGAAAGAAATGGAACTGGTGGACTACAAGGTGCAACCGGAAAAAATGGATACCGTGATGAAAGCGCTCACGCCTTATCTGAACCAGTCGCTGAAAGCCTACTTCGACCAGCAGCCGGTCTATGTCTTAAACCCGGATAACAGTAAGACAGAAGCGCTGGCGCGCAAACTGGCGAAAGGGTTGGAAGTAAAACCGGGTCAATTGGTGATCCCGTTCACCGACTAAGCTTAATGGGGCGCAGTTGACTGACTGCGCCCTCTGCAAACTACTCTTCTTCGCCCGATCCTGCTTCTTCCTGCTCATACTCCGCCAGTTCATCACGCATCGCCGCAATGGCGTCACGGGTGATCACGGCCAGAGTACGGTAGAAACCGCTGGTGGCATGGGCTTCAACCTTACCCAGGAAACGCCCGCACCAGGGCAGCAGAAACTCATCAAACAAGATGATTTGCGCCTGAGCTTCATCTTCCTGCGACTGATCTTCCAGCCAGGAAGCGGCCAGCAGCAACGAACCGAAGTGATCGGCAGGTGCCTCACCTAGCGGCATCCCACGTTGTTGCAGGAAAACGCGTACTTCAGCTTCGGTACTCCCTTCCACATACGCAGAACGGAACGGCGGCACGCTACACTCACTGCCGACAAACAGTGCATTAAAATCAGCCGCCAGCAGATTGGCTTCACAATGCTGCTGCAAACGCGTTAACAATTCGTCCTGTTCCAGTGGCCAATGCTGCTGAAGCTTGCCCTCTTTGATCAGAGTAAACAGCGGCACCAGCAGCGGATCCTGTGGCTGGCGGTAAAACAGCGTCCCCAGTACCCGACAGACAACGGAAAACTCATTCATGATCAAACCCTATTCAAGACGGAAAATTTGCCGTGACGATGTCACAAATTGGCCAGTTCCGCAATTGCCGGTTTACCGCGCTGTTCAAGAAAGCCCAGCAAGCGACGCGGTGATACGTTGAGAATACGCTCCGGTGGGAAATCCACCTCTTTGATAATGCGCTCACAGTGCTCAAAATCACCGAGCGAAAACGCCACATGTGAATCAGAGCCCAACGCCAGCCAGCCCCCGGCATCACGCACTGCCGCCGCCACGGCGCGGCAGTTGGCTTCGCTTCCCTTGCGCGAGTGGGTAAAGGAAGAGTTATTCAACTCCAATGCCACCTGATACTGCGCGGCGGCGGCGGCAACCGCTGCAATATCGATAGGGTATTTGGGGTTACCTGGATGGCTGATGATATGCACATCCCCCTGCGCCATCGCGGCAATCATCGCCTGCGTATTGGCGGCTTTGTCCTGTGGCGCAAACACCGGTTCATGAAACCCGGCAATGATCAGATCGATCTCATTCAGCATCGGGCCGGTGCAGTCGATATCACCTGCCAGATTTTTGATATTGGCTTCAATGCCGCGCAGAATACCGACGCCATCCACCAGACGCGGCCAGACTCGCATATTCATAAAGTGCCAGTAATGGGGGGCATCGGCCATATCCGGCCCGTGGTCGGTGATGGCAAACAACGTGATGCCTTTTTGTTTCGCCTCCGCAATATAGTCGTGCAGAGTACTGTAAGCATGAGTACTGGCAACGGTATGCATATGTAAATCAACGGGGTACATTATTTCTCCTTGTGATGAGCCTACCAATGTCATGCGGCCGATTGATTTTGGGCACGGTAAGCTGACTTGTTTCATGATAGCAGCTAGCACTGCCATCAGTAGTGCACTCTGGGCGATCGCGCGTCAGTAACCGCGCTGCATATCAACCAGGCCGGTGGGGGGGCCCCCCGCCTCAAGCGCCAGAATATTAGCAGCAATTTGGTTCATTGCCTGCTCGGGTAACGTAATAGCAGAGATATGTGGAGTGATGGAGACACGCGGATGGCACCAGAACGGATGCGCCTGCGGCAGCGGTTCCTGACCAAACACATCGAGCGTTGCCGCAGCGATTTGCCCTTGCTCAAGCGCCTGTAGCAGATCGTTTTCCACCAGATGCGCACCACGGGCTAGGTTGAGCAAGTAAGCCCCCGGTATCAACTGAGCAAACAGCTGCTGATTGAGGATCCCCTGAGTTTCCGGCGTATTGGGCAGCAGATTGATCAGCAAGCGCGTGTCATGCAGAAATGCTGCCTGCTGCGCGTTACCAGCAAAACTCTGCACGCCGTTAATCTGCTTGGCGCTGCGGCTCCAGCAACGCACCTTAAAACCAAACTCTACCAGTTTTTGCGCCACGCTTTTGCCCAAAACACCGGCCCCAAGAATGCCGATAGTGAAATCGCTCTGCTGATGCGGAACCAACGGCAACCAACGTTGTTGCTGTTGCAATACGTGGTACTCATCAAAACGGCGGAAATAGCGCAATACGCAGGCCAGCGCATACTCTTGCATCTGCTGGGCCATCCCGCTGTCTTCCAGTCGCACCAATGGCACCCCAGTTGGCAAAGTGCCAGGGTGCTGGCGTTCCTGCTCAAGGATGGCGTCAACCCCGGCCCCTAAGGCAAATATGCCTTTCAGATCGCCGCGGTTAGCCAGCATCTCATACGGCGGGCGCCATACCAGTGCATAATCTGCCCGATCATTATCTCCGGGTTGCCAGGCACGAATGTGAGCCTGCGGTAAGCGTTGCGTCATTCCCACCAGCCAGTCCTGAGCGGCGAAAAATGGATGGTAAAAAATGATATTCATTATCCTTGGCCCTTAATGATTGCGGTTTATCTCGCCTGTCCAGAGCGGTTCCTGCACTCTGGCGGGGGATTAAATTAACGGCGATCGTTCGTCAAATCAGCAGATTGCTGCAAGTTTAACTAAACGCGCTCGGCGATGTAAGAAGAGTATTGACGCTGGGAACAGATTCTCCTACATTAGCGCCCATCGCCAGCGTAAAGCGTTGCCGATAACAATATGGTGAGGTGTCTGAGTGGCTGAAGGAGCACGCCTGGAAAGTGTGTATACGCGCAAGTGTATCGAGGGTTCGAACCCCTCCCTCACCGCCATATTCAAAGAGAAAGCCTGAATTCACGTTCAGGCTTTTTTGCTTTTAGATTCCCCGCACAGGGAGGGGCGAGAACCCTCGACAGGGTTCGACAAAATGGCCTGCCATTTTGGACGGCCGCAGGCCGCCCGAAGGGTGAGCGTAGCGAATCAAGCCCTCCCTCACCGCCATATTCAAAGAGAAAGCCTGAATTCACGTTCAGGCTTTTTTGCTTTTAGACTCCCCGCACAGGGAGGGGCGAGAACCCTCGACAGGGTTCGACAAAATGGCCTGCCATTTTGGACGGCCACAGGCCGCCCGAAGGGTGAGCGTAGCGAATCAAGCCCGACATCACCGCCATATTCAAAGAGAAAACCTGAGCGAAAGTTCTAATGCTCATCAGTTAACCCTAACCAGTTCCCTCTCCCTTGGGGAGAGGGTTAGGGTGAGGGGACAATCACCGCACGACTTGCCCCTCACCCCGGCCCTCTCCCACAGGGAGAGGGGGCGATGCCTTGAGCCATTGATGCATTATTATGCTGCTTTGCGCTTAACTGACCAGCATTAGAGCGAAAGTTCAGGCTTTTTGCTTTTAGATTGCCAACTCTGGCAGTTCATCACCTGCGTTGGCCGCCAAGCAGCTTTCACGCAGTATGCGGATAATAGTGTCCGCACCGCTGCGATTAGGGTTTATTCTGATCATACGCTGTTCCAGGCTGGGGTCCGCCTGGCGGAAAGTGCCGGAAACGCGGTAAAACAGCGGAGGGATCTCATACTTGGATTCAGCGCCAACAGGATAAGGCAACGCCCCCAGTGTTTGCGCATACTCCAACACCGCCGCAGCGATCGGTTGATGAAACTCCACCAGCAGCACTTTAGATTGCGCATTCGCCAGCAGCGCCTGTTTTATCAGTGGTATTTCGCCCTGATTCAGGCGGCGCACCAACTCCTCGTTCACCCGCGCCTGAACCGCATGCATCACCGGCGCAAACGTCAGCCCACGCAATACCTCCATCGCCTGAAAGCCCTGGATCTGGCTACCGCCAGAATACATATTGTGGCGAATAGCGGTAATGGCCTGCTGCTTGCCCACCACCACCCCAACCCCCTCAGGGCCAAACAGCTTAAAGCTGGAGAAGGTTGATAAGGTTGCCCCCTGCTCACAGCCAATCTTCGCCACTTTCATCACCGCATAGTTATCATCCACTAACGACGGGATCGCCAGTTGGTTCAGTTGGTGGACAACCGCCCCCAGGTCATAGCTATCCTCAATTTTCTGCCGGGTATGTTGCACCAACGCTGCCGCAGGGCGGTGCTCACTCACTGCCTGAGCAATCTGTTCCGGCTGATTAAAATCTGCGCGAATCAGGCGTAACCCCATGTGTTCCACAATCACCTTGCTGGTGGGGTAAATCGGTGCATCATGAATCAGCAGGCTGTCACCGCATTTAAGCAATGCCGCCAGCCCGCAGCGGATCGCCCCCGTGCCCGCACCACTCACCAGCGCCGCCGCTTCGGCAGAAAAAAACTGGGCGATAACCGCCTCAACCTGCCGGGTCATTCGCGGCTGATTATGCCCCGGCGCAAGGCCCAAATCCCCCTGGGTCAAAAACTCTGCCCCAGGGAAATGACGGCAGATAGTATCCACCAGCCGAAACTGAGCCTGCTGGGCCTGCTCCATACTCATGCTGATAAGTGGAAAAGTCCTGATCATGATTCACCCCACTCGGCTATCAGCCGATGCCGACAATCTGAATAATGTTGGCCAATATCCCAACCGCAATAGTAGCGATCGGCCCGATAGCCATCTCAACCAGTGGCCGCTTCGACGTGCGGTTAAGCAAGTACAGCCCTGCCACCACCATAAAGCCCATGCCCGGCAGAATAGCGTTCGAGGCGATCATGCCCCCGACCAGCAACGACACTTCCAGCATCCGGGTGATCGCGGTACGAATATGGTCGCCACAGGCTTTGATGCCAGGATATTTATCCAAGCCGATAGCGATTTTGGTCAGTAATTGGATCTCCATCAGCATGATGATGCAACCTGCGATAAAAGCGATCCACGGGTTATTGGTCGCCAAACCGGCAACGAAGACAAACTTCATGCCATCGGGGCTGTAGACACCCGTTGCGATCGCCGTCATCCCCACTAATGGCACAAAGCTGATGGCGCGCGCCAGCGCTACTAGCATGGCGCTGGTTTGTTCACCATGTGCCATCAACTGCAGTGAAACTGGGCCTTCTGCCAACAGGCTAAAAGACATGGTTGCCGCCACCGCCGTCAGCCCGCCGCTCAGCACCAGCAGCCATTTATTCTTCTGGATACGTTCAATACGGCTGGAAAACAGCCCCACCAGCATTGCATTCGCCCCTGCCTGCTGGCCGTTGGTTGGCTCTGGCGGGCGCTCTTTCATGGCAAAGTAGAACATGGCGACCATGGAAAGCAGCAGCGCACTGCCGTTAGGATCAAGCTTGACGGGGGTAGCAAGCAAACCACCAAAGCTGAGGTTACCGATAGCCTGCGTGGCGAGATACCCCACCAACGTTGCAACCAACACCCAGATCCCCTTGCGGTAACCATACTGATAACCCACTACAATAGCCGGGAACAGAGCAAAGCAAGCCACAATAGGATCGCCCACTTTCCCCAGATTGCTCATAAAGTTCACTGGCATATGGCTGAACAGCTCGACCACCGAGCGTAGCCCGGTCAGCAGAGCAATAGCGTACAGCGCGCCGATCACGCCAGACAGCACCAGCCCCTTGCGGCTGTCGGCACACCAGACGCCGATCACGTCGGTACCGAGCAGTAGGCTGTGCACTAAAATAATCGGTGCGGTGAGGGAAAATGGCAGCCCGAAGCCGATAATAAGCCCGAAACTCAACGCAAAGCTGGTGGCACCGAGCGCCTTGCGGCTCATGCGCCCTTCCAGATACTCGGGCATCAGCGGGCGGAGCCCATCATGAAATACCGCAATCCCTCGGTTGGCCATCATGGCGGAAATCGCCCCGATCAGCGCCAATAACCCCGCCTTGGTGGGGTCGATTTCAAGCAATCGCATTAAGAATGAGTGTTCCATGGCAACAGCCTCACTGAGAGAACAGCGTGTTAACGATTACCGGTACTACCGCATCAATATCCTGCCCGGTAAAGCCGAAGGCGATCTTGCCCGCTTTGATGCAGGCGGCGATCTCGTCGTCGGACAGGATCTTGCCAGGCATCCCCACGGTGGCACATTTGTCCATGCCGATAATGGCGATCGCCATGGCAAGCGCCCCGCCGCCGCCGGTATTGCAGGCGCCAAGATAGATATCCGCCTGGCCGCTTTTGATGCTCATCGCGGCTTCGATATCATTCATAATGCTGATAGACGTTGCTTTCTCACCGGCCAGGCGGCGCACGGCGTCGGCAATTTTTTCTTTTTCGATCTGGCCACCAATGACAAATTTCATCTTTTTTTCCTTTTTATTCAGTTAACTAGCAGTATCCTAAACATGTACGTTTCGGCGTGCATAACGCAGGGTAGGTATCAGTTAAAAAATCGAGCTGGGTTATCGCGCAGCATCAGATCCACATCACGTTGAGACAAACCAGCCTCAAGCAACATCGGCACGAAGGTGTTCAGCAGATAGGCAAAACCGATCCCGCCGTTGGCTTTTAAATGGGAGCGCCGGGTAATATCCATTGAGAGCATCACTTGCCCAAGCTGCTTGCGATCCGCAATCGCTCGCAACATCGCGACCCGTTTACTGTCGGGGTAATAGCTGTTTTTGCCGATGGTATCGAACTGTACCCAAGCGCCCTGATCCAAGATCGGCAAAATGGTGTCGAGGTTATCGGTCAGATCGCAGTGCCCGATGACAATATGCTCCGCAGCCACGCCAAAACTTTGCAACAGCCGTAGCTGCTCAAAACCCATGGTGCTGAGGGTGGTATGGGTCGAGATCGGCCTGCCGGTTTGCTGATGAGCCAAAGCCGCAGCGGCAAACACCCGCCGTTCGTCATCAGTAATTTTCCCCCGGCTGGAGCCAATCTCAGCAATCACCCCCGCTTTCATCGCCGTGCCATCAATGCCTTGCTCGATCTCGCTGCACATTTCCGCCGCGATTTGGGCTGCGCTAAGCTGGGCAAGATGGGCGGGATAAAATGCCTGTTGGTAATAACCGGTGGAGGCGATGATGTTCATCCCGCTATCGCGCATCAGCGCCTGCAGGAAATCGGCCTTGCGCCCCATATAGCGGTTGGTCATCTCCACAATGTTGCGCACCCCAAGCGCGAACAGCTCACGCATTTCCTGGCAGATCAGGTCATATTGATCCAACCTGCAGTCGATATCGTTTTTCCCCCCGGAGAGATCAACATGCAGATGCTCATGTACATAGGTGTAACCGGAGCCATCAATCCAGCTCGTAAGCGGCTTGGTGCTTGTCATATCGTGCTCCTGTGCGGCCTGAGTTGTGGCAAAAATGAACGGCCATTCTGCGGTGCAGGGGCGTGAAAGAAATCACATACGGTGGCACCGATATCCGACAGCGTGCTGCGTAACCCCAAATCCCCTGCAGGCGCACCTTGGCAATACACCAGTAACGGCACTTTTTCCCGCGTGTGTTTACTGTGGCCAATCGTCGGGTCATTGCCGTGATCGGCGGTGACAATCAGGCAATCCTCCGCGGCCAAATGTGCCAATATCTGCTCCAGGTTGCGATCCACCAGTTGCAGGCGATCGAGGTAACGCGCCGTATTCTGGGCGTGGCCAGCCAGGTCGGTTTCCTGAATATTGCTGCAGATGAAGCTCGCTCCCGGCTTTTGCAATTCGCTTAGGGTGATATCCAGAATCGTCTGGCTATCCACCAAATTCTGATAGCTGCTGCCATGCGGATTTTCCACGATGTCGGCGACTTTGCCGATCAGAACCGTGCTGATGCCCACCTGATGCAACTGCTGTGGCACCTGTACGGCGGCGTTAACGCCATACCCCATGTGTTGCACCTGAAAGCCGTGCTCATAAGCTCCAGACGCCGGTGCGTTAATGCCAATGTATTTATCCAGCCTGGTCTCTGCCGCCCGGTGAATACGCTGGCTATCGCCAATCAGCCCGCCAAAGGCAATCACTCGCGCCACCTTGACCTGCTCGCGCACAACGCGGCCAATCTTCTTGACTTCGCTGAAGGGGATCAGCGTCAGATTGGCGGTAACATTAAATACCAGCCCCAGATCCGCCTCGATGTTGTCCCCCACCGCTACCGCATCATTCACCCACAGGTATTGCAGCCCCTCCCCCATGCGTTTCACTCGGTAACCCGCCTGTTGCAGAGCCGCTTCCACCGGGCCGATCACCGCTGAAAAAGGAATGCACACCGGAGTTTGTGGTTGGGTGCCCATGATTTCCTGATGCCCCATAAAGGTATCGCCCCCTTCATGCTGCAGGTTGGCAGTACCAAACACCGCGCTGGCGCAAGGCTGCATGATATTGGCTTTAAAACCCAAAGCATTAATCAGCCCAAGCCGTTCCAGCGTCGGTAAACGTACTTCAGGGTAAGCCTGCAAAATATGGCCACAGGTATTAGCTCCCAGGTCCTGAGGCCGTTTCTGTGCAACGTCATCCATCGCCCCCACGCCGAAGCTGTCGATCACCAGTACCAGAAACTTAGCCATTGCAGCCCCCTTTTTTCACACGGCCCTGGCTGTCGTAAATCCCTTCCAGCTTCGGCCGATCCGTGGCAATGCCAGATACCAGCGCCACATCGCTACGGGTGACAAATATCTGGCTGCGAAAGCACATCAGGACAGGGCTGCCGATGGGGTATATCCCTTGCAGAGCAATGTGATAATCGATGCTGGATTCATGCTGCGGCAGAACGCTGGCGGTCAGCAGTGGCCCTTCTTGCTCTGTACCGACCAACGCCTGCAGAACATTGCCGCGGCGATAATAGCCACCGCCGTAGCAATAGCTGTTACCGGCGAAATGGTGGGAAACCTCGGTGAGATACAGCATGGCAATCTGCTCGGGCTGATCGCCTTTGATATTGGCCGGTATGGTGCCGGTCAGAGCGTGCCCCGGCTCAGTATGGGTAGCACCGAGCTGTGCCAGCAGCGGTAACGTGGTGCAACTGGCCGCGGAAGGGGCATTGACCTGCCGGATGTCACAGCCACATTGCCGTAGCCGTTGGCTGGCCTGCAGCAGCGTCTGTAAATTATGCGTGGGTAAGGTTTGCTGCTGCTGTGGATCCCACAGCAAGCATGGGAAATGGGTCAGCCCTTGTAATAACAGCCCCGGCATGGCGGCGATTTTTGCCGCAACCTCTGGCAGTTGCTCCAGCACAAAACCGGCCTCTTGACCAGGATAGAGCAGATCGCCTGGCGCAAACACTTTCAGCATCACCGGCTGCACATAGCCCAAGCGCTGCGCATGTTCGGCAATCTTCGCGGCTTTCTCCAGAGAGAAAACGGTGATGACCTCTGGCCGCTGCGCCACTATTTGCGGGATCAGTTTATCGGGGATCTGGACAAGATGCCCAACGTGGCACAGCGGGAGCCCGGCGGCGGCCAGGCTCTGAGTTTCGCGAAAATCCACCGCCACCACGCCACGGTAACCCAGGGCAACCAAGCGCTCGGCTAGCCAAGGGTTGCGGCCAATCTGCTTGGTCATCAGGTAGAGTTCAATACCGCATGCCTGAGCCACCTGCAATAACTGACGGGCATTGGAAATAACCCTGTCAACATCAATAACATAGGTGTCAGGCAAGATAAGCCCTTGCGCCCATAACTCCCTGGCTACATCCACCATCTTGGGGTTTTGCTTTTGCAGTGCGTTAATAAACATATCTTCTCTTCTGCAGCCCTGGCGATAATTATCGCCTTATATCTTCAGTAATATGAATATTTAGCCCATGAAATAACCCATCAGTGCGGGTTCTGGGCTTGCAGCAAACTGTAAAGATTAGCCAGCAGGTAGCCCTCTTCATTGGGATGGGCTTGATGGCCCGATACCTGCAACAGATCCCGGTGAATAAGCAGCAGTTGCGGGTAAATTTCTGCCTCGCACATCTCGCGTTGCAGCTCTTCATCCAAGGCCTGAATCACAATATGTTGCTTTGAACGCATCAGGGCACTGGCCATGTGGGTCAAGGCCATAACGCCTTGCTCATTGCGCACCGGAATAGACCAGCGGTTGTCCAGCGCATCCAGCACCCTCAGCATGCCATCACGCACTTCACTATCAATCACGCCGCCCTGACAAAGCAGGTGTAATCTTTGCTCCATATTCATCCCTCAATAAACAGGCCTTATCTCACCCGCAACCACGCGTTGCTGGTGGAACAACAGGCTCTGACGATCCACCATGGTGTGTAACAACCGCTGTGTTTGCACATCATGGTGACGGGTCAGGATCACCGCCTCCGATGCGCTGGTAAAACAATCATCGCCACTGAGGGGGGCTGTCATCAGCCCCAGACGGGCCAGTTCCTCATCGTCGCTCACGTTCCAGATAGCGGCATCAATATCACCGCAGATAATCTGTTTCAGGCATTCGTGGTAAGAGATCTCAACCAGGGTGATAGCCTGCCCGGCGAAAAATGCGGCGGTCATAATTTTCTGATCCGCAGAGGCACTGTCTATCCCCACCTTACGTATGCTCTCCCGTTCACCCAGGCGATAAATCAACCGGTGCTGCTCCGTGTAGCTGTGCTCGCCAAGCGACAGCGCGATCTGCACCTGGTGCTGCTGCACGTAGCTTTCGGCCGCCAGTCTTGAGGTCACCGCCAGATCGTAAAGACCGTTCAGCAGGCACTCAATACGGATGTCCGATCCCCGCATATGGGCAAAATAAAAGGGAATATCCGCAAACTGGGCTTTTAATCCGCTGGCCAGCCCTTCATAAATCCGGGTATAGGGCAGCGGCATCGCGCAAACAACATTGCCGATATTGGCGTGCTTGAGCAGCGCTTTATGGTCGACGGCGATAATAAAACTGCCATTACGCCCACGGCGCTCAACGCCAATCGCCCCATCTTGCTCAAGGCTTTTTAACGCCCCTTGCATCAGGCCCACAGATAAACCGCTTTCTTTCGCCAGGGCATCGATGGTTTTCAACCTACCGCCTATCTGCTCTGTTAACAGATAGCGCGCCAGAAACGATTGGGCGATGCCCTCTTTCTTGATAAATTTATGATTCATGTTGCATGTCGTTGTTGCATTGGCTTTATATTCATAAAAATGAATATAAAGATCAACGGCAGAAAAGTAAAAACCAGAGAAGGGTCACATCTATACCCGAAATAATTCGAGTTACTTGTAGGCGGCAACTGACCGATTTGAACAGCGCTGGCCAGCAGTTTTGAACGCTGCTTGCAGCCCCCCCGAAGGGGTGGGGCTCAATATGGCCGTGTAACGCCCCCCTAGCAACTTGAACACAGGGTGAAACCCAGGATGGGGGCAGCGAATGAGCCACATCGCGGTCTAGAACTCAGTGATGGATGAACATAATTATCTGGTGCGCCGCTGGCATGATTTTCTGCGGGCCTGATGCGGCTTATGGCTGCCGCATCAGCATCTTAGCCATATTAATGGCTGCGATAAGCTGCTGGCGATCCACGCGCGGGGAATTGCTGTCTAACAGGCGCTGCCACAAGCCACTCGCCCGTGCGTAGTCCGCCTGCATAAAGGCATCCGCAGCCAGCAGCATCAGGGCCGATACTTCGTCTGGATCCATCTGCAAGGCTTGTTCGATATAGCCCGCCGCCTGCGGCGTCAGATGCTGCCCGGCCTGATAATAGAGCACCGTCGCCAGCGCGGAATAGAGTTCTGCGTTACCGCCGCGCAGCGCCAACGCCTGCTGATAGGCGGCGATCGCAGCGTCAAAGTTATCCCTGTAGAGATAGTATTCTCCCAACTCAGCCCACAGCACGCTGTCCTGCGGAGTCTGGCTGAGCTTTTGCTGCAACCGCATCAACCGGCTATCGGCCTGCTGTGCCGGGGTCAGTTTCTGCACCTGCTGCTGAGCCAGCAGGCTGGCGGGCCGGCCGCTGGCCAGATACAGGCCCGCCGCGATCGTCAACACCAGGCCGATCAACAACAGATGAAAACGGCGCGGCGTCATAGTTTACTCCTTCCGCGCCACAGCACGATACCGATCAGCGCCAACAGCAGCGGCGGTAGCCCCCAAAGCACCAAAGTTGAAGCCTCTAACGCGGGTTGATAGCGCACAAAATTGCCGTAACGCGCGGTCATAAAACTCATGATCTCGCTTTCCGTTTTGCCCTGCTCCGTCATGGCAAAAACCTCGTGGCGCATAGCCACTGCCGCTGGCGCATTCGACTCCAGCAGGTTCTGGTTCTGGCACTGCGGGCAACGTATTTTTGCCGCCACCGCCAGAGCCTGTTCTTGCACCATAGGCGAGGAAAATGCCCAGGTATCGACCACCTGCGCCCGCAGCGGCCATGCCAGCCCACACCACAACAGCAAAATGGCTAGCCTGCGCATGGCGTCCTCCTTGACCAACGAGCGGCCAGCACGCCCATGATCATCAGGGCACCACCCCACCAGATCCAACGGATACCGGTCTGCACATAAAACCGCATGGCGTAACGATCCTCACCGCTTTTCTCGCCCATTACCACGTACCAGTCATGCAGCACGCTCCAGTCGATGCCCGGTTCAAACATCTGCTGGCGACGCGCGGTATAAAAACGCCGCTCCGGCCTAAGCTGCGTCAGCGCTTTCCCCTGCTGTGAGACGTCGATCACCGCCTGTTCGGTGGTGAAGTTGCCCTGCGCCTGTAGCTCGATCGCGCGGAACGTGAACTCATAACCGGCCAGCGTCACGCTTTCCCCAACGGCCACGTTCAGGCTGACCTCATGCCGTTGCAACGACGAACACAGAATGCCCAAGGCGGCCAGCAGCACGCCGGAATGCGCAATCCACTGCGCAAGCCGGCGGCGAAAACCACCAACGCACATCAGGATCAACGCCAACAGCCCAAAAGGCAGTAGAACCAGATTGAAGTAAGGCGCACCGACAGAAATCTGCCCCCAGCCCATCAGCCGGTACAGCATCGGGTAGAGCGTGCCGATCAACACGATCAGCGCCGCCGAACTGAACAGCAGCAGTGTCACTACTAACACAGGCGGCGCAGGTGGCACCGGCTGTTCAACCCGGTTGGCACGCAGGGCGTAGACCAGAAACGAGGCACCGCTCAGGAAAGCAAACAACACGAATAGTGGTAATGCCCGCTGTTCATCCAGCGCGAAGGCATGTACCGAGAGCAGCACGCCAGAGCGCACGATCAAGGTTCCCAACAGGCTGAGCACGAACGTCCCAAACGTTAGCAGCAGCGTCCAGTGCCGCAACCCGCCGGTGCGCTGGCTAGCGGCCAAGCTGTGTAGCAATGCCGTTGCGGTCAGCCAGGGCAGCAAAGAGGCATTTTCGACCGGATCCCAAAACCACCAGCCGCCCCAACCCAATTCACTGTAGGCCCACCAGGACCCCAGAATGATCCCAGCGGTGAGGAAACACCATGCTGGGGCAGCCCAATGCTGGCATTGCCCGGCAGTTTGGGGAGTGAACTCCCCGTTCAGCAAGGCGGCCAACATCACCGCACTGCAGACGGCGAACCCGGCATAGCCGAGATACAGCAGAGGGGGATGCAGAATCAGCCCGATATGTTGCAGCATCGGGTTCAGATCTCGCCCTTCAACCGCCGGGGGAAAAACGCGAACAAAGGGATCGGAGAAGCACAGAATGAAGATCAGAAAGCAACCGGCGATCAGCAACAGGATCGCCAGCGTGACGGACGCCGTTGCCTCTTCCGGCTTACTGCGCCAGGCGAAAACGGCAGCCCAGCCGCTCAGGCACAGCAACCAAAGCAGCAATGAACCTTCGTGGCCGCCCCACAACGCCGCGGCCTTAAGTAAGCCCGAGAGTTGACTGTGCCCGTGCTGGGCAACATACAGCACAGAAAAATCATCGCGCAAAAACAGCAACAGCAGGATAGCGAACGCCAGCGCGATCAAGGCAAATATTGCCAAACTCCAAGCACGGATTGGCAACAGCGCTACCCGGTGGCGCGCGAACAGCGCCACGCCAGAGATCAGCCATGACGCCGTACACGCCAGCAACAGTGCACCAAACCCCAATTCGGGTAACCACAACAGCACGTTTACCGCCTTATTTCGCTGCCAACATCATTCAGGCCACCGTCATTTGCCCGGCATACAGGATGAAATAGCGCAACAGCAACACTCCACACAGGCTGCTACCGCTGATCAGCAGGATCTGCCCCTGCGCCTTGCCCCAGCCTAATGCCTTCAGCAACAGCGGCAGGCACAGCCCAACGCCCACCACGCCCAGCCAGAACCACCAGGCCCAGAACCCGCCACCCAGCGCCGCCGACAGCGCACGCAGCTTGCCATCATCCCCCAGCCACAGGCCGATAAAAAAGGCGGCTAGCAGGAAGATCTCCAGCCAGACCACCGGGGTTTCGACACGGTGCAGAAAGTGCATTTCCTTGCTGTGCAAATCGCCCTTGGGGCCGAACACAAAGGCTAACAGCGCCACGGCAATCCCAGATGATACTCCCGAAAACAGAAACAGTGCGGGCAACAGCGGGTTATTGAGCATCGGGTAGGATTTCAACGCGGACAGCAGGAACCCGGTATAGGCTCCCAGCAGCACGGCCAAAACCATCATCAGGGTTTCAATCGGGCGCAGAAACGGCAGGAAGCGCGCCAACAGGTTGGGGATCAGCGTCAACTTTGGCAGCCAGCGCTGCTGTAGCGCAGCCACTTCGTCGCGGAAAATCAGCGCCAGCCAGACCACCAGCACCAGCGTATACACCTGGAACAGCATCACCCCCATCGACATCACCGAAGTGAAGCTGTAATGGAACATCAGCTTCCAGAAGGTCCACGGGCGCGCCAGGTGGAAAATCAGGATCACCAGCCCCAGGATGATCGTACTGGGCGCAATAAACAGCGTGGTGCGCATGATGCGGCTGTGTGAGGTGCCCTCCTGCGGGTGGTAACGGCGCAGCAGAATGCTCAACGTCACCAGACCGGCGGAGATGCCGATCAGAAACAGGTAAATCGCGATCGGCCAGTCCCAGACTAGAGAGTCAAAATGAAACGCAGAGGTCATTGACTTATCTCCCCATATTTAAAAGGCACGCGATACACTTTTGGCCGGGTACCCAGCGCAATTTTGTAGCGGTAAGTCGTGGTCTGCCTCAGCAGGCGCGAGATATCACTGTTGGGATCGTCGAGATTGCCAAAGATCAGCGCCTGAGTCGGGCAGGACAGCACGCAGGCGGGCTGTTTACCCTGGCGGAGATTGGTTTTGCGGCAAAAATCGCATTTATCTGCCGTTTTGCTGATCGGGTGAATAAACCGCACCCGATACGGGCAAGCAGCAATGCAGTATTGGCAACCGACGCACAGATCGGGGTTAACGTCGACAATCCCGCTGGCGGCATCTCGGAATGAAGCCCCGGTGGGGCAGACATCCACACAGGGCGCATCGTCGCAATGCTGGCAGGAGTGGCGGAAAAACCGGTACTTCACGTCTGGAAAGCTGCCGATCGGTTCGCTGCGGATAATCGTCAGGCGCGAAACGCCTGCTGGCACCTGATTCACTTCGCGGCAGGCATCCATACAGGCGGTGCAACCGATGCAACGCGACTCGTCATGCACCATGCCATAGCGCACACCATTAACATTCATCGTGCGCGCCAGCACTTTCTCTACGGCGCTAGACGCCACGGCCAGCACGCCTATACCGGTAATAAAACGGCGTCGTGAGCAGCTCATGGCTGCTCCTTACCCAGCCGCACGGCTGCTGGATTAAACGCCGGATCATCCTGTTGCTGACGGTGGCAATCCACGCAGATCTGTATCCGCCCTTTATCACTCAGCCCCTGCATTTTATCCTGCTGGGGATGAAGCTGATGGCAACTGGCGCAGGTCACTTTGGCCAGGTGGACATCGTGCGGCCAGAAGGTTTTTTGCAACGCCTCCGGCAAGTGGCAAGACATACAGACGCTATTTTGCGTTTCTACGCCATACATAGGCTCATTAAAACGCATCACATCCTTCACCCCTTCGCGATGCTGCAGCGAAGGGTTACCGTGGCAGTTGGTGCAGGTCACCGGTAGCTGATTATTCGGGTTGATCGCCCCTGCATGTTTGCCATGCATCGCATTCTGCTGCGGCTTATGGCAGCGCAAGCAGGCCTCATCGGGGTTACGTTGTAACTTCACCTCGGCGTTTTGTTGTTGCATCGCAGGGCTATCAGTTTGAGCTGATACCGGTAATACCGTCAGCCAAAGGCTGCAGGCCAGCACCCCGGTAGTTAATAACGAACGCAGTACGCTCATATTCACTCCATTTTTTTACGCCCCGCGCACGGGGCGGAGGGGTTATTGGCTGAGTCGCCCGGCTTTGCGCGCCTGCTCATCCCACTGCGGTACTACCGTCTTGAGGAATTCCTGCTTTTCCGCATTAAGCTGTGGCATATCCATGCCCAAGGCCAACTGCGCCTTTTGCTTGGTGGAAATATCCGGCAACGGGATTTCATCGCTGATACCTTTGGTCGCCAACAGGCGGGCCAGCTTGGTGCGGGCCTGAGCCGCCTGATCGAGCGCAGTGCCTAACACCCGTAGCGCAACGTCTGGTGCATGCATATGAATGCCGTGCGACGCGATGGCATAATCCCAGCGCCATTGCGCATGGCGGATATCCATCAGAATCGGTTTCATCTCAGCCTCTGTGGCACCGGCATCCCACGCGGCTTTCGCCTCAAAGTGTGCATGCACCAGTTGGTCTTCGACCTTCAGCTTGATCTCAGTGATATCTTTTTTACGCTTGGCTACCATCCCTTCCAGGCTGGCCTTATCCTGGGTGTGGCAAGTGGCACAGGTTTTTTCGAAGTTATCGAAGGGGTTACCGATTTTGTGATCGGTATAGATCTTGCCCTGAGCGTTTTGCACTTTCGGCATATGGCAGTCGATACAGGCTACGTTGTTTTGGCCATGCACACCCGCGCGCCAGGTTTCATATTCTGGGTGCTGGGCTTTGAGCAGCGGCGCTTTGGACAACGGATTGATCCAATCGGAGAAAGCGATATTGTCGTAATAGACTTCCATATCGTCGACGGTGGTCCCTTTATCCCAAGGGAATTTCACCGCTTTATCTTTACCATCAAAATAGTATTCAACGTGGCACTGCCCGCACACCATGGCTTGTTGATCAAAACGCCCCGCTTTATCAAAGGGTTTTCCAATCGCCTCCATCGCCCGGGAAGCATAAGGGCGGGAAAGCGTCAGCGCCGGTTTCCCCTCGGCAAACTCCGCTGAAGCGGTGTTATGACAATCCGCACAGCCGAGGTTATTGACAATTTCCGGGCCGCCGCGTGCCCATTTACCGTGGAAATACCCTTCTTCGCCCTGCTCGGTGATCATTCTGGCAACGTCCGGGCTTTTGCAGCTCCAGCAGGCCATCGGCAGTGGCCCATCTTCAGCGGTCTTTGGTGCACCGGTGCGCAGCGTTTCACGCACGTCCGTCAGCGCATAGGCGTGGCCGCGCGGTTTCTTGTAGTCTTTCGCAAAAGGATATCCGGCCCACAGGATCACCAGGCGTGGATCTTCCGCTAGCGCATCGACCTGCTCCGACTGCTCTGAGGTTGCTTTCCATGATTGGTATTGATCGGGGTGAGGCGCAGAGAATGTTTCGTTTTTGGCTTCTATTTTCTGCGGTACGGCGGTGTTAGAGGCATCGGCTTGTAGCGAAAACGAGACAAAACCCGCACAGATCCCCGCCAGAAAAATGGCCAATATATCGCTTACCTTAGTCATAAGCATCCCATCCATTTAGCCTGCTGAATAGCAGCGGCTTATTAGTTATTAGATCCACGAAGGACATATTATCGATACTGCTCGCTGGCTATGGATAACATAGACCACACAAAAATTGTTGTCTTTAATCAAGTTAATGAGGGCTAATTCACCACTTCGATTGATTTTTGCGAAGTGGCGCAGCGCAGCCAAACGTGCTTGAAAATCAAATACCTAATAAGAGGTATATAATAAGTAACATAGAGGAGCGCGGTTTTTCTTTCTACTGCGTTCTGAACGTTGGTTCACAGTGATTGGATTCTCGCCCGTCGTTATTTCCGCCGGAGTTTGCAGCAATGCGAACACAGCTTAACCAGCCACGCTAAAAGCACGAAAATATTCTTGACCGGATCAGCGTCACTCCCTATAGTAGCGCCCCGTTGCACTGAGTAACGCGCAACGAAACGGTGAGGTGTCTGAGTGGCTGAAGGAGCACGCCTGGAAAGTGTGTATACGCGAAAGTGTATCGAGGGTTCGAACCCCTCTCTCACCGCCAAATTCAAAGAGAAAGCCTGAGCGAAAGTTCAGGCTTTTTTGCTTTTAGATTCCCCAAAGAGAGGGGTGGGAACCCTCGACAGGGTTCGACAAAATGGCCTGCCATTTTGGACGGCCGCAGGCCGCCCGAAGGGTGAGCGCAGCGAATCAAGCCCTCTCTCACCGCCAAATTCAAAGAGAAACTCTGAACGAAAGTTCTAATGTTGGTCAGTTAAGCGCAAAACTGCGCAATCATGCAGCCATTGCTAAAGGAGTCGCCCCCTCTCCCTGTGGGAGAGGGCCGGGGTGAGGGGCTTATAGCTCGGTGCTCGTCCCCTCACCCTAACCCTCTCCCCAAGGGAGAGGGAACTGGCCAGCCTTTACTGACGGGCATTAGAGCGAAAATTCTGGCTTATTTTCTTTTATGAACCCTACAAGAGAACCTCGACAGGGTTCGACATACGCGCATTGCAATTCCCCCAGGCAACATCGACAGCCTCGACCATCAGCTTTCTTTGCACTTGCCACGCATAAAAATCCATCCTCTTTCCAGCAAATCACCCTCCTCACAAAATAATTAATAAATATAATCATTTTAAGCTATTTTTTATAAGCTGTGACAGCGATGGCGTCGAACCCTCAGCTCTACCACTCTCTATATCGACACTTATCAAAACGTCATAACAATATGAATTTAAACGATATTAAGGCCATGGCAACCGGCCTCATTGTGGTTAAGCCACATTCCATCTTTAGTTTAAGGACAACATGATACTATGTCGAAAATCTCCAGTTCTCATAATCGTTTGCTTTCCTTAGATGTTTTACGAGGTATGACAATCGCAGGAATGATTCTGGTCAATAATCCTGGTTCTTGGAGCTACGTTTACGCTCCTCTCGGGCACGCCTCCTGGCATGGGTTAACGCCAACCGATCTGGTTTTCCCCTTTTTTATGTTCATTATGGGCATCTCTACTTATATTTCTCTGCAGAAAAGCCAATTCTCGGCCAGTTCAGCCACCATAACCAAAATTCTGACCCGCACCTTGGTTATCTTTATGATTGGATTATTCATTGCCTGGTTTGCCCTGTTTCTCAGAACCTCCTACAAGCTTACCGCTGAGGGCGTTGAGTTCTGGCAGCGATTAGGGCCTTCGCTATGGAACTTTGAGCACATTCGTATTTTAGGAGTAATGCAGCGATTGGCTATCTGTTACGCAGCTACCGCGATTATTGCCCTGTTGGTCAACCATAAATACATCCCGCATATCATCGTCACGCTTCTGTTGGGATATTATGCCATTCTGCTTGCAGGCAATGGGTTTGAGCAAAGTGAGCAAAATATTATTTCGCAACTTGACCAGGCGATTCTTGGCGTCAACCACATGTACAAAGATGCCGGGCTGGCAATTGACCCTGAAGGATTGCTGAGTACGCTCCCGGCGATCGCCCACGTCCTGTTAGGCTTTTATTGCGGCAAAATACTCTCACGCACCAAGGATATTCAGCAGAAAGTACAGACGCTATTTATTATAGGCACCAGCCTGACCTTTATCGGCTTTTTACTCAGCTATGGTTGCCCGATTAATAAAAAGATATGGTCGCCCACTTTTGTGCTGGTGACCTGTGGCTTAGCCGCATCCTTCCTCGCATTGCTCATGTGGATTATTGATATTAAGGGCAAGAAAACCTGGTGCCGCCCTTTTGAAGCGTTCGGTATTAATCCACTTTTTATCTACGTCAATGCGGCCTTTCTTTCTTTGCTGTTAAACACTATTCCGTTTGGTAGTTACGATTCGTTAGTCACGATTCATCAGCTCGTCTACGACGGGGTGTTAAGACCCCTATTAGGTGACTACCCGAGTTCACTGGCTTACGCCCTGCTGTTCCTCTGCGTCAACTGGTCGATCAGTTCAATGCTGTATCGCCGGCAAATTTATATCAAAATCTGACCCACCCCCGAGTCTGACAGAGTTCACCGCTGCCAGACTCGGGGATTTCTTGAATATCTATACCCTTCATACTTCAAGTTGCTTGGGTGTTGACTGCGTTACTCGGCCCATATTGGGCCTCGCCCCTTCGGGGCCGCTGCAAGCAGCGTTCAAATCTGCCAAGCAGATTTGTCACTCACCCCAGTCACTTACTTGAGTAAGCTCCTGGGGATTATGAGCCTCTTCGAGGCTCACCCTACGGGCCAGCGCAAGCGCTGTTCAAATCAGTCTTTGACTGATTTGTCGCTCAGTTGCCGCCTACATGCAACTTGAATTATTATGGTTATAAATAAAATGTTAAAAATTGAAAGTGTGATGAATTGAACGGCTACCGAACACAGGACCTGAATGAAAAGCCCTAACGAGCTTTTCGTTCATAAGCATCTGCGAAAAATCAATTACCACATCAAATCATCGGGCACTTTAAAATCAGCATACGGATCGTCTTCATCCTGCTCTTCCTGGCTCAGTGCGCTGTTTAATACAATACTGCTGGCATCTCGCTGCGCAATCTTATCAGCGACGCTCGCGGGGATGATGGCATATTCGCTCTTGCCGCTGCTATCAACCACCAAACGCGCAATGGCGAGGCGGCCGTTAATCAACTGAGCTTGAGTAGGCTTATCGACAACGATATTTTTAATTAAATTATTATCGGTGAAGTTAAAATCAATATCACCTTTTGCAATGACCACTCGGTTCATTTCAATGAGCTGCTTCACCTGCGCTTTGTATTCTTTAGATAAAGCAGCTTGTTTTTGCTGTTCGCTTAGCTGTCTATCACGCTCAAGTTGTGCTTTTTTATTTTCTTCTACCGCCTCTCTTGCCTCACGGGCCTGAACTCGTGATTTTTTAGCCGTTTTTTGGACCTTGGCCATTTTTTTGCTGGTCACTAATCCAGCTTTCAGCATCTGCTCTTGTAAGGTAAGTTTTGTCATCTTCGCTTCTAAACCCGTTGAATAATTTGTGGGATTATACCTGTAATTTTTGAGGCTGTAACAGGTGCCGAATCCGATCGCGGTGTGATTTGAATCAGCGGCTGCCTTCAGGTTCAGACACAGCGCTCACAGCACCAGACTTACTGCCTGAAACTGTCCCCCAGCGGAGCCAACGACATCAACTGGCTGCTCATCACACGATTCTTGCCATTGCGTTTGGCGGTATACAATGCTTCGTCGGCCACCTCTATGGCTTTTTCCACCGTCATTCCAGGTAAAAACAATGAGGTGCCGATAGAGATCGTCAGGCGGATTTCATTGCCCTCTTCTGTTCTAAAGCATGAACTTTCAACCTTGCTGCGAATACGTTCCGCCACCGTATGAATATATGCCGGGTCATGGCTGGCAGTAATCACGATAAACTCCTCACCACCATAGCGCCCGACAAAATCCTCGCTATGAACGCTGCCCTGCAAAATACGGCCAATTCCCGTCAGCACGCCATCCCCCGCCAGATGGCCATAGGTATCATTCACCTTTTTAAAATCATCCAAATCCAGCATCATTAAGCCACAAGGCTGACGCTGCTCATGCAGCACCATCATTTTGTAATCGATGCTGGCTCGATTGTTAATATGGGTCAGGCTATCTATCGTGGCTTTATTACGCATGGTAAAAAAGGCATGAATGTGGCGCTCTTTAAAAATCAGGGCATGGTAACAAATAGCCAGGCAGAGGGCTGAAGCCGCCTGATACAGCAGAATATCTAGCCATAGCTCTTGAAAATTAACCTGTGTACCAACAACGATAATACGGTAGAGCGCAATGATGCTAATGGTGAGATAAAACACGCCGTTCGATTTTTTTTGCCATACCGCTGAAAGCAGCAAGGGTAAAACGATCGAAGCAATAAACAGATTATCTAGCGTGAATCCGCCGGTAAAAATGAAGCTCACCAAATAACATGCCAATCCACTGACACCGCCACCAAAGAAGATGACGAGAATCATCGGGATCATGCTAAAGCTATAATAAACACCGTGAGCCAACGGGAACCGATCGTGGTTCAGATAAAGCACCGCTAAGCCAGCCAGCGCACCAAACAGCACGCGTTTCCACAGTTCAGAATGGTAAGAGAAAGGCGCATTCTTGCTCAGAACAAAATAACTCAGTGACAGCGTGGCATAAGTGATGCAGGCATCACTGTACAAAGAAGCGATCGAGGCAACGTATGTCATAGGTATCCGGCATGCCCCCAGATGTCCGCAGGGTGATTCGTCGCTAAAAATCCTTATCTCACCCGCTCCAGGTCACTGACATATTACTCGCGATAATAATAGACTAGCAGTTCTAAGTTATGATGAGACTGTCTTTAACGCTCCCTCCGATCAGAATAGTCTGTTCACAATAGCGCCAAGGGGATAAGTCATGAATATTGAGGACGGTTTACAAGCGTTAGCTATGCAGGAAACGGCATTAACCTTTCACCATTTCGATCATACCACCGCCTGGGAATTGGGCATCGCGCTGAAAACGGCGGCTGAACAGCACCATCTGGCGATCGCTATCGAAATCCAGCTTACCGGGCACACGTTGTTCTCCTACGCCATGCCGGGCACCACGCCAGATAATGCTGACTGGGTGCGCCGCAAGCGCAATGTGGTTAATCACTTTCATAAAAGTTCCTATGCCGTCGGCCTGCGCCTGCAGCAGCGCCAAGTCACGCTGGAAGAAAGGTATGGCCTCAGCGTGCGAGACTATGCGGCCCATGGCGGTGCATTTCCGATCCGGCTGGCCGGTGTGGGTTGTATTGGAACGATTGCCATCTCCGGTTCGCCGCAGCGTGAAGATCATAATCTTTTGGTAGATACTCTGGCGCACTTTCTCGGCTTATCCCTGCCAGCCATGCACTAAGCCGTAAAAATCGCACTTATCCCCACCATACAGACCGGTACGCCGGTCTGAACCCATTGTCAATGGCAGCAATAATGACTGCATTGATACAGGTCTAGGTATCTGCCCACAGAAAGGGGTATGGTATCTTCAGCTATCCGCGACGGACCTCATCTGGCCCGCCATTCCTTTCTCTTTTCTAGATTTGGTTTGCAACTTAGATGAAAACGCACGAAATTAACGGCATTCGCCCCTTCAGCGCGCTGATTGAAGCCTGTTGGCGGGAACCTTATTCACTTCAACGTCTGCTGAAAGATGCGATTGCCGGGGTCACCGTCGGTATTATCGCCATTCCTCTGGCGATGGCACTGGCGATTGCCAGCGGTGTTCCACCACAGTACGGGCTTTACACCTCGGCGATTGCCGGGATCGTGATTGCCGTCAGCGGCGGCTCACGTTATAGCGTCTCTGGCCCTACCGCCGCTTTTGTCGTTATTTTATACCCCGTTTCGCAGCAGTTCGGGCTTTCTGGCCTGTTGATTGCCACCATGATTTCCGGCCTGTTTCTGCTGTTGATGGGGTTGGCGCGCCTTGGCCGCCTGATTGAATACATCCCGCTGTCGGTAACACTCGGTTTTACCTCTGGGATCGCCATCACCATTGCCACCATGCAGGTGAAAGACTTTTTTGGGCTTGCCATGGCCGAAGTACCGGAAAATTACATCGGTAAAGTCTACGCCCTGCTGCATGCGCTGCCCAGCGTGGATTTCGGCGATACGCTGATCGGTGTCGTTACCCTATTAATCCTGATCTTCTGGCCAAAGCTGGGGCTGCGGGTGCCCGGCCACCTGCCCGCGCTGCTGGTAGGAACCGCGCTGATGGCCATCCTGGCTCTGTTTGACCACCAGGTCGCCACCATTGGCTCCCGCTTCAGTTTCCAACTGGCCGACGGCAGCCAGGGGCAAGGGATCCCGCCGATTTTGCCACAGCTGGTGCTCCCTTGGGATCTCCCCGCCAGCGGCGGAAAGCCAATTGAGCTGAGTTGGCACCTGCTTTCTGCACTGTTGCCCGCCGCGTTCTCCATGGCGATGCTCGGCGCTATCGAGTCGCTTTTATGCGCCGTGGTGTTGGATGGAATGACCGGTAAAAAGCACCACTCCAATACCGAGCTGATTGGGCAAGGGGCTGGCAACATTATCGCGCCATTCTTTGGTGGGATTACCGCCACGGCAGCCATTGCCCGTTCAGCCGCTAACGTGCGTGCTGGAGCCACCTCACCGGTCTCGGCCATTATCCACTCGCTGTTGGTGCTGCTGGCGTTGCTGGTGCTCGCCCCTTGGCTCTCTTATCTGCCGCTGGCGGCGATGGCCGCGTTGCTGCTGATGGTGGCATGGAATATGAGTGAGGCACATAAGGTGGTTTACCTGCTGCGCCGCGCACCGAAGGACGACATTCTGGTGATGATGCTGTGCATGTCACTGACGGTGCTGTTTGATATGGTGATCGCCATTACCGTTGGTATCGTGCTGGCTTCGCTGCTGTTTATGCGCCGCATTGCACGCATGACGCGTTTAAGCGAACTGAGCACGGAAAACGGCATTTTGGTGATGCGCGTCAACGGCCCGCTGTTCTTCGCCGCCGCCGAACGCATCTTCAGCGAATTACTGTTACGCAGTGAGAACTATCACACCATCGTGTTGCAGTGGGATGCGGTGCCAGTGCTGGATGCCGGCGGTTTGCACGCACTGCAGCGTTATATTGATACCCTGCCCACCGGTAAGCAGTTGGCGATCACCGATATTCCATTCCAGCCGCTGAAAACGCTGGCGCGCGCGCGTATGCAACCCATTGAAGGGAAACTGCATTTCTACCCCACGCTGCCGGAAGCGTTGGCCGCGCTCGGTACCCCATAAACAGAAAAGCCCGACACATCGTCGGGCTCAGACTGCTGACAAAGCCCGTTATTAGGGAGAGCGTGCCGAAGGGGTCGTAGCGGCGTAAGCCGCCGGAGCGCCCCTCGGTGCGCTAGGCCCGAGTATCTCGGGTTCAAAAACTACTTTGTCATCAACCTCAGCCCGACACATCGTCGGGCTTCTTTGCCTGCGCAACAACCATCAACTTAATTGCTGGTATCCAGCTCTGGGAAACTCTTCACCAGATCGTCGATGGCTTTCATCTGCACCAGGAATGGCTCCAGCTTATCCAGCGGTAACGCAGACGGGCCGTCGCACTTGGCGCTGTTTGGCTCCGGGTGAGCTTCAATAAACAGCCCTGCCAAACCGACCGCCATACCGGCACGTGCCAGCTCAGTCACCTGCGCGCGACGGCCACCAGATGCAGCACCGAACGGATCGCGGGTTTGCAACGCGTGGGTGACATCAAAGATCACCGGATGGCCACCGGTCACATTCTTCATCACGTTGATACCCAGCATGTCGACCACCAGGTTGTCGTAACCGAAGTTGCTGCCGCGATCGCACAGGATCACCTGATCGTTGCCGCCCTCTTTGAATTTATCAACGATATTGCCCATCTGGCCAGGGCTGACGAACTGGGGTTTCTTGACGTTAATCACCGCGCCGGTTTTTGCCATGGCTTCCACCAGATCGGTCTGGCGCGCCAGGAAGGCGGGTAACTGAATCACATCAACCACTTCGGAAACCGGCTGCGCCTGCGCAACTTCATGCACATCGGTGATCACTTTTACCCCGAAGGTGCTTTTGATTTCCTGGAAAATTTTCATCCCCTCTTCCAAACCTGGGCCACGATATGAGTGGATGGAAGAGCGGTTGGCTTTATCAAACGACGCTTTGAAAACGTAAGGAATGCCCAGCTTTTGCGTAACGGTGACGTAGTGTTCACAGATGCGCATCGCCAAATCACGTGATTCGAGCACGTTCATACCGCCAAACAGCACAAACGGCAGGTCGTTCGCTACCTTGATGTCACCAATGCTAATTACTTTCTGTTTCATGCTTGCGCCTTATATTTCGGAATGAATTAGTGCAGCGTAACCTGCTTGAGTTCGATCGCGTGGATCTGGATTTTAATCACTTCACTGACCGGATCTTCAGGGCACTGCTCAACAAAATAGTTAAGATCGGAGATCGCGATATGGTTGCACTCCAACTGCGCGTAAATCAGCCCACGATCGCGGATCTCATAAGGGTCGTCCGGATCAAAGCTCAGCACAGCTTCACTGGCACGCAGTGCCAATTCCATCTGCTTCTCTTCCATCAGGGCCGCCTTCAGCGTGTCCAGCATTTTGCGCACCACCAGAACGTGTTCTGACTCATCCAGATCGTCATCTTCCAGCTCCGCCCCCAGCCCCAGGTTGCCTTTGAGCCACACTTCCAACTGGTGCTCGTTCAGCGTTTCACCGTTCAGCGGGTTGATTAACCACATTTCTTCATCCAGCCAGTCGGCACGCAGAATGAGCTGCGTGGGGAAAATCACCGGCATCAGCGGCAAGTCTATTTGCTGCGCGATATACAGAAAAATCGTTCCTAATGACACCGGGGTGCCTTGCCGTGCTTCCAGTACCTTATCCAACCAGATGGCATCGGACAGGCGATAAACCCCTCTGGCACCGCCAAAACCCCAGGTTTTAAAAAACAGTTCGATAAGCGCATCCAGTTGCTGTTCCTGGTTGAGATCGTCCGGGATG
Organism: Serratia oryzae; assembly: GCF_001976145.1. Lineage (GTDB taxonomy): Bacteria > Pseudomonadota > Gammaproteobacteria > Enterobacterales > Enterobacteriaceae > Chania > Chania oryzae. The sequence continues at coordinate 645,609 of NZ_MOXD01000001.1, forward strand.
GCCGCTCGTGCTTCATCAGCCAGTTGCTGCAGCCTGCGCGCCACGTCAGCCGCAGGAAAATCTCGCCGGATGGCCTGTGACACCAGGATCACACCGTCACTCAAAGGTGAGGAGTTAAATTCGAAATCAGCAATGCTACTCATAGGTATCCCATCAGAAACGGTATTTTCGTCGTGGCAAGTTTAACGATCAGGTACAAACAGCCCAGAGCCAGAACAAACGCCAACGTGCGCAGATTCCAGCTCTTGGTTTTCTTGCCCAACGCAACATAGCCAAGCAGGATATAGATAATAACGCCAAACAGCTTCTCGGTCAGCCACGAGTCGACGCTCAACAGGGGGTAAAATTTTAGCATCACCACCAATGCAATCCCGGTAAGGAACAACAGCGTATCGTTGATATGCGGGGTTATTTTTACCCAACGCTTCTGCATCATCGCCGAGTCGCGCCATTTCCAGAAGAATCGCAGCACAAACAAGATGATACTGATAGCTACCGTCAACAGATGCAGGTGCTTTAACGCCATGTAAGCTACCATAGTGCTTCCTTATTATTGTGTTTTTTGGCCCAAAGTCACACGATCGTTACCGCCATAATCGCGGCAGGTTTCAATAGCCATAAATCCAGCTTCCTTTAACAACGCACGCACGCTTTCCCCCTGCTGCCAGCCATGTTCCAGCAAGAGCCAGCCCTGTGGCTGTAAGTGCTCAGGTGCCTGCTGCACGATCGCCGCCAAATCGGCCAGCCCGTGCTGAGCGGCAACCAGCGCGCTACTCGGTTCAAATCGCACATCACCCTGCGCCAGATGGGGATCGGCGGCGTCAATATAGGGTGGGTTACTGGCGATGAGCGCAAACTGCCGCCCGGCAACTGGCGCAAACCAACTGCCCTGCCTGAAATCAGCATTATTTATCGCCAGTTTTTGCGCATTATGCCGCGCCAACGCGACGGCATCAGGCTGCAAATCCACCCCGGTTATCTGGCAGTCTGGGCGTTCGCTGGCCAACGCCAACGCGATCGCCCCCGTACCGGTGCCGAGATCGAGGATCGCACAGGGTTCAGCGGGCAAACGCTGCAGAGCCAGTTCCACCAGGCATTCGGTGTCTGGCCGTGGGATCAGGGTTGCAGGCGAAACCGAGAGCGGCAGCGACCAGAACTCCCGTTCCCCAACCAGATATGCGACCGGTTCACCGCGTTCACGGCGGGCCAGCAGCGTGGCTAATTGCTCGGTTTGCGGTGGCGTCAGCAGGGTTTCGCCAAACGCCATCAAAAACGTGCGAGCACGGCCGGTAACAAAACCCAACAGGATTTCCGCATCACGCCTGGCGCTTTCACTCTCTGCCAAGCGCGCAACCGCGGTTTTCAGCCAGGTTTGATAGTCCATTACTCAGGTTCTGCCGACAGTGCCGCCAGCTGATCGGCCTGATACTCCTGCACGATCGGCTGAATCAGCATATCTAATTTGCCTTCCATCACTTCATCCAGGCGGTAAAGCGTCAGGTTGATGCGGTGATCGGTCACACGCCCCTGTGGGAAATTGTAGGTGCGGTTGCGATCGGAACGATCGCCAGTGCCCAGCAGGTTGCGGCGCGTCGAGGCTTCTGCCTGCTGGCGCTTCGCCACTTCGGCAGCACGAATGCGCGCCCCAAGCACCGACATCGCCTTGGCTTTGTTCTTATGCTGTGAACGTTCGTCCTGACACTCCACCACAATACCGGTCGGCAAGTGAGTAATGCGGATCGCCGAATCGGTGGTATTAACGTGCTGGCCACCGGCACCGGATGAACGGAAGGTATCGATACGCAGCTCGCTGGGGTTAATCTCTGGCAGTTCGGCCTCTGGTATTTCTGGCATCACCGCCACAGTGCAGGCAGAGGTATGAATGCGCCCTTGCGACTCGGTTTCCGGCACGCGTTGCACGCGATGCCCACCCGACTCAAACTTCAACTGGCCGTAAACCCCGTCACCGGAAACTTTGGCGATCACTTCTTTATAGCCACCGTGCTCACCTTCGTTGGCACTCATGATCTCCACACGCCAGCGGCGCATTTCCGCATAACGGCTGTACATACGGAACAGATCGCCCGCGAAAATCGCCGCTTCGTCGCCACCGGTACCGGCACGGACTTCCAGGAAGCAGCCACGCTCATCGTCGGGATCTTTCGGCAACAGCAATACCTGCAACTGCTGCTCCAGCTCTTCCGTCACCGCTTTGGCCTGTTTCAGCTCTTCCTGAGCCATTTCGCGCATTTCAGCATCGTCCAGCATCATTTCTGCCGTCGCGATATCCTCCTGCACCTGACGCCATTCTAAAAAACAGCGGCTGACATCGGTCAACTGTGCGTATTCGCGCGACAAGGCGCGAAACCGATCCTGATCGGCAATAACCCCGGCATCGCCGAGCAACGCCTGTACTTCCTCATGGCGCTCTTGTAACGCTTCCAGTTTGGCAACAATAGAAGGCTTCATGCGTGGTTTTAAACCCTGTTAATAAGAGAGAACTAAACTAATCCAGCCCGAGGCTGTCGCGTAAAATTTGCAACCGCTCCATGTCGCCGTCGCTGGCGGCCTGTTGGAGGGATTTGGTAGGGGCATGAATAAGACGATTGGTCAGTTTGTGAGCCAGTTCCTGAATAACCTGCTCCACATTAGCACCCTGCGCAATGGCAGCCAGCGCTTTTGATTCCATTTCCATGCGGATCTGCTCGGCCTGTGAGCGGTAATCACGAATGGTTTCTGTCGCGCCCTGCGAGCGCAACCAGGCCATAAAGTTGATACTTTCCTGCTGAACGATCGATTCAGCCTGCACGGCGGCAGCCTGACGCTGCGCCAGGTTGTTCTGAATGATGGCGTGCAGATCGTCCACGCTGTACAGATAGGCGTTCGCCAGCTTGCCGACTTCCGGTTCGATATCACGAGGTACTGCGATATCCACCAGCAACATCGGCTGGTTGCGGCGCGCTTTCAGCGCACGCTCCACCATCCCCTTGCCAATGATCGGCAGCGGGCTGGCGGTAGAGCTGATAATGATGTCCGCATCGGCCAGGCGTTCGTCAATCTCCGGCAGCGTGATCACTTCCGCGCCCACTTCCTGGGCCAGTAACTGAGCGCGTTCACGGGTGCGGTTGGCGATCATCATGTGTTTGACCTGATGTTCGCGCAGATGACGCGCCACCAGTTCGATGGTTTCCCCTGCACCCACCAGCAACACGTTCAGTTCAGCCAAGGATTCGAAGATCTGGCGCGCCAGGGTGCAGGCGGCAAAGGCCACAGAAACGGCACTGGCACCGATGTCGGTTTCGGTACGGACGCGTTTGGCAACGGAGAAGGTTTTTTGGAACAGGCGTTCAAGTTCACCAGACAGAGACTGGCCGCGTTGTGATTCGGCAAAGGCTTTTTTGACCTGCCCCAGGATTTGCGGTTCACCCAGCACCAGCGAATCCAGCCCGCTGGCAACGCGCATCAGATGGCTGACCGCGTCATTACCCTGATGCCAATACAGGCTTTTGGCAACGTCTTCCGGGCGCAGATGATGATAATCACATAACCAGTTAACCAACTGTTCGCGCAAATGTTCCTGTTGTTCCACGCTGAGATACAGCTCGGTGCGGTTACAGGTAGACAACACAACACCGCCCTGCACCAACGGTTGTTGGAGCAGGCTGTTTAGCGCTTGTTCGATCGACTCTGGGGAGAAGGTTACCCTTTCTCGCAGAGAAACCGGTGCGGTTTTGTGATTAATACCTAACGCAAGCAGGGTCATTGCTTCGAGTAATACTTCTATTGGTACGGGTTCTCGTTGTCTGGCATTCTACTTGATGCGCGACACCAATAAAAGTAACAACCGCATCTTCCCCCCAATCGCTGGTATAGTTATTTCCTTGAGGCACGATGTTGAGTAACATTATCGGCGCCGGGGGGCTCCCCCGTTAGCGTTGGCAGCAAGTCAAAGGTTTCGCCGCACGTGCCCGTAAGGACAAAAGGACAATAAAAAGTTATGCCTATCCGCAACGTTAATTTGCTTCGCCTGCTCCCATTGGCCAGCCTGCTGCTGACCGCCTGTACCCTCACCAAGCCCAGCGGCCCAGCAACCAGTCCGACTTCCCCGCAGTGGCGTGCCCATGAACAGGCCGTGCAGCAGCTCAGCCAGTATCAGACCCGCGGCGCTTTCGCCTATCTGTCCGATCAGAAAAAGGTTTATGCCCGCTTCTTCTGGCAACAATATTCGCCCGATCGCTACCGCCTGTTGTTGACCAACCCACTGGGCAGCACCGAACTGGAACTCAATGTGCAGAAGGAAGTGGTGCAACTGAGCGATAGCCAGGGTAAACGCTACGTCAGCAACGACGCGGAAGAGATGATCCGTAAGCTGACCGGGATGGCTATTCCGCTGAACAACCTGCGCCAATGGATGCTGGGCCTGCCGGGAGAAGCCACCGATTTCACCCTCGACGATCGGTATCGCCTGAGCAAGCTGACTTATCCGCAGGGCGATCTCACCTGGGTGGTCACTTACCAGGATTACAATACCGACCAGCAACCGCCGTTGCCAAGCCGTCTCGAACTGCAGCAAGGCGATCAACGCATCAAGCTGAAAATGGATAATTGGACGCTTAAATGATTCGTCAGTGGCCCTCTCCCGCAAAGCTAAATCTGTTCCTCTATATCACTGGCCGTCGCGCTGACGGCTACCACCAGTTGCAAACCCTGTTCCAGTTCCTGGACTACGGCGACACCTTGACCATTGAACCGCGTCAGGACGACAGCATCCATTTGCTGACGCCGATCGCTGGCGTGCCGGACGAGCAGAACCTGATCGTGCGTGCGGCCCGCCTGCTGCAACACTACTGCACGGCTCACGCGATCGACACCCCGCCGCGCGGTGCAGATATCCGTATTGAGAAGCGCCTGCCGATGGGCGGCGGGCTGGGCGGCGGTTCATCCAACGCCGCCACGGTGCTGATCGCGCTGAACGAGCTGTGGCAATGCGGCTTAAGCGACGAGCAACTGGCGGCGTTGGGGCTGGCTCTCGGGGCCGACGTTCCGGTGTTTGTACGCGGGCATGCGGCCTTTGCTGAAGGCATCGGCGATCAGCTGCAACCGGCCGATCCGGCAGAAAAGTGGTATTTGGTCGCGCACCCTGGCGTCAGCATCCCCACACCGGTTATTTTTGCTGACCCAGAATTAAAACGAAATACCCCGGTTCGCCCGCTGAATGCTCTGTTGCAGGCTCCTTACGCCAATGATTGTGAACCGATTGCAAGAAAACGTTTTCGCGAGGTTGAACAGCTTCTTTCATGGCTGTTACAATACGCGCCGTCACGCCTGACCGGCACAGGTGCTTGTGTGTTTGCAGAATTCGACTCCGAGCCCGCCGCCCTTCAGGTGTTAAATAAAGCCCCGGCCTGGGTGCGTGGATTTGTAGCGCGTGGCGTTAACGTCTCGCCACTACATCGCATCCGTTCAGGGCAGTCTGAGTCGTAGCTCAACGTTTCGCTGTGCAGAGTTATTCACACTAAACCCTGCCATCTCTGCGCTGCCTGCGGTTCAATTTAGTTTTACATACCCGTATGGTTATTGCGTCGGCGTCGCCAACTGCCCCTTGGTGAAGGCCGTATGACAATATCTTCTCTGGACGCAAGCCTGAGGTTCTTCTCGTGCCTGATATGAAGCTTTTTGCTGGTAACGCCACCCCGGAACTAGCACAACGTATTGCCAACCGTTTGTACACCAGCCTTGGTGACGCCGCTGTAGGTCGTTTTAGCGACGGCGAAGTGAGCGTGCAAATCAACGAAAACGTACGCGGCGGTGATATTTTCATCATCCAGTCCACCTGTGCACCGACTAACGACAACCTGATGGAACTGGTTGTTATGGTCGATGCCCTGCGTCGCGCCTCCGCAGGTCGTATTACTGCTGTTATCCCTTACTTCGGTTATGCTCGCCAGGATCGCCGTGTGCGTTCTGCGCGCGTGCCAATCACGGCCAAAGTTGTTGCTGATTTCCTCTCCAGTGTAGGGGTTGACCGCGTACTGACAGTGGATCTGCATGCTGAACAGATCCAAGGCTTCTTCGATGTTCCGGTAGATAACGTATTCGGTAGCCCGATCCTGCTGGAAGATATGTTGCAACAGAATCTGGTGAACCCGATTGTGGTTTCCCCTGATATCGGTGGTGTTGTGCGCGCCCGTGCCATAGCCAAACTGCTGAACGATACCGATATGGCTATCATTGATAAACGTCGCCCACGCGCAAACGTTTCTCAAGTGATGCATATCATCGGTGATGTGGCAGGCCGTGACTGTGTGCTGGTAGACGATATGATTGATACCGGTGGTACTTTGTGTAAAGCGGCTGAAGCGTTGAAAGAACGCGGTGCCAAACGCGTATTTGCCTACGCAACGCACCCTATCTTCTCTGGTAATGCCGTGGAAAACATCAAGCACTCGGTGATTGATGAAGTGATCGTCTGCGACACCATTCCGTTGTCAGCAGAAATCAAAGCGCTGAAAAACGTACGTACTCTGACACTGTCCGGCATGCTGGCTGAAGCCATCCGCCGCATCAGTAACGAAGAGTCAATCTCTGCCATGTTCGAGCATTAATCTGCGATCTGGCGCAGTTAACTTAACTACTGCGCCACATCCACTGTTAAGCATGGTAGAAAACAAAAAACCCGTTGAAGCGATCGGCAACAACGGGTTTTTTACTTGTTATGCAACATGAGCGTTCGCTCTCCTTTATGCTTGCTGCTTGTTTTCTTTAATAAGTTTGATCAATGTGATGAGCGATGCTCGTTGTTCTTACAGCGTTTATCGAAATGTTTTACCCACCAATAACGATCGGCAACCTCTTCACGCCCGCCAATACGCGCTCCAGCCAGCCATAGAAGCGCACCGATGAAAATACTCATAACCGCACCATGAGCAAAGAACTGTGGCAGATTGAGTTGTGACACTTCAGCCAGAATGGAGTATCCGACCCCTACAACCATCACTACCATCCCCAATCCCATTAAAACGTTGCCCATTAAGCCAGCGTTTTTACGTTTCATATGCCACCTCCACCGCGTTATCTACTCACTTGGGATAACACACAAACGGTTAACCCGCTTCGATAAGTTAAGTATAGGCATGCTTAGAGAAAGGGTATTGCGCCAATGGTCACAAATGGCAAATAAACACTGACAAATCTTAACGCCACGCTAAAAATTAGCTAACAAATTGAATTATTTCTCTAATGTATTATTCATTTTCAACCTAATAACACCCACTAGATGGCCAGGATTTTTGTCATTACATACGCAGACAGGTAAACTATTGTCCTTTCCATTATATCGACCATAGTGAATTCCCCGTGAGCAGTATCAAACTGATTGTTGGCCTGGCGAACCCGGGCGCAGAATATGCCCAGACGCGACACAATGCTGGTGCCTGGTATGTAGATTTACTGGCTCAGCGCCACAACCAACCGTTAAAAGAAGAGAGCAAGTTCTTTGGCTATACCGCTCGTCTGAATTTGGCGGGAAACGACGTCCGTCTGCTGGTCCCCACCACCTTTATGAACCTTAGCGGAAAAGCCGTTGCCGCCATTGCTACTTTTTATCGTATCCAACCGGAGGAGATTCTGGTCGCCCACGATGAACTGGATCTGCCGCCAGGGGTGGCAAAACTCAAATTGGGTGGCAGCAACGGCGGTCATAATGGCCTGAAGGATATTCAAAGCAAACTGGGCAATACGCCGAACTTTTATCGCCTACGCATTGGCATAGGCCATCCCGGCGACAAAAACAGAGTCGTAGGATTCGTGCTCGGCAAACCGCCTGCTACAGAACAAACGCTGATTGATGATGCTATCGATGAGTCATTGCGATGTACGGAGATTTTGTTGCAAGAAGGCATGACAAAAGCGATGAATCGCTTGCATGCCTTTAAGGCAAATCACTGATAGTTGTGCCAAGCGGTGTCTTTTTCACTCGCTTGGCCACTGGACAAAAACGGCAAAACTTATGAGGACAGCATGGCTGAGCGGCTGCCTGCCCATTGTTTTGTGCTGTAACAGCGATAGAAACCTCTCTCGCCTCCTGCTTTGCACCATGAAAAGGGCGCTCAATCAAGGTTTTTTTGCGTTCGTTGCGAAAATGGATAATAAACGATACCACCGAAAGCAATAAGAGTATCGGTGCCAAAAATGCATAGATTCCATTCATGGAATATGTTGCTCCCTAGGATATAAATATATCAAAAATAATCGGTGAATATTATCCGAAAAAAATTATATCAACAATACTAGCGCTTAAATTTATAATCATTAACTAACCTAATCAAACCTAGTTAAGAAATCTCTAGTTAAGTTGAGAAATATCTCAATCTAAGCCAGACAATCACTTATCAATGCTTAAACTATAAGCTAATTGGGTGTGAAATTAATTTCAAATAATTTTCATACAGGATAAGTCTCAATAAAATCGAGATACAACCTCAGTCTCTGCGTCATTCAGTCAATGAATAGCTTTGTAGGTAGCTGTCGGTAAAGGCCTCTCCTTCCATCGTGAATGTTTGGCATAGTTTCCTGTAACAACTGTTTAATTTATCATCGCACCAAAAATCATCTTCTTCTTTTATAAAAATAAAATAGAGCCAATTCTGACAGATAATTATTTATAGTTACAATTAATTACGACTTAGCAAAAAAACCGCTAGGTTACTTTTAGGCTTTTGATTACAGAATATACTGCGTAAATGGGCCTTGATTGATATTAACGCAGCATACTAGGAATGATGACATGAAATCCCGAATTAAAACATTCATTTAGAATGAAACAAAAATATTCACAATGGCATAAATTTTATCGAGATCCTTATTGCTGGTTACAAACACGGCAGAATCCCGGAACGTATCACTTGAGTAGTACACTAGAGAACTGTCAGATCGAGATAACTGCTCATTACGTGTATAATAGTGGGATAATTTTGCCATTTATGCAGCAGGATTTAATTAACCTGTTGATAGTTAAGATATTTAAGGTGACATAAACATGGGATTCAAATGCGGTATCGTCGGTCTGCCCAACGTTGGCAAGTCTACACTGTTCAATGCGTTGACCAAAGCGGGTATTGAAGCAGCCAACTTCCCGTTCTGTACCATTGAGCCTAACACGGGTGTGGTGCCGATGCCTGATCCGCGTCTGGATAAGCTGGCTGAAATCGTCAAACCCCAACGCATTCTGCCAACCACCATGGAGTTCGTTGACATTGCGGGTCTGGTAAAAGGAGCCTCTAAAGGCGAAGGCCTCGGTAACCAGTTCCTCACCAATATCCGTGAAACCGAAGCTATCGGCCACGTCGTGCGCTGTTTCGAAAATGACAACATCATCCACGTGAATAACAAAGTTGATCCTGCCGACGATATTGAGGTGATCAATACTGAACTTGCACTCTCTGACCTTGATACTTGTGAACGCGCAATTCATCGTGTGCAGAAGAAAGCCAAAGGCGGCGATAAAGATGCCAAAGCCGAACTGGCAGCCTTGGAGAAGTGCCTGCCGCAGTTGGAAAACGCTGGCATGCTGCGCGCGCTGGATCTGACTGCTGAAGATAAAGCCGCTATCCGCTACCTGAGCTTCCTGACGCTGAAACCCACTATGTACATTGCTAACGTCAATGAGGACGGTTTCGAGAATAACCCATACCTGGATAAAGTGCGTGAGATCGCGGCCGCAGAAGGTTCGGTCGTGGTAGCGGTTTGTGCGGCGGTGGAATCCGATATTGCCGAATTGGACGATGAAGACCGTGCCGAATTTATGGCCGAGCTGGGGCTGGAAGAACCGGGCTTGAACCGTGTGATCCGCGCAGGCTACGAATTACTGAATCTGCAAACCTACTTCACCGCGGGCGTGAAAGAAGTACGCGCCTGGACCATCCCCGTTGGCGCAACGGCACCGCAGGCGGCAGGTAAGATCCACACCGATTTCGAGAAAGGCTTTATCCGCGCTCAGACGATCTCTTTTGAAGACTTTATCACCTACAAGGGTGAACAAGGTGCCAAAGAGGCTGGGAAAATGCGCTCAGAAGGTAAAGACTACATCGTTAAAGACGGTGATGTAATGAACTTCCTGTTCAACGTCTAAATGATTTTGCTCGTCGCATAGCATCTCATAACGAGTCATAAAGGCCAATAAACCTTATAAAATCCACGCAATTGCGTGGATTTTTGTTTTTATATAGTCTCACGTGATTTCATGAAAGCGCAGTAAAAAATGAGTACGTAGGTGAGTACAATCAGTTCCCATCTCCGCTTTAGGTGAGTACAATAACGGTATAAGAAATGTACAAGGATACGTTATGCTCACTGATGTACAATGCCGCACTGCTAAACCGAAAGAAAAACTATATCGACTCAACGACTTCAACGGCCTGTACCTCGAAGTTAAACCCAACGGCAAGAAAGCATGGCGTTATCGGTTCAAACTTAGCGGCAAATCCAGCATGTTTGCGCTGGGTGAATATCCAACGGTGAAACTTGGCGAAGCGCGAGAAAAATGTGAACTGGCACGCAAACAGGTTATGGAAGGAATCAACCCTGCGCAAGCAAGGCAGTTAGACAAAATCCGCAAGGTTAACGATGCATCCAACACTTTTGAGCTCATCGCCAAAGAGTGGTTGCAGATGAAGGACTGGGCGGAAATCACCAAAATACGCCGCCTTGATATGCTTGAGCGCGTAGTATTCCCGTCAATTGGTCGGCTCCCTGTTAGGGAAATCACACCCCATCACATTTTGAAAATACTACAAGAAACAGCGAAACGCGGGGCACCTACCGTCGCCGCTGAAGCCAGACGTACCATCTCATCTGTTTTTGAGTTGGCTGTAGCTACTCTAAGAGCAGATAGCGATCCCGTCTGGCCTGTACGCAAAGCAATTCCAGCAAATAAAACTCAGCATAAGCAGGCATTAAATCAGCAGCAAATCGGGAAGCTATTAAGCAACTTCGATAACAGCCGTGGCACATACCAGGTTAACTATTGCATGTGGTTGATGTGGTGGACGCTGGCGCGCCCCGCAGAAGTTACAGAAGCAGAGTGGTCTGAATTCGACCTAGAAAAAGCACTATGGACCATACCGGCAACTCGAATGAAAGGCCGGCGAGAGCATGTTATGCCCCTTCCCTCTCAAGCTGTCAAAATGCTCAGAACGCTTTATGGTTTAACAGGTCATCGGCAGCATCTCTTTCCTGGCCGGGATAACCCACGCGGCCCAATGACATCACACTCGCTGCGTCAACTTCTCAAAAGTCTTGGCTGGAGCGGAACTTATAGTCCACATGCGACACGAACTACTGGTAGTACCAGATTAAACGAAATGGGCTATAGGCCTGACGCTATAGAAGCACAGCTCGCGCATGCCGATACAAATAATGTTCGACGCACGTATAACCATGCGACCTACCTTGATGAGCGGAAAGTTATGATGCAGGATTGGGCCAATACGCTTGATGAGTGGACACTGGAAACTACCTGAATCACTTTTTCTTCTGCTGATAGCGGCTAAACTCAATCACATTATCGTGGCTATCAGCATCAACGATATTGGCACTCTCTAGCTGTTGACGAGTTGCTGCCATGGCCGCTAGACGCATACTCAACTGTTCCTGTTGTACGGCTCTCACTTGTGCCATTGCATCAGTGACCTTTTGAGGGGCAAAACGTAGATATTCAGTCACCCAGTGTTGGATCATTTTCTCATTGGCATGTAAATCGTACTTCTCACCTTTACGGTTTCGCCAAGTCTGATTGAGCTTGAGATCAAACTCTAACGCCGTTTCCTCATCGGGCGGGAAGTATCCAGTATTATGATAGACATCGCTGTATTCAGCGGCGATCTGGCTGACATGGCTCATGACGCTTCTATCAGTGCGTTGGTAGAACCGGATATCTTTGTGCAGGGAGAAATAGCGTTCGATCCCTTGTTCCATCTGCACCGAGTCAAACAGTGAATAGTCTTGACCTTGCCATTCCAAGCCGTTCATCAGGCGTTCTTGCAACCGACTGAAGAAGTCTTGCATATCGCCTTTTTTGACCTGGTGGATCACATGGCAATAGCGAGTCTCAAACTCCACAGCAATCAGGCAGGTTGAGCGCCCAAGTTTTATTGCATGCACCACCCACTGAAAACAAGACTTGTTCACTTTTTCCAGTTCTGCCTTTGTTTCAGCCAGAGTCTGCGTTGTAGCAGGTTCAAAGAATCCCTCGTTACTGCCTTTCTTGAACCCCTTACACAGATGTGCTGCAGCCGCCAAAGAACAGTTAATGGTAATCATTTATCAAAGCCCTTCAATGTTATCAATGAATATTTCTACGATATTAATATCCTCAATCCATAAATATTTCTAGGTAAAATTCAAATTTTCGAGCACATCAAAAATATCAGTAAATCTTTTTTTGCATAGACTTGACTTCCTGACCTCGACATTCAGATCCCTCTCTAAACAGAGTTTTTTAACTGAGTCAATAAACCAAGAATAAGAATTTGGCGAGACTACCAATTTATCTATGAATTGAGACAATGAATTAATTGAAAGAGCAACTCCTGGTTTATCATTTTTAACTTTAGACTCTATGTTTTTTTGCGAATGATATGCTATCAAGCGCACTTCTTTTTCAAAGGTAAATGGCAGTGATTTTGCCGTAAATGGAGTTAAAGGGTCTGAGTCAAACTGAGCATTCTCGTGGTTTATGTATGTAACCGGCTTTACAATTAGTTTGTCGATATCCTGATTCTTTTGAACTTGACTCTCAAGCTTATCTTCGGTTGTAAATATACAAACTGCATTTTTTCCCTCACCATATAATGACCACATTGCAGAGCATTCATGAGGTGATTTATGCCAGCAATTAACGTAAATCCATTCTCGACAGTATGGAAATATTTCTTCCATGTTATCGCATTTATGAAAACCAAAAGGAGTTTCAAATGTCCTATTGCTAATAGCTTGCTTTATCTTTTCATTCTCAATTGACCGTTGCCTTGCTTCTTCTCGTGTCTCATTACATCTAGGCCACACTCCATTTAATGCAGAATCCAGTATCCTAGAGAAATTAGAATTAGTAAAGAAATCATGTGCTGTTACCCCCCCTCTAAGTCATCTTCAAAGTTTGACATTTTTGGCAAAAAGAGCTTACTTTCTTGAAGAAGATACATGAATTTAGGCAAGCTCATGTATCTTTGTAATAGTGTTTTTATGATGGGCAAGCTGGTGCTTTGAGGATTCTTCGACTTGAGGATTATGGGCCGTTTGTTGCCTTAAAATTCCGAGGATATGAAAAGGCTCTCGCAGATCACCGCAAGGCGAAAGCGGCAAAAAAGCGGGCTGAGACGGAAGAGAAGGAAGAACAGTTTTTCTACGTAGATGACCGAATCATGCAGCCCTATCTTTTAGCGACCGCATTACTGTTTCAGTCCTTTACCAGTGGCGCAAAACGATCGAAGACGAGTGGGCATACGGTAGCATAACCTTTGCTCACAACGTTGACTTGCAACCCGACTAAACAATGCCACTACCAAATCGGAAACCGAGCGCTGCAAAACAAGAGCAGGAACGCCAAGAAAAACTGTCTCGGGAATGGGATTACCTGAAGGGGTTAGGGCTCTACGCGGTCAAAAAATATTTCAAAGATTTTGCAAGTGCCAATTCTTTTTATTTTTTTGGATAATGCTGGGGAATCATGTGGAAAATTGAGGCGTTCTACATTTAAGGGGGGCGGCTTAAAGTATTGAATCATAGTTGCTTCAATGGTTTCGATAATATCAGCGAAAGGCAGGATTGGCGTTTATCTTTCATATGGGGACAGCTTGACCAATGCTCCCAAGCTTTAAAGGTGCCAGTTTCATCTGGATTTCTGATCAAGTGTGATGCCCCTCTTTCCGAGAAGGGCATTTAATCTCCTAGAAAAACACCACTTGTCGATTCCGTAAGACATCGCCATCATATTTTTCTTTCAAAGGATTAATGGCCTTTTGAACTGCTTCAGCAAGGTCATTTACTTCGTTGTAGAGTATTCTTAGTGCCTCTACTTTTTCTTCAGTATTGAATATCTTTCTTGACTCATCAGGGACTATTAGTGAGTCCCTTCTGTCATCAATATACGAAATTATTAGCAAGTATGAGCGCAGGTTTTCGAGGAGTGTTAACGGCAAGTATTGGCTGCAATACAAACTTTCGTTCATAGAATAGGCAATCGCAGCAATGTCATAACTTGTAAGTTTTTTGGCTTTCGATTTTTTATAATCAGGCATATCAGCAATGATGTTTTTCATTAGCCGAGTTACTTTTTTAAGGTTGCCACTGTACTGTGCATCCCTGTCATTTACCTTCTTGATGTGTAAAAAAGGCTTGTTTTCAATTAGAGCATGATTGTCTTTGTCATAAATTTTTACTGCTCTGAAGTGCTCCAATTTTGTTCTTTGATAATCATGGGTGTCATGCCAACTGCTTGGCACAATATCAACCTTTCGTTTCAGGCTTCCCCCACTAAGAGCAATAGATTTTGCACCGCGAGTGTTTACTTCAGCTGCATGATATCGAGATTTGAGTTTCGCTTCAGACTGAAGTCTAAGCTCTTTTACAATATCAACCATTGGTCGGGTATCGCTGGGTTCTGAATAGTCGGTTCCAGGTAAAGCTGGGCCTTGGATAGTAATTATGTCCGATTTTAGTATCAACATATCTACATCTGAATGACCTTCGATATGAATATCCAATGCGACAGAACCTTGCATTTTTGCTTCAGCATAGATTCCTGATGTTCTAAGCATATCTAACAACGTTGATGCGACTCTTTCACCTTCGTCCTTTGATACCTTTGTGGACTCTGAGCTAACGGCTGCCATTGAGCCAACCACATATTTTATCGCTGCATTTTCGTGAAGTTTCTCATGTGCTTCTGTAAGTCGGAGATCGCCATAGTACGAATACATGCCTTTTTCTAGTCGATCTCGCTCAGCTGTCCCTTGTCGGCGGTTTTTGAGATTTGCCAGTCTATTTTCAAAGTTGATCATTATTGTTCTTTCCTTAAAGTCATCCTTCCGAAAGTCCTTCTTCCGTTACTGTTGAAGTAAGCGGCTTCTCCGAGGGTCAAGTCTTTGTTAAAAACTAATTCGCAATAGCCTTTGTGGGAGTTCAACTCGTGGTATTGATTGGAATCAGGGTTGTTAGTATAGCTATAGTGGAGTATCCAGCCACCTTTTGTTCCCGGCTTTTTACCAAGTGTGGCGGTATAGCTTTCGCTTGAGCTCTGTGCCGTTTTTAGGGCTATACAGAGTTTTTCCCAGGTTTGCTCTATATCTATTTCTGCTTCCCAGTTGTACTTTGTGGAACCGTCTTCATTTAGCGTTTCACCTTTCACTGACCATATGCCACTAATATTGGGGATACTGAAGAATGGAATTTTCCAGCCAAACCTATCAAAATAATAGTGAAGACCAAAATAAATTATGGCTGGCGTTATTACGGCAGTTGTGAATGCTTCTATGTTTGTTGCTTCGTATAGCCAGACCAACAACGAAGAAACGGCACCTGTCAAAATTACAGATGCAACACCAAGCCATCTTCCTATAGTGGTTCTGCTATGCCCAAAAATTGCGTAGTCGTGCATTTATCTGCTCCTCTGAATTCATTAATCAATTTGCGATAACGGAAGCCATTCCATCCAGCCGTTCTTTAGTCTTTTCCCAAAAAGCTGTTCATTGTTGTTCATCAAAATACTTAAAAATCAGCACCGGCGCAAACGGAGTTTTTGGAATATGTATCGCAAAATAATACCTGCTAGCACGGTAATCACCAACGACATGACGCACGGAAAGGTAAGCATCCGGTGATCTCATATTGCTCGCCAAACTCTGCTGCCACATGCTGCCTTCATTCAATACAACGAACCTGAGGCAAAATATGACAAAACAGTATTCTCACAGTGAACGGCAACAACATCTCGACGCTTGGCAACAGAGTGGATTGTCTAAAAAGCATTATTGCCGACTGCATGACCTGAACCCGGCCACCTTTTATTACTGGCTCAAGCATCATCGCAATGACGCTACCGTGTCCGTTCCCGCCGCCTTTATTCCTGCGCGTCGAGTGATGCCTGGGAATAAGTTAGGCATAGGAGAGAAATATCCTGCCCCTTCGCCCATACACTGGCAAACAGCTCTTTCGCTGCTGAAGTTACAGAGTCACTGTAAGGTACCAAAACGGCAGTACATGTTGATGCCAGAATGGCTGTCATTATCTGATGGCGATAATTCTGCCACCTACCCACTGATTTGACCGTTCTTGTTTTAATTTTCCGTTTCATCAAAAATCTTTAATTCACGTCGGTACATGAAACACAAGTACCGTCAGTATGATCTCACGGTTTACGTCACCGTTGCTGTGTAAAATATATCTGAACCCACTTTCATGCGGCCAGTTGACCACACGTTTGAAGTTATCGTGCGATTTCACAGTATTATCAATACCAGTTAGAACCGTTGAGGTATCTGTACCCCGATTGAAAACAAGAATTGCACTTTTGCCATCACGCCATGTCGAATACCCAAGTAACTGATCGACAGCCGCACCAAATGCCTTCGGACCTTTCCAGAACTTACATTCCACGATAAAAACGTTGCGATCACCTTCACGCAACAAAATATCGGTTTTACCTTCCATATTGAAGGTTTCACCTGTGGCATTACCTTCGAATTGACCATTCAACTGCACTAAAAAATGTTGCCTTAGCGTCTCTTCATCCATGGATTTAAATGCGGCAGGGCTGCGCTCCATAACCAGTGCCATATCCTGCATTATTTTTAACGCCGCTTCGTAAGACTCCAGTTCCCAGACGGGTTCAGGTTTAAATTGTGCGGTAGTTGCAGGAGGTAGTGTCGGCACGGCCTTACGACGCACAGTAGGAACAGCATAAGTTGTTGGCGCATCGTTACGTCGCCTGACTGGAATACCCAAGGAGTCTATTCGCTGTGATTGTGCTAGTAATCGCCCATGCCGTTGCCTGATGCATTGTTCCGCCTCACTTGGTAACGTTATGTTGTGCGTATTAATCATGCCACGTTGCCACTCCAGATGCTGTTCAATCTCGCTCAACACTGTATCTACAAGTGGTCGAATATCACGCGGATGATCAGCCGGTGAATCATAGCGTAACACTATCTCATTCTTAATAATCAGTGCTTGGGGTGGGTTCATCGTGAATCGATTGGGACGGGCATAAAACAAATCAGGTTCACCGTCGAACGGGACGTGAACCTCAGTCCTTTCACCAGGAATCATAACCGGCCTGTTTCGATCACTGATCCAACGATGCTCATCGTGACGAACATCTACCTGCACTTCCTGATGCTCGATATACCATTGCTCACGCAACAGTGTGACAGGTGTCACACTGTATTTCTCAACGAGATAATCTTTCAGGTCTTCTTGGGCAGTGTTAAGAAACCGATTACTATCCAGCTTTTCAATTTCCTGCCGCATGGTTTCCATCGTATGGTGAAGGGAATTATCCAGTGGAATGCTTGAAAATAATAATCCTTTGCTTTTGTCAATGAACCCAATCATATTCGCTCTCCGTTAGCTATTGATTATGATGCCCACATATATAGTTCCTGTTGATAATTTTTACTCGATTTACTCAGGGATTACCACCAAGCGTACATAGCATTCGGAGGCACGTAGTTGTTCTGTGGCGCAATCCAAGAACTTCTCTTTGGCCTTGTTCAATCCGTTGTGTTAATACTCGAACTTCGGCGATGTCTCTCTTTCGTTAACACCTGCTGCCACACCTTAGCATTTCAAGCATCTCGTTATTTTTTTCTCCTATGCCCTATGCTATTTTTGGTCCTCGCTTTATATGGTTAATTTTTTTAACGAAAATTGGCTGGATAAGGACAATCCCGTGACACTGACAGATTACCTGCAACAAGATACCTGATGCCTTACAGGGCTTGAGGATAGATGGCAAGCTGTGTCTATGACCCATGTTTTCAGGGGAATACGCGTTTGTCATGAGACACCATCATTTAGGGAAAGAAAGATGAGCATTCAGGACTACATTCTTGCTGGTGGTAAATATCCGACCCATAACCACTACCAACTGCGCTTCCCTAATGCGACGTGGACGTCATTATTCTCCTGCTGTTTAAGGGGCTCAATACGATTTAGCAAGAGAATGACGCGGCCTTCAAAGAGCAAAGAAGCTCTGAGCATCTGAAACTCTTGACGCCAGCATGCGCTCCAGTCAATGGCAATAATGAGATCTGAAAGCGTGGAAATGATATGGCGGGAATGGACGCGCGAAACTTGCCTCGATGTTCGCAAGCCTAACGCGATAGAGCCTGATAAAATCAGGTTTCGCAATTTTAAGACCTGCCGAGGATAACAAATGACAATGGAATCACCTGAAATCCAGCTCAAGGCGCTGAATAATGCTTTGCGTCGTTTACGTGGGGCCTGTTCCGCACTTGAAGGCGAGGAGCTTGATGAAAAATTACTTGCGGTCATGCGACGACTGCTGCTTGCTGAGGTGCTCGCCGATACTTGGATTGTGGCGATAGGCGGCTCGCAAGGGGCGGGTAAAACGACGCTGATGGCGAGCATGTATGACCTGCATCATGACAGTAGCGGCTGGTTACGCAGTAATGAAGGACGCGGCGAGAAAATGCCGGTACTAATCCTCGAGAGTCGTGAGACTAAAGTGGCGCAGGGTTATGTCCGCCGCCTGGTCGAAACTGGAAATGATTTGACGCTGGAAGATGTCAGCGTCGACGTCAACGAGTTTCAGCGCGCGGTCTGCGATCCTGGTGCCGGGGATTTACTGCCGGTATTGAAAGTACCGCAGCGTTATTTTACCCGCAATAACCAGGCCTGGTTACTGCTGCCTGGCTATGAAAAACAAGAGCGTGAGAATCGTGAATGGCAGGAACTGATGCGTCAGGCGATGATCGCGGCAGGCGGTTGTATCATCGTGACCGACGAGACGCGACTGGCAAACCAGCAGCAACTCGAAATCGTCAAAGATATGCTGGAAAAAGAGCTTAAAAATTGTAAACCTTATATTGTCATCTCCAAGACAGAAGCGTATCGCCATAATCCGCAACGGCAAGCTGAATTAAGAAAAAGCGCGGCTGAAACCTTCAATGTCGCTGCCGAGTATACAGATAACAACATTATTTTAACCGGCACCGACGATCCGGAATACATAACAGAATGGATGCCACACCTACGCCGGGCCATTGACGACCTTAACTTTTCCGGACAAACCGACCGTTATCTCCAGTTAACCCACCTTACCTGGATTGTCAGTAAGGATCTGCCGCGCGTCATGAATATGATCCACACCCAGTCACGTCTGTATTACCACAGTGATAAAGGCGGCCAGGACGATGGCAGCCAGGTGCTGACCGAAGCTCTGGAAGTGTTTGACGGCGCCGTGCAGGAACTGCGGGAAGAGCACACCAAAAAGGTGAAAACGTGCATCGCTAAAACCTTTGAAGCGGCGAAGGCGAATGTGGACCGCAGGCTGGTCAAGGAGCATGAGGGATTTGCGAACTGGGTATCGAATGCATTTGATACCGCCAGTGAGACAAAAGGCAAATTGCAGAAACTGGTTCAGGATTCATGGCAGGACGCATCAGCTGATTTCTTCGACGACTATGTGAACAGCCTACAACAATTGACGGCGGCGAAACTCAAGCCCATGCCAAACGGCAACGATCGCCCAAACTTGCCTGCATCACCGAAGCTGGAGAAACTGGTAGCACTTGGCTATATGAATAGCGCCGGGCAGCCCGTGCAGCACGAACAGCTGGATGCGGAAAAAATAATTAATATCAATATTTTGCTAAATCATGGCACCACGTCGAATGCGCAAAACACCACGGTGGTGAATAAACAGTTCAGGAAAAGCGTGGAATTGATCCCGGTGCTCTCGCTGGAGTACACCCGCCTTGTGTACGCCATGCCTGAGATTTGCAAAGAGCTGCAACCCTACGTCACGCATGAGCAGGACGATGGCGAAACATCCGCAGGTAACGTCGCGGCAGAAGGGGTTCAAACCCTCAACGCAGGGGTTGATCTTGGCAAGACCGCAATAAAATCGCTGGCGGCGGTGCTGGCGATTGACGTGCTCAGCGACGGCGAATCCGATATCCTCGGCGCTCTCTTTGGTCAGGATCAGCCTTCCACTGACCCGACGGGTTTACCTGTTCCCCCCGCGCCGGTGATGATGCATCCTGCTGCCGTTGCGGTAACCGCCGTTGTGGCGGCGGCCTATGTTACCGCAGCTGCGGTCACGCGAATGCGCACCTTCGAGAAAAAAGCGAGCGCCCAGGCACACGCCATGCTTGCCAGCGTTCATGACCATCATGTTGAGCATTTACGCAATCGGTTCGATGAGACGATGAACGCGGCGCGTAAGCGGATTAGTGAAACCTTACGTGCGCGTTATCACATGGACGAAATGCTGATGCGCAAGGATCGTTTGGCGAAAGCCATTGCCGATGTCAATGCCCTGATTGACGATCTGCGCAATGAACTGGGCTCATCGGCTTCGGGTCTGCAAGTGTTAATCACCAGCCGCGGTGAGTGAGATGACGTCCGGGAATGTTATCGATTACTGGCAGCGGCTAGAGTCACGACAGTCGGAGTGGGCTTTTCGCGCCTGGGAGCGGCTGATTAAAACATTGAGTCCTGATGTTCAGGAAAGAATACAGCTCAGGGAAAGCGACGCCGAGCCGTACGTGGTCATCTTTGGTAAGACACAGGTCGGAAAAACCACCTTACTGCTCGACCTGATGGGCATCGATCTTCAGCAGATGGCAACGCTATCGCAGGTGCTGCGTGGCGGGCGCGAAGCCGGGAAATCGGCCACCGCCACCGCCATGGAGTATCGCCGTTCACCGGACGTGCGCTGGGGATTGTCTGTGCAATCGGAAAAACGCTGGTTTACCTCTGACGACGCGATGGCAGAGGCATTAGCGCAGCTGAGACAACATATGGAACGGGGGGAACTGGTTGTCGATTCCCCCTGTATTGTGCATATTCCGGGTCGGTTTTTCAGGCTGCAAACCACGGGTGCGCCCGGCGTGCGTATTCTGGATCTGCCGGGCGATAATCCCGCGAATGCGCAAGAGCAAAAGCATGTTAATCAAATGGCGAAGACCTATCTTCCCTTCGCTGATTTGGTGCTGCTGATTGGTCGTGGCGACGATTTGAGCTTCCTGCAGCCGGAAGTTATCACGCTGCCGGGCATTGAGGACTGGCAGGCGATGCCGTACCGGTTTCGCATCGTGACCACTTATTCTTACTCAGCCCAGTCGGTGAAGATGCTGATTCGCAACGATCCGGCTTCCGATATCACGCAGTTACGTCAGCGCCTTATTGAACAGATCGAACGCTTTAACCGCCTGAGCGACGCGGCGAAAGATCTGAACCTCTACTTTCCACTCGAGTTTGGCAGCAGCTGGCTGAGTATGGCGGAAAACGATAGCGCCCTGTATGCCCGCGTTGCCCCTATGGTCAGCAGCTTGCGTAACGAACTGCTGGAACAGATTGCGGCATCGACCAGCCCGCTCGGACGGCTGCGCAGTACCCTGGATACCCACCTCAGCGTTAAATATATTCAGGAGAAAAAAACGGCGGCAATCGAAAGAGAACTGTTGGGGCTACAAAAACAGCAACAAGAGACAGAAAATACACTGAAGGTCTGGGCAAGCGCGGTGACTCAGACGCAGGAAAAAATAAACCAAACGGACAAATTATTAAAAGATAACGCGTTATCTGCCAGCCAACGGCTTATTGATAAAGCCGCGGAAAAGGTAGCGGTATTAAAATTACAGGGAGATTACAGTAGCGAAAAATGCACGACTTTACACCGCATGATTGCCGATTATTGCAGTGAAATAAAAAAGATCCAGTTGGCCGTGGCAAGTCAGCCGGCATACTGGCAAAAAGTGGCCCGCAAGAATATTGAACCTACCCGCCAGGCGGTGCAGGATATTCTTGATGAAAACTTCAGCGCTATTCGCTATACGCTCAATGACTATTGGATCGACACCTATCTTAGTTCGGCGAATTTTTTATCGGACAAAAACAGCGTCATCCATTCCGCTGATAGAGCCAAAGCGGAAGTTATTCGTTTGTGGACCTCACAATGGAAGGCTGCCGCAGAGAACGTCTGGAATGAATACAAAAGCGAACTCACCAACGAGTGGATGACTCTTGATGTATTGCGGGGAGAGCAGAATAAATCCCTGCGGCAGAAGACATCACTTGAGCAACAGACCGCCTCGCATGAGGACGAGCTAGAGAAAATTGCCACGGATTCGCAGGAGGATCTTGCTCGTTGTGAGCAGTTTGTTCACTTTCTTGATGAAGAGTATCTCAACACCTTAAATGAGCGCCTGGATTCGGCATTTCAGGAACGTGACGACTGTGATGCGCTATTACAAATTTTATCCTGCGTAGCGTTGAAAAATCAGCGGGAAGATTTAATGAATTTAACTGAAAAGTATTCCGGGTGAGACATGAACGTGACCAGTGAAATAAAAAATAAAGAAAAAACGCTCGCCGAGTTAATGGTAAAAATCCTCAAGGAACCTCTTGATCCCCTTAAGGGTTCGGTAAAAAAACTCCATGAAGAGGTTCTGGACACCAAAGATAAGGTTGAAGAAATCAATTATGCCATTAATGCGGTAGGCGCAAACACCGAAGAAATCATCAATCCGCTGAAAAGATCGTTACGTGAGCTGCAAGATGACGATATTCCTGGGGTGATAAGTAAGCTGCGGGAGTTTATTTCGACTCAGGTAGAAGAAAAAAAACAGGATATTAGTACCGCGCTTAGCCAACAATCGGTGCACTATGATAGCCAGTTGAAAGCCGCGACCGGTAAGGTCTGTGAAAAACTGTCGGATGTTCTTGGACAGCAAAATGAGAGTGTCCAGACGGCAATACAGCAGTATCAACAAACGGGTATCGACAGCGCTGATGCTTTGTTGCAGCAACTGTTGGCTGCTAACCGCTCCCTGGAGGCGAATGCCAGCGAGCAACGATCGACGCGAGAACGTGACCAGCGGTTGGCTGAACAGCTGGAAAGTGTCATGCAGGCCCAGCAGCAAATAAAGCATTCTATAAGCGAACTTGACCAGCAGCTCAAGGGCGTGAGTCAAGGTGTGCAAACGGCGCGGACCACGCTCGCGGAACGGCAGGAAAGCGATCGGAGGGAAGTGTTAAGCGGCCTTGAAACGCTGTCCACCGACGTCCAGGCAGCACTGGTGCAGCATCTGATCCCGCCAACCCAGGCTATTGAGTCTCTGCAAACCAGCCAGCAAGCGTTGACCGAGGCGGTGAGCCAGCAAAAGAGCCATCTGGAGGCGAAAATTGCCGCAAGTCAGGGTAGACTCCGCTACGTTGTCATCATTTTTGCCCTGTTTGCTACCTCAACGTTGGCGTATATCGGCTATGACATCTGGAAAAATTTAGCTCGCTGACAGGGCGAAAACGCATGGCGTCTAGCGTCTAACGCGACAGTGCCATTATATTTTGAGTTGTGTATAGGGTTAGACTGATCTTAGTGGCGCAACTGCTGCGCGAGGCGCTGTTCGCCGCGGCGTGCCAGTCGTTGATGTACCACGCACAGATCAAGCTGGATCAAATCGCATCACCGAATAACCCGCATTGGACAGACCGCGAACGGGCCTTCATGGTGCGCCAGTTGCGATTTCGTGATCTATTTCAAGGTAGGCAAAATCCCGGTGGGAGTGATTGAGGTCGATGGCGGCTCCCACGACCGGCCCGACCAAGCGGCGCGGGATACCATTAAAGAATGGCATCCTAGCTAAAAGTAGTATTCACATTCTGCGCCTGCGTACGGTTGAGAGCCGTATGTCCGTGGTGCCGCAGTCATCGCTTTGCACATTATGCCGATAATTATTAACGGTGCGGGGAGTGCAAACGGGCTTTCACCCCGGTGAGTGGTACACCGTTTGCCAACTGCCGTCATCAGGAAAAATGGCCGGTTTATGCGGCCTACCGCCTGGCCGGATACGTCAATTACCATGCGGCACAATTAAGCGGTTTGAGCACCAGCACCAGCCAGTACCGGGAAAGCGTGATTAGGCAACTCCTGTCGGAACGCTGGCCCGCCTTGTTGCCCTAGTGGCAGGGGATACAGGAACTCAGCCACGACGAGCACCCCGAGAGGAACGCCAGCAGTTTATCGCGTGGATAAATGAGGCCGTCACTGCCGGTGCCCGCCGGGCGGTGGCCTGCCGCGAAGTTGAGCTCAGTGTACGCACCTGGCAGCGCTGGCAAACCTCCCCGGAAGACCGAAGAACCACGGCGATACGCCCAGTGCCCGCCAATCGCCTGAGTGAGGAAGAGCAGCAGCAGATACGGGCTGTCTGCCATCACCCCGAGTATGCCAGCCTGCCACCGTCACAGATCGTGCCACGACTGGCGGATAAAGGCGTTTATCTGGCAAGTGAGTCGACCTTTTACCGGGTGCTGCGTCGTCATGGAGAAGTGCATCATCGTGGCCGTCGTCTCAAGTCGAGCCGGGTAAAACCGCCGACGACGTTCACGGCTTCCGGGCCCTGTCAGGTGTGGACTTGGGATATCACCTGGCGTGTGCCCGGAGTTCAGGGCGAGCAAGGATGCTCAAATGAACCACGAGTCTGTTTGGAATGTTGAACTGGCAATTCTGTCAACGCCAAGATTTATGACCGTTTTTCGCCATTTTTAATGTCCGCTATTTGATCACTTTTGTTGCCCGTTTTCCGCCATTTCATCTTCATTGATTGGCGTTTCGTTTTTAGCTAGAACACCTGCTTTGCGCTTTTCTTTCAACCGATAGCTTTCTCCTTTGATATTCAGTGTCGTTGAGTGGTGCAACAGTCTATCCAGGATCGCCGTTGCCAACACGTTATCGCCGAACATCTCTCCCCAGTCTGCGAAGCTTTTGTTGGACGTCAGGATGATGCTCGCTTTTTCATATCGGCGGTTCAGCAACCGGAAGAACAGACTCGCTTCCTCTCTGTTCATTGGCAGATAGCCTATCTCGTCCAGGATCAACACCCGGGCATAACTCAGTTGTGCCCAACATTACCTAATGTGTCATGCTTTCATATCACCACTCAACGGGAATAAACACCCTGAGGCTAATTTTTGGGTATTGTAAGAAGGGCCGTTATCACCACGAAATAAGCCTCAAAAGGGAGGGCATTCAAAACAACACCCTCCCCCTATCACGCTAGGCTATCAGTACAAATTAACATCATTCACTCTTATGCTTGAGCACCAATTTCAGGTAAGGGTGATTCCATTCAATAGGCTCACTACTGACCAATCCGTCATGCTCGATCGATCCGCAGACCCCAGGATTAGCAAGGATAGTGTCATAGATGGCCCGACTTTCTAAGCCCTGAAGCATATGAGCCAATATCTTCCCCCACTCGCTTGCCTTGACCGGTTCATTCTTTTCCCCTCTCAACAAATAGGTCTGACTTACCGCATTGCGGATAGCCAGTCCACGGCCCGGACAATTTACGCCTTGACTGATATAAATAGTGATGAGTTTTTCCAGCTTACGTTTAATCGGTGCTATATACTTGCCCCATGCTCTTAACTTCTTTGCCGCCATATCATATCCATATTCATCGCACAGTATAGCGAAGGATTTACTCTTGGGCGACAGTTTAACCTTGCAAAGAGAGAACAAGCAGGAATAAAGTAATGTTTTTGCAGACTGGCTGGATATATCAAACCGCTCCATTATCTTTTCCTTGGACAGTTCGTTTAGACGACTACATTTGATGCCGTATTTCTTAAACTCTCCTTTGAGAATATTGAACTGGCTACTCTCTATATCATAGTTATACCCTTCAAAGATCTTCCATTTCAGGCTTGATTTCATGCCCTGAAAACCACGGTGTAGCTCAAATGAGCGGGTTCCTTTAGAAGAAAGCTTATATTCTGGATAATACTCAACAATCAGAGGTACACTGCTGACCATTCGGCAACCACGAGACAATAGGTGACTAATAAAATGAGCTTTATGAGCAGCCTCGATTTCATCCTTTGGTTCAAAGTCACGCCATTTATCAAGGTTAATACGTAACCCGCCCATATTTGAATAGACTTCTTTCATATATTTGACAGTTTCACGTGAAACATGGCGGGTTTTATGCTTAGGCTTATTCATTTTATCCAAAGCCCGGCCTATCATATCATCGAAACTGAGCGTCTTCTTATCACTTACTTTTACAGCCGTGGACAGATAAATATAACGTTGTTCATTCCTCATATACTCACGGTGATTAAAATCACCGAACCAGCGCTTAATATGCTCTTTACTCAACGCAAACTCACGACACTTCTTCTTGCCAACATGATGCTGCTTTATCTTAATAATCCCTTCCTTTTTCAGAAGCTCTAACGCTCTTTTACAAACAAGGTACTTTGATTGTTCAAATACAAACGGTAATTTCTTTTTACCTAACTTACTGGAGAAAGGAGCGTAAACTGTATACGGATCACTCTCTGGCGTCTGATCGGCGTACAATAATGTATTGCAGATAAGATGTTGCAAGAATCCTTGGATATCCGCATAGAAGCGGGGGGCTTGTCGCTTATCTTTACCCGTAAACTTTATTTTATAAACATCGGCAATAAAAGCATCATACGTTTCTGAAGTCACAAGTATACCACGGGAAATAAAATAACCAGCCATAGATTCACCTTAAATAAAAAATATATAATCGACGTGACATTACTCACGTAATGCCAACGTCTCCTGAAAAAAAATACATAACGCAATATATACACATGTATATTTACAACATGAATTACACAAATTTTTTTTAATCGTAAGATTGAACAGTAAAAAAATAACCATGTTGTAGGACAATCTCTAGAGACAACCAAGACCATATATACGAGTATAATAACAGAGCCATTATAATACCCCCTATCCCCTATATTAAGATGGTTATTATGGTTATTATTATGGTTATTATTATGGTTATTATTATGGTTATTATTATGGTTATTATTATGGCTATTTATTAACTAGTACTACCTCCATAAGATCATGGTTATTATTATTTTCTGAAATATTAAGTCAAGAAACGTGAAATTATGCATGTGCACGCGTATGGCCTTTAGTATGGCAAAGGCCATATATAATAATATAAGCCTATATAGTGGTTTATATACTCTACTGATGATATAGATATGCCTAGCAGCACTTTAGATGAATATTCAGATCTCAATATTGATAAATGATTTCTGCGCTATGGACGGAACCATGATTTACCGGGGTGTACGGTCATAATCTTGTTTAATATACAGATATGAAAAATGCCAGGAATTCATTGGCGGAACGCACATTCTATACCGGATAAATCGTTCATCCCGCTAGTTGCGGCCCGCATTTTCCAACCCTTGAATTTCTTTTCTGATTGGCATTAATGCTGAAAATAATATCATCTAAACTCCATATCTCCGTCCCCCAAGGTATAAATCTTGATGCTCTGCAACACACCCTGACACATCTCCGGGCTGTTTTGATGGCTTGACCTGGTGTCTGGAGAACCCAAAAATCAGCTCTCGTCCAAACCATAGGAGGGGCAAATTCAGAAAGGTGTCACTCTGAACTGCCGATAAGAAGCCTGTAGAGTATCAGCTTAATCAACCGCGACATCACTTACACTTGAACGCCATTCGACTGACAATCACAAATCACTCAATCACTTTTTAACTGGACATAAAAACGCGACGGGTAACCCTATACCTGCTGGGTAGTGTTGATCGTCGACTTCCTCCAACCAGTGGGTTTGACGCTTATACACAACGTCTACAGGCCTCTTTTTACGATCTCAGCTAAAACCTCGTTAACAAACCGATCACAGATAAGGAATGCCAATAAGTGGAACTGTATCTGTTTTTAGCTCGTAGCAATGGCATCATTGATTTTTTCAACTCTGTCGATGGATTGCTCCCCGGTAAACAGGATCGTCTACCGAGATATGGCGATTCCAAAATACTTCGCAGATAGGTCAATGCTTCCTGCATATAAAATGTGCTCAGCAATACGGCAGCGTTGGTGATCAGCCCTAATGTACCTAACGTACCTAATGGGCCTTCTTGGTCTCCACTGTGAAGTTTCCTTATCTTTCCCTCTCCGCGTTGCACGAAGCAGACGGCGCTTCGGGAGATTGTGTTTGGCCCCCCTACAACATTGTGACTTATAAGTTTTCCTTAATATTTTTAAGTGAGAACTTAAAGTTATAAATTTTTTTGACTTTGATTTTTAGGTTAACTATAAGAGTAACTGCAGTAAGAAATATAGATTAAAAGTGCCTGTCAATACAGCAAGGGATTAACAATATCGGCTCGTATATTTTCCGTTCCAGTCGTATTACCGATACGGTTTCAGGATATCTACTGATGATATGAAGAGGTTTTATTAAGTAAAAACATAAACACATAAATTAAATTTTTATTTTTACATCTAAAAGGACATTTTATGGAAAATGTAACGATACCTTTAAGTGGCAATCCTGAAATTGATTTCATTCTGAGACAATACAAAGCATTGCCTAGTAACGGTGGTAACACATATACATGGAGCATGGCTAAAACCTCTTACACCAATCCTACACCTAGTACAGAGTTTGGAACTACTTACATACCGATTCCAGTAGACAACCCTTATAATGATTTAATTAGGAAATCATTGGACAATTTCAGCACTTTTGCCAATGTAACCTTTAAAGAGGTGGATGAAAGTAAAAATGAAATGGGTGACTTGCGTTTTATGGCAAGCAATGAACTCAGTTTTGCGTCTGGTGGAATAAGTACTCGTATTAATGACATTAATACACTTGTATTCAAAATAGATCCTCCTAATGGAGTCACAACCCCTCCCTCATTTTATATCTCTGCGCACGAAATTGGCCATGCAATGGGGCTCAGTCACACTCAAATAATGGTTAATGGAAAATGGCAAGAAGCAAGCGGTCTCACTGAAGTTACAACCCTAGATACGCTCATGTCCTATAATCAAATATGGAATTCCTTACATAGCCCTCAAGAAAAAACGGCTTTATATGATTCTAATGGGGTATATCTAGGAGAAGCAAAAGCCATTAGTTATGGTATTCTTGATATCCAGGCTTTGCAATATATTTATGGCGAAAATCATACCTTCAATTCTGATAACACAACCTATAAATACACCCCGGAGCAACTCAATTTCTTTGATACCATTTGGGATGGCGGGGGTAATGATACGCTTGATTTCAGTGCCTTTAATCTTGGATCAGTTGTTAATCTTAACGGAGGAACACGCAGTTCAATATATATTGATGTCTCTAAGCTTGCTCCGGAAAAATCATACTTAAATTCAATAGCCTATGATGGGACGAACGCTATTGGCATAGCCTATGGTGCAAATATTGAGAATGTCAATGGAACCCAAGGTAATGATGTAATATATGGCAATGAGTTAAATAATATTATTAAAGGTAATAATGGAAATGATACTCTTTACGGTGGAAAAGGCAATGATACTCTCTATGGCGGTTCAGGAGTAAATACATTAACTGGCGGGGATGGAAATGATGTCATTTACATAGAAAGCAATAGTGTTAATCATATTTATGGTGGAAAAGGTGATGATAAGTACGTAATAGGTGCAGCCAATGCCATCTATGAAATTTTCGAAGAGAAAGATTGTGGCTTGTGGGATAGTGTTGAAATTTCAGGAATTATTTATACTAATACAACATTTCACCTTCCAGAGAATGTTGAGAATTTAATGATGAAGTATTTTTCAGCATCAAATAAATCTCAGGCCACATTGATAGGGAATGATTTGAATAATTCAATAAGTGGCAGTGTCAGCACCAATGATATAATAATTGGTGGCAAGGGAAATGATACATTACAAGGTTATAAAGGTAGCGATAGTTATATCTTTAGCAAAGGGGATGGGCAAGATGTTATATGGGAATACAATAATGAGATCGCGGGGAAAGGTGATACGGACACATTGACTTTAAATAATATTGATTCAGATCAACTTTGGTTTAGTCGTGTTAAAGGCTCGACAGACTATGGTGACAACCTTGTTATTTCAATATTAAATTCCTCTGATAAGATAACGATACATCATTGGTTTGAGAATGGTAACGATCCTGTTTTTTGTAATGGAAAACTAGATGGTATAAACACTGCTGATGGGATATCATTAAATATCAATCAGGTTGAGGCTCTAGTAGGGATAATGCAGAGTGAAACACCTCCTCTATCATATACATCCATTATTGATGAATACCTCTCACTGAACTTAGGAGCTGTTATATAGTTGGTTTTAGTATTTGGTTTAATTAAGCTATCAATATGGTGAGGTTAAATGAGAGCTTAAAATTAAGCTCATGAAGCTTCCCTCCACAGGAGTAAGAATAAAAGTTATATCTTGTCCTTTAGTTGATACTCCGAGTGTTTATTATACTGAGATTCTGATTTAGCGGGTGTAGGATTTTGGGACAGCGTTCTAAGTGAAGGCTTTTAAGTACAGTAAGCATAATGTAAACTTGAGATTAAGAAATTATTCCTTTACGGTTGCAGGAAAATACGATGCGGGGAAAAAATAATGGCGGCAGCGATGCGTTGCGTCAGCGACAGTTATTGACGCAGTTGATTCAACAGGGAAAACAAGAGGAAGCCTGGAAAAAAATTCGTGCTCGGCTACTGTTTGCGCCTAATGACGTTTGGTTTATTCATGAAGCTGCT
>NZ_MOXD01000020.1 GCF_001976145.1 Serratia oryzae
AATGTTTTAAAGCCCTTCATGCCCAGAGCATTAGATTAGAGGTATACCTGCAATCGTCCAAAATTATTTAGTGACACCGGCCAGCGTCCAATTAATTACATTCGACAAGAAGGTCTGCTCTTCGCTCGAAGCTGCCGTAGCAAGGTGTTTGGGCTGCTATGAGCGGAAGCGGAAGTTGGCAATTATTTTCACAGCCAGCCAACCTTACTAACTGAAGGTTGTATCTAATCCTTGAGGCAGGTCAGGGGGGATTTTCTGAGGGCATAAAAAAACCCGCCGCAGCGGGTCTTAGAAATCTTTCATTACGCAACAGACTTTGCGGAGCGTTTATGTAAAGTCCCTTCTCTGCTGGCACGCTCAAAGGATGCTTTAAGCTGGCGCATGGCTTCTTTCTTGCGCTCTGCAACAGTCATTTTCTTAAGTTCGGAAACATTCGGTTTGTATGGCATAACCTCGTTCCTCCTCTCCAACATCTTTGATTACTCTATATACTACATTAGCCGGGGCTTCGTGTAAAATCCGGTCGTAGTAACGTTTCAACTTGTCATTCTCTGCTGTGGCAAGATAAGCCCTAGCCTGATAGGTGATGTAATGCTTTTCAATGATCTTCGCTAACGCCTCTGCTAGTTCATCAGTAAAGCGTCTACGCCTAGAGCATTC
The DNA here is from genome assembly GCF_001976145.1 of Serratia oryzae. Taxonomy (GTDB): domain Bacteria; phylum Pseudomonadota; class Gammaproteobacteria; order Enterobacterales; family Enterobacteriaceae; genus Chania; species Chania oryzae. The sequence continues at coordinate 661 of NZ_MOXD01000020.1, forward strand.
AGCTGGCGCGGGGGGGGTGTAAAAGTTACCACTATCAAAGTTTTCTTGTCTATCAAATTTCACATCAAAACAATTAGTTGGGACATCAAATCCAACTTCCTCGCTACGGTATTGATGGTACTCCGCATCGCTGATATCAATGGGGCTAAATATCACGATAAAATGATGATGGTCTACCGAAAACCTATAGAGATGATTTAAAAAATCTCCCTGCGGAAATTCCTCAAATTCATCGGATAGATAAGAAATCATCTGATTGTTTTTCCGTTAAATGGTCACTTATTTTACCAGAATTATGCATTACAGTGCTAAGGGATAAGAGCGCCAATTGCCGTTTTTTCATAGCTCCGCTACTCCAGCGGAATGTCGCAAATAAATGCAACACATCTACGCAGGAGTAGAGAAACAGTGCCTGCATTGAGTTACCAGCTAAATAGCTTATATGGACACCATCCCGATGCAAGTAGGGGCGGTCTTTTTCCTGACAATGTAGCCACAAACATATATTAGGCTTCGTGAGCCCTGATGAACATCCGTACTCTCAGGTGCTCATAAGCGCCATGGCTTCTAACAGCCAAGCTATTTGCCAGGTTTACAGAGAGTCGGTTCGACCTGTCAGTACATCAACTCTTTGACTTTATTTGATAAAGGCACTTCACTTCGGTATATAAACTGTTTTTTGATTCACCAGCGCCCATGCCATTCGCGCATTTTTGTTCGCCAGTGCTACAACCGCTTTATTCACGCCGCTTCGGCTGATTATTCCCTTCAGCCAGCGTTGCAGGCTGCTGCAACGCTCATCCGGGAGGTTTACGACATGATAGACCACTGAACGAGCACCATGGATAAGCAACCCTCGCAGATAACCATCCCCGCGTTTCGTTATTCCCAGGAGTCTGACCTTTCCACCGCTTGAACCACCCCGGGTTTCTTGGAGACTAAACTCTCAATGAAAGGAGATCCGAAATGACACCAAAACCCGCAAACCGTTATCCACCCGAGTTGCGTGAACGTGCTGTAAGAATGCTATTGGAACACCGTGATGAATATGCCTCTGAGCAGGAAGCCATCCGCGCCATTTCATCCAAGATAGGCTGCCATTACGATACCTTGCGGGCCTGGTTGCGCCTGTACAAAAATGACATTCGCAGTAACGCCAACGCCGTGGAGAGTGACAATGGGGGATTAATGCTCAGCGAGCGACAGCGTTTAAAAGAGCTGGAGCGTGAGAACCGTGAACTGCGTCGTAGCAATGATATCCTGCGCCAGGCCTCGGCTTATTTTGCTCAGGCGGAGCTCGACCGCCACTGGAAAAAATAATGCCACTCATCGAGCGCCTGAGTGGCGAATACGGGGTCGGGCCAGTCTGCCGTGAGCTGGATATTGCCCCGTCGACTTATTACTGGCATCGGCAACGTCAGCAGCATCCTGAACAAGGCAGCCGCAGGGAAAAACATGACATCCAGATGATTCAGGAGATAAAACGCGTTTACGAAGAAAACTACGCTGTCTATGGTGCGAAAAAAGTCTGGCGTCAGTTGCGCCGAGAGGGGGTCAGTGTTGCCCGCTGCACGGTTGAGCGACTGATGAAAGCCATGGGGCTTCAAGGTGTTCTCCGTGGCAAGTGTGTCAGGACAACGCTGAGCTGCAAAACTGAAACACCCCTTGACCGGGTAAACCGCCGGTTCGTTGCTGAACGGCCTGATCAGTTGTGGGTGGCAGACTTTACCTATGTCAGCACTTGGCAAGGGTTCGCCTATGTGGCGTTCATCATTGATGTGTTCGCCGGTATCATCGTAGGTTGGCGAGTCTCATCATCAATGAAAACGACGTTCGTCCTGGATGCATTGGAACAGGCACTGTGGGCGCGTCGCCCCAGCGGAACCATCCATCACTCAGATAAGGGCTCTCAGTATGTGTCACTGGCGTACAGCCAACGGTTACAGGAGGCCAATCTTCTGGCGTCAACAGGCAGTACGGGTGATTCCTACGACAATGCGCTGGCGGAGAGCATCAACGGCTTGTACAAAGCGGAGGTCATCCATCGTCAGAGTTGGAAAAGTCGGTCAGAAGTAGAACTGGCGACCTTGGCCTGGGTGGATTGGTATAACAATCGACGCCTGCTGGCGCGGATAGGCTATATCCCGCCGGTTGAAGCTGAAAAAGCGTATTATGCTTCCCTTGGAAACAAGAAACGGGCAGCCTGAGTGCCCAGAATTAAAACTCTCCAAAAAACTCGGGGCGATTCAGTTCCTAACCTGCAATCGCTTTATCCGGGTATTTTGGATGTCGCCGCAGAGTTTGGCGTCGATGCAGAGTGGCCGGAAATCGAAGCACTCGATGACTTCCTGTTTGAAATCGAGATTTTCGCCTCCGATTTGTCCCTGCTGGGTCATGGATTTATGCATTACTGGTTAATGCATCATTATATTGAACATGGTGATTTAGAAACGGCATTTCGCTTCAGCCAGAAGTTTGAACAGATTGCTGAACAGGTGCATACGGGGCGTTTCCGCGCCTACAACCTATTACATAAAATTGTCCTGTATTGGGCGATAGAAAGAAAAATGCAGCATAATCAATTTGACAATGATGTCTCGCAGTTGATAATGACGCTTCCTGATGAGATATTCTTCCTGTCGTTAAAGAGTGAAAAAGGATTCACATTTTTTTCCCGGCTGGATGACAACGAGCAAATGCTATTGCGCCTGTTCAGGGAGTTTAACCTGCACCATGTCAACCATCAGGTCGATCCGTTACAGAAACTGACGGAAATAATGCAAGTGGCGCTGACTGTCTGCGAAGACAATCGCAGCACCACAACGGAGTTATTCCCCGCTTTTAAAAAAGGGTTGAGTAAAAACATCCTACGTACGCAACATGCCCTGCCTTTCACCAAGCGGTTAACCTATAGCGATGCGGTTGAGATACTGGAAGATCTTTATTTCCTGGCGGGGTTAAACCTTGATGACACGATCATGAGATTTCAGCGCGATCCCCGCTGCAAAGAACTGGTTCTAGCATTAGGTAGTCAGTAAATGCGCGATTTTATATTCCCCTTTTGTGGCAATCAACTGCTTATTATTTGGAAATTTAATGACAGGATTTTATGCGGCCACTGAAATTCATCTCAGCATCACTACATCCAATCCCTAAATATTGGTAAAGATGGGGTCAGCTTGGAAAATGGAAAATATCCTATGTTAAGCATGTTTCTTAAGCAGGAATAACAGATCGGTTTGAGCGAAGAGCGGAAGTAGTCACTTTTGTGGCCTGCTCTCACGAAAGTGACTACAGAAACAGTTGCAATTCATAGTGACTTATCAATCAGTTGTTGTATTATCGGGTCACTCAAAGCTTCATTATGTAAGTAGTTATTGTATTCATTAGATTTCTCTATTTCTGAGAACATATCCCCAAAGATCAAGCCTGCTGTATCCACATTTGGTAATAATTTATCTAGGTACAACTTCGTAATCCCCATACTATTTGTTATCAATTTTTGACTTTCAATTTTCAGATGAGGATACCCATCTGAAATAAACACATTGAAGCTATCCAGCAAGTTGAGTGCTCTAATCGCGGGATGAGGATGCCAGTTCTTTTTGGTATAAAATTCCATCGGGTTAGGTTTAAGAGGTTCTTGCCATTGCCCAACTAAGCCATAATTGAACAACACTCTAGTAATAAATAAACTACCTAATGCACAATATATTAATGCTAAAAACTCACCATCAGTTCGAAAGCCAAACTTTCTAAGAATACTTGCAGCATATAGCACAACTTTGTTAGCGGCACTTTTATCAGCATCGTATTCTAGAATATGTTTTTTAAGATCGAAAGGTCGTTCAAAACAATTCTCTGTAAGATGATTGTCTGTTTTATCTTTGATTACATTAAACTGGAGTAAATGACGAAATTCATGATGGAACGTAAAGTGAATTGAGCAATCAAGCATGAACTTACTAAATGAGAAGTTTTCGTTTTTATATAACGATGCAAAGCCATCTGAAACACTTTCATTATTTAAAAATGCAGCAAATATTAAACTATCAAAAAAGTCTTTCTTGAATTTATTTCCAATAAGAATAGGATAACCTTTAGTGATCCCCATAATATTATAACCATTACGTTTTGTAGCAAAAGCGTTACATGTTGTAGAGTTATCTATATAAAAAATGACAGGTTCTATCCCATAGAGTTCAGCATTTGTACTGATAAGTTTCTCAAATTCACCTTCGAAATACTTGTATACTTCGAAATTGTTGTCTTCATGCTCATTGATATTTAACGTATCCAATCCCAACCCTTCGATAATTTCATTTTTGCTCTTAATCAAAGTTTCACCGTTTGAATTTGTCAATAAAGAGAACAGTTTGTTCGTCAGTGTGCGTGTCTATCTCATTATATCAGAGATCACGAAAGTAGTTAACTTTTTGTATCAAGAAATCGTCAAGCCTCTATAAAGCATACTGCTTGAAAATGAATGGTCAGTTATTTCCATTACTAACTTAGCACCGCACACATATATATGTTTAGTAATACCATTAAATATAATGATTACACTATTTCTTGCCCCCTCGGATTTCTTGACACCAGTTCTGCGACACGTGCTATCAGTGCATCAATTCAAGCCATTAACGCCTCATAATGTAGCGCTGACCAGCTACCCGTTGATTAACATATTGTGATGCCAGCAATGTCTGCTCATGGCACATAACAGCCACATGCTACATATCCTGGCTCGCAAACGGCGAACGCCGCGTCTATAAAACGCTCATTAATCACTTTAAGTGATAAGAATGATACCCGCAGTTGAAATCCCCAAAATGGCCACTACATAACTCATGCTGCCCCGTACCGGCTTCGTGATGTTCGTCTAGGGTTGAACATCGGGAAGGGCAGCAGCCAAAAACTTTCTTTCTTTAGCGATCAATCTCATACCATTCTCCGAATAAATTCACCTTTTACCCACCATTTCTCATATCTATACTGTATATAAAAACAGTAAAGAGCCGTGCCATGAAAATCTCATTTCCAACACCAACCCCGATAAAACTCAACATCCCACTGTTCTCTGACAAAGTACCTGCGGGTTTTCCTTCACCGGCGCAGGACTACATACACAAGCGCATCGACCTGAACGAGTATTGTATCAGCCACCCCAACGCCACTTACTTCCTGTTGGCATCGGGTGAAAGCATGCTCGAGGCCGGTATCACGGACGGTTCAATGCTTGTGGTTGATCGCAGTATCACCGCTGAGCATGGCGACATTGTGATCGCCAGCCTCGGCGGTGAGTTCACCGTCAAGCGGCTATGTTTGCGGCCGGTTGCCCAGCTTGAGCCGATGAACCCTAAATACCCGCCTATACCACTGCAAGATGGTGGTGATGGAATAGAAGTCGTTGGGGTGGTGGTATCAACCATCACGAGGCTGAAATAGTGTACGCCCTGGCTGATGTGAACAGCTTCTATGCGAGCTGCGAAACACTGTGGCGGCCAGACTTACGCGGGCGGCCCGTGGTGGTGCTGTCGAATAACGATGGTTGCGTGGTGGCCCGCAACAAAGAGGCAAAATTGCTGGGGCTTGAAATGGGCGGCCCCTACTTCAAGATCAAAGAAAAATTTGAGCGTGCCGGAGGCGTCGCTTTCAGTAGCAACTACGAACTGTATGCCGACATGTCTGCCAGGGTGATGGCCGTCCTGGAAGAAATGGTACCGCGTATTGAGATTTACTCTATTGATGAAAGCTTTCTCGATCTGACCGGCGTGCGTCATTGCATTGAGCTTGAAACCTTTGGGCGGCAGATCCGCGCCCGCGTTCTAAAGGATACCGGGCTGACGGTGGGCGTTGGCATCGCGCAAACCAAAACGCTGGCAAAGCTGGCAAATTTTGCGGCCAAAAAGTGGGATAAGACCGGTGGCGTTGTCGATCTCTCCAATCTGGCGCGGCAACGTAAGCTGATGGCCATGGTGCCCGTGGAAGAGATTTGGGGCATCGGCAGGCGGATAGCGAAAAAGCTGAAGCTAATGGGGATCGGATCTGCGCTGCAGTTGGCCGATGCCAGTACTGCGATGATCCGCAAGCATTTCAGCGTGGTGATCGAACGAACGGTGAGGGAGTTGCGCGGCGAACCCTGTTTTGCCCTTGAGGAATTTGCAGCAACCAAGCAGCAGATCATCTGTTCCCGTTCTTTTGGCGATCGCATCACGGAGTACGCGCACATGCGCCAGGCGATTTGCATGTACGCAACGCGTGCGGCGGAAAAATTGCGCGAAGAACGCCAGTATTGTCGGCACGTGAGCGCCTGGATTAAGACCAGCCCCTTCTCCCCCCATGAACCTTATTACGGTAATTCGGCCAGCGTGCAGTTAAACACCCCCACGCAAGATACACGCGACATCATGGCCACCGCGTTGCGCTGCCTGGACGCGATTTGGCAACCCGGCCACCGATACCAAAAAGGGGGCGTGATGCTGCAAGATTTTTTCAGCCACGGCGTGGCGCAGTTGGGGCTGTTCGATGAAGACAAGCCCCGGGCTAATAGCGAGCAACTGATGGGAGTTTTGGACCGCATCAACCAGTCAGGTCGCGCCAAAATCTGGTTTGCCGGACAGGGGACAGAGCAGGTGTGGACGATGAAGCGCGACATGTTGTCTCCAGCGTATACGACCAGGATCAGCGATTTGCCTTTGGCAAGGGTGTATTGACCCACGGTTTTTTCTGGTCCGTCGTGAAGCGAAGGCGAAAGCTGTCATGGAAGTCATCATGAAGCCTATCGTATTTACTCCAGATGCAGACCTGGCGACAGTTTTTTCGTGCCAACTATCCCTTTTTAGGCATAAACAAAGAACAGGGGATACGCGCAATGACAAAAAGCCAGTGCTCGACGGAGACTAAAAAATAAATCGGCCCGATGGCCGACTTATAAACAGACAGAACAGGCAGGTACCAGACCGACTAATTCGTTTTTATACCCAACCGCGCCGCCAACTGCGTCACCAGGTACACCGCATCGACCGCATCCGGCAGATTGATATACCAGCGCGGGGCCTGGGCATAATCCTGCGGGGTAGGCAAACGCAGCGTGCCGGTGATGGTCAGCAACAGATTAACGCAGTCATCGGCTCCGGTCAGTTTCACCGCCACACAGCTGTGATGCCCCACCCGGTGCGGCGAACAGGTGATAGTGAGCACTGACGGGGTACGTGCCTGGACCTGTTTGCACAACTCAGCCAACTGCTCGGCATGGGCCTCACTGATACGCGGGTTACCCTGCGGCGGGGCCTCAAACAGCACCCCGCCGTCCTGGCCGTCACCGGCGATTATCTCCAGTACCGTCTTTTTCAACTGCATCATTCTGCCGCCTTAGCGATACCGCGAGCCACGTCCAGTTGGTGAGCAATCTGTTTCGCTGCAGCCAGTTCCGTCACCCCCTGTGCCTGCATAATTGCCCGACGTGCCGCCTTCTCTTCCTTCTCGGTCATCCCGAGCGCCAGATACAGACTCGGCGGCACTGCCCGGAACAGCGCCTCGATGCGGCTGGCCAGCACCACCCCTTCGGTATAACAACGGGGGGTTTTGGTGGCTGACAGCAACATCGCCTTCTGCTCTGCCGTCAGCTTCTTGAACCGGGCAATTTCCTCCACCTCTTCCGGCGGCATCACCAGGCATAACCACCATTCAATCATGTTGAGCATCTTCTTCGAGGTGTCAGGGAAATCCTCCAGGTTCTGCGTCGCCAGCCACAACCAGGCCCCGAGTTTTCGCCACATCTTCACTATCTTGACCACGAACGGGGCCAACAGCGGGTTGGTGGTGATCATGTGGGCTTCATCGGTCGCAAACACGATTTCCCGGTCGAGGAACTGGTCACGCTCAGCGATATTGTTGATGGTGTTCACCAGCGAGGTATAGGCCACCGCCAGCGCTGCCTCGTACCCTTCCCGCGCCAGCGTCCCGAGGTCAATCAACGTCACATCGGCTTCCGGCCAGTTCTCTCCGGGGCGGTCAAACAGCTCACCCAGGAACCCCTGCATAAACACGCCCAGCGATTCCCCCATGTTCTGCGCCCGGGTACGGCGCACTTCGGGGCGAGCCTCATCTGAAGCAAACTGGTACAACGCCGCCTGCAGGTCGCCGGTGATCATCTGCCGTCCCTGGTCATAGGCGGTTTTCGCCGCCGCCAGGATGGCCTCTCGCATCATGCCGCGGTCGGCCCGCTCCAGCTTGGCCTCTTCCTTGGCTTCACCGCCGGTGATCATCAGTCGCGCCACGATTTCCAGCTCGCCCAGGATGTCACGCTCCTCATCGTCATCCTCGTCACTCTCCTCGGTCTCGATACGCTCGCTCAGTTCCTCTTCGCTCACCATGGCGGCAGGCGTTTCAATCAGCCGGTGCGCATCGGCAAACGGCGCTAGCGAGATGCCGCACCCCGGCTTGATGCTGACCTTGTTTACCGTCAGCCCCAGCTCTTCGCAGTAGTCGGCAAACAGGCCGAAGGAGTTACCGGCCTCGGCGATAAACAGCCTTGGCCGGTGGATGGCCATCAACTGCGCGAACAGGCTGTTGAGCGTGGCGGATTTCCCCGAACCGGTGGGACCAAACAGCACCAGATGGGCATTCTTGGCACGGTCCTGGCTGTTGAGTGGATCAAAGGTCAACGGCGCACCGCCCCGGTTAAAAAAGGTAAAGCCGGGATGGCCGGTGCCGGTATCCCGGCCAAACACCGGCAGCAGGTTGGCCATGTGCTGCACAAAGGTCAGGCGGGTGTACCAGTGTTTCCTGTCGTGCATCGGGTTAAAGCACATCGGCAAGGTGCGCAGGTAGCCGTTGAGCGGGGCCACATCAAACTCCGGCTTCACCGGCTGCAGCCCGGCGTTCAGCAGTACCGCCGTCAGGTCGCGCTGGCGGGCGTTCAACACCTTGAGGGTCGGGGCCTTCAGGTAAAACGTCATGCTGCCCCGGTACAGCTTGTGCTTTTCCCCCAGGTAACGCTTGGCGGTCTCCGAATCTTCCCGCACCCGCTCCGACTCGGTATTTTCACCAATCGCGTTCTTCGCCAGGTGATTAAAGCGCTCTTCCAGCACGTCCTGGGGCTGAACCACCAGGGTCAACGAGACCACCGTGCCTTCCGGCAGCAGGTCCATCAGCGCATTGATATTCTCCCCCTTACGCGTCTCGCCGGTGAGGTGCCCCACGGTGGGAGCCCGGCGCAGCCGGTCAATGGTGATGGCCTTGTGCGGCACCTCGTCAAACCACCACACCCCGCGCTCCACGTCCGAACGGGGTGGGGAGAACAGCACGGTTTCGCTAAAGTCGTTTTCTACCGGTAACACCCCGCGTTCGTTATCCTGGTGCGCGGCCGTGCGATACAAGGTCTCTTTGTCGATCCAGTCCGGCGCGGGGTTGAACCAGCGCAACAGCCAGGCGTGGATCTGCTCGCCGTTCTGCCGGGCCGCCACCACGCCCGCCCCCGCCAGTGCCGATGACAGTCGCTCACACACCTGGTTCAGCGCTTCTTCCGGGGGGTGGGGTTCACGCAGTGCCGGATTGATATAGCGGTAGACCACCATCCGGGTCCGGCGTTGCTGGCCGCGCCAGGGTGCGCCGGTGATCGCCTTGTCAATAAACAGCCCGGTGGGAACCGCAATCCCGCGCATGTGCCGCTCCATCTCGCTGAGGTAAGCCTCGGTAAACGCAGTGCCCTGCGCCCAGGGCTTGACGTAACCACGCAGTTTATCCAGGTATTCGGTGACATCGGTTTCATCCTGGCAATAAAACTGCACCACCCACGGGTGGCTATCCCGCTCCTCAAAACTGTCCTGCAGCGCGTCTTCCACCACGTCGCGGATCTCCTCCAGCCGCTCCGGCGTCCGGCCCTCGGTGCCCACCGGCACAATCTCGAACACCGCCCCCACCGAGACGCCGTCATCGAGCAACAGGCACTGGCTGCGCGGCAGGTACTCGGCCCACGGCAGGTAATCCACAAACGTCGGGTTGTTCGGGTAAAGGGCCCTTTCCTCGGCCACCGTCAGCTTGCCGGTTTTCACCTGCGGCTCACGCGCCAAGACCGCCGTATCCAGGCCATCGTCTTCTGCTGCGGGAGCTTGTTTGCCGATTTTCTTCTTGCTAAATAATGAGAACATTACAGCGCCTCCGTACGTTCACCCGGCAGTGCATACTGCACCCCACTATAAAACGGGAATACCGAGCTGTAACCCGGTACCGGCGCGGGCACATTTCCCGCCAGGTGCGGGTAGATGTAAATCACCATATCGGGGTTGGGCAGACGTGGGAACACCTGCTGGATTTCGTTTTCTGCCGTGCGGGTATAGCTCTCCTCGATAGTCTGACGGGCAACGCTGTCGTCATCACTCAAACCCCGGCGTAAGGTACTGCGGGCCTCGGTGGCCGTCCGTGCCGACGAGCCCTTGTTCTGCCACAGTTCCAACATGGTGGCATCCCCCGGTGGCAACATTTCATCTTTGGTGGTACTGCAGCCGGTCAACAGGATGGCCAGGCAAAATAACGCTAACAGTCGCTGTTTCATCTCATGTTCCTCAGTCCAGCCCATGCTGCTGGCGCATATCAAACTCGTACCGGACCTTGCGGCCCTGCTCTTCATAGTCAATCGGGATTTGGCGGGTGATATGCACCGCCACCTGTGCGCCTGGTGGCACATACACGGCATCGAACATCTGGCCGTAACGGGCCTTGACCCACTGAGCCAGTTCGTTGGTGCCACCCGACAACGCCTTGCCCAACGCCGCCTGCCCGGCACTGCCGGTCAAGGTGCTGGTGACCGTGGTGCCGTCCACCGAGGTGGTGGTCTGGCTGTTGGCCATCGCATCCGCCGCCGCACCGGCCCCCGACAACGCGAACAGGGTCGGCAGGTAGGTCGAGGCGTTGGACTTGCGCTCCCCGGACAGGCACGGCACGCCGTTTTCATCGGACAACCAGCCAATGCTGCCCGCGTTTGTCTTGCCATTGCTGCCATCGCTGGATTTGGCCGGAGACGGCACGGTACGCACGGTGCCATCGGTAAAGACAAAGGTAATGGAATGCACTTCGCCCCGGACACAGGACAATACCCAATCACCGGTGGCGGTGCCGGAGACAATCGCCCCTTCCACGTCCGGCAGTTCGATGCCGTTGGCGGTCAGGTTCTCCTTGCCGATAAGCACCTTGAACGGGTAGGGGTCAGTCACCTTGCCGTCTATCGGCACCCGGCCCAGCAACGCGGTCATGCCGCGACTGCCAATCAGCGTCGAGTTCTCCGGCAGCGTATACACCGGGGTCGCCTCCTCGATGGCCTGCTGATTCTTCGCCGCCCGGTCCAGTTCCGCTTTCTGGCGGCTGATTTGATTGTCATCCAGGCTGGCAAACGAGCTCGGGAACTGGAAACTGCCGGTACCTGCCGCCGTGCCCACGGCAGCGGCCCCGATGACCGGCTTGCCGTTGCGGTCAAGCTGCACCGCGTCCTGTGGCTCAATCCACATCACGCCGCCGCTGACGGTGCCCGTGGTAACATCACCGCCCTCCAGGCCCAGCCCAATCGGCAAATCCCCCGACTGGCTCTGCCCAGATGCGGATGACCCTGCCGTCAATGGCTGGCCTGCCGTGCCGCCTATACCGCCCGCGCTTTTCAGGTTGTCAATCAGCATGGCCAGACGCTGCTGCTCGGCCTGCAGTTTTTGCCGGGCCTGAGCCTCTTCCTGTTTCGCCACATTGACCGCATCACGAATGCGGTTATCCACATTCACCCCGCCTTCCTTGAGAGTGGCGTTCTCTTCCGACAACGTGACATTCTGCCGCTCCAGACTGGTCTGCTTGTCCTGGATGACCTTCAGACGCGCCACCAGGGTGCGCAGGGTGTCTTCAGGGGTATCCCCCTCGATGCCCAGTATCTGCAGCTCTTCATCGGTCAAATCGGCCACCGCGCTCGACTTCACCACCGATGACTCCTGTGCCGGGCCTGAACCACAGGATTTCACGCCGATGGTCACGGCAATAAACAGCACCACCGGCACCAGGACTTTCAGCAAGGTATTGGATTTAATTTGCATGAGTCTGCCCTCCTGACGCGGTTCGCGCCTTGCCCTTCACGCTCGGGGCAACCGGCTCTGGCAAGAACGCCGCATCCGGGCGGCCCTGCATCACCAGGTACAGCGTGGTGGTGTCTTCCGGCGTACCGGCCGCACCGAGCCAACGGTGTTGAAAGGTGGCCGCCGTGAAATTGCCCTGCAGTCGGCGCGGGTCGAGCACCACCTTGCCCCACCGCTGGTTGGTCAGCTTCAGCGCCACCACGTTGACCCCCTGCACGCCCCAGGCCGCTAATGGGCGCACCGTGACCGGCTCGGAGGGCAGCAGTGAGGTCATGTTTGCTGGCAAACCGTGCGAAATGGCATGCACGCCGGGCAACGGCTCAAGGGTGCGCAGAGGGGCATACAGGCTTTGCGCCGCGTAGCGGGTCAGCGCAATCGGCAACGGGGTGGTGATACGCGGGGCCTGCTCTTTCGCGGACGTCTTACCCTTGGGTATCGCGGCTTCATCACTGCTGACCGAGGTGTTGTTGCTGGCCGTGGCACTGGAGACCTCGCCCTGGTAGACCAGGCTCACTGGCTCACGCACCTGCTTGCCCTCCAGGGCAGTGATATCCAGCAGGATAAGCTCGCCATTCTCCACGTCCTGCAATTGCAGTCGCGTGGTGGCAAAGGCTCTGTTCGCCTGCAGGTAGACCGCCCCGCCGGTACTCTGCACCCGGAGTTTGCCATTCAACTCCGGGGGGAAACCCACACGCACATTCTTGTTCACAAACACAATGCGTTCCTGCCCCACGGTCAGCGGCACCTGCAGCGGGATACGCTCCCACTTCATCAGTTCTACCGCCTCGACCGGCAAAGGGACACTCAATGCGCCTACCGCACCCAGCAACGCCAGGCACAGCGGCAGATAATGACGATGTTTTATACGCATCAGAACAGTCCTTTCTTCTCAACCGGCGCGGCCGGGGCCGCTTCCAGGCGTTGCGGAATATCGGCGTAGCAGTCCAGGGCCAGACCAAACGGGTTGGCTTCCGGGTTCTGGTCCCAACGCACTACCTTCAGCGGGTAACGCACCAGGGCACGCTTGACCGGCTCGGTGTGGTAATACTCGTCGGCCACCAGATCCAGACGCACAATCCAGCTGTCACGGCTCACCACCGTGACGCTGTCATCCTTGTAACCGCGACCCGGCACCTCCGAGATCCCCCGCACACGCTCACGCAACTCCCCGGCAGACTTGCGCTGTTTTGCATCCTTGTTCAGCCATTCTTCACAGGTGGGCGTCAGGTAGGCAGACAGCGTGCTGATGCGGTACGGGTAGTCGGTATTGCCGTCTTTAGGCCAGGAGTTCAGTTGCTGGAAGATGTAAAAGGCAAAGCTGTAGACGGTGGACGGGTGAACCTCCCACCAGGCGCGGGTCGAGCCCGAGCGCAGGTCGGGCGGGTTATGAACGGTCAGGTTGCGTGGCGACAGCATCCAGCCGGCGATAGCCACCATCAACAGCACCAGCAGCACGCCGCAGGCCCCGCGCAGGGTGGCAATATGGCGGTCACGCGCATTGACCGCACTTCGGTACTTACTCATCAAACTCCTCCTGAAACTGGCGAATGACCGGCGTTGAACGGCGCAATGCCCAGGTCTGGCTACGGTGTATCAAGTGGGGATTGCCCAGCCGCTGGCGACTCAGCCACAGCTCAACGCGCCGGTACAGATAGTTCTCCGGCTTGCCGCGCTTGAAGCGGGACATCAGCTTGCCGCCGAAGAACACCGTAAACAGCGGCATCAACAAACTGACGGTCGGAAATGCCAGCCAGCCGATAAACGGCGCAAAGGGTATGGCGACCACCAGGCCGCCCAGTACGCTCAACCCCGCGGTCATAAACAGCTCTGGCGTGGTGAAGCCTTTGAACACCACAGGCTCGGCGTTGAGCCTGTCAGGCAAAAACGTGATGGTCGCCATACCGTGCCTGCCTTAACCGACGATGACCGTGGCGGCTTTGGTGGCCAGCCAGATGACCGCCACGACCAGCACGATACCGACCACAACCAGCATGCCGAACTTGGCCCAGGTGGAACGCCCCTGCTGGACTTCCGCAAACGTCGCAATGATGGAATTCGCCACGACCAGCAGCGCCACGGCGGCCAGGATAAGGCCCCCCAGCACAATGCCATCGTTGAGGTAGCCGGAAATCTGGCCGTAGAACGAACTGTCGGTACTGGTTTTAGGGCCTTCCACGGTGGGCAGAGCGGCCTGGGAAGACGTCACCGCCGTCAGGGCCAGCACGGTGGCCCCTTGGCGGACGCGGTGAGTCAGACGACGGGCGGAAGCGAAAAGAGACTGCAGATTCATGATGGTTTCCTTACAAAGGGATAAAAGAGATAACGTGATTAACTGGCGAACAGATACACACTGACCAGCAGCAGGATGACGACACGGACCACAAAGCGTTGCAGTGCAGACGCTTTAATGTTGCCTGCCGCATAGCCCCGATAGACGTGAACCAGCCCCCACCCGGCCCACAACGTCAGTACCGCTATCAGCGAACCGATAAACAGCAGGTTCAGGACGGCGGGTTCGACGTTGCTGGCAGCGGCTCTAAACGCGGCGGTCTGGGCGTCATTCATTACCGACGCTCCTGGCGGTATTGCCCGGAGAGCGACGATGGGGTGGGTTGCGCGCGGGAGGGTTCGAGGTAAAACGCAATCCCCCGGCGCATCGTGTTGACGTCCTGAGTGGCCCGCAGGTAGTCAAAGTGAAAACGCCCGGACTGACCGTCCTGAACCGCCACCACACGGGCGCGTTCCAGGCTGGCCTGCACCTGGTCCAGTTGCTTCATGACCAGGGCCAACTCGTCTTTCTCACCGGCCTGCACGGACAGCGCGGTGCACAGACAACCTGCAAGGCACAACGCCCGCAGCGGTGCTATGTGCATGGGAACCTCCTTTTCGAGTAATGGATGCAAGGCAGAGAGTGGCGAAAAGGAGCAGCAGGGTCAGCAAACAACTAGAAGGGGGATTGTGAAAATTTAGGCAGGTGTCAACAGTGTGGCGCGGGCCGCGCCATCGGGGTTCTTTGCCACCCCGGCACAAGCCCGCTTGTGCGCCCCGCAGGCAGGGAGAAAGGAACAGAAAGACGCACAGGCTTGCTATTCTGTCCCTTTCTCCCCGCTTGGTCTGAACAACGGAACAGGCTATACTGGTTAAAAGGTCAGCAGAATAAGGAGCGAGCCACCATGACAACCAAACTGTCCCCCATCGTGTCAGAGTTTGATACGCAAGAGCAGGCAGACAGCTATGACCGCTGGTTCCGTGCCAGAGTGGAAGCGGCGATGAACAGTACAAAACCCCGCATTCCCCACGATGAAGTGATGGCGGGTGCCTGGAAGATTATCGAAGAGGCTAAAGCAAGAAGGAAACAGGCTTGATGTTACCGGTCAAATGGACTGACGATGCCCGAACTGCACTCTACACGTTAATCGCCTTTATCGCCGAACAGAACCCTTTCGCTGCCGAGTCTTTACTGCATCGGATTGAGGACTCAACGCTTCCAGCAACAGAACATCCCTATATTTTTCGTCCTGGTCGAGTTCCTGGTACACGAGAAATCGTCGCTCACCCCAACTATATCGTTGTGTATCGGGTACTGGTCGATTGTATTGAGGTACTTGATGTTCTACACGCTCGCCAGGAATACCCCTAAGAAACCGTTTAAAAAGAAGTAAAACAGCCCCCTCGACGAAAGCTGTTCTTGTAGATCAAATCAGGCACCACATCAGAAAACTTCTGGGACTGAACACCTGACATGAGAATAGATAAAGAGAAAGTAATCGATATCGTTTCCATAGTGGGATATTTTGCATTTGCCTATCTTGCCATTGAATTCTTCTCGATCAACAAATACGACTGGATGCTGGAACCAGGGGACAGCGTCTGCAGTATCCCTCATCAGTCATTCAGTAACCGTACCCTCCAGGCGGGCATCGCAGCACTCTTTCTGATAACCCCTCTACTGATTGCGTTACTGCGCAATCTTTACATTCGCGACCGCTATAAGACGGGGTATTACGCGACTGGAATATTGGGGGTTACTCTCTACGGTGGGTGGGTATTCTTTGGTCGACTTGTAGTGTGTTAATGCATCAAGGCCTTAGCATCATCGACAATCGCAGCCACCATCCCACAGGGATGGTGGCTGCTCTGCGGAGAAGCTTCCAACCGCACTCAGAGGTACTTTTTGAATGACCCCATCGTCACCGAGATTGCTAATCCCATCAGTAGCGCAGCAGGCAGCAACAGCAGATTCGGATAGACCGAGAACGGTGCAGACAGGTACAGCACGCAGGGGATATACACCGCCGGTTTCACAAACCGCTTGGCATGGTGATACAAAAAACTCGACTCATACCCGGCACCGTAGCGCCGCAAATCGCGTCTCACCATCCCGTCCACAATCCCCACCAGGGCCACCAGAACGAACAGCGGCACCGACAGCACCAGAATGGTCACCCGCATCAGAAACACCAGGGTGACATACATGGTGGCCATCAGGTATTCCCGCGCCGTTTGAAGCAGCCAGGCCCCGCCGACATTCAGGCCATCCGTCAGCGCATTGCCGCTGTTGCCGGACTGTGCCGACTGTAGCCAGCCCAAAAAACCACTGTTCACAAACAACCACTGATAACCCAGCGCTATCCAGGTACTCACCGTGGTCACCGGTGCAGACAGCAGCAGGCTACGGGTAAACCCTGCCGAGAAATAACCGCTTTCCGTCACCATCACCGCACGGCTGTGTTCGGCCCCCTGCTCCGGCCAGAAAAAGGCAATGCCGATGTACTCCACGATCAGACTGAACAACAGGGAGACCAGCAACATGCCGACGACTCGCCAGGGCATGTCCCACAATACCGTCGTCAGCAGGCCGGGCCGCTTGGGCGGTGCAGTTTGCTGAACCGGTTGCGGGGAAGAAGATGTTTGCGCCATCACGTTCTCCTTAATGCAGCCCCAGGGCTTCCAGCTCACACTGCAGCAACATGGGTTCGCCATACACCGTTACCCAGATCCCCACCCGATCCGGCGGACAAGGCTCCTGTTCACGGCGGGCATCAAATCCCAGTTGGTTTAATGCCGCCAGGATCTCCGGCACGAAAGGGGTTAAACAGGGTAGGCTGTTTAACACCATCAGGATCTCCCCCGGCACCTCGGCGGGGCCACCCAGACGGGGGCAGAATACCTTGACGGCGCGGACACGGTACTGTTGTTTCACACTTTGCTCCTTCTCAGACCACATCATGATCATTCTCCGGTGCCCGGTCGCCCGGCAGGGCCGTCCCCGACCACCAGGTATCGCCCGTGCGGTAATTTTTCTTCATGTACTCAGCAATCTTTCCCAGACTTTCCGGCATCAGGGCATCATTCCCCGCCGCAGGTAACGGCATGCGGATCTTCCACAGCTTGCCCCCTTCCAGCAACGCAAAGGCCTGCCCTTTTGGCAGGTTGATCACATTGGCCGGGGTGATCAGCGGGGTGCGCACGGAGCTCACTCTGTCCTGGGTATTGGAGGTAAAATCACTGCCCATCTCTGGATTGGAGATGTCGGTGACGCCCGAGACCAGGGTTTTGGTATACACCTCCACCTCCGGCAGCTGTTTGGTCATCAGCTCCGCCGTCTCGGTGTGGCGAACGCGCAACATCACCAGGCTGTTGAAGTTGCCCACCACCTGCGCCGCTTTGGCGGCACTGCCCAACCGCGCCTCGATATCCGGCAGAGTCTGGGTATAGGCCGTCACCTCGATACCGGCCCCGCCGCCTTTGTTGATCAGCGGGATAAACTCATCCCCCATCAACTCGTTAAACTCGTCACAGTGCAGGCTGATCGGGGTTTTCTTCCCCTCCTCCCCCGGTAAGCCGTCGTTGATACCAAACTTGTAGATGTGACCGGCCACGCTCACCAGGTCGGCAAACATGCTGTTGCCCACCGCTGCCGCCACTTCCGGGTCTGACAGCGCATCGAGGCCGATATAGACAATGCCCTTTTTGCGGATCACCTGCTGCCAGTCAAAAATCGGGCGCGGATCGGTGAGGTCGGTATAATCCGGGGAAATGAGCTGCGCCGTCTTGCCGGAGGTCAATTTCTCCAGCAACGGCAACAGGCTGGCGACAATCTTGTCGTAGTATTTCTGGTCGTAGCGCACCGAAGAGCGCAGGCCATCGAGGATGGGGTCGTAAATCCGCTTGCCCTCATCGCTGCCCAACACCTGCTCAATCGCCACCACCCGCATCGACCGCCCCTCCATATGGCGCGGTACATCACGCTCATCCAGAATGGGCACCAGCCCTTCAATCTGTCCCCACAGTGCAGGGGCGTGTTGCGACAGGTAGAACTCGGCGTAATCCTCATACAGGTCACTGATGTTATTGACGTAACGCATGATAAGGCCAAAGTCAGGGCGTTGCCCCAGTGCCACCAGGCCACGGGCGATGATGTTGACAAACCGCCAGGCAAACTCTCGGAATACCGCATTGTTGCCACCGCCCTCCAGTTGCCCGGCGACGCGGGTGGCCACTTCCGAGATACGGTTAAAACGCCCCACGGCGTTATAGCGGGCACTGATATCCGGCCAGCCCAGGTGAAACACCTGCAGCTCGCTGGCACGACCGGCGCGGTGCGCTTCGGCATACATACGCTTGAGCAAGTCCGCATCCCCTTTCGGGTCAAACACGATGGTGACATTGCCACGCCGGATATCCTGGGTAATTAACAGCTCCGCCAGGCGGGTTTTGCCGACGCGGGTGGTGCCCAGTACCAGCATATGCCCTACCCGCTCCAGCAGGTTCAGCGAGACATTGACCTCATCCGGCTCGATGCCGTGCAGCGCAGGTTTGCCGCCGACGTCAGGCAACGGTCGTACCGGGTTGAGGGCAGACTGGCTGGCAAGCCATTTGCACAGCGTGGGATAACGGTATTCATAACGTTGTTCAAAGCGGCGCGCCGCCTGGTACAGCGCCGGGGGATTCACATAGCGTTCCACCTCTGGGCGCAGCGTGGCCAGCAGACGCTGGGTGTGCTTTTGTTCCCACAGGAACCCCCGCCCCAGAAACAGGCGTTGATGGCTCACCGGCACCTCAGCACTGGTCATCACATAACGGGGCAAACGGCGGATATTGCGCCGGTAGCGCAACACCAACAGACCTTCGCGGGTCCGCTTCAGGGCGAAGAGAGCAAACCCACCGGCGGTAACGTAACTGACCGTCGGGGCCAAGGCCACCGCCCATGGCGCGGTCACGCAAATATAGCTGGCACAGGCGGCCACCACCGCCGTATTCAGTTCAACAGCAGGCCGCAGCATGGCCTCAATCACATAGCGGTCGCTCATCAGGGGATGTCCTTTATCAGCAGCGCCAGCAGGCGTTGCCCGCTGAGCAGTTCAATCTCGGGGAAACGCGCCAGTGCGGCGCGGCTTTTGGGGCCGGTGCGTCCGGTGTGGACAAACAGCCCCCGGCAACCCTCGCGGCGCACCAACGCACCGAACTCAGCCACATGGGTCGGCGTGATGGCACGGGCATAGCGTTTGGCCTGGATAAGGTAACGCTGTCCCTCAATCCACACCTGTCCATCCAGTCCATCGTCTCCGCTGTAACGCCGGTTGCGTTGAATGCGGTACCCCTGGAACTCAAAGGCGGTCAGGAGTAACTCTTCAAACACGTAGGGATTGATTTTGCGCAAGTAATTGAGGCGTTGACCGTCACCCGCCAACTGGGGGAGACGGTCAAGAATACGTTGGGCCTGCTGTTGATAGCGGCGATGGCGCAGGGACTTTCCCCGGGCGAGCAAAGCCCACCACACCAGCAGGCTGAGCAACAGCAACGCCATCCCCCACGGCAAACTCTCCAGCGGCAGGCCCGGTCTCATTGCTCCAGCCCTTTCTCGGTCAGCAACAGCGGGTAATGGGATAGCCCCAGCCGTTTCGCCAGGTCACTGCCAGAGACCGGCAGCAACTCCAGCCCGTCGGCGTGTTTCTTCAGGTCATTGAGCGCCGCCTCACTAGCCACATTCACCACCAGGCCCACGGCGTTCAACTGCACCAATGCATCACGGCGCATTGCGAGCCAGCGACGTGACAGATCGTCATCGCCAATCAGGAACAGCGGGCGCATCCCCGGCAGGCTCAATGCCCGGGCCTCGACGTTCCCCGGTGTCAATTCGGGGGTACTGACCGGCAATCCGGTGGCTGCCGACAGGGATAAAGGAGAAGGCTCACTCGATGGGGCAACCGTCGCCCCCTGATTGTTGATGCCTTCAAAATACGCTGCCGTTGAGGTGCCGCCCAAATCGGCAATCACCCTCAGTTCCGCGTAAGCCGGGGCACTCAGGAGACCGAGTATCAGGAGACGGGTTAAAAAACGGGTATTCATGGATGTGCTCCCTGAGTGGGTTCAACGACAACATTTGAGACCAGTACCCCCGTAGCCGGTTGCAGGCGGTTCAAGTGCCGTTTGACGATAGCTTGATAAGTGCGGGCAGGCTGACCTCCCGCCGGATGGTGATAACACCCGGCAGCCGCTATCCAGCTCCCCGGCTGTTTGTCGTAGCAGTCGCGCAGAATACGGGCCGCCACGTGCAGATTGGTGTAAGGGTCGAAGGCCTCCCAGGCAGAACGAAAGTGGTGGCCATTCCAGCCCAGATTCACTTGGGCAATCCCGACGTCGATCCGCTTGAGGGAGTGATGACGCATAAATTCCAGTAACGCCTGGTAAGCCTCTTGCCGGGTGGCATAGCGATACCCTGCCCCCGCCACATTAAGGGTCCACGGCCAGGGGCGAACCCCATGAGGAAGTTTCTTGGAGGACTCGGTGAGTGCCAGGCTGTACAGGGCCTCGGCTGGCACCCGCTCCAACGTCGCCACCTGGTAGTAACCCGCGGGTATCATCTGGGACGACACTGCGGCCGGGCAACTGGCACTGCTCAACAGCAGCGCCAGTGCACTCAATAGGCGGTAACTTGCCATCCCTTCTCTCCCTGTTGCAGCACCACCGGCATCCGCCCCTGACCGAATTTGAGCCACTGGCCCCGGTCATGATTGAGCGTCAGCGTCTTGGCTTTCACCCGCTCGACCGGGATAGCCAGTTTCTTTGCCCAGGCCCGCACCGCCTCGTCTTTGCCGTCACTGCCCACCAGGTAGATATCCAACGGGCGTTGGGTGGCCAACAGCGAGGCGACCTTGGTTTCACAAGGAGCGCCGCAGTCAGCCCGGACGAACAGCGCCAGTCGCCCGTTGCCCGCAGCCGTTGTGCTGCCCACGGCCTGAATTGGCAGGATATCGGGGTAGATGCGTTGCCAGGCGGCATTCACCTCACGCTGAAACGCCAGTTCGGCCTCCACCCGTTGAAAGTCCTGTTTGACCGACAGCTCAGCGAAATGACGACGCTCCTCCTCCGTCCGCGCCTCGATACCCAGCGTGGTAATCGGGTCCAACCCCGGCGATAAAATCCCGCGCCGTCCTTTACTCAACTGCTGATAACGTTGCCATTCCTCGGTGGTCAGCTCCCACTCCTGGGCACTTTTTTTCGACTGCGCTTCTTCCAGCGCCTGCAAGGTGGTGCTGACGCTGGCGGTATTCCCCTGTTGGGATTGCTCGGTTTGCAATGTGGCGGTTGCCGAGAAAAACGGGGCCAGTCCCAGGCCCAATACCAGCGCGATTGATGTCAATTTCATCCTGAACCTCCTTTATTGCACGCTCAGCGTCTGCGTCCGACCTGCGACGCTAAACTGGGCCTGATTGCCTGCGGCGGACAGCAACGTCCAGCCCTGAAAGGTCTCGCCGGTTTCCATCAGCCGGATATCCGCCAGGCTGAACGCCTGCAGCGGGGCCACGGCGACAAACACCGTGCCGCCGCGCCGTTCAATGCTGGTCAGACGGAAAGGGGCAGCAACAGACCGGGCGCTCCGGGAGGGGGATTTCTTGACGGTGGGCACGGTCGCCGCTGGAGTGACGGCAGAGGTTGCTGGTTTGATTGCCGGTGTTTGTGCTGCACCGGCCCGTTGTTCCAGGGTGTCAACACGGGCCAGCAGCAGTGCCATCGTGGCATGAACGCCCTGCAGTGCCTGTGCATCTGACGATACCGGCTGGCTGACTTGGGTCTCGAGCTGACGCACCTGCTGCGCCAACTGTTCAAACGCCGGTTTATCCACGGCGGGCGCAGCCTTGACCCTCTCCAGCGAGGCCGACAAGGCGGTCAGCGCCTCGCGGTTGTGATTGACCTGCTCGCCCAACCGGTCCAGTTCCTGCTGCACCGCATCCCGCCCCGGTACCTGTCCCAACGCCGTCTGCAGGGTGGCAATCTCGGCAGATTGACGCATCACCTTGACGCCAATCCCGGCAACGGACAGCACCAGCAGCGTGAAGACGCCATAACGCAGCACCTGCATCGCCTTGCCCGAACGCACGGGCAGGGTTTCCTCCATTATTTCACTCATTTCAGCATCCTTTGCCGGGCGGGGGCCGGAGCGAGTTGCGGTTGCACAACCGGGGTCACCGTCTTGATGGCGGGAGGTTGCAGAAAACTGCTGCTGGCACTGGGCGCAGGGGTGGGCGCTGGCGGTAAACGGAACCCGTCACGCAGCGAGTGACACACCACCCGTTGCACCGCGTCCACCTCCAGTTGCCAGGCTGGTCCGGCCAGGATTTGCAGCGCCTCACTCAAGCGAAGGGGGCCGAGCTGGTAATGCACGGCGGGCAGTGCCTGGTTGTAGAGCACACGATTAGCTGACGTGATGCTGCACAGGCTGAAGCCAGACTGGCGCAGGGCATAACGCATGGCATCGGCCACCGTAGGCGAGAGAGATGCGGGTATGCGGATATCAATCACCTGCTCCAGCGGCGCACGTTGTGCCTGGGAGGGCGAGGTACTGACCAACAGGTAACGGTCATAGCGGACCACCTCCAGCGGGGTGGCAAACAGGTCGGGCTGCGCCGATTGAACATTGCTGGAGAGCTGAACACCGGCCAGCGGAGACACCGGCTCACGCGGCAGGTTTTTTTGCGATTTGACACACCCGGTCAGTACCGCCGCCGCCAATAAACACAGGGAAAGGGAAAGGGGTTTCATGAATATCCTCAGTAAACAGTCAACAAGACGTGCCCACTGTGCGAATCTTCAACCGCCCCCTCAATCAACAACTCATTTCCCGAAAAGAAAAAAAACGCCAGAGAAGCTCTGGCGTAAGGGGGTGTTACATGGACAAGCTAGAAGGCATTGTCTGGGTATTGTTTATTGGCGTTACTGGGCGGAGCCTCTGGTGTTGACGCTGATTTCTCCGCCTTGTAAACCATCTCCTGCCCCACTTTTATCCAACTGATTTTTATCAGCCGGGCTTTCAGGGTCGGTCGGGTTTCACCTGCATGATCGCCTTTGGTCAAGGTGAACACGTCTGCCGTCAGGTTGCTGAGTTTGAAGCCCAACAGCACTTTTTTCTCTTCATCGACGGCTTTCTGGCAGCGCCGGAGTAAACCGCTGGCCTCTTTACCCGAGACGGTTACATCGAAGCGCGTATAGTCAGGTTTCTCAGTCGAACCGTGTAAGGCGTTAATCACGCAGGTCAGGAATGAACCGTTGGCCGTGGTGATTTCACGGAGATGGCTGAGATACCCCAGACCATCAACATGCAGATTGAAATAGTTGGTCTGATTTTGAGTCGCAGTAGCTTGAGACATGGTGTTTCTCCTTGGGAATAAACCGGTACGCGGAGAAACGTCCCCTACGGGAGTTTCCCGCAGGGTGTCAACGTGAAGACGCTGACAGTCTGTTGAGTTGGATAAGTGCACCTTCATCGCAGTACACTGCGATCCCCGCTCTCAAAGGTTCAGGGGGGTTACCGCTCTAGAGCGCGTCCTCTCAGGTTAAGGTCGCTTTGGCTTGTGATTGCCCGAAGGCGTCCTTCTCAAATCACCAGGACATTGGCTGTTGTCAGGGACAACGAGTTAGCTTGGTCATTATTCAAACGGGCTAAAAAGAAGTCAACACTTTACCAACTCCCATTAAGTTTTAAGTTTATCCGGCACAACAAATGGGTTCAGCGTGAAGGGGGACAATAGAGCTCCATTTCCCAGTCCTCTAGCGGCGGCATTATTTGGAAGGATGGTTCGCAATAGGACCTCAAGTAATCAGTCGCCCTTTTTTGGGCATACGTGAAATTGAGCACATTACCTTCATCATCAAGCTCTATGACATTCACGAATATTGCGAAGACCATTTCAATTGCACTCGGTTCGGTTCCATATAAATCGAGGTAATCCACACCCTTAAGCATGTAATGCGTTCCACTGGCCATGAAGTACGCAAACGTTCTCAAAGCCCCACTGAAATCATGGCTTAACTGCATACCCCCCCTATACCGCATAAAAAAACGGGGACCGCATCATCCTGATACCGTCCCCGCACGCCTGCACCACAGGCTGTTGTCACTACATCTATCAACTCAGAGGCCGAGCCTTCGAACCCGACGCGTTTTTCACTGAGACTTTGCGTCTTGTACCCCCCTGTCTCGGGTAAAGGCAGGGTGCACGTTACTGGTAACCGCAGTAATCACGGGGTGCTTCAGAAGCAAAAGCAAAATAACAAAACCGCTGTATCGAGCGCAATGGAAAATTGATTACCCTTCAGCGTACTTTCTTTTTTGCGGCACTTCGGCGTCGGGTGCACTGTGGCAGGTTCACTATCCCGGTACAGTCAGGATAACGCAGACAACCCCAGAAACGCCCCGATTTCCCCGTACGCTGCAAGGTCGCGCCACCGCACACCGGGCACGGCGGCGAGGGCGGAACGGTGATGCTTATCGCTTGCTGACGCCCTTTCTCGACCAACTGGGCCGTCCAGGCTGACTGCTTGGCCATAAAATCATCCAGTGACATCTTGCCTTCGGCGATCTCATCCAGCGCCTGCTCCCACAGCGCGGTCATGCCGGGATCTTTCAACGGCACGGGCAGCATGTCCATCAGTTCACCGGCCACCACGGCAGCACGCAAAGACTTCCCCTTCTTTACAATGAAACCGCGAGCCAGCAGGGTTTCGATGACCCCGGCCCGTGTCGCCTCCGTCCCCAGCCCCGCATTCTCTTTCAGGATTTTCTTCAGTCGGGGATCGGTCACAAACTGCGCGGCATTTTTCATCGCTGCAATCAGGGTTCCTTCCGTGTAATGCTCCGGGGGTTGGGTTTGCTGGGGCTTCATGGCTGCATTAGTAACCTGGCATTGTGTTCCCTGCTGCATAGCAGGAAGCTGAGCATTCTCAGTATTACCTTGCGCATCCTCGCCATTTTCCTCTTTCTCAAACAGGATTTTCCAGCCCGGCACCACCACCACATTGCCACGGGTTTTAAACAGTTGACCGCCGCAGTTGAGAGAAACACGGGTCGCATCCTGTTCATAAACCGGCAGAAACTGCGCCAGATAGTGCTGTCGGATCAGCAGGTAGACCTGACGCTCCGTGTCACTCATGCTATCCAAATCGCAAGGTTGCTTTGTCGGGATAATACCGTGGTGGGCGGTGATCTTCTTATCGTTCCAGGCACGGGAAACAAAACCTGCCTGCAACCGTTCCAGCACCGTCGAGAGTGCAGGATCACTTTTTACCAGGGCGGAAAACACGGTGGGGACTTCAGACAACATCGAGGTCGGCAGAAACCCACAGTCTGTACGCGGGTAAGTTGTCGCTTTATGGGTTTCATACAGCGCCTGGGCAATATCCAGAACCTGCTGAGCACCGAGTCCCCAACGCTTTGAGCACTGCTGCTGCAAGGTACCCAGATCAAACGGCAGAGGTGCCGAGACGGTTTCGCGTTTGGTCTCCATCTCCGTGACCGAGGCAACACCCGTTTGCTGGCAAAGCTGGACGACCTGCTGCGCTACCCCTTGCTGGATACAGCGCTTTTCCTCATCACAGTAGGTTGCTGCGGGCACCCACTGCGCCTGAAATGAGTGACCGTTGGACGCCAGTGCCAGCGTGACCACAAAAAAGGGCGTTGGCACAAAACTGGCGATATGCCGGTCACGCTCAACGATCAGATTGAGCGTCGGTGTCTGTACTCGCCCGACGGAAAGTACATTGCCGTAGCCGCTGTCACGGGCCTTGACAGTATATAGACGGGTCAAATTCATGCCGATTTGCCAATCTGCGCGAGAACGGCCCAGGCCCGCCAGGTAATAAGGGTAGGTTTCATGTCCCGGTTTTATCGCCGCCAGTGCAGCACGAACGCTGGCCTCATCAAGCGCAGAGAGCCACAACCGTTCGACGTTGCCCTGATAGCCACAATAGTCGAGGATTTCACGGGCAATCACTTCACCTTCGCGGTCGGCATCGGTTGAAATCACCACACTATCCGCCTTGAGCAACAGTTTCTCGATCACCTCAAACTGCGCTTTAGACTCTGGCTTGACCTGCATTTGCCACTGGGTCGGTAACACCGGCAACACCTCGGTACGCCAGGGTTTGCCAAACTGCTCGCCGTACACATCCGGGCTGGCCTGCTCCAGCAGATGGCCAAATCCCCAGGTGACCGCAATTCCTTGCCCTGACAGGTAACCTGGCTTCTTCTCGGTTGCGCCCAGCACAGCGGCAATATCCCGCCCCTGACTGGGTTTTTCACACAGAAAGAGTTTCATTGCACCTCCCTATCTCCCACGGGTCAAGTTCAGCATGCACAACGCCCTACCCAAAAGGGCACAGTGATAAAAAGACCGGTGAATAAAGAAAACGCGGAGATGACCCCACCGGGTCATCTCCGGATACAGACGCCGTTAGCGCACGTTGCCTTCCGCGACCTGTTTGATTTGGGCAAACAATTGACCTGTGTAAGCCTCAGTAACGTGAGAGGCCTCGCTGGAGCGGAACGTAATGTACATACGACTCCCCGCCCCATTTTTTTCAAGCTCAATCAGAATAGTGTCCTCAATCCCCTCATCAGCGCCCCAATCCCTGCCCATCTTGTAGTAGGCCCCCGGTTGCGCGTCCCAGGCATAGCCCCCTTGGGTGATCGCTGCCGCCTTCGTCCCCCCTTCCAACCCCTGCCCCTTCAGGGTGTTTACCACATCACTGGAAGTAAAATGGTAATACCGTTTGACTCGTGCGGCTGCGGTATCCACATCCACCGGCACCTCGAATTCTCGGGCGGTTTTCTTATCAATTACCGGTGAATTCGTTGACATCGCAGGCAAACCGCCACGCTCATGGCTGTCGGCTTTTTTACCCAGTGAGAGCAAGCCGTAGCTCATGTCGCTGACTTTCTTGTTCAACTCGGCAACATCGCTACCGGCACATCCCGTCAACAGAACGGCGGATAACACCA
>NZ_MOXD01000021.1 GCF_001976145.1 Serratia oryzae
CGAAATGCGGGGTTATTTCGCCAACCAACAAACCCCGCAGAACAATAAAATGCGGTCAAATATCAAATGTCCGCTCCTGTCAGGGAACGGACAGGTCTATGTAACTTGCCGTCTGCTATGAGCGAAATATAGTCATTCGCACCCTGAGAATTACACTTTGAAGTGATTCAGGGTATGCGCTTACTGGTTACGAATATTGAGCGAGAATCATGCGATGATCGCCGCTTTTCTTTCGAGCCAGTAGGTGCTCCACGTTCGCTAACGAATACTCAGGGCATGCAGATAAACTGCTGGCTATATTTCTTTCGAAGAGCGTGGAATGCATACCAATCCCCGATGAAAAGGAGTTGGTGATGACTGCGACTAATCAATTTGCTGCGCACGTTGGTCTGGACTGGGCAGATAAAAAACACGATGTCTGTGTTCAGTTTAAAAACGGTGAACGCGTATTCCATGTGATTGAACATACAGCAGAAGCGCTTGATGTCTGGCTTACTGAGTTACACCAGAAGGTAAAAGGCAGGATCGCTATCGCCGTTGAGCTAAAGAAAGGTCCCGTGGTGTATGCTCTTCAGAAATATCCGTTTATCACCGTTTTCCCCGTCCACGCTTTGTCCCTGGCTCGTTACCGGCAAGCCTTCTCGCCCAGCGGCGCTAAAGATGACCCGCAGGATGCCGAGCTGGCATTAGAGTTAATGCTGCGTTACCCCCAGAAGATAAAAGCTATTGAACCCGACAATGCGGATATTCGCTTACTTCAGCAACTGGTTGAGCAACGCCGTCAGTTGGTTGAAGATAAACGCCGTTTTGTGAACCGGATAATCAACACGCTAAAACAGTATTATCCTCAGCCACTGGAGTGGTTCTCACATCGGGGTAGCTTACTATTGTGTGAGCTGATTATCCGGTGGCCCAGTCTGCAACAACTGAAACGAGCCAGGCGCGACACGATCCGCAACTTTCTGAATGCCAAAGGTGGCCGCGCAATGGCCCTTACCGAGCAACGTGTTGCGAGTATTGATAACGCGATCCCATTGACGACAGACCCGAGTGTTATAGAGGCTAATGCTTTGATGGCAACAGCACTGGCGACACAAATTAAAGTCGTGAGTGAAATCATCAAAACCTATGACGAACGAATCGAAACGCTGTTTGACACATTGCCAGACGCGGGGCTGTTCAAATCACTTCCGGGCATGGGGCCGTGTATGGGCCCACGGATGCTTGCTGCACTTGGTGATAACCGTGACCGGTTTAACAGCGCTGAAGAAATTCAAAACTACGCAGGTATAGCACCGGTGACAGAACGAAGTGGCCAGAAATCCTGGGTTCACTGGCGATGGCAGTGTGCCAAGTTCGTCAGGCAGACCTTTGTTGAATGGGCTGCCAAGACGGTTAACTCATCATACTGGGCCAGACTTTATTATCAGGGACTGCGAGAAAAAGGAAAATCTCACCAATCTGCAATCCGGGCTCTGGCATTCAAATGGATAAGGATCATTTACCGCTGCTGGAAGACCAGAACCCAGTACGATGAAGCAAAGTATTTGTTGGCTCTCGAAGCGCGACACTCGCCTTTACTTAGGCCATAAAAAGCTTGTCGAATGTCTCAGGGCGTGAAGCGGACGTTATGTTTGCCGTGAAGATCCCTAAACACTGATTTTAAATCATCTTGATGATAAATTGCGATTAAATTACCATTTGTTGTAAGCAATAAAGACAGGATAAGATGTAGGTTTGGCAGTAATCTTATGAATATACAATAATCTAACATCCATGAAGGTATAACATGCAGAACAGTTTCTCAGGATTCTATGGTATTAGTGAAGATTCGATAGGCACAATGTTTACTTCAGAAAATACGATATTTATTTTTGATGCAAACATCCTCCTTACTCTCTATCGGTGCGAGGAAGAAACCCGTAATCGTTTTTTTGAAATATGGGAGAATATAAAAGAACAATGCTGGTTCCCTCATCATGTGTGTCTCGAATATCAACGAAATCGGCTAAAAGTGGTCAAGGACAGTCGTGATGCCTTGGAAAAAATACCAAAGAAAATCAAGGCATCTATCAATGAGCTAAAAACTCAAGTTTTTGATGGTGAACATAATCAAACCATCTCACGATATTCCAATTTAAAAGGCGAGCTTAACACCATTTTTAGCCAGATTGAAAATATTGTCAATGAATTCTCTGCAAATCATATTGATATCAGAAAGAGCAATATAGATTTTTTAAAAAACCATGATGTGATACGGGATAAAATTGACGTTCTAACAGAAGGTCGCATCGGTTCCGCCCCTAATGAACAGAAGGTCGTAGATGATTTAAATAAAAGTGGGAAAATCCGGTATAAGTACAAAGTTGGCCCTGGCTTTGATGATAGCGCAGATAAGAAAGAAAGTTTTTATTCATTCGACGGTATTAATTATGACGCTGAATACGGCGATTATTATGTTTGGAGCCAGATTCTTGAGTATGTTGGCAGCAAGCCAGGGAGCAATGTAGTTTACGTTTCGAATGATGCTAAATCTGATTTTTACTATAAAATTGAAGGTAAAATACGTGGCCCTAATGAATCTCTCCGCACCGAAATAAAAAAGCATGGTGCAGCAGAATTTCTACTTCAGAATATTGATACTTTTCTTCATCACGCTAATAACCATTTGAACGCGAGAATTGATGAGGCAGTTATTACAGAGCTGACAAATGCCAGTACCGTAAATGCTACTGACTCTCTATCCATTAAATACAAAAGGAATGGAAAGAGAGGGTTTAAGTATCCAGTTGAAATTAATCACTTACATTTAGGCGATATAGAGAATGTTGAACAAATATATCCTATTTACTCCGAATATCAACAACGATTGAATGCTTATAAGCTTGAACTCGATGAAATAGATACTGCACCGCTGGAAGAATTAGAGAGTTTGCAAGGTAGTGAACTAATGGCGAGAAAAAGGTATTTAACATTAAATATCAGCCTCCTTAAAAACCGACTAGATTTTTTGGGTAACAGAATGGCATATTTACAAGAAGCAGAAGCCATCCAGCAACTCTGTGAGAACGAATAACCTACCTTCTGTAAAACCCCCTTCTATCTTTAATTTAGAAGAAAGTTGGGGGTTCTGATCGCTATCGCACAGTTCGGTTGATGATTTGTTTTGAGTTAACGAGAGAGTGGAGCAGAAAATTTGTGTGGAGTTTTCTTTAAGTAATCCATTATTCCTCAGGGGTATTTAAGCAAGGTCAGCTCCTGGCACTTAGCCGACTGTCGAATTAGGCTGCGCCTTGATAAACGCAACGGCTGAAGTTATGGCTGCAAGAGGATGATAAACTTGGTACTGCTGCTGATATAAGTAAGTGATGATAAAAATGAACATTCTTATCCCAGTACGTAATGAGTCACAACGTCTGGCATACTAATCGGAGCATAGCGTTGTTAGTCTGATTAAAACGGAGGTGGCATGACAGATAAGCACTTAACCCAATTCCCTGCAGGTGAATTTGTTATGTTTGCCAGCGATGACGGCGAAGTGCGTGTTGAATGCCGCTTTGAGCAAGAAACACTATGGCTGCCCCAAGCGACTATTGCGAATCTTTACCAGGTGACTCCCCAAGCCATCACCCAACACATTAAAGCGATCTATGAAGAAGGCGAACTTGAGCAAAACGCAACCTGTAAGTCTTACTTACAAGTTCAACAGGAAGGAAGCCGCCAGGTAAGCCGCAACATACTTCACTATAGTCTGCCCGTCATTCTTGCTGTCGGCTATCGTGTCCGTTCACCTCGAGGCACCCAATTCCGCCAGTGGGTAACCCGAACGCTCCAGGAATACCTGATCAAAGGTTTTGTGATGGACGATGAGCGGTTGAAAAATCCGCCCGTGGGTTCCTCTACCGTACCTGACTACTTTGACGAGATGCTGGAACGCATCCGTGATATTCGCGCCAGCGAGCGGCGGGTTTATTTGCGGGTTCGGGAGATCTTTGCGTTAGCCGCCGACTACCAGCCTTCACTCAAAGAGACAACGCTGTTTTTTCAAACCATCCAGAACAAACTACATTTTGCCTGTACCGGCCATACTGCTGCCGAACTCATCCACCAACGTGCTGATGCCAGCCAGCCCCATATGGGCTTGAGCAGCTATAAAGGCGAAGAGGTGCGTAAAAGCGATATGACGGTGGCGAAAAACTACCTCAATCAGGATGAAGTCAGCGAACTCAACCGCGTGGTCAACATGTGGCTGGATTTTGCCGAAGATCAGGCCAGACGTCGCCAACAGGTGTTCTTGCGTGACTGGCAGGAAAAGTTGGATCAGTTCCTACAATTTAACGACCGCGAGGTTCTACAGGGTGCTGGTACGGTCAGTAAAAAAACGGCAGATGAAAAAGCGCAGGCTGAATACATCCAATTTGTTGAGCAGCAACGGCGTTTAAAAGAAGCTGAGGGAGAAAAGGATATTGCCAGTTTACTACAGTGGAAAACTGACACAAAAAAGTATCCTTGAATACCCCGAGTTTTTGCAAGCAAAAGCATTTGGGGGTGCTTGTGGGGGTTTCTTAACTATCCATATTAAATAATTATTTTTTTTTCATAATGATGAGGCCTATATGCGACTCCTGTGATCTCCCTGATTAAGAAGGCTTTTTAATGAATTTGCGGTAACACCACTGGCTAAAGTCATCAACGTATAAAAATATCGCCGGGATCACCAGCAGGCTCAGCACGGTTGAGGTCAACAAGCCGCCAATCACGGCAATGGCCATCGGTGAACGGAAGCTGGGGTCGGCATTGCCCAGCCCTATTGCAATGGGCAACATACCTGCGCCCATGGCAACGGTGGTCATGATGATCGGGCGCGCACGTTTATGGCAGGCATCCATCAGTGCCTCTTGGCGCGGTTTGGCCGCCACGGCTGGCCGCCCGTCGCTGCCATCATTGCCGCGCCGCGCCACAATAGCGTACTCCACCAGCAGAATAGAGTTCTTTGTGGCAATCCCCATCAACATAATCAGGCCAATCAGCGAAGGCATTGACAAGCTTTGCCCTGCGACTAACAGGCCGACGAAGGCTCCGCCTAAAGAGAAAGGCAGTGCGGCAAGGATGGTCACCGGGTGTAGGAAATGTTTGAACAGCAGCACCAACACGATGTAAATACAGAGGATACCGATCAGCATAGCCAACCCAAAGCTGGCAAAGAGTTCGCTCATGGTTTCAGCATCGCCTACTTCGACCACGCTCACCCCGGCAGGCAAATTCTGTATTGAGGGCAGTTTTTTTACCTCACTTACCGCGGTACCTAATGGAATATTGGAAAGTTCGATCTCCAGATTGATATTGCGCGAGCGATCGTAGCGGTTGATCACCGCAGGCCCGCTTGCGATCGCGATATCTGCAACCTGGCTGAGCATCACCGGGCCTTTAGTACCGGGGATAATAAGACGTTTTAACGTTTCGATATCTTGCCGTGCTGCATCATCCAGTTTCACCACGATGTCCAGTTGCCTTTGGGGCAAATTCAGCTTTGGCAACGACATATCATAGTCCCCCAAGGTGGCGACCCGCAGCGTTTCGCCGATAGCGGCACTGCTGACCCCGAGATCGGCTGCGCGTGCAAAGTCAGGACGAATGACCACCTCCGGCCGGACGAGGCTGGCGGTAGACGCGATATTTCCCAACCCTGGAATAGTGCGCAAGTCGCGCAGCACCGCCTGTTGGGCAGACGCCAGGCTGCGTGGATCTTCGCCACTCAGCACCAGAATATATTTCTCTCCAGATGCTCCCAGGCCCACTTTGATACGTACCCCAGGCAGTTGTGCCAATAGATTACGGATGCGCGTTTCAATATGTTGTTTACGTTCTCTCTCATTGCGCTCAATGAGTTGGATGGTCAAGGTCGCATTGCGCGGTTCCACCAGGGCGGAGGAGAAGGGATCGCTTCCCGCACTTCCGGCACCAATAGTGGTATAGATGCTGCGTATTTCAGGTATCTGACGGAGCAACTGACGCGTCTGTTCAGCCATCGCTTCCGTCTGGGTTAACGTCGATCCTGGCGGCAGCTCAACAGACACTTGAGTTTGCGAGTTATCATCCGGCGGCATAAATCCAGAAGGTAGCAGGGGGATCAACATCAGTGATGCAATAAAGAATAGCCCGACAGAAAACAGCGTTTTGATCTTATGATGAGTACACCAGTTGACGATGCGTAAATAGCGGGTGAGCCAGGCCGGATCGCGATCGCTTGCCACCAGGGGCTTGAGCATATAAGCGGCCATCATTGGCGTAAGAATGCGCGCAACCACCAGCGAAGCAAAAACGGCGATCGACGCCGTCCAACCAAACTCTTTGAAAAATTTGCCTGCAATACCGCTCATAAACGCCGTAGGAAGGAAAACGGCGATCAGGGTAAAAGTGGTGGCAATCACCGCTAAGCCAATCTCATCAGCGGCTTCCATCGCAGCTTCATAGGGGGTTTTACCACTGCGCAAGTGGCGCACGATGTTTTCGATCTCAACAATCGCGTCATCAACCAGGACCCCGATCACCAACGACAGGGCCAGCAGACTGATCACATTGATAGAAAACCCCATCAAGGCCATGCCAAAAAAAGCCGGAATCACCGACATGGGCAGCGCCACTGCCGAAATAAACGTAGCCCGCCATTCGCGCAGGAAAAACCAGACGACCAGCACCGCCAACAGCGCGCCTTCATACAGCAGATTGAGTGATGAGCTGTACTCCGCTTTGACCGGGCTGACGAAGTCAAATGCTTGAGTGAAAATCAGGTGCGGGTACTCTGCCTTAATTTTTTCCAACGCTTTTTCCACGGCGTCGCCAACTTCTACCTCGCTCTCCCCGCGGCTGCGCACGATCTCAAACCCAACGACGGGCTTACCGTCAACAAAGGCAGAAGCGCGGACTTCAGCCACGGTGTCGATGACGGTAGCGAGTTGATCGAGGCGAACGTAACGCCCATCGACAAGCGGGATCTGCAGTGCCGCGATCTCCTTGGCGGAGTGTTGCCCCCCTAGGGTGCGGATAGTTTGTTCGCTGCTGCCCAGCTCGGCTCGTCCACTGGGGGCATCCTGCTGCACTAAACGCAATTGTTGCGAGATCTGTGCCGCGCTCAGCCCCAGGCTTTGTAGCTTTAACGGATCGAGCACGACTTGGACCTGACGATTGACGCCTCCGACTCGTTTGACGGCGCCGACGCCGCGGATCGCCTGCAAGCGGCGCACCAGCGAGTTATCCACAAACCATGACAGTGCTTCTTCGTCCAAATGTTCTGAGCGTACCGCATACACCAGCACCGGCGTTCCGGCCAGATTGACGCGTTGTACAACAGGATCACGGACATCGCTGGGCAGATCAGAGCGCACCCCCTGTACTGCCGAACGCGTATCATCCACGGCTTCCTGGACCGGTTTCTCCAACTGAAATTCCAGCGTCATAACCACGCTGCCTTCGGAGATCTTGGTATAGATGTGCTTTAGCCCCTGTAGGGAAGCAACGGAGTCCTCCAGTTTGCGCGCCACGTCGTTTTCTAACTGTTCCGGCGAAGCGCCCGGCAAGGCGGCGCTGACGGTGACCATCGGTAACTCGATGTCTGGAAACTGTTGGATCTTCATACTACGGAAACTGATGATCCCAGCGACGGTGAGTAGCACAAACAACATAGCGGCGGGGATGGGATTACGTATAGACCAGGTAGAGAGATTCATTGTGCTGCTCCCCCTGTGGGGAGGGGGTTAACGCGCACTCTTTCGCCGTGATTGAGGAAACCAGCACCGCTGGAAACGATACGCATATCGGGCCGCAGGCCGGTGAGGATCTCAAACCGCCCCTGATATAGCTGACCTACTTCGACTTTAATTTCGCTGACGTTACCCGCTTCATCAACGGCAAAAAGGTAGTGAAATCCTTCGCGTGAGACGAGAGCGGATTGTGAAACGGTGAGTGCCGATGTTTCACCGACGTGGAACGCCCCTTGGGCAAACATACCCGCCTTTACTCCGAGCTGTTGCTGCTGCGTTGGGGTGATATCGACATAGACGATGGCGTTACGTGTTTGCAGATCGAGTGCAGGGGCCAGGGCGCGGATGCGGCCAGTGAGCTCGGTTCCCGCTGTGGTGCGCAATACGGCACTCATACCCGGTTTGAGGTAGGGTAATTCTGCTGCGGTCAGTTCTGCGCGCCATTCCAGGCGCTCTTGACGGATCAGCCGGAATAACTCGTTGCCACGGTTGGCGACGTTGCCAACAGTTGCGCTGCGCGACGAGATAATACCATCGTCTGGAGCCAGTACGCGCGTGTTCTCCATGCGCAACCGCTGGTATTGAACTTGCGCTTTCGCTTGTTGGACGCGAGCACGTGCTGTTTTATCGATGGCGAGATACTGGTCGATCTGCAATTCGCTGAGTGCACCGGTATTCTTCAGTTGGCGTGCGCGTTGTGCATTCGTGCTGGCTTCGTCTTTATTTGCCTGAGCTTCTGCTAAAGCTGCCTCTGCTTGGGCAAGGTCAGCGGCGACTGTTTCGGGATCAAAACGCGCAAGAAGTTGGTTTTTACGCACACGGTCACCGACATTGACGTAAATTTCTGCCAGGCGTAACCCATCAGCTTCACTGCTGACGCTCGCCTCCTGCCAGGCAGCAATATTACCGTTGGCGTTGATTTGGCGTGGTAAGTTCTGTTGTTGGGGTATTTCGATATTAACGGTAAGTGCAGCCTGTTTCTCTGGCGGAGTATCACTATGGGCTGGCTTGTTTGCAC
The DNA here is from genome assembly GCF_001976145.1 of Serratia oryzae. Taxonomy (GTDB): domain Bacteria; phylum Pseudomonadota; class Gammaproteobacteria; order Enterobacterales; family Enterobacteriaceae; genus Chania; species Chania oryzae. Next base: position 8,779 of record NZ_MOXD01000021.1, read on the forward strand.
TTATTGTAAGGATAAAATAAATGCTGATACCGATTATGAGGACAGCAGCGCCGAGAAAAAATCTATTTTTGTACCACGTCATTTTAATTATTAACCCAGTGGTTGTGATTAAAAATCCATTTAATTCATTATCATACTATGTCACATAGTCTGATGCATCAATCAGTACGGCAATCAAGAAATATCTCAAAATCACGTTTAGCTAGACTTAACGAGTCCCAACTATAAGAACAACGTCCCACCGGCTATCTGATAGGGCAATATCGTACTCCAAGTGAGTTTAATCAGGCTTAACTATCCTATATAGCGAAAGAGTAAAACACCTGCATCAGGTCGTCTGGTCTATTAAGCGTATACAGCATCTAAGTTGGATTAAAGCGGCGGCGGCATGGCAGATAAGCACGTAATCCAATCCTTGGCAGGTGAGTGTGTGATGTTCATCAGCGCTAGTGGGAAGGTGCGCGTTGAATGTCGCTTTGAAAGCGACACTTTGTGGCCGTCGCAGGCCATGATCTGTCAGCCAAAGCCAAATCAGACTCTAAATAAGTGATCCGAATATCGCTACACTTTTGCCAGCCCATGTTTACCACCGGGGAATGGGCAGGCAGTTGCCATAAAATGGCAGACTTTTTTCAGTAATTGCCACCGGGTGCGGCATTGATGATTACGGGTGATTGTCTCGTGTAACGCCTGCCTTCATTCTGCCCGGGCGTCACCACGCGTTTCTGCTGAGCGCGTGCCTGCCAGTCGGCACCGATTTTGGGGTTGAGATGGATATCCACTTCATCTTCGTAAAACACCGGATTTTCTGCGCTGTATTTCTCCTGCGCTTTATGGATTACCGCCATTTTTTCTTCTTTGCGCGGGTCACGAATATGGAGTGTAGGTGCGGCTCTGCGCCATACCAGACCAGCAGCAGGCAGCCAGCGGCGAACCGTGGAAGCATGTCACTGACAACCGGTTATTTCATTGATTTTTATCGCCATAACTCTGTACTCCAGCGTGAACGCTGATAGCCAAAGTCACCTGGCGTGTGTTTCACCGGCTCACGTAAAAACGTGCAGATATGCTCAAAAGGCCAGCAGCGTCCACGTCCGGGGGAAAGCGATTCCAGACCGTCGATACCATAACGGGTAAACCAGTTAATCCAGCGAATAATGGAAGAACGTGCACAGCAAAGCATTCTGGCGACCGCGCTGACAGGTTCTCCTCGGTGCAACATCAGCATGGCTGTCAGCCTGCGTGCATGGTTTTTGCCGCGTGTTCTGTGAATCGCTTTTTGCATCAGGCGTCTTTCACTGCGGGGTATTGGTGCTACTATCGGCATCGCTCAGTCCGGTTGGTGATTTGTGATGTTTGGCGATTGATCAGATCGCACAATCCGGGCTGAGTTCCCTTCAAGTGATCTACTATTTGGAACGCTTATCTATTTAACTTTGCATCAGAATACCCGATGACGTTGCCGAAAGACGGTAGCCGCATCATACGTATTCCACTGGCTGCACGCTATATTCAAACGGCGGCAAAACTGACGCCGGGTAAAGCGCATGGCAAGGCCGTATTCCTGATTAATTATTATTAATCAGGAATAGAGGATAACTAAAGGATATATAGCCAGGGAAATGCGCAGAGAATAGTTAACTCGCGTCTATTACTTTCTTTACCAATGGATTTTGCTGTTGGTTGTCTCTCGAATAATACGCATGTCGCGAAAACCCAGAGAAGTTGATGTTGGTTTATTAAGTCAAAAAAATTTATCATCGCCCGTAATTAAAGGAATAAGAGAGTTCATGAACGATGTAACCCGTAAATGGCTCAGGCTTATGACAGGCTTTCTAAGCCTAGCGATCAGCCCGTATGTTATGTCTAGTGTCAATTGCGCTATGGTCGGTTTACCATCCGCAGCGATTACGGCAACCTTAACGTTAACACCCGCTAACATTACGACTGGCCCTGATTTGCCTGACGGAACCATACTTTATACGGGCTATTTTAAACCCACAATGCAACCAGTTGTGAGTTGTGTTCCGATAACGTCAGTTCAATAAGTACTTAAAAATATTAAGCGCGCAAACGGCGTTGTCGGGCTGGGGCAACAGTAAATTTACGTATGTCTTTGCAAGCGGCATCGCTGGAGTCGGGATCGTCATATGGAAAGGTTCCGTAGGCATCACACCAACGCCATATGTTGTACAAAGCTACGGCACTACGGGTGTGATCGGCACGACCAACACCCACAATATCGACACCAGTTTCTCATTTGGTTTGATAAAAATAGGAAATATCGCGCCAGGGACCATCAATGGGGCCAATTTCCCTACCGTGGTATACGCCTGCGAACAGCGGCGTCAGTGCGGTGAGAATTCCAATGGCTGCCCGGTATATACAGCAAAGTGCGCAGGTCACACCAGGGCGTGCGGATGGTAAGGCCGTTTTTCTGATTAATTATTACTGAAAAATGTTCCATACAACCCAATGAACCCGAGAAAGCGTTGAGGTTCATCCTCAATGCTTTCCCAGCCTTTAAACACCCTAACAAGTTTCTTCTTCCTTGAGGCGAGGGAGCGGCTCCAAGGCCAACTGGAGATCGCATAAAATAAGGGCAGATGTTGCGATAGGTTCCTTATATCCCTCCGTTTTGGCAACGCCCGGTGGTCCGATACGTCGGCAGCATACCTTGCCCTTTTCCCTGCTGATAGAGGTATTGCGCTACCACGGATAGGAGTGAGGGTTCACTTTTGCGCGCGACGTCAGCGGTACAGGTTGCAGGGATTATGCGCGGTATGTCTGATTAATAGCCAATTGCCAGAGCTACCCGCGTGAGCCCCTGCTTATGGTCTATAGTTAACCCTCATGGTGGCAGGGAAGAGGGAAGATATGCGCTTTATCGTGATCAGACATGCAGAGTCAGAATGGAGCCGGGAAGGGATTATTCAGGGGCAGCTCGACAGCCCGGTCACGCCCCATGGACACCGGCAGATCGCTGCGTTGATGGCGGCATTGAAAGAGATCGCTTTCACACATTTTTTCAGTTCGCCTTCGGGGCGGGCAATGACTACCGCACAGGCGCTGGCGGCGCACTGCCAGTGTGAGATCAGCAACGATGCACGCTTGTATGAACAGCACTTTGGTTGCTTGCAGGGCCAACCCTATCATCAGGCGATGCGCAATCATTCTGAAACCTTTTCACGCATTTTTGCGGGTGAGCCTACGGCCGCTGCCCCTGAAGGGGAGTCAGCCATGGACGTTGCCCAGCGGATGATGGCTTTCTTTCAGGGATTTCCTTCTGCCCAGCGGGGAACTTTTGGCGTGGTGACACATGGCCACGCACTGCAGGCGCTGATTTGGCAGTTGAAAGGCAGTGATTGGATGGAGGATATCAGCAAATATGGTCACCCGAGCTGTGGTTATTCCGTGATTGATGTGAGCCACGGGCGGTTGCAATTGCAACGTTGGGGGGTGGCGACACATTTGCGATCGTTGCATCTGGCGCCAATTTGAAGCTGTAGCACGCATCTAGAGATGCTTTTCTTAACCCGTATTTTTACTCTTTGTAAAATTCAGAAAAGATTATTAATATTTAGCCGCTGCTTGCCAGCGGGAGGCACCTTTGCCTTTCTTGGGATTTAAATATTAACAAGGGATAAATACACTGTGAAAAATATTTTCTTTTTTGAGGCAATGCTAACGCCAAAAATCATCACTTTCATCTATTGGCTCTGCTTACTGAGCGTTGTCGTTGGTGGTGTTGGGCTGATGTTCTATGGCGAGTTTTTCCGTGGCCTGCTGGGCTTGGTGATTGGCGGCGTATTTACCCGCGTATGCTTTGAAATGATCATCATCGCGTTTAAAAATAATGAATATCTGCGTAAAATCGCCGAAAAACCGTAATATTGTGCGTCATCAGCGCCGGGAATAGCCCGGCGTTGGGGTTATTTCCACCTGTCCGTTTTTCCCGCTCAATTATCCGTTCTGCATCATTGCTGTTATTAAAAGTAGTACTTAGGTTAATTAACTTGCGCTAATGTTGCGAGCCTGAGCATTCTCTTTTCCCCTGGGTAAATGGATTATGATCTTTTAGGTAAAACCGCACAAAGCGAAAGCATCATCCTCGGGGTAATAATCCAGCAGGTGCGTGGTCTCCTCCAGCGACAGCCTTTTGTAGTGATTGTTGGAAATGCCGTGTACCACCGCATACTGAACATCAGCTACCCGAATGCAGCGATCGAGCAGATCGGCAGCATCACGGTGGCTGAGGAACCCGCTCATATCGCGAGCGCTGATCTGCTGGTGACTGGCCAGCGTAGTGAAATTGGCAATGCGTACCGACAGTGCCGAAAGCCCCTCCTGATGGGCAAAGTAGGCGGCAATGCCTTCCCCGAAGGCTTTACTGAGCGCGTATAGGCTCTTTGGCTTTGGCGCATCTTCCGGGCGAACCTGGTAATCCAGCGGATACCCTTCCACAACCTGGGCGCAACTGGCAAACACCACGCGTTTGCAGCCTGCGTCTTTTGCTGCGCGGAAAATATTGAATGTGCCGAGAATGTTGTTTTTCATTAGAGAGGTACAAAAATCCGCGGCGGGCGAAGGATCGGCAGCCAGATGCAAAACGGTATCAATATTGACACAGGCGGCACGGCAGGCTTCAAGATCGGTGATATCAAATACCCGAGCTTCATCATTAGGCCGCAAATGGGTTAGCCGATCATGCTGTTTTTCCGCCAGCCGAAAAATATAGCGATCGCCGACGAATTGCCTGAAAGCCATCGCAACCTGGCCACCTGCACCAGTGATTAAGATTCGTCCAAGGTTTGTACGTAATGCCATGGTTACTGCTGTCCCTAAAACAAATACGCCGGGCATCAGTAATAATACTGCTGATTATTTTTGTCTACATTTTAATTAGATTTTCTGATGTATCCATGTCACTCGTTAAGATTTTTCGCAAATAATATTCACGTAAATGTATGGTTATTTAGGATTTTTCTTGTTGATCGGTATATTGATGGAGTAAAAAATTTTTTCAGCAAAAAGAGGTGATACAAAGTAACATTATGTTGTGTATGTATTTTTGTTGTCATGTGTCAGATGGGATATTCACGTTAAATGTATATTTTCTATGAATCACATGGATAGATTTAATTAGATTGGCTAATGATTAGTTTGGCGTATAGCGGTACTCGCCATTTTGTATCGCGGATCACAGTTCGGTAACTTTGTAACGGAAAGTCTTGCTGCACTGAAAAATGGAGTGTTAACGTCATAACTCAGCCGATTTAGGGTTGTCACTGCTGCGGCAGGCAAAACCTAAACCTCAAGCTTCTGTATTCCTGTGTTGGGATCAGGTGCTGTGAGGTTTAGGTTTTTTTTTGCGCTGAATTCTTCCATGGCGGCAGGCCCTCGCTGTGGATTAAGGGGCGGCAGAGCGGAGCGTGAAGGATACATATGATGAAATATCAGGAATTAGCCAGTGAGATTTTGGCCGGCGTCGGTGGCCGCGACAATGTGAAAAGCCTGGTGCATTGTGCCACTCGTCTGCGGTTTAAGCTGCGTGAGGTCAGCCTGGCGGATGCTGCAATTTTGAAGAAAAACCCAGGTATTATCATGGTCGTGGAAAGCGGTGGCCAGTTTCAGGTGGTGGTCGGTAACCATGTCGCAGAGGTCTATAAGGCCGTCAATACGCTGGCCGGATTCGGTGATGATGCTCCGGCCAAAAACGATGACGGCAAACAGGAGAATCTGCTCAGCCGCTTTATCGACGTCATTTCTGGCATTTTCACTCCATTACTTGGTGTGATGGCCGCCTCAGGGATCCTGAAAGGTTTCCTGGCATTGAGCCTGGCCTGCGGTTGGCTGCTCGAGGGCAGCGGCACTTTCAAACTGCTGTTCGCCGCCAGTGATGCGCTGTTCTATTTCTTTCCGATCATGCTGGGTTATACCGCAGGTAAGAAATTTGGTGGCAATATCTTTGTGACCATGGCGATTGGCGGGGCACTGACGCATCCCCTGATGATAGCCGCGTTTGAGGCGGCACAGCAACCGGGAGCCCAGCCTGAACATTTCCTCGGTATTCCTATTACCTTTATCAACTACAGTTCCTCGGTGATTCCGATCATTTTTGCCGCCTGGCTCTCCTGCCGCCTGGAGCCGGTATTTAACCGGGTGATCCACAGTGCCCTACGTAATTTTGTGACGCCGCTGATGTGTCTGGTGGTCACCGTTCCACTGACTTTCCTGCTGATTGGCCCGGTGGCGACCTGGCTGAGCCACCTGCTGGCACATGGCTATCAAACCGTTTATGCCTTCAACCCGGTGATTGCCGGGGCTGTTATGGGCGCGATGTGGCAAGTCTGCGTGATCTTCGGGCTGCACTGGGGGTTGGTACCCTTAATGATCAACAACCTGAGCGTTCTGGGGCGTGACACTATGTCACCGCTGCTGCTGCCTGCGGTGATGGGGCAGGTGGGGGCCACGCTGGGGGTGATGCTGCGTACTCGTGACGCCAAACTGCGCGTGATGGCAGGCTCTGCCGTCAGCGCCGGTATTTTTGGCATTACCGAACCGGCGGTGTACGGGGTCACGCTGCCGAACAAGCGGCCATTTATTTTCGGCTGTATCGGCGGTGCGCTGGGTGGTGCAGTGATCGGTTACTTCCATACGGCAGTCTACTCGTTTGGCTTGGTGAGCATTTTCACCTTTGCCCAGATCATCCCGGCCGGAGGCTTTGACTCCTCGGTGTGGGGGGCGATCGTCGGGACACTGGTGTCGTTTATGTTTGCCGCTGTTGCCAGTTACCTGTTTGGCCTCGCGCCGCCTGCCGAAGCAGCGCCAGCAGAGGCGCCATTAACCGAAACGCTGCTTAGCCGTAAGCAGTCCGTGAGCAGCCCGATTGCTGGGGACATCGTTCCGCTGGAACAGGTAAATGATGCCACCTTTGCCAGCGGTCTGTTGGGCAAAGGGGTGGCGATCAAGCCGCATCTGGGCCGGGTTGTTGCGCCGGTTAACGGGAGCGTAGTGTCGTTGTTCAAGACCAAACATGCCATTGGCATTGAATCGGATGACGGTGCGGAGCTGCTCATCCATATCGGTATTGATACCGTCAAACTCGACGGTTTGCATTTCACCGCACACATCAAAGAGGGCGATCGCGTGATGCAAGGCGATTTGCTGATCGAGTTCGATCAGGCCGCCATTCAGGCCGCCGGTTTTGACACCACCACGCCGATCATCATCAGCAACAGTGATGATTATGTTGATGTGTTGACCAATGGCCATAGTCCGGTGCAGGAACAGGCCGCGCTGCTGACTTTATTACGTTAATCAGGATCATTGAGGAGAGAGCAATGAGTAGCAAATTTCCAGAGCATTTTCTGTGGGGGGGCGCGGTTGCTGCCAATCAGGTGGAAGGCGCGTATCTTAGTGACGGGAAAGGTCTTTCAACCTCGGATCTGCAGCCGCAGGGGATTTTCGGTGCGCTGACGCCGCGCGTGGCGGGTGACAGCGGCATTAAAGACGTGGCGATCGACTTCTATCACCGCTATCCGCAGGATGTAGCGTTGTTTGCCGAAATGGGCTTTAAATGCCTGCGCACCTCCATCGCCTGGGCACGTATCTTCCCGCAGGGGGATGAAGAAGTGCCTAATGAGGCCGGGCTGGCATTTTACGATCGGCTGTTTGATGAGATGGCAAAGTACGGCATTCAGCCGCTGATTACCCTGTCTCACTACGAAATGCCGTATGGCCTGGCGCAAAAATATGGCGGCTGGGCAAGCCGCAAAACCATCGGCTTCTTCGAGCGTTATGCCCGCACGGTGTTTGAGCGTTACAAACACAAGGTGAAATACTGGCTGACGTTTAATGAGATCAACATGTCGCTGCACGCGCCGTTTACCGGCGTCGGGTTGCCGGAAGACAGCAGTAAGAGTGAAATTTATCAGGCGATCCACCACCAACTGGTGGCCAGTGCTAAAGCGGTGAAGGCCTGCCACGAGATTGTGCCGGGCGGGCAGATCGGCAATATGCTGTTGGGAGGCATTCTCTACCCGCTGACCTGCAAGCCGGAAGACCTGCTGGAAACCCAGCGCCAGAACCGCGACTGGCTGTTCTTTGGCGACGTGCAGGCGCGCGGTGCCTATCCGGCCTATATGCGGCGTTTCTTCCGTGAAAACGATATTCAGGTGGAAATCACCCACGCAGATCAACAGGCGTTGCGTGAAACCGTCGACTTTATCTCCTTCAGCTATTACATGAGCGGCTGTGTGACCACCGATAAAGCCCAGAACAATACCGAGCGAGCCAATATTCTCAATATGGTGCCGAACCCGCATTTGGCCAGTTCGGAATGGGGCTGGCAGATCGACCCGATTGGCCTGCGTTATTTACTCAACGTGCTGTATGACCGCTATCAGAAGCCGCTGTTTATTGTTGAAAACGGCCTGGGGGCGAAAGATCGTCTCGAAGCCGACGGCAGTATTAACGACGATTACCGCATCAACTACCTCAACGATCACCTGGTGCAGGTGGGCGAGGCCATTGACGACGGGGTTGAGGTCATGGGCTACACCAGTTGGGGGCCGATCGATCTGGTAAGTGCTTCAAAAGCGGAAATGTCGAAACGTTACGGCTTTATTTATGTCGACCGCGACGATGCCGGTAATGGCAGCCTCGAGCGCCGCCGGAAAAAGAGTTTCTATTGGTATCGCGATGTGATCCGCAGTAACGGCAACAGCCTGAAAGCCAAGTAATCACTGCACTACAAGCTCTTCACTCCGGCTCTCCCGCACAGGGTTAGCCATTGATGCATGATTATGCCGCTTTGCGCTTAACTGAGCGGCATTATTGGCAAATAGCGGGCCTTAATAAAAACATCTTGTTGTTCATTATGGGTTACTTGTACCCAGGGAATGTTGTTGCCCGCAGTCAGTATCTGGGAATATTTGCGCACGGAGAAAAGATAATAATGAAGTATTCCATGCCCCATGCCCCATGCCCCATGCGCTGACTCTGGCGGCGCTATTGCTGGCTGGTGACAGCGCTGAAAACCGTAGTGACCTTCTGATGGGGCGTGAAGCGAAGCCGCAGGTGGGTTCCTTTTCTTACGCTACTCGCGGCCACATTGGCGTTATCCATAACATTAAGTGATGTTTCCTGCAAAAAATCGGTGAAAGTTGGGGCTCTGGCTCCACTTATTATCCCTATTTTCTCGCCAAATTCGGCCGCAAAACGTGGAAAAAAATGCTTATTCCATGATAATTATATTAATTATGCGAGGTGAAACCGAACTTATTGCCTGGCGAATGAACCTGCAACCACATTGACTGTCTGAATGGGCCATAGCAAGTAAAGCCTCGGAGCTTCTGCGTTACATGAGCAAAGTTAATTCGTTGTCCCAGCAGAATTTATCGTTATTGCTGGCGATCTATATCGGCATTTTTTTGAACATTTCCGTTTTCTACCGTCGTTTTGACTCTTTTACCCAAGGTATTCAAGGGATTAAGGTTGTCGCCGCAGTGACCGAAGTGGCTACCATTGTGCTGTTCACCTTTTTTATCATGCGGCTGATGTCGCTCGGTGGGCGGCTGTTTTACCGCATTATCGCCTCGCTGCTGGTGTTGATTTCCGTGGCAGCCAGCTATTACATGACGTTCTTCAACGTAGTGATTGGCTATGGGATTATCGTCTCGGTAATGACCACTGATATCGATCTTTCCAAAGAGATGATTGGTCTGCACTTTGTGCTGTGGATGGTGGGAGTCAGCGCCTTGCCGCTGCTGTGTATCTGGACGAACAGCTTGCGCAATACGTTGATTGAACAGTTAAAAACCCCTGGACACCGCACTAAACCGCTGTTGATACTGCTGGCGGTGGTGGCTCTGGTGTGGCTGCCGTTACGTATGCTGGATAAGCAGCAAAACGCGCAGGAAAAAATCACCAATATCGATCTGCCCAGCTACGGCGGCGTGGTAGCACATTCTTATCTGCCTGCTAACTGGTTGTCGGCACTCGGGTTGTTTGCTTATACCCGTTACGATGAAAGCCAGGATGACGCTAATATGTTTGATCCGAGCAAAAATTTTACTTATGTGCCACCGGCTGGGATCGATGATACCTACGTGGTGTTTATTATCGGCGAAACCACCCGTTGGGATCATATGGGGGTGTTGGGCTATGGCCGCGATACGACGCCGAAATTGTCCCAGGAAAAAAACCTTGTGGCGTTTCGTGGTGAATCCTGTGATACCGCCACCAAGCTGTCACTACGTTGTATGTTTGTCCGCGAAGGGGGGGCTCTGGATAATCCGCAACGCACCCTGAAAGAGCAGAATGTGTTTGCCGTACTGAACGCTCTGGGGTTCACCTCGGAACTGTTCGCCATGCAAAGTGAAGTCTGGTTCTACAACAATACTAACGTGGATAATTACTCTTTCCGCGAAATGATTGCCTCTGAGAAGCGTAACGACGGTAAGTCGGTAGACGATATGCTGCTGGTGGACGAGATGAAAGAGTCGCTGGCGCGCTATCCGGACGGTAAGCATCTAGTGATCCTGCATACCAAAGGGTCACATTATCTCTATTCGCAGCGTTACCCTCGCAGCTTTGCGCGTTACCAGCCGGAGTGTATGGGAGTAGATGAATTCTGCTCCAAAGAGCGGCTGATCAACGCTTATGATAACTCGGTGCTGTACACCGATACTTTTATCAGCAGTGTGCTCGATCAGGTGCGTGACAAGAAAGCCATCGTGTTTTATGCCGCCGATCACGGTGAGTCGATCGGTGAGAACTCCCATTTGCATGGTACGCCGCGTGAAATGGCCCCGCCAGAGCAGTTTCGTGTGCCGATGATGGTTTGGGCATCCGATCAATTCCTGGCCGAACCGCAGCATCAACTGGCGTTTGAGCAGTTGCAGGCGCAGCAACGTATTGGCAAAACCCATCGTCATGACGAATTGTTTGACTCCATTCTTGGCTGCCTTGGCTACACCTCACCAGACGGCGGTATTGTGGATAAAAACAACTGGTGCCACGTACCGCGGGGCAATGTGTTGAATAATTTACTGTAATCTGCTTGCAGCTCGTGGTGGGTTGATGATTTTGCCACCACTTGAGCGGTACGGTGGAGAAAGTCGTTGACGCTTATAATCGCCAGCAGTAATATGCGCCCCGCGACGGCGAGTAGCGCAGCTTGGTAGCGCAACTGGTTTGGGACCAGTGGGTCGGAGGTTCGAATCCTCTCTCGCCGACCACATTTGAAAAACCTGCTTTTTAGCAGGTTTTTTTTCGTCTGAAATTCAAGAGGATGAGAACCTCCGAAGGAGGTTTGAGCCGAGCAAAGCGAGACAACGTTGCTTTAGCAACGGCCCGCAGGGCACGCATCGAAGATGCGAGTTATCCTCTCTCGCCGACCACATTTGAAAAACCTGCTTTTTAGCAGGTTTTTTTTCGTCTGAAATTCAAGAGGATGAGAACCTCCGAAGGAGGTTTGAGCCGAGCAAAGCGAGACAACGTTGCTTTAGCAACGGCCCGCAGGGCACGCATCGAAGATGCGAGTTATCCTCTCTCGCCGACCACATTTGAAAAACCTGCTTTTTAGCAGGTTTTTTTTCGTCTGAAATTCAAGAGGATGAGAACCTCCGAAGGAGGTTTGAGCCGAGCAAAGCGAGACAACGTTGCTTTAGCAACGGCCCGCAGGGCACGCATCGAAGATGCGAGTTATCCTCTCTCGCCGACCATATTTGAAAAACCTGCTTTCGAGCAGGTTTTTTTTCGTCTGAAATTCAAGAACATCGAAGAGGCAAGTTATCTTCCTCCTCTCGCTTGAAGCCACAAACAGAAGTTTTTTTACGCCATGCAGAATAGGGCTGAGGTACCGATTACAAAACGCTATCCCCTCCGACCTTTTGGGTAACGCGCAGCATTTCCTCCTGTCTTTTAGTCTGATCACAAAAATAACCGTTCAGATATTCATCGTTTAGCAACAAACTTTTTTGGTTTTCTGTTGGAGCTTAACGCTGGATAAATTCTATTGGATGGCTTATTGGTCTGAAATAAGGCCCATAGCACAAATTTTAATTCTGCAAATGTTATCGGGAGGTTTTTTTTATGTTTGTTTGCTGTTTCTCACACTCTAGGTAAATCACCACTGGTTATATTGACGGCACCCCAAACAGTTGGCAATTTGGTAACCTCAGGGATAAGAGCGAGGGTTGCATGAGTGAATTCCACGTGCTCAAACGCCCGCTGTGATACGTTCCATCCGGCACTCTTGCGCTATTATTCCTCTTGCCTGCGGGCACCCACTGCACAGACCGCGTAACAAAAAATATAGGGTCTGGCAGTATTTACCCGATAGGTTTCAAGCCGTAGCTCACCTCGTTATGGCCTGGAAATGAGGGCGTACACACACACCACATCACATTATTGGAGCACTAGCGATGACAAGTTCCTTGGCGAAATCGGGGATTGTGAAATTCGGTATTGGGCTGATCGCGCTGACCATTGCGGCCAGCGTGCAGGCAAAAACCCTGGTTTACTGTTCTGAAGGCTCTCCTGAAGGCTTTAACCCGCAGTTGTTCACCTCGGGTACCACTTACGATGCCAGCTCTGTGCCAATCTATAACCGCTTGGTTGAGTTCAAACTGGGTACCACCGAACTGGAACCCGGCCTGGCCGAGAAGTGGGAAGTCAGCGAAGACGGCAAAACCTATACCTTCCACCTGCGTAAAGGCGTGAAGTGGCAAAGCACCAAAGATTTTAAACCGACCCGTGATTTTAATGCCGACGACGTTATTTTCTCTTTCCAACGTCAGCTTGATCCTAACCACGCTTATCACAAAGTCTCTGGCGGCACCTATGAGTACTTCCAGGGTATGGGCATGGGCGACTTGATTGCCAAGATTGAAAAAGTGGACGACCATACCGTACGCTTTGTGCTGACCCGCCCAGAAGCGCCATTCCTGGCCGATCTGGGGATGGATTTCGCCTCTATCCTGTCGGCTGAGTATGCCGACAATATGCTGAAAGCCGGCACGCCAGAGAAAGTGGACTTGAACCCGGTGGGTACCGGTCCGTTCCAACTGCTGCAATACCAGAAAGATTCCAAAATTCTCTACAAGGCCTTTGACGGTTTCTGGGGCACCAAGCCGCAGATCGATCGTTTAGTCTTCTCGATCACGCCGGATGCCTCCGTGCGTTACGCCAAACTGCAGAAAAACGAGTGCCAGGTCATGCCGTACCCGAACCCGGCTGACATTGCCCGTATGAAGCAGGACAAAGCCATCAATCTGATGGAGCAGCCTGGCCTGAACGTCGGTTATCTGTCGTTCAACGTCGAGAAAAAGCCGCTGGATAATGTGAAGGTGCGTCAGGCACTGACCATGGCAGTGAATAAGCAGGCGATCATCGAAGCGGTTTATCAGGGCGCAGGTCAGTCTGCCAAGAACCTGATCCCACCTACCATGTGGGGCTACAACGATGTGGTGCAGGATTACGCTTACGATCCTGCCAAGGCCAAAGAACTGCTGAAAGAAGCTGGCTTGCCGGAGGGGTTCACCATCGATCTGTGGGCGATGCCGGTACAGCGCCCATACAACCCGAACGCACGTCGTATGGCCGAGATGATTCAGTCTGACTGGGCGAAGATTGGTGTGAAAGCCAATATCGTTACCTACGAGTGGGGCGAATACCTCAAGCGCGCTAAAGACGGCGAGCATCAGGCGGTGATGATGGGCTGGACCGGGGACAATGGGGATCCGGACAACTTCTTCGCTACCCTGTTCAGCTGTGCTGCCGCCAAAGATGGCTCGAACTACTCCCGCTGGTGCTACAAGCCGTTTGAAGATCTGATTCAACCGGCGCGTGCTGAAGCGAACCACGACAAACGCGCAGAACTCTACAAGCAGGCTCAGGTAGTGATGCACGATCAGGCTCCGGCGCTGATCATCGCTCACTCAACCGTTTATGAGCCAGTGCGTAAAGAAGTGAAGGGCTATGTGGTGGATCCGCTTGGTAAGCATCACTTTGAAAACGTTTCTCTGGATTAAATTTTAATCCGCTGCACGGTCAGATGGCCGTGCGGTGCTCACAATCTCGCCTATCTTAAATAGTATGCGTCGATGGTTGTGCACTGCACGTCTTGCTCTCTGGCCTGCTTGCCGGGTTAAAAGCCAGAATTAGGTACGGTGAATAGGCAGGGGCGCAACGGTTTGCGCCCCTGCATTCCTGTCCCTAAAAGGAATGTTGTGAAGCATGTGAGTTTTAATAAGCTTGGTGGACGATGAGCTGCCGGGCATTGATACAGAGAGTTCGGGATATGTTGCAGTTCATACTCCGACGTTTGGGGCTAGTTATCCCAACGTTTATCGGCATAACGTTGCTGACTTTTGCATTCGTCCATATGATCCCCGGTGACCCGGTGACCATCATGGCCGGGGAACGCGGGATCTCCGCAGAGCGCCATGCACAGCTCATGGCAGAAATGGGGCTGGACAAGCCGCTGTTTCAACAATATTTCCATTACGTATCCAACGTGCTGCATGGCGATCTGGGTACGTCACTAAAGAGCCGTATTTCCGTTTGGACAGAATTCGTCCCGCGCTTTAAAGCCACGCTGGAACTGGGTCTTTGCGCGATGCTTTTCGCAGTGATCGTCGGTATCCCGGTGGGCGTTCTGGCGGCGGTTAAACGGGGCTCTGTCTTCGATCACACCGCCGTGGGTATCTCCCTGACGGGCTACTCGATGCCGATTTTCTGGTGGGGCATGATGCTGATCATGTTGGTATCGGTGCAGCTCAACCTGACGCCGGTGTCGGGGCGGGTCAGTGACACGGTGTTCCTGGACGACAGCCTGCCGCTAACCGGCTTTATGCTGATCGATACCCTATTCTGGGGTGAACCAGGCGATTTCAAAGATGCGGTGATGCATATGATCCTGCCTGCGATCGTGCTGGGCACCATTCCGCTGGCGGTGATCGTGCGTATGACCCGTTCCTCGATGCTGGAAGTGCTGGGTGAAGACTACATCCGTACCGCGCGCGCCAAAGGGGTGAGCCGCATGCGGGTGATCGTGGTGCATGCGCTGCGTAACGCCTTGTTGCCGGTGGTCACGGTGATCGGTTTGCAGGTTGGCACCATGCTGGCCGGCGCGATCCTCACCGAAACCATCTTCTCCTGGCCGGGGCTGGGCCGTTGGCTGATGGACGCGCTGCAACGCCGCGACTATCCGGTTGTTCAGGGCGGCGTATTGCTGGTCGCCTGTATGATTATTCTGGTTAACCTGCTGGTAGACGTGCTCTACGGTGTGGTCAACCCGCGTATTCGCCACAAGAAATAAGGGGCGCTCTGATGTCTCAAGTTACCGAGTCGGTAGTAAAAGGTGCGCCGAAGCCAATGACCCCGTTCCAGGAGTTCTGGCACTATTTCAAGCGCAACAAAGGGGCCGTGATTGGCCTGGTTTATATCATCATTATGCTGATCGTGGCCGTGGGGGCCGGGTTCCTGGCACCACACGCCCCGGCTGAACAATTCCGCGATGCCTTGCTCAAGCCACCGGTGTGGCAGGAAGGCGGTAGCTGGCAGTATCTGTTGGGCACCGACGATGTGGGGCGCGATGTGCTGTCGCGCCTGATGTACGGTGCGCGTTTGTCGCTGCTGGTGGGCTGCCTGGTGGTGGTGCTGTCGCTGATCATGGGCGTGGTGTTTGGTCTGCTGGCAGGCTATTTCGGCGGCGTGGTGGATGCGATCATCATGCGTATTGTCGATATCATGCTGGCGCTGCCAAGCCTGCTGTTAGCTCTGGTGCTGGTGGCGGTGTTTGGCCCGTCGATCGTTAACGCCTCGTTGGCGCTGACGTTTGTGGCCTTGCCGCACTACGTGCGTTTAACCCGTGCGGCGGTGCTGGTTGAGGTCAACCGCGATTACGTCACCGCTTCCCGCGTGGCGGGCGCTGGTGCGCTGCGCCAGATGTTCGTCAATATTCTGCCAAACTGCCTGGCACCGCTGATCGTGCAGGCGTCTCTGGGTTTCTCGAATGCCATTCTGGATATGGCTGCCCTCGGCTTTCTCGGCATGGGCGCACAACCGCCAACGCCAGAGTGGGGCACCATGCTCTCCGATGTACTGCAGTTCGCGCAAAGTGCCTGGTGGGTTGTGACCTTCCCTGGTGTGGCAATTCTGCTGACGGTTCTGGCATTTAACCTGATGGGGGACGGCTTGCGTGATGCTCTCGACCCCAAACTCAAGCAGTAACAGAGGACGAGAGAATGGCGTTATTGAATGTAGACAAGCTTTCGGTTCACTTCGGTGACGAAGGTGCGCCGTTCCGCGCGGTAGATCGAATCAGCTACAGCGTGGAACAAGGTCAAGTGGTTGGCATCGTCGGTGAATCCGGCTCTGGTAAATCCGTCAGTTCGCTGGCGATCATGGGGCTGATTGATTATCCCGGCAAGGTGATGGCCGACAAACTGGAGTTCAACGGCCAGGACCTGCGTAAGATTTCCGAAAAAGAGCGCCGCCAGTTGGTGGGCTCTGAAGTGGCGATGATTTTCCAGGATCCGATGACCAGCCTGAACCCATGCTACACCGTGGGTTACCAGATCATGGAGGCGCTGAAGGTGCATCAGGGCGGCAACCGCCGCACCCGTCGTACACGCGCTATCGATCTCCTGACGCTGGTGGGCATCCCCGATCCGGCCTCGCGGCTGGATGTGTATCCGCATCAGCTTTCCGGTGGTATGAGCCAGCGCGTGATGATCGCTATGGCGATCGCCTGTCGGCCCAAGCTGCTGATCGCCGATGAACCGACCACTGCGCTTGATGTGACTATTCAGGCACAGATCATCGAACTGCTGCTGGAATTGCAACAGCGTGAAAATATGGCGCTGCTGCTGATCACCCACGATCTGGCTCTGGTGGCGGAAGCGGCGCATCACATCATTGTGATGTATGCCGGGCAGGTGGTGGAATCGGGCAAGGCAGCGGAAATCTTCCGTGCGCCGCGCCACCCCTATACGCAGGCGCTGTTGCGTGCGCTGCCGGAATTCGCTGCCGACAAGGCGCGCCTGGCCTCGCTGCCGGGCGTGGTGCCGGGGAAATACGATCGTCCGGAAGGCTGTTTGCTCAACCCGCGCTGCCCGTATGCCACCGAGCGTTGCCGTAGTGAGGAGCCAGAATTGAGCACTATTCCTGGCCGTCAGGTTAAATGTCACACACCGCTGGATGATGCGGGGAGGCCGACCGTATGAGCCAGAATCACCCTTTATTGCAGGCCATTGACCTGAAAAAGCACTACCCGGTCAAGAAGGGGATGTTTGCCCCGGAACGGCTGGTGAAAGCGCTGGACGGCGTTTCCTTCACGCTGGAACGTGGTAAAACGCTGGCGGTGGTGGGGGAGTCCGGCTGCGGTAAATCCACGCTGGGCCGCCTGCTGACGATGATCGAAATCCCGACCGGCGGTGAACTCTATTATCAGGGGCAGGATCTGCTGAAGCCAGACGTGACGGCAGAGAAACTGCGCCGCCAGAAGATCCAGATCGTGTTCCAGAATCCTTACGGATCGCTTAACCCGCGCAAGAAGGTCGGGCAGATCCTTGAGGAGCCACTGTTGATCAACACGTCTCTCTCCGTTGTTGAACGGCGTGAAAAGGTGTTGGCGATGATGGCGAAAGTCGGCCTGAAAACCGAACATTACGATCGCTATCCGCACATGTTTTCCGGTGGGCAGCGCCAGCGTATCGCCATTGCGCGTGGGCTGATGCTCAACCCGGACGTGGTGATCGCCGATGAGCCGGTGTCGGCGCTCGACGTTTCGGTGCGCGCGCAGGTGCTGAACCTGATGATGGATTTGCAACAGGATCTGGGGCTGTCTTATGTGTTTATTTCCCACGATCTGTCGGTTGTTGAGCATATCGCCGATGAAGTGATGGTGATGTACCTCGGCCGCTGTGTAGAAAAGGGCAGTAAAGATGCCATCTTCAACAACCCACGACATCCGTATACGCAGGCGCTGCTTTCTGCTACCCCGCGCCTGAACCCGGATATGCGCCGTGAGCGCATCAAGCTGACTGGCGAACTGCCAAGCCCGATGAACCCACCGCCAGGCTGTGCGTTCAATGCCCGCTGCCGCCGTGCGTTTGGCACCTGCACGCAGTTGCAGCCGCAGTTGAAAAAGTACGGTGAGCAGATGGTGGCATGCTTTGCGATCGATCAGGATGAGGCCTCAGGTTCCTGAGGCTGTTTTCTGCCACTGAATGCACTCAACGCCGGTAGAAATATCGGCGTTTTTTATTTGCGGTGGTGATGAATAAAAAAGCACGCCCGAAGGCGCAATGTCTGTCAGTGAAGGCTAACCAGTTCCCTTGTATGTTTGTAGTTGATGTAAAAAGATAGGTTGTACCGTGTTCTTACCCGGCGTGGCAGCACGTACGCCCTCTGGGACACCAAGCCCGTGGGAGAGCTTATTGCGCCACGTCGGTTTCATGA
>NZ_MOXD01000022.1 GCF_001976145.1 Serratia oryzae
TGGTGTTATCCGCCGTTCTGTTGACGGGGTGTGCCGGTAGCGATGTTGCCGAGTTGAACAAGAAAGTCAGCGACATGAGCTACGGCTTGCTCTCACTGGGTAAAAAAGCCGACAGCCATGAGCGTGGTGGTTTGCCTGCGATGTCAACGAATTCACCGGTAATTGATAAGAAAACTGCCCGAGAATTCGAGGTGCCGGTGGATGTGGATACCGCAGCCGCACGAGTCAAACGGTATTACCATTTCACTTCCAGTGATGTGGTAAACACCCTTAAGGGGCAGGGGTTGGAAGGGGGGATGAAGGCGGCAGCGATCACCCAAGGGGGCTATGCCTGGGACGCGCAACCGGGGGCCTACTACTGTCGCAATATGAGGAGCGTGAGCGTTTGCAGGCCATGAGTCTGGCGGTGAACTGGCGTGTCCATGCTTGCCAGCCTGCCTGGTTCTGGCTGACGGTGCTTGATACCCTCAGTTACACCGCGATACGTCAAAACCAGCTTCGTCATATACGTATCTGTGATGTCAATCTTGAAGAACGCTGGCTGGATTTGATTATCGCGGGAGCCAAGAATCACCGCGAACTGCGTATCCCCATCATTACCGAGCTATTCCCCCGCTTGGAGATACTGGTGACCCGTTCATTAGAAGCAGGTGCTGAACCGGAAGATCAATTGTTCAATGTGAACCGTTTTGATGTGGGACGCAGGGCAAAACAACAGGGTGCAATGACCGATATGGGCATCTATCCCATTCGGGCCTTTTTTCGGCGGCTATCGAAAGAGTGTCGGTTTGTCGTCAGCCCACACCGTTTTCGGCATACGGTAGCTACTAATCTGATGAAGTCCCCGGATCGCAACATTCATGCTGTCAAGCGCCTGTTAGGCCATTCTAGTTTGCGTTCTACGCTGGAGTATATCGACGAAGATGTGGAGAGTTTGCGGGAGATTATGGAGCAGGAGTTCAAACGTTAGGTGGGCTATACGGTGGGCAAAGGTATCCCCTTGACATAATTTGACATTTAAACACGAAGCCTGTAAAGATTGGATGCGAAAAAACCGCCTGTTAGAGCAGGCGGCTTTTCAAGAGCCTTTTACAATAACCGGGTAATGGTAGCACTGAATAAAATCAATCAGTCATTTAACCAGGGTTATCGTGTGCTTTGACTCGCTTTCGTACCCGTCATTTTTTCATCCTGAATCAATGACAAGCGCTTCTGAATTTGATGGTGCCGGACTCGGAATCGACATTGCCATTTAATTCATTGATATTTAGATATATTTTTTGATGTGATTATTATTATACCCTCAATTGTACCCGCAGTCCCTTTTGAGTGTTTTTGGGGACCAAAGTGGGGATAATGTTGTTACAGAAGACGCCAAGTGAAGTGAAAAAAACCGCGTCGGCATCGTGTTCGATTCTTTATTTCTATTCCTGTTGGACAGCGAGTCTAATGCAGGGGATTATCTTACCGATTTTCTCGCGTATGCCAAACACGTAAAATGTAGAGCGCGTTAACTCTGAGTTCGTAGTGCATTTCATAGTTACCGACGATCAGACGGCGCACTTCCCGTGGTTCATACCTTGCCAGTGCAGGCCCTATCCGTGAATGCGTCAGCAGGTTAACGGGAGCAAGCACCAGTGATTGAAGAACCTGTGCTGCTGCTTCTGGATTGACGCTGGCAATAAATTCGCGCAAGCGCTCTAAATCCTGCAACGCATGATCTGACCAGACAACCTGCATTACTTTTGTCCTGACTGTGGTACAGGAAGTGGCGTGTCACTGTTCAGGCTATTCACCCATTTTAAGACATCAGCTTGTTCCACTACTCTGCCCGCATCCACATCTGCCAGACCTTCCAGGATCATTTGATGGCGGTTCTCTTCCTGCTCAATGATCGCGGCTAAAGCCTGTTTGACGATCCAGCCACGAGAACGATCATAGTTAGCAGCCATTTCGTCGATCTTCTCTGCCATTTCAATAGGAACATGCGCAGTAATGACGCGAGTGGGTGATTGTCCCATGAGTATCTCCTTGCGATTAAAATTAAATCATAGTCAATCAGAGATTCACTGATCGTGCAAGTGCCGGTAAATTCCGGCCAACATCCGTTGCATGATTTATCTATCTGTAATTATTTAAGTTTTTTATTTGAGCTGTGTAGTATGAATCATACTGATTTAAGATGCCCAGAATCTGTTGGAAGTGGAATCAAGTTTTCCAGTATTGTGTTTAACCGTTGTTCCACACTGCCGGTAACGTATAAAAAGGGAATATTGCGTGCGGTAAGTTCATCAATATACCACTTTTGTTGCCGTTGACGGAAAGACTCATCCTGACGCGTACCGTCCTGTTGGAAGGGGAAATCGTCAGCACAAAGCACAACGGTGTCATAATGTTGACAGGCTAACTCTTCCAAACTAGGTTCCGCTTTGCCAAACATGGCAAGTGAATAAAATAATGTAGTTAGTGGCGAAGTATCACAAACCAAATAGCGATAGGGGCGTGCGGTTGTTTCCCGCAAGAGCTGGGTTTGTGCAATTTCTAGCATGTCATCGAAAATTAAATGTCCTTTCCGTTGTTCCCAACGCTCGCGGCCATATTCACTGATAGATTCTGTGCCTAGCGCAGTGGCCAATGCGGCACTCAGGGTACTCTTACCCGTGGACTCCCCACCCAGTATACAGATGCGGTGTACAAAGTGAGCGTACACTTCAGGAGCAACGAGATATCTATATTTATGAATATCAGACCGAATTAAGGTTCCTGATACAGCCCCAGGCCCTGATTCACGCTGCAGTCGCACATGAGAAACTTGCTGATGAAAATGCATACTGAGAACCTGGGCGAATCCATCACCATAGTCCTCCGCGGTGAATACTGCCTCGGGCATAATGTTCAATTTCTGTAGGCACAATAAGGCAACGAAATGGCGGTGTGAATCGTCGTCATGCTCATTTTGGGGCATCGGCCCTATGCCCCAAAATGAAGCCTCTTCGGAGGAGAATACGAGAACTTGTGCCTGCGGGAAACGTGCCTGAAGATAGCACCGTCGTTTATCAGGAGAGAAGCCGGGGAGCTCTGGCGACGAATAGCTGACAATCACCAGCTTCTCGCATGCGTCAATGATCGGCATAACTCAGTCCGGTTGGTGGTTTGGGATATTCAGCGATTGATCAGATGGCTTAAATCGGACTGAGTTCCCTCGTGGCGATCTACTATTTGGAACAGCTATTTAGAGATAGCTATTAGATTGGGTCTAAATCATCTTTTTTGGCAATAGTGAAAAATGATTCCTCTGGCACATTGTCATAAGGAAAGTTTTGATATTATTGTAATTGTGGAGTAATGAATCAGTAATTATCGCTTCGCTTCATTGTTACAAACTCGTCGAGTTCTACGTATCCGTAACAAAGTATGCAGTTAATGTCCGTTAACCGTGAGTCGAGCAGGACTACCGATATATTAAAATATTTTGGATGAAGACCTCCACGCGGACTTTCCAGGGTAACTTATATAATCTTGTAATATAAGGATATTTATGTATTTAAGTAGACTAAAAATTTCTCGGTTTCGGTCTTGTGATGATGTGACTGTTAGTCTCCGCCCAGATTTGAGTGTATTGGTCGGTGAAAATAATGGTGGAAAATACAATGTTGTAGACGCAATCCGATTACTTACTCTGCCATTGAGTGGACGCCGCGAACGATACCCAGAAGATGAGGGCGTACGTCGCTATTCGACCAGCCCAAGTTTTCAAATCTAAGGGGCTTTTCAAGGTCTAAGCGATACTCTCAAAGGTCTATTGATATCTGCAGTTCCCGATCCTACCAAGGGGACGGCGCGCTACCGTTCATGGTCAATCGGTCCCAAAAATAAATGTTACAACCTCCTTCTCCTTATATCTTGATGCATGTTTAGTATAAAGATTATGTCTATTTGGCGAGATGCCCTCGACAGAGGGCATTAGTTCATTTTAGTGCATGAAAATATAAATCAGCCCAACAAACGTGATATAAACCAGATAATACCTTATTCATGCATTGGGCGTTGATTGTCACTCAGATGCTTACCTAATTATAGGAGGATCACTGCACCTCGACAATGACAATACCACTACCAGCTATATTACCCGGCTGCGGATTGGACGAGGATAACGTGGATACCAATTGAAAATCCTGCGTACCTGGAATAGAGACAACACCTGTACCTCCAGGTATTGTTAGCTTCGATGAGATATTATTACCCAAGGCGATAGTATCATTAGGTATTCTTAATGTTACTGATGCAGGACCATTACATTGAACAGTAAATCTGGAAGATGCAGTAGCACCATCAACATTTTCAAGTGCAAGTGTATTATGGTTTATCAGTCCATCGCCTGATATGTTACAAACTGTATCGACATGTGGCGCGGAACTGCACGTGCCTGGAGCGACAAAAGTTTGTGGATTACTATTAACTGCGTCATTGCCTGTCGGACCTACCCCCGTACACCATTCATATAAATAATACACATAAGTTTTAGCGTTCATGCTGATAGTACCAGATGTTCCCCATGCGGCCACAAACTTATCCACAGCATCGTCCCAAGTCATAGTGTTATTAACATAAACAGTCGCTGCCTCCCCGACAGTTGGCGGAGTAAAACTGTTATGTGTATATAATCCGATAGGCATCTGTGCTTGAGTACATTCTGTATAGGGTGAACCTACCGCCCCCCGGCTCCCACAACCGCGATAACCAATACCAAAAGAACAAGAACCAAAAGTACAAGCCATTGAACGAGGTGCGGGTGCATTTGTTACTATAAATGAAATAGATGGAATCGATGGACCATATCCGTAGTTTGATAAAGACACGCCAGTGACTATTATTTGTTTGCTGCTAACAGATATACTCATCAACATCAGAGCAATCGCAATATATAAACGCCCCACAGTTAAATCCCTCTTAGTAATGTTACTTGATAGCAGGTAAAGATACAGTTAAAAAATAACCACTCCCCCATAATGGCCACCGTGGATCGTACGTCCGCACGCACGCCAAGGTTCGCACCTCGGCATGCCCTAATCTTATCTCCACTCATAAAGTAGTATGAGTAGAGTGGCTCTCGACGGTTGCTAGATGTCCTCGGTGGCAAGGCACGCCTCAGCGCATAACACCACACGCCAGGTTGCTACCCTTACTCACCACTCAATTACGCTGCATCTGTCTTACTGGTACTCCAGCGCAAAGGTCGCCGTCGCCGTAAACGGCCCGCGCACGATACCCTTGCTCGCCTGCGCTGCTGGCTCCGCCTGCACATACGCTTGCAAAGCTATCACCATGTTACCTGGCGTCAGCGGGGTCGTACTGCCCTGCACATTGAGCGGCAAGGCCTGCCCGCCAGACGTCTCCATCCCTATTGCCACGCCGCGTGCCACACTGGTTGCATCCAAAACCAGCAATCCCGGCAACCCCGCGCTCTCGGTGCCGCTAAACGTCAGCTTCACCCCGGTCATTACTGCCGTGTCACAGTCGTCCAAGTGCAGCGAGAACGCCCGGCTCGGGGTGCGACTGTCGCTGTACAAATACTTGTCAATCACCGTCCCAAAATCCAGCATAATGTCTTCATCACCCACGCGCAGCGTGCAAGGTGCATTCACCAGCGTCCCTTTGAAGGCCAGGTTATCCACCGCCTGGGCAGGTACAGCCATCAGCAATGGGGGTGTCAGCAGCAACAGCGCCAACCCCTTCCGTGCGTTCTGTGAGTCCCGCGCCATGCGCAGAACACGTTGCCATCGATTCATCCGATGTTCTCCTATTGGTACTCGGCCAGCAGCGTCGCGCCCGCTGTAAATGCTCCCGGACTCGGCGGCTGCGCAGGGTCTGAGACCGGCACCGCCATCAACGTCGGAGGATTGTTCGGGTTAACCGCAATCGGTGCGTTCAGAGTAAACGGCTGCCCCGCCTGCGTCAGATGAATACCCAGCCCGGGGGCATCCGTTTGTATCGCCGCCCCGTCATAATGGGTGGGCGTCCCGTTGACACTCAACCGCACCGTACCCGGGGCGCTGCACACTATCTGATAAGGCACTGGCTTGCTGTAGTGCACCCCGTCGACGTTGCGGATAATCACCCCGTCGCCAAAATCCACCTCAATCAGTTGGTCGTTATTGATGCTGCAGGGCAGGGCATCCACCAAGGTCCCCTGGAAATTCACCTGCACGGCCTGGGCGCTGTTCATCAAGATGTACGCCATACCCAGTCCCATTACCCGCGAAACCGTCTTGACACTCATTGTTCATCCCTCACTGGTAATCCACCAACAGCGTGGACGCCGCCGTAAAGGCGCCCCCGGTCAGGGTACTGCCCGTTGCCTTCACCGGGACCGCCGTCAAGGCCGGACGCGCCGGGTCGGTGAAGTTGAACCAGGTGTTCATCGGCAACTTGACACCGTTACTGCGCAACTCCACCCCCAGGTCCGGTTTACTGGTTTCGAGTACCGAGGTGTCAAAGTCTGCTCCCGTTCCCTGGAACTGAAGTTTCAACGCGGTAGTCGGTGCCCCGGTACAGTCCAGCGTATAGGGGATGGATTGGGCATAATTGCTCCCGTTAACCCGCCCAGCCAGCAGGTCGTTCCCAAAATTCACCGAAATGTCCGTATTGTTGTTGAGCACGCACGGCGGCGGCACCACCAACGTGCCATAGAAGTAGGCGTCAATGGCCTGTGCTGGCAGCGTGATACCCAGCACACCCAGCGACAACACCACAAACAGGGCCTTTCTGGTTTGCTTCATATATCCTCCCCATGCAGGGGCTTGCCTTATTGCCGTCATAGCACCTCCATCTCCAGCGTGGCTGAGGCACCAAAAAAGCCGCCCGGCAAAGTGGCCCCAGTACGCTTCACCGGTACCGCCTTGATGGCCGGGGGGGTTGCAGAGTACGCAAAGGTGAACCAGTCCCCCAGATTCAACGCGCTGTTATCCGGTTGCAGTAGTTTTATCCCCAGATCCGAGATATTGGTCGCCAGCACGTTGCCGTCAAAAGTACTGCCCCCGCCCGGACTCAAAAATCGCAGGCGCAGACTCGAGGGGTTGCCCGAACACGTCAGCGCCAAGGGTATCGGCATCGCATAGTTGCTGCCGTCAATACTGGTGGTCTGCAGGTTATTGCCAAAGTCCACCTCAATCCGGTTGTTGGCGTTACCCGTTATTTGACAGGCTGGCCCTGCAATCACCGTACCCGTGATATTGACCGTCAGTACGTTCCCGGCCTGCACCGAGGCCAGACACAGCATCAGACTCCCTGCCGCACCGATAACGACACGGCGTGCCGCGTATCCCATGGCCCGGGACAGATTGCCTTGAAGAGACTTATTCATAGCTTAGCCTGAAGTTGACATGGGCCAGATACGCACCCGCCTGCAGCGGTGCCCCGGTACGTTCCGGTACAATGTAATAGGTCAGTTCATTGTTGCCCGGCGTCAGTAACTGCGGCTGACCCGACAACCCCGGCACCACGTCATGGCGTGCTGCATCCGTCAGGCGCAATCCCATACCACCGACGCCCCGGGCCATGAACAGTTGTGGATTGTTCTCGTCCTGTACGCCGGTAAAGGTCAGCGACACGGCGGGTTGGTTAGGGCTCCAGGTCAGGTTACCCTGCCGGTCACGATTGTTGGCCGCACTGCGCAGGCAATCCTGCAGGCGCAGAGTCACCGCCACTGCCGTCCCCCGATCACCGGTACGCAGCAGACGGCCTGTTCCCACCTCCCCCAGGTCCACCGACTGATCGGCCGAGGTCATCTCCAGGCGGCAGGCGCTTTCTGTCAGTGCACCCGACACCCGCAGCACACCGTGTTCACCGTCAACCTGCCCCACAGCGGCTTGAGCTGCTGGGGAAAGCAGGGCAATCAGCACCACACCGGTCAGACCGGCATACTGGGCTGTCTTGCCAGGCAATCTTCTCTTTTCCATGATGGTTCCCTTGTTCTTCCGTTACGGTTCGTCCCCGCCGGGCACTGTCCGCCAACAGGACTGTG
This sequence comes from Serratia oryzae, assembly GCF_001976145.1. Lineage (GTDB taxonomy): Bacteria > Pseudomonadota > Gammaproteobacteria > Enterobacterales > Enterobacteriaceae > Chania > Chania oryzae. The sequence continues at coordinate 8,024 of NZ_MOXD01000022.1, forward strand.
GGAGCGTGTCGCTACCCATATCCCGGAGGATTATTTGTCTCGTTTGCTCTCATCCACCTGGCAAGTACTGCCATTACAGCGGAAGGTCAGTGCCGGCTGGCCGCCGAAGTCGTTCACATACACCAACACCGGGGCGGTCCCCAGCGCCGCTGCACTGCCGCCCAGTGCGATACTGCTCTTCGGGGGCACCATCAGCGGTTCAAAACCTTTCACTACCTCAGCGCCTTTTTTCGCACTCGCGCCTATCAGCGTCACAAAGTACGGCGTCGGGTTATTGACCGTGTAACCGTCGCCCGTTTTCGTCAGCGTCAACTGTTCCTGGAACGGCGTAGCCTGCAGCTTCGCGGCCTCCTCCGCCAACGCCGCCGGACGGTAGAACATCTTGACGCGCGTCTGCAACGCTATCTGCAACACGTTGGCCTTGTCGCTTTTCGGCGGAATTTCCCGCAGGTTGAAGTAGTACAGCGACTCCCGGTCCTGCGGCAGCAGGCTGGCCCCCGGCATCGCCTGGATTTTCAATTGGGTCTGCCCCTTGGGTTCTACACGCTGAACCGGTGGCAGCACGGTAAATGCGCTGTTCCCTTCCAGCTTGGTGCCTTGGGCATCCTCCAGCCAGCCCTGTGCCAGGTAGGGCAGCTCCGGGTTCTGGTTGCGCACCGTCAGGCTCACCGACTTCTCGTTACCCGGAAACACCACGCGGGTCCGGTCCAGGGAAATGGCCGCCTGGGCGGTAGGGACCACGGTGCTTACCGTGATACTGGCCAGCAGGCTCATCAGAAAAATGCGTTTCATTGTCTTTACCTTTTCTCTATCTGTTTTTTACTGGCTGCCGTTTCACGGCAGCCAGTAATGAGTCAGGTGTCGCCCAAAAAGGCGGCACACTTTGTTCAATGATTCACTGTTCAAGCGTCGCAGCTACTTCTTCACACAGGGCAATAGTAGATTGGTCGCCATGCCTGCCGGCAGGGTTTGCGGCAAGGTGACCCGGCACTGCTCGGCATTATTCCAGTGCACCGTCAGGGTCTCCCCCCCTTTTAGGCCACTGAGGTAGGCATTCCCTGCGTCGTTCACCATGCCCACGTCCTGCTGCTTCGCGTTCATCACCGTGGCCCCGAACGGCGGTACCGAACCGTCGGCCAGACGCAGAACCGCCATCGCCTTCTCACCGGATACCACCTCAAAGTGACGGTAACCTATCGCCCCTTCGGTCAGCGTCCCCTGTTGCACCGAGTTGGTGGCCTGGGCGTTGTCCGCCAGTTTGTCCACGTCGATACGCACGGTGTTGCGGTAATAACTGCTCACATCCGCCACCACCGCCTTGCCGAAGGCGTTTGAATAGACCGCGCTGCCATAGCTGCCTACAGGCACCCCGGCCACACCGTCGGTATCAATCAGCATCCGTGTTCCACCCAACACGCCAGTGCGGTGCAACGCCCCGCCTTGCGGCGTCAGGGTAGCGCCCCCCGTTAATGACAGCCCTAACGAGCTGTACTGCCCGCCCCGCACGCTGGCCGACCCGTCAATCTGGGCCAGTGAGCCCCGATGTGAGTAATAGCCGTTCAGGTCAGTGTCTCCGCCCGTCATCCCGGCCCGCAGCTGGTAGTAGTCTGCATCCCCCACCCGGTCGGAATAGCTGACTGCATGACTGTTGGCTCCCGCCGCATAAGACCCGACGTAGCCCACCGAGCCCGAATTCCCCCACGGTAACGACAGTGACAGGTACATGCCGTCATCCTTGGTGTTACTGAAGTTGTTGCGATACGCCGTCAGCGACAGGTTGACGTTACGGAAACGCCCGATGTCGAAGTAACGTGACAGCGACAGGTTGTAACGGTCACTGGTGGCCTGGTTCCAGTAGGTCTGATGGTTGTAGTTCAGGTACGCGCTCAACCCCAGCGAGGCAAACTGCTGGTTGAAGGAAACGGTGTACATCTCCTTGCTGCGTCCCGGCGCCACACCCGCAGGGTTGTCTTGCGCAGTCAGGTAATCGGCCATCGACAGGAAGCGATTGTCTGAGAAACGATACCCGGCAAACGTTACCTGGCTGCCGGTCTGGTCAAAGCGCTTCGAGTAACTCAGGCGATAAGACCCCCCCTGCAACGTGTCTTGCTGCGGCAACTGGGCGCGCGACTGTGTCACGTCTGCTGACAGTGCCCCGAAGGCTAGCAGGTCACGCCCGAGCCCCAGTGACAAGGCCGAGTAATTTTCGCCCCCCAGTCCGCCACCGTACAACGACCAGCCGTTGCTTACCCCCCAGGAGAACTCCCCGGTGGCAAACAGCGGCCCGTTGACCCGGTGCTGCCAGTCGGAAGGTCGCCCCGCCGCCAGCTTGAAGCGTACCTGCCCTGGCCGGGTCAGATACGGAATGGTAGACGTATCGACCTGGAACTGCTGCACGCTGCCGTCGGCCTCTTCCACCCGTACATCCAATGCACCCGAGACCGCACTGTCCAGATCCTGGATACGGAATGGCCCGGCGGCGACCAGCACTTCCTTGATAACCCGCCCCTGCTGGCTGATAACCACCCTGGCGTTACCACGGGCCACGCCTGTGACTTCCGGGGCATACCCTCGCAGGTTCGGTGGCAGCATGTTGTCGTCCGAGATCAGGCTGCCGCCGGTGAAACGAAAGCTGTCAAAGATGTCGGAGTTGAGGAAGTCCTCGCCGACCGTCAGCTTGGCGCGCAGCGGTGCAATCGCCCGGTAGGCGGTGTACTGTGTCCAGTCAAAGCTCTGCTCACTCGATTGCCCTGAGCCGGTCTGGTGAGTCGCCCGCATCTGCCAACTGGCCCGTAATCGCCATGACCCCAGGTTCGCTCCTGTCACCCCGTTACCCGACAAGGTATTGGTCTGCCGGTTGTCATTGCTGCTCTGACGTTGGGTCTGGGCATTGAGGTTGTAGTCCAGCAGAATGCCGGGAATACCCTCTTCCCAGCGCGAGGGAGGGTCCCAGTCTGCACTGCTGTATTCCAGATAAGCCTGCGGCACACTGAGCTTCAGGGTATTGGTATTCAGGTCACCTTGTGCCTCCATCCCCTTCAGGCTGGTCACGTCCAGGCACTGGCCCTCATGCCACCAGGTTAATCCCTTCAGGGCGGCGTCAGTCAACCCTAACTGGTCAACCACCTCTTTGGTCAAACAGGCCTGGCTGCCCTTCGGGTCAGTGTCCGGGGCGATAAACGCCACTGGCCGCGCTGGCAAAGTCTGATTATTTAGCCTGATGGCCAGCTCATAGGTGCCCGGCAGGATGAACCCTTTCTGGGTAAACTGGCTTAAATCGATGTTGCCACGATCCTTGAGGTCCAGGATATCCGTATTGAACTGAATGTCTTCTGCCTGGGCCACGCTCACAGCCCCAAGCAATACGCTGGTCCCTAGACTGGCCTGACACAGGATGGCAAGAAGCGAGCGGGAAAAATAACGCGCCATGAGAGAGTCCCTTTAGTAATAATCCATTCTGAAGCGTATTGCCGAACGGTAGTCCCCGGCTCGCAAGGTGTCCTGATTGCTCACCAGGCTCAGGGTGTAGTTCAAGCGCATCTCACCCGGAGTAAGGGGAGCAGCCGGTAATGCCATGCCCGGCACGGCCACCGCCCCTTGGGGGTTGCGTATCATCAGAGCTATCCCGCGCGCCTCGCCCGACACCCCGAAGTAACCCTCGTCACTGTCGCCGTCAAAGGTCACTGCAAACCGCTGCCAGTCCGGTTGGGTCGGGTCGATGCGCGCGAGCACGCAATCCACCAGGCGAATGGCAAAACTTTGCTCCGGGCCACGCCCATCGCGAATTATCTGGCTAACCGGCACCGTATCCATGACCAAGCCCTGGTCACGGTCGCCCACTTCAATTGCACACGGCGTCTCTACAATGGCGCCTTCCATGCTGACGCGCCCCTGTCCCATCACGCCAGCAGACTGCGCACTCGTGGAAAATACCAAGGCACAACACATCAGCAGGGAAGGCACCACGCGAGGCGAAACGTCATGAGTCCATTTCATTGACTGACTCCAGTGTGGAGGTTAAATAAACCTGCAGCAGAGCTGCTGCAGGTTGGTCATCACCGCAGTGAGCGACTTATTGGTAATCCAGCACGAAGTTGGTTGGTACCTGGAAAGCACCTGGGACGATGGTTGCACCGGCACCGCCACCTTTCAGGGCTGCAGTGAAGCTCAGGGAGTTGTTACCGTTCACTACGGTCTGTGCTGCAGTTGGGGTGTTCAGCTTGACCTTGGCACCGTCAGCTTGTGACATCAGGATATAGGCACCTTGAGCCGTACCAATCATGCCCAGGCTGTCAGCATCATATGAAGAGGCCGCGCCAGTGAAGGTTACGGTCACTTTATCTTTGGTGCCAGTAGTAGCAATCACGCAGTCTTTCAGCTCAATGCTGAAAGGCTCTGGAGTAGACACCCCGGTGTTACCGTTGGCGGCCAGCGCCACATTGGACACTGCGCCCAATGAAATGGTCTGGTCCAGAGAGCCTGGGGCAATGGAGCATGGCGCATCAATGATAGAACCGGTAAAGGTGATTTTGCCGGAACCCTGGTCAGCCGCATTAGCGAAAGACGCCAGACCCAACCCCATCGCCATTACGGTGGCCATTGCAATGTTATTCAGTTTCATACGTGTTCATTCCTTTAGAACGTTAATTAACGAGTTATGTCGAGCCGCATCTCCTGCAACAAGACACCTCTGCATGAAAGTGCAAGAGACCTTTATGTAATACGGGAATGCGATATATACACGCATCCTTTCGGGCTTAAAATAAAAGTCTTTCCCTTTTCATGGAGAAATAGGACTAAATGGAAAGCAAATAAAATAGAGGAGTATGCTTTCCATGTGGATTCTCTTATTTAAGATGACCCATTTATAATATAAGGAAAACCTTAGAGTGAAGAAAACCCTACTGTTTTATCTTTAATGGCCTACTTATTGATAATCCAGCACGAAGTTGGTTGGTACCTGGAAAGCACCTGGGACGATGGTTGCACCGGCACCGCCACCTTTCAGGGCCGCAGTGAAGCTCAGGGAGTTGTTACCGTTCACTACGGTCTGTGCTGCAGTTGGGGTGTTCAGCTTGACCTTGGCACCGTCAGCTTGTGACATCAGGATATAGGCACCTTGAGCCGTACCAATCATGCCCAGGCTGTCAGCATCATATGAAGAGGCCGCGCCAGTGAAGGTTACGGTCACTTTATCTTTGGTGCCAGTAGTAGCAATCACGCAGTCTTTCAGCTCAATGCTGAAAGGCTCTGGAGTAGACACCCCGGTGTTACCGTTGGCGGCCAGCGCCACATTGGACACTGCGCCCAATGAAATGGTCTGGTCCAGAGAGCCTGGGGCAATGGAGCATGGCGCATCAATGATAGAACCGGTAAAGGTGATTTTGCCGGAACCCTGGTCAGCCGCATTAGCGAAAGACGCCAGACCCAACCCCATCGCCATTACGGTGGCCATTGCAATGTTATTCAGTTTCATACGTGTTCATTCCTTTAGAACGTTAATTAACGAGTTATGTCGAGCCGCATCTCCTGCAACAAGACACCCCTGCATGAAAGTGCAAGAGACCTTTATGTAATAGGGGGATACGGTACTGATATGCATCCTTTCAGGTTGATATAAAAAGGGATCCATTCCTTTTTATTAGTTCAGAATAGGAAGATAAAAATGGCGGGATTAACTGTCATAAAAATTTAACCACCCCATCCATTGGGTTGCTCATTGAATTCTCTTAATGAAAATTCCTATTCCATTAAATACTAAAACACTTAACTCACAAACCTCAAAAACAATAATTACACAGCGTAAAACGACAAAACACCTCGGATAGTTCCTAGTTGAAATTTATAAAGCGGATTATCACCGTCATTCTTGCTTTTTAAAAGTCTTTTTGTAGTTACATCGTAATTTCGCAATAAAAATCTTACCTCACTCCTTTTATTTCAAATATGCGACTCTTACAATCGTAAAAACACACTAATACAGAGTTTTATTCTGATAAAATTGGTTTTTTAGATCTTATTGATCGCAAAGTAAAGATTTAGTAAGTTAAAGCTCTGCTTTGGTGCAAAATATCATCATCAGGACAGGTAGCGAATAGTAGGCTTGCGAAGGTCTGCAAGAGCCCTTTTGGGGTAACGCTTCTCGACTGAAACAACAGGAATATGGATTAACAAGGATAAGAACCTATGACAAATAAATACAATGAAAACAATGGGATGGAGCGCGTCCTGATGGCTTTGCAGTCTTTTTGCAATTTTACATACCCGCCGGATACCTTACCTCCTCAGGAGTTGTGGCCGAAGACACGGCATATTGCCGACGCCTGTAATATGGATATATATATATCCCGTCATTATTTAATGAAGCTGGTCAAAAATAACATGGCGTACATGTCCACCGGGTCTATCAACAACAGCCTGCGTTGGTACATTGCTACCCCAGCCTCTTTATCTTGCGTGACAAAAGCAAAACCGCAGGATGTTTTATAGTTGGCGATCGTAAATATGGATATACAGCCACGTAAATTAGGAAAGTAACATGAAATCACCTATCGTTATTGCACTGTGGGACAGTAACCAATTCCTTATGCAAGGTATGCGGCAGGTTCTTAAGACCTACTTTCATATGAAGGGGGTCAGTGTCATCTTTATACCCTTGACGAGAGCATGTGTCGTCGACTCGATTAAGACAGATCTGATTGCCAAGAGGATGGTAGACTGGGACAGCGTCGGATATAAACGACATAAAATGGTTATTACCCGAAATGACATGTTATTGGGAAGTTGGCAAGGAGAGTTCAACCTTTGTGAAAAACCGGAGGTCATGATACGCCTGTTGGATGAATTATTTGCCCCCACTCCGCCAGAACACCTCCGTTTTAACCTGGGCCACACCAAAATCAGTGCTAGAGAGATCGAGGTTCTACGAGGTATCGCGACAGAGCTCACCCCATATCAGATAGCAAAAAATATGCAAATCAGTATCAAGACTGTCAGTGGTCATAAGCATGCTGCCATGCGCAAACTGGGATTCAAGCGCACTCATGAACTGTATAACTGGCTGTTACAAAGCAGCATAATCTTGGATGAGAAAAAGCCCTACGGCTTAATATGACAAGTATGCTTGAGTTACAGCTAATATTTCAGCATGAAAATGATGATGTAGTCCCTCTTCATCATTTTCACTAAATAGCTGATCCTAATACCGCTACACTTTTGCCTGACCGTGCTTCCTACCAGGGAATGGGCTGACCGTTTTCATAAAGTGGCGTACCTTTTTCAGTAATTGCCACATCGAACGGCAGCTATGATTCCGGGTTATCGTGTCATGTAATGCCTGCCATAATCGTTCTACGTGGTTCACCCATGGCGAGTACACTATGCAATTCCTTGAAGAATATGGCGTTTCGCAACCACTCGATTTAATTGACGTTCAAAACAGATGGCCAGTCAGCCTGGCAAATGGATATTGCTGAAATGCTTTCGCATTTCCGGTAGGTAACTTTTTGATTATTTTATGAATAAGTTCTGGAGAATATCTGGTGGCCTGTGAACAGTTATTAACATTTGATGAGTTGTTAGATCATTATTTCTTCAATCATTCTGTACGTGATGATACGGAATGGAGTTATCGGAAAGTGGTAAGAACCTTTTTGCGGTTCACCCTTAAATCACCGAGTGAAGTTGATAACAGACTGGTACTGGAGTGGCGCAGGCACGTTCTGAAGGAACAGAAGTTGCAGGCAACGACCTGGAACAACAAGGTGACGCATATGAGGGCTCTGTTCAATTTCGGGATGAAAAGTGGATTGCTGACACACGGGGAGAATCCTTTTAATAAAGCGGTGGTCCGGGCGGGGAAGAAAAAGAAGAAAACCCTGACCGAGGGGCAGACGGAGGCGGTGTATCGTTTGATGGCGCAGTATGAAGAGCGTGAACGGTTGCAGGCCATGAGCCTGGCGGTGAACTGGCGGGTTCATGCCTGCCAGCCAGCCTGGTTCTGGCTGACGGTGCTTGATACCCTCAGTTACACCGCGATACGTCAAAACCAGCTCCGTCACATACGCATCTGTGATGTCAATCTTGAAGAGCGCTGGCTGGATTTGATTATCGCCGGTGCGAAGAATCACCGCGAACTGCGTATTCCCATCATTACCGAACTGTTTCCCCGTTTGAAAATACTGGTGACCCGCTCACTGGAGGCCGGTGCTGAACCGGAAGAACAGTTGTTCAATGTGAACCGTTTTGATGTGGGACGCAGGGCAAAACAACAGGGTGCAATGACCGATATGGGTATCTATCCCATTCGAGCCTTTTTCCGGCGACTCTCGCGAGAATGCCGGTTTGTTGTCAGCCCTCACCGTTTTCGGCATACGGTGGCCACCAACATGATGAAGTCCCCGGATCGCAATATTCAGGCAGTAAAGCGTCTGTTAGGGCATTCGAGTTTACGTTCTACGCTGGAGTACATTGATGAAGATGTGGAGAGTTTGCGGGAGATCATGGAGCAAGAGTTTAAGCGCTAGATTATCAATGTAGGGGATGCAGAGTATCCCCTTGACATAATTTGACATTTGCGCACAAGGCCTGTAAAAATATCACGCGAGATATCCCGGCTGGTTGCACAGTCGGGATTCTCAAGAGCCTATATCCAACAACCGTAATCCAGGTAATAGATCTACAGCATGTTAACTATGGCTTGTTTCCGTACCTGTCATTTTTTCATCCTGAATGAATGACAAGCGCTTCTGAATTTGATGGTGCCCGGACTCGGAATCGAACCAAGGACACGGGGATTTTCAATCCCCGAGTAGAAAAAGGTTAAAATGACATCTGTGCTTATTACGACTCGAATAACTTATTCGGGTAATATATATGCACGTAATCTCAATCATTTCTACCAAAGGCGGCGAAGGGAAATCGACCCACGCAGCCAATCTCGGCGGCTTCTGCGCCGATGCCGGTCTCAAGACACTGTTAATCGACGGTGACTACGCTCAACCTACAGCCTCCAGTTATTATCACCTGCAGTATGAAGCCCCCTATGGCCTATATGAATTATTAATGCAGACGGTGGATCTCAATCAACCTCAACAGCTTATCTCCCATACCTGCATTACCAACCTCGACCTGATTATCTCTAACGATCCCCACGAACAACTCAAAACGGCCATGATGCATGCGCCGGATGGCCGTTTTCGTCTGCGCAATCTGCTGCAACACCCTCTGTTTACCGACTATGACGTGATCATCATCGATTCACAGGGTGCCCGATCCATCATGCTGGAGCTGGTGATGTTGGCAACCAATCACACGGCACTCGCCATGATCAAGCCTGTGGTTCCTGATGTGCGTGAGTTTTTACGTGGGACGATCCCGCTGATGGAAGGTTTACTACCCTACAAAGATTTTGGTATTTCGCTCCCCCCGGTGAAAATCCTAGTGAACTGCATGGATTATACCAAGTTAGCCAGGGAGGCGCTGAACGCGATAACGCAGATTGTGGAAGAGGGGACCTACAGTTCGGCGGATATCCCGGTCAGTATGTTGGCAACGCAGATCTATGATTTGGACGTTTATAGGTTGGGGCATAGTCTGTCTCAGCCTGCGCATCGGTTGGAATACCAAACAGATCGCAAAACCCCTCCCGCAGCACAATCGATATGTGGCCTCGCCTGTGAGCTTTTCCCTGAGTGGAAACCCCAGTTTGTTGATGTTATTGCTCGGGGGATCCGCGCATGAATCGCAATCAACTTTGGCGGGCTGTCGCCTGTTCCACAGCAACCTATAAAGCGCACGATGAAATCCACGTGTTCGTCGATGCGCCTGATTATGAAACGGCAAAAAGCCGGATTTATGAGCGTCTGGCTGATGAATGGGAAGTGGCGAGCGGTTTTATCGAATTTTATAACGTGTGGAGTGAATCTGAACTTCGCGATATGGCCATCGGCCCACAAGCGCCAGTTGGGCTTCCGTTGCTGGAGTCTGGGGCGAGTTATGATCGGGAACCCCTGATCCTGGTCGCTTCTTCCCGACTCCGTGATGTTCTGGAATGCGCGTTGCGCGAAGTTCAGAGTAAGGAGGTTCGCCATGCATAACGAAGCACCACGGCGGGTGATGCCGCATTCTCTGGAAGCAGAGCAGTCCGTTCTGGGTGGATTGATGTTAGAAAACGACCGCTGGGACGAAATCGCCCCTCTCCTGGCCGTTGACAGCTTTTTCTCACCCTCTCATCAGAAGATCTTTGCGGTGATGCAGGGGCTGCTTGGCCGCAATATGCCTATCGATCTCATCACCGTCTCGGAAGAGCTTGAACGTCTTGGCCAGCTTGATATTGCCGGCGGTTTTGCCTACCTGGCGGAACTCTCGAAGAACACCCCGAGTGCGGCCAACATCGTGGCTTACGCCGAGTATGTTTCTACGGCGAAGCAGAAACGTCAGTTACTGGCGCTGGGGCATGATTTGGCAGGGCAGGCTGAAGATGCGCGTACTGATGTGGCTGCATTAATGGAAGAAGTCGAGCGACGTCTTTTTGACATTGCCGGTTTGCAGGCCGCAGGCAAACAGTTCGACCTGGTCTCCTCACTGGAGGTCTACCTCAACCGATTGGAGCAGCGCTGTGCCAGTGAGGACTTGATCACCGGTACGCCCACCCCGTTTGAACAACTCAATGGCATGACTAGCGGACTGCAGGAGAGTGACCTGATCCTGCTGGCAGGCCGTCCCTCCATGGGAAAAACCGCGTTGGCCCTGAGTTTGTGTGAAGGGGCGCTGGATAGCCGAAAAGAACAACCGGTGCAGATCTACAGCCTGGAAATGCCGGTTGACCAGCTTTTATCTCGATTCGTCGCGATGCTGGGGCGCGTACCTCTGCAGAATTTGCGCAGTGGCAATATGGGGGATGAGGATTGGGCCCGAGTGGCCAAAGCGACCCATATTCTCCTGACGGAGTGGAAAGATCGTTTGATCGTCGATGATGACAGCTTTATGACCCCGACAATGCTGCGCTCCCGCGTCCGTAGGAATGTCCGTAAATACGGTCGTCCTTCATTAATCCTCTTGGACTATCTGCAACTGATGCGTTGCCCTGGTCAGGAGAACCGCACACAGGAGATTGCCGAAATTTCGCGTTCGCTAAAAGCGTTGGCAAAAGAGATCGGCTGTCCGGTGGTTGCCCTCTCACAACTTAATCGTGCCCTCGAGAGTCGGGCAGACAAGCGGCCCAATAACGGCGATCTGCGAGACTCTGGTGCATTAGAGCAGGATGCCGATGTGATCATGTTTATCTACCGTGACGAGGTTTATGACGAGCACTCGTCGGATAAAGGCGTCGCCGAACTGATTATTGGCAAGCAGCGTAATGGCCCTATTGGTACGGTAAAGGTGAAATACCTGGCGGAAATCACCCGGTTTGAAGATTTCTCGGGAGGCCGCTATGACTTCTAAGGCACCAAGAAACATGCAGAAGCTGGGCGAACAATTGTTGCAGCGTGGACGAGTGCCGGCGTCCGGTGCAGCCTCTATGTTGCCCGTCAGTGAAATGCCGATGGTGCTGACGCTGGATCAACTGCGGCCCAACCCGGATAACCCACGTACCACGCGCAACCCCAGGTATGCCGAAATCAAGGCTTCCATCCTGGCACGTGGGCTAGATTCGGTACCCAAGGTGACGAAAAACCCTGATAGCGCGGAAGACGTGTACATTTTCAGTGATGGAGGGAACACGCGTTATACGATCCTGCTGGAGCTCTGGGAAGAAACACAAGATGAACGCTTTCGCCGTATTCAATGCATTTTCAAGCCGTGGCCGGGACGGCTGAAGTGTGTCATCGGTCATCTGGCTGAAAACGATGTTCGGGGTGATTTGTCTTTCATTGAAAAATCGTTTGGCGTCGCCAAGGCCCGAAGCATCTATGAGGAACAACTCGAGCGTGAGGTGAGTCAGCGTGAACTTGCTGATCTATTGAAGACAGAGGGTTACCCCATACATTACTCCAGTATCAGCCGGATGGAGTATGTGATCAAACAACTGTATCCCTATCTGCCTGCGCTGCTGGAATCCGGGTTAAGCCGTGCTCAAACTATTCCTCTTATCAATCTGCGCATGGCGGCTGAAAAAGCCTGGGGGGAATTTAGTGCATATGCCGATGCGGTCAAATCTTTCGATGCGGTATTTGGCGAGGTTTGCCGCGCTTTAGATGATCCCGAACACTACACCCTGGATACGTTTAAAGACGAACTGATTGCGGCACTGCTCCAGGCAATGCCTAGCCCTGAGATCACCTATGACCGTTGGTTAATCGAGCTGGATCCGAAAGAGCAGAATCGCCGGAAGTTGTTCGGTGAACCTGCACCGCTGCCGCAGCATATTATCAATGCTGATAAAGACACCGAGAAACAGGAGCAGGGGACAATACCGACTGTTGTACCGCCATTTTCATCGAGTATACCGCCTGGTGGTGATGGCCAGCATAAAGAAAAATCACCTGCAGTAAATCACCAACCTGATGCCGATCTGACGCTTGAGGACGCGAAAACCCCTGCACTCACAGGGGGATCATCGCAGCACTACAGTGCTGGCCGTAAGAAAGAAGAACAGCTTGATTTGTACGTTGAGGGACATGAGCCGCGAGAATCAACGTTGCCGGTGACGTTTCCGTTGGCATCTGATAGCGAACGAATGGAAACGGATTATCCCCCAACGATGCTGGACAGCGCCGCTACCGACTCTTCCGTTTCTTTTGCCGATACCGGACTGGAGCCGGTGACAGACATTTGGCATATCTCCGCCCTGCAGGATGACCTGGAGCATCTGCAGGATGCGGCCTTTCGTCTGGCGTTTGAACTGGCTGAAGTATTGCAGGTTGAACAGGCGCTGTGTGAGGACAATGCGCCAACTTCAGCCGGATACCGTATACAGATCAACCTTCATCAGGCCTCTCCCATCACGCGGTTGCTGGCTGCACTGACCGGTGATGCGGCAGTCTCAGTGTCTGCGAACGAATTGACCCAGATGGTGTTCGGCACTGAACAGCCTGCCGATAGGCCATTGCTGGACGATGTCCTGGTAGTGAAGTTTTTACGGTTAATCCGTGTGATACGGCGTTTGCGGGAGATCCAGCGCCAATCTCAGCAATGTGAAAATGGAGAGACTGACGATGAATAAACCCCGCAAGGACTGGTCTTGCATCGCACTCATTGTGTTGTGCGTGGTGACATGGGCGATTGATATAGGGATGTTGTTAGGAGGGCACAACGTATGAATCCACAAATCGGTATAACGACCAATGCGTTGTTGACGCAGGTCCTGATGGAACTGAAATCCGGCAATATCCGGCGTTGCGAAGCGATGGGGCTGACGCTGGAGGAGATCCAGGAACTGAACCAACTGACGGTGGAGGATTTGCACTACCTGGTGAATTCATCCGTTTCGATACTGACGTTCCATATCAACCACACCAATCTCAATATGATGCTGGCGCAGGCCCGACAGGAGCAGGTACGGGTACAGCGCATTGACCGTGCTTTGGCCCTTGGCGGGTCGATAGAAATGATGCAGTGCTACTTTGGGCTGACGGCGTCAGAGGTCAGCACCCGTCGTCGCCTTGCAGGGATACCCACCCGGCAGGGGCGTAATCAAACGCCCGCCGAAGCCGAGGAAATTTCGATTTGGGAGCAGTGGCGTGCCGCCAACATAGACAATCTGGACTCTCTGGAAGCGCTGGAGGTCATGATGTTGATTGCCGAACAACAGGATATTGCCCTAACGTCCGTATGGACGCTGGTAAAAGGCTGGGTTGAACAGCAGCAACGGCGGAGAGCGGGTTGATGACCTTGGCGGTAGACAGCGTCATACAACATACGTTAAGCAAAATGACGGCCCGGATTGTGCAAAAAGCGCAATCCGGCGCGGTGGCAAACGAACAGAGTGGTCTCCTCTACCTGGGGAATGTGCATGATGCGATTCCTCGGCAGTTGTATATGGACAGGCGATTATCGCCCTTGGATAAAACGGCGTGGGTGATGATCCGTCTCTATGCCCAGCAGAACGAAGGGGCCGTATTCCCGACCTATGAAGAACTGCAGCTTCAGCTTGCCTCCCCCCATGCCAGCAAAGCGTCTCGAGAAACGGTCAGTCGTACTTTGCTTATGTTACGGCTCACGGGCTGGCTGAGTTTATGCAAACGAGTCAGGGATGACGGTGGCCGGGTACGCGGCAATATCTATGCCCAGCATGACGAACCGTTGGGGCTGCGCGATGCGGAGTATTTTGATCCGGGCTGGCTGGATGCTGTGGCACAGGCCTGTCAGCATGGGAACAAAACCATTCGGTTAACGGCGTTATCGGTGCTCAAGGAAATCAAACAGGATACCTCCATGCGCCACCGCCATTCTCGTATTGCCTTGATCGAATCACGCCTGTCTTCTCCTCAATCCGCTCAAGCGCTAGCCCAGCAGTTACAGGCCAGTTTACCGAGTTCGGAAACCGAACCCCGGCAGAAATTACCCTCTTTGGCGGAAAAATCACTGAGTTCGGAAACCGAACTCAGTGGAGAAACAAGGGATCCTGACAGAGTTCGGAAACCGAACTGTTACGTACGTAGTTTTACACAGTGTGTAAAAGATACGTACGTAGGCGCTGCAAGCAAGAATGAGTCTCGACTACGTTGGCCATCAGCGTTGATTGAAAATCTGACTACGGCGGACAGGGATAACGTTGAGCCACAACTGCGCGCATTGCCGGAGCCATTGGGGCAGCAGGTTCTGGATGACGTAGCGGAGCGGGTCGGCACTGGTGAGATAAAAAATGTGATTGCCTACCTGCTAGCCACGCTGAAGCGAGCGAGAAATGGGCAATTTAATTCGACCGCAAGTGTGGCAAAGCGTGCGCAACAACCGCCACCGTCTCAGCATTTCGCGGGTGCAGAGCCAGCTCAGCGAGCTGTTCAACAGGAGCACAAGCGGGCATCCGTAGAGCAGATTGCAAAAGTGATGGCGGAGATCCGTGCGGCTTACAGGCCATGATTTCGTGGTGTGTTGGGTATGTTGTGGTTAAAAATCATACAGTGTTGCGGGGCGCAACACTTTTTGGAGTTCGATGTGATGGCTTCTCGTGAGCTCTTTCTTTGTCGAAGTCTTAGAGGTCGGATAAACGGAATGCTTATTTTTTGCCCACTTTCTAACACAATGATTAGGTGGTGAGAGGATTTTGCCCATGTGGGAACGTCGTCGCGGCCTGTGTTAGCATAACGGTCATTCACTAATGCGTTGTGGTCTCAGGATAATCCGAGGTAGGACTTGTCATCTCTGGAGATAGGTTAAAACGTGAGAATTGATGAAGTAGAGAAATGGCGACCTTTCATTGATGCTGAGGGTGTAATTTGGGACCTTTCCTTTCTTGACGCACATGAGGTGATATACACGCATCGCAGCGAGGGCAAAGAAGACAAGATCTACAAATTCATCGTTTCCTATTCATTTCATTGTTTTTGCAAAGGTTACTCGGAACAGAGTGAGGAAGAAAAGCGGGCATTGATGTACCACTCGCCAAAGGAGTCCCGCCCGTTTTGTAAGATCCGTTACCGCCTGGCACAACGTTATCTTAGAGACATGATACTTTCACTCGATCGCCAAAGAATTATTCATGCCGGCTATGGCAGCTATGCGGTGATCGAAGTGCTGAATGAAGAGGGTGAACACTGTTATTACTACGTCCCCTTTAGAGTATTCCGGGAGCGGAAAAAACTCAGAATTCATGTGACCAGCGCCTATGCCGTCGATACCAAACCAGGGGGAGGTAAGGTCGGTTTTTATATCATTGCAAGTAAGTTGCTGGCTGGCAAACCACTACCTCACCCCTGAAATAACAAAACCCACCTTAAGGTGGGTTTCGCCAGATAACTTCTCTGGTATTCAGAAGCGCCTTTACCGGACTTGGCCAGACCAACTTAGTTGGTAGCGGGATGTCTGGATAAACCAGTCTGCTGCATCCTTGTAGTTATTCTAGTGTATGTTTACTGTTAATGCACCAACTATTGGTGCATTAATGATGGTTTGTTAAACAGCATGCAAAAGTATAAGCATCAATAACTTATGAAGGGGGACTGTCATGTATATGCAATGTGGCCGCAGGGTGTATCCTCAGCGCCACCCGATTACCCTATAACGAAATACGCTTAGCCAGTCCCGAGGTTAACCCGGTCTGGCCAGTCATAGCACCACTGACCACACCTGTTATCCCGGCCCATATAGTCTCGCAGAATGCTGTAGCGACAATTAATGTATAACGGAATAATTTCTTCATAGGCTTTTTCTCATTTGCAAAATTCATAAGCACAATACTTGCACAACGTATAAGTATAATGGAGAGAAAGAAGGCCGGAATGAAAGGTAAGGCCATGAGAATCGAACTCATGCTACTGGCTAAGTGCATTTTAAATGAATCATAACGAGTTAAGATTTAGCGGGCAATGGATTTCAATCAACGTTCAATTTTAACCAGCTGATAACGCTGAGTATTGACCATAACCAAAAATATATATCCATTAAAATCAGAGGCTTTACCTATCATAAGAGGTAAAGTTAGTCAGCGCCGTGTTGAACATTTTTGACACATCTGACAATGGTATTGATAAACATCGTACCACCACACTTCAACTTCAAACCCCGCTAAAAACACGCAAGGTGTTGCGGGGCGCAACAGTGATTAAAAATTAAGCGGTGTTGCCGGCCGCAACAGCGACTAAAAAGTATACAGTGTTGCCGGTGGCAATAGTGGCTAAAAATCATACAGTGTTGCGGGGCGCAACAGTCGCTAAGATCAATTGTCGCCGTTGAGAAAATACTTTCCCGTTGTTTGAAGACCCACCGTTCTCTGACTATCTCACTCTGCGTCAACTA
>NZ_MOXD01000023.1 GCF_001976145.1 Serratia oryzae
GTCCATATCAGTATCGATATCAACATCCGGCAGTCGTAAATCAACACGCACCGCCAATGTTCGATGGTGGCACAGCAAGGCTTTATCGATCGTTTCCTGTATGCGGTCCATATAGTGCTGACACAAGGGACCATGGCTGGTAATCACTTTCATTTATCTTACTCCTCAAATGATGGGATGACGTTGTTCACGTCGGAACGTGCATTACCATCTACAGAGCAGTAACGATTTACTGAGCCAATACCGTCGGTTGTTAAAACACACTGAATCGATAGAGATGCGTTAAGAAGAAAAAGGTAATACGAAGGCCTGGGCATGATTAACGTCACCCAGAGCGTCTGCTGAGCCATACGAAGGTGAACGGATAACAGTGCAGATTAAGGTTGATTATTAACGCGTTATCTCTGTCAATTGACCCATTATCTAGCAATATCAGCCATCGTTGAACAGAACACCGTACCAATAGGGCTTTAAAACGCTCTGTACACCACGTAGAGAGGTTTAAAGTATAAAAGGGGGTTGTTACCTCGAAAATTAAGTAAACGCTTCAAAGAGCTACTGGTGAGAATTTACCGAGTATTGCCAACAGATACCGATACGGAAGACATACCTGCGGAGTTGACACCAAAAAGACTGTAGCAAGCAGAATGACGTTAATCAGAACGCCCCCTTAATGATTTTTGCTGGCAATCCGCGTTGATGATCATCCAAGCCGTTAAACGACAGGTTCTTCATTACGTTGTCTTGATAGTGATCTTTTCTTGGCGTCGATACCAATGCGCTCAAACACCACTATGGCTAATGTTCAACTGTTTGTATGAGGGGTATTCCACGAATCGTCGTTTTCCCATGTAAGCCCATAACGTCATATGGACTCACTCGTGCAGCTATTGGTTATCCCATTGGGGATCCTGATGGTAGCGATATGGGGTAAAGATCTCTTCGATTGGATAAGGCAGTCAGTTCATCTATCTCTTTTCCCTAAGTGATACACCCTCAGTTATCAACAACACGGGATACCATTCAGATAACGATATGACTAAAAAATAGATCAGACAGTAGGCATATAGACAACAGATTAGAGAGATATAGACCGTATAGATAACCATAGATTTAAACAAACCTACGCAAAAATGATGAGCATGAACACTGTTCTTAAGCGCGTCAGAGCAAGCCAGGCTTAGCTTTGATTCGATACAGATCCCCAAACCCAGCTCACTAAATCACTCTGGAGTTAGTTCGAAGAGAGCGACTTTTGAAGACGCTGATTATCCGTTCATGCGTGCTGACTATAACCTTATAGCCGCAGTAAATTTTTACTAAAAATCAATGACGGGCCCTTTTCATCGTGCCGATAAGCCCATCATGGTCTTCGGTTGCCATGAGATACAGGGAGGATAGGGGCACAAACCTCAACGATAGGCTGATTTTTATCAAAAACCATAAAACAACAACTTGATAAAAAAGTGCAGCACTACTATTATCAATAACAAAGTGCCGCACTTTTATTTAATAAAACAATGTTTCAAAAATATTATTTGGGGGGGGTTTCATGAGCAGTGAAAATAGAATAACGACAAATTTCAAATCTGTTCAAATATTCAAATTGATTAACACTCTGGCTAAGAAAAACAAGACACCAAAATCAAGAATTATTGAAGAAGCGCTGAGTGATTATTTTTATGAGCAACTCAAAGAATCACAAAATTTACTTGGAAAAGTTCAAATAAAGAAAAACAGAAATCAACTTCCTAATGCGTCTTTTTTATCTGGCCTTACACTCAATATGGTTAAATTGAATGACGGTGATATTTATACTGTTCCAACAGGAAATATAAATTTCGATGTGAGTTTTTCATTGCCTTATTCTGCATTTTTCAAATTCGACTTAAAAAAGAAAAAACAAATAATAAATAAAGACGTCATACAAGATGAAATAAAGAAACACCTTGACGCTAATCTAGCGAGTTATATCAATGAGTACGCAAACCCTGATGCAATACATTTCTTCTTGACTAAATCTTATGCTTCCTACCACAGAGTTAACGATATTACTGTTATGGTTTATGCCCAGTTGACTGTATATATCCTTCCTGTTCATCTTTATAAGAAAGATATGAGTAGATTCCCGCTTCTTGATTTTACCAGGATTACCTATAGGCGCTTTAGTGATGTTGCTAAAAAAGGCTGGGACAGGGGAAAGTATTCTCACCTGCTCTGCATAGACGGCGCTTCACAAGCAAAGGATGGCGGGTATTTTATCGGTGTGTTGTATGAAAAAAGGGAGCTAACTATAGAAGATTTCGATAATTGTTGGAAAAAAGTGCCGATCACTCGCCACGGAAAACAAGCGTATTGTTCAATATACACCCACATGAATAAATCACAATTGATTATAAAACGAAACCAGTCCAAAGATATGTTAGCCTCTTCGGACAATGCATGTTAAAAGGCAGCTAAACCTTGACCATTATGGTCAAGGTTCTTTGTGCTTATTCGTTCACAACCCAGTCCATGCTCTCGTCGGAAGCATCCTGGTTGATGTTGCTACTCACAGGTTGATAAACATTCGTTAAATCAGTCTGGAAAGAGTCCTTGCATTTTATCTGCTTGATCAGTTTTTTATCTTTAAATATGCCCAGATTACTGACGGTGCCATCATTCCGTTCAGAAAAATAAGTGACATAATCATAGTTTCCGTTGCTGAAACGGTAATAGACCGCTTCGCTACTGGCAAAGGACACCCCCCCAAAATGCACATCCTTTAACGTTCCCGGTGCAGTGGGCAATGCCAGTTCAGGGGCTTTGCCTGGTTTTCCATAAGCGTACTTTAGGTAATTGCCCTCCCAGGTGACCTTGACCTCGCGACCATTCTGCAATTGGCACGACATGACGTTTGTCTCAGCCGCCTGAACCACTGCTGTAAAACAGAATAACGACATCGAAATACACGTTGCTTTTGTCAATATGGCCATCATCCTTCTCCTTGTCCTATTACGTGTTTGAAGCCCTGTCTTGTCTGCTCCGTGCCGATATCATGACTTCAACCGCGCCATCGCCGAGGCCAGGGTTTCGTCTGCCTGCGTATTTTTCTGCAGGCTGAGTTCGCGTTGATGTTCCGCCATCGCCAGCGCAGAACGTGCCTGCAAGGCCGCCATGATCTTCTCCAGGCTTTTCAACGTGTCCTGGTAGCCCTGTTCAATCCAGCTTGTGAGAGTGTCGGGGTGGAATCCCAGCAGATCCCTCACGCCAGAGAAGGCCCCTTCACTGCGTGCCAGTGTCGACTGTGGGCGGATCTCCAGTATTGTGGCTTCTGGGAAGTCATGCCGATCCCATAACGAACCGTCCCTCAAATGCGTGACAATCACCCGATCACAGCCTGCTTCGATCAACGGTGTCACCGGGGTATTGCCCTGCATTTTTTGCCATCCCCCTATCCCGCCGTCACTGTAGCGTTTGCCTCCGACCTCCTGGGGTTTAAACAGCAACGGCAATGCTGCCGAGGCCAATAATGCCGCTTTCTGTTGCTCTACCGGCACCGCCTGCACATGAAGAAAACGTGACGGTGCGGTATCCCGCAAACCGGTTTCTGCCAGCAGGTAATTAAACAGATCCACTGTTCCCCCGTGCGTTTCGTAAACAGACACATACAGCGGCAGCCCTTTCTGCAAGGCATCCAGGTCAAGATAGTGATCCATCAAACGCGTCAATGGCTGTTCCGACAGGAGTCCCTCATTCTGCTGCAGAAAAGCGGGCAGTGTGAGATTCGCCTGTTTCGCCAAGGTACCGATGCTTTTGACCAATAACGTCCATTGACGTCCTCCGGTCAATAACATCCCGGCTGACAGCAAGTAATTAAGGTACACGGAAGGGTTTCCCCGAAGTGGGGAGGTACTGGCCAGGGTTTGCCAGACCTCTTCCAGCCGGTCGATCCCTACCTGTATTGAAGGGGCCGAAGCCAGAATGGCCCCGTTCAATGCGCCAATGCTGGCACCGGAAATCATGTCTATCGTCACGCCCGACTGATGAAGGGCTTTTATCACCCCGACCTGATAGGCACCGACCGCACCGCCCCCTGACAGGACCAACCCTGTTTTACCGACATGGCTCATGGCTGCACACCCCCAAAGACTTCGTCAACCATCGCGCTCGCCAACCGTTCTGCCGTGCTGCGGATGGGCATTCCCAGTGGGAGCACCTGATCGGTTTGCGTGATGGCAGACACGACGGGATGATAGTGAGGATCACACCAGTCTCCCAGATAGGCCAGGCCTTCACCGAAATGGGTATCAGGAACAGCCAACCAGAAATCGCTGTTCTTACGTTCTGATGCCGTAACGTCAGCATCCCGCAGCATCTGCGTAATGGCCCTATCCCGGAGGTCATCGATCAGCACATTATGTTGAGACGCATCACTGCTGCGCAGCAGATCACCAAAAGCGCCCCAGCGCAGTGCCTCAATAACGGCGTAGCAACGCCCGGCCAGTGAAAATTGTGGGTAACGTCCAGCCTGCCAACGAGTAAAAACCCGGTTAAGGTGTAACATACCGTTCTGAGTCTGTCTGAGTCCCTGTACCTCTTGCTCCAGGGCAAGGCATCGGGTATTGACGTTTTCTGCAAACTGGTGCAATTGCGACCGTGTCTCTGCAGCATAATGGGCAATCTCGGCGGTATGATGGACAAGCTGGTTGACTCGGTCATTGACCTGAGTAATGGCGTAATGGCTTTTCGCTAACGAGCCGGTCAGTTCAATGAGCCAGCGTAATGAACTGTCCACGCCATCAGCCAGACTGGCATTGATCGCCTGCTGGCGTTGCACATTGGTACCAGTAAGATCGTGCCAGAGCCGCTCAAAAAATCGCTGGCTTTGTTGTATACGCGTGTGGTCACGCACGATATCAACACCGTTGGCCAGGTCGACAACGAATTTTTCGTGCAAGCAAGGTAATACCTGCACGACGTCCTGAGTGGTCATTATCGGGTTCATGCGCCCACCTGTTCGCCATAGAGACAGGCCACTTCTTTTTGCAATGCATCACTGTCCTGGGCCATGTGCTTGCTGGTGGTCAGAAAGTAGTCCAGCTTTTTTTTAAGCGCTTCCACCTGCTGGGTTTCCTGTTGCTGCGCTGACCGGCTATGCTGCAGATTGGCGCGGATCCCTTCCAGCGTCAGGCTGAATGCCGTGAAGAAATCCGACATTTCCTGTCGTATCGGCTGTTGGATCTGCACATCGACGATCGCGTTGACGGTGTGCGATAACGCCACCATTTCTTTCTTCATCGTGCTTTTTATCTTGCTCAACGTCAGGGTATAAACGGTTTCGGTGGTGTGATAGCTCTCCCAGCCCCAGTCATCAGTACCGAACAAACCGCATACCGAGCCCCAAAAGCCATCTTGACGCCTCCGGCGAGTGACGGTCTTTTCCCCTTGATGGATAGCGTTTGCCTCACCTTCCTTGAAGCTGAAATCAAACGCGCGACAATTCAACACAGGGAAGGCGATCTTCACGCTGAAACCGGCCTCATCCAGAGCGCCTTGCGTTTTTTCTTCTATGGTGTGCAGACAGGTCTTGAGCGTGATGTTTAGCCCCTCTTCCAGCCGGGTCAGCGCAGCCTCAAGGTCTGTGGCGATTTTCTTCTCTCCCTCCGCCAAAATGCCGTTGACCGCCTGATGGACAGTCTGCAACAATTTTCTTGCCTCGTCGGGATCATCAAATTCAATCCTGTCTTCGTCGGGATTAAAATCTATCGATTTACGCGGTGTTGATGCATCCTCGGTGTCTGACGTCCCGGTGAATAGCGAAGATAAGGTAGACATTAGGCTACCAGTATTTCTATCAGGAGGTTGAGTAACGCGTTTTTGTTTGGTTTTTTTATTTTTTGTTTCGTTGCGGGCTTTTTCTTCTCGTTTGCCTTCTCTAAAGTAAGCGTCGATTTCCGCCGTCACTTGCTGTGTCAGCGCTTCAATCGCTGCTGAAAAGTCACGATGAGCGTTATCCATCGCCTGAGCGATCTGCGTTTCCACCTCTTGCTGATGCTCTGCCAGCAGAGCGATATCCGACTCCAGCTCACTGATATTGCGCGTCAGCATAGTGATATCGGCCACCAGTCCCTGGGCTCGTAACGCGAAATACGCTTCAGCCTCGCCCGCATGGCGCAAAAGCTTATTGCTGGCTGATTTCAGGGCATAAAGCGCGGCGTTGGCATGCGCGGCTTGAATGACTTCCGTCAACGGCGCTGAAAAACGCGAGCTTTTCCATAACTTTTCAGCATTTTGCAACACTGTCGGTGTATCACGCAAATCCTCCGGTTCACAAAACGGCATGGCAAGCCGGGTGAAATCTTCAATCCAGGGCTGGGTGTCGAGATCGGCTAACGCCCCTTTGAGGGTAATTTCATGGCGCACACGGTTGGCCAGATACGCCTGTTGTGATGAGACTGGAAACACCCGTTCGGCAGTGACGATACCGTTCATCAGGTGCTCTGCCACCAGCGTTTGGGTCTGTTCGACGTTATCACCGCGCATGCCTTTCTGGTCAAACTTGTTCACCAGAACGTAGATGGGCACATCGTGTCCTACCACTGAAACAGCCTGGCGCACCTCTTCATCCGAGGTGGATTTCAGTTGCGTATAGTCCATCACCGACAACACTGCCGAGGCTTTGCCCAACTGATCTTTCAGCATGGCCTTAAGATGTTGCTGTCCCGCCTCATTCGGGCCTGGCGTATCCAGCAGGGTGAGTTGCCCCTGCCCGCCAGGCAGCTCAGCCAGATGGGCAAATTCGACCTCAATGACAGGAATGTGTTTGACGACGGCATAATCCTTGAAGGGAAATTCGATACCCAGCGCCTGGGATAATCGCACCAGATCGTTAAGGTCTTTCAGGCAGTGGAAGATAGCGTCGGCGCCCTGATAACGTGTCTCAAAAGACGGGGCATGCCGGATGTGCGCCAACAACTCATGCAGGTCATCGTCCAACAACGGCTCCGCTGCATTATCGCAACAGGCAGCCAGTTTTCGTATCAACGTATTGATGGGCGCGGTATGGGCAAAATGCAGTATCGGCTCACGCTGTCCCTGGGTATGACGGATCAATGTCGGTAGGGCCGTCATGGGACGATTGCGGTTCGGCAATACCTCAGTGCCGACAATCGCATTGATGGTGGTGGATTTGCCGGATTTCATGGTACCGACCACCGCCAACACCATCTCCTCGCGGGTCAGCTTATGCAGTTCGTCCCGCAGGGTGTCACTCAGGTGTGATACCCCGTTGGCATCAAATGCCAACATCGCGTCATGACTGGCAGTAGTGAGTAAAACCTCAGGGTTTTCTCTGGCCTCCTCCAGATGGCTCAGCATCAGCCTCAGCAAACGCTGCGCCTCATGATGCAGACTCTCTATGTTCTCGACATGCATGGACATTTCCTTGTTAACCGTTGAACCGTTCATTGAACAATGACTTCAGAGCCGGGGCTGGCTGGTGTGCAACCGGGCTGTTGCACACCGGGCAGGTCTTGATGTTGACGATGTTATCTGTCTTGAAGCGAACCACCAGGCGCCATGCACAGGCTGTGCAAAAAAACCGGAGGCTGACGCCGGAACCCACCATGGTATTTCCCTCACTGGATGATCTTCGCCACATCTGAGCGGCGTGCTTTATCGGTTACGGCAAAATCAATCATGATGACCTCGCTCTTTTCATTCCTGTATTGCTGCTCCCTGTTGAAGAGTGTTGTCACCCATTGCCATTCGCCGTTGCTGCCCCCCGTTTTTCAACCGGTAGAGAAGGGCGTTGATTGAAAATACGTCGCTTTTATCGAATAACGGGAGCGATTGTAGAAAGCACCCTGGTGTTGGCTTTCTATTGCTCCCTGAAAAAACCGGGATCGCACATTCCTTTCCTCTCCAACTGGGCTGGGCAGGATCCGATCGTGACAACCTGTCGGGCTGTAAAGTGAATGTACCCTAAAAAGCAGCCAATTAATTTTAAATGAGGATTATAGTCCGTGGCTTATTAAACCACAAATTCGCATAGTTTTTGTCTTTACGTGATGAAAACCATGCAAGACTTGGGCAAGGCTGTGGGCACGCTGATACGCAAGCGCCGTAAGGCGTTGGGCATATCGCAAGAGAAACTGGCGCTTCTGACCAATATTGACAGAAGTTACGTGGGCAGAATTGAACGTGGCGAAGTGAACCTCACGGTTGAAAAACTTTACCAGTTCGCACAAGCCCTGCAGTGCCATGCCAGGGAATTGCTGCCCTGAATCTGCTTGAAACCGGTGCGTTGTTTCCCTCAGCGCGCTTTTATCGTCTGCCTGCACGAGGCAGACTGGTCCCTTATCGCAGCTAACCAGGCTCGTCACAGCATCTCTCCTACAGGCGATAACCGCAGCAAGACAACAAACACTCACTACTGTACACGTCAGTGCAAATCTATACTCCGCCTATAAACGCATTAAAAACAGTAAGTAACCGCGTTATCCATCGTTGCCATACAGCAATCAAGAGCCCTCTGTAGCACTGTCTATCCAGGGTTTCTCTTCATCCCCCGCAATCCCACATCAACGGGTGCTCTCCCGTGTCTCAGACCCCGCTCGTCCCCCGACACATGGGTTGCTCCATAGACTATATCGATCGTTTAAACTGATCAATAATTAAATATCGATCGTTAATATCAATCAAATGAGATATAAATACCGTGAGGGACAGGGTGAGGTAAGCGTCAAGTTCACGCGCTAAAAATCAATTAAAACAATGCGGTGTTAATGCCTCTTGGGTGCGGGGAACGGTGGATGAAGGGGAAAATTCACTTGGAGGGTATTTCAGTCCTACATCACCTCCATGAGGCGACCACCTCTTTTTTCTTTTCCTTATTGAGGGTCCATACCATGAGTCAGCATTCGGGGTTCTCCCTGCTGGACAAACACCTTTCTGCACTGCCCGTATCACTGCGTGAGTCTATTCTGCAACGTTTACGTCATTCTCTCTATTACCAACCGGTGATTGGCATCATGGGCAAAACCGGTGCAGGCAAGTCAAGCCTGTGCAATGCGCTGTTCAGCGGTACCCCCTGTGCCGTGAGCGATGTTGATGCCTGTACCCGCGAGCCCCAGCGGTTGACGCTGACGGCAGGGGCACACACGCTCACCCTGATGGATTTGCCAGGGGTCGGAGAAAGCCAGGCGCGGGACGCGGAATATGAAGCGCTCTATCAGCGTCTGCTCCCCGAGCTTGACCTTATTCTCTGGCTCATCCGGGCCGATGACCGGGCGCTGGTTGCCGATGAACATGTTTACCACCATATCCTCAAGGCCCGTCACGCCCCACACCCCACCATCCTGTTTGTACTCAGCCAGGCTGACAAAATCGCCCCGTCACTCACCTGGGACAGCGTAAACCAACAGCCGTCAGCACAACAGCAGGACACATTGCAACGCAAGATAAATACGGTGGCTGCCGGTTTCCAGGTCTCTCCGGCACAGGTCATCGCTATCAGTGCTCCTTCCGGCTATCAGATGCCTGCCCTGGTGGAAGCGATGATTTATGCGCTGCCGCGCTATGCCAGCAGCCAGGTTTACGCCCACATCAACATCGCCTGCCGTACCGACATGGCGATTGATAAAGCCAAAGACGATTTCGGCGATACCGTGACGGACATCGTGGAGTGGGCCGTGGGCTCGGTACCGTTACCCGATGCCGTAAAAGTCCTGGTCCAGTCCGTCAAAAACACCGTTAAACGGGTCGCAAAATCCCTCTGGGTCTGGTTCTTCGGTTAACTGGGCCCTTTTCCGGCATCACGCCATAAATCAACAATCACACTGACCATAAGGAAGAAACAGATGGAAAATTATTACGAATACCTTGAGTTGGATATGTCGGCATCCCACGATGACATTCGGGCCGCGCTGGAAAAACGGGTATCTGATGAAGGCGCAAACCTACAGAAAGTCAGGGAAATCCGGTCTATTCTGCTCAACGAGAGTGCGAGGAGGTTATATGATGAAAAGCTGGTTGCGCAGATCATCAATGGGAACACCCGGACGGGGATAAATACCGCTGCCGTCGGCCACTTCCTGACGCTGGACAATACGCAACTTCACGATAAATATATCTGGTTGGCCATCTCGTTATTCCTCTTGAGCATTGCCGCAGATTTTATTTTTTCGTTGAATGTCAATCTGGTGATCAATGTCCTGGTCATGCTGCTGACGCTGATGGTTTTCTTTCTCGACTGGAAGTTGCTCAAGGCGCATGGCAAAGCCGACTTTTCAAAAGTCTGGATCCTGGTCTCGCCAGTGTACCTCTTCAAGCGCTGCAAGGCGGTTGGTGCAGGGAAAAAACTGTTCCTGGTCTGGATGGTCCTGATCGTGGTTTATGCGCTGGTCAAAACCCTCTTCAATGGCGGGACGGCGCTCCTTGAGCAGGCTGCCTGCAAGACGGTGACCGATATTTATCACACGCAGCTTAAGCAATACTCGACATCCTGCAGAAACGTCATGATAACGGAAAGCCGGGGAAAAACGCATTTTGGCTTTGCTGAGCTCAGTGACGGTTCAACCCGCGACATCATAGTGAGCGAGAGCCAGAATGGCGAGATGTATGTCACGCTCGAGTAAATGTTGTCGCACACGTTAACGGGTGCACAAACAGGTGTTGTCAGCCAGACCTACGCCACGCGCCTGAGCGCCTAGAGGTTATCCCTCAGGAAACAGGCTTCTATCACGCTCAACATCAACAGGCTCACCGGTTATGCCGGTGAGCCTGTTTTGTTATTCATTAATAACATGAAGGAAATCAACATGACCCGCTTAGCCTCGCGTTTCGGTCAGGTGAACTCGGTTCGCCGCGACCGTCCATTAACCGTCGATGAACTGGCACTGTACATAACCCACAGCCTGGTTGTGCGATTACGGCAGGCGGTATCCTGATGTGGCCAATCCCCGCCAACGCCCGGCAAGCGGACCCGCATTCGGTGCCACTGGACAACGCCCCCGGCAGTCGTTCGATATCCGATGACGATCTGTGCGCCTGGTGCCACCATCTTTGCTATCGACCGGGTGAGCACAGCCTGTGCCGATTCGTCGAGGTAAAGGGGCATTGGCCTGCCAGCTTTAATGCTGATGGCTATGCCCAATCCTGCACCGAACTGTGCCTGATCCTGGCTGTTCCCCCTTCGCCAGTTCGTGGGTAAGCCATCCCCCCTGTAAGCACTCACTGACTTTTACGACATCACCTCCAGACGGCTCTGCCGATTTTTCGACAGAGCCCATCTGGCTTATTTATCTCATTAATAAGGATATTTACATGAATACGCATTTTGAACTGTCTGCGCCTCCCTCTCATTCAACAACGTTGAGTGCCAGTGTCGTACCTGGAAACCAGCGCTCTCGTTTCTGGCCTCAGCACTTCGGTAGCATACCGCAATGGCCGATTCTCGAGGCTCACGTCTTTGGCTGGATGGACCGCCTGTGTGCGGATTACCACGGCGGCTCCTGGGAGTTTTACACGCTCAATAATGGCGGTGCCTTTATGGCACCAGATGCTGACGACGATACCGATAAAAAATGGCGGCTGTTCAACAGTATGAATGGTAATGGTGCCGAAATGAGTGCTGAAGCTGCGGGGATCACTGCCTGCCTGATGGCCTACAGCCACCACGCCTGCCGCACCGAGAGCGAAGCCATGACCGACCATTTCTATCGCCTGCGGGAATACGCGTTGCACCATCCCGACAGCCGCGCCATTTTCGCCCTGATTGACTGAGATCACAAAAATGAATTCCTCAACATTATTGGCATCAACCGCCCTGCCGTTAACGGCACAGCGCACGGTCAAACGTGCTCTGTCATTGCTGGAAAAACACCTGCGTGAACCAGGGGCAGTGTTCACCTCCACCAGCACCGCACGCGACTGGTTACGGTTACAACTCGCCGGGCAGGAGCGCGAAGTGTTTATTGTGCTGTATCTCGACAATCAGCACCGGTTGCTGGCGAGCGAAACCTTGTTCACCGGCAGTATCAGAAGCACGGAAGTTCATCCCCGTGAAGTGGTGAAGGCGGTACTTCGTCACAACGCAGCCGCTGTCATTCTGGCGCACAATCACCCCTCCGGGGAGGCTGAACCCAGCCAGGCTGACCGGCAGATCACCGAAAGGTTGGTCAACGCACTGGCCCTGGTTGATGTGAAGGTCTTGGACCATCTGATTGTCGGCGGTCTGGATATCGTGTCATTCACCGAGCGCGGCTGGTTACCTGGCTGATAGCAATCCCCCTAATTTTCAAGGAGCATGCTTTATGGGCTGGTTATTTTCACACCGCTCCCGCCGTGAGCTGATCGCGGCACTGATCCAAACCGACGACACTGAACACTATCAACACGTGACGCTGGCGCATGCACTGCGGGGAAATGTCCTGTGGTCGGTTGTCCAGAGTACCCCCAAAGATCCGGCCAAAGTCGCCAAAACGGTCATTCATTGCATCCTGATGCAAGGTTCAGGCGGGAGTTGGGGCTATAAGGCGATGGATGAGTCCGTACAGCCTTGTTATTACTCCTGCCCAAAAAGCTACCTGACAATGGCCCCGGTCATCAGCCCTGAATGGCGTGAGAAAGTCTTGGCACATCACCAACGCCGTTACCCGCAACGGGGCGTAATAAAGGAAGGAAGTCAATAATGGTAACAACGCCGCTTTTGCGTTTCGGCCTGCAATGCAGTACCGCCCATCTCACTGAAGGCGACAATGCGCTGCTCTACCAGATCTCGCATTGTCAGGATGAGTTTAGCGACGGGGAATGGATCTCATTTTCGGGCACTGGCTATCTGTTGCGATTGGATGCGTGGACCCACCCGGTGTTGCGCCTCAAACGGCTGGGACTGTCCAAAACCTGCCGATATCTGGTCACCACGCTGATGAAACGCCATCAACTGAGCTACCTGCACATAGACGCCCTGGGTGAGGTCTTGCCCGAATTTACCACCTTCGACTGGTAATACAGCCCCACACCCCACGTTCCACCTTCGCATTATCTCTCTATTTTACAAGGATATTGACTCATGAACACGAGCGCATCACTCGTGCCTGGCGTATTTCATTTTCTGCAACATGGCAACGTGACATCGCAGGACTGGCAAGCCTTATGCCAGGCGATCACCACCGCATCTCTGAAGCTGCATTGGCAACCCGACACATTGGGATTAACCACCGCACCGGTGATTTGTGAGCACACCGGCAACCGTTTGTACCAGTTCGACAACACCCTGATGGGATTAGGCATGCTCGGCTTTAACGGTGAGCGGATTACCCATCAAGCAGGCGATCCGTTCATTCTCTACCAGCGCCAAACACCCTATGCGCTGATCCGTTGCGATACGCGAGGCTATCCCTACCACTGGTTGGTGATGGTTGTACTGCTTCTGGCCAATACACAGTGCCCCACTACCTGGACGATTGAATCTGATATCCCTGTGAAACAGTGGCGGAAAGTCGCCCATTGGTTGACTCACCACTGCCAACTCCCGGTTTCTCCACTTTGTTGAGGTTAATTCAACATGACGATGATCAACACCGCCACACCGATGACCGCGAATGCCCGTCAAGCATTGGCCGAATACCAGCAGTTGCTCACCTGGCTGTTGGGCCACTGTTATGGCCTGGAGCTTAACGATACGCCGTACCACGACGATCAGGCCATAGCCCAACAGATTGAGCATGGCATCACGGTACGGGAAACCATCAATGAACTGGTGGAGAAGTTTGACCTGGTACGCATTGAACGCCCCGGTTTCAGCCTGATGGCACAAGACCCCACCTTGAGCGGTGGCGATATGTTACGTGCTCGCAGTGCGCTGGGCTTGCGCAGCCCTGTCATTAGACGCCTCACCTGACAGCCTTTCACTTACCTCACTAATCCAACAATACGCCAGCCTCACCGCTGGCGTTTTACTTTTTCAAGTTCAGGGAATTTTGGCAATGAAGAAAACCCAATCCAATACCACCAGCAACGACAGTACTCCGTCGCCTGTCTGGGGCCTGCAATCTGCTATCACACCACGTCTGGGAGCCAGGTTGGTCCAGCAGGGTAATCATCTGCATTTTCTGGCTGACCGTGCCGGTTTTATTGGCACATTTGATCCTGATGCGCTTAAAACGCTGGATGCCGCTTTCCCTGTGCTGATTGAACAGTTGGAAGCCTGTCTGCGGTCTGGTGAACTCGACCAACGCCGTCAACATTGCGTCACCGTCAAGCATGCTGGTTTAACCTGTGATGCCGATACGTTAGGTAGCTTTGGCCATCTCTATATCGCTGTTTATCAGACAACACCGCCCAACCCGGAATAAACCGTAAGCACTAACACTTCCCAACCTTTAACCCTGCCTGTGATGACGCGGGCATTTTTTTCTAAGGAATTCAGCGATGCCAACCACATTGAATACTGTCATTGAATCTGAAGTTTTAACCGGTCACACCGAAGTGATTTGTTCCACCAGCATTGAACGTATCGTCACCGGGCGTAATGCCGCGCTGGCGCAGATTGAAGCCCTTATTCACCAGCTTGAAGATATCTCGGCCATCACCAGCAGCATCGGTGGAGGAATAGCCAGAGACTGGGCCATGCGACAAGATTTCCGCTGCGGTTGCTGGCTGATGGAGAAAGCAGAAACGGCCATGCCGGTGATCACCCGCAATCTTGATCGCGACATATGGCAAGATCTGATGAAGAAATCAGGCATGCTCAGCGTGATGGACGCTCAAGCGCGTGACCAGTGGTACAGAAACTTGGAGAGCAAAGACTTGCCCGCTATCAGCACAGAGAGCATTTATAGCACGTTCGAACAGTTGCACCGGGATAAGGGCGAGGTGTTTGAACGGGGAGTGATCAATGTCTTCAAGTCGCTGTCCTGGCATTATAAAACCAACAGCCCGTGCAAATTTGGCAAAAAAATTATCGTCAACGGTCTGGTGAGTTACAACCAATGGGGATTTACGCTTAACCACAGTTATCGGCGGGATCAACTGGCGGATTTGGAAAGGATGTTGTTCCTGCTGGAAGGCAAGGCGATCCCGGATAATCGGCGGGATGTCACCGCTCGGTTGTATGATCATATCAGTGCTCATCGGCTGAAGGCGGAGGTTTATGAAGATGAGTATTTTTCAATCAAGTATTTCATGAAGGGGTCAGCGCACCTGGCATTCAGGAAGCCCGAGTTGATGGACAAGATGAATGATATCATCGCCAAACATTACCCTGGCGTACTACCAGAACGGGTATAGGCCAACGGTGCATGTTAGGTTGTATTAGCTGCGGTGACTTTATCCAATAGTGCCCTCAGGTAGGGCACTATTAAATCTGACCGTCGGTTAAGTGCCAAAACCGGACATTGCTCCACCCAACAGGCTTCTGTCTGTCAGTAAAGGGAGCAGTTTCGGTTAATACTCAAATTGATGTTTCAACGTCAGCGCTGGAAGAAATCAAAAGTGTCGTTTGCTCTCAACCCGAGCCACTTTTCGAGATGCCTAAGCAGCATTCGCAAGGCTTCTTCGTGTTCAGGGAACTGATTGGGATTAATCGAGTCTATCCTAGCCTTCGCAACATCAATGCCGATAAAATCGTCAATTGTTTCTTGGTTGAAACTGTTGTGGGGCATGGAGACCCTATCACCATGCGTGTGACTAGTACCTCGGCTCATCAAGCGTGTGACCACGGTTGCGAAGCCCTGGTCGGTTTGAATTGCTTTCGTCATCCATTCTCGAGCTTCGTCCATTGAACCTGTATAGGCTCTCCAGCGATAGAGCTGAGATATTAGGTCTGGTTCAGCGAACAGCGCGTCGCCGTCTGCTGCGCGTTTCCTCATCAATCGCAGCCATTCGGACTTCATTGCCGCAACAGTGTTTAGATCGAGCACCGGCTCGAAGGCTCCACCGTCCCCCTCATTTCGATCGGCTGGATCGCTGAGATGAATCAGGAGCGAGGCGACGGATAGTGCTTCAGTTTTACGGAGAGCTTCGAGAGCCAAACCACCTCGAACATCCTCAGGAATCCGCTTGAGGAACCAACTTGTTGCACGCCATGCTGCCACATAAGACGAGTTGAAGGTACCGCTGTTCGTACCTGCAAGTTTTTCAGCGAGTCTGAACATACCTGGGAGCAGCACAGCAGCGTTCTCGGTCGGTAATCGGTCGACGGCTTCGTCGAGCCTCGCAACGAGCGAATTCAGCAGGCCGTCAGCTTCGACGGCAGCGATTGCCGCATCTAGCTCGTCCTCTGTCGCTGTAGCATCGAGAAAATCAACGAAGCGGCGCTCAGATAGTTCCCCGACTGTCGTCTGGAGTTCGAAGTAACGTGGGAAGTAGCGCGATGTGCACACTCGTTTCTCCGTCAACCACTGACGATGAAAGCCGTCTGCATAGTTCGTCCCCCCATATGCCCATTCGAGGGGAGGAAATAAGTCTTTCAGCGCGTCACGAACGATATCGCGGCGTTCTTCAGACACAATCTCAAGAAGCACCTTAGCCGCTTCTTGGTCTTTCTTCCGTCGACCATCACGGGAGAAGCGCCCCTCCTGGAGAACCAATCCTCGCTCACGGAAGAGTGCATCATGGAGGTCTGGCTCAAAGACCCGAAGTGTCTCCAAAAGCAGGAAATCTACAATGTTCACCTCGAATACGTTTCCGACCACATGCAGTGGCATATGTATAGCAATGGACGAGATGAGACGATGTGCATCGCGCATGTTGCGAAGCAGAGGCTGGATGCAGCCAATGCAAGCGTTACCCCAGCGTCTCTGAGAAAACCCGTTTGCCTCGTTCGCGTAGAGACCTGCTATTTTAGAGAGTTCCTCCTCGAACATACGATGCACGATCGATGCCGGGACGGCTGGTAGGTCAAAGTTAGCCTGCACGACCTTCTCAAGAAAGGCTCGGCCGTTGCTGTCCGCAACAGGATCAAGTGCTCGTTCTACAATACTTGGCTGGAACAGGAGTACAAAAACAATGTTCGGTAGATTAGCATTTGCTTTTACCTGCCGAAGCAGCATCCTTATCTGCTCTGGCTCAAGTCGGTCAATGTCGTCGACGAAGACAACTAGAGGCCGGTCGAGTTCGCGAAGACGAGCTTCAAGCGATCTACGTACCTTGTCAAGTGGCTCGCCGCTATGGTCACGCCCGAGATGCGATAGAAGCCGTCCAACGAGAGGTACTCCGAACGAGAGAAGGGCGAGAACAGCCGCAACCTTTGCGACCGTCGGAAGGTCAAAGCCAATGGCAGACGCGACCGCTATAACCGAAGCATTTGTTAGCACTGTCGAGATTAGAAGGCCCGAACTCCCGACCTCTTTAAGAGGCTTACCGACCCCTGTGAGGATCGCGCCGTAGCGTCGCAGTGCTTCGGCACGATTAAGAGCAGCCTTCGAATGCTCGCCTCCCAAGCAATCTGCTATCTGGCCAAATAGTGCACGGGCAATTGCGTTGCAGTCCCCCCATTGCCAAGGGTTGAAATCGAGCCAGTCCGCTCTGCTACTCTTGGCATCGAGCCGTTCGGTGATGAGGTTTTTCAGTGACGATTTGCCGAAACCCCATCCCCCGCGAATAGCGAACACTCTGCCCTCGCGCAAACTAAGCTCTGAAAGCACGTCGGCTATGCGAGACGCAAATTCGGTCCTTCTAAGGCGATCTTCGGATGCTGTTCGAATCGGTGCCTCCGCCCCGATCCCTCTGTCCGGCTGCTTGTTCATTGCCTCGTCAACATCAGGATTCGCGTGACGACGAGCGCGCCATGGCGCGAAACGGAACAACAGTTCACTCATCACACGCCACCTCCCAAGAATGCACGTACCAACCTTCCTATTTGTAAGAAGCTTACAGTTACGCAGACCGTAAAGCGGGTACAAACCTTATCTGCAGTTCAACTTGCTGAGTAAGCTAACGGAGAGAGCTCACTGCAATTGCAAAACAGTATAGAGGTTTTGTCTTCTCAACGTGAAGCGGAACTCGGGCAACTACATAAACTGAACGAGGATACTAAGGAAAAGCTGGCTAGTGTGAGTTGGTGACCTTCCCCATAAATCAAGACTCCTCAATATAAGTATGCATTCCGAACTTCCGCTTCGCTCATCGCGGACAAAGCGCAGCATAATACGGATTCATGAGTGTCGGTTAACTCCCGTAAACCAGAAAGAACAAAACAGAAAGGAAGTTTCCCAGCGGCAATGATCATATAATGCATGCCTGAGTGTTCAACCGGAGATGAGCAATGTCACTGTTACATCAGATTCAGGAGTCGCTGGTACAGGAAGGGAGCAATTTAGGTTCTGTACTGCTCAAACTTCGGCTGCTGGCGGCAAGATTAGGCAGTAACGTTTTAGAGGAATGGGTAAAACATGAATCAGAAGGTTATCCGCCAGGTTCAGTGCTTCCCGATTACCGAATCGTAGGCGTAACTTATACAGGCAATTTTTCAGGTCCCTTCGGTTCAGGATTAAGAAACGCGCCTATCCCACCCTATTTAATATCAAAGTTTGTTGACGATAGCTGGAACAGCTTTTCCGTCAGGGAAAGCATTGTTGCTGTTGGGGAGCTTGTTAAAAGCAGCGCTGATGGCGATAGCCTGGGAATCCAAGCATCTGACCTGATACTTATGTTACAGGGAAAAGTGTATGAAGGTTATGCATGCAATTCCATTTCAGGAAATATTTCGGCTGTATCTCTTTCTGAAATATTACAAGTAGTTCGCAATCGGGTTTTAGAGCTAACCATTGAGCTTGATAAATCCATCCCCGCAGCAGCGCACATTACTTTTGGAACCCAGGGCATGGATAAAGATAACGCGTCAAAAGCACAGCAAATAACGCAACAAATAATTTATGGCAATGTCGGCAATGCGATATCCGGCGGGAGTGAATCAACTATTAACGTAAATATTCAATCAAACAATAAAGAATCTGTAGTTAATTACCTGAAAGAATCCGGCATTCCTGACGCAGACGCCAGCGAGTTCGCACAGATTGTCGCATCTGAGAAGCCATTCAGTCGCGAAGAGCCTTTTGGTAACGGCGCGAAAAACTGGATTGCATCCAATATCAGAAAAGCTGTCGATGGGACGTGGAATGTTGGGGTGGCTGTTGCAACTAAAGTTTTTACTGAAGCTGCACTTAAATACTATGACCTGAAGTGATTATACATTAACGGGGGCCAAACTGACGGCCCGATTCTGTGGTTCGGTTTCGCTAAAGGAAGTTTTAGATGCAGATGCCGTCAGACATGCCAGTGTGTCCTGATTGTCAGTCAAACTGAAAACAGTCACCAGTCGGTAAACTACCCGTAAACCCGAATGAGGAGAGAATGGTAAACAAAGACAGCCCAGAGCCAAAAGTGAACTGTTTCCTTATGTAAAAATTATTGAAAAGCCACAAAGTTGCAAACGCTAACCATCTGAGTTATAGATATTACTCGTTAAAAACCTTTTACCTCGGTACCGATTTCACTGAATTTTGAGGAGTGTAAGGTGCTGTATTAATCAATACGGAATTATGATAAAGGCATACATCATGATTCAACGCATGTATTGCTCTTTCAATTGCATTGCTAGCAAGAGAAACAGGTATGACGAGAAGTTCTTATCAATTTGAACGCTGGAAACCTCGCGAGCAATCAACTTGGGTCTTCCGGGTCTTTAAGAAGCACAACAAAGAATTGCTGCGCATGTACACAGCATTTGAGACATCTCGGCGTTTAACTTACTCAAACCTAGGTAAAACTGCGAAATGGGATGATCTTGCAAGCAAACACTTTTTGTTTGTTCGACCACTGGGATTTGACCAATTTGATAATATGCGTGATTGGTCTGATGCATTCAACGATCTAGAAAACTGGCTGAACCTTAACGCACTTGTTGCCATTAGCTCCAATTTAGAAACCTACATGGCAACAGTTATTCCCTTAGCTTTGTCATCAGATGTAGGCACCCTATATGGAACTAGCAGAAAAATAGATGGAATTCAAATACTTAAATATGGCCATGCCAAGGCATTCGATTTTGATCAGCTGGTAATCTCTTGTACAAAGGGCGACTGGTCTAGCCGACTTGCAGCATATGAGCGCTATTTTGGAAGATCGCCAAAGTATTTCTCAACCAATATATCAGCACTTGAACGCATTCGGAACTTACGCAATAACGTAGCCCACTCATTTGGTCGAGACATTGAAGCTTCACGCGATCAGCATCAGGTTAAAACATTGCCTATTGAAAGGCTATCACGCGACGGATTACTATCATTACAGAAAGTAACTTGGCAAATGGCAAAGGCCATCGATGTGCATTTGCACCAGTTTCATATAGGCGAATACCAAGCCTTAGCATTTTATCACCGTCTTTATCCTTCGTTACGCCATGATTTACATCCGGCGATGAGAGCAACTGAGCTTAAGAAACGAATCGGTGATTTCGGTGCCACGGCAGCTGGTAAAGAATACTGTAAAGGACTCGTTAATTACTATGAATCGTTATAGTGACCTGATTCTATATTGATTAATAAACCATGATACTCACTAAGCTTTCATTGACTGTGAGAATAATTGCGAACTTCCGTTCCTCGCTCGAAGCTGCCATAGAAAGCCCTTAGGGCCGCCATGAGCGATAAACGGCCCTTGGCCTCTAAGCCTTTAAGATGCCCGTACAGCGCCAGTTGTCGCATCGCAGTAAGCAACTCATCTCAATCGAATTAACAGTGTTAAATCATTCCGGGACTTTAGGCGGGTTTAAACGCAGAAGTGATTATAGATGCGTTTTGCAAATTGCCTCCAACACGTTAAAATCATCCCGTTCGTTCTCTCCGTATTATCGCGGCTGCTAAACCCGATCAATCTGAGAGAGAAAAAAGATGAAAACATCCCGTAACCGGGGTTGGCGTATTGCGCAAAAGCAGCGCAATAAGTCTCGCGATAACAATAACGGCATGTTAACGTTCCGTGGCGAAAAAAACTGGAAGATGCTTTACACGCGCTCAGACAAATTACTGCGTGCCGCAAAGCTGGGGATTGAGTATCCACGTATTACCAAGCAACAACTGGGTATGCGCGGTCTGGAAGAGTATCTACTTGCCGATGAACGTACTTTTTATATGCAGTCGTAATCAATGGCGAAGCCCAACGGCGGAACAGGTGTTCCGCCGTTATCCTTCGCTTGTTGTTCGGTCTGCTGGCACAAGCCGGAATGCTAAAAAAAAGGTGTCGCACGATCTGCTTCACTGGGCCGACGTTATCTGTGTGATGGAACAAAAGCACAAGAATCGTTTAGTGGCTGAATATGGCCGCATCATCGAATATAAATCCCTACACGTCCTCGATATCCCCGATGATTACCTCTTTATGGACCCCGAATTGGTAACAATATTTTTAGACACAGTACCGGAAAGACTGGGGCTAGTAATTGAAGAGAAGGCAGGAAAGTGATCGGTTATATTCTGTCTCGGATTGATTCCTGTGCGGTCAGATAAATTTTTACTGCGCCAACTGACGTAACAACATATCTACAGATACCGGATGAACATTTCGGCCGGAATTTAGGATATCTTAGTGGTAGCTTTGAGCGTGAAGCGGACATGGTTGCCCCATTGTTAAGGGATGCTTGTCACAGTGAACTATGAAATGGACAAAAAAGTTATACCGAATAAAAATGCTGTTTTATGGCATTAGTATGTAAGGACGGGATAGGCATCAGTTAGATTGAAAAGAGTTATAAGCTGACCATAGTTTAAATAATTGGGTTGTATGAGCGATGGAGGTAAATATGATTTTCGGTGACCCATATCGTTTCGCTATCTGGGCGGAATATATTCCGCAGTGGGGCGAATCTATTAAGAATGGTTTTTTTTATTTTTTTGTAAATGGGAATATGTACCCGAATGACATCCGCACATCAACATTGTTTGTTGATTTTTATGATGTTATTGATCCTGAGCATGCTCTCGTGGCTCTGCCGTGTGATGATGAAATTTTTAATGCTTCGACAGATGAGGCTTTTGATGCTCTATTTAAACTGGCCTATCCACAGTCAACAAAAGATAATGAATATCCTTTTTCGTGCATCACCCACGATTATTAACGAATCTGGGGCATGTTTTTTTGCCGTTTCAAACAAAGATTTCGTGAGAATTTTAGGCGGAAAAGTATCTATATTAGTTGAGCGTGATGAGAGGCACGTTTGGGAGAATATAGAGCATCCTGTTATTGAGGATGTAATTCTTGAAAAGAATGAGATTAATATGATAATTTCAAAGCTGAAGGAATATTCTTCTTCTTTATTTTAGTTGTCGTATGACTGGTCCCAGCCAATAGGATTGGGTTACTGAAGTTAAGTTACTAATCCCCTACACCTTACCACAACAACTGGAGCACAATGAGTGCGTTTGTGACGTCCAACTATTCAGTATCGATGATGCCTGAATTGCTCCTAACTGACTGACATAAAGTATGTTAGCAATGTCCGCTTATGGCACGGAGCTGAAAGCCAGGTGGAACTGTAGGCCCATTGTGAGCGTGAAGCGGACGTTTAAAAATAAAGTCGAAAAAGATAGCATGCTTAGATTAATAAAGTTAAAATTGCCGTGCACGGCAAGGCTATTATCATCTTTTAATACATACAAAAATATAATCATGAATAAAAGTTATTATTTCGAAAATAAATATAAGAAATGGTCCATCACAGCCGTGATATGCATCATTATGGGCGGATGGTTCTGGTATATATTGTGGGCATCAAGTATCTCCCATAATACCATTTTACAAAAATCGGTACCTGAATGGATAACGTATATTTCTTTTGGTGCATTGATTGGAAGCTTCTCTTTTATACGCGCTTTTTATCTTCGCACTTTTAACAAAACATTAAAGTATCTTTGTAATGCATTTTTTGGCGGTTTTTGCCTGGGATTTGTATTGAGTTTAAATTGTTACGATGTCTATGTTTATCTCTTCCCAGACAAAATAATTGGCTATGAATCTGAATATGAGGTTGTCTTTCCAGGGCCATCGAGAGGTAAGCATGGGCATTGTGAAGCCGGTATCTGGTTAAAAGATCAGAACACCGCCAGATGGATACAGCTTTGTACAAACAAAGAGTTTCTGCGCAGCCATCGTAAGCAAGGAATGACAGGAGTATGGGTAACAGCTCGTGTAAATAAAATTGGAACTTACATTGTGAAATACGAATTTATTTATATTTAAATGAAAAAATCTGAATATATTACAATCGATAAGGTCGCTATCTTTTTTGCACCTGTGAAAATGAATGATAGCCAACGCCTGCTCATCTCTGCCCGAAAACCTGGACGTTATTTATTTTTTAGTTTTTCGTAATCCTGCAGATATTTATCTAACGGATAAGCAGTTCCAAATGAGTGAATTTCTCCATTATCTTTATCAATTATGAATGGTGCATTCCCTGCCAACTGAGCAGAAAACTCACCCGTTTCCAGATACTCTCTCGATTGATAACAATAGAACCAGCCTTCTGAGAATCGGCCATGAAGTGTAATAACGACTGGAATGTCATAGCCTTTAAGGTAATCCAAAGCCTTGTCCATCGCATTTTGATAAGTAATCATTATTCCGTCCTCAGTCGATAACGTCATTTGAACTGACTGATATGACCTGCTCCCAGCAAACTAACATAGCACGATGTAAGCAAGTTCCGCTTCTGGCAATTACTGTGAGGATAACCCCTTTTCTTCAAATCGGGATACCCGTTTTGAGATCGAGCTTAAAAGGTTCCCAGCCTCCTGGCGGATCCCACTCTCCAAGGCCAAGCACCGTATCATTCTCTATTGATGTAATGATCACGCCATCAATGGCGCACTGGCTGGATTTCCAGAGAATGCCAGCTAGAATATCAATCAGAAAAACGTGGCAGTAAGTGGTGACCATAACCCGATCATGTAGCCTGTCAGAATGGATTTCAGGAATTGAATAAATATGGGCAACGTAATCACCTAATGGATGACTTTTGAACGAGTGTGTGGCCATGTCAAAAACATGAAAGTGGTCGCCACAAATGATTGCAACGTGGGATTCATTCAGGAGAAAATCAGAAAAGGCGCTGGAAATCAGCCAGCCATCCTCATCTGCACGTACATACAACTGTAAAATCAGAATGGGTTCAGCGTCCTTACTGATTAGCAGTAGCCGATCCTTTTCCCCATTTGGGCCAAAAGGATTGATGTCGATGATCGAAACACCTTCCATTTCATCACCGGGCGTAGGCTTTTCAAGATAGGCCGCTTGTAATGTCATTGAGTATCCAAGTGTGACAGAAGAAGAACTCATACTACTTTACAAGCTGATGTCATTACAGCAGCGTATGTTGCCATATTGCGCTGACCAGCCCCCGCAGATTAGTAAATTCCGATGTTAGTAACGTCCGCTTTTGGCACCAAGTTGCCGTAGGATAGACTGAAGGGGCTGCTATGAGCGAAGAGCAGACCTTCTTGTCGAATGTAATTAATTGGACGCTGGCCGGTGTCACTAAATAATTTTGGACGATTGCAGGTATACCTCTAATCTAATGCTCTGGGCATGAAGGGCTTTAAAACATT
>NZ_MOXD01000024.1 GCF_001976145.1 Serratia oryzae
CAGGGAAGAGACATCGTGGTATTCCAATACCCGATTATTTTCACAGGAATACAGTGAGAAAGACTGGTCGGGTGTTATTGCCCGCCTGCAGCGTGCCTTGTTGGCGTTGCTTAATGCTTAGTTTTATGCGTGGACTGTGCTGAATCAAAGAGAATGGGGCACACGCGTATTGTGAAGATGCTCAATAGATAATTGCACAACCATGCTCTCAATTGCGTACTCATTTTTTACTGCGCTTTCATGAAATCACGTGAGACTATATAAAAACAAAAATCCACGCAACTGCGTGGATTTTATAAGGTTTATTGGCCTTTATGACTCGTCATGAGATGCTATGCGACGAGCAAAACCATTTAGACGTTGATTCGTGATTTTTTGTTTATTATATTGATATTTAATGTTTTTATTTTTATTATTTATTTTTGTACTCATGCCTGTACTCACTTTGGTTGATGCTGTTAACTGAGGTTAGTTATCACAGCTCCAACCAGCTCTTGTTCATCCTGATAGGGGGGCGTTATTTCTTTTATTTATCAATGCATTGCTCTGGAAGGACTGTCAAATACTTAATAAGTAGCAAGTGTAGTTGTAAGCATATCTTCAGGACTATATCTGACAGATAGATTTTTGCTAGACGCGGACATTTCTAACACCATTGATATGTCAATCGATGGAGAGTAGGCCAGATTAACTTCAATGACCAGAAGGCAAAGATTTCTGATGAATGTTAGCCAAAGAAGGGAGAGGTAATGTCAGAGATTAATTCACACGATCTTGTACATACCTTCCCCCAAGGTCGGGAAACGCTCTATCGCTTGGTTTGGCGCGAACCTGCAGAGCGTATAATCTCCCATTGATTGACATCGATACTCACGCAAGTACTGCACTACCTAAATAGGCAGTCTATCGCTAATATTCTGTAACATATCAATTGAATGTAGTATCATCATCTCATAAGACAAATTCGTTTTAAAACGGTTGCTTATTGTGATTATTACTTTTGGAAGGTAATAGCAATGTGCGAAAGGATGCTTCAAAAAGATCATTATTCTGAATGGGTTATCCGTAATAGCCTGTACTGGATGACTCCGCTTACTCAATGGAAACTTTGTGAGGATATATCTTCCTGGATAATCTCTTTTGAAAGCGATAGTCCCGAATGCCTCTATGAATTTGAGAGGCTATTGAATGATTATACTTTGCGAGAAAAGCTACAACATAAAACAGGGACATTGAGAGATTCTATTGTCCATAAAGTGCTTCGCAGTATCGATGAAAGGCTTTCGTAATGGAATTGATGCCTTTCAATTTTGACAGATTGCCTAATGGGCAGGTATTTATAAGCAATCTCGCTGGCTTTCATCACTTCATTAATGAACAAGACCTGCTTGATCTTTCTGATGAGCAAATTAGTGCGGAGCAATTAAACGCACTAGAAAGCAGGCTTTTTATAACCAACGAAAGCTTATCTGCCACAACCCCCTATGCTTTAAGTGCCGCTTTTGCAAAACGGTTGATGAATGAATTGGCGGTCAGGCCAATTTTCATGATTGTACCCACTCTACGTTGCGACCATACCTGCAAGTATTGTCAGGTCAGTAGAGCTTCCGTGAATTCCTCAGGTTATGATCTAAATCCTGCTCTCATCCCTGATATCATTTCGACTATCAAAAAACTATCAACGCCACCTTACAAGATAGAGATACAGGGTGGAGAGCCACTCCTGCGGTTCGATTTAATTAAGTCCATTTATGAGCAGTGTGCTGAAACGCTGGGAAGCACCGATTTTGAGATGGTGGTAGCATCCAGCCTGTCTGTCTTGAATGAGGATATGCTTGAATGGTCGAGAGATAGGAACATAACGTTCTCTGTTTCGCTTGATGGTGAGGAAGTTGTTCACAATAGTAATCGAATTCTTGGTCATGGGCTTGCCCACAGTAGAACAGTGTCAGGGGTAGAGGCTATCAAACGGTCTTTAGGCGTTGGTCGCGTTGCAACGGTTACCACAGTTACTAAAGATCTTATCAGGCACCCTAAATCGATTGTTCAGGCTCATTTGTCTCTTGGCCTCAAGGATATGTTTATCCGACCTGTTAGTCCCTATGGGTTTGCACAAAAAGCATCGTTCACCTTTTCTATGGACGAATACTTCGGTTTCTATGCTTCTTTGATAGATGAAATCCTTAAGAGCAATAATGAAGGGATAAGGGTTGTGGAACATTCTGCGTCCATTCATCTGAAAAGAATCTTCAATCCCGGCTTTAGTGGTTATGCGGACTTAAAGTCTCCAAGTGGGGTCGTACTAAACAGTATTCTTTTCAATTATGACGGCCGAGTATATGGTAGCGATGAGAGCCGTATGTTGCAGAAGGTAAATCCTAAAACGGAGTTCAGTGCGGGGGAGGTTAAGACGCTATCATTTTCCACTAGTCCTTACTATAACGCAGTATTGAGTTCATCGTTCAATTTTGCTCTGCCAGGTTGTGATACATGCGCATATCAACCATTTTGCGGTGCAGACCCATGCCAGAACATAAGTGTACAGGGTGAGCCTGTAGGTGATAGGAGTCGGTCAACGTTTTGTCAGTATCACAAAGGTATGTTCAGGTATCTGATGAACTGTATCTCAGAAGGTGGTCCGAAGGCTGAGATGCTAAAAGGATGGGCATATGTCTGAGGTTATCAGGAACGATATCTTTCATTTTGCTTCTAAAGAGAATGTGCCCACGGGTTTCTATCGATTATGCAAACAAAAACCAGTTAACCCTTTATTCTTTTTGCCCAATTTGCTGGTGGTTACTGAAAGCAATGATGAGGCCATTCTACCATGCTTTGATTACTCTATTATTAGCACTGCATTATTTGAGTCAATTGAAGATGGGGATATTGGGATAATAAAAAATGGCAATATGATACGCGTTATTCTGTCCCGCAGAGCCAATCATAATACTGTCTTAGTTACGGAGCGCTGTAATAATCTGTGCCTGTTTTGCTCCCAGCCACCAAAGAAAGCAAA
The DNA here is from genome assembly GCF_001976145.1 of Serratia oryzae. Lineage (GTDB taxonomy): Bacteria > Pseudomonadota > Gammaproteobacteria > Enterobacterales > Enterobacteriaceae > Chania > Chania oryzae. Next base: position 3,017 of record NZ_MOXD01000024.1, read on the forward strand.
TGATGACTGGCTGCTTACCCAATCAGCTCTTGCTATAGCTTCATTTGGTTTGAATGGAGTTATTGGGGTCAGTGGAGGTGAACCTCTGCTGTATGGAGATGATTTTCTACACTTCATTGATTTTATCATCGAGAACTCGCCAGATACTGCTTTGCATATTTTAACAAATGGACGCAAATTTGCTGATACGAACTTTACTCAGGAAATGGCAAAGCGAAGCAAAAAGATCACCTTTGGTATCCCGCTCTACTCATCAAGAGCACTTGTGCATGATCATCTGGTAGGGAGTGATGGCGCATTTAATGAAACGGTTAGGGGTTTAATTAATGCAGGAAACTTAGGGATCAATATCGAACTTAGAGTTATTCCGACACTGGCTAACTATACAGAATTGGATGAAATTGTAGAGTTCGTTGGCCGTGTGTTCTCCAACATCAATCAGATTTCCCTTATGGGATTGGAATCTATTGGGTGGGCACGAAAAAACTGGTCATCAATCTTCATTGAGCACGGCAGCTATAGTGAGAAAATTATCTCTGCAATAGACACGGCACAAAGGTCAGGCATACCCCTAACTATTTTTAATTATCCTTTGTGTCATCTTCCTGAAAGAGCCTGGGAGCTAGCTGTTCAGTCGATCTCTGATTGGAAAAATTACTATCCAAAAGAATGTGATGAATGCACTCAGAAGTCTTCCTGTGCTGGTTATTTCAGTTCATCAAAAGGCAGTTTTCATCAACCACCGAGACCAATTTTATGAAAAAATTTAATTTTGCTGCTCTACTTCCGGGATTTTTGGCCCTCAATAATTATGTATGGGCAAGTGATTCATCTACCGGGGCGAGTGATTTGCCTGGTATGACTCTTAATGAACATGATTTAGTGGTAGCTCCACTTAACACGGAGGTGCCTTTCTACATTGCAGGGCATCGTAGTCATAGCTCCCATCGGAGTCATAGTTCTCACAGATCTTCATCAGGTGGTGGGTACTATGGTGGCAGCACTCCTTATTATCCAAAAACATACAGCTCACCAAGCTCATCTGGTTCTTCCAGCTCAGGGACCAGTTCCACATCGTCTTCTCCCTCTGTGCGTTCGCTTCGTTCTAACGACAATAACAACTCCACTACTACGAATTCTGTTGGAACTACAGAGGCTAACCGTGCAAGTAATGAGCTTACTTCTGGTAAAGAGAAGCGTAAGCGCTTAATCATGCGGGTTCAATTCGCATTGCTGGACAAGGGATATTACAATGGGAATATTGACGGCATAATGGGACCTTCTACAAGGCAGTCTATAAAAAATTATCGCATTGCGAATGGACTACCAACGCCTACAACTGAAACACTTGATACTCAATTATTGAATTCATTAAATATTCTGGCCCGTTAAAGAGTTTAGGGGGGATTGAAATGAAGATTAAACTCTCGATATATAAAGCAAAAAGATTCAATGATGACATTGATAAGGTTTTGAATTTGGAGAGAGTTATAAATCCGATTGAGTTTGATATGGATGAGGCAAGGGTATATTTATATGCAAAACAATTCTTAGACCCAAAACCACCTGAATGGACAACTTTATTTACAAGCCAAAAGCCTGATTTAGATCATGATTTCTTCGGGAAAAATAGTAGCACTGGGGCAGTCTTAGTTGTTGAAGTGAATAACTCAAGGTATCTCATTCCTTTTGGGACAGGGCATCACTTAATTAACGATAATAGTATTGTCAAAGGTTTTGGTCTTAAAGCTACACTTAATTGTATAGAGCATAACAAAATCCGTAGTTTGGATAAAGGTAGCCATAATGAAACAAATCTATTAACTCGTAGTCAAAGTAGTAAAGAGGTAGATATTTATAACCTTAAAATAGATTCCGAGATGGATATTCTTACAACTCTTACGGGGACTTCCACTGAAGATATTTTAGGTAATAAAATTACTGGTAAAGATGCGTTTGTAATCATGCCGGATATTGACCTGAAATCCATCCCGAAGTTGTTAAATAAAATAGAGTCCATTTATTCTCAGCCTCTCCCAGAAGAGTTTGAATGGGTTAATAATATAAAAGAAGCTGATGAAGCAGAAGTTGAGATACTTGACTCTATTCTGATCGATTTAATAAAAGCGAAAGATTTTAATGAGATATGGCTAGGTGAGCCTGAAATTGTAGATTGGGAGAATCAGATAGGTTATTGTTTTGAGAAGCGGCAAAGAAGCATGATTTATGAAAGCTTGTCGGTTAATCATATTTGTGAATATTTTGATAGTAAAAAAATTGAAATAACTGTAAGTGATCTCAAAGGAAGTAGTCTGCATGTTTTAGATGCAGATTATCAGTCTTTAAAGAAATGGTCTCTTTACAGATGTCTATATGCTGAGATAAAGGAAGGTGATCAAAATTATATCTTAAGAGACTCAATTTGGTATGTGGCTGATAGAAAGTTTGTTTCTACCATTGACAATGAAATGAAACGAATTAAGCCCTATGAGGAAGCTGACAAATTTCCAATTTATTCATGTAAAAGAGAAGAACAGTACAATAAAGAAATTTGTCTCGCTGATAAAAGTTTTACTCATATGGATCAAAAATTCATATATCATGGCGGTGGGAAAAGTAAAATTGAATTTTGCGATATTATTAGAGGTGCATCTGATTTTATTCATGTGAAATATTATAGCGGAGCACAAAGCATGAGCCATCTTTTTTCGCAAGGATTTATAGGATCTGAACTTTTCATAAGTGATTCTGAATTTCGAGGGAAGCTTAATGAAAAATTTCCAGCTCATATTAAATTAGCTGATCATACATTAAGGCCAGAGGCTCAGAAATATAAAATAGTTTTTGCTATTGCCACAAACAAAAACCTCCCTGATGACTTACCACTGTTTTCTAAGATCAACTTGAAGAATTTTAACAAAACTATTTCTAATTTCGGATACGAAGTTAGAATCTGCAAAATAGATGTAGATCCCACTATTTATAAAAAGAAAATTTGTAAGCCAAAAAAGATTAAATCTTAATTTATCGATGTTAGAGATTTTTTTGTCAGATCATTAAGATGCTCACTAAAGAGCAAGTTCCTTTTCTATGAGGGGAGACGGCGGCCATCGACTTTCAGATAGAAAAAATTCAGCGGAGTGGTGCTGAATAGAACCTGTAAGTACTGAGTGGTTAAACAGTTTGTTTTTATGCACACTATTGCTTTCAATGTGGCCTAATTGGTATGATACCATGAAATGTTAATCCTCCAAAACGAAAAAGCATACCTATATAAAAGAAGGTGGTGTTTTAGTTAAGTTTGATAATTGGGACAAGGTTTACTCTAACGCTAACTAAGTTGTAGATATCGATTCGAAAGGTTAGCATCTAAAAGAGTTTTTTGGCTTCTATAAAAATAAATGAACCTTCAAGAGCCTGCGGCCTGAAAGGTTGCAATGCAGGTCATAATAGTTCGTATTGAAGAGGACTTAGAAACGTGAATTGGTCACAGTAGTAATAATTAATTGATATTGGTTACATTCAAGTAAAGGGGGTAATCCTCTTGTCTGATTGTGGTTTGAATTTCTCTGCTGACTATAAATAGTGATATCACAATGAACACACTAAGCACTAATTTCCCAAGCGTCTTTAAACTCTGTGTGGTTATTTTTCCAAACGCAGTTGCATTTTACACGGTAGTTCACCGGAAGATGATTCTACATTATCCAGTATTGTGATGATAATTGCCCGGTATTCGCCTGATAAACTCGATTGAACGTAGATAGTGTTATCTATTGATAGTTCTTCCTGGAGTTTATCTTCGGAGTAAAATAGCTAGTACAAAACGGTAGTTATAATGATGAAGAGGATGCTCGGTATGGTGATAATTGTATTTTTCATGTAGCGGTTCCTTTTGGGTTAAAGCATGAATTATACACCCAAAAGGAAACCCTGGTGTTGGTGCTAATAATTACAAGCCAAATACGTTAATGTAGAACTGCCCGTTATTATCGTCTGTTTTCTGGATATTATAGGTTATCGGCAAATCCTTGGTGCTTGGAAGGTTTAATTTGTCATCAAACATAGTCATTTGCAGAGTGGCAGCACAGTGATAAACGTCTAGTGACGAGTCATGTTTAACGGTTCTGATATTGGTCACCTTCAACATAAGACTGTCCGCATGCTTAGGCAGCATGCCTGCCATTTGTGAGTTCCTAAGTTGATCGAATTGTTTCTTTATCTCCTTTTGGGCAATGTCAACGACCAGGGTTTTAGCATCCTCACTGTTGCATTTTGGCGTGCTGGAGTCACACGCTGATAACAGTACAGCGATAATACCGATAGCGATAATTTTACGGTTCATTGTGATATCCTTATAAAGCATCGATATATTGCTCAAAGACAATCCCAATAAAAGCCAATACATCAACGATTACCGAGAGACTCACAATAACCAGCGCTGTAATCCCCCAGAATTTATTGGTGCTATTAAGCGTATTCTTGATAGCAATCAACGCAGTAATCCCTACATAAAGCGATGCGGCATTTAGGAAGAGGATGTGAAAGCGGCGCTCAGTAAAGAATAACAGGACATTGATAACCAGCATGATGAGGAACCAATAGCCCCAAAAGGTTTTCTTGAGGCCCAAATCGCCCTTTAATAATTGCTGTTTCCCTTCTTCCTGCATGGCTTGATTCTTGTTGTAAGCTGATTTGATTTTATTAAAAAGTGACACGGCATATCCTTATTCAATAAGTGAATGGTTGAGTTTAATACTTTCTAGAATTCGTCTTGCCCGGTTATACCCAATTCTGAAATGATGCTGCACGGTTTTGATATCATTCTTCAATTCGCCACGCGTAATCAGTTTCTTTGTTTGGTGATAAAGTGGGTCTACAGGCGTTTCTTTCTTTAATTCAAATGGCATGCTTCCTCTTAAAAATTAATAGGGGGCTGTGTAGTAATGAATTACACACTGGTATTAAAAAATGTGCTTATTGATAGACGCCAGACAGTGAGTTCCCGGTGTTCATGCCACAATAGCTATTGCATTCCTCGTTGGCATTGACCTTCACACGATTCTGCCCCCACGTTAGGGTAATCAGGCAGTGGTTTTCATTTCGCCATTCAAGGGTCGTGTGTTGCGGCGTATCGGCAATGGCGGTTGCAATTCCTTCCACCTCACACACATGCATACCCACATTGGTATTTATCAAGAATGTTGCCTGCTGGCCATTACCCGGTATTGCTGATAACCGGATTTCACCATTGGCTTTCTGGTAGATAAACGTATTCCCCTCTCTTTCCGCCGCGATGGCTGCATGGCAACACAACCCCACCAGTAATGTGATAACACACTTTTTCATTGCCTATTCCTTGTCAATTGATACGGATATTTTTAACGACTCCCGGTGAGGGCCAAGCACGGAAAGCCTTTATCTGGACGCTGAGGGACACTACATCAGCAAAGTACCCTAACAGGTAGCAACGCACCAAAGGAAGTAGTTCCTTTTCATTGCGTTCATTCAACCTCAGGGTTTTGACAAGCTCCAGCCGATACAGGGAATGTAAAAAGTATTCAACACTTTCCACAACCGAGGTAACGGTGGTCGCCATCACTGCTATTCCTTGCTTCGGGTATGAATTGACGGTGCCTTGTTAAGGTAGCGGCTCGGCCATAACTGTTCAGGTGTCATCCCCAATACCCCGGCTATCAGGCGTTCTGCCTTGGGGTAGTGCTGGCTGAATGCATTATTGAGGGTACGTGGAGCCAATCCCTGGTCACGGGATAGCTGTGCCAGACTGACTCCCCGTTTGTGCAAGGCCGCCACAATGTCAGCACGATGCCAATCCTCGAGACTTCCCTTGGTTCGTTTTTTTTGCGATGCTACGTGGTTATTCACAGTGCTCACTCCTTTGTATCAGTACAGTGATATTAAATGCGAACAAAGTGAACAAATCAAGTTCTCTTTATGGGTTTATTTTGCCTTTTCTATTAACGCATTGATATCTGGAATAAAGTTTATGAACAACAGTTTGACGCAACAGAATCCCCTGGATGATGAACAATGGCTCTCAGCATTGGAGTTTGTCGGTAAGCCGGGAATGCCGAGCACCGCAAAAGGTTGCCGTTTACGGCTGGAGAAATTGGCAGCACTGCACCCTGACATCAAGAGAAAGAGAACTGGGTATAAGGGCTTTGAGTACCATATCCGCGCAGCGGGAATGTCATTGCAGAGTGAGCGGGTAGAGCGACAACAGAAAACTCAGCCTGTTTCTCCGTATGGGTCGGATGAACAACTGAATCTCTGGGTGCAACTGTTCAAGACCATGAAACCGCACTCACGTGACAGACTGTTAAAGCAGGCATTGGAGCAGGTGGCGGATGATTTGGCATTAACCCACCAGGTTTCCCCTGACGTAGTGGCATTGGCTCGCCGCTTGATGGAGCTGTCGGAAGCACAACGCCAGCAGCTTCTGGATTCCCTGTCAGAGTAATCTCTGGTCTGAAAAGCACGTTCAGGCCAGCCCTCATCGCATTCGAGAGCATTATCCAATTCAGCGTATGTGGTTAAAACATTCGCCAAGGACTTTGCGGGTAATAAAGTTCCCTCGTGTAAAACGAATGCCGGTCGATGTATGGGCTTCACACTGAACATCCCGTCAAAATACTGTGACCTATGCAATAAGGCATGGGTCATACTTTAATAGCTCCCTCCCCAATAGGGCTATCAAAGCGCCATAAATAGCTCTTTTGCCACATTAACAATCCAATATTGATAATAAGAACCATTTGCATTTAATGTGTGTTTTGCTATAATGATTACACTGGCATAACGTGTATTTGCAGTCACTCCATTATGCCAATGCATTAATCATCACGCTGCTTATCCCTATTTCTCTTGTCACAAGAGAAGGGTGCATTACTTACGCCTGCACTCAGGGAAATGGATGAGCAATAATAACAAAATACCATGAGGGTGAATTATTGGGACTACGTAGAGAGCATCGTGCATTTCAGCAAGGTGACCTGGATTGTCTGTGTGGTGCGTACAGTATTGTGAATGCCATGACCTATCTTTTTGATGGACGAATAAAACGCAAGCCACTATTACGGACACTGTTAATGCAATATTCCACACAGTGGCCCTTGAATGAATGGTTGACGCAGGGAATTGATGAAATAAGAATGGCGCATGTAATTGAAACAGTATTAATGACGGGCTATTACCGAAAGACATTTCCTGTCAACGTCACACGCCCCTTTCATCAGCGACGAATAAAAGTAACCCGAATGGTGCAGGAAATGCACACCTTTCTGGAAAGTAATAAAGACTTTAGCCGCGTTATTTTATTCAGCAATCAATATCACTGGTCAGTTATCAAATCAATGGATGAACATTATATGTATTATCTGGACAGTTCAGGCGTGCAACGGGAGAAGATAAAATCCTACGCCCTTTATCCTGATGAAAGCCGCTACCAGTTTTATCGTGATGCCCTCTACTTTATTGAACGTGAATTTTAAGTGAGCCAATCATGAATGCGTTATTATCCCACGCTGAAACCTCTCATCAGCCAAGCAAACTCGGGTCACCCGATGACATACTTCAACAGGCTGAGCGCATTATTGAGCAACGCTTTAGCCAGCGACAGATATTCTCCACTTCCCACGAAACACGCCAATATGTCGTTTTCAAGTTGGCGCTGCTGGAGCATGAAGTTTTCAGCATCTTGTTGCTGGATAACCAACACCGCCTGTTAGGCTACGAACAACTTTTCCGGGGTTCACTGCGAGAAGTCAGCGTCTATCCCCGCGAAGTGGTGAAACTGAGTCTCCGCTATAACGCTGCCGCTCTCATCCTGGTGCATAACCATCCCAGCGGGGACACCGAACCCAGCACGGCAGACTGCCATATCACGCAACGCCTCAAAGCTGCCCTAGACCTTATTGATGTTCGCGTACTTGACCACGTGATTGTGGCCGGTAACCAGACCACCTCACTGGCCGAGCGTGGCTTGCTCTGAGTAATTAGTTACTTGGTTTAATACACATTATTCATACCCACAGCGATTTCTTTAACTGAGAAAGGAGTACGTATGCACCAAAATCACACTATCGACCAAGCGGGCTTTATTCTTCCGGTCAGCCAGTCATTCACGCAACTGTTGTTCAACGCATTATCCGCTGCCCCGGACATGCCCCCATCAACTCGGGCGGTGACGCTCAATTTCCGTGACCCGCATTACAGCAGTGAGCGCGGGGGTTACCACCCGGTAGAAATACGGCTGATAAGACACAACGAAGGCTGGCGTTTCGACTATGTGACGGATTTTGGCTTTGTCGGCACGGTGTACCCGGAGTTGGAGAAGATACTGGATTTTAGCTGGACGCAACGTTACGTGTTTGAGAGCCGAATGGGTGACCTGACGCAGGCAGAGGGAAGGGAGCTGTACTCGCTATGGCAGCACAACTTTGTGTGCTATTGGCAGATGGACGCTTACACCACGACCGTATCGTGGGAGATCTGACGCTACTGCGGTAGCGAGAGGGTAACCCATGGCGGAGAAGAGGATGCTGCCTGGGTTATCCCATCACACCACTAACTTTGTCCAATATTGAGAATGCCATGTCCAACGCGCCAACGCTTACTCCACTTCCCCGATCAGCAGCGAAAACGTGTGCCTATGATGCCTACACTCACAGTTTATCGGTTGCCGGGCGCAAAGGTATCATCAGTCTGCTGAAGCGCAGTGCCACTATATTGGGCAAGTATGCTGAAGCCAGCACTTATCCTTGGGAAACGCTTTGCTATGCCGATGTGATGCGCGTGCGTGCCACGTTGTTAGATGAAGGCTATGCGGTTTCTTCGGTCAATATGGCTTTGTCGGCATTACGCTCGATCGCGCAAACGGCTTTCAACTTGCAGCAAATGGAGGCGGAGACGTTGGCTCGCATCAAGGCGGTCAAGCGTGTACAAGGAGATTCGGTGCGGAAAGGGCGCGCATTAAGTCGTTTGGAAATTCGTTCACTCCTGAAAGTGGCTAAAAGTCACTGCTCGCCGGTTCGTCGATGCCGTGACGCTGCAATTTTACTGACGCTGTGCGGGACGGGATTACGAGCGGGTGAACTGGTAGCCTTGAAGATGGATGACTATATAAAGGACGAGGGGAAAGTGATTGTTCGGCAAGGGAAGGGGCGGAAATACCGTGAAATCCACGTGGCTCCTGCTGTGGCCAAAGCGCTGTCAGCATGGCTAGCCGCTAAAGGTGAGGGGAATGCCCTGTTCACCAAAGTGAGTCGTTCCGGTCAACCGGCAGCCGGTGCATTAACCACCGCAGGTCTGACGGCGATACTGGAACAGCTAAGAACTGGTGCCAATGTGGCTGAGTTTACGCCTCACGATTTGCGCAGGACGTTCATCACGCAGTTGCTGGATCAGGGCATCGATATCAACACCGTGCGCCAACTGGCGGGCCATAGTGATATCACCACGACAGCCCGTTACGATCACCGGGGAGACAATGCCAAAGTCATGGCTTCTCAAGGCTTGAAATGTTGGTAGATATCAGGTGCCAACTAATTTATATCACGTAGGTCTGCATTCAGTGTTTCAAGGTTCAGTAAATCTTCAACATCTCTATCAACCCATGGGCGTTTTTGGTTGCTATTTAGTATGTTAGGAGGGGGACAGCCATTTGTACTAAGCTTTCTCCTTATTTCAGCAGTGCTATAACCACTAGCCTTTAAAAATTTCGCAGCTTGATGCAGGTCGTACAGTTCTTGGCTTCTAGCATTTCGTGCAGGAAGAATATCATCCCGTGTACCCTCCCCTTTATTGATATATGCAAATTTATAGGTTCTGTTTATGCAGTAGCTGATGACTCGGCTAAGAGAGTCGATATCCTTTCGCCCTTCGATATTTAGTGGTTTGCCATGTTGCCTTTCATAAATGTCAGCAAGTCTCTCGTAGACGTCTCTTCCTAAGTAAATCTTTGTTCTAGTGAAACCGGTTTCACTGTACTTTTTCTGTGCTGCGGCTTTGTTATCCCTGTCTCTCTGGAGCTTTCTCTTTTTCTTTTCAATGTCACTAGATTTATATACTGATTTTTTACTCTCATTAACCTCTATGCTTCTTTCTTTATCTGTTTTGTTCATTTTTTGACCTTTATTTTGGTTGTTTTATGCTCATTTTTTTGACGAATTTCTAGCAAAAAGTGAAAATCTTGAGAAGCGGCTCTCGATTCTTAACTATCGCCTTTTTAGACGAGAAAATCCACCTTATAGCCACTTTTCGAGAGCCGCTTCTATGGGGAGGGCGCTATTTCAGATCTGATATGATTTCTCCATCAGTTAACGGGAGGGAAAATATGAAAGAAAGCAAATTATTAAAAATTAAAGAAGTCCTAAAACGCTGTGCCATCTCAAGGGCAACCTTATACAGACTTATCGAAGCTAAACGTTTCCCAGAGCAGGTTTCATTAACGGGTAATCGCGCTGTTGCCTGGAGAGAGGAAGACATACAACGTTGGATTGAAGAGCGGCCTACTCTTAATAAGTAAGGAATTGAATGAAGAAAAACCGAATAATGCCACTGGCAAAGCTTGGCAATCAACTTGAGGAGTTAGCCAAGACAATACCGAAATTTGAGACAGTAAAGGAGGTACGTGCCGAGAGGCTTATAAGAGAGAAGGCATTGCAGAAACGTAAAGACAAAATCTACCAAGCCTTGTTTAATAAATTATGGGAATGCGAACCATGTTATCCTTGTGGGAGTGCTGCATGTCCTGAATGTTTCAGACACCATAGACTCATAATGATCAAGGAGGTACTTAAGTTATGTAAGAAGAGAAAGAAATGGCGAGGTTTAACTTTAATCTTCTATCAAGATGCAATCAGTGATGATGAATTACTTGAATGGAGACCAGACGCTTTAAAAGCACGACTCCGGCGCTGGCTAAAAGAAAGTGGCTTTGAAGGAATGATAATCGGTGGATTCGAAATGGATTTCCATACGGGAATTCAAAAATGGTTGCCACACTTTCACTTGATTATTCCAAATGATAAAGAGGCCATAAAGAAACTACGCATTAAGATGAAAAATAAAAGGAACATGAATGCCCGCAAGGGTGTGGTCAACCGCCCAATGCTATCAAGTGAATTGAAGGTGCCTGAACGTCAGATAAGCTATCGCTTTAAAGCTATTTGGTGGCGCGTTGAATCTATTGAATATAATGATGTGTATATGCTGGATAACAAAGAGAGAAAAAGAAAACGATGGACTAAAAAGTATAGATTATTAAGCAAGCAACATACTGACTCTCTGATTATGTTAGATGCAATCGGAATGGCCGGATTAACCTTTATGTATAAAGTAAGGAGATATGGTGACCATTTGTTAATGAGCTAAGATGCAATAACCCTCTAAAGACAGTAATAACCGTTCTTCGGACGCGTTAAACCTACTGTTTGATTGAAATAGCTATACAACACTACTCAGATTAACTGCGTAGATAACCTGTCATGCACTTATGAAATTAAAAGTGATTGAGTGAGTGCATGATTACCTAACAATACAGGAACTAATAATGAAAATAGTAAAAAAGAAATCAACTGAAGAAGAACAAATGCTTTATGTTAATTTGTTGGCAAAGACAAGAATGTTATCCACATCAGATCAGGCTTTTCGTCAAGTTAAAGTTTATAGCGAGAATAGTGGTAAGCCTATCCATATCCTTATTCCATCATTCGCATTAGCAAATAAAGGTGAAGTTAAGAAAATTATGCTCAACGCTGGGCATCGCGCGGATATGTCGAAAGAGTACTGGGATACGGTATATGAGGAAGTCACTAAACAAACTGAACGCTTCATACTTTTACGTAATAAACCTGGTTTTTGTGGTGATGTTTATTTGCGCACTAATGATAAAGTGATCGGTGAGGTTAAGGGTGATAAACCTGTGTTACATCCTAAAGCTAAAAATCATTTGCCCATCGAAGTAAAACAAGGAACTCTGAAGGAATGGAAGGATAACGTAGCGCTACTGGCATTAAATAGCTCTCGTATTATGCTGGCTCTCTGTAGCGCATTTTCGGGATTCTTACTTAAATTGTTGGATATGGAAGGAGGGGGATTCCATCTATGGGGGACAAGTAGTATGGGGAAGAGTTCGTCTGCTTATGTTCTTGCTTCTGTTGCAGGTAAACCAAAATCAATTTTTATTCTATGGAACAATACAGACAAAGGTCTTGAAGAAATTGCAGTAGCTCATAATGACAGTACGTTAATCCTGGATGAAAGTAAGCTGTTGGGTAACGATCCAATTTTAGTTGCAAAAATAATCGCAAACCGTGTTTATCTATTGTCTGGTGGCAAAGGTAAAGTGCGTGCGTCAGTTTACGAAAATAAAGCGGCCGAGTGGTTGGTAGTTGTTATCAGTACGGGAGAACTCAGCCTCGCCCAACACGCTGAGGATGGTAAGATTGAGCGCATGGAAGGGGAAAATGTGCGCATGATCGATGTTCCTGCCTACGCAGGTTGTGATATGGGCGTCTTTGAGTCATTGCCACAAGGTGTCAGTTCCAGTAATGAGCTTGCGCATATCGTTAAGGAGGTCACTAACCGCTATTATGGATCAGCGAAACCTGCATTCCTGAAACGTCTGGTTGCTGATATTCAGGATGACCGTGAGGAGCTTAAAGCTTATTTAGAAAAAGGTATCGAATTCTTTCTGAAAAAACATGGGATAAACCGTAACTCTGGTATTGATGTGCGTATCGCCAAACGATTTGCTCTAGCTTACGTCAGTGGTTGCTTGGCTATCCAATACGGTATCCTGCCTTTTGAGAAGCATGATGTAATGCAGGGGATTTCAAAATGTTACTTGGATTCACTAAATGAGCCATGCTCGCCTGCACCAACGATTCATAATATTTTACCGAAGCGTATCATTGACATTTTACAATTTGAAGGGATCATAGACTTAACAAAATCTGGTGGTTTATCAATTAATGATATCAAGCAGAACCCTGTTGTTATTTGCACGGTTAAAGGTAAAAAAGTGATTGCAGTTGATAAAAGCACCGTACATGATTGCATGAGCCTTTCAGCACGTAATATTCTGCTAAGCAAGTTGACGAGTAATGGTATCATGTTAGCTGACAGTCAGAAGAATTATAGCACGGTTCAGATTCGCTATGAGGGAAAGTTAATTGATCGTCGTTATTGCTTTGTTCATGACAAATTGGACGATTTATTGATTAACGAGTAAGACTACCGCTTGATGGAGTAGATTTCTACTCCATCATTTTTTGCTCTGTTTTTAAAGTAAAACAATAACCTCTTATTTCACTATAGATAAGAATTCACATATCAAAAAAACAATCTTCGTCAAGTAACGAAGTTGATGTTTTTTGTACTGGGCCGCACATCCTGACCTGAGAGTCAGCGTTGATACTAATCGCCAACTGTCTGCCTGTAGCGACCTGACGTAGAAAACCGCCCAATTTGCAATCAACGGCGGTTCCCGAATAAAACTAAGCATTAAGCAACACCAACAAGGCACGCTGCAGGCGGGCAATAACACCCGACCAGTCTTTCTCATTGTATTCCTGTGAAAATAATCGGGTATTGGAATACCACGATGTCTCTTCCCTT
>NZ_MOXD01000025.1 GCF_001976145.1 Serratia oryzae
GGTGGCCGGGTTCAGGTCATGCAGTCGGCAATAATGCTTTTTAGACAATCCACTCTGTTGCCAGGCGTCGAGATGTTGTTGCCGTTCACTGTGAGAATACTGTTTTGTCATATTTTGCCTCAGGTTCATTGTATTGAATGAAGGCAGCATGTGGCAGCAGAGTTTTGTTAACAATATGAGTTCGCCGGACGCTTACGTGATCGCCAGACGAATGGCCAAAAAACAGCAGATGCAGTGGAGCAGAAAAGGTGCGCATTATTTGTTACAGACCCGGACCGCTGTTCTGAACAATGAGCTGCAGGATAAATTCGCTTGCTGGTATACGGGGTTCTCAATAGGCGAACAAAGTGATGTAAAGGTATCAGCGATGGCAGCGTAGATTACGACTGCCCCGCGCTTTTTCATGCTCTCCTAAAGCTGCTCAACCGTGGATAATTTTGGCGGACGGAAAAATCTGGGGTTCCGGCGTAGAACCCCAATTTAATGATGGCTGAGTAGATTACAGTCATCGTTTCACCGTATCCGGCACGAGATCATGACACTTCGAAAAATTCAACTTTACCGCCGGTAAGATGGTACATACTACCCACGATTTTAATTTTCTGCTGCTCTTCCAGATCTTTCAAAATCGAGCTTTTTTTTCGAATATTCTCAATGGTCAGTTCAACATTTTTTCGGGCTACAGCATCAACAAAATCATAATTACTTCCTTTACGCTCTCCGCTGTATACCGTCTTTTCAATTGCGGGTTTAATTTCATCCAAAAGGCCCGTCAGGTTACCCAGTTCCGCGTTCTCGATAGCACCACGAACCGCACCACAGCGTGTATGCCCCATCACCAGCACCACTTTTGCTCCTGCAACAGCACAAGCAAACTCCATACTGCCCAGAATATCGCGATTATTGATATTTCCCGCTACACGAGAATTAAATGTTTCGCCAATTCCCGCATCCAGCAAAATTTCTGCTGGTGCCCTTGAGTCAATGCAGCTCAGGATTATCGCCGCGGGATATTGACCTGCAATACTGTTGCGCTTCTGTGCCAGATAGTCATGCTGCATTGGACTATTCTGCCGAAAACGAAGATTGCCCTGCTGAAAGTGTTTAATTACCGCCTGAGGAGTCATATTGTCGCGCTCTTTTTTGCTAAGTGAAGCGGCAAAAGAAACAGAAGGCATTGATAAGACAGTCAGCCCAGTGACTGAGACGGCTGAAACAGCGAGTATTTGTTTCAGCACTGTACGACGTGGGAGTTGGACTGATTTTTTTTCCATAATTTTCTCCTGATTGTAGAGTTGAATCGGTTTAAAACGATTACGCAGTGTAAAAATATTAATATAAACCTGCCAGATCTGAGCGCGCTTATCAGTTCACTCAAATTTCATTGAAAACACTGCAGGTGCCCCCCTTTCTTTTAAAGACCCGTTCTTATCTAATGTCACTTTATCAACATTTATAGCATAGTAGCTGCAGCCAGGTTATAACCTGAATTGAGTCAGAGAAAATTACAAAAATGACGCTACATCTCTTTCGTTCATTTACAATTTCACCTGAAAAAAACTATTAATTGGAGATATTTCTTCTACGCAGGTGCATGAGGAAAAAATGCAGCGCAATTGAAAATATTATTATGACACACCTCAATTCCACTTCACTGAAAAAAGAGAATTAAAATGACGAAGACCCAACTTCCTGAGTGCTGATATTTTGTGTTGACTCACAGTCTTATAATCTATACCCAAGCCATTCGCGACTTTCCAGATAGACATGCCTTTAATCAAACACTCTATGACATAACGTTCTCTGGCGGTCAGTGATTTTGATAAATTAAAATGTCTGGCCGTGATACTGGTTACCTCTTTGCTCAAAAGATGTCGAATATTTTCTGAAAAGTTCCCGATTGTCGCGCGCTCATCCAAAAAAAAGCATCGTTCTGCATATTGATTAAGAAATTCCATGACCAACGGGCGGATCATCCGATTGGTTAGCACTATCGTCTTGAGTGAATGAGCAGACTGAAACTGCAACTTCCCCATCGCATGCATAGTTTTTATTAATGAACAACAAGAAGGAATATGCGTTATTAGCAGGATTGGGCTGTAAACTGGCGGCAGCTTATTCTCCTGCATATATACAGTGAGGCATGCCGTTTCTTTAACGGCGTATTCATCCCCGAGAGCCCTGATAATTTTGTGCATCGCAATACGGGTAAACATGCAGGGATGCTGGATGATAACATGCGTTTTAATATTCATTTATCTTTCCTTACGGGGAGCATTGCCTCGTCCATTCGAACAAATCCTGTATTCTTTTCGCTTAATCTGTTTCAAGCCGCATCCTGATACGGCTTTCCAACACAGTAATATCGCGCGCGTGGAGGGCCTGAGTCGATACTGTCGGCTCTACACCAATGACAACGGTAAAAAGGGTGCCTGATGCAACCTGAGCACCGTCTTGCCAGACGATACTGTCGCCGGCCAATATTGCCAGACGATCTTCTGATCGCGCGCCCTTATTCCAGCGAGACAGGCCTACACTGCGGCCATCCACCGTTGCTGAAGAAAGAGTGACCCCAACTTTCCCGCTCTCTCCAAATCGAAAAGCCTTTCCATTAAGACCCTCCCCATCAAAGAGCAGCGCCACCCGTTTTGGCTTCAGGCAGTTCACTGTAACCGTCACCGCTCGCTCACTCATTGTCAGTGAGGTCTGCGAAGCAATGCCACTGGTTGGGGTGAGGCGGCCGAAGTCAATTTCCGGCAGGCCCTGACTAATATGGCAGTCCGGTGGGGCCGCGTGGGTTATTTTTGGAAAGAGCAGTGCAGCTGAAGCCAGCCAGCAGCTGGTGAAAAAATATCGTAAGGCGCCAGAGTAATAATTCATGCTTTAGGTCTCCTGAGGATGACAGATTGCACTGATCATCTCGTAATAAACGTTCAGGTCGGCTTGTGGCGGAAGGGTATAGGTCAGGCGGCACTGCCTGTTTTCATTCTCAGTGAGAGCAAAAAGTTGGCTTTCAGGTGCTATATCGTTAATAAATAGCGTACCGTCTTCCACCGCCGTACTGATGTAGTTCCCCTGAGCGTCAGTAATCAATGTTCCTTTGGGTAATGGTTTTCCCCCCGGAGATGTCACCTTTAGCAAGGCCCTGCGAGTGCTCAGCGTATCAAAGTTCAGACGGGGGACCGCGCCAAATCCCACCGTCAGTTGCCGGGTTCCATTCCCCACATCCACATGTTTAGGCAGGGAGTTTGAATCCAGCTCAATGCGTGTCTCACGGTAAGGGGGCAGAGACGGCACGACTGCCTGTCCAGTAAAATCGGTCCAGACTTGTCCCCTCGGAGTGCTGATAGCCACTCCACTGATAGGCTGGCTGAGGGAGGCTATCCCGAAAGTTTCCCTTATCGGGTACGGTGAGAAGGTGACTCCCGAACCGTGGGCGGCAATACCCCCGCGTAAGGTAGTAGAATAACTCTGGGCGTAGCCCCCATTGCGGCTGCCGTTGATATCCAGTTGGGTATAATGCAAGTTGGCATTCAGGCCGCCGCTCATATTGACCTGTTGATCACTCATGTCACGCTCGGTGGTTAGCGAGTAATGGAGATCACGGCTGATATTCCCGTTGGCGCTAATGCCCGACAACGTATTGTTATTACGACTGCGTACATAAGTATTCATATTATGCCCACCAAGCGGAACGCTGAGGTTGGCAAAAACACTGTCCCCATTCATCGCGTTGCCAGAGCGCTGGCCTATGTCGCGCTGCCAGTTGACCGACAGAGAGGTGGCAGCAATCCGCTTTCCCCAGGAGCCAATCAGGCGTTGACGGGTATCTGCCGGGTCAAATCCCTGTATGCGTGAATATCCCAGGGATAAGTAACCAGCATGAGGGAGGGACCAGCCGATGGCAGTATTATATTCACGTTTCCTGTCGCCGGACCGTTCAGCGTTTCTCAGATTGAGAGTATCGAGTAGTTCCCGGTACCCCGCAGAGTTCTGGGACAGGGAGGTATTGAAGGTAACGTTGTACGGTGCGCTATAGCCTGCACCGAGCGTCAGTCGGGTGCCCTTGTTAGCCTCCTTATCCTCTCTGGAACTCAACAGCCCTGCCGACACCAGGAAGTGATTGGCGGGCGCGAAATCCACCTGTCCACCAAGCGCTTGATACGTCTCCGCCAGCATCATACCGCTACTGAGACTTGTTCCTTTAGACAGTGACCACCCTTGTGAAACCATCCCTACCAGCGGCAAACGGTCGGGCGATTGGACTTCCCGGACCTTGCCAAACGAGAAAGACAGCCCCTGTGGTGGGCCAATTTTTCCATCCCCCCTGCCAAATGTACTGGAAGACACACTAAACTGGTTTTTTTGACCATTGGTTTCAGTTACCGTTACCACCAGGTCAGCAACGCGGCTTATTACGGGTATGTTACTCAGTGTGAACAACCCTGCGGGCACCAGCGTTGAGTAAATTAGCACTCCGGACTGGCGAATATCGACCTGCGCCTGTGTCGACAGCGCAATGCCAGTGACAGTTACGCCGCTATCGTTTACGTCATCAAATAGCCCATTAGTAGGGGTAAACTGCACACCGGTGATTGGCGCCCCGGTAAA
The DNA here is from genome assembly GCF_001976145.1 of Serratia oryzae. Taxonomy (GTDB): domain Bacteria; phylum Pseudomonadota; class Gammaproteobacteria; order Enterobacterales; family Enterobacteriaceae; genus Chania; species Chania oryzae. The sequence continues at coordinate 4,612 of NZ_MOXD01000025.1, forward strand.
CAGAGAATTATTCATATTGATCTGTCCTGCCTGAAGCGTCTTGCCGAAGGTAGGGAGTGCCCGCTGTGCATAGGTATAAAGGACATTGTTGCTCGTATTTCCCTCACTCAATGTCATCATTTGGCGGCTACGCAATACCCAATCATCCAGATTAATTCCTAGTTCAAACGCCCCTTGTGCTCGGGAAGTAGTGCGCCCGGTAAAACGGTTTTGTATTGAGAACATGTCATAGTTCAGCAGGGCTGCTCTTCCGCCCTGTTCATATCCCTGCACCTGCAGGCGCTGCGGATCCAGTGCAGAAGGCAGGGTGACAATTTCCACGCTTGCCTCATTAGGATTAAGCGTGATCAAGGTTCCGGGATAAGCTTTCTCGTAGTCGAGACAAGAGGAGCTGTCTTTTGCGGATTCCATAACGTTGGTAACAGATTTGAGTGCCAGTTTTGTCAGTAGTTCTTGGTCCGCACACAGTTTTCCGTCAGCCCCAAAGCGGGTTGGAATAAGCCCCTGTTCTTTGCCGTTGAGGCGAATACTCACGGGCGTGATACCCGGCATAAAGCGCGGCGCCTCAGAAAAATACTCTGCAACGCCAGTATGAAGCCCCCGGGCTTTCAAGGTGGAAATATCAAATTGTGCGGCCGATATTTGGCCCGGCAGCCACAGGAAAAATGTGATAAGACTGAAAAATGCGCCCGGCGTGGCAGCCGTAAATGTACGTAATGGCGTCTGATAAACGGTATAATTTTTCATTGTTATAATTTTCGGTCATAAATGTGACAGGGTCAGCCCAAAAGACATCCCTTCTGGAGGCTATCGAGTGATGTTTGCATTGTAATCAGGAGCCGGTGAGCCATAGCGGGTAGCGGGAAACATTTTTACCTGACCGTCGCCGGCAGGTACAGCGCCGGCCTGAAGTGCCACCGCCATCGACTGCCCGGGAAGCAGATAGGTTTTATCCAGGGTCCCTTGGGTATTCGAAGGCATTAGCACCACTTTAGGATCAAGGCGAACCACGTAGGGAGAAGGATTATTGACAGTTAGCGTGCCATTTTGTAGGGACCAGCTCAAACGTGTCCACGGATCGTTTACATTAGGCAAGCCCTGAGGATGGATAATCATTGGCAGGTCCTGACGCACCGTCATGGCGACGCGATTGGTACCTGGTTTATGTTCTGGAATCCCTTCAAATATCACCCGCTTTAGCTGCTGGACCTGAATATTCTTTGCGCCCTCAAGTACAAAGCGAACCTGCTGAATTTTACCGGCTTCCACCCGGATGATGGGCTGAGTGGGGATGATATTGACCTCTGATTTATCTTCTGCAAGGCTCGTCACAGTGGTGTATAAGAGGGCAGGCCCGTTGTCTGTATTTTTGACATTAATGGTCCCCCCACCTTCACTGGCCTGAATAAACACAAGGGGTGTCTCAGGCACCATTCCAGCAGCCAGTAAAATGCAGGGAAATAGAGTGAGGGCTGCGGTCAATACCGCGCCGCGCAAGAACAGCGTCATCAGAATTACCTCAACAAGAGCAGTTATCATTAAGAACAGAGAAAGAAGACCCGGCATTGCTGCCGGGCCAGACAGAGTTAGAGATACACGACGCTTAACGTGGCACTACCGTCCAGATTGATTTCATTCGCTAAATCAAGATTGTTTTTAGGATAAATAGTGGTGCGAATACCAACATCAAAAATCATGTTAGTGGCGAAAGGAAGCTCCGTAATCGGGCCTGAGGGCTTACTTATCAGTGATGCAGTATAAGTAAGTCCATTAGGGCCGATGATGCTGGCTTCTTGATATGTAGCACCGTTTACTGATGCAAGACGGCCTGCTTCCCCGTCAATCCGGAATGACTCTTGTTCTGGAGCCAGGAAGTAATACCCGATATTGTTGCCACTGTTGTCCGTATTCAGTCCGAATCGTGGACCGGTCTCGTTATGAGTTCCTGGACGATTGTCAGCCACTTTAAAACCGACTTTAATCGGAGAAGTACAGGCGATGCTGATGGTCAGCGGCATCGTCTGCAGATTCGTGACCTTATTGACATTCAGGCTATTGCTGTCAATAGAACCATAATCAATCACCCCACCGTTGCTAATTGACGGCGTGCAGGCTGCCGGGAGAATTGTGCCCTTTATGGTAAGGTTGGCGTCTGCGGCATGGACTGCACCAGATACGGTCAGTAAAAGCAGTGCTGCAGGGGTAAACGTCAACAGTTTACGCATTTCTATATATTCCTTATTAATTACCGATTAAAAATTCCGATCATGCCGGAAGGAAGTTAATTCATGGAAACAACAGTCGCCATGGGTTAATTGTGACTCTCCATGCACACTAACTGCTGCAGAGTCACAGTGTTTCTTTGCTGGAGTATCGATAGTATTGCCATAAGATTGACGCAAGAAATCAACAAGACCAACACCTGAAATATTTAAAACGTTGTTAAACAATCGCTATATAATGCCCCATTATTAACAAACACAGCATCATCTTCGATGCGCAGTAAATATGCCAACTCATCAGCCCCTAGATTAAATCGAGCAAGAGGAATACATGACGAATCGATGCACAAGTAAACTTCCGTAAAAATACATTTCGATCGTATGTGTCGTCAAACTGTATTTTTACAGCTCTTAATGGCGAAAAAATAACAAATAAAGAATAAAATTCTGTTTTTTTGTTGTTTTAAAGAGGTGTAGATCGAATGGTGGTTTGTTATATGTAATATTTGGTTATTTGTTTCAAAAATAAAAAAAATCATCCGCATGTCAAACCATAAACAAAGGTTAAACGGGAGATAAATAGCGATTATTACTCCTGATGATGTACACAGATATTGTGGGGAAAAATCCTGTTTGAGGTGTATTTCATTTTAATGTTTTCTTTTTACCAGGAAACATATACGTTTTTTTACATACCCGAGTTATAGAGGTTATACAGCGAAAATAGCGTGATGAACCGCGAACGTAGCACACCTTCGGTGCGAGCACGGCAGCGTTCGGTATGCAGCCACGCTGAATGCTGGCGTGAATGGTATCTTTATCTTGCGGAGCAATCTCGATGTCGCTTTTGATGATGACGGGCATCAGGTGAAACCATTGATGGTGCGCTTGACGGGGAATGTACCGGGAGTCGAGAAACTGTTTGACCGCTGTGGTTGGCAGGTGGTGCCCGACAGCGATGCCTCTACCCCCTATCAGTATCAACTGATGGTGCAGCAGAATGCGATCCTCCTATGACAGTATAAAAATAAACAGGAAATCGATGTGAAAGACATTAACAAAATGAGTTGGAAGGAAATCAAGTCTGAAGCGCTGAAAGCACACATCCGGAACAATAAGATGATGATCCCAAACTACGGTGAAATGCACCGGTACGGAGAACCTGTTTCAACGGCGTTTGTGGAATCAAAGATCAATGAAGTGATCGCGTAACCGAACGGCGAACTCGCGTTGTGTGATTAAAATAATGTAATAATCTGGCGGATATTAACTGAAGCTGTTTTCGGCGTAGGGTAATAGCTCGCTGATCCGGCTGTTCGGCCAGGTAGGTAAACGGGTCAGTACATCGCGCAACCAGATATACGGGTCGTGGCCGTTGAGTTTGGCAGTTTCCAGCAGACTCAGGATAGCCGCCATCCGTTGCCCAGCCCGTAAAAACCCGGCAAAGAGCCAGTTCTTGCGGCCTACGGCCACCGGACGGATACAGTTTTCAGTGCGGTTATTGTCGATGGGCACGCGGCCATCGTCCAGATAGTGCAGCAACGCCGGCCAGCGTTTCAGGGTGTAGTCCAGTGCCTTGTGCAGCCCCGAGTTGGGTGCCGTTTGCGTTTGTTGCAACAACAGCCATTGATGGAAGGCCTCCTGTCGGGGTTTGGCGTATCGCCGTCGCCATTGGCGTTTCTTATCCGCCGACCGAGGTTTGATTTTGCGCTCAAGCTTATAAAGCTCACGGATGGTGTCTAGCGCAACCTTGGCTACCGGGCTTTTGTTGGAAGTAAACAGCTCGAAGAACTTGCGCCGGGCGTGCGCCCAGCAGCCTGCTTCACGCGCCTGCCCACTGTCGAACAACGCCTGGTAACCGGCATAACCGTCTACCACCAGGGTACCGCACCAGCTCTCAAGCACATCGCGGGCATATTGCCCACTGCGCCCCGGTTGGCAGTCATAAAGCACGATTGACCGGTCAGCCCCCAGCGCGGTGATATAAGCCACAGGTAGCCGCGTTGGGTTTTGCCCTTGCCGGGGTCGAGGAGGGAGAGCGGCGTTTCGTCGGCCTGCAGGACCGGGTGTTGCAACAGGTCCTGATGCAGCGTCTGGGCCAAGGGTTTCAGGGCCGCCCCTACCGCACCGAACCAGCCCGCCAGCGTACTGCGAGGCAGGTCGACACCGCTACGTTGATATATCACCTGCTGACGGTAGAGCGGCAGATGGTCAAGGCTTTTGGCACACACCACCTGCGCCAGCAGACCCGGACCGGGCAGACCTTTTTCAATCAGTTGTGCCGGTAGCGGTTCGCTAACCACCGTTTCACAGTGTGCACAACTGAACTGCGGGCGGACATGCCGATGAACGATGAAGCGAGCCGGAACATATTCCAGCCGTTCGCTGATTTCATCGCGGATGAAGCGCAGGGTGTGCCCACAGTCTGGGCAGCTATCGGACGCCGGGGCCAGGCGGACCTCTTCCCGGGGCAGTTCAGGCGGCAGGGGATGGCGTTTGGCCCTCTGCGGTTTTGGTGCTTTTGGTTCAGGCAAAAGCGTGGCCAGTTGCTGCTCGATATCGGCGGCATCGGCCTCGATGTCTTCGTCGAACAACCCGCGCTGTTCGCCCTGGAAGGCTTCGCTTTTGCGCCCGAAGCGCCACTGTCGGGCGTTTTTCAGTGCCTCTTCCAGTTGCTGGATATAGCACGTTTGTGACTGGTTTCGCTGTGTCTGCTGTTCAAGGTCCGCGAGTAATTTCAACGCCAGAGTGCGCAGTTCGTCGGGGTCTTTTGAGGTCAGCAAGGCATCGATATTCATGTGAGCATTTTATCAACACGACACCACATTGTCATTGATAATCAATGTGTTAATCACTGTCTTTCGTTATTTCCAGCCGGTTAAATCCAGGCCGTCCACCCGCTGCCAGTCAATGCCTTTCATCAACCAGTCGGCCTGCTCGGGTGACAGCAGCCAGGCGACATCCCCTTGCCGGG
>NZ_MOXD01000026.1 GCF_001976145.1 Serratia oryzae
GTCCTCTTCATGCCACCCAACGTTGGCTGAGCTATGCCCTGTGTACCCTCCTGGTGTGGCAGCCGGTGTTACCCGCGTTTGCCAACGGCGTGAGCGTCGCCGAAGGCAATACGAAACTCGATCAGGCCGCCAACGGCGTGCCGGTGATCAATATCGCCACGCCCAATCAGGCCGGAATTTCCCACAATAAATACAACGACTTCAACGTGGGAAAAGAGGGGCTGATCCTCAACAACGCCACCGATCGGCTCACTCAGAGCCAGTTGGGTGGTCTGATCCAGAACAACCCCAATCTGCAGGCAGGGAAAGAAGCCCAGGGCATCATCAATGAAGTGGTGGCCCCGAACCGTTCGCAACTGCAGGGCTATATGGAAGTGGCGGGCAAGCAGGCCAATGTGATGGTGGCCAACCCGTATGGTATCACCTGCGACGGCTGCGGTTTTATCAACACCCCGAATGCAACATTGACCACCGGTAAACCGGTACTGGGTGCCGACGGCAGTTTGCAGGCGCTGGAAGTAACCCAGGGGGCGATCAGCATTCAGGGCCAAGGGCTGGATGCCAGCCAGAGCGACAAGTTCGCGCTGATTGCCCGTGCCACCGACCTCAACGCGCAACTGCATGCCAAAGACGCAACCATCACGCTGGGTGCCAACCGGGTGGATGCGCAAGGCAACGCTACACCGATCGCCGGTCAGGGCGACGTGCCAAAAGTGGCGATCGACACAGGCGCCTTGGGCGGAATGTACGCCAACCGCATTCATCTGGTGTCCAGTGAAACCGGCGTCGGCGTTAACCTCGGTAACCTCAATGCCCGTGATGGGAATATCACTCTGGATGCCAACGGCAAGTTGACGATCAATAACAGCCTGACCAGCGGTACGCTGACGGCAAGCGGGCAAAGTATCAGTCTGCTGGGTGATCACAAAGCCGGTCAATCCATCGCGCTGACCAGCCAAGGCGATCTCACCCAACAAGGGGGTACGCTGGTCAGCGACCAGAATATGGTCCTGACCAGTGGCGGGACGTTGCAGGTCAGCAACGGCAAGCTGACCGCCGGAAACGATATCAAGCTGCGCACCCGTGACCTGCTTATAGACGCCAGCAGCCAGGTTGATGCAGCACGCCATATCGATATGACGCTGTTTAATTCTGGGCTGACGCAGGGGCAAACGGTCGCCGGGCAAAACCTCACCCTGAGCGGTGGCGCACTGACAAACAGCGGCACGCTGGCGGCCAATGGGGCAATACAAAGCACCCTCTCCTCCCTCGGAAACAGCGGCACCGTTCAAAGCCTGGGGAACATGACGCTGAACGGCCAATCACTGACCAACAGCGGCAACATACTGAGCGGTGGGGCCTTGACCCTTTCTAGCCAAACGCTGGATCAGGACGGTATTCTGAGTGCCAAAGGGCAAGCCTCTCTCACTATCGGCGGGATGTTGAGTAATGGCACCACCGGTGAACTGTTGAGCGATAGCAGCCTGAGCGTGACAGCGGGAACGTTACAACAAAACGGCCTGCTCTCTGGCGCGAAAGCGCTGACCCTCAACGGCGATACGCTGTTCACCGGGGCAGACTCTACCACGATCAGCCAGGGCAACATCACTGTAAACGCGGGGAATGCCACATTAGGCGGAGAATGGAGCGCCGGGGGAGATCTGGCGCTGCAGAGCACCACGCTGAACACACAGTCCGGGGCACAGTTACAAAGCGGGGGCACTCTCACCCTCCAGGCCCAGCAAGCCATGCTGGCAGGCACCCAGACCGCCAAAGCGGCCTTGACGATAGCGGCAGACTCCGTGTTACACAGCGGGAAAAGCCATGCGGCAACCCTGGCGCTGAATGCGAAAACCCTCACCAACCCGGGGACCCTGGTCGCCCCCGTCTTGACGATAAACAGCCAAACGCTCACCAACCGCGGCCTGCTGCAGGGCAGCCAGACCCTGCAACTGATCGCCCAACTGATCGACAACCAACAGGGCGGAACCCTGTATACCGCCCATTCGCTGTTGCTGACGGTCCCGACGTTAAAAAATGCGGGGTTGATCACCACCGATCGCGATCTGCAGCTTAAGGGTGAACAACTGAGCAACAGCGGTGAAATCAACGCCGTTAACCTGACGGCGGACTATCAACGCATCGACAACCAGCAGAGCGGTTTGCTGCTGGCCGAGGATCGCCTGTCGCTCACCACGGCGGCATTATCCAACGCCGGGCAGCTGGCGGCGGATCAACTGGTCCTGACCAGCAATAACCTCACCAATAGCGGAACGCTACAGGGCAATAGTACCCTTTCCATCAAGGCTGATGAGGTGGCAAACAGTGGGCGCTTACTCACCGGCGGCACGCTAAGCCTGGCAGCAGAAACCCTGAGTAACGCCGGTATAATGCAAGCGGTCATGATGACGCTGTCGCTGGCCAAACAGTTCAGCAACCAGCAAAGCGGCACCATCAACGCGGCTGAGTCGTTAACGTTAACCACCCCTTTGCTCAATAATGATGGCCTGCTGTCAGCGTCCCGTCTGACGCTCGATACCACCACCCTCTTCAACACCGGAACCCTGCAAGGCAGCAACCAGCTCAGTATCGGGAGCGCTTCGCTGGATAACCAATTGGGTGGCGTTCTGTTCAGTGCCGGGAAATTGGCATTACAAACTGAGTCACTGACCAATGCCGGGTTATTGCAGGGCCAGACGCTGGATCTGTCGACCCAGACGTGGCTCAACAGCGGTAATGCGCTGAGTGAACAAACCGCCGATCTGAACATCGCTCAGGCGTTCACCAATCAGGGGAAAGTGCTCAGCCAGCAAGGGCTGAAGGTTTCCGCCGCTACGCTTGATAACTCAGGGTGGCTGGCGGCCAACGTACTCAACGTGATAGGGAATGTTATCAACCAGGGGCTGTTGCAAGGCAGCCAATCCGTGCAACTTTCAGGTACCCACCTCAGTAACGGCACCACCGGCCAGATGTTGACGGGGGGGACCTTACGCCTCGACGGTCAACAGTTGGTTAACCTGGGTACTCTGCAAGGCCAGCAACTGACGGTCAATGCCCAAAGCTGGCAGAACAGTGGCAGCGCTCAGGCACAGACGCTGCTGACCGCAGATCTTACCGGTGAGTTGACCAACAGCGGTTATTTACTGAGCCAGGATCGCTTTGCCCTCACGGCGGCCAGTATTCTGAATCAGGGTACGCTGGCGGCTGACACACTGACGCTAACCGCACCGCAACTGACCAACAGTGGCCTGCTGCAAGGCAACAGCCATCTGCAACTGGCTATCCCTACCCTCAGCAACCTCGCTAGCGGGAAACTGATCAGCGGCGGCGCACTGGATCTGGCGCTCGACCAACTGGATAACGCCGGGTTATTGCAGGTCAATGACGACTTGTCGCTTACCGGCCAGCAATTTACCAACCAGGGCAGCATTCTGGCCAATAACCTGAGCATCAACGTGCGCGGTGCCTTGGTTAACCAGCAAAACGCTCAACTGGTGGCGCGTGAAAACGCCACCTTCCGCAGCCAATCGGTAGACAACGCCGGGGTGCTGGCGGGCAACAGGCTGACGCTCAACAGCGGTAACGTGACGCAAAGTGGCATCATGCAGGGCAATATCGGGCTGACCCTGATCACCACAGGGCTGAAGGTGCTGGCCGGGGCACAGTTGCTGAGTGGCGGTGAGTTGAAGCTCAACAGCGGCGCGGTCACCAACGCCGGGCTCTGGCAGGCGGATACGCTGACGTTTAACGTCGATAGCCTGGATAACACCGGGTCGATCAACGCGATCTCCAACCTGACCGGTGATCTCACCGATACCCTGCAAAACGCCGGGCAGATCGGCAGCCTGAACACGCTGAGCCTCAACGGCACTCACCTGACCAACAGCGGCAAACTGGTGGCCAATCAGTTGACGCTGGGGGCCAGCACGCTGGGTAACAGCGGATTATGGCAGGGTAGCGAATGGCTTGATGCTCAGGGTGATGTGATGACCCTGGCGACCTCAAGCCGCACCTTGGCCGGAGGACAACTGGCGCTGAATGCCGGGCAACTGACCTCGGAGGGCCTGGCGCAGGGTGGGCAAACCCACATCACCGCCAATAGCTGGCTGAACCGTGGCACCCTGCTGGGAACCGATTCGCTGTCAGTCAACGTCACCAACGAACTGCTGAACGAAGGTTCACTGCTCAGCCAGGGCGATAGCGAGATACAGGCGCAGACGCTGACCAACAGCGGTGCCGTGCTGAGCGAGGGGCGGTTATCCCTGGCGGGGGCTCAGCTAGACAACCAGGGGGCCGTACAGGGCGATACCCTGAGCCTGGCCCAGGCGGTGGTGAATAACGCAGGCACGCTGATCGGCCTGCAATCGCTGACCCTCGGCACTCAGGCGCTGACCGCCCCGCTGTTGACGCTGGTGAACAGCCGCCAGGGCTCCATCCTGACGCAGGGCACACTGACGGTGAACGGTGGCACGATCACCAATGACGGGCAGTGGCAGGGGCAACAAATCCTGTTAAGTGCTCAGCAACTGGAGAACAGTGGCGCGATCCAGAGTGCAGATGCACTGCAAGTGGCCCTGTCGGGGGCGTTGAATGCCGCAGCCAACAGCAAAATCACCGCGAACGGCACGGCGGCGTTACAGGCGCTGTCCCTGACCAACGCCGGGCAATGGCTGGCAAAAAACCTCACCCTGCACGGCAATACCCTGAATAACCAGGGCGACATCAGCGGCGTAGATGGGTTAACGGTCGCCCTGAACGGCGATTTTATCCAGCAACAGGATCGCACCCTGCTGACGGCAGGCACCCTGAAACTGGACGCCGCATCGGTGACCAACTTTGGCCGTCTCCAGGGTAATGACCTGTGGATTAACAGCGGTGCGCTGACCAACAGCGGGCGCATACAAGGGGAAAACGGGCTGACGCTGACCCTGTCAGGCGCGTTGACCAACCATGCCTCGGGGACCCTGCTCAGCCAGAACGCGCTGACCCTCACCACACCGCAGTGGGTTAACAGTGGCCTGATACAAAGCGGTGGCCAGGCTTGGCTAGACGCGGCGATATCTGGATTCAATGACGGTCGGCTGCTTTCAGGCCCTGACCTCACGCTTAACGGCACACAAATCACCAACAACGGCTGGCTGCAAGCCGCCACGCTGCTGCTGAATGCCAATACGATAAATAACAGCGGCACCCTGCTGGCAGAACGGCAGGCCACGTTGACAGGCAGCAGCCTGAACAACCAGGGGACCGTCCAAGGCAGCAGCCTGGCGGTCAGCACCCAGCAACTGACCAACGGCGGGACGCTGCTCGGCACCTCGGGGCTCAGTATCCAGGCTAACCAGGTGGATCAACAGAGCGCGGGGAAACTGTTCAGCGGTGGCGATTTATGGCTGAACAGCGCCAGCTTTGCACAACAAGGCCAGGTAGTGGCGTTGGGTAACTTGACGCTGCAATTGGTGAATGCCTTTACCAGCCAGAATGTGATTGCCGCAGGTCAGGGCCTGAACATCAGCAGCCAGGGGGCGTTGACCAATCAGGGCACGTTGCAGGGGCAGAGCGTTAACCTCGCCACCTACGGCCTCTTGACCAATAACGGGCAAATCACCATCGGGAGCGGGGCCAGTACTCTCAGTGGCAGCGCCATCGCCCTGAATGCCGCCGGAACGCTGCAATCAGGGGGAGATGTTACCCTGAACAGCCAGAGCGATATCATCGTCGGGGGCTTTACCGGCACGCTGGGCACACTGACGCTGAATGCGGCAGGCAGCCTAGTCAACACCGCCCTGCTGTATGCTGGTCACAACCTGTATCTGCTGGCCAACAGCATCAAAAACCTGCGTGGTGATATTCTGGCGGGCAACAGCCTGTGGATGCAGCGCGACATGGCGGGCAACGCCAACGGCGAAGTGGTGAACAGCTCCGGCACCATCGAGACGCAACAGGGCGATATCACCGTCAACACCGCCAGCTTGCTCAATGAGCGTACCGGGTTGAGCTACTCAACCCAGACCCTCGATATGAGTAATACCTACAGTTGGCTGAACAGTGCTTCCGCCTATATCCCGATTGAGGTTTTGGGGCTGGACACCCTGATGCAAAAGAGCGTCACTTCATACTCCACCTCGGGGTCCTGTGGCGGTTCGGCCTGCTTCCTGTATGCCAATAAAACCTATTACTACGTACCCACACCCGGCAACGAAACCCGGCAATTTGCCGTCCGTCAGATCCTGTCACAGGCCTCCGCCGAAGGGGGCAGCGCACGCCTGTCTGCGGGTGGCAACTTAACGGTTCAGGCTAACACCCTTAACAATCAGGCCAGTGTACTGCTGGCAAACGGCGATATTGTGCTGTCGGGTTCCACGCTCAACAACCAGAGTTATCAATCCGGTGCTTACACCGAGTATGCGGTGTTCAACTATATCGATGGCGTCCGTAAGGATGGAAGCATTCCCGGTATTGGCACTGGCCATATTCCTCAACCTGGAACCAGCAAAACCGAAGACACGGTCCGCTATGTTCTGGTGGGCCACACCACGGAAACCACCTCGGATGACAGCTACCGTTCCGTTATCCAAGCAGGCGGCAACGTCACGGCAAACTTCAGTCAGGATATCAGTAACACCAACGCCACGGCCAACGCCGGCAGGGTAAGCAATACCCTCACTGCCCCGGCGCTGAACCCCCTGAGTCAGCAGGCGATCGGCGGTGCCGTAGGGCAACAGACGCTCTCAGCCACTGACAAGGTGGCCGTCAATTCGCCAGCGTGGCAAGACAACCTGCAACATGCCCTGCAACAAATCGCGGGTGGCAGCGGGTTGGAGAACACCACGCCAGAGCTCACCGGATTAGGAACGTACACTGGCAATGGCCTGGGAAATGCCAATTTGGGGGATGGGGCCAGTTTGCAAAACACCTCCACCGGTGGCGCGAACCTGGTCAAGCCTGGTAGCAACGGTTTAAGTCAGTATCAGGGCAAAACGGTCGATACCAGTGCCTATCCCCTGCCCTCGGGTGAGAACGGCTATTTTGTCACCTCGACCGATCCCAACAGCCCGTATCTGATCACCACCAACCCGAAACTGAATGGCCTGGGGCAACTGGATCCGAGCCTGTTTGGCGATCTTTATGCGCTGTTGGGCACCACGCCCGGCCAGGCTCCGCGTGAAACCGGTGCGCAGTACACAGATGAAAACGCCTTTATCGGTTCGGCCTATTTCCTTGAGCGCCTGAATCTCCACCCGGATTACGACTACCGTTTCCTCGGGGACGAGGCCTTTGATACCCGCTACGTCAGCAATTTCCTGCTCAATCAGACCGGGAGCCGCTACCTGAACGGCGTAGGGTCGGATCTGGAACAAATGCAAACCCTGATGGACAACGCCGCCAAGGCGCAGCAGTCCCTGGGGCTGAAGTTCGGTATTTCGTTGACGGCCGAGCAGATCGCCGCACTGGACCACAGCATCTTGTGGTGGGAAGCCACCACCCTCAACGGCCAAACGGTGATGGTGCCGAAGGTCTACCTGTCACCGAAAGACGTGACGCTGAATAACGGCAGCGTGATTTCCGGCAAAAACGTCACGCTCACGGCGGGGAATGTGACGAACAGCGGCAGTACCCTGACCGCACAGAATACCCTGACGCTCGATAGCCAAAACAGCATCAGCAATCTCAATGCAGGCTTGCTCAATGCGGGCGGCAATTTGCAACTGAGCGCGCTGGGGGATATCAATAATATTGGCTCCACCATCAGTGGCAACCGGGTGGCGTTGGAAAGTATCGGTGGCAGCATCAATAACCTCACGCTGGCGGAAACCAACAGCTTCAGTGCCAGAGGGCCCAACGGCGAGTTTGTCGGGTTCACTGACACTACGCTGGGTAATACCGCCTCTATCACCTCGCTGGATTCACTGAGCCTGAGTGCCGGTAAAGACATCCGCTTGACCGGTGCCAACCTGTCTGCCGGTGGCGATATGTGGCTGGATGCCTGGGGGGATATCGCCATCACCGCCAATCAGGTGACCCGTAGCTATGCTCAATCAGGCTTTGGCAAGGACAGCACCCTGAATACCGTTACAGACGTGGCGCGCAGCACGCTGACCAGCGGCGGTGATTTGACGTTGGATGCGGGCCGCGATGTGACCTTGCAGGCGGCAGCGGTGGCAGCGGATAACGACGTCAGCCTGAGCGCCGGGCGCGACGTGAACCTCACTACCCAACAGACCAGCCAGTACAGCGAAAGCAAAAACGGCAAACGTCAGCAGGTAGATGAATCCCTTCGCCAACAGGGTACGGAGATTGCCAGCGGTGGCAACACCACGATCCGTGCTGAACGCGATGCAACCTTGAATGCCGCGCAGGTACAGGCCAGCGGTGACGTGGCGGTGAGTGCCGGGCGGGATATCACGCTCAACAGCGCCACCGAAAGCGATTATCACTTCTTTGAAGAGACCAAAACCAAGAAAGGCTTCCTGTCGAAGACCACCACCCATACGGTGCAGGAAGACTATGCCACGCAGGAAAAAGGCTCACTGCTCAGCGGCAACAACGTATCGTTGTCGGCAGGTAACGACCTGACGGTAAAAGGTTCTGCGGTGGTGGGTGATGGCAATATTAATCTAAAAGCAGGTAATAACGTCGAGATAGTGGCAGCCACCGAAGAGCAATCAAGCTACCGGCTGGATGAGAAGAAAAAGAGCGGTGTGTTCAGCGGCGGTGGGCTGGGCTTCACCATCGGCAGCACCTCGTCACGCCATCAGGTGAACGAAGACGGCACTACCCAGAGTCAGAGTGTGAGCACCATTGGGTCGACCGGTGGCGATGTGAGCATCGTGGCGGGCGGCAAAGCGCATATCGGCGGTGCCGATGTGATTGCCAACCAGAACCTGTCGGTGACCGGCGACAGCGTGCAGATTGACCCTGGGCACGATATCACCCGTCGGGATGAGACCTTTGAGCAGAAGACCAGCGGTTTGACTATCGCGCTGTCTGGTGCAGCAGGCGGTGCGGTGAACACTGCCGTCAACACGGCGCAGCAGGCGCAGAAAGAAACCGACGGTCGCCTGGCAGCGTTACAAGGCACCAAGGCGGCGCTGTCTGGCGTGCAAGCGGGCCAAGCGGTGGCGTTGGAGCAAGCCAAAGGCGGCAATCTCGCCAATACCGTGGGGGTCAGTGCCTCACTGGGGAGCCAGAAGTCCAGCTCTGAGTCCCATTCACAGTCCACAACGGTCACCGGCTCGCGGCTTACGGCAGGTAACAACCTCTCTGTGACCGCCACGGGCAAAGGCCAGACTGCCAACAGCGGGGATATTGTGATTGCGGGTAGCCAACTGAAAGCCGGTGGGGATACCACGCTGAATGCTGAACGCGATGTGCTGCTGAGCGGTGCAGCCAACACCCAGCAGACGACGGGCAAGAACAGCAGCAGCGGTTTTGGCGTCGGGGTCGATGTCTCGACCGCAGGTGTGGCGGTGTCGGCCAACGCCAACAAGAGCCAGGGCTCGGAGAAAGGCAACG
>NZ_MOXD01000027.1 GCF_001976145.1 Serratia oryzae
GGTGGTTTTGCCGGTACTGTAAGGTACTGCATGAAAGAATCGGTGGAGCGGTAGTTCAGTTGGTTAGAATACCTGCCTGTCACGCAGGGGGTCGCGGGTTCGAGCCCCGTCCGTTCCGCCACTTATTAATAAGCCCTGAGTCTATGATTCAGGGCTTTTTCATATGTAAAAATCGCCCGTTAGTGCCACTCCTCTCCTATGTTAGGATTATTATTACTTATTAAGCAAAAGTAGTTAGGCTATCGTGCGATAGATATCGCGCAGATTTATGAGAATGAAACCGCTGTGGGCCAAGCCATCGTTGCGAGCGGAGTGAAGTGGTAAGACTAAATTCAGGGAGAACTACATCACGATTAATCTGAAGCAACAAGCCATGAATGCGGTGGGGGCTGAAGTCATTGCCACTAATCAGGTTGAGCTTTCTCCGTATTTGCAGAACCACAAAGTGGTTGAGTTTGGAAAATAGCATGGTATTGCCATCACCTCTTATATGACATTGGCCTATAGTAAAGCACTACAGGATGGGGTGATCAATAACATAGCGAGAAACCGAAATGCTACAGCGGCACTGGTAGTTTTAGCTTGGACTCTGCAACTGGGCTACGCAGTGATTCCTTCATCAACAAAGCGTGAAAATCTGGCCAGCAATCTGTTGGCACAGCAACTTAAATTAACCGCAGAAGAGATGGCGCAGATTGCCAAGTTGGAATGCAATGGTCGTATGGTTAATCCCGAGGGTTTGGCACCAAACTAGGATTGATTGGCGCAAACGACCAATTTGGTATTTCAGGCCCGCATTTGCGGGCTTTTTCGCATTTATTACCTTTTAGCGTTAACCTTTACAGACGTATACGTTTCACTGATTGAAATCCCCTCTTGTCGTCTCTATAAATGAAAGAGTCTTCCTCCTAAAAGCCACACTGGCAGAGAGGCGCATACGTATAATCAATTCATTGTTGGTAGCAATGTTGTTACCAGCCTCATCCAAATGGGAAATAGGCGAATAGCGTGCCAAAACGAACTTATGCAATGAGGTATGTGGCAGGCCAGCCAGTTGAGCGAGTTTTCTCTGGTGCCATCCATCAGCCCCTACCGCCTGGGGCCGCATTACCTACGGCAGGGGCATTGCGGGTTATGGTATGGAATATCTTCAAACAGCAACGGGCTGATTGGCTCTCAGTGCTGAAAGACTTTGGTAAAGACGCACAGCTGGTGTTATTGCAGGAAGCGCAGACTACGCCTGAGTTGGTGAGTTTTGCCACGGCCAACTATCTCGCGGCCGATCAGGTACCCGCTTTTGTGCTGCCACAGCATCCCTCAGGCGTGATGACGTTGGCAGCAGCACACCCAGTGTATTGTTGCCCGCTGCGTGAACGTGAGCCCCTATTACGTCTGGCTAAATCAGCACTGATTACTGTCTACCCGCTGTACAACGACCAACTGCTGATGGTCGTTAATATTCATGCGGTCAATTTCAGCTTAGGTGTTGATGTATACAGTAAGCAACTGGATCCAATCGGTGAGCAGATTGCCAGCCATAAAGGGCCGGTAATCATGGCCGGTGATTTTAATGCTTGGAGCCGCAAGCGTATTAATGCGCTATATCAGTTTGCTGAGGACATCGCTTTGCATGAGGTGAGCTTTACTGACGATCATCGCCGCAAAGCGTTTGGCCGCCCGCTGGATTTTGTATTTTATCGTAACTTGCGCGTTGTCGATGCTTCAGTGCTGGTTACCGAAGCGTCAGATCATAATCCGCTACTGGTTGAGTTCCATCCTGAAATGGATAAACCGGCCTGGTAGAAAATCTATTGGCAATAAAAAAGCACCCGGCAGGACAGGGTGCTTTTTTTGTACTGAAACCTACTAGGTGTCCGGTGACACTTTGTTGTTCACAAACAAGGTCAGCTTAAGGCCTGGCTGCAAACTGCTGTTCTTACCAAGCCTGGTGTTCCAACGCATCACATCGTCGATATCGACACCGTGACGACGCGCAATACTGGAAAGCGAATCGCCTTTGCGAACCTTGTAGGTGATACTGTTGTTATCGCCGGTATTGCTGGCTACCTGCAACGTTTGCCCAACTTTCAGGGTGCTTTTGGCACGCAAGTTGTTCCAGCTTTGCAAATCACTCGGTTTCACGTTCAGCCGTTTGGCAATGGTAGATAACGTATCGCCAGAGCGGACCTTATACGCACTGCCACCAGACAAACTACTGTTCTTCGCCAACTGGGCTGGCGGTGGAATAATTTGCCCATCAGCCAACGAGTCTTTCAACTGCGCGGCATTGCCTTTCGGGACCATAATGTAATGAGGCCCGTTCGGCGCCGTGACACCTTTTTTGTAGCCCGGGTTATATGCTTTCATCTTGGTGACCGAAAGCCCCGCCATCTCAGCCGCCTGAGTTAGCTGGATCTGCTGCCCAACATCAATTCGCGCCAGTGCACGGGTTTCGTCAGATTTTGGTAATTTGACGCCGTATTTTTTACTGTGCTTGATGATATCGCTCAGTGCCAGCATTTTCGGGACATAGATTGACGTTTCACGCGGAAGCGACAAATCCCAGAACTCGGTGGACTTACCTTGGCGTTTATTCGCCTTCACCGCCTGCATGATGCGGCCTTCACCACTGTTATAAGCCGCGACGGTCAGTAACCAGTCGCCGTCAAACATGCGATTCAAGCGCTCCATCATATCAAGCGCAGCAGTTGTCGAGGCCACAACATCACGGCGCCCGTCATACCACTGATTGTTCTTCAGCCCATAATTACGACCCGTTTGCGGCACGATCTGCCATAACCCTGCGGCATTGGCATGCGACGTGGCGTGTGGGTCAAAAGCGCTCTCCACTATGGGTAGCAGTACCAGTTCCATCGGCATATTACGTTTCTTAATCTGCCCGACTATCCAGTACATGTACGGCTCTGCCCGTAATGTTACATCGTGGAGATAGCTCTTACTTTTTAGGTACTTTCTTTTTTGTTCACGGATCCGGGGATTTTCCGGAACCTCCATCTTCAGCTCGTCGCTAATGAAGTTCCACAGGTCTTGCTGTGCGGCGCTATTACCCTCTAACCACCGCGCCGAGCTTGCTCGACCATTCGCTGTGTACTCTCCTGCTTCACTTTCTTGACCTGCCGAAGACAGACTCTGTGCATGCTGCTCTGGTACCTGCACGCCCTTCTTGGACGCCTGGCAACCCACTAGCAAGACTGAGGCGAGAATTATCGCTTTAGCCTTCATGTGTATGTCAATATAGTTGCTTAAAAGACGAGCAACTATACTTTGCTTCGCCAAATAACACAACAAAAAGCTTTAGAAGCTATCTTTCCGGCGGCGTAATTCGGAAAAAACCGAATGAAGGCTGTCTGGTGGCGAATAAAGACCTATTTCTTTTTGTAAATCAGTATCATGGCAACGTAAAAAGAGATTAATTTTCCGCTCTAATTGTAACGTTGTGGGCACGCTAGGCTTACCTTTTACACGTAATCTCTCAACTTGTTGCTGATATGTTTCAATATCACGATCTTGTGGCAAAATAGCCCGTGAAAACTTAAGGTTTGAGAGAGTATATTCATGTGCGCAACAAATGAGAGTGTCATCGGGAAGTTGCGCGAGTCGTTGAATTGAGTGGTACATTTGCTCGGCCGTCCCTTCAAAAAGCCGGCCGCAGCCGGCAGAAAAAAGGGTGTCTCCGCAGAAAAGATAAGGTGAGCTGTAGAATGCGACATGCCCTAGCGTATGTCCGGGAACCGCGATAACGTGATAGTTTCGCCCGCTGATTGTGAGAGTTTCACCATCTTGCACCAAAGTATTCGCCCCTTTGCCGATCGTTTCTTGTGGTCCATACACGGCCAGCTCCGGGTATTGCGCAACAATTTCTGCTACGCCGCCAACGTGATCGCGATGGTGATGGGTCAATAAAATGGCATCAGGAGTCAATCGCAAGCGTCCTAAAGCTTCCAGCACTGGCTTGGCCTCACCAGGATCGACGATAACGCAGCGCCCATGCTGGTTATCCAACAACCAAATGTAATTGTCCTGAAAAGCAGGAATGCTGATAAGATTCATCGTGGACCCCTCGTTGGCAACGGCTTGAAAGAAGATAATAAATCATGAAACCAGCCCATACTCTACAAAAGCTCACCAGTCCATACTCTTGGGCAGGGTTGCCATGGGGAGAATACTACCGTGAGGCGCTTGAGCAACAGCTGCAACCTTGGTGGGCAAAGCTGTTTGGTTTTCATCTGCTGAAACTCGGTAACCTCAGTGCGGCGCTGGATACGGAAAAATGTGCCATATCGCATCAAGTTAACGTTGGTTTGGCGGGTGATAATCTGCACGTATTGGCCGATCCTTACCAATTACCCTTTGCTGCCAAATCGGTAGATGCCTGCCTGCTGGCCCACACGCTTTCTTACGCTGACGATCCGCACCGCTTGTTGCGCGAAGTTGATCGCGTGATGATCGACGACGGCTGGCTGGTGATCAGCAGTTTCAACCCGTTCAGCTTACTCGGGTTGGGCAAATTGATCCCGGGATTGCGCACACGGCAGCCCTATGTCAGCCGGATGTTTACGCAGATGCGCTTGTTGGACTGGCTCAGCCTGTTGAACTATGAAGTGCTGGAACAGACTCGCTTCCATGTATTGCCCTGGCAGCGTAAAGGCGGCAGGTTTTTAAGCACGCATTTGCCGGCATTAGGATGCATGAGCATGATTGTGGCGCGTAAAAGAACTTTGCCTTTGACACCGACGCCGATGAAAGTGGGAGCGAGAAAACCCGCTCTCAGCCGCGCGGTGGGCGCGACCAAGAGTTACCGTAAGCTGCCTTAGGTTTCGGGTTGATATCCCGTATCATCCTGTGTTGGATTCCCGGCGGCATCGCGTGCCAGCACGTCACAACGCTCGTTTTCCGGGTGGCCTGCATGGCCTTTGACCCATTCCCAGCGGATCGTGTGGCGGGCAATTGCCTGGTCTAAACGCTGCCAGAGATCGACATTTTTCACGGGTTTCTTATCTGAGGTCTTCCAACCGCGCTTTTTCCAGTTGTGGATCCAACTGGTGATACCTTGGCGTACATACTGGCTGTCGGTGCTGAGCACCACTTCGCAGGGCGAGGTCAGTGCTTCGAGCGCCACAATCGCCGCCATCATCTCCATACGGTTGTTAGTGGTTAAGCGGTAGCCTGCGCTAAAGGTTTTTTCGTGCTGTTTATAACGCAAAATTGCGCCGTAACCGCCGGGCCCTGGATTACCGAGGCAAGAACCGTCGGTGAAAATTTCTACCTGTTTGAGCATCTCTGGTAGACTCTTCCTATCAGTTTTACAAAAGCCAAGTCTGACATAAACGAGCGCTATGAGCACTGCAATATGATCTCTACACCAACCAGACAGATCGTTCTTGATACCGAAACTACCGGTATGAACAAGTTAGGGGTTCACTACGAAGGCCATCGTATCATCGAGATCGGGGCCGTGGAGGTGATCAACCGTCGCCTGACCGGGCGTCACTACCATGTCTATATTAAGCCGGATCGGCTGGTGGATCCCGAGGCTTACGGTGTACATGGTATCAGTGATGAATTCTTGGCGGATAAACCCACCTTCGACCAGATTGCCGATGAATTTATTGATTTCATTCGTGGCGGTGAATTAGTTATTCATAACGCGGCGTTCGATATCGGCTTTATGGATCACGAATTCCGCAAACTGCAGCAAGATATTCCGAAAACGGAAACCTTCTGTACTATCACCGATAGCCTGTTGATGGCGCGCCGTCTGTTCCCCGGCAAGCGTAACAACCTTGATGCCCTGTGTGGCCGCTATGAAATAGATAACAGCAAGCGAACGCTGCACGGCGCTTTACTTGATGCCGAGATTTTGGCGGAAGTTTATCTGGCGATGACCGGTGGCCAGACTTCCATGGCGTTCCAAATGGAAGGGGACACGCAGCAAACCGATTCGACGCAGGATATTCAACGCATTGTACGCCCGTCCACGGCCATGAAAGTGGTGTACGCCAGCCCTGACGAAGTGATCGCGCATGAGGCTCGCCTGGATCTGGTGGCTAAAAAGGGCGGAAGTTGCCTATGGCGTGGCGAATAATGTCTGCTTTAGTGTAAAAACACGGCGAACGCCGCATTATGCTGCCAAGGTCGTTGAAAAACTGTGCAAACGACTCTTTTTATAAGAAAAGGCATTGACGGAACGCAGGGGCAACCGTAATATTCGCTTCGTTCCTCCACAAGTAGGAACTGGCGCGGAGCGGTAGTTCAGTTGGTTAGAATACCTGCCTGTCACGCAGGGGGTCGCGGGTTCGAGCCCCGTCCGTTCCGCCAATCATTCAGACCCCAAGCTTTTTAAGCTTGGGGTTTTTTTATGCTCTTTAGGCAGTGCGATTCAAGTACATTGCTTTATTCGTGATGCAGATAGTTATCTTCATTTTGTTAGTGAAAGAGGCTGGGTATAAACCTTGACTCAGATTATCAATAACCATGTCCTTTATCATTTTTGGCAAGAACACAGCCAGTTATTCCATACTTATACCCATATTCACAAAAGAACATCGGTATTTATTAAGAAAAGTGAGTGCCAATATGAGCATGTTGGCGTTGAGTGATATTGTATAACTTGGTTTTGTCCACGTATACCTAAGGTGTTTCATGAATATTATAAAGTCGAAGTGGGTGTGTTGGTGTTTTATCTGATTATACAATTAAGAGGATAGGAGTGGTCGGCTCCTGAGGAAGACGGTGTCCGGTTCAAAACGGATGTTAGCGTGGGCTAAAATTCGTCATGTCGATGGTGTGAGCTCAGTGGCTTATCTGCACCAGCGGCAGTATACATATAGCAATAAATGAAACGGGTAGTGAGAGTAATCCTCTGATAGGTAGTATCAAAGTCGTAAGTGTCGTTTGGTGTAAGAAAAAACTGTACTTTTCTCGTCGTCTGTCCCTTCACATCAGCTCTTCATTTCAATTTGTCCTTTCTTTTTGTTTTTTTTTTAACTAATTGATATTAAATGAATTTTTTGTCATTAATTTTTGTGAAAGGGGAGTGACTAGCTTTTCATTAGCTCAGTTTTTCTCTTTCTTCATTTGGCTTAAAGTTCTGATTTTTCTGTTTTTGTAGTTTTTAATGTAATAAATTTAATTAAAACCAGCATATAAATGTTTTAAATTGATTTTAAACGCAGTTTTTTAGATTTTTATATTGTATGTTTGCATTTCGGCTTCTAAGAATGCTTTCTGTACACAGCATGTGTAAGATATTTCTTATCGATGCGAAGGGGCAACAGGGTTTTAGTTTTTTTCGACTACTTATTGACAAGTATAGTGTTGGTAATGAGGTGACGAGTCAGTGTCTTCATTACCAGTGAGCGGAGTACTCAGTATCTTTTAATGGGTATTCTAGTCATTAAGCTAAAGGTCATAATGAGCTATCAGTGCTTCCGCGATATTGATTGTTGAATAAGTGTTAGTTTAAACATAGTGATAGCGAGTGAACCTACATAATTTTATATGGAAATTTAATTTACCTGCAGAGGGATAAAAGCATGAGTTGTATAACCTAAAAATTGTCAATACACCTTAAACATCGGCAATAGCGTTGGTACTTGATGAATCTCTAAGAATTTTTTTTTGGGGATTATATTAAGCCAATGGCTTCCATGTTTGGGTCGGTTTTTAATTGCACTGTACCTCTGGGGTTTTTATTTAATCTACCTCAATGCAATTATTTTCCTCTCAATCGTAGGTACATTTCATTTTAAATAAAATGCGGTTCTCTTCGCATTTAATCATGTGATATTTGGAGTTACAAAAAGATGAGTAAGACCATCGTGTTAGCAGTTAATAGTGGTGAAGGAAAAACCCGTTTGTTGACTGCCAATGCCAGCAAAGCCGTTAAAGTTAAACTGATCGACGGTAACAAATACCTGTTGAAAAACTTGGGCAACGACTTTGCACCTGAAAACGTAACACTGGTGCGCGCTGGTAAAAATTTGCTTGTCTTGCAGGAAGGTGACGACCAACCTAGCATCATTATTGAAGATTACTTCAATGGTAATGCTAAACATCCTATTCTGCTGGGCATGGCAGAGGACGGGCAGTTGTATGCTTATGTGCCTTTATCCGGTGAAGGCTATGAAAGTGGCTACCTGGTTAGCGAAGGTGAGTTTTCCCCTGTAGCGCTGGGCGGTCCATCGTTGGGCAGCGGCAACGGTATCTTTACCTCCTCAGATGACAACCACGACGCCCTGTTTGGCCTGCTCGGCTGGGTGGCTGCAGCTACCGCCATCGGTGCCGGCGCAGCCATTGCCTATCATAACCGCAGTACTGACGATAACCAGACCGACAACACGCCACCGGCAACACCGGCTATCGGCCAGGCGTTAGACCAGACCGGTGCCGTTACCGGCGCCATTCAAAACGGCAGCGTCACCGATGAAACCCGCCCGGTTCTGAGCGGCCAGGGTGTGCCCGGCGATCTCATCACCGTCTATGACAACGGCCAAACCATTGGCAGCGTGGTGATTGACGGCAACGG
>NZ_MOXD01000028.1 GCF_001976145.1 Serratia oryzae
CGTTGCTGGCATCAAAGGCAACGCCGCCCACCCCGGTCAGTTGCGCAGTCAGATTTTTGTTGGAATCCGGGCTGACATCGGTGGCAATAATCAGGGCATTAGGATTGTCCAGCAGCAGGTTAATCGCGCTCAGATCGTAATTCAGATACAACCCAAAAGCACCTAGAGCATTGGTGTTAGACAACGTGTAATTGTAGGTTGCCTCTGCTACACGCACTGTATTTTGATCAATCCCTTTGACCACACCTTGCCCCGGTGTCACGGCAACATCATCAATCGTCAGCGTCAAATTCTCAACACCGCTGGCGCTGTTCGCGCTGATCAGCCGTGTGACCGCCCCTCGGTCCTGATCTAGAATCGAGAGAGCTGATGGCAGGTTGTTATCCCAAGAAGCACCGCCGACCAGATTCACGGTCCCCCCGCTAGCGCCCAAGGTTTGGGTAGTAATGGTGCTCTCAGCGCTGGAGAACGGTGCCCCGCCGGTAAAGTTCAGCTTACCGCCATTCAGCGTCAAGCTCTGCAACGTTGCGTTGCTCGGCGTGCCAGCTACCCCCACCGTGGTCACGCTGCCATTCCCCAAGGTCAGCCCAGCCAACGCCAGAGCGCTGGCATTGGTATCGGCCAACGAGAAGGTGGTGTTATTCAGCGTCACGTTGCCGGTGAAGGCGGACCCCGCTCCGGCTCCGAAACTGAAGGCGCTATTGGCCGTATCCACATTCACCTGCCCGGCCCCGGTCAGGGCG
This sequence comes from Serratia oryzae, assembly GCF_001976145.1. GTDB lineage: Bacteria > Pseudomonadota > Gammaproteobacteria > Enterobacterales > Enterobacteriaceae > Chania > Chania oryzae. Next base: position 744 of record NZ_MOXD01000028.1, read on the forward strand.
TTGTTCAGGGTAAAGGCCCCGCTGTTGTTGATATTCAGGGTGCTGGTCGCATCGTTGACGTTCAATACGGTGTTCGCATCCAACGTCGTGGCACCGTTCAGCGTTAGCGAGGCGCCGGTGTTGATGTCCAGCAGGCCGCTAAAGCCCGCCGCATTGTTGCTACCGGAAAGGTTGATGTTGCTGTTGCGCAGCACCCAGCTTCCCGCACCATTGAGGGCATTATTCAATGCAGTCAAGGTGCCGCCCGCATAGGTATCAAAAATCAGCGTGCTGCCGCTGCCAATGCTGACGCCGCCGGTGCCCAGGTTATCGTTCTGCGAAACGGTCAGGGTACTGCTGCCTATCAGGTCAAACAGGCCGGCAAAGCTGCTGTTAGTGCCGGTCAGGGTGGTGTTGGACGCATTGCTGAGCTGCACGGTAGAATCCAATACTCCGCTCAGGGTATTGTCGAGATTATCGGTGAAACCGTTCAGCAACAATTGGGCGGTAGCATCCGTTAAATCTACCTCAGCATTCCCCAAATTGGCAGCGCTGCTAACCGTCAGGCTACCGTTGGCATTCACATCAAATGTCCCGCTGAAGCTGTTATTCCCTGTCAGGGTGACAGCGGCATTAGCATTCACGGTACCCACACCGCTGAGCTGGTTGCCAAAAGCCGGGTTGGCACTGTTGAGGTTCAGAGTGCCATTCACTTCAACCCCACTACTACCCAGATTACCCGCCCCGCTGAGCGTGGCGATCGCCCCGCTGGCCACCGTGGTCTGCGTCTGGGCCGACAGGCCGCTGTTTGCGCCCGTCACGGTGAACGTACCGCCATTGATATTCAATGCACCCGTGCCGGTCAGCCCACCGGTGCTACTCGACGTGCCGCCATTGCTCACATTCAGGGTGCCTCCGGCCAAGCCGACGGTACCCGCGTTATTTAATGCAGTAACGGTTTGCTCATGGCCCGCCAAGTTAACCGTTGCGCCGGCAACAACGTCAAGCAACGAAGTGTTGCCCAGCGCGTTATTGGTTCCCAGCGTCAGACTACCGGCATTGACCGTAGTAGTACCCGTATAGTCGTTCAACTCATTACTGATAGTCAGCGCCGTGCTATCTGCGCCAATGGCCAGATTACCGACACCGGTTAACTGTGAGGTCAGCGTGGTATTACTGGCCCCGTTAGAGGTCAAGGTCAGCGTTTGCCCAGCTTGCAGATCCGACTTCGTCAGTTGTTCATGGATACTCAACCCCAGATTACTGAAACCATAATTGCTGACCAGATCAAAATCGTAGGTATTCACTGCGACCACTTGGCCGCCCTGTATATAGTCTGCCGTGGTTCCCGTCAGCAGGTTATTACCCAATAAATCCTGCAGTTGAAGCCTTGCTAAATCCGCAGCAGAAAGCGCATTGCCACTTTGCACCAGATCGGTAAAAGCCCCAGCATTGAGATCTAAAATATTACCGGCGGTCAGCAACGTAGGATCGGCCTGGATCACCGAGTTTCCAGTGACGGAGAGTAAACCCGCCCCTGTACCGCCACCGGTACTGATCAGGCCCCCCGGTGAAAACTGCAAGGTGCCGCCGTTAAAGACCAGATCGCCCACGTTATGCACACCGGGATCCAGAGTGAGAACCCCTCCGGTTGAATTACGCAGCGTGGCGTTATTCAGCGCACTGGAATTGAGGCCCGACAAATTGAACGTGGCATTACTGATATCCACGGTACCGGCAAAGGCACTACCGGCACCGACGCCAAAATCAAAGGCACCGCCCGTGTCGTTGATATTCAGCAAGCCCGTACCGGTCAAGGCATTGTTAAACGTCCCGCTATTGGAAAAATTCAACACGCCGTTAAGCGCAATCGAAGCGGTACCGAACTGGTTAAATGCATTGGCGTTCAACGTGCCACCCGCATCAATCTGCCAGTTACCGGCAAAAGTGCTGGCCGCGTTTAGAGTGACATTGCCAGCCGACTGCACCCGCGCATTGCCTGTGCCACCGAGAATAGCGCCAAATGCGCCGTTATAGGTATTACCGAATAACAGGCTATTACCGGCAGCCAGATTGACATTGCCGCTGGTAATATTACTGCTGTCACTCAGGGTAATCTGGGAGTTGCCGGTCAGATTAATATCCGCGAAGTTTTGCAGCCGGGTTGCGCTGTTCAAAGTGCGGGTAGAGTTGCTCAGATTCAGCGTATTGGTGCCGCCCCCCGCATTCAGCACCCCTAGAGAGGTGGTACTACCGCTCGTGAGGTTATTGACATTGAAGGTGTCGTTACCGGCTCCGGTATTCACCGTATAGATCGTGGCGCCATCGTTAATGTTAACGATATTATTACCGGCTCCCAGATCGATGATCCCGGTACTGACCGAGCCACTGTTCAACGTCAGCGTATCCGCCCCTGTGCCGCTGGTCAGCGAACCCAATGTACCGTTGTTAACGACGGTGTTACCGCTGTTCCCCATGGAAACGCTGCCGCTGATGCTCCCGTTATTGGTCAATGTCTCGGCAATACTGTTGCCAAAGGTGATGGCGGCAGCCCCCCCGCTGGCATTGATCGTCGAGTTAGGGCCAAGGGTGACGGCACCTCCGGTGGCACCCGAGGTCGCAATGCCCGTTGCTGCGACATTGTTGACATTGATATCCAGGTAAGCGGAAGAGAGATCGAGCGAAGTCGTTGAACTGATCCCGGTGACCGCACCACTTCCCGTGAGGTTGATGGCGTTATTTGCCAAACCTTGCAGGAAATTAAGGCCAGCCAGGGTGGTGAACACCGTGCCGCTGGTGGCATTAAATTGGACATTACTGAGATTGACACTCCCCGAGGCCCCTTTGGCGATCGCACTGCCGGTTCCCCCCAGGTTGAAAATGGTGCCAGTTAACGTCTGGATGCCCAGGTTGCTTGCACCGATGGTCAGGCCGGTAGCCACACCGGTGGTCGCTATCGTTCCGTTGACAAGATTAAGCACAATGTTGTTGCCGAGCGTAATACCGCTACCCCCGGTCGCCGTGATTGTCCCACCGGTACTATCTACCGAGATGACTTTACCGGCAGTCGTCGCATTCAATGCCAAACCGGCAGTGGTGCTGGTAATCGAACCGCTGTTGGTCAGCGTGACAGTTCCTGTACCATTATGGGTGAGTGCCACACCGGCAGTGGTACTGTTAATCGTCCCAGCGTTAGTAACATCTACCGTGCTGCTCCCCGCATCTGTGACACTGATCCCGGTGGCTTTTCTGATCGTCCCTTCCGCCTCATTGCGCACCACCACTTTGCCCGAGGAGTTAGCAGTGACGTTAATCCCAGTGCCAGCAGTGACATTTGCCGTGCCATCAGAGATAGTCGCTCCGGAGCGAATATAAATTCCCCCCGCACCGGTGGTTTTGGTGGCAAGTATCCCACTATTCGTCGAACCACTTACGGTAATAATGGAACCAGGTGCGATGTTATAGATCACATCATTAGGTGAAGTCGGCCCATTATAAATAGCTGAAGACGATGCAGCACTGCTAGCATTACTAATGCCGTTACCTGAAGGAGGGACTATATTTAATATAGCACCACTGCCAAAACCACCACCTGGCGTATAAGTACCAATTTTCAAACCATTATTATCAGCGGCAAGAAGATTTTGGGCTCCACCAGTCATCAGCAAGCCAAATCTAGCACCGTCATCGATAAAATAGCTGTAATTATGGGCATTAGTCAGCCCTGCATAAGCCTGCCCATTGGTAAATTGAGCACCGGTGAAAAGCACATCAGCGGTGCTGGTTAAATGAATGATACTATTGAGCGCACTGTCGTTAGTCCACAGCACCGCTGGAAAGCCACCGTTAGCTAGCTGAGTGACATGAAAACGCCCGTTGAACGTGATATTGCTACCAAGTATGACTTGGCGATAAGCACCGAATGTAATCCCTGCGTCAGTATTTATATTCCCGATTGTAATAGGGGAATCATTCGGTTGTTCACCGGCAGAGTCCGCCCCCATGGCAACCAACTTACCATCCGCAATAGAGTTAACATTATCAACATTTACTGCAATATTAACCGATGGATTATTTATAAAGATAAATCTATTAACATTCGCCGAACCATTCGTAGCTATAATGTTATTGAAATTAACTATACTTAATGATGCTGAGCTCGCTGTCGTTGCTGGAGATGCTATATTTAAACCATAATTTCTATAGGTTATATTATAAACACCGCCGCCATCAATAACTAGATTTGGCCTGTTATTTCCCAAGTAGAAACTATAACCTGCATCGGGTAACGTGATATTGTCCGTCAAAAGAATAGTACTTACAGTACTGGCAGAGGCTAATGCCGTTTGTAATTGAGCTGGAGTTGATACTGGAGCACAAGTCGCTGGCCCCAAACTTGCACATTCGGCAAGAGTAATAGCGTAAACCTGTTGGCTGCCGAGAAGTCCGCAAAGTGAGAGTGCTATTACACTAAGTTTGGTAGCAAGGAAATGCTGAGGTTGCAAACCGTTAGTAGGGCATGAAAAACCTGTGTTACTGGCTGTTTTTTGTCTCCCTTTCGCCAGTTCACTCACTACCACCCAAACCTGTAATGCAGCACTCCATATTACTCTATAGACCTTGTTCATAAACACTCCTTTAAAAACGGTCAGCCATCATCAAACTGTCTACTGCCTAAAACTCAGGGCTATGCAGTGGCGAGATTTGAGGACACAAAAAAACAAATTTACATTAAATCTAGTTCTGTCCTGCCAAAATGCAAACAGACCCATTACGGGTTGAATTCTTTTAAAATCAAGGACAAAGAAGGGCTATCTATGCTGTTTTTTTGAAATTAATATATGCATTCAATGAGTTAAGATTACTCTCATTGAAATATCACCACCATTTATAATGATATTCATTCTCATATAAATGACACCTATCTAATTGATATAAAACATATTAAAGTAATTTTAATATATTTGGCGGGTAAGAAATTTTAGGAAAACCAAGGTAATTCAAGGAGTGGAAAATCAAATAATAAGGATATTACCTATATCAATCGGAGTTCAAAGTAAACAGCTCAGGATGAGGCCCACTTAAATATTTCATCTAGCCAAGATTACAGAATGGGATTCAGCCCAAGTTGAACGATCTGTTCAATCGCCAAATATCCCACCGGACTGAGCGATGCCGATCATAACAGCAATTCCTGATAAAGAACGACGACTGATGCGTAAAGAAGCCCAACAGACCCGTTATCAAGGTGGAGTACGTCAAAGATTCTTGGAAGTCGGTGGTGAGAAATTATTGGCTGCGATTCGGTGGTGGCCAATGTAGGGGAAAACATCGCTCTCGAACGTTTTCATCATCTCTTCGGCATACGAATCTGACCAGCGATCGCGGCGCTTTTCGTACCACTCACGCGCTATCTCTCAATGTGCGTACCGCCTTCAAGGGGGGACTTTTTGGGGGTGCTTAGTTCAATACCCCCATCTATCCCCCCAACGGTGAATAGATTTCAATACAACTTAATAGACGTCAGGATAATGAAATTTGATGTAAAGGCTTGTGGGTAGTGGCTTGAGTAGACTTTGGGATACTTAGGGAGAAGTGAGTTTGGAGCGGTGAAGGGAGTAGAACGCCAACACTTAAATCCAGTAAATACGGTACTTCATGAGTTGATCTTACCCACGAACAATGGACACATGGCTAAGCGAGGTTCTGTTTTTCAAATTGTTCCGGGCTAAGACCACCACAGGCACTGTGGCGACGCCAACGATTGTAATCGCACTCGATATAATTAAA
>NZ_MOXD01000029.1 GCF_001976145.1 Serratia oryzae
CGTTTACCTACCTGGCCGAACAGCCGGATCAGCGAGCTATTACCCTACGCCGAAAACAGCTTCAGTTAATATCCGCCAGATTATTACATTATTTTAATCACACAACGCGAGTTCGCCGTTCGGTTACAGAGCAGGGGAGAGAACGAAGCATACAAAAACTGATCGGTCGCACCGATCAATAACCCGAAACCGAACGACACAACCCATTTCACAAACCGTTTACATCTCGCTATCGTGAACCGGAACCAACACCGGGAACCCCAAAGCACCAAGCCCTGCACAGACACGGCCACAGAAAAACAAGGACGAACCAGAACTCAGGCCCAAGGATGGGCCGAATAACAGGAAGCACACCTCAGGTGCCTAAACAAAACGGGAGCACCAAACTACTTCCCAATCAGAACGGCATTCATATCCCCACGGTGCTTAACGGTCAGAACAAGTAAATAAACTGACAAGAAAAGGCTGCCACCAAACAAAGCCAAAGAACCTAGAACAAGACCTGCGGCTGAAAAACGATTACGCCACGCAGTCCACAGTGCAGACAAAGTCAGCATGAACAGAAAATCCAGATTAAACTGCCCCGGCCAACCTACATTCATAATGTCTTTAAAAAAAATCGGCAGCAAATTCCAACCGTCACCTTGACCGACAATAACCGTATAAATAGAAAGCACTACAATCACCAGAAACAGCCACAAACGCAGTAACACCATATAACCATTCTCCAGGCATCAAAACTGTTGAAACTCTTAGAACACATCAATTTATCGATTGTAAGTACAGACCGCGTACAGGCTCAGAGTAACAAACCGGTCAAACGCGAGCAAAACAAAAGCCTGAGAGCGCCATAACACCACCCAGCTTGTAGACAAAGTAAAACAAGTCTAAAATAAGTCCAGTGACTCGGAACAGAGAGGAAAAACTGTTCGAATATCAGCGAGTTGAAGAAGATTGGCCGGGCCTCGTTTCCCGCTCCAAGTTTTCTTCCACAGTGAACCATCAAGCACCACAACTTATTGATTGTGCTGATTAATTCACTGTTGGATGTGTTACCCAGTTCCAATAAAAACCACCTCAAGCCACGACTTTTCGGTACATATTTCGATACATAAAAGCGGAGCGCAGGTAGTGCGGTTTTATGCTGGGACGTCTTGGAGAAGAAACGTAACCTCCCCCTGTCATTAACGATGGGAGGTCAATACCGTGGCTTTATCCGATACCGCCGTTCGCAACGCTAAACCCAACAAAAAATTCTACACCTTAAGCGATGTCTGTCGCTGCATGTTGCACCTGAAGGCTATAGAACTGACATTTCCGTTTCACCTGGTTGGGTGTTCGATGCCGTATCTCCTTTGGCACCTATCCTGAAATCAACCTCAAAGAAGCCCGTCAGTTTCGCGATGATGTATGCTCACAGGTCGCCAATGGCATTTAACGCCAAACAGCTTCAACAACTGACATATGAGAGTTTCGCCCCTTATACCGTCCCGCTTTCCCAATAATCGATGGATATGGCTAGATATCTAAGCGAGTTGCGTCCGCGCAACACTACCTGCTGATGGATTGTCGCGAGCTGAATACATCTGTGCCCTGGCCGATGTTATGGACGGCCTACGGTCAGATGAGCACCGAAAGTATTTGCTGAATATGAACAATGAATTTAATGGCGAGCCACTGATCATTGACCTGAATTGTTTCCCGTCTGCCAACCGGGGTCTGAGTGCGCTAGAACATCTTATCAAGTATCTCGTTAAAAATAGGGAAAAATAGGAGAAAATAGGTGAAATTCTCGCGCCAACCTTCCTGTAAGCCCCACGTTCTTTACTACACTACATTCAGTAAGGTTAACTTTTAATAAATATTTTGCTGAATAGTTCTTATTTAACAATCGTATTCTTGGCTTTACTCCAAGTTCATGCAACCAGTGATATACCTTAATGGTTTGTAAAATAAAGGTATTGTCATCTGATCTAAAACAACGCTGGCGCATAGAGGGTGATTTTAATGAATCGTATATACCGTATTGTTTTTAACTATGCATTGGGGCTGATGCAAGTGGCTTCTGAATTAGCACGCGGCGCTGGTCAGTCACCCCAAAGCGGTAGCGTGGTTGAAAGTGACGGGCATTATGATTCCGAAAGTCAAAAAATCGGCTCTCCAAACTATTACAACTCTATCGGTAGTCAAGAGGTTTCTTCCCGTTTATTGGGGCGAGTGGTAAATGGCTCCCATTCTGGTGCCAGGAAAATAGCAAATTGGCCACTGTTCAGCGCCGTATGTCTTCTTTTGCTCTCGCAGGGTGCCTCCGCCAACGGGACGGGAGGTGCAAATGCTTCTGTGCTAGGGGGAAATGGGGCTTATGGTGGTGCGGGCGGGGGGGGCGGAGCCAGTGGCCTAGGGGGGCAACCCAGTGCGCGTTCTATTGCTGGTTCCCCGGGCTTGGCTAATGGTACCGGTGGCGCAGGTTCCCGAGGCGCGGGTACTGAACCCACCGATCCCGTAGGAACCGGAGGTTCAGGGGGGAGTGTGGGAAGTGCCGGTAACCCGGTCGGGGGAGCTGGTGGAGTGGGGGGAAATGCGAACTGTGTCCCTTCTTGTTCTCAAGGGTTCGGTGCCGGTGGTGGTGGTGGCGGCGGCGCTGGGTTTGTGGGCAGCACATTGAGCGCAGTTACAGCCATCATGCGGGGTGGTCGAGGAGGTAACGGCGGTACTGCTATATCCAGTAATTCGGATGGTGGGAGTGGCGGCGGTGGCGGTGCAGGGGTGGTACTCACGGGAGTCGGTACGGCTACCTTAAATAACAATGTGTTTGGTGGTGATGGGGGAACTGGAGGTGGAGGAGCCGGTGTCGGAGGCTCTGGTTTTGGTGGAGGTGGTGGCAGTGGTTTGGTGAGTAATGGCACTTCTATCATCAACAGCCGTTCTATTACTGGTGGGGCGGGAGGCGTTGGAGGAACCAGTGCGACGGCTGCACATAGCCGTTCTGGTGGCGTTGGAGGCTCGGGGGTAACGGGTTCATCAATGACTCTTACTAACAGTGGCGTTATTCAAGGCGGTAATGGAGGCGCGGGGGGAACTGGAGCTACAGGGACTCCAGGCGCAGCAGCATTGGGTGGTTTTGGCATTACTGGCAGCAACCTAAGGATTGTCAATTCCGGCACCATTACAGGAGGCATCAGTAGCAATTCGGTACGCAGAAATGCCATTTCATTTACTGGCGGTACCAACAGTCTGGAATTACAGGCTGGTAGTTCTATTACCGGCAATATCGGTGGGACTGGAACCAATACGTTAATTTTAGGAGGCGCTGCCAACTCATCTTTCAATATGTCGGCTATCGGTGGGCAATTCAGTAATTTTAGTGCGTTACAAAAAACCGGTAATAGTACTTGGACGCTGACAGGAAGTAGCACGGCCACCCTGCCATGGACTATCTCAGCGGGAACATTGCAAACCGCCGTGAATGGGGGATTAGGGCGTGGTGCAATCAGTGTTGCTAATGGGGCAACATTATTATTTAACAACTATGCGAATAACGCTTCTGTAACATTTAACACCAATACGCTCAGTGGCGCGGGAACCTGGGCATTAAATAACAGTACTATTAATCTTGCCAGTCTTAACTCGGTTAGCAATTTTACTGGTGCTATTAATCTCACCAACAATTCAAGTTTAACTATTAATAATGCAACGGGATTAAATGCTAATGCTAACCTCGATATGGCGAATGCCAATAGCCGATTGCAGATTAATACCACAGCTAACTATACGCTTAATAATACCATTACCGGTGCAGGGCAAATCAATGTCAATGGCGGGAATGCTATCTTTGGTTTTGGTGCCGGTGCTGGCAGCGCGTTTACCGGTACGGTGAATCTGCAAAATAGCCAGTTCGCCTTGGCGAATAATAATACGACCGCATTGACCCGTGCCACACTCACTCTAGCTAATGGTAGTAATACTAGTGTTGGGGCCGCAGGAGTTTCCAGCACACAGAATATCGGTAATCTGGGGATTACAGGCGGCACATTAGCGTTTTACAGTAATCTATTTAGCGATCGCGCAGATAGCATCATCTCAACGTCAGCACTGACGGCGACCAGCGGTGTAATTAATATTATTGGTGATGGTGCGGTCAATGTAGACACTCTGAGTGGGAATAACTCGTTACTTAATCAAATCGTTAATACCCAGTGGACACAACTTGCCAGCGCTACAAGTGCTGGCAGTGTCAATGGATTAACTATGCAGGTCAATGGCGCAGCAGTGAGCCAAGGCGGGCGTTACGGCATTAGGCAAAATAATGTGCATGTGGCCAATGGTATTTATGATTTTGGTTTAGCGAATACTGGGAGTAATGGTCAAGGGCTCTATATGAGTTATGACCTTGGTGGCCTTGAGTTGCTGCAAGATGGCCCGAATGCGCTGGTGATAGCCACCGACGGGGTGGCGGGCTCGAACACCAACCTGTCGGTTAACGTCTTCGGCAGCGGGGGCGTGGTGCTGGACGGCACTCAGGCTGCATTGACTATCTCCAACAGCGGCAACAGCTACAGCGGCAGTACCACCATCCAGGGAACGGTGCTGGCCGGGGGCAATGGCACCCTGGGCAACACGTCTTTGCTGGCGGTTAACGGTGGCAGTCGCTTCAATCTCAACGGCTACACCCAGAGTGTGCAGAGTATAAGCAACAACGGCACGGTGCTGTTGGGCAGCGGCCTGCTGACCAGCGGTGCGTTCACCAATGGCGGCGTGATGGACCTGGGGACGGGGACGCTGGCGCTGACCGCCGGGGGGAGTTCGAGTTCGACAGGCGGCCTGACCGGTGATGGCCTGTTGAATGTCCAGGGGGGCACCTTTACGGTGAGCGCCGCAAACGGTGGCCTGACGGGTGACACCCAGATAGACAGCGGTGCGACGCTGGTACTGAACGGTACGGGGACGCTGGGCAGCAGTGACGTGAACGTGGCGGGCAGCCTGACGTTTGCCCGTGACGGCAATTTTGCCAATCTGTTGAGTGGAACGGGCACCGTCAATACCCAGGGTGATGTGCAGCTGAGCGGGGCCAACACCTTCAGCGGTGCCCATGTGATTGCGGCGGGCAGCCGGTTGAGCGTCACTGCGGCGGATAATCTGGGGGCTGCGGCGGCGACGGTGGATTTAAGCAC
>NZ_MOXD01000002.1 GCF_001976145.1 Serratia oryzae
GTCCATATCAGTATCGATATCAACATCCGGCAGTCGTAAATCAACACGCACCGCCAATGTTCGATGGTGGCACAGCAAGGCTTTATCGATCGTTTCCTGTATGCGGTCCATATAGTGCTGACACAAGCGACCATGGCTGGTAATCACTTTCATTTATCTTACTCCTCAATGATGGGATGACGTTGTTCACGCCGAAGCGTGCATTACCATCTACAGAGCAGTAACGATTTACTGAGCCAATACCGTCGGTTGTTAAAACACATTGAATCGATAGAGATGCGTTAAGAAGAAAAAGGTAATACGAAGACCTGCCAGGGCATGATTAACGTCACTCAGAGCGTCTGCTGAGCCATACGAAGGTGAACGGATAACAGTGCAGATTAAGGTTGATTATTAACGCGTTATCTCTGTCAATTAACCCTTTATCTGGCAATATCAGCCACCGTTGAACAGAATACTGTAGAAAAGCAAAGGCCGAGGCAGATATAGCCATTCTCTTGCAGTTTTCCCCCTCTCTTCACTCGGCTTGAATTGTCACTGACGGAAAACATTAATAAACTTAAATTTTCTGTTATACAAATTTTTCAGGCGTTTTCGGTGTTACTTTCATTGCCTACATTTGCAATGGAGGTATTTATGAAAGTATTCATTCCGATCCTGTTAGCGGCGTGCAGTTTTTCGGCCATGGCGGCGGGCACGCCTAATCCGCTCAGTGTGCACGTACTCAACCAGCAGACCGGCCTGCCATCCAAAGGTGTGGTGGTCGAGTTGGAAAAGCAACAGGGCAACGGTTGGACGCGCCTGGCACAGGCGGTGACCAATGACGATGGCCGTATTGGCGCACTGTATCCGGCAGGCAAGGATATGGATGCCGGGGTCTATAAGGTCACGTTTAAAACCGGGGATTACTTTTCTGCCATCAAGCAAGAAACGTTTTTCCCGGAAGTCTCGGTTATTTTTAACGTCAGCACCACTAATCAGAAACTGCATATTCCTCTGTTGTTGAGCCAATATGGCTATTCCACCTACCGAGGAAGCTGATTATTTAGCGCGGGAACGGCGCAATACCGTTCCCGCGCTACCTACGCTAGAGAAAAAAACGAACGTGCGTTTGCCGCCAGAATCTGGCGTTTGCTCTCTTCAGGCAGGGCTGAATGGCTGACCAGATGCCCCACCTGCTGCTCACCTAGCGGGAATGGTGCATCCGAGCCCAACATCACCCGATCGGCCCCCATAGTCTCCACCAGCAGTTGCAACGCCCGCGGGTCAAACACCGCAGAGTCGACGTAGAAACGATCTAAGTAGCTCGAAGGCTTCTGCGGGCAATCTTCACGCACGATATCGCGCTGTTCCCAAGCGTTGTCCACTCGGCCCATCAGGTAGGCAAAGCTGCCGCCCCCGTGGGCAAAACACAGCTTCAGGTTGCGCGGCAGGCGCTCGAAGGCACCGGAGAGGATCAGCGACAGGATCGCCAACTGCGTCTCTGCCGGCATCGCCACCAGCCATGGCAGCATCCACTTCTTCATGCGATCTGCGCCGCCCATCATATCCCAAGGGTGTACCAACACCGGGATCTCCTCCCTAGCGCAGTGGGTCAGAAAGGTAATCAGCGACTCATGATCCAGATCTTTCGCCCCCACGTGGTTGCCGATCTGCACGCCAATATGGCCGCACGCCTTTGCCCGGCTGGCTTCGCGGCAGGCGGCATCGCTATCCTGCAACGGCACCTGCGCCAGCACCTTCAAACGCTGCGGGTTGGCAGAGGCCATTTCCAGCGCCTTGTCGTTCATCAGTTGCGCCCAGGGCAGGGCGCGTTCAATGGCGACGTCGTAGGCAAACATCACCGGCGTGGCACACATGATCTGAATATCGATCTGCTGCTCATCCAGATGTTCCAGTCGGCGTTCGGCATCCCACAGTGCGTCATAAACCGGGCGGAATGGTTGATTGTTCAACATGATCTGGCCTTCGCGCCCGTGGGTTGCCAGCCAGGGAGCCCGTTCAACGTCCAGTCTGGCGGCCTCTTGCTGGCTGATTTTCGGGAAGAAGTGCGAGTGAATATCTATTTTCATCAGTTTGTTGTCGCCTTGAGTATGCGATGCCAGGTCTGCCAGTCGCGGCCTGAGTGGATTTCACCGCACTTGGTACAGCGGCGCTCTTCATCGCTGGTTGCATAAAATTGTTCATAAACCGGGGGAAGATCCGTCACGATGCTTTTCAGGTTCATCTCATAGCGTTTGATCAGCGTGCCACAGGCGGCGCATGACCACTGCAATGCGTCGGCTTCCCCTTCCGGGCGTACCCGCTCAATCACCAGACACAGGCTGCCCTCTTCTGGCCGCTGCGGGGAGTGGATCACATGAGGAGCCATCAGGAAAACGTCGCCTTCGCGCAGGTCGATACGATCATAGTGGCCGTTATCCCAGATGTTCAGATAGGCATTCCCTTTAAACTGGTAGAAGAACTCTTCCACCGGATCGTCATGAAAATCGGTGCGCTGATTTGGCCCACCGACGACGGTGACCATAAAATCGCTGTCCTGCCAGATCTGCTGGTTATTCACCGGCGGCTTGAGCAGATGGGAATTCGTGTCTAGCCAGTTCTTGAAGTTGAGCGGAAATCCATATTTGAAGTTAGACATTGTGATTCTCCGATGTGTAGGGCAGAGGATACGAACGGCTTATTATTGTGGTTTATAGGCGATCGCTTTGATTTCAATGAGCAAGTGCGGGTGCGGCAACTGATGTACCGCGACGGTGGTGCGAGTCGGGCCATCGTAGTCAAAATACTCGGCATACACCGCGTTATAACCGGCAAAATCATTCATATTGACCAGAAATGCGCTGATCTCGACCACATCATTCAGATCGGCACCGACACTGTGCAGAATATCGCGGATATTATCGAGTACCGCGCGGGTCTGCACGTCGATGTCCAAACGGGTGGCACCCATGGCGTCTACTTCCGCGCCGGCAATACTGTTGTCCGGCAATCTTGAACTGGTGCCGGAGACAAACAGAAAGTCACCGGCCCGCTTCACGTGTGGAAAGCGCCCGCGCGGGGTCGCTTTGCCTTTAACCACTACCGCCTGGTTGCTCATAGTTCACCTCTGGTATGAAATGCTGTCCGGCCAAAACCGGAGATATCGACGCTGACGTGCAGCCTGGGATAAAGTGCTTCGGCGGCGGTCGCTGCACCCGCCAGAATCACCGATCCCGCAGGCAGCGTGCGCTCTTGCTGATGCAACAGGCTGGCGATCTGCACCAGCGCACGCAGCGGATGCCCGAGGATCGCCGCCGTGCTGCCAACCTGCAGCGCGCGGCCGTTAAAGTTCATCACCACGCCGAGGTTATCAATGGCGCGTTGCGGGCTCTGCAATGCGCCAACGACAAATTTGGCGGATGAACAGTTGTCGGCCACCACGTCTTCCAGGGTGAAGCGGAAGTCCCGATAGCGGGAATCGATGATCTCCAGCGCCGGGCCCACTCCTTCCAGTACCGACCCTGCTTCCGCCAAGGAGAGCGGACTGTTGATCTCTTTGCGGGTGATAAAGTAGATCTCAGGCTCAACGCGCGGGTGGATCAGCTCGCGCAGATCCAGCTCTCCCCCTTCTTCAATCTGCATGGCGTCGGTCAGTTCGCCCCAGATCAGGTGTTCAACACCCATCTGCTGCATTTTTGCGCGGCTGGTAAAACCCAGCTTCAGGCCGACTCGCCGCTCACCGCGCTGTTCGCGCAGGCGGATCCCTTCGGCCTGCACGCGGTAGGCGGTGGCAAGATCGAGCGTTACCTGCCCGGTTAACTGGGCTGCGGCTTCCTGGCGCAGCGTGGCCTGGTCCAACTGGGTGGCCAAGGTGGTTAAATCCATAACGTTGCTCATGCGGTTTTCTCCGGTTGCCCGTTGCGTTGTGCCAGCAAATCCAGGGCGACATCGACGATCATATCTTCCTGGCCGCCCACCATGCGGCGGCGACCAACCTCGAGTAAAATATCGGCGGCTTTGAGCTGATAGCGTTCCGCGGCGCTCTCGGCGTGGCGCAGGAAGCTGGAATAAACCCCGGCGTAACCCAGCGACAGGCTTTCGCGATCGACGCGTACCGGGCGATCCTGCAATGGCCGCACCAGATCGTCGGCCGCGTCCATCAGTTGCAACAGATCGCAACCGTGGTTCCAGCCCAGGCGTTCGGCGGTGGCGATAAACACCTCGAGCGGCGCATTGCCGGCCCCGGCCCCCATGCCTGAAAGGCTGGCATCCACGCGGTGGCAGCCTTCTTCCACCGCAACGATGGAGTTGGCAACGCCGAGCGCCAGATTGTGGTGAGCGTGCATGCCCAGTTCAGTGTTCTCGTTGAGCACTTCGCGCAGGGCGCGGAAGCGATCGCGGATATCCTGCATCAGCATGGCACCGCCGGAGTCGACTACATAAATGCAGGTGGCACCGTAGGACTCCATCAGCTTGGCCTGCTGCGCCAGTTTCTGCGGCTCTGCCATATGGGACATCATCAGAAAACCCACGGTATCCATGCCCAGTTCGCGGGCATAGGCAATGTGCTGGCGTGAAATATCGGCCTCGGTGCTGTGAGTGGCGACGCGCACCACGCGGGCACCGGCGTCATAGGCATTACGCAAATCATGTACCGTGCCGATACCCGGCAGCAGCAGCGTGGCGATCTTGGCGTTGCTGACTGATTCTGCCGCAGCGGCAATCCACTCAACGTCGCTGTGCGCACCAAAGCCGTAGTTGAGGCTGGAACCGGATAAACCGTCGCCGTGTGCTACCTCGATCGAAGCCACCCCGGCGCGATCCAGCGCGCTGGCGATCTGCCGCACCTGTGGCAACGAATAGCGGTGGCGCATGACGTGGGAACCGTCACGCAGGGTCACGTCGGAGATATACAGTTGTTTCATCTTTATGCTCCCTGATGCTGCAGCAGACGCGCGGCGATGTGTTCACCGCAGGCCAAGGCGGCTGACGTCATGATGTCGAGATTGCCTGCATAGGCGGGCAGGTAGTGGGCAGCCCCCTCCACTTCGAGGAAGATCGAGGCTTTCAGGCCACCTTCTGGCCCCAGATCTGGGTAGTAGCGAGCATCGGCCGGTGAGATAGTTTCAAACTGTACTTCCTGCTTCAGCCGATAGCCGGGCACATACTCTTGTACCCTGGCCGCCATAGCGGTAACCGCCGCGCTGATAGCGTGCGGATCGCAGGGCGGCGTCAGGCAGAAAACGGTATCGCGCATCATCAGTGGCGGTTCGGCCGGGTTGAGGATAATGATGGCCTTGCCGCGCCGGGCTCCCCCCACGGTTTGCAGCGCCTGTGAGGTAGTTTCGGTGAATTCATCGATATTGGCGCGGGTGCCGGGGCCGGCGGAACGGCTGGCGATCGACGCCACGATCTCGGCGTAGTAAACGTCGGTGACGCTGGCGACGGCGGCCACCATCGGAATCGTGGCTTGCCCACCGCAGGTGACCATATTCAGGTTTGATGCATCGCCCTGGCTTTGCAGGTTCACCACCGGCACCACGTAGGGGCCAATGGCTGCCGGGGTGAGATCGATCACCCGCACGCCGTGCTGTTGCAGCAGTTGGTTATGATGCGCGTGGGCACCAGCGGAGGTGGCGTCAAACACCACTTTAATGGCACCGAAATCCGGCAGGGCCAGCAGCCCGTCAATGCCTTCATGGGTTGTCGCCACCCCGAGCCGATTGGCGCGTGCCAGGCCGTCTGAGGCGGGATCGATGCCGACCATAGCTGCCATTTTCAAGCGCTGGCCGTGGCGCAGGATCTTGATCATCAGATCGGTGCCGATGTTGCCTGAGCCGATAATGGCGGCAGAAATCTGTGCGCAGTGGTTCATTGTGCGCCTCCTGCGGCCTGTGCAAAGCGAGCGCTGACCTGGCCAACACCTTCAATGCGTGCGGTAAACACCTCTCCTGCGCTGGCAGCCACCATCGGCCCCAGCGCACCGGTGAGAATAATATCGCCAGCCCGCAGTGCATCACCGCGCTGTGCCAGCGTATCCGCCAGCCACAGCGCAGCGCGCAGCGGGTTGCCTAGGCAGGCGGCACCGGCACCTACAGAAACCGGCTCACCTGCGCGCTCCAGCACCATGCCGCAACCGAGTAGGTCCACGTCTTTCAACCGCACCGGGCGGTTACCCAGCACGAACAGGCCACAGGAGGCGTTATCGGCAATGGTATCGGCCAATGAGATATCCCAATCGGCAATGCGGCTGTCGACAACTTCGATGGCGGGCAGCAGATAGGCGGTGGCGCGGATCAGATCGGCGAGGGTGTGTTTTTCGTGGGGCAGATCCTGCTCAAGCACCAGCACGATCTCGGCTTCCACCTTGGGCTGGATCAGGCGGCCAGCGGCAATTTCCTCTCCGTCACACAGCGCCATATCGGCGAACAGCCGGCCAAAATCCGGTTGGTCGACACCCAGTTGCTTTTGCACCGCAGGTGAGGTGAGGCCGATTTTGCTGCCAACCAGGCGGCGGCCTTGCTTGATCTGGTGGTCGTTATTCAAGCGCTGCACCGCATAGGCAGCATCGATATCGTTGCAACCAATCAGGTTGCGCACCGGCGCACAGGGCTGGCCGCTGCTGGCCGCCTGCCTGAGCATGTTGGCGGCTTCATAATATTCAGGCTTCAGTGAGTTTGACACATGGCTCTCCTGTTTGTGTACCACGGCTCACTCCAGGTGGCCGTGGGCGATATTCCTTGCTGATTTGCAATAGCCGGGTGTTGGGCATAGTGGCAGTCTAACCAGCCTGGCAATAAGCGAAAATGAATAAAGGGGCTTTTGCTATTCCCTAAAGTTATGCCATAGTCGCCGAGTGCACTGTTTGGGTCAGACGACTTTCAGGAGTAAACAGCAATGACTGAACGCGCCCCTTTTACCGTCAGCGACATGATCCTCAACCGCCTCAAGCTGCGCCCGCTGCTGATTTTTGACCGGGTATTGCGTAATCAATCCATTGCGCGCGCGGCGCGGGAACTGAATCTGACGCAGCCCGCGGTGACCAAAGCGATCCGCGAGCTGGAACAGCAGTTGGATACGGTGCTGTTTGATCGTAACAACCGCGGCGTGACGCCCACCGACTGTGGGGTGCTGTTGGGGGAACGGGTGAAATCGGTGATTGCCGAGCTGCGTTACCTGACCGATGAGCTGAATACCTTTAAAGGCGGCGTGGTGGGCCATGTGGTGGTCGGAACCCAGATCTCCGCCAGTGCCCGTTTGCTGCCGCGCGCCATCCTGCTGTTGAAAGCGCGCGCGCCGAAAATCCTGGTAACGGTGCGGGAAGGGCCGCAGGATTATCTGTTCCCTGCGCTGGCCAGCGGTGAGTTGGACGTGGTGGTTGGGCGCTTGCCGGAGCCTGATGCGCCGCTGACCGCCAGAATGGCCTTGAGCCACCGAGCGCTGTATCGCAACAGCCTATGCGTGGTTGCCGGTGGCCACCATCCGCTGGTCAATCAAAGCGATCTCAACCCGCACCACCTTGCCGAATGGCCGTGGATCCTGCCGCCGCTGGATTCGCCCGCCCGGCGGGTGGCCGATCATTTCTTCAAAGAGTCCGGGTTACCCGCCCCGGAAAATATCGTCGAATCCCTGTCGCTGCTGACCAACGTCAACCTGCTGGTGGATTCCTCGTTTCTTGGGCTGATGCCCACGGCAGCGGCGCGGCGTTTTATTGCCGCGGGGCTGTTGAGCCAACTGCCGCTGGGGGACGTGGGCCCACCGGCAGAAGTGGGCTTTTCGATCCGCCAGGATAAACCGTTGACCCCGGCGAGCCGGCAACTGATCGAATGCCTTAAGCTGGCGGTGCAGGAAGATCCGGTGCTGCCTGGCTATAACTAAACAGAATAGCAAAGCCCACTTTATTCATTTTCAACTTATTTCAACGGCTCCTTACACTGAGTAACGATACCCAGCCGAAGGTTCCTGCAACGGCGTTGCATTCAGACGCGAATGAAAGGTTCCTTCGTGCTGATTTGTGACTCAGGAGGAACAGTGCCGTGGCAACTTATCAATCCGCACCGGATTTACCCTTGTATATCGACGGGCAGTTTGTCGATGGGTTCCGGCAGTTCGACAATATCAGCCCGGTTGACGGGCATCTGGTTTCACGCGTTGCCGAAGCCAGTGAGGCGCAGGTCGCCGCAGCGGTAAAGGCCGCACAGGCCGCGCTATCTGGGCCTTGGGGGCAACTGAGCGTGCCCGCGCGTGCTGCGCTGATGCACCGGGTGGCCGATGGCATCGAAGCCCGTTTTGAAGAGTTTGTCGCGGCCGAAGTGGCGGACACCGGGCGGCCAGAAAACCTGGCACGCACGCTGGATGTGCCACGCGCTATTGCTAACTTCCGCACCTTTGCCGATTTGGCGGCCACGTCGGTCAGCGAATGCTGCGAAACCCCGCAGGCAGACGGCGGCCTGCTGTTCAACTATACGGTGCGTAAGCCCCTTGGCGTTGTTGCCGTGATCTCCCCTTGGAACCTGCCGCTGCTGTTACTGACCTGGAAACTCGGGCCAGCGCTGGCGATGGGGAACACCGTAGTGTGCAAACCCTCGGAAGAAACCCCGTCTTCGGCCACCTTGTTGGCAGAAGTGATGCACGCGGTTGGCCTGCCCGCCGGGGTATTTAACCTGATCCACGGTTTTGGCCCCGGTTCGGCGGGGGAGTTTCTCACCCGTCAGCCGGAGATCGCCGCCGTCTCCTTTACCGGTGAATCCCGTACCGGTAGCGCGATCATGAAAGCGGTGGCGGACGGTGTCAAAGAGGTTTCCTTCGAACTGGGCGGGAAAAACGCGGCGGTGGTGTTTGCCGATGCCGATTTTGACGCCGCCGTGGCAGGCGTGGCGCGCTCCTCGTTCTTTAATACCGGGCAGGTGTGCCTGTGCTCTGAGCGGGTGTATGTCGAACGGCCGATCTTCGATCGCTTTGTGGCAGCGCTGAAGGAGCGAGCCGAAGCTTTGAAGATCGGTTATCCCAATGAAGCTGGGGTGGAGCTTGGCCCGCTGGTGTCACAAAAACACCGGGATAAAGTGCTTTCCTACTTTGCGCTGGCGCGAACCGAAGGCGCTAACCTGATCACCGGCGGTGACGTGCCGCTATTCGGCGATGCCCGTGATAATGGTTCTTGGGTACGTCCGACCATCTGGACCGGGTTGGGTGACGATGCGCGCTGCGTACGGGAAGAGATCTTCGGGCCGGTGTGCCATATCGCGCCTTTCGATGATGAAGAAGAGGTGCTGGCGCGGGTTAACGACAGCCAATACGGCCTGGCCTGCGCGCTGTGGACCAGCCAGGTGGGGCGCGCACATCGTCTGGCGCGGCGTGTTCACACCGGGATTGTCTGGGTTAACAGTTGGTATGCCCGCGATCTGCGCACCCCGTTTGGCGGCAGCAAGCTGTCGGGGATGGGGCGTGAAGGTGGCCGCCATTCACTCGATTTTTATTCTGAAATCAGCAACATCTGTATAAAACTATAATCGACCACCGGCCGCTGCCAAGCCGGTTGGCGGCCCGCTGTGTCTGGCCCCCGGCCCACATAAGGCGAGCAGCAGGAACACCTGACGCTTGACGTATGACGGGCATCGCTGACAGGAGCTTTACCTCATGGCTAACCCTACATCGCTGGATATTGAGGCTTTTATCGATCGCACCAGGTTCTCTCCGTTCCAATGGTTACTGCTGTTACTGTGTTTTTTAGTGATTTTCATGGACGGCTACGACATGGCCGCCATTGCCTATGTGGCCCCCTCTCTGCTGGACGAGTGGGGGTTACAGAAGGCAGACCTTGGCCCGGCGATGAGCGCCGCGCTGTTCGGGCTGGCCTTTGGTTCACTGCTGTCTGGGCCGCTGGCGGATCGGATTGGCCGCAAACCGGCGGTGATCTTTTCCGTGCTGCTGTTTGGCGCGTTCAGCCTGGCGACGGCCTGGTCTTCGTCGGTCGGTTCACTGACCGTGCTGCGCTTAGTCACCGGATTGGGGCTGGGAGCGGCGATGCCTAATGCCATCACGCTGCTGTCGGAATACTGCCCCAGTAAGCGCCGCACCATGATCGTCAGCGCCATGCTGTGTGGCTTTCCGCTGGGCGCTGCCGCCGGTGGCTTATTGGCAGGCTACCTGATCCCGGCGCTTGGCTGGCGTTCGGTGCTGGTGGTGGGGGGCGTGGTGCCGATCCTGCTGTGCGGCCTGTTACCCTGGGTGCTGCCGGAATCGGTGCGCTATATGGTGTTGAAGGGCTACCCTAACGCCAGCATCCGCGCCATTCTCCGGCGGGTGAAAAGCGAAGGGATGGAGCAGATTGAACACTTTGTGATTGCGGAAAAAATTGCTGACGGCCATTCCGCCATTCGTGCCATTTTAACCGCGCCGCATCGCACTATTACCGCTCTGCTCTGGTTAAGCTGTTTTATGAGTATGCTGGTGTTTTATATGATCGTCAGTTGGATGCCGCTGCTGCTGAAAGAGGCGGGGCTGGCGGTGCAGCAATTCTCTCATATCAGCGCGCTGTTTCCGTTAGGCGGCGGTGTGGGATCCATATTGATCGGCTGGGTGATGGATCGCCGTGAGCCGAATAAGGTGCTGGCTTTCACCTATCTGCTGGCCGGGTTGCTGGCCTATGGCGTAGGTCTGGCGGTGGGTAACGTCAGCCAGACTCTGATCTTGGGCTCGCTGGTGTTCTTTATGGGGGTTGCCTCCGGTGGCGGGCAGTCTGCGTTGGCTTCGCTGGCGGCGTCCTACTATCCCACCAGTTGCCGCGCGACCGGGGTGGGCAGCATGTACGGCGTAGGGCGCTTTGGCGCCATTTCCGGCGTGCTGGCCGGTGCTGAACTGTTGCGCTACCAGTTCCCCGCCACCACCATTTTCAACCTGTTGCTGATCCCTGCCTGGTTGGTTTGCTTAGCGTTGCTGCTGAAATACTACAGCGAACGGCGGCGTGAACCTCTGTTGACCCGTGCGCAGGATAAATACTAAGTGCGTCACCCGCCGTGATGGCGGGTGGCATGCCGCGGATCCCCTGATGGCGTAACCCAAAAGCAATTTCATCGCGCGCCCGATGGCAAAAAAGCTGCCGTCCCACTTCCTGAAATAGCACGCCTAACAGCGGTGTTCGCTGCGCTGCTTGCAGGGCAGCAATATTCCGCTCCTGCACGGCGATCTGAACGTGGGTACCTGCTGGAGTATGGCCAATTCCCAGCGGTTACTCACTGTTTCGCTCCGTACAATGCACAGTCTTGACCCATGACAAGGCGGTGAAGGCATCTGCCTCTTTATAATCAGACCTGTTTGTCTTCTCACAGGTGTGAAAGTATGGCTTATCAACTGAACCTTAACTGGCCCGAGTTTTTAGAAAAATACTGGCAAAAACAACCGGTTGTACTGAGGAATGCCTTCCCTGGTTTCGTCGATCCTATCACGCCGGACGAACTGGCGGGGTTGGCGATGGAAGCGGAGGTGGATAGCCGATTAGTCAGCCAGGAAAATGGCCTGTGGCAGGCCAGCAACGGGCCGTTTGAGCATTTTGATAACCTGGGTGAAACCGGTTGGTCGCTGCTGGCGCAGGCGGTTAACCACTGGCATGCCCCTTCTGCCGAACTGGTGCGCCCGTTCCGCGTGCTGCCGGACTGGCGTTTAGATGACCTGATGATCTCCTTTTCCGTGCCGGGTGGTGGCGTAGGGCCGCATATCGATCAGTACGATGTCTTTATCATTCAGGGAATGGGCAGCCGCCGCTGGCGCGTTGGCGATAAATTGCCTCTTAAACAGTTTTGCCCGCATCCGGCGCTGCTACACGTAGAACCCTTCACGCCGATCATCGATGAAGATCTCGCTCCGGGGGATATTCTGTATATTCCGCCGGGTTTCCCGCACGATGGTTTCACCCACCAAACCGCGCTTAATTACTCCGTCGGCTTCCGCGGGCCCAATGGCCGGGATTTGATCAGCAGCTTCGCTGACTATGCGTTGGAAAACGATCTCGGCGGTGAGCACTACAGCGATCCCGATCTCACCTGCCGTGAACATCCGGGCAAGGTTGAAGATTACGAGCTCGATCGCCTGCGCCAGATGATGTTCGACATGATTAATCAGCCAGAGGATTTTAAACAGTGGTTCGGCCGTTTTGTGACCACGCCGCGCCACGAGCTGGATATCGCCCCCGCACAGCCGCCTTACGAACCGGATGAGATTGTCGGTGCGCTGATGGACGGTGCAATCCTGACGCGCTTGAGCGGGTTACGGGTGCTGCGCGTGGGCGATAGCTTCTTTATCAACAGCGAACGGTTGGAAACGGTAGAGCCTAAAGCGGCGGATGCCCTGTGCCGTTATACCCTGATTGGTAAGAAAGAGCTGGGTGAGGCGCTGCGTAATCCGGCGTTCGTTGTTGAGCTAGCCGGGTTGGTTAATCAGGGCTACTGGTTCTTCGACGAATAACGGCGTTGCTCATCGCGGCTTCCAACAGCCTATATTTGCTACGTTCGGAAGCCGCGTTTTATTTTTTGCCTCGACTCCCGTTGAGGCATCAGTTCTCGGTAATGGCTATTTTCAGCAGTTGCAAAAAACGCACCAGGAATATCAGGCTCAATAGGCCTGCAGCTAGCCCCATACGGTGGAACAATGCTTTATTGCCATGCTGATAAATCCATCGGCCCAGCTCAATGCTCAAAGTAATGGTACTCAGCACGATAATATTAAAGCTGGCCGAGACGGTTCCCTTGGGGGCTGGCAAACAGCGTGCGTCGGAACAGAATCGGGAAGGTCATGCCGATGCCAAAGGCGGATTCCGCCAACGGACCATGCCCAGACGTGGGGGATAAAAAGATTGCCGAATAGTGCCACACTTAGCCCGGCAAGCTGAATAGGGGGGCCTGCCCAAGATCACTGCCACAAAGATCGGTACCTGTGTCCAGGCAGATTGCGCCGAAGACAGCCCACCGTTATCAATCAGGATCATTGGCGAGGTGGCCCCCCAACTCATCATTGGAATGTAAGCACAACTGATGGTGAAGGTAGCCGCCAGAAAGCAGGAACTGCGGAATACCTGCTTAAAATCCTAATTCCTTTTAAAACTTAAACCCCGGTACAATCGCCAGCGCCAAAGTTCTACAACGAAATGTGGCGCAGCAGAAAGGCTGAAGGGCGAAGTATGATGGGGGAGCACCTGGCCGCAGCCCCGAAGGGGCGAGGCCCAGCATGGGCCGAGTCACGCAGCCAACACCCAAGCAACTTGAAGTATGACGGGTATAAATCAAATAAATGGGTTATTTACAAGCTCGAGCAGTATTTTTAATGCATTCCTTGCCGCCTGGACGAAACGCTGAATATTTTAGTGATACGGCTCGCGCTGCAAGCTGCAACCAACAGGCTACAGCTTGCAACATACAGGCGTTATTTCATGGAGTGCAGGCCGATCACATTGCCTTCGGTGTCTTTTGCAATGGTAATGTGGCCATTCTCGCCGATGGCAAACTTCGGCCTCAGGATCTCACCGCCGTTAGAGGCAATGCGCGCTTCTTCCACCGCACAGTCTTCGCAAATGAAGTACACCATGCTGCCGCCGGGCCCTGGCGGGACGCAGTCCATTTTAACCAGCGCACCACCTGCACCTTCACCCCCATGCTGATAAGGGAATAGCCAGTATTCCATCTCCTCATTTTCCATTTTTTCTAATTGAGTATTGAAAACAGACTCATAGAATTTTTTAGCCCGAGGCATATCAGCAACATAAATTTCAAACCAACCAACGATATTCGTTTTCATTGCACACTCCTGTCTGGTTCTAGTTGACTTGTTTCCTGGCCCAGATTGTTACTGGCAATGTATATTTATACAGTGATCTGGATCATGCAATCAGTACAAATTACGCGCGTTTTATTTGTTACGGTTCCACTCATCTTTGGTGATTTCCCAGATCTCACTTTCCATGCGGCCACCGACGAAATCAGCCCATTGGGTGGCGATCACACGCATACCGCTGCGTTCTGATATGCGTCTTGAAGCAAGATTACCCTTCGCTTTGGGTACCCGCAGCACCGGTTTACCAAGCTGGTTAAACCAGAAATCTGTCACCGCCGCGCTGGCCTCGCTCATCAACCCATGATGTTGCCACTCAGGTGTCAGCCAGAACCCGCGGTTAGCATTGGGGGTGTCGCAAAGATTGATAACGCCAATTAAGTGGCGCGCATCCGCCTTGAGCCGAATGGACCAGTACCAGCCAGATCCTTTAGCCATATTTGGTAGAGCAACTTCTTGGATAAATTGCCGTGCTGCACCTTCCGGGTAGGGCCAGGGAACCTGATGGGTGATGTATTTCACAATTTCCCAGTGTGGGAACAGCCGCTGGATGTCTGCAGAATCAGATAGTTCTAAGGGTTGTAATATCAGCCTGTGGGTTTTCAATACCGGGATTGCATGCTTTTTCTCAGTTTTCATGACTCACCATTCGTTGAAAGCCGCGCGGGCGTTGTTTATCAGCAAGGTTAAAACTAAGCATCTGGCATATGAAAATCAAGAAAATAAGTAAGCCATGTGTTGAGTTATTTCTTGTAATTAACTGGGTTTAATCTGTAATGCAATTATTAACTAATTTTTTTTGAAGAATATTAATGTGTTATGTTAAAATTTTTCTTGAGATAATTTCTCCTGTTTTTAAAGAAAGTTCCTGAAGATGTGTTGGGAAATGCACTAACGTTGACTATGGATTTTCTTTGTCCCTATAATCCGAGCGTCTTAAGTTATGGCAATAATCTTTGGTTATTAATAACTCACAGCGAACTTACCTATTCTCTTCGTTATTAATGATAATAAACTTAAGACAGGTTTTATTATTTTACTATAAGGATATTTTTATGAAAAAGTTAAACGTATCAGATGTATCAAGCGTTGTCGGTGGTGCAAATGGTTGCCAGGTCACTTATGAAAAGACAACGGTAAATGATGTTAGCATTTGCCAGCAAGTAACTACCTGTAACGGCAAATATGGCGAGACAGTCACTCGCGCTACTGCTGATTCAGCTTCTTGTATCACAGCAACACCAGCGGCGTAATAAACTCAAATTTTTAAACAATCTAAGATAAGCCATATTGCGGTTTTTTTTCGTCGTACCCTGTCCTAAAGAATAAAATGGACGCTGTACCCGAAGAAAGAGGCAAAATAACAGCCCACTGGTTTACCAGTGGGCTGCTGTATTAATGAGGGTTACTTGCGTGCCAGCAAGGTGGCAAAGCGCAGCTTGATGCGGTTGCCTGCCGCATCCGTTTTGTGCAGCTCGCCAGGGTTTTCGTTGTATTTAATGATGTCCCAGTTTTGGTAATAATTTCGCAGTTCGTCGGTTTTAAAGGTGAAAGGAAACGGCATTGAGCATGGGTAGTCTGGCGTGTCCATAGCGGCGACGATCAGGTTATAACCGCCTTTCACCGTGCTGTCTTGCATATTATTTATGATGGCTGGGATCTGCTGCGGGTTCAGGAACATGAACACCACGGTTGAGAGAATAAAATCGTATTGCCCGCTGAAACGGTGGGTATTGAGATCCTGCTCGCTGGCGGTGATATGGCTCAGCCCTTCGCTGTCGATGATGTGATTCAAACGGGCCACAGATAGCGGATTCTTATCCCATGCGGTGACCGCAAAACCTTTCAACTGGAGATAGAGCGCGTTGCGCCCGCTGCCGCAGCCCAGATCCAACGCTTTGCCGGGGGCGATCTGTTTTACCGCTGCAATCACTTCAGAGTGGGTGGGGGTCAGGGAGTATTTTTGGCTGTAGTAGTCTTCCGCTAAAGCCCGGTGTGTAACCTGGTGGTTCATCGTGGTCATCCTGGATAATATGGTGCATATAAAATACATCTTTGTTGCAGGGTTGACCAGGTATCTGCCAGTCAACCCGATGGGAATCAGGCATTACGCCGTGGGTTGTGCAGGCCAAAATTGAAGTTGTTACAACGCTGGCAAAATTCTTTCATTGCCGAAGGTGCGTCCATCATTGGTAATTTTACCTCAATAAAGGCCAACCGATCCTGCCTTGAAGCTTGCTCCAGCGCCATTTCCAACTGCTGGCCGGTTGCTACTGCCGCGCAGAACGGCGTGGCGTGGCGATTCAGCACCGCGGGCAGCTTGGCGTAATCCCATGGCCCGATGTCGTTGTAAGACGATGACTCACCAAGGATATAGCGTTCGATGGTGTAACCCTCATTGTTAATCAGGAAGATGATCGGTTTCAGTTCACAGCGCAGCAGAGTAGAGACTTCCTGCGCGGTAAGCTGAAATGAACCATCGCCGATAAACAGCAGATGTCGGCGGGCAGGGGCCGCCATTAATGTGCCGAGCAGCGCGGGTAAAGTATAACCGATAGAGCCCCAAACCGGCTGATTCACCAGCGTTACGCCGTCTGGCATGCGTATTCCCCCGATTGCCGCGCCGGAGGTGCCGTTTTCTACTACCAGCACATCGTCCGCCTGAATAAAGTGGCTGATGCGTTGCCAGAAATAGGCCTGACCGAGTGGGGCATCGCTGGGTATCGCCAACCGGTGCTGCGGCTTTGGCAGCGTTGCCTGTGCCGGGGCGTTCGTTTCCCCGGCCAACTCCAGCAGCGCGTGTAGCAAATCCGCTGCCGTTACCGCGGGATATGAGGTGTTATCCAACTGCAGCGAGTAGGGCTGAATATCCACCACCGCCTGCGGTGGGATTTGCTGGCTGAAATAACCGGTCGTGGAATCGACCAGGCGCACGCCAAAGCTGAGCACGCAATCGGCCTGTGCCATTCTCCCGAACAGTTCGGGTGATGATAGGTTGCCGCTGTAGCCACCTTGCCAGCCCGGCGTGCTCTCGGGGATCACGCATTTTGCCGTAGGCATATTGGTCAAGGGGATAGCGAATTTTTGCGCTACCGCCAACACCAGCGGCAGTAGCTGGAAACGATCGACCATCTGATCGACCAGGATCAGCGGCCGCTTTGCCTGTTCAAGGCGCTTGAACAGCGCCGCAGCCGCCAAGCCGAGATGGTTGGCATCGCTGCCCGGCAGGCGCGGTGCAGCAAACTGGTGGGCGGTCTCAATCACGACGTCACAAATGTCAGAAGGTAACTGTAGGTAAACCGGCTTTTTCTGCTGCCAGGCGGTAGAGAGCACGCGGGGAATCTCGGTTGCCGCATTCTCCGGCGTGATCAGCGCCTGGGCCACGGTAAATTGCTTGAAGCAGTTCATTACATTGTCAAAATTACCGTCTGCCAGCGAGTGGTGCAGCAGAGCGTGATTTTTCATGGCATACAGCGGCGGGGTGCCTGCCAGGCAGATAACCGGAGCGGATTCTGCATAGGCTCCGGCAATACCGGCAAGTGCTGCCAGATCGCCGACGCCGTAGGTGGTAATTAACGCCCCAGCCCCGTTGAGACGGGCATAACCGTCGGCGGCATAGGCCGCATTCAGTTCATTACAGTTACCGATAAATTCCACGCTGGCGTCATGCTCAATCAATTCCAGCAAGGCCAGGTTGTAATCACCGGGAACGCCATAAATATGGTTCACATTCAAGTTACGAAGTTGTTGCAGGAGAAATGCGCCTATCGTTATTTTCATTGCTGCTCCACATTTATATTGATTTGTTGCCATTTAACCGAACACAGCAAAGACCTGCTGGCGATGTTGTTCCGTTAAGCGTTAAACATGCGAGTCACTCGAGACAGACGAGATTTGCGAGTTAGCTCTAACAGTCAGTGAAAGTGGAAACTTGTTCAAGTTCGTCTGGCTTGGTGGCCAGCGGCGTATCGTATGTGAAGATTTACGCTCTGAAAGGCCGCAAGGGTGGGGGGGAGAAAGGCCGCGAGTATTTCTCCCGGGCAGGCATTTTCAGGCGTAAACTCTAGGAATGCCTTAATTCTGCGGAATTAGACGTTAAGTGCGGTACTTTTCTTGTTAAAAACTATCCTCACTCGGTGTTTTACTCCATGCAAGACAGCGCGAGTAATCACAGATAAAAATAAGTTAACTCCTTTTAAGTGTTCAAGGCTGCTGACGCAGGCTAATCTACTAAGAAGCCTGGGAATAGAGCGTCTTTGATTCAGCGATGGCGCTGGGTGGCAAAGCCGCTTTACATCTCTGCCCGTTATTGGAGAGCGCTGATAACCAGAGGTGCGATGGGGAGAGAACAAACTGCTGCGGCCAGAAGCTGTGGTACAGTTCACATTTTACCCGTGGAACACTGTCAATATTTTGCCACGCCAGGTGCGGCAGAGAATATTGACTGTACGCTACTCTTTAGGGTTTTTTATCAGTGAGTGGCACTCCTACTCCCTATCTTGGATGAAACATCAAAACATTTTTATAACATACTGATATACAGAATTAATATAAGGAGTTTCCCGACAGACAAGCCGATGGTAAACGAGCTAGATTAGCTGCGCTTTCTTTATAAGACGTAGCCTGGGTACGCTTAAAATGAACGGAATCTCAATAAGCGGATGAAAAGCGTTGTGCAAATAAGATACGGCTTGATCTGAGCATGGTGATCGGTAAGAATCCCCGGCTTGTTTTTTATAGGAGCTTTATAATGTTTTTTGAAAGGACTCTTTTGGCATGTTCGTTGGCGTTGGTACTTCCTGCACTGCCTTCTTACGCTGAGGTTGGTGCAGAAAGTAGCAATACAGCGACGAAAGAGCAGAACTGGTGGGGGCGTTTCAAAAGTAACGTTGCCGAAACCTGGAATGATTCACCGAATAAAGAGTTTTATCTGCCCGCCATTACCTGGCACAACCGTTGGACGTACGATCAGGAAAAGATCGATAGCTATAACGAACGTCCGTGGGGGGCCGGGTACGGTATTTCCCGCTTTGATGCAGATGGGGATTGGCACACCATCTACTTTATGGTGTTCAAGGATTCGTTCAACAAATGGGAGCCGATCGGCGGCTATGCCTATGAAAATATCTGGCGCCCTATTGATGGCGAAGATTTCCGCCTTGGCCTTGGTTTTACCGCCAGCGTGACCGCTCGCGATAACTGGAAGTATATTCCGATCCCGGCCCCGTTACCGATGGCATCAATCGGTTACCAGCAGCTCACTTTCCAGGCAACCTATATTCCCGGCACTTACAACAACGGTAACGTGTTTTTCGCCTGGCTGCGCTGGCAGTTCTGAGGCGCAAAGGGTCAGTACTCGCTGTCGCCGATCGGGTGAAAGGATTCTGCGCCTTCTCCCGTTAGCCTTAAGGGTAATTGCCCGCCCTGATGTTCCTTTACGGAAAGAGTGGCCGCGCGGAAACTGCAGCCGCTCTTGAGATCTTTGACTTTCATAACGTATTCACCGGCCGCATCCATTTTCACCTTGAAACTGCCTGCGGCGGGGATAAACACTTCTGTTGATTGCTTTGGTGCGAGAGTGTTCTCTAATTTGACCCGCACGGCAAACGCGTTATGCCGGTTATCCAGAGTGAATTCCCGCAGAGCTCCCCCTGCTTGCCCTGCT
The DNA here is from genome assembly GCF_001976145.1 of Serratia oryzae. Lineage (GTDB taxonomy): Bacteria > Pseudomonadota > Gammaproteobacteria > Enterobacterales > Enterobacteriaceae > Chania > Chania oryzae. The sequence goes on from NZ_MOXD01000002.1 coordinate 19,466, forward strand.
GGCTGCTGCAGATAACCGGCGACGGCAGGCCAGGGTTGCCCTTGATTATCGATCAGTGGCCCGCCGCAATGCTCACGGGCTTCGCGCAACGGGATTTCGCGCTGGATAAGGTAATGCTGTGCGGCGAGCGGTGCGCTGTCTTCATGCTGTTGTGTATACCGAAGGTATTTGGCGGCAAAAATGCCAACCGCAACCAACATAAAGAAGATCAAGATCGTCAGGCGATTTTTGAAGATCGGTGCGAACAGCCTGCCAGGAAGTTGAAACAGCCAACTGGCGATTCTCAATAACATCGTTCTCCCTTAGTGCCCAATGGGTGACGCCACTTTCCCCAGTATAGCCAACATCCTGCCAGCCTAAATGAGTTGCGGGAGTTTTTGACAAAACGATTGTACGATTTTTTACGTTTGTGTACATTCATGATCATTCGATCGCCACTGGGTAGTCATCATGGCCAAATTGCTGCCAAACGAACGCCATCAAGCCATTCTCAATGCTCTACAACGGCAGGGGCGGGTGTTGGCAGCCGAGATGGCTATACAACTGAACACCACCGAAGCCACTATTCGCCGCGATTTACGCCAGTTGGCCGCGCAGAACCTGTGCAAGCGGATTTATGGTGGAGCGCTGGTGCCCACGCCGGCCAGCGGGCAGATCGTCGATCGCCTAGCGTTGAGCGGTGATGAAAAGCAACTGCTAGCGCAGGCCGCCCAGGCGCTGATTAGCCATGGGCAGGTGATTTTTCTCGATGCCAGCAGTACTCATCTCTATCTGGCCGATCTGTTGCCGCGCAACCAGCAACTCACCGTGGTCACCAATGCGCTGAGCATCGCTAGCCGGTTGTTGGAAAGACCGGGGCTGCGCACGATTCTGATCGGGGGTGAAATTGATGCGAATGTCGGGGGTTGCGTTGACGCCAAAGCGGTGACGGAGATCGGCACATTTCATTTCGATATCACCTTTATTGGCGTCTGTGCTTATGAGGCGGCGAGTGGTTTCTCTGCGCTGCATTACCAGGAAGCACAGTTTAAACGGCAGGTGCTGGCGCGCAGCGGCAACGTGAGCGTGCTGTGCACTCGCGACAAACTCAATACTTATGCTCCCTATGGTTTCCTGCCCGCCAGCCGGGTCGACAACCTAGTGACGGTGCGCGGCGCACATCCAGAACTTGAACAGCAGGTAACGCTCAGCGGCGGTAACCTGCTTTCCATCCCTTAACCTCACGGAGAATGACGATTGAAAATAGCTCATGTCGCCATATGGACGCAGGATATAGAGGCGCAGGTTGCCTTCTGGCAGCGCTATTTTAACGGTGTTGCGGGCGAGGAGTACGTGAGTCACAACCGCCCCGGGTTTGTTTCGCGTTTTGTTCGCCTGGCTGACGGGCCAGCGCTGGAAATCATGAAGGTTCCTGGTTTGCTGCCGGGCAAGCAAGGGGAAGAGAGAATCGGCTGGGCGCACATCGCCCTGTCGTTGGGCAGCGAGGCGCGGGTTGACGAACTGGCACTGCGGGCAAAGCAGGACGGTATTCTGCAGGCTGCACCGCGCTGGACCGGCGACGGCTTCTATGAGGCGATTATTCGCGATCCTGATGGCAATGCCATTGAGGTCACCGGCTGATACCGTCTTTTCAAATACGGTAAACGGGCACTTGCGCTGAGTTGTGCGGCAATGTGCTGGGGGGCGTTGATATTTACGCTTTTTTACCGTGTAATCGATTGAAATCTCAGCACTCCTGTTACATATAATGGAGCATTCGACCACAAGGAGGGCATATGGGAATCAGCGAAGAAGAGTCGATCCGCCGTTTAACCTACGAAAAAAATGCCGTAGGGAATGCGGCGAAATGGGTGGCGATTGTTTCAGCCGTTTACTTTATTTTGATGGTGTTTTATGGCCACCCCGCCGGGGTATTGACCATGTCCGGGGCCATTTTTGTTGTTTCGGCCGCAACCTGGTTGAAGAAACGCAAGAAGGTGAAAGCTTACCGCATGGCGCTGGCAAAAATCAGCGATAGTGAAACCCCCTAAACAGCGGCGCCACCGCCATGCTGCCCGTGGGAGATAAACCCAAAATAATTCGAGTTGCAGGAAGGCGGCGACGCAGTGACAAATCGGTCTTTGACCGATTTGTCACTGCTTGCAGCGGCCCTGAAGGGGCGAGGCCCACGGATGTGCAGAGTAACAAAGCCAACGCACATGCAACTTGAAATATGAAGAGCATATGAATTTGTTACCAGTTACGGTAAAGGCATTAACATGACCAGCTTCAGCCCGTGGTGCTCGGCAGGGTAGAACGTGACCTGTTGATAATGCAGTTCCCCCTGCTGCGGGTGGTTAAAGGTGCGTTCCCCGCCTTCGCGTGCCATCACGTCCTGCTGTTTCCACCAATGATGAAAGGCTTCGCTGTTGTGCGTCATATTGCGTACAAAGGCGCGTATTTCTTCGGTTCCCTGATGATGGCTGGTTTCGGCGCGGAACTCGGCCACCACTCGCCGCGCGCGATCTTCCCAATTGCTGACCAGTGTCCTGGCCTGCGGGTGGAAGAACATAAAATGTAACAGGTTCGGGGTGTTGGCCTGATTCAGCCAGCCGTTGAACAGCGTTTCTGCCTGCTGATTCCAGGCCATCATATTCCAGGTCAGATCGAGCAGGTAACAGGGAACTCTTATTTGATGCACGCTGTGCAGCACGGCAGCACTAACCGTTTCCTGTAATTGTTCCAACTCCGGATCGGCGATGCGCGCCAGCGTAAACAGGTAATGACGCTCGGCATGGCCGAGGCGCAGCGCTGTGGCAATCCGCGCCAGCGTGTAGGGCGAAATAGAAACCTCCCGTCCCTGTTCGATCCAGGTATACCAGGTTGCGCTGATGCCGCTGATTTGCGCCAGTTCCTCACGGCGTAAACCGCTGGTGCGGCGGCGCGGAGCCGTGGGCAGGCCCAGCATTTCTGGCGTTACCCGCTCCCGGTGTGCGCGCAGAAAGGCGCCGAGGGCTTTGGGGCCGGATAAAGCGTCTGATTCCATAGGGTGGTACCTGTTGATACTAGGATAAGTGCTCATATTGTACCCGTATAGCAAGTTAATTATAGTCGCTGAAATCCATCCGGCACATACCATAACGGGAGTAGATATGAGCATTAGCGACAGCCACAAAAACGCGGTCGAACGTCAGTTCGGCGAACAGGCTCACGCCTATTTAACCAGTGCGGTACATGCACAGGGCAAAGATCTGCAACGTTTGGCGCAATTGCTGGAGGGCTGTAGCGAAGCACGGTTGCTTGATGTGGGGTGTGGGGCAGGGCATGCCAGCTTTACTGCTGCAGCACGGGTGGCGCAGGTAGTGGCTTACGATCTGTCCGCGCAGATGCTGGACGTGGTTGGCAAAGCTGCCGCAGAGAAAGGGTTGGGTAATGTACAGGTGCAACAAGGCGTAGCGGAGCGGTTGCCGTTTGATGACGCCAGCTTTGATGTGGTGATCAGCCGTTACTCGGCGCATCACTGGCACGATGTGGGCCAGGCACTGCGCGAGGTGAAACGGGTATTGAAACCCGGTGGCTGTGCCATTTTTATGGACGTCGTTTCACCGGGCCATCCTTTGTTGGATATTTATCTGCAAACGGTTGAGGTGCTGCGTGATACGTCACATGTGCGTAACTATGCTCCTGGCGAATGGTTGGGGATGTTCACTGAAGCTGGGTTGCTGGTGCGAGAGGTGACGGCGGATCGCCTGGAGTTGGAATTCAGCAGTTGGGTGGCGCGGATGCGTACCCCTGAGCATTTTGTCATCGCCATTCGCGCCCTGCAGCAAGGGGCGGCAGAAGATGTGCGCCAACATTTTGCCATCCAGGACGACGGTTCGTTCACCAGCGACATCATGATGTTTGAGGTCACCAAGGGGTAATGAGTAACAGGGCGGCCCGATAGAGGCTGCCCAGAGAAATGGCTTTTGAACCGAGATACCCGTGGCTTGAGGGGCCAGCGGTTTACGCCACTTTGCCCCTTTGGCTGGCTCTAGCGCTTATTTTTTATCTTCCAGCAGGCAACGGTAGATCAGCCCACCGACAATGCCGCCGATCAATGGCACTAACCAGAATACCCACAGCTGTTGCAATGCCCAGGTGCCCTGGATAACAGCAACACCGGTACTGCGCGCTGGGTTAACGGATGTATTGGTTACCGGAACACTGATTAAGTGAATCAGCGTTAATGCCAGGCCGATAGCCAGTGGCGCAAACCCTGCCGGTGCACGCTTGTCTGTCGCACCGTGAATAATAATCAGGAAAAATGCGGTCAGGACTAATTCAATGACGATAGCCGCTTGCAGAGAATATCCATCTGGTGAATGTTCACCGTAGCCATTAGCAGCAAAACCGCTGGCGGTGGCATCAAAACCGGTTTTACCGCTCGCCACCAAGTACAGTACAGCACCTGCTGCAATGCCGCCAATAACCTGGGCAATCACATAGGGAACAACATCTTTTGCCGGAAAACGGCCACCAGCACATAATCCTACGGTGACGGCCGGGTTAAAGTGCCCACCAGATATATGGCCGACGGCATAAGCCATGGTGAGTACGGTGAGGCCGAAGGCTAAAGCAACGCCGGTAAAACCGATACCCAGTTGCGGAAAGGCGGCGGCTAAGACTGCGCTACCACAACCGCCGAACACCAACCAAAATGTGCCAAAGAATTCGGCAAAGAGTCGTTTTGACATAGATTCCATCCTGTGAGAAAAAACGAATGAGCATGAGCACTAAAAAATGAACACCTGCTTGTTATCGCAGGGTTTTGACGTTAATAAATGTAGAAAAGTGGTAAATAAACAAAATCGAATGAACTTACTTGGTAAGCGCTTCGGGTTTGTAAATGTAGCCAGTATTCCTGCAACTGAAAAAGTGACGAACATATGCCCAAGTCATTCGCGTTGCTTGCGCTGGCCTACCGGGTGAGCCTCAATCATGAGACTCGTTATCCCTGGAGCATAGTGAGCCATGTGACTAGGGTGAACGACAAATCTGCTTGGCAGATTTGAACGCGGCTGGCAGCGGCCCCGAAGGGGCGAGTAACGCAGCCAACACCTAAGCAACTTGAAGTATGAGGGGGATAGATCATCATCTTTAATATGCCTTTGCATATGGCCGACATTAAATCCCTATCTTTTTATTTTGTCTATATTAAAACAGGTGTTCTGAGGAAATATCGTTTTTTTTCTAGCTTTTTTTGATTTTTATATAGGGGGTAGTCTTACTTATTGCTCGGTAATTTCTTATTTGTTAGATTGTGGTTTGTGTTTTAGTTAGATTGTATTAATCAGTGACGCTGCTGAATATTAAAATCATTTGCTGAGCGTTATTTATTAGTAATAATAATGTAATAACACTCATTATGCGGAAAACTATAGATGTGTTGCCAGAGGAGCCCGGCAACGCATCTATCAAACTGAATGAAAATTTCTTAAAAATGAAAGCACGTTTTTTTGCTGATGAAGTAAGTTTCTATGCGTTTTTGTCAAGCAACTCGAATTGTTTGGGGTGTATTATCCGCTTGCCGGTTCGTTAATCAGAGCTGTTTCTCCATCACCACCACCTGTTCGCCATGCTGCTGACGTCGTTCGATGGTTTGCCAACCCCAACCGGCATACAGCTTTTCTGAACGATCGGTAATCAAATGCAGAGTGGGGTAACCACGCTGTTGCGCAATTAAGACAATGGCTTGCTCCAACTGCCGGGCGATCCCCTGCCGCCGGTGGTCAGGATGCACAAAGACGCCCGCCAGCCAGGGGGAAAGATCCCTTCGGTGATGATCGTCACTTGGCCACAGGCTGGCCATACCCAAGGGGCGATCGCTGTCTATCACTATCAAGGTCAGATAGTCATCGCTGGGTTTGCTGCACAGGGTAAAACGCTGGCGGGTGCGTTCCAGCGAACCACCGCGTTGCGAGCCCCACTGGCCGAAGGCCCAGGCGGCGCAGACGTCGGCAAATTGTGGGTATTCGGTTAACGGAACAATTTGTCGTGTCATTTATCCCTCTCTTTTTCACTCAATGTAGCCTGTTTTTTCTGCTGTTAGCGAACGCTTTTGTCGGCGCTCTCTCTGCACTGCGGGGGCACCCAGAGTCACAAGGGTTCCTGCTAGGGGGAAAATCTGCTTAAATGACGCGCTTTGGCCCTACAAGGGAACGATTGCGGGCCAGGTTGACGGCAGTTGTGGCGGGTAGCCGCTGTGCTGTAGAATTTACACTGTCGTAAAAATTGAAATACAGGCTGGGGGCGGTATGATGCCGCAGTCATCGTTCGATCAGCCTGCCAGACATCCTGCTGGCAAACTAATGCCTACAAGCTACTGCATAAGGGACAACCCGTAATGACACAAACCATTTTTATGGTAGGCGCGCGCGGAGCCGGTAAAACCACGGTGGGGAGCGCATTGGCGCAGGCCCTGGGTTATCAGTTCATTGATACCGATTTGTTTATGCAGCAGGCTGCGCAAATGAGCGTGGCGGAAATGGTGGTGCAAGAAGGATGGCTAGGGTTTCGCCGCCGCGAATCCCTGGCTTTGCAGGAGGTGGCTCAGCCGTCAACCCTGATTGCCACGGGGGGCGGTATGATCCTGGCGGAAGAGAACCGCCGGTTTATGCGCCAGCAAGGAACGGTAATTTATCTGCGCGCACCTGCCAGCGTGTTAGCGCGTCGGCTGGAAGAATATCCGCAAGATGCGCAACGCCCAACCTTAACTGGCCGCCCGATCGCCGAAGAAATGCTGGAAGTGCTGGCAGCGCGCGAGGCACTGTATCAGGAAACCGCGCATCATGTAATGGATGGAACTCTTCCCCCGGCCCAGGTGGTCGAACAAATCCTCGCGGCTTTGCACTGTGAAACGATAAGATAAATTTCCTCCAGGGGCGCCTTCTCGGTTGCCCCGTTTATACCCTGGCCTATTGCCAAGCGTTTTATATGCCCCTCTCATTCACCTCACTGATCACCTTTTGATAATTTTTGACGTAACGATCTATATTAGCATTTTGTGCTGATTTTTATATTTTCAAGCGGACATTCGCAAAGTTTTATTGGTAATGACTTTGTGTTCTGTGTCGTATTTTCTTTAGTGAAGAATTATTTACTGAAGTTATTTGTGGATGTGGGGAATAAATATCTTGACGCTCAATGCTGCGGGTTTTAGTTTCTAAATACCGATTAGGAACTTAGTTCCATATAATGGAACAAGGTGCATAATGACCACATTAGAAAATGCCTCGGCGGTGTTAAAGCTATTTTCTCAGCGGCGTATGACTCACGGTCAGGCGGGGATTTCATTCAGTGATGTGGTTGAGCAACTTGGGTTACCAAAAAGCACGGTTTCGCGCCTGTTACAAACCATGGAAGGCCAGGGGATGCTGGAGCGCGATCCTGAAAGCCGCCTGTATAAGATTGGGCATCTACTGCTTTCAGTTGCCAGCCATTATCTGTCAACGCCGCTGGTGGAAAGCGCCACGGTGCTGATGAGCCAGCTCAACCAACTGACCTTTTGCACCGGTTATATCGCGATGCTGGAAGGGCGCGAGAGCCGTGTGATGCGCACCTTCCCTGGCCGCCATTTCCTGCAGGTGGTTACACCGGTAGGCGTTTGTTCACCGGCAGCAGAAACCTCCGTTGGGCGGGCGATGCTGGCGCGAGAAAGTGATGAACAGGTGTGTGAACGTTTTGCGGCAGGCTATCAGGCCACCGCTGCCAACTCACCGCAGACGCTGGATGCACTACTACAAAAATTGGCCCAGGTTAGGCAGCAAGGTTGGTCATTAGCGTGTAACGAAACGCTGCCGGGGATCAGCTCTTTGGCAACGTCGGTAACCAATAAACACCGCAATGAGACGGTGGGGTTATGCTTATCTTTTCCCTCACAGAGCGAAGAACAGCCGTACTCACCTCTGGTGCTTGAGGCATTGCTGGCGGTTTCCCGGCAACTGGCAGTAAGGCTTGGTGATGAGTACTGGCAACAGGTGGTCTATACCCATCATACTTCAAGTTGCTTGGGTGTTGGCGGCGTTACTCGGCCCATGTAGGGCCTCCAGCAGCGTTCAAATCTGCCAAGCAGATTTGTCACTCACCCCAGGAACGATCTTGAGTAAGCTCCTGGGGCTTATGAGCCTCAGAGAGGCTCACCCTGTGGGCCAGCGCAAGCGCTGTTCAAATCGGTCAAAGACCGATTTGTCGCTCAGTTGCCGCCTGCAAGCAACTCGAATTATTTGGGGTATAGGTTTATAAAACAGCGTTACGATTGAATTAATTTTTGTTTCAACACCAGGGGTATTTACAGACGATTTAATTGCCGGGTTGTAATTAAATCAGACCAATGCAGGCAATAAATAAACCATTTCATTGTAAGTTCCAAATAATGGAACTGCAGCGGCATTTGATACCTGAAATATTATTTTTGCCAAACAAACAGGAATATTCAGAGACACTGTTTATGAAACCAGAGACAAGCATTAATCCGTTAAAAGATATTGGCACGCTGCTGGTGATGGTGCTGCTGTCGGTCATCGGCGCCATTATCGGGGTGCAGCTCATCACCACTCTGGGGGTGACGCCCAATACCTCGATTATCGGTGCGCTGTTCGCTATGTTGCTGGCGCGTATTCCGCTGCAGATGTTCCAGCGTTATCGCTCAATACATACCCAGAACCTGGCACAAACGGTGATTTCTTCCGCCACCTTTGGTGCCGCTAACAGCCTGCTAATGCCAATTGCCGTTCCTTATGTGATGGGGCAACCCCAACTGATTATGCCGATGTTCTGCGGTGTGGCTGCTGCGATGCTGCTTGATGCCTATCTGCTGTATCGCCTGTTTGACACCAAAGTGTTTCCAGCGGCCAATGCCTGGCCACCGGGCGTGGCCGCCGCAGAGGCGATCAAAGCTGGCGATCGCGGTGGTAAGCAAGCGTGGCTGCTGGTAGTAGGTGTGGTGATTGGGGTTGCCGGTTCGATGCTTAAAATCCCGATGGCGGCTTTTGGTACTGCGTTTATTGGCAACATCTGGGCGCTGAGCATGTTCGGCATAGGTCTGTTGCTGCGCGCCTACGGCCAACCGCTGACGGGGGTGGATCTGAATGCGCAGTATATTCCGCACGGTGTGATGGTAGGCGCTGGCCTGGTGGCGCTGATTCAGGTGGTTCAGGTGATCCGCAACAAGAATGCGGATATCGCTTCCACCCATACGCAGCCGGACAGCGAAGTCCGTAAAGCGTTGGGCTTAGGGGCTGCGGGCTATGTGGCGATCGCCGCACTGCTGGCCCTGGGCGGGGGGTTGTACAGCGAAATGTCGCTGACCATGCTGCTGCTGTTTGTGATTTATGCCGCTTTTGCCGCCTTCGTACATGAGCTGATCGTCGGGATCGCGGCAATGCATTCCGGTTGGTTCCCGGCCTTTGCCGTAGCGCTGATCACCTTGATTATCGGTATTCTGCTCGGCTTCCCGCCGTTGGCGCTGTGTATTCTCACCGGTTTTACCGCCGCCACGGGGCCCGCATTTGCTGATATGGGGTTTGACCTGAAAGCGGGCTTTATCCTGCGTGGCTACGGCAAGGATTTGCAGCAGGAACTGCTGGGGCGCCGCATTCAACTGATTGCAGCGCTGATCGCTTTTGTGATCGCTATTCCGGTGGTCTATTTCTCTTATACCAGCTATTTCCTGCAGGATCTGGTTCCACCGGTGGCGCGCGTTTATGCCAAAACCATCGAGGCCGGGGCGCAACCGGGAATCGCTTTCAGCCTGCTGATCTGGGCTATTCCAGGGGCCATCGTGCAGTTTATCGGGGGGCCAAAACGCCAGCTTGGAGTGCTGCTGGCCACCGGTTTACTGATTAACAACCCGTTGGCGGGGTGGGCGGTGGTGGTAGGAATTGCGTTGCGTATCCTGATCATCAAGCGCTGGGGGGATCAAGGCCGTACTCCGATGGAGATCATGGCGGCCGGGTTTATTGCCGGCGACGCGTTGTACAACTTTTTCAATTCCATTTTTTCCAGTAAAGGGAAATAACGCTGGGGCATGAATACACCAGAAAAAATTTGCGAGGTATAGGACATGAGTTTGCAACAAACGCTGCAGGTTTTTGAGTTAATCGATAATGCTGATGTGAGCGGCCAGGATATTGTTGATTTATTCGCATCATATCCGGCGATCAAAGCCAGTACCCTGCGCGCCACGGGTGAAAAAGGATCGACGGATTTTGTCCGTATTGAAATCGCTGGCAGCGAGGGTAAAAGCGTAGGTGGCAGCGCGCCAACGTTGGGGATTATTGGCCGCTTGGGGGGCATTGGCGCACGCCCGACGCGCATTGGGCTGGTCTCTGATGGTGATGGCGCCATTGCCGCGATAGCCTGTGCCCTGAAGCTGGCAGAAATGCAGCGCAAAGGTGACGTGCTGCCGGGGGACGTGATTATTACCACCCATATTTGCCCGAACGCCCCCACGCGCCCGCACGATCCTGTGGACTTTATGGATTCGCCGATCGACGACGTCACGATGAATGATAATGAAGTGGTGCCGGAAGCGGATGCTGTTTTGTCGATTGATACCACCAAAGGTAACAGGATCATCAATCATAAGGGTTATGCGCTGTCGCCGACGGTGAAAGAAGGCTACATCCTGCGGGTAGCGGAAGATTTGCTGCGTATTATGGAGATGACCAGCGGCCGCGCGGCGGTGACATTTCCGATCACCACGCAGGACATTACCCCTTACGGCAATGGTGTGCATCACCTCAACAGTATTCTGCAACCCTCAACGGCCACCAAGGCGCCGGTGGTTGGCGTGGCGATCTGCACGGAATCGGTGGTGCCGGGCTGTGGCACCGGGGCCAGCCATGAAGTGGACATTGCATTGACGGTGAAATTTGCCGTAGAAGTGGCGAAAGAGTTTGGCCGCGGCACCTGCAGTTTTTATGACGCGGCTGAATATGCCCAGTTGCTGGCGCTGTATGGCAGTATGAGCCATCTGCAGCAGCGGCAATAAGGTTAATGCTTGAGAAATATCTGTCCTCTGAACCTGTTTTTCATTGAATACTGTTAACCGTTTGGGGCCTTCTGGCCTAATGCTTGTCAGCTAAACGCAAAACTGCATAATCGTGTGAAATGCTAAAGGAACTGCCCCCTCTCCCAGTGGGAGAGGGCCGGGGGCTTGTAGTGCGGTGTTCATCCCCTCACCCTAACCCTCTCCCCAAGGGAGAGGGAACTGGTTAGCCTTAACTGACAAGCATTCGCCTTCTGGCCCCATTTTTTTACCCCGGCGGTGAATCCAGCTCGACATGAAGAAAAACGCGGCAGCCTTCCCGTGCGCCGTGATCGCATTTCGTGTCAAAAACCAGTGACAGATCAGGCTCCATCCCCCAATATGGGGTTCCATTAAGATGATAACGCGGGTGCCAGTTTATGCTGAAAGTGAACGAATATTTTGCCGGAAAAGTGAAGTCTATCGGTTTCGACAGTAGCAGCATCGGTCGTACCAGCGTCGGTGTGATGGAGGAGGGGGAATACACCTTCAGCACCGCACAGCCGGAGGAGATGACGGTGATCACCGGGGCATTGAAAGTGCTGTTGCCGGGAGCGCCGGACTGGCAGGTGTTTACGCCAGGTGAAAAGTTTTTTGTGCCGGGGAAAAGTGAATTCAACTTGCAGGTTGCTGATGCAACCGCCTACCTGTGCCGTTATCTGAGTAAATAATTTACCGCCGGGGTGCGACACCGTACCCCGGCGGCTTTGCGTTTATCGCTGCGCTTCGCCACCCAAGGCTTCGATCGTATTGCTGATCAATGCCGCCAGTTCGCTGGTCATCAGAATGAAATCGGCATCGAAACGCTGGGCGAAATCTTCACGTTCGATATCCGCGTTCTGCTCGCGTAAGGCGTCGGCAAACTTCAGGCGTTTGAGAGAGCCATCGTCAGCCAGCACCAGTTGGATCCGCTCCTGCCAGTCGACCGCCAGTTTAGTCACCAGCTTGCCTGCTTCAATATGTACGGCGATCTCATCGCTGATCAGATTCTGCTTCTTGCAGCGGATCACGCCGCCGTCTTCCAGAATGGCTTTCAGCTCGGCTTCGTCCTGAATGATAAAACCGGCTGGCAGTTCGCCGGAGCGCACCCATTCGGTCAGCGTCAGCTCGATCGGGCTTTCCATGGTCAACGGCACCACCGGCAGTGAACCCAGGCTTTTACGCAGCAGCGCCAGGGTATCTTCGGCGCGCTTGGCGCTGGCGGCATCGACCATGATCAGGCCGTTGACGGTGTCGATCCACATAAAGGTCTGGTTAAAGCGGCTGAAGGCGCGCGGCAACAGGCTGTGCAGCACCTCATCTTTCAACGAGTCTTTCTCGGTTTTCTTCAGTTTGCGGTGCTGTTCGCCTTCGAGCTTATCGATCTTGGCCTGCAACTCCTGCTTCAGCACCGGTGAAGGCAGGATCTTCTCTTCTTTACGGGCGCAGATCATGATTTGGCCATTAACGGCGTGCGTCAGTGCGTCGCTGTGAGAGCCCATCGGCGAGACCCAGCCGGTTTTGGCCATATCCTGGCTACCGCACGGGGTGAACGCAAAGGCGCTGAGCTGTTTTTCCATTTCATCCGCGTTTAGCGCAACGTCGCGGCTCAAACGGTAAACCATCAAATTCTTAAACCACAGCATAATGTTATCCCAGGCTGGGCGTGCACTTATCTCCATCATTTCTCATGAGGATCGCACGCAGATTCATCAAAAGCAGGGCGGCATGATAACGAATTGACGCTGGAAAATCGCCTTATTCCCGTGGAATTGCGGCGGCTCCCGCGTTTCTGCTACGTGCTGCTGCAATGCCAACAGTAAGCACAAGATTTTTCAGCTGGGTTACATTAGGCTGTATGTCCGTTGTCGTTGCGTGTTGAGGAGAAAATAGTGCGCATTGGTATTGATCTTGGTGGCACAAAGGTTGAAGTGATCGCGTTAGCCAACGACGGGCAGGAGCTGTTCCGTCATCGTATTGCCACGCCGCGTAATGATTATCAGCAGACGTTGGAAGCGATTGCTGGCTTGGTGAGGCTGGCGGAAGAGCAAACCGGCCAGCCAGGCTCGGTTGGCGTGGGCATTCCCGGCACATTATCGCCTTTTACCGGGCTGGTGAAGAACGCCAATTCAACCTGGTTGAACGGCCAGCCGATGGATAAACATCTTTCGGCCATACTGGCGCGTGAGGTGCGGTTGGCAAACGATGCTAACTGTCTGGCGGTGTCAGAAGCCACCGACGGGGCCGCTGCGGGGTGCCAAACGGTGTTTGCGGTGATCGTGGGGACCGGCTGCGGTGCCGGTGTGGCGATTAACGGCAAGGTACACGCCGGGAGGAACGGCATCTCCGGCGAATGGGGCCATAATCCGCTGCCCTGGCTGGATGACGATGAGCTGCGTTTTCGCGCCGAAGTGCCTTGCTACTGCGGTAAGCAGGGCTGTATTGAAACCTTTATCTCCGGCACGGGGTTTGCCACCGACTATGCGCGCCTGAGCGGTAATGCGCTGAAAGGGCATGAGATCATGGCGTTGGCGCAGCAGCAGGATGCGACGGCAGAATGGGCGATCGCCCGCTACGAAATGCGTTTGGCGAAGTCTTTGGCCCACGCGATCAATCTGTTTGATCCTGATGTGATCGTTCTTGGGGGCGGGATGAGCAACGTTGAACGCCTGTACCAGAATGTGCCGCCTTTAGTGAAACAGTGGGTATTTGGCGGCGAATGCGCAACCCCGATCCGCAAAGCGATCCACGGCGATTCCAGCGGTGTGCGCGGCGCGGCCTGGCTGTGGCCGCAGTGATCGTTTTCGCCAAGGGCTGAAGGGGGTCACTCCCTGGCGACGTAATTCCCTTCGCTCTCGCTGCGCACCCGCTCAATGTGGATGGTCAGAAACATCATCTCTTCACGGGTCAGCCGATGCTGGTAGTGCTTTTCAATGTGCTGGTTGATCTTGCCAGCACAGGCGAATGATTCGTGGTATTTGTCCTTCACCACCTGATACAGCGAATCATCGTCACTGTCGACGTAGTTTTTCCCCAGCAGGCGCTGGGCAAAGAACTTGAGATGGGTGACGAAACGGTGATAGCTCAGCGCTTCTTCATTGTAATCAAAGCGGAAATGGTATTTGACGATATTCAGGATCTCCTGCATCACGCGGGTAATATGCAGGGTGTTGTGCATTTCGTCGTTAAGCTGGGCATTGACCAGGTGCAGGGCAATAAACCCGGCTTCGTCTTCCGGTAGCTGGGCTTCCAGGCGTTGGGCGATGATCGTCAGCGCCTCCAGCCCGAGGGCAAATTCGTTCGGGTAGAGTTTTTTGATCTCCCACAGCAGCACATTTTTGATGTCCAACCCTTGTGCATGGCGCTGTAGCGCGAAGTGGATATGGTCGGTCAGCGTAATATAGACGATGTTGTGCAGTTTCCCCGGCAGCCGCTGGCGGGCGAGGGTGATAATGCGATCGGCGGTGGTAATGCAGGCCAGCGGAATTTCCGCCAGCAGTTCTTTGTAACGCTCGCTCATCTCGCCGCTGTTGAGGGTAAATACCTTCTCGATCAGGCTTTCATCTACGCTATCACCGGCTTTCTTTTTAAAGCCAATGCCTCGCCCCATCACCACCGTTTCTTCCTGATGGCCATTCAGCGTAATCACTACGTTATTATTGAGTATTTTAGCGATTTTCATGGCTATTCCTGGCTTTTCCAGCCCGCTGAAAACGAAAAAACCCGACACCCAGGAGCGATCCCGAAGGTCAGGTTTTGCCTGTATTCACAGTGACAATCCTTTTATCCCCGTCATACATCAAGCTGCGCTGGCACTCGAATGACTACGGGTAATTCAGTTGCATGATAACCATTGCCCGCCGTGGCTCAACGCTTTTCGCCCTGGACTGCAGTTGTGATCACATTTCTCTGCGGCCAGTGAGCCAGTTACTCGATGCGGAACTGCGGTTCCAGCCTGCTAATCCCCAGCCCGTTGACCTTTTTCACTTTAATCTGCACCGGGATGCGTTCTTTCATCGCTTCGACATGGCTGATCACGCCGATAGTTTTGCCGGTGGCATTGAGGCTATCGAGAGCATCCAGCGCGGTATCCAGCGTTTCTGCGTCCAGCGTGCCGAAGCCTTCGTCAAGGAATAACGAGTCGATGCTGGTCTTGTGGCTGACCAGGTCGGAAAGCGCCAAGGCCAGCGCCAGGCTGACCAGGAAACTCTCACCGCCGGACAGGGTGCGGGTATCGCGCAGGGCATCGGCCTGCCAGGTATCCACCACCTGCAGTTCCAGCGCGTCGCTGGTTTTGCGTTGTAACAGATAGCGCCCGTGCAAACGACCAAGCTGGTGGTTAGCCAGATACACCAGATGATCGAGGGTTAACCCTTGGGCAAATTTACGGAACTTGTCGCCTTCTTTCGAGCCTATCAACTGATTGAGCATGCTCCAGTCGTCGTACTGCTGCTGGCTTTGGGCGATCTGCTCAAACAGCGTTTGTTGGTTTAAGCGGCGCTGCGCGTCGCTGCTTAACTGGTTACGTACTTCCCCCTGGCGTTGTTGCAGCGTTTTTAGCTGCTCGGCCAATTGGCTCAGGGCTGCCGGGGTCGCGAGCGCCTCATCCAGATCTGCCGGGCGGCAGAGGCGTTGCTGCTCCAGCGCTTGCTGTGCCTGGGCCAACAGGGCGTTGACTTGTACCTGACGCTGCTGCAGCCCTTCTTTTTCTTGCTGTAATTGTTGGCGCACGCTCTCGTCAAGCAACGCAGCGCGCAGCGCCGCTTCATCGGCGAATTCGCTGCTGGCGAGCGCCTGTAGCCACTGCTGTTCCGCCGCCTGTAAACGCTCGGCATACTGCTGTTGTTGCTGTTGCAAGCCGGTGAGTTGGCCCATTAAGCGCTCGCGCTGCTCCTGCGCCTGGCTCAATTGTTCTGTGGCCTGTTGCAGGGCGTTGTCGCAAGCCGTTTGTGCCGCCTGCAACTGCTGGCGCACCTGTGCCACCTGTTGCTCACCAAAGAGCGCAATACGTTCACGGCGCAGTTCTGCGAGCTCTTTTTCTTGCTGCTGCGCCAGCTGTTGCCATTGCTCATGCTGGCGCAGGGTTTCTGCATGGCTTGTCTGCAGCAGGTTGAAACGCTCATCCAGCAGTGCGATATCCTGCTGGTTTTTTTGCTGCGCCAGCAGCAGGGTGCTCAATTCATCCTTGGCCTGCTGAACGGCGTGGGCAGCCTGCTGGTGCTGTAACAACCGTTGCTGAGCCGTGCGCTCTTCGCTATCGCAGGCGGCCAACCAATCGTTCAGGCGCTGCGCGTCGTGCAGGGTAAAGTCAAACGCCAGCGGCGCGCTGAGCGTTTGCCAGCGTTGCAGATGCTGTTCCTGCTGCTGCTGTTGCTGTTTCAGTCGCTGTTGCAGTTGTTGCTGTTGCTCTTTCAGGCTTTCACAGCGCGCGCGCAGTTCGCTGCCTTGCGTATACAGCGTTTCGGCTTGCGCACGCATTTCGGCGACGCGCTGTGCGGTTTCTGAGGGCTTTACCGCCTGATACTGCGCGATCGCCGGGTGCTGAGTGGAACCACACAGCGGACAAGGCTCGCCGGTTTGCAGCCGGGCGCGTTCGGCCTCCAGGCTGACGATCAGTTTTTCCAGCTCGTGGGTTTTCTCAACGTCGTTGAGATGCGCTTTGTGCTGCTTGTACTGCTGACGAGCCTGCTCAAGCTGCGTTTCTGCCTCGGTCAACTGCTTTTGACGATCGTCAAACTCCAGCCGTTGCTGCTGCAGGTGCTGCTGGCCTTGCTGAAACAGCAACGCTAAGTTGGACAACTGCTGGCGTACCGGGCGCAAATCGGCCAGCTCTGCCTGGCGCTGGCGCAGCTTTTCCTGCGGAGACTGCGTTTCCAGCGCCGCCTGCTGTTGCTGATGTTGTTGCAGCGCCGTGGTCAAAGCCGCCTGTTGCGCCTGCGACTGGCTTGCCACAGCGGAAAGCTGTGTGCGCTGGTTTGCCAGTTGCTCCAATGTGCGGCCGAGTTCTTCGTGCTGCTTTTGGCTATCGGTGCGTTTTTTATGCGTCTCAGCCAACGTGTTTTGCCCGTGGGCAATCTGCTGATCGAGCGGTAGCACCTGCTCATCGATCAACGCTTGTTGCTGCTGTTGGTGTGCAATCTGTGCCTGCTTGGCCGTTTGCGCCTGCGCTAACCGTTGTTGTAGCGGAACAGTTTGTGCCTGTTGTTGCTGCTGCTGTTGCAGTAATAGCGTGATTTGCTGTTGCAGGGCCTGGCTGTCCTGCTGGCAGCGGTTACGCTCATCGAGCAGCGGGCGCAGCTTTTCTGCCGGTTCGCTGCGTGCCAGTTGCTGCAGCCGCGGTGCTGCCTGCTGGTGGGCCTGTTGCACGGCGCTGAGCTGTTGCTGGCAGTCTTGCAACTGCCGTTGGGCGTGCTGCCACTGCTGCAGCCAGTTCAGCTCATGCTGGCGCCGTTGTGCCTGCTGGCTGAGCTGCTGCTCTTCCACGCTGAGGGCCGTAAGCTGGTTTTCCAGGGCTTGGCGCTGTTCATCAGTCAACAGCTCAATGCCGCTGGCGCGCTGGTGCAGGGCATCCAGCTCGGTTTTTGCCTGCTTGTGTTGTTCAAAGACCCGTTCGGAAAGCAGGCCGTAGATCTCGGTGCCGGTCAACTCTTCCAGCAGTTCGGCGCGATCGTTGGCGTCGGCATTGAGAAACGCGGCAAATTGCCCCTGTGACAGCATCATCGACTTGGTGAAACGGCCGAAGTCCAGCCCGGTGATAGAAGCGATCAGATCCAGCTTATCCCGCACTTTGTCTGCCAGGATCTTGCCGCTTTCCCGTAGCGCCAATTCCACTTTCGGTGCTTGCAGGTTACCGCTGGGATCGTTTTTGGCACGGCGCTGGCTCCAGAAGGCACGATAGCCGGTGCCTTTCACCTCAAACTCCACTTCCGCCAGCGATTCGGCGGTGTGGCGCGTCATCAGTTCGTTATGGCTTGGCGTGACGTTCAGCCGGGGAGTTTGGTGATACAGCGCCAGGCAAATCGCGTCGAGCAACGTGGTTTTGCCCGCCCCGGTCGGGCCGATGATGGCAAACAGCCCGTTGCTGGCGAAGGGTTCGGCAGTGAAGTCGATTTTCCACTCGCCTTGCAGCGAGTTGAGGTTTTTCAGGCGCAGGCTGAGGATCTTCATACGGAAGGCTCCTCATCCTGGTGCAAGGTTTCAACCACCTGTTGGAACATGTGGCGCATCCTTTGCTGGCGCGGTTCTGCCATTTCGCTCTCCAGCGCCAGCCGCCGTTCAAAGACGTCGCTAACGCTCAATTCATTCAGGGTTTCTCTGTCCTGCTGGGCGATCGCCTGGCGGCGTTGTTCTTTGCTGCGCCGCAGCAGTAATACCTCCACCGGCAGCGCATCGGTCAGTTGCTGGATGCGGCGCTGGATATCGCTGAGGTAATCCTGCGTCGCCACTTCGATATCCAGCCAAACCGGCAATTCCCCCGAGTAATCGGCAAATTGCCGCAGCTGTTGTTCGATCTGCGATATATCGCCTTTGATCAACTGCATCGGTTGGAAGGTGGGCACCTCCAGCGCGTTAACCTGTTGCAGAGCTCCGTCGGCGAAATCGACTAGCAAGACGCTTTTGGCTTTACCGAGTTCGTCGAAGCTGAGCGGGATCGGTGAGCCGCTGTAGCGAATATGGTCAGATTTAGCCACGTTCTGGGCGCGGTGGATATGGCCGAGCGCAATGTAGTCTGCAGGGGGGAACGCCTGCGCCGGGAAGGCATCCAGCGTGCCGATATAAATATCGCGCACCGAGTCGGAGGTGGTCACCCCCACGGTGGTTAAGTGGCCGGTGGCGACAATCGGCAGCTTCAGGCCCAGCGCGGCGCGGCGCGCGCAGGCGGCCTGATACAGGTGGTGGTAATGTTCGGCGATGGCTTCTTGTAATGCCTGCTGCTTTTGCGTGCCGGACTCCCCAGCGCGGCTGGTGAGCAGATCGCGCGGGCGCAGGAACGGAATGGCACACAGCACCGCCCCCGGTCGGCCATCGCGCTGCTGCAACACCAGGATCTGCTGTTCAATTGCCGTTTGCGCATTGGCAATCACGGTGGTATTCAGACAGGAGAGCAGCTCACGCGATTCATTGAGCGTGGCCACGGAGTCATGGTTGCCGCCCAGGATCACCAACTGGCAGCCGGTATGCTGTAATTCCACCACAAAGCGGTTGTACAGTTCGCGGGCGTAGCTCGGCGGGGAACCGGTATCGAACAGATCCCCGGCGACGATCAGCGCATCCACCTGCTGCTGCTCCACCTGTTCGATCAGCCAGCGCAAAAAGGCCTGGTGCTCGGCGGCACGGCTTTTGGTGAAAAAGTATTGGCCCAGATGCCAGTCAGAGGTATGAATCAGGCGCATGATACTCCCTGCGTAAAATATAACTGTGTTAATGATAAGGGGCGGCTGTGCCCGGTGGTAACGCAATCATTATGACATCTAAATGATTTTTCTTTGATCGTTAGAATAGAGCCGCAAAGGTAGCAGTGATTTTCATAAAAGTGTCACAAAACTGACGCATAATGGCACCGCAACATAGCCTAAATAACACATTGGCAGGATTGACGATGGCAAGACGCATACTGGTGGTGGAAGACGAAGCGCCGATCCGTGAGATGGTGTGCTTTGTGTTGGAACAGAATGGTTACCAACCGTTGGAAGCCGAGGATTACGACAGTGCCATTACGCGCCTGTCCGAGCCGTTCCCTGATTTGGTGTTACTTGACTGGATGTTGCCCGGCGGTTCTGGCATTCAGTTTATCAAGCATATGAAGCGCGAGGCGCTGACCCGGGATATCCCGGTGATGATGCTGACCGCACGCGGTGAAGAAGAAGATCGGGTGCGCGGCCTGGAAGTGGGGGCGGATGATTACATCACCAAACCGTTCTCGCCCAAAGAGCTGGTGGCGCGAATCAAAGCGGTGATGCGCCGGATATCACCGATGGCAGTGGAAGACGTGATTGAAATGCAAGGATTAAGCCTGGATCCTTCTTCACACCGGGTGATGGCGAGCGGCCAGGCGCTCGATATGGGGCCGACCGAGTTCAAGCTGTTGCACTTCTTTATGACCCACCCAGAGCGGGTTTATAGCCGTGAGCAGTTGCTTAATCACGTCTGGGGCACTAACGTTTATGTAGAAGACCGTACCGTTGATGTGCATATCCGCCGGCTGCGTAAGGCGCTGGAGACCAGTGGTCATGACAAAATGGTTCAAACCGTTCGGGGCACCGGCTACCGGTTCTCTACGCGCTATTGATCGCGCTATGCTGGAGCAGATGTCGTGTTAGAACGCCTATCCTGGAAGAGGCTGGCTCTTGAGCTGGCCCTTTTTTGTTTGCCTGCAGTATTGCTGGGGCTGATTTTTGGCTATTTGCCCTGGTTCCTGCTGGTGGCGGTGCTGATTGCACTGGCCTGGAATTTTTACAACCAACTCAAACTCTCCCACTGGCTGTGGGTTGATCGCAGCATGACGCCGCCGCCGGGGCGCTGGAGCTGGGAGCCGCTGTTTTACGGCCTGTATCAGATGCAGCAGCGTAACCGTCGCCGCCGTCGTGAACTGGCGCTGCTGATTAAACGCTTTCGCAGCGGGGCCGAATCCCTGCCCGATGCGGTGGTGATGACTACCGTCGAAGGCAATATTTTCTGGTGTAACGGCCTGGCGCAGCATCTGCTGGGCTTCCGCTGGCCGGAGGATAACGGCCAGCATATCCTCAACCTGCTGCGTTACCCGGAGTTCAGCCAGTATCTGCAACAGCAGGAATTCTCTAAACCGCTGACGCTGCAGTTGAATAACGAGCACTTTGTCGAGTTCCGCGTAATGCCCTATTCCGAAGGGCAATTGCTGATGGTGGCGCGCGATGTGACCCAGATGCGCCAGTTGGAAGGGGCTCGCCGTAACTTCTTCGCTAACGTCAGCCATGAGCTACGCACCCCGCTGACGGTACTGCAAGGCTATCTGGAGATGATGAGCGATCAGGAACTGGATGGTTCACTGCGCGGCAAAGCGCTGAGCACCATGCAGGAGCAGACCAAACGCATGGACGGTCTGGTGAAGCAGTTGCTGACGCTGTCACGTATTGAGGCGGCTCCCAACGTCGATATGAATGAAAAAGTGGATATTCCACTGATGCTGCGGGTGTTGCAGCGCGAAGCGCAGTCGCTCAGTAATGGCAATCATGCGATCAGCTTCCGCGTTAATGAAAACCTTAGGGTGTTTGGCAATGAGGATCAGTTGCGCAGCGCGGTTTCCAATCTGGTGTATAACGCCGTAAACCATACGCCGCCGGGCACCAATATTGAGGTGAGTTGGCAACAGACGCCACAGGGCGCGCAGTTTCAGGTTAGCGACAGCGGGCCGGGGATCGCTTCTGAGCATCTCCCTCGGCTCACCGAGCGTTTCTACCGCGTTGATAAGGCGCGTTCACGCCAGACCGGCGGCAGCGGGCTGGGGCTGGCGATCGTCAAGCATGCGCTCAGCCACCATGATTCACGGCTGGAGATTTTGAGCGAGCCCGGTATCGGCACGCGTTTCATCTTTACCTTGCCTAATCGGTTGATTGTCGCCGCTGCTTTGTCAGAGAATGCGGTGAAAAATTAACGCGCGGACGTGGTTATGGCCCGATTTACCTCAGGATTACTGCTTGGTCTGATGCTGTTGCTCAGCCCCGGAGCACAGGCGCAGCCGGACGGCATGCTGGCTGGCAATCTTTCCAGCGTAGGTTCAGACACGCTGGCCAACCTGATGGCGCTGTGGGGGCAGGATTTTAGCCGCCACTATCCCAATGTTAACCTGCAAATCCAGGCCGCCGGTTCCTCCACGGCCCCGACCGCACTGGCGGCGGGTGCGGCCCAACTGGGGCCGATGAGCCGCCCGATGAAAGCGGCGGAAATATCGGCCTTTGAGCAACATTATGGTTATCCGCCGCTGGCGGTGCCGGTGGCGGTCGATGCGCTGGTGGTGCTGGTCCATCAGGACAACCCGCTGCGCGGGCTGAACCTGCAGCAACTCGATCAGATCTTTTCCTCCACCCGCCGCTGCGGCGAAAATAGCGCGATCCAACGCTGGGGCGAACTGGGGTTGCAGGGCAGTTGGGTACCGCGCACTTTGCAACGCTTTGGCCGCAATTCTGCTTCCGGTACCTACGGCTATTTCAAGCTGCGTGCCCTGTGTGGCGGGGATTTTATGGCGCGAGTGAATGAACTGCCAGGTTCGGCTTCGGTGGTGCAGGCGGTGGCGGGATCGTTAAGCGGCATCGGCTATGCCAGCATTGGTTTTCGTGCCAGCGGGGTGCGTTTGCTGCCGTTGGCTGAATCAGGCCATCGCTACGTCGCCCCGACGGAAAGTAATGTGCGTAACGGTAGCTATCCGCTGGCGCGTTATCTGTATATCTACATCAATAAAGCACCGAACCAGCCACTGGAACCGCTGACTGCAGCTTTTCTCGATCGCGTGCTTTCGCAGCAAGGGCAGGCGCTGGTGAATCACGACGGTTATCTGCCATTGCCCCCGGACACGCTGCGCAAAACGCGCATGATTCTGGGGTTGGAACCGCTTTTTTGAGAGCAAAAAACGAGCGCATTATGTGCGATGAATGGCTAAATTTTGGTGTTTGTACGCAATATTTAGCACAATGTTTCACACTCTGTGAGCTTATTGCTCAAAGATAATACAAATCATGTAGTGTGTATTTCTTGATAACCCCTATGATCGACTGGCTATAAAATATTATCTGGACGATCGCTCTGCTTTCTTTGCTGCATCTTGTCTTTCAGCGCTATAAACGCTTAACTTAGCCCGCGTTGCTGGATTAAACCTCCATTCAACCCCCATGGTGTTTCACCCCCAGCGTTGCTGGTTGCAACCATGAAATCGGTTGGGGATATCACTTCTAAAACGCTGCCCATCATCATGAGCAACCCTTTTGGATCGGTACGACGCGCCAGATATTGTGCGTTTTGGTTGCCGATCAGGCTCAGGATGCCAGGGCAGGCCGCAACTCAATTCCGGTTTTTTGCCACGACACGGGCGGAAATTTTTTTCATTTTTACAGGCAACACAACATAGTATGAGTCAGCGTTTAACATCAAAAGATATTCTGGCGTTGGGGTTTATGACCTTCGCCTTATTCGTCGGTGCCGGGAACATTATCTTCCCACCGATGGTGGGTTTGCAGTCTGGTGAGCACGTATGGACTGCGGCATTGGGCTTTCTGATCACCGCCGTGGGGCTGCCGGTGGTGACGGTGATCGCGCTGGCGCGCGTGGGGGGCGGTGTTGATGCCCTGAGCACGCCGATTGGCCGTAGCGCCGGTTTGCTGTTGGCGACGGTGTGCTATCTGGCCGTCGGCCCGCTGTTTGCTACTCCGCGCACGGCTACCGTTTCTTTTGAAGTGGGGATTGCGCCGTTGACCGGTGACGGCCCGCTGCCGCTGTTTATCTACAGCCTGGTCTACTTCGCGCTGGTGATCGGTATTTCACTGTATCCGGGCCGCCTGCTTGATACCGTGGGGCATATTCTGGCACCGCTGAAGATCGTGGCGCTGGCCGTTCTGGGTATTGCCGCGCTGATGTGGCCCGCAGGGGCACCGATCCCGGCGGTAGAGGCTTATCAGAGCGTGCCTTTCTCCTCCGGCTTCGTCAATGGTTACCTGACCATGGACACGCTCGGGGCGATGGTGTTCGGCATCGTGATCGTGAATGCCGCACGTTCGCGCGGGGTGAAGGATGCCGGTCTGCTGACCCGTTACACTATTCTGGCCGGTTTGATCGCCGGTATTGGCCTGACGCTGGTGTATCTGAGCCTGTTCAAGCTGGGCTCGGGCAGTGGCGTGCTGACGCCAGATGCCACCAATGGCGCGGTGATCCTGCATGCCTATGTGCAGAATACCTTTGGCGGCTTGGGGAGCTTCTTCCTGGCTGCGCTGATCTTTATCGCCTGCATGGTCACGGCGGTGGGCCTGACCTGCGCCTGCGCCGAGTTTTTTGAGCAGTATCTGCCGTTCTCGTACAAGACGCTGGTGTTTATTCTGGGTCTGTTCTCTATGGTGGTTTCCAACCTCGGCCTGAGCCATCTGATTCAGATCTCGATCCCGGTACTGACCGCGATCTATCCTCCTTGCATCGTGCTGGTGGTGCTGAGCTTCACCCTGCGCTGGTGGAACAGTTCTTCACGTATTGTTGCGCCGGTGATGTTAGTCAGCCTGTTGTTTGGTATTCTTGACGCGGTGAAAGCGTCCAGCTTCCAGCATCTGCTGCCAGCCTGGAGCGATAACCTGCCGTTGGCGGCGCAGGGCTTGGCATGGTTGCCGCCTTCGCTGCTGATGCTGGCGCTGGTCGCAATTTATGATCGGGTTTTTGCACGCAGCCGTGAAGTGACTGTGCATTCATAAAACTGCGATCTTAATTTTGGGCCACGGACTTGTCCGTGGCTTTTGTTCGTTTAAAGGGACAGGTCATTTCCATGCAACAACAGTCATCCACCACAGCGCCTAATAAGCTGAAGCGTGGCCTCAGTACGCGCCACATCCGCTTTATGGCCCTCGGTTCCGCGATCGGCACCGGCTTATTCTACGGTTCAGCCGAAGCTATCCGCATGGCAGGCCCCAGCGTTCTGCTGGCTTACCTGATCGGCGGGATCGTCGCGTTCATCATCATGCGCGCACTGGGCGAAATGTCGGTCAATAACCCGCAGGCCAGTTCGTTCTCACGCTATGCCCAGGATTACCTTGGCCCGATGGCCGGTTATATCACGGGCTGGACCTACTGCTTTGAAATCCTGATCGTGGCCATTGCCGACGTGACGGCGTTTGGCATCTATATGGGCGTCTGGTTCCCCGATGTGCAGCACTGGGTCTGGGTATTAAGCGTGGTGCTGATCATCGGTGCCATCAACCTGATGAGCGTGAAGGTGTTTGGTGAGCTGGAGTTCTGGCTCTCCTTCTTCAAAGTGGCCACCATTATCATCATGATCGTTGCCGGAATCGGCATCATTGTCTGGGGCATTGGCAATGGTGGGCAAGCGACCGGTATTAGCAATCTGTGGACGAATGGCGGCTTCTTCAGCAATGGCTTTATCGGCATGCTGCTGTCGCTGCAACTGGTGATGTTTGCCTATGGCGGCATCGAGATTATCGGTATCACCGCCGGTGAAGCCAAAAATCCGAAGGTGTCGATCCCGAAAGCCATCAACTCGGTGCCATGGCGTATTCTGGTGTTCTATGTGGGAACGCTGTTTGTCATCATGTCGATCTACCCGTGGAATCAGGTGGGCACTAACGGCAGCCCGTTTGTGCTGACCTTCCAGCATATGGGGATCACCATGGCGGCAGGCATTCTCAACTTTGTGGTGATCACCGCGTCACTGTCGGCGATCAACAGCGATGTGTTCGGCGTTGGCCGTATGATGCACGGTCTGGCCGAGCAGGGCCATGCGCCGCAGGTGTTCAGTAAAATCTCCAAGCGCGGCATTCCGTGGGTGACGGTGGTGGTAATGATGGCGGCCATGCTGATTGCCGTGTACCTCAACTACATCATGCCGGAAAGCGTGTTCCTGGTGATCGCCTCACTGGCCACCTTCGCCACCGTGTGGGTGTGGATTATGATCCTGATCTCGCAGATCGCTTTCCGCCGCAGCCTGAGCAAGGATCAGGTGAAGAAGCTGGACTTCCCGCTGCGCGGCGGCGTGTTCACTTCGGTGCTTGCCATTATCTTCCTGGTGTTCATTATCGGCCTGATTGGCTACTTCCCGGCCACCCGCGTCTCGCTGTATGCCGGGCTGGTGTGGGTCGCCTTGCTGCTGCTGGGTTACTACATCAAAGTAAAACGCCAGAAGAAGCAGGCGTTGTTGGCAACACAGCAGGATTGACGTGAACAATATCGGCCCTGATCGCAGGGCCGATATTGTTATAGAGCTACCCCTTTCAACGTTGTTCAAAAAACACTCTCATTATCAACCAGGCGTTAGCGTTGATTTACCCTGGGAACTGCATCTCCACCCCTCGGCTCCTCCCCCGAGTTTGTCGCTCAGAGAGGAGGGGAAATGTCACTCAACGTGGCATTGTTCCGGACATTAAACAATGTCGTCGATTTCGTTTTGTACATCAGGAGAACCTTAATGCTTAACGCCTGGCATCAACCCGTTCCCCCCTTCGTGGTGAAGAAAGGGCAACGTCTGGAGATCACGCTGTGGCTGCAGGGGGAGGATCTGCCCGAACAGGTCTTCTTGCGCACCGAACCGGATAATGAGGAATGGTTGCTGAAAATGAAGGCGCAGGCCTCGGAAGGCATGTGGCGCTATCACGCCAGCCTGACATTGAACGAGGGAGAGGCCACCCGGCGCTACTGTTTCAAACTGTTGTGGGCCGATCGCCAGCAGTGGTTTGGCCCACAAGGGGGGGCGCTGATCCCGCCGGGGCAACTGGCGCAATTCGCGGTCGATGAGCCGAATCATAGCCCGATGTGGGTGGCCGACCAGGTGTTTTACCAGATATTCCCCGATCGTTTTGCCAGCAGCGGCGCAGCGCATGGCATTAAAAGTGGCAGCTATCGCCATCATGCAGCAGGATGCGAGGTGATACGCCGCGACTGGCAACATCCGCTGGAAGAGAAACATGCGGCGTCGACCTTCTACGGTGGCGATCTGGATGGCATCAGCGAGAAACTGCCGTACCTGCAGCAGCTTGGCGTGACGGCGTTGTATCTCAACCCGGTTTTCACCTCGCCGAGTGTGCATAAATATGACACTGACGATTATTACCAGGTCGATCCGTACTTTGGCGGCAACGAGGCACTGCAGCGTTTGCGAGTAAGTACTCACAAGGTGGGGATGAAAATGGTGCTGGATGGGGTTTTCAACCATACCGGCGATTCACACCCGTGGTTTGATCGCTATCAGCAGGGTGAGCAGGGGGCGTGTCACCACCCAGACTCCCCTTATCGCGGCTGGTTTAATTTTTATCCGGATGGCGAGGCATTGACCTGGAAGGGCCATACTAATCTGCCCAAACTCAATTTCGCCGAGCCACGGGTGGTTGATGCCATTTATCGTGCCGATAACAGCGTAGTGCGTTATTGGATGCGGCCGCCTTACAGCATTGACGGCTGGCGGTTGGACGTGGTGCATATGCTGGGGGAAAACGGCGGAGCTGAGGGGAATTTGCAACATTTGGCCGGTATTTATCAGGTGGTCAAGCAGGAGAACCCAGAGGCTTACGTGCTGGGCGAGCATTTTGGTGATGCCCGCCGCTGGCTGCACGCCGGGGTTGAAGACGCTGCCATGAACTATGTGGGCTTTGCGTTACCGGTGCGGGCGTTTCTGGCCGGGCAGGACGTGGCCTACCATCCGGTACAGATTGATGCGGCCACCTGCGCGGAGTGGATGGACGGTTATCGTGCCGGGTTGCCGCACAATCGCCAACTGATTCAGTTTAACCAACTGGACAGCCACGATACCGCACGTTTTCTGACGATGCTGGAAAATAACACCCGGCGTATGCAGATGGCGGCGGTGTGGCTGATGAGCTGGATCGGGGTGCCTTGCCTGTATTATGGCGACGAAATCGGCCTGGACGGCGGCAACGATCCGTTCTGCCGCAAAACCTTCCCGTGGGATGAAAGCCAGTGGGATCACCTGCTGCTGAACCTGTTCCGCCGCCTGATTGCGCTGCGTAAACAGAGCAAAGCGCTACGGCGCGGCGGCTGCCAGGTATTGTATGCCGCAGGGGAAACGCTGGTGTTTGTGCGTACTTACCAGCAAGAGCAGGTGCTGGTGGCGTTGCAGCGCAGCGGTAGCGGCGAAGCGGTATTGCCATACAGCCCGTTACTGGCGCAGGGCACATGGCTGCGGTTAGAGGGGGAGGGTGAACTCAAGGTGGCAGAGCAGGGGTTGCAACTGCGGTTGGGCGCGGAATCTGCCTCGATCTGGCGGCTTAGCCGTTGAATGCGTAACGATTAAATAGACCTATCTCTCCAATTGAGCGGGCGTTGCCGTTGGCTGTAACGCCCCGTTTATCCAGGCAAGCCCGCCGCTTATTTCTCTCCTTATAACGTCATGCTTTGGTGATGGGAATGTGATCACGATCGGAATTTGTAGCGCCTTTAGGCTATATGTTAACGAACTGTGATTTTGTTCAAACATTTGTTTTCTTGGCTTTGCTTATATGATGCTCAATGTTTACGTTGTCATTTCTAGTTTTGGTGAGTATTTAATGATTAATCTTATGAAATATATCGATTAATAACTTGGCACGTGTTGTTTTATCTAAAAATGACAACGTCAACATTTTGGTTTTTAAGTCTGATAAAGTTGATAATGGAGAGCAAAATGAGCCAGTTACCTGAGAAGATGCGCGCGGTGGTTTGCCATGGTCCACAGGACTACCGTTTTGAGCAGGTGCCAACGCCGCTGCCAAAGGCAAAAGAGTTGGTGATCAAAGTTGAAGGCTGTGGGATCTGCGCCGGGGACTGCAAATGTAAAAATGGCGCTCAGATGTTCTGGGGAGAAACGCCGTGGGTAAAACCGCCGGTGGTGCCGGGCCACGAATTCTATGGCCGCATTGTTGCCATGGGCGAGGGCGCAGAGAAGAAATACAAGATTGGCGAGCGGGTGATCGCCGAGCAGATCGTGCCGTGCTGGGAATGCCGCTACTGCAAATCTGGCAGCTATTGGATGTGTGAAACGCACAATATTTACGGCTTCCAGAAAGAGGTTGCCGAAGGCGGCATGGCGGAATACATGCGTTTTTCTGAAAACGCGATCGTTCATAAGATCCCAGAAAGCCTCAGCCACGAAGATGCGGTGCTGATCGAACCCATGGCCTGCGCCATCCACACCGTTGCGCGTGGCGATATTCAGCTGGATGATGTGGTGGTGTTGGCCGGTGCCGGGCCGTTGGGGCTGTGTATGGTGCAGGTTGCCCGGCTGAAAACGCCGAAAAAACTGATCGTGATCGATGCCATCGATGAGCGCCTGGAGCTTGCCAAAGAGTTTGGTGCCGATGTGGTGATCAACCCACTGAAAGAAGATGCCGATAAAATCGTCAAGGCATTAACTGGTGGCTATGGCTGTGATGTTTATATCGAAGCGACGGGGGCTCCAGTCGGGGTAACTCAGGGTTTGCAGATGATCCGCAAGCTGGGGCGCTTTGTTGAATTCAGCGTATTTGGCAAAGAAACCACCGTCGACTGGTCGATTATTGGCGATCGCAAAGAGTTGGATATTCGCGGCGCGCACTTGGCACCTTACAGTTATGAAATTGCTATCGATCTGTTTGAGCGCGGCCTGGTGACCTCCAGAGGCGTAGTGACCCACAGTTTTTCTTTAAACGATTGGGATCAGGCTTTCGCGCTGGCGGATTCAACGGATTCGATAAAGGTTGTTTTGGTGCCTTAATTCTAGATTTTAAACGACGATTTAAATGCTTTTTACCAAGCATGGGATGCTATTACTGTTAAATAGGTTAATTCATATTGTTGCTCTGATAATAATGATTCGCCCTACAGGAGAATAAAATATGTTTTCATTTATCAAGAAAACGCTGCCGGTTATTTTTGCTGGTGGCATGCTGATCGCCAGTCAATCGGTATTAGCCAAGCAGATTACTATTGGTGTTTCATTCCAGGAGATGAATAACGATTATTTTGTCTCAATGAAGCAGGCATTAGAACAGGCGGCGAATGATATTGGTGCCAAAGTGTATGTTGCCGATGCCCGTCATGATGTCTCCAAGCAGATTAATGACGTCGAAGATATGCTGCAAAAGAAGGTGGATATCTTGCTGATTAACCCGACGGATTCGGTTGGGGTGCAATCGGCGGTGATTTCTGCCCATAAGGCCGGAGCCGTGGTGGTGGCGGTAGATGCCCAGGCCGAAGGGCCGCTGGACTCCTTTGTCGGTTCAGAAAACTACGACGCCGGTTTCCAGGCGGGTGAATACCTGGCGAAATCACTCGGTGGCAAGGGCAAAGTGGCGATCCTGGACGGTATCCCGGTGGTGCCGATTCTTGAACGCGTGCGCGGTTTTGAAGATGCCATTAAAAAGCACCCAGAGATGAAGATCGTCACCAAGCAAAATGGTAAGCAAGAGCGTGATACGGCGCTGACGGTAACGGAAAACATGCTGCAATCGACGCCCGATCTGGCCGGTATCTTCAGCGTGAATGACGTCGGGGCGCTTGGCGCGCTGGCGGCCATCAAGAGCAACGGTTCCAAGGCCAAGCTGGTCAGCGTTGATGGCCAGGCAGAGGCTATTCAGGAGATCCTCAAGCCAGACTCGCCGTTTATCGCCACCTCTGCACAGTTCCCACGCGATCAGATACGTATTGCACTGGGTATCGCGCTGGCCCGTTACTGGGGAGCGAATGTGCCTAAAACCATTCCGGTGAAAGTCAAACTGATCGACAGCAGTAATGCGCAAGGTTTTAGCTGGTAAGCGTTCGGTAGCGCTCTGCCCTTTGGTTGAGTGCTATTCTCGGAGAATATCATCGTGACGGCATTATTAGAATTAAAGCAGATTAAGAAATCCTTTCCGGGTGTCAAGGCGTTGGATGGTATCAATCTGACGATCCGGCAGGGTGAAATTCATGCGCTGCTGGGGGAAAACGGTGCCGGTAAATCGACGCTGGTTAAGATTATGTGCGGTATTCATCAGCCGGACTCCGGTGAAATACTGCTGGAAGGGCAAAGCCGGCACTTTGATAATTATCGTCAGGCAATTGATGCCGGTGTGGGAATTATATTTCAGGAATTCTCATTAATTCCTTATATGAACGCGATAGACAATATTTTTCTCAATCGGGAAGTCAAAAACCGTTGGGGATTATTAGATCGAAAAGCGATGCGTAAAAAAGTCGAAGCGATATTCAAACGCTTGGCGGTGAATATCGATCTCGATTGCCCGGTGGAGCAACTCAGCGTTGCACAGCAGCAGTTCGTCGAGATTGCCAAGGCGCTGTCGCTGGATGCACGCGTTCTGGTGTTGGATGAGCCGACCGCCACCTTAACTCCTGGCGAAGCCGATCACCTGTTCAGCGTGATGAACGATCTGAAATTGCTCGGCGTCGGCATGGTGTTTATTTCGCATCATCTGGACGAGATCTTCACCCTGTGCGATCGGATCACCGTGCTGCGCGACGGCACCTATGTGCAGACGCTGCCGGTGGCCGAAACCAACGTGGATGAACTGGTGAAGCTGATGGTCGGGCGCACCATTGAGCACACCTTTCCGTTGAAATCGCACCCGGTCGACACTTCGACGCGCCTGCTGGAAGCCAGTATTCAGCGCAGTAAACACCAGCAGGAAGACCATTTCCATCTGTTCAAAGGGGAAATCCTGGGGTTCGCCGGGCTGGTGGGCTCGGGGCGCACGGAAACGGTCTCCGCGTTGATTGGTGCAAGTGCTTGCTATCGTAAACAGGTGCGTCTCAACGGGCAGAGTGCCGCGCTACGCAGCCCGGCGGAGGCGCTGAAACAAGGGATCGGGCTGCTGCCGGAGAGCCGTAAAACCGAAGGGCTGGTGCTGCCGTTCTCGGTGGCGCAGAACATCACGCTTAATCGCCACGAGCGTTTTGGCCGATTTTTTGTCAACGCCGGTAAGGATAACGAGATTGTGCGGCGCCTGATCCGTGAGGTGGGGGTGAAAACGCCGGATCCGGATACCGCGGTCAATACCCTGAGCGGCGGGAATCAACAAAAAGTGGTCATTGCCCGCTGGCTGAACAATGACTGCAACATCCTCATCTTTGATGAGCCGACGCGTGGGATCGATGTCGGTGCGAAGTCTGAAATTTATCAGATGATGCAACAGCTCACGCAGAAAGGCATCTCTATCATCATGATTTCATCAGAATTACCGGAAATTATCGGGGTTTGCGATCGCGTCCTGGTATTCCGCGCTGGCCACATTGTTGCCGAATTGACCGGTGATGAAATCGAGTCTCACAACATCATGCTTCATGCTACCGGGAGTGCACTATGATCGGAATCGAACAATCCTCTACTTCGGGTTATGCCCCGGCGCATAGCACCAGCAAGCGTTGGGAGAAACTGCTGCATCACCCTGCGGTGCTGCCGTTTATCGGTTTCGCCATCCTGTTTTTATTGATGAGCCTGTTCAATGACAGCTTTCTGACGGTTAACAACCTGACCAACGTGGCACGGCAGGTGTCGATTAACGCCATTATTGCGGTGGGGATGACCTGCGCCATCCTGACCGGGGGGATCGATCTTTCGGTCGGGCCGGTGATGGCGCTGTCTGGCTCGATTGCCGCCGGATTGATGCTCGGCGGGATCCCGATTCCGCTGGCGATGGTCGCCGCGTTGCTGATCGGCGCTCTGTTCGGCCTGGCTAACGGGGCCTGCATTGCTTATCTGCGTATGCCGCCGATCATCGTGACGCTGGCTTCAATGGGCATCGCCCGCGGTTTGGCGCTGCTGTACACCGGTGGTTACCCGATTTCCGGCCTGCCGGATGTGTTCTCTTTCTTTGGGCGCGGCACGGTGCTGGGTATTCAGGTGCCGATCCTGATTATGGCTGGGGTCTATGTGCTGGCATGGCTCATGCTCAACCATCTGCCGTTTGGCCGCTATGTTTACGCCATTGGCGGCAACGAAGAAGCCGCGCGTCTGAGCGGTATTCGCGTTTCGCGCTATAAGGTGCTGGTGTATGTGGTCAGCGGGCTAACGGCGGCGCTGGCGGGGTTGGTATTGACTTCGCGCCTGATGAGCGGGCAGCCAAACGCCGGTGAAGGTTTTGAACTGGACGCGATCGCCGCTGTGGTGCTGGGGGGCGCGGCTATCTCCGGTGGCCGGGGCGCCATTATTGGCACTCTGGTGGGGGCCATGATGCTCGGTGTGCTGAATAACGGGCTCAATCTGATGAGCGTGTCGCCTTACATTCAGAACGTGGTTAAGGGCGGCATTATCCTCGCTGCCATTTACCTCAGTTCTAGCCGCCGTAAATAACGCAGAGGGAACATCAATGGGATATTTTCTGGGCGTAGATATTGGCGGCACCCTGATCAAGGCGGGGCTGTATCGCCCTGACGGTGAGGAAATTGCCGTCGCGCAATGCGATGGTGAAGCCTTGTCCCTGCAGCCGGGGTTCAGTGAACGTGAGATGGAAGCGCTATGGCGGGATTTTTGTTCGACCATCCGCCAGGTGCTGGATCTGGCCGCAGTAAGCGGTGAGCAAGTGCGCGGTGTGAGTTTTTCGTCGCACGGTAAAGGGCTGTATGCGATTGATGCGCAGGGGAAACCGGTGCGCAACGGCATTGTTTCATCGGATACCCGTGCCAGTGCCATGGTCGCCGATTTACAGCAGCAAGGGGTGGAAGAGTGCACTTATCCCCGCAGCCTGCAACCCATCTGGAGCAGCCATCCGGCGGTGCTATTGCGCTGGCTGAAACAGCACGAACCCGCAGAGTATGACGCCATCGATGCCGTGCTGATGGCACACGACTACCTGCGCTTTCGCCTAACCGGTGAAGCGGCGGCGGAAGTGACCAATATCTCTGGCAGCAACCTGTTTAACCAGCAGTTGGCGGATTACGATCCGCGACTGATGGCCGCCTTTGGTATTGAGGAGGTAGCGGATAAAACCGCGCCGCTGTTGGGATCGGCGGAGCTGGCCGGGCAGGTCACCGCCAGCGCTGCGGCACAGTGCGGACTCTCTGCCGGAACGGCGGTATACGGCGGCCTGTTTGACGTGGTTGGCGCGGCATTGTGTTCGGGAGTGGTGGATGACCGCATTCTGAGCACGGTGGCGGGCACCTGGTCGATCGCGACCTGCGTGACCGAAAGCGTGATCCCCTCTGCGCACCCTTTCGCCTGGGGGCGTTACTGCATGGCGGATCGCTATTTTGTCCATGAAGGCAGCCCAACCTCCGCAGGCAATCTGGCCTGGTTCCTGCGCCAGTTTTGCGGCAATGACCCGCAGCGCTATGGGCAGTTCAACCATTGGGTGGCAGAACGCAGCGTTCGGCCCAGCGATATCGTGTTTTTACCCTACCTGTATGGTTCCAATCTCGGCAGCAATCTGCCCGGAGGGCTGATCGGCCTGGGGGGCCACCATGATATGGCGGATGTGGTGCATGCGATTTATCAGGGCATCGTGTTCTCGCATCTGATCCATCAGGATCGCATGGTGGCGCTGAACCCACGGGTGGAGCGGATCCGCATGACCGGCGGCCCAACGCAATCGGCTATCTGGATGCAGATGTTTGCCAACGCGGGCAATGTGCCGCTGGAGGTGGTGGAGGTAAAGCAAAGCGGTTGCCGCGCCGCTGCACTTTGTGCCGCCGTGGGGGCGGGCGAATACGCCAGCTTTACCGAGGCGGTGCAGGTTGTGCAGCCGAAATTACATACCTATTTTCCCGACGCGGCCGCCCATCGGCGTTTACGCGAGCGGTTTGCGGAGTATCTGGCGATCGCCCAGGCATTAAACGAGGTCAAGAATGCACACCACTAATACATTGTGCCTGGGGCTGTATGAGAAAGCCTTACCGGCAGAGCTTGATTGGGCACAACGGCTGGATATTGCCAGCGAGTTGGGCTTTCAGTTTATGGAGATCTCCATCGATGAGCAGCCTGAACGTCAGCAGCGTTTGGATTGGAATCACCAACAGCGGCTGGCGCTGATTAATGCCCGCTTTAACAGCGGCATTGCCTTGCCCAGCCTGTGTCTGTCGGCACATCGGCGTTACCCTTTTGGCAGCGCCGACGCCGCGACCCGCCAGCAGGCGCGTGTTCTGATGGAAAAGGCGCTGAACTTTGCGGTGGATGTCGGGATCAGGAATATTCAACTGGCGGGCTATGACGTTTACTACGAAAGCTCGGATCGCCACACGCGTGAGCGCTTTATCGAGGGCATGCAGTGGGCGGTCGCGCTAGCGGCCAAAGCGCAGGTAATGCTCTCGGTGGAGATTATGGATACTCCGTTTATCAACAGCATCAGCAAATGGCGCGAGTTTTCCCGGCAGATTGCCAGCCCGTGGTTCACCGTTTATCCCGATATCGGCAACCTGAGCGCCTGGGGCAACGATGTGGCTTTTGAGCTGGAACAGGGCATCGATAAGATCACCGCCATCCATCTGAAAGATACCTTAGCGGTGGCACCCGGCGCGGCGGGGCAGTTTCGCGATGTGCCTTTTGGCAGCGGCTGCGTTGATTTTGCCCATACCTTTGCCGTGTTAAAGCGCCTGAAGTATCAGGGGCCGTTCCTGCTGGAAATGTGGGCGCGTAACGATGGTGAGGATAGGCAACATATCGCTCAGGCAAAACGCTGGATTGAGCAACAGATGCAAATAGGAGGCATGGTATGTTAAGTGAACTGAAACAGCAGGTGCTTGAGGCGAACCTCAGCCTGCCCGGTTACGGTTTGGTGACCTTTACCTGGGGGAATGTGTCGGCGATCGATCGTCTGCAAGGATTGGTGGTGATCAAACCTTCGGGGATCGCCTACGAAGAGATGACGCTGGCCGATCTGGTGGTGGTGGATTTAGACGGCGTGGTGCGGGAAGGGCAGCGCAAACCCTCTTCCGATACCGATACCCATCTGGCGCTGTATCGCGCATTCCCGCATATCGGCGGCGTTGTGCATACCCATAGCCGCAACGCCACTATCTGGGCGCAGGCCGGGCAGCCGATCCCGGCGCTGGGCACCACCCATGCCGACTATTTCTATGGTGATATTCCCTGCACCAGGCCGATGAGCGAGGCCGAAATTGCCGGTGATTACGAGCGGGAAACCGGCAATGTGATCGTTGAGACTTTTCAGCTAACCGATCGCGATCCGCAGCAGGTACCGGGGGTATTGGTCTATTCTCACGGCCCGTTCGCCTGGGGGAAAACGGCGGCGGATGCGGTGCACAATGCGGTGGTGATGGAGGAAGTGGCGGCGATGGCGATGGCAACGCGGCAGCTGGCACCGGCGATCTCACCCATGCAACCGGGGTTGCTGGATAAGCATTTTCTGCGCAAACACGGTAAAAATGCCTACTACGGGCAGGCGTGATCGGGCTCCAGGTTGCCGCCAGCCCCGGCAACCTGAGGTTTATTGCACGAGCAGTTTCCCGGTGAAAAACTCGCGCCTTAACGGGTGATCGCTCGAGTTGTTTTTGATGGCATTGAACAGCAGCTCTGCCGCTATTTCCCCTAACATCTGCGTATCATGATAAACCCCGGCGATATGTAGGCCGTAATCCCAGGCTTTAGGCGGCTCATCAACGGAAAAGAATTTTACCCGATCGTAAATATTAAGCTGATGGCAGAGGGAGATCGCGCCAAGCGTAATTATGCCATTCAGGCCGACAATATAGTGTGGCGGGTGTTTCTGCGCTGCAAGATACTCTTTAACCTGCGCTGCCTGTGAAATAAAATCGTAGTCACCGTTGATGAGGGTGATTTCAATGTCTCTTTTCTCCAGCGCATCAACAATACCCTGAGTGCGTGCCAAAGTAATTTCTGAATCAGCGGGGCCACCGAGAATAAGAACTCTATTTTTTGCCTTTTCGGCGAGATATTTCCCGGCAAGATGGCCGATTTCCCGGTTATTGAGAAAGACGCCGCTCAGATTCTGGTTATAGATGTCACGATCGATCAGGATCAGTGGGGTATGGTAGCGTTCGGCCTGGTTCAGATAGGCGGGTTGATAGTGTTTATCATCACGCACGGCAGATAACAGAATGCCACGCGCCTTATAACCAAACAGTGCCTGGATCGCCTGCATTTCGGCGGCTTCACTGCCGTCGGTATCAAACAGCATGATCTGATACCCCTGCAAACGCGCAATACGCGATACGGTTTGAATTAGGTTGGAGTAAAACGGGTTATATAAACTGCTGGTGACAATACCAATAATCTGACTGCTGCTTTTCTTTAATCCCTGGGCAAAAGCGTTAGGAACATAATTAAGCTCTTTGGCGATGGCATGAATTTTCTCCAGCGTCTCTGGCTTCAGCAACTCAGGCTTATTAAACGCACGGGAAACAGTGATATTGGTCACATTTGCTCGGCGGGCAATATCTACAATGGTCGCATTAGACTTGGCTTTCGACACCGTCAATCCTTGCTTTATGTATTCACAGAATTCCATTGTAGGGGAAGCGGCCTACAGGATGCCAGGCGAACTTGCCGCCTGGCGCTAACTTGAAATCGACTGAAGAATCAATACCCCACGGCTGAGCCCGCCGGGCGACGCACATCGTTGGCTCCGTACAGATAACCTTCGCGCACTTTGCCGGAAACGGCGGAATCATTGCCGGAGTTGGCTGGGCTAACGCCAGCGGCACCCGGTAGGCCCACCAGAATCAGTTCAGCGGCGCCCCAAGGGTTCTGCTCAACCATCTTGTAACCCATCGTTTGCAGGAGTTTCAGCGTATCGGCGGACACGCCGCGCTGTTCGTAATACACCTCATCCGGCAACCATTGATGGTGAATACGTGGAGCATCTACCGCTTCCTGCGGTGCCATACCGTGATCGATGATGTTCAGCGCAGTTTGCAGCGTGATGCTGATGATGCGTGAACCGCCCGGTGAACCGAGCACCATAAAGATTTTGTCGTCTTTGGTCACCAGCGTCGGGCTCATCGATGATAGTGGGCGCTTACCGGGGGCGATGGCGTTTGCCGTACCCTGCACCAGGCCGTAGAGGTTTTTCTCCCCGACTTTGACGGTGAAATCATCCATTTCATCGTTGAGGAAGAAACCGGTGCCCGGGGCGATCACCACTGAGCCGAAACGGCCATTGACGGTATAGGTGGTGGAAACCGCATTCCCCTGGCTGTCGACAATGGAATAATGGGTGGTTTCCGGCTTTTCGTGCGGTTGCATAGCGGGCTGCACGTTTTCGGAAGGCGTCGCTTTATTGGCCAAGATCTGCTTGCGGATCTGCTCGGCATAGCTTTTGCTCACCAGCCGATCGACCGGATTATTGATAAACGCCGGATCGCCAAGGTAGGTGTTGCGGTCCATATAGGCATGGCGCATGGCTTCGGTCAGGGTGTGGATCGCCGCCGCCGAGTTAAAGCCCATGCTCTTCAGATCGTAACCTTCAACAATATTGAGGGTTTCACACAGCGTTACGCCACCGGAGCTGGGTGGCGGTGCCGAAACGAATTTATAGCCGCGGTAGCTGCAGGTGATGGGTTTGGTTTCGCTGACCTTGTAGTTGGCAAAATCCGCCGCCGTCAGGATCCCACCGCCTTTTCTGGCCGCCTCTTCTACCGCCTGCGGGATCCTGCCCAGATAGAAGGCGGAAGGGCCCTGCTTGGCGATCGCTTCCAGCGTATTGGCCAGATCGGTTTGCACTAATACATCGCCCGGCTGCAGCGCTGAACCATCTTTACGCAGGAAGATTTTCGCCGCTTCCGCATCCTGCCTGAAGCGGGTGACGGTGGTATCGAGGATATCGGTGTCGGCCCGCGTCAGGATAAAGCCTTCGCGCGCCAGCTTGATGGCCGGTGCGAGTACTTGCTCACGGCTTAATTTCCCGTATTTCTCGCGCGCAGTTTCCATCCCCAGCACCGTGCCCGGTACGCCTGCAGCCAGATAGCCGTACAGGCTGGCACCTTTTCTTACCTTGCCATCGGCATCCAGATACATATTGGCGCTGGCCGCCGCCGGGGCGGTTTCACGGAAGTTGATAAAGGTGTCGGTGCCGTCGGCCAAGTGCACGGTCATAAAGCCGCCGCCGCCGATGTTGCCACAGCAAGGGTTAACCACCGCCTGTGCGTAACCCACGGCGACTGCGGCATCCACCGCATTACCGCCCATTTTGAGAATATCCACGCCGATCTGTGAGGCCAGATGTTGCGATGTGACGACCATACCATTCCTGGCTTCTACCGCCGGATTGGAGGCGGCGTACAGGCTGCTACTGATCAGCAATGCTGCCAAGGTCAGTGGCTGGCTCCATTTTTGTAACAACATAACGACTCCTGTCAGTTTTTATTGTAATGAGGTGGTTAGCCCCTCTCTAAATGTGAAGTGCAGACGCAAAGAGCAGGCCAAGTAATGATAGTAGTGGCAGCGGGAAGGTTGGCGATAAGATATGAGTTAAAACAGAGAGGTAAAGCACAAAATAGGGGCGAATGCCCTGCGAACGGGCATAAAAAAACCGGCCAGCAAGGCTGACCGGTTCACAGGCAAACAAGCGGATATTACAGCTTGGAAGCGTTCTCAGACAGGTACTTAGCTACGCCTTCTGGCGATGCGCCCATACCTGCTTTGCCTTTTTCCCACTGAGCTGGGCACACTTCGCCGTGCTCTTCGTGGAATTGCAGTGCGTCAACGGTACGGATCATTTCGTCGATGTTACGGCCGATGGGCAGGTCGTTAACGATCTGAGAGCGAACGATGCCGTTTTTGTCGATCAGGAAAGAGCCACGCAGCGCTACGCCAGCATCTGGATGTTCGATACCGTAAGCTTTTTGAATTTCACGCTTAACGTCAGCAACCATGGCGTATTTCACTTCACCGATGCCGCCTTTGTCGACAGGGGTTTTACGCCATGCGTTATGGACGAATTCGGAATCGATGGAAACGCCTACAACTTCAACGCCGCGCTTCTGGAATTCTTCATAACGGTGATCGAAAGCGATCAGCTCAGAAGGACATACGAAGGTGAAGTCCATCGGCCAGAAGAATACGACAGCCGGTTTGCCGTTCAGGTGCTTCTTCAGGTTGAAGTTTTCAACGATTTCGCCATTGCCCAGTACGGCAGCAGCGGTGAAGTCAGGGGCTTGACGAGTTACCAGGACCATAATTACTCCTGTAATAGTTGTTAGGGGGTTGATGTAAAAGCAAGGGCCAGTATAGGGGCCGTGACTCGGTGAAGAAAGGATAAATGACCAATCAATGAGATAGTTTTTACCTATCAAACCGAGAGATTAAAATTAGCAAGCTTTAAAAATAACCTTTTTGCACAAAAGGGCAAGCGTTAAAAGGCAATTTCTTGTCATCCTGCGTACCTTATAGCATTTGAGCTGCTCTGTTACAGCGTTTTGGCTTTCGCTTGTTGCATGATCTGAGGGTAAAACTGCCAGAAATGTGCTTCAAGCTGATGATAATGACGTTCCACGTCGGCAAAAGAACCTGCCAAGGCACCCAGGCGTGGGCGGCGGTTGGCCATGCCCTGTAACACATTCGCGATAAACGGCAGCTCGGCGTAGCGCTCCAGCCAGCGTTCCTGCCAGAGATAATGATTCAAGTTCTGGAAACGCGCTGGCGTCAGCGGCAGATGCGGCACAATCTGGCCGCGTGCTTCCTGCGTGAAGTGTTGCAGGCTGCGGGTGGGCTCAAGCTGTTGCCAGTGGCGTGCCAGGAAGTGATCCCACACCACGTCGAGCGTAATCGGCGCAACGCGGCGGAATTCGGCGCTGAAATAGTCACGGCAAGCCCGGACTTCAAGCAAAGTATCGGTCAGCACGTCAACGCGGCGGTGCATCATGATGCCAGCAACCACCTCAGGGTCGTAGTCCCCGGCAGGGTTGCCACGTACGAAGTCGGCCAGTAGGTTGCCCAGTAACGAGCTTTCAGCAAGCTGGGCCAAATGGAGATGAGCGAGAAAATTCATCTAACAACTATACCCTAAATAATTCGAGTTGATTGTAGGCGGGCCCCAGTCATATAGATAACTCTGTGACTGGGGGACAAAGCGTAGCCAACACCTAAGCAACTTGAAGTATGACGGGTATATAGGTGAACTTACACAATACCTCCTTATTTCTTGCTGCCGGTCGCTCACGGCTTTAGACTGTAGCGCCTGTTTTTTCCTACATTAGCTACCTATTGAAGAAGTGAATACCCATGCGCGTCGCTGATTTTTCTTTTGAACTCCCTGAGTCTTTGATTGCCCACTATCCGCAGCCCGAGCGTAGCGCTTGCCGTTTGCTGCAGCTGGACGGGCCGACCGGAGCCTTGACGCACGGCGTATTCACCGATCTGCTGGATAAACTAGAAGCGGGCGATCTGCTGGTGTTCAACAATACCCGGGTGATCCCGGCACGCCTGTTTGGCCGCAAGGTCAGCGGCGGCAAGGTTGAAGTGCTGGTGGAGCGGGTGCTGGACGATCACCGCGTGCTGGCGCACGTGCGGGCATCCAAAGCGCCGAAACCCGGTACTGAACTGCTGCTAGGCGACGATGAGAGCATTGCCGCCACCATGCTTGCCCGCCATGACACACTGTTTGAACTGCGTTTCAACGACGAGCGTGACGTTTTCACTATCCTTAATGCGGTAGGCCATATGCCACTGCCACCGTATATCGATCGCCCTGATGAGGATGCCGATCGCGAACTGTATCAGACCGTCTACAGCGAAAAACCGGGCGCGGTGGCGGCACCCACCGCCGGGTTGCACTTCGATGAGCCGCTGTTGGCCGCGCTGCGCGCCAAGGGCGTTGAAATGGCGTTTGTGACACTGCACGTTGGGGCGGGTACTTTCCAGCCGGTGCGGGTGGAAACCATTGAAGAGCACGTGATGCACGCGGAATACGCCGAAGTGCCGCAGGAGGTGGTGGATGCGGTATTGGCCTGTAAAGCGAGTGGCAAACGGGTGATCGCCGTTGGTACCACCTCGGTACGTTCGTTGGAAAGCGCCGCCAAGGCCAGCGAAGATGCATTGATTGCCCCATTTTTTGGCGATACGCGGATCTTTATCTATCCAGGCTACCATTATCAGGTGATTGATGCGCTGGTGACCAATTTCCACCTGCCGGAATCGACGCTGATCATGCTGGTTTCGGCATTTGCCGGTTATCAGCACACCATGAATGCCTATCAGCAGGCAGTCGCCGAGCGGTATCGCTTTTTCAGCTACGGTGATGCGATGTTCATCAGCCGTAATCCGCAGGCGGAGAGTGAATCCGTCGGCGAGTGACGAGGAATCCCTGGGTTACGCGCACCGCGTGGCCCTGTTTTAATGTCATCGGACTGTTTTTCCGGTGCTGGAGGTTTTGTGAAGTACGAATTACAAACAACGGATGGCCGGGCTCGCCGTGGCCGCCTGGTCTTTGAGCGTGGCGTAGTGGAAACCCCGGCGTTTATGCCGGTGGGAACGTATGGCACGGTTAAAGGGATGACGCCGGAAGAAGTGCGAGATACCGGTGCGCAGATCCTGCTGGGCAACACGTTCCACCTGTGGCTGCGCCCGGGGCAGGAGATCATGAAACTGCACGGCGATCTGCATGATTTTATGCAGTGGCACGGTCCGATCCTGACCGACTCCGGTGGTTTCCAGGTGTTCAGCCTGGGGGCGATGCGCAAGATCAAAGAGGAAGGGGTGTATTTCCGCAATCCGATTAACGGCGATAAAGTCTTCCTCAGCCCGGAAAAATCGATGGAAATCCAGTATGACCTGGGGTCTGACATCGTCATGATTTTTGATGAATGCACGCCTTACCCGGCCGATTGGGACTATGCCAAGCGTTCGATGGAAATGTCGTTGCGCTGGGCGC
Source organism: Serratia oryzae (assembly GCF_001976145.1). Classification (GTDB taxonomy): domain Bacteria; phylum Pseudomonadota; class Gammaproteobacteria; order Enterobacterales; family Enterobacteriaceae; genus Chania; species Chania oryzae. The sequence continues at coordinate 61,973 of NZ_MOXD01000002.1, forward strand.
AGCGCAGCCGCCAGCGTTTTGATGAGCTGAATAATAAAAATGCCTTGTTCGGTATTATTCAGGGTGGGGTTTACGAAGATTTACGTGATGTTTCAGTAAAAGGGCTGGTGGATATCGGCTTTGATGGTTACGCTGTGGGCGGTTTGGCGGTCGGTGAGCCAAAAGAGGATATGCATCGCATTCTCGAACATGTTTGCCCGCAAATTCCGGAAGATAAGCCACGCTATCTGATGGGGGTTGGCAAGCCGGAAGATCTGGTGGAAGGCGTGCGTCGCGGTATCGATATGTTCGATTGCGTGATGCCAACGCGTAATGCCCGTAACGGCCATCTGTTCGTGACTGACGGTGTGATAAAAATCCGCAACGCCAAGCACAAGGATGATACATCTGCGCTGGATAAAGACTGTGATTGCTACACCTGTCGCCATTACAGCCGTGCCTACTTGCATCATCTCGATCGTTGCAACGAAATATTAGGTGCCCGATTGAACACAATTCATAACCTGCGATACTACCAGCGCTTAATGGCGGGTTTACGCCAGGCTATTGAAGAGAGTAAATTAGAGCTGTTTGTTGCGGATTTTTATGGGCGGATCGGTAAGCCGGTTCCACCTTTAAACGCTTGAATTAATAATTGATAACTTAATGAGGGATTTTCAATGAGCTTTTTCATTTCTGACGCCGTCGCATCCGCAGGGGCTCCGGCTCAGGGAAGCCCGTACTCTCTGATCGTTATGCTGGTGGTATTTGGTCTGATCTTCTACTTCATGATCTTACGTCCACAGCAGAAACGTGCCAAGGATCACAAGAAACTGATGGATTCCATCAGCAAAGGTGATGAAGTGCTGACCACCGGCGGCCTGATTGGCCGAGTCACCAAAGTGGCTGACACCGGTATCATTGCCATTGCGCTCAATGACACCACAGAAGTGATGATCAAGCGTGACTTCGTGGCGGCCGTTCTGCCGAAAGGTACTATGAAGGCCCTGTAATTTCGTTTTCCCTAAGGGAACTGCCGTGCTAAACCGTTATCCTTTGTGGAAGTATCTGATGTTGATCGTGGTGATCCTCGTCGGTCTGCTTTATGCACTTCCCAACATTTACGGTGAGGATCCGGCCGTACAAATCACTGGCGCGCGCGGTGTCGCCGCCAGTGAAGCTACGCTGGACCAAGTCCGTAACGTATTAGAAAAAGATAATATTGCGAGCAAGTCGATTGCGCTGGAAAACGGTGCCATCCTGGCTCGCTTTAAAGATCCCGACGTTCAGTTGCGTGCCCGTGAAGCCTTGATGGCGGAACTGGGTGACAAATATGTCGTGGCACTGAACCTTGCTCCGGCTACGCCGCGCTGGCTGACTTTATTGAATGCCGAGCCGATGAAGCTGGGCTTGGACTTGCGTGGTGGTGTGCACTTCCTGATGGAAGTCGATATGGATACCGCGCTTGGCAAGCTGCAAGAGCAAACCATGGATACCATGCGCAGTGAACTGCGTGAAAAGGGCATCCCTTACGCTTCGATCCGCAAGCTGGAAAACAACGGTGTGGAAGTTCGCTTCCGCGACGATGCCGCGCGCGATCAGGCGATCAGCTTCATGACGCCACGCCAGCGCGATCTGGTGTTTTCTGCCAATGGCCCCAACACGCTGAAAGCGACGATGACCGATGCGCGTCTGAGTGAAGCGCGTGAATATGCGGTGCAGCAGAACATCACCATCCTGCGTAACCGTGTCAACCAGCTCGGCGTTGCCGAACCTTTGGTGCAGCGCCAAGGGGCCGATCGCATCGTGGTAGAACTGCCGGGTATTCAGGATACGGCTCGCGCCAAAGAGATCCTGGGGGCAACCGCTACGCTGGAATTCCGCCTGGTGAACACCAACGCGGATGCGACCGCAGCAGCAAGCGGCCGCGTACCGGGTGACTCCGAGGTGAAATTTACCCGCGATGGTAAGCCGATCGTGCTCTATAAGCGCGTGATCCTGACCGGTGACCATATCACTGACTCCACCTCCAGCACCGACGAATACAACCAGCCGCAGGTTAACATCTCGCTGGACAGTGCCGGTGGCACCGCGATGTCCAACTTCACCAAGGATAGCATCGGCAAACCGATGGCCACCCTGTTTGTGGAGTATAAAGACAGCGGCAAGAAAGACGCTAATGGCCGTTCGATTCTGGTGAAGCAGGAAGAAGTGATCAACGTGGCGAACATTCAGTCGCGTTTGGGCAACAGCTTCCGTATCACCGGTATCGACAATCCGAGCGAAGCTCGCCAGCTTTCACTGCTGCTGCGTGCCGGTGCGTTGATTGCGCCTATCCAGATCGTGGAAGAACGGACCATCGGCCCAACGCTGGGGCAGCAGAACATCACCCAAGGTCTTGAGGCCTGTCTGTGGGGCCTGGTGGCATCCATCGTGTTCATGGTGGTCTGGTACCGTAAGTTTGGCCTGATTGCCTCAAGCGCGCTGATGGCAAACCTGGTGCTGATTGTTGGCGTAATGTCACTGTTGCCGGGCGCAACGCTGACGATGCCGGGGATTGCCGGTATCGTGCTGACGCTGGCGGTGGCGGTCGACGCCAACGTACTGATCAATGAACGTATCAAGGAGGAACTGAAGAATGGGCGATCCATTCAGCAGGCGATCCATGAAGGCTATAAAGGCGCGTTTTCCAGTATCGTTGATGCCAACCTCACTACCCTGATTACCGCGGTCATTCTGTACGCAGTGGGGACGGGTTCGATCAAGGGCTTTGCAATTACCACCGCAATCGGTGTGGCGACGTCCATGTTCACCGCGATTGTCGGTACCCGTGCCATCGTCAACCTGCTTTACGGCGGCAAGCGCATTAACAAGCTGTCTATCTGAGGAGTGCGTTGTGGCACAGGATTATACCGTTGAACAACTCAACTACGGCCGTAAAGTCTATGACTTTATGCGCTGGGATTACGTGGCCTTCGGCATTTCATTGCTGCTGTTGATCGCGTCGATCGCCATTATGTCCGTCCGTGGTTTTAACTGGGGCTTGGATTTCACCGGTGGTACGGTGATTGAAATCAACCTGGAAAAACCGGCGGATCTGGATCTGATGCGCGATACGCTGGAAAAAGCCGGGTTCAAAGATCCAATTATTCAGAACTTTGGCAGCAGCCGTGACGTGATGGTACGTATGCCACCCGCGACCGGTACCGCAGGCCAGGAACTGGGTAATAAAGTGATCGGCGTGATCAACGATGTCGTTGATAAGAATGCGACCGTTAAGCGGATCGAGTTCGTTGGCCCGAGCGTAGGTAGCGAATTGGCACAAACCGGCGGCATGGCGCTGCTGGTGGCGCTGATTTGTATTCTTATTTACGTTGGCTTCCGCTTCGAATGGCGTTTGGCGTTGGGGGCGGTTATCGCTCTGGCGCACGACGTGGTCATCACTATGGGGGTGCTGTCGCTATTCCATATTGAGATTGACCTGACGATTGTCGCGTCCTTGATGTCGGTTATCGGCTACTCGCTGAACGACAGCATCGTGGTGTCTGACCGTATTCGTGAGAACTTCCGCAAGATCCGTCGCGGAACGCCTTACGAAATCATGAACGTGTCGCTGACCCAGACGCTGAGCCGTACCATCATGACCTCCGCCACCACGCTGATGGTGGTGCTGATGCTGTACATCTTCGGCGGCGCGATGCTGCAGGGCTTCTCACTGACCATGCTGATCGGTGTGTCTATCGGTACCGTATCCTCTATCTACGTAGCGTCCGCGCTGGCGTTGAAACTGGGTATGAAACGTGAACACATGCTGCAGCAGAAAGTGGAGAAAGAAGGCGCAGATCAACCTTCAATCCTGCCGTAACGCTAATCTGCCGTAGGTTCAGTTACCTAGAAAGGGCGCCGCTTGGCGCTCTTTTCTTTTTATCTGGCTGGGGCACTGCGTTGCTTGTCACAGGAGTGAGACTGTGCAGGCGAATATAGCCTAGCTGTTCCGGCGTGACGCCACTCAGGCGCAGTTCAAAGCTTTGTTCATTTTTGGGCAACAACGAATCATAACTCTTGATTTGCTGCGACAGCGCATCTGCCGTTAGCGGCATGCCGGTTGTTGCATCCAACTGGCCCCACTCCAGAGTGGCGGTAAAGCCCGGCAGAGCTTGGCCGGAGAGCGTGCCAATCGCAAGGATCGCCTGAGTACCGTTGGCTTCACTTTTCACCTGGCTGAGTGAGACGCTTAGTTCACCCACGCTGCTTTGCAATCTGGCAGCACTGTTGGCCTGCGGTAACAGGTACACACCGTTGCTGGAATTCTGGTTCAATCGGTTCTGGCGCTCCAGCGCGATGGCCTGCTCGGTCAGCGTACCCAGCATCTGTTTCAACTCAACGACCTGGTTTTTAAGCTTTGGCACTTCACGGTGCTGTGCGCAGCCGGCCAGCAAAATCACGGCAGTGAACAGGCCGAGGTTACGATAACGGATAGTCATGATAAGGGAACCTTATTCAATCGCTTGGGTTGCCAGCTTAACGGCATCGCCAGGTAAAGTCATACCTATCCCGGCAACTTGGCCTGTTTTGTGTTCGTTCATGGTAGTGGCTCGCAACAAATCCCCGACGGCCTTTGTTGTGGGCGAACTTCGGGGTAAACTATTCTTAACTATAAAAACGTTTATCAGGACGAGTTATGCATTGCCCTTTCTGCGCTGCCGTTGATACCAAAGTTATTGATTCTCGCTTGGTGGGGGATGGATCGCAGGTGCGCCGTCGTCGCCAATGTCTGGTTTGTAACGAACGTTTTACGACCTTCGAAGTGGCCGAGCTGGTTATGCCGCGGGTGGTTAAAAGCGACGAGGTCCGTGAACCTTTCAACGAAGATAAATTGCGCCGTGGCATGCTGAAAGCGCTGGAAAAGCGCCCGGTCAGCGCTGACGATGTGGAAAGTGCCATCAGCCATATCAAATCTCAGTTGCGCGCTACCGGTGAACGTGAAGTCCCCACTAAAATGGTGGGCAATCTGGTGATGGATGCGCTGAAGAAGCTGGATAAAGTGGCTTATATCCGTTTCGCTTCGGTGTATCGCAGTTTTGAAGATATCCGTGAATTCGGCGAAGAGATCGCCAAGTTGCAGGATTAACAGGACTCTCATGCATAACGATGAGCTTTACATGGCGCGTGCCTTTGAACTGGCACGGTTAGGGCGTTTCACCACCACCCCCAATCCCAACGTGGGCTGTGTGATCGTGCGTGATGGTCACATTGTGGGTGAAGGGTACCATTTGCGTGCTGGTGAACCTCATGCTGAAGTTCATGCCTTGCGGATGGCGGGGGAACAGGCGCGCGGCGCTACGGCTTATGTGACGCTGGAACCCTGCAGCCATCATGGCCGCACGCCGCCCTGTGCCGATGCCCTGATTGCTGCGGGTGTCAGCCGTGTGGTGGCTGCAATGCAGGATCCCAATCCGCAGGTGGCCGGGCGCGGGCTGTATAAATTGCAGCAGGCCGGTATCGAAGTTCATCATGGTGTGATGCTGGCCGAGGCCGAAGCGGTCAATCTGGGCTTTTTGAAGCGCATGCGTACCGGGTTCCCCTATGTGCAACTGAAGTTAGGGGCATCACTGGATGGCCGCACGGCGATGGAGTCTGGAGAAAGCCAGTGGATCACCTCTCCGCAGGCCAGGCAGGACGTGCAGCGTTTGCGGGCGGCAAGTTCGGCGATCCTCAGCACCAGCGCCACCGTGCTGGCCGATGATCCGGCATTAACGGTGCGTTGGGATGAACTGGATAGTGCAACTCAGCAGATTTACCCGCGTGAAAACCTGCGCCAGCCGGTAAGGATTATCCTCGACAGCCAGAATCGGGTCACACCGCAGCATCGGTTGGTGCAACAGCCGGGAGCAACCTGGCTGGCCCGTCTACAACCGGACGGCCAGCAATGGCCTGCGGGCGTGGAACAGCTGTCGTTTCCTGCGCACGGTGGCGGCATCGATCTGGTGGTGATGATGATGCAACTGGCTAAGCGCCAGGTGAACGCTATCTGGGTTGAAGCTGGTGCAAAATTGGCGGGTGCCCTGCTGCAGGCTGGCCTGGTCGATGAACTTATCGTGTACGTTGCGCCAAAATTGCTGGGCGATAACGGCCGCGGTCTGTGCCAGTTGCCGGGGTTAGAGCAGTTGGCCGACGCACCGGAGTGGGTCTTTAAGGAAGTGCGCCAGGTTGGCCCTGATCTGCGCCTGCGCTTGAAAGCCAAGTCTGCTCTGTAGCTCTTGCCTGCGGTGTGACTAACGTTTTACAAAACCGCCGCGCAGGCAGAGGTACCCTAAATAATTGAAGTTGCATCCAGGCGGCAAGGGAGCTTATCCCGATGAGCTTACTCGGGTAAGCGATTCGGGTAAGTGAGCGTAGCCAACACAGATGCAGCTTCAAGTATGACGGGTATAAAGAATATGATAGAATCCGCCCCCCTGCGGGGTACTGAACCCATTTTTAAGGAAAGCCCATGAAAGTTATCGAAGGTGTTGTTGCTACTCCTAATGCCCGTGTGGCGATCGCAATTGCACGTTTTAACAATTTCATTAACGACAGCCTGCTGCAAGGCGCCATTGACGCGCTGAAGCGTATCGGCCAGGTTGCTGATGACAACATCACCGTGGTCTGGGTTCCAGGTGCTTATGAGCTACCTTTGACGGCACGCGTGCTGGCAAATACCGGCAAATACGATGCGGTGATTGCACTGGGCACCGTGATCCGTGGGGGCACCGCGCACTTTGAGTATGTGGCGGGCGAAGCCAGTTCTGGCCTGGGTAATGTCTCGCTGAATACCGAGATCCCGGTTGCCTTTGGCGTTCTGACCACCGAAAGTATCGAACAAGCGATCGAGCGTGCCGGTACCAAAGCGGGCAACAAAGGTGCAGAAGCTGCCCTGACCGCACTTGAAATGATCAACGTAATCAAAGCTATTAAAGCCTGAATTTAGTCTAAGGGGAATTCCGTGAAACCTGCTGCTCGTCGCCGCGCTCGTGAGTGCGCTGTTCAAGCGCTTTACTCTTGGCAGTTGTCCAGAAATGACATTGCCGATGTTGAACACCAGTTCCTGACGGAGCAGGATGTCAAAGATGTTGACATCGCCTATTTTCGTGCGTTGCTGTCCGGTGTGGCAGTGAATGCAGGTATGTTGGATGACCTGATGGCCCCATACCTGTCACGCCAGCTCGAGGAATTGGGCCAGGTGGAAAAAGCCGTCCTGCGTATTGCGCTGTACGAGCTGAAAATGCGTGAAGATGTCCCTTACAAAGTGGCCATCAATGAAGCGATCGAACTGGCGAAAACCTTCGGCGCTGAAGACAGCCATAAGTTTGTGAATGGGGTGCTGGATAAAGCGGCACCCAACATCCGCAAGAGAAAATAAATTTAAGGCCGGTTTTCCGGCCTTAATTTCTTTGGAAGATTGACCATGGCATGCGGCGAATTTGACCTCATTGCCCGCTATTTTGACCGGTTTAAGAGTCTGCGCCGGGACGTACAGTTGGGCATTGGAGATGACTGCGCACTCCTGACAGTGGCAGAGAAACAGCTTTTAGCGATCAGTACCGACACCCTGGTTTCGGGTGTTCACTTCTTGGCGGATATCGATCCCGCCGATCTCGGCTACAAAGCCCTGGCAGTTAACCTGAGCGATCTGGCCGCCATGGGCGCCGATCCAGCATGGTTATCGCTGGCGCTGACGTTGCCCGACGTCGACGAAGCCTGGCTCAAGGCGTTTAGCGACAGCCTGTTTGAGCAACTGAATTACTATGGTATGCAACTGATCGGCGGCGACACCACCCGTGGCCCACTGAGCATGACCTTGACCATTAACGGCCTGATCCCGGCCGGGCGCGCGCTGACGCGTGCCGGTGCGCGCATCGGCGACTGGATTTATGTGACCGGTATGCTGGGCGACAGCGCTGCCGGCCTGGCGATTCTGCAGGATCGTTTGACGGTGAGCGATCCTGCGGCGCGTGAATATCTGTTAGCCCGCCATCTGCGCCCGCAGCCACGGGTGCTGCAGGGCCAGGCGTTACGCGATCTGGCCAGTTCGGCGATCGACATCTCCGACGGCCTGATTGCCGATTTGCAGCATGTGTTGAAAGCCAGCGAGTGCGGTGCGCGCATCGAATTGAACGAACTCCCTATGTCGCAGGCGCTGACCGGTAGCACTGATGCTGAACAGGCGCTGCGTTGGGCGCTGAGCGGTGGTGAAGACTATGAACTCTGTTTCACCGTGCCGGAAATCAATCGTGGGGCGTTGGAAGTGGCATTAAGCCATCTGGGGGCGGACTATACTTGTATCGGGCAGATTAGCCCGCTGTCTGAAGGCATGAAGTTCTACCGTGACAACCAAGAGATTTCGTTGCCATGGCAAGGTTTTGACCATTTCAATACAGAGCCCAGTCTATGAAGGATGAAGCAAAAAGTCGGTTGCATATGAGCAACCCGTGGCACCTGCTGGCGACCGGCTTTGGCAGTGGGCTTTCGCCGTTCATGCCGGGGACCGTTGGCTCACTGGCGGCGATCCCGTTCTGGCTGTTGCTGATCCAACTGCCGTGGCAGCTCTATTCACTGTTGGTGATGTTCAGTATCTGCATTGGCGTTTACTTATGCCACCGCACCGCGAAAGACATGCGGGTGCACGATCACGGCAGTATCGTCTGGGATGAGTTTGTCGGGATGTGGATTACCCTTATGGCGCTGCCGGTCAACAGTTGGCAATGGGTGGTTGCCGGGTTTGTGGTGTTCCGCATTCTGGATATCTGGAAGCCTTGGCCGATCCGCTGGTTCGATCGCAATGTGCACGGTGGTACGGGGATCATGATCGACGATATTGTCGCCGGGGTGCTCTCTGCCGGGATTATTTATCTGATTGGCCATTACTGGCCGCTCTGATGCGGATCCCGCGGAGCCGAGCGTTTTTGGCTCCGCAGAATTCACCGGTGTTGTTATGCAAAACCCACCACAGGATGTGGCACATAGGCCGTTTCCAATTCGCTAATTTCTGCCGAGGTTAGCTTCAACTCAACGGCGGCAACGGCATCTTGCAGATGTTCGCTGCGCGAGGCGCCAATAATCGGCGCGGTGACCACCGGTTTGCTCAGCAGCCACGCCAGCGCAACCTGCGCGCGGGGCACGCCGCGTAGCTCCGCAATGCTCGCTACGCGTGCAGCGATCAGCGCATCGATCTCTTCTGTTTTGTCATACAGCGTTTTGCCATAGTGATCGGCAACCTGCCGTGCGCTGCTTTCGCCCCATGGGCGGGTCAACCTGCCGCGGGCCAGCGGGCTCCAGGGTAGCACTGCAATCCCTTCGGCAGCACACAGCGGGTGCATCTCACGCTCTTCTTCGCGTTGGAGCAGGTTGTACTGATCCTGCATGGTGGCAAAACGCGTCCAGCCGTGTAGATCGGCGGTGTACAGCGCTTTGGCAAACTGCCAGGCAAACATTGAAGAAGCACCGATATAACGTGCCTTACCGGCTTTTACCACGTCATGCAGCGCTTCCAGCGTTTCTTCAATCGGGGTGTCATAGTCCCAACGGTGGATTTGCAGCAGGTCAACGTAGTCGGTGCCCAAGCGTTGCAGGCTATCGTCGATGGATTGCATGATCTTGGCGCGCGACAGACCACGCTCCAAGTTGCTCATGGCGTTATAGACTTTGGTGGCAATCACCACCTCTTCGCGGCGCGTGTAGTCGCGCAGCGCACGACCAAGGATCTCTTCGCTGCTGCCATCGGAATAGTTGTTAGAGGTATCGAAAAAGTTGATACCGGCATCCAGCGCCTGCTTAATCAACGGGCGGCTGTTCTCTTCCGGCAGCGTCCAGGCATGATTGCCACGCGTAGGTTCGCCGTAGGTCATACAGCCCAAGCAGATGCGGGAAATATTCAGATCGGTGTTACCCAGTTTCAGATATTGCATGCCTACCTCCTGTTGAGCATTCGGACGATCACGATACAGAAAAGGCTATCGGGCGCGTGCTGCGCCCGTCTACAAGATGGAGGAAGTGAGAGGGAATTACGCCAGCCAGTTTTCGATCTGGCGTTGAATGCCCGCAGCATCCAGCCCCAGATCGCTGCGGATCTCTTCCTGGCTGCCTTGGGGGATAAAATCATCCGGCAGGCCGATATTCAGAACCGGTACCACCCGACGTTTGGCCATCAGCAACTCGTTAACGCCGCTGCCTGCTCCACCCATAATGGCATTCTCTTCCAACGTGACCAGCACTTCATGGCTGGCAGCCATTTCCAGCACCAACTGTTCATCCAGCGGTTTAACGAAACGCATATCCACCAGCGTGGCATTTATCGCCTCGGCGGCAGCGATGGCTTCCGGCAGCAAAGTACCGAAATTGAGGATTGCCACTTTCTCACCTTCACGGCGCACGATGCCTTTGCCGAGCGGTAAAGCAGCCAGTGGCTCAAGCGTAGCCCCTGTGCCGCTGCCGCGTGGGTAGCGCACCGCGCTCGGGCCATCGTTATGGTGGTAACCGGTATACAGCATCTGGCGACATTCATTTTCGTCGCTCGGCGTCATGATCACCATATTCGGGATGCAGCGCAGGAAGGAGAGATCAAACGCCCCTTGGTGAGTTTGCCCGTCGGCGCCGACAATACCGCCGCGATCGATAGCAAACATCACTGGCAGATTCTGGATGGCCACGTCATGGATCACCTGATCGTAAGCCCGCTGCAGGAAGGTGGAGTAGATTGCCACCACCGGCTTGTAACCGCCAATCGCCAGGCCAGCGGCGAAGGTCACCGCGTGCTGCTCGGCGATTGCCACGTCGAAATACTGCTGCGGGTAATCGCGGGAGAACTGCACCATGCCGGAACCCTCTCGCATGGCGGGGGTGATGGCCATCAGTTTGCTGTCTTTGGCGGCGGTTTCACTCAGCCAATCACCAAAGATCTTCGAATAGGTTGGCAAACCACCGGCACTTTTCGGCAGAGTACCGCTGGCGGGATCAAACTTAGGCACTGCGTGGAAGCTGATAGGGTCTTTTTCTGCGGGTGCATAGCCACGGCCTTTTTTGGTCATGATATGCAGCAGTTGCGGGCCTTTCAGATCGCGCATGTTTTTCAACGTGGTAGCCAGGCCTTGTACATCATGGCCGTCCACCGGGCCGATGTAGTTAAAGCCCAGCTCTTCAAACAGCGTACCGGGAACCACCATGCCTTTCAGATGTTCTTCTGTGCGCTTTAGCAACTCTTTGATCGGCGGCAGGCCGGAAAGCACCTTTTTACCGCCTTCGCGCAGCGTGGAATAGAGCTTGCCGGACAGCAACTGCGCCAAATGATTGTTCAGGGCACCGACGTTTTCGGAGATCGACATTTCGTTATCGTTCAGCACCACCAGCATATCGGGAGTGATGTCACCGGCGTGGTTCATAGCTTCGAACGCCATTCCGGCGGTGATGGCACCGTCGCCAATCACGCAGACGGTGCGGCGGCCTTTGCCTTCACGCGCAGCTGCCACCGCAATGCCGAGCCCGGCGCTGATCGAGGTGGACGAGTGCCCGACAGAAAGGACGTCATATTCGCTTTCGGCGCGCCATGGGAAGGGATGCAACCCGTTTTTCTGGCGGATAGTGGCGATGCGATCGCGGCGACCGGTCAGGATTTTGTGCGGATAAGCCTGATGCCCAACGTCCCAGACCAACTGATCGAACGGCGTGTTGTAGACGTAGTGCAGTGCCACCGTCAATTCGACGGCCCCCAGCCCGGACGCAAAGTGACCACTGGAGCGGCTGACGCTATCCAGCAGGTATTGCCGCAGTTCATCACACAGCTTCGGCAGGCTTTCTTTTGGCAATGAGCGCAGCTCATCCGGGTTTTCCGCTAGCGCCAATGTCGGGTATTTGGCTATATCAAGACTCATTCGATACTCATATCAGAGGATTAACGTCATACGTTAATTGTCGCGTTCAATGATGAAGCTGGCTAGCGCACGTAATGGCGCCGTATTATAAGATTGTGTTGCCAAAGACTCTAACGCGGCCAAGGCTTCCTGATAGAGATCCCACGCTTTTGCCCGCGCGCTGTCAAGCCCAAGCAAGGCCGGGTAAGTACTCTTTCCATGCTGCTGGTCCGCTCCCTGGCGTTTACCGATTTTTTCGGTTTCACCTACCACGTCTAAAATGTCATCCTGCACCTGGAACGCCAAGCCAATGGCGGCGGCGTAACGATCAAGCTGCGGCAAGGCTGCACGGCCCGGTTCACCGGCCGCCAGAGCGCCTAAACGAACTGCGGCACGGATTAATGCGCCGGTTTTGTGGCGGTGGATCTGCTCTAACGCCGCCAGATCGATGTGCTTGCCTTCCGCTTCCAGATCCAGCGATTGGCCGCCACACATCCCGGCAACGCCGCTGGCGGTTGCCAGCTCAGAGATCATGGCGAGCCGATCGCGCATTGCGACATCGGGCATATCCGCATCGGCCAGAATCGAGAACGCCAGCGTCTGCAGGGCATCGCCCGCCAGAATGGCGTTAGCCTCGCCGAATTTGACGTGGCAGGTTGGCTGGCCGCGACGCAGATCGTCGTCGTCCATCGCCGGTAAATCGTCATGAATCAGCGAGTAGGCGTGAATGCATTCCACTGCGGCGGCGGGAGCATCCAGATTATTCAACGACAGAGCGAACATCTGCCCGGTGGCGTAAACCAGGAACGGTCGCAGGCGTTTACCGCCCAACAGCGCGCCGTGGCGCATCGCTTCGACCATTTTGCCGCTATTGAACGGCAGTGGCGCAATATAGTCCAGCAACGCGCGATCGCTGCGCTGGCGGAAAGCCTGTAACTGCTGGTGAAAATCCGACATCGTAATTACTCAGCGTCCGGGGTAAAAGGTGCTAAAGCGGCATCGTCGTTGCTGTCGTTGAGCAGAATCTGTACGCGCTGCTCTGCCTGTTGCAATTTTTGTTGGCCCTGACGCGCCAGTTGCACACCGCGTTCGAATTCGTTCAGCGCATCTTCCAGCGGCAGTTCACCTGACTCCAGGCGTGTTACGATGCCCTCAAGTTCGCTTAAGGAGTTTTCAAAGCTGATGCTTTGCTCTGTACTGTCTGATTGTGCAGGTTTTTTCGGCATAATTTTCTTTTTTACATCATCATGTGAACAGTGGTGCCAGAGCCTATCCTAGCGGATCTTGATTAGCAAATCATGGCGTGAATGTATGGTTTTGCGCGCGGCGCGCGAGCAGATAGTGATATACTTCGCGCCCAGATAAGAATGATAAAAGTTCGTCAGGTTCGAAGTTTTATCATTCTTATCACCATTGTATACCTAATAGCTTTTAAGTTGCAGCCAACTGCCGCCGCTCGAAAGATTCAGGATATAAATCTTTTACCCCGTAATTCTTATCAGACAATAAAAACCGCCATGAAGTTTATCATTAAATTGTTCCCGGAAATCACCATCAAGAGTCAATCTGTGCGCTTGCGCTTCATTAAGATTCTGACGACCAATATCCGCAACGTACTGAAGCAGTATGACGAAACGCTGGCGGTGGTCCGCCACTGGGATTTTATCGAAGTTCGGGCCAAAGATGAAAATCAGCGCCCAGCGATCGCAGAAGCATTAACCCGCATTCCCGGCATCCACCATATTCTGGAAGTAGAAGATCGCGCTTATACCGATGTGCACCATATCTTTGAGCAGACGCTGGAAGCCTACCGCGAACAGTTGGAAGGCAAAACCTTCTGCGTGCGGGTTAAGCGCCGTGGCAAGCATGAGTTCAGCTCGCAGGATGTCGAACGCTACGTGGGTGGTGGCCTGAATCAGCATATCGAAAGCGCGCGCGTCAAGCTGTCGCATCCGCAGTTTACGGTGAATCTGGAGATCGAAGACGACAAGCTGATGCTGGTTAAAGCTCGCCGTGAAGGCATTGGCGGCTACCCGATCGGTACCCAGGAAGATGTGCTGTCACTGATTTCCGGTGGTTTTGATTCCGGCGTTTCCAGCTACATGCTGATGCGCCGTGGCTGCCGCGTGCATTATTGCTTCTTTAACCTGGGGGGCGCCGCGCATGAAATCGGCGTCAAACAGGTGGCGTACTATCTGTGGAATCGTTTTGGCAGCTCGCACAAGGTGCGTTTCGTGGCGATCGATTTTGAGCCAGTGGTCGGTGAGATCCTGGAAAAAGTGGATGACGGCCAGATGGGCGTAGTGCTCAAGCGCATGATGGTGCGTGCCGCTTCGCAAGTGGCAGAGCGTTATGGCGTGCAGGCATTAGTGACCGGCGAAGCGCTGGGCCAGGTATCCAGCCAGACGCTCACCAATCTGCGCATGATTGACAATGCTTCCGACACGCTGATCCTGCGCCCGCTGATCTCGCACGATAAAGAACACATCATTAAGGTAGCGCGTGAAATCGGCACTGAAGACTTTGCCAAAACCATGCCGGAATACTGTGGTGTGATCTCTAAAAACCCGACGGTTAAAGCGGTGAAAATCAAAATTGAAGAAGAAGAGGCTAATTTTGACTTCGACATTCTGGATCGGGTAGTGCGTGAAGCGCACAATGTCGATATCCGCACTATTGCAGAAGAGGCGCAAGAGCAGGTTACCGAAGTGGAAACCGTCGCCGAATTTGCGGCCGATGACGTGATCCTGGATATTCGCTCCATCGACGAGCAGGAAGAGAAGCCGCTGCAGTTGGCGCAGGTTGAAGTCAAATCGCTGCCGTTCTATAAGCTGAGCAGCCAGTTTGGCGATCTCGATCAGAGCAAGACCTATCTGCTGTATTGCGATCGCGGTGTAATGAGCCGTTTGCAGGCGCTGTATCTGCTTGAGCAAGGCTACGCCAACGTTAAAGTATACCGCCCATAAGGTATGGCCGGCAGGCAGTCTGGCCTGCCGGTAAAAACTTAACAGCTGAAGTCGTACATACCGGGGATCAGCACCAACTGTGCTGCTACCTCTGCGGCCTTGGCTTTACCTAAGAGTAAATCAATCAGCTTCAGAGCAAACTCCATTGAGGTTCCTGGCCCTTGGCTGGTCAGCAGGTTGACGCGTGGATCAAAAACGACCCGCTTTTCCAGCCACTGGCCTTCGGGGATCTGTTCTTTCAGGCCTGGGAAACCGGTCATATTCCCCACCGGGAACAGCTTATGCGGCTGCAGCACCAGTGCGGGAGCGGCGCAGATGGCGGCCACAATCTTACCCTGCAGGTGCATCTGGCGGACTTTTTCTACCAGTAACGGGCTATCGCGAAAGCATTCAGCCCCTTTGAGCCCCCCCGGCAGGACGATGGCGTCGAAAGGTTCATCAACGATCGCCACCAACGGGGCATCAGCCAGCAGTTTCACACCGCGTGAACAGGTGATAGTCAGGTTACCATCACCGGCTACGCTGGCGGTGGTGACTTGAACTCCCGCTCGCACCAGGAGATCGATAGTGGTAACGGCTTCTGTTTCTTCGCTACCAGGTGCTAGGCAGACCAACACCGACACGCTCATATTCATTTTCCTTTCGTTTAATCAATTCGAACAACCGGGTATTTTCTGGCAGTGGAACACCGTGGCTGCGCCCGCGGCGCAGCAAATAGCCGGTAATGTAGTCGATCTCGGTATGCCGCTGAGCGCGGATATCCTGCAACATTGAGGAGATGTTGTCCGCAGTGAGCTGGATCACCTGCATCACGTAGGACATCAGATCATCGCCTGAGGTATGGTGGCCTTCCCGCTCCATCACGCTGGCCACTTCTCGGCAGAGCGTGGCAATCTGTTCCGGGTAACGCTGCAGATCGCCGTTGTGGCAGCCGTACAAGGCAGTCAGCGGGTTGATGACACAGTTGACCGCCAGCTTGCGCCAACTGGCGGAAGCGATGTGGTTATGCCAGGCCACATCCGGCAGTGCCTGATGCAGCACTTCGGCCAGATGGCTGAGATGTGTGGCCTGTGATGTCACGGGGCCGATATGGGTAACCCCGTTCGCCACGTGAATAATCGTGTTGCCATCGTGACGTGCTGCATGGGTGGTGGTGCCTTGCAGTATCGGCTGATTGTGCGGTGGCAGTTCATCCTGCGTTCCCATGCCGTTGTGCAACAGCAAAATGGCGCAACTTGGTCTGAGCTGCGGTAGCAGCGCAGTGACCGCGCCAGACACCTGCCAGGCTTTCAGCGTTACCAGCAAGAGTTCGCTTTGTGCAAGGTGTTCAGGATCGTTGGTTGGCAAATTATGGTTGAACGATGTGCCATCAGGCTCGATCACGTTCACCGCACAGAAGGGCTGGGGGACGCGTAACCACCCTTGTACATCGTTGCCCTGTTGATAAAGCCGTGAGAGCCACAGTTGCCCGAGCGCACCGCAACCAAGAATGGTTATTTTCATTCAATCTCCTTGGTGTCCGGGAATACCGCTAATTTCTGTGATTATAGGCTTTTCTGTTGCCGAACGTCTTGTTCAACGGTGGTATCGGCATTTTGCCTGTGGTCGTAAAGCAGGTATTATGCACCACATCGAAATCGCTTAGGCTCCCATTCAGGAGGAAGAAGTATGCCATCTTTCGACATTGTTTCTGAAATTGATATGCAGGAAGTGCGCAATGCCGTTGAGAACGCAACGCGCGATCTCAGCACGCGTTGGGATTTCCGTAACGTCCCGGCCAGTTTTGAGCTGAATGAGAAAAATGAAAGCATCAAAGTGGCCAGTGAGTCTGACTTCCAGGTGCAGCAACTGCTGGATATTCTGCGTGAAAAACTGAGTAAACGCAGTATTGATGGCGGTGCGTTGGAGATCCCGGAAGAAATGACCCACAGTGGTAAAACCTACAGCGTTGAGGCCAAGCTGAAGCAAGGCATTGAGACGACGTTGGCAAAGAAAATTGTCAAGCTGATTAAAGACAGTAAGCTGAAGGTGCAGGCGCAGATTCAGGGCGATGAAGTGCGCGTTACCGGCAAGGCACGCGACGATCTGCAAAGCGTGATGGCGCTGGTGCGCGGTGCCGATCTGGGGCAGCCGTTCCAGTTTAAAAACTTCCGTGATTAAAACACTCAGGGCCGCTTAGGCGGCCCTGGTTTGCTACAGCGCGTTAACCAGTGCTTCCAACTGGCCACGATTGGTCTGCTTGGTATCGACCTTCACATAGGCACTGCGTTCCTCCGGAACCACAACGGCTTCCGCTACGCCCGGCTGAGCCATCAGGCGGCTTGTTAATGCTGAATCCTTGACGGCCAGCTCAGATAGCGTGATGCGCAGGCTGCTGACGTACGGCGGCTCTTTCATGGTGCTGCTGACCGCAAACCAGAGCGCGGCAATCACCGCACCAGCAATAAACACCAAACCTGCGCCCTGCAGCCCATATAGCCAACCCCCCAGGCTGCCGCCGATGGCAACGCCGATAAACTGGCTGGTGGAGTAAATCCCCATCGCCGTGCCTTTATAGCCCGCAGGGGATTCTTTGCTGATCAACGAAGGCAGAATGGCTTCCATCACGTTAAATGCCATAAAGAACAACTGCACACCGGCAATGATGCCCCACAGATGCTGCCCGGCAAACCACAGCAGCACTTCGGCCCAAAACAGCACCGCGACGCAGCCCATAAAGACCTGCTTCATGCGGCGATACTTTTCGGCATAAATGATAAATGGCAGCACGGCGGCAAAAGAAACCAGCATGGTGACCAAGTAGACTTTCCAATGTTCACTGGCGGCCAACCCGGCGTGTTGCATGGCCAGCGGTAGGGCCACGAAGCTCGACATCAACAGGATATGCAGGCACATGATGCCGAAGTTGAGCTTCAGCAGACGCGAATTGCTCAGCACTTTGCTGAAACTGCCACGTACGATGCTTGATTCACGGTTTAACACATGCGCGTCGGCGGAAGGAACCACCGTCAGCGTAATAGCGATCCCGGCCAAGGCCAAGACGGCAATCATCCAGAACAGCGCATGCAGGCCGAAGGCATGGGTGACAATCGGGCCAACGACCATCGCAATGGCGAAGGTAATGCCGAAGCTGACGCCGATAAATGCCATCGCTTTGGTGCGGTTTTGTTCGCGGGTTAAATCCGACAGCAGCGCCATCACCGCGGCTGCAATTGCCCCGGAACCTTGCAAGGCGCGGCCAAGAATAATGCCCCAGATAGAATCACTGACGGCGGCGATCACGCTGCCGAGGGCAAAGATCAGTAGGCCACCGACGATCAGGGGTTTGCGTCCTATACGATCGGAAACCAACCCGAACGGGATCTGAAAAACCGCCTGTGCCAAACCATAGATGCCGATGGCGATACCAATCAGAGCTTCGCTGGCGCCGTTCAGCGCCATACCGTAGGTGGTAAGAACCGGCAGCACCATAAACATACCGAGCATACGCAGCGAGAAAACGGTTCCCAGGCCCCATGTTGCCCGGCGTTCTTGGGGCGTCATTACATTGTCGTTCATCGTGACCTCAATAAAACCTATTCCGTCAGGCTGAGAAGATTAAAGCCTGATGGAATAGCTTCTGCAAGCTGCGCCATTTTAGTGTGTGGGGTAAGGGGGGTAAATCGAATGTTGTTTAACAGATATTACAGCTAGGCCCTTATTACTTGCAGCTGCAGCGTTGTTGGCTGCGGGCATGTGCTCCAATCACTTACTTCAGTAAGCTCATGGGGACTTACGCCCTTGCCGCCTAGCTGCAACCCTAAGCACTTTGGGGATAAGTCGCTTTTCTGTGAGAGAAATAAAATGGGCCGCTGAGCGGCCCATTCACAGGTTACCGGGTTTACCAAGCGTAGCTTAACAGCGCTTCTGGTGCAGCCCCTGCGCTGAAGTCGATAGACATCATCACGCTCAGCGAAGTAATGGCAACAATCGAGAACACAAACAGTTTACGTGCCCAGACACTGTCATTTTCGGTTTTATAACCCCGTAGCGCCATACCAAGCCACCATACGCTCACCGCCGCTGCGACGATCAGGTATTTATAGCCGGCATACCCCCCCAGAGTCAGCATCAACGTCGCGATCATAAACGCCAGAATGTAGACCGTAATATGATTTTTAGCGACAGAAATACCTTTTACCACCGGCAGAACCGGAATGTTGGCTGCCTGGTAATCTTTAAAGCGGAAGATGGCTATCGCATAAGAATGCGGCATCTGCCACAGGCTGAAGATCGCCAGCAGGATCAACGCCCCTGCGTCAAACTCGTTGGTGACCGCACAATAGCCAATCACGGGAGGCGCTGCGCCCGACAGGCTGCCGATTAGCGTGCCGTATACCGAATGGCGTTTCATGTACAGGCTGTAAACGCCGACATAAACCACGAAGCCCATCACCGCCAGCCACATGGCCAGCGGGTTTGCGGCGATATACAGCAGTGCAAAACCAGCAATACCCAACAGGGTGGCGTAAACCAGGGTCACACTCGGCGCGATCAGGCCTCTTACCAGCACCCGATTCTTCGTTCTCTCCATTTTCTTGTCGATGTCGCGGTCAATGTAGTTGTTAAATACACAGCCCGAGGCGACAACCAACGAGACACCCAGCAGGGTGGCGAGAAACAGGGGATAGTCGATGCTTCCTTTGGAAGCAAGCAGGAATCCCCCAACGACAGAAATTAAATTGCCGAAAATAATTCCTGGTTTAGTGACTTGCAGGTATTGCTTAATCATTGCGTACGGCTCGGCTCTTAATCGACCATCATATTGATGTTGAGGTTGTACATAATCCAGAGTGAACCCACAACAACGATACCGATGATCATAATGGTGAACAGCAATGCCACCAGGTTCCAGCGTTCTTCCGATGAGGTGTTCATGTGCAGGAAGTAAACCAGGTGAACAATCACCTGGATAACCGCCATACCGACCACCACCGCCAGGATAGTGGAATGAGAGGCGGTGCCGCTCATCACCATCGCAAATGGAATTACCGTCAGAATGATCGACAGAATAAAGCCGGTCAGGTATGACTTCACGCTGCCGTGGCTTGCGCCGCCGTGAGAGGTTTCATGTGATGGATGGCTCATGGCATAACCCCCAGCAGGTAGACAACGGTAAATACGCAGATCCAGACCACATCCAGGAAGTGCCAGAACAGGCTCAGGCACATCAGACGGGTTTTATTGGTTGGGTTCAGGCCGCGCTTGCTCACTTGAATCATCAGCACGATAAGCCAGACCAGACCGGCGCTGACGTGCAGACCGTGAGTGCCTACCAGCGCAAAATAGCTGGACAGGAACGCACTGCGGTCGGGACCAAATCCTTCAGCGATCAGGTGATGGAACTCATAAATTTCGATCGCCACGAAAGCGAGGCCGAACACGAAGGTCAGCATCAACCATTTGTTGACGTTACCAGCCAGGCCTTTGTTCATGCCGATCATCGCCATCCCGTAGGTGATGGAGCTGAACAGCAGCAGGAAGGTTTCAACCAGGACCAACTTCAGATCGAAGATGTCCTTGCCAGAGGGACCGCCAGCGGTCCCATTCACCAAGACTGCATAAGTTGCGAACAGGCTCGCAAACAAAATACAGTCGCTCATCAGGTAGATCCAGAATCCGAAGACTTTGGTCTCTCCTGCATCGTGGTGCCCATGCTCTGCATGGGCTGCGTTATGCTGAGTCAGGATATCAGTTGACATGTTTCACGCCTGCTTTGCTGATTTGTTCATAGCGTTGGTTTTCAATGCGCTCGATTTCATCAACCTGCACATAGTAATCAACATCTTCATCGAAGCTCTTGGCAATCCAGGTAACGATCATGCCGACAAAGCCAGCGATCGCCATCCACCAGATGTCCCAGATCATCGCGAAACCAAATACCAGACTGAAGCCAGCAATAATCACACCGGCACCGGTATTTCTTGGCATATGAATTGGCGCGTATTGCGCTGGTTTCTTGTACGCTTCGCCTTTCTCTTTCATATCCCAGAAAGCGTCACGATCGTGAATTTCCGGTACAACAGCGAAGTTATAGAACGGAGGAGGGGAAGATGTTGACCACTCCAGCGTACGGCCACCCCATGGATCACCGGTCAGATCGCGGTTCTTCTCGCGATCACGCACGCTGACGAGGATCTGAATCACCTGGCACAGCACGCCACAGGCAATCAGTGCAGCACCACTGGCGGCAACCAGCAGCAGCGTGTGGAACTCAGGGTTGATATTCTGGCTCAGACGACGGGTCATCCCCATAAAGCCCAGTATATACAGTGGCATGAAGGCAATGAAGAAACCGATGATCCAGAACCAGAAGGCACGGATACCCCATTTTTCATCCAGCGTAAAGCCGAAGGCTTTCGGGAACCAGTAGGTCAGGCCAGCGAAGCAACCAAATACCACACCGCCGATGATCACGTTATGGAAGTGAGCAATCAGGAACAGGCTGTTGTGCAGCACAAAGTTCGCCCCTGGCACTGCCAGCAGCACGCCGGTCATCCCACCGATGGAGAAGGTGATGATAAAGCCAACGGTCCACAGCATTGCAGAGTTGAACTGGATACGGCCTTGATACATGGTGAACAGCCAGTTGAAGATTTTCACCCCGGTTGGGATGGAAATGATCATGGTGGCGATACCAAAGAAGGCGTTAACGTTAGCGCCAGACCCCATGGTAAAGAAGTGGTGCAGCCAGACGATGAACGACAGGATGGTAATCGCGATGGTTGCCCATACCAGTGAGGTATAGCCGAACAGACGTTTTCTTGAGAAGGTCGCGGTGACTTCGGAGAACACACCGAACACCGGCAGAACCAGGATATACACCTCTGGGTGGCCCCAGGCCCAAATCAGGTTGATGTACATCATCATGTTGCCGCCCATATCATTGGTAAAGAAATGGGTGCCCAGATAGCGATCCAGGGTCAGCAACGCGATGGTGACGGTCAGAATTGGGAATGAAACAATGATCAGCACGTTGGTGCACAGCGCTGCCCAGGTAAACACAGGCATCTTCATCAGAGGCATGCCAGGAGCACGCATCTTGAGGATGGTAGCGAAGAAGTTCACGCCGGTCAGCAGTGTACCGAGGCCGGATATCTGTAGACTCCAGATCCAGTAATCGACCCCGACGCCCGGGCTGTATTCCTTACCTGACAGCGGCGGATACGCCAACCAGCCAGTCTGTGCGAATTCACCCACCCCCAGAGAGACGTTGATCAGCACGACGCCCACCACGAAGAACCAGAAGCTCAGGGAGTTCAGGAACGGGAAGGCAACGTCGCGTGCGCCAATCTGCAACGGCACGGCAATGTTCATCAGGCCTACCACGAGAGGCATGGCCATAAAGAAGATCATGATGACGCCGTGGGCGGTAAAGATCTGGTCGTAGTGGTGCGGCGGCAGGAACCCGGCCTCACCCGCAGAGGCGAGGGCCTGCTGACCACGCATCATGATGGCATCAGCAAAACCACGTATCAGCATCACCATCGCGACGATGATGTACATGATACCGATTTTTTTATGGTCAACGGAGGTCAGCCATTCGCTCCACAGCCACTTCCATTTGCCGAAGTACGTTATCAGCGCCAGCAGTGCCAGGCCTCCAACGAGGATCGCGGCAACGGTGACCATGACGATCGGTTCGTGAACCGGAACCGCATCAAGTGTTAATTTTCCCAACATCAGATTATTCCTCAGCTCCGGCGTGAGCATGTTCGCCCATGTCCATACCCTGGCTCATGTCCATGCCTTCGTGCGCGGAGGTTTCTGCGCCTTTGTGCATGTGCATATCGCCCATGAATTTGCCAATCGTCTCTTTGAACAAATTCGGTCTGACACTGGAGAAGTACTCAACCGGGTTGTTTTCACTCGGCTCTGCCAGTTTGTTAAAATCGCTGGTGGCGTTCAGGGTATTCGGCGATTGCTTCACCTTGGCCACCCACTGATCGAAGTCGCCTTCGGTTGGTGTGACAATGGCGGTGAATTTCATACCGGAGAACCCGTGGCCGCTGTAGCTGCTGGAAATACCTTTATATTCCCCCGCCTCGTTGCCGATCAGGTGCAGTTTGGTTTGCATCCCGGCCATCGCATAAATCTGCCCGCCTAACTGAGGAATAAAGAACGAGTTCATTACTGAGTTGGAGGTGACTTTAAATTCGACGGGAACGTCTTTCGGGAACGCCAGTTCATTAACGGTCGCGATGCCTTGCTCTGGATAGATGAACAGCCATTTCCAGTCGAGCGACACCACTTCGATGGTCATTGGCTTTTTGTCAGCGACAATCGGCCGGAATGGGTCCAGCGCGTGGGTTGTTTTCCAGGTAATGGTGCCAAGGATGGCGATGATAATGATCGGAATGGTCCAGACGACCGCTTCAATCTTGTTGGAGTGTGCCCAATTTGGCGTGTACTTGGCCTCTTTGTTAGAAGCACGGAACTTCCAGGCAAAAGCGAAAGCCATGAAGATCACTGGAACTACCACGATCAACATCAAGCCGATTGCAGTAAGGATCAGTGTCCGTTGTTCAACGCCTATTGCTCCTTTGGGATTCATCAAAACCATATCACAACCACTGAGCATTACCGTGGCTGCAATTAATGACAACATCCCAATACTTTTATTGTATTTCTTAAGTCTCATCTAACGACCCCAATTACAAAGGCTCTATTGTCGTTTCATGTGTGCGGGCATTTTACGGGAAGGTTGCAGTACTGTAAACATGCTTAAGGGAGTGTCAGTGTCTTGTTGACACTTTCTGTTAAGGGGGTCACAGATATAACGCCAGGTGATAATTTACTAATGGCAACAATGTGTTGGCAGGCTGAATCGTGCCGGGCAGGCGGTATCTCAAGGAAAACTAACGGTATGCATAGGGATAGCGGCAAATCCGCCGATTTGAAATACGAAAGAAAAGTATATTTAATGTAAAATAATTGTATTTAAAAAGTGAATTTATTTTTATTTCCGAGTGCTGTACTCGGATAAAAAATAATTTCCGCGGCAATATTATTTTTTCAACGAAATAAATTCATTTCTCTGATGCATTTTTGTCGGCCAGCATTTCGGCTGGCCGACAAAAATCAGGCTAATTGCGTACGGCGCAGCGCCAGATAGTCGAGCGCGCTACCCATCACAATCCCTACCAGGCTAAGCAGCGCTCCCACTTGCAGGAGCTGAACGGCAAAATCTGGCCACTGTGTCCAGTCAAGCGCGTTGGAGATCAACACCAGTAACCACAGGCCGAGCAGTGAACACCCGGTCGCCAGCAGACGCAGTGCCCAACGATAGCTGTGGTGGAATTCGGTGCGTGGCATGAAATTACCGGTCTGTTGGGTGTATTCCAGCGTTTGACGGCAAATGGCCAGCAGCAGCAAGCCAGGCAGTGCCGCAACGATGGAGAACAGATAGAACAATGGCCAGCCATGAGCCTCGACAAACCAGCCAGCAATCGGGCCGACATAGACCCGCCCGACGGCAGAAAGTGCTGAAAGCAACGCAAATTGGGTTGCAGAAAAGGATTTATTGCATAGTGTCATCAGCAGGGCAACAAACGCCGCGGTACCCATACCACCACACAGGTTTTCCAGGAAAATAGCGCTGCCCATGGTGATGATATTCTTGGCGGTAACCGCCAAAATCCAGTAACCGATATTGGAAACTGCCTGCAGAATGCCGAACAGCATCAGGGCGCGGAACAGCGTCAGGCGCTGCATCAAGATGCCACCAAACAGCGCACCAACGATGGTGGCAAACAGCCCGAGCGTTTTATTGACCAGCCCGACTTCCCCGGCGTCAAACCCCACGCCACGGATCAGGAAAGTGGTGCTCAGGCTGCCAGCAAAAGCATCACCCAATTTGTACATGACAATCAGCAGCAGGAGCAGCCAGGCATTGTTGCGCGCAAAGAAATCCCGTAGCGGCGCGACTACCGCCTGCTCCATGGTACGTGGTGCCGGAGTGCTGTTATCCGGTTCTGGGGCCATCAAGGTTGCGGCGACGCCGAGCAGCATCAGCCCGGCCATCAGCCAATAGGTCGCCTGCCAGCCTAAGTAGCGATCGGCCAACCACAGGGCCAAACCGCCAGAAACCAGCATCGCCAAGCGATAACCCAGCACCGAAACTGCCGCACCGGCACCGCGTTCTTCCGCCGACAGCAGGTCCGTTTTGTAAGCATCAAAGACAATATCCTGCGATGCTGAACAAAACGCGACCACCACTGCTAGAGCAGCCAACCACCATAAATGTTGCGTTGGGTTCATAAACCCCATGGCGACAATAGCGACTATCAGCAGCAGTTGGCTGATTAACAGCCAACCGCGCCGCCGCCCGAGAAATGACGGTGTGTAGCGGTCCATAAAGGGCGACCACAGGAATTTGAACACATAGGCCTGACCCACCAGCGAGAAGATCCCGATGGTTTTCAGATCGATATTTTCAACGGTCATCCAGGCTTGCAGCGTACCGGAGGTCAATGCCAGTGGCAGCCCTGAGGCAAAGCCCAGCACCAGCAGCATGATGGAGTTACGCTGGGTAAAAATATTCAGATACTGTTTAGACATGAGATCCTTGTTTGCGCTGCCGGGAAATCCTGGCAGCACAAGGCATTAACGGATTAACGTGCGTTTTGCTTGATAAATTCGTTGACGCTGGTGTCTTGTGCCATATCGGCAATGACATCGCCCAGCACGGTGTTAACCGCATTGGTGATTTTTTCGTTTGTCGCGGTGAAAGCGCCCTGTACGTTATAAGTAGAGCGGTAGTTTTTCACCTGCTTACTGCCATTTTTCGCCTGAGCGATAATGGAGATGTCTGCTTTGGTGGTGATGTTATAACGCAGGTTGCCTTCAGAGACGTCAGCAAACAGATTGTTCACTACGATCTGCAGATCCACGGCACCGGCAGGGCCGATCATATAGCCGCGAGCGCCCATTTGTTTTTCCAGCACTTCCTGCAGCAAGAAACGCAGATCGCGTGAAGGGAGCAGGGTAATCAACTGGCCATCGCGGTTCACTTTTGCCAGCGCCTGGTCTTTACGCTGATCGGCACCATTAATACTGATGGTAATACCTTGCAACGTCGGATCCTGCTGCGGCAGGACGATCTTCGGGGTTACGTTCAGCGTATTGGTACTGGCGGCACAACCGGCAAGCAACAATGCAGCCAGCAGTGGAAGACAAAGTTTTTTTAACATATTACTGTCTCATCAATCGTGGTTATCAGTTATGGATATGTATTAGCGCTGAGTAATCAAGGCGCTAGAGTCAACAACAAATTGCCGACATCATAGCATTGCCGCCAACTGGGGGAAGCGTTGAACATAGCCAAGTGATAAATTTTTACCCAGAGTTGATAAAAACATGCTTTTTCGCTCAACTCAATCGGATAAACTCTCGGTTGTACGCTATGTTGGCATTGTTCTCCATGCAGGGCGGAGAAATTTAAACCGGGAAGATTCTCGCAAGGGCAGAAACGGCTAATATGAACTAGGTGGGTAGGGTATAGTGCGCCAGTGTTGTGAGGAGAAGAACCGATGATTCGCGAGCAAATAGAAACAAAATTAAGGGCGGCATTTGAGCCCGCGTATCTGGATGTGGTGGACGAAAGTTACCGCCATAACGTGCCAGCGGGTTCAGAGAGTCATTTTAAAGTGGTGATCGTTAGCGATCGCTTTGTCGGCGAGCGCTTTTTGACGCGCCATCGCTCCATTTATACCGTATTGGCGCAGGAGCTGGCGGACGGCGTGCATGCGCTGGCGTTACATACTTATACCCTCAAAGAGTGGGAAGGGTTGCAGGATACGGTACCCGCCTCACCGCCTTGCCGTGGTGCCGGAACCGTGGCGTGATGGCTAAAATTTACGGTATCAGTGGAACTTTCACCTGGATTTAAGGTATTACTACTGGCGAATTTTGCAACGGCCTACGGGCCGTTGTTGTTTTTGATGACGACAAAGTCGATGTGGAATGCAGCTCTGATGGCCTGGGCTCAAAGGTGCTTTGGGTGGAAAACCGGCAAAAATGTGATTTTTAACGCACCCGTGCCACCTTGCCATCCTCGACTCGTTACGCATGCGCCGCTATAATGTCGCGTCTTATTTTTCCGGAATGGTTTCGGGACGCTTCTGACATCAGGAAACTCGGTTCTATAATGTAGCCATCCTGGTTTTTGGAACGGAGTTGACCGAGCACTGTGATTTTTTTGAGGTAACAAGATGCAAGTTTCAGTAGAAACCACTCAAGGCCTTGGGCGCCGTCTCTCTATTACTGTACCCGCTGATGTTATCAAGCAAGCGGTGAAGAAAGAGCTGATCAACGCAGCGAAAAACGTACGTATCGACGGTTTCCGTAAAGGCAAAGTGCCGATGAATATCGTTGAACAGCGTTATGGTGCTTCTGTTCGTCAGGACGTGCTGGGCGAACTGATGCAGCGCAACTTTGTTGACGCCATCATCAAAGAAAAAATTAACCCGGCTGGTGCACCAAACTACGTTCCAGGCGAGTACAAAGAAGGCGAAAATTTTGCTTTCGCCGTTGAATTCGAAGTATATCCAGAAATTGAGCTGAAAGGCTTGGAAAGCATTGAAGTTGAGAAACCGATCGTTGAAGTTAACGACGCTGATGTTGACACTATGCTGGAGACTCTGCGCAAGCAGCAGGCAACCTGGAAAGAGACCGATCGTGCAGTCACTGCTGAAGATCGTGTGACCGTTGATTTCTCTGGTTCTATCGATGGCGAAGAGTTTGAAGGCGGTAAAGCGTCTGACTTCGTACTGGCGATGGGCCAGGGCCGTATGATCCCAGGTTTCGAAGAAGGCCTGGTTGGGCACAAAGCGGGTGAAGAATTCACCATCGACGTTAACTTCCCAGAAGATTACCACGCAGAAAACCTGAAGGGTAAAGCGGCCAAGTTTGCTATCGTGCTGAAGAAAGTTGAAGAGCGCGAACTGCCAGAACTGACCGAAGAATTCATCAAACGTTTCGGTGTGGCTGATGGTTCTATCGAAGGCCTGCGTGCCGAAGTGCGTAAAAACATGGAGCGCGAACTGAAAGGCGCCGTGCGTAACCGCATCAAGTCTCAGGCTATCGACGGTCTTGTCAGTGCTAACGAAATCGACGTTCCTGCTGCGTTGATCGACGGCGAAATCGACGTTCTGCGCCGTCAGGCTGCACAGCGTTTCGGCGGTAACGAGAAGCAAGCGCTGGAGCTGCCACGTGAACTGTTCGAAGAGCAGGCTAAACGTCGCGTTGTTGTTGGCTTGCTGCTGGGCGAAGTGATCAGCACTAACGAGCTGAAAGCTGACGAAGAGCGCGTGAAAGCCCTGATCGAAGAAATGGCTTCTGCCTATGAAGATCCAAGCGAAGTTATCGAGTTCTACAGCAAAAACAAAGAGCTGATGAACAACATGCGTAACGTGGCTCTGGAAGAACAAGCGGTTGAAGCCCTGCTGGCGAAAGCGAAAGTGTCTGAAAAAGCGACGACTTTCAGCGAACTGATGAACCAGCCTCAACAGGCGTAATCACCAGTTGAACGTAGCGGCACAATGCGTTGTGCCAGCAAATATTCTACGTTGTGCAAAGCCCGTAACTTTGGTTACGGGCTTTTCTTTTGCCACGTGACTGATTAATCTCAGGTTCACTGTGGCAATATGCACTATATTTATTGTGTTACCGGGTGCAGACGGCAGTGGAAAACGGGTTGTGGGCTGCCCTGCTACATAAGGATGCGGGTGAAAAAGGTTCACCGGGCTTGAATTCTGTCTGTGGCCCCCCACTTCAACAACAGTATGGGCTGTTTTAATGATCACGCCGTCAGATGAGCGTGAAGTCTGTCTTTGCTTGAGCGTAGTCATGGTGAGCGTTCTAAAGTAGAATCGACAGATAATGGCGCCAAGGCAATTTCTATTAGGAGACGGTAATGTCATACAGTGGCGAACGAGATCAATTTGCACCTAACATGGCACTGGTGCCAATGGTGGTAGAGCAGACTTCACGCGGGGAGCGCTCTTACGATATCTATTCCCGCCTGCTTAAAGAGCGTATTATTTTCCTGACCGGTCAGGTAGAAGACCATATGGCTAACCTGATCGTGGCGCAGATGTTGTTCCTCGAAGCAGAAAGCCCGGAAAAAGACATTTTCCTGTATATTAACTCACCGGGTGGTGTGATCACTGCGGGGATGTCCATTTATGACACCATGCAGTTTATCAAGCCGGACGTCAGCACGATCTGTATGGGCCAGGCCTGTTCTATGGGCTCATTCCTGTTGACTGCGGGCACCAAAGGCAAGCGTTTCTGTCTGCCGAACTCCAGAGTGATGATCCACCAGCCGCTGGGTGGCTATCAAGGGCAGGCGACAGATATCGAAATCCATGCGCGCGAAATTCTCAAAGTGAAAGCACGCATGAATGAACTGATGGCGCAGCATACCGGTCAATCGCTGGAACAGATCGAACGTGACACCGAACGCGATCGCTTTATGACCGCAGAAGAATCGGTAGAATACGGTCTGGTAGACGGTATTCTGACGCACCGCAGCTAGAACCATGCGGCTGGCGAAGTATAAGTGCGAGCCGATAGACTATAGTATTCAGAGTGAGCTACGCTCGCGCTGAACAGTGTTATCGGCGTTCCCGGTATAACGTTTGGGCGCACCGCCGCCGTAAATTCCTGCGGGACAAAGACAAAATAAGAGGTTTGACTCATGACAGATAAGCGCAAAGACGGTTCAGGCAAATTGCTGTACTGCTCTTTCTGCGGCAAAAGCCAGCATGAAGTGCGTAAGCTGATTGCCGGGCCGTCAGTGTATATCTGCGATGAATGTGTTGATCTGTGTAACGACATTATTCGCGAAGAGATTAAAGAAGTTGCCCCGCATCGCGAGCGCAATTCATTGCCGACACCACACGAGATCCGCCACCATCTGGATGACTATGTCATTGGCCAGGAGCAGGCGAAGAAAGTTCTGGCAGTGGCGGTGTACAACCACTATAAGCGTTTGCGCAATGGTGATAGCAGCAACGGCGTCGAGTTGGGCAAAAGCAATATTCTGCTGATTGGCCCGACCGGTAGCGGTAAAACCCTGCTGGCAGAAACCCTGGCGCGCCTTCTGGATGTGCCTTTCACCATGGCCGATGCCACCACGTTGACCGAAGCCGGCTATGTGGGTGAGGACGTGGAAAATATTATCCAGAAGCTGCTGCAGAAATGTGACTATGACGTGCAGAAAGCGCAGCGCGGCATTGTCTACATTGATGAGATCGATAAGATTTCCCGCAAGTCAGACAACCCTTCCATCACCCGTGACGTATCGGGCGAGGGCGTGCAGCAGGCGTTGCTGAAGCTGATCGAAGGTACCATTGCTGCGGTGCCACCTCAGGGGGGGCGTAAGCATCCACAGCAGGAGTTCCTGCAGGTTGATACCTCCAAGATCCTGTTTATCTGTGGCGGGGCCTTTGCTGGCTTGGATAAAGTGATCGGTCAGCGAGTGAATACCGGTACCGGTATTGGCTTTGGTGCCACCGTTAAGGGGGAATCTGAAAAAGCGACCGAAGGCGAACTGCTGCTGCAGGCTGAACCGGAAGATCTGATCAAATTTGGTCTTATCCCGGAATTTATCGGCCGTCTGCCAGTTGTAGCTACGCTGAGTGAACTGAGTGAAGAAGCGCTGATCCAAATCCTGAAAGAGCCGAAGAATGCCCTGACCAAACAGTATCAGGCATTGTTCAATCTGGAAGGGGTGGAGCTGGAGTTCCGTGACGAAGCGCTGAACGCCATCGCCAAGAAAGCCATGACGCGCAAAACCGGGGCTCGTGGCCTGCGTTCTATCGTTGAAGGCGCACTGCTGGACACCATGTATGACCTGCCGTCGCTGGAGAGCGTGGACAAAGTGGTGATCGACGAGTCGGTGATCTCCGGTCATTCCAAACCGCTGCTGATCTACGGTAAGCCGGAAGCACAGGCGTCTGGTGAATAATTAACCAGTCGAACCAGAAAGTTATTAGCAAAATGGGGGATTTTATCCCCCATTTCTTTTTCCATACATTCTTGCCGTTGAATGTAAGAGATTCATCCCCATATACTCATAATCCAGATTTTGTGAAACGTTTGATGCTGGCGTCTCATGAGATTCCCCCTCAACCTGGCGGAAATTAAACTAAGAGAGAGCTCTATGAACCCTGAGCGTTCCGAACGCATTGAAATCCCCGTTCTGCCATTGCGCGACGTGGTGGTTTATCCGCACATGGTGATCCCGTTATTTGTTGGCCGGGAAAAATCGATTCGGTGCCTCGAAGCCGCAATGGATCACGATAAAAAGATCATGCTGGTGGCACAGAAAGAGGCCTCAACGGATGAACCTGGCATTAACGATTTATTCTCTGTCGGCACCGTAGCGTCGATTTTGCAGATGCTGAAGCTGCCAGATGGCACGGTGAAAGTGCTGGTGGAAGGCCTGCAGCGTGCGCGCATTACCACGCTTTCCGATAGCGGTGAGCACTTTGCTGCCAAGGCCGAATACCTTGAGTCACCTGCGATCGACGAGCGTGAGCAAGAAGTGCTGGTGCGTACCGCAATCAATCAGTTTGAAGGCTACATCAAGCTGAATAAAAAAATTCCACCGGAGGTGCTGACTTCACTGAACAGCATCGACGATGCTGCGCGCCTGGCGGATACCATCGCTGCACACATGCCGCTGAAGCTCAGCGACAAGCAGTCGGTGCTGGAGATGTTTGATATCACCGAGCGTCTTGAGTACCTGATGGCGATGATGGAGTCGGAAATCGATCTGCTGCAGGTTGAGAAACGTATCCGTAACCGCGTCAAGAAACAGATGGAAAAGAGCCAGCGCGAGTACTATCTGAATGAGCAGATGAAGGCCATCCAGAAAGAACTGGGCGAAATGGACGATGCGCCGGACGAACATGAAGCGCTGAAGCGTAAAATTGAAGCGGCAAAAATGCCGAAAGAAGCCCGCGAGAAAACCGAAGCGGAACTGCAGAAGCTGAAAATGATGTCGCCGATGTCAGCGGAAGCGACCGTGGTGCGCGGTTATATCGATTGGATGCTGCAGGTGCCATGGAATGCGCGTAGTAAGGTGAAAAAAGATCTGGTCAAAGCGCAGGAAGTGCTCGATACCGATCACTACGGCCTAGAGCGGGTCAAAGATCGCATCCTTGAGTATCTTGCCGTTCAGAGCCGTGTCAGCAAAATCAAAGGCCCGATCCTGTGTCTGGTGGGGCCTCCGGGCGTGGGTAAAACCTCGCTGGGGCAGTCGATCGCCCGAGCCACCGGTCGGCAGTATGTACGTATGGCGTTGGGTGGCGTGCGTGATGAGGCGGAAATCCGCGGTCACCGCCGTACTTACATCGGCTCCATGCCGGGTAAGCTGATCCAGAAGATGGCCAAGGTGGGGGTGAAAAACCCGCTGTTCCTGTTGGATGAGATCGACAAAATGTCATCCGACATGCGTGGCGATCCCGCTTCAGCGCTGCTGGAAGTGTTGGATCCGGAACAGAACGTGGCGTTCAACGATCACTATCTGGAAGTGGATTACGATCTGTCGGACGTGATGTTTGTTGCTACTTCAAACTCAATGAACATCCCGGCACCGTTGCTGGATCGTATGGAGGTGATCCGTCTTTCCGGCTACACCGAAGACGAAAAACTGAACATTGCCAAACAGCACCTGCTGCCGAAACAGCTTGAGCGTAATGCGCTGAAAAAAGGTGAACTGACGGTTGATGACAGTGCCATTATCGGCATTATCCGTTATTACACCCGCGAAGCCGGGGTACGTAGCCTGGAGCGTGAGATCTCCAAGCTGTGCCGCAAAGCGGTGAAATCGCTGTTGATGGATAAAACGCTCAAGCACATTGAGATCAATGGCGACAACCTGAAAGATTACCTTGGCGTTCAGCGCGTCGACTATGGCCGTGCCGATACGGAAAACCGCGTAGGTCAGGTCACTGGGCTGGCATGGACGGAAGTGGGCGGCGATCTGCTGACTATCGAAACCGCCTGTGTGCCTGGCAAGGGCAAACTGACCTATACCGGTTCTTTGGGAGAGGTGATGCAGGAATCAATCCAGGCAGCGCTGACCGTAGTGCGGGCCCGTGCTGAAAAACTGGGTATTAACGCGGATTTCTATGAAAAGCGCGACATCCACGTGCACGTTCCTGAAGGAGCAACGCCGAAAGACGGCCCAAGTGCGGGTATTGCCATGTGCACGGCCTTGGTGTCCTGCCTGACCGGCAACCCGGTACGTGCCGATGTGGCAATGACCGGTGAGATCACCCTGCGTGGGCAGGTATTACCGATTGGTGGCCTGAAAGAGAAGCTGCTGGCTGCTCACCGTGGTGGTATCAAAACCGTGCTGATCCCTTATGAGAACAAGCGCGATCTGGAAGAGATCCCTGATAACGTCATCGCTGACCTGGAGATTCATCCGGTGCAGAAAATTGATGAAGTTTTGAATATTGCGTTGCAGAACCCGGCCTTCGGTGCGCAGCCTGTCGCGGTAAAATAGTGACGGATCGCAAAAACCATTGATAAAACTTATGCTGGCAAGCCATTTCGGACTTGCCAGTATTTTTATGTGCCGCTAAGTTAGATCGCTGTCATGCCGCGTTTTGCTGCTGTTTGGTGGCTTGCCAAGGCACGACGGGATTGATATAACAGCTGCGCTGTCGCAGCCGTAGGGTTTTCCGGTGCGACGTTTGAATTCTAGAGGGGATGATAGAGTGAATAAGTCACAACTGATCGACAAAATTGCCGCAGGCGCTGATATTTCTAAAGCGGCAGCCGGACGTGCTTTAGATGCAATTATTGCATCCGTTACCGAATCCTTGAAAGAAGGGGATGACGTAGCTCTGGTTGGTTTCGGTTCTTTCACCGTGCGTGAGCGTTCAGCTCGTACCGGTCGTAACCCACAAACCGGTAAAGAGATCAAAATTGCGGCAGCCAAGGTTCCGGCATTCCGTGCAGGAAAAGCGTTGAAAGACGCCGTGAACTGATTACCGCGTCGAAACGATTAGCAACACATAAACAATCACCTGACGCAGCGGTGCTGGTGAGGTAAGATATAAGGCGCATCAGATTGATGCGCTTTTTTTATTTTTGTCGCAGGGAACGCGCCTGCACAAGGGTTTTTAATCCACATCACAGCGGAGTGTTGTCACACTATGATGGACAATTTACGCGCGGCTGCTAACAACATCGTGCTAAAAATCATCCTGGCCCTGATCATCTTGTCATTTGTTCTGACAGGGGTGGGTAGCTACCTGACCGGCGGTTCCGGCGATTATGCGGCGAAAGTCAATGGCCAGGTCATCGAACGTGCTCAACTGGAGCAGGCTTTCCAGAGTGAGCGTAGTCGCATGCAGCAGCAGTTGGGTGACCAGTTTTCCGCGCTGGCGGGGAACGAAGGTTACATGCAGCAACTGCGCCATCAGGTGCTGTCGCAGTTGATTGACAACATGCTGCTCGATCAGTATGCCAAAAAGTTAAACCTGAACGCGAGTGACGAACAGGTGAAGGACGCTATCCGTAAGGCGCCTTACTTCCAGACTGACGGCCAATTCGATAACGCCAAATATCTCGATCTGATTACCCGTATGGGTTACAGCGCCGATAATTATGCGCAATCCATGCGTCAGCAACTGATTAATCAGCAACTGCTCCAGAGCTTTGGGGGTTCCGGTTTTATACTGCCAGCCGAGTCTCAGGCCATGGCTGCCCTGATGTTGCAGGAGCGCGATGTGCGTTTGGCGACGATCGATCTTAAAGCGCTGCTGGCTAAGCAGACCGCGACAGACGATGAGCTGAAAGCGTATTACGAACAGAACCAGAACAGCTTCATCGCACCAGAAAAGGTGAAGGTGAGCTTTATTGCGCTGGATGCTGCCGCACTGCAAGACAAAGTAACGGTTAGCGAAGCGGATATCAGTGCCTATTACGACCAGCA
Source organism: Serratia oryzae (assembly GCF_001976145.1). Taxonomy (GTDB): domain Bacteria; phylum Pseudomonadota; class Gammaproteobacteria; order Enterobacterales; family Enterobacteriaceae; genus Chania; species Chania oryzae. The sequence goes on from NZ_MOXD01000002.1 coordinate 96,802, forward strand.
TCAGAGCAATTACGGCCAGCCGGAACGCAGAAATTACAGTGTGATCCAGCTGAAAACCGAAGCGGATGCCAAGGCGGTTCTGGATGAGCTGAAAAACGGCGCCGACTTTGCCACGCTGGCGAAAGAGAAATCTACCGACATCATTTCACGCCGCGATGGCGGTGTGCTGGGTTGGCTTGAGCCGGAAACGACCGCTGATGAACTGAAACAGGCCAATCTGACAGAGAAAGGCCAGATATCCGGCGTGGTGAAATCTTCGGTGGGTTATCTGATTGTCCGTTTGAACGATATCAAACCGGCGGTGGTGAAGCCATTAAGTGAAGTGCATGATGCCATCAGCAAACAGGTGAAGCAGGAAAAAGCGGTTGATGCCTACTATGCATTGCAGCAGAAGGTGAGCGAAGCTGCCACCAGCGACAATGAATCCCTGGCTTCGGCGGAAGAAGCCGCCGGCGTTAAAGCGGTGCAAAGCGACTGGTTTACCCGCGACAATGTTCCGGCAGCGCTGAATTTTAAACCTGTTGTGCAGTCAATCTTTGACGGTTCACTGATTGGTGAGAATGGGGCACCGGGCAGTAACTCCGATGTGATCACCGTTGATGGCGATCGCGCGTTTGTTATCCGTGTGACAAATCACCAGCCAGAAGGCATTGAGCCGTTTGACAAGGTGAAAGATCGCGTTACTGAGATGGTGAAGCGCAACAAAGCGCTGCAGGAAGCGAAGCTGCAGGGCGAGAAGCTGTTGGTTGAACTGAAGCAGGGTAAAGGCGATGAAGCGATGAAAGCGGCAGGCCTGAGCTTTGGCAGCGTGCAGAAAATGACGCGGAACTCGGAAGATCGCCAACTGGTGGAAAGCATATTCTCGCTGCCTCATCCTCAGGATGGCAAGTCCGTTTATGGCATGTCGCAGGATCGTCAGGATAACGTGGTGCTGATCGCGTTGGATACCGTGCGTCCTGGCACTTTACCGGCAGATGAGATGAAAGCCTTTGTCAGCAAAATGCAGGAGAGTGCGGTAGGTATTGCACTCGATTCGTTGCTGTCAAACCTGCGTAAAGAAGCCAAAATTACCATGGGTGCCGCTGAGCAACAACCTCAATAAGCACCGCATTTCTCTGCAACAAAATGTAATTCATCAAGGCCGCTTTCGCGGCCTTTTCCATATTTAACATCTGTCATTTGCTGAATATTTGCCGCTGCGGCAAGGTAGCCTCGCTGTTAAACATAGGGAGGATACAGCATGCAACATAGCGAAAATAAAGGCATTACCCGTTTTTCTCATTCCGTAAAGTTCCTGTTGGCGGCGGCTCTGTTCAGCTTGGTGGGGGCATCGGCAAGCGCCGCAGAAAAAGCGCCACCAGCGCCTCAACCGGTGGCTCAAAGCCCGGCTAAAGCCGAGCGGCAGGCTGCCGTTGAAGCACCTTCCGAAGGTGAAGCTACGGTCAGTATCAATGATGCGGATGCTGAAGAACTGGCCAGCAAATTAAACGGTGTCGGGATGAAAAAAGCAGAGGCTATCGTGCGGTACCGGGAACAGAATGGGCCCTTTACGCAGGTTGAACAATTACAGGAGGTACCAGGAATCGGGCCAACGTTATTGGAAAAGAATCGTGCTCGGCTGAAAATGTGATCCCGATCGCGGCTGCGTGGCAAAGTAGCCAGGCAGCCGCTTTCCTCTGCTACATTCTACAGGTCATACCAGTTTCATCGCTGATGAAGAGGGTAAATCCAAACTTGTCAGGGCGCGGTGCGCCCGTTTTAACCGATGATCACCCGTGGCAGGAGCGACCGTTTCACTATGCATACCTATATTAAAGTTCGCGGTTACCATCTTGATTTTTATCAACATGTTAATAATGCCCGCTATTTGGAGTTTCTGGAGGAGGCGCGTTGGGAATGGCTGGAGAATCTGGATGCGTTTCATTGGATGGCGCAGAATAATATTGCGTTCATCGTGGTGAACATCAATATCAATTACCGCAGGCCAGCGGTGCTGGGTGACAAGCTGCGCATTGACAGCCAAATGCAGCAACTGAACGGCAAAAGCGGAGTGTTGAGCCAGCAGGTGACGCTTGAGCCTGAAGGTTCACCGGTTGCGGATGCAACACTGACGTTTGTCTGTGTCGATCTGAAAACCCAAAAAGCGTTGCCGATCGAAGGGGAGTTGCGGGAGCATTTGATGGCGTTACAGCAGAAAGATATGCAGGCCTGATATACCCGTTGTCTTTCAAGCTGCAGCGTTGTTGGCTGCAACTTGAAATCCATAGGGTATAGACCGTATTACATAAATGGCGACGAGCAGCGCTTTTAAATCAGCCCGGTTTTCTGTTTCAGGCTAGTCATGACGCTGCTTTTATCCTGAAGATACTGGTGCAAACCCTTGGCGCGCAGGTGGCAAGCCGCGCATGCACCGCAGCCATCACCTTGCACACCGTTATAACAGCTCAGCGTCTCCTGGCGGACAAGCTCTAACTGCTGGTAATAATCAGCCAGTGCCCAGGTTTCGGCCTTGTTGAGCCACATCAAGGGGGTTTCGAAGCGGATATCGCGCGCGATGCCCAGCACCACAGCATTGTTCAGCGCCTTAACGAACTCGTCGCGGCAGTCTGGATAACCGGAGAAATCGGTCTCACACACGCCGGTTATTAACGCTTCAGCTTCTACCTGATAGGCATAAATCGCCGCCAGGGTCAGGAACAGAATGTTACGCCCTGGCACAAAGGTGCTGGGTAGCGCGTCATCCTGCGTGCTGTCGAATGCGGGCACCGGAATGTTATCGCGAGTCAGGCTGCTGATCGCTAGCTCATTGAGTAATCTGGAATCTAACACTTTGTGCGCCTTGGCACCCAACCTCTGTGCCAGATTTTGAGCAATATCGATTTCGGCACGATGGCGCTGGCCATAATCGAACGTGATGCAGTGAACTTCATCGTACTGCTGCAATGCCTGAATTAAGCAGGTCGTGGAGTCTTGTCCACCGCTAAAAACGACGACTGCGCGTTTCATAGAATCAACCTTCTGTCGAGGAGCCATTCCCGATGCACACTCGGGCGGCTGGTTTAATCCCGCCGCGTGCTATTGGCATCACAGAGGGGGAATAACACTGGCGGCGGTGATGGTAGCAGACTAGGCCCAGGCTATCATTCATTCTCTGCTAACGGTGGCGGCAGCCAGGCCTGGCAAAAATCAAACCAGCCGTGAGCCGTGAGGGTCACCCCCTGAATGCGTGGTGGCGCATTAACCTGATATTGATAATGGAACAGCGGCGTCAGAATTGCCGCCTTCATCAGTTGCTGATAGTAGGTTTTCAATAGGTCGTAGCGCCGTTGTTGATCCGGAACTTGCTGAATATGCAGCAATACCTGCTGTTGTCGCTGCCAGTTTTCCTCCGTCAGAATACCTTGCCAGAGCACATCGCGGCGTAACCAGCTTTCCAGCGTGGCTTCCGGCGCTTCACCAATCAGGTTATCTGCCAGTAACAGGTCGGCCTGCGCCAGTTGCTCGGTACTTTGCCAGCGCTTGCCCGAGTAATAATGCACTTCTAACTCACAACCCTGTTGCGCCAGCAACTGCTGCAAGGCCTGTGTCAGAGTTGCAAGCTCAACCGGTGGGTGGTAAAGCAGAGTTAATCTGGTGGGGAGGGAAACCTGATCCATCTGGTGCTCGGGGATTGCCCAGCCAGGCAGCATTTCATGGCTTGGGGTGATCACGCTATTAGGGATAGGCAAGTCAGCCAGTAGCCCCGAGCGTTGGATCAACATCAACAACTTTTGCCCTTGGGCTTCACTGAGCACTCCACGGCGCTGGTTGATCGCCAGATAGCACCAGCCCAGGCTCATGCTGCGCTGTACCGGCCGTGCCTGGGCTAATTCTTCCTGTTGGCCGATGGTGATCCGCACCGGGTGCTGGCAACTGGTGTCATTACCGCTGGTGAGCAAATCCGGAGTGATCCAATATTCGATGCTTTCCAGATAAGGGTGTTGCAGATGGTAGTAAGGATGCTGTTCCAGCCGCACCATTTGCGGATCATTCAAGGCCAGCTTGAACGGCCCTGCGCCAAGCTCGGGGTGTTCTGGATGGGTCATCAGGCAGGGTAATTCTGCCAAGCGGTGCGCCAGCCAGTAATCTGGCGTATGCAGATCGAACTGAATACACAGCGCATGCGGCAAACTGATAGTTTGCACGCAGCTCAATAACGGCTGGCTGCGCGGATGTTGCTGCAACCGGTTTAACGTTTGCAGCAACTGCTGGCCGGTCAGAGGTTCCCCGTTATGCCAGCGCAACTGGCTGCGCAGAAAGAACTGCCACTGCAAGCCGCCGTTGCCGATCTGCCAATGATGAGCCAGATCCGGCTGAGGTTGCGGGCAACCGGTATTGAAGCGTGTTAGACCCGCATACAGAGTCGCGACCAGGTGTTGTTCGGCACGGCCGCTGAGCGTGAGTGGATCGAGCTTCTCTAGCGTACGGTAATAGGGGATACGCAGCGTAGGGCTGCCCTCTTGCCATTGGCCGCCAAGATGCGGGCTCAGTAGTTCCTGCAGATGCTGGGGGGCAAGCTGCGCCATTTCCAATGCACCCTGATGATCGCCCATCTGCAACAGACGCTGCAAATGAGCGGCACGCAATTCATCAGGCGTTTTCAAGCATTGCAGTTGTGCACGTTTACCGCGCCCGGCATGGGAGCGCCAGCTCAGCCAACCCTGCTCCTGCAACTGTTGCACCAGCGTGCGCGCATGGCGTTCGCTGCAATAAAACAGGGTCGCCAGTTCCGCGACGGTGATGTTTACGGGGGCGCTACCGAGTTGCTGATACAGACGTTGATACTGACTGAGGCGATGAACCAGGCGCATAGCGATCCTCTTGAACTTTCAAGCTACGGCTTGAATATAAATCCGGAAGCATTTTTCTGAATTGTTCACTATTACTTCCGTAAATGCCATCACATACTGTAGCGGTTATCATAGTGCCTACCGTTCTAAGGCATATCGGTACGGCGCGCTGTCTGTGAGATGTCTTGAGAGGTTTATATGTATCGTTTGGCTGCTTTTGATATGGATGGCACTTTGCTGACGCCCGATCATCGGATTGGGCCGGAAACGTTGGCCGCGTTGAATCAGCTTATCGACAGGGACATGGTGGTGACCTTTGCTACCGGGCGGCATTACCTGGATGCACAGCCGATCATGGCGAAACTGGGCTTGCAAGGGTATCTCATCACCGGCAACGGTACGCGCGTCTATGACAAACAGGGGCAGCAACTGCATGCCACGGATTTGCCAGCCGATGTGGCCGAAGAGGTGCTGCATACCCAGTGGCAGACCCCTGCCAGCCTGCACGTTTTCCGTGATGAAGGTTGGTTGACCAATCTGGCGGTGCCGGAAATGTTGCAGGCTCATCATCTCAGCGGTTTTCATTTCCAACTGACCGATTTGCAGCGCTTGCCAGCGTTGGGCAACAGCAAAGTCTGTTTCTGCGGCCCTCATGACGCCTTGGTTGAACTGCAGGCGCAGTTGCACGCCCATTTTGCACAGCGTGTTGATTTGTGTTTCTCGGCTTACGAGTGTCTTGAGGTATTACCGCTGGGCTGCAACAAAGGTGCCGCATTGGAAAAACTGAGCGGCCATTTAGGCATGACGTTGGCAGACTGTATGGCGTTTGGCGATGCGATGAATGACAAAGAAATGTTGGCCAGCGTGGGGCATGGTGTGGTGATGGGGAACGCGTTACCACAGCTGAAAGCGCTGCTTCCCGATCTTCCGGTTATCGGCCATTGCGAAAAACAGGCGGTGGCTCACTATTTGCAACATTGGCTGCGTTCACCACGCTCCCCCTATACCCCCGTATAAAGGAGCCTTTACAGCCGCCGGGTTACTCTTATGACTTGAAGTTGCAACCGACAACGCTGCCACTCCAAGTACCTTGAGTAGGACTACCCGGCTTTTTTATTCCCGTCGTTTACAGATTGGCCAACTGTGTCAAATAAGGCCGCAGGTCGCCGATATTATTGCTGACCCACTCTGGATTGTAGTAAGTATCCAGGTAGCGCTCTCCGCTGTCGCACAGCAGAGTGACGATCGCCCCCTGTTCCCCTTTTTCGCGCATTTGTTTTGCCCGCTGCAGTGCGCCCCAAACGTTGGTTCCGGTAGACGCTCCGACCTTGCGGCCCAGAACACTTTCCAGCCAGTGGATGGTAGCCACGCTGGCGGCATCCGGCACGCGCAGCATGCTGTCGATCACTGAAGGGATAAACGAGGGCTCAGCGCGTGGGCGGCCAATACCTTCAATACGGCTGCCACAGCTGCCGATAATGGTGCGATCGCCGTGGTGGAAACAGTCGTAGAACACCGAGTTTTCCGGATCGACCACGGTGAGCTGCGTATCGTGCCCTTGGTAGCGAATATAGCGCCCCAGTGTGGCTGAGGTACCACCGGTACCGGCGCTCATCACGATATGTTTGGGAATGGGGTAGGGTTCACGCGCCATCTGGCGGAAAATACTGTCGGCAATGTTGTTATTACCGCGCCAGTCGGTGGCCCGCTCCGCAAAGGTGAACTGATCCATATAGTGGCCATTCAACTCTTTTGCCAACGTTTCTGAAACCGCATAAATCTGCGCCGCATGATCGACGAAATGGCTGCGCCCACCGTAGAACGCGATCTGCTCTACCTTACGCCGAGCGGTACAGGAAGGCATCACGGCAATGAATGGCAGGCCTATCAGCCTGGCGAAATAAGCCTCTGACACCGCGGTGCTGCCTGAAGAGGCTTCAATAATGGTGGTGTCTTTGTTGATCCAGCCGTTACACAGGCCGTACAGGAACAGCGAACGTGCCAGGCGGTGCTTCAGGCTGCCGGTAGGGTGGGTGCTTTCATCTTTCAGATACAGGCAGATGCCGGGGAATTCCGGCAGGTTCAGGCGTATCAAGTGCGTGTCGGCGGAGCGTTGAAAATCCGCTTCTATTTCGCCGATAGCATATTTTACCCAAGCGTTTGTCATCATCAGGTCTCAGAATAGGGGCTGGTTGATGGCGTAGCATAGCGTTTCACCAGGAAAAAAGGATTGCCATTTTTCCTGTTTAATCGCCTAATGGGAGAAAAATTTTCTCCGGATTGAGCTATGTTAGACAAAACAGACCGCAAACTGCTGTGCATGCTGCAACAAGACTGTACACAATCGCTGCAGGTTTTGGCCGACGCAGTGAACCTGACGTCGACCCCGTGCTGGAAACGGCTGAAAAGGCTGGAGGATGAAGGCTACATTCGCGCACGCGTCGCGCTGCTGGATAATGAAAAACTCGGGCTTGGGCTGACGGCGTTTGTTCTGATTAAAACCCAGCAGCACAGCAGCGAGTGGTATCAGAAGTTTGTTGCACTGACGGCACAGATGCCAGAAGTGCTGGCATTTTACCGCATGGCAGGGGAATACGATTACCTGATGCAGGTTCAAGTGGCCGATATGAAAAGCTATGACAACTTCTACAAGCGCCTGGTGACCGGCGTACCAGGGTTAATCGATGTGACCTCCAGCTTCGCGATGGAAAAAATCAAATACACCACGGCGCTGCCAGTGCCGGAGTGAAAACGTCACCGAGCAGCTGCTTTACCGGTAGTATTGTCTGCCGCTAAGGCAAAAAAGAGAAAACCGTTACCTGTCTGGAATAAAACTGCGTGAGATTATTTGCTCAAATCGGCTGGTATTTCCGCCGCGAATGGCGCCGCTATCTTGGCGCGGTGCTGCTGCTGATCATTATTGCCATTCTGCAACTGCTGCCGCCCAAGCTGGTGGGGATCATTGTCGATGGCGTGACCAGCAAACAGATGTCTACCCGCGTACTGCTGGCCTGGCTCGGGCTGATGCTCGGCACCGCGATCCTGGTTTACCTGCTGCGCTATGTGTGGCGGGTGCTGCTGTTTGGTGCGTCCTATCAGTTGGCGGTGGAACTGCGTGAAAATTTCTATCACCAGCTCAGCCGCCAGAATCCGGCTTTTTATCTGCGCCATCGTACCGGCGATCTGATGGCGCGGGCCACCAACGATGTGGATCGCGTGGTGTTTGCCGCCGGCGAGGGGGTGCTGACGCTGGTGGATTCGCTGGTGATGGGCCTGGTGGTGCTGCTGGTAATGAGCACGCAGATCAGTTGGCAACTGACGCTGCTTTCGCTGATCCCGATGCCGATCATGGCGATCGCTATCAAGCACTATGGCGATCAGCTGCATGAGCGTTTTAAATCGGCGCAGGCAGCGTTTTCCAGCCTGAACGATCAGGCGCAGGAGAGTATGACCAGCATCCGTATGATCAAAGCTTTTGGGCTGGAAGATCATCAATCCAGGCAGTTTGCCGATGTGGCGGCGCAGACCGGTGCGAAGAATATGCACGTGGCGCGCGTTGACGCGCGTTTCAATCCCACCATTTATATTGCCATCGGTGCCTCCAACCTGCTGGCGATCGGCGGCGGCAGTTGGATGGTGGTCGAAGGGGCACTCACCCTGGGTCAACTCACCAGTTTTGTCATGTATCTCGGCCTGATGATCTGGCCGATGCTGGCATTGGCGTGGATGTTCAATATCGTTGAGCGTGGCAGTGCGGCGTATAGCCGCATCCGCAGCCTGCTGGAAGAAGCGCCGGCGGTGAAAGACGGCGAGCTTGAGTTACCTGCCGCTCGCGGTCAGTTGGCGGTGAAGATCAACGCGTTTCACTATCCGGAAAACGCCAGGCCGGCACTGCACGATGTTGCGCTGGAACTGCAGCCAGGGCAAATGCTCGGCCTGTGCGGGCCGACAGGTGCGGGGAAATCGACGCTGCTGGCCTTAATTCAGCGTCAGTTCGATATTGATGATGGGCAAATCAGTTACCACAGTTTGCCGCTCACCCAGATCAAACTTGATCAGTGGCGTTCACGCCTGTCGGTGGTCAGTCAGACCCCGTTCCTGTTCTCCGACAGCGTGGCAAATAACATTGCCCTCGGAAACCCTGCGGCCACGCAGGAGCAGATTGAGCAGGCCGCGCGTCTGGCCAGCGTGCATGAAGATATTCTGCGTCTGCCGCAGGGGTATGAAACCGAAGTGGGCGAGCGCGGCGTGATGTTGTCCGGCGGTCAGAAACAGCGGATTTCCATTGCGCGGGCGTTGCTGCTGGAGGCGGAGATCCTGATCCTTGACGATGCGCTTTCTGCGGTGGATGGCCGAACGGAACACCAAATCCTGCATAACCTGCGCAGTTGGGGGCAAAACCGCACGCTAATAATCAGCGCGCACCGTCTTTCGGCCCTGACTGAAGCCAGTGAAATCCTGGTATTGCAGCAGGGAACGGTTACCCAGCGTGGGCAGCACACCTCACTGGCGGCGCAGCCTGGCTGGTATCGCGATATGTATCGTTACCAGCAACTGGAAGCGGCGCTGGATGAAACGCCGGAAACCCCTGAGGAGGCGCTGGCTGATGAGTAAGATGCAAAAGATCTGGCCAACGTTGAAGCGGCTGCTGACTTACGGTTCACCTTACCGTAAGCCGCTGGGGCTGGCGGTGGTGATGCTGTGGATCGCGGCGGCGGCGGAAGTCGCAGGGCCAATCCTGATCGGCTATTTTATCGATAACTATGTTGCCAAGGGGCAACTGCCGCTGATGATTGTCAGTGGGCTGGCAGTGGCTTACGTTCTGCTCGAACTGCTGGCCGCTGCGCTGCAATATTTTCAGGCCTTGTTGTTCAATCGGGCCGCGGTGGGGGTCGTGCAACGCTTGCGTACCGACGTAATGGATGCGGCGCTGCGTCAGCCGCTGAGCGCCTTTGATACTCAACCGGTCGGGCAGCTGATATCGCGGGTCACCAACGATACCGAGGTGATTAAAGACCTGTATGTGATGGTGGTGGCCACGGTGCTGAAAAGCGCGGCGTTGATCGGCGCGATGCTGGTGGCGATGTTCAGCCTCGACTGGCGCATGGCGCTGGTGGCGATCTGTATCTTCCCGGCGGTGCTGGTGGTGATGTGGATCTATCAATACTACAGCACGCCGATTGTGCGCCGGGTTCGCAGCTATCTGGCGGATATCAATGATGGCTTTAACGAAGTGATCAGCGGGATGGGGGTGATCCAGCAGTTTCGCCAGCAGAAGCGTTTTGGCGAGCGTATGAGTGCCGCCAGCCGCTCACACTACATAGCGCGTATGCAGACGCTGCGCCTGGATGGCTTTCTGCTGCGGCCACTGCTCAGCCTGTTTTCTGCCTTGGTACTCTGCGGCTTGCTGATGCTGTTTGGTTTCAGCGGTGAAGGAGCGATCGGCGTGGGGGTGTTGTACGCCTTTATCAACTATCTTGGCCGTTTGAATGAGCCGCTGATTGAGTTGACTTCGCAGCAGTCGATCTTGCAGCAGGCGGTGGTGGCCGGTGAACGTATTTTTGATTTGATGGATCGCCACCAGCAGAGCTACGGGGCAGACGATCGCCCGCTGACAAGCGGCAGTATTGAGATTGACGATCTGAGCTTTGCCTATCGCGATCTGCAAAAAGTGTTGCAGCATATCTCGCTGAGCGTACCGTCGCGTGGCTTTGTGGCGTTGGTGGGGCATACCGGCAGCGGTAAGAGCACGCTGGCCAACCTGCTGATGGGGTATTATCCGGTAGAATCTGGCGAAGTGCGGGTTGACGGGCGCCCATTGTCCACGCTTTCGCACCGCACATTGCGCCAGGGCATTGCCATGGTGCAACAGGATCCGGTAGTGATCGCCGAGTCGGTGCTGGCAAATGTGACGCTGGGGCGTAACATTGATGAAGAGGCCGTCTGGCAGGCGCTGGAAGCGGTACAACTGGCTGAGCTGGTGCGTTCATTTTCACAAGGGCTTCACACGCGCTTGGGCGAGCAGGGGAATAACCTGTCCGTCGGCCAGAAACAATTGTTGGCGATGGCGCGCGTATTGGTGCAGGCACCACAGATCCTGATCCTGGACGAAGCCACGGCGAACATCGATTCTGGCACGGAGCAGGCTATCCAGCGTGCATTACGCCTGATCCGCGAGCACACCACGCTGGTGGTGATTGCACACCGTCTTTCCACCATCGTTGAGGCGGACTCGATTCTGGTACTGCATCATGGCCAGGCGGTGGAGCAGGGGAATCATCAGCAGCTACTGGAACAGCAGGGCCGCTATTACCAGATGTATCAGTTACAACTGGCGGGTGAGGAACTGGCTGCCGCTACGCGTGAGGAAGCTCAGCCAGCATAAGAGAGCCCGCCAGTGTGTGCCGCTGGCGGGATTTCCTGATTTTTGCACCACCAGCGGGCATTGTTTCCTTCTCTATGATTTACTGCACCTTCCCAATGCGCGTTGCACCATAATGGTGCAATGCCGCTTGTCAATACTATGCGCCCTTCTCCATCTTCAATCTTTTTGTCGCCACGCATCCGCGTAATTATCTGAATTTTAAGGCTAAATAATTTATGGCATAGCCTTTGCTTTATAAGAATCGTACCGGGGGTAAGTTTTTGGGCTCAATTCGTGGAGAGGCAATATGAAGCTGGTTACCGTGGTGATTAAACCATTCAAGTTAGAGGACGTACGTGAAGCGTTATCCTCTGTAGGTATTCAGGGTTTGACCGTAACTGAGGTCAAAGGGTTTGGTCGCCAGAAGGGGCATGCCGAGCTTTATCGCGGAGCCGAATACAGCGTCAACTTCTTGCCTAAAGTCAAAATCGATATTGCTATCGCCGACGACCAGTTAGATGAAGTGATTGATGTGATCAGCAAAGCGGCCTACACCGGCAAAATTGGCGATGGCAAAATTTTCGTTGCCGAATTGCAACGTGTCATTCGTATCCGTACCGGTGAAACAGACGAAGCAGCACTGTAATCACAGGCTCAGTAAAGTAAATGGGGATGGTTGATAATGAAAAAACTTTTATCCATGTTGGGCCTGAGTACGGTAACCCTGGTTCCTTCTTTGGCTCTGGCCGCTCCGGCAGTGGCTGATAAAGCTGACAATGCCTTTATGATGATTTGTACCGCGCTGGTGTTGTTTATGACCTTGCCCGGTGTCGCTCTATTTTACGGTGGTCTGTTGCGAGCCAAGAATGTGCTGTCAATGCTGACACAGGTCACCGTCACGTTCGCCTTGGTGTGCGTGCTGTGGGTCGTGTATGGCTACAGCTTCGCCTTCAGCGAGGGGAATGCCTTCTTTGGCGGTTTTCAGACGGTGATGCTAAAAGGGATCGGCATTGACAGCGTAACCGGCACCTTTAGCCAGATGATCCACGTGGCGTTCCAGGCTTCTTTCGCCTGTATTACCGTGGCGCTGGTGGTGGGGGGCTTTGCCGAGCGTATTCGCTTCTCCGCCGTAGTGATTTTTGCGGCCATCTGGTTCTCCCTTTCCTACCTGCCGATTGCGCACATGGTTTGGGGCGGTGGCTTACTGGCTTCCGATGGGGCGCTGGACTTTGCCGGTGGCACCGTAGTGCATATCAACGCCGCCAGCGCAGGTTTGGTTGGTGCTTACTTGCTGGGTAAACGCGCCGGTTTTGGTAAAGAAGCGTTTAAACCCCACAACTTGCCGATGGTGTTTACCGGAGCTTCTATCCTGTATATCGGTTGGTTTGGCTTCAACGCCGGTTCTGCCAGCGCGGCCAACGGCATTGCTGCCCTGGCATTCCTGAACACGGTGATAGCGACTGCGGGGGCGATACTCTCCTGGACCTTCGCCGAGTGGAGCCTGCGCGGTAAACCTTCTTTGCTGGGGGCCTGTTCCGGGTGTATCGCGGGTCTGGTAGCGATTACGCCGGCTGCGGGTACCGTCGGTGTGGGTGGGGCTCTGATTATTGGCCTGGTGAGCGGGGTTGCTGGCCTGTGGGGCGTAGTGACGCTGAAGAGATGGCTGAAAGTGGACGATACCTGTGACGTGTTTGGTGTGCACGGTGTGTGTGGGATCGTGGGTTGCCTGCTGACCGGCGTGTTCACCGCCTCTTCACTCGGTGGTACTGGCTATGCTGCTGGCGTGACGATGGCACATCAGCTGTGGATCCAGTTGCTGAGCGTGGTGATTACTCTGGTATGGTCAAGCGTGGCGGCGTTTATCGCCTTCAAAGTGGCCGGGGCTATTGTCGGGCTGCGTGTACCCGAAGAACAAGAGCGCGAAGGGCTGGACGTCAACAGCCACGGCGAGAATGCCTACAACCAGTAATTTGCTGACCGAGTCACGATGGTGGTGCAGAAAGGGCGATGGTGACATCGCCCTTTCTCTTATTATGCGTCGCGCTGGCGGATAACGCCTTCCTGCACCGTGGTGGCCACCAATACCCCTTCACGGGTGTAGAACTGGCCGCGTACAAATCCACGAGCACCGGAGGCGGAGGGGCTTTCCACGACATACAGTAGCCACTCGTCCAGGCGGAACGGACGATGGAACCACATCGAGTGATCGATGGTTGCTACTTGCATGCCAGGCTCCAGGAACCCGACGCCGTGCGGCTGCAACGCCGTTGGCAGGAAGTTGAAGTCGGAAGCGTAGCCCAGCAAATATTGATGGATCCGCGGATTATCCGGCATGGTGCCATTGGCACGGAACCAGACATGACGGTAAGGTTCTTCCACACTACCTTTCATCGGGTTATGGAATTTTACCGGGCGCATTTCGATCGGCTTCTGGCCAATAAATTTTTCCCGTACCTTTTCCGGCAACATATGCGACAGCTTTTGGGCGATCTCCGATTCTGACAGCAATCCTTCCGGCGGTGGCACATCTGGCATGGTATTCTGGTGTTCAAACCCTTGTTCCGGGGTTTGGAATGAGGCGGTCATGTAGAAGATCGGCTTGCCATGCTGGATAGCGCTGACACGACGGGCGCTGAAACTGTTGCCGTCGCGCAGGGTTTCTACGTCATAAATAATTGGTTGGCTGCTGTCACCGGGGCGCAGGAAATAGCTGTGAAATGAGTGCACACTGCGCTCTTCAGGAGCCGTCTGCTTAGCGGCATACAGTGCCTGACCAACGACCTGGCCGCCAAATACCTGGCGTAGCCCCAGATCTTCGCTTTGGCCGCGGTACAAGCCTTCTTCAATTTTCTCCAAATTCAGCAGGTCGAGGAGGTTTTGCAGTGCCTGGCTCATAAAGTGGTAACCCTTTTCATCATCTTGTTGCGCAGTGTGCGGAATATTACGGCAAGACGTCAATATATTGCATGATCCCTTGTGCCTTTCTGGCGGTATTCGTCCGTAGTTTATTGGGTGCGTAGGGGCGATAACCAGTTGTTAATTCCAGTTAAATAGCATCATGTGAGTTACTGATATGCGAAAGTGACGGTATTTATTGGTGTTTTATGCTATATTTTATTGTTGTGGTGGTTTAAGCCACCAAGGTGTTGCTGAAAGTAGAGGAGACGCTCCATGAAACTCTGGCACAAAGTAGGCGGTGTGGCCGTGTTGGCCGTTACCCTGGCGGGGTGTACCCATCAGAGTGCGAATATGCCGATGCCGGCTCATAATGCCTCTGCGGTATCACCAGCGCAGATGCAAGACCCAGCGGTGAGAGGCTCAGTCAATATTCGCCAGCGTATTGCCTTGCCACCGGATGCCGTATTGACGGTCACGCTGTCCGATGCCTCACTGGCTGATGCTCCGTCAAAGGTTATTGCACAATCGGTGACGCGTACCGAAGGCCAACAAACGCCGTTCAGTTTCGTGTTGCCATATCACCCGGCGGACATTCAGCCTAATGCGCGTATCATTTTGAGCGCGGCGATTACGCTGAACGGCCAGTTGATTTTTATCACTGATACCGTTCAGGAAGTGATCAACCGCAACGGGACTCAGGCCGATCTGCTGCTGGTTCCTGTGCAGAATGTGCCTCTTCAGGCAGCCTCGGCTCTCACGCCGTAGCTATGAGCGCCTGAATCAACCAGCCTTTGAGCCTGACGGCCAAAGGCTTTTTTTACCAACGCCAACGATAAACCTGCAGGTCGATACCGCCCTGCGCGCTAAACACGATACCTTCGGCGAGCAGCGCCTGTTTTTGCCGGGCGTGATCCTCGCCACGTAATGAAATCTGGCCGTGACGATTGATGACACGGTGCCAGGGGAGAGTGCTGCCTTCCGGTAACTTTTTCAGAACTCCCCCTACCTGACGTGCCGCGCGTGATGAGCCTGCTAACCGGGCGACTTCGCCGTAGGTTGTCACTTTCCCATAGGGAATGGCGGCTATCACGTGGAACACGCGCTGACGAAAGGTGCCCTCTTCTGGAGCCATGTCTCTATTTCCTGCTGCATAAACCGAGTAACGGAAGTGTGCCATAGCCTGGGTGGGTAAGAAAACAGCGGTTGGCCTGGGTTGGCTTGCTATTTGGGTGGTCATCACCGATAATGCCCGTCGCTTCACAGTCAATGAAGCCGTCAATGGGGGCCCTGTTGGTTCTCCCGCAACACTAACTTGTGAACTCGGTCAGATCCGGAAGGAAGCAGCCGTAGCAGGTGACGTGTGTGCCGGGATGTAGCTGGCAGGGTCCCCACCAATTTTCCCCTCTCAAAAAAATTCCCGGTTAATGCAGACGCTTTTTTTCGCTACTCTTAGCGTACAGCGCATAATTTTCACACTTTAGCTGCTGGTATGGTAAGCAACCACCTTATGCGGGTTATTGCTTATTCATTCTCGTAAATTTCTTATGATTTCTCATTGCATGCATGGGTTTTTCTTCAATATGCTAGAAAATTCTGTATTAAAAGTACGAATAACTCCACGACAAGGGGTTGTTGTTCAGGGGATATACCTTTGATAGAAACGCATGAAGCTACTGCTGCAGTCGGATATTGCTGCTTTTTCGAAAAGAAATATCACCGGATTGTATGATATTAGGAGAATATTGTTAGTTGAGTTTAACGGTGTGTTGTCAAACTGACTTTTCTGAAGATGGGTGTTATTCGGTGATAATGTATAAGATATATTAAAATGTTTAAGAGTTAATCGCTGTTTGTTTATGGCAGACACTAGTTAACGGCACTGAAGCGCAGCGCAGCCTATTTTAACTGAAAATTGTTTCTAACTATTTCAATAAAATTCTCGGCGGTAAAACGCGGTTACCCGATTTTTAAGATAAACACCTAGGTAGAATGGTCATTGAAGCCGATAGTATTATCGGCCCAACACCATGGTACTTTGATTATCTTACGTATTTCCAAACAGCAGTCGGGATTTTATCGTATAGCTTGTTCATGGTCAGTTCGGCTAGGCGATGGTCCGCAGCAGAGTAGAACAGTTCTAGCTCATCGTTAGAGAGCTCGTACTTATTTTTCTCTATAACACGCTCAAGAGTGTCAATCGTGGTGCATTTACGCAAACGCATCAGATAGTCAATTTTCGTCATGGTAACCTTTAATCTTATTAACCGTGAAATTGTTTGAGGATAATTATCCCCTAAGTCTTCATTGTCGTACAGACGCCCTCTCCAGAGAACATTCTGAATAACCGCGCCTTGGTCTTTTGCCACCGACGCAAATCGGAATCATTGATACCATAACTGCTGAACAGCGTATAGGTATCATCGAGATACTCCTCGACCAGCTCCGACAAATCACTTTCGTCCATGTATTTAATTCTAAAACTCATTACAAACGAAGCAATATGTTCAATCAACTCGTTAAGCTGCAGATTGACGGCAGACGTCGGATCGTTTACCCACCCATGGTTGCTGTCACCTAAAGTGGCCATACCCTCGTCATGCAAATTTTCACACAAGAATTTGAGTTGTGCAATATCATGCCCTTTAGGCGAATACTCATCCATATCATCCCCCGTAAGTCTTAATTTCGGTGTTGATAACACTCTGTGAGTACACTGATTAACATCATGGACGGAGGTAGCTTAACTATGGATAAATAAACTTTCCTCATAATGAATATAAATCATTTTTTGCCATCTGACCTGTTACTATTACTTAAACTTACAATTCATCAATAGTTGGTGGAAGGCAAGCCATTGCTCACATCAAATAACCGCCTTTCCCTCATCAGGATAAACGCGGCGGTATCGCAAATCTATTCACCATTACTGATGAACAGATCGGTGCTAAAAATTGAACACTCCAAGGATAACTTATTGAATAATCGATGCTGTTAGCACTTTTATCTCAAGTGTTACTAATGGATTTTTAGTGCGGCTTACATTGTCTGAATAAAAATCCGTAACCGATCAATCTAGATATCCCTACAGATAATCCGTTATTAACCACTTTTTTTAATTGTTTCAACGAAAGTATGTCTACTCTGCCACAACGGATCAATGTTACAACCATGGGGTTGAAGACGATACCGCTATTTCCCCTCATCATACTCTTTTTTCACGCATTAGTGGGCACTTTTCGTTGAATGAAAAGTTTTATTATTCGTAACCTTTTGTACATCCTTCAAAAAACTTATTCATCACCGGCATGCCAGAGGGGATCGGAGGGATGCTGGTTGTACCGGTGGCGACGATCTCTAGTTTGTAATGTTATAACAAAATAGATGAATGACCACTTGCTGCAGTGAGGTTACGGACATGCCGTGGGTGAGCATATAAAGAAAGCCCCGTTGAACAGCTGCGAGGCTTGAATTTAAGTGGCACTTCCGATGCTAGCGCTTTTTCTTGCGCCCTTGTACCGCTTTGAATCTTGGGTTGGATTTACAGATCACATAGATGCGGCCATGGCGGCGCACGACTTTGCAATCTGGATGGCGATGTTTTGCTGAACGCAGTGAACTCAGAACCTGCATGATGACTCCTGGTTATTTTTTGCTGCTGAAGAAATGGCCAAAGCGTTGCTGGAAGCGGGCAGTGCTGCCTTCTTTGGAAAACTCTTTCTGTTTGCCGGTATAGTACGGATGTGAAGCAGAAGAGACGTCGATCGTCACATAGGGCAAATTCTGGCCGTCAAGATCGATAGTGCGATCGGTTTTAATCGTTGAACCCACTTTGAAATAGGTATCTGCGCTGCGCTGAGATCGTGGAACACCACGATACGGTAGTCGGGGTGAATGCCTGTTTTCATGATTGGCCTCGATTGTTATGTTATAATATAACAATAAATATAAATCGCAGCGAGAAGAGGAGCAAGGAGAAAATGTGTTGGCAGGCTTTTTAATCAGAGGAGCTTGCATTAACAGCATGGCAGGCAAAGAAAAGGCCGCATCAGAGTGCGGCCTTGGTGTTGAACAGAAACGGTATCAGTGATGTTTAACTGGGTGGTTGTGTTCCAGGTCTTCAGACTTTCTACTGAAGCGGCGGCGAACTACCACGAAGAACACCGGTACGAAGAAGATGGCCAATACGGTCGCGGCAACCATCCCGCCCATAACTCCTGTACCTACGGCATTCTGTGCACCAGAACCTGCACCGCTACTGATAACCAGCGGCATAACCCCGAGGATAAACGCCAGTGAGGTCATCAGGATAGGGCGCAGACGCATACGCACTGCTTCCAAGGTGCCTTCGACCAAACCTTTGCCTTCTTTTTCCATCAGATCTTTGGCGAATTCCACGATCAGTATCGCGTTCTTCGCCGATAGCCCAATGGTGGTCAGCAGGCCTACCTGGAAGTAAACGTCGTTCTCCAGCCCGCGCAGGGTTGCCGCAACCAGAGCACCGACCACCCCCAATGGCACAACCAGCATGACAGAGAAGGGAATCGACCAGCTTTCGTACAATGCTGCCAGGCACAAGAACACCACAATCAGTGAAATAGCATACAGCGACGGAGCTTGGTTGCCGGACAGACGTTCCTGATAGGACATCCCGGTCCAGTCATAGCCCACACCGCTCGGCAGTTTAGACGCCAGTTCTTCCATCATGTTCATGGCTTCACCGGTACTTCTGCCAGGAGCAGCCTGACCGAGGATTTCCATCGATGGCAGACCGTTGTAGCGTTCCAAACGTGGTGAGCCAAACTCCCACTTCGCGCTGGAGAACGCAGAAAACGGCACCATCTGGCCCGAACTGCCACGGACGTACCACTTATCGATATCATCTGGCAACATACGGAACGGGGCTTCAGCCTGCAGGTAAACTTTCTTCACACGGCCACGATCGATGAAATCGTTGACGTAAGAACCACCCAACGCAGCGCTCAACGTGGCATTAATATCGCTCAGAGCAACGCCCAGCGCGAGGGCTTTCTCCTGGTCGATTTCCAGTTTGAACTGTGGCGTATCCTCCAGGCCGTTAGGGCGCACACCGACCAGTAAGTCAGGGTGTTGTGCCACCATGCCTAACAGTTGGTTACGTGCCTGGGTTAATTTATCATGGCCCAGGTTACCCTGATCGATCAGTTGGAAGTCAAAGCCGGTTGCAGTACCCAGTTCAACGATCGCAGGTAGGTTAAAGGCGAAGACCAAACCATCCTTGATCTGTGAAAATGCCCCCATAGCGCGGCCTACGATAGCCGGCACCTTGTTTTGCTCGCCGCTGCGTTCAGACCAGTCTTTCAAACTAACGAAGGCCAGACCGGTGTTCTGCCCTTGGCCGCTGAAGCCGAAACCGTTAACGGTAAATACCGAGTTAACGTTGTCTTTTTCTTTGGTCAGGAAGTAATTATTGACCTCGTCCAGTACTTTTTGGGTACGTTCTTGCGTCGCCCCTGCTGGCATCTGCACCATGGTTAACAGCATACCCTGGTCTTCTTCCGGTAGGAACGAAGAAGGCAGGCGCAGGAACAACAGGCCCATACCGACCACGATCAGCAGGTAGATCACCAGATAACGCCCGGTGCTGCGCAGAATGTTTGCCACGCTGTCGGTGTAGTGGTGAGTACTCTTTTCAAACAGGCGGTTAAACCAGCCGAAGAACCCGGTAGTGACGCCATGATCGCCTTTGGCGATCGGTTTCAGCATCGTGGCACATAGCGCAGGCGTCAGAATCAAGGCTACCAACACCGACAGCACCATGGCGGAAACGATGGTGATTGAGAACTGGCGATAGATGGCACCGGTTGAGCCGCCAAAGAAGGCCATTGGGACAAATACCGCCGACAGCACCAGGGCGATCCCCACCAGCGCGCCCTGGATTTGATCCATGGACTTTCTGGTGGCTTCTTTCGGCGGTAAACCTTCTTCCGCCATCACGCGTTCAACGTTTTCCACCACCACGATGGCGTCATCCACCAGCAGACCGATGGCCAACACCATGCCGAACATCGTCAGGGTGTTAATCGAGTAACCAAAGACGGCCAGAATCGCGAAGGTCCCCAATAGCACTACCGGCACGGCGATCGTCGGGATCAAGGTGGCGCGGAAGTTCTGCAGGAACAGATACATCACCATGAACACCAGGATGATCGCTTCAACCAGCGTTTTTACCACTTCGTGAATCGAGATCTTAACGAATGGTGTGGTGTCATACGGGTAAACGACTTTCAGGCTAGACGGGAAAAACGGCTCCAGTTTAGCCAGTTCGGCCTTGACAGCCGCCGCCGTATTCAGCGCGTTAGCACCGGTCGCCAGTTTGATACCGATACCGGAAGCCGGTTTGCCATTAAAGCGGGCGATCACGTTGTAGCTTTCACCACCCAGCTCAACCTTGGCAACGTCGCGCAGGCGTACCTGTGAGCCGTCATTATTGACCTTCAGCATGATTTTGCTGAATTCTTCCGGCGAGGTCAGGCGAGTTTGCGCGATGATCGAGGCGTTGAGCTGTTGGCCCTTAACCGGTGGAGTCCCTCCAAGCTGCCCTGCTGCGATCTGGTTGTTCTGCACTTTGATGGCTGTAATGACATCGCCAGGCGTCAGTTGGAAATTGTTCAGCTTGTTTGGATCAAGCCAGATGCGCATCGCATATTGGGAGCCAAATAGCTGAACGGTACCAACGCCAGAAGTACGGCTGATCGGATCCTTGATGTTGGAACCCACATAGTCCGCGATGTCTTCCTGCGTCATACTGCCGTCTTCAGAGATAAAACCGGCAACCATCAGGAAGCTGCTGCTCGATTTCTCCACGCTCACGCCCTGTTGCTGCACTTCCTGCGGCAACAGCGGCATGGCCAGTTGCAGTTTGTTCTGCACCTGAACCTGAGCGATATCCGGATCGGTACCTGAGTTGAACGTCAGTGTAATCTGAACGTTACCAGACGAATCACTGCTGGAGGACATATACAACAGGCCATCAATACCGTTCATGTTCTGTTCGATAACCTGCGTTACGGTATCCTGCACCGTTTTGGCATCTGCACCTGGATAGTTAGCGGCGATGGTCACCGCAGGCGGCGCAATGGTCGGATATTGCGCAATAGGCAGCTTCATTATCGACAAGATGCCTGCCAGCATAATGATGATGGCAATGACCCATGCGAAAATGGGGCGATCTATAAAGAACTTAGCCATGTATTACCGGCTCCTTTTTTATGACTTCTTCGCGGATTCAGGCTGAGTCTGAGCGGGAGCCTGGGCATCAGCTTCTTGCGCTTTCACCTGTACTCCAGGTCTGATCTTCTGCAAGCCGGTGACGATCACACGATCGCCTGCTTTCAGGCCAGAGGTTACAAGCCATTTATCACCAATAGCCTGCGCGGCGTTCAGCGTACGCAATTCCACTTTATCGTCAGCGCCAACCACCAAAGCGGTCGCTTCGCCGCGTGGGTTGCGTGTCACACCCTGTTGCGGAACCAGTAAGGCATCGTTGCGCACCCCTTCATCCAGACGGGCACGTACAAACATGCCTGGCAACAGCGCATCGTTAGGATTAGGGAAAATAGCGCGGATGGTGATGGAGCCGGTGGTTTGATCCACGGTCACATCAGAGAACTCCAACGTACCTTCATGCGCATATTCCTGCCCGTTTTCCAGCAGCAGTTTCACCTTGGCTTTGCCGTTTTCCTGTTGCAGAGTGCCGTCAGCCAATTCCTGTTTCAAACGCAGAAAATCGTTGCTGGACTGGGTGACATCGACATACATCGGATCAAGCTGCTGTACGGTGGTCAGGGCTGCGGCTTGCCCGGTGGAAACCAGTGCCCCTTCGGTGACGGTGGAAATGCCGGTACGGCCGGAGATCGGTGAAGTGACCTTGGTGTAAGCCAGATTGATACGTGCAGCTTCTACTGCGGCTTTGGCGGCCACAACGGCGGCGTTGGCCTGCAACTGGGTGGAAACTGCCGTGTCGTAATCCTGCTTACTGACGTAGTTGGTGCCCAGTAAAGGTTTGTAGCGTGCAACCGTTAAACGGGCGATTTCTGCCGCGGCCTGTGCCTTGGCCAGTTCGCCTTTGGCGCTGTCATAAGCCGCCTGATAGGTCGCTGGATCGATTTGATAAAGTGAGACACCCGCCTTGATATCGCTGCCTTCGGTGAAGTTACGCTTCAGGATAATGCCACTCACCTGAGGACGAACTTCGGCGATGCGATATGCAGCGGTGCGGCCAGGAAGATCGGTAGTAATGTTGAGAGGTTCAGCCTTCAACGTCACGACACCCACTGTAGGAGCGGGGTGTTGGGCACCTTGTTGCTGAGTTTCTTTATCGTTACATCCTGTAAGCACTAAGCTGCCTGAAAGCATCAGAACTGCCGCCAGAGGCGTTAACCCTCTGTTTTTGTTCATAGAAAAACCTCAAGTGTCCGATTTCAAAATGATCAATGGATCACAAGCTTTAAAACCCATTGCTGCGTTAATTTTATTCGCGTGCTATGGTACATACATTCGCGAATGTATGTAAATCACACTTCCCCTAAAAAGCAACGTCATGGCACGAAAAACCAAACAGCAGGCGCTAGAAACACGGCAACAGATTCTTGACGCTGCAGTGAGAGAATTCTCTGAACGTGGCGTTTCAGCAACGTCACTGACAGATATTGCTACTGCGGCGGGGGTCACACGCGGTGCAATTTACTGGCACTTCAAAAATAAGGTAGACCTGTTTAGCGAAGTCTGGGAATTATCAGAGTCGAAAATAGGTGACCTGGAGATAGAGTATCAGGCAAAGTTTCCGGATAATCCACTGCGTATTTTAAGAGAGATTCTGATTTACATTCTGACAGCTACGGTCGATGACGGCCGTCGTCGTGCCCTGATGGAGATTGTTTTCCACAAGTGTGAGTTTGTGGGGGAAATGATGCCGTTACATGATGCACGCAAAATACTTTATCTGGAAGGTTACGATCGTATCGAATATGTGTTGCGCAATAGTATGGAGCATGGCCAGTTGCCCGCTGATTTGAACACCCGTCGTGCCGCGATCATATTACATGCTTATATTACCGGCCTGATGGAGAACTGGCTGTTTATGCCGGAAAGCTTTGATCTGAAAGCGGAGGCGAGTGTATTAGTAGATACCTTCATCGATATGGTGCAACTCAGCCCAACCCTGCGCGTGCAGCAGCAAGAGCTGACGGACCGCCAGCCTTTATAAGGAGAGCTTTATGTCATCCGTTTTACTGATCGCTAATGGCGCGGCTTACGGCCAGGAATCATTATTCAATGCGCTGCGTTTGGCGATTACCCTGAAAGAGCAGCAGCCCGATGTTGATCTCAAACTGTTTCTGATGTCTGACGCGGTGGTTGCCGGTATTGCCGGGCAGCAACCGCGAGAAGGTTATCATCTGCAGCAGATGCTGGAGATCCTGACGGCGCAGCAAGTTACGGTAAAGCTGTGTAAAACCTGTGCCGACGCGCGC
The DNA here is from genome assembly GCF_001976145.1 of Serratia oryzae. Classification (GTDB taxonomy): domain Bacteria; phylum Pseudomonadota; class Gammaproteobacteria; order Enterobacterales; family Enterobacteriaceae; genus Chania; species Chania oryzae. The sequence goes on from NZ_MOXD01000002.1 coordinate 120,402, forward strand.
GGTGTCAGTTCATTAAAGCTGGCGGATGGCGTTGAAATTGGCACGCTGGTGGAACTGGCGCAATGGACGCTGGCGGCTGAAAAAGTGCTGACCTTCTGAGCCTCAACCTTACATCACCAGCAACGTTTTTCTTATTCATTGCCTACCTGCGATCGTGATAGTCTTATTTTTTCCTATGTCAAACCGACGTTAAATCATGAGTCGCAGGTTTATCACATCATCTTCCCAGTCTGTTTCTCTGATGCGCAGAGTAAATATGAGGCGCATTATCGCCGTATTTCTGCTGTTGCTTGCTCTGGTTTTTCTGCTTTCCGCAGCCAATGCGGCGCAGAATAGCGATATCCCCTCACGCAGTGACATTCAGAGCCAGCTTGATGCGCTGAACAAACAGAAAACTCTGACGCCGGTCGAAAAGCTGTCCCAGCAAGATTTAATCCACACCATAGAACTGCTTGATGCCATTGAGCGTACCCGGCAAGAGGCAAACGAGCTAAAGCTGCAACTTCAGCAGGCCCCGGCCAAGTTACAGCAGGTCATCAAGGATTTGGAGGCGCTGAAAAATCCGGCCAACGAGGCTTTGACCCGTGCAGAGTTGCAACCGCTTTCCCTGCGGCAGTTGGAAGGGCGCCTGTATCAAACGTTGGACGACCTGCAAAACACGCAAGAAAGCCTCTCTACCTATAACAGCCAGCTTATTTCGTTGCAGACTCAGCCGGAACGCGTACAGAGCAGCATGTATACCGCATCGCAGCGCCTGCAGGAAATCCGTAATTTGCTTAACGCTCGCTCGCCAGGGCAGGCGGCATTGCGTGGCACGCAACAGGAGATGCTCAATACTGAGCAGGTGTTACTCAATGCTGAGATAGACCTGCAGCGCAAGAGCCTGGAGGCCAACACCACGCTGCAAGACCTGCTGCAAAAGCAGCGTGATTACACCACCATGAACATTGATGCGCTGGGGCATCGGGTGCAGGTGCTGCAGGAAGTGGTGAACAACAAACGCCTGACGCTGTCAGAAAAAACGGCAAAAGAGGCGCAGAATCATGAAGATACGACCGACATTCAGCACGACCAACTGGTGAGCAAAGAGCTGAATATCAACCGCCAGATCAGCCAGCGGCTGATTGCTGCTACGGAAGAAAGCAACACCCTGTTCCAGCAGAATATTGAGGTCAAGAACTGGCTCGATCGCGGTTTGCAGTCGGAACGTAATCTGAAAGAGCAGATCCAGGTATTGAAAGGCAGCCTGGTGCTGTCGCGCATTCTTTATCAGCAGCAACAGAGCCTGCCGCCGAGAACGCTGGCGGCGGACATGAGCACTAAGATTGCCGATCTGCGGTTGGAGCAGTTTGAAATCAATCAGCAGCGCGATGAGCTATTCAAAGGTGATGATTTCATCAATAAGCTGGTGGCCACCAACAAAGAAAAAGCCAGCGTTGATGTGGTCGATGCGCTGAATGAAATTATCGATATGCGCCGTGAGTTGCTCGATCAACTGAACAAGCAGCTTAATAATCAGCTGTCACTGGCCATTAATCTGCAGATCAACCAGCAGCAACTGACCAGCGTGTATAACTCGGTGCAGGATACGCTGACCCAGCAGATTTTCTGGGTTAACAGCAATCGGCCGATCGATCTTACCTGGTTGAAGGCGATGCCGGGCGCGCTGAAAGAGCAACTGGCTGCGCTGGATTTCAAGTTTGAACCGCGCCAACTGCTGCTCGGTGGGCTGCAGGCGCTAGTATTCTTGATCCCGCTGCTGATAGTTATTGGCTTGCTGCGTTGGCGCTATCGTCTGATCGATCGCCATTTGCAGAAGCTGGCCAATGATGTTGGCCAGCTCAAACGTGACAGCCAACTGCACACGCCTAAAGCCATCCTGTTAACCTTGCTGAAGGTGCTGCCGGGGGCGCTGTTGCTGTTGGGGGGCGGGTTCTGGTTCTATCGGGCAGAATTCACTACCAGCGATTTTATCTGGGCATTGTCAAAGCAGTTGGCACTGTTCTGGCTGGTGTTTGGTTTTGCCTTTCGTGTGTTGGCGCCTGGCGGTATTTCCGAGCGTCATTTCAATATTCCGAACAATCGGTGTGAACATTATCGCCGCCAAACGTTTAGGCTGGGCCTGACCTTGCTGCCGCTGATCTTCTGGTCGGTACTGGGAGAAAAAGCACCGCTGCGGTTGGTGGAAGATGTTATCGGCCAAGTGGTGGTGATTTTGACGTTGGCGTTGTTGTCGGTGCTGGTGTTCCCGCTGTGCAGTGACAGTTGGCGTGAGAAAGGTTCCCACGCGGTGAGGCTGGTGGTGGTCACCATGATTGCCGTGATGCCCATAATCCTGCTGGGGCTGATGTTTGTGGGATATTTCTATACCGCGCTGCGTCTGGCGGGGCGCTGGATTGACAGCCTGTATCTGTTTTTCCTGTGGAATGTGGTTTATCAGACGGCCATCCGTGGCTTAAGCGTGGCGGCACGCCGTTTGGCCTATCGCCGTGCCCTGGCGCGGCGCCAGAACCTGGCAAAAGAGAAAGAGGGGGCTGAAGGCAGTGAGGCGGTTGAGGAACCCCCATTGGCGCTGGATCAAATCAATCAGCAGTCATTGCGTTTAACCACCATGGTGCTGTTCCTGATTTTTGCCACCGCGTTCTACGCGATTTGGTCCGACTTGGTGACGGTTTTCTCTTACCTCGACAGTATTTCCCTGTGGCATTACGCTACTACGATCGCAGGCAGCAGCGTGCCACAGGCGGTGACGCTGGGCAATATGATGGTGGCGATGGTGGCGGTGATTGTCACCTATGTGATGACGCGCAATCTGCCGGGCCTGCTTGAAGTGCTGGTGCTCTCGCGTCTGCAACTGCGGCAGGGAACGTCTTATGCGATCACCACTATCCTGACCTATCTGATTACCGCCGTAGGGACGATAACCGCGCTGAGTTCGCTCGGCGTATCATGGGATAAACTGCAGTGGCTGGTGGCGGCGCTCTCTGTCGGCCTGGGGTTCGGGTTACAGGAGATTTTTGCCAACTTCGTTTCTGGCCTGATTATTCTGTTTGAACGCCCGGTGCGGATTGGCGATACCATCACTATCGGTACCTTTTCCGGCTCGGTCAGTAAAATCCGCATTCGTGCCACGACGATCACCGATTTCGACCGTAAAGAGGTGATTATTCCCAATAAAGCGTTTGTCACCGAACGGCTGATTAACTGGTCGCTGTCCGATACAATTACCCGCGTGCTGATTAAAGTCGGTGTCGCATATGGTTCCGATCTGGATAAAGTGAAATCAGTTCTGATGCAGGCGGCGCGCGAAAACCCACGCGTTATGGCCGATCCTGAACCGCAGGTGTTCTTCCTTAACTTTGGTGCCAGCACCTTGGATCACGAACTGCGTGTCTATGTGCGTGAATTGCGCGATCGCAGCTACACCGTCGATGAACTGAACCGCTCTATCGAGCGTTTGTGTCGCGAAAACGACATCAATATCGCCTTCAACCAACTGGAAGTGTATTTACATAATCAGCAGGGGAATGAGGTGCAGGAAGTGAAGCGAACGCAGAATAATGGCGGTCAACCGGCGATATAACCTGGCAGAGCGATAAGGCGGTGCTGTGTGAGTGAAACTCTGCCCGCCATCATTGCTGGCCCGTAGACTGATACAGAGAGGTTGTTACGCCCGCACGCTGGACTTTTTCCTGGTAATCCTTTTTGACAATATCCAACGCGGCCAGCGCCGTTGCCGGATCGATTTCGTTACATTCCAGCAGGTAAATCAGGTCTACCGCCAGTTGTAATTCTGGAGAAGCATTTTCTAGAGACATAAGTCCAACGTGTGAGTGAGATATGGCTTTGGTGAGTATAGTGAACATCGCTTAGGGGAGGGAATAATCATTCAAATAATGTGATAAATATTCAAAAACCGTTTTCTTTTCGTTCAATATTGCGTTCAATACGCGCCAATGCTTGCCGGCAACGGACTAACCGGCCTTCGATCGCCGCCAGTTCCTGCTGCAGTTTTTTCTGTGCGGCAAAAGTGGTTTGTTGCCCCAACAGGCTTTCCCGATCCTCGATCATGGCGATCAAACGGCGTTCATACTCCTGATGCTCGGCCAGCTTGTGATACAAATCGACGGCCACCACCTCTTTCGGCTGATTTTTGCGCCTCAACGTCTGTGTCGCCATTTCGCGCTGCAGGGCGGTGAGCTGCGTGACCAGTTTTTCCGCCAGAAAAGCGACGTGAGCGGAACGGTTATCTTTCACCGCAGTCTGCAACTGGGCAAAATTCTTCTGCACTTCAGCCAGATAATCGCGCAAGCGCGTGCCATGGTTAGCAAACAGCGCCGTATCAAAACGCGCCTGTGGGATCGGCACATCGCCACGGGGTTGCACCTCGCTGGCCAAAGTGGCGATCTGCTGTTCAAGGGCTTGTAGTAAGCGCTGGGTACTCACGGGGTGTCCTTTGGCAAAAGAGGTTATGCTTAAGCTTGCCCGCGAACGCGATCTGAAACAAGCCGCGAGTGGATAAACCTGTTACGGGTGATACAGTAAGCGGGCCATCATGATAATAAATAAAGGAAAGGCATGACGCGTGGGTTATTGATCATAGTGGGCTGGCTGGCGGTGATGTTGGCAACGCTGGGCGTGGTGCTGCCGCTGCTGCCGACCACTCCTTTTCTGTTATTGGCGGCCTGGTGTTTTGCCCGTTCATCGCCGCATTTTCACCATTGGTTGTTATACCGTTCCTGGTTTGGTGCCTACCTGCGCCACTGGCAGCAACACCGCGCATTGCCAGCGGGGGCTAAATGGAAGGCGGTGCTGCTGATCGTCGTGACGTTTGCGGTTTCGCTGTGGCTGGTGAAACTCTGGTGGGTCAGGGGCGTTCTGCTGGTGATTCTGGTCGCTTTGCTGAGCTTTATGTTACGGCTGCCGGTTATTGATCGGGAGCAACAAAAAACGCGCTGATTGTGCTGCGTCAGTTGCATTTATCGCGCATTTTGCATAGATTTGGGCGTTTTCGTGCGCAGGTTTCTTCCCTTCATTGAATTCTTGTCCCAGGCATTGCCCGGTCGGGGTTTGAAGAGCCTGTATGGAAATTTTCAGGTAGTTTTATCAGGCAATAACTATGACCGCGACTGCACAGCAACTTCAGTTTATTAAAGACAGTATCAAAACCATCCCCGACTATCCGAAGCCGGGCATTCTGTTCCGTGATGTGACCAGCCTGTTGGAAAACCCGCTGGCTTACGCTGCCAGCATTGAGCTGCTGGTTGAGCGCTATCGTGAAACGGGTGTCACCAAAGTGGTGGGGACTGAAGCGCGTGGTTTCCTGTTTGGTGCCCCAGTGGCGCTGGCGCTGGGCATTGGTTTTGTGCCGGTGCGCAAGCCAGGCAAGTTGCCGCGTGCGACCCTCAGTGAAAGCTATGAGCTGGAATACGGCACCGATCGGTTGGAGATCCATACCGATGCCATCACCGCCGGTGACAAAGTGCTGGTCGTGGACGATTTGCTGGCCACCGGTGGAACCATTGAAGCCACCGCTAAGCTGATCCGCCGTTTGGGCGGTGAAGTGAAAGATGCAGCGTTTATTATCAATCTGCCGGAGCTCGGTGGTGAAACGCGTTTGAATGACTTTGGCATTGATTGCTATTGCCTGGTCAACTTTGCCGGACACTGATTCGCCGCAGCGTCTCGGCATTACCATAACGGCCTCGCGGAACGCCGCGGGGCTGTGTTAGCATGGCCCTCCAGACCACTCGACTTCTCCGGTATCAATGAGCTATCAGGTTCTAGCCCGTAAGTGGCGCCCTCAAACGTTTGCAGATGTTGTCGGACAGGAACATGTTCTGACGGCGCTGGCTAACGGCCTCTCTCTGGGGCGGATCCATCACGCCTACCTGTTCTCGGGCACGCGCGGCGTGGGCAAAACCTCTATCGCCCGCCTGCTGGCCAAAGGCCTGAACTGTGAAACCGGTATCACCGCCACCCCTTGTGGCGAATGCGACAACTGCCGCGAGATCGAGCAGGGGCGTTTTGTCGATCTGATCGAGATCGACGCCGCTTCGCGAACCAAGGTGGAAGACACTCGCGATCTGCTGGATAACGTGCAATATGCCCCGGCGCGTGGCCGCTTCAAGGTTTACCTGATCGATGAAGTGCACATGCTCTCGCGTCACAGCTTCAATGCGCTGTTGAAAACGCTGGAAGAACCGCCTTCGCACGTCAAGTTCCTGCTGGCCACCACCGATCCGCAGAAGCTGCCGGTGACGATCCTGTCGCGTTGCCTGCAATTCCATCTCAAAGCATTAGACGTTGAACAGATCCGCACTCAGTTGGAAACCATCCTGCAGGCGGAGCAGATCACCAGCGACGCCCGGGCGCTGCAGCTGCTGGCGCGCGCGGCCGACGGCAGTATGCGTGATGCGCTCAGCCTGACGGATCAGGCGATCGCCATGGGGCAAGGGCAGGTGACTACTCTCACCGTCAGCCAGATGCTGGGCACCTTGGATGATGAACAACCGCTGACCATTCTTGAAGCCCTGGTCAGCGCCGATGGCGAAAAAGTGATGGCGCAGGTGGCTCAGGCTGCGTCGCGCGGGGTGGATTGGGAAACCCTGCTGGTAGAGACGCTGGCATTGCTGCACCGCATTGCGATGATTCAGTTGCTGCCCTCCGCGCTGGATAGCCATTATGCCGTGATCGAACAGCGCTTGCGTGAATTGGCGCGCACCCTGCCACCGGCCGATCTGCAGCTTTATTATCAAATACTGCTGGTGGGGCGCAAAGAGCTGGCCTTCGCGCCGGATCGCCGTATGGGGGTTGAAATGACATTGCTGCGCGCACTGGCATTTCACCCGAAAGCCGTGATCCCTGAGCCAGTTGCCATGGTGCAACAGGCTCCAATGGGGCAACCGCAAAGCCATATGGCAGCGGCCGCGCCACAATCTCAGGACTCGCCGCCCCCTTTGGGGCAGGCGGCCGCGCCACAGAATCATCAACCAACGAATCTACCCGATGCTACCGCGCAATTACTGAAAGCGCGCACCCAGTTGCTGCGGCAACAGGGGGCATCCACACCAAAAAAGAATGAGCCGGCGGCGCCAGGAACAGCGCGGCCGGCAACCTCAGCACTGGAGCGGTTAGCCTCGGTGACTGAGCGCAGCCAGAAGCGTCAGGCGGAAAAGGTGGTGGCGGAACCCGCCAAGCCGGAAGCCTATCGCTGGCGCGCGCAGACCGAACCGGAAGCCGCTCCTGAGCCACTGGCTACGCCAAAAGCATTGCGCACGGCGCTGGAGCATGAAAAAACGCCCGAGTTGTCGGCTAAACTGGTGGTTGAGTCCATTGCGCGTGATGCCTGGGCGGCAGAAATCGATCGCTTAAAAATACCGAAACTGGTCCAGCAACTGGCGTTAAACGCCTTTAAAGAGCGGCTGGAACCCGGCAGAATTTGTCTCCACCTGCGCTCTTCGCAGCGTCATCTGAATTCGCCATCGGCACAGAAGACGCTGGCTGATGCGCTCGGCGAGCTGTACGGCAGCCCGGTTGAACTCATCGTGGTGGAAGACGATAATCCGGCGGAGCGGACTCCGCTGGAGTGGCGGCAAGCCATTTATGAAGAAAAACTGGCACAGGCTCGCCAGTCCATTGTTGCGGATACCAATATCCAGACGCTGCGCCGGTTTTTCGACGCGGATCTGGACGAAGACAGTATCCGCCCTATTTAACGCGGCGCACCGTGCGCGGCCAATGCTATGTGAGAGACGACTATGTTTGGTAAAGGCGGTCTGGGTAACCTGATGAAGCAAGCCCAGCAAATGCAGGAAAAAATGCAGCAGATGCAGGAAGAAGTCGCCAAATTGGAAGTGACGGGCGAATCCGGCGCTGGCCTGGTGAAAGTGACCATCAACGGGGCGCACAACTGCCGCCGGGTGGAGATCGACCAAAGCCTGATGGAAGATGACAAAGAGATGCTGGAAGATCTGATCGCTGCGGCGTTCAACGACGCGGCGCGCCGCATCGAAGAAACCCAGAAAGAGAAGATGGCATCGGTATCCAGCGGTATGCAACTGCCACCTGGCTTTAAGATGCCGTTCTGATGCAAACCAGTCCGCTGCTTGAATCATTGATGGAAGCGTTGCGCTGCTTGCCGGGCGTCGGCCCGAAGTCGGCGCAGCGTATGGCGTTTCAACTGCTGCAGCGCGATCGCAGCGGCGGAATGCGCCTGGCGCAGGCCTTGACCCGTGCGATGTCGGAGATCGGCCACTGTGCCGATTGCCGCACCTTTACCGAGCAGGATACCTGCACCATCTGCAACAATCCGCGTCGGCAGCAAAACGGCCAGATCTGCGTGGTGGAAAGCCCGGCGGATATCCACGCCATTGAGCAGACCGGGCAGTTTGCCGGGCGCTACTTTGTGCTGATGGGCCATCTGTCGCCGCTGGACGGTATCGGGCCTGGCGATATCGGCCTGGATCGGCTGGAGCAACGGCTGGAAAAGGAAAGCATTACCGAAGTGATCCTGGCCACCAACCCGACGGTGGAAGGGGATGCCACGGCGAACTACATTGCCGAGATGTGCGGCCAGTACGGCGTTCTGGCCAGCCGCATTGCCCACGGCGTGCCGGTGGGCGGTGAACTGGAGATGGTCGATGGCACCACGCTGTCGCATTCCCTGGCTGGCCGCCACGCGATCAAGTTCTGACGTTTTCCTGCGGGGCAGGCCGCTGCCCCGTTATCATCGCTTCGCAAAAATTCCCTCGCCAGTCGCTTGAAAAACCTCAGGGTTGACCCCACTTTACCTTCATTGTTCTAATTTGGTCATATACCCTTCGCCTTTCAAGCCGTGGCGTTGTTGACTGCACTCGTTCGCCCCAGTCACTTAGTTGTTCTAAGCTCCTGGGGGTTCACGAGTGGGTCGCCTAGCCACAACTTGAAATTCATTGGGTATAAAATTATCGGCTATTGAGGTAATCAATGAGTATGAAAGGTCAAGAAACCCGTGGGTTCCAGTCTGAAGTCAAACAGCTGCTTCATTTGATGATTCATTCGCTGTACTCCAATAAAGAAATTTTCCTGCGAGAGCTGATCTCCAACGCTTCCGACGCCGCCGACAAACTGCGTTTCCGCGCGCTTTCCGCCCCTGAGCTGTATGAAGGTGATGGCGAGCTGCGCGTGCGTCTTTCCTTCGACAAAAACCAACGCACTTTGACGATCGCTGACAACGGCATCGGTATGAGCCGCGAAGAAGTGATTGAAAACCTGGGTACCATTGCCAAATCTGGCACCAAGGCATTCCTGGAGTCGATAGGTTCCGATCAGGCGAAAGACAGCCAGCTGATCGGCCAGTTCGGCGTCGGTTTCTATTCGGCGTTCATCGTGGCCGATAAGGTCACCGTGCGCACCCGTGCGGCCGGTGCGGCGGCAGAGGCTGGCGTGTTCTGGGAGTCTGCCGGTGAAGGTGATTACACTATCGCCGACATCAGCAAAGAAGATCGCGGCACTGAAATTACGCTGCACCTGCGCGAAGGCGAAGACGAATATCTCGACGCCTGGCGTCTGCGTTCGGTGATCGGCAAATATTCCGATCACATCGCGTTGCCGGTAGAGATCGAAACCAAGAATGAAGAAGACGGCACCGTCACCTGGGAGAAAATCAACAAGGCGCAGGCCCTGTGGACTCGCAGCAAATCAGACGTTACCGACGAAGAGTACAAAGAGTTCTACAAGCACATCGCCCATGATTTCACCGATCCGCTGAGCTGGAGTCACAACCGTGTCGAAGGCAAGCAGGAGTACACCAGCCTGCTGTACATCCCGGCGCGGGCGCCGTGGGACATGTGGAACCGCGATCACAAGCACGGCCTGAAGCTGTACGTGCAGCGCGTGTTTATCATGGATGACGCCGAGCAGTTCATGCCGAACTACCTGCGTTTTGTGCGCGGCCTGATCGACTCCAACGATCTGCCGTTGAACGTTTCCCGTGAAATTCTGCAGGACAACCGCGTGACGCAAAACCTGCGCGGTGCGTTAACCAAGCGCGTCTTGCAGATGCTGGATAAGCTGGCGAAAGACAACAGCGAAGAGTACCAGAAGTTCTGGCAGCAGTTCGGCCTGGTGCTGAAAGAGGGCCCGGCGGAAGATAGCGGCAACAAAGAGGCTATCGCCAAGCTGCTGCGCTTTGCCTCTACCCATAACGACAGCTCGGCACAGACCGTTGCGCTGGAAGAGTATGTTGGCCGCATGAGCGAAGGCCAGGACAAGATTTACTACATCACCGCCGACAGCTACGCCGCCGCCAAGAGCAGCCCGCACCTGGAGCTGTTCCGCAAGAAAGGCATCGAAGTGCTGCTGCTGTCCGATCGCATTGACGAGTGGATGATGAGCTACCTGACTGAGTTCGACGGCAAAGTGTTCCAGTCGGTCAGCAAGGCGGATGAGGCCCTGAACAAGCTGGCGGACGAAACCGCAGAGCAGAAAGAAGCCGAGAAGCAGCTTGAGCCGTTTATCGATCGGGTGAAAACGCTGCTGGGTGAGCGGGTGAAAGACGTGCGTCTGACGCATCGCCTGACCGATACCCCAGCGATCGTCACCACCGATGCTGATGAGATGAGCACCCAGATGGCGAAACTGTTTGCCGCAGCAGGCCAACCGGCACCGGAAGTGAAGTATATCTTTGAGCTGAACCCGGAGCATGCGCTGGTTAAACGCGCCTCTGACGTGGGCGATAACGAGCAATTTGCGGAATGGATCGATCTGTTGCTGGATCAGGCCCTGCTGGCTGAGCGCGGCACGCTGGAAGATCCAAACCAGTTTATTCGCCGGATGAATAAGCTGTTGTCTGCGTAAAGCATAAAAATACGCCCCAGGCTGAACGGTCGGGGGCGTATTTTCTTCTTTTGCTGGTAAATTTTCCTCCCGCTTGCCTCGTTTCAGCCGCGTTTTTCCACCCGCGATCTCCTCTCGCTACCTTGAGCCTCACCCCTGAGAAATGGTAAGGTTGAGCGTTTTCGCAATTTTATAAAAACTCAAACCCAAATGACTTCAGGCTGCGGCTTGGGGGATGAAGGGAAATACATAGCAAGGGGATTTACGCAATGCGTATCATTCTGCTGGGCGCTCCGGGCGCTGGTAAAGGTACTCAGGCTCAATTCATCATGGAGAAATACGGTATTCCGCAAATCTCCACTGGTGATATGTTGCGCGCAGCCGTTAAGGCCGGTACTGAACTGGGCAAGCAGGCGAAAGAAATCATGGACGCCGGCAAGTTGGTTACCGATGAGCTGGTGATTGCGCTGGTGAAAGAGCGTATTACTCAGGAAGACTGCCGTAACGGTTTCCTGCTGGACGGTTTCCCGCGCACCATTCCACAGGCCGACGCAATGAAAGAAGCCGGCATTAAGGTGGATTATGTGCTGGAATTCGACGTGCCGGACGAGTTGATCGTTGATCGCATCGTTGGCCGCCGGGTGCATGCGCCTTCTGGCCGCGTGTATCACATCAAATTCAATCCGCCGAAAGTGGAAGGTAAAGACGACGCCACTGGCGAAGAGCTGACCACCCGCAAAGACGATCAGGAAGAAACCGTGCGTAAACGTCTGGTGGAATATCATCAGATGACCGCGCCGCTGGTGTCTTACTACCGTCAAGAAGCCGATGCGGGTAATACTGCCTATCATAAAATCGATGGTACGCGTAAAGTGACCGAAGTGAGCGCTGAACTGGCGAGCATTCTGGGCTGATCGGTCTTATTGCCATATACCCGTCATACTTCAAGTTGCTTGGGTGTTGGCTGCTTTCGTTCACCCCAGTCACTTACCTGAGTAAGCTCCTGGGGCTTCGCTCAGTTGCCGCCTACAAGCAACTCGAATTATTTTGGGTATAGAACGCCGGGCCTGACGCCTGGCGTTTTTTTTGCCGTCAATGCGCACTATGATGCCCTCTCTTATCTCGCATGTTTAAGTCGACAGGAAAAAACGCATGCTCAAACAGACCCGTTTGCTGGAAGAAGCTACCGCGCGGCAGATCGTGCAGCGTGCGATGGGCATTATTCATCATTCGGTCAACGTGATGGACAGCAACGGCGTGATTATTGCCTCTGGCGATCCGGCGCGGCTGTACCAACGCCATGAAGGCGCGGTACTGGCATTGACGGAAAATCGTGTGGTGGAAATCGATGCCGCGACGGCGGCACATCTGAAAGGGGTTAAGCCCGGCATCAATCTGCCGTTCAGCTTTCGTCAGCAGCACGTGGGGGTGATTGGCATCTCAGGCGATCCGCTGGAAGTGCGTGCCTATGCCGAACTGGTGAAAATGGCCGCTGAGCTGATGGTGGAACAGGCGGCGTTGCTGGATCAGCATCAGTGGGAGCGGCGCTACCGTGAAGAGTTGGCGAACCAACTGCTGCAGCCGCAAACGGAGCCGGGCTCGCTGGACGCCATGGCGGCTTATCTGGGGCTGGATTTACAGCAGCCACGCCTGGTCTGGATTGTCGAGCTATACGATCGGCAGCCTCAGTTATTACGCGATTTATTGACCGAATTAGAAAACACGCAGCGTGAAGCGCTGATCGCCATGACGCATTTCAATGAGCTGGTGCTGCTGCGGCCTGCCATGTTGCAGCAAGGCGAATGGAGCCTGAAGCAGGAGCGCCGTCAGGCGCAGCAGCTGTTGAGCCAGTTACAGGGCCGTTTCAGCGTCAGGCTGATTATCGGTGGTTATTTCACCGGCCTGGAAGGTTTACGGCGTTCGACCCTCACGGCGCGGGCGACTCAGGCAATGGCCCGCAGGTTGAAGCTACGGCATAAAACGCTGTTCTATCAGGATTACCCGTTGCCTGCGCTGCTGTGCGATCTGGGAGAGGACTGGCGGGCACAAGAACTGTCACGACCCTGGGCGGTGTTGAGCGAGAAGGACGAGAAAGGCGTGCTGCGTAATACGCTCCGTCAATACTTTTACCAGAATTGTGATCAAACGCAGACGGCGGCGCAGCTTCATATTCATGTGAATACGCTGCGGTATCGCCTGCAGAAAATTGAGGCGATAACAGGTTTAAAAATCAATAACCTAGGCGATAATTTACAGCTTTATATCGGCATGCTGATTAATGACTGAACTGTATTAACCCACAATTTTCCTGCCCCTTTGGCCGGATGTTTTTGTTGTTTTCTCTCAGGCTAAAACGGAATGCTGGCGGTAAGTTGGCTGGCACACCAACCAAGGGAAAATAATAATGACAACGGTATCCACTTTAGGCGCTCTGGTGGCATTAACTGTCGCTATCGTACTGATTCTACGTAAGGTTCCACCAGCCTATGGCATGATCGCCGGGGCGCTGGCGGGCGGCTTATGCGGCGGTGCCGATCTGGTACAAACCGTCACGCTGATGATTACCGGTGCGCAGGGCATCACCAATGCGGTGATGCGCATTCTGGCCGCCGGGGTGCTGGCTGGCGTCTTGATCGAATCTGGTGCGGCACACACCATTGCAGAAACCATCGTGCGTAAGGTCGGGGAAACTCGCGCTTTACTGGCTTTGGCGGTGGCAACCTTGATCCTGACCGCCGTCGGGGTGTTTATCGATGTGGCGGTGATCACCGTGGCACCGATCGCCTTGTCTATCGCGCAGAAAGCCGGGATCTCCCGCGTGGCGATTCTGCTGGCAATGGTCGGCGGCGGCAAGGCGGGCAACGTGATGTCGCCCAATCCTAATACCATTGCCGCCGCAGAGAATTTTAATGTTCCTCTCACCTCGGTGATGATGGCCGGGATCGTGCCGGGCCTCTGTGGCCTGGTGGTGGCGTACGTGTTGGCTAAGCGTTTGAGCAATAAGGGCAGCAGGGTCAGTGCGGAAGAACTGACCCTGCAGACCGAAGGAGCTCGTCCTGGCTTTGCCGCCGCAATCAGCGCGCCTTTGATTGCGATTCTGCTTTTGTCACTGCGCCCGATCGCCGGTATTGCCGTAGATCCGTTAATCGCCTTGCCGGTTGGCGGCTTGCTGGGGGCGCTGCTGATGGGGCGTATCCGCGACAGCAACAGATTCATGATTTCGGGCCTCAGCCGTATGGCACCGGTGGCGATTATGCTGCTCGGCACGGGAACATTGGCCGGGATTATCGCTAATTCAGCCTTAAAAGACGCCCTGATTGCCGGCTTAACCCACACCGGGATGCCCGCCTGGCTGCTGGCACCGCTTTCTGGCGCGCTGATGTCGATGGCCACGGCGTCTACCACGGCAGGCACCGCCGTTGCCTCCGGGGTGTTCAGCAGCACATTGCTGGAGTTGGGCATCAGTGGGCTGGCGGGTGCCGCAATGATCCACGCGGGGGCTACCGTGCTGGATCACCTGCCGCACGGCAGTTTCTTTCACGCTACCGGCGGGAGCACCAATATGGTGGTGCATGAACGGCTGAAGTTATTGCCTTACGAAACGCTGGTGGGCTTTACCATTGCAACCCTCTCTGCGCTGATGTTTGGCGTATTCAATCTCGCAGGTTAAGGAATTCAAAATGAACATGCTGAAGAAAGTCGTCATTGCGCCGGACTCATTTAAAGAAAGCCTCAGCGCACTGGAAGTGGCGCATGCGATTGAACGTGGTTTTCGTCAGATATTCCCTGCGGCGCAGTATGTGCTGCTGCCGATGGCGGATGGTGGTGAGGGAACGGTGGATTCCATGGTGGCCGCCACGGGCGGAGAGCTTGTTATGGTCAGTGCCACCGGCCCTCTGGGCAAGCCGGTAGAGGCCTTCTATGGCCTGCTGGGGGATGGCGAGACGGCGGTGATCGAGATGGCCGCCGCGTCAGGGTTGCACTTGGCTGCCAGCGGCGAGCGTAACCCGCGCATTACCACCAGCTATGGCACAGGCGAACTGATCCTGGCCGCGTTGGATCGCGGGGTGAAATCAATCATCCTCGGCATCGGCGGCAGCGCAACCAACGATGGCGGCGCGGGCATGATGCAGGCGCTAGGGGCTCGGCTGCTGGACGAACAGCACCAGCCGCTGCAACCGGGGGGCGCAGCGCTGGCACAGCTGGCTCATCTCGATCTCAGCCTACTGGATCCGCGTTTGCAGCAGGTGAAGATCACCGTGGCCTGTGATGTGGATAACCCGTTGTGCGGAGCAAAAGGCGCTTCGGCGGTTTTTGGCCCGCAGAAAGGGGCAACGCCAGCGATGGTGCAGGAGTTGGATAACGCGCTGCACCACTACGGCACGCTGTTGGAGCAGGCTACTGGCCGTGCGGTATTGAATGCTGCCGGTGCGGGAGCGGCAGGGGGCATGGGGGCGGCGTTGATCGGTTTTCTTGCCGCTCAGCTGCGGCCAGGTATTGAGATCGTGATCGAAACGCTTCAACTGGAAGACGCGCTGCGCGATGCCGATCTGGTGATTACCGGTGAAGGGCGGCTCGACAGCCAATCGATTCACGGTAAAACGCCGATCGGCGTAGCGCGGGTAGCGAAACGTCATCATCTGCCGGTGATCGGCATTGCTGGCAGTTTGGCGGCGGATTATCAGGTGGTGCATCAGCACGGTATTGATGCTGCTTTCTCGGTGCTGGATCGCATTGTGACTCTGGAAGAGGCGTTGGCGGGGGCAGCGCGCAATCTGGAAGTGACGGCGCGCAACGTGGCTGCGGTATGGCAACTGGCGCAGAAGTGAGCCACAGTGGGAATACCTGTTGCTGATATCGGTTCCGGCTAAGCACTTTTCCGCTACAATAGCTGTCATTACTTTTATGTCAGTCAGTTAAGCGCAGAATCGCCTGATTTTGCAGCAGATGCTAAACGTGTCGCCCTCCTTGTGGGAGAGGGCCGGGGTGAGGGGCTTAATTCGGTGATCTTCCCCCGTCATCTTCTTAAGGTAGAGGGAACGGTTTAGCCTTAACTGACAAGCATGACGCCATTAATCACGTCTAATAACAGCGTATTAGCCAGGCCGGAAAAGGGAACTGTAATGAAGCAAGAAAAACACGGGGTATTGCTGGTGAACTTGGGTACGCCCGATGCCCCTACCCCGCGAGCGGTAAAACGCTATCTGAAAGAGTTCCTCAGCGATGGCCGCGTGGTCGATCTGTCACCGCTGCTCTGGTGGCCGATTCTGAACGGGGTCATTTTACCGCTGCGCTCGCCGCGCGTGGCCAAGCTGTACCAATCGGTATGGATGGACGAAGGCTCACCGTTGCTGGTTTACAGCCGCCGTCAGCAGCAGGCGTTAGCGGCACGTATGCCGAACACGCCGGTAGAGCTGGGGATGAGCTACGGCTCACCGAGCCTGGCGCAGGCGATCGATAACCTGCTGTCCCAAGGGGTAACCAACCTGGTGGTGCTGCCGCTTTATCCGCAATACTCCTGCTCGACCAGCGCGGCGGTGTGGGATGGCGTGGCGCGGGTGCTCAAAGGCTACCGCCGTTTGCCATCGATCGGTTTTATTCGCGATTACGCCGAACATCCCACCTATATTTCCGCATTGCGGCAAAGCGTTGAGCGCTGTTTTGCCGAGCACGGCCAGCCCGATCGTTTGATCATGTCATTCCACGGCATTCCCAAGCGCTATGCCCGTTTGGGGGATGACTATCCGCAACGCTGTGAGGATACCTACCGGGCGCTGGCGGCCACGCTGCCGTTGGCGGCGGACAGGGTCATGCTGACTTACCAGTCGCGCTTTGGCCGCGAGCCTTGGTTAACCCCCTACACCGATGAAACCCTGAAAAGCCTGCCAGCCCAGGGCGTTAAGCATGTGCAACTGATTTGCCCTGGTTTTTCGGCCGATTGCCTGGAAACATTGGAAGAGATCAAAGAGCAGAACCGGGAGATCTTCCTTGAGGCTGGCGGTGAAAGGTTCGAATACATCTCCGCGCTTAATGATGACTCGGCGCATATCGATATGATGCAAGAGTTGGTGGCACAGCGGTTTTAATCAAACGGGCAGGAATATGCTACTATTCCTGCCCGTTCACAGCCAACTTCGTCAATCACATGAAATTTCCTGGTAAACGTAAATCCAAACACTATTTCCCGGTTAACGCTCGCGATCCGCTGTTGCAGCAGGCACAGCCAGAAAATGAAATCGGCACCTCTTATATCGTCGGCATTGACCAGACGCTAGTGGATATCGAAGCGAAAGTGGACGATGCGTTTGTGGCGCGCTACGGCTTGAGCCTCGGCCATTCACTGGTGATTGAAGATGACATTGCCGAAGCTCTGTACCAGGAACTGCTGGACAATAACCTGATCACTCACCAATTTGCAGGTGGCACGATCGGCAATACCTTGCACAACTATTCGGTACTGGCGGACGATCGTTCGATCTTGTTGGGGGTGATGTGCAGCAACATCAAGATTGGCAGCTATGCCTACCGCTATCTGTGTAACACCTCCAGCCGCACCGATCTCAACTACCTGCAAGCGGTGGATAGTGCGATTGGCCGCTGTTTCACGCTGATCGCTGAAAGCGGCGAGCGCACCTTTGCCATCAGCCCGGGGCAGATGAACCAACTGCGCCCGGAGAGTATCCCTGAAGAGGTGATTGCCGGGGCTTCGGCGTTGGTGCTGACCTCTTATCTGGTGCGCTGCAAGCCGGGCGAACCTATGCCAGCGGCCACCATGCGGGCGATTGAGTTTGCCAAAAAGCATGATGTGCCGGTGGTGCTGACGCTGGGCACCAAATATGTGATTGCCGACAAACCGCAGTGGTGGCGTGATTTTCTCAACGATCACGTCTCTATTCTGGCGATGAACGAGGACGAAGCCCTGGAATTGACCGGGCTCGGCGATCCGCTGATGGCTTCGGATATGGCGTTGGATTGGGTGGATCTGGTGCTGTGTACCGCCGGGCCAAACGGCCTGTATATGGCAGGCTACACGGAAGAGGCCAACAAGCGTGAAACCCAGCATCCGCTGCTGCCGGGCCAGATTGCCGAGTTTAACCGCTATGAATTCAGCCGCGGCATGCGCCGTGTAAACTGCGAAAACCCATTGCGTATCTATTCGCACATTGCGCCTTATATGGGCGGCCCGGAAAAAATCATGAATACCAACGGTGCGGGTGATGCAGCCCTGTCGGCCTTGCTGCACGATATTGCGGCCAATGGCTATCACCGCAACAACGTACCGAATTCCAGCAAACACGTGCGCAGCTACCTGACCTATTCCTCTTTGGCGCAGGTGTGTAAATATGCCAACCGCGTCAGTTATCAGGTGCTGAATCAGCATTCACCGCGCCTGACGCGCGGTTTGCCTGAACGGGAAGACAGCCTGGAAGAGTCTTACTGGGAAAGGTAAGCGAAACGAGCAGGAGCGCGGTTATGGCGCTCCTGAGGGGTATTTGTTAAATCGGGCATGCGCCCATTTTCTCTTCTTCCGACAGCGTTTCCAGCCTGATGCCATGCAGCATGCTGTTGGCAATTTCGCGCTCGCCCATCACTACCTGATCGGCACCCTGCTCAGAGAGGTATGGGATTTCTTCATCATAGTGGGCACGGACAATGATCTCGAGATCCGGCCGTTTGGCGCGTGCAGAGGCCACGATCTCACCGGCTTCGTAACTGTTTGGAATGGTCAGCAGCAGCCAGCGTGCGCAGTCGAGGCGCGCCAGATCCATGATTTCTGCATTGGCCGCATTGCCCAACACCACTTTGACGCCCTGTTCACGCAGCGCCTCAACCCGCGGGCGTGAGTTTTCAACCACCACCAGTGGAATACCGGCCTTGGCGAGTTTGGTGCCCAACAGGCTGCCAACGTTACCAGAACCGACGATCAGCGCATGGTTACACATATCCACCGGGATCTGTTTCTCTTCTTCTACCGCCTCTTCCAGGGTTTGATCCTCCATGGTTTCGGTTTTTGCCAGATAGCGCTCCAGCAAGGTAAACAGCAGCGGATTGAGCATAATCGACAGAATCGCCCCGGCCAGCACCAGGTTACGGCTGTGCTGATCCATCATGCCGAGGGTGACCCCCAGCCCGGCGAGGATAAAGGCAAATTCACCGATCTGCGCCAGGCTGGCGGAGATCGTCAGCGCGGTGCGCTTGGAGTGGCCGAACATTTTTACCAGCAGGAATGCCGCCAGTGATTTACCAAACACGATAATCGCCAGCGTAGCCAGCACCGCCAACGGTTCGTGCAGCAGAATCATCGGATCAAACAGCATCCCGACGGAAACAAAGAACAGCACTGCAAAGGCGTCACGCAGCGGCAGCGTATCGTGCGCGGCCCGGTGGCTCAGCTCCGATTCGTTCAGCACCATGCCCGCAAAGAAGGCACCCAGCGCAAATGAGACATCAAACAGGCCGACGGCACCGTAAGCAATTCCCAATGCCAGCGCCAGCACCGCCAGCGTAAACAGCTCGCGTGAGCCGGTACTGGCGGTTTTGGCCAGGATCCATGGCACCAGACGGCGGCCAACCACGATCATCAGTGCGATAAAAGCGATCACTTTACCGATGGTGAATGCCAGTTCGGTCAGCAGGTGGGAAGTGCTGGTATCATCGCTGCCGATCATATTGGCGAAAGCGGGCAGCAATACCAGCGTCAGCACCATGGCTAAATCTTCGACGATCAGCCAACCGATGGCGATTTGCCCGCGCTGGCTTTCAATCAACTGCCGTTCTTCCAACGCCCGCAGCAGCACCACGGTGCTGGCGGTGGACAAACACAGGCCGAACACCAGGCCGGAGACCAGATCCCAACCCATTAATTTAGAGAGCCCCATGCCCAATAAGGTCGCGACGGCAATCTGCGCAACGGCACCGGGGATGGCGATAGATTTTACTGAGAGAAGATCTTTAAGAGAGAAATGGAGGCCAACACCAAACATCAGAAGAATCACACCGATTTCCGCCAGTTCCGGTGCCAGAGAGGTATCGGCAACAAAACCGGGGGTAAACGGGCCGGCAAGCACGCCTGCAGCCAGATATCCCACCAGAGGGGAGATACGCAGGCGGTTTGCCAGCATGCCCAAAAGGAAAGCGAGGACTAATCCTCCGACAATCGTGGTGATCAGGGGTGTTGAATTATGCATCCAGACTCCTTCTAGTTGCGCATCACAGTCATTTGACGAAAACAGATAGAGAGTTTATTGCATTTGCTTGAGCCGTGTTGGGTTAATTTTGCCATTTATGCGGAAAAACAGAGGATTTCACATTTTTTGCACCAAATGGCTTATTTAATAACTAAAAAGGTAAATAATTCGGTTATACAGTGTGAATAACCCGGATGATGAATGGCTTTCAACCGTTTGAATGTCTGGCTTAATGCACTTTGTGGTTCACATTCGGCAGTAAAGCGGTGATGATCCCAATTAATGGCAGGAAAGCACAGATTTGATAAACCAGCTCGATACTGGTCAAGTCGGCCACATAACCAAGAACTGCCGCACCTAAACCGCCCATACCGAAAGCAAAACCGAAGAATAGGCCGGAAACCATGCCCACTTTGCCCGGAATAAGGTCCTGTGCGTATACCAGAATGGCAGAAAACGCCGAGGCCAGAATAAGCCCGATAATCACCGTTAAAATCCCGGTCCAATAGAGGGAAGCATAGGGTAAAACCAGCGTAAAGGGCGCAACACCGAGGATCGAGCCCCAAATCACATACTTGCGCCCGAACTTATCCCCTAAAGGCCCACCTATCAGGGTTCCTGCCGCCACGGCAAACAGAAAAGCGAACAGATGAAGCTGGGCATTCTGTATCGAAACACCGAACTTTTGCATCAGATAAAAGGTGTAATAGCTGCTGATACTGGTGAGATAGAAGTATTTAGAGAAAATCAGGATCAGCAGAATGCCGAGTGAGAACACTACGGTACGTTTTGGCAGCGGTAATCCCGCTGGCGGGGCTTTGGGCATGCTTTGCGCAACCCGGTGTTGCTGCTGATACCATTTGCTAACCTGGAGCAAGACCACAATCGCCAGCAGTGCGGCGAGCGAGAACCAGGCCACATTGCCTTTACCGTAAGGCGCGATCACCAGAGCTGCCAGCAGCGGGCCGAGTGAACTGCCAAAGTTGCCGCCCACCTGGAACAGCGACTGCGCCAAGCCGTGTCGCCCACCGGAGGCCATCCGCGCCACTCGCGAGGATTCCGGGTGGAAAACCGAAGAACCGGTGCCTACCAGTGCCGCCGCCAGCAGCACGAATGGGAAGGTGTTGGCAACCGAAAGCAGCAATAAGCCAGACAGGGTGAATCCCATACCGACGGGCAGCGAATAGGGCTGCGGGTGCTTGTCAGTGTAGTAGCCAATCAGCGGTTGCAGCAGCGATGCCGTGAGCTGATAGGTGAGGGTGATCATGCCGATTTGCACAAAGCTGAGGTTGAAATCGGCACGCAGGATAGGGTAAATCGCCAGGATCAGCGATTGAATCATGTCGTTGAGCAGGTGAGAAACGCTGATGGCACCGAGGATCGAAAAGACGGTACCCTTAACCGCACTGCCTCTGGCGGGTGGCAGGGCGGCTTCGCTACGGTCAGTCATATAATTATTAGCCTGGTAAGTGGATGACAGAATCGCCATCTTATACTGTTCACCTTTCATGCGACAATGTTGTTGCTGCGATGTTATGCCGCAGCGGCGAGCTCCCAGCACTGAACAGTATTTATCCCATCCGGCATAATCCAACTCATGTCACAAAAATTTGAAATGGGTTGTTGTCAATTCGCGTTACACTTCCACACGCATCGACAATAACCGTTATCAGCAATGGAGATCCGCCATGCGTTTTTCGCTAAAAACCACCGCATGTGCGTTGGCCGTGTCCCTGACTTTGCTTTCAGGAGCGGCCAGTGCCTGGGAAAAGGATAAAACCTACGATATCACCATCCTGCACACCAACGATCATCACGGCCATTTCTGGCAAAACGATCACGGTGAGTACGGTTTAGGCGCACAGAAAACGCTGGTGGATAGCATCCGTCAGGAAGTGGCGGCCAAAGGCGGCAGCGTGCTGCTGCTGTCCGGTGGCGATATCAATACCGGCGTGCCGGAGTCTGATTTACAGGACGCCGAGCCTGATTTCCGTGGCATGACGCTGATTGGTTATGACGCCATGGCGATCGGCAACCACGAGTTTGACAACCCGCTCAGCGTGCTGCGTCAGCAGGAAAAGTGGGCCTCTTTCCCGCTGCTGTCGGCCAATATTTATCAGAAAAGCACCCAACAGCGCTTGTTCAAGCCTTATGCCTTGTTCGACAAGCAAGGGGTTAAAATTGCGGTGATCGGCCTGACCACCGACGACACCGCCAAGATCGGTAACCCGGAGTATTTCACCGACATCGAATTCCGCGTGCCGGCGCAGGAGGCCAGGCAGGTGGTTGAGCAGCTACGCAAAGACGAAAAGCCCGACGTGATTATCGCCGCTACCCATATGGGCCACTACGATGACGGCAATCATGGCTCTAACGCGCCGGGGGATGTGGAGATGGCGCGCAGCCTGCCTGCGGGTTACCTCGACATGATCGTTGGCGGCCATTCGCAGGATCCGGTCTGTATGGCCAGTGAGAACCACAAGCAGGTGGACTACGTGCCGGGAACGCCGTGTGCGCCGGATCGCCAGAACGGCACCTGGATCGTGCAGGCGCATGAGTGGGGCAAGTACGTGGGCCGGGCCGATTTCCAGTTCCGTAACGGTGAACTGAAGCTGATGCATTACCAACTGATCCCGGTCAACCTGAAGAAGAAAGTCGAGAAGGCCGACGGCAGCAGCGAACGCGTTTATTACACCCAGGCGATTGCCGAAGACCCGGGCATGATGAAGCTGCTGACGCCGTTCCAGGAAAAGGGCCAGGCGCAGTTGGGTGTGAAGATCGGCAGCGTTAACGGCAAACTGGAAGGCGATCGCAGCAAAGTGCGCTTTGTGCAGACCAACTTGGCCCGTGTGCTGCTGGCCGCGCAGATCGAAAGGGCCAATGCCGATTTTGCCGTGATGAGCGGCGGCGGTGTACGTGATTCGATTGAGGCGGGCGATATCACCTACAAAAACGTGCTCAAGGTACAGCCGTTCGGCAATACGCTGGTATATGCCGATATGAAAGGCAGTGAAATAGAGCAATATCTGGCGGTGGTGGCAAATATGAAGGTGGATTCCGGGGCCTACGCCCAATTCGCCAACGTCAGCCTAGTGGCCGACGGTAAAGGCGTTAGCAACGTGAAAATCAACGGTGAACCGTTGCAGGCGGATAAAACCTATCGCCTGGCCACGCTGAATTTCAACGCATTGGGCGGTGATGGCTATCCGAAGATCTCTACCCTGCCGAGCTACGTGAATACCGGTTTTATCGATGCAGAAGTGCTGAAACAATATATCGAAAAGCATTCACCGCTGGATGCGGCGGCGTTTGAGCCGAAAGGTGAGATTGTTTATCAGTAAAGGGATTTTACTTTGAATAAGCGCAGCCTGGCAGCCAGGCTACGCTTATTCAGCAATCAAGCTGCTGCACAGCAAAAATAAGACAACAGAAGAAGTGTGCTTTCCGTTTTACGTGTGATTAAAAGTGACATTGAAAGGTTTGCGGGCTCCCCTCCCATTTCCAATCTACCCAGCCAGGCATTTATTTCGAAGTGTGAAATATATCTTAGTATTATTTATTTCCCTCTGTTAAACATCTCTTATGTTTTACAAGACTTGGAATCTTCCAAGGTGTTTGCTTTTCTACTCGGAGAGGGATTCTGTGATAAAGACGAAAAGTGTAATCATTAGCATGCTTATTTCTTTAGCGTTGATTGGCTGCGATAGTGCTGAAAAAAGCACGACGCAGAGCAACAATAATAGTGCGGGAAATAGCAGTAATAATAACGGTAACAACAACGGTAACAACAACGGTAACAACAATGGTGGTAACAGTAATGGAGGTGATATTAACCCACCGAGCACCGCCCTGCCTTACTTTGCCGACTGGGAGAACGTTAACAGCGTCATCAAAAAAGATCCGGCAATGGAAACAGAAATTCAGCGTATTCTGGCGATGATGACGCTGGAAGAAAAAGTGGGGCAGATGATACAGCCTGATTTACGCGATGTGACGCCCGAAGAGGCAGAACAGTATAAATTAGGTTCTATCCTGAACGGCGGCGGTGCTGCGCCAGGCAATAATAAGTACGCCACCGCTGAAGAGTGGGCGAAAGAGGCGGACAAATATTGGTTAGCGCTGGAACGCGTTTATGAAGGGCGCGGATTCAGGATCCCCTTTATGTGGGCAACGGATGCTGTGCACGGCCATAACAACGTGTTTATGGCAACGGTTTTCCCGCACAACATCGGCCTCGGGGCCGCGCGTAACCCCGATCTTATTGAAAAGATCGGTGCTGTGACCGCGCGTGAGATTGTCGCTACCGGCTTGGACTGGACGTTTGCACCAACCGTGGCCACGCCGCGTGATTATCGCTGGGGCCGCGTATACGAAGGTTATTCTG
This sequence comes from Serratia oryzae, assembly GCF_001976145.1. Lineage (GTDB taxonomy): Bacteria > Pseudomonadota > Gammaproteobacteria > Enterobacterales > Enterobacteriaceae > Chania > Chania oryzae. The sequence continues at coordinate 144,792 of NZ_MOXD01000002.1, forward strand.
AAGATCCCGAGATCGTTTACGAGTATGCGAAACGCATGGTTCAAGGCATTCAGGGCGGTGAAGAAGGCCTGAAAGGCGAACTGAACGTGATCTCGAACGTTAAACACTGGGTCGGTGACGGCGGCACGCTGCAGGGTATCGATCACGGCCAAAACCGCTATACCGAGGAATATCTGCGTAATATTCACGCCATGGGCTATATCGGTGGCCTGAGCGCAGGGGCGCAGGTGGTGATGAGTTCATTTAACTCATGGTGGAACCCGGCCAACGTCGATCCGATGCTAGATAACCCCTATTACTCTGCTGCAAGCACCGACTCTGGCTACATGCAAAACCAGAAAATCCACGGCTCAAAGTATCTCATCATCGATGTGCTGAAAGGCAAAATGGGCTTTGATGGCCTGGTGGTGACCGACTGGAATGGCCAGGGTGAGATCAACGGCTGCTCTGCGGCCAACTGCCCGCAAGCCGTTATCGCGGGTAACGACGTTTTTATGGTGACATCACGTAATGATTGGCACGCATTTTACCAGAACGTCATCGATCAGGTTAAATCCGGCATTATCCCGATGGAACGTATTGACGATGCGGTCACCCGTATTCTACGCGTTAAAATGCGTGCCAACCTGTGGGAGAAACCGATGCCCAGCCAACGTGCGTTGGCGGGTAAACAGGAGGTGCTCAGCGCCCCTGAGCACGTTGCTGTTGCACGTCAGGCGGTATCCGAGTCTCTGGTGCTGTTGAAGAACGAAGCGCAAGCGCTGCCATTGAAGAAAGGGGCGAAATATCTGGTGGTGGGCTCTGCGGCCAACGATATCACCAAACAGACCGGTGGCTGGTCGTTATCATGGCAGGGAGATGGCAACACCATCGAGAAAGACTTCCCACATGCACAAACCCTGTTAATGGCCATGAAAAGTGTGGTTGGCGCGGAGAATGTGATTACCGACGTTACGGCTACCACGCCTGAAGAAGCGGTAGCGGTTGTCGTGATCGGCGAAGATCCCTACGCTGAAATGTTTGGGGATATCTCCAAGTCACAAACGCTTGAGTTCGCCGCGCTGAAATCGAAATACCGCAAAGATTCAGAGCTGATTAAATCGCTCAAAGAGCAAGGCTATAAAGTGGTCACGGTGTTTTATTCCGGGCGACCGCTTTATGTTAACGAAGAGATCAATCACTCTGATGCCTTTGTCGCGGCCTGGTTGCCCGGTACTGAAGGGCTGGGCATTACGGATGTGCTGTTCGGTGATAAGGACTTTAAAGGCAAATTGTCCTACACATGGGGAGCAACCAAGTGTTCCACTACCATTAACCGCGCTGCGCCAAACATCGCTGGCTATATCACGCCCGTTGACGGCATCACCGGCCAGGTTATTGAACAGGAACTTGATGGTGAATATGGGCAGCTCTTTCCATATGGTTACGGTTTGAATTATGCCGGTAAAACCGACGTCGCCGCGACGGAAGCAGATCTAAATAATCTTCCTCTGGATCCCCGTGATTATGGCTGTGGTATATCTGCACCGGATACCGGCGTTGCGGATACCCCGCTCGAGATCTTTGGCAAAAATGCGAAAGGCGAATTTGTTGCGGCCATATCGGGAGATATTAACGGTTGGGCTAAGCATGAAATAACCAAAGGTGAAACGACCATTGGTTCGCTAACCACCAAGGGGATCGATTACCAAGGTATGCAGCAGTCAGCCCTGAACGTTAATTTCACCGGGGAAACCGAAGGTTTTGTCGGTAAATCTGCCGCTCAGATCTATATGCAAACTACTGACAGCAAAGGGGCGGATTACAATCGCTATGTGAATGCTAAATCGACTATCGAGTTTGATATTCGCATCCATTCAGGCAATCCCGCGTTGGTTAATTTGTCTACGCACTGCGAATATCCCTGCCGGGGTGAAGTTAACATCGCCAATATTCTCCCCAAGCCTTCAAGTGAGTGGTCGACAATTAAAATCCCCGTTCAGTGCATGGTAGAAACGGGAATGTCGTACCAAATGATGAATACGCCTTTCCTCATCTACACTGCCGAAGCGATAAACTTTGATATTGGTGCCATCCGTTATGTGCCGCAGCCGGACGGTTTACCCAAAGATGCCATTCCCTGTGAGACGTTCCATGCCGCCGAATTACCGCCGTTAGAGGGGGCAAGCTACGATATTCTGGCTGACTTTGGCGCAACAAAGGTAACCAGCGATCAGTACAATACGGATAACTGGCAACCCTTACCGGAAGGGGTTACGCATATGACCGTAACAGAGGCCGCCTCTGTGATCGGCGTTGCTTATAATGTGCACAGCCCCGAATCGTATAAAGGCCTATTGCACCTTAATTTCGCCCCTCAAAACCTCAAGCAGTTTGCCAGCGGTCATCTGCAGTTTGATATTTTCGTCAAGTCGCTAGGCGCGCAAAAGCAAGACTCTGAGCAAACAGGTTTAGTGATTAAAGTCGGCGGCAGTAAAGGTGACACGGGGGATATCTTCGTTGACTCGCTGGCAGGAGCCAAACTGGTTCTTGGCGAGTGGAAAACGATCGCGGTCCCGATGAGCACCATTACGTCTAAAGTGAGCAATGCTTATTTTGATCAGAGTATTAACAGCTTCACGGTGTTTCCTGCCTGGGGCAATACGCAGGCGGGCTTTGAGTATGATATTAAGAACATAAAGTTTCTTAAGTAACCCTAGGTGCAACAACGGTGGTGATGCTGCCACCGTTGTTTAATGGGGTTTTCAATCCCGTTTGGCGATATCGGCAAAATTGCCGCTGAGTAAACGGCATAAATCGCCGGCGGCGAGCTCAATATCCAGCCCGCGTTTGCCGCCGGAAACGAAAATCGTGGTGAATTGCTGTGCCTGGCTGTCGATCACCGTCGGCAGCCGTTTTTTCTGCCCGAGTGGGCTGATCCCCCCCACCAGATAGCCGGTGACACGCTGTGCTAACAGCGGATCGGCCATCTCGGCTTTTTTGGCCCCCAGCGCTTTGGCGACCTTTTTCAGATCCAACTGAGTGGCTACCGGGGTGACCGCCACCGCCAGATGCTTGCTATCGCCATTGAGTGCCACCAGCAGGGTTTTATAGACTTGCTCGGCGTTCAGCCCCAGCTTTTTCACCACTTCATCACCGAAGTGGGTTTCTTCGCTGTCGTGATGGTAAGGATGAAGGGTGAAAGCCACCTTTTGTTTTTCAAGCAGTACCACTGCGGGCGTCATAAGGGAGGTTCCTAAACGATAAGAAGGTTGCAGTTTGCGACCATAAAATTACAAAAACGCTGCTTGCTAAGCAACCTACGCCGGGAATAAGTAAAGGCAGTTGCCAATAGGTTCACCAGATTGCTACCCTGTCTATTGTAACCGCTAACACGGCTACAATGCGTATAACTAAAAATATGAGAAATTCCTCTTTGACTGGCCAATAGCGATATTGGCCACTTTTTTTAGTGGGGTTGCAGCATGGCGGGCAGGTTATCCTCGCCATACAGGTGCAGGGCACCAACGGCCACCACATAATTTCCTGGCGGTAACGCTTCCAGTTTTTGCTGCCAACTGCGGTTACGGCGGTGCATCAGCACGTCATACAGTTCGGCGCAAAAGGTAGAAGGCAAGGTTTCCAGCGTGGCGTTTGGCTTGGCGTCCAACCACCAACTCATCATGGTTTGCAGCAGCCGCGCGTTGGTATGCCAGTGCTCCAGCGTATCGTGCAGCAACGCTATTCCCCCTTCTGGCAGTTGTTGCAGCATATCCCATTGTTCCTCTGCCCCTTCCAGTTCGATCACTGCTTTGTGCTGCGTTTTGGCGGCTTGCAATAACTGATAGTCGATACCGTATTCGGCGCGTAGTCCCAATTGTTGCGCCTGTCGCGCCTGCATCATCAAGGCAACCTGCCAGCCTGGCAGGGCAGAGAAGGTTTCACTATCGACGCCCAACTCTTGGCAAAGTACCTGTAAATGACGAAATTCTTCAGTGGTGAGGCGTTGTTCCAGCGGGATTTGTTCGCCATCCTGGGCAAAAGGTGAAGAGGAACCCGTGATATCGGCTTCAACGATCAACGCATCCGCCTGCCGTAAACGGGCAATCAGCTGTGCGGGCAAGGGGGACATATTCACTGTGCCCATATGAATGCTGCCCACCAGATGGAGCTGACGGTTGCCCGGCAACGTGATGTCCAGCGCTGGGTAGGCGTGGGCGTGCGGAGAAATAATGCCGAGGAAAGCGGCGATGCGGTGTAACAGTTGACCCATGCAACGTGGCTCCTGATTAGCGTTTGCCCCATGCTAAACGCTATCCCCCCCATAAGAAAGGCTGAACAGTGAGGGATTTATCCCAAAGCTAAGCAGAGCACGGTAGATTGTGCTCTGCTATAAGATGACTTGGCGTTACTGAGTAGGGAGATGAAAGTGCCATGGTCGCAGCGGTAACCATGGCCACTGATGTTCTAACCGCCGCCTGTGTTTCCGTAAAGTAGAGGGCAGCCAGCAACTTAGTGTTTAGGTGAGTGAGGAGGCCTTCAGCTTGGCGTGAAAACCTGCCTCTTCTATGGCTGCGATCAACCGTTGTGCATCGGCATCGCCGTAAACGTTGGCTGATTCCAGAGTGACCTCAGCGGAAGTCACCCCCGGAACAGCCTCGAGCGCCTTGCGCGCGCTGCCAACACAGTGCATGCAGGAAAGCCCCTGCAGCGATAATACCGTTGTTTGAGACATTATTGATTTCCTCGTAACCAGGGCTATTGCTTAAGGCTTGACCGCCTCAATGTTTATCATTAAAAATGAGCTTAAACCTTCCAGCAAGGGTAAGGTCAAGGAGGTTCAATGAATATCAGCGATGTGGCTAAAAAAACCGGTTTAACCAGCAAAGCGATTCGTTTTTACGAAGAAAAAGGCTTAGTCACCGCCCCAATCCGCACGGAGAACGGCTACCGTAGTTACGATCTGAAGCACGTTGAAGAGTTAACGTTGCTGCGTCAGGCGCGTCAGGTGGGGTTTAATCTTGATGAGTGCCGCGAATTGGTGGCGTTGTTTAACGACCCGGCGCGCCACAGTGCCGATGTCAAGGCGCGCACCCTGCAGAAAGTGGCTGAGATTGAAAAACACATCAGTGAATTGGGGCAAATGCGCCAGCGGCTATTAGCGCTGGCGGAACAGTGCCCAGGTGACGATGGGGCAGACTGCCCGATCATTAACAATCTGGCAGGCTGCTGCCACCGGCATTAGCGGTTAATGGCGCGGATCACCAAGGTGACGCCTTCAACGGCCACCACTTCCACTTCGGTGCCAACCGGCAGATCCTCGTTAGCCTGCGCGCGCCAACTGCTGTCACCAATATTGATGCGCCCCAGGCCGTTGTGCATTGGCTCGGTCAAGGTAGCGCGGGTGCCAATCAACTGGCGGTTACGCTGGTTCAGCACCTGCGAACCGCTGGTTGCCGCGGCAGGCCGCTGGCGTAGCCAGTACCACCATAGATAAGCCACGGCGATGGTCAACACGGCAAAAATGGCGCCTTGCCACTCCCAGTTGAGCTGCGGCAGCAACCAGACGACAATCCCAACCAGCACCGCCGACAGGCCGCTCCACAGCAGGTAACCGCTGGCACCGAGCATTTCGGCGGCCAGCAGCAACCCACCGAGAGAGATCCAGAACCACTGTGGGTTTGCTGCGATCTGCTCAATCATGATTACTTACCTTTACTTTCTTTCAGCAACTCGGTAATGCCACCGATGGAGCCCAACAGACTGCTGGCATCCAGCGGCATCATGATCACTTTACTGTTATTAGCGGAACCGATTTTCTGCAGCGCATCGGTGTACTTTTGCGCCACGAAGTAGTTCACGGCTTGGATATTGCCGCTGGCAATGGCATCGGAAACCAACTGCGTTGCCCGCGCTTCTGCTTCGGCGGCACGTTCACGCGCTTCGGCCTGCAAGAATGCCGATTGGCGTTCCCCTTCCGCTTTCAGGATCTGCGACTGTTTATCCCCTTCGGCACGCAGGATCGCCGCCTGGCGTACCCCTTCAGCTTCCAGAATATCGGCACGTTTGGTACGTTCAGCCTTCATCTGTGCATTCATCGACGCGATCAGTTCGGCGGGTGGGCGCACATCGCGGATTTCAATGCGGGTAATTTTGACGCCCCAAGGATTGGTGGCCTCATCGACGATATGCAGTAAACGGCTGTTGATGCTGTCGCGTTGCGATAGCATTTCGTCCAGCTCCATGGAGCCGAGCACGGTACGGAAGTTGGTCATGGTAAGGTTAACGATCGCCTGTTCCAGGTTGCTGACCTCATAGGCGGCACGCGCCGGATCGACCACCTGAATAAAGCATACGGCATCAATGGCCACGTTGGCGTTATCGCGCGAGATAATCTCTTGGGAAGGGATATCCAGCACCTGTTCCATCATATTAATCTTGCGGCCGATGCGATCCATAAATGGCACCACGACGCTCAACCCGGGCATCAACGTCTTGGTATAACGGCCGAAGCGCTCCACCGTCCATTGGAAGCCCTGTGGCACAATTTTTACGCTGGCGAAGACGATAATCAACGCAACAACGATCACAACGGGAATAACGGTAAACATGGCATAACCTCCTGTCAGACGTATTAATAGATAGTACGTCAACGGTGGGAGAAAGCCTAATATCCCCTTCATACTTCAAGCTGCGGGTACGTTGGTTTATCGATTACTGGCGTGAAATCAGGGAGAACAGGGTACAGCAGGCTGTACCCTGATTAGCGAAGGTTCAATACAATAAAGAATAAAGCTGGCGGCGATATTTACCCGCCAGCGCATCACCGGTGCCCAGCGCGGCCAGAATATCCATCAACGTTTTGCGCGCATTGCCGTTGGCGGCAGCCAGATCTTTTTGCAGATGGCCCATCAGCAGTTCCAGCGCTTCTTCATTACGGCCAACCTGATGCAGTTGCAGGGCAAGCTGAACCGCCAGCTCGACGTTTTCCGGCTGCTGCTGCACCTGCTGCTGTAACTGTTGGATCTCTGGCGTGTCGGCAGCCTGTTTCAGTAATTCAATCTGCGCGATCAGCCCTTGGTAACGGGTATCGCGATCCTGTAATGGAATGGTTGCCAGCACCGCTTCGGCGTCTTCCAATTTGTTCAGGGCGATCTGCGTTTCTGCCAGCGTCAGGCCGATATCGCTGCGCTGATTGCTGGCTTGCCAGGCGTCTTTCAGCAATGGCAGAGCGTCGAGAGCACGATCGTCCTGCAGCATTTCCACGGCTTCGGCCAGTTTCAGATCTTCCGTTTTGGGCAGGAAACGTTGCAGGAATTCGCGGATCATCTCTTCCGGCTGCGGGCCTTGGAAACCATCAACCGGCTGGCCCTCTTGGAACATATAAACGGTGGGGATCGAGCGCAGCCCAAACTGGGAGGCGATCATCTGTTCTGCGTCACAGTCCACTTTGGCCAAAATGAACTGCCCGGCATACTCCGCTGCCAGCTTGTCCAAAACGGGCGTGAGCTGCAGACAGTGCTGGCTGCGATCGGACCAGAAGTAGAACAGTACCGGGACGGACATGGATTGTTCCAGCGTCTGGTGCAGGTTAGTTTCATTAATATCAACAACAGCTTGAGCTAGCATGGTTTTTCTCTCTGAGCTTGCGGAGCGATTGGGTTCTAAATGGGGGCGAACTGACGCACTTCAACCCTGGCCTGGTTGGCTTAACCATTGCTGCGCATCATCCAGTCTAGCACCCTGCCAGGCAGCAGGCGGCGCAGGATCCCCAGGGCATGGGCCAGCAGCGTGACCGGGTAGCGCAGTTTGGCCCTCGGGCTTTCCAGCGCATGGCGCAACTTCGGCAGCACGGCCTCCGGCGGCAGCGTCAGCAGTTTGGCGATACGCGGATTATGCACCGGTTTATCGCTCTGTGTCTGATTAACGTTCTGGGTAAAATGCGTGGTGAGCGGGCCGGGTTCGATCAGGCTGACCTGAATGCCGGTGCCGTGCAGCTCCATACGCAGCGCATCGGACCAGGCCTCCAGCGCAAACTTGCTGGCGGCGTAGGCTCCGCGCCCGGCGCTGGCGACCAGCCCCATCACCGAACTGGTCTGGATAATACGCCCTTCACCGTGCGGTAACATGGCCGGCAACAGCAACTGCGTTAACTGATGGGTACCAAACAGGTTGGTTGAGAACTGCTGTTCCAACTGCTGGCGTGAGATCGTGCTGAGCGGGCCATAAACGCCATAACCGCCGTTGTTGAACAGGCCATACAGGCGGCCGTTGGTCATTTCGATCACCTGCGCGGCGGCACGCTCTACGCTGGCGCTGTCATCCAGATCCAGCTCAATCCCTTCCAGCCCGAGCTGGCACATGTTTTCCACGTCCTGCGGTTTGCGGCAGGCGGCCAGCACGCGGTAGCCACGGTTACGCAGATCCTGTGCGGCAATCAGCCCAATTCCGCTGGAACAGCCGGTTATCAATATCGCTTTTTGCATAACTTTACCTAGTTGGCGGCCCTATTCAGTTAGACTCATGTTTTACTAGAGGTTCCAGCCGCTTTGCCATCCAGGTGGCGATAAACGGCTGGGCATCCTGGTTAGGATGCAACCCGTCATCCTGCATCCATTCCGGTTTAATCACCACCTGTTCCATAAAGAACGGCAGTAGCGGAATGTTGAACTGTTTGGCCAATGCAGGGTAGATAGCACTGAACGCCTCGGTATAGCGGCGGCCATAGTTTGGCGGAATATGAATTTGCATGAGCAGCGGTTGTGCCCCCGTCTGCTGCACCAGGGTGATAATCTGGCTGAGATCGCGCTGGATATCCTGAGCCGGGAAGCCGCGTAACCCATCGTTGGCACCCAGTTCAATCACCACCCAGCGCGGCTGGTGCTGTTTTAACAGCTCAGGCAGGCGCGCCAGCCCCTGGGCTGCGGTGTCGCCGCTGATACTGGCGTTGATCACCCGTGGGCTACCGGGGTGTTTCTGCCAGGCATTAGCCAACAGCGTCGGCCAGGCCTGCGCCACCGGCAGACGGTAGCCAGCACTTAAACTGTCGCCCAGAATCAATAAGGTATCGGCGGCGGCAGCACGTAAACTGAATAATCCCAACAGCAAAAGGAAGGGAAGATGCCAGCGGAAAACGTTCTTGAAGTTCATCATCTTAGTAAACACGTTGGTCAGGGTGAGCATCAGCTCACCATCCTTACCGGAGTCGAGCTGGTTGTCAAACCCGCGCAGACAATTGCCCTGATCGGCGAATCCGGTTCGGGGAAATCGACGCTGCTGGGGATCCTTGCCGGGTTGGACGATGGCAGCGAAGGAGAGGTGCACCTGCTGGGCGAGTCGCTGACTACCCTGGATGAAGAAGGGCGTGCGGCACTGCGTGCCAGAAACGTCGGGTTTGTGTTTCAATCTTTCATGCTGGTGCCAACGCTGAATGCGTTGGAGAACGTCCAGCTACCGGCGTTGCTGCGTGGCGAGAGCGATCGCCACAGCCGCGAGCAGGCGGTGCAATTACTGGAGCAGCTTGGCCTGGGCAAACGCCTTAACCACCTGCCTGCGCAGCTTTCCGGTGGTGAGCAGCAGCGTGTGGCGCTGGCGCGGGCGTTCAGCGGCCGCCCTCGGGTGTTGTTTGCCGATGAGCCGACCGGTAACCTCGATCGCCACACCGGCGAACGCATCGCCGATCTGCTGTTCACCCTCAACCGTGATTTTTCCACCACCTTGATCCTGGTCACTCACGACGAAACGCTGGCTGCGCGCTGCCAGCGGCGGCTGCGCTTGCGTGAAGGCAAGCTGTGGGAGGAAGCATGATCTGGCGTTGGTTCTGGCGTGAATGGCGTTCGCCTTCGCTGCTGATTGTCTGGCTGGCGCTGACGTTGTCGGTTGCCTGCGTGCTGGCGCTCGGCAGTATCAGCGATCGTATGGACAAAGGCTTGAGCCAGCAAAGCCGCGACTTTATTGCGGGCGATCGCGTGTTACGCAGCGCGCGCCCGGTTCCGGAAGGGTGGATCCTTGATGCGCAGCAGCAGGGGCTGAAGGTTAGCCGCCAGCTCAGCTTCACGACCATGACCTATGCCGGGGAGCGCCCGCAGCTGGCGGAAGTGAAAGCGACCGATGTGCTTTATCCGCTGTATGGCAAGCTGGAAACCCGCCCGGCCAATCTCAAACCGGAGCCCGGCACGGTGCTGGTGGCGCCGCGCCTGTTGGATCTGCTGGGGATTCGCGTTGGCGACAATCTGGAGGTGGGGGATACCACCCTGCGCATTGCCGGTGAAATCATTCAGGAGCCGGATGCGGGTTTCAACCCCTTCCAGACCGCACCGCGGGCGATCATCAATCTGGCGGATGTCGCAAAAACCGGTGCGGTGCAGCCGGGCAGCCGCCTGACATACCGCTATATGTTTGCCGGTTCCGCAGAGGATATTCAGCGTTATGAAGAACGCCTTAAGCCGCAGCTCAAGCCGGATCAGCGCTGGTTTGGCTTGGAGGAGTCCGGCAGTGCGCTGGGGAAATCGCTGCAGCGCTCACAGCAGTTCCTGCTGCTTTCGGCACTGCTGACGCTGCTGCTGTCGATTGCCGCCGTGGCGGTGGCGATGAGCCACTATTGCCGCAGCCGTTACGATCTGATTGCGGTGCTGAAAACCTTGGGGGCGGGGCGCCGGGCGCTGAGCCGGCTGATTGTTGGCCAGTGGCTGGCGGTGCTGTTGCTGGCCGGGGCCGGTGGCAGCCTGATCGGGTTGGGGTTTGAAGCGCTGCTGATCCGCCTGCTTTCGCCGGTATTACCAGGGCAACTGCCCGCTGCCGGTGCCTGGCCGTGGGTGTGGGCGATGGGGGCGCTGGTGATGATTTCGCTGCTGGTCGGCCTGCGCCCGTACCGGCAATTGCTGGCCACCCAGCCGCTGCGTGTTTTGCGCCGGGACGTGGTGGCGAACGTCTGGCCGCTGCGTTATTTCCTGCCGGTCAGCGCAGTGATAGTGGTGCTGCTGCTGACCGTGCTGATGGGGGCGAGCACGCTGCTGTGGGCGATCCTCGCCGGGATGGTGGTGTTGGCACTGTTGCTGGGCGGCATTGGCTGGGGCAGCCTGTTGCTGCTGCGGCACATTACGCTGAAAAACCTGGCGCTGCGCCTGGCGGTAAACCGCTTGCTGCATCAGCCGTGGGTGACGATCAGCCAGTTGGCGGCTTTTTCGCTGTCGTTCATGCTGTTGGCGCTGTTGCTGGTGCTGCGTAACGATCTGCTCGATCGCTGGCAGCAGCAGTTGCCGCCGGGCAGCCCAAACTATTTCCTGCTGAATATGACGCAAGCGCAGGTGCCACAGGTGAAAGCATTCCTGCAACAGCACCAGTTGAAAGAGGAAACCTTCTACCCGATCGTGCGCGTGCGCCTGACCGAAATTAACCAGCAGGTGGCAACGGAAAGGGTGCATGAGGACGATCCCGGTGGTGAAGCGGTCAACCGTGAACTGAACCTGACCTGGCAGGCGGATCTGCCGGATCATAATCCGCTAACGGCGGGCACCTGGCCGCCGAAGCGTGGGGAAGTCTCTATGGATGAAGGCATCGCTGGGCGGCTCAAAATCAAACTGGGCGATACCCTGACCTTCAGCGGCGATACTCAGTCGTTCAGCGCAAAAGTCACCAGCCTGCGGCAGGTGGATTGGGAAAGCCTGAAACCGAACTTCTACTTTATCTTCCCGCCGGGTGCCTTGGACGGCCAGCCGCAAACCTGGCTGACCAGCTTCCGTTATGACGGCGATGGCCAGTTGCTGACCCAGCTCAATCGCCAATTTCCTACGCTGAGCCTGCTGGATATTGGTTCGATCCTGAAACAGGTTGGCGGCGTGTTGCAGCAGGTGAGCAGAGCGTTAGAGGTGATGGTGGTGCTGGTGGTGATCTGCGGTGGCCTGCTGCTGCTGGCACAGGTGCAGGTAGGGATGCGTCAGCGCAGGCAGGAACTGGTGGTGTATCGCACCTTGGGGGCGGGTAAACGTCTGCTGCGTGGCACGCTGTGGTGTGAGTTCGCCTTACTCGGGCTGGTGGCCGGTATTGCGGCAGCGGTGGGTGCAGAGGCGGCCCTGTGGCTGTTGCAAACCAAGGTCTTCGACTTCCCGTGGTCGCCGACGCCGGTATTGTGGTGGGCATTGCCGTTGCTGAGTGCGTTGCTGCTTTCGCTATGCGGTGGTTGGCTGGGCGTTCGTCTGCTACGCGGTCAGGCACTGTTTCGCAGTTACGAAGGGTGATTGACGTGTTTGCCTGTTAAGCAAAAGGCTTGAGTTCGTCGAGCCGTACCAGGCCGTTAAGCCAGATGGTGCGGCACCATGTTTACGGTAGAACCGCCTCTCCCCATGGGAGAGGCGTGGCCGGAATTGAAGTGTAATGTTAAAGGATGCTTAAGAGTTTGGTGAGTGTGTCATCTTATTAGTCAGCATAAACGACTAAAATAAGAATTGGGATTGTGATAAACCACCGATAGTGATCCTTACAATAATCAGTAATTCTGGGTTTATTCTCGATAAAGTCTTCATCATCTCTGTATATACCAATTTAATACCTATTAAGGGGTATTTTTTATGCTTATTTAACCGCAAACTCAATGATGAATCCGTTCGTTTTTTCTTAAGAAAAGTGAGGGAGAATGTAAACAGGGGAGAGACCTCAAAGCATAACTTCTGATAACTCATTAACTGATTTTATCATTATAAAATGTAAGGATAAGTGCGGCAACCAGACCCGGCTGTGTGCTTGTGCTGCCAACGAGCGTATTCGCCATGATCAAGAAAATATCCTACTCATTATTCTCATGTCATATCATTATCCTCGCAAGTAAAAAAATAGCCCAGTGTGAAACTATTCAATGAAATATCCAGATAAACCGCTCGGAAAAACCTTGGATGACATGAATTATTATATTCAAATTACTTGTTACATTTATTTGACTACGTTTTAAAGACTGGATAAAAATAGCGTCATTACGTTTGAGTTATAAAGTGGTTACGGAAATATTTACCTTAGTATGCAGAGTTTGAATGTGTATCTGCGCCGTAGGGGGTAGGTATTACAATATTTATATTCCTATTGTTTCCTAATTGTGCGGGCATAAGAAAATGATTACGCCAAACCCAAACCGTTATTTTGTAGCACAACAGATTACAGATCTCTCTGAACCACTTCTCTTTCGCACGTTAACGGGTGAAGAACGGTTATCTGAAATTTATGAATTCGATGTCGAGCTGCTCTGTCCAAATAACACCCTTGACTTAAAGTCACTGCTCGGCAAGTCATTTACTATTACAATTAATGACTTACCTGGTAATCCGCGCTATCTGAATGGCAATATCACCGGCATATCACTTTCAGGCCGCGAAGAGAGTGGTGAAAAATATTACCTCTATCGTGCCACGCTGCGCCCCACCCTGTGGTATCTGACGCAAAATCAGGATTGCCGGATCTTCCAGAGTAAAAGTGTGCCAGAGATCCTCATCAGCATATTAGGTGAATATAAAGTCAAGGTTGAGAATCGCTTAAGCTATGATTACCGCTCGTGGGATTATTCGGTGCAATACCAGGAAAGCGATTATGATTTTATTTGCCGTTTGATGGAGCATGAAGGGATCTATTTTTATTTCACCCATCAGGCTGATGGGCATACCATGATTCTGGCCGATGCGCCTCAGGGGCATAACGTCCTGGCAGGTTATGACAATATTGTTTATCGTCTGACGGAAGGGGGATTAACGCAAAACGACGCCACAATTTATCAGTGGAACGTTTCCGATATTATTACCCCCAGTCTGTACAGCATGGATGATTATGATTTCCGCAAGCCGCGCGCCAACCTGTTAGAGAATCGCCGTAACCCTTTATCCTACGCGAAAGAAAAGGCCGAGATTTTCGATTGGCCAGGCTGTTATACCGACCAGAGCCACGCGCAGTTTTACACCCGCGTGCGCCAGCAGGAATTTGAAGCCAATCATGAACACATGACCGGGCGTGCCTCTTCGCTTGGCCTGGCGCCGGGATACCGGTTTATGCTGGATAATGCGCCACGCCTGGAAGATGCCCGCGAATACCTGACCATCGCGGCCCGTTATTTCTTTCAGGAAAACAGCTACGTCAGCAATGACGACGATGATGCTGAACATTACATCGATTTTGAGGTTCTGCCCGCCAGCACTCCGTGGCGGCCCAAACGGAAAACCGCCTGGCCAAAAACGCATGGCCCACAGACGGCAGAAGTGGTTGGCCCGGCGGGGGAGAGTATCTGGACCGATAACTATGGCCGGGTGAAACTCAAATTCCGCTGGGATCGCTACAGCAAAGGTGATGAAACCAGCTCGTGTTGGGTGAGGGTTTCCAGTAACTGGGCCGGGTGGCAATACGGCGGCGTTCAGGTGCCGAGGATTGGCGAAGAGGTGGTGGTCGATTTTATCAACGGCGATCCTGACAGGCCGATGATCACCGGGCGCGTTTATAACGAAGACAATATGCCACCGTGGGAGCTGCCGGCCAACGCCACTAAAATGGGGATTATGAGCCGCACCACCGAAGGCAGTATCTCGAATGCCAACAGCATTTTTCTGGACGATACGCCGGGTGCCGAGCTGGTTGATATACACGCCGAGCGGGATATGAAGATTTCGGTGGAAAACAACCTGGACATGCTGGTGGAAGGGGACAACACCAGCACCATCCAGGGGTTCAGCGACGCGCTGATTGAGGGGGACGCCACCTCGATGATCCGAGGCGCTTCCGCGGCTTCTGTCGTGGGCGACGCGGTAGAGACCTTCTCCAGCAACCTGACCACCACCGTGGCACAGACGCTGACCACCATTGCGCCAATCATGATGATTCAGCCAACCACCAATCGCGTCTCCATCACGCCCGACGATCTGGAGGCGACAAAACTGAAAGTTTTCGCTGCCGGGCTGCGGGTGCAGGCCGTGGGGGCCGATATTCGGGTACGCGGGATGCATATTGATTCCACGCAGTTCGAAGCGCAGGTTATTCCCACTTATCTAGGGGTCACCAAAGCTAAAATATTGGCCGATGATACCGTACTGAAGATATTTAAAGCGCAGATTAATATCGGCAAATTGGAGTTGAATGCCAAAGATCTGGTGCTTTATCTCTGATTGGAAAAGCAACGGGGATCCCCTGGAAATAGAGCGCTCGCAATGCTCCATAAAGTTATGGGGCATTGCATAGCCAATAACCAATTGAAAAAGAGAATGCTTTTCTGACAAGTGTGATATTTCGCATGTCTTTTACGGATTGCCATTTGGAAGGCGAACTATAAATGAGAATTATCAAGCCGTTGCGTCTCGGGATTATGAACCGCCCTTGTTATTATAAAGCGCATAAGCCTTATTTGGGGGTTGCCGTGCTGGCCTTGGTCGATATGGGAGTTCAGCCCCTGTTGCGCCCAGAGCCGGAATTATGGCAACTGGCGCAAAGCGAATTATCCAGTACGGGAGGCGTGGTCGATACCGCCTATCCCAAATATTATGCCGAGTTTCTGGCAACCGGCCATGCCTATCCACACGCCTGTCTGGCCGAAAATGTTTGCCGCGTCAGCATTACGCTGGGCGAAAAGCAAAAATCCTTAATCGTTTCCGGCGATCGGCAATGGCAGGGGGGCACGCCGACCCACCCGCGCCCTTTTGCTTCAATGCCGATCAACTGGCAACACGCCTACGGTGGCCCGCAGATCGCGGATAACCCGTTGGGTATCGGGGCAGAGGCCAGCGGCATCCCCCAGCGCTTGCCCAATATTGAATTGCCTGGCGAACGTATGACCTCGCCGACGCGGCCAATAACCCCCGCCGGGTTCGATGCCGTTGATATCACCTGGCCAGCCCGGCAGGCGTTTATCGGCCGCCGTTACGATGAAGCCTGGGTGCAACGGGGGGCGATCGGCCTGGCCGATGATGCCGATTTCCGCCTGTTCAATATTGCGCCGCGGGATCAGCAGTGGCTGGAGCTGGCCGAACTGCCGCGCGGCACGCAGTACCGGATCGAGAATATGCACCCTGAACAGGCGCTGCTGGCCGGGCAGCTTCCGCCCTGGAAAGCGCGCTGCTTTGCGCATCATACGCAAAAGGGTGAAGAGGTGTTCTCCGAGATCGAGCTGCGTCATACCACGGTCTGGTTCTTGCCTCATCTGGAAAAAATGATCCTGGTGTACCACGGCGAACTGCCGCTGGAGGCGGAGGAAGAGGATGCCCGCAACGTGCATATGCTGATGCCCGCGCTGGAACATGAAGATCGGCCACGCTCGTTAACCCATTACCGGGATGTGTGGATCAAGCGCAGCGATCGGGAGAAAGGCAGCGCCTTTGCGTTTCAGGATCGCGATCTGCTGCCGGAAGAGAGCCTCGGGCCATGGATAGATAACACCCCTGATCCGGAAACGGACCATCCGCTGCAGCAAAACCTTGAGGCACGTAAGCAAGCCATCTACCAGGATGCCGATCAACGCCTGCAGGTGGTGGACACGACGCTGTACGCAGAGGCGAAAGAGACGCCGGATATCCCGCGCCCGATGCTGTCTCAACTGCCTGAGTTTATGGCGCAAATGGAAGGAATGGCCAACAAGGCGAAAGGTGACGCCGTCCAGCAGATGGAGCAGCGCATGCCGGATCGGGATGACTATGATGCGCGGCGCCCGACGGGGCCAGAGTCGGTTAATAAAATGCGTACTGCCTTGTTGCAACAGCAGGGGGCTTTGCATCCCGGTCAGGAAGAGGGGTTGCACCAGCTTTATCGCCTTGGTGTACCCAACCAGAATGCCGCTCCGCGCCTGAGCGGTGAGCGAGCGGCGCAGTTGAGAACCTGGGTGATCGGCAAAATGGCGCAGGATCGTAACTTTACCGGTTGCGATCTCACCGGTGCCGATCTTTCCCATCTCGACCTGAGCGGTGCCAACCTGACCCGCACCATGATGGAGAGCGTGGATCTGAGCCACAGCGTGCTGGATCACGCCACGCTGACGCAGACCATTCTGGCCCGCAGCGTTCTGAACCATACCTCGCTGCGCCACACGCTGTTCCATGAAGTGACGCTGGCGCTGGCTATCTGCAGCGACGGTGATTTTACCGGCGCCTATCTGAGCCACATAGAAACCGCGGGCGCGCAGTTTGAGCGCTGCAACTTCAGTGAGGCGACGATAGTAAACCAGATGTTCAGCGAGACTTCGCTGACCGATTGTGACTTCAGCGCCTCCAGCCTGGATAACGTGATTTTCAACGGCATCACGCTGGAAAATCCCCGTTTTTTTTCGGTGCGCATCAACAAAGGCACCTTTATCGACAGCCACCTGCAGCAGGCGGTGTTTGAAAATGCGCGGCTTAAGCGCTGTTCACTGACCCATTGCCAAGCCGACGGCAGCGATTTCACCCGTGCCCGGCTGGAGAATTGCGCTTTTGTTGCGGGCACCTCGCTGGCAAACGCCCGTTTCACCCACGCGCTGCTGATGCAATGCAACCTGCGCCAAATGCCGCTTAGCGGGGCCGATCTCAGCTTTGCCCGGCTCGAGGGGTGCGATCTGTCCGAAGCCAGCTTACGTCAGGCAACCCTGCGCCTGGTGCAGGCTAACGATTCGCTGTTTATCCGCGCCGATCTGACGGGGGCGGAGCTCAGACAAGCCAGCCTGATCGGCAGCCGCTTACAGAAATCACGGCTCATCGGCTGCGATCTCACCGCTGCTAACCTGTTCCGCGCGGATATCTCGCAGGCGGAAACCGATGACACCACCCTGATGCACGATGCCTGGGTTAAGCAGATGAAAGTCTACCCGTTGCGTAGTCGAGGAGCCGAATAATGGATGCGGTTCAGCTACAGCAGAAAGTCAAACAGGGTGAAGTGATTGAAGAACAGACCCTGAGCGGCCTCAGCCTGGCCTCCGGCGATCTGGCCGGTGGCATCTTCAGGCAGGTGGATTTCAGCGAAGTTGATTTTAGCGATTGCAACCTGGAACGCTGCCTGTTCCTTGAGTGCACCCTGGCGGGAGCGCTATTTAGCGGAGCCCGGCTGCACTATGCGAGCTTCAGTGAGTCCGATCTGCGCCACGCCAACTTTAGCGCCACCGCGCTGCCTGGGCTGATCTTCAGCGAGTGCAATCTGCAACACGCAGATTTCAGTCAGGCCCGGGCAGAGAAAATGCAGTTTATCGGCTGTCGCCTGGAGCACAGCCGGTTCCGGCAGGCGCAGTTCGACAAGAGTGCCATTTCTGAATCGACGATGGATAACAGCGACTTCACCGAGGCCAAGCTGCAGAAAACCACGTTTTATCAAACGGATTTGCGCCAGTACATCGCCAGCAGGGCGCATTTTGAGCAGGTTAACTTTTTTGAGTGCCAACAACAGGGGCTCGACTACGGCGGCCAGTCATTGATTCAGTGCCTGTTCACCCGCAATCAGCTCGACAACGTTAATTTCACCGCTGCCGTGCTCACGCGCAGCCTGTTTCATGGGGCATCGATGCAGAAGGCGAACCTGAGCGGCGTTCAGGCGGAAGGGGCCCAGTTTGTGGATGCCGATCTGTCTTCTGCCGACTGTCACGCCAGCCAGATGAATCAGTCGATGTGGATTAACGCCTGCCTGTCTGCAACCAACTTCACGGGGTGTCAGCTTGTGCAGGCGCAGTTCAGCAAAAGCCGGGCGCTGGGGGCGGTGTTTACCAACAGCCAACTGGTCTATGCCAATTTTTCCTACGCCGACGTCAGCTATGCCGATTTTGGCGGAGCGCATTTCAACCAGACGCAATTTCACCGGGCGGTACAGCAGGAAACGCACTGGGGAGATAAAACCGGTGTGCTGGCGAATGACCCCGAACTGTTCGCCGCCGAAAGCTGGAGTGAACAACAGTCCTACCCAGCGGATCACGGATAAAAAGGAGAATTTAATGAGCACCGTAACCACATCACACGCTTTGCCGGTCTATTTGCCACAGCAATTCAGTGGCCGGGTGGCGGATATTTTATCCGATGGCAGCATGATCGTCGAAAGTGAAGGGCGCGGCTGGCACTGCCGCCGGGCGGCCAGTTGCCTGCTCACGCCGGAGGCCGGTGATACGGCTTTGCTCGCCCGTTCCAGCGACGAAAAGCTCTGGCTGCTGGCGGTGCTGGAGCGTGGCAAACCGCAGCAGGCGGCGCAAATCGTCGTGGAGGGCGATCTGAATATCGCCACGCGCGGCGGTTCGCTCACCCTGAACAGCGAACGTCAACTGGCGTTGGAAAGCCACCGCTTGCAGGTGAAATCCAGCCACGGCGATTGCAGCATCGGCAACCTGGAATACCGTGGCGACGAACTCAATGCCCGCGTGACCCTCAGCCGCTGGATCGGCGAACGCTGCGAATCCGTCTGGCATACCCTGACGCAGCTCAGCGAAGTGATCTTCCGCCAGGTGAGCAAGACGGAACATGTACGTGCCGGGCAACTGGACTACCAGGCCGAAGATTACGCGCGGCTGCACGCCCGCAGCACGATGATTACCTCGGAAACCATCACCAAAATAGATTCGGAACAGATTCACGTAGGGTAAGACCATCATCACTGGCTAACAACAAGAAGGAACTGACTGATGCCTGCAAATTGCCAACTGGCTGGAACAGATTTTGCCGTCGTTGATGTTTGTATCACGCCGCCAGCTATCCCTATCCCTTACCCCAATTTTGCCCAGGGATGTACGGCGATCCCGAACGTGCTGCATATCCTGTTTATCGCCATGCCTGCGCACAACCTGCTGACGCCGATCCCCTTTACCAGCGGCGACTCACCCGGAGTGCTCGGTGGCGTGTGTTCAGGAACGGTTATGGGCCCCTCCCGGCATATCACCGGCGTGCTGACCTTCCTGGTGGCTGGGTTCCCGGCAACCCGCCTGACCAGCCTGACGCAGCAGAACCTGACCAACGTGGTTGGTCTGCGTGTGCTGCCCAGCCAGCTTACGATCTGGCTATTGGGGCTATAAAGCGGCCAGGGTTATCGGTGCAACTTGCGGCATTACGGAGAACGGGAGACGCCATGAAACAGGCAGTGTGTATTTTGGGGCAACGCGGGGGGAGATTGCTGGTGGTGATCATCATTGGCCTGCTGCTCTGCGGTTGCCTGAGCATGGGCAGCAAAAAAGCCGAACCCGTGGTGGCGTCTTATCGCATCACCTTCTCCGCGACCCGCGAAGCCAACGTTAACCAGGAGAAAAAGCCGGCACCGTTAAAAATCAGCGTGTTTTACCTGCGCTCCGATAGCGGGTTTATGAGCGCGGATTTCTTCGCCTTGCACAATAAGGCCGCCGCCGTGCTCGGCGAAAACTTAATGGGCACCGAGCAGTTCTTTTTATTGCCGGGGGGCGAGACCGTCAAAATTAGCGGAGAGAAAAAAAGTGAGCGTTATTATATTGGGGTTACCGGGGAGTTTCAGGATTTAAATAATAAAACCTGGCGGATTATTATTCCGATCCCCGATCCAGAAAAAGTGCCGTTTTATAAATTCTGGCGCGGTCAACCTCCTCCACAGGAAATTAAGGTTGTTGCCAACGGGCAAGGGCTGCGCGTGACGGAAAACAGCAATAAAGAAAAATAAGCCTAAAAACGGTAACTAACGTATTTCAAACTGAAATACGGCGTGTATTAAGTAATGCCGGTCAGTCAGGTAGAAAGTGTATACCCAAAATAATTCGAGTTGCTTGTAGGCGGCAACGGAGTGACAAATCGGTCTTTGACCGATTTGAACAGCGCTTGCGCTGGCCCGTAGGGTGAGCCTCGAAGAGGCTCATAAGCCCCAGGAGCTTACTCAGGTAAGTGACTGGGGTGAACGACAAATCTGCTTAGCAGATTTGAACGCTGCTTGCAGCGGCCCCGAAGGGGCGAGGCCCAATATGGGCCGAGTCACGCAGCCAACACCCAAGCAACTTGAAGTATGAAGGGTATATAACCCTGCGCACCCTATTGACAGTTGCGCCTCCTCTCCCTGTGGGAGAGGGGATTGGTGAGTCTTAACTGAGCGGTATAAGTGTACCAAGCGCTTTTTATTTCCAAGGACCTCGGTAATGAAACGAGTACATAAAGTCGTCTGGACGGAAGGGATGTTTTTGCGTCCGCACCATTTTCAGCAATCTGAAAACTACCTTGAACATTATATTCGTTCATGGGGTATGGCACAGCGAGAACATTATTGGGGTTTTATCTCACTGGATATTGATGAGAGCGCCCTGCGCCTGGGGAATATCGCGCTTAATTCCGCCAGCGGCATTATGCCCGACGGCAGCTTCTTCTCTTTTTACGGGGCTGAGGAGGCGCCGCTGCCGATTAAAATCGCCGAAGGAAAGAACATCGTTAACGTGATGCTGGCGCTGCCGGTGCACCGTGCCAGCAGCCGTGAGGTGGCGTTTAACGATGCGCCCGATTCACTGGCCCGCTACGTGGCTTATGAAAGCGAAGTGGAAGACATGAACACCATTTCGGTTGGCAGCGCAGAATTGCAGTTCGGCCAGTTGCGCTTGCACCTGATCCCGGAACAGGAACTGACGGCCGATTGGTGCGCCATTGGCGTGCTGCGGGTATTGGAAAAAAGCGCGGATAACAGCCTGAAAATCGACGCGACCTATATTCCGCCGATGCTGGCCTGTCAGGAAAACCCGCTGTTAAACACCTTTATCAGCGACGTTCTTGGCCTGCTGCAGCAGCGCAGCCAGCAGTTGGGGCAGCGTCTTGGCCAAAGCGGGCGGGGCGGCATATCGGAAACCTCGGATTTCATGATGCTGCAGTTGATCAACCGCTACGTGGGGATCACCCACCATGCCCGGCACTGCCATCAGTACCATCCGGAACGGCTGTTCAGCGAATGGCTGGCGCTGGCCTGTGAATTGATGACCTTCTCCCCGGCGCGTGTCGCAGGTGAAGCGCTGCCGGTTTACGACCACGACGCGCTGGCGTTCAGCTTTAACGCCCTGATGAACTGGCTGCGGCAAGGCCTGTCCATCGTCTTTGAAGAGAACGCCATTCAGTTGCCGCTGATCGAGCGTTCACACGGCCTGAACATCGCCACCCTCCCTTACGCCAACATGACCAACGAATTTGGCTTCGTGATTGCCGTCAATGCCGACGTGCCGATGGAGGCCATCCGCACCCGCTTCCCGGCTCAGCTAAAAGTGGCACCGGTCAACAACATCCGCGATCTGGTGCAGTTGCAACTGCCGGGCATTGGCTTACGCAGCATGCCTGCGGCTCCGCGCCAACTGCCTTATCACGCGGGATATACCTACTTTGAGCTGGAAAACAGCGGTGAGCTCTGGAAGCAGATGAGTAAGTCCAGTGCTTTTGCGCTGCATCTCGCCGGGGAGTTCCCTGGCCTGAATATGGAGTTTTGGGCGATTCGGAATCCGTAAGCTGTCGGCATATCCCCCGGGTTTCACGCTGCTGCCAACAGGGTGAAAGGCGGTGGCGATAAGGATCAGGAAACAGGAATATTCTATGCAAAATACTCACGCTAAAGCGGCTGGCGACGATCTTGCCGCGCCACTGGCGCATGTGAAAGCCTCAAACAATCTGTTGGTGACGCTGGCAAATCCGCTGCTTAACCGGATCCCGTATATCCGGAATATGGCCAGCAGCCCCGATCCGCTGAAGCTACGCCAGACCTTGATCGACGATATCCGCCGGTTTGAAGTCCAGGGCCAGCAGGCAGGGCTGCCGTATGACGTGCTGATTGGTGCTCGCTACTGCCTGTGCACCGCCCTGGACGAAGCCGCGATGTTCACCCCTTGGGGGAAAAACACCGTTTGGTCCACCAGCGGGCTGCTGGTCACTTTTCATAATGAAACCTGGGGTGGGGAGAAATTTTTCCAACTGCTGGCCCGGCTCTCTAAGCAGCCGCAGAAAAATATCCTGCTACTGGAGCTGATCAACTACTGCCTGCTGCTGGGCTTTGAAGGCCGCTACCACATTATTGAGAACGGCTACTCGCAGTTGGAAACGCTGAGGCAGCGTCTGGCGCAGATTATCCACGCGGTGCGCGGCGAGTATCCGGTGCCGCTGTCCCAGCATCCAACCGATCTGCCGGTGGGCAAAAAAACCTGGCGGCCGATGCTGCCGGTGTGGGCCTGCGCGGCATTTCTGGGGTTGATGTCCTGCCTGTGGTTTATCTCGCTGGACTGGCGGCTTGGTGAAGCCACTACGCCGGTGGTGGCCTCTATCTATCAGCTTGAACTGCCGCAGGTGCTCTCGGCGGAGATACCGGCGGCGCCGACGCCAACTATTGCCAGCCTCAGGGGCTTCCTGCAGCAGGAGATCAAAGAAGGCCTGCTGAGCGTACATGATGAAGATCAGAAGAGCATCGTGGTACTGCGCGGCGATGGCCTGTTTGACTCGGCCTCAACCACCGTGCGCGCGCCTTACCGGCCGATCCTCAGCCGGGTGGCAGAGGCCCTTAACCAGATCGACGGGAAAATCATGGTCACGGGATACACCGACAGCGATGTGATCCGTAAGGCACGTTTTGCTTCCAATTACGATCTCTCGCTGGCGCGTGCAGATTCCGTTAGTGCGTTGCTGAAGAAGTCGCTGACGCAGCCAGAGCGGCTGATGATTGAAGGGAAGGGCGAGCAGGATCCGGTGGTGCCTAACGACAGCAAAGCCAATAAGGCACTGAACCGCCGGGTTGAGATCACGCTGCAACTGGCGCCGGGCGCCGTCCAAAACACGACGATGTCGCTCTAGGTGGGGGTCTGATGTTGAATTCAATCATTGCCATTATTACCAGTCGTTTCCTGTGGGGCATGGTGGGCGTCGGCTCCATTTCGATGATCATCTGGTTCATCGGCCCTTACGTTGCCGTGGGCGACTATCGGCCACTGGAGTCGGCGGTCAACCGGCAGATCGCCATTGCCCTCATTTGCGGGATCTGGCTGCTGTTCCGGCTGATCGCCGCCGCCTGGCGCGCAAGGCGTAACCGCAAGATGCTGGCGCAGATGGCGGAAACCCCGGCGGAAAACGCGCACAAAGACGCGGAGCGCGACGATCCGAAACTGGTCGAACGCTTCGAAGAGGCCACGCGGCTGCTGAAAAAGGCGCGCTTTAACGGCCAGCAATCGCGCTTTCTACCCGGCTGGCTGAGCCGTTTCGGGCGGCAGTATCTCTATCAGTTGCCGTGGTATGTGCTGATCGGCGCGCCCGGTGCCGGGAAAACCACCGCGCTGGTCAACTCCGGCATTAACTTCCCGCTGGCGGATCGTTTCGGGAAAACGGCACTGCGCGGCATCGGCGGCACCCGCCACTGTGACTGGTGGTTTACCGAAAATGCGGTGCTGCTGGACACCGCCGGGCGTTATACCACCCAGGAAAGCGACCCGACGCACGACGCGCAGGAGTGGGGCAGCTTCCTCGGCCTGCTGAAGAAATACCGCCCACGGCAGCCGATCAACGGTGTGATCGTCACCGTCAGCCTGAGCGACTTGATGAATGGCACCCCAGAAGAGCGCCAGGAACAGGCGCAGGCGCAGCATAAACGCCTGGTGGAACTGCGCGAGTCGCTAAAAATCGACTTCCCGGTCTACATCATGGTCAGCAAGGTCGACCTGCTGCGGGGGTTCCTCGCCTACTTCGGCCAGTATGACAAAGAGCAGCGCAGCCAGATCTGGGGCTTTACCTTCGCCCGCAGCGACGCGCAGCAGGCCGGTTTCGATCTGATGGCGGCGTTTGAGCACCATTTTACCCTGCTGCTGCAGCGCCTGAACCTCGGGCTGGCTGACACCATGCTGGCGGAGCAGGATCAGCCGACGCGTGCAGAAAGCTATCTGTTCCCGCAGGCCTTCGCCCGGCTGCGCCAGGTGCTGGGGGATTACCTCAACACCCTGTTTGCCACCTCCAGCTTTGAAGCCGCTTTCACGCCGCGCGGCGTCTATTTCACCAGCGGCACGCAAGACCGGATGCCGTTCGACAAGATGATGTCGGAAATGAATGGTTCGCTGCATCTGAATCTGGCCCCGCGCTCTGCCGAGGAAAGCGGCCAGGCTGGCGAGGCGGAAGAAGAGAAGCAGACCCAGGGCAAAAGCTACTTCCTGAAAAAATTCCTCGAAGAGGTGGTGTTCCGCGAGTCGGAGCTGGCCAGTAACAACCGCTGGTGGATCTACCGCAATACCACGCTGCACTGGGCGGGCTATCTGCTGCTGGGGGCGATCTTTATGACCGCCGGGCTGTTCTGGTATTCCAGCTATACCAACAACCACAACTACCTGAAGGAAGTGACCGCTCACGTCCCGCTGCTGGAACGGCAGGGCAGTGAAATGGAGCTGTATAACTATCAGGATATTTTCACCCTGCTGCCCTATCTCAACGCGCTGAAGCAGCTAGGCAGCAGCGCGAGCTTTTCGCTGGACGAGCCACCGCTCAGCTACCGCCTGGGGCTGTATCGCGGTGCTCAGGTAGAAACCGCCAGCCAGGCGCTGTATCAGAAGGCGTTGAAAAACATGCTGTTGCCTTACGTCGCCTGGCAGGTGACCGCCATTTTGCGCAACGATATGGGGGCCGATGCCGATTTCAGTTTCGAAGCGCTGAAAGCCTACCGCATGCTGTATGAGCCGGAACATTACGATGGCAAATTCCTGCGCGCCTGGATCATGTTCAATCTGCACCGGGTCTCCGGGCCGGGCACCAGCAAAGCGGCGTGGGACGTGCTCGACGGGCACCTGAAGCAACTGCTGGATGAACGCATTCAATCCTCGCCGTATGTGCGCGACAGCCAGTTGGAACAGGCGGCGCAGCAGCGGCTGAGTCAGGCACCGTTATCGGTGCGCATCTACGGGCGGTTAAAGCGCATTCTGCTGAAAGAGCCTTCGCTGAAAACCGTCTCGCTGACCGATCTGGCTGGCGCACAGGCAGAACTGGCCTTCCGGCGTAAAAGCGGCAAGCCTGCCGCCGACGGTATACCGGGGTTGTACACCCCCAAGGGCTACTGGCTGGCGTTTAACAAGCGCATCGACAACGTGGCGCAAACGCTGCTGACCGAAGACGGCTGGGTGATGAACGTCAACGACAGCGCGTTGGCCAAAGAGAGCCGTGCCGATCTGCTGAAAACCGTGCGCCTGCTGTATATGCAGGATTTCATCAGCGCCTGGGATGCGCTGCTGGGCGATATCGAACTGAAGAACATCGCTAACCTGAGCCAGCGCATCAACACCGCGCGCCTGCTCTCCGCCGGGGATTCGCCGTTACGCAACTTTCTGATCAACGTGGTGAAAAACATCAAGCTCACCGACGAGCAGGAACAGAAAGATAACGGCCTGAAGCTGAGCAATGGCGAGAAAAGCAGCGCGGGCCCCGGCCATTTTCTCGATACGCTGTTTTACAGCACGCCGTCTGAAGATGTGGGGGATATCTCCTCTCTGCCGGAGCAGGTGGTGATCAAGCATTTTGCGCCGATCATCGAGCTGGCGCAGAGCAGCGACGAGGCGGCGAAAAGCATCCCGTTTGATACGGTGCTGAAACAGGCCGATGGCCTCTACAACTACCTGATCGCGGTGCAAAGCGCGGCCAACAGCGGCATGGCACCGCCGCCGGGGGACGTCATTCTGGCGTTGCAGGCCGAATCGGGCCGTTTGCCGCAGCCGTTTAAAGACATGATGCTGTCACTGGCGGTCGGGGCCAGCAGCGACTCGCAGATGAAAGAGCTGGAAGGGCTGCAAAAGCGCGTCGGGTTTGAGGTCGGCAGCTTTTGCAACCAGGCCATCAGCGGGCGTTATCCGCTGGTGCGCAATGCTGAGCGGGAGATCGCCAGTAATGACTTCTCGCGCATGTTTGCCCCGAACAGCGGCATCATGGACAGCTTCTTCCGCCAGAACCTCGAAGGCAAAGTGGACACCTCACGCGGCGGATGGCGCTTTAATCCGGGTGTCGACGGTAAAACGCTGTCCGGCGGCGGCAACATGCTGCGCTCCTTCCAGCAGGCGCGCGACATCCGCGACACCTGGTTCAGCGGGCAGAATCAGAAACCCTCTTACCACCTGACGATCAAGCCCGTCACCATGGATGCCGACATTCTCAGCATGACGCTGGATATCGACGGGCAAGTGTTCCATTACAGCCATGGCCCGCTGGTGCCGCTGGTGGTGAGTTGGCCCGGCACCGGCAACACCAATCAGGTCAGCCTGCAGCTGGCGCTGGTCAACGGGCAGATGGCCACCCTGGCGACCAACGGTGATTGGGCGCTGAACCGGCTGATCGACAAGGCCGCGCTGAAACCCAACTCAGCCTCGCTGACCCAGACAGCGACCTTTAACCTGGAAGGGCACCGGGTGGTGCTGGAGCTGACGCCCGACAGCATACGTAACCCTTTCCAATCCACTGCCTTCAATTGTCCTTAGGAGGCGAATCATGACGCAACAGGCCACTTATGCACCCCAGGACAATGGCATCGGCTGGTACGGCAAGATCCCCAGCTGTGGCGACTTTGTGCAACGCCGCCTGCCCGCCACGCTGGTTAATCAGTGGGCGCACTGGTTCCAGTCAGGGCTGGCGGCCCGGCAGCTTTCTGCCCCGCGCGATGGCCGTTACTCGCTGCTCGGCGCGCCGATGTGGAGCTTTGTTCTGCCCGCTACGCTGGGCACGCCGTTCGCGCAGTTGGGGTATCTGCTGCCGTCGCAGGATCGCGTCGGGCGCCATTACCCGCTGTTCGCCATGTGGCTGGTGCCCCCAGAGCGCTGGGGCAACGAACATCTGCTGCTGGCGGCGGAGCGCTATTACAGCATCGGGCAAATCCTGCAGCGCGGCGTTCATCAGTGCCATTCGGTTGAGCGTATCGATCGCGCTCTGCGGGCGTTACCGCCGCTGCCAACGGAGCTGGCACCGCACGGTGACGCCGCCGTGCAACCGGGCTGGCCGATGGCGGTTTCAGACTTTGATCCGCGCCAGTACGGCAGCTTCTGGTGGAGCACGTCGGGTACCTACATTCACAGCGGCAATCTCACGGTGCAGCTTTTCCATCACCTTTTTGAGCCCGCAGGCGACGTGAAACATGCGCGCCAAGGGCCTTACGGACCCATGTTTGACCAGGGAGAGAAGTCATGACGATTGAACGCCTGTTAACGCCGGTTGCGCCGGAAGACAGTTGCGGTGAGAACCTGGAGTATGACGCCGATTTTATGCGCATGGCACAGACCGCAGCAGGCAAGCCGGAACAGCAGTTTGGCGACACCATCATTCCGGCGGAAGCCCCCGACTGGGGCGCGGTGGAACGCCTGGCCACCGGCCTGTTACGTCGCACCAAAGATCTGCGGGTGATGTTTTTCCTCTCGCTGGCCTGGACGCAGCTGCGCGGGTTGCAGGGCTATGCGGACGGTTTGCAGCTGATCTACCTGGCGATCGAACGTTACTGGCACCAGCTTCATCCGCTGCTGGAGAGCGACGGCGTGCGCGATCCGATGTTTCGCATCAATGCGCTGGCGGAACTGGGGGATAACACCCAACTGACCCATGCGGCACGGGCCGCCACCCTGATGAAAAACGGCGGCAGCGAGCTTGCGGTGCGCGACGCAGTGGCGCTGCTGGACGGCAGCAAGCAGGAACTTGCCAACTTCCCCAATGGGTTGAGTTACCTGCGCAGTGAGCTTGGCAACCCGCAGCAGGCCAACGTTCAGGTGGTGCAGGCGATCACCCGCACGCTGCCCAAATTGCGCCATGCCATTCAGCTCCACCTTGGCGAAAGCGCGCTGCCGGAGATGACGCTGCTGCAGAAAACCTTCGACAGCATCGCCCAGGCCATTCAGCAGCCTGAAGGCCAAGGCAGCCGCGAAGCCGATCCTGAGCGGATCCTGACACCCGAGGCGTTAAGCCTGCCTGGCGATCCGTTGCCGCTGCCGTTGGGGGAGTTGGGGTACGGGCAGGTGCAATCCCGTGCCGATGCCCTGCATCTGCTGGAGAAGGTGAAAGGTTACTTCGAACTCTATGAGCCCAGTCATCCGGCACCGCTGATGATCGAGCGCTTACAGAAGCTGATCAATCTGAATTTTTTGCAAATCGTCAGCGATCTGGCCCCGGACGGCTTACGCCAGCTGGAGGTCATTCTCGGCACCGGAGAGAAACAGAATGGCGAGAAGTAGTCAGGCAAGGTGGTGAGCGCACAATGCGGCGTGGATGTTATCAAAAACCTCTAATAACAGTGACTTATGGAGAAAATAATGGCAAATGTCAAAACGCGCAGCGGGCAGAAATTTATCGCCCGCAACCGGGCGCCCCGCGTACAGATCGAGTACGACGTTGAGATCTACGGTTCGGAACGAAAAATCCAGTTGCCTTTCGTGATGGGGGTGATGGCCGATCTGGTGGGAACGCCTCTTGAGCCACAGCCAAACCTGGAAGAGCGCAAGTTTCTCGAGATCGACATCGATAATTTCGACGATCGCATGAAATCACTCAAGCCCAGAGTCGCGTTCCAGGTGGAAAACACCCTGAATGGCGATGGTCACTTCAACGTCGAGCTGACCTTTGAAAATATGAACGACTTCTCCCCGGCCGAGATCGCCCGCAAGGTCGAGCCGCTGAGCCGCCTGCTGGAGGCACGCACCCAACTGTCGAACCTGCTCTCCTATATGGACGGCAAAAACGGGGCCGAAGAGCTGATTACCAGCGTGCTGAGCAACCCGGCGTTATTGCAGTCGCTGACCCGTGCCCCCAAGCCGGAAAGCGATAACCCTGCCAACCTGGCCCCGCTGGCGGAGGAGTAAATCATGAGCCAACAACTTGAGCAATACGCCGCACCCGTGGCCAAAGCCTATACCAGCGACGAGTTCAACTCATTGCTGCAGAAAGAGTTTCGCCCCAGAACCGATCAGGCGAAAGAGGCGGTAGAAAATGCGGTGAAAACGCTGGCGCAGCAGGCGTTGGAAAATACCGTCACCGTCTCTGCCGACGCCTATCGCACCATTCAGGCGCTGATCGCGGAGATCGACAGTAAGCTGTCGCGGCAGATCAACAAAATCATCCACCACGAAAAATTCCAGAAGCTGGAAGGGGCCTGGCAAGGGCTGCACTATCTGGTCAACAACACCGAAACCGACGAGATGCTGAAAATCCGCTTTATGAGCATCTCTAAACGTGAGCTGGGCCGGGCGCTGAAGCGCTATAAGGGCGTGGGCTGGGATCAGAGCCCGCTGTTTAAGAGCGTCTATGAGCAGGAGTATGGTCAATTCGGCGGCGAGCCGTTTGGCTGCCTGGTGGGGGATTACTATTTCGATCACAGCCCACCGGACGTGGAGCTGCTCGGTGAAATGGCCAAGATCAGCGCGGCCTCGCACTGCCCGTTTATCGCCGGGGCATCCCCCAGCGTGATGCAGATGGAGTCCTGGCAGGAACTGGGCAACCCGCGCGATCTGACCAAGATCTTCCAGAACACCGAATATGCCCCGTGGCGCAGCCTGCGCGAGTCGGAGGATGCACGCTATATCGGCCTGACCATGCCGCGTTTTCTCGCACGCTTGCCTTACGGCATCAAGACCAACCCGGTCGACGAGTTTGATTTTGAAGAGGAGACCGACAGCGCCAACCACGAAAACTACACCTGGACCAACGCGGCTTACGCGATGGCCACCAACATCAACCACTCTTTTAAAGAGTACGGCTGGTGTACCGCCATTCGCGGCGTCGAGTCCGGTGGAGCGGTGGCTGATTTGCCGTGTCACACCTTCCCCAGCGATGACGGCGGCGTGGACATGAAGTGCCCGACCGAAATCGCCATCAGCGATCGGCGCGAAGCCGAACTGGCGAAAAACGGCTTTATGCCGCTGATCCACCGTAAAAACTCCGACTTCGCGGCGTTTATCGGCGCCCAGTCGCTGCAGAAACCGGCGGAGTATTACGATCCCGATGCCACGGCCAACGCCCAGCTGGCGGCACGCTTGCCTTACCTGTTCGCCTGCTGCCGCTTTGCGCATTACCTGAAGTGCATCGTGCGCGACAAGATCGGCTCATTCCGTGAGCGCAGCGATATGGAGGTGTGGCTGAACAACTGGATCATGAATTACGTCGACGGCGATCCGGCCAACTCATCGCAGGAAACCAAAGCCAGAAAACCGCTGGCGGCGGCAGAAGTTCAGGTGCAGGAAATTGAAGACGCCCCAGGCTATTACTCGGCGAAGTTCTTCCTGCGGCCACATTATCAGCTGGAAGGATTGACCGTTTCGTTACGCCTGGTTTCGAAGCTGCCTTCATTAAAACAAAGTTAATTAAACAAGAACAAATCCTGATATTTCGCCTGCGGGTCACAGATACCCGCAAGCTGAAATACAGGACACAAAGAACAGCATAGGAATAACAACTTTCGTTTTCTGAAGGGTTGGGATTTCTCATGCCGTGAACCGCCGTTGCTTTATAAAAACGGAATTTACTTAACTCTTTACACAAAATAATTCGAGTTGCAGGAAGGCGGCGACGCAACGAATCCCCAGGAGCTTACTCAAGTAAGTGACTGGGGTGAGTGAGGAAAGCCAACGTGCATGCAACTTGAAGTATGAAGTGTATAAACCCAAGAGGCTTTAGTTATGGCAATTGATATGTTCATGAAGGTTGATGGCGCGAATGGTGAATCCAAGGACGCGAATCACAAAGGTTGGACCGATATTATTTCCTTTTCCTGGGGCGCATCCCAGCCTGGAAATATGGGCGTTGGCGGTGGCGGTGGTACCGGGAAAGTCTGTTTTAACGATTTGCACATCAAAGCATTGATCGATAAATCCACTCCGGCGCTGCTGAAGCACTGTGCCAGCGGCAAACACTTGAGCAAAGTCGAATTATCCGTCTGTAAAGCCGGCGGCGGGCAGATGGAATATACCCGAGTGACGCTGGATGATGTGTTGGTCACCAATATTCAATACACCGGTGCCGATGACGAAGACACCGTAGGCATTCTTTATTCCTTCCAGGCTGCCAAAGTTCAGCAGCAATACTGGGAGCAAACCGAGCAAGGAGGCAAAGGCGCAGAAAGCAGTGCCGGCTGGGATATTAAGCAGAACTGCGAAGCGTAATTGATAGGGACGATTTCCTGGGTTTCCTGGGAAATCGTCCACTAAAAAATAAAGCGGCGACTCTGGCAAGACAATATAAAAGGGAAAGGGCTATGCGGCTAACGATGATCAGGAACAGGGACAATGAGCGGTTACCCCAGAATTACTGTGACTTCACGGCACCAGGGGGAACCATTGGGCGCGATACCAACAATACGCTGATCCTGCCTGACCAAAGCCGGGCGATTTCCCGTTTGCAGGCCGTTGTGCACATTTCTCCCACCGGGGAAGCCCAGATTACACAGCGCGGCAGCACCACGGCGCTGCTGCTGAACGGCGGCGAACTGCCGCACAACGTGCAACACCCGCTGGCGGAAGGCGACATTCTCGACATCGCGGGTTACCAGTTCAGCGTCAGCCTGAACGATCCTCCCCTCTCGCTGGCTCCGCTGCTGCTGTCGCAGGGGGCCGCGTCATCGGTGAACAGCATCGACGAAGCGGTCTGGGACAACCTGGAGGCGGAGTTTCTGTTGCATCAGCCACAGCATAAAAGGCCGTTACCCCACGAGCAGAACCACCCGCTGTTTGCCAACGAACCGGACAACCGTGCCAGGCAAGATCCG
Source organism: Serratia oryzae (assembly GCF_001976145.1). GTDB lineage: Bacteria > Pseudomonadota > Gammaproteobacteria > Enterobacterales > Enterobacteriaceae > Chania > Chania oryzae. The sequence continues at coordinate 177,375 of NZ_MOXD01000002.1, forward strand.
TTGGCGATGGCGCAGGAAACCGATCTGGCTTCGTTGCATGACCAACCGATCGATCCAGACCACCTGTTTGCGCAGGACGATCCCTTCTCTCTGCCGCCGATCATGAAAGACACCACGCCCAGCGTGTTGTCGGTGAACCGTAAATGGTCCGCAGAGGATCTGGCCACCCCTGAGCCTGTGCAACCCCCGGTGGCGGAGCCTGCGCCGCCGCTCTTGAATCTGCCCGATGAACTGGCGGCAGAGTGGGCACTGAATGCCGACAGCGGCAGCGAAGACGACGTTCTGCTCGGCCTGTTTGCCGATAACGCAGTGCCGCTCGCCTCAACCCTGAACGACGAGGCCGCCTTTGACCCGGCGCTGGCGATCTGGCCCGCAGCGCCTGACGCGGTTGCGTCAGCGGCGACCGAAACCAAACAGGCAGCGCCCGTTCAGCATGACGATCTCACCTGGGCGGAGCAGGCCCGCGCTGCCGATGGCGTTTCCCTGAATGATTTCGCTCCCCAGGAACATGAAGCACCGCATCGGCAGGCAGGAGCTCCGCTCGATGCCATGCCGCCCCCGCTGACCAGGCTCGGGGTCGATCCGGTCAGGCATCAGCCGTTCAAACCGGCCAAATCGGCTTCGCAGGAGCAACTGCACGGTGAGCTGTTCAGCGCGTTTGTCGCCGGGCTGGGGTTGGATGATGCGGTGCTGCAACCGGATTTTTCGCCAGAACAGCTCTACCTGGCGGGCAAGCTGCTGAGCCTGTTTTCACAGGGCACCGTCGCGCTGCTGTCGTCGCGCAACATACTTAAGCGCGGCCTGAAAGCCGAGATGACTATGATCCTGGAAGAGGAGAACAACCCGTTCAAGATGCTGCCTTCGGGCAAAACCGTGCTGTTACAGATGTTCAGCACCCCGATGCCGGGCTTTATTCCGCCGGAAAACGCCGTGCGCGATGCGATGATCGATCTACAGGCCCACCAGTTGGGCATGATTGCCGGGGTGCGCGCCATCATTGCCGCCATGCTGCAAACCTTCCACCCCGATAACCTGGAGAAAATGGCGGCGGAGCAGGGCACGCTGCCAGGCAAGGGAGTGTTTTCCGGCAACCGCAAGGCGGCGCTGTGGGACACGCTGAAGGCCCATTACCAGCGGGTAGCCAATGAGGTGGAGGATGATTTTCACACCCTGTTCGGCGAGGCTTTTCTCCACGCTTACGATCTGGAGATCCGCCAATACAAGGCGTCTCAGAATCAGAAGGTGCCGTGATGAAAATAGAAGCCGTCTGGTGCTCGAACCAGGGTAACCGCGCGCAGAATCAGGATAAAACCGGTGAATACCTGGGGGAACAGGCGGCCTGCTTCGTGCTGTGTGACGGGGTGGCCGGTGATGCGGGCGGGGAACAGGCCGCCGCGCTGGCCTGCCAGTTTCTGCTGGAGCACGCCGGGCAGGGCAACCCTTGCCAACCCGAGGCGGTGCCCGGGCTGATCGCCCAACTGCAGCAGATGATCCAGCAGGCGCAACAGCAGGATCAGGCTTACCACCGCATGCGCACCACCCTGGTGGCGCTGTTTATCAATCGCTCCACCCTGCAGGCCCATTGGGTGCATGCCGGCGACAGCCGGCTTTATCTGTTCCGCAACGGCTATCTGTGCCAGTCCACCACGGATCATAGCCTGGTGCAAAAAATGAAAGATGCCGGGTTTCACACCGGCGGGCTGCCCGACAACCTGCTGTATGCCGCTCTCGGCACCGGCAACCCTCAGGATGCCACCTATAGCCCGACGCTCGCGCTGGCGGATGGCGACGTGTTTTTGCTGTGCAGCGACGGTTTCTGGAAGCGCTATAACCTGGCGCAACTGGAGTATACGCTGCGCCTGGCCCACACCCCCAGCGAGTGGCTGACGCTGATCGAACACCAGTCACCGCCGCTTTCACAGCAGGATAACTACAGCGCCATCGCCGTATGGATCGGTGCCCCGCAGGAATCCACGCTGTTGCAGATACTCCCCCTGGAAGAAAAGGTCGCCTTCCAGACGCCAAATTGCCAAAGAAGCAGGAGATAAACCGTGAAATCATTGCTCTCTGTTCTGAAAGGTCAGCCGTTAACCAGCGCGCTGGAGCGTTGCGAGTCGGCGGTCAAAGCCGCCCCGGCGGACGCAGACAAACGCGCCGAATGGGTCCAGCTACTGCTGTTGTACGGTGATTGGCAACGCGCCAGCAGCCAATTACCTGCCTGGCAGGCGCTGACGCCGCAGGCTGCGCCCACCACGCAGCAACTGGCGGACTGCGTAGCGGCAGAAATGCAGCGCGAGCAGGTGTTCAGCGGTGAGATCGCCCCGCCGTTCTTCACGCCGCCGCAGGAGTGGCCATTGCTGTTGGCGGAAGCATTGCGCGCTGCGCCAGCGCAGGCTTGCCAGCTGCGCGATCGCGCTTTCGAACTGGCTGATGAGAACGCCGGGCAGCTCACGCTCAGCAGCGATGAGGGATCTGCACCCGCCCCCCCTTTCGCCTGGCTGGCCGACGCCGACAGCCGCCTGGGGCCAATCTGCGAACTGTTTCTGGATAACCGTTACTACTGGGTGCCGTTTCAGGAGCTGGAGTCGATCAGGTTCCAGCCGCCGCAAAACGTGGTGCACTTGTTCTGGGCACCGGCAATGGTGAAGTGGCGCTCCGGCAAGCAGCAGGTGTGCCAGATCCCGGCGCGTTATCCGCTCACCGCGGCCAGCGAAGATGCCCACCGTTTGGGGCGTAAAACCGACTGGCTGACCCTGAGCGATAACGGCCACTATGCCGGTCAAGGGCAAAAGACCTGGATCACCGACGACGAGGAATACGCGTTGCTGACGCTGCAGCAGATTCAGTTCACCACGGATGAAGCCTGATGACAGATACCACCAACCAGCGCAGCGGGGCCCCGGTGGGATCGCCCGCCGTCGCCGCACGGGTTAACCGCAGGAACAGCGATGGGGTCTCTTCCCGCGATCGCATGCTGCCCGCGCTGTTCGATCGGCTGACGGACTTTGAACCGCAGAATAAGCGGGAAGCGGACAGCAACAAGACCATTGCGCACAGCACGCTGCGCAACATGATCCTGCGCGATTTGCAGTGGTTGTTTAACTGCAACAACAACGAACCGATGATCGATCTGCAGGCCTTTCCCGAAGTCCGGCGCTCTACCCTCAACTACGGCATTACGCCGCTGGCGGGGAAAAGGATGTCGGAAATCGAGTGGCCGGATATCCAGAAAAACCTCACTCAGGCCATCCTCAATTTTGAACCGCGCATTATTCCGCAGCAGCTGAAGCTGCTGTGTATCTCCGGCAGGGACGATCTGGATACGCACAACGTCCTGTCGATCGAGATCCGCGGGTTGCTGTGGTGCAGCCCCCATCCGCTGGAGTTCTGTTTCCGTTCCGACGTCGATTTGGAAAACGGTTATTTCAATCTCAAAGACATAGGGTGAGGACATGGACAGTAAACTGCTTGAGTACTATAACCGTGAGCTGCTCTATCTGCGCGAAATGGGCGCCGAGTTCGCCGAGAGCTACCCGAAAGTGGCGGGGCGTTTGGGGATGCAGGGGATCGACGTTGGCGATCCTTACGTCGAGCGCCTGATGGAAGGCTTTGCCTTTCTCACTTCGCGCATTCAACTGAAGATGGACGCGGAGTTCCCGCGTTTCTCGCAGCGGATGCTGGAGGTGATTTACCCTAACTACCTTTCGCCCACCCCGTCGATGGCGGTGGCCGAGCTGCACCCCGACGGCCGCAAGGGCAACATCAACGCCGGGTTTCTGGTGCCAAGGGGCACGGTGATGACCTGCGACACCTTCAGGAAGAACGGCATTGTCTGCAAATACCGCACCGCCCACGACGTGACGCTGTACCCGCTCAGTATCCGCCAGGTTGCGCTGGGGGCTTTGCCCGCCGATATCGTCAGCACCGCCAAGTTCAACCGCAACGCCAGCCGCCATGCGTTGCGCATCCGCCTGCGGCTGGACGATAACGTCACCTTTGACAGCCTGAACCTCGACAAGCTGATGTTTTACCTCAGCGGCCAGGATCTGGAAGCCATGCAGTTGCTGGAGCTGTTGATGCAGCACACCACCGGCATTATCTGCCAGCCGGTGGGGGCAGTTCTTGAGCAGCGCCATTATTTGCCGAAAGAGCATTTGCACCATGAGGGGTTCGACGCCGATCAGGCGCTGTTGCCCAACGATCTGCGCAACTTTGACGGTTATCGTCTGCTGCAAGAGTATTTTGCCTTTCCCGCCCGCTTCCGCTTTTTCAGCGTCTCTGGGCTGGCGGCGCTGTTTGGTGCGGGCAAAACGCAGCATGGCGATGTGCGCGAGTTTGAGATCGTTCTGCTGCTGGACAAAGAGCTACCGGCGTTGGCCAAACGCATTGACGCCAGCCACCTTGCGCTGCACTGCACGCCGGTGATCAACCTGTTCCCCAAGGTGGCGGAACGCATCACGCTGAATGACAAAAGCAACGAATACCATCTGGTGGTGGACAATATTCAGCCGTTGGATTTTGAGGTGTTCTCCGTGCAACGGCTGTGGGGAACCTCGGCCAACAGCCAGCAGGAGCAGGAATTCCGGCCGTTTTATTGCACCCAGGGGCGCGATGGGCAGAACTACGGTGCCTACTTCTCTTTGCGCCGCTCGCCGCGCCCGCCCTCGGTGCAGAGCCAGCGCCAAGGGGCGCGCAGCAGTTATTCCGGCTCGGAGGTGTTCCTGTCGCTGGTCGACGCCTATCACACCCCTTGGCGTAACGATCTGGAGTACATCACGGCGGAAGTGCTGGCGACCAATCGCGATCTGCCCCTGTTGCTGCAACGGCAGGAGGCGCTCTCTTTCGTGGTGGCCGACTCGATCCCGCTGCGTCAGGTTACCTTGAAAACGCCGCTGTCCCCGCCGCGCGAGGCGCTGGCGGAAGGCCGCATCTCCTGGGGGCTGATCAGCCAGCTGCAGTTGGATTATCTCAGCCTGATGGAAGGGGATGACGAGCAGGGCGCGCGGGCGCTGCGGGAACTGCTGACGCTGTACGCTAAGCTGGATGAACCGCAGATTACCAAGGAGATCAAAGGGGTGCAGCACTGCCGCCTGTCGCCTTCCTATCAGCGTGCGCCCGCGCCCGGGCCGATCGTGTTTTCACGCGGCGTGGCCATTGATCTGACCATTGATGAACAGGCATTTTCCGGCAGCACGCCATACCTGCTTGGCTGCGTGCTGGAGCGGTTGTTCAGCCGCATGGTAACGATGAACACCTTTGTCACTACCTCACTGAGCACCCCGCAGCGCGGTAAGATCGCCCAGTGGCGGCCGCGCATGGGCAGGAGAACCCTGATATGAATTCCGCCATGAAAGTGCGCAGCAGCCCGCGCCTGCCGGAGGATTTCTGGACCTCGCTCACCGAACACCCCTATGAGCACGATCTGTTCCAGATCCTGCGGCGCCTTGACGCGCAGGGCGGGCTCGATTGGCCGCTCGGGCGCGCGCCGCATCCGCGCCAGGAGCCGATACGCCTGGGGCAACAGCCTTCGCTGTCGTTCGCGCCCTCCACGCTGGCCAGCGCCGGGCCCGCCAGAAATGCGCCGTCATACCAGTTGCTGATCTACAGCTTCGGGCTGTTTGGCCCCAACGGCCCGCTGCCGCTGCATTTTACCGAATACGTGCGCGAGCGTTATCTGCACCATCAGGACCGGACGCTGCTCGACTTTATCAACCTGTTCCACCATCGCCTGATCCTGCTGTTTTACCGCGCCTGGGCCAACAGCCAGCCGACCGTGTCGCTCGATCGCGAAGACGATCGCTCCTTTACCCGCTACCTCTCCGCGCTGGTGGGGCTGGGCGTGGAGGGGCTACGCCCACGGGATAGCCTGCCTACCCACGCCAAGTATTTTATGGCGGGGCACCTGGTGCGGCAGGGGCGCGACGCCGAAGGGTTGGCGAAGATCCTGCGGCACTACTTTCAGGTGCCGGTACGCATTATAGAGAACATTCCCGTGTGGTTAGCCATCGCCCCGGAGCAGCAGACGCAACTGGTGGCGGGCCAGGCATTGCAACTGGGGCGCGACGCGTTTCTTGGCCGCGCGGTGCGCGACGTTCAGCACAAATTCCGCATTGAGCTGGGGCCGATGTCGCTGGCGGAGTATCACAGCTTTATGCCCGGCGGCCCGCAGGCGCTCGCGCTGCGCGACTGGGTGCGGCACTACCTCGGCATCGAATATATCTGGGATGTGCGCCTGATCCTGCGCAAGCAGGAAGTCAGCAGAACAGCGCTGAGCGGCGGGCAGCGCCTCGGGTTGAGTAGCTGGCTACGTGATGCCGAACATGACAACGATGCGGGTGAGCTGATTTTTTCACCTGAGCCCATCGAAGGGCAGTATTGCCATTGATATTCATTAAAACAAATCATTAAGGTGTAAGCATGAGAGAGATCAGCCGCGCAGTTCTGTTTGGCAAATTAAACGGCCTGTTACTCAGCAGCCTGGAAAACGCCACCTCATTTTGCAAACTCAGAGGCAACCCCTATGTGGAGTTGACCCACTGGATCCACCAGTTGCTACAGCACCCTGATGGCGACTGGCAGCAGATTATCCGCCACTTCGGCATCAATGCGGGCAAGCTGGGGGAAGATGTGGTCGCCGCTATCGATCGGCTGCCGCGCGGTGCCAGCTCGGTGTCGGATCTGTCGGAGCATATCGACAGCGCCGTCGAACGCTCTTGGCTCTTCAGTTCGCTGAAGTTCGGTGCCCAGCAGATCCGCGGCGGCCATCTGCTGCTGGGCATGCTCAATACCACCAATCTGCATAACCAACTGCTGGCGATTTCGCCCTGTTTCGCCCAGATCAGCAGTGAAAGCCTGTTGCAGCAGTTTGAGGCGATCCTGCTCTCTTCTTCTGAAACGGCGCTGGCTGCCGCGCAGAGCAGCACGGTGGCATCTCCCCGCAGCGGTGAAAGCATGCTTGAGCAATACGGCAGCAACCTGACGGAAAAAGCGCGCCGTGGCGAGCTGGATCCGGTGACCGGGCGTGATGAGGAGATCCGGCAAATCGTCGATATCCTGATGCGCCGCCGGCAGAACAACCCGTTGCTGACCGGCGAGGCGGGCGTGGGGAAAACCGCGGTGGTGGAAGGGCTGGCGGCCTATATCGCCGCGGGCGATGTGCCGCCGAAACTGCGCGACGTCACGCTGTATCAGCTGGATATGGGGATGTTGCAGGCGGGGGCGGGGGCCAAGGGCGAGTTCGAACAGCGCCTGCGGGCGGTGATTGACGAGGTGCAGTCCAGCCCGTCGCCGATCATTCTGTTCGTTGACGAAATCCACACGCTGATTGGCGCAGGCGGTGCGCAGGGCACCGGCGATGCCGCCAACCTGCTGAAACCGGCGCTGGCGCGGGGCCAGTTGCGCACCATCGGTGCCACCACCTGGTCGGAATATAAAAAATACATCGAAAAAGATCCGGCCCTGACCCGCCGCTTTCAGGTGGTGCAGGTGCTTGAGCCTGACGAAAGCAAAGCGGTGCTGATGCTGCGTCATCTGCGCCACACGCTGGAGCAGCATCACCAGATCATCCTGCTGGATGAGGCGGTGGAAGCGGCGGTGCGCCTGTCCCACCGTTATATCCCCGATCGCCAGTTGCCGGATAAAGCCATCAGCCTGCTGGATACCGCCTGCGCCAGGGTGGCGGTCAGCCAGCATGCCGAACCGGGCCGGGTGGAAAGCTGCCGCCGCCAGATCGAGGCGCTGGAAACCGAGCTGGAGGTGGCGGTGCGCGATGTGCGCATCGGTGCCGGTGACGCGCAGCGCCCGGATCAGATCCGGCAGCAGTTGGAGCAGGCCCGGCAGCGGCTGGCCGCCCTCAACGCCCGCTGGAACGACGAGCGGGTGCTGGTCAACGAAATCATCGAGCTGCGCGCCAAACTTTACCGCCCCGGCGAAATCGCGGATGACGAGGACGCCTGGCGCTCGAACCTCAACGAACTACAGCAACAGCTGGCCGTTTTGCAGGGGGACGATCCGCTGCTGTTTTCCTCGGTGGATGCCAACACCATCGCCTCGGTGGTGGCTGACTGGACAGGCATTCCGCTGGGCCGCATGATGAAGAATGAGGTGGAAGCGGTGCTCAAGCTGGCAGACAGCTTAAACGAGCGGGTGATCGGCCAGAAACATGGCCTTGAACTGATCGCCCGCCGCCTGATTACCTCGCGTGCCAGCCTGGACGATCCGAACAAGCCGATCGGGGTCTTTATGCTGTGCGGCCCTTCCGGCGTGGGGAAAACCGAAACCGCCCACGCGCTGGCAGAAAACTTCTACGGCGGGGAGCGCAATGTGATCACCATCAACATGAGCGAGTTTCAGGAGCCGCACACCGTCTCCACCCTGAAAGGGGCACCTCCGGGCTATGTGGGTTACGGCGAAGGGGGCGTACTGACCGAAGCGGTGCGTCGCCGCCCTTACAGCGTTATTTTGCTCGATGAGATCGAGAAAGCGCACTCCGACGTGCATGAAATTTTCTATCAGGTGTTCGATAAAGGCTGGATGGAAGATGGCGAAGGGCAACGCATCGATTTCCGCAACACCATCATCATTCTCACTTCTAATGTAGGCAGCGAGGTGGTGAACGCGCTGTGCGCCGATCCGGCCCTGTTGCCGGAATGCGATCAACTCACCGCCGCGCTGCGCGATACCCTGCTGCGCGCGTTTCCTGCCGCGCTGCTCGGCCGTTTGAACGTGATCCCTTACTATCCGCTGAGCGATACCGTGCTGGGGGATATTGTGAAGCTGCAGTTAGAGCGGATCCGCAAGCGCCTGCTGGAAAGCCACCACATGACCTGCTCGTTTGATGATGAGGTGATCCAACAGATCGTCAACCGCTGTACGGAAGTGGAATCCGGCGGGCGCATGGTGGATACCATTCTGACCAATACTCTGCTGCCGCAGATCAGCCACCGTTTGCTGAGCGCCAGCACCGAGCTGCAGCCGTTCCGCCACCTGCATATCAGCTATGCCAATAAGGCCTTTGCCTATGACTTCCGTGCGTAACCCTGCGGGGAGCGAACCGTGCTGACGGCCTATACAGGGTTAGCCACGGCGGTGTGCGGGGGCCGCGCTCAGGCGCTGCCTCCGGGCTATCGCTTTGCACAACTGGAGATTCAGCAGGCGATTGGCGAAGGTGGCTTCAGCATCGTTTATCAGGCGTTCGATCATCAGCAGCAACGTTTCGCCGCCGTTAAGGAATATATTCCTACCACGATCGCAGAGCGAAATGCTGAAGGCGTGGTTGTGCCGCGTAACCCGTTCCTGCTGCCGACCTTCAACGCCGGGCGGGATTACTTTTGCCAGGAAGCCAAAATACTCGGCAGCCTTGCGCACCCCGGCATACCGCCGCTTTGGGATTTCTGGCAGGCGAATGGCAGCGCCTATATCAGCACGCCACTTTACGGTGGCACCACCCTGAAGAAACGCTATGCGCAACACCCCGCACTGGTGACCGAAACCTGGCTCAGAAGGCTGCTGGCTTCGCTGCTGCCTACCGTTGCGGCGGTACACCGTCAGGGCTGCCTGCACCGGGATATTTCGTGGGATAACATACAGATTGCGGAACATCAGTGGCCAATTCTGTTAGATTTCGGCTCCGCCTGCTTCTGGGCTACGGGGGGCGCAAGAGAAACCAACATCGTGCTAAAGCCCGGGTTCTCGCCGGTGGAACTCTATTGCAACAGCGGCGGTTACGCCCACGGCCCTTGGTCGGATATCTATGCCATCGGTGCGCTGCTGGCTACGCTTATTACCGGCCGCCTACCGCCGGTCAGCCTGACGCGCTCGATTGAAGACCGCTATCAGCCGTTGGCGCAGTGCGGCCCAGCCGGCTATTCCCAACGGTTTTTGCGGGCCATCGACGCTGCGCTTGAGGTTCACCCCGCCGATCGGCCGCAGGATATCGCCGCCTTTGCCCGGTTATTGGCGATCGACCTGCACGGCCAGGCCTGCGTGATTACTTAACGAACGCCTCGAAGGGGATGATGGCTCCGTAGTCATTAACGAAGCTGCCGCTGACCTTGCTGCCCGCATGGCCCGGCAGAGTGAACACCTGGGTAGAACGTGGGGCGATCATCGCTCCTTCGAGTTTTTTGCCATTCACCGACAGATAGGCGAAAGAGACATAGTATGGCGTCGGGTTGTTGGCCAGCAGGTTGCTGTCTTGGGTGCTCCAGGTAAGCACCTTGATGGTATCGTTGGCACTGCCTTGCAAGCTCGCCGGGCGATAGAACAGCTTGATGCGGTTACGTAAGACGAGCTGCACGCGGTTGTTGTCGTCTTTGGCGGGGACTTCCTGCACGTTCAGCCAAAACAGGGATTCTCTGTCTATCGGAAGGTTGTTACCGGTATAGATGAGGCGCAGCCGCTGGCCTTTACCGGGATCGACACGGCTGATCAGCGGGCTTAACAGAAACGGGACTTTGATGGTTGCAGGTTTGGCGTCGGCATTGCCGTCATCAATCCAGTTTTGCAGCACCACCGATGTTGTCCCCACATTATCGACCTGAAGGCTGACGTCTTTGGAGTCCGACAGATAAATTACGCGGGTGCCGTTCAGCGCGACACTGGCCGGAGCAGCGCAGCTGAACAGGGCGAGCATGGCAAAAGTACAAGCCTGACGCATAGTGGGCGAAAAAAGTTTCATAGAACACTCCTGACGCAGAGGCTGGGGTGGTTACTGAATAGAATAGACCACGCTGGGTTTTGTAAAGCTGCGGTGAAGGGGGGATTACCCCCTTAAAGGAGGCGATTGGCTATACCCGTCATACTTTAGGTGGCGACGTATTTAGGGTACAGCCTGAATCTGTGGGAGGAGAATTACCGGTTTAACCTCTGCTGCGCCCAGGCCAAGCCACTTTGATACTCGGCTGGCAGCAAGGGAGCCAAGGCTTGCAATGCCTGCTGCAACGACGCGCTGTTGGGATCGTTAAGGTTCAGGTGCCCCACCTTACGGCCAGTGCGTACCTCTTTCTCATACCAATGCAGATGCACCAAGGGCAGAGCCAGCCATTGCAGATTGACTGCGGTGCCAATCAGGTTGACCATCACCGATGGCGTATTGACTACCGGTGTCGGCAACGGCAAGCCGAGGATAGCGCGCAAATGCAGCTCAAACTGGCTGATCGACGCACCGTTCTGCGTCCAGTGCCCGCTGTTGTGCACCCGCGGTGCCAGTTCGTTAATCAACAGGCGATCGCCGACGATAAAGCACTCCATTGCCATCACGCCAACGTAGTTCAGCTCATTTAGGATTGCCGACAGCATCTGCTCGGCCTGCTGCTGCAGCGCCGGGTTGGGCTGCGGCAGAACCACGCTGGTGCGCAGGATGCCGTCTTCATGCAGATTGTGGGTCAACGGGTAGAACACCGGCCGGCCATCATGGCCGCGCGCGCCCACCAGAGACACTTCGCCAGAGAAATTAATCCCCTGCTCAACAATGCATTCGCCGTAGGCATCGGCCGGTAATTCGCTTTCCTGGCCTGGGCGCAGGCGCCACTGGCCACGGCCGTCGTAGCCACCGACGCGGCGTTTGACGATCGCCAACTCCCCTAAATTCGCAAACACCTGCGGCCATTGGTCCTGGCTTGCCAGCAGTTGCCACGGGGCGGTTGCCAGATTAAGTTGATCGAGCAGCTGTTTTTGCGTCAGGCGATCGGCCAAGCGCGGGAAGATATCGCGGTTGACGAAGCTGCTGTGGGTGGCGAGTTCACGCGTCAGCGCGGTTTCCGGCCAACGTTCGATCTCTGCGGTGATCACGCTGTTCTGATAGGGCACCGCTTCCGGCTCGGCATCAAGGCCCACCGGATACACCGCTATGCCCAGAGGTTCGCCAGCCTGGCGCAGCATGCGCCCCAGTTGGCCGTTACCCAGTACGCAAACCGGCTTCATGCTTCCTCCCGCGGGTCTGGGTGGTTCAGTACCTCATCGGTCTGCGCCTGACGCCAGGCGGCCAGACGCTGGGCCAGCGCGGCATCGTGCAGCGCCAGGATCTGTGCCGCCAGCAGCCCGGCGTTGGCCGCACCGGCCTTGCCAATCGCCAGCGTGCCGACAGGGATCCCGCGTGGCATCTGTACGATCGAATACAGGCTATCGACACCGCTCAAGGCGGCGCTTTGTACCGGAACACCCAGCACCGGCACCAGCGTTTTTGCTGCCAACATGCCCGGCAGGTGCGCAGCCCCTCCGGCACCGGCGATGATCACGTCAAAACCGATAGCGCTGGCGTGCTCGGCAAAGCTGAACAGTTTGTCTGGCGTGCGATGGGCGGAGACGACTTCGACATGGTACGGGACATCAAGCATGGTCAGGACTTCGGCCGCGAACTGCATGGTGGCCCAGTCACTTTTTGATCCCATTACAATTGCGATTTTAACCTCAGCGTTACTGGCTGAAGCAGCGTTGGCTCCCATGGGGTATGGCTCCTGTCGTTGTACAGAGGTCGGCCCGGCAGGCCGGATGAGGGCGTAGAGCATATCATGGGGGCACAGCGAGGAAAACGGTTGCGTCGCGGGTTTTTGCTGCCAACGAACCGGCAAGATGTCAGAAAGGGAATTGAATCAGCTCAACGGCATCGGGCGTGACTTTGATCATTGAGCCCTCCTCGTGCCAGGCCCCTAGCACCGCACGTTGGGCGTTGCCGGTGCTTAGCGCCAGCGAGTGTATTGCCGGGCGATGGGTGTGCCCGTGGATCAGCCAGTGCACGTTATTGCGCAGCAGCGCTTGCTCAACGGCCTGCGGGTTGACGTCCATGATCGCGGCAGACTTGTGCTGATTGCTCTGCTGGCTGCGCGCGCGCATTTGGGCGGCGATCTTCAAACGCCAGCGCAGCGGCAAGGCCAGGAACAGTTTCTGGATCCAGGTGTTATGCACCTTACGGCGGAATTCCTGATAGGCCTGATCGTCGGTACACAGGGTATCGCCGTGCATGATCAGGACTCTGCGGCCATACAGATCAACCACCTGTTGCTCCGGCAGCAGGATCATGCCGCTGGCCTGGGCGAAACGCTCGCCGAGCAGGAAATCGCGGTTGCCGTGGATAAAGTAGCAAGGGGTGCCCGCCGATCGCAGCGCGTTTAGCGCGGCGGCGATCTCTGCGTGCAACGGCTCAGGATCGTCGTCACCAATCCAGGCTTCGAACAGATCGCCCAGAATGTATAACGCGTCGGCGTGAACGGCTTCACGCTGTAAAAAACGCAGAAAACCGGCAGTGATTGCCGGTTCCTGTGCGCATAAATGCAGGTCTGCGATAAACAGCGTGCTCATGCGGCGCGATTACTCGCTGACGGTGACGCGGGTGATCACCACATCTTCCACCGGTACGTCCTGGTGCATGCCGCTGCGGCCGGTTTTCACGCCTTTGATTTTGTCGACCACGTCCATCCCTTCGGCCACTTCGGCGAATACGCAGTAACCCCAACCCTGCGCGTTTTCACCACGGAAGTTCAGGAAGTCGTTATCCACCACGTTGATGAAGAACTGTGCGGTCGCAGAGTGCGGATCGTTAGTACGCGCCATCGCCAGGGTGCCACGGGTGTTTTTCAGGCCGTTGTTGGCTTCGTTTTTGATGGTGGCTTTGGTGTCTTTCTGACGCATACCGGGTTCAAAACCACCGCCCTGCACCATAAAACCGTTAATCACACGGTGGAAGATGGTGTTGTCGTAAAAACCCTCACGGCAGTAGCTCAGGAAGTTTTCAACGGTAACCGGCGCTTGGTCTGCGAAGGTTTTGATAACGATGTCGCCGTGATTGGTGTGGAAAGTAACCATAGTTTTTAGTCCTAACAATGAAGTGATATGCCATATGACGTTAGCGATCAGACCGGCTTTATAACATATCTCAATGAGTGAGTCAGCAAGCGAACCCTTGGGCGGAACTCTGATTTTATGCCGCTTTCTGCCGCTGAAATCAGCAATCCTTGGCCTTAACCTTGCATTGCCGCCGCCTTCGGGTTTCAATACGTGGGTTAACCCGATCAACATTGCACACCACGGAATGCCCTGATGCTAAAGATCTTCAATACCCTGAGTCGTCAAAAAGAGGAATTCAAACCTATTCATGCCGGTAAAGTGGGCATGTACGTGTGCGGGGTAACCATTTATGACCTGTGTCATATCGGCCACGGGCGTACCTTTGTGGCGTTTGACGTGGTGGCGCGTTATCTGCGTTATCTCGGCTATTCGCTCAACTACGTGCGCAACGTCACCGATGTGGACGACAAAATTATCCGCCGCGCGGCAGAGAACGGCGAAACCTGCGATCAACTGACCACGCGGATGCTGGCAGAGATGCATGCGGATTTTGACGCGTTGCTGATCGAGCGCCCGGATCTGGAACCGCGCGCTACGCACCATATCAATGAAATTATCGACATCACCGAGCGTTTGATCGCGCGTGGGCATGCCTATGTCGCCAGCAACGGCGATGTGATGTTCTCTATCGACAGCGATCCGGACTATGGCCTGCTGTCACGCCAGGATCTGGAGCAGTTGCAGGCCGGGGCGCGCGTTGAAGTAGATGACGTGAAACGTAACCCGATGGACTTCGTGCTGTGGAAGATGTCCAAGCCCGGCGAACCGAGCTGGGAATCCCCGTGGGGCCCAGGCCGCCCAGGCTGGCACATTGAGTGTTCGGCGATGAACGGTAAACAGCTCGGCACCCATTTCGACATCCATGGCGGCGGTTCCGATCTGATGTTCCCGCACCATGAGAACGAAATCGCCCAGTCCAGCTGTGCGCATGACGGCCCGTACGTCAACTACTGGATGCACTCCGGTATGGTGATGATCGATAAAGAGAAGATGTCCAAGTCATTGAACAACTTCTTCACCATTCGCGACGTGCTGGCGTATTACGATGCAGAAACCGTGCGTTATTTCCTGATGTCTGGCCACTATCGCAGCCAACTGAACTACAGCGAAGAGAACCTGAAGCAGGCGCGTGCCTCGCTGGAGCGCTTGTACACCGCGCTGCGCGGCACCGATGTTAACGCGCAGCCTGCGGGTGGCGAAGCCTTTGAAGCCCGCTTCCGCGAAGCGATGGACGACGACTTCAATACGCCGGAAGCTTACTCCGCGCTGTTTGATCTGGCGCGTGAAGTGAACCGCCTGAAGAGCGAAGATCTGGCGGCGGCTAACGGGCTGGCGGCTGAGCTGCGCAAGCTGGCGAAGGTGTTGGGCCTGCTGCAGCAGGATCCAGAACAGTTTCTGCAAAGCGGTGCGCAAACCGACGATGGCGAAGTGGCCGAAATTGAAGCACTCATCAAGCAGCGTAACGATGCGCGTAAAGCCAAAGACTGGGCCATGGCCGATGCGGCGCGCGACCGTTTGAATGAGATGAATATCGTGCTGGAAGATGGCCCACAGGGGACGACCTGGCGCCGTAAATAGCATTAGCAGCAAGACAAGATGCTAAAAAAGCCGGGGAGCGTGAGCCACCCGGCTTTCTTTTGGCTGCTTGAACGATCAGGCTTTGACCATGACGTTCATGCCTTTATAGCTGACCTTCTGGCCGTCGACGATCTTGCAGCGCTTGCGTGTTTCTACCTGACCGTTAACTTTAACGAGCCCTTCGGCGATCGCCTCTTTGGCGGCGCCGCCGCTTTCACACCAGCCCTGAAACTTCAGCAGATCGCACAGCTCGACGTGAGGGTGATTTTCCAGATTAAAAATTTCCATACTGCCTTAACTTATTTAGGTTGAACGTCGTGATATTCCTCGCAGGCTTGCAAGGTATTTTGGATCAGCGTAGCCACGGTCATCGGGCCAACGCCACCGGGAACCGGGGTAATGTAGGACGCACGCTGGCTCGCGGCTGCGAAGTCCACGTCGCCGACCACTTTACCACTTTCCAGGCGGTTGATGCCGACATCGATCACGATCGCACCCGGTTTGATCCACTCCCCCGGAATAAAGCCCGGCTTACCAACCGCGACGATCAGCAGATCGGCATGTTCGATATGGTGGCGCAGGTTTTTGGTGAAGCGATGAGTGACGGTGGTGGTGCAACCGGCCAGTAACAGTTCCATGCTCATCGGGCGGCCGACGATGTTGGAAGCCCCGACCACCACGGCGTTCAGGCCGTAAGCATCGATGTTGTAGCGCTCGAGCAGGGTGACAATGCCGCGCGGGGTGCAAGGACGCAGCTTCGGCGCGCGCTGGCACAGGCGGCCAACGTTGTAAGGGTGAAAGCCGTCCACGTCTTTATCCGGGTGGATACGCTCCAGCACTTTGACATTGTCGATCCCGGCGGGGAGGGGAAGTTGCACCAGGATGCCGTCAATTTCACGATCGGCATTCAGCTTATCGATCAACGCCAGCAGCTCAGGCTCGGTGGTGGTGGCGGGCAGATCGTAAGAGCGAGAGATAAAGCCCACTTCTTCACAGGCTTTGCGCTTACTGGCGACATAAATCTGCGAGGCCGGATTCTCACCAACCAGCACCACCGCCAGGCCCGGAGCACGCTTGCCTGCCGCCAGACGTTGTTTAACTTGCTCAGCCACTTCGTTTCTAACCTGCTGCGCAATCGTTTTACCATCAATAATCTTTGCTGCCATCAGTGAGGAAATCCATCATTTAAGAAAAGCGGGGATGTGGCTATTTTGTCAGAAGAGAGGCGCGCTGTCAGGCGTTGAATCAGGGTTATACCGAGAATGGGTCAACGATTGCGTGGCGATTTATGCTTTTTAGCATCAACAGTATGATCCTCTGCACCTTTTTCTTTTGAACATCATGGTATTGGTTAGAAATTAGCGCGGGCATGGGCTGGTAGTGGGGGCCTGTGCTTTGACGCCAAGCCACCGCTCACCGATGAGCGTAGGGTAGGGCTTTTCATTAAATAGTCTTGGTTGTTTGAGTTGCGTTTGATGTGATAAAATACTGTTTATTTATACATGTTTAAAGGGATGTTCATGTTAAAGAAAATTATTAATGCCCTTTCTATCTTTGGTAAAAACGATATTTCAGCTACCGAGAAACTGCTGCAAGAAGCACTGCTCCCTCTCGCAGGCTTAGATAAATCGCTACCCCAAAAAACATTACAGTATGTCGTTGATGGCTCAAATAGCGATGTGCTTTTTACAATGAATAACCTTGATGCAGAGCTCGCCGTAGCGCTATTACAATCGCCAGGGGCGGTAGAGTGGTGGTCCCGCAGTCATACTAATACTGAACGATATAATAAAATTATAAAGCAAGGGGTTAATGCCCGCCATAAACTTTATGGCAAGCTAGGCGACTCTTTCAGCAGTGAGCAACTGGTGCGCTTTGCTAAAGTGCTGGCAAGTGCGTGTCAGGATATCAATATTAAAATATTTACGGCTGAACTGCCTAGTTGGGTACTTTATTTATTAGGGGACGCATTTAAAACGACATTTAGCGATAACTCAAAATTGAGTTTTGAACAACGCAAGGGATGGAGCCTAAAATTACTGGCTGACATCATTAGTAAAGAGACAGATAAACCGGGTGAGTATATTCTATTTGCACTTTTTGATCGCCAGGAAATAAGTTCATACTATGTTGACGGTCTGGACTATCTGTTAAAATTGCCGGATGTCTCAGCCTATATACAGGAACAGCAAGAGTTTGTCAGAAGTATATTAATTAACAAGCTGTCGACCAGTGGTTTAATTAAGCTGGTTAATTATTTGAGTAATAATACTGTTTTACGTGATATATTTCCTGATGTTATTGTTGGCCTCGCAGCGAGTTCCCATAAAAAAGTGAGCAGCGCCGCAGTTCCAATACTGAGTACGCTACCTGCAGCTTGTGTTAAGCAACACCTGGCTGCCCTGTTATTAGAGGGAGCACCAAAACAGCGCTCCCTGGCAGCCGATCTCTTAGCACGACGTGGTGAAAATCAGGATGTGCTTAATCAGGCATTAAAAACCGAAACCAGCAAAACGGTGATTAAAAGCATTGAAAGCGCATTGCAACGCTTCAGCGTTGTTGAAAATGCCAATAGCTTACAAGAAACCACTTTGCCACCGTTTGAGCCGTTACCTGATACACTGTTGCCGGACACTGCAAAGGATCTGTTGGCCAATAATTATCAAGAGATGTTAGCCGATGCGCGCGTTCGAGCCGAAGAGGAAATTGAAGAAAATAAAACAGCCAAACATCGCTATCATTGGGCGCAGGATAATTATAAGCAATTAAGCAAGTTGAGCGAAAACGATTGCCGATTGTTAATTGATAAACTAAACAGCGGTAAGTGGAGTTCTGCTCGTAACGTATTGCAGGTTATTCATCATAAGAATCGGCTTTTTAATTTACCTGACTGTACGCTGTTTCATTACATTCGCGTGTTTTCAGATAAGAATGGCTACATCAACAGCTATCAATATAATAACATTCCAAGGCGGTTGATCGCGGATATAGAATTACGCCATCTGGAAGATGTATTACGCCGTTGTCAATCGCCTAATCCAGCAAGGCAAATTGCAGAGTTGTGCTTGTCCGCTTATGGCAGTGGGCTGGAGCTTTTCCCAAGGGCGGAGCAGATTTGGCCGTTTTTTATTCAGCACCCTGATTTCATTGCCGAAGCACTAAACTTAATACCTAATCCTGAACCGAATAGTCGTTCTGAGTTTATCCTTGCGAAAGCGCTCAGTGTGCTTGCTACTTATCCTTCGATCCCTGCTCAGTTTGTGCCACGTATTATGGAACTGGCGCTGGGTGAAAATAAGACATATCGTATCTCTGCACAAAAACTATTGGAATCACTGCCTAAAATTTATGAAAGCGCCCAAGAGGCGCTGCTTTCGGGTAAGCAAGAAATTCGCATTACCGCAATTGACTGGCTCGTTCGGCTGAAACATCCTGATTCTGTCGCACACCTCTACGCCCTGTTGAAAAAAGAGAAGAAGGAAATCGTCCAGGCGGCATTGTTAACCGCGCTTGAAAAATTTGGCGAAGATATTTCAGCTTATCTCTCGCCCGAGGTCTTGCTTGCCGAAGCGCATTCCGGGCTCAAGGCGAAAGTTCCCGCCAGCCTTGCAGCGTGGTTTAATTTTGACACGCTGCCCGTTTTTTATTGGGAAAACAAACAGCCTGTCAATGCCGATATTATCCGCTGGTGGATAATCTTGGCTGTAAAATTAAAGAATCCGTCAGGCAATGCGCTGCTGCAGCGTTATGTCGGCCTGCTGGCTAAAGAAAGCCAGCAAAGATTGGCAGAACAGATCCTGTACCGTTTTATTACACAAGACACCCTCTGCCCCTCCCTTGAGCAAGCGATGGCGGAGGCTCAACGTGATGCTCCTGCCAAATTGGCCATGTATAAAGGATGGGCAAAATCATACCCAGAATATTACTCGCAATATGAAAACTACACGCTGGAGAAAGTGATTGAAGAGATTAAGAACGAGGTCCTAAAGCGTTACCTGGGCTCTGCAATCAGTGATAAAGGCATGCTTGCTCTGGTATGCGGTATTGAAGGGCACATTGCTGTTACGGTATTGCGTAATTATATGCGCGATCACTACCCACGCCGCAGTCAAATAGAAGCGATGATTGAAGCGGTTTCGGTTAATAACGATCCCGTGATTATCCAGCTATTGCTCTCTCTTGCGCGCCGCTATCGTACCGCTTCTGTTCAAGAAAAAGCCCGGTTGCTTGTCGAACACATTGCAGAACGCAATGGTTGGAGTACTGATGAATTAGCCGACCGGACGATTCCAACAGCAGGCTTGGATGAATCAGGAACGCTGGTGCTGGAATACGGTGAACGCACGTTCACGGCCAGGTTGGATGCCAAGCATAAAATGGTCTTATTAAATCCGGAAGGAAAAGAGATCGCTGCTCTCCCTGCGGCACGTAAAAACGACAATGAAGAGCAGATCAAAGAAGCCAAAAAACTGTTTAGCGCCAGTAAAAAAGAGTTGAAACAGGTTCTTGAGCTGCAAACCCATCGCCTGTACGAAGCGATGTGTGCACAACGTGAATGGACGAGTTCTGACTGGCAGGAGTATCTCTTTGCCCATCCGGTGATGCGCCGGCTTATGGAGCAGCTTGTTTGGCAGGAACTGCGTGACGGTGAGGTGATTAATCAGTTCCGTCCCTCTGATGATGGTTGTCTGTTGGATCTTAACGATGATGAAGTGACGTTAAGTTCGGTGTCGACTATCCGTTTAGCGCATGCGGCACTGGTTAGCGAGGACGATCGCAAAGCCTGGTTGGCACATTTCAAAGATTACAAAATCAAATTCCTTTTCGCGCAAATGACGAACAGCCTGCCGGAGTTGGATCTGGCACTGACAGAGGTTGATAATCGCAAAGGGTGGATCACGGATACCTTCACACTGCGCGGGGTTCTCACTAAATTGGGCTACCAGCGTGGGCCAGCGGAAGATGGCGGCTCATTCAGTCACTATTACAAATATTTCTCCAGCTTGGGCTGCTATGTCAACATTGGGTTTAGCGGCAGCTTTGTGCCTGAAGAGAATATACCGGCGGTGTTGTTTGATTTGAGCTTTGAACAGGGGCAGCAAAGCTATTGGAATCGCAGCAACGTGCCGTTGAAGTCTGTGCCACCGATTTTATTGGCTGAGAGTTATGCTGATTACTTAAAAGTCGCTGAAGCCTGTACGGGATTTGATCCCGAATGGCAAAAGAAAACGCCGTGGTGACCATCGTTCATGAAGTTTAGAGCAGGTATAGCCAGCAGGGGAGAGCACCGCCCTGCTTGGCCAATTCCATCGCAGCGATATCGCTCTTTTTCAGCCACCGTAGCAGGAAACCTTTATGTCACAACAATCGTTATCAACAACCGCCGTGATCCGAGAAAGCGCCGAAGTGCGTTTTGCCGATGAGTTGCAGCGTTTAACGCTGGCAGATAAAGACAATCCAAAACCGCAGGGTTGGTTACGTTCCCCCCGCGCCGTTCGGCGTTTTATTCTTGGGGATGATGAGTTAAAGATTTCGCAAAAATTCTTTGGCGACGATGCTCTGATCGATCGCGCCATCGTGACCCTGTTAGGCCGACAGGGATTGATGTTGGTGGGGGAGCCGGGCACGGCAAAATCCATGCTGTCGGAATTGTTCGCTGCGGCAATCAGCGGTGATTCGGGCTTGACCATTCAAGGCACGGCAGGGACAACGGAAGATCACATCAAATACTCATGGAACTACGCCTTGTTACTGGCAGAAGGGCCGACTCAGCGGGCTTTGGTCAGTTCGCCACTTTACCAGGGCATGGTTCAGGGAAAAATGGTGCGCTTCGAAGAGATAACGCGCTGCCCACCTGAAATTCAAGATGTTCTGGTTTCCTTGATGTCAGAAAAGCAGATGATGATTCCAGAAATGGGGGAAGGGGCTCGGGTCAGCGCCTGCCCGGGGTTTAACCTGATTGCCACGGCCAACTTGCGTGACCGGGGTGTTCATGAAATGTCTGCAGCGCTGAAGCGTCGCTTTAATTTTGAAACAGTGCGGCCGATTCAAGATCCTGCCTTTGAAATTGAATTGATCAACATGCAACTCAAGCGTGAGCTAGGTGATTTAACCAATACGATCGCCATTCCAGAGAATGTCATCGAACTGTTGGTGACCACTTTCCAGGAGTTGCGTTCCGGCAATACGCGCGACGGCGGTAATATCCAAACGCCGGATGCGGTAATGTCGTCGGCAGAAGCCGTGAATATTGCCTATGCCTGTGCATTAGAAGCCCACTACCTCGGTGATGGCGTGCTGAATGCAGGGGCCGTTGCCCGGCAGCTGATTGGTGTCGTCTTGAAAGACAATGCGGATGATATCAAGCGGATCCGTTATTACATGGATAACGTGGCTCGCGAGCGCGCCCGCCACAGTGACGTGTGGAAAGCCTTCTTTAATGCTTCTAAGGAATTTTGGCGCTAGAAGGGATGTAACGATGGATCTGTCTTCAATAATTCTTCCCGCACGAATGGGGGATGCGCTTGAACAATGGCAACGCTTGCAAGAGGCGCAGGTCTATTTTGCCCCCATCCGGCACCATAGCCCCGCGTGCGCCTATGCGGTATTGTCCCTGATTGAGAGCGTTAAACCCGACCACGTACTCATTGAGGGGCCAGATAGTTTTAACACGCTGATTCCGGCTTTATTGGATCAACAAACACGTCCTCCCGTTGCGATTATGGGGCAAACGGAATCGCAGGACGAAGATGATAATACGCCGCGTTCGGCCTATTTCCCCTTTTGTGAATATTCCCCGGAGTGGCAGGCATTACAGGCGGGCCATCAACAGGCGGCCAAGGTACGTTTTATCGATCTGGCCTGGAGCGTGCAGAGAGACGACGATAAACACGATAGCGCTAGCCAAAGCTTACAAGAAGAGCGTTATTTGGCGCACAGCCAATTTATCAACCGGCTAGCCAGGAAATGTTACTGCCGCGATCACGATGAATTGTGGGAACATCTTTTTGAATTACGTGCCATTGAGGCATTAGCGGATTGGCAACAACTGTTTCTGGATACCTTTGTCTGGTGTGCCCTGGCGCGTTTGGATTATGAACCGGAAGTGTTGGAAGCCGAAGGTTCTGCCCGGCGCGAAGCCTATATGCTGGCGCATATTCAAACCCTGAAGCAGCAGCAACCGCTGGCGCGTATTGTGGTGGTCACCGGTGGTGCGCATACCCTGGCGTTAATTGAAGGGATGGCCAATGCGTTGCCGCGGCAGTTTGCATTAACCGTTGAGCAGCAGAAACGGTTCACAATGATGCAAAAGCAAATAGAGAAAGACAGCGCATGGCTGATTCGCTATAGCTTTGATCGCTTGGATGCGCTGAATGGCTATGCCTCGGGCATGCCATCCCCAGCCTATTATCAAAAAAGCTGGGAAAGCCTATTGCAGCAACGCCAAGAAAACCGACAGGAGCGGTCGGGAGCCAAGCTATCGACGCAGCATTATCGTGCTCAGACTGGCGTAGCCTTTTTGGCCTCGGTTGCGCAAACGTTACGCGAAAAGCATTTCGACAATCCCCCCAGTTACCTTGGTGTCAAAAATGCTGCCGAGCAGAGTCTACAATTGGCGGCATTACGCAATCACCCTGGCCCTGGCCGGTACGATTTGTTAGACGGTTTACAAAGCGCCTTTATCAAGGGCAGCCTTGATGAGAGCCAGCAAGAGCTGTGGCAGGCTATTAAATCCTGTTTTTCCGGTAATCAGTTGGGCAATATTCCCGCTGGGGCTACCATCCCACCCTTGGTGGCTGAAACCTATGCACGTGCGGCATCGTTCCGTTTTAAGCTCCATGATACTTTGATAAAAACGGCCAGGCTGGATATTTACCGCAATGCACAGCATCGACAGCGTAGCCGATTCTTGCACCTGCTGGCTTTTCTGGATATCCATTTTGCGCAACGCGTTAGCGGCCCCGATCTGCTTGCCGGTCACCAACTCGATTTACTTTTTGAGGAGTGGCAGTATGCGTGGACGCCCAATGTGGAAGGGGAACTGATCGCGCTGTCTGAAAAAGGGGTACAGTTGGAGGCTATTGCCTTAAATACCTTACTGACGATGGAACGGCAACTGGAAGCGCAAGGCCACAGCCGTTCGAGCCAGAACGCCGTTTCGTTGCTGATTCAGGCGGCATTGATTGGTTTACAGCAGCGTATTCCGTCATTGCTTACCCTGCTTGATCGCTATATTCAACAAGATTCTCGATTAGATTCGCTCACAACCTGCGGGCATAAGTTGATCCATTTATGGCGTTGCCGTGCCTTTTTGGATATCACCGACCTAACGTCGATCAAGGATCGTTTACATCAACTTTTACTACAGGCCTTTTTCTGCCTGGATCAGTTAGCGCAAGGGGATGCGCAGCAGCAAGAGGTGCATTTTCAAGCCTTGCTTGCGCTACGTGAGCTAATCACTTTGCTTCCTGAGATGGCGTTATTACATGACTATCAACATGATTTTCACCAACAGCTTCAGCGTTTAGATGGCGCGCTGGATCGGGTGCCGCTGCTGAAAGGTGCCGTTGATGCTATCCGTTATCTGGATAGTCAAATAGATAGCACTATCTTGACGGTGCAACTAGACAAAGCCTTCAGCACCGGAAGTGATGCCGAACAGGCGGTGGCCTATTTTCTGGGGATCATGCGTGCGGCACCTGAGTTGGCATTGCGCTTGCCTTTGCTGATGGACTGTTTGAACCGCTACCTGGCCGCATGGGACGACCAGCAATTTATTCGTATCCTGCCTGAACTCCGTTTTGCTTTTAGCCAACTGACACCGAAACAGAATGCTGATTTGGCAGGCTATATCGCGGAGGTGACCACTTTAAATCGGCAGGATCTGAGCTTACAGCAAGTGGATTTCAGCTCCACGCAGATGTTAGCCGCTCTCCAGTTAGATCAACAACTACAACGGTCATTAATCGCTCAGGGACTACGGGATTGGTTTGACACAGCAACAGAGGTAGGGGTGCCAGATGAGCCAGCAGAATGATTTTCCAGAGGATAAAAAGCAACATATTCGGCGTTGGCGGCTGGTTCTTGGGCAATATGCCGATCATGCCTTGGGCAAAGTCGCATTTAATGCGGGCGAATTAAAGCTGGAGCGCACGCTAGATTATCTTTATCGCCGCGAATACCAGCGCCGAGGAATGCACCAAGAACCTGGGCGCCACGGTTCGCTGGATGCCTCACAGCTCACGGCGGTCAATTGGCTGAACCAGGCCCGAAAACTGTTCCCAACCAGTACTTTTGAACGTATGCAATCCCAGGCGATTGAACGCTATGAAATCAGCAGCTTTCTGTCTAACCCTGAAGTACTCAAAAGCATGGAGCCAACAAAAGCGCTGGCGAAAACGCTGATGAACCTGCGCGGGCGCATGAATGAAGAAACGCGCGATGCGGTAAAAACCATTATCCGTCAAGTGGTTGATGATATTCTTCGTCAAATCGAAAATACCTTTCGCCAGTCGTTTTCCGGGCGTAGAAATCGCTTTCGGCGCAGCTTAATCGCCAGTAGCCGCAATTTTGATTGGCGCAGAACTATTGCCGCCAATCTGAAGCACTATGATCCCCAACGGCAACGTTTGGTGATCCAAACGCCTTATTTCAACTCGCGGATGCAGCAGCATATGCCGTGGGACATCATTTTGTGCGTCGATCAAAGCGGATCGATGGTCGATTCCATTATGTATGCCGCCATTTGTGCCAGCATTTTAGCTGCACTGCCGAGCGTCAGCGTATCGCTGGTTGTATTCGATACGCTGGTGGTCAATTTAAGCCATCTTGCCCATGATCCGGTTGAGGTCTTAATGACCATTCAGCTCGGCGGTGGGACGAATATTGCCGGTGCGATGCACTATTGCGAAAAGCTAATCAAGAATCCTAAGCGAACGGTTTTTACCTTGATCAGTGACTTTGAAGAAGGCGCCTCTTTGAGCCAGTTAATGGCCTGTACCGAGCGAATGAATAGCCAGCAGGTGAAAATACTGGGGCTTGCTGCTCTGGATGATGAAGCATTCCCCGTTTATGACCGCGCCATCGCTCAAAAATTGGCCGATCGTGGGATGCAGATTGCAGCGCTGACGCCCGATCATTTTGCTCAGTGGCTAGCGGAGGTGATGCAGTGAGCTGGCAAACCATCTATACCCATTATGATGAGGAGGCATTAACCGTATTTGCTAATGCTGGCGTGCTGCGTCGGGCGCGTAAAGATCTCGACAATGGCAAGGTCATGATAACGGATCAGGCCAGCGGTGCATTTAGCAGTGATGGGATGGCGGTTGTTCTTTCACCTGAAGGGATCCAAAAAGCGCGTTGTAACTGTAGCGCACCGGGATGTTGTAAACACATTTTAGCTGCCGTGCTTTGGCTGCAAACCCACGCTGCGGCAAAGGGCCAAGTGGTGGCCCAACCTGCTGAAGAAGCAAGCCTTTCTGGCGCGCAGCCATCTGCAGCACCGCTGCTGCCTGTCTTGTTGGCGCTTGACGCCGAGGCGTTGATAAAGCAGTGCAACAAAGCCGGGTGCCGCCTGGCCAGAAAATGGCTGCAACAGTGGGAATCAAGCAAATTACACGTTGAAGATCGTGATACGCATCTCAATATCTATTTGCCTGATGTGGATGAACCCGTCATTTTTATGCGTGAAAGTGGCTATGAGGGAATGCTTTCATCATTGCCCGAGCAACAGAGAAAAGCGCTTCATCTGGCGGTTATTGCAAAGCTGTTTGAGCAAAATGGGCAACCCTGGCCTTGGCCAGACGACCTGATTGACACTGACGCCTTGCGCCTGCTCTCACTCAACGATGATGAAATTGCATTAATCGATACGATCCGGGCCTTTATCCATTCTCTGCTGCAGCAAGGGTTGTCTCATGTCAGTAAAAGCAGTGCTTTACAGCTACATTTTCTGAACCTGTCGGCGCGCGCGGAAGCGTTACCAAGATTAGCCGCTTATTTGCGCGTACTGAGAGGGCAGGTGACGTTACTGGCGGAGAAACATTTTACGCTGGATGAAGCGCAGGTCTTGCGTTACCTGGCACGGCTTTCGGCCTATCTTTATCAGTTGGTTAATGCGCCGATAGAGACACTACCGCAGATACGCGGGCAACTTCGACGCCAGTATAATGAGAAAGCGGCTCTCCTTACCCTGTTACCGATTGGTGCTGATTGGTGGGTTGCCGACAGCGGAGCGCTAGGTGCCACCTTCACGTTCTGGGACAGCGACAACCAACAACTGTTGCAGTGCACGCAAGCGCGCGCAAATCAGTTAGATGCGCAGTTCTCTCGTGAGAGCGTCTGGTCTGTACTCGCGCTCTGGAGGCAGGCAGCCGGTAACGTGATGCGTAAGCCGTTTCGATTGCACCACCCGAAGTTGTCAGACGAAGGAAAGCTGGCGGTGAGTGGTGAGATGCGTGCTGAGATCGGAGCTGAGTTGTTATCAATGGGCGCATTCCAGGCGCTGAAAACCCAATTTGGTACAGACTGCTGGCAGACGCTTGAAGGTTATTTTGCTGAATATACTGACAGTTTTTACACGCCTTATGTTTTATATCTTCATGATTACCAGCCATTAATATGGAATGAAACGGAGCAATGTGCCGTTTGGGAAATCAATGATGCAGCCAATAACGCTGCATTTCTTCGGCTTTATTGGGGGGAGGCGGAAAAGAACAGTATTGAGGAACTGCGTTTTATCACAGAAGAGCGGTTAACGGTTTTGGCCGTGACTGTGCAGCCAGTGCGGAAAGAGCATGGCATCGATTTTATTCCGACGACTTTGTGGTTAAAGCGTCAAGATCGGGTGGAGCTGTTTTATCTTGATTTTGATTGCTACCCCCGCGCTAGGAGCACTTCAACCTTTATCAGGTATATTCGTGATTATATGGCCAAGAAAAAGCATCAGCGAGCGATGTTGTCGAACGGTGAGCCGACGCTCGCTCTGCAACTCACTCGTCCATTGCTCAACGTTCTTGAGGCACAGGTATGCACGGGGCATTACGGCTTGTCACAACAGCAAAAGGCCGACTTGCAGTTGTGTCTGCAAACCGCGAATGATTTGGGAATGGCGTTCATGGCTAATCAGATAACGCGTTATCTGGCCCAACCGGCCAGCCCGATTGAGGAGGCGTTGCGCCTGGCCTGGCTGTGTGACCGCATGCAGCAGTTGCAAAGCACGTTACCCGTTCGCTTAAAAGACGCTAAGCAGAAATAATAGGCCGATAAAATGGCGGTGCGAGACTGTTCCATTGAACGCCGCATCGCCCGGCCACGGAAAAAGCGAATGGGTATGATGGGTAGCCCAACCCGCATAGTTTATGGGAAGTGGCCGCCTGATGTGCGGCGATTAGCGCTATCAGATCATTGCGTTAGTGCCGTACATTGCCGTTTTATGTGCGAAAAATCACCATAAAACATGTCAGCCGCTGCAACATCATGAAAAGACATTGACTCGTTAACCTCTGACCGTATAATCCAACTCCGCGACCCCTTTTGTCGTATCCGCATCTCAATGCGCCCTTAGCTCAGTTGGATAGAGCAACGGCCTTCTAAGCCGTAGGTCAAAGGTTCGAATCCTTTAGGGCGTGCCATTTTTACTTCTCTCAACGTCTACTAAACCCCCTTAGATAGCGGTTATCACAGCACGGGCGGCCAACTCTCTTATCAGACACAGCCATCAGCGAATAAGGCTTTGTTAATATATTTACAAACTTGCTGTTTTGGCACCACTGCAAACTCTGATGGCGTCTGATAATTCAGTGCTGCATAGGGCTAACGCTCGTCATAGATCTGCCGCCAGTATTAATGAATAATATCGCTGTCCCCCTGCTCATTCAGACGCTCACCGCTAAAATTCCTGTTAAAACTCTCAATAAACCCATTCTGTTTCGGTTTACCTGGCAGGGTTAGCCAACTATACAGAGAGTAGTTTGGTATTAGCCGAATCCCGTCTCCTTCGCAGTAGGTGGGTTGCCCTTGATGATTTTTAGCGGTGTTTCCGCCTGCGCCATGGGTATATTACGTTATTTATGTAATGATGACTCATCATGCTATTTTTAAAACCCCCAAAATTATTGATTAAATTTTGCACTTTTATTCGGTTTTACTATAATAAAAATCAACTCAACATAAAAATCTCCCGGCAGTAGGCTAAAATCAGTAATGAGTTTTTTTATTTAGTAAATAACTTAACATTTATCAATTAAGTGCTAGGGTTGTAAAATATTAAATTCAATCACTATAGAGTGAACGGAAATAATGAACAAACTACAGTTTAAAATGAGAGATTTAAAAATTATTTCTGTCATCGCAGAAACTCGCAGCATTGGCGGTGCGGCAACATTACTGGGGATCGCGCAGGCAAATGTCAGCAAACACCTTTCAGATTTCGAAACCCGCATAGGTTTAAAAATTTTCGAGCGCACCACGCGATATCTGGCTCTTACTCAGTTTGGCGAAGCTCTTGTGCCTTACATTAATGCCACCTTGGAAAAGAATGAAGAGCTTGCTAATTTCATTTCTGATTATAAGCATGAAAAACGTGGGCGGGTGACTATCTACGGGCCAACGGGGGTGGTTTCCTACCTGGCCAGAAGCGTTATTCATAAAATAAAGGATATTGGTGATATTCACATTCACTTGAAAACATATAATTTAAATCGCCATGAGTTTTTTGAAGGTGCCGAGTTTCCAGATGATTGCGACATTTTGATCACCAATACACTACCAAAAGACGAGGGGCTGGTCGCCAGTTATTTAACAAAATATGCCGTCACCGCATTCGCAACTCAAGAGTATTTAAACAGGAATCCAATCAATAGCCCAGACGAGTTGGTGAATCACTCCTGTATTCTTATCGACTCAATGATGATTGATGATGCCAATATCTGGAAGTTTTATCCTCATGACTCTGATGAGGTTCGGGAGTTCAGAGTTACGGGGAATTATATCTGTGATAACTCACAAAATGCGCTTGAACTTGCAAGAAATAATCTGGGAATTATTTTAGCCCCAAAAGGAAATATTCAAAAATATATTCAGCAAGGGGTTTTAATACCATGTTTTAACCACATGCATGAATGGAAGTTGGATCTGATAGCCATCTTTCGTAAACGTGAATACCAGCCACGGCGCGTTCAGTATGTGCTTGACGGTGTGCTTGAAAATCTCCGCATGCAAATCGAGCAGGATGTAAACCGTGAATAGTGAGTATGCTGCTGAAATTAATGCGAATTGTAGATTGCTGTCCTTAACCTCTCAACATGTGAAGGTGAGCAGTGAAAATCTCTTTTGGAATGCCGATACAGGCTCGGTTTCGCGCAGTTTTCAAATAATAACCGATGGTGCGCTCCTGGACATACTCGCTGTTGTTGCCAAACATGCCCGATTTCTTGTCGATACCTGTCGTATCTAGCCGTTGCAACCCCCAATTCTGATAAACCCGCGCATTAATACTCTTCCCCGGCTACTCTGTGGCAGCATGAGCAATATTGCATCACCGCATTGTGCTCAAGCGCTAAACCTCAGGTATTAACAGGGCTTGAATATTACGAGCGCCCAGTTTGCTTAACCCGGCGCGTTTGTAATGACTGATGGTCTTGACGTTCAGTGACAAGGTCTTGGCTATATCTTCCGCCTTGAGCTCTTTTATCAACCCTTGCAGCACACTGCGTTCACGCAAACTCAGCAGTTCTCTAGAGATAATCTCTCTGGTTGAGAGCACTTTCTCGCTGCGTACTACCTTTCCAATAAAACGCTCTAGCGCTGATACGGACTGGGTAAAATGAATCAGCCCGACATGGTTATTCAAACAGTTAAGGTAAAAATGAAGCAGTGGGGTACTGGCCGATCCCGGATCCATCAGCACCTGGCAAGACGGGTGATAGCAG
This sequence comes from Serratia oryzae, assembly GCF_001976145.1. Taxonomy (GTDB): domain Bacteria; phylum Pseudomonadota; class Gammaproteobacteria; order Enterobacterales; family Enterobacteriaceae; genus Chania; species Chania oryzae. The sequence continues at coordinate 207,725 of NZ_MOXD01000002.1, forward strand.
CGAATCAAGTTGGCCAGGCGCACCAGGGCATCAATCTTATCGTTGCTGAGTGACAAAATAATCAGGTCAACCTCACCGTCCCGGGAATGCGCAAGATGTAACCGGCAGCGCTCAATATCCGCTGTGCTGAAAACTCGGGCATCCGGTTTCAGCAGTGTTTCCAGCGCTGTGCGGGTAAAACTACATTCACACAGTAGAACAGCATTTTTCATTTTTCGCTCGCTTGTTAAGGGGGTTACATCACTCGCCGCCTTTATCAAAGGCGGAGGATCCTGTCGTTGCGCGCCTTGAGGGCATGCAACGGATTCAGGCTGCGTCACTTTCAACCGGGGGGCCAATACGGGCAGCATTCCGTACAGCATGTTGATTTATGCTGCCCATCAGTTGGCTGTCAGGGTTACCGTTAGATTTGTGCTCTGTACACCCGTCACGTCAGTTTTGGGATCCAGGCTTAACGAATGTTCGCCACGTGTTCCCTGGATGGTGATGGGTGACCCCAAAGGGATGATGTTTCCTGATTCATCCTGGATAGTGATCGTGACGTCTCCCAGTAACAGGGTATCGCCAGTTTTGGTTGGGCTATCGTAGGTTAAGGTCCAGATATCAGCCTGCCCGCTTCCCGATGCCCTCCAGGTGAGCGGGCGTACCACGGGATCTTGCCGAAGAAATACGGTGCCAAAGTCGATGACAGGGTTGCCGTCATTGAGTGTGATGGTGAGTGGCGTCGCCTCCCTGGCACAGGTAATTCTGAAGGGGAATACCTGAGAGGGGGCAGGGTAATAGCTGCCCGCGCCAAGATTGATTCCGAAGGCGTTGGAGATACCGTATCCAATCGTCAGCAGCGTCTCTGTAAAAGTAATGGTATGCGGTAGGTATTCGTTTTTCGGGCCTGCAGGCAGATTAAGCGAGCGGGAAAACTGCGGCGTTGAAAATGTTGAATTGAAGGCCAGTTGATTATTTATCTGAAAACTCAGCGTGCCGTTCACCGGAGTCAGAAGGATGATGCACTGGGGGTTTCCGCTACAGTTCAGAATATAATTAATCAAATTAGGATCGGTTGATTCAGGTGGCTGAATCCCGTTCCCAGTGAAAGTATGTTTATCTTCATAAAACGCAGCCCCATAGACAGTTGCTGTTGCGTTGGGGCCGCGGAATTGCACTTGAGTCAGGTCATAAAGGCTGCTCTTCAGTGCGTTAATATTGTTGAGCAGAGCAGTGTTATCAAGCCCCTGATCGTCCGTTGCGGTCATTTCCCGAGTGTTGCCCAATAGCTGGAACTCAAAGTGTGTTGGGTCCACCGTGTTATATATTGTGGAGGTATAGGTTGATGTATTGCTCTCAATTGAGCATTGATACGTCCAGGGCGTTGACGCAATGCCTGCCGGGGTGGTGCCCAGTAATAAGAGAACGGCGCTAGAGCGCCAGTATTTATGGGGAGCGGTTCTTTTTGGGTGCTCGGTGTTCTGCCTGTTATTCGGGAGGGCCCCTTGCAGGTTACGCGAAATACAGAACATAAAACTGTTTATGGCAGTGCCTGCCATTATTATAAATCTGAGCATATTATTTGCCTTTAACCTTCTTTTTCTATTTCTTGTCAATAAAATATGAATGATTAAATCTCTTATCACTTTTGTTAGGGGACGGAGGTCTATCTGCTTATTTCAGTCACCAGATATCTTTCCACGTGGTTGACCGTTGGCCCTTACGCTTATGGGTTGACCATGGTGAAGCGTATGGCGGCCGCAACGTTACCGGGCTTAGTGCCAATATTGACGGTGGTAGTCGGGGTCACCGTACAGATACGCGAGTCCTCTCCTGAGCAAAACTGCCGCGCACTGTCGGTGGCACCGTCGATGCCGTAAAGTATCCCGGCAGGTTTGTCCACCGTGGATAGGGTCAGAAGCACCGGGCTTCCCGTATTCCCTGGGTCGCTGTCGTTAACCATGTTCACTGCGGCGGGCGTGGCCGCGTTCACCACCCCGGTCACGACCTCCGCAAAGACAGATGATGTGCGGCTGTAGCTGCAGGTAATGTTCAGGTTAAAGGGAGCAATGGCCTGAGTTCCCAGATGCAGTACGCCGAGCGAGACCGTTTTGCTGTCTGTGCCATCGATATCCACCGTGCACGGCGGCGCCGTGAAGGTTGCCGTCACTGCGACGGTAGCGGTGTCGCTTACCGCATCAGCAGTCGGTATCATGGCCGCATACAGCATCGGCGCCGCCAGCAGCACGGTAGGTAACCTTCTGCTTTTCATTGGGTTTTTCTCTGTGCGGCGTTACTGGATGTCATAGTCTTGTGCTCCACCCCAGTCGTTGATTGCCTGTACTGTCAGTTGCCCGTCGCCGCGTAGCCCTGTGTCTGCTTCACTGAACGGCGGTAACTGGGCCAGCGCCTGGCGCTTCGCTTTCGGTATCGTTACCTCTTTACCGTTCAGCTTCAGGCCCGTGACCGCAAACCAGTAGGGTGTCGGGTTCTTCAGCCACAGCCCACCATCCCGGCGCTGCTTGATCAGCTTCTTCTCGGCATCTTTACGCCCTTCTGTCAGGGCCTTAGGCCGATAAATCAATTTCACTCGGGTGTTCATCGCTATCGCAATGACACTGCCATCCACCTGTTGCGGCTTGGGGGGCAGTTCCTGGACGTTCAGCCAGAACAGTGATTCCCGGTCTGCGGGAAGGGCAGGGTTGACATTCATTAAGCGGACTACCTGCTTTCTCCCTGAATCCACCTTAAACACCGGCGGAGAGGGCACCATGAAAACGTCTGCTTGGCTCTGATTGGCGTTATCGACCCACACCTGGCCACCCCAGGTGCCCTTGGCGTTGTTGGTCACCTCCAGCGAGATGTTTTTCTTGCCTTCTTCATAAATGAAACGGGTCCCGTTAAGGACAAAGGCTGCCATTGCCGGGGGCACCGCAGCGGTGGCCAGTAGCGCTAGCAGGGTGGTACTCAGTAATACTTTTCTTCTATTCACAACGAATCTCCTGAACTGTAATTGCCCCGCCTTTCAGATGGGAGGCGTCAAAGCTGCATGTTTTTCCATCAGTCCGATTTACGGCGATAGTTTTCGGCGCGGACAGGAGATTCATCAGCAACACACCATTGTTTGTGATGAAACCGGCATCCAGCCCTTGCTCGGTGGTGGCGCTACCACCGGTCATAATGTTTCCCTGTGCATCACGCACGCGCAGGATGTAGCGCTGTACTTTCTGGTAATCAAACTCGCGATAGATAATGGCGCGCTCGGTCGGCACTACGTCGTACGACGTGTTTAGCAACTCAGCGCTGTCCGGTACGTTCTCCGGGTTAATACTGATCGTGGTCGGGTTATAGGCTGGCAGATACATCACCGTGCTGCCGCTGCTATTGGTTGGCAGGGATGTGCCGCCGAAGGTTACCCCTGGAATATCCTTAATTTTCAGTATGGCTACGGTCTCCGTTGATTCTTTCGTCAGCAGCAAACCGCTCTCGGCGGTAGCGATAGCCGAGCCTGACAGGTTGCCGGACAGCGTCGTGATGCTACGGTTTTGCGACACGGCCAGGTTGGTCTGCATACGTTCAAAGGCGTAGCTCGCAGAGGCACTTGCCGTGTTGTAGTGCTTCCCAGCCGTCCCGGCGCTCACGCTGTAGTTAAGACGATTATTCACCGTCGCCGAGGCACTGGTGTTGAACGCGGTACCGTTGTAGCGGTTGTAACTCACGGTATTACTGGCGTAATAGCGGGTTCCCCTGAAGGAGAAGGGAATGCTTACTCCCAGCGAAGCCGTATAATCGTCCTGTGTGGACCAGGCATTACGTGACCAGTTGGTGTTCAGGAAAAGCGAGATATCCCCCAGCACGGTGGTACTTGCCGACAGGCTTACACCAAATGCATGCCGATCGCGGTTCCAGTAGGTTTGCTGCCAGAAGCTGCCGCTTAACCAGACGCTGTCGAACCGTTGGTTCACACGTGCTTCGTAGCGCGCTTTCTCTCGCCCGTCGAAATAAACATAACGGTATGCGGCATCCTGATTGTCCGTCAGATAGATTTTGCGGCGGTACTGCGCCTTCGGCTCCCAGTTCGCAAACTCGGTGTATCCCGGGCTCTGATAGCGATAGGTGAGCAGTTGAATATCCGTATTGTTGCTGAAACTTTTCGCGTACTTCAGGGTGGTGCTCACCCCTTGCCGCAGGGAGCCGTCATCGTACTTCGCCCGCGCGGTGTTCAGGTTGGCAGACAGGGCACCCCACTGGCCCAGCGGTTTGGTGAAGCCAAGACCCGTTGCCTGGTAATGGTTGTGCAGAAGCGTCGCCATGTTGAGCGTGCCTGATGGCAGGCCCCAGTCGAGACTGGCCAGTGCAAAGGTGCCGTTACCGGAGGAAAACGCATCCTCGATCCGGTTGCTGTCATTACGCTGCCCCACCGCAACGCTGTAGTTGTAATCCCCTGATCGCAGCAGGGAAGGCAGCGTCGCTACCGGGTATTCGGTGATGGTTTTGCGCCCGCTATCATTCTCAACGGTGACCACCAGGTTGCCGTTACTGACGGAGGTGATGTCATCCAACTTCCATGGCCCCGGTGGTACAACGCGGGAATAAATGGTGTACCCACCCTGCTTAACCGTAATACGCTCGGTGCCCGCTGCCACACCGGTAATAAGCGGAGCATATCCGCGGGTTTGCCAGGCACGCATGTTACTGTTGGAACGAACGGCCGCGCCGTAAAAGCTAAAGTCAGAGAACAGCTCTGTGCGGGTCTGTGAACGCCCCAACAGCAGATCCCCCTTGATCTTACCGATGGCCGTTGACAGGGTCAGATCGCTGGAGTTGACCTGGGTGCCCCAGGTATTTCGCGTGGCGTTAATATCGCCGGATAAGATCCAGCGCCCCACGTTCAGGCTGGTTTTCAGGCTGCCGAAGGCATTAAGGCTTCGATTACCACCGTAGTCCGCATTGTCGTTTTGGATGTTCTTGTTAAAGTTGCCGTTGTAGGTGAAGCGCAGGCCGTTGATACCATAGTCCCAGCGGGTGGCATCGTTCTTCTCCAGCAACCAAGCCTGGGGAATGCCAAACTCCAACGTTTGGGCACCCAGATCAAAATTAATGCGGGTGTTTTCCTTACGGCCCAGCGCGTAGCAGCCGCGCACCTTATCAAAAGTTTTTGCATAGGCCTCTGGCCGGAAAAAGATGCTGGCGCTCTGCAGCCACTCGGGAGTAAGGCACAGATGATCGGCATTTTCATCATCAGTGCTCACTGTCAACGCCATGCGGGCCGTGCGGGAACCATTCAACATCACGTCAACGTAATACTGCCCTGCAGGGTATCTGACGCCGTCCTTCAGGATGGAAGGGACTTCTGTCATGCCTTGCATGAATGCGGTGTTGATTTCGGAGGCATATCCCAAGGAAGAGAAGATGCTTAGCGCAAGCAATGACAGTGCAGGATGTTGTATTTTGATGTTCACACTGACCAGCCTTCAGAGAAAAGAGAATGCGGTTGTCATTCAGAAATCTGAATCACCGTAATGGCCAGCCATCAATACCGGCTGGCCAACAGGTTTTTTAGTTGTAAGCCACAACGAAAGCGGCAACAGATCTGTAATCACCCGCGATGGCACCGCCGTGCAAGGTGGCCTTGAACATCGCGCCCGTCGTCGTCAGCACGTCACCAGTAAAATCAGCGGAAAGGTTGGTGCTGTTGATCCCTTGATCTGGTGTGACACTGGCGTTGACCGTATCAATGGCCGCCCAGGCATCCGCAGCAACACCGGACTGGGCCTTGAGCCCATTGATATCAAACGAGCCATTCCAGCCGATGGTCGCCGTGCTGGCGGCCGTCAGGTTCTGGCAGCCGGTCTGGGTCATATCTGCCTTCAGCGCAAACGGCACGGCGATACCCGTGGCGTTGGTGCCCACAGTCCCCAGTTGCACCAAATTGTTCACGGTGCCGCCCCCCACAATCGGCAAAATGTCACAGGTGGTGTCGGTGACTACGCCCAGAAACTGAACTTCGCCATTAGCTGCTACAGCGGAATAAGACGTAACAGCCAGAGCAAGAGCAGAAACGAACAGTAATTTTTTCATCTTGTTTCCTTATTAGTTAATAAATGACGATTAAAAGTATTGCGGTATTACATTTACTGACAGGTTCCTGATGCATAACCCGCATACCTTTTTTAACGAGGTTGGCTTTAATAAGTTAATTTCCTTTGTAATGTAAAAGTAAAATTGAATACTAAAGCAACCCATACCTGTCACACGATGGCATCAGGTATAACTTTCACTGATTTGGATAAAATGCAGCATGTACGGTATTCAGGAAATATTACAAGGCACCAGTAACCTGACCACTACCATTCTTTATTCTCTGCTTTTCGTTACAGCTTCTTTTCACTTTCATTGGCGCTTTGTTTTTCAGAACGCACGGCAATGAAAAACCACCTATTCATAATGAGATTCTCTTTTTTGATACCCCTCTATGAGATTCAGCCATTTTTATTTTTCAGGCCGTTTCACTTTCTGCCTGCGATGCAGTGCCATTCATCGGCTCAGATGAATACATCAGCGCAATGGTTTTACTCACTGTTTGCATATGATGATATTTCACTGAGAAATAACTCTGCGATACACCGTGTTTCTCACAAGCTTCCTGACGCGACAGACCATTAACCAGCACATCCTCAAGGGCGTTCCGCATATTTTTACCCCGGAGGGTGCAAACGGTGGCCAGAAGCAGGAAGTATCTTTGCGCCACTTTCCCCGGAATCAGCTCCGGAGGTAATTGGCTGTTATTGCGTAATGCGCACATATATCTGCCCTTAATAATCACGAAACATGTCTATTTTGATTCACTACCGGCCGTGCAACTTCTGCTGCAATCTCTTTCAGGGACTGTCGCGGTGACGTTACAGGCGTCACTGAAAGTCAGCGAAGGTATCAGCTCCATTGCAAAGTTGTTCAGCCCCAGGCATTTTTTTATCGCTTGGCGATGGTGATAAATGACCTTGTGGCTTCGCCCGATTAACCTTCCGGCCTCTGTTGGCGTGTAACCTTGTGCCAACAGGTCTATCGCAACAGCTCTCGCCTTAGAGGAAATTATCACGCCGGCAAGCCGCTGGCGCAGCCACTGATTAAGCTCTATCAGAACCACCTCTGGCGATATTTCTGCCAGCGAGGCTCGCTGGCACCCAGCCCATTCCGAACCGGCAAATGCAATACCAACGTGTTCTGCGGCTGATATATTAGGGAAGCCCGCCAGCAAGGCATCGTACTCCTTCAGAATCAGATGCCCGAAATACTCCTGCATCATTCTATCTGAGAATAAAAAATAACTTTGCGTTGCCATTAATGGTAATGTGGGCCATTTTGCACGCAGATTAAAAACAAGGCTGAAATGACACCTCGGCGCACCATCAATAATGATTAAGTCCACGCTTTTGACAGAGAGGGTTTCGAATAAAGTTGCGATGTCACATATTCGTGTGACATAAACATCACAGCCTGATTGTGGTTGACACAAATACTCCAACGCGGTGCCGATAACTGTGTTTTTCGAGTATATAATAATGTTTTTAAATTTATCCTCTCTATCCATAATGCAGTTCTTCCATTTGTGCTGACACAGGATGGATTCCCCTGCTTTGATTGCGGGCAATAGTAGTACCCTGTAAATAATCGCAAAAACAATATTTTTTAATCCTATCGATTTACTTTTCTTATATACAGGAGAAATACAAGTGAAAAGGTTGGCTTAATTTTAGATAATTGGCCTGGATGCCTCTCATTTACAATATAATTGTAAAACTGTAGAAACTCATATATTTAAATGTGTCACTTACAATTAAATCGTATTACAATTTGATTGTAAAATACAATAAATACATGTGGTTATTGCACAGGGGCAATAACACAAGAAAAAACAGACAGAAGAAAAACAATATCAATCAAACCAGGCTCGCTGGTAATAGTAAAAGACTGAAATCGTGCAGAGTCTTTACAAAATTCAGACTTTTTCTTAATAATCCTGTGCCCGTAGAAGCCTTTGGCCAGAATGATTGGGCCATGGGCTGTTCCACGGATTAACGTACGCATGTTTTTGCGTCTATACCCAAAATAATTCGAGTTGCTTGCAGCGGCCCCGAAGGGGCGAGGCCCAATATGGGCCGAGTAACGCAGCCAACACCCAAGCGAATTGCAGGCATCAGCAGTTCCTGAATATGACGGGCACCTAATTTGCGCAACCCAGCACGCTTGTAATGGCTGATGGTCTTCACATTCAGCGACAGGCTCTTGGCAATCTCATGTACCTTGAGTTCTTTTATTAACTTCTGCAGGACGGTGCGTTCACGCCCGCTCAATAATTCCCTGCAGAAACACTCTCTGGCTGATAACATCGTTTTACCCTGCATCACCTGCCCAATGACCCGCTGCAGCGTCAGTACGGGTTGGGTGAAATCAATCAGCCCGACATAATTGTTCAAGCCGTTGAGGTATAAACGCAGCAGCGGGAGGCTGGTTGACCCGGGATTGATCAGCACCTGGCAAGAAGGGTGATCGTACCCTATCAATGTGGCCAAGCGTATCAGGCTATCGACCCTGTAGCTGTCTGTGAATATGACCACCAGGTCAACCTTTGCGTCTAGTGAACGCGACAGATGCCGTTGGCACTGCTCAATGTCTGCGGTGCTGAAAACTTGGGTATCCGGCTTCAGCAGTGTTTCTAGCCCTGCGCGGGTAAAATTACACTCACACAGAAGAACAACATTTTTCATTTCTTGCTCGCTCGTCAAGGGATGACATCACCGGTTGCTAAAGGGTTCTGTCTATTGTTTATTTACAGAGTACAAAGCACCGCCAACAACCTGCCTGGTCTGTTGATAGCAAAGCGGAAGCGATAATAACGGCTCTATTTTTTATTATTAATGATGCCCACTTTTATGGTAATTAAACGCTTAAGAAAAGAGTCAGCAATAAAAATCTTCTCGTTGCCAAGGAAAAGCGTGCACCAATAATCAGCTTCTAGCGATCATTCCGGTGCTCATCATTATCAGATGCCACAGGGTAACTTGGCCCCCACATTTTAGCGTGTCTCTGAATTTTTAATGATTGATGTCCAAAAATAGACAGGTATTACATACCTCTTTTCAACCTCAACGTTCAGAATGATATAAAAGTAGGCTGGCAGCTACGTTGTGCATTGAAAGTATTACATCCGAGCGGGTATTTCAATATGCTTTATTGAAATAAATGGTGCGAAAATAAAAACTCAATTTAATACAGATGGTTAAAATAAATATTGTTTTTATATAAATAAATATAAAATTTATTTTCAATAAAGGCGTTGAAAATAATCAGGCCGTGTCGCTGTAAACCTGGCAGAGTATTTGTTGTCTTCATTCGCCATTTAATCGTAGAGTTATGTCATTACGTAATCAATTAAGCATGCTGGCATGCTATGGGGTAAAACAAGAGGTTTATACCCGTCATACTTCAAGTTGCTTGGGTGTTGGCTGCCTTCGTTCACCCTGGTCACATAGTTTATCTATGCTCCCAGGGCTTCACTCAGTTGCCGCCTACAAGCAACTCGAATTATTTTGGGTATAGTGATAAATGTCCCCTTTCCTTATCTGATCAAGTTAACCATTCTGGCCGCCTTTCTGGCACCGAGAAGGTATTTTTGAACCGTGATAAACGGCATCTGCTTAGCCCGTCGGTTTTCCAAAGAGCAGGCTAGCGTACCAACGCTTCAGATAATTCGCACCCAAGGCCACTGTATCTGAGCAAAACAGTGGCAGGCTTATTGTTTTCTGAGGCAATATAAGGCAATTGCGTAAAATAAATCAGGGAATGATGATGACACTCTATAAGATCAAGCCCGCCTTTCAGGCGCTGTTACGGCCATTGATGCATTGGCTGAACAAACGCCATGTGACGGCCAACCATATTACCCTGGCGGCCATGCTGCTATCGTTTCTGACGGGGGGCTTGCTGGTGCTGTTCCCGCTGCCGGGCCTGTTTTATCTGCTGCCGATCGTCCTGTTCATTCGCATGGCGCTGAATGCGCTGGATGGCATGCTGGCCCGTGAGTGCAACCAGCAAAGCCGCCTCGGTGCCGTGCTCAACGAAATCGGCGATGTGCTCTCCGACGTTGCCCTGTATCTCCCCTTTATCTTTCTGCCGGGCAGCTACGCACCGCTGGTGCTGGCCATGCTGTTTTGCGCGGTGCTGACCGAGTTTTGCGGCATTCTGGCACAAACCATCAACGGTGTGCGCAATTACGCCGGGCCGCTGGGCAAAAGCGACCGGGCGCTGCTGTTTGGCACCTGGGGGTTAGTGCTGGCCATCTGGCCGCAGGCGGTGCAGTGGAACAACCTGCTGTGGGGAATTGCGACGCTATTGCTGATCTGGACGGTAGTGAACCGCTGCCGCAGTGCCTTGGTTGAGGAGCGCCAATAATGCTGTTGGAAAAATCGTTGGCCGTTATTTTCGCTCTGTTGCTGTTTGCTACGGTGGTAAACAGCCTGCTGGTCTGGCTGCGCCCGCAGAAAGACTGGCATGAACTGACGCTGCGTATCCGCACCTGGTGGGTGATCATCGTGCTGTTTTCGCTGGCGCTGATCAGCCCGCACTGGCTGGCGCTGACCTTTTTCGCGCTGGTCAGTTTTATAGCGCTGAAGGAGTTCCTGACGCTGGTTCCCTCCCGGCATTCCGATCGGATGCCGATGCTGTGGATGTTTATCGCCATCCCCATTAACTACTGGCTGATCGGTATTGGCTGGTACGGCATGTTTATCGTGTTTATTCCGGTGTACGTCTTTTTGTTCTTACCCGCGCGCATGGTGATTGCCGGCGATACGCAGGGCTTTCTGAGCACGGTAGCGCAACTGCACTGGAGCCTGATGACCACCGTTTTTGCCTTCAGCCACGTGGCGTGCCTGCTGGTGCTGCCCGCCGACGGCCTGCAAACCGGGGCGCTGCTGGTGCTGTTTCTGGTTGGCCTGACCGAGTTTAACGATATTGCCCAGTATCTGTGGGGCAAATCGCTAGGGCGGGTTAAGGTGACGCCGAAGGTCAGCCCGAATAAAACCCTGGCGGGCCTGCTGGGCGGCATCGGCAGCACGGCGCTGGCGGCGCTGCTGTTTGGCCCGCTGCTCACGCCGTTAAGCGGGTATATGGCGCTGCTGGCCGGGCTGATCATTGGCGTGACCGGGTTCTGCGGCGATATTGTGATGTCGGCGATCAAGCGCGATATCGGCATAAAAGACAGCGGCACGCTGCTGCCGGGCCATGGCGGCATTCTCGATCGCCTGGATTCGCTGATCTTCACCGCCCCAGTTTTCTTCCACTTTATCCGCTACTTCTATTACTGACGCCATGATGAAAAAATTCCTCAGAACGCTGTTTTCGCTGTGTATCGTCTGGCCGGTGATCTGGCTGTGGCTTGGGCTGCGGGTAAAGCACCGGGAACGGCTGCCGCAACAGGGCCCGGCGATCGTGGTGGCGAACCATAACAGCCATATGGATGTATTCGTGCTGCTGTCGCTGTTCTCGGTTGGCCAGCAGCACATGGTGCACCCGGTTGCGGCCGCCGACTATTTTCTGCGCAATAAATGGATGGCGTGGTTTTCGCTCAATATTCTCAACATTATTCCGGTTGCGCGTCAGGGAGGCGAGGCTAATCCGCTGGCGCTGTGCGAGCAGGCGCTGCGTGATAACAAGATCCTGATCCTATTCCCGGAAGGCACGCGCGGCGAGCCGGGGAAACTGGCACCGCTGAAGTCGGGGCTGTGGTATCTCAGCCAGAACCTGCCGGAGGTGCCGATTATCCCCGTTTGGCTGAAAGGCACCGAGCAGGTGATGGCGAAGGGTAACCGTATCCCACTGCCGCTGTTTATTGATGCCAACGTGGGGGAAGCGCTGTATTTCCACCCTGATAAAAATCAGTTTAAGGACGCGCTGTTGCAGCGTTTACTCGAGCTCCGCCCAGAGACAAAAGGAAATGAATCCCATGGCCAATAGCCGCACGCCAGAAGAAAAAAGCTTTCTGACCAGCGACAACACGGAATTGTTCTACCGCCACTGGCCAGCGCAGGAGAGCGGCGCAAGCCGTAAGGTTATTGTCTTATTCCATCGTGGCCATGAGCACTCCGGGCGCTTGCAACATATCGTTGATGAGCTGGCGATGCCGGATACCGCGTTTTACGCCTGGGATGCGCGCGGCCACGGGCGCTCACCGGGCCAGCGTGGCCATAGCCCATCGCTGGCGCGTTCAGTGCAGGATGTGGATGAGTTTGTCCGCTTTGCCGCCGCCGACAGTCAGGCGGCATTGGAAGAGGTGATCGTAGTCGCGCAGAGCGTGGGCGCGGTGCTGGCGGCCACCTGGGCGCATGACTATGCGCCGGCGATCCGCGGCCTGGTGCTGGCGTCGCCCGCCTTTAAGGTCAAACTGTATGTGCCGTTTGCTCGCTCTGGCTTGGCGCTGCTGCACCGTTTGCGCGGGCTGTTTTTCGTCAACTCTTACGTCAAGGGCAAATACCTGACGCACGATCCTGAGCGGGTAGCGAGTTTTAATCATGATCCGCTGATCACCCGGCCGATAGCCGTCAATATTCTGCTCGATCTTTACCGCACTGCGGAACGGATCGTCAGCGACGCGGCGGCGATCACGCTGCCGACGCAGTTGCTGGTTTCTGGTGAAGACTACGTGGTTCATCGCAAACCGCAGTTGGATTTCTATCAGCGCCTGCGCAGCCCGTTAAAAGAGCTGCACGTGCTGCCCGGCTTTTATCACGACACCCTCGGCGAGCGCGATCGTCAGCTCGCGTTTGACAAAATGCGTGCGTTTATCGACACGCTGTACGCGATGCCACCGCAGCGCTTCGATTACCAAAATGAAGATCGCTGGAGCCCCGGTGCAGACCACTGGCGCATGCTGAGCGGCGGCCCGGCCCCTTATTCCCTTGATGATGTGGCCTATCGCGCCCTGCGTTACGGCATGAAAATACTCGGCACCCAGTCAACCGGCGTGAGGCTGGGGTTTGAGACCGGTTTTGATTCTGGCAGCACGCTGGATTACGTTTATCGCAACCAGCCGCACGGCAGCAGTTGGCTGGGGCGGCAGATTGATAAAAACTACCTCAATAGCGTGGGGTGGCAGGGTATTCGCCAGCGCAAAGTTCACTTGCAGCAGTTGATCCAGCAGGCGGTGGCGCAACTGGCGGCGCAGGGCAGGCCGGTGCGGGTGGTGGACGTTGCTGCTGGGCATGGCCGCTATGTGCTGGACGCGCTGGCGGGTGAAACGGCGGTCAGCGAGATTTTACTGCGTGATTACAGCGAACTGAACGTGGCCAAAGGGCAGGCGATGATCGCTGAGCGCGGTATGGCGGATCAAGCGCGCTTTGAGCGTGGCGATGCCTTCAACCGTGCTGAACTGGCGGCACTCGCACCGCGCCCGACGCTGGGCATCGTTTCCGGCCTGTATGAACTGTTCCCAGAAAATGCATTGGTGCGTAACTCGTTGGCCGGGCTGGCCGATGCCATCGAACCGGGCGGGATCCTGATCTATACCGGGCAACCCTGGCATCCACAGTTGAAAACCATCGCCTGGTCGCTCACCAGCCATAAAGATGGCAAAGCCTGGGTGATGCGTGTGCGCACCCAGGGCGAAATGGATGCGCTGGTGCGGGAAGCCGGTTTCGATAAATGCACCCAGCTTATTGATGAGTGGGGGATTTTTACCGTTTCGCTGGCGGTACGTCGCCCTTCATGAACATTTCAGTAACGCGCCGTAAGCTGTTGATACAAGGCGTTGGCTGGCTGCTTCTGCTGGCCCCGTTTTTCTTCCTCACCTATGGCCAGGTGAACCAGTTCACCGCCAGCAGGGAGGGCGTAGGCAGCGTGGTGTTTGCCTGGGAGCGGCATATTCCTTTTATGCCGCTGACCATTATTCCCTACTGGAGCCTGGACTTGCTGTATGGCCTGTCGCTGTTCGTCTGTCTCTCGCTCAGCGAACAGCGCCGCCTGGTGTGCCGGCTGGCGTTGGCTTCCGTGGTGGCCTGCGTCGGTTTTTTGCTGTTTCCGCTGCGCTTCAGCTTTGTCCGGCCAGCCGTTTCCGGCTTTTCCGGCTGGCTGTTCGGCCAACTTGAGCAGTTTGATTTACCCTATAATCAGGCACCTTCGCTGCATATTATGCTTTGCTGGCTGCTGTGGCGGCATTTCAGCCGCCACTTGACCGGCCACTGGCGGCGATTATGTGCCGCGTGGTTCCTGCTGATCGCCGTTTCGGTGCTGACCACTTGGCAGCACCATTTCGTTGATGTGATCGCCGGGCTGGTGGCCGGAATGCTGATTGACTGGTTGGTGCCGGAGCAGGGGCGCTGGCGCTGGCAGCGCCCGGACGCTGCCCGTAGAAGGCTGGCCGGGCGCTATTTATCTGGCGCGCTGATCTGCTCGGTGGCCGGCTGGTTTTTCCACTGGCTATGGTGGCCCGCGCTGGCGTTGTTGATTGTTACCTTAGCTTATGCCGGGCTGGGCGTTGCTGCGCTGCAGAAAGATCGGCAAGGGAAACTGTCGCCCGCCGCCCATTGGCTACTGCTGCCCTGGCGGCTGGGAATGTTGATTTCCCGGTTACGCTACACGCGCCGTTTACCCGCGATCAGCCCACTGACCGAGGGCGTTTTCCTTGGCTTTTATCCCGGTAGTCTGCCCGCGCAGCAGGCGGTGCTGGATGTGACCAGCGAGTTTCCCCGGGCGCGCCACTTAACGGATGTGGCCTACCACTGCGTGCCGATGCTGGATCTGGTGTGCCCGGATGACACGCAACTGCGGCAGGCGGTAACGGCGCTGGAGCAACTGCGGCAATCGCAGGGAACGGTGCTGGTCCATTGCGCGCTTGGGCTGTCGCGCAGCGCGATGGTTGCCGCAGCCTGGTTGTTAGAGCAACAGCCAGCGCTGACGGTGGCTCAGGCGGTGGCATCTATTCGCGAGAAACGGCCGCAGGTCGTTTTCACCTCTCAACATCTGGAGCGGCTGGAACAATGGCGAACCAACAGGATGGTATAAACAAACAGAGTACCTTGCAGGCGGCGTTGCTTGAGCGAAGCTTGGCCAGCTGGCGTTTTTTACTGTTGATGGCTGCACCACCGCTGCTGTGGGTGATTTTTGCCGCATCGCCAGGCGCGCCGCGAGCGGTGATTGCGCTGCTGAGCGGCGCGACGGGTTACGGTTGCTGGCGGCTGTGGCTGGATGCGGGTTATTTTGCGCGCTTCAGCGAGGCAGACAACCAGCGGGCGGGGGATGCATTGGCATTGATCTGGCAGCGGGAAAAGCTGTCGCACCTGTCATTTGCCGAACGGCAGCAGGGCGCAGTACGTCAACTCAAGCGTACGATCCTGATAACCGCCTTGCTGTGGGTGCTTTGGCCGTTGGCCTTAATGCTGTAGCGGGCACTATTCACTCAGCCTGAGCATCTGCTGTGTATCCTGTTTGCTTCACGGCATTTTACTGAGCACACCCGGCTGATTTTCCAGATTCAGATACCGCAGTTGTAAATACCCTTCACGACTCTTTGTAAAACTCCAGGCTACTTTGAAGCGTTATATACCCAAAATAATTCGAGTTGCTTGACAAAAATGCAATGCGTTTTTGAACAGCGCTTGCGCTGGCCTCAAAGGGGCGCGGCCCAGATTTGGGCCGAGTAACGCGGCAAAATTTAGTGAGATAGAGAGAAAAACTTGAACTCTGTCGCGAAAAAAACATATCAATATGATTTAATGAAATTACGTTTTATTATTTATGGCATATTGTTTTGACTTGATCGTAAAAGTGAAGGAATAAGTCAGTGAGATGATAATGAGTTCAACTTTTACAACGTAAGAGTGGGCGTGTAAGCCGCTTTATTTTCATGATGCGATAATATTCGTAGGGTATTTTATTGTGTTTAAAAATGCCCTGATGTTGCTGTGCTGTTAATTCGATTTTTAACCTTTTCCTGAATCAGGCGGGATTACGGCTATAGCCAAAATAACGTGAATTACCAGAGGCGCTAAGGGTTCACGGTTTGAACGCTCGCTGAAAAGGAATTGAGTGCATTGTATTAATCATACAGGAGGTTGCATGTTTTATTCTTTACCCAAAATTCGTCTGACGCTGGGGGCCATTGTGGTGCTGAGTGGCCTGATGGTGGGATGCGATAACGCATCGAACAGTAATAACAGCTTGGGCAGCGATAACACTTCGGGCAGCAACAATGCGTCGGGCGGTGATAACACCTCGGGTGGCAATAATACCTCTGGAGGTGATAATAACTCAGGAGAGAATAATAACTCAGGAGAGAATAACAACTCAGGAGAGAATAACAACTCAGGTGGTAATTCGGGCGAAAATACCGTGGTGGATCGTTCCGCCGCACCACAAAAGGTTCAGGTTCCGACACTGGCCTATGATGACAGCAGCGTGGTTCTGGTCTGGGAAAAGCCTGAGCAGTACAGCGAGATCAAAGATTATAACGTTTACATGAACGGTCAACTGATTGGCAACGCTAATGCCAATCACGATCTGCACTCGCCGGCAAAGCCTTACATCGATAATTTTTACCAGAACATCGACAGCGATAATTGGCACACGAAAATTGGCCTGCATAACTTTACGGTGACCGGGCTAACCCCAGCCACGGAGTACAGTTTCACGGTCCGTGCCGTTTATGCTGACGGTAAAGAGTCGGTAGACAGCGAAACCGTGAAGCAGGAAACCAGCGCTAAACCCTATCTGATTGATGTGAAAACCTTTGGTGCCAGAGGCGATGGCGTGACGCTGGATACTGCCGCGATCCAGAGTGCTATCGATAGCTGTACACTGGAACGCTATTCTCAGGGCTGCAAAGTGCAGCTCAGCGAAGGAACGTATAAATCTGGTGCGTTGTTCCTGCATAGCAATATGACCTTTGAGGTGGCAGAGAATGCCGTGCTGCTGGGTTCCGCCGATGCGGCTGACTACCCGCTGGAAAAGGGGTATACCCTGTATCCTTATACCGTTCCGGCACCGATGCCCAAGCGCCCGCCTTCATTGCTGAACGTGCTGGAAGCGAACGATCGGGGCAGCACTCATGCAGGGACTTTTGAAAATATCCGTATCGTGGGGAAAGGCACCATTGATGGCAATGGCTGGACGCGCGGCATCAGCGCGGGCGGTGTAGATGAGATTACCGATGAGGCTGGCAATACATTACCGCAGTACCGCGCCAGTAAAGAAGACAAGGTTAACAATGACGGTATTCTGGCAAAGGCTCAGGTTGCCGTTGCAGTGGGTGAGGGCATGTCGCTGACGGAAGCGTACAAGAACCGTCGTTCCAGCCTGATGACCCTGCGTGGGGTGCGTAATTTGTACGTTGATGGCCTGACGATCCTCAACCCGGCGTTCCACGGAGTGATGGTGTTGGAATCAGAAAACGTGGTGATGAATGCCCTGTCGCACACCACGTTTGATGCCAACAACGCCGACGGCATCGAGTTTGGTAACAGCCAGAACGTGATGGTATTTAATAACTTCTTTGATACCGGCGATGACTGCGTCAACTTTGCCGCAGGTTTTGGCGCGGGCGTGCAGGAGTTTGGCCAGAAAGCGCAGAGCGGTGCCTGGATCTTCAATAACTACTTCCGCAACGGTCACGGCGCGGTGGTGGCAGGGAGCCATACTGGAGCCTGGATCGAGAAGATCCGTGCAGAAGATAACGTGATGTACCTCACCTTTGTCGGCCTGCGCATGAAGAGCCGCCCATACTATGGCGGCGGCGCGCGTGATGTGCTGTTCCGCGATAACGCAATGGTGGCGATTAACGAACAACCGTTTGTTTTCACCATTAAATACGCTGCTGATGTCAATGATACGGTGCCTGCCAGCGAGCCGGCGCAGTTCCGCGACGTGACGGTGAAGAACGTGACGATTGATGGCACCAGCAAGAAGAACAGTATCCTGGTCGATGGTATGACGGTGGCCGAGATGGAGAGCGCCTACGGCTTTGCCTTTGAGCGTGATGCATTCCATAGCGGGCTGCATTTCGACAACGTGAAGTTTAAGAATACCAAAGCCACGGATATTTCATTCCTGAGAGACAGCCAGTTCAATCAGGTGATATTCGAAAACGTGCCAGCGGCATGGAAATTTATGCAGGTACAGGATATCACCCTGAAGGACAGCGTTAACGATGATGTGGTTAGCGTTTCAGGGGCTGGTGTTATGACATTGGAAGCAGCAACTGAATAATGAAGGTTTTACCTGCGTCTTTGGCGCGCGTAATGCTTTCCAGTTGAAGCTAACCAGTTCCCTCTCCCTCACCCAGAGGGAGAGGGGGATCACGGTTATCATTGTGCCGAATGATTATGCAGACTAAATCTCTTTCCTACCCAGATATCTTTCTTTCATCAGCGACAAGGCAATCGCCACATCCAGCACCGGTGAAGGCGGCAGATAATTGGCTTTGCCGAGTTCCAACATCGCGCCGATCAGCGGGTTATCATGGCCCAAAGCGTAATCTGCCAACAGTGTTCCGGCGATGGTTTGCTTAGAGACCCCGGCGCCGTTACAGCCACCCGCGGTATAAATCCCTGGCTTTAGCTCCCCCCAAACCGGAGCGCCGTTGCGGGTGACGCTGATGGTGCCGGACCAGGTGCGGGTGATCGGCACATCCTTCAGCTGCGGGTAGATTTTATTGAATATGCGCTGGTGTAACCGGGTGGCGTGATAAGTCTGTGCGGCGGTGATTCTGCCATTTAAGGCCGGAGTCACGTGCTGGCGGATTAAGAAGCGGTGATCTTGTGTATAGCGCAACGTTGCCCCGGCAATGGCATTAACCGGGGTCAACCCCCAACTGCTCATCTCTGGGAGTTTTTGCCGCTGTTCTGCGCTTAATGGTGCGGTGATGCTGGCAAAGGTCGCCATCGCCGCCTGCTGGCTGGTGACCGGTGCCAGCTCTCTGGAAAGGGCGTTGGTCGCCAGCATGACCTTGGCGGTTTTAATCGTGCCATAAGGGGTAATGACCTGAGCCACCTTGCCAGGGCGGATCTGCATAACTGGCGTGTGGTTATAGACGCTCACATTGTTCGGTAAATGCTCGGCTAAGCCGGTAATCAGGCTGGCGGGATTGACCAGAATCGCGCTCGGGGTATAGATGCCTTTATGGTAAAAGCGGCTGCCTAATTTCTGATAGAGCGCGTCTTGATCGAGAACGTGGTACGGTTCGTTCATTACATCCAGGTTGTCCGTATATTCCTTCAGCACGCGCTCACTGCGGGTATCGACCTGGCAATGATATTTCCCGACGTTCTCCCATTCACAGTCAATGCCCTGTTGCTCAATCACGGTAGCTAATTGAGCGATGCCGGCCTGCAGCAAATCACGGTAAGACTGCGCCTTTTTGAGTTCTGCCGTTGAACTGCCGATGTTATGCGGCAACCCGATAATAAACCCGGAGTTTCTGGCAGACGAGCTTTCTGCCGCACAGGCTGCGTCGACGACGATGATCTTCAGGTGCGGCGCATGGGTTGCCAACCGTCTGGCGAAGGAAATACCGGCAAATCCTGAGCCGACCACCACCCAATCCGCCTCGGTATCACCGATCAGCACCGGGTAGGCGGTGGGTAGCCGATCGTCTTTTAGCCAGCCGTTCTGGTTCTGATTTAACGGCACTGATGCGTATTTCAAACTCGTTATCCTTTTTAAGATTCTGGTCCGCTCCTGACACCAACGCATCAAGATCGTATTGATACCACGTCAGCCATGATACATGGAGCGATGCTCCCACTCACCTGCCTTGGCTGTCATTGACTGGGGTCAATCAGAATAGAAGATAAAACAAGGCTTATGGGCTGCTTTCGGTCTCTCCAGCCTGAATTTTTCTTGATCAAAAAATCGCTTATTTTAATTGACTGACCGTCGGTCAGTATGTATCGTATGGATATTATCTACTACAACATAGGAAGGGTTATGGCTCGTACAGTGAAAAAACCAGAGGTGCGTCGGGCAGAAATTCTGCAGGCAGCAGGCAACTTGTTTCAGAGTCAGGGGTATGAAACCACCTCTGTCGATGAGATTGTCCGCGCGGCTGGCATCGCCAAGGGCACGTTCTATTACTATTTTAAATCGAAGGAGGAGATACTTGAGGCGCTGGCGCAGCAGATGTGTGCCGATATTACCGCTCAATCACAGCTTATCGCTGACGACCCACATCTAGGGGCGATTGAAAAATTCTGCGCCATCATTGCAGCGCAGAATCAAACGGTAGACCAGGGGCAGTCGCTGGTTGAGGACTTGCATCGGCCAGAGAATCGCGCGCTGCATGAACGCAGTAATATTGAAACGGTATTGGTCTTTGGGCCGGTGTTGGCTGCGGTGGTAGAGCAAGGCAATCGAGAGGGGGTTTTTCAGGTCGCCGATCCGTTATCCACCGTTCAGTTTATTTTGGCTGGTTCACTGTCTTTGTTTGGCCATCAAACTTTTAATTGGACGCCGGAAGAGGAAGCCGCGCGTATGCAAGCCATGTTACTGCTGATCGAACGGGCGTTTGGCGCAGCTCCTGGCTCTTTTGCCCAAGTATTGGGTGCCAGCATTCAGGGGCAGGGGTGAGGTATGGCTAATCTTTCCCATACTCTCCGTTATTCCCCACTGCGATTTTTTGGCTTGGTGTTTGGCTTATCGTGGCTACCATGGATGGCAGCCGCTTATATCAGCCATTTACCTGATGAGCAGCCACTGGCCATCACGCTGGCTTTGGCGGGGCTGCTCGGCCCGGCCGTCGCTGCGGGGATTATGATCCGCCCCGGAACTGGCAGCAGGCTATGGCAGGATTTCCGTAAACGGTTGTTTTCTTTGGCAGGAGTAACGCCAGGGCGCTTGTTAGTGATGTTCGGCTTGATCTTGATCCCGTTGGCGATCGCCACCTGGCTGTCGGTGCGCATGGGGCAGAGCGCCGCCCAGTTCGCTGTTTCCAGCGGGTTTTTGCCGATGTTGCCACTGGCGCTGATTGCGGCGCTGTTAGAGGAGTTGGGTTGGCGCGGCTATGGTGTGGATAGTCTGAGAAGCGTCTGGAGAATGTTATTACCGGTGACGCTGGTATTCAGCGGTTTATGGGCACTCTGGCATTTGCCCTTATTCTTTATTCAAGGCACCTATCAGCATCAATTATGGCAGACAGGTGGCATATACGTTGCCAACTTCTTTATCAGCATCTTTCCTGCCAGCGTAATGGCTAACTGGTTTTATTACCGCTGTCAGCGCAGTATTCCAGCCGCTGTCCTATTTCACTTTACATTGGTGATGGCGGCGGAGTTATTACAGATAGCGCCTTTAACCAAATGTATCTGGAGCGCAATATTATTTCTGATCGCAGCCTTGTTAATTGCCATTGAACAGGATTTTTTCTGTAAAGAATAATACGTACCATTTTATTTCAGCAGTAGTTATACCTGTCATACTTCAAGTTGCATGTGCGTCGCCGCCTTCCTGTAACTCGAATTATTTTGGGTATACAACAATATTACTCTCTTTTTAGAAAGGCGCTTTTCAGCGCTGACGGCAAACTTTTAACTAAAATACGCTAGGAGCTTTATTATGACTTACTCAACTTATTACTCTATTCGCACCTCAATGCTGTCAATAGGGGCGTTTTCATTGATGACTCTGTTATTTTCTGGCGGTGCTCAAGCTGGAAAATGGTCCGTCGGTGCAGGCGTTGCGGCAGAACAATTAGCCTATCTGGATTATGATAGGCAATTTATGCCAATACCCATCGTTACTTATCAAGGGGAGCAGTTTTTTATTAGCGGCCAAGGGGCAGGGATTAATATCATTAATACCGACACCCACGGCTTGAGCTTTAATGTTGATTACTCACCGTTAAGCTTTAAACCTTCCGACAGCCGTGTTCCAGCGATGAAAAAGCTGGATAAGCGGCGCGCTACCGCCATGGCTGGCATGGGATATCAATATAATGCCGCTTGGGGCACCGTCAGCGGTAAAGCAGTGACAGATATTCTTGGCTATAGCAACGGGGTGCTGGTTGACGTTGGCTATCAATACGCCTTCCAATTTGGCCAACTACAGCTGGTGCCTGGCGTGGGTATGCAGTGGCAAAGCCGTTCTTTCAATGATTATTACTTTGGTGTCAGCAAGCAGGAATCACAGCGCAGCGGGATCGCGGCATACCGTGCTCAAAGTGGCGTATCTTCTTATCTTTCTCTTGCCAGTTATTATGCGCTTAACGACAGTTGGCAACTGTTCCTGATGGGTAATTATGAGCAAGTGAGTGACACAGTGAAAGATAGCCCAATGGTTGGACGGGATTATAGCGTCACTGTCGCTACCGGGTTTTTATATAAATTTTAATAGACAGTGAATCGGATTTAAACGCGAATATACCCATTATGTAACTTGAAGTTATTTACAATATTTGCTTAATAAAAAGCGTTCAACGGATTATTATTTAATTGGCTGAATATGACGACTATACCCAAAATAATTCGAGTTGCTTGTAGGCGGCAACTGAGCGAAGCCCCAGGAGCTTACTCAGGTAAGTGACTGGGGTGAGCGAAGGCAGCCAACACCCAAGCAACTTGAAGTATGAAGGGTATATACTTTGCATAACGCAGGCCGTAGCATGCCTTTTATTGTGCGATAATAAATTGATAATATTGAATTAACGCCAATGTCTATTTTATTCTGCTGTTTTATGCGGAGTCGTAAGACTTTTAGAGCCGTGCTGCCGCGCGGCTTTTTTATTTTTAGCGCTAAGCGTTTGCAGAATGAAGAAAGAAACCCTCATCGGTGCATCACGCTTCTGCCACCGTTCAGGGTTTGAGTAAAGCGTGAAGCGAGGCTACGCTAACTGATATTCAGAAGGAGTTTTCCTCGGTGACATGCAAGCCTATTGTGGTGTGGGTCAATATAGTCTTACAGCTGCTATTGCCGTTGAGCCTATCTTTTTACCCTGCAATAGCCAACATGCTGACTCCTGCGCCGGATACGGCCCCGGCAGAGCCGCTTGAAACCGTGCCCTATACTCTGGCACCGGGTGAAACCGTCTCCCAGGTGGCGAAAAAATACCATCTTACGGTCGGTGAGTTAAAAAAAGTCAATCAGTTCCGTGCGTTCTCGAAACCCTTCGAACAATTAGCCAGCGGCGATGAAATTGATATTCCGCACACGGCCTCGCTGCCGTTGACAAGCCATCATGAAGACACACAAGCGGCACCGGCTCCGCACTATCAAGAACGGTTAGCCCATAACCTGCTAAAAGGTGCCACGTTACTGGCAGACGACAACACGCCGCTGGCCGCCGCCGGTATGGCGCGTTCTATGGTGGTGGGGGAAGCCAACGACGCGGTGCAGCATTGGCTGAGCCAGTTTGGTACCGCACGTGTCCAGCTTAGCGTGAATGATCGCCTTGGTCTTGAAGGCAGCTCATTCGATATGCTGGTGCCGCTTTATGATGACCAGCAATCGTTGTTATTCAGCCAATTTGGCCTGCGTAATAAAGACAGCCGCAATACCGTCAATCTCGGCGCGGGCATCCGTACCCTGCAGGATAACTGGATGTACGGCGCTAACGCTTTTTTTGATCGTGATATGACGGGCAAGAATAGCCGTATTGGGTTGGGTGCCGAAGCCTGGACGGATTACCTCAAACTATCGGCTAACAGTTATTTACGCCTGACGGGCTGGCATCAGTCCCGTGACTTTGCTGATTACAATGAACGCCCGGCCAACGGTTACGATCTGCGGGTTGATGCCTATTTACCTGCTTACCCCCAGTTCGGCGGCAACTTGATGTATGAACAGTATTGGGGCAATGAGGTGGCGTTATTTGGCAAAGACGACAGGCAGAAAAACCCCTATGCGTTCACCATGGGGATCAATTACACGCCGATCCCACTGATCACTCTCGCAGTAGAGCAACGCGCCGGTAAAGGGGGCAGAAACGACACCAATCTCAGCGTCCAACTGAATTACCATCTCGGAGAACCCTGGCAGACACAAATTGATCCCTCGGCGGTGGCAGCCAGCCGCACCTTGGCCGGTAGCCGTTATGATCTGGTGGAGCGTAACAACGATATTGTGCTGGAGTATCAGAAGCAGGAGCTTATCCAACTGGCATTGCCGGATCAGATGACCGGCAGCGCATTCGAAGTGATCAAAGTGGATGCGCAGGTGGCGGCGAAATATGGGCTGAAGCGCATCGACTGGGATACCGCCGCATTAGTGGCGGCCGGTGGCGTCGTGACGCAAACCTCTTCACACAGTATCTCGATAAAGCTGCCGCCTTATACGGCTGGCAGTAACGTTTATACGCTGGGGGCAGTGGCTTACGATAATCAAGGAAATGCCTCCAACCCGAGCAGCACGCGGATTACCGTCACGCCACAAGTGGTCAGCAAATACAATTCCATCTTAGAGGTTTCCCCGGCTGACATATCTGCGGATGGCGTTTCCACCAGCCTGATTACCCTGAATTTAAACGACGTTAATAACCTGCCGGTGCAGGGAATGGCCAAGCAGCTGACGCTGGATGTGCACTTTACGCCAAATACTGCGGCCAGCAAGCCCGTGAGCCACCCGCTGTTGAGTGCGGTGACCGAAACCGCGCCAGGGGTTTATAGCGCGCAGTTAACCGCAGGGCTGACTCAGGGCGAGGCCATTATTGCGCCAACTATTAATAATATCTCTCTGGCATCGGCTAAAGTTACTTTAACTGAGAGCAATCATGCACCGATCTTGGATAATTTTTCTTTCCTCGTTGAGCCTGCGGAGATTGTTGCCGATGGGGTACAGTCCAGCACGCTGAGCTTTAGCGTGCTGGACAATCGCCATCAGCCGATTATTGGATTAAAGGTGGCCTTTGCGGTGAGCGACGGGCCAGAAGTGACCCTGAGCCCGGTCACGGAAGATAACGGCGTATATAGCGCGACGCTGAGCGGGGTTGTCGCCGGTAACGTAACGGTGGCCCCGACGATCAATGGCGATGCCGTGGCGGTGGATGCATACCCAATCACGCTCATTGCCGATCACAGCACCGCCACTATTGATCTGACGGTGGTGAGCGATGATGCGCTCGCCGACGGCATTGACGTCAATAAAATCGAAGCGCATGTGACGGATCAACACGGCAACCCTCTCGAAGCCGTGCCCGTCGAGTTCCACGCCGATAACGGTGCCACGGTGATACCGCCGGAAGGCATTACGGATGCTGAAGGCTTGATAACGGTGAAACTGGCCAATATCAATCCAGGCGTGACCACGGTGACCGCCATCAGCGGCGGACATGAGCAACGTGTGGAAATCGCTTTTATGCCGGAAGCACCGGAGAAATTGTTGATATATCGCAATGGCGTTGAATTGACTGAGCATCCCGTCGTCGGGGATACCCTGGTGGCCGTGGCGATGTGTTCGATTGCCTTATGTAACGGGGCATCAGTTAATTATCAGTGGGAAGTTGAGTCCGCGGTCGGCTCAGGGGTGTTTATCGCAATCCCCGGTGCCACTTCAGAAGCACTGACGGTGACAGCGGATTTACAGAAACGGGCTATCAGAGTGGTGTCGCATTAACGCTGAATGCTCATCAGTTAAGGCTAACCAGTTCCCTCTCTCTTGGGGAGAGGGTTAGGGTGAGGGGACAATCACCGCACGACTTGCCCCTCACCCCGGCCCTCTCCCACAGGGAGAGGGGGCGATGCCTTTTATCACCCTTCCGTGCCGTTGCGGAAGGCTGTTTAAGCATTGATTTTGAGTGCGGTTAGAGGAAAGAAAACGATGAAGCATAAACTAGGTTCTCTGCTATCGGGGATGTTGCTCAGTATGCTGATTGTTGGATCGGCATGGTCGGCCATCACCTCCACGCCAACCTCTACCGTCAGAGGGCGCGCCCCGGTGGTGACGCAAAGCACTATCGTTTCAGACAATGCCAGCGGTAATGGGCTGATCGATATCGGGGATACCTTAAGTATCGGTACGCCAGGCACCTTCAGTGATGAGGACGGTGACATCGCGATCCCGCAAACTTATCAATGGCAGGCCGATGGGGCAGATATTCCGGGGGCTACCGGCAATACCTATACCATTGTGGCCGGTGACTTAGGCAAAACCATTACGGTGTTAGTGACACCGCATACCGATCCGGCGATTACCGAGCCGGCCGAAGGTATTGCCGTTGCCTCTAATGCCCTGACGGTCATCGCCGGTGGCACCGTGACGGGCGTGACGGTGAGCGGTGAAGTGGGTGGCTATCCACAAGTTGATACGCCGCTGACTGCGACCGCAACCTGTGCGGGCGGCACTTGTACCGGTGTGACCTACCAGTGGCAGATCGAAACTGGTGTTGGCACCAATACCTTCACCGACATCAGTGGCGCAACCAGCAGCACCTATACGCCAGCACGGACCGATCAGCGCTTGAGAGTCCAGGTCGTGGTGGGCAACGCAGCGGCTCAGTAAGCAAGAGTCAGCTCAGGCAGGCTTGATGTGATGTCACGCCTGCCGATTTCACTTATCAGTATGATGGATACGCTGGATGCTGCGCCGTAACGATATCTTCAAGGGGTTGTTATGCGGGATATTACTGGCTCTGACTGCCGTCATGAGCCATGCGGCGCAGGCTGCCCAGCAATCTACCACGCCCGTTCATGGGCGAGCGCCGACGACGACGCTCTCGGTAAACAATACCCAACCGCAGGTTGGGGACGTTATTACGGTGACCTCTGCTTTTGATGACGCAGATGGTGATGCCGAACAGGGAACAACCTATCAGTGGACGCTGGACGGTGCCGCGATCGGCGGGGCCACCAGCCCAAGTTACACCTTGGAACTCAGCGATATTCTGGCGGGCAGTGAACTGAATGTGATCGTCACCCCGCAGACCGATCCCAATATCACCGTGCCCAGCGAAGGGGTACCGGCTCAGTTGGCGAATCCGATCAATCTCCGATGGCAGCGCACCATTGCCAGCCTGACGTGGGCGGAATCCCCCCTGGGTGCGGTGGCCGATGGGCAGGCGGTGAATACCGTGCGTGCCAGCGTGCAGTATCTGGACGGCACACCCGCCGCGGGGGCCACCGTGCTGTTCGATGCCGACAATAGGGGCGCGATCTCCGCCATGGCACAAACGGGAGTCGATGGTGTGGCAACGGCTTACGTCACTAACGTGCTCGCGGGTACCACACAGGTGACGGCCAGTATTGATAGTGACAGCAAGTCTATTGATACGCTGTTTGTGGCTGGCCCCGCCCATGTTGTTGATGCGGAAGTGACCCAGAACAACGCGCTGGCCAACGGCGTTGATGATAACAATGTGCTGGTCAGCGTAGAGGATAGCCATGGCAATAGCGTGGTGGGGGAAACCATGACGTTCACCGCCACCAACGGCGTGACGCTGAGCACCTCCAGCGCTCAAACCGACAGCGACGGCGAAGTGACGCTCGCATTGACCAGTGAATCGGCGGTGAGCAGTGAGGTAACGGCCACCGCCAGCAACGGTGTTTCCTCGACGGTGACCGTTGAATTTTCCGAAGAACTGAAGATGACGCAGATCCTGGTCAATGGCGCGTCTTTCTCGGTTGATGATGGGTTCCCAAGGACAGGGTTTGTTGGCGCGGCATTCCAACTGGTGATCGGCGAAACCACGGCGGGTAACAGCGCTTATAACTGGAGCACCAACCAGAGCTGGGTTAGCGTCGATGGCAGCGGCAACGTCAGATTCAATCAGGAACCGACATCGGGTAATAACAGCGTTACCGTGACGGCGGCGAACCCAGACAATGGCACCACATTAACCTACCCGTTCACCGTGAATCGCTGGTTTAGAAATAATAATTTCAACATTATGACATACGGTGATGCGGCCTCTTGGTGCAGTTCTCAAGGCGGCGGCTACGCCGTTCCGGGGTATGGCCAGATGACCGATAGAACCCCGGTGAGCCAGACCGGTGCCAACCGGGATGCCGACGGTAGACTGTGGAATGAATGGGGCACGATGAACAGTTATTCTAACGGCTGGTTCGCCGGTAACTATTGGGTGACTGAACTGGTCAGCGGTGGTAACGCCCGGCATTACGTTTATCTTGGGAATGGCAGTTTGTTCGATTTCCCGCTGGATGGCGCAACCTATGTCACCTGTTCAACGGCGCTTTAAGCCCGTGCCTGCAAAGCTACACTGGCTCTTCTAATACAGCGCTCTGGTCTGCCACCAGTTCGAGCATTTGCGCCAAACCGTTTCTTTGTGCCAGGCCATTAAGAGTTCGATCTGCGGTAATGGCCGGAATACCACGCTTGAGGACTGAAAATGGCAGACATAGCGCGGCACAATAGACATGCCCAGCCCCATGCCCACCAGATTCATGGTCACCAGAATATTGGTGGCGGCCTGCACGGTATTCGGCTTGCTGTGGTGTTGCGCCAGATAAGTACCTGTTCCTCCATCGCCTTGCGTGCCAACTGCTTGGCCTGTTCAGAGAGAGCAAGAATGGTGATCGCCTGCTGGAGAAAAACCTCGCGCGCGCGGGTCAGCGAAACAGTTTTAAGGCAGAAATTGACGGCGTTGGTACGGTAGCGACCTATTTTTATGAGGATACGGGTATTCACAGCGCGTTGACAGATTGGCTGATTTGCGATCTTGATCGCTTGACTGATCAAGTGGTCCTAACCTATGTTGAGAACACCCTCTTTTTCCGATCCAGGGAGCGGTTCTCATGGGATCTATACGCACGTTAAACGGTGATATTGACGCCAGCCAACTCAGTGTGACCTACAGCCACGATCACATCTATTGCATTCCACCCTACTGGGCAGAACGCCAGGATGACGATTTGCTGCTGGACGATCCCACCGCTTCCGAGCGGGAACTGGCGGATTTTTATCAGGCGGGTGGTCGGGCCATTTACGATGCTACCGCCCCCGACTATGGCCGCCAGGTGGTTGCTGTTGCTGAAATGGCCAAGCGCCAGCAGGTGCACGTGATTGCCACCACCGGCTTTAACAAAGGGTTCCTCTGGAGTAGCAAGCGGCCCGGCTCAACGCAGACCTTTGCCGACTGGATTGAAAGTTCGTCGATCGACGCATTGGTGGAGCACGTTTGTCATGAGGTCACTACCGGCATTGAAGGGAGCCATTATCGCGCCGGTGTGGTGAAGTGCGGCACCGGCTACAACACCATTTCCCCCTTGGAACGCAAAACCATGGAAGTGATCGTCAGGGCCCAGCAATGCACTGGCGCGCCGATGCACAGCCATACGGAAATGGGCACCATGGGGCTGGAACAGGCACAGATCTTCCGCAGTTTAGGGCTGGATTTGTCCCGCCTGTGTTTTGCTCATATGGATCGTAACCCTGATCCGTGGCTCCACCGTCAGATTGCCAACACCGGGGCATTTCTCTCTTTTGACGGGATGAGCCGTATCAAATACTACCCAGAACATGTCCGCACCCAGGCCATATTGGCACTGTGCAAACGCGGCTATCAGAAACACATTTTAATTGGCGGCGATTTCGCCCGTAAATCTATGAGTGCCCACTACGGCAAAGGCGGCCTGGGGCTGAAGTTTATCCTGGCCGATTGGCGGCCAAGATTTATTGCCGAAGCTCAGGAAGAGGGGTTAGATGGCGAAGCCTTACTGTATGACTTCCTGGTAGAAAACCCCGCCCGCTACTTTGCTTTTGGCTAAGGGGGCACCATGAAGCTGCATGAATTCAATGAACAACAGGCCAAACAGGCGCTGGCAAGGGCGCAGATTGCGCTGTTGCCGCTGGGGGCAGTTGAACCGCATGGCGATCATCTGCCGCTGGATACCGATAATCTGCTGGCTGAACGTTTCTGTGCCCTGTTGGATCAGCAACTGGGAGAAGCGGCGATCAGCCTGCCTGCGGTGCCTTATAGCCAGGTGTGGTCACTGCGCGGGCACGCCGGGGCGATCGATATCGGTC
The DNA here is from genome assembly GCF_001976145.1 of Serratia oryzae. Taxonomy (GTDB): domain Bacteria; phylum Pseudomonadota; class Gammaproteobacteria; order Enterobacterales; family Enterobacteriaceae; genus Chania; species Chania oryzae. The sequence goes on from NZ_MOXD01000002.1 coordinate 237,659, forward strand.
ACGATCTGCTGGTGCAACTGCTGGTGGCGCTGGCACGCAATATGGCCAGCTATGGCATTGCGACCACGGCGGTGATTAATGCGCATTACGGTAACTTTGACGCCATTAAAGCGGCGGCGAGAATGCTGAAGGAAGAGGGTATTACACTGCTCAGCTATAGCTGGGCCGGTATCGACGCTTGCGTGAGCCAATTGCGCACCTCTGCCGTTGCCTACCCCGGCTATATGCATGCCGATGAGATTGAAACTTCCCTGATGCTGGCGCTGGCCCCGGAATACGTTGATATGGCGCAGGCGCGCGCGCACTACCCGCGCTTCCCGGCAAATTTCCGCTACCGGCCGGTGCGCTGGACCGAGTTTTCCGACTATGCGGTGTTGGGCGATCCGCGTTGTGCCAGCCAGGAGAAAGGGCAGGCATTTGTGCAGCAGGCGCTGGAGGCCACGCTGGCTTCCATCCGCCTTCATTTGGCAGAAGGAGGCGGCGATGATCGTTCGGCAAGCCATCAGTATTGATTATCCGGCCAGCAACGCAGAACAGGCGATTCGGGCGGCGGGCGAGGCGCTGTGTCAGACGGGGGCCTGCCAGCCGGAATATGTGCAGGCGATGGTGGCCAGTTACCGGGAGTTTGGCCCCTACTTTGTCATTGCCCCCGGTTTGGCGATGCCACACGCGCGCCCGGAGCAAGGTGCCATCAAGGCGCAGTTCAGCCTGATACGGCTGCGCGAACCCGTGGAGTTTGGTCATGCCGAGAACGATCCGGTGCAGGTGGTGCTGGGGTTATCTGCCACCAGCAGCGATCGGCATATTCAACTGATTCAACACATTGTTACCTTGCTGGCAGATGAAAATAACCTGCATACGCTAATGAATTCCCGCGATCCCGAGCAGCTTTATCGGCTGATGGCCTGCGCGGTATATACCCAAAATAATTCGAGTTGCTTGTAGGCGGCAACCGAAAGACAAATCGGTCATGGCCGATTTGAACAGCGCTGCTTGCAGCGGCCCCGAAGGGGCGATGTCCAGCATGGGCCGAGTAATGAAGCCAACACCCAAGCAACTTGAAGTATAACGGGTATAACCCGATCTTGATGGCTTAACACGGAGTGACGAGCAATGAAAATTCTGACGGTGTGCGGTTTGGGTATGGGCTCCAGCCTGATTCTTAAAATGAACGTGGAGTCGGTGTTAAAGCAGCACGGCATTCAGGCTTCGGTTGAACATATGGATGTCTCTTCGGCCGCTTCGGCCAGTGCTGACGTGGTGATCACCAATGCAGAGCTGGTGGATAACCTGCGGCACATGCCGTGCCCGGTGGTGATCGTGAATAACTACATCGACAGCAAAGAGATTACCCAGGCGTTGGAACAGGCCGGTATTCTGCAGCAGGGAGCATAGCCATGAGTGAATTTCTGGGGGTATTGCGCTGGATTACGGTCAATATTTTTGGCGAGGCATCAATTTTAATCGGCCTGATTGTGCTGCTGGGGCTGGTATTACAAGGCAAACCGCTGGCGGATATTGTCTCTGGCACGCTGAAAGGCATTCTGGGGTTTCTGATCATTGGCGCGGGGGCGGGCATTATCGTCTCGGCGCTGTTGATCTTTCAGCCCATCTGGACTGAAGTGTTTGGCTTAAGCTCAATGAACTTAACCAATATCATTGGTCAGGTGCATTTCACTGAGCGCTATGGCAGCAGCGTGACGATTGCCATCGCCGGGGGATTCGCGCTCAACCTGCTGTTGGCTCGCCTGACGCGGTTTAAATATATCTACCTGACCGGCCATATGATGTTCTGGACCACCATGATTTTTGCCGGTGTGATGGTGAACAGCAATCCGGCGATTTCCGGCCTGCAACTGACGCTGATGCTGACGGTGATCATGGGGCTGTATTGGACGTTACAACCGGCGCTGGTACAGCCCTGGGTACGCAAAATTACCGGCAACGACAACGTAGCCTTAGGGCACACCTCGGCTTCCGTTGCGTTGCTGGGGGCGCTGTTTGGCCAGGTATTTGCGGCGAATAAAACCAGCTCTGAAGATATCAAAGTGCCGAAAAAACTTGGCTTCCTGCGCGATTCCAACGTGGTTACCGCGCTGACCATGTCGCTGCTGTTCTTTATCGGCACCTTTATTCTGCAAATCAAAGGTACGCCCAAGGCCGCGGAGATTCTGGCGCAGTCTGGCGACCTGAGTTTCTATATTTATGCGTTAAAGCAGTCGCTGATGTTTACCGGCGGCATTGCCGTGGTGCTGCTGGGCGTGCGGATGTTTATCGGTGAAATGGTGCCAGCGTTTAACGGCATTGGCTCGCGGCTGGTGCCCGGTGCCAAACCCGCGCTCGACTGCCCGATCCTGTTCAACTTTGCCCCTAATGCGGTGGTGCTGGGCTTCGTCGGCGCTTTTATCGGTTCGCTGCTGTGGCTCACCCTGATTGGCCACTATACCGGCTATGTTTTCATTCCCAGCATGATTGTGATTTTCTTCCACGCGGGCACGGCGGGGGTGTTTGGCAATATCACCGGCGGGTACAAAGGGGCGCTGTTGGCCGGGTTTATTACCTCCACCGTGGTGGCCTGGGGGCAATACTTCTGCGTCAATTATTTTATCGGCAGCACCATTCCTGATACCGCACTGTGGGCCGGTGACAGCGATATGTTTATGCTGGCACCGTTGATTAGTGCGTTGACCAAGCTGCTGACATTCTGACGGGGGAGGGAAGGCGATGAGCAAGGCATTAAGCCAATATTACGAGCAAATTCGGCAAAAATTGGCACTGTTGGAACAGCAGCCGGAGCCGATTAATCGCGCAGCGGAAGTGATGGCCGAAACGGCGCTGGCTGGCCGCAACCTGTTTGTGTTTGGTGCCAGCCATGCGGGTATTCTGGCGGAGGAGATGAGCTACCGCGCTGGCGGCTTGGCGATCGTCAACCCGTTGTTTACGCCCGCACTGATGCTTAACGTGCGGCCATTGACGCTGACCAGCGCGGTAGAGAATGTTGAACACTTGGGCAGGGTGCTGATTGAGCAATCACCGTTGCAGGCAGGGGATACGTTGCTGATACACTCGGTTTCTGGCCGCAATGCCATCACCCTTGATGTGGCGCTGGCCGCCCGGGCACTGGGTGCCAAGGTGATCGCTATCACCAGCCTGGCTACCGCCGCGCGCGTCAGTTCCCGCCATTCCAGCGGCAAGCTGTTGGTGGATATTGCCGATATCACCATTGATAACCAATGCGACTATGGCGATGCCGCCGTCAGCCTGCCAGGGTTGGCGCAAAAAGCCGCGCCGTTGTCGACCATCATGGGAGCGACCATCGCCAACAGCCTGGTGTTGCGTATTTGCGAACTGATGCAACAGCAACAGCGCACGCCGCCGATCCTGGCGAGCGCAAACATAGACGGTAATCAGCAGATAAATCAGGATATACTTGACGCTTACAGGAGCCAAATACACTACCTCTGAGTGGAGCATGAGTATGTTTGAGTCTGACGGACTCCCACTGTATCTCAGGATAAAAGGCATTATCCTGCAACGCATCATCACCTTTACTTATGAGGATAAACTCCCTGGCGAGCTGCTGCTCGCCGATGAGTTTAAAGTCGCGCGCGGTACCATCAAGCAGGCGATTGATTCACTCGCCAGCATCGGCATGGTGTACCGCGAGCAGGGTAAAGGCACCTTTATCAATCGTGATGCACTGCATAAACACTATACCGACCTGCCCGAGGCCCTGGTGGCCTTCCATTCCGCCACGCCGGTGGAGGCAGAGATCCTCTCCCTGCTTTCGATCATGGCCAGCCAAGAGGTGGCCGAACGGATGGGGCTGGATTTGGGTAGCCAACTGATGCGCCTTGAACGCTTGTTTATGCAAGGCGAGAAAGTGGTTGGCCATGCGGTCACCTATTTAAATGGCCGGGTGTATAACGATCTGAGCCACGTTGATAATGGCAGCCCGCTGTATGAGCAACTGCGGGAAACCTTCGGTTACTCCCCAACCAAGGCAACGGAGCGCTATTTACCCGTGATCTGCGATGCCAAATTAGCCCATCTGTTGAACATCGAGCAGGGTTGTGCACTGTTTAGAATTGAGCGCACCGCCAGTAACCTGGATGATGTGGTGCTGGAGTACAGCATCACACATATGCTGGATGCGGCATTATCGCTGCAGATCGTTGCCAATCAGAGCGTGGTGAACCAACGGTGGAATTGTACCATCGATAAAGCGCGGTGAGCTTTATTCTGACTGGTGAGTTTATTATTTTGCTATATTTTCATTGAAGCGATGTGTTTGCTGATGTCTCTTTATGTATTCCCTTAGTTCTTCAAGTTGCGGGGCGCGGCAAGTTTGAAAACCTCAGAGACAGATGACATGTCTTGGGCTTTCCAGCCTGGCGATCCTCAGGCCACGTGAAGTATGACGAGTATAGAAAGAGCGTTGGAAAGTGGTTCTAAATTGATTAGCCCAGAGGTGCCTCATGTCGCGTTTGCCTACAGTAAGCCATCTCAAAATTTTTGAGGCCATTATTCAACATGGCGGCATGCGCGCGGCCGCAAAGGTGCTAAATCAAACTCAATCGAATATGTCTCGTTCTCTGCGTGAGTTGGAGACGATCTTGGGCGCGAAACTGATGGTTAGCGACACGAAGGGTATGGTGCTGACTGATATTGGCAGGCGCTTCGAGACCCGTGTCAAGCGGGTGCTGCGTGAGTTGGAGACTGCGGTAAACGAAGTGAAACAGGTCAAGGGGTTACACCAAGGGAGTGTCTCATTTGGTTGTTCTCATACCAAGGTGTTTAAATTTATCTCCAATGCCGTTACTGGCATTCTGCAGGCTTATCCCAATGCAGAAATAACGCTTTATGAAGGCCAGCAGTCTGAGATACTGCCCGCCCTGCGGGAAGGGAAGCTGGATTTCTTTATTGGCATAATCTCTAACGCAATCTCTCTGGGGGAGTTTATCGAAGAGCCTCTGTTTTCCTGTTCATTCGGTGTCATTGCCAGAAAAGGTCATCCCTTGGCGCATGCGACCTGTTTGGCAGCGCTTCGCAATGCGAAATGGTATCTCCCCGTGGCCGATGCCGGATATTACAACGATCTCGAATCCCTTTTTTTCCCAGCGGAAGCAGATATAGAATACTCAATATTGAAAGGGGATTCCGTCGCTGTGGCAGAGCATCTGATTTTAGAGGCTGACTACTTGTCCATCAGCCCCAAGCTGATTGAACAGACGGATTCGATGAAAGATCTTTTTTGCTTTATCCCGCTGAGAGAAAAACTGCCTGATGGCCATTACAGTTTGATCTACCGCCAGCAAACCACGTTGCCACCGCTAGCACGGCTGTTAATTACGGAAATCCACAAAGAGTGCAGCAATGATATTGCCATAAATAGAGGGCGAAACGTTTCCAGCATCAGCACCCCACAGGAGAGGGGCTGAGGCCGCTGCTGGCTTATCTACGGCATTAGACTATCGGGCGGATGATCGCCCATATCCGCTCCCAGTTGATCAGCGCTAATAAGACGGCGGCAGCAAACAGAACAAACATGATCCTCGAGAACATATCAACACTCCTTGTTAATAAAATCTGAACCTTTCACACTAAGTGGCTGATAGAGAGTGTACAACCGGAGCACGAGGTTATATATATCCGTTTGATTATTTAAGAATTGACTAGGCCAATAGGTAGGAATTTGGATGGGGCGGCGAGTTTACCGCCCTAAGGAGGAGGGAGTTAGTTGAGAATACCGTTCAGCACCAGCATGGTAACCATGCCGCCAATGGCCGGAATAAGCGTGCGGCGGACAATCATAAAGGGTGAGCATTCACCGGCTTTACTGACCGCAATAATCACCCCTGCAACCGGGGAAATCGATCTTCCCATACCCGCCATCAATTGCATCGGCAGAATCATGCTGACGGCGCTTTCACCAAACTTGGCGGCAATGCCCGGCGCCAAACCGGAGAAAGAAAAGAACGCGGCGACGCCGGAACCGGTCAGGGCCGCAGTCACGCAAACCAGCAGGGCCATCACAACGGTCATATTGCCAAAGCCAAAACCGGCGGCCTGAACGGTGTGGATGATAAAATCCACGGCCCCGATGATTTGCAGCCCCTGGGCAAATACGTCGGCACACACCAGCAGGGAGACGATGCTGGTAAACATCGAACCCATCCCTTTAAAAAATACCTGTATCCCTTTGCAGGCCGCTTTAAAATCCCGCCTGACCAGCAGTTCACAGAAAAACGCCAGTAAGGTGCCAATGATCATGGCGGTCACCACGTCAATCTTGATGCTGCTGACGATGAGCGGGCTGAAGACGATCACCAGAATGACCGGGAAAATCGGCAGAAAAGCGTAAAAAGCCGGTACTTTCCCGCTGTCTTCATCAGCTTGTGGCTGGTGGTGCTGTTGGGCCACCACATGCCCGTCTTTGGCATCAAAATAGCGTGCGGTGAAAAAGATCAGCACGGCCACTACCAGCATCACCCCGGTGGCGACCGGCAGTTGGTAGTGAGCAAAGTAGATCGCCGTTTCCATACCGGCGTGTTTTGCCGCTAGGTTAGCGGTGCCGACCGCCGGGCCGAGATCCATAAATGCCGACATGCCGATCATTGAAGCGGCGGCGGCTTTACTGACCCCTAAACGCACCAGCACCGGAAAGAAGGTTACCAGTAACAGCATGGCTAAACCGGCCGCACTGGAGATCGCCACATGCAGCAATTGAGACAAGATGTAGCCGATCGCTAAAATCAGGTAGGGGGCTTTGATCATCTGCAGCGGCTTGATACACAGATTCACCATCGAGTTCGACGCTTTGATGTGATCCATATAATCAGCAAAACCCCCCGCTGCCATAATGATCAAACCGATACCGGCGACTTGGGTGGTCAAGGACTCTTTAACAAACGCAAAAATATCCCCACCGACCCAGCCGATAGACTTGGCTTTGCCATACAGGATCGATTGTTCCGGGAAGAAGATTGCCGTGATGAGTAATAAACTCAACCCGGCCAGCAGCAATATGGCCTGTGGTTGATAGTTTTTGATAATAAACCAGGCGGCAAGAACGGTAATGATTATGCCGATGATAAATCCAGTCATCGTAGCCCCTATTTTCAGTGATTAGCGATAAATTCGCACAGCAAGGTGTTGTAATAGTCCGGAGCCTGAAAATAAGGCGCATGGCCCAGACCGGGCATCTCGATATGCTGGGTATATGGCACCAGCGCTAACAGATCGGCTTTTAATTTCGGCTGTACCACGCCGTCTTTTTCGCCGGTCAAGATCAGCGTAGGCACGGATATTTGTGGCAGCAGCGGGCGGTTATCGGCCAACTGCAGCATCCGCGTGGCGCGTCTCAAGCCTTCCAGATTGGTTTGTGCCGCAATCTCTGCCGCGTAGTCCAATACCGCAGTGGGCACGTCGGGGAAGGGGAGCAGATCGCGCGCGCGGTTTCTGCCATAGGCTTCGCGGCCGATTTCAGCCAGCTCTTTCAGCCGGGTTTCCAGCTTTTCTGAGATCGGTGCCGTTTCTGGTGCGCCATAGCCCGGGTGCGTGCAGGACAGAACCAGATTTTTGATCCTCTCGGGATGCCGGGCAGCATAGCGGCTGGCAATGGTTCCCCCCATTGAATGGCCAACCAGGGACACTTTTTCATCGCCAAGGTGTAGAATCAGCTGATGTAACATCTGCTCATAGGCATCGATCTCGGCGGCGACCAGCGCTGAGTCGGCATACCCCGGAGCATCCCAGGCGACAATGCGGTAAGTGGGCGAAAGTGCGGCAAATTGGAACGGCCAGGCTTTAGAACTGCCGAGAATACCGTGCAAGAAGATAATGGTTTCACCGGCTCCACAAGTGCGGAAAGATAAATTCCCTTGTGGGGTGGGAATTATTTGTTGCTCGGGGCAAACAGGAATCTCTCTGTTTTCACTGCTCATTATAGAAACCTCGCTGAATAAAATAAATTCCAGGTATTAATAATCATCATATTAGATTTTTATTAGGTGAGGGTTATAAAAAAGACCCGCCAGTAAATGAAGGGTTTATTTTTCTCTGTTGTAGGCTAACGTTAATTTGATTCTATTTATTAAAAACATTAAAAGCTTCAAATAGGGATTCCATCACGTGGAAGTTATCACCCAATTCATTGTTGGTAACCTCACCCATGTAATTGACCAGTGCTTCAATCAGCACGAATCCGGCACTGCGGCTGCTGAACAACCCACTATGCTGGCTCTCCATCAGCAGCAGTGCGCTAGCGAAGTGGCTGAACGGATTGACTGCGTTGTCGGTGATCACGATAGTATCGCCGCGATTCTGATAAAACCATTTTATCAGCCGCGTGGTGACGCTGGAGAAGCGGTAGTAGGAGATGGCAAGCAGGACATCACCCTTGCGCGAATCAATTAATTTATGTGGCAGATTAGCAATGTTGGCATCCAGCAGCACAATGTCTTTTTTAATATATCTGCCGAGCAGATAAAAATATTCTGCCAAGGCATGTGCTGTGGCGCTGCCAATCACATAAAGCCGCTTTTGCGGATCGCAAATCAGCGCAATAGTTTTCTCCAAATCCTTTCTGTTGATGTTATTTAACGTGTTGTTAATATTATTCGTGATTTCTTCACAGTGTTTTTCAATATACTCAATGCCATTGTTGGTGTTTTTCTTTTTATTAAATCGCTCGATGGGCGAAATATTCCTGCGAAGATCGGGCTCAGTGGTGGATTGTTTAAAATCCCGAAAGCCATTGAAGCCGATTTTCATCATAAACCGCCCCAGGGTTGACTTGGCAATGTCGACCTCATTACAGATATCAATCACTTTGCTGTAGGGGATTGACTCAAAATGTTTGTCGAAATAGTCGATAATACGCCGGTCGGTATCGGTAAGATTACCCAGGTTGGCAATACGTTGAGAGAAATCGGCTCTGTTCATGTCATTCTTCCCTGTTTGCCCACCGTTGAGTCATTAATAACAAAACCCAAGCTAGAAAAAACGGGAATCAAAAATTCCCTTGTCAGAAGTGTGTGTCATCTCTCATTCCCTCCCGATCGGCGTCGCTACCTGGCATTAGGGATGCTCCTGGAGGCGTTAGGTGGTGCAAACCAGGCACCCCATCCGGTGCGCTAAGCGCAAAAAGAAACCCCCGCACAATATCCGCGAGCAATATTGTGCGGGGGTGGGTTCAGCCTTATGGCGGAGTTACTTTTTCTCTACGGCAGCCTGAATGGCATCAGCGAGAGAACCAACGTATTTTTCTGCCGTCCTTAATTGGTATTCAACACCGTTGCCATCATTGGTATCAGACAGCGTTGCCTTCAAAAGCTCCAATGCCGCCTGCACGGCCAGTAATCTGCGCTTTTGCTCTTCTGTCGGTGCGAGCCCGGAGCCAAAATAATTCTCTAACATATTCGTTTCCCTTTGCTAGACCTACCGAAATGGCAGACAACATATTGTATATTGAAGTTATACCCAGATTTTTCAAGGTATTTCCTGAATATTTTGCCCCTAGGGGGCTTGAGGGGAGAGGTTCCCCACTTTGCGCGCTAGGAATAGCGCAGTGTTCTGTAACCGCAGGTTGCTATGGTACTGGCGATGACGGCGGCAGCAACTGGGGCAATTGTGTCCGCGGGTTGAGTTGGTAACCTGCAGGTTTATGTAATATTCAATTAATTCATTGTGCTGATTGCGCGGAACAGAAATTACAGTTTATTGTGCTGAACGGTGTTTTTGCTCCCTCGGTTTTTACAGCTGAGGGCTAAAAATATTAATAAAAATATGGTTTATATTTCATGATGCTAATTAAATCACCCTGGGTAAAAATTCAAAGATATATTTATTAATGGCTTGAACAGAAGTTACATCTATCACACCATACTTACGTTTACATGACAGTTCTATACATTTTTGCTGCTAGTGTAGAACTTACCCGATGATGTTGTGTTATTTCTTTATCTGTAGCGTAAGACTATTCCTTATTGATTGTTATCCCGCCTTGTGCGGGATTTTTTTATCTACCGTGATGACAATGTGCTTGGGCGCTGCGCTTTAGCGGCTCACCGCTGGCAGCCTGGCTTAGAGACTCATGAGGGGAAGGAAAATCTATGTATGGCATACCTCCTTACGGCTTCGGGGCTAGTAGCCTTGGCGTAATGCTCTTTTTCAGCACAAGTGAACACGATGTAAGAAACGTTATTAGTTTGCTTGGGCTAACACTGCATGGCGTATCATTGTGCCGGGTTCCTCGCCGGGCTTTTTTTGTTGCGCTTTGGCAAGACTTGCAGGAAAATACGCCATGATTAAAGAATACGTTCAGAAGATGAGTTATATCTTTTTTCAGTGTTGGCATTTTTCGAAGGGTAACGTTTTAAGCTATGTTTTGATCAGCCGTTTGTTATTAGGGATTCATTCCTGTAAACGTGAACCTCCAATTCCCGAAAAAGTAAATTAAGCTGATTCCGTCCAATAAAGAGTTGTACAGTTTTCCGATTGATTCATTTGGTTTTTTAGAGGAGAGAAGTTTTTCACTCTCACTTTGCCGGGAAAGATAATATGCACAAAATGATCATGGTTATTTCAACATCTTGGCTTAAGTTATGAACGTTGGGTTACATTCGAAGCAACGTTTGCCCGCAACAGTTCTATCGATAACTCTTTTCTTGCTGGCCTTTCTGCTTTCTCTCACGGGGATTTTTACCCGTCCTTTGGGAGCACTTTCACTATTTTGGCCGGTGAACGCCATTCTGCTTGGTTTACTGCTGCGTAAACCTGCTTATGCCACCTTTGTGGGCTGGGTGGCTATTTACCTTGGCATGGTTGCTGCAGATCTGACTACCGCTGAGGGATGGTCGCACGCGCTTTGGCTGAATGCTTGTAATATGGCGTTAATCGCCACTGGCTATGTAGTGATGCAACTGCTGCCAAACGCACAGCGGCGGTTGGGAAAACCACAGGCGATTCTATATATGTTTACCGCCTGCCTGCTAGGAGCGGCGATCTCTGCTACGCTGTCTGTGCTGCACGATGACACCCTATACTACAATTCGGTTACCGTCGCTTGGGGAGCATGGTTTAGTGAACAATTTTCAACTAACCTACTGATCTTACCCGTAATTCTATCCGCTCCGCGTTTGAAGCAGCTGCTGCGCATCCAAATTGACTGGCAATGGCGCATCAGTATGCCCTTTTTGGCTCTGCTTTGCTCGCTGGTATTAAGCCTGTATATCGGTGGGCCGGGAGCGATAGCATTCCCGATCCCTGCCTTGCTGTGGTGCGCCGTGCGCTACCAGTTGTTCAGCGTCACGCTTCTGACGTTGCTTACCGGGGTGAGCGAGATTATCAGCGTTTCCAGCAATATCATGCTGTATCAAACACCGGGGCCTGATGCCGCCGTGCTGGATTCGCTGATGTCAGCCCGTTTGGGGATTGCTATGTTAGTGATGGGGCCGTTAATCCTGGCCAGTTCACTCGTTGTGAATCGCAAACTGCTGCGCAAGCTAGAGCACAGTGCCAATCATGATTTTCTTACCGGAGCATTGGGGCGCAGCGCATTTATACGTAAAGCGCGAGAATTGCTGCAATATAAGCATCAAACCAAAGAAGCAATATCAGTGCTGTTGATCGATATCGATCACTTCAAACTGATCAACGATATGTACGAGCATGCGATCGGCGATCGGGTGTTGGCAAACTTTTCTCATATTCTGCGGCGTGAACTGCGCCACGATCAGTTATTTGGCCGGCTCGGTGGGGAGGAGTTTGCCATTATGATGCCGCGCGCGCTGGTTACACAGGCTGTGGCACTGGGGGAATATTTGCGCAAGCGGGTGGAAAGTGCGGATATGAATCCGGCTGGCAAAGCCCCGCTGCGGATCACCATCAGTATCGGGGTCGCCAGTTTGGCGATGACCGAGGAAAAATCCCTTGAGCAACTGATGAATATGGCGGATACGGCGCTTTATCGTGCCAAGTCCCAGGGCCACAACCGCGTTGAGTCGTTTAACAGTATCAGCCCTAACAAAGTGCATCGTGACATGTTCAGATAACCCTTAACCCTGTTTCGGCGTAAACTGTGTACCGCAATTAGGGCAGATCAGAGTGATGTTCTTGCGTAATTTAGAACACTGCTGCTCGGTGACATAGCTGCATTTAGGGCAGGCGATTTGGGTTTTACGGTTGTTAAAACCTTTGACGCTAATGGATTCAGACATGGTATGTACCTGTGTCAGATGAAAACTCACGCTAACACAGGTGGCATTAAAAAGCTTTGATTGTTTTTCTGCTGGGTTACAACGTTTTTAGCGCCTTCAGCGTTTCATCAATATCAATTTCGTGCTCTGAAAAGGTGTGAGTCACATTCTGGAACGTCGTAATGGACAACATGCGCAGGGTTTCCAGCGCTTGCGGTGTTTCAGCCACCTGCGGGCGGATGCGGTTCATCAGCAAACCCACTGAAAGCACGGTGTTTTCTTTATCGACATCGGCTTTTACCGGCACTTCTTGGGTAAAGGTATGGAAGGATTTGATGCTGGAGATCTTGATCCTTTCATTAGCGATAGTGATATATTTGCTGGGTGCTTGCACTTTTACCGCATAGGCAGATGGCCCTTTGGTGTTGTTGGTGGGCTCAAAGGTTACCAGCGCATTTTTTTTGATCAGCTCCGGATTCTGCACTTTAATCACGTGAAAATAACGATTTTCCCCGTTCTCGTCGGTGATAAAACCGAAGCCTTTGTCTGCAAAAAAAGTCGTTATCTTGCCGTTCATCATTATTCTCATAAAATCGTTCGTCACAGCGTTTATGATAGCGTGGAATGCCTTGCTGTGACAGAGGGGCGGTGTTCTGCGGTGAAAGTAGCAGGATCCTCAGAGGTTCGGGCTGCGTTACTAACGTTTACTGACTGTAACAATCAGTTTACTGTGCCGGTTGCGGACTTTTTCACTTTTTATCGATTTTATGTGATCTCGGTTGTGGACAAAATCCCCTCTAATTGCTGTACTGTATCTGACACACACTTTGTGTCTTACATTCACGTTAAAGGTAAGTTTGATGTCTAAGATTAAAGGTAGCGTTAAGTGGTTTAATGAATCCAAAGGTTTCGGCTTCATTACTCCGGAAGATGGTAGCAAGGACGTTTTCGTCCATTTCTCTGCCATCGCTAGCAATGGTTTCAAAACTCTTGCTGAAGGCCAGCGTGTAGAATTTGAAATCACGAACGGTGCCAAAGGGCCATCTGCTGCTAACGTTATCGCTATCTAAGCTACAGTAGCCAAAATTCTTAAAACCCGCTCCATGAGCGGGTTTTTTATTGCCCGCTCAGCCAACTGACCAACATAAACGCCAGCAGCGTCATGGCCAGCGATCCCGCCAGATTGAGCAACATATTGACGATGGCCCACACCAGACGGCCATCCTGTAACAGATAAACAACCTCGACAGAAAACGTGGAGAAAGTGGTCAACCCGCCACAAAAACCGGTGGTGATCAGCAGCTTCCAGGTCGCATCCAGGTGCGTCATTCGCGTAAACAGTGCGAGGGCCAAGCCGATAATGAACCCGCCAACCAGATTCACACTCAGCGTGCCTAAGGGAATATGCTGATGCAGTGGATTCATCTTCATGCTCACCATCCAGCGCAACACGCTGCCTAAGCCACCGCCAATAAACACTGCCAGTAAAGAACTCAACATGATCGAAAACCTGTTCACAAAAAATTGAGGAAACTCAGAAAGGTTCGGGCATGACACTACGCTCCCCTCTGAGAGGTTACGTAGACATCATCAGCCGATGAGGGCGGTTATGGAGGAATGTCATCTCCGTCTGTCGGCACGGGTATTTTTACCAGGCCAGATGGATTTTACACGCTGTAGATTTTGTTTTGTAGCCTGACCACAAAATCAAGGCTGAGGAATAGCCAATTCCTGGCGGTTGCGGCCATTATTTTTCGCTCGATATAACGCACCATCCGCTGCTTTCAGCCAATCTTGATAACCGCGCATCCCTTGCTGGTATTCAGCGATACCGGCGCTGATGTGCAACCTGAGCTCAGGGGCTTCACGGAAAGCGATTACATTTAAACTTTCCTGAATGCGTTTCAGCGCCTGGCTGGCTTGCTCGGCGCTAGTATTCGGCAACACGGCACCAAATTCATCCCCACCGTAGCGGCCTACGATATCTACCACACGTAATCCCAGCAGCAACTCTTCCGCAAGAACGATCAACGCCTCATCCCCCAGTGCATGGCCGAAGGTATCATTAATCGTCTTGAAGTGATCAATATCCATCAGGATCAGCGTGGCTTTGCGACCATAACGCTGGCAGCCGTCAAACTCATTGTGCAACAGATGTTCCCAATGGCGGCGATTATAGAGGCCCGTTAAACCATCCCGCATGCTGATACGCAACAACTCCCGTTTTTTTTCTGCCAGGTGTTTGGCGGTACGGTAGGTGACAAACCCAAGAAATGTCGGGTAGATAAAGATCATAGGCAAACAAAGATACAGCTGTTGTGGCGTGGTTTGCGGATAAAAAGGAAAACCCAGCACGGCGCTGGTCAGTACGGCACCGATAATCTGCGCTGCCAGCCCTTTAAAAAACAGTGGAAGTCCACCGGAAGCAATGTTGTTCATGCTCATCATAGACAGGATCACTACCGCGGGCAGTGCATTAAAACCCATGGCCGCGACCCAGGCACCGCCCATCAAGGCGTCTATCAGCAGATTGCGGATCTCGGTAGCAAAGGGTTTATCAGAACGGATGGACCACTGATAAGCAATATGGGGCCAGACAAAACCATTAAATGCCAGAAGCAACCATACGGCAAAGGGGGGGTGTAAAGGGAATATGGCAGCGAGCACGCAAAGCGAACCAATCGCCAGGCCGACGATACGTGGCAGGTAAGTGCGTTTGGCAAAACCGAGCCCCGATCGTCGTGTCGTCGCCGTTGTTGTAGCGATTAATGGAGCGATTGGCATCCAACGCCTCCCTTGTGGTTAATGATGCAGCGTATCATGCACTTGAGAAACGCCAAATAGAGAAACATGCCCCATGCATTAAGCATAGAACATCTCTGCCAGATCTCACTCTGTTACATGTTGTTGTTGTTCCGAATGCGAGAAAGTAGCTAAATATTGATAGGCAAGGCTTGTTTCCATGCTGCATCTTGCAGCCATAATGAAAAGAAGGTGAATATGGAAGGTATCAGTATTACCAAGCTTCTGGTGATTGCGGTGTTGATTGTATTGCTGTTTGGCACCAGCAAACTGCGCACCCTCGGGGCAGATTTAGGGGCGGCACTGAAAGGCTTCAAAAAGGCCGTAGGGGAAGATGCTTCGCCCTCGCCAAACACCGCAGAGAATCAGGCTGCCCAGCAGAGCGTTGAGAAGAAAGACGTGTAATTTTGCGTGCTGTTGAGCAATAAAAAACGGATGCCATGAGGACATCCGTTTTTTGGCGTTTCTGCGCGCCGAAGCGTAACAAAAAATTACCGTGCTTATTTCACTTCCAACCCTTTCGCCTGCAGATCGGCATGGTAGGAGGAGCGAACAAACGGGCCGCAGGCAGCATGGGTGAAGCCCATCGCCATGGCTTCTTCTTTCATTTCGTCAAACTCTGCCGGGCTGACATAGCGCTGCACAGGCAGATGGTGGCGGCTTGGCTGCAGATACTGGCCCAGAGTCAGCATGGTAACGCCATGGCGGCGCAGATCGCGCATCACCTCTACGATTTCCGCATTGGTTTCACCCAGACCGACCATCAGGCCCGACTTGGTTGGGATATCCGGATGCGCTTCTTTAAAACGCTCCAGCAGCTTCAGTGACCACTCATAGTTAGCACCTGGGCGCACCTGGCGATAAATACGCGGCACGTTTTCCAGGTTGTGGTTGAACACGTCAGGTGGGGTAGCCGTGAGGATCTCCAGGGCGCGGTCCATGCGGCCACGGAAATCGGGCACCAGCGTTTCGATCTTGATATTGGGGCTTTTAGCGCGGATTGCGGCGATACAGTCGGCAAAATGCTGTGCACCGCCATCACGCAGATCGTCGCGATCAACCGAGGTAATGACCACGTAACGCAGCGCCATATCGGCAATGGTCTGCGCCAGTTTTTCCGGCTCATTGGCATCCGGAGCAACCGGGCGGCCATGGGCCACGTCGCAGAATGGGCAGCGGCGGGTGCAGATGGCGCCCAGGATCATGAAGGTTGCTGTCCCATGGTTGAAGCATTCGGACAGGTTCGGGCACGAAGCCTCTTCGCACACCGAATGCAGACCATTCTTGCGCATCGCGGCTTTGATGCCCTGAATGCGCGTAGAGTCGGCAGGGAGTTTGATCTTCATCCACTCGGGTTTGCGTAACAGCTCCTGCCGTTCGGTGACCACCGTTTTTACCGGGATCAACGCCATTTTGTCTGCATCGCGGTATTTGACGCCGCGTTCCATCTGAATCGGTTTACTCATAATCGTGCAGGTTCCAGTTACGAAGCTCGACCGTCTGGTAGCCGAGTAAATGAACAAATTCCTGTACCAGGATTGGATGAACGTCTTCTATGCTGACGCCAGGCACCAGCGCGCTGACTTGTGTCATCTGCATACCGGCATAACCACAGGGGTTGATGCGCAAAAACGGGGCCAGATCCATCGCGACATTCAGGGCCAGGCCATGAAAGGAACTGCCTTTGCGGATGCGCAAGCCCAGTGAACAAATCTTCTGTTCGCCCACATAAACGCCGGGTGCATCTGGGCGCGCGCGCGACGGGATATTGAAATGGGCGAGGGTATTGATAACCGTCTCTTCCAGTGCGGTGACCAGTTGGCGCACGCCAACTTTGTTGCGTTTCAGATCTACCAACACGTACAGCACCTGCTGACCAGGGCCATGGTAGGTCACCTGGCCGCCGCGATCGCTCTGCACCACCGGGATATCTCCTGGCATCAGAACGTGTTCCGCCTTACCAGCCTGCCCCTGGGTAAACACTGGCTGATGCTGCACCAGCCACAGTTCATCGGGCGTGGATTCGGTGCGGCTGTCGGTGAAGTGATGCATGGCTTGGGATACAGGCGCATAGGGCTGCAACCCCAGGTGACGCAAAATGATCTTATTATGTTGCAAACGAGTCATCGTCAGGTTACAGAAGTGAGAAAACCATTATACCGAGCGCTCTGGCTCACGACCAGCATTTATCCCCAGCACCCAGGCACAGCACGAGCAGGCGGTGCCGGTGGGGTTATAGGCTGGCATTACAGCACCATGCGGACAATCTCAATGTTGCCTAACTCTTCATAGAGTGTTTCCACTTGGTCGATATGGGTCGCGGTGATGGTGATGGAAACGGAGTGGTAATTGCCTTTGCTGCTCGGTTTAACCTGCGGGTTGTAATCCCCTGGAGCATGGCGCTGCACCACTTCAACCACCTGGTCTACCAACTCGGGTTGTGCCAAGCCCATTACTTTGTAGGTAAAGGAACAAGGGAATTCGAGCAGTTCGTTCAGTTTAGTTTTTTGCATGTGAATGCGCTCCGTGGGTAAAGCTTGTCTATAAAGTATAACTCCCGCCGGAGCGGGAGTGATTGCTAAGTAGGATATGGGGCTGAAATTCCCCGTTTCAAGCCTTAGCCAAACCAGTGGTGGAACATCAGCTTGATGTAATCTACCAGACGGCTGAAGATGCCGCCTTCTTTTACTTCGTTCAATACGACCAGCGGGCGTTGATCGATAGTCTTGCCATCCAGCTGGAAGTTGATGGTGCCGACGACCTGATTTTTTGCCAGCGGCGCGTGGATTTCCGGCGTGTTCAGCACGTAGCTGGCTTTCAGATCTTTCATCCGGCCACGCGGGATGGTCAGGAAAGCGTCTTTATCTACGCCCAGTTCTACGCGATCGGCATCGCCAAACCAGACCGGCTCTGAGGCAAATTCTTTACCTGCTTTCAGCGGTGCGACGGTTTCAAAGAAACGGAAGCCCCAGGTCAGCAATTTTTTACTTTCGGTTTCACGGCCTTTGAAGGTGCGGCCACCCAGTACGGCGGAGATCAGGCGCATCTGGCCTTCGGTCGCCGATGCCACCAGGTTGTAACCGGCGGCCTCGGTGTGGCCGGTTTTGATCCCATCAACGTTCAGGCTGGTATCCCACAGCAAACCGTTACGGTTCATCTGGCGAATGTTGTTGAAGGTAAACTCTTTTTCTTTATAGATGGCGTATTCGTCAGGAACGTCACGGATCAGCGCCTGGCCGATCAGCGCCATATCACGCGCAGAGCTGAACTGGCCTTCTGCATCCAGGCCATGTACGGTCTGGAAGTGGGTATTCTGCAGGCCAAGCTGCTTGACGTAGGTGTTCATCAGGTTAACGAACGCATCCTGGCTGCCAGCAACGTAGTCGGCCATGGCGACACAGGCATCGTTACCAGATTGCAGGTTGATACCGCGCGTCAGTTTGGAAACCGGCACCCGATCGCCGGGCTTCAGGAACATCAGCGAGGAGCCTTTAAACACCGGGTTACCGGTGGCCCAGGCATCCTGGCCGATGGTGACCATATCATCCTGGCCAATCTTGCCGGATTTCAGCGCCTGGCCAATGACATAGCTGGTCATCATTTTGGTCAGGCTGGCGGGATCGCGACGCGCGTCGGCATTCGACTCTGCCAACACTTTACCGGAGTTGTAATCAATCAGGATGTACGCTTGTGCATCAATTTGCGGGACACCCGGGATCATGGTTTTGATATTAACGTCGTCTGCATGGGCAACTGACGCTGCGCTTATCGCGATGACGGTGCCGAGCGTTAGGCTCTTGATTAAGCGAAAAGAAGTTACATGTTTCATGATCGGAACGACAACATCCGTGAGATTAAGTTAAAAAACGAGCCACACTATAACAGATGGGATCCCGGCAGGCATTAGGCATTCACCCGACTGATAGTGGTTTACCTATATTTACCTGAAAGAAAATGTTTCAGCTAAAAAATGGGCTATCAGCCGTAATCGCCTACCGAGCGTCACGCTTTAGGGTGCAGCAGTGATAAAAGATTGTTGCTGTGCTTCACTGGCCAGGCGCTGCTGCAATTGTACCGCCTGTTGACGATGATTGAACGGGCCTAGCTGAACACGGTAGACGTTGCCATTGGCAGAGACTTTACCGGGAACGCCAAACTGCTGGCTCAGTTGTTGCTGCCAGCTTTGCGCACGTTCGGCGTTGCTCAAGGCACCCACCTGGACCACGACGCTACCGCCTGCGCTGGCTGCCGTGCTGGCAACAGCCGGCGCGGTGACGGCAGGGGCTGTAACGGCCGGTTGTGGTTCCGAGCCTTCCAATACGCCAGCCGGTAAGGCGCTTGGCGCTCCCAGGAACCCGCCACTGCGCATTGGGGCATCACCGCTGTCGCTGTTGTTCAGGCTACTGTTATCAATTGGGCGCACGGCAGCACCATGGTCAACCGGCTGCTCTTGCTGTACGGGGGTTCCCATGCTGCTTGAACTGAGGTCTGGGCGCTGTGGCAAGGCATAACTCTGTTTGGCAACCACGGTGCCGATGGAACCTGGGCCGCTCAGCGAGCCATCAGGGGCTACGCTGATAAAGTCCACTTTCACCTTGGTATTGCTCGTCAAGTTGAGGCGATCGGCCACCGCTTTTGACAGATCGATAATCCGGCCTTGCGTATAAGGGCCGCGATCGTTGACACGCACCACCAACTGGCGACCATTGGCCAGGTTGGTCACGCGCACGTAGCTTGGGATTGGCAGAGTAGGGTGTGCGGCGGTTAGGGCATTGGGATCAAACCGCTCACCAATGGCCGTGGTATTGCCGTTGGCTTCTTCGCCATACCAGGCGGCCAGACCCGTCTGCGAAAAGTTTTGCGGGTCTTTCACAATGCGATAGGTATCGCCATTGACCTTATAATCCTGCATGGTAGTCGGGTTATAGGGCTCATACCGAGGCTCCACACCGCCAATTTCAGTGACTGGCCCGTTGTAGGGCTGCTGCTGTGGAGCCGGTGCTTCTTCCGTGGTAGTGGTACAGGCTGAAAGTAATACCGCAACAGCAACTGCACCGACCCAAAGCCATTCCTTACGCATTACTCACCTCTTATAGATTTTTAGACAGCATTTTGCGATGCGTGTGAATCGACATCACGATGCCGAATCCAGCCATCAGTACAATCAATGCCGATCCGCCATAGCTGACCAGAGGCAAAGGTACGCCAACTACTGGCAAAATGCCACTGACCATGCCAATGTTAACAAATACATAAACGAACAGGATCAGCATCAACCCACCCACCATCACACGGCCAAAGGTGGTCTGCGCCCGAGCGGCGATCATCAACCCGCGGGTGATCACCAGCAGATAGAGCACCAGCAGCACCAGAACGCCGATCAGGCCAAGTTCTTCCGCCAGCACCGCAAAGATGAAGTCGGTGTGGCGCTCGGGCAGGAACTCCAGCTGTGACTGCGTTCCTTGCAGCCAGCCTTTACCCGACAGGCCGCCGGAACCGATGGCGATTTTTGACTGAATAATATGGTAACCGGCCCCTAAAGGATCGCTTTCCGGATCGAGCAGCATCATGACGCGGTCCCGTTGATAATCATGCATCAGGAAGAACCACAGCACCGGAATAAAGGCAGCCACCAATACGGCAGCAAAGGCAATCAGCTTCCAGCTCATCCCGGATAGGAACAGAACAAACAGGCCGGAGGCGGCGATCAGAATCGAGGTGCCGAGATCGGGCTGGGCCGCCACCAGCAGCGTCGGCAGGAAGATCAGGACCAGCGCGATGCCGGTATTTTTCAGCGAGGGTGGGCATACGTCGCGGTTCATAAAGCGTGCCACCATCAGCGGTACGGCGATTTTGGCGATTTCCGACGGCTGAAAACGCACAAAGCCCAGATCCAGCCAGCGTTGTGCTCCTTTACTGATCTGCCCGAAGGCGTCGACCAGAATCAGCAGGATAACGCAGAAAATATACAGGTAGGGCGCCCAGCTTTCATACACCCGTGGCGGGATCTGCGCCATCACGCC
The DNA here is from genome assembly GCF_001976145.1 of Serratia oryzae. GTDB lineage: Bacteria > Pseudomonadota > Gammaproteobacteria > Enterobacterales > Enterobacteriaceae > Chania > Chania oryzae. Next base: position 258,684 of record NZ_MOXD01000002.1, read on the forward strand.
CATCACGATCATGCCCATCAGGATCTGGCCGATCTTGCGTTCCATCATGCCGACATCCTGGCCGCTGGCGCTCCACATCACGAATGCGCTATAGACCAGCAGAGCCAGAATAAATAACAGGAAAGTCGGGTCGATATGAAGCTTGGTCCAGATGGAACCCTTTTGTTGGCTTTCAGTCATATTCTACCTTAATCACCTTCTATACCCGGCGGCAGTGGGGCTGCGTCGGGTAATTGCGTATTGTTGTCGCCCAACAGGATATGGTCGAGGATCTGGCGGGTGATGGTCCCTACCGCCGGGCCTGAACCGCCGTTCTCCAGGATGATGGCTACTGAGACCGTCGGGTTGTCGTACGGCGCGAAAGCGGTCATCAGTTTATGGTCACGCAGGTGTTCTGCGAGTTTGTGGGCGTTATAGGTTTCATAACCGAACACCTGTGCGGTTCCCGATTTTGCCGCGGCCTTGTAGGGGGTGCCCTCAAAGAACTTGCGTGCCGTGCCGTTGGGCCGGTTGGCAACGCCGTACATGCCGTCTTTGGCAATTTCCCAGAAGCCTGAATGAATATCACCGATCTGCTTGTGTTCTTCCTGACGGAACGGTACCAGCACCCCGTTGATGCGGGTGCTTTGCAGCAGGTGCGGGATTTTGACATCACCGTCGTTGATCAGCGTATTCAGAGCCTTGGACATCTGGATCGGCGTAGCGGTCCAGTAACCCTGGCCGATGCCTACCGGAATGGTATCACCCTGATACCAGGGTTTTTTGAAGCGCTTGAGTTTCCAATCGCGCGTCGGCATCAGGCCGGAACGCTCTTCAGACAGGTCGATACCGGTATAGTCACCGTAGCCGAACTTGCTCAGCCAGCTCGACAGACGATCGATGCCCATATCATAGGCAACCTGATAGAAGAAGGTATCCGCAGACTCTTCCAGGGCTTTGGTGACGTTCAGGCGGCCATGGCCCCACTTTTTCCAGTCGCGAAAGCGCTTTTCCGAGCCGGGCAGTTGCCACCAGCCGGGATCGAACACCACGGTATTGCGAGTGATCACCCCGGCGCTGAGGGCCGATACGGCGATATAGGGCTTCACCGTGGAGGCTGGGGGGTAAACCCCTTGCGTGGCACGGTTGATCAGCGGGCGGTTCGGATCGTTGAGCAGCCCCTGATAATCTTTGTTGGAGATGCCGTCAACGAACAGGTTCGGATCGTAACTGGGGTTAGAAACCATCGCCAGAATGCCGCCGGTACGCGGATCGCTGACCACTACGGCGGCTCGGCTGCCCACCAGCAGTTGCTCGATATAGCGTTGCAGGTTGAGATCGAGGGTCAGATAAACGTCTTTGCCAGCGGAAGGCGGCTGCTCATGCAACTGGCGGATCACCCGGCCACGGTTGTTGACTTCCACCTCTTCATAACCGGTTTTGCCGTGCAGGGTATCTTCGTAAAAACGTTCGATGCCCAGTTTGCCGATATCGTGGGTGGCGGCATAGTTGGCTAGCTTGCCATCTTTATCCAGGCGTTCAACGTCGCGATCGTTAATCTTCGACACATAGCCGATCACGTGGGTGAGGGCAGAACCATAAGGGTAGTAACGGCGCTGGTAGCCTTTCACTTCCACGCCGGGAAAACGGAATTGGTTGACGGCAAAACGCGCAACCTGAACTTCGGTCAGTGCGGTTTTAACCGGGATCGAGACAAAACGGCGCGAGCGCTTGCGTTCTTTCTCAAAATTGGCGATGTCGTCGTCGGTCAGATCGACGATCGGGCGCAATGCCTGTAGCGTGGCACTGAGATCGTCGACTTTTTCCGGCATCAGTTCCAGTTGGTAGATGGTGCGATTCAGCGCCAGCGGTGTGCCGTTACGATCGTAAATAATGCCGCGGCTGGGGGGGATTGGCACCAGCTTGATGCGGTTTTCGTTGGAACGGGTACGGTAATCCTCAAAGCGAACGATTTGCAGATTATACAGATTGGCAATCAGGATGCCGGTCAGCACCAGAATAACCAAAAACGCCACCAGGGCGCGGCGTACAAACAGGGCAGATTCTGCCGTATAGTCGCGAAAAGGGTTACGATCTATGTTCATCCCGTTACTTTATTTCACTCTGTTACTGTCACCACCGGTCATTCCCGGTGGTAAGGATGATTTGTGGTAATACTCCAGGCGCGATAGAGGCTTTCGGCCACTAAAACACGCACCAAAGGATGCGGTAACGTCAGCGGAGAGAGCGACCAGCTCTGCTCTGCGGCGGCTTTACAGGCCGGTGCCAGCCCTTCCGGGCCACCGATCAGCAGGCTGACGTTACGCCCATCCTGCTTCCAGCGCTCAAGCTGTTGTGCCAACTGGGGCGTCTCCCACGGTGTGCCAGGGATATCCAACGTGACAATGCGGTTGCCTTTGCCCACCGCCGCCAGCATCTGCTCGCCTTCTTTTTCCAGAATGCGTTTGATATCTGCATTTTTGCCACGCTTGCCCGCCGGGATTTCGGTCAGTTCAAACGGCATATCTTTCGGAAAGCGATGCAGGTAATCCATAAAGCCGGTCTGCACCCAGTCTGGCATTTTCGTGCCGACTGCAACCAATTGCAGTTTCACCGCTTAACTCCAGAGTTTTTCCAATTCGTACAGCTGACGGCTTTCTTCCTGCATCACGTGCACAATCACTTCACCCAGATCCACGACTACCCAGTCGGAAACTGCCTGGCCTTTCATGCCGTACAGTTCCATACCGACGGCGCGTGCTTCATCGATCACGCGTTCGGCAATCGACATCACGTGACGGGTCGAGGTGCCGGTGCAGATGATCATGCAATCGGTGATGCTGGATTTGCCCTGTACATCCAGAGCGATAATATCTTGGCCTTTCATGTCATCAATTTTGTCGATGACGAAGTCTTGGAGCGCTTTACCTTGCAAAGGTTCCCCCTCGGGTATGTTCTGTTTATCAGACACGTGTGTGGCCTGAATAATGATGATATCGGTAGGATCCTGCTCTGTGACCTTGGGTCATTGCCCGGTCAGCCCAGGTTTCCGGGGTTTTCAGTGGATACCTGAAAAAGAGCGGCGCAGTATAGCACTATCTGTATAAACCCTGTAACTCGATATAGCGTTGCACGGCGCGCGGTAATAAATCATCGCAACTGATGCCCTGATGGCGGCGCTGACGTATCTCGGTCGCCGAGATCTCCAGCAGCGGAGTATCGGCCAGGTAGATATAACCCTGCGGTTGCTGGCTGAGCAGGCGGGCATCGCTAACGCGGTGCTGTTCCAGCCATTGCTGCAACTCTGGGGTATCCATGCGATCGTGATAACCGGGGCGCGCCAGTACCAGCAGGTGACAGACCTCCAGCAGCGCCTGCCAGCGGTGCCATTTGTGCAGCGTCAGCAGGGAGTCCTGCCCAATGATAAACGCCAGAGGTAAGGCTGTGCCACGCTGTTGACGAATCGTTTCCAACGTCTCAATGGTGTAGGACGGAGTGGTGCGATGCAGTTCACGATCGTCCACCGCAAACAGGGGGTTGTCGATAATCGCCAACTCAACCATTTTCAACCGTTGCTGCGGGGTGGCTTCCGGCTGCGGCCGGTGCGGCGGCACATGATTGGGCAACAGCGTGACCTGGCTTAGGCCAACTTCGCGAGCCAAAGCTTCAACCGGGCGCAGATGGCCGTAGTGAATCGGGTCAAAGGTGCCGCCAAAAAGGGCATGTAGCGTGTTGGCATGTTCCGGTCTAGTGGCCATCAGAGAAACTCGTGGTAAGCGGTTTGCCGCAAATCAGCATCGACAGGGTTTCCAGCTCTGGCCAGACTGGCTGGCCGTAATCTTGCTTCAGGGTAACTTCAATTTGTGCCAGCAGACGAACGGCCTGCTGCAACTGTTGGCCCGACAGCCGCTGCAATGCCTGAGTAATCAGGCTGCGGCGATTCTGCCAAACCTTGTGCTGGTCGAACAGGGTACGCAGCGGGGTGCTGGCCATACGGCGCTGCAGGGTCAGCAGCATCAGCAGTTCGCGTTGCAGAGTGCGCAACAGAATGACCGGCTCGACATCTTCCTGCTGCAACTGTTGCAGAATATGCCAGGCGCGTTTGCTTTTGCCTGCCAGCAGGGCGTCCAGCCAGTGAAAAGGGCTGAAATGCGCGGCGTCGCTAACCGCCTGCTCAACGCGTGGCAGGGGCAGCTTGCCATCAGGGTGCAACAAGGAGAGCCGTTCCAGCGCCTGCGACAGCGCTAGCAGGTTGCCCTCATAGCAGTAACACAGCAATTGATTGGCGGCGTCGTCAAGCTCCAGTTGCATGGATTTTGCTCGCTGTGCCACCCAACGCGGCAGCTGCGCCTGCTCGGGTGTCTGGCAGCTGATCAAAACGCCGTTCGGGCTGAGCGCTTTAAACCAGGCGCTGTTTTCCTGCGCTTTAGTCAGGCGCGGGCCGCGCAATACCAGCAGGATGTCTTCATGCAGCAAACCGGCCAACTTGACCAGTTGTTCAGCAATTGGGGCGGTTGGGCCATTTTCCGGGAAAGTCAGTAACAGGGTTTGCCGGCTGGCAAACAGGCTCATTGCCTGGCAGATACTGAAAATAGCCTCCCAGTCGGTATGAACATCAAGGGAAATACTGTAATGCTCGGTGAACTGCTGTTGCTGGGCTGCATGACGGATCAGATCTTGGCTTTCCTGCAGCAGCAGCGGTTCGTTGCCACTCAATAAATAACAAGCGCGCAGCCCCTCACGGAGCTGCGCGGCAAGTTGTTCTGGATAGAGACGAATCATTGTGCAGGTTGACTGGCCGCTTTTTCATCGGCGGCAGCGGCTTTCTGTTGAAGACTATTTTCCGCAGCCTGCACCACCATCAGCTTACGCACAATCTGCTGCGCAGCCTGCTGGCGCATTTCCTGCAGGATGATTTCTTGTTCGGCATCTTTAGCCAATGCGGTCAACGGGTTATCAAAGAACGCACGAAACACTTTGACGTCCAACGGGTAGATATCATGGCCAGGGATCAAAACCTGTGCCTGCACGGTCATCACCATCTGGTTCTCTGCCGTTTTACCATCCTGGAAGATCGACACGGTATCCTGACTTTGTGTCGAGTTCACGATGCGCAGAGACGGCACATCCTTGCGCGTTGCATCGTTCACAATGGTCACGCCGTTGATGCTCAACTGAGCGCGCACGGCACGCGTCAGCGGGCCAAAGGGATCGTAGCTGTCCAAGATCAGCGTATGCATTTCTGTGGGAACCAGCGCGGTGCCGCGCAGGTGAAAACCGCAGCCGGCGGTGACCAGCACCGCCAACCCCAGCAACAACGTCAGAATACGATGTCGCACAATGCCTCCTTGTGTTAACCCACAACCAGGTTAAGCAATTTGCCCGGAACATAGACCACTTTACGTACCGTGACCCCCTCCAGATATTTGGCCACCAGATGTTCTTCAGCGGCACGTTCACGCACTTGCTCTTCGGTTGCATCGGCGGCCACGGTGATTTTAGCGCGAACTTTACCGTTGACCTGGACTACCACCAGCTTGGAGTCTTCCACCATGGCAGCCTCATCGGCCACTGGCCAGGCGGCGGTATCCACATCGCCTTCGCCGTTCAGCGCCTGCCACAGAGTGAAACAGACGTGCGGAGTGAATGGATACAGCATGCGAACCACCGCCAGCAAGGCCTCCTGCAGCAGAGCGCGATCCTGATCGGTTTCCTGTGGCGCACGGCCCAGTTTGTTCATCAGCTCCATCACGGCGGCGATCGCGGTGTTGAAGGTTTGACGGCGGCCGATATCGTCGGTCACTTTGGCGATAGTTTTGTGCACGTCGCGGCGCAGCGCTTTTTGATCTGCATTCAACTCAGCCACGTTCAGCGGCTGAACGGCACCTTTTTCTACGTGATCGTAAGCCAGTTTCCAGACACGTTTCAGGAAGCGGTTCGCTCCTTCAACCCCGGACTCCTGCCATTCCAGCGTCATTTCTGCCGGTGAGGCAAACATCATGAACAGACGAACGGTATCCGCGCCGTATTTTTCCACCATCAACTGTGGGTCGATGCCGTTGTTCTTCGACTTCGACATTTTGCTCATGCCAGCATAGACCAGTTCATGGCCATCAGGATCGGTGGCTTTGACGATGCGGCCTTTCTCGTCGCGCTCAACGATGGCATCCGCCGGAGAAACCCAGATTCGCTCGCCGTTGCTGCCGGTGTAGTAGAAGGCATCAGCCAAGACCATGCCTTGGCACAGCAGGCGTTTGGCGGGTTCATCCGAATTCACCAGGCCAGCATCACGCATCAACTTGTGGAAGAAGCGGAAATACATCAGGTGCATGATCGCGTGTTCGATCCCGCCGATGTACTGATCGACCGGCAGCCAGTAGTTGGCCGCAGCCGGATCCAGCATGCCTTCGTCGTACTGCGGGCAGGTATAGCGCGCGTAGTACCAGGACGACTCCATAAAGGTATCGAAGGTGTCGGTCTCGCGCAGCGCTGGCTGGCCGTTAACGGTGGTTTTAGCCCACTCAGGGTCGGCTTTGATCGGGCTGGTGATGCCGTCCATCACCACATCTTCCGGCAGGATCACCGGCAGTTGGTCTTCTGGCGTTGGCATCACGGTGCCGTCTTCCAGCGTCACCATCGGGATCGGTGCGCCCCAGTAACGCTGGCGGGAAACCCCCCAGTCGCGCAGACGGTAGTTGACTTTGCGTTGACCAACGCCCAGGGCAACCAGTTTATCCGCAATGGCATTGAAGCCCGCTTCATGCTCCAGGCCGTCGAATTCGCCAGAGTTAAACAGCACGCCTTTTTCGGTCATGGCTTCAATGCTGATGTCTGGCTGGCTGCCATCCAGATTCAGGATTACCGGCTTGATCTGCAGGCCATACTTGGTGGCGAATTCCCAGTCACGCTGATCGTGAGCAGGCACTGCCATTACGGCACCGGTGCCGTATTCCATCAGTACGAAGTTGGCAACCCAGATCGGCAGCTTTTCACCGCTCAGTGGGTGAATGGCAAACAGGCCGGTGGCCATGCCTTTCTTCTCCATGGTGGCCATTTCAGCTTCGGCGACCTTGGTATTACGGCATTCATCGATAAATTCAACCAGCGCCGGGTTGTTCACTGCACCAAGCTGTGCCAGCGGGTGACCGGCCGCCACCGCCACATAGGTGGCCCCCATAAAGGTATCCGGGCGGGTGGTGTAGACGGTGACTTGCTCGTCGCTGTTGGCCACGCTGAAGGTGATCTCTACGCCTTCGGAACGGCCAATCCAGTTACGCTGCATGGTTTTCACCTGCTCTGGCCAGCTTTCAAGCGTATCCAGATCGTTCAGCAACTGATCGGCGTAAGCGGTGATTTTAATAAACCACTGTGGGATCTCTTTGCGTTCAACTTTGGTATCGCAGCGCCAGCAGCAGCCGTCGATCACCTGTTCGTTGGCCAGCACGGTCAGATCGTGCGGGCACCAGTTCACCGCAGAGGTCTTCTTGTAAACCAGGCCTTTTTCGTAAAGCTTGGTGAAGAACCATTGTTCCCAGCGGTAGTAGTCTGGTTTGCAGGTGGCGATCTCGCGATCCCAGTCATAGCCGAAGCCCAGCAATTTCAGCTGGTTCTTCATATATTCGATGTTGTCGTAGGTCCACGGTGCCGGTGCGGTGTTGTTTTTCACCGCCGCGCCTTCTGCCGGCAGGCCGAACGCGTCCCAGCCGATCGGCTGCAGCACGTTTTTGCCCAACATGCGTTGGTAGCGGGAGATCACGTCGCCAATGGTGTAGTTACGAACATGGCCCATGTGTAGGCGACCAGAAGGATATGGCAGCATGGAAAGGCAGTAATACTTTTCCTTGCTCGCATCTTCGGTAACCTTGAAAGTTTGCTTCTCTTGCCAGTGAAGCTGTACGTTCGATTCTATCTCTTCGGGGCGGTATTGCTCTTGCATGGCGGCCGGTGGTCCTGTAGGTGTGAAACAGCTACATCCGTAGCATTCTGTTGAGTACTTAGATCCGCATAGCATAGCTGATAAGACCTCCCGGCAACAACACCAAGCGCCCCGACGCGGCGTATTTAAAAAAAACATCGCCATGATGTGATCCACCGCCGGTCAATCTTCCACACTTATCGAGTGTCATCAGGGTTTTAAGGCTAAAATGAAAGGATAAGTCCGGTCACGGCAGTTCATCGAGGAGAAAGTATGAACAAGGTTGCTCAGTATTACCGCGAATTGGTGGCATCTCTGACGGAACGTTTGAAGAACGGCGAGCGTGATATCGACGAGCTGGTTGCCAGCGCCGAGAAACGTTTGGACGAAGTGGGGGAGTTAACTCGTACCGAGGTGGAACAGGTTACTCAAGCCGTGCGCCGCGATCTGGAAGAGTTTGCCCGTAGCTATAAAGAGAGCCAGGATGATCTCACCGACAGCGTATTTATGCGGGTGATTAAAGAAAGCCTGTGGCAGGAGCTGGCGGATATCACCGATAAAACCCAGTTGGAATGGCGTGAGGTTTTCAAAGACGTCAGCCACCACGGCGTGTATCACAGTGGCGAAGTGGTAGGGCTGGGGAATCTGGTGTGTGAGCAATGCCACCACCATTTGGCATTCTATACGCCAGAAGTGCTGCCGCTGTGCCCGAAATGCGGCCACGATCAGTTTCAGCGTCGGCCGTTTGAGCCTTAAGATCGGCAACCTGTCAGCATGATGGATGCGCCCCATAGCGGGGCGCATCAGAAGCCTTAATGAAGAATTTTGGCCAGAAAGTCTTTAGCGCGATCGGACTGTGGATTGTTGAAGAAATCGTCTTTATTACGATCTTCAACGATCTTCCCTTCATCCATAAAGATCACCCGATGAGCCACCTTGCGGGCAAAGCCCATTTCGTGCGTCACTACCATCATGGTCATCCCTTCTTGCGCCAGCTTCACCATCACGTCCAGCACTTCGTTGATCATTTCCGGGTCGAGGGCGGAAGTAGGTTCATCGAACAGCATGGCGATCGGGTCCATACATAACGCACGGGCGATCGCGACACGCTGCTGCTGGCCGCCGGACAACTGACCGGGGAACTTGTTGGCATGTGCGGAAAGGCCGACGCGCTCAAGCAATTTCAACCCTTTCTCGCGTGAGGCTTCCTTGTCGCGTTTGAGCACTTTGATCTGTGCTAACGTTAGGTTTTCAATGATCGACAGGTGCGGGAACAGCTCAAAATGCTGGAACACCATGCCAACTTTGGAGCGTAGCTGCGCCAGATTGGTACTCTTGTTGTTAACCTGCGTGCCGTTTACCAGAATATCGCCTTTCTGGATGGGTTCCAGCCCGTTGACCGTTTTAATCAGGGTAGACTTGCCTGAGCCTGAAGGACCGCAGACCACCACCACTTCGCCTTTTTTGACTTCAGTGCTGCAATCGGTCAGAACCTGAAAGTGACCGTACCACTTAGAAACATTTTTCAGGGATATCATCAAACAGTCCTTTTCTTCAAATAGCTTACCAGCGCCGATGCGGCGATACTGATAACAAAATAGACAAGACCCGCAAACAGGATCATTTCAACCTGCGTGCCGTCGCGCTCGCCGATGGTGGAGGCAGTACGGAAGAAATCTGCCAGGCTCAGCACGTAAACCAGCGAGGTATCCTGGAACAAAACGATCCCCTGGGTCAACAGCAGCGGCACCATGGCGCGGAACGCCTGCGGCAGGATCACCAGCCGCATGGACTGCCAGTTCGTCATCCCCAGCGCTAGCGCTGCAGAAGATTGGCCGCGTGACACGCTCTCAATACCGGCGCGGATAATCTCCGAGTAATAGGCGGCCTCAAACAGGGAGAAGGCCACCATGGCCGAGATCAGACGAATATCGGTTTTCGGTGACAGCCCCAGCACCTGTTGCAACAGGCTTGGCACCACCAGATAGAACCACAGAAGCACCATCACCAGCGGAACGGAGCGGAACAGGTTGACATACAGCGCCGCAAACCAACTGATTGGTTTGATCGGTGACAGGCGCATGACCGCCAGAATAGTTCCCCAGATGATGCCAAAGACGATGGCCGTCAGGGTAATCTTCAGCGTAACCATTAACCCTTGCAGCAGATACGGGAAGCTCGGGACAATGGATCCCCAATCAAATTCGTACATTATTTACTCCCCATATTGCCGGGTAACTGCACTTTCTTCTCGACGATACGCATCAGCAGCATAATTACGGCGTTAATACCGATATACGCGAGGGTGATGGCAGTAAAGGATTCATAAGCATGCGCGGAGTAATCGAGCAGTTTACCGGCCTGGGCGGCCATATCCACCAGGCCGATGGTAGAGGCGATGGCAGAGTTTTTCACCAGGTTGAGCATCTCCGAAGTCATCGGTGGCACAATCACCCGATAGGCATTCGGTAACAGTACGTAACGATAGGTTTGTGGCAACGTCAGGCCCATGGCTAGCCCGGCGGCGCGTTGGCCGCGTGGCAGGGATTGGATCCCGGCGCGCACCTGTTCGCAGACGCGGGCCGCGGTGAACAGCCCAAGGCACAGCATGGAAGAGACGAAGAACTGAATGTTAGGGTCCAGTTCGGTTTTAAACCACATGCCAAGATCGGCAGGCAGCAGTTCCGGCATCACCAGATACCAGGTGAAGAACTGTACGATCAGCGGCACGTTACGGAACAGCTCGACGTAGCAAGTTCCCAGCGTTGAGAGAAAACGGTTTGGCACGGTCCGCAAGATGCCGAACAGTGAACCGACAAAGAAAGCGATCACCCATGCACAGACGGAGAGGGCGACCGTGACCTGAAAGCCGGACCAAATCCAGCCAAGGTAAGTGGTATTCCCAAACGGGGCCTGCTGCAGGAAGATACCCCAGTTCCAATCTATTGACATAACAAACTCCGTTAAGCAGGTGCAGAGCACCTTAAAGCTTGATGACGATTCGGCAGCGGCAGCGCACGCAATGCCCTGGTTGAAGGGGGTATGCGGGAGGGGAACGGCCCCCCGCATACCTGTTGCCCATAATCAGCCATCAACAAAACCGGTTGTTCCGGCTTTATCTTTTATTAGTTCAGTGCTTTGTCGTTAGGCTCTTTGAACAATTGCTTCATGTCGTCAGACAGTTCGAAGTTCATGTTGAGATTTTTTGGTGGGATCGGTTGCTTGAACCAGACATCAAACCATTTGACGGCTTCACCAGAGGTCTGCGCTTGAGCGATGGTATCGTCAACCAGTTTTTTGAATTGGGCATCGTCTTTACGCATCATGCAGCCATAGGCCTCTTTGGATTGCGGAGTGCCGACGATTTCCCACTGATCGGGTTTCTTGGCTTTCGCCCGCTCGCCCGCCAGCAGCGCATCATCCATCATAAAGGCTACGGCACGGCCGCTTTCCAGAGTACGGAAAGAGTCACCATGGTCTTTGGCGCTGATGATGCGCATCTTCATCTGATCTTTGTCGTTCAGCTTGTTAAGCAGCACTTCAGAGGTGGTGCCTGAAGTTACCACAACCGGTTTACCTGCCAGGTCTTTGAAATCTTTGATATCGGAGCCTTTCTTCGCCAGCAGGCGGGTACCGACGACGAAGATGGTATTCGAGAACGCAGCCTGCTGTTGGCGCTCAAGGTTGTTGGTGGTGGAACCACACTCAAAATCGAAGGTGCCGTTCTGCAGCAGTGGAATGCGGTTTTGCGAGGTAATCGGCAGCATTTTCACCTGCAGATTTGGCGCATCCAATTTTTTCTTAACGGCTTCAACGATTTGGTTGGAATAATCCTGGGAATAGCCCACCACTTTTTGCTGGTTGTCGTAATAGGAGAATGGCACTGAGGATTCACGGTGGCCGACAACAATCACACCGTTGTCTTTGATTTTCTTCAGCGTACCGGTCAGTTCTTCCGCATGGGCTACGCTACAAGACATACCGATAAGTAGTAGCGATAACGCCAATTTACGCATTTGCATGGTCCAACTCCTCTGATGTTGTGATTGCCCGAGCTTAGCGAGCATCGGGTGAAAACGGCTATTACCGACTTGTGTTATAGAGACTCTTAGACGGATTGCCGATAGAAAATAGCCGATTGTGAACAGTATGAAACTAATTTGTTTCATTTTTTGCGACATCACGCGCACCAAATGGATGCAATAAACGGCCATTGCACTTTGCGGGTGCATATTATGCTCTGGCGCTGTGCATTGGGTGCCGCACGATATCAGTAAAAATCAATCATTACCTGTTACCGAGGAATTAAAGCAAGGAGCGTGCCAGAAGTAGGAGGGAGAAATGAAGCAGGGCGCATTAGCGCCCTGAAAAGCAACTACTTACGCCGTAATCGAGCGATCAGCGCCATGCTGCTCAGCAGCAGGGTGATAAGCCAAACCGGGGCGGAACCAAAGCGCGCATACGGCGTAACGCCAGTGGTTGGGGTGACTTCCGCCGCCAGCACTTTGCGGGTGAACTGCGGGATCGACGCCTGCACTTCGCCCATTGGGCCGACTACTGCGGTAATACCATTATTGGTGCTGCGCAGCAGAGGGCGGCCCAATTCCAGCGCACGCATGCGCGCCATCTGGAAATGCTGCCAGGGGCCGATGGAGTGGCCGAACCAGGCATCATTGGAGACCGTCAGCAGGAAGTGGGTATCTGGCCGGAAATTATCGCGTACCTGCTGGCCCAGCACGATTTCATAGCAGATAGCCGCCGTCAGGTTGAAGCCGCGTACGTTCAACTGTGGCTGCACGTAATCGCCACGGCTGAAGGAAGACATCGGCAGGTCGAACAACGGGGCTAGTGGGCGTAACAGCGTTTCCAACGGCACGAATTCACCGAACGGCACCAGATGGTGCTTGTTGTAGCGATTAGCTGCCGGGTAGCTGTACGGCGTTTCTTCCCCCAAGACGATCACGCTGTTGAAGAACTGGGTGCCCTGTGCCGTGGCGCGGGCGTCGACGATCCCGGTAACCAGGCTGCTGTTTTTGGCGCGCATCAGGTCATCCATCATGGTGAGAAAACCGTTCTGGTTGCTCTCCACGTCTGGAATGGCGGACTCCGGCCAGATGATGATCGGCGCTTTACCCATAAATGGCCGGCTCTCATCCAGGTAGGTTTGCAGCGTACTGACCAGTGACTTGGGATCCCACTTCATCGATTGTGCGATATTGCCCTGCACCATGGCGACATTCACCGTTTTTTCCGGCAGTGGAGTAAACCAGTGCAGTTGGCGCAGCGGCCAAGGCAGCAACAGCATGGCGATCGCAATGAGCGCCGGGGCGAGACGGCGTTGATTAAGGGCAAAAACCAGCAGGCCGCTGAGGGACATCAGGATCAGCGTGATCGCGTCAACGCCCAACAATGGCGCAATGCCTTTCAGCGGGCCGTCGATCTGGCTGTAACCAAATTGCAGCCAAGGGAAACCGGTGAGCACCCAACCACGCAGGAATTCCGTCAGTTGCCACAGCGCCGGTGCGGCAATCGCCAGCCGCCACCAGGTGGTGCGTGGCCAGATGCGCGTTAGCAGCCCGGCAAACAACCCGGTATACAGCGCAAGATAGGCCGCCAGCAGCGCAACCAGGAAGATATTGATGGCAAACGGCATGCCGCCGAAATCGGCAATGCTGACGTAAACCCAGTTCACACCGGTGCCGAACAGCCCTAATCCCCAGCAGAAACCGAGCAGGGCGGATTGGCGGGTGGTGCGGTTGAGCGTCACGGCCAACAGGCCGAACAGTGAAATAATGGCCGCAGGCCAGAAATCGTAAGGGGAGAAGGCCAGCGTGCCGCTGGCACCGGACAATAGCGCCAGCAGGGCGCGAACCCGCTGGCGTTCAAGTAAGAAGGCTTTAGCCATGTGTGATTTATTCTTCCAGTTTCGGTTGCGGAGAATCGTCCGGAATTTTGACATGCACCTGGATGATGCGCCGACTGTCAGCCATCGCCACCTTAAACTGGTAGCCTTCGATTTCGATGGTTTCCCCGCGAGCAGGCAAGTGGCCGAAGGCTTGCATCACCAGGCCGCCGATGGTGTCGACTTCATCATCGCTGAAATGGGTACCGAAAATCTCGTTGAAGTCTTCGATCGGTGCCAGCGCGCGCACGGTGAACATATGGCGGCTGAGCTGGCGGACATCACGATCTTCTTCATCGTCATATTCGTCTTCGATTTCGCCGACAATCAGCTCCAGGATGTCTTCAATTGTCACCAGGCCAGACACACCGCCGAATTCGTCAATGACGATCGCCATGTGATAACGCTGGGAGCGGAACTCCTTCAGCATCCGGTCAACCCGCTTGCTTTCCGGCACCACTATCGCGGGGCGCAGCACTTTGTCGATGCTGAAAGGCTCGGAATCGGCGCGCATAAACGGCAGCAGATCCTTAGCCATCAGAATGCCTTCAATGTGATCTTTGTCTTCGCTGATCACCGGAAAGCGTGAGTGGGCGGATTCGATGATCACGTCCAGGCACTCTTCGAGCCGTTGGTTACGCTTGAGCGTCACCATCTGGGAGCGCGGGATCATGATATCGCGCACGCGCTGCTCGGCGATATCCATCACGCCTTCCAGCATGTCGCGGGTATCGGGATCGATCAGATCGTTTTGTTCGGAATCACGGATCAGCTCTACCAGATCGCCACGGTTTTTAGGTTCGCCGTGGAATAACTGGTTAAGGATAAGAGTAAAGAACCCCTTCTTGGGACTGGGGCTGTCGTTGTTTTGTGAATGGTCGTCGCTCATGGCGTTCTAGTTAATATCACTCATGTCAGAGTTAAGGTGGCCAGCATCAGCGCCAGATGGGGCTGATGCTAACATCAGTTGGGGTCTTTTTCCGCCAGATAAGGGTCCGGATAACCCATATCCTGCATGATCTCGGTTTCCAGAGACTCCATTTCTTCGGCTTCATCGTCTTCAATATGGTCATACCCTAGCAGATGAAGGCTGCCGTGAACAACCATATGCGCCCAGTGTGCTTCCAGCGCCTTCTGTTGCTCAACCGCTTCCTGTTCAACCACCTGGCGGCAAATGATCAGATCGCCCAACAGCGGCAGCTCGATTCCCGGTGGGGCTTCGAACGGGAATGACAGCACGTTGGTGGGTTTATCTTTACCGCGATAGGTCAGATTCAGTTCGTTGCTTTCCGCTTCATCCACCAGGCGGATAGTCACTTCGGCCACTTCCTGAAACTGCGGCAGCACGCCTTCCAGCCAGCGCTGGAAGGTGGCTTCGTCCGGCAACCCCTGGCTGTCGGCACAGGCGATTTGTAAATCCAGGATCACCTGGCTCATGGGGCCTCCTGCTCAGAGGCAGTGTGCGCCTCGCGTTGACGTTGTTCGGCGATAGCGTCTTTGCGTTTCTGCTCGGCCGCTTCCCAGGCTTCATAGGCAATCACCACGCGGGCGACCACCGGGTGGCGCACCACGTCTTCACTGTGGAAGAAGTTGAAGCTGATCTCTTCCACTTCAGACAACACTTCCACCGCGTGGCGCAGGCCGGATTTCTGGTTGCGTGGCAGGTCGATCTGCGTGACATCACCGGTAATCACCGCTTTTGAGTTGAAACCGATGCGCGTCAGAAACATCTTCATCTGCTCGATGGTGGTGTTCTGGCTTTCGTCCAGGATGATAAAGGCGTCATTCAGGGTGCGGCCGCGCATGTAGGCCAAAGGGGCAACTTCGATCACGTTACGTTCGATCAGCTTTTCCACGCGCTCAAAGCCCAGCATTTCAAACAGGGCGTCATACAGCGGGCGCAGATACGGGTCGACCTTTTGGCTCAGATCCCCCGGCAGGAAGCCGAGTTTCTCTCCGGCCTCAACCGCTGGGCGGGTCAGGAGAATACGGCGGATTTCCTGGCGCTCCAGCGCATCAACCGCTGCGGCGACCGCCAGATAGGTTTTACCGGTGCCCGCAGGGCCAATGCCGAAGGTGATGTCGTGTGCGAAAATATTGGCGACGTACTGCGCCTGATTGGGCGTACGCGGCTTCACCATGCCACGCTTGGTTTTGATGGTCACCGCTTTGCCGTAATCCGGCACGCTGTCGGCAACCTGCTCCAACACCCGGCTCTCTTTGATCGCCAGATGGATCTGCTCTGGGTCGATATCCGGGATCACGCCGCGAATCGGGGCGGTATCCACATACAGGTGGCGCAGAATATCGGCGGCGGCAACCACGCACAGCTGTTTACCGACCAGCTTGAAACGGTTGTCACGGCGATTGATTTCGATCCCTAATCGGCGCTCGAGCTGTTTGATGTTGTCATCAAACGGGCCGCACAGGCTCAACAAGCGTTGGTTGTCTGCGGGCTCTAACAGGATTTCTTGTGTTGCGACGTTCAAACTATTCCTCAAGGCTCACACCGGGCCTGGTTGATGTCACGTAACTGCGTTTTTAACGCACGCGTTCAGGACAAACCCCGAACTCTCTTTCTTGAATTATTCATGGTGCGCAGCGCGGGCGCAAGTCCAGCCAGATCTATCTGTGCGCCGGGAGGAGAATTCAAGGGGGGGAAGCGTTGGGGGCCAATTAATTTGGCCCTTGAAACCGGGAAGGATCAGTTCTTTTTCACAAACTCGGATTTCAGCTTCATCGGGCCAAAGCCATCGATTTTGCAATCGATATTGTGATCGCCTTCCACCAGACGGATGTTTTTCACCTTGGTGCCGATTTTCAGCATGGAAGAGCTGCCTTTGACTTTCAGATCCTTGATCACGGTCACCGCATCGCCATCGGCCAACAGATTGCCGTTGGCGTCTTTCACGATCAGGGCGTCAGCCTCTTCTGCCGTGGCGCTATCGCTCCACTCGTGGGCACATTCAGGGCAGATA
The DNA here is from genome assembly GCF_001976145.1 of Serratia oryzae. GTDB lineage: Bacteria > Pseudomonadota > Gammaproteobacteria > Enterobacterales > Enterobacteriaceae > Chania > Chania oryzae. The sequence continues at coordinate 275,458 of NZ_MOXD01000002.1, forward strand.
AACATATCGTTGTCCTGATAGGTGTATTCGGAGTTGCACTTCGGGCAGTGTGGGAGTTGCATTGTTATGTTGCCTCATCATCAAAAATAAAAAAACGCCGGGCAAAAACAGCCCGGCAGAGAAAACGGGTTATGCCATTAAAGCCGATCAAGGCTGGTAAGTACCGACACCCAGTTCATTTTCCTTACGCGTTCGTGCAATCACCGCTCCAGGGGATTCATGCACGCGCAGGTCCATCTGCTGCTCGGTGCGCACCACGGTGCCGTGCAGTGAATTAGCATGCACCCCGGTAATTTCGACATCAACAAACTGGCCAATCATTTCTGGTGAGCCTTCGAAATTGACCGTGCGGTTGCACTCGGTACGGCCAGCCAACTGCATCACGCTCTTACGCGATGTGCCTTCTACCAGAATACGTTGTACGGTGCCCACCATGCGGCGGCTGAATTGCAATACCTGCTGTTGAATACGTTCCTGCAGGATATACAGCCGCTGTTTTTTCTCTTCTTCGCTGGTATCGTCTGGCAGATCGGCTGCTGGCGTGCCAGGGCGCGGTGAATAGACAAAGCTGAAGCTGTTGTCGAATTTCACTTCGGCGATCAGGTTCATGGTCTGTTCAAAATCTTCCCGGGTTTCGCCAGGGAAGCCGATGATAAAGTCGGAACTGATCTGAATATTGGGGCGCACTTTGCGCAGTTTGCGAATAATCGCTTTGTATTCCAGCGCGGTATGCGAACGTTTCATCATGGCAAGAATGCGATCTGAACCGCTCTGCACCGGAAGATGCAGGAAGCTCACCAGTTCCGGTGTGTCTTCATACACCGCAATAATATCATCGGTGAATTCGATCGGGTGGCTGGTGGTGAAGCGGATGCGGTCAATACCGTCGATCGCCGCCACCAGGCGCAGCAGTTCGGCAAAGGAACAGATCCCGCCATCATAGGTTGCGCCACGGTAGGCGTTAACGTTCTGGCCCAGCAGGTTCACTTCGCGCACGCCCTGAGCGGCCAACTGGGCGATCTCAAACAGCACGTCGTCGCTCGGGCGGCTGACTTCCTCACCGCGGGTATAAGGCACCACGCAGAAAGTACAATACTTGTTACAGCCTTCCATAATCGAGACAAAGGCGGTAGGCCCTTCGGCACGCGGTTCTGGCAGGCGGTCAAATTTCTCGATTTCAGGGAAGCTGATATCCACAATTGGGCTACGAGTCCCTTTGACGTGGTTGATCATCTCTGGCAGGCGGTGTAGCGTCTGCGGGCCAAAAATGATGTCAACGCAAGGCGCCCGGTTGCGAATATGTTCACCTTCCTGTGAAGCCACACAGCCGCCTACGCCGATGATCAACTCTGGATTTTTTTCTTTAAGCAGCTTCCAGCGGCCCAGCATACCGAAAACTTTTTCCTGCGCTTTTTCGCGGATCGAGCAGGTATTCAGCAGCAACACGTCCGCTTCTTCAACGTTATCAGTCCATTCGTAACCGTGCGTGCTTCCCAGTAGATCGGCCATCTTGGATGAGTCGTACTCATTCATCTGGCAGCCCCAGGTTTTGATATGCAGTTTTTTCATCATTGATTTGCCATTACTCAGTGCGAAGAGAAAAATGCGTTAAGCGCCATGCAGGAGCGGTATTGTAATCATTTGATGGCGGTGTGACCAGCGGAGCGAAGACCGCATGCGATCTGCAACCCAATTAAAAATTGGTTACACTGGCTGAAAATGCCGTAACCGGTCGGGCGGCACTTAATCAAGTGAAAAGTATAGCCAAAATGAAGACTTCTCAAAAACGGGTGGATGCCGTGGTGGTTGGCGGCGGTATGGTTGGTGCAGCGGCGGCCTTGGGGTTGGCGCAGGCCGGGTTGTCTGTGGCGCTGCTGGAGCATCAGGCTCCGGAAGCGTTTGACGGGCAAACCCCGCCAGATCTGCGGATTTCTGCTATCGGCTGCACGTCTGTGGGCTTATTGAAACAGCTGGGTGCCTGGCAGGCGGTGGAAAAGATGCGCTTGGCCCCCTATCGCCGCCTGGAGACCTGGGAGTGGGAAACCTCACGGGTGGCGTTTGATGCGGCATCGCTGGGGCTGCCTGAGCTGGGATTCATGGTTGAAAATCGTATTCTGCAGCTGGCGCTGTGGCAGCAGTTGGAACGGTGCGAGAATTTAACGCTCCATTGCCCTGCCAAGCTGCAATCGATGCAGCGCACTGAAGACCACTGGCTTGTGACGTTAAGCTCGTCTGAGACCCTACAGGCGCGTTTGGTGATAGGGGCGGACGGGGCGCACTCGCAGGTGCGCAAACTGGCCGCGATTGGCACCAGCGGTTGGCAATATCGTCAGTCCTGCATGTTGATCACCGTAGAAACCGGCGCGCCGCAGCAGGATGTGACCTGGCAGCAGTTTTTCCCCTCTGGGCCACGCGCTTTCTTACCCTTATATGACCAATGGGCTTCGCTGGTGTGGTACGACAGCCCACAGCGTATCCGCCAATTACAGGCTTTGCCGTTGGCGCAGCTCGAGCGTGAGATCGCGGCGGCTTTCCCGGCGCGGTTAGGCACGGTGAAAGTGCATGCGGCAGGATCTTTCCCTCTGGTGCGCAGTCATGCGCAGCGCTATGTACAACCTGGTTTGGTGTTGCTGGGTGATGCTGCTCATACCATCAATCCGTTGGCCGGGCAGGGCGTTAATCTGGGATACCGGGATGTGGATGCCTTATTGGATGTGATCAGCGCTGCTCGTGAGCTGGGGGAAGATTGGGCCAGCGAAGCGGTATTGCTGCGCTATCAGCGCCGTCGGCGTACCGATAACCTGCTGATGCAAAGCGGTATGGATCTGTTCTATACCGCTTTCAGCAATAATCTGGCCCCGTTGAGCGTGGCACGCAATCTGGCGCTGATGGTGGCGCAGCGGGCGGGCAAGCTGAAAGAACATGCATTGAAGTATGCGTTAGGGTTGTGATTTTTTCTCGGTGAGGCCCGGCATGACTGGGCCAGCCGCGCATGGCCGTGCAGAAAAGCAAAAAGCCCGCATAAGCGAGCTCTTCTGAATTTGGCTGGGGTGCCAGGATTCGAACCTGGGTATGCTGGTATCAGAAACCAGAGCCTTACCGCTTGGCGACACCCCAAATGGTGCATACAGCATGGTGGCTACGACGGGATTTGAACCTGTGACCCCATCATTATGAGTGATGTGCTCTAACCAACTGAGCTACGTAGCCGTTTCACTGTTCATGTTACTGGTCAACAGTGTTGAATGGCTGGGGTACCTGGATTCGAACCAGGGAATGCCGGTATCAAAAACCGGTGCCTTACCGCTTGGCGATACCCCAATAACACAATCAACTTTTTACTTCACAGCGCCCCATCCTGAAAAAGATGGCTGGGGTACCTGGATTCGAACCAGGGAATGCCGGTATCAAAAACCGGTGCCTTACCGCTTGGCGATACCCCACCTGCTGTTAAACACGCGATGAAAGAAAATGGTGCGGGAGGCGAGACTTGAACTCGCACACCTTGCGGCGCTAGAACCTAAATCTAGTGCGTCTACCAATTTCGCCACTCCCGCAAAAAGATGGTGGCTACGACGGGATTCGAACCTGTGACCCCATCATTATGAGTGATGTGCTCTAACCAACTGAGCTACGTAGCCATCTTTTTTCGCGCAACCTTCATCGGCGTTGCGGGGCGCATTATGCGTATATGGCCGTTTTGCGTCAACAAGTTTTTTCCCGAAAAAGCGCCTGAAGGTGTCGTTTGTCTGGGTTGTGAACAGGTTGCCGATAAAAACGTCAATTAAGGCAATTACCGCATGAAAACAGCAACAAAAAGGCGGGCCTGAGGCCCGCCGAGAGAAAAAACGCAGAACGTTACTGATAGGCCGACTGGTGAACGCCAACGGCACGGCCAGAGGGATCGTCCATCTTTTTGAAAGACTCATCCCATTCAATGGCCTTAGCTGATGAACAGGCCACAGAAGGGCCGCCAGGAACACATTCAGCCGCGCTTGGCAGTGGGAACAGCTCTTCAAAAATCTCGCGGTACAGGTAGCCTTCTTTTGAGGTTGGCGTGTTGTACGGGAAACGGAAACGGGCGGTTTCGAGCTGTTGATCGCTTACCTGCTGGGCAGCCACTTCTTTTAGCGTATCGATCCAACTGTAACCAACGCCGTCAGAGAACTGCTCTTTCTGGCGCCACGCCACGCTGGCAGGCAGGTAGGATTCAAAACACTCGCGGATAATGTGTTTTTCCATTTTGCCGTTGCCGCACATTTTGTCTTTCGGGTTGATACGCATGGCCACATCGAGGAAGTTTTTATCCAGGAACGGCACGCGGGCCTCCACCCCCCAGGCGGACATGGCTTTGTTGGCGCGGGCACAGTCATACATATGCAGCGCCAGCAGCTTACGCACGGTTTCTTCATGGAATTCTTTGGCGTTTGGCGCTTTATGGAAATACAGGTAACCGCCGAATACTTCGTCAGCGCCTTCGCCAGACAGCACCATCTTGATCCCCATTGCCTTGATTTTACGTGACATCAGGTACATCGGCGTTGACGCGCGAATGGTGGTCACATCATAGGTTTCGATGTGATAAATCACGTCGCGGATCGCATCCAGCCCTTCCTGTACCGTGAAGTGGATTTCGTGATGTACGGTACCCAGATGGTTAGCCACTTCCTGCGCGGCACGCAGATCCGGTGAACCTTCCAGGCCGACCGCAAAGGAGTGCAACTGTGGCCACCAGGCTTCGCTGCGTTCGCCATCTTCTACACGGCGTGCGGCATATTTCTTAGTAATGGCAGAAATCACCGAAGAGTCCAGGCCGCCGGAGAGCAGCACACCGTAAGGCACGTCGGACATCAGATGGCTTTTCACCGCCTCTTCCAGCGCGTTACGCAGGGCGTTGGCATCGGTCACGTTGTCTTTGACGTTGTCGAAGTCGAACCAGTCACGCTGATAGTATTCACGGATCTCTCCGTCCTGACTCCACAGGTAGCTGCCCGCCGGGAATTCTTTGATACTGCGGCAGACCGGCACCAGCGCCTTCATTTCTGATGCGACAAACAGGTTGCCATGCTCGTCATGGCCCATATACAGCGGGATGATACCGAGATGATCGCGGCCAATCAGATAGGCATCTTTCTCTGCATCGTACAGTGCAAAAGCGAACATGCCTTGCAGTTCGTCGAGGAAGTTCGGGCCTTTTTCCTGATACAGCGCCAGGATCACTTCACAGTCGGAGCCGGTCTGGAATGCATAACGATCGCCCAACTGCTGACGCAGCGCCTGGTGGTTATAAATCTCACCGTTGACGGCCAAAATATGGGTGTGCGCAGCGTTATACAGCGGTTGAGCACCGTTGTTCACGTCGACAATCGACAGGCGCTCATGGGCCAGAATGGCTTTATCGCTGGCATAAACGCCGGACCAGTCCGGGCCGCGATGGCGCATCAGGCGGGACAGTTCCAGCGCTTTTTTACGCAGTTCAACCGGATCGGACTTCAGATCGAGCACACCGAAAATAGAACACATACAAACTCTCCTAACGACTTTTCTTGGGCTGTGATGTTTGGCTACGGCATTACCGTTTTATTAAGGATAGTGCGGTTTTATTGCCTTCTGGTGATGAAAATGCGTCAAAACCTGAGGAAGATGCAAGCGTTTTAACGTTGTGCTGAGAAATAGTCAGTGCGTGAGTGGCTAAAATTAGCGGATGTGCAGTTTTATACGTCGAAAATTAGCGAAAGTGTAATTTTTATGGGAATAGATAGATTGCCGGTAAAATTTTCCGGCAATCCATTGAGTCGATCTTACCTCAGCGCCAACAACGCTCTGGTTGGATGGGCGCAAGGGCTATCAGGCACTTAACTGCCACAGGGTGAAGGCGGCGGTCGGTGTCCAGGCTGCATTCGAGGTGTGTGCTTGAATACAGGTATATTTCTTGCCTTGATAGGTGACGAGATCGCCAGCTTTATACGCGTGATTGATTTCCCACTCGCTGACGCCCGGATTCGGTGGCGCAGTACCATCGTCTGCGGTTTTTACCGTCAGCGTGCTGCTTGGCAATGATTGAGTGCCTTTACTGTCTGTCGCGGTGACAAAGTAGCTGTATTGGGTGTTAGCGGTCAGCCCTCGGTCTTGCAGGCTAAGGCTACCTGTCTGGCCAACAGCATTGCCGTTGCGGTAAAGGGTGTAACTGACGACAGGGTTACCGCCGGTAGCGGCAGACCAACTCAATTGCACCGAAGTTGCCGCCAAGGCGGAAACGGTCAGCGCCGTGGGGGCACTGGGTTTTTCTGGCTGCGGTGGCAGCACCCCTCCCTGAATCAACTGGGCGTAGCGTTTGGCAAATTCCCCGTTGTACGCCACGCCCGTTTTGCTTTTACCGTTATCCCAGTTGACGGACCAGGTCATCAAGCCTTTTATCGACAGATTGTTAGCATCCAAGCGGCTGAACGCGCGATAGACCGCCTGCGGATCGATCACGTAACCGGTCGCTGCTGCGTCGACGTTGCTTGGCAAGCCGATAACAAATTTAGCGGGTGAGATTTTGGTGTAACCACGGGTGCCGGTGACCAGGCTTTCCGTCAGGTAATAGAGAAAGTCTTCTTTCATCGCGTCATTGTTCTGGGTAATCCAGGCACCTTTACCGCCATTGGCTTCATCAACCCAGAGGCCATCACCCCCTTGGTTATAATATTGTGGTGCAATAAAATCATAATACCCCTCTAGCGCGGAAATATAATCCAGGTAACTGCCCGCGGTCCGTAAATAAGGGAATTCCGGCGCCATGCTAATAATGAAATTTTTACCTTGAGCGGCGTAATAATCTTTTACTTTTTTAAGTGCGATGGGTAAGACGGTTTTATTATTGGCGGCACCGATTGCCGCCTGTTCCAGATCAATATCTAAGCCGTCGAAACCATAGGTTTCTACCAGGCGGATAATTTCATCCTTCAGCTTATCTTCATCGCCGGTTTTTAATGCGATATGCGCATCGGCACCGCCGAGAGAGAGTAATACCGCACGCCCTTGGCGGTTCAATACGCCAACCTGACGGCGGAATTCGGCATCGGAAAGGTTGTAGGGCTTAAAGGTGGGGATGCCTTCGCCTTTCATAAACGCCACGGCAACCACATTGTATGCTTCAGGGATATCGGTCAGATTCATATTGGCGAATTGGCCTTGCTGATAGCCGTCGCTGTTACCTGCCTGCCAGTTATGCCAAAAACCCATCATGATTTTCTTGTTGCGCATATCCGGCATAGCTGCGGCGTCGTCGGTGAGGGGGCTTAAAATAGAAGAATGAATATCAGTCATCATTAACCTCGTTATTTGTGAAAACAGGATTTATACCCGTCATACTTCAAGTTGCTTGGGTGTTGGCTGCGTGACTCGGCCCATATTGGGCCTCGCCCCTTCGGGGCCGCTGCAAGCAGCGTTCAAATCTGCTTGCGCAGATTTGTCACTCACCCCAGTCACTTACTTGAGTAAGCTCCTGGGGATGATGAGCCTCTTTGAGGCTCACCCTACGGGCCAGCGCCAAGCGCTGTTCAAATCAGTCTTTGACTGATTTGTCATTCAGTTGCCGCCTACAAGCAACTCGAATTATTTTGGGTATGGTTAACATGCCGCGAATAACGTTATCGGGCATGAAACTAGCATGCCGGTTTTTTATCTGCTGAAGATGAAAGCTTTATTCTTCACAGATAAATAAATTTCACGTTGAAAATAATCTGAGGTTATTAATTGATTTTTTACACGCTGGATAATAATAGAGCGGCTGAGAGCGCCGCCCTGAGGATCAAAAGATATTGATATCCGCCACTGAAGGGAAGATATGGCTCGGGCGGAACGGCATGGTTTCGACATCGTCCAAGTTAGAAACACCCGTCAGCACCAGAATGGTTTCCAGCCCGGCCTGGAAACCGGCCAAAATGTCGGTGCGCAGGTTATCACCGACAATCACGGTTTCTTCAGAGTGGGCCTGCAATTTGTTCAGCGCTGCGCGGATAATCCAAGGGCTCGGTTTGCCCACGTAAAACGGTTGGCGGCCAGTGATCTTTTCGATCGGCGCACACAGCGCCCCGCAGGCTGGAACAAATCCGTGGCCGTGGGTATCTGGGTTAGTAGCGATAAAACGTGCGCCGTTATTCACGAAGTAGGCCGCTTTATGCATCATATCCCAGTTGTATGAGCGGGTTTCACCGACGATAACGAAGTCCGGGTTGATATCGGTAATGGTAAAGCCGGCTTTATACAGTTCGTGAATCAGTGCACCTTCACCAATCACGTAGGCTTTTTTGCCTTCCTGGCGGCGTAGAAAATCTGCAGTGGCCATGGCTGAGGTATAAAACGCGCTTTCTGGCACCTCCAGCCCGGCAGCGGCAAAGCGGTTGACCAGATCCTGCGCGGTTTGCGACGGGTAGTTGGTCAGCATAACCAGTGGCATTCTCTGCTCCTGAATGCGAGCCAGAAACTGGTCTGCGCCCGGAACAGCGGTATTGTCGTGCATCAGCACGCCGTCGATGTCACATATTACGTTTTTAATCATCATTGTTGCTGTTTCTCATGATTGACCTTTTGCCTTTCAAGTTACTGCAGGATTGGCAGTAACTTGAAATCTTTTAGGTAGAGTTGCAGGCAAAATGCGCAGCTAGCACTAGTGCCGGGGGGAATTTAGCTTTCCAACAGCCGCTGTAACAGCACACCATTAAGCATGGCCCGTTTGACCAGCGCGAAAGCACCGATCGCCGAGCGATGATTGAGTTCAGAGGTAACCACCGGCAGATTTTTACGGAAATCCTTCAGCGCCTGCGTATTGATGCAGCCTTGGATCGCTGGCAACAACACCTTGTCGGCTTCGGTGATTTCACCGGCAATTACCACTTTTTGCGGGTTGAACAGGTTGATAGCGATCGCCACCGCTTTACCGAGATAGTGGCCGACGTGCTCGATCACTTCGCTTGCCAGCAGATCGCCACGGTTGGCCGCTTTGCAGATCGCCGCAATATTACAGTCGTCTAAGGTTAATTTGCTTGGGTAGCCCTGCGTCAGCAAATGGCGCACGCGCTGCTCAATCGCCGCGTTGGCTGCGACGGTTTCCAGGCAGCCAAAGTTGCCGCAGTGGCAGCGTTCACCGAGGGGATCGATCTGAATATGGCCGATCTCACCTACGTTGCCGTTATTACTCAGGAATATTTGGCCGTTAACGATAATCCCCGCGCCGGTGCCGCGGTGCAGGCGCACCAGAATGGAGTCTTCACAGTCACGGGTAGCACCGAAGTAATGTTCCGCCAGTGCCAGGCTGCGAATATCATGGCCGACAAAACTGGTGACGTTGAAACGTTGCTGAAGATTATCGACCAGCGTCCAGTTATTGACGCTGATGTGCGGCATATAGTGCACCACGCCCTTGGCTGGAGCGACCAGGCCAGGCAGAATTACGGCGATGGCGATCAGTTCACGCAGCTTGCGCTGGTAATTTTCGATAAATTGCTCAATAGCATTGAACAGTGCGTTTTCCAGTGTCTCCTGGGTGCGTTCCGGCAGAGGGTAGTGTTCCTCACCCAGCGATTTACCACTCATGTCGTACAGCGTAATGGTGGCGTCATGGCGGCCAAGGCGCACGGCGACGGTGTGGAACTGGCGGGTTTCAGAAACAATGGAAATAGCACGGCGGCCACCGGTGGAGGCTTGCTGATCGACTTCTTTGATCAGCCCGCGCTCCAACAGTTGGCGAGTAATTTTAGTGACGCTGGCGGGGGCTAGCTGGCTGAGTTCAGCAATCTGAATCCGCGAGATCGGGCCTTGTTGGTCGATCAAACGGTAAACTGCCGCGCCGTTGAGTTGTTTGACTAAGTCAACGTTCCCTATTTGTGCCTGTCCGCCAGTGCTCATCAATAATTTTACTCTTTGTCTGTGAATGATACCCACATGACTTGGAGTTGCAGCTACGCGGCAAGGGCGCGAGTCCCCAGGAGCATAGATAGCTATTGACTGGGGTGACAACTCTGCCAGGAGCAGAGTTGAACGCTGCTTGCAGCGGCCCCAAAGGGGCGAGACTCATGGATGAGCCGAGTAACTGCCCGCAGCCAACAACGCTGCGGCTTCAAGTAAGCGGGGTATAAACCTCGTTACCGTTAACGAAGGTCGTGGTGATCTTATAATCACGGGTAAATGCGGTCAGGTTTGCTACCTTCCCAGCCTCAATCGTACCTAAGCGTTGTGCTACACCAATGGCGCGCGCTGGGTACAGCGTCGCCATGCGCAGCGCTTCGTCCAGTGCAATTCCCACGTGCTCCACGCTGTTCTGCACCGCTTCGATCATGGTCAGTGCGGAACCACTCAGGGTGCCGTTTTCATCAACGCATAAGCCATCGCGATAGTATATTGTTTTGCCAGCAAAAATAAATTGATCAATCTTCGCGCCTGCTGGGGCGGTGGCGTCGGTGACCAGTACCAATTTATCACCTTTTACCCGTTTGGCGTTACGGATACTCGCCCAGGCGACGTGATGGCCATCGGCAATAATGCCGGTGTAGACTTCTGGCGTGTCAAAAATTGCCCCCATCAGGCCGGGTTCACGCCCGGTAATGTATGGCATGGCGTTGTACAGATGCGTGGCGAAGGTAATCCCCGCGCCGAAACCGATACGTGCCTGATCGTAGGTGGCGTTTGAGTGGCCAGCGGAAACCACGATACCGGCATCGCTCAGTTGCTTGATGAAATGAGGCTCAACCATTTCCGGTGCCAGCGTCACTTTGCTGATCACGTCTGCGTTGGCACACAAGTAGTCGATCATCTCGCTGGTTGGTTTGCGGATAAACGCCGGGTTGTGAGTCCCTTTCTTGACCGGACTCAGGTATGGCCCTTCCAGATGCAGGCCAAGCGCCTGATTCGGATTGTTTTTCAAGTAAGCGCGCATCACGTTGATGCCGTGCTTCATAAAATCGTCGCTGCAGGTGATCAGCGTCGGCAGATAGCTGGTGCAGCCCGATTTCTCGTTGGCACGCTGCATGATTTCCAGCGTGGTTTCCGAGATGGCTTCCAGCGAGTCATTGAATTGCACACCGCCACAACCATTAAGCTGAACGTCAATAAAACCGGGGGCTAGGATGGCGCCACCCAGATCGCGCGTTTCAATGCCAGCAGGCAACTCAGCCAGTGGGCAGACTCGTTCAATCAGACCATCAGCAATTACTACCGCGTGGTCATCAAGCACGTCTAGGCCGGTAAAAATCCGGCATTGGGTTAAAGCGAACATGTAGCCCCCTGCAAAAATTAAAGACTATTAACGCTTTCCGCTTCTAATTCACGGAAATATTTAACGGTTTTCACCTTCAGCTCCATAGTGGAAGGCTCATCGCAGACCACGATGGATTTCGCGTGCAACTGCAGGCAACTGATGGTCCACATGTGGTTGACGCAGCCTTCAACGGCGGCTTCCAGAGCCTGCGCTTTGCCACGGCCGGTGACTAGAATCATCACTTCTTCCGCGTCCAGCAGCGTGCCGACGCCCACGGTCAGGGCGTATTTCGGTACCTGGCTGACGTCGCCGCCAAAGAAGCGGGAGTTGGCAACGCGGGTTTCTTCCGTCAGCGTTTTGATACGGGTGCGTGAAGCCAGGGAAGAGGCCGGTTCGTTGAACGCAATGTGCCCATCGACCCCCACACCGCCCATGAACAGGTGAACTTTACCGTAGGACTTGATCTTGGCTTCGTACTGGCGGCACTCTTCATCCACATCTGGCGCGTTGCCGTTCAGCAGGTTGATATTTTCGCTCGGGATATCAACGTGGTTAAAGAAGTTGCTGTACATAAAGGTGTGATAGCTTTCAGGGTGCTCCTGCGGCAAGCCAACATATTCGTCCATGTTGAAGGTTACCACGTGCTTGAAGCTGACTTCACCTGCTTTATGCATGGCAATCAGATGCTTGTAGGCTTCAAGTGGGGTACCACCGGTTGGTAGGCCGAGCACAAACGGGCGATCGGCCGTTGGTTGGAATGCGTTGATGCGTTGAACGATGTGGCGTGCAGCCCATTTGCCGACTTGTGCAGTATCTTTCAGTGGGATAAGTCTCATCATACACCTCTTGGTAAAATAAACTGTGGCTATACTGTGACGGGGTCAGAGCTGGAACCTTAAGCGTAACCCAGCTTTGCGAAGCTCGCGTTAAACGCCAGCGCCCTTTGATTTTTTGAATGATAAAATAAGTTTTGTGCGATGGCTAGCAATGTGGCAGCTTAAGACTGCTTTTTGGTGATGTAACTCACAAAAAATGAGGTTTTAATTTGCGATACGAAATAATTTTTTTACACTCCGCATGAAGAGACTGTATCCCAGCATTCAGCTCAGTGGGATACCATCTGTTACGTGCCAGGCGTTATTTAATTTCTAAAAGGTAGTGAGTTATTCTCAATAAACTACCAATAGGGTCCGTCCGCGGACGAATAGGGGGAAAAGGTGAACATTCTTAGTTATTTGCAAAAGGTAGGCCGGGCCTTGATGGTTCCGGTCGCCACGTTACCTGCCGCCGCCATCTTGATGGGCGTCGGGTACTGGATTGATCCTGTGAGTTGGGGCGGAGATAACGCTCTGGCAGCATTGTTTATCAAATCCGGTGCGGCCATCATCGACAACATGGCAGTGCTGTTCGCCGTGGGTGTGGCCTATGGTATGTCAAAAGACAAAGACGGTGCCGCTGCGCTGACCGGTTTTGTTGGTTTCCTAGTGTTAACTACCCTCTGTTCGCCGGGTGCGGTGGCCATGATCCAGAAAATCCCGGTCGATCAGGTGCCTGCTGCGTTCGGCAAAATTCAGAACCAGTTCGTCGGTATTCTGGTCGGTATCATCTCAGCTGAGGTTTACAACCGTTTCAGCGGCGTTGAGCTGCCGAAGGCGCTGTCGTTCTTCAGTGGCCGTCGCCTGGTGCCGATCCTGATCTCCTTCCTGATGATTCTGGTGGCTTTCATCATGATGTACATCTGGCCGGTAGTCTTCAGCGGCCTGGTGAACTTTGGTGAGCACATCCAGAAACTGGGTTCCGTTGGCGCGGGTATCTACGCGTTTTTCAACCGTTTGTTAATTCCGGTGGGCCTGCACCACGCGCTGAACTCCGTATTCTGGTTCGACGTTGCCGGTATCAACGACATCCCTAACTTCCTGGGTGGGCAGCAGTCCATCGAATCTGGTAAGGGCATCGTCGGTATCACCGGGCGTTATCAGGCTGGTTTCTTCCCAATCATGATGTTCGGCTTGCCGGGGGCGGCACTGGCGATTTATCACTGCGCTCGTCCAGAGAACAAAGCTAAAGTGCTGGGGATTATGCTGGCAGGGGCCTTTGCGGCCTTCTTTACCGGTATCACCGAGCCGCTGGAGTTCTCCTTCATGTTCGTGGCTCCGGTACTGTACGTGATCCACGCCGTGCTGACCGGTATTTCCGTCTTCATCGCCGCCAGTATGCAGTGGATTGCCGGTTTTGGCTTCAGTGCCGGTCTGGTGGATATGGTGCTTTCAACGCGTAACCCGTTGGCCACCCAGTGGTATATGCTGATCCTGCAAGGCCTGGTGTTCTTCGTTATCTACTACGTGGTGTTCCGTTTCATCATCAGCAAATTCAACCTGATGACTCCAGGCCGTGAACTGGCGGTTGCCGGTGACGAAACCGACGGTTATGACGTGAATGTGAACAGCGACTCAGGTAAAGAAGAAAGCGAAACCACAACGCTGGCTCGTCGCTATATCGGCGCTATCGGTGGTTCCGACAACCTGACCGGTATTGATGCCTGTATTACCCGCCTGCGCCTGAACGTGAAGGACTCTGCGTTGGTTAACGATGCCGTTGCCAAACGTCTGGGTGCTTCCGGTGTGATCCGTCTGAACAAGCAAAGCGTGCAGGTTATCGTCGGCACCCGTGCCGAACTGATTGCCAGCGCAATGCGTAACATCGTGGCTGCAGGCCCGGTTGCTGCCACGGCTGCTCCTGCCGCAGTTGCTGCTGCAGAAGTGAAGCCGCAGGCCGTGCCTAATGCACCGAAAGCGTCTTTCCAAGTGCTGGTGGCACCAGTAACCGGTGACGTCGTCGCGTTGGATCAGGTACCGGACGAAGCCTTTGCCAGCAAGGCGGTGGGTGACGGTGTGGCGATTCGCCCAACCGACAAGACTGTTGTTGCGCCAGCCGATGGCACCGTGGTGAAAATTTTCAACACCAACCATGCTTTCTGCCTGGAAACGGACAAAGGTGCGGAAATTGTGGTGCACATGGGTATCGACACCGTTGCGCTGAATGGCCAGGGCTTTAAACGCCTGGTGGAAGAGGGGGCAGAAGTGAAAGCAGGTCAGCCGATTCTGGAAATGGATCTGGAATACCTGAATGCCAATGCACGCTCAATGATTAGCCCGGTTGTGGTCAGTAATGCCGATGATTATGCAGGTCTGACGGCGTTGGCAACCGGCCACGTGGTGGCTGGCCAGACCAAGCTGTTCGAGATTCAAAAGTAAGCCTGTTTCCCCCGAGTTATTTCGGGGGGTAAACGAGCCGTAACCTTGGCGGGAAAAGAGCGATCTTTTCCCGCTTTTTTGTTTTTGTACGGTGCGGCTTATTTTCGTGAAACTAACGGTTGTTTCCGGACGTGGCTTGTTGGAACATAGGCGGTTATGTGTAGCGCTTTGCATTAGAGGAATAATGACATGAGTGAGGCAGAAGCCCGCCCAACCAATTTTATCCGCCAGATCATTGATGAAGATCTGGCATCTGGGAAGCATACGTCAGTACAGACCCGCTTCCCTCCAGAGCCGAACGGCTATCTGCACATCGGCCATGCGAAATCCATCTGCCTGAACTTTGGCATTGCGCAGGATTACCAAGGTAAGTGTAACCTGCGTTTTGATGATACCAACCCGGCAAAAGAAGACATCGAATATGTTGATTCGATCAAACACGACGTGGAGTGGTTGGGGTTCAAGTGGAGTGGCAACGTTCGTTACTCTTCGGATTATTTTGATCAACTGTACCAGTATGCGGTTGAACTGATCGGCAAAGGCTTGGCCTATGTCGATGAACTGACGCCTGAGCAGATCCGTGAATATCGCGGCACCCTGACCGCGCCAGGTAAGGACAGCCCTTACCGTAACCGCTCGGTGGAAGAGAACCTGGCGTTGTTTGAAAAGATGCGTAACGGCGAGTTTGCCGAGGGCAGCATGTGTCTGCGTGCCAAAATCGACATGGCTTCACCGTTCATCGTGATGCGCGATCCGGTGATCTACCGTATCAAGTTTGCTGAGCACCATCAGACCGGCAACAAATGGTGCATCTACCCGATGTACGATTTCACCCACTGCATTTCCGATGCGCTGGAAGGGATCACCCATTCGCTGTGTACGCTGGAGTTCCAGGACAACCGCCGCCTGTATGACTGGGTGTTGGATAACATCACTATTGCTTGCCATCCACGCCAGTATGAGTTCTCGCGTCTCAACCTTGAGTACGCCATCATGTCAAAGCGTAAGCTGAGCCTGCTGGTGAGCGAGAAAGTGGTGGAAGGCTGGGACGATCCGCGTATGCCGACCGTTTCCGGTCTGCGTCGCCGCGGTTATACCGCAGCCTCTATCCGCGAGTTCTGCCAGCGTATTGGTGTGACCAAACAAGACAATAACGTTGAGATGATGGCGTTGGAGTCCTGCATTCGTGACGATCTCAATGAGAATGCCCCACGGGCCATGGCCGTGCTGGATCCGGTGAAAGTCATCATTGAAAACATGACGGATGATGTACAGAGGGTCACCATGCCTAATCATCCGAACAAGCCGGAAATGGGCAGCCGCGAAGTGCCATTCAGCCGTGAAGTGTACATCGATCGTGCCGATTTCCGTGAAGAGGCGAACAAGCAGTACAAGCGCCTGGTGCTGGGTAAAGAAGTGCGTCTGCGTAATGCCTATGTGATTAAGGCCGAGCGCATTGAGAAAGATGCAGCGGGGGAAATCACCACCATCTTCTGTACTTACGATCCTGAGACACTGAGCAAGGATCCGGCCGACGGCCGCAAGGTGAAGGGCGTGATCCACTGGGTGTCTGTAGCACATGCACTGCCTGCGGAAATCCGCCTGTACGATCGCCTGTTCAGCGTGGCGAACCCGGCAGCGGCAGAAGACTTCCTGTCGACCATCAACCCGGAATCGTTGGTGATTAAGCACGGCTTTGTCGAGCCGAGCCTGGCGGCAGCACAGCCAGAGAAAGCCTATCAGTTTGAGCGTGAAGGCTATTTCTGCGCAGATAACCGCTACTCTTCATCTGAGAAACTGGTGTTTAACCGCACCGTAGGCCTGCGCGATACCTGGGCTAAAACGGGCGAGTAAACGCTCATTCACGCTTCGGCGTGGAGCGCAGCTCAGGCTGTAATGCTTGTTAGTTAAGACTAACCAGTTCCCTCTCCTTAGGGAGAGGGAGCGACTCCTTTGGCAAGGGCGGCGGGATTATGCAGTTTTGCGCTTAACCGATTGGTATTACAGCTCAAGTTGCGCTTTTTTTATTTTTTAACTGATCCGACTTTTCATCTCCGACACCTCCTTTTGCAACCTTTCTTTTTTGCCTATAACGTGGCTTTTTTTCTCGTTTCTCTCTGCAAATCATTCCTGTATTGATATTTTGTACTGCCGAAATAACTTTTTGTTATATATTCGCGATGCGAATTAATATCATTTATAGAGCGCTCTCATTTTTTCTATAAGTAATTGTTTTTTTCAGGCTGAAACCTTTCTTGTCTCGAGGGATTTACTGAGATATCGACAATTATTCTGATTTTATTGAATTTTTTATTCAAAAAAGGAAGATTGCTGATTCATGTAACAAAATCTCATCGATATGTGCTCTTTGTCATACTTTGACAATTCTCTCTCACTTTTCATTTGATAATTCGCGTCGCGAAAAATAGTCTAGCGATAGCAATAAAGCTGAATGGAATTTTCTCCTACCAGCAGAATTTTTACCCGATTGGGTTTTTATTAGCGTTCGCGCAGGGCTGTGGTGAATACCGGCGGACGCACTTTTAAAGTCAAGTCAAAGAGGAATTTTCATATGGGTACGCATGGTGCTCAGCGTAAAACGCTGGTACTCGCTATCGCGGGTGCTTTGTTAGGAACCGGGTTTGCTATGGCGCCTGAAGCGCAAGCGGCAGGGTTTATCGATGATTCAACGATGACCGGTGGGGTTTATTACTGGCAACGTCAACGCGATCGCAAAGATCTCAACGAAACGAAAGAAGAAACCTTACCCGATGGCACGAAAGTGACGGTGAAGAACCCTAACTACAACTCTTATACTACCAACTTGTCGCACGCCACAGCCAACCTGAGCCTGGATTTTACCTCCGGCTATGCCATGGATATGTTCGGCCTGGATGTTGGGGCCTTCAGCGCCATTGAAATCGCCGAATCCAAAGAAAGTGGTCACCCTAATGAAATCGCCTTCTCTAGCCGTAACCGTACCTATGATGAAGACTACTCAGGTGATAAAAGCGGCATCAGTCTGTATAAAGCCGCCGGTAAATTCAAATACGGCCCGATGTGGGCTCGTGCGGGTTACATCCAGCCAAGTGGGCAAACGCTGCTTGCACCACACTGGAGCTTTATGCCGGGCACTTACCAAGGGGCTGAAGCGGGGGCTCACTTTGACTACGGTGATTCCGGTGCTCTGAGCTTCTCCTACATGTGGACTGACAAGTACAAAGCGCCTTGGCACCTGGAGATGGATGATTTCCGTCAGAATGACAGAAAAACCAGCGTTTCCTACCTGCACTCGCTGGGCGCTAAATACGACTTCAAAAACGATCTGGTGCTGGAAGCCGCTTTCGGTCAGGCACAAGGCTACGTGAATCAGTATTTCACCAAGGCTTCCTACAAATTTGATGTGGCGGGCAGCCCGTTGACCACCAGCTATCAGTTCTACGGAGCTGAAGATCGTATCAGCAACCAGAACGATCCAAACAGCATCTACGACGGCCTGGCATGGTTGCAAGCGTTGACCTTCGGTTATACCACCGGCCAGTTCAACTGGCGTCTCGAAGGCACCATGGTTAAAGCGGAGGGTAACCAGGGTTATTTCCTGCAGCGTATGACCCCGACTTACGCCTCTTCTAACGGCCGTCTCGATATCTGGTGGGATAACCGTTCCGACTTCAACGCCAACGGCGAAAAAGCGGTTTACGGCGGCGTGGTGTATGACCTGAGCAAATGGGATCTGGCTGGTATGTCTGTCGGTGCCTCTTATGTTTATGCCTGGGATGCGAAGCCAAGCTCCAACCCGATTTACGATCAGAGCCAGCGTCTGCGTGAGAGCGCTTACAGCCTGGATGCCATGTATACCCTGCAGGACGGCCGTGCTAAAGGCACATCCTTCAAGCTGCACTTCACGCAATACAACAACCATTCCGATCTGCCTAGCTGGAGTGGTGGCTTCGGTAACGTTTTCCAGGATGAAAAAGACGTTAAGTTCATCGTTATTGCGCCATTCACGATCTTCTAATGCTTTCCCCGGCGGCAATGCTGCCGGGGAAATAACGCTTTAACGCGAGTCTCATTATTGGCTGCTGTGGCCTGATCCAGCGCCCATTGTTACTCGTCGTAGCCAGAGCAGAAATGCTTTCAGACGGCGCGCAGCGGCAAACTCTGCATAGAGATTCGCGATAATAATGACTGATAACCGAAGAGGTTGAAGATGAACAAGTTCAAGATGAGTGCTCTTGCAGCCCTGACCGCTACCGTCGGGCTATTTGGTAGTGTGGGCTCAGCTATGGCTAACCAGCAGGTGGTTGATCAACTTAGCCAGTTAAAAGTGAATTTGAAGATGCAGGACAATCGTGCTGCGGATAATGGCGTCGATTGCGCCAAGTTGGGGGCTGATTGGGCATCATGTAATAAGGTGTTGATTACCCTGACCAACGCAGGGCAGGAAATCAAGGATAAAGACTGGGCGATTTATTTCCACAGCCCACGCCAGACGCTGAAAGTGGATAATGAGCAGTTCAAGATTACCCATATCACCGGCGATCTGTACAAGCTGGAACCTACCGATAAATTTAACAGCTTCCCGGCTAATCAGGCGGTTGAAATTCCGATTATTGCTGAATACTGGCAAGTGTTCCGCACTGACTTCCTGCCGCGCTGGTATGCCACTTCTGGCGATGCCAAGCCGAAGATTCTGGCGAATACCGATACCGAAGATGTGCACCAGTTTGTTGCGCCATTTACCGGTGACCAGTGGAAACGCACCAAGGATGACCATAATATTCTGATGGTGCCTGAAAGCCGTTTCACCAAGAACCAGGATCTGAAAGTGCTGCCAGCGGCGGCATTGCGCGGCCAGATCATCCCTACGCCGATGGAGGTTAACGTTCATAAACAGGATGTTGATCTGAGCAAAGGCGTGGCGCTGGATCTGAGCGCTTTGACCAAACCGGTGGCTGATGCGGCAACCCAGCGTTTTGAACTGTTGGGTGTGGCAAACCATGCTGGCGGTTATCCGATCAAAACCGATATTCAGCCGGGGGCATTTAAAGGCGATCTGGCCGTTTCTGGCGCTTACCAACTGAAGATTGGTGAGAAAGGGGCGGTGGTTACCGGTTTCGATCAGGCAGGGGTGTTCTATGGCCTGCAATCTATCCTGTCGCTGATCCCGTCTGATGGCAGCAAGAAGATCGCCACATTGGATGCCAAAGATGCACCGCGCTTCCAGTACCGCGGCATCTTCTTGGATGTGGCGCGTAACTTCCACCATAAAGATGCGGTGCTGCGCCTGCTGGATCAGATGGCGGCCTATAAGCTGAACAAATTCCACTTCCACCTGACGGACGATGAAGGCTGGCGTATCGAGATCCCAGGCTTACCGGAACTGACCGCGGTGGGGGGGCAGCGCTGCCACGATCTGAGTGAAACCACCTGTCTGCTGCCGCAATACGGTTCAGGCCCAGAGCCGCACGGTGGGTTCTTCTCCCGTCAGGATTATATCGACATCGTTAAATATGCTCAGGCACGCCAGATTGAAGTGATCCCTGAGATCGACATGCCTGCGCACGCCCGTGCAGCGATTGTTTCCATGGAAGCGCGCTACAAGAAACTGCTGGCTGAAGGCAAAGAGAAAGAGGCGAATGAGTTCCGTCTGGTGGATCCGACCGATACCTCTAATACCACCTCGGTGCAGTATTTTAACCGCCAAAGCTATCTGAACCCGTGTCTGGATTCATCCAAGAACTTTGTAGATAAGGTGATTGGCGAAGTTGCCCAGATGCACAAAGAAGCCGGTCAGCCGCTGCAAACCTGGCATTTTGGTGGCGATGAAGCGAAAAACATCCGCTTAGGTGCCGGTTATACCGACGTGAAGAAGCCGGAAGCGGGCAAGGGCATTCTTGATCTGAGCAAAGAAGACAAACCATGGGCCAAGTCTCAGGTTTGTCAGGCGATCGTTAAAGAAGGCAAAGTGGAAGATATGGAACACTTGCCAAGCTACTTCGGCCTGGAGGTCAGCCAACTGGTGAAAGCGCACGGCATTGACAGAATGCAGGCGTGGCAGGATGGCCTGAAAGATGCCAAAGACTCAAAAGCCTTCGCCACCAAGAATGTTGCGGTGAACTTCTGGGATACCCTGTACTGGGGCGGTTTCGACTCGGCTAACGACTGGGCGAACAAAGGCTATGACGTGGTGATCTCTAACCCGGACTATGTCTATATGGACTTCCCGTATGAAGTGACCCCAGACGAGCATGGTTACTACTGGGGCACGCGTTTCAGCGATGAGCAGAAGATCTTCAGCTTTGCGCCAAACAACCTGCCGCAAAATGCTGAAACTTCGGTTGACCGAGATGGCAACCACTTCAGCGCCAAGAGCGACAAACCGTGGCCGGGTGCCTATGGTCTCTCCGCCCAGCTGTGGAGTGAGGTTGTGCGTACCGATCCGCAAATGGAATACATGATCTTCCCACGTGCGCTGTCTGTCGCAGAACGTGCCTGGCACCGTGCGAGTTGGGAGCAGGATTATAAAGCGGGTCGTGAGTATAAAGGCGGCGAAACCCACCAGGTCGATACCAAGACCTTGGAGAAGGATTGGCTGCGTTTTGCCAACCTGATCGGGCAACGTGAACTGGCCAAGCTGGATAAAGGTGGCGTGAGCTACCGTCTGCCAGTCCCAGGGGCACGCATTGTCGATGGTAAGCTGGAGGCCAATATCGCCCTGCCAGGCCTAGGGATTGAATATTCTACCGACGGTGGCAAACAGTGGCAGCGTTACGACGATCGTGCACGCCCGGCCGTAGCGGATGATGTTCAAGTTCGTGCAATCAGCCCAGATGGTAAACGCTTCAGCCGTGCTGAGCCAGTAAAAGCCTAAGCTAAAAAACAGCCCATCTGTGTGTCGGCGGATGGGCTGTAAATGTGTCCTGTGTCTGAAAGAAGTGTTGCTAGTGAGTTATATTTAGCCGTTGTTTTTCCCCGGCAGGTCCGGGGATTTTTTTGCTCGTAAATTACGGGTATAAAAAAACCGCCTTTGCGCGGGCGGTTTCTCCATTCAGATCGGCCAGAGTTATCTTTTGTCGTGCAGCGTATCGTTCTCGCGGCAGTCACCCACGTCACAATGGCCATACAGATACAGGCTGTGATTGGTGAGTTTGATGCCGTGCTGCTTGGCGATATCGCGCTGGCGTGCTTCGATAGATTCATCGCTGAATTCGATCACTTTGCCGCAATCCAGGCAAATCAGGTGATCGTGGTGATGCTGTTGGGTGAGTTCGAACACGGATTTCCCGCCTTCAAAATTGTGACGTGTCACAATGCCCGCATCATCAAATTGGTTCAGCACGCGGTAAACCGTTGCCAAGCCGATTTCTTCACCCATATCTATCAGTTTTTTGTACAGATCTTCCGCACTGACGTGATGGCATGCCGGATCTTGCAAGACCTCCAGGATTTTGAGTCGCGGAAGCGTGACTTTTAAGCCAGCCTTCTTCAATGCGTTATTGTTGTCAGTCATGCGGATTCAGTCCTGTTACTATGCTAATCAAGTTGAGGCGTTTTCGCCTATGGCATCGGTCGGCACAAAAAGAGTTAATTGCGTCTCATTATAGAACCGCTTGCCCTAAATAGAAACCGTCGGTTGTTAACAAAGGTATATCTGCACTGTTGCATAGGGTACATGCAACGTCTTGATGGATGGGATAAACCGATGCCTCAGTCTACCGTGATGGTGCGGGAAGTTACAGACTTGTAGCTTCTATTGCTCTAATACGTGATGCCAATGGCAGCCCTGCTGCCAATACTATGCGCTTTGCAGGGCTTTGTACAATATCTGGAGGGCTTAGCCGACGATATCGGCCAGGCTCAGCTCTTCACTGATTTGTTTGACCCAGGCATCTACGCGGTCATTGGTCAGTTCTGGCTGACGATCTTCGTCAATCGCCAGGCCGACGAAGTGATTGTCATCTGCCAAACCTTTAGAGGCTTCGAAGTGGTAGCCTTTTGTTGGCCAGTGGCCGACGATCGCGGCACCACGTGGTTCAATGATGTCACGGATGGTACCCATCGCATCGCAGAAATACTCTGCATAGTCTTCTTGGTCACCACAACCAAACAGAGCGACCAACTTACCGTTGAAGTCAATGTCTTCCAGGGTTGGGAAAAAATCATCCCAGTCACACTGTGCTTCACCGTAGTACCAGGTTGGGATGCCGAGCAGCAGGATGTCGAAAGCTTCCAGATCTTCTTTGCTGCTTTTGGCAATGTCGTGAACTTCAGCCACCTCTTTGCCATACTTTTGCTGAAGATTTTTCTGGATCATCTTGGCAATGTTTTCGGTATTGCCAGTATCGCTGCCAAAGAAAATGCCTACATGAGCCATAGTACAAATAACCTTTTAATTCAATGAAATGCCTGGATTTCGCCGGTTGCTTACCTGCAACAACGAACTCTTTGGGGATCGTATTACGTAAGATCAAGGCAAGAGTTCAACCTGGGGACTCTCTCTTACCAGTAAATGTCTATCATGCCAGAAATTTGCTCTGGGGTTTTATCGCATTTATGCGATGCCTGGGGAATGACTGCAAGCGGTGTTGATCTGGCGTCATCCTCGACGCCGCGCCGCGCGTGCGGCTGCCAAGATCATCGTTCTGGTTGTTCTTCCGCCAGTTTTGCCAGCAGCATTTGTTCAATCAATTCGCTGCGGCTGATGTTGCGCTGGTCCGCCAGCCTGTTCAAAGCATCTACGGCGTCTGCGTTGATTTTCAGCTCCACGCGCCGCAATCCACGCACTTTGTCACGCCGTAGCTGATTGCGCTTATTGATTCTAAGCTGCTCATCACGGGAAAGCGGGTTGGTTTTTGGGCGCCCCGGACGGCGTTCATCTGCGAACAGATCCAGCGTCGTGCGATCCGTTTGTTCTTTTGCCATTGTTGCGGACTACTGCAAGGGAGTTTGTATCCAAAAGCGCGTTTGCGCTTCAAGACGCTTCAGTTAACACCATTCGGGCTAATAAACCCTAAGCCAAATTTACCCCCAGCCAAGCACAGATTTGCTCGTTGGACAGGGTGGCAAAATTATATCCCACAGGATTTCAGGCCATATGCAGCCCACGAGGTTGCAGCCTGAAAGGCGTCGGAAATAGCGCGCCATATTACCCCAGCAGATGGAGCAACGACAATGCCTAACTTAGGCAGAAACGTGCTAACTCATTCTCTTTAGCACGTTTTTTCACCATTCTGACTCAGGCATCATCCAGGAAGCGATGGATAGCCCGCAACACAGCGTCCGGTTTTTCCGCATGCACCCAATGGCCGGTGCCCGCAACGACGTAAGCCCGGGCCTGAGGGAATTGACGGGCAATGCTTTCGCGGTATTGATCCTGCACATAAGGCGAAAGCCCACCGCGGATAAAAAGCGTTGGATGTGGCCAGGCAGGGACCTCTTGCCAGCCGATAATGTTTTCGTATTGTGCGATCAAGGCTGGCAGGTTGAAGCGCCAGGTTCCAGAATTGAAAGACTTCAACAGGAACTGGATTACGCCTTCTTCGTCCAGATATTCGCGCATGAGCTGCGCTGCCGCTTGCCGCCGGGTAATACCGGCAGCGGTGACCGCCTGCAAAGCGGCAAAAATCTTGTCGTGGCGGCGAACGTCATACGCCACCGGGGCGATATCGATGACGATCAGCTGTGCAATGCGCCCCGGCGCTATCGCGGTCAGCGCCATAGCGGCCTTGCCCCCCATGGAGTGGCCGATAACGATGGCCTTATCCACCTGCAGGTCGTCCAGCAGCTTCAGCAGATCTTGCGCCATTGCCGGGTAGGTCATCTCTTCAGCGCGCGGCGAAAGGCCATGATTGCGCAGATCGACTTTGATGACCCGATGCTGTTGATTCAGGTCGCGAGCCAGTACGCCAAGGTTATCCAGATTGCCGAACATGCCGTGGATCAACACCACCGGGAGCGTGGGAGCGTCAGAAGCTAATAGTTGATAATGTAGTTTCATGGTGAGTTCGTGACTTAAAGACATCTCGCTAGAATATCATGATTAAGCAGAGCTCGGCCTGTCTGATGAATGTCATGGTGATCTTGCAAGCCGCGCGTTATTGAGGCTAATCATTGATTTTGTTCAGGGGAAAGCCACTGTGAAAGCAATGCATGCAGCTGCGAGGGTTCCAAGGGCTTGGATAACACCAGGTAGCCTTCTTTTTCCGCTTGTTGCAATATCTCCGAATTAAACTCGCCGCTGACCATGGCGCCACAGGCCTGTGGGAAGCGGTGGAGTAACTCCTGCAAAATATCGAACCCACTCTCACCCGAGCGCAGGCGCTGATCGCACAAAATCGCCTGTGGAGAGAAGCCACTTTCAAGCAGGGTAAAAGCTTCGTTGGCAGAAGCAACGCAGCGTACCGTTACCCCCCAAGCCTGCATCAAGCTGGCCCAGGCGGCGGTGACCAGCGGATCATCGTCGACGACCAGACAGGTTCCGGTAAGCGATCGCTGTGGTACGGATAACGATTTCTGCGGTACGGCTAATGGAGCCCGGGCCGTCACGGTGTCGCTGGCCGGCAGGCGCATCCAAAAACGTGAGCCTTTTCCCTCTATCGAGCTCATTCCGCACTGTACTTTCATCAGTTTCGCGCATCTTGCTACCACCGCCAGGCCAAGTCCATGCCCGGCACTGTCTATACGCCAGGCAAGCTCGGGGCGATAGAACGGGGAGAAAATCTGGCTTTTTTCAGCGTCCGCAACGCCGATCCCTGTGTCCCAGACCTCGATCAACCACTCTTTACCACGTGGGCGAACAGAGAGCAGCACTCCACCTTTGGGAGTGTACCTGAGTGCATTATGCGCCAGGTTAATTAACGATTGTTTAAGTAACGAGAGGTCGCCTAGCGCCACGCAGCGCCGTTGTGGGAATCGGGCACGCAGCGTCAACCCCCTGTTATTCGCCTCTTCACGAAACAGAGTGACGATAGAGTTGATTAATGGCACTAATTCCACTTCTGTTGCCGGAACATTGACAGCATTATTTTCTATGATTGTCAGGTCTAACAGTGAGTTGAACATTAAGTGTAATGAACGCACACTTTCTTGCAGATCATGGAGTTGCGGATTCAGCAGGGGATCGCGATTCTTGTGTACGATCGCTGCAATCAAAAATCCCATCGCGTGAATCGGTTGGCGAAGATCGTGGCTGGCCGTGGTGAGGAACAGGTTTTTATCATGTAATGCTTGTTCCGCTTCTTCCTTTGCCACGCGGAATTTCTCAGCCAATAAGATGCTGTCCTCTTCCAGCCTCACCTGCTGAAGGAAGAAGGCATGTGAGGTCAAGGCATGACGATAAATAGCAAAGGCATACAGCAGATTAAGCAAGAAAGTGATTGGCCAGATCTCACCGTATCGCCAAGGGAGCAGAATAACTAACATTCCCCAACAACTGATAAAGAAACGCTGGAATGCGCCCAGTAATGGCGTTAGGTGTGTCGCGTTGGCGGCGATGATAGCGGCAATGCTGATATTGAGCAGCAGAGTGAAATCAAAAGATTGGCTCATGGCTGTCACGATCATCAGCGAAGACAGGCCGATACCGTGCAGCAAAGCTACCCGATTCACCCAAGGTAACCACTGAGCCAGCATAGCGGTGTCAGCCGTTGTACTCAGTTTCTGGCGATAGCGGTAATGCCAAATCCTGACGAGTACGGCGGCAATAAGGTAGAGCACAATCCAACAGATGATAGGGGTTAAAGGGAGTTGTAGTTTATAGAGCCAAATAGCAAACACTATTCCGACAAAAGGCACAGCATTGATGCTAAAAACCAATCTTGCTAGGACATTGTTTAATAAACGGAGCTGCGAGTGCGGCTTGATGCCCTGAGGAGCTTTATCACTGAGGATATTTATCATACTGTGAAGCGTCGTCCCTGAAGTAACGTGATAGCCTCGACCCTGTTGCTGACGCCAAGCTTGCTGAGAATACCGGTAATGTGTTCTTTGATCGTCTGTTCAGACACGGCCAAGGTCATGGCGATCCTTTTGTTTGAAAATCCCCGGAGCATCATTGTCAGTACTTCTGCCTGCCGTTGGGTCAGCCCAAACTCCTGATAATTAAAGGTTGATGAGGATAATGACGATGGTTCTGAGGTATCAGGGAACCAGAGTTGCCCGTTTTGCAACGCAGTAACGGCTTGGTTGAAGATCTGTGGTGAGTCGTGCTTATGAAAAAAGCCGTGTGCTCCCATTTCACGGGCTTTGTGTTGAACATTGTTATTTTCATCCCCGCTGATCACCAGTAGACGAATATTAGGATTTTCCTGCGGAAGTTTTCTGATTAATTGAAGAGCTGTCCCATCCGCTAACCAGAAATCCAAGACCAGCAATTGTGGGGGACCCTTCTGTTCGATCAAATCATCACACTCCTGGCGGCTGGTGGCGACGTAAACATGTTGGTAACCACAATGTGTGCCTAAAAATGCCGCTATGCCCCCAGCCACCAACGGATGGTCGTCAACGACTAAAGCGTAAGGTTTACTCACGTCACTCTCCTTTTGTCACCAATGTAACGTTCGCGTTGACTTAGGCATGTCATGGTTCACTTTTATCTGAGGCATGCCGACTCGTTACGATACACGAGTGGCAGCATTTTGTGTGTTTAATAAGCAGAACAAATAACAGGCCCGTCCAACAGGCTCAGCGCAGATAAAACCTACGCCAGTACCCTAGTAAATTCAAATTGCAGGTAAGAGTGCGACGCAGTGAGTCTTCAGTAACTGATTCCAGCCAGTACTGAATAAATCAAGGAAGGCTCACATGTAACTTGAAGTAAGTGGGTATAGGATGGCACAGATATTCAGGCTAAAGTTGCAGCTAGATTAAAGGTACTCTTGCTTCAAACAAACCCTACTTCAGTAGGGTTGTACTTTTGGGATTATGTTCGTACCATTTCAACGCGTTAATAATAGCCTGCTCTAATAAGCGAGTATTTGCTCATATTATTGAAATAAAATGGCTGTATATGGCGATTCTATTCTGTTGATGTTATCCGTTCAGTGCATTTGGGTTTTTATACATAAATATAGATTTGCTAGCTTACAGTCATTAATGCAAAGAAAACAGCTGATGACTTCGGTTATTAGCATTAATAAATAGTTTATCAAATGGATTAAGATATGCGCATGTATTTATGGAGTGTGATGGTGGTCTTGCTGCTTGTTGGCTGCAGTTCCATGGGGGAAGATAAATTTAGTGCTTCGTATGTAAAGGCACATGTTATAGCCAAGCAGACAACCAAGGCGCAAGTACAGGCAATTTACGGTGTACCCGATGATCAGACCGTTCGTTCTGATGGTACTGTGTCATGGGAATACGAAGTGAGGGGCAATCTGAGCACTGCCTCTTCGATTGTCGGTTATATCCCTGGGGCAAATGCAGTCTCCAGCGCTCTGGGCATGGCTAACACGGCATCGAATGCTTCAGATAGCGCCACCAAGGCATCCGCAAAAATGTCAGGAAGTACGGAATACCATGCAAATCGTCTTTATATTGATTTCGATAGCGCTGGTGTGGTTAAACATTGGTTTATGTAGCTCAGAAAATTACGCTCTCATTATAACACCAGGTATTAAAAATAGCGGATTTCGTGAATGATTATATTGAGGAAAGATTGCTTGTTGTTAATGCCCTCGATAAGTAATATGAGCGAGTATGAAAACGAACTCCGCTTCCTATAAAAAGCACTTAGGCAATAGTGGCGCGCAGACGCATAAATTGCTTAAAAGTTAAGGGCATTGAGTGAAGGCTTCCTTATTGGGAGCTTTTGTATTTCTGTGGTTGTAAAAATAATTAATCTAATAACATCTGAACATTTTATTAAACTCATTGGAGGAGTTGTTCTGTATGAATAAAGTTTATCGTCTGGTACGCCACCGCCGCACGGGTTCTCTGGTGCCCGTTTCTGAACTCTCCCGCAGTGGCGGAAAATCCCCTCAAAACCGCAAAGTCGCTATTGCCCCCGGCCTGCTTCTGGCCATGGCCGGTATGGTCGGTTCCGTAGGCTGCGCCAGTGCAGCAGAAATCGTGATTGACGGCGGTATAGAAGAAACCGTACCGGGCACTAAGCCAGACGGTTGGAAAACAGGTAATCGAGTTGATCTGGTTATTGGTGACTCTAGCTCAGGCAAGCTCACCATCAGTGAAGGGGCCAAAGCGACTACGGTCGGTGCTGGCTATCTGGCAAGGCAAGCCGGTTCTGTAGGGGAGGCTTCCATTTCAGGAGCGAACTCCCGTTGGACTCTCTACAACTACGATCCTCTTTATGGTCAGAATCTTAAAGTTGGTGTCGCCGGAGAGGGCAAGGTTTCGGTGTTTGATGCCGCGACGCTGGACGTTTCATTTATTGAATTGGGGGTAAATGAAGGCGCCAAAGGCACTCTGAATATCATGGGGGCTAATTCCCAGCTCCTGGGCCATCAGGTAATGGTTGGTAACCAAGGAGTCGGTGAATTCAACATTTCTGACGGCGGTAAGTTTGTACTGGATACCTTCGACAAGGTGATTGTAGGCAATGGCGCCACTGGTCAGGGGACGGTTAATGTTGACGGCGCGGGGAGCCAGCTTTATTACAACAAGTACGGTTCCTCGAGCATGTATGTAGGCTACGGTGGCAAGGGGGTGATGAATGTGTCCAACGGTGCCAAGGCTGGCGCAGCCGAGATACATTTGGGAACCCAGGCCGGTGCCTATGGCGAACTGAATATTTCCGGCGTGGGATCGGTGGTGTCTTCCCCTAGTGGAGTGGTTATTCGGGCGGGTGAACAAGGAGAGGGCAAGGTCAGTATTACCGACGGTGCCGTGTTTGACGGCGGTTCTTACAGAAATTATCTGGGGGACAGTGCGGGCGGAAAAGGGACGCTGCTGGTTTCTGGTACCGGTTCTACCTGGAAGTCCTCAGTGTTGACGGTGGGTAATGGAGGGGAAGGGCAACTACAGGTCATCAATGGCGGAAGCCTTGAGGCCGCAGGGCTTGATATCGCTTCGAGGGTTAACAGCCAAGGCAGCGCCGTGGTAAGCGGTGCAACCTCTTCAATTAAGGTTGGTGTACTGAATGTCGGCGTATATGGTATCGGCAGCCTGACCATCGCTGATGGTGCTCAGGTGACCAGCACGGGTTCAGATAAATACAGTGGCGTTTCCATTGGCACTTCGCCTGCCAGCGGTAGCATTCTGGTCAAGGATCAAGGGTCGTTACTATCGGCCGGATATATCAATATTGGTGGGGCTAACGGTGACGGCACCTTGACCATCGCCGACGGTGGTTTGGTGAAGGTAAACAGTGCTGGGGAAGTTCGAATCGGTGACGGTTCGATTAAGCAGGCTGTGCTCAACATCGGTACGGGCGGCAAAGCGGGCACTCTGGAAGCCCCCAGCGTTTTTCTTCACAGCCGCGGTATTTTAAATTTCAACTACTCGGATAATCAGGATTTCGCCCCCAAGCTAAGCGGCATGGGCACCATCAATCATCTAGGAACCGGGGTTACACGCCTGATGTCCAAAGATAATATGATCGGTGGTCAAGTGAACGTTGTGGCGGGAACTCTGCAGGCGGGGGTAGCAAATGGTTTTGGTGCCAACCTTTTTAGCCCCGCCGTTTTCAGCGTTGGGCAGGCAGGAACGCTGGATCTGGCGGGTTTCAGCGCCTATTTCAGTGGGCTGAATAATGCGGGGGTGGTCAATCTGGGCAGGGCTGACAAAGCTGGGATGACACTGACTCTGTCTAATGCCACTTTCTTTAGCGGCGGCGACGGCAGCTATAAAGGCGAAGGAGGCACGCTGAGGCTGAATACGGTACTTGGGGGCGATGACTCGGTTACCGATCGTCTGGTGATCACCGGCAGCAGCAGTGGTCAATCTTGGTTACAGGTCAATAACGTCGGGGGGCAAGGCGCTAAAACGGTTGAGGGGATTGAGGTTATCAGCGTCGCTAAAGAGTCCAACGGCGTATTTAACCTGCAAAAACCGGTTGTAGCGGGCGCTTACGAATATCTGCTGCATAAAGGGGGGACGCAGGATCCTGCCAACGGTAACTGGTACTTGCGTTCAGAGGCCGTGAGTACGCCACAACCGCCTAAGCCTATAGTTCCTAAACCTGAAGTACCCACACCAGAAGCACCCGTTCCCTTGGTGCCACCTCAGCCTGAAACTCCTGCGCCTGGGGCTACAGATCCATTGGCTCCACAGTCAGGAAACTCGCCCTCTTTACTACGCGTTGATGCAGCTGCCTATCTGAATAACCAGAATGCAGCGGTGCATATGTTCGATCATACTCGTTCCGATCGTATGGGTGAGCCTGGGTTGGGCGCTGTAGGGAAAGAGGGCAACGGGGCGGTTTGGATCCGTGGGCATCGTAATAATCTGGATGTAGGCAGGGTTGGCGAGCAACTGTCGGTTGAGACGGATCTGGATGTGATGCAGATTGGTGGTGAATTGCAGCATGCTCTTGGCACAAGCCGGTTGCACACCGGGATCATGTTAGGTTATGGCAGCGCCGATACCCAAGCGATTTCCGAACTGAGCGGGCGTAATGCTAAAGGCAAAGTTACGGGAACCAGCTTTGGTGCTTACGGTACCTGGTACCAGAATGCCTCATCGCCAGTTGGGCTCTATCTGGATAGCTGGTTGCAGTATGGTCGCTACGACAACGACGTCCAAGGCAGTGGACTGGCTCGCGAAGAGTATAAGTCCAACACCTGGAGCGGATCGTTGGAACTGGGCTATGCATTGCCATTGTATGAGGGCATGAGCCGCGGTCTGTATCTGGAACCACAGGGGCAGGTGATTTTTACCCGCTACAATGGTGATGGTCATACAGAGGAAAACGGTACCCGGATTGCGGAACAGCGTAAAAATCAGACCACTACCCGTCTTGGCGTGCGGTTGTTCAGCAATGCACTGGCTCCCAAGGCTAATCAGATTCAACCGTTCTTACAGTTGAATTGGTGGTCAGGGGGTAACGACGCGACCGTTGAGATGAATGATACGCAAGTTAACCATAAACTGGCTAACAATGTGTATGAAGCTAAAGCTGGCGTTCAGTTTGTGCTGGGCAAAGGTTGGAGCGCTGCGGGTAATATTGGGGTCCAGCGGGGCAGTAATGACTTCCGTGACGTTAATGGTCAACTGGGCCTGAGGTACAGCTTCTGATCAATAACCAGCCCTGAAATCAGGGCGGTTAACGCTAACAGAGTCTTTTAGCCCTGAGCTGAGTATGCCGGGGCTATAATGGGGCACCCACTGGTGCCCCATTTTTCGATCTGTACAGCGTTGCGGCAACGTTATCAAAGCGCATCCTGCCCCTATCTTCAGCCAGCACAAAGAAGAGTTCATTTTGTGGTAGTGCGATATGCCAGATAAGAGCAGAACAGTGATATTTTTTACTGCCGCGGGTTAGCACTCGTATTCTTGTGTGGAAACGTGTGCTGACCACCCAATGTCGCAGCGGGGGAAGTTGGCTGGCCCTCTAGAGTCTGTTAATCTACGCCAAAGCAGTGAAATATCGTAAAACCAGATGGTTGGAAAAATGTAGGTCAGCATTGAGATTTTCTTTAATGACCGTCAAACATTATAAAAATCAATTGAATTATTGTTTTGGATAAAGATGAAAACTATAGAAGTCGACGAGGAACTTTACCGCTATATTGCCAGCCACACGCAGCATATAGGTGAAAGTGCGTCCGATATTTTACGGCGTATGTTGAAGTTTACCGCTGGTCAGCCGTCGGTGCGCGTTGCTCCCGCTGCTGCGGGTGCCAAGGCGCTGGAGCCTGCCGCTGTGGGGCAACCTCCGCGCGATCGCGTACGTGCCGTGCGTGAACTGTTGCTGTCCGATGAATACGCCGAACAGAGCAAAGCTGTAAATCGTTTTATGCTGGTACTTTCCACACTGTATACGCTTGATGCAGAGGGCTTTACCGCAGCGACCGATGCATTGCATGGCCGTACCCGTACTTATTTTGCCGGCGATCAGCAAACCCTGCTGGCGAATGGAACGCATACTAAACCGAAACACGTTCCGGGCACGCCTTACTGGGTAATTACCAATACCAATACCGGCCGCAAGCGCAGCATGATCGAAAATATCATGCAGGCGATGCAGTTCCCGGCGGAACTGATCGAGAAAGTTTGCGGTACTGTCTAATTTAGCAAACAGCCCGTAACGGTGGCCGTCAGCGACACATTGCCCGGCTGCAGTTCGGGCATTAGGGAGAGAGTCGATGGCGAATGACCCACGTGCCGGGCAACCTGCTCAGCAAAGTGATTTGATCAACGTAGCCCAGCTAACATCACAATACTACGTGCTGCAGCCGGAAGCAGGCAATGCAGCTCATGCGGTAAAATTCGGCACCTCAGGCCATCGCGGCAGTGCGATGCGCCAAAGCTTCAATGAAGCCCATATTCTGGCCATCGCTCAGGCGATTGCTGAAGTGCGCCGCCAGCAGGGCACCACTGGCCCATGCTATGTTGGTAAAGATACCCATGCCTTGTCTGAGCCTGCGTTCATCTCTGTGCTGGAAGTGCTGACGGCCAACGGTGTAGATGTAGTAGTTCAAGAGAACAACGGTTTTACCCCAACGCCAGCGGTGTCACACGCAATCCTGTGTTACAACCGCAAGGGCGGTGCACATGCCGATGGCATCGTCATTACCCCTTCACACAACCCGCCAGAAGACGGCGGCATCAAATATAACCCGCCTAACGGCGGCCCGGCCGACACCAATCTGACGTCGGTGATTGAAAAGCGTGCCAACGAGCTGTTGGAGCTTAAGCTGCAGGGAGTGCAACGCCAGACGCTTGCGCAAGCCTGGAGTAGTGGTCATTTGCATGCGCAGGACCTGGTGCAGCCGTACGTTGAAGGTTTGGTTGAAGTGGTTGATATGCCTGCCATTCAGCGTGCTGGCCTGAAACTGGGGGTCGATCCGCTCGGGGGTTCCGGGATTGCTTACTGGCAGCGCATTGCTGAGCATTACAAGCTGGATCTGACGCTGGTGAATGATGCCATCGATCAGACCTTCCGTTTTATGCACCTCGATCACGACGGCATTATCCGTATGGACTGTTCGTCGGAGTCAGCCATGGCTGGCCTACTGGCGCTGCGCGATAAGTTTGATCTGGCGTTTGCCAACGATCCTGACTACGACCGCCACGGTATCGTCACGCCAAGAGGCCTGATGAACCCGAACCACTATCTGGCCGTTGCCATCAATTACCTGTTCCAGCATCGTCCACGCTGGGGTGCGGACGTTGCCGTGGGCAAAACGCTGGTTTCCAGCGCGATGATTGACCGCGTGGTGGCGGATCTGGGCCGTAAGCTGGTGGAAGTGCCGGTCGGCTTCAAATGGTTCGTTGATGGTCTGTTCGACGGCAGCTTCGGCTTTGGTGGTGAAGAAAGCGCTGGTGCATCGTTCCTGCGGTTCGACGGTACGCCGTGGTCCACCGATAAAGACGGGATTATCATGTGCTTGCTGGCGGCAGAAATTACCGCCGTAACCGGTGATAACCCGCAACACCACTATGATGGGTTGGCCGAGCGTTTTGGGGCACCAAGTTACAACCGCCTGCAGGCACCGGCCACTTCTGCACAGAAAGCGGCATTGTCCAAGTTGTCACCCGAGATGGTCAAAGCCAGCATGCTGGCTGGCGATCCGATCACTGCGCGTTTGACCGCGGCACCGGGTAACGGCGCTTCGATCGGCGGGCTGAAAGTGATGACTGACAACGGTTGGTTTGCTGCCCGCCCTTCAGGCACTGAAGAAGCTTATAAGATCTACTGCGAAAGCTTCCTCGGCGCTGCGCACCGCGAGAAGATCGAACATGAAGCGGTTGAGATCGTCAGTGCGGTATTAGCTTCAGCCAAATAATCTCTTGCCCTGATGCTGAAAGGCGCTGTTGTTACAGCGCTTTTTTCATGCATGTGGTTTCAGGGCATAAAGCGATAACCGACGCCGGTTTCAGTCAGCAAATGTCTGGGCCGCGCCGGATCGGCCTCCAGTTTCTGCCGCAGGTGGCCCATATAGATACGCAGATAATGGCTGTGCTCAACGTAATTAGGCCCCCAAACGTGGCTCAATAACTGGCGCTGGGTGATCACTTTGCCTGAGTTGGCCAGCAGTTCGGCCAATAAACGGAATTCGATGGGCGTCAGGTGCAGGTCTTCATCGTTGCGCAGCACGCGGCGGTTGATCAGATCGACGGTAATCTCAGAGAAAGTCACCAGCGGGCTCTCCTGCTGGCTGCTGGAGTGGCGGCGCAATGCCACTCGCACCCGGGCCAGCAGTTCACCAATCCCGAAAGGCTTGCTGAGATAATCATCGGCCCCGGCATCCAGCGCGGCGATCTTGTCTTCTTCCGCATGGCGGGCTGAAAGTACGATCACCGGAATAGCGCTCCATTGCCGCAGATCGCGGATATAGTTCAACCCGTCACCGTCTGGCAACCCCAAATCGAGGATAATCAGATCCGGTTTGCGCGTGCCGGCCTCGATCAGCCCCCGCTGCAAGGTCTCGCTTTCAAATACCCGCCACCCCTCACTTTCCAGCGCAGTACGCACGAAACGACGGATCTCTTTCTCATCTTCAACAATCAGAATATTAGTTGGCGTTGTGGTCACAGTGCCTCATCATCTATAAGTCAAAGCCTTCACCTTCCAGCTCGGGTGGGGTTTCCAGCGGTAGCACAAAGTGGAAACTGGCACCGCCATTCTCGCCGTTTTCCGCCCAAATACGGCCGCCGTGCACTTCAATAATGGCACGGCAAATTGCTAACCCCAAACCGACACCCGGAATAGCAGATTCTTTATTACCTCGGGAGAACTTATCAAAAATAAGCTGCTTCTGCTCTGGTAGGATGCCTGGGCCATTGTCCCACACTTCCACTTCCAGCCATTCTGGCAGAGTTCGGGCGCGAATACCGATAGTCGCATTCGCCCCCGCGTATTTATTGGCATTTTCCAATAGGTTAGTGAATACCCGCTCCAATAGGCTGCCATCGCAATTGATCAGCACCATGTCTGCTGGCAGCTCAACTTTGATTTCGTGCAGGGTCAGCAGCGGCTCCAGCATATGCAGCGATGCGCCGACGATCTCTTCTAACGACTGCCACTCTTTGCGCAGGTTAAAACCACCGGACTGAATACGCGCCATATCCAGCAGGTTATTCACCAGCCGGGTGGTGCTCAATACCTGCTGGCGGATTTGGCTGGCCTGTGATGCGTGGCTGGAACCTTCGGCGGCGAGATCCAGCGTCAGGATTTCTGCCTGGCCGAACAGCACGGTGAGTGGCGTACGCAAGTCGTGCGAGAGCGCGGCCAATAGTGAATTACGCAGTTGCTCGCGTTCGGCATCCAGCTTGGCCGCTTCGGCACTGCGCGCCAGATGCAGGCGTTCCAGTGCGCTGGCGATCAGCACGGCAAAGGTTTGCAGCAGGCGCTGTTGCTCCGGCACCATCAGTTGGCGCAGGTTGGTGGGTTCGATCGCCAGCAGGCCGAAGGTCTGCTTTGACGTCCTGAGCGGTATCAACTGGTAAGGCACGCCGGGCAGCGTATCGGTACCGGCACCCGCTGGCAGGCCTTTGTCGTAGCTCCAGCGGGCGATGGCCTCGTCTACCGACAGCGTGCCGCCTTCTTTTCCCACCATTTGTTTCAATGAGCCGTCCTCCTGCGGCAATAGCAGCAGGGTTTTTGCCTGGAAACTGCTGGAAAGGAAATGGCTGCTGGTTTTGGCGACATCTTCACTGTTCAGCGCCTGGCTGAGCCCGCGAGACATCTCATACAAATGTCGGGCCCGCTGTTCCCGATAGCGCGCTACCCGGGCCTGATAGCGCACTCCGGCGGTTAGATTACCGATGGTGATACCCACGCTCAGCATCACGGCAAACGTTAGCAGGTATTGCACATCGCTAACGGCGAGTGACCATCTTGGTTGCACAAAGAACAGATCGAAACTGGCGACGTTGATTATCGCCGCAAACACCGATGGCCAGCGGCCAAAGAACAGGGCGATGATGGCAACACCCAGCAGATAGACCATCACCAGGTTGGCTGAGTCAAAACGTGGCAAGAGACACTGGGAAAGCAGCGTAATGGTGGCACATAGCGCCACGGCGACTGCGCAGCCACGCAATTGGAAGCGCCATTTATCACTAAAGGTGCGGTTATCATGTTCTTTGCTTGACGGCAGTGGGGCATCGTTTTCCAAGGCGACGATCACCAGATCGAGATCGGGGCCGAGGTGCCCCAGGCGATCGGCAAAGCTGCTGCGTATTTTCCAGCGTTGCTCACTGCGGCGGCCAATAATGATCTTGCCCAGGTTATGTTCACGGGCATAGCGCAGCACGGCACGTTCCTCTGAGGGATCGGAGAGGGTGGCGGTTTCTGCCCCGAGTTCCTGCGCTAACCGTAACGCACGCAGAATCGCCCGACGTTGGTTTTCCGGTAAGCGGTGTAACTTGGGGGTTTCCACATACACCGCATGCCAGTGACAGCCGAGCCGGGCAGCCAGCCGTGCGGCGATGCGCACCAGCTTTTCGCTGCCACTGTTATGGCCGACGCACAGCAGGATGTTATCGCGGGTATGCCAGACTTTTTCCTGCCCTTGGCTGTCGCGAAAGGCACGCATCTGATCGTCAACGCGATCGGCCGTGCGGCGCAGTGCCAATTCGCGCAGGGCGATCAGGTTACCTTTACGGAAGAAGTGCTCAATGGCCCGTTCGGCCTGGCCAGGAATATAGACTTTGCCCTCTTTCAGGCGCTGGCGTAGATCGTCCGGTGGCAAGTCGACCAGCACCACTTCGGTGGCTTCATCAAAGACGTGATCGGGCACCGTTTCTCTGACGTGCACTCCGGTCACGCCGCCCACGATGTCGTTAAGGCTTTCCAGATGCTGCACGTTAACTGTGGTCAGCACATCAATACCGGCATCCAGCAACTCTTCCACATCCTGCCAACGTTTCGGGTGGCGTGAACCATGCGCATTACTGTGCGCAAGTTCATCCATCAGGATCAGGGCCGGATGGCGAGCCAGCGCTGCATCGAGATCGAACTCATGTATTAACCGGCCCCGGTGCTGGATACGCTTTTGCGGCAGTGTAGCCAGCCCCTCCAGCAACACGGCGGTTTCGCTGCGGCCGTGTGTTTCCACCACTCCAATCAGCACATCCAGCCCCTGGGCGCGTTGGCGCTGCGCTTCTTGCAGCATCGCATAGGTTTTACCTACCCCGGCGCAGGCCCCGAAAAAAACTTTCAGCTTACCGCGCGGTTTTTCATTGGCTAACGCTAATAGGCTGTCGGGATCGGGGCGTTGCTGTTCTTCATCCACCATCAGAGTTTCCTTGTATACCGACGCAAAGCGGGTTCGGCATGCCGAACCCTGACAGGAAGTTTTTACACGCCTGCGGTTATTTCAGCGCATCCAGTGCCAGATTCAGCTTCAGCACGTTAACCACCGATTCCCCCATAAAATTGGGGGTGGCGCGTTCGGTGGTTTCCTCAATCAACTTGGCGATCTGCGCTTCTGTTAATTGGCGGGCGCTGGCTACGCGAGTTAACTGATACCGCGCGGCGGCCACGGAGATCTGCGGATCCAGCCCGCTCCCGGAAGCGGTTAACAGATCGACCGGAATAGGGCCACTCATGGCCGGGTTCGCCTGACGCAGTTGTTTCACCCGCTCGGCAATGGCTTTATCCAGCGCCGGATTGGTCGTCGCCAGGTTGCTGCCACCGGATGCCATGGCATTATAGGCCGAATCGGCAGTCGCTGAAGGGCGGCCCCAGAAATACTCCGGTTTGGCGAAGTTCTGGCCGATCAAGGCTGAGCCGACCACTTTGTCACCTTGGTATAACAGCGAGCCGTTGGCAGTACTGCTGAACAACAGCTGTGACAGCCCGGTGGTCAGCAACGGGTAAGCGATGCCGGTGATCAGCGTCAGCAGGATCAGCATTACCAGTGAAGGGCGTAAGTAAGACATTATCATTTCCTCATTATCTTAACCGGCCATGTGCAGCGCGGTTAGCAGCAGATCGATCAGCTTAATGCCTACAAACGGCACCAGCAGGCCGCCCAAGCCATACAGCCACAGGTTGCGCCGCAGCAGTGCCGCTGCGTTCATCGCTTTATAACTCACCCCTTTCAGCGCCAGTGGGATCAGGAACACGATCACCAGCGCGTTGAAAATTACCGCCGACATAATGGCGGATGACGGTGAATGCAGGTTCATGATGTTCAGCGCATTCAGTTGTGGATAGGTGGCGGCAAATGCTGCCGGAATAATGGCAAAGTACTTTGCCACGTCGTTGGCGATACTGAAGGTGGTCAGCGAACCGCGCGTCATCAGCATCTGTTTGCCGATATGCACCACTTCGATCAGCTTGGTGGGGTTGGAGTCCAAATCCACCATATTACCTGCCTCTTTGGCCGCCTGGGTGCCGGAGTTCATGGCCACCGCCACGTCGGCCTGTGCCAGCGCTGGGGCATCGTTGGTGCCGTCACCGGTCATGGCAACCAGGCGTCCTTCGGCCTGATATTGACGGATCAGCGCCAGTTTGGCTTCAGGGGTGGCTTCTGACAGAAAATCGTCCACGCCTGCTTCGGCGGCAATGGCGGCGGCGGTCAGGCGGTTATCCCCGGTGATCATCACCGTTTTGATGCCCATCTTGCGCATTTCAACAAAGCGTTCTTTGATCCCGCCTTTGACGATATCTTTCAGCGCCACAACGCCCAGCACGCGCGGCCCTTCGGCCACCACCAGCGGTGTGCCGCCGGTGCGTGCCACGCTTTCCACCAGATCGTCAACGGCGCGCGGGAAGTGGCCGTTATTCGATTCCACATGGCGGCGAATGGCGTCGACGGCACCTTTACGGATCATCCGATCCTGTACGTTGACACCGCTCATGCGGGTTTGCGCAGAGAAGGGCACGAAGGTGGCGTTCAGCGCCTGTAAATCGCGCTCACGCAGGTTGAAGCGCTGCTTCGCCAGCACCACAATGCTGCGGCCTTCCGGGGTTTCATCCGCCAGTGAAGAGAGCTGCGCGGCATCCGCCAACTCCTGCTCTTTAACGCCCGGCGCAGGCAGGAATTCGGAGGCCTGGCGGTTACCCAGCGTGATGGTGCCGGTTTTATCCAACAGCAACACATCGACGTCACCCGCCGCTTCTACCGCCCGGCCGCTGGTGGCGATCACGTTTGCCCCAAGCATGCGGCTCATCCCGGCCACGCCGATGGCGGACAGCAAGCCACCAATGGTGGTAGGGATCAGGCAAACCAGCAACGCCACCAGTACCGTGATGGAGACCACGGTGCCGCTACCTGCCGCTTCCACGCTGTATTGTGAGTAAGGGAACAGGGTGGCGGTTGCCAACACGAAGACGATGGTCAAGGCAATCAGCAGAATAGTCAGCGCCACCTCATTGGGGGTTTTACGGCGTTTAGCCCCCTCTACCATGGCGATCATACGATCGAGGAAGGTCTCACCCGGGTTCACGCTGCACTGTACCACCAGCCAGTCAGACAGCACGCGTGTCCCACCGGTGACCGAAGAGAAGTCGCCGCCGGATTCGCGGATCACCGGTGCGGATTCGCCGGTAATGGCGCTTTCATCCACCGAGGCCCCGCCCTCCAGCACTTCACCGTCGCATGGGATGGTGTCACCGGCTTCTACCAGCACAATATCCCCTTTACGCAGGCTTTCGGCAGACACCTTCTCGCTGGCAGAATCGCGTTTCGCGCTGGCAA
Source organism: Serratia oryzae (assembly GCF_001976145.1). Lineage (GTDB taxonomy): Bacteria > Pseudomonadota > Gammaproteobacteria > Enterobacterales > Enterobacteriaceae > Chania > Chania oryzae. The sequence continues at coordinate 315,723 of NZ_MOXD01000002.1, forward strand.
GTTTCTTCGCCCAACTGGTTTTTTTAGTGCCTTTCAGGCTTTCGGCCTGATCTTTGCTGCGCCCTTCGGCCAAGGCTTCGGCAAAGTTGGCAAACAGCACGGTAAACCACAGCCACAGTGAGATACTGCCGGTGAAAGCCGCGCTCCCGTCGGTTTTCCCGGCCAGAATCGTCAACCAGATGGCGCTGGTCAGGATACTGCCGATGTACACCACGAACATTACCGGGTTGCGCCATTGCACACGCGGATCCAGCTTTTTCGCTGCATCAATCAGCGCGGTTCGCACCAATGCTGGCTCAAACAGCGCACGTTGTTTACGAGTCATCGTTTTATTCTCTCTATGACTGTGAGTTTGCCAACCAAAGCTGCAAATGCTCGGCTACCGGGCCCAGCGCCAGCGCTGGAACAAAGGTCAATGCACCGACCAGCAGGATGGTGCCGATCAGCAGGCCGATAAACAACGGCCCGTAAGTGGGCAACGTACCGTTACCCGCAGGTTGGCGTTTTTTGACGCACAGCGAACCGGCAATGGCCAACACCGGCAGGATCACCCCAAAACGGCCGACGAACATGGCGAAGGCCAGCAGCAGGTTATAGAACGGTGTATTGACGCTTAAGCCTGCAAAGGCGCTACCGTTGTTGTTGGCGGCAGAAGACAGGGCATACAGCACTTCGCTGAAACCATGTGCGCCAGGGTTGAGAATACCGGCACGGCCTGCGTCGGTAGCAATCGCCAGTGCGGTTCCCAGGAGTACCAGCGTCGGAGTGACCAGGATCGCCAGCGCGGTCATCTTCATGTCATAGACATCGATCTTCTTGCCCAGGTATTCCGGGGTGCGGCCAATCATTAATCCGGCAATAAACACCGTCAGCAGCACGAACAGCAGCATGCCATACAGGCCAGAACCGACACCGCCAAATACCACTTCACCGATCTGCATTAACCACATCGGCACCAAGCCGCCCAGCGGGGTGAAAGAGTCATGCATGGCGTTAACGGCACCGCAGGACGCTGCCGTGGTGACCACCGAGAACATGCTGGTGGCAAGAATACCGAAGCGTGACTCCTTACCTTCCATGTTGATGTCACTGGCGCTGCCGAGTGCACTCAGATGCGGATTACCTGCCAGTTCGGCGTTCATTACTACGATCACCGCCAGCACGAAGATCAGCGCCATTGCCCAAATCAGCGCATGGCCCTGGCGGTTTTCACCGGCCACCTGACCAAAGGCAAAGCACAGTGCGCAAGGGATCAGGAAGATCGCCAGCATCTGCACGAAGTTGGTCAACACCGTCGGGTTTTCGAACGGATGTGCGGAGTTGGCGCCGAAGAAACCACCGCCGTTGGTGCCGAGCATTTTGATCGCTTCTTGCGAAGCCACCGGCCCCATTGGCAGCGTTTGCTGCGCGCCTTCCAACGTGTGCAGATGCAGATAAGGCGAGAGGTTCTGTAGTGAGCCTTGGCTGACAAAAAATAGCGCGATGAGCAGCGCCAGCGGCAACAGCACGTACAGGGTAATGCGCAAGATATCGATCCAGGCGTTACCGATAGTGGTGCTGGAGCGGCGGGCAAAGGCGCGGATCAAGGCAAAGGCCACGGCAATGCCGGTAGCCGCAGACAGGAAGTTTTGCACCGTCAGCCCAGCCATCTGGCTGAGATAGCTGAGGGTGTTTTCACCGCTATAGGCTTGCCAGTTAGTATTGGTGACGAAACTGACGGCGGTATTGAGCGCCAGATCCCAAGACAGCCCGGCGAACCCTTGCGGGTTAAGCGGCAATGAGCCCTGAGCCATCAGCAACGCAAATAGCAGCACCAAACCCAGCAGGTTGAACCACAGAATAGCCAAGGCATATTGCCACCAGTTCATTTCTGCCGTGTCATTACCACAACAGCGCCAGACGGCATGTTCAACGTGACGCAGCACCGGCAGCGGTTCACCTTCGATCAGGCGTGCGATAAAGCCGCCCAGAGGGCGAGCTAACAATAGAAGCACCAGCATAAAGCTGGCGATCAGTAAGAAGGCTGAAGCTGCCATTAGAAATCCTCCGCATTAAACAGGGCATAAATCAGATAGCCCAACAGCAGCAGAACCAGCAGCGCACCACCAATAACGCTGAAACTCACGGGACACCTCCAGAGGTGTGGTTTTTGATAGCCTGAGTGTAGGGAGTAGGGTGGAAAGAAGATGAAAAAATAGCGCCGGGCGGTGTAAAAAAAGTATAAAAATGGCTGAAATTAAAGCAAAAAAGCAGAGGGTAATGCAGGTTACGATCGCCATCGTCCGCTTTGCGGTTGTTCTTTTCGAGGGGAAAACCCGTTATCGAGAGGTAACCATTAAGTAACCGGCTTTGAGTTTGTGATTAACCTTCATGTAACAAAATTACGCTGCAGCGTAATTTTTGCGATTTTTTTGAGCAAAATAGTGGTCGGATGAGTAGTAAAGTTACAAAAATTGCGCTAAAATTTTGTCCAACTTTCAAATTGTCTTATTTAACGTTATACGCCCGTACGGTTTCCTGATAGTTCCGCCGCAGGTGTTGCCAAGGAGGTTCGCATGTCTAACTATCACGCTTATCCATTACATCGGATCTTCCTGCGCCGCAGTGCTGTGCTTCTGGCGTTACTGGTGACTCTACCAGTGATGCTGTTCCGTACCGATCGCGCCCGTTTTTACAGCTATCTGCACCGCGTCTGGGCCAAAACCAGTGATAAACCGGTCTGGCTGCAGCAGGCAGAAGCCGCGTCTGGCGATTTTTATTGATTACTTTCGGCGTACCGCACTAAAAACCCTCGTCAATGTTGGCGGGGGTTTTTTGTTTATGCGTTATTGAGTCGTACTAACGCGCGAATTCCTCTACACTTTTTGCATCATCCACCATTCTGGGGCGTAAAAATATGAGTGATAAAATTCCAGTAGGGATCAGCGCTTGCCTATTAGGCGGCAGAGTACGTTTTGATGGTGGCCATAAACGGCTGGAGTTTGCCGTGGAACAACTGGCCCCTTATGTGCGCTTTGAACCCATCTGCCCAGAAATGGCGATTGGCTTACCCGCGCCACGGCCTGCTCTGCGGTTGATGAAAAAACAGCAAGAGACGGTGTTGTGCAACAGTAATGACAGCACGATAGATGTTACCGACAAGATGCAGCAGTTCTCCGAGCAGCGTGTCGCTACCCTACAGGATTTATGTGGCTATATCGTCTGCGCCAAGTCGCCCAGTTGCGGAATGGAACGGGTCAAGGTGTACGGTGAGAATGGCGAAGGCGCGCGTAAAAGCGGCGTTGGGCTGTTTACCGCCGAACTGATGCGCCAGATGCCGTGGCTGCCGGTAGAGGAAGATGGCCGCCTGAACGATCCGGTGCTGCGGGAGAACTTTGTCGAGCGGGTGTTTGCGCTCTATGAACTGAACATGCTGTGGCGTAAAGGCCTGACGCGCGGCGGGCTGATCGCTTTCCACAGCCGTTATAAACTTTTACTATTGGCGCACTCACAGCCCGAGTACCGCGAATTGGGGCGTTTTGTCGCAGGCATTGAAAAGTGGGCGTCGCTGGAGGCGTTTGCCGTGGAGTACCGCAGCCGCCTGATGGCGTTGCTCAAGCACAAAGCCACCCGCCGTAACCACACTAACGTGCTGATGCATGTGCAGGGGTATTTCCGCCGTCAGCTCAGTTCCGCCCAGCGTCAGGAACTGGCGCAACTCATCGATCGCTACCGTCAAGGGATGCAGCCCTTGCTGGCCCCTATCACCCTGTTAAAGCATTATATGGCTGAATATCCTGACAGTTATCTGGCGCAGCAGCGCTATTTTGAGCCATACCCAGAAGCGCTGCGTTTACGTTATGGCCATTAATCGACAAGGAATGTTATGACCACCCATGTGATCTGGTTGCGTAACGATTTGCGTATTACCGACAATAAAGCGCTGCATGCGGCCTGTAGCGATGCCGATGCCAAGGTAGTGGCGGTGTTCATTGCCACCCCAGGGCAGTGGCGCCAGCATGAGATGGCCCCGCGCCAGGCGGCCTTTATTCACGCCAACCTGTTACAGGTGCAACAGGCGCTGGCGGCACGCGGCATTGAACTGGTTTACCATCAGTGCAACGACTTTGCCGATTCGCTCACCTGGCTGGTGGATTTCTGCCAGCAGCGGCAGGTCACCGCACTGTTTTATAACCGCCAGTATGAAATCAATGAGCGCCAGCGTGATGCCCAGCTTGAGCAACAGCTGGCGGGCAAGGTGGTTTGCCACAGTTTTGACGACAGTCTGCTGTTGCCACCGGGCAGTGTGCTGACCGGCAATGGTGAGATGTTCAAGGTCTATACCCCGTTTCGCCGGGCATTTATCCAGCGGCTGATGGAGTCTGATGTCCGTTCATTGCCTGCTCCGCCCGCACGTGGTGACGTGCTGCCGTTGGCTGAACCCGAGAAGTTCAACTATCCCCAGGCGGAGGTAGGGGCCGCATACCCGGCGGGTGAAGAGGCGGCGCTGCAGCGGCTGCGCGCGTTTTGCCGCGAGCAGGTACAGGATTATGCCAAGCAACGCGATCTGCCTGCGATTGCCGGTACCAGTAGCCTTTCACCCTACCTGGCTATCGGCGTGTTGTCGCCGCGCCAGTGCTTCAACCGGCTGCGCGCCGAATGCCCAGAAGTGTTGGAGAACCCGGAGAGTGGCGCTTTCTGCTGGCTGAACGAACTGATCTGGCGCGAGTTTTATCGCCATCTGATGGTGGCACATCCTGCGTTATGCAAGCACCGTCCCTTTATTGAGTGGACCGATAGGGTAACCTGGAAAGCCGATGACAAGGCGCTATTAGCCTGGCAGCAGGGGCGGACCGGTTACCCGATTGTTGATGCCGCTATGCGTCAGCTCAATCAAACCGGCTGGATGCATAACCGCTTACGGATGATCAGCGCCAGCTTCTTGGTGAAGGATTTATTGATCGACTGGCGTGCCGGCGAGCGCTATTTCATGTCACAACTGCTGGATGGCGATCTGGCGGCCAATAACGGTGGCTGGCAGTGGGCCGCTTCAACCGGTACCGACGCCGCACCTTATTTCCGTATTTTCAATCCGACCACCCAGGGTGAACGTTTTGATCCGCAAGGCACTTTTATCCGTAAATGGTTGCCTGAACTGGCGGGTGTACCGGACAATGACATTCACCAACCTCATCGCTGGGCAGAAAAACAGCAACGCGCGCTGGATTATCCACAGCCGATTGTCGATCACAAGCAGGCCCGGCTGGATACGCTAGCGGCCTTCGAAGCGGCCAAGCGAGGGGGTAATTAAGGCAACAGCAAGGAGCTTCCTGATGATGAAAAAAATGCTGGCTTTGTGCCTGAGCGGCTATTCCGCCCTGGCGATGGCCGGCTTTGACGTAGTGGCGCTGGGCGTCGACGGCGGCGTCAGCGATGGCAATCTGACCTCTTACCTGATCCGTAGCGATAACCAAACGCGCTATCTGGCACTGGATGCCGGTTCGCTGCTGCCGGGGATCGCCAAGGGGCTGCAAAAGGGCAGCTTCCCGCAGGTGACGCCTGAACTGGCGGCCCCTTATACGCCGCAAGGGTACGTGTTCCGCCAACTGATCGACAGCTACTTTATCAGCCACGCGCACTTGGACCATGTCGCCGGGCTGATTATCGGCTCGCCGCAAGACAGCAAGAAAACCCTTTATGCGCAGGCGGATACCGTCCTGACGTTGCGTAACCACTATTTTAACTGGAAGGCCTGGCCCAACTTCACCGATGCGGGCAATGGCGCACGGCTGGGAACCTACCGCCTGCAAACGGTACGCCCGCAACAACGTTTTACCCTGGGGCTGACCGGTTTGAGCGGGGTGATGTATCCACTCAGCCACGATCGTTACCCTTCTTCAATGCTATTGGTTTCTGATCGTGAAGGCTCATTCGCCTATTTTGGCGATACCGGCCCGGACGCGCTCGAACAGTCACGCAATTTAGACAGCATCTGGCGCGTGCTGGGGCCGCTGATTGAGCAGAAGCAGCTGAAAGGCATGATTATTGAGGCTTCTTACCCTAACGGCGTGGAAGATAAATCGCTCTATGGCCATCTAACGCCCGCCTGGCTGCTGAAAGAGCTGAAAAACCTGCAGCAATACAGCGGGGGAGATGGCTCGCTGAAAGATCTGCCGGTGGTGATCGGTCATATCAAGCCCAGCCTGAAGCAGGGCGAGGATGTGCGTGCCACCATCAAACAGCAACTGGAGCAGGGCAACGAACTGGGGGTGAGGTTTATATTGATGGAGCAGGGCGATCGGCAACAATTTTGAATATACCCGTCGTCTTTCAAGTTGCAGGGGTGTTAGCTGCGTTACTCGGCCCATGCTGGGCCTCGTCCCTTCGGGACCGCTGCAAGCAGCGTTCAAATCTGTTTTCGCAGATTTGTCACTCACCCCAGCCACTTGACTTCTGTAAGCTCCTAGGGATGATGAGCCTCATGGCTGAGGCTCCCCCATATGGGCCAGCGCAAGCGCTGTTCAAATCGGTCTCTGACCGATTTGTCACTCAGTTGCCGCCTACCTGCATCTTGAAATCCATAGGGTATAAAAAGTGAGATAATGATGAACAACCTCGATCTGGAAAATCTGATCAACACCGAATTGAACTGTGCTGCTTTTCAGGACTATGCGCCAAACGGCCTGCAGGTGGAAGGGCGCGCGCAGGTGCAGCGCATTGTCACTGGGGTGACGGCGTGTCAGGCGCTGCTTGATGCCGCCGTGGAACACCAGGCCGATGCCATCGTGGTGCATCATGGCTATTTCTGGAAAAACGAAGCGCCGTCGGTGCGCGGCATGAAGCGTAACCGGCTGAAAACGCTGCTGAGCAACGATATCAACCTGTATGGCTATCACTTGCCGCTGGATGCGCATCCGGTGTTGGGCAATAACGCCCAACTGGCCCAGATGCTGGGGATCCGCGTGCAGGGTGAGGTTGAGTCTTTGCTGCCTTACGGTGAGCTTGAGCAACCGCTAAGTGGCAGCGAGCTGCAACAGCGTATCGAAAGCCGCCTGGGGCGAGCGGTGCTGCATTGTGGTGATAATGCGCCTGAGCATATTCGCAACGTGGCCTGGTGCACCGGTGGTGGCCAGAGCTTTATCGACAGCGCCGCACGATTCGGCGTTGATGCCTTTATCAGCGGTGAGGTTTCTGAACAAACCATCCATACGGCACGGGAAATGGGTGTGCACTTCTTTGCCGCTGGCCACCATGCTACCGAACGCGGCGGTATCAAGGCGCTTGGTGAGTGGCTGGCGCAGCATCATGGCTTTGACGTGACCTTTATCGATATCCCGAATCCTGCCTGATTTCCTTCCTCGGGTTCGCTTGACCGAACCCGAAAAATAACCCTAATCCCTTATTTTAACAAGGGTTGTTCTATTGACAGCCGGGCTGCCGTCACGCATAACTGATACGTTTTGTAATCAGTTAAGGAGAGCAGGGTGCAGCGAGCACGATATTATCTGTTAGGGGAAAGAGCAGTAGTGCTTGAATTGGCGCCCCCGGTAACATTGCAAAGTCAGCAACGTATTTGGGCATTGGCGGAAAAATTAAACCACCATGCTGACGTGCGTGAAGTGGTGCCGGGTATGAATAACCTGACACTGCTGCTGTATACGCCGCAGGCCGATGCAGAAGCCATGCTGGCGCTGCTGCAACAGGGTTGGGAAGGTAACGAGAGCCTGGTGCCGGAATCCCGCGATGTGGATATACCGGTGATCTACGGCGGGGTGGATGGCCCCGATCTGCACGAAGTGGCACAGTACACCGGGATGACGCCGCAGCAGGTGGTGGAATGCCATTCCTCTGTGGCCTATGTGGTGTATTTTCTCGGTTTCCAGCCTGGGTTCACCTATTTGGGGGGCATGCCGGAACGTTTGGCGATGCCGCGTCGTGCAGAGCCACGCTTGTCGGTTGCCGCCGGTTCGGTGGGGATTGGTGGCGGCCAGACGGGAATTTATCCGCTCGTCACACCCGGCGGCTGGCAACTGATTGGCCGCACGCCGCTGGCCCTGTTTAATCCCAATGAAATGCCACCGACGCTATTGCGCCCTGGCGACAACGTGCGCTTTGTGCCGCAGAAGGAGGGGGTATGTTGAAGATTCTGCGTGCGGGTATTTACACCACGGTTCAGGACCTGGGGCGCAACGGCTTTCGCCGCTTGGGGATTAGCCAGGGCGGTGCGTTGGATGTCCCCGCGCTGAAAATTGCCAATCTGCTGGTGGGCAACACGCCAGATGCCGCTGGATTGGAGATCACGCTCGGGCAGTTCAGCGCCGAGTTTAGCCAACATGGCTGGATCGCCCTGACCGGTGCCGGTTGTGATGCACAGCTAGATGGGAAACCTCTGTGGACCGGGTGGCGTTATCCGGTCAAAAAAGGCCAAAAGCTGACGCTGAAAATGCCGAAACACGGCATGCGCAGTTACCTGGCGCTGTCGGGTGGGATTGCGGTGCCCGAAATGCTGGGGTCGCGCAGTACCGATCTGAAAGCAGGCTTCGGTGGGTTTGATGGGCGGCCACTGAAAGAGGGTGACGTTTTACCTTTGGGGAGCAGCCGCAAATTACCGATCAACAGCCTGGGCGTGAAGCAACTGCTGTTCAACAACCGGATCCGCGCGTTACCAGGGCCTGAGTACGGCGAGTTCAGCAAAGAGGCACAGGATGCCTTTTGGCGCAAGGCTTGGCAGCTTAGCCCGCAGAGTAACCGGATGGGATATCGTCTGCATGGCAACATCGCCCTGACAAGAACGACCGAGCGTGAAATGCTCTCCCATGGGTTATTGCCGGGAGTGATTCAGGTGCCACATAACGGCCTGCCGATCGTGCTGATGGCCGATGCGCAGACCACTGGCGGTTACCCGCGTATTGCCTGCGTGATCGAGGCCGATCTCTACCATCTGGCGCAGATTCGCCTCGGCGAAGTTATCCACTTTATCCCTTGTACGTTGGCTGAGGCGCAGCGTGCCAAGGCTGAGCAGGATCACTTTATTCAACAGATAGCCTGGGGGTTAAATGATCGTTGATTTAAACGCCGATCTCGGCGAAGGCTGTGCCAATGATGAGGCGTTGCTGCAACTGGTCAGCTCCGCCAATATCGCCTGTGGTTTCCATGCCGGTGATGCGCAAACCATGCGTCAATCGGTGCGTTGGGCGCTGCAATACGGGGTGGCTATCGGTGCACACCCAAGTTTCCCCGATCGGGAAAACTTTGGCCGGACCCGCATGCAGTTGCCTGCGGAAACGGTTTACGCACAGGTGGTTTATCAACTCGGTGCGCTGGCGGCGATCGCACGTGCCGAAGGCGGTGTGATGGTGCACGTGAAGCCCCATGGCATGCTGTATAACCAGGCTGCGGTGGAGCCCGAACTGGCTGATGCCATTGCTCGCGCCGTACTGGCGGTGGATCCAGCATTGCGTTTGGTTGGCTTGGCGGGCAGCGAGCTGATTCGTGCCGGGCAAAAACTGGGGCTGGCGACAAGGCAGGAAGTGTTTGCCGATCGCGGCTATCAGGCCGACGGTACCTTGGTACCGCGTGGTCAACAAGGCGCGCTGATCGCCAGTGATGAGCTGGCTCTGGAGCAAACGCTGGAGATGGTGCGCCATCACCGAGTACGTACGGTGACAGGAGCCTGGGCCGCCGTTCAGGCCGAAACGGTTTGCCTGCATGGTGATGGTGAACATGCGTTAGCGTATGCCCGTAAACTGCGTGAGAGCTTTGCCGAACAGCAGATCCGCGTCAGTGCGGGTTAGTGTGCCGTGGTAAAGGCCGTATTGAGATAAAAACAAGAAACACAGCAAACACAATCTATATCCACGTTACGCGCGTTGTTTGTAGGCGACAGGGCACAGCCAACACTCAAGCAGCTTGAAGTGTGAAGGATATATAAGGGATGAAAACTATGGAACAGACAGTAAACCTCTGGCCACTGATTGGTATTGCCGCCATCGTGGTTGGCTTCATTTTACGCTTTAACCCGGTGCTGGTAGTGATCGTCGCCGGGATTATCACCGGGCTGGCGGCACTGATGCCGCTAGACGTGATTCTGGAAAAACTGGGTGAGGGCTTTATCAACACCCGCAATCTGCCGCTGATCCTGCTGTTGCCGCTGGCGGTTATCGGCCTGTTGGAGCGCCACGGGTTGAAAGAACGTGCGCAAGCGTGGATCGCCAAAATCAAAAGTGCTACTGCCGGGCGCTTGCTGATCGTCTATCTGTTCGTGCGTGAAGCCACTGCAGCGATGGGGTTGACTAGCCTAGGCGGCCATCCGCAGATGGTGCGCCCGCTGCTGGCACCGATGGCCGAAGGGGCCACGGAGAGCCGCTACGGCGAACTGCCTGAACGCGTACGCCATCGGCTGCGTGCAATGTCTGCGGCAACGGATAACGTCGGTTTGTTCTTTGGTGAGGATATCTTCGTTGCTTTTGGGGCGATTATCTTCATGCATAACTTTATGTTGGAGTCTGGTGGTATCCAGACTGAGCCGCTGCATATTGCGCTGTGGGGGATCCCGACGGCGATCTTTGCCTTCCTGATCCACGCCTTCCGCCTGTATCGCATGGATAAGCAACTTACCGCAGAACTGAGCAAACTCAATCAGGCGGCGCTGCAGGCGAAAGGAGCTGGCAAATGAATTTCCAACAACAATATCTCTACTGGCTGGCCGGTGTCGTCTTACTGATCGTCGCAGTGATGTCGTTCCGCGATCGCGCCAACCCACGTCGTGTGACTACCGGCCTGTTCTGGATGTTGTACGGCCTGATCTTCCTGGTGGGTGACTGGACCTACGGATTGTTCGGCAGCGGTGCTGATGCTAAACGCCAGTTGCACATTGTGGTAGGTGTGCTGGTGGTGGTGATGGCATTGATCGCCGGTTTTGGCGGTGTTCGCTTGGGCCGTTACCATCAGCGTAGCCCGCAGGAGCGCGAAGCCAGCGCTGAAAGGTTGGGTAATCGCCTGTTTGTCCCCGCGCTTGCCATTCCGGTGGTGACGGTGATCGGCGTGCTGCTGTTCAACAATATTCCGGCATTGCAAAGCGCGGTGTTTGGCAGTGGTAACCACGCCACGCTGATTACGTTATTCTCAATGATGGTCGGCTGCGTGTTGGGCTTGCTCATTGCCGTGAAGATGACCCATGAAAAAGCCCTACAGCCGGTTCACGAAGCGCGTCGCCTGCTGGATTCAATCGGCTGGGCGTTTATTTTGCCGCAGATTCTGGCTACGTTGGGGTTGTTGTTCACCACTGCCGGTGTCGGAACGGCGATTTCTCATCTGACGCAGGAGTATCTGGCGGTAGATAACCGTTTCATCGCCGTGGCGGTGTACGCTATTGGTATGGCAGTGCTGACCATGGTGATGGGCAACGCGTTTGCCGCGTTCCCGATCGTCACTGCCGGTATTGGTATCCCGATCCTGGTGCTGCAGCACGGCGGTAACCCGGCGGTGATGGCGGCAATCGGCATGTTTTCTGGCTACTGCGGTACGCTAATGACGCCAATGGCGGCTAACTTCAACATTGTGCCTGCGGCATTACTGGAGTTGCCAGACAAGAACGCGGTGATCAAGGCTCAGATCCCAACCGGGGTAACCTTGCTGTTGGTGAACGTTTTCCTGCTTTATTTCCTGATGTTCCTGTAGGAGCGGATATGCAAAAAGTACTGATTACTGGCTTTGAACCCTTTGGCGGCGAACGTGTGAATCCTTCCTGGGAAGTGGTGAAGCAGCTTGACCAGCGGGAGGTGGCCGGAGCACGCGTGGTTGCGCGTCAGTTGCCTTGCGTATTTGGTGAAGCGTTAACGGTGCTGAACGCAGCCATTGATGAATCGCAGCCGGTGTTGGTGCTGGCGGTCGGTCAAGCGGGTGGGCGCGTTGATATTACCCTGGAGCGGGTCGCGATTAACGTCGACGATGCGCGTATACCCGATAACCAAGGGCAACAGCCAATCGATCGAACTATTGTTGAACAAGGGCCGGCGGCTTATTTCAGCACTTTGCCCATCAAGGCGATGGTGAATGCGCTGCGTGAAGCTGGTATTCCTGCTTCAGTTTCGCAGACCGCCGGAACCTATGTGTGCAATCACGTGATGTACGGTTTGTTGCACCGTTTAGCCGGGCAGCAGGCGGTGAAGGGCGGTTTTATTCATATCCCGTATCTGCCGGAACAGGCTGCGTTCCACCCCGGTGCACCGAGTATGGCCGCCCAAACCCTGTTGATTGCATTGGAGCTGGCTATTTTGGTTGCGCTGCAGGTTGAACAGGATTTGAAAGTGGCGGGGGGAGCAACGCATTAAGGCGTTTCCCATGCGTTGAAATATCAGGGCTCTGTACGCAGGGCCCTTTTCAATCAAGGAGTAGGGTATGCCGGAAGGACCGGAGATTCGCCGGGCAGCAGATAAACTGGCGGCGGTGATGATTGGCCAACCGCTGACGGAGGTCTGGTTTGCTTTTCCCCAACTGAAACACTATCAGGCTGATTTGATTGGCGCATGTATTACCGCTATCGAACCGCGGGGAAAGGCTCTGTTAACCGATTTCTCTAATGGGGTGACGATGTATAGCCATAACCAGCTCTATGGCGTGTGGAAAGTGGTGAAAGCTGGGGAGACGCCAGAAACCAAACGCGATCTGCGCGTGCGGCTGCAAACCGCCGATTGGGCGATTTTACTGTACAGCGCTTCCGATATTACGCTCGCACCGCGCGGTGAAATTGAACAGCATCCGTTCTTAAACCGCATCGGGCCAGACGTGCTGGATATGGCATTAACGATGGAGCAGGTTGAAAAACGGCTGTTATCTGCCAAATTCTGCAAGCGGCAATTGGGGGGAATGTTGCTCGATCAAACCTTTTTGGCGGGGCTGGGGAACTATCTGCGTGCTGAAATCTTGTGGCAGGCGCAATTGGCACCCAAGCATAAACCGTGTGACTTAAGCGCAGAAGAGGTGCACCGATTGGCGCAGGCGTTGCTGGATATTCCCCGGTTGTCTTATCAAACCCGAGGCCAGGCGGATGATAACCGCCATCATGGCAGTTTGTTCCGCTTCAATGTGTTTCACCGTAGTGGTGAGCCTTGCCCAAGATGCGGGGTGATGATCGAGAAAACGGTTCTGTCATCGCGGCCATTTTATTGGTGCCCAGGGTGCCAGAAATAGCCAATAAAAAGCCGCCCAGGTTGAGATGGGCGGCATGGTATGCAAGGAACAATGAACTTATTTATTGTTCTGCGATTTGAACTCACGCTCGGCATAACCGGTATACAACTGGCGCGGACGGGCGATCTTGATGCCTTCGTCGTGCATTTCGTTCCAGTGGGCGATCCAGCCGATAGTGCGGGCAATAGCGAAGATAACGGTAAACATGGAAGACGGAATACCCATGGCTTTCAGGATGATGCCAGAGTAGAAATCCACGTTCGGATACAGTTTCTTCTCAATGAAGTACGGGTCGTTCAACGCGATGTGTTCCAGCTCCATCGCCACTTCCAGCAGGTTATCGTCTTTCTTATTCAGTTCTTTCAGCACTTCATGGCAGGTTTCACGCATCACGGTAGCACGCGGATCGTAGTTCTTGTACACGCGGTGACCGAAGCCCATCAGGCGGAAAGAATCGTTCTTGTCTTTAGCGCGCTTGATGAATTCTGGAATGTGCTCAACCGTTTTGATCTCTTCCAGCATTTTCAGGGCGGCTTCGTTGGCACCGCCGTGCGCTGGCCCCCACAGAGAGGCGATACCGGCCGCGATACAGGCAAACGGGTTGGCACCAGAGGAACCGGCGGTACGGACGGTCGACGTTGAGGCGTTCTGCTCGTGATCGGCATGCAGGATCAGAATACGATCCATCGCACGTTCCAGCACCGGGTTCACCACATATTCTTCGCACGGCGTGGCAAACATCATGCGCAGGAAGTTGCCGGCGTAAGAGAGATCGTTACGCGGATAGACGAAAGGTTGGCCGATAGAGTACTTGTAACACATTGCTGCCACGGTCGGCATTTTGGACAGCAGGCGGAACGCGGTAATTTCGCGGTGACGCTCGTTGTTAACATCCAGCGCGTCGTGATAGAACGCGGCCAGCGCACCGGTTACGCCGCACAGCACCGCCATCGGGTGTGAGTCACGGCGGAAACCACGGAACAGATGGGTAATCTGATCGTGGATCATGGTGTGGCGGGTAACGGTGGTTTTGAAGGTCTCAAATTCTGCTTTGGTCGGGGCTTCGCCGTACAACAGGATGTAGCACACTTCCAGATAGGAGGATTCTTTTGCCAACTGCTCGATAGGGAAGCCGCGGTGCAACAGAATACCTTTGTCACCATCAATAAAGGTGATTTTGGATTCGCAGGAAGCGGTAGAAGTAAAGCCGGGATCAAATGTGAAATAACCTTTGGAGCCCAAGGTGCGCACGTCAAGGACATCAGGGCCTAGTGTTGGGGTGAGCACGCCTAGTTCGATCGGAGCTTCGCCATTGTTGATACTTAGCGTCGCTTTCTTATCAGTCATTTACAGTCTCCTTAGCGCCTTATTTTAAAAACCTCTAACAACTGAAATACCTTAAATCTCGGCAGGTTGCCCGCAATAATATAGCGCGGAAGCTAACTCTGTGAGCGACTGCGCAAATGCGCGAGTAGGGAACAGAGTGCTAACCGGTGAGCGAGATAGGTTGCCAATTGCTAACGATTCTTCGGGATTCGTTATTTTCTATTAATCATTACCTACAACATGTTCGGAGTACTAGCTAGATACACTGTTGCATAACTTAATCATGGGGGGAAGTGTATCTGTTGACCGGTAGCGCATCATAGGGCTGATTGCTACCCTATTTGTAATGGAAATGTTGATCTCTTGTCAAATCAGATAATTAATTTAGTGTGAAATGTGAAAATCGTGATCTTAATCACTGTTCGAGGGAAATGTCCCCAAAGGGATTGTATGGGAATTGTAATAAGAATGTGATCCTCCTATACTGCCGCCAGGTCTCCGGATTACCCTGAAGTAGGAGCACCCAGCGTTATAACTACGCGCCGTTTGAGCACATTGGAAGTCGATGTTTGAGCGCGTGACGTGTAAGGGTTTTGGCTCTTAACGCTGTCTGATCCCCACCCAGGCCCGGAGGAAGGAAAATAATAAGAGCTGTGTGGGCAAAACCGTGAAAAAACAAAGACCTGTCAACCTGGATCTGCAAACGATCCGGTTTCCCGTAACTGCGATAGCGTCCATCTTACACCGAGTCTCTGGCGTAATTACCTTCGTTGCCGTGGGTATCCTTCTCTGGCTGTTGGGCTTGTCTCTCTCTTCTCAAGAGGGCTTCCTGCACGCTGCCTCCATCATGAATAGCTTCTTCGTGAAATTCATCTTCTGGGGGATTCTCACTGCGCTGGCCTATCACATTTGCGGTGGCGTTCGTCACTTGTTAATGGATTTTGGCTATATCGAAGAGAGTTTAGCCGCAGGTACCCGTTCTGCCCAAGTGGCGTTCGGTCTGACCGTCGTGCTGTCAATTCTGGCTGGAGTCCTCGTATGGTAAGCAACGTTTCCGCATTAGGGCGTAACGGTGTACACGATTGGTTGTTACTGCGTGCTTCCGCTATCGTCATTACCCTGTACGTTTTGTATATCCTGGGCTTTGTCGTCACCGCTCCAGGCATCACCTATGAAATATGGCGCGGTTTCTTCGCCACCTCAATTACGAAAGTATTCACCTTGCTGACATTGCTGTCGATTCTGGTTCACGCCTGGGTCGGGATGTGGCAGGTGCTGACGGACTATATCAAACCATTGGCTTTACGCCTGGTGCTGCAACTGGCGATCGTGATCGCGTTGCTGGTCTATTTACTGTACGGAACAATCGTAGTGTGGGGTGCTTAAATGAAACTGCCAGTCAGAGAGTTTGATGCAGTTGTTATCGGTGCAGGTGGCGCAGGTATGCGTGCCGCACTGCAGATTTCCCAAGCGGGGTCGACTTGCGCCCTGCTTTCCAAAGTATTCCCGACCCGTTCCCATACCGTGTCTGCACAAGGTGGTATCACCGTTGCGCTGGGTAACAGCCATGAAGATAACTGGGAATGGCACATGTACGACACGGTGAAAGGTTCCGACTATATCGGTGACCAGGATGCGATCGAATATATGTGTAAAACCGGCCCGGAAGCGATTCTGGAACTGGAACATATGGGTTTGCCATTCTCCCGTCTGGATGATGGCCGTATTTATCAGCGTCCGTTTGGCGGCCAGTCACTGAATTTTGGTGGCGAACAGGCGGCACGTACCGCCGCAGCGGCTGACCGTACTGGCCACGCCTTGCTGCATACCCTGTATCAGCAGAACCTGAAAAACCACACCACCATCTTCTCTGAGTGGTATGCGCTGGATCTGGTGAAAAACCAGGACGGTACGGTAGTGGGTACTACTGCCATCTGTATTGAAACCGGTGAAGTGGTGTATTTCAAAGCCAAGGCAACCATATTGGCTACCGGCGGTGCGGGCCGTATCTATCAGTCCACCACCAATGCCCACATCAACACCGGTGACGGCGTGGGGATGGCCCTGCGTGCCGGTGTGCCGGTGCAGGATATGGAGATGTGGCAGTTCCACCCAACGGGTATTGCCGGTGCGGGTGTCTTGGTCACCGAAGGTTGCCGTGGTGAAGGTGGTTACCTGCTGAACAAACATGGTGAGCGTTTCATGGAACGCTATGCGCCTAACGCGAAAGATCTGGCGGGCCGTGATGTGGTTGCTCGTTCGATCATGATTGAAATCCGTGAAGGCCGCGGCTGCGACGGCCCATGGGGCCCACACGCCAAGCTGAAGCTGGACCATCTGGGCAAAGACGTTTTGGAATCCCGTCTGCCGGGTATTCTGGAATTATCCCGCACCTTTGCTCACGTCGATCCGGTCAAAGAGCCGATCCCGGTTATCCCAACCTGCCACTATATGATGGGCGGTATCCCGACTAAGGTGACCGGTCAGGCATTAACCGTGAACGAGAAAGGTGAAGATGTGGTGATCCCAGGGTTGTTCGCCGTGGGGGAGATCGCCTGCGTGTCGGTACATGGTGCCAACCGCTTGGGCGGTAACTCGCTTCTGGATCTGGTGGTGTTTGGCCGTTCTGCCGGGCTGCACCTGCAGGAATCATTGGCCGAGCAGGGTGAAAGCCGTGATGCCAGCGATTCTGATGTAGAGGCCTCGTTGGATCGTCTAAACCGCTGGAATAACACCCGTTCAGGTGAAGATCCGGTTGAGATTCGTAAGGCGCTGCAATCCTGCATGCAGAACAACTTCTCGGTGTTCCGTGAAGGTGATGCAATGGCGAAAGGGTTGGAAGAGCTGAAAGTGATCCGCGAACGTCTGAAGAACGCACGTCTGGATGATACCTCGAGCGAATTCAACACCCAGCGTATCGAATGCCTGGAGTTGGATAACCTGATGGAGACTGCGTATTCCACCGCTGTGTCGGCCAACTTCCGTACCGAGAGCCGTGGTGCCCATAGTCGCTTCGACTACCCGGATCGTGATGATGCCAACTGGCTGTGCCATTCGCTGTATCTGCCGCAATCGGAAAGCATGACGCGTCGTGAAGTGAATATGCAACCGAAACTGCGCGCGGCATTCCCGCCGAAAGTGCGTTCTTACTAATTGCGGAGCCTGATTGATGAAACTCGAATTTTCTATCTATCGCTACAATCCGGATGTCGACGACGCCCCGCATATGCAGGATTACACCCTGGACGCGGAAGAAGGGCGCGACATGATGCTGTTGGATGCGTTAATCCAACTGAAAGAAAAAGATCCGACTCTGTCGTTCCGCCGTTCCTGCCGTGAAGGGGTATGCGGTTCAGACGGTATCAACATGAACGGTAAGAATGGCTTGGCCTGCATCACGCCTGTCTCGTCATTACGTAAAGGCAATAACAAGATTGTAATCCGTCCATTGCCGGGGTTGCCGGTAGTGCGTGACCTGGTCGTCGATATGGGGCAGTTTTATGCCCAATATGAAAAGATTAAGCCGTTCTTATTGAACGATGGCAAAAATCCGCCGGCGCGTGAGCACCTGCAGTCGCCAGAAAGCCGGGCTAAACTGGATGGTTTGTACGAATGCATCCTGTGCGCCTGTTGTTCAACCTCTTGCCCGTCGTTCTGGTGGAACCCTGACAAGTTTGTTGGCCCGGCAGGTCTGTTGGCAGCGTACCGCTTCCTGATCGATAGCCGTGATACGGAAACTGAAGCACGTTTGGATGATCTGAACGACGCTTTTAGTGTTTTCCGCTGCCATAGCATTATGAATTGTGTCAGTGTATGCCCTAAGAGCTTGAATCCGACGCGTGCCATCGGCCATATTAAGTCTATGCTGCTGCAACGCGGCGCATAAATGGAATGAGATGCTGCGCCGGGCATTATTCCGGCGCACATTCTAAGAGAGGGAGCCTCTAAAAACTGACGCAGGATTGTCGTGTTAGGCAATCAGGGCGATCGTCAGGTTTTAGAGGTTCCTTGTAAGGGGCCGCAAGGTCCAAAACAGAACGTGCATTTAAGCTGTATCAGGCTATTTGCCCTATGGATTTCAAATTGCAGCTAGGCGGCAAGCATAGGAATCCCCAGGAGCTTACTCAAGTAAGTGACTGGGGGGACTAGGTGAAGCCAACAACGCTGCAACTTGAAAGACGACGGGTATAAGCACGTCGAGTGAACCGTTTTTACGGCAAACCGTACCATCACGGTAATTATGTTAACCACGGCGAAAACTGAAGCTTTAAAGCTTAAGGGATCATAATGCAGAACGGCGCAATGAAGGCCTGGCTGGATTCCTCCTATCTGGCGGGCGCGAACCAGTCCTACATAGAGCAGCTCTATGAAGACTTTTTAACCGATCCGAGTTCCGTTGAAGATAGCTGGCGTTCCATTTTTCAACAGCTACCAACCACGGGTGTTAAACCCGATCAGCTCCATTCCCAAACGCGAGATTATTTCCGCCGCCTGGCGAAAGATTCTGCGCGTTACAACACCTCCATCAACGATCCTGAAACCGATGCCAAACAGGTCAAGGTATTGCAACTGATCAACGCCTTCCGTTTCCGTGGGCATCAGCATGCAAACCTCGATCCACTCGGCCTGTGGAAACAGGAGCGTGTTCCCGATCTGAGTCTTGCTTATCACAACCTGAGTGAAGCCGACTTCCAGGAAACCTTCAACGTGGGTTCTTTTGCCATTGGCAAAGAAACCATGAAGTTAGGCGAACTGTATACCGCGCTGAAGCAGACCTATTGTGGCTCGATCGGTGCGGAGTATATGCACATTACCAATACCGAAGAAAAACGCTGGATCCAGCAGCGCATTGAGTCGGTAGTGGGGAAGGCCAGTTTCTCTGTCGAAGAGAAGCGTCGCTTCTTGAGCGAACTGACCGCAGCCGAAGGCCTGGAACGTTATCTCGGTGCTAAATTCCCAGGGGCGAAGCGCTTCTCGCTGGAAGGTGGCGACGCTCTGGTGCCAATGCTGAAAGAGATGATACGCCATGCGGGTAAAAACGGTACTCGTGAGGTGGTGTTGGGTATGGCTCACCGTGGTCGTCTGAACGTGCTGATCAACGTGCTGGGTAAAAAACCAGCCGATCTGTTCGACGAGTTTGCCGGTAAGCATAAAGAACACCTGGGCACCGGTGACGTGAAATATCACCAGGGCTTCTCTTCCGACGTGGAAACGGAAGGCGGCATGGTTCACCTGGCGCTGGCGTTCAACCCGTCACACCTGGAGATCGTCAGCCCGGTGGTGATGGGCTCTGTGCGTGCCCGTCGCGATCGTCTTGATGAAGCACGCAGCAATATGGTGCTGCCAATTACCATCCACGGTGATGCAGCCATTACCGGCCAGGGCGTGGTTCAGGAAACGCTGAACATGTCTCAGGCGCGTGGTTATGAAGTCGGTGGTACGGTGCGTATCGTCATCAACAACCAGGTTGGTTTCACCACCTCCAACCCGTTGGATGCGCGTTCGACCCAATACTGTACCGATATCGCCAAGATGGTACAGGCTCCGATCTTCCACGTGAATGCTGACGATCCTGAAGCGGTAGCCTTTGTTACCCGCCTGGCATTGGACTTCCGTAATACCTTTAAACGTGACGTCATGATCGATCTGGTCTGCTACCGTCGCCACGGGCATAACGAGGCCGATGAGCCAAGTGCAACCCAGCCGGTGATGTACCAGAAGATCAAAAAACACCCGACGCCACGCAAAATTTATGCCGACGTTTTGACCGAGCAAAGGGTTGCTACCCTTGAAGACGCCACCGAAATGGTCAACCTGTATCGCGATGCACTCGATCGTGGTGATTGTGTGGTTGAAGAATGGCGTCCGATGAACCTGCACTCCTTTACCTGGTCGCCGTATCTGAACCATGAGTGGGACGAAGAGTTTCCGAGCAAGGTTGATATGAAGCGCCTGCAGGAACTGGGGCGTCGTATCAGCACTATACCTGAAGCGATCGAAATGCAGTCACGCGTAGCGAAAATCTACGGTGACCGTGCCGAGATGGCGGCAGGTAATAAAGCATTTGACTGGGGCGCGGCGGAAACGCTGGCCTATGCCACTTTGGCCGATGAAGGCATCCCGATCCGTATCTCTGGTGAAGATGCCGGTCGTGGCACCTTCTTCCACCGCCATGCCGTGGTGCACAACCAGAAAAATGGTTCGGTTTATGTTCCATTAGCTAACATTCACAGCGGGCAGGGGGAGTTCAAAGTCTGGGACTCCGTACTGTCTGAAGAAGCCGTTTTGGCGTTTGAATACGGTTATGCCACTGCGGAGCCTCGTACCCTGACCATCTGGGAAGCACAGTTTGGCGACTTCGCCAACGGTGCGCAGGTGGTTATCGACCAGTTCATCAGTTCTGGCGAGCAGAAGTGGGGGCGGATGTGTGGCCTGGTGATGCTGTTACCTCACGGTTACGAAGGTCAAGGGCCAGAGCACTCCTCTGCGCGCTTGGAGCGTTACCTGCAACTGTGCGCAGAACAGAATATGCAGGTGTGCATCCCATCTACCCCGGCGCAGGTCTACCATATGCTGCGTCGTCAGGCGCTGCGTGGAATGCGCCGTCCGTTGGTGGTGATGTCACCGAAATCGCTGTTGCGTCATCCGTTGGCGACTTCTTCTCTAGAAGAACTGGCAAACGGCACTTTCCAACCCGCTATCGGTGAAATCGACGAGTTGGATCCGCAGGCGGTGAAACGCGTCGTGCTGTGTTCCGGTAAGGTTTATTACGATCTGCTGGAACAGCGCCGCAAGAATGACCAGAAAGACGTTGCGATCGTGCGCATTGAGCAACTGTATCCATTCCCGCACCAGGCTGTTCAGGCGGTGCTGGAACAGTATGCTCATGTGCATGACTTCGTCTGGTGCCAGGAAGAGCCGCTGAACCAGGGCGCTTGGTATTGTAGCCAGCACAACTTCCGTGAAGTGATCCCATTTGGGGCTTCTTTGCGTTACGCCGGACGCCCGGCCTCCGCTTCTCCTGCGGTTGGCTATCTGTCCGTACACCAGAAGCAGCAGCAGGCTCTGGTGAATGATGCGCTGAATATTGATTAATATCCCTCGATTTCAGAGGGCTGCAAGGTGGTAATTGTATGACTCTCCAGGCGCTTGGATAGCTAAGGGCCTGGGGACAAAACGCAACCAACCCCGCTGCGGCAACTTGAAAGATGAAGGGTAAAAAACTTAAGGGAAAGCTTAATGAGTAGCGTAGATATTCTGGTTCCTGATCTTCCTGAATCGGTTGCTGATGCGGCCGTAGCCACGTGGCATAAAAAGCCCGGCGATGCGGTAAACCGTGATGAAGTTTTGGTCGAGATCGAAACTGATAAAGTGGTGTTGGAAGTACCGGCGAGTGAAGCAGGATTCCTTGATGCGATTCTGGAAGATGAGGGCGCGACCGTCACTTCCCGTCAACTTCTTGGTCGTATCCGTCCAGGCGATAGCTCTGGCAAACCGACTGTAGAGAAAACGCAGAGCAAAGAAGCGACTCCGGCACAGCGCGCAACCGCGAGCCTGGAAGAAGAGAACAACGATTCACTTAGCCCGGCGATCCGCCGTCTGATTGCTGAACACGATCTCGATGCTGCGGCGATCAAAGGCAGCGGTGTCGGTGGGCGTATCACCCGTGAAGACGTGGAAGCCTATTTGGCGAGCCACAAGAAAGCAGATAAGCCAGCCGTTGCCGCACCAGAAGCTGCACCGCAGCCTGCGTTGAGCGGCCGTAGTGAAAAACGTGTGCCGATGACCCGCCTGCGTAAGCGTGTGGCCGAGCGTCTGTTGGAAGCGAAGAACAGCACCGCAATGCTGACCACTTTCAATGAAATCAACATGCAGCCGATCATGGATCTGCGCAAGCAGTACGGTGAAGCTTTCGAGAAACGCCACGGGGTACGTTTGGGCTTTATGTCCTTCTACATCAAAGCGGTAGTCGAAGCTCTGAAGCGCTTCCCTGAAGTGAATGCTTCTATCGATGGTTCGGATGTGGTTTACCATAACTACTTCGATATCAGCATCGCGGTATCTACCCCTCGTGGGCTGGTGACCCCAGTATTGCGCGACGTAGACACCATGGGCATGGCGGATATCGAGAAGAAAATCAAAGAGCTGGCGGTCAAAGGCCGTGACGGTAAATTGACGGTGGAAGAGCTGACCGGCGGTAATTTCACCATTACCAACGGCGGCGTATTCGGTTCACTGATGTCCACCCCGATCATCAACCCACCGCAGAGCGCTATCCTGGGCATGCACGCCATTAAAGATCGCCCGATGGCGGTCAATGGTCAGGTTGTGATTCAGCCGATGATGTATCTGGCTCTGTCTTACGATCATCGTCTGATCGATGGCCGTGAGTCTGTGGGATATCTGGTGACTGTTAAAGAGATGCTGGAAGATCCTGCTCGCCTGCTGTTAGACGTTTAATCCCTGCCTGGGTGCGGTAATTGCCGCACCCACACTCTGTGCTATGTGGCCTGTACTCAGTCGCTTGAAGGTAACAGGCTAAAACTTTTCAGACCTGAATGGATAGAACATCATGAATTTACACGAATATCAGGCAAAACAACTGTTTGCTCGGTATGGCATGCCAGCACCAACCGGTTACGCCTGTACCACACCGCGTGAAGCAGAAGAAGCCGCATCTAAAATCGGCTCCGGCCCGTGGGTGGTTAAATGTCAGGTTCATGCTGGCGGCCGTGGTAAAGCTGGCGGTGTTAAAGTTGTTAACAGCAAAGAAGATATCCGCGCTTTTGCTGAAGCCTGGTTGGGTAAGCGCCTGGTGACTTACCAGACGGATGCATTGGGGCAGCCGGTTCACCAGATCCTGGTGGAAGCAGCAACCGATATCGACAAAGAATTGTATCTGGGCGCAGTAGTTGACCGTGGTACGCGTCGCGTGGTGTTTATGGCGTCCACTGAAGGTGGCGTTGAGATCGAAAAAGTTGCGGAAGAAACCCCGGAACTGATCCACAAAATGACCATCGACCCACTGGCGGGGCCACAGCCTTATCAGGGGCGTGAACTGGCGTTCAAACTGGGTCTGACGGGTAAGCAAGTCAGCCAGTTTGCCAAGATCTTTATGGGGTTGGCAACGCTGTTCCTGGAGCGCGATCTGGCGATGGTTGAGATCAACCCGCTAGTGATTACCAAACAGGGCGATCTGATTTGCCTGGACGGCAAACTGGGTGCTGATGGTAACGCCTTGTTCCGCCAGCCTGAACTGCGTGAAATGCGCGACCCTTCTCAGGAAGATGAGCGTGAATCCCGTGCGGCTCAGTGGGAGCTTAACTATGTAGCTCTGGACGGTAACATCGGTTGCATGGTTAACGGTGCCGGTCTGGCGATGGGGACCATGGACATCGTGAAACTGCACGGTGGTGAACCTGCCAACTTCCTCGACGTAGGTGGTGGTGCAACCAAAGAGCGCGTGACTGAAGCGTTCAAAATCATCCTGTCTGACGACAAGGTGAAAGCGGTTCTGGTGAACATTTTCGGTGGCATCGTGCGTTGCGACCTGATCGCTGACGGTATCATTGGCGCGGTTGCTGAAGTTGGGGTTAACGTCCCGGTAGTCGTACGTCTGGAAGGGAACAACGCCGAACTGGGCGCCAAAAAACTGGCGGACAGCGGTCTGAATATCATTGCTGCAACCAGCCTGACTGATGCGGCTCAGCAAGTTGTTGCGGCAGTGGAGGGTAAATAATGTCCATTTTGATTGATAAGAATACTAAAGTCATTTGCCAGGGTTTCACCGGTAGCCAAGGCTCTTTCCACTCCGAACAGGCTATTGCCTATGGCACCAAAATGGTCGGCGGTGTTACGCCGGGCAAAGGCGGCACAGTGCATCTGGGCCTGCCGGTGTTCAACACCGTGCGTGAAGCGGTTGAAGCGACCGGTGCAACGGCCTCGGTTATCTATGTTCCAGCCCCGTTCTGTAAAGATTCTATCCTGGAGGCGATCGACGCTGGCATTAAGCTGATCATCACTATCACCGAAGGTATTCCAACGCTGGATATGCTGACGGTGAAAGTGAAGCTGGATGAAGCGGGTGTGCGCATGATCGGCCCGAACTGCCCTGGTGTGATTACGCCTGGCGAATGTAAAATTGGTATCATGCCGGGCCATATCCACCTGCCAGGTAAAGTCGGCATCGTTTCCCGCTCAGGTACACTGACCTATGAAGCGGTGAAGCAAACTACCGATGCGGGTCTGGGCCAATCAACCTGCGTAGGCATTGGTGGTGACCCGATCCCTGGTTCCAACTTTATCGATATCCTGAAGATGTTCCAGCAAGATCCGCAGACTGAAGCGATCGTGATGATCGGCGAGATCGGCGGTAGTGCGGAAGAAGAAGCTGCAGCTTACATCAAAGATCACGTGACCAAGCCGGTTGTTGGCTACATCGCCGGTGTTACCGCGCCTAAAGGCAAGCGCATGGGCCACGCGGGTGCCATCATTGCCGGCGGTAAAGGCACTGCGGATGAGAAGTTCGCGGCGCTTGAAGCGGCAGGAGTCAAAACCGTACGCAGCCTGGCTGACATCGGTGATGCAGTGAAAGCCGTATTGAATCGCTAATATTTCACGATAAAAACAGTATCTCGACATGTTTGGCCACCCAATGGGTGGCCTTTTTTATCTTTAAACATTATTACTGTGTGCTTAAAAGAGCGATTTCTCATGGGGATCCAAGCAGTTAACATGGCCATAATCTTATATTTACGTGATTTGGGATCTCGCTCCCAACAATGGTCTATGATTAATAAACCTAAAGCTTATTTGTGATTTGAATCACTGCAATTAATTATTGGAAATAAAAAGTTAATATATATCGAGTAAATATCTTCAGTTAACACAATGATGGTTGCTTTAAATTACATTTATTTAACACAATTACATCAATAAAAAACAATTAAACTATTATGCAACATACTGCCAAGAAAATTACGTGAAACCATGCAATAGAATCTGGAAATAATATGCAGATAGGCTTAAATTGTTCCAGATCAAAATAAGCTGGAATACCTCTTTTGGCTTCTTTTTGACCTGTCGCCAAAAGTCTAAGCCAGGTCACGTAAAAACCTATTTATTGTATGGGATTTGGCGAGTATCATGCCATTGTGTAATTAGGGATGGTTGATCTTGTTGCATTTGTTACCCGCTGTCGGTTTTCATAGGTGCGTTTTGCTCCAAGCCTTTCTGGCTTGGTGACGAATGTGCGGTTGAAAGCGGGCAAGTGGGATCAAATTTGTTGTTTTTTTAAGGGCATTCACTGCGGGGCGTTACCGGTTACTCTTTCACAGAGCTATACCGATAACCGCAAGTCGGAGTCTTCCTGCGAGGAGCAAGGAGTCAAGATGTTTGATATTGTCGAACTGTCGCGCTTACAGTTTGCTTTAACGGCGATGTACCATTTTCTATTTGTTCCATTAACGCTGGGTATGGCGTTTTTGTTAGCAATTATGGAAACGGTATATGTCCTGTCCGGCAAACAAATTTATAAAGACATGACCAAATTCTGGGGTAAGTTATTTGCAATTAACTTCGCCCTGGGTGTGGCCACCGGGTTGACCATGGAGTTCCAGTTTGGGACCAACTGGTCATATTTCTCTCACTACGTCGGTGATATCTTCGGGGCTCCGCTAGCCATCGAAGGTCTGATGGCGTTCTTCCTAGAATCAACGCTGGTCGGGCTGTTCTTCTTCGGCTGGGATCGCCTTAGCAAAATACAGCACCTGACGGTGACCTGGTTTGTGGCTCTTGGCTCAAACCTGTCTGCGTTGTGGATACTGGTTGCTAACGGCTGGATGCAGAACCCGATTGCATCTGATTTCAACTTTGAAACCATGCGTATGGAGATGGTCAGCTTCTCCCAACTGGTACTCAACCCGGTTGCACAGGTGAAGTTTGTTCACACCGTGGCGTCAGGTTACACCACCGGTGCCATGTTCATTCTGGGGATCAGCTCTTACTATCTGCTGAAAGGGCGTGATATCGCGTTTGCCAAGCGTTCCTTTGCTATTGCTGCGAGCTTTGGTATGGCTGCAATCCTTTCCGTTATCGTACTGGGTGATGAGTCTGGCTACGAAATGGGTGACGTGCAGAGAACCAAACTGGCTGCGATTGAAGCAGAATGGGATACTCAACCGGCACCGGCGGCATTCACCCTGTTCGGTATTCCGAACCAGGAGCGAATGGAGAACTCCTTTGCTATCCAGATCCCATGGGCACTTGGCCTGATTGCGACTCGCTCCTTTGATACCCCGGTTATCGGTTTGCGGGATTTGATGGCTCAGCACCAGGTTCGTATCCGTAACGGTATGAAGGCATACCAGTTGCTGGAAAGCCTGCGTGGTGGCAATACCGATCCTGCAGTGCGTACGGAGTTCAATAATATCAAGCAGGACTTGGGTTATGGTCTGCTGTTGAAGCGCTACACTGAAAACGTCACCGACGCGACAGAAGCACAGATTCAGCAAGCAACCAACGATTCGATCCCACGTGTTGCTCCGTTATATTTCGCATTCCGCATCATGGTGGCCTGTGGCGTGATCATGCTGTTCATTATCGGTATGGCGTTTTGGAGCGTATTGCGTGGCCGTATCGGTGAGAAGAAATGGCTGCATCGTGCAGCGCTGTATGGCATTCCATTGCCTTGGATTGCAGTAGAAGCAGGCTGGTTCGTGGCAGAGTATGGTCGTCAGCCGTGGGCGATAGGTGAGGTGCTGCCAACCGCAGTGGCCACTTCTTCGCTGACCGCGGGCGATATACTGTTCTCTATGGGGCTGATTTGCGGCTTGTACACCCTGTTCCTGGTGGCTGAAATGTACCTGATGTTCAAGTTTGCACGTCTGGGTCCAAGCAGCCTGAAAACTGGCCGCTATCATTTTGAACAACCGACTGCCACCGTGCAGGAAGCGCGCTAAACAGGAGTCCACTTATGTTTGATTATGAAGTACTACGATTTATCTGGTGGGTTCTGGTTGGCGTATTGCTGATCGGCTTCGCGGTAACGGATGGTTTTGATATGGGCGTCGGTATCCTGATGCCTGTACTCACCAAAAGCGATACTGAACGCCGGGTAATGATTAACTCAATCGCTCCACACTGGGACGGTAACCAAGTGTGGCTGATCACCGCAGGGGGGGCGCTGTTTGCCGCTTGGCCAATGGTTTACGCCGCTGCGTTCTCGGGTTTTTACATAGCGATGATCCTGGTGTTGGCCGCGTTGTTCTTCCGCCCGGTCGGTTTTGACTACCGCTCTAAGCTGGAAAACAGCCGTTGGCGTAACCTGTGGGATTGGGGCATCTTTATCGGCAGCTTTGTGCCTGCCGTGGTATTCGGTGTGGCATTCGGTAACCTGCTGCAAGGGGTTCCGTTCCACGTTAACGAATATCTGCGCCTGTTCTACACCGGCAACTTCTTCCAACTGCTTAACCCGTTTGCTCTGTTGGCAGGGATTGTCAGCCTGATGATGCTGGTAACCCAGGGTGCAACCTATCTGCAGATGCGTACCACAGGTGAACTCCACCTGCGATCACGCGCTGCGGCACAGATTGCCACTCTGGTGATGGCCGTGTGCTTCCTGCTCGCTGGGGTATGGCTGGTGAAAGGTATTGATGGTTTCGTGGTCACCTCAGTTCTGGATACTGCGGCGGAATCTAACCCGCTGCGCAAAGAAGTGGCTCATCAGGCTGGTGCCTGGCTGATCAACTACAACAAGTATCCGATTCTGTGGGCGCTACCGGCACTGGGCGTGGTCTTGCCATTGTTCACTATCCTGTTCTCCCGTCTGGAGAAAGGCGCTATGGCATTCCTGACTTCATCGCTGACGATTGCCTGTGTGATCTTGACGGCTGGGGTAACCATGTTCCCGTTCGTCATGCCTTCAAGCACCGTACCTAACGTTAGTCTAACCATGTGGGATGCGACTTCCAGCCTGCTGACGTTGAAAGTGATGACCATTGTGGCGATTATCTTCGTGCCAATCGTTCTGGCGTACACCTGCTGGTCGTACTACAAAATGTTTGGGCGCTTGGATAAGAAGTTCATCGAAAACAACAAGCATTCACTGTACTAAGCAAAAGGAGCTAAACCATGTGGTATTTTGCCTGGATCCTCGGAACGCTTCTTGCCTGTGCCTTCGGTATCATTACGGCTCTGGCGCTTGAGCACATTGAAGATTCACAAGTACAGCAAGACGGTAAGTAATGAGTTTATCGCTCATTGATAAACTGTACGCTATCACCGATAAGGGCCCAATTCGGGCCCTTTCAATGGTGCTGGCGTTGATTTTAGCGGGGTGCATATTCTGGGATCCCAGCCGCTTTGCGGCACGCACCAGTTCACTGGAGATTTGGCAGGGTATCCTGCTGATGTGGGCGGTGTGTGCGGGCATGGTACACGGTGTTGGTTTTCGGCCTCAGAATGCGTTCTGGCGTGCGTTTTTTACGCCGCTGCCTGCGATTGTGATCCTGGCCGCAGGATTACTTTACGTTTCTTTATAAACTGCAGTATATCCGCGTGTTATGGGCCATTCAGGCCCATAATTATTTTCATTCCCATCCGGTAACCCATTCCCAACCTGATCTCTCTTGCGTATAGTAGCAACGTTAAATTGCATTGGCTTGGAAGTATCGTGAGTAATACGTTGTTTCGATGGCCGGTCCGTGTCTATTACGAAGACACCGATGCCGGCGGTGTGGTTTACCATGCCCGCTACGTCGCCTTTTATGAAAGAGCGCGCACAGAGATGCTGCGTCAGCATAACTTTCATCAACAGCAGCTGCTCAGTGAACATGTCGCTTTTGCTGTCCGGCGCATGACGGTGGATTACCTGTTACCGGCTCGTCTTGATGACCTGTTGGAAGTGCAGAGTGAAATCACCTCAATGCGTGGGGCTTCTCTCACGTTTGCTCAACGCATTGTTAATTCTGACGGTACTCTTTTGAGTCAGGCCGATGTGTTGATTGCATGCATTGATCCACACCAAATGAAGCCAATAGCGCTTCCTAAGTCTATTGTCGCGGAGTTTAAGCAGTGACTGACATGAACATCCTAGATTTATTCTTGAAGGCAAGCCTGCTGGTTAAGCTTATCATGTTGATTTTGATAGGTTTCTCAGTGGCCTCTTGGGCGATCATCATCCAACGGACTCGCATTCTGAATGCGGCCACGCGTGACGCCGAAGCTTTCGAAGACAAATTCTGGTCCGGTATCGAGCTTTCCCGCTTGTATCAGGAAAGCCAGGCACGCCGCGATAGCCTGACGGGTTCAGAGCAAATTTTCCATGCGGGTTTCAAAGAGTTTGCCCGTTTGCACCGTGCCAACAGCCATGCGCCGGAGTCGGTGATCGAAGGCGCTTCACGTGCGATGCGCATTTCGATGAATCGCGAGCTGGAAACCCTGGAAACCCATATTCCTTTCCTCGGCACCGTAGGGTCCATCAGCCCGTATATCGGTCTGTTTGGTACCGTGTGGGGGATCATGCACGCCTTTATTGCCTTGGGGGCAGTCAAACAAGCCACCTTGCAGATGGTCGCTCCAGGCATCGCCGAAGCGTTGATCGCTACCGCGATTGGCCTGTTTGCCGCGATCCCTGCCGTTATGGCTTACAACCGTCTTAACCAGCGTGTTAACAAGCTTGAGCAGAATTACGACAACTTTATGGAAGAGTTTACCGCTATTCTGCATCGTCAGGCCTTCTCCAGCGACAGCAAATAAGTAGGAGGTAGCATGGCGAAAGTTCGTGGTCGTAACCGTCGTGAGCTGAAGTCAGAAATCAACATTGTCCCGCTGTTGGACGTGTTATTGGTGTTGTTACTGATTTTTATGGCAACCGCACCCATTATCACCCAGAGCGTTGAGGTGGATTTACCTGACGCCACGGATTCCAAAACGGTGTCCAGCGATGATAATCCGCCGGTGATCTTAGAGGTTTCCGGCGTGGGGCAATATACCTTGGTGGTAGATCATAACCGCATGGAGTTTTTGCCGCCTGAACAGGTTGCGGCTGAAGCCAGATCGCGTTTAGCGGCGAATCCGAAGACGGTCTTCTTGATCGGTGGGGCAAAGGAAGTACCCTATGATGAGATTATCAAGGCATTGAATATTCTCCATCAGGCGGGCGTCGCTTCCGTGGGGCTGATGACCCAGCCAATCTGACCGTAAGGTGAGAGGCAACCCGGTTTCTGCCTGATAGGGCAGAAGCCCCGTTTAAGCACCAGTTTTTGGGACTCTATTTTGGTAAAGGCAACTGAGCAAAACGATAAGCTGAACCGCGCCGTTATTGTTTCGGTGGTTCTGCACATCATATTGATTGCCCTGTTGATTTGGGGATCGCTGCACGAAAACGCCGAAATGAGTGCCGGCGGTGGCGGCGACGGTTCCGTCGTCGGTGCAGTGATGGTCGATCCTGGGGCTGTGGTGGAGCAGTATAATCGCCAGCAACAGCAGAGCAGCGATGCACAGCGTGCCGAAAAGCAACGTCAGAAAAAGGCGGAGCAGCAGGCAGAAGAGCTGCAGCAGAAACAGGCTGCGGAACAACAGCGGTTGAAAGAACTTGAGCGGGAACGCCTGGCTGCGCAGGAAAAAGCCGCACAGGATGCCAAAGCACAGGCAGAACAGCAGAAAAAGGCAGCCGAGCAACAGCAGCAGGCTGCTGAACAGCAGAAAGCCGCAGAACTTGCCGCCGCTAAGGCGAAAGAACAGCAGAAAGCGGCTGAGCAGGCTGCAGCAAAAGCCAAAGCCGAGGCGGATAAAATAGCCAAAGCGCAGGCAGAGGCACAAAAGAAAGCCGAAGCGGAAGCCAAGAAAGAAGCCGCTGCAGCGGCGGCTGCCAAGAAGCAGGCAGAAGAGGCGAAGAAAGAGGCTGCAGCGGCTGCGGCACAGAAAGCCG
Source organism: Serratia oryzae (assembly GCF_001976145.1). GTDB lineage: Bacteria > Pseudomonadota > Gammaproteobacteria > Enterobacterales > Enterobacteriaceae > Chania > Chania oryzae. The sequence goes on from NZ_MOXD01000002.1 coordinate 347,149, forward strand.
CTGAGGCGGCAGAGAAACAGGCCGCTGCTGAAGCGGAGAAGAAAGCGGCAGCAGAGAAGGCTGCAGAAGCGAAAAAAGCAGCGGATGCCAAGAAAAAGGCAGCGGCTGAGGCGGCTAAACAATCTGCTGAAGTTGATGATCTGTTCGGTGGTTTGGCGGATGGTAAAAACGCGCCGAAAGGTGGCGGAGCCGCCAAGACGAAAGGCGACGCAGCCAAAGCGAAAGGCGAGGGTAATGCCAAGGCTGCGGGTGTCAGCGGTGCTGATATTGAGGGTTATAAGAGCCAGATCAGGGCAGCCATTCAGAGCAAGTTTTATGCATCAGGGTTTGAAGGCAAAACCTGCGATTTACGCATCAAGCTTGCACCAGACGGCTTTTTAAAAAGCGTAGAGTCAGCAGGCGGAGATCCGGCGTTATGTCAAGCTGCTGTTGCAGCGGCTAATCAGGCGCGTATTCCTAAACCGCCTAGCGATGCTGTGTATCAGTATTTTAAGGATTCGACTCTTGTATTTAAGCCAGAGTAATGGTTGTTATTACTGAGTAAAGCGCAAGGATGTACTAAGGTAACCAACAGGGATTTTTATTCATTGTTTCTGAGTTTTCAGCGTTGTTGGCTGAAAATTCGAGATTCTTTGGGTAAACGTAGTTTTGTTTGCGTTGGTTTGTTAAAATTCTGCTAATTTATCGCAGGCATCCCGCCTGGATAAGGGAGATGAGATGAAGCAGGCATTTCGAGTAATGTTAGGTTTGTTAGTCCTGTGGGCATCCGTGCTGCACGCGGAAGTCCGCATTGAAATCACCCAGGGGGTCGACTCTGCTCGCCCAATTGGTGTGGTGCCGTTTAAATGGGCGGGTCCAGGTACGCCTCCAGAAGATATTGGCCAGATTGTTGGCGCAGATCTGCGCAACAGCGGCAAATTCAACCCTATCGATGTGGCGCGTATGCCGCAGCAACCGGCCACGGCGTCTGAAGTGACACCGGCGGCTTGGACTGCATTGGGCATTGATGCCGTCGTTGTCGGCCAGGTGCAACCCGGTGCTGATGGCAGCTATTTGATCTCCTACCAATTGGTGGATACCTCAGGTTCTCCAGGCACCGTTCTGGCGCAGAATCAGTATAAGGTGACCAAGCAATGGTTGCGTTATTCTGCTCATACCGCCAGTGATGAAGTGTTTGAAAAGCTGACCGGTATCAAAGGGGCTTTCCGTACGCGTATCGCTTATGTGGTGCAGACCAACGGTGGGCAATTCCCGTATGAACTGCGTGTATCCGACTATGATGGCTACAACCAGTTTGTCGTACACCGTTCCCCAGAGCCACTGATGTCGCCAGCCTGGTCACCCGATGGCAGCAAACTGGCTTATGTTACCTTCGAGAGTGGCCGTTCAGCGCTGGTGATCCAAACCCTGGCTAACGGTGCTATCCAACAGGTCGCTTCTTTCCCTCGTCACAACGGTGCACCTGCGTTCTCACCAGACGGCAGCCGTATTGCCTTTGCTTTGTCGAAGAGCGGCAGCCTGCATCTGTATGTAATGAACCTGGGCTCTGGCCAGATCAGTCAGATCACCGATGGCCGCAGCAACAATACCGAACCTAGCTGGTTCCCAGATAGCCAGTCTTTGGCCTATACCTCCGATCAGGGGGGGCGTCCTCAGATTTATAAAATCAGCGCAAGCGGCGGGGCTCCACAACGGCTGACTTGGGAAGGTGCTCAGAATCAGAACTCTGATGTGAGCCCGGATGGTAAGTTCCTGGTGATGGTGAGTTCCAACAATGGTGCTCAGCATATCGCCAAGCAAGATCTCACTTCAGGGGCTGTTCAGGTATTAACGAACACGCAACTGGACGAAACGCCAAGTATCGCACCAAACGGTACTATGGTGATTTATAGCTCCACACAAGGTATGGGCTCCGTCCTGCAGTTGGTATCGACTGATGGGCGTTTCAAAGCGCGTCTTCCGGCAACTGATGGACAGGTCAAATCGCCTGCCTGGTCGCCGTATCTGTGATGCATGTGTAAATATGTATAGCAAACTATAAAAGGATCAAAGAAATGCAACTGAACAAAGTGCTGAAAGCGCTTATGCTGGCACTGCCAGTTCTGGCTGTGGCGGCCTGTAGTTCTAACAAAAGCGCGAACAACGACCAATCTGGTATGGGCGCTGGCACTGGTATGGAAAATGGCAGCAGCAACCTGTCTTCCGAAGAACAAGCGCGTCTGCAGATGCAAGAACTGCAGAGAAACAATATCGTTTACTTCGGTTTTGACAAATATGACATCAGCTCTGAGTTTTCTCAGATGCTGGATGCGCACGCTGCATTCCTGCGTAACAACCCATCTTACAAAGTGACCGTTGAAGGTCACGCGGATGAGCGCGGCACGCCAGAATACAACATCGCTCTGGGCGAGCGTCGTGCTAACGCAGTGAAAATGTACCTGCAAGGTAAAGGCGTTTCTGCCGACCAGATCTCTATCGTTTCTTACGGTAAAGAAAAACCAGCAGTATTGGGCCACGACGAAGCAGCTTGGGCTAAAAACCGTCGTGCCGTTCTGGTTTACTAAGAGAATCGCATGAACAGTAACTTCAGACGTCACCTGTTGGGTCTGTCGTTACTGGTTGGCGTAGCGGTCCCATGGGCCGCTACTGCCCAAGCGCCAATCAGTAATGTCGGCTCCGGCTCGGTCGAGGACCGTGTCACTTCACTTGAGCGTATCAGTAACGCTCAGAGTCAGCTTTTAAACCAACTTCAGCAGCAGCTTTCTGACAATCAACGCGATATTGATACGCTCCGTGGGCAGATCCAGGAAAGTCAGTACCAGTTGAATCAGGTGGTTGAACGCCAGAAGCAGATCTATCAGCAGATGGATAGTCTCAGCCAGGGTGGCGCACAGAATTCCACGGGTGCGGCAGCGACGGCGGCTCCTGCTGATAGTGCGCCTGCGGCTGAATCAGCCGCTCCGGTGAGCAGCGGTGATGAGAACAGCGACTATAATGCTGCTGTTTCATTGGCGTTGGAAAAAAAACAGTACGATCAGGCAATCTCCGCTTTCCAAGCCTTCGTAAAACAGTATCCGAACTCGACATACCTTCCTAATGCCAACTATTGGCTTGGCCAATTGTTTTACAACAAAGGCAAAAAAGAGGATGCGGCTTACTATTATGCGGTGGTGGTGAAGAATTATCCAAAGTCACCCAAGTCACCAGATGCCATGTTTAAAGTGGGCGTGATCATGCAGGAAAAAGGCCAGGTTGATAAAGCTAAAGCCGTTTACCAGCAGGTGATCAAACAATACCCAACCAGCGATGCGGCCAAGCAGGCAAAGAAACGCGCGGCCAGCCTGTAGGTAAAAACTGAGCCCAGATGTTAGTCGTTTTGACCGATTTCTGGGCTCATTCGCGTGAAGAACCAGCAGTTGAACCTATAGCGCCAAAATTTAGGTTGCGCTGCCAAGATAAATTAGTAATATATGCCGCCGTTGCCAAGACATCTTGCAAGATGTTAAAGCAGCAAGGAAATTGGGTCGTTAGCTCACTTGAATAGAGCAGTTGACTTCAAATCAATTGGCTACAGTTTAGAGCCTGGTATTAGCGAAGCACGGTTGTGTAAGCAATAGTGAGTAAAGCAAAACCAAGTTACCCTGTTTGCCACTCCAGTTTTCTTCGATGCAGATTTTCCTTCTGTATCCGTCAGCAGTAAACCACGACAGTGGGTCGTTAGCTCAGTCGGTAGAGCAGTTGACTTTTAATCAATTGGTCGCAGGTTCGAATCCTGCACGACCCACCAATTCTTAATGAATTGGTAAAAAGTAGAATCGTAAAGGATGAGAACCGTAAAGGTTCGTGTCGAGCATCGCGAGACAACATCGCATAATCGATGGCCCGAAGGGCGAGGCGAAGCCGAGTAATCCTGCACGACCCACCAATTCTCAGTGAATTGGTAAAAAGTAGGATCGCAAAGAATGAGAACCGTAAAGGTTTGCATTATGCGATAAAACATTTAGCAGTAAACCACAGCAGTGGGTCGTTAGCTCAGTCGGTAGAGCAGTTGACTTTTAATCAATTGGTCGCAGGTTCGAATCCTGCACGACCCACCAATTCTTAATGAATTGGTAAAAAGTAGAGTCGTAAAGGATGAGAACCGTAAAGGTTCGCGTTGCGCGATTAAAGATTTAGCAGTAAACCACAGCAGCGGGTCGTTAGCTCAGTCGGTAGAGCAGTTGACTTTTAATCAATTGGTCGCAGGTTCGAATCCTGCACGACCCACCAATTCTTTATGAATTGGTAAAAAGTAGAATCGTAAAGGATGAGAGCCGTAAAGGTTCGTGTCGAGCATCGCGAGACAACATCGCGTAAGCGATGGCCCGAAGGGCGAGGCGAAGCCGAGTAATCCTGCACGGTCCACCAATTCTTAATGAATTGGTAAAAAGTAAAATCGTGAAAGATAAGAATCATGAAGATTCAAGTCACACGGCAAGGCATTTGGCAGTAACCACAGCAGTGGGTGATTAGCTCAGTTGGTAGAGCATCTCCTTTACACGGAGGGGGTCGGCGGTTCGAGCCCGTCATCACCCACCACTTCTGCGGGTCGTTAGCTCAGTCGGTAGAGCAGTTGACTTTTAATCAATTGGTCGCAGGTTCGAATCCTGCACGACCCACCAATTCTTAATGAATTGGTAAAAAGTAGAATCGTAAAGGATGAGAACCGTAAAGGTTCGTGTCGAGCATCGCGAGGCAACATCGCGCAAGCGATGGCCCGAAGGACGAGGCGAAGCCGAGTCATCCTGCACGCCCCACCAAATTCAGAAAAAAGCGCCTTTTGGCGCTTTTTTCGCATATCCACCACGCTCACTATGTTTAGTTCCCTAATCCGCTTGCAGACTCACTATGCGAGTGAGAGCCCGTGCTTCATTGACTTTAGTTTCTCGCATTACTCTCGATTTTTTAATTCATTAAACAAATGCCACCACTAATCGAAAAATATCAGCGACTTTTCACTAAAAATTAGGTATTTTGTTTAGTATATAAAACGAGGCGTTTGCGAAAGGCAAAGTACTGCCGGATAAGCGGACGAACAGCCTAGCACAGAGACAACTGCGATGAGTGAAATGTTTGATGTCAACGCGGCGGTGTATCCCTTCCCGCCAAAACCGGTGCCGTTGGACGTAGCCGAGAAGGCTTTCTATCGGCAAAAGATCAAGACCTTGCTCAAACAGCGTGATGCGGTCATGGTCGCCCACTACTATACCGATCCAGAGATCCAGGCATTGGCAGAAGAGACCGGTGGTTGCGTGGCTGATTCACTGGAGATGGCGCGTTTTGGCAGCAACCATCCGGCTTCAACCCTGCTGGTTGCCGGGGTGCGTTTTATGGGGGAAACAGCCAAGATCCTCAGCCCGGAAAAACAGGTATTGATGCCGACGCTGCATGCTGAATGTTCGCTCGATCTCGGTTGTCCAGAAGCGGAGTTCAAGGCATTTTGTGATAGCCACCCTGATCGTACCGTGGTGGTTTACGCCAATACCTCTGCGGCGGTTAAAGCGCGTGCTGACTGGGTGGTAACTTCCAGTATTGCGGTTGAGCTGATAGAGCATCTCGATAGCCTGGGTGAGAAAATCATCTGGGCGCCCGATCGTCATCTTGGTCACTATGTGCAGAAACAGACCGGCGCCGATGTGCTGTGCTGGCAAGGGGCCTGTATCGTTCATGACGAGTTTAAAACCCAGGCGCTGATGCGGATGAAGGCGCTATACCCGGATGCCGCGATCTTGGTGCACCCTGAGTCGCCTCAGGCGATTGTCGATCTGGCCGATGCCGTGGGATCTACCAGCCAACTGATCCAGGCGGCGATCGCTTTGCCAAATCAGCAGCTGATTGTCGCCACCGATCGCGGTATTTTCTATAAAATGCAGCAGGCCTGCCCGGGTAAAGAGCTGCTTGAGGCGCCAACCGCCGGTGAGGGAGCCACCTGCCGCAGTTGTGCTCATTGCCCATGGATGGCGATGAATGGCCTGAAAGCGATTGCTGAAGGGTTGGAACAGGGTGGTGCCCAGCATGAAATTTTTGTCGATGGCGCAATACGTGAAAAGGCGCTGATTCCGCTCAATCGCATGCTGGCGTTTGCCGCACAGTTGAAAATGCCGGTGAAAGGGAACGCCTGACTACCGGTTAACTATTTGATAAGGATGGCAAGATGAGTTTTTTCAGTACCAGCAATATCCTGGTGCATATTCCGCTTGGCGCTGGGGGATACGATCTGTCGTGGATTGAGGCCATAGGTACGCTGTTTGGTTTGTTGTGCATCTGGTATGCCAGCAAAGAGAAAATCATCAACTACCTGTTTGGCCTGATTAACGTGACGCTATTTGCCGTCATCTTTTTCCAGATCCAGCTTTATGCCAGCCTGTTGCTACAGCTGTTTTTCTTCGTGGCCAATATTTACGGCTGGTACGCCTGGAGCCGTCAGACGCAGGATCATCAGGCGGAGCTGAAGATCCGCTGGCTGTCGCTGCCTAAAGCGCTGATGTGGGGCGCGGTATGCATCATCGGTATTGCTCTGATGACCTTTAATATCGATCGCGTATTCGCCTCTCTGACACAGATTGCGGTAACGGTGATGCAGGCACTTGGTCTGAGCGTGCAAATGCCAGAATTGCAGCCGGATGCTTTCCCGTTCTGGGATTCAACGATGATGGTGCTGTCGATTGCCGCGATGATCCTGATGACGCGTAAATACGTTGAGAACTGGCTGCTGTGGGTGGTTATTGACGTGATCAGCGTGGCGATCTTTGCCTATCAGGGCGTTTACGCCATGGCGCTGGAATACGTTATTCTGACGCTGATCGCGCTTAACGGTTCCTGGTTGTGGATCCGCAGTGCTGCCCGGAATCATTCACGCCCGCTGTCTTGCGCAGTATAATGCCGCAATGAGAACTCAGGAGTGATGCTCCTGAGTTCAACCCCTCAGCAACCCGCAGCTAAAAGGCAAGCCGCTGTCCAGTCAGCCTGCTACGGCGATAAACGGCAGCAGGCACCCACGACTGACTGTATTTACAAGAAATGTCATGTTGCCCCGTACAGGAAGAATACGGCGATCGTCCGTGTTTACCTTGCTCACTGGCCTAAAGGTGATTTACAGCGCTAGTTTCACAGGCTAGATTGTTGGGATCTCATGCTGAATGCTGTGAAATACACCTCCCGATACCGAATGGAAAAGTTATGAATTACCAAAACGACGATTTACGCATTAAAGAAATTAAGGAACTTCTGCCCCCAGTGGCTCTGCTGGAGAAGTTCCCAGCCAGCGAACAGGCAGCGGAGACGGTGTCACAGGCACGCAATGCGATTCACAAAATCCTCCGTGGCAATGACGATCGTCTGTTGGTGGTGATTGGCCCTTGCTCGATTCACGATACCAAAGCGGCAAAAGAGTATGCGGCACGCCTGCTGAAACTGCGGCAGGAACTGAGCGGCGAGTTGGAAGTGGTGATGCGTGTTTACTTTGAAAAGCCACGTACCACCATTGGTTGGAAAGGGTTGATCAACGATCCGCAGATGGACAACAGCTTCCAGATTAACGATGGCCTGCGTTTGGCACGTAAACTGCTGCTGGATATCAATGATAGCGGCCTGCCGGCAGCGGGTGAGTTCCTCGATATGATCACCCCGCAATATCTGGCGGATCTGATGAGCTGGGGCGCTATCGGTGCACGTACCACAGAATCTCAGGTGCATCGCGAACTGGCTTCTGGCCTGTCTTGCCCGGTAGGGTTCAAAAACGGTACCGATGGCACCATCAAAGTGGCGATTGATGCCATCAACGCTGCCAGCGCGCCGCACTGCTTCCTGTCTGTGACCAAATGGGGTCATTCGGCAATCGTTAACACCGGCGGTAACGGTGATTGCCACATTATCTTGCGTGGTGGTAAAGAGCCGAACTACAGCGCTGCGCATGTCAAAGAAGTGAAAGAAGGATTGACGAAAGCGGGCCTGCCAGCGCAGGTGATGATCGACTTCAGCCATGCCAACAGCAGCAAGCAGTTTAAGAAGCAGATCGATGTCAGTGCCGATGTCTGCAAGCAACTCCGTGGTGGTGAAAAAGCCATTATCGGGGTGATGATCGAAAGCCACTTGGTGGAAGGGAACCAGAGCCTGGAAAGCGGTGAACCGCTGGTTTACGGCAAAAGCGTGACCGATGCGTGTATCGGTTGGCAAGATACCGAAACCGTATTGCGTGAACTGGCCGCAGCGGTGAAGGCGCGCCGCGGCTGATTCTCGGCATCAGCTAAAAAAGAAGCCCCTGGCTCTTATCACCGGGGGCTTCTCGCATTCAGCAGCGAAAATTACTTCGCTTTGCCCTGGTTGGCTACCGCAGCCGCTTTGGCCGCGATCTCATCGGCATTGCCCAGATAATAACGCTTGATTGGTTTGAAGTTTTCGTCGAACTCATACACCAACGGCACGCCGGTTGGGATGTTCAACTCAAGAATCTCATCTTCGCTCAGGTTATCCAGGTATTTCACCAGAGCACGCAACGAGTTACCGTGTGCGGCAACGATCACGCGCTCACCGCTTTTGATGCGCGGCAGGATTTCGGCGTCCCAGTAAGGGATCACGCGATCGATCGTCAGCGCCAGGCTCTCGGTGGTAGGCAGTTCTTTATCACTGAGTTTTGCATAGCGCGGATCGTGGCCAGGATAGCGCTCATCTTCTTTGCTCAGCTCCGGTGGCGTCACGGCAAAACCACGGCGCCACTGTTTCACCTGCTCATCACCGTATTTTTCAGCGGTTTCAGACTTGTTCAGGCCTTGCAGCGCACCGTAATGGCGTTCATTCAGTTTCCAGGATTTTTCAGTCGGTAACCACGCCTGATCCAATTCATCCAGAATATTCCACAGGGTATGGATGGCGCGCTTCAGCACCGAGGTGTAAGCAAAATCGAAAAAGAAACCTTCATCTTTCAGAAGCTTACCCGCAGCTTTTGCCTCTGTTCGGCCTTTGTCAGATAAATCAACATCATACCAACCGGTAAAGCGGTTTTCCTTGTTCCACTGGCTTTCGCCGTGACGTACCAGAACCAGTTTAGTTACAACCATAGCTTAACTCCTCAATAATCTGACAATTGAATGATAACGAGAATCATTATATTACTGCAGCCAGTGGCTCGGCAATCGATATACCCGTCATACCTCAGGCCGCTCTGCTATTGGGTATCTGGTTTAACCATAGTCAATTTTTTACCGCTTAGGTATATGAGGAAAGCACGCCATTGTGCCGTTTGGCCCGCGAGGAAAAACAACGGCGCGCATGAGATGAACCCAAACGCGCCGAAGAACTAATACGATCAGGCAGATTTTTTCAGGCAGTTGCTCATAAAGGCTTTACGTTCATCACCTTTCAGGCTTTTTTGAGCGGCATCAGCGTTGCAGCTTTTCATTTTCTGCTGCTGTGGAGTGAGGGCCTTTTCTGTTTTATGCCCTTCGGACTTTAGGCAGGTGCTCATGAAGGTGGTACGGTCAGCACCTTTCAGCGATTGGCTGGAAGCCTGTTGATTACAATCGGTCATGCGTTTCTGCTGGGCGGCCTGTGCCGGAGAGGGCGTTTTTGCTGCGGTATCGGCAGCCATCAGATTGGTGCTCAACATTAAACCAGCCAGTAATGGAAGTGCAGTAATCAGACGCATAGGTGTTCCTTCAGCGATTAAGCGGCCTTGCGGGCCGAAGTTGTGACTGAGCACAGGAGCAGTGCTTATCACCGTCGTCTGATTTTAGTTCTGGGTTTTGAATAAGGAAAGGTCATGGCGAGTGAGGTGGCAGAGTAAAAGGGTAAGTATTTATAACGATATCGCCCCTTGCCGCGTGGCAAGGGGCATGGCGAGTTAAATAGGATTAAACTGATAATGCGTGGCACTCTGATAACGTTGGCCGGGCTGGAGCCAACAATCCGGCTGTGGCCACTCCGGGTGGTTCGGGCTATCCGGTAAAAATTCGCTCTCCAGCGCTATACCGGCATAGCTGGCGTAAGTACCGCCTTCACGTGCCGGTGTGCCAGCCAGATAATTACCGCTGTACAGTTGCAGCGCTGGGGCCGTGGTGAACACCGTCAATTCAACGTTGCCGTCGGCCGACCACAGGTGCGCCGCCGGGCTTTCCAGCCGGTTGCAGGTGCGGTGCAACAGATAGGCATGGTCATAACCCTTGACGCGTTGCTGATCGCGATCGCGCAGAAAATCCTGCAGCAGCGTTTTTGGCTGGCGAAAATCCATCCCGGTACCGGCAACTTCGGTTAAGTCGCCACAGGGAATGCCTTCGCTATCAACCGGCAGATAGCGGTCAGCAAACAGCTGCAGGCGTTGTTGGCGCGCGTCGTGGCCCGCGCCGTCCAGGTTGAAATAGGCATGGTTAGTCAAGTTGACCGGGCATGCGCGATCAACCTGGGCCTGATAGCCGATCTCTAGCCGGTTATCGGCGGTCAGCCGGTATGTCAGCGTTACGTCCAGATTGCCGGGAAAGCCCTGCTCGCCATCTACTGAATGCAACTGATACACCACCTGTTGTTCATTCTGAGCCACGATCTGCCAGCGGCGAGCATGGAAGCCTTCCGGCCCACCGTGTAGCTGGTGTTCTCCCTGATTTGCCACCAGCGGATGCGGTTTGCCGTCGATCAGCAGCCTGGCGTAAGCGATGCGGTTGGCATAGCGCCCAACGGTCGCCCCCAGATAGGCATGCTGCCGTACATAATCCGCCGCTGTTTGGCAGCCCAGCAGCAGCTCGCGTTTTTCACCCGACTTGAGCGGCAGCACGGCGGAAAGCCAGGTCGCGCCCCAATCCATCAGCGTGACCGTCATGCCTGCACTATTACGCAGTGTGGTGAGAATAAACGGCTGGCCGTCGGGCGCATTTGAGGATGAATCTGTCAACATCTGCTGGCTCCTTGCGAGGCGTAGCATACATAGAACGTTTCCTGCAGGCCGTTGGTGCGCAGCGGATATTCCCGTGCCACTGCGCTGCGTACCGCTTCAACCAGCTCTGACGGCATCAGCGCCACGATGCAGCCGCCAAAACCGCCGCCGGTCATGCGCACGCCACCGCGATCGCCAATAGTATGTTTAACAATCTCAACCAAGGTATCGATCGGCGGAACGGTGATTTCGAAGTCATCACGCATTGAGGCGTGTGATTCAGCCATCAGTTTCCCCATCAGTTTGAGATCGCCTGCGGCCAGCGCGTCGGCAGCGGCGAGAGTCCGCTCATTCTCGCTGATCACATGGCGCGCCCGTTTGGCGACGATCGGGTCTAATTCGTGCTGGATCGGAAAGAACAGGTCTGGGCTGACGTCGCGCAGCGCCTTAACGCCAAAGAAGCGCGCCGCTTCTTCACACTGCTGGCGGCGGATATTGTATTCGCTGTCGACCAATCCTCGTTTGACGTTAGAGTTGATGATCACTACCGCCACGTTCTTTGGCATTGGCACCGCGCGCGTTGCCAGTGAGCGGCAGTCGATCAGCAGCGCATGATCCTGCTTGCCCAGTGCCGATATCAGTTGATCCATAATGCCGCAGTTACAGCCGACAAACTGGTTTTCCGCTTCCTGGCCGTTCAACGCCAAGGCTACGCCGTCGAGCGGCAATTGGTACAGCGCCTGCATGGCCTGGCCGACGGCGACTTCCAACGAGGCCGATGAGCTGAGCCCGGCCCCCTGCGGCACATTGCCAGCGATCACCAGATCGGCACCGCCAAAATGGGCATCGCGCAGTTGCAGGTGTTTTATCACTCCGCGCACATAGTCAGCCCAGCGCAGGTTAGCGTGGCTGACGATGGGGGCATCCAGTGAAAACAGATCCTGCTGATTATCGTAGTCGGCGGCCAGAACGCGGATCTGGCGATCGTCACGCCGGGCGCAGCTGATCACCGTCTGGTAATTGATGGCGCAGGGCAAAACAAAGCCGTCGTTGTAATCGGTGTGCTCACCAATCAGGTTTACCCGCCCCGGAGCCTGAACGGTGAGGGCGGGGGCATAGCCAAAGTGTTGGGTAAAGAGGGCTTGAGTATGGTCTTTGAGGCTCATTATTTCACTCCGGCTTCACGATAATGAATATCACTGACGGCACGCAGGCGTTCTGCGGCCTGTTCAGCGGTCAGATCGCGCTGGGTTTCTGCCAGCATTTCGTAGCCCACCATAAATTTGCGCACCGTGGCGGAGCGCAGCAGCGGCGGGTAGAAATGGGCGTGCAACTGCCAATGGCGGTTATCGGCGGCGTTGAATGGCGCGCCGTGCCAGCCCATCGAATAGGGGAAAGAGCACTGGAACAGATTGTCGTAACGGCTGGTGAGTTTCTTCAGGGCGACCGCCAGATCGCTGCTCTGCACTGGCGTGAGATCGGTGAGGCGTTGCACCGCCGCCTTTGGCAACAGCAGGGTCTCGAACGGCCACGCCGCCCAGTAAGGTACCACCGCCAACCAGTGCTCAGTTTCCACCACCGTGCGGCTGCCGTCGGCCAGCTCACGCTGCACATAATCCACCAGCAGTGGGGAATGGTGTTGGCGGAAATAGTCCTGCTGCAGGCGATCTTCTCGTTCGACCTCGTTAGGCAGGAAGCTGTTAGCCCATATCTGACCATGCGGATGAGGGTTCGAGCAGCCCATCGCGGCACCTTTGTTTTCAAACACCTGCACCCAGGGGTAGCTGCGGCCAAGATCGGCGGCCTGTTCCTGCCAGGTGGCAATCACCTGCTCCAACGCCGCTAATGAAAGCTGTGGCAGGGTTTTACTGTGATCGGGGGAGAAGCAGATCACCCGGCTGACGCCACGTGCGCTTTGGCAGCGCATCAGCGGATCGCGGCTTTCTGGTGCCAGCGGTGTATCGGGCATCAACGCCGCGAAATCATTGGTGAAAATGTAGGTGCCAGGATAGTCGGGATTTTTATCACCGGTGACGCGTTGATTGCCAGGGCACAGAAAACAGTCGGGAGCGTGCTCTGGCAGTATTTCCTGCGTGGGGGATTCTTGCTGGCCTTGCCATGGGCGTTTGGCCCGGTGTGGAGACACCAGCACCCACTGGTCTGTGAGCGGGTTGAAACGGCGGTGTGGGTGATCGATAGGATTAAAATCGGGCATAACGCTTCCTTCATCTATCAGTGCGGTGTTATGTAATCGCTTTCACTTTCTGCGTGGCCGATGATGAACGGGCACCTGGCGGAAAATAATGCGAAGAAACATAGCATGCCTGGGGAAAGAAAAAGGTGATCTATCGCCAATAATGGAATCGTTTACATTAGATGGTTATCTCAATAAAAGCAGCATAGTTGGTCGAAGGATCCTGAAGCAGAGAAAATAAGTGGTAACGCTTTCACTGCGTTAGCCGGCAGGGGAAATCCTGCCAGCCAGAAGGGTTACGGATGCTGGTAGAGCGGATAAGTAAAGAACAACAGATGCGTCAGATTAAGGCCAAAGTGGAAAAGAACCGGCACCCACAGGCGGCCGCTCCACATCCAGGCCAAGCCGTAAATCACCCCGGCCAGTGTGGCAAAAGCCACCATCAGCATGCCACCGGCAAAATGCGCAGCACCAAATAGCAGGGCGGTGATGATTAACGCCGGGTAAGCGCCCAGCCACTGGCGGATGCGCTGCTGCAAATAGCCACGGAACAGGGCTTCTTCGGCCAGTGAGACGAAGAACAGATTGGCCATCATAAACGCCAGGATCCAAGGCGGCATATGCAGTTCAATCTTCAGGCCACCGAGGGCGACGGCCAACAACAGCAAAGCCGGAACGCACAGCACCAGGATCACCCAAGCGCGGGTAGCCACTGGCTTATCGGCCTTGCCTGCATTGAACAGCGTTGGCAGGCAGGCAAACAGCAGGAAAGGCACCAAGGCCTTGTCGAAGTTGTAATACAGGGAATAGGGGGCGCTCAATGGGCCAATTTTTTCCTGTTCTACCATCAACGGATTATTGAAGCCCGGTATCAGGTGAGAAAACAACGCCAGAGAGCAGGCCACCAGCAAGATTTCCAGAATCAGTGCAACAGCGCGCTGCTTACGACATTGGTGGTGTAACCAGACGGCAACGGCGATCGGCACCAGACAAGCGAGGCTGAGTGGCGTGAGAATGTGATGGTAGAGCCCCATTCCCGTCGCGGCGGCCAACAGGATCCAGGCAATAAATCGGTTAAATGGTAAAAAAAACAAGGAAGCCGAGAGGACGCCCCACATAGTTGTTATCCCTCTAAAATAGACCACGGCGCTCAATGCCGAAGGTTCGGCGTGTTGGTGATCTAAAATGAGCGCTAAGTGGGATGGTAACACAACGAAATCAATGCAAAGGTCGGGAGAAGAATGAAAAGTGCGGTTAAATCCAGGCTGTAAACCCGCTTAAGGCCAGCAGTGCTGAGGGAGACAGTCTGGCACTCACCCCTTCATCCAGGCAGGTGAACGTATGACTCTGCCAAGGTTTAGCAACGTTTCCAGGCTCTGTTGGTGAATATCTTCCGTCTGCGCTGCGCAGAGATCTTGCAATATCGTCACCTGGAAACCGGCATCGTGCGCCTGCCGAGCGGTGCTTTCGATCGCCAATGTGGTACTGATGCCGCCCAGTAACAAATGGTGGCAGCGGTGTTGCTGTAACCACGCTAACAAATTGTTACCGGCGAAGGCGGAGGTTGCTTTTTTTTCGAACTGCAAATCCTCCGGTTTTACCTCTAATCCGCTTAGCCAGTGGCAACCGCCGTTGCTCAAACGCAGTGCGCCAATCTGTTTGAGATGGTTAAACAACGGTGAGTGGGGCGGAATATCGTGGTAGTCATCGGCAAAACCGACGCGCACCCAGATGACCGGGATTTTACGTATCCGCGCGTAAGCGGCTGCCGCATTGGTGTGGGCGATGACGTTCTGCGCCAGCAGTTGTTCACGGCAGTGATTGGCCCGCCCTTTCGGGCCAGCCAGATCTTCGATCAGGTCAATAATAATCAGTGCGGCGGACATATCCTCTCCAGACAATCACTCGACATACCTTTATGATAAAAGGCTAAGTGTGATGTGTTGCGGGGAAGTGTTGCCGGATATGTCATCGAATGAGTGGGATCGCCACTCATTCCTGTGTTTTATGCCAGCTTATCGTACTGATAGCGGTAACTATCACCTTCAGGGACAAACGTCAGGCGATGGGTGATGCACTGCGGCGCATCTTCGGCATGGTGCGAGACAAACAGCAGTTGGGTAGCGCCTTGCTGGATCAGAACGTCGATAAAACGCCGCACCAGTTGGCGGTTCAGCGGATCCAGCCCCTGCAAAGGTTCATCGAGGATCAGCAGTGCCGGGTGTTTGACCAGCGCGCGGGCGATCAGCGCCAGCCGCTGCTGGCCCCAGGAAAGGCTGTGGAACGGGGCGTCAGCCTGAGATCCCCCCAGCCCGAGCAGCGCCAGCCACTGCGTAGTCAGCTTCTGCTGGCGATCGGAAACCGCCTGATAGATACCGATCGAATCGAAAAAGCCAGACAGGATCACGTTACGCACGCTGGAACTGATGCGGTAATCCAGGTGCAGGCTGCTGCTGACGTAACCGATATGGCGCTTGATGTCCCAGATGGTTTCACCGCTGCCGCGTCGGCGGCCGAACAGCGTCAGATCGTTGCTGTAGCCCTGCGGATGATCGCCGGTAATCAGGCTGAGCAGCGTAGACTTACCGGCCCCGTTCGGGCCGACAATCTGCCAGTGCTCGCCGGGATTCACCTGCCAACTGAGCTGGTTGAGGATCGGGCGATCGTTGTAACTCACCACGCCATCGCGCAGCACAATCAACGGCCGATCGGCGGGAAGTGGGTTTTTCTGCGTCGGATCCTCGGTTTCCGGCAGCGTCAGGCCGCTGAGATTTTCGCTGTGCGCCAATTGGGCCACCAGCGCGTCTGCCATCACCTGCTCACGGCGTCCTTGGCTGGTCAGGGTGCAATCCGCCAGAACTCCCACCTGTTGAATAAAATCCGGGATCTCATCAAAACGGTTGAGCACCAGCACCAGCGTATAACCCTGCTGTGACAGTTCGGCTAACAAGGTGGCGAACTGAGCCCGTGAGCCAACGTCCAGACCATCAAACGGTTCATCCAGGATCAGCAAATCTGGCTGCGACATCAGGGCCTGGCACAGCAGCGTTTTGCGGGTTTCGCCAGTGGAGAGATACTTGAAGCGGCGCGTAAGCAGGGGGGTAATACCGAATTGAGCGGCCAACTGCTGGCAACGTGCGGGATCTTGCACCTCTTCCTGAATGATCTCTGCCGTGGTGCGGCCGGTGTCGTCCTCATCGGGGCTGAGCAGGTCGGTATTATTGCGTTGCCATTCGTCGCTGACCAGTTTCTGCAATTGCTCAAACGAAATGCGCACAACGTCGTGAAAATCGCTCTGACGCTTGCCCTGTAAGAGCGTCAAGTCACCCGCCAGCGCACGGGCCAGGGCCGATTTACCGCTGCCATTGGCACCGACAAACGCCCAACTGTCGCCGGATTGAATCTCCAGTTGCTCCAGCCACAGCGTGCGGGTGTCGCTTAAACGGAACGAACCTTGCGAAATGTGCAACAACGACATCATTTATTCCCTGTTCTGCAATTATTTATTTTAGAAATAGGCGCATGGGGAAAAGATGTCAATCGACAATACTGCAACATCACGTTGCGTTTAACACAACGTGGCAACAATCACCCGATCGGCATTGAACAGCGCATGGACCGCCGTGCCGGGGCTGAGCTTCAACTGTGCCAGTTCCTGATTGGCCAGCGTGGCACACAGGATTTCGCCTCCTTTCAGCGTCACCAGCACTTCGCTGTGTTCGCTGCCGGGCTGAATGCTGGCGACCCTGCCTTCCAGCACATTATCTGCCAGCCCGTTGAGGGCTGGATCGGTGCTGAGTTTAACCCACGGGGCTTTAATCAGCGCCAGCACCTCTTTCCCCGGAACCAGGTGCAGCCGATCGGCACTTTGCTGGGTAACGGCCGCCGCCAGGCGCGTGTGGCCGTCGGCCAGCAGCAGGCTGATATGCTGTTGTACCTGCTGGTGATCGCGTTCAATCACGGTGCCGAAGAACTGATTACGGGCGCTGGTTTGCAGCGAGAAACGGGCGATCGCCGCCAGCAGGCTGTCGAGCGGCAGGTTGTCCTGTTGCAGCACATCGAAGGCTTTTTGCTGGATCTGGCCGAGCAGATCGTAAAGCTGGATCAGCCGCTGGCCGTAGTGGGTCACCTGCGCACCGCCACCGCCTTTGCCGCCGGTTGCGCGCTCTACCACCGTCTGTTCCGCCAACTGATTCATTTCGTTGATGGCGTCCCAGGCGCTTTTATAGCTGATCCCCGCCAGCTTGGCTCCTTGGCTGATCGAGCCGGTATGCTCAACCTGCTTTAGCAGCGCAATGCGGCGCGGATCGGCGAACAGTTTCTGCTGAAGTTTTAAGGTGAGGAGGATCTCGGCCTGCATGATAGGTTCCATCAACGGCGAAAAGGCTATTGTCGCCGATTTGCGCGCCAGCACCAAGTGAGCACGTTTCGCAGGTGCTAAATTTCCCCCAGCCTTTAAAATAACGGGGTTTTCGCACGCTTTTTGGTTTACAGTAAAGCATACGCAGCCGTTTAAATGAGCAGTGAAGTGAGACTACTATGTTGGAATTATTGAAAAGTCTGTTGTTTGCCGTGGTCATGGTACCGGTCGTGATGGCCGTGATCCTGGGCCTGATCTATGCTCTGGCAGAAGTGTTTAACGTCTTCTCCAAAGTGGGCCATTCAAAAGAAAAACGCAGCTAATCCCCATCTCCAATGCCCGCTGATGTATTTCAGCGGGCGTTTCTCAAGCTACCTCTCGCTTTGCCGATAAACCGCATGACAATGTTCCGCTCAACGTTATATTATTTTTTATATAACGATAGGCGTCGGTGGTTAACTTGCGGAGAAAACAATGCAACAACAAGGGATCAAGTGGCTTGGCGGCATGATATTGGCTTTGGGGTTGACGGCACAGGCTTCGGCGGCGGAGAAATTCACCGTGTTTGCCGCCGCTTCGCTGACTAACGCGCTGCAGGAGATCGCCAGCCAATACCAGCAAGGCAAAGAGGTGCAGGTGGTGTCCTCTTTTGCTTCTTCGTCAACGCTGGCACGTCAGATCGAGCAGGGAGCACCGGCCGATCTGTTTATCTCTGCCGATCAGCAGTGGATGGATTACGTTATCGATAAACAGCAAATGGTCAACGATAGCCGCTATACCCTGCTGGGTAACGAGTTGGTGCTGATCGCCGCTAAATCGGCTAAACAGGATAAAATCGACATTAATAAAACCACCGATTGGGCCCAATTACTGAACGGTGGCCGCTTGGCGGTGGGCGATCCGGATCACGTCCCGGCAGGGCTTTACGCTAAAGAAGCGTTACAGAATCTGGGCGCCTGGGCGATGCTGGAGCCGAAACTGGCGCGAGCCAACAACGTGCGCAGCGCGATGGCGTTGGTGGAGCGTGAAGAAGCACCGCTTGGGATTGTGTATGGTTCTGATGCGGTTGCCAGTGATAAAGTGAACGTGGTCGGCATCTTTCCGGCCAGCAGCCATATGCCGGTTGAATACCCCATGGCGATAGTCAAAGATCGTCAAAACCCCAGCGTCAGCGCTTTTTACAGCTATCTAAAAGGCCCGGAAGCGGCGGCTGTTTTCCAACGTTATGGATTTACCCCGCGTAAATGATATTGAGCGAATATGAATGGCAGGCGGTTGCGCTGAGCCTGAAAGTCTCCAGCCTGGCCGTGATTTGCAGTTTACCGCTGGGCATTCTGATGGCCTGGATCCTGGTGCGCTGTCATTTCCCTGGCAAATCCTTGCTGGACAGCATCATTCATCTGCCGCTGGTGTTGCCGCCGGTCGTGGTGGGTTACTTATTGCTGATCGCTATGGGCCGCCGTGGCTTTATCGGTGAACGGCTGTACGATTGGTTTGGTTTCAGCTTCAGTTTCAGCTGGCGTGGTGCGGCGCTGGCTTCGGCCGTGGTGGCTTTTCCGCTGATGGTGCGCGCGATTCGGCTAGCGCTGGAGGCGGTGGATACCCGTTTGGAACAGGCGGCCCGCACGCTGGGGGCTCATCCGTGGCGGGTGTTTTTCACCATCACGCTGCCGCTTTCGCTGCCCGGGATTATCGTCGGCGTGGTATTAGCCTTCGCCCGTTCTTTGGGCGAATTTGGCGCAACCATCACCTTCGTTTCCAATATTCCCGGTGAAACCCGCACCATCCCGCTGGCGATGTATACCCTGATAGAAACGCCGGGTGCAGAAGCGGCGGCGGCACGCCTGTGCGTGATTGCCATTGTGCTGGCGCTGGCGGCGCTGCTGGTTTCCGAATGGTTGGCCCGCTGGGGCCGCAAGCGTATGGGGTTATAGATGTTAGAACTGGATTTCTCCCAGCGGCTTGGCGATCTCAACCTCAATGTGCAGGCGCATCTGCCCGCGCAGGGTATTACTGCGATCTTCGGGCTTTCCGGTGCGGGTAAAACCTCTTTGATCAACGCCATCGGCGGCCTGACGCGCCTGCAGCAGGGGCGCATTGTGCTCAATGGCCGCACGCTGGTGGATACCGCCAGCGGCGTTTGTCTGCCACCTGAAAAACGCCGCATCGGCTACGTTTTTCAGGATGCGCGCCTGTTCCCGCATTATCGCGTGCGTGGCAATCTGCAATATGGCATGGCGGCCAGCATGCGCAGCCAATTCGACAGCATTGTTCAATTGCTGGGGATTGCGCCACTGCTTAACCGCTTGCCGCTCACGCTTTCCGGTGGTGAAAAACAGCGTGTGGCGATCGGCCGGGCGCTGCTGACCGCGCCGGAACTGCTGTTGATGGATGAACCCCTGGCCTCACTCGATCTGCCGCGCAAACGTGAACTGTTGCCTTATCTGGAGCGCTTGGCGCAGGACGTTAATATCCCGATCCTCTACGTCAGCCACAGCATGGACGAGATCCTGCGCCTGGCGGAACAGGTGATGGTGCTGGATAACGGCCAGGTGCGCGCATTTGGCGGGCTGGAAGAGGTGTGGGCCAGCAGCGCACTGCGCCCTTGGTTACAGCGCGAAGATCAGAGCAGCGTGCTGCGCGTCAGCGTGATTGAACATCACCAGCATTACGCCATGACCGCGCTGGCGCTGGGCGATCGGCGCCTGTGGGTGAGCGCTATTGATGCGCCTGTGGGCACGCAGTTACGTATTCGCATCAACGCCGCCGATGTTTCGCTGGTGCTGCAACCGCCGCTTAATAGCAGTATCCGTAATATTCTGCCCGCCAAGGTGGTGGAGTGTTTAGAGGTTGATGGGCAGGTGGAAGTGAAGCTTGCGGTAGGGGAAAACGTGCTGTGGGCACGCATCACGCCCTGGGCGCGTGACGAACTGCTGATCAGGCCAGGGCTGTGGCTATATGCGCAGATCAAGAGCGTGTCGATCAGCCGCGAAGGGCGTTAAAGCCGCCCTCTTCTGGCAGAAGAGGGCCGCATTTGACTAGCCAAGCACCCGCGAGCGGATCACTTCAGCGATACCGGGTTGCAGGTGATCGGCGATCACCAGATCGGCACGTTCTTTGATGGCATCATCGGCGTTGCCCATTGCGACCCCCAGGCCAGCGGCTTCCAGCATGCTCAGATCGTTGTAGTTATCGCCAAATGCCACTACCTGGGCCATGCTGAGGCCTTGTGATTCCACCCACTGCTGTAGGCGGTTGCCCTTGCTGTTACCGCCTTGGGCGATATCCACCTGATCGTGCCATGACCATTCGCAGGCCAGGCCCAGCTCTTTCTCTACGGTTTCGGCAAAGTGGTGTAACGCTGGGATATCGCTGTGTGACGTGGCGAACTTCCAGATCGCCTGCGCCTCGTCGGCGGCCTGAACCAGGCTGTTGACCTGCAACAGCGTCGGGCGCTGTGCCAGCGGCAAGGTTTCTGCCCATGCCAGGGAACGTATCACGTGGCCGCTGGTTTCCTGATACAGCATGGCATCATCCACATACATCAAGCCGTGGATACCGCTCTGTTTCAGCATCTGCAGCACCAGCTTGGCCTGATCTTTTGTCAGCGGATCGGCGGCCAGCACCTTTTGCTGCTGGAAATCGTACAGATAGGTGCCGTTGCAACAGATAGCAGGCGTGTCGATCTGCAGTGCCTGATAGAAGGGGTGGATAGCAACATGGTGGCGGCCGGTGACGATCACCACCTGGATCCCGGCGGCGCGTGCCTCCGCCAGAGCGGCCAGCGACTGCGGCAAGATGCGTTTCTGGTTGTCCAGCAGGGTGCCGTCCAAATCAAGGGCAATAACACGGTAGCTCATAGCGATCTCATGGTTGTTGGCAAGAAAATTACTCGAATGGTACAACGGATAGCCGTGCGATAAAACCGCGCGGTTTTCCTGCCCATCGCGGGGTTGTTATGTGACAGATGTCAGGTAAGCTAGAGCAAACCGTAAAAACTGAAACCGGTTACTCTTTCTCATTTAAGGAGCGCGAATGAAGCAAATCGTTTATGTTGCCAGCCCGGAAAGCCAGCAGATCCACGTTTGGCAGTTAGACGACCAAGGGGCGCTGTCGCTGCTGCAAACGGTCGATGCACCGGGGCAGGTGCAACCGATGACGATCCACCCCGACAAAACCCACCTGTACGTTGGCGTGCGCCCGGCATTTGGCATCGTCAGCTACCGTATTGAGGCCGATGGCTCGCTACAAGAAGCGGGGATGGCACCTCTGCCGGGGAGCCCGACCCATATTTCCACCGACTTGCAGGGGCGTTACCTGTTCTCCGCTTCTTACAGCGGCAACTGCGCCAGCGTCAGCCCGATTGGCCGCGACGGCGTCGTCACCGCGCCGATTCAGCAGATCGATGGCCTGACCGCGCCGCACTCGGCGAATATCGATCCCACCAATCAGTTGCTGTTGGTACCGTGCCTGAAAGAAGATCGCATCCGCCTGTTTGATCTGAGCCAGGAAGGCCAACTTACGCCACATGCTCAGGAAGCGGTGCCAACCGCCGCCGGTGCTGGCCCACGTCATATGGCGTTCCACCCGAACCATCAGTTTGCCTATTGTGTGAATGAGTTGGACGGCACGGTAGACGTGTTCGCCATTGCTGAACACGGCGGCAAATATACCCTGGTGCAAACGCTGGATGCGATGCCGGCCGATTTTACCGGCACCCGTTGGGCGGCCGATATTCATATCACGCCGAATGGCCGTTTCCTGTATGTCAGCGATCGGACTGCCAGTATTCTGACTATCTTCAGCGTTGCCGCAGACGGAAGCCGCATTGCGGTGGTGGGGTATCATCCAACGGAAGAGCAACCGCGCGGGTTTAATATCGATCACAGCGGGCGTTTTGTGATTTCTGCCGGTCAGAAATCCGGCCATGTTGAAGTGTGTGAAATCGATCAGGCCAGCGGAGTGCTGAGCACGTTGGGGCGCTATCCGGTAGGAAAAGGCCCGATGTGGGTGTGCGTGCTGGCTAAATAATCAAACGGGTGTGACATTTCCAGGGTTCAGCGTGCTGAACCCTTTCTTTTAGCTGTATATCACGGTCAGCGTGGCACTGCCCAAGCTGTGAAAGTGAATATTGAAACCCACCATTGCACCGCTCGCGCCTTCGTCGACCTCAATGTTTTCCACGTCCAGCGCGTGGACGGTGAACTGATAACGATGGCTTTCCCCCTGCGGCGGTGCCGCACCGCCATAACCTGCCTTGCCGAAGTCGGTGCGGGTCTGCACGGCACCTGCTGGCAACCCAGGCATGCCGGAACCGGCACCCTGCGGCAGTTCACGCACCTGAGCCGGAATATTGGCCACGACCCAGTGCCACCAGCCGGAGCCGGTCGGGGCATCGGGATCGTACACCGTCACCACAAAGCTTTTGGTGCCCTGCGGTGCGCCATCCCAGGCCAGATGGGGCGAAAGATTATCGCCATGGTAACCCATACCGTTAAATACCTGCCGTTCCGGCATTTTTGCGCCGTCTTGCAGATCGTGACTGTACAAACGAAAAGCCATAGTGACTCCCTGTTGTCGAAAGTGCAGAGCGTTTAAATTAGATTGTTTTGCCTGAACAATCCAACCCTATCGCTGCGGGTTATTCTGCCGCGGCGGCGATTGCCGCCGTCAGGCGCGTGAGCTGCTCCGGCGTAATAATGTAAGGTGGCATCAGGTAGATCAGCTTACCAAAGGGCCGGATCCACACGCCGCGTTCAACAAATTCGCGCTGTAATGCCGCCACATTCATCGGTTCACGCATTTCCACCACGCCAATCGCCCCCAGCACGCGCACATCCGCCACTTTCGGCAAAACAGCCAAAGGCATTAGCTGTTGCCTGAGTTGAGACTCGATAGCCGCGACCTGCTGCTGCCAGCGGTTTTCTGCCAGCAGGCTCAGGCTGGCGCTGGCGACCGCGCAGGCCAACGGGTTGCCCATAAAGGTTGGCCCATGCATAAAGCAGCCTGCCGCACCGTTGCTGATGGTTTCGGCGACCAAACGGGTGGTCAGGGTGGCGGAAAGCGTCATATAGCCGCCGGTCAGCGCTTTGCCCAGGCAGAGAATATCCGGCACGATGCCCGCATGTTCACAGGCGAACAGCTTGCCGGTGCGGCCAAAGCCGGTGGCGATCTCATCGGCGATCAGCAGAATCTGGTGACGATCGCACAGTTCACGCACCCGTTGCAGATAGGTGGGGTGATAAATCCGCATACCACCGGCCCCTTGCACAATAGGTTCCAGGATCACGGCGGCGATCTCCCCACTGTGCTGCTCCAGCAATGCGCTGAAGGGGGCGATATCCTGCTCATCCCAGAGTTCATCAAAACGGCGCTGGGGTGCGGTGGCAAACAGGTGTGGCGCGAGATAGCCCTGATACAGGCTGTGCATGGAATTATCGGGATCGCACACCGACATGGCACCGAAGGTATCGCCGTGATAGCCGTGGCGCAGGGTCAGTATCCGCTGCCGCCGCTCTCCGCGCGCCTGCCAGTATTGCAGCGCCATCTTTAGCGCCACTTCCACCGCCACAGAGCCGGAATCGGCCAGGAACACGCATTGCAAGGCTTCTGGCGTCATGGCGATCAGTTGGCGGCACAGCGCAATCGCCGCGGGGTGGGTAATGCCGCCAAACATCACGTGCGACATCTTCTCCAGTTGCTGCGTTGCCGCCTGGTTCAACTGTGGATGATTGTAGCCGTGGATCGCAGCCCACCAGGATGACATTCCGTCGATCAGCCGGCGGCCATCCGCCAGCTGCAGCTCAACGCCGTGCGCTGACTCAACCGGATAACAGGGCAACGGATGGCTCATGGAGGTGTAGGGGTGCCAGATATGGCGCTGATCGAAGGCGAGATCGTCATCAGAGAGGGACATTGTTGTAAACCAAAACAAAATAGAATGGTTGACAGTATATCCGCAATATTTACACTGACGACACTTTTTCTTCTCTTTGGAGACGCCGTCAATGGCCGATCGCATTCACTGGACAACCGCGCAAGCCCAGGCGCTGTTTGATAAACCCCTGCTTGAACTGTTGTTTGAAGCGCAAACCGTTCACCGTCAGCATTTCGATCCGCAGCAGGTGCAGGTCAGCACGCTGTTGTCGATCAAGACCGGTGCCTGCCCAGAAGATTGTAAGTATTGCCCGCAGAGTTCACGCTACAAAACGGGGCTGGAATCTGAACGGCTGATGCAGGTGGAACAGGTGCTGGAGTCCGCGCGTCAGGCCAAGGCCGCCGGTTCCACCCGTTTCTGCATGGGGGCTGCCTGGAAAAACCCGCACGAGCGCGATATGCCTTATCTGCAACAGATGGTGCAAGGGGTAAAAGCGCTGGGTATGGAAACCTGTATGACGTTGGGTACGTTGGAGGCGACTCAGGCTGAACGCCTGGCGCAAGCTGGCCTGGATTATTACAACCACAATCTGGATACCTCACCGGAGTTTTACGGCAATATCATCACCACCCGTACCTATCAGGAACGTTTGGACACGCTGGATAAGGTGCGTGAAGCGGGCATCAAAGTCTGTTCTGGCGGCATTGTCGGGCTGGGTGAGACGGTGAACGATCGCGCCGGGCTGCTGGTACAGCTGGCGAATTTGCCCAAGCCACCGGAGAGCGTGCCGATCAACATGCTGGTGAAAGTCAAAGGCACGCCGCTGGCCGATAATGCTGACGTTGATCCTTTTGATTTTATCCGCACCATTGCCATTGCGCGCATCATGATGCCATCGTCCTATGTGCGCCTGTCCGCTGGCCGTGAGCAGATGAGCGAGCAGACCCAGGCGATGTGCTTTATGGCCGGTGCCAACTCGATCTTCTACGGCTGCAAACTGCTCACTACGCCCAACCCGGACGAAGATAAAGATCGGCAACTGTTCCGTAAACTGGGGCTGAATCCGCAACAAACTGCCACCGCACATGGCGACAATCAGCAACAGCAGGTGTTGGCCGAGCAGTTACTGCATGCCGATACCGCTGAGTTCTACAACGCGGCACCGTAATGAGCTGGCAACAACGTATCGAACAGGCCTTGGGCGAGCGGCAACGTGCCGCCGCTTACCGTCAGCGGCAGGTCAATCAGGGTGGCAATGGCCGCTATCTGCTGCTTAACGAGCAGCGCTATCTTAATTTTTCGGGCAATGACTATCTGGGGCTTAGCCAACATGCGGCAGTGATCGCCGCCTGGCAGCAGGGCGCCGCACGTTATGGCGTTGGCAGCGGCGGTTCGGGCCATGTCACCGGCTTTTGCCAGCCGCACCATGAGCTGGAACAACAGCTAGCAGATTGGCTCGGTTACCCGCGCGCGTTGCTGTTTATCTCCGGCTATGCCGCCAATCAGGCACTGCTGGCAGCGTTGATGCAGGCCGACGATCGCATGCTGGCGGATAAGCTCTGCCATGCGTCAATCTTGGAAGCGGCCGCTCACTCACCGGCGCAACTGCGGCGTTTTCGCCATAATCAGCCGCAGGCATTGGCCGCATTGCTAGAGAAACCTTGCGCTGGCCAACAGTTGGCGATCACCGAAGGCGTATTCAGCATGGATGGCGACAGCGCGCCACTGGCTGAACTGCACCGTCTGACGCAGCACGCCGGAGCCTGGCTGATGGTGGACGATGCGCACGGTATTGGCGTGCGCGGTGAACAGGGGCGTGGCAGTTGCTGGCAGCAAGGGGTGCACCCGGAAGTGCTGGTGGTGACCTTTGGCAAGGCGTTTGGCGTCAGCGGTGCGGCGATCTTATGCGATGAACCGCTGGCGGAATATCTGCTGCAGTTTGCCCGCCATCTGATTTACAGCACCGCGATGCCTCCGGCGCAGGCCTGTGCTTTGCAGGCGGCGTTAAGCTGTGTCCAACAAGGGGAGGCGTTGCGCAGCCAGTTACAGCACCATATTCAGCGTTTTCGTGCCGGGGTGGCGAGTTTGCCCTTAACGTTAACCGACTCCGATACAGCCATTCAACCGCTGCTGGTGGGGGACAACCAGCGAGCGCTCGATCTGGCGCAGCGCCTGCGTGAACAGGGGCTGTGGGTCAGCGCCATTCGCCCGCCCACGGTGCCGCCGGGCGGCGCGCGGTTGCGCATCACCCTCACGGCGGCCCACCAGCCGCAGGATATCGATCGCCTGCTGGAGGTGCTGCATGACGTTAGCCGGTGATGGGGTGAATAAACCGGCAGTGGCTGCGGCGTTCAGCCGCGCGGCGGAAAGCTACGATGCCGCAGCGCTGTTGCAGCGTGAGGTGGGTGAACGCTTACTGGGGATGGGGTTGAACCATCCCGGGCAGCAACTGTTGGATGCGGGTTGCGGTACCGGTTATTTCAGCCGCCGCTGGCGCGATCAGGGCAAGCAGGTGACGGCGCTCGATCTGGCACCGGGCATGCTGGCCTTCGCCCGTCAACGGCAGGCGGCGGACCACTACCTGTTGGGGGATATTGAGCAGATCCCGCTGCCCACAGCGGCGGTCGATATCAGTTTCAGCAGCCTGGTGGTGCAATGGTGCGGCGATCTGCCACGTGCGCTGGCGGAGCTGTACCGCGTGACGCGGCCCGGCGGTGTGATTCTGTTTTCCACGCTGGCGGCAGGCTCTTTGCACCAATTGGGGGATGCCTGGCAACAGGTGGACGGTGAACGTCATGTGAATGATTTCCTGCCCCTGGCGCGCATCGCTGCCGCCTGTGGCGCTTATCGCCACCGTCTGCAAGCCGAGTGGCAAACCCTGGAATACCCGGACGTGATGGCGCTGATGCGTTCGCTGAAAGGAATAGGTGCTACGCATTTGCACCAAGGGCGTGAGGCGGGCTTGCTTTCCCGCCAGCGGCTGGCGGCATTGCAGGCGGCTTATCCTCGCCATCGCGGCCTGTTTCCACTCAGTTATCATCTGATTTATGGAGTGATTTATCGTGATTGAGCGCTGGTTCGTGACCGGAACCGATACTGAAGTGGGCAAAACTGTGGCCAGCAGCGCACTGTTGCAGGCTGCCCGCGCTGCCGGGTTACGCTGTGCGGGTTATAAGCCGGTGGCGTCCGGCAGCGAGATGACGGCGGATGGCCTGCGTAACGCGGATGCGCTGGCGTTGCAGAAAAACAGCAACGTGCCGCTGGTTTACGCCGAAGTGAATCCTTACACCTTTGCAGAGCCGACGTCGCCGCATATTGTCAGCCTGGCTGAAAATCGCCCGATCGCCCTGGCGCAGCTTTCAGCCGGTTTACGCCAGCTCGAGCAGCGTGTCGACTGGCTGTTGGTGGAAGGCGCGGGCGGATGGTTTACCCCGCTTTCTGAGCAGCACACCTTTGCTGACTGGGTGCAACAGGAGCAGTTGCCGGTGATCCTGGTGGTGGGCATCAAGCTCGGTTGCATCAACCATGCTGTGCTCACGGCGCAGGTGATTCAGCAGGCGGGGCTGCACCTGGCTGGCTGGATTGCCAATGATGTCACCGAGCCCGGCAAGCGCCACGCTGAGTATCTCGCCACGCTGCGCCGTATGCTGCCAGCACCGCTGCTGGGGGAGATCCCGCACCTGCCGCAGATAGAGCAACAGGCGCTGGGGCAATATCTCGATCTTGCGGCTTTGCAAGCGTGGGGCTGAGCGGCGGGTTTATCCCGCAAGATAAGTATTAATCAACTCCTCATCTAACTGTTCCAGGGCGCCGCTGGCGACGCTGCGGCCCTGATCCATCAGGCAAAAGCGATCCGCCACATGGCGCACAAACGGCAGCCTGCGCTCTACCAGTAAAATGGTCATGCCCCATTCGTGGTTCAGCCTGCGGATGAGATGGCCGATCTCGTTCACCTGCGAAGGCGACAGACCGGTGGTGGGTTCATCCAGGATCAGCAACGCCGGTTCCAGCACCAGCGCACGGGCGATCGCCAATTGCTGCTGTTCATCGCCACACAGGTCCCCGGCGCGATACAGCAGCAGGGTTCGCAGATGCGGGAACAGGCTATCGATCATGGCTGGAATCCGCCGGGTTCTGTCGCGCCCGGCCAGGAGGGCTATCTGGAGGTTTTCTTCCACGCTCAGTTGCGAAAAGATTTGCCGCCCCTGCGGTACGTAGCTGATACCCAGTGCTGCCCGCTTTTCCATCGGCTGCTGCAACAGATTTTGTGGAGGTTCATCGGCTACTTGCCAGGTCATGCTGCCGCTGACGATCGGCAGGTGCCCCATAATGCAGTTGACCAGCGTAGTTTTACCCACGCCATTGCGGCCCAGCAGAGTGGTGCATTGCCCGCGTGGCAGTTCGAGGCTCACATCCCACAGCGTATGGTGATGCCCATAGTATTGATTTACTGCGCGTAAACTTAGCATTTGGCATTCTCCCCAAGGAGGCGTGTTCACTGGTGGATGGGGTGATCCCCTCCGGTTATATCAGCGGTTTCTCTCCCAAGTGCGGTGTTCCCCAGAACAAAATGCCATGCAATGAGCCTGAATAGGAGGGGTAAAAGCCCAGGCAAGATAGCTAAAAATGGGCGCTATTGGCGGCTTGCGGCTGCTATTGCCTATTTTTGATGCCAATGTCGATTTTCTCACCGCGTACGGTCGATGATTTTCCCGTTAGCGCTCCTGCCAGAATCAGGGGGGCTGGCGCGGTGTGTGAAAGAATTTAGCAATTCTCAGGCCAACTTTATGAGCTTAGTGCAAAAGTTGGATGTTGTGTTTTTGTTAATTTCCAGGGCGGCGCTGGTGGGGGCTGGCTGCAGCGATAAGAAAAAACCTGATAAGCTGAGTGCCCGGTTGCACTTTTGTGGTGCGGCGTTGACGGTAAATGGTGCAAATCGCCAAACGGTTTATGGCAACAGACGGCACCGCAGCGAACAGAGCAGAAAATAAGTTCCTGAGTGCGCATCCTTTTAGTATTAATCGTCATAACCAAAGCCATATTATTGTGAAAAAATAACTAAAAAATCGCCTTAGACGACGTTTTAACGAGAAAAGCGTTCTTTCTGTAACTCCCGTCACCCGTGGGGTGGTGTGAGTTATCCACTATTCCTGTGGATAACCTTGTGCATGATACTTAGAAAAGTGGCTTAAACAGAGAGCGGGCGCGGGTTGTGTCCGCGTTGTCCGCATTCTCGTCTTTTTTTTAAAAACAATTACTATCAATAAGTTAACTAAAATCAAGCAAGCCCATAGCCGCCTGCTGCTCGGTGCATCATTTTTGGCCGGAATGCCATCGAAATGTTAATTATTGCTGGAGTCTGGGGATAAAATGGCAGTTGACAATAAAAATGTCACCCTACCGTAACCTCGCCGGTTCGCTGCTGGCGCGTTAACGCACGTTAAAGCGACAAATCCGCTTGAAGCTGGTTTTATATCCAGTATCATAAGCGCTGGCGCAGATCGTTAGGGTTTCCCATACTTAGGAGCCGTTGCCAGCAGGCACTTCCCCGCCACCTTCCTGCCACTTGAATGATTTAGGGTATATATGAGCAAAATTTTCAAACTGCACTCGGATTTTGCCCCGGCTGGCGATCAGCCAGAAGCTATCCGCAAACTGGAAATGGGGCTGGAAGATGGTTTGGCTCACCAGACCCTGCTGGGGGTGACCGGATCGGGCAAGACGTTTACCATCGCCAACGTGATCGCCGATCTCAACCGGCCAACCATGGTGTTGGCGCCGAACAAAACCTTGGCGGCACAGCTTTACGGCGAGATGAAAGAGTTCTTTCCCGAGAATGCGGTGGAATATTTTGTCTCCTACTACGATTACTACCAACCAGAAGCCTATGTTCCGAGTTCCGATACCTTTATCGAGAAAGATGCCTCGGTGAACGAACATATCGAGCAGATGCGTCTTTCGGCCACCAAGGCGCTGCTTGAGCGGCGTGACGTGGTGGTGGTGGCCTCGGTTTCCGCCATCTACGGCTTGGGCGATCCCGATCTCTACCTGAAGATGATGCTGCACCTGACCAAAGGCATGATCATCGATCAGCGCTCGATCCTGCGCCGCCTGGCCGAGCTGCAATATACCCGCAACGATCAGGCTTTCCAGCGCGCCACCTTCCGCGTGCGCGGGGAAGTGATCGACATCTTCCCGGCGGAGTCGGACGAACTGGCGCTGCGCGTTGAACTGTTCGACGAGGAAGTGGAACGCCTGTCGCTGTTTGATCCGCTCACCGGCCAGATCGAGCAGGTGGTGCAGCGTTTCACCATCTACCCGAAATCCCACTATGTCACACCGCGGGAACGCATCCTGCAGGCGATGGAAGAGATCAAGGTGGAACTGGAGCAGCGGCGCAAAGTGCTGCTGGCCAACAATAAGCTGTTGGAAGAGCAGCGGCTGACGCAGCGTACCCAGTTTGATCTGGAGATGATGAACGAACTGGGTTATTGCTCGGGTATCGAAAACTACTCACGCTATCTCTCCGGGCGCGGCGAGGGCGAGCCGCCGCCGACGCTGTTTGACTATCTGCCCGCCGATGGCCTGCTGGTGGTGGACGAATCGCACGTTACCATCCCGCAGATCGGCGGGATGTTCAAAGGCGACCGCTCGCGTAAAGAAACGCTGGTGGAATACGGCTTCCGCCTGCCTTCGGCGCTGGATAACCGGCCGATGCGCTTTGAAGAGTTTGAAGCGCTGGCACCGCAAACCATCTACGTCTCCGCTACGCCGGGCAAATATGAGCTGGAGAAATCCGGTGGTGAGATTATCGATCAGGTGGTGCGCCCAACCGGGCTGCTGGATCCGGAAGTGGAGGTCCGCCCGGTTGCTACCCAGGTTGACGATCTGCTTTC
Source organism: Serratia oryzae (assembly GCF_001976145.1). GTDB lineage: Bacteria > Pseudomonadota > Gammaproteobacteria > Enterobacterales > Enterobacteriaceae > Chania > Chania oryzae. The sequence continues at coordinate 378,376 of NZ_MOXD01000002.1, forward strand.
CGAGATCCGCAAGCGGGTGGCGATCAACGAACGCGTGCTGGTGACGACGCTGACCAAGCGTATGGCGGAAGACCTGACGGAATACCTTGAGGAACACGGTGAGCGGGTGCGTTATCTGCACTCGGATGTCGACACCGTAGAGCGTGTCGAAATCATCCGTGATTTACGCCTTGGCGAGTTCGACGTGCTGGTGGGGATCAACCTGCTGCGGGAAGGGCTGGATATGCCGGAAGTGTCGCTGGTGGCGATCCTGGACGCAGACAAAGAAGGCTTCCTGCGTTCGGAACGCTCGCTTATTCAGACCATTGGCCGTGCGGCGCGTAACCTCAACGGTAAGGCGATTCTGTACGGTGACCGCATTACTGACTCCATGGCCAAGGCGATAGGGGAAACCGAGCGCCGCCGTGCCAAGCAGCAGGCGCATAACGAAGCCAACGGTATTGTCCCGCAGGGGCTGAACAAGAAGGTTGCCGATATTATGCAACTGGGGCAGCCGAGTTCACGCGGCAAACACAAAGGGAAAGGCAAGGCGGCGGAAAGCGCGGCTCGCTACCAGCACCTCACGCCAAAAGCGCTGGAGCAGAAAATCCGCGAGTTGGAAGGCCAGATGTATTCTCACGCGCAAAACCTGGAGTTCGAACAGGCGGCTGCCGTGCGTGACGAGATTCATCAACTGCGCGAGCAGTTTATTGCGATTTCATAAGTATGCCTGTGTGAACGGCGGCGGGGATAAACTCCTTGCCGCCTGCGAGTTTGCTGATTAAGGTATGCGCCCCGATTACTGAGACGAGCTGCCGATCATGACTGCACATTCATCAAAAGATCCGCTACACGGCATTACGCTGGAACAATTACTGAACAAGCTGGTGGAGCATTATGGCTGGAGCGGGCTGGCTGAACGCATCCGCATCAACTGCTTCAGCAGCGATCCGAGCATCAAGTCCAGCCTAAAGTTTTTACGCCGCACGCCGTGGGCGCGCAAGCAGGTGGAAGATCTCTATATCAGCACCGTCAGCGATAACCCTTGGCATCGCGGCAGGGATTGATCTAGGTGCGGGTAGCCAGTTGCACCAGCGCCTGCTCCAGCGCCTGGCGCAGTAACTGGCGATCGTGGCGGTAAGGGACGTCGGCGGCTTCCAGCGGCTGTTTTACCACGATGCGATCGTGCATTTCGTCGGTGTTGATATGCGGGCCCACCACCACTGCATCAATCATTTTCCGGCCGATCTTCTCTTCCATCAGTTCCAGTTTTTGTTTGAGCGTCAGTGCGGCTGCGGCCACGCTCAGCTCACGCCCCAGATTACCGATATAGATCATGCTGGCGCTGCTGCGGCGCAGCGCTTGGGTGAGATCCTCAAGCAGCAGCAGCGGCATCAGGCTGGTGAGAAAACTGCCAGGCCCAATCAGGATCAGTTCGGCCTGCGCGATGGCATCTACCGCTTCACGCGTGGCACGCACCGCATGCGGGGAGAGCATCAGCTCCTGCGGCATCTGCGCCAGTTGATCGATGTTCACTTCGCCGTAAATCTGATGGCCTTCGTGATCGTGCGCCTCCAGATCCACCGGCTGTTCCGACATCGGGATCAGCGCAGCGTCGACCTTCAACAGGTTGCGTACCAGATTGATCGCTTCCAGCGGGCGCACGCTGAGATGATCCAGGGCTTTCAGCATCAGATTCCCCAGATTATGCCCAGCCAGTTCGCCATTACCGCTAAAACGGTATTCGAACATTGCAGATGCCACGCTCGGTTCGGTAATCAACTGATTCAGGCAGTTGCGGGTGTCCCCCCAGGCGATCCCCCCTTCGGAACGGCGGATACGGCCGGTAGAGCCTCCATTATCGGTTGTCGTGATAATACCGGTTAAGCGGGATCCTAAAAACGACAGAGACGACATCACGCGGCCAAGACCATGGCCGCCACCTAATGCCACCACCCGATCGAGATCGGCAAGGGTTCGATTGCGCATAAAATTCCTTAATACTGGGCGTTAACTGCCCGCATAACGTAGCGGATTTGACGGTGAAACGCGAAAAAGAGTGTGATTTGCGTGATTATAATCAATTCGCCGGCGTAAGAGATGTTTAGTATGGATAACCAGACTTGGCGCTGCAGTAATCGCTGTATATAAAATTATATAGCGAAATTGCGCGATGGCTATCGCATTTGTTTCGCGCTAGAATTCTGTTGAAAACCACGGTTTCATTCAGGTTACCTCAGGTAACCGGGATTGAAATCCAAACTCCTAGCCTTTGTGCCTACGTTGTTCCACGAACAATAGGGTGCCTGGGCCGTGGCGAAGTCAGCCACCAGGGTGCAGAGTGGAAACGCTCGCATCTCCCGTATTTGGAAGGTGTTATGGTGCCGCAACTCATTGATGCTTTTGAGCGCAAGTTCTATTACTTGCGCCTGTCGATTACCGACGTGTGTAACTTTCGTTGCACCTATTGCCTGCCGGACGGTTATAAACCGAGCGGTCATCCCAATACCTTCCTCTCGTTGGATGAAATTCGCCGCGTCAGCCGCGCTTTTGCCGAATTGGGTACCGAAAAGGTACGCCTGACCGGTGGTGAGCCGTCGTTACGCCGCGATTTTACCGAGATCGTCGCCGCCGTGCGCGAAAACCCGGCGATCCGCACGCTGGCAGTGACCACTAATGGTTACCGCCTGGCGCGTGACGTCGCCCGTTGGCGCGATGCGGGCCTGACGGCGATTAACGTCAGCGTTGACAGCCTCGATCCGCGCCAGTTTCACGCTATCACCGGGCAGGACAAATTCCGTCAGGTGATGGAAGGTATCGACGCCGCTTTTGCCGCCGGTTACCACAAGGTGAAAGTCAACGTGGTGCTGATGCGTGACGTTAACCACCAGCAACTGGCCGCCTTTCTGCACTGGATTAAAGATCGCCCGATCCAACTGCGTTTTATTGAGCTGATGGAAACCGGCGAAGGCAGTGAGCTGTTCCGCAAGCACCATATTTCCGGCAACGCGATCCGCCAACAGTTAGAACAACAGGGCTGGCAGCGTTTGGCACGCGGCTACAGCGACGGCCCGGCGCAGGTGTTCAGCCACCCGGACTATCAGGGCGAGATTGGGCTGATCATGCCTTACGAGAAAGATTTCTGTGCCAGTTGCAACCGGCTGCGGGTCTCTGCCATTGGCAATCTGCATCTGTGCCTGTTCGGTGAACAGGGCATTACCCTGCGCGATCTGCTGGCGGATGACGCTCAGCTCGAAGAGTTGAAGATGCGGATTCAAGGCGGGTTGCGCACTAAAAAGCAGACGCATTTCTTGCATCAGGGCAACAGCGGGATCACGCAGAACTTATCGTTTATCGGTGGCTGATACTAACCAAGTTCCCTCTCCCTGGGGGAGAGGGTTAGGGTGAGGGGCTATGCGCCTATCCCTTTGTCAGGCTACGGCTTGAAACCTAGCGGGTATCCATAATAGGGGAGCACATTTAACTATGAGCCAAACCAGCAGCGAATTTATTCCGGCAAAGATTGCTATTCTGACCGTCTCGGATCGCCGCAGCGAAGCGGAAGATACCTCCGGCCAATACCTGCAGGACGCCGCACAGGAAGCCGGGCATCAGGTGGTGGCGCGTGCCATCGTCAAAGACAATATTTACCAGATCCGTGCGCAGGTTTCTGCGTGGATTGCCAGCGAGACGGTGCAGGCGGTGTTAATCAACGGCGGCACCGGTTTTACCGCGGGTGATCACACACCTGAAGCCCTGTTGCCGCTGTTTGATCGCGAAGTGGAAGGGTTTGGTGAGCTGTTCCGCATGGTGTCGTTTGAAGAGATAGGCACAGCCACCATTCAGTCGCGTGCTTTGGCCGGTATTGCCAACCAGACGGTGATCTTTGCCATGCCGGGCTCCACCCGCGCCTGCCGCACCGCGTGGGAGCGCATTATTGAAGAGCAGTTGGATGCCCGCCATCGTCCGTGCAACTTCCTGCCCCATATGAAGAAATAATTTATGACCCAGTTAACCCATATCAATGCCGCTGGCGAAGCCCATATGGTGGATGTTTCGGCGAAAGCGGAAACGGTGCGTGAAGCGCGCGCCGAGGCTTTTGTTGCAATGCATGCTACAACGCTGGCGATGATAATCGACGGCAGCCATCACAAAGGGGATGTGTTCGCCACCGCGCGCATTGCCGGTATTCAGGCGGCGAAACGCACTTGGGAACTGATCCCGCTGTGCCACCCGTTGATGCTGAGCAAAGTGGAAGTGCAGCTTGAGGCACAGCCGGAACATAGCCGCGTGCGTATCGAAACCTGCTGCCGCCTGACCGGGAAAACCGGGGTGGAAATGGAAGCACTCACCGCCGCTTCGGTGGCGGCACTCACCATTTACGATATGTGTAAAGCGGTGCAGAAAGACATGGCGATCGGGCCGGTACGGCTGCTGGCGAAAAGCGGCGGCAAATCCGGTGATTTCAAGGTGGAGCTATGATCAATATTCTTTTTTTCGCCCAGGTGCGTGAGCTAGTGGGCACTGCAGCCCTGGCCGTACCGGCGCAATATCCAACGGTCGAGGCGCTGCGCAAGGCGCTGTGCGAGCGTGGAGAGCGCTGGGCGCTGGCGCTGGAGTCTGGCAAGCTGCTGACAGCGGTCAACCAATCGTTGGTGGCGAGTGAACATCCGCTGCAGGCGGGCGACGAAGTGGCGTTTTTCCCACCGGTCACCGGGGGCTAAACGTGGAAAATACCCGTATCCGCGTGGGCGTGGCCCCGTTCAGCGTCGGCGAAGAGTACCAATGGTTGGCGCAGTGTGACGATGATGGCGCGGTGGTCACCTTCACCGGCAAGGTGCGTAACCATAATCTGGGGGATGGCGTCAGCGCATTATCGCTGGAGCATTATCCCGGCATGACCGAAAAAGCGTTGGCAGAAATTGTGGCCGAAGCGCGCGCACGTTGGCCGTTGCAGCGGGTGACGGTGATCCACCGCGTCGGCGATCTGTTCCCCGGTGATGAGATTGTGCTGGTTGGCGTGACCAGCGGGCACCGCAGCCAAGCGTTTGAAGCTGCGCAGTTTATTATGGATTATCTGAAAACCCGCGCGCCGTTCTGGAAGCGTGAAGCCACCGATCAAGGTGAGCGCTGGGTTGAAGCCCGTGATGCCGATCGGCAGGCCGCAAAGCGTTGGTAAATCCCGTATCAACAGCGGAGGTATACTCTAAATAATTCGAGTTGCAGGACAAAAACGCAATGTGTTTTTGAACAGCACTTGTGCTGGCCCCGAAGGGGCAAGGCCCAGGATTGGGCCGAGTAACGCGGCAAGGGAGTGAAGCCCCAAGAGCATAGAACACTATGTGACTGGGGTGAACGACAAGTCTGCGTAAGCAGATTTGAACGCTGCTTGCAGTGGCCCCTATGGGGTGAGGCCCAACATGGGCCGAGTAACGCAGCTAACGCACATGCAACTTGAAGTATGACGAGTATAAATCAATACCTTTGCCGGTTCCGCATAACGTTTTCTGTGATACGCTTATTACTGGCAGGGGTGTTTCCCCAAAACGTAGTTCACATGTAAAAGGTAACCGTCATGGACCGATATCCACGTAATGGTTCGATCGTCGAGCGTGCCAACAGCGGCATTCAGGCATATATGGCGCAGGTTTATGGCTGGATGACCTGTGGCTTGTTGTTGACCGCTTTTGTGGCCTGGTATGCTTCACAAAGTGAAGCGATCATGTCTTTTATTTTCTCTAGCAAGATTACGTTCTTCGGCCTGATTATTGCCCAGTTAGGGCTGGTGTTTGTGATTTCCGGCATGGTGAACCGCCTTAGCGGCACGGCGGCCACCGGGCTGTTTATGCTTTATTCGGCGTTAACCGGGCTCACTCTATCCAGTATCCTGTTGGTGTATACGGGCGCGTCGATCGCCAGCACCTTCGTGGTCACCGCCGGGATGTTCGGTGCTATGAGCTTATACGGTTACACCACCAAGCGCGATCTGAGCGGCCTTGGCAGCATGCTGTTTATGGGGCTGATCGGCATTGTTTTGGCTTCGCTGGTTAACATCTGGCTGAAAAGCCCGGCGCTGACCTGGGCGATTACCTATATCGGCGTGGTGGTGTTTGTCGGTTTGACCGCGTATGACACGCAAAAACTGAAGGCCCTGGGCGAGCAGTTGAATGCTGACGATCGCGACGGCTTTCGCAAATACGCCATCGTAGGCGCGTTGACGCTGTATCTTGACTTCATCAACCTGTTCCTGATGTTGTTGCGTATTCTGGGCAACCGCCGCTAAATACTGAATACCCGTCGTCTTTCAAGCCGCAGCGTTGTTGGCTGCGCGCGCGGACCCCAGTCACTTACTTGAGTAAGTGACTGGGGCTCCACGCTCTTGCCGCCTAGCTGCAACTCGAAATCCATAGGGTATTCAGTGTCCTCAGACTGCTGACCAAATCAGATATTAGGGAGAGCGTGCCGAAGGGGTCGTAGCGGCGCAAACCGCCGGAGCGCCCCTCGGTGTGCTAGGCCCGGGTATCTCGGGCTAAAAAACCACTTTGTCATCAACCCCAGGGTATTCAGTGTGAATACCCTTTTTTCTTGGTTAAGCAATCTTCCTTCTGAACATCGCATACGCCGCGCTGCCGGTAGTGGCGGTGATCGCCAGCAGTGGCCACAGGCTGTGCCAGATAATGCTGAAGCTGGCGTCCTTGAGGTAGATTTGTTTGGTGATATCGGTGAAATGGCGGATAGGGTTAGCCCAGGTGAGATGCTGCAACCACACCGGCATATTCTCTACCGGCGAAACATAGCCGGAAAGCAGGATCGCCGGCATCATAAACACGAACACGCCGATAAATGCCTGCTGTTGCGTGGCGCACAGCGACGAAATCAGCAGCCCGAATCCGACCAGCGAAAGCCCGTAAATCAGCATGGTGGCGTAGAACAGCAGCAGCGAACCGGCAAACGGGATCTGATAGGCAAAGATGCCGATAAACAGCACGATCGATGCCTGGAAAGTGGCGACGATCAGCGCGGGTACCGCTTTGCCGATAAAGATCTGCCAGGTGGTCAGTGGTGACACCAGCAACTGCTCCAGCGTCCCTTGCTCACGTTCACGCGCCACCGAAAGCGAAGTGACAATCATCACGCCGATGGTGGTGATCATCGCAATCAACGAAGGCACCACGAACCACTTGTAATCCAGATTCGGGTTATACCAGTTGCGCACCACCAGTTCGCTGTTATTAGGTTTGGCGCGCCCGCCGATCAGCTCGTTCTGATAATCCTGCACAATCTGCTGCACATAGTTGGCGGCGATCTGCGCGCTGTTGGAGTTGCGCCCATCCAGGATCAGCTGCAACGCCGCCGTATTGCCGCTGGCGATATCGCGCGAGAAGTTGGCCGGGAAGCGGATTAGCAGCAGCGCTTTCTGGTTATCGATGGTGGGTTTGATCTCCTGTGGGCTGCGCAGCAGCAGGACGTGTGAAAACGCTTTAGCTTTGGCAAAGCGCTGGGTCAGCTCGATCGATGCCTGACCGCTGTCCTCGCTGTACACCGCAATGGTGGCATTGGTCACTTCCAGCGTGGCGGCGAACGGGAACAGCAGCACCTGCAGGATCACCGGCATCACCAGAATGGCGCGGGTTTGCGGATCGCGCAGCAGCGATTGCATTTCTTTGACGATCAGAGTCCAGAGGCGGTGAAACATATTCTCTCCTCAATCCAGCCGACGTGGGGTTTTCCAGGCCGTCAGGCCGATAAACACCACCGCAGAAGCGATCAGAAACAGCAGGTTAACCAGCAGAACGCTGCCGATATTGCCCGCCAGAAACAGCGTTTGCAGCGTGCTGACAAAGTAGCGAGCCGGGATGATATAGGTCACCGCGCGCACGATCGCGGGCATGCTGTCGATCTGGAAAATAAAGCCGGAAAGCATAATCGAAGGCAGGAAAGCGGCGTTCAGCGCCACCATCGCCGCGTTGAACTGGTTACGGGTGAGGGTGGAAATCAGCAGCCCCATACCGAGGGTGCTGGCCAGGAACAGGCTGCTGATCACAAACAGGATCAGCAACGAACCCCGGTAGGGCACGCCGAGCACAAACACCGAAACCACCATGCACAACACCATAGCGATCATGCCGAGGAAGTAGTAAGGCACAAGCTTGGAGAGCAGCAGTTCGCTGCGCGTCACCTGCGTGGACAGCAGTGCCTCCATGGTGCCGCGCTCCCATTCACGGGCGATCACCAGCGAGGTCAGAATCGCGCCGATCACCGTCATGATGATGGTGATCGCCCCTGGGATAATAAAGTGCTGGCTGATCGCCGCCGGGTTAAACCAGTAGCGCATCTGGATCTCGATCAGCGGTTTATCTTCCCGCCCGCCATCGCTGGCGCGCTGCTGCTGCCAGATCTGCCAAACCCCTTGGGTATAGCCCTGCACGAAGTTGGCGGTATTGGGTTCGCTGCCGTCGGTAATCACCTGCAACGGAGCGCGATCGGACGGCCGTGCCATATGCTCGGCGAAATCGCTCGGGATCACCACCAGCCCACGAATGCTGCCCGCCTGCATCATTTGCATCAACTGCTGGCGGTTATCGCTAATGGTCGGTTGAATATAGGGCGAACCGGCAAAGGCGTTGGCCAGATCGCGCGCGTCTTCGCTGTGCTGCTCCAGCAGGATCCCCAAACGCAGTTTGCTGGAGTCCAGATTGATGCCGTAGCCGAAAATAAACAGCAGCATCAGCGGGATGACGAAGGCGATCAGGCCACTGCTTGGGTCACGCAGGATTTGCCGCGTTTCTTTCAAACACAACGCACGCAGGCGCCGCCAGGAAAAGCCGCTGTTATCGCTCATGAGGTTTCCTCCCGATCGTAACCCTGCACCAGCTCGATAAACGCCTGTTCCATTGAAGGATTGGGGTTGTCAGCACTGGCGATCTGTTGTTTGAGATCGTCCGGCGTACCGGCGGCGATAATTTTGCCGCGGTACACCAGCCCGATACGATCGCAGTACTCCGCTTCGTCCATAAAGTGGGTGGTGACCATCACCGTGACGCCTTTATCCACCATACCGTTGATGTGCAACCAGAATTCGCGGCGGGTGAGGGGATCCACCCCTGAGGTGGGTTCATCAAGGAACAGAATATCCGGCTCATGCATCAGCGCGCAGGCCAGGGCCAGCCGCTGTTTAAAACCGAGCGGCAGCGAGTCCGGCGTCTGGTTGAGGATCGGGCCGAAGTTGAAAGCGGTAGACATCTCATGGATTTTGTCGCGCTGCACCTTGCCGCTGAGGCCATACACGCCGGAGAAAAACTTCAGGTTCTGCGCCACCGTCAGGTTGCCGTACAGCGAGAACTTCTGTGCCATATAACCCAGGTGTTGGCGCGCTTTGCCGGAGCTGGTTTTCAGATCCATCCCCAGCACCAGCGCCTTGCCGCTGCTCGGCACCAGCAGGCCACACATCATTTTGAAGGTGGTGGACTTACCGGCTCCGTTAGGCCCGAGCAGGCCAAAGATTTCCCCGCGTTGCACCTTGAAATCCACATGATCGGTGGCGGCGAAGTGGCCGAATTTTTTGGTTAACCCCTGTGCTTCAATCACCGTTTCCGTGCCATCGCCTTCCACGTTGGGCATAATCTCCGCCAGCGCCGAGGCGCTGTTGGGGCCGCCGCCGAGCAAGTCGATAAAGGCATCTTCAAAGCGTGGCTCCGCCTCGGTGAGTTCAGCCGTGGGCAGATCCAGATCGTGCAAGACCTGGCGGTGATCTTCGCCGGGTTTTAGGATCAGCCGCAGGTATTTCCCCTGGATCACGCCATCGCTGACGGTAGGCAGACAGATCGCCCGTTGCAGCAGCGCCCGGTGGCTGCCTACCGGTGCGCTAATCAGCACGGTGCGCCCGGCCATGCGCTGGGTGAGCTCCTGCGGCGCGCCGCTAAACAGTAATTCGCCCTCGTTCATCAGCAAGACTTCGCGGCACTGTTCCGCTTCGTCCAGATACGAAGTACTCCACAGGATCAGCATGCCGTCGTTGGCCAGTTCATGCACCATGCGCCACAGTTCGCGGCGCGAGATGGGGTCGACGCCGACGCCGGGCTCGTCCAGCAATAACACCTGCGGTTGGCCAAGCAGCGTACAGGCCAATCCGAGTTTCTGCTTCATGCCGCCGGAAAGCTTGCCCGCCAGGCGTTCGGTGAAGCGCGTCAGATCGGTAAAGGCCAGCAGCCGCTCGAAGGTCTGCTTGCGCAGATCGCCGATGACGCCGCGCAGATCGGCGTACAGCGTCAGGTTTTCCATCACCGTCAGGTCTTCATACAGGCCGAATTTTTGCGGCATATAGCCGAGAATGGCGTGCAGTTGCCGGTCTTCTGCGATCGGATCCAGCCCGGCGACGCGCAGTTGGCCGCTGCTGGGCTTCAGCAACCCGGCCAGCATGCGTAACAGGGTGGTTTTGCCCGCGCCGTCGGGGCCGACCAGCCCGGTGACCGCGCCGCTGCGCAAAGTGGTGGTCAGGCTGGCAACCGCCGGTTTGGCGAGTGACGGGAAGCGCTTTTCCAACGCCACCAGTTCAATGGTATGTGCCTGTTCCATCACCTTTCCTCAGGGTTGTGTGAAGCGCAGGGTGACCGGCATACCTTGGCGTAACGCGTCGTCGGCGTCGGTGACAATCACCCGCAGGCGATAAACCAGATCGGTGCGCAAATCCGGGGTTTCGACGCTTTTTGGCGTAAATTCGGCGGTTGGGGAGACAAAGCCAATCTTGCCGTGGTAGGGCTTACCAGGGCGGCTGTCGGTATAAATACGCAGTTCCGTTCCCGGAACCGCTTTACCCAGGCTGGCCTCATTGATATAGGCGCGTACCCATACCGGCTGGGTCAGCGACAGGGTAAACACCGTGCTGCCTGCGCCGAGCATGGTGCCTGGCTCAACCGCTCGCGTCAGCACGGTAGCGGCAGAAGGGGAGGTCAGCGTGGTGTCTTGCAGATTCAACTGTGCCTGCGCCAAGACCGCTTCGGCCTGCGCCAGGTTGGCCTTGGCTTCGGCGATCTCCTGCGGGCGGTTACCGCTCAGGTATTGCGTCAGTTTATCTTTCGCCGCCTGCAGGTTGGCCTGCGCCTGATTGCGCGCTGTGCGGGCGTCTTCCAGTGCGTCGGCTGAGGTGGCCTTTTTCGCCCACAAACCCTGCTGCCGTTGGAAGAAGCTATCGGCATAGTTGAAGGCCGAGAGGCGTTGCGCCACTTCTGAGCGCACCTGGGCGATCTCTTCGTCACGATAACCTGCCTGCAACAGCGCCAGCTTGGCGGCCGCGCTGGCGACGTTGGCCTGTGCCTGCTGCAGCGCGTTAAGGTATGGGCCATCATCCAGCTTGCCGAGCAACTGCCCCGGCTGCACGCTGTCCCCTTCGTCGACCGCCAGCGATGCCAGGCGCCCGTCAACGCGAAAGCCCAGGTTCACCGTGCGGATATCGACGTTACCGTACAGCGTCAGTGGTTTTTCCTGTTGCTGCTGGTAATGCCAAAAGCCGTAGACGGCGGCAATTAACAGGATAACGATGCCGATAATGCCAATTCTTTTCTTGTTCATAATGCTTCCTGTCGGTTGCAGTGTGAAAGAAGGGGGATTTATGCGCCGTAACGCTGGCGCAGCCCACAAACCAGAATCTCGATATGTTCAGCCAGCACGGCGCCGATCTGCGCTGCCTCATCGCTGCCGATCTGCTGCCAGCCCGCCTGACGGCGCACGGTTTCACGCGCGACGCGGAACGATAACACCTCGCCAATCAGCGCATGGGTGTGCAGCACAATCTTGGTTGATTGCGCATCAAGGCCGGTATAGCCCGCCAATAGGCGGCACAGCATCTGGTGCAAGGGGGCAATCACCTGCTGGTGGATCAGCGGATAGGCGTCGGTAGGGGAAAGCTGTTCGCGCGACATGATTTTGCTCAGGTTGAGCGTCTGTGGCTGGGTCATCAGCGCACTGAAATCCAGCAAACCACGCTTGAGGTGGTACAGATACTGTTCTGGCGTGCGTTGTGATGCAGGCAGCAGCCAGAAATGTTCGACTTCCTGGCTTGGCGAATGGAACGCCTGCTGAATAAAGTCGGCGATCCACTGCGCCACCGCCAGATACAGGCCTTCTTTCGAATTGAAATAGTAGGTGATGGCGGCGATATTCTGCCCGGCGCGCTGGGCGATTTCCCGGGTGGTCGCCCCTTGAATGCCGTATTCGCCAAACACTTCAATGGCGGCCGCGAGCAGTTGCTGGCGCGCCTGTTCACCGCGTGCCCGGCTAGGTGTGTGCTGATTTTCCGTTGCTGACATGACTGACTCGCTAAAGTTAATCATATGATTGATTAACTTTAGGCCCGACGGTACGTAATGTAAACAAAATCTTAGGACTATTGTTGGGGGCTGGTCTTTTTTAGGCGAGAATCTGCTCTTATCACGCAAAATTGCTTTTTTTTGTTCGACTTCTGTTACAATCCTCAGCTTGGTGCACTGCAGTTTGTGCCAATCCCTCGTGGTATGCCGAGGTTGTGCCGCAAACAAAAACGCGAGCACTGCCTTATGCCCCGTCTGATCATCCTCCCAGGAAACTGCACCGAACATTGTTAGGTTAGGGGGGATCTGGAGTTTTTCTCTACTATGTCATTTGAAAACCTCGGCTTAAGTGCCGAAATTCTGCGCGCTGTTGAAGAACAGGGCTATCGCGAACCTACGCCAATTCAACGTCAGGCAATCCCTGTGGTCTTGGAAGGTCGTGACCTGATGGCCAGCGCCCAGACCGGTACCGGTAAAACCGCTGGTTTTACCCTGCCGTTGTTGCAGTTGCTGAGCAAGCACGATCACCCGATCAAAGGCCGTCGCCCGGTGCGGGCGCTGATCCTGACGCCAACCCGCGAGTTGGCTGCGCAGATCGGCGAAAACGTGGATGCCTACAGCAAACACCTGCGCCTGCGTTCGCTGGTGGTGTTTGGCGGCGTGAGCATCAACCCGCAGATGATGAAGCTGCGCGGCGGCGTCGATATTCTGGTGGCAACACCGGGGCGTCTGCTGGATCTGGAGCACCAGAACGCGGTTGATCTGTCCAAAATTGAAATTCTGGTGCTGGATGAAGCAGACCGCATGCTGGATATGGGCTTTATCCATGATATCCGCCGCGTGCTGTCCAAGCTGCCGCCGAAGCGTCAGAACCTGCTGTTCTCAGCCACCTTCTCTGACGAGATCAAGGGGCTGGCCAACAAGCTGCTGCACAATCCGGCATCGGTGGAAGTTGCGCGTCGCAACACCGCTTCCGAGCAGATCGAACAGAGCGTTCATTTTGTGGATAAGAAGCGCAAGCGTGAGCTGCTGTCCCAGATGATTGGCGAAGGGGATTGGAAGCAGGTGCTGGTCTTTAACCGCACCAAGCATGGTGCCAACCATCTGGCAGAACAGCTGAATAAAGACGGCATCACCGCGGCGGCGATCCATGGCAACAAAAGCCAAGGCGCGCGTACCCGTGCGCTGGCCGACTTTAAAGACGGCAAAATCCGTGTGCTGGTGGCCACCGATATCGCCGCGCGCGGTCTGGATATCGATCAGTTGCCACACGTGGTGAACTACGAGTTGCCCAACGTGCCGGAAGATTACGTGCACCGCATTGGCCGTACCGGCCGTGCCGAATGCACCGGTGAAGCGATTTCGCTGGTGTGCGTGGACGAACACAAACTGCTGCGCGATATCGAGCGCCTGCTGAAGCGTGAAATCCCGCGTATTGCCCTGCCGGGTTATGAGCCGGATCCGTCGATTAAAGCGGAGCCGATCATCAACGGGCGCCAGGGCGGTGGCCGTGGTGCGCCGCATGGCAACGGCGGTGGTCAGCGTGCCGGGCAACGCAGCGGTAATGGCGGCGGCCAGCGCGAAAATCGCGCTGGTGGCAGCGCCCGCCCGCAGGGCGATGGCAAACCGCGTTCCGGGGCACCTGCACGCCGTCCGCGTAGCCGCAAACCGGGCGAGTGATTCGTCAACCCGTGCTCTATACTGAACCGCCATCGATTGGCGGTTCAGACTGCTGACAAAGCCCGTTATTAGGGAGAGCGTGCCGAAGGGGTCGTAGCGGCGTAAGCCGCCGGAGCGCCCCTCGGTGCGCTAGGCCCGAGTATCTCGGGTTCAAAAGCGACTTTGTCATCAACCTCAACCGCCATCGATTGGCGGTTTTTTTTCGCCTTTTGCAGGCGCAACAGATGACATCGAAGTGTGCCATTCTGGATGATCAACTTGCCAGGAGGCTTGTCTGATGTTGCCTTTCGCCCGTATCATGGCGCGTCTTTTTTAGCTGGGGTAGTCATGCGCGTATTTTTAGCTCCGATGGAGGGGGTTCTCGACTCTCTGGTGCGGGAATTGCTCACCGAGGTGAACGATTACGATCTCTGCATCACCGAATTTTTGCGCGTGGTCGATCAACTGCTGCCCGCTAAATCCTTCTATCGTTTATGCCCCGAGCTTGAACATGCCAGCCGTACCCCTTCAGGTACGCTGGTTCGCGTACAACTGCTTGGTCAATACCCACAATGGCTGGCGGAAAACGCCGCCCGCGCGGTGGAACTGGGATCTTACGGCGTCGATCTGAACTGTGGTTGCCCTTCCAAGCACGTTAACGGCAGCGGCGGCGGTGCCACCTTGCTGAAAGATCCTGAGCTGATCTATCAGGGGGCTAAAGCGATGCGCGCTGCAGTACCGGCCCACTTACCGGTTTCGGTTAAAGTGCGGCTGGGGTGGGATTCGAGCAGCCGCAGTTTTGAAATCGCCGACGCGGTACAGCAGGCAGGGGCCAGCGAACTGGCGGTGCATGGCCGCACCAAAATGGACGGTTATCAGGCCGATCGCATCAACTGGCCCGCAATAGGTGAGATCCGCCAGCGTCTATCCATTCCGGTGATCGCCAACGGTGAAATCTGGGATTACCAGAGCGCGCAGGACTGTATGCGAGTGACCGGTTGTGACGCGGTGATGCTGGGGCGTGGCGCGCTGAACCTGCCTAACCTGAGCCGGATGGTGAAATACAATGAGCCGCGCATGCCTTGGCCGCAGGTGGTGCAGTTGCTGCAAAAATATGTCCATCTGGAAAAGCAGGGCGATACCGGTTTGTATCACGTGGCCCGCATCAAACAGTGGCTGGGCTATCTGCGCAAAGAGTATCAGGAGGCCAGCGCGCTGTTTACTGAAGTCCGCGTGCTGAAAACCTCAGGCGATATTGCGCGGGTAATTAACCGGGCGATCTGATCGAGTTACCCTTTCTCATACACCGCAAATCCGTTGCGGTAGCGCAGTGGCGAAACGTTCATCTTGTTGCGAAAGAAACGGCTGAAGGCGGCCTGAGATGAAAAGCCGAGTAATTCACTGATGTCGCTGAGGGTAAGATGGCGCTGTTGCAGCAAGCGGCAGGCTTCTTCCATTTTGGTCTGCTGTAGCAATTCAGTGAAATTCTGGCCTTCATGCAGTAGTTTGCGTTGCAGCGTCCAGCGCGGCATCGACATTTTTTTGCAAATCAGTGCGATTTCATTGGTTGGATTGTGCTGGTGGGCGATCGGGTTTTGGTAAAGTGCCCTAAGGCAGTTTTTGATCTGCGCTGTGAGCGGCGTAGCCAGGCTGATAAGGGTGTTGATCTCGTCATTGGCGGCTTTCTGGATAATTTCAAACAGCCTGCGGTTATAAAATTCGTAAGGTCTGTCAATATGTTGCTTGCTGAAGGTGAGGGTGTTGCGTGCGGCATTCATCTTGCAACTGAAGCCCAAGAGCGATGACAGGTGCTGAGACTGCCGTGTGCTGGAATAGCGGCCTTTCAACGTCACCTGAATAGACGCGTAAGTTTGCCGGTCATAATGGCTAATAATCTCGGCCAGAATAATGAAATTCCCCAATGGCGATGCCAGCGAGGCCCCGAGGATCTCAGGGCCGGTATTGCGGTATTCCAGCATTAGCTGGCTGTCGTTTTCATAAAGCTGAATATCATCGGTCTGCCCGATAATACTGCGGTATTTCAAATAGTTTTCCACACCTTGGCGCAGGGTGCTGCTGTTGGTCAGCAGTGAGGATAAGGTGCCCCAGGAACGGAAAATGTCCGCCATGGCGAAATCCGGCTGGTAGTGGGTAAACAGCAATTCACGCTTTTCTTCCACCATAACCATCAGGCGATAGTGCTGTGCTGCTGAAATCCGGCTGTCTGACTGGGTCAGTTCATAAGAGGAGATCCCCGTGCGGTGATGGATCGAGGCTGCGGGCACGTCATGCTGTTGCAGAAAGGAAAACAGAGAGCGGGAAACAATATTGGAAACCGTTTTGCGGTTATTCATGCTGTTATCCTACGAACCATGGCAATGGAAAGAGTGAAATAGCCGAAGATATTTCACTCATATCACCAAGTTACATGCTGAGCAAGGGCCTATTTCGTAACCTGAATCTGTGCTATTTCCTCCACGTTACCAGCGGAAGAACCCAGGTACACAGCGCGCTGGCCGCTAGCAACCTGCCATTGTGCCGTATTGACGTCCCAATAAGACAGCGCACGTTTTGCGATGGGGATCGTCACTCTGCTGGATTCCCCGGCGGCCAGCTTCACTTTGCTGAACCCGGCCAACGCTTTTTTCGCCATCGGCACCGCGGCATTGGCCGGGGCGCCTAAGTAAACTTGCGGAACATCCACACCGGCGCTTCCCCCGGTATTGGTGACCGAGAAGCTGACGCTATAGCCGTCTGCGGTGGCGGCCACGGTCGGTTCACTGTAGGAGAACTGGGTGTAGGATAACCCGTGACCGAATGCGAAACGTGGGCTGACGTTGTTTTGATCGTACCAGCGATAGCCAACAAATATCCCTTCTTGGTAAATCACCGTATCGTCTACGCCAGGGAAGCTTTGCGGTTCGTTGGCCGGGGCATAATCTGCCAGCTTGAATGGGATCGAGATCGGTAAACGCCCGCCGGGCGACGCCTGGCCAAACAGGATATCCGCCGTAGCATCGGCCCCTTCCTGGCCGGGATACCACATGTTCAGCAGCGCGGTAGGCTTGTGCGCGCCATCCAGCCAAGGCATCTCAATGGATGAACCCACATTCAGCACTACGACGGTATTCGGGTTGGCTTCTACCACCGCCTTGATCAGCGCATCCTGATCTTCGGGGAGGTTGATTGACTCAATCAGGTCTTTCCCTTCGTTGCCTTCGGTATAGGCAAACAGCACCACGTTTGAGGCATTCTTGGCGGCGTTGACGGCATCGTCAAACCGCTGCTGTTTCAGCTCCGGGGTCATCCAGGCTAGCCTGAAGCTGGTGGGTTTCAGCGGATCGGCCAGATCGGTGGCAAAGTCACTGCCCGCGCCGGGGATCGCGGTGATGGTAATCGGCTGCGGCACACCGGCCTCAAGGTGGATTTTATAACCTGCCCACTGCAGCCCATCGCGCGTGGAGATCAGCGAGATATCGGCAAAAGAAATCGAACTGCTGTCGGCAATGCCGATCTGCGGATTACCATTCTGATCGCCGGTGCCGATTTTCAGGCTGGCACCGCCATTTTTCACCTGAATCTTCAGCTCATAATCGCCGGTGGTCGGTGCCGTCAGGTTACCGGACCAGGTGATCACTTGCTTGCCGTTTGGGGCCAGCGGGTTGAGATTGTCGGTGGTGAAGTTGAGCTCGTTGTCGAGGCTGCCATCATTCCTCAGTAGCCCAGGTTGCCCATCGTGGCTGAGTGCGGAGGCTGGGATAGCGATGCCGTCAAGATCAACACCGGGTTGATAGCTGACTTGCCCATCGGCCAGTCGCTCTTTAATTGAGGCGAGCGGGGCCTTCATATTCAGCGGTTTCACGCGCGAACTGCCGCCGCCGCCATAGTTGAGGCTGGCCGCCGTTTGGCCAATTACCGCCAACGATGTGATACTGCTGGCCTGCAGAGGCAGTGCGTTGTTCTCGTTAACCAATAAAACAGCACCCTCGATCGCGGCCTGTTTGGCGATAACGCTGTTCTGATCTTTTAGCTGATCGATGGTTTTCTTCGCCGGTGGCGTGCCATCCAGTAAATGGAACTTATCCATCTGGGTTAGAATGCGGTAGACCGCTTTATCGACGGTGGCGACTGGGATCGCCTTATTCTGTACGGCGTCAATCAGCAAGCTGCCGAACATATTGCCCCCCGGCATTTCCATATCCAGGCCGGCGCTCAACGGGGCGGGCGTCAGCGCCTCCAAGCCTTGTAAGCCCGGTAGCACGGCGGCGTACCAATCTGTCATCACAAAGCCATCGTATTTCCACTGGGTACGCAGAATATCCGTCAGCAGCGTCTTGCTGGCGCACGCGTAGTCACTGTTTTTACCGTCGATAGCCAGACGGTTATAGGAGCACATAAAAGAAGCCACTCCGGCGTTAACCCCTTGCTCAAATGCCGGTAGGTAAATCTCGCGCATCGTACGTTCATCAACAATAGTGTTGATAGTCATACGATTGGTTTCCTGATTGTTGGCCGCAAAGTGCTTGATGTTAGCCATCACCCCCTGATTTTGGATGCCGGTGATCTCTGCGCTGGCCATTTCTCCGGCGAGCAGCGGATCTTCACCGAAAGTTTCAAAGTTTCGCCCGCCCCCCGGAATTCTGACGATATTGACCATGGGGGCGAGCAGCACATCCTGATCGATCGCGCGGGCTTCCGCGCCGATGGCCGCCCCGTATTGCTTGGCCAATGCAGGGTCAAAACTGGCCGCGAGAGAGACTGGCGCAGGCATCGCAGTGGTCAAGCCTTTGGTATAGCGCGCCCCGGCGGGGCCGTCGGTGAGCCGCAGTGGTGGAATATTGAGCCGGGGCACGCCTGGAATAAAGCCGACGTTGGCCTTGTTTTCCGGATCGCCAAAGTCCGACATATCAAAGCCTTTGACTAAACCATGCAGGAACGAGGTTTTCTCTTCCAAGGTCATCTGCGCCAGCAAGCGCTCAATTTTATCGCCGTTTTGCGAGGTACTGGAGCTGTTGTCGCATCCCGCGAGGGTTAACGCAGAGAGACAGATTAACCCAGACAGGCGTTTCAGCGTTTTTTTATCCGGGCGATTCATGCAGTTAATTGGTTTTTTCATATTTCTTTCCATGAATTCATGTGGGAAGGTTTTTAAAAGCCAGGGTATTCAGGAGTTAATCTATATTTTTCGGGCAGCAAAATATTACCCACAAAGAACGTTTTTTTAACTTGATAGTACAGTTTTATTTAAATTTGACCGTGGTCACACCGGAGATTAACCGGCTGCACCCTGATGCGGTTAGGTTATAAAGTTATTTATAACAGACTTTTATCGCGTTAGGCGTGGAAGGGGAGCAGATCTGCTGTGTTCAGCCGTGCTTATGCTTCTCTGGCAGGTTTAAGATTAAAAGAGGGTATCCAAACTGTGTCCCGCAATGGCCCCAGCCCAAAGCCTGCCCGCTGCGTTGTCGGGTTTGAACACCGGCCACCTGATAGGTCTTTGGCACAGCGACGGCATCATGATCAATTGAAGGGCACTGCCGAGCCTAGTGATATTTCCCGTTGCTTTTGTAGTTACCGACGCGCAGATTTAAACCCAGGATCTCGTGGAGAACAGGGACATGATGAGCGAAACGCTGTTGTCAGTATTGAGCATTACCGGCGCGATTACGCTGGGGGCGATGAGCCCAGGGCAAAGTTTTATTCTGGTGGCGCGCACCGCCGTGGCCTCGTCGCGTCGTGACGGCATGGCAGTGGCATTAGGCATGGGGACAGGGTGTTTTGTCTTCGCGCTGATTGCCCTGCTCGGCCTGCAGTCTCTGCTGCTGGCGCTACCCTGGCTGTACACTACGCTGAAAATGCTGGGGGGCGCTTATCTGATTTATCTGGCATTCAGGATGCTGCGCGCTGCCAGCCAGCCATTGACGGTAGAAGCCACCGGGGGGCAGCAATGGGGGTTTCGCCGGGCATTTACCACCGGGTTGCTGACCCAGTTGGGCAATCCGAACACCGCTATCGTGTTCGGCAGCGTATTTGCCGCGCTGCTCAGCCATACAATTGAACCAGTGCTGTACATCGTGCTGCCGCTGATTGCCCTCGCGGTCGACTTGCTGTGGTATGCCTTTGTGGCATTTGTGCTGTCATCGCCACGCCCGCGCCGGGTGTATCTGCGTTTCAAAGCCTGGTTTGATCGCTTGGGCGGCAGCGTTCTGGCGTTGCTGGGCCTGAAACTGATGTTCAACAAATAGCTTAGGCTTTACGTTTGCGCCGCCACCAATAGCGCAGCAACAGGATGGCGGCGATCACCAGCGCACAAAACAGCAGGCTGTAGAGCTTTTTATCATAACCGCTGACGAAACTGCCGATAGCCTGGCCACCAAAATAGCCCAGCAGCACAAAGAGCGTCGCCCAGAGGATGGCACCAAGGATATTCAGCGGGATAAACAGCGAAGGGGGCAATTTGCTGGCGCCGATCAGCACCGGGCCGATAATGCGGAAACCATACATAAAACGCACGCCAATCACGAACAGCATCGGGTGGCGGGCAATCAGCCGTTGCGCGCGCTCAATGCGCTGCTGCTGATTCTTGATGCGTGAAATGACTCGGCCACCAAAATAGCGCCCGGCAAAATAGAGCAACTGATCGCCCAACGTGCCGCCAAGTGCCACCACCGCGATCACCAATGGTAAGCGCAAAAATCCGTTGTGTGCCGCAATACCACCCAGCAGGGTAATGGTTTCCCCTTCCAGCAGGCAACCGATTAACAGCGCCCAATAACCATATTGCGTGATATAATGGGCCAGATCCGTCATATTTTTCCTTATCGATTGCGATCAACTGCTGATATTAAGCGTGTGTTGCCCGTTTGGCCTCAATATATAAAATCTTTTACTCGTTATAAAGTTATCCCAGGATAACATGGAATTATTATGCTCAAGGTCGGTATCTGGTTGCTGTTATCTTTGCTCTCTGGCAGTGGGCTGATTATTTATGCTTTGCAGCAGCAATATGAAGAGCAATCCATCGATTTTCGTATTTTACATCGCGATATCACGGTCAAACTCGCGCAGCATGAAACGATTCTTTCATTACTGTCCGTAACCAGCGATCCTTCAGTCATTCAAGAGAAATTCCCCCAGATCCTTGCCTGGAAACCGCTACCGTCTGCGGCGGCACCCCATACCCTGTTGCCCGCCGGTAAGGGCACTTATTGGCTCAATGATCAGCATTTTGCGTTGCTGATCGATCTTAACGTGCTGCTGGCCGAACTGCCGCAGAGCCACTATTTTCGGCATATTCGTCTTAGTTGGCAGAATGCTGAGCTGATCGAACTCGGCGGGCGCTGGCAACCTGCCTATTGGCAGTGGGATAAAGAGGTCGCCAGCGCTTTGCAGCCTTTTGAACTCTCTGCCAGTCGCGATCCTGATTGGGCGCGCTTACCGTGGCTGCTGATGTTGCTAGCGTCACTCGGTTGGGCGGGGATTATCTATTTTGTCAGCCAGTATCGTGTGCAAAAACGCCAGCGCAACATTGCCGTTCTGCGTGAACATTTCTCGGAGTTGACCCGGCTTAATGCGATGGGCGAAATCACCACCGGCATTGTTCATGAACTGAACCAGCCGTTAACGGCGATTCTGAGCTATAACCAGGCCGCGCTGCGCCTGCTTAATCAACAACAGGCACACAAGGTGCCGCCACTGCTGGATGCTGCCGTGATCCAGATAAAGCGTATCAGCGCACTGCTGCTGCAGTTCCGGCAAAAGCTGACTCATGATCGGGTGGTGTTTCAAGCGGTAAATCTGGGTGAGATCTGGTCGCGTGTCACCATGCTGCTGGAAAATGAGATCCAAAGCGGGAGGGTTAATGTGATCAACCGCTTGCCAGCAACCTTGCCCCCACTGCGGGCTGAACCGCTGTGGATTGAGCAGATTTTTCATAACATCCTGACCAATGCCATTCAGGCGCAGCAACATCAGGCGGCGTCCTGGGTAGCCATCAGCGCCGTGGCCTCCGAGCAAGGCATTACGTTGCAGCTCAAAGACGGCGGGCCTGGGCTCTCTGAACAGGCGTTGCAACAGGTGTTTATGCCTTTTTTCACCACTCGCCCAGACGGCCTAGGCTTGGGTATGGCGCTGGCTGAAACCTTGATCCACCGCCTTGGCGGCAGTATTAAAGTAGAAAATATTGCCGGGCAGGGGGCCTGTTTCACCCTGTGGTTCCCTTTTAACGCTCAGGAGGAGTGATGGAGCCGTTTATCTATCTGATTGATGACGATCAGGCCATCCGCTGTTCGCTCAGCTCATTATTGGCTACCATGGGCTGGCAAACGCGGGCCTATGAAAGCGTGCTGGATTTCCAGCAACAGATGCAGGAGCCGCAGGCCATATCGGGTTGTTTGCTGCTGGATATCCGTATGCCGGGCAAAAGCGGGCTGCTGCTGCTGGAAGAGTGGCAGCGGCAAGGGCTGGCAATCCCGGTCATCATTATGACCGGCCACGGCAATATTGATCTGTGCCGACGTGCGTTCAAAAATGGCGCTTTTGAGTTCCTGACCAAGCCTATTGATGCAGATTTGCTGATCGAAACCGTCAGCGCAGCATTGGAGCATCAGCATCTGCTGCAGAAACAACGCGCAGAAAATGCCGAATTAACAGACAAGCTCAGCACGCTCTCTGCACGTGAATATGAAATCACCCTGCTGATTATGGAGGGTAAATCCAGCAAAGAAATCGCCCATGATTTAACCCTGTCACCGCGTACCGTTGAAGCGCATCGCGCCAATCTGTTTGCCAAATTGGAGATTAACTCCTTGGTTAAATTGATTACCATTTATGGCGGGCTGCTGACTAAAAATATGGACTAGGTAAAAACACCTAGAAAGTTAGGTAATCGACCGAATTGTTTCCTCGCGCTGGGCTGGCTATTTTAACGGAATCTGTTGCGATGATGTGAAATAAGCCAGATTGCGATGCTTCACATCATTATTAATTTATTTAGAGCGAGGAACGCATGAATATTAAACCTCTTGTGCTGGCTATTTCTTTAGCGGCTATTTCTGGCCAGTCTTTTGCTGATGATGCTTTGCAAGGTTATTACGGCTCACTGAAGTTATTGCACGTTGAGCAATCGGCAAAAAATATGGATACCAGCAGCCGCCCAGGCGTTGGGAGTTTTGTCAGCGGCAATGAAAGAGAAAATTTCTTTAATGGGGCTATTGCCGCAGGTTATCAGTTTGGTAATGGCTGGCGCACCGAAGGTGAATACGTTTTCAAGAAGAAGAGCGAATACACCAGCGGGTCAACCACCTTTGCCAGCAGCTTTAATCACCATAAAGTGGATGTGCAACGTTTAATGCTCAATGCTTACCGTGATTATGCACTGGGTTATGACTTCTCGATTTATGGCACCCTTGGCCTGGGTATCGCTAAAGTTGAATCTGATGGCTGGCAGGGTAATACCTCACGTCAATATGGTTCAAACAGCCAAACCAATCTGGCCTACTCTCTGGGGGCCGGGATCAGCTATGCCCCTATTGAGCGCCTGAGCTTCGATCTGGGTTATCGTTACGTTGATATGGGCAATGTTGAAAGTGGTTACAACAACTTCAACAACGTCAGAGGGCTGAAGGACGAGCAAATGAAAGCGCGTCTGGTTTCCAGCGAAGTGGTACTGGGTGCGCGTTATCTGTTCTAATCTCCGCTGATTTTCATTTATTACCGCTGTGCCTGTTATTATCCTGTGTCTATGATAATTTCCCGCTTGCCAGATTGGATAAGCGGGAAATTATCCCCTTCTTTGTAAACGCCACCATAGGCTCTTTATTTCAATCCACGTCATTCCATTTGTCGGCGATCCGCAACTTGAAAGGTAATGGATATGCCTCTGTTGTAAGATAACGATGGAAATCTCTTTGGGTATAAATCTCAGTGATGGGAGAGTGCTAGGTTTGCGACAGATTAGCACATTTCCCTGAGCTATCCTGTGGTGTAGCGGAGGAGCAACAAATGTATCAGGATTTTGACGGTGAGTTGAACTGGGCGATGCGCCATATGCCGCGCACCCGTGCGGCGGTTGCGGCATTGCCGGATCTGCACGGTGTGCGTCTGGCCTGCAATATGCACCTGGATTTGAAAATGGCACCGCTGGTGGCGGGGTTATTGGGGAAAGGGGCGGCGATTTATCTCACCACCTGTAACCCGACAACGGTTCAGGATGACGTGGTGGCCTGGCTAGAGCGCCACGGTGCCGAAGCCTATGCCTGGCGTGATATGAGCGAGGCCGACTGGTCTGCGTCTTTTGATCGCGCGCTGGACTGGAATCCGACACATCTTTGCGAGATGGGGGCCGATCTCACCACGCGTCTGCACCAGTCAGCCAGCGGCCCGCAGATTAAGGCCGGGTTGGAAGCCACCGGTTCAGGCATCAACCGCCTGGGCGGCATTGCGCCGCGCTACCCGATTTTCAACTGGGATGACCTGCCGGTGAAAGAAGGGCTGCATAACCGCCATATGGTGGGGCTCACCGCTTGGCACACGTTCTTCCAGACTACCCATTTAACACTGCATGAAAAATGCGTGCTGGTGATCGGTTATGGTCTGGTGGGCCAGGGCGTAGCTGCTGCCGCCAAGGCCTATGGTGGGCAGGTGATCGTGGCAGAAATCGATCCGGCGCGGGCTTTACAGGCGCGTTACGACGGCTGGGCGGTTGTCGATCTGGCTGCGGCAATGGCACAGGCCGACGTGATTGCCACGGCAACCGGGGCGAAGAACGTGCTGTCTGCCGCGCATCTGCAACAGGCGAAAGAGGGGGTATTTATCCTCAACGTGGGCCATGTGGCGGAAGAGATTGATGTGGGTTTCCTGCAAACCTTGCCGTGCAGCGAACCGCTACCCTTTGTTAACGCCTACCAATTGGCCGGAAAAACGCTGTATCTGCTGGCGAACGGCTCAATGTTTAACCTGACGGCGGGCTATGGTGACAGCCTGAATGCCTTTGATGTCACCCTGGCGGTAATGGCGGCGGGGATCGGCCATATTGTCGGTGTTGGCGCACAGCAGCCCGCTGGGGTGTATCTGTTGCCGCAGTCGGCCTGGCAACCGGCACTGTAACTTTTGTTAAGCCGAGCGCACAGCCCCGTGCGCTCGCGGTTTGCCTAATTTTCGCTTCGACAGAATTTGTCACAAATAGCTGTTAACAATCACTGTGCTAAATTCATATCCCTCACTTATAATTCAACGCATTAGGTTTCCCCTTTCTCCGTGAAGAGTAATGCATGTGAAAATCCGTGTTTTGGTTCTAACCCTGCTCGCTTTGCAAACGGGCATTGGCCAAGTGCCGCGGGCGCTAGCCAGTGAGAAAAAGGTTGCCGCGCACGCGACCCAGCCTGAGCTGGCTTCCGGCAGTGCGATGGTGGTGGATATGCAGAGCCATAAGGTGCTCTATGCACGTAACCCGGATGAAGTCGTACCGATCGCCTCGATCACCAAGCTGATGACTGCGATGGTAACGCTGGATGCGCATTTGCCGCTGGATGAAATGCTGGCCGTGGATATCAGCCATACGCCGGAGATGAAAGGGGTGTATTCACGCGTGCGCCTGAACAGTGAAATCAGCCGCAAGGAAATGCTGCTGCTGGCGTTGATGTCGTCAGAAAACCGCGCCGCCGCCAGCTTGGCGCATCATTACCCAGGTGGCTATAACGCCTTTATCAAGGCGATGAACGCCAAGGCTAAATCTCTGGGCATGACTCATACCCATTACGTCGAGCCAACCGGGTTGTCGATTCACAATGTGTCCACCGCCCGCGATCTGACCAAGTTGCTGATTGCCACTAAACAATATCCGCTGATCGGCCAGTTGAGCACTACGACTGAACGTATGGCGACGTTCAAAGATCCTAACTACACCTTGCCGTTCCGCAATACCAATCACCTGGTCTATAACCAGAAGTGGAATATCCAACTGACCAAAACCGGCTTTACCAACCAGGCCGGGCATTGCCTGGCGATGCGCACCGTGATCGGCAACCGCTCGGTGTCGCTCGTGGTGTTGGACGCTTTTGGCAAATATACCCACTTTGCGGATGCTTCGCGCCTGCGTACCTGGATCGAAACCGGTAAGGTAACGCCGATCCCGGCGGCGGCGCGCGACTATCGCCGCCAGAAAGACGGGCGTTTGGCAAAAAACGACACGGAATAAGCCATCGGCATCACCTGCCGGGCTGCGGCAGGTGATTTTCTACTCAGGCCGAACGTCAGTAACCGGAAGCGTGTGGCTCCCTTCACCCAACGTGCGTTGCATGATGTGAGTATCCAACCAGCCACCAAATTTAAAGCCAACGCCACTTAGGGTGCCGACGCTGCTGAACCCCAGTTTACTGTGCAGCGCCAGCGATCCCGCGTTGCCCTGCGCATTGCCAATAACGGCCAACATTTGCCGCCACGGGCCCTGCTCACAGCGGGCAATCAACGAGCTGAGCAGGGCCTTACCGATGCCGTGTCCTTGCAGGCCTTCGGCGATATAGACCGAATCTTCAACCGTATAGCGGTAAGCCGGGCGCGGCCGATATGGCGTGGCGTAGCAGTATCCCACCACGTGTCCGTCCAGTCTGGCCACCAGCCACGGCAACCCAGCGGCCAGTACCTTGTTGCGACGCTCCTGCATTTCATCCCGCGAAGGCGGGGTTTCTTCGAACGAAGCCACTCCATACAGCACGTGATGGGCATAAATCTGTTGAATGGCAGCCATATCCTCAATGCTGGCATCAGCGATAACCAGCATGGCCGGTGGGGTTGCAAGTGACATAGCGATCCTTGTCAGTGATGACGAATCAACACATTATACGTTGAACGAGGGATACGTTCATTTCGGTAATACGTACCTGCAGAGCGTTAGAAGCAAATGCCCTCTGAATGCCTGGCCGCGCACTCAAAGGGGGAGTGATGGCGGTTATCTGCCAGCGCGAGACATCAGTTGTGCAATCGACTGACGCAAGTAGGCGAGCAGGGTGGGAGTGAGCCAGGTGCCTTCAGTAAGCGCCGGCTCCTGTTCCATCGCCTGGCGGATTTTCATCTGGGTTGCCGGGTTATCGCTCGCATAGGAGCGGAACAGTTCCAGCCATTGAGCAGCCAGCCGTTGTACCTGCTCCGATTCTGCAGGGACTCCTGCTTGCATGGCCTGCTGGAATTGCGCGATCAACCCCGGCCATTCCTGCATGCGATCAAAATAGTGGGCACGCACGTAGGCATATTCCTTCTCATCGAGATACTTGCGGTAGATTGCCAATTTGGTTTCAGCAAAGGCGCGGGTGATGTATTCGGTCATTGCCGGGGTAATGCCCGTTTGTTCACGCATCAGGGGTTCATCAGCATGCATGGTATTCAATCGGGTCAGAAATGCCGGATTACCTGCGGTATCACGCTCCAGCGACCGCATCCAGCGGCGCGCAATGGCCTGAGCGCGTGGATCTTCTGCGCTGACGCCGCTTTCCATCAGCACCGATACGCTGCTGACCATCTCTCCCCATTCCTGGTTACGTGCTTCATCTGCCTGGTAGAAGGGTAACTGCGTCAGTTCGTCGGCGGTAAAATATTTATCGTACATCGTCATTGACTCCAAGGTTGTCAGCCAGTCGTTTAATTCAGGTTCATCGCCCAGGGCCAATTGCGCATGCATATGCTGCAACCGGCCACGCAGTGCGGTGATCTGCGCCAATTGCCGATCGAGCATGGCAATCTGCTGTGCAATCACCGCCGGCAGAGACAGCTCGGAACGGGCCAGGAGTGCTGCGATTTCTGCCAGCGTGACTCCCATGCGGCGCAACGCCTGAATATGGTGCAGGCGGGTAATATCCGCGCGGTTATACAAACGATATCCGGCGTCGGAACGTGCCGAGGGGATCAACAAACCAATACTGTCGTAGTAATGCAGCGTTCTGACGGTCATTCCCGAACGGCGCGCCAGTTCGCCCACTTTTAATAACATTGGGTTATCTCCTGCAGCTTCAGGTCATAAGAATATAAAGCCTGACGTAGCGTAAGGGTCAAGAGGAAACAGGAGTGATGGCTTGGGGAAGGTGCAGGCTCACGCAAGGAGCCTGCAACAGGCTAAGCGTGCGGTTACCAACCT
This sequence comes from Serratia oryzae, assembly GCF_001976145.1. Taxonomy (GTDB): domain Bacteria; phylum Pseudomonadota; class Gammaproteobacteria; order Enterobacterales; family Enterobacteriaceae; genus Chania; species Chania oryzae. The sequence continues at coordinate 406,444 of NZ_MOXD01000002.1, forward strand.
TTTATGGCACCGCCGTTGAAGATTTTTTCTGCGGCTTTGGCTACCTCATCGGACTCGTAGGCCTTTACGAAGTTCTGCACGTTTTGCGCGTCTTTGTTGTCGGCGCGGGCCACCACGATATTGGTGTACGGCGACTCTTTATCTTCAATAAAAATGCCATCTTTGGTTGGCGTCAGGCCGGTTTGGTTGATGTAGGTAGTGCTGATGACCGCAACGGCGACTTTAGGATCGTCCAGCACATGGGGAAGCTGCGCGCCTTCCAACTCCATGATCTGGTAATTATGCGGGTTGGCGCTGATATCCAATGAGGTTGGCAGCAAACCTTTGCCCTCTTTAAGATCGATCAGCCCAACCTTTTTCAACAGCAGCAGCGCGCGGCCGAGGTTGGTGGGATCGTTGGGGATGGCAATCACCGCACCGTCCTGCAGCTCTGTCAGCGAGGTGATTTTCTTCGAGTAGCCCGCCATCGGGAACACAAAGGTATTGCCGACGGCGACCAGCTTGTAGCCGTGATCGTGATTCTGCTGGGCCAAAAACGGCCGATGCTGGAACACGTTGGCATCCAGTTCGCCTTTATCGGTGGCATCGTTAGGCAGCAGCGAGCCGCTGAAACCGACCAGTTCTACCTCCAGGCCAAATTTCTCTTTGGCTACCCGTTTGGCAACTTCGGCCACATCCTGCTCGGCACCGTTAATCACGCCGACTTTAATATGGTTTGGATCGGTTTTTTGCTCGCAGCCCGATAGCAGCAGCATGGCCGATAAGGCAACGGCCAAGGGGGCACAACGCCAGGTTGTTGTCATCAAGTTCTCCCTGAAAAAACAATAAAATCAGTGATTTTATGCTGATAGATAACCGCGGCTTTAGAGTGAAGTCAAACGATTACTCAGTATACCCTTCATACTTCAAGTTGCATGTGCGTTGGCTTGCCTCGCTTTTGGCGTAAACGCCAGCCTGCGGAAAGCGGCGATTATTATTATGAGAAGATGCGCCTTATCAATTTGAGAAATTTAACAGGCAGCCAAGGAGGCGTGGGAAGTTATTAGGGGGTTTTTTCTCCGCCAATTAAAGCACCGTGTGGCAGAGGTAGCAAAAATAGAGCATAAAAATCAGACATCTTATTCTTGGCATAAATATTGGATCCGTTAACGGTGAGAAGGCGTTGCCCGAGGTCGATTGCAATCGTTTGCATTGGCTAAACCGGGTTTGCCATCAACGGATGACAATAGGGGAATAGTATGTGTGCGTTACGTTCAGCGCTGCCAGGACGCGTAGATGGCATGGCGAAAGTTAAGGGAACTGCTGTTTACGGTGATGATATCCTGTTGCCGGGAATGCTATTTGGCGTTTGCCGCTATGCGGATATTCCCGCCGGTAAAGTAGAAGAGCTTGATCTCAGTGATGCACTGTCGGTTGAGGGGGTCGTTAAGATCGCCACCTACCAGGATATCCCCGGTACGCCGGTTGTCGGGATCATCGTTAAAGACTACCTGCCGATCATTAAAGACGAAGTGGTGTTTCACGGTGATGTGATTGCCGTGGTAGCAGCGACCAGCTATGCGGCGGCCTGCGAAGCTGCCGATAAAATCCGTGTGCGTTACACGCCCTATGCGCCGATCACCGACGTTGAGCAGGCCCTGGCTCCGGGAGCGCGCCTGATTCACCCCGAGCGGAGCGACAACATTGCTGCCTATCATCACACCCTCAAAGGTGATGTTAAGCAGGGATTCGCTCAGGCCCGCCACGTGCTGGAGCGCGAATATGAAGTCGGTTTTCAGGAACATGCCTACATTGAGCCGGAAGTGGTCCTCACCTGGCTGGATCCCACCGATGGCAGCCTGATTATTTCCGGTTCGATCCAGAACCCGCATCGTGTGCGCAGCTTTGTAGCGAAGTTTATGGGGTGCCCGCAGAGCCAAATTAACGTCAAACGCGCGGTAATGGGGGGATCGTTCGGTGGTAAAGACGACATCATCGACCATCTGGCATGCCGTTCGGCGCTGTTGACGCGCCTGACCGGGCTGCCGGTAAAGTTTGCCTATAACCGCGAGCAATCGATCATCGAAAGCTGCAAACGTCATCCCTACAAAATGAAGTACAAAGCCGGCTTCGATGACGAAGGCCATATTCTGGCGATGAAGATCGATATCCTGGCCGATAGTGGCGGCTATGCGGCGTCGACGCCGTTCGTCACCTGGCGCTCCTCGGTGCAGGCGGCGGGGCCCTACCGCATTCCTAATGTGCATATCGAGGTGACAGGGGTCTACACCAACAACAGCTATACCTCGGCGATGCGTGGCTTCGGCTCTCCACAGGTGGTGTTCGCCAACGAGTCTTTTATGGATGAGATCGCTGACTATCTGCAGATGTCACCGGTAGCGCTGCGCGAAAAGAACGCCCTGCGTCAGGGGGATACCTCGGTGACGGGGCAGGTATTTGATAAACATACCGTCTCGGCCGTGGAAGTGCTGAAAAAGGCGACAACCTCGGCGGAGTTTATGGCTAAGCGACAGCATTACCACGCGTTGAACCAACAGGGTGGTGTGAACCGCTACGGCATTGGCCTGGCGTTAAGCTATCGCGGTTGTTCTATCGGTGCGGAAGGCGTTGATACTTCGACGGCGCTGATTCAGGTCAATGAAGACGGTAGCGTGAATATCTCGACGTCGGTATCGGAAAACGGCCAGGGCCTGCAAACCACCATGTCGCTGATTGCAGCACAGGCCTTTGGCATTGCACTGACGGATATCCACTTCAGTGAACCGCCGACCTCGGTGATTGGCGACGGCGGCTCCACGGCAGCTACCCGCGGGACCTTGGTTGGCGGCGGGGCTATTCTTGATGCGGCGGATAAGATCAAGCAGCGCATTCTCAGCGTGGTCGGCGATGGCATCGGCACGCAGGATCTTGCCAATACCCTCTGGCAGGGGGGCTATATCATCAACAAGCAGGATCAACGTCAGCGCATCGATTTTAAAACGGCGGTCAACAGCACTAAATGGGCCAGTGTCAGCCTGACTGAATATGGTTGGTTTGTGCCGCCGCCTATCCACTGGGATGAAGAAAAAGGGTGCGGTAGCCCTTATTTCACCTGGGTTTACGGTTGCCAGATAGCCGAAGTGCGGGTCAATACCAGTACCGGTAAGACCGATCTGTTGCATGTGACCGCCGCGCATGACGTTGGGCATGTCCTCAATCCCGTCGGCTTTGCCGGGCAGGTTTGCGGCGGGGTCGCGCAGGGGTTCGGCTATGCGCTGCTGGAGGACTTTAATATTGAAAATGGCCAGGTGAAGTCGGAAAACTTCGACAGCTATCTGCTGCCCACCATCAAAGATATTCCGCCGATTACGGTGATTGGCGTCGAGAACCCGGATATGGCCGGGCCGCTCGGGGCGAAAGGGATCGGTGAACCCGCAACGGAACTGGCGGCAGCGGCAATTAATAACGCGGTCAGCTTCGCGCTGGGCACGCGCTTCAACACTTTGCCGCTGACGCTGGAGCAGGTGATTCTCGGCTATAACCTGAAAAAACCGGCCCGCCAGAGTGAAATGATGCTTGAGGCGGAAAACAAAAAACAGGTATTGCGCCTGACTGACGTGACGGTGATGCGTCCGCAGAGCCTTGAGGAGGCGCTGGCGCTATTGGCAAATGATGGCGTCACGGCCATTGCTGGTGGTACGGACGTTATCGTGCAGGGGAGATTGCAGACCCGGCCAATGAAGCTGGTGGATATTTCTCGTCTGAAGGAATTGACTCAGATAAGCGAAGATCCCAACACCCGCGAAATCACCCTCGGTGCGGCGGTGACCTTCAACCGTATTACCGAACATCCTCTGCTGCGTGAGCGCTTCCCGCTGTTGGTGCAGGCGTGCCGGACGGTGGGTTCGTACCAGATTCGTAACCGCGCAACGATCGGCGGCAATATCGTCAATGCCGCTCCTTGCGGTGACTCGATCCCGCCCGCCATTATCTACGATGCGCGCGTGGAGTTGCGCTCCCACACCGGCGTGCGCACGCTGTCGCTCGGTGAATTTTTGCTCTCTGGATATAAAACTCAGCGTCAGCCGGACGAATTGCTGACCAAGGTGATATTACCACCGCTGGCCAGGCCGAATGCGCAAGGCTTTTATCATCAGCTTGGGCGGCGTAACGCGCTGAATATTACGCGTCAGAGCCTGACCGCGCTGCTGGAGTTTGATGCCGAAGGTGCCGTGAGCTACTGTCGGCTGGTGGATGGTGCACTGTTCAGCAAGCCGCAGCGTATGCTGGACGTAGAGCGCTGCTTGCAGGGCCAGAAGCTGACGAGCGACACCATTGCCAGCGCCTGCGAGGTGCTGGATAAGCTGATTTATGCCGCCATTGGTAAACGTTGGTCAGCGGCTTATAAGCAGCCGGTGTTTATCAGTATGTTCCGCGACATGATGGCGCAGGCGCAGCAGGTGTGTCGGAAGTGAGACTGGCGTGCCCGCTCGTGGCATTTAACCGGGTGGGCAATCACAGGGCGAGGTAGCGTTCTGCATAATGGGAAAAATAATGAGCACAATCAAAGTGAAGGTGAATGGCAAACTGGTGGAAGCCAAGGTGACGGGGAATATGCGTCTGTTGGATCTGGTGCGCGATACTCTGCATCTGACTGCCACCAAAGAGGGATGTTCGATTGGTGAATGTGGGGCCTGTACGGTGATTATGGACGGCAATGCGGTCTGTTCCTGTCTGGTGTTGGCCGGGCAGTGCGATGAGGCGGAGATCACCACCCTGGAGGGGCTGAACGATAATCCGCTGACGCAAAAGCTGCAGGCGGCGTTCGTTGAAAAAGGCGGTGTGCAGTGCGGGTTTTGTACCCCCGGTGTGCTGGTGAGCACCACCGCATTGCTGAGTAAACATCCTCAGCCGAGTGATGAACAGCTCAAGGATGCGCTGGAGGGGAACATCTGCCGCTGCACCGGCTATCAGCCGATTATTGACTCAGTTCACCATGCGTTGGAATCGTAATGAACGTTTCCCGGCCCAGCTAAACGGCGGCCGGGGAGCCCCGGTCGCCTAGGCTTATTGTTGATAATCCACCCTAATATCAGCCTGTGGGTATCATAGGGTGTTTACACTGGCCGGCTATTGGAAAGGATGCGTGCGCCATTCCCGTCCTCTGAGAATGATGATCTTTTCTGGAATATCAATTTTGATGTTATCGACAGTTAACTGCCCAAGGTGCAAAGTCCACCGCGAGCCTCGAGCGGGTAGTGCTGTTTCAAATCGAAGGACAATGCCTCGTTGTTCACCATTCAGGTTTATGGTTTCTGCCTGCAATGCTGAGTAGGCTACGGCGGGTCTACTGCCTGCGGAGGACGTTGTGCCACTGCACCGCTTAGCTGGCATGTCTCCCGTCTTTAAGCTGAGATCATCGTAAAACGCTGCATCGGAGATGATTCGTTTTCCATTTTCCTTTTCTATATAAGCCCTCTGATTTGAGTACATTATTGGAATTCGCGCGCTGTGATTTGCCCTGCTGTAGTTGTGTGCATAGAGAGATATCCACAACGCAGATTCGTCGGCACAGGTTATGTTTACTATGATTTCGATACTTTCTTGCTTGCCATTTCTTTCAACGTTGACCTGATGGGCACTGGGCCAATTTTTGTCCCCCTCAAACCAGGGGGTAGGCGGAGTACTGACTACACACGCACCTAGTGCCAAGGAAAGGAAGCAGACCATCATGGTTAACATCAATTTTCTGTACATGGATATATCCAGGATTATTGGCTTAGCAGAGATTGATTGGACGCCGATAGCGCCCTGGTGCGGAATTTTGCCGAGCATGTATACGTTGCTGAGACAGCTAGTAGGCTGGGTTGGTTTCGTCAACCCAGCGCTTTTTCGTCGCCTGGTGATTTAACCCATGGCGCTTGCGCGCAGTCGGGCTTTCAGCTTGTTGTACTCTTCAACCACATACTGTTCGGCGGCGCGCTGATCGGCAATCCTCTCAATGTTAACGGCGCAGTACTTATACTCTGGCGTTTTGGTTATCGGGCTCAGGTTATCCGCTACCAGTTCGTTACAGGCGCCAATCCACCACTGATAGGTCATGTAGATCGCCCCTCTGTTCGGGCGATCGCTCACCTGCGCGCGGGTGATGACGCGCCCCTTACGCGAGTTGATCCACACCAGCGCTTCATCGGCAATGTTCAAGCGTTCGGCATCGGCGGTGTTGATCTGCACGTAACCTGGTTCATCCGCGAGCATTGCCAGGGCCGCACAGTTGCCGGTCATTGAACGGCTGGAGTAGTGGCCGACTTCGCGCACGGTGGAGAGCACCAGCGGATATTCATCGGTGAGTTTGTCGATTGGTGCAACCCAGTCGCAGGTGAAGAACTGCGCCAGCCCGTTCGGCGTCGAGAATTTCTCTTTAAACAGGTAAGAGGTGCCCTGATCCGCTGCGGACTCATCGCGGCAGGGCCACTGTATATACCCTAACTCGCCGATTTTCTCATAGGTGGCACCGTAGAAGTTCGGGCACAGGTGCCGCAGCTCGTCCCAGATCTCCTGAGTGTTGTTGTAGTGCATTGGGTAGCCCATGCGGGTGGCGATTTCGCTGATAATCTGCCAGTCGGTTTTCAGATCCCACTTCGGTTCCACCGCTTTAAAGAAACGCTGGAAGCCGCGATCCGCAGCGGTGTAAACCCCTTCATGCTCACCCCACGAGGTGGAAGGCAAGATCACATCCGCTGCTGCAGCGGTTTTGGTCATGAAAATATCCTGGACGATAACCAACTCCATATCGTCAAACGCCTTACGCACGGCAGGCAGTTCGGCATCGGTTTGTAACGGATCTTCCCCCATGATATAGGCGGCCCGCACTTCCCCCTGTGCTACGCGGTGCGGCAGTTCGCTGATGCGATAGCCGGTGTGCGCAGGCAGGCTGTCTACGCCCCAGGCTGCGGCGAACTTTTCGCGGTTTTCCGCGAACTTGACGTACTGGTACCCAGGGTAGGTATCCGGCAGCGCTCCCATATCGCAGGCACCCTGCACGTTGTTCTGGCCCCGAACCGGGTTTACGCCGACGTTCGGTCTGCCCAGGTTACCGGTCAGGATCGCCAGGCTGGTCAGCGAACGGACGGTTTCCACGCCCTGGTAGAATTGGGTCACGCCCATGCCCCACAGAATAACGGCGGATTTCGCGTTGGCGTACAGGCGGGCGCAGGCGCGAATTTGCTGCGCGCTGACGCCGGTGACATCTTCCACCGACTCCGGCTTATAGCCCGCGACGATTTTGCGATACTCCTCAAAGCCCTCGGAACGGTTGGCGACAAAGGATTTGTCGTACAGATCCTCTTCAATAATCACCTGCCCGATGGCGTTGAGCAGCGCGATGTTCGAGCCGTTGTTCAGCGCAATGTGCATATCGGCGATGCGCGCGGTTTCGATTTTGCGCGGATCACAGACAATAATTTTTGCCCCGTTGCGCTTAGCGTTAATCACGTGATTCGCCACGATCGGGTGTGAATCTGCCGGGTTATACCCGAAGATAAACACCAGATCGGTATGATCAATCTCTGTAATGGCATTGCTCATGGCGCCATTACCGACCGATTGGTGCAGACCTGCAACCGAAGGGCCGTGTCAGACGCGTGCGCAGCAGTCGACGTTATTGGTGCCAATCACGGCGCGCGCGAATTTTTGCATCACATAGTTGGTTTCGTTACCCGTTCCGCGGGAAGAACCGGTGGTCTGAATGGCATCCGGGCCATACTGCTCTTTAATCGCGCTGAGGCGAGTGGCAACGTAACTGAGCGCCTCCTCCCAGGAGACGGCCTCCAGCTTGCCGCCGCGCTGACGGCGGATCATCGGGGTTTTCAGGCGTGGCGTGAGGATCTGCGTATCGTTAATGAAATCCCAGCCATAATAGCCTTTCAGGCACAGGGTCCCCTGGTTGTTTTTGCCCATCGCCGCTTCGGCGCGGACAATCTTTCCTGCTTCAGTCACCAGTTTGATCTTACAACCGGCCGCGCAGTAGGGGCATACGGTGATGACATCTTTCATGAGAATCACACTCCTTGTAACGGTGCAGCAACGCTGCGGCAAACCAGAATCGTATCATTCGTCCTGTTGCTGCTGTTTGACCTTGCGCATCAGCAACCACATGCGAACGGTACGTGGCTGACGCTTAACGGTGTGGCTATCGGGAATCAGGCCAGTGTGCTTGTTATAACCGTTGAAAAACAGATTCAGAGTCACGGCGCTGAAGGTGGCCAGCATGATCCCGCTGTGCAGCAGGGGTTGCAGCACTTCCGGGAATTTCGAGAAAAAATCGTGCGATAGCGTTGGCGTCAGGCCCACGCCAAGGCTAATGGCGACGATATAGAGGTTATAGCGGTTGGTGGAATAGTTGATACGGGCTAGGATACGGATCCCCGTTGCCAGCACCATACCAAACATCACCAGCCCAGCGCCGCCCAGCACGAACTGTGGGATGGATGCGACCAGGATCGCCATTTTCGGCACCATGCCGAAGGTGATCAGAATGCCGCCTGAAGCCACGCAAACCCAGCGGCTATGAACGCCAGTGACGCCGACCAGCCCGATATTCTGTGAAAACGAAGTATGCGGAAAACTATTAAACACGCCGCCGAATAGGGTGCCGACAGCGTCTACGCGCAGGCCGCGCACGATATCCTGTGGCGAGAGTTTGCGTCCGACAATTTCACCCAGGGCGAGAAACATCCCCATCGACTCAATAAACACGATGACCACCACCGCGGTCATGATCAGAATCGATACTGGATCGAAAACCGGTGTTCCCAGAGCCATCGGCGTGACGATGGCGAACCATTTAGCGTCATGCAGGCCATTCAGGTTGACTTCATTCATCATCATCGACAGAACAAAGCCGAAGATAATCCCCAGCAGCACCGCCACGTTGGAGAGAAAGCCCTTGGCAAAACGGGTTACCAGCAGGATAAACAGCAGCACGGCAAACGAGATGCCAAGATAGACAGGGCTGCCATACTCGGGGTTGCCTTTACCGCCCGCCGCCCAATCAATGCCGACCTGCATGATGCTCAGGCCAATAGACGTAATGATCACACCGGTCACGAGCGGAGGGAACAGCGGCATCAGTCTGCCAATCAGCGGTGCGATAAAGGTGGTGATAATACCGGCACCGATAGTGGCACCAAAAATGCCCATCAACCCGATATCAGGACGGATACCGATAGCCAGCATTGGCGTAACGGCCGCGAAAGTCACCGACATGATAACTGGCAGACGGATCCCCATTATCCGCCCGATACCGATGCATTGCAGTAACGTCACCACGCCGCAGCAAAACAGATCGGAACTGATCAGCAGGGCGATCGTGTCTTTGCTTAAACCCAGCCGGTCACCAATCATCAGTGGGACGGCCACGGCTCCTGCATACATAACCAGAACGTGTTGTAACCCCAGAATAATCAGCTTTCCTGGGGGCAGGACACGATCTACCTCATCTGTCGCATGGGGGCTACCAGTGATCGAGGGGGCTTGAGAATCAATGGCGCTCATAATTTCCTTCTCCTTGAATATCCAACGGTGGGCCGCGTAGCGAATAAAAATGATGAAAAATCCGCTATATCCATGCTTAGGGAATGCCAGTTTTTTATTCTAGGGCGATAAATTTGTTGAAATGAGTCGACTATCACAGAAAGCGCCGTTTCCGGGGAGCGATGGGAGGGGAGATTGGGAGACGCAGGGATGATAGGTTTCTCATAATGAGAGAAGTCGAATCATTCTGGATCGCCATATGATTCTGTCGCGGTTTTATTGATACGCCCCGCGTCGCCGAACGGCGTGTTTTTTTGAGCCAATTCACAAAAATCAACTTAGGCCCGTGCGGGAGGTAAACATCGCCTGATTATTGCATCGCGACCTGATGTGAATGTCAGAATAATAAAAGGGAGCCAATGAATAAGTTTATTGTTGCCGATGCCGCGAACTGCATTGGCTGCCATGTTTGTGAGATCGCCTGCGTTACCGCACATCAGCAGGATACCTGGCCGCAGCAGCGTCGTGATTTCCTGCCACGTATCCACGTGGTACCTCAGCGTAATGTCAGCAACGCCACCACCTGTCGTCACTGTAACGATGCCCCCTGCGTTGCCTCCTGCCCGACGCAGGCGCTCTGGTTTGCTAACGACAGTATTCAGCTCAAACAGGAGGCGTGTATTGGTTGCAAGAACTGCGTGATGGCCTGTCCGTTTGGTGCCATTGAGATGGTGGCTAATCACGAGGACGCGCCACCGTTGGCGCAGAAGTGCGATCTGTGTAGCCAGCATCCTTCCGGGCTGCAAGCCTGTGTCGCGAGTTGCCCGACTTCGGCGTTGCGCCTGATGGATGAAGCCGCGCTTAATCAGCTACGCCGTGAACGACAAACTCGCTCCGCTCAGGGGCAACCGTTGCAGGAGCGCCACGGCGCGCGGCGTGAGTCATTCCTGAGCAAATCGCCGCGTGTCGGGGCCAACAAGCGCGATGCCGAAACGCGAAAAACCCATTTCAATGAGATATACCACCCGTTGGCGGCATACGCTGCCGAATACGAGAGTGAACGCTGTCTCTACTGTGCACAAAAAGCCTGGTGTAACTGGACCTGCCCGCTGCATAACGCTATTCCGGATTTTATTCGGTTGGTTAATGAAGGAAAGATTATCGAGGCGGCGGAGCTATGCCACCAAAGCAGCTCACTGCCAGAAATTTGTGGCCGGGTCTGCCCGCAGGATCGGCTGTGTGAAGGGGCCTGTACCTTGAAGCAGGTGGGCGGCTCCGTGGCCGTGGGTAATCTGGAAAGCTATATCACCGATACGGCGCTGGCAATGGGGTGGCGCCCAAGTGTCGGGGACGTTGCCCCGCGTCAAGAGCGGGTAGCGGTGATCGGCGCTGGCCCTGCCGGGCTAGGCTGCGCCGATATTCTGGCGCGTTCCGGCGTTCAGGTGGATGTCTTCGATCGGCACCCGGAGATCGGTGGGCTGCTGACCTTCGGTATCCCGCCGTTCAAGCTGGATAAAAGCCTGTTGAGCGTCAGGCGGGAAATCTTCAGCGGGATGGGCATTCATTTTTATTTGAATCAGGAAGTGGGTCGTGACGTGGCGTTCAGCGATCTGGTGGCGAACTACGACGCCGTTTTTCTCGGCGTTGGCACTTACGGCATGATGACTGCGGGTTTAGCAGGAGAAGACGCGCCGGGTGTGATTCAGGCATTGCCGTTCCTGATCGCCAGCACCCGCGAGGTGATGGGGCTGGCAGAGAGCGCGGAATATCCACTCACCGAGCTTCATGCTAAACGGGTGGTGGTATTAGGGGGCGGCGATACGGCGATGGATTGCCTGCGTACGGCGATCCGCCGCGGTGCTGCCAGTGTGACCTGCGCCTACCGCCGTGATGAACTCAGTATGCCGGGTTCGAAGAAAGAAGTGGTCAACGCCCGGGAAGAAGGGGTGGAATTCCTTTTCAATGTCCAGCCGCAGTACATCCGGCGTAATCGTAAAGGGCAGGTGAGTGCCGTCGGGATGATTCGCACCGAGATGGGGGAAGCGGGGCCAGACGGGCGTCGCCGTCCGCGCGCGATTGCCGGTTCAGAGTTTGAATTACCGGCCGATGTGCTGGTGATGGCCTTCGGTTTCCAGGCGCACGATATGCCTTGGCTACGTGGGCACGGTATCAAGCTCGATCGTTGGGGGCAAATCTGCACGGGGGGGAAAGGGCGCGGAACGATGCAAACCAGCAACGACAAGATATTTGCCGGCGGCGATGCGCGACATGGGGCCGATCTGGTGGTGACCGCGATGGTCACCGGGCGTCAGGCAGCACAGGAAATGCTGGCGATGTTTACGCAGAAGGAGGGGATATGACCAGTTTTATTGCTGCTAACCCGCAGGCCTGCATCGGTTGCCGCACCTGTGAAATCGCCTGCGCGTTGGAACATGTGGCCGAGGGCGCGGCGTTTCATCCGCGCCTGAAGGTGCTGCGTTTGGATAACCTCAGCGTACCGGTGATGTGTCATCAGTGTGAGAATGCGCCATGCGTGGCCGCCTGCCCAACCGGTGCGTTGACGATGGGAGCTGAACGGGTTGAGGCCAATGCCGAGCGTTGCATCGGCTGCCAGGGGTGCGCGGTGGCTTGCCCGTTTGGCGCTATTACTATTGAGGTCACGGCAGGGTCTCCGCCAGTGATGGTGAAATGCGATCTGTGCGCAACCCGTGAGCGCGGCCCCGCCTGCGTGGACGTTTGCCCAACGGCGGCGTTAAGTAAAGTGACCGAGATACAACTGGCGGCATTACAAAAGCAGCGGCAAATTGCTACCGCCAGTTTGGCGCATCCGGTGGTGTTTTATGCAAACAGATAAACCTGGTTCGAATTATCGCCAGACTCACCACCGCATCCCAGGGTTAACGCGGGCGTAACACCACAATACCCGGCGTATTCATCACATAAGCGGCAAAGGGTGAATCCACCACTTGCATGTTTTCTTTGCGCGAAGAGGCATTGCGCAGCACCGGGCCGTCCTGCGTCATAATAAAGAAACCGGTATGGGTAACGTCCAGCCCGGCGAGTTTGGTATAGATGCCGATATAGTCGCCGGTTTGTAACTGGCGAATCACGTTATCGTCAACAAATTCACTGGGAATATAGGTAACGCGGCGTTCCACCACCGGCAGGCCGGGCAGATAAGCATCACCATTCGCTTTACGATTGAGGTGCTTCACCAGGGTGACGGCATGCGGGCTAAGCTGCGCGGTAACGTCGTCGGCAAGAACATGTTCTTTTTGCGCCCAATCGGTGAAGAAATGCTTGCGATGCAGAAAGTCGATCTCACCCTTCACATAGCGGGTCTGAATCAGATTCTCAATAAACTGTTGATCAGTGGTGGCCTCTCTGAGTGCCTCAACGTAATCCAGATAGGTGAAACAGTCTAATCCGTGGAAGTCGATCACCAACTGTTCCGGCGTAGTGGCAGAGCCAATCAGCATATTGGCAACATAAGGGGTGCCGAGGAACGCCTGTGAGAGCAGGTCGATCGTCTGGCCTTTATCGGCCTCAGGCACCGCCGCGTGCAGCGCCAGTATGGCGTGCAGTTTGTTTACTGTTTCATCGTTCATTTTTATCGCCATACTTTGCGGGTGAGCCGTTTCCGGCGCTGATTCTACCGGGTTCTCGACAGATTTTTTAGCGCTACATCCCAACATTACCGGGATCAACATCATTAAAGCAAACCTGCGCATCTTTATTCCCCATACCGCCAGTAATTGATAGCGATTATCAATATCACTATGGCGATTGGACACTAAACTAAGCCTAAACATCAATACAGTTAATCAATGATCGCCCCTTTCACCTAGGCAAGCTCTCGCAACAGCTTGGCCGGATTACCGGCATAAATGCCTTTTCGGCTGATATTTTTGCAGACCACGGCACCGGCGCCGATCACGGCGTCATCACAGATGTCAACGGCCAGGATGGTTGCGCCGGAACCAATCACAACCCGGTTGCCGATCCTGGTGCGCCCCCAACTGGCCGGATCGGCATTGGGAGCGCCGTTTTTGAACAGATCGTTGGCGAACATCACGCCGTGGCCGATAAAGCAATCTTCACCGATGGTGACGTATTCACAGATAAAACTGTGGGACTGGATCTTGCTGCGCGCCCCAATACTGACGTTTTTCTGGATTTCGACAAACGGCCCGACGAAAACATCGTCACCCAGTTGGCAGCCATACAGGTTGCTGGGTTCGATCACCATTACATTCTGCCCGGCCTGGACCTGATTGATCCCGCTTTGGCGGGTGCGAATTTTAACGGACATGGTATCCCTCGATTAAGGTAGTGCAACAGCTTGACTATACACCGATTACTTAAATTTGCCGGGTGTGACTCAGCCCTGCGCTGGCGTGGCGTACGTTTTTTCCACCAAAGACTATAATGGATACAGGGGAAGCGCCCCGTGGCCGCACTCCTCGTGCGGTGTTTTATCCGCCAGGGGGTATGTTTGGGTTCGCCGCACGCGGTCTGCGGTGAAATGAGGAGGTGTTCCATGGTCAATCATGTTTGGGGGCTGCTGGCGCATCCCCGCACCGAGTTCAAAAACATTCAAAGCGAGAATGAAAGCATCTCGCACCTGTACACCCACCACGTTCTCTTGATGGCGTTGATACCGGTGGTTTGCACTTACATCGGCACCACGCGGCTCGGCTGGCTCTCGGGGAGTGGCGATGCCATCCGCCTGGATATGGTCACTGCTTTCTATACCGCCATCGCGTTTTACCTGCTGATGCTGGCCGGCGTGGCGGTGATGGGGAAAGTGATCCACTGGATGGCCCGACGCTATGAGACTCGCCCCAGCCTGCACCGCTGCATGGTGTTTGCCGGTTATGTGGCCACGCCAATGTTCCTCAGCGGTGTCGTAGCGCTGTATCCGGTGCTTTGGCTGTGCCTGTTGGCCGGGATTATCGGCCTCAGTTATTCCGCCTATCTGCTGTATATCGGCATCCCGAACTTCCTGGGGATTGACCGTAAAGAAGGCTTTATCTTCTCCAGCTCGACGTTGGCTATGGGCGTTCTGCTCCTTGAGCTGCTGCTTGGGCTGACGGTGGTGCTGTGGGGGTATGGTTCCTGGTTCTTCTGACGTTTGTCATATTGCCCCTTATGCCGTTATGGCATAAGGGGGTGTTGCGTTCAATGCCTGCGGCTGTCAGCTACGCTCGCCCCAGAACTTCTGCTTGCTGGTTTTACCCAGGCCAGGGTTGAAACTGTTGGTCGGATCGGCATCTTTATAGAAGGCCTGTAAATCCGGTTTGGCGTGATACAGATGGCCAACGTTGTGCTCGGCCGGGTATTCCGCACCACGCCGATCGAGGATCGCCAGCATCTGCTCTTTTAAGGCATGGCAATCGGCACCTTTCTTCACCACGTAATCCTGATGGAACACATGGCACATAAAGTGGCCGTAATACAGCTTGTGTACCAACTGGCTGTCGATTTCCGGCGGCAGGGTTTCAAACCATTCGGTGTCGTTGCGGCGCAGCGCGATGTCCAGCGCCAGAATATCCTCCACCTGATTGGCATGCACGGCGTGGTAGCGAATGGCGGCACCCGCAGCGGCAAAGCGGTGCAGGAAAGCCTTCTTGCCCTCTTCCGGCGTGCAAACAAAGAAATCACCGTTGGCCTGTACGAAGTAGCTTTGCAGATACTGCTGCGCTTCTTCCACCCCAGGGCCGGACATTTTTAGCAGCAGGTGGTGCTCAAAACGGATGCGGTACTCTTTCATCCGCTTCGGCAGATGGCTGGGGGCCAGCTTGCTTAGCTTCTGCATTACGCAGTCGGTGAGGTTGCGCGGCAGCAGCGGCAGTTTGTTGAGGCGGGCATCCACAAAGCCTTTCAGGGTGAAGAAGCGCGGCAGCTGGTCGGTGCCGAGCTTGTCGATCATCATAAAGGTGTCTTTGCCGTACACTTCGGCAATATCGAAGATATCGCGGTGCATGTACTCACCGGCCACCGGCAGGTTTTCGAACTGGCTGAGCATGTGGCGGCGCAGCTCGGTCAGCACGGCGGTATCGTTGGTGCCGATATAAAACACCTGTTCTTTATCTTCTTTGGCAAAGGTATCCAGGCGCACGGCAAATACCGCCAGTTTACCGGCACAGCCCGAGGCTTCGTATAAACGGCGTTTATCGGCGTTGAAGCGCGAAGGGGTATCGGCATCCACGTCGCGCACCCTGCTGGCGTATTCGTTGTCCGAGGCGCGCAGCTCACCGTATTCGATATCTTCCGGGCGGTAATCCCCTTTTTCTAAACGACTGAGGATCTCTTCTGGCGTATCGCCGAGCTTGATGCCCAGATGGTTAACCAACCGCAACTGCCCGTCGGCATCCAGCTTGGCGTACAACGCCATTTCGGTATAGGCCGGGCCACGCTTGACCAGTGAACCGCCGGAGTTGTTGCACACGCCGCCGATCACCGACGCACCGATGCACGAAGAGCCGATGACCGAATGCGGTTCACGGTTGTAAGGCTTGAGCAACTTTTCCAGCTTATGCAGCGTGCTGCCAGGGAAACCGACCACCTGCTTGCCCTGATCCAGCACCTGAATATCATCGAGCCGCAGGGTGCTGACAATTACGATCTCACGATCGTAATCATCGCCGCTGGGCGTCGAGCCTTCGGTGAGGCCGGTGTTGGCAGCCTGCATGATGACAATTTTATCGGCCGCCACGCAGGCTTGCAGGATCTGCCACAGCTGCAGCAGGCGGGTCGGGAACACCACCGCCAGCGCCTTGCCTTCGCCGGAACGGAAGCCTTTGCGATAACGTTCGGTGTTGCGATCGCCGGTCAGCACCTGTGTGTTGCCGACGATATTCTTGAGCTGATTGATAAATGCCTGGTTGGCGGACTGCGTCATGCCGAGCTCCCTGTTGTGATTGAGTAGCGATCTGTATACCCTGCCTGGCGCTCTTCGTCACGCAGCGTCAGGATTTCTACCCCGCTAGCGGTAACCGCCACGGTGTGCTCCCATTGGGCAGACAGTTTCTTGTCGCGGGTGACCACTGTCCAGCCATCTTTCTTCAGCTTGATGCGGTGATCGCCCTGGTTAATCATCGGTTCGATGGTAAACACCATCCCTTCCTGCAATACCGTTCCGCTTCCCGGCTGGCCGTAATGCAGCACCGCCGGGCCTTCGTGCATGTTGCGGCCAATGCCGTGGCCGCAATATTCACGCACGACGCTGTACCCGGCCTGTTCGGCGTGGCGCTGAATCGCGTGGCCGATATCCCCCAGCGTTGCCCCTGGTTTTACCGCGCGAATGCCTTGCCACATAGCCTCATACACGTTATTCACTAACCGCTTGGCGACCGGAGCGATCTGGCCGATAGCATACATTTTGCTGGAGTCGGCAATAAAGCCGCCGTTTTCCAGCGTGATATCGACGTTGACGATCATGCCTGAACGCAGAATTTTACTGGCTGAAGGCATGCCGTGGCAGATCACTTCGTCGATCGAGGTATTCAGCACGTAGGGGAAATCATACTGGCCCTTGCTGGCCGGGCGTGACTTCAGTTCATCGACGATAAATGCCTCGGTGCGATCGTTAATCTCCATGGTGGTGATGCCTTCGCGAATGACCCCATCGAGCATAGCAAACACCTTGGCCAACAGCGCGCCAGAGTGGCGCATTTTGGCAATCTCCTCCGGAGTTTTGAGGACAATCTCTTTCACCCGATTATTTCCTTTCGTGTCAATCCATGAGCGATTTGTCGGTGAATTATATACGCTTTGTGGGGGAGGCGTTTGCTATTCCACGGCGCACGAACTTTCCTGAAGGTGATGATTGCTGGCACCCGCCAATGCGTTTATTGTGATGGGTGGCTTTCTTGCCATGACTTTTCAGAAGGATTTCGGGCGTGACTAAATTACGTGTTGGGGTGATCTTTGGCGGTAAATCGGCGGAACATGAGGTTTCGCTCCAGTCGGCAAAAAATATTCTGGATGCCATCGACAAAGAGAAGTTTGACGTCACGCTGTTGGGGATTGATAAAACAGGGCAATGGCACATTAACGATGCCTCAAATTTTTTGCTGAATGCGGAAAACCCGGCGCTGATTGCGCTCAATCATTCGAATAAAAACATCGCGCTGATACCGGGGCAAGAGAAGCAGCAGCTGATTGCTGCCAACGGTGCCGGTGCGCTAGGCCAGCTCGACGTGGTATTCCCGATCGTCCACGGCACGTTGGGGGAAGATGGTTCGCTACAGGGGCTGTTGCGCATGGCCAATATTCCCTTTGTTGGCGCTGGGGTGCTGGGCTCGGCGGTCAGCATGGATAAAGACGTCACCAAACGCCTGCTGCGTGATGCCGGGCTGGCAATCGCGCCGTTCGTGACGCTGACGCGCGCTAACCGCCAGCAACACAGTTTTGCACAATTGGCCGAGCGCCTGGGGTTGCCACTGTTTGTTAAACCGGCTAATCAGGGCTCTTCCGTTGGCGTCAGCAAAGTGCACGATTTGGCCGAATTTGAGCAGGCGATCGCGCTGGCATTCAGCTTTGATCACAAAGTGCTGGTGGAGTCGGCGATTGCTGGCCGTGAGATCGAATGTGCGGTGCTGGGTAACGATCGGCCGCAGGCCAGCCTGTGCGGTGAGATTGTGTTGAGCGATGAGTTCTACTCCTACGACACCAAATACATTAACGAGCAGGGCGCGCAGGTGGTGGTGCCGGCGGCGATCGATCAGGCAACCAGCGACAAAATCCGCGATGTGGCTTTGCAGGCGTTTAAGGCCTTGGACTGTTTGGGGATGGCGCGCGTCGACGTGTTCCTGACGCCAGATAATCAGGTGATCATCAACGAAGTCAATACGCTGCCAGGGTTCACCAATATCAGCATGTACCCGAAACTGTGGGGAGCCAGCGGGGTGGGCTATACCCAGTTGATCACCCTTTTGATTGAGTTGGCGCTGGAGCGCCATCAGCAGGATCGCGGGTTGAACAGCTCGGTGTTTGATCGCGCGTAAGTGATTATTACGCCCCTCACGCCTTTTTTGGGAATGAGGGGCAACGGTTTACTTCACCGTCACATCAATATCCCCAAAATACTTCTTCGACAGCGCGCTAATGGTCCCTTGCTGCTTCACTTTTGCGATAGCTTCGTTCAACTGCTTCAGCAGGGCGGTATCGTCTTTGCGTAAGCCAAACGCAATGCCTTCACCCAGGATTTTGTCGTCTTTTACCGCTTCACCGACAAAGGCAAAACCTTTGCCGTCCGGGTGCGCCAGGAAGCCGCTCTGCCCGGCAGGGGCCATGATCAGCGTGGCATCCAGGCGGCCAGAGGTCAGGTCAAGATACACCTGGTTCTGATCCTGATAAGACACCACGTCAACGCCCTGCGGAGCCCAATGCGCATTGGCATAGTTTTCCTGGATCGAGCCTTGTAGAACCCCGACGCGCTTGCCGGCCAGTGACTTGGCGTCTGGCAGCAGGCCGCTGTCGGCTTTGGCGATCAAACGGTTAGGCACCTGATAAATCGAGTCGGTGAAGGCAATCGCCGCACGGCGCTGATCGGTGACGTTCATCGCTGAGTTGATCGCTTCGAACTTACGCGCCTGCAACGCCGGGATCAGGCTGTCGAACGAGGTTTCTACCCAGCTGCATTCAAGCTTTGCTTCAGCACAGACGGCGTGACCCAGATCGATATCAAACCCTTCCAACTGGCCGCTGGCGGATTTGGATTCGAACGGCGGATACAGAGCCTCAATACCAAAGCGCAGCTTATTTTCCGCCGCGAAAGTCGAGCCAGCAGCCAACAGGCAGCCTGCGGCAATGAGCATGTTTAAGGTTTTTTTCATCGGTGTTCTTTCCTATGCAACGGAATCAATGGGTTACACCTGGCACAGGCGGCGTGCGCCTTCCAGCAGGGTGTCGTTATCTTTCGAGAAACTCAAACGGATAATGCCGGTATTGGTGCCATCGCTGTAAAACGCCGATAGCGGGATGGTGGCAACTTTGGCTTCACGGATCAAACGCACCGCAAAGTCGTTGTCACTTTCGTTACTGAAGCTGCTAAAGCGGGCCAGCATAAAGAAACTGCCATCGCTTGGCAGCAATTCAAAACGTGAATCCTGCAGTGCGTTGGCCAGCAGATCGCGTTTTTGCTGGTAGAAATCTGCCAGCCCCAGATAGCTTTGCGGGTTATTCAACGCGGCGGCAAAGGCGTACTGCATCGGGGTATCGGCCGAGAACACCATAAACTGGTGCACCTTGCGGATCTCCTCCATCAGCGCCGCCGGTGCCATGCAATAGCCGACGCGCCAGCCGGTGACGTGGTAGGTTTTGCCGAATGACGACACGATCACGCTGCGTTCCGCCAGAGCCGGATGGCGCGCCATGCTGTGGTGGATGCCCCCGTCGAATACCACGTGTTCGTAGACTTCATCAGACAGAATGACGATATCGGTGTGGCGCGTCAGCGCGGTCAGGCGCTCAATATCATGCTCGCTGAATACGCTGCCGGTGGGGTTATGCGGGCTGTTAACGATGATCATCCGCGTTTTGCTGTTGATCGCGGCGGCCACCTCGTCCCAATCGATCCGTAAATCCTGCAGTGAAAGCTTGATGGCGACCGGTGTTGCCCCTTGCAGACGGACGATCGGCGCGTAGCTGTCGAACGCCGGTTCAAAGTAGATCACCTCGTCGCCGGGGTGCACCAGCGCGCTGATGGCGGAATAGAGCCCTTCGCTGGCGCTGGCGATGACCGTGATTTCGTCATCCGCGTCGTAGCGCGTGCCGTACAGGCGTTCAACTTTTTCCGCCAGCGCAACGCGCAAGGCGGTCACGCCGCTCATTGGGGCATATTGGTTATGACCTGCGCGCATGGCTTGGGCGACACCTTCCACCAACTGCAAATCGCAGGCAAAATTCGGTGCCCCCTGGGACAGATTAAGTGCCTGGTGTTCGGCGCTCAGTTGGCCGATCACGGTGAAAATGGTAGTGCCGACGTCTGGCAGTTTCGAGCGTTGGGAGCAGGCGCTCTGCATGATGGGCTCCGGGCAAAAGAATGAAGTGTGGAACGATTAAGCATGAGTTAGGATCGACGAACAAGAGAAAATTCGTCATGCTAGCCATGCGTTTAGATCATGCCTGGTAAGAGGTTTTTTTGCGTTAATAGAGGGTTAGCCATGCAGACAGCGTTACCGTCGCTTGACGTGCTGAAAACTTTTGTGGTGGTGGCACAGCGCCTTAATTTCACCCATGCGGCGCAGGCGTTGCATCTGACGCAGGGGGCGGTCAGCCGCCAGATCCTTGGCCTGGAGCAGCAATTGGGTTACCCGCTGTTCAGCCGCCGGGCGCGCGGATTGGTGCTGACCGCGCAGGGAGCATCGCTGTTGGCACCGGTGCAGCAGGCATTGGGGCAATTGGATGAGGCGTTGGCACGGGCCAGCGCGCAGCCGGGCACGCTGCGGATCAAATGCCCGACCTGTGCGATGCGCTGGGTGTTACCGCGCATTATTCGCCTGCAGAATGAGCGGCCGGAAATGCATATCGAACTGACTGCTTCGGTATCGCACGGCGTCGATTTCAGCACCGAGCATTTTGATGCCGCCGTGGTGTTTGGTGAACCACAGCGCAAACGGCTGGTGGTGCAGCATCTGTTTGACGAGATCCTGACCCCGGTTTGCACGCCCACTTATCTGCCGGTGCTGAATCGGCCGCCGCAGCCTGGCGATCTGGCGCAGAAAACCCTGTTGCACCCAACGCGCGATCGCCGCGATTGGCTATTGTGGCTGAAAGCGGCTGGGCATGAGGCATTGCCTTCCGCCAAAGCACAGCATTTCGATACCCTCGATCTGGCGACCAGCGCCGCGCTGCAGGGGTTTGGCATTGCGATCGGCGATCTTTGCCTGCTGGAAGAGGACATTCAGGCCAACCGCATCGTCACGCCGTTCCCGCTCAGCGTGGCCAGCGGAGCGGCCTACTATCTGGTGTATCCTGAACGCGCGGTAATACCCGCCGCCCTGAGCGAACTGGTGGATTGGCTGGGGGAAGAGGCGCAGGCCAGCCGCGCCAGATTGGAAAAATACCGCCCTGTAGCCTAACGCCGGTCAGTTAAGCGCAAAACGGTATAATTATGCAGCAGGTGCTAAAGGTATGGCCTCCCTCTCCCTGTGGGAGAGGGCCGGGGTGAGGGGGTTGTAGTGCGGTGTTCATCTGCCACCCTAATCCCGAGAGAGAGGTAACTGTTAGCCTTAACTGACCAGCATTACCCGATGGCCCCTTTACCCTAACAGGATCAAGATGCCTGTCAGCCGCTATTTCTTCATCATTGCTTTCAGGTTGGCAAACGGGTTATGCGTTGCCAGGCCAACGTCTTTCTGCGCGTCTTCACCGGCAATAACCGTTGAACCGTACTGATCGGCTTCGGTGTATTTTGAGTGCTCATGATCGTGGCAATACAGGCACAACATCTCCCAGTTGCTGCCATCTTCCGGATTATTGCTGTGATCGTGATCGATATGGTGAACCGTCAGCTCACGCAGGTTGGAATAAACAAATTCCCGCGAACAACGCCCGCATACCCACGGGAAGATCTTCAATGCCTTTTCGCGATAACCCACTTCCAGCTTCGCGTAGTTTTTTGGAATGTATGCCATGTGGTGCCTGCAGAGTTGAGAACAAAGTTACGGTTAATATTACCACAAACAGTCGGGTTGCCGAGTGTGGGCATTATAGCCCCGGCGCTTTCCACAGCGAGGTGGTTAAACCATGATCGACCAGCGTGAGCTGATCGGCATACACTTCTTTCCAGGCTTGGGTTTGCTGGCGGTAAAGCTCATGGTTGGCGCTATTGGGGTGGTATTCACGTTCCCAGCGCACCAACTGCTCACCGGTGGTGGCCAGTGACTCATACAATCCGGCACCCACACCGGCGGCAATGGCGCAACCCAGCGCGGTGGCTTCTTTCACCACCGGCACCTGTACCGGCAGGCCGGTGATGTCGCTGAGGATCTGGCTCCACAGTTTCCCCTTCGAGCCGCCGCCCGCGAACACCAATGAGCGCGGCTGCACGCCAGAAAAAGCGGCGATTTGGGCCAGATTGCAGGCGGAAACAATCGCGGCATTCTCCTCCAGCGCACGGAACAGCGTCTGCTTATTGCAGCGTTCCGGGTCGATCGACAGATTGATAAACGACGGTGCCGCGTGATACCAGGTTTTAAAATGCATCGCGTCAGAGAAGATCGGCATCACGCCATAGGCCCCCGGCGGCACGCGTGCCGCCATCTCTTCTAACAGGCTGTAGGCATCGACACCGAGCCGTTCCGCGAGCAGTTTTTCTTCAGCACAGAAAGCGTCACGGAACCAGCGCATGGTCAACCCGGTAAAGAAGCTGATGGATTCTGCCTGCGCCATACCGGGGATCACGTGCGGGTTGATGCGGATGTTCATCTCTGGATCGGTGATCGGCTGCGGCAGGTTGACGATCTGCTGCCAGAAGGTTCCCCCCAGCACCGCCGTCTGCCCTGGGTGGACGATGCCTAACCCCAGGCAGCCAAGCTGCACATCGCCACCGCCCATCACCACCGGTGTTCCGCACAACAGGCCGGTTTGCTGCGCCGTTTGAGCGGTAACCTGGCCCAGGAGCGTTCCGGTTTCTTTCACCGGTGAGAGGAGATCGGCACGCAGACCGGCCATGTCCAGCAGCTCCGGCCGCCAGCTGCGGCTGACTAGATCTAACATACCGGTGGTGCCCGCATTGGAGGGTTCGACCGCCAGTTCGCCGCTGAGCATATTGGCCAGCCAGTCGCTGATCATTGTCACCGTGGCGGCCTGGCGATAAATATCTGGCCGATGATGGGCCAGCCACAGCAGGCGTGGCATGGCGCTTAACGCCAGCGTCTGGCCCGAGCAGTGGTATACCTCTTGTTCGAAGCTGAAGTTATGCAGCTCTTTCAGTTCGCTGACTTCGCGGCTGGCACGAGCGTCAACGTTGGCGCAGGCCCAGATCGGCACGCCTTCGCGATCGTACAGCACGATCCCCTCGCGCATTGAACAGCAGGCGATGGCCCGAATCTGCTGCGCGCTGGCATTGGCATGCTGCAATGCCTGGCGGATACATTGGCAAACCAGTTGCCAGTTATGGGTAAGATCAAACTCCATTGAGCCGGGAACCCCCGCTACCGCCAGGTGTTGCCACTCTGCCTGACCGTGCGCGATCTGGTTACCGGCCAGATCAAAAATCACCGCGCGAATGCTGCCTGTTCCTGCGTCCAGTGCCATTAAGTAGTTCTGCATAGTTCACACTCTCAGGGGGTTAGATCTAACTATAGATGCCGTAATTCAGGGGCGCGGTGGCTGTGGGGGCATGATCTGTGAGCTATATTGCAAAATTGCCGCCTAGGGGAGGCAACAGACAGAAATCCCCCTATGGTTGGTTTATCGAACAGAGAGCGAAAAGGAGCTGTTATGCACGTTACGCTGGTGGAAATTAACGTTAAGCAGGACAAGGTTGACGAGTTTCTTGAGGTGTTCCGCGCCAACCATCTTGGTGCTATCAACGAGCCGGGCAACCTGCGCTTTGACGTGCTGCGCGATGAACAGGTTCCGACGCGTTTTTATATCTACGAAGCCTATAAAGATGAACAGGCGGTGGCCGCTCACAAGCAAACGCCGCATTATCTGCAATGTGTGGAAAGGCTGGAGGCGTTAATGACCGGCCCGCGCAAGAAAACCACCTTTATCGGCGTGATGCCCGCATGACGGGCAGGTTGTGAACGGTCTTGATAGGGGTTACCGCCCGGCATTTGCTGAATCCGGCCGCTTTGGCACCTCAATAAGCTTGCCAGTGTCACGCTGTGCAAACTGAATGTCAGGCAGATAAACGCCGATTTTGGCATGTCGTTATACACTAAATAATTCGAGTTGCATGTAGGCGGCAAGTCCGAGAGTCGCCAGGAGCATAGATAACTATGTGACTGGTGCGACAACTCTGCCGGGAGCAGAGTTGAACGCTGCTTGCAGCGGCCCCAAAGGGGCGAGGCTCATGGATGAGCCGAGTAACTGGACGCAGCCAACACCCAGGCAACTTGAAGTATGACGTGTATATAAACTTTTAAGGTTAACGGTTTCTTGATTTCACCTTCGGAGGGTGTATGCCAGACAATTGCGTAACCATATTGAATAGCGTAACGCGTTTTCTCGATCGCCAGCATGGCCTATATATCAACGGCCAGTGGCAGGCTTCTCAGGCTGAACAGCGCTTGGCGGTATACAACCCTGCCGACGGCCAGCAAATCTCCTCAACAGCCGATGCCAATGCTGCCGATGTGGCACTGGCCGTCAGCTCTGCTCACCAGGCCTTTACCGCTGGCGTGTGGGCACAGCGCCTGCCCGCCGAGCGCGAGCGTATTTTGTTGCGCTATGCCGATCTGCTTGAACAACATTGCGAAGAACTGGCCCAGTTGGAAACCCTGGAGCAAGGCAAGTCGATCAATATCTCCCGCGCCTTTGAAGTGGGCTGTACGCTGAACTGGATGCGCTATACCGCTGGGCTGACCACCAAAATTACCGGG
Source organism: Serratia oryzae (assembly GCF_001976145.1). Lineage (GTDB taxonomy): Bacteria > Pseudomonadota > Gammaproteobacteria > Enterobacterales > Enterobacteriaceae > Chania > Chania oryzae. The sequence continues at coordinate 431,517 of NZ_MOXD01000002.1, forward strand.
CAGACGCTGGATGTCTCCATCCCGATGCCGCCGGGAGCCAGATATCAGGTCTATACCCGCAAGGAGCCGATCGGCGTAGTGGCCGGTATCGTGCCTTGGAACTTCCCACTGTTGATCGGCATGCGGAAGGTGATGCCAGCACTGGCTGCGGGCTGTTCAATCGTGATCAAACCTTCGGAAACCACGCCGCTCACGCTGCTGCGCATGGCGGAGCTGGCAAGCGAAGCCGGTGTGCCGCCGGGGGTTTTCAACGTGGTCACTGGCAGGGGAGCGGTGTGTGGCAAAGCGCTGACCGAACACCCGCTGATCGCCAAGGTGAGCTTTACCGGCTCTACGCCGGTTGGCAAAGGGATCGCCCGTGCGGCGGCCGATCGGTTAACCCGCGTTACGCTGGAGCTGGGCGGCAAGAATCCGGCGATCGTGCTGCAAGATGCCGATCTGCAGCAGGTGATTGAAGGCCTGATGGCGGGCAGCTTCCTCAATCAGGGGCAGGTCTGCGCCGCCAGCTCCCGCATTTATATCGAAGCGCCGATTTACGATCGCCTGGTCGCCGGTTTTGAGCAGGCGGTGAAATCGCTGTCTGTCGGGCCGGGTATGGATGGCAGTACGCAGATCAACCCGCTGGTTTCCCTGGCTCACCGCAACAAGGTGGCCGCCTATCTGGACGATGCCAGGAACAAACGTGCTGAGCTGATTAGTGGTTCCGCGGGGCCGGACGCTCAAGGGTTCTATATTCCTCCTACGCTGGTGATTAACCCGGACGATAGCCTGAATCTGGCACGGGAAGAGGTTTTTGGCCCGGTGGTTAACCTGATTCGCGTGGCCGATGCCGAAGAAGCCCTGCGTAAAGCCAACGATACTGACTATGGCCTGACTGCCAGCCTGTGGACCACCAGCCTGCAAGCGGCTATGGCTTACACGCCACGCATTCAGGCCGGAACGGTGTGGGTGAATACCCATACGCTGATCGACGCCAACATGCCGTTTGGTGGTTTTAAACAGTCTGGCAGCGGCCGCGATTTTGGGCCAGATTGGTTGGATGCGTACACCGAATCGAAATCGGTCTGTATCCGTTATTGATTTTACCCAGAGGGGCGCTGGCTGCGCCCGTTAAAAAAGGAAAGGGTAAACCCCGTTTTAATGCGGGTTAGTTAAGATTAACCCGTTTCCTTGAGGAGAGGATTAGGAGAGGATTAGGAGAGGGATCACCGTACTACCCGCCCTTCACCCTGGCCCTCTACCACAGGGCTGTCTCTTGATCAGATCTTCAGATCAAGAGACTTCGCCAGTTTATACCCTTCGATGATTTCACCGGGTGTTATGGCGTGGCCCGTGGGCGGCTACCCTTCATGGGGATAAAAGAGATCACCAACGCCCCCAGCACCAGAAAACCGGCGACCAGGTAGATACCGGCATTGAAGCTCCCGGTGACATCCTTGAGCCAGCCCATCAACAGTGGACCTAGCGCCGCGCCGCTCATGCCTGTGGCATTGATCACCGCAATACCGATGGCGCGGGCACGGAAGCTGATGGATTGATCTGGCGTGGTCCAGAAGATTGCCATCGCGGCAAACGCCCCCGTAGACGCCATAATAATCCCCAGCAGCTGCAACAGGCTGTGGGTGCTAAGTGCGGTGAACATCCAGCCCACCGCGGCAAACAGATAGGGGATCAGGGTATGAACCTTACGCTCCCGTTTGCGATCTGAGCGCTTACTCCACCAGATCATACCGATAATGGTACAAACCTGTGGGATAGCGCTGAGAAAACCGATGGTAATATTGCTGCTGCTTTGGTTAAAGCTCTGCAAAATCAGCGGGGTCCACACGCTCAGGGCGCTCAGGGTGTTGGTCAGGCAGAAATAAGCCAGGGTGTATAACAAAATCACCGGGGTAAACAGCTCACGCCACATGCTGCCATGTTGCAATGCGGTATAGCTGGTGCTGCCCTGGGGTTGTACCAGGCTCAACTTGTCCGCTTCCATCATCTCCTGCAGGCAGGCTTTGTCGTCATCGGTCAACCATTTGGCCTTGGCTGGGCTGTCATCCAGATAGAACCACACGACGGCGCCCAACAGCACCGAAGGGAACCCCTCCAGCAGGAACAACCACTGCCAGCCGCGCAGATCCAGCAGGCCATCCATGCTCAGAATATAGCCGGAAGCCAACGAACCCAGCGCCATGGTCACCGGCATGGCGATCATAAACAGCGCATTGGCTCTGGCACGATAGTAGGCGGGGAACCAATAGGTTAAATACAGCAGCAGGCCGGGTAAAAAGCCGGCTTCCGCAATACCGACCAACATCCGCAGTACATACAGGCTGTTAGGGCCGGTGGCAAACATGGTGGCGGTAGAAGCCACACCCCATACCACCATGATAATGGCTATCCAGCGCCTTGCGCCGACGATGCCTAACATGATGTTACTGGGGATACCGCAGACCACGTACATTACGTAAAACAGGGTGGTGGCCAGGCCGAACATGGTGCTGGTCAGGCCCAGATCTTTCCCCATGGTCAGGCCGGCAAAGCCAATATTGATGCGGTCGAGATAAGAGAACACAAACAGAATAAATAAAAACACCAACAGCCGACGAAACAGCTTATTGATCACGGCCTGCTGGCGGGCATTGAGTTTGATGCTGTCTGTCGCTGAACAACCTGGTGGGGTATGCTGGATAGGTTCAGCAATAGGGCTACCGTTCATAATGACTCCGCATATAACGTTTATACCCGTCATACTTCAAGTTGCATGTGCGTTGGCTTTGTTACTCGGCCCATACCGGGCCTCGCCCCTTCGGGGCCGCTGCAAGCAGCGTTCAAATCTGCCAAGCAGATTTGTCGCTCACCCCAGTCACTTACTAATGTAAGCTCCTGGGGATTATGAGCCTCAAAGAGGCTCACCCTGTGGGCCAGCGCAAGCGCTGTTCAAATCGGTCAAAGACCGATTTGTCACTGTGTCGCCGCCTTCCTGCAACTCGAATTATTTAGGGTATGTAGGTATTGAAAAACCAGGGCAGGCATATGAGTTAATGAGGTAATGCCATAATAATAAAAACAAAAATAATCGTTATTGTCAGTGCTTGCCGCTGGCCGTCTGTGGATCGCTCTTGCAAGGATCAGCGCTGGAGCTTGGCTCACTTATAGGAAGGAATGGTTTCGGCAAGCAACAAGTTTTTCATAATTGATACAAAAATGTTAACTGTGTTTAATTTTTGTATCAATTTTGTGCGATGTTCGGCCACGCAGGGGCATAACAGAGAGCAATGCCACGTGGGTAATGCTATAGACGCTTAACATAAGCGGTTATAATCGTTGCGCAACCACTTCCCTCAGTAAGGAAAATGATGAGCAAAACGCCTGATAGTCTGCCGCATGAGGATCCCGTTTTTCAGCGTGAAGAATTCCCTTTTTATTGGATCGTCAATGTCTATGCGCGTTATACCCAAATCATGGAGGTCACCCTCAAGAAGGTTCAGCTGGATGTTTCCCGCTTTCGGGTCCTGGCGATCACCCACCAATATCACACGGCCAGCATTTCGCAGATTTCTGAATATGCGCTGGCAAAAATGCCCACGGTCACCAAGATTGTCGGGCGTTTGCGCGAGGATGGTTTGGTCACTACGCTCAGCAGCGAACGGGATGCGCGCGTTACCGAAGTGACACTGACCCCAGCCGGAAAGGCCAAAGTGGAAGAGGCGCTGCACCTGACGCAGAAGGTGTTTCAAAAGGCGTTCAAGGGCATGACGGCGGCGCAGATAGAGAAAATGAATCTGTCTCTAGGTTGCGTTTTGCATAATCTCAACGAGCTGTAGTCGTAGGCCGAATTCGTGATTGCAAAATTGTGATCTGCATAAAAATACGGCTTTTAACTTACTGTAAATAAAACATTTTTAAAAAGGCCATTGGGGTTTTCTCTGATGGCCTTTTTCTATCAACACTTCCCTCTTTCTGTAGCTTATTCAAGGTGATAAGTCATTAACCATTTAACTTTTAATGTTATATGGATTGTTAATTATTTGTGATTTTTATGTGAAATATTACTTGAATATTCATCTAATTCAGCCATGATGATTCCATCGTCAATTAGATCAAAAAACAAACACTAGGGTCAGGTTGCTGAAAAAGGGCACTCGCTAAGGCAGCGCGCAGGCAGCATGCTTCTGCACAGACCAAGGGGTAAGCACAGGTTGTTATCAGCCTCGGATTACTATTCTTAAAACAGATACATTGTTTATCATCAAGGTTGAAATAATGAACCATTTATGTGAGAGCAATGCCTACATTGAGAGATTTACCCTAGGGCAAGGCGACCTGCGCTTTGCGGTGAAAGATACGCTCGACGTCGCAGGCTATGCAACGCAAGCGGGATGCCGTGCCCTGGCGTTAGCCCCTCCGGCGCTGCGCCATGCGCAGATTGTGGATACCCTGTTGAATCAACGCTGTATTCTGACGGGTAAGACCACGCTGCATGAACTGGCGTTTGGCGTCACCGGGATTAACCCCTGGAGCGGCACCCCGTTGAACCCTCAGTATCCACAGCTGATCCCCGGCGGTTCTTCCAGCGGTTCGGCGGCGGCGGTGGCGGCAGGCGAGGTTGACTTTGCCATCGGCACCGATACCGGTGCGCCAGTGCTGGGTTCGGCGGTAGCTAATTTTGACTGTGAGATTAATGAGTTCCATGAGGTCGGCAGCCACACGGTCTTTTATTGCCGAGTGCAGGAAGTGCGGGTCGGTGAATGTCCACGCGGATTGGTGTATTTCAACCGCCGCTATTATGATTTGGCGGAGGAATAAAATACATGATCTAATTTCTGCGGGATAAGCGAGGCAAGGATGACATTGCGCGATCGGCTGTTGGCGTTACTGGTAGTGATTATCTGGGGAATGAATTTTGTCATAATCAAATACGGCTTGCAGGGAATGCCACCGTTTTTGTTGGCTGGCCTGCGATTCTTGCTGGTGGCATTTCCTGCCATATTCTTTATTCCCCGGCCCAAGCTGCCGTGGCGATGGTTGGCGTTATACGGCCTGACCATGAGCTTTGGGCAATTTGCCTTTCTTTTTTGCGCCATCAAGGTGGGGATGCCAGCTGGGTTGGCGTCGCTGGTCCTGCAAGCACAGGTTTTCTTCACCTTGTTGTTGGGGATGTTAGTCTTTGCCGAGCGGTTGCGTATCCACCATGCGATCGGAATTGTAGTGGCTACCCTGGGGATGCTGTTGCTGGCACAGGCCAGCCTGCGTAATCAGGGGGCGGCGGTGCCGATCGCAGGGCTGTTGCTGACGCTGGGTGCGGCATTTTCGTGGGCAATAGGTAACCTCACTAACAAGAAAATCATGGCGATCTTTCCGCAACAGGGAATTTTGCCGCTGGTGGTGTGGAGTGCGCTGATTCCGATCGTCCCGTTCTTGGTTTGCAGCGGGCTATTTGACGATCGTCAGCGGGTGCTTGATAGCCTGCTGCATCTGCAGATGAGCAGCGTAGTGGTGATTGTCTATCTGTCATTCGCTGCCACCCTGTTGGGTTATTCTATTTGGGGCAACCTATTGGCACGTTACGAAACCTGGCGTGTGGCACCGTTGGCGCTGCTAGTACCTTTGGTGGGGTTGGCAAGCGCATGGTTGCTGATGGGAGAGGCTTTATCTTCCTTGCAAATCGGCGGTGCATTGCTGGTGCTGGCGGGAATGGCTGTGAACACCTTCGGCCTGCCGCGCTGGGGAATCGCCGCCAGAAAATAATCGGCGGCAGGGCAATTTCGTTCAATACTCTCTCACCGCGAAGCGGCACGCTGGCACCTGTGGATTTTTTACAGGTGCTGAATATGACGCTTTATCTTTCTATGGCCGCCTTTGCTCTGGCGTCTTCCATTACCCCTGGCCCGGTGAACATTGTGGCGTTGAGCAGCGGGGCGCAGTTTGGTTTTAACGCCAGCCTGCGCCACGTGACCGGGGCGACGTTGGGCTTCACGTTGCTGCTGGTGTTGATCGGCCTCGGTTTGCATGAGCTATTGGCGCTGTGGCCGGGGCTGACGCAGGCGATCCTTTGGGCTGGCGTAGGTTTTCTGCTGTATATGGCCTATCAGCTTGCGGCTGACGACGGGCAATTGGGGCAGGGCGAGAGGCAAAAAGAACCCTCATACTGGTACGGCGCTTGGTTGCAATGGCTGAACCCGAAGGCCTGGCTGGCTTCGATGGCCAGCATGGGCGCGTTTGTCGGAGACGGTGAGATGCAGTTGCTGTGGCAGTTTGCGGCGATCTACTTCGTCATCTGCTACGTTTCGGTAGCCTGCTGGGCCTATGCCGGTGCGATGCTCCGTGGCCTGTTGCAGAGTGCGCGCAATGTGCAGCGTTTCAACCGTTTCATGGCGCTGTTATTAGCAGCCAGCGCCTGCTATTTAGTGGTTGAAGGGGTCTGATATTGGCCGGGCGTCGCCGCCAGCAGCTGTTTAAAGGTGCGCTGAAAGTGCGCCTGATCGGCGAAGCCACTCTCGCTGGCGGCGGCGGCGATCGGGAAGCCGCGTTTCAGCAGCCGGTGGCCGTATTGAATGCGCTGGTTGACCAAATAGGCGTGCGGCGTCATGCCATAACGCTTCTTGAACGCGCGGATCAGGTAAGAAGGTGATAAGCCCGAGGCCTGACAGATCGCCTCCAGCGTCAGCGATTGCGTGCAATGGCGGCGGATAAAGGCGGCGGCCGTTGCCAACTTGGGGTTGATATCGATGGGCTGGGTGGGCGTTGTTCCCAGGCGTAACGGCAGTTCGCTGAAGTAATCCACGAGCGCGATCTGTTTTTCCAAATGGCTGCACAACGGATCGAGCAACAGGGCATAGAGGCGGTTCAGGCCAGCGAATAAGATCGGGTCATGGCTGAGGCAGGCCGTAAATGGGGTAAAGCCCTGTTGATCGTGCGTAGGCTCCTGTTGTAAACGGGCTAGCCAACCGGTGTCGATATAAAACATGATATAGGCCCAGGGCCGATCGCCAATCGGGTTACAGCCATGCGCCTGCTGTGGGTTGATGATCACCACATCACCGGCTTTTACTTCCAGGCGCTGTTCGCCATGGATATAACTACTGGTGCCTGCAGTAATGGCCCCGATAGAGAAAAACTCGTGGCTATGCAGTGAATAACAGAGCTTGCGGCCATCGGCGATGGCGCGTGCTTCAACAAACGGCAGGCGTTCGTCGCGCCAGAACTGCGGAGAGTCATCGGCCATTCTGTGTCCCTTGGCTGCTGGAGATAGGTGCACTGTTATAGCGTAAAGTGCCGAGGCAAGGGAATGGCCGTGTTAATCTTTGAGGCGCATTCTGCAAGCCTCTTGAAATTCACTGGATATAGGGAATGTGACAAAATGAAAAAATGGATTCACTGGCTGACCTTGCCGCCGGTGGTGCTGGTAGCCTGCGCTGCGGGCATGCTGGGCACGCGTTACCTCTCCGCTGAACGCTGGCAGGGGTATTTTCCTGTGCTGCTGGGGGCGGCCGTGCTGCTAGTGCTTTCTCTGGCTATTACTCTCAGCGCCTGTCTGCATTTTTTCCGTGCCGGTACCACGCTTCACCCGCAAAACACGCAGCAGGTGAACGTGCTGCTGGTTGACGGTATCTTCCGCTTCAGCCGCAATCCGCTGTATCTAGGGCAGTTACTGCTGCTGGCCGCCTGGGCTCTACTGTTGGAGGGCATCGGCGTGTGGCCGTGGTGGCTACTGTTTTTTGCCTATCTGCAAAAAGTGCAGATCCCGCGTGAGGAACGGTTTCTCAGCGCACGCTTCGGGGCTGATTATACGGCGTTCTGCCGCCGGGTTCGGCGCTGGCTGTAACCTTGCCTCTGGCACCGGCGGAGTGAGTTACTCTTCGTTGCGCGCCAGCAACTGGCGTTGATGTTCATCGCTGGCTGCCTGAATTTCGTCCAAGACCGAGCCGACATCGGCGCGCTTGTTGCTTTCGGTAAACTGACCGGTCAGCACGCTTTCCGGCGTCAGGTTACCTTCCTGATACAGCGCCCAAATCTCTTTGGCGTATTTCGTGCCCAACAGTTCCGGCGCATATTGGCCGTAATACTGGGTCATGTTGTTGATATCGCGCTCGAACATGCTTTTGGCGTGGTTGTTGGCCGCCGCGTCGACCACCTGAGGCAGATCGATAATCACTGGCCCGTCTTTATCCATCAACACGTTGAATTCTGACAGATCGCCATGCACCAGGCCCGCACACAGCATGCGCACCGCATAGTTCATCATCAGTGCGTGATCGTTGAGCGCCTGTTCCGGCGTTAAGGTCACATCGCTCAGACGCGGAGCCACCAGGCCCTCGTCGTCGGTGATCAGCTCCATCAGCAGCACGCCGTCCAGACAGATATCCGGCTGCGGCACACGCACGCCTGCTTTAGCCAGCAGGTACAGGGCATCCACTTCGGTGTTCTGCCAGGCTTCCTCCTGCTGCTGACGGCCAAATTTTGAGCCTTTGCTCATGGCGCGCGCATCGCGGCTGTTGCGTACCTTGCGGCCTTCCTGATAGTGCACGGCCTGCTTGAAGTTACGCTTTTCGGCTTCTTTATACACTTTGGCGCAGCGGATCTCTTCACCGCAACGCACGATAAACACGTCGGCTTCTTTGCCACTTTTCAAACGGCGGATGACGTCGTCGATTAAACCATCATCTACCAATGGCTGGAGTCGTTTTGGAATTTTCATGCAGCCTTGTACCCTATTTAGGCTCTGGTGTGAATGGTTTGCGTGCGTTGATACCGTAATTTAGACCAGAAAGGCAAAATTTAGTTTACCACCGGTATGCATACAGCCACACCGGCGGTGACTTACAGCAATTCTGCCAGTACCCACACGCTGACGCTGCCACCGTTGACCGGAAAGGCGGCGCTGCCCTGTGCGTCGGTTATGATATCGTCCTGGCGGTTGCCTAGGAAGTCGCGCCAGGTTTTTTGCGCAAAATTTTTGCCCAAGGTAATGGTTTTACTGCTCGCTTCCCCGTTAGTCAGTACCACCACGCAGCCGGGGGCTTCGGCAGTGCCACTGCGGCTGAAGGCGATGCAGTTTCTGTCGTCAAAATAATCGGTTTGCACGCCGTTGGCGAAGCGCTGGCGCGCCTGTATCAGCTTCTCCAATTCAGCGATCACGGGGATCTTGATGTGATAATCGCCGCCGTCTTTACCCTTATCGCTATAGCTGGCCCCATATAAATCAGGGTAAAACACGCAGGGAACGCCCTGTTCACGCAGCAGGATCAGCGCATAGGCCAGCGGTTTGAACCAGGATTCGACCGGTGCTTCCAGCGCCTGCAACGGCTGAGTATCATGATTGGCGACCATGGTCACCGCATGGGCCGGATCGGCGGCGATCAGCGTATCGGTGAAAATCTGCCTCATGTCGAATTGATCGCTTTGCTTTGAGGCCTGGTGGAATTTCAGGTGCAGCACCGCGTCGAACAGCATGACTTTACCCTCTATCAGCTGCAAATACTGTTGCAGTGCCGCCAGATCGTGCGACCAATATTCTGCCACGATCAGCAGATCGTGCTGTGCCACGCTGCGCACATGGTCGACCCACTCTTTAAAGAACCAGGCTGGGATATGTTTGGCGGCGTCCAGGCGGAAGCCGTCACAGGGCAGGGTTGCCATCAGCCAGCGCGCCCAGTATTTCAGTTCTTCAACGACGGCGGGGTTGCGCAGCTCGACGTTGGCGCCCATCAGGTAATCAAAATTGCCTTTCTCGTCATCAACCTGATCGTTCCAGCCGCTATCACCGTAGTCGTTGGCGATCTTGAAGATGCCTGTCTCTTGCGGTTCTTCGATGTAATCGATGCCGCTGAAGCACTTGTAATCCCAGATAAACTGGGAATAGGCCCCTCCTCGCCCAGGGAAGGTGAAGCGGGTATAGGCCAGAGCATCAATGCCTTGATCGGCGATAGCGTTGCGGTTATCGGCATCCGCTTTATAGACATGCACCCGCTCTTTTTCATCGGCGCCGATTTTGTGGTTGAACACAACGTCGTGAATCACCCGTATGCCGTGGTCACGCAGTTGGGCGGTGGCCTGCAACAGCGCTTCTTTATCACCGTATTTGGTAGCGCGGGTGCCTTTCTGATCAAATTCACCCAAGTCGAACAGATCGTAGCTGTCGTAGCCCACCGAGTAACCACCGGCAGCGCCTTTATAAGCCGGTGGCAACCAGAGATCCGTGATCCCCAACTCGGCCAGTGCGGGTGCCCGCTCGGCGGCCTCTGGCCACAATTTGCCATCGCCAGGGTAATACCAATGGAAGAATTGCAACAGCGTAGTTTTTTTCGTCATGAGCCAGCATCCCAGTTAGCCGGAAAATAAAGTAAGCACAGCCTAGCATGGGCTACTTTGGGCAAAAGGGAAACAAGCAGGTGGTGACCGCAGCGCTGCCAGATCGGCGAGTTAGCCTGCTTAATCACGTTATTGCGGAGAAAAACATTTCTTCACGAGGTAATTCAGAATTTTATTCTCATTATCAAGCATGCTATTCGGGATGCTTTTTAAAAGCTTCTCTTTTGCATCGATTGTTATAAAGAGTAGAGAGGTATCCGAAAAGAAAGATGGCTTGCTTAAATAAATTGAAACCCCGTTGTTGTACAGCTCCATGTATTTACTACCGAGAGGTGATTGTTTCTTGGTGATTATAGAGTATTTTTTACCTAAGCTTGGGGCGAGAATACCAAAGTAATCACTTTTAAACTGCAGTTGTAACGCGATTAAATGCTTATTCTGGTCAAACAAGACAAAAACATCTTCGAGATCTTCAAACACAATGTCTCTTCGCACATCTTTGTGGCTGTTAGGTTTTTCCTGATAGATATTACCTTTTAGCTCATTATTAAAACTGATTTTGACGGCATTAGGGTGCGTTGCCTTAAATGAGTCCTCCGTTGTCTGGCCAAACTTTACCGTCAATGTGCCCGTGCTGGCAGCATTTAAATGGCCACAAGCAAAGCAGCTGAAGAAGAGGGGTAAAAAGGAACTTAACGTCAACCTAGCATTCATAATTAGACTCTATGATAGGATGTATCTATTATTTATGTAATCAGCGCCATTAAACCTTCTCGGTATTGGGTGGCGATGTGCTCAGAATATTGGGTACCATTAGCGTTTCGATTGAACTTCGCTATTTCTTAGCACTGTTGATTACTATTTTTACATCAAAGTTACGCTCTTTCACCTAAATAGGAATTTTCCAACGCTCGCTGCGTTGTCATTAAAAGTAGAGCGTTGTCAATATAGTATTTGCGTAGTGTTTTTATCAGGTAAATAAAACTTTTCCTGATAACGCGGAGGGCTTAATCGATATACCCTTCATACTTTAAGTTGCTTGGGGGCTGTACGCATTCACCGCTTGCAAGCAACTCGAATTATCTCGGGCCTATTTCCCGGTGTGTGGCCTCTTTGCAAACCACTTTGCGTTGCATCAATGCAGCTTGTTGATTTGTGAGCGATTTCACCAAACCGCCTTCACCCTTGTGTGAAGATACAACCTCTTGATAACAAAAGAACAACACCAAACAGGGAGTAACAGGCATGATGTGGCACCCGATGGGGATTTCTGCGTTAATCACCCTGGTGGTGATCGCGCTGTGGGCGACGTCTCGCCTGCCGGAATATCTGGTGGCCCTGCTGTTTTTTGCCGCTGTGATGCTATTGCAACTGGCACCGGCCGGTGTGGTGTTTTCCGGCTTTGCCTCGTCGGCGTTTTGGCTGGTATTGAGTGGGTTTATTTTGGGGACGGCTATCCGCTCCACCGGGTTGGCCGATCGGCTTGCCAACCGTATTCTGCCTTATCTGGCCGGTTCCTGGTTGCGCCTGGTGGGGGGCGTGGTGGCGATCAGCTACGCACTGGCGTTTGTTATGCCATCGAATATGGGGCGCATTACCCTGCTGATGCCGATCGTCATGGCGCTGGCGGAACGTGCCGGGCTGGCCGAAGGCTCGCGTGGCCGTTTTGGTTTGGCGCTGGCGGTGGGATTTGGCACTTTCCAGCTGTCTGCCAGTATCCTCCCTGCTAATGTGCCCAATCTGGTGATGAGCGGGGCGGCGGAAAGCGCATTCGGTATTCACTTCACCTATCTTGCCTACCTGGTGCTGCACGCGCCAATCCTTGGCATTGCCAAGGGGCTGTTGCTCACGCTGTGTATCTGTGGGTTATTCCGTGCCACCCCGCAGAAAATCGAAAAAATGCCGGCACAGGCGGCGCTCAGCGCGGCGGAATGGCGCCTGATTCTGTTGCTGTTGGCTACGGTGTTGCTGTGGCTCACCGATCGCTGGCATGGCATTGCCCCAGCCTGGGTGGGCCTGGCTGCCGCCTGTGTATGTTTGCTACCGCGTATCGGTTTTCTTACCGGGGAGCAATTTGCCGCCGGGGTCAACGTTCGTACCTGTATTTATGTGGCGGGTATTCTTGGCCTGACGGCGCTGGTGAGCCATTCCGGGCTGGGAGGCTGGTTGGGTGATGTGCTGTTGCATGTGATGCAGCAACAGGCGGATCGGCCATTTGTCGCTTTTACCTCACTGATTGGCATCACCACGCTGTTGAACTTTGTCGTTACGGCTAACGGCGTACCTGCCTTGTTCACCCCGTTGGCACCGGTGCTGGCGGATGGCAGTGGCCTGCCGTTGATAACGGTGCTGATGACGCAGGTGATCGGCTACTCCACGCCGCTGCTGCCGTATCAGGCATCGCCGATCGTGGTGGCGATGGGCATGGGCAAAGTCCCGCCGCGCGAAGGGCTGAAACTGTGTCTGCTGTTGGCGGTGCTGACCTTTGGGCTGCTGGTGCCGCTGGATTACCTGTGGTTCCGCTTATTGGGCTGGATGAGCTGAACAGAGAAGGGAGACGGGATGGACGTGCTGCGTACAGCAATCGAAAAACAGGTGCTTAGCCTAACCGGGCTGGCGCTGGGTGGGATCGACTTTGAGAACCCGCCCGGCGATCCGGGGCTGTTTGGCCCACGGTCGATGATCTGGCAGGTTCACGGCGATTTCACCTCGATGCTGTGCGGTGGCGTCAGCGCGTTGTTGCTTCAGATGCTGCATCCGTTGGCGCTCGCCGGGGTGTGGGATCACTCCAATTTCCGTGAGGACATGCTGGGCCGCCTGCGCCGGACCAGTCAGTTTATTTCTGTCACTACCTTCGGCCCCACGGCGGAGGCCGAACGGCTGATCGCGAAAGTCAAAGCCATCCACCTGCAGGTGACGGGAACGAGTGGCCAGGGGGAGCCTTATGCTGCCAGCGATCCGGCTTTGCTGACCTGGGTGCATGTGGCTGAAAGCAGCCGTTTTCTGGCCTCACACCTGCGTTACCGCAACCCTGACCTTTCTCCTACTCAGCAGGATAGCTATTACCGCGAAGCGGCCCGCGTTGCCGAAGCCCTGGGGGCAAGAGATGTGCCCACCTCATGTGCAGCAGTGGCCGATTATCTGCAATGGATGCGCCCACAGCTGCTGTGCGATGAACGTACCCAGGAGGTGGCGCGTATTCTGTTGGCAGCCCCGGCCCCCAGCGCCTTGGCGCGGCCGTTTGGTGCCTTGGTGATGCAAGCGGGTATCGATCTTCTGCCTGACTGGGCGCAGCAGCAGTTGGGGTTTAATCCTGGCCTTATTCGGCGGCGGCTGGTGCGGGTTGGCGTAAGCGGCGTCGGGCGGGTGTTACGCGCCGCGGTGCGCAATGGTGCCAGCCAGCGGGCGATGCGGCGGATGGCAAAAACTGCCGCTTAACGCGAACTGCATGTTCTGGGAATCCCAGCAGAATCTGTGCCATAGCGCTATATTTGGGTATAGTGCGCAGCATTATTCTGCACCCTAACCTGACCGAGGTGATATGAACGAGTCAACCCTACTTGCTGAAGTGAGTAATGAGAACCAGACGCTGGTCGCAGTGGTTCAGCAAGACAGTCGTGCCGCCTATTTTTATATCTACCCTACGGAAGAACAGAGTGAGCGTTTTCAGGTTCGGGCCTGCTGGCTGCGTAATCTGGGCACTGCACCGCAGCAGGAGGACCGCGAAGCCATTGAGGCCGGGCAGCCACCGATGCTGGCCGCGGAGTATTGCCGCAATCTGGCGGGGGAAGCACCGCTGGAGGCCGAAGGACTGACGGTGATCTGGACAGAAAGCGATGACGGTGCCGCGCTGTGGTACCACGGCCAATTGCTGGCGGTGATCCCCGGTTGGAGCCTGTATATCGATCACTCAGTGTGCTATTCCGCCAGTTGTATCAAAGAGAGCGCGCTGGTTTACCCGTTGGGTTGTGCTTCAACCAACACCCAGTATGCGTTGGCGGAAAAGACCCGGCAGTTCTGGCGCAGTTGGCAGCGCGAGGAGGGCAATCCGTGGCCAGCCATGCAAAGCGCATATCAGGCTCTTTATGCACAGCATTTCGGCCCCGTGGTGCAGTATTACGCCATCGATCAGGGCCGATGGCCGCCGATGGCAATCACCCAGCATGAGCGCGACGGTATTTACTATTTTCTGACTATCGGGGTCAGTATCCGGCCAATGCCGTGGGTGGAGATTCTGTTTAATGATGATGCTTCGTTGCATCGCCGCATGGAAATGGCGATTGCCATCGACGGGCAATTTGTGAATGAAGAGAACGCGATTCAAATGGCCAGCGCGTTGGCCGGTTTTGCACACGTGCCCTGGGCGAATATCACCTGGTTCGGCGAAGGGCACACGCTGGCGTCTGAAGTGGCGCCGCAGGGCTATGAAGGCTATGTGCTTTCTTCCTCGTTTTACCCTGGCCCTCAGCGCTTGGTGTTACCGCCGCAGTATGGTGACCCGGTGAACATTTTCTGGGCCAGCCCGGTGTTTGCAGCGGAACGTGCGCGAGCGCAGGCCACGCCGAACGGTGGGCATGAGTTGGTGAACAGGCTGCGTGAGCAGGGGATTGATCATATTTTCCGCCCGCGCCAGCAGGTGGTATAAACACCTGCCACCCGATAAGCCACCCGCATTGCTGCCGGTGGCTTTTTCCTTTCTGGCCGATCGTGTTCTGGCGTATTATCAGGCGGGCATTCAATTAACGGAGAGGGTCATGAAGGCAGCGCTGTTGATTATCGATGTACAGAAAGGATTGTTTGTGCCGCCACCGGCGGAAGCCGATGCGGTCATTGCGCGCATTAATCAGCTGAGTGAACGTGCCCGGCAGGCCGGAGCGCCGGTGATTTTTATACAGCACCAGACCGCGCACAGCGAACTGCCCCACGGCAGCGATGCCTGGCAGATTCACCCCGATTTGCAGGTGAAAGCCAGCGATCACCGGATAGAAAAAACCACGCCGGATTCATTCTTGCGCACCCATCTGGGCAAACTGCTGATTGCCAACGGCGTTACGCAACTGGTGATTTGCGGTTATTCCACCGAGTTTTGCGTAGATACCACCACCCGCCGCGCCGCAGGGCTAGGGTACCCGGTGGTGTTGGCGGCGGATGCGCACACCAGCCACGACAAGCCACACGCCAGCGGGTTGCAGATCCGTGCTCATCACAACGCCACGTTGTCGAATATTGAAAGTTTTGGCATCCCGATCCGCGCGATCCCGGCAGAGGAAATCCGTTTCTGATACCCGTTCCCTCACCACGGGACAGTGGCGTACGGCTATTGCTCCCGGTTTGCTGTGGTGTTTTTTATTGATAAAAAACCGCCAGGGTTCAGGTGATATGCTGCTGAATAGAACGAATCATCGACTGTTTTGCCGTATCGAGATGGCGGTGTAATTCGCGGGCGGCATCCTGATCGTTACGGCAGATCAGCGCGCTCAAAATTGCCATATGCTCTTCAATCGCAATGATATTTCTTTGTTTGAGATCGGATTCATCCCACTGATAGTGAAAGTGGAAGATCATCGAAATGATCTCCAGTGACTGATTAAAGAAAAGATTATTGGCGGCCGACAGAATTAACCCGTGAAAATCGCGATCCAACAGAGAAAACAGGCGATAGTTGTCGCTGATGCTGTCGCGCAGCTGGCGGTGGCGGCTCAGCAGCTCTTTGGCCTGCAGCCAGCGTTCGTCATGTGCAGGCAGGTTGATAAAGCGTGACAGGGCGTGGGTTTCCAGCATCTGGCGCAGTTCAAACAGCTGCTCGGCATAGCTTCGATCCAGCCTTTTCATGCACCATTGGCCGCGCCGCACGTGATCAATCAGGTTGTAGCGGCTAAAACGCAGCAAAAACTCCCTGACCACCACCGGGCTGACGTTAACGGTGCGTGCCAGCTGCAGTTCGGTAAAGGAATCGCCCGCCCGTAACTGCTTCTGATTAATCATCTGGAAAAAGGCTCTTTCAAACACCTTGGCCTGATCGTCCAGCGAAGAGTTCACGCATTCAAAACCGTCTGTGGCCTGCGGCATGCGCAGGATCACATAGTTATCGTTAACCTTTTCCAGCACCCCCCGCCGGTAGAAATGCGTCAACGTGTGGCGCACCGTGGTACGGCTGATATTGTACATTTCTGCCAGCGCAGCCTGAGAAGGCAAGGGCGAACGGATATGGCCCTGGACGATGCCGTCAATCATCTGATTCACCACATTCTGTCTCAGATTTTGTGTTCTGCTCATGCTGTTCTCGGTGGGATGACTTTTTACGCATTTAAAACCTATTTAAACCGGTTTATTTTGTGCTGAATCACAAATATTTGTTATAAGCCGATCCTTTATGTGGTTTTTCATTGATAACAGCAGCCAGCCGATCCGCTGTGGGGCAGCAATACCACGCGGACGAGATTATTCACTGGTTGCAAGGAGCCACAATGAAACAATTGAATCGCAAAGAATTTCCTGGCGCACACTATCCCGATCGCATTATTCAGTTTGGCGAAGGCAACTTTCTGCGCGCCTTTATCGACTGGCAGATTGATCTGTTGAATGAACATACCGGGCTGAATGCCGGTGTGGTGGTAGTGCGCCCGATCGACAGCGATCAGCCCCCTTCGCTGAATACTCAGGACGGCCTGTATACCACCATCATTCGCGGCTTGAACGAGCAGGGCGAGGCGGTTTGCGAGCCACGGCTGATCCGCTCCATCAACCGAGAAGTGAACGTTTATCAGGACTATGCTGGCTACCTGGCGCTGGCGCGCGATCCGGCGATGCGTTTTGTGTTCTCCAATACCACGGAAGCGGGTATCACTTATCTGCCGCAAGACCGCTTTGCGGATGCGCCTGCGGCCAGCTTCCCGGCCAAACTGACCCGTTTACTGTATGAGCGCTTCAGCCACTTCAACGGTGCCGCTGATAAAGGCTGGGTGCTGCTGCCGTGCGAGCTGATCGACTATAACGGCGAAACGCTGAAGGAATATGTGCTGCGCTATGCGCAACAATGGGAACTGCCAGCGGCGTTCAGCACTTGGCTGAACAAGTGCAATACTTTCTGTTCCACCCTGGTGGATCGCATCGTCACCGGCTACCCGCGCGGTGAAGAGGAGCAGTGGCAGCAGCAGTTGGGCTATCAGGATCGCTTCCTCGACACGGCTGAGCATTTCTATCTGTTCGTCATCCAGGGCCCGCAGTGGCTGGCGCAAGAGTTGCACTTGGATCAGCTTGATTTGAACGTGCATATCGTTGACGACATCAAGCCATATAAAGAACGTAAAGTGGCGATCCTCAACGGCGCGCACACCGCGCTGGTGCCGGTGGCGTTTCTCGCCGGGCTGAATACCGTGGGTGAGGCGATGAGTGATAAGCAGGTAGGTGACTTTGTGGCACGTACCATTGCCGAAGAGATCATGCCGGTGCTCGATCTGCCGCAGGAAGAGCTGCTGCCGTTTGCCGAAGCGGTGCAGAACCGTTTCCGTAACCCGTTTATTCAGCACCAACTGTTATCGATTGCCTTAAACGGGATGACCAAGTTCCGCACGCGTATCCTGCCGCAATTGCTGGCTGGCCAGCAGAAAAACGGCGTGCTGCCAACGCGGCTGACCTTTGCGCTGGCGGCGTTGATCGCGTTTTATCGTGGGGAGCGGCAACTGGGCAACTATCCGTTGCAGGATGATGCCCATTGGCTGGAGCGTTACGCCACGCTGTGGGCGGGGGTGAAGCACCGTGATATCCCGCTCACTACGCTGGTGGAAAGCGTGTTGGCCGATGACAACCACTGGGGGCAAAACCTCAATGCGGTGCCGGGCCTCACTGCCGCCGTGACGGCCAATCTGCGGGTGATTCTGGAAGACGGCATGCGTACCGCGCTGTACGGCCTCGATAAACGCTGATCGACGCTGCTGAAATGGGAAATGGCGTTTATCACGCCATTTCCCGCGCAAGGATATTGGGCAATGGGGAACGGCTGAGTAAAGATAGCCACGCTAATTGGCCAGCAAACCCTCTCAGAGGCAATAAACCCGGTAAGCTGCCGGTGGAAATCCGATTGAGAAACCCCCGCCGGATCCCTATACTGCCGCACATGCAAGGTGTCGCATTTGTATACCTCCCCGATTGATAAGCTAAAGGCAATTCCATGATCAATAATGATGTGCTGCGCAGCGTGCGCTACATGCTGAGTATTAACGACGCGAAGATGGTTGAGATCGTCAAACTGGACGGTTTTGACGTCGACGTTGCAGCCATGGGGGCCTACATCATCAAAGAAGGTGAGCCGGGTTTTGCGCCATGCCCAGATGAAGTGATGGCCCATTTCCTCAATGGCCTGGTCTTCTTCAAACGCGGTAAGGACGATAAGTTCCCGGCGCCCGCCATAGAGTTGCCGATCACCAATAATCTGGTGCTGAAAAAGCTGCGTGTGGCGTTTGAGCTGAAAGATGTCGATCTGCACCAGATTTTCACTTCGGTGGAATTCCGTATTTCGAAGCCGGAATTGAGCGCGTTATTCCGCAAAGAGGGCACCAAAAACTATCGCCCGTGCGGCGATCAGATGCTGCGTTACTTCCTGAAAGGCCTGGCCCAGCGCATGCGTGGTGGCTGATTCAGCCCTGCAGTGACACCAGGCGCCCTCATTGCGGTAATGCTGGTCACTTAAACGCAAAGCAGCATAATCATGCAGCAATGGCTCCAAGGTGTCGCCCTCACCCCAAGGGAATTGGTTAGCCTTAACTGACCAGCATTACCCGCATTGAGGGCGTTTTTTTGCCTGTCCGACGTTCCCGCTGTTGCCAAATGCTATACAAACCATACTTCAGCTCTTCTGGGGGTAGGCCGTCGGGCTTGCGCATTCCAACTTGGGGCGCCTTTTGCGCGCCCTGGGTTTGTCTACCATACTGTGGACGATACCCGTCAAATTCTGCGCTGGATTAGCCGGGTGTTTGAGTTACCTATATGAGTGGGCAATAAGTAAGACAACGCCTGACAATCAGCTTGCGGAAATAAGATAATAATATGACGACTGCGCCCGTGGATCTTCAGCAAAAGCTGCACAGCACTGAAATCGAACAGAAAATACTTAAACGTTCAATTTACTGCACGCTATTTATTGCCAGCGCAGGGATTGTGTTTGGGATTATTTGTGGCTCCATGTCGATTGTTTTTGATGGCATGTTTTCGGCGCTGGATGCCGGGATGTGTTCATTATCGCTGCTGGTATCGCGCCTGCTGGGGCAGCCTTACAGCCGCCGTTTTCAGTATGGATTCTGGCATGTTGAACCGCTGGTGCTGGCGTTTAACGGCAGCTTGCTGACCCTGTTGTGCGTGTACGCCTTCATCAACGCCATTAAAGGGATTGCTGATGGTGGGCGCGAGCTGGAACTGGGTTGGGCAATGGTGTATGCGGTTACCGTCAGTATTTTCTGTTTCGCGCTCTATTTTAAACAGCGTCAGTTGAACAAAAAGGTGCAGTCTGAACTGATTGCGCTGGATACCAAAAGCTGGCTGATGTCGGCGTGCATCAGCTCCGCACTGTTAGTGGCCTTTATCCTCACCTGGCTGATGGAAGGTACCCGCTACGAATACCTGAACGTTTACACCGATCCCTTTGCGTTGGCGGTGCTGACTCTGGTGTTAATCCCGATCCCGATACAAACGGTCAGAGCGGCGTTCCGCGAGGTGTTGCAGATGACCCCCGACAGCCTCGATTGCAAGATCGAAGCCATCATGGCGCAACTGACGTTGGAATATGGCTTTCTGGATTACTCCAACTATGCCACGCGCATGGGGCGCGGGCTGTTTATTGAGATCCAGATTGTGATCCCCGAAAGCATGGAACACAGCGGCATATACAAGTTTGATCAAATCCGCGACAAAATTGCCGAGGCCATTGGTGAAGACGGCCCGCACCGCTGGCTGACCATCTCTTTTACCCAAGATCCGAAGTGGCTGTGAGTGGTATATCAGTCATACTTCAAATAGGGGTAATTATACCCGCGAGCTCGTCAAATTGCCGTATGATGCCATCCGGCAATTGGCGCAGATCATTATTGAGCGCTTACGCGAGTAAGTTAAGCATCACCTAGTCTTGGGCGATGGGCTGGTTGCCGCTCAGCAAACCCCATTCGCTCCAGGCACCGTCATACAGCTTCACCTGCTGGGCATCAAGCGACAGCAAGCCCAAGGCCAGCACGGCGGCGGTCACGCCAGAACCGCAGCTGACGATGGTCGGTGCGTTGATATCCACGCCTTTATCAAGGAAGGTTTTTTTCAGCGCCGCCAGTGATTTGAAACGGCCACCTTCCAGCAGATCGCCATACGGAATGTTGATGCTGCCGGGGATGTGCCCACGGTGCAAGCCAGGGCGGGGCTCTGGCGCTTGGGCATGAAAACGCGGTGCCGCACGGGCGTCGAGGATCTGCACCTTATCGTGCATGGCCTGTGCAACCTGCTGCATATTGACCACCGCATCGGCGTTAAAGCGGGCATTGAAGATTGCAGGCTTTGGCTGAGCTGCGCCGGTTTCCAACTTGTTGCCGCGGGCAACCCAGCCGTTTAAGCCTTCGTCCAGCACGTAAACCTGCTGCGCGCCAAAATTGCGGAATGTCCACCAGCCGCGCGGTGCGGAGAACTGGTTGCCTTCATCGTAGAAAACAAGGGTGTGTTGTTCGCTGATACCCAGTTTGGCCGCTGCGGCGCTGAATTCCTTCGCCGTTGGCAACATATGGGGCAGCGAGGTATTTTTATCCGCCACATCATCAATATCGAAATACACCGCGCCGGGTAGATGGCCGCGCGCAAATTCGGCCAGCATATCTTTTTTGGGCACCAGGCCGACCGGGGACATACGGACGTCGACCAGCACCAGATTTTCATCGTTGATATGTTGTTCCAGCCACTGCGCAGTCACCAAAAATGGAGAATTCATCGTTGTTATCCGCCTGTTAGCAAATCGGGGGTTTTACTATACACCAGCGCCAAGGCGACAGGTGCAAGTTGAAGAGGATATGATGTTTATGGATAGAAATCTGAGAGTAAATACCGATGATTGAGCACGACTTTGGCGGCGCAAAAATCGCGCTGCTGCGCGGCGATGCGGTGCTGGTTTACCTGCGTGATGCAAAGCCCGGTATTCCGTGGCCCGGCTGTTGGGATCTGCCCGGCGGCGGGCGCGAAGGGGGCGAAACGCCGCTGGAGTGCGTACAGCGAGAAACCCTGGAAGAGTTTGGCATTCCGCTTTCGGCGCGCCAGATTCTGTGGCAGCAGCGTTACGCCGGGATCCAGCCCGGCTATCCACCCACCTGGTTTATGATCGGTGAGATCACGCCAGAGCAGATCGCCGCAATCCGTTTCGGTGACGAGGGGCAGCGCTGGCAAATGATGCCGGTGAACGAGTTTGTACAGCACCCGCAAGGGATCGCCCACCTGCGCCAGCGGCTGGCGGACTATCTGGCACCGCGCTAGGTGCGCTCAGCGGCCTCAACGCGGGCAATCAACGTTTCAATCTGATGCTCGGAAAACACCTCAATGCCGTTCTGGCGCAATAATTCTGCGGTGACCCCGCTGCCGGGCTGTGTCTGGCCGCCGAATGAGCCGTCATAAATCGTCTGGCTACCGCAGGAAGGGCTGCGATCGCTGAGCAGGGCGAAGCGGCAATCGTGCAGGCGCGCGGTATTCAGCGCCAGATGCGCCCCCAACAGATAGGGTTCGGTCACATCGTTACCGTCAGCGTCGATCACTCTGGCCTTACCGGCAATCACCTCGGCCCCGTTGGCTGCGGCGGCAATTTCAGCCGGTGGGCGCGGCGTAGAAAACCCCGCTGCCAGCTCGGGGCAGCAGATCACCCATCGCCCCTCCTGCTGCCAGCGTTCCAACGTGGAGTGAACCAGCGTTTTATTGGATGCGTTATAACGCACCTTGAAGCCTGCCAGGCAGGCACTGACTAAGATCTTGGGTGGCATGCTGATATCCTGCTAAGAGCCTGATGATGATTGTTCATTCTGGCGCGCTGAAGCCCATCTGTTTTACGGGCCGGATTGGCTTTGCATGATCTGGGTGATAGTGAGGCCAACCTGTTTCACCGCGCGCTCAACGTCGGCGGTCAGTTTTTGCGCGTAGTTGATGCGCAGGCAGTTACGGTATTTGCCTGCGGCGGAAAAAATGCTGCCGACGGCAATTTGTACGCCCTGATTTTCCAGGCAGCGGTTGAGGCGCAGGGTATCAAACTCCTCATGCAGTTCGATCCACAGCATAAACCCGCCTCGCGGCTGGCTGACGCGCGTACCCGCAGGGAAGTATTGGGTGATCCAGCAGGTCATCAGATCGCGGTTTTGCTGATAGCGGATGCGCATGCGGCGCAGGTGCTGCATGTAGTGGCCGTGGCGGATAAATTCGGCAATGGCAAACTGCGGCTGAGTGGCCGTTGCGCCGGTGCCGATATATTTCATGTGCAGCACGCGCTCAAGATAGCGGCCAGGGGCGATCCAACCAATGCGCAGGCCGGGAGCCAGCGTTTTGGAAAACGAACTGCACAGCAGCACCCGCCCGTCATCGTCGAAAGACTTGATGGTGCGCGGCCGAGGGTAGCTGTAGGCAATATCGCCATACACATCATCTTCGATAATGGCCACATCGTAACGCTGTGCCAGCATCAGCAGGCGCTTTTTGCGCGCATCCGGCATGATATAGCCGAGCGGATTGTTGCAGTTCGGGGTCAGCAGGATCACCTTCACCGGCCACTGTTCCAGGGCCATCTCCAAGGCTTCCAGATTGATACCGGTCAGGGGATCGGTCGGGATCTCCAGCGCCTTCATGCCCAAGCCTTTCAGCGTCTGCATGGTGCCGTGATAGCAGGGGGAATCGACCGCCACGATATCCCCAGCCTGACAGATAGCGCGCAGCCCGGCGGAAAGGGCCTCTTGGCAACCGGTGGTGATCACCAGTTGCTCGGCATCAAGCTAACAGCCGGAATCCAGCAGCAGACGGGCGATCTGCTCGCGCAGGCTGGCCACGCCTTGAATGTTGTCGTAATACAGGCTGCGCAAGTCGCCGTGGCGGGCGTTACTGCTCAGTGCCTTGAGCAGTGGCTTGAGCGTGGCTTCGCTGACATCTGGCATCCCGCGCCCCAGTTGCACCAGATCGTTGCGTGGTTTGCTGCGGATCAGCTCCAGCACCAGTTCCCATTGCGAGATTTCCACCGGGCGCTGCACCGGGCGGCTGACCGCCGGCAGCTCGGCGACCCGATGCGGCCTGCGCACGAAGTAGCCGGACTTGGCCCGTGGTTCAACCAACTGATGTTCTTCGAGCTGGCGGTAGGCCTGCTGTACGGTGCTGATACTGACGCCGTGTTCCAGGCTGAGGGTACGTACCGAAGGCAAACGCTCGCCCGCAGCATACAGCCCTTGTTCAATGCGTTGTCTGAGAATGGCGGCCAGGGCGGCGTAGCGTGTCATACAGATACCCCAAATGATGCTGTCTGAAAAAAAACCGGTACAGATAGCTCCAAACTAGACCATTCAGCGGCCTGAAAACAGCCTGTGTATGGAAAAAATACCATTTTGCTGCATCTGTATTCTTTTCGGTTGGCACCGCATCATCAGTCCAGATGATAAACATAGGGAGATCATAATGATGACAATATCCGCCGAACGCCAACCCGTGCAACATAAGGCGCTATGGCGTTGGCTGCAATCTTGCCTGCAACGCCAGCAGACACGCCGCGCGCTGCTGTTGCTCAGTGATGATCAGTTGGCTGATATCGGCTTAAGCCGTGCGCAGGCCAAGCGCGAAGGATACAAACCTTTTTGGCGGGAGTGAGGGGGGATTAACACTTTTACCGCCTCGTATTTTTGAAATGAAACATTCAACTAATGGGTGTTATGAACTGCACTTTGCAAGATTGAACTGCTGTTGCATCCAGCTTGTAGCCTTCTATGAAGGCTATCACGGATATGAGGTTAATTTTGCTGTTGGCTTGTTATTGGAATTTAAATTCCATATATATATTTATAGGAAAATAAATTCCATATGTGGTGTGTCAGCAAAACCAGACTCAGGAGACAGCGATGAGACAGGTACGCGTTGGATTGATTGGTACCGGCTATATTGGCCGCTGCCATGCTATTGCCTATGCACAGGCGGGCACGGTGTTCCCCTTGAAAGGGGAACTGGTTCTGGAGATGTTGGCGGAGATCACTCCCGAATTGGCTGCGCAGCGGGCGGCGGAGTTCGGCTTCTCGCGTTCAACCGCCGACTGGCACGCGCTGGTGGCCGATCCTGCCATTGACGTGGTGGATATCTGTGCGCCGAACTTCCTGCATAAAGAGATGGCACTGGCGGCGATTCACCATGGCAAACATGTGTATTGCGAAAAACCGTTGGCATTGAATGCGCAAGACGCCGCGGAAATGGTGCAGGCCGCCCGAGCCAAAGGGGTAAAAACCCTAGTGGGTTTCAACTACATGAAAAACCCGACCAGCCAGTTGGCGCGCCAGATTATCGCCAACGGTGAGATCGGCGACGTGGTGCATTTCTACGGTACGCATAATGAGGATTATCTGGCCGAACCACGCACGCCGATCGACTGGCACTGCCGTAAGGCCAGCGCCGGGCTGGGGGCGTTGGGCGATCTGGCGGCGCATATCGTCAATATGGCGCATTACCTGGTGGGGGAGATTGCGGCGGTTTCCGGCGATCTGCACACCTTCATTAAACAGCGGCCCGATCCTAAGAATCCAGCGCTGCTGTGTGCAGTGGAGAACGAAGATCAGGCCAGTGCGTTGCTGCGCTTTGCCAACGGCGCGATGGGCACTATAGAAACCTCGCGCATTGCCTGTGGGCGCAAAATGGGCCTGAGCTATGTGGTCACCGGCACCAAAGGCACGCTGAGCTTTACCCAGGAACGGATGGCAGAGCTGAAACTGTATCGCCACGATGAGCCTGCTGAACGCCAGGGGTTCAAAACCATTCTGGTGGGGCCACAGCACCCGGATTACGCGGCATTCTGCATCAGCGCCGGGCACGGCATCGGTTTTAACGATCGGAAAACGGTCGAGATCCGCGATCTGGTTAACGGTATTGCCGCAGGGGATCCGATGTGGCCAGACTTTGCCGAGGGATGGAAGGTTTCCTGCGTGCTGGATGCGATCGCCGCTTCTGCCGCACAGCGCCGCTGGCTGGAAGTTAATCATGGTTGATGCCTACGGGCTCAGCGTGCTGAGCCCGTAATGTTAGTCAAAACGCAAAACAAGAACAGCCAAATGCGCCCCAGAAGGCATTCTCATCGGAAATAGGAATGCTGGAACGGCGGGCAATATCATGCTGGTGCGCATGAACACCGCAAGGGCCACAGCATTGGTGCGCCTGGCTTAATATTCCCACGCTGCTGGTGGCCGTTGGCGGTGCCGAGCGATAGTGCCCCGGTACCTTAACCACTGGGGACCATTCCGGCAGCACCGGTAACGGCGGTGGAGAAAACGGGGAGAAGCTGCCAGCAGCATAGACAATTTTACCGTCTACCACCGTCATCACCGACTCAATGCCTTTGATCTGCTCTTCCTGCACGCTGAAGTAGTCTTGTGACAGCACCGCCAGATCGGCCAGTTGGCCCACTTTGATCTGGCCTTTTTTACCCTGATCGCTAGAGAACCAGGCGCTACCCTGTGTCCATAGCATCAGCGCGGTGTCACGATCCAGACGTGCGCTGTCGTCGTACATTGCCATGCCGCCAACCGTGCGGCCAGAAACCAGCCAATACAACGCGGTCCACGGATTGTAGCTGGCAACGCGGGTGGCATCGGTGCCTAATCCGACCGGCAGTTCTGCCGCCAGCATTTTGGCCACTGGCGGAGTCTGCTTGGTGGCCTCTGCGCCGTAACGCTCGGCAAAGTATTCACCCTGAAACGCCATACGGTGCTGCACGGCAATGCCGCCGCCGAGGGCTTTCACCCGCTCGATATTGCGTTCTGATATGGTTTCCGCATGGTCAAAGATCCAATGCAAACCGGCAAACGGTATCTCACGGTTAACTTTTTCGAACACGTTCAGCATACGGCTGATGGATTCGTCGTAAGTGGCATGCAGGCGGAATGGCCAGCGGTGTTCCACCAGATGGCGAACTACGCGCTCCAACTCCTCTTCCATGCCCTGCGGCAAATCTGGCCGTGGTTGCAGGAAATCTTCGAAATCCGCAGCCGAAAATACCAGCATTTCTCCCGCGCCGTTATGGCGGTAGAAATCCGTACCCTGGCCGGGCTTGAGCATATCGGTCCAGAGCTGAAAATCGGCCAACTCCTGTTTAGGGTGCTGGGTAAACAGGTTGTAGGCGATGCGAATAGTCAGCTGTTTTTTCTCGTGCAGTTCCGCAATCACCTGATAATCATCGGGATAGTTTTGGAAACCCCCGCCCGCATCGATCGCGCTGGTCAAGCCCAGGCGGTTCAGTTCACGCATAAACTGGCGGGTCGAATTGATCTGGTGTTCCAGCGGCAGGCTTGGCCCTTTGGCTAAAGTGGCGTAAAGCAGCATGGCGTTGGGTTTGGCGATCAGCATGCCGGTGGGGTTGCCGTTGCTGTCACGCTGAATTTCTCCTCCCGGAGGGTTTGGCGTGTCTTTGGTGTAACCCACCACTTTCAGCGCTGCGCGATTCAGCAGGGCGCGATCGTACAGATGCAGAACAAACACCGGGGTGTCCGGGGCGGCGGCGTTGATCTCATCCAGCGTCGGCATGCGGCGTTCGGCAAACTGGAACTCGCTCCAGCCGCCGACCACTCTGATCCACTGCGGGCTTGGCGTGCGTAACGCCTGCTCTTTCAGCATCTGCAGGGCGTCGGCCAGTGAGGGAACCCCCTCCCAACGTAATTCCAGGTTGTAGTTCAATCCACCACGGATCAGGTGCAGGTGAGAGTCGTTCAGGCCTGGCACCGCCGTGTGGCCGTGCAGGTCGATTACCTGTGTTTCTGGCCCGGCATGTTGCATAACGTCGTTTTCGCTGCCGACGGCAACAAATTTGCCGTCTTTGATCGCCACGGCCTGAGCGGTGGGGTTTTCGCGATCGACCGTATGAAATTTACCGTTGATGATGATCAATGATGCTGTGTGACTCATAACGTTTTCCTTTAATGGCGGGTGAGCCATTGATGAAACTGGCGCGTGACGAGCGGCATCCACAGGAATACCACCAGGGCAACCACGCTGGCATCGTTCAGTAAATGCCCGGCCAGGGAGCCGCTTAACCCAGGTAAGAGTTGGCTCCAAAACCAGGGCACCAGATTGGTTGAAGGGAAAATCACTAGCAGAGTGATTAAAAACTGCTTCCACTTGGCGGGGGTGCGCACGTTGGCACTGGGGGGCGTGAACCAGAACTCGGCACCAGGGCGGATTTCGATATGATCGCTGCCCAACAGCAATGGCGTGACTTGCTCGATGTACTGCACGCGCTGCGGGGAGTGGATCCAACGGTATAAGTTATCCAGATTATCGAAGCGCACCAGCACCGTATAAGCCTGCTCGCTGCCGGAAGGGCGGATGACGTTGACCCCCAGATGGCCGGTAAAGGTGGCCGCATCGGGCATGATGCGTTTTAACCAGGCTTCATAGGCTTGTTCCTGGCCTGGCGCCAGATGGTGAGTCACAACCAGCGTAACGTGTTGCTGATGAGGCATGGAACTGGCTCCTTAAAAATCCCGGCCGCGTGGGCCGGGCAAGGTTTTATTTCACACTGCGCGCCGGGGCGTGATGTACCATGGTATAGGCATAGTCAACGCCCATGCCGTAGGCACCGCTGTGTTCACGCACCAGATCCATCACGGCGTCATAGGTCTCTTTACGTGCCCAGTCGCGTTGGTACTCAAGCAATACCTGTTGCCAGGTTACCGGGATCGCGCCAGCCTGTACCATACGATCGATGGCACGTTCATGAGCATCGACGGAAGTGCCGCCAGACGTGTCGGTGACCACATAAACTTCATAACCGGCTTCCAGCGCCATTAAGGCTGGAAAGGTCAGGCAGACTTCGGTCCACAGGGCAGAGATCACCAGCTTTTTGCGGCCAGTGGCTTCTACCGCTTTGACGAACGCCGCGTCTTCCCAGGAGTTCATCGAGGAGCGCTCAATCGGGGTGATTTCAGGGTGAGTCGCCAACAGTTCCGGCCAGATATAGCCGCTGAAGCTTTCGGTTTCGACAGAGGTGAAAATCGTAGGCACATTAAAAATTTTGCCCGCCTTTGCCAGCGCAACCACGTTGTTTTTCAGCTGCTGGCGATCAATATTGACAACGCCAAAAGCCATCTGTGGTTGATGATCGATAAAAAGCAGTGCGGAATTTTTCGGATCAAGCAATTGAAACTTAGACATAATTTACCTTCCAAATCGGATTTTCGTGAATAAGACAGACAAGCTGTATCAGTGAAATGAATGGTAGGGAGATGCCGTTTTCAAAGAAAGCGTAGAATTTTTGTCTTCTTGTTAAGTTTTTTTATACACAGGGGTATGAGGTGAGAATAAATCTGGACGCATTACTGATCCTGGACGCTTTGGAACGTCACGGCTCATTTGCCGCCGCCGCTGCTGCGCTGTTTAAAACGCCGTCGGCTCTGAGCTATATGGTGCAGAAGCTGGAGAGCGATCTGGATATTACCTTGCTCGATCGTTCTGGACACCGGGCAAAATTCACTGATACTGGCAAACTGATGCTGGACAAGGGGCGGATCTTGCTGCGTGCTGCGCAAGATCTGGAGCAACAGGCGCGCTATGTGGAAAGCGGTTGGGAGAGCGATCTCAGTCTGGCCGTGGACGCGTCGTTTCCCTTTGAGCGTTTATTGCCGCTGATTGATGAGTTTTACCGCCATCATCATCACACTCGGTTGCGTTTCAGCCACGAGGTGCTGGCCGGTTCCTGGGAGGCGCTGGTTTATGGCTGTGCCGATATCATTATTGGTGCGATCTGCGAGCCGCCTTCCCGCGCGGGCTTTTCTTTCAGCCCGTTGGGGCGCCTGGAGTACATTTTTACCGTTGCCCCGCATCATCCGCTGGCGACGTTGCCGGAACCGTTATTAAAAACGACTATCCGCCAGCATCGCGCCGTGGTGGTACATGACACTTCACGCGTGAAGACGCCGCAAAGTCTGCACGTGCTTGATGAACAGGATCAACTGACGGTATTCAGCTTTGAAGCCAAGTTGCAGGCGCAACTGGCCGGGTTGGGCTGTGGCTATCTGCCGCGTTATCTGGCGGAACCCTATCTGAATACGGGCCAACTGGTCGCGAAAAATGTCGAGGCAGAACGCTACAGTGATACTGCGTATTTTGGCTGGCGCGAAAGTGCAACCGGCCTGGCGGCAGCCTGGTGGCGCGAGCGTTTGCAGGCTTATGTCGATGCAGGTTCTATTTACTCCAGCTTGTAAGACAGGCAAACCAGGGAGCAATGCGCTGATCCGCAGCCATCCAAGGCGCTGGCCGTGGCGCTTGTTATCCCTTAATCTGAACTATCATTTAATACACCATGATTTACCCCACCTGCGGTGGTACGGATTGTGCCAGGTGTATCTGGCAGAGCAACGGGCTTACCGGCAGCGCAGCCATGGGGTTATGGTTGCGGGATACGGCGCGTGGTTGGCTGGCTATGTTGTCACGCTGATTGCGGTTGAGGTACACCCGTTTGCCGCTGCGGATTTGACGAGTGATACACAGAATGACTGGCCGACGCTAGCGCTGACGCGTTGGGTTGGCGCTGCTCAGCATTTTCCAACCGATCCGGCGCCATAGCCGGAAAGCCTAATATGAAGAGGAACAAGCATGGCGATTAGCTCATTACGTGGACGTTTTCTGGCTTTGGCGCTGACCACACTGACGGTGGGTGCAGCACAGGCGGCGGATACGGTGCGCGTTGGTTCCAAGATTGATACCGAAGGATCGCTGCTCGGCAACATCATTGTGCAGGTGCTGGAAGCCAACGGCATCAAGACCACCAATAAACTGCAGTTGGGCACCACCCAGGTGCTGCGCGGTGCCATTACCTCTGGCGAAATTGATATCTACCCGGAATACACCGGCAATGGGGCGTTCTTCTTCTCCGATGAAAAAGATCCGGCATGGAAAGAAGCCAGCGCTGGGTTTGAGAAGGTGAAGAAACTCGATTACGACAATAACCATATCGTCTGGCTAGATGCCGCCCCGGCGAATAACACCTGGACCATCGCCGTCCGTCAGGATCTGGCGCAGGCTCATCATCTGCAAACCCTGGCGGATCTCAGCCAGTGGATTAACAGCGGGGGCAAATTCAAACTGGCCGCGTCGGCAGAGTTTATTGAGCGCCCGGATGCCTTACCGGCTTTCCAGAATGCTTACGGCTTTAAGCTCAATCAGGATCAGTTGCTGTCGCTGGCCGGTGGCGATACGGCGGTGACCATCAAGGCGGCGGCAGAGCAGACTTCAGGCGTCAATGCGGCGATGGCGTATGGCACCGACGGCCCGGTGGCGGCATTGGGGCTGCAAACGCTGCAAGATCCGAAGGGCGTGCAGCCTATTTATGCACCGGCACCGATTATTCGCGAAGCCACGCTGAAAGAGCACGCCAATATTGCTGAACTGTTGAAGCCGGTTTTCGCGACGCTGGATGGCCCGACCTTGCAGAAACTGAACGCGCAGATCGCTGTGGAAGGGCGGGATGCCAAACAGGTCGCAACAAGTTACCTTAAAGAGCAAGGGCTGATTAAATAGCCTTATACCCGTCATACTTCAAGTTGCATGTGCGTTGGCTTTCCTGCGGCTCGAATTATTTAGGGTATATACTCTAGGAATTGGGCCGCTAAAACGGCCCAATTGCGCCAATGGAGCGGGGATCTGCTTTGATTATTGCTTTAAAAAACCGCGTACTGCTGACCTTATTCATCATGCTGCTGGCGGCCTTTAGCCTGCCGTTTCTCAGCTATGCCCCTAATCGTTTGTTATCCGGCAAAGGTATTTCCCTGATATCCCTGTTACACGGCCCGGCGTTATGGCTGCTGTTGCCCCTGTCGGCACTGGCCGTTCTCAGTCTGCTGGCCCCGTTGCGGCGCTGGGCGCTGTTCACGGCGCTGACGGCCAGCATCCTGCTGGCCATGATCTTTTGGCTGAGTGGCGATGCGGCGCAGCAGTTGGCATTGCAGGGGGCGCCGCTGGCGCGCACCTCGTGGGGCAGCGGCTGTTGGCTGATGGCGGCGCTCTGCGGATTGATTGCCGCCGACGCCATAACGCGCATCACCCCTTCACACCTGTGGCGCATGTTGGGCAATCTGTTGGTGATGCTACCGGCACTGTTGCTGCTGTTCAGCGGCCAGTTGGATCAGCTTTCGCTGCTCAAGGAGTACCACAACCGGCAGGAGGTGTTCGACGCGGCGCTGTTGCAGCATCTGAGCATTCTGTTGGCCACCATGCTGCCCGCATTGCTGATCGGTGTGCCGCTGGGCGTGCTGTGTTACCGCTCTGAACGCTGGCAAACGCCGATCTTCTCTACGCTGAATATTATCCAGACCGTGCCTTCTATCGCGTTGTTTGGCCTGCTGATTGCCCCGCTGGCCGGGCTGGCGGCGGCATGGCCGTGGCTGGCGAAGTTGGGCATCAGCGGTATTGGGATGGCACCGGCGATCGTCGCCCTGGTGCTGTATGCCTTGCTGCCGCTGGTACGCAGCGTGGTGGCGGGCCTGCAAAGCGTTCCGGCCAGCGTGATCGAGTCGGCCAGCGGGATGGGCATGACGCGTGGGCAACTGTTTTTGCGCGTACAACTGCCGTTGGCTTTGCCGCTGTTTCTCACCGGTGTGCGCATTCTGGCGGTGCAAACCCTGGGGATGGCGGTGGTGGCTGCGCTGATCGGTGCCGGGGGTTTTGGTGCCATCGTGTTTCAAGGGTTGCTCAGCAGCGCACTGGATCTGGTGTTGCTCGGGGTGTTGCCGGTGATCGCCATGGCGGTGATCGTTGATTCGTTGTTCAAATGCATAATTTCACTGCTGGAAGTGACACACTGATGATTCGCTTTGATCGGGTAAGCAAGGTTTTTCAAGGTAAACCGGTGGTTGACGATCTCTCGCTGCAGATTGCCGAGGGGGAGTTTACCGTGCTGATCGGCACCTCTGGCTCCGGTAAGTCCACCACGTTAAAGATGATCAATCGGCTGATTGAACACGACGAGGGCAAAATCTATTTTGCCGGTGAAGAGATCCATAAATTCAAACCGCAGGATCTGCGCCGCCGCATGGGGTATGCCATTCAATCGATCGGCCTGTTCCCGCATTGGACGGTGGAGGAGAATATCGCCACCGTGCCGCAGCTGCTGAAGTGGCCACGGGCACGCATCCGCGATCGGGTCACCGAGCTGATGACGTTGCTGCATCTGGAGCCGGAACGCTTTCGCCGCCGCTATCCGCATCAGCTTTCAGGCGGGCAGCAGCAGCGGGTTGGCGTGGCGCGTGCGCTGGCCGCCGATCCTGAGGTATTGCTGATGGATGAACCCTTTGGTGCGCTCGATCCGGTCACCCGAGTGACCTTGCAGAAAGAGATTGCGCGGATTCATCAGCTTTCTGGCCGCACCATTGTGCTGGTAACCCATGACATCGACGAGGCGCTGGGGTTGGCGAACCGCATTGTGCTGCTTGAGCAGGGGCGGGTAGTGCAGCAGGGCACGCCGTTGGCGCTGTTGACCGAACCGGTGAATGACTTTGTGCGCGACTTTTTTGGCCGCAGCGATCGCGGCATCAAGCTGTTGGCGCTGGGCACGGTCGCTGAACGCCTGCGCCCGGGCAGCGCCGAGGGGGAACCGATTCAGGCGGCGATGAGCCTGCGCGATGCGCTGTCGGTATTCGTGGCCCGTGGCAGCGAACGCCTGCCGGTAGTCGGGGAGCAGGGGGAAGCGCTGGGTGTGCTGCATTTCAGCGATCTGATCGCGCAAAAGGCCCTGTCATGAAAATCTACTCCAGTTGGTGGCGCGATCCGCTGCCTTGGGCTGTCGCCTTGCTGCTGGCGCTGGTGTTCGGCATGAACCATTTGCGCTGGCTGTTTGTCGCCTGGTTCCCAGAGCTGGACAGGCCGGTGTACCAGCAGGACAGCTTTTTCTCGCTGGTGGAAGCGCATTTGCTGCTGGTGGGGGTATCGAGTTTGATTGCGGTGCTGATTGGCGTCAGCGCCGGAGTCGCGGTAACGCGTGGGGCGGGGCGTGAGTTCCGCTCGCTGGTAGAGACGGTGGTGGCCGTCGGCCAGACCTTTCCGCCGGTGGCGGTGCTGGCGGTGGCGGTGCCGGTGATGGGCTTTAGCGAACAGCCGGCGATTATTGCGCTGGTGCTGTATGGCCTGTTGCCGATCCTGCAGGGGACGCTGACCGGGATCGAGTCCGTGCCAGCCGCCACGCGCGAGGTGGCGCAGGGCGTCGGCATGAACCGCTGGCAGATCCTGTGGCGCGTTGAGCTGCCGCTGGCAGCGCCGGTGATTGTGGCGGGCATTCGAACTTCGGTGATTATCAACATCGGCACGGCGGCGATCGCCTCCACGGTGGGCACTAAAACGCTGGGATCGCCGATCATCATTGGGTTAAGCGGTTTTAATACCGCTTACGTGATCCAGGGGGCGGTGGTGGTGGCGTTGTTGGCGATCATCACCGACATGCTGTTCGAGCGCTGGGTGCGTTACCTGACGGCCTGGCGCGCGCTGTCATCTTCCGCGGGGTAAAAAATGCTGACTGTGTCATTGCCCATGTATGGCGTCAGCCATCAACAGGTTGAACCCTTCTGGCAGGCGTTGCGCGATAAACTGCGGCAGCTTGGGATGGCCGAGGTGCCGCAGGCCTTGAGCTGGCCGCAGGATCTGCTGGCGCACTGGCAGAGCCCGGATCTGCTGCTGAGCCAGACCTGTGGTTACCCGTCAGCGGCGTTGCTGCCGCAGGTTCAACTGGTGGGTACCTATCATTATCGCGTAGAAGGGTGCAGCGGTGCGCATTACAGCAGTTGGCTGGTGGTGCGGGATAACGAACCGGGGGAGCGGCTGGCGGACTTTCGTGGCCGGGTGGCGGCCTATAACAGCCGGGATTCGCAATCCGGCTACAACAGCCTGTTGACGCTGGTTGCGCCGCTGGCGCAGCAAGGGCGGTTCTTCCGCCAGGCGATTGCCTCCGGTGCTCACTATGAGTCAATGAAGATGATCCTGCGCGGGCAGGCCGATATTGCGGCTATCGATTGCGTCAGCTTTGCTTTGCTCAAACGCGCGCAGCCGCAGGCGGTGGCTGGGCTGAAGATTATTGGCCGCACCGCCGCGGTGCCAGGGTTACCGTTGATCACCGCGGCGGGTACAACGCCACGGCAGTTGGCGCTGCTGCGCGCGGCGGCCAGCGCGATGGTCAACGATCCGGCCAGTGAAAACCTGCTGATTGGTGATTTCAGCCTGGTGCCGCGCGAGGCCTATCGGGTGATTACTGAACATGAGCAGCAAGCGGTGGCACGGGGCGTGACGGCGCTATAGCGCTGCATTATTTAGTCTGCAGCGTGGTGGCCGGTGCCTCGCTGGTGGCCGGGGCTGCTTCATGTGGCGTGGTGGAGCGGGTGTAGATATTCAGCCCGGCAAGGAAGACACCGCCCAGAGAACCCAAGGCGCATAGGGCGATGATGATGACGAACGCTTTTTTCAGCATGAGTTATATTTCGCAGGTGAGTCAGAACAGCGGGAATTATAGCCCCTTCACCGGGTGAAACAATCATCATTTATCTTACTCGGGCGCTTTCACTGCTGGCGCACGTTGCACCTTCGCCGTGTGGCCGAACAGGTACTTACCCAGCGTTACCAGCAC
This sequence comes from Serratia oryzae, assembly GCF_001976145.1. GTDB lineage: Bacteria > Pseudomonadota > Gammaproteobacteria > Enterobacterales > Enterobacteriaceae > Chania > Chania oryzae. The sequence continues at coordinate 466,651 of NZ_MOXD01000002.1, forward strand.
CACCGCAGAGACGATCACCACCAGCGCCAGCCATTCACGCGTCGCCAGCGTTTCACCGGCAAAACCGACGCCGAGCAGCACCGCCACCACCGGGTTCACGTAGGCATAACTGGTTGCTACTGCCGGGCGCACATTCTTCAGCAGGAACATATAGGCGCTGATCGCCAGCATTGAACCGAAGACAATCAGATAACCGAGGGCCAGAAAGCTGCTGAGGCTGGGCATACGATCAAGATGTTCACCGCTCAGTTGGCTGGCAACCATCAATACCACACCGGCCACCAGCATTTCTGCCGCACCGGCCATTGGCCCGGTGGGCAATGAAATGCGTGAACTGAGCACTGAGCCAAAGGCCCAACTGGCGGAGGCCAGCAGGATCAGCAGCGCACCCATTGGGTTACCCACCAGGTTGTTACCGGTATTCAGCAGCACGATGCCTAACAGGCCGAGCGCGATGCCGGTCCACTCCAGCCAGGTATTGCGCATTCCCCATAACATGCTGAAACACAGGGTAAACAGCGGCACCGTTGCCACCATCACGGCGGCAATGCCGGAAGGGACGTTCTGATGTTCTGCCACCGTCACCAGGCCGTTACCGACCGCCAGCAACAGGATGCCGATAGTACCGGCGGCCACCCACTGTTTTAGCGTTGGCAGAGCGTGGCCGCGCAGCACCAGGAAAGCGAACAGGGCGATCCCTGCTACCAGAAAGCGGATACCGGCCATCATCAGCGGCGGCCAGCTTTCTACCCCAACGCGGATAGCAAAGTAGGTCGATCCCCAGACAATATATAACGTGAACAGCGCGCCAACTAATGGCAGGACATGACGGTTTTGTTGGCTCAGCATGGGTTCTTTATTCGGCAGGGTGAGATTTCGTTAGGACACTCAGTAAACCCTAACGGGGGGAGAATAAGCAATGCATTTTTGTGCCTGCGGCAGGAGTGGGGATTGGGTAGTCATGCCACATAAGGCGGCCCTCTCCAGTGGGAGAGGGCTGGGAGTGACTATTGTTTTTCGAAAAATAGCGTCACTTTAGCGACTTCTAGCCCAAACTTGCGCAGCGATGTCACGTTAAATAGACGCTTTTCATCCTGGCGAAACAGCCAGTCGTCAAAGTGCAGCTTTATTTTGCCGTTATCGGTTTTCACGTCCATATCGTAGCGCCAGTTGAAGGCGTTGCCTGCGGTATTGCCGTGCGCCACACCGATGATATCGCCTGCCGTCCCCTGATAGCTGCCATCTTCATTTCTGATGATGTGCCAGACGCGAGTTTGACGCTCGCCGTCGTCATATACGAACTTTTCGTTTAACGTCAGGGTATTACCGACGACATCACCCTGGATCACCACTTCAAAACGGCGGATCTGCTTGTTCTGGTAATCCTGTACCATCCCCCAGGCGCGGGTTTCACCGCTGAAGTAGCCGAACAGATCGAAGGTGGGTTTGCTGTGCTGATAGTCACTGACCTCCGCGCTGCATCCGGCCAGCAAAAACAGTAACGCCAGTAACAGATTTCTGATATTCATCATGAAGCTCCCGTCAGTTGTTGGCGTAGGGTGGGGTATTGAGTAGCGGGTGACAGCCATATTGCGAGAAAAGCATCGCGAAAAGCGCCGTCGAAGCGTTCGCCGATCGGTTTAACCGGCTGGCCCGGCCGCGGGCGATAATAGAAGCGGCCTCCGTCATGGTCGCCGACAAAGGTGAGTTGGCTACCGGGTTGCACAGAGGGCCAGATGGCACTCATCTGGCTGAGCCAGCGCTGCTGCTGCGCAACTGGCACCGTGATTTGCATTGCCTGCCACTGTTCCTGCGTGGCTTTCACCAGTTCATCGGTGCTGATGTTGCGCTGGTAATTAATGCTCAGCGCCTGCGGCCAGTTGCCGGCCTGATAGCGCCCGTCTGGCGTGCGTAATACCGAAAAATAGATATCAAACGGCCCCCAGCGCAGCGTGGCACTGCCTACCGTCGGCCAGGCGGCCCATTCGCTGGCCTGTGCTGCCAGGCTGCTCAGGCAGAGCAGCAGGGTTAACAGCATCTTCATGATGGCGTCCTCCCACGTAACATCAGCCAACTGATGGCTGGTAGATAAATTGCCCAAGCGCATGCCAGGGCGAGCAGCATCACTTCCGGTGCAAGCTGCGGTACCATTGCGTTGAGTTGCCAACCGATCGCGTATGCCAGTGGACCACTCACTGCGCCCAACAGCACCAAGATTGGCAGCGTCAGCCTGATCCGGCTCAGCAACCAGCACCACCAGCAAGCGAACGTGAGCCACAATGCGCACATCCACAGCGGTACGCCGTTTTGGCCGCTGAATGCGAACAGGCCGACGTAGCACCACAGGGCATCCATGGCAATGCCGAGCAGCGCCGCCAGCAGCACCCATTTACGCTGCTTGGCCGGGGTGAAGGCCAGCGCCAGCGCCGCACCCACCAGTAGTAGCGGAAACCCGCGTTCGCGCCAGAGAACGGCCAGCGTCCAGTAGGCATTGAAGCCGAGGCTGGTCAGCCAGAATCCCGCACCTAATTTCATCGGCGTTCCGCGCTGAGCTGTACCGTGCTGATGGTGCGTGCCAGGAAACCGGCTTCGCAATAGCACAGGTAAAAACGCCATAGCCGCTGAAAACGCTCGTCAAACCCCTGGCTGTGCAGTGAAGGCCAGTGGTGCTCAAAACGCTGGCGCCACTCTTGCAGCGTGCGCGCATAGTCGCGGCCAATGTCGAACAGATCGCACATCACCAGATCGCTGTGGCGCGTCAGGGTTTCGCATAAGGCGGTGACCGAGGGCAGAAAACCGCCGGGGAACACGTAACGCTGGATAAAATCCACGCTGCGGCTGTATTGCTGGTAACGCTGATCGGTAATGGTGATCGCTTGTAGCACCATTTTGCCCTTGGGTTTGAGCAACTGCTGGCAGCGCTTTACAAACAGCGGCAAAAAGCGTTTGCCTACCGCTTCGATCATTTCAACCGACACCAGCTTGTCATACTGGCCGCTGAGCTGGCGGTAATCCTCAAACAGCAAAGTGACGCGATCCCCAAGCCCAGCTTGCTCGATGCGCTGGCAGGCATAATCGTACTGCTCCTGTGAGATGGTGGTGGTGGTGACCCGGCAGCCGTATTCGCGCGCGGCAAACTCTGCCAGCGCCCCCCAACCGGTGCCGATCTCCAGCAGGTGATCTTCCGGTTGCAGATCCAACTGCTCACACAGGCGGCGCATTTTGGCCTGCTGTGCCTGCTCCAGCGTCATTTCACTTTCGTGGTATAACGCGCTGGAGTAGAGCATTTCACGATCGAGAAACTGTTGGTAAAAATCGTTGCCCAGATCGTAGTGCGCCGCGATGTTACGCCGTGCCTGCCGCTGGCTGTTGCGGCGCAGCAGGTGTACTAACCCGTGCCAAGGGGCGGTCAGCCAGCTTAAGCGTGCTTCCAGTTTATCCACTAATCGCATGTTGCTGGCTAACAGCTGCAGGAGGCCGGTGAGATTGGGGCTGCTCCAGTCACCGTCGATATAGCTTTCTCCGGCAGCAATGCTGCCCCCAAGCAGGAGCCGCCGGTAAACGCGCAGGTCATACACTTCCACTTCGGCCTGTAACGGCGCATTGGCATCACCAAACTGGGTTTCACCAATGCCCGGCTCACGCAGTAACAGGCCGCCGCCCTGCAACTGCTGCAGTAAAGTAAAAATTATACGCCGCGCGCCTTTACTGCGGCCGGCAATAGCTGTGCTGCGGCTCAAAGAGTATTCCTGTGAACTCATAGTTTATCCTTGCCGCCAGAGGCGGGGTGAGGGTAGATAGGGGCGCGTTTCAGCCATAATTTCAGGGCTTGCCAGTAAATCGCCGCGGCGGTTTTCAGCGTCATCAGCGGCAGACGCCACAGTTGTTGCCGCAGTGTAGCCCGCGTCAGCGGCTGCCGGTAAAGCAGCAGGGTGGCGTCGAATTCGCGGCTGGCACGATGATTTTCGATGTGTACGCGCAGCCGCTGCGCAGGGGGAGAAAGCCGCCAGCGGTAGGTCATGTCCATTGGGTTGAACGGCGAAACGTGAAAGATTTTGTCTACCGGCAGCGTGCCGTCTGGCTTTACCGCGTAGGTGTGGCGTTCATTCCACGGGGTATTGCGCACCTCAGCCAGCAGCCAGCGCAGTTCGCCGTCGTCGTTATACAGGTAATAAAAATTGACCGGGTTGAAGTAGCAACCCAGATAGCGCAGCTGGCACAGCAGCATCACGCGGCCGTTTGGCCTTTCGCCGGTCAGTTCGGCAATGCGTTGCTGTGCTTTGGCTTTAATGTCGCCGCCGCCCAGATAGTCGCGGCGGTAAAACGCCGCTGGAGCAAAGCGTTCCAGCGCAATTCCTTGAGCGGGCAGTTGCGCCAGCTCGTCGAGATCGATCAGCGGCATGAAAATGCGGTAATCGAAACTGTGCTGTACCGGGCTAAAGCGGCGGTGACGCACGTGGCCGACGTACAGGGCGCTGTTCATGCGGCTTGCCCCTGCAGCAGCGCCTGCGTGACGTCCAGCGCGCTGCGCACGCCATCTTCATGAAAGCCGTTGTACCAGTATGCGCCGCAGAACCAGGTATTCTGCTGCCCGTTAATCAGCGCACGCTGCTGCTGTGCCAGCGCGCTGGCCTGATTGAACACCGGGTGGTGGTAGCTGAAGCGGCGCAAGACGTGCGCAGGGTCGATCGGTTGCTGCGGATTGAGCGTCACACAGAAGGTATGCGGCGCGTGCAAGCCTTGCAGGATGTTCATATTGTAGGTCACGCTGGCACGCTGGGCTTCTGCCTGCTCGCTGGCGGGCAGCAGGTAGTTCCAACTGGCCCAGGCACGGCGCTGACGCGGCAGCAGCCGCACATCGGTATGCAGCACTACCTCATTGGCCTGATAGGGCAACTGAGCCAGAATGCGTTGCTCCAGCGGATTGGCATCGGCCAGCAACTGCAGGGCCTGATCGGCATGGCAGGCAAAGATCACCTGATCAAAATGCTGTTCACCCTGAGCGCTGTGGATCACCACCCGCTGGGGCTGGCGCTCCACCCGCTGAACCGGCGTGTTCAGGTACAGGGTCAGGCGCTCTGCCAGCGCCGCCAGCATGCGGCGTACATATTCACGCGAGCCGCCGGGCACGACAAACCATTGTGGACGGTTGGCGATGTCTAACAGGCCGTGGTGATCGAAAAAGCGCAGGAACAGCGCCAGCGGGAACTGGCGCATATCCGCCATGGACGAGGACCAGATGGCCGCCCCCATCGGCAGCAGATAATGTTGGGCAAAATAGGGTGAGAATCCGGCCTGTTGCAGGAAGTCATTCAACGTTTCGCTACCTATGCCGCCTGCGGCCAGGCGTTTTTTACACTGGCGGTTGAAGCGCACAATCTCCGCCAGCAGGCGATAAAAACGCGGGTTAAGCAGGTTACGGCGCTGGGCGAATAGCGTATTGAGCGTATGACCATTGTATTCCAACCCGCTACGCGGATGGGTGACCGAGAAACTCATTTCCGTTGGCTGGCCGCTGATGCCGAGCTCTGCCAGCAGCGCAATAAATTGCGGATAAGTCCGCTCGTTGTAAACAATGAATCCGGTGTCGATGGCATAGCTGCGGCCTTCCAGCGTGACGTCCACGGTAGCGGTGTGGCCGCCGGGATAGTCGTTGGCTTCAAACAGCGTAACCTGATGTTCAGAGGCCAGTTTCCAGGCACAGGTCAGGCCGGAAATTCCGCTGCCAATAATGGCGATTTTCATTAAGTTACCTCACTAGGCGCGTGGCGAACCAGCGTTGCACGGCCTGTGGTAGTAAGGCTGTCACCCGTAATAGTGCGGCGAACAGCGGAGGAAAGGCGATCTCAGCAGCCCCTTTTGCCAGGCCACGGCGGATATAGCCGGAAGCCTGCTGCGGGGTGATGATCATCGGCATAGCAAAATCGTTGCGATCGGTGAGCGGCGTGGCGACAAAGCCGGGTAGCACCAGCGAAATAGCGATACCGCGTTTCGTTAAGTCTACGGCGAGGCTGCGGGCAAAATAGGCCAGGGCGGCTTTTGAGGCACCGTAGGCTTCGGCGCGCGGCAGAGGCACCAGGCTGGCGGTTGAGCCCACCAGGGCAACCCGCGCACCGGCTGCCAGTTGCGGCAGCAGGGCATCCAGGCAATTGACCGGCCCCAGCAGGTTGGTGCTGAGCACGCGGGCCACCTTTTCTGCCTCTACCACGCCGTTATCCAGATATTCACAGGTTCCGGCGCACAGGATCGCTAACTCGACCGGGCATTGCGCCAGTGCCTCACGGGTGGCGGCGAGATCGGTAATGTCAAAACGACGCGAGGCGATGTTGGGATTCTGCACGCAGAGCGCTTCAAGCCGCGTGGCATCGCGCCCGCAGGCGATCACCTGCCACCCCTCTGCGGCGTAGTCGAGCGCTAGTTGTTGCCCGATGCCGGAACTGGCTCCGGTGATCAGTACGCGTTTCATTATTGCAACCTTTGTTTCAGGTGAAGCACGGCCGGGCCGATCAGTGGTATATGTTCATACAGCATAGCCCCCAGATCGTAATAGTCGCGCTGATAAATGATGCGCTGCTCGGCAAAGCGCAACTGACTGACGCCTTCCAGAGTGAGGACGCGGCCTCGGTGCAGGCGTGGATGGGCATAAGTCATATTCCAAGAAGCGTAAGCTTGCCGATCGTTATGCTGAAGATCGGTGATAACAAAATAGCAGTAGCTCATTGTACTGAGTGACTGGCGAAAATAGGCATCCAGCGCCTTCAAGCCCTGGTGTTCCTTAACTGGGTCGATAAAGCGGATCTCGCTGTGATACACCTCGGGTAATTCGGCCAGCCTGCTCTCATCCAGCGAGCTATAGAAGCGCTCAAAACGCGCTAAAAGTGCTTCAGGGGTACTCATGGCTATGCTCCAAGGGTAGGGGTAACAGATCGTTATTGTTGATCAGTGTGATATCCAACTTGGCATCACGCCAGGCGGCCAACTGCCTGCGTTTGGCCGTGTTGAGCACACCTTCGCTATAGATAAAATAGCGCTCGGCCTTGAACAGGGTTAGCTGCGGATTTTCCAGGGGGGCCGGCAAGATATCGACGCGCATGTCGTTTGCGGCCAGAATGATGGCAGCCATCCATAGTTCAGTGCGATCGGTGTTGCCCCAGCTCAGCAGCAGCACGTTAGTGCCGGGTTTTTTGCGGGCCACGAGCAGGCAAAAAGCGGCGTATTCGATGATCACACCGTCCAGCAGGTTGAGGAGCATGTGCAACAGTTCGTGATGATTTTTGAGCTGTGAGCGCAGTGGGCGCAACACATACTCGATCAGTGCCTGAGGGGGATATTCGCGGCCTAATTCAAAGATCCGGCTGCGCAGCTTGGTTGGGGCAGGGATTTGCAGGAGGGCTAGCAACTGCCGTTGCAGCATTGCCCAGTTGGTGCTGTGATCCGGCACGGCGCAACCGTCTAGCAAAGGTTTGATCTGGCTGACCGGTACACCGCGCTCGATCCAACGCAGAATATTGCGGATGCGGGCAACATCGTCATCATCGAATTGCCGATGGCCACCTTCGCTGCGTTGCGGTTTCAGCAGGCCATAACGCCGCTGCCAAGCGCGCAAGGTGACCGGGTTGATGCCGCATAGCTGTGCGACTTCACCAATACTGTATAACGCCATGCCATTTTCCTTACCTGCAACACCAGTACATTAACCATAGTGGGTTAATGCAAAGTTGTACAAAAAAATAATTATTGTACAACTTCAGGCAAGGGGGAATGACGGCTACTGCGCTAAAATCCGGTAGGCGCAGCGGCGTGCGCCGGTGAGAATATGTTCATAACGTTCAACCCGTGCCTGTAGCACCTCGCTGAACACGTTCAGTTCCGCCCGACAGAACGCCTGGCAAACCCGGGCGGCGGTGCAAATCGGGCAATGGTTTTCCACCAATAGAAACGTTCCGTCTTGCTGTTCACTCCATTCGGCCATATAGCCTTCATGGCAGCGAATGTTTGCCAGCCGCGCAACGCGTTCGCGTAGATCGGTGGCACCCATCATTGCCTGCTGGTAGCTGAGGCGGGTTTCCTGCTCGCGGCTGTCGATCAGTAATTCTATCGCCTGTTCACCCAGCTTGTTGCGCACGGTGCGCAGCAGTTGGGCCGTTAGCTCGGCATGGGCATCGGGAAAATGGGCATTGCCTGCCGGGGTCAGATGCCAGAGTTGCACCGGGCGGCCAACGCCACGGGTTTCGGCTTTGGCCTCAACTAGCCCATCTTTCGCCAGTTTGACGAACTGCTGGCGTGCGGCTTCGCCGGTGGTGCCCAGCACCTTCCCGGCCTCTGAAGCCTGCTGCGGGCCGCAGGTTTTCAACAGCTTTAGCAGACGATCGCTGACCGAATGTGCGGTGCACTCGCCATTTTCCAAGCTAATTCTTGACATATTACCTCACCTCGGGTCTTACTTATTCCAAGATATTACTTGTTAAATTTAACGTAATACTGCAACTAACTCAACGTCATTACTCTCACAACAGGACGATAACTGTGATAACCGATGATAAAAGCCGTTGGAGCGATCTCTTTTCTGGCAAAAATAGCGCTATTGCCATTGCTCTGTCACTGGGCGTCGCGCTGCATGCGATCAATATTCTGGTAGCAAGCACCATCCTACCCTCTGTGGTGCAAGATATCGGTGGCCTGGATCTCTATGCTTGGAATACCACACTATTTGTAGTGACATCAATCTTAGGATCTGTGCTGTCGGCACGTTTACTGCATCGTAACGGGGCGCGTGGTGCTTATCTGGTGGCATCGCTGTTTTTCATTCTGGGCGCCATGCTGTGTGCGCTGGCCCCCTCCATGCCGGTGATGCTGGTTGGCCGCACCGTGCAGGGCTTTGGCGGCGGGCTGATTTTTGCTTTGTCTTACGCGATGGTGAGTCTGGCGTTTGAGCAGCGGCTTTGGCCGCGAGCCATGGCGTTGATCTCCGCGATGTGGGGAATCGCCACGCTGGTGGGGCCTGCCGTCGGGGGGATTTTTGCTGAACTTCACATCTGGCGTTGGGCCTTCGGGATTCTGTTGCCGATTATGGTGCTGTACGCCGCGTTTACTTTCTACATTCTGCCGCCAGGAAAACCACAGCAGCAGGGCGCTCCGTTACCCGTGCTGCAGTTGTTGCTGCTGGCCGCCGCCGTGCTGATCGTGTCGGCGGGTAGCCTGGCGGCCCGCGGCTGGATCAATGTGGGCGGCATTGCTCTGGCTCTGCTGCTGATGGTTTGGCTGATCCGGCGTGAAGGGCATGCCTATGCTCGCCTGTTACCTTATGCTGCGTTGCGCCGGGGTTCTGCAATGGTTTCGCTGTATGCCACCCTATCATTGCTGGTGGTCGGCATGACCAGCGAGATTTTTGTCCCTTACTTTCTGCAAACGTTGCATGGCCAGTCACCGCTGATTTCTGGCTATATTGCGGCCACGATGGCTGCAGGTTGGACATTAGCGGAGGTTCTCAGCTCTGGCTGGCGTGGGGTGGGGATCCGCCGGGCTATCGTCAGCGGCCCAATACTGTTGTTAATCGGGCTGTTAGCGCTGGCGATGCTGATGCCAATACCCTCTGGCGGTGATTGGCAGACGTTAGCGTCGATAGTGGCAGCCTTAACGTTGGTCGGCTTTGGTATCGGCTTCGGCTGGCCGCACCTGCTGACACGTATCCTGCAGGTGGCTCCTCAGGCAGATAAAGGCATCGCTGGTGCTTCCATCACCACGGTGCAGTTATTTGCCACGGCGTTTGGTGCAGCGCTGGCGGGGATGGTGACTAATCTTGCCGGTTTCACTGCGCCAGGCGGGGTTGCCGGTGCGGCTTCTGCGGCCTATTGGCTGTTCCTGTTGTTTGCACTGGCCCCGCTGTTGGCAATTTACACCGCCTGGTGCAGCAACGAGGTGGGGCATGTTGAGCAAATACCTGATACCGGGGCGCGCCAGGAGCAAGCATGATTTATGTTGAGTCACGGGTATAAATGCGCAAACAGATGCAATACTCGTGGCCCTTCCTGCGTTATTCTGTTCCTTCGTTCGAAGGAGAATATGAATGAGTTACCAATCAACGCTCGCAGAGCCACCCATGTTGCGTCTGCGCCCGGCATTGCAGGGGGCGGTGGCGATCTTACCACTCTGCCTGGCGGTCTTGCCTTGGGGGATTCTGGCGGGCTCAATGGCTATCCAAAGCGGCCTGACCGGGGCTGAAGGGCTGGGCATGTCGGCGATAGTTTTTGCCGGTGCCTCACAGTTGGTCGCGATGGGGATGATCAAAAGCGGAGCGGGCTTACTGGCAATTTTAGTTACCACCTTTTTTGTGACCGCGCAGCACTTTCTGTATGGGTTACGCCTGCGTGAATGCATTGCCCCACTGCCATTGCGGTGGCGCATCCTGCTGGCTTTCCTGCTGACCGATGAACTGTTTGCCCTGACCGGTAATCACAGCCCGGCGCGCTTCAACCGTTGGTATGCGCTGGGGGCCGGGCTGGCGTTTTATCTGTGCTGGTTCTTTGCCACGCTGCTGGGAGTGGTTGCCGCCAGCAGCGCCAGCAATCTCGATAGCTACGGGCTGGATTTTTCGATCGCCGCCACCTTTATTGCCATTGTGGTGCCGATGATCCGTAATCTGCCGGTGCTGGCCTGCGTGCTGACGGCGCTGGTGTTGTCGATCGGCCTGCACCATTACCAGGTGCCGGGAGCCTTGATTATCACGACCGTGGCAGCCATGTTGGTCGGGCTGCTGTGCAGCAGGGGGCACAGATGATTTGGCTGACTATTGTGCTGATGGGAGCGATCGTCTTCTTCAACCGCTACTGTTTTTTGGCCCCGAGCCTGCCGGTGCGTTTATCGCAGCGCATGAAAACTTTGCTGAGTTTCTCTGTACCAGCGGTGCTGACGGCGATTTGCGGGCCGATCATAGCCTTTAACGGTGATGAGTGGCGGGCTTTGCCCGAGAACCCTTATCTGTGGGGAGCGGTGTTCGCGGTGGTTCTGGCTTTCTTCCTGCGCAATATGCTGGCGGTGGTGGTGCTGAGCATGCTGATGTTTATACTGTTGCGCAGCTGGTTGTAAAAAACCGGTTGATTGAAGGCACGCTCGACGTTGGCGCGGTGATTCTCTACGACGCGCCCTCCGTGCCAGGTTTAGAGCATCACTTATGGATGCTCGGTGGGGCGCTTGAGCTGACGCTGGAACAGCGGATCTTCAAGCTTGAGCCCGGCGACTGCCTGCGTTACCGTCTGCTTGGCAGTTCAAGATTTTACGCGTCTGGCCCCGAGCCAGCCCATTACACCCTTGTGATCTGCAGGCCATAACCATGATTGAGATACAGCAACTGGATGCTAACGCGGCGCAAATCGCCATCCCTGAACTGGCCGAGATCTTACATGCCAGTGTATTACAGGGGGCCAGTATCGGCTTTGTACAACCTTTTACTATCGAGCAGGCGGCAGATTTCTGGCTGCGCCTGCTCCCGGCGATCGAGCGTGGCGAGCGCCTGCTACTGGTGGCGCGCGAAGCCGGCCGGGTGACGGGCACAGTCCAACTGCTGCTGGATATGCCAGATAATGGTCGCCACCGGGCGGAAATCGTCAAACTGATGGTACACCCGCATGCCCGGCGTAAAGGGATCGCCCGCCAGCTCATGCAGCAGGTTGAGCTGCTGGCAATGGCTCATCAGCGGCAACTGTTAGTGCTGGATACCTTGAGCGGCGATACGGCGGAAGGCATTTACCGTTCACTGGGATACCAACTGGCTGGAATGATCCCGAGCTACGCCCGCGCCAGCAACGGCGCTTCGCTGGATTCAACCAGCTATATGTATAAATTGCTGTGATGCTGACGATTCAGGAGCAGGGAATGAACATTGAGGTGATCAGGGCCGATTACGGCAACCCGCAGCATGCCGAATCGATCGTCGAATTGCTGGATCATTATGCCCGCGATCCGATGGGGGGCGCGGAGCCGTTGAGCGATTATGCCCGCACCCATCTGGTCGCCGAGCTGGCAAAACGGCCGTTTGCCCTCACGTTGCTGGCCTTGGCTGATGGCCAGGCCGCCGGGTTGGCCAACTGTTTTGAGGGTTTTTCCACCTTCAGTTGCCTGCCGTTGCTGAATATCCACGATCTGGCGGTTTCTTCTGCGTTTCGTGGGTTGGGGATCAGCCAGCATTTGCTGGCGGCGATAGAGGCAGAGGCGCGTCAGCGTGGCTGCTGCAAAATCACCCTGGAAGTGCTGGAAGGGAATGCCGTGGCGCAGGCCAGCTATCGTAAATTTGGCTTTGCCGGTTATCAGTTACAGGAAACTACCGGGCGAGCGTTGTTCTGGCAGAAAACATTGTCATGAAAAAGCCGGGCGCAGCAGGGCCCGGCGAAGTCATTCAATAAGCAAATTTATACCCGTTATACTTCAAGTTGCTTGGGTGTTGGCTGCGCACCATCGCCCCAGTCACATAGTTGACTATGCTCCTGGGGTCTCCGTTGCTGGCCGCCTACAAGCAACTCGAATTATTTTGGGTATACAGTGGTGGTTATCTGACCAATTAAAACTGGTAGGTTAAAGCCACGGCAACCACGTTGTCCGTTTTCAACCCCAGCTTATTATCACTGTTGAGCCGATTGATTTTATAATCGACATAGGTAGACATATTTTTGTTGAAGTAATAATAGGTTCCGATATCAAAATATTTCACCAGATCGGTATCGCCGATATTTTCAATGTCTTTAGCTTTGGACTGCACGTAAGCCAGTGATGGGCGCAGGCCAAAGTCAAATTGATATTGGGCAACCAACTCCACATTCTGGGTTTTATTGGCAAAACCGCTGACTTTGCTGGCCGCATTATTAATGGTTGCAGTGCCTGAAATAGGCGTCAGGTTATGGGTTTCGGCATAGTTGGCCGCCAGATAAACGCTGTTGGCATCGTATTTCAGGCCGGTGGCCCAGATTTCAGCCTTATCGCCCTTGCCGTAGTTGCTCAATTTCTGGTCTTTGGTTCGATTGGAAGCCGCATAGGCGGCGGCAAAAGTCAGGCCATCAATGATTTCATAGCTGGAAGAGAGGCCGAAACCATCGCCATTGGCTTTGCTGAGGTTGTCGCTGCGATCGTTCTCGTTTTTACCCTGATATTGCAGAGCAAACTTCAGGCCATCGACCAGGCCAAAGAAGTTGGTGTTACGGTAGGTCGCTAGGCCTGTGGCACGGCCGGTCATAAAGTTGTCGGTCTTGATAAAGGAGTCTGCACCAAACTCTGGTAGCACGTCGGTGAATGCTCCAACATCATAAATGACACCGTAATTACGGCCATAATCAAATGAGCCAACGTCTTTCATTTTTAAACCGGCAAAACCGAGACGGGTTCTGGTATCTCTGGTACCGTCGGCTTCACTGTGGTTGGCTGCGATCTGATATTCCCACTGGCCATAGCCGGTCAGCAGATCGTTAACCTGTGTTGCACCTTTGAACCCGATACGGGCGTAGGTTTTATCACCATCACTCGCGTTATCATCAGAAAAATAATGCAGTGCCTTTACGCGGCCATAAAAATCAAGCTTATTACCGTCTTTATTGTAGATTTCTGCCGCCTGTGCAGTTTGAGCAATTAAAAGTGCCGGAATAATAACGGCAAGAAGATTAGGCTTCATGGTTTTCCCTGCTTTATACGATTGAAAGACGCTTATCATCAGTTTTATTACTGCTTGAATGTATTGCCTGAATTTTCGCAACGCAGAATTTTTACCGCAGTTGTGTGATGTATTTATGACAGATTATTGATATCTGTGTGGCAGGGGAAAAATAGCGTTATTGTCTGCACCACTCGGCAGTGGTGCAGTGTGTTATCACGGCAGTGGGTTAAAGCTGTTTTAACAGTGCCTCGGCGGTGGCATCTGAAGAGGCTGGGTTTTGCCCGGTGATCAACAGGCCATCCACCACGACGTGGCTCTGCCAGTTTTCGGCACGGCTGTAGTGGCCACCGTTCCCTTTGAGCATCTCTTCCACCAGGAAAGGCACGACCTGCGTCAGCTGTACGGCTTCTTCTTCGCTATTGCTGAAGCCCGTGACCTGTTTTCCCATCACCAGGGGGGTACCCGCAGCATTCTTGGTATGACGCAGGACCGCAGGCGCGTGGCATACCGCCGCAACCGGCTTGCCCTGTGCCTGGAATTGCTCTATCAGCGCGATAGAGTGGGTATCTTCTGCCAAATCCCACAGCGGGCCATGGCCGCCTGGGTAAAACAGAGCATCAAAGTCATCGGCGTTAACATCCTGCAGCTTCAGGGTATTGGCCAGCGCTTGTTGTGCGCTGGCGTCCTGGGCGAAGCGCTGGGTTGATGCTGTCTGCGCATCTGGCTGGCTGCTTTTCGGATCAAGAGGTGGCTGGCCCCCTTTTGGCGATGCCAGAGTGATATCTGCACCCGCATCGCGGAAAACATAATAAGGCGAAGCAAATTCTTCCAGCCAAAAACCGGTTTTTTCACCCGTGTTACCCAGCTTATCGTGAGAGGTCAGTACCATCAGGATTTTCATTATTTATCTCCGTTGAATGCGATAGTGCGTGAAGCAGCGAACTGGATATCAGCTTAGAAGACTGACTATAATTCTAAAAATGAAAAGTGTTTATCTCAGGTATTCAAAAAATGAATATTGCTAATAAAGACCTCAACCTGCTGCTGTTCTTCCATGTGTTATATCAGGAACGTAACGCCTCGCAGGCGGCGGTGCGGATGTCGCTGAGTCAGCCTGCAATGAGTCATAAGCTTAGCAAGTTACGCCATGATTTTGGCGATCCTCTGTTTGTCAGAGCGCCACGGGGCCTTGCCCCCACGCCACGCGCCCATCAGCTGGCGCCTCAGGTGCAAAAGTTGGTTGAAGATATAGAGACGTTTTACGATCAATGTGAAGGACGTGATTTTCTTGCCCGGGCTGAGCGGATCCATATCTATACGACCGACTATATGGAGCAGATCCTCCTGCCGGGGTTGTTGCCAATCTTGCGGCAGGAGGCCCCCAATCTGGTGCTGATAACCCATAACACGCGTGGCATGCTGCCGCGTGAAGAGCTTGAAAAAGGAACCTGCGATCTGGCGATTGCCGGTTTTTATGAGCAGCTACCAGAGACTTTCCATCAGCAGCGTTTGCTGAGCGAGGATTTTGTGGTGCTGGCCGCGGCAGACCACCCTCTGCTGCTACAGGGGCTGGATCTGAATGGCTATCTGGCTTGCGAGCATGTGCTTACCACATTGACCGGCGATCTGAACGGGTTGGTTGATCGCGATCTTCAACGCCAGGGGCTGGCGCGCAAAGTCGTTGCAGGGTTATCCAGTTTTCTTGCACCAAGCCGCCTCATCCGAGGCAGTGATTTATTACTTACCTGTTTGCGCTCGGTGGGTGAAGAGGCGGTTGCCCGCGATCCTGAACTGCGCCTTTACCCGTTGCCTTTGGCGCTGCCGCGTATCGATGTGATGCAGATCTGGCATGAGCGAACACATAGCGATCGGCTACGCCGCTGGCTGCGTTTAAAAATTCATCAGCATGCTCAGGCCGTAGCTGGAGGCCATACTATGCTTGATACAGCGCATGATTGAATGCGGTTCTCACATCGTTGTTGGCAGGGGAGATATGACAGAACTCAGGCTCATTTTAGGCGATCAGCTCAATCCCGAGCACTCCTGGTTCAGGCAGCAGTCAGATCACGTTGTTTATGTGATGCTTGAGCTGCAGCAGGAAACGCGATACGTCCGCCATCATGCGCAGAAGATTATTGCCATCTTTGCTGCTATGCGCGAATTTGCCCGTCAGTTGCGTGAGCAAGGCCACCGGGTGCGCTATGTCCAGCTTGACGATCCTTCGAATCGCGGGTCGCTGACGGATAACCTTGATGCGCTCATTGCCTATTACCAGGCGGTAACATTCAGTTGGCAACTCCCCGATGAATGGCGTTTGGACGAGCAGCTAAAACGCTGGTCTGCAACCTGCGCGATAAAGACCATCACCGTGGACAGCGAGCACTTCTTTTGTGAGCGCCATGAGGTATCAGCGTTTTTTGGCCAGCGTAAATCTTGGCGCATGGAACATTTTTATCGCGAGATGCGCCGCCGCGAACGGGTGCTGATGCGCCCGGACGCTACGCCAGAGGGGGGAGAATGGAACTACGACGCCGAAAATCGCAAACCATGGAAAGGCCACCCTGCGCCGCCGGACGATCATCGGCCGATGCACAACCATACTGCACTCTGGCATACCCTCACCGCGCTTGAGGTGCCGAGTTTCGGTGAGGCGCATGCCGGTGATTTCCGCTGGCCATTGGATCGAAAAGAGGCATTGGGGGGGCTGGAACGCTTTGTCCGCGATGATCTTCGCCACTTTGGCGATTGGCAGGATGCAATGCACACGGACTCCTGGCATCTGTTTCATTCCCTGATCTCCTTTGCACTGAATACTAAAATGCTCTCTCCACGGGAAGTGGTTGCCAACGTGCAGGCGGCTTGGCAACGCGGCGAGGTGCCCCTGGCCTGTGCAGAGGGGTTTATCCGGCAGGTGTTAGGCTGGCGTGAGTATGTGAGAGGCGTCTATTGGGCAAAAATGCCCGGCTATCGCGATAACAATTTCTTCCACCACCAGCGCCCGCTTCCTGACTGGTTCTGGAACGGCAACACGAAAATGAACTGCATGGCACAGGTTATCGGGCAGTCGCTGGATCATGCCTATGCGCACCATATCCAGCGGCTGATGATCGTCGGGAATTTTGCATTACTTGCCGGGCTTGCGCCTGCGCAGGTTCACGAATGGTATTTAGGCATTTATATCGATGCCTTTGAATGGGTTGAATTACCCAATACGCTTGGGATGAGCCAGTTTACCGATGGTGGTTTGCTGGCGAGTAAACCCTATGTTTCCAGCGCAGCCTACATTAATAAGATGGGCAATTACTGCTCACAGTGTAAATATAACCCACGAGAGCGCACCGGGGAAAATGCCTGCCCATTCAATGCGCTTTACTGGCATTTTTTTATTCAGCATCAGTCGGCGTTGGGGCACAACCCACGTCTGTCGATGGTCTATCATCAGATTAAAAAATTCTCACCGCAGGAGCATGAAAATATTACCCAGCACGTGAAAAACCTGCTGATAGATATAGAAAAATTATAATCACCTCCCCATCTGGCGTGAGCCTATGCCGATCACAGCGAAACGCGAGACTTATTGCGCGGCACTGCGCATTGTTGGCGCGCCTTGCGTAACTCGGGCTGACGCCGCGGGCAGTCTGTGGGACAATAGCGCCATCATTTCGTTTAGATAAGAGTTGAATGGCGCTCTCCTCCGCAGTTAAAGATCAGATCGGCCAGTGGTACAAAGCCCTGCAACAACAAATTCCGGACTTTATTTCCCGCGCTCCGCAGCGGCAGATGATCGCCGAAGTGGCGAAAACCCTTGCGGGGGATTATGAGCGCCATCTGGCGATCGAAGCCCCGACCGGCGTGGGCAAAACGCTCTCGTACCTGATCCCGGGCATTGCCGTCGGGCGTGCCGAGAGCAAACCGCTGGTGGTCAGCACCGCCAACGTGGCGCTGCAGGATCAGATCTACAGTAAAGATTTGCCGCTGTTGAAGAAGATCATTCCGGATCTGAAATTCACCGGCGCATTTGGCCGTGGGCGCTACGTTTGCCCACGCAATCTGGCGGCAATGAGCACCGACGTGGCCGAGCAGGGCGATCTGATGCTGTATCTGGATGAGAACGAACTGGCACCGTCCAATGGGGAAGAGCAGGCGCTGTGCCAGAAGTTGTCGAAAGCGCTTACGCGCCATGAGTGGGATGGCCTGCGCGATCATTATCAGCTATCGATCGACGATCATCTCTGGGCCAAGCTGAGCACCGACAAGGCCAACTGCCTGGGCCGCAACTGCCATTACATCCGCGAATGCCCGTTCTATATTGCGCGTAAAGAAATCGAGACCGCCGATGTGGTGGTGGCGAACCATGCCCTGGTCATGGCGGCGCTGGAAACCGAATCGGTGTTGCCGAACCCGAAAGAGCTGCTGCTGGTGCTGGACGAAGGCCATCACCTGCCGGAGGTGGCACGGGATGCGCTGGAAATGGAAGGGGAGATCACCGCGCTGTGGAGCAACCTACAGCTCGATATGATCCTGCGCCAGGTAGAGCAATGCATGACGCAGTATCGCCCCAAGAATCCGCCGGGTTTGGCCAACAGTGAACGCCTGAAAAACCACTGCGAAGAAATGCGTGAACTGATCCAGATTTTCGAACATCAGGTCAACGCATACCTACCGCCAGACAGCAGCAATGCCGAGCACCGTTTCGAAATGGGTGAACTGCCTGCCGAGATGGTCGAGATCTGCGCGCGCCTGTTTAAACTCACCGACGGGCTGCGCGGGCTGGCCGAATTTATCCTTAACGATCTCACCGAGCAAACCGGCAAGCACGACATCGTGCGTTTGCATCGGTCAATTATCCAGATGAGCCGCACGCTGGGCTACCTGGAAGCCATGAGCAAGCTGTGGCGGCTGGCGGCGCTGGACAAGTCTTCCAATGCGCCAATCTCCAAGTGGGTGGCGCGTGAGCTGCGCGATAACGTCACCCACCTTTATCTGCACTGCGTGGGCATCCGCGTTAGCGATCAGTTGGAAAAACTGCTGTGGCGCAAGGTGCCGCACGTGGTGATCACCTCTGCGACGTTGCGTTCGCTTAACAGCTTCTCGCGCTTGCAAGAGATGAGTGGGCTAAGCGAGAAAGCGGGGGATCGCTTCGAAACCCTGGATTCACCGTTTAACCACGTTGAGCAGGGCAAGATCGTTATTCCCAAAATGCGTTTTGAACCGGCCATGGCCAATGAGGCCGAGCATCTGGAGGAAATGGCGCGTTTCTTCCGTGGTGAGCAGGCCAGCG
Organism: Serratia oryzae; assembly: GCF_001976145.1. Classification (GTDB taxonomy): domain Bacteria; phylum Pseudomonadota; class Gammaproteobacteria; order Enterobacterales; family Enterobacteriaceae; genus Chania; species Chania oryzae. The sequence goes on from NZ_MOXD01000002.1 coordinate 485,568, forward strand.
GTAAGCACAAAGGGATGCTGATCCTGTTCAGCAGCCACCGGGCAATGCAGACCTTTTTGAGCTATGTGACCGATCTGCGTCTGATGCTGCTGGTGCAGGGCGATCAGCCGCGCTATCGGCTGGTGGAAGAACACCGCAAACGGGTAGAGAAGGGCAGCGCCAGCGTGTTGGTGGGGTTGCAGTCGTTTGCCGAAGGGTTGGATCTGAAAGGGGAACTGCTGACCCAGGTGCATATTCACAAGATCGCTTTCCCGCCGATCGACAGCCCGGTGATCCTGACCGAAGGCGAATGGCTTAAATCGCTGAACCGTTACCCGTTTGAAGTGCAAAGCCTGCCAAGTGCGTCTTTCAATCTGATCCAGCAGGTAGGGCGCTTGATTCGCAGCAACGAATGTCACGGTGAAATCGTGATTTACGATCGCCGCCTGTTGACCAAAAGCTACGGTTCACGTCTGTTGGCAGCGCTGCCGGTGTTCCCGATCGAACAGCGCGAGGTACCTGAAGCCGATAAGGCGCATCTGGCGGCGCTGGCATCTGCCGCCAGCGCGGCAAAAAAAGAGAAAAAGCGCAAGAATCCGTTCGCCCGCCGCCGTGCACGTTAATTAGTGCAGGGGGGGAGGCGGCGTTTTACCGGCGTGGTTTTCACGATTGAGGTGTTGCACTGTGCGCTCTCGGCCAGCTTATCCATTACCTGATCGAGCTGTTCCATCGAGTGTGATACCAGTCGGGCGATAAAGCAGTCTTCACCGGTGACTTTGTCGCACTCAATCACTTCCGGTATCTGTTGCAGCATCAACTCCACTTTTTTCAACATACCGGGTAAGGGCTTGAGGCGCACCAGCGACTGAAAGCTATAACCAAGTGCTTGCAGATTGACGTTCAGCGTATAACCCTGGATCACACCGTTCTCTTCCAGCCGCCGCAGCCGTTCTGAGGTACTGGGGGAAGAAAGACCTGCTTGAGCACTCAACGCTTTCAGCGAAATGCGCGCATCCGCGGCCAGAATGGTCAAAATCTGGCGATCGATATCATCCATAGCTTCTCCATTAGGTAAATTCGATTATTAGCCTGTGATATAAAGGCAGTTAAGCATATTGACCTTTTTTATGCCATGTAAAACTAAACCGGAAAGCTGCAAGCTAATACTCAATTTCTTTGGAGGAGTTGAGGATGAATGCAGAGATAAAACGCGGTTCGCTGGAGATGGTGGCCGCCATGCTGATCTCCGGCAGCATTGGTTGGTTTGTGCTAATGTCTGGCCAGCCAGTCATTAATGTGGTGTTTTGGCGTTGTGTTATCGGCGCACTGGTGTTGCTTGTGGTATGTGCCCTGCTGGGCCAGCTAAAGCGGGATTGTTTAACACGTGCCACCTTGCTGTTGGCGATTGCCGGTGGCGTGGCGCTGGTGGTGAATTGGCTATTGCTGTTTGCTGCTTACTCATATGCCTCTATTTCCATTGCTACTGCGGTGTACAACACCCAGCCCTTTATGCTGGTAGGGCTTGGGGCATTGTTTCTTGGTGAGAAGTTGACGGCACGTAAACTACTTTGGTTGCTGCTGGCCTTTATCGGCATGGTGCTGGTCGTGCTGGCACAACCCAACTTGCCGGGTGGGCAAAAGCACTACCTATGGGGGATTCTGCTATCGCTCGGCGCTGCATTTTTCTATGCGCTGATGGCGTTAGCTGCAAAACACCTGAAGGGAATGCCACCCCACCTGATAGCCTTAATTCAGGCTACGGTGGGGGGAGTGATGCTGTTGCCGTTTTTCGATTTTCACGCACAGGCTAACTCTGCACAATGGGGCATATTGGCTACGCTTGGCATAGCGCATACCGGTTTGATGTATGTGCTCTTGTACGGTGCTATTCAGAAACTACCGACCCACCTGACTGGTTCGTTGTCGTTTATCTATCCCATTGCCGCGGTGGGAGTGGATTGGCTGGCGTTTGACCATCATTTGGCGGTGCTGCAGTTTGCCGGAGCAGCAATGATTCTGCTGGCTGCCGCTGGGATGAATTTGCTCGGTGAGCGGAGTATGCGGCGGCTTAGGCAGGGTAAGTCGTTAGTGTAGTGGCAGAAATAAGTTGCCTGGGTGTTCTGGTAAAAAAATGCGGTCTGATTAATAGTAAGCCTTCGTTTTCCTGCCGCATCATCCGTTCAGGTGAAATATGATTGACGCTTCTACATTGCTGCTCTTTACAGGTGCCTGTCTGGCGCTGACGGTGACCCCAGGCCCGGATATGCTGCTGATTGCTTCCCGCAGCCTTAGCCAGGGGCGGCGCGCCGGTTTTGCTTCGCTGGCGGGGATTCAGGTGGGTACTTATTGTCATGCGCTGGCGGCGGCGTTGGGCCTTTCGCAACTGTTTGTTGTCGTACCGTTGGCCTATGATGCGCTACGTTTATTGGGTGCAGCCTATCTGCTGTATCTGGCAGGGAAAACGCTGCGTGTGGGGAGTAACTTGCAGCTATCTGCCGGTCTACAGACCATTTCAGCCAGGCGGATCTTCCGACAAGGGTTACTGACTAATATCCTAAACCCCAAAATGGCCCTGTTTGTGCTGGCGCTATTTCCGCAGTTTATTGATCCGCGGGCGGGTTCGGTAGTGTTACAGATGCTGGTTCTGGCAACCCTGCTCAATATGATGGGGTTGGTGGTTAACGGTGCGGTAATCCTGATGGTCAGCGGCATGAAAAGCCGCTTTGCAGGCCAGCAATTCTGCGCCCGTTGGCCTCATTATCTGCTGAGTGGCGTCTTTGCCGGGCTGGCCTGCAAGTTGATCTTTGACAGCCGCAAATAGTTGCTGTGCGGTTACGCAGCGTGGATGGCTTTGGTGGCGGAATCTTTACCAGCCGCCGCCGCCGCCGCCCCCTGATCCACCCCCTGACGATCCGCCGCCGGAAGAGCCGGAGCCGCTGTAGCTGGAGCCTGAACTCGAGCTCGAGCTGCTGCTGCTGGGACGATCCATAGAGGATGAGCGGCAGGATTGGCTAAAATGATGCACGTTGTTCCAATCTGCATCGGCGAACACCTCCGACATGGCTCCGCTGGTGCTCAGGTATTGTGCGAAGGTATTTGCCCAGGTTTTACCCACACCGAGCGCCAGCGCATAGGGGAGCATACGTTCAAAGTGGGAAACCAGCTTATCGGGTGGATAGAGTGCCTGATAGCGATACTTCTCTGCCGCGCCAAGATACAGTTTCAGCCCTTGGGCAGTGGCTAAATCATTCAGCCCCCGCTGTGTGTAACGTGGTACCCGCCAAGCAAAGGCCACGCAGAGCAGAATCGCGACCAGCAGAGCGCCAACGTACCCAGCGGGAAATTGCGTCAAAGGCAGCATGCCAAACATGAAAACACCGCTGAAAAAGGTGGTAAAAGCGCCAAATATCAGCGAGAGAAGCAGAGGAATAGCTCCCCAGGTATTCAATATTGTTCTCGGGCTAAATAAGAATTTCAGCGGTAAAGAAAGTGACGTAATACCGAATAACAGGAACAATAAGGCTGGAATAGTCACTATTGCAGCACCGGCGTTAAATAATGTGCCGCAGATAACGGGGATCAGCAACATGAGGTATATGCCGCGCCGTAGAGGCTTCGCCCATTTACTGAATAACAATTCCTGCTGGTTTTCACAGCGTTGCTCTAACCATTTACGGGCGTTCTGCATTGGCCTTTGGTAGGCCTTGCTGAGATTAATGTTCTTACGATTACTGACAAACAGGGTGCTCAGCAATTTTTTGTCATTAGCATTTAGCGGCTTGCCATTCCCACTAGGCTGTAGCGATAACCACTGCTCTTCCACCTTGCGGCCTTTGGCAAACCACACCCCTTCCGGTTGACTCTGTTTTACCGTCATAGCCACCGCGCGTTTAGCCACGAGATCCAGCAGATCGCTACTGAAAGCAACGTCATCGTACTTTCGCCGAGTAATATAGCGCAGATAACCCGGTGACATCTCTGCTGGAAGCGCGAACAGAGGCACGATAGGCGGCATTTTCAGCCCGATAGCAGTAACATTTTTACGCCACCAAAGCAGGTAATAGCCAATAATCAGAAACAGGGGGATCCATAATGCACCGGTTTTCACCGTCGGCAGCAACAAATGCGCCAACGGTGAAGCGGCTTCCGGTGCGGGGGCGCTGGCAAGAATGCTGCGTGGCCAGGTATAAACAACGGTCAACCCAGCACCTTGTTCCAATGGTTGTATGGTCTGCACGCTGCCATCGGGTAAAATCTTGGCATTTTGCTCTTTGGCACCTTGCAGACCGGTATAGATATCAATGGATCGTAACCGGGTGTCTTTGCCTGCGCCATTCAGAAATGCGCCCGCTTCGGGCAATTCCAGATGAAAACTAGCGTGATCAATCGCATAGGCCCAGTCGTTGCCGGTCACATTCCAGTAAAGTTCATCCCAGTCTGGGAAGCGGCTAAAGTGGTTACGAATTTGGTATTGGATCTCATAATGGTAAATGCCGGGTGCCAAGATGTGTTCTGCGCTGCCAATACGAACGGTGAGCGTTTTGCCTTCTTTAACCACGCTGAAAGGTTCGGCGACGCCATCGCGCAATACGTTCTTGATCTGATAGTCGACGCTGAAAATTTTACCGTCTTGCCGGTTCCAGCTTAATGGCAGCGTACGGAAAATCCCCCGGCGTATTTGTTGGCCCAAGGACAATACCTTGATGCTTTCGCTCACCGCCATGCTGCCGTCCGTCTCAAAACGCGCCCGGGTATCGAACGATAAAATGTGCTCATCGGCACGAACGCGGTGAGAGGGCACCGCTGCTTTGCTCTTACTCTCGCTCGCCGCGGCGGCGGCGGGTATGCTGATGGCAATATCATTATCATCGGGTACTGCTGAGATGACGGCCGTGCTGCTGGCAAGATCATCGGTTGTCGCCTGAACGGCTCCCGTCGCCAGTAACAAAAACAGCCAGAAAATGGTGAGTATTCTGCCAGACCAACTTGCCATGCTGTCACTCCATCCGTGGTAACTTGGCATCTTCAGGATCCTCAAGCTCAAAAAACGCGTCCACGTTAAAGTTAAACAAACGGGCCAGTAATAAGCTTGGGAAAGACTCCACCAGAATATTGAAATCGCGCACCGTGCTGTTGAAATAACGGCGTGCCATCTGCAACTGTTCTTCTATTTCTGCAAGAGATTGTTGCAGGGAGAGGAAGTTCTCGTTGGCCTTCAGCTCTGGATAGGCCTCGGCCAGGGCAAAAATACGCCCCAAAGTGCCTGAATATCGCCGCTCGCTTTCAGCAACCTGCTGAGTATTACCCACCAGATTGTTGCGCTGGCGAGTGATTTCCTCCAGTAACTCTTTTTCATGTTGAGCGTAGCGTTTGACCAGACTGAGCAGGTTCGGTGCCAGATCGTGGCGGCGTTTGAGCTGTACTGCGATACCGCTCCAGGCTTCGTCTTTAAAACGGCGCAGAGAGATAAAGCGGTTATAGGTAACGATTGCCCAGATAAGCACTGCAGCAATCACGGCTAAACCGATATAAATTTCCATTTTTCCATCCGTATTGGCAGAAGAGACATAATTCCTTTCAATATATGCGGATATTATCCTATTCGGGTGTCTGCGGTAAATCGTGATACATATGTGAAACTCCCCTGATAACAAGGATGCGGCTCGACATGTACCAACCTACCTCATTTCGTGAAAATGACCTTGATAGCCAATTAGCCTTAGTGCGGGCCAACCCGCTGGGGCTGCTGATCAGCCACAGTTCGCAGGGCTTGCTGGCAGATCCTGTCCCCTTTCTTGTCGACGTCGATCGGCAACAACAGGTGATATTGAGAGCCCATGTGGCACGCGCTAACCCCCATTGGCAACTGTTGCAAAGGGGGCAGGAGTGCCTGGTGGTGTTTCAGGGTGCGGAGGGGTACATCTCGCCAAGCTGGTATGAAAGCAAACGCCAGCACGGCAAGGTGGTGCCAACCTGGAATTATGCCACAGTGCAGATGTGGGGTGTGCCCACGGTGATGGAAGATCCGCTCTGGCTGCGCCAGCAATTGGCTGGGATAACAGGATTAAACGAGAATCAACAGCCGCAGCCCTGGAGCCTTGATGATGCCCCAGCCAACTATATTGCCAGCCAGATGAAGGGCATTGTTGGCATTGAAATTGTCGTCACGCGCCGGGAAGGTAAATGGAAAATGAGCCAGAACCGCAGTGCAGAAGATGTAAACGGAGTAATTGCCGGGCTACGGACAGGCGATAGTGCACAACAGCAGTTGGCCGATGAAGTTGAGCGGCGTCGTGGATAAGATATGCTATAACAAAATGAACCAGCGGAACTGAACCATGGATTACAGCAAAATTATCAAAGAAATAGGTCGTGGTAAGAATCATGCGCGCGATCTGGATCAGGAAACCGCGTTTCAGCTTTATCAGGCGATGTTGGCGGGTGAGGTCCCTGAGCTTGAGCTGGGGGGCATACTGATTGCCATGCGTATTAAAGGAGAGGCCGAGGCGGAAATGCTCGGCTTCTATCGGGCGATGCAGCAGCAGGTGATGCGCCTGCAAACCCCACAGGGGCGCCCGATGCCGGTGGTGCTGCCAAGTTACAACGGAGCACGCAAGCAGGCTAATCTGACGCCGCTGCTGGCGTTGTTGCTGGCTCGGGTAGGATTACCGGTCGTGGTACATGGCGTACTGAATGACAGCACGCGGGTGACCAGTGCGGAAATCTTCCGTGCGCTCGGTGTGCCTTGGTCTGAAGATCCTTTTCATGCACAGCAGCGATTGGAAAACGGTCAGCCCGTTTTTATCCCGATATCTGCGTTTTCCCCGCCAATGGCCGCCCAGCTTGATCTGCGCTGGAAAATGGGCGTGCGTAACAGTGCCCACACGCTGGCCAAGTTGGCTACGCCGTTTGCTGATGAAGATGTGCTGCGTATCGCCAGCGTTTCGCACCCGGAATACGTTGCGCGTGTGGCATCGTTTTTCCGCCAAATTGGTGCGCGTGGCCTGCTGATGCACGGTACGGAAGGGGAAGCCTATGCCAATCCGCAGCGATGCCCGCAGATTTATTACATCGCCAGCGGTGAGCAGCAAGTTTTATTGCAACGGCCAGAGCAGGATATGCCGGTTGCACTGCCCGCAGCAAAGGATGCTGAAACTACCGCGCGCTGGACTGAACGCTGTTTAGCGGGTCAGGAGGCCATTCCTGAGCCCATCTTACGGCAGATTGCCTGTTGTCTGCTGGCAACCGGTGTGGTGGCTACTCTGGAGCAGGGGTTGGCCCGTCTGCGCTGAGAACTCGCCTTTTGCCTTGCCTAAAAACGGTAAGCCCTAGCGATTAATGTCGAAGCATGGCGTTCAGCGATCGAAATCTGGGATGTTTTGGTGGAGTTGCACTGTTTATCAACAAGAAAACTTTAAAAACGCAGGTGTATAACTTTACAAAAGTGGATTACACTCAAAAGGCACTTTGGGGGAGTGGGTGATATCTGCCTGATGAACCTCGAAATACATCCATTTGGTGCGAGACACTACTCCTGCTTCAGTGAGTTCACGGTTGTAAATCAGGGTTCGCAGACTAATATATCTAAACTATAGGATAAGCTGCTCTGAACTGGCTTGCGTCGTAATGTAATACATATTTTGGGCTATAAAACACGTTGTTAGCATGAGCTATTTGCATGCATTGCATAGAATGCGAAGTCTACTCTTTATAGGTATGGATGATGAGCAAATATGATGATGTTCAGCAGTTCAAAAAGAAAATCAATATGAAAGATATTGATTATAAAGAATTTCCTAAGGAAGATAGTTCATTGGCTCTGCACCGCTGGCCTATTGTTGAGCAAGTGGCAGAAGAGGGGAATGGTACGTTTTCCAGCATTGAACGCAGCATGCAACCAACCCCCGTGAGTGCCAATGAGTTTTCCCAGCTCTCATCCTCAAGTTCGCATCAGCCCGCGCAACCCAGGGTTGCTACAACCCAGAATCAATCATTGCCAGGGCAAGCTTCCCACGATTTTAGACATAGGATCCCACCTGTTTCTGTGCCAGATCGGGATGAACAGCTTGCCGCGCCTTTGGCTGTTACGCTGCCACCAACACCTGTCCAGGCGCAGGATACTCAGCGTTTTAAAAAAATGTTCAGCAAGAAAGCCTCTTCTGGAGAAGCTGGTAATGTTGGCCGTAATGCATTACTTAAACCACTTTTAGAGATCATTGCCTCATGCCGTTAGTCTGTGTTTGTTCTCCCAAGGGAGGGGTAGGAAAAACTACAGTTGCTGCTAATTTGGCTTATGCTTTGGCCCGCAGCGGCAGTAAAGTTTTAGTGGTGGACTTCGATACGCAAAATGCGTTGCGCCTTCATTTTGGTGTGCCTATTGCCGATAATCGTGGCTTTGTTGCTCAATCAGGAACGCTATCGGATTGGAGCCAGTTTATCCTCAAAGTCGGGCCTAATCTGTTTGTTTTACCCTGTGGCGAAGTGACTGAAGACGAACGACTTCAGTTTGAAGATAACCTGATGAATGAACCTATGTTCATTCAACGTGGCCTCAGTGCAGTGCTTAAAATTCCGGATATGGTGGTGATTGCCGACATGCCCCCTGGCCGTAACGCGGCGCTGAAAGCCATGGAGTCCGTGGCGGATATGCGTATCGTTGTCTTGCTGGCCGATACGGCCTCTCTAAGCCTGCTGCCGCTTGTCGAGCAGCATAAGTTTATGAATAAACCGCGTAGCCATAGTATTGGTGAGTACTATGTGGTGAATCAGAGTGATATGAGGCGCACTTTGAGCCGCGACGTGACGCATTTTTTTGAGCAGCGCTTGCGGGATAAATTGTTGGGTACGATTCATCGCGATGAATGCGTGCCCGAGGCAAACGCATCGCAGCGGGCGATCATGGACATCAGCCCCGTTTCGGCTGCCGCATTTGATGTCGATCATATAAGTAAAAAAGTAGCGGTTATTTTAGGGCTAAGCGTGGGCGATGGTGCATATCATCATACTGCGTCTATTTATAGTTCTTAATTAGGGCGGTTTGGTCAGCTATGAATAAATTACTTTTCTCTTTTTTACTGCTGTTGGCCTTACCTCTGATTGTACTGATTATCATTGCGCCGATGAGCAGTGATAATCAGTACATCTTTGGTTTCATTTGCATCGCCATCGTATTTATTCTTGGGGTGAGTAAAAGCAAGAAGATCACCCTGATCATGATTGTTATGTCAACGATGATGTCATTGCGCTACATATATTGGCGTGCGACGGAAACCTTGCATTTCAATACTACCCTGGAAGCAGCGCTGGGGATTGCGCTATTTATGACCGAACTGTATGCCTTGGTCATTTTGTTGTTTGGGTATATACAGACTACCTGGCCACTAAAAAGAACCATAGAGCCTTTGCCTGAGGATATTTCACTGTGGCCAACGGTGGATATTTATATCCCCACCTATAACGAAAGCATGGATGTGGTGCGTGATACGGTGCTTGCGGCACAGTGCATCGATTATCCCAAAGATAAAATGAAGATCTATGTGCTTGATGACGGCAAACGTAACGAATTTGCCGTATTTTGTGCCGATGCTGGCGTAGGCTATATCACCCGAAGTGACAACAAACATGCCAAAGCGGGCAACCTGAATAACGCCATGAAAGTGACCCAGGGCGAGTTGATCACGGTGTTTGACTGCGATCACGTGGCTACGCGAGCCTTCTTGCAGGCTACGGTAGGCAGCTTCCTGGTTGATGAACGTTTGGCTTTGATTCAAACTCCGCACTATTTCTATTCGCCAGATCCTTTTGAACGCAACCTGTCTGAGGCGAGTAAAGTGCCGAATGAAGGGGCACTGTTCTATGGGCCGGTACAACAGGGTAATGACAACTGGAACGCGACATTTTTCTGCGGCTCCTGTGCGGTTATCCGCCGCACGGCGTTGGAGCAGGTGGGGGGCTTTGCCGTTGAAACCGTAACTGAGGATGCCCACACCGCGTTGAAAATGCAGCGTTTGGGATGGGGATCGGCATTTTTGGCACTCCCTCTGGCAGCCGGTTTGGCCACCGAGCGTTTGGGGTTGCATGTTATTCAGCGAACTCGCTGGGCACGCGGAATGACGCAGATTTTCCGCGTGGATAACCCCATGCTGGGGCGTGGCCTGACCTGGCAGCAGCGTTTGTGCTATCTGAACGCCATGCTGCATTTCCAATATGGTTTGCCGCGCGTCATATTCTGTATCGCGCCGTTGTTTTATCTGCTATTCAACCTGAATATTATTGCATCATCGGCGGGGTTAATTTTCGCCTACGTATTGCCCCATCTGGTGATGTCGATTTATATCAACTCCAGGGCAACAGGGCGTTATCGTTATTCGTTCTGGGGGGAAATATATGAAACCGTCATGTGTTTCCACCTGGTTATCCCTACCATGCTGGCGATGATTTCACCTAAGCATGGTAAATTCAACGTGACGGATAAAGGGGCATTACTGGACGATAACTATTTTGACTTCCACATTGTGCGGCCACACATCATTGCGGTATCCCTGTTATTGCTGGGAACCGCATGGGGAGCTGCGCGTCTGTTTATACCCGATCACTATGGGGCAAACCCTCAGGTTATTATACTGAATATCGCCTGGGCCAGTTTCAGTATGATCATATTGCTCGCCTCTATTGCGGTGGCGCGGGAAACCCGCCAGATCAGAAAAACCATTCGTGTTGAGGCCTCAATTCCCGCCGTTCTCTATTTTGCCAGCGGCGCGGCGATGCGCACGGAAACGATAGATCTTTCAATGGGGGGCGTGAGTTTGAAAACCCCGGATGAGCGTTTCCTGGATGACCCTATTGAAGAGGTTGAGCTGGCATTGAAGTCTGGCACCGTGAGTTTCCCGGTGGAAGTCATTAACGTTGATAAATCCGTGACCCGCTTGATGTTCCAAGAATTGCCGATCGAAAAGCGACGCGAACTGGTGAGGGTAGTTCTGGCACGCGCTGATGCCTGGATCCGCGATAAGCCCCACGCACCCGATCGGCCATTGCGCTCATTCCTTGGGATTCTGCGTTGTATTTTTGAACTGTTTTATTTCTCCTGGCAGGATCGCCGCGAAAAGAAACGCCGGAAACAGCAGGGCAAGCAGCTAGAGCTAAAACAGGGCCAGGACAAGGAACAGACAATATGAGAGTAGTGGTAAGAACGCTACCAACCGCCATGCTTCTGGCAAGCAGCCTGTTTTTGTGGGCCTGCCTGCCAGGTGTATTGAGTGCCGCCGAGCCAGTGATTCCCGTGCCACCTGGCAGCGAAGTTCCGGGATTGCCATCGTTACCTCGCCCAATTGATCTCCCGCTGCAATCTGGAGCTATGCCGGGGAATGAGGATCAGGCCGCTGCGGGGAGCACTCTGGCTGACAATCCGGCATTGCAGCCCGTTGCGGCGCAACCCGTTATAAATCAGGTTGTTGAATCCACGCTCAGCATTGCCGGTATGGGGCAGCCTGCGGGGTTGATGCTGAATAACTGGCAGCGGCAATCGGGGATCACCTTTACTTTACCGAGCGATTCGGTGGTGACGGCTGCAACCCTATTGCTTGATGTCGAAGTGTCACCAGCCTTGATGGAGGGAGACGCAGAACTGCACCTGATGCTCAATGGGCAACCTCTGAGCCAGCATTTACTGAACAAGCAGCATAAGTCCAAGGTAACCTATAAGGTTGCTGTTCCGGCAGCCATGGTGGTGGCGCGTAACAACCTGAGCTTCAGTATTAAAAGCAGTAATGATGCGGCTATGCAGTGCGAAAAGGGCGCGTCCGATAAATACTGGGTAAAAGTATTGCCGAGTAGCCATTTGCAGTTGGAAGGCCAGGTACTGAATATCGGCCAAAATCTTGGCCGTTTCCCGCGTCCATTTTTCGATCCGCAGGCGATGCAATCTTCTGTCGTGAATATTGTCTTCGGCCAGGCCAAGAGGCCGGAGGATGTCGGGGCTGCGGCAATAGTCAGTTCTTATCTGGGCATATTGACGCGTTATAACAACCTTGATTTCCACGTATTACAGGATGCGCTACCTGAACAGAATGGGATTATTTTTGCCCGGCCAGGGGAGCAGATCGGTGAACTGACCTTACCGCAGGCCGATGGTCCCACGCTTCAGCTGATAGATAACCCGTTAAACCCGGTTTACAAGCTGTTGCTGGTGATGGGCAATAGCAGTGCTGAGATGCGTCAGGCGGCTTACCGCCTTGTCAGCCAACCGTTACCGGAGAAAACGCCGCTGCTGGCGGTGAAGCCTGTGACGATCCCTGCGCATGTGGCCTATGACGCGCCTCGCTGGATCAACACCACCCATCCAGTCAAGTTTAGTGAACTGGTGGCCGATGTTGATGAACTTACCGTCAATGGCGTCTTCCATGACGCGGTACGTATTCCATTCCGCGCTGCACCGGACCTGTTTATCTGGGATGGCCGAAATGTGCCATTGCAAATCAACTATCGTTTCCCTACCGATAGCTGGATTGACGAAAATAAGTCGCAATTGAGCGCGACGCTGAATGGAACCTTTTTGCGTAACTTGCCGGTTAATAAATCGGGGTTGCTGGAATTGCTGTGGCGCAAATTTGGTGGGGATACCCGCCAGGAGAGCTATAGCCTTCCTTTACCACCTTACCTGATTTACGGCGATAACATGCTGGAGCTCTATTTTTCTATCGTGCCTAAAAACGGCTCCTCCTGTAACCCTGCCGATAGTGACAGCATCAAGAGCCGTATCGGCCCCGATTCTTACATCGATCTGAGTAAAACATATCATTTCACCGAACTGCCAAATCTTTCTTATTACGTCGGTGCCAGCTTCCCATTCACCCGATTAGCTGATTTTTCGCAAACCGTTCTGTTATTAGCTGAAAAACCGACTATAAATGAAATTCGGACTCTGCTTGATCTGGCGGCGCGGGCAGGTGCTGCAACCGGAAGTGCCATCAGCAATGTCGACATCCGATTCGGGTTGAAAGGCAGTGAAATGGACGATCCTGAATACAAGGGGCGGGATGTGCTGGTGGTGGCCTCATTGGCCCAGTCAGCGTTCTATCAGCGCCTGCTGCAGGATGCGCCATTTGCCATGGATAGCGATGGTTTGCTGACGGTGAAGCCACAGCCGATGCGCGAAAGACTGCAGGCTTATCTGAAAGGCAACTGGCAGACGCAGGGTATTGATGCGGACCGTTACCTGTCGTCACTCTCCGACTGGCGTGGTTTTTTCAGCTTCCGCTCCGCTTGGGATCCACAGCGGGTGGTGGTGGTTGCCAGTGCAACGGATGATGAGGGTTTAAGTAAGATCTATACTGACCTGAAGTCCTTAAAGATTAACGCCGGGATCCGTGGCGATCTGGCGGTGATTACCGACCAAAATGGAGTGAACAGTTTTCAGGTTGGCGCTCAATTCCCCAGTGGAGAGTTGCCTTGGTATCTGATCTTTATCTGGTACGCCAGTAAACATGTGGTGCTTTTATCTCTGGCTGGTTTAGTGATTTCCGTGGTGCTGGGGTTGAGTCTTTATGTTCTGTTAAGAAGGCATGCAGCCAAACGTTTAGGAAGAGATGCGGAAGATGAAGATTAAAACCTGTCTCGACCCGGTGTTATACAGGAGCTGTCCATGGAATATAACCAATTGAACATACTGCTGAAAAAGAAACTTTATTCGGCCTTTTTGGCCGGGCTGACGGTATTTTCGGTCTCGGCGATGGCCGATGACAGTAACCCGGCGTTGAAAGCCCTCTTTGAGCAGGCAGCCTATTGGCATGATAAATCTCATGATGATTTAGCCCAAGGCGCACTGCAGAAAGTTCTGCTGATGGATGAGAACAATACCGAGGCGATGTATCTGCTGTCTTTGTATGCCATGCAGGGCGGTGATAAAGAGAATGCTGAGCTATGGCGAAAAAAACTGAGTAGCGTGGCACCTAACGATCCACGCCTGAAGGCGTTGGATGGCAATACCGTGACCCAGTCGCCAGCGGCTAAAAATCTGTTGGCGCAGGCGAGGCAGTATGCTGCGAAGGGAAATTTCCCTCAGGCAATCGCCAGTTATCAGGCTATTTTCAATAGTAAAACCCCGGTTGATAACCTGGCTAATGAGTATTACCTCACGTTGGCAGGCACCCCGGAGGGGCGGCAAGAGGCGATCGATGGCCTGAAGCAGCGTGTTGCCTTGCAGCCCAGTGACGCTCAAACCCAGCTCGTTCTGGGAAAGGTAATGACTTATCAGGAATCGACGCGCCGGGAAGGGATTAGCAGGCTGGCTGCGATGGCACCCACCAATAGCGAGGCCGACCAGGCCTTGAAGCAGGCTTTACTGTGGCTGGCACCACAGCCTGCAGATAAGCCGCTGTATGATGCCTATCAGCAACGGCATCCGGCTGACAAGGCGGTTGCCGCCTATTACCAGCAGAATATTGCCGGTGCAGCAAAGAGCGCCGGGTATGCCGAATTGAATAAAGGGCAGTTGAGCAGCGCGAAGAGCCAGTTTGAAAGCATTCTGGCCAGTAACCCGAATGATCGGGATGCCTTGGCAGGTATGGGTTTTACTGCGATGCGCAGTGGTGACTTCAGCCAGGCAGAGAGCTATCTGACCCAGGCGGCGAAGCAAGGTGGCCCACAAAGTGCGCAGTGGAGCGCATTAGCCCAGGATGCCAATTTCTACGGTTCATTGACCAAGGCTAAACAGGCGGTCAGTGCCGGTCAACTGGATGAAGCTTTAGCCCTCACGGCACCGCTGGCCAATGCCACCGGTGATAAAGGTAATGCCGTGACGCTGTTCCGCGCGGATGTTTCGCGCAGAAAAGGGGATTTTGCAGCGGCGGAACAGGATTATCGCGGGTTGCTGGCGCAGAACCCACAGAATAACGATGCAAAGCTGGGGCTTTATTACCTGTTACTGCAACAGCGTAACAAGGATAAAGAAGCCGAGCTGGTTCTGCAGACGATACCTGCCAATCTGCGGCCTAAAGTCATGCGGGCAGTTGCAGGCGTCAACGTTGAGCCATTGCGTAAAGAGGCCGCATTAGCGTTGCAGAATAATGATTCCCCGCGCGCGCTGATGGTTCTGCAGCAGGCGTTGGAAAAACAACCATCGAATGTCTGGGTGCGCTTGGATATGGCACGCATTATGTATAAGCAGGGGCAGGAGCTTCAGGCTCAAACTTTGATCTCCCCGCTAATGCAGATGGGGGCCTCGCCCGATGGGCTCTACGCTGCCGCGCTGTTTGCCTCTGAGCGTAATGACTGGCTGAACGTTTCTACGCTGATGGCGCGTATCCCGGTCTCGAAGCAGACGCGCGATATGCGAGAATTAGCCGCAGTGGCCTCTGTCAATCAACAGCGCGCAAGTGCTGAAAATTATCTGCGCCAAGGCAACACCGCCAGTGCCGCCGTGATCCTGCGCCAAATGGCGCAGAAACCCCCCACTGAACCTGCAGCGCTTGGGGAGTTGGCTAAAGATCTGATGGCGGTCGGTGATACCTCCATGGCGGTGCAACTGGTGCGTGAGAATATGCGCCAGGGCGTCAAAGGGAGTGCGGGTGATTATGCTGCCCAGATCGCGGTGCTGAATCAGGCAGGATTAAGCCAGGAGGCCGATGCCTGGTTAAATAACCCGGCATTGCTGGCGAAAAGTTCGGCAAGAGAGATCGGCCAGTTGCGAAACGGTGGTGTGATCAATGAAGCCGACAAACTGCGCCTGCAAGGCCAGTATGGCGCCGCCTATGACAAATTAATCGCGGCCTTGCAGAGTGATCCACAGAATACGGACATCATGCTGGCCATGGGGCGTCTCTATCAATCTGGTAACATGAACAAGGAAGCTGGTCAGGTTTATAACTACCTGCTGAGCCGCAACAGCCTCAACCAAGGGGCACGTGAAGGGGCGGCAGGCGTTGCTCTGGCAGACGGGGATGTCAGCAAAGCTAAACAACTGCTGGGTGGGTTGCCCGCGGTAAAAACGCCAGATCAACTGTTGCTCGCTGCCCGCGTAGCCCAGGCAGATGGCGACTACACACAAGCCATGTCTCTGCTGCGTGAGGCGAAAAGCCGCCTGAGTGGCGTAAGCGTCTCATCGCCAGGGAATGGGCAGGTGTTGGTCGGTGGCTTAAGATTAGCGGATAACCCGTTTGCTGCGCAGGTGGCCACACAATCAACGCTGAGAACCACTAGCCCGTCTGTCTATGGCGAAGTTTTACCTTGGCAGGTGGCAAGCCCTACTCTAACAGGCAGTTACGCTAATAATATCTCACGCCAACCGGCCAAGAATCCGACCTTGCAGCAGATCGAAAAGCTGATGGATGAGGTGCAAAGCAAAACGGCAACCTGGGTGCAGGGCAATATCGCATTGCGTAATAACAGTAGCGGTGAGAATGGGCTGAGTAATATTACGGAAATAAAAAGCCCAATCAGCGTGTCGGGTATGCCGGTCGATAATGGGCGGGTGACATTTAATGTGACTCCGGTCATGTTAAAATCAGGAACGCCGTCTAACAGCGCCAGCGTTCGTTTTGGTACCGGGGCTTTGCAGCAGGCCAAGGCCGTTGAGGCAGCAACGCAGGCTTCGATTATTGCTTCGCAGAACTCTATCGCTGCCGCGCAGGCAGCCGATCTGCGCTATCAGGAAATTCACGCGACGCGGGATCACCTGTGTTCCATTGATTCCACCTCAGCAGAATGTGATGCAGCGACGATTGCGCAGGCGCAAGCTTATGAAGAAAAACAGTTACTTGATGGGCAGATAACGCAGCCGCAGAAATTTAACCCGAATGATTTCTATGCTGATTCCCCAGGGAAACAGCAGGAAACCGGTGTTGAACTGGCTCTGGCATTGAGTGGCGAGAGCTACAAACTGGACGTTGGCAGCACGCCGCTGGGGAGCGGAATCAGTTCGGTAGTCGGTGGTGTGAAATGGTCACCCAAAGTTAGCGAGCATTCCACGTTGGATATGACGTTGGAACGCCGGGCGATGGCTGATAGCCTGCTCTCCTATGTCGGCACTGAGGATGCGATCACCGGTAAGAAATGGGGAGCCGTGACCAAGAACGGTGGCAGCCTGAACCTGGGGTTCGATGACGGTACCGTAGGCGCTTACGGTGGTGCGGGTTATTACAGTTACCTGGGTGATAATGTTGCCAGCAACAAAAGCATCAATGGATTGTTGGGTGCTTATATCCGCCCCTATAAAGATGATGAGAATGAGCTCAAAGTGGGTGTCAACGTTAATTATATGAACTTTGACAAAAACTTGAGCTACTTCAGCTATGGTCAGGGTGGATATTTCAGCCCGCAGGATTACGTCAGTATTTCGCTGCCGATTGAATTTACTCAGAAGCAGGATGAGTTCACCTATACGTTGGGTGGCACGGTGGGGTATCAGTCTTATCACAACAAGGAAAGCGAGTATTTCCCTAATGATCCCGATCTCCAGTCGCAATTAGAGGGGTTAGTCAGCCAAGGCTACGGTAAAGAAGCCATATATGCCGCTGAAGATAAAAGCGGTATTGGCTATAGCCTGAAAGCGGCGGGGACATATAAAGTTGCGCCAAGTATGTTGGTCGGAGGGCAGTTGGGTTATGACACTTTCGGCAGCTATTCCGAGAGCACGGCTTTGCTCTATTTTAAATATCTGTTAGATGGGAAATAACCATGCAAGATATTAATAATGCGTCTTATGAACTCGATTATTATCGTCGGCAGCAGTTTAAACCAGGCTGGCAGAGTCTGATGGAAGTGGTTTTTTCTGGCATTCTTGCTTCGGCCGATGAGGCGGATAGTCGAGACTTTTTGCGTTTGATGGGGAGCCAACTGGCAGAAAAAACGCCGTTGCCCGAGGCGGAAACGGTGGGGGATCTCGAGGATAGCATCAACGCGGTGTTGAGCCAGTTTGATTGGGGGTGGGTGCAGGTTGATGCCAGCGAACAAGGAATATTGCTGACGCATTATGCTTATCCGCAAGCGCCCGATCCTGATAACGAGTCGCTGTGGAGCATCTCTTTTGCCACCGTGCTGGAAGGAGCATATGCCACCTGGCTGTTGGCTCAGGGTGGGGCACCGCATGTTGCTCTGCGCCAAAGCCAGCAATCTCAGGATCATACATTAGTCTTTAGCTACAGAAACGAGCAATAAAGGTGAATATGGTGGCTAAATATACTCAGAGTTGGGTCAGAATATTAGCTTTACTAACCGGGTTACTGTTTTCCTTTGGTTCCGTTGCGCAAGATAATGCTTGGGCGCTCTATAAACAGCGTTTTTTATTACCTGACGGACGCGTTGTTGATACCGGCAATAATAATATCAGCCATACCGAAGGACAGGGGTATGCCATGTTGCTGGCGGTATATAATAATGACCAGCAGGCTTTTGACAGTATGTGGCAGTGGACTAACGCGACGTTATACCGTAAGGATATCGGGTTATTTTCCTGGCGCTATGAACCTGGCAAAGCTGTGCCGATAGCGGATAAAAATAATGCCACCGATGGCGATATCTTTATTGCCTGGGCACTATTGGAGGCAGGGAAAAAATGGAACGTCAGGGAATATCTAAGGAGCTCATCTGAAATACAGCGCTCATTGCTGCGGCATACGTTAGTAAAATATGCTGGTTATAACGTGATGCTGCCAGGGGTAACCGGTTTTAAACAGGCTAATTCGATCACGGTGAATCCTTCCTATTTTGTTTTCCCCGCTTGGAAGGCGTTCTTTGATTATACCCATCTGCTGGTATGGAAACAGCTGAGCGATGACAGCCTCGCCATGCTCAACAAAATGTCATTTGGTAAAGCACAGCTCCCGACGGATTGGGTCACGCTGTCTGCCGACGGCCGCATGACACCGGCGAGTGGTTGGCCGCCTCGTTTCGGGTTTGACGCGGTACGTGTTCCCTTGTATGTCCATTGGTATCAAAGTGACAGCCCGGCTCTGGCTCCCTTCGTAAGGTTCTGGCAGGGTTATAATCGCCAGGCGGTGCCTGCCTGGGTGAATGTGATCACCGGTGCACGCTCCGGGTATAACCAAAGCCCCGGCATGATGGCGGTCAGAGACCTGGTGCTCGGCGCTGGCGGGCAATTGACTAACCGCTTGACCGCCGACGAGGATTACTATTCCGCCAGTCTGTATCTGCTGACCTATTGGTCCGTCGCCAGCCAGCGTTAATCTTTGGTGTAGCGTTCAGTTTGCGAGGATCGCAGCCTGAACGCTGAGTTCAAGGCTTACGCGCATCCGGGCGCACCAGATCAAAGCGGTGCTGCTCGGAGATGCCGTAATAGGCAGTAGGGCCTCCGGCGCGCAGTACCGGCTGCGCGGCTGCGGTTTGGTAGACGCCCTGTTCGTCCAGCAATACCGGGTCGATATGCACCGCGACCACTTCCCCCAAGACCAGCCAGGTTTCGATGTTTCCCCCAGCGGCATTTAGCAACTGAATGCACTGCGTCAGACGACATTCAAAATTTACCGGGCTTTCCGCGACCAGCTCTGCTTTCACGCGTCGCCCAGGGATTGGTGTCAATCCGGCGAAGGCAAATTCGTCTTCACCGCGCGGCAATGAGGCCGAACTGTTGTTCATGGCCTCTGCCAATGGCCGCGTTGTCAGGTTCCACACAAACTCACCGGTTTCTACAATGTTGGCAACGCTGTCTTTCCAGCCAGTGCTGGCAAAGCCGATAATCGGTGGGCGGTAGTTGAAACAGTTGAAGAAGCTGTAAGGTGCCAGGTTACGTTGACCAGCGGCGCTGAGTGAGGAAATCCAGCCGATCGGCCGTGGGCCGACGATGGCGTTCAGTGGATCGTGGGCCAGGCCATGGCCTGCGGCAGGTTCATAGTAATAACGGGGTTTGCTGCTCATAATCACTCTTATCGGGAAGGATCCTGTTGCCATTTTGACGTTTTTCGCCTTGGCTGCAAGCGCCTTGCCGCTCTTTTAGCGGGCTTTGTGCTATCTTACGCGCTAGAAAACCCTTTCAGAGAGCCCGTTACGGTGGAAAAAAAGAAAAGCTTCCCGCAGCAGAAAAGCGGCCTGCATCCGCGCAATCGCCATCGTTCACGCTATGATTTTCCGGCCTTGATAGCCAGTTGCCCGGCGCTGGAGCCGTTTGTGAAGCCCAATGCCTGGGGTGATATCTCGGTGGATTTTGCCGATCCGGCGGCGGTTAAAATGCTTAACCGCGCGTTGCTGCAACATTTTTACGGTATTGAGCACTGGGATATTCCAGCCGACTATCTTTGCCCGCCGATCCCTGGGCGTGCTGATTATGTACATCACCTGGCCGACCTGCTGGCAACCAGCAACGGCGGCGAGATCCCACGCGGTAAAGGGGTAGCGATCCTGGACGTCGGCGTCGGGGCCAACTGCATTTACCCCATCGTTGGGCTGCGCGAATATGGCTGGCGCTTTACCGGTTCGGAAATCGATCCGGTTTCCTTGAATGCGGCCAAAATGATTGTTGCCATGAACCCGACGCTGAAGAACAGCGTGCGCCTGCGTCAGCAAAAGCAGCCGGAGTTTATTTTCACCGGCATTATCGGTGCTGCTGAGCGTTTTGACGCCACGTTGTGCAATCCGCCGTTCCACGGTTCTGAGCAGGAAGCGCGCGCCAGCACGCGCCGCAAGCTGCACAAGCTGGGTAAAGGCGAAGTCGCCGATAAACCGGTGCAAAACTTTGGCGGCAAGAATAATGAATTATGGTGTGAAGGCGGGGAAGAAGCTTTTGTGCGCAAAATGGTGGCGGAGAGCGTCAGCAAGGCGCAAAACTGCCTGTGGTTTACTTCGCTGATTTCCAAAAACACCACCTTACCGGCTATTTACGCTGCGTTGAAGCAGGCTGGAGCGGTTGAGGTGCGCACTGTTGAAATGGCGCAGGGGCAGAAGATCAGCCGTTTTGTGGCCTGGACCTTCCATAATGGCGAGCAGCAAGCTGCTTGGGCGGCAGAGCGTTGGCAATAAAAAAAGCGGGCACGTTTAATGCCCGCTGGTTTGCTGCGGTCGATCAGGAAACGTGTTGCAGGAACTCACGCAGGCGCGGGCTCGGTGGATGGTTGATCAGATCGTGCGGGTTGCCATCTTCGGCCACTCGCCCTTTATCGATAAAGATCAGACGTGACGCCACTTTTTCAGCAAAGCCCACTTCGTGAGTGACGATCACCATCGTCATGCCTTCTTCTGCCAGATCCTGCATGACCTTCAACACTTCGTGACGCAGTTCCGGATCGAGGGCCGAGGTGGGTTCATCGAACAACATCATTTTTGGCTTCACCGCCAGCGCACGGGCAATCGCGACGCGCTGCTGTTGGCCACCGGAAAGCTCAGAAGGATAGTGGTGAGCACGTTCAGCCAGCCCGACTTTGGCTAACAATTCGCGCGCCAGCTTTTCGGCATCGGCCTTTTTCAGGCCACGCACGCGGATCGGGCCGAAGGCCACGTTTTCCAGCGCGGTCAGGTGCGGGAACAGGTAGAACTGTTGGAAAACCATGCCTGCCTCCTGACGGATCAGGCGATCGTCCACTTTCGGATCGTTAACTTTCAAACCATCGACAATCAATTCGCCGCTGGTGATTTCTTCCAGCTTATTGATACAGCGCAGCAGGGTAGATTTACCGGAGCCGGAAGGGCCGATAATTACCACGACTTCACCCTGAGTAATTTTCAGGTCAATATTGTGCAGCACCTGGGTTGGGCCAAAGTGCTTGGAGACATTTTTAAATTCAATCACAGGATTTTCATCCTTCTTTCCAGCCGACGCAGAACGAAGCTCAGCACCAGGGTAATAATCAGGTAAATAACCGCCACGGCACTCCAGATTTCCAGCGCGCGGAAGTTACCGGCAATAATTTCCTGGCCTTGGCGGGTCAGTTCCGCCACGCCAATCACGATAAACAGCGATGTGTCTTTGATGCTGATGATCCACTGGTTACCCAGCGGCGGCAGCATGCGGCGCAGCGCCAGTGGCATGATCACATAGCGGATGGTTTCACGGCGTGACAGCCCCAAAGCCAGCCCAGCCTCACGGAAACCGTTGTGGATCGACAGCACCGCACCGCGCGTGATTTCCGCAATATAGGCACCGGAGTTGATCATTATGGTGACCACGGCGGCGCTGAACGGGTCGATACGTAAGTTGCTGAACGCCATCGGCAAGGCGAAGTAGATGAACATCACCTGTACCACAATCGGCGTACCGCGGATCACTTCGATGAATACCAGTGCCACGTGGTTGGCGATCCAACCGCCGTAGGTACGGGCAAAACCGGCAACAAGGCCGATGAGCAGGCCACCAATCAGACCGAGGACCGAAATCCACAGGGTCATTTTGGCGCCTTCTAACAGAATGGGAATGGCAGGCCAGATGGCATTCCAATCGAACTGCATAATCATTTCTCCCGGTGATCCCAAACAAGGGAATCAGATACAACAAAGCGCAGGGGTGGGTACACCTCCCCTGTGCTTAACTTAGTGGTTAACCAATTGAATAAATTACTTAGGCTCGGTACCAAACCATTTTTTGTAGATTTCGTTGTAGGTGCCGTTGTCACGCAGGGTTTTCAGCGCGGCGTTGACTTTCTCACGCAGTTCATCGCTGCCTTTCGGGAAGGCGATGCCATATTGCTGGGCTTCCAGTGATTCGCCTACGGTTTTGAACTTACCGGCACCGGCAGTCTTGATAAAGTACAGGATGTTTGGCGTGTCGTGCAGTACGGCATCAGCACGCTGGGTACCCAGTTCCATATAGGCGTTGTCGATGTTCGGGAACTGGCGCAGATCTTTGGTTTTGATGTGCTGCTTGGCGTAATCCACCGAACCGGTGCCGCTCTTCACTGCCAAGACCTTGCCATCCAGATCGGCAATGCTTTTCACGCTGTCGTTATTGGCGTTCACCATCACCAACAGACCGCTTTTGTAATAACCATCTGAGAATTCGATCGCTTTCTTACGCTCTTCGGTGATGGTGATCCCCGCCAGCGCTAGATCTACGTTCTTGGTTTGCAGTGCAGGAATAATGCCGCTGAAGTCCATTGGCTTCAGGGTGTAATCCAGCTTCAGTTCTTTGGCGATAGCGGCCCACAGGTCGATATCAAAGCCAACGTATTGATCACCCTGCTTGAATTCGAATGGAACGAAAGCGGTGTCAGTGGCGACAACCAGTTTATCTGCGGCGTGGGAGCTTACGGCGAAGGCCAGGGAAAGTGCGGCCAGGGAAACTTTAAAAATCGACTTCATGAGAGGAATTCCTGTACAGGTTGCGGATTACCCATTTTCTATGTTGCATTTGGTGCTATGGAAGAATCATGCCAAGTTTGCAATCATTCAAAAAACAAAGGGTTGTGTCGTTATGCTATGCCCAGAATGATAAATCTTATCGTTATGCACCATTATTGGGCACCAAAATGGTGCATTATGACGACCTTGGTGCATCGGCCTATCATTAACCAAAGAATGGATGTGAAACAACCGATAATTAACAGTTATGCTTCAATTTTGATAACTAACTCTAACTTTGCTCCTGCAATATGTTTATCTCTGGTGCAGGAATGTTCGAATTGCATAATAAAATGAAAAGAGAGAGCGAATAAATTCGCCACCTTATCAGAATCAGCGCAACTGGCTATCTTTACTACCACGGCGGTTATACAGGCTGTTCACCGATTGCCGTTGATCCAGCCCAGTTTGGCAGGCCAGGCAATAACGCACGCCGGCTAGCGCTTTGCGCCGGGCTTCAGGGATCTCCTCCCCGCATTCTAGGCAGTACTGTTCGCTTTCACCATGCCCCAGTGCCTGGCGCGCACGCTGAACGGCATCCTCCACCGTGGAATCGATTTGATCCTGAACCGCGCCATCTGCTGCCCATCCGTTTGCCATGCTCACCTCGCTGCAGTGTATTCATTGAGTGTAATGTGGGTTGTTTATTATACAATCCGGTCTGCGAATAAAAGAAATACCGTTGGCGTATGGCCGCGATGAACCCAGCCCAGTGCGATATTTTCCTCTGTTAATTCATGCTGATATACTTGTCACCTTTCAATTGCGTGGGCCGAAGCAATGAAAGTTAACGTGGTAGGAACCAGCGGCAGCGGCAAATCCACCGTGGCGCGCCAACTGGCGCAGAAGCTGGCAGTGCCTTATATCGAAATGGATAAGCTTTATTGGCGATCAGGCTGGCAAGGAACACCGGGTGATGAGTTTCTGGCACGGGTTAATCTGGCGCTGGCAGAAGCCGCTGCAGGCTGGGTGCTGGATGGCAACTATACCCGCACCAAAGCGATTAAATGGCGGGAGGTCGACTGGGTGGTCTGGGTCGATTACGGTTTCTTTCGCACGCTGTGGCAAGCCATACGTCGTGCAACACTGCGTTCCTGGCGGCAGAGCGAGTTGTGGCCCGGCACAGGAAACTGTGAGAGTTTCCGGCGTTCTTTCTTCAGCCGGGAGTCCATCATCTGGTGGACGCTAAAAACGTATCGCCAGAACCGTAGCAAGTATTTGGCCGAGATGCAGGATGCGGATAATGGTCACATTCGTTTTATCCACCTGCGCTCACCCGCTGAAACGGCTTCTTTCCTTGCCAACGTCCAGAGGTGATTGAGCCGGCCAATCGACCGGCTCAATATTGCTACAGCAGTAACTCGTAATGCACTTTCACCACCACTTTTTTGATACTTTTTGCCCCACGCACCTGACAACCGGGCTTATGGGGCTCCAGCGGGAAGAAAATCACATACATACCGGGGGTGAGGTTCAAGGTTTGCGGGCTGCGTTTGATATCCAGCATTTGCAGGTCCTTGCTGGCATCGTAAGGATCGTCGCTGTCCCAACTGCCGGGTAGACCATAGTCAATCCGCTCCTCGCCGCCGATCAGGATCTGAATATCCAGATACTCCTGATGAATCTCTGCGCGTTTGCTTTCGGCGGGCTCCGTCACCAGTTCCATCACATTCATAAACACGCGATCGCCATCGATCTCATGTCGCCCCAGCGCCAGGCCGGGTAAATCGTATTGGCGAACGGTGTTGAGGATATTGGCTAATACTGGTGAGAGGCCGCGTCCAAAGCGAGGATTGTACAAACTACCGTATATCATCCTGATTCTCCGTAATGAACTATAGGCGGCGCCGTTGGCTGCGGCCTGCAAGCTCCTGGGTATATAACGTAATGAAATTAAAAAAACTAACACAAAGGACTTGTTGCAAGTATGGCCATTGTCAAACCAAAAAACAGTTAAGTCGATTGCAATCACATCACGGAATCAGGATTTATTTACTCGCGGCTGCGCGCAGCAACAGGTCATGAAAGGCTCTCAATCTGCGGCTTGGGTTTAATGGTCAGTGTCGCCCCCATTGAAGCGGCAATAATGGCGGCCAATGCCAGCCATTGCACATTGGTGAGGTGCTCATTGAGGAAGATCATGCCAGAAAGCGCCGCCAGCGCCGGTTCCAGGCTCATCAGGGTACCAAAGGTGCGCGCCGGGATCTTGGGCAACGCGATGATTTCCAGCGAATAGGGGAGTGCAGTAGAGAGAACGGCCACCGCCAGCGCCACGGGGAGAATATCCACGTTCAGCAACGCACTGCCCGTTTGCCAGGCGCCGATCGGGCAAAATACGATCGCGGCAACCAGCGAGCCAATGGCGACGGTGCCAGGCCCGTGATCGCCACCGGCCTTCTGGCCAAAGATAATGTATATCGCCCAACAGGCACCGGCACCTAAAGCGCATGCGGCACCAAGAGGGTCGATACTGCCGATATCGTGGCCGAGAGGCAACAGAAACCCGAGGCCGATAACCGCTAATGCCACCCAGACAAAATCGATAGGGCGGCGTGAAGAAAACATCGCCACCGCCAGCGGGCCAGTGAACTCCAGCGCTACGGCGATGCCGAGCGGCACCGTGCGCAGGGAAAGGTAGAACAGATAATTCATTGCCCCCAGCGACAGCCCATAGATCAGCAGCGGCAGCCGGCTACCCGCAGCAAAACGCATCCGCCAAGGGCGGAAGATAATAAACAGAATCAACGTGCCAATTCCCAGGCGCAGGGTGGTGATCCCTTCGGCTCCGATCAGTGGGAACAGGCTTTTCGCCAGCGAAGCACCGCTCTGAATCGAGATCATCGCAACGATCAGTAAGCAAATAGGCAACAGCGCGGAAGACGCTTTAGCAGTAACAGACGAAGACATCTCTTCAAGCCTTATGGGCGCTTCTCAGCTCTTGAGAAGGCGTAACGAAAACGAGTGAACATTAAGTGTAAATGAATTGGTATGGAGGTGTCTGCAAAAGCCTTTCAGCGAAAGTAAACTGTCAAATTTTTGCACAAAGATCGTGCAAACGCGCAAAGAACAGCCACCCTCAGCGCGTTTTAGCACGATTGAATAGGTGATTTTTGTCACAAAAAAGCGTAGGATGCAATTGAAAATATGGGTAAATTAAGCGGCTGTAGTATTCTTGTAATTTTCTGTTACACGATACAAAGCTTTAGACACTGTTTTGAAGGCAGAGTTTCACGCTGATTTTTGCTATATTTTCAACGTATGAACAAATGGTTGTACTTAAAAATAAAACGTGTTTGAGGTGGTTTATGAAAAAAATTGCATGTCTTTCCGCAGTAGCAGCTTGTGTACTAGCAGTTAGCGCCGGTAGCGCATTCGCCGGTGAGAGCACTGTATCCGCTGGTTATGCCCATGGTGATTTCCAAGGCGTAGCTAACAAAGCTGATGGTTTCAACCTGAAATACCGTTACGAGTTCGACAACAGCCCGCTGGGTGTGATTGGTTCCTTTACCCATCTGGAAAAGAACGGTACTGAAAGCGGTTTCTACAACAAAGTACAGTACAGCGGCATCACTGCTGGTCCTGCTTACCGCTTCAACGACTGGGCGAGCATCTATGGCGTGATCGGTGTGGGTTACGGTAAGTTCACCAGCAACGCTAAAAACGGTTCTAACGACAACAGCAACAGCGATTACGGTTTCACTTACGGCGCTGGTCTGCAATTCAATCCAATGCAGCAAGTTGCTCTGGATGTAGGCTACGAGCAGAGCCGCATCCGTAGCGTTGACGTTGGCACCTGGATGGTTGGTGCAGGTTACCGCTTCTAAGTTTTCTTCACGCCCGTTGGTGTGAATGTGTGGCCTTGGTTGCTGCACCTATTGAAAATCCGCCTTCGGGCGGATTTTTTGCTTTTGACGCACGTGAACTGGCTGATTCGCAGTCTCTTTCTCACAACAAACGCTGCATCACCACGATAGGCTGCTGGTGATACTCGCTGTGGTGGCTTTCGGCAAAGCCAACCTTCTTGGCCAGCCCGTGAGAGGGGCGGTTTTCTGGGGAGATAATGCAGACCGTTTTGCCCTGCGGAAAATGCCCGGCAGCCCAGGTTAGCGCAGCCTGCAGCGCTTCGGTGGCATAACCTTTGCCATGGGCAGCACTGGTTAGCGCCCAGCCCATTTCTGGTGCATCAAGCGCAGGCTCAATGGCGCGATGAAAATCGGCAAAACCAATGTCGCCAATATAGTTGCCGCTGGTTTTTTCACGCACAGCCCAATAGCCGTAACCCAGCAGTTGCCAGTGGCCAAGGTAGCGCAACAGGCGGCTCCAACTGTCCTCCGCGCTGCGCGGTGTGCCGCCGATATAGCGAACAACGGCAGGATCTGCCCACATGGCCGCCAGATCGGCAAAATCGTCCAGCCGGTGGGCATCCAGTATCAGGCGTTCGGTAATCAGCGTGGGTACAGTGTTGATGGTGGTCATGATGAGCTTCCTGAATAAGGCGCATACCCGTCATACTGCAAGTTGCATGTGCGTTGGCTTTGTTACTCGCCCCTTCGGGGCCGCTGCGTCGCCGCCTTCCTGCAACTCGAATTACTTTGGGTATAGATGTAGGGGCGAATTGATTCGCCCCTACTAATTTACCCTATATAGCGGTTCTCGGGCACCATCAGCAACGCGTTATACCACCAGCCACAGTAACCAGGTGAACAGGAAGCCGCTCAGGCCCAGTAGGGTGGTCAATACCGTCCAGGTTTTCAGACCATCGGCCACTGAAAGGCCCAGGTATTTGGTGACAATCCAGAAACCTGAGTCGTTCACATGCGATAGCCCCAGGCCGCCAAAGCAGGTGGCGAGCGTCACCAGCACCAGCTGTAGCTGATTGAGGCCGGTAACTGCTTCGGAAAGCAGCCCGCCGGTGGTCAGAATCGCCACGGTGGCAGAACCCTGTGAGGCACGCAGCGCCAGGGAGATGATAAACGCCGCCGGGATCAAGGGCAGGCCAATGGTGGTGAGCACCTCTGCCAGCGCTTTACCAACGCCAGACTCCACCAGCACTTTGCCAAACACCCCGCCCGCACCGGTTACCAGGATCACCACCGCCGCGGTCGGCAGCGCAGCACCCATGATGTCGCTGGTATGTTGCAGGCTCCAGCCACGGCGCATCGCCAGGAAGTAGAATGCCAGCAGCAGGGCAATCATCAGGGCCACCGCCGGAGCACCGATCAAAGATAAAACATCGCGCAGCGCCGAACCCGGTTCCAGCAACGTGGCTGACACGGTGCCGAGCATAATGATGGCGATAGGAATGACAATCAGCGCGGCAATCAGCCCGGCACCCGGTGGATTGATGCGATCGCTGAGCGGTGCGTTGCTATCAGAGCTTGATTCAGGGGCAGCTAACTGCAACTGCTCCAATACCTCAATGGAAAGCGGGTAGGCTTTGCGGTTCAGGTAGTTTGCTGCGAAGTAACCGATAATCCCTACCGGAATACAGATCAGCAGGCCGATAATCGTCAGCCATCCTATGTCGGCGTGCAGTAACCCCGCAGCGGCCACCGGGCCCGGGTGCGGCGGCAGCGCAACGTGCACGGTCAGCATGACGCCCGCCATCGGCAAGCCGAATTTCAGCGGGGAAACTTTAGCCACCTTGGCAAAACCGTAGATAATCGGGGCCAGAATGATAAAGCCGACGTCGAAGAACACCGGGATGCCCAGAATAAAGGCGGCCATGGTCAGCGCGGCGATGGTACGTTTTGGCCCCAGCGCTTTACTGAAGCGCTGCGCCAGCGATTCGGCACCGCCGGAGTGTTCAATCATTCTGCCGAGCATAGCACCCAGGCCGATGATAATCGTCACTGAGCCCAACACGCCGCCCATGCCGGCGGTCATCACTTTCATCACTTCACCGGTTGGGATGCCGCTGGCCAAGGCGACCAGCAGGCTGACTACCAGCAGGGCGACGAACGGCTGAACTTTGGCCTTGATCACCATCAGCAGGAGCAGCAGTACGCCCAAAAGGGCGATGATCAGTAGCATAGAGGTAGACATGGTATAGCCTTTATTCTGATAAGAGTCCGGCACCGCGATCGCCCAAAGGCGATACGGGTGCGTTTGATGTTTTTATAGGGTTTAGAACCTGGTGTTGGCCGATGCCCGATTACAGGTAAGGTTTCACCCAGCCGAGCCCGGCGGTAGTTTCACCCCGCGGTTTATATTCACAACCGATCCAGCCCTGATAACCCACCTTGTCCAACAGCGCGAACAGCCAAGGGTAATTCAATTCCCCGCTGTCTGGCTCGTTACGATCAGGCACCGAGGCAATCTGAATATGGGCATAACGCCCGGCCAGTGAGGTGACCAGATTACTGATGTTGCCGTCCACCAACTGTGCATGGAAGAAATCGAACTGGATAAAGGCGTTGGGGCGATCGATCGCGCTAACCAGCTCCGCCGCCTGATGTTGGCTGGCGAACAGGTAGTTGGGCTTGACCGGCGGGCTGAGTGCTTCAATGAGCACCTTGATGCCATGAGGCGCGAAGCTATCGGCAGCGTAACGGAGATTGCTGATAAAGGTTTCCTGGTAACGGGCACGGTCCTCACCCGGCGGCACCACGCCAGCCATGACGTGCACACAGGGGCATTTCAGCGCGATTGCGTACTCCAGAGCGCGGTCAATGTCCGCGCGGGCATCCGCTTCGCGGCCGGGCAGCGCCGCCAGCCCCCATTCGCCTGCGCTGACGTCACCGGGGGCGGTATTGAACAGCACCTGTGAGAGCCCGTGCTGGCGCAGTTTTTCTGCCAGCAAATCGGCAGGATATTCATAGGGGAACAGGAATTCTACCGCTTTGAATCCGGCGGCTGCGGCGGCAGCAAAGCGATCCAGAAACGGCAGTTCGGTAAACATCATCGATAGGTTAGCAGCAAATTTTGGCATTTTTTCAACTCCGTAATTCGGCAATTTCATCGGCGGTTAAATAACGAATCGGGCGATCGCCGAGGGTGAAAATCAGCTTCGCCGCATCTTCCATTTCTTCGGTATTGTTCGCGGCTTCGCGCAGGCTTTCACCGGTTACAACGGGCCCGTGGTTGGCCAACAGGAAAGCCTTATACGCCGGTGCCAGCTTGGCGAGATCTTCCGCCAACCGCGTATCGCCAGGGCGGTAGTAAGGCACAACCGGCACCTGGCCGACGCGCATCACCACATACGGGGTAAAAGGCTTGATGGCATTTTCCGTATCCAACCCCTGCAGGCAGGAAAGGGCGGTGAGGTAAGTGCAGTGCAGATGTACCACCGCCTTGCAGGCCGGGTTATGTTGATACAGCGCACGGTGAAAACTGATCTCTTTTGACGGTTTATCACCGGAGATCCACTCACCGCTCAGGCTGACTTTTGACAGCCGATCGGCCTGTAGCTCCCCTAGGCAAGAGCCAGTGGGGGTCGCCAACAGGGTGCCATCTGGCAGCAGCAGCGAGAGGTTACCCGCTGAACCGGTGGCGTAGCCACGTTGGAAGAAAGAGGCGCCCAGGCGCACCATTTCTTCTCTGGCCTGCAGCTCGGCGGCAGAGGGCTGTGCAGCAGCGATCGTCATACAGGAAACTCCGTTTGTGCTCTGGCGAAAAAGTTTTCATCGCCGAAGTTGCCCGATTTCAGGGCCAGTGAGACAGGTTGTTCGATAGCGCGTACCCAAGGGACGCCGGGGGAAATGCAGGGGCCGATGTGGAACCCGCGGATCCCCAACGCCTGGGTGACGACGCCAGAAGTTTCGCCGCCAGCAACGATGAAACGGCTGAATCCACGCTGCTGCAGGCGTGTGACCACGTCGGCAAACAGCGCCTCCACCGCCTGACTGGCCGCCTCAACACCATATTGCTGCTGAGTCTGCTGCAACTGCTCCGGTTCGGCGGTGGCATACAACAGCGGAGCCAGCGCTGCTCGCGCATGCTGTTCCACCCAACTGCTGAGTTCGTCGGCATAGGCGCTGCGATCGGCGTTATCCATGCAACGTGCGACCTCAATGGCCTGAGCGGCAGCCTGCTGGCGATAGCGGGCAACCTGCTTATTGGTCATGGTCGAGCAGGAACCGGAAAGCACCACGGCTTTTTGGCCCTGTGGTGCCCCGGCGGATTGCGCCTTTTCCTGGCCCGGCTGCGCCCATTGGCGAGCAATGCCGATCGCCAGCCCGGAACCACCGGTCACCAGCTTCATGGTTTTCAGCGCTTCACCTTGGGTGAGCAAATGCTGCTCATTAAGGGTATCTAACACGGCGTAGCGCACGCCTTGCTGTGCTAGCTGCTGCAGTTTCTCTTTTACCGCACCGGCCCCGCGATCCATCTCTGCCGCATTAACCAGCCCACAGCGCCCGCTTGCCTGCGCCTCCATCAGCCGCAGCAGATTACTGTCGGTCATCGGTGTGACCGGGTGGTTGCGCATGCCGGATTCAGACAGCAGTTGATCCATCACGAACAGATACCCTTGATACACCGTGCGCCCATTGACCGGCAGCGCAGGGGAGATCACCGTTTGCTGTTCGCCCAACGCATCGAGTAAGGCATCGGTCACCGGGCCGATATTGCCCTGCGCAGTGCTGTCGAAGGTGGAACAGTATTTGAAATAGAACTGACGGCAGCCTTGCCGTTGCAACCAGGCCAGCGCCTGCAGCGATTGCTCTACTGCCTGATCGACCGGGCAGGAGCGTGACTTCAGGCTGATCACCACAGCCTGAGCATTCACCGGGGCATCGTCCTGTGGCACGCCGTTCAGTTGAACGGTGGGTAAGCCGTTTTCTACCAGGAAGCTGGCGATATCGGTCGCACCGGTAAAATCATCGGCAATCACTCCGAGTAGCATTAGGCGTTCCTCTTGTTGTCTGGCAGGTTGATGCCGGAGAAAATCTTGATCACTGCGCTGTCGTCTTCTTTACCGTAACCGGCATTGCTGGCGGAGGTGAACATATTGAATGCCGTGGACGCCAGCGGCAGCGGGAAGTGCAGCGCTTTGGCGGTGTCGGCCACCAGCCCGAGATCTTTAACGAAGATGTCCACGGCGGATTTTGGCGTATAGTCGCCATCTACTACGTGACGCATACGGTTCTCAAACATCCAGGAATTCCCCGCAGCATGCGTGACCACATCGTACATGACGTCCAGCGGAATACCGGCGCGTGACGCCAGCGCCATCGCTTCGGCCCCGGCGGCAATGTGCACGCCAGCCAGCAACTGGTGGATGATCTTCACCGTAGCACCCAGGCCGATCTCTTCGCCGATGCGATAGACTTTACCGGCAACGGCGTCTAATACCGGTTGTAACTGGGCGAAGGTAGCTTCGCTGCCGGATGCCATTACCGTCATCTGGCCCTCAGCGGCTTTAGCTGCGCCGCCGGAAACCGGGGCGTCCAGCATGTTAAGGCCATAGGCTTTCAGCCCCTGTTCAATCTCTTTGGCATCGGCGGCGGCAATAGTGGAAGACACCATCACTGCGGTGTTAGGTTTTAGCTGTGGTGCCAACCCGTTGTCGCCAAAAAGAATGTGTTTGACCTGTGCTGCATTGACCACCAGCAGCAAGACGGCATCCAGTTCAGCCGCAAACCCTGCTGCGCTGGTGGCCGCCTGTTTGGCCCCGGCCTGCTGCAGTGCAGCCAGTGCCTGTGGGTTGAGATCGACACCATAAGTGGTGAGCCCGGCGTTGATGCATGAGGTTGCCGCGCCCATGCCCATGGAGCCCAAGCCGACGATACAGACTGAATAATTTCCTGGCTGTGTCATGAGATACTCCTGTTAATTTTAGTGATTATTTGTTTTGTTGTGTTAAATGTAAGCGTTTTTTCGCCTGATATCGGTGATCGCCTTCACAATTATTAACAATGTATAAGAGCATCAATCACAACAGAAAATCTAATTAATATAATGTTTTTAAAGGTTTTTTATGATTGCGTTCGGTTTCGCAGTCTGAAAAGCTTTGTTTTCGCTGCACGAGAATTGACGTAAAATCACAATTATTATCACTGCGGTCATTGAGAGGAAATCGTGATACCTGTTGAACGCCACCAACAAATTCTCGCGCTGGTGTCTGAGCGCGGCGTGGTCAGCATTGCTGAACTGACCGAAAGGCTGGGGGTGTCGCATATGACTATCCGGCGTGATCTGCAAAAGCTGGAAGAGCAGGGCGCGGTATTGACCGTGTCTGGCGGCGTACAGTCTGCTGAGCGGGTGGCGATGGAGCCTTCGCATCAAGATAAAGAGGGCATGTTCAGCCAGCAGAAAGCGGCAATTGGGCAACTGGCCGCGCGCCAGATCCCCATTAACAGTTGTATCTACCTGGATGCGGGCACCACTACGTTGGCATTGGCCCGGCAGATTGGCGATCGCGACGATCTCACCGTCGTTACCAACGACTTTGTGATCGCGGCTTACCTGCTGGAGCACAGCCAATGCAAGCTGATCCACACCGGGGGCACCGTATGCCGTGAGAACCGTTCCTGCGTCGGGGCCGCAGCGGCTCAGGCTTTGTCTCATCTGTTTATCGATCTGGCGTTTATCTCAGCGTCTTCGTGGAGTATGCGCGGGCTGTCAACGCCCAGCGAGGATAAGGTGATGGTGAAAAAGGCGATTGTTGAAGCCAGTCGCCGCTGTATTCTGCTGAGCGATACCTCTAAACATGGCAAGGTGGCGACTTATCTGGCGCTGCCGATTTCTGCGTTTGATGCCATCATCACGGACAGCAATCTGCCGGAAGCGGTGCAGGCTGCGATTCGGCAAGCAAATATTACGCTGCTGATGGCCAATATCTGACCTATTACTTACCGGTTTGTCGAGTTCGCCAGCAAAGCACCCGCTGGCGGTAGCTGGCAAGTTCTCTTTGTTAACATTTTTTCACTTATCTGCAGATGGAAATGCTGATTTTAACGTGATGTAATGAAAGTTTTTATTTTCATTTGAGAATAGAAAACGTTAAATCATATTGATTTTAAAGCCAAATCCTCGTCAAAAGTCACTGCTTACTCTCATTTATCTCTGATCAGATTTATTTTTAAGCTTAAAGTGTCACTATTTTTACATTAAAAATTAATGAAAAATGTAATTTATATCTTTTTTGGGCTTAAAATTGATTATTTTCAATATAAAAAACTAACTTTAAGATGTTTAACATATAAATATATCAATGTGCGGCATGTTTGTATAACCTTGGCATCGGGTTATGAGAAAATTCTTACTCCAGGGAGGGGGAAGCCAAGATGGGAGTTTCTTGGTGTTAACATATTGAAAATAATGCGTAAAGCAGGACTTACGAAAGTTAGCTTCTTACACTTTAGTTAATATTTTATTAACAACAGATGCCAGGATTAGGCTGTTCTTATAGTGAAAACCCGTGGATAGAATGAAATATAGATTTAATGACCGTATTCTTTTCGACGCTGATACCGGAGCGTTGAGCCTGTGTGATTTCTCCGATGACCCAGTACCCATCTCGAACCCTTCAAAACGCTTGTTGCAGTTATTGATTGCTCACCATGGCGAGGCTGTCAGCCGAGAAGTGATATTCAAGAAAGTATGGGACGACTACGGTATGGTCTCGAGCAACAATAACCTTAACCAGTGCGTAAGTAAATTACGTAGAGTGATCAAAGCATTAGGTATTGATGATGATATCATTGTGACCGTACCTAAAGTGGGTTTTATGCTGCGGCGCGAAATATTGGTGGAAGTTTGCGAACATGAGGCCGCAGCGCTTAACGATGATGAAGATGTGCTATTAGTCAAACCACCGGTCTACGTGGAGACGCCGCCGCCCTTACCGACGGTGCGAACTTCGCCTCCCAAGTATGCGCATTATGGTTGGGGATTGTTGGTGTTCTTATTCGTGGTGATTAGCGGCCTGGTGATTTACACCTTTGCTCCCATCTCTCGTCAGGAAACCTACCTGGGTCAGGCTGTGGGATGTAAGGTATTCATGTCACCTTCGACAGATGCAGAACTTGGTAATGACGTTCTGGCGTATGCCGAACGGCAAAAAGTACAATGCAACGCGGATGAATATCTCCTGCTGGTGCGCAGTAATCAGGTTAAATCGTATATATCTGGCATCTCGAGGCTATTTTTTCTGCGCTGTAAGGTCTTCCGTGAGTATAAAGTAGAAATATGTTCAGGGCTGGAAAGTGAAAGTTCATCGCTAATGTAATAAGGTTCATCGGGTTTCAGGATGAAACACATGCAGGGGGAATGGATTATGCCACCAAAAAAATACCCTTAGAATTAAATGTCCAAGCCATCGCGGTTTAACAAATGTCCCTTTATATTCGGGCAGTGAAAAGCTTCGTGTATTGCGTTTGCACCAATACTCTTATAGTTATTATATGGTGAATTTTCATGAGTAAAGTCATCTATGAAGGCGATTTCATTTTTTTTGATCCTTCTCCTTTGGTGAGAAAAGGATTACAAACGCTAATTGATCCTGCTTATACGCGTACTTTTAACTTTCAACACCTGAAAGAGATCGGTGTGGCGCTGGATAGTAATGAGAAGCAAACCGTTATTATGGAACTCTACAGCCACTCCGAAAATCTGTATGACGTTATTCAGTTTATTCTCACTGCCAGAGTGTTCTGGCCTGAGGCTGCCTTTGTGATATTCACCGATATTACGCATCCTGGCATTCTCGCTATTTTGGCAATGGAACCGCACTTATCTTTGGTGTCCAAGCGCGATGCATTGGATTGTCTGCCTACTGCGATTAGCGCTGCGCGCGATATGCAAGGGTATCGCAGCCCATCGATTCAGAGCCAGCTTCCTTTAGGCGAACCGATACAGCCACTTTCGCACAGCGAATGGCGTATTTTGGCGTTAATGACCGGTGGTGCCGACCCGCAGCGTATTGCTCAAGTCACCCAACGCAGTTATAAAACGGTCAGCACCCATAAGCTTAATATCATGCGCAAGCTCCAGTTAAATCAGGCGGACTTTATGCGCCTTATTCTGGTATTCCGTACCCGCTATACGCCTTTATGAATGGCATACTACGTGGTCTATTTACCGCTAACCTTGAGCATTAAATAAAACCAGCGGTTGATTTTTACAGAACACTTGCCAAGTAAATAAAGGCCAATGATTGCAATTGCCCTTAATGCTCTCAGTACACCGGAACTGAAAAGCGGAAACAGGCACCCAGATGCGTCTGTTCCACCAGGGTAATATCGCTGTCATGTAATTGCAGAATGCGTCTTACAATCATCAGGCCTAAACCCCCGGCATGGCGGCGAGCATTATTTAGAATTGACGGGCGGACAAACAGATCTGCCCGCAACTCCTGCGGGATCCCTGGCCCGCTATCATTAACCTGTACCAGTACCTTATTGCCTTGCGCCCATAGGCGTACCATGATTTCACCGCCTTGCGGCGTATGCCGGATAGCGTTGTCCAGCAGATTGGTCAGTACTCGCTCCATCATGCTCAGATCGGCATTCACCAGCGGGATGCCCGGCTGAATATCGGTGTGCAACTGCTGCTGGCGCGCTTCCGCAGCCAGCTCAAATTTCTGAAACACATCCTGCACCAATTCACTGAGAGAGAAGGGCTCCTTCTGCGGTTTGACTACCCCATATTCCAGCCGCGCCAGTTCGAACAACTCCTGAGCCAAACGGCCTACTTTGCGGCTCTGTGCCAGTGCGATCTCCAGGTAACGCTGGCGATCGTTTTCCGTCAGGCTGGCGGATTTCACCGACAGCGTTTCCAGATAGCCATGCAGTGAAGTGAGCGGGGTGCGCAGATCGTGCGAGATATTGGCGATAAACTCGCGCCGTTGCTGGTCCTGTTGCGACAGCGTTTGCCACTGCTCAGCAATCCGCTGCGCCATGCGGCGAAACGCTTGCCGTAACTGGCTGACCTCGTCACGACCAGAGTTATCGGGGGTGCTATGGGCGTAGGCCTGTAGGGCCGCAATGCCATCGCTGTCCAATTCACTGACCTGTTGCGTGAGGTGGCGGATAGGGCGTGTAACCCAGCGGAAGGCAAAAGCCCCCGCCAGCAGCCCGAACAGCACCACCAGCCCCATCGACCATAGCGCCGAATAGAGTGCAGAATTCATCTGCGCGCTGTTGGCCAAGGCATCGTAATCTTCACCGAGCAGCACCACATACAGGTAGCCTTCGATCTCACCGTTAACCTTCAGCGGTGCAACGCTAAACACTTTGCCGCTATGCAGATTACGTGGATCGTCGCCATAAATCGGCATTTTTGCCCCATCCAGTAGTGCCTGAATCGGCGACAGATCGACTTTCTGACGTTTTAGCCGCCCGGGCGGAGCGGCATTGCCAACGATATTGCCCTCCTTATCCAGCAGGTAAACCTCTACGCTCGGATTGACCGCCATCAGGCGATCGAACAGGGTATGCACCGAGCTGTCGTCCCAGCCTTTGGGGCTTAGTAGCGGATTGCTGGTGGCAATATGCAGCGCCAGATTAGCAGAAAGCCGTTGGATGACCGCCTGGCTGTATTGAGTGCTGCTGCGTACCTGCAGCACGCCGGAGATCGAACAGCAGATCAGCAGCAACAGCGCGAAAACCAGCGTCAGACGTTGTGTGAGCGTGAGATTTTTC
This sequence comes from Serratia oryzae, assembly GCF_001976145.1. GTDB lineage: Bacteria > Pseudomonadota > Gammaproteobacteria > Enterobacterales > Enterobacteriaceae > Chania > Chania oryzae. The sequence goes on from NZ_MOXD01000002.1 coordinate 523,409, forward strand.
ATTATTCACTCTTGCGGCGTGGCCGCGAATTTATAGCCCATACCCCATACGGTGAGGATGCGCTCGGGTTCCGCCGGGTTGCTTTCGATCTTGATTCGCAGCCGGTTGATATGCGTATTGACGGTGTGTTCATAGCCTTCGTGCTGGTATCCCCACACCTGATTCAGCAAGCTGAGGCGTGAGAACACTTTGCCCGGGTGGCGGGCGAAAAAGTACAACAGATCGAATTCACGCGGGGTCAGCTCCACCGCTTGCTGGTTCAGATGCACCTCGCGGGCGATAGGATCGATGCTCAGCCCGTGGAAGCTCAGGGTGCCCGCCTCCATGCGCAGGTTACGAGTCATCGCCTCCTGGCGGCGGAATAGCGCTTTCACCCGCGCTACCAATTCCAGCATAGAGAAAGGTTTGGCGAGATAATCGTCAGCGCCCAGTTCTAACCCCAGCACCCGGTGAACTTCGCTGGAGCGCGCGCTGGTAATGATGATGGGGGTGTAACGCGTCATGTTGCGCGCGCGGCGGCAGATCTCCAGCCCATCAATCCCCGGCAGCATCAGATCGAGGATCAGGGCGTCCCAACCGCCTTGTTCCAGCATCGCCATCCCCAGATTGCCGTCGGCGGCGTGGCTGATGACATAACCCTCATCGCGCAGATGCAACTGCAACAGTTCAGCGATATCAGCATCGTCCTCGACGATTAAAATACGTTTTGCCTTATCCATGCTTCCCACCGCGTTTTTTGGCTATTAGTGAAGTTTACACAACCGCCGCCGTCAGAGTTGTCACATTTTATTTAACTTTGCGTGAGGTATTGGGGAACACATCTGGCCAATACTCAGCTCATCGAAACAGGTGCTGTCAGGAGAGACTCCATGAGTATGTCGATGACGCCAGAAAAAATCAGCCTTATCCACCCGCTGTGGCTGCGCTTGACACACTGGCTGAATGCGTTGGCGATGCTGATTATGGTGACTAGCGGTTGGCGGATCTACAACGCATCGCCGCTGTTTAATTTCCGCTTTATGAATGAGCTCACTTTAGGAGGTTGGTTGGGGGGCGCACTGCAATGGCATTTTGCCGGGATGTGGCTGTTCGGCCTCAACGGCCTGTGCTACTTGCTGATTAACCTGTTCAGCGGCCGTTTTAAACGCCAGTACTGGCCACTCAGCCCGCGCCAATTTTTTATCGATCTGTGGGCGGCGCTGCGTGGCAAATTACAGCATGCCGATTTGCGCCATTACAACATGGTGCAACGTGCGGCTTATCTGTTGGTGATGGTTGTAAGCATCCTGAGCGTGCTTTCTGGGTTGGTGATGTGGAAGTCGGTGCAGTTTCCGCTGCTGCGTGTGCTGCTGGGGGGCTATGAGATGGCTCGCTATATCCACTTCTTTGCCATGTCGGTGCTGGTAGGGTTTGTGGTGATCCATCTGGTGATGGTGGCCTTAGTGCCCCGAACTCTGCTTGCCATGCTGCGTGGGCGCTAAGGAATAGGTGATGAAAACAGAAAAACAGTCGATGAGCCTGCAAGAAGGCCAGGAGCTGATTAAAGAAGCGCAGCGCCTGCTGGCACGCCAGCTTGAGTCTTCATCCCGCCGTCGTTTTCTGCGCAACGGGCTGACTCTGGGGGGCATTGCAATGCTTACCGGGTGCGATCTGAGTGATAACACCCACGTCGAACAGGCGCTGAGCCGGATTTCACGCTTTAACGATCGGGTTCAGGGCTGGCTGTTTAATGCCGAGGATCTGGCACCGGTCTACCCAGAATCGATGATCACCCGGCCATTCCCATTCAACGCATTTTACGCCGAGGATGAAGCTCCAGAGATCGATGGGGAAGACTACCAGTTGGAAGTGGCTGGCCTGGTGCTGCACAAACAGCCCTGGACGCTGCCGCAGTTGCACAAGATGACGCAAATCAGCCAGATAACACGCCATATCTGCGTTGAAGGCTGGAGTGCCATTGGTAAATGGAGTGGGGTGCCGTTTGCGGCGTTCTTACAAGCGATCGGGGCCGATCTGCAGGCGAAGTATGTCAGCTTTAAATGTGCTGATGACTATTACACCAGCATCGATATGGCTACTGCGTTGCATCCGCAGACCATTATGGCGTTGACCTACGACGGGCAAATTCTGCCGCGGAAATACGGTTACCCGATGAAGCTGCGTATGCCCACCAAATTGGGCTACAAAAATCCGAAACATATTCAGGTGATCGAAGTCACCAATCGCTTTCCGGGCGGCTACTGGGAAGATCAAGGTTACAACTGGTTTGGTGGCAGCTGACAGCTGCTCTGAACAACCCTAATGCACTGAAAGGTGCTTTTTAAATGACAGAAGGAAATACCATGAAAAATTTATTCGCAGTGATGATGTGCAGCGCGTTGATGTTGGGGGCCACTGGTGCTTATGCGGCAGACAATATGAGCCACGACGGGATGAAGAAAGATGAGATGAGCCAGATGTCACACGACGGCATGGCCAAAGACGATATGGCAAAGGACAGCATGAAAAAAGACTGTATGGGCAAAGACTGCGATAAAAAAGATCATATGAAGAAAGATCATATGGGTAAGGATGCCATGAAGAAAGATGAAATGAAAAAAGGTGCAATGAGCCAGTAAATCCAGGCCGACATCCGGCGGCTAAGGTCGCCGGTCATTTCCAGTTATCGAGAGGGTTTTATCATGAAAAACATTATTCTGGCCGCAGTTTTGGCCTGTATCAGCAGTGCCGCGTTGGCCGCTATGCCAGTAAGCAGTACCGACGCGCAAAAATTGCAGAAAATCGGTGTAATTTCCAGCCAGGCAGGCACCTTGAGTGATTTTGAACGGATGATTGCCACCGATGCTCAACGGCAGGGGGCCAGCGCTTACCGCATTACGTCGGCTACGGTGAATAACCATGTCTACGGCACCGCGGAGCTGTATAAATAGGGAGAGTTATGCCTTCAAATACTGGCATATTTAGGAAACGGGACGGAGTCTGACTGCGTCCCTTTTGTTATCAGCGCTGCCCCATCCACTGGGTGCACTTACCATCGGTACACTTACCGTTGTACAACAGATGCAGGTTGGGTGATTCGTTGTGATAATTGGGCTGCTGCGCGCTGCTCTGTGGAGATGCTTCTGTCATACCTTGCGCTGGCGTGCGGCGATAGACCGCTGGCGTTTTGCCAAACTGCTTTTTAAATGCCCGTGAAAATGAAGGCTGGGAATCAAAATGAAATTGCAGGGCAATATCCAGAATTGATCGAGGGGTGGAACGTAAAGCCTGCGCTGCTTGTGACAGACGGCGCTCGCGTATATAGCTGCCAAGCGCATGCCCGGTGGTGCTGCGGAACATACGCTGTAGATGCCATTTAGAGTAGCCTGATTTTGCCGCCACGTTGTCCAGCAGAAGCGGTTGATCCAGATGTGTTTCGATCCAGTCCAGCAAGTCGTGAATGATATTGGCGCGATCCATTGTTTAAATTCTCCCGCAGTTACGACATTCAGGTCACAAAATATAAGAGTAATAATCCAAGTTTATTCTTTGATAATGGGCCTGTGTGACAGGTGACGCAAGCGTTAACTGGGGGCATCCAGGTGGCGAAAAATGCTCTACTACGAAAAGGGAGATTAGGTGAGCACGATGTACGTTTGTTGAGGTTTTATATAAACTCTTTAATATCATATTGTTATGCTATTTTTTGTTTTATTTTGCTTTTCTTATGCTGGTTTTTTGTTCATTATCGGTTTTTTTTAAAGAAACTTGTGCATAAATTTGGAAAGGAATATAATTTTTACAGAAATATATTCTATTTTCGTAGAAATAAATAATGTAGTTTCTTGCATGAACCTAGACTTGTCTGGTCTGGCCTTGTTAGAACAATACTGTGATTTTTATTTTTTTATACTTAACTATCAACAGGTTATGGTCTAAGAGCACTAGTCTCGGTATGCTACAGGTATAATATTGAGCATCCGCGAATAGTGTTAATTTAGTGAAGATAGCAATGAAAGTGAGGCTGGTCTTGTGTATATCTGTGCCTCAATAGAGTTTTCTTAGGTAGCGTGCTAATGGTTTAGTTTTGAGCGGTGTTAGGGGGTTCTCATGGCGACTTGGAACTTGGTCTGTTGATAGAGTGTTAAGTGATTAATGGAATTTTAATAACAATGAAACTATCTGAGATTATAAAGAAGGGTAATAATAATTTAGATATATTCAGATTGATTGCGGCATTGATGGTTATCTATGGGCATGCATATGCCATATCTCCTCAGGAAGGAAAGGAAGATGTTTTACTTCACATAATTGGTTTTGATTACTCTGGCTCATTAGCTGTGAAAATCTTCTTCTTCTTAAGTGGGTTAGTGGTTACCAATAGCTTAATGGCTAATCAGAATGTTGTTAAGTTTTTCATTTCAAGGCTGTTCAGAATATGGCCTGCATTAATTGTTACAGTGGTTTTTTCGTCACTTGTTTTAGGCCCGTTGCTTACCGAGTTAAGTTTTCTAGATTATCTGTCGAGCAGGGAAGTGTATAGCTATATTTATAAAAATATTTTTATGGATATACAGTACTCTTTACCGGGTGTTTTTGTTGATAATAAACGTGATGCAGTGAATGGTTCATTATGGACTATTCCTTATGAAGTGTCAGCTTACCTTATTCTTGTGGCTGCATTCATGCTTGGTGTTTTGAAAAGGAAAATTTTCGCAAGTATACTTTTTTTGATTATAGTGGCTGAGCCGTTGTTTGGTAATAAAATTCTTTTTACATGGATTTCTGCGGATAATCGAGAAATATCTATGTTGGCACCATGTTTTGCTTTTGGGGCGATATTAGCTATATGGAAAGATGAGATATTTATAGATCGATACTCTTTCTTAGGTGTTTGGATTTTATTTTACTTCTTCAGAACTTCAGAGTTTTCATTCTATTTTTTTTACTTTTCTATTTTCATCAGTATGTTATATATATCAACAACGCCTTTCTTCATTCGTTTGAAACCGCCATTTGATATATCTTACGGTGTTTATCTTTGGGCTTGGCCAATTCAACAAGTAATTGCTAGAAGTTTCGATTATAAAGGAGTCCTCTTTAATCAGTTATCATCATCGATATTGGCTATAATTATGGGGCTGATATCATGGTATGTCATTGAAAAGAAATGTATCAAGGCAGGCGTTAACTTCTCAGTATGGTTATCGGATAGATGGTCGAATTTGAGAAGTAATGTAGCTGTCAAAAGTGATTCATGACTTTAACTATCGTACATAATGACTGTTGGCAATAGGTTGTAAGCAACCTATTGCTAATTTTTATGTCTTTTTAGACTCATTTGCTGGTGATAGATCTTCATATATAGGTAAGTTGGCTCTGAAATAATGCTAGCAAGATTCAAACCATCAACTGTTATTAAGTTGCGAGCGGTGGTTTAAATATGCACTGCTCGCATTGAATGGATTAACTCTTGGCAGGAATATTCACTCCGTGCTGCACTGCTGGCCTGGCTAATCCGCGTTCCAACCATTGGCCGACCAGCGGGAAGCTGTCGAACTCCACCAGTTCCCGTGCGTCGTAGAAACCAATCAGATTGCGTACCCAACCCAGCAGTGAAATATCGGCAATAGTGTAATCGGCACCCATGATCCAGCCACGCCCTGCCAACCGGTTTTCCAACACGCCGAGCAGGCGTTTTGACTCTTGTTGATAGCGCTTCAATGGTCGTTTGTCTTCGTACTCGCGTCCGGCGAATTTGTGGAAAAAGCCGAGCTGACCGAACATCGGGCCAACCGCGGCCATTTGGAAGAAGACCCACTGGATCGTTTCATAACGCAGCGCCGCATCTTTCGGCAGGAATTGGCCACTTTTTTCTGCCAGATACAGCAGGATCGCGCCCGATTCGAACAGCGCCAAGGGTTTGCCATCTGGGCCGTGTGGATCGAGGATCGCCGGGATTTTACCGTTTGGATTCAGCGCCAGAAACTCTGGCGTCCAGGTTTCGTTTTTACCGATATCAACCAGATGCGCTTCATAAGGTAAGCCGATCTCCTCCAGCATGATGGAGACTTTCACCCCGTTTGGCGTTGGCAGAGAATAGAGCTGCAAGCGCTCGGGATGCTTAGCGGGCCAGCGTTGGGTGATCGGGAATTGAGTTTGATCGAACATGGTCACTCCTCAGACTTTACGGATTCGTCAACAGACTATCCTATGAATGTGGCAGTAAACCTAGCCTGTTAACCTGCTAAAAGGATATGCCAAAATGTGCGTTCAACGCCTTTTTACCCGCGGCAGTAAGTTGCAAGGCGCGGCTGTCTAACTGGCGCTGAACCCAGCCACGTTTTTCAAACGCCGCTAGCAGTGCGGCACCGAGCGCGCCGCCAAGATGGGCTTTGCGTTCGCTCCAGTCTAGGCAACCGCAGGCAAAACGCCGTCGGGAAGAGGCCGGTGAACAGTTAATGCCCAACTGCGCCAATGCCTCTTGCCCTTGGTTGCTGAGCTGATAGTCGTTGTCGCCGTTCAACCATGCCAGCTCAAACAGGCGGTTATGCAACAGAACAGCGACTTCGCCCGCCATATGATCGTAACAGGTGCGAGCAAAGCGCAGCGAGGTTGGCGTGGTGCTTTTCACCACTGGCTGTTCAACGCCCGCCAGTGCCATTAAGGTTTCCAGCACCTCGGCCACAGCTTGACTAGCCAGCCGATAAAAACGGTAGCGCCCTTGCTTTACACAGGCGATCAAACGTTGTTCCTGCAGGCGCGCCAGATGGCTGCTGGCGGTTGAGGCGGCCACATCCACCGCTGCGCTAAGCTCTGTGGCCGTATAGGCTCGGCCATCCATCAACAGGCACAGCATGCGCGCTCTGGTGCGGTCGGCGATGGCAGCAGTCAGTGCCGTTAGGCGATCTTCAATATCGGTATCATTCATATTTCGAGCATAAACGAAGTGTAATCGTTCGTCTAACGCCACAATGCTGATTCTTTTGTTTAACCTGAAGGTATACCTATGGCGCTCTGCCCCTTTTCCGTTGCGACGCCGCAAGCGGTGCGCGCAGCCTTAACCCATGCCGATCTTGGTGTGCGGCCACCGCATGAACCCGTGCCAACGCTGTTACTGGCAACCCCGGCACAGCCCTTGTTTGCCGCATTGGTACGTATGCGGGATGACGCCGGGCACCCTGAACTTAAGGCGGCAATCAGCTCGGCTTTAGCGTCGTTCAGCGATAATGAAATCTACCAGCTAGCAACCCGTGTGGCGCAATCATTGGCTCCCGGCATGTTAACCGCCGAACAACTCACCCGGTTCAGTTACGCGTTACCGATTGGCGTATTGGCAGAACTGCTGGGGGTGGCTTATCAGGAACGCACCGTGCTGGTAGATAATGTATTGGATTTTGTGCGCTGCATTGCCCCTGGCGGCAGCGAACAGCAGATGGCGAGCGGTGCCATTGCCGCCGGGAAATTACATGAATGGCTGCAGGCTGCCGATGGCCCGTTGTTCATTCGCCTGTGCCAACACATTGGCGATCGTACGGTGGCGATCGCCAACGCTATCGGGCTGTTTTTCCAGGCCTGTGAGGGCACCGCCGGATTATTAGGGCAAACGCTGTTATTGATGCAGGAGCGGCATATAGCAGCAGAAGAAGGCATTTCTAGCGTGCTACAGCATACGCCGCCGATCTATTCCACCCGCCGTTTTGCGTTGCGCGCTACCGAACTGGGTGGGGAGCCGTTAACCATCGGGCAGGCGGTGCTGATATCGTTGCAGACCGAAGGGGAAAGTTTTGCCTTCGGTTATGGCAGCCACCGCTGCCCTGGAGCCGGATGGGCGCAAGCTATTGCCTTGAGCGGCATTCACCATTTGTTGACGCTCAAGATTGAGCCAGAATTATTGGCTCACTTTCGCTGGCGCGTTTCGCAGAATGCGCGGGTGCCGGAATTTTTTACTGCTGAGGAGTGATGATGATCGCGGTTATTTTTGAATTACGGGCTGCCGAAGGGCAGCGGGAAACCTACCTTGATCTGGCGGCAGAGCTGAAACCGCTGTTGGCGGAGATCGACGGATTTATTTCTATCGAGCGCTTTCAGAGCCTGAGCGATCCACAAAAATTGCTGTCGTTATCCTTCTGGCGCGATGAAGCGGCGGTGCAGCAGTGGCGTAATCTTGAACAACACCGCAGGGCGCAGGCGCGCGGGCGGCACGATGTGCTGGAATACTATCGGCTGCGGGTAGCTGATGTGGTGCGTGATTATGGGCTTGAGCCGCGCGAACAGGCACCGGCAGATAGCCAGAATTTTCATCAGATGTAGAAGTCGTCTGGGGCGAGCTTGAAGGTAGCCCTCACCAAAAGTTATTAAAAGCAGTCGGTTAGCCAAGTGATTTTGTCACGTCAGCCTGAACAGTCGGTGTCAGTTGTGCCTGTTCCAGCGTAACGATTTTCCCTTGCCGGGTTATCAGCACCTGTTGCAATGGCTGGCCGCTTTCTTTTTCTGTCAACATGACATGGGGCGCATTGCCCAGCAGATACTTGTGCCCCCATTCCATCGTCGCCATCAGAATTGGCCCCAAGCTGCGGCCTTTTTCGGTTAACACATATTCATAGCGTTCCCGTGTTCCCGGTTCTTGATAGGCACTTTTGCTCAATAAGCCCCCTTCGACCATAGCCGCCAGACGGCTGCTCAAGGTGTGCCTGGATGCGCCAATATCAGTGCGTAAATCTTCGAACCGCGTCACGCCATAGAAGGCTTCACGCAGGATCAAGAGCGTCCAGCGATCGCCGATGATTTCTGCAGCCTGCGCTAAGCCACATAATTCGGCAGAGAGAGGGGGGATCCTGAGCATTTTTGACACGGGCGGTAACCTTGCTTATCCTGAGTCTGATATTCAGACTTATATCAATACAAGGAGATTAGCGTGCCTTTTGTTAATGTGCAAACCATCAAAGGAATTATGAACGAGGAACAGAAAAGCGAGCTGCTCAAACGTATCACTGATTTAATGGTGGAAGTTGAAGGGCGGGGAGATCCGGCTTTCAGAGCGTCGGTTTGGGTCAGAATCGATGAACATGAGCCAGAGCAATGGAGCCTTGGTGGGCTGCAGCCCAATGCCGCGATGATCGCCGCCAAGTTTCCGCCACGAGAATAATATACTGATCATTGCGGAGATATTTCTTGAAGCCTATCTCCGCAGCTTCCTCACCGCACAAATCTTCATCAAAACTCCCCACGATATCTGCGTTCCGTTATGGCATAATGCGCGCCAAATCACATTCCTTATGACATAAAGAGCGAGCGCTGTGTTAAGCACTAACAACATCACCATGCAGTTTGGCAGTAAGCCGTTGTTTGAAAATATCTCCGTCAAGTTTGGCGGCGGTAACCGTTACGGCTTGATCGGAGCTAACGGCTGCGGTAAATCCACCTTTATGAAAATCCTCGGCGGCGATCTGGTGCCAAGCGCTGGTAACGTGTTCCTCGATCCGAACGAGCGCCTGGGTAAACTGCGCCAGGATCAGTTCGCGTTTGAAGAGTTCAGCGTGCTGGATACCGTGATCATGGGCCATACCGAGCTGTGGGCGGTAAAAGAAGAGCGCGATCGCATTTACGCCATGGCGGAGATGAGCGAAGAAGACGGCTACAAAGTGGCCGATCTGGAAGTCGCCTACGGTGAGATGGACGGTTACACTGCTGAAGCCCGTGCGGGTGAACTGCTGCTTGGCGTGGGGATTCCGGTTGAACAGCATTACGGCCCAATGAGCGAAATCGCGCCAGGCTTTAAGCTGCGGGTGCTGTTGGCGCAGGCGCTGTTCTCTGATCCAGAAATTCTGCTGCTCGACGAACCCACCAACAACCTGGACATCGATACCATTCGCTGGCTGGAGCAGGTGCTGAACGAGCGTAACAGCACCATGATTATCATTTCGCACGACCGTCACTTCCTGAACATGGTGTGTACTCACATGGCGGATCTGGACTATGGCGAACTGCGCGTTTATCCAGGCAACTACGACGAATACATGACGGCAGCGACTCAGGCGCGTGAACGTCTGATGTCAGACAACGCCAAGAAGAAGGCGCAGATTAACGAGTTGCAGGCATTCGTCAGCCGCTTTAGCGCCAACGCTTCCAAATCCAAGCAGGCGACTTCTCGTGCCCGTCAGATCGACAAGATCCAACTGGAAGAGGTGAAAGCCTCCAGCCGTCAGAACCCGTTCATCCGTTTCGAGCAGGATAAGAAGCTGTTCCGTAACGCGCTGGAAGTGGAAGCGTTGACCAAAGGTTTTGACAACGGCCCGCTGTTCAGCAAGCTCAACCTGATGGTTGAAGTGGGTGAGAAAGTCGCGATTCTGGGCGCCAACGGTATCGGTAAATCCACCTTGCTGAAAACGCTGGTCGGGGATGAGCAGCCGGATCACGGTAGCGTGAAATGGTCGGAAAACGCCAAGATCGGTTACTACGCGCAGGATCACGAATACGAGTTTGATGACCAACTGACGGTGTTCGACTGGATGAGCCAGTGGAAGCAGGAGAAAGACGACGAGCAGGCGGTACGTAGCGTGCTGGGCCGTTTGCTGTTCAGCCAGGACGACATCAAAAAGCGCGTTAAGGTGCTGTCGGGCGGTGAGAAGGGCCGTATGCTCTTTGGCAAGATCATGATGCAGCGCCCGAACATTCTGGTGATGGATGAGCCAACCAACCACATGGATATGGAATCTATCGAATCACTGAATATGGCGTTGGAAATGTACGAAGGTACGCTGATCTTCGTTTCCCACGATCGCGAATTCGTGAGCTCGCTGGCTTCCCGTATTCTGGAGATTACCCCGAACAAGGTGATCGACTTTACCGGCAACTACGAAGATTATCTGCGTAGTCAGGGTATCGCTTAAGCTCTGCTCCTCACCTTCCCTGTGGGTGAGGGAACCGCTCGAGTCTGAGTCTGCCGATGAATTCTTCTTTCTCGATAGCAGCAGGCGTAACGCAAATCTGCATCGAACGGTGAGCTTCTCCCTCTCCGTGTGGGAGGGCGGGGGTGAGGGGCTTGTCGTCCGGCGATTGTCCCCTCACCCTAACCCTCTCCCCAAGGGAGAGGGAGCTGGTTAGTCTTAACTGACAAATAGTTGCCGCTGATGCGGCCTTTTTAGCATTCGGCTTTGTTCAGCCGCACTCCATAGCGGCTAACCTGTTCTACCACGTGTATCTTATCCATTCCTTTCTGACGGCAATAATTCAGCTCTTCACTATTTGATCTTATTAGCTATGGAGCGCAATACGCTCCGTTTACGGTAAATAAACATAATCGGTTGGTTTATACCCTTCATACTTCAAGTCGCTTGGGTGTTGGCTGCGTTACTCGGCCCATATTGGGCCTCGCCCCTTCGGGGCCGCTGCAAGCAGCGTTCAAATCTGCTTGCGCAGATTTGTCACTCACCCCAGTCACTTACCTGAGTAAGCTCCTGGGGATTATGAGCCTCTTCGAGGCTCACCCTACGGGCCAGCGCAAGCGCTGTTCAAATCAGTCTTTGACTGATTTGTCGCTCAGTTGCCGCCTACAAGCAACTCGAATTATTTTGGGTATATGCATCCTTGCGGGGAAATTCAGGTGTTTTTGCTACACACTTCGCACTGCGGATCCTTCGGCAGCTTCATCTCGCGGAACTGCATGCTCATGGCGTCAAACATCAGCAATTTCCCCACCAGCGGTTGGCCGTAATGGGCCAGCAGTTTGATTGCTTCCATTGCCTGTAGCGTGCCGATCGTGCCGACTAACGGTGCCATTACCCCGGCCTCCACGCAGGTGAGGGCATTTTCACCAAATAAGCGGCTCAGGCAGCGATAGCAGGGTTCCCCAGGCTGATAGGTAAACACGCTGAGTTGGCCTTCCATGCGGATAGCAGCACCCGAAACCAGCGGCTTACGCTGTGCATGGCACAGGCGGTTTAGCAGATCGCGTGTGGCAACGTTATCGGTGCAGTCCAGCACCACATCACAGGCGGCAATCTGCGCCGCCATGTGTGCCTCATCCAGCTGATCGGCGAGCGTATCGATACGGATGTGCGGATTGATCGCGCTCAGCTCAGCGCGCGCCGAATCCACTTTCGCCATGCCGATGCGGGCATCGCGGTGCAGGATCTGGCGCTGCAGATTAGAGAGTGAAACGGTGTCGAAATCAACCAAGGTCAAGTGGCCGACGCCTGCGGCAGCCAGATAAGGCGCTGCCGCACAGCCCAAACCGCCGAGCCCGACGATCAACACGTGTGCAGCTTTCAGCTTTTCCTGGCCGTCGAAGTCAAAACCACGCAGCACGATCTGGCGGTTATAACGCAGCGTTTCAGCATCGGTTAATTCCGGCAGCATGTTCAGTTCCCCAGTAATCCGTTGAAAGGTTCGATATCCACCATTTCACCGGCAGCGACAAATCCGCGTTCGCGCTCCAGTACGATAAAGCAGTTGCCCTGGCTGTAGGAACTGAACACGTGTGAACCTTGATGGCCGGTGCTGCTCACTTCCAGCTCGCCTGCGGCGTTGCTGCTGAAGATGCCGCGTTGGAAATCGAGGCGGCCCGGTGATTTCTTCAGCGGCGTCAGCGCGCGTGCTTTCAGGCGGGCCGGTAAGCGCCATTCGCTGTGCCCGGCCAGCTTGGCGAGCAACGGTTGCACCAATTGATAGAAAGTCAGTGCGGCAGAAACCGGGTTACCCGGCAGGCCGCAGAACCAGGCGTGTTGCAGCTTACCGAAGGCGAAAGGTTTGCCGGGTTTGATCGCCAGCTTCCAGAAGCCGACTTGGCCGAGTTCATCCAGCATCTGCTTGGTGTAATCGGCCTCACCGACCGAAACGCCACCGCTGCTGATCACCACGTCCGCCTGGCTGTCTGCCTGATTGAACGCGGCGCGAAGGGTTGCCTGATCGTCGCGGATAATCCCCAGATCGATCACCGTGCAGCCAAGCTGTTCCAGCATCAGGCGCACCGCAAAGCGGTTGGTATCGTAAATCTGCCCCGCCTGTAACGGTTGGCCGACAGGTTGCAGTTCGTCACCGGTAGAGAACACCGCGACCTTCAGCTTGCGCATCACCTGCACCTCGGCCACGCCCAGCGAAGCCAGCAGCGGCAACTGTGCCGCCCCGAGCTTAACCCCGGCAGGCAAGACGCTGGCACCCTGACGAATATCTTCTCCCGCCAGCCGGATATTCTGCCCGCTGCGTACTGGTGCGTTGAAGCGCACACCGGCCTCGCTCACCTCTGCCTGTTCCTGCATGATCACCGCATCGGCCCCCGTTGGGATCGGCGCGCCGGTCATAATGCGGATACAGGTCTTGGCTGGCCACTCGCCGGTGTATGGCGCGCCGGCAAAGGCTTTACCCGCCACCGGTAACGGCGCGTTGGTGTTTAATTCGTTGGTGCGCACCGCGTAACCGTCCATCGCCGAGTTAGCGAAAGGGGGCACATCGATAGGGGAAATCACTGCCGCGGCCGTAATGCGCCCGGCGGCGCTGGTCAGCGCAATGGATTCACTCTCTTGCAGTGGCGCAACCTGGGAGAGCATGGTCTCCAGTGCCTGCTCAAGGGAGATAAGGTCGGAAGTATGGCAATGATCCATAAAATAAGCTCCATAATCAGCGTGCGCGAGTTTTTCGGCAAAGTGCGGCTATTATGGCAGATAACGCCGGAGGGGAGAATGATGCCCCTGAGGTCAACAATAGGAAACGACAATGCACAGACAGATACTGGATTTCTGGTTTACAGAGATTAACCCGGTGATGTGGTTTAAAAAAGACGATGATTTTGATCGTCTGCTACATACCCGCTTCAGCCAGGTTTGGCATGCGGCGTCACAGGGGGAATTGGCACACTGGCGCGCCACGATAGAAGGGCGGTTGGCGGAGATTATCGTGCTCGATCAGTTCAGCCGTAATCTGTTTCGCGACACGCCGCGTGCTTTTTCCTGTGATGGTATGGCACTGGTATTGGCACAGGAGGCGATCGTGAGCGGATTATGCGAACAGCTCAGCATTGAGCAGCGCGGTTTTCTTTATTTGCCGTTTATGCATTCCGAATCCGTGCAGATCCATCAACAGGCATTGGCGTTGTACAGCGAATTAAATAATGGCGATCAACTGGAATATGAAATACGTCATAAAGCCATTATTGAGCGTTTTGGCCGTTATCCACATCGTAATGCGATATTAGGCCGGGAATCGACGCCAGATGAGCGTGAATTTCTGCTGCAACCGGGCTCGGGGTTCTGAATATTTTGCTGCGCGTCCAGCGGGCTGGGCGCGACAGCATTACGTTGCAGGTACGGAGATAACAGGATGTTTTTATTCTATTAAGTTCTTTCAACGTACAAAATAATCTAAGCAAATCCTGGCCGAAGACTTTGTGCTTTACATCGTATGCCGGGCTAAATATAGTCGAAAAAGACAGAATAATAATTATCCCCTTCAAGTATGACGGGTATATCAGTTCCGCCAGATATTGAGTTAACACAGGATGTCAGGTCAATGAGCAAACCAGTGATTGCCATTCATGGCGGAGCGGGGGCAATTACCCGTGCCGCGTTGAGTGCTGAAAAGGAACAACGTTATATTCAGGCGCTTTTCGATATTGTTGCCGCCGGGCAGGTGATTCTGGCACAGGGCGGCAGCGCGCTGGATGCGGTTACGGAAGCAGTCAGGCTGTTGGAAGAGTGCCCGTTATTTAATGCGGGCAAAGGGGCGGTATTTACCCATCAGGGCACCCATGAGCTGGACGCCTGCGTGATGGATGGCCGCACCCGTGACGCAGGGGCGGTTGCCGCTGTCAGCCGGATACGTAACCCAATCCTCGCGGCGCGTGCGGTGCTTGAGAACAGCAATCACGTGCTGTTTGCCGCTGAAGGTGCCGAACGCTTTGCCGCTGCCCACGGCCTGGAAATGGTCGAGCCCGACTTCTTCTTTACTCAGGAACGCTTTGACCAACTGCACCGCGCCCAGGCGGAGCTGGGGCGCGTGCTGCTCGATCATGACGGTGCGGCGCTGCACGGTGACGATCCCCTCGATCCCGATCGCAAGTTTGGCACCGTAGGGGCCGTGGCGCTGGATGCTTTGGGTAACCTGGCGGCCGCGACCTCGACCGGCGGCATGACCAATAAACAGGCTGGGCGCATTGGCGATACGCCGATTATTGGCGCTGGCTGCTATGCCAACAATGCTACCGTCGCGGTGTCCAGCACCGGCACCGGTGAAATCTTTATGCGTAATGTCTCGGCCTATGACGTTTCCGCATTGATTGAATATGCTGGGCTAAGCCTGCAACAGGCCTGCGATAAAGTGGTGATGGAAAAGCTGCTGGCGATGGGCGGCAGCGGCGGGTTGATCGCCATCGATCGCTTCGGCAATGTAGCACTGCCGTTCAACAGTGAAGGCATGTACCGTGGCTTTGGCTATGTCGGTGATGCCCCTTCCGTCGGTATCTATCGCTGAACGTTAAGCGGAGGGGCGCATGAGCGATGCCATCATCTTGCCGCCGCAGCGCGTGCTGGCGGTGAGCGATCTGAGCGTACAATTCCGTCAGGAAGGAGAAACCATTGCGGCGGTGCGCAATCTGGCCTTCAACGTGGATCGCGCCGAAACGCTGGCGATTGTGGGTGAATCCGGTTCCGGTAAATCCGTCACCTCGCTGGCGCTGATGCGTCTGGTGGAACAGGGCGGCGGTGAACTGACCCGCGGGGTGATGCAGTTTCGCCGCCGCAACGGCCAGGTGCTCGATCTGGCGCAGGCCAGGCAGAGCACCTTGCGCACCCTGCGCGGTGCCGATATGGCGATGATTTTTCAGGAGCCGATGACCTCGCTCAACCCGGTATTCCCAGTGGGGGAGCAGATCGCCGAGTCGTTACGCCTGCATCAGCACATGGATCACCGCAGCGCCAAACGCGAAGCGTTACGCATGCTTGATCGGGTGCGCATCCCCGAAGCGAAAAATGTGTTGGATCGCTATCCGCACCAGCTTTCCGGCGGTATGCGCCAGCGGGTGATGATCGCCATGGCGCTGTCGTGCAAACCGGCGTTGCTGATCGCCGATGAACCCACCACCGCGCTGGATGTCACCATTCAGGCGCAAATCTTGCAGTTGATCCGCGAATTGCAGCAGGAAATGCAAATGGCGGTGATCTTTATCACCCACGATATGGGCGTGGTCGCCGAGATTGCCGATCGGGTGCTGGTGATGCATCAGGGAGCAAAGGTAGAAGAAGGCGACGTGCGCGCGCTGTTTGCCGCGCCGCAACAGCCTTATACCCAAGCGCTGCTGGCAGCGGTGCCAAGGTTGGGTTCGATGAAGGATCAAGACCTGCCGGCCAAATTCCCCTTGCCCGGCAGTGCAAACAATGGCGCACCGCAGGATACCTTGCAGGCCGGAGCGGCACCGATCCTGCAGGTGGAAAACCTGGTCGCGCGTTTTGATTTGCGCAGCGGCATTCTCAACCGCGTCACCCGCCGCGTGCACGCGGTGGAAAACATCAGTTTCGATTTATACCCCGGCGAAACGCTGGGGCTGGTGGGGGAGTCCGGCTGCGGCAAGTCCACCACCGGGCGCGCGCTGCTGAAGCTGGTCGATAGCCAGCACGGCACCATTACCTTCAACGGCCAGCGGATCAATCAGCTTAAAGGCGCGGCGTTGCAGCATTTGCGGCGCGATATCCAGTTTATCTTTCAAGACCCTTACGCTTCATTGGATCCGCGTTTGACCGTGGGTTTCTCGATCATGGAACCGTTGTTGGTGCATAACGTGGCGCGCGGTGCCGAGGCGGAAAAGCGCGTGGCCTGGCTGCTGGAGCGGGTTGGGCTGCTGCCGGAACATGCGCGGCGTTATCCGCACGAGTTTTCCGGCGGCCAACGCCAACGGATCTGCATTGCGCGCGCGCTGGCGCTCAACCCGAAAGTGGTGGTGGCGGATGAAGCCGTTTCTGCGCTGGATGTGTCGATACAGGCGCAGATCGTGAATCTGTTACTCGATCTGCAGCGTGAGTTTGGCATCGCTTTCCTGTTTATTTCCCATGATATGGCGGTGGTGGAGCGCATCAGCCACCGCGTAGCCGTGATGTATCTCGGCCAGATTGTCGAGATCGGCCCGCGCCGCAGCGTATTTGAAAACCCACAGCATGCCTATACCCGCAAGCTGATGGCTGCGGTGCCGGTTGCCGATCCGGCCCAAGCTCATCAACGCCAGCCACTGCTGGTGGATGACATACCCAGCCCGATCCGCGCGCTGGGCGACGACCCCATTACCGCACC
Source organism: Serratia oryzae (assembly GCF_001976145.1). Taxonomy (GTDB): domain Bacteria; phylum Pseudomonadota; class Gammaproteobacteria; order Enterobacterales; family Enterobacteriaceae; genus Chania; species Chania oryzae. The sequence continues at coordinate 540,662 of NZ_MOXD01000002.1, forward strand.
TCTAGTGCAGGTTGGGCCGGGGCACTTTGTGGCCCGCCATCCGATTGCCGGTGCCTTTTAGCCTTGCCTCAGGAGAGAAAACGATATGACCATGCAGAGATTTAAACGCAATGTTCTGGCCGCCGCTCTACTGGCTGTGGCCGCTGGCCCGGCCTGGGCCGCCAAAGATGCGGTGATTGCCGTGGCGTCTAACTTCACCACGCTCGATCCGTACGATGCCAACGACACTCTGTCGCAGGCGGTGGCTAAATCCTTCTATCAGGGGCTGTTCGGCTTCGACAAAGACATGAAGCTGGTTAACGTGCTGGCGGATAGCTATGAGGTGAGCCCGGACGGCCTGACCTATACCATCAAGCTGCATCCGGGAGTGAAATTCCACGATGGCAGCGATTTCAACGCCGAAGCGGTGAAAATTAACCTGGATCGCGCCAGTAACCCGGAGAACCGCCTCAAGCGTTACAACCTGTTCAGAATGATCGATAAGACCGAGGTGGTGGCACCGGATACCGTCAAGATTGTGTTGAAAACGCCTTTTGCGGCGTTTATCAACAACCTGGCACATCCGGCAGCGGTGATGATCTCCCCGGCGGCGCTGAAACAGTACGGTAAGGAGATCGGTTTCCATCCGGTGGGAACCGGCCCTTACCAGTTTGAAACCTGGAACCAGACCGATTTTGTCAAAGTGAAGAAGTTTGACGGTTACTGGAAAGCCGGGCTGCCGAAACTCGATACCATCACCTGGCGCCCGGTGGTAGATAACAACACCCGTGCGGCGATGCTGCAAACCGGCGAAGCCACCTTTGCCTTCCCGATCCCTTATGAGCAGGCCAGCGTGCTGGAAAAAAACGCCAAGTTGGATCTGGTGGCCGCCCCGTCAATTCTGCAGCGCTATATCAGCATGAACGTAACGCAAAAGCCGTTCGACAACCCGAAAGTGCGCCAGGCGCTGAACTACGCCATCAATAAAGACGCGCTGATTAAAGTGGCGTTTGCAGGCTATGCCGTGCCGGCCGAAGGGCCGGTGCCACCGGCAATCGACTTTGCTGCTCGCTATCAACCTTGGCCCTACGATCCGGCTAAGGCGCGTGAACTGCTGAAAGAAGCCGGTTACCCGAACGGTTTTACCACCACGTTATGGTCTTCTCATAACCACAGCACCGCGCAGAAGGTGCTGCAGTTTGCCCAGCAACAGCTGGCGCAGGTTGGGGTGAAGGTGACGGTTACGGCAATGGATGCGGGCCAGCGCGCGGCGCAGGTGGAGAGCGTGGGCGTGAAGGACACCGGCGTGCGGATGTTCTATACCGGCTGGTCGGCGTCCACCGGTGAGGCCGATTGGGCGCTGTCGCCGCTGTTTTCCACCCAGGCGGCACCGCCGAAGCAGTTTAACACCGCGTTCTACAGCAACCCGCAGGTGGATGAGGATCTGGCTGCGGCGCTGGCAACCACCGATCGCACCAAGCGGCAGGCGCTTTACCAACAGGTGCAGGACCGTATTTGGGCCGATGCCCCGTGGATCTTCCTGGTCACCGAGCGCCTGCTCTCGGCCAATAACAAACAGTTGAGCGGTTTCTATGTGATGCCGGATACGTCATTCAACTTTGACAACGCAGACCTGAAATAAGGCACCTCTGCACAGTATCAGGTCGATAATAAAAATCTCCTCCGGCAACATCTGCCCGGAGGAGAAAAGGGGCGATTATTTACGCGCATCCAACAACTGCTGAGCGTTGTCGGCGGTCACCACGGTCCATGGAATGTAGTAATGCTTCTGTGTACCACCATCCCACTTCATCTCTTGTGCGTACTGCTGCCAGATATCGGACTGCGGCTGGTAGCTCTCGCCTTTTACCGCACGCAGCGCCACGTCGATAGACCCCTGGATCTGGCCTTTCGCATCTTGCAGGATGGAAACCATTTCCCCGGCCTGTACAGCATGAATGGCGTCGGACACACCGTCTACTCCGGCAATAGCGAAGTCTTTCACGTTCAGGCCCGCGCCTTTGATGGCTTCAATGGCACCCAGCGCCATTTCATCGTTCTGACCAATCACGCCGTTGATTTTGCCGCGGTGTTTTTGCAGCCAGTTTTCCATCAGCGGCTGGGCTTCGGCGCGCGACCAGTTAGCGGTTTTACGTTCCAACACCGTCACCTGGCCTGCGCCGCACTCCGCGATGGCTTTGTCGTTCCCTTTACCGCGTTGGATTTCACCGCTGCCGCCTTTCGGGCCTTCGATGATCACCACGTTCACCTTGTGGTTCTTACAGTCGAGCTTATCCAGTACCGCTTTGGCTTCAAGATAGCCGCCAAGTTCGTCGTTAGAAACCACTTCGGCAGTCATCTCTTCGGTATTCAACCGTGCATTTGTCACCACCACCGGGATTTTGGCTGCGTTGGCGTTGGTGACGATATCGATATTCGCTTCAAAATCCATCGGGTTGACGATAATCGCATCGGCACGCGTCTGGATGGCGGTTGCTGCCTGATCGTTCTGCACTGAGGCATCGTAACGCCCGTCATAGAAGGTCAGCACGGCTTCACCGCTTTTCACCGCAGGATGTTCTTTACCGTATCTCTCCATCAACTGCACGAATTCAGCTTTGTTGCCGTACATCAGTACCGCAATTTTGGTTGGTGCAGCCTGGGCGGCCGCCATACTGCCGATCATCATGGCTGAAGCAAACAAGGCAATTTTAGTTTTATTCATTACTTTCTCCTGGGAGGGTTGTTGCAGGTTTATACCCTTCATACTTCAAGTTGCATGTGCGTTGGCTTTGTTACTCGACCCATCCGTGGGCCTCGCCCCTCTGGGCCAGCGCAAGCGCTGTTCAAAAACGCACTGCGTTTCTGTCAAGCAACTCGAATTATTTTGGGTAATTAATCGCGTTGTTGCTTACGCGATGGGTCAAGCAATACGGCGACGACAATCAAGGCGCCTTTAATGATTTGTTGGTAATACGACTGCACGCCGAGCAGATCGAGGCCGTTATTCATTACCCCGATAATCAGCACGCCGAAGAAAGTCCCTACCAGCGTACCGACGCCACCGGCCATGCTGGTGCCGCCAATCACTACCGCAGCGATGGCATCCAGCTCATAGCCTGCGCCGGCGTTGGTTTGTGCCGAGCCGGTACGGGCGGTGAGGATCAACCCCGCAATGCCCGCCAGCGCACCACAGAGGGTGTATACCAGCACTTTAATGCGGGTGACGTTAATGCCTGAGGTGCGAGCGCTTTTCGGGTTACCGCCAACTGCGTAAACGTAGCGGCCAAAGATGGTTTTATTCAGCAGCAGCCAGGCGAGGGCAAACAGCAGAATGAAGATAATCACTGGCACTGGAATACCGGCGGTATAGCCGTTACCCAGCCAGCGGAAATCGTTGTTCAACTGCGAAACCGGATTGCCATCGGTGGTCAGCATGGTCAACCCGCGCGCTGCGGAGAGCATCCCCATGGTGACGATGAACGGTTGCAGACGATAACGGGCTAACACCGTGCCGTTGATCAACCCGCAGACGATGCCGATACCCAGCGCGACAATCAGCGGCATCATCACCGCCGTCGCGGTATCGCCAATCGCCAGCCCGCTGTTATTGGTGGCGAAACGGGCGGCGACGATGCCACTGAGTGCCAGCACCGAACCGACCGACAGATCCACCCCGGCGGTGATAATGACGAAGGTCATGCCAATCGCCAGAATGCCGTTGATAGAAACCTGGCGCAGCACAATCAGCATGTTTTCATTACTGAGAAAATAGTTACTGCTCCAGGCACCTTGAGCCAGTTGATATTCGCCAATCAGCGCCACGATCAGGCACAGGGCGAAGAAGGCGATGATAATGCCGTACTTGTGCATACGGCGCTTATTGCGGGTGAAAAACGATGCCCCTGGTGCTAAGGAGTGGGTACTGTTCATGTTATTATCTCTCTGTTAAACCGCGAGTTTCATCAGTTCAGTCTGGGTAGCGTTGGCTGCCGTCAGCTCTCCGGCCAACTGGCCGTCGCGAAACACCAGAATGCGATCGCTCATGCCAATAATTTCCGACAGCTCGGACGAAACCATGATGATTCCCTTATTTTTCAGGGCGAATTCCGACATAAAGCGGTAGATCTCTTTCTTTGCCCCCACGTCGATGCCGCGTGTCGGCTCATCCAGCAACAGAACCTCAGGATCGAGCAACGCCCAGCGCCCCAGCACCACTTTTTGCTGATTCCCGCCGCTGAGATGACCGACGGGCTGTTCACCGTCGTGAGTTTTTACGTTAAAACGTTCAATCATCTCTTGGGTGCGCACCTGCTCCTGCTTTTCATTGATAAAACCGGCGCGGCTGATATCCGCGAGCGAAGAGAGGTTGATGTTTTCGCTGACCGAGCGACACAGCACCAGACCGGTATCTTTACGATCCTCGGTGACATAGGCGATGCCGCAATCGATCGCTTCTTTGGGTGAGTGGCGGCCAAGCGTCTTATCTCCTAGCTGGATGGTGCCGCTATCAGCATGCTGAATGCCGAAAACCAGATCGAGAAACTCGCTGCGCCCGGAACCAACCAGGCCATAGATACCGAGGATCTCGCCGCGCTTGAGCTGTAGGCTGATATCTTTGATCTTGTTGCGCCAGTTCAGGTTTTTCACTTCCATCATCACTGCTTCGCCAGGCTGATTGAACTTGGCGAACTCGCTGTCGTACTCGCCGCCAATGATGTGCTCAATCAACTGCTCACGGGTGATATCCGCGATATAACCTTCGTGAATGTATGCGCCATCGCGAAAGATGGTGTAACTGTCGGCAATCTGGAAAATCTCTGACAGGCGGTGTGAGACATAGATGATCCCTTTGCCCTTGGCCGCCAGGCGCGTGATGGTCTGGAAGATCTTCTGCGCATCTTCTTCACCAATCGCCGATGTGGGTTCATCCATAATGATGATGTCGGCGTTGGCGTGCGACAGCGCTTTGGCGATCTCCACCAGTTGCTGCTCGGCAACGCTCAAGTTGCGCATTTTCTCCGTAGCGTCGATATGGAATTCGAGCTCGTTGAGCAGGGCGGTGGTGCGCTGATTCAGCGTGGCGAAGTCAACAAAACCAAAGCGCCTGGGTTCGCGGCCAAGCCAGATGTTCTCTGCCACCGTCAGATCCGGGATCGCGCTCAATTCCTGCTGCACAATTGCCACTCCGGCATTCAATGCATCACGCGGATGGTGAAATTCGCAGCGTTCGCCGTTGATAAAGATGTCGCCGCCGTCGGGTTGAATAAAACCCATCAGGATGCTGAGAAATGTTGATTTACCCGCGCCGTTACCACCGCACAGTGCGTGGATCGAGCCACGGCGCAGACAGAACTCGGCGTTCTTTAATGCAACGACCGGGCCGAACGCTTTTTTGACTCCGGTGACTTCCAGCAGATAGGCAGGTTGTTGTGTATGCGGATCGCGTGTCACAGTTGTACCTCCGGATGAGTCTGTTGCAGGCGTTGCAGATACCGCTGATAAAGTGCGTTGTACTGCACCTGACGGGCGGCATCAGGCTGCGCGCGGGTAGAGGGATCCAGTGAAACAAAGCGTTGGCACAGTTGTGCCAGCAACGCATTAGCATCCTGATGGGGGTTTTCTGCCAGCGTCGTTGCCCACATGGCCTGAATTGCGCCACCCAGGGCGGCGGTTTCTTTAACGTTCAGGCACACGACCGGGCAACCCATCACATCGGCAACAATCTGCCGCCAACGTGCGCTACGGGCACCGCCACCGGTCAGGCGGATCTCGCGCGCTTCGATACCCTGGCGGCGGAACAGTTCGATGCCGTAGCGCAACCCGTAAGTGGCACTTTCCACGACCGCCATGCACAGGTTGGCGCGGGTAAAGTTATCGCTATCGAGGTTATGCAGGCTGGCGCGGGCGTGCGGCAACTGGGGGACGCGTTCGCCGTTGAAGAAGGGCAGCATTTCCACGCCGCCGGCACCGGGAGTTGCCTGTTCCAGCAGCGCGTTAAAGCTGTGAATATCCTCATCCAGCAAGGTTTGTATTGAGGTAGTGGCTGAGGTGACATTCATGGTGCAAATCAGCGGCAGCCAGCCGTTATTGCTGGAACAGAATCCGGCGATCATTTCAGATGCCGCAGAAACCGGCTCGGCGGACCAGGCGAATAGCGTACCGGAGGTGCCGAGACTCATGGTAACCGTGCCGGAGGTGATATTGCCGGAACCGATGGCCGCCATCATGTTATCGCCGCCGCCGGTGGAGACGCGGGTGGCAGGGCTGAGGCCCAATTTTGCCGCCGCTTCAGGGCGCAATGTGCCAATACAGCTTTCTGCGCTTCTGAGCGGTGGCAGTGCGTTCCACAACCGTCCGCTGTTATCGATCAGATCAACGGTGTATTGGTCCCACTGACGGGTGCGCACATTGAGCAGACCCGTGCCGGAGGCATCGCCATACTCGGCAACGCGCTCACCGGTCAACCAGTAATTCAGGTAATCGTGGGGCAGCAGCACGCTGTGCAGACGTGCCCAACGTTCCGGGTGATGTGTCTTGAACCAAAGGATTTTCGACGCAGTGTAGCCAGTTGCCACCAGCAGACCCAATTTTTCCAGCGACCCCTGAATTCCGCCGAGTTGCTGCAACAAGCGTGCGTTTTCTGCCGCCGTTTCGGTATCACACCAGAGCTTAACGCTGTGCAGCACGTTACCTTGCTCATCCAACGGCACGAATCCGTGTTGCTGGCCGGAGACGCCCAACCCCTTAATGGTATGAGCATCGACGCCCGCTTGAGCAACCGCTTGCTGAAAAGCGCTGACCAGTGCCTCTATCCACCAGTCGGCCTCCTGTTCGCGGCGGCCGTTGGAGTCGCTGATAAGGCGATGAGGAGCGCTGCCCTCACCGAGGATCACGCCCTGTTCGCTGTCGACAATCACGACCTTCGTGCCTTGCGTACCGCAGTCTATACCAGCATAGAGCGTCATAAAGTTACTCCATCTCCAGCATAATCTTGATGTCAGCAGCGTGCCCGGCGGCGGCGCGTTCGAAGGCGGCCACGCTGTCGGCAAATTTATAGGTTTGACTAATCAGTGGTTGAACGTGCAGTTTGCCGCTGCTGAGCAGGCGCAGCGTACGTGGATACATGTTGGCGTAACGGAAAATGGTCTTAAAGGTGATCTCTTTCGCCTGCGCGGCAACGATGTCCAGCGGCGCGGCGTCAATCGGCATACCGACCAGTACGGCGGTGGCTCCAGGTGTGGCGTGCTCGGTCAGCGTGGCAATGGCAGCTTTTGCGCCGCTGCATTCGAAAACGATGTCAACACCGTTGCCGCTGGTTAACTCGGCGACCTTTTGCGCCAGGTTGCCGGTTTTAAGGTTGACCGCGTGCAGGCCATCATAATGCGCCGCGACTGCCAGCTTCTCATCAAACAGATCGCAAATGATCGCTTCAGAACAGCCGCCAGCCAGCGCCGCCAGAGCGGTAACGACGCCGATGGGACCTGCACCGATGATCAGTGCGATATCACCGGGTTTGATCGAGGCTTTAGTGGCGGCATGCATACCAATAGCCAATGGTTCAACCATGGCACCTTCGGCAAAGCTGACGTTGTCAGGCAGCTTGAAGGTGAAGGCCGCCGGGTGAATAACGCTTTCCCGCAAACAACCGTGGATCGGTGGCGTAGCCCAGAAACGGACGGCCGGGTCCAGGTTGTAGAGCCCTGCGCGCGATTGAGATGATTGAGGATCAGGAATGCCTGGTTCCATGCAAACACGGTCACCTGGTTGCAGATGGTGAACATTTTTACCGGTTGCCAATACAACACCAGCGGATTCATGCCCGAGAATCATTGGAGAATTGACCACGAAAGGCCCAATACGGCCATGCTGGTAGTAATGAACATCGCTGCCGCAGATACCGACAGAATGAATCTTGATATGCACATCGTTATCGCCGAGCACTTCATCAAACTGGCAATCCTGGATGGCGATCTTACCTTTCTCTTCTAGGACCAATGCTTTCATTTTTTCATCCTTTTGCATCATTTAATGGTATCGATAACATTCAAGTGAACAAGATATTAAGCATTTGATAGCATCTGATATGTGATTTTGGTTGCACTTTTTAAATTAATGTTAACTTGCACCCATTTTATGGGAATGAATAGCCATAAAGATCACAATAAGTCATCTTTCACTTTACTTATAATGACAACGATTTCATTACCATTGGAGAGGGGATGATGCAGACACGACAAGAGGCAGTAGAACAGACCGTGATGTTTCTTGAGCGCTGTGGAATACAGTTGACTGACAGCGAGAAACAAATGATTGAGGTTGTGGATTTTGGCCTGCACGACTACCCCCGCTCGGGGCTACAGTTACTGACTTATATCAACACACCGCGCTATTGTGCTAAAGAGCTAGTGCTGTTTTCACACCAGACCTGCCCCGAACATCGTCATCCGCCCTTTAACAATACGCCGGGTAAACAAGAGACCTTTCGTTGCCGCTGGGGGGAGGTCTATCTGTTTGTTGAGGATGAAGAATTGACATTGAATACCGCTCAGGAGGAGCCTGTATGCGAGCCGCCAAAAGGTTTCGAGCAGTGGTATACCTGCCAGCGTTATATTTTATTGCGTGCAGGTGAGCAATACACCATTAATCCTAATACACGTCACTGGTTCCAGGCGGGGCAACGGGGAGCAGTGATTTCTGAGTTTTCCTCAGAAAGCCGTGATGATCTGGATATTTTCACCGATCCCAGTGTTAATCGTGTCGGTTAATGATGGAGTAAAATGGGAGCATTTATACTCGTCATACTTCAAGTTGCATGTGCGTTGGCTTTGTAACTCGGCCCCTTCGGGGCCGCTGCAAGCAGCGTTCAAATCTAGATTTGTCACCCCCAGTCACATAGTGGTCTATGCTCTTGGGGATTATGGGCCAGCGTTTGCCGCCTGACTGCAACGCGAAATATATTAATAGTGATAATATTTAATGATTCTTTTATGATACAAAATGACGCATTCCAGTCAGGAGTAAAACGTGGCAGTTGAACGACCACAGAAAGCGACGCTTGAGAGCGTCGCGACGCTTGCAAATGTCAGCAAAATTACCGTATCCCGTGCTTTCTCCCAACCGGATAAAGTTCACCCCGAGACATTGCGTAGGATACTCAGCATGGCGGAGAGTGTCGGGTATGTGGTGAACAGGGCGGCACGTAATCTTCGGACTAATACGAGCAAAACGATAGGTATTGTCAATCCTGATATGACGAACCCGTTTTTTGGTACGCTCACCAAGCTGATGACACTTGAGGCGCAAAAAGCGGGTTATGATACGCTGGCCTTTGACTCTTATGAGTCGCAGATGAATGAGGATCGTATCATCGATAAGCTGATTGGCTACAATGTGGACGCTATCATTTTATCGGTGCTCTCTTCTGATCGTAACTATCTGCCCGGTTATCTGAAAAATTTGGAAAAACTGGGTATTCCGGTGATTTTGGTTGACCGGGAACTGGTGGGGGCAGATTGCAGCGGCGTTTATATCGACAATCTCGACTGTGGGTTACAGGCTGGTCGCTATCTGATAGAGCAGCACTGCCAAAAGGTCGTGGTGGTTTCCGGGCCTGACGATTCTAATGTGGCAAGAGAGCGCATTACTGGGCTGACGGCGGCGTTGCAAGGTAAGGTGACGAGTCTGGATGTTATCTATGCGGATTTCTATATGGATGCTGCCTTGCAGGTGACAAGCGATTATCTCAGCCATCATCAGGCACCTGACTATTTTGTGGGTTGTAATAACCAGATTTCGTTAGGCATCATCAAGGCTTGTATGGACCACCAGCTCATTTTGATGAAAGACGTCTCGTTGTTCAGTATTGATGAAGTCTCTTATGCATCGATTTATGGGTTTAATTTCCCTTATATTTCCCATGATTTATATGAAATTGCCTGGCAGGCGGTAGGGTTGGCTATCCGCCGGGCGGTGGATCACAATGTCAAGCCGGGGAAAGTTATTGTCAGAGGAAAACTGATCGCGGGGTAGTTGATGGCCCCAGGTTCAAAATGCAGTCTTTCAGGTCATTGCTCGCTACACACAGGTATTTGACACCCGGCTTTTTGAGCGGCAGATAGAGAGCGTGAGTGTCAGAAAGTTTGTCATCCTTGGCAGTGTTTTTGGCTGTTTCGATGAGTCATGAAGATTGGCAAAGGGCAGAGAGAGGTTTGTTGAATCAGGGTGAGAGCAACAGACTCATTTGCAACCTCGCTGTAGGAGAGGGTTGGTTGAAGGGACTTGCACGCAATGTTTAATTACTTTCTCAAACGCCTGCTGGGGCTGATCCCAACGCTGCTGATTGTGGCGGTGCTGGTATTCCTGTTTGTGCATCTGCTGCCGGGCGATCCGGCGCGGCTGGTGGCCGGGCAAGACGCCGACGAAGCGGTGGTGCAACTGGTGCGCCAGGATTTGGGGCTGGATAAACCGCTGCCGCAGCAGTTTGTGCGTTTCTTCGTCAACATTCTGCAGGGCGATTTTGGCACCTCGATGGTCTCTAAGCGCCCGGTCAGTGCAGAGATCGCCTCACGCTTTATGCCCACGTTCTGGCTGACGATCGCCAGCATGCTGTGGGCGGTGGTCTTCGGTATGGGGATCGGTATGACTTCCGCCGTGTGGCGCAACCGCTGGCCGGATCGGCTGGGTATGACGCTGGCGGTGTCAGGCATCTCTTTCCCGGCCTTTGCGCTGGGGATGCTGCTGATGCAGGTGTTTTCAGTCAACTTGGGCTGGTTGCCCACGGTGGGGGCAGATAGCTGGCGGCACTATATTCTGCCCTCCGTCACGCTGGGCGCGGCGGTGGCTGCGGTGATGGCGCGTTTTACCCGTGCCTCGTTTGTCGAAGTGATGCAGGAAGACTATATGCGCACCGCGCGCGCCAAGGGCGTGCGGGAGTCGCTGGTGATCGTCAAGCACGGGCTACGCAACGCGATGATCCCGGTGGTGACCATGATGGGCCTGCAGTTTGGTTTTCTGCTGGGTGGCTCGATCGTGGTGGAAAAGGTATTCAACTGGCCGGGATTAGGGCGCTTGCTGGTGGATTCGGTAGAAATGCGCGATTACCCGGTGATCCAGGCCGAAGTGCTGTTGTTTTCCCTGGAGTTTATTCTGATTAACTTGTTGGTGGATATGCTGTATGCGGCGATCAACCCTTCCATTCGCTATCAATAGGCGGCCGCATGATTAAGCATTGGCGGCGAAATGCCGCACTGAAAGCGATGCCGCAGGTGAACCCTCATGCGGTGCGTACCCCTTGGCATGAATTCTGGCGGCGTTTCCGGCGGCAGCATGTGGCCATGGTGGCCGGGCTGTTTGTGCTGTTGCTGGTGGTGGCGGCGCTGTTGGCACCCTATCTGGTGCCCTATGATGCGGAGAACTACTTCGATTACGATCGGCTGAACGACGGCCCTTCGCTGCTGCACTGGCTGGGGGTTGATTCCCTCGGGCGCGATATCTTCAGCCGTATTCTGATGGGCGCGCGTATTTCCCTGGCGGCCGGGGTGTTTTCGGTCTTGGTGGGTGGGGCGATTGGCACGCTGCTTGGTTTATTGGCCGGGTACTATGAAGGCTGGTGGGATCGCATCGTGATGCGCATTAGCGACGTGCTGTTTGCCTTCCCCGGTATTCTGCTGGCGATTGGCGTGGTGGCGATCATGGGCAGCGGCATGGCCAACGTGATTGTTGCAGTGGCGATTTTCAGCATTCCGGCGTTTGCCCGTTTAGTGCGCGGCAATACGCTGGTGTTGAAACACCTGACCTACATTGAATCGGCGCGCAGCATTGGCGCTTCTGATTGGACCATTATCCTGCGGCATATTCTGCCGGGCACCATTTCATCCATTGTGGTCTATTTCACCATGCGTATCGGCACCTCGATTATCACCGCCGCCAGCCTGTCGTTTCTTGGGCTGGGCGCTCAGCCGCCCACGCCGGAGTGGGGGGCGATGCTTAATGAGGCCAGGGCCGATATGGTGATCGCACCGCACGTGGCGATCTTCCCCAGTTTGGCGATTTTCCTCACCGTGCTGGCGTTCAACCTGTTGGGCGATGGGCTGCGCGATGCGCTGGATCCGAAGCTGAAAGGTTAGCAGGGCGTTCGGAGATTTCAGGAAATAAGTGAATTTCAGGCGTAAAAAAACCGACTGGTGAAGTCGGTTTTTTACTTACCGGAGCGGAGTTGGTAACTCTGGCCGGAATGAAGCAGTCCACATCTAACAGGGCAAGTATACGCCGAATATCTTCCATGTTCAAATCACTATATAGTCGGTATCATCAACTGGTTAGCTCTGTTTTACTGCTGAGTTCTGGCATGCGCGTAAACGTATTCAAGCCCTGACTGGATTACGGGTGGTGCCGGTTCCGGTGCTCTGGCCGGAGTGAAGCAGTCCACATCTAACAATGAAGGGCAGCCTCTGTGACAGGCAGTGTAAGGGTAAGCAGGGGTGTTCTCACTCCATTTAATGGAGAAACGGGTGAAAACTTTGATTGATAAAGTTCTCATCGTTCTGAAGGCGCTTGTTGCGCTGCTGGAACTGATCCGACAGTTCATCGATTGATGATCGTGGAAACGTAGCTAAGGCCGGGGGGCTGACCACTCCCCGGCCTTTAACATTTCTGTTCATAAATGCAGTAGTAGCGGTTATTCCTGCATCCAGGTGACTTCATAATGGTAGTGATTCGCCGTTAGCAGGAACTCGGGGCTGACGCTGGGGCTCCAGGAGTCATCACCGCCCACGCCCATATGGAAACCGTCCAGGTTGAGCCAGGTGCCCGCTTCTTCCTGCAGCAAATGCTGATGCGTTGTCTCCATCAGCTGCTGCTGGCTGTAACGGCTCAGGCCAAAGTGGAAACGGCCCTGCCACTGCCAGCGGCCAAAGGTGAGCTGGCGGGTATCACAGCGCAGGCCGTTTTCACTGGGGAAGATATACGGCGTGTGCAGGGCTGCTAACGGCAGCACCCAGCGCCCTTGCTGCGCCGCGAGCTGGCGATCCGGGTAGTTCTCGTGCGGCCCCAGGCCCAGCCACTCAACCGCTGCGGCGGTTTCTGCCAACTGGCAGCTCAAGCCGATGCGCGCGGGTGCAGGTACGCCGCAGGCGAGACCGACATCCACGCTGATATGCAGCTTTCCAGCGCGATCGAGCAAATAGGTTTTGCGGCTGATAAACAGCGATTGTTGCTGGCTGCTGTAGCTGTGCACCGTCGAGATTTGCACGCCATGCCCAAGGGCGTCGGCGTTGAAGGACAACAGTTGGCTTTCCAGCGCGTACATACCGGCTTTTTTCCAGCGTTCTACCCAGGCATTGGGATCGATACGCGTTGCTTCGCTGACGCCGATATCGTTATCCAGCGGTGCCCGCACAAACTGGTCGCGCAGCGGGCTCAATAATTGCGGCTCACCGTCACGCCACCATTGGCTGAGTAAACCGCGGGTGGTACAAAATTGCCAGCGTTGCTGGCCGTGGGTGATTTCCACCGTCTCTGGATGAGCGATCAACTGCGGCAACGGGCCGCTGCTGATATCGGGCAGTGCCAGCGCGTGCGGTAAGCGCCATTGGTCCCAGGCGCAGCGGTGGCCCGCGGCGGCCCAGGCCGTTGCCCTTGGCTGGCGGACCTCAACATTCAGCCACAGCTCACCGCTGCCTTGTACCTGTGGCATCTCACCCAGCACTAGGCGTTGGGTGCCTTGCGGTGGGATGTCCAGTAACTGCTCGCCTTGGGCGATGCACTGCCCGTCCAGATCCAGCCGCCAGAACAACTGTTCATTGTCGGTAGCGCGGAACAGGTATTCACTGGTGACCTCAATGGTCAGCGGCGCCTCTGGCTGATGCTGAAATTGGAAAAACTGCTGCGCGCGCTGCGCCTCATACAGCGCGGGATGGGGGGTACGATCGGGGAACACCAGGCCGTTCATACAGAACTGGCGATCGTTAGGGGTATCGCCGAAATCACCGCCGTAGGCCCAGTAACGTGTGCCATCTTCACCGGTGCGGGTCAGCGCCTGATCCACCCAATCCCAGACAAAGCCGCCCTGCAAGCGTGGGTGCTTACGGAATGCCTGCCAGTAGCGGTCAAAACCACCGAAGCTGTTGCCCATCGCGTGAGCATATTCACATAGGATCAGCGGGCGATGTTCATTCGGCAGGCCGATCCATTTTTTGATCGACCACTTCGGCACCTGCGGGAAGGGCTGGTCCTGATCTACGCGCGCGTACATCGGGCAGACAATGTCGGTGGCAGCGGTATCGGCACCGCCACCTTCGTACTGCACCGGTCGGGTTGGATCGCTGCTCTTGATCCAGCGGTACAGGGCGTCGTGCGTGCTGCCGTGGCCGGACTCATTGCCCAGTGACCAAATGATAATGCAAGGATGGTTGCGATCGCGCTGCACCATGCGCGTGACGCGCTCACTCAGGGCAGGAAACCATACCGGATCGTCCGTCAGGCGGTTCATCGGCTGCATACCATGGGTTTCGATATTGGCTTCATCCACCACGTACAGGCCGTAGCGATCGCACAACCGATACCAAAGCGGATGGTTAGGATAGTGAGAGCAGCGCACCGCGTTGAAGTTATGCCGCTTCATTAGCAGGATATCTTGTAGCATGGTGGCTTCGTCCATCACCTGCCCCTGTTCCGGGTGATGCTCATGGCGGTTGGTGCCGCGAATCAGAACGGGTTTGCCATTCACCTTTAGCAGGCCGTCGCTGATTTCTACCTGGCGGAAACCCACGTCATAGGCTTCTGCCTCAATCAATGAACCGTCGGCCGCCAGCAAGGAGACCACGGCGCGGTACAGATGAGGCTGTTCGGCGCTCCACAGCGCGGGCTGTTCCACCGCTAAGCGTAGGGTGGTGCGATCGTCATAGCAGCCGCGTTCGTCAATAATTTCGCTGCCCAGTGGCTGCTGGTGTGTGGCGGTGAGTTGCTCACCCTGCCAAAGCTGAACGCGTATGGAGCAGCCCGCCGTTGGCGATTGAACCTGTACCAGCGCCTCTAGCTCAGCGTGATAAAAACCCGGGGCTAGATGGGTGCGTAACTGAATATCGCTCAGATGGCTGCTTGGCTTATGCAACAGGCTAACATCGCGGAAAATACCGCTCATGCGCCACATGTCTTGATCTTCCAGATAGCTGCCGTCGCTCCAGCGCAGCACCATCACCGCCAGTCGGTTTTCGCCGGGCCGCAATGCGTTGCTCAAATCAAACTCGGCGGGCAGGCGGCTGTCTTGCGAATAGCCAATCCAAACACCGTTACACCACAGATAGAACGCTGAATTGACGCCGTCGAAAATAACCCGCGTCTGCCCCTGTTGCAGCCAGCTTTCGGCTACCTCAAAGGTGAGCGAGTAACAGCCGGTAGGGTTCTGCTGCGGCACGAATGGCGGTGTGACCGGGATCGGATAGGTGATATTGGTGTAGATCGGCACGTCGTAACCGGCCATCTGCCAGTTAGACGGCACCTGCAGCGTATCGGCATCGTCCAGATCCTGCTGTAACCAGCGTTCTGGCACGGCTTCTGGCTGGGTGAAATAGCTGAACCTCCAGGCACCGTTGAGCAAGGTTCGCTGCGCTGAAGGTTGGTCAAGCCGTGCCTGCTGTTCGTCACGCCAGCTGGCAAACGGCGGGTGTGCTGGCAGGCGGTTATAGTGGGTACAGGCTGGGTTTTCCCAGTCGCGCCGGGCAAGGATTGAGGCTAATGAGGCAGGAGCAGACGGAATATCAACAGGATTCATGGGGATACCTTGGCTGAAATGTCGTATCAATGATGTGCGGTAACATGAAGGGCAAAGATCCGCTTGTAAAGGCGTTCACGCCGCTAAAGCGAAGAGGATCACAAATGGGGGGCAGGCCGGTAAAACCGGGGCCTTAAGCGATAAGGAAATCGCTGTTTGTGGCTACCGAGTGCAGCCACAAACAGCTAAAAAAATCAGCGGAAGAGATGCTCGGCGTGGAAGCGCAGGTGATCTTCGACAAACGTAGCAATAGTGAAATAGCTGTGGTCGTAACCCGGTTGAGTACGCAGCGTTAGCGGCCAGTCGAGCTGGCGTGCCAGCTCGGCCAGCTTCGCCGGTTGCAGTTGATCGGCCAGAAACTGGTCGCCATCCCCCTGATCCACCAGGATAGGCAGTTTTTCTGCACCGTTCGCCAGCAGGTGGCAACTGTCGTACTGCAGCCACTGGCTCTCGTCGTCACCCAGGTAGGCGGCAAAGGCTTTGCGCCCCCACGGCACCTGACAAGGGTTAACAATCGGAGCAAAGGCCGATACGGAGCGGAAGCGCTGCGGATTGCGCAAGGCCATCATCAGCGCGCCGTGGCCGCCCATCGAGTGACCGAAGATGGAATGACGATCGCTGATGCTGAAATGCTGCTGAATCAGCGCGGGCAGCTCATCACTGATGTAATCGTACATGCGAAAGTGCTTATCCCAAGGGGCCTGGGTGGCGTTGAGATAAAAACCAGCCCCCTGACCCAGATCGTAACTCGCGTCGTTGGGCACGTCGTCGCCGCGCGGGCTGGTGTCGGGCATCACCAATACCAACCCCAGTTCGGCAGCGATGCGTTGGGCACCCGCCTTCAGCGTGAAGTTTTCATCATTGCAGGTCAGCCCCGACAGCCAATACAACACCGGCGGGGGATTGTCATCGCGCGGCGGCGGCAGATAGATGCTGAAAGTCATGTTGCAATTCAGGCTCTGCGCCGCGTGGCGGTAACGCTGTTGCCAGCCACCGAACATGCGGTGCTCTTCGAGAAGTTCTAATGACGTGTTCATCTCCCTGCCTCCAGGCTTATTGGCCAAAATGGATCACCGAGCGGATCGACTTGCCTTCATGCATCAAATCGAAGGCGTCGTTGATCTGCTCTAACCCCATGGTGTGGGTAATAAAGTCATTCAGGGCAAATTCGCCGTCCATGTAGCGCTGCACAATGCCGGGGAGCTGGCTGCGGCCTTTCACGCCACCGAACGCGGAACCGCGCCATACGCGGCCGGTTACCAGTTGGAATGGGCGGGTAGCAATCTCTTCACCAGCACCGGCAACGCCGATAATCACCGATTCCCCCCAGCCTTTGTGGCAGCACTCCAGCGCCGAGCGCATCACGTTGACGTTACCGATGCATTCGAAGGAGAAATCAACGCCGCCGTCGGTCAGCTCAACGATCACTTCCTGAATCGGCTTGCTGTAATCTTGCGGGTTGATCAGATCGGTGGCACCCAGCTTACGTGCCAGCTCGAACTTGCTGGTGTTGATGTCGATGCCGATAATGCGGCTCGCACCGGCCATCTGAGCGCCGATAATCGCCGAAAGGCCAATGCCGCCCAGGCCGAAGATTGCTACAGTATCGCCCGCTTGCACTTTGGCGGTGTTCAATACTGCACCCATACCGGTGGTGACGCCGCAACCCAGCAGGCAGACCTCTTCCAGCGGCGCTTCTTTGCTGATTTTGGCCAGCGAGATTTCTGGCACCACGGTGCGTTCGGCGAAGGTGGACGTGCCCATATAGTGGAAAATCGGCTTGCCGTCTTTAAAGAAGCGGGTGGTGCCGTCGGGCATCAGCCCCTTGCCCTGGGTAGCGCGGATCGCCTGACACAGGTTGGTTTTACCGGATTTACAGAATTTGCACTCGCCGCATTCCGGGGTGTAGAGCGGGATGACGTGATCGCCCACGGCGACGCTGGTTACGCCTTCACCGATCGCTTCCACGATGCCACCGCCTTCGTGGCCGAGGATCGCCGGGAATACCCCTTCAGGATCTTTACCAGACAGCGTGTAGGCATCTGTATGGCAAACGCCGGTGGCGACGATCCGCACCAGCACTTCGCCTTTCTGCGGTGGCATCAGATCGACTTCTTCGATCGTCAGCGGCTGATTCGGGCCCCAAGCTACGGCCGCGCGGGTTTTGATCATCTCCATTCTACTTCTCCTCAGTGTTTTCAGTGGCCGCAGTATCAGCCTGCTCAATAATCAGTTCTTTCAATGCGCGGACGTTGGGCCCGAACGCATCGCGTCGCCACAATAGCCAGGTGGCGGTTTCTGCAATTTCTGGCGGTAACGGGTGCACTTTTACCCGTTCAAAGCCCGGTAATAAATTAAGTACCGAATGCGGGATCATTGCTAACCCGGCACCGCTGGCCACGCAGGCCAGCATGGCGTGATAGGACTGGATCTCCATAATCTGGCCGGGCACTGCGCCGCTGTGTTTGAACCAGGATTCCAGCCGCAAACGGTAAGAACAGCTGGCACGGAAGGCGAACAGGGTTTCCCCTTTGGCATCGTGCGCGTTTTCGATCGGGGCATGGTCCAGACAGGAAATCACCACCATGCGCTCTGGGAAGGCGATACAGCCGTTCAGTTCATCGTGCTGCAATGGGCCATCTACCAACGCTGCTGCCAGCGTACCGGCGCGGACCCGTTCGATAATTTCCCCCGAGGTGCCGGTAGTGAGCGACAGCGCGGCCAGCGGGTAACGCTGGTGATAGGCTGCCAGCAAACTCGGCAGGCGGGTGGCGGCGGTGCTTTCCATTGACCCCAGGGCAAAGTTGCCTGCCGGTTTCCCGGCATGAGTGATGCTCATGGCCTCTTCGCTCAGCGCCAGGATCCGCTGGGCGTAACAGAGAAAATTATGGCCCATTGGCGAAAGCCGTAGCCGCTGTTTTTCACGAATAAACAGATCGGCCCCCAACTCCTGCTCAAGCTGGCGCAAACGCGTGGTCAGGTTCGATGGGACGCGGTGCAACTGCTCGGCGGCACGGGCGACGGAGCCGGTTTCGGCCACGCTGCAAAACATGCGCAGTTGGGTCAGATCCATTACTTTCTCTTTTTGTGATGAACTTGGTGAGTATTATTCAGTTTTTGTGAGTGTAATACTGCTGCATGATAGTCGCAACTTTCTTCTAACATTCAGGAATCACCCATGGCGTTAAGAATTGCTCTGAGTGGCTTTATTGCGTTGATTGTCGCGATGGGCATTGGCCGTTTTGCCTTTACGCCACAGGTGCCGCTGATGATAGCTGAGCAGCAGTTTACCCTGACCGGGGCCGGGCTGGTGGCAGCGCTGAACTACCTGGGCTACCTGTGTGGCGCTTTTGACGCCATGCGCGCCAGCCGCCACGTCGAGTGCCGTTTGTGGCTCGGTGTTTGGGGTGTAGTGCTCCTCACTCTGTTGTCGGCAGTGGTTGATGGCGTATGGTGGCACGGAGCGGTGCGCTTGGTGATTGGCTGGGCCAGCGGCTGGTCGATGGTGCTGGTGGCGGCGTGGACCAATGAGCGCTTGGCTCATTTTGGCCGCCCGGCGTTAAGCGCCGCCGTATTTGCCGGGCCGGGAGCCGGGATTTTTATCAGCGGTATGTTGGCGGTGGCAATCAACAGCCTGGCACTGAGTGCAGCACAGGCATGGCTGGTGTATGGCGTGCTGGCCTTGGTGTTGGTTGGTGTTATCAGCATTAATCTGCCGCGGGCTGGAGATCTGCACCGCCCGGATACGGCTCCGGAACCGCTGGTGCTGACTCCGGCCTTGAAGCGCCTGGTATGGAGCTATAGCCTGGCTGGCTTTGGCTATATCCTGCCCGCCACCTTTCTTTCGCAGATGGCGGCGGCGCGTTTCCCCGGCAGCCTGTTTGCCCAGTTTGTCTGGCCGATTTTTGGTGGTGCGGCGGTGCTGGGGATCGTCATCGGTATTCTGACGCGCCATAAGCTCACGACGCAAAGCCGGTTGGCCATCACCTTATGGGTGCAGGCGCTGGGCGTGCTGTGTGCTGAGTTGGTGCCGGGTGTAAGCGGGCTGGTGCTGGGCGCACTATTTACCGGCGGTGGCTTCCTCAGTGTGGTACAGCTTTCCATTCTGCACGGCAGGGAGTTGGCCCCTCATCATGCGCGCTACATGGCAGGGTTGCTGACCACCGGTTATGCGTTAGGGCAACTGGTTGGCCCCGTCTTGTCGGCGGTTTCAACCGCCCTGACCCAACGGTTGGAGCCCGCACTGTATGTCGCGGTGGTGGCGTTGGCGATCGCCGGTTTGCTGGTGATCAATACGCCGGCGCGGGCCGCGACAAAAAACGAGCATAACGCTGATTGAATTCCGTACAAAAAACACGGGATAGCCGCAGCCCGCCTGCCAGGGGCTGGATGCGGATATTTCACTCAATGATGAAGCACAATCACTGGATAAACGCTTCGCTCTCATCTAGAGTGGGTGAAAATCTTGACCGAGTTCACGCTATACGGCGTATGAACTCAGTAGTTAAAAAGAATGAGACACCGCAAATCTGCTAGTGATTGGCCTAGCAGGCATTGTCGGAGCCGCCTGCCGGAGAAATATACCCATGACATCGTTAAGTAATGAAGCTGCACTGGTGCACGCAGCGCTTGAAGCGCGCGGCCTGGAGACCCCCCTGTGCGGGGAAATGTTAGACCGAGAAACGCGTAAAAGCCGCATCAAAGAACACATGACAGAAATCATGAAGTTGCTGAATCTCGATCTGTCTGATGACAGCCTGGCAGAAACGCCGCATCGCATTGCGAAAATGTATGTCGACGAAATTTTCTCCGGGCTGGATTATGCCAACTTCCCGAAAATCACCGTCATTGAGAACAAAATGAAGGTGGATGAAATGGTCACGGTGCGGGATATCACCCTGACCAGCACCTGCGAACACCATTTTGTGACCATCGATGGGAAAGCCACGGTGGCGTATATCCCGAAAGACGCGGTGATAGGCCTGTCGAAAATCAACCGTATCGTGCAGTTCTTCGCCCAGCGCCCGCAGGTGCAGGAACGTTTGACCCAGCAGATTCTGGTGGCGCTGCAAACCTTGCTCGGTACTAATAACGTGGCGGTATCGATTGATGCGGTCCATTATTGTGTTAAGGCCCGTGGGATCCGCGATGCGACCAGCGCCACGACCACCACCTCTCTGGGAGGGCTGTTTAAATCCAGCCAGAACACCCGTCAGGAGTTCCTGCGTGCGGTGCGTCACCATCAGGGGTGAGAATGAGTGCTTCGGTAACGAAGAGAATAGGCGCCTGCGGGTAATACCGGTCGGTGAGGCGCAAAGCGGCATAATCTGCGTTAATTGCTCAAGGCGTCGCCCCCTCTCCCTGTGGGAGAGGGCCGGGGTGAGGGGCAAATCGCGCACAGATCATCCCCTCACCCTAACCCTCTCCCCAAAGGAGAGGGAACTGGCTAGCCTTAACTGACCAGCATTAGGCGCCTGCGGGCGCCTTTTTAACGATCTGAATACAGCGGTATAACATGAACCATCATGCAACAACGTCGCTGCCGCGTATTGCGACGTTGGACTGTGCTCGCGGTATCGCCATTCTCGGCATTCTGCTGATGAATATTAGCGCTTTTGGTCTGCCGAAAGCGGCCTATCTCAACCCGGCTTATCTCGGTATCCCTCCGGCACGCGATGCCTGGACCTGGGCGTTGCTGGATCTGTTTGCTCAGGCCAAGTTTCTGGCAATGTTTGCGCTGTTGTTTGGTGCAGGTCTGCAACTGTTGTTGCACCGCGGTAAAGTATGGATACGCGCCCGCCTGTCGTGGCTGGTGCTGTTTGGTTTGGGGCATGCGGTTTTCCTGTGGGATGGCGACATTCTGCTGGCCTACGGGCTGATCGGCCTGGTGTGCTGGCGCATGATTCGCGATGCCAAAGATACCATTACGCTGTTGAAAACCGGGGCGGTGCTGTACGCGATCGGCATTGCTGTATTGCTGCTGCTGGGATTGATATCGCACGCTGAACCGGGAAGTTTCTGGCAGCCGGGTGCGGCGGAATTGCAGTATGAGAAATTCTGGAAGCTGCAAGGGGGGATGGAAGCCTGGCGCAGCCGCCTGGATCTGCTATCCTCCAGCCTGTTGGCAATTGGCGCACAATATGGCTGGCAACTGGCCGGTTTGATGCTGTTTGGCGCGGGCCTGATGCGCAGCGGCTGGCTGCGAAACAGGTATACCCCTGCTCACTACCGGCGTTTGGCGGCCTGGCTGATACCGCTTTCATTGTTGATTCAGCTGCCGGGTGTGGCGCTGCAGTGGCACCTGAACTGGGACTACCGCTGGAGTGGTTTCTTGCTGCAGGTGCCGCGTGAGCTGGGGGCGTCATTGCAGGCGATGGGCTACCTGGCACTGGTTTACGGTTTCTGGCCCACCTTTTCCCGCTGGCGTATCAGCCATTGGCTGACGCAGGTTGGGCGCATGGCGTTGAGCAATTACCTGCTGCAAACGCTGATCTGCACCACGCTGTTTTACCGTTTTGGTCTTTACCAGCAGTTTGATCGCTTGCAGCTACTGGCGTTTGTCCCGCTGGTGTGGCTGGCTAACCTGTTGTTTTCTAAACTGTGGTTGCGTTATTTCAAGCAAGGCCCGATGGAGTGGCTGTGGCGCTGGCTGACGGCCATGGCCGCTGGTGACAATGCGCAGCAGAAAGCAAATTGAGATCTGGCGCAGGCAGGTTAAAAAAATGTATGTAAACGTTTTCTTTCCTGTGACGTAATTCACGCTGAGGAGGAGGACAATCGGAGTAGGATAGTGCCATTGTCAACTTTTCTGACTCCAGGGCGCTCCATGAATTCTGTCCATCCGATCACCATTCGCGACGTTGCGAAGCGTGCAGGCGTGTCTGTGGCTACCGTCTCGCGGGTGCTGAACAACAGCGCTCTGACTAGCCCGAAGACGCGTGAACAGGTGCTGCAGGCGGTTGCGGAACTGGGCTATCGGCCAAACGCCAATGCCCAAGCGCTGGCCACGCAGAGCAGCGATACGCTCGGTGTGGTGGTGATGGATGTCTCCGATCCATTTTTTGGTGCCTTGGTGAAAGCGGTTGACACCGTGGCGCAGCAAAACCACAAATACCTGCTGATCGGTAACAGTTATCACCAGGCGGACAAAGAGCGTCATGCGATAGAAGTGTTAATCCGCCAGCGGTGTAATGCCTTGATTGTCCATGCAAAAGCGCTGAGTGATGCGGAACTGATCGCCTTTATGGATCAGGTGCCGGGCATGGTGCTGATTAACCGGGTGATAACAGGTTACGAGCATCGCTGCGTCGGGCTGGACAACGTATTCGGGGCCGAGATGGCGCTGCGTCTGCTGTTGTCGCAGGGCCATCAGCGCATCGGCTATCTGGGTTCCAATCATCCGATCGAAGACGGCCCGCTGCGCCAGCAGGGTTACAGCCAGGCCATGATGGCCGCCGGTATTTCGCCAGCAGACAGTTGGCGTGCCTATGGTTCACCCGACTTACAGGGGGGCGAAGCGGCGATGGTGGAACTGCTCGGCCGCAACCTGCACCTGAGCGCGGTCTTTGCCTACAACGATGCCATGGCCGCCGGTGCCATGGCGGTATTGAAAGAAAACGGTATCACGGTGCCACAGCATTTCTCGCTGGTGGGATTCGATGATATTCCCATCGCGCGCTACACCAGCCCAAAATTGACCACTATCCGCTATCCCATTGTTTCTATGGCAACTCTGGCCACCGAACTGGCGCTGAAAGGCGCCGCTGGGGCGCTGGAGCCGCAAACCTCGCATATTTTCATGCCGACGCTGGTGCGCCGCCATTCTGTGGCACCGTGGCAAAGTGAGGTAGCGGTCACTCTCTAAACATTTAGTGTTGT
Organism: Serratia oryzae; assembly: GCF_001976145.1. Lineage (GTDB taxonomy): Bacteria > Pseudomonadota > Gammaproteobacteria > Enterobacterales > Enterobacteriaceae > Chania > Chania oryzae. The sequence continues at coordinate 564,291 of NZ_MOXD01000002.1, forward strand.
GTAACCGTTTTCAATCTGTGAGAAAATTCACAGAATATTAACATCACGCTGTCTATGCTCTATAACCAAAGTACTGGAAGTAGCAACCTTGTCAGGTGTCGCTTCAAGTACGGTGGGTATCACTTTCATACCGAGTACGACCCTCTACAAACCGGAGACAGACAATGAATAAGAAGGTTTTCACCCTGGCCGCGCTGGCCGCAAGCATGATGTTTGGCGCTGCCGCTCACGCAGAAACTCGTATTGGTGTCACCATTTATAAATACGACGACAACTTTATGTCGGTAGTGCGTAAGGCCATTGAGAAAGATGCCAAGGCGTCTCCGGACGTCACGCTGTTAATGAATGACTCGCAGAATGACCAATCCAAGCAGAACGATCAGATTGACGTGCTGATTGCCAAAGGGGTGAAAGCTCTGGCGATCAACCTGGTGGATCCGGCCGCCGCACCGGTGGTGATTGATAAAGCGCGGGCCAACGATATTCCGGTGGTGTTCTACAACAAAGAACCTTCGCGCAAGGCGCTGGACAGCTACGACAAAGCCTATTACGTCGGTACCGATTCTAAAGAATCCGGTGTGATTCAGGGGGAACTGATTGCCAAACACTGGAAAGCCAACCCGAACTGGGATCTGAATAAAGACGGCCAGATCCAGTATGTGCTGTTGAAAGGCGAACCAGGGCACCCGGATGCCGAAGCGCGTACCGCTTACGTGGTGAAAACGCTGAATGAGAAAGGCTACAAAACTGAGCAGCTCCAGCTGGATACCGCGATGTGGGACACCGCTCAGGCTAAAGACAAGATGGATGCCTGGCTGTCTGGCCCGAATGCCAATAAGATCGAAGTGGTGATTGCCAACAACGATGCGATGGCCATGGGGGCCGTAGAGGCCCTCAAAGCGCATAACAAAACCAGCATTCCAGTCTTTGGCGTGGATGCATTGCCAGAAGCGCTGGCGCTGGTGAAATCGGGCGCGATGGCCGGCACCGTGCTGAATGACGCCGAAAACCAGGCGAAAGCCACCTTCGAACTGGCAAAAAATCTGGCGGCGGGTAAACCAGCGGCCGATGGCACCAAATACAAGATCGAAAATAAAGTCGTGCGTATCCCTTACGTGGGTGTAGATAAAGACAATCTGTCTCAGTTTGTTAAATAAGTATATTGCGATGCAATGACCCCGCCGAATATCGGCGGGGAGTTCATTATTAGAAAACCCAGGTATATTTATGGCCGATAACTCTCGTGAGTGGCTGTTGGAAATGACCGATATTAATAAGTCATTTCCCGGCGTAAAGGCATTGGATAATGTCAACCTGCGCGTTCGTCCGCACTCCATTCATGCGTTGATGGGGGAAAACGGCGCGGGTAAATCGACGTTATTGAAATGTCTGTTTGGCATTTATAAAAAAGATTCCGGCAGTATCCTGTTCCAGGGGCAGGAAATAGATTTCAAGAGTTCAAAAGAGGCGCTGGAACACGGCGTTTCTATGGTGCACCAGGAATTAAACCTGGTTCTGCAACGTTCCGTGATGGACAACATGTGGCTGGGGCGCTATCCGGCCAAAGGCCTGTTTGTCGATCAGGACAAAATGTACAAAGACACCAAAGCCATCTTCGACGAACTGGATATTGATATCGATCCGCGCGCGAAAGTGGGCACGCTGTCGGTATCCCAGATGCAGATGATCGAAATTGCCAAAGCGTTCTCGTATAACGCCAAGATCGTCATTATGGATGAACCGACCTCTTCTTTGACGGAAAAAGAGGTGAAACACCTGTTCACCATTATCCGTAAACTGAAAGATCGTGGCTGCGGTATCGTTTATATCTCCCATAAGATGGAAGAGATTTTCCAGCTGTGCGATGAAATTACCATTCTGCGTGATGGTCAGTGGATTGCCACCCGGCCGCTGGAAGGGTTAGATATGGACAAGATCATTTCGATGATGGTTGGCCGTTCGCTGAGCCAGCGCTTCCCCGATCGCCAGAATACGCCGGGAGAGGTGATTCTGGAGGTGAAGAACCTGACTTCCCTGCGCCAGCCTTCGATCCGCGATGTCTCTTTTGACTTGCACCAAGGCGAGATTCTGGGGATTGCCGGTTTGGTGGGGGCCAAGCGTACCGATATTGTGGAAACCCTGTTTGGTATCCGCGAGAAAGTAGCCGGTACCATCAAGCTGCACGGCAAAAGCATCAATAATCACAGTGCGAATGAAGCCATTAACCACGGCTTTGCATTGGTGACGGAAGAGCGCCGCTCAACCGGTATTTATGCTTATCTGGACGTCGGTTTTAATTCGCTGATCTCCAATATCCGTAATTACAAAAATAAAGTGGGCTTGCTGGACAATACCCGGATGAAAAGCGACACCCAATGGGTGATCGATGCTATGCGGGTAAAAACGCCAGGGCACCGTACCAATATTGGTTCGCTTTCAGGTGGCAATCAGCAGAAAGTGATTATCGGCCGTTGGTTACTGACGCAGCCGGAAATATTGATGATGGATGAGCCGACGCGCGGTATTGACGTGGGAGCCAAGTTTGAAATTTATCAGTTAATGACCGAGTTGGCGAAGAAGGGCAAGGGGATCATTATTATCTCTTCTGAAATGCCAGAGCTGCTGGGAATTACCGACAGAATACTGGTGATGAGTAATGGTCAGGTTGCGGGCATCGTGAATACCAAACAGACCTCGCAAAATGAAATACTGCGATTAGCCTCCTTGCATCTTTAAGGATCGTGATTATGAACGTGCTTAATAAAAAAACTTTGTTCACTTACTTTAAAGAAAGTGGCATTTACGTGGTATTGCTGGTGCTGCTGGCAATTATCATTATTCAGGATCCGACGTTTTTAAGCCTGATGAACCTGAGTAACATCCTGACCCAATCTTCGGTGCGCATTATTATTGCTCTGGGCGTGGCGGGGCTGATCGTGACACAAGGGACCGACCTTTCTGCCGGGCGGCAGGTGGGGCTGGCGGCGGTAGTAGCCGCGACCTTGCTGCAATCGATGGATAACGTCAATAAAGTGTTCCCGCATATGGAAACCTGGTCGATCCCGCTGGTGATCCTGCTGGTGTGTGCGATAGGTGCAGTGATTGGTCTGGTGAACGGCCTGATTATCGCCTACCTTAACGTGACGCCGTTTATTACCACCTTGGGCACTATGATTATCGTCTACGGCATCAACTCGCTGTATTACGATTCCGTGGGGGCTTCACCGGTAGCGGGTTTTGATCCGAAGTTTTCTACCTTTGCTCAGGGGTTCCTGCGTTTTGGCGACTTCAAGCTGTCGTACATTACCTTCTACGCCATTATTGCGATTATCTTTGTCTGGATCCTGTGGAATAAAACCCGCTTCGGTAAAAATATCTTCGCCATCGGCGGTAACCCAGAGGCGGCGAAAGTCTCCGGTGTTAACGTGCCGCTGAACCTGATTATGATCTATGCGCTGTCTGGGGTGTTCTACGCCTTCGGTGGCTTGCTGGAGGCAGGGCGCATCGGCAGTGCCACTAACAACCTCGGCTTTATGTACGAGCTGGATGCGATCGCCGCCTGCGTGGTGGGCGGGGTGTCGTTTGCTGGTGGTGTGGGGACGGTGCTGGGGGTCGTGACCGGGGTGATCATCTTTACCGTGATCAACTACGGGCTGACCTACATCGGCGTTAACCCCTACTGGCAATACATCATCAAGGGCGGCATCATCATCTTTGCCGTCGCGCTGGATTCGCTCAAGTACGCCAAGAAAAAGTAACTCTTCATTTACCGCATACCGCATCCTTCCGCCCGGAGGATGCGGTTTTCTATGTTTTGCCCGCGCCGTATGCCAACTTCCCCGATTTAACTGCTTTGATCCCCTTGCTCTGTGGCGATCTGCGCTTGCTTTGCCGCAACAGCCCAATAGGCCGAAAACGGAGCAATATACAGCGCAAATGTGCTGTGGCAGGCCGTGATTCGACCTGCTTGGCAGCGGGATCCGTTTAATAATCAAAGAGACACCCTCAGTACTTTTCAACCAAGAGAGCCGCTATGCACTTTACCCAAGCCATTGCCCGATTGCCTGCCGACACCTGTGGTGCCGGCCAGACCACCGCCCAACTGGGAGCACCCGATGTGGCTGAAAGCAGCCGCCAGTTTCTGGCGTATGTGCATGCGCTACTGCAGCTCGGCCTGAAGGTTACGGTACTGCCTGCCGCTCCGGCATTCCCTGATGCACATTTTGTTGAAGATACGGCGGTGGTGATACCGGAGTTGGCAGTGATTACCCATCCGGGCGCGCCCAGCCGCCAGGGGGAAGTGGATAGCATTGCGCCGGTGCTGGCGGGTTTCCGCCCGTTGGTACAGATGAGCAACCGTGGTCACCTCGACGGTGGTGACGTGCTGCTGGTCGATCGCCAGTTCTTTATTGGCCTGACTTCCCGCACCGATGAAGCGGGGATCGGCGAGTTTGCCGCGGCGGTGGAACCGCATGGTTACCGGGTGACCGCGATTGAGGTGAGCGCCGGGCTGCACCTGAAGTCGATCGTCAACTACGTTGGCCGCAACACGCTGTTGCTGACCGAAGCCTATCGGCAGCATCCGGCTTTTGCCGCTTTTAATATTGTGGTGATCCCGGAAGAGGAGTCCTATGCGGGCAATACGTTATGGATCAACGATACCCTGTTAACGCCACAGGGTTACCCTTACACCCTGGCACAGCTAGAAAAACTGGGGATGCCGATGGTGCTGCTGGATACCAGCGAATTCAAAAAAATGGACGGCGGGTTAACCTGCCTGTCACTGCGTTTCTGAATCCAAGTCAACAGGGATTAGATAATGAAAAAACTGTTTGCGGTTCTGCTGATAAGTTCGGTATTGAGTGCGCCGCTTGCCGCCAAGGCATTTGACACCATCAGCTTCGGCGTGGACGGCGGCTATCCACCGTTCGACGTACTCGCGCCTAACGGCGAGATCACCGGTTTTGATATTGATATCGCCAATGCATTGTGCACGCAGTTGCAGGCGAAGTGCGTGTTCGTCAAACAGCCGTTCGAGAGCATGATTGCGGCGCTTAACGCCGGTAAGTTTAATGCGATTATCGCTTCGCTCAATATCACCGAAGAGCGCAAGAAGGAGGTCGACTTCACCGATCGTTATTACCGCAGTGCTGCCCAGCTGGTGGCGCGTAAAGGCAGCCCGTTGCAGCCTGATGCTCAGAGCCTGAAAGGCAAAACGGTGGGGGTGCAGACCGGCTCGGTGCATGAGGCTTACGCCAAAAAACAGTGGGCAGGGAATGGGGTGAAGGTCCGTTCTTATGCCAATCAGGATAACGTCTATCTCGATCTGATGTCCGGGCGCATAGATGCGTCGCTGCAAGACAACATCCAGGCGGGCAACAGCTTTATCGATACACCACGCGGCAAAAATTTTGCCTTTGCCGGCCCGGTGATCCGTGATGAGAGTATCTCTTCAGAAGTGGGGATCGCCGTAGCAAAAGCTAACCCGGCGCTGCGCGATGCACTCAATGAGGCCATCAAGGCCATCCGCGCCGATGGGACTTACGATGCTATCCAGAAAAAATATTTCAGCTTCGATATCTACGGCGAATAATTCAACCTTATGAAGCGGCTGGTTTATGGAGAGATAGCATGGTAACCGACTATTTACCGCTGCTGTTGCAGGGGGCCGGGCTTTCGCTGTGCGTAATGCTGTTGGCGCTGGTGTTGGCATTGTTGCTTGGCCTGATCAATGCGGCTATCAAGCTGTTTGGCCCGCCCTGGTTACGCTGGCTGTCGACTGGCTATACCACGCTGGTGCGCGGCATCCCTGAACTGGTGATCATGCTGCTGCTGTTCTTCGGCGGTGAAATGCTGGTGAACGGCCTGCTCGGGCTGTTGGGCGTTGGGCAGGTGCACTTCAATACCTTTATCTCTGGGGTATTGGCGATAGGCTTTGTGTTCGGCGCTTACTATACCGAAACCTTCCGCGGCGCATTTCAGACGGTGGATCACGGTCAGTTGGAAGCGGCCATCGCCTATGGGATGCGGCCTGGGCAGGTGTTCCGCCGCGTCATGTTGCCGCAGATGCTGAGTTTTGCCATTCCCGGCATCAACAATAACTGGCTGGGGCTGATGAAGGCCTCGGCGCTGGTGTCGATTCTTGGGCTGGAGGATATGGTGTGGCTGGCGGAGCAGGCCGGGCGGGCGACCCAGAAACCCTTCCTGTTCTATTTCCTGGTATCGCTGATCTACATGGTGATTACCGCGCTTTCCAGCTGGCTGTTTAACCGCCTGGCGCGGCGCTATGCGCTGTATTCTTCAACGGCCAGGGACATCTACTGATGAATCTGCAAACGATCCTGGATACGCTACCCGCGTTCTTATGGAGCGACGGTAACGATGCTACCGGGCTGGCGGTGACCGCCAGGCTATTCCTGCTGTCGGTGGTGCCCGGCATGCTCTTGGCGGTGCTGATGGCGGTTGGCCAGGTTTATGGCCCGCGTCCGCTGGCGATGCTGATCCGCAGCCTGAGTTACTTTTTCCGCAGCACGCCGCTCTACCTGCAATTGATGCTGATTTACTACGGCCTGTCGCAGTTCGATGTGGTGCAACTGGGTTGGCAGAACGATCAGCCATTCTGGCTGCTGTTCCGCGATGCCACCTTTTGCGCCACGCTGGCACTGGTGCTGAACACCAGCGCCTATGTGACTGAGCTGCTGGCCGGGATGATGGTCACTTTTCCACGCCAGGAATGGGTAGCCGGCGAGGCCTTTGGCATGAGCCGTGCGCAGATTATCCGCCGGTTGGTGTTGCCGGCAACCCTGCGGCGCGGGATCCCGGCGTTAAACAATGAGATGGTGTTTCTGCTGCACGCGACGTCTTTGGCCAGCACCGTCACGCTGTTGGATATCACCGGCGTAGCACGCTCTGTTTATGCCGCGACCTATTCACCGTTTATTCCCTTTCTGCTGGCGGCAGCGCTGTACCTGATCTGCACCTTTGTGCTGATTTTCCTGTTCTCACGTGCCGAACGGCGCTGGCTGGCGTTTGCCCGCCGCAGTTGATTGCAGCTTCAGTTCAGGAACGTTTGATGGTTTGCAGCTCGGTGAGGGTCATGATTTTATCCACGCGGAATTTTTTGCTGGTCAGCCAGGTATCGGCTAACTGCCGGTAGTGTTCCATGCTTTGGCAGCCGATGCGCACCAGAAAATCGAAGCTGCCGCTGACCAGCCAGCAGTCCAGCACCTCTGGCGCTTGGCGCATTTCCTGCTCAAATGCCGACTGCGACTGGCCGTGATCGACCAGCGCAATCTGTGCCTGAACCACAAACGCATGCTCCGGTTCTGGCAGCTCAATCAGGGTGCTGTAACCGCGGATAATACCGGCGCGTTCAAGTATCCGCACGCGTTCCAGACAGGGGCGCGGTGTGAGGTTAACCTGCTCGGACAGCTTGCGGTAAGAAATACGGCCATCGCGGCGCAGTATTTCAAGGATTTTTTTATCAATTCGGTCAAGCTGCGTTTTCTTTTCCATAGATGGGACGTCCAATGAAAATCAATCACCATAACCTACCTGAACACGCGCTGGGCGGACAGCGCCGATTAACCAGTTTTCATTTCGGCCAACGCGGCGTGGGGAAGAAAATATACCTGCAGGCGAGTTTACATGCTGATGAAGTGCCAGGAATGCTGGTGTTGCATTATCTGAAAAGATTGCTGTGCCAGGCGGAGCGGCAGGGCGATATCCGCAGTGAGATTGTTGTGGTGCCGATCGCCAACCCGATTGGGCTGGCGCAGGTGCTGCTCAACGGGGGCGTTGGCCGTTTTGATCTGGTCAGCGGGGGCAATTTTAACCGGGATTTCCCCGATCTGGCGCAGCGGGTGCGGGATTCCTTACTGGCGCAGAGCTTCAGTGATGCCAGCGATTACCGGCAACGGGTGCGCAGTGCCATGATCGCAGCGCTCGGCGCAATGCCGATCCGCTCAGAGGTGGCCGCGCTGCGCCAGCAACTGCTGTTGCTGGCGTGTGACGCCGATCTGGTGCTGGATCTGCATTGTGATGACCAGGCGATTTTGCATATGTATGCCGATCCGGCCTATCGCCAGCAGGCGGAGATATTGGCGCGTTTTATGGATATCGGCACGGTGCTGCTGTCGCAGGACAGCGGCGGCGGCTCGTTTGATGAAGCCTGTGGCCTGCCTTGGCATCGCCTGGTGGCCAGCCAGACGGAGTGGCGCCAGTTTGGCCTGGGGTGCATGGCGGTCACGCTTGAACTGCGTGGGCAGCAGGATGTCAGCCACGCGTTGGCCAGCAACGATGCCGGGCGTCTTTACCGTTATCTGCAATATTACGGCGCGATCGGCGGCGAGCCACCGGTAGTACCGGAGCAGGAAACGTTGATGTTGCCGTTTAGCGCCGGTGAGATTGTGCGTGCGCCCGCCAGCGGTATTTTACTGCTGCTGCGCCAGCCGGGGGATTGGGTCGATGCACATGAGATCGTGGCCGAAGTTATCGATCCGCTGACGGATACGGTAACCGCCGTGTATGCCCAGGCTGGCGGCCTGATCTATGCCTGCCGCAGCGCGCCGTTTGTCACCTTGGGAGCAGAGATTGCTAAAATTGCCGGGAAAACGCCTTACGCGGGAGGCGGTGGGCTTGCCGCCTGAGGTTTTTACCCGTCCATCACGTAGGTATGGCTAATCAAAGCCCTCACCCCGGCCCTCCCGAAGGGAGAGGGGGAAACCAGACTAGTGTTTTCTACCTTCTTGGCCAGTGTACCCCTCTCCCTCGGGAAGAGGGGTAGGGCGAGGGGAGATGGTGGTGATTAACTTGGTATCTGCACCCAGCAGTTTGGCTTTTTTCTACCTAACGACCATTTACAGCAGGTCTGTTGATGGCACTAATGGCACCCGCGTTGACATGGCATTCAAGGCGATCAAATGCAGTATTTCACTCACCGTGGTGCTGCAGTCTGGCAAGACGGAAACGCTATATTTTTCCGCTGACTTGGAAATGGCGGTATGGGTAACGCAGTTCTGCGTCATCATGCCGCAGATCCACAGATCTGTCACCGCCAGCCGCTGCAGTTCTGCTTCCAGCGTAGTGTGGAAGAAGCTATCGGCGAACGCTTTTTTGACCACAATGGCATCAGGCGCTGCGGCAAGGATCTCGGGATGAATATCAGCCCCTTCGGTGCCTTCATTAAAGAACGGCGCGATGCCTTTGCTGCCGTCGGCAATATGTTGCACCAGGATAACGGGAATATTCGCCTGATTCGCTTTACCGATTGCCGTTTTGATATTTTCCAGCACACTTGTGGTGTTCCACAGCGGAAATTTACCCTGTGGGAAGTAGTCATTCTGCAAATCTATGACGATCAATGCGGGGTTGGTATGTACAGCCATGATGGTTGCCCTCTTACGGATTATGTCAGCTCTTTTTAGCCGCAGCACTACGCTTTTCTGTCGCCAGCTTGTGCTCAAGTTCCACCAGTTGCTCCGGCGACACCGCCGGGTAACCCTGCGCATCTTCCGGCACGTTGTGCATCGAAGAGATTGGCAGCAGCGGGCCAAGGAAGCGCGGCTCGCGTTTGAGAATATACAGATCGGTTAAGGCTCCCAGGCGTGCAAAGATCTCACGGGCGCGCACCGTCATCATGTCTTTCGGTGACGGTACGGCATAGCATTGTGCCTGAATGCCCATGTGCAGCGCGATAAACAGCGCACGTTCGCAGTGGAAACGCTGGGTGATAATGATGAAATCGTTGGTGTCGAACACTTTACGTGTGCGCACAATTGAGTCGAGGGTGCGGAACCCGGCATAGTCGAGCACGATATCACTCGGCGCAACGCCAGCTGCGATCAGATCGCGGCGCATGGTCATGGGTTCATTGTAACTTTGCTGGGCGTTGTCACCACTCAGCAGCAGGTATTTCACCTTGCCGCTGTTATAGGCGTTGATCGCCCCCTGAATTCGATAGCGGTAATACTGATTGATCACGCCAGTACGATAATATTTGGCGGTCCCTAGCACCACACCAACCTGGCGATGCGGTAATCCTTGCAGCTCGTCATAAACGTAGGGTGCGGTTTGCCAGCTTATCCAACGATCGAGCGCGATAGCCGTTACCATCAACAGCGAAATGATGATTAACAGGCCAATTATCAGGCGTTTCCACATAGTGATGCCTTACGCGCTTAATGACTGAAGTAGAATTCAAGGCTACTTTACCTGTCTGGCTGAAGCAAGCGCTCCACCGTCCGCAGCAGGTAATACGCTGTATTTTTCAGCGTTTGCTTCAGATGCGGCCATAGGCGGGAGAATCGGGGGCATAATGTTGCCCCCAATCTTTAACGCTTAGAACGATGTGCGTTTGTAGCTGCGGTACTGCGGGCGCCAGAAGTTGTGCTCAATGGCTTTTGACAGCGCCTCTTCCGAAGTCACTACCGCCACCCCTTGCAACTGCGCGGCTTTGCCCACTTCCATGGCAATGCACTTGGATACGCCCTGAATATCATCGATATTGGGCAGCAGCGCACCGTGGCCATCGGTAGCCAGCGGCGAGCAGTCGGCCAGCGCACGGCTGGCGGCCATCAGCATTGCGTCGGTCACGCGCGTTGCGCCAGCGGCCAGAACGCCCAGGCCAATGCCAGGGAAAATGTAGGAGTTGTTGCACTGGGCAATCGGGAATACCTGCTCTTTGTAGACAACCGGCGTGAACGGGCTGCCGGTGGCCACTAACGCAGCACCTTCGGTCCAATTGATGATGTCTTCCGGCCGTGCTTCCACGCGGGAGGTAGGGTTGGACAGCGGCATGACGATCGGGCGCGGGCAGTGCTTATGCATTTCACGGATCAGCTCTTCGGTGAACAGCCCCGGCTGGCCGGAAACGCCGATCAGGATGGTCGGTTTGGCGTTGCGTACCACTTCCAGCAGGGAGATGGCATCGCTTTCCACTTGCCAAGCGGCCAGGTTTTCGCTTTTTTGCACCAGCTTGCTCTGGAAGTCGAGCAGGTTTGGCAGCTTATCGGTGAGCAGGCCGAAACGATCGACCATAAATACCCGTGCCCGCGCTTCTTCTTCGCTCAAGCCTTCAGACTTCATCTGAGCGATGATCTGTTCGGCAATACCGCAACCGGCGGAGCCAGCGCCGAGGAAGGCCACGGTTTGATCGCGCAGTTGGCTCCCAGCGGCGCGGCTGGCGGCAATCAGGCTGCCGAGCGTGACGGCGGCGGTGCCCTGAATGTCGTCGTTGAAGCAGCAGATTTCATCACGATAGCGGTTGAGCAGCGGAGTGGCGTTGTTCTGGGCGAAATCCTCGAACTGCAGCAAGACGTTTGGCCAGCGGCGTTTAACCGCCTGAATGAACTCTTCGACAAACGCATGGTATTCGTCGCCGGAAATGCGCGGGTGACGCCAGCCCATATACAGCGGATCGTTCAGACGCTGCGGATTATTGGTGCCGACATCCAGCACCACCGGCAGCGTGTACGCCGGGCTGATGCCCCCGCAGGCGGTGTACAGCGAGAGCTTACCGATCGGAATACCCATACCGCCGATCCCCTGATCGCCCAGGCCAAGGATGCGCTCGCCGTCGGTTACCACAATCACTTTCACGTTCTGTTTGGTGGCGTTTTGCAGCATATCATCAATGCGATCGCGGTTCGGGTAGGAGATAAACAGGCCACGGGCACGGCGATAGATATCCGAGAAGTGCTCACAGGCTGCGCCCACCGTTGGCGTGTAGATGATCGGCATCATTTCACTCAGGTGCGCTTCCAACAGGCGATAGAACAGGGTTTCGTTGGTGTCCTGAATATTGCGCAGGTAGATGTGTTTGTCGTTATCGTTCTGAAAATCCTGGTACTGACGATAAGCGCGTTCAACCTGTTCTTCAATGGTTTCCACCGCTTCTGGCAGCAGACCGTGCAGGTTAAAGTGGCTGCGTTCCTCTTCGGTAAAGGCGCTGCCTTTATTGAGTAACGGGAATTCCAACAGTATAGGGCCAGCGTAAGGGATGTAGAGAGGGCGTTTGCTTTCGTATTCAAGTTCCATCAGTTTTGCTCTTAAACGTATCAGATAGCCGTAATAGCCGTAGATCCTAAAAGATCGGCAGAATATGTACAGCAATTGTTATGAGTTTATGACGTAAATTGATGCAATTATCGGCGGTTAAACGGTTTTTAACGAAAGGAGGGCGGAACTCATCGTTTCCGCCAAGGGTTCAGAAAGTGATCCGGCTGACATTCTGGCAGCCTAGCGCGGCCAGCGTGGCCTGAGTGGCATCCCACTGCGTCAAAATAGCGCTCTGCGCTTCCGCCAACAGCGCACGGCGGATTTTCTGGCAGTCGCCACCGGAAAGATTCATCAACACCAGTGCGGCCTGCAGCGGTGGCAGGCTGGGGTTGAAGGCGGCGTTTTCCGCATAACGGCCCGCATACAGGGTGCCATCTTCGGCCTCCAGCGCCACGCCGCTGTGGGCGTTGCTGTAAGGCGCATGGCTGCGGTTGGCCGCCGCCAGCGCGGCTTTTGCCAGTTCATCATCCAGCGTTAGTTGGAAGCCATGATCGATCGGGCTCATCAAGCGTTCATTGATCTCAAGATCCTGCGGGCCAAAGGCATACGGCAGGTAATCCCCCAGAGTGGCCGCTGCGCGCCCAGGCTGCAGGATTTGCAGATCGGTGCCGCTGTTGAGCTCATTCATAAATTGGCGGCAATGGCCGCAAGGGGTGTAGTTGACGGTAATGGAAACCAGCCCGGTTTCACCCCGCAGCCAGGCGTGAGTGATCACCGACTGTTCTGCATGCACGGTTTGCTGCAGCGGCGCACCGCCGAACTCCATATTGGCACCCAAATACAGGTTGCCACTGACGCCGCGTGCCACAGCCCCTACGTGAAAATGAGAGATGGTGGCTAACGAGTAGGTGGCAGCCAATGGCAGCAGAGCAAATGCCAGAGCATCATCATCCAGCCCGCAGTGTTGCTTGATCGCCGCTACCTGATCGGCCTGGAACATAGCAGGGAAATCAGGCGTATCAAGATAAGGCCGCAGGGCGGATTGCAGTGCTGCAGGCAGTTCGCTGTAAACAGTATGAAAACGCGGGTGCATAGAAAGTCTCTCTACAGGTTAACGGGATAGACCCATCATTCATCAAGATGCAGGGCGGCTGTTTAATTTGTCGTTCAGTGATGGCCTATCTGCATATCGAATGCTGCTGGGTAAAATAGTCTAGGTAACCTTCTCACAATAAAGTGTGATTATCGTCTTTTTATTGATGAAATAAATGCAATTAAAATGGAGTTTACGAGACTTATCGCAAGTTTTTGTGATTACCCCAACAAATGCAGCAATATTGGGAACAGGAACGGTGCAATCAGAGACGTGATGATGCCGCAGATCACCAGTGCCAATGAGCTGAACGCGCCTTCCTGATAATCTATTTCTGCGCTGCGTGCGGTGCCCAGCGCGTGTGAGGCGGTGCCCATGGCTAAACCGCGTGAGGATTTGGTGCTGATTTTCAGCAGATTAAGCAATGAATGGCCGAAAACCGCCCCCAAAATACCCACTATAATCACGCAGACCGCGCTGATGGCGGGGATGCCGCCAAGCGACTCTGCGATAGCCATGGCGATCGGCGTCGTCACTGATTTGGGCATGATAGATGCCGCGATATCCGGCTTGGCCCCCATTAATAACGCAATCGCGCCGCCGCTGATCATCGCGGTCATACTGCCAATAAAGCACACGATAATGATGGACTTCCAACGGGCGCGGATCTGATGGAGTTGCTCGTAAAGCGGAAAAGCGAGCGCTACGACCGCCGGTTGCAGAAGATCATTGAGGACTTTACTGCCCTGAAAATAGCGTTCGTAGGGCATCTTCGTCAGCAACAGCAGAGGAATGATCACTGCCATGGAAACCAGCAGTGGGTTCAGCAGCGGCATCTTAAGCCATTGTGACAACTTGCGGGCGCCGAAGAACACCAGCAGCGTCAGCGGTAAAGACCACCAGATATCATGGCTCATTTCTTGCTCTCCGCGTTCTTGCCGTTGCTGAGAGCAGGGCGTTCGCGGTGGAAATAGTGAGAGGTATAACCGACCACCACAAACACCAGCAAGGTGCTGAGCAGGCATGACACCACTAACGGGCCGAGATCGTCGATAATCTGGTCGTAATACTGCATCACACCGATGCCGATCGGCACGAACAGCAACACCATGTAGCGGATAAGCAGTTGGCAGCCGGGCTTGACCCATTTAGCGGGCAAGATTTGTGAAGAGAGCAGGGCAAACAGGATCAGCATACCGATGATGCTGCCGGGGATGGCAATGGGTAATAGCGCAGCAACGGCGTTTCCGGCAAATAGGCTGAGATAAATCAGCACGATGGCCCTGGCATATTTCCAGCACTGCATGAATACGTTACCCATAACCCCTTCCCATTTAATCTGACGCATTCATCATACAATTAAATTGTGAGCTAAACCACAAATGCATCATGAGGGCGCGTTATGAAGCATGTGTCACTTCGGCAGGAACCCGGTCCGTTTAAGTGTAGCCGCTGTGCTTATTCCAGGTTATTGAGAGGGATAAGTGTTCGCTGTTGTTCCGCTAACCGGTGGCCCAGAAAGAAGAACAGCAGGCTGAATAGCGCCGCCGCAATTAACACCAGGAACATCACCGGCGGTGGCGTATAGCTTAGCAGGAAGCCACACATTACCGGGTTGATCGCACCGCCCAGATTGCTGAGGCTTTGTACTCCGTAATAGCTGCCTTTCAGGTGTGCAGGGGCGATAAAGTCGATAAATAGATATTCAACCGGGATAACGATGATCTCCCCAAGGGTGAAGATCGCCATCGCTACCGCCCATAACCACAACGATTGCCCGGCCAGCAAAAAGCCGATCAGCCCCAGAACAAAGAACAGGGTCCCCAGTGCCAGCCAGCGCAGCATGTTGTCCTGGCGCATACCCCGGCTGAACAGATATTGCAGTGCGATCACGATGCAGGCATTGACGATCATTACTACGCCGATGACTTGATAGGCGAATTCGGCGTTGGCGGTAGTGATCAGGTACTGAGATAAATAGCCAGTGAACTGGCCGAAAACAACTGCACCCAGCGCACTGCCGATGGTGAAATAGATCAGCCGCCGATCGCTGCGCAGAATGCTTAGCGTCTGGCGGAAATTCGGCGCGGCAACCGGCGTGGCATGAGGCTCTGCCAGTGGTGGGGGAGGCTGGTGGCGCATCCGCAAACTCAGCGCTACGACGGTGAATAGCGCCAGCGCACCGGAGAGGTAGAACGGCAGTAGCGGGCTGTAACCGGCAACCATAACACCCAGTGATGAGCCGACGGCCCAACCTACGTTAACCAGCGTGTAATTCATCGAGAAGGCTTTGATGCGCTTAGTGACCGGCAGCCAGTGAGCAAAGCAGGCTTTGATAGCGATGCCAAGTACCGCATAGGCCGTATGCAGAATGGCTAATACGGCGATGATACCACCGGAGCCTGGAACCCAGGGAATGGCGAAGAAGCTCAGGGAAAACAGCAGGATGGCTAGCAGAATAAGGTGGTTTTTATTAAAACGATCGACCAGATAGCCGCCATAAAAACTGCTGATGATGCCGATCGTCAGGCTGATACCGAGGATAACCCCTACGCTCTTCGGCAGCAGGTGGAAGTGCTCGGTAAGATAGATAGTGATAAAGGGCAGCGTGACACCGCGACCAATAGTCAATATTAACGAGCTTGCCAGCAACGTGTTGATCAGCGGGGGGAATCCCTTCATAACCTACCCTGTTAATGCATACAGTCTTGATACATTAACTGATTTTGTCGCCCAGAGAAGAGGAGAACTGAAAAATTGTTTAAAAAAAGGGGCGATGTTCGTAGCCCGTCATAAAGCTCCCCGGCAAGTCATGATGGATTGACGACTTTTTTGGAATCGGGAGCGCAATGTGCGCTTGAATAGGGAGTAAAAGCGAAAGGGGGGCGATAGGCTGTGTTGCGGAGGTAGTCATGAAGGCAGTCACCGTTTTAAGCACCGCTCGTCGTTTAAGATCCTGTATGACAGAGGCAGAAAAAGCGCTGTGGCTGCAACTGCGCGATCGTCGGTTCACGGGGTTTAAATTTCGTCGGCAATGCCCTATCGGGCCTTATTTTGCAGATTTTCTCTGCTGGCAAGCCCGGTTGATTATTGAGCTGGATGGAGGGCAGCATGTGGAGCAGGTTGTTTATGATCGGCAGCGGACCCGTTTTCTTGAGCAACAGGGATTTACGGTGATTCGGTTTTGGAACGATGAAATTTTCCAAAATTGGGAGGGGGTTGCGCAGATTATTTTGCAGCATTTGCAGAGCCGCCCCTCACCCCAACCCTCTCCCCGAGGGAGAGGGGGAAAAGGACGTTAGGTGGGGCGTTTGGGGTTGCATGATCATAGCCGCCAAGTGTGGGGGGCATTGCAGAGATTGACACTGAACAGTCTCCTCTCCCCGAGGGAGGGTGAAAGTACGTTAGGTGGGGTGTTTGGGGCTGCATATCACAGCCGCCAAGTGTGGGGGTGTATTGCAGAGATTGACACTGAACAGTCTCCTCTCTCCGAGGGAGGGTGAAAGGACGTTAGGTAGGGCGTTTGGGGCTGTATATCACAGCCGCCAAGTGTGGGGGGCATTGCAGAGATTGACACTGAACAGTCTCCTCTCCCCGAGGGAGGGTGAAAGGACGTTAGGTGGGGTGTTTGGGGCTGTATATCACAGCCGCCAAGTGTGGGGGGCATTGCAGAGATTGACACTGAACAGTCTCCTCTCCCCGAGGGAGAGTGAAAGGACGTTAGGTAGGGCGTTTGGGGCTGTATATCACAGCCGCCAAGTGTGGGGGGCATTGCAGAGATTGACACTGAACAGTCTCCTCTCCCCGAGGGAGAGTGAAAGGACGTTAGATAGGGCGTTTGGGGCTGCATATCACAGTCGCCAAGTGTGGGGGGCATTGCAGAGATTGGCACTGAACAATCCCCTCTCCCTGGGGGAGAGGGCTAGGGTGAGGGGACTTAAACGGGGGCTTTACTTCACCTGCATACCCGGCTGTGCACCGCTATCCGGGCTCAGCAGGAAGATTTCTTTCCCACCCGGGCCTGCGGCCATCACCATGCCTTCGGAAATGCCGAAGCGCATTTTACGCGGTGCCAGGTTGGCGACCATAATGGTCAAACGGCCTTCCAACAGTTTCGGGTCCGGGTAGGCTGAACGGATACCGGAGAAAATCTGGCGCGATTCGCCGCCCAGATCCAACTGCAGCTTCAGCAGCTTATCGGAGCCTTCCACAAACTCGGCGCTCTTGATCAGCGCAATGCGCATGTCGACCTTAGCGAAATCGTCAAAGGTGATGGTTTCCTGGATCGGAGCGTCTGCCAGCGGGCCTGTCACGGCTTTCGCGGTGGCCATGTCTTCTTTCGATGAATCTACCATTTCATTCACTTTGTCGAGATCGATACGGTTGAACAGCGCTTTGAAGGTGTTCACCTGATGGCCCAACAGCGGTTGCTCGATAGTATCCCAAGTCAGCTCACAGTTAAGGAAAGCCTCGGTGCGCTCAGTCAGCGCAGGCAATACTGGCTTCAGGTAAGTCATCAGGATGCGGAACAGGTTGATGCCCATTGAGCAGATCGCTTGCAGATCGGCGTCACGGCCTTCTTGCTTCGCCACAACCCACGGCGCCTGCTCGTCCACATAACGGTTAGCCAAGTCGGCCAGCGCCATGATCTCGCGGATCGCCCGGCTGGTTTCGCGGCTGGCGTAGGCTTCTTCAATGCTGGCTGCGGCGTCGACAAAGGTTTGATACAGGGCCGGATCGGCCAATGTGTCAGCCAGTTGCCCGCCAAAACGCTTGTTGATAAAACCGGCGTTACGCGAAGCCAGGTTGACCACTTTATTGACAATATCGGCATTCACACGCTGCACGAAATCTTCCAGATTCAGGTCGATATCATCGATGCGTGAGGAAAGCTTGGCGGCATAGTAGTAACGCAGGCAGTCGGCATCCAGATGCTGCAGGTAGGTGCCAGCCTTGATGAAGGTGCCGCGTGATTTAGACATCTTCGCGCCGTTCACCGTCACATAACCGTGCACAAACAGGTTGGTGGGCTTGCGGAAGTTGCTGCCTTCCAGCATTGCTGGCCAGAACAGGCTGTGGAAATAGACGATGTCTTTACCGATAAAATGATACAGCTCGGTGGTGGAATCTTTGCGCCAGAACTCATCGAAGTCCAGATCGCCACGCTTGTCGCACAGGTTTTTGAACGATCCCATATAGCCGATCGGCGCATCCAGCCAGACATAGAAGTATTTGCCCGCTGCATCTGGGATTTCAAAGCCGAAATACGGCGCATCGCGGGAAATATCCCACTGCTGCAGGCCGGATTCGAACCATTCCTGCATTTTGTTCGCGACCTGCTCTTGCAGCGCGCCAGAGCGAGTCCAGGCTTGCAGCATGTCGCTGAATGCCGGTAGATCAAAGAAGAAATGCTCGGAGTCGCGCATTACCGGCGTTGCACCAGACACCACGGATTTCGGGTCGATAAGCTCGGTCGGGCTGTAGGTCGCACCGCACACTTCGCAGTTATCGCCGTACTGATCAGGGGCTTTACACTTCGGACAGGTGCCCTTCACGAAACGATCGGGCAGGAACATGCCTTTCTCCGGATCGTAAAGCTGAGAAATAGTGCGTTTCTTGATAAAACCGTTCTCTTTCAAACGGCTGTAGATCAGGCTCGCCAGTTCACGGTTTTCTTCGCTATGGGTGGAATGATAGTTGTCATAGCTGATACCAAAGCCGGCGAAATCCTGTTGGTGCTCGTGGCTCATTGCTGCGATCATTTCTTCCGGCTGGATGCCCATCTGCTGTGCTTTCAGCATGATCGGCGTGCCGTGCGCGTCATCCGCACAGATGAAATGAACCTCGTGGCCGCGCATTCGTTGGTAACGAACCCAGATATCTGCCTGGATGTGCTCGAGCATGTGGCCGAGATGGATAGAACCATTTGCGTACGGTAGCGCGCACGTCACCAATATTTTTTTCGCGACTTGAGCCATAATGAGAACTTGCTTTCTGTAATGAATAAAAGGGGTTTTGATGTTAACCGATCGCGCTCTTTGCTGCCAGAGTGGTTTCTTTCGGGTTAGACGCGCGAGTTACCTCACAGTTCTGATATGCTTGTGGCGATGCTATTCATTCAAAAAAATCAAGGAGCCGGGATGAACGCAAAATCCCCCGAGCAGACCAACCCTGAAGTTCTGCGTGCCCTGGTGACCGGTGTATTGGCCGCCTTTGAACACCCGACGTTAAAAAATAACCTGACCGCGCTGAAAGCGATCCATCACTGTGCAATGCTGGATCAGGTTCTGCATATTGAACTGATTATGCCATTCGCCTGGCGCAGCGGTTTTGCCACGCTGAAAGCGACGGTCAGTGATGAGTTGCTGCGCGTAACGGGCGCAAAATCTATTGACTGGAAACTGAAACAGGATATCGCCACCCTGAAGCGGGCCAACGATCAGGCCGGTGTGAAGGGCGTGCGTAATATTATTGCCGTCAGTTCCGGCAAGGGCGGGGTGGGTAAATCCAGCACCGCCGTCAACCTGGCGCTGGCGCTGGCCGCAGAAGGGGCTAAGGTCGGGATCCTCGATGCCGACATCTATGGCCCGTCGATCCCGAATATGCTGGGCACCGAACATGAGCGGCCAACGTCGCCAGATGGCCAGCACATGGCCCCGATCATGGCTCATGGGCTGGCAACCAATTCCATCGGCTACCTGGTAACGGACGACAATGCCATGGTCTGGCGTGGCCCGATGGCCAGCAAGGCGCTGCTGCAACTGCTGCAGGATACGATTTGGCCGGATCTGGATTATCTGGTGTTGGATATGCCGCCAGGTACTGGCGATATTCAACTGACGCTGTCGCAGAATATTCCGGTGACCGGCGCGTTGGTGGTGACCACGCCGCAGGATATCGCCTTACTGGATGCAGCCAAGGGTATTGTGATGTTTGAGAAAGTGCATGTGCCGGTGCTGGGCATTGTCGAAAACATGAGCATGCATATCTGCAGCAACTGCGGCCATCATGAACCCATTTTCGGCACCGGTGGTGCAGAGAAGCTGGTGAAGAAATACAACAGCCGCCTGCTGGGGCAGATGCCGCTGCATATCTCGCTGCGTGAGGATTTGGATCGCGGTCAGCCAACGGTTATCAGCCGCCCTGACAGCGAATTTGCCGAGATGTATCGCCAACTGGCGGGGCGCGTTGCGGCACAGATGTACTGGCAAGGGGAAGCGATCCCGACCGAGATTTTCTTCCGCGCGCTGTAAAGCCAAGTCGTTGCTAATGCCAACCCGTAATGTAACCAGTTCCCTCTCCCTTGGGGAGGGCTAGGGTGAGGGGATGAACACCGCACTACAAGCCCCTCACCCCGGCCCTCTCCCACGGGGAGAGGGGGCGACTCCTTTAGCAATTGCACACGATTATGCAGTTTTGCGTTTAACTGACAAGGATTAAGCACCAGGCCGGGTTTTTTAATGGTGATGAGTGCTGGCTGCGGGTGTCGGTTCTTTGTGCAGAGCTGCGCGCACGAAAGGTTTATGCACGGGGGCGATCGTAACGGCAATCCGTTCCAGTAACGGTATCTCAAGGGATAAACGCTGGCGCCGTGCCGGTTAACTCCCTATAATCATCGGCTTTCAGTTCCCCCTTTCCTCACTATAAATCAGGTCTTTAATTTTATGACTGACAAGCCGCATCAGTGCGTCATTATTGGTATTGCTGGCGCATCTGCCTCCGGAAAAAGCCTTATCGCCAGTACCCTGTATCGTGAACTCCGCGATCAGGTGGGTGATGAACATATCGGTGTGATCCCGGAAGACAGTTACTATAAAGACCAGGCTCATTTGACCATGGAAGAACGGGTTAAAACCAATTATGACCACCCGAACTCCATGGATCACGATCTGCTGTTCCAGCACCTGCAAATGCTGAAAGCCGGTCAGGCGATTGAACTGCCGCTGTATAGCTACACCGAACATACGCGCAAGAAAGAGACGGTGCTTCTGCAGCCGAAGAAAGTCATCATTTTGGAAGGTATCCTGTTGCTCACGGACATTCGCCTACGCCAGGCGATGAACTTTTCGATCTTTGTCGACACACCGTTAGATATTTGCCTGATGCGCCGTATGAAGCGCGACGTGAATGAGCGTGGCCGTTCGATGGATTCGGTGATGGCGCAATACCAGAAAACCGTACGCCCTATGTTCCTGCAGTTCATTGAGCCTTCCAAGCAGTATGCCGATATCATCGTGCCGCGCGGTGGCAAAAACCGTATTGCGATCGATATTCTGAAAGCCAAAATCAGCCAATTCTTTGAATAACCCCCTTCAAGGGCTGGGAACCGTGTTTTTCCAGCCTTTGGCGAACTATTTGCGCCCTGACATAGACCTACGGGCCGTTATGTGGCAATTTTTGTATGAATTTGTACGCCTTGATGGAATGGAGATAACGAATGAGACTGTGCGACCGCGATATAGAAGCCTGGCTGGATAGCGAAAAACTGGCTATTTCGCCTCGTCCGCCGATTGAGCGGATTAACGGGGCCACGGTGGACGTCCGCCTGGGCAATCAGTTTCGCGTGTTCCGTGGGCATACCGCCGCATTTATCGATCTCAGCGGGCCGAAAGATGAAGTAGGCGCTGCGCTTGATCGCGTAATGAGCGACGAGATTGTGCTGCCAGAAGGAGAGGCATTCTTCCTGCACCCGGGTGAACTGGCGCTGGCGGTCACGCTGGAGTCGGTGACGCTGCCCAACGATCTGGTGGGCTGGCTGGATGGCCGTTCTTCTCTGGCGCGTTTAGGCTTGATGGTACACGTCACTGCACATCGTATTGATCCCGGCTGGCGCGGCCGCATCGTATTGGAGTTCTATAATTCAGGTAAGCTGCCGTTGGCGTTACGCCCCGGTATGCTGATCGGTGCTTTGAGTTTTGAACTGCTGACCGGGCCCGCAGCGCGCCCCTATAACAGCCGCCAGGATGCGAAGTACAAAGATCAGCAAGGGGCAGTCGCCAGCCGTATCGATAAAGACTGACAGCGCTGGATGTTTGCCAGTAGCGCGCTGATAAATGAGGATGGCATGAGAAGATTACTGACGGCTTTGGTGATTTTGCTGGTGGTGCTGGTGGCGGGTATGAGTGCTCTGGTGCTGCTGGTCAATCCGAATGATTTCCGTGCCTATATGGTCAAGAAGGTTGAGCAGCGTAGTGGCTATCATCTGACGCTGGAAGGCGATTTGCGCTGGCACGTCTGGCCGCAGCTCAGTATTCTGGCCGGGCGTATGACGCTGACTGCCCCAGGGGCCAAGGCTCCGGTGATCAGCGCCGAGAATATGCGGCTTGATGTCAAACTTTTGCCACTGATTTCTCATCAACTGTATGTCAAACAGGTGATGCTGAAAAATGCCGTTATCCGCCTGACCCCTGAGAGTGAAGAACAAGCCCTGCCAGGCGCACCGATTGCGCCCGGTGGCAACCAGGCCGATGACGCCAGTGAATCCGCGTGGAAATTTGATATCGATAACCTGCGGGTGGTGGACAGCCTGTTGATTTGGCAGCGCGCCAACAACGAGCAAATTAACGTTCGCGATATTAATTTAACCCTGCAACAACACGGTTTGCATCAGGCACAGATGGAGCTCTCCAGCCGGGTGAACCGCGATCAGCGCGATCTGGCATTCACGCTGGCCGCCGATCTCGATCTGCAGCAGTACCCCCGCCAGGTTAGCGCCAAAGTCACACAGTTCAACTATCAGCTTGAAGGGGCAGATATTCCGGCAGCAGGGATCAACGGCGAAGGCAGCGTGCAGATGGTGTACCAACAGTCGCCGCGGCAAATTGTGCTCAGCCAACTGGCGCTGAGTGCCAACGATAACCAACTGGCCGGTGAGATCGGCGCGCAGTTTGGCCCGACGCCGAGCTATACCCTGAATCTCAGCTCAAACCATCTCAATCTGGATGCGCTTTCGGGTTGGCAGAATAAAACCGCCGATGAAGCACAGGCAGCGCAGTCGATCACCTCTGCGCCGGTAATTGCTAACCAGGCAGAGGATCCGCAACAGAATCTGCAGATACTGCGTGATTTTAACGCTCAATTGAGCCTGAAGGCCGAACAGGTGGTATACCGTGGGCTGATCATTAGCCAACTGCAGGCCCAGGCGGATAACCAGCAGGGCTTGCTGACGGTAAAAAGCCTGTCTGGCAACGTGGCTGGCGGTGATTTTGCTTTCCCTGGCTCGCTGGATGTTCGTGGCAATAAACCGGTCATCAAGCTCCAGCCCAGGTTACAGCAGGTGGAACTCGGCGATGTGCTCAAGGCGTTCGGTATGCCATTGGTACTTACCGGTGCCTTCAGCATGCAGGGCGATTTGACGGGCGATCGCTTTACCGCCTCCTCTCTCGAACACCGTTGGCAAGGCACGGCTGAAATGGCGATGAAAAATGCCCAGCTGCACGGCTTGAACATTCAGCAGCTTATTCAGCAGGCGGTGGCCCGGAATGACAGCAGCGTGCGCGGGCAGGATAGTTATCAGCGTTATACCGAAGTACAACAGATCAGCACTAAGGGGAGCCTGCGTAACGGCACGGTGACTCTCAGCGATCTGAAGGCGGATTCCGCATTGCTTAGCCTGACCGGCGGAGGAACGCTGGATATGCCAGGCAAGCAGTGTGATATGACGCTGAACGTGCTGGTGACCGGGGGCTGGCAGGGGGACAATGCCCTGATTGCACAGTTGCGGAGAACGCCGATTCCACTGCGGGTGTATGGGCCGTGGGAACAGCTTAACTACCAACTGCAGGTTGAGCAGCTTTTGCGTAATGCGCTGCAGGATCGCGCCAAAGAAGCCCTGAATAAATGGGCTGACAAGAATAAAAATTCGCATGAAGGGCAGGATCTGAAGAAGCTGCTCGATAAGCTATAGCTGATGTGCCAGGCGTTTGCCTGGCCCGTGTGACGTGGTTAAGCACCCATGCATAAGGGCATGCTAAATGAATATAGAACGTGTTGATCTCGTTGCGGTTACCCCACCAGCCACTTTTCCGCAGGTGGCACCGGTCACGCTGACAAAAGAAACGATGGCCGAGCGCTTGGGCAAAGTTCTTGCCGGGATGAGGGCAGAACATTTTGATGCGTTGCTTATTTATGCTGATAAAGAGCATGGTAGTAACTTCGAATACCTGACCGGTTTTGTCCCGCGCTTTGAAGAAGGGCTGCTGTTGCTGGCAGCCAATGGCAGCGCCACCGTGATTCTCGGTAATGAAAATCTGAAAATGGCGCGGCATTCACGTTTGCCCGTTCAACTGCTCCACTGCCCCTACTTTTCTTTGCCGAATCAGCCGATGGATCATGAAAAACCGCTGCATGAACTTTTTAGCGCAGCAGGTTTGGGCAGCAAGCAGAAGGTCGGCCTGGTAGGGTGGAAAATGTTCACGGGCACCTTGGGGAATCAACAAACGCTCTTTGATCTGCCTTATTTTATTGTTGAATCCATCAAGCAGAGCCTTGCTCCAAGAGCAGAGCTGGTCAATGCCACCCATCTGTTTATTGGCGGAGCATATGGTGCCAGAACCACGAATAATGCCAATGAAATCGCCCACTACGAGTACGGTGCTAACCTTTCTTCGAGCTGCATGATGGATGCCATGGATAGCGTTGCCGTTGGGCGCAAGGAGGCCGATCTCGGGCAGCGGCTCACCGCGCAAGGGCAATACAATACGGTGGTCACTATTGCCGCTACGGGGCAGCGGTTTGAAAACGCAAACTTTTACCCAACCCACAAAGTGATTCAGCGTGGGGATCCGCTGTCGTTGACCACTGCCTATAAAGGGGGGTTATCAAGCCGTAACGGGTTCGTGGTTGCCGATGAGAGTGAATTACCCGCTAACCAATCTGACTATCTGGCGAGAGTTGCCAAACCTTATTACCACGCGGTTGCAGTTTGGCTGGAAAGTATCCGTATCGGCATGAAAGGCGGCGAGCTTTATGCGCTGATCGAGCAGGTATTACCCAAGAAAGAGTATGGCTGGCATTTGAACCCAGGGCACCTCGTTGCGGATGAAGAGTGGATGTCTTCGCCTATCTACCCGCTATCGGAAGAAAAGATCAGCAGCGGTATGATGCTCCAGATTGATATTATTCCGTCTATAGCCGGGTATACCGGCGTCAGTGCCGAAGAGTGCGTGGCGGTTGCCAGCGCTGAACTTCAGGCGAACATCAGGCAGGAGTACCCGCAGCTTTGGGCGCGGATCGCCAAACGGCGCGAATATATCCAGCAGGTGCTGAATATCCGCCTAAGTGACGATGTGATTCCCCTATCCAATACGGTGGCTTACCTTCGGCCCTTTTTCCTGGCCAAAGATAAGGCATTAGCGATACGCAATTAAGAAGACGGCTTGTCGGCTTAATATTGGTCAGTTAAGGCTAACCCTCTCCGCTGGGGTGAGGGTTTTACGTGGCATCCAGATAGCCTGAATGACCTTTCCCGCCTGAAGTTTCATTATTTCCTGATAGTTTCCTCCCGTAACCTTGATGAGTGTCATAATATTCTGTACCGATCTTCGGCAGAGTGTGACGCTATTCTGTGGTGATGGCGTGTTTAGTAGAAACAAAATAATTAAATCGAGGGATTATGTTAGAGCTTCTGATTGGTGCATTGGTAGCGGTGGGGGTCGGCCGTTACATAATCAAAGGTTACTCGGCCACTGGGGTGCTGATGGTTGGGGGCTTGCTGCTATTGACGATCAGCGCATTGATGGGCAAAAGCGTTTTGCCTGCCAGCGCCACGTCAACCGGCTGGCGGGCAACCGACATTGTCGAGTATGTGAAAATCCTGCTGATGAGCCGCGGTGGCGATCTCGGCATGATGATCATGATGCTGTGCGGTTTTGCCGCCTACATGACGCATATTGGCGCCAACGACGTGGTGGTGAAGCTGGCATCGCGCCCGCTGCAAATGATCAACTCCCCTTATCTGTTGATGATCGCCGCCTATTTTGTCGCCTGCCTGATGTCATTGGCGGTGTCTTCCGCCACCGGGCTGGGTGTGCTGTTGATGGCGACGCTGTTCCCGCTGATGGTGAATGTGGGTATCAGCCGCGGTGCGGCGGCGGCGATCTGTGCTTCCCCAGCGGCGATCATCCTTTCACCAACCTCCGGTGATGTGGTGCTGGCGGCCAAGGCGGCTGAAATGCCGCTGGTGGATTTTGCCTTCAAAACCACGTTGCCGATTTCGATTGCCGCCATTGTCTGCATGGCGATTGCCCATTTCTTCTGGCAGCGCTATCTCGATAAGAAAAACAATGAGCAGCATCATATTGTTGATGTGAGCGAAATCACCACCCATGCACCGGCTTTCTACGCTATTTTGCCGTTTACGCCGATCTTGGGGGTGCTGGTGTTTGACGGCAAATGGGGCCCTGAGCTGCATATTATTACCATATTGGTGATCTGCATGTTACTGACTGCGGTGATCGAGTTTATCCGCAGCTTCAATGCCAAAACCGTATTTGCTGGCCTGGAAGTGGCTTACCGTGGCATGGCGGACGCGTTTGCCAGCGTGGTGATGCTGTTGGTGGCGGCAGGGGTATTTGCGCAGGGGTTAAGCACCGTTGGGTTTATCAGCGGGTTGATCGGCCTGGCTCAGTCGTTTGGCACGGGTGGCATTATCATGATGCTGGTTCTGGTGGTGATCACCATGCTGGCTGCGATGACTACCGGTTCGGGTAATGCTCCTTTCTATGCGTTTGTCGAACTGATCCCTAAATTGGCTGCACAGATGGGGGTGAATCCGGCTTATCTGGTGATCCCGATGCTGCAGGCATCAAACCTCGGCCGAACAATGTCACCGGTTTCTGGTGTTGTGGTGGCGGTCGCCGGGATGGCGAAGATCTCACCGTTCGAGGTAGTGAAGCGGACTTCTGTGCCGGTTATTGTTGGGCTGATTGTGGTGGTGGTGGCGACAGAGCTGCTGGTTCCGGTGCGCTGATCGGCAATGCTGGGCGGTTTTGCGCGGAGAGGGGGATATTGCTGCACCGAAGCCCCTCACCCCGGCCCTCTCCCCCAGGGAGAGGGGGAATGCCAGCGAGTTGTCCCTTTTTGAACCGAGGGGAGCATAGCGCTAAGGTTGTTCATCCCGGATTGTTTGCCAGGTGGGGAAGGAGGCACCGCTCAGTTCCCTCCCCCTTGGGGAGAGCGGACTTCTGTGCCGGTTATTGTTGGGCTGATTGTGGTGGTGGTGGCGACAGAGCTGCTGGTTCCGGTGCGCTGATCGGCAATGCTGGGCGGTTTTGCGCGGAGAGGGGGATATTGCTGCACCGAAGCCCCTCACCCCGGCCCTTGTATGTTTGTAGTTGATGTAAAAAGATAGGTTGTACCGTGTTCTTACCCGGCGTGGCAGCACGTACGCCCTCTGGGACACCAAGCCCGTGGGAGAGCTTATTGCGCCACGTCGGTTTCATGA
>NZ_MOXD01000030.1 GCF_001976145.1 Serratia oryzae
TTCCCGCAGGATTTTCTCCACAATGCCCGGCACCGAGATATCCTGATAAATCGCGTTCTGATGGCTGCGTGACAGCAGCGCCAAGCGCGGTTGCAGGCAGACTTCATAGTGGCTTTCGTCGCGCGAGGTAGAGAGGCGCTTGAAGCCGGTGACCACCCCTTGAATCACCCGCTGAGGTTGTTGGACGGACACGCCAAAGGCTTCAGCCACCGGGGCCTGCAGGATGAAGGCGGCGTCCTGCATCAGCATGGTGTCCGGGGCGATGGCCTTGTCGCGGCTGGTGAACTGGATAGCGTAACGGAACGGCGCGCTTAACGCGTCCTCACCGGTAAAGCCCAGCACATCTATCTCAGCACTGCTGCCGCGGACCGCTAATTTGTGGTGACTGTGGTCAAATAAAATTGGCAATGAGGTCGTCATACATATATGTCCTTATCAGTATGATTAGCGTTGCGGCAGCACCTTTTATAACCAAAGGGGATTTAGCAGCTTGTTATTTAAACTAGTAAATGCTTATGAGTTTGGAGTGAATATTTCTCTATTGATTTTCATTTTAATGAAAATATTTTATATCCCTCTTTGGATGGGCGAGTGTCAAGGTGATATGAACGCTCACCACTTTTCCTCGCACTGTCATAGACAGTATATTTCCCATCTAATGCACTAATTTCATTTTCATTTCTTATAACAATTAACGTGTTTCTATCACCAAACCAGATTGACTCAGGAAGATCTTTTTCCGCAAAACAGAACCCTTCGGGATCATTTTTACCTTCAAAGCCGTTTTCCCAACCAGTCACCACGCAGCCTTTTATATATGGAGAGCCATATTCAAGTGAGAACACAAGGGAATTGTTTACACACTTAGATAGTTTAATATCTCCAAAAAACTGGTGGCTATTTTTCGAATCATCCCAAAATGCACCAGTGATAATGTTTTCAAACCTTAAATATAACGTATCACCATCAATCGTTTTTAAGGAAAGAAGATGAACTTTTTTCATCTTGTTTTAAATCACAGGTTTTAACATCTCTGATAGAGTCAGCCAGACAAGAAAACGAAAAAAAGCAGAGAACGAGAATATATAGTCGTATCTTCATTTCCCTATTCCATCTCTTAAAATTTGCATATTATTAGGGTGTTTTATCAGCTTTTCAGCGCAGGGCTTAATGACACTATAGTATGCTTCATCTGTGCCACGGTACTAGAAAAACGGGAAAAAGAAATAAAAATAGATCGGCAAAGTATATTCGCATATTATTTACTTATCCAACCCGTTGATGGTTCGAGTTAACTTGACTACTAGTCAATATTTGTTATTTGGCTGCATCATATTGTAATATGCCTCATCACTCTCCTTTACTAACATCACCTACAGTGTAATATAATGCCTTCCCTTCTTCTTTAAAAACAAAAAATTCTAATGTATTGATGTGAAACACTTTTTCCGATACCGCTAAAAGGGAAATTTACGCAGATATAATTATCATTTTTTTATTGATATTGCCGCCCACTTGGAGAGTAAATACTCTATATCCTTTACCCCACCCTTAATGGGCAACCCAGTGTCTACTGTGATAGCATGGTCTAATGGGAAAATATTCTTGTTATAAAAAATAACTCGCTTAGATTTACTTTCTGCATATCCAATATCATGACCTTTATAATTAACGTAAGTCGCCTCACCTAGGGATCGATAGTTATCATCTGTAATGATCTCATCAGTTTTTATAATTGTGTATTTTATTTTCTCTGATAATGATTTTTGATATAAACAGCTTTTCATTATGCTTGTGAGATCGCTATTGTTCGCAGAGCAGGTCACTGAAAAAAGAAACATAGATAAGGTGATGATAGTTCTTTTCATTTATATAGCTTCCGTTTTAAGTGCCTAATTTTTATTTCTCTGTGAACTTGAACCATTCTTAGGTACTAACAAAATGGTGGATACTAATAAGTTTGTGTATAAATATCTATTTATTTATGTACGTGTCATAAAAATCAAAATACTCAATCCAATTTAGCGGTGCAGAGTGGGCAATAAGGTAGTATTTTTTTTCGGAGGTATCCATTGAATTCCAAAAAGGTAACCACATCCAATCCCACCAGAAGGATAAATTCCCTTGCATACTGCCTAACCCATCAGGATCAATTTCAGGAAATGAGATCCATGGAGGTGGAGGTGTTATCTTCAATTCCCATAATTTACGGACAAAGATTTCTGAGTTTGTTATTATTCGTACAACTTCACCTTCAAAATCATTATAGACATTTAGTACAATAGCCTCATTTTTTAAGAATAGTAAAGTATCACTAGTATTTTCAAATGTAATGTTTGATTCAAATTCTTCATTAATAAGATCGATTATTCCTTGGGAGAATTTTTTATCTGCGCAAAAAAACATTCTATACGCATAAGTATTATCTTCTACTAATGAAATTACACAAGGATACTTTTTTAAATCGCTTATTTTTTGAAAGTTATGCTTAGGGAAAATTGATGCGAAGTCATTTTCATTATTCCTCTTGATTTTATTAAGTAAATTATTTAAAAATTCAATTTTCATCGATTTGATCCGCCACCCAGTCAGCCCCATAGTACCCGGCAACACCGCCTATAACTCCGCCAATCGCTCCGGTAATTACAGCACCAGGTCCCGTTTCGACTCCACATAATGCACCTAAAACAGTTCCTGCTTTAGCTCCTGCAACTGCACCACCCCATCCTCCTGCCTGCCTAATGACCTCTGCAGTGATAGGTTTTGCGCTCTTCACTTCAATAGATTTACTTGTCGCCTTCTCGAGATCATAAGCGGTGAAAACAATCCCTACCACTTTAACAACCCGACCAATTTTTACTATATTTTGAGTGAGGCTTAGTGTGTTCTCAGTAAAAATTGCTTTGGCAGGTACTTTTTTACCTTGAATTAGGACTTCTTTATCTACATCGCTAACATATCCGGCAATTTTATCTATTCTTTTTGTTAAATGCGGGTATGTTTTTTTATACTCATCCAATGCAGCAATTATCTCATCTGTTGAGATCAACTTCGCCCCATGCTTCTTTGCCTTATCAATGTCTATATAAATCACTTTCCCTTGGAAGCGAGGAGAACCATCAGGCATTATTGAACTAGTTGAAATGAAAGATGTAATATTATCGCCCATAACATGTTGAGCTATTATTTTAGTTGAAAGAGGATCTTTGGGGTATAAATTATATTTTTCTGGGTATACTTCTCTAAGAACTGCCTCTCCCGATAAATTTTTCGCCTTCAAATATGGATCATTTATATCTGAATACGACTTCCTTACTAAAAAACCATCTTTCCCAATTTCATCTACGATCAAAAAAACATGCACTTTAGCAGGCATTTGTGGGCCAACTACATCATGATGCGAGTCATCTTTTTCATTTGTAAATACTATATGCTCAGACATCACCATTTCTCCAAAGCTAATATTCCAAGAAAGACTTTCAGTTCTTGCGGTTCATCCGTATAAACTCGCTCACAGTGTCCATCGGCATCAGTCACACCCTTATACACATTCCCATTTTTATCCTGTATGAGGTAGGGGATATTACTCATGACATTGCCATTATCGTCTACAACTCGAATTTTTTCATTAAACTTGAGTAGTGGAATAATACCAGCAGCAAGGGATGGCATAGCCGCTTTTATACTAGCCTTCTCCTGCCGCCCATAATATCCCGCCTTGGTCAGATACTCACCCGCCGTCCCCGACTCAATACGGTTCTCATCCAGTGTGATATAGCTGCCACCCGCGTTAAGCGTGATCTTCTTCTTCGCCGTGATCTTGATTTCATCTTCGGTGCTGGTGATGGTGATGGCCTTACGGGCCAGCAACTCCATCAGGTCGTTCTGCGCCTGTACCGTGATTGGCCCTTGATTGGCGATCAGCTTCATCCCCAGCTTACGCACGAAGACACTCAATGTGTTCCCTACACCGATAAAGAAGTTTTTGGCCACGCTGACATCAGCATGTTTACCGGCGGTGGCTATCAGGTTTTGCTTAGCAGAGATTTGCAGATGTTCGCCGCTGGTCAGGGCAATCCCTTTTGGGGCGTGCATCAGCAGCACCGAAGCGGTCAGATCTTTCACCCGTTGATTGATCAGGGCAATCTGGGCCGCCATATCACCAGGGTTTGCTTGCGCGGTTTGCGCGTCATCCGACAGGGATTGCGCCATTTCCTGCAAGGCATTCATCTCACTGATGACGGCATCCATCTCCAGCACCTTGCCCTGCGCCTTGGCCTGCCCATCAGCGCTCATGAAGATGCCTTTCTCCGCCCGGATGGCCCCGAACAGGTCGGTGCGCAGCTCAAACCCTTCACCGCGCTGCTGCTTCTCGCTGTCAACCAGGTGCCCCAGGTTCAGCTGGCTCTTGCCGCCGTACTCGGTACTGAGCTTGATATGCTCCTGATTTCTCGTGTCATCCAGTCTGAGTTTGTTGTTAGCTGGAGTGCGCAGCACGTTGCGCTTGTAGTTGCGGATAGTGACGTGGTCGACATGCGCCGAATCATGCAGGACGTGCGCGATGTAAGGGCGGTCCGGATTGCCATCTTCGTACGCAATCGCTACCTCCGTCCCCGCCAAAAGCGGAAGATGGAGTCCATAGACGTCTCCCGCATACGGTCGGGCCTGCCGCACCCACAGGCTTTCATAACCCAGCTCCCAGCTGTCTCGGTCGAACAGCATGTTCACCCGGTAGCGCCCGTCTTTGTCGATATGGCCGTAGATATCATTGGCGGTGGTGCTGGTCACCCGTGCCGGCAACGTACCGGCCATCTTGGGTTTGGGGAGCAACGCCGGGCGGAAGCCGTAATCCTCGGAATAAGGGATGGCCTCGAACGCCACTTCAAAGCTGCGGT
>NZ_MOXD01000031.1 GCF_001976145.1 Serratia oryzae
GGGTGGGGCCTCTGGGCGCGTAGGGGAAATGCTGCGTTGCAGTTGCTGGCGCTGCTGCTGGTTTTGCTGCAGCAGATCACGCTGTTGCTGCTGGATGGTGTCGCGATCGGCGGGGCTGAGAAACGCGCCTGAAACCGGAAAGACTGCACAACTTACTGCGACGAGCGCACAAAAGCGCCACGCCTGCTTCCTGCATGCCAACATGGATCATCCCTGAGAAGGTGTCGAAAATGATAAGAAATGTATCAAATTATGTTGAGGATTATCCCGCGCCACAGAACAGAAAGCAAGCAGTCCAAGGCAAAATGCGTTGCTTGGGTGCCCCGAATACATTAACACAGCTTGTTGCTTGCGCGACCCGTATGCCGTCTCCACCTGCATCAATAGGTTCCTGTGGGCATCAGTGTCGCCGCCTTTTCTGATCCACTGGCGGTGAGGAAGCATATCGCCAGAGCGTCGGTAAAGACCTGCACGTTGCCTGCAATTTTGAATTCAAGCGGCGTGATTAGGCGACCTTCCGGCGTAAACGCCACGTTGAGTACTGATTTGACGACATACAGCGCAGGCTCAGGCCCTTCAATAATCCCGTTATCCCACTCGGTCTGGGTCACCAGCTCATTACGCCAGCCTTGTGCCTTCAGGCTCTCGATGGCGTAGGTGAGCCTGAACAGGTCGTTCTGGTGCTTGAGTTCGCCGGTGCAGGAGTGCCAGACATAGTCGAAGCGAGTTTTGAGTTTAGCCTCAATCCCCTCTTTACGTCCCTTGTCCAGCAACTGCTGAATATCTAACGCGACACTGCGGGGAAACCGTTTTTGTTTCTGCGCTGTGGCCAACCAACGTACCAGGAACAGGTGTTCTGCCATCGGCGACGTGACCGTCCCTTGCTGAATGGCAGTATGCAAGGCTACCAGGGCGCAGAACGCCAGGTGGGCCAGGTCTTTTACGGTTTGGTCAGGAGGCGTTGTCATGAGGTTATTAATGTTAAGTAAAATTGATGCCAAGGGTAATGAAGCGGTGAGCCCGTAGCAAATGTAATGAACGCGTCCCACCCATTTTGGCTTATGTGATCGGCATGGGGATTTAGAGCAATGAGGGTGGATCCCCACAGATTTTCGGCATCATAGCGCCCATAACAATAATGTCAGTATCAGGCCCTATTAATCGCTGATATTGATAAACATTAACGCAAACCAAAGAGTGATGCAGAAAGGTTGCTCTGGCGGCCCGCGTGATGACAATGACAGGTAAGACCGTGACTCACTAAACCTGAATGAGGTTATGGGCTTAAAGCCCGCGAAGCAAATGAGGGGTGAGTCAGCGAATTACATAGGGGCCCGCAGCAATGGCTGCAATAAGGCCGGATATAAAGCTGCAACCTACATGTCAAAGTCAAAACAACGGATGCCTTGCAAACGGGATGCGTTCATATAAACCTCATGGAAGTGTTCATTTTGTCGCCCAGATGGCTTGTTATTCCTGGCATTGTTATCGACACGCAGGGGGTCAGCACGCGTCGGTTTTATTCAGCGTAACAATACGGGACCGTTGAAAATCCAGGCCACCACCGCGATATCATGCAGGCTACCCCGTACCGGCTTCGTGATGTTTTTTAGGGTTAAACATCGGTGATGGGGTAGCTTTTGTGAGCCTAGTGGCACCGTCGACTGTCACCAACCTGCGGCGGGTCGACAACGGTGTGTTCAACGGTCAATCAATGCCTGTTTTCAGCCGCAGCGGTAGACCGGTACCGGGCGGAGGGTGGCGGTGAGGCTGTCCCACACGGGAACTTCAGCAGTTGCAATACGCATCCCTTTTTTTCTGAGCACCGCCACGTCGGCTGCGATCCGCTGCATACCAAACCAGAACAAACCATCCAGCGCCGTCACCGCCAGTCCGTTCTCCAGCGCTCGCTTAAGTCGCTCACGCGGCATTTTTAATTCCCTGGCAATCTCCCGGTAAGGCGCAGCGCTCTCGCCTGACGCTACTTCCCGGCGAATGCAGGTTGACAAGCGGTAGTGAAACGCTTCCGGTATCTGATTTACATCAGATTTCACGCTGTAAACACAGCCAAAACGTTTGCCGTTAAACACCACGTTTTTCTGACTGAGTGGCAGTTCATCACGCAGCCCGGCAATCAGTTGCGGGGCACGCACCAGCAGCAAACGAAAAGGCAGTTCAAAGCTGGTGACATAAGCCACATTCAGCAAGGCGATACGCAGACGTTCGGCACTTCCAGCCCTAACCTGACGACACTCTTCGATAACTTCAGCCCATTGACGTGTGATACGCGGCGTTTCATTGATTTCCGCGAAGTGGTATTTTTCAAGGTGGTAATCAATACGCTCTACCATGCAGGTTCCTCTTCATCTCCGTATCGGTCACTTTATCAACGGGTTACGATAAGCGAAAGTCAATTTGCTGGAAGGTGAGGCCAGCGGCGATTGAAACGGGATCCGTTGAGAAAAATGACAGTTTTGGGGTAGTCTTAAAACCTCACTGAGTGTTGATGGGCATTCAGGGATAAACAAGTATGACGTTAGTGTGCAAAGAAAGATTGTTGACATTCTACTGACTAAAACAGAGTCAGGTATAATTCTCCCGCCAACGGGCTTCTTCGATACTGTATATCCCAGAACCGCACTGCGTGCAGTGTTTTTCCCCCTGATAGTGGCTCTGGCACAACACGCAGTACCAGGATTTGACGGCAATCGGTACCGGTAGCCAGCCCACTGCTTTGCGCAACTCCGCGTGCCTCTCATCGGCTTTTACTTGCGGATCCAGATAGGCGCATTTCATCAATGTCTCTCGTGAAACGCTCTGCTGATCATGCTCGAACCAGGGAACTTCGCCAGGTCCACCCGAATGCCACACCAGCAAGCCGTGGCAGGAAACACAGGTTCGGACACGCTTTTCCAAGCTTGATACCTCTTTGGCCGTCACAAAACATCCGTTGCTGTCGTTCGCCAGGTAACATTTCATCATACGCATACGGCGACCTCCGGCTGGCAGACGTGACTGCTGTGCTCACCATGGCAAATCAGATAATAACGCTCTCCGTAATACCCGATGTTACACCCCGTGCAATGCCAGTCGGCTTTTCGTGCTAATGGTCGAGCATCCGGCACATAGGGATGTAGCATCTGGATACATCGTATTTCTTCACGATCTAACTCGAAGTAGGGACATTCTCGGCCTCGGTCGGTTAATGTGTTCTG
Source organism: Serratia oryzae (assembly GCF_001976145.1). Classification (GTDB taxonomy): domain Bacteria; phylum Pseudomonadota; class Gammaproteobacteria; order Enterobacterales; family Enterobacteriaceae; genus Chania; species Chania oryzae. The sequence goes on from NZ_MOXD01000031.1 coordinate 3,216, forward strand.
CCGATGCTCAAACCAGGGGCGTTCCGCCTGAGACTCTGGGTTGAATATCATCACACTGCCGCAGAGATGGCAGCGGTAATGGTCGTCAGGTGCAATCTGTGCTGTTCTGGCACCGATCAGGCGGTTGTGACTGCCCAGCGCCATAAAAGATTTTGCATACATCATGTTGGCTCTCCGCATGACTTTACGCCCAGGGGACATCCGTCCCTGTGTGGGCAGAAAGTCGTGCTATCGAAGGGGTTAAATGAAATCAGGCAATGAGCAGGGTGAAGCAGCCAGGTTGGTGTTCGGTGGCTGACTGGATCGTACATACCACCGAAGCTAATGACTTCACGCTGTTGCTGAGTGCCGCGCATTGCTCAACATCACCACGGGGCTGAATTGCAGTATCGGGCAAGCGTAATAGGACACGTAATGCAAGCAACCTTGGACACGGGTCAATGATTGCTTGTCGTGTGCGTTTAATGCCGTATGCGTCGAGTTGAACGAGGGAAAATGCGTCGCTCATTACCGTTGCCATTTTTCATCGTTCTTACGCTGGGAGCCAACTGGCACACTGAACATTGCACTATGGCAGAAAGTGCAAGGTTTGGCCCCCGCGTATTGGCGGTGGCACTGCGTACATATCCAGCCGGTCGCTGCGCTAACTGGGTTTACGGCGTTGATCTTTTGCATGTTGAGTTTCCTTCAAA
>NZ_MOXD01000032.1 GCF_001976145.1 Serratia oryzae
GGTGGCCGGGTTCAGGTCATGCAGTCGGCAATAATGCTTTTTAGACAATCCACTCTGTTGCCAGGCGTTGAGATGTTGTTGCCGTTCACTGTGAGAATACTGTTTTGTCATATTTTGCCTCAGGTTCATTGTATTGAATGAAGGCAGCATGTGGCAGCAGAGTTTTGTTAACAATATGAGTTCGCCGGACGCTTACGCTGGAACAGCAGATTGAGGTGATCAGCCAGCTACCGAAGGCCCGGCAGAAGATGGTGGCTGAGATACTGGATGCGGTGATTGCACAGGCGCAGCAACAGGAGACAGGCAGCTAACAGACAGGGTTTTTAACGCAGGTTGACGGTGGTGGAACACCGACAACCCGCTCACCACAAGCAACTATACGAGGTAGTTACCATGGCTAGAGCAGATTCTACGTCACAACCCGCCGCACCCCAAGCGCGCAAGAGCGTGGTCGGTTACCGCACCAACGGCGGCAGGCCGAACCCGCTGCCTCAGCTCACCCTCAAGGGTCGTTGGCTGGGAGCACTGGGATTTACCACTGGGCAGAGGATCGAAGTGATCACTGAGCCAGGGCAGTTGATCATCCGGCTGGCGGCTGAAGGATAACTGGCTGACTCACAAAGTAATCCCGGCACTGAGACCGGGATTTCACCATTTACATCTGTAATTTCCAAAAATTCATGCCATTAATAAGCCAGTATTGCTCTTTGTCTGGTACTAACAAGCCAAAATCACTATTTGCTTGAGCGTTCCAATCAGAAGGTACAGACGTTTCGTGACTTCTATCCCAATCAGTATGGCGATATATTTTTTTGTCAAAATTGATATAAAACTTAGGTAGCCGCATTCTCCAGCTATCCCACTCAACTGATACTGGGTCTGTTAATGTAGATAAAAATCGCTCAACATAATCATAAAAACTGACAAGCTGCTCGTCAGATCTGCCCAATGTGAAGAATGATCTCATCCAGTCAACTGTATAAATAGTAACATCATTTTTGGTTATATAATCTTTAAAGCTATCCTTAGATAATACAGGAACTCCATTTCTGAATGAACTTACTGCCTCATCATACAGAGACTCTTTCATCCATCCTTTAGCTATATACGCCTTATATTCCGGCCTAACATCGATGCAGTAATTATCCTTATTATCAACAACATAATAATGAATGCCATCCACAACAAAGATAGCTATATCTTTATCACCATTAAAAATAGCATCGAGTAAATTCTGATAATCATTTGTTAAATTCATTCAGAAATTCCTCTTTTGTTAATACGCGAGCTTTTGATGAGTTTTGCTCTATCAGCCTATCCCACACCTTAGGTAGTTCAAGCGAAACGCTAGGTTGACCTTTTGTAGGATCAACAATCTTAGGAGCATCCGGATCTTTCGGTACCCCAGGAATTGGCCTTTGAGGTACTGCTGCATCCATTATTTGTTTATGGAGAGCCGCATCGACTTCAAATACGACTACGCTACCATCTTGCCTTCTATTGGTCAGATAATAAGCAGCATGATTTGGTCCATTAGTGCTAACACACAATTGCCCACTACAACCCGAGTTAATTGTTACACTTCCGTCAGAGTTCACATTAATTCTATTCTGGCTTGTTTGTGTGCCATTTCCGCCACCTTCAACCCGAAAATAAGTTTCAGATGAGTTTGGTGCATTTTCTATAGGTTTTGCCGTCGAGTTTCCAGGTTTCGCACCCAGCGCAACATCCTTTCCAAACTGTTTCGTCAGTGCTCCAGATGCGACTACAGCACTCACACCACCCGCGATGTACATTGAACCCACATAGGCTCCTGCTCTCGCTCTGGCTTCTTCCTCTGTGTAACCGAAGGTCATAAACGCCTGCGTATACCCTTCCAGAACGTTGAACACTTCCTTCGCATTCGGGTCTGTAGAGTTCAGCAAGTTCATTATCTGCTGATAACCTGCCTGAGCCTCTTTCGGGTTCTGGTAAGTCTGGTTGAAGTAGGTATCTTGCGCGGCCTTCGCTTTCTCTCTTTCTGCCTGACAGTCACCACCTTTGCCACTGCAGGCCGCGTAAGCAGCCAGATCACTTTCCAGATCCTTGCGATTTAACGCCTCCTTATCTTTCTGTTCTTCTGGTGTCAGGTTCTGTTTGTTGTTGAGATATGTCTGGCGGCTCTTCTCCGTGCTGCTCAGATAGTTATTCTCCACAACAACTTCTTCCGTCGTGAAGTTGACCGCCGCAACCACTTTTCCCCTGTGCAGTCAGCCAGTTACAATCCCTTTTGCCAGTGCATTCTCACACCGGCAACTTTTTGCCCCGACGCGACTTTTACGCCCGTCACGCCATTTTCCCCAACCTGTTAAAGAGCAACTGCACCCACATCATAGCAGCGGCGTCAGCCGCTGCCATTACCGCTCACCGAGTCCGACATTACCAGCGCTGAACAACTGGAAGTGACCGCTGCACCCGGTGTGATACGGTTGCAGCGGCGAGAAGAGGGACGGTTTGGGGCTTAAATGTTGGAACCCCAGTTGAAACTGGGGTTTTATTTGCCTATTAATCAGGCTGATAACGTTCATCTTGGATAATATAAGGCTCTGCAACTTCCTCCCACACCAATTCTGCCATCTTTTGCCATTCGGTTGGGGTTTGTTGTTTCACAAGATAGTCCCTGATTAATTTAACTGCTTTGTTAAAGTCCTCTTTATCTAACTCAACAAATGAATAAAACTTTAGATATTCACCTTCCTCAGATTTTATCACCTCATGCAGCTTAGGGTGCTCGGGCAAAAAAACAGCATCTAGCAGATCCCCAAAGGCATCCCAATAACTCCCGTTAACAAAGCCTCCGGTTCTTTGAAAATTACTTTCTCTTTGTCCATTATCATTCCAACCGATAAATAAACTCGCCCCCATACCATCACCTCATAATGATAATTTTGTCTTGCTGTACTTTAGGCAGTGTTTTTATATAATCCATGAAGATTTTTTGGTTAGCAGGCGTTAGCACTCTAAAGTCAACAGGCACAAAGTCAGCTTTTTGCAAATGATCTTGGATAACATCTCTTCCACTACCAGTACTCATGTTTTTCTCATAAAACTTATTTAATCCGTCTATTTCTTTCTGTGACAGTTTATCAGTCGTATACATGGCATCGACAGTTTTACCTTTATTTGGGCCTGACGTAATCACAAAATCAGGTGAAGTTCCTGATTTTGCTCCAGGCGAAGGTGTATAACGCTCCATTGTACCGAGAGTAGACTCTAATTGTGCTGCAGATGCGGCTTCAGCCGGTTTTAGCTTACCATTGCCCCCCAGATCCGGTGTATTAAGTCGGTCATGGCCTTCCAGAGGCGTTGAGTTTATTTTTACTTCATAAATCCCATCTGCGTTCTTAACAAGTGAACTTGTTGTCCCTGAAGCCGAACCTTTATTGTTGAGCGCAACATCCTTCCCGAACTGCTTCGTCAGTGCACCTGATGCGACTACAGCACTCACACCACCCGCGATGTACATTGAACCCACATAGGCTCCTGCTCTC
>NZ_MOXD01000033.1 GCF_001976145.1 Serratia oryzae
GGCAACAGCCTGTGGATGCAACGCGATACCGCAGGTAATGCCAACAGCGAAATCGTCAATACGTCTGGCACCCTCGAAACCGAAAACGGCGATATCACCCTTAACACCACACATTTGCTGAATCAGCGTGATGGGCTGAAGATCGAGTCTACCTATACCGAATATCTTGCGCCTGAGCAGTTGTATATCGACGTGAAACTGGTTGATATGGATATCAGCGATCTGGGTTTTTACATGTGGGACACGTGCTCCAGTGAGAATTCCTGTTACGACATCTACCGGCTAGCCTTTAAAAAAGTACAGGATGAGAAAACTTTTCTTGTGAGTGAATCGGGCCTCTCAGTCACTGCAAACGGTGGGGCAGGCCGTATTGCCTCGGGGCGGGATATGCGTATTGAGGCCGCGACGCTGGAAAACAATGCCAGTGACATCCTGGCGCAGGGTGCAATGGCGCTCTCTGGTAACCTGCTGAATAACACCTCGGCGGTGGCGGGCAAGCAATCCGTCTATCATGTTTATCAATATCGTTATGAGTGTCTTTTCGACTGTTCAGATCCTCAGGCGGCTCATGACTTTAGGTTTATCGATTTTGGTTACAGTTCTTCCGGGAAACTTTTCACGTATGAAGATATCCTGTTTTTGGATGATGATGCCGAAGACAGGACAGTGCGTTATGTTCTGGCTGATGCCCCTATTTATGTCAACAGTCCCGGGGACGCCGTTTATCGCTCTGTGATCCAGGCCGGTGGTGCTATCACCGCAAACTTCGCGCAAGACATCAGCAACACCACGTTTTTTGCCAATGCAGGCGGGTTCAGCCATTCGCTGGCGACACCTACGCTCGATAGCCTGCAGCAACCGGGTAACGTAGAAGGCACACAGGCACAGGAACTGGCCGGTGACCCAAGCATTGCCGTAGGCACCCCAGCCTGGAAAGACAACCTGCAAAATGCGCTGAGCACGCTGGGCAACACGGCGGCAGATCTGGCGGACTACCCGTTGCCGAACGGCAGCGATGGCCGCTTCGTACCGAACCCGGATCCGAACAGCCCGTACCTTATCACCACCAACCCGAAACTGAACGGCCTGGGGCAGCTTGATAACAGCCTGTTTGATTCACTGTACAGTCTACTGGGTCAACAGCCAGGCAGTGACCCGCAGGAAAATGACAGCCGTTACACCAACGAAACGCAGTTTATCGGCTCGGCCTATTTCCTTGACCGCCTGAACCTGCGCCCGGATTACGACTATCGCTTCCTCGGGGATGCAGCTTTTGATACTCGCTATATCAGTAACGCCGTGCTGCACCAGACAGGCCAACGTTATATCAATGGCGTCGGTTCTGATATGGCGCAGATGCAATATCTGATCGACAACGCCGCGCAGGCGCAAACCGGGCTGGGCCTGAAGTTTGGTGTCAGCCTGACGCCGCAGCAGGTCGCTGCATTGGACAAGAGTATCGTCTGGTGGGAGCCGGTGACGGTCAACGGCCAGACGGTACTGGCCCCGAAACTGTACCTGTCGAGCAAGGATACGGTGGTACTGAACGGCAGCGTGATCGGCGGTAACCAGGTGAACCTGAATGCGGGCAGCCTGACCAACAGCGGCAGCACCCTTCAGGGTGGCGAACGTCTGAACGTGACCAGCCAGGGGGCGATCAACAACCTGAACGGTGGGTTGCTGAATGCGGCAGGTTCACTGCAACTGAGTGCTATCGGCGATATCAGCAACATCGGCTCTACCCTCAGCGGTAACCGCGTCGCGCTGGAAAGCCTGGATGGCAACATCATCAACCAGACGCTGACCCGCCAGTGGGCAGCGCAAGGCACAACGGGCGGCTGGCTGTCACAAAGCCTGTCCCTGTCGCACACGGAAGTGGGTGATATCGGCACCATTCGGGCCGGAGACTCGTTGAGCCTGAGCGCCGGGAACAACATCGATATTCTGGGGGCGACAGTGACCTCCGGTGGGGCCATGGCTCTGTCGGCGGGTAACGATATCAATATTCTGGCGAACAGCACCTACGATGCCGACAAGCGCCAGACCTGGAACAGCGTAAAAGAGAGCGAGACGCACAGCAGCCAGGCCAGTGAAATCAGCGCCGGTGGACCGCTGGTCGTGAATGCAGGCCGAGATGTGAATGTGCAGGCCAGCCAGGTGGGCAGCCAGAGCGATGCCACCGTGATGGCCGGGCGTGATATCAACCTGCAAACACAGGAAGAGAGCACGCGGCAGAAAAGCAACGGTGACGAGCAGCGCAGCAACGGTGCGACGCGCAGCACACTGACCAGCGGCGGTGATTTGACGTTAGGCGCTGGGCGGGATGTGAACGCGCAGGCGGCGGCGATAGTAGCAGATAACGACGTCAGCCTGAGCGCCGGGCGTGACGTGAACCTCACTACCCAACAGACCAGCGAGTACAGCGAAAGCAAAGGCGGCAAACGCCAGCAGGTGGACGAAGCCATTCGCCAGCAGGGTACGGAGATTGCCAGCGGTGGCAACACCACCATTCGTGCCGAACGCGATGCAACCTTGAATGCGGCACAGGTACAGGCCAGCGGTGACGTGGCGGTGAACGCCGGGCGGGATCTCACGCTCAACAGCGCCACCGAAAGCGATTATCACTTCTTTGAAGAGACCAAAACCAAGAAAGGCTTCCTGTCGAAGACCACCACCCATACGGTGCGGGAAGACTACGCGACGCAGGAAAAAGGCTCACTGCTCAGCGGCAACAACGTGTCGTTGTTGGCGGGTAACGACCTGACGGTAAAAGGTTCTGCCGTGGTCGGTGATGGCAATATTAATCTAAAAGCAGGTAATAACGTCGAGATAGTGGCCGCCACCGAAGAGCAATCAAGCTATCGGTTGGATGAGAAGAAAAAGAGCGGTGTGTTCAGCGGCGGTGGGCTGGGCTTCACTGTTGGCAGCACCTCGTCACGCCATCAGGTGAACGAAGACGG
>NZ_MOXD01000034.1 GCF_001976145.1 Serratia oryzae
CCAGGGAAGACTCATCTCGAGGCAAGTTTCGTGCTTAGATGCTTTCAGCACTTATCTTTTCCGCACTTAGCTACCGGGCAGTGCCATTGGCATGACAACCCGAACACCAGTGGTGCGTTCACTCCGGTCCTCTCGTACTAGGAGCAACCCCTCTCAATCTTCCAACGCCCACGGCAGATAGGGACCGAACTGTCTCACGACGTTCTAAACCCAGCTCGCGTACCACTTTAAATGGCGAACAGCCATACCCTTGGGACCTACTTCAGCCCCAGGATGTGATGAGCCGACATCGAGGTGCCAAACACCGCCGTCGATATGAACTCTTGGGCGGTATCAGCCTGTTATCCCCGGAGTACCTTTTATCCGTTGAGCGATGGCCCTTCCATTCAGAACCACCGGATCACTAAGACCTACTTTCGTACCTGCTCGAGCCGTCACTCTCGCAGTCAAGCTAGCTTATGCCTTTGCACTAACCTCACGATGTCCGACCGTGATTAGCTAACCTTCGTGCTCCTCCGTTACTCTTTGGGAGGAGACCGCCCCAGTCAAACTACCCACCAGACACTGTCCTCACCCCGGATTACGGGGCCGAGTTAGAACATCAAACATTAAAGGGTGGTATTTCAAGGTTGGCTCCATGCAGACTGGCGTCCACACTTCAAAGCCTCCCACCTATCCTACACATCAAGGCTCAATGTTCAGTGTCAAGCTATAGTAAAGGTTCACGGGGTCTTTCCGTCTTGCCGCGGGTACACTGCATCTTCACAGCGAGTTCAATTTCACTGAGTCTCGGGTGGAGACAGCCTGGCCATCATTACGCCATTCGTGCAGGTCGGAACTTACCCGACAAGGAATTTCGCTACCTTAGGACCGTTATAGTTACGGCCGCCGTTTACTGGGGCTTCGATCAAGAGCTTCGCGTTGCCGCTAACCCCATCAATTAACCTTCCAGCACCGGGCAGGCGTCACACCGTATACGTCCACTTTCGTGTTTGCACAGTGCTGTGTTTTTATTAAACAGTTGCAGCCAGCTGGTATCTGCGACTGGCTTCAGCTCCAGGAGCAAGTCCCTTCACCTACGTGCCAGCGTGCCTTCTCCCGAAGTTACGGCACCATTTTGCCTAGTTCCTTCACCCGAGTTCTCTCAAGCGCCTGGGTATTCTCTACCTGACCACCTGTGTCGGTTTGGGGTACGATTCTGTGTTACCTGGAGCTTAGAGGCTTTTCCTGGAAGCTTGGCATCAACCACTTCGCCACCGTAGTGACTCGTCATCACGCCTCAGGGTTAGTGTGCAACCGGATTTACCAGGTCACACCCCCTACACGCTTAAACCGGGACAACCGTCGCCCGGCTAGCCTAGCCTTCTCCGTCCCCCCTTCGCAGTAACACCGAGTACAGGAATATTAACCTGTTTCCCATCGACTACGCTTTTCAGCCTCGCCTTAGGGGTCGACTCACCCTGCCCCGATTAACGTTGGACAGGAACCCTTGGTCTTCCGGCGAGCGGGTTTTTCACCCGCTTTATCGTTACTTATGTCAGCATTCGCACTTCTGATACCTCCAGCAGCCCTCACAGACCACCTTCAACGGCTTACAGAACGCTCCCCTACCCAACAACGCCTAAGCGTCGCTGCCGCAGCTTCGGTGCATGGTTTAGCCCCGTTACATCTTCCGCGCAGGCCGACTCGACCAGTGAGCTATTACGCTTTCTTTAAATGATGGCTGCTTCTAAGCCAACATCCTGGCTGTCTATGCCTTCCCACATCGTTTCCCACTTAACCATGACTTTGGGACCTTAGCTGGCGGTCTGGGTTGTTTCCCTCTTCACGACGGACGTTAGCACCCGCCGTGTGTCTCCCGTGATAACATTCTTCGGTATTCGGAGTTTGCATCGGGTTGGTAAGCCGGGATGGCCCCCTAGCCGAAACAGTGCTCTACCCCCGAAGATGAGTTCACGAGGCGCTACCTAAATAGCTTTCGGGGAGAACCAGCTATCTCCCGGTTTGATTGGCCTTTCACCCCCAGCCACAAGTCATCCGCTAATTTTTCAACATTAGTCGGTTCGGTCCTCCAGTTAGTGTTACCCAACCTTCAACCTGCCCATGGCTAGATCACCGGGTTTCGGGTCTATACCTTGCAACTTGACGCCCAGTTAAGACTCGGTTTCCCTACGGCTCCCCTATTCGGTTAACCTTGCTACAAAATATAAGTCGCTGACCCATTATACAAAAGGTACGCAGTCACACCACGAAGGTGCTCCCACTGCTTGTACGTACACGGTTTCAGGTTCTATTTCACTCCCCTCGCCGGGGTTCTTTTCGCCTTTCCCTCACGGTACTGGTTCACTATCGGTCAGTCAGGAGTATTTAGCCTTGGAGGATGGTCCCCCCATATTCAGACAGGATGTCACGTGTCCCGCCCTACTCATCGAACTCACACTACGTGCATTTTGGTGTACGGGGCTATCACCCTTTACTGCGCGACTTTCCAGACGCTTCCACTAACACACGCACTGATTCAGGTTCTGGGCTCTTCCCCGTTCGCTCGCCGCTACTGGGGGAATCTCGGTTGATTTCTTTTCCTCGGGGTACTTAGATGTTTCAGTTCCCCCGGTTCGCCTCGTATGGCTATGTATTCACCATACGATAGTGTGACGAATCACACTGGGTTTCCCCATTCGGGTATTGCCGGTTGTAACGCTTCATATCAGCTTACCGACACTTTTCGCAGATTAGCACGCCCTTCATCGCCTCTGACTGCCTAGGCATCCACCGTGTACGCTTAGTCACTTAACCTCACAACCCGAAGGTGTCTTTCGACCACATTCGCGTTGCAAACATTTGAGAGACTCTCTGACAGGGTCATCCTTACCCCAATACATCTACGGAGGGATAAGTTTCTGCTGTCAGGTTTCAATTTTCAGCTTGTTCCAGATTGTTAAAGAGCAA
>NZ_MOXD01000035.1 GCF_001976145.1 Serratia oryzae
GGCTGAATGGCGACCAGTTCACCTCGTTACGCCAGTAACCGCCGTTATCCCCGGACAGATACTGCTCCTTGTAACCCCGCACCGAGCTTTCGCCGCCGATAGTCAGGCGTTCGCTGCCGTATAACCGATCGGGCGACCACTGGCCGTAGACGCTGGTGAGATAGGTCCAGTTCTGCGCCAGCGGCAGGTAATAGCTGCTGGAAAACGAGGTTTTGTTGAACTCTGCTCTTGGCGCATCGTTGCTTTTACCGCTGTCGTCTTCCGCCCCCAGCCACGGCACGCCACGGCTGTAGGTCGGGTTGAAGGTGGCAAAGCCGCCCCACAGCTTCTGGCTGTGCGTCACGCCCAGCGACACACTGGTGAGCTTGCGGCTGCTGCTCTCCAGCCGGGCGTCGTTGAGGTAGTTGCGATTGATGCGGTGCGTCAGGCCCAGCGCCAGGCCGGTTTTTATCTCACTGTTGCGGAACACGACGCGGGACAGGTTGAAACGGTGCGTCTGGCTGTCGCCGCTGGAGCGCCAGTCGAAGCCCTGATTGTTGATGGTCGAGAGGTAGTCGCTGTAGGAATAGTTGTAATCCGCCAGCCAGTAGCCGTAAGGCAGGCTGACACCCGCCTGCACGCTGCGGGCATTGTGGTCGTTGGCAAAATCGCTGCTGCGCGCACCGGAGACAAACCACTGATCCGCCAACCCCAGCAGGTTATTGCCGGTCAGCGAGCCGTTGATCTGCCCGGTGCCGGTGCTTTTCTGCCCGCTGTTATCAAACCCCAGCCCCAGCATCACCGGGAATTCCGGCGTGGCGGTCAGGTTCACCACCGAATAGCCCGGCTGGCTGCCAGGCAGGATTTCAATCTTGACCGGCTGCTGGCGCAGGCGGTTGATCTGCTCCATCCCCTGTTCGAGATCCCGCAAATTGAGGATAGTACCTACCCGGCCGGGGAACGCCATTTTCAGCATCCGGTCATCGCGTTTATCCAACTGGATCTTCTCCAGTTGGCCTTCAAGAATGAGAAGCTTCAGTTCCCCGTGAGACAGATCCTGCTCGGTGAGGAACGCGCGGCTGGTGATGTAACCGCGCGCGATATACCAGTCGGAGACCTGTTGCACCAGGGTCTGGATCTGCGCCAGATTCAGGCAGCGCTGGAGATAAGGCTGCGTGAGCGTTTGCTGCGCGCTGGCAGGCAGGTGAGTGGCCCCCTCAAGACGGATGGTATTGAGGGTGAAACAGGGGCCACCTTCAGCCGCAGCGGGTGGGGCCTCTGGGCGCGCAGGGGAAATGCTGCGTTGCAGTTGCTGGCGCTGCTGCTGGTTTTGCTGCAGCAGATCACGCTGTTGCTGCTGGATGGTGTCGCGATCGGCGGGGCTGAGAAACGCGCCTGAAACCGGAAAGACTGCACAACTTACTGCGACGAGCGCACAAAAGCGCCACGCCTGCTTCCTGCATGCCAACATGGATTATCCCTGAGAAGGTGTCGAAAATGATAAGAAATGTATCAAATTATGTTGAGGATTATCCCGCGCCACAGAACAGAAAGCAAGCAGGGCAAGGCAAAATGCGTTGCTTGGGTACCCCGAATACATTAACACGGCTTGTTGCTTGCGCGACCCGTATGCCGTCTCCACCTGCATCAATAGGTTCCTGTGGGCATCAGTGTCGCCGCCTTTTCTGATCCACTGGCGGTGAGGAAGCATGCCGCCAGAGCGTCGGTAAAGACCTGCACGTTGCCTGCAATTTTGAATTCAAGCGGCGTGATTAGCCAGCCCACTGCTTTGCGCAACTCCGCGTGCCTCTCATCGGCTTTTACTTGCGGATCCAGATAGGCGCATTTCATCAATGTCCCTCGTGAAACGCTCTGCTGATCATGCTCGCACCAGGGAACTTCGCCATGCCCACCCGAATGCCACACCAGCAAGCAGTGGCAGGAAACACAGGTTCGGACACACTTTTCCAAGCTTGATACCTCTTTAGCCATCACAAAACATCCGTTGCTGTCGTTCGCCAGGTAACATTTCATCATGCGCATACGGCGACCTCCGGCTGGCTGACGTGGCTGCTGTGCTCACCATGGCAAATCAGACAATAGCGCTCCCCGTAATACCCGATGTTACACCCCGTGCAATGCCAGTCGGCTTTTCGTGCTAATGGTCGAGCATCCGGCACATAGGGATGTAGCATCTGGATACATCGTATTTCTTCACGTTCTAGCTCGACGTAGGGACACTCTCGGCCTCGGTCGGTTAATGTGTTCTGCCGATGCTCAAACCAGGGGCGTTCCGTCTGAGACTCTGGGTGGAATATCATCGCACTGCCGCAGAGATGGCAGCGGTAATGGTCGTCAGGTGCAGTCTGTGCTGTTCTGGCACCGGTCAGGCGGTTGTGACTGCCCAGCGCCATAAAAGATTTTGCATGCATCATGTTGGCTCTCCGCATGACCTTACGCCCAGGGGACATCCGTCCCTGTGTAGGCAGAAAGTCGTGCTATCGAAGGGTTTAAATGAAATCAGGCAATGAGCAGGGTGAAGCAGCCAGGTTGGTGTTCGGTGGCTGACTGGATCGTACATACCACCGAAGCTAATGACTTCACGCTGTTGCTGAGCGCCGCGTATTGCTCAACATCACCACTGGGCTGAATTGCAGTATCGGGCAAGCGTAATAGGACACGTAATGCAAGCAACCTCGGACACGGGTCAATGATTGCTTGTCGTGTGCGTTTAATGCCGTATGCGTCGAGTTGAACGAGGGAAAATGCGTCGCTCATAACCGTTGCCATTTTTCATCGTTCTTACGCTGGGAGCCAACTGGCACACTGAACATCGCACTATGGCAGAAAGTGCAAGGTTTGGCCCCCGCGTATTGGCGGTGGCACTGCGTACATATCCAGCCGGTCGCTGCGCTAACTGGGTTTACGGCGTTGATCTTTTGCATGTTGAGTTTCCTTCAAA
>NZ_MOXD01000036.1 GCF_001976145.1 Serratia oryzae
TGTCAGCCTGCCTTACGGCTACTGGCTGGCGGATTACAACTATTCCTACAGCGACTACCTCTCGACCATCAACAATCAGGGCTTCGACTGGCGCTCCAGCGGCGACAGCCAGACGCACCGTTTCAACGTTTCGCGCGTATTGTTCCGCAACAGCGAGATAAAAACCGGCCTGGCGCTGGGCCTGACGCACCGTATCAATCGCAACTACCTCAACGACGCCCGGCTGGAGAGCAGCAGCCGCAAGCTCACCAGCCTGTCGCTGGGCGTGACGCACAGCCAGAAGCTGTGGGGTGGTTTTGCCACCTTCAACCCGACCTACAGCCGTGGTGTGCCGTGGCTGGGGGCGGAAGACGACAGTGGTAAAAGCAACGATGCGCCGAGAGCGGAGTTCAACAAAACCTCGTTTTCCAGCAGCTATTACCTGCCGCTGGCGCAGAACTGGACCTATCTCACCAGCGTCTACGGCCAGTGGTCGCCCGATCGGTTATACGGCAGCGAACGCCTGACTATCGGCGGCGAAAGCTCGGTGCGGGGTTACAAGGAGCAGTATCTGTCTGGCGATAACGGCGGTTACTGGCGTAACGAGGTGAACTGGTCGCCATTCAGCCTGCCGTACCTCGGCACAATCACCCTGTTGGGTGCGGTAGACGGCGGTTACCTGCGCCACGACTCACAGGATACCTATGCCTCCGGCACGCTGTGGGGCGGCGCGGTGGGGCTCGGCAGCCGCAACCGTTATGTTGGCAGCCAGTTGACCGTCGGTTGGCCGCTGTCGCACCCGAGTTGGCTGGAGCCGGACCGGGTTTCTGTCTATTACCGCATCAATATTGTTCTTTAATATCCAGGGAAAGGTTTTAACACATGAGTCAGTCAACGGATCGTCCTCTTCATGCCACCCAACGTTGGCTGAGCTATGCCCTGTGTACCCTCCTGGTGTGGCAGCCGGTGTTACCCGCGTTTGCCAACGGTGTAAATGTTGCCGAAGGCAATACGAAACTCGATCAGGCCGCCAACGGTGTGCCGGTGGTCAATATCGCCACACCCAATCAGGCCGGAATTTCCCACAATAAATACAACGACTTCAACGTGGGAAAAGAGGGGCTGATCCTCAACAACGCTACCGACCGGCTCACTCAGAGCCAGTTGGGTGGTCTGATCCAGAACAACCCCAATCTGCAGGCAGGGAAAGAAGCCCAGGGCATCATCAACGAAGTGGTGGCCCCGAACCGTTCGCAACTGCAGGGCTATATGGAAGTGGCGGGTAAGCAGGCCAATGTGATGGTGGCCAACCCGTATGGTATCACCTGCGACGGCTGCGGTTTTATCAACACCCCGAATGCAACATTAACCACCGGTAAACCGGTGTTAGGTGCCGACGGCAGTTTGCAGGCGCTGGAAGTAACCCAGGGGGCGATCAGCATTCAGGGCCAAGGGCTGGATGCCAGCCAGAGCGACAAGTTCGCGCTGATTGCCCGTGCCACCGACCTCAACGCGCAACTGCATGCCAAAGACGCAACCATCACGCTGGGTGCCAACCGGGTGGATGCACAAGGCAACGCTACGCCGATCGCCGGTCAGGGCGACGTGCCAAAAGTGGCGATCGACACCGGTGCATTGGGCGGAATGTACGCCAACCGAATTCACCTGGTCTCCAGTGAAACCGGCGTCGGCGTTAACCTCGGTAACCTCAATGCCCGTGATGGGGATATCACTCTGGATGCCAACGGCAAGTTGACGCTGAATAACACGCTGGCGCAGGGGAACTTGACCGTCAATGCAGCCGATATTGCGCTGAGTGGCAGCCATGAGGCTGCTCAAAACGTCGCCTTGAACAGCCAGGGGCAGTTGGCACTGAGTAACACCTCGGTGAAAGCCGGTCAGCAGATCGCACTCAACGGCGGTGACCTGGCACTGGCGCAGACCACGCTCAGCGCATCCAAAGACCTTCAGGTGCATGCCACAGGCCAATTGACAGCGACCAACAGCACCCTGCTGGCAGGCACGGACGCACAAGGCAACCTGACCACCACCCAGCGGCTCGTCGTAAACGCCGGTGAGCAGAAGTGGCTGAACAGCCAGCTCGGGGCGGGAACGGTGATTGCCGCAGCCCAACGCGACTTGATTCTGGATGGTGGCTCGCAACTGACCGGGTT
>NZ_MOXD01000037.1 GCF_001976145.1 Serratia oryzae
GGTGGCCGTGCCATTGCTCAGTATCTGCCCGTCAGTCTGCTGGCCGATGTTACCGCTCATCTCAGCGTTAAGCTGATTAACTCCGGCAATCACGCCGTTGTTGAGCAGCGAGGTGCCTGTCAGCGACAGCGTGGCCGCTTGCCAGTTGCCTTGGTTGACCAAGGCCAACGCGTTAAGCGCCGCCTCGCCGTTGGTGACAATCTGGCTGCCCACACCGCTGTGGAAATCACCGGTCAGATCCAATTGAATGCGTTTGTTCGCTTGCAGCGTACCGCTATTGTCCAGTTGGCGCGCTGCCAGAAGGATCTGTTCGCCTTGCCATACCCCCGCATTGCTCACTGCCGCCGCATTCACCGTCAGTTCACCGCCGCTCAGTAACTGACCGCGGGTCGCATTATTCAAATCCTGTTGCAGTTGCAATACCAACCGCTCGATGCCGATCAGCGTGCCGCTGTTGGTCAGTTGGCTGGCGTTCAACTGTGTGACGTTGCCTTGCGCTTCGCCCTGATTGGTCAACTGTTGCGCAGTAAGCCTGAGTTGGCCTTCACTGAGGATTTTTCCGCTATTGCTCAGCGACGCCACACTCAGCGCAATCGGCCCCTGGCTCAGCAATTGCCCGCTGTTGTCGAGAGTCTGGGTGACGTTCGCCGTCACACTGTCAATACCCAAAGCGCTGCCGGTGTTGTTCCAGGTTTGTGTCTCCACATTCATGTCGCCAGCCTGCAGTTTGCCAGCGTTGCTCAGTTGCCCGGTGTGCAAGGCCAGGTTTTCTCCTGCCAGCAGACGTCCCTCCAGGCGGTTAGTCAGCGTTTGTGCCTCAATATCCGCACGGGCCCCGGCCTGTATCAACCCACGGTTGTCCAGGCTCTGGGTATTTAACGTCAGCATCTTCGCCGCCAGGGTGCCACTGTTGTTCAGTGAAGGCACATCCAGCATCAGCCCCTGGCTTGCCACCAGCGAACCGCTGTTATCCAGGCTACGGGTAAACGCCAGTTCAAGCTGCGGCGCACCGATAAATCCGCTGTTGGTCAGGGCATCACCGCGCAAAGTAAGCTGCTGGCCCGCCTGCAAAGCCCCTTGCTGATTGAGTTGCCTGACCGCCAGCGTTAACCCGTTGTCAGTCTGCATACGGCCTTGTTGGTTGAGGCTGTCGCTGCGCCAGTTGAGAGTACGGGCAATCATATCGGCACGGCTTTCGGCCTGCGCACCGCTGAACGTTAAATCCCCCAGGGTGGTAAACACCCCGGCAAGCTGTGCGCTTTCCGTCGCCACCAATACCATGTCGTCTTTGGCCTGGCTTTGTGCGCTATCCCCCGAGGTGAGCTGTTTGCCGGTTATCGTCAGCGAGCGATCGCTCGACAATAATCCACTCAGCATAAATTGGTCACCCTGCAAGCGGATATCCCCGGCGCTCAGCAATGCCGAGCCCGTCGTGGTCTGCAGGTTACCTGTTACAGCGATACCCTGAACCCCGGTCGCCCGGCCAGCCAGCAGAAACTCTCCGGCCTGTACGTTCAGCAGTCCTTCGGTATACAACGACCCACTGACGTTCAGGGTATCCCGCACCGTCAGTGTCAACGGTTGCTGTGAACCCATCAGCCCACGGTTATTGGCCGCATCGGCATGCAGCGTCAGCGCGCCCGCCGATTGCAGTTGGCCGCTGTTATCGAGTTGCAGAACGTTAACCGTCTGACTCCCCTGCGCCTGTAACAACCCGCTGTTATTCAGCGTTTGTGCCGTTACCTGGCTGTTGCGGTTGGCGGCCAGTTGGCCTGCGTTAGTCAGGTTATTGACCTGCAGCGTCAGATCGCGCCCGGCAGTGAGTTGCCCCTGCCAATCCGCACTGTCGCTGAAGGTGAACTGGATATCCTGTTGTGCGCTCAGCACACTACCGCTTGTGCTTTGCAGACTGCTACCCTGCAGGATGAAATCCCCACCAGAGCTGGCTTTCCCCGCCAGGCTCACTGCGCCGCCTTGCAGCGTGACGCCGTTCAACCCGGTCAGTTGCGAGCCACCATCCAGAATCAAGTCGCGTTGGGCTGCGGCAATCACCGTTCCCGCCCCGAGCTGGCTGTTCAGCCACTTCTGCTCACCGGCGTTTACGACGAGCCGCTGGGTGG
>NZ_MOXD01000038.1 GCF_001976145.1 Serratia oryzae
AAAAATATCAAGTCTTGAAGAGTGACCAAGCAGTAATTCATTTAAGTGAATTATTACGAAGTAATCTTTGAGCATCGCTGCACATGTTGCAGCACATCAAGCTTTTAATTGAAGAGTTTGATCATGGCTCAGATTGAACGCTGGCGGCAGGCCTAACACATGCAAGTCGAGCGGCAGCGGAAAGTAGCTTGCTACTTTGCCGGCGAGCGGCGGACGGGTGAGTAATGTCTGGGAAACTGCCTGATGGAGGGGGATAACTACTGGAAACGGTGGCTAATACCGCATAACGTCGCAAGACCAAAGTGGGGGACCTTCGGGCCTCACGCCATCGGATGTGCCCAGATGGGATTAGCTAGTAGGTGGGGTAATGGCTCACCTAGGCGACGATCCCTAGCTGGTCTGAGAGGATGACCAGCCACACTGGAACTGAGACACGGTCCAGACTCCTACGGGAGGCAGCAGTGGGGAATATTGCACAATGGGCGCAAGCCTGATGCAGCCATGCCGCGTGTGTGAAGAAGGCCTTCGGGTTGTAAAGCACTTTCAGCGAGGAGGAAGGCATCACACTTAATACGTGTGGTGATTGACGTTACTCGCAGAAGAAGCACCGGCTAACTCCGTGCCAGCAGCCGCGGTAATACGGAGGGTGCGAGCGTTAATCGGAATTACTGGGCGTAAAGCGCACGCAGGCGGTTTGTTAAGTCAGATGTGAAATCCCCGCGCTTAACGTGGGAACTGCATTTGAAACTGGCAAGCTAGAGTCTTGTAGAGGGGGGTAGAATTCCAGGTGTAGCGGTGAAATGCGTAGAGATCTGGAGGAATACCGGTGGCGAAGGCGGCCCCCTGGACAAAGACTGACGCTCAGGTGCGAAAGCGTGGGGAGCAAACAGGATTAGATACCCTGGTAGTCCACGCTGTAAACGATGTCGACTTGGAGGTTGTGCCCTTGAGGCGTGGCTTCCGGAGCTAACGCGTTAAGTCGACCGCCTGGGGAGTACGGCCGCAAGGTTAAAACTCAAATGAATTGACGGGGGCCCGCACAAGCGGTGGAGCATGTGGTTTAATTCGATGCAACGCGAAGAACCTTACCTACTCTTGACATCCACGGAACTTGCCAGAGATGGCTTGGTGCCTTCGGGAACCGTGAGACAGGTGCTGCATGGCTGTCGTCAGCTCGTGTTGTGAAATGTTGGGTTAAGTCCCGCAACGAGCGCAACCCTTATCCTTTGTTGCCAGCACTTCGGGTGGGAACTCAAAGGAGACTGCCGGTGATAAACCGGAGGAAGGTGGGGATGACGTCAAGTCATCATGGCCCTTACGAGTAGGGCTACACACGTGCTACAATGGCGTATACAAAGAGAAGCAAACTCGCGAGAGCCAGCGGACCTCATAAAGTACGTCGTAGTCCGGATTGGAGTCTGCAACTCGACTCCATGAAGTCGGAATCGCTAGTAATCGTAGATCAGAATGCTACGGTGAATACGTTCCCGGGCCTTGTACACACCGCCCGTCACACCATGGGAGTGGGTTGCAAAAGAAGTAGGTAGCTTAACCTTCGGGAGGGCGCTTACCACTTTGTGATTCATGACTGGGGTGAAGTCGTAACAAGGTAACCGTAGGGGAACCTGCGGTTGGATCACCTCCTTACCGAACGATATTGATT
>NZ_MOXD01000039.1 GCF_001976145.1 Serratia oryzae
GTGCTTAAATCCACCGTCGCCGCCGCAGCCCCCAGATTATCCGCCGCAGTGACGCTCAACCGGCTGCCCGCCGCAATCACATGGGCACCGCTGAAGGTGTTGGCCCCGCTCAGCTGCACATCACCCTCGGTATTGACGGTGCCCGTTCCACTCAACAGATTGGCAAAATTGCCGTCACGGGCAAACGTCAGGCTGCCCGCCACGTTCACGTCACTGCTGCCCAGCGTCCCGGCACCGTTCAGTACCAGCGTGGCACCGCTGTCTATCTGGGTGTCACCCGTCAGGCCACCGTTTGCGGCGCTCACCGTAAAGGTGCCCCCCTGGACATTCAACAAGCCATCGCCGGTCAGGCCGCCTGTCGAACTCGAACTCCCCCCGGCGGTCAGCGCCAGCGTCCCCGTCCCCAGGTCCATCACGCCGGCATTGGTGAACGCACCGCTGGTCAGCAGCCCGCTGCCCAACAGCACCGTGCCGTTGTTGCTTATACTCTGCACACTCTGGGTGTAGCCGTTGAGATTGAAGCGACTGCCACCGTTAACCGCCAGCAAAGACGTGTTGCCCAGGGTGCCATTGCCCCCGGCCAGCACCGTTCCCTGGATGGTGGTACTGCCGCTGTAGCTGTTGCCGCTGTTGGAGATAGTCAATGCAGCCTGAGTGCCGTCCAGCACCACGCCCCCGCTGCCGAAGACGTTGACCGACAGGTTGGTGTTGGAGCCCGCCACCCCGTCGGTGGCTATCACCAGCGCATTCGGGCCATCCTCAATCAGTTGCAGGGCTGTGAGGGCATAATTCATGTACAAGCCCGCGCCGTTATTCCCCGTGTTGCTCAGGCCATAATCATAAACGCCGTTGGCAACATGCACGCCCCCTTGCTCAATCTGTTTGACGGTATCTTGCCCAACCGAGGTACCGTTGATTTGCAGCGTGAGAGTATTCGCCCCCGAGGCGTTCTGTGCACTGATCAATTGAATGCCGTTGGCGGCAGAAATCTGATTCAGTAATGAACCATCAGGAGGGGTGTTATCAATAGAGACGTTGCCCAACACATTGACCACACCGCTGTTAGCGGTAAGGTTGTTGGTCGCAATCACTCCATCCGCCAGTTGACCAGGGATCGCGGCATAAAACTTCAACGTACCGCCATTCACAGCAACATTACCCACCGCTTCGCTGCTGCTTACCCCGCTGTTGCCTACGGTGGTACTACTTCCCGCATTGAGCGCCAGCGTTGCTTGCGTTAACGCCGCGGTGTTGGTGCCGAACAGGTCAAACAGGGTGTTTTGTAAATTCACGTTACCGACAAAGCTGTTGCCTACCGCCGCGCCAAAGTTGAACGCCGCGTTTGTGGTATTGACGTTAACCTCACCCACCCCGAGCAGCGCATTGTTGAAGGTCAATGCCCCGCTGCTGGTCAGGTTCAGCGCACTGCTGCCATCCGCCACATTCATCACCGTGGCATTGTTAAGCACCGTGCCGCTGTCGAGGGTCAGGCTGGTGCCATTGGTGAGATTCACCGTGCCGCTGAAACCCTGGGCATGATTGCTGTTGCTCAGGTCAAGATGGCTCGCGCTCAGCGTCCAGTCTCCACTCCCGCTCAGCCTGTTGTTCAACGTGCTCAACAGGCCACCGGCGTAGGTAGTAAACAGCAGCGTGC
>NZ_MOXD01000003.1 GCF_001976145.1 Serratia oryzae
AGCAGCTTCATGAATAAACCAAACGTCATTAGGCGCAAACAGTAGCCGAGCACGAATTTTTTTCCAGGCTTCCTCTTGTTTTCCCTGTTGAATCAACTGCGTCAATAACTGTCGCTGACGCAACGCAACGCATCGCTGCCGCCATTTTTTTTTAGCCGCATAGCTTTTCCCTGCCACCGTAAAGGAATAATCTCGGAATCCCAAGTTTACATTATGCCTATTGTGCTAAAAAGCCCCCTAAAACCCCGGCCCAAAAACCTACTCCAGCCAGCTCAGAATCTCGACATAATAAATAGTTGCGGTGTCACCCAAAGGGTAAAAAACGGTTTTATTCTTATTTTTTAGAGGAGAACCACATGTGCTGAATTTTAAACGCTCATTTAACCTCATGATGCCGATAACGTAATCACCCCTGAGCACTAAAAACAACTGTATAACAGCGCCTAAATTCGGTGAGGTATTCGTCAATAATGGATGTATAACCTGATGTTATCGCCCCCCAAGAAACCCGTTAGGCGCACCTAGGCTGCTCACCAACGCTGCCGTCTTGCGGATCACTCTCTATCTGCAAAAGCTAGCGTACACATAGGCGTAATCTCAACACTCGTTTTGGTTAATCTACGGATATCACAAGGTGGTATATAGCAATGTGTCGTAAAGAAGATAAATTTCAACAAGTTGAGATTTATTCTCGTCTATTTCTCATACCCCACATGCCACCAGGCTCGCTCAACGCAGCCATTTTTTATATCAAAATGTAACATTCCTCCTTTCTTAAGCCTTTTCTAAGCCTTTATCGCTATATTTCCTCTTACCAGCAGAAGGAGTGAATATGAGCGTGCACATCCAAGCCCCTTATAAGCTTTTATTCTCTCGTGATAATGCCCACAGGGCGCTATTGCAGGACTATATACAGAACGAATATAGACGGGAGTTCAATGCAACCATCCCTCACTTCCTTCCTTACCTTCTGGGCATGTACCGGGCAGATGGGAAGTTGGTGGGAGCCTGCGGCCTGAACCGGGCAGACCTGGGCCCTTTGTATCTTGAACATTATTTGGCTGCTCCTATTGAGGAGGTCATTGCCGTTCACACGGGTAAAACCATATCGCGCAGCCACTTAGTTGAAATAGGCAATTTTGCCTGCGCTGAAGCCGGTAACGCACGAATCATGTTTGCCGCCATCTGTCAGCTCTTGTGCGATAACCAACTCGAATATGTAGTATTTACCGGCACCAGGAAACTGAGGAATATCTTCCATCGGCTGCATCTGAACCCCGTTGAGCTGGCTCGGGCCCAGCCTGAGAAAATAGGCGAAGAGGTCAAAAACTGGGGAAAATATTACCAGCACCAACCCTACGTCATGATGGGTGAGCTGAACCAAGGCCGCCAAGTTCTGAGTAAAACCAGTTTATTACTCTCACTATTTGGCCCAATGCCAGGCATTTTCCCAGTGCAGACGAGCGTGCAACTATGATCCTTTTTGAGCGTATGCAACAGATCGCGGCGGCAGATCCTTCTCGGCCCGCATTATGTGATAGCCAACAAGTCATTAGCTACGCTGAGCTATTGCAAAAAACAGCCTCCCTGGCCGAGAAACTTAAAGCCGAGAAAATATCGCGGCTGGCCTTGTTTCTTGATAATGGGCTGGAGTGGGCAGTTATCGATCTTGCCTGCGCCTTGGCCAATGTTGTTCTCATCCCAGTGCCGGTTTTTTTCAGTGCCGAGCAGCAACAGTGGCTGCTTGAAAGCAGCGGGGCCGATGCCCTGATTGGCGCAGCACGCATCGGTTGGACGACAACGCCCAACTTTGCACCAGCCTTGCAACGCCGGCTGCCGTTGTCCGTTGCTGAGTTACCGGCGCATACGGCGAAGATCACCTATACCTCGGGAACCACCGGGCAACCCAAAGGCGTTTGCCTGAGTTGGGAGCATCTGATGCGAGTCAGTGTATCGTTGGCAGAACGGGTGGCTCCGGCACAGATTCAGCAACATCTAACACTGCTGCCCCTTTCAACCCTGCTTGAAAATATCACTGGCCTGTATGTTCCGCTGTTAAGCGGTGCCTGCAGCCGAATACCCGCCCTGGCTGAAGTGGGGTTTACCGGCTCCAGCCAATTTTCTTACCAAACCCTCGCTCAAGCGATTGGGCTATGGCGCCCACATAGTCTGGTGCTGGTACCGGAACTGTTGCGCTTGCTGGTTATGCTATGCGGCATGCAGCCCGAACTGGCAAAAAGCTTACGTTTTATTGCGGTCGGTGGCGGCAAAGTGGCTGAAGAGTTAGTGGCCAAGTCGCATCAGCTAGGGCTGCCGGTTTTTGAGGGATACGGGCTGTCAGAATGCGGTTCGGTTGTAACCCTGAATGCCCCCGGAAACGCCTTACCGGGTTCGGCAGGAAAACCGCTACCGCATTGTCAAATCAGCATCACCGAAGAAGGTGAGATCCACGTTTCCGGTGCGGCAATGCTGAGGTATCTAGGGGAACCTGCCGCCGGTTCTTGTATAGCAACCGGCGACTTAGGTTATCTGGATGACCAGGGTTTTCTGCATATTACCGGGCGTAAAAAGAACGTCCAGATCAGCGCCTTCGGCCGCAATTTTTCACCGGAATGGGTTGAAGCCGAAGCCCAGCTGTTCCCGGCAGTATCACGCATTGTCGTCTTTGGTGACGGGCTACCCAGTAATGTTGCCTTAATTCACCCAACACCCGGTTATGAAAATAGCCTGGCAGAGCAGATATCCCAGCTAAATAGCCGTTTACCTGATTATGCACGGATTCACCACTATATTTTGGCGCAGCTCACGGTCGAAAACGGTTTGTTAACCGCTAACGGGCGGCCACGGCGGGCGCAAATCTTATCCCAGTATCAATCCCGCATCCACCAGTTAACCTCAGGAGATATTGTATGAGTTTTTATCAACAGCTACAGCATAATACAGCGTTAGACAGACAAAAACTCCTTGCTGCTCCGATCATTGAGGCATGCCGGAATGGCAATATAAATGTCGAAATGTATATCGCCTTTCTGACACAGGCTTTCTATCACGTCAGTCATACCGTTCCTTTGTTGATGACGGCGGGTGGCCGCATGAACTCAGAGTATGAATGGGTGCGGGGCGCGATTGCAGAATATATTGACGAAGAATATGGGCACCAGGAATGGATCTTAAATGATATCAGGACTTGCGGTGGCGATGCCGAAGCGGTTCGCCACGGCCAGCCGGTTTTAGCCATTGAGTTGATGATTGCGTTTCTCTATGACTTTATCTCGCGTTCTAATCCGATGGGGATTTTCGGTATGGTGCACGTCCTTGAGGGAACCAGCGTAGCGATTGCAACGACGGTTGCCCAGCAGCTGAAACAAGGGCTGGGGTTGCCTGCGAAAGCCATGAGTTATCTCAGTTCACACGGTGAGTTAGACAAAGAACACCTGGCCTTTTTTGCCACCTTAATGGACAAGGTCGAGAAAGCAGAAGATCGCGCCGCCATTGTTCACTCTGCCAAAGTTGTTTACCAACTTTACGGCGACATGCTGCGTGGCCTGCTGGAAAAATCACAATGAAACTCGCTAACTGCCGTATTTTACTCACCGGCGCCAGCGGTGGCATTGGGCAAGCGCTGGCCCACGCGTTGGCCAAACAAGGGGCGACGCTCATCTTACAAGGGCGCAATGAAGCCACGCTCAAACAGCTCCAGAATGCGTTGCCTAACGCAGAAAAACACACCCTATGGGTAGCCGATCTTTGTGATCCTGCAGCATTGGCCGAGCCAAAAGGCTTTCTCTGCCAACAACAGCAGATTGATATCTTGATCAACAATGCCGGAACCAATCACTTTGCCTGGCTTGAAGATCACAGTGAGCAACAGATAACTCAGCAGTTATCGTTAAATATTCAAGCGCCGATCCTGTTAACGCAGGCCCTGCTGCCTTACATCAATCGGCCCGGAATCATTATGAATATCGGCTCCAGCTTTGGCAGCATTGGCTATGCCGGGTACAGCGTGTATTGCGCGAGTAAGTTTGCGCTACGTGGTTTTAGTGAGGCTCTCTCGCGGGAGCTCACCGGCTCAGGCATCAACGTGCTCTACTTTGCCCCACGAGCCACGCAAACCGCGCTTAACTCTGACGCGGTTTACGCTATGAATAAGGAGTTAGGCACCCAAAGCGACAGTGCTGAATTTGTTGCCAAAGAGGCCATCATCGCACTTAACAAAGAAATAAAACGACGCTGGTTAGGCTGGCCGGAGCGGTTCTTTATCAAGCTGAATGCACTTTTCCCTGGTGTTGTAGATAAAGCGTTGGCCAAGCAGCGGCACATCATTGCACGCCACGCCAAAGCGTCCCTTGCAAAGGAGGATCCTCAATGAAAAAACGACTGTTGTCGCTCATGCTACTGGGCTGTACCGCTGCCTATGCCCAAAGCGATTTGGTTAATATTCAAAATCAATGGGCCGTTTGCCAATATCAGGCTCCCGCAAAGCAAAAAGAGCATTGTCTGGAACAACTCAGCACTATTGCGGACCAGGCCAGCGCAGCCAATGGCTCACGCGCAGATTTGCTGATTTGGTCTGCCATCGTCAAAAGCAGTTGGGCCGGTGAAAAAGGGGGACTCGGCGCTTTAGATCTGGTCAAGGACGCGAAAATGAAGCTGGAGTTGGCGCTGAAGCTGGATCCGAAAGCGCTGGATGGTTCAGCCTACACCAGCCTTGGCACGCTCTATTATCAGGTTCCCGGCTGGCCCATCGGCTTTGGCGATAAAAAGCAGGCTGAATCGTTGCTTAAACAGGCGCTACAGATTAACCCAACCGGTATAGATCCAAACTATTTCTACGGCGACTTTCTCTTAGAACAGGGCCGTAAAGCCGATGCCAAACTCTATTTACAAAAAGCGCTGGCCGCCACGGCGCGCCCAGGCCGCGAGTTGGCAGATAAAGGGCGCCGCGAAGAGATTCAAAAACGGCTAGAAAAACTGTGAAATGCTAGCGGATAGCCTGAGGCAAGTAACCGGCAGAACCCCGCAGGATTGCAGACAATAAACGCAAAATCCACGCAATTGCGTGGATTTTTTTTTACTTTCAATATGCCACGGAAATCTCCGCTGGCGAACGGTTCGCCGATCAATCAACCTTCACGGTGACCGGCGCAGTTTCATTCTGTGCTGCGTCGACCGCGCTTATCAGGTAAGTGTAGCCTTCACCCACAGCGTTATTATCCTGATAGCTGAAGGTATTGGCTTTCCCTCGCCATACTTTGGCAATGATATTTTTGGGATCGGCAAAGATCGCACCTGACTTGCCGCTACCGCGATAAACCACATAGTAACGCGTATCGTTATCCGGGCTATCTGCCCAGCTAAAGGCATTTTTACTGCCAGAGACGAAGCGAGCCTGCTGCGGCAGCGTGGTCACTTTTTGGTCCAGCCAAGGCTTGCTAGGAGGGAGAGTCGGCGTACTGAGATAGGTTTGCGACAACTTTTCAATAGCCGCATTCTTCGCACCATAAGCCCCCTGCTGTGCCACCGGTTGCGACGCAACGTTAGAAACCAGCAGATCGTTATAGCTAAAGAAAACGCTGCCAGAAACGTAGCTGAGATCCTGGTTGTAGCGCATCTGGTTAGGGATCTCCTCAGGGTTCATCCAGGCAGCATCGGAAGAACCGTTGGAAACATGTTTGTAGTTAGCATGGCCGATGTAAAGCTGGGTATGCGAACCTTCCATTTGGTTATTCCACCAACTGGCAAGTTCGCCATAAGGTGCTGCCGCCTGGTCAAAGCTCCAGTAAATCTGCGGCACAACATAGTCAACCAGTTCCTCTTTAACCCATTTACGCGTATCGGCAAAAATACTGCCGCTGTACGACTGGGAGGAGCCGAGTGGCGTGTTGGAACCCAGTTCGTTGCGCCCTTTATGCTCCCAAATACCAAACGGGCTGATCCCAAACTGCACCGCCGTACCCTGCTGCTGATTATGCTGAGCGATCACGCTCTGCACACGGCTAATCAAACGGGTAACGTTGTCGCGCCGCCAGTCCTCGATGCCTTGTGGTGTATCGGGATACTGATTATTCACCAGACCATAGGTTTCAAATGCCGCCCTATCCTCGCCTTTGGCCCCAAATTGCACAGTGGCACCATTAACCGTGATGCGATACGGGTAAAAGTAATCATCGAAATGAATGGCATCAACGTCGTAGCGGCGAACCACTTCTTCCACCGTACTTACCACATGTTCAATTACTTCCGGAATCGCCGGGTTTAAAAACAGCTTTTCATCAAAACTCAGCACCCATTGCGGATTTTTAGCCGCAAAGTTCTCTGAAGACATGATCCCCGCGCTGACCAGATAGCCAATCTGCTGTTCCGTGCTCAAGGCCAAGATCTCATCGCTCGATAAGCCCTGACTATTATTTTTTAACAGACTGGTGATCTTGGCATTGGTCACCCGGTACGGGTTAAACCAGGCATGATATTCCATACCGCGCTCGTGAGTCTGCTCAACCATCCAGGTTAAAGGGTCATAGCCAGGATCTTTACCTTGCTTACCGCTGAGATACTGCGACCAGGGGTTAATCTCGGATGAGTAATAAGCATCCAGCATCGGACGGATCTGAAAGATCATGGCATTCATATTTAGCGCACTGAAGCGATCCAATATGCTCAGATAGGTCTGCTTAAAGGCCTGCTCGCTATTGACAAACGGCATGTTGAGATTGCCGATGGTCGCTACCCAAGCACTTCTGAAAGCATGCTTGGGTGCAATATAGTTATCGGGGATACTGATAAACTGATTAGCGCCTTTATAAAGATCAACGGGAAGATTACTGTCGTAACCGTACACTCCGTCACTGTTTTTAACGTATTTATATAAAGGTGAGTAAGTTTGTATCGGTTTATCAGTATTGCCGTTATCGGTATTGCCGTTATCGGTATTACCGTTATCGGTATTGCCGTTATCGGTATTGCCGTTATCGGTATTGCCGTTATCGGTGTTGCCGTTACCGGTGTTACCGTTATCGGTATTGCCGTTATCGGTGTTACCGTTATCGGTACTGCCGTTATCCGTCGTGTTGCTGTCCGTATTGTTGTTATCAGTACTCCCCGTATCCGTCGTGGGAGTACCGTTGTTCGTCGTCGTTACACCAGAATCACAACCAAACAGCATTCCGCTAGCAAGAACCAGTGCAATCATTTTTGCTGCGATGGAAAGAGAATTATTGTGCATATACAGAGTCCTTTATGTGCCGTTAATATATATACCCGCCATCCTCCAAGTTGCAGGGAGTTGACGATGCTTGTCACCCTCCTGCAAATCGAATTATTTTGGGTATATGTCCATACTCTGCCCAAAAAACGGCCAAAGCGGGCCTTTACCGCTTCAGCCTCAGGCAATAGCATTACCAAGAATATTTAACGCCGACTGAATATAAGCGGAAGTCCTGCCGGTTGTTATCCCCATAGGTAATGGTGACAACCTGGTTATTCTTCGACTTATCCCAGTGAGTGGTTTCCCATGCCACGTTGCTCCACAAGGTGACCTTGGAAGTCAGGTTATAGTTAACAATCAAACCGAGTCTTAACCCGCCTAAATCTGCGCTGTTGGTAGTTTCCCCAGTTAACGGGTTATAGTTTTTCTCGCTCAGGAAGAAGCGGAAATAAGGTTGCAAATTCCACTCTTCATTAATCTTAGTAGGGAAATAGCCACGGATCTGATTTTGCTCCCAAGTTTTAGTACCACTGCTATTCCAGGTCCAATCGGTGTAATACATCAGCTTAGCGCTGAAAGAATCGTTGAAGCGATACTGGAAGCCATGCTCACTTTCCCATTCCCACTGATTAATATATGGGCCAGAGAAGGTGTTGTCGTAATAATAGCCCGCATCCCAGAAAACAAAGGATAGTTGCTCATTAAAGTTATACCCGCCGCTTGGGATTAGCCAGTAGGAATGATAGGAGTTTTTAGGCGGCTGTTCTGCCCTAACATCATTCGACTCTTTCCGGTAAACCAGGCTAAGATTCAGGTTGCCGTCAGTCCCTTTATAAAGTTTACGGTTAGCCTGTAACTGCAAGCGGTTACGATTATAGGACGTGGGCCGTGATTCATAATTAGTGGTGTAGTTTCGCATAGAGGCTTTATATTCCATAAAGTAGCTCCAGTCAGAATCAGGTTTATTAAGACCTAATTGTAACGCAGGGCTGACCTTATCAAATACACGTTCACCATTAACCCTGTGCCCTTTAAAGTCTTCAACCTCTAAAAAGGTGTTAGTATTTATTTTCCATGGTAGAGCCTGCACCTCCTGGGCTTCAATCTGGTCATCGACTTTAGCCAGCGCAGAAAAAGGATGAGCGAAAAGGGCCAGCGAAACTAATGCCAACTGATAGTTTTTCATATAATACCATGCCAAATTTGGTTAAAAGTAGTCCATGCCCGCGTTAACGAGCTATATCATTAAAGGTGAAATCAGTAAGTTAACCCATGCCCAAATGGGTAAATAATATCGCCCTGTGGATTTCTGATGTCTACTGGCAGCTTGCCTTTTGGTGAATTAAGTGCCGCCCGTTCGCCGTTAGCTTTAAATAAGGTTCTCACACCGGCTTTAATATTGGCCTCCAGGGAGTTACGATTATTGTTGGTCACATCAAAGCCAGTAATGCCATAAATCGCTATGTTAGCCTTCACATTATCCAGATAGGCAATATCGTAAGGGTTGCGGGAAGAAATAACTACCACGGGTTTATTCAACGCTGCAGCTTGATCGATCACTTTCTGTGCCGCCGTGTGTTTGGCTTTCAGATTATAGGTGATCAGAATAACCAGATCGTTCGCCCGAATGTTTTCTGCCAAATTGGATGGTAGCGTATTTTCATCCAGTTTGAATGCTGAACTGGTTACCGCGATCTGCTGCCCTTTAAGTTCGCTGGCAATGTTTTGCAGCTCATTGCTGACAATCTTATTACGGGCGTTTTCATCGGAAATCACTAGCAGATTATTTTGTGCCTTCAGTTGATAAGGCAACAGGCGATCGTTCTTGATCAGGGTAATGGCGTTTTCAGCAACCTGCTTCTCAAAGCGCTTATGCTCTGGCGATGCCACGACAGATTTCGCATAATCCAGCGTATGTGGGCTGTAAGGCGTTAGTTTGTTTGCCAACTTGCTCTGCACCACCTGCGTGGCTGCCTGCTGCAACCGCGCAGCAAGTTCCGGGTTCTTCTGGCTTTCCGTCTCAAGATAGCGGTAGAGATCTTCCAGTTGAGCAATACCTTGCTGATCCCAGATATGCACCGGCATAACCAGCACGTCGCTACCCGCCATCAAGGCCTTTTCAGCCGCTTCAGCAACACCGAAATTATCGACAATCGCGCCCATATCCAACGCATCTGTAAATACCAGCCCTTTAAACTTAAGCTCATCACGCAGAACACCGCTGATGATTTTCTTAGATAATGTGGCTGGCAGACCAATTTCAGTGCCATCTTTTTTGGAAGTCACTTTGCTGTTATCCAGTGCAGGCACGATAATATGCGCCGTCAGCACCGCATCAAGACCATGGTCCACTGCGTTTTTGAACGGCACCAGATCCGTTTGCCGCCATTCACTTTCCGAATAAGCAACCTGCGGCAAGCCAAAGTGCGAATCGGTTGCGACGTTGCCATGGCCAGGGAAATGCTTCGCCGTCGCTAATACCGAGTTCTGATGCAGCCCCTTAATATAGGCGGCCGACATGCCGTTAACCAACTCAATATTGCTGCCGAAAGAACGCACGCCGATCACCGGGTTATTTTGATTGGTGTTAACGTCCAACACCGGGGCAAAGTTAATATGCACACCCAAGGCGTTAAGTTCTGCGCCGTGCACCTCACCCACCCGCTGCGCCATACTTTCATTACGCGTTGCAGCCAGTGCCATATTGCCCGGCATTTCTGTGCCCTCGCGCAGACGCGTCACATAGCCTCCTTCCTGGTCGGTACTGATCAGCAAAGGCAGTTGATAGCTGGCTTTTTGCAAGTCTTGTATCAGTTGATAACTTTGCGGCGTATCAATAAAGTTTTCACGGAACAGGATCACTGAGCCTAAACGATAATCAGTAATGACTTTGGCAAGTTCGGCTGGCAGAACCGTCACATTCTCAGGCTCTCCCGCAGCATTTTTACCCCAGTTACGTACGTCCAGCATCAAAACCTGACCGATCTTTTCCCTGGTATTCATTTGTGCAACGATCCGTTCAGCATTTTCTTTTGGTGCTGCCCACAAATGCTGTTGTTGGCTGGCAGTCAACGGCACAGCGATGGCCGTAAAAGATAATCCGGCTACGCATGCTGCAATGACCGTCATTCCAATTTTTTTCATTCTATTTCCTCATTATTATCCCCAGTAAATTTAAAATAATAAATTCCTAAAAATAAAACAAAAAAGAATTTAATATTCTTGTCATCGGTCACATTCCACATCGACTCACGTAAGAATTCCTCCCGAATTTAAGATATACCTTATGCTGTAAGGCAGTGATTTCAAGCAAAGATTACACGGCAAGCGCTCGATACATAAAACTATAAAAATCAATAAAATGGTTAAAAAAACCCATCAAGACAGGTTGTGCAACTGTTAACACCAACACATTCATACAGTGAATTATTCTGGGAAATTATTTATTTCAATGATTAACATTCAGTTCATGAAGAAAAAATAGGCAATGAGTTTGCTACTTGCTCTTACGCATGTTTTTTACAGATAGTGGTGGGCTATATTTGTTAAAAATTAGCGAATTTCTATATCCTTTACTTCAGGCTGAAACCATGAAAGTGACACACCAAAAGGTCATTAGTGGCAAAAAGTATCAGTTGGAGTTTTATGATGGTTTTGATCAGGAGGAACTTGATAAAACGCGCTGGCTACCTTATTACCTGCCACAATGGAGTAACAGGGAGTTATCTATACCCCACTTTACTTTTTCTGAAAGCAGATTTTCACTGAATATTGAACCAAACCAGCAACCCTGGTGCCCCGAGTTTAATGGTGCTATCAGAGTTTTGAGAACAGAAACGCAAAAAATATGCGTTTCTTTATCGATTACGTAGCGGGGTTCCGCCTTTCCGGCGATTAAATCACCACGCCCATTGGGCGTGGTGTCCTGTCAGGCGCTCGCAACTGCCTCAAGCAGCTGTTTTTTCAGGGCGCTGTATTGCTGCTGTACCTGCGCCTCGGCCCAGGACTGATCGGCAATAGCCTCTACCCGCACCGCACAGTGTTTGAACTCTGGCGTCTTGGATACCGGATCAACATGGTCCAGCGTCAGCTCATTACAGGCACCTATCCACCACTGATAGGTCATATAAACCGCACCAGCATTCACCCGCTCGGTGACTTCGGCACGTGCCATCACCTTGCCACGGCGTGAGGCGATCCACACTAGCGCCCGATCGGCAACCCCCTGCTGAGCCGCGTCATCCGGGTGTATCTGCACATAGCCAGGTTCATCTGCCAAGGTTTGTAATGCCGAACAGTTACCGGTCATTGAGCGGCAGCTATAATGGCCCACTTCACGCACCGTACACAGCACCAGCGGATAGGCTTGGTCCGTTTTCTCATGCGGCGGGATCCACTCAGCACTGCATAGGTAGCCCTTGCCCGTCGGCGTACTGAATTTATTGCCTTGATATAAATAAGGTGTGCCTGGGTGATCTTCACTCGGGCAAGGCCAGGCGACATATCCCAAACCGGCCATTTTTTCGTAGGTTGCACCATAGAAGTTCGGGCATAGCTGGCGTAGCTCATCCCAGATTTCTTGGGTGTTGTGATAAGACATTGGGTAACCCATGGCACTGGCCAGCAGGCTGATGATTTCCCAATCGGGCTTCACATCACCGACCGGTTCAATCGCCTTGCTGAAGCGCTGAAAACCACGATCGGCGCAGGTATAAACCCCTTCATGCTCCCCCCAAGAGGTGGCGGGCAGGACCACATCCGCCATATAGGCGGTTTTAGTCATGAAGATGTCCTGCACAATCACCAGTTCCAACTGTTCAAAGGCAGTGCGCATCGCCGCCAGATCCGGTTCGGTCTGGATCGGATCTTCGCCAAAGATGTAATAGGCTTTCAGCTTGCCTTCGGCCACCTTGTGCGGCACATCGGTGATGGAATAACCAATCTCCATCGGCAAACGGTCAACACCCCAGGCTTTGGCAAATTTGGCGCTGGCCACCGCATCGCTGACTTTCTCATAACCGGGGAAGGTATTGGGCAGCACGCCCATATCGCAGGCGCCCTGCACGTTATTCTGGCCACGCACCGGGCCGACTCCAACGTTTGGCCGCCCCAGATTGCCGGTCAGCAACGCCAGTGAAGATAACCCTTTGACCACATCCACCGCCTGCCCCCACTGGGTGACGCCCATCCCCCAAAGAATGGTGGCAGTCGGAGCGGCGGCATAGGTGCGAATGGCTGCGCGGATTTGCTGCGCCGATAAACCGGTGATACCGGCCACGTATTCCGGCGTGTATTTCGCCACCGTCTGGCGCAGTTGATCGAACCCTTCGGTATAGGCTTCGACATAGCTCTTGTTGTATAGCCCTTCTTCGATCAGTACATGGATAAAGGCATTGACCAGCGCCATGTTGCTGCCGTTTTGCAGCGGTAACCATTGATCGGCAATGCGCGCAGTTTCAATGTAACGCGGATCGCAGACGATCACTTTGGCCCCTTTGGCTTTCGCCTTCAGGATGCGCCGCGCCACAATCGGGTGTGAATCCGCCGCGTTATAGCCAAAGATCAGCAAACATTCGGTATTTTCCAGCTCATTAATCGAATTGCTCATTGCCCCGTTGCCGAGCGTTTGCTGTAACCCCGCCACCGAGGGGCCGTGGCACAGGCGGGCGCAGCAGTCAACGTTATTGGTGCCGATCACCGCACGGGCAAATTTCTGCATAACATAGTTGGCTTCGTTGCCTGGGCCGCGCGAAGAACCCGTCATCATGATCGCATCCGCGCCGTGCCGTTGCTTGATGGCCGACAGCTTTGCGCTGATGTAGCTGATGGCTTCATCCCAACTGACTTTTTCAAACTCACCGCCGCGCTGGCGGCGGATCAACGGGGAAGTCAGGCGCGGGGTCAGCAGTTTGGTATCCTGCAGGAAATCCCAGCCGTAATAACCTTTCAGGCACAGTTCACCCTGGTTGGTAACGCCATTAGCCGGTTGGGCACTGACAATTTTGCCCTTCTCCACCAGCAGATTCAGTTTGCAGCCAGAACCGCAGTACGGGCAAACGGTTGTGATCTTTTCCATTATGTTTCTTCCTGTACGGTGGTTATTGCAACAGATTCGGCGTCGCGCCGAGTGCTGCGCGCAGTTGTTTTTCCCGCTGCATCGCTTGCAGGTCTGCGGGTTTGATCAGCTTCAGCGCCGCCGTTGGGCAAACCTCAATACAGGCCGGGCCAGCGCTGCGGCCATCGCAAAGATCGCATTTATTGGCCTGTGCGCGGCTATGGGTGCTGCCATCACGGCTGCTGGTGTGATTAACCACCACTTCCATCGCACCATACGGGCAGACCACCATGCAGGTTTTGCAGCCGATACAGCGCGACTGCATCACCTGTACACTGCCGTTATGGTTATAGATTGCATCATTCGGGCAGGCATTCAGGCAAGGGGCATTCTCGCACTGGCGGCACAGCATCGGGGCGCTGACGCTGAAGGTTTTCATCACTTTCAGCCGCGGGTTAAAGTTTTCTGGCGTCAGCGGCTGTGGGTTTTCCCCCTGGTGCGCCATTGCACAGGCAATCTCACAGGTGCGGCAACCGATACACTGCTGCATGTCGGCGATCACAAATTGATTCATCATTTCTCTCCTTCGGCCGCGCTATAACACATTGAGATAATAAGCAATACTTTCTGCGGCTTTGCGCCCTTCTGCGATGGCCGTTACGATCAGATCGGCCCCGCGCACAATATCGCCACCGGCAAAAATCTTACGGTTGCTGGTCTGGTAGGGATAACCCGCTACGGTCGGTGCCACCACCCGCCCTTGGCGATCCAGCACCACATTGTGCTCGGCCAGCCAACTCATGCGGTGCGGGCTAAAACCAAAGGCCATGATCACCGCATCGGCAGGCACGACATGCTCAGAACCCGCCACCACCACCGCCTGCCGCCGCCCTTGGCTGTCGGCCGCGCCCATTTCGGTGCGCTGCATCTTAATGCCGCTGACGTTGCCATGTTTGTCTAGCACTATGCCCAGCGGTTGCAGATTGAACATAAATTCGGCGCCCTCTTCGCGGGCATTTTTCACTTCCCGCTTGGAACCCGGCATGCTCTTCTCATCACGGCGATAGGCGCAGATCACCTGCGTTGCCCCATGGCGCAGCGAGGTGCGCACACAGTCCATGGCGGTATCACCGCCCCCCAGCACAATCACCCGTTTGCCCGCCATGTTGATATAGGGGCTCTGCGGATTCTCGGGGTAACCCATCAGGTGTTGCGTATTGGCAATCAGGAATGGCAACGCGGCATGAACCTGCGGCGCATCCTCATTCTCCAACCCAGAGCTCATGGATTTGTACGTCCCGACCCCGAGAAACAGCGCGTCATACTCGTTCAGCAGAGCCTCCATCGACACATCTTTGCCAATCTCGGTATTCAGCCTGAATTCGACCCCCATATCGCTGAAGATTTCGCGCCTTCTGGCCATTACGTCTTTTTCCAGCTTGAAGGCGGGAATACCGAAGGTCAGCAGGCCGCCAATTTCCGGGTAACGATCAAACACCACCGGTTTAATCCCGTTACGCACCAGAATGTCGGCACAGCCAAGCCCCGCCGGGCCAGCGCCGATAATCGCCACCCGCTTGCCGCTACTTTTGACCGCGGACATATCCGGCCGCCAGCCCATCGCGAAGGCGGTTTCGGTGATATAGCGCTCAATATTGCCGATGGTGACCGCGCCGCCGTGGCCGTTCAGGGTGCAGGATTGCTCGCACAACCGATCCTGTGGGCAAACCCGCCCACAGACTTCCGGCAGGCTGCTGGTCTGGTGTGACAGCTCGGCGGCTTCCCAGATGCGGCCCTGATCGGCCAGTTTGATCCATTGTGGGATCTGGTTATGCAGCGGGCAGGTCCAGGAACAGATGCTTTGCTTGCCGCAGTTCAGGCAGCGCTCCGCCTGCTGGTGAATCTGCTGTTCGTTGAATGGCTGGTAGATTTCAGCAAAAGTGGTTTTACGTAACTCAAGCGGGATCTTGTTGGCTTCCAAGCGCGGTGCTCGGGGCTGTTGCAACAGATTGCGGATCGGTTTTAGCTGCGCCTGATGGTTCTGCACTGCTGGCTGTTTGGCAACGCTGCCAAACAGCTGGCTATGAAGATCGCGCGCCGCCGTGCGCTGGCGCTTTTGCATCTGCTGTTCGACCAGCGTTTTACTATCAACCAGGCTCAGCGCGTGGGTCGGGCAGGCGCGCACGCAGGCCGGATCCTGGTTGAGATCGCTACACAGATCGCATTTCTGTGCTTCTGTTTTCTGATAGCTGTCCGCCAAACGATGATTGGCTGGCTGCACGGTTTCAGTCACCACCGTCATCATGCCAAACGGGCAAGCCAGCGCGCAGGCTTTGCAGCCAATGCATTTTTCCTGGCTCACCTGAATGCTGTCATGGCCTTGGACTATCGCCCCGGTCGGGCAAACATTAGCGCAAGGCGCATCTTCGCAGTGATGGCAGAACACCGCCGTATTGGCACTCGGGCCTTGGATCACTTTCACCCGCGGCGTGAAATACTCCCGCTGGCTGGGATAGTCCCCATGATGATGAGCC
Source organism: Serratia oryzae (assembly GCF_001976145.1). Lineage (GTDB taxonomy): Bacteria > Pseudomonadota > Gammaproteobacteria > Enterobacterales > Enterobacteriaceae > Chania > Chania oryzae. Next base: position 15,797 of record NZ_MOXD01000003.1, read on the forward strand.
GTCACGCAAGCCACTTCGCAGCTTCGGCAGCCAATACAGGCCTCTGATTCTGCAACGATAAATTGATTCATAGTATCCTTTCCGAACAATTTGGCTGAAAAAGGCATAAATAGAGTTAGCGTTATGACCTTCTATATCGCTGGCGTAGGCAGGTATCTTCTGGGTTATAACCATGTAAATGTAATGGTTAAAATTAATGACATTCCATGACATTCCGCATGAAAAAGCGTACTGCAAAAATTTATGCAAAATTGCTCAGAAAAGTGGAGAACTTGTGCGAGATAGGGCAATGGGAAAAAGCACTTTAGGGTACAAACTTCAGCAGCTTGCCGCACGTCGTCTATGATTAGAACTGTTGGAAACACGCATCTAAGGTTATTCCTATGCTAAGCCATTTATCCGGGCTAAAAAATCGTTACCCATTGCATATCCAGATTGCTGCACTGTTTACACTGTTGATTGTTACCATCGGCAGCGTGATCGTGATTTTCAGCCATAGCCAGCTGACCAAGTTAAGCGAGATCAGCACCAACCAGCAGTATCAGAAAACCGGTGAAGCCATTGCCGCTGAATTGGATGCGGTGACGCGCACCATGATGATGTCGGTCAATATCCTGGCGGGGATGCCCATTACCGAAGCCGCAGTGTTAGAGCAGCGAATGGCCTCCGTGGGCAAATTTGTCGAAATACTCAACCAGAATGACTATGCCAGTTCGGTCTACGTCGGCTACCCCAATGGGGATTTCTTTATGCTGCGTCGTATTACGGCCGCCAACCGCGCTTTTTTTAACGCAGCGGATAATGTGCACTGGCTGGTGCAGAGTAACCGTTTTTTTACCAGTAAACCGGAAAAGCTCCTCACTTATCTTGACGCTAACCAACAGGTGCTCAGCAGTAAAGTCGTCGATGACCCTCCGTTTGATCCCCGCTCCCGTGACTGGTTTATCCTGGCCTCAAAGCAACCTGGCTTGGTGGTCTCGCCAACTTATACCTTCAAAGGTACTGGCGAGACCGGTTTCACTTACAGCCGACGGGCAGATAATCAACATGCAGTGATCGGCATGGATGTTTCTTTGGCATCGCTCTCTCAATTCCTGCACCGCCAGGGGCTGCCCCCCAGTAGCCAGGCCGCTATCGTTAATTTTGCTAATGAAGTTATCGCCAGCCAGCCACAGCTAAACCGTGATGGCAGGCTGGATGATGAGGGCTTTAACCGCATTGAACGTATGCCCGTATTAAAAACGTTACTCGCTTTTCACCATGACAATGCCACTAATAGCACCAATAACAGCATTCAGTTTAAAGCACAGGGCCAAGACTGGTATGGAGCCGTAATCAACATTGAAAACACGAGCCACCACTATCATCTGGTGATCGCCACACCCTCTGCTTATCTCACCATCGGGGCGAATTCAATTCGTAACCGCTCAACGCTGGTTGCCTTTATCCTGTTGCTGTTTAGCCTGCCGGTAGTCTGGTATTTCTCATTACGCATCTCCAGCCCACTGATTAGCCTGCGCAAAGACGCCGAAGCCATCAGCAATCTGATCTTTGATGATAGAGAACGTGAGCACTCGGTTATTGAGGAGGTTGACGACTTACATCGTGCCATGTCAAAGATGAAACGAACGCTGAAGCAATTCATCTCGATGGGCAGCATATTGTCAGCCAAAGATAATTTCCCGCAGCAAATGCAGGGGCTGCTGAATGAAACCGCAGATATCGCGGCCATGAACGGCGGTGTGATTTTCCTGGCGGATAAAAACAGCGAGATCTTTACCCCTATCGCTTTTCATTGGAATGATGAAGATATCCCGCTGACGGAAATTGCCTCACTCCAATTTGATAAAAACGATCTCGCCACCTTTTGGCAAATACGCGAAGGCCAGTCGGTTTCCGGGGTATTGGATAACGAACATATTCCCAATCCGCTGCGTACATTCTTCCAAGCTCATCTTCCTCTGCAGTATATTGCCGTCCCTATGCAGACGCATGATGAAGAGTTATTGGGTTTCTTACTGCTGCTTAACACCGCTGAATTAACTACCGAACGCAAGAGCGCCAAAATACAGTTGGTTAACGCGCTGGTCGGCAGCCTCTCTGTCGCCATAGAAACACAGTACCTGTTGCAAGAGCAAAAAAATCTGCTGAATGCTTTTATCGAACTGATCGCCGGGGCGATCGACGCCAAAAGCGCCTATACCGGCGGCCATTGCCAACGGGTGCCTGAGATCACCAAAATGCTGGCCAAAGCGGCGGTTGACGTGCAAGACGGCCCGTTCGCGGATTTCACCCTATCGGAAAACGAGTGGGAAGAGCTCCATATCGCCTGCTGGCTGCACGACTGCGGCAAGATCACCACGCCGGAATTTGTGGTTGATAAAGCCACCAAGCTGGAACTGATTTACGATCGCATCCATGAAATACGCATGCGCTTTGAGGTGCTGAAAAGAGAAAAGGAGATCCTCTCTCTGCGTAACCGCCTGCCTGGCAACGATGATCTGGCGGAACAGCAGTTGGCTGAGGAATTGCGTCAGTTGGATGAGGATTTCTATTTTATCGCTCAATGTAACGTTGGCGGTGAGTTTCTTTCCGACGAGGCGCTCGCGCGCATTCGGCAAATCGCCAGCTATCAGTGGACCCGAACGCTGGACGATACCGCCGGGGTGTCCCAGGCTGAATGGGCTCGTAAAACGCGCCAGCCAGCCCCTGAGCTGCCGGTGCAGGAAGCCATGCTGGCAGATAAAGAAGAGCATATCATCTACCGGGATAGCAAAAACCACCTGCCGGAGAGCTACAACTTTAAGCTCAAGGAGCCCACTTATCTGTATAACTATGGGGAGATTTATAACCTCTCAATTCGCCGGGGCACGCTGAACGAAGAAGAGCGTTATAAGATCAACGAGCATATTATGCAGACCATTATCATGCTGAAAAAGCTGCCGTTCCCGCGCACCATGGCCAATGTGCCGGTAATTGCCGGTGGTCATCATGAGCGTATGGACGGTAAGGGTTACCCTTATCAATTGAACTATCAGCAAATGAGCATTCCGGTCAGGATGATGGCGATTGCCGACGTGTTTGAAGCCTTGACCGCCGCCGATCGCCCTTATAAACAGGGGAAAATGTTATCGGAATCGCTAAAGATCATGGCGGCAATGGTGAACGAAAATCACCTGGATCGTGAGCTGTTTATTCTCTTCCTGCAATCGGGCGTCTGGCATGATTACGGCGTGGCCTATTTACAGGCAGATAAGGTTGATGAAGTGGATATTGCGGCGCTGATCCAAAAGCTCGGCCCGCAAAATATCACCCTGTGATAATAGTTTTGTTAAGAAAGGGGATGCTTATCAGCTCATGCCGGTCAGTTAAGCACAAAACTACATAATCAGGCATCAATGGCTAAAGGAAACGCCCCCTCTCCCTGTGGGAGAGGGGACTCGTTCACCTTAACAGGCAAGCGTTATACGTTCCTTGTTGTTCCGACCACCAGCAGGCTACTGAGTCAGTAAATCCCGCAACGTCTGCAACAGTTTGCCCCCGGTTTGGAACTCATTCAGCAAAGAGAAATGGTTGCACCCGGCAACGCGCTGGTACATCACATGATTACCACATTGTGCTAACGCTTCGGCGTACTCTTGCGAATGGCGAATCAATTCGGGTAATTCATCGTCCCCCACCTGAACAGCAATCGGCCCCCCTAAACTGACAGAATGTATCGGGCTATAGTCACTGATTTCTTTTGGGGTCAGCGCGAGCTTATCATTCAGCCAGCTCAAACTGATGGGCTCCAGATCCACCAGCGCGCTGAGCGGCATCGCATGTGAGATTAACGGATGCCCGCGGTGAAGCGCCGTAAGATGCCCACCCGCAGAATGCCCAGACAGGCACACCTTGCCGGGGGTGATATTAAACATTGCCTGGTTGTTATGCAGAAAATCCAACAGCGCCCCAATCTCATTGACGATGGTTGTCATCGAGGCTTCAGGTGCCAAGGTATATTCCGCCAGAATAACGTTGATATTGCTGTTACACGGGCCTTGCGCGATAAAAGCAAAATCTTCTTTATTGCAATTCTGCCAGTAACCGCCGTGGATAAATATCAGCGTTGGCGCATCCTTCCCGTGAGCCGGGAAAAGGTCAAAACGGGTTCTGGCACCATTAGCGTAAGGGATATCACGCTGAACATTGGCCGCGGCATACCAGGCCGCACTCCGCTGTTGAAATTCAGCCAATAACGCTGGGAAATCACGCACGGCCTTGGTGTTATTGTAGGCCGCATCAAGCTGTAAACGATCCATATTCCGATAAAGGGGTGGCATACCGTTCTTCCCTCTTTGCTCAAGTCCCATGCCTCTCATCGCTTGCGTAGAGATTAAGAGGCAGCCAGCCGTGGGTTAACAAAAAACATGCAGCCTGCGGCCAGTAACGACGGCAAGGCAAAAGCCATGAAGTTCTGTTGCAAGGTTAATTCCAGATCGATTAATAACCCCCCCGCGAAAGGGCCGAGAATAGCACCGATGCGCCCGATCCCCAATCCCCACCCAAGCCCCGTTGCGGTCATGGTACTAGGGTAAAACCGCGCAACATAAGACGTCATGGCGATCTGAGTGCCAATCGTGCTGGCTCCGGCAATAATTAATAACAAATAAAGAAGGCTCATTGAGCTTTGCACCCCCAGCAACGCAATTGTCACCGAGCCCAGCAGGAAATAGGCGATCAGCACCGTTCTGCCACTCACTTTATCCATCAGCCAGCAGCTCGTTAACGCCCCGGAGATGGTGCCAAAGTGCAGTGCAAACAGAAACATCAGGCTGGAGCCCAACGGATAACCCGCCTGCAGCATCAGTTTAGGTAACCAGGAGGTCATGCCATAGATCACATACAGCGACATAAAGAACACCAGCCAGAACATCAGAGTGCTTAGCATTCGGCGATCGGCAAACAAGTCGCCGATGGCCATTTTTACCGGCCCCGCCCCGAGGGCGGATTGGCTGACAAACTCGGTCCCTGGCTGATGAATATAATCTGGTGCGATTTTTTCCAGCGCATTCTTTAAACGTTCATTCTGCTTGGTTTTAATCAAGAAGGCCGCTGACTCTGGTAAGTGCTTTAACATCCAGGGCAAAAACAGGATGGGGAAAATGGCGACGTAAAAGATAGACTGCCAACCCAGCAGCGGAATTAAGTAGATACCTAATATCGCGGCCCACATCCCACCGATGGAATAGCCACTGAACATCAAGCCCACCATCAAGCTGCGTTTGCTTTTCGGCGAGTATTCGCTGGTGAGTGCGGTCACATTAGGCATTACGCCACCCAGACCAATGCCAGCGATAAAGCGGCACCAGCCAAACTGCGAGGCATTAACGGTAAATCCGCACAGGAAGGTAAATAAGCTGAAGGTGATCACGCAAAGGGTAATCACCTTCTTCTTACCTATTTTGTCTGAAAGTGAGCCTAACGACAGCGCCCCCACCATCATGCCAATCAGCGTATAGCTCCCCAATAAACCGGCCTGCGTTGCCGTTAACCCCCAGTCAGCCATTAATTTGGGGAGAATCACCCCCAGCACGGCGAGATCGTAACCATCGAATATAATAATGTAGGCACACCAGAAAATAGTCAGCCGATGGATATTCTGAAATTTTGCATTGTCGATTATTGGCGTAATATCAACGACGTTTATCTCGATCTGAGCCATACAAGCTCTCCTTAGCGTAAAGGTATCAAACGGGAATCAGCTAGAAACAAAACGCTCAAAATACACCTGATGTTCGGCTACCGGTTGAGCAGACAGCCAGTTGCAGGTCGCTTCGATCATCGGCGGCGGCCCGCACAGATAGGCATCGAACGGTTGTTGCAGCAGGTGGCTTTCCAATGCATTAGTCACCCAGCCTTTTTTACCCTGCCATGCAGCGCTGGGATCGACCACCACCACCTGATAGCTGAAATGAGTCAGTCGTTGGCTCAGAGCGTCGAGCCGCGCCAGCTCGCTGATCTCACTCTCGCGGTTTACCCCGTAATACAGTGCGATCGGTTGCCCTCCGTCCCCTTGTTCGGCCAGGCTTTCCAGCATACTGAGAAACGCCGACAGCCCGGTGCCCCCGGCAACAAACAGCAGCGGGCGCTTCACCTCACGCAGATAGAATGCGCCGAACGGGGCGGTAAAGCTGATGCTGTCCCCCACCTGGCAACGCTGGCGCAAATAGTCACTCATCAACCCGCTCGGCAATAAACGGATCAAAAAGCGCACTACCGCCGATTGCGCGCTGGCGCTGGCATACGAATAGGCGCGGGTTTCCTCACTGCCAGGGATCTGAATGCGCGCGTATTGCCCGGGCAAGTAGTGCAGTTCCGGCGATCCTTCATCCAGCGTGATCTCCAGGGTGGCAACCGTATCCGAGAGCAGGTTCAGCGCACTCACACGTCCGCGATAGTGCTGCTGGCTGAGGTTGCAGATGCTGGAGTCGATATCAAAGTAGAAAGAACCTGGCGACGTCAGCCGAGTCTGGCAGGCCAGCATATAGCCCTGTTCAAGCTCGCTGGCACTCAGCGCCTCATCATCGACGTATTCCATTTCGATGGTTCCCGATTCACAACGGCCACGGCAGGTGGCGCAAACCCCTTCGCGGCAGTCCAGCGGCAACGAGATCCCGTGACGAAAAGCCGCATCCAGCAGTTTTTCATTCTGTTCAACCTGAATAAACTGCGTGAGTCCATCCCGGAAAATAATGGCGGCGCGATGGGTCATTGTCACTCCTGTATCAATACTGTTTATAACAACGGCGGCCGCAGCCGCCGTCCTGAGGCTAATCAGAGATGGTAGAAATCGAGCACTGAATCGATCTTGTCATTCAGCAGCAGCACGTGTTTGCTGGTGATTTTTAACTGCCCTTCCTGCCAACACAGGCGATAGGTAGCCCGGCCAAAGAAGTGGCGGCTTTCACCAAAGCGGTAGAAATGCGTAACCCAGTTGGCGCTAACATCAAGTTGCTCGTCAGCCCCTGCCTGGCAGCGCACGTTGTCGATCAGGTGCAGCGTGCGCGGCATCGGCGTACAGGCGGCCGACTTGCCGGTGCGAATGCGGAATACCCGATCCTCCAGGCCAGAACGGTTGGCATAGTAGATCAGCGACATTTCCCGCTTCGGATCCTGCGTATATTCATGTTCACTGCGCCACTGCGGCACGTGAAACTCGGCCTCTTCGGTGAAATAGCTGAGATAGCGATCCCAATCCTGCCGATCGCAGGCCTCTGACACCTGGTATAAAAATTGTTCAACGGCATAGTGCTGCTCAGGCGTGATGTTTTGCATGATTTATCTCCGTCATTTCAGCGGGCCGGCGCCTGCGCTATTTTTTTCTCCAGCCCCGCCAGCATCATTTGCTGCCATGCGCGGTGCTGGTTGACATACAGCCCTTCGTGGGTAATTTCGGTCCCGGTGATCGCAGGCGTAATGTTGAGAATGGCGCTGTTATGCGTTGCGCCGTACTGCCAGTGCTGATGCCCACGGGAGATATCGCTCCACGGCGTGCTGCGCGCTTCGAAGCCACGCTGCTGTTCGCGGAACTCCACCAGATCGTCCGGTGTCCCCATGCCGGATACGTTGAAGAAGTCTTCAAACTGGCGGATACGGCTTTCGCGATCCCGATCGGACTCCCCTTTCACCCCCAGGCACAGGCTGATCACTTCGGTTTTGTTCCAACTAACTGGGCGGATAATGCGCAGTTGGGAACTGATCTGATCCATAAAGAACAGGCTGGGGTAGATGTTGAGGTTACGCAGGCGATGCATGGTCCACTGCGCACGTTCCTGTGGGTATTTATCCAGCAGGCGCGGCATGATGCGGGCATAGCCGGGGCGAACATCGGCGGCGTTCGGCATATCGCTGAACAGCAGGCCGTGGCCATGTTTGAACGAGAACCAGCCGTCGTCGGTGTCTTTATCCCCGGCCCCCAGTTTGCTGTAGTCGAGCGTGCTGTCGCTGGCACCGTTACGCTGAATATTCAGCTCACGGCGGTGGTTGGCCGTCGAGACATAGTTATAGTGAACGGTGCTGACGTGGTAACCATCCAGCCCATTTTCATTCTGCAGCTTCCAGTTGCCGGGGTAGGTATAGGTCGAAACACCGGGCAACACTTCCAGTTCAGCGTTTTCAGACTGCTCCAGCATCATGTCGAAGAACAGCGTGGTGTCGCCCAGGAAATCGGTCAGGCTCTGCTCGGATTCGGTATCCAGGCTGATAAACACAAAGCCGCGATAGCTGGCGATACGCGCCGCTTTTAAGCCATGACGGCTTTTATCAAAGTCGCTGCCGTATTCCGCCGGGGCCTTTACCTTCGCCAGCGCACCGTCAGATTTATAGCACCAGGCGTGAAACGGGCAGGTAAAGGTGCTTTGGTTGCCCTGGCAAACGCGGGTCAATGTTGCACCACGGTGCTGACAGGTATTCGCCAACGCGTGCAGCTCACCCTTACCGTCGCGAGTGACCAGCATCGGCTGGCGGCCCGCTTGCACGGTGATGAAATCGTGCGGATTAGGGATTTGGCTTTCATGGCAGGCAAAGATCCACTGCTTTTCGAAAATCAGCTCCATTTCCAGGTCGAACAACTCCTGGTTGGTAAACATTGAGCGGGCGATGCGATAAACGCCCTCCGCTGGCCGAAAGTCGAGGCTGTTTTCAATCACATGCTGCCAGTGTTGTAACTCTTGTGGCGTGCTCACATTCATGCTCCTGTTATACCCTTGGCCCCCGGTTGTGCGCGTGCGCATGCAGCACCAAGTGGCAGAATATATTAAAATAATGAGGACAGGTTTTGCTCCGGCGGGCGTTATTCAACAGAGACTCACTGCCCCTGAACAGAGGCAGTGACAGGCCGGGCTACGCTTGAGCGCGTTTGCGTTCCACTTCGGCTTCTGGCGCGGCAGTACGTTCTTTATGCAGCGTGAAGTTGAAGTCGATCGAGGAGAAAGGCTTGCTGAGCTGTTTGCTGTCCAGTTGATCCGGTGCCGAAATCTTTTTCACCTGCGGCACCAGCCCCTCGCGGCTGGCGAAGGCGAAGTCGTCCCACAGATACTCATCACCGTCGATGTTGATCTGCGTGGTGAGCTTGCGGTAACCGTCGGCATAGACGAAGAAGTGGATATGCGCCGGGCGGCGGCCATGGCGGCCCAACAGGTTCAGCAACTGCTGAGTGGAGCCTTGCGGCGGGCAACCGTAGCCAGAAGGCACGATGCTGCGGAACTGATAGTTGCCTTGACTGTCGGTCACGATGGTGCGGCGCAGGTTGAACGCCGATTGGCTCTTATCGAAGAACGAATAGTTGCCCATCAGGTTAGCGTGCCAGACCTCGACGGTGGCCCCCGGCAGCGGCTTGCCGTTGGCGTCCATCACCGTGCCCTGCATAAACAGCACTTCACCTTCGGCACTTTCTGTGCCGTCATCCAGGCGGGCAAAGCCCTGGCAGACCGGTGCACCGGCCACATACAGCGGCCCTTCGATAGTACGCGGCGTGCCGCCGGTCAGGCCGGCTCTGGCTTCGGCTTCGTCAGCGCGAATATCGATGAAGCGTTCCAGCCCCAGCCCTGCGGCCAGCAGCCCCATTTCGTGGCTGGCACCGGTTTCCGCCAGGTATTCCAACCCTTTCCAAATTTCACTCGGCTGAAGATCGAGATCCTCAATCGCTTTAAACAGATCGCCCAGCAAGCGCACGGTAACCTGTTGAACACGTGGGTTAACTTCGCCTTTGGCGGTGTCAACAATAAAGCTGTTGACCAGGGTGTCGATATCGTTATGAGTCATGTCATTGCTCCGTATTGTTTACTGAGCCGAGGGGGTACAGTCCTGCGGCTATTTTTGGTTTTTAACGGCTTTCTTTTTTATTCTCCCCACCGGTATTTGCCCGGCAGGGAACAGCGACATAAACATTGGCAGGTGATGCACCCGCGGCCTAACTCAGCGATCGTCCTCCCTGATTGAGGAAGGGTGACGACATAGCGGCATAACCTGAATCTTCATGTAGGGGAACAGCGGCAGCTGCGACAACAGTTGGTGCAGCTCATCAATACTGCTGACGTCAAACAGGCTGATGTTGGAATACTGCCCCGCAATGCGCCACAGGTGGCGCCATTGACCGCTGGCCTGTAACGCCTGCGACTGGGCTTTTTCCGTTGCCTTTAGTGCGGCAGCTTCTGCTTCCGGCATCGAGGCGGGTAAATTAACGTCCATTCTTACGTGAAACAGCATAGCGATAGGTCCTTTAGCTTAGAGTTCTGTCAGCCACGGCGCAGAGCGGCGACTTTGTCGCGGTCGATCTCAACACCTAACCCCGCTCCGGTGGGCACCTGCAGCATAAAATCGCGGTAAACCAAGGGCTCGGTCAGGATGTCTTCGGTCAGCAACAGCGGGCCGAACAGCTCGGTGCCCTGGCTGAGATCGCTGAAGGTGGCAAATACATGGGCAGATGCCGCAGTACCGATCGCCCCTTCCAGCATGGTGCCGCCGTATAGGCCGATCCCCGCCAGCGTAGCGATATCGGCCACCTGGCGCGCCTGAGTCAGGCCGCCGGACTGGCTGATTTTCACCGAGAACACATCGGCAGCGGCATGGGTTGCCAGATCAAAGGCATCCAACGGCCCTTTCAATACTTCGTCCGCCATAATCGGCACGGTAAAACGCCTGGCGAGCCGGGCCATACCGGCGCGGTTTTCTGCACGGATAGGTTGTTCGATCAGATCGATCCCACCCGCCTCCAGTGCGGCGATGCCGCGTTCCGCGTCCAGCTCGTTCCAGGCCTGGTTGACGTCAACGCGCACGCTCACCTCATCGCCCAACGCCCGTTTGATCGCCAGCACGTGTGCCACATCGGCTTCCACCGCCCGCAGACCAATCTTGAGTTTGAAAATGCGATGACGGCGCAGCTCCAGCATCTTTTCTGCTTCCGCGATATCCTTCTGCGTATCGCCGCTGGCCAGCGTCCAGGCCACTGGCAGTGCGTCACGCACCCGCCCCCCCAGCAGTTCGCTGAGCGGGATATTCAGCCGCCGCGCCTGTGCATCCAGCAACGCCGTTTCCAACGCACATTTGGCAAAGCGGTTGCCCTGAATCGACTTGCGCAACCGAGCCATGGCCGGTGCCACCTGGCTGGCCTCCATCCCGATCAGTAACGGTGCCAGATAGGTATCAATATTTACCTTCACACTTTCCGGGCTTTCTTCGCCGTAGCTCAGGCCACCGATGGTGGTTGCTTCGCCCCAGCCTTCGATCCCGTCGTCACACAGCACACGCACCAACACCAGGGTTTGCACATTCACCGTGGCCACCGACAGGCGGTGAGGGCGGATTGCCGGCACGTCCAGCAGCAGAGTTTCAATGGCTTTAATCATATTTTTCCGGTATCAAACTTGGCGGATTGAGGTTGTATATGACCCTATATCCAACATATGCTGGCCGTCTAACACCGATTTGGCATCGTCTTCATACCTTAAAGGTATCAACATGGAATTACGGCACTTGCGCTATTTTATCGCCGTCGCGGAAGAGCAGAACTTCAGCCGCGCGGCAGAACGGCTGCACATCAGCCAGCCGCCGCTCAGCCGACAGATTCAACAGTTGGAAGACGATTTGGGGGTAGTGCTGTTTGAGCGCGGTTCCCGCCCGCTGAAGCTCACCGAAGCAGGCCGTTTCTTGTACGGCCATGCGCTGCAATTTCTGGCCCAGAGCGTGGAACTGAAATCAATGACCCAGCGGGTTGGGCAACTGGATCGTTCGCTGTCGATTGGTTTTGTTGCCTCAACGCTGTACGGGATCCTGCCGCGGCTGATCCGCCGTTTCCGCACGCAATACCCGGAAGTGGCGATGAGCCTGCAGGAGATGACCACCATGGAGCAGATCCAGGCGCTGAAAGAGGGCCACATCGATGTGGGTTTTGGCCGCATCCGCCATGAAGATGCCAACGTGCGGCGCATCATCCTGCGCGATGAAAACCTGATGGCAGCCTTAGCGGCCGATCACCCGCTGGCGAATGCGTCTGAACTGACGCTGCGCCATTTGCAGGCAGAAACCCTGATCGTTTACCCGCAAACTCCCCGGCCAAGCTTTGCCGATCAGGTGCTGGCAACCTTTCGCGATCGTGCGCTTGAGCCGCGCAAAATCATGGAGGTTCGCGAGCTGCAAGTGGCGTTAGGCCTGGTGGCCGCAGGCGAAGGCGTCACCTTGGTTCCTCAATGTTTGCACAGCCTGAAGCGCCAGGATGTGATCTACAAAGCCTTGAATGAGCAGTATCTGGTTTCCCCGATCATCATGAGCACCCGCTTGCTGGATGAATCAGAAGATATCAAGACGCTGCTGCACATGATCTACAGCCTGTATGAAGAGGAAGGCATCAGCTATATCAAGCCCTGAGATGAACTACAGCAACAACGCCAGCTCCATCGCCGCACGCTGGAGCTGAGGCAAGACTCTTTCACGCAGTTCTGAGGCCTGGACCTGCGAGGCATTAACCCCTACGTTCATCGCCGCCACTACCCCGCCTTTGCGCGAATACATTGGCACCGCGATAGAACGCAGGCCAAGCTCCAGTTGCTGATCGTTGATCGCATAGCCCTGGCGGCGCACCTGCGCCAGTTCAGCGCGCAACGCCTCGGCGCTGGTCACGGTGAAACCGGTCAACGGTTCGATCGCGACACGCGACAGATACTCTTCCAGCTGTTGAGCATCCAGCGCGCTGAGCAGCACCATGCCCATTGAAGTGGCGTAGGCTGGCAAGCGGCTGCCGCGCCCCAGATCGATGGTCATAATGCGTTTTACCGAAGCACGGGCGATATACAGGATATTGTCGCCGTCCAGCGTCGCTACCGAGCAAGATTCGTTCAGCAGCTTGCTCAGGTAATCCAGTGAGTTCTGCGCGGCTTTCGCCAGCTCTGAGGATGAAAGATAGGCGTGGCCCAGGGTTAACACGCGGGGTAACAGGCGATAGTGGCGGCCATCCGGGCAATGCACAAACCCCAGCGCATTTAGCGTATACAGGCACCGGCGCACCGCAGCCCGCGGAATGCCGGTGATCTGGCTGATCTCTGACACCGACATCTCCGAATATTGCGGCTTAAACGCCTGCAACACTTCCAGGCCTCTGGCCAGCGAGGCCATAAAATTCGGATCGCCCTTGTATTGGTCGTTGGCCAATTCGCTGATTTCCTGCAGCCGCTGCAACTCTTCGGTAGCACACTTTGGTTTATCACTCATCCTTGCCTCCAATTACTCCTACGAATCACCGCACTATACCCTCAGCAACCAGAAACAGCCTGATAGGCGGCGGCAAATGCCAAATTCTCTACCTGCGTCACAAAATTAACATCAAAATAACAAATGTTCCGATAATCGCACAATATGATGATAATCGCACTTGTCGCTCAATTTTTACTCCTCTAAGTTAAAACCAGCCAAACCTCTTGGCACCGCAATCAACCGCATACTCAGGAGAAGCAATGATCAACAAAAGCATGCCTTCCACCGACGCCGCCGTGGCCGATATTCATGACGGCGCCACCCTGATGGTGGGGGGGTTTGGCCCGGCAGGCCAACCTTATGCTCTGCTGGATGCCCTGATCCGCCGCCGCCCGCGTGAGCTGACGCTGATCAGCAACAACGCGGGCAACGGCGATTTCGGCCTGGCGGCGCTGCTGAAAGCCGGTTGCGTACGCAAGGTGATTTGTTCGTTCCCGCGCCAGTCTGATTCATGGGTATTTGACGATCTCTACCGCCGTGGCGAACTGGAACTGGAACTGATCCCGCAGGGCAACCTGGCCGCACGCATTCAGGCCGGTGGTGCTGGGCTGGGGGGAATTTATACCCCGACAGGCTATGGCACCTTGCTGGCCGAAAATAAGGAAACCCGCGAGATCGATGGCCGCCAATATGTGTTCGAACTGCCGCTGAAAGCCGACTTCGCGCTGATCAAGGCCGAGCGTGCCGATCGCTGGGGCAACCTGGTGTACAACAAAACCGGGCGCAACTTCGGCCCGATCATGGCAATGGCCGCCACCTGTACCATCGCCGAGGTTAATCAGCAGGTTGCGCTGGGTGAACTGGATCCGGAAACCGTGATTACCCCCGGGATCTTCGTACAGCGCCTGGTCATCTCCCCCGCCAACGCTCAACAGCTTTCAGCTTAAGGAATGGTTATGTCAAAACTCACTCATGCGCAACTGGCCGAGCGGATTGCCCGTGATATCCCGGAAGGGGCCTACGTGAACCTGGGGATTGGGATCCCGACCCAGATCGCCAACTACTTGCCCGCCGACAAAGAGATCTTCCTGCATAGCGAGAACGGTATTCTTGGTATGGGCCCAGCCCCCGCCGCCGGTGAAGAAGATCCCGAGCTGATCAATGCGGGCAAACAGGCGGTCACCCTGCTGCCCGGCGGCTGCTTTTTCCACCACGGCGATTCTTTTGCCATGATGCGCGGCGGGCACCTGGATATTTGTGTCTTGGGTGCCTATCAGGTTTCGCAGCGTGGTGATTTGGCCAACTGGAGCACCGGCGCGCCTGGTGCCATCCCGGCGGTGGGCGGCGCGATGGATTTAGCGATCGGTGCTCGCCAGGTGTATGTAATGACCGAACACCTGACCAAAAAAGGCGAGTGTAAGATCGTCAAAGAGTGCACTTATCCTCTGACCGGCGTTGGCTGTATCGACCGCATCTACAGCGATCTGGCGGTGATCGACGTTACGCCACAGGGTTTGGTGGTGCGCGAAATCTTTGGCGGCCTGACGCCACAGCAGCTGCAGGACATCACCCCGGTCGAACTGACTTTTGCCCTTCAACAGAGAGAGAAACAGCATGAATCCAGCGTATCTGTGTGATGCCGTCCGTACCCCGTTCGGCAAGCTCAACGGCAGCCTGGCCAGCATCCGCGCCGACGATCTGGCCGCCCTGCCGCTTAAAGCTCTGCAACAGCGCCACCCGGCGCTGGACTGGAGTGCGCTGGACGATGTGCTACTGGGCTGCGCCAATCAGGCCGGTGAGGATAACCGCAACGTGGCGCGGATGGCGCTGCTGCTGGCGGGCCTGCCTACCTCCGTCCCCGGTTGCACCATTAATCGCCTGTGTGGTTCCAGCCTGGATGCGGTAGCGATGGCCGCACGCGCCATCAAAACCGGGGAAAGCAATTTGCTGATCGCCGGTGGCGTAGAGAGCATGTCGCGTGCGCCGTTCGTGATGGGCAAAGCGGAAAGCGCGTTCAGCCGCAGCATGCAACTGGAAGATACCACCATGGGCTGGCGCTTTATCAATCCGCAGATGAAAGCGCTGTACGGTGTGGAATCCATGCCTCAAACTGCTGAAAACGTAGCGCTGAAGTTTGGCATTAACCGCCACGATCAGGATGCTTTTGCGTTACGCAGCCAGCAACGCACCGCCGCCGCACAAGAGAGTGGCTTCTTCGCTAGCCAATTGACGGAAGTCAGTATCCCGCAGAAAAAGGGCGAGCCGCTGCTGTTCACTCTGGATGAACACCCTAGAGCGACCACGCTTCAGGCGCTGGAAAAACTGAAGCCAGTAGTCACCCCACAGGGAACCATCACCGCGGGCAACGCGTCCGGCCTTAACGACGGCGCTTGTGCATTGCTGTTAGCCAGCGAACACGGTATGCAGCAGCATGGCCTGCAACCGCTGGCGCGCATCGTGGCCAGTGCCGTAACCGGCATTGAACCGAGCATTATGGGCTTTGGCCCGGTGCAAGCGGTGCGCAAAGTGTTGAATCTTGCCGGGCTGAAGCTGGATCAGATGGATGTATTCGAACTAAACGAAGCCTTTGCCGCACAGGCGCTGGCGGTTACCCGCGAACTGGGGCTGGCGGACGACGCGCCGCAGGTGAACCCGAACGGCGGTGCCATTGCTCTCGGCCATCCTTTGGGTGCCTCTGGCGGCAGGCTGGTGATGAATGCCGCCTGGCAACTGCAAAAAACCGGTGGTCGCTATGGCTTGTGCGCTATGTGTATCGGCGTCGGCCAAGGTATCGCCCTGATTATCGAGAGAGTGTGAGATGACTATCGACTATCGCCTGGATGGCCCAAGTACAGCACCTTTGTTGGTGCTGTCTAACTCGCTGGGCACCACTTTTGAACTGTGGCAACCGCAAATGGCAGCGTTGACGCAACGGTTCCGCGTGCTGCGTTACAACCAGCGGGGCCACGGCACCACGCCGCTGCCAGCGATGCCGCTGACGCTTGATATTTTGGGGCAGGACGTGATCGCCCTGCTCGATAAGCTGGATATGGAACGCGCCTATTTCTGCGGTATTTCGATGGGCGGGCTGACCGGCCTGTGGCTCAACCGTTATCATCCGCAACGTTTCCACAAGCTGGCGGTGGCCAACACCGCCGCGCGGATCGGCAGCGCAGAAGGTTGGCAACAGCGCGCGCAACAAGTGCAGCAAACAGGGTTGGCCCCTATCGCTGCCGCTTCTCCCGCCCGGTGGTTTACGGAGGATTTCCAGCGTGACCAAGCGCAACTGGTCGCCAGCTTGGTAAAACAACTGGCACAGGGCAATGCGGCGGGCTACGCTGCCTGCTGCCAAGCGCTGGCACAGGCCGATCTGCGGGCAGAAGTGCCGCACATGGCGGCCCCGCTGCTGGCGATTGCCGGGGAACATGATCCGGTTACCACCGTCACCGATGCCGAATGGCTGGTGGCCAACGCACCGAATGCCGTGCTGGCCATCTTACCCACCTCGCACATCTCTAACGTGGCTTGCCCGGTGCGGTTCAGCCAGCAGGTAATGCAGTTCTTCACAGCGTAAGTCTCCAAGCCAGGCAGGTTGGGTGACCTGTCTGGCTTTAACATGCTGGACGACTCTATTTTTTCTGGCGCTAAGCCATATTCCGTATTGCGCTCCTTCAAGAGAACGTTTTCTCCCGATCTGCCCTCGCAGCCCGGCTCGGTAACGCCAGGCGCTGCGTCCTTATTACCTGGTTTAATACGGTAATAAACTCAGACTCACGGCTAAAAATCATATTAATTAAAAGATTACGATCAGTGGCTTAACTCACCCACTCCAAAACAGGACAATTTACAGCCAATTATTGGTTTATTTTTGAGCAAAAAATGTGTAGAGTTTCGCCTTCTTCAAGGATCCATCCGGGCGTTGTAACCAGGGATAGTTGTTTAGTTTTCACTTTTGATGTCACTCATGCTAAAGATTTTTACTCCGTTACTTGTTGTTTTAACCTCGTTATCCGTTTTTTCTGCCGCAGCGAGCACCAGTACCAACATCAAGCAGGATTTTTTTAATTCATCCTTTGCCAGCAGCAATAGCCCTGATAAATCAGGCGATAGCGACACGCAGAGACTTAAAAAAATCCTGTCACACTATGATGAATGGGAAGGCGTACGCTACAAATTCGGTGGCAATTCGCGTAAAGGCATCGATTGCTCTGCCTACATGCAGCGCATTTTTGCCGATGAGTTTTCGCTCAATTTGCCAAGAAGCTCGCATGAACAGAGCAAGTTAGGCTCGCACGTTGCCAAAGACGATCTTGCTACGGGCGATCTGGTATTTTTTAAAACCTCTGCGCGTGAACGCCATGTTGGCGTGTACATCGGGGATGGCAAATTCCTGCATGCTTCCACCAAAGTGGGCGTGACGGTTTCAGAATTGGACAATCAATACTGGAAGACAAAGTACGTTCAGGCACGGCGCATCAATCATGCCGAAGTCTGAGTTCACTCAGCCGGCGGTTATACTCGTTATACTTCAAGCTGCTTGTAAGCTACGTACTGTCGCCTACAAGCAACTCGAATTATGTTGAGTAAGGCGCTTATACTTTTTTGCGGTTGCGACGCATATCGATGGCCACTGCGGCCACGATGATGATGCCTTTGATAATGTCCTGAATATAGGAATCCACGCCGATAAAGGTGAAGCCACTTTTTATCAGCCCGAGGATCACCGCCCCAATCAGGGTGCCGGTAATGCGCCCGACTCCCCCCATCAAGCTACTGCCGCCGATCACCGCGGCTGCGATAGCATCCAGCTCATAAGAAACCCCCATGCTCGACTGCCCGCTGCTGACGCGCGCCGCCAGTACCACGCCAGCCAGCCCCGCCAATCCCCCGGCAATGGTGTAGACCGTCACCAGATATTTATTGACGTTGATGCCCGACACTTTGGCCGAAGTCATGTTGCCGCCAATGGCATAAATGTATTTACCATAGCGGGTATGCTTCAGGGCGACGTGGAAGATCACCGCGATCACCAGGAAAATAATCACCGGCATCGCACCTTGCCCGATCGCCGTAAAACCGTCTGACAGGAAACTGACCGGGTTCCCCTTGGTGTAGTACTGCGCCAGACCTCGTGCCGAAACCATCATCCCCAGCGTGGCAATAAACGGTGGAATACCGGTACGGGTAATGAGGAAACCGTTGATAAATCCGCAGAGGATCCCAACGCCGATCCCAGCGCCGATCGGAATAACAGCGGGCAGATCGAGCAGAGCAGGATACATAGGGGAGATGCTGTCTGAGGTTTGCGCCAGGCTGGCGGCCACCACCGCCGTCAGGGCGATCAGTGAGCCGGAGGAAAGATCGATACCGGTGGTAATAATGACCTGCGTCACCCCCACCGCAATAATCCCGATAATCGCCACCTGCAGCACAATCAGCAACAAGCGGTTGGGGTTCAGCAGGAATGATTGATCGCGTATCGACCAACCGAGAATTTCAAAGATCAGCGCAATGCCGATCATGACAATAAAAATACCGGTGTCTTTCGGCATCTTGCCATTCAGGCCGGAAAGCAGCGAGGTTTTATTCGGCGCTGCGGCCGTGAAAGATTTATCCAGGTTTGCGTTACTCATTGTGGGTCACCTTTAGGTTATTCCGAGGCTAGCGCCATGACTTTTTCCTGGTCTGCTTCATTTTTATCCAGGATCCCGGTGATGCGCCCCCCATGCATGACCATGACGCGATCGCTCATGCCAAGAATTTCTGGCAATTCCGATGACACTAAAATAATGGCTACGCCACGGTTCGCCAGTTCACTGATCAGCCGATATATTTCCGCCTTTGCCCCGACGTCGATACCGCGCGTAGGCTCATCGAGGATCAATATTTTCGGTTGCGCTAACAGCCAGCGGGCAATTAACACCTTTTGCTGATTACCGCCGCTGAGATTATTAATAATCTGATCCATGGTTGGCGTTTTGATATTGAGCTTCTTAATCTGCTCCATGCAGTCTTGCGCCATTTGCACATGGCTGACAAAACCGTTTTTGCCGATATATTCGGAGAGATTGACAATACTCATGTTCTCCACCACCGACAGCACCAGAAACAGCCCGGACTTTTTGCGATCTTCCGTCAGAAAAGCCAGCCCCTGCTCGATGGCTTTTGACGGTGAATCTATTTTCACCGGCTGGCCTTCAATCAAGATCCTGCCCCCCTCGGCAGGATGCATGCCAAACAGGCTCTCCATCACTTCGCTGCGGCCCGCGCCCACCAGCCCGGCCACACCGAGGATCTCACCGCGTTTGAGGCTAAAAGAGATATCCTGGAACCAGCCTGCACGGCGCAAACCTTCAACCCGCAGCACCTCTTCACCAATGTTGTTATTGAACTTGGGGAACATGTGGGTTAATTCGCGGCCCACCATCATGGTGATCAGCGATTGTTTGGTCAGGTTTGCGGTTTTATCGCTGGCGATAAAGGTGCCATCACGGAAGATGCTCACTTCATCAGTAATCGCAAAGATTTCATCCATCTTGTGGCTGATATAAATAATCCCTTTCCCCTGCTCACGCAGCTCGCGAATAATCGCAAACAGGTGTATGACCTCCCCTTCGGTTAATGCCGAGGTGGGTTCATCCATAATCAATACGTCGGCGTTGTAGGACACCGCCTTGGCAATTTCCACCATCTGTTGGCTGGCGATACTTAAATCCCCCACCAACGTTTCCGGCGTTAATTTAATATTGAGCCGCAGCAGCAATTCGCGGGTTTTCCGGTTGAGTTCGCCGTGGTTCACAAAACCCAATCTGGCTGGTTCGCGCCCCAGCCAGATATTTTCGGCTACCGTCATATGCGGCACCAGATTCAGTTCCTGGTGAATCATCGAAATCCCGGAATGCAGGGCCTCCAGCGTATCGCTGAACGCCATAGTCTGGCCTTTGACTTTTATTGTGCCTGCGTCAGGACGATAAATACCGATCAGACATTTCATCAGCGTCGATTTACCGGCACCGTTTTCGCCCATTAACGCATGCACGCTGCCCGGTTTGATTTTAATAGAGACGTTATCCAACGCTTTGACACCGGGAAATTGCTTGCTGATACCCTCAGCCTCAAGCACATAGGGATGCATATCGCTCACCTCCGCCTTTATACCTATCGCATCCGTACCTGATTGATCGCAGCAATCAGGTACGAAGGGAAAGCTCAGGAGCTAACCTTTACTTGTTGTTTTTACCAGCAAATTGCTGATAGTTAGCTTCGGTGATCAGTTGATAAGGGATCATCACGCTGCTATCGACCTTTTCACCTTTCACCAGTTGGATGGCAGTCTGGACCGCTCCCTCCCCCTGGCCTTTAGCGTCCTGGAAGATGCTGAGGCTGAGATCGCCTTTCTTGATAAACTCCAGCGCATCCGGTGTACCATCAATTCCGGCAACCAGTACGCCGCTTTTTTTCGCCTGTTTCAGCGCCAGAATCGCCCCGATCGCCATTTCGTCGTTATTGGAAGCAATGGCATCAATCTGCTGCCCGGAAAGGATCCAATCGGTGGTGACATCCACCGCTTCTTTACGGAAAAACTTGGCCGTCTGTTTATCGACGATATGAATACCTGGATATTGGGCAGCCACTTCCTCAACGCCGCGAGTCCGATCGCGAGTCGCTTCGCTGGACAGCTCACCCAGCAAGATCATGACGTTGCCTTTACCCTTCATCAGCTTGGCCAGTTCTTCCATCTGCAGTTTGCCGGCCAGCTTGGAATCGGACCCGACATAGGCCATGCTGGCAGGCAACGTGGCTTCAGGGCGACGGTTGACAAATACCAGCGGGATTTTGGCGTTTTCTGCCAGCTTGATCATCGGTTTCACCCCTTGGGTATCCACCGGGTTCAGGATAATGGCATCCACCCCCTGGCTGACAAAGTTCTCCACCTGCTGGATCTGTTGAGCGATGTCCCCTTTAGCATCTTCAAACTGGCCGCTGACACCGCCGGTTTCTTTCATTTTGCTTTGCATTGCCTGGCGCAAAATGGTGAGGAAGTTGTCATCAAAATGCGCCATCGATACGCCGATTTTGATGTCTTTGGCAAACACGCTGACTGGCAACATACACAGCAGCACCGAGGTGACGATCAATTTCTTCAGCTTCATGTTCTGTACCCTTTTATCGTTAGAATGAAGAGGCCGGTTGACTCGACAGCCAATGAAAAATATTTTTTACATTCAAACAGCAACTTGCCTGTAACGATCTCCTTTATGCGGTGATTTACTGCCCTAATCACACGGGATTAAAACGTTTCGGTGAAACCTTTAAACAGATTAAAAACAATGCATTAAAATACTCTTTCTAATGCTGATCTTGTTCCACACGTTAAAATCAAATATTTATTTCATAATTTAGAATATTGAAATTTTTTAACCTAAACAAGCGAAACATGCGTTTTGGAATGAATGGGTAACAAAAATATGACACGGATCTAACAAATGGCGCCTAAGCGCCCCCTACTGCCAGCGATAGCTCGGCAGGCCTGCCTGTTTTTTGGCTTAAATGTGCGAACAGCAACGCAATTTATGCATCCCACCTGTCGTAATCTCCCCCGCTCGGCAATACTGAAATAACCACATCGTCAGGAGGTATTGGCATGCAATTGAGCAGTAAAGTACGGATGAACCGCCTGTTTAATCAGGGAAAATGCCTTGATGTCGCGATCGATCACGGCATCGCTAACGAGCCTGATTTCTTGATTGGGCTGGAAAATATTGCGCAGGTTATGCACAGCCTGATTGCGGCACAGCCGGATGCGATTCAGGTCAACTATGGTCAGGCTGACCTGCTGCAAAATACACCGCTGCGCAATAAACCGGCTCTGGTGATGCGCACCGACGTTGGCAACGCCTATAACGCCGCTCGCCACCGCGAAATGTGGGCGGTGCTGCACAACCCGGAAGCCCCTATTCTGGCGGCATTGCAGATGGACGCCGCCGCCGTGGTGGTGAATCTGTACATGATTCCTGACGAGCCCGGCATTTTCCGCCAGTGCGTAGAGAATATCGGCCGCCTGCGCCACGCCTGCGAGCGCTACGCCATGCCGCTGATGATTGAACCGCTGGTAATGGCCCCGGCGGGATTGGGGGCTGCCTACGGTTCACTGGGGGATGTCGAGAAAATGGTGCCATTGGTCAGGCTGGCACGGGAGTTGGGGGCGGATATCATTAAAGCCGATCCCACCGACCGGGTGCAGGACTTCCACCGCATTGTAGAGGCGGCGCGCTGCCCGACGCTGGTGCGCGGCGGTGGCAAAGGTGAATTGAGCGCGGTACTAGAAAAATCCGCCGCGTTGATGGCTCAAGGCGCCAGTGGGATGGTGTATGGCCGCAACGTGTATCAGCACAGCAATCCGTCACGGGTGGTCAGCGCACTGATGGCGATCGTCCACCAAGGCGCCAGCGGTGAGCAGGCATTGGAGATTTATCAGCAGGGTTGATTTTGCTGCTACGCCCGATAACGCTCCCGAATCAATATCGGGCAAAATGCGACGGAGCGTCCTATTGAAGCATTAAACCGCATTATTTCAGTTTGAATGATTATTAGGGGCTTTGAAAATGTTTATAGACCTCCTCATTGTCTGACGCTGCCGGGATTTCAGCGCTTTTATTGACTTTACAACAAAAAACCCACATAAGTGGGCTTAATAGAGTGATTTAGCCGGAAGAATCGATAACCTTTAGTCAGCCCATCCGGTCTTGGTTTCGAGAGGTGACTCTGACATGGTGTACTTCTCAACCACGTCACCATTAAAAATAACGGCAAGATCTTTTTGGGTGCCCTTCATCCCGTTATGGAATAAGCCATAGAATGGAATGTATGATTCCCCGGCGACTGTCGCTTCGACATATTCGTATTTCCAGATTTCATTTTTTTTATCGGTAAAACTAACGTTATCCGGAGAACCCAGAATCCCTTTGACTTCAGCCTTGGTTGTCACACCTTCTTTAATCTTACTTTTTATGCTCGCTTGGGTTTCTTTATGTAGGTTTTCGTTGCCCGCTGAAGATGCGCAACCCGTCAACAACGATGCCAGCAGTACTACGGCAAAAATCTTTTTCATTTCATCCCTTCCCATAGACAAGTAACAATTCATTACATGGTAGCAGAGCAAGGGAAGAGGACAATCATCATTAACGTTATTTTTCAACGAGGCTAGGCCTTGCGTTGCTGGTGCAGGGGTGTAAGTACTTAGGTGAAAGACGGCGAACATTCAGCTGCTGACAACTTGATTGCCTGCAGTTTGTTATAGCCGTGAAGCCACATTAGCGATGGCGCTTATTGAGTGCCATCTGTAATGTTACTTTCCTGCGTTATCCCGCTGCCACTTAATCAGCCCATCAATACGCGAAGCGCATATATCAAGCTCGTTCTGAGTCACCTGCAGCGCCATTACCGCATCTCCGAAAGTTTCTCCGGCAAATGGCGTTTGTTTACATTGCTGGAGCAGTGCCGCGGGGGGATACACGTAGATCAGTTGCGCGGCTGGCAGCGGCTTCGGTTTCTCTGCGCAAGATACGGCGAACATCATCTGGCAACTGCTGATTGCTGCAACCGTTATTCTCCAACGCCTTGCGTAGCTTTTCGTTTTCAGCATCGGCTTTTGCCCTCTTCTGCTGTTCAATCTTCAACTGTTCCTCGGTGGCGCGGCGGTCAGCATCTGTGGCATCTTTCAGCGCACTGATTGTCCCGTCACGATCTTTCACTGCAGCCACCAGCGATTTGTTTTCCTTCTTCGTGATGTTGAGATCTTCTGACAGCGAAGAGGCATACCAACCGAGACAGATGGCTACCAGCAGCAGGCTAATTAATCCGTATTGGTTCATGCTGGAATTCCCGCATGTGGCGCGTCCAGGAACTTGGCTGGCGTGTCACGCAGATTGCTCGTCCAGGTACACAGGGGACTCTCCCGTTCTTTGCCAGCCTGGTGCACCGTATCAGACACCGCTGCCGTTGTGGTAGTAACAGGTTTAGCCATAATTTCTCCTTATATTCATCCGCCCAAGGCACAATCGTTTTTCATCTTTGACTCTAAAGCCCAAAAGAGCTGTTTGAATAAACAGTATTTCAAGATGGCCGGAGAACAGATAGCAGAAAGCGTTTGGCTATCACTGGTACAACACACATTAGCTCGGAACAGACATGAAAAAGCTCCTGTTGCGCAAAACGCCTGGCCCACAGGTAATTCACACCGTACCAACGGTTTTGTCACGCAACTCCGTAAGCATATCCAATTCGGCTTCAATCTCATCAAGGCGGTTACCGATGGCCTGCAACAGCCGTTCTTCTGCAGCGGTTGGCGATACACTGCGTGTGGTTCGCGTAATGAGTTGGATTTTCGGGCGTTCTTCTAGCGCAGAAATCCGTAGGTTGCGTCACACCAAGATGGGCCGCCGCGCGGGTAAAACTTATTTCACGGGCGACGGTGAAAAAATAAAGACTATCAGGGCGTAAAACATTTATCTGCCATGAAATCAAGAAATTTAACCTCATTCATCAATAGACTTTCAGGAGCCTTTTTTAGAATATATTCTTTACTGTCACTTCTTATAAAAAACAGCGTGGAACCTGAGAAGTAGGATGGCGTAATAAGATAAATAAAAACTCCCTCATTGTACAACTCTATGTACTTAGTGCCGAAAATTGTCTTTTCCTCAGTTATTACAGCGTATTTTTTAGCAAGCACGGAACTGCCCAATCCGAAAGAATCCTTTATAAATTTTAGTTGTAATGCAACCAGGTTTTTACTTTCATCAAAGAGTAATAATACTTTGTCGAGATCTTCAGGGACGATATCCTTACGCACATCTTTGTTTAAATTAGGGGTTAATAGGTAAATATTACCCTTCAGGGCTTTATTGAAACCTATTTTTACTGCACTAGGATGTATTTTTTTAAACGTATCCTCTGTTGTTTCTCCAAACTTTATCGTAATTGTTCCTGTCTTAGTCGCACGTGCATCAGGACAAAATAGACAACTTAAAAACGAGAAAAAAAATAGGTTTAGAATGAATTTGGTACCCACAATCGCCCCTCGTGAATAATTTCATTAGCCTTGAAATTATTAAATAAAAAACAATCATATGGCAATGTTTTTTGCAGGTTTTTTAATGCTTATGTTACCAACACATAAAATCAGATTTTCACAGTATCATACTGCACTCTATCATTAGGCATGGGAATGAAGGGGAAAGGAAAATCCGCCCTTTGAGGGCTATGGGCGTGAGCGATGAAGAAAGCTTCTGACCGCTGCCCCTCCCGATGTTTACCCCTAAACAAACATCACGAAGCCGGTACGGGGCAGCCTTAACTGCTATGTAGTGGCGGTTTGGAGGATTTCAACTGTCGATATCGCAATTATCACTTGAAGTGGTTAATAAGCGTTTGATGAACTCCAATTTCGCGGTTTGTCGCCTGAATTCTAAAATCCGTAACACATTATAAACCACTGCCTTGTCGATCCCCTCCTCTAAAAGCATGGTGAGATCATCAAGAAACAATGTGACCTCTTCTTTGCTGATGCCTGGCCGCATTCCGTTTTCTCCTTTGCCTTATGTAAATGTCTACAATACATTAACAATTAACGCATGGCCGGGATTTCTCCCGGCTTTGTAGTTAATCCTTGGCTTCGTCGCCGTCAGACTCGCCAACAGAACCAGTTTCAACGCCGCTATCTGCATCTGATATTGATAGTGGCCAGGATCCGTATATACAGAAGTTAACCGTCATGGGAATGGCCATTTCCTTAATGAACAAGAACAATGTTTACCCATCGCCCGATCCGGACACCGTAGCATTGTTCTGCGTCTGGCATGATAATGAAGGTCAGTATTGGCTGGCTATCCATAACGTCTTTTCTGGCTTCTCTGTCGCCTGCACAAAAACGTTGGAAGTCTTGCGGTCGGGGGGTAATAGACTTCGCGGGTATGTTGCTTCACACTCTTAATTTGCAATTATCGAAAAAATGCCTCGGCATTTGCGAGGCATTTCATTTACGTCATATGTGATTTTAGTTGTACTAGTCGTTATGTAGCAGCTCAATGTTCGCCGTACTTGATAACTTGAGACTTGCTTTATTTAGGTTGGCACTTAAACTCACCGTACGTTGGCTTATCCAGAGGGTTCAAGCTAGGCATCATCAACGTCTGACAGCTAAATTTACGCCCTTTAGCAGTTACAGCATCAAAAACAACATTACTGCTGCCTAACGCATTTGCCTCTCCCTTCTGAATATTTGAAAGGGTCAGTTCATCGGTTGAAGCCAGCCCCAGCACATTGACCGTACCTTGTTGCAATAGCATCGTATCTGGCGCGCCTGTAGCACAACCTGTCAAAGTGAGAGCAACCGCAGCAGACAATATAATTTTTGATTTTCGTTTCATTTTTTGTCCTTAAAAATACAAATGGTAACAACCGGGAAAAAGTAGCACTTAACTAGGGGCTATCCCACTTAAAATTACCTAAAAATTATTTAATGTGACTAGTGTCACGAAATTTCCCCACTAACCTACTTGCACCAAATCGCTGTTCCTGCACTTTATCGGCACTCCTGCAATCAGCCGAGATTGCTCTTGAGGATTCGCCGCCGACATTCCATGAGATCCGGAGCCTGGCGGGGCGACTGTATGAGAGGGAGAAAGGGAAGGAGTTTGCAATGAAATTACTAGGGCACAAATCGGTGAAAATGACGGACAAGTATCTCGATACGAGGGGGAAAGAGTACGTGATGCTATAAAAGACCGGATATCAAAATTCGAACAAATTTCGGACATTTTCGGACATGAGATAAATTTCCCTTATAAATCAATTGGATAAAAAAAGACCGAATACGATTCCTATATTCGGTCTAGGGAAATGGCTCTTGGGATAGAGCCGTGCGCTAAAAGTTGGCATTTATGCAGGGCTTACTCAGCCATGCACTTTAAGAGTAGCTTAAGGTGCTAGTTTTGCCAGCCAGCCGCACGGCAAGTGATAATTTCGCAAAGAAATTAATTAGAGATAATCCCACTTCTCCGTCAACCTTTTCATAACCTATTGGTTGACAACCAATTACTCGGCACAAAGTTTTTCCGCTCTTGTACGAAAAACTTCAACGCTCATTTTCTTGCCTGGATTATGGGCATCATCCAGCAGAATCACATCCAGAGGCTGGGCTCGCTGTTGCCCCGCTTTCACCTGCGCCTGGGCGGCATCGTTCAGTGGATACTGCATTAACGTACTGTTGTTGAGCACAAACAGCGCATTACCCTTGCGGCATTGCAGCGTCACTTCCTCTTTGGTGAACGCCCACTGTTTGCCGTATTCCAGTTTAGTGACGTTAATCAGTTTATCTGCCGCCAATGCGCTGGTTGCCGTCGCCAGCAGTGCGATACCAAGAATTACAGATTTCATGAGATGGCCTTAAGGTTGCAATTTAATTCGATTTTCCCGCAACTAAGGGGCTGCGGCAAGCCGCAATGTCACACGGGTGCGTAGGTTGCAAAAACACTGACCAGTAACAAAACGGCCCCCCCCAACACCACTTCGCACCAGCAGGCCAAGATCAGCCCGCGTTGTGCCAATGTGGGCACGCTCCCCATCGCAGGCACAATAGCGTAACGGTTGGCCAGCGCGGCCAATACCATCAGCGCCACCAACGCGATTTTAAGCACCAGCAAACGCTGATAAGGGGAGTCGATATTCAACGGCCAATGCCCAAGAATAATCAGGCTGTTAATCACGCCGGTGAGGATCACCACCGCGACCGCAGCATGGCCCCAACGAGAAAAGCGGATCAGCGCCACCAGCGCATCGCTGCGCCACTGCGGCTGAACTAGATAACGCAGACAGGCCAGCAGCGGTAGCAAGCAGCCAAACCAATAACTTGCTGCCAACAGGTGTAACGCATGGTTAAAACGGTGCAAAACGCCCAGCGCGCCCGCGTGCATCGCCGCATGGCCGATAAACGCCATGCTGACCAGTAACAGCGCGGAACACCCGGCGAGCACCTTAGCACGATAGGGAACCGGTAGGCGTAGCGCCAACAAAACCAACCACGCCACCGCCAAATGCCAGCGCCAGGCCTCACCGAACGTCGTGCCCAGAACCGCCCACCAGGTTGCCAACTGCCAGGTATCGGCCCAACCATCCCCCATCAGCCCGGCCTGCACCGCCAGCATCAGCAATGCGGTAAACGCAGAAAGCCAGGTCGATGCCAGCAGTAGCGGGTGTAAATCGCGGGTAATGAGCGGAGAGAAACGCTGAGGTGACAGCACGGCGGTGAACAGGCTGCTTCCAAACATCAGCATCACCGCCGCAAAGTGCGCAAAGCGACACAGAATAAAAAGAGCCGCCAGAGTCATCGGTCAGTTTACGGTAAAACTGTATTGACCTTTGGTTTTGTGGCCATCAACGGAAACCACATGCCAACTGACGCTATATTTCCCCGCCGTCAGTTCCGTTTCAATCGGTACGTTGATCTGCGTGCTGTTATTGGGATCCAGGGTCAGCTTGCCGGTTTTCACCACGCTATGGTCAGGGCCGGTGACTTTCACCCCACTGAAGTTCGGCTCGATGCCTTCAGAGAAATTCAGCGTCAACATTTTCGGAGCGGAATGGGTGGTGGTATCAGCCGCTGGCGTCTGCATTTTAAGATGAGCATGCGCCAGAGCCTGCTGGGAGGAAAGCCCGACAAACAGGACAAAAAGGGTAGAAAGCAGGCGATAGGATGAACGGATTTTAGCGATCACAGAGGTGTCCCTTTTATCATAATGAAGGTGATCAGGGGCAGGCCGTTAACCGGAGCGATGTTTCCGCAACCTTACCCTACCACATGATTGCGCTGCAGGTTGTAGCAACGTATCGCGTTAAATAATAACGATGGTGAATCACCAAGTCGAGCACATCACTGGTATTTTAGTGTTTGGCAGCACGTATCGCTGTAAAGCCACTATAAATGCAGGGTATAAAAAACCGCATACCTTGAAGATACGCGGTTTACAGAAGCTGTCATCAAGCCTGGCCGTTGCCACCTTCAGACGCTGCGCTCATTCTCTTCAAATCTTTATCAATAAAGAACAAGGCTTTGCCGCTGTTGCCCACCAACGCCAGTTTGTCCAGCACCGATTTGAACAGCTTTTCTTCTTCATGCTGCTCAGCCACATACCATTGCAGGAAGTGGAAAGTGGAATAATCATGGGTAGTCATTGCCACATGCGCCAATTCGTTGATTTGGCG
Organism: Serratia oryzae; assembly: GCF_001976145.1. Lineage (GTDB taxonomy): Bacteria > Pseudomonadota > Gammaproteobacteria > Enterobacterales > Enterobacteriaceae > Chania > Chania oryzae. The sequence continues at coordinate 45,287 of NZ_MOXD01000003.1, forward strand.
GGTGATCAGTTGCTCATGTTCGTAAGTTTGCTGGAAAACATCAGCTAGCGACTCAAACTCGGTCGGCGGTGCCGCAATGCTGCCCAGCAGGGGTAAAGCTCCGGTGTCACTAAGGTAATCAAAGAGACGTTGCATGTGCTGCATCTCTTCCTGAGCATGTTTTTTCAAGAACCCTGCAGCCCCCTCAAAGCCCTTGTCGCTACACCAAGCGCTCATCTGCAAATACAGATTGGCAGAATAAAACTCCAGGTTAAGTTGTTCATTGAGTTTTTTTATCATTTCTTGCGGCAACATGATGATTCCTTTTATTTTTCAGACCATAAAATTGAGTTCCTCGTATTATGCCCTGATTCAAACAAAATAAACACTCTTGATTAACCTCTCTTCACCCATATAGATTACTTTTAATTTTCATTCGGTTAAATATTTTCCATAATAGTTCAAAGAACACCAGGATAATATCCCCAGCCTTTACGCTGGCTTGTAAAGCGAATAGTTATTATTTAGAGAGAAAATCCCCCTCTTCTATTACATGGTAATAAAATAACCCTACTTTTCTCCAGTGAACCTTGCCTGCAGGAATATCCTGGCAATTTATGCTTGTTTCAGACTTGCCAAGTGGCCATGGGTGAATTACCTTCTGCGCTGATTTAATGCGACAACAGGAAGGACGATACCATGGGTTATAATCTGGCCGAGCTCTCCAAAGACGAGATGGACAAAATTAACGTCGATCTGGCCGCTTCAGGTGTAGCATTCAAAGAACGCTACAACATGCCGGTGATCCCAGAGATGGTGGAGCGTGAACAACCTACGCACCTGCGGGACTACTTTCGTGAGCGCGTGGCACACTATCGTGCTGAATCGCACAAGTTCTCGCGCCTGCCGTATGAGCCTAAAGCGAAGTAGAAGAACCTGCCGTTGCGGCAGGCTTACTGGTCAGTTACTTGCCAACAAAGCGATCGGTTGCCAGCATCAAGTGGTGCAGAATGCCAGGCTCATCCGTTGCGTGCCCTGCCCCTTCAACGATATACAGCTCAGCCTCCGGCCAAGCTTGCGCCAGATCCCAAGCGTTTTGCACCTGACAGGCCATGTCATAGCGGCCATGCACAATCACCGCTGGGATATGGCGGATCAGGTGGACGTTTTTCAGGAGTTGATCGTCACTCTCAAGAAAACCCAGGTGGGTAAAGTAATGATTTTCGATGCGCGCAAAGGCCAAAGCGAAATCATCCTCACCGAAAGAAAAAGAAGCTGAGGCGCTGTTTGGCAACAGCGTCACAGTTTCACCTTCCCACACGCTCCATAGCTTGGCGGCTTCGAGCTGGATCTGCAGGTCTGGCGACGTCAAACGCTGGCGATAAGCGGCAATAACGTCTTTACGCTCCTCTGCAGACAGAATGGACAATACGCGTTCCCATTTGTCGGGGAAAAAACGTGAGGCGCCATCCTGATAATACCAACTCAGCTCCCGCTTGCGCAGTGTGAAAATACCGCGTAACACCATCTCACTGACGCATTGCGGATGCGTTTGGGCATATGCCAGCGCCAGAGTCGAGCCCCAGGAACCGCCAAACACCAGCCATTGTTCCACACCGATCATCTTGCGCAGCCGTTCAATATCCGCCACCAGATGCCAGGTGGTATTATTATCCAGGCTGGCATGGGGCTTGGAACGACCGCAGCCGCGTTGATCAAACAGCAGCACCTTATAGCGCTCAGGATCAAACAGCTGACGGTGGTAAGGAGCAATCCCGCCGCCGGGGCCGCCGTGGAGAAATACGGCAGGTTTACCGTTTGGGTTACCACTCAATTCCCAGTAGATCCGGTGCCCCTCCCCGGTGTCCAACCAACCGCTATCATAAGCTGCTAATGGCGGGTACAAACCTCGTAACTGTTCCATGGCGTTTCCGTCTGTGTGAGTTATTCATTCATCAAAGCCGAAGCCGCGCATCTGGTCAACGTTAAAACGAGAAAACACTTAATTACGCCAGTATGTTAGCGATAGTTGCTTAAAATGACGCCGATTTGTTCTTACGTAAATGCGGTTCACGCATCTCCTGAGCCGTTTTGGCTTCAATGCACAACTCTGCCGTCGGGCGTAATAATAATCGCGCCAGCCCAATCGGTTCCCCCGTCTCCAGGCAATAGCCGTAGTCACCCTTCTCCAGCCTTGCTAATGCCGCAGTCATCTTCGGTAGCAGGCGGCTTTCTCGATCCAACTGGCGGAACAGCAAACGCAGATCTTCTTCCCGCGCTGCCTTGTCAGCTTCGTCACCACTCACATCACCGCTATCGATATCTCGCTTCAGCACGTCAATGTGTTGCCAAAGCCTCTGTTGTTCCTCCAGCAAACGCTGGCGGAAAAACGCCCGCTGCTCCGTATTCATGTAATCAGATTCCGGCATCGCCAGCAGTTGCTGCTCGCTTAACAACGTCATTACTGTCATGGAACTCTCCGGTACGCAAATTTGTTATACTATAACATTTTTAATGCATGGAATGTTAATAAAGAATAATCATCGGATTAACAACGTGTTGATACTCAAGCCCGCTTTACTGCTTGCATAGGGTAGCCGTTAAAGGGTTAATAGAGCGGCAACCTACCCAACCATAGGTAACTGAGAGGCCATAATGAGTAAGGGAATGGATAGCAAGAAAAATGCGAAGAAGAAGCCGTTAAAAACTCCAGCCGAAAAACGGGCTGGCAAGCGTGCCAAGAAAGGTCAATCATCTGGCGAATAAGCGCACTTCCGACCGTAGTTAAACCCGCCAAGGCGGGTTTTTTGTTGTCTGAAAACCCCTATGTCACGTATCGTTAAGCGAAAACAAGCGACTATCATCGAGAAAAATATGAGCTTACGTGTCATAGATACCGAAACCTGCGGGCTGGACGGCGGCGTAGTGGAAGTGGCCTCTGTCGATGTTATTGACGGGCGCATTACCAACCCGATGAACGATCTGATCAGCCCCGATCGCCCCATCAGCCTTGATGCCATGGCCATTCACCATATCACCGAACAAATGGTTGAAGGTAAGCCACGCATCGCGGTGGCGATTGGCCGCTATCAGGGCAGTAAATACTATGTGGCACACAATGCGGCATTCGATCGCGGGGTATTGCCAGAAATGCATGGTGCCTGGATTTGTACCGTAAAGCTGGCGCGAGCGCTCTACCCAGACATTAAATATGGTAATCAATACCTGCGTTATGCCCTGAATCTGGATGTCCAACTGCCGCAGGACACCACGCTTTATCCGCACCGTGCGCTGTATGACTGCTATGTAACCGCTGCGCTGCTGCAACGCATTATGCGGGATTCGGGCTGGACGCCAGAACAGATGGTGCAGATCACCGAACAGCCGGTATTGCTGAAAAAGTTCAAATTCGGCAAATATCGTGGACAAGAGATTGAACGAGTGGCGCAGGACGATCCCGGCTATCTGCGCTGGATGCTGAAATCCATTGACGATCTCAGCCCCGACATGAAACATACGCTGAAGTATTATCTGATCGGATAACGGTGCGGGCGGCTTCTGCCACCCGCGTTTTCGCTACTCGGCCAGCGAAAGAATGAACGCATACTCCAACGCGATATCTTCATAAGCCTTAAAACGGCCTGACTTGCCGCCGTGGCCCGCATCCATATCGGTATGCAGCAACAGCTGGCGATCGTCAGTTTTCAGCTCACGCAGTTTTGCCACCCACTTCGCAGGTTCCCAGTATTGCACCTGCGAATCATGCAAGCCGGTGGTGACTAACAGATGCGGGTAATCCTGCGCTTGCACCTGATCATAAGGGCTGTACTGTTTGATATAGTCGTAGTAGGCCTTGTCGTTTGGATTACCCCACTCGTCATATTCACCGGTGGTCAGCGGGATCGACTCATCCAGCATGGTAGTCACCACGTCCACAAACGGAACCTGCGCGACCACGCCATGGTACAACTGAGGTGCCTGATTGATGATTGCCCCCATCAATAGCCCACCCGCGCTGCCGCCCATGGCAAATACCCGTTGGCCGTCACCATAACCTTGCGCCACCAGCGTTTCGGTCACGTCAATAAAGTCGTTGAAGGTATTCTGTTTTTTGAACAGCTTGCCGTCTTCATACCACAGTTGGCCCAGTTCGGCGCCGCCGCGAATGTGTGCCAGAGCGAAAACGAAGCCACGGTCCAGCAGGCTAAGGCGGCTGGCGCTGAACGCCGGATCCATGCTGCTACCGTAAGAACCATAGCCATAGACCAATAACGGATTCGCACCCTGAGCAAAGCGATCGGTACGGTAAACCAGCGATACCGGCACTTCAACGCCATCGCGCGCCTTCACCCACACCCGTTCGCTGCGGTAGTTTTCCGCAGTAAAGTTTTTCACTTCCTGCTGCTTGAGCTGCACGCGCTCGCCGCTGTCCAGATTCAATTCATACATCGTGGAAGGCGTGGTCATAGAAGAATAGCCATACCGCAGCAGAGCAGTTTCTGGCTGCGGGTTGTACGCCAGCCAGGTGACATAGGTTGGATCGTCGAAGACGATGCTTTTGTCTTCTCCGCTACGCCAATGAATCTGGCGCAGCTGCGTCAGGCCTGCGATACGCTCTTCCACCACCAGCCAGTCGCGAAACAGGCTGAACCCCTCAATCATTACCTCGGCACGTGGTGCGATCAGCGTTTGCCATTGCGCCTCATCGCCTTGCTCGCTTTGGTAAAGACCAAAGTTCTTGCCGTCTTTGTTGGAGCGGATATAGAAATGCTGATGGTAGTGGTCAAGGCCGTATTCGTGATCTTTCCGTCGTGGGGCAAACATCTGCGGCGTGCTGTTGGCATCATCCGCGTCCAGCAACAGAATCTCTGATGTGGTGGTGCTGCTGAGATGGATCAGGATGAAACGTTCAGAGGTGGTTTTTTCCAGGCCGACATAGAAAGTGTCATCCTGTTCTTCATAAATCAGCACATCCTGCTGCGGATCGCTGCCCACCACGTGCCGGTATACCTGATATGGCAGCAGCGTTTTCGCATGTTTGCGAACGTAATAAACGGTGGCGGAGTCGTTCGCCCACTCAAAATTGCCGGAGGTGTTCTCCAGCACCTCACCGAACCAGCTATCATCATCCAGGTTCTTGAAACGAATATCATATTGGCGGCGTGACAGAAAATCTTCCGCCACCGCCAGGCGCTGGTTATTTGGGCTCACGTCCAACCCACCCAACGTATAAAACTCGTGCCCTTCGGCGCGCTGATTACCGTCGATCAAGGTGCTCCACTGCTCGCGTGCCGCTTCTGGCTGGCGGACATAGAGCGCATATTCATTACCCGGCTCGTAGCGGGTCTGATAACGGAAACCGCGCTTTACGTAAGGCACGGAATGTTCCTGTTGCGGGATACGTGCGACCATTTCCTGATACAGCGCTTCGCGCAGCGCCTGCTGCGGCTTTAACTGTGCATCCGTATAGGCATTCTCAGCCCGTAAATAGTCCAGTACCTGTGGATCTGCGCGTTCGTCATCACGCAACCAGTAATAATCATCAACGCGCGTGTCACCGTGAGTGGTGATCGGATAAGGACGTTTATCTGCCTTAGGGGGTGTCATCATTGCTAAATCATCCGCTTACCTTGATTAAAACAAGAGTGACCGATCCCCCTCGGATTAACAAGCGGCGGAGCTACACCAAATCACGTTTTTTCTCATGAACGTCGTTTTCGATGCCCTGCTTGACGTCAGCCGGAATTTTCAGCGATTGTGCCAACGCGTCAAGGTAGCTACGCTCCATAAAATGATCGACATCAATCACCATACAGCTCAGGTAATACACTTCTAACGCTTCATCTTCATTTTTCACGCTTTGCGCAATCAGATCCGGATTCAGCGGCTGCTCAATGGCTTGTTGCACCCAGCGTTGCGCTTCCTCACCCACCTGCAACTGCTCCAGGCTGTGGTCGATCGCCTGCTTTTCTTCTTCGTCGATATGGCCGTCGCTTTTGGCCGCAAACACCAGCGCTTGTACCAGCCGTTTGGCGCGCAAATCAGCTGGCGTACTCTGCTGGCCAAACTGTGCTTCTTCCTGATGCGTTTCTTTGACCCGCTGTTTGTATTTGTTCCACAGCACAGCCCCTAACGCCGCACTGCCACCGATTATCAACGCGTTTTTACCCAACTTGCCCACCATTTTGCGGGAAGACTTATTGGCTAATAGCACGCCTACCAGGCCGCCCAGCGCGGTTGGGGCCAGTAATTTACCAAGGCCTTCCGCCCCTCCCATTGAGTTGGCTTTATCACCCAACATGGATTGAATCTGTTGTATCCAGTTATTTTTCATTATCTACCTCTAAACAGGTGCAATGTGGCACGAAGGCACTACCAGTGCCAAAGCGCCGATCAATCTTCAGAGTAGGGGATTATTTGTCAATAAATGTATAAAAGGTGCAAAATTGTGTCGCGGAAGGCTGGCAGGTTGTATAAAGCGAGGGATTAGCGTTTGCTGAAAGCAATCACAAACAGCTCATCCAGCCCTGGATAAATATCGTTGATCACCTGCTTCAGCTCGCTGAGCGTCATATTCTCCTGCTGAGCATGAGCCTCGGTCAACGCGCCTAAACGTATCGGCGTGACCGACAGCACGTCAATAAAACAGAAAAATACGCCGTCTTCGTTACGGCTCACGCGCAACACCTCACCGGGTTGAAAATGAGACTCACTGGCATCCCGAATGGTGATGGTTTTGCGCCCGGCCATAATATCTTGCTCGAAGCGGCTGAAGAAGGTTATCTCACGAGCCATGTCACTTCCTGGTTCATCATTGTGCCGCAGATTATGCCGCCTGCTGTTCTGACTCTGGTACGGACGCTTCTGGCAGGATGACAACCGGTTTTTCTGCTTTGGTTTTCGCCGGTTTTTTCACCGTTTCCTGCGGCGCGGCACCACGCAAGATCTGTGCTAAGGCTTCTTTATTTTCAGCCAGGAAGAAGCTCAGCCCTTCACGCTGCTCCTCTTCCAGGGCGATCGGTGCCTGTTGTAGCCATTCACCGAGGCTGTCGGCCAGATCCAGCATTTTGTCGTAGGCATCGGCATCTTTCTTGTTAGCGAAAGTCATTTTTTCCTCACCGTTTCTTACTACCACGTATTTCACTTCAACAGCCATGTGCGCATTCCTCAAAGGTAATTATACTGTAATTTTATACAGTATAATATCATACCGGACAGGAGCGCAAGCGCCCCGCCGTTTATTATTTCAGCAGCCGCGCTTTGCAGCTTTTACCTTTGAGCTTGCCCTGCTGAAGCTGTTGCAGCGCCTTGCGTGCGCTGGCCTTGCGGATCGCTACATAAGCATGCACCGGGAACATATCAATCTTGCCCACCTCTGCCGCCGTCAGCCCGGCATCGCCAGTCAGCGCACCGAGAATATCGCCAGGGCGGATTTTCGCCTTGCGCCCACCGTCGATACATAGTGTGACCATTTCGGCTTCTAACGAGACATTTGACGCACCGCTGAGTTCTGAAACCGGCAGCCAATTAGCCGTCATTTGCAGATACTCTTCGATCGCATGGACACGCGCCATTTCCTGTGGCGTACACAGGCTGATGGCCAGCCCGTCCATACCCGCACGGCCAGTGCGGCCAATGCGGTGTACGTGCACTTCCGGGTCAAACGCCAATTCGTAGTTTACGACCAGTTCCAGATCTTTGATATCCAACCCCCGGGCCGCGACGTCGGTCGCCACCAGTACACGGCAGCTACGGTTGGCAAAGCGTACCAATACCTGATCGCGATCGCGCTGTTCCAGATCGCCATGCAGTGCCAGCACGCTGATGCCGCGCGCTTCCAGCGCTTCAAACACGCTCTGGCAGTCACGCTTGGTGTTGCAGAACACCACGCAGGAAGCGGGTTGGTAATGGCGGATCGCCGCAACCAACACCGCCGGGCGCTGATCGCGTGTGGTTTCATAGAAACGCTGCTCGATGGTGGTTGGCTCGTCATCGCCATCCACCTCCACGTTCAGCGGCTCGCGCTGCACGCGGGCACTGATGCGCTCGATACCTGCCGGGTAGGTGGCGGAAAACAGCAACGTCTGGCGTTGCTGTGGGGTATAGCTGATCACGTCGTCGATATCATCGGCAAAGCCCATATCCAGCATGCGATCGGCTTCATCCAGCACCAGCACCTTCAAATCATCCAGCACCAGCGTTTTCTTACGCAGATGCTCCTGAATGCGCCCCGGTGTCCCCACCACGATATGCGGCGCATGCACCAACGAATCGAGCTGTGGCCCTACCGGCTGGCCGCCGCACAAGGTTAGAATTTTGATGTTCTGCGTGAAGCGCGCCAAGCGGCGCAGTTCTTTGCTCACCTGATCGGCCAATTCACGGGTCGGGCACAGGATCAGCGCCTGAGCCGCTACTTGGGTAACGTTGATTTTATCCAGCAGGCCAATGCCGAATGCTGCCGTCTTACCGCTGCCGGTTTTCGCTTTGGCACGAACGTCCTGCCCTTTCAGGATGGCGGGCAGCGCTGCGGCCTGTACCGGCGTCATTTCGGCATACCCCAGTTCGTTGAGGTTGGCCAACTGTTCGGCTGGCAGCGGCAGGGAAGAAAAGGAAACTGTGCTCACGGCAATAACTCTTATAGCAAGTGGAAAGGCGGCGCGGCACGCAGGCTGGCACCGGATCAGGCGCAGATGATAACAGAGTTAATGCAGATTCCGGATTGCAGCAGTAAAAAAACTGCACAAAATCGCGTTGCACCAGGCAACAAAGTGTCAGTGTTCCACGCAAGATTTGATTTAAATCAAACAAAAGCCAATAAAATATTTAACCATAAAGAAACAAAAAACATCACTTTTACGTTAAGAATTTTCATAAAGTGAAAAATATTAAAACGTCATTTTTAAACAAACAAAAGAAGCATTTAAAACTCACCTTATTAGACATATTCAATAAGATAATTCGCAACTTCACTGAAAAACAAAAATGATTATAACTACGCAGGCGGTCATTTTTTATTTTCCAGGAAACTCCCCATTAAATAAGGAAATGTATGATGATGAAAAAATCCTTTACTTCTCGTGTTATTACCCTGGCCAGCATACTGGCAGGATTAAGCACCTACGCGACGATGGCCAGCGATGGCACATTGCTTTTCAGCTCAAAGCTGCTGGGAACCGCCTGTATGATTACTCCATCTCAAAATATTGTGCTTGATGATATGGCTATCGGGCAATTTCCTTCGCCTGGTGCAACCGCTGCCCTAAAGGAGTTTGAAATAGAACTGAGCAACTGCCCTCCACAGGTGAAAAATGCGCAAATTCGATTTGAAGGTACCGCTTCAGAATACACCGCTTACCGCGCTTTTGCTCTTGATGATCAGGATGCGCCAACAACCGCTAAAGGCATTGCATTCCAGATACAAAACGATCCCAAGTACAATATCTATGCCTCAATAGCCCCTAACACCCTTTCCTACAAGGTCGAGTTGGATACTACGCCCGGGAATATCAATAAACTCATCTTCACTGGCCGCTATGTGGCAGTAAGCAACGACATCAAGGCTGGCACAGCCAATGTAACCACCCAGTTCAGCATCATCTATCCATAATTTTCCTCAGCCGGGCCGCTAATTGCGCGGTGGCTCGGCCTTCTTTTGCAGCTTCGCAGGTTGCCTTCACCTGCACACGCAATCGTTTTCGTATATAATGCGCCACCATTATCAGACCGCATTATTCCTATCAGACCCAGGTACGAAACTATGTTAACCATTGGAACCGCCCTGCGCCCGTCCGCCACCCGCGTTATGCTGCTCGGCTCCGGCGAGTTGGGTAAAGAAGTTGCCATTGAATGCCAGCGCTTAGGGCTAGAAGTGATAGCCGTCGATCGTTACCAAAACGCTCCTGCCATGCATGTCGCCCATCGCAGCCATGTGATCAATATGCTGGATGGTCAGGCGCTGAAAGCGGTTATTGAGTTAGAGCACCCTGATTATATCGTGCCGGAAATTGAAGCCATCGCTACCAGCATGCTGGTTGAGTTGGAGCAACAGGGGCACCGCGTGGTGCCCTGCGCCGAAGCCACGCGCCTAACCATGAACCGCGAAGGTATCCGCCGCCTGGCGGCAGAAACCCTCGGTTTACCAACCTCGACCTATCGCTTTGCCGACAGCGAAGAGGGTTTCCGTGCGGCCGTGGCGGAAATTGGCTACCCGTGCATCATCAAACCGGTCATGAGCTCGTCTGGTAAAGGGCAAAGCCTGATCCGCAGCGAACAGCAGCTAGGCAGCGCCTGGGAATACGCGCAGCAAGGCGGCCGCGCCGGCGGTGGCCGGGTGATTGTGGAAGGGTTAGTGAAATTTGATTTCGAGATCACCTTGCTGACCATCAATGCCGTTGATGGCGTGCATTTCTGTGCCCCGATCGGCCATCGTCAGGAAGATGGCGACTACCGTGAGTCCTGGCAGCCCCAGCAGATGTCTGAGCTGGCGTTAAGCCGTGCTCAGGCGATTGCCGCAAACGTGGTGAACGCCTTGGGGGGCTTTGGCTTGTTTGGGGTTGAGCTGTTTGTCTGCGGTGACGACGTGATTTTCAGTGAAGTGTCGCCGCGCCCGCACGATACCGGCATGGTTACGCTGATTTCGCAGGGTCTGTCCGAATTCGCCCTGCATGTGCGCGCATTTCTCGGGCTGCCGATCGGCACCATCCGCCAGTTCGGGCCTTCAGCCTCTGCGGTGATCCTGCCTGAACTGACCAGTCAAAACGTGCGATTCGGCGGGTTGACTCAGGCGTTAAGCGGCCACAATCAGGTACGTTTATTCGGCAAGCCGGAGATCAGTGGTAAACGTCGCCTGGGTGTGGCACTAGCCAGCGCGGCAAACGTTGAGCAAGCGGTAGAATTGGCGAAACAAGCGGCTGCGGCAGTGAAAGTTCAGGGCTGATAACGCAGGGGTTCGGCATGCCGAACCCCGATAAGATCAATAATTTTCGTCGTCTTCCGCGTCGTCTTCCAGATATTCGGTCGGTTCTTCCTGCGTTTCTTCCTCTTCGTCGTCGAACAGGGCGGTTACCCGATCCCCTTGGTGCTTTTCGCGGATTTCCTGTGCGACGCGCGCAATGGCTTCCCCACTGCTCATGCCTTGTTCCATCAAGTAATGGATGCGTTCAGCAGCTTCCTGCTGCTCTTGATGACTCAGTGATGGCATACCTGCAAGCATGTGTTTCTCCCCGATAAAATGGACGTGGATTATACGCCTTAAAACCGTTGAACCCTACCTCTGTTATTCAGGAGCCCCCGCCGGGTAGCGACTGTGGCTGCGCCACTGTTTCAGGCGGCGCAACCACAGTATGACCTGCCAAACCTGCTTGATTCCACGCATATTGGCGATCATCGCTCGATGGATGCCACGCCGATAGAACTCTTCGATGATCTGTTGCCGCGCCTCTGGCTCGGGTTCGCGGCGAATACTGTGGCAGACCCCCAGCGCTTCGCGCGTGATTTGCCAGTGAAACGCCGGGCAAAGGGAAATTTTCTGGCTATAGCGCTGATTCAATGCCACCAGCATCTCTACAATTTTCATGTAATGACGCTGATATTCAACATTCGCCAACCCTACACGGCGGCGGTTACTAATAGACCGATCGTGCACCCACTGGCGATACAGCGGTTTGCTGAGGTATTTCACCCGCTGAGCGTTAAACATCACCTCGGTGGTCCAGGGAATATCCTGATGGTGCAAGCCAGGTTCAAAATAGAGCTGATGCTGCCTGATAAAATCAAGACGATAAACCGCCAGCCACACCACATGAATAAAGCGCCTGGATTTCAGCGCCTTTTCCAGCCATTGCGCGCCGCTGAGCACGCGGGTGCTCTTCAAGCGCTGCGGTGGGATAATCAACTGCTGCTCGTCATGGCTGGCAAAATAACGTTCACCGTTACATTGCATCACATCCAATTGATACTTTTCTGCCTGTTCAATCAGCGTTGAATACATGTCAGGGGCTAACACATCATCGGCGTCAGGAAAGGCGACATATTTGCCACGCGCGACGGCCAATCCGGCGTTACGCGCATTAGATACGCCTGCATTCTCTTGATCGATCACGCTAATATGCGGGTACTGAGCGGCATAGCGGTGAGCAATTTCCCCTGAACCATCGGTAGAACCATCGTTGACTATGATCACTTCCAGCGATGGCTCCTGCTGTGCGAGCAAAGACGCCAAAAAAGGCACAAACAGCTCCCCGGCATTATGCAGAGGGACAATCACACTCAGTTTTAATGACATACCGGACTCATTGCTGGCAAAAGTAAGAAGTTTAATTATTCTAATAAGTTCAATGCACTACCTTGCTAAAATCGATATTTTGTAATGCTGATAACCCTCAATACTCACATTTTAACGGAGAAGAAAATTCACAAAAAATGCTTCATTTAACTTTCGTTTAATTTTCATCAGGAACCGCTGTAAGCTGCACCCACGAACAGAATATGGCAGAATGCCCGGTCAACATCGTCATTCCAGTCTGCCAGGTCTTTTGAAACCCATGAGTGCAACCACTCCAAGCCTTAAATCTTTGCCCTATACCCGTGAGTCACTGCTGGAACTGTTTGCCCCACTGGCGCAGCAACCCTGGGCTATGCTGCTGCATTCCGGGTTTGCCGAACACTCACATAATCGCTTTGATATCCTGGTTGCTGAACCGCGCGCCACTCTGACCACCCATGGCGCAAACACCGAGATTTGCCGTGGCGCAGAGCGTGAAAACTCGCTAGAAGATCCTTTCCTGCTGTTACAACAGCAATTGGATGCCCTGCACCTGCAGCCGGAGCCGCATACGGACCTCCCTTTCCAGGGCGGCGCATTAGGGCTGTTCGGTTACGATTTAGGGCGGCGCGTAGAAGCCCTGCCGCAGTGGGCTCAGGCGGATATCGCCCTGCCGGATATGGCGGTCGGTATTTACGACTGGGCGTTAATTGCCGATCATCAGCGGCAAACACTGACGCTGCTCAGCTATGGCGATGTTGAACAACGCTGGCGCTGGCTCAACCAACAGCAGGCCCCCGCTTGCGTGCCTTTTGCCCTGACGGGCCACTGGCAGGCGAATATGACGCGCCAGCAATATGGTGAGAAATTTCGCCGCATCCAGGAATACCTGCGTAGCGGTGACTGCTACCAAATCAATCTGGCACAGCGCTTTTCCGCGCCTTATCAAGGTGACGAATGGCAGGCTTTCTGCCAATTGAGTGCCAGCAACCGTGCCCCGTTTTCTGCTTTTTTGCGGCTACCGCAAAACAGTGTGCTGAGTGTGTCACCGGAGCGCTTTCTGTGGCTGGAAAACCAGCGGATCCAGACTCGGCCAATCAAAGGCACCTTGCCACGCCTGGCCGATGCGGCGGCAGACGCCGCCCAGGCACAAAAGTTGGCCCATTCAGCCAAGGATCGCGCTGAAAACCTGATGATTGTCGATCTGCTGCGCAATGATATTGGCCGTGTGGCACTGCCGGGCAGCGTGCGCGTACCGGAACTATTTGTCGTAGAGCCGTTCCCGGCGGTGCATCACCTGGTCAGCACCATCACCGCCGTTCTGCCCACCAGCACGCCAGCCACCGAATTGCTGCGTGCCTGCTTCCCTGGCGGCTCGATCACCGGCGCTCCTAAGGTCCGCGCCATGGCGATCATCGAAGAGCTGGAGCCGCAGCGGCGTAATGCCTATTGTGGCAGCATCGGTTACATCAGCGCCTGCGGCACCATGGACACCAATATTACCATCCGAACGCTGATGACCGAAAAAGGTCGTCTATATTGTTCTGCAGGGGGTGGCATCGTTGCCGACAGCCAGGAACAGGCGGAATATCAGGAAACCTTTGATAAGGTAGGCCGAATATTGCCACAGTTGGGGGAGTTTACCGTTTCGTGAGAACTCAGGATCATCCGGCGTCGCTGGCCGCTTTCATCAGCCGTTTTCAGCTGCAGTTGCCGCAGGCAACGCAGGCCTCACACAACGTGCGCCCGGCAGCGGTGCTGATCCCGATTATTTGCCGGCCGGAACCGACCCTGTTGCTTACCCGCCGGGCCGACTCATTGCGCAAGCACGCGGGCCAGGTGGCCTTTCCTGGCGGTAAAACCGATGCCGAAGACGGTTCAGCGATCGTCACCGCGTTGCGGGAGGCGCAGGAAGAAGTGGCGATCCCCTCGCAGGCAGTGCATGTGCTGGGGCAACTGGCCCCGCTGGACAGCAACACCGGCTTTCAAGTCACCCCCATCGTTGGCCTGATACCACCAGACATCGAATTCTATGCCAATGCCGAAGAAGTGGCAGAGGTGTTTGAAATGCCGCTGCACGAAGCGCTGACGCTTTCACGTTATTATCCGCTGGATATTCACCGCGGTGGCCACTCACATCGGCTCTATCTTTCCTGGTATCAAAGCCAGTTTGTCTGGGGGCTGACTGCCGCCATCATCCGCCGTCTGGCACAGCAGGTGAGCATTTAAAGCCGCCAGTTTCTGTGACTTACCGCGCAATATTGTACCTATCTCTTATAATTTCCCTATGTAAAGCGATCGCTATCACTTAATAGCAATGGTTTTTCAACTACTGTGCAGCGCATCCGTCTTTTAAAAAAACCGTAAATACTCTCTTAAACATTATGAAATACCTGTAAAATACCAACACCCGGGACAAACCACTGTCACAGTAAGGTTTCAACCCAGGAAGCAGCGCCGCAGACGCTTGATATCAGCACCTGGTTTCCTGCGCAGCTCAGGTTGCCGCAGCCATAATAATAATGCCTCTTTAAAGGAGTTTTAGCGTGATTAGCGTTTTCGACATGTTTAAGATCGGCATCGGCCCGTCCAGCTCTCATACGGTTGGCCCAATGAAAGCCGGCAAACAGTTTGTCGACGATCTGGTAAGCGAAGGCCTGATGTCTTCAATCACGCGTGTTGCCGTGGATGTTTACGGCTCACTCTCATTGACCGGTAAAGGTCACCATACCGACATTGCCATCATTCTCGGCCTGGCGGGCAATTTGCCAGCGACCGTCGATATCGACAGCATTCCCGGTTTTATACGCGATGTTGAACAGCGCCAACGCCTGATGCTGGCCAGCGGCCTGCATGAAGTCGATTTCCCGCGCGACGGCGGCATGGTATTCCGCAGCGATAATCTGCCGCTGCACGAAAACGGTATGCAGATCCATGCCTTCGCCGGCGAGAAACAGGTTTACAGCAAAACCTATTACTCCCTCGGCGGTGGTTTTATTGTCGATGAAGAGCACTTCGGCAAAGCCGACAGCAGCGATGTCAGCGTGCCTTACCCGTTCCATTCGGCCAGTGAAATGCTTGAACATTGCCACACTACCGGTCTTTCCCTGTCGGGCTTGGTGATGCAGAACGAACTGGCGCTGCACAGCAAGCAGGAGATCGAAAGCTATTTCGGCAACGTCTGGCAGACCATGCGCGCCTGCATCGATCGCGGGCTGAATACCGAAGGGGTGCTGCCTGGGCCACTGCGCGTGCCGCGCCGGGCTTCAGCATTGCGCCGTATGTTGGTCTCTTCAGACAAGCTGTCTAACGATCCGATGAACGTGATCGACTGGGTGAACATGTTTGCGCTGGCGGTAAACGAAGAAAACGCCGCCGGTGGCCGAGTGGTCACCGCGCCAACCAACGGAGCCTGCGGCATCGTGCCTGCGGTGCTGGCCTATTATGATCACTTTATTGAATCCGTCAGCCCGGATATTTATATCCGCTATTTTATGGCCACCGGTGCCATTGGGGCACTGTATAAAATGAATGCCTCGATCTCAGGTGCCGAAGTAGGTTGCCAAGGGGAAGTGGGCGTTGCCTGCTCCATGGCCGCCGCAGGCCTGGCAGAACTGTTGGGTGGCAGCCCGGAACAGGTGTGCATTGCCGCAGAGATCGGCATGGAACATAACCTGGGCCTGACCTGCGATCCGGTTGCTGGCCAGGTGCAGGTGCCGTGCATTGAGCGTAACGCCATTGCCGCGGTAAAAGCCATCAACTCAGCGCGTATGGCGCTACGCCGCACCAGTGAACCCCGGGTTTCACTGGATAAAGTGATCGAAACCATGTATGAAACCGGCAAAGACATGAATGCCAAATACCGCGAAACCTCCCGTGGGGGGTTAGCGATCAAAGTCCAGTGTGATTGACTCACTACCCCGCCGTCCGGCGTAATGCCGGTCAGTTAAGCGCGAAGCAGCATAATCATGCATCAATGGTTCAAGGCATCGCCCCCTCTCCCTGTGGGAGAGGGCCGGGGTGAGGGCAAGTCGTGCGGTGATTGTCCCCTCACCCTAACCCTCTCCCCAAGGGAGAGGGAACTGGTTAGCCTTAACTGATGAGCATTACGCCGTCCGGCGGGGTTTTTCTTGATGCTCAGAGCCTTTGTACATTCCCCTGACTCTGGTTTATCCCGCGGTTAACCCCCTGTTTTCATCTTTATGCCAGGAACTTGCAATAATTTGTTGGATTACCATCAACTTTCAATGTTGACCGACTAGAATTAGCCAAGTATCCCATTGCAAAATTTAGGCTTGGAGTGGCTCAGGCTATATCGCTAAACAAGGATCTACCTGATGTTGATGACCCAGCTTGCCGCATCGAAATATCGCTATTACCGATGGCTACTCGCCAGTGCGGTTGGGGTAGTTATCTTATTGATTTCGCTCTATACCCACTATTATCAGGAAGTTCGCCTGACTGAACAGAATCGACAGATTTTAGCCACCCGAATTATCACCAAACTTAATGAACTGCTGCTACCTGCACAGCAACAGGCCGGGAACATCATGCAGTTGGTTGGCCAGCCCTGCGCGCCTATCATGCCAACGCTGCGCTTTCGTGCAGCACAAAATCAGGCCTTGCGCGCCCTGCTGCTGGTGAAGAATGGGGTTATTTACTGTTCAAGCCTGTTTGGCCAGCGCCATTATGTATTTTCAATTATCTTCCCCAAGATGAACAATGAAGGTGTGCAATTGGCCCTACGCCCTTCTCTGTCGGTGGCCAAAGGCGTGCCGACGCTGGTGCTGTGGACGCCGCAAAGCAATAGCGGCACCAGTGGCGTGCTGCACGTATTCAATATTGAATTGCTGGCCAATTTTTTACTTGAGCCACAGGAGCCTTACGCTCATCGAGTCATGCTTAACGTTGGTGACTCAAGCCTGATGTATGGTCAGCGCGAAATTATTCTTGGTAGTACGCAGTCTGAAGGCCGACAATATACGGCAAAATCAGATAAGTACCCCTTTTCTATTTCACTGTTTGGCCCTAGCACCAACTCGTTGGCTCTGGCCGCCTTACCGCGCCATATCCCACTCGCCCTAATGATTAGCCTGCTGGTCGCTTATCTGGTGTATCTGATTACCGCTAACCGCATGAGCCTGTCTTACTACATCGGCCATGCCATTACACACCATGAGTTCCGCGTTTACTGCCAGCCGATTATTAATAGCGATAATGGCCGCTGCATTGGCGTCGAAACACTATTACGCTGGAAGAATAAACGCCAAGGTTGGATTTCACCGGATGTGTTTATCCCCTTGGCCGAACAGCACGATCTGATTATTGCTCTCACCCGTTACCTAATGAGCAACGTCATAGAGAACCTGAACCTATTCCCACAGCGCCCCTCGTTCTATATCAGCATCAACGTTGCCGCCGAGCATTTCAACAGCGTCGGTGTTATTGATGACATCCGGCGCCTTTGGTTACCGGCAAACCCGATGCCCTCGCTGATGCTGGAATTAACCGAACGCACGGCACTGTCGGAAATTCAGCACGAGCAGATTAAGGCGCTCAAGGAAATGGGCATCATGCTGGCGATTGATGATTTTGGTACGGGCCATAGCTCATTGAGCTACCTGAAGAATCTGAGCCCGGATGTGTTGAAAATCGATCAAAGCTTTACCGCCGCTATCGGTACCGATGCGGTGAATGCCACCGTCACCGACACCATTATCACGTTGGCACAACGCCTGAAGATCAAAATGGTTGCAGAAGGGGTGGAAACTCAAGAGCAGGTCGACTACCTGCGCTCCCGCAGCGTCAATGCGCTGCAGGGTTACTACTTTGCCAAGCCGATGCCGATCAAAGTGTTTCCAGTGTGGTTACAGCAATATGAAATCCACCAGCAGGAGTTGCGTACACCGCGGCGGCAGCGGCCGGAGGAGAACCCTCCGGCCTGAAGTATTACTGATTTTATTCGTCGTGAGGCTTCACCTTGGTAATACCCACCAGTTCAATGCGATAGTCGGACACTTCCAGGATCTCAAAACGCAGCGAGTTCAGTTCCACCACGTCGCCAACTTCCGGCATCTGGCCGTAATGGGAAAGTAGGAAACCTGCCAGCGACGCGTAATCCTCCGTCGGGCTGACCAGGTCGTCGCAGTCCAATGCCTGCTCCAGTGAGTGTAAGTCCGCCCCGCCTTTCACCAGCCAGCGGCTATCTTCCGCAATAATATCCGGCGTTTCGTCTTCGTCAGGAAATTCACCGGCAATCGCTTCCAGCACGTCTAAGGGTGTTACCAACCCCTGCACCACCCCGAACTCATTAGTGACCACCACCAGGCGGCCTTTGGCACGGCGCAATACGGCCAGCAGCTTGATCACATCCATGGTTTCCGGCACCACCATCGGCGGCGTGCGGGCGGCGAACTCCGCGATATCCACGCCCTCGTCCAGTGCCACCAGCAAGTCTTTAGCGCGCACTACGCCAATGATTTCATCCAGTTCGTCACGGCACACAGGGAACAGGCTATGCGGCGTATCCAGCAGTTGCTCGCGCACCTCTTTACGGGAGCGTTCACAGTCCACCCAGGAGATTTCGGTACGCGGTGTCATGACGCTGCGCAGGGTGCGCGAAGCCAGCGTCAGCACCCCACTGATCATATAGCGCTCTTCCTCGGCAAAGGTCTGGCTCACTTCACGCGTTGCCGTTTCATCCGGTTGCGGCGTCCTTTCCTGGCCCATCAGGCGCATAATGGTTTCTGCCGTGCGCTCACGCATCGGGCGGCGCGCCTCATGCTTGATGAAGTTGCGACGTGCGATCTGGTTAAACAGTTCGATCAGGATCGAGAAGCCGATCGCGGCGTACAGATACCCTTTCGGAATATGCAGGCCGAAACCTTCGGCAATCAGGCTCAGGCCAATCATCAGCAGGAAGCTCAGACAGAGCACCACGATGGTAGGATGGGCGTTGACGAAGCTGGTGAGTGGTTTCGATGCCAGCAGCATCACCGCCATGGCAATCACCACCGCCGCCATCATGATAGGCAGATCGTTCACCATTCCCACGGCGGTGATCACCGCATCGAGGGAGAATACCGCATCCAGAATAACGATCTGCACCACGACCACCCAAAATTTGGCGTAGCCGCGGTTAAGGCCACCTTGGTGGTTATGCCCTTCTAACCGCTCGTGCAGTTCCATGGTTGCCTTGAACAGCAGGAAAATACCGCCAAACAGCAGGATCAGATCGCGGCCAGAGAAACTGAACTCTGCCACGCGGAACAACGGCGTGGTCAGGGTCACCATCCACGAAATCACCGACAGCAGACCAAGGCGCATCACCAACGCCAGCGACAAACCAAGAATACGCGCTTTATCACGCTGCTTGGGAGGCAGTTTGTCGGCCAGAATGGCAATAAACACCAGGTTGTCGATGCCCAGTACAATTTCCAGCACCACCAAAGTCAATAACCCAGCCCAAATGGAGGGGTCCATTAATATTTCCATATCAGACTCCAGAAGAAAGACGGGTTTGCTGAGCAATACTCAAGCATAAGGATGCATACGCAAAGGTTGCGCGAGCAGAAACAACGGTGGAATAGAATCGCAGTACCGGGAAGCAGCCAACGGGCCGGGTGATATCTATAACGCCAACAGGGGGCGGGTGAAACGTTGAAAAACAGTAACTTCGGTGACAGTCCATAGGGAGGGCTGAGGCCCTTCACTCCTTAACGATGAAAGAAGCAGGCACTCTAGCAGGAAATTTTTTAGTGGAAAAGTGGCTTCTGCTACTTTGCGCCTCATTTTGTCATCTGTTTGCTGTTTAATCCTTCAAACAAACGCTGGCAGTCGTTCGATCGGCCAATAACAGAGCAGCATCACAAAATTTATTTTTTCACTCACTAAAATAAATTAACACCCGTATGAGTTAACGCGCACAGGTTGATGAAACTGCGCAAAAAATATGAAGTCAGCTTTTTGTATCTACACCATGGAAACCGACTGCCAGGATGGTAACGAGAAAGACACGATCGGTGTCTTAAGTTCAACGAGGAGGTAGCGAGTGGCAATAGCTATTATCATCGGCACACATGGGACTGCAGCGGAGCAATTGCTGAAAACCGCAGAAATGCTATTAGGCGAACAGGCTAACGTCGCTTATATAGATTTTGTCCCCGGTGAAAACGCCGAAACGCTAATTGAAAAATACAATCGAAAAATCAGCGAGCTCGACACCAGCGATGGCGTCCTGTTTCTGGTCGATACCTGGGGTGGCAGCCCGTTTAATGCGGCCAGCCGTATTGCTGTCGATAAACCGCACTATGAGGTGATCACCGGGGTTAACATTCCGATGCTGGTAGAAACCTTTATGGCGCGAGACGACAACCCCAGCTTCGACGAACTGGTGGCCTTGGCGCTGGAAACCGGCCGTGAAGGCGTAAAAGCGCTGAAGAAACCGGTAGCAGAGCCCGCCAAAACCACCGTTCCCCCCCCGATAAAAACCGCCGCGCCACAAGCTCCACTCGGCCCTGACGATCATATGAAGATTGGCCTGGCTCGCATTGATGATCGTTTGATTCACGGCCAGGTCGCCACCCGTTGGACCAAGGAAACCAACGTTAGCCGTATCATCGTGGTCAGTGACGAAGTCGCGGCCGATCACGTACGCAAAACCCTGCTGACGCAGGTGGCTCCTCCCGGCGTGACCGCACACGTTGTCGACGTAGCAAAAGCGATTCGCGTCTGGAATAACCCGAAATATGCCGGTGAGCGCGTGATGCTACTGTTTACCAATCCCACCGATGTCTGGCGCCTGGTGGAAGGCGGCGTGGCGATTAAATCCGTCAATATCGGTGGTATGGCGTTCCGTCAGGGCAAAACCCAGGTGAATAACGCCGTGTCTGTCGATCAAAAAGACATCGATGCGTTTAATAAATTAAACCAACGCGGTATTGAACTGGAAGTGCGTAAAGTGTCGTCCGATACCCAGTTGAAAATGATGGACCTGATTAACAAACTCAATTAATGGCCTGTGCCGTTAATTCTTTTATTCAAAGCTTTTCGGTCAAATAGGAGAAGTACAATGGAGATCACCACTCTTCAGATTGTGCTGATATTTATCGTTGCCTGTATTGCCGGGATGGGTTCCGTTCTGGATGAATTTCAGTTCCATCGTCCGTTAGTCGCCTGTACGTTGATTGGTTTTGTCCTTGGCGACATGAAAACCGGCATCATCATCGGCGGTACGCTGGAGATGATCGCCCTGGGTTGGATGAATATCGGCGCCGCAGTAGCACCGGATGCGGCATTGGCGTCCATCATTTCTACCATTCTGGTTATTGCCGGTGGGCAAAATATCGGCGCCGGTATCGCTCTGGCCATTCCGCTGGCAGCAGCAGGCCAGGTATTGACTATTATCGTCCGTACCCTGACCGTGGCCTTCCAGCACGCGGCCGACAGTGCGGCGGAACGTGGCAGCCTGCGCGGCATCACGGTGATCCACATCTCTGCCCTGCTGTTACAGGCGATGCGTATCGCCATTCCGGCGGTGATCGTGGCTATCTCGGTCGGTACCGCTGGCGTTCACGCGCTGCTTAACTCGATCCCGGAAGTGGTGACCAGCGGCCTGAACATCGCCGGTGGCATGATCGTGGTGGTTGGTTATGCCATGGTCATCAACATGATGCGTGCCGGCTACCTGATGCCATTCTTCTACCTGGGCTTCGTTACCGCCGCCTTTACCAACTTTAACCTGGTTGCACTCGGGGTGATCGGCGTGGTGATGGCCGTGCTCTATATCCAACTCAGCCCGAAATACAACAAGTCTCAGGTGGTTCAGGCCGGCCCGGCCAATGCCAACGACCTTGATAACGAACTGGACTAGGAATAGGTGAAAGAAATGGTTGATACAACGACGCAAAAGAAACTGACACCTGCTGATATTCGTGGCGTATTCATCCGCTCGAACCTATTCCAGGGGTCATGGAACTTTGAACGTATGCAGGCGCTGGGGTTCTGTTTTTCAATGGTGCCGGTGATCCGCCGCCTGTACCCGGAGAATAACGACGATCGTAAGCAGGCGATCAAACGCCATCTCGAGTTCTTCAACACACAACCCTTCGTTGCGGCACCGGTGCTCGGCGTCACTATGGCAATGGAAGAGCAGCGCGCCAACGGTGCCCCGATTGACGATGCGGCGATCAACGGTATCAAAGTGGGCCTGATGGGGCCGCTGGCTGGCGTGGGCGACCCGATTTTCTGGGGCACCGTGCGCCCGGTGTTTGCAGCTCTGGGGGCGGGTATCGCCATGAGCGGCAGCCTGCTCGGCCCGATCCTGTTCTTCGTGCTGTTTAACCTGGTACGCCTGCTGACCCGCTATTACGGCGTGGCCTACGGCTACCGCAAAGGGGTTGATATCGTTAACGATATGGGCGGTGGTTTCCTGCAGAAGCTGACGGAAGGAGCGTCGATTCTCGGCCTGTTTGTCATGGGGGCCTTGGTTAACAAGTGGACGCACGTCAATATTCCGCTGGTGGTGTCGAAGATCACCGATCAGACCGGGCAAACCAAGATCACCACGGTGCAAACCATCCTCGATCAGTTGATGCCGGGGTTGGTGCCACTGCTGTTAACCTTTGGCTGTATGTGGCTGCTGCGCAAGAAGGTCAATGCGCTGTGGATCATCATCGGTTTCTTTGGTATTGGTATTTTCGGCTATTGGATCGGTCTGCTAGGGCTATAATCGCGTCAACAAGCGAGGATAAAAATCTAAAGGCTAAGCAGTCCCCTCTCCTTCGGGGAGAGGGGGCGTTGCCTTTGGCATTATGCCGCATGGTTATGCCACTGTTCGCTTAACTGACCGGCATTAGAGGCAAAACCCCCGGTTTTTTATTGATGGAGTGATAAGATGTCGCTGACCGACGCGGTATTACTGATTTTTATTGTGCTGATGCTGCTATATGCCATGTACGACGAATTCGGCATGAACCTGCTGAAGGGCAAAACCCTGCTCAAGGTGCAGTTAAAGCGCAGTAACCGACTTGACTGCCTGATTTTTGTCGGCCTGCTGGCCATCCTGATTTACCGCAACATCACCACGCAAGGCGCGCCGTTAACCACCTATCTGCTCATTTCTCTCGCCTTGATTGCCGTGTATATTTCCTATATTCGCTGGCCCAAACTGTTGTTTAAATCACAGGGTTTCTTCTATGCCAATGCATTTATCGAATACTCGCGGATCAGAGCGATGAATTTATCTGAAGACGGCATTCTGGTTATTGATTTAGAACAGCGCAGATTATTGATTCAGGTCACGAAATTAGACGATCTGGAGAGGATTTATCATTTTCTTGTTGAAAATCAGTAACAAAAAACCTTCCCTCACTTTATTTAAATTTAACATTCAGCGGTGTCGGCGGGTAATTAATCAGCAATTACCCTGACATGTTGCTTATTACTTTCGCAGCACTGATGCTATTATCACCAATATTTTTTGCCTTTCCATCTTAAGTAAAAACCATTCTCAGTCCTATTGCGTCACCCCAGCAATTTAAAGGTTGTCTCCGCTAAAAATATTATGGTAAGGTTGCGCCGTCATTGGGGAGTAGCCGGTTTCTGAGCAACAAATACCAGAAACGCCCGTATCAACATACTCGTTTCGCAACTCGAAACGTGGTGCGGGCAGCCGAACAGGTTGGCGAGACCATAGACACGTAACTCCGTCGTATGGTTGGGGGTGGGTTACGTGTATATGGAGCCACCCGGCCGAGGCTATTTTACATGAACCTGTCAGCAACTCTTATTCTCGCATTTGGTATGTCTATGGACGCATTTGCCGCTTCGATCGGTAAAGGCGCTACCCTGCATAAACCGCGTTTTCGTGAAGCACTGCGCACCGGCCTGATCTTTGGCGTGATTGAAGCCATTACCCCGTTGATCGGCTGGGCTATCGGGCTGTTCGCCAGCCAATACATCATGGAGTGGGATCACTGGGTGGCCTTCGGCCTGCTGTTTATTCTGGGCGCACGTATGATCGTGGAAGGTGCCAAGAACAAGCCGCACGAAGAACAAAAGGTTAAACGTCATGGCTTCTGGGTGTTGGTGGCTACCGCTATCGCCACCAGTTTAGATGCGATGGCTATCGGCGTCGGCTTGGCCTTCCTGCAGGTTAACATTGTCCATACCGCCATGGCGATCGGTTGTGCCACCATGATTATGGCCACGCTGGGGATGATGATTGGCCGCTATATCGGCCCTCTGCTGGGTAAACGCGCCGAAATTCTTGGCGGCGTGGTGCTGATTGGCATTGGAGTCAATATCCTGCTCGAGCACCTGGGCTATCTGGCCTGACGTCCAGCGGAAGTGAAAAACCTGCCTCGGCAGGTTTTTTGGTTTCTAATAGAAGCGGCGATACAGGCGGAGCGCAAAGTCTGTCTCACAGGCAAAAGCCGTGTTCTCCGCCAGCGTTTGCTGCACCTGTACTGAGGCACGCCAGGCAAACGGCGTCATCTGCAGCAGATTAGCCGCCTGCTCGCCCGGCAACGTCATCGGATAGGCTAGCGACTCTGCGATTTCACACGTGAATCCCGCAAGCTGCTCGTCGTTTTCCGCATGTAGCTGAACATCCTGATAAACCTGCTGTTTGAGCTGATAAAGATGGCGTGGCCCCGGTGATACCGTCACAACAACACCGCCCGGCTTCACCACCCGCGCCAGCTCTTCGGCTTTACAGGGCGCATAGATGCGTAATACCGCATCGAGCGAAGCGTCGGCAAACGGCAAGCGATGGCTTGAGGCAACACAGAACGATACCGACGGGTAACGTTTGGCGGCGGAACGAATCGCCACCTTGGCCACGTCCAGGCCAAAAGCGGCTAATGCTCGCCGTTGGGATAACCGCGCGGCTACTGCTGCGGTGTAATAGCCTTCCCCACAGCCAATATCCAACAACGACGCCTCGGCCCCCGCAGGCAATGCCTCATCCAGCCATTCAGCGACCCGCTGTTGCAAAGGCTGATAATACCCCGCCTCCAGGAACGCACGGCGTGCCTGCATCATCTCAGCGCTGTCCCCTGGTTGCTTTGAGCGCTTATGCTGTACCGGCATTAAGTTGACGTAACCTTCTTTGGCACAGTCGAATTGATGATGATTTTCACAATGCCATTGCTGGCGCGCATGGTGCAGCGGCTGGTGACACAGGGGGCACTGATAGGACATGGCTTGATTTCCAGAGAGATACGGCGCGGCTAGTCTAAAGAACGAGGCTATGGGATGCAAGGTGGATACTCTCTGCTGCTAGCCAAGCGGTAAAAAAGCTAGCTACACTGGAGCCCATCATCAGTTGCAGGTAAAAGACGTTTTATGACCGACTACTCCCCGCTTCTTAGTGCCGTTCCCGGCATCAAACATGGCTTCGGTAATAAAGGGGCCCTGCTACCCGAGTTACTGTTGCCTTATCACGCCACGCTGCCAGAAAAAAAGCAGGTCCACGGCATCCGTATTGTCGATGTTCATCACCCGGCGCAAACCTGTGGCGAGGCCGATGGCTTCTTTACCCGCGAACCGGGGATTTTGATCAGCGTGCTAACCGCCGATTGCCTACCGGTCATATTCAGCCGTAACGACGGCAAGGCTATTGCAGCGGTTCACGCTGGCTGGCGCGGATTATTGGACGGCATTCTTGAGCAGATGGCACAGCATATCAACCGCGAAGATGGCACCGCAAACTGGGTCGCGGCCATCGGGCCTGCGGCTGGCCCATGCTGCTATGAGGTCAACGAGGAGTTGGTGGCGCGCTTTCAGGAGGTGTTACCTCTGCCACCTGAATTGATCAGCCCGCAACACCGCCATCTGGATTTGGCCGCTATCGCCGAGAAAAAGCTGTATGCCTTGGGATTTGCCGCTGTCGATCGCGCAGGCAGTTGCACCATCTGCACTCAGAACCACGACCCTAGGCTGCCACAGCGCTTTAAATACACCAGTTATCGCCGTAACAGCCATCGCCGCACGCAGGATCCCAGTCATCCGGGCATCAAAGGGCGAAATCAGTATTCCGGCATTGTTATTACAGGCTGAAGCGAGCGAATCACAGAAACGAAAAAACCCGCACAAAGGCGGGTTTTTTGTACAGCTGACGCTGATTAGATAGCAGTAACGTTTACTGCAGATGGGCCTTTCTGGCCATCTTGGATTTCGAACTCAACATTCTGACCTTCAGCCAGGGTTTTGAAACCGTTACCCTGGATTGCAGAGAAGTGTACGAACACATCTTTGCTGCCGTCAGCTGGGGTGATGAAACCGAAACCTTTAGACTCGTTGAACCACTTAACTTGACCTTTGATCTTTGCCATCTTGAGTATTTCCTTTGGATTGTTTAAACCGCCCAGCGGCGTTACATAGACAAACTAGAGTCGTTACTGCTTGAGGCACTAAGATAAGGATCGGCAGAGAAGCGGTATTCAACGCTAACGTCTTTACTCAGAACTTCTTTACTGAAAATGCCACACATATACAGAACTGTACCTCGTTTTACCCAGATGCGTTATCACATACTCTGGAAACTATGGCAAGCCATTTTTAATCACTGATCGACCTGTCGCACATATTTGAAACGGTCGAGCGCATGAATAGCCAAAATACCGTAAAAGATGTTGAAGCCTTGGCTATTTTCTGATTTGTAAACGACTTGCGCTGTAATCCGCGTGCTGCCTGAATTTTAACAATTCTTTCAACCTGACAACGCATACCTTTGACAACATATAAACGCCTGACCAGCACAAATGCATAAAAATTTTTGAATCTTTATGGAATTTTATATGCAAGATTTGAATATCGATGAACGGGTGGCCAAATCGCTCATCGCTCTGACCTCTTACCGCCAACGCCTGCTGCAGTAGGATAGTATTATCACCTTCCTCCTCTGCTGCGGCGGTTATCCCCCTTTTGGCGCAGTACCAAGCTGCCGTTTACTGGTGCATAAACATGCATCACTGGGAATTACGCACCAGGAAAGTGCAGCTCGGTGAAATAGCGGTGGCCGCAAAATGATGAATATTCGGAGTTAACTTAGGTAGAAGAAAATAAATAAAAAAAAAGCCCCCCGATAATAAAATTCTTATTTCCCCCAGGATTAACTTAAGGAGTTATGTAATTTCAACCGCCAACTTTGGCTTTGTTTTTACCCATTTCCGCTGCAACTCGCGTCATTGCCCAACTAAAGGCCATCTACGCCAAAGCCCGTACGGTGCGGGATGCGGCCTATCCCTTATGCCTTCGCCATTTACTCATTAAGAGTTAGTATCAAGATCAATACGCGCCCCAATCTTCACCGGATGAAATCGATGTTGCTCAATTCCTGCGGTCTTTAATGCCTCACCTAACTGCTGCGGGGGCTCATCTAACGATTCATCGGCCAATTCAAAAACCCCCCAATGAATAGGAATAACTTGAGGTGAATTTAATTGCTGATACAGCATGACCGATTGCTGCGGATCCATATGCTGCTCCTGCATGAACCATCTTGGTGCGTAGGCACCGATAGGCAACGCGGCCATGTCGAGCGGCCCCAGGCGAGTGCCAATGTCGACCAGTTTTTCGGAGTAGCCGCTGTCACCGGAGAAGTAAAAACGCAGCGCAGGATGATGGATCACCCAGCCACACCAGAGAGAGCGGTTGCGATCCCAGGGGGTTCTCATGCTCCAATGGCGCGCAGGGGTGGCGTGCAGCGTCATATCATCCAATACCAGGCTTTCCCACCAGTCTAGCTCAACCACACGTTTAGCTGGATAATGGCTGAACCAGCGTTTAAGGCCCAGTGGCACCACGAAAGTGATCTCGCGGAAACGCTTGGTCAGTTCCCTGATGGTGCAGCGATCCAGATGATCGTAATGGTTATGAGAAATCAGCACCACATCCACGGCAGGCAACTGCTGCACCGTCAACGGAGGGGGCGTTTTACGTTTTGGGCCATAAAAATTCACCGGTGAGGCACGGGGCGACAATACCGGATCAATCAGCACATAACGCCCTCCCAGGCGCAACAAGAGCGAAGCATGGCCCAGCCACCAAACGCTGTCCTGGTTGCCACCGAGATCGGCGGCTTGCCACCAGCGCTGGTTAAACTGTTCGTACCCCTCTTGCGGCGGCTTGGGTAAGCCGAGCTTTTTGCGCTCATCTTGCCAACGCCGCAAATCCCCCGGTTGATGCAGCGTTGGTTCCGGATTGATAAATCCCTGCGGCGTATGATGTGCTTTATTCGCATCGTAATAACGATTGGTGATCTTCATTCCCGACCTCTCCCTGCCTCAAGTCATACAAGATAGCCCGCTAGCGGCTTATGTGACCAGTATGATAAACATCTGGCCTTTTTGCCTATCTTACTGGCAGATAAATTAATTTAGCGGGAGCGATGAGGGAAAAGAGTGAACGACGCCTTACGTCAACTCGCCCTCTCTGGCGTCTGCTGGCTCAGCAGGAAACAGATCATGGCGGCTCGCAGTGGGCTGTGGCTACCCGCCAGCCACACGCCGCACGGGTTGGTGATACTGGCCTGCCACTGGGGGGGATTATCCTGGCTGATGGCGTTGAGGCTGATTTTGTTGGCACAGATAATCGGCCAGGCATCCGCCGGGTTCTTGCAATAGTCTTTGCCTTTCATCCCCCCGTAAGGGTACCATTTTTCCGGATTCTCCCCGGTGATTAACGCAATGTTACGGTTTACTTCAGCATCACTTTCTTCAGACCATTTAATCATTGGCTATATCCATCTTGCGTAGGGTTCAGGCTACATTACGATGCCGATACGACAGATTTATGACAGCCAACGATTACCCTTAAGGATATCCGCCACCATGCTATCTGGCCTTAACCACCTGACGCTCGCCGTCAGCGATCTTGACCGCAGCTTTGCTTTTTACATTGATCTTCTGGGCTTCAGCCCCAAGGCCCGGTGGGCACAAGGTGCCTATCTGACGCTGGGTGAACTGTGGCTTTGCCTGTCGCTGGATGATGCTTGCAGTGGGTTATCAAGACGTGACTATACCCATTATGCTTTCAGCGTGGCACCGGCAAATTTTGCCGCTTTCGCCGCGCGCTTACGCTCAAATGGGGTCGAAGAGTGGAAAACTAACCGCAGCGAGGGGGAGTCGGTGTATTTTCTCGATCCCGATCGACATGCTCTGGAAATTCACTGTGGCGATCTGGCCAGCCGTTTGGCAGTCTGCCGGGAGAAACCCTATGCGGGCATGGTGTTTTATTGACGATGAAGGTGGTGAGAGGGCGTTCCGATTAACACGGAAACTGAGGTAATCGACCCGTTCTTGACCTTCTCACCCAATCTGCGGCGAGCTTAACGCTCTGGAATAAACCCTTTGAAACTCAGCGCAGGGCTGAGGTCGTCATCATCGTTCGGATCCTGGTCCCCACGCGCGCTTTTCGCCAACGTTTTCAGCAACGCTGTTTGCTGGCGCTGTTGCTCGGCGATCTCCTGTAACAAGCGGATCTGCTCATCGGCACGCACGCTGGCGCGGTTGACCAAGAACCACACCCACAAGCCAAGCAGTGCGGACAAAATGACAACGGCGATGGAAATCAGGCCGGATGGACCATAACCTAAATCGAACATGAACAACCCTACCTACTGCATAAACTGAGCCGCTATCTTAGCATCCCCTTTAGAGCCAAGGGCAGGTTCGTGAGAAATTGTTATTACACCCTGTTACCGCAATGACACCAAGAGTGGTTTAAATCCACCACTCTTGGCGACAACTCACCGTTTACTCGCGGCTGAACTTCATCTCAATCAACGCAATAGCTTTTTCAATCGCACGCTTGGTGATGGGATCGGCCCCGGCCGGATGGGTGGAAAAATCGATACTCTTCAGTTGATTGGCCATCTTGTCCCGCACTTCCGTCGGCGCAATAACGTCGATCACGTCCAGGATCTGTTTGATAACCAGTTGGCAGGCAACCAGATCAGAAACCAGTTCCTGATCGTTGCTCAGCATGTCAGACATAATAACTCCCTTCTTGATTCAGACACGGCATATACCCGTCATACTTCAAGTGACAAGTGCGGTGAGTTACCAAGCCAACGCCCTGCCGCTCGAAATAGGGCGGGTATAATACAGCATGCCGATCATTGCTGCGCAATAAAACGTTCCAGGCGATGGCGTAACTGGCTGTTCTCTTTGCGTAACTGCTCAATCTCCTCCAGCAGCGTCAGCGTCACGGCGATGCCCGGCCAGTCCAAGGCCAGTTCGCGCTGCAAGCGTTGGGCACGATTAAACGCCGCCAGCGCAGCGTCGTCGAACAGCCAATCGGCCGCCCCAGGATCACGTGGCTCAATAACCCCTAATCCCACCACTTCACTCAATTCAGCTTCCGTCACTCCCGTATGCAGGCAAAACTCCGTTACGGTAAAGGTGATCTGTAACTTGGTCATCATGCTTTACTCCATACAGTGCGGGGATCGAAGGCCGCATTGGCTTCAGCCAGTTGTTGCCACAGAGCCGCCTGTTTGGCATCAGGCTTTGACGGCATGACAACTTTGATCACCGCATACAGATTGCCGGTTTCCTTTTTGCTGACCAGGCCTTTCCCCTTAATTCGCAGCCGCTGGCCAGCCTGAGTACCGGCAGGAATAGTCAGCAAAATATTATCTGATAAGGTGGGGATTGAAACCTTCGCCCCCAGCGCAGCCTCCCAAGGTGCCAACGGCACAACAACCTCGAGATCGTGCCCAATCACATCGAACAGAGGGTGCGGGGCAAGTTTAATGACCAGGTACAGATCACCATTAGCCCCGCCATCTATACCAGGCACCCCCTGCCCCTTAACGCGGATGCGTTCGCCATCCACCACCCCTGCGGGAATTTTCACATTAAGCGTTTTGGGGATTTCTTTTTCGACCAGGCCAAAAATGTTATATATCGGCACCGTATAACTCAGCGGCCGGGTGTGTTCAGTCAGCGTTTCCTCCAGGAACATGGCCACCGCGATCTCGACATCCTGCCCACGTGCCGCATGCCGCTGCTGTCGGCCTTGCGCACCACGGCCAAACATTGAAGCAAAGATATCAGCGTAATCTTCAGCATCGCCGCTCTCTGCCCGCCGAGTCTGTTGGCCAAAGCCAGGATCGTTACGGTGCCGGAGCAGTTCATCATATTGCGCACGTCGTTCGTTGTCCTTCAGCACTTCATAGGCTTCAGCAATTTCTTTAAAACGGGCTTCTGCATCAGTCTCGGTGCTGACATCAGGATGGAATTTCCGTGCCAAACGGCGGTATGCGGTCTTGATCGCCTTGATGTCATCAGAAGGTTTAACCCCTAAAATGGCATAGTAATCCTTGATTTCCATAACCTTCTCATCTCGTATTTATCAGTAGCCGGGAAAAATGAACGCACTGTTCAATCCGTTTATTTCAGTCGATTAACCACCTGGAACAGGCTGAATGCGCTGATCAGCATTTCGATACCGACAATAGCCGTCACCAGCGTCAGAGTGGTCTCGGGGCCTGCGCCAATCAACACTCCGGCGATCGCCAGATCGAGGATACCGATGACAACCTGCAGCCAGCGCCCCTCGCTCCCACGCCAGATAAAACCGGCTATCAGTCGCGCAATGCCGCCCAAAGCAAACAACACCGCCAAATAGACCGCCAGCGCCAAAATACCGACCGTCGGATTAGAGATAAAAACATAACCGACCATCAAATAGGCTAGGCCCAGCAGGATACCACCGATCATCGGCCAGGTGTTTTGTGCCCGGTTAATGAACATCTCAATAATGAGAGCCAGCCCGCTCAACAGCAGAAAGACACCGATCATCACGCTGAGAGCAACGCCAGAGGCAAAGGGGTTCAGCAGGCACAAAATCCCCCCCAGCAACAGTAACGCCGCCGTAATCAACAAGGGGACTCTTTGTTTCTTAAGAATATTCTCTTGAAGGGATAATAAGTGAGTACGATCGATATTCAACATGATGCACTTCCTTAGCTAATTTAAACGTCATCAATCATTTAGCTTAGTATGCGGCATTCATTAATGCGCTAATTTAGCGTTTTGGGCGGATTTTTACGAGGTAGGCAACTTGAAACTATGATGACATGGTTCCTTCCTGGAACCCGCCATCATTCATTAAGCACTGGGTTGAATTAATTCCGGTGAGCGAGTTGTTTGTCTGATTTCACTGATCTTCACCTCTCACACCTTCCGCGTTATTCACCACCATCACTGGCGTGGCCATAAAAGCAGCAACGCCCACAATGACAACAAGAGTAATAATCACTGTTATTAACATGCGATCACCCCATCAACATGAAGTTGTTTCGGCTGACTCTCTGTTTAGGTTAATGACTTTCGAACCTGAACCACTCACAAGCGGCGGTAACGGGCAATTTCAGATTAGCTGGTTTTTCTGGATGATGGCAAGTCATCCAGCCAAGCTTTTTATTGATGAGAACTGCAAACAGCAAGCGCATTGCATAGGCCAGAGCCAGCTACAACAACGGGCTTGGATGCGGCGAGGCCTCTGATTTTCGCCACAGGCAATGACCCGTCTCTATGCAAAATCCCCTCTGGCTCAAAGCCCACTATTTTCTAAAAGTGTGCCGCACGTTTGATTTTTGCCCTTTTTCTTCGCCTGATACAGTTGCGTATCCGCCTGCAGCAAGAAATCGGCCAGCGCAGCGGTGCTTTCTGCACCTCGGCAGCACACCCCAAGGCTGATACTGACAAAGGAGGAAGCCGAAGAGTCGGCATGTGGGATCCCCTGCTCGAGCACCTGTGTTCTGATTAATTCTGCCACTGCCATAGCACCGCTCAGTTCGGTATTCGGAAGCAAGCAGGCAAATTCCTCGCCACCATAGCGGGCAACCAGATCGGTAGCGCGCTTCAGGGTCCGTTGGATCGTTTTTGCCACCCGGCGTAAACAATCATCCCCCGCCAAATGGCCATACAAGTCGTTATATTTTTTGAAAGAATCAACATCAATAATAATCAGGCTGAGCGGAGTATGATGACGGCAGGACAGTTTCCACTCCTGAGCTAACCGTTCATCAAAATAGCGCCGATTATGCACTTCAGTTAAGCCGTCAAGGTACACCAGTTGGCGTAATAAATCAGATTGCGCCTTCAGCAGCAGATGCGTGCGCACGCGTGCTCTGACCGTGTTTCTATTGATCGGCTTGCTGATAAAATCGACCGCTCCCTCATTAAAACAGCGGGTTTCCGTCTCTTCATCAATATGGGCGGTAACAAAGATAATCGGAATATCTTTGGTTTCAGTCAGCGCCTTGAGCTGAGCGCAAACCTCATAACCACTGATATCCGGCATTTCAATATCCAGCAGGATCAGATCCGGCTTCTGCTTAAGACAAACTTCTAGCGCCTGTTTGCCATTGGTTGCCATACAAACCTGGTGATCGGCAGAAAACGCCTGATATAACACCTGAATATTGATCGGGTGATCGTCCACAATCAACAGCTTGGGTTTCTCTAACCCTGGTAAAAACACGACAGGCTCCTGGTCAGGAGAGTCATTTATTGTCATTATTTTTCATTCCTTTGCATTTAAAAAACTGTCCAGCAACGCCTGAGCTATCTGAATGGCCAGAGCGAAATCTAATTGATTGATCGCTTGGCTCAACGGGGACAATTTGTCACCAACCTGGTGACCAAAAGTCGCCTGTAATTGATTCATTGCCTCCAATGCCGCCATGTCTGAATTTTGTAACAGTAATATCAGAGCGTTAAGAGCTGAATCAAGGGTGTCGGTATATTTATCTTCTGCTGAGTCGGCATCCGTCACTTTCCCCAACAACAGGAGGCTCAATTCCACCATTCCAGCTTGAACAGATTGGGCCTGATCTTTTATTTCATTCAGCAACGCCTCCACCGCTTCCGCTGCGGGTAGCGGTTCTTCGTTCAATAATCGCTCCCCTTTACTGGCATTTTGTGACAAATGCGTGGCACCAAGCTGCGCCGCCAACCCCTTGATCGTGTGTAACAAACGCGAAGCGGCTCGCCAATCGCGCTGGGCAACCAGCGTATCTAGTTGCCCAGGGAAATCGGCCAGTTCAGCGCCAAACAACGAGAGCATTTTCTGCAGCAACGAAACGTCTCCGCCTAATCGATTAAGAGCCGATTCCAGCTCAATACCAGCGACCGTTGCCGCCTCTTTCCACTCCGTTAAGAGCGGTGAAAGCGTCTCTTTCTGCGTGACGATGGCGAGATCGGGTTGTTTACCGTATTTGCGTATCACGCGGATCAAATTGTTTAGATCAAAGGGTTTACCGATATGATCGTTCATACCCGCCGCCAGACAGGCATCGCGATCGGAAGCCATTGCATTGGCGGTCATGGCAATAATAGGCAGTTCCAATAGCCCCAGCGTGCTGCGTATATACTGCGTCGCGCTTAAACCATCCATCACCGGCATCTGCAAATCCATCAATACCACGTCAAAGGAAGAAGGGTTTTCCTCAAGTATATCAATTGCTTCCTGACCATGATTGGCAATACGCACCTTAGCGCCTTCGTCTTCCAATAGCTCACGGGCAATCTGCTGGTTATTCACGTTATCTTCGACCACCAATAGCCTGATGCCGGATAGCTGGTGTGAAGACGCTGGCATCGGCCTGATTGACGAATTCTCAGGCTGTTTGCCATCGCTTAAGGCGTCCGTCACCGAATCCAGCAGCATTGAGGCAGTAATGGGTTTCACCAGATACCCATCAAGCAATGCCTGGTCTTCTTCGCTGCGCTGTAACAGCATTTCACGATCGTGAGCGGTGATCATCACAATCATCGGGACAATCCCTTCCGGCATCAGTTCACGTACTGATTTGCTGGTCTGCCAACCATCCAAGCCCGGCATTTGCCAGTCGATAAATAACGCTCCGTAGGTAATTCCCTGCTCGCGCTGTTGCTTCATCAACTGCAATGCGTCATTGCCACTGGTTGCCACATCGACGGTCCATTTTAACGATTCCCCCATGCGCTTGATCAGATCGCAGGCGGTAGGGTTATCGTCAACCACCAGGACGCGTAAATGATTTAATGCGTGAGCTCTGACGGCCAATGATTCTGAGTTCTCATTATCAATCGGCGGATGCGCAGGGAGTGGCAGCGTAATGGTGAAATGGAACAGGCTACCCTGGCCAAGCTGGCTTTCTAGTTCCAGTGTCCCGCCCATCAAAGCCACAAAACGTTGGCTGATCACCAAGCCTAGTCCGGAGCCGCCGAAACGGCGGGTGATCGAGGCTTCTGCTTGCGTAAACCCACTGAAAATACGTTCCTGATGCTCAGGTGCGATGCCAATCCCAGTATCACGTACCCCAAATTCCAAGGTCACCTGCTGGTCGTCTTGTTTAAGCACCTTGATAAACAGTATCACCTCACCCTGTTCGGTAAATTTCAGCGCATTTCCACCCAGGTTAATTAATATCTGTTGCAACCGCATGCTGTCCCCGATCACAAATGTCGGTAAGAGCGGATCAATATCAAATAAGACTTCGACGTTTTTAACTCTCAGATTACTGGATAAAATAACGGATAGATCCCGCAGCATGGTATGAATATCAAACGGAATGCACTCCAGAACCATTTTGCCTGATTCGATTTTAGAGAAATCCAAGATGTCATTCAGCAACCGTAGCAACGTGCGTGCAGCCGCTTCGATTTTGATAGCATAGTCGGCCTGTTTATTATTCAGCCCAGTTTTTCTCAGTAATGTCATCATTCCGAGAATGGCATTCATTGGCGTCCGTAACTCATGGCTCATGGTCGCCAAGAAGGCAGACTTGGCATTATTCGCTGCTTCCGCCGCCAGCCTGGCCGCTCGAAGTATATTCTCATCCTCATGCTGCTGAGTGATGTCACGATTTATTCCCATCATTGAGACAGGGTGGCCATTCTCATCCCGTTCAACCATGCCGCTCGATTGAATAAAGCGGACCTGATTATTAATAACGATCCGGAAGTTCTGGCGGTAAATATTTTCACTTTCCAGCGCCATTTTCACCGCATGCGTAACGTCTTGACGATCTTCTGGATGCAGCAGGTTATACCAATGTTCTTGGGGAATAGGCACATTGCATAACTCTTCGGGCAGCCCGTAAATATCGTTCATCCGTTCATCAAAAGAGAAGGTTCTATCAGGGATATTCCAAAACCAGATCCCCAATTCCGCCACTTCGGCGGCGCGGATCAGTTGGTTACGGGCAATGATCAGGTTGGTTTGCTGATTTTTACTGGCGGTAATATCAATCTGAATGGCGATATAGCGATCGATCTCACCAGCGCTGTTCTTGAACGGGGCAATCGTAGTGTCGACCCAATAAATACGCCCATCTTTGGCCTTGTTGCAAATCTCTGCACGCCAGGAGATCCCACTGGAAATATCGTTCCACATAGATTGCCAAAACTCGGTGGGATGAGTATGTGAGTCTAATAATCGATAATTTTGCCCAAGCAACTCTTGCCGTTGATAACCACTGATTTTACAAAACGCGTCATTTACTTCCGTGATTAGCCCATGGCTATCGGCGGAAGAAATGATGCCATGTAAATTAAGGGTGCTCAGTAGCGCATTATTTTCACGTAACGCCGCCTCAAGCCGTAGATAGGTTGCTTTACGTTCGCTGATATCCGACTCGATGGCCATAAAGCCAATAGGCTCATTCTGCTCGTTATAGCGAGGTTGGATTTCTAGTTCAATCCAGTATTCCTGTCCTGATTTAGAACGGTTTACTATTTCGCCATTAAAGGGTTCACCCGCATCCAATGCGGCCTTCATCGCCGCCGCCACTTTCTTATCCGTATTGGCACATTGTAATAACTTCCCAGGTGCCTGCCCCAGCACCTCAGTTTTACTGTAACCCGTGATCCGTTCAAATCCCTCGTTAACCCACACTATACGGCGGTCTATATCCGTAATAATCACGGCATTAGAGGTATTTTTCGCCACCAGAGCCAAACGCTCAAGATCTGCCGTCATATCACGCGCCAATATTTCTGCTCGGTGTCTTCCGCTTATTTGTTGGCGCAGTAATAGTGCCAATGCCGAACTGAGCACAAAACCAAAAGCAAACAATAACCACGCCGCATAACGCTCCGTCATCAATTTAAAAGAAGGAGTACTGGCTACCCGCAGAGTCATTTGCCTGCCTGGCAATGACAATATACTTTTATTCTCAAACACTCTTGTATTGATAAGGCGACTAAAGTAGCCATTATTGGGTACAAAATTGGGATCTTGGCTGCCATCAACATCAAAAATTAAATGTTGCCTGGATAAATCATCCAGGCTATCAAACAACTCGATGTCCACTTCCCCATTGGTAAACTTTGGAATATCACGCAGCAGATCGGCGATCACGATCGGAGCATAGAGCAACCCCACCAAGGCTGCCCGCCGTTCAGCAGGCGTCACCGGCTTGGATCCATCAGCATAGACCGGCACAAACAGTAAAACCCCGGGAGTTTTACGGTTATCCTGCACTAAACTAATGGTGTCTGACAGCGTGGCTTTACCCGTATTAATCGCCAGTAATGCTGCCGCACGCCGGATCGCCTCAGAACCGATATCCAGCCCTTCAGCCCCCAGATTATCTTCTGTCGGCACAAGATACTTAACAATATACAGGTCGTCATAGTGCTTATCATCAAGCTGGTGAACGGTAAATGTCGGCGCGCCATCGGCCCTGGTCTCTGCAAGAAAAGCATCCAGATGGCTGCGCGGTACATGCTGAATAAAACCAAACCCACGCACCCCAGGGAACTCGACCGACAGATTACGAGAGACAACATAAGAGCGAAACTGCTCGCGAGTTAAGTGGTTATTGGTCGCATAAGCACCTTTAGCCCCGTTCAGTCCATATACCGGCTGATAGAAACGCCTGACGATCTCATCTGAGATTCTCTCAACATCGCGTTGAAACTCGGCCAGAGCATTACGTTCAATCTCATTATAAAGCCGCCAGGCACCAACGCCTGAAAAGATCACTCCTACGATAAATAACAATATTGGCAACAGGTTAACTTGCTGTGACCTATATTTATCCCAGGAAAATAAGGTTTTCTGAGCATGAGCACTTTCACTTGAGTTTGGAGAAGCCATATAGCGTCACAGTCCCTATAATCAGCAATAGCTCAAGCATAGACGTATTGTTATATGATTCAAACCTGTTCAAACAGCTTTGTCTAACGAAAGCAACACTTTTGAGCAAGGCTGAAACCCTGCTCATGCTGAAGTGACGTTACCTCGCGCAACCCAGCAAAGGAGCATGAGGCAAGACGCTCAATGGTGACAACCTAAAATCTGTGAGTTAGGCTAAGTAAGTTTACCAACGGCTATCAGTTAAGGTTAAGGCGCTGCACCCTTCATAGCTCAAATTGCTTGGGTGTTGGCTGTGCAGCTTCGCCCCTGCTACATAGTGGGCTATTGCTCCTGAGTCTCCGTTGCTTGCCGCCTACAGGCAACTCGAGCTATTTTGGGTATAAATCCGGCTAAACCATGACGTTAATCGAGTATCAATGAGCGTACGGGATTTATAAATTTAACAGAAAAATCAATTGGGTAAGTGTATTGATACAACAAAACCACCTCGCATTAGTCTGTGCTCTCAGTAAGTGGGTTGAAACTCACCTCGGACGCGTGATCCACTTGGAAGAAGTCGCCGAGTATTCAGGCTATTCTCTATGGCACATGCAGAAGTTGTTCAAAGAAGCAACGGGGATCTCGCTCGGCAAATATATTCGTGAACGCCGTCTCGCAGGGGCGGTGTACCAACTGCGCAGCAGCGAAGCCTCCATTTTCGACATCGCGCTGGATTTTGGTTTTGGCTC
Source organism: Serratia oryzae (assembly GCF_001976145.1). GTDB lineage: Bacteria > Pseudomonadota > Gammaproteobacteria > Enterobacterales > Enterobacteriaceae > Chania > Chania oryzae. Next base: position 84,359 of record NZ_MOXD01000003.1, read on the forward strand.
CCAGTCACACTTTACTTACATGTTTAGAAAGCGCTTCAATATTACTCCTTATGATTTCCGTCAGGATCTGAGCGTAGACCTGCATATTGAGCCCCCCTTGCACGTCATCCATCAGAAAACGGCCTGAGTCACGCTTCACTCCGCCAGCAATGCCAAGAGGGTTACCAGTGCTGGCAACGCCTGCACCCAGAGGATTTTACGGCTGGCGGTCAAGCCACCGAAAATGCCCGCAACCAACACACAACTCAAGAAAAACACTTGAATAGGGACATCCTGCCGCAATATCCCCCACAGCAAGCCAGCGGCAAGAAAACCGTTATACACCCCTTGATTAGCCGCTAACACTCGCGTAGCCGCAGCAAACTCCACGGTGGTGCCAAAAACCCGTCTTCCAATGGGTTTTTGCCAGAGAAAAATCTCCAGCACCAGAATATAAATATGCAGGATGGCGACGAGACTAACCAGAATAGTAACCATGAGTGTCACACTTAATTGGGTTATTTTTAGTTAAATAAACATAAAGTATAGGCCCAATCGTTAAGTGATTTGTTTCACGACATAAAAAAACCCGCCGTAGCGGATTTTTAATTAATCGTTTAGAGTTAGTTAAGCATCACGGAGACCAATGCCGCAATCGAAACCCAAAATACTGCCGTTGCGATTACAATATGGTACAGCCTTGCAGGAGAGAGGAATTGGTTCATAGCAACCTCACTGACGTCAACGAGCAACAGACCAAAACTACCCTTTTGAATTAATTTAGCTCGCTGTGGCTATTTTTATTTGCGCCAGATCACCTTTTTACGAAAGGGAGATCTTGCACCAAAAAAGATAATTTGTTCGCGATTCTCTCTGGTTATACCCTAAATGGCTCGCATTGCCGAAAGGTGCAGCCCATCCTGAATAGCTAAAAACCTTTGCTGTAACAACTTCTGATATCAATCACTTTATGAGTATGTTTGAAATCGAAAAAGTACGTTACGCCAAACAAGATTGAGACAATGAGCAGTACTGAAACCAATAATCCGATAACCGCAATAAGTTTAGTGTCATCATGCCGATTGTGCTCCATCTTCTCTCCCGTCGATAACAACATCAGTACACTGTTTTTCACCGAGTCTGCTTTCTCACCCGCTTTGGCGGAAGATCAGGCTCCGCGCCCAGTATACTAAGAATTTTCTGTGGCGCAGACGCTACCAATTTTCCACTATCGGGTCAACACTCATCAGGTAGTTAGCAGAGCTAGCGCACAACACATCCGCAAAACCAATGAAAAATAAATTTACATTAATCTGAATAATTTCATCGAGCCCAAAGTGCCATTAAATAATTTGTTGCGTAAATCGTAGATAATGCCGCCGCAGGCTTTTTTCTACCTGCGGCATAGAGGAAAGGATTAGAACAGAGCCGTACGGGGGACTTCGCGCAACATCATGCCAGCACGCAGCCCCAGGGCAACGTGGGGATTGGGGAACAATATCCATTCACTGTCGTGCTGCACCCGATAAGCCTCTCCGGGTTGTTCACACAATAACGTGCCACGGGGTAATTCCGTAAAGTTGGCCGTGTCATCACTCAGGTAAAGCTTGAATGCTTCACTGCGCTTGATCAGTGATTGCTCCACTCGGAATACCCGCATCGGTGCCTGTGCACGCTGCGGCAACGGTTCAGCGCTGATAAATGCCCGCAGCGCCTGGTGGATCCCGCTAAACTGCTGCAGATCGTTACAGCCAAACGGCCGCGCCTTTCCCAGCTCTAACGTGCAGCTGGCCGCTTGTAGCTGTTCACTGGTGAAATGGCTGAAAGTGCCGCCAGGAGCCTGATGGATCACCACTGCATCCAGCGCCGCCGCATCCAGCAATGCCAGCATTGCCGCGCTGTATGGCCGCTGTTGGAAGGGTAACAGGCCAAAGCGAGGTAAATACGATTCACGTATCGCCGTATGCAAATCAAAGTGAAAGCGTGCAGCCTCTTCGCCAGCAAAGAAGGCGCTGACGGCCTGCTCCAACCGCTGTGCCCGTAAGGTTTCCTCGCTAGGCTCAAACTGGCCGTAGCGGCCACCGAACATGCGGTTCATATCGCTAACCAGATAGCGTTTACCGGCCCGCACCGCGGATGGGTTACCCAGTACCACCAGCAAACGCACCGCCAGGGGGCGGGTGCCCGCGAGTATTTCATCTACGCACTGGTTCAGTAATTCGATGGGTGCCGTTTCATTACCGTGGATACCGGCTGAAATCACCGCTGCACGCTGATAACCGTGCAACGGGCAGATCTCCAGCAGCCCTTCTCCCAGCCAGTGCCAACGCAGCATGGCGTTTTCACCACCGGATTGTGCCGGTTCCTCCCCTGCCAGCGTCAGCGCCAAAAGATCGATCATAAATGCTCCGGTTATTGCTGGAATGGATAAACAGAGCCCAAACCGAGGAGCGATGTCAGGGCATCCAAGGCATCGCGGCCTTCGCGCAGTAGCTGCGGATCGGCCAAATCGTCCTGCGTCAGGCGGTCTCGATAATAGCGATCAACCCATTGGTTTAGGGTGGTAAACAACCGATCATTCATCATCACCCGCGGGTTGACCGCGTGTAATTCTTGTTCGTTCATCGCCACCCGCAGCCGCAGGCAGGCCGGGCCACCGCCGTTACGCATGCTCTCACGCAGATCGAACACCTTGATTTCATCAATTGGCCCGCCGCTGGCCACCATTTCTGTCAGATAACGCCAAACCCCTTCGTGCTGGCGGGATTCTTCTGGCACCACGATCATCATCCGGCCATTCGGTTTGGTCAGGATCTGGCTGTTAAACAGATAGGTCGCTACCGCATCCGCCACGCTAACGCGCGCAGTGGGCACTTCGATCGCCAGCAGTTCTGCTCCCACCGCCGCCATCTTGCGCCGAACCTCATCCAGCCCACGCTGCTGATGCAAGAAAGCCTGCTGATGATGAAACAGCACCTGCTGATTGCTGACCGCGATCACATCGTTATGGAAGACCCCTTGATCGATCACTGCCGGGTTCTGCTGCAAAAACACCGTCTGCTCCGCATCCAACTGATGCAAGCGGGCGATCGCTTCGCTGGCTTCGCGCGTCTGCCGCGCCGGATAACGCGTGGGTGCCCGTTCCCCGCCGAACTCCTGGCGACCGTAAACGAACACCTGCACACCGCGTTTGGCGTAGTCACCGCCCAATCGGTTGTGGTTAGCCGCTCCTTCATCACCAAACAGCGCCACCTGCGGCAATGCATCATGGTGAACAAAGTGCTGCCGATCGCTGAAAATCGCCTGCAGCACGGCGGAGGTGGTTTCTGCTTCGATCGCACGGTGGAATTTGTTATTCAGGTTGGCAGCGGTAAAGTGCAGTTTGCCATCGGCGCTGTCGGCCGAGGGTGAAACCGTTGCCGCATTGGCCGTCCACATGGCAGAGGCCGAACTGAGCGCAGAAAGCAGCTGTGGTGCGGTGCGCATCGCCTGAGCCAACACGTTTTCGTCAGTGCCACTGAACCCCAGTTTGCGCAGCATCGGCAAATGCGGGCGTTCCTGCGGGGGCAACACCCCCTGCTGAAAGCCCAAATCCGCCAGCGCTTTCATTTTTATCAAACCTTGCTTAGCGGCCAACTTGGGGTTGGATACCGCATTGCGGTGCTGGGTTGAGGCTTCATTACCAAACGACAGCCCGGCATAATGGTGCGTCAAACCGACCAACCCATCGAAGTTAACTTCATATCCCGACATGTTTCTCTCCTCTGGGCATCAGTTGAACGACAAACCGGGTGACAGACTGGTAGGCAACGTCAGGCTGGGGCTTTCCAGCGAAGCCATCGGCCAGGCGCAGTAATCTGCCGCATAGAATGCACTCGGGCGATGGTTACCCGAAGCCCCGACGCCGCCAAAGGGAGCGGCACTGGAGGCCCCGGTGAGCGGTTTGTTCCAGTTGACAATACCGGCCCGCGCCTCCAGCAGCAGTTGTTCGAACTGCTCGCGCTGTGGTGACACCAGCCCAACCGACAGGCCAAAGCGCGTATCGTTGGCGATGCGCACGGCCTCGTCAAAGCTGTCGTAGCGAATAATGGTGGTCAGCGGACCGAAATACTCTTCGTCCGGCACATTGGCCACCCCCGTCATCTCAATGATCCCCGGGCTGAGCAAGGCGCTGCCACTCTCCAACTGGCGCAGAGTCAGCAACGCTTTTCCCCCTAGCGCCAGCAGTTGCTGCTGTGCCGCCAACATCTTCTCGGCGGCAGTCACCGAGATCACGCCCCCCATAAATGGCTGCGGTTCGGCATCCCAGCGGCCAATGCGTAACGCGCCAGCCACCTCAACCAGGCGTTCGATAAAGGCATCGCCTTCCTGCCCGCGTTTGACCAGAATACGGCGCGAACAGGTGCAACGCTGCCCGGCAGAGATAAACGCGGATTGGATCGCCAAGTTCACCGCCGCATCCCGATCTTCAATCTGTTCGACGATCAACGCATTGTTACCGCCCATCTCCAGCGCCAGAATTTTTTCCGGCTGCCCGGCAAGTTGGCGATGCAGGTGATAGCCGGTATTGGCGCTGCCGGTGAACAGCAATCCGTCGATAGCCGGGCTGGCGGCCAGCGCTTCGCCGGTTTCACGCCCGCCCTGCACCAAGTTGATCACCCCATCCGGCAAACCGGCCTGCAACCAGAGTTTCAGCGTGGCTTCTGCGGTCAGCGGCGTCAGTTCGCTCGGCTTAAACACCAGGGTATTGCCCGCCAGCAAGGCGGGCACAATATGGCCGTTCGGCAAATGGCCGGGGAAGTTATACGGGCCGAATACCGCCAATACCCCGTGTGGACGATGGCGCAGCACCGAAGCCCCGTCGGCCATCGCCGTTTCTGTTACCCCAGTGCGTGTCTGATAGGCCTGCAAGGAGATCCCCACTTTGCCAATCATCGCCTGTACTTCGGTCAGGGTTTCCCAACGTGGCTTACTGGTTTCACGGCTGATCGCTTCAGCCAGCGCCTGCTTATGCTCTTCCAGCAGCGCCGCAAAGCGTTTGACCAGTTGTTCGCGTTCGGCAAACGGCGTGCGAGCCCAGGCAGAAAAGGCGCCACGCGCCGCCTCACAAGCCGCGGCCACATCGGCAGCATCTGCCGCATTAGCCTGCCACAGCGGTTGGTTATCCACGGGATCGGTTTTACTGAACTCGGCCCCCTGGCCCGTGCGCCAAGTCCCGTTAATCAACAATGCTGGGTGTGACATTAGGCTTTCTCCTGTGCAATCAGCGTGATTACCCGCACCTGGCTGCCCTGCTCAACGCCTAGCGCTGCCATGGTATCGGCATTGATACGTAGGCGATCGTCATACAGATCGGCATGCACCAGCAGTGCGCGGTAATGGGGATAGTTGTCGTTAGCCACCAGATACACCGGGGCCTCGTTATTCATTGGCGCATCGTCCAGAACCACTTTCACCAGTTTGCTGCGCTTCACCGCGCGGATTTCATCAAGCTCCGCTTCCAGCGTCGGGCCACCGTCGAAGATATCCACGTAGCCCTGATAGCGTAGCCCCTCAGCCTCCAGCAACCGGCGCGCCGGTGCGGTGTGCGGGTGGACTTCACCAATCACATTCCGGGCATCTTCAGCCAGAAAATCAACATACAGCGGATGTTTCGGCATCAGTTCGGCGATAAAGGCTTTTTGCCCAGTCCCGCTCAAATAATCCGCTTTAGCAAACTCAATGGAAAAAAAGTGGCGGCCAACGCTTTCCCAGAACGGTGAACGGCCGTTCTCATCGGAAAAGCCACGCATTTCGGCAATCACTTTGCGCGAGAAATGTTCGCGGAACGCGGCCATAAACAGAAAACGCACCTTAGACAGCAGTTTGCCGTTCTCGCCGTGACGATAGTCAGGATCGAGGAACAGCGTGCACAATTCCGAATGGCCGGTATGATCGTTGCTCAAAAACAGCGTCGGCACCGATTTATACACGTTAAGCTGTTTTGACGCGTGTACCTGCGTACCCACGCGGAAACTGTACCAGGGCTCAGACAGCCCCACCGCCACTTCGATGGCGCTGACGCCAACCACCTGTTGGCGTTCGGTATCTTCCAGGGCAAACAGGTAACACTGTTCACTTTTCGGCAGTTCGCCTTGCCAGGTTTTTAACGCCCGCTCAATACGTGCCGACAGCGTGTCCTCATTCTGCGGCAGGGAAGTCAAACCAATACCGGATTTACCGGCAAGCGTCAGTAAGTCAGCCAAATCGCGACGCGCTATAGGGCGGATAATCATCATGATGCGAACCTCGAAAGTCATCTACCCCGCGTTTTCCAAGCTATCGGAATAGTCATTATGGCTTGGAACCCGCTGGGTATCGGCTGCACCACCCGGGTGCAGCCGCTTTATTAACTGCAGATCCGCGCGACAGCACGCGCGAATCGCGCCAGCCCCTCTTTAACATCCTGTTCCGGGATGATCAGCGAAGGGGTGAAGCGCACCACGTCCGGGCCGGCGATCAGGGCAATCACCCCTTCCTCGTTGGCCAACTGCGTGATCTGTTTGGCTTTACCCGCATAGTCCTTGCTTAATACACAGCCAATCAGCAGACCGCCACCGCGGATTTCCGCAAAGATCGGATACTGTTGATTGATTTTATTCAACCCATCGATAAACCACTGGTGACGCTGTTTTACCCCGTCCAACACGTCTGGCGTATTGATCAGCGAGAACACCGCACCGGCTACCGCCGTTGCCAGCGGGTTGCCACCGTAGGTGGTGCCGTGCGTACCGACTCCCAGCGTTGGTGCCAGTTTATCGGTGGTGATCATCGCCCCAATCGGGAAACCGCCGCCCAGCGCCTTGGCGGTGGTCAGCACATCCGGCACCACGCCATATTGCATATAGGCATACAGATGCCCGGTGCGGCCCATACCGGTTTGCACTTCATCAAAAATCAGCAACGCACCGTGGCGATCGCACAATTCACGCAACCCCTGCAGGAACAGCGGATCGGCGGGCAGTACACCGCCCTCACCCTGGATCGGTTCGACAATCACCGCGCAGGTGCGCTCATTAATCACGGCCGCCGCCGCGGACAGATCGTTAAACGGCGAATGCAGGATCCCACCAGGCAGCGGCGCAAAATCCTGCGAATACTTCGGCTGCCCCCCGGCTGAAACGGTAAACAGCGTGCGGCCGTGGAAAGCATTGTTAAACGCCACAATCTGGTTCTTTTCGCTGCCGCTATTATCCAGCGCATATTTGCGCGCCAACTTCAGCGCAGCTTCGTTGGCTTCTGCCCCGGAGTTGCAGAAAAACACTTTTTCAGCAAAGGTGGCGTCGATCAGCTGTTTTGCCAAACGCAGCACCGGTTCGTTGGTATAACCATTGCCCAGGTGCCACAGCTTGCCAGCCTGTTCAACCAACGCCGCTTTAACCTGCGGGTGCGCGTGCCCCAGCGCGTTCACGGCAATGCCACCGGCAAAGTCGATATAACATTTGCCCTGCTGATCCCAAACGTGCGATCCCTCTCCGCGCACCAGAATAAAATCAGCGGGTGCGTACACCGGGATCATCCAGTCATCAAAAGACTGGCGGGTAACTGCGATTGGCTGTTCCATAATGACCTCATGACTTCAGCAAAGGCTGAATTTTGACTGTAAGGGCCGTTCCTGCACCGGAAGTAATACAACACGACAAAAAACCGTCTTACTGGCGATATCCTCTGGCCGACGATAATGCTCCTTATCAACGGCCATTCAGCTACAAATCTGTTACATAAAATCGGTTTTTCGCTATATCTGTCGCATTTAGCACCCCGGAACGGGGAATAAATGTTAACGAGTAGTTAAAATACATGTCGCTTCATAAAGAGTGTAGAGCAGCTATCGTGCCAAATTGGGTTTTTCAGCGCTTTCTGGAATTTTTTCCGGTAAAACAAACAGTTATATTGCATAAATATGCAATATTTATGCATTGGTAATGAATAATGGCAAAAATACGGAATGAAATCATCGTTGGCCGCGAAATCCTATTCAATCGTAAAATTCTTCTGTTTTTCTGATCGTGCTCGCAAAAATAATTTGGCCTGCTAGCGGTTTTCTCACAGCGCCGCACCACTTTGGGGCATTAAGCGCACTCAATTGAGGCAAACCAGCGCGCACATCAGCAATGACGCGGCCTGACACATTTTTTACTCACTCGTTACCAGACAAAATAAGCACATTAGCTACACTTTGATTGCGCCAGTTCACGCTTCCCTCCGCCACCTTTGAGGATCCAGCATGTCTAAAAAAACCTTTGATCCTAGCCAGCCGCTTGCGGAACAGCACACTGCCGCCTTTTTGCAGGCGTTGAATACCCGTGTGAGTAAACCCATGGAGCATATGAAGCCGAAAGAGGCACGCAAGGTGCTGGAAGCGCTGCAACGCAGCGTCGAGGTGCCGCTGCGTGACGTTGAGATTGAGGAAAAGGTTATCCGTGTCGCCGGCAACGATCTCCTGCTGCACATCGTGCGCCCGCCCAGAGTGAAGGGGAAATTACCGGCGTTTATGTTCTTCCACGGTGGCGGCTGGGTGCTGGGTGATTTCCGCACTCATGAGCGGCTGGTGCGCGATCTGGTTTACAGCTCCGGCGCAGTCGCCGTGTTCGTCAACTACGCGCCGTCACCAGAAGCGCACTATCCTGGCGCCATTCATCAGGCCTATGCGGCCACCGCCTGGGTGGCGGAGTTTGGCGAGAAAATCAACGTCGACGGCACGCGTCTGGCCGTTGTCGGCAACAGCGTTGGCGGCAATATGGCGGCGGTGGTCAGCCTGCTGGCCAAAGAGCAGGCCACACCCGCGTTACGTTGCCAAGTCCTGCTGTGGCCGGTCACCCATGCCAGTTTTGATACGGGCTCCTATCATCAATTCGCAGAAGGCCATTTCCTGACGCGCAGTATGATGAAAGGATTCTGGGACCATTACGCCCCTGATAAAGCCCTGCGCAAGGAGATCCACGCTTCGCCGCTCAATGCCACACTGGAACAACTGAAAGGCCTGCCGCCAGCCCTGATCCAAACGGCAGAGCTGGACGTATTGCGTGACGAAGGCGAAGCCTATGCCCGCATGCTGAACGCTGCGGGCGTGGAGGTCATTGCCACCCGCTACAACGGCCTGATCCATGATTACGGCCTGCTGAACCCGCTGGCCCACGTCCCTGCGGTGCATTCCGCCCTCCACCAGGCAGGGCGAGCGCTAAAACATTATTTAACCTGACTCACCCCACCGGCTCCAGCTCGCGGATGAGTCTGGCTAAGGTCTTGATCGCCGTTTCAAACTTGTCACACCATTCAAAAGAGGCGTTTAAACGGAAGCAATGGTTGAAATGGTTGCCGGTGGTAAACATCCGCCCTGGTGCGATACTCACGCCTTCAGCCAATGCCCGCTGATACAACACCATGGCAGACAGTGCCGGATCGAGCTCGAGCCAGAGAAAATAGCCACCGTCCGGTTGGCTCACCTTGACGGTGGACGGAAAGTGATGGGCGATCGCCTGACGCATCGCACTCTGACGCTGGGCCAGTAAACGGCGCAGGCGGCGCAGGTGAGTATCGTAACCACCGTGCAGCAGATAATCGGCAATCGCCATCTGGGTCGGCACGCTGGTGGATACGGTACTCATCAGTTGCAAACGCTGGATCTGCTGGGCATAACGCCCTGCGGCCACCCAGCCCACGCGGAACCCCGGTGCCAGACATTTGGAAAACGACGAGCAGTGCAGGATCTGCCCACCGCTGTCCAGCGCCTTGGCGGGCAGTGGTTGTTCGGCGCTGAAATACAGTTCGCCGTACACGTCATCTTCAATCAATGAGATCTGGCGCTCGCGCAGCAACGTCACCAGCCGCTGTTTGTTCTCCTGCGGCATGGTGGCACCCTGCGGGTTCTGAAAGTGAGTCATCAGCCAGCAGGCTTTGATCGGATACTGTTCCAGCGCGTGCTGCAACGCATCCAGATCGATACCGTCCTGCGGATGGGTGGCAATCGCCACCGCCTTCAGCCGCAGGCGTTCCAATGCCTGCAACGCGCCGTAAAATGCCGGGGATTCGATCGCCACATAGTCGCCCGGTTGCGTCACCGCCTGCAGGCTGAGGCTCAATGACTCCATGGCACCGGCAGTGATCACAATCTCGTCCGGAGCCACCTGCATCCCGCTCAACGCATAACGCTGGGCAATGTGACGGCGCAAGGCATCATTGCCCGGCGGTAGGTTGGCCAGCGAACTGTGCGGGGTGAATTTACGCGCCACGCTGCTCAGCGCTCGCGCCAGCTTCGGTTGCATAAACAGCGTGGCATCAGGAAAAGCGGAACCAAAAGGCACAATGTCCGGATCTTTACACGCCTGCAACACTTCAAAAATAAAGGCGTTGATATCCACCTGTTCACTTAGCAGCAATTTTTCCTTGCGCATCGGTTGTGGCAAGGGCTGCGGACGAGCAGCAACGTAATAGCCAGACTGTGGCCGGGCGACAATCCAACCCTGACTCTCCAACAGTTGGTACGACTGCACCACCGTCATCAGGCTCAATCCTGCGCGTTTGCCGCTTTCACGCAGCGAGGGCAGTTTGTCACCGGCACGCCACACGCGATTCTGAATTTGCTCGCGGATCTGCTGAGCAAGCAGTTCGTATCTGGTCATTCGCACCCAACTGTTATAGGTAAATATAAAATAATTGTCACTATTATAGCTACTGTACTCCATGCTCTACTGAATACCAAGGGTTGGTTTGGAAAATTAGAGCTATACTTGAGGGGTCAATTTATGTACAGCAGCAGGAGGCGTCATGTTAGGCTTTGACGCGTTGGAATTAGCACGTATTCAGTTCGCCTTCACCGTATCCTTTCACATCATTTTTCCGGCCATCACCATCGGTCTGGCCAGTTATCTCGTAGTGCTGGAGGGGTTATGGTTAAAGAGCGGCGATCGTACCTATCGCGATCTGTATCATTTCTGGTCAAAAATCTTTGCCGTTAACTTCGGCATGGGGGTGGTTTCCGGCCTGGTGATGGCCTATCAATTTGGTACCAACTGGAGCTTTTTTTCTGAATTTGCTGGCAGCATTACCGGCCCGTTGCTCACCTATGAAGTGCTGACCGCCTTTTTCCTTGAAGCCGGTTTTCTGGGGGTGATGCTGTTTGGCTGGAACCGCGTCGGCCCTGGGTTGCACTTCTTTGCCACCTGCATGGTGGCACTCGGCACGCTGATTTCCACCTTCTGGATCCTGGCTTCCAACAGTTGGATGCAAACCCCACAAGGGCATGAAATCATCAACGGTGTGGTGGTGCCGGTTGACTGGCTGAAGGTGATCTTCAACCCGTCGTTCCCTTACCGCCTGCTGCACACAACCACGGCGGCGTTCCTCTCCTCGGCCTTCTTTGTTGCGGCTTCCGCCGCCTGGCATCTGCTGCGCGGGCGTGACACCCCGGCTATGCGCAAAATGCTGTCGATGGCCATGTGGATGGCGCTGATCGTAGCTCCGATCCAGGCAGTCATCGGTGATGCCCACGGCTTGAATACGCTAAAGTATCAGCCAGCAAAAATCGCGGCGATGGAAGGCCACTGGGAAAACCGCCCAGGCGAAGCCACGCCGCTGATCCTGTTCGGTTGGCCAGATATGCAGCGTGAAGAAACGCGTTTTAAGCTGGAAGTTCCTTACCTTGGCAGCCTGATTCTGACCCACAGCCTGACCGAGCAGGTACCGGCCTTGAAATCCTTCCCGCCGGAAGATCGCCCCAACGCCACCGTGGTGTTCTGGTCATTTCGCATTATGGTGGCACTGGGCGTGCTGATGATCCTGGCAGGCGTCTGGAGCCTGTGGCTGCGCTGGCGCGGTAGGCTCTATCACTCCAGGCCCTTCCTGCACTTTATTCTCTGGATGGGACCATCCGGCATATTGGCCCTACTGGCAGGCTGGTTTACCACAGAGATTGGCCGCCAGCCCTGGGTCGTCTATGGCTTGCTGCGCACCAAAGACGCCGTCTCTGCCCACGGTGAACTGCAGATGAGCATCAGCCTGCTGGCCTTTATCGTCGTCTACTGTTCGGTGTTTGGTGTCGGTTACTCCTATATGATGCGCCTGATCCGCAAAGGCCCGCAGGAACACGAGGGTGACGAAACCAACAGCAACGGCACGCCGTCTCGTCCGCTGTCGGCGGTTAAAGAAACCTTGGACGACAGGAGCTGAACATGGGTATCGATCTTCCACTGATCTGGTTTGTGATTATCGTGTTCAGCACCATGATGTACGTGGTGATGGACGGTTTTGATTTAGGTATCGGCATTCTGTTCCCCTGGGTGAAAAACAGCCGCGATCGCGATGTGATGATGAACACCGTGGCCCCAGTTTGGGATGGTAATGAAACCTGGCTGGTGCTCGGCGGTGCAGCGCTGTATGGCGCTTTTCCGCTTGCCTATGCGGTGATCCTCGAAGCGTTGGCTATTCCGCTCACGCTGATGCTGTTTGGCCTGATTTTCCGAGGGGTCGCCTTTGAGTTCCGTTTCAAGGCAAAACCGGAACAACGCCATATCTGGGACAAAGCCTTTATTGGCGGATCGATTTTCGCCACCTTTAGCCAAGGGGTGGTAGTGGGAGCGATCCTCAACGGCTTTCCGGTGGAAGGCCGTGCCTATGCGGGTGGCGCGCTCGACTGGCTGACGCCGTTTGCGCTGTTCTGCGGGCTGGGGCTGGTAGTGACCTATGCTTTGCTGGGCTGTACCTGGCTGGTGATGAAAACGGCGGGCGATCTGCAAGCACGCATGTACCGTCTGGCGACTCCGCTGTTAATCATTCTGCTACTGGTGCTGTTAGTGGTCAGCCTGTGGACCCCTATCGCACATCATGCTATTGCGATACGCTGGTTCAGCCTGCCAAACCTGTTCTGGCTACTGCCAGTGCCGCTGCTGGTGTTGCTCAGCGCCTGGGGTATCTGGCATGGCGTGCGTCACGGTGCCCATTATTCGCCCTTCTTACTGACGTTACTGTTGGTGTTTCTCGGCTTGAGCGGCCTGGGAATCAGCATCTGGCCGCTGCTGATACCGCCATCCATCACGCTGTGGCAGGCCGCCGCTCCGCCACAGAGCCTAGGCTTTATGTTGGTTGGCGCGCTGTTCATTATCCCGATCATCCTGGTTTATACCTTCTGGAGCTATTACGTATTCCGCGGCAAAGTCAGCCATGAAGATGGGTATCATTGATCATGAAAAAGACGATGGAGTCTAAAACGCCTTGGTGGCGACGCCTAGGCTGGCTGGTGATTATCTGGAGTGCCAGCGTACTGGGGCTGTTTCTGGTTGCAACGCTGTTTCGCCTGTTGATGGGCATGGCAGGGATGAAAACGCACTAAATCTGGCGGCTCTAGGGAGCCGCTACCTCAGCCCTTCTTTTCCAGAACGCCCTGCTGCTTTAGCCACTGCCCTGTTTGCTCAATCCCCTGCTCCATACTGTACAGTGGCCGATAACCCAGTTCCTCAATCGCTCGTGTGTTATCCAGCGTCATATCGAAATGGATAGATGCCACGCCGTGGCGTGTCAGAAACGGCTCTTTGCCAGTGATAAACGCCAACATTTCCATTGCGCATGCTAATGACAGCAACAGCCGGTAAGGCACTACCTGCAAGCGATATTGCCAACCGAGTTGTTCAATGAGTAATTGGTGCAGCACATCCGCCAACGGCTGCGGTTGTTGATTAGTGATGTTGTAAATACTGCCGGAGGTTAAATGCTCCTTACGGCTGGCCAGATCGAGCGCATGCACCACGTTGAGCACAAAGGTCAGATCCAGGCACACCTTGCCGCCCTCAGGCAGGCGCAGCACCCCCTTGTTACGCCGCAGTTGAGCCAGGATCCTCGGCACATTCATCCGATCATATGGCCCAAACAGGCCACGAGGCCGCAGGATAAGATAGGTGGTTTGCGGGTAAAGATGCAGCAACGCTGCGATACTCTGCTCGGCGGCAAACTTGCTGGCGGCATAATGGTTGACAAAGCTATCCGCAAACTCACTTTCCGCAATATTGTGTTGGTGCTGAAAATCAAAATAGACCGCAGACGTTGAAATATAAATGAACCGCCGCACGCCGCAACGCCCGGCCACGTGAGCCAGTTTATCCGTCACGTAGGTATTGACCTGATAAAACTCTGAGCGTCTTCCCCAAGAGGAATATTTAGCCGCACAGTGCCAGACCACCTCACAACCCACCATCAGTTGCTCGCACTGCTCCACGCCCGCACGGGTCAGATCCAGCGCAGTGAACTTTGCGCCCAACGCCACCAGCGCCAGTCCGACGGCCTCATCACGCCCAGTGGCATGTACCTGATGCCCGGCTGCCAGTAACCACTCAACAGCGTTGCGCCCCAGCCCACTGGTTGCGCCTGTCACCAGCACCCTCATGGCAGGCTCATCGGAATAGCAAACAGCAACGTCGACGATACAGCATGAGGTAGCGAGAATGCCGCTCTAGGGGCAAAAAATGTCAGCGGAAATGCGATATCAGGAAGAATTTCAGTCGTCATTTTAGGTATTCAGTCTGCTTATCCATAATTCGGCCCAGCAAAAATCAAGCGCTATTAATTAATAATTAACAGGCTAATTTTTGCCAACCTATTGATTAAAATCAGAATAATAAAAACCTTGAAAGTATTTATTACTGATTGATTCCGTTCATTTAACTAATACGGCAAACAATGCCTTTTACGAACGCGCAACAGCGTAAATCAACGACGAAAAGAGATCCATAGGAATACACTAAGTTAGTTCCTAGCCGAAGGAACAGACACGTAGCGGGCCCCACAATTTACAGGGGCAATAATTGGCGGCTCCGATGAAAAAAAGGTGAAAAAACATTAACAAGATAGGAAGGTTTTTTCTTATCAATGTCGCGGTTACCGATTGTTGCGATTAACCGATGTCATTGTGATCGCAAAAAAACTGGGGGCCTGGGGCAACTTCGCGCCCAACATTACGCTCCGCATAATAAACATGGCAAATATCAAATCTGATAATCGATCACCTGTTCCAGGTGAGCCGAAAAAACTTTCTCTTTGATTTCCGTCAGAGAAAGCGTGGGGTTACAGAGCTGGATAAATTTCCACATATAGTTACGTTGTAACTGACTACTTTTCAGCCCCAGCCAGACGGTATTGCTATCAAACAGATGTTCCGCATTAAGGCAAACCAGGCCACGGTCGCGCTCTTTTTCAAAAGAGATGTCGGCTAACACCCCCACACCCAATCCCAGTTCAACGTAGGTTTTTATTACGTCGGAATCCTGTGCACTCAGAGCAATATCTGGCGTTAACCCTGCGGCCTTAAAAGCGGCGTCTAACCGCGAACGCCCGGTGATCCCCTGGCGGTAGGTAATCAACGGCAAGGTGCTCAACATCTCCAGCGTTACCTGCGGTTGACGCGTCAATTCATGCCCTTCCGGCACCAGAATAGCATGGTGCCAGCGGTAATAAGGAAAAGCCGCCAGCGACTCATCATTCATCAGGCGTTCGCTGGCGATGCCGATATCAGCCTCGCCGGAAGCCAGCATCGACACGATCTCTTCTGGGCTACCCTGATTGAGAACCACCCGCACACGCGGATACAGCGCTCGAAACTCTTTAATGACTCCCGGCAGGCTATAGCATGCCTGAGTGTGGGTCGTGGCAATGTGCAATTGGCCAGCGTCATTGTTGCTGAATACATTCGCCAGGCGGCGAATATTGTTGGCATCGTTTAGGATTCGTTCAGCGACAATCAATAGTTCTTTACCGGGCTCCGTCATGCCTAATAATCGTTTACCACGGCGGATAAATATCTCGATGCCCAGCTCTTCTTCCAGTTCACGAATATGGCGGCTAACTCCCGATTGGGACGTAAATAGCGTATTAGCAACCTCCGTCAGGTTGTAGTTGCAACGTGCTGACTCACGGATAATTTTTAATTGCTGAAAGTTCATCCAATGTTCTCTTTGAACCTATATAGTTAACAATATTGATACGGATTCTGCCGAGAAGGAACAAATAAGAAATAATCTTTACTTATATCTTTTAATGCTAAATACTTTTTTTCATTGCTGACTCACCCTCATGATTTAACAAAGACAAGGACAATGTTTTTATAATCAATAAGATGTATAACCATTATAAATGGGGTGATTTAGATGCTATGCTGAACCAGGTTATTAAATAGAGAGATTCGTTATATCAGCGATCAGATAAAAACGAGCATGGTACCCACGAGGGTGCCATGCGACAGAGCCAGACTAAGCCGTTGCTTCACTCCCGGCCGAGCCAGAGCCGTTCTGTTGTAACCACTGCCGCACCATGTTGACCAAGTCACCGATACAGTCATCCTTCATGCCGTAGTTTTTTAACTCATTATCCAAGGCGAACAGGTATTGCGCATTGGTGCCCAACGGGCCGCTGGCGCTGGCAATCAGCGGTGCAATCACCTGATGGCGGGTATCTTCCTCAAACAATGGGTGCTGCGGGTTCATCACGAATACCAACGCTGTCACCATTCTGCCATCGTCCAGCGTCAGGTCGCACCAGGTTGGCAGGTAGCAACCGGTGATCATCTCGCGTTTCCACAGCAACTCCAACTCTTCGCGCAGCGTCTCTTCCGGTAACCGGAACGCCAGGCCAGCGGTTTGCCCGCCTTCGCTCAGCGCCAGCATACGCCCTGGCTGATGCAGAGTGCCGCGCCCGGCGGTCAGCCGCAGGCAAAAAGCACGATGCCACCCTTGCAGAGTAGCAGGTTTGACCTCTTCAGATTCAAATACCGGGTTCCACATTAATGAACCGTAGCCAAATATCCACACCGGGCTATTGTCTGGCCGACGCGACAACGTGCATGCCAACGATGCCATACGCTGTTCTGGTGTCAGTAACAGCGACTCTTCAATTGTGCCGAATGCCGTCTTGCAATCTGCCTTTTGTAGAAAATCTCGTGTTAACACCTAATACAACCCCCTAGGAGTAGGATTGCCCTAATCCCATTTGCCACTATACCCGTCATACTTCAAGTTGCTTGGGTGTTGGCTGCCTTCGTTCACCCCAGTCACTTACTTGAGTAAGCTCCTGGGGCTTCACTCCGTTGCCGCCTACAAGCAACTCGAATTATTTTGGGTATACATCTTTGAAATTGAGTTTGCGGGATTTATTAATTTAATAACCCCGCTGTTATATTAATAACCTTATTCGGTTCTGGCAGCGTAATCAAGTTTACCGGCAGATTTAGTGTGAAAAAGTATTTATCTGTAACAGCGATAATATGAGTCAGCGTATTTTTTACCTCTGTATTTCTCCCTCAAACATTTTCTTAACCGAGGCTGCGCATAAAACACCCTCTTAACTGACGGGTTTTACCCATGAAATTAAACGATTCTCATTATCATATGGCATGGTATACTCGGCGCAGAATGATAAAGGAGAACACCGTGACCACAGAGACCCCACGCAGCCGCGCGCCCTATTTGATCGAAGTCATCCGCCTGCGCGATATTACGCCGCACCTACGCCGCATCACCTTCAGCGCTGCGGATTTGTGTTATTACCCGGCGAATGCCGCCGCTGCGCACATCAAGGTGTTTTTGCCACATGCGGGCCAAACCCAGCCAGATCTGCCAACGCTCAGTGACAATGGGCCGGTATGGGCTGCCGATGCCGTGCGCCCGTTGATCCGCACTTATTCCATACGTGCCATTCGGCCACAGCAGGCTGAAATTGACATTGAGTTCGCATTGCACGATCACAGCGGCCCGGCGGTGAACTTTGCCCGTCAGGCCAAACCGGGCGATAAAATCGGTATCAGCAATCCCGGTGGCCCCAAACCCATGCTGCCAGCCGCAGACTTCTATTACCTGGCTGGCGATCCGTCGTCGCTGCCAGCGATCGCCGCGCTGCTGGAAAACCTGCCTGCGCACAGTACCGGATGTGCATTTATTCGCGTCGATACACCGGCAGACCTGCTCGATCTGAAGAAACCCACCGGCATTGAGCTACGCTGGATTATTGGCAACACCGAAAAAACCGCAGAGCTCATTACCCAATTCTGTGCGCAACCCTTGCCGCAAGCAGGCACCCAGTTCTGGTTGGCCGGTGAAGACCGCCTGGTGGTCGAACTGCGCCGTCACGTGCGCCGCGTGTGGAAATGCGATCGTAACCAGCTTTATGCCGTACCTTACTGGCGTGAAGGGCTAAATGAAGAAAGTTATCATGATAAAAGGCATGAGATCATGGATGATATTGACTCCTGACGGTTAATTTCTGCCTGATTTAATAAGATAATGTGGTATTAAATCGATTTTATGGTGCCTTAGCACAAAAAAAGCACTTTATTACGTAAAAGTTCGTAAAAAAAACCGCATTAACTGCGGTTTTTTTGTTACGCTTGTCACATAAAGCAACCCATTGCTTTCCCTAGTTAAAACAACATCACATCATTACCCAGCTTCATATGCAGGGTGTATCCTATTATTATTATCCCCTTCGCTTTTCAAGCTGCGGAGGTTGGTTGCCCTACAGGCTCTAGACCCAGTTTGTCAGGAGCCGCTAAGTGGGTGCCTACCTGTGGCCTGAATCCTTCGGGGAATAACAACTTCTGGATACGCAGAACGGCTATTCACTGCCTATTATGCGATGACGGGGCCACGCAGTTTGAGAAGGAGAATCACCAAAATGAAGTCGCACAACGATCCTGGCCGATCCAAATCCCGCCATACCGAGTATTCATTGATTTTTGCTATTGCGGCACTGGTTGTGCTCAACCTGTGGGGCGGTACCGGCAGTTTTCCGCTGATCGTCGGTATAAATATTGTGGCGCTGGTGGGGATCCTCAGCAGTGCGTTCAGCGTGGTACGCCATGCCGACGTACTGGCCCATCGGCTGGGCGAACCCTACGGCTCGCTGATCCTCAGCCTGTCGGTGGTGATTCTGGAGGTCAGCCTGATTTCTGCCCTGATGGCAACTGGCGACGCCGCTCCTGCACTGATGCGTGACACGTTGTATTCGATCATCATGATTGTCACCGCTGGCCTGGTGGGCGTTGCCCTGCTGCTTGGTGGGCGCAAGTTTGCCACCCAGTACGTTAACCTTGGCGGCATCAAGCAGTATCTGATGGCCATTTTCCCGCTGGCGATCATCGTGCTGGTGTTGCCCAGCGCGTTGCCGGGCGGTAATTTCAGCGTGGGCCAGTCGCTGCTGGTCGCGGCTATTTCGGCGGCAATGTATGGCGTATTCCTGCTGATCCAGACCAAAACACACCAGAGCCTGTTCGTGTATGAACACGAAGATGACGGTGACGATGGCGATCCGCACCACGGCAAGCCCTCTTCTCACAGCAGCCTGTGGCATGCAGTCTGGCTGGTCGTACATCTGGTGGCGGTTATCGCCGTGACCAAGTTCAACGCCAATCCGTTGGAAGGGTTGTTGACCAAGCTGAATGCGCCGACGCAGTTCACCGGCTTTCTGGTCGCGTTGCTGATTCTGTCACCGGAAGGGCTGGGAGCGCTGCGTGCGGTGCTGAACAACCAGGTGCAGCGCGCCATGAACCTGTTCTTCGGCTCCGTGCTGGCGACGATCTCGCTGACGGTCCCTGCAGTCACGATCATCGCCACCCTGACCGGCCAAACGCTGATCTTCGGCCTGCAGGCACCGCATATGGTGGTGATGTTGACGGTGTTGATCCTCTGCCATATCTCCTTCTCAACCGGCAGAACCAACGTGCTGAACGGCACCGCGCACCTAGCCCTGTTTGCCGCTTATATGATGACTATTTTCGCCTGATGCCAGGCTGCGGCCATAAATAACATCCCCAAATCAGGCGGTGCAGATACTCCGCCTGATTTTTTATATCGTCGCTAACCAAAGGATGCCGACTGTGGAGCAGGCAAGCGTGAAAACAGGGACAGACGCGTACCAGGCGCAAACCAAGCGCTATATCTATTTGCTATTTGCCCTGCAGGCGATCGGGGCCTCTTCACCACCGATTATTATCTCGCTGGGTGGATTGGTGGGCGAAACCTTAAGCAGCAACAAAACCTTATCGACCCTACCGGTCAGCCTGTTTAACATCGGCCTGGCGTTGTCCGTCTTACCCATCGGCTTCCTGATGGCTCGCATTGGCCGCGTTAATGCTTATACCCTTGGTGCGCTCAGTGCGTTACTCGGCGGTGCCATAGCCACCTGGGGAGTGATCAGCGGTTCTTTCGGCCTGTTCTGTTTGGGCTGCCTGCTGGCAGGGTGCTATGCGGCATGCGTACAGAACTATCGCTTTGCCATAACAGACTATGTCGCCAGACCAGAGCAACCCATGGCGATCTCACGTATTATGCTCGGCGGGCTGCTGGCAGCGCTGATTGGCCCACAGTTGGTGATTTGGACACAAAATCTCTTACCGGTGCCGCTGTCCGCCAGCTTTCTCAGCCAGTCTTTATTAGCCCTGATCGCCCTGCTGTTTTTATGGCGCATGCGGCGTATGACGGCACAGTTAGCGGCCCAGCAGCGCCATCTTTCCGAGCAACTGCCTCAACACGAAACGCTGCTGGCCCCTCCCCGCTCCCTGAGAGAAATTGCCAGCTCATTCCGCTTTATTGCTATCGCGGTGGCAGGCCTGGTCTCTTATGGATTGATGACGTTTATGATGACCGCAACCCCGCTGGCCATGCTGCATAGCGGCCACAGCCTGTCTACCGCAACGCTGGGTATCCAGTGGCATATTCTGGCGATGTATGCGCCGGGATTTGTTACCGGCAGGCTGATGACGCGTTTTGGCCCGCGTAAAATCTGTGTCACCGGGCTGTTGTTAACGGCCTGTGCCGCTGCGGTTTCCATGGTCGGTAACGAGGTGATCTGGTTCTGGAGCGGGCTCATCCTGCTGGGCGTGGGCTGGAACTTTGGTTTTGTCAGCGCCACGGTGATGCTCAGTTCCTGTTACACCCACCAGGAACGGCTAAAAACGCAATCCCTGAACGACACCTTTGTCTTTGGCACCACCGCATTAGCCTCACTGTTATCCGGGCAGATGCTGCATACCATCGGCTGGTTCTGGCTCAATATTCTGGTGTTCATACCGGTGACTATCGCGTTAGGGCTGTTATTTATTCAGTATCTGTCAGAAAAAAAACAACCGGCACCAGCCCAATAAAGTAGAAAGGCCACCGCAGTGGCCTTTCATAAAGTTCAACGATCTCAATCGTAAGCATTAAGCGTGTGCTGGCAAAGTGCCGAGCGGACGCAGTCTTGTTTGTCAAAGCGGATAATGCCCACCATTTCGTCCTCTTCGAAGCGTTCCAACGCGTCGCTAAGGCCGGATTTCACGCCGCGTGGTAAATCGCACTGGGTGATATCGCCATTGACGATCACCGTGACGTTTTCACCCAGGCGCGTCAGGAACATCTTCATCTGGCTGGCCGTAACGTTCTGGGCTTCGTCCAGGATCACCACCGCATTTTCAAAGGTACGCCCGCGCATATAGGCGAAAGGCGCGATCTCTACCTTGCCGATTTCCGGGCGCAGGCAGTATTGCATAAACGACGATCCTAAACGGCGCAGCAGCACGTCATACACCGGCCGGAAATAAGGGGCGAATTTCTCAGAGATATCCCCAGGCAAAAAGCCGAGGTCTTCATCCGCCTGCAGAACCGGACGCGTCACTATAATCCGATCCACCTCTTTATGTATTAAGGCTTCTGCCGCTTTGGCGGCGCTGATAAATGTCTTACCGCAGCCGGCTTCGCCAGTGGCAAATATCAGCTGTTTATTTTCTATCGCTAATAAGTAATGACCCTGAGCTTCGGTTCTCGCCTCAATGGTAGAAGTATCTCGGCTGTCACGTGCCATGCCGATAGACTCAACCCCTCCCATTTGCACCAGAGAGGTCACGCTTTCTTCTTCACGTTGACGATGGCTACGTGCGTCACGGCGAATAACGCGTTTAGCTTCACGACGTGCTTTGATCACTGCTTTCTGTCTTCCCATGGTGGCACCTTACAGTTTGTTTCACCTACCGCAGCGGCATCAGATGCCGTACGATTATGTTTCACACACGTATTAGGTTTTGGCTTCCTTTAGAGCCAATATAAGCCGATGAATAACGTGAATACGCGGCAGCAGGGTAATGCACCGTTTCTTCACAGGACAACGCGAGGGTGGGTACGCAATAAGAGAGTGTGTCAGCCAGATTGCGGCGCAAGAAAAGCCAAGAATTGTTGAGAAATTGAGAGTCGGAGGGAGAGCCCTCGTTATAACGAGAAATCAGGGAGGTGATGTTATTTGTCTTTTGTAGCCCAACCAAGGACTTTACCATTAGCGATCCCCGCAGTGATATTTACAGCATTAAGCTGTGCACCGAGTGAAACTACCGCCAGATGATTACAGTATAATGACATTCAAACTTGCTGTGTTACTAAAATGTAAAAAATTTTAATATTCGCTGTTCTCAGATCGTGCAAAAACACTATATCATGCCGCTCATACCATTCCAGATAAATTTTTTATCACTTTAAATCAATTAGTTATCATTAAAATTCAGCAATGGCATTTTGATTGCCAGATTAAAATAGCAGCAAACAAAAAGGCACAACCTGCACTGTGCCTTTAGTAGACAGCTCAACATTTCAGCGCTTCAGCTTTGCCACAAACCGCTGGCCAAATAATCAGCGGCCTCTTTGACACCCGGTAAAACAAAGAAATACCCGCCACCAATCGGCTTAACGTATTCTTCCAAGGCTTCACCATTCAGCCGTTTCTGCACCGTTAGAAACGCCTTTTCCAGGTCGGACTGATAACAGACAAACAGCGAGCCCATTTCTAATTGGCCAGAATTAGAGCCCCCCACCGAATAGCTGTAGCCACGGCGCAGCATCAGGCTGCTTTGGGTTTGCGGCGTGCGCGGGTTAGCCAGCCGAATATGCGCGTCCATTGGGATCATTTTCCCCTCTGGGTTTTTGGCATAGTCTGGTTCATCCCCAGCGGCGCCCCACTGTGCTTTTCTCGGCCAAAGAGGCTTTACTGTTCCTGCAGAGGGGTACGATCCCAGAACTCCACGTGGAAACGGATAATGCGCACGGCCTGATAGCTCCCCCCCACCGCCCAGGCAGGTTCACCCGCGTTGTCCCCCACCCACACCACCTGATCCATCAACGGCTTATCGCTGGTTTTCGGGTTAGCGGTGCCATCTTTAAAGCCGAGCAGGTTGATCGGGGTCTCTTTGCCTTTACTGCGCGCCGCATGGGCAGAAATAAACCCTTCACGCTTCCAGCGCACGCTGAGCAAGTCCGGTGCGTGCTTGATGATATCGCGCAGCGCGTGGATCACGGTTTCATTAGTATTGGCACAGATTTGCAGCAGCAGATCGCCATGGCATAACGCAGCATCCAGCGAATCGTTCGGGAAGCGCGTCATTTTCTGCAAGCGCAACGGTTTATGCGCCTGCAGGCCGAAACGTTCATCAAACAGCAAAGCGCCGACAGACAGGGTGATCGTCAGGTTAGCCGGCGATCAGGCTGACGATCAGCGCGGCCTCCAGCCCCTCACGGAACATGATAAGAAAGGGAACGAACATAAATAAGTCCCCCCTGAAAAGGTGCTAGCACGCGAGCAACCCAGCCGCAAGCAATCTAAAGAAAGGCAAACAAGAACGATAGTGATTATCATTATAGAAAAGAGAAATACAAGAGACGGGCACGTGATTTTTACTAATCAAATGTCGCCAGTTGTTACAGCAGGGAGAAAAGCTGGTCAGGAAGGGAGTGATGTTGCAGCCTCCTCCCGATCGTCAGGAGGAGGCTAAACAGGTATTACACCGTTTTAAACTCGGCTTCAGCCAGGTCAAAACGTTCGATCATGGTCGCCGAAGGCTTACGCCCCATCAGGCTGACCAGCACGATGGCGATGCTGCCAAACAGGAAGCCAGGGATGATTTCATACAGATCCAGCCAGGCATAGTGCTTCCAGACGATCACGGTGATCGCCCCCACCAGCATACCGGCCAGAGCGCCGTTGCGCGTCATGCGTGACCACATGACCGAGATCAGCACCACCGGGCCAAACGCAGCACCGAACCCTGCCCAGGCATAGCTAACCAGGCCCAGTACGCGGTTTTCCGGGTTGGCGGCCAGCGCGATCGCGATCAGTGCCACCAGCAGCACCATGGCACGCCCCACCCACACCAGCTCTCGTTGGCTGGCACCTTTACGCAGGAAGGCTTTGTACAAATCCTCGGTAATCGCGCTTGAACACACCAGCAACTGGCAGCTCAGGGTACTCATCACCGCCGCCAGAATCGCCGACAACAGAATGCCCGCGATCCAAGGGTTGAACAGCAGCATGGCCAGCTCAATGAAGACCCGCTCACCATTCTGTGACACATTCCCCGCCTGTTCCGGGTTATTGGCAAAATAGGCGATGCCGAAGAAACCGACCGCAATGGTGCCGGTCAGGCACAGGATCATCCAGGTCATACTGATCCGGCGTGCGCTGCGGATAGTGCGGTGGGAATCTGCCGCCATGAAGCGCGCCAGAATATGCGGCTGGCCGAAATACCCCAGCCCCCAGCCCATCAGCGACAGAATGGCGACAAAATTCAGCCCTTTCATCATGTCAACGTTGGCCGGGTTTTTAGCGGCAATCACCAGCATCGACGTGTCGATCCCGCCAACGGCGAAAATCACGATCACCGGCGTGAGGATCAGCGCAAAAATCATCAGGCTGGCCTGCACGGTATCGGTCCAGCTCACCGCCAGGAACCCGCCGATAAAGGTGTAAAGGATGGTGGCTGCCGCACCGGCCCACAGCGCCGTGCCATAGCTCATGCCGAAGGTGCTTTCAAACAGACGCGCACCGGCCACGATGCCCGAAGCACAGTAGATGGTGAAAAACACCAGAATGACGATGGCGGAAATCACCCGCAGCAGCTTGCTGTTGTCTTCAAAACGGCTGGTGAAATAGTCTGGCAGCGTCAGGGCGTTATTGTTGGCTTCGGTATGCACGCGCAACCGGCCCGCCACCAGCTTCCAGTTCAGGTAAGCGCCAATCGTCAGGCCGATGGCGATCCAGCTTTCTGAGATACCGGACAGGAAGATCGCCCCCGGCAGGCCCATCAGCAGCCAGCCGCTCATATCGGATGCCCCGGCGGAAAGCGCGGTCACCACGCTACCCAGGCTGCGGCCGCCCAGAATATAGTCATCAAAGTTGTTGGTCGCCCGGTAGGCGAGTAAGCCGATTAACACCATCCCAAAAATGTACACCAGGAAGGTCACCAGCATCGGTGTGCTCATTGTCATTCAACTCTCCACTTTTATTATTCCCTTTATCTTTCAGACGGCCACGTTATTGGCAGGCAGCTGAAATGCATCGGGTATTTTTATGTCATGTATTTCACCCGCCAAGTGCCGGAACGTGGCGCATTGCGATAGGTAGCGGGTAAAGATAGTTTCTGCCCGGCATGATCTATACCTAAATAATTCGAGTTGCATGCAGGCGGCCAGTCCTAGAGTCGCCAGGAGCATAGAAAACTCTGTGACGGGTGCGAGCGGACGTAGCCAATACCGATGCAACTTGAAGTATGGCGTGTATAAACGCTGGCTATCCTAGATGAGGCCCCCCGCAGCCAACAAGATATTTAACAATAAAGTTACACAAAGTTTACCCTGCGTCACATTTAACCACTCAATAGGTTGCACTCATCCATCATAAAATGAGTTGCACCTCTCCCTTACCCCTGTTTAATGCAGGGAAATACGGCCTTGGATAACCAGCAACCGCAGATACCCGCAAGATCCGTGCGTAGTTCGATGTTAAAAAACCGATTGAAATCACAGTTCAATCACGGCCCTGATTTAACAAGGTTGCACAAAGTTGCAACATGCTGGATATTGTCCGCATTAATAACACAACCTAGCTACGAACCTATCCCAGCAGGCTTATCTGCGCGCGCTCTGTATGCCTGATGGGATAGGTTCTAAACACAGGAGTTGGACTGGCATGGGCACTACCACTATGGGCGTGAAGCTTGATGAAGCCACACGTGACCGGATTAAAAGCGCGGCACAGCGCATCGACCGCACGCCGCACTGGCTAATCAAGCAAGCCATTTTTAATTACCTCGAGCGTCTCGAAAGCGGTTCCGATCTTCCCGAACTGCCTGCGCTCGCCGCCGGGCTGGCCGAAGCGGACGACATTATGCCGCAAACCCATGAAGAGTCCCACCAGCCATTCTTGGATTTTGCCGAACAGATCCTGCCGCAGTCCGTCACCCGCGCCGCCATTACCGCCGCCTACCGCCGCCCGGAAACCGAAGCGGTGCCGATGCTGCTGGAACAGGCGCGTCTGCCAGCCGATCTGGCCCAGGCGACCCACAAGCTGGCGTATGGCATTGCCGAGAAGTTGCGTAACCAAAAGAGTGCCAACGGCCGCGCCGGTATGGTGCAAGGGTTGCTGCAGGAGTTCTCCCTCTCTTCACAGGAAGGCGTGGCATTGATGTGCCTGGCGGAAGCGCTGCTGCGTATCCCAGACAAACCGACGCGCGATGCGTTGATCCGCGACAAAATCAGCAACGGCAACTGGCATTCGCACCTTGGCCGCAGCCCATCGCTGTTCGTCAACGCGGCAACCTGGGGGCTGTTATTCACCGGTAAGCTGGTGTCTACCCACAACGAAGCCAACCTGTCGAGTTCACTGAACCGCATTATCGGTAAAAGCGGTGAACCGTTGATCCGCAAAGGCGTGGATATGGCCATGCGCCTGATGGGCGAGCAGTTTGTCACCGGTGAAACCATCGCTGAAGCGCTGGCCAACGCCCGCAAGCTGGAAGATAAAGGGTTCCGCTATTCTTACGACATGCTGGGCGAAGCGGCGCTGACCGAAGCCGACGCGCAAGCGTATCTGGTATCCTATCAGCAGGCGATCCACGCCATCGGCAAAGCCTCTAACGGCCGCGGCATCTATGAAGGCCCAGGAATCTCGATCAAGCTTTCAGCCCTGCACCCGCGCTACAGCCGGGCACAGTACGATCGCGTAATGGACGAGCTGTATCCGCGCCTGCTGTCGCTGACATTACAGGCACGCCAGTATGATATCGGCATCAACATTGACGCCGAAGAAGCCGATCGGCTGGAGATCTCACTCGATCTGCTGGAAAAGCTGTGCTTTGAGCCGCAGTTGGCGGGCTGGAACGGCATTGGCTTCGTGATCCAGGCTTATCAGAAGCGCTGCCCGTTTGCCATTGATGCGGTGATTGATATGGCAAGCCGCAGCCGTCGTCGCCTGATGATCCGTCTGGTGAAAGGCGCATACTGGGACAGCGAGATCAAACGCGCCCAGATGGACGGCCTGGAAGGCTACCCGGTTTATACCCGCAAGGTATATACCGACGTTTCCTATCTGGCCTGCGCCCGTAAGCTGCTGGCCGTGCCGAACCTGATCTACCCGCAGTTTGCCACCCACAACGCCCACACCCTGAGCGCCATCTATCATCTGGCAGGTAATAATTACTATCCGGGCCAGTATGAGTTCCAGTGCCTGCACGGCATGGGTGAACCGCTGTACGAACAGGTGGTTGGCAAAGTGGCCGACGGCAAACTGAACCGCCCTTGCCGCATATACGCCCCGGTAGGCACGCATGAAACCCTGCTGGCTTATCTGGTGCGTCGCCTGCTGGAAAACGGGGCTAACACCTCATTTGTTAACCGTATCGCCGATGCCACACTGCCGTTGGATGAACTGGTGGCCGATCCGGTCAGCGCCGTTGAAGCGCTGGCGGCCAGCGAAGGCCAGATCGGCCTGCCGCATCCACGCATTCCGTTGCCGCGTGAGCTATACGGCAACAAACGCGTCAACTCCAACGGGTTGGATCTCGCCAACGAACATCGCCTGGCCTCGCTATCCAGCGCGCTGCTCACCAGTGCCGCACAGCCATGGCGCGCCGAACCTATTATCGATGCCGCGCTGGATCAGGGCGTGCAACAACCGGTGCTCAACCCAGCAGAACCGGGGGATATCGTCGGTTACGTGCGTGAAGCCACCGCAGGCGAAGTCAACCGGGCGCTGGACGCCGCGGCCGCCGCCGGGCCAATCTGGTTTGCCACCCCTCCTGCTGAACGCGCGGCCATTCTGGAGCGAGCGGCTGAACTGATGGAGGGCCAGTTGCAAAGCCTGCTGGGCATTCTGGTGCGTGAAGCGGGCAAAACGTTCAGCAACGCCATCGCCGAAGTGCGTGAGGCGGTTGATTTCCTGTACTACTACGCTGGACAGGTGCGTGACGACTTTGCCAACGACAGCCATCGCCCGCTCGGCCCGGTGGTGTGCATCAGCCCGTGGAACTTCCCGCTGGCGATCTTCACCGGCCAGGTTGCTGCCGCGCTCGCCGCAGGCAACAGCGTGCTGGCCAAACCGGCGGAGCAAACGCCGCTGGTGGCCGCGCAGGCGGTGCGGATCCTGCTGGAGGCCGGGATACCGCAGGGTGTCTTGCAGTTGCTGCCAGGCCAGGGTGAAACCGTGGGATCGGTATTGGTCAACGACGCCCGCGTGCGCGGCGTGATGTTCACCGGCTCTACCGAAGTCGCTGGTATTCTGCAACGCAGTATCGCTGGCCGCCTGGATCCGCAAGGCCGTCCAACGCCGTTGATCGCCGAAACCGGTGGCCTGAACGCCATGATCGTCGACTCTTCCGCACTGACCGAGCAGGTGGTAACCGACGTGGTGGCTTCGGCCTTCGACAGCGCGGGCCAGCGCTGCTCTGCACTGCGCATTTTGTGTATTCAGGAAGATGTGGCGGAACACACGCTGCAAATGCTGCGCGGAGCCATGGCCGAATGCCGGATGGGTAACCCGGAACGCCTGTCGACTGACATTGGCCCGGTCATCGATATTGAAGCCAAGACCGGTATTGAGCGCCATATTCAAGCCATGCGCGCCAAAGGCCGTAAGGTTTATCAGGCAGCCAAAGGCACCGGGCAGGACGAGAAAGAGTGGGCACGCGGCACCTTCATCAAACCCACGCTGATCGAACTGGACAGCTTCGATGAGCTGCAGAAAGAGATCTTTGGCCCAGTGCTGCACGTGGTGCGTTATCAGCGCGCAAATCTGGATAAACTGGTCGAGCAGATCAACGCCGCTGGCTATGGCCTGACGTTAGGCATTCACACGCGTATCGATGAAACCATCGCCCGCGTCACCGGCAGCGCCAAGGTCGGCAACCTATACGTTAACCGTAATATGGTCGGCGCGGTGGTCGGCGTACAACCGTTTGGTGGCGAAGGCCTGTCCGGCACCGGTCCGAAAGCCGGTGGGCCGCTCTATCTGTACCGTCTGCTCGCTAGCCGCCCAATGGATGCGGTGCAACGCACCCTGAATCGCCAAGATAGCGAACGCCCGCAGGAAGCAACGGCGCGCCCGGCTTTGCTGGCACCGCATCAGGCACTGGAGCAGTGGGCCGTGGCCGAAAAGCAGCATGACCTGGCAGCGCTGGCGCAACAGTATGCCGAACTGGGCCAAGGTGGGATCGTGCGGCCGCTGCCGGGGCCGACCGGGGAACGCAATACTTACGCCCTGCTACCACGTGAACGCGTGCTGTGCCTGGCCGATAACGATGCCGATGCGCTGGCTCAGTTGGCGGCAGTGTTGGCCGTGGGCAGCCAGGTGCTGTGGCCGGAAGCGGAGTTGCAGCGCGCGCTGTTCCGCCGCCTGCCCGCCGCCGTGCAGGCACGTATCAGCTTCAGCAAAGACTGGCAGCAGGATAAGGTGGCGTTTGATGCCGCGATCTACCACGGCGATGCCGATCAGCTACGCACCCTGTGCGAGCACATCGCTCAGCGCAGCGGTGCCATTGTCTCGGTGCAGGGCTTCGCCCGCGGTGAAACCCATATTCTGCTCGAGCGCCTGCTAATTGAACGTTCATTGAGCGTCAACACTGCCGCCGCAGGGGGTAACGCCAGCCTGATGACGATTGGCTAACCTGTGCAAATAAAGCAGCGTCATTAATTTTCAGGATGAATAAATAGAAATCCCCAGAAGCTCAGCAAACTGAGTGACTGGGGATTTTTAAAAGATATTTATCCCGCCATAGGGTAAAAATCTTAAGTAAAGTGAGCAGCCTTATCCTTTAAGAAACATCTTTCTGTTAGGATACGCGGCGTGAATCTATCTCACTGATATAAGTACTCCGATACTTCACTTAAATATACATTAGCTAAATACCCATCCTGTAATTATACATGAAGGTTATTTCCCGAATTCGTCATCATGGAGAGATTTCATTTCGATGAAAAAATCACTCATTGTTTGTTCTATTACCTTCACCACCCTCTTGGCGGGTTGTGCTACCGAATCTTCGCGTTCGCTCGAGGTGCCAAAGGTTGCCTCCTACAATACGGCGTATCAAGGCGTGCGTAGCCCGATCGCCGTCGGCAAATTTGATAACCGTTCCAGCTATATGAATGGGGTGTTCTCCGATGGCGTTGACCGCTTGGGTAACCAGTCAAAAACCATCCTGATCACCCACCTGCAGCAGACTGGCCGTTTCAACGTGCTGGATCGCGCCAATATGGATGAGCTGAAAGCCGAAGCGGGTATCAAGGGCCAACAGCAAACCCTGAAAGGCGCAAACTATGTGATCACCGGTGATGTTACCGAGTTCGGTCGCAAGGAAGTGGGCGATCAGCAACTGTGGGGCATTCTGGGCCGCGGTAAATCACAGGTCGCCTATGCCAAAGTCAACCTGAACGTGGTTAACGTGCAAACTTCTGAAGTCGTTTACTCCAGCCAGGGCGCAGGGGAATACACCCTGTCGAACCGCGAAGTGATCGGTTTTGGTGGCACGGCAAGTTACGACTCAACCCTGAACGGCAAAGTGCTGGATCTGGCCGTGCGCGAAGCGGTTAACAACCTGGTTGCAGGGATCGAAAGTGGTGCGTGGCGCCCAACTAACTAACGGATTATAAAAACAATAATGATGACTAAAAAAATGGGCGGCGTGCTGCTGGCAGCAACTCTGTTAGGCGGCTGTGCTACGCCACAAAAACCTCTTTACAACTGGGATGGTTACCAGAAAACGGTATACCAATATTATCAGCAGGACGCTTCTAGCCCGGAAGAGCAGATCGCCGCGTTAAAAGAAAGCCTCGAAAAATCCCGTGCGAAAGGCCAAGCCGTTCCACCAGGGTTACATGCTCATCTCGGTATGCTGTACGTTAAAACCGGGCGCACCGAATTGGCGATGGCTGAATTCAACACTGAAAAATCCCTGTTCCCGGAATCAGTGCCGTTCATGGATTTCCTGATGAGCAAAGATAAAGGGAGTTTCAAATGAAACGTGCATTAGGTCTTTTGGCTGCGGTTGCAGTACTGCTGCTGGCGGGTTGCGCCAAGAAACCCGCTTATGATTACACCGCCTTCCACGCAAGCAAGCCAAAATCGATCCTGGTTTTGCCGCCAACCAGCCAGTCTCCTGACGTCAAAGCCAGCCACAGTGTGCTGTCTACCGCGACCTTACCGCTGGCAGAAGCGGGTTACTACGTGCTGCCGGTCGCCGTGGTGGAAGAAACTTTCCAGCAGAATGGGTTGACCAATGCCAACGATATCCGCGCGGTCAGTACTCAGAAGCTGCATAAGATCTTCGGTGCTGACGCCGTGCTGTATCTGGATGTCACCCAATATGGCACCAGCTATATCGTGATCGGCAGTGAAACCCGCGTTACCGTGAATGCCAAACTGGTCGATCTGCGCACGGGTAAGCAGTTGTGGGCGGGCAGCGCCACTGCCTCCAGCAACGAGAACAACAGCAATTCGGGTGGTGGTCTCGTCGGGATACTGGTTACTGCGGCGATAAACCAAGTTGTAGATACCATCAGCGACAAAGGCTTCGATATTGGTGCGATTGCCAATACGCGTCTCCTTTCCGCCGGGGAAGATGGTGCCATCCTGTATGGCCCACGCTCACCTAAATACGCAGGTCAGCGTTAATCAACATCTCAGGCAGCCGCAAGGCTGCCTGATTTAAGCCATTGAAATCGCTTGCCACTGACGCATAAAAATGTCCACCAGCCCGAAAAGCTCGTCGCGGGTTGCGCCATTACGCGCCTGCACCGACATGCCCTGAATAACGCTCACGAGATACTTCCCTAATAACGCACAATGGGTGTTACCAGGCAGTTCCCCTTTACCAACGCGGCGTTCGAGACACTCAATGACCTTTTGTTCCGCGGAATTACGCTGTTGGCTAAGCTGGTTGAATAACGCATCATCTGCGGCAGACATACCAAAGGTGGCCGCCACCATAAAGCAGCCGGAAGGCGTTGCGGCATCGGTGAACCATTCAGCGCTTGTGCGCAGCAGTTGTTCAATCACCTGCGGTAAGGGCAGTTCATCCTGATCGAGGATCGCATCCCTGGCCTGACCGTAAGTCGCCAGATACTTTTCCACCGCCGCGCAGAATAGCCCCTCCTTGCTACCAAACTCCGCATACAGCGAAGAAGGCTTGATTCCGGTGCCATCAATCAATTCAGACATCGATGTAGGTTCATAGCCAAAACGCCAGAACAGGTTCATCGCCTTTTCCAGCACGCTGTCGCGGTCAAATTTTTTCGGCCTGCCGCGCACGGTTACCTCTTTTTGATTTTTACTCATGTCCACGGTTCCCAACCTGCCCTGCCAAATTTATGGAACGATCATTATAAAGTCTAGTGCTGAAGATAATCGCCACCTTACATTAAAATAATGATCATTACAAAAAACTATTGCACAGGTTAAATTCTTCGCGTAGGGTTTAAATAACAAACGTTACGAAAATATCAAGATAACACATCTTGCTGTTTTAATTATCAAAAGGACTCTTGCTATGAAAAAAATTACCATTACCGTTGCCGCTTGCCTGTTCTCGGTATCAGCACTGGCGGCACAACCCACCCAACAGCCAAACCTGCATCCAATGGGTAGCGTGACAGTTTCGGCCATGACAACGCTGGCCGAGGCTGAAAAAGGCATTGCGGAACAGGCGAAAGTGAAAAGCGCCAGCCACTACAGAATTATTTCTGTCTCCGGCAAGAACAAACTGCATGCCAGCGCAGTGATTTACCGCTGATTACGCTTAGTAAGGAATGACATTATGAGACTACAAGCCTTATTAGGGATTGATACACCGGTAATTCAAGCTTCTATGGTGTGGTTAAACTCAGCTGAACTTGCCGCTGCGGTATCTAACGCAGGAGGATTAGGAGTATTGGGCCCAAATGCCGGGCGCAAAAGGGCTGATGGCGGGATCGCTAAAACCGCCGAGGATTTTCGGCAGGAAATCATTAAAACCCGGGCATTAACGGATAAACCCTTTGCCGTTAACTACCTGCTGCCGATTGAAGGCGTCGAGATCAGCTTTAAATATGCCGAACCCTTACTGGAAGTGATCCTGCAGGAAAAGATCAATATCGTCATTACCAGCGGCAAAGATGTCACCAAAGGCAAGAAATACATTCGCAGGCTAAAAGACGCTGGCGTGATCGTGATTCACCGCGAAATTTCACCGACGGTTGAAAACTCGATACTGGCAGAAAAAATGGGAGTGGATGCGATTATCATCACCGGACACGAGGCCGGAGGGCACCTGAGCGAACACCGCATCAGTACTTTGGCCCTGTTGCCCCAGGTCACCGATGTGGTCAAGATCCCAGTGATTGCCGCCGGTGGCATCTATAACCAGAAAACGGCAAAGGCCGCCACGGCCATGGGGGCTGCGGGGGTATACGTGGGCACGCGTTTTATTACCACCTTTGAATCACCGGCCAGCCTCAACACCAAAGAGGCGATCGTTAACGTTTTGTCTGAGGAGCTGATCGAGATTAATACTCCGGCAGGAGACGTACGAGTCATCGTCACCGAAAGCATCCGCGCTGGGCGAGGAGACAGTGAGGTCGGCATTATCAAAACAGGCATGCTGGACGGCGATCACCAGCACGGCGTGATCACCGTTTCCGAATCAGCGGGAGGTATTGAAAAGATCAGCAGTGCAAAAGACGTTGTCTGTGAGCTTTCTTACGCTTTTAATTAGCAGCAAAACGCCCCCAACCATCAGGAAGGGGGCGCTTCATTTCCCACCAGATTAAAACCACTGGCTATTGATTCAGAAACTTATCCAGAAACTGTTTAGTGCGCTGATGCTGCGGGTTGGCGAACAGCTCTTTCGCCGGCCCCTGCTCCACAATGCGGCCATGATCCATAAAGATGGCGCGATCGGCAACATCACGGGCAAAGCTCATTTCATGCGTCACAATCACCATGGTGCGTTTCTCTTCTGCCAGAGCGCGGATGGTGTTGAGCACCTCGCCTACCAGTTCGGGATCGAGCGCCGAGGTCGGTTCATCAAACAAAATCACCGCCGGTTGCATCGCCAGCGCGCGAGCAATCGCCACGCGCTGCTGCTGGCCACCAGAAAGACGCTTGGGGTAAGCCTGCTCTTTGCCACTCAGCCCCACCTTCGCCAACAGTGCGCGGGCACGTTCTTCTGCACTGGCTTTCGCCTCACCTTTGACGATCACCGGCCCTTCAATAATGTTTTCCAACACCGAACGGTGCGGAAACAGATTAAAGCTCTGGAAAACAAACCCCACCTGCTGGCGCAGAGCACGCACCTGCTGCTTCTGCTTGCTCAGCGGGCGCGCACCGTCAATCTCGATATCCCCTACGCGGATGGTGCCTGATTCAGGCACTTCCAGCAGGTTGATACTGCGCAGCAAGGTGGTTTTGCCAGAACCACTTGGCCCGATAATCGCCACCACCTCGCCGGAGTTCACCTCGAGATCGATACCGTGCAGCACCGTGTTCCCTTTGAACTGTTTGACCAACTGTTTTACTTCAATGGCACTCATCGGTTACTCCTGATCCTGACGGTTAACGTGCGCTTCCAGGCGATTTTGCAGCGCAGAAAGCAAGGTTGCCATCACCCAGTAGATCAGCGATGCCGCCAGATACATAGCAAACACCTCCAGCGTGCGTGAGGTAATCAACTGCGCCTGCCGGAACAGTTCTGGCACCTGGATGGTCGCAGCCAGCGATGTATCCTTGACCAGCCCGATAAAGCTGTTGCCGAGCGGCGGTAACGCGGTGCGTGCCGCCTGTGGCAGAATCACCCGGCGCATTGTCTGCCATGGCGTCATGCCGATACTGGCTGCGGCTTCCCATTGCCCTTTGTCAATCGACGAGATCGCCGCACGCAGGGTTTCCGAAGTATACGCCGCAGTATTCAGTGAAAGGCCAATCAGCGCCGCAGGGAACGGATCCAGCTCAATGCCAAACTGCGGCAGACCGTAATAGATCATAAACAGTTGTGCGATCAGCGGAGTGCCACGGAATAGCGAGACATAAATGCGGGATAACCAGGATACCGGCCACAATGGCGAAAGGCGCATCAGCGCCAACAGAAAACCAAGCATTAACCCCAGTGCCATGCCCCCCAAGCTAAGCTGGAGAGTCAACAGAGCACCCTTTAATAAAAATGGCGCTGAATCCAGCGCCAGTTGGATACTCTCATGCATTATTTAGTTACGTCCGCGCCAAACCATTTTTCAGAGAGCTTTGCCAACGTTCCGTCTTTCTGCATCTCAGCAATCGCCTGATTGATGGCAGCCAGCAGTTCCGGATTGTTTTTACGCACCGCAACACCCGCTTCCTGGCGGGAGAAAGCGGAACCGGCAACCGCTAGCGTATCGCCGGTTTTCTTCACCAGATCCAGCGCAGCCAGGCGATCGACCAGAATGGCGTCAATACGGCCTACGCGCAGATCCTGATATTTGGTTGGGTCATCATCGTAGGTGCGCACGTCAACACCCTGCACATTTTCACGCAGCCATTGCTCGTAGTTGGTACCCAGCCCAACCCCGACCTTTTTGCCTTTCAGATCGTCAGCCTTGGCGATCGTGCCTTCGTTGCCTTTCTTCACCAGCGCCTGAATACCCGAAACGGTATAAGGCGTTGAGAAGTCATATTTTTTCTTACGCTCGTCGGAGATGGTGACCTGGTTGATCACCACGTCGATACGTTTGGACTCCAGCGAAGCCAGCATGCCGTCCCATTTGGTTGGGTTCAGCTTGGCCTTCACGCCCAAGCGCTCAGCAAGCGCATTGGCGAAATCCACTTCGAAGCCGGTGAGTTTGCCGTCTTCCCCCTGGAAGCTGAATGGCGGGTAAGTCCCTTCCAGCCCAACAATCAGCGTACCGCGTTGTTTGACCTGATCGAGCAGGTTATCAGCCGCATAGGTTTTCACGTTCAACCCGGTGACCAACGCAACGGCCATCACACCCAACAGGCATTGACGACGAATTTTAGAAAAGACCATAGACACCCCATCTGTTGTTTATCTTTTTTGATATCAGGACTTTAACAGTCATTTCGACTGCATAAAGGAATATAAATTAATAAATATAGTTCAAAGTGGAATATATCAACATTCCGCGTAAAACGGATATACCCCTATGAGGTATAGCTCATCTCACACCTGTGGATGATAAGCAAACAGCGCCGGAGCCCCGCCGGTGTGAATGAACAGGATCGGGCCTTCGTCGCGGAAACGTTTCTGGGCGATGCCGTCAATCAGGCCCGCCATGGCTTTGCCGGTATAAACCGGATCGAGCAGCACCCCTTCCTGTTGCGCCAGCAGTTGCACCGCCGCCATGCCTTCATCATTCGGCATGCCGTATTGCGGCGCAAAATAGTCGTCCCACAAAGCGATCGGCGCCAATGCCTCAATGCCTAGAGAACAGGCCAGCGCTTGCTGAATTTGCTCAACCTTCGGCAACTGATCGATCACGGTGCGTGAAACGGTCACGCCAATCAGCTCGCTGTCTGGCAGCAACTGCTGCAGGCCAACGGCTAAACCGGCGTGGGTTCCAGCACTGCCAGAAGCCACGACGACAGAACTGAAAGCGATATCGCTGCTCTGCGCAGCAATTTCCAATGCACATTGCACATAACCCAGTGCCCCCAGAGCGTTAGAACCGCCAACCGGCACCACATAAGGCCGGAACCCTTGTGCTTCCAGGCGCGTAGCCAAATCTGCCAACTGCGTCTGCGGATCGTGCAAGGCATCACACATCACCACCTCAACGTTGAACAGATCGAGCAACAGACGGTTACCGTTGCTGAGGTAGTTTTCCGCTTTAGTATCGATAGGGTTTTCCAACAACGCCACGCAGTGCAGGCCCAATTTGGCCGCTACAGCGGCCGTCTGGCGCACGTGGTTTGACTGGATAGCACCGGCAGTCACCAGCGTATCAGCACCAAGGCGCAAGGCGTCTGCAGCCAGAAACTCCAATTTTCTCAGTTTGTTACCGCCCATCGCCATCGGCGTGACATCGTCACGCTTGATGTAAATGTCGCGGCCGAGATAATCAGAAAGGCGAGATAACTTTTCGAGCGGTGTGGCTGAGCCAACAAAATCCAAGCGCGGGAACTGCGCCAGTTGCTGTTGCAGATTCACAACTTCCCCCTAGGGAATAAAAATAACGACGTCCAAGTGATAGATTTATCAGATGTGCTCTAAATAATCACTCTTTATTCGTGGCAGGAGATAATGGGCTAATGAACCGCTCGAGAATGGAATAAGGATGAGCAAGGTAACAGATGAATGCCGCCAAAACCCACCTATGGTATCAGAGGGTGGGTTTAGATATAGGAGGTCAGTAGCTTTTTTGCCAGGCCAGATACTGATCGTATTTACGTAGCGCAATACGATAGTTAGCGTGTGCCGCGTACGGAACATCATCAATAATACGCTGGTGGCTAATTCCGTCGGCAAACTGCTCGGCAGGATAATTGTGCGCCACCAGCATTTCATCCAGCCGGCGCAGACGCACAACGTATTCCCGAATAGTGCTGTGATTCATCTCAGTCTGTTCAAACAGATACTGTTTAAACGCCATAATATCGAAGTAGCTGGGAGCGCTGTTATAAGCGATTTCGCTGCAGAAACGGCATAGCGCCGTCAGTTCGCTTTGTACGTTGAGCCAGACCTGCTCATCAATCGACTTATCCATACGGGCAATGGTTTCTTTGCTGATGATTTTCCCGCGGAAAACCAGTGCCATACGATCAAGCACTTTACCACACTGAGAACAGTGGGTCTGGCTGTGTTTATAATCTTTCAGGTAGCGGCTAAGCGGCCGTTTCTTGGATGGTATTATTCTTGGCATATCGTGCAATCCGTTTCAGTAATCAGGTTGAAAGGCTGCAGGCTGGCGGGCAACCTGACTTGCAGGCGCAGCGCCTCGTGGAGTACTAACGGTACATAGCGATGCCAGAGAGAATTTTTATCTATTTACGCCTTCGGCGGTATACAGATCGCTCACTATGTCTAAACCTGCGAATAAGAGGGTCATAGCTATTATCCGCAAGGAGCAAAGCGCCAATCGGCAGAACAGCCGTACAAAATGCGCCTTATTTGCCCTTTGTCTTCTGATACAGACGTAAAAAAGCCCCGCCAACCTGCTCGGGGCTTTTGCGTCCAAATCTGCCAGCGAATAAATTAGCGCAGCAGGCTCAGCACGTTCTGTGTTGACTGGTTGGCCAGTGCCAGCAATGGAGGTTACTTTTCCCATCGCACTATCGATAGTGACTTTTTAAGACTGGGTACCAGCACCAATCGCGTACAGATCACCCGTTGCATCATCGGTTTTATAGCTAACGGGGGCTGCTTTTTTACTTTTCGCCAATGGCGCAAATAACGCTGTTTTTCTCTCTTCTACTGCGCCATCGCTTTTTAGATTTTTACGTAAACTTTTCTACTAGCGTAGCCGATAACGCCAAGAATGAGTCATTGACCCTAGGAGAATCACGAATGGCATCGATTAGTTCATTGGGCATCGGTTCAGAGTTGGACCTTAATAACTTGCTGGATAAACTGAGCAACGCAGAACAACTACGCCCGACGCCGTATACCACTCAGCAAACCAGCTATAACGCTAAACCGACCGCATATGGCACCTTGAAAGGGGCGTTGGAAAAATTCGCTTCGCGCACGGCTACTGATGAAACAAGGGAATATTGTTGGCAAGGGGCAAGCCATCTCGAAGGCGATTAATATAATCGATAATGGCCTGAAGCACGGGCTTAATCATGAACAGGGAGGGAAAATTGCCGATAACCTTGCCGCACTGTATGACTATATAATACGCCGTTTGATGCAGGCCAATCTGCATAATGATACGGCAGCTATTGAGGAAGTCATCAATTTGCTGGAAAACATTGCTGACGCCGAGCGCCAAATTTGCCCGAACTATCAACCTGCACAGGACGTCGTGTAATGGAACAACAACTGTTATCTACCTATCAACATATTTACAACCTGAGTAACCAAATGATCGCCCTGGCTCAATCCCAGCAATGGGATGCACTGATTGAGTTGGAAATGACCTACCTTTGCGCCGTTGAAAAAACCAGCAACTTCGTCGCTGCCAACGGCTCATCTGCGGTACTGCAGGAGATTTTGCACCACAAGCTGCAGCGGATCTTGGACAATGAAGCTGAGCTGAGACGATTATTGCAACTGCGCATGGATGAATTAAAAGTCTTGATTGGGCAATCCACACAGCAAAATGTCGTTAACAACACCTACTGCCAATTCTATGACCAGGCACTGTTATTAGGAGAGCCGCAGTCCAGATGAGTCTCAATCCCGATTATTTATTTTGAACAAGAAATAATACAAGATGCTATTATTAGCCTGCTTTATAATAACAGCGCTATGGTGCACTTGATTAACTCAAATGACATATCGTGCATGAACCTAAAAATTCACGCATGGCTTTTTTATGGATAACTCTGCTCCCGATATGGATGTTTTATGTTCAACAGGAAATTGACTTGTGCCCCATATTTTACTGAATAGTAACCTAAGGCAGATGGAAAAATGTTGCCGACGCGCAACGCAAAGCGTAAAGATATTCTCAGATCATGACTATGAAATGAATATCAATGGCACGCACAATTAATCTTAATCCCGGGATCGGGGCATCGGCACACCTAATTCAGCATTCTGGACTGGTGCTTACGTCCCTCTATTTTGAATACACTCACCTGTATCTGATACCGCAAGGCCAGACACGCGTGCGGTGGCAACAAGCGGATGTGGTAGCACATGCCGGTCAATTACTGATCGTCAACAGCAGCCAGACGGTGGATATTCTCAACACCGCTGCGGATAACGGCACCTTCAGTTGCCAACTGCTGATTTACGATCCTTTGCTGTTCAGTACCCTGTTTTGTGCGGTTGATCCCTCACCGCCCGCACCATTCAGTGGCGTCTTGGCGTTAAGCACCTTATCCAAGCGCATTTTTACATAGTTTCGAAGCAACAGCCCAAGCTCTGGCGCTCGACGCACTTTTCCCACTGGTCATCACTCGTCATAAGATGCTTGAGATTCTGCTCTGGCTGGCCTACCTGGGCATCCGTTTTTACCAAACGAGATCACACGCCTAACGCAACGCGTGCGTCACTGTCTGGCCACCGATCCGCACAGTATCTGGACAGCCGCAAAAGTGGCACAGAGCTTGTCGATGAGTGAAGTGATGCTGCGCCGTAAACTGTCGGCAGAGAATATCACCTTGCGCGACCGGATGATCGATGTACGTATTTCTTTGTTATTGCTCCGCCCATTGTTGGCCTTGCAGAGTAAACCGCAGAAGATTCCAGCGGCTGAAGCTAAAATTGCAACTTGTCGACCAAGCATCTAAGGGGTGGCCACCGTAGGTGGCCCTGGATTTTAACTGGATTTAACCAATAAAATTGTCAATATGATTAACGCAATCAGCATAATAAAGCTAAAAAAACGCCATCTCATCTCACTTTTTGAACTCATTATATTACCTGCATTAAGATATTAAAAAGCACTTTTAATCATTTTCCACTTACCAACTATAGCGCTGCGAAACTTATAAAAACAAACATCTCTCACCTAAAAAACGCTCTCATCTACTAAAAATGATCTTCCCATATTCTTTTTTCATACTCCTCAAATGATTTCATTTAAAGCATAAACGTTAGCAGATAATTGAAAGGAAGTTAAATCTACCAATAATACCTCACCAAGACGCTGAGACGTGAAACGGAGTTGTGTGAACGCTGGCGTGGAAGAAAGAGAAAACCACCCATAACGCGCCTGCTCGACAGGTAATAACCCTTAAAAGCCTCCTCAGTTTCACCAACAAGAATTTCCTCAAGGAATAATCTGTGAAAAAAGGTGCTTTTTGGATACTATTTATGGGATGACGATCTCGCATCCGTCAGTGTTCCGGGCCCAGCCAAGACGGCTTTACACCCACATGGTGGTAACAAACCGCATATTCTCTTGGCAAAAAGTCTGCGCCCCCTCTCCCGGCAATCTCATTACATATGTATATTTAATGTTTTCTCATTAAAATCTGTTGAATTATATATATTAATATCGAATTGAAATAACAACAACCATCATATTGGTGAAGCAAAAATTAAGAAAAATCCTTATAAAAAGTAGGAATGCAATTATTTTCCGGTATTTTAATTGACAGCCAGCTCAATTCGCTCAAGTATTAGATTCACTAATCAATTATCATGGAGAGCAGTAAGATGGAGTTTTTGGTGGCATCCCTGATGGCCTTGTGTGTGTTTTCCTTCAGGAAACATTCTAATATCATTGACGCGAAAAAAATTGGGGTCTCGCGCAAGAAGCATCGGCGGCGTTCAAGACACAGAGTTTCTTTAATCTATTAATCAGTAAATTGGCATCAATTATCCCCCTTAACAAAATTTTAAAAACTTTGTTGATCGTTCCCTCAGTTTTGTAGAACGATACCGGCCCAGAGTATGCAAACTAGGCGATATTCGTCATTTTTTCGCGTTACAAGCTGAGTTATGGTTGCAACCGCTTGATAACTTGAGCACCAGGGAATGTGTTTAACTATTGTTCAATTAGTATTTTTTTGACGCTTTTTGGCTACACCGGCATGCTCATAATCTCTTGATAAGCGGCTACCAGCTTATTTCGCACCTGTATACCTAACTGCAGCGAAACCGACGATTTCTGCAAATCGACCATCACGTCATTCAGGCTGCTTCCCGGCACTCCTAAAGCGAAATCCTGCGCCTGCTGGCGTGCGCTCTGTTGGGTGGAGCTGATTTTACCGAGCGCAATCTTCAATTCACTGGCAAAGCTGGTATCCAGCGCCAAATTACCGGGTGTCACACCGCCAGCCTGTATCGCCCTGCCCTGCAACTGCTGCCCCCCTTTCAATACCTTAAATTGTCATAGGACCCCATTTCATTTACGCCATATGTTTCTCTGATGTTGTGCAACCTACCACAGCATTTTCCGGTTAACGCCCTTAATTAGCTGTAAAAATTCCGGTTTATCGAGCCACAACTCTTGGCCTTGAGCGCAAACATTGGTATGTCAAAAAAGGGGGCCATTCCTTTTGTGCGCCCGTAAAGAACCGTGTATCAGGGAGCCAGTTTTGTCACAACACAACGCTAACCATCATACCGAGAATCGGCCAGGCAAGGGACCAGCATGAATGCCTCGACCAATGCCTGCGAACCTCAGCATAGCGGCCTTCAGGCTATGTGGAGCCGCCTGCGTGCCAACCCGAAAATGCCACTGCCGATCGCCGCCTCTGCGACAATCGCCATTGTGGTAGCGCTGCTGTTATGGGCGAAAAGCCCGAATTATCAGGTGCTGTATAGCAATCTCAGCGGTTGCGACGGCGGGGCCATTATCACGCAGCTATCGCAGATGAATATCCCCTACCGATTTACCGAGAACGATTCTGCGCTGCTATTCCCGGCAGAGAAAGTGCACGAAACCCGCTTGCGCCTAGCGTACGTGCTCAGGTCACCGCACAGATTGATCAGTTGATCGGACTTTTCTACCGCCACGCGAATGCTGCCGGATTCGCCCGCCTTGGCGCGGGCTTTCGGGGCTTCTGCCGCAATGGTCAGGAGTACGCTACCAGGTGGTGCTTCCGGCTGCGCTTCGCTGAGCGGGCGCGGTGAACGCAATCTGTTCCATTTCCAGCACAAAACACAACACTGCGCTGATCGCCTCTTCTCTGGCTGAGGTCAGCAACGTGACTTCCAGGCTATTTTCGCTCTGCTGTGGATGTTGGACTTCCCCCAGACTACCCAGTTCTTCCAGCATCAACGGAATTTCGCTCGGTTTCAGGCCGCTCAGGCAGATACACACGCCCTCGTCGCTCGCTGCAGTTGACTCCACGATTGGGGGGGCTATGGCCAGAGCCGCTGCGGACGTACCCTGCTGCTGTGCTTCCAAAGCCAGTTGCCGCAGTACGCCTTCAGGCTGGCCGATTTCCATCGCATTGCTCTCCACATTTTCGTGTTCGATGCTCTGCTGGATTTCTTTGTTCAAAACCAGGATCGTGATACGCCGGTTAATGGCGTCTTCAGCACCATGCTGCTTCAGGCTCATGGTCGACGCCATGCCGAGCACCTGCGGCACCTTTCCTTCCGCCAAACCGCCACCGATCAGTTCTCGCCGTGAGGCATTGGCGCGATTGGCTGACAGTTCCCAGTTGCTGTAATAGCGTTCGCCTGTGGCATAAGGCAGATCGTCAATATGCCCCGCCAGGCTGATCCGGTTCGGCAAGTCCTTCAGCACCGGAGCAATGGCTCGCAGGATATCGCGCCTATAGCTTTCCACTGCGCACTGCCGGACTTAAACATCGGCCGGTTCTGGCTGTCGATAACTTGGACACGCAGCCCTTCGTCCATCATGTTGATCAGCAAATGCGGGCGCAGCGCCTTCAGGCGAGGAGCGGACTCAATCAGTTCATTCAGCTTATAGCGCAGCTTGTTCAACCGCAGCTCTTCCGCCCGTTTTTCAGGTGAGTCCACCTGTTTACTCACCAATCCATCCTGTTGAGTGGGATCGTCACCGCCACCTAGGAGCAGCGCAGAGGAATAACATAAACACAGCACGGGCCACTCCATGGCCCCGGTGTGCC
The DNA here is from genome assembly GCF_001976145.1 of Serratia oryzae. GTDB lineage: Bacteria > Pseudomonadota > Gammaproteobacteria > Enterobacterales > Enterobacteriaceae > Chania > Chania oryzae. The sequence goes on from NZ_MOXD01000003.1 coordinate 128,318, forward strand.
GGGCTCCTGCGTTTTATTGTTTGTTTTTGGTTTCAATAAATCGGCATAGGTGCAGGCTCAAACCGCACGCTTAACCTGCTCGTCCAGCAGTTGAGGAGTAATATCGGTCAGTTGCGGCGAAAGTTTACGTTTTTTTACTGCGCGGGAAGGTGGTTGGCATAAGCTGCAAACAAAGCTGTTAACTGGTTGGTAGGCATGGGTAATGAAGATGCCATGACAGCAATTGCAGGCAGAAAGCTGCAACATGCCGCTGTCGACGAAACGTACCAGCGTCCAGGCGCGGGTCAAAGCCAACAATGGCGCTTTATCTGGCTGTTGTGGACACTGTTCCAGGTACAGACGATAAGCCTTGATCACTACTTCCACTCCCCGACATTGCCCACTGTTCAGCAGGAAACGGTAGGCGTTATAAAACATGGATGAGTGAATGTTCTGTTCCCATGTCATAAACCAGTCAGTAGAAAACGGCAGCATGCCTTTAGGCGGTGGACTGCCACGTAACTCCTTATAAAGTTTGATTAAACGCCCGCGGCTAAGTTGCGTTTCGCTTTCCAGCATTTGCAAACGTGCCCCTAGGGAGATCAACTCCATAGCGAGTTGAATATCTTTCGCTTCCTGCACAATGCTTTTATCGCTCATCATCAGGCCCTTTTCTTTGTCGTGCCACCGCTTTTATCCGGTAGCCCTTGCAGTAAATGGCTTGATAGCAAAATCCCAGTGTGGATTTGCTGCAGATCGTCCACACGGGACTCTTTGGTCAAACGTTCAATAGTATTGTGATCGTTGAAACGAAAATGACAGACTAATTGATTGGTCTCTGCCAATTTGACCATTTGCGGCAACGTGAGTTGCGACAAGGCATCGGCCATAGTTTCGTCAATCCCCAGGCGGAACATTGCAGACGCCTTCTCGTCATTTATCAAACGCTGCGCCAAAAGCAAATATGACAAGTTGATATCATAAATATGTTTAAGTAGTTCAGACGTACCCATATTCCCATCCCGACAGACTATGTTTAAAAACATACGCTGGGTGATAAACTTATCGCCCGTGATTTGGGTTTATTCCCGAAGTTGGCAAACAGATCTCTTCATGTCAACCATGACAATGCTGAAGCCTTACTCCATTAGGGCCGCGTTACTCAGTATTTGGTACGTATATGAACCAATCGGTCTAGATATACAGTAACCCCGCTTTATGACACTTTCGTCATAAAACTATTTTACAAATTATTAGGATTATTCCGAATATCGGTATAACTCTACCTCTGAACCTTTAGCATACACAACGAGGGCGGTAGGTTATTTTAAAAAAAATGCAATACAAGTCACAAAAATAAAAAATACTTAAGAAAAGCATCAAGATGCGAGCCTGTTTTTTGAATCATTGTAGTTCAAAAAGCAACCAAAAGTAAGAAAGAGTCTTAAAAATATTGTTTACTCGCTTAAAAACACACTTTTTTAGATCAGTTCGAACAAACATTTCTCCAAAGCCAAATAACAGGACGAAAAACCGAAAATTTATAATAAATCCATTAATAACAATTATTTAGATTGAAAAACCCACATAAATATAAAATAACACATGTAAATTATAAGGTTTTATCATTTCAAAATTGACGTAATATCCTAAAAAAAACACTGTTTCAATTTCAACCATAGAGCTCCTATCCGATTAGAGATTGTACTTTATGGTTTTGAACAACAAAACAAAAGCAACATGATGTTTCAAAAATAATGAAAAGTACCATCATCATGACCAGAGTCATCACCAATAGGAGATGGCTAAAACGGCTATCGTTACAAATTATTAAAATATTAATTTTTTTCTTTCGTAGTTACTCCTTTAATTTATTGTCATTCCAAGCGCGAATTTTTTAGCTTTCAACTTTATACTTTTGAAAGGCGCTATATAGATAAACCTGACTGCTATTCACCCTGTTTTAATTTTTTCTTATTATAATCCTGCCATTTATCCTCTCAAAAATAATTTACCTGCTGTTATTTTATTGCCCAAAAGCAGATGACTTTCACTCTAAAGATAAGAAAATTTACTACTGTTTCATGCTTAGGTAAGCGTCTTATAAGAGCATATCATCGTTTTCAAACCGCCACTCAGAAGAACAATGAAATCTTAAAGTGTGTTCGACGACTTAAGTCATCAGACCAGGTGCTGGCGCCAAAGAATATAGTTACTGCAGACCACTAACATTTTGCAACACGGATAGGCACCGTGAGCACCTCGCTGTCTTCCTGCTCCCTCTTGCATGAGTATTGCCATGCTCAAAATGGCAAAGAAAATAGTTTCCCAACGCGTTCACCTAGGAATATCCCTAATTAATGCTTTGCACGCTCAGGAATATTGCCGATATGGCTGGCACATATTATCATTCCCTATGCGCTCACAACGCCATTAGGTTTATTTTGTTGTCGCGTGATTCGTTTGTTCATTTTCTTTGTTTGTGTCCGGCGGCGCATCTCAGCTCACGGTTACCCCGTAAGCAGGTGATGTTTTTCTTACTGTTTCAAAATAATTAACAGGCTACATTTCAACCATGACCAATACCATCGATTATCTGATGACATTTCGCAAATGCTCAAGTTTGGACAGCTTAGAAAAAGTCTATGACAAGCTTAATTACTCCATCACCAACGATAGCGAAATGAGTAACATGTACCGCGCAGCCGATCATCGCCGCGCAGAATTGGTGTCAGGAAAGCTATTCGACCTAGGAAAAGTACCGAAGTCACTGTGGGCGCAAGTGCTTTAACTGCCCACGATTACGCGCGCGCTTCTTTTTATCTTTTATGGCGGATCGTCTTGCCTACCCCAAGATTTGCTGCCGCGCGTGATACGAAACACATTTATTGGGTTGCCAAAGTTCTACCCTTTAAGCAAATCATCAAGCTACAGGAGTAGAATATGGGGTACTACAACGTTCTGGTTGCAGTCGCAGTGGCTGCAGACAGTCATCGGCTGGTAGAAAAAGCCGTGTCGATTGTGCGCCCCTACAATGGCCAAATCACGCTGGTGAGTATGATCGCTAACCCCGAGATCTATAATAATTTTGCTGGCCCGATGTTCGGCGATCTGCGTGCTTTGATGGAAGAAGAGACGCTGCTGTTTATGGAGGAGTTGCGCTCGCGCACCGATTACCCGATCGACAATACCCGTATTATCCACGGTGAATTGGGCGACTGTCTGACTTATGCCAATCAGCGCCAACCCTTTGATCTGGTAATTTGCGGTAACCACAGTGACAGTATGCTGAGCAAAGTGACCTGTTCCGCTGTGCGTTTTATTAATACCAGCAGGATTGATGTACTGATCATTCCACTATGATGAACGGGCAATCGCTGTGTCGCTTCTGACGGCTTACCTTTACAATACCCAGGTTTGGGTAACGCTTATTTTATAGTGTAAATTAAGCCATTCTAAATGAGTGAAACTATCCTACAGGCAATAAATAATTGCCAAACGCAATCACTCCCCAGAAAATATTAACCTCTTATAGAATAGCTATTCAGCTCATGAAAATGAACAATGCAAAGCCCCCTTCATTAAGTGACATAAAAAATACATATTAATTATTTCTCTTTAGAATTAAAGTTTCCTGTTTAGTATATATCCATGCGCACATAACGTTATTTTCTCATACCACATATTGAGTAGACTAAATAACTCACCCTGCCGTTCAGGAGAATCCAATGTCCCAGCAAACGCGCTATAATCGTCGTTTTGTTTTAGCCTCTCGCCCACATGGCGAACCCGTGGCAGAAAATTTCCGCCTGGAAACTGTCGAGATACCGCAGCCTGCGGTAGGCCAGTTATTGTTGCGTACCCTCTACCTTTCGCTTGATCCTTATATGCGTGGCCGTATGAGCGACGCTCCTTCATATGCAGCACCCGTGCAAATCGGGCAGGTTATGGTCGGCGGTACCGTATCCCGCGTCGTTTCATCACAGCATCCTGACTTCAAAACCGGCGACTGGGTGTTGGGCTACGAGGGTTGGCAAGAGTATGCGCTGTCCGATGGCCAAGGGTTGCGTAATCTGGGCACCAAGCTGAACCACCCTTCCCGGCTGCTTGGCGTTTTAGGCATGCCAGGCTTTACCGCTTACATGGGGCTGCTGGATATTGGCCAACCACAAGCGGGGGAAACGGTCGTGGTTGCCGCCGCCAGCGGTGCCGTTGGTTCGGTGGTTGGGCAGATCGCCAAACTGAAAGGCTGCCGCGTAGTAGGCGTTGCCGGTGGTGAAGAAAAATGCCGTTACGTTGTCAATGAGCTGGGTTTTGACGCCTGTATCGACCACCGCGCGCCTCAGTTTGCAGCACAGCTGGCCGCCGCCTGCCCACAAGGTATTGACGTTTATTTTGAAAACGTCGGCGGTGTAGTATTCGATGCGGTTATCCCATTGCTTAATACCAAAGCACGTATTCCAGTCTGTGGCGTCATCGCCCAATACAATGCCACCGAATTACCGGCTGGCCCAGATCGGTTGCCTCTGCTGCAAAGCCTGATTCTGCGCAAGCGCATCAAGATGCAGGGTTTTATCATCTTCGATGACTATGCCCCACGTTTTGGCGAATTCTTGCAGCAAATGGAGGAGTGGGTCAGCCAAGGTAAAATCAAATTCCGTGAGGATATCGTCGATGGGCTGGAAAACGCTCCTCAGGCATTCTTTGGTCTGCTGCAGGGGAAAAACTTCGGCAAGCTGGTGATCCGCGTCGGCAACGAATAACGATCGGGCTAGGGTGCCCGGCTCACGCTGGCGCCCTTTTCATTAGCAAACTCTGTAGTGATCAGATACCAATCTCGGTACGTACATCCAACAGTTCGGGAAAAAAGGTCAGTTCCAAGGCCTTTTTTAAAAAACTGACGCCGCTGGAGCCACCGGTTCCTGACTTGAATCCGATAATTCTTTCCACCGTTTTCATGTGGCGGAAGCGCCACAGCTGGAAACTTTCTTCAATATCTACCAGTTTCTCTGCCATTTCGTAGGCTTCCCAATAGGTTTGAGGATTGTTGTAGATCAGCTTGAACACTGGCAACAAATCCGGGTTGCGCTGGTATGGCTGAGTCCAGTCACGCTCAATGCTCGCCTGTGGAATGGGTAACCCGTGGCGGGAAAGATAAAGCAGGAATTCGTCGTACAAGCTGGGGGCTTCCAGCAGCGTTTTTAACGCCGCATATTTTTCTGCATCAGCGCTGAAAACCGCCAACATCGTTGCATTCTTGTTACCCAGCAAAAACTCGATTGAACGATACTGATGGGATTGAAAACCAGAAGAGCTGCCAAGTACCTCACGAAATTCTGCATACTCCGAGGGTGTCAACGTTTCTAATACCGCCCACTGCTCAAACAACAGGCGCTGGATCTGCTTTACCCTGGCCAGAATCTTAAAGCAATGGCTAAGTTGATCCTGCTGAACAAGAAGCCGCGCGGCCTGCAATTCGTGCAGCATCAATTTCATCCATAATTCCGACGTTTGATGCTGCACGATAAACAGCATCTCATCATGATGCTGAGGGTTGGAAAGAGGTTGTTGGCAGACCAGTAACCGATCCAGGCACAGGTAATCACCGTAACTCATACGTTTAGAAAAATCGGTGACGATAGTGTCCTCTAATTCCCGCTGATTCATCTTTTCTCTCCCGGCGCTCCGTTCTGGGGAAACGCGCTGCTGGTTGGCAAAATGAGAGAAAACAATAGTTCATTTACGTAACAAATAGGCAACAATTAACCAAAGATGTTCTGCAGATCACATGCCTGCCTCTTCCACGCATCAAACCCACCGTACCTTTATGGATACCGTTTTTTGCCCGGTATCATTCTGATCAAGGTGTTATCCAGCATAATATAGTGATGAAACAGTGCCCCAACCGCATGAATACCGACAATAAAGTACCCAACATCGGCAATCAGCTCATGGAGCTCTTTCAGATTATGTTGTACGTCAGCATTCGGCAGGCCCGCAATCGGCATGGGGTATGAGAAAAATGACCATTCCACATTGCCGTAATACAGCGATAAGCCCCCCAGCAAAGGCAGGCTGATGAACATCAGGTAAAGAATGCCATGGGTCGCTTTGGCTAAACGAATCTGCCAGCGTGGAGGCGTTGGGATTATCTCTGGATCTTTATAGGCAAACTTGAGGACAACCCGAATTAACATCAGGAACAATATCGTGACCCCAAAGGTGTAATGCAGTGTTTTCATCCACTCCCTGAGATTGCTGCCCTTGGGTGCAATCCCTTTCAGTTCCATCACGGCATAAGTGAGCACGACCAAAATGAAGATTACCCAATGGAAAAAGATCTGACTCGGTGCAAACTTCCGGTTCATGCTTCCCCCTTTCATCTCAATATATAAACTACGCCAACTATAGTCCTGTTTAGTTAAATCAACATTAAAAGGCTCTCTTTGCCTTTAGCTGCTGCTCATTGAAATTCGTATCCAGGTGCGAATTTTAATGATATTCGTATCCAGATACGAATATTTGACAAGTTCGTCTTTGGATGCGAATTTACTATGACACCCTCCTCTCTTGTTGGTCGATAAAATGAAGGCAAAAATCAGCGTCATCACTGGAGATTTGGCAAATTCACAGCAGGTTGATACAGCCAGCTATATTGCACATCTCGATAAGTTACTCTCCGAGCTACAACAAGCCAAGCGCCTACAACAATACGATATCTTTCGCGGTGATAGTTTCCAGATCGTCTCTAAGCCAGAGCAGGGATTGCTCTTGGCTGTGTATATCCGTATCGTACTACGGGCATCCAATACCGCTCACTGGGATGCTCGTTTAGCCATAGGATTGGGTACCCAACAGGCAAAAAACACCGGTTATGGCAGCGCATTCCTTAATTCCGGCAACTCGCTGGATAACATGGCAAAAAATTGCTATCTGGCTCTGAAAACCGACAATGAAAAAATCAACAGCATTGTCAGCGATCTGTTGCCGATGTTAGATCATGTCATCGGCCGTTTGTCACAGTCTGAAGCCAAGATTGTCCAGGCCAGGATGTTTACCTGCACCAACAAAAGCGTAGCCGCAGCGTTGCAGAAAGCGACCTCTACGGTCTCTGCCACCTTAAAACGGGCTGCCTTTGACGAGATGATGCGATTTATCACGGCAATAAACAGGATCACCTCATGACGGATTTAACCTATGCCTCACTGTTGATCTGGATGCTGGTCGTCCATCTGGTTGCCGATTTTCCTCTGCAACCACTCAGTTGGGTGCAGGATAAGGCCCAGAATCGCCGCCGTTCGCGTTTTCTACTGTTACATGCCCTGCTGCATGGCGTGCTGGCAGCTTTTGCTATCTCTCTATTTGGCTTAATTCATAGCGGATTATCGGCCCTAAACGTGTTGAGCGCACTGCTGATAATCAGCATCAGCCATTACCTGATCGACTTGATGAAAGTGACCTGGTTCACTCGGATAAGCTCAGTGAACAGTCTCTTGCTGGATCAGGGGTTACATATGGCCGTTATCCTTTGCCTGTGGCTGTATCTCAGCCCGCATGCTGGAGAAGTGCTATATGTCATATGGCAACAGGCGTCCGGTTGGCAACTCAGTCTGACTTTACTGGCCTATCTGCTGATTTATATGCCCATGGGCATTCTGATCGGGCAGTTGCTGGCGCACTGGGCACCACAAATGCCGCTCAGTGCCAAAGCTGATAACGACTCACTGCTACGGGCGGGTAAACAAATTGGTTATCTGGAGAGAACGCTGATCCTGACGTTTGTGCTGATTGGGCAGATTCCTGCCATCGGTTTTCTGCTGGCAGCAAAGTCCATTTTCCGCTTTGGCGATCTACGGCAAACTGGGGATAAAATGCGTACCGAGTATGTGCTACTCGGTACGCTGTTTTCTTTTACGCTCACCATCATGCTGGGGCTGATGATCAAGAAATTATTATAACCACTCCCCGAAACGGCGAATGTAGAAGCGCTTCATCAGTTGCGCCACGACGCAATAGCTGACCAAGGTTGCTGCTAACCAAGGGAAGTATTCCCACGGCAATGGCTGTAGGCCAACCCAAGCGCCGAGCGGCGAGAACGGAATATAAATACCGAGCGCCATGATAATCCCTGTGGTCAGCAACACTGGCAACGCGGCCGTGCTCTGGATGAATGGGATCTTCTGGGTTCGCAGCATATGCACCACCAGCGTTTGTGACAACAACCCTTCAATAAACCAGCCAGACTGGAACAGCGCCTGATGTTCCACACTATTGGCAGCAAATACGAACCACATCAGGGCATAGGTGGTGATGTCAAAAATAGACGATGTCGGCCCAATCCACAGCATAAAGCGGCCAATGTTTTTAGCATCCCACTTGCGCGGTTTACGCAGGAACTCTTTGTCCATCTTGTCCCATGGCAACGACAATTGGGAAATGTCATACATCAGGTTCTGTAACAGCAGGTGGATCGCAAGCATCGGCAGAAAAGGAATAAAGGCACTGGCAACCAGAACAGAGAACACGTTACCGAAATTGGAACTGGCGGTCATATTCAGGTATTTGATGATATTGCCGAAGGTTTCGCGCCCTTTGATGACCCCTTCTTCCAGCACCATCAGGTTCTTTTCCAGCAAAATGATATCGGCCGATTCTTTGGCAATATCGGTGCCGGTATCAACGGAAATCCCTACGTCAGCATCGCGCAACGCCGGAGCATCATTGATGCCATCTCCCAGAAAACCAACCGTATGGCCGTTGGCCTGCAGCATCTGCAGCACACGTGATTTCTGCAATGGCGTCAGTTTGGTGAATACCGTGCGCTGCTCCACTTCACGTGCCAGCCGAACGTCATCCATCTGTTCGATTTCCAAACCAGAGAGCGGCTCTCCGGGCTCCAAGCCAACATCACGACAAATTTTGCAGGTGATCACCGGGTTATCACCGGTCAGCACTTTCACCGCTACGCCATTTTCCTGCAATGCCGCAATCGCTTCCTGCGCACTTTCCTTCGGCGGATCGAGGAAGGTCAACAGCCCTTCAATCACCAGATCGCGCTCATCCGCCACGCTGAGTGGCAGCGTGCAGCCTTCCTGCCCCAGATCGCGCGTGGCCAGCACCAGCACACGGAAACCATCTTCGTTGTACTGGCAGGCCAATGCCTGCAAAGCAGCACGGCGCGCGTCATCAATCTCCAGTACCTGCTGACCTTCGCGCATGTGGGTGGCGATTGCCAGCATCTCTTCCACGGCACCTTTACAGATCAGCAACTGGCGCTGCTCTTCATCCTGCACCACAATCGACAGGCGACGGCGTACAAAATCAAACGGCAGTTCATCCACCTTGCTATAACGCCCGAGTGCCTCAACGCCCGGTTTGCCACGCCCAAAGCGGATCACTGCCTGATCCATCAGGTTTTTCATTCCGCTTTGATGGAAACTGTTCAACCAGGCCAGATGCAGTACGTGGCTGTCTTTGTTACCGTTCACATCCAGATGATGCTCTAGGATGATACGATCCTGCGTCAAGGTACCGGTTTTATCGGTACAAAGCACATCCATCGCGCCAAAGTTCTGAATGGCATTCAGACGCTTGACCACCACCTTGCGGCGCGCCATGGCGATCGCGCCTTTCGCCAGGTTGGAACTGACAATCATTGGCAGCATTTCTGGCGTCAGGCCAACGGCCACCGCTAACGCAAACAGCGCTGCCTCCGTCCAGTCGCCCTTGGTGAAGCCATTGATCAGCAAGACGATGGGTACCATCACCAGCATAAAGCGGATCAACAGCCAACTGACGCTGTTCACCCCCCGATCAAACGCGGTTTGTGAGCGGGAACCGACAATCGACTTGGCCAGAGAACCAAAGTAGGTGCGGCCCCCGGTCGCTACCACTACCGCCGAGGCAGTGCCGCTGGCAACGTTGGTTCCCATCAGGCAAATATTCGACAGCTCGAGCAACTCGCTTTCGCTGGAGGCATCGATTTCAGTCGATTTCTGACTAACGTTACCCAGCGCGTCATATTTCTCGATCGGGATCGCTTCACCGGTCAAGATGGCCTGGCTGATAAACAGGTCACGGGAACTGAGCAACCGCACATCCGCAGGCACCATATCCCCAGCGGAAAGTTGGATAATGTCGCCCGGGACCAGTTCCCGAATCGGGATTTCCACCGCCAAGGCTTGAGCGCTGAAACTGCTGCGGCGCAGCACCGTCGCGGTCGTTCGCACCATCGATTTCAGTGATTCGGCAGCTTTGTTGGTACGATATTCCTGCCAGAAACGCAGCAAACCGCTCAACGTCACCATCACCAGAATAATGATCACGCCGGTGAGCTCAGTTTCTTCACCGTGCCGGGCCGGAAGCCAATAGTCGGTAAAGAAACTGATCCCCGCCAACACCATCAAAACAAAAATAAACGGGTTATTAAATGCGCTGATGAGCTGCACCAATGCATGGGGGGCCTTCTCATGAGCAACCTGATTGGTGCCAAAGTGTTGCAAACGTTCTTGTGCATCTTCCTGAGTTAATCCAATGCGGCTACAGTTTAAATTTGCCAACGTCTGATCGAGGCTGTTCTTTGCCTCAAGAGCGATGGCATAGGGCGTGCTGTTTTTATCACGGCGGCGTGCTTTTTCTTTAATATAGGTCATGACGCTATTCTCTTATTTTACTCTGCACACAGGGGAACCCCGCCCGGATTAACGGGTGAACATGCGCAAAGCGGAATTTATTGAATTAGCGTTGTTAACGTCATTATTATTGCGCTAACAACGCAGAATAATAAACGCTCCGGGGTGCTCGTCCATAACGGCTCCTTATCACCAAGCAGGTGAATGTTGATAATAATTAAACCGGCAATTCAGAAGCGACTCGCCAATGCACCGCACTGACGCTTTTTTCCAGACTGACGCGGCAGACAATATTTTCAATATCTTTCTGTGCAACGGGATTGGCGATAATTTCCGCACACACTTCTAACTGGCCAGGAATGGCAATATCGGCACTGCGCAGCGATTGCAAACGTAATGCAACGCCGTTCAACGCTTGCAGAATTAACGTGCGTACCAATATTTCATCCTGTTCGCCACAGGTCACCATGATGCGGTAGCGTAATTCCAGATCAACCGCCTGTTGTTGCGGTTGCAGATTAATACGCTGCGCCGCTTCACGCAGCAGAATGTTGGCACACAGGATCACCAGCGTCGCCAGCACGGCCTCCCAATGTTGCCCCAGGCCGCACAACACGCCGATCGCCGCAGAACACCACAGCGTCGCCGCCGTATTCAACCCACGAATATTGAGACCTTCACGCATAATGACGCCAGCGCCAAGAAAGCCGATCCCGGAAACAATTTGCGCAGCGATACGCCCAGCACTAGAGGGTTCCGTGGTAAACGAACTCAGGATAAATACCGCAGCACCGGTCGCCACTAACGCATTGGTACGTAAGCCGGCCATACGTTGCCGCCATTGCCGCTCGGCCCCAATAATTGCGCCCAGGCTCATCGCCAGTAATAAATTTAAGACAAAAGGAGTCATAGCCATGATCTTCCCCTTAATAAACAGCAGGAGGGTGAATCATGTGCTGTTAAGCACACGCAAGATTGCGCTGACAATAAATCAGCGGATTAGCGTTGAATGCCTGGAGGGAAAAGGTTGTAGCGATGAAAGACCATAATAATATCCGAATCAAATCTCCCGAAGCCATTCAGCCTCAGGTACAACAATGATGTTCGGGTTGGCACAACTCGGAAGAACAAGAGAGGGTGCTGCCCGCCGTGTTCGGCAAGCAACAAATCAGAAGGAGATCGGTCAGCTTGCCTTAATTATTTCGCTGCTACTACAACTGTCCAATTGATTTTCTCCGCTGAAATTTTGGCTGAAGTATAGTTATGTGGCCCTATGAAGTAAAGACTAATTTATTAAACGAATACTAAACTGAATATCCTCGTTATTTAATTATGTCGGTAATAATCTCCCCTAAATAATTTGCGTGACAGAAAAGTAAGCCCCCCTGATTCACCCGAGTTGTTGCTGTAACCAATGCAGTAGTGCTTCAACCGCAGGTTGCAAACCCGTGGCCTGCGGCCACACCAGATAAGTATCGTCATTCCCCAAACGCTGTGCCGCTGCTAACGGCACCAACCGGCCCTCAGCAATCAAGTCGCCGACCAGTACCGCTTTCACCAAGGCAATGCCAAACCCCTGTTCAGCAGCGCGGATCAGCAAACCTGCATCATTAAATAGCGCCACTTGCTGACCACCGCTGGCATACCCTTGTGACTGAAACCAGGTACGCCAAGGCGTGACATCATGTTCAAGCAGGGGAAGCGTGGCCTCAGCACGGGCAAAAGCCTGCTGCCACTGCAAGGCCAACGTCGGGGTGGCAACCGGCACCACTTCACCTGTGGCAATTCGCTGTGCTTGCACACCTGGCCATGTTCCCTGCCCCAGGCGAATCGCCGCATCAAAACCTTTACGAGCCAAATCCTGTACGACCAGGGTAGCGTCAATATCCAACCGAATCCCAGGGCAAGCACGATGGAACTCTGCCAATCGAGGCAATAACCAATAATGGGCAAAAGAAGGCAGTACGCTGATGCGCAACGTTTGGCTTGCCGCAATCCGTCTGACACGGCTGATACCTTGCTGCAAGGCTACCAACGCGGGTTCAGCCACGGCCAGCAGTTCACGACCGGCAGCATTCAGCCGCACCCCACGCCCATTACGCTCAAATAACGGACAACCAATGGCCTGTTCGAGTTGCTGAATCTGTTGGCTGACGGCGCCATGAGTCAGGTGTATCTGTTGCGCGGTTGCGCGCAGATTTTCCAACCGAGCAGCAATAATAAACGTTGGTAAAAGATGAACAGGCAGACGATCGTTCATTGCTGGTTAGCCTTATTATCCAAAAAGGCTATTTTTCATCGATATTGATGCCAATGCAAATCCTCTATTCTGTCATCTTAACTTATTGGCACTGAGGAAAAATACATGCACCCTCGTTTACAACAGGATCTTGACGATCTTCCCGGCATACTTGACCACACCAATCAGTTGGCAAAAGGGTTTCTCGCAGGGCTGCAGCAGCGCCCAGTATGCCCGCCATTGGCCGAACAAGAGCTTAACGCCGAGGATAAAATACTGCGGGAAGAAGGCCACGGAGCACTAGCTGCTCTGGACGATTTTTGGCAGCGTTATGCCACAGGGCTCTCTGCTAGCGCCGGACCACGCTATTTTGGCTTTGTCACCGGAGGTAATACTCCGGCGGCCTTAGCAGCCGACTGGCTGGTTAGCACTACCGACCAGAATAGCCTGCTCAGCCATGATACCATTGCTGCAGCCATCGAGTTGGCCACGATTGAGCAACTCAAAGCACTCTTGCATCTGCCGGCTGATTTCAGCGGTAGCTTTGTCAGCGGAGCCACTATGGCCAACTTTGTCGGTATCGCTATCGGCCGCCAATGGCTTGGGCTGCAGCGCGGAATTGATGTGGCACAGCAAGGGCTGGCAGCCTTGGGCCCAATTCAGGTGCTTTCAGCCAATGCACACTCCAGCAGTGTGAAATCACTCGGCATGCTCGGTATCGGACGTGATGCACTACAAAGCATCGCCCAGCAGGACAACTCGGAAGCGATCGACATCACCGCTTTGGAACAGCATCTTGCTGCGACGCCCGGCAGACCGACGATGGTATTAGCCAGCGCGGGGACGGTGAACACCGCCACCTTCGACGATCTGCCTGGTTTGCTGGCGTTACGCGAGCGCTATCCATTCTGGCTGCATGTAGATGCCGCATTCGGCGGCGTGGCCGCCTGTTCCCCCCGCTATGAACACTTGCTGCAAGGCTGGCAACAAGCCGACTCGATCACCGTCGATGCGCACAAATGGATGAACGTCCCCTATGACAGCGCGATTCAGTTCACCCGTCATTTGGCGCTGCAAATGCAGGTATTCCAGAATCACTCAGTTTATCTGGAAGCCCCGACCTTGCGCCCAGATAACTATCTGCACCTGACGCCAGAGAACTCACGGCGTTTTCGCGCTCTGCCATTATGGATGGCATTGAAGGCTTACGGCCGCAACGGCATGCGGGAGATTGTGGAGCGGAACGTCACACTAGCACGCCGTTTGGGGGAGGGGTTAGCGGCCAGTAAAGGATTCCGCCTGCTGGCCCCGGTCAACCTGAACATCCTGTGCTTTGCCTTGACAGAGATTGAAGGTGAAGCAGAAGCCGCGCGTGACCGTTTTCTCGCACGTCTGGATCAGCATGGAGTAGTGCGCTGTACACCCACTCACTATGCCGGTCAGCCTGGCATTCGTGCTGCACTGGTAAACTGGATGACCGAGGAGCGGGATATCATCTTGGCATTAGAATCAATGCGTACCTGCCGGTCAGAGGCTATTTAACCGTCGGGCGAAATGACGCCGTTGTGATAGCGTAACGGCATCTTGCCTAACATTGCGACATGTCACTATCATGCAGTCGTTCACAAACATGTTTAATCCTGCGTGCCTGTAAATACTTAGAACATCTGCATTTCCCTTCACACGCGCCTTTATGTTACTGCCAATCTATACCTACAAAAATTATGTAAAATGCTACGCTGAATGCCGCCTCACCATTGAAAAAACCGACATAAACCAGGATGAAAACCGCTTAACCCTATGTTAATAAAGTAAAAATCATGAGATTAATCCGAACACCTTTTTTCTTGGCTGGGAATCCCCCATGCGAACAACGATAAATAACGCAAATGAATTGAGGTAATTAATTGAATTAAAATGTTAAATTCAAATCATTGATGCTTGCAACACACAAGTGACAATCAAAAGACAGCATATATTAAAGAAAAATTAACATTAAAATACTGTTTAATAATTATCCTACAAAGAAAAAAACAGTCCTAATTCGGTTGTAGAACAATTAATCGGCGATGAACCAATCAATTAAGTAGCATATGATGTTATTGCGAATGGTGATCCAAACAGCAGGCACAATAAGACAACTTAAGCTAAACTGATGAATTGTTAGGATGAAAAAATTTAGTCTGAAAAGTCATTGAGTAGTGTCAGTTTTATTGATAGAACTTGGCGTTCATAAAATGTAATTCTTTTGTACCTTTTCAGCCTTAAAAACTCGGGCTTTTCTTATTACTACTGCAGTAAAACGGGTTTAAGTGGGAGTCTCATATGTCAACAATTATCATGGATTCATGTAGTTATACTAAGCTAGGACTGACTGATTATCTGGCCGCACATGGCATGAAGAAGCGCCATATTAGTGCAGTCACCGACATCGATTCTTTGAATGAAAAATGTACCAAGCTTAAGCCGAACCTAGTCTTCTTGAACGAAGATTGCTTTATACATGAAGCCGATGCAACAGAAAGAATAAAACGGGTAATTTCTCAGCACCCCGATACGTTATTCTTTATCTTCATGGCGATCACCAATGTACATTTCGACGATTATTTATACGTGCGTAAAAACGTTATCATTTCGTCAAAATCCATCAAGCCAGAAACAATGAGCCAGCTGCTGACTCACTACCTTGAGAAAAAAACGACTCGCCCTGAAAAAAACTCGCTCGACCAGACTCCGGTGACGCTCAGCCAGACCGAGTCCAATATGCTACGCATGTGGATGTCCGGCCAGGGAACCATTCAGATCTCCGATCAGATGCAGATCAAAGCAAAAACGGTCTCTTCCCATAAGGGCAATATCAAAAGAAAAATCAAAACACACAACAAGCAGATTATTTATCATGTTGTTCGCTTAACCGACACTCTGACTAATGGCATATTCGTTAACAACCGCTGATCCGGCTCGCGCCACAATCTCACAGGCTGTTTTGCTGTGAGGCCAAACAAGCGCTCTGCTGGAGCCTTTCTCCAGCAAAATCGAAATACCTGTTCGCATCGACACGTTTTGTCCTGTCGCAACGGGTATTCCCGTTTAATTGTTAATCCTGATATCTGCTAAGAAGGTGTCTGTCAGCTAAAAATTCGCCATGAGCCGGGCGGTTACTTCTGTTCTGCGGAACGCAATTCAACGAAAGTCCCATCGCGACTGTCGATCTCATTGAAGAACCATATACCCGCAGGATAATCATCCAGTGCCACCAGATACATTGTGCCTTCATTAAATACCTCTACTGCCAGCACAACGCCTTCACGACGTGGACCACCGTCAGTTTTCACCGTCACCAGATCGTTAACTTTCATGATAACCTCATCATTTATCGTGATTATCAGCGCATGGCAGAATCGCCCAAGCTCCGCTCCCAGGCTACACCACGCCCAGACAATTATTCTAAACCGTTAAAGCTTAGCAGAGCACCGCCACACGATTTTCACTGTTCTGACATTTTGCCCAGCAAATTGCAGGCACAAAAAAACCCGCCTTGGCGGGTTTTTTCAATCAGCAAAAGCCGATTAGATAGCGGTAACGTTAGCCGCTGACGGACCTTTAGCACCGTTCTCGATAGAGAACTGTACGTTCTGGCCTTCAGCCAGGGTCTTGAAACCTTGATCTTGGATAGCAGAGAAGTGTACGAATACATCTTTGCTGCCGTCTGCTGGAGTAATGAAACCGAAACCTTTAGATTCGTTGAACCACTTCACTTGACCTTTGATCATGTTAGACATGTCTAATTCCTTCAATAATAAATTTAAGCCGCCATGGGCATGTTATAGCCGGTCATCAGTTACTTATGGAGGCACTAGAAAGGAAATTCGTCAGTGAAGAGCTATCTAGGATAACGCTTTAAATTTGAACTACTTTACTCAAAATGTCGTGCATAAATAGGTCTGTACCACAGGCCGGTAAGCATTACCTCATGACCGGCGTTGAATAGCAACTCTTTTTTGCCTCACATGAGCAGAAACCGGGGCGACTGCACAGTATTCGACCCAAAATGCCGGAATTATAGGCACTTTCTTAGCAATACAGAGAATGATGAGCGTTGGCCCCAAAAACCCTGATCCTCTCAAGGAGCGCCCTATCTCCTACATACCGCGGCGGTTATTCCTATAAAATAATACCGTTCCGTCGGCGTATCCCTGAATCGGGCATTTTCCCGATTCCCTATAGAAGGAGAATGGCATGTCAACCAATACACCACCGCCTAATACCATGAAAGTTATCGAAATCAGCCAGCCCGGAGGGCCAGAGGTTCTCGTGCTCGCAGAACGCTCGCTCCCTGCGCTGGCACCCGGTGAAATATTAGTGAAAGTTGCCGCAGCCGGGGTCAACCGCCCCGATGTCATGCAGCGCCTCGGGCAATACGCACCACCACCGGGGGCCTCTGATATTCCAGGGCTTGAGATGGCAGGGGATGTGATTGCGGTCGGCAGCGGAGTGCAGCGCTACGCACCTGGCGACCAGGTTTGTGCGCTGATCGCCGGGGGTGGCTATGCGCAATATTGCAAAGTACATGAGAGCAATGCGTTACCAGTGCCGAAGGGGTTCAGTATGATTGAGGCCGCTGCTATCCCAGAAACCTTCTTCACCGTTTGGGTGAATGTCTTTCAACGCGGCCATCTGCAAGCCGGGGAAACGGTGCTGATTCATGGTGGGACTTCCGGGATCGGCACAGTAGCCACCATGTTGGCGAAAACGTTCGGTGCGCACGTCATCACCACGGTAGGTTCGGAGGAAAAGCGCCAGGCCAGCCTGGCTCTCGGGGCCGACGTAGCCATTAATTACCACTGCGAAGATTTCGTTGAGCATACGAAACGCGCCACCGATGGCAAAGGCGCGAACGTGATTGTCGATCTGATTGCCGGTGATTATGTCGCCAAGAATTATCAGGCCGCCGCAATGGATGGCCGTATCGTGCAGATCGGAACCCAGCACGGCGTGATCAAAGAACTTAATCTGATGCCATTGCTGCTTAAACGCCTCACCCACACCGGTTCGACCTTGCGGGCACGCAGCGTGGAAGACAAAGCGCAGATCGCCGCCGAATTAGAGCAAAAGGTGTGGCCATTATTGGAACGCGGTGCGTTAAAACCGCAGATTTTCAAGACATTCCCACTGGAACAGGCCGCACGGGCACATGCGCTGATGGAATCCAGCGTTCATATTGGCAAGATCGTCTTAGTGCCTTGAAAACCAATCCCTGCGGGCTTCCGCCGGCAGGGAACATCAACAGCATAGGTTTTTACATTCACTTTCTGATCGATGGGCAAAGAAAAGGGCCGCCGCAGCGACCCCGTTAATCACTATCTGGCTAGCTCCTGACCTTTCTGTAGATAAGCAGCACCACCAGAGCACCGACAACGGCCACCACAAAGCTGCCGAGATTGAAGCCATCGACTCGGCCCATACCGAAGAAGGTACTGATATAACCACCGACAACCGCCCCGATAATCCCCAAGATGACAGTCATGATAAAACCACCACCATCTTTGCCTGGCATAATCCACTTAGCCAGAATACCGGCAATTAACCCAAAAATGATCCAGGAAATGATACCCATTTTTACTCTCCCGATTTATTTTCTGACTAAAAAACCAATCACCAAGCCAACATCAGCACCGCCCCCCATCGGATGCTGTTTTTTTAGGAACAATTGACTAACATTTCATATCATTAACGCGACACAACCTGAAAGCTGCTGACAAACTGCCATACAGAACCAATACTGACTGAACCTTACCTACTGATGTTCCCCGTAAAAAGTACTTCCAAGCGGCCAATTAACCGGGGGAATATCTGCAATAATTTGTATCTGCATGTTATTACTATAGTAAAAACTCAGCACTTTACTTAGTTATCAACGACAGATTTTTGGTTGTATAAAATTTATGCTAATGTCATTTCCAGCAGGCATAACAAGCTATACTTGGCATATGCGCAACGGACTCAATGATGGGGATCGCGCCATGAGTAACACATCTTTCATACTGTTTCTGGTCCTAGTCTATGCACTAGCCGCAGTGTGGGATGGTTCAGCCGCATTGCTATTTATGTGATCCTATCCAGATAGGATTGTTCATCACGGTGAGTATTCACCGGTTTTTTTTTTGCCCCTGATTTCTCTCAACAAACAATAGCTCTCGCTTCTCAGCCTACCTCGATCACCCTCCTTTTCTAGCTACTCTTACGGGCGTCTACACTTAGTGATGCTACCGCCCGCAAATTTAAGCGCTCTCCATTAACCGAGGTTATGATCATGTTGATTCAACCCTATCTGTTTTTCAGCGGTAACTGTGAACAGGCAATCAATTTCTATGCCCAGCAACTGGGCGGTAACATCGTTGTAATGATGCGCTATAAGGATATGCCAGCGACAGACCAGCAAAATGGCCCGCCCAATGTCGATCCGGAAGCCATCATGCATGTACGGCTGGAGATCGGTAACAACGTCATCATGGCGTCAGACAGTTGCCCGGCGGCACCCGGTGAGCTAGCGCATAAAGGTTATTCGCTGTCACTCAAGTTAGATGATGTCAGCCAAGGCCGCGATTTATTCACTCGCCTGGCAGAAGGTGGCAGCGTTAATATGCCGTTCCAGCCCACCTTCTGGGCCAAAGGCTTTGGCATGCTGACGGATCAATTTGGCGTTAACTGGATGATTAACGTTGAATAGCGATACCACAGAAACGATGCCTTTCTCACATGAAAGACACCGTGTTCAGTGAGCGCAAACAGGATCAAGGCACATCGACCGCCGGGAAGTCCCCTTCCTGCCGAGCCACCAGCGTCAGAATGCTGTATAACGCCACTGCCTGCTGGTGCTGGTTAAACACCTGCACATCCCACACTACCACACCGTGTGGGCGATCTTCTGCGGTTTTTTGCGGTTTACGGATTTTCTTCTTGCAGGTTAACCGCACCTGAATAGTGTCACCGATCTTCACCGGTTCGATAAAGCGCAGGTTTTCCATGCCGTAGTTGGCAATCACTGGCCCGACGCCGGGATCGACAAACAGCCCTGCCGCTGCCGATACCACGAAATAGCCATGTGCAACCCGCTCACCAAACAGCGATTCTGCGGCACCGATCTTATCCATATGCGCATAGAAATGGTCGCCACTCAGGCAGGCAAAATTGACGATATCGGCTTCGGTAATGGTACGGCGGGCGGTCAACAGGCTTTCGCCAATCTGCAACTGCTCAAAGTATTTACGGAACGGATGCACCGGTTCCTCAACCGCCTTGGCACCGCGCACCCATTCACGACCAATCGCCGCCAACATGGCCGGGCTGCCTTGGATCGCCGTCCGTTGCATATAGTGTTTTACCGCGCGTAACCCCCCTAACTCCTCGCCACCACCGGCCCGCCCTGGGCCACCGTGTACCAACAGCGGCAGCGGTGAACCATGGCCGGTAGATTCGGCCGCAGCATGACGATCCAATACCAGCATACGGCCATGAGCACAGGCCGTAGCGCGGATAAAACGGGTTGCTAGCGCTTCATCGGCGGTAATCAGCGACCCAGCCAGGCTCCCTTGCCCCAAGAGTGCCAATTCAATCGCCTGTTGGGTACTCTGATAAGGCATCAGCGTTGCCACCGGGCCAAATGCCTCGGTGCCGTGCACTGCCTGATGGGCAAAGGGATCGGCACAATACAGCAGGGTGATCGGGTAAAATGCGCCCTCGTGCGCACGTTCACCGGCAATCGTCAGCTTATCCAACGCGCTACCACACAAGGCTTCACAGCCGTTTTGCAGCAGAAACGCCACTTTCTGCTGCACATCGTCGCGCTGCTCCTGATCGACCAGCGCCCCCATACGCACCTGTTCCAGTTGCGGATCGCCAATCTGCACGCCCGCCAAGCGCTGCAGCAGCGCCTGTTGTACCTCGGCGATTCGTGCTGCGGGCACGATAATGCGCCGGATGGCGGTACATTTCTGCCCGGCTTTGCTGGTCATCTCACGGCAAACTTCTTTGATAAACAGCGCAAACTCCGGCATATCTGGTGTGACATCTTCCCCCAGCACGCAACAGTTAAGCGAATCGGCTTCCATGGTGAACGCGATAGATTTTTCCAGCAAGCGCGGGTGAGAACGCAGCTTTTGCCCAGTTTGCGCCGAACCGGTGAACGTCACGGCATCCTGATAATCGAGATGATCGAACATATCGCCAACGCCGCCGCAGACCAGTTGCAAAGCCCCTTCCGGCACCAGCCCGCTGTCAATCATCAGCTTCACCATCGCCTGGGTCAGTTGCGCCGTTGCGGTAGCCGGTTTGATGATCGCGGGCATCCCCGCCAGCCAGGTGGGCGCCAGTTTTTCCAGCATGCCCCAGCAAGGGAAGTTAAACGCATTGATATGCAACGCTACACCAGGGCGCGAGGTCAGCACATGTCGCGCGGCAAACTGCGCCTGCTTGGAAAGCGGGATCAACTCATCTTCCGGCCACAGTGTGTCATCGGGCAATTCACGCCCGGCCAACCCGGCATAGGAGAACAGCGTCGCGATCCCCCCTTCAATATCGACCCAACTATCGTTACGCGTGGCACCGGTCTGGTAAGAAATGTCATACAGCGCCTCTTTGTGCGCTAACAGGTGTTTGGCTACGGCTTTCATCATCTGGGCGCGCTGCTGGAAGGTCATTTGTGCCAATGCCTTACCCCCCGTTTCACGCGCATAATTCAGGCTGGCCGCCAACGGCAGCCCATCTGAACACACCTGATACAAAGGTTCGCCGGTGATAGCATGATGGATTTCACGGGCTTTTCCTTGGCCGTACATCCAGCCGCCAGAGAGATAACTGTATAACTGCTGCATTGGCTCCTCCAGAATTCATAAATAGACCAAACAAAGCTTAATTACGTATCACATATTTTTCACTCCTCGCCAAGTTAAAATTTAACAAAAATAAAACACCTCCGAGAAAAATCGCTCTTCCCCTCTAAATAGCTCGCAACGGCATAATTTAAACATCATTTAAAAACAATAAATTAATAACAAATCCTGTGATGAGTATCGCAAAACCGCACCTATGCCATTTGATCTTATTGTTATCAACTTGTAACTTCATGGCTATGCAAAGTGATTCACATTTTTGCGGTTAAACTAAAAAATACGAATCAACAGAGGCAAGCATGATAACCGAAGCACAACATCAACAGCATTTTGACGACAAGATTGCCGCAGATACCTCGATTGAAGCTAAAGACTGGATGCCGGATGCCTATCGCCAGAACCTGATCCGCCAAATCGGCCAGCATGCGCATTCCGAGGTGATCGGTATGCTGCCGGAAGCCAACTGGCTGACGCGCGCGCCCACTCTGCGCCGCAAGGCGGTGTTACTGGCGAAGGTGCAGGACGAAGCCGGGCACGGCTTGTATCTGTACAGCGCAGCGGAAACCCTCGGCTGCTCGCGCCAGGATATCTACCAAAAAATGCTCGCCGGGCAGATGAAATACTCCTCCATCTTCAACTACCCGACGCTGAACTGGGCAGACATTGGCGTTATCGGCTGGCTGGTGGACGGGGCCGCCATCGTCAACCAGGTCGCCCTGTGCCGCGCGTCTTACGGCCCCTATGCCAGAGCGATGGTGAAAATCTGTAAAGAAGAGAGCTTCCACCAGCGTCAAGGCTACGAAGCCGTGATGGCGATGGCGCAAGGTAGCGCAGAACAAAGAGCCATGCTGCAGGATGCCATCAACCGTTTCTGGTGGCCGGTGCTGATGATGTTTGGCCCGAGCGATGCCGATTCTCCCCACAGCGCGCAGAGCATGGCCTGGAAGATCAAACGCCACAGCAACGACGAGCTGCGGCAGAAATTTATCGATAACACCGTGCCGCAGCTTGAGGCTCTGAGGATGAGCGCACCGGACCCCGATCTCGCCTGGGATGAGGCCACGGGCCATTACCGCTGCGGCGAGATCGACTGGAACGAATTGTACGACGTCATCAAAGGCCGCGGGCAGTGCAACCACGAGCGCCTGCAGGCCAAGCACCGTGCCTGGGATGAAGGCAGTTGGGTACGGGATGGCGCGATGGCCCATGCCGCTAAACGTGCGGCAAACGCTGCTTAAACGAGGAGAGAGAAATGACTCACGCTGAATGGCCGCTGTATGAAGTGTTTATCCGCAGCAAGCAGGGCCTGGCACATCGGCACGTGGGCAGCCTGCATGCCGCAGACGACCAGATGGCGTTGGAAAATGCCCGTGATGCCTACACCCGCCGCAATGAAGGCTGCTCGATCTGGGTGGTGCAGTCCTGCCATCTGGTGGCCTCACAGCCGGAAGACCGCGAGGCCTTCTTCGATCCGTCCGATGACAAGATTTACCGTCATCCGACGTTTTACACCATCCCCGACGGCATCAAGAACATGTAGAGGCAGGCCATGAAAACGATCACCGATGCCAAAATCACCTATGTCCTGCGCCAGGGCGACACACCGCTGATCCTGGCTCAACGCCTGTGTGCCTGGTGTGGCCATGCGCCAGAGCTGGAGATCGATCTGGCGCTGGCCAATATCGGCCTGGACTTACTGGGGCAGGCGCGCAACTTTTTAGGTTATGCGGCGCAATTGGCCGGGCCAGGCTACAGCGAAGATCGCCTGGCATTTGGCCGTGACGAGCGCGAATTCCGTAATTTGCTGCTGGCCGAGCAACCCAACGGCGGTTTCAACGACACCTTGGTGCGTCAGTTCCTGTTGGATGCCTACCACGTGCTGCTGCACCGTGAGTTAAGCCGCAGCAAAGACAGCCAACTGGCCGCCATTGCCGCCAAATCGCTGAAAGAGGCCGAATACCACCTGCGTTTCAGCCGCGGCTGGATGATCCGCCTGGGCGATGGCAATGAAGTCAGCCACCAGAAAATCCAGCAATCATTAAACGATCTGTGGCGCTTCACTGCCGAACTGTTCCACGCCGATGCGGTTGAGCTTGAACTGGCCGAACTGGGTATTGCCGTCGATCCACGCCAGTTGCAGGCGCCGTGGCAAGAGATGGTGAACAGCACCTTGCAGCAGGCCACGCTGGCGCTGCCTGCCGAACCTGCTTTTCGCCACGGCGGCAAGCAGGGGCAGCATAGTGAACATCTCGGTTTGATGCTGGCAGAAATGCAGTTCCTGCAACGCGCTTACCCGAACTGTAACTGGTAGAGGCCAACATGCATATCTCCCAGCTACAGCCCGCAGAAATTCCGCAGATCTGGCACTGCCTGCAGCAGATCAGCGATCCGGAGCTACCGATACTGTCGATTACCGATCTCGGTATGGTGCGCAATGTAGAGCACGATGGCACCGGTTGGCGCATCACCTTTACGCCGACCTATTCCGGTTGCCCAGCCACCGAGTTTCTGCTCAACGCCATTGAACAGACGCTGACCGCCGCCGGTTTCAGCCCGGTGAAGATCGTGATCAGCCTCAGCCCGGCCTGGACTACCGACTGGATGAATGCCGACGCCCGCCAACGGCTGCGGGAATACGGCGTTGCGCCACCGCAGGGGCAAAGCTGCGAAAAGCCGCTGACACCCAGCCCGGTACAATGCCCGCGTTGCGGCAGCACCACGACAGAAAAAATCAGTGAGTTCGGTTCTACCGCCTGCAAAGCGCTGTATCGCTGCTGCGCATGCCGGGAACCGTTCGACTACTTCAAGTGTATTTAGGAGCAACCATGACGGTCTTTCATCGCCTGAATGTCGCAGCCATCGAACGCGAAACGCCGGATGCCGTAGCCATCACGCTGCGCGTGCCGGATGAATTGAAATCTCACTACCGCTATACCCCCGGCCAACACCTGACGCTGAAAGCCAAGATTAACGGCAAAGAGCTGCGCCGCTGTTATTCCATCTGTAGTGCCCCGCAGGAAGGCCTGTTGCAGATTGGGGTAAAAGCCATTCACCAGGGGCGTTTCTCATCTTTTATCAACCACGGGCTGCAAGTGGGCGACGAACTGGACGTGATGGTGCCGCAAGGCCGTTTCGGCTACCAGCCACAGCCCCAAACACGGGGCCACTATCTGGCGATAGCCGCCGGTTCCGGCATTACGCCGATGCTGTCGATTATCAAAGCTACGCTGCAGCAAGAGCCAAATAGCCACTTCACGCTGATCTACGGCAACCGCACCAGCCGCTCGGTGATGTTCAAAGAAGCATTGTCGGACCTGAAGAACCGCTATCCACAGCGCTTTCAGCCCTTGTACCTGTTCAGCCAGGAAAGCCTCGACAGCCCGCTGCTGAGCGGCCGCATCGATCGTGAACATCTGGCCGCCATCGGCAAAACGCTGCTGGACTTCAACGACTTCGACCATGCCTTTATCTGCGGCCCAGAAGTGATGATGGACGAGGCGCACACCGTGCTGGAACTGGCCGGTATGCCTGCCGAACGCATTCATAGCGAACGCTTCAACACCAGCGGCATCGTTGCCCGCCCGGCCAACAGCGCCAATCGCAATGCCACTCAGGTGGAGATCCAGCTTGATGGCCGCCGCCTGAAGATCGACGTCGGCACCGAAGATGACAGCATTCTTGATGCTGCCTTACGCCAAGGAGCCGATCTGCCCTACGCCTGCAAGGGCGGCGTCTGCGCCACCTGCAAATGCAAGCTGAAAGCCGGTGAAGTGGATATGGCGATCAACTACAGCCTGGAGCCGGATCAGTTGGCGGCAGGTTACGTCTTGAGCTGCCAGTCCTGGCCACGCGGTGAAGGCGTGGTACTGGACTTTGACGTTTAGGAGCTGCCATGGAAACCCCTTGGATCCTGCGTGAACAGCATCAGCGCGTAGTAACGCTGCGGCTGCATCGCCCCGAAGCGCGTAATGCCTTGAGCACCCCATGCCTGAAACAGTTGGTTTACCAGCTTGAACAGGCCGATGCCGACGCGGAAGTGGGTGCCGTGGTGATCACCGGTGCCGCGCGTTTCTTCGCCGCCGGTGCCGACCTGCGCGAACTGCAACAGCAGGACGTCGCCGCTGCCCTGCTCGATCGCCGCCCTGTGTTATGGCAGCGCCTGGCGCAATTCAGTAAACCGCTGCTGGCGGCAGTGAACGGCTATGCGCTCGGTGCCGGGTGTGAACTGGCGCTGGCCTGCGACATCGTCATCTGCGGCGAAAGCGCCCGTTTCGGCCTGCCGGAAATCACCCTGGGCCTGATCCCCGGAGCAGGCGGCACGCAGCGCCTGATCCGCTGCGTGGGCAAGTCCCGCGCCTATCAAATGGTGCTGACCGGCGAGGCGATCGACGCCCGCAGCGCACAGCAGGCCGGGCTGGTGAGCGAAGTCTGCGTCGATGCCCTGACGCTGGAACGCAGCCAACAGATTGCCCAACGCATCAGCCAGCAGGCCCCGTTGGCGCTGCGCGCCGCCAAGCAGGCACTGAAGCAGGCGCAGGAAATCGGCCTCAGCCAGGGCTTGCAGATGGAGCGCCAGCAGTTTGTCACGCTGGCCGCTACCGACGATCGCCGTGAAGGCATTGCAGCCTTCTTCGATAAACGCACACCGCATTACACAGGGCGCTGATTTATGGAAAACGCATTAATTCTCAGCCACGTCGATGCCGGGGTATTAACCATCACCCTGAACCGACCAGACCGGCTCAACAGTTTCAACGATGAGATGCACCACCAGCTTAGTGAAGCACTGACCCTGGCCGAACGTGACGATAGCGTGCGCTGCGTGCTGATTACCGGTGCCGGGCGCGGTTTCTGCGCCGGGCAGGATTTGAACGATCGCAACGTCAGCGTGGAACAGGCCGCGCCGGATCTTGGCCTGTCGGTGGAACGTTTCTACAATCCGCTGATCCGCCGCCTGACCGCGCTGCCAAAACCGATAATCTGTGCGGTCAATGGCGTGGCGGCCGGTGCGGGTGCCGCGCTGGCGCTGGCCTGCGATATCGTGGTGGCGGCCGACAATGCCAGCTTTATCCAATCCTTCTGCAAACTGGGGCTGGTGCCAGATTCCGGCGGCAGTTGGTTCCTGCCGCGTTTGGCCGGGCATGCACGCGCCATGGGTATGGCGCTGTTGGGCGATAAAATCAGCGCTCAACAGGCGTTGGCCTGGGGCATGATCTGGCAGGTGCTGCCCGCCGCAGAACTGGCCGAACACACGCAAAGCCTGGCCAAACAGTTAGCAACGCAGCCCACTTACGGCCTGGGGTTGATCAAGAAAGCACTCTACAGCTCGGCGACCAACACGCTCGACCAGCAGTTGGATTTAGAGCGTGATCTGCAGCGTCTGGGGGGCCGCAGCGCCGACTATCGCGAAGGCGTCAGCGCTTTCTTCGCCAAGCGCCCACCGAATTTCAGCGGGAAATAACCATGAATATCACGGGAATGTCAGTGGCGGTGATTGGCGCAGGCACCATGGGGATCGGTATTGCGCAGGTCGCTGCCGCAGCAGGGCATCAGGTTAAGCTGTTTGATATCGCCCTGCCCGCTGCCGCTCACGCACTCGAGCTGCTCGGGCAGCGGCTGCGCCAACGGGTTGAGGCTGGCAAAGCCGATGCCCACAGCACAGAGGCTTTACTGGGCAATATCCAGTTGGCCAACTCATTGAACGAACTGGCCAACAGCGGTTTGGTGATAGAAGCGGTAGCTGAGCAACTGGCGATCAAACAGAGCCTGTTCCGCGATCTGGAAGCCATCTGTTCCCCGAGCGCGCTGTTTGCCAGCAACACCTCATCGCTGTCTATCACCGCAATTGCCAGCGCGTTGCAGCACCCGCAGCGCATGGCCGGGTTGCACTTCTTCAACCCAGCGCCGTTGATGAAGCTGGTGGAGATCGTCAGCGGGCTGGAAACCAGCGCCACAACCTTAGCCGCGCTGCAGGCTTTGGCACAGCACTGGGGGAAGCACAGCGTTCATTGCCGTTCCACGCCGGGCTTTATCGTCAACCGCGTCGCTCGCCCGTTCTATGGCGAAACACTGCGGGCATTGGAAGAACAGGTCGCCGATCCGGCCACGTTGGATTCCGTGCTGCGTGATGCCGGTGGCTTTGCCATGGGGCCGCTGCAACTGACGGATCTGATCGGGCAAGACATTAACTACGCCGTTACCGAGTCGGTCTACCATGCGTTCTATCAGGACGGGCGTTATACCCCTTCGCTGCTGCAGCAGGAACTGGTGGCTGCCGGGCACCTGGGCCGCAAAAGCGGGCGCGGCTTTTACCGCTATGGCAGCGATCATCCCGCACCGCCGCCCACTTTTGCCGCCAAGGAAAGCGGGGAACTGCCACGTTCAATAACGTTGCACGGCGACTGGTCAGCCATGGCCGAATTTGCCCAGCTCTTGGCCGGAAATGCCGGGGCGATCAAACATCCTGGCCAGACCAGCCCAGAGGCGCACATCGATGATGTTACATTTATGTTAACTAATGGCCAGGCAGCCAGCCAGATTGCCGCAGACATCGGAGCGCCCGTGGTGTTGTTCGATCTGTCCGTCAACTATCAGCACGCACCGGTTATCGCTATCAGCAGCGCGGTACAGAACAGCGCGCCGCAAACCGCCAAAGTGATCCGCCTGCTGCAGTCGCTGGGCAAACGGGTGATCCACCTGCCGGACTACCCTGGCCTGTTGGTGATGCGCACCGTCGCCATGCTGAGCAATGAGGCGCTCGACGTGGTGAACAAAGGCGTTGCCAACGCTGCCGATACCGACAATGCCCTGCGCTTTGGCGTCAACTATCCACAAGGGCCACTGGCCTGGGGCGAAAAGCTCGGCTGGCCGCACATTCTCGCCACGCTGGAAAACCTGCAACGCTATTACGCCGAGCCGCGTTATCGCCCCATGCCGCTATTGCGCTGCTATGCCGCTAATTATTCAGGAGCCAAATGCTGATGAATGCCAACACTCCCCGCGCGCTGGCCCAGCGCTGCGCCGAACAGATGTTTAAACAAGATACCTGCGCCCAGGCGATGGGTATGCAAGTGGACGCCGTGGATGCTGGCTTCGCGCAGGTCAGCATGATCGTCGGCCCGCAAATGCTTAACGGCCACCAAACCTGCCACGGCGGCCAACTGTTCAGCCTGGCGGACACCGCATTTGCCTACGCCTGTAACAGCCAAGGGCTGGCGGCGGTGGCTTCTGGCTGCAGCATCGATTTCATCCGCCCGGCAGTGGCTGGCGATCGCCTCACCGCCAGCGCAGAAGTGCGCCATCAGGGTAAAACCACCGGGTTATATGACGTCGAGATCGTCAATCAACAGGGTAAAACCGTCGCCTGGTTCCGTGGCCGTGCCCATCGCCTGGGCCACAGCATTTTAGGAGAACAACCATGAATCAGGCCTTTATCTGCGATGGCGTGCGCACGCCGATCGGCCGTTATGGCGGCGCGTTAGCCAACGTACGTACCGACGATCTGGCCGCCCTGCCGCTGCGCGCTTTGTTGGAGCGCTACCCACATGTCGATTGGTCGCGGGTGGATGATGTGATCCTCGGCTGTGCCAATCAGGCGGGGGAAGACAACCGCAATCTGGCCCGCATGGCGGCGCTGCTGGCTGGGTTACCGCTGAGCGTTTCCGGCACCACCCTTAACCGCCTGTGCGGTTCAGGCTTGGATGCATTGGCGATGGCGGCGCGCAGTATCAAAGCCGGAGAAGCCAGCCTGGTGCTGGCCGGTGGTGCAGAGTCGATGACCCGCGCCCCGCTGGTGATGGGTAAAGCCGACAGCGCCTTCAGCCGCCAGGCGCAACTGTTCGACACCACCATTGGCTGGCGCTTTGTGAATCCCCAGATGCACGCCGCTTTCGGCACCGACTCCATGCCGGAAACGGCCGAAAACGTTGCCGCACAGTTTGCTATCAGCCGTGCCGATCAGGACGCTTTTGCCTTACGCAGCCAGCAACGCACCGCACAGGCGCAACAGAAAGGGATCCTGGCACAGGAAATCATCCCGGTTAGCCTCACCAGCAAGAAGGGAGTGATTAGCCAGTTTGCCGAAGACGAGCACCCGCGCGCGGAAACCACGCTGGAACAATTACAAAAACTGAAAACCCCGTTCCGCCAACCGGGCAGCGTTACCGCTGGTAATGCTTCGGGCGTGAACGACGGCGCCGCCGCGCTGATCGTCGCTTCCGAAGCCATGGCCCTGCAGCAAGGTTTAACCCCCCGGGCGCGCATCGTCGCCACCGCCACCTGCGGCGTTGAGCCCCGGCTGATGGGGATTGGCCCACTTCCGGCCACCCGCAAGGTGCTGGAGATCGCCGGATTAAGCCTGGCACAGATGGATGTGATTGAACTTAACGAAGCCTTTGCCGCACAGGCGCTGGCGGTATTACGCCAGCTTGGCCTGCCGGACGATGCCGAGCAGGTAAACCCCAACGGTGGCGCCATCGCCCTCGGCCATCCATTGGGTATGAGCGGTGCGCGCCTGGCGCTGGCCGCGCTGTTTGAACTGGAACGGCGAGCCGGCCGCTACGCTCTGTGCACCATGTGCATCGGCGTCGGCCAGGGTATTGCCATAATTATTGAACGTGTCTAATTTCTGAGGCTAAAAAGATGACTACAAATCCACGGCCACTCGACGCGATTGAGTTTGCTTCACGCGACGAAATAGAAGCATTACAGCTGGAACGCCTGCAATGGACCCTACACCATGCTTACAACAATGTGCCGATGTATCGACGCAAGTTCGATCAGGCGGGCGTGCATCCCAGCGATCTGCGGCAGTTAAGCGATCTGGCACGCTTCCCTTACACCACCAAACAGGATCTGCGCGATAACTACCCGTTCGACACCTTCGCCGTGCCAATGGAACAGGTGGTGCGCATTCATGCTTCTTCTGGCACCACCGGTCGCCCTACGGTGGTGGGCTACACCCAGCGCGATATCGATACCTGGGCGGATATTGTCGCCCGCTGCCTGCGCTCTGCCGGGGCCACCGCTAAAGATAAAATCCACGTTGCCTACGGTTACGGCCTGTTTACCGGCGGGCTGGGAGCACACTATGGCGCAGAGCGCTTAGGCGCAACGGTGATCCCGATGTCCGGCGGCCAAACGGAGAAACAGGTGCAGTTGATCCTGGATTTTAAACCCGACGTGATCATGGTAACCCCTTCTTACTGCCTGACGCTGATCGATGAACTGGAGCGCAAAATGGGCGGCGACGCGCGGAGCTGTTCACTGCGCTTGGGGGTGTTTGGGGCCGAGCCTTGGACTGAGGCGCTGCGCCACGAGATTGAAACACGCATGGGGATTAAGGCACTGGATATTTATGGCCTCTCCGAAGTGATGGGCCCCGGCGTGGCGATGGAGTGCGCGGAAAGCGGTGGTGGCCCCACCATCTGGGAAGACCATTTCCTGCCGGAGATTATCAACCCGGACAACGGCCTTACGCTCCCGGACGGCGAACACGGCGAACTGGTTTTCACCACGCTGACCAAAGAAGCACTGCCGGTGATCCGCTATCGCACGCGGGATCTCACCCGCCTGCTGCCGGGTGACGCGCGCAATATGCGCCGCATGGGCAAAATCACCGGCCGCTCCGACGATATGCTGATCATCCGCGGTGTGAACGTGTTCCCATCGCAGGTGGAAGAACAGATTATGCAGTTTGAGCATCTGTCGCCGCATTACCAACTGCAGGTAAGCCGCGCCGGGCACCTGGATACCCTGGCGGTGCGGGTAGAATTGAAAGAGTCGGCGCTCACGCTCAGCCACCAGCAACGTTGTGATATCTGCCACCAACTGCGTCACCATATTAAGTCGATTGTCGGTGTCAGCACCGACGTCAGCATTGCCAACTGCGGCGATATTCCACGCTCGGAAGGCAAGGCCCAGCGGGTGATTGACCTGCGGCCACGCTAGTTATTCCTCGCATTCTTCTCAAGGGCAGTCTCTTGATCAGCGCCCCTGATTAAGAGACTGCCCCATTTCCAGATAAGTCTTGATGACCGCTTTAATCTGCAAAGAATTGCCCGTTATCCCATTCATGTTCGATGCCCATAAGGATTATGCATCTAACCTTCATGAAGCCTGGCAAGCGAGATAAGATTGGTTACAGAATCAACATCTCGGCTGATGCTAAATTGTGGTGTGCAAATATTCATATTAAGAATATGCAATGCCAACAATTGCACTAATTAGCACCATCATTATATCAACAATCACGATGATTAGGATTATTCTAACAAAAATAATTAAAATAGAGAGTCAAAAAGAAGTCCGATAGCAATACCCTTACTATCCATTGTAATAATTATCGTTATTTTTCAATTTGTTATAAGTATTTAATCAAATCTACGATTATTCTATTGACCTTCCACTTAGGTGAAGGTTTACGTTAAAGAGACAGAAATGCTCCATAGTTAACATCGCATTACTCAAAAAGTATGCTCATGTTAATAAATATGGTTGTGCTCAATGCCTAATACATCCTAGCTAAATGCTAGGCTAAAAATTTCATACAGTAAAGATGTACAATGCTTTATTTATATACCTATTCTTAAGGTTAAAAACGCTAACATAGTTAAAGGTAAATGAAATGAAACTGACTGAAATTAACTTAAATAAGTTAGAAAGAAAGATAATTGGCATCATTAGCAATGATATTAAATTAATCACACCCCAAATACCCGTCATTTATCTTGAAGGTGGGCACTATGATCCCCGCTATCCCGTCACTGAGTTTTCTGTCACCTCACTACATCATGCTTTAAACATTGCCAATAACGCGATTATTAATCATAAAAAAAATCTCAAGATATCACTTGGTGTATTAGTTGATGACTTGGGATTACAGTGTGGCGCTGATTATTGCGACATATCCCCCCTACCAGAAAATATAATTAATGAAGAAGAATCCACTGGTGAATTGCCTCTCTCACTAGAGGGAATCCTAGCGAAATATACTATTGTTAAACGTGAACGTGTCATTGTACAAGGCGAAAGAAATTGTAAGAATCGCGGCATACAAACATTAAGGCGCACTCTTAATCAGCATAATAAAACACCATTTCCTGAATTAGATATTGAAGAAGAAAGTGGAACCCAGGCTTCTAAAATATTTTTTATAAATGAGGATGGGCAACGCATCGTACTCTCTGAGTCTAAATCGAAAGATGTTTGGATCGCTAAATGCCCTCTCATTATGGCCCAGCATTACAGTGATGTATATCATAGGGTTTCAAGGCTTCACCCGCAAACCCACTCCGTTCATATTATCGACTTTTCTGAAACTGATGATTATAACAAAGTCATTAATGGTGCCGATGTCGCAATAAAGCTTTTCCTAGCGAAGGAACAGACTGCCAATAGAGAAGTGAAAATCACCAATGTATTTCTCTCTCCCTACGAGGAGGAGGATTATATTATTCATTCCACATCTAATAAAGTTGAAGCATTAGAAACGGAAGTATGATTTTTTACCGTTAATTCTATATAAGGGATATTCCACATGTCTGCAGAAAATCACACAGCTAAAAAAGCACCAGTATATCTTGATTATAATGCAACAACACCTTGCGACGAAATGGTTCTGAAAGAGATGCTCCCCTTTTTTTGTGATCACTTTGGAAATGCTGCAAGTATATCAAGCCAGCATGGTTTAAAGGCGCACTTGGCCGTTGAACGAAGTAGAGAACAAATTGCCAGTTTATTGCACGCCAACTCCAATGAAATTATCTTCACATCTGGAGCCTCTGAGAGCAACAACTTAGGGCTACGTGGTGTTTACGCGGCTTGCCAACACCAGGGGAATCATATTATTTCGTCTTCTATCGAACACTCCGCAACATTAGCAACCTTAAAAGATTTAGAGCGCACCGGTGCAAGAGTCTCTTTAATTAAACCCAAAAAAGATGGCAGCTTTAACCTTGAGGCTCTCAAGACGTTAATTACACCAGAAACAA
The DNA here is from genome assembly GCF_001976145.1 of Serratia oryzae. Taxonomy (GTDB): domain Bacteria; phylum Pseudomonadota; class Gammaproteobacteria; order Enterobacterales; family Enterobacteriaceae; genus Chania; species Chania oryzae. The sequence continues at coordinate 162,048 of NZ_MOXD01000003.1, forward strand.
TTCTCATTTCAGTGATGTATGCAAATAATGAACTGGGCGTCATTAATCCAATCGAAGAAATAGCCGCCATTGCCAAGCAGCATAATATTTTATTTATGTGCGATGCGACCCAGGCCGTGGGAAAAATCCCCATTAACCTGAAAGAATGCCCTATTGATATTCTTACCTGTTCAGCTCATAAGGTTTATGGGCCAAAGGGGATAGGTGCATTATACCTTCGGCGGGAAAAGGGTAAAAAGGTTGTGGATATTCGCCCTCAGATTACTGGAGGAAACAGTGAGCAAGGAATGCGGGGGGGGACATTAAATGTGCCAGGGATTGTAGGCTTCGGTAAAGCCGCCGAGTTAGCCTCCCATAAGCTCGGTTTAGAGATGAAGCAGTACCAATATCAACGTGATAAACTTGAAAAAGAACTGATGCAAGTCGGCAATATTCAGGTGAATGGCGGGGCATGTCGTCGTTTACCTCATGTTTCAAATATATCCTTCAAAAATGTTGATGGGAGCAAGTTATTAAACATATTAAAAAAGAGCCTCTCCATCAGCACCGGCTCAGCATGTTCATCAAGCAACCTCACTCCTAGTCATGTATTAATAGAATTAGGGTTATCAGAGGAGTTGGCCCAAGCCACCATTCGTTTCAGCCTAGGGCGACAGACAACAGATGAGGATATTGAATTTACAATAACAGAAATTCATAAGGCCCTTCGGGTACTATCTCCAGCTTTTGCTGAGGTAACGCCTACGCCATAAAAATAAGCACTAAAAATATTCATGACTCCTGTTTCCACTTAGTGAAAACAGGTCAATTTAAGTGGTGAGAGTATAAAGATTATGTCTATAAATACGCTATCCAGCAAATCTGAAGACCTCAGTTTATTAAGCATTGATCCGACTCAGGATTCACTCCCCCCCTCCCGACTGTCAACGCTTTCAACTCAGCTTGACTATTCTGGAATTATTAAACTGGCATCATATGTGCAGCAACAGGTGAGTAGAGGAAAATCAATCTGTGATCTGATTATCGGTGACTTTGACACCACTCGATTTCGATTACCAACGGCTCTGCGCCAAGCCATTCAACAGGCTTATGACGACAACCAGAACGATTATCCTCCTTTAGAGGGAGTATTACCTTTACGAGAAGCTATCGCCCAGCTTACTAAAAACCATTTCGGAATTAATTATGACTCTGCCCATGAGATCATTATCTCTGGTGGTGCGCGGCCTTTACTTTATATGGCCTTATTGGCGTTGGTTGATCCAGGGGAAATCGTCATCTATCCCGCCCCCTCCTGGAATAATATGTACTATGCCACAATGTGTGGGGCTAATGGCGTTGCGATAGAGACTTCAGTAGAAAATCAGTTTTTACCTACTGCTGGCGATTTCGCTCAGCGAATAAAAAATGCCCGGGTAATCGCGCTTTGCTCACCGCAAAATCCCGTGGGAACGATGTTTTCCAAACAGACTCTGGAAGATATTTGTGACTTAGTCATTGCTGAAAACCAACGGCGCAGCGGCCATCAGAGGCCCCTTTACATCGTTTTTGATCAAGTCTATTGGATGTTGACCTACCAGCAACTTCAACATCACCACCCCGTGCAACTCAGGCCCGAATTGAAGGAGTATGTTGTGATCGTCGACGGTGGTTCAAAAGCCTTTGCCGCAACAGGAATTAGGGTAGGATGGGGAATGGGGCCCGCTGACGTCATCGATAAAATGAAATTAATGATCGAGCACGTTGGTGCCATCGCGCCAAAAGCAGAACAGCTGGCTACAGCGGTATTATTGAACAATGATAAATTGCTACAAGACCATCTTTCGTCTTTTAAAACGCAGATATTTAATTCTTTACAGATATTGCATTTAGGCATTCAACAGATGAAAGATGAAGGACTGCCTGTTGATTCAATGGAGCCGATGGGAGGAATCTATCTTTCTCTACAAATCAACCTGCAAGGAATGATTACACCGGAAGGAAAGATTTTACGCACAGCGAAAGAGGCAAGCCTATATTTCATCGATCATGCCGGGTTTGCGGTAGTACCTTTTGATTTTTTTGGCATGGCGCACGCCGAATGGTGGTTCAGAGCTGCAGTATGTGCCGTTCTACCTGAGCAGATAGAGGCAGCGTTACCCAAAGTGAAGAATGCGATCCGGGCGCTGAGGAAACCAGACTTTACATATGAAGGCCCCCCTCTTCGCAGGGCGCCAGAGAGTTTATCGTCCGTATCAAAAACCGATGAATATTCAGAGTAGGCACAAGTAAGCGTGCGATTTTCAATGAGTTAAACCGCAGTATTCATGTATCAATGATATATATTTATTGCGGTTCACACCGTAAACAACAATATCCTCCCTGGTTGGGGGGATTTTTTGCTCGTTCCCATACTTCCCCCAATAATTCACACTCTAGGCCAACCTAAAAACAAAAATTAATCACGATAAATGCTTGACCTTGACTCTAGGGAAAGGTTGATGATGAGTATTCACTGACTAGGAGCTCATCATGAATAGCATTCAATTACGCATCCCTACCATGAAATGCGGCGGCTGTGCAGCCTCAATCACCAAGGCCGTGAAGGCGCTGGACTCCGCCGCCCGCATCGATGCCGATCCAGCGACTAAGCGAGTCAACATCGAGAGCAGTGCTGATGGCGCAGTAATCATTGCCGCGCTTGCAACAGCGGGTTTCCCATCAAGTGTCGAACAAGGCTGATCAACATGACAGACATTGTACGTTGCGTTTTAGGGCGACATTCGTAATAAGGAATCAGTTATGAACACTCATGCGACAATACCCTTTCCAGAGATACCGACATTAATCAATTTACCTATTGAGGGGATGACTTGCGCTTCGTGTGTAGGGCGGGTGGAACGCGCACTCAAAGCAGTGTCTGGCGTAGCCAGCGCCAGTGTCAATCTTGCGACTGAACGTGCAACCGTCACCTTTTCGGGGCAACCCAACGTGGCTGCGGTCATTCAGGCTGTCAATGCAGTGGGTTATACCGTTGCGCAGGAACTCATCGAGCTGTCTATCTCCGGCATGACCTGTGCCTCATGCGTCGGCCGGGTTGAGCGTGCGTTAGCCGCAGTGCCCGGTGTCAGCCACGTCTCGGTAAACCTCGCCACAGAGCGTGCCCAACTGCGGGTTATGGCCGATGTCCGTGTCGCTGACTTGCTGGCTACCGTTGCTAAGGCTGGTTATGAAGCACAAGTGATTGCCGAGGATGGCAACAATACTGCTGAGCAAGCGGCTCACCAGGCTGCAGAAACCCTAAAACTGAAACGCGCACTTCTGATTGCGGCCCTGTTTGCGCTTCCCGTTTTCGTGCTGGAAATGGGTTCACATCTCGTTCCAGGCCTGCATGAGATTATCGCTGGTACGATCGGTATGAAGGCGAGTTGGTACCTTCAATTTGTGTTGACCTCGATTGTGCTGTTTGGCCCTGGGCTGCGGTTCTTTCAGAAAGGTATTCCAGCTCTGCTGCGTGGCGCACCTGACATGAATTCACTGGTCGCAACAGGCGTCAGCGCCGCTTATACCTATTCGCTGGTCGCCACATTTGCCCCGCAGTGGCTCCCTGTCGGCACCATTAATGTCTACTACGAAGCCGCCGCCGTGATCGTTGCACTGATTCTGCTTGGGCGTTACCTCGAAGCCATAGCCAAAGGCAATACGTCTGAAGCCATCAAACGATTAATCAGCCTGCAAGCTAAAATAGCTCGCGTGTTGCGTGACGGTAATATTGTGGAGGTTGCGATTGCCGAGGTCAGCCGCGGCGATCTCATTGAGGTCAGGCCGGGAGAACGTATTCCAGTTGATGGGGAAGTCATTGAAGGAGAAAGTTTTGTTGATGAATCCATGATCAGTGGCGAACCTATTCCTGTCGAGAAAAAGAAAGGAACTGAAGTGGTAGGGGGTACGATCAACCAGAATGGTACGCTCACTTTCCGAGCAACCAAAGTCGGCAGCGACACCATGTTGGCACAGATCATCCGCATGGTAGAACAGGCACAGGGCGCTAAGCTACCAATCCAAGCACTGGTTGACCGTATCACTATGTGGTTCGTGCCTGCGGTTATGGCAGGTGCAGTGCTGACGTTTCTGGTCTGGTTTATCTTCGGCCCATCGCCAGCGCTATCTTTTGCCTTGGTCAATGCGGTCGCCGTATTGATCATCGCGTGTCCGTGCGCGATGGGGTTGGCCACGCCAACATCGATCATGGTTGGTACTGGGCGTGCGGCACAAATGGGCGTGTTGTTTCGTAAAGGCGAGGCCCTGCAATCACTGAAAGATGCCACCGTAGTGGCGGTAGATAAAACCGGTACGCTGACCAAAGGTCACCCAGAATTGACCGACCTGGTATTAGCAAATGGATTTGAACACCGCTATGTGCTGAGGCTGGTTGCGACCGTCGAAGCCAAGTCAGAGCATCCCATCGCACGCGCTATTGTCGACGCGGCTCAGAAAGAGAATATTCCCTTGTCGCAGATGACGCACTTTGAGGCCAAAACCGGCTTTGGTGTCAATGCCACTATTGATGGCTTGCGTGTCGAAGTGGGGGCGGATCGTTACATGCTGCAGTTGGGTGTGGATGTGGCGCAGCTTGCAGAAGACGCGGCGCGTCTGGGGGACGAGGGTAAGACACCTTTGTATGCGGCTATCGATGGTCAACTCGCTGCCATGATTGCAGTGGCCGATCCGATTAAAGATACCACCATAGCGGCCATCAAAGCGCTCCATGCTCAGGGGCTTAAAGTGGCAATGATCACCGGTGATAACCGCCGTACTGCGCAGGCAATTGCGCGTCAGTTAGGCATCGACGAGGTCGTGGCTGAGGTTTTACCCGACGGTAAGGTCATGTCTATTGAAAGACTCAAAACCACCTACGGGCCGGTGGCCTATGTCGGTGACGGGATCAACGATGCTCCTGCATTAGCTGCAGCACATGTGGGGATCGCCATCGGCACCGGCACGGATATCGCCATTGAAGCCGCCGATGTGGTGCTGATGTCAGGGGATCTGTTGGGTGTTTCCACCGCCATCGCCCTATCAAAAGCAACGTTAGCCAATATCAAGCAAAACCTGTTCTGGGCATTTTCCTACAATGTGGCGTTAATCCCCGTGGCAGCTGGCCTGTTATACCCCATCAATGGCACGCTGCTCTCGCCGGTATTTGCCGCAGGAGCGATGGCGTTATCAAGCGTGTTTGTGCTGAGTAATGCACTGCGCCTGCGTCGTTTCACACTATCGGCCAAGATGGGTAAGTAAGAAAGGAGTGACGAATGAATATCGGTCTGGCATCAAAAGCATCGGGGCTGAGCGCCAAAATGATCCGCCACTACGAACAAATTGGCATCATCCCGCCAGCACTCCGGGTTGAGTCGGGTTACCGTTATTACACTAATGACGAAGTCCGAGTATTATCGTTCATTAAAAGAGCACGCGACCTTGGCTTCTCACTGGAGCGTATCAAGGCGTTAATTGAATTATGGCAAAACAAACTGCGCATGAGTGCTGATGTTAAAACGCTTGCTGAGCAATACATGAATGAGCTCGATCGCGACATTGCACGTTTGCAGTCCATGCGCAGCCAGCTCGCCTATCTGGCGGATAACTGTCACGGTGATAATCGGTCGAACTGTCCGATCATCGAGGGGCTGGCCGGTATGAGGTGAAGCAACGCTCGAGCCGGAGAGAGTCAGCAAGATTATGTAATTGCCTGTTTTTGACCTGTTCTTTCAGACAACAAATACAGGCACATTACGGACAAAAAAATACCTAACGCCATCAAAACATTAAGCCAAAACCGATCTGAATGCATTTCTCGTATGATGAACAAGCTCAGTTGAATACCGCGCTTATCGACTATCTTGACCCTAAGAATAATGGCGCGCCTTCCCAGGCTCCAGATAGCCACCCTGCAAGCAAATCAGGAAATTGCTCAGCGCTGTGAATGCGTTAGACAGTGCTCCCGTTAACTGACACCATATTTACCCCGTTACCTTTTATGCTAATGTTGTGCTTCAGCCAAGGCTAACCCATGGGAAAATATGGAACATAAACTGGATGAATTTATTCGCCATGCCTTAGAAGCACAGCCCATCAGTGGTACTTCGTTGATCATTTCGTTATACGGCGATGCCTTGAGCCACCGTGGTGGTGAAATCTGGCTCGGCAGCCTGAGCGCGCTGCTTGATGCGCTGGGGTTTGGCGATCGCTTTGTACGCACCTCGGTATTTCGCCTGCAGAAAGAGGGTTGGCTGGACGTAGAGAAGATCGGTCGGCGCAGTTATTACCGCGTCACCGAGCAAGGCATGCGCCAGTTCCGCCATGCTGAATCCAAAATCTACCTCAGCGAACAACCGGCCTGGGATGGCAAGTGGGATCTGCTGCTGTTGGAGAACGCAGAAAAAACCGAGCGGGCGCGGCTGAAAAAAGAGCTGGGCTGGCTGGGTTTTGGCCAGATCGCCAATAACCTGATGGCCGCCCCGACTCATGCGCAGACCGACGTGACGGCCCTGTTAGGAGAACTGAATGCCGGTGAGCAGGTGATCTACTTCCGTGCCGATTATCCCTATAACCGCTCCGAGCAAACGCTGCGGCAGATGGTTGCCAACTGCTGGTCGCTGAGCGAAGTCGCTGGCTACTACCATGAATTTATCGTTTCTTTCCGCCCATTGATGGCGCTGCTGCGCGAAGCCGACGACGGCGTGCTGACGCCCAAGCGCTGTTTCCAGATCAAGCTACTGTTGATCCACTTCTTCCGCCGCGTGGTGCTGAAAGATCCGCTGCTGCCCGATGCCCTGCTGCCCGCCCAATGGGAAGGCCAGATTGCGCGCAATCTGTGCATCAACCTGTATCAGCGGGTGGATCGCGCCGCAACGGAGTATGTCAGCGAGCTGGCAGAAACCACTATCGGTGCCCTGCCCGCCCCTGGTGCCGCCTATTACCGGCGCTTTGGTGGGCTACCGCGCGATCGCGCTACGTTTTGAGGAGACTATGCTATGCCTGTGTATCAGATTGATGGCCTGACGCCGGTGGTGGACCCGAGCAGCTTTGTGCACCCAACGGCGGTGCTGATTGGCGATGTAATTATCGGCAAGAACGTCTATATCGGCCCGAATGCCAGCCTGCGCGGTGACTTTGGCCGCCTGGTGGTAGAAGACGGCGCCAACGTGCAGGACAACTGTGTGATGCACGGTTTCCCACAGCAGGACACGGTGGTTGAGCAGGACGGGCATATCGGCCACAGCGCCATTCTGCACGGCTGCCGGGTGCGCCGTAACGCGATGATCGGCATGAATGCGGTGATTATGGACGGTGCCGATATCGGTGAAAATACCATCGTGGGTGCCGGTGCCTTCGTCAAAGCCGCCGCGGAGATCGCCGCCAATAAACTGGTCGTCGGCAGCCCGGCACGGGTTATCCGCGATCTGACCGAACAGGAGTTGGCGTGGAAACGCGTCGGCACCCAGCAGTATCAGGAATTGGTGGCACGCTGTAAAAACAGCCTGCAGGAAGTGGAACCACTCAGCGCCGAAGAACCTGGCCGTAAACGCCTGAGCTTCGGCGATGCAATCATCCCTAAGAGCCTGCTTTAACCTCAGCCGCACCGAAGGCCCCCCAGCCCCGGTGCGGCGTTGGCTTACTCCATCCCCGGCGTTGGCACTTTGGCCGCAACCGCAGCTCGCGCCTGGCGGCTGTAGAAGTAGATCGCCACCAGCAGCAGGGTAAAGGGAACACCAAACAACAGCGTCATTCTGAAGAAATCAGTAAACAGCGTGGTCACCATCAGCGCGGCCATCAGAACCGCGCCCAGCAGGGTGAAATAGGGGTAGCCCCACATGCGGAACTTCAGCACTGTCTCCTTATGCTGGCGGCGGAAAAACAGATGGGTGATAAAAATCATCAGCCAGGTAAAACAGGCACCGTATACCGAGATCGACATCATCACCGCAAACGACTTTTCCGGATAGACAATACTCAGCACAATGGAAACCACGATGCCAACGCAAGAGATCGCCAGCGCATTGACCGGGATCCCGCGCTGACTGATCTTGCCCAGCGCCGCCGGTGCCTGCCCGGCACGCGACAGTGAGAACATCATGCGCGTGGTGATATACAACTGGCTGTTCATGGCCGAGAGCGCGGCAACCAGCACGATAAAGTTAAAGATGCCGGCTGCGGCGGGCAGGTGGATCACGTTCATCGCTACCAGGAACGGGCTTTCCCCGGTGCCAGACTCGCGCCACGGCACTATCGCCAGCATCAGGGCGATGGAAAGCATATAGAAAATAAACAGCCTGAGGATGGTGCCTTTAAACGCTTTTTTGACCGCGACCACTGGGTTTTTGGCCTCGCCAGCGGCGACGGCGATCATCTCAATGCTCAAATAGCTGAAGATAGAGACGATCACCGCGAACCACATGCCTTTCACCCCAAACGGGAAGAAGCCACCGTTGGCGGTGAAGTTGCGAATGCCGAAGGTAGGGTTGGAAGAAAACACCAGAATGCCGATACCGATAGCGATAAACGCCGAAATCGCCACCACCTTGATGGTCGACAGCGCATATTCCACCTGACCGAAGGATTTCACCCCCACGATGTTGATAATGATGACCGCCGCGGAGAACAGCAGCACCCACGGCCAGATCGGCGTGCTGGGGAACCAGAACTGCATATACATCCCAATGGCGGTCACCTCGGTGCCCACCGCCAGCACCACGCAAGACCAATAGGAATAACGCACCAGAAAACCAAACAGCGGGCTGAGATAAAACTCGGCATAATCACCGAAGGAACCCGGTGTCGGATGCTCGGAAGTCATCTCGGCCAAGCATCCCATCAGCAGCAACGCGATCACGCCACCAATGAAATAACTCAGCAAGACGCTCGGCCCTGCCATTTGGATCGCATAAGCACTGCCCAAAAACAGGCCGGTACCAATCGCCCCGCCGATCGCCAACATCGACATTTGCCCGGCGGTAAGTTGCTTTTTCAGCCCCCCCTGCCGCTGAGCGATATCGTCAAAACGTTTTGCATCTTTCATGATTGCTCACCTTTTTCACGCCGGAAGGGTTACGTCCAGGATGGCGGCAGTCACATAGTCCAGGTTGTGCTGATTCAGGCCCGGCAAACACATCCTGCCGGGCGCAACCAGATAAATGGAATATTGCTGCCGTAGCTGGCTGAGTTGCTGTTCGTTCAGGCCGGTGTAGCTGAACATGCCTTTTTGATCGCGAATGCGGCGATAATCGAGGGTGGTCCCCCCCTGCTCCAACCCGGCGGCTAGGCTGACGCGCGTCTGCTTGATACGCTGGCGCATGCTCGCCAGTTCACTTGCCCACAGTTGGCGCAGGTGATCGTCGGCCAAGAGTGCTTCCACAATCTGGCTGCCGTGGGTAGGTGGGCAGGAATAACTGCGGCGGATCAGCGTTTTTAAGGCGCCTTTCACGTTTGCCGCGCTATCTGCCGAACCACAACACACCGAAAGCCCCCCTAACCGTTGGCCATACAAAGCCACGTTTTTGGAGAAAGAGTTACTGACCAGAAAATCCAGATCGGTTTTTAACGTCTCGCGCAGCGCGAAGCAGTCTTCTTCCAACCCATCGCCAAACCCCTGATAAGCAATATCAAAGAATGGCAGCAAGCGGCGGCGCTGCAGTACGTCGATGACCGCACGCCATTGCGCCTGGCTGAGATCGGTGCCGGTCGGGTTATGGCAACAGGGGTGCAACAGCACCACCGCGCCTTCCGGCAGGGCGGAGAACGCGTCGAGCATAGCGTCAAAACGCAGCTCGCCGCTGGCATTATCAAAGTATGGATAGGTATTCACCCTGAGCCCCGCCCCTTCAAAAATGGCCCAATGGTTGGCCCAGGTCGGATCAGAAACCCAGATTTCGCGCCGCGATAGATAATGACAAAGAAAATCTGCCCCCAGTTTTAATGCCCCCGAGCCGCCCACGGTTTGCACCGTAGCCAAATGACGTGCTGACTGCGCCGCCGCTTCACCAAACAGCAACGTTTGAACCTGACGGGCGAACAAGGCGGAACCTTCGATCGGTGGATAGGTATGCGGCCGCTGTTGCTCGAGCAAACGCTGTTCGGCAATATGCACGGCACGCATTAAGGGGATATTGCCCTGATGGTCGTAATACAGCCCAATCCCCAGATTAACCTTTTTCGGATGGGGATCCTGCATATACGCTTCCATCAGCGACATAATAGGATCGGGTGCTGAGGGTTTAATATGATTAAACATACGATGTCCTTAATTCATTGTTAAATGAATTTGCAGGTGAATATTATTTTTGTGAGGTGCCCTACGAATTTCTTCAGCAGCCAGCGGCTGCCAAATGAAAAAAGCAGGAGAAAACGATTAAGCGATAGCACTAACCGTTATTTCTATTTTCATGCCAGGGACAACTAATTTCTCAACAATAACGGTTGAGCGGTTTGGGTACGGAAAGTTAAAATAGTTTTTATATATTTGGTCGAGTAATTTAACGTCATTAACATCGGTAAGATAAACAATAACCTGTAATACATTATCACTGTGACTATTGGCCGCCTGCAACGTTTTCGCCAGATTATCAAACGTCAGGGTGATCTGCTTTTCCGGGCTGCCGGTCTCGATCGTGCCGTCTGCCTTCACCGGGCCATGGGCGGTAAATAACATTCCACCGCCTTTGGTTGCCCAAGAAAAAGGTTGCCCAATCTCAGGCAGGCCGGTTTCAATAATTGTGCGCATCGGGGGTTTCTCCTTGCTTAAGCAATTGGTGGTTCAGGGCCCCACCAGCGGCAAAAAGCGCGTCCAGAACGTTAAAGTGATTGGCGCCCGCAACCGCATAGCGGCTGACCGGCAACCCTTTGTCTTTCAATACCCTGTAATAATGCAGGGATTGACCAATCAGCTCCGGCAGCTCAGCCGCACCGTAAAACAACACCATCGGCGTCAGGTGCTGAGGAATATTGCGCACCGGGCTCAGGGTTGTCATCTGCTGTTCAGTCAGGCGTAATTGCCGGTTAACGTAGGTGTCTAACAGGGGTTCAAGTTCAAAAATACCGCTGATGGGGAAAACAGCCTGAAGGCATGGATGATGCTGCCAATACGCAGCCAGATGCCCCCCGGCAGAGTGGCCGCACAGATAAATCGGCCTGTTACCGCGCTGTTTCTCTCGCTGCTCAATCGCATCCAGCGCTACGCCCACCTGCTGGCAAATATCGTCCAGCGTCGCAGCCGGTGCCAAGGGATATTCCACCAGCACCACATCAAAACCTAATGACAAAGGCACTTCGGCAATAAACGCAAAATCGTCTTTATTACAGAATTGCCAATAACCGCCATGCAGAAATATAACGACGCCTTTATGCTCTTCGGCTGAATATAACCAATCAAAAACCGCTCGTGAAACCGAGCCATAGGGAATATTACGCTCATGACGTACCTTTCGATAAACCTGCTGGCTGCGCGATTGAAAAGACCTCAGGATTGCATCTTCATCTGCCACCGCCGCGCCATTATCATAATCCCCTGCGAGAAGTTTCATATATTAAACTGTGTTTATTATTTAAGATGTGCGTTAACTATTAGCAACCAGGAAAATTATTGTCAAGGAGGGTGCAACAGCAATGCGTGATCGCCGATATAAAATTAAAATTTCACGCAATAAGTTTCACTGGTAAAACTTATTGGCTTTATTTTTCGTTTCATCAATGAAACACGAAAATAAATTCTGATTAAAAATGCTGTGGCCGCAGTTGCGCTAATTGACTGAGGTGTTGGTAGGCATAATCCCAAAACGTTCGCACCTTCAGCGGCATCCATTGCACATGATTGGCCACCAGTTGCACCGGTATCGGTGCCGGTTCGTATGCCGTCAGCAACCGCACCAACGTGCCAGCCGCCAGATCGTCCGCTACCTGATAAGACAATAACCGGGCAATTCCTTTACCTGCCCGCACCGCCAAAAGCTGTGTTTCCACCTCGTTTAACAGGAGCCGTGGCGTCAAGCGCACTCGCTCACTGCTTTCCCGTGGCCCAAAACGCCATTCGCGCATTGAAGTATGCAAGGTACCGACGATGGTGTCGTGATCGGCTAACTCCGCAGGGGCATGGGGTTCGCCGCGCTGGGCCAGATAGGCCGGGCTAGCCACCGTCACCCGCGTCACTTCACCTAATTTGCGCGCCACTTTGCTGGAGTCTTGCAAATAACCAATGCGTACTGCCACATCCAGGCCTTCATCAACCAGATCCAGATTACGATCGTTAAGCTGCATCTCGATCTAGATCTGCGGATAACGTTCAAGAAACGCCATCACTACCGGCGCCACATGCTTGCGCCCGAACTGCACCGGGGCGGTGATTCGCAGCAAGCCCGTCAACTGGGCTTCTGCGGTTCCCATCAGCGCGTCCTGATAGCCGTGCAACAACGCTCGAGCGCGCTCTGCCAGCTGCAGCCCCGCCTCGGTCGGTGCCAGACGGCGAGTTGTGCGCTCCACCAATCGGGCCCCAAAGCGCTGCTCCAATGAGGCAATAGCCCTGGTGATCGCCGGTGCGGAACGGTGCAGCTTGCGAGCCGCACCGGCCAGGCTGCCATGCTGGATCACCGCGACAAAGATCGCCAACTCATCTAAACGGTCCATAAATTATTCCAATAAATGAAATTATCAATTTCCATCTTCCAGGATTCCCATCAATTTAAGCAAGAGTATTCTGGTTGGACATCAAACAGGAGAGAGATCATGCAAAAACTAAAATTGTACGGCGTGCCCGTATCCGGCCATTGTCACCGCGTAGAGCTGTTGCTGCGTATGCTCGCACTGCCTTACGAATATTGCCCCGCTCCCGCAGAGATCCGCAGCAGCGACGCTTTTCTCCGCCTCAATCCCCTTGGCCAGATCCCGGTATTGCTTGATGGCGAGCAGGTACTCACCGACAGTAATGCCATAATGGTTTATCTGATCAAGCGCTATGCCCCTGATAGCCACTGGTTGCCAGAGGAGCCTTGGGCAGCGGCTCAGGTGCAGATCTGGCTTTCGCAAGCCGCGGGTGAAGTACGCTACGGCCCCGCATCCTGTCGAATGGTGAAACAATTTTCTGTCGCCGAAAACTACCAGAACGCACTCAGCATTAGCGAACGCTTTTTGGCACACCTGGATCAGCATCTCACCCAGCGTGAATTTTTGGCTACCGAACGCCCGACCATCGCCGATCTGGCTTGCTACAGCTATGTTGCGGTAGCCCCGGAAGGAGGTGTTTCGCTCTCTCCCTACCCGGCAATCCAACGCTGGGCGGCACGCATTGCCGGGTTGCCAGGGTTCTTCCCAATGCCCGAACTGCCTTTACCAGAACCCACCAGCAGGCCAATCAAATGACAACATCAGTGTTTCACCCCGGTGAATTACGTGCCCAGGCGCTGGCGGGTTTTGACGCCGTCAGCGGCTATATTTACCCAGCAATGCCCGAGCAGCATCGTGAGTTTTTTGCTCAGTTGCCTTATCTGTTTGTCGCCACGCTGGATGAACAGCATTGGCCGGTTGCCACCGTGTTCAACGGTTTTGCCGGGTTTCTGCGCACTCCTGACGAAACACACCTGCGCATCATTTCTGCGCGGCGGGTGGACGATCCGGCACAGGCCGCACTGCACGTGGGCCATCCGATTGGTGCATTAGGGCTCGATTTCAGCAACCGGCGGCGTAACCGCGTTAACGGTATCATCAGCCGTATGGACAAGAATCGCGTTGAAATTGAAGTCCATCAAAGCTTTGGCAATTGCCCACAATACATTCAGCGACGCGTACTGTCCCCGTCGCCTCCCAGCCCTTTGCCGATGAATGTCCTCAGCAGCTTGGATCCTCACGCTCGCAAAATGATCCAACAGGCCGACACCTGTTTTGTTGCCAGCTATGCACATGGCAGTTCCCCGCAAGGAGGCGTGGATATTTCGCACCGTGGCGGCAAACCGGGGTTTATCCATCTTGATGATGAAACCCTGTGGATACCGGATTTTCGTGGTAATCGTTACATGAACACGCTGGGGAATTTATTGCTGCAACCGCGCGCTGCACTGCTGTTTATCGACTTCGAACAGGGGGATATTTTGCATTTGCAGGGGGAAACGCAGATCTTATGGCAGCCTGGGAAGGGAGGCGTGGAAGGCGCAGAGCGTTACTGGCGATTTGATGTGAGCCGTGCGTGGCGATTTCAGCACGCCTTCCCCTGGCATGCTCAGGATGCCGAGTTTTCCCCGGCAACTTTGCGTACCGGAACCTGGTTAGGTTAAAAAGGTATTACCGACTCTGTTCATCTAAAATCTTAGGAAAATGCAGCATTTAATACTGAAATACAGAGGAAGGTTTCTCTTTTGAAAAGTAAAATGCCCTGAGGATGACAGCGTTCATCTGCCAATAACCCAATGATAGTTAATAGTAAATTCCCCCCGTGGCTGCTCAATAGCAACAGCGGGCTGAGAACAGAAACTCCTAGAGCAAAAACCAGACAATAGCCTTTTTCTTAGTAATGCCATTCCCAAAAAACCCGTAGTGCGTTAAGGTAAAAGCGGAGAAACCTCCAGTGTGTACAGTTCTACTCAAAGGAGCTTGAGTATGTTTCCTGAATACCGTGAATTAATATCGCAACTCAAATCAAGTCATCCCCGCTTCCAGTCGTTGTTTGAAAAACACAATCAGCTTGACCATGAAATTTCCAGATTAGAAGGGCCTTCTGGCACAGGATACTGTGATGAAGTCGTCCGGCTGAAAAAGGAAAAACTGCATATCAAGGATGAGATACATAAAATTCTGAAAGCAGAAAATACAACGAAGTAGCGCATGCCGATCCCCGCTCTGCTGCGGGGATCTCCATCTCTCTTATCATCGGCTTTTCTCCCCAAACCAACAACCGGCATCGATAGCGCGGTTCGAACTGCAGTGCCAACCCCCAGTATTGCCCTCTTCGGGACGCTGGTCACAGACAAACTCAATGGTAAGTGCTTGAATAATGGCGGGGAGCTGCCGTATCTCTCCGTAAAGTACTTGCCATGGAGCCTACTTTTGCGGCATTTTGGCAGGACAGCCCAAGTTCCAGCGATCTTTACGAGCAATGCGATGATTAAATGGCCGTGGAAAGCGCATCAACCGCAAGCGGAAACATTTGCCCAGTGGCGGGAAGCACTGGATATTCCCCTGCTCTCTCCTCTAAACGAAGATGAACAGCGGCGTTTAGTTGCCGTTGCTAGCCAGATCTTGCAAAACAAACGTATCGTGCCGCTACAGGGGCTTGAATTAACACCGTTGATGCAGGCGCGCATAGCCTTGCTGTTTGCTCTGCCTGTTATGGAACTGGGGGCTGAATGCCTGGACGGCTTTAACGAGATCCTGCTTTATCCCGCACCGTTTATCGTCGAAGACGAGTGGCAGGATGACATTGGCCTGGTCCATTCTGGGCCGGTGGTGCAATCAGGGCAGAGTTGGGAACAGGGCCCTATCGTTCTGAACTGGCTGGATGTGCAGGACTCTTTCGATCTTTCCGGCTTCAACCTGGTTATTCATGAAGCCGTGCATAAGCTGGATATGCGCAATGGCGGCACCACAACGGGCATTCCTTCCATTCCGTTGCGCGATATCGCTGCTTGGGAATACGATCTGCACAGCGCGATGGAAAACCTGCAGGACGAGATAGATATGGTTGGCGAGGCCGCAGCCAGCATGGATGCTTATGCCGCCAGCGATCCCGCAGAGTGTTTTGCCGTGCTGTCTGAATATTTCTTTAGCGCACCAGAGCTGCTGGCTAACCGTTTTCCCGCCATGTATGACCACTTCCGTCGTTTTTATAAGCAAGATACGTTGGCACGTTTGCAACGCGGATAGCCCGGTAGCACAACACCGCCTCGCTAAGCTTGCTCAGATGATGAGCAGTCACACCATTACCCGCAATTTAGCGTTGACACACCCTGAGCGGCTGGATATGATGCGCCCCGTTCACACGATTCCTCTGTAGTTCAGTCGGTAGAACGGCGGACTGTTAATCCGTATGTCACTGGTTCGAGTCCAGTCAGAGGAGCCAAATTTAGAAAAGCCCGCTTAGGCAACTAAGCGGGCTTTTTGATGCCTGCTCTACCCTCTGGGAAACGGGCGCTGTTGCGATACCCTCTTTTACAGCAGAATCTGGAACAGCACTGCGAAGAGAATAATATTGGCGAGCATGACGGCCCAGCCGTGATAAAGCGCTGGTAATATCTCCGTTGAGCGCACTCCCCCACCAAGCCGATAGCCAGCGCCCAAGTAGCATAACGATAATGGCAAAACTAAAACCGGCCTCATAACGCAACTTACCTTCCGTCATCTTCTGAATACACCCAGACATAAGCCAACCCACCAACAAGGTGACAGCACTCATCGGCAGGCCGACGGAACCGGCTGTCATCATCAATGCCGATACCGACAACCTAAATAACGGGACGTAATCAGATCACGCTTTCAATATTTAACATGAAAAGTACAATTTTTTACTTGAATGTTACATTCCATTAAACTTTTGTTACCTCATACTCATCGAACTACCACCACATGCTGGCTTAACACCTGCCCCCCGCTTCCTGACCTGCTGTAAAGGGCGGTTGATAAAGAGTAATTGCCGTATGTCTACCACTACTGAGGGAGCTCGATGATGAAAACTCTTAACCCGATGTTGGAAAAGTTACTGCCTATTCTGCCACTTATTGCGGCCAACGCCGCAGAAGCAGAAAGAGAGCGAAAAGTGCCAGATGAGAATATCCGGTTACTGAAAGAAATAGGCATGCACCGCGCTTTTCAGCCGAAAAAATACGGTGGGCTGGAAATCTCCCTGCCAGAATTCACCGACTGCGTTGCCGCACTGGCCGGTGCCTGTGGTGGCACCGCCTGGGCTTTCAGCTTGCTGTGCACCCACAGCCACCAGTTGGCGATGTTCTCCGCCAAACTGCAACAAGAAATCTGGGGCGAAAACCCGGACGCCACCGCCAGCAGCAGCATTGCGCCTTTTGGCCGGATTGAAGAAGCCGAAGGAGGGATCTATCTGAGTGGTGAAATGGGCTGGAGCAGCGGTTGCGATCATGCCGAATGGGCGATCGTCGGTTTTCGTCGCAACAACGCCGCCGGTGAGCCAATCTACAGCTTCGGTGTGATCCCACGCAGCGATTATGAAATTCGTGATGACTGGTATGCCGTGGGCATGCGCGGCAGTGGTTCCAAAACGCTGGTTATCAACCACGCCTTCATCCCCAACCACCGCATTGAAGCCGCTCAAGACATGATGCAGGGGCGTTCTTCAGGCTTTGGCCTCTATCCGGACAGCAATATTTTCTACACGCCGTATCGCCCCTATTTTGCCTGCGGTTTTGCCGCGATCAGCCTCGGCGTCGCCGAACGCATGCTGGTCGCCTTTAAAGAAAAAACCCAAAATCGCGTGCGCGCCTACACCGGTGCCAGCGTGGGGACGGCAACGCCAGCGCTGATGCGCCTGGCAGAATCGACCCATCAGGTTGCCGCTGCCCGGGCCTTTTTGGAAAAAACCTGGCAAGAACACGCCGAGCATGGGCGACGTCATCAATATCCTACCCATAACACCCTGACTTATTGGCGTACCAATCAGGCTTATGCGGTAAAAATGTGTATCGCGGCGGTAGATCGTCTGTTCAGTGCCGCAGGCGCGACCAGTTGGATGGAAAGCAATGAGATTCAGCGGTTGTTCCGCGACTCTCATATGACCGGGGCACACGCTTATACCGATTACGATGTATGTGCGCAGATCCTGGGGCGCGAACTGATGGGGTTAGAACCCGATCCCACCATGGTATAACAAGCCGGAGAACCTATTTGATGACAGATCACACAGACAATACCCTGGATCCCCGCGCTTTTCGCCGTGCCTTGGGTAACTTCGCCACCGGAGTGACGGTAGTGACCGCTACCGCTCCGAATGGCACCCGCGTGGGCATGACGGCGAACAGTTTTAACTCGGTGTCGTTAGATCCGCCGCTGGTGCTGTGGAGTATTGATAAACGCTCCGGCAGCTATCCGATCTTTGAACAGGCCAGCCACTTTGCCATTAATGTGCTGGCCGCCGATCAAGTGGACCTGTCCAATCGGTTTGC
The DNA here is from genome assembly GCF_001976145.1 of Serratia oryzae. Classification (GTDB taxonomy): domain Bacteria; phylum Pseudomonadota; class Gammaproteobacteria; order Enterobacterales; family Enterobacteriaceae; genus Chania; species Chania oryzae. Next base: position 180,191 of record NZ_MOXD01000003.1, read on the forward strand.
CCGCCCCAGCGAAGATAAATTTGCCGGGATTGAGGTCAGCGCTGGCGCGGGTGACGCGCCCTTGTTGGCGGACTGTGCCGCACGTTTTCAGTGTGAGAAATACCAGCAGATTGACGGCGGCGATCACTGGATCCTGATCGGCAAAGTCGTGGCATTTGACGATCTGGGCCGCGCGCCGCTGGTGTATCACCAAGGAGCCTACTCCATGGTCTTGCCTTACCAGCAAGTGTCGGAAAAGGTTGCAGATAACGCGGGGGCCAGCGCCAGGCAGGAGCGCCTTAATCACAATGTCTACTATTTACTCACGCAGGCGCTGCGTAGCTATCAAGCCAGTTACCAGCCTAAGCAACTTTCCACCGGGTTGCGTATCAGTGAAGCCAGAATGCTGTTGGTGCTCGACAGCAATGCCTGCCTTGATATGACCGGACTCATGGCAGAAGTGGCCATGTCGAGCAGAGAGATCGAAGAGGCGCAGGAAACCTTGCGTCGTAAAGGCCTGATAGCCAGCACGGAGAACGGCTACCACCTGACAACCGCCGGTGAACGCCAAGCCGAGGTGTTACGGGACATCGCGGCCAAACAGCAGGAGCAGATGCTGGCCGCTTTCTCTGCGGATGAAGTGGGGATCTTGAAAAAGCTGCTGCGCGGGATTATTGCCAACGCCAATTGAAAACCTCTGCCAACGCCATCATTCGCAACCCGGTGAATGATGGCGTTGCCGCCATCCCCTTACTGTTTCTTGGAACCGATCGAATTCACCTGCGGGCGCAAACGCGCCACAGACATCCGCTGCCCTAGCAGGCCAAGTGCCGCACAGACCGCCATCACCAGCGTCATGGCAAACGGCGTGTCATCCTGTAACCAGGAAACCGCCAGGCTCGCCAGCGCCCCCATGCCAAACTGTAGCGAAATGGCCAATGCGCTGGCGCTGCCCGCCTGCTGACCGCGCTGTTGCAGCAATAACGACAGGCTGTTGGTACCAATCGCATTCACTAACGACATAAACAATACGATCAAAATCACCAGCACCGTCAGACTCTGTTGATTAAAGAGTAATAACAGCAGCCCAAACAGGACCTGTGCACTGCTCTGAATCATCAATAACCGCGGCAGGCTGTAAACCTTCAGCATCCGCACGTTGAGCAACAGCACGGCAATCATGCCGATCACATTACAGCCAAACAGCAGACCATAATATTGCGCAGGCACCTGGAAATAGCTGATGTAGACAAAGGGGGAACCACTGATAAAAGCAAACATACCGGCGAAGGAGAATGCCAGGGTGGCGATAATCCCCATCGCTTCACGATCCCGCACCAGCAGGCAGTAATTATGGAACGCCTTCAGGATGTTGCCTGAGTGTTCGGCGCGGGCTTGCAACGTCTCGGGCAATACCCACAGCACCAGCACACCATTGATACACCCCACCAGCGCCAGCAGCATAAAGATGGCTTGCCAGTTAAATAGCGTCAGCAACGCGCCCCCCAGCAAGGGGGCCAGCAGCGGTGCAATCATGGTGACCAGCGTCATTAGCGATAAGACACGGGGCAACTCGTCGGGGGCGTAAACGTCTCTGGCAATGGCACGTGCCATCACCACGGCGGCCCCGCTGCCGAATGCCTGTAAGGCCCGCAAAGCGACCAGTTGCTCAACCTGCGTCACCTGCGTGCACAGCACGCTGGCAATCACAAACAGCAGCATGCCGCTCAGCAGCAATTTTCGCCGCCCCAGCCAGTCGCTCAGCGGCCCATATAGCAGCATACCCACACAGAAACCGGCAAAAAATGCCCCCAACGTATGCTGCATCTGCCCTTGTGTCGCCTGTAACTGTTGCCCCATCGCGGGTAAGGCGGGCAAATACATATCAATCGACAGCGGACCAAAGGCTACCAGCGAACCCAACAGCGGGATCAGCCAGCGTGGCGGCCGATTAGCAAAGGCGGACAGCATAGCCACTCCTTATCATAAACAACCCCTTATATACCCTTCATACCTCAAGTTGCTTGGGTGTTGGCTGCGTTACTCGGCCCATATTGGGCCTCGCCCCTTCGGGGCCGCTGCAAGCAGCGTTCAAATCTGATTAGCAGATTTGTCACTCACCCCAGGAACGATCTTGAGTAAGCTCCTGGGGCTTCCCTCAGTTGCCGCCTACAAGCAACTCGAATTATTTTGGGTATAAGTGACTAACGTAGATCAGAAAGGCATTCATTAACATGTTAATGAATCATCTACACAATAAATACCTTTTCACCAGATCGCAAGATTCGATCGAACGTATCCATAACAATATTTTTACATGGCGACGCATCAATAAATTAGAGTCTCTATGGATCCCCGTGAACGTTACCGACAGCCTGCAACTACCGGGGATACAACAGCAGTTGCTGGAACAGGTTATCGCTACCTGTACTCCTGCGGTGCTGGTCATGATCGGAATACGGCCTTATCATTTAGCCAGGCTTGAAGATAAACGGGTGGGATGTGCCCCTTTCCGTTGAAAGGGGCACAGGGGAAAGGCTTACTGCGCAGGTGCCGTCAACAGCGCATAGCGGTTTAACAACTGGGTAAAGCGGCTGTCGATCTGGGTTTGTAATCCCGGTGAAACCTTACCAGCACGTTGCTGTTCTTCAAACTGACGCAGCAGTTCTTCCAACGGTGGCGTGCGGTTCATTGGCTGCTGCACGGCAAACACAACCGACTTAAGTTCCGATACGGTGATGTAACGGCCACGCTGCTCATCCAGCGAGTTCAGTTTATCGGCCAACTTTTGCAGGCGGGTTTGTGCCTGATGCCAGTCTTCCATCGCTGCTTTTGGCAGCGCCTGTGCTTCTCGCTGCTGTTGCCACTGTTGCGCTAACTGCTTTACCTGCGGGCTCACCGGCCACAGCGCGCGCAACTGTTGCACCAGCACGGTACCGTAGTTCAAGGCCCACAATGGCGGTAATGCGTCCAAGCGTAGCAACTGCTCACCGCTGGCATGCACCATCGAATCTTCCAGCCTGGTCAGCTCAGCGCGATGATCCGCTTGCTGAAGTTTTGCCAGTTGCCCAGGCTCCATCAACTGCGGCAGGGGCCTGACCATATTCTGCAATACCTGCTCAGTCCCCGATAAACGGAAAGAGATAATGCCCCACCAGGCACCCGCCCCGATGAGCGCGCTGATGACCACGCCAGCCAGAAAACCGTGCCACATCTTCCAACGTGAGGGCTCCGGTTCGGCGATCGGTTCCGGCTCGGGTTGCGGCGCTGGCGCAATGACCGGAGGAGGCACCGGGGCCGACTCTTTGATGATATACACCAACGGCGGTGAAGCTGCACCTTCCTGCTGGAAAGCCCCTTCTGGCTCGATGCGAATTTCAGTTGGCTGTGACGTTGCCGTAGCGGCCGACTCCAGGCTTTCTAGCCGCAGTGCGGCGTGGTGCATCTGGTTGCGCAGGTTATCCAGCTTGCTGAGGTGTTTCAGATCCAAGCGCTGCAAGACATAGCACACATGCTCCAACACTTTTTCAATGCGGTAAATCTGCGCCAGATCGCCGTACTGGAACTCTTGCGTGCGCAACACCTGCTGTAAACGGGCCACCAGCCAGGCCAAAATTTCCACCCTGGCGTGCGTTTGCTGCGGCCAAAAGACTGGCCACTGATGCGTGAGCAAACCATCAATCAGTTGCAGCCCTTCTTGGATGCCAGACAGGCCAGAACGCTGCGTGCGCGCCAGCGTAAACCAGGCGACCGTTTGCAGTTCCACGCCATTTTGCCGGAACAGTGTCATACAGAGCTGTTCCACCTTGCCCCAATGTACATCCGGACGCGCCGGGTGGCCCAGCTTGGCAATTTCTTCTTTCAGCGTGGCGAACTCCGGCAAAGTACGTGGATCGCCACCGGTTTTGATACTGTTTCCTGATGATAATGCGCTCATTCAGTTACCTTACTCCATACGCTGTTGTTTTTTTAAATGCCGAACCAATACTCGCCCTTCCGGCACAAATTCCGTGCCGTAACGCACCAGCCCTACCCCCTTCAGCTCGGCATCAATGGCATAATTCAAATGCCCAGGGAGCGCTTCGGGTAACAGAACGACCTTGATGGTTTTCAGCCGTGGTTCATATTTCAGCAAAGTATGCAAAAGCGTGGTCATCAGCGTATGCGCCGAACCAGGCATTCCCTGTAATATTTTGCTCATATCCGGCAAACCATAATCCGGCAGATGGCTCAGCGTGCCCGCCCGACAGTTAAGGATGCGCTGTATATTATCGAGTACAGAGAGGATCACCTGATCCTCTTCACTGACCTGATGCAGACCCAGCTCACCGGAAAAATTGCCGATAAGCATTTCATACAGGGAAGGATTCAATGACGGCATGTGTTAATCCTTCTGTGGCATCAATATCAGGGTCACGCCCGACACTGACGGTGTGGGTTTAATCGCGGTAATTAACATCGCTAATTTCTCTACAGCCCCTCTTCGGGGCCAACGTTACCTTGAGCCTAACGACACTTTTTCCCGAGCTTTACTAACCACACAGTACGGCAGCACGTGCCGGATCGATGGCGACCAACCCGCTCAGCAGCAGTTCCATCTGGCGAGCCAGTTCGGTTTTGTCTGCATCACCACGCTGGGCTTTCATGCGCAACAGTTTCAGCCGCCGGGCTTTTACTTCGAACATCAGCGCAGGCTCCCACTGGCTGAGCGTAAAGAGCTCAGCCGGGCCATCCAGTTCACTCAGCAAATGCAGCGCCATCTCATTCTTACCGTATTGCTCGGCAACGCGCGCCATCAGCAACCGCAACAACCAGCGTTGACGCTGCGTATGGATCCCTGGGCGAGCGGCCAACCAGCCCAAGGCGCTCTCAATGCCGTCACTGTCTGCCTGCGCCAGCGCCTCTGGCTCCAATGCCAGGATGTCACTGTCTTCACCCGCAACCGCTGCGGCGTTCTCTGGTAGCCAGGTAGCAGAACCGCCCTGCACATGCTGCTCAATCCACGCCACCGTCACTTCATCGGCGAAAGGCGTACCATCGTTGTAGGCCAACTTTTCCAAACCCGGTAAACGCTCCAGCAGCATCGTCAGATCGTGTTTGATAATATCGGCCCACAGATCATAGGGATGACCATGCTTGCTTAACCCTTGATAGGTGTACCACTGCAGATCAAGCCAGAAATGATTCACCCCTTCGGCAAACATGCTTTCCGTTCGCTCCAGCAATTCCCCCCAGCTTTGTTGCAGATAGAGGCGCTTAAGCTGGGTGCGGTATTCTGTGCGCGGTGCCACCAGCCGGGTCAGACCGGCGTTGTCTTGCGGGGGGAGTTGATGCACGGTGTCCCAACGGACGCTTTTCATCAGCCTTGAAGCAGAAAGCCAGCCTTGCGGTTGTTCGCGCAGATAACGAGCCAGTTCTTTGGCCTGATCCAGCAGATCGCGCCCGGATTGCACCTGACGCAGGCTGGGGAGATCCTGCTGGCGCACCTGCGCCGGCGTGCTTTCCTGCGTGCCGCTATTCTGCGGCACCAGCGCATCCATGCCGCCCGACTGGGCCAAGCGGTTGTCCAACGCGCTATACAGCCCGGCAAATGAAGGGCGATCCTGTTCTGGCCAGCGGCTAAAGGCGTGATCAAGCAACGCCAGCGCCGCCACCGCACGCTCGAAATCGGCCTTTTCGATTTCTGGATAGCGCGCCAGGCTATCTTGTACCTTACCGCCCGCCAACCACTCCAATGCCACTTTCCGGCTGTTGGCACGCGGGGGTAACAGGGCCTCGCCATATTGCTCAACCAGCCCTGCCAACAGCGTTAAGCCATCTGCCAGCCCGGCTTCGCCATCACGGTGCAAACGCGCCCACAGGTAATAAGTGACCACCCGCACATCTTTGCAACTGGTGGTCAGCAGCTTTTCAGCCAACTGACACACCAGATCGGTATCTGCGCCGGAGAGCTTATTCACCTCTTCGCGCATGCGCTGAAAATCGTCGTCATAGCCGGGATCGTCGCCAACGGGGGCGTCTGCGGCGATCGGCACCAGCCAACGTTGCCATAGTGCCGCTGCGCGCCGGGCTTCATCCAGCACATCACGATCGTTAAAACACGTGGCGATAAGTTGTGTCAGCATCATTCCACCTCGGCAGTAGCGTTATCCAGTGACGGGGTTGCCGGTGTTTTATCACTGACATCGGGTATCTTGATCGGCAAAGTAAAAACCTCATCGTTTCAATAGCAGCAGCGCCGCACGGCGTATGCCATATCGCCTATCACGCGCTTTTTGGCTCATCAAACGCCAGCGTAATGCCTTCTTCATCGTTGTACCCCAACAGCAGGTGTTGCGGTTTCTGGTGCTGCGCCAACTGTTGCAACAGTTGCTGACTCAAGACCGGCAGGATCTGCTGATTCAGCAGGCTGTCTATGTTACGCGCCCCGCTGTCTGGCAACAGGCAGGCGGCAACCAGCGTATCGTACAGGCTCTCTTCGATAGTGCACTCCAACCCGTAATGACGCAGCAAGCGCTGAGCGACCTGTTCCAGTTTCATTGCCACGATATTGCGCAATGCCGAAGCAGCCAGAGGGCGGTAAATCACCGTCTGGAAACGAGCCAGTAATGCCGGTTGGAAGTGATCGCGCAGGAGCGGGCGCAACAGTTCGTGCAAGGTGGAATCCGGCGCTTCTGGCTGCTCATCCAGCAGTTGCATAATGTGATCGCTGCCCATATTGGCGGTCATCAGAATCACGGTGTTGCGGAAGTCGATCTCACGCCCTTCACCATCGCGCATAAAGCCGCGATCGAATACCTGGTAAAACATATTCAGTACATCACGGTGAGCTTTCTCTACTTCATCCAGCAGCACCACGCTGTACGGGCGCTTGCGTACCGCTTCGGTGAGCACACCACCCTGGCCGTAGCCGACATACCCCGGCGGTGAGCCTTTCAGTTGGGAAACGGTGTGCGCCTCCTGGTATTCCGACATGTTGATGGTGATAAGGGCTTTTTCACCGCCGAACAGGCTATCCGCCAATGCCAGTGCGGTCTCGGTTTTACCCACGCCGCTCGGGCCGACCAACAGGAAGACGCCCAGCGGGCCGTTCTCCGCCGTCAGACCGGTTTTAGACGCCCGGAGACGCTGCGCCAGCGCCAACAGCGCGGCATCCTGCCCCACAACGCGTTGCCCCAGATTCTGTTCCAATTGCAGCAGATTGGTTTGCTCATCTTTCAGCAAGCTGCCCAATGGCACCCCGGTCCAATCGGCAATCACCGTCGCCACGGTGCGGGCGTCGACATCCAGTGACAGTAAACGAATGTTATTTTGCAGTTCATTCAGCTGTTGCTGCAGTTGTGCACGCTCTGCCGAACGGCTGACATCTTTACGCAGCTCCAGCAACTGCTGGGTTAAGGCTTTCTCTTGCTGGTACTGTTTTTCCAGCTCGGTTTGCTGCTTTTGTAGCACATCACGCCAGTCGGTAATATCTGCCAAGCGCGCCGGATCGGCATCGGAACTCAGCACCAGATCCTGTTCAATCGCCTGTTGCTCCATGTCTAACGCCATCAGTTCGGAGCTGACCTGCATCAGCGGCTGTGGTTTGGTATCCAAACTCATGCGCACCCGCGCGCTGGCGGTATCTAGCAGATCTACCGCTTTATCCGGCAGTTGGCGGCCGGTCAGATAACGACGAGATAAGGTCACCGCGGCTTTTACCGCTTCATCCGTAATGTGTACACCGTGGTGCTTGGCGTAACGATCTTTCAAACCACGCAGCATCAGGCAAGCTTTCTCGTCATCCGGCTCGTCCACTTTCACCATCTGGAAGCGGCGCTCCAGGGCGGCATCACGTTCAAAATATTGCTTATATTCCGACCAGGTGGTGGCGGCAATCGTGCGCAATTCACCGCGGGCCAGCGCCGGCTTTAGCAGGTTAGCGGCATCGGCGCCCCCGGCCTGATTCCCAGCCCCAATAATGGTATGTGCTTCATCAATGAACAGCAGGATCGGGTTTGGCGCTTGCTGCACCGCCGCAATCACGTTTTTCAGGCGTTGTTCAAACTCGCCTTTGACACCGGCACCTGCCTGTAGCAGCCCCAAATCCAACGTGCGCACGCTGACCGTTTTCAGGCTATCTGGCACGTTGCCTTCGGCAATTCTCAACGCCAGCCCTTCAACCAGCGCGGTTTTACCCACTCCAGGCTCGCCAACCAGAATCGGGTTATTTTTACGGCGGCGGGAAAGGATATCCACCATCTGGCGGATTTCGTTGTCGCGCCCGAATACCGGGTCTATCTCATTCGCCTTGGCTTTGGCCGTAATATCCTGAGTGAATTTATCCAACACCGCCAGCAATGCCTCATTCGGCAGTGGGGAAGAAACCAAAGAATCACCATCGGACTCTTGTTCTTGCTGAGGCAAGGCTGAAGGGTAACGCCCTAGTTCCGCCTGTTGCTGCAACTCCGGGCGCTCATCGGATTGCGCATCCAATAGAGGACGCAGGCGTTTCAGTTGGCTATGACTCAGGCTCAGCAGTGGCCACAGGCCGTCGGTAGCAAGCTGGGATGGCTTTGACATTAGCGCTGCCAGCAGGTGAACACTGCGAATCTGCTGGGCGTCTTCATCCAAAGAAGCCGTCAGCCAAGACTGTTTGATCAGATTCAACAACGCGACGGAGAGGTGCGGACGGCTCCGCACAGAGCGCGGAAGGGTATCGAGGCTCGCCAACAGCGACTGCCACACTCCGTCCATATCCCACTCATAGCGGCGGGCCAGTACGGTAATATCCCCCTCCCCCAACTCCAACAGTTTGAGCAACCAATGTTCGATGGTAATTTCCGCGTGGGCACGGGTCTGGCACAATGTTGCCGCAGCCTCAAGGGCCTGCGCGCAATAAGAATTTAACCGGCGTAATAGTATAGCTGACTGATTTTCCATAGTTCCTTTCCCTGTTTTCCCGTCACGTTCAGACACGCTACTGTCCGCTGCCGTTAACCGAGGCCCATAAGGTTATCTGATAAAAGTACGTTGTCTTTGCCTAATGCCCGCAACAGACCCTAGGGAAAAACAACAAAAAAGCAGACGGTAACACCGTCTGCCCCAAGATTTACGCGGTAGCGCGTTCATTCCAAGCATCGGAATGAATAATGTTGCCATCTTTGTAAGTCCAGGTGATTTTTTCGTAACGCAGTTCCACCAGTTCCAGATGATTGTGTTTCTCTTTGCCTGGATCTTTGATGTCGTGCATCTTCGGTGCCACTTTCACCACTTTCACGTTATCCAGTTTGGTATTGAAGTATTCAACTTCCTGGCCAGCATCATCAATGCGGTACCACTTGAATTCAGCCGTTTTCAGCGTTTGGCCGGTAGTGACCGCTTTGTACAGGTACGGGCTGGACGCATCGATTTCCTTAGTAAATACGAAAGGAGTATGGATACGAGTTCCGGTCAGCTTGCCAGTGTTATTGTCAGTCGGGATGTACAGGCTATGATCCTGTGCCACCACTTCGATGCTCCCTTCGCGACTCTGTACGTCCACAGAACCTTTAATGTCCGCACCGCCATCGTCCTTCAGCCACAGATAGACTGGAATTGCCATGTTTACTCTCCTTGATTGTCAAAACCGCCCACGTGTTCCGGCGGCGTTACATTGCCCGGGACCTGACAGGCATTGGCCTGAGGCACCAGACTAATTTCTACTCTTCGGTTTGCTGCCCGCCCTTGCTCAGTATCGTTGGCCGCAATCGGCCGCGTGGCACCATAGCCCTGTACGGCAAAACAGGTGGGTGAAACATCGCTGGTCTGCAGCATCCAATCACGTACCGCTTCCGCACGTTTGAGCGACAGCTCCTGGTTTGCCCTGGCATCCCCGGTGATATCGGTGTGCCCAGCCACCACAATCAACCAGCCGGGCTTGGCCTTAATGTTGATTAATGCCTCCACCAGCACTTTGGTGGAACCGCTTTTAAGCTGATATTTACCGGTATCAAATAACGACAGGCTATCCAGCAGCACGGTTTGTGGCGTTACCTGCGAGGGTTGCTCTGGTGCCTCAATTTTCGCTTCTTCCACCGGCGGCACATAGCCCCTGATGGCCGCCAGGACCGGCTGCCGCAGGCGCTCACCTGGGTATAGACCCAAGCCTAAATTTAGAGGCACGCCCCGACGGTAATAATCATTGAGTTGCGCCGCATCAGCCCTTAATACCTTCACCGCCCCAGCTTTGGCGTGAACATCCGCCTGCGGGATCGCCTGATAGCGTTGCAAGTCATCCGTTATCTGGCGTGACAGCGCGCGATTCTGCCAGGCGGAAACGTTCAGCGCCACGCACCCGGCAAGCATGAAAGCACCGATGGCATAAACCACCGCACGCCGCCGCGGAGTGAAACCGGATTGTTGTGGCAGAAGACGCAACAGCGGATCGGGGAAAGGCAATGTAGCGCTTTCATCATTCTCGCTGCAGCTTTTCTCGCGATTCAGCGTGGTTTTTTCCTTCAGCCACTGTTGCCAAAGGTGGGCAGAGGGTAATTCAGGCACCGCCGGAGAAAAGGTCAATGCCAGCGCCAAAGGTGAGCAAATCGGCATAGATTGTTCACGCGTTAAGCACTGCGGCAAGATCTTTTGCGCCATCCACTGGGCCCAACTCTCAACTTCAATAGCACGATATAGCCTCTGCGTTTGCTCAATGCTGTCCCCTTGCGCCACCCACTGCGCCAGAGGTTGTGCCGAATGCCCGTTGTGCCACACCGTGGCTGACGGTTGGCCAGCTTTGAATTCAAACCATTCAACCCGATCGGTTGTCATATCCGATGGCACACTCTGGGGTAAATAGCTGCACAGCAGCGCAGGGATATCCGTCCCCGTCACGCGGCACATACGGGATAGCTGGTGGCGAAAGATCTGGACCCGATTAGCCAATACCGCCAAGTCATCATGCTGTGATGGATTAACCAGCAACAGCGTGCTGAGCTGTGTTACCCACTCAGGCCGCAAATTGAGCAATGCCGCCACAGCGGCAGACAGCGTTGAAAGATCGGCGACGGCCAGATAGCAACCTTCAGGTGTTTCACGCACCGCCACACCAGCAAACATCTGCTCCACCCCATCGCCACACACCAAGACAACGGGCTGACGGTAGCCTTCTGCCGGCAGATCGTTTTGCCAGGTAGCATTTATATCCGATTCAACCTGTGCGGAAACATGCGAACGCCCCCCCCATATCCACGCACCGAGAGTAATAACAACAATCACCGCGGCACCGATGAATTGGCCCCATGGCGTCAGAGGGAAATAGCCCAGACACAGAACGAGTGCCAATATGCCGCCCCAAAGCCATAACAACCGCCTTAGCATCACGCTCACTCAACGCCCCCTGATAACAAGGCCGTCAGTAAGCTCTGCAATTGCAGATGCAGCATCCACCAGCCGCCGGCCAGCACGAATAACGTCAGGCAAAGCCAGAAAAAAGCCGATTGGAATAAACGGTGTTGCCGACGTGGCCTCGCCTCCATCAGCAAAGGGGGTTGCAGGGCAATATTGTAGGCGGTGACCCGCTCACTCAAGATTTTCATCAATTGCTCTCGCGGTTGCTGCTGCGTCTGGCCGTGATAGACGCCCTCAAACCCTAGGCGCAATACCCGGTAAAAGCAGGTCAGAACGGCAGGATCCGACGCGGGCTCATGTAACACTTGGCGCATACGCTCATACAAGAGTTCACCGGCCTGCAACGTGTTGAAAAAATGGGTTTGCAATGGCGTCTGGATCCAGGTGTCATAACCCTCATCCTGCTTTCTGCGCCCCAGGACGGTTTCATCCAGCAACGCACATTGGGCATAAGTAATGTGTTCAATACTTTCGGCGCTGTAGCCCGCCTCAGTGAGCCGGCTTTGGGTGTTGCTCACCTGCTGCAGACAGCGCTGGTAAAGCGCCGCCCCCTGCTGAGCTGGCACACCTCGGCGCAGCTCGACCACGATCAACCAGGTGTCATACAGCAAACTGTCGATAGAAAGTTCTTTGATTGGTTTCATGAACGTAGCACCGCGAAAAGTTCAAGTTGCACATCTGGCAACGTACCCGGCACATAGAACGCACAGCCCCCCGCCTCCAACATGCTTTTTGCTGCGGGATGCGTCAGATCAAAGGCGAAATATTGATTTTCCAACCGCAAAGGAATAGCGGCAGGAACATGACCAAGTGGAATCAGCGGCACGCCGTTGAGGGCAATATTTACGATGTTGTTCACATCGTCTGGCGTTCCGACTTTACACAACAAGGGGAACTGACGTTGCAACAGATGCCCTGGTAAGCTGGAACGTGCGGACAGATAGAAATCCGCCTCGTCTCGCAGGCGAACGTCGTTGAGTGAAGCTTTCCACTGATTCTCACGCACTTTTTCCAGCTCAATCGCGATCACTCGCGAAGGCAGGCTGGCTTCCAGCAATGTGCTGATAAGCTCGAATAACGGAGGAAAGACGCCGGTCAGATTTTCATGCTGATAGGCAGGGATCGCTTCCAGATCATGTTCCAGTGAGAAGGTCAGTAACGCACCGGCCAACTTCACCAATTCACGATAAATAATCTCTGGGTGCAGAGCCGGGTGAGCCAGGAAGTCGTTCAAGACCGGTTCATAGGTATTCAGCGCATTGAGCAACCAAAACAGTGACACATCGGCCACGGCAAAATCTGCCATACGTTGATTGCTTTCACGGCGCATGCCCATCAGGCGAGTACGTTTCGCCCGAAGCTGGGCCAACAGGCTGTCCAACCGATCCAATAACCCGCTATGGGCTTTAAAACTCAACAGCGGCGGCACAAATTGCGAATCAACCGCCCAAAGGCCTTGCCCATCCCGCACCAGTCTCGCCACCGGGCAGGCTAGGTAATCACCATTCTCTTCTGAAGCAAAACGCAGGGTTAATGCCAGGCGTTCAACCGCAATGGATTCTGCCTCATTACCAAACAGATCCTGAGCGCTCCCCCATTCCTGGCGATAGCGTATCGGGCGTTCGGCCTGTTCTTCCATCATCAGGCAGTTGCCGCCGTTGGCATGCAACAACGGCAGCGCTAACAGAACCTCAACGCTCCGTTGAGATTCTGTCAGTGCTGAAGCCAAATCAATTGCTGGTGGCAGGTTATCCGTTACATCAGTGTCAACCAAACTCCCGTCCGGCAAACGCAACCGGAGGTGCTGTGCTTTCAGCCGATTAAGACGCAATGCGTCTTGATCAAACTCAGCACACAACACCCCCCAGGGATGATTCAGCGACAGGTGCGCGATGCAGTCATTAACATAACTTTCCCAACGCGCCTGCTGCTGAAATTGTTGAGGGGACAAAAACGCCCCCTCCGTCCACAACGGACGTAAGATTTTCATAACCTGCTGCTCCCGTATGCCTGCTTAGGCTTTCGCTTTTGGCATCTGGGAAACCAGCGACAGATTGACATCCATCCCTTCTACCTGGAAGTGCGGCACAGCATACAGTTTCACGCGGAAGAAACCCGGGTTGTCTTCGATGTCTTCAACTTCAACCTTGGCATCGCGCAGCGGGTGGGAAGCCTGCAGATCGTCGCCTGGATCGGTCATCTCGGTCACCAACCCACGCACCCAGTTGTTCAGCTCCAGCTCCAGCAGACGACGATCTTTTGTCGTACCGATGTTTTCACGCTGAATCAGTTTCAGGTAGTGAGCAATGCGCGACAACAGGAAGATATATGGCAGGCGCGAGTTGATGCGGCTGTTGGCAGTGGCATCCGCGGTGTCATACAGCGCCGGTTTCTGTGCCGAGTTGGCAGAGAAGAAGCAGGCGTAATCACGGTTTTTGTAGTACGACAGAGGAATGAAGCCCAGGTTGGCGAATTCAAACTCGCGCGTTTCCGGGATCATCACTTCTGATGGGATCTTCACCTGATTGCCGGTACCCAGATCATACAGGTGGATAGGCAGATCGGTCACGGCACCACCAGCCTGTGGCCCACGGATCTGTACACACCAGCCGTTCTTGATAAAGCTCTTCACCATGTTGGCGGCAAAAGCGAACGATGCATTGGTCCACAGATATTTTTCATGATCCGGGCCTTTCACTTCTTCCACATAGTTGAAGCTACGCACCGGCACGGTATCCGGGCCATACGGCAAGCGGCCCAACACTCGCGGCATGGTCAGGCCGATATAACGGGCGTCGTCGGTGTCACGGAAGGATTTCCACTTGATGTACTCGGCACGATCAAAGTAGTTGCCAATATCTTTGATAGCAGCCACTTCTTCCATGCTGGATTTACCGAAGAACGCCGGGCCAACCGCTCCGATAAACGGCATATGCGCAGAAGCAGAAACTTTAGAAATGTTACGCAGCAGAGCAATATCCTGCGGGCCTGCGTCGAACTCATAGTTGGAAATCACCGCACCGATTGGCTCGCCGCCTGGGGTGTCGTATTCCTGAATGTAGGCATGGCGATACATTCCGCTCTGAATGATCTCTGGTGAGTCTTCGAAATCCTGGCGCAGGTCTTCTTTAGAGATATCCAGTACTTCAATTTTCACGTTCTGACGGAAGTCCGTACCATCGACCAGTTGCTTCAGGCCGCGCCATGCAGATTCCACTTTCTGGAATTCCGGGTGATGCATGACTACGTCCAACTGACGGCTGATCATTTGATCCAGTTCGGCAATATGATGATCCAGCAAGGTCTTATCCAGACGCTCCACTTTTTGCCCAGACTGCTTCAGACGCTCCAGAAAAACCTGAACCGCTGCGGTGACACGCTCATCGGCGGTGGTTTCGGACAAGGCAGTATTGTCTTGATAAGCATCCAGATCGCCCAGCGCAGATACCGGCGTCAGATTGATTTTTTCAAACAGGGAAGCATAAACACTGCCCTCTTGTGGACGTTCCAGCACGGTGGTCTGGCTTTCCTTGGTGTTTTCAGTATTTACAGACATCAGCATACTCTCGTGTTAATCCAGCTCAGGGTTTACGCTTCTTTCGGGGCAAGCGCGGCCAGTTCAGCGCGCAAATCTGCGCTTAACGATTCGTCTTTAAGAATGGCTTCCAGCTCTTTACGGAAGGTCACGTTATCCAGGAGATTGGATTTGAGATCGCGCAGCAGATTACGCATAGAAAGAAGGGCTCGCAGTTGCGGTATGTTACGGGCTACCTGCTCTGGTTCAAAATCTTTCATTTCCTTGAACGTCAGGGCGATATTTTCTTCGCTTTTATCCCCTGCCAAGGTGTTTTCTACCACCAACCTGACGGAAGGGCTGAACTCCGCCAGCACGCTATCGAAGTTATTTTTATTGACAGAGACTTTCTCACGCTCAGACAACGCCCGATGCTCTTGCCCGTTGCTGTAATCGCCCATCACCATTAGCTTGAGTGGGAGTTCAACTTTTTTCTGCGCACCGCCGGTATGGAGGTCGAGTTTAATGTTTACGCGCGCGCGCGGTATCTCATTTTGGTAGCTGGAGGAGGCCATAACAGTCCTTATTCACTGAGCGATTTAAGTAAGGACTGCCTGCTGAGGTGTGAAAGCACAACGGCAATCCTTGCCAGACAAAAACGTCAAACAGATGTTGCGATACATAGGCAACGTAGGCACCCGCTCATTTTACAATGAATGGGCATGAACACATAAGATTTATTTATGATGTAACGAAAAATCATAGCTCATTTAAGCTATTGCAAAACATAAGATAATCTTAAGGAGATTATTATGTCAATATTAATTTTCCCACCGGATATTAAGACCCGTAAATTTCATTTACTAAAAATACGATTTATTATTTGAGAATAGTCCAACAAAAAACCAACAAACATACATTGCATAACGTTCTAATTAATCAGGTTTTACACTCTTACTTATTGAATTATTTAAATGCTCATTTTCATCTATTTTTGCCAAAAGTGACTTGCATCAAAAAATCAGGCACACATAGCGCAAAATAAAAGCAACAACCATTCACAAAATGAATTTGATATTAAAAAGCATAATAAAAACAAATTTAACCATCTTGCCATAAGAACCCAATATGGGCTTTAGCATACTCATCGTTAGCGTCATTCATTAATACGCCTAAAACATCCATGCCCATCGGGTTATAATTTCCCCTCAGTTATTGCCAGTCTTTCTATTCTTATTTTCTGTGTTTCGAACGTTTATTTGGCGAAATTTCGAACACCCATTCCTCTTATCGAAGATAGTGGCATGCATTCAACTCCTGCATTACGCTATGCTTAAGTATCGCTAGAACCAAGGAAAAATGATGAATAACACCCCAAACACTGCTCTAACCGCTACCCAGGCTCTCGATAAACTTGAGGCCATGTATGATGCATCAGTTTGCGCATTACGAGGGGCTATCAAAGACTTCATTACTCATGGCACTCTGCCAGACGAACAAGCCCGTACAGAGGGATTGTTTTCTTACCCTGAATTACGCGTACATTGGGATGGCGAACCTTCCAATAGCCCCAGAGCACGCGCCTATGGCCGATTTACTCGCCCCGGTGACTACACCACGACCATCACCCGGCCACAGTTATTCCGTCATTATTTATCTGAACAATTGGCCTTGCTGGAAAGTGAATATGCGGCCGTCATTGAAGTGGTTGCTTCCAAACAAGAGATCCCCTTCCCTTATGTGATAGATGGTTCCGACTTAACGCTGGATCGCTCAATGAGTACAGGGCTAACCAAACATTTCCCAACCACCGAATTGGCACAAATCGGCGATGAAACCGCTGATGGCCTGTTCCCTTTTATCAACCAGTTTCCGCTTTCGCACTTTGACGCACTGCGCACCGATTTTTCTCTGGCTCGCCTGCGG
Source organism: Serratia oryzae (assembly GCF_001976145.1). Lineage (GTDB taxonomy): Bacteria > Pseudomonadota > Gammaproteobacteria > Enterobacterales > Enterobacteriaceae > Chania > Chania oryzae. Next base: position 196,977 of record NZ_MOXD01000003.1, read on the forward strand.
CATTATACCGGCACGCCTGTAGAGTATTTTCAGCCTTTCGTCCTGTTTACTAACTACACGCGCTACGTGGATGAGTTCATTCGCTGGGCATGCCAGCAGATTAGCAATCCAACCAGCCCTTATGTGGCGCTCTCTTGTGCGGGTGGCCACTATGTCACCGCACAAACACCGAACCCAGAACAGACAGTTTCAGATCTTGCCTGGAAGAACCACCAGATGCCAGCCTACCATCTGATTGCGCGCGATGGGCAAGGGATCACATTGGTCAATATCGGCGTTGGCCCCTCTAACGCCAAGACGATCTGCGATCATCTGGCCGTATTACGCCCACATGCCTGGCTAATGATTGGCCACTGTGGTGGTTTGCGTGAAAGCCAGTCGATCGGTGACTACGTTCTGGCTCACGCTTATCTGCGTGATGATCACGTCCTCGACTCGGTATTACCCCCAGATATCCCTATCCCAAGTATCGCAGAAGTGCAACGTGCACTTTATGACGCCACCAAAACGGTCAGCGGTATGCATGGGGAAGCGGTAAAACAGCGTTTGCGCACGGGCACGGTGGTCACTACGGACGATAGGAACTGGGAATTACGCTACTCAGCCTCAGCGCTGCGCTTTAACCTGAGCCGGGCTGTGGCAGTGGATATGGAAAGTGCTACCATCGCCGCTCAAGGTTATCGCTTCAGGGTGCCTTACGGCACCCTGCTGTGCGTTTCTGATAAGCCGTTACATGGTGAGATCAAACTGCCTGGTCAAGCAAACCGCTTCTATGAAGGGGCAATATCTGAACACTTACAAATCGGGATCTGTGCGATCGATCTGCTACGCGCCGAAGGCGAACATTTACATTCACGTAAGCTGCGAACCTTTAACGAACCCCCCTTCCGTTAACTGCTACATAACTATGTAGTAGGCGCTAGAAGCGCTGTACTGCCGATAGATAAGTACGAAAAGAAAAACCCCGCATGTCTCTATGCGGGGTTTTTCTTTCACTAACGAGACTCAGTGAGAGGCAGTAGCGCTACTGGCTGGCATAACATCCAGGATCCGCACGGTGTAGACCATGGTGGCCCCTGGTGGGATATCCGGTGCCATTCCTTTATCACCATAGGCAAGCTCAGGTGGCACTACCAGCGTCATGCTGCCATGGTTTTTCAGCTTACTGATAGCCTCACGGAACAGCGGTGGATAAGCACTCAAAGGCTGCGAAATAGAGGTGCCCGCCAAGTCCATATCTTTAATCACCTTGCCATCGGTCAGGCTTTCTTTCACCACAACGGCAACCGTGTCTGCATCACTGATATTACCATCACCCTTATAGTCTACCCGGTAGTAGAAGCCCTGCGGTGATTGAACGACACGTGGCTGCTTCTTGAATTTTTCAATATACTTTTTGCCCGCCTGCTCGTTCTTCGCTTTCACTTGCTTATGCTGGTTGTTAAGCTCCAATTCACTTTCATACAGCGCTTTAGCAATTTGTTCTTTATTCATTTTAATCTGGCCATTGAGCGCATCAGCAACACCCGCCAACGCCAGTTGCCGATTAACATCAACACCCTGCGATTTTTTGCTCTCCAGCAAGCTTACGATGTCGCTACCCAATGAAGTACCGATAGCATAATCGCGTTTTTCCCGATCGGTTTTAGGCTCCGACACAGCAGTAGCAATGTTTTCAGATGGTGTTTTCTTAGCCTCTGCCAACGCTTGCTGCAATTGTTTAAGCTCTTGCGCTTGCTGCTCACTGTCTTTGGCCTGTGCCGCCAGTTGCTCTTGCAGCTTCGCACTCGCCTGCTGGTTTTCCTGCAACGTTTGCTGCTGTTGTGCCAGTTGCTGCGCTTTCTGCTCGCTGTCTTTGGTTTGTGCAGCCACTTGCTCCTGCAACTTAGCGCTGGCCTGCTGATTTTCCTGCAGGGTTTGCTGCAACTGCTTCAGTTGCTGTGCTTTCTGCTCGCTATCTTTGGTTTGCGCCGCCAACTGCTCCTGCAACTTGGCCACTTCCTGTTGCCCCTGTTGCAGTTGCTGCACCTGCCGGGTTTTCTGCTCGTTATCCTTGGTCTGCGCCGCAAGCTGCTCCTGCAACTTAGCGCTGGCCTGCTGATTTTCCTGCAGGGTTTGCTGCAACTGCTTCAGTTGCTGTGCCTTCTGCTCGCTGTCTTTGGTTTGCGTCGCCAACTGCTCCTGCAACTTGGCCACTTCCTGTTGCCCCTGTTGCAGTTGCTTCACCTGCTGGGTTTTCTGCTCATTATCCTTGGTCTGCGCCGCAAGCTGCTCCTGCAACTTAGCGCTGGCCTGCTGATTTTCCTGCAGGGTTTGCTGCAACTGCTTCAGTTGCTGTGCCTTCTGCTCGCTGTCTTTGGTTTGCGTCGCCAACTGCTCCTGCAACTTGGCCACTTCCTGTTGCCCCTGTTGCAGTTGCTTCACCTGCTGGGTTTTCTGCTCATTATCCTTGGTCTGCGCCGCAAGCTGCTCCTGCAACTTAGCGCTGGCCTGCTGATTTTCCTGCAGGGTTTGCTGCAACTGCTTCAGTTGCTGTGCTTTCTGCTCGCTATCTTTGGTTTGCGCCGCCAACTGCTCCTGCAACTTGGCCACTTCCTGTTGCCCCTGTTGCAGTTGCTTCACCTGCTGGGTTTTCTGCTCGTTATCCTTGGTCTGCGCCGCAAGCTGCTCCTGCAACTTAGCGCTGGCCTGCTGATTTTCCTGCAGGGTTTGCTGCAACTGCTTCAGTTGCTGTGCCTTCTGCTCGCTGTCTTTGGTTTGCGTCGCCAACTGCTCCTGCAACTTGGCCACTTCCTGTTGCCCCTGTTGCAGTTGCTGCACCTGCCGGGTTTTCTGCTCATTATCCTTGGTCTGCGCCGCAAGCTGCTCCTGCAACTTAGCGCTGGCCTGCTGATTTTCCTGCAGGGTTTGCTGCAACTGCTTCAGTTGCTGTGACTTCTGCTCGCTGTCTTTGGTTTGTGCGATGAGTTGTTCTTGCAACTTAGCTAAAGCTTGCTGATTTTTCTGCTCACTCTCTTTAGCCTTCGCAACCAGGGTTTCCTGCAGCTTGCTACTAGCCTGTTGGCTTTCCTTTAATCCTTGTTGCAATTGTTTAATCTGTAGCGCTTTCTGTTCGCTGTCTTTGGATTGTGCCTTGAGTTGCTCTTGCAGCTTAGCCAATGATTGCTGATTTTGCTGCAACTGCTTCATCTGCTGGGTTTTCTGCTCGTTATCTTTGGTCTGCGTTGCCAACTGCTCTTGCAGTTTCGTGCTGGCCTGCTGTTTTTCCAACAACGTTTGCTGCAACTGCTTTAACTGTTGCGCTTTCTGTTCGCTGTCTTTGGATTGCGCCACCAGTTGTTCTTGCAATTTGGCCAGCTCCTGCTGGTTTTGCTGCAGTTGCTTCACCTGCTGAGTTTTCTGCTCGTTATCTTTATTTTGCGCCATTAACTGTTCTTGCAGCTTGGCAGTAGTCTGCTGTTTTTCTTGTAACGCTTGCTGTAACTGTTTTAGCTGTTGTGCCTTCTGCTCGCTATCTTTGGTCTGTGCCCGCAATTGCTCCTGCAATTTAGTCAACGACTGTTGGCCCTGTTGCAGTTGTTTAACCTGTTGGTTTTTTTGTTCATTCTCTTTAATTTGTAGAGCCAATTGCTCCTGCAACTTAGCAATCGTCTGCTGATTTTGTTGCAGTTGCTTTATTTGTTGTGATTTTTGTTCACTATCTTTGGTTTGCGCCGCGAGTTGCTGCTGTAGTTGAGTATTTTCCAGTTGACTCTGCTTTATCGCCTGTTTCAGTTGTGCAAGTTCTGCCACAGAAGCCTGCTGCTGAGATTGCGCATTGCGCAAATGCTCTAGGGCGGCCTCCTGCCCACTGACTTTAGCCCTTAACTGGTTAATGGTCGCCTGCAGTGCCTTCATTTCACGAATTCGCCCGCTGGCATTGTCACCCGCCAGCTTTGTCAACACATTAGGTTTGCTGGTGTCTTTTTCTCTCGTTCTCGCAGGTTCTGCTTTCTCAATCTGCGAAGGCGTCAGAAACAGCAGTGCCGGTGCTTCATCTACCTGGCGTGTAATAGTATCCAGTGAGCTCAGCGTGTTGGCCTCAGAAGCGCCAGCTTCTTCTGCCTGCACTATCCCCAGCGGTAATGCCAGAGTTAGTAAGGCACTGCAATAGATCCTGCGCTTTATCATTTCACGCTTTCTCCTCGGTGGATCAAGCCCTGCAGGACGTCGTATTCAATATCAGCACAAAGCTGGTTGGTCTTAAATTTATACAAAGCATCAAGGGTATCTTTAGTTGCTGCGTTCACATCACTTCGCACTGCACTATAGACGGAGGCATTGCTCACCAAACGATCAAACTGAGCTTTCTTGACAGCATAAGTTCTTGGGCTCACCTGCTTCAGTGAAACCAGTTCACTTTGACACAAGCTAATCTTGTTTGTTTTGGCTTCAGATGGTGTTGGCGGTGGTGACACGCTAATCTGCCGCGGTGGAGCCTGCACGGTGGTCGACGGCGATTGGCTCTGCGGCACCGTTTTTTTTGCCTGATTATTCTGGCACCCGGCCAACAACAGGCCGCTACAAAACAACACACCTAAACAGAGGCTCTTTTGGCTGCTTATCATCAAACATTCCTTTCAAAAATTCCGTTATCTGTATGCCGAAGCAGACACTAACGGATATGACCAGATGAATATGCTATAAATTTTACAGCACCGACGCACCGATGGAGAAGACATTTAGTGGCGATCACACTTTAGGATACACTCCCCAGAATGATACTAGGAATGCTTATCACTCAGTATTAGGGCGTACTTCCACTCTGCTTGTTACAGCTCATTGACCCACAGGATGAATCATCCAATTTTGGCAGATGCTGCCAATGGTTACCCGACGTAACAACAAAAAATCACCCAAACATCGATTTAACAGCATACAACGGTTAGAAGAGCGAAATAATACTGATATTTTTGATATCCAGCAACTATCCGGGGGGAGTTACCCTCTGAAATAACGTATAAAAGTCTGCACCTTCTCTTGACAGTAAATGGGTATTTAAAACCCAAAGCTAACGTTTCAAGTATTCCTGAACGTTGTAAAACAGATCGCCCTAAGACAGCAGCCAAAGTAGACCATAGGCAGCTATTTATTTCACCTCCAGCCCTATTAATAGTGGTTTATTCCAGAAAAACTGGGGCATTACATATGATAAAATTCAGCCTAATCAAGGAGCCTATGAATGTCATGTGTGATAAAAAGAGAGTCAACTTCGCCAACGAATTGATTATATTTATCTTATTTTCATGCAGCTAATGATAAACGCGAAAAAAACCAAGATTAATCCCACGCAAAATTCTGAAATCATCTAAAGTAAGGATTCACCTCCTACTGACGTAATTCTCTTGCGTCCTGCTGCCAACACTTCCCGCTATTCCCCACCTTTTATGTATGAACGGCAGAAATCTACAGGCTTGCGCAAATAAAATCAGAGCACGGTATGAGGCTAACATGCTATAAAACAAGACGATTTGCTCATTACATCAGCAAACGAAATATTTACGCATTTTCATGCTTTACAAGGCCTATGGGCATCGCTATCATTCGCCCCGTTCACACGATTCCTCTGTAGTTCAGTCGGTAGAACGGCGGACTGTTAATCCGTATGTCACTGGTTCGAGTCCAGTCAGAGGAGCCAAATCTAGCGCCATGGACCTCTTGTTGAGTCCGTGGCGTTTTGGTTTCAATGGGTTAGCCATAAACAATGGTTATCACCTGTTCCATATAGTCTCATTGACATCCACGTCATCGGAGGCCTACTTGGGAATCTGTTCAGTTCGGTCTCCTTGAGGCACCATATGCCATTATCTTGCCGCCCTGTCACTTAACGCTAAGCTCAAAGATCGCACATAATTGCGCGATCAGCAGCACCCTCAGCTCCTAGCTAGCTCGAATAAACGAGAACGCTTCATCTCAGTCTTCCACTCAATTTCCCCCTATAGCGTTATGCCCTTGTCGTTCACCCTATCTTGCAACAAGTTGTGATACGTAGATGCTGGCAAGAGGCACAAAAATGGCGAATACACCCCGTTGATAAAGGCAATACACCACAATATGTCGCATCTCTGTAAAAAAATAGTTCAGCATCTCGCAAGGAAATAATGACAGGCAATATCATAGTTGTTAATTAACTCATATATTATATGCAAGTTTCAGAGATAATATGGCCACTTGGTGGTGATAACTAATAGCCTTATCTGATTTTTGCATTATTGCTCAAGCGACATACCTCTATTATCAGTTATTAATCGCTCAAAGAAATATATAAGGACTATGAAACTTTACCCACCAACCTTGCACAAAATAAAACTCAGCACCGCTTGTCATCAGAAATTTTTCGCCTTAATAACCTAAGGCGCAAGCAATAGGCATAAGTGCATATTTTTAATTCCATCAAAAATAAGAATTTTCAAATTAAAATTATGAAATCATAACATTGCACATAAGTGCATAACTCGTACAAATATTGTTAATTAACCTTAGTGAGATTTTTCACTTTTCCTTGCATTTCATTGACCATAATTTCATCTCATCCCTTCATCATTTTGACTTAAACAGCGTTCCCATATGCTTTAAACCCTCATTCCTTGATTATCTCATCACGCCAAACCAAAACAAAAAATCTTTAAAGCGTCTTTTTCCGATCTTTTTCGTTAAAAAAATCCTATTTTTAGACTAATTATCCAAAAAGCACCATTTATTCGATCTTTAAGCCCACGATGAATAAACAAAAGACAAATATAAAGATTTTTATTGCAAAAACAAGAAATAAATTAAAAATATCTTTTAAAAAAAAACACTAGAATCAATAATCACCTCGAACATTCAGGGAAAGAAATCGCTGTTTTTCGATGTGCGAAATTTGAATAATCTTACCAGTGATTGCAGTTATCACGCACAAGTAAGATGTTTCATCACCAAAGCACAACATCGAATAAGATGATTCTTAAACCTCGATATTCACCATTCTAAAACGTTAACCAGTCTGAAAAGGCGTATTCAATCTTTGTATAAAAGGAATAAATCATGCGTAAGTCGCTTCTCGCTTTGACCGTATCTCTATTTGCCGTTGTAGGTACTGCTCAGGCAGCTAATAACGCCGAAATCACCATTACGGGTAACGTGGTAAAAGTCACCTGTGATGTCAATTTGTCGAAAACAACGCTGGATTTAGGCAACTGGGCACCAGCCAGCTTTACTGCTGCCAGCACACCTGTTGCGGGTAGCACGAAGCAGTTCTCCGTGAGCCTAAGCAATTGTGCCGGTACACCAGCCACAGGTGAGAAAGCCAGCCTTGTCGTGGGTGGTCAAACTCTGGCAGGCCACAACACTATTTTCCAGGGGGCGACTGGCAGCAGTTCGAACGTGGGCGTGATGATAAGCCCGGTAACGGCTCCAGCAAGCTACATCGCTACCGGTGACAGCATCCTGGAAACACTCGCAACCACTCCGGCTCTGAACGATTTTGACGGGCAGCAAATCGTCCTGCAAGCGTCTTTGGCAGCCTCTTCAACACCAGCAGCTATTGGTAGCGTCAATGCTCCTGTACTGTTCAGCTTTGCCTATAACTGATTACCAAAACGTATCCAATGCAGGCCGAACCCGGCCTGCCTTTAAAGGTATGCCAGCCATGAGATTATGTTCCATTATATCGCTTGTTTCAGTAGCGCTGTCATCGATGTGCTCTCTGCCTGTTCAGGCGGATGGCTTCGGTATCAACGCCACAAGGCTGATTTATCCTGAAGGCGAGTCCAGCATCAGCACCACTTTACGTAACACCCTCAGCAATAACCCTTGGTTGGTGCGAGCAGTAGTCAGTTCGGCGCAAGACAAGCAGATTGCGGCACCTTTTCAGGTGATCCCGCCACTTTTTCGCTTAGAGCCCCAAAGTACCAATCAGGTACGTATTGCCCTGATACGTGATGAATTGCCTAAAGACCGTGAATCGGTGTTTTACTTTCATGCTACGGCAATCCCGGCCAGTAACAAAGCAGGGGATCTTAATCCGCAGAAAAGTATTAACGGTATGGTTCAATTCGGTGTTGGTAACATTATTAAGGTGTTCTATCGCCCTTCGGGATTATCTGTAACGCCAACTCAGGCGCAGAATAATCTGCAATTTAAAGCAACCGCGCACGGACTGGAGGTCAGCAACCCTTCCCCCTATTTTGTGAGCTTGGACAGCCTGACTGTGGCAGGAAAAAAACTACCGCTCTCTACGCCCGCTGCCAAGATGCTGGTTCCGTTTGGTAGCCATAGCTGGCCCACAGCTCAAATGAAGGGCAAAGTGGAATGGCAGACCATTAACGATTATGGAGGAACAGATGCGCACAGCACTATCCTCCCTTAAAAAATACCCGTGGGCAGTGTTGTTCCTTTGCCTCCAGGCGAGCTCCTCAGGTTATGCGTTACCCCTGCAATTTTCCGCCAACCTGGTGGACGCAACCTGCGCTCTTAGTCTGGATAAAAGCATCCTGTCTCTAGGAACGGTGGCGGTATCTCAATTACGCCCTGGAGCATTATTAGCGGCCAAACCCTTTGTTCTGTCAGTCGACAGCTGTACCAATGTGCCTGCTGCCGGGCTGATGCCAAAGATAAAAATTTCCGGGGATGGAATAGACAAAAGTAAATGGCTGTTCCGTAACAGCACAAGTGATGTCAGCACGGCCGGGATTGGGGTGGCGGTTTATCGCAGTGATACCCCACCGGCCTACAGCGCGTCTGAAATCAGAAATGGCCAAGTCATGTCTTTGGGGGCCCTCGGTTCCATCCCAACTGGGCAGCAGCTGCATTTTTATGCCGGGTTAAGTTGTGGAAATGTATGCACATCCCTTCAGGTGGGCAAAGTCGCTGCAACGGTGCTATTTGAATTTGTCTATGAGTAGTGTGTGTTATATGCGATTAGCTAAAGGCAAAGGATGTCTCAAACTGCCGACGGGCGGATTACTGTTGACCATGATGTTATCAATGCAGGCAACAGCCGGAGGGGTGAGCCTAGGGCAAACACGGATGGTCTTTCTGGCGCAGAACTTGGCCCAATCGCTGACCATCAAAAATACCAGCGCCCAGAATTACCTGATCCAAACGCGCGTGCAACGTGACAACGACAGCGCTACACCCGCTCCTTTTCTAGTAACGCCCCCTCTTTTCGTCCTCAAGGGCAATACGCAGCAAACGGTTCGCGTACTGTTTAACGGAGAACCTCTACCGCTGGACAGGGAGTCCCTTTTCATGCTGATGGTGACGGCCATCCCGGCGCAAAACCAGCAAGCCCCCCAAACCGCAGCCGAGTCCAGCCTGTCGATGGGATTTCGCTTTACGACAAAACTGTTTTATCGCCCTGAAGGGTTGAAACCACCCGTCGATGAGGCTCATTGTCGACTGGTTTTTAGTCCGCAGGCACATGGGGTAAAACTCAGCAATCCCACTCCCTATTACATGACGTTAGGCCGTTTGATTCTGGATGACAATAACATCCCCTTGGCAACAGAAGGGGCCATGCTGGCCCCCTATGAGCACCGCAATTACGCCAGTAGCACCCCGGTGGTGCAGGCACAATGGCAAACCATCACCGATTATGGTGGGCTCTCGCCGCAGTGTCAGGCTGAAATTCCCCGGAAGGAACCTTGATGAAACGCGTGATTTTATGTTTATGCCTAGTCGGAGGCTTGGCAACAGTATCCACAAGCACTCAGGCCCAACAGCCTTTGCCAGATGTATCCGCAAACCGCGCTAACAGCCCGCCGCCATCAGAAGGGATTTCGTTTAAAGTTCTGCGGGTTATCTATGCGGAAAACGCCCGTGAAAAGGGAACCTTAACTGTCGACAACAACACGGCTCATCCTTACCTGATGCAATCTTGGGTACGCCCAGTCGATATGCAGAGCGGTGGTGTAGATAGCAACTGGTCGGGTAAGCCCGAGATGCCCTTTATCATCACACCGCCCCTGGCACGCTTAGAGCCCCATGCCAGCCTTACCGTGCGCCTTCGTCGTACCTCTTCATCTCTGCCACAAGACAGGGAGTCGGTCTTCTTTATCTCATTGCGCGCATTGCCCGCGCAAGAAACTCCTCGGCGGAAAGACCAGATGGTGATGACGGTAGTGAGTAACCTGAAACTCTTTTACCGCCCTGCAGGGTTGGCAGAAAAAGCCATTCAGGATGCTGCACCGCAATTAACGTTTCGTCGCGAAGGCAACACACTCGTTGCCGTCAACCCGACCCCCTATTGGCTGACATTTTCCCGTTTGAAGGTAGGCAGCCTGGAGTTTGATAAACCCGCGTTACGCCTTATGGTCCCGCCGAAAGGTGAGCAGCGCTATCACTCGGCATCTGGCCCTCTTGAAGGGGCTGTAGCATGGACGCTGATTGATGAAGACGGCTGGAATACGGCTGAAACACAGCAAGCCTTGTTGTGATGTATTCCAAGTTGACCTGTAACAGTGATGAACGCTTGACGGAAAAACAAAGATGAAGAGATACCCTCTTGATGCGCTGATGATGAAAACGCTGGCCAGTTCGTTGCTTGCGGTACTGGTCGCTCCAGCGTGGAGCCGAGATTATTTTGACCCCGACCTGCTTTCTATAGGGAGTGGGCCGGTGACGACCGACCTGAGTGACTTTGAAACAGCAGGCCATATTCCGCCAGGAAAGTATTTGGTTACGGTCCATGTCAATCAGGTGGCTCAAGGGGAGTATTCCATTGTATTTACCCCCAACCGCCAGGGGCAGACTGAACCGGAGTTTACCCCTCTGCTGCTTGATGCGCTCGGGGTGAACACCGGTGGCTTGCCTCAATTTAAAGGACTGCCTGAAGGTAAACCGATTGATTCATTGCCAGCCCTGATCCCTGACGCATTTGCGCAGTTTAACCTTCAGGAATTACGTCTGGATCTGAGCATTCCACAAATTGCCATGAAACCGAATGCGGGGGGCACCGTCGAGCCAGCACTGTGGGATAACGGCGTCCCGGCGATGCTGCTGAATTACACCTTGAGTGGGGGGCGTAACTGGCAAGACAGCCAGATCGATAGCTCAAGCAATACACAGGACAACCTTTTTGCCAACCTGAGAGGGGGGATCAACTGGCAAAACTGGCGTCTACGCAGCAATGTTGTCTATACCTACAACAGAAGCCGTTTTAATGGCCAAGCCAGTCAACAGAACCACAATACCCACTTTTCAAACCTCTATCTGCAGACCGATATTCGAGCCTGGCGTTCCGAGTTAACCCTCGGTGAGAGCAGCACAGGTAATGATGTGTTTGACAGCATTCCTTTTCGGGGGGTAAGGCTGAACTCCAATGAGCAGATGCGGCCGTTGAACCAGCGTGGCTTTGCCCCGATGCTCACCGGCATTGCCAACAGCAATGCCCGCATCACGGTATCGCAAAATGGCAATGTGATTTATCAAACCTATGTAGCCCCCGGGGCATTCCGTATCAACGACCTGAACCAAACGGGGCTGGGCGGCGATTTAACCATGACCATTACCGAATCGGATGGCACCGTACGCACACAGACCATTGCCAGTTCTTCGCTACCGGTGATGCTTCGCCCTGATGTCGCACAGTATGAGCTTACCGCAGGCCGCTATGATGGCGGTGTTACCGTCACGTCACGCCAGGCTACCTTTGTTTCAGGCACATTGATTTATGGTTTACCGCACAATCTGACTTTGTATGGTGGAGGCCTGATATCAAGGGATTACTTCTCTGCGGTAAGTGGCGTGGGGCTATCCTTAGGCGTGCTGGGTGCCCTGTCTGCGGATGTCACGGCGTCCAGCGCACGCATCAACCCTGAAGGGCGAAAAAGCGGGAGCTCTTATCGTGTGCGTTATGCCAAAAACATGGTAACGACCGGTACTTCGGTTGACTTAACGGCCTACCGTTACTCAACGCGCAATTATTACAGTTTTGCTGACTTCAACACGACCGGTCATCAGCTATCGCCGGGTCAGGAGCCCTGGGCACTGCTGCGCCAACGTTCAGCATTCCAGATACGGATTAGCCAACAGATGGGGACGTATGGCTCGTTATATCTATCAGGGATGCGTAATGACTATTGGGGCAAAAATGAAATCAACAAGAGCCTTTCTGCTGGCTACAGCAACAGCGTCTGGGGGGTGAATTATGATGTGGCGTACAGCATCAGCCGTATTAAGGGAGACTCGGCCTGGCCGGAAAACCGGCAGGTCAGCCTGAACGTACAGGTTCCGCTGAGGCTGTTCGGGCCTGCGTCTGCGCTCAGTAATAGCTATGCAAACTACCAGATAAGTCACAATAACAACGGTGAAGTCCAACATCGGGTGGGGTTAAGCGGTTCAGGGCTGGACGACCGTCTGTCATGGAATGTAGGGCAAAGCCGTTCTTCACTCCCTAACAGTGATGCCAGCAGTACCGTGAGCCTGGGCTATCAGGGCAGCAAAGGGGCGGCCAATATGGGCTATAGCCACAGCAGTCATTACCGTTCACTGAACATGAATGGTAACGGTGCCTTGGTGGTACACCCGCAGGGGGTTACTTTGAGTCAGATGCTAGGTGACTCTCTGGCCGTGGTCAGCGCCCCGGGCGCACCTGGTGTAAAAGTGATGAACGGCAATGTCAGAACTGACAGCCGGGGTTATGCCGTTGTGCCGTACCTGGCCAATTATCAGAGCAACAGCATTGGCCTGGATCCCTCCACCCTACCGGACGATGTCGATCTGACTCAGTCAACGGTGGCAGTGCACCCCACCAAAGGGGCGGTTGTGATGGCCAAGTTTGCGCCACGTATCGGGTTGCAAGCATTGATGACCCTGAATTATGGCGACAAACCTCTACCATTTGGGACTATCGTCAGGGTAGAGAGGGAGGACGGAGAAACCCATACCGGGATTATGGGCGATGCTGGTCAAGTGTACCTGAGCGGGTTACCGGAGCAGGGAACACTCACGGCGAAATGGGGAGAGGCGCTCAGCCAGCAATGCCGCGCACGTTTTGATTTTAGTCGTGAAAAACCACAGGCGGCCAAGCCGGCGATACGTAATTTGGCAGTGAACTGCGATGCAATGGATACGCTAGCCAAGCGCTAGGCATGGCACAGGGCTGGAATACAATCACGGTATCAACGCACCATGCAGTTGGTGGAGTAGTCGTATTCTTTTAGTGGTCACTTGGTTTACGTCAAAATAAATATTAATTGAGAGTAACTACGATGAAGATTTTATGTAATAAACTTAGTATCCATACAAAAATTTTGAATTCTTTTTTTTGCTTTGGGTTAATAACCTCTTCTCAAGCAGAAACCATCACAATCGGTAAAGATCCTGGGATTGTATGGGAAGGGTTTTATTTTAATGAGACTCTTTCGGGACCATGGGGTTCGCAATCCATGAGCAATACTGCGATTATATCAATAAGCACAAAATCTATTTTCTGCATGCAGAGTAGTGAATTAGTCAACATTGCAGGTTATCTGGCTTTTCCTATTGCCCAGGGTGTGGGATTAGTTCCCAGAGCTTCAGGCAGCGCGTCTTTTTATCAGAACTCCCCCCCACCTAGCGGCCCAAGGCATTTATCTGCAACAATCGGGCTACCTGAAACAGTTGGAACAGTGTCCCCGACAAATACGCAAGTACAGTCAATACCAGGCTCAGCCTGGTGTCTACCTCCGAGTATGTCGGGAGATTACTTATTCTATGGTTTTGGATCCTCAAGAATTGTAGATTTATCAGGAAGTTGGGTATTGGTAGCGGACGGTTCACAAGCTACAGGCACTTATGATATACCTCCAATGTACCTTACTTCTCACTCTGGCTATCCAGCGAATAGCCTATCTACCAGAATACTTCCCAGTAATATTTCATTGCGGGTTTCGACACTAAAATGCACGGTCAATACACCAGTCAATATAAATTTCGGCACGGTAAGCCGAAGTGTATTGCCCTCGCAAGAACTAGCGATTGTAACCAATCCTATAAATGTTAACTGCAATCAAAACAGTGACCTGATCAGTGCTGATATCAATGTGCAATTTAGAGCCACAAGCGGGCTTTATAATGCCAACCCTAGCCAACTCAGCCTCAAGCAAGGCGGGGGATATATTACTGGAGAAATCAGTTCCAGTATTACAGGCAGTGGTGACTGTGCGCTTTCACAAGGACTGAGATTGGATAACACCCCCTATAAGCTAGGGGAGATCTCAAATACTGAAACATCTGTGGTAATCAATAAACAGATAACTTGGCGGCTATGTTCTGGAGGCGATAGTTTACCGACGGGTCCTGTAGATGCATCGACGGAAATGCTAATAACATTTAATTAGGGCTCTGTTATGCTAACAGAGCGAGAATCAGCAAAAGTGACATTGCTTTTATTTAAGCGGCGAGTAAAAAATTGTTCTGTAGGTTACGACTCATCGCTTTGTGGTGGTTGATAATATTGTGTGCGGGTCGCACATTCAGCGTTGTTCGAAGCCGCAATGGCGACTACTGCTGGCAGATTCTGGCAAGCGCCTGGTCATTCTCTCTTCGCGCGGTGATTATGGCTATCAACCGGGTGGAAGCATCGAGAATAGCAACCATGTGGAAGCCTCGGTCCGTACCGCTTTCGCCTATAAGTGCGGTGTTGCTAAAACACCGCCGTTATCGCGCCTTACGCAAAGTGATATTGATGCGGTGGGAGCCCACCAGCGAATGAAAACCCTCTTTCACCGGCATAATACCGTGGAAACACAGGCGCGACGGGCCGCCCCAGACCACCACATCGCCGTGCGCTAATGGAATGCGCTGCGTTCTGTCATTGCGCTGCAAACCACCGAACTGAAAAATGGCCGGTAACCCCAGTGATACCGAAACGATCGGCGCACTGAAATCATGCTCGTCCTTATCCTGATGCAGCGAAAGCTTGCTGCCCGGATCGTAACGGTTGATCAGGCAGGCATCCGGCACAAAATGGCCAAATCCTGCCCGTTGCGCAGCCTCGTCGGCCAGCGCCATCAGGATATCCGGGATAACCGGCCAGCGCCTGCCGCTACCGGGATCGCGCGCAGAATAGCGGTACCCCTGGCTGTCGCTGGTCCAACCATTGCCACACCAACTCATCGCCACCGACATGGTAAAACCGCCCGGCGTCGTCAAATGCCGCCATGGCACCTGCGCCACAACAGCATTGACCGCAGCCAGCAATTCCGGGCCATGATCACGCACAAAGCCATGCAGCACTACTGCCCCTGGCGCAATTTCTTCACACCAGGGGGGCGGTAAAGCTTCTTCAAACAGATCGAGCGTCATCATTAATACCTGTATAAATACACAGTTATTATTTTAACCACTCAGCGTCATTTGTCCAGCCCCTCCCCCTTAGCTCGATTAATGACTTGATTTAGCAATGAATCAATGTGGTTACGTTGTCACCTTGCAGTAAAAAATGCCCAGTAAACCGGCGGCCAGCATGACATTGTGGCGTCAGCGTTTTCAGCAGCTCCAGTTCAAAGGTTTGTTGCCGCATATCAAGTTGGGTGAAACGCGCATCAAGAAAATCAAAATAGCAGCGCACCTGCGGATAAAGCGCCTTGAACAAACTTTCTTTGGCGGAAAACACCAGCGTCAGCAGTTGCTCGAAGGCTTGTGGCTGTTGGCGTAACCATTCGTGTTCCTGCACGCTGACGATCCCGCTCCAGAGCTCTTCGGCTCGTTTGGCAGGCATCTGTGTTTCCACGTCGATGCCAACGCCGCCCACGCCGTTTTCATGGTGGACAGCGCACAGTGCCGTATCCACATTGTGGCTGATCGCCCCGGCAATACCCTGTGGCCACAGCGGGGCACGATCCCCGCCGCGTCGCAGCGTAAAGTCGTGGCACCCTAGTTTTGCCAGCGCCTGGCGCGCCAAATAGCGCCCGGCCAGATATTCTGCCCGGCGCTTTGCCACGGCGGCGTTTAAATGTTCAGGGAAGTCAAACCCGGCCAACGGGAACATATCATCGCAATAGGCAGCAACAGAAAAACGGCAGCGGGCGATCGGCCCTGGGTAATCGGCGATAGTTAAAAATTCAACGTGGGAGATAAAAGAAGAGAGCACGTGTCGTCCGCGGTAAGGGTACAGATAGCGCAGTTTAACCTTACGTTACGCTGGTACCAATAGTTTCCTCTCCCTGCAAAGGGAGAGGAAACCGTGGTTACAGTATCCCCTTCATGGCTGTTTCAAAATCACTCCAGGCACAGAACCCTTGCTGATCCACCGGGCAGCCTTCCAGCGCTAAAGTGACACGCTGCGGCGGGTTTTGCAGCGTCAGCGGTTGTGCGGTGCGTAGCTGTTCAGTCGACTGATAAACGTATTCAATCTTCAGCAGATCGCGATTACCCTTGGCGTCGTGCCAGCGTTGAAACACCAGTTTGCCGCCAATCGGCGTTTTCTCGTATTGGTGTGGCAATTGATAAGGCTTGAATTGCATGGCAGAAAGCAAAGAAGCAATGTTGGAATCATGCCCCACCAGCACGGTAAGCTTTGGTGAATCCGCTTTGCGTTCGCTGATCAACGCCGAATTAATGTAGGTCAGCAACGGTTTCGCCACGTTCTGCGCGACTATCGTCGAGGTAAAAAGCGAATCCTGGTAACCATCTTTCAGTTTGGCCAGTTGCTGCCATTGGTGCGGCGTCACGATCTTGCCCCAAGCCACCTCTTTCATCGGGAAGCCTTCGTAATATTGCAGCATAAAGGCATCCACCAGCGAGTTACCCACCTTCAATGGGCCGGAAACACCAGGTTCTTTTCCCGGCACTGCGCTCATTTTGTTCGGTTCGGTGGTCAGATCGCACTGCTTGTCAGTCTTACAGGCTGCAGAATCTTTGTAATCAATAATCTGCGCCAGTTGCTGGTAGGAAGCATCCAGCTTAAGTGAAGCCAACTCGGCATTCATCGCGCTCAACGCCTGCTGGTTAAACGCCTCGCTCTTATCGGTGATGATCGGGTTAAACGTTGGATCCATTTCCCCCATTTTGTCCTGATGGTGCACGCTGATATCACAACCGGGAAACGCACCGCTGGTAAAAAACTGGGCGGTCGCCACGGTGCGCTGCAGGCTGTTGGCATAGACATATACACTGCCGTCGGCCGGGCAGCCTTCTTGCGGCAACACCCCATTCTGCTTCAGCCAGGCATTGAAGTAATGCCCCATGTACACTTCCAGCACGCCGCCTTTGGTGGTCAGCAATCCGCCCGGAGTATCCCACTGTGGCCAGGCCTTCGGCGTTGATTGTGCCAATACGCTACCGTTATTCGCCAAGGGTGCCCGCAGGTTATGGCGGCTCATCACCAACACCTGTTGCAGTTGGTAATCCTGGGTTTCAGCGATCGCAGTTCCGCTACACAGCAAGGGTAAGCAAAGTAACAACGTAGATTTTTTCATCCGCAGAGGCTCCTGAAAAATGATTATTTTTAATAGGTTAACGCTCAACGAGCTATGATGGCGGGGTTAGGAATGAAAGTATGTGAGGAGTGTCACGGGGAGGGACTCCAACGGCGGCCACCTGACGATGGCCGCTGGTTGGTTTAATACCACAGGCTAAGGATCGGCCAGCCGATCAACAGCAGCGCTGAAATGTATACCACACCCAGGATCCCCCCCAAACGCCAATAGTCTTTGGATTTGACATAGCCGCAGCCATAGATGATCACCCCAGGCCCGGTAGCATACGGGGTCAGCACGCCCATGATGCCGATCGACAACACCAGCAGGATCGAAAGATGCTCCATCGGCACACCCGGCAGGCCTTTACCCACGGCCAGGATCACCGGCAGCATGGTGGCAGTATGCGCCGACAGGCTGGCAAACAGATAGTGGGCAAAGTAGAACACCAGCACCAGCGCAACCACCGTCATTTTCGGTGAGAAGCCATCCAAATGGGTGCTCATGGTAGTGGCAAACCAGTCGATAAACCCGGAGCGGGTCAGGCCGCTGGCCATCACCACCAATGTGGCCAGGTTGACCAGCGTGTTCCAGGCGCTGGAATACTTGGTGATATCTTTCCAGCTCACCACGTGCAGCGCCAGCATCAGCGAGACCGCCAGCAAACACACCGCAGTGGCATCCAGTATTTTGTCTGCAAATACCCACAGGCTAAGACTCAGCAGCACCAGGCCAATCAGGGTATATTCCTTACGGCTCAGCTTGCCCATTTCCCCCAGTGCCGTATTCGCCCAGCTCGCCACTTCGCTGCTGTGGGTGATGCCCGGTTTGTACAGGTAGTAGGAGATCAGCGGCGCGATAATCAGCAGCAACATGCCGACCGGCAGGAAGGCCAGGAACCATTGCATCCAACTGATGTTCACCCCGGCAATTTTGCTGACAAACTCAATGCCCAGCACGTTTGGCGCAGCACCAGTGACGAACATGGAGGAACTGATACTGGTCCCCACCACCATCATCCACATCAGATACCCACCAATACGGCGCGAGGAGGGATCGTTCGGGAATGAATCAAACAGCGGCGGCAGGTTTTTCACCACCGGGAATACCGTGCCGCCGGTACGCGCGGTGTTTGACGGCGTAAAGGGGGCCAGCAGGATGTCGATGATCACCACCGCATAACCCAGCGTCAGGGTACGTTTACCCATAAACTTCACCAGAAACAACGCGATGCGCCGCCCCAACCCGGTAGCCTCGTAACCTAAGGCAAAAATAAAGGCGCCAAATACCAGCCAGACGGTGGTGCTGGAGAAACCCGCCAGCCCCCATTTCAGCGCCTCTTTCCCTGCCTTGAAGGTCGGGTCGGCCAGTTCCTGGGCACCAAACAGCACCCAGTTGGAGCTAAGAACGCTCACGGTCATGGCAATAAAGCTGATCGCCGTAGCGGGGATCGGTTCCAGGATCATCCCGACAATCATCGCCACAAAGATGGCGAAGTAGCGCCAAGCCTGTGGCGGCATACCATCCGGGGTGGGGATCAATAGCAGAATGGCAAGCACCGCTAAGGGCACGATGGCTTTCCATATTTTCTCTTGCGTTTCGGACATGGACACTTCTCCTGAAGGTATTGTTATTTTTTTATGCATCGGCTTGCGGCAACTGCGCCAACAGCCAGGTGACAATCAACAGATCGGCGCTGCCGCCAGGGCTCAGGTTGCGGGCAATGCAAGCGGCATCAAACTGCCGCAAACGGGCAATGCCCTGTGGGGCGCCTGCACCACCGAGATTCAATAATTGACGGGAATAGTGTTGTAACCAGCGCAGCCCGGCGATGCCGCCCCGTGAGGCAACGTTGGTGTCGCCGTTGTGCGCCATCAGCCAGAGCAGGCTGTCCATCAGTGCGACCTGTTCACTGCAACCGCAGCCGATCCTTTGGCGAAACAGCGGTAAGGCACCCTGCACTACCGTTTGAAAACCCGACTCGGCCTCACCGCGCGCGCCAAGCAGACCGAGTTCGCTAAATAGCCGCTGCCCGGCGGTTTGCTGCCTGTTGTGCTGCTGCAGTTCACGCGCAACCAGCCCACAACAGATGGCGGCCACTTCGCTACACAGGCTTTCTGGCGTGATTTGCCGTTGTTGCTGGTGCAAGCGGCCAAAGGCGGCACACAGCAATCCCAGAGAAAACACGCTGCCTTTATGGGTGTTAACACCACCGGTTGCACGGAACATCTGCTGCTCACAGGCCATGCCGAGCGGGCGCAGACGGGCAAGCTGCTGCCGCGCAGGCAACCCTGCGTCGGCTATGCCCTGCAGGATGAAGCGCGGCAGCCAGACGCCAATCGCCCGTGCGCTGCGATAAAAGTGCCCCAGATTCATGTCGCGGTGTGCCCCGTTATTGTGGCGATCGACCAACCCCGGTTTGGGAGTGAGATTGACCTCCAGCAGCAGCGCACGATAGGCATTGCGGGCAAACCATTGAACCGCCGTTGGTGCCGCGCTCACTACGCGTGCCTTAGGATAAGAGCGCAGCATTCAGCCTCCTTTCCATTTCATCCAGCAGTTGTTCAGTGCTGTGGCTGCGCTGGCGGGCGCAGAGTTTGGCGGGCTCGGCACACAGCAGGCAACGGCGCTCGGGCTGGCCGATGTCGCGCCGCGACAAAATATGCCCTTGCGGAGCCAGTACATCGATATCCCACAAGCGGCCGATCGGTTGCTGAACCTCCAACTGCACTGCCGCTTCTTTCACCGTTTGGGCATCGGCCTGCAGCGCCAGATAACCTTCACAACCGGTCGGCAGCGCCAATGCCTCGGCTTGCAGACATAGCCAGCCCTGCTGATGAGACAGTTGCCGCAACGCCTGCCAACCCAGGTTGAAAATACGCCGCGTCAACGGGCTGTCTTTCACTGCACCCGGAGCCACCAAAGTAAACACTAAAAGTGTGGAGTGATGGCGCGCCAGCCACGCCTGTTGCCGAGCCTGCCGGCATTCACGGCTGGAAAGCAGTTCCGGCAAACTGACGGCGCGGCTGGTGGCCAATTCGGGGGCGATGCTCGACATAGCGTTACTCCGCGACCTGATGCACAACGTCAATCACCGAGCCGTCGCGATAGCGCACTACGGCCACAACGTTGTCTGTAAAGGCAATCGGCTGCGGTTCGCCGGTCAGTAAGCGCGCACGTTCACGCAACCACTGAATGCTGACCACCTCCAATCCGGCCTCGCGCAGCCGCTGCGCCAACTCAGGGCGCGCCGGGTTGACGGCAATACCGTGATCGGTAACCAGAATATCGATGCTGGATCCGGGGGTAACACAGGTGGTGACCTGTTCCACCAGCGTCGGGATGCGCCCGCGTACCAGAGGGGCCACGATGATCGCCAGCCGGGCAGCGGCAGCGGTGTCGCAGTGGCCGCCGGAAGCACCACGGATCACGCCGTCTGAACCGGTCAGCACGTTGACGTTAAAAGCAGTGTCAACTTCCAATGCACTCAGCACCACCACATCTAGGCGATCGACCGACGCCCCTTTGGAACTGAAGTTGGCATACTGATTGGCACTGATTTCAATGTGATGTGGGTTGCGCGCCAGCGACATCGCCGCCGCACGATCAAAGCTCTGCACGTCCAGCAGTTTGCCGATCAGCCCTTTTTCATGCAGCTCCACCATGGTGGAGGTGATCCCGCCAAGCGCAAACCCTGCACGCACGCCGCGAGCGCGCATTTTGTCTTCCAGAAAACGCGTCACCGCCAGCGAAGCGCCGCCGGTGCCGGTTTGCAGCGAAAAACCATTAACAAAGTAACCAGAACCGGCGATCACCTCCGCCGCACGGCGAGCAATCAGCAGTTCGCGCGGATTGGAGGTCATGCGCGTGGCATCGGCACCGATCTTGTCGGCATCCCCTACCCGTTCCAGTTGCACAATCAGATCCACCTGATCCTGCGCCAGGCTGGCCGGATGGTGTGGGTAAAGCACGATCGCCTCGGTCAACAGCACCACATTGCGCGCCGTTGCCGCATCAATCTTGGCATAGCCGAGGGATCCGCAGCAGGCCTCACCGCTGAAGCCGTTAGCATTACCGAACTCATCGCAGGCAGGTACGCCAAGGAAGGCGACATCGATCTGCAACTCACCCGACTCAATCAGATTCACCCGGCCACCGTGCGAATGAATCTGCACCGGCTGTTTCAACAAGCCGCGCGAAATGGCATCCGCCAAGGGCCCGCGCAGGCCGGAGGTATAAATACGGCTCACCACCCCGTGGCGGATATGCTCCACCAGCGGTGCGTGGCAGTCGGTCAACGAACTGGAGGCCAGCGTCAGGTTACGGAACCCCATCGCCGCCAAGGCATCCATCACCTGGTTCAGCGCCAGATCGCCACCGCGGAACGCGTGGTGGAAAGAGATAGTCATGCCGTCCTGCAAGCCGCTGCGACGGATCGCCTCCTGTAGCGAATCACAGCGTTTGATATCACGCGGTTTGCGCGCCAGTTGATTGGCCTTCGAGGCTTCCTGGTAAAACCGCAGGTCGGCATGATTGTTCAAGGTCATCAGGCGTTGTTGACGTTTCATCATGCTTCCTCGCTCTGGTGCGGTTCTTCGCGCAGGCCGGAAAGCGCCACGCGTTGTAATACCAGACGCGCCCGCTCAATAACCGGGCCGTCAACCATCTTGCCGTTCAGCGATACCACGCCGCGCCCCTCTTTTTCTGCCGCTTGCGCGGCCTCGACCACCCGTTGGGCATGTGCCACTTCTTTGGCGGTCGGCGCATACAGGTTGTGCAGCAGCTCAATCTGGCGCGGGTTGATGAGCGATTTGCCATCAAAGCCGAGCTGTTTGATCAATGCCGCCTCCGCTAAGAAACCCGCTTCGTTATTGGCATCGGAATAGACGGTATCGAACGCCTGAATACCGGCAGCGCGGGCGGCCTGCAGCAATGAGCAGCGGGCAAACAGCAGTTCGATCCCCTGCGGCGAGCGTTCGGTGCGCAGGTTGCGCACATAGTCTTCCGCTCCTAATGCGATGCCGATCAGGCGCGGCGAAGCCTGAGCGATCGCCACCGCGTTGGTGATGCCTTGCGCAGACTCGATCGCCGCCAACAGGCCGGTGCTACCCACCGTGCGGCCACAGGCGTGTTCAATCGCGGTAATTTCCCGATCCATATCCACTACGTCCTGCGCGCTATCGGTTTTCGGCAAGCGGACGATATCCGCCCCGCCGCGCACTACCGCCTGCAAATCTGCCAGGCCATAATCCGAATCCAGCGCGTTAACCCGCACGATGGTTTCTACGTCCTGATACAGCGGGTGCTGCAACGCGTGGTAGACCAGGCGGCGCGCCGCGTCTTTTTCGCGCAGGATCACCGAGTCCTCCAAATCGAACATCAAGGCATCGGCCTGATAGATGAAGGCATTGCTGACCATTGCCGCATTGGCACCGGGTACAAACAACATGCTGCGGCGCAGGCGATGTTTATTTAACGTTTTCAAGGCGTTCCTCCCACGGCAGCACGGCGCTTTCACTGGCGCGCATCAGCGCGGTTTCCAGCCGGGCGTGCAGTACGCAATCCAGCGCCCCTTTATCGTCGACAATCACCTGCACCGGCGGCACGCCATAGTGCTCCAGCACCTGTAACAAGGTGCTGCGGATGGCTGCGCCGAACTGTTTTTCCACGCTGCTGGCGATCAGCAAATCGTGCTCCGGCCCTTCTGCGGGTGCGATGCGCACCATGACATCGCTGGACTCCAGCGTGCCAGCCATTGCTTCTCGAACTATTTTCATCATTCACCTGATTGTGCGGACTCAAATTCTTGCGGGGCGGCCTTCACCCGACGTTGCGCCAACAGGCGCTGCAGATAACGCTCCGTGGCTTCTGGCACCAAGGGTTTGATGGCGGCGATCTCTCCGGCGATCAGCAGTTTGCGCACCCAAGAGGCTGAAATCGCCGTGCCCTGGTGCTGCAAGCGCTCGATCTCCACCAGTTCGATAGGCGGGCTTGGCAGCGCTGGCGTTTCCAGCCAATAACGCATGTCGCGGTTATATTTTGCGGTCACGTCGCAAAAGGGTTCGTTACCGACAAATCGTTGGGTAATCCCTAGCGCGGGTGCCAGATATTGACGGAAAATCTTCAGATCGATTTCGGTGTAACAGTCGTCGGCAATTCCCTGATCTTTAATGAAGTAACAAGGGAAAGTGGCACGGGAGATAATGTATTGAGAGCCTTCATGTACCGTCAGATTGGCAATGCCCGTAGTGCCCTGCAGCACCAGTTCACGACGATCTTGATAGGGGAAACGCGAGGTATCTTCCTTCACCAGAAACAGGTGCAGCCAATCGCATCGGGCAGCCGCCTGTTGCACCAGATACTGATGCCCACGGGTGAACGGGTTGGCATTCATCACAATGCTGCCAATCTTTTTCCCAGGGCGGCGCTGGCTGGCGAGTTGTGTAGCGTAACGCTTCAGGCGGCAAGGGCTGTTTTCCATCAGCACCACAATCCCCGGCACGTTAGCGATGGGATAAAAACCACATTGGCGAAACAGCGGCTCATTCTGCACTTTGGTATAAATAAACAGCTGAGTGTGATGGCGTTCATAGGCCAGGTTTACCAGCTCAGTGGCCAGCGACAGTGCCAGACCTTCACCGCGCATCTGTGAACTGATAGCAACGCACTTGATAATATTTCCAGCGATACCGCCGCAGGCAACTAATTTATCCCCCTGCGTCACGGTAATAAAAACCTCGACTGTCGTATCAATATTCAGATCGTTACTTCGTAAGAAGGCGTTAATAGCCGAGATATTTTTGTGATCTGATCTTTTTACTCGATTAAATACGGTATCGCCCAACATGTTAGTCTCTCTAAGACAACTTACCAATAACAATTAAAATACAAAAAACCCATTTTATTAACATTAATCGAAAAATACAAAACCATATAAAACATAAAGTTAAATTTAAAATGTCAACAGACGCGTATTTGATGGCATTATGCTAAACAGAAAGATAGCCCTGATTATTGACCTATTTCACACTCTCCATTCAGTTAATAATTTATTTAATGGTTTTTATTTACTTAATTATTTTTATCGTGTTTATTAACCCGCAGGGTTTAATTAAATACTCATCTGGATTACAGTTAATTCACATAATAATCCGTAGCGGTGAATAAAATGGAATGGATTAATATCCTGATTGTTGAAGATGAAACGCCACTGGCAGAAATGCATGCGGAATTTATCAAACAGAATGGCGGCTGCCGGCAAATTTGGCTGGCAGGCACGCTGGCACAGGCACGCATGATGACGGAGCGTTTCAAGCCAGACCTGATCCTGCTGGATAACTTTCTGCCCGACGGCCAGGGTATCGAACTGCTGCACGAACTGACGCTCAGCGGCTATGGCGGTGGGATTGTTTTCATCACCGCGGCCAGCGATATGGACACCGTCGCCGAAGCTCTGCGTTACGGCGTGTTCGATTATCTGATCAAACCCTTAGCCTATGATCGGCTGGCGCAGACCCTGCAACGCTACAGTCAACGGCGTCAGGCGCTGAAGGATAAAGCCCGGGTTAACCAGCGGCGCATTGACGAGATGTTCAACACTTATGCGCGCGGCGGTGAACAAGCCGCCCTGCCCGCCGGTATTGATGAGTTAACGCTGATCAAGATACGCGCGCTGTTCGAAGACCCCGAGATCCGCCATACGGCAGAAAGCGTGGCGCAGCAAATTGGCCTGAGCCGCACCACCGCACGGCGCTACCTGGAGTTTTTCGCCGCCAATAACCGCCTGGTTGCCGAGATCATTTATGGCAAGGTCGGCCGCCCACAGCGAATTTACCGTTCTGCCGGCAGCGGCTGACGGCAGGCAAAATGCCTACCGATAACGCCAACGCTCCAGATTGGCGGCGTGCAAAACGTGCGGCGATCGGCTAAATCTGCTAAAACCTCAACACGTTGCGTATTCTGTAAGCAAACGGTCGCAGAATGTGTAATACGCCTTTGACTTCCCTCGGCCCCCCCGTTATGATTCTGCTCGTTCACACGATTCCTCTGTAGTTCAGTCGGTAGAACGGCGGACTGTTAATCCGTATGTCACTGGTTCGAGTCCAGTCAGAGGAGCCATATTCTATTCCAGTGATGTCTTTCGATGTCGATGGATGCAGTAAAATCAACAAGTTATACGTAAATGGGGTTACACTGAATTCCGCATTATTATATGACTGCCAGAATTTTTGGGGGCTTTATTAAAGGCCTGTTTGGTTCGGTAAACATCGAAGTCCCCAAATGTCACTTAGCGAAATAGCAATCCGAAAAACATTCCCCTAAAATAAGCCTTTCAAGCTGGCCCATAGCGTCTGTCTCTTCTTTTTGGTTCAACCCAACGGTACAAAATTCTGGCATCTCAAATACCACCATAACGGTAAAAAAGAAAACTCGCCGGTGGTACTTTATATGAGCGCTCAGGTAAAAACTCAGTTACCCATAACGCGAAGCCGCGCTATGAGCGAGCCCCAGCAGAGAAATGGTCGGCTGATCATGCCGCACGCGTTCTCGCCGGTCTGGAAAATCCTCTTTTCCGGCGGCGGGCCATCTGCTTGTCATAACGAGACTGGCGTTTTGCTCCGGGAACGCCAGTGTTTACAGTGAAAATCCGTAGTGAGAACCATCCGGTAGTTCAACGTCAAGGCGCAGTTTACCACCAACTGCCTCAACGTAGCGTTTAAGGGTGGAAAGCTTCAAATCGCGGCCCGGTTTCTCCATTCCTGCAACGGTAGGTTGTCTGATGCCCAGCGCCTGCGCCATTTCGACCTGCGTTTTCTGTACTTTCTCACGCAACTCGGCAAGGTGAATGTTAAGCAGGATGTCCGTCGCCATCGCCTGAGCCTCGGCCACGACTTCAGGTTTTTCATCCGCAATAAGCTGTTCCAGTGTTCTTCCCATCGCGTTACTCCTTCTTTTTTAGTGTGTTCAGCCAGTTCGTGAATTCCCAGTCAGCAACCGGGAGCATCTCATCGTAAAAACGTTTTTCATTGCCCACCTTATTTCCGGCACAAAGCACAATGCCGGTACGGGTAGGGTCAAAAGCGAAAAACACCCGCATCGGATCGCCCCGGTTTTGTATGCGCAACTCTTTCATGTTGCTGTAGCAGGAACCTTTGATCGTATCGGCATACGGTCTGGACAATCCCGGCCCCTTTTCCCGCAGCACCATCATCGCAGCAAGCACACTGGCCCGGTTGGTATCGTCAAGTGAAGTAAACCAGTGATCAAACGTATCCGTTGTTTTAATCGACCACACAAGACCTCCTTATCAATATAGGTTAAGTGCTATATAGGTGCAATGCTATAATTATCATGATGGCGCGTTGGTGAAAGGAATGCACCGACATAAGCAAGAAAGCGGAAGAGATGTTCCCGTTTCTCACTGTATGTGAGCAGAAGTTGCTGGCGTGCAGCGAACAGAGTCGCAAAACAGTCAGCACTGATGTGAAATTCAAACCTTAACCGCAATGTGAGAGGGCTGTTTTCAAAGGCTTTGCCTATCAAGAGAGAGCATCAGAACATATCGGGTGCCTCTTTCAGGCCATGAAACGTGGGCGTTGTTGATGACAACATGGTGCAGGTGAAAGTTTACTGCGCCACAAAGTAGGCAAAGCAATGTGAGGAGATGCCCAATCATCACCAAATACGTTTTTTATTTGGCTCTCTTTTAGGACCACAGACGCGAGGCACCTCTGGGTTTCACCTGAACTTTCCCCCATTTCAAAGCCGAACTGTTAACTCTCTTCCATTTTACAGCGCGGGGGTTGCCCCCAGGATTTTTCCTGCGCATGATGCGGCAAACAACATAATTTGTTACAGGCTTATGATTAACGTAGCTCTGATCGATGACCACGTGGTGGTGCGTTCCGGATTTGTCCAATTACTGTCGCTAGAGAGCGATATTCGCATTATCGGGCAGTTCGACTCGGCGGCTGAGGCGTGGCCGCATCTGCTACACGATCCGATCGACGTGGCGGTGCTGGACATTGCCATGCCAAACGAAAGTGGCTTGAGTCTGTTACAGCGCTTGCGCCAACAGCGCCCGACGTTCCGCGCCATTATTCTCAGCATTTATGACACCAATGCTTTTGTGCAGAGCGCTATCGATGCCGGGGCTGGCGGCTATCTCACCAAGCGCTGTGGGCCGCATGAGCTAGTGCAGGCGGTGCGCACCGTCAGCCATGGCGGGTTCTATCTGTGCGCCGATGCGCTGCGCGCCCTGCGCCACACGCCGCAACCACCGAAAGAACTGCAGGCGCTCACGCCACGGGAAAAAGAAATCTTCGATTTACTGGTCAACGGCATGAGCGTTAAAACCATTGCTCAGCAGTTAACCTTGAGCCACAAAACAGTGCAGGTACACCGCGCTAATATCCTCGGTAAACTACAGTGCAGCACAACCGTTGAGTTAGTGCACTTCGCCCTGCAGCATCAGTTGCTTACCGGGGGTTAACCGGTGCCGCTGATCCTGCGCCGCCTGGCGCTTTCCTTGTTCCTGGTGCTGTTTTTCTCTCTCAGTTGGCTGGCACTGTGGACCATCAGTTTGCATCTCACGCAAAACAGCCAGCAAGCCACGCTGCTTTTGCCCCAGGGGCTGCGGCTAGCGTTGTTAATCCTGCTGCCGCGCCGCTATTGGCCAGCGCTGTTGCTGGCAGAAGGGGCAATACTGCTGTGGCTGAATAACCAGCAGTTGTTGAATGCCCCCCTGATGCTGATTTTGCCATGCTTAAGCCTGCTGCCCGCCTGGTGTACTCAACGGCTTTGGTATCGTTATCACCACTACTGGCAACGGTTGTCGCTACTGCTGGCCGCTATCAGTGCTAACGCTTTACTGTATGGGCTGCTGGCTGGCCCTTGGATAACCGCCCCGATCAGCCAGACACTGCTGACCTGTTTTACCGGTGGTGTACTGCTGGTGCCTTTTCTTTATCTGATTCATACCTATCTGAAACAGCAACTGGTTGCCACCATGCCAGCCCCTCATCCCCTCACTCCGCAGATTCGCACCTCGCTGTTACTGTGGTGTTCGCTGTTTTTCACGATTGGCATTTGCGTGCAGGTAGCCATCGCGCCAGAAATGGAGCGTCTGCTACTGATTTTCATCTTCCTGCCTAATGTGCTTATGGCCTACCTGTTCGGTTGGCAAGGCGGCGTCCTGGCAGCCCTGTTTGGCAGCATACTGATTACCCTCACCCGCCAAGCGGGTGGCGCTTTTCAGGATTCGCGTGAACTGGAGCTGTTCCTTTCCACCCAGGCGCTATTGGGGATTGGCTTGGGGATCGCCATCAGCCGCCAGCAGCAGTTGGCGCAAAAGCTACAGCGCTATCGCCAGCAGTTGGAACGGGAACTGGCAGCCAAACGGCATCTGATGGAGCGGCTCGTCGCAACCGAGGAAGAAACACGCAAGGGCATCGCCCGCGAATTGCATGATGAGATCGGCCAGAATATTACCGCCATACAGATTCAGGCGATGCTGGTGAACCGCAGCGCCACCGCGCCGGCCACCCGCCTGGCCGCTGAACAGATCGATGCGCTTTCTCAGCGTATCCACCACACCACCCGCACGCTGTTACGGCAATTACGTCCGCCGGTCTTGGAGGAGATGGCGTTCGACAAAGCGCTAAGCCATCTGGCCAATGAGTTTGCCTTTGCCGAACAAGGGATTGATTTTCACCTCGATTATCAATTACCCGTCCCCCCGAGCGATAAAACGCTGGTATCCACTCTCTATCGCGTGGCACAGGAGTCGCTCAATAACATCAGCAAACACGCCTGTGCCAGCCATGTCCGCCTGCGCCTGACCCAAAACGATCGGATGATCACCCTTGAGATCCGCGATAACGGCCAGGGTATGCCACCACAAGCCAGCAGTGGGTTTGGCCTGCTCGGAATTGAAGAACGGGTACACGCTCTCGGTGGGGATTGGCAACTTCAGCGCCGCAACGGCACCCGCGTAATTGTTAACTTCCCCACAAAATTGAACGAAACCCCGTCCTGACTAGGAATAAGTCTTAGGCCTCTAAAACCTTATCTCATCCCTTTCTGTTATTCACTCTTTACACTGCGTTCATTGTCCAGAGGAACCCATGACATCGGCCACGTTAACTGCAGAACAAATCAGTGCCCGCTATCGCTACTGGCGGCCACGCCTGATGTTTTCGATGATCGTCGGTTATGGCGCGTTTTACCTGACACGCAAAAGCGTCAGCTACGCCATGCCGGTGATGCAGCTTGAGCTGAATCTGGACAAAGGCGATATCGGCCTGTTGGGCACGCTGTTTTATCTGGCTTACGGTGGCTCGAAGTTTGTTTCCGGCATTGTCAGCGATCGCAGCCAGGTGCGTTGGTTTATGGGCGTGGGGCTGTTCATCACCGGGTTACTGAACATTCTGTTCGCCTTTTGTCATTCACTGACGGCGTTGTTGCTGGTGTGGACCTTGAACGGTTTCTTTCAAGGTTGGGGGTGGCCACCCTGTGCCAAATTGCTCACCAGTTGGTACTCACGTAACGAACGCGGGTTCTGGTGGGGAACCTGGAATACCTCGATCAGCCTGGGCGGTGCTGCGGTGCCGCTGCTGTCTGGCTTTATGGCCTCGCACTACGGCTGGCAATCGGCCCTGCTGCTGCCGGGTGTGATCGGCATGCTGATTGGCTTATGGCTGTGCTGGCAACTGTGTGGCAAACCGCAGCAACAAGGATTACCGAGCGTTGGCAGTTGGCGGCGCGATCCGCTGGAGCTTTGGCAAGAGCAAAGAAGCCCGCCAATGCCGATGCGGCAGATGCTGTATGACACCATTTTACGTAACCCGACCATCTGGTTGCTCGGTGTCTCTTACATCTTGGTGTACTTGATACGTATTGCGCTGAATGACTGGGGCAATATCTGGCTGGCAGAAAGCCATGGTGTGAACCTGATGAAGGCTAACGCCACCCTGTCGCTGTTTGAACTGGGTGGGTTATTTGGCGCTCTGTTTGCCGGTTGGGGTTCGGACCTGCTGTTTCGCGGCCTGCGAGCGCCGATGATCCTGCTGTTCTCTTGCGGATTGTTTCTGGCGATGACCGCCTTATGGCTGGCCCCGTTACACCACTACGGGTTGCTTTCAGTCTGTTTTTTCAGCCTTGGCTTCTTTGTGTTCGGGCCACAGATGCTGATTGGTTTGGCGGCTACGGAGCACTGCCATAAAAACGCAGCAGGCACAGTGACCGGTTTTCTCGGCTTGTTTGCCTATCTGGGCGCGGCGTTGGCCGGTTGGCCGCTCGCTCAGGTGTTACAACACTACGGCTGGTACGGCTTTTTTGCCGTGTTGGCGCTGGCCGCCACCTGCGTTGGCTTGCTGTTAATGCCGATGCTGATGGCCGGGCAAATGCGGCAATAACGGCCAAAAAGAGAGGCTCGTGAATTTATCCCACTCACGGGGAAGGAAACCAATAAGTTCGTTTTACCCTACAACAACAAAAAGGACAGCATGATGAAATTAACACCTTTGAACACCCTCTTGGCTACGACTCTGGCACTGGCTACGCTGGCAGGAAGCGCACAGGCCAAGGGGCGACTGGTGATCTATTGCAGCGCCACCAACGCCATGTGTGAAGAAGAAGCCAAAGCCTTCGGGGAAAAATACGACGTCAAAACCAGCTTTATCCGCAATGGTTCCGGCAGCACGCTGGCCAAGCTGGAAGCGGAGAAAAAGAATCCACAGGCCGATGTCTGGTATGGCGGCACGCTGGATCCCCAATCGCAAGCGGGTGAAATGGACCTGCTCGAGGCTTACGCCTCACCTAATCTGGCACAAATCATGCCGCAGTTCCGCGATCCGGCCAAACGCAAAGGCAACTACTCTTCTGCGGTCTATATCGGCATCCTCGGCTTTGGCGTCAACAACGATCGCCTGAAAGAAAAGAATCTGCCGGTGCCCAAATGCTGGAAAGATTTGACCAACCCGATCTACAAAGGGGAGATCCAGATCGCCGATCCGCAAAGCTCCGGTACCGCTTACACCGCGCTGGCCACCTTTACTCAGCTATGGGGCGAAGAGGCGGCCTTTGAATACCTGAAGCAGCTTAACAAAAATATCTCTCAGTACACCAAATCCGGTATCGCTCCGGCTCGCAACGCCGCACGCGGTGAAATCGCCATCGGCATTGGCTTCCTGCATGACTATTCGCTAGAACAGGAAAAAGGGGCTCCGTTGACGCTGGTTTCCCCTTGCGAAGGCTCCGGCTATGAAATTGGCGGTATCAGCATTATCAAGAATGCCCGCAATATGGAAAACGCCAAGCTGTTCGTTGACTGGGCGCTATCTAAAGAAGCCCAAGAGCTGTCTTGGAAGAAAGGCCAGTCTTACCAGATTCTGACCAACACCACGGCTGAAACCTCCCCCAACTCGCTGAAACTGGATCAGTTGAAACTGATCGATTACGACATGGATACCTACGGTGCCTCCGATATGCGTAAAAAGCTGATTTCCAAGTGGGTGAGCGACGTGAAGATGGGCAACTAACCCAGTGCTACCCAGATCGGGCGTGTTTATCTCCACGCCCGTCCCATTTAGTTAATTCCGGGGAATATCATGTCTGAAGCCATTACCCTGCGCGCCGCGCAGGGGCGGGATCCTATTTTCTACTGGCTGCTGCTGGCGCTGGCTGGCTTTGCCTTGCTGCCCTCATACAGCCTGGACTACGGGCTACTGGGAGCCTCTCGTGAAGAGCTGCTGGCCGCCTATGGATGGTCGCACAGCGGTGTGGCGCTGGTGTGGTTTGCCGCACCGCTGCTGCTGTTTTTGCGCCCGGCACTGGCCGCTGGCCGCGAACGACGTACCCGACACCTGTTTGACGCCGGTTACGCGCTGGCCTGCGCGGGGCTGGTGTTTATCACTGCCACCTTAACCGATACCGGTATGGGATTCGCAACCCTGCCCCTCCTGCTGGCGCTGGGCGCGGTGATCACCTTGGCACTTTCCAGGCTGGAATGGCTAGGGGGTGATCGCTTCGTGCTGGGATCATTGGTGGCGGTGATTGCGCTCATCACCCTGTTTATCATTTACCCCAGCATCGCCATTTTTATTCCGATGTTCACCGATGATGCCGGTGCCTTCGCCCCGTTAGGATTTATGCAGGTTCTTGGGCAAGCGCATATTTTGCAGGTGATCTGGAACTCTTTCCTGCTTTCTGCCGCCGTTGGAATAGGTTGCACCTTCTTCGGTATGGTGCTGGCGATTTATACCACGCGCATTGCCCGCCGTTCAGCGCTGATTGGCCGCGTCTTTTCGATCCTGCCTATCGTCACGCCGCCCTTTGTCGTCGGGTTGGGCGTTACCCTGATGATGGGGCGCTCCGGCTACATTACCGAGTTTATGGTGACCTGGTTCGGGCTGACCAATACCAACTGGCTGTATGGTTTTACCGGTATCTGGCTGGCACAGGTGCTGGCCTTTACCCCGATGTCATTTATGATCCTCGACGGTGCCATCAAGACCATCCACCCTTCACTGGAGGAAGCGTCCTACACGCTGCGCGCCAACCGTTTTCAGACCTTCACGCAGGTCTTCCTGCCACTGTTGAAACCAGCGCTGGCTAACTCGTTCCTGATCGTTATCGTCCAGTCGTTGGCCGACTTCAGCAACCCGTTAGTGTTGGGCGGCAACTTCGACGTACTGGCAACGCAGATCTACTTCTATATCACCGGCGCACAGTTGGATTATCAGGCCGCCAGTACCTTAGGGGTGATCTTACTGCTGTTCTCATTGCTGGTGTTCTGTGTGCAGTACATGTGGATCGGTAAACGCTCCTACGTGACCATTTCCGGCAAATCAAACCATGGTGATGTGCAGCCGCTGCCAACGCTGCTGGTGTGGGGCGTTTCATTGATGCTGTACGTGTGGATCGCCTTTAACCTGTTGCTGTACGGCAGCATTTTTTACGGCAGCTTCACCGTCAACTGGGGGGTGGATTACACCCTGACGCTGGACAACTTCAGCAAGCTGTTCGGCCAAGGATTCAGCGATGGCGCATGGCCTTCTCTGCTGGATACCTTGTTGTATGCCGGGATTGCCGCTCCGATTACTGCCATCTTCGGCCTGCTGATTGCCTACATCGTGGTGCGCCAGCAGTTCAGCGGTAAAAAGGTCATCGAGTTCAGCACCATGCTGTGCTTCGCGGTGCCGGGCACCGTCGCTGGGGTGTCCTACATTCTGGCGTTCAATAGTGCGCCGGTTTACCTGACGGGTACCGCAGCGATCGTGATTATCTCCATGGTGATGCGCAACGTGCCGGTAGGGATCCGTGCGGGTATCGCCGGTTTGGGGCAGTTGGACAAATCGCTGGATGAAGCTTCGCTCAGCCTGCGCGCCGGTTCACTGCGCACCGTGCTGTATATCCTGCTGCCGCTGTTGCGCCCGGCGATCCTCTCGGCGTTGGTTTACAGCTTCGTGCGTGCCATGACCACCGTCAGCGCCATTATTTTCCTGGTTACGCCGGATACGCGCGTCGCCACCTCCTACATCCTTAACCGGGTTGAGGACGGTGAATATGGCGTGGCAATTGCCTATGGTTCGATTCTGATCGTCGTGATGCTGGCGATTATTTTCCTGTTTGATGCCCTGGTTGGGGAAGCGCGGGTGGCGCGTTCCAAAGCCCGGAATGCGGCCTGAGCGCGGCGCATAAGGATGAACAACATGTCTGACAATCAAGATAAAAAACCCTTTGTTGAACTGAGAAACGTCGCCAAACACTTTGGCAACAACACCGTGATTGGCGATTTGAGTCTGGCGATTCCACGCGGTGAAATGGTGACACTGCTTGGCCCTTCCGGCTGTGGCAAAACCACGGTATTACGCCTGGTTGCCGGGTTGGAAAAGCCCAGCAGCGGGCAGATCTTTATCGATGGCGAAGACGTGACCGAACGCTCTATCCAGCAGCGTGATATTTGTATGGTCTTCCAGTCCTACGCGCTGTTCCCACATATGTCGCTGGGGGATAACATCGGTTACGGCTTGAAGATGCTCGGCCGGCCCAAGGCTGAGATCCGCGATCGGGTGCGTGAAGCACTCATGCTGGTCGATCTGGAAGGTTTTGAAGAACGCTATGTCGATCAGATCTCCGGCGGCCAGCAGCAGCGCGTTGCCCTGGCGCGAGCGCTGATCCTGAAACCCAAAGTCCTGCTGTTCGATGAGCCTTTGAGTAACCTTGATGCGAACCTGCGCCGTAGCATGCGCGAGAAAATCCGTGAGTTGCAGCAACAGTTCCATATCACCTCACTGTATGTCACGCACGATCAAAGCGAAGCCTTTGCCGTTTCAGACAGCGTGCTGGTGATGAACAAAGGGGAAATCATGCAGCTCGGGGCACCGCAAACGTTGTACCGCTACCCGGCATCGCGCTTTATGGCAAGTTTTATGGGTGATGCCAACATCTTCCCGGCCAAGGTCACCAGCAGCGGCGTTGAGATCTTCGGCTATCAGGTGCCACGCCCGCACGGTTTTGCCTCTGGATTGCAGCAATGTACGGTTGGCGTGCGTCCCGAGGCGATCACGCTCAGCCAACACGGCGAACCCAGCCAACGCTGCACCATCAGCAAAGTGGCCTATATGGGGCCGCAATACGAAGTGCTGGTGAATTGGCACGATCAGTCGCTGCTGTTACAGGTTAACGCCACCCAATTGCAACCGGAACCGGGAGACAGTTATTACCTGCAAATCCATCCATTCGGCATGTTCATGTTAGCTGACGAGTAACCTCCACTGCCCCCGTTGGATAACGCGGGGGCTTCGGCACGCTGAATTCCGTTATCGTCAAGACTGACCTGCCCCTTGGGGCGCGGCACGCGCAGAAACAAATTCGTAAGAGCCGATGGCAACCTGTTTCCGAGTGAGCACCCTATAGAAACACTCATGATAATCATTATTACTTTCATCGGTAATATCATATTCCCCACGCGTTTTTTCAGAAAGTCATAGCAGCATATTAATAATTATAAATCCCAAGCTGCTTAAGAACTCCTTAAGAAGACAGAGTTAGACTCACAGAACTGAAATTACAAATAAGGGTTACAGGAAGTCATACAGTTCCCCTTAATGTTAACCTAATCTAAATAGTGTAAATTTGGCTACCACACATCAGAGAGGTCATGATGAATCAGAAATTCTCACCTAGTCAGATTTTATTTCACTGGCTTATTTTTATTCTTATCGTACTGACTTATGCAACCATGGAGTTAAAAGGGGTAGCGCCGAAAGGGAGTGATGCAAGAGAATGGATAAAAACGCTCCATTATACTTTGGGTGTCAGCGTTATGATATTGATGCTGGTTCGAATACTCCTGAAGGTTACACACAAAAACCCTGATATTATCCCGACGCCTCCGCGTTGGCAAATAACGCTATCAAAGGCTGTACACGGCATTCTCTACCTTATGTTTATCAGCCTTCCCCTCCTCGGGGGCCTGTCTCTTTACTATGGCAATGTCGAGTGGTCGTTTTTCTCTTACACCATGCCTGTAAGCTATGAACAGAATAGAAATCTACAGCATACGTTAAAAGAAATTCATGAGTTTATTGCCAGTGCAGGTTATTTTATTATAGGGTTCCACTCTTTAGCTGCCATATTTCATCATTACGTTATGCGTGATAATACGTTGATGAGGATGTTGCCGTGGAAAAATAATGATAGTGGCTGTTAGGAAATATAGACATAAAAACGTCTGATTGAACAGAGTCTGTCTGAGTTGCCCGGCGGATACAGATATCAGTACTTAAATGTCTCGACTAGCTAATAGCGTTATGCCTTTTCCCATATTTCTATTTCACTTTACTCTTTTTGCGATGACTTGCCGTCGCAAGTAAGCGCTGGAATGTCGGGCACTCGAGATGTGAGGGTGCCGGGCAATCGGCAACATGCCGCAACGCGTTTTTCAACACCGTAAGATTGCAGATCTGGCGTTCCAACTCATCCGCTCTGACATGCAGGCTCCCACGCGGCAGATCCGGCAATCCATCCTTGCCAAACATGCTGGCAATTTCAACCAGCGAAAAACCGGCAGACTTACCGAGGGCAATCAAGGAAAGCCGCAACAGGACGTCTGTCTTGAACTGCCGCCGCAGGCCGTTCCGCCCGACAGAAGCGATCAGGCCGATCTCTTCGTAATAGCGCAGTGTCGAAGGCGATACGCCAGATTGCTGCGCCACCTCGCCGATATCCAGGATTTTCATGCTTGACCTCAAGTTGACTTGAACTTGTACGATGCATTAACACGCAAATTCATGCAAGAGGAAAACAGTTCATGAAACAAGACCCCGTTCCTGCTCCAACATCCGTCTGGCGAGATCAGCGGGCCATCGCTCTTTTGCTGGCGGCGAGCCTGACCGTTATGGCGAATGCAACGATCAGCCCTGCGCTGGCAGGGCTCGAGGCCGCCTTTTCAGACGCCCCCCATGCGGAAATACTGACACGCCTTCTGGTGCCCGCCCCCTCTCTTAGCGTGGTGCTCTGCGCCCCATTGGCAGGCATGTTCGCCGATCGCTTTGGGCGACGCAGAATGCTCTTGATCGGCGTTATTCTGTTCATCATCACCGGCAGCGCCGGCCTCTACCTGCCGAGCCTGCCAGCGATTTTTGCCAGTCGCCTGGCCCTGGGGGTCGCCGTGGCACTCATCATGACAGCGGGAACCGCCCTGATTGGCGACTACTTCACCGGCAACCAACGCAGTGACCTAGTGGGGCTACAGGTGTCGGCACGCAATTTCGGTGGTTTTCTGTTTATCTCACTGGCCGGGTACATGGCGGCGATCTCACCACGGTTGCCATTCGCCATCTACGGCTTGGCAGCCTTTTTCCTGCCGCTGATGTGGGTGGCGATTAGCGAACCCGTCAGATCGGCACCGCGTACCAAAATGCAGGGAAACAAGGGGCACCGGGCCTGGAAATGGCTCATTCTTACCCTGGCCCTTTTGCAAATGCTGACCAATATGCTCTTCTTCGTCATACCGACACAGCTCCCGTTTTTCTTCAAGGTACAAGGCTATAACAGCGCCGTGATGACCGGTTCAGCCTTGGGGGCGTTGATGTTGACAGGCGGTTGCACGGCTTTGCTCTATGCGCGAATGAAGCGCACGATCGGCTTCTACGGCAATTACAGCCTGGGCTATACCATGCTGGCCCTGGGATTTATGCTCATCGGCTGTGGAGTGAAACCCTGGATAATCTTTGCGGGTGCCGCCGCTATCGGCGCAGGTTACGCCATGGTCTCGCCGAATTTCGTCGCCATTGCGCTCAACCTGGCCCCAGAACGGCATCGGGGCCTGGTAGGAGGCATGTTAACCACCTCAATCTTTCTTGGCCAGTTCCTTTCCCCTTGGCTCAGCACCCCAGCGATTGCTGCTTTCGGCTATAGCGAAACATTTTATGGTATCTCACTGCTTCTCGGGGTGCTGGCTTTGGCAACAGCGCTCGTCGGTGGGAGGGAATTAATACGTCGCCTTCTGCCTGCCACGGGGTGATAGACGCTTTTTGTTGTGGGCTAAAATCAGGGCATCCGCAAGATGTCCTCAGACTGCTGACAAAGCCAGCTGCTTGCGGCACAAATCTGCCTGATACTGCGACCTCCCCCCTCTCCGCAACGAGCATTCGCGCTTGCCTTGAGCTTTTGCTCAACGGTAAGGGACAAAACGCCGCCATCTCAAGCGATGGAGTTACTCAGTATTTTTTTAAAATCAGAATGATAGAAGAAATATTCTTGCTGATTTTGCATTATTTGATCTCAATCAATTTTTCCAAGCCGAAACCTGGTTAAGTTGCAGCCGAAAATCCTTTCACTGACCGCTAACCCCGTATTTTTATCCATACCTTTACTAGGGTTATGCGTTTTTTTTCTATAAAAATCGTTTTTTAGTCATTTTTTACACCATATATTTTCTGACAAAAAATAACCTATCTCATTGTTTTCAAAAAAAACCCTCCTGTTACACATTCAAATAAAGCATCACGTGAAACAAAAAAATATCTCCTCAGCGATAAGAAAAGCTTTTATAGTCGCCGCATCAAAAGAACAGCGTATTTATTCAATGTGAGCAATATGAGCATGACGGCGTTTATATTCTTTCAACAGAAAGAATGTATACCTGCTAACCGTTTTAGTCAGTTACTCTATAACCAAGTTAGAAATCATCAGAAGCAAGAGATTACTATACTCTACATAATTTGAGTTGCATGTAGACGGCAAGCCCGAGTCGCCAGAGGCATAGATCACTATGTGGCTGGTGCGAGAGGGCGTAGCCAACACTCAGGCAACTTGAAGTATGACGAGTATAGTATACAGCTATGGGAACCCTAACTGAGATTAATTGACCTCTACGGAAAGATTAAAAAACTCAACGATTCACAGAATAACCTCACTGACTCTAATACATAACCCGCTCGCCTCGCGCGGTTAAAATTTTTAATGGGAAAACCCATTAATAACAAGAATTGATGGAATGTATGCCGTCAATTTTTATTAACGGTTTTATATTGCCAATATTAACAAGCAAATAAAACCAAACACGTTGTTATTAACATCATGATATGGATTTTTGTTTTATGAAAAAGCACGTAATTACCGCAACTGCATTATCAACCCTGCTGCTGACCATGGCAAACGCTCACGCTAACGCCCCAACTGCAGAGCTGAAAGTTATCGGTGAACTGACCGTTCCAACCTGTACTGTGGCAGGCCCTGATGATGGCATCTATGACTTTGGCAAACTGTCTGCCACCATGATCAAGCCGGCGGCAACTACCGCGCTGACTCCGATGACCAAAACCTGGACGGTTACTTGCGATGCAGAAACCTACCTGAACTTTGCACCGGTAGATAACCGTGCGGCCTCATCCAGCGCGGTAGCTGCCACCAACTTTGGCATGGGGATGGTTAACAGTACCGGGAAAATCGGTTACTACACCGCACAAATGCAAAATGCCACCGTAGATGGCGTGGCTTCCAGCCTGTTTACTTCTGCCTCAGCCACCTTTACCCCGGCAGCTACGGCAAACATCACTACCGGTCAGCGTTCCGGTTGGGCTACAGCAACAGCCAACACCCAAAAAAGCGGTAAGATCTTCGTTACTGACATCACCGTTAGCCCAGTACTGGCAAGCTCTGCCACTATGAACGGCCCGATTACTGATGACACCACTATCGACGGTTCGATGACGCTGAACTTTGCCTACGGCATCTAATCCAGACAGAGTTGCCCGCCCATGGCGGGCAACGACCTGAACTATCAGCACTCAATTGACTTGGATTTTATTTTGTTATGAAAAAACACCTTATTGCCCTCGCCATGCTGCCATCTGTCATGCTGACAGTGGCGAATGCTCAGGCTGCAGAAACTACGGCAGAACTCAAGGTTCAAGGGAGTATTGATATTCCCACCTGCACCGTTGCCGCACCTGATAACGGCGTTTATGACCTGGGTAAACTGTCTTCTTCCCTGGTGTCAGCCAGTGCCACAACGTCGTTGGCATCAATGACCAAAACCTGGAGTGTGACCTGCGACTCACAGACCTATCTCAGCATCACTTCAACTGATAACCGGGCAGCAACGGCCAGCCAAACTGCGCCAAACCTCACCAACTTTGGGTTGGGTTATATCAACGGAACGGGCAAGATCGGTTATTATACCGTTTCAATGCGTAATGGCTTTGTTGACGGCGTCGCTAGATCGATATATTACGGCGCAAAAGGTTCTTCAACATTAACCGCTGCGCCAGCAGGTATCGGTTATTTCCTTGGTTCCACTAACCGTTATGGCTGGTCCGATACTAATGCTGTTCCTGTCGCCGGGCGAGTATTTACCGCCGATATGCGTATTATCCCGGTATTAGCCAGCACGGCTACCATGAACGGCCCGGTAACGGATAGTTCCATGATTGACGGCTCAATGACGATAAACTTTTCCTTCGCCATTTAATCATCGGTTTACGAATTAATTTTTCGGGCACAGCATTCTGTGCCCGCTATTTATTCCCCATCTTATTTTATCACTTTATCTGACGGTAATGGTTTACTGGAGCACCAGAATGACAACGTTGCGTGTCTCGTTTTATTCGTTAATATCAGCATGTCTATTATTGCCCGCTATTAGTAAAGCTGCGAATGAAAAGAGCCCGGAATTTGATCTTAAAACATTAGCCGCTCTCGGCTATACGGCCGATGTTGCCGAATTCTTTGGTAAAGAAGCCCGTTTCCTTCCCGGCGTTAATACCGTCAATATTCAGATCAATGCAGCTCGCTCCTATACCGTCGATGCGCGTTTTAACGCTGACGGACAACTTTGCGTTGATAATGCGCTGTTGGTTGCCCTGAAACTTCGCCAGCCCAAGCTCGCCTCAGAATGTGAAGAACTGAGCACACTATGGCCTACTGCTCTGGTCAGAACCTACCCTGGGCAGTTCCGTCTGGAGTTGATGCTGCCCGAAGAAGCTTTTGATCCTGAACAGGGCGATTTTCAGTACGGTGGGCACGCTCTGCTGCTCAACTATAACCTGTTCGGTCAGCAAATTTCTGGTAACAACGCCGACCTGCGCTTTTTCCAGGGGCTATTTGAGCCTGGCGTCAACCTCAGTAACTGGGTAGTGCGCAACCGCAGCAGCGTCTCCAGCGGCCTGGGCAATAGCCGTTACACCTCCGAGGAAACCTCAGCCTTACGTGCTGTGGAATCGCTCAAATCAGTATTGCAACTCGGTCAGTTCGGCAGCAATAGTGACTCCTTCTCTGGTCTGCCACTATTCGGCGCACAACTCTATTCCGACAGCGCACAGTTCAGTGCATCACAATTGATTGTGCCGATTAAAGGCGTCGCAAATACCAACGCCACCGTCGAAATCCGCCAGCGTGGACGCACCATTTACCGTACCGTCGTCGCTCCAGGGCCGTTCTCGCTGAGTAACATCAGCAACTTTTCCAATGGCATCCCGGCAGACGTCGAGATCATCGAAGAAGATGGCCGCAGGCAGCGTTTCTCTGTAACCAATGCGTTGGACATCAATGCCTATCAGGAAGCCAGCAGCTACCAACTGGGGCTCGGGC
The DNA here is from genome assembly GCF_001976145.1 of Serratia oryzae. Taxonomy (GTDB): domain Bacteria; phylum Pseudomonadota; class Gammaproteobacteria; order Enterobacterales; family Enterobacteriaceae; genus Chania; species Chania oryzae. The sequence continues at coordinate 238,499 of NZ_MOXD01000003.1, forward strand.
GTTATCGCAACCCTAACGCGACGGCAGATATGCCCGCGGATGCCCCACTTTTGCTTACGGGTGAACTGGCTTTCAGCCCCGCCAGCCGCCAGCGGGCGACAACCGGTGGGTTGCTGTCGTCTGAATACCAAAACCTGGTGATGAAAAGCAGCTACGCTGGAACGGAACGCGGCTGGGTGGGTGGCGGGGTCGGCTATGCCCGGGGTAAAGACAACCGGCAAGGTTATCAGTTGGATCTGCAGGCTCAAGCCCATTTGGGGGTAAATGTCTCTACCTCCCTGTCCACACTTTACCGTTCAGAGGATTATCTGACCGCGGATGACGCACTCAGTGGCTTCGCCTATCGTCAGGATCCTGCCGCCCAGTCATTGCGTAATGCCACCAGTGCTGCCATTACCTGGGCACATCCACGCTGGGGGGCGTTCTCCTATGTGGCTTCGCATAATCAGTATTATCGCAATGGCGACAGTGATATTGCCCATACGCTATCCAGCAGCCAGCGTTGGGGCAATGCGACTTTGAGCCTCAGTTTGCAATCCTCCGCTTTCGGCCAGTCGGCGTATGCCAGCCTGTCGTTGCCACTGGGCCAGGGGACACTGAACAGTCGGATACAGCAAGTGGATAATACCCTGTCTATGGGCTCCACCTATCAAGGCCGCTGGGGGGAAAACCGTGGCTATTCGGTGGGTGTAACAGGTTCAGAAAATCAGCAACGCGTCAGCGGTAGTGCTAACTTGCGTACGCCTTACGCTCAATTAGCCACCGGGGTATCACAGTCGTCTAACCAGAGCCGCTCCGTTTCGCTGTCAGCCAGTGGTGCCATGGCCTACGCCAACGGCAACGTGGCGACATCGCCACAAGCGATAGGAGATACGTTTGCGATTGTCGACATTCCCAAGCAGGGCAATCTGCGCGTGCAGGCTCCTGGCAGCGGTGCGACCCTGACCAATCGCTCCGGCAAGGCCATTCTGCCTGCGCTGCAACCTTATACGACAGCAACCGCGCAGATTGATACCAAAACATTGCCACTGAATATCAGGCTGAACAGCACGACCGCCGATTTTGCACTGGCGCGCGGTTCGGTTGCCAGCAAGAGCTTTACGGTAACCGAAACCCGCCAGTTGCTGCTGACCATCCGCGATACCACGGGGACTGCGCTCCCCGTTGGCGCAACGGTATTGAACGGCAACGGCAAATTTATGGGCACCGTGATCGGCGATGGGAACGTGATGCTGACCAATGACGATATCGGCCAACCGTTGCGCGTCAAAGCAATGAATCAGAGTGAATGCCTGGTCGATTATCAAGCACCAACCCAGTTCGACGCCAACGCGTTATACGAAGTCTCTGAAGCGATTTGTCGCTAATTATTCACGTCCCTGTTTTTCTTATTATCAGGGATTACACTTAAAACGAGTTTTGTTTACACATCGTGAGGTTTACTATGTCTATAACGAGCAGAAAAAATGCACACCCTCCGCTCCTGTTATCCATCCTGCTCGGGCTGGGACTGTTGGTTTCACTGCTGATGGTTACTCCTGCACAAGCTTCATTCAAGCTGGAAAGCACCGGCATTATCCTCAATGAAAGCGAAGGCCGAGTCAGCTTCAACATTCAGAATACCTCTTCAGCGCCATTGTTACTGGTGACCAAGCTGATTGATCTGGATGGCGGTAACCTCAGCAAACAGATCCTGATTTCGCCGCCGATCACCCGTATCGATGCCGATCAAAGCCAGCAAGTCAATTTTGTGCTGAAAAAAGGGGCGCCACTGACCCATGAGGTGCTGTTGAAAGCCTCGTTTGAGGGGGTCAGCCAGGCGGTAGATAACAGCGCCAAAATGCCTATCCGCCAGGATATCGGATTTATCGTGCAGCCGAGTTCTGTTGCTCAGACCAAAACCCCTTGGGAAGACCTGAAGTTCAGTGTTGAAGGGCAACAACTGGTGATAACCAACCCAGGCAAGCATGTTATCCGCTTAGCGCCACAGCTCACCTTATTGCCTGGGAATAAGATCGTTCCACTGGAGAATTACTATCTGCTGGCAGGCGAGACCAAACGGCTTGCCATTAGCGGCAACCCGACCTCGATCATTCTCACGCCGTTGAGCCGCTATGGTTTTAAACTACCCGAGGTTACACTGCCGGTCAGTAAGTAGCTTATACGTCTGAATTTGTACATCAGCCAATGCACCCAGCCAAGGTGCATTGGCATTTTGGCCAATCTTAATTAGGTAGTTTGTTATAAGGGCTATCTATCAAATAAACCCATTTACCCTGCGCGTTTTTACGAAATACCTCACTGGCAAACCACTCTTCGTGCACCTTTCCATTAATGTCGATCAGCTGCCAGCGGCCGCTTCTTAAAATGATATCGCCATTCTGTACGGTAGTGGATGAATCAGGAACGCTCCGGACACGCCTATTTTTATCCGCCAGTATCTCGCGAAATCCTTCTTTGACCTCAGTTCGTCCTTTAGCCAGAGAACCGTCCTGCTTAACCAGAATGCCTTCTTCATCAAAAAACTGTGCGATACCTTCTACATCCCGTGCCGCCATGGCTTGGCCAAAACCGCTACGAGTGCTATTCAGCTCTTCTACGGCATGGGCACTCCCCATGACTGTAAACAAGAGCATAACAATGACTTTTTTGTAGCCGACTGTAAGCATGGTGCATACCTCATAATGGGGAAATCGAAGCCGTTAAGGTAACACCTTGTTAGATATATAAAAATAACGAATAGAGGTTAAATAGTAGGCGTAGGTTCTCGTTACCCTCATAACCACCTGCTTATCGGCTTGATAAAAACCACGCCTTAGGCATAAAAAAGCCCGATAAACATCTACCGGGCATTTTATTCGAACCGCTTTATAAACCGTTATCTTACAGGAAAGTTTACCGTCTGCTGGTGCGTCCAACTCAGCATCTGGGCCGCCAGTTTATCGCTGGCCAGGCCGAATGCCTGCACGACCTGATCCATCGATCTGCCATTTATCGCCTGCCGTACTGCAAAACTGCGGCTGGTAATCACCCGACGATCGGAGGTGCGTACCAAACGCGCGTCAAAACGGATCACCACTTCTCCGCTATCACCACTGTATACCGCTTGGTATGACAACAGCTCGCCGTTCAGTTCTATACTGGCCTGCACATTATCTTCATCACTGCTCACCGAAAGGAAGCGGCCATCGGCACGGAATTCCTGAATCAAGCGATTACGCAGCAATAGCGGGGTCGGATCGCTCCAGCGTGAACCAGAGAAAGAGGTGATCTCCGGCCCCTGCGGCTGAACGGCAATCCGCGTACTATTCAGGAACTGGTTAGTGGTCGGCTGGACGATACGCAACGATTGACCAGACGCCTGCCCGCTGCCAGAACCGGCCACAGGCTGCGCAGGCAACAGATAAACCTGCAACACCGGGCTTTCCGGCAAAATAGTGCAGGCCGCCAGCGGCATAAACAGTATCAGGGCTAGCAGCCGTAAAACGTTACGGCGGTAGCGGGCATAGATCAGGCTGAAGTCAATCATTGTGGTGTAAACTCCTTGGTACGTTCACGGCCTCTGAGCAAGGCTGACGGGTTTTCTTCCAGGCGATTCATGGCACTGCGCAATGCCACCAGCGTTCTGCGCAATTCATCAACCGCCGGGCCGAGATCGTTGAACCCTTGCATCCCATTACTCAGCGAGCTTTGATTTTCACTGATTAGCTTATTCAGCAGAGCGCTGGTTTGTTCCAACGATGCCATGGTTTTAGCCGCGTTACTGACCAGCAGCTTGCCCTGCCCGTCGAGCAGACCGTTGGCATTGCGCACCAGACGATTGGTTTGCGCCAGCGTATCATTACCTTGTTTGGTGAGCAGCGCCAACTGCCGTATTACCGTACGGATATCCTCACTCTCCCCAGCCACGGTGCCGGTGATCTTCTCCAGATTATCCAGCGTGCTGGCCAAACGCTGCTGATTATCCGGCGTCAGCACCTGATTGAGGCGTATCAGTACCTCATTGATGTTGGTGACCAAGTCTTCACCATTGGTGAGCAACTGGCTCAATGGTGATGGCGTGGCGATAATCACCGGAATTTCCCCATCCCGACCTTCCAGCAACGGGCTGGCCTCGCTGCCGCTGCTCAGTTGAATATTGGAAGTACCGGTGATGCCGGCAACGGCCAGCCGGGCCTGCGTATCCTGGCGGATCGGTGCCGAGGCAGCCACGCGGATGCGTGCCCAGACTTTACTCGGCACGTCTTTATCCAACCGCAGTTGCACCACTTCCCCCACGCGGATCCCGCTGTAATTCACCGAACTGCCCTGTGAAAGACCGCTGACGGCTTCATTGAACACCACATCGTACAGTTTGAACTGACGATCGCTGCCAGCCTTGGTCAACCACAGGCTGAACAACAGCACGGCGCTGAAGATAATGAGAGTAAACAGACCAATGAGTACATGGTGAGCACGGGTTTCCATTTCTTATTGCCTCTCTCGTATGTTCGTTACGGCCTGTTGCGCTGCCCGCCCACGCGGGCCATGGAAATACTCTTGGATCCAGACATCATCCGTGGCGGCGACAACGTCCAGCGCATCAACCACCAGCACTTTTTTCTGCGACAGCACGGCAACCCGGTCACAGATGGTATAGAGGGTGTCCAGATCGTGAGTAACCAGGAACACCGTTAGCCCCAGCGCGTCGCGCAGCGTGCGGATCAGGCTGTCAAAGGCCGCCGCACCGATAGGATCCAGCCCGGCGGTGGGTTCATCCAGAAACAGAATCTCCGGATCCAGCGCCAAGGCTCTGGCCAACGCCGCACGTTTCACCATGCCGCCAGAAAGTGATGCCGGGTACTTGTTACCCGCGTTGGCGGGTAAACCTGCCAACGCCAGCTTCACCTGCGCCAGTTGCTCGGCATCGCTGCGTTGCAATCCGGCATATTCAATCAGCGGTAACGCCACGTTTTCGGTGACCGTCAGCGAACTGAACAGCGCACCGCGCTGGAACAGAACGCCAAATCGCCTTTCCAGCGCGGAACGACGTTCGCCGGAAAGTGCCATCAAGTCTTCGCCAAAAACATGGATCTGCCCGGCCGTCGGGCGGCGCAGGCCTACGATACTGCGTAGCAGGACCGATTTACCGGTACCGGAGCCGCCGACCACACCCAGGATCTCCCCACGCCGTACGTCAAGATCAAGATCCTCGTGAACACACTGTTTGCCAAAACAGTTACGCAGTTTACGAATGCGAATAATGGCTTCAGGGGCTGCTTGGCTCACCATCCCATCTCCATGAAAAACAGTGCGGCGACAGCATCAAGCAGAATCACCACAAAGATTGAATGCACCACGCTGGAAGTGGTATGCGCCCCCACCGAAGCGGCGCTACCGCTGACCTTGAACCCTTCCAAGCAGCCGATAATCGCAATCAGGAAAGCGAAGACTGGTGCCTTGCTCATGCCAACCAGAAAGTGCTGTAATCCACCACTGCTCTGCATGATGGTCAAGAACATGGTGGGTGAGATATCCAGCGTCAAGACGCACACCACCGCCCCCCCAAAGATCCCGCTAATCATGCCGATAAACGTCAGCATCGGCAGCGCAATCAACAACGCCAACACCCGCGGCAGCACCAGCATTTCCACCGGGTTCAGCCCCAATGCCTGGAGCGCGTCGATTTCCTCATTGGCTTTCATCAGGCCAATCTGGGCGGTGAAGGCACTGGCGGTGCGGCCCGCCATCAGTATTGCGGTGAGCAGTACGGCAAATTCACGCAGGAAGGAGAACACCACCAGATGGACGGTAAAAATACCGGCGCCGAAGGTGGCCAGCACCGTTGAGCCCAGGAAGGCGATCACCGCCCCCACCAGGAAAGTCAGCAGCATAATGATGGGCACAGCATTGAGACCGATCTGCTGAATATTGGCCACCAGCGACGTCAGCCGCCAGCGCGCAGGGCGTAACAGGCTGCCAAACAGCGCTTGCAGGGTCAGGCCGATGAACCCCAGCAGATCGATAAAATTTTGCCAGAAACTGACCATCGACTGGCCGATATTGGCCAGCAGTTCAACCAGTAACCCCGGAGGGCTCTCCGTCTCCGAAGGCTCAAACCCTTGCAGGGAACGGCCTACGGTTTCCAGCAGAACACGGCGTTCGGCAGGCAGGGAAGGCGCCGTTTGGCTGAGATTGAGTATCCGTTCGCTACCAAGAAGATCAACCAGTAGCTTGGCGCCAGCGGTATCAAGAACGCCCAATTGGCTGAGATCAAACACCACATCGCCAGGCAAACGGCTCTGCAACTGTCTGACACCCGGTTCCAGTAGGCGATAATGTGCAAGTACCCAATCACCACGGGCCAACACGCGAGGAGGATGAACGCTGTCGTCCAGATTGAGCAATGCGGTGAGTTGTTGTTCTGTCATAAAAGGAACCTGTTACCCCTTACCAGGCTACGTCATCGCAACATAGCTAAAAATGAATTGCTCATCTATGAATAAAATTATGAATATAAGGCTACTTTAAACGTTATTTATCACAAACAGCGGTAATACTGTTTAACCACCGCACAGCGTCAAAACAATAGTCTGAGGGTTTGCTGCAAGACGATACTCTAAGCGTAGCGGGTCCGGGCTGATTTGCTATACCCGCTTGAAAAATCAATGCGTAACACGCTCATACCGGCCTGGTTTGGTGGCAAAAATGCAGGCAGCGTAAAGGGAAAACAGAAACAACGAGGGCTGGAAAAATACCAGCCCTGCGGGGGAGATAATTACTTTACTTCACTTCGCCCATCGCCTTCAGCTTCTTGGACAAATCACGACGCTCTTTGGACAGATCGGCGTTTTTGATGATGTAATCATCCACACGATCTTCATAGTCACTGCGCATATTGGCAATAATGCCCTGAATGTCTTCAATGCTCATTCCAGGCTTGATGTACTCGCTCAGGTTGTCGAGCAGCAGTACACGTTTCTGGTTGTCACGAATTTTCTTTTCGTTGTCGGTAATTTCGCGCTGCAGCTTGTTTTTACGGCGGAACATACGCACAAACTCTAGAACGTCCTGAAAACTCGGCTTATTTGCATTATCCATCTTGATACCCTTGCTTTAGTAATACACAGATTCATTTGCTGACGGGCCGCTATCACACCAAGATACAGGTTTGTGCCCGTCAGACACAACTCTCATTGGCCTATCTTACCCACTTTAGCGCCCCAGCCAAAACCCGATGCGCATGCTTCATGATCTGACCCCCTATTCACGAACCCGCGCAGTACACACCTTGAGCAGATCGTTCAATTCCTCAAGCTGCTGCGCCAGTTCCATACTCAGCCAGATATAACCGCAGATCGATGCCTCGCAAGGCCGCTCAGCGCTGGCCTCCTGCATCAGGGCACGCAGTTCGGCTGCGGTTTCTCGCCATTCTCCTGCTGCTTCCCGCGGCTCGCCGTAACGCATCATATCCACCAGCGTGATCAGCGGCCAGATGCCTTCCGGCACCCTGAGTAAGCGCAGCAAAAGAAAGGTAATGACAAACGCCAGCCCGATACGCACGCCATGAACAATACGATAGTGGCGGTATATCAGGCGCTCAAAAGAAGAGATCTCTCTGCCCAAATGCACGTTATTTTCACCGACGATGCCCCAAAATTTTATTTTAGTGGATGAAAAACGCTTGCGTATATTGCTGAAGATGAACAGTGGTTGCCTGCGTAGCGAGCAATCATAGCGGCGTCTAGCTTAACGCTAATACAGGGCCGAAATTCTGCCGCCGGAGGATTTACCTTTTTGCTAAAGGGTGCGATCATCTGCCGATGGAAACCAAAGAAATCAGGCGCAATAATCTGCGCGATCTCATGGCGCATTACGCCCGCCAAGGCACCAACCAGAATGAATTTGCCATGCTGGTCGGCTCTTCTGCCCCCACGCTGAGCCAGATCACCGGTGAAAAATCCTCGCGCAATCTGGGCGATAACCTCGCCCGACGCATTGAAGCCAAACTGAACTTACCTAAAGGCTGGTTTGATGTGTTTCATGAAAAAACCTTGAAACACCCTTTTGCCAATGTAGCAGCGGAGTCAGATTTCCAACCGGCACGGCTTAGGCCCGTCGTGTGGGAGGATACCGATCAGGACAAAGAAGAGTTTGTCGAGATCCCCCTGCTGGATATCGACTTTTCTGCCGGTGATGGCTGCTATGAAATCGTCGATCGTGAAGAGTTTTCACTGATCTTCCGCCGTTACTATCTGCATAAGATGGGCGTGCCGGTGAACGCGGCGCGTATTATCCGCATCTCCGGCTCCAGTATGGAGCCGCGCTTGCAGGATGGCGATGTGGTTGGCATCAACACGGCCGATACCCGTATCCGCGAAGGAAAAACCTATGCTATTCGTCACGGTAATCTTTTGCGGGTCAAGATTCTGATTGAGCAGCCCGATGGCGGCGTGGTGATCCGCTCACTGAACCGCGAAGAGTATCAGGATGAACATCTCAGCTACCCGCAGCGCAAAGATCAACTGGTGGTGCTGGGCCGCGTGTTCTGGTCATCATCATCCTGGTAAGCCAAACGGACATCGCTTCCGATGCCTAGCCTGTTATTTAAAATCCACCACCATTTGTTGCGGTATCGACAACCCGCGAGTCGATTGCACGCAGCAGGCAATGTAATCGGTAAAGCGCGGCGGTTTCGGCATGCCCAGCTTGAGGATTTTTTCATTGCTGAACCGCACGTTAAGCATGGCAAATGAGCCATACAGGCGCATCGCTTTCAGCATCAGGCGTTCGTTGCACGGCCCGAAGATATCCTTCAGTTGCCTGCGCATTTGCAGCAGTGCTTCGTAGCTGACCTGCGCGTAATGATCGCCAACCGGCGGTTTCTCCAGCGCGGCGGCAATGGCGCGATCGATATCCGCAAAGCTGACGCTGCTCTCTTCGCCGGCAGAGATATGATAAACGTCGTTATCCAGCGTCTCGCAGTTCAGTAGCATCACCAGCGCATCAGCACAGTAATCGACCGGAATCACGTCGATATTGTCCTGCAATGAACACATGAATTTGCGCAGCATCAGCGCCATACTGAATACCCAGAAAATGCTGCTGGAAGGCTGGCACCCCAAACGCGTGTGGCCAACCACGATCGAAGGCCGGGCAATCACCAGCGGCAGCTGTGGGCAGCTCTGTCGCATCAGTTGCTCAATCGTCGACTTGGAGCGAGTGTACTCCACTAAATGTTCCGCCGTTTCCTCAAATTCGGCGCTTTCCGCCACCAACGAACCAGGTTCAGGTGCGCAGGACATCGCCGTACCTACATGCAGGAAACGCTTTAACCCTTTAACCTGCGCCATTCTCTGTGCAAAAGCCAAGGTACCTTCAACATTAACCTTCCAAATAAGCGGATTATTGCCAAATGAAGCCACAGCCGCACAGTTAACCACGTGGGTCACGGTGTTAATACGTGTGTCGGATAAAAAATGAGTCGGCTCACTTAAATCACCCAGCAGAATATTTTCTGGCGTGAGTTTATCCAGAGTGGTTTTATTAATATTAAACTTTTCCATATTCGCGCGAATACGGTTCAAACCCTGTTGCACATTCTCGGCACGCACCAGAATAAGATAGTTAACACCTTGATTATCTTTCAGTAATTTTTCTAGAGCCGCCCCACCAAGAAACCCCGTAGCGCCGGTTAACAGAAGCGTTTTCATATTGGATACTCATATTTAGCCTTGAATGTGCTGGATTGTATGCCTGAATATGTAAACGAAAATTAAATAACGATTAAGTGGGTGGAAAATTAGTTTTCTTAATATTATCTTAAGGAATATTTTGAAACACTCACACACTTATTAGTAACACCAGCGACGCAAAACTCATGCATAATAAAAAAACTTATATTGACAGTATTGATGCCAAACCTGCTTTAACGCTCAGTAAATGCAATCCTCTCTTAATTAGGAGGCACTATGAGTTACAACAAAAAAGTCTGGTTAGCCGTACCGATCTTTTGTGCCATATTCTGGCTGCTGGCTATCGGTAGCCTCTATTTACTCAACAAGAAATTTGGGCCAGAGCGCCCATACAGCCAATCAGAGTCGATCGCTAAAATCAGTTAATCGGGAGTTTAAGCTACACGTTTGTTCCCTGAATGTGGGAGCGACAAACTGCCCCAGCGATCCTATGATACTTTATCGAGCAAGGAGAAAGACATGGCGCGAAAACTGGATGGCTTGCCTCAGCAAGAACGCGACAAAATCCATACCGACCTGCTAGCGCTCAGCGTTATTTACAATGAACGCTATGGGCATGCTTCTGGGCTAAAAAATGCCGAAGCAAGCGTGCCTGCTCATCTGCTGAACTACTTCCATCAACGCCTGCTCTACTATCGCAATGCGTAATCGCACGCATTTCTCCGTTTAAGCTAAACCACTGCTTGGCATCGTTCATAGCACCGTTACAATAGGAGCATATTCCCTACGCCAATGAAGAGATGCGATTTTGAGCAGCAAGGCACCGGCCACATTTTATATCCACGACTACGAAACCTTCGGTAAAAGCCCATCCATGGATCGTCCGGCGCAGTTTGCTGGCGTGCGTACCGACATGGATTTCAATATCATCGAAGAGCCGCTGGTTGTTTATTGCGCTCCGGCAGATGATTACCTGCCCGATCCTGAAGCGGTGATGATCACCGGTATCACACCGCAACACGCCCTGGCCAAAGGGGTGAACGAGGCTGAATTTGCCCGGCAGATCCACCAAGCATTCAGCGTGCCCGGTACCTGTATTCTCGGCTACAACAATATTCGCTTTGATGATGAAGTCAGCCGTAACATCTTCTATCGCAGTTTCTATGATCCCTACGCCTACAGCTGGCAAAACGGCAATTCACGCTGGGACCTGCTCGACGTGATGCGTGCCTGCTATGCCCTGCGCCCAAGCGGCATCAACTGGCCAGAGAATGAAGACGGCTTTCCCAGCTTCCGTCTGGAACACCTGACTCGCGCTAACGGCATAGAACACGAAAATGCGCACGATGCCATGGCCGACGTTTACGCTACCATTGCCATGGCCAAATTGGTCAAACAGGCGCAGCCGCGGCTGTTCGATTATCTATTGCAGCACCGTAATAAGCACAAACTGAACGCGCTGATCGACATCGCCGAAATGGCTCCGCTGGTGCACGTTTCCGGCATGTTTGGTGCCGCGCGCGGCAACACCAGTTGGGTTGCGCCGCTGGCTTGGCACCCAGAGAACAAAAATGCGGTGATCATGTGTGATTTGGCCGGTGATATCACGCCATTGCTGGAACTGAGCGCCGACGAACTGCGCGAACGCCTCTATACTCGCCGCGATCGGCTGGCCGCCGCTCAAGCCCCCGTGCCAATTAAACTGGTGCATATCAACAAGTGCCCAGTGCTGGCCCCCGCCAAAACGCTGCTGCCGGAAAATGCCGAACGCTTGGGGATTGATCGCCAAGCCTGCCTGCAAAACCTGCAAGTACTGCGCCAGCACCCGGAAGTGCGGGAAAAAGTGGTGGCGCTGTTTGCCGAAGCGGAACCTTTCACGCCGCTTGATGATGTGGATGCCAAACTGTATGACGGCTTTTTCAGTGATGCTGACCGGGCGGCCATGAAGATTATCCAGCAAACCAACCCGCAGAATCTGCCGGCGTTGGATTTAACCTTTAACGATGGCCGGGTGAAGGAGTTGCTGTTCCGCTACCGTGCACGTAATTACCCCAAAACGCTGGATGACGCCGAACAGCGCCGCTGGCTGCAACATCGCCAGAACGTGCTCAACGCAGAGCGGGTGCAAAACTACCTATTACAGTTGGAAGCGTTGTATAACCTGCATGAAGGGGATCAGGAGAAAATGGCCCTGCTGAAAGCGTTGTTCGACTACGGCAAGCAGTTGGTAGGGTAATGCCTGAGCTTCTTCTTTTGAAAAAACTCAGGGCGAGGGGCATATGTTAATCAAGCCCCTCACCCCGGCCCTCCCAAAGAGAGAGGGGGAAAAAATTAAGCTACGTCTTCACTCGCCTGCGGCACAGGCAAGCGGAAACTGCGAGTGACAAACGCCAGATACAGCAGACCAATTGCCGCCCAGACCAGGCCCAACGTCATTGAGCTGGACTCCAGGTTAATCCACAGAGCACCGACGGTCAGCGCACCCAACACCGGCAGAACCAGATAGTTGATCTTATCTTTCAAGGTACGGTTCAACTTGTCACGGATGTAGAACTGCGAAATCACCGACAGGTTAACAAAGGTAAAGGCCACCAGCGCACCAAAGTTGATCAACGCAGTCGCGGTCACCAGATCGAACGACACGGCAGACAGCGCAATCGCTCCCACCAGCAGCACGTTCAGCGCTGGCGTACGCCATTTCGGATGTACATAGCCGAAGAAACGCTCTGGGAACACCCCGTCACGGCCCATCACGTACATCAGGCGTGATACTCCCGCATGTGAAGCCATACCGGAAGCCAGTACCGTGACGCAAGAGATCACCAGGATCACCGACTGGAAGAACTTGCCAGCGACGTACAGCATGATTTCAGGCTGTGAGGCATCAGGATTTTTGAAACGCGAGATGTCCGGGAAGTACAGTTGCACAAAGTAAGACACCACGATGAAGATAATGCCGCCGATCAACGCCGTCAGGAAGATGGCTTTCGGGATCACATTCTCTGCATCTTTGGTTTCTTCCGACAGCGAACTGATGCCATCGAAGCCGAGGAATGAGAAGCACAAGATGGTCGCACCGGTAATCATCGGCACCACGTGGGCATTATCAGACCAGAACGGACGGCTGCTGGCCAGCGTGCCGGCCCCTTCGCCATTAGAAATCCCGTGGATCACCAGGCCCAGAAACACGATCATAATCGCTACCTGCACCACCACGATAATGGAGTTCAGGTTGGCAACCAGCTTGATGCCGCGCAGGTTGAAAGCCGTCATCAGCGCTACCAGCACCGCAACGAAGATCCATGAAGGCACGCCTGGGAAGATCGCTTCCAGGTAAATTTTTGCCAGCAGGATGTTGATCATCGGCATGAACAGGTAGTCCAGCAACGATGACCAGCCCACCATAAAGCCAACGTGCGGGCTGATGGCTTTCTGGGCATAGGTGTAAGCAGACCCCGCAGACGGGAATTTGCGCACCAGTTTGCCGTAACTCAGCGCGGTAAACAGGATCGCCAGCAGTGCAAAGGCGTAAGCGGTTGCGACATGACCATCGGTCAGGCCGGAGACGATGCCAAAGGTATCAAAGATAGTCATAGGCTGCAGATACGCCAAGCCCATCATGACTACCGGAACCAAAGTGAGGGTTTTGCGCAGTTGAGCGCGCTGGCCGGCTGGTGCGGCGCTGATGATGTTATCGGACATCGCGCAGCCCCCCCTTACCTTCTGCCTTGCGGATAAGAGACACGCCAAGACTTAAGGTTGCGGGGAAACTTCGCAACGTGCGACTGAATTCTAAAAGGGGGATGAGGGAAGCTGGATAGCGAGTCGATGCTGCCTTGACTGCCCCATAATCGCTGCGGCCGCAGCGGAAACCGGCGGGCACCGGTGCTAAAGTGAAAAATTGCCCCATCTTTCTAATCCTCATGAGTCACGACCATAAAGTTTTGGTTGATCGCGACGAACCTATTTATCTATCCGGCTCGATGTCCGGCCTCGCTTGGTGTGTGAAATTCACAGTTTGTATAACGTAAAATGCAAAAAAATAACCGACGCGTTAAAACGTCGGCTATCTTCATTCGGTTATTTTGCCCTAGAAAACCCCTGCAAGACAAGCTCCAGAAACCTTCTTATACAAATTCTTTTGCTGATTGAACGGAAAATCCGCTTATCGGCAAAGGCTGAATGCCGACTCAGGCATTTTTCAACATCCAGTCGATCTCGGTTTCGGTCACCAGTCGCTCAAACTGCATCAGTTCATCCATCTTGCAGGCGTGATAAACACGTGAGAAACGCTCCCCCAGATACTGGGTCAGTTCATGCTGATGTTCAAATTCGTACAACGCATCGCTCTGACGAATCGGGAAGGGCACGCCTTCCTGTTCAAGGCCATTACCCGTTACCGGTTCAGGCAGCGGCAGCTCGGTATCCAGCCCATAGAGGATCCCCGCCAAGATCGCGGCCACCACCAGGTAGGGATTGGCATCCGCCCCGGCAACCCGATACTCCACGCGGTGGTTATCCACATCGCTACAGGGAATACGTAACGCTACGGTACGATTGTTATGCCCCCAGGAAGCCTGGACCGGCACATACATGCCAGGCTGGAAACGACGGAACGCATTGACATTAGGCGCCAGCAACGCCATAGAGGCTGGCATCAGGGTGATCATCCCGGCCAAGGCACGCTTCAGCAGCGCCGAATCTGCGCCATCGGCTTCGGCAAACAGGTTGTTACCCGCGTTGTCTACCATGCTGATATGCACGTGCATCCCGCTGCCGGCATAATCCTCATAGGGTTTAGCCATAAAGGTGGCATGCATATGGTGGTTTTCTGCCACCTGCCGCACCAGGCGCTTCAACGCCAGCGCATGATCGCAGGCCTGCAACACATTGTCGGTATGATTCAGATTCACTTCGAACTGGCCTGGCGACGCTTCCGCTACCGCACCATCGGCCGGTAAACCCTGCATCTGTGCCAACATATCAATGTCGTTCAGCACGCCAGCAAAGTGGTTGAGATTGTCCAGTGAATAAACCTGGCTCTGCACGTTGCGCTCTTGCGTTCCTGGTGAGCACGGCGGCTGCAGGTAGCCTTCTGCATCTCGCTGTCGATCGATGAGATAAAACTCCAACTCTACCGCTACCACTGGGAATAACCCACGCTGGCGCAACGCCTGCCATATTCGGTTCAGTACGTTACGGGGTTCAACGTCAAAGGGAGTACCATCTTCATCCAGCATGGTCAGCAATACCTGGCCGATATGCTCGGGATCTGCGGCTGAAGGCGTTAAGGTTCCCGGCACCGGGATGCAAACCCGGTCAGGCTCCCCCAGTTCCTGGCCCAAACCGGCCTCTTCCACCACGTTGCCCAGAATATCCATAGCAAACACCGAGGCGGGGAAGTAGCAGCCTTTTTCTATTTTTTTCAGCCCGGAGATGGGGATACGTTTACCGCGGAAGGAACCATTTAAATCATTGAGCAAGATATCGATATACTGTGTGGCAGGATGGCGTTCCAAATAGTGAGTCACCTCCCGTTGGAACGCGCTACTTCGCCTTTCTTCATTATGCTGTGCAAAATTTTCAACTGCTGCGCTATTGGTTTGCATACATCACCCGCCGTTGTGCTTTTGGGAATGCCTTCGCATTCACTTGCCGATTGGTTCAACACATGGTCTGAATTCTCTGAAAAGTGAGCTGGAGATTGGTGCTCGAAATAACACCCATGGAATTAAACATAGCCTTAACAAAAAAGCTTTGCAAATGCTACAATCGCGTTTGATTATTCACCACGGGCTGCTAAATTGATAAAATATTGACCGAAAAGGCGTTGTCTGCCGTTTTCGTGTACATTATTTTTTCCGCCAGTACGGCGATAAATGTGGGCAATATATTTTCCAATAACGCCCCAACTACCGATATCATGTGGTGTCGATATCACTCAGACAGGTACCCGGTTCCGGGTGTTACCTCAGCTTGTCGTCCCTATCAGAAGGAACTACCGCTATGAGCGAAGTCAGCTTGGCACCAGGCAAGCGCCTGTCGCAGATCCGCCAACATTTGGGTCTGTCGCAGCGCAGGGTCGCCGAACTGTCCGGATTAACCCACAGTGCCATCAGCACCATTGAGCAGGACAAAGTCAGCCCTGCCATCAGTACGTTACAGAAGTTGCTCAAGGTCTATGGATTATCACTGTCTGAATTCTTTGCCGAACCCGAACGGCCAGATGAACCCAAAGTGGTGATTGAACCGGAGGATCTGATCGAAATCGGCAGCCAAGGCGTATCAATGAAGCTGGTGCATAACGGCAACCCGACGCGCAGCCTGGCCATGATGCTGGAAACCTACCAGCCCGGCACCACCACCGGCGAGAAGATCAAACACCAGGGAGAAGAGATCGGTACCCTGCTGGAAGGGGAAATCATGCTGACGGTCAACGGCCAAAGCTACCTGCTGACGGCTGGGCAGAGCTATGCCATCAATACCGGCCTGCCCCACAGTTTCAGTAATACGTCAACGCGCGTCTGCCGCATCATCAGCGCGCATACCCCCACCACCTTCTGACACTGCCAGACGGAGGAACCATGTCGGAACATGTTGCCAGCTATTATGCCGCCCATGCCAATCCACATGAGCCGTATCCGTCACTGAAAGAAGCCATCCGCTGCGATGTTTGCGTGGTTGGCGGCGGTTTTTCTGGCCTGTCCTCCGCATTGCATCTGGTGGAGGCCGGTTATGACGTGGTCGTGCTTGAAGCGGCGCGTATTGGCTGGGGAGCCAGCGGGCGCAACGGGGGACAGGCGCTCAACTCTTACAGCCGCGACATCGATACGATCGAAGCGCGTTACGGCGCGGATACCGCCCGCATGCTCGGCAGCATGATGTTCGAAGGCGCAGAAATTATCCGCCACCGAATCGATCAATACGCCATCGCCTGTGATTATCGTCCTGGTGCGATCGCCGCGGCCCTCACCAACAAGCAGTTCAACGCGCTTCGGGAAAAAGAGAAACTGTGGCAGCGCTATGGTCATCAACAGCTTGAGTTACTCGACAGGCAGGCTATCCGGCGCGAAATCGCCAGCGAGCGTTATGTCGGCGGGCTGCTGGATCGTAGCAGTGGGCATCTGCATCCTCTCAATCTGGCCCTCGGCGAAGCGGATGCGATACGGCGCCACGGCGGACGCGTGTTTGAGCACTCTGTGGTCACCCATATCGCCTATGGTGAACCGGCACGGGTGCAGACCGCGCAGGGGTCAGTCAGCGCCAGCTTTGTCATCATCGCGGGTAATGCCTATTTGGGGGATAAGCTGGAGCCGCGCCTCAGCCGCCTGAGCATGCCCTGTGGTTCACAAATCATCACCACTGCGCCACTGTCGGCCGATATGGCACTTGCGCTGTTGCCGGGTAATCATTGCGTCGAAGATTGCAATTACCTGCTGGATTACTTTCGGCTGACGGCGGATAACCGCTTATTGTATGGCGGCGGAGTGACGTATGGCGCACGGGATCCGGCCGATATCGATGCCGAAATCCTGCCCAAGATGCTGAAAACCTTCCCGCAGCTAAAAAATGTGCGCATCGATTACCGCTGGAGCGGTAATTTCCTGCTGACGCTGTCACGAATGCCGCAATTCGGACGGCTGGAAAACAATGTTTACTATCTGCAGGGGGACAGCGGCCACGGCGTCACCTTGACACATCTGGCCGGTAAACTGATCGCCGAAGCGCTGCGCGGTGATGCTGAACGTTTCGATGCCTTCGCCAAGCTGCCACATCTGCCATTTTTTGGTGGCCGCCATTTGCGGGTGCCCTTCACTGCCCTGGGTGCCGCCTACTATGCCTTGCGCGATCGGCTGGGGTTCTGAGCACTGCCCCGGCCTGCACCAGCACTGATATTGCCTCTTTCCTCTGCCATCACATAATATCCCTTATTTATATATGCAAATGATATAGATTATCATTTGCATTTACATTCTTATTAATTTCCTTACAATAGCCCGAAGCCTCACCCTCAGAGCGGAAAACCGCCGCGGTGCGAGCTACCTCTTATTTTAAATCAATCAATTAATAACCTCGGGCCAGGAATCTTTATCCCATGGAAAAGCTAAGCCATAACAAACTGACCGCAATAATCCTCGCTTCCCTCGCCAGCAGCAGCGTCCTGGCAGAATCACAGGACACCATGGTCGTGACCGCCTCCGGTTTCCAGCAAAGGATCCAGGATTCAGCGGCATCTATTTCCGTCATCTCGCGCCAACAGCTTGAAACCAGGGCTTATCGTGATGTGACCGATGCGCTGAAAGACGTTCCCGGCGTGGTGGTGACCGGCGGTGCCAGCAACAGCGATATCAGCATCCGCGGTATGTCCTCCAAGTACACGCTGATCCTGGTTGACGGCAAACGCGTTGATACCCGGGGTACGCGCCCGAACAGCGACAATGCCGGTATCGAACAAGGTTGGCTGCCACCGCTGCAGGCGATTGAGCGCATCGAAGTGGTGCGTGGGCCGATGTCTTCACTCTATGGTTCCGATGCTATGGGTGGCGTTATCAACATCATCACGCGTAAAACCTCCACCACTCAGGCGTGGACGGGCTCCCTGCACGGCGATACCACCTTCCAGGAGGATCGTCATTCCGGTGATATTTTCCAGACCAACGCTTTTGCCTCCGGCCCATTGATCGACGGCCTGCTGGGGTTACGGGTCAACGGCCTGCTTTCACGGCGCGCTGAAGACCAGATTATCAACGGCTATAACGAGCAGCGGATGCGCAGCGGTACGGCGGTGTTCAGCCTGACTCCGGATGAGAAAAACGGCGTTGACGTTGAGATTGGCCGCTCATTGCAGGATCGCAACAGCACGCCGGGCGTGTCGATGGCAGCAGAAAACTGCCGCAACGGCAAATGCACGCCGAACAGTGCCAGCAACAGCCGCTACGAGCGCACACATTATTCGATCACCCACAGCGGCTATTACGATTTCGGTAGCAGCAACAGCTATATTCAACGCGAAGAGACCAACAACCCTGGTCGCGAAATGAAGCTGAACAACACCATCTTCAATACGCAAACGCAGTTCGATCTCGGCGATCACCTGCTGAGCCTGGGTGGACAGTATCGCTATGAAGATCTGCATGATGAAGGCAACCAACTCGCCGCCGCTGACGGCCTGAACAAGCTGACGCGTTGGAGTTGGGCGCTGTTTGCCGAAAACGAGTGGTCCATGACCAACGATTTTACCCTGACCAGCGGTGTCCGCATGGATCAGGATCAGAACTATGGCAACCACTGGACGCCGCGCCTGTACGGCGTGTGGCATCTGGCAGAACAGTGGACGCTGAAAGGCGGCGTGTCTGCCGGTTATCGCTCACCCGATCTGCGCCAGTCTTCCGCCAACTGGGGGCAGATCACCGGCGGTGGCCGCACCTCAATCATCATTGGCAACCCCGATCTGAAGCCGGAAAAGAGCCTGAGCCAAGAGATCGGCCTGCTGTGGGACAGCCAGCAAGGAATGAATGCCGGTGTCACCCTGTTTAATACCGACTTCAAAGACAAAATCACCGAGGTTCGTCGCTGTGACAGCGGCAACGGTTCACCAGAATGCTTCATTGGTAACACCCCCTATTACTTTATCAGCGATCGCATCAACGTGGATGAAGCCAATATGCGCGGTGTTGAAGCCACTCTGGGCTGGGAGATCACGAAAGATTGGGAGTTGACAGCCAACTACACCTTTACTCAGTCAGAACAGAAAAGCGGAGACCAGAAAGGAAAGCCGCTGAACCAGATGCCAAAACATATGCTCAATACCACGCTAGATTGGCAGGCAACGCAGGACGTCAGCCTGTGGTCACGCCTCAACTTCCGCAGCAGAACCTCTGAATACCTGAGCCGCACCTCCATGGCCATGGGTACACCGTCTTACACCTTTGTTGATACCGGCTTGAGCTACCAGGCCAACAAACATCTGACGGTGAGCGGCGGGGTATACAATATCTTCGATAAAACCGTTGATTACGATCATTACGACACCGTTCTGGATGGCCGCCGTTATACCGTTGGCATGACCTACAGCTTCTGATCGCGGGAAAACGCGGCAACAGACCGCCGCGTTGCCCCCCTGCGAATATCCTGACGTACGCTCCACAACACACATACTAACGGGGTACAGCCGCTATTGTATCCCGGTTTTAATCGTAGCCTCCTTGTTGGATACCAGGCACAGCACCCACGAACGATAAACTTATAGTGAGATAGAAGTACCTGTCTTCCCCTCTATGCCTTGTTTAGCTGTTTCCAGCTTGGTAATCAGAGACACTCGCCCCGGTTTAGATTGGGCAAAAGCCAGCGCGGCTTCAATTTTAGGCAACATGGAACCCTTGGCGAACTGCTCCTCGGCAATATAACGATTCACCTCTGCAACGGTCAGGTTATCCAACCATTTTACATCCGGTTTACCGAAGTTGATGGCAACCTTTTCTACCGTAGTGAGGATAATAAGCGCATCGGCATCGATCATTTCAGCCAGACGGGAGCTCGCCCAATCCTTGTCGATCACGGCATCGACCCCTCTGAGCTTTGCATCTTCCTGTATGACAGGAATACCGCCACCACCTACTGTGATAACGATCTGCCCCGCGTCGCACAAGGCTTTGATGCTCTCTTTTTCGATGATATCCACCGGCTGTGGAGAAGCGACCACGCGACGGTAACCACGGCCAGAATCTTCAATAAGGTTCTCACCCGCAGCGATCAGTTTCTCTGCGGCTTCCTGAGTGAAAAAATCACCAATTGGTTTGGTCGGATTAAGGAAGGCAGGATCGGCCGGGTTCACCACAACCTGGGTAATGAGAGTGGCAATAGGCTTGTTGATGCCACGCTTTTGCAACGCATTATGCAGGGCATTTTGCAGATCGTAACCAATATAGCTCTGACTGAGGGCGACGCAGGTCGCCATCGGCATGGCTTCGCATACGCCTTGCTTGCCTGCCGTTTCGAAAGCCAGATTGATCATACCAACCTGTGGGCCATTACCGTGAGTCACTACGACATGGTGGCCCTGCTCAATCAAATCCGTCAATATATGCGCCGTATGTTCGACCGACACTCTCTGTTCCCGGATATTATTACCTAGTGCATTGCCCCCCAGTGCCAGAACAATTTTCTTTTTCATATTGATGTTGACCTTTAATGTATTAAATGGAAAAACGTGCCAAATAAATAGGGCCACATAGGGAATAAGCCCCATATCAGAATAGCGCCCTGTAAAAATCAGCCTCAGAGAATAAATGATATTATTTTCATAATACGAGAACCTTAGGCAATCAAAAATGGTTACCGCTGAATGCGGCCGCCTAAACGCTTGAATCTGTTTATACCCTTCATACTTCAAATTGCTTGGGTGTTGGCTGCACTCTTTCACCCTGGTCACATAGTTCGCTAGGCTCCCAGGGATTCATTCGTTTGCCGCCTACAAGCAACTCGAATTATTTTGGGTATAGAGGATAACACAATAATAAAAAATGTCTGCCGCTGGTTAGTATATTCACGAATACTTTAAAAATAAGGCAAATTAGACTTAACAATCGAAGAATGACACAACCATAGCTTGTAGCCAAATTAATAAAAACTTTATGTTGAACTTGCATCAACATAAGTTCCATCGTGAATATCAAAATATAGTGTGAAGAATATCACGTTATTTTGAATGGCTGAGTAAAAATATACCATGCCAATCAATGCCCCAATGCAAAAGCGGGAGGCTGTAATAGCAACACCAGACGAGCCGCGTACGGTGAACGGGCTCGCTGAGATACTCATCCACTCAATAATCCGATGGTTCTGAATGATCAATCAAACGAATAAAGGGGGTAATCAAGGGATCCTGCGCGTCAAAAAGTTGTAACAGATATGCGGTTATTTTTCCTGCACTACTGCTGCGCCACACCAATGACAGGGGGGAAGGCTTACGGCCTATCCTCGCCAGCTTAAGCTCCGCCAAGCGCCCTTTTGCGATCTCTTCTTGAGCGATCGCTGAAGGCAGAAAACCAATACCGAGTCCAATTTCATGGCAGGTGATCTTGGTTGCCATATCTGGCACTAACAGTTCCTGCTGGCCTGCCAACCGCCAGGGGGCGCGTTTCTGTAAGCGGTCGGAGCTGTCTTCAATGTTGACTACGGGATAGTGGCGCAACTCTTGTTGGGTGATCGGTTCAGAAATGGTAAGGAGCCGGTGATCGGGCGCTGCCACGCAAAGCCAGTTGATGACACCCATGGCCCTGCTCTGAAAATCATCACTCATAGCGTGAAAACCTGGTGCCCCTATCGCTAACTGCCCATCGTTGTACTGCATCTGATCCCAGACACCCATAAAAACGGCCATCTCTAATTTGAAGACCGTGAGGGGAAAACGTTGGTTCAAATGCGCCAGCAGGTGGCTGGCAGCCTTAGGATCGTAAATGAGGTTATTGAAGACCAGCTTGAAGTTAGGCTCAATACCGTCATTAACCTGCTTGAGGGAGTCTGGCATGGTTTGGATCCACTCCAGTATCTGGGTGGCCTTTTCAAACAACATCTCACCCGAAGGCGTGAGCTTTAACTTACGGGTCGTGCGCTCTATAAGCACCGTGTCCATACTGGCTTCTATGGTTTTGATACGATAGCTGATGGCTGCGGTCGACTTATGCAAAACCTCCGCAGCTGCAGAAAAACTTTTTAGCTGGGCTACCGTCACGAAGGTACGCAACTCTTCGAGGTCAATCTTAGATTTCTGTTTGGGATCGAACATAGCTAAGTCCACCACACTAGAATAGCCCGACAAGAAGAGAATTATAGCATGATATCAAAGCATTAGCCTGACCTTTACAGAGCCCCCCTAGCGCAATGATGGCATTGTGCAGCACATGGGCATAGATGATAAAAACTTATCTTTGCTGGCCGATTCGAACCATGTTCAAGGGAATAGAAGCGAAATCTTCACTTAAGCGATATGTGATATCAGGCGTGCAATGCCGCCAACGCAAAGTGGGCACCACACAACATATCATGGCCAGACGAGTGGCCGTACTCTGCCACTTGCTTCAATGTCTGTTCAATATCGTCGATAGGTGCAGTCACTAGACGGGAGAAATGGTGGCTGTAATGGCCAGCGCACCCGTTGGCTAACATAGCGGCACTGATATCGGTGGTGCGGGTCAGTAAAGAGGGCAATAGTGACGAGAGCGTTTGATATTTGTCCGCACGGCAAGAATCAAGCACCAGTAGTATCCCCAGGATAAAATCATCGGCAGAGGGCGTCAGGCCGATACCAAAGCCAACCAGTTGGCGCAGAGAGATATCCACGCATAGCGCCATGTCGGCCTCGATCAACCAGGCCCGCAAATGCGCCAATGCGGGGGAAATATGGCTCAACGTCTGGCCGTCTCCCCCCCGTAATATGTCATACATCCCACCGACCGGCGGATTTCGCGCCAGAAAGTGGCCTATCGCAGCAGTCAATCGGGGTAGATCCTGTTGTGGCAGGACGTTATCCAACCGGGTACTCAGGCTCTCTCCCGCGGTTAACTCAAGCAGCAGATGGTTCAATGCCAGCGTGTTGTCATGCAGTAAAAACAGCACGGCCCCCTGTTCAACCACCTGTCTCAAATCATCCAGCGGCAAAATAACTGAACGGGGTGCCAACGGCATGTTTTGGGTCTGCAAACTTATCATCCTCCCCTGCGAGGTGAACAGATTACAGGCATGATGAAATACAGAGTGCACACGTAACCGACTTTCTCCGGTAATCAGCTCAGGAAGCGAACGACAAAATTGGAGAGACTTAAGGCTGTTCACAGCGGTATCCCTCCTGAACGATAGCTAGCCAAGGATGAATGGTTTCTCTTCTGGCACTGTTGTTCATTTAATTCGCCTTATGTGCTCAAAAATACTCTGATGGGTAAGCTAATTATCATTAATTAGGTGGATTCGGTTGCGCAAGCCGTTGAGGGTTTTGTCATCATCACACACACCATCGCTAAAGCCAACGAGGCACCAAGATAAATAGAAACGGGTAAGGTACTGTTGTATTGATGAATCAGATAGAGGCAGATAGAGGGAGCTAACGCTCCGCCAAAAATACCGGCAGTTTGAAACCCGAGCCCTGCACCGGTGAAACGCACGTGTACCGGAAACATAGCGGGCATATGCGCCGCAAGTGGTGCCCACATCGCAGCCAGTAAAAAGAGGGCAATAAAGGCGGAAAGCACAATGATCGCCGGCTCGCGCATTTCAACCAGCATGAAAAAGATAAATCCCCATGCCATGTTGGCTAAGGCACCGCAAGCGATGACACTGCGGGTACTGAATTTATCCGCCAGATAGCCAAATACCGGGATACCGACCGCCTGACCGATGGAGGCAGCAATACTGGCATTGAGGGCGATCTGCTTATCCATGCCGATAAATGGCAGATAAACCAGCAGGAAGAGCGCAAACACATAAAATGCAATATCACTGCCGATGCGTGAGCCTATTGCCAGTAATAATGTTTGCCAATGATTCCTGCAAATATCGATAATCGGGATGCTCTTGCGCTGTTGTAAGACTGGTTTGTTGGCCAAAAACTCGGGGGATTCATCGATGGAACGGCGCACATAAAAACCGATAGCCACCAGCAACCCGCTGGCGAGAAAAGGAACACGCCACCCCCAGGCCATAAAATCTTCGGGTGGCAAAATTGCGTTGATAAGGGCAAATACACCACTGGCAATCAAAAAACCGATTGGTGAGGCAAGTTGTACCATGCTACCTAAAAAGGCGCGCATCTTACTACCGGCAGCAAACTCATTCACCATCAGCGCAGCGCCCCCCCACTCCCCCCCGAGCGCCAAGCCCTGTAACAAGCGCAGCAGGCAAAGACCAACGGCTCCCCATAGCCCTGCTGTCCCATAGGCAGGAAGGCAGCCGATCAGAAAGGTGGCGCCCCCCATCATCAGCAGCGCCAACACCAGCATGTTCTTACGGCTGAAACGATCGCCAAAATGACCAAAGATAACGGCTCCCAAGGGCCTGGCCACAAAGGCGATGCCATAAGTTACCAGCGACAGCAGCAGCGCCAACTCCGTCGATACCTGAGAAAAAAAGATGGTAGGGAATACCAGTGCTGCTGCCGTGCCGTAAATGAAGTGATCATAAAATTCGAGGGTTGTTCCAGCAAGGCTCGCAAGAGTCACCCGCAAAAGCGAAGATTGCCTTTTTGACTCACTGGTGTTTTTAGCGTTTGCCATCTCACCACCCTTTCTCGTGAAATAAATGTAACTCATGAGTAATGTTTAACTTTTTCATGAAAACTTTCACAGCGCATCGGCAATCCAAATTATACAATTACTCAATACCGTATCACTTTACAGGCATCCAATTTATTTAACTTTGCTTTAAATATAAACATTACTCCCCGCGGAATAGTTAGGCGAAGCCTGGTTTCATTAGTTCTATTTAATAATTTAAATAAGAATGCCTTGATTTATCTCGGAGCGTACCTCATCACAAAATAATGGTTATCAGGGTATTTACTTGGCATCACTAAGATTAGGTTGTTTTATATCGCTACGATAGAGCACAAAAGCTGCAGCTACGGTTGCCCCTATCGCAAAAATAATGTGCCAGTAGCCAGGGATCAAATTTGCGGCAAACAGTTTAAGCATCAAGGGCACACCGATAGCAACAGGGATCACTTTTGGATACTTGATCGCGAAGGTGACCATCAAGGCACCGAAGACTGCCGGAACCGTATAGGACTTGAGGGCATCTACCGCAGGGCCAGGCAATACCGACAGGAGGAAAGAACCGCATATCACACCGACACAGATAAACACGGTCGTCGTGGTGGTAGCCCCGATAATGGCAAGTGTCGACACCACTTCCGCCTCACGAGAGCCCGGCTCGACCTTGGCTAAGTCCTGGGCAATTGCCGCAGCGGGTAATTTGGTCGTCCCGATATTACCAGTCAGGAAGGCTAAATAAGTGCCCGACAGGCCCAGTGCCGGATAAAAACTGATAGGTTCGATCAGCCAGATGAAACCGAAAGAGGCCACGATGAGCAGCACGTCGTTCTTCAACCAGTCAACGGGTGGAAAAATACCGTGGACCAGGTAGAGATAGAGTATCGGGAAAGTGGTCGTCACACAGGCCGTTAGCAGAGTGCCCCTGCCAATTTTGTGGACCGGATTGACCCACTGTTGGGTGTAATTTGAGTTGTCCATCATTCTGCATCCTGATTAATCTATTCGCTAATCGGTTGATATATGCCGACCATCGAGGGTTGATATGGGGGTATCGCGCCATGAATCATCCATTCTGTTGGCCTCAATACGATTAAATCTTCCTGATAGCCGTGCTATCCGACAATCGACTGGACGATGGCTCCAGCAACAGTACCAGCCAGCATGGCAATCCCCAGGCTATACTCTTTCAACTTCTCTACTTGTTGGGAAATGAGATAGAGCACATAGGTCGCAATGCCCGCAACCAACCAGGCACCAACGTTACCACCGCCGTGGATAACGGTGCCGGAGCTCAGGTTACCGTAGATGGCACACATGGCGGCACCGCTGACCAGCGCCAGGATCTTAGGATTCTTGTTAACAACCTTGGCGCGGATTTTCTCGAGATGGCCAGCAAAGAAAACGGCCGAGAGCATAGAGCCGATACCGTTCAATGCCATCCCAAACCAGGCGACAAACAGCACCGCGACGGTGAAATCAGCCCCTCCGAAGGTGACGCCAGCGGCATCAGCACCAAACTTGGCGGCAGCCATCTCGTTGGTGGCCGAAACGATGATAGACAGACGCATCCAGGTTATCGGGCCGCCCAATACGGCCATCATGCCCACCAACACAATCAGGATACCGAGCGCCGGACCTACGGCGGCGACCATCCCTACCTTGAAAGACTTGGCACAGATCTCATCGGACATGCCAAGCAGCTTGGCATTCTTGCGCGCCAGCCTGTAGTAGGCATAGCCCTGTACAGCCACGACCATAATAGTGATACTGCAGAGCAGCCATAACAGCGGGCTGTTAATGATTTCATCCATTTGACACTTCCTTATAACTCATCATCTTGTCCCGAGCCCTCGCGCGGGCTGCGGACAAGATGTATTACGTTGAAATCAGATCACTTCGGCTAAACGCAGCAGCGCTTTTTCGAAGCAATCGATCGGCGGATTGGTAATACCCGCACCGATCTGCCCCTTGCCAGCCTTCTTGTGCACGCTACCGGTGGTGATGATCGGCAAAATGCCCGTCTCTACGACCTTGCGAATGTCGATACCGGTAGGGGAGCCACGGAAATCGAGCACTGGCTGAGAGAAGTTCATATTCTCAAACAGCGTGATTTCGTACATTTTCTTAGAGATCTCAATACCATCTGCTGCCGATCCCCCCACCAATTGGACAATAGCGGGGGCACCGCTCAAGGCAAAGCCGCCAATACCCGCCGTTTCGGTGATAGCAGAATCCCCCATATCCGGGTTGGCATCATCATCGCCATAGCCGGGGAAGTAGAGAGCCTTGACCATCTGTGCGGGCCCGGTGAACCACGCGTCCTTGAGGCCGGAAACACGGATACCGAAATCCACACCGTTGCGGGCCAGAGCAGTCACCATGGTACTTTTCTCGACGCCGTGAGCGACATCCAGACACACCTTGGAGGAAGGCATGCTGATACTGAGGAAGTAGCCATCATTGTCGTTAATAAAATCGACCACGGGTTGCAAGCGTTCGTGCGGCAACCCCGTTTTCAACAGCAAGGGAAAGAGAGCACGCAGGAACATGCTGGTGCCTGCCTTGTTGCGGTTATGCCCTTCGTCCCCCATGTGCAGCGCCTGGAACTGCAGAGATTTGGTGTCAATACCCTCACTCTGGGAAAGCGCCAGATGCATGACTTCACGGAACTCGGATCGCATCCATTTCAGCCGTTCGATCACCTCTGGGCCAAAGGCACCATAGCGCATAACCTTGCCCCCCATGCCTTCAGGCACTGGGCAATAGGCGTAATTGCCGTGGGTTTTGTTCTTGAAGACCTGCACCACCATAGAGGAAGAAATCACCCCGGCCATTGGGCCAACGGCATTATGCTCATGGCAGGGTGCGAACTTGATTTCGCCAGAAGCGGCAAGTGCCTCAGCCTGCTGCTGATCGGCTGCCAAACCTTCAAGGATCAGCGCACCGATCACCGCGCCCTGCATTGGGCCGCACATACGTTCCCAAGTAATAGGTGGCCCGGCGTGCAGTATGGTGTTGGCCGTCATTCCGGGGATGACATCTTTGGCTTGCTGATAGTCCACCAGGAAGGGGGCCGCTTCCATGAACAGGCTAATCGCCTTCTGGTTCGCTTGATCTATCTCTTCACTATCCAGCTTGGCTAAGGCAGCCAGCAGCTCCTTATTGCCCCCTGCTGGCGGGCGCCACTCGACCTGAACACTGTCGACGTGCTGGGAGAGCAACTCGTTGTTGAAACTCTCGGCACCGAAGTTAATGGTTTTTAACTCACTGTTGAAAAGGGAATTAATCTTGCTCATTACTGAATTCCTTTGATGATTGCGGCGGCAATACGTGCGGCATGGGCGTTGTTCTTACCCAGAATCACCCCAGCGGACTCAAGCTTCTGCATTTGCAGCTTCATGATTTGCGGATCCTTATCGGTTCCCAGCACGTAGCCGACGAAAATCACCTCACGGCCCTGCTGCTGAGCCGCTTTTTTGGCAGCCTCGATGCCTTCCAGCGTCACACCCGCCGGATCTTCGTTTGAACCAAACCCAAGCACTATGTCGAGCAGGATGACAGCGGTTTGCGGGTCGACAGCCTCCTGGATGAGCCGCAGATTACGCAGGGTAGGATCAATCATCGGGTGGGGTTTGCCGACGGTGAAAGCGTCATCCCCCATATCAACAAAGCTGTTTTTCACACTCTCGTTCGGATTGACCAGCTTCTCTTCCGGCTTCTTGGCAACGTTGCTGTAGCAAGGCAAATCAGGGCACTGATTTTTGAAGATGATACGAGCTTCATCGGTCAGAGTGCCGCCGCAGAAAACGCCTCGCACATATTTCTGGCCAGCATCCAGTTTGTTGCTCAGTTCGGCAACCAACGCCGTATCAACGGCTACCGGAGCAACCTTAGCGCTGGTATTCAGCAGAGCAACTGCCTTCTGTGCCCCCTCTTCAAGGGTGTTAGCAAAATGCAGGTTGGCATCAGAGGCACGGCTTATGCCCTCGCTCAAAAAACAGACCACTACCGGTTTACCAGCCTGTTTAGCCAGATGGCTCACTTTCTCGGCCACTGATACTTCAGGTGGCTTGGAAACCAGCACGATGAGATCGGTCCCAGGATCCTGCGCCAACGCTTGCAGAGCATCACACATCATAATGGCGTTGATGTTTTTGGAGAGATCGCGACCGCCGGTGCCGATAACCTGACTGACGCCATAGCCATACTGATCCAGCAATACGGTGATCTCCTGTGTGCCGGTCCCGGAAGCCCCAATTACGCCAACACGCCCCTGATTCACCACGTTGGCGAAGCAGAGTGCCTTCCGGTTGATAATGGCGGTGCCGCAATCGGGGCCCATCATCAGCAAACCCTTTTGATGGGCCAGGGATTTCAGCATCAGTTCATCTTCAATACTGACATTGTCGCTGAACATCATGACGTGCAGATCCTGTTGCAGCGCCCTCTTCGCCTCCAACACGGCATACTCACCCGGCAGGGAGATGACCACCATGTTTGCGTCCGGAGAAGCATTCAGTGCAGATTTGATGCCAACAGGTTTCGCCTTGCTGGCTCCCCCCTTGTTACGATTAACCAAACCTTTTTCAATAGATTCAAATAACTGGGCGGTATTTTCTTCGTCTTCGAGGCAAAAGGAGATAATAAGATCGTTTGGAGTTGCTGCTTCAGCCTCTGGAGTACTCATTCCGCTGTCGCGCAGCAGAGCCTTGTTGAGATCGCTCCCCATGCTTACAGAGAGATTCAACACTCCTTCCAAGCTGGCCAAGCGTTTGGTTATTCCCATCAGGGTGACAGAGTCAAAATAGGTGTTCTTCTTTATTAAACAAAATATCTTCAACTTAATTTCTCCTAATGAAGACACTAATCGTAATCCGTTGATGATAGTTCGAATAACTCAGCCGAAATTACAGCCACCTGTATTATTCGAATAACAAACACATGCCACAGCTGGCCTTATCTATTTCTCAACGAGTTTGTTATTATGATTCAGTAATTAAATTATACCCGTCACACTTCCAGTTGCTTGGGTGTTGGCTGCCCTCACTCACCCCAGCCACTTACCTGAGTAAGCTCCTGGGGATTATTTCGGTTGCCGCCTACAAGCAACTCGAATTATTTTGGGTATAGGTTATTTACACCTCATTATAATTTAATGATTTTATTTTAATAACACAGGTTTGACACACCAGATAACTGGAGAGCCATATAAGCACTGTTTTAGTACTTAAGTTTAAAATTCACTATAGGAGGTATATTAAACTCAGGCTAGTTCATGTTCAATCAAAGCAGGCGTTAATCTAAAATACCGTTAGAAAAAATTTAATTATGATCTGAATCAAAAAATAATAGTGATCTCTATCATGATTTAATTGTCATTAATTATCCCACCATAATTAAACTTCATTTTTTTAATTTTAACATTCGATAAATTAGAGCTGGATCACTTACAAAGCTGGAACAGTGCCTTAGGTAAAAGTGATTAAGGCACTCTGTCCGGGCAAGTATTCACGGGTTACAAGGTGATTGAGAAGGAGTGGAATACGTTGTCGTTAATGTTTAGGGGCAGAAACCGCGCTCCCGCTGAGGTTGATGACAAAGCGGTTTTTAAACCCGAGATACCCGGGCTTAGCGTACCGAGGCGCGCGCTAACAACAGGAGTCGTCAGCAGTCTGAGGGGCCCTGTTGGGCCCCTTGGATTATCGAACAACGGTTTTAATGGCTTACTTCGAATCCCACTTCGGGTACCAAACTCACCTCCCCTTAAATCTCCTGAATTCAAGTAAACCCCTTTAAAATCCTTGCGATACTAGATATTATCACATCATCAGCTCCACAGAAGTCAACCAGCATCCACGTCAATCAAGTGCTCGCTGGGGGCCTATCTGGGGGCTCATCTTGTTCAACGTTATTTTTGGGCCCCCAAATGCCACTCAATGCAAGACAAGTCGAGACAGCTAAGCCGAAAGACAAGGAGTATAAACTCACCGACGAACGTGGGCTTTATCTCCTCGTAAAACCGAATGGCTCCAAGTATTGGCGTCTCAAATACCGTATCACCGGGAAAGAAAAGAAACTCGCCATTGGTGTCTATCCCGATATCTCACTTGCTGATGCACGCCTTAAACGTGATGAAGCACGTAAAATGCTTACTGATGGCCTCGATCCAAGCCAGCAGAAACAGTTAGAAAAACAAGCTCAAAAAATCACTACTGAAAATACCTTCCATACCCTCGCCCTCGAATGGCATGCCTACAAAAGTAAATCCTGGTCTGAGGGGTACGCTGAAAACGTCCTGGAAGCCCTGCAAAAGGATATTTTTCCACATGTTGGCAAACGCCCTGTTGCAGAGATCAAACCACTAGAAATGCTAGCAGCACTGCGTATGATCGAAAAACGCGGAGCATTGGAGAAAATGCGCAAAGTACGCCAGTATTGTAATCAGATATTTCGCTACTCTATTGCCACCGGACGTGCCGAGATAAATCCAGCGGCAGAACTGGCCAGTACACTGACCGCTCCCAAGTCAGCACATTTCCCTCATTTCACTGCAGGAGAACTGCCTGAGTTTTTAACTGCCCTAGCTGGTTATCATGGTGGTCCCCTCACCCGTCTGGCAACACGGCTGCTTCTGCTGACCGGTGTGCGTACTATTGAACTGCGCAACGCTGAGTGGAGGGAGTTTAATCTTGAACAATGTTTATGGGAAGTGCCTGCCGAACGCATGAAGATGCGTCGTACACATCTGGTTCCACTGTCAAGACAGGTCGTCACTATCCTGCGAGAACTGCAAGCAATCACAGGCAGCTATCGACTGGTTTTCCCTGGGCGCAATGATGTTAACAAACCAATGAGTGACGCCAGCATTAACATGGTACTAAAACGTATCGGTTATGATGGCAAAGCTACGGGTCATGGCTTTCGGCATACGTTTAGTACCATTCTGCATGAAAGAGGGTTCAATACGGCCTGGATCGAGCTCCAATTGGCGCACGTCGACAAGAACAGTATCCGCGGTACTTATAATCATGCCCAGTACCTCGATGGTCGACGGGAAATGATGCAGTGGTATGCTGATTACATCGATAGCTTAGAACATCGTGGAACCACGCAGACGCTTCCCGTAGCAAAATGACAGGTCTCAGAGGCTATCCCAATAGTAAGCGATCAGTGAGTGCCGTATTGACGTCTAATGACTACATACGGCGCTGGGTTTACGCTTACAATCATTCCTGACTACGTGGTTCATCCCCGCTGACGCGGGGAATAGCCTTTAGCACTGACATATCACTCCCCATCGACCGGTTCATCCCCGCTGGCGCGGGGAATAGCTGACACAGTGAGAGGCAACCCCGTATATGCCCGGTTCATCCCCGCTGGCGCGGGGAATAGTGAGTTTATCAACCTAGGGGTTGCAGTTCCAACGGTTCATCCCCGCTGGCGCGGGGAATAGCCACACCGGAATATACCCGACAATGGCATTTTCCGGTTCATCCCCGCTGGCGCGGGGAATAGATTATTCCCGGTGCGTGATTTTATGTAGCCGCCGGTTCATCCCCGCTGGCGCGGGGAATAGGCAAGATGCGGAACGTGAGTGATGCGTCCCTGCGGTTCATCCCCGCTGGCGCGGGGAATAGTTGTCGAACTGGATAATTCATTTCCATATCACCGGTTCATCCCCGCTGGCGCGGGGAATAGGTACTCGCGGCCCAGGAAAGACGGCGGCACAACGGTTCATCCCCGCTAGCGCGGGGAATAGTTGCGCACCTCATCCGACCACTGAGTTATAGTCGGTTCATCCCCGCTGGCGCGGGGAATAGTCCATGATGCGATAATGAGCAAACTCAGCATCAGGTTCATCCCCGCTGGCGCGGGGAATAGCCCCTTTGTTTTCGTGTTTCTACTATAGCTATCGGTTCATCCCCGCTGGCGCGGGGAATAGTGGATGATGACAAAAGCCGGATGGGATTCTGGCGGTTCATCCCCGCTGGCGCGGGGAATAGCTTCAGCTGGCCTTTCTCACTGGTGTAGCCGCCGGTTCATCCCCGCTGGCGCGGGGAATAGTGCATGCAGAAATGAAAGACCGATACAAAGAACGGTTCATCCCCGCTGGCGCGGGGAATAGCGGTAATCACAGGCACAAGCCCGGCTCAGGTGCGGTTCATCCCCGCTGGCGCGGGGAATAGACAAAAAAACTAGGCAATACTGCACCTAGTTTCGGTTCATCCCCGCTGGCGCGGGGAATAGAGTTCGACGCGCTCTATCGCATTGCCCACGAGCGGTTCATCCCCGCTGGCGCGGGGAATAGAAGAAACAGACCAGATAGCCGGGGCCATGTATCGGTTCATCCCCGCTGGCGCGGGGAATAGCCAAGATAGGCAGCAAGGGCAAGGTCTATCACCGGTTCATCCCCGCTGGCGCGGGGAATAGCTCACTGGCTGGGAAGTACTGGCGAAACGACTCGGTTCATCCCCGCTGGCGCGGGGAATAGACTACACTATTAAGAAAGAATATCTAAATACACGGTTCATCCCCGCTGGCGCGGGGAATAGACTTAACAGATATTATTGATTTAAATGGATTTTTCAAGACATAAAAAACCACCAACTAATCAAGATTGTTAATGAACAATAACCTATTGATTTTAAACAGGCAGAAAAGAGACTAACCGACAGCCATCCAAGTCCACCGGCATCCTTCGATTTGCCCCCAAGGTTTGAAACTCAAACCCTGAGTCGTTGTTAGTGGGCCATGCCATCACGATATTGCCCTGCTCCACCAACGCCTCGCACTGCTGCCAGATCATCTCTCGTACCCGGCGCGAGACATCCCCCACATAAACGCCTGCACGGACTTCCAGCAACCAGATAGCAAGCCGACCACGCAAACGCGGGGGCACATCTTCGGTTACGACGACCAACATACTCATCACTGACTCCTGTGACCAGCGTCCCCCATACCGGTCGGTTCGGGAATGGCGGGCGGCTGAGCATCCTTGGGAGACTCAGGCGGGGTGATCCCCCCAGCGGCAAGCACCTCTTCAATTAACGGGATCAGTTTTTCCAAGGTGCGCTGTTTGTTAAAGCTGTCGCGACAGGCCAAGCGCACTGCGCGATCGGGGTTGGCATCTCCCCTGGCTGCAATCTCAAACGCCTGGGGCACCACGGTTTCAAATTTGATGATGTCGGCTATGTCGTAGACAAACGAAAGCGGCTTGCCACTATGAATAAAACCAATAGCCGGAGCATACCCAGCCGCCAAAATGGCAGCTTCCGTAATGCCATACAGACATGAAGTAGCTGCGCTGATGCATTGATTGGGCAGGTCTCCCTTATCCCAATCCTTGGGGTCATAGCGACGCCCATGCCACTTAACCCCATAGCGAGCTGCCAACAATTTGTAGGTCTCACGCACCCGTGCTCCTTCAATCCCACGTAACTGATCTACCGAACGACGGCTTGGAGGCGGCTCGCCAAAGCGCAGCTCAAACATCTTGCGTACTACTTTGAGACGCAGCTCTTCATCCAGCGCAAGTTTGGCCTGAAAGAGTAGCCGGTCGGAGCGGGCACCACCGGGCTGACCAGCTGCATAGAGCCGCACTCCGGCCTCCCCTACCCAAACCAGCAGAGTGCCAGCCATTGCAGCCAGCTTGACGGCCGCGTGAGAGACCCGAGTGCCGGGCTCAAGCATCAAACAGGCGACAGTACCGATTGGGATGTGAGTGCGTACCCCATCTTTGTCCACCAGTACAAAGGCGCCGTCGATCACATCCAACTGGCCGTATTTAAGAAACAGCATGGCACGGCGATCCTTGATTGGCAGCGGCTTGAGAGGGGGGAGCATCAGTCTTTCCCCAAAGAAAGCAAGCCGCAGCCCAGTGACTTGGCAGGGCCGATACCCTCACACAGAGCGTTTCGCAAAGCATGAGGATCGACAACCTGCAAGTACCCCTCAAAGGTCGCCGTCAGCACACTAAGACGGCTTGTTCCCTTACGCCCATGCTGCATCACGGAGTTACAGACCAGCGCATGGACAAGACTAAAACCGTGGCGATCGCCTTGTCGAGCAAGCCAAGCCAACTGCTCTTCCTCGCTACACAGCCCCCTGCGTTTGCCATCACGAGTTACCGTCGGATTAGCCTGCAGGCGAAAGCGATAGGAACCATGTTGTTCTAGCCATGGCTCGGGGGCAAAGCGCTTCTCTTGCACTTCCCCTTGCAGGTAGTAAGGCAGATCGCATAGCGGCCCCCAGTTCCCTTCGGTTTGCGATTGCACCAGCAGTTGAGGCTGTTGCCAGTTAGCTGTTGCCTCGAGACGCCACAAGAAACGCGCAGGCGCCGTTTCTTCGTCAGGAACAAAAGCCCTGGCTAGGGTGCGATGAAGCTCGTAGGGATTGGCCAGATCACGGCGTGCCTCCTTGCTTCTTGGATTCAAGATCAATCGACTCAGATGCAATTGATTCAGGGACATGGCATCTCCTCAGGCTCCAGTTGCTCGGTGAGCACAAAACGAGGGCCAAAGCGGCGGTCAGCGAAAGGGGCGATGGGTTGATCGAGGCGAACCGTCCCTTCTGTCGCCTCCAACAACAAACGACGCACTTGCTGGCACGCCCCCTTGACCAACTCGGGATAGTCGCACAGGGCTGCCAGCAAATCGCTATCTCTCAGACCATCAGGTAGATACACTGGCGGTGACGGCAGACACCCCTTGCGACCCAAGACAAGGGCCCAATGGGGCGTTTTCAGCGCCCGATGGATCTGAGCAAGCAGAGACCTATCACCTTCGAAGCCAACCAGAAATGCAGCATCGCTCAAGTAGTAGCGTGGACTGACCACGGTGCGGTTCATGTCAACCTTGCCAGCAGCGTTAATGATTCCGGTGGCAGTTTGATAATCGCGCAGTACAACCCCTTCCCTATCCACCCGCACCCCCATCTCAAGGGCGGCAAGATCGTCGACTGGCTCGCTCCTGTCTCGCCCCAAGGCAGCACAGATAAGTCCGAGCACTCCTGACTTGGAGGGTTCCATCTGGGTGTCTCGCTCATCGAAGCGGCTAGTGGTCCCCCAGGATTGCATGGGGCCCTGCAGCCGCAGTAGCAGTGTCGGCATGTTACTCTCCCCACTGGGTCTCGACGACATCACGTACCCAAGCAGCAAGTTCGCTTACCGAAATGTGCGCCTGGCTGTTCTTAAGCTGCCATTTGCCAGTGAGATCGATATGGGCCCAGCGATCGGTTGCATCTCCGTAGACTGGGGCCAGCTTGCTCTCGTACTCACCAAGCGCCGCTACCGACTGTTCGGTGAGGCTCTTATCGTGGCGCGGCAGGATCGGACGCTCGAAGGCATTGGCCAGATTGAGAGGGCTTTTACGCAGGCTCACACCGATAAACTCAGGCAGGTTGTGGGCAGCGAAGCTGTTCTGCTTGCCACTAGGTATGGCTCGTACCATCGATTGGATCAAAGCCTCAATGGCCGATGCAGTCAGCTCCTTGTCATCTTGCAGGTTTTGCAGCAACTTGCTCACATCAAGCGCGGCATAACGGTAGAAAGTGGCGGAGTTAAACTCGACCTGGCCAATCATGCCTGCACCGGTTTCGTCAGGGCCACCCACGTCATCGACGGCAGTAAAGTAGTCAAAGTCGCGCTCTACCCTGTGGGTGCTGATGGCATGGGCTACCTGACAGGCAGCATCCTGATTGACCTGAGGCAGGTCGGCCAGCATTCGGCCAAAGAGTGCAACATCCACCGCCTTACCCCCATCGAGCAGCGCCTTGGCCTGCTTGGCCAACTCAGCCGGAATGGCCGCCTTGCTCTCTTTTTTCCCCTTTTTCTCACCCGCTGCCGGAACGATCAAAGCATCCCAGTGTTCTTCTATCAGAGCGGCAAAACCAGCAATCTCGCGTTCGCCAAGAAACAGCAGATACTCGGTCTTGCCATCATCCTTAAGCTTAAGCCCTGCGGCAGCCAAAGCGACCTCGATCTTACCGCTCGCTTCTTCCTGATCTCGGTCAGCAAGTCTTTTCAGCAACAACGCCTGCAGTTTCTTGGTGCGAAGGGCACGATACTCAGTAGGGATAAGCTGCTGGTCACGGCTATAAAGACGAATGGCACGTTTGAAACACTGACTACTGACCCGAGCACGGCGCTGGCCCCCAAAGATTGCATCCTTAGGAGCTCCAGTATCATCACGGTTCAGATTGGAAGGGGCGAAGTTCTGGATAAGATGCAGTTCAACAAACAGGGTCATAGTTTCTCTCCTTGAAGATTTAGTCGTTTGAAGCGATATGGGCAGCTACACGGTAGAAATCAGTGGCCCACCGGCGACGCAATTGATCGAGTCGCTCGGGGTAAGTCGGGTTAAGCCAGTCAGTGAGATCCCAAAGCAAACGCTGATAGTCGATAGCCATACCATGGGATCTCAACAAGGTGACACAGTGGCGTAACGGCTCGGCCAAGGTCTCGCCATCACACTCAAGCAGCGCGATAAAACGCCCCTCTATGGATGAGCTTTGTTCCTGCTTGCGATAGAGGGCCCCCATCGCCTTGGCCAAAGTCTCCTCGCTGTGCTGTGGATGAAGCGCAAAGAGCCCCGCCACCAGATAGTACGACTGACGACGTGCAGAGTCAGGGTGCTCGTCTGCCGCGATAAAGGGCTCAACATAGGGAAAGACGCGGGGCGCCGTACCTGGAGCAAAGGTAAGACTGCGGCGTAGCTCAGCCAAAGCCCTGCGGTTGCTCTGTGCGAGTCGCTGCAGATGGTCAACAAAGGGCTGATCACTCATTGAACTTCTCCTGTATCGTTAAGGGCTGTCAGTTGATCCCGAATGGCAAACCACAACCGGGACTGAGCCTTGGCATTGGCACGCCATACGTTGGCACCGCCTCCCAGGCTGGTCAGTTGTGCTTCCCAAGCAGCAAGAACCGCCTCTTTCAGCACTTGCTGCCACTGCCGCTCTGCGGCATCGGCGTCTTGTTCGATCAGTGTCAGGGTCGCCATCAGGGCACACTCGGCACGAGCAAAGAAGAGCGGCGCTGCAGGGCCTGCAGCAAACAGGGTGCGAGCACGGCTGCGAGTATCTTTCTGCTGACTGTCTGGCAGAGTGTCTGCGATAAGTTGCACAGCGGCCCCTTTAAGCGAGCCAAACAAAGTCTCTGCCGTCTCCAGCATTTGGCGGGCCGCTCGGGTTGCCTTGGGTAGCTCGAGCAGCGCCAGCGGCAGTTTCAATTGTTCAACTCGCCAGCGCAGCAACTTGGCCTGATCGCTGGCAAGCCCGGCGACCAAGAGGCGCAACTGCTTTTTACCCAGCGATTTGTTTAAACTAGTAGCATTTTCAAGGATGGCTGCCGGACGTGATCCCCCATCAGGCAATAGCGCTGGCAGATCGCGCCACAGAGCTCGCCCTTCACTAAAAGTAAGACGTACCGGCCCGTTGCTCCCCTCCCGAAAGCTCGCCATGGGATCGGGGGCATGGGGATACTCTTCAAGCCCCATGCCTGCAGCAAAGCGTAACCAGCGGATGGTACCATCCTCCTCACTGTGAAAGAGCACGGCGCGAGTCTGGCGGGTATAGCGATCGTTGGGGCCAGTGGCGAGCACAGCAGCCGCTTGCAGATTGGCGACTGTCAGCGCAGGCCGCTCCCAGCATGGCAAGTCTTCATGTCCATCAGCGGAGGCTGGATGTAAACCCAAGAGAAGGGTTTGAGCCAGAGTCTCTCCCAACGGCAAAGAGGCTGCTGTATTTGCCAGAGGTCCCGCCTTGTCAGCATCACGAAACACCTTGACCAGGCCACCCGGCGTGCACTGTAGAAAACCGAGCAGGTGACGAATAGCATGAGACGGGGAAATAGCCCCCGGCGCACTATCCAGAGAGTGATTAAACACGACAGGAGCATTACCGCTGACACTGGCCAGATCAATCTGGGTCCAAGGTTTGAACTTGTCACAGGTCTCAGGTGCCGTGGCCAACTCAGCCACCTGCATAAAGGGGTGTTCTGGGTGAAACAACCAGAAACGATCGCGCCATGCTTCCAGGTAGGTGGTGATGACCTCTGTGGGGAATCCCTGACTATACCAGTGACGCAACTCCCGTTGGCCCCAGTTTGGTGTCTGTGTACTTAAGGCACGGTGCATAATAGCGAGCAGCAGGCGATATTGAGCCATCAAGGATGGCGGAGCTGTCTCAGCCAAGGCAACTACCTGCGACGCCTGCTCAAAAAGTGCCAATAAGCCTAGTTCCCTCACCCCACCACTGACCATTCTGACCGGTAGCCAAGGCTCATCGAGCAGATTAAGTCTCTTCGTCATTGTCACTCCTTTGGTTATTCCTTGTTCTGGTAGATAAGCCCCAACTCTCTATCGAACTGAACCCATAGTCCTCCATCCAACTGCGCCCTTCCCTCCCTATCGAGAAAAAGCGGATAGCTGTAGCGAAGCAGGGGGCTCTCGGCAAAGGCCCTCACTTTGGGTTGCGACTTGACAGCCTTAACCAGAGTTTGATTGGAGAGGCTAAGCTGGCGGGCGCAAAGTAGGCAGGCCAACTCTGTTGAAAGGGGAACCTTGAGATCGAAAGGCTCTGCGTCTGGCGCCAAGGCCCCCCCATTATCCGAGATAAAGAGCGGGATAACGGTTACGCTGGGCTTACCCAGGCGGGTGCTGTTGATTAAGCCTTTGTCCTCGCCCTCCCCCTCTTCGTAACCTCTGGGTTTGTCCGAATAGACCGTGCCAGGATCTGCATCGGCCCTGATGGCAATATTGCGAGCCAACTGTCGCTGGTGTTGCAGCGTCGCCAGATGGGTGGCGTAGCTGACCTCCTCGATATATTGCCGCAGCGCTTCCTCTACAGTGGCGG
Organism: Serratia oryzae; assembly: GCF_001976145.1. Taxonomy (GTDB): domain Bacteria; phylum Pseudomonadota; class Gammaproteobacteria; order Enterobacterales; family Enterobacteriaceae; genus Chania; species Chania oryzae. The sequence continues at coordinate 278,283 of NZ_MOXD01000003.1, forward strand.
GCAGATCTCCATCGCCATAGACGGCCTGTACCAGTCGATCGATATCCATAGGCAGTTGCAGATTGGTCTCGCTGAGGAGGTGAACCCAAGTCATAGCAAGCAGGTAAGGATCGTAGACAAAGCGCCAACGGGTGGTCGCCAGATCAGGCAAAGAGCCCGGCAAGAGTCCAGCAACTGTCAACACTGGCTGGTGATGGGATTCAGGGCGATGGGGCCGTTGGTGACGGTGCAACCGTCCAACCCGTTGCAGTAACAGATCGACCGGGGCGAGATCGCTCAGCAAGAAGTCGAAGTCGATATCGAGCGATTGCTCCACCACTTGCGTCGCCACCAGCAAGGCCCGAGCCGGACGTTTCCCCTCTTTACCAAATGTGGAAAGTACAGCCGCTTCTCGCTGAGCCCGCTCATCGGCGGGGAAGCGGGCATGAAAAAGTAGCAAGGTGAATTCCTCAGGCGCCTTCACCTTGAGCAGGGAATAGAGTTGTTGTGCCCGCTCGACGGTATTAACGATGATGGCGCCGCAACCACCGTGGGTCAGAGCATCGAGCGCTACGCACAGCAAGTCCTCCGGTGTAGTGCCGCATCCGGCCAGCCGAACGGGTTCCATCATTCGGCTTTCTATCTTGTCATCCCAACTTAGGCCTCGATCATCGGCCAGCACCAGACGTGGATAGGCCAGTTCGGGCAGTACGGCGGGCTCCACCCGCCATGCCTTGAGCAGGCCATCACGGCGCTTTGTTGGCAGGGTGGCACTCATCAGGATAACCGAGCAGCCAAGCCCCTTAAGCCAGCACAACAGTGCTTCAATCAGCCCTTCAGTATAAGTGTCGTAGGCGTGGACCTCATCAAGTACCACCACCCGGTTGGCCAACCCCCACAGACGTACGAAGTGGTGCTTGACGTTGAGCACCGAGAAGAGAGCCTGATCGATGGTGCCCACCCCATAGGGGGCGATCAGCGGACGCTTGCGACGGGAAAACCAACGGGCGGCCTCAACCCCTTCACTCTGTTTGCCATCCTCACCCCACACCTCCTTGAGAGCTTCCATCATCTCCTGGCGGGCGGCGCCACCATGTATCAATTGCAAATCGGGCGTCGGTCCGTGAGCAAAAGCATCCATAAACTGCCGGGCACGGGCAAACAGCGCATTCCCGGTAGCTTGGGTCGGTAGGGCTAGATAGAAGCCGCGATGGCCAAGGGTGCGCTGCAGATGCAGGTGAGCCATAAAGGCAAGCTCGGTTTTCCCCTCCCCCATCGGGGCTTCCACCAGCAGTAAAGCTGGCCCTTGACTCGCTTCTAACAGACCAATACCCTGACGCTGTAGGGCTCGTGGCATGACGGGCTTATCGGCGGCCAACATTAGGCCAAGTTGCCTATCAAGTGGGACGGGTTCTGCAAGCAAAGGTGAAAAAGGAAGCCAGCCGATCGCCGTCAGCGCCTGATGCGCTAGTTGCTTGGCATGGAGGTAGTGTTCACGGAGTTCATCTCGGCGTATCCCGACGGGAAACCAATCGGTATTGGAACCAATCCAGTCGGCGATAGAGGTCAAACCTGCCAGCCAATTGATGGCCGGTAGAGCTAGCTCATCAGTGGTGATATCTCCCGGAGGGGACAGCACCTTCCAATAAGTATCGAGCAAAGCCTGCCGGGCTTGGAGCCAGACGCTCTCTTCACACATCGACAAACCATTCCCAATTTCCTTTTGTGTCAATGGATAACCATGATGTGCCCCGACCGCTCCGGCCACTTGTTGGCACCAAATAACATCGGCACCTGTCCGTCCCGGTAACCACTCTTCCAAAATAGCGGTTGAAGCCCAGTCATGGCGATCACAGCGCAGCGATGTACTAGTAAAGGTCAGCCCTTGTGCTTTGGCAAGTGATTGCCCTTGCTCCCATTTGGCCTGGAATCCTGGGATGGCCTTGCCCACGTCATGGAGTCCAGCAAGCGTTGCCAGCCAGCGGGGAGCTGTCTCAACCGACAGACCGAATTGAACAGCAAGGTGCAGATGAGTGGTAGCCGGCCCAAGCTCAAGGATAGCCTCAGCAACCGCAGCTACATCTAGCATATGAGCTAGCAAAGGGTGACCTTGATCCTCGCCACTCTTGGCCCAGAGTACTGAAGCCTGTGGATTCAGCATTGAGAATAACAACGATTCTTTTACCTCACTGAAGTTACGCACTCGGTTGTTTCCTGTATAATTCCGACATGAACCAAGAAGGACTCGACTTCTACTCATCCCTCACAGCCCGGCATTCTCCTCCACGCCAGTATCTACGCGGTGCCTGAGCCACTCCCGCAACATGAACGAATGCCCACAGGCTGCACAGTTTATTTTCGGTTCATCCCGCGGCCAGACTGTCCGCCCCTCGGTATCGACATTCGACGACTGGCAGTGCAGGCATCTCACGCCCTGCTCTCCGAGCGTAAATCCCATCAACCAGCGGGGCCGTGGTGTTACTGGCCTTCCTTGCAGTTCTGCAAACAGCGGCTGCAGGCGTCTTTCATATACCAGAAATTGCCCGACCGTAGATATCCGGCTCACCGGGAGCATCCTTTTGCGGAGCCACTGTCCCCACAGCAGTACCAGCACCCGATACAGGGCCCAATAACGGTCTTTTGGCATGTTTGAAAACACCGTCCCTGTAGAAGCCACAAAGGTTTCACCACACGCCTTGCAGCCAAAGCCTTCTGAATGACCGCCAAGTGGGAAAATATGGTGATTATGGCAGTACGGGCATTCCTGAAGGCGATTCAGCTCGGGGTTCTGCTCATCCAGACGATCCACCAACTCACGCAGGACCGGTTCACGGTGCCAGATTGTCACCAGATGCTCGTAGTCGGCATTCGACGTGTGCGCAAATTCCTTTCTAAACCAGGCGGGAACCTCCGGCTGTGAACCATCACGCAGCGTTCCCCGGGGCATGAGAGGATGCATCACAAAGCGATGTTGACATACCTGGCAAGATAAACTCGGGTTAGCAGCGGGCATCTGCTCACTATACACCACCCGGTGAGCACGGCAGGACGGGCAGGTCATCCCCTGCTGTTCGGGGGGGAATCCATGCAGGTAGCGCGGAAAAGGGGTGACTGGCACGGGCAAGTCAACCCGTATCGGCTCCAGACGGCGGGCATACTCCTTCCAGTTGATTTTGTTGTGGCACCCTGATAGCCATACCACATCTTCGATATAGCCATTAACCCAGAACGTCACCAGCACCGCATAAAGAATGTAGTACTTTCGGCGATGCAGGTCCGCAAACGGAGTTCCTGTTGCGGGGGAGCTCTGTCGCAAGCACGTCAAGCAGCGGAATTCACGCTCTCGGGTGCTGGGCACGTAACGGTCACTGCCACAGTACGGGCAATGTGTTGTAGGATTGAGTACGGGGTTGCTTTTATCCAGCCGTGCCGCCGCTTCTCGCAGTACCGGCTCTGTTTCCCATAAATGTATCAGGACATCAGCATCCTGTTTTTCCAGATGACCAAAGGCATCGGAGAACCAGACGGGAAGTGAAATCATGGTTTTTTCCTGCGCTTTTATCAGAGTGCTACGGGCTACTGTCGCCAAGAGGAAGCTCAGACGTAGTTCTGCTGTTTCAGATGGCGGACCAGGATTTTACCTTCTGGCGTAAAGGTGGTGCCGAATGACACCCGCCCTACCCCTTTCAGTTCGGCTTCCAGCGCATACTCCAGCTCCCCTGGCATCCTCTGCGGCAGCAGCGCAATGCTGACACCCGCAATACGCGGCTCATATTTCATCAGCACGTGCTGCAGGGTCGCCATCAGGCTATGGGCCGAACCGGGCATCCCTTGCAGGATTTCACTCATGTCCGGCAAACCATAATCCGGCAGGTGGGCCAATTGGCCCGCCCGGCTGTTGAGGATGCGTTGCAAATTATCCAGCACCGACAAAATGCGTTGGTCATCCTCGTTAACCTGCTGCAATGGCAATCCACCGCTAAAGTTCTGCGTCAATATCTCATACAGCGAGGGGGTTTTGGGATGAGGCATACGTCAGTCCTTTTTAACCGGTTGCAACACCAGGCGGTTATTATTCAGCTCAATCTTGCGCGGTTTATCCGGATCAAGCTCATCACGCTTCATCACCACGCGCCAGGTGTTCTGTTCAATCTCCGGGGCCAGGAACAACGCCACCACCGCCACATATTGTGCCTCTTTCTCCATTGGCATCTCCAGCGAGTAAGCCCCTTCCGGTGGCAGGCGTATGTCACGCGTAGCCAACAGGTCGGCCTTGATTTCCTGACTGTCGGCGGCCGACAACGCACGGTAATCCGCCGTATCAAACGCCTTGCGGTCTTTGAGCTGATAGACACGCACCACGGTAGAAAGCGGCACACCGTTCGGGTTGTTATTACTGGCGCTGCGTGCCGTAAAATCCAGGTGTAACGTGGTGACCTGCTTGTAGAAAATCGCTTTGGTGGCTGATACCGTGCCATCGGTCACGGACTGTGTCAGGCCACATCCTGCCAGCATGCCGCTCAGGGCAATCAGCGGCAGGAAAAGTTTAAAACGAGTAATTGCCATTGGCAGCCTCTCGATGTTGTGGATTAGCGGTTAAACCTTGATAACGGCCCAGGCTGACGGTCACCGTCTGCGGGGTGCGCGCGGAAGACGCCAGCGGAATGCCGGGCAGCACGGCAGTGCGCCCCAGTTGCACCGTGCCCGCCTCAGGGGAACTGCGCAACTGCGCGGCGGGCAATAGGTGCCGCGGTAACGTCAGTTGCAGCCGGGCATGGCAACGCGCGCCCAGATACACGTGCAGCAGAGTAAGCAGGTCGCTGTGCAGTTGCCCCCCCGGCAGCCAGCCCTGTACTTCCTGCGGGTCTTCGGTGGTCAACGTCAGCAACACCTGACTGTTGACGTCGACACTCTGGCTACCCAATACCGGGCGCCGTTGCAGGCTGACCGGGTGCTGGCTGCTGAGCGTCACTGGGCTGGCCAGGTTAATCGTCAACTTGTCGTGCGGCGTCACTTTGGCCTGGGTGCGCGGGGCCAACAGGCTGACCAGCGTCATAATGCCTTCGGCGGTACGGGTCGGCAAACGCAGCGTGCCGAGCAGCGCCAGAAAGCGCGATGCCGGAGCACCAATCTGCTTTTCCGTACCCGGAATACCCAGGCCCACCAGCCCCAGCAGATACTGCGAGGTCTCATCCGTTCCCCCCGGCTGAAAGGTGGCCGGGTAGGAGTATTTACGCCAGATGCGGTAAAACTGAGTGGTCAGGCGGTGGTTGAAGATGTCCAGAAAGTCGGTAACCGCCTCGGTTCCTTCACGCTGCTGAGCAATATCATCGATATAGCGCGTCGGTAACGGCGATTCCACGCCGTACAGCCCGAGAAAGGTAGTACGCACCGTAGGCGGCCGTTCCGGGTGTTCGCTGTCGGTTTCCAGCGCCTTCAGTTCGCTGACCGGGAACCCCATCCCCGGATTGGGGCGAAAACGCACCGCCTCATGCAGCAGATGATGATTGCGGCCCAGGCCCGGCGAACCCGGCGTCGCCTGCTCAACCAACTGACAGAAACGATAAAAATTGATTTTAGAGATATGAGGCGCCAGTTGCGCTATCAGCCGGGGATCCGCTGGCTGTGATTTTCGTTCCATCGTAAGCATTTTCCACTGGGCTGAAGAATAAGGGTCAGTTGGTTAAACAGGTGAATATCAGCATACAGGGCGAAGAAGCGGTTAAGCATTTCGCCAAACAGATTGATGTCCCCTTCACCGCTGAAGCCGTCGCTGTTGAGCGTCACCTCAATATCCGTACCACGCAGTAAAAAACCCTGTTCAAAGCGCTGTATCAGATGCTGTTTCACCTCCACAATCGCTTCCAGCTTGCGGCGGGTCATCTCGTTATCCAGCCAATCATACAACGCAAGCGTACCGCGCAGCACTTCGGCACTGGCCATCATGCTGAGGAAGTTCGACCCCAGGTGGCTCATCACCCGCCAGTGAAACCGGTCTTCGGCTGGCGGATAGCATGGCAGCGTCGGCGGGCACAGGTTCTGCACGCGCAGCGGGATTTGCAGCGACTGCTCGCAACGGTTGATCAGCGTGCTGCGCAGCGCCTTGCGCGGCAATTGGCCGTTGGTGCCGGTAATTTGCAACGAGACAGTTTCACGCTCAAACAGCCTGTCCTCTTCCCAAGAGTGACCGCCTAAAATCAGCCAGGTGTCATGCAGCCCGGACGGCCCACGTTTCACCCGCGTGTGGTAATAACGCTCGGGGGCGGTGTGCCGCAGCATGCCCCCACGATGGCGGAAGCTGGTGAAGGGCACATACTGGGTTTCTTCAAGACGCTGTGAGCCACTGACCCCGTCCACCGAATAAATCTCGGTGTAACCGTCCTGCAAGCGGCGTGGGCGCAGCAGATATTCGCTCTCCAGTCCGCTGATAATCAACGGATCGGCTTCGATGGTGAACAGGTTAATCACCGGCACACAGTGCAAACGCAGGTTGCTGGCCGACACCGGCAGTTCGTGGTTCCACAACGTCCCTAACACCACCTCCAGCTCAAACCAGCTGGCGCGCGGCGGCAACACCATGTTCTCCAGCCCATGCAGATGCACAAACATGAACTTTTCGCGGAAGGTGAAATACTCCAGCAGCAGTTGGTAACCGCTGAAAGCGCTGTCGCCTTTCGGCCACAGGCGATCCTCATCCGCAAAGCCGCCAGGGGAGAAATACCCCTTCAGCGGCTGGCGATCTGCCGCCCCCGGCACCCGCAGGTAGAGCGCGGCCTGCTGTTTGGTCAGCGCCAGATGCAGCGCGGCACTGACCGGCGCATCAGCATTGAGGTACAGGCTCAGGCGGCTCAGATCCATCTGCCCCACATCCACCAGTTCGCTGACGCGAAAACGCAGCCGCAGCACCGAACGGCCATCCGGTTCGGTGGCCATCTGCGCCGTTTCAAGCGCAATCGGGTTCAGCCGCATCTCTTGCGTGGTGCGATAGCGGCAGACGGTATTTTTCGGGCCCACCGGCTGGGAGAGCACCTCAAACCCCAGCGGCACCTTTTCCTGCATCTTCATCTGGCTGACATCCGGTGCCAGTTCAACCACCGACAGCGACGGAATGGTGCGCAGATAGTGCGGCCACAGCAGGCTGACCAACCCTTCGGTGAACTCCGGCAGGTCATCATCCAGCTTTTCACGCAGCCGCCCCATCGAGAAGGCAAACCCTTCAAACAGGCGCTCCACGTAGGGATCGATATCCCCCACCCGATCCAGGCTGAGTTGGGCAGCACGATCCGGATGCGCATCGGCAAACTCGCGGGCCGCCTCTTTCAAATAGCGCATTTCGGCTTCGAAATAGCGTAGGGTTAAATCTTCCATGTCAACGTTTTCTCATTAAAATCATTGATTCTATCTGACGTTATCAAGGCGGATGCACTGTGTATACGTCGTCATTTTTATCCCTTTCAGTCATTCAAACTGCAGAGCACTGCCTTAACCACAGAATCCGGAAACTCACCATCAGTGCGTGCGCTGCACTTATTATCTGAATTCGCGCGTGTCATAAACTTGCAAGCATGAGTGGATAGATAATAATATCACCCGCCAGTGTTAACGGTGTTAGTGCCGTATTAAACAAGAAACGCCCAACATGGAAACTATCGGTTTGTTCATGGGTGTAAAACTGCACGTCATAACCTTTACTCAGCGTTTCAACATTGTCAAAATGTTCACCAATTTGCGCCCTATTTATAATAATCCCTTTAATTTCAAACTGAATAAAGTAATAACCATTTTTTAATGTGAAGTTATTTTTATTAAGAGCACTCTGTTGCGACAATGAAAGTTGAGTAGCCAATTTAGTGACTTTAAATTCTAGTGTTTGACTAAATTCGGCATCGACCCCTGACCGTTCTGAACGATTGATGTTAATTCTAATATATTTTCTATCATTGGTTGAAACCAATGGGACTTGCTTCACCAATCCATTTACTGCAAGTAATTCCTCCCCTCCCTCGGTAACAAAGTAGATGTTATTTTCCCCTATAAAACCTACGCCTTCTTGCGGAAGAGGAATGGTGCTGCTTCCCTCGCGCTCTGATTTTACGTTTAATTTGATACCCGCGTACTTGAATGATGACACTATCTTGTCATTGAATGTGTTTTTCTCTTTATATTCATAGGCATTGACCTTATTAAAGGTCCAAAGAATACTCGTGCAGCCCGTCAAATGGAATATTACAGAGACCAATATTAAAAATGCCCCAATGCTCTTCATGGCAGTCCTTTGAAAGTTAACTCTTTGTTGTAATTAGATTAACAGCGGAAACTGGAACAATGCCGATATCCGGGGGAATATGCAGCATTCCTGCCCTGACAGGAGCTGCCCCGTTGCCCCATAACCCGCTCAAGACATGGACACTGCTCAACACGGCCTCCCGGCAGCTCAAAAACTTGCTCATTGCTCTGCCTCGGCCGACGGGCGGGTCAGGAATATCTGCTCCGGTAACACAAAGCCTTTGAGTTTCAGCAACGCCAGCGGGCCTTCGTCCAGTTCGGTGCGCAAGGTGTAGTTGAGCGGCAGGCCATCCTGCGCGGTCCAACGCAGGCTGAAGCTGCTGCGCACGCCGGGGTTCGGCGCAACCTTGGCCAAATCCAATAACCGTATCAACCCCCAGGCCCCCGGCAGGTCGGCATACAGTCGAGTTCCAGCCTTGGTGCTGACCCAACTTAGCGTCGCGCCCGGTGCGGACGTGTCCGCAGGCCAATTGAAGCGTTTCCAGTTCGGCATCTGGTTAAAGTAAGACAGCTTCTGATCGTCGATGATCAGGTCGGTCTGCATCACTTCCCCTGCGGTTTCTGGCCTTAATTCAAAGTGCATCCCCGCTTCCCCGTCGGTGAATACCACATCCGCCAGGTGGCTCAGGGTGTTGACCGCCTCAAGGAACGCCGGATTAAAGCTCAGCCCCTGGGCGTTGATGCTGTCCGGCACCCAGCGGCTACCTTCTTTATGCAACACCCCGGCCAAACGGCTTTCGAGGAAGCGCTGAATGCGCCCGCTGTCTGCCCGCAAGTATTGTGACAACAGCGGTAGCGATGCATCACTGGCGACGTTCTTGAACGGATAGCGGCCCCCGAACGCGCTGTTCCAGTCATCAACAATCGCCCCTTTCCACTGGCTATTCAGGCTCTCGGCGGTCGGCATCAGCACCTGCTGCCAGGACTGATCCATTGGCTGGACAAACAGGGCCTGGGCAAAGCTACTCCACTCCTGCCCCAGGCTGGCGGCTACCAGGCTGCCATAGTCGCGGGTATCGGTCAGATCGATGGACTTGCCCTGAAACACCGTCTGCGCCAGCGACTGGGTCATGCCCTGTGGATCGGTGGCGTTGGTCACCTGTTGTAGCTTAAGGCGCACACGCGTCACTCGGGTGAGGAAGGTTTGCAGGCTGAGGTTGGTATTGCCCTGTCCGCCCGCCTTGCCATCCATCAGTGCCAGCAGCGGCCCAAAGGTACTGTCCATCGGGCTTTTGATACCGATATCCTGATCAATGGCCGGTTGTTCATTGCCGTTAAACAGCGTTTTCGCCGATTTCACCAGGGAATCTGACAAGGCCGCACCGGTCTGGCCAGTTTTGCCTTCATAAGCCAGGGTATTCATCAGGGCAATCAGCGGCGACTGGCGCACATCGGCCATCAGCGTCAACTGGTCGATGGAGTCCGATAGGCTGTTGGCGGTTTTCCACTCGATGCTGTTGAGAAACTCCAGCCAGCTACCGGCAAAGTCGGTGAAATAGCGTTCGGTCAAACGTGCCTTTAACGCCTCTGGCGAGAGGTCAGAAGACGGGGTGTGCTGGCTGTCGCTCAACACCCAGTCAATTTCATCCCGGCGCTGGTTCACTACCTTGTCGATCGCCACCGAAACATCGTTCTCCCACGCCTTGCGGCTGAAGACGCCCGGCACCACCATCTCGGTGGAGAACAGCAGTTCGGCGTCCGTGTCACCCACCATCTGGGCCAGATTGATATCACCCCGGGTTTTTGCCACCTGCTGCAACATTTTCTGATACAGCGTGGCTTCGGCATTGCGCACCCCCAACTGCTTGAGCAGTATCTGGCGGACATCACGCACCAGATTGTCATCGGCGGTAATTTTCCATTCGGGATGTGCGGGCAGATTCTGGGCATAGAACCCCAGCAGCGACGGTGCCACGGCTTGCCACAACCCTTGCGGCACCCCTTCACGTGTTGGCCAATGCGCTTGCAGGATTTTGCTCAACAGTGCCGGGTCAGCCTTGTCTGGCCGCGCCATCATCAGATAGGCCTTGAGCTGTTCGTAGGCCACTTTCGCCTGCTGCGCACGCTGCGGGCTATCGGGTTGCAGGGCAATCAGCCCCATCAGTTTGCCATGCAGCACCTCGGCCGCTGCATCCCGTATCAGCAGGTTGTTGTTGCGTTCATACCACGGCCACAACGATTGCAGCAGCACCGCGTTCTGGTTCAGCCCCAAGCGGGCATACCACGGCGCACCACGGGCCTCGCGGTATTGCAGCATCGCCACCGTCTGTTGCAGGGCTTGTTGGTTACGCAACCGTTCGGCCAACGGGGCTTTCACGTCGCTGGCCAAGCGGGCCTGTTCGGCGCTTTCGCTGATCAGCGTACGGTTGGTCATATAGGACACTACCATGCCCGCGCCCCAGGCCAGCATCAGCACAGCCAGGCACCAGCGCACGGTTTTCAGCCAGGCAAAACCCACGCGTTTAGGCAACAACGCGGCAGGCAGTTGTTTAACCGACTCCAGCAACGACTGCCAGCTATTATCGGTACCCCAACTGTGTGGTGCCGTGCGCCCGCTGCCGCTCAGCGGCAGGCTGAACATCACCCCGGCCACCGGCAACGGCCGGTAAGGGTTCATAAAGACCGCCAACCCGGTTTGCAGCCGCTCAATCCCGCCTTGCAGCAGCGTGTCTGCCAACCGCAGCAGGAAGTCATGACGCGGGTCTTTCAAGACCTGTTGGGTGCCTTGTTCAATCAGTTGTGGCGGCAACGTGGCAAGACTCGCCGCCAGCTCTTCCGGCAGGCAGCGCGGAGGCAACAAGCAGCCCACCGGTTGCGTCACGCGTGTGCTCTGGTCCCAGGCACTGTGTTGCAATGCCCAGACGTACAACGGCACCTGCCAGCCCAGCAGTTCGTAACGCTTCACCAAAGAGCGCGCAATGTTGTCCAGTACATCGCCATCCAGTGCGCTGGTGAACGCACCAGTACTCCCTACAGGCGGTGGGCTGTAACCGTCTGTGACCCATACCAGACCATCAAGCGGGCGGCGGCGCAGAGCACGCAGGGATTTAAGAGTTGCACGGTCAGGTTCCCCCGTCGCGGCTCCGCCCCACAGCAAGACCGTACCCTCTCCTTCCAACCACTGCTGGCTGACCAGTTTAGGGGCGATGGCATCGACCTGCATGGGTTCACCCATCAGCATCAGGATGCGCACTTTACGACGCCAGAAGAAGCCGTAGCGGGCACGGAGTGTTTGTCGTAATTCACTGACCCAGGCGCTGCGCACTGGCAGAGGGGCCAGACGTGATTCCTTATCAGGGTAAACACCCTGTTCACGCCCTGTTTCGCGGTGACGCAACCGTTTGATATAACCAGACAGTGTCGGCAACAACCGCACAAAAGCGACCAGCAGCGTCACCAACAGCAATACCTGTATCTTACGGCCATTACTGTCGAGCCCCACGGCATCGCCGTAGTGCCAGATAAGCCAGCCCACCGCCGCCAATACTGCCAACGCTAACACGGTCCCGCTGGCCTGACGCCACGGATTACTCAACGTCTTCATTACGCACTCCCGGAGAAACAGTACTGACCACCTCGCAACCCGGTGTCAGTGAGAACACGACGTAAGGCACGCCGTGGTAACGGGCAAAATCGAGCCCCAAAGCGGCAACCAGCCAGGCAGAAAACGGCCCCGGCCTGCCCGTCCACTCTTCTTGTATTTGCACACTGCTGGCGCTGAAATTGGCACCCGCGGCATTACCGATAGGGATGATGCTGGGTGTCAGTGACATCAGTTGCTGACTGTCCCCCAAAATACCGCCAGCGCGGCAGGCTAAAGACTGGGTGGTCATAAACAGCGCAAGCTCACTGTCTGCCTGCGGCACATTCAGCGGCATTGGCCGCAGCAAACGGCCCGTTTCAGCGAGTTGACACGTCCGCGCAACATCATCCGTTACCAGTAGCAACACTGCCAGGCCATCTGAATATTCTTCGCCACCTTGCAGTTGCAGTACCAAGATCAGTTCAGCATCGGCAGTCGCATTTTTTAATCGACTCTCAAGCTGGCCATACGGCATCTCGTCGGTGAGTGATAGGGTTGCTGGCGCAGGACGCGTTAACACAATACTTTCCCAACACTGCGCAAAAGTCTCTTGCAGCGCGGCGTATCGTTCAGGTTCGGCGTCGGTCAGTACGGTGACACGGAGTTCACGCTCAGCAGGCAGCGCGTTCAGTGCCGTATCAATACTCGCCAGCAATGCCCGGATGGCGGGATATTCAGGGTCTTCGTCATCAGGAAGATAATCAATACGACGGACAAGGCTATTTTGCACCTGCAAATCTTTGGGCTCACTGGCAAGAAAAAGAACGGTGATAGCATCCGGCAGCAGTACGCAACTCGCCAGCACAGCCATATAGCGATCTGCCCAGGCCTGCCACTCCTGCTGTGCGTACTGCGCTTCGTCTTGTAAAAACTCATAATGACTGAGTGCCCGGCCATAGAGATAACCGCGGACGCAGAAGACCAGTCCCCAACTGACCAGCGGTGCAAAAGAGAGAAGCCAGATATTGATGGATTGCAGAATACTCAAGCGGTTAGCTGCATGGAGCGAGAACAACAACACACACACGATAGCGATCAGCACAGCGGCCAACAGCCAGCGCCCCACGGCAGGTGGCGTTGGTTGTTGCATGACAAAGGGTTTTTGGCGATCCCAGCCCATGTTTTATCCTATTGCGAAATCCGGCGCGCTGGAGATCACCTGACAACCGCATTCACAGCGACATCCATTGACCACCACGGCTTTGCCGTCCGAGAAGCATTCCGATGAACCTTCGATGATAGCATTAACTCCGTGCCCTGTTTGAGGACAACTTATCTTATCACCGATCAGTGCCACTTTTTTACCGTTGACGACCATGGTGGAAGAGACGGAAATCACCTCACCACCGTGGGTGGTTTTATCGCCAAGTAATACGAAACCTTTGGACATGAGTGCCTCTATATAGCAGAGCTTGGTTGACATGAAATTGATTAAAATTAAGGCGATCAACTTCAATATTATTCACACATTTATTCGGCAGTATTATTGAATAACTTTTGAAGTATTCTTGTCACTAGATGGATAGTACTCTTTAAATAAAATATAATTATTAACATTAACGTGATAGTTGATTTTTAAACTTTCCTTTCTTCCATAAGGATCTAACCCCTCTATTTTATAGAGTTCGTTAGGGATTCTTTTTTGCTCATAATTAAAATCATAATAAAGACCACCGTAATTCGAAGCTATTTTTATAATGGACGGTGTGATATTTGTATTTAATGTAACATTGTTAATGTTATTATATTCATTTGACTGATAACCAGAATCAATATTAAAGCTGAGACTAGCTGTTCTATGGCTAATGTCACTAGCATCAGAAAAATGCTGTGCCATTTCTTTTTTGATATCATTAGATACTGCCGATACAGCTAAAACATTAGCAGGTATTTTATGATATACCGTATCAATACCAAAATCAGTCAAATACCAATTACAAGGCCCCATGACTCGCTGATATACTTTAGCCGTAACTTTTCCTTGGTTGTCAGATGTATACTCTTTAGACCAGCCCTTCCCTCCAGGAATTTGACTGAAATCAGAGAAAGTCATCTCTGTACAGCTTGAAGAGCGATAAGAAGCCCCCACGCGTAATGTCATATCCGGAGGGATTGTTGCTTCAATCTCCGCGTAAGGCTCCCCTTGAAAAAACATCGGCCAAAAGGACCGGGAGAAATAAAGTGCGCAACCGATAACAACGATCCTCAAAGGCCAACGCCATGGCCTCTTTGGTTTTTCAAGACTGTTTTCCACACTCCCTCCACAATACTATTGAATAACTTTCGAAGTATTTTTATCACTTGATGGATAAAACTCTTTAAATAAAACATGATTATTAACCTCAACATGATAATTTATTTTTAAACTTTCCTTTCTACCATAAAGAGTCAACCCTTCTATTTCGTGAAGTTCACTAGGAAATCTTTCTTGCTCATAACCAAATTCATAGTGAACGCTACCATAATTTGAGGCTACTTTCATAATTGATGGTGTGATAATTGTATTTAACATGACGTTGGTAATACCATTTTGTTCATTTTCATTATAGTCAGCGTCAATATTAAAGCTAAGGCGGGCGGTTCTTCGGTTAATGTTATTAGTATCAGAAAAACGCCGTTCCATCTCTCTTTTGGCCTCACTAGACACTGTTGATACAGCTAAAGCATTAGCAGGTATTTCTTTATACTCTGTACTAACACTGAAACCATTTAAGTACCAATTACAAGGGCCTATGACTCGCTGATATACTTTAGCGGTGACTTTCCCTTGACTGTCCGGGGTATACTCTTTAGACCAACCTTTACGCCCAAGAATTTGACTGAAATCAGAGAATGTCATCTCTGTACAGCTTGAAGAGCGGTAAGAAGCCCCCACGCGTAATGTCATATCCGGAGGGATTGTTGCTTCAATCTCCGCGTAAGGCTCCCCTTGAAAAAACATCGGCCAGAAGGACCGAGAGAAATAAAGTGCGCAACCGATGACAACGATCCTCAAAGGCCAACGCCATGGTGAATTTTGCTTTTTCATATATTCCCTTGTAACTTGCTAATATTACTTTCAATGGATGTGATATCACCGCTGATCTCATCCAATAATTTTTTCCCCTCACCTACTGGTACTTCAACCTTATTGGTACTGTTATAAATGGTTCTCACCTGTTTCTCGGTATTATTGTAGGTGGTTGCGTATTTCTGCTTTTGCTCTAATAGTTCTTGTTGGGATTCTGTGATATCTCGATCCAAATCCTGTTTTGACAGACCTGATCCGGCTGTCGCATAATACTGCGCCATAAAGCGCTGTTCTGCCATAAGATAACTATCATCCGTCCCTAGTAGAGTAGATTGATATTTAATCAGGCTTTCATCCCAAACTAGCAATGGATGCCAAGCGGCCTCCCCGCCATAGAAAGGTTTATAACTCTCGGCTTTGGCACGCTGTTGCAACCATGCGTTATTTTGATCACTATATTTTTCACAAATAAGCGCTGTAAGACGAGTATAAAGATAGTTCGCATAGTTGGTGGAACTATGATCTGTTGGGGCAACTTTAAAATCTGTCGGATTATCCTGCCCTTCAGCCTGATAAAGTTCCAAAATATCCTGATGTATTTTTGCATTATCAACTCCACCAGCCAAGCTAAGCGGCAACATAAGTTTTATTTCTTGCCCTACCCAGGATTTGGTTGCTGGCCGCCCCTTAATGTACATTTGAAAATCCACACTTTTAAAATGTACTAAATGCCCATGATGACTATAATCTAACGGCTTGACACCACTGCTGTCTAATGTTGTTAACACTGGTGAACTGACCTTCAAGGCTAACTTTATAAGCTCTGTGTAATAAATTCTCCCCAAACCCGGCCAAGGTACTGAAGTGATAGTATCCCGATTGTTAACATGGCGGTAGTGAGGAAAAGTTAATTTTTCGGTAATCGAATGTGTAAAAGCTCGTGGCATGCCATAGGTATACAAAAGAATCTCAAAGTCCATACGTGTTTTGATATAAGCACTGTGAATCAATGCCAAGGCCCCCCCCAGACTATGCCCACAGAGATAAACTTTCTTTCCTGACAATGCTGTGCTAAAAGCCTTGTAACTTTCTGAATCAGTAACATTTAATTCAGTTGCTATGAAGGCATTTTTAAAACCATTATGAACATTACCTGATAGGTCTATAATGTCTAGGGTATTAACAGGAACGCCATTGGCATCACTTGCAATATCCGCTCCCCCAGCGGTTCCCCGCCAAGCAACTATCGCTTCGGTTTGGTTGCTGGCATAGAACATCTGAGTATCGCCCCTACTTTCTCGATTTTTACTAGTGTCTATAAATTCAGCACGAGTATAACGCTGTGAAAAAGGTACATCATGTGCCACCAGAGGGAAATATTGACTATTTACTTTATTCGGTAACTGTTTCAAATCCAGTAACTGGGTAAAGAAAAAATCCTGTACCGAACCGTGAGTAATAAGCTCCTCATTCTTTTGATTATCGGCGTATACCAATATAGCCATCAAAGATAAGTTATAAGCATTGACCAGATTATATTCCTGCGTATGTTTCAACCAAGGTGACCAGGCACGGAACGGGCAAACTTCTAACACATGGCGGCAATCCAGTTTTTTCACTGTAAAGCCGGAAAAGGCAGAGTCGGGGAAATGATACTTCGGTGGATTTTTTTTATCTTTCCACGCTGGAGTTATATTAGGTAATTTATCGCACAACTCACCAATACGGACGTAGTGGTATTCATAACTCTCTTGCTGTGCTTTTGCCTTTACCTTGGATTGATTTACATCTCGAGAGACGCGTAGCTTGCGCTGTTCCATTTCATCAGCGAGAGGTTGAGCACTGATAAACAGCGTCAGATCAAGGCGGTGCAGATCTTCAACCCGAATAACCCCACTGGCATCGCTTTGCCCTGTATATTCTTCGATATGATTACAGCGGGTCGCATCATTAACCGCCCTGTAGGGCATATTGGCAACAGGCTCCCCCTGCTCATCCAACAGTTGAAATTCAACCCAGTATCTCTTTTGGTTAGGATTAACGGCGACTATTTTACACTCTTCCATGATTGAGGTACGATGTTGAGTCATACTCCCTCCTAATAAGTGGACTTTTTATTTTTATATAACTGAAGGACTAAATAGTATACTCCCCGTCAATCAGAAAAAATAAAGGGGAGCAATCTAACCATAAGTGTTTATGAATCAGTTTCAGATTTTTGGATTAATACTTTAAGAAATTGCTTTAGCTCTTTCGAATGATAAAAATCCATACAATCATAAACGACCAGATTGATAGAGGCTAGATCGCCACTTTGTTGCTTAGGTTGATAAAAACGCCCTGTATTAACTTCAATAAACTTATCCAGTTCATTATCCCGTTCGGCACTAAAAGCCAACCCATTATCTATATCAATAAAACCTGTTGTATTATCTTTAACTGGTAATTTATTAAAGTCGACACCCATTTTTTTATAGTTATCAGTGATACATCGGGCAAGAGAATAAACTCTGTAGTCGTTTATCGTCTTATCAAGACCGACTTGTTTATTTTCATCCGCACTAGCGCACCATGAGTAAAATACAAGACTCAATAATACAATGATACTCTTCATTATTTCAGCTCCCAAAAATAGATCGCGTCCGTATTGTCACTGATATAGTCATGATCACCGATAACTCGACTTCCTGTCCATAATGAAGCATGGCCAGAAGCACCAAAAACACTTGGCGACTTTGGTATCATAATGTAAATACCTTTTTTCCCATTTAACGCTTTATCAACCTTATCGAAGGTGACTGGGGCGCTAATTTTATTCTCCGGATTTCCCCACTTACCTACTAGAAAATCCTTCAACTTGGCTGCGCCAGGCTCTATAAAACTACCATAATGCGTATGCGTTTTTTCTGAAATCATAATTTTTCGGGTACCCACCCGCGTCATACCGGCGGAAAGCAAAGCCAGAGAAACACGAGTTCCACAAGCATTAGAGTAGGTATTAACATCATATCCAGCGCCAAAAATGCTGGTGAATACCGCAGGAGCAGGTAAATCGTTTTCGGAGCTTACTCCACCGCTTGTCTTCGGATACCCGGCATAGACGCTGGCCCACGAAGGCCTTTTTACTGTCAAAGATGATGTGCTGTTACCTGAACGTGCGGTAATAGTAGGCATGGTTACTCCTCATCCTTTAAATTAATTATCTCGTCCTTGAATATATTTCTGGCAACTGCGACGCCATCCATTCTGACTTTCGCCTGATAACTTCTAGTGACTCCATTTCCCATTTCAACTTCAATGTCAACCATTTCGCCTTGTTGGTAATTCTCTGTTTCTGCATGCAAATTTAAATCAGAGTAATGTCTGGAGTTTCCGCTGACCGGTATTTCATCTTCACCGTATGTCCAATACAATGCAGTCACTTTCTTTTCATCAAGGAAGTCAATTTGCAATGATGAAGGTATTGCAGTGAACACTGGCACTGTATTCCCATTTACATCCGATACACCCTCATAAATTTTGCCTTCTGCTGTCGTGATACGATAGGCCGTGAATGGCAGTGGTGCCCCTGTCCTCTGATTTGTCAACGCATAGGCGCCCGCAAATCCTTTCGGGAACTGCTTCGGTGCCACATTCAGGTTAGCGGGCCCCATCTTTTGCACATTGGTGGCTTTCAGCAGGATATTCCCTGGGCAACCCAGCTCAATATTGCCACCGCTCAGTTTGATATAGGCACCGCCGCAGGTCAGCACCAGCTCCTGCTGAGCCGTTACTGTCACCTTCCCTTCTGCACTCTGGATATCAATATCTTTTTGCGCCGTGGCCGATAACGCATCGCTTTGCGCCTGTATATCCAACTTCCCTTTGGTCGCAAACAGCTTCATCCCCTGCCCTTGCGCCAGCAGGCTCACGGCCTCACTGGCCACCGCTGTAAACGACTTCCCGCTGCTGATATCGGTGTTATGCCCTGACATAATCCCCACGCTTTCCCCCCCCGACGCCACCCGCACCGCTTTGGGGCTCACCACACCGATGCCCTCTGGGGCATGCAGTAATATCCCCGCCGCCTTGAGGTCACTCAAAGACCGATTAAGTTGCTCCTGGCTAGGCAGTTCTCCCGCCGTCGCCTGCGCCGTTTGCGCAGCCTGTGACAGGCTTCTGGCCAGCGACAGGGCATTTTCCAACTGGGCGATCGCCGCCGCCATCTCCAGCAACGGCCCTTCAGCCTGGTGCTGTTTATCCGCGCTGATAAACACCCCGTCACCGCCGCGGATCGCCACATGCGCATCGGTACGCAGTTCTGCTCCTTTACCGCGCAGGTTGCGCTGGGCGTCAACGATATGCCCCAGATTCAACTGGGATTTACCGCTGTGGTCCGTGCTGAGCTTGACGTGCTCCTCGCCGCGCCGGTCTTCCATCCGCAGTTTGTTGTTCGCAGGTGTGCGGATCACGTTGCGCGTGTTGTTACGTTCGGTCACGTGGTCCGGATGGCGCGAGTCGTGCATCGCATGCGCAATATACGGCCTGTCCGGGTCCCCCTCATGGAACGCAATCGCCACCTCTGCGCCCTGGATCAAGGGGAAGTGGATCCCGTAGGTATCGCCCCCATAGGGTTTGGCCAGCCGCACCGGCATGCTTTCGTAACCCTGGCGTTTCTCGTCCCGATCGGCGTCGAACTTCACCCAGTACAGGCCATCTTTATCCATGTGCGCGTACAGGTCGTTGTCAATCGGGCTAGTGACCCGCGCCATCAGCGTGCCGGTCACCACCGGGCGCGGTTTCAGCGGTGGACGATAACAGAGGGTTTCGCTGTACGGAATGGCGGTGAAAATCACCTGCAACGCGTTTGAGCGGCTGGCACTGAAACGCACCGCGGTGATCACCATCTCTTCACGGAAGGCGTCCGGCAGTGGGCTGGTCGCGCTGAGCGTCAACACCTGGCCGGGGGCCAGCGTCACGTCGGTGCTGTACCCGCGCAGGCGGGTTTGCGCCGTCAACATCCTTTCGTGATCCAGCCGTGCCCAGAAGTTGGCGGTCTCGGGATCCGGGGTGATTTTGTCACCCTGGCTCAGGTGGCGCGGCAGGTAGTGGTAAACCTCGCCGTAGGTGACCTTTTCACCCTCGCCACGGGTCATGTCCGCCGGGGCTGACAGCAACGGGTTGTGTGCCTCGCGGTAGTTGTAATCCTTCACCAGCACCGACTGCTCAACCACTTTATGGCGCACGCTCAGGCCCCAGACGCTGTCGGCGGCGTTGTCGTTCATCCCCGACGGGTTGCGCAGCGGCAGGGTTTTGCCGAACTGGTAAAAGCTCTGCCGGTCACCGAAGCGCAATATCTCGGTCTGGGTATCCGGGTGCAGTGCGAAGGTGTAAAAAATCCCCACCTCCGCCAGCAACCGTTCGATAAACGCCTTGTCGCTCTCGTTGACTTGGTTCACCTGCGCGCGGCGTGGGTAGCTGCTTTTCAGCTGGAACTCGAACTCCCAGCCCTTCAGGTTGTGCTCGCGCAGGATTTGCTCAACAATTTCCGGGATCGACTGGTTGAGGAAAAAGCGGTAGCTGCGCGTCTGGTTATCCAGCAGCGCGAAGAACGGTTCGAGAGTGATTTGGTACAGCGCCTCGTCCAGCGAGCCGGACAGACGGCGAAAATCCGTTACCACGCCGTGCACCACTTTTTGCACCGTTGGCGGAGTCACCACCCCGAACACGGTGTCGCCCAGCGTCTGCATCTGGAAGGTGGTACCCCGGCGCAACATCTGCTGTAGCGAGATATCCTGGTTGCGGCTGGTGAAGCGGATTTGATAGCGGTAGGTCGCGCTGAACTGCTCGCGCGCCGTGAAGGACTCCACATCCAGCGGGGCATCGCAGCCCTGTACCGCCAGGCGGTAACGGTTCAGGCCGGACATGACGTTATTGAGGGTGGTCGTGAGCGTGCTCATCTTGGTGTTCCTCGTCCGTGAAGGTCGCAGTCGGTCAACAATAAACTAGAAGATAGGGATCTAAGCAAAGTGTATGGGAATCATGTCGATAGAAACTCCACTGTCTCACTTGGATATTGTTATTCAAGCCAGGAAGGACTAATGGTTAATAAAGCAACAGATTGTAAAGTCTGGATTTGAACCATTAACTTTATAATCACTTAATATTTGTCAACATTGGCTTTGTTGATTATCAACACACTCCTAGCGCAAGTGAATTCTCTTATTTTTTTACTACCGGAATCAGAGCGATAAACAAGCACGAGGGCTGTTAAATTCGGTCTTGGGATGATGTTTCTTTGCGCTGTAATTCAAATTATTTAAGGTGTCGAAGATTTGCTGTGAATAGTTATTTATCGTGCTTCTAAATTCTGTATTGGAGTCCAAAGTGGCTGACTATCATTACCATCAAACTTTATTCTGGCAAACACTTTTATGTCATCCTTACCCTTAGCCCCAGTGTTCATTAATTTATCAACTGTCACTTCCATACCAAATTTTGGCTGCCCACACTTCCTATCAGGGCTATTATCCATAGAAGTGCAAACTGCATATGTATCGAGAAGATAAGCCTTATCACCGGCATTTTTAGGGTGTGCCATTTCTGGTTTTTTCAGTTTCCCCATAAAATCCGCCCCCCGTCCCCATGGGAAACAGATAACAACGAAATATCATTAACCTTTCCGTCAACAGAGACCTTTTTATCAAGTAATCATGGTAGCGCTACTCATTAATTACACAGCGGAATGTAAAGTCCGGATTTAATCCATTCTGTTTATAATCATTAATATCTATCGGTATTGGTTTATATGATTGCCTGTACATGGTTAACGCAGAGTGAAAATCTCCTCTTGTCAATCCCCTCATGACTTTTTTATCGCCAGAATCAGGACCGGTAGGATCTTTCATCTCCTTAGAAGCCTGATAGTAGTCTGCGGCGTACCAGTCATTCATCCACTCACGACCATTAACCCCCATATCATATAACCCCAATGGGTTGGCAGGGTATTTTCCTATCGGGTAAGTAACCATGAAATACTTCATCATAGTCTCAATTTGTTCATCACTGGCCACGTTGCGACCCGGCTCGTAGTCACCATTATCGGTCGGATAAGGCAAGTATTTACCCTGAGCGCGTGCCGCGTACTCCCACTGTGCCTCCGTCGGTAAATCAACCTTCTTGCCAGAGGATTTACCTAGCCATAAACAATAATCCTTCGCTTGCTGCCAAGTAACCGTTACGGGTATATTTGCATCTCTTAGTTTTGGACTTAATTTCAGCCAAATTCTTGGTCCGGGTATTTTCTCCGCACCGATAGCTAGAGAATAGGCATCATAATCTTGATAGGTCACTTTATATTTGCTTATCTTGAAATCGCTGAGCGTGACCTGATGTAACACCTTGTCATCCTGATTGGGGGAATAAGGCAGTTTTTCATCAACCAAAGGTCCAAAATCGCCCATTAAAAACGTACCACCGCTTATCGACACCATATTGGCTAGTGATACCTCAACAACGTGCTTGATGTTCACTAAATCTTTACCTTTATTTGCCAATGGTGCTTTATCATCACAACCAGTCAACAATAAGCTGACAGATACTAAGATAAGCTGAGTATATAGATTCATGTGTGCCCTTTAAGCCGTCATAGTAGAATTAGGGTGTTGCTTGTCAAGCATCGCAAGATATTGCTCCATTCTTTTCTCCGGTATAGGTTTAAATGGCGCATCATAGGCAACCTGATCAGGTAAGCTTTCATATAGCCAAGCTAATTTTTCACCGTAGTTGGTAAATCCAGGGAAGTTATATTCGCCCATACCAAGAAACTTGACCACACGTTGTTCATTCACCTTTGCATCACCTTTAACTTGACCTGGTACGGGGGTTAAATGCTGCATAATATTGTTGTAATCCGCTTTACTCTGCACCCATTTCAAAGATAAGAAGACAGCCTGCTTTCTTAACTTTAATGGTCCAAACTTCCATGAGTTGAGTGACAATAAGTTATTATTTTGATTACGCGGATCATTCTTATCAAACCAATTGGTGTCGATCAACTGTGCTATAATCGCCCCTTTTGTTTCTGGCGGCGTATATTTCAACTGATCTGGGTTTTCGATAATGCTGTTCATTAACGCAACACGTTTACTTTCATCCTCTATCTCCTTACCTATTATGTTAATAATATCCTGCGCATCTCGTAACATAGTTTCCACAGCTTGAACACCACTTGCAGCCATAATGATAGGGATTGAACATAAGACGGCAAAAGAATCACGCGCCATCATATTCGACAGTTTCTGATAATCGACATTCCTTAGCATATACATAAAACTTTTCATAAACGCCAAGAAATGATTACCATCCACTTCAAAACCGAGATTACCTTTGGCACCAACGCCCCAGCATAGAGAGGCTTTACAATAGATACGGAAACGGCTTTGAATATAGGTGACATAAAAAACCCCACTGCCGCCAGCCCCGGCCTGAACGGTAACCCCAATCTCTAATTTTGCAATGGCCGTGAATTTATTCTCTTTAGGGTCAATCACTTTATCTTTGCCAGCATCCTGCGCGCTTCCCTCCGGGTTAGGGTCATACCATTCAATAGCACCACCAACGTTCACCCCCGCCTGCGCGCCGGCAAAAGCCCCTATTTCCGCACCAGCTTTATTATCCGGTTTAGGGGCTTTATCAATTAAACTCATCGTGCGTTTGCCGGGTAAACCGGCAGATGATAACTCAGCAGGGCGGCCTTTAATGCCGTAGCCTTTAGCCATTTCCCCGCTCCAGTCCATCTCAACACCAATTTCAATCCCCAGACTGGCACCAACATTGCCTGTAAATACACCACTGATGGCAAAACGCAATGCGCCCATATTGCATACGCCATTGTTCTTTGCGGGGAACAGCAAGCTGACCCCCAAGCGATCGGGAACATAGAATGCCGCCTCCAATTTACCCTCACCTAAGGTAAAATTGGCATGTCCAGCGACTTTTGCTGTAGCCTTTTTCTCCAACGGATTAAATTCAGCCTCTGCTCCAACCCCCTGGCTATAGCGCATTAGTTGAGCCTGACCACTAATATCAATTTTCCCTTCGTCTTTTTCAGTGCTATCTTTTTCTCTTGGCCAAGTGAGCGATTTATTCATTTCTTTAGCCCATGAACCTAAAATAGTGTCACTGTCTTCAACTATCGGCCATTCGTGTTTATATTTTGCCTCTACCTTCTTGAACTGTTCCGCTAATTCGTGAAGGTCAATTTTTGACCTCCTGACTACTTTATCAACAGGGACCACCTGTCCATCACGCTCTTCATTGACTTGAATCGTTTCATTCTTATATTTAATAAAACTAGCTTCACCACTTTTTTTATCAACTTCGCTCAGTTTATACCGCCGCCAATGCGATTTTATTTTATCCGACCGCACATAGGTCATTTTAAAACCTTTTGTACTGCCATGTTTCAGTGGGATTAGTTCCATTAACCCAATTGCTGACTCTTTTGTTTTTTCATCCAACATCTCACCTTCGGGCACGTAATCAGTCAGCGTTTTTAGCTCTTCGCGTAATTTTTTATTCGCTTCGTTCAATGCGGCATAAGCCGCCTCAAGGTCTTTCTCTGCTTTACGTGGTTGAGTATTGGCTAAAGAAAGCGCTGCATAGTTCGCATCATCTAAATTTCTCTGAGCCAACATCTGTTTTTGCAACAAATCTGTTAGAAAATTATGTTCCTGCTCTAATGCCTTATTCCCAGTTGCATCTACACAGAGCAAAGTGGCACTACCAGGATGAAAGTAGAGCATGGGTTCACTCTTTTTCTTGGCTTCTACCCCTGTACTGGTAACACCGGTCTTTGCCTGCTGTTGTCCATTACTCATAATCAACCTCTCCCTATTACCAGAAATAGTTCCTTATTAAATAGCAAGGGTACAGCACTTTGATGTCGTACCATTTATCATTCAGGCTATTATTCCATCCCCGTTCCAATCCACTTATCTTGTGCTCGAATTACTTTTTCATACTCTAGCGATTCATAAACATCAAGACAGCGCATCAGATTATTGGGTTTTCCTGTTGCCTGCATAACTCGCTTATCTTCAGGGATCACACGGTTAAAATAATTTTTGACGTTTTTATACGCCTGTTCAGAATGCTCACCTAGCTGAAAATACCCACTCCTTGCACTACCAGCCTCATCCGCGCTTTCTGTTTTTTGATATATCTCTAAACAGTAGGCCATTCCCCATTTTTTCAAAACCATTCTAGTTTCGGAATTATCACCATTCGCTGATACAAAAAATGATAACAACAAGAGGAATGATAATATTATCTTTTTCGTCATGTCTAATAAGTAGTCTCGATAGACTCTACGGGTTAGTTGCTGCTAGGAAAATCAATTTTTAAACCACTCGGCTTAGATGTAAATATCTCTGCGGTTTTACCTTCAGCATCAGTTATTCCCTTAAAGACTTTCCCATCATCGGTAGTAATTTGGTAGCGGGTGTAAGGCAATATCTCCCCACTTTCCTCATCACGAGCGATAAATAATTCACTAAACCCTCTAGGCATTTCTGGCACTGTGACATCATAATCCGATGGCCCCATTTTTTGCACATTACTGGCTTTCAACAAGATATTTGCAGGGCAACCCACCTCGATATTCCCACCCTTCAAGCGGATATATCCGCCCCCGCAACTCAATATCAGCTCATCACTTGCCGTTACCGTCACCTTCCCTTCTGCACTCTGGATATCAATATCTTTTTGGGCCGTGGCCGATAACGCATCACTTTGCGCTTGTAAATCTACCTTGCCTTTGGCCGCAAACAGTTTCATCCCTTGCCCTTGCGCCAGCAGGCTCACCGCCTCACTGGCCACCGCCGTGAACGACTTCCCACTGCTGATATCGGTGTTATGCCCTGACATAATCCCCACGCTTTCCCCCCCCGACGCCACCCGCACCGCTTTGGGGCTCACCACACCTATCCCCTCTGGGGCATGCAGTAATATCCCCGCCGCCTTGAGGTCGCTCAAAGACCGATTCAGTTGCTCCTGGCTCGGGAGATCTCCCGCCGTCGCCTGCGCCGTTTGCGCAGCCTGTGACAGGCTTCTGGCCAGCGACAGGGCATTTTCCAACTGGGCGATCGCCGCCGCCATCTCCAGCACCGCGCCTTCGGCCTCTTGCTGCTTATCCGCGCTGATAAACACCCCGTCACCGCCGCGGATCGCCACATGCGCATCGGTACGCAGTTCTGCTCCTTTACCGCGCAGGTCGCGCTGGGCGTCAACGATATGCCCCAGATTCAACTGGGATTTACCGCTGTGGTCCGTGCTGAGCTTGACGTGCTCCTCACCGCGCCGGTCTTCCATCCGCAGTTTGTTGTTCGCAGGTGTGCGGATCACGTTACGCGTGTTGTTACGTTCGGTCACGTGGTCCGGGTGGCGCGAGTCATGCATCGCATGCGCAATATACGGCCGATCCGGATCCCCCTCATGGAACGCAATCGCCACTTCCGTGCCCTGGATCAACGGGAAGTGGATCCCGTAGGTATCGCCCCCGTAGGGTTTGGCCAGCCGCACCGGCATGCTTTCGTAACCCTGGCGTTTCTCGTCCCGATCGGCGTCGAACTTCACCCAGTACAGGCCATCTTTATCCATGTGCGCGTACAGGTCGTTGTCAATCGGGCTGGTGACCCGCGCCATCAGCGTGCCGGTCACCACCGGGCGCGGCTTCAGCGGTGGACGATAACAGAGGGTTTCGCTGTACGGAATGGCGGTGAAAATCACCTGCAACGCGTTTGAGCGGCTGGCACTGAAACGCACCGCGGTGATCACCATCTCTTCGCGGAAGGCGTCCGGCAGTGGGCTGGTCGCGCTGAGCGTCAGCACCTGGCCGGGGGCCAGTGTCACGTCGGTGCTGTACCCGCGCAGGCGGGTCTGCGCCGTCAACATCCGTTCGTGATCCAATCGCGCCCAGAAGTTGGCGGTCTCAGGGTCCGGGGTGATTTTGTCGCCCTGGCTCAGGTGGCGCGGCAGGTAGTGGTAAACCTCGCCGTAGGTGACCTTTTCGCCGTCGCCACGGGTCATGTCCGCCGGGGCCGACAGCAACGGGTTGTGTGCCTCGCGGTAGTTGTAATCCTTCACCAGCACCGACTGCTCTACCACCTTATGGCGCACGCTCAGGCCCCAGACGCTGTCGGCGGCGTTGTCGTTCATCCCCGACGGGTTGCGCAGCGGCAAGGTTTTGCCGAACTGGTAAAAGCTCTGCCGATCGCCAAAGCGCAATATCTCGGTCTGGGTATCCGGGTGCAGTGCGAAGGTGTAAAAAATCCCCACCTCGGCCAGCAACCGTTCGATAAACGCCTTGTCGCTCTCGTTGACTTGGTTCACCTGCGCGCGGCGCGGGTAGCTGCTTTTCAGCTGGAACTCGAACTCCCAGCCCTTCAGATTGTGCTCGCGCAGGATTTGCTCAACGATTTCCGGGATCGACTGGTTGAGGAAAAAGCGGTAGCTGCGCGTCTGGTTATCCAGCAGCGCGAAGAACGGTTCGAGGGTGATTTGGTACAGCGCCTCGTCCAGCGAGCCGGACAGGCGGCGAAAATCCGTTACCACACCGTGCACCACTTTTTGCACCGTTGGCGGAGTTACCACGCCGAACACGGTGTCACCCAGCGTCTGCATCTGGAAGGTGGTACCCCGGCGCAGCATCTGCTGCAGCGAGATATCCTGGGTACGGCTGGTGAAGCGGATTTGATAGCGGTAGGTCGCGCTGAACTGCTCGCGCGCCGTGAAGGACTCCACATCCAACGGTGCATCGCAGCCCTGCACCGCCAGGCGGTAACGGTTCAGGCCGGACATGAGGTTATTAAGGGTGGTCGTGAGCGTGCTCATTTTGGTGTTCCTCGTCCGTGAAAGTCAGGGTGATGCCGTCGACGTCGTTGTAACCCAACGTGAGACCGTGAGCCGGTTGTACTGCCGCCTGGCGTTGCAGCAGTTGGCTGCTCAGTGCAGGCAAGACCTGTTGATTGAGCAGGCTGTCGATATGGCGTGCCCCGCTGTCCGGTTGCAGACAGGCGGCCACCAGAGCGTAGGTCAGGCTGTCTTCCATCACACAACGCAGGCCGTAATGCTGCTGCAACCGTTGGGCCAGCTGCGCCAGTTTGATGGCGACGATGCGTTTGAGCGCCACCGCGCCCAGCGGGCGGTAAATCAGGGTCTGGAAACGCGCCAGCAGCGCGGGCTGGAAATGGTCACGCAACAGCGGGCGCAGCCGTTCATGTAATTCGCTCTCTGGTGCCTCGGGGTACTGGTTCAGGTATGACATCAACGCATCGCTGCCAAGGTTCGAGGTCATCACGATCACGGTGTTGCGAAAATCAATCTCACGCCCTTCGCCGTCACGCATAAAACCGCGGTCAAACACCTGATAGAACAGGTTGAGCACGTCGCGGTGTGCCTTTTCTACTTCATCCAGCAACACCACGCTGTAGGGGCGTTGACGCACCGCTTCGGTCAGAATGCCGCCCTGACCATAGCCGACAAAGCCCGGTGGCGAACCTTTCAGTTGGCTGACGGTATGCGCTTCCTGGTACTCCGAGAGGTTGATGGTGATCAGCGACGCTTCACCGCCAAACAGGGTATCCGCCAGCGCCAGCGCGGTTTCGGTCTTGCCCACGCCGCTCGGGCCGACCAGCAGGAACACGCCCTGCGGGCCGTTATCCGGCGTCAGCCCGGCTCGGGTGGCGCGCAGCCGTTGTGCCAGGTCACCCAGCGCCACGTCCTGCCCGATAACCCGTTTCGCCAACTGGCGTTCAAGCTGCAATAACTCGCTCTGTTCGTCTTTCAGCAGGCTGCCCAGCGGCACTCCGGTCCAGTCGGCAATCACCGTCGCCACCGTCCTGGCATCCACGTCCAGCCACAGCAGCGGGTTGCAGCGCTGGATATCGTGCAACTGCGCCCGGAGTGCGTCACACTCTTCACGGCGGTGGCCGTCTTGACGCGCCACCAGCAATTGTTCGGTCAGCGCCCGCTCTTTCTCGTATTGCACCGCCAGCCGGACCTGATGCTGTTGCAGTGCCCGCAGCCGGTCGCTGATGTCCGCCAGCCGCGCCGGGTCAACAGCGGGGTCCAGCACCTTGTCTTGCTCAATTGACTGTTGCTCGAGGGTCAACGCCGCCAGCTCTGTTCTGAGGTGTACGATTTGCTGTGGTTCACTGTCCAGCCCCATGCGCACCCGGGCACTGGCGGTATCCAGCAGGTCGACCGCTTTATCCGGCAACTGCCGGCCCGTCAGGTAACGGCGCGAGAGCGTCACGGCCGCTTTCACCGCCGAGTCGCAGATATGCACCCCATGGTAGCTGGCATAACGCGCCTTCAGGCCGCGCAGCATCCGGCAGGCGTTTACATCATCCGGCTCCTCCACGTTGACCAGTTGGAAGCGCCGCTCCAGTGCCGCATCACGCTCAAAATACTGTTTGTACTCTGACCAGGTGGTGGCCGCGATGGTTCGCAGTTCACCGCGCGCCAGCGCCGGTTTCAGCAGGTTGGCCGCATCGGCACCGCCCGCCTGATTGCCCGCGCCAATCAGGGTGTGGGCTTCGTCGATAAACAGCAGTATCGGCGTCGGTGACTGCTGCACCGCCGTAATCACGTTCTTCAGCCGTTGTTCAAATTCACCCCGCACGCCCGCCCCCGCCTGCAACAGCCCTAAATCCAGGGTGCGCACGCTGACGGTTTTCAGGCTAGCCGGGACATCCCCCTCGGCCAGGCGCAGCGCCAGGCCTTCCACCAGCGCGGTTTTACCCACGCCGGGTTCGCCTACCAAAATCGGGTTGTTCTTGCGGCGGCGGGAGAGAATGTCCACCAGCTGGCGGATTTCGTTATCACGCCCCAATACCGGGTCAATCTCGCCCGCCCGCGCTTTGGCGGTCAGGTCCTGAGTAAATTTATCCAGCTCGGCGTGCAGCGCCTCGTCCGGCTCAACGGCCGGGGGCAACGTGGCCTCCACCGGGGCATCGATCGGCCATTCAAGGCGCGGGGGCTTTTCCGGGCACTCTTCCGATTGCGCATCCAGCAGCGGCAGCAGGTGGGTCAGTTGCGTGGCACTGAGGCTGAGCAATGGCCAAGTGGCGTTCTGGGTAACAAGGTGCGGGGCGGCGACCAGGGCCATCAGCACATGCAGCGAACGTACCGCCTCCGTATTGACCTGTGCCGAGGCCTCCAGCCAGGCCTGTTGTATCAACTGCTGCAACGGGGCCGACAGCTGTGGTTTGCCCTGAAGCTGATGCGGCAAACGCTCCAGGTGTGCCAGCAGCCCCTGCCACAGCGCGTCCTGATCCCAGTCATAGCGCCGGGCGATCACCGACAGATCGCCGTCCCCCTGCTCCAGCAATTTGAGCAACCAGTGCTCCACGGTGATCTCCGCATGGCCACGGGTCTGGCACAGGGTGGCTGCTGCCGCCAGCGCCTGGGCACAGTAAGGATTTAACCGATGTAATAAACGTGCTGCGTGATGGCTCATGCCTCTCCCTGCTCTCTTTTCCTGCCCGCCGTGACGCCGTGCGGGCACGCTACCGCCCATAGCCGTTAACCGAGGCCCATAAGGTCATTGGATTTATTGTGAATGCGTTTGGCTGAGTACCGGCACGGCGAGACTCAGCCAAAAACACAACAAGTAAGCTGCCAGGATTAATCAGTTCCCTCTCTTGGGATTAGGGAGAGGGGGCGATCACCGACCTAAATCCCCTCACCCCGGCCCTCTCCCACAGGGAGAGGGGGCGTCACATTTAGCCTCTACCGCATAATGCTTTTTTTCTTAACGGAACAGCATTAACAAGCAGACGGATTACGCGGTAGTACGTTCGTTCCAGGAGTCGGAATGAATGATGTTGCCGTCTTTGTAGGTCCAGGTGATTTTCTCGTAGCGCAACTCGATCTGCTCCAGATGGTTGTGCCTCTCTTTGGCGGCGTCTTTGATGTCGTGCATCTTCGGCGCCACTTTCACCAGCTTGACGTTCTCCAGTGTGGTGTTGAAATACTCCACTTCCTGGCCAGCGTCATCGATGCGGTACCACTTGAACTCGGCCTTTTTCAGCGTCTGACCGGTGGTCACCGCCTTGTACAGGTACGGACTGGAGGCATCGATTTCCTTGGTAAACAGGAACGGCGTATGAATGCGGGTCCCCGTCAGTTTACCGGTGTTGTTATCGGTCGGGATGTACAGGCTGTGATCCTGTGCCACCACTTCGATGCTGCCTTCGCGATCTTTGACGTCCACAGACCCTTTGATGTCTGCACCACCGTCGTCTTTCAGCCACAGATAGACTGGAATTGCCATGTAAAACTCCTTTTATTGACGTAATAAGGTCACCTGCTCCGGTGACCGGGTTATCGTTTCTGGCCCCGGGCAGGCCGACGCCGCCGGGACCAGAGTGATTTCAACGCGGCGATTGGCCGCCCGCCCGGCAGCCGTCTCATTGCTGGCCACCGGCTGGGTCGCCCCAAAGCCCTGCACGGCAAAACAGCTTGCGGGCACTGCGCTGTTTTGTATTATCCAGTCACGCACCGCCTCGGCCCGATGGAGAGACAGCGCCTGATTACTTTTCGCATTGCCTGTAGCGTCGGTATGACCACTCACCACAATCAGCCACCCCGGCTGGGCATGAAGGGTCGCCAACGCGTTGCTCAACACCGGGATAGCGCTCGGTTTAAGCTGAAATCGACCGGTATCAAACAGCGACAGGCTGTCGAGCCGCACGGTTTGCGACGCGGCCGCCGTCGCGTCTGACGAGGGTGCCTGCAAGGATGCGGCGGGCGCCCAGTCACCGATAGCACGCTGTACTGCCGCATACAGCGGTTCCCCCGAGTACAACCCCAGCCCCAACGACAGTGGAACGCCCTGACGTTGATAACGGGCCAACTGCTGTTCATCTTCACGCAAGTGCTGTTGCGCCTGCAGTTTTGGCTCCGGGGGCGTTCCGTCCAAAAGACGATACTGCACCAGATCCTGACCAATACGGCTCGTCAGGCGCTGGTTATTGACAAAACTTGCCAACAACGCCGCCGCCATAAACAGCGCCAATGAAGCGCCGCCCCACCACCCGATGCGTTGCGCTGGCGTCAACCCGCCCCGCTTCGGCAACAGCGGCAATACGAGGTCAGGAAACGGCAGTGCCAATGCGGGCAATGCCGACAACGGCGCCGTGAGCGTGGTGCCACGCTGCAAAACGCGCTGCCACAGGTTATCGCCACCACCGCGCATTGCGGTCATCCTCACCGCCAACCACTGCGGGCGTAAAGGCGGCAATGCTGTCTGCGCCGTCGTCAGTTCATCCACCACCACCGCATTCAACCAGCGCAGTGCGTCGTCCAGCCACAGAGCCTGCGACAGTCGACCTTCGGCGGCCAGGCGCTCTGTACCTGTCTTCCTCGCCTCGACAAAAGACGGGACAGCGGCGTGACCACGCCAGTCCGTCATCCCCTCACCCGCATCAACAAACCAGCCTTCATCGGCTCCCGGCGCAGCAAAATAGCCACACAGCCAGAACGGTGTCGCAGAGCTCAAGGCTCGGCACTGGCTGATGGCACTGCGCCAATGGTGCAGTTGCCCGCGCAAGGCGGCTTCGTCCTGATGCTGTTCAGGCACCACACTCAGCATCAGTGACAGATGCGGTAACACCTCCGGACGATGGGCGGCGAGCCACTGCACGGTGTGTTGCAGGCTGTCCGGCGTTGGCGTGGCCAGATAAGCGCCCTGTACCGTGGCACGAAAGGTTTCCCCGCGGGCAAACAAACGTGCGGTATCTCCACACACCAATACCAGCGATCCCGTTAGCCTGGTGGGCAAATTTATCGCCGGGGCTGAGGTGGCCAGGAGCGGTTCACGGCGGATCATCAACCAGCAAGCCAGTGCGACAGTCAGCAACACCGCCGCGGTCAATCCCCATCGGGAAGCCGTTGCCAGCGGCAGGAACACCCAGACCAACAGCAATACCAGCAATCCCGCCCAGCACCACAGCAAGCACCGTGAAACGGTTGTCATTAGAACATCCTCACGACAGCGTCTGCTGCACCCACTGTTGCAGGCTCAGGTGCAATCCCCACCACAGCCCCGCCAGTGCCACAACGGCCAACAACGCGCGCCACCACAGGGAACGTGCACCGCGCCGATACCTGCGGCCACGGGGCTTGACCACCATCGGCGTCGGCTGCGGCAAGGTAAACGGCGGCACTAGCCGCTCAAGCGTCGCCAGCATCGCCTCTCTGTCCGGCGCATCCTCATCCCGGTACTGGCCACTGAATCCCAACAGCAGTACCCGATGAAAACAGGTCAACACTGCCACGTTCGGTGCCGGTTGACGCAGCACGCCGCGAATACGCTCCCACAGCAGTTCGCCTGCCCCCAACGTATTGAAGTAGCGGGTTTGCAACGGTGAGTTCAGCCATTCACGGTAACCGGCGTCCTGTACTTTACGGCTCATCACCGCACCATCCAGCAAGGCGCATTGCGCATACAGGATATGGTCAATATCAGCAGCACTGAGCCCCGCCGCAGTCAGCGCGGCACGGGCCTCATCCACCTGTACACAGGCAGTGCGGTACAGCCCTCGGCCATCCTCGGCTTGCCAGCCGTTACGCAATTGGCAGACCGTACGCCAGGTGTCATGTAACACCCCGTCTATCGCTATCGTGGTCATGAACGCAGCACCGCAAACAGTTCAAGTTGCACATCACCCAAGGTTCCCGGCACGTAAAACGCGCAGGCCCCGGCCGCCAGCATGGCACGGGCCGCATCGTTATCGAGCGTCAGGGCAAAGTACTGGTTCTCCAGCCGCAGCGGGATGGCGGCGGGTACATGACTCAACGCCACCAAAGGCACACCGCTGATCGCCACGTTGACGATCTCGGCCACCTCGTCCGGGCTGCCCGCTTTACACAGCAGCGGAAACTGGGTTTGCAACTGATGGGCCGGTACGGAAGAACGTACCGACAGATAGAAGTCAGCCTCTTCCCGCAGGCGGGCATCGTGCAGAGCCCCTTTCCAGAACCCGCCTTCGCGGGTCAGATCGATGGTCAGCACCCGTGACGGCAGGCTGGCTTCCAGCAGCAGGCTCAATAGCGCAAACAACGGGAGAAAAACGTGACCCGGCGCGCGATGATCGTAGGCCGGAATGGCATCGATATCGTGCTCCAACGAAAACGTCATCAGGCTGCCCGCCAGGCGGGCCAGTTCACGGTAGATCAGTTCTGGGTGTTGCTCCGGGTGGGCCAGCAGGTCATTGAGCACCGGCTCATGGCTGTTGAGCGCATTGAGCAACCAGAACAGCGACACATCCGCCACGGCAAAATCGGCCATGCGCTGATTGCTTTCACGGCGCATGCCCATCAGCCGACGGCGCTTGGCGCCGAGTTGCAAAGCCAGTTGTGTCAGTTGCTCAATCAGTAACGGACTGGCGGAAAACGCCAGCAGCGGTGGCACAAACTGGCTGTCCAGACGCCATTGCCCCTGGCTATCGCGCACCAGCCGTGCCAGCGGCAGCGTCAGGTATTCGCCGTTCTCTTCATGGTCAAAGCGCAGTGTCAAGGCATGACGCAGCACCGCCATTTCCGTGCGCGCCTCACCCAGCATATCCTGTACGTTGGCCCACTCCTGCCGGTAACGCAGCGGGCGTTCACTGTGCCCAGTGGCATCCACATTGCTGCCCCCGGCACTCAATAATGGCAAGGCAAGCACCACGGTGGCAGACTCGCGCCCCGCCAGCGCAGCCAGCGAGCAGGCCGGTGGCAAGGTGTCGGCAACCTGGCTATCGATCAGGGTGCCATCCGGCAGGCGAACCACCAGATGTTCCAGGTTGAGGCGCTCAACGTTCAGCGCCTGCTCATCAAACTGGCAGACCAGCACGCCCCAAGGGTGCACCACCGGAATACGCGCCACACGATCGGTACTGAACGCTTCCCACTGTGCCTGCTGCTGAAACTGTTGCGGAGCCAAAAAAGCCCCTTCACTCCATAATGGACGGTAAATCTTCATCAACATTCCTTGCATACGACTCGGTGCATCATCCACGGCGTTGCTGCTCAATGGGCGACAACACCGGGACAAAGAGGTGACTGTCAGGCCTTCGCTTTCGGCATCTGCGACACCAGGGACAGGCCCACATCCAGCCCTTCGACCTGGAAGTGTGGCACCGCGTACAGCTTGACGCGGAAGAAGCCCGGGTTGTCTTCGATGTCTTCCACCGTCACCTTGGCATCACGCAGCGGGTGAGAGGCCTGCAGGTCATCACCCGGATCGGTCATCTCGGTCACCAGGCTGCGCACCCAGGTGTTCAGCTCCAGCTCCAGCAGGCGGCGATCTTTGGTGGTGCCGATGTTCTCGCGCTGAATAAGCTTCAGGTGGTGAGCAATACGCGACAGCAGGAAGATGTACGGCAGGCGTGAGTTGATGCGGCTGTTGGCCGTGGCATCTGCGGTGTCATACAGCGCCGGTTTCTGCGCCGAGTTGGCGGAGAAGAAGCAGGCATAGTCGCGGTTTTTGTAGTACGACAGCGGAATGAAACCGAGGTTGGCGAATTCAAACTCACGCGTTTCCGGGATCATCACCTCAGACGGGATCTTCACCTGATTACCGGTGCCCAGATCGTACAGGTGGATTGGCAGATCGGTCACTGCACCACCGGCCTGCGGGCCGCGGATCTGTACGCACCAGCCATTGTCGATAAAGCTTTTCACCATGTTGGCGGCAAAGGCGAACGATGCATTGGTCCACAGGTATTTATCGTGGTCCGGGCCGGTCACTTCTTCCACATAGTTGAAGCTGCGTACTGGCACAGTATCCGGGCCATACGGCAGGCGGCCCAGCACGCGCGGCATCGTCAGGCCGATATAGCGCGCATCGTCGGTGTCACGGAAGGATTTCCACTTGATGTATTCGGCGCGGTCAAAGTAGTTGCCGATATCTTTGATAGCGGCCACTTCTTCCATCGAGTTTTTGAGGAAGAACGCCGGACCAACGGCACCGATAAACGGCATATGGGCGGCAGCGGCCACTTTGGAGAGGTTGCGCAGCAATGCCACGTCTTGGGCGCTGGCATCAAACTCGTAGTTGGAAATCACCGCCCCAATCGGCTCACCGCCGGGGGTGTCGTATTCCGCAATATAGGTATGGCGGTACAGGCCGCTCTGGATGATTTCCGGGCTGTCTTCAAAGTCCTGACGCAGGTCGTCTTTGGCAATGTCGAGCAGTTCCAGCTTCACGTTCTGGCGAAAATCGGTTTTATTCACCAGCGATTTCAGGCCACGCCACAGGGATTCCACTTTCTGGAACTCCGGGTGATGCATCACCGCGTCCAGTTGGCGGCTGATTTTTTCATCCAGCGCGGCGATGTGGCTGTCCAGCAGGTTCTTGTCGAGCTTCTCAACTTTCTGCGCCGACTGCTTCAGCAGGTCTAAAAAGACGCTGACGGCAGCGGTCACACGCTCATCGGCCGAGACGTCCGCTAGGGCATCGCCGTCCTGAAAAGCCTCAATGCCGTTAAGCTGGGAGACCGGGTTAAGGTTGATTTTTTCAAACAGCGACGCATAAACGCTGTGCGGCGCCGGAGCGTTTTTTTCCAGCACGGTGGTGGTAGGGCTCTGACGTTGTGCCGTTCTTTCCTGCAATGCTTCTTCCTGTCCAGACATGGGTCTTTTCCTTATCCCGGGCGATTAACAGTTTTCGAGTGCCAGTATTTCCAGTTCCGTGCGCAGTTCGTCGCTGAGCGCCTCATCCTTCAGGATGATTTCGAATTCGCGGCGGAAAGTGGCGTTGTCCAGCAGGTTGGATTTGAGGTCGCGTAGCAGATTGCGCATCGCCAGCATGGCGCGCAGTTGCGGGATTTGACGCGCCACCTGCTCGGGTTCGAAGTCTTTCATGGCGCTGAAGCTGAGGTTGACGGTGGTGTCGCTCAGGTCGTCGGACAGGGTGTCAGGCACGGAGAGGGCGAGCTTGGGGTTGAATTCGGCCAGCACGCTATCGAAGTTATTTTTATTGATATTGATTTTTTCACGCTCAGACAACGGACGCTGTTCTTGCCCATTGCTGTAATCCCCCATCGCCAGCAATTTGAGCGGCAGCTCGACTTGTTTCTGTGCGCCACCGGTATGCAGGTCTAATCGGATATTAACTCGGGCTTTGGGGACTTCATTTTGGTAGGATTTGGACATGGGTCTCCCTGTTCAATTAAGACAATAAAGAACGGTCTGCCCTGGAGAAATCAATAAGAATGGCTAACCCTGCCAGACAAAAACTTCCTTTTCACATCATCGGATGCGGACGAAAAAGAGGGTCACAAGCCAGCCCATTCCTTACCGGATAATGGCAGAGCGCTGTGTAAATAAGCTTTATCTGAATAAAGAACGTATCCAGATAAAACTTACCGCAGGCAGTGTAGAAACCTTAATCAGATTAGTGAAACCCCGCAATGTAACAAAATATTTCAAAAAGGCATTCGTGCGACCTCTCTCATTGCGATGATTATTAAGAATTTCCCACCTCAGCGCCGCCAACGCTTATCCGACGTGGGTTAGCACGGAACCCTCGGTTGTTCAGCGAGCAATTCACCACGATTGAAAGGGGTCTTTATTGCCCGATATTTTTTATAAGGACGCTCAGGGACAAGGGAGATGGCATGATTTTAAAAAGCGTCTATCACACACAAATACATTCACCATATGAATGTATTCTGCTTTTTTAAGTTGAAGTTGGCTGCTGTTTACTGCCTCCCGACACATTGAATTTTCCTGTTCTCCTCATCTCATTTGGCGACACATGCAACACAGCCTTTCCCCATCAGAAACCTCATACCCCGAGCATGCATTGCATTTTATTGTGCAGGTGTGTAAAAAATGGCACTGCCCGCATCCGGTGCTCATGAAAGCCCCCCACCCTCTTACTGAACAATAGGCTGAACATCTTGTTTTGACGACTTTGGAGTATGATTTGCGTTCAGATAGCGTTTCCCAAGATATTTTACCCGAACTGGCTCGCTTTGCCTGGTGTGGTCTGGTCGCACTCCGCCTGGCCCAGCAGCAAGGCCGTGCGTTGTCTGACCTGCAGCAGCGCCTGTTTCTGATGCAGTGGTTGGCTTCCGCCCAGAAGCAGAAACGTTTCCCCAAATGCGTGGCCTCGGACATCGCCTGGTTATTGATGCAAGGCAAAAAATACGGCTTTGCCGCCAAACTGAGTCACAAGCTCGATTACCTGTATCGCTCCACCAGCGGTGTGCTGGAACTGCAAAGTGATTTATTCAGGCTGACCTATTTCCTTGAAACCCTGAAACCCATGGACTGGCAGAATGAACAGGTGACGCAGGAAGAGTGGACGCAAGGCTTCAGCGCCAACGCGTCGACCAGTACGGTATATGCCGCCAAAGCGTTACTGGAAAGCAACTATAATGAGGCGGGACAATTGCTGACGCCCATGTCATTGCGGTTTGCCGGGGATACGGGGGTATGCCTGCACTCCTGGCACAGTGCCACCTTTCCTATCAACGCGATCCAGACCTCAACGGTCTGGCGGTATTCACGCTGTTGCCAGTACCGTGCCGCTCGCCTGTAATTGCTGGTGCCGGATCTTTGTGCTGATGGTGCCTCACGTTCAAAGGTCGTTGTCCACCGTGTACGCTGCCTGCAATGGGTGGAGTTAAAAACCCTGTACCGTGGGTGATGGTATCGATTTAATACTGGCCGTTGACGCCCCCCCATGCAACATTGCCATAGCGGGAACAATGGTCTAATTTTACAAACAGCCTCTTTCAACATGAAAACCGGGATAGATTGACGCTCTCCATCAAAGGGGGGATCTTCTTCAGTAAACACGGGTTCTCTCCGCTGGAGTTCTTCGGCATGCCATTGAAAAAACTGTCTGCCCCCAAACTGCTTTTTCTGTTTGCTATAAACGCCAACGCCGAAAAAATTAATGGCGTGGGCGTGAAGAAACTGAATGTGATTGACCCTGTTGAACAACGCACAATGGATGCGGTGGTGTTTTTTCCTGGCGCTGGGATTCATTGTTGTCAGCGTTACACATCCTGGTGACAATTTTCAGGATGCAAACCTGATTGGGCACAGCGGTAGACCGGTACCGGGCGGAGGGTGGCGGTGAGGCTGTCCCAGATGGGTACCTCAGCGGTTGCAATACGCATCCCCTTTTTTCTGAGCACTGCCACGTCAGCGGCGATCCGCTGCATACCGAACCAGAACAGACCATCCAGCGCCGTCACTGCCAGTCCGCTCTCCAGCGCCTGCTTAAGCCGCTCACGCGGCATTCTAATTTCCCTGGCAATCTCCCGATAAGGCGCAGCGCTCTCGCCTGACGATCCTTCCCGGCGAATGCGGGTTGACAGACGGTAGTGAAACTCTTCCGGTATCTGATTTAAATCAGATTTCACGCTGTAAACACAGCCAAAACGCTTGCCGTTAAACACGACGTTTTTCTGACTGAGTGGCAGTTCATCACGCAGCCCGGCAATCAGTTGCGGGGCACGCACCAGCAGCAAACGAAAAGGCAGTTCAAAGCTGGTGACATAATCCACATTCAGCAAGGCGATACGCAGACGTTCGGCACTTCCAGCCCTAACCTGACGGCACTCTTCGATAACCTCAGCCCATTGACGTGTGATACGCGGCGTTTCGTCGATTTCCGCGAAGCGGTATTTTTCAAGGTGGTAATCAATGCGTTCGGCCATGCTGGGCTCCTTTCCATTCTTCGTTGATAACTTTATCAACGGTCAACAAAAAGCGGAAATCAATTTACCCACCACAACCTCATCCTGCCTGACCTAGATTGCTGACGACGTTCGTCAGCCCTGGACGGTATGAGTCTCCACCCTGCATCATTCCAACCGGTCGTCTATTTTCTCAAAATTGGCCGCACCGCACACAGATTCACCTTCCGGCAACGCCAGCCTTGCGCAGAAATCCATTTCGGTCATGGCCGTTAAAGCCCATTTGACCTCATCAAGGGTATCTTTACGTTGCGGCAACACCGACAGGCAGCCCGGATAGCGGTAAACTTTCTGTTCGACATCATTAGCCACATACCTTCCACGCCCCTGTGTCACCGTCTGCTGCCAGTATTCGCCTAACTGTTTTGCCAGGGCCGGGCCCGTATCCGGTTGGTCGGCAGGAAAGAAAACCAGCAACTGCGCGAAGTGCCCCTTGACCCTGCCGTATTCCCGGTGCCAGAAAACGCCCTTAATGTGCGTCAGCCCGTCTTGTGAAGGGAGGCCGTCCAGAAAATGCGGAAAATCCTGGGGAAGACGTGCCAACTGCGTATCGCTCTGCTGATAGGCAAGTTCAAGCCCGACCATGACGAAAGACGGATAGCGCACACTGAGCCCGGTCAGCCACTGACAGGCCAGAGACCGGTGCTGGTATCCCTCGCGTAGCCAATGCGTCAGCATCTGCTGATGTGTCTTGGCTTTGTGGCCACCCAGCAGGCTGCGTATCAGGTTCATGCATACGGTTTCGTTGTTCATGGCGTCCTCCTGATATTGCCCGATAAGCGCTGCGCACCGTTGCAGAGTGGGATGGAGCCTGCGTCCTTCGTCCACCGCCTCCCCCACCCGGGAGAGGCGGCTGCATATCGAGAGAGCCATTGTGGGAGTCAATGGCGTTGCCGCCATGGCTGACAACACGTTTTGTAGCAGTAGATAGGGCTCGGTCAGGCGGTCCAGGTCGTGAGTGACACCGGGGTGAGTGGCACCCTGTTCTGCAACTGGAATTAAAGTCGATAGCGTCAGGTGTTCGAAATACCGATTCTGCTCTGCAACGGAAAGGCTTAGCGGGGCCGTGCCGATGGCAACCATTTCAGCGTCCCGGTTACTGATTTCGGTGGTGTAATGGGTATCGTCGCAATACAGGCAGCACTTTTTACCGTGGTAGTCACGCTCACACATCGCACAGAAGTAATGCTGTAGCCCTGGCAAACCCAAGGTGTCATTGCCGCGTTGTATGTTTTCCTGCAATGCTTGCGCAAAGGGGGTGAGCGGCTTGACGGGAGGTGGGTTTGACGGTGACAGCAAAAACGCACAGGTCTCCAGTGTCTCTGTTGCACTCTGCTCCAGGTCATGTTCAAAGTATCGGCCTGCCTTATGCGTCAAGTGCAGCCGCAGCGGATTGCCGCAACTAATACAGTGATAACGGGCCTGGGGATTGAGTGACAGGTCGTCCGCTGACACGGTGCAACCATCCTCGGTACAACCGGTTGTGATTTTAGTAAATTGCATCAACATGAAAGGCTCCAGAAAGGCGTATAGCCTCAGCGTCCTGTTGTCATGGACGTGGGTAATGTGCCGCGGTGCTATAGATGAAAGTGGGGGGAATGGACTGCGTTCAGGGCTCAGTAACGAGGCGGGCACGATGATTCAGACGGGTTTGTTACCGTGAATGGAGGACACCCTGTCATCAGATGGCGCAGCGTTGTAAAAAAATACCCAGAGATGGCTGTGCAGGCTGCCAGTAAGGGATTGCCACTACAGGCAATCCCGCGTGTATGTTCATCAGCAATCAGTGGATACGGACACCGTCACGGCACGGACAGTGTTCACTGTTGATGGGTCTCGTCGTCACTGTTGCATGACCCGTGCACTGCCAAAGGTACGCCATGAGTTGGGCAGGGTCAGGCTGGCGTAGGCGTCTGTTTGGGCCATGTAGGCGATTATCCGGTAGAGCTTCGCTGGTGCTGCCGTATCGCTCTGATAAAGCATCATGAATCCCGGGTAGGCGTAATCGTCCTGAAGGTCTTTCCAGCAGAAGGATTGGCCAGCGTTCTGGGTGACCGTCTGCCAGCAGGTGCCGATATCCACACCGATGCGGGCCTGGGGGGCCACCTGCATGGCGTTGAAAAAACACAGCAACTGATAGCTGAACCCTTTGACCGGGCCATGCTGAAGTGTCCAGACATAGCCTACGCAGTGACGAAAGTGCGGATGGCTGTGCAGTATGGCCAGTAACTGACGACGGTGTTGGCGAACCTGCTCTGGTGAAATGTCGTATGTGACTGCTTGGGTGTAGTGGAGGTCCAGCCCCACCATCATCAGCGATGGGTATCGACGCAGCAGTGCGTCGACAACGCGCCGCGCTTTCTGTCGATAGGGTTCATTTTGCATCAGGAAGTGCTGCACCTGATAGGGATGCAGCACGGTCTCAAGGCTTTCCCGAAAGTCGTCGACCAAGCCCGCCAGCCAACGGGTTTGCTCAGTGGTGCTCTGGTGATAAATGGCACCGTTGCCTTTGTTCTGCCGATAGCTGTCGTGGTGTTGCCTTGCTTTCTGGATGAAACGGTCCAGTGTCGGGTGTAACACCCGATAAGGTGGCAGATTTTCCG
Organism: Serratia oryzae; assembly: GCF_001976145.1. Taxonomy (GTDB): domain Bacteria; phylum Pseudomonadota; class Gammaproteobacteria; order Enterobacterales; family Enterobacteriaceae; genus Chania; species Chania oryzae. The sequence continues at coordinate 320,490 of NZ_MOXD01000003.1, forward strand.
CCAACAACGCGGCTTGTCCCGGCGTTGTTAATCGCAAGCCGTATCTGAAGGTATCAACGGGGTTTAACAGACCACGTGGGGCAGTGGTTGCCATTGACACCATTGGCACATGTTCCACCAGGATTTGCAATGCCTGAAGCCGACCGTGAAGGTCACTCAGGGTGTCGTAGCCGCGGGTGGCTACGACGGTTTCAGAACCAAACTCCTGCGTTTGAAGCCAGGACGTGGCGAGTTGCAAATGGGCATGATAGGCATCGGGTTTAACACGTTGTTGAGGTTGTTTTTTCATGGAACTCTCGTGGGTAATGCTTGCAGGGGAGCTGCGGGGCTGATTTATCGTGAATGTGCGTGCTGAGTGGTTTATAGGTGCCTGGGCAACACCAGCTCAGCAGCGCACCGGAAGAGAGAGGCTGTTTCTCATATCCCTGTGACGGGAGATAAAAATTAACTAAACGACAGTGAGGTGAGTGATAGATTGGCCGCTGAAGATGCTGAAACCGGTTTATCGTGCACGGGGACGCCCACGGCGAACGGCTGAGGGTTGAACCATCTCCCCTCGCCCGAAGGACCGGGCACCGTTGGGTAATGCCAGGCGGGCGTAGGTATCGACTTTGCACAGGTAGCGGACCGCGATGTTCAAGCCTTGGCGTCGGGGAGCATCTGTATAGTGAAGCAAACCTATCCCCGGAAAGTGATAACGTGCCTTGTCGGCATTGCAGTTGAAGTAATGCCCTGCGCCTGCGGTAATGACATCACGCCAGTATTCACCCAGCAGTCGTGCAAGAGTCACATCCTGCCGAACCAAGGTTCCGTCATAAAACACCAGCAGGTGATAGTGGAACCCTTTGTAACGTCCGTATTCAAGCTTCCAGATATAGCCCACACAGGCTTGAAACAGTCGGTGTGCCTGCAGGTTCTTGAAGAAACGCTGACGATGCTGGTGGGCCAATTCGGCGGTTATGGTCGCTTTGGTATCATTGCGGTAAGACAGGTCAACCCGGAGAGCCAGCAGTCGGGCGTGCTGTTCAAACAGGGCATCAGTGTACCGAAGGGCGCCGCACAGATTCTTTCTGGCTGCACGTTGGTATTGACTAGATTGCCGCTTGTGTGACGGCGTCTTCAGCCCAGACCTGAATTGTCGAACAAAGGTATTCAAGCGCTCTGCCAACGGTGTTATCGCTTCTGGCGTGCTATCTGTCATGGTCAGATGCTGTTGAATGTTGTGCTGCCCCGCCAGTCGCTGGAATAACCTCAAGGTGGGATGAAACTCGCGTCGCTCGTCGTTTGCCGCATTCACTGACAGCAATCGCTTCAGCGCGAGTAATATCCGCTTTCCTGTTGCGGTAGGTTTTAATGAGGCGTAACGGGCCGATGGAGTGTACTGCGCGCTGAATTCATCACGGTCTGATTTGGCGATATATTGTATGTCTCTGAAGAGATAAAGCAGTTCTTCAAGATAATTGCCATCGTGGGTGACCTGTATAGCCGATGCCGGTTCTTCATTGATACTGGTCGACAGTGTCAGATATGTTTCATAATTCATGGTCATGTTTATTTATCTCAATAGTGATGAGTGATGAAAACACAAGCAGAGTCACTAAGGACTCTGCATTATTGCTGAAACAGGGAAAGGTTGTGTATTAAAAACATCGCCAGTCACTCTGCGTTATAAGGCGATAGGCTATTCTGACGACGGTTTACATAGGCAGGCAGTGCAGATTGAATCTACAGCCATTGGCTAGCGGTTAAGGCTGGTTTAATTCGCAAGGTACTTCACGCTCTGATTGCGTTTAACTCTGGCTTAATAACTTGACTCAGCCTGACGGTTTCATTCGCTCAAGGTGTAATTGGATGGGTTGAATGAGTGAGTCAATGTTAATCCAATGGCGTTAATGTAATTACCAATCCAATGGCGTAACTCAATCAACATTAATTCAATATTAATTCAATAATATAGAATCCCTAAATAACCACACTATCACTTAGGGCCAATGGATAGCCTTTAGCAATATCCTTTACCCTATGGCAAGAGGAAACAAAAAATAATCAGCATGGTAAGTTAGTGTACTTTCTTGCTGGAAATATTAACGAGAATGCGGGGTTGGAAACAACAGAAGGTGAGGTTGATGATTACAGGCCGACAACAGACAACTCTTGATAGTCTGGAGGAATATAGTCCGGGCGTGACTCTCTTATTCTTTCCACTTCCCAGGCTAACACTTCACTTTTCAGCCAGCGTGAACGACGACCAAATTTGATGGCAGGTGGAAAGCGCCCAAGCGCAATCAATTTATAAAACCATTTATCCGTCATGCCGGTATGGGCGACGATAAATGCCATATCGACAAACTGGTCATTCAGCAGACTTTTGATAGGGGATGGCATGTTATTTTTCTCCATGGTGATGAGTGAATGGAGAACGGACTGCGGTAACGTCAATTGGCATGTTGATTTATGTCAGTGCGCCACAAAGTTCTCTATCACATCAGTCATCCAGGTAAAAAAATACACATGTATCGCCAAACCGCCATAGACATTCATTTCTAGTCGCAGATTCATAGTCCCCCAGCATAGTGCATCACTTTTTAAAAAAGAGGCTTCAATTTCTGTTATCCATCTTAAACACCATACTCATAAGTCGCCAGAAAACAGCACTAGAGCAAGCCCACACCTGTCAAACAAATGAGACGCTGGGTGCCCGTGGTAAACCACTAAGCTAGGTGTACCTTTGGTTGTTTAAAATCGTGTAAAAATAAATTAAAACTCTAAAAATAAAATCTTAACTAACTGATTTAAAATAATTAGTATAATAATCTGGCGACATAAAAATAACAAAAACCTGTCAATAAACCCACCAGCTTACGCCAAAAACACGTCAAAAACCACTTTACAATTACTCAAGAGTAATGTAAAAAAACGACAAATTCTCTACGTAGTGATAATTTAACATACATGAAAACATCAAGGAGTTGGGATGGCTGTTAATAACGACAATAAAGAGGTTGCCAATAGCAATGACACTGTTGTTAAGATAAGAAACTGGCGGGAAGCCAGACTGTGTGTGAATATATTAACTAATCAAGGTTTTCACTTCCCGAATACAGAACGTACTAATTTAGTGCATTATAGCAATGCCATCAATTCTTCAATAAAGAATAATATTTCTGATAAAAAAAAGAGAGAGGAATTCATTGCAGGTATTCAGAGGGCTTGTGTGGATGAAGTAATTCCTGAAAGTGCCTTTGAATGGATAAAGGATAATCCCAGGGCATGCTATTGGATATGGTATCAAGTGTGCACTGTCACAGTTGAAAGACTATCTAACTACAAAGAACCTGACTATGAAAGGAGAATTCCTTCATATGCTCAAGGAGAACCAGATAACACCCCATCAGCATCTATGCTATACCTATACTCACAACTCAAACTTAACCTGCTTCCATCGAGCCATCAGGAAAGATTTAATTCAATTATCGACTTTTTTGACTTGTGGCCAAACAGTTATTCCGCAAAATCAAAATATCTACTTGATCTCAAGCAGCAGTGGAGTGTTATATTTAATATGCGCGATCCTTTTCACTGGCTCAATGAAAATGATAACCCTCAATGTTTGTGGGCATGGGAGTATGTGTCGACTAAAATCCACAACTATTACATAAAACCATTATCATCAAAAGATTATTATAATGCCACATACGCATTATTTGATACATGGAGTGTGCATTTTGACACCAAGAGGATTTTCTTCATGCAAATGAGCAAAGCGTGGGGGCAGAAAAAATATCGAGACGGGTTGACTCACAAAGTCGCATTAAACACATATCTAGATTCAGAAGTGAAAATGAAATTAGATTCTCTAGCCAAAGAGGAAGGCAAGAAAATTAACGAGATGATAACATCACTCATCAATAATGCCTTTGCCAGGAAGTGATTTTTATAAATTCATGGCGGTAATATTGTTGTTTTAAAAGCACGATTTTGATGAGGGTCTTTTAAGTTTTTTATACAGCTCGATGAGGGGTGAAGAGTAAACGGTTTTATGGGGCGGTCTTTTTATACAAGTGCACAGTGTAGGTGTTGCCATCATTAAGCCGTCTAATGACGGCAATTTTTTATAACGTAAAAAATGCATGTATGTAAAGGGTTGTTGATGTTTGAGCGTTATTTTGCCTTCTTGAAAAAGTCATTTTTATCGCACTCTTAAGTAATATTTTTTCAACGTGTTATAACGAAGCATCGACACGCCACTAATTGAATTTGCATAAAAGTTTTATTCAAGATGCTCATGTTATATCTAATCAACACATTTTCACACCTATATCACTGAAGGGAATTACGCCACAGCATTAAGCGTGGCGTGTGTTTTCCACTCAATGAAGCAGGTTGTAATATGCAGGATGAGACACCCTCTCTTTCACCGTTATCCCGCTGGCTGGATGCCTTATACGCCAAAGCCCTACAAGGCGGTCCCGGCATCAGCTCCGCCCATCAGTTGGCAGAGCAGTACCGTAACACCTTTTCAACCCCACAAAGCGCCGCCCTGAGTCTGGTCCGCTGGGAAGCCGCCAAGGCGGCCACCAGCGGATTTATGCTGGGTGTAGGGGGCCTGGTGACACTTCCCGTCACGCTCCCCGCCAGCCTGGTTGGGCCACTGTTGCTACAGTTCAGGTTGATTGCAGCCATCGCTTTGCTGGCTGGGCATGATGTTCACGACGTGCGTACCCGCCATCTGGCTTATCTCTGTCTCGGCGGTACTGTCGCTAAAGACGCCTTGCAGGCTTATGCCGCCTGTTTGTTCCAACAGATGTCAACGCGCTCCCTTGAACAGGTGACTGAAAAAACCGCCACACTTGTGACCACTCGACTGGCTGGCCGTCTCCCGGCAGCCCACGTGAGCCATCTTGTGCCACTGCTGAGTGGCGTGGTCAGCGGCGGTCTGGATTATCTGGCAGTACGGTCAGCAGGAGCATTGGCCTGCGCCGCCTTTTTGCATAAGGCCTGAGCCGGTTTTTCCTTACCTGCCGCGTCACACCCTGTCCAATTTCTACCCTCGATGTCAGGAAAATCACCGTTTTGACCGCCATACCCTGTCAGACCTCTCCGTTACAGTAGTCGCCAGTTCACGACCTACGGCCAACACAGGAGAAATACCATGGCGACCTACCGCATCGACCCCGACCTGACATTTTTAGGGCAGTGCTCCAACGACGACCTGGGCGCACTGGTCTCTGTGCTCACCCACGATACCAAAGATGGCAAAAAGCGCTGGTCCGAAAGCCTGACCAGCACCCCGGAATACACCCTGTTTTACCCCGACCACCAGAAGTATTGGACGGCCATCGGGGCTGAACTCCAAGCCTTTGGCGCCAACAGTCTGGCGACACTGACTCGACGCAACAAAGGCGTGCTCTACCGGGAGTTGCTGACAGATGTGTGTAAAAAGCTCAAGGTCAACTTCAGCAAGGACAGCTCCATTGAAACTATCGAGCTGAACATGTTGTTGAAAGTGATGGAGAAAAGCCTGGCAGAAATGACCGAAGAGGAGTTGCAGCAGTTATCTCATGACATGCAGCTCAATCTCTCCAAGCCCACACCTCAACTGGTGTTGATGGCGTTGCAAGCCGCCATTCGCACCTCGGGAGTCGCAGCGCTGGAATTGGCTACACTGGCGGCCATCAGCGTCATCAATACTCTCGGCGGGATTGCCACCATAGGTGCCCTGTTTGCTGCACAACGGGCGCTGGCTGTATTGGCCGGGCCCATCGGTTTGACGCTGAGCTCCGCCTGGCTGATTGCCGATATCACGGGCCCGGCTTATCGGGTCACCGTACCGGCCTGCATTATCGTGGCTTACCTGCGCCAGAAACACCTCGCACAACAATAACCCGCGCCCCTGTACGGTCGTGCAGGGGAACCTTTCACTCAGGGAATAATTATGTCCGCACAGGAACGTCGCCATGACAGGCTCGCCTACCGGTTGGCCTCCATCATCAGTCGGCTCTTCAATGGCGAATCCCTCTCCGTGGCTGCGTTGGCACGGGAGTTCAATGTCTCATTGCGTACACTGGACCGGGATTTCAACACGCGTCTGGTCGGTCTGGATATGGATTACCATGAGGGCTGCTATCGGCTGGCTGACTCGCAACGCCCCTTTCGTACCGACAGGGACATCATCCAGTTTGCCCGCATTACTGACGTGAAGCAGTTCTTTCCCGCACTGGACAGAAAGCTGTTGTCCGTGTTGCTCAACAGAGAGCGGGACTCGCCCTACATCGTCTATAACGCGCCCCCGAAGCGGTTGCCGTCGTTATTTGGCGGATTTTATGTCATTACCCAGGCGATTGTGGAGAACCGGATTATCCGCTTTGTTTACGAAGGCCTGAAGCACGCAGCCGCAGAGCCCTACAAACTGATTTATTTTGCCGGGGATTGGTATCTGTGTGCTGCCATCAACAACATCATTCAGGTGTTTGACATGCACCACCTGAGCGATATCACGCTGACCATCAGCACGTTCGTCAAAAAGGAGGCCATCAATAACATCATCAGCGAAGAGAAGTTCATCACTGCGTTACCGCATTTTCAATATATCAAGGCGTTGACCGCATCCGAATCGGGTCAATAGACATCACGATATCGCGTTAAAGAGGGAGCTGCCATGTCTGTATTTCGTCACCTCGCGACAGCCACGGGGATTATTACCACCTTGTTTACCGTCTATCAGGCTCAGCGTGCCATGGCTGAACAAATGCGTAAAGACGCCTGTTCCCCACAGGCTGTGTGGGTCGGACGGACTGGCGCATTGTTTGTTACCACGCTGCTTATAGGTGGTATGACCGATGCACTGATTCAACGCGTGTTCTCTCAACGCGAATAGCCCACGCCTCCCGATACAGGGAAGCGATTGTTATTTCACTGAAAGTAAAACATCCACTGGGTTTTCAACTGCCTGGATGAATAGTCATACACGTAATTTATCAATGGAGAATATCATGCGTAAAATCAGCGTATTACTTATCGGCCTCTCATGGGTATTTTCGAGCACGGCCACGGCCAAGGTCAATCTGGCAGAGGTTGAACACTGGAAGAATACCGGTAACGAATATCGAACCTATTCTTACTCAGGCAATGTGGGTGTCAGCGACAAGATTGTTGTCGAAAAAGGCAATAACGCGGTGATACAGCAAGATGCCGGTGCCAGTTGCCCGGCAGGCAGCTTCTATCTGGTCAACAAGGCAAACAAAACCTACCAGGCGATTGACAGTGGCACCTGTGATGACAGGAACTTTGCCGTCAAACTGGAGAAAAACACCGTTACGTTCACCTCTAAAGGAAAAGTCACTGCGGTCTACCCGGTCTATTAAGCCCTCGGGGATGCCCATTCAGCTATCGCCCATGGCTGGCGACACATTGAACCTTTTGCGTTAACACCAGGGAAATATTTTCCACACCACCACACTTCAGGTCCCCGGTTCTCCGGTGGGCCTGTTTTGTTTTATGTCCTCACTAACCTGCACGGAGTTCACACCAGCATGACGACAACCTCAACCTGCTCAAACAGTTCTACCCTCACCGCCACTGTGGTGCCACCCCATCAGCGCTCTCGTTTCTGGCCGCAGCACTTCGGCAGCATACCGCAATGGCTCATTCTGGAGGCTCATGTCTTTGGTTGGCTGGATCGCCTGTGTGCCGATTACTACGGGGGTTCCTGGGATTTTTACACACTGAGCAATGGTGGGGCCTTTATGGCTCCAGAAGGCGATGAGCGGTGGTCACTGTTTAACAGCATGAATGGTAACGGTGCCGAGATGGGGGCTGAGGCCGCCGGGATTACTGCCTGCCTGATAGCCTACAGCCACCACGCCTGCCGCACCGAGAGCGAAGCCATGACCGACCATTTCTACCGGTTACGGGAATACGCGTTGCACCATCCCGACAGCCGCGCCATTTTCGCCCTGATTGACTGAGAACACCGATATGACCACTTCAACATTGCTGGCATCAACCGCACTGCCGTTAACGGCGCAGCGCACGGTGAAACGTGCTCTGTCATTGCTGGAAAAACACCTGCGCGAACCAGGAGCCTTATTTACCTCCACCAACACCGCACGCGACTGGTTACGTTTGCAATTCGCAGGACAAGAACGTGAAGTATTTATCGTGTTGTATCTCGACAATCAGCATCGCTTGCTGGCGAGTGAAACGTTGTTCACCGGCAGTATCAGAAGCACGGAAGTCCATCCCCGTGAAGTGGTGAAGGCGGTACTTCGCCATAACGCAGCAGCCGTCATTCTTTCGCATAATCACCCGTCTGGGGAGGCTGAGCCCAGCCAGGCTGACCGGCAGGTCACCGACAGGCTGGTCAACGCGCTGGCACTGGTTGATGTGAGGGTATTGGACCATCTGATTGTGGGAGGGCTTGATATCGTCTCCTTCACCGAACGCGGCTGGTTGCCTGGCTGATAGCAATCTTTCTCATTTCCCCAATCTCATTTTTCAAGGAGTATCCCAATGGGCTGGTATTTCTCCCAACAATCCCGCCGTGAACTGATCGCTGAACTGACCCAACGCAGCGAATCAGAACGCTACTGGCGTGAAACCCTCACCTATACCCTGCGTGGCAATGTGCTCTGGTCTGTTGTCCAACTGACCCCCAAAGCTCCGACAGGGGAGACTCGTACCTTTATCGGCTGTGACCTGCTACAAGGTTCCAAAGGGGAGTGGGGATATAAACCGATGGATGAGTCGATGCAACCTTACTATTACTCGTGCCCAAAGCGCTATTTGACAATGGTTCCGGCGCAATCCCCAGAATGGCGTGAAAAGGTATTGGCACATCATCAACGCCGTTACCCGCAACGGGGAGTAATAAAGGAGGCGAACCAATAATGGTAACAACGCCGATTTTACGTTTTGGTCTGCAATGCAGTTCGGCACATATCAGCGAGGAGGACAATGCAGTGCTGTATCGGATCTCACATTGTCAGGATGAGTTCAGCGACGGAGAATGGATTTCCTTTTCGGGCACCGGTTATCTGCTGAGATTGGATGCGTGGACCCACCCGGTATTGCAACTCAAACGGCTGGGGCTCTCCAAAGCTTGTCGCCGACTGGTCACCACGCTGATGAAACGCCATCAACTGAGCTACCTGCATATTGATGCCTTGGGTGAGGTGTTGCCCGGCTTTACCACCTTCGACTGGTAATACCCTTCAAGTTTCGCCTTCGCATTATCTCTCTACTTTACAAGGACATTAGCTCATGAATAGGAGCGCATCACCCGTGCCCGGCGTCTTTCATTTTCTGCAACATGGCAACGTGACATCGCAGGACTGGCAAGCCTTATGCCAGGCGATCACCACCGCTTACCAGCAACTGTGTCAACACCCCGACACGCTGGGTTTAACCACCGCGCCGGTTATCTGTGAATACACTGGCAACCGCCTGTATCGATTCGACGACAGCCTGATGGGATTGGGCATGATCAGCTTTAACGGTGAGCGGATTACCCATCAAGCAGGCGATCCGTTCATTCTCTACCAGCGCCAAACACCCTATGCACTGATCCGCTGCGATACGCGAGGCTATCCCTACCAGTGGCTGGTGATGGCTACGCTGTTGCTGGCCAATACGCAATGCCCGAACACCTGGACGATTGAATCTGATATCCCTGTGAATCACTGGCGCAAGGTCGCTCACTGGTTGACCCACCACTGTCAGTTACCGGTTTCCCCACTTTCTTAAGGAACTGCCCGTATGAAAACCCTCGATAAAATACCCCGCATCACGCCCAGCGCCAATCAAGCACGAATCGAATACCAGCAACTGCTGACCTGGTTGTTGGCTCACTGTTACGGTCTGGAACTCAACGATACGCCCTATCACGACGACCAGGCCATTGCCCAACAGATTGAGCATGGCATCACGGTACGGGAAACCGTCAATGAACTGGTGGAGAAATTTGACCTTGTACGCATTGATCGCCCCGGTTTCAGTCTGATGGCACAGGACCCAACCTTGAACGGTGGCGATATGTTACGTGCCCGCAGTGCGCTGGGCTTGCGCAGCCCTGTCATTCGACGCCTCACCTGACAGCCTTTCACTTACCTCACTAATCCAACAACACGCCAGCCTCATCGCTGGCGTTTTACTTTTTCAAGTTCAAGGAATTTTGACGATGAAGGAAACCCAATCCAATGCCGCCAGCAATGACAGCACTCCGTCGCCTGTCTGGGGCCTGCAATCTGCTATCACGCCACGCCTTGGAGCCCGGTTGGTCCAGCAGGGTAATCACCTGCATTTTCTGGCTGACCGTGCCGGTTTTGTCGGTACGTTCTCCCCTGATGCTCTTAAAACGCTGGATGCCGCTTTCCCGGTGCTGATCGAACAGTTGGAGGCCTGCCTGCGGTCTGGTGAACTCGATCAACGCCGTCAGCATTGCGTCACCGTGCAGCACGCCGGTTTTACCTGCGATGCCGATACGTTAGGTAGCTTTGGCCACATCTATATCGCTGTTTATCAGACAACACTGCCCAACCTGGTTTAAGCCGTAAGCACTCACACTCCCCAACCTTTAACCCTGCCTGCGATAACGCGGGCATTTTTTTCTAAGGAACTCAGCGATGCCAACCACATTGAATACTGTCATTGAACCTGAAGTTTTAACCGGTCACACCGAAGTGATTTGTTCTACCAGCATTGAACGTATCGTCACGGGGCGTAATGCCGCGTTGGCGCAGATTGAAGCCCTTATTCACCAGCTTGAGGATATCTCGGCCATCACAAACAGTATTGGCGGCGGAGTAGCAAGAGACTGGGCTATGAAACAAGACTTCCGCTGCGGTTGCTGGCTGATGGAAAAAGCAGAAACGGCCATGCCGGTGATCACCCGCAATCTTGATCGCGATATATGGCGGGATCTGATGAAGAAGTCAGGAATGCTGAGCTTGATGGACGCTCAGGCTCGTGACCAGTGGTACAGAAACCTGGAGAGAGAGACTATTCCTGCTATCAGCGAAGCCAACATACTCAGTACCTTTGAGCACCTGCATCAGAGCAAAGATGAAGTATTTGAGCGAGGAGTGATCAACGTCTTCAAGTCGCTATCTTGGGATTACAAGTCGAATCATCCTTGTAAATTTGGCAAGAAGGTGATCGTCAACAGTTTGGTGAGTTATAACCAATGGGGATTTACGCTAAATCACAGTTACCGGCGGGATCAATTGGCCGATCTTGAACGGATGTTGTTCCTGTTGGAGGGCAAAGCGATACCGGATAATCGGAGGGATGTCACCGCTCGGCTGTATGATCATATCAGCGCCCATCGGCAGAGAGCGCAGGTTTATGAGGATGAGTATTTTTCGATAAAATACTTTATGAAGGGATCAGCGCACCTGACATTTAAGAAACCGGCGTTGATGGACAAGATGAACGATATCATCGCCAAACATTACCCAAGTATATTGCCAGAGCGGGTGTAGGGTATCTAGAGTTCGAAGCAATGACTTGATTATGTGCGCTGAAGAACACCCAAATTTTTTGTCGCCTATCGACCGACGATGATTGCAATGGCAGATAGAGTATACATTATGCCCCTCGGGGTGGCCCCGTGTTTCGGGAGCCACCCTAAGTCACATTTAATACTCTCGTAGGAGAAAACAGTATTGAACCTATCCCCTTTTTGATGCCAAACCAAATGGGGGCCCTATTGGTGGCCCCTTCAATTATCGAATAAAACAATATCGTTAAATAACAAATGTTTTACTGTCTTACTTCGAATCCCACTTCGGGAATTCCATTTCGCTGTATTTCACTACGCGGGTGCCGCGCTTTAGCTTGTAACCGAACCAGATGATCAGGAACAGCGGAATACCAATGTAGGTTGCGGTCACGCCGTACCAGTCAATCTTATCTTCCAGGAATGCCTGATAGTTCTGCCCCAGCGTAATAATCAGGCACAGGACGAAGGCGAAAATCGGCCCAAGCGGGAAGAAGCCGGAACGGTACGGCAGATCGTTCAAATCATACCCCTGCATCACGTAGCCACGGCGGAAACGATAGTGGCTGATGGCAATCCCCAGCCAGGCGATAAAACCGGTCATCCCAGAGGTATTCAGCAACCACAGATAAACCGACTGATTGCCAAACATTGAGCTGAGGAAACACAGCGCTGCCACCACGGTGGTGGCATACAGCGCATTACGCGGCACGCCGCCTTTCGACAGCTTGGCGAAAATACGCGGCGCTTTGCCTTCCGAAGCCAACGTAAACAGCATACGCGTTGAGGCATACATCCCAGAGTTACCCGCAGACAGCACCGCCGTCAGGATCACCGCATTCATGACCGCCGCCGCAGACAGCAGGCCAGCATGCTGGAATACCAAGGTAAACGGGCTCACGCTGATGTCTTTAACATCGTTACGCAGCAGGTTCGGATCGGTATAAGGAATAATCAGGCTGATAATCAGAATCGCGAAGATATAGAACAGCAGAATACGCCAGAACACCTGACGCACCGCACGCGGGATATTCTTGCCCGGATCCTCGGATTCACCGGCTGCGATACCGATCAGTTCAGTCCCCTGGAAAGAGAAACCGACAATCATCGCTACACCGATCATCGCCGAGAAACCACCGGCAAACGGCGCATCGCCGATGGTCCAGTTTTGCCAGCCTGCGTTTTCACCGCCCTTCAGGATACCGAAAATCATCAGTACGCCGAGGCCGATAAAAATAATCACCGTGCTCACTTTGATCAGCGAGAACCAGTATTCCGCTTCGCCGAAACCTTTGACCGAGATGTAGTTCAGCAAGAACATCAGGCCGAGGAACAGCGCGCTCCAGATCCATCCGGGCGTGTCGGGGAACCAGTAGTTCATCACCAACTGCGATGCCACCAGGTCAACGGCGATGGTCACCGCCCAGTTGTACCAGTAGTTCCAACCCAGTGCAAAACCGAAACCTTCCTCAACGTATTTGGCACCGTAGGTCGAGAACGAACCGGAAACCGGCATAAACGCGGCAAGTTCGCCCAGGCTGGTCATGAGGAAGTAAACCATCAGGCCAATCAGTGCGTAGGAAAGCAATGCGCCGCCAGGGCCAGCCTGCGAAACTGTCGCACCTGAGGCGACAAACAGGCCAGTACCAATAGAACCGCCGATGGCAATCATGGTTAAATGCCGCGCTTTCAGTTCGCGGCGTAATCCGGGTGCTTGCTGCCCCGCTGTTTTTATATCCTGCTGAGCCATTCTTACCCTATCTGCTCGTCAAAAAATGAGGGCGGATTGTAACAAATACCCGTCTGCACACTAGTGACATTGCGCTGATATAAGATAGCTTCATAATCCAACGGTAATTATTAGCAACAGAGCTAATCGCCATGACCGCTTCAAACCTCCGCGGGCAGCACGCAGTAACTCAAAAAGCGTTGCAGAGCATTGGAAATATGCTTCTGACGGTGATGGATCAGATACAGCGTCCGAATCAACGGCGGCAACGGGATTTTCAACTCCACCAGCACGCCACTTGTCAGCTGTTCCTCGATCACCCGGCGAGACAGGCAACTGATGCCAATGCCATGACGTACCGCATGCTTAATCGCCTCGGAGTTGCCCAGTTCCATCACCAGCTGAAAGTTTGGCAAATGCGCCAGCAGCAGATGATCCAGCACTTCTCGCGTCCCAGAACCGCGCTCACGCAGGATCCACGGCGCACTCGCCAGCGCGGCCATGGTCAACGGCTGGCGAGCCAGGGGGTTATCGGGGGCGGCAAATACCACCAACTCATCCTCCAGCCACGGCTGGGTCACCAATTCAGGCATATGACACGGCCCTTCAATCAGGCCGAGATCGACGCGAAAATCCGCCACGGCAACAATCACGTCCTGGCTGTTACCCACGTTCAGCTCCAGCGGCGTGGCCGGGAAATCCTTACGGTAACGGGCGATCATCGCTGGCAGCATATAGTTGCCAATGGTACTGCTGGCCGCGATGCGCAGCGCACCGTTATCGTGCAGAAATAACTGCTCTATTTCCCCGGCCTGTTCCAACAGTGCCAGCGCTTTCGGATACAGCAAACGGCCGTGCTCGTTGATAACCAATCGTTTGCCTACCCGATCAAATAACAGCACATTCAGTTGCCCTTCCAGATCCGCCAACGCCGCGCTGACCGCTGACTGTGACAAGGCCAATACCACCGAAGCCTGCGTCGTTGAGCCACTTTTCAGCACTTCGGTAAAGACTTCCAGTTGACGCAAGGTGATATGCATAGGGGTCTCAGTCTAAAAAGCCGCCACGGCCACCATGTGCCGAGAAAGCCTTTGAAATTAAAACAATAGTCTGTGAATACGCGGTAATAAAACCGATAATCATACCAGTAAGATTATCATGTTTACAGAATTCGGCCTGCTCCCCATAAAAGGTAGCGTAATGAATTGACCACTTATTCAGATAGATTATAAGCATATAATCAATTTCTCTTTTAGGTGACCAGCTTTTACTCTAGTTGGCAAGAAATTCAGAAGAGGATTGAATCATGGCAAGCGATACCGTCCACACTTACCCCGAGCAACGTTTCCCACTGTTAGGGCTACCACGGCTGATACCCGGTTTACTGTTAACCGGCGCGTTAACCGCACTGGCGATCTGGGCCAGCAGTATCCCCTGGGTTGCTAGCTTGGGGCTAGGTGCACTGACGCTGGCGATCCTGTTTGGCATTCTGGTCGGCAATACGCTGTACCCCTGGTTACAGCCCCGGTGCCACACCGGCGTTCAGCTTGCCAAACAGCGCCTGCTGCGCCTGGGGATTATCCTTTACGGCTTCCGCTTGACCTTTCAGCAAATTGCCGATGTGGGTGCCAGCGGTATCATCATCGATGCCCTCACCTTGACCAGCACCTTCCTGCTGGCCTGTTGGCTGGGTAAAAAAGTTTTCGGCCTCGATAGCCAGACCACCATGCTGATCGGCGCAGGCAGCAGCATCTGCGGCGCCGCGGCGGTGATGGCCACAGAACCGGTTCTGAAGGCGGATTCCAGCAAAGTCGCGGTGGCCGTCTCTACCGTGGTGGTGTTCGGCACCCTGGCGATCTTCGCCTACCCTTGGCTATATCACCTGAATGAGCATTTCCAGTGGATGCCGTTTACCCAGGAAACCTTCGGCATCTATATCGGCTCAACGATTCATGAAGTGGCTCAGGTGGTAGCAGCTGGCCATGCCATTGGCCCGGATGCCGAAAACGCGGCGGTGATCGCCAAAATGATCCGCGTCATGATGCTGGCCCCGTTCCTGCTGCTATTATCCGGCTATATCAGCCGCGGTGCTGCGGGTAACAAAAGCGAGAAATCGGCCATTACCATCCCCTGGTTTGCCGTGCTGTTCATTGCCGTTGCCGGGCTGAACTCATTCAACCTGCTCCCTGCGGCCCTGGTTCAGCACTTGATTACCGCCGACACCTGGATGCTGGCGATGGCCATGGCGGCGCTGGGCCTGACCACCCACATCAGCGCAGTACGCCAGGCAGGGATGAAACCGATTCTGCTGGCGACGTTGCTGTTTATCTGGCTGGTTATCGGCGGTGGCGCGATTAACCAACTGGTTCAGACCCTGCTGTAAATCCCCTCCCCTCGGGCCCGCGCTTACGGGCCCGCTTCTTGTTTTGCCCCACCATTCAATCCTGTGTGTATCAATGCCATAATGATGGCGATAACACAGGAGAATGAAAATGAAGTTTGTCGGTGCACATGTCAGCGCTTCAGGCGGCGTGGATCAAGCGGTGATCCGCGCACATGAATTAGAGGCGACCGCATTCGCCCTGTTCACCAAAAATCAGCGTCAATGGAAAGCGGCTCCGCTGCCCGCCGACGTGATCGATAAGTTTAAACGTGCCTGCGCACAATACGGTTTCGGCCCAGGGCAGATCCTGCCTCACGACAGCTACCTGATCAATCTTGGCCACCCGGTAGAAGATGCGCTGGAAAAATCCCGCGAGGCGTTTCTTGATGAAATGCAGCGTTGTGAGCAACTGGGGCTTACGCTGCTGAACTTCCACCCGGGCAGCCACTTGATGCAGATTGATGAGGATAAATGCCTGGCGCGCATTGCCGAATCGATCAACATCGTGCTGGACCAAACCCAGGGCGTGACGGCGGTGATCGAGAACACCGCCGGTCAGGGTAGCAATCTGGGGTTCAAGTTTGAGCACTTGGCGGCCATTATCGACGGCGTGGAAGATAAAAGCCGCGTTGGCGTGTGCATAGATACCTGCCACACCTTCGCCGCCGGTTATGATTTACGCACGGAAGAGGACTGCGAAAAGACGTTCCAAGAGTTGGGGAGCGTGGTGGGCTTCAATTACCTGCGTGGCATGCATCTTAATGATGCCAAAAGCGAGTTTGGCAGCCGCGTTGACCGCCACCATAGCCTCGGTGAAGGCAATATCGGCAAGACGGTGTTCAGCTACATCATGCGCGATGCGCGCTTTGATAACATCCCGCTGATTCTGGAAACGGTGAACCCCGATATCTGGGCCGAAGAAATCGCCTGGCTGAAAGCTCAGCAGTGAGCTTCTTCCCATAATGCAAAAACCGGCATCTGAGCGCTAATGCTGGTCGGTGAGGAGCAAAGCGGCATAAACATGCGTTAATTGCTCAAGGCGTCGCCCCCTCTCCCCGAGGGAGAGGGAACTGTATTGTTTATCTATCAGGCCACATTCGCCGCCGCAACGTCACTGCGTTTCAGCACCGCGTAACCAACACCCGCCAACAGCGTACCGGCGATAATCGCCACCAGGTACAGCAGCACCGGAGAGATAGCGCCAGGGATCAACAGCACGAACAGACCACCGTGCGGTGCCATCAGTTTGGCACCGAAAGCCATCGACAGTGCCCCGGTCAACGCACCACCGGCGATACAGCACGGCAGTACGCGCATCGGATCGCGGGCAGCAAACGGAATCGCCCCTTCACTGATAAAGCACAGCCCCAGCACTAACGCCGCTTTGCCGCCTTCCTGCTCGGATTTCTCGAACTTGTTGCGCGCAATCATCGTCGCCAGGCCCATCGCCAACGGTGGCACCATACCTGCCGCCATAATCGCCGCCATCGGCGCATACACCGAGGAACTCAACAGCGCCACGCCGAAGGCATAAGCAGCTTTGTTCACCGGGCCCCCCATATCGGTGCACATCATCGCACCCAGAATGGCGCCCAACAGCACCGCGTTAGCCGTTCCCATCGATTGCAGCCAATGGGTCAGGCCTTCCATGATTTTCGCCACCGGCGTACCGACCACGTAAATCATTATCAGACCGGTGGTCAGGCTCGCCAACAGCGGGATAATCAGGATCGGCTTCAGCGCTTCCATACTCTTCGGCAGATGCAGCTTGTTACTGATCGCTTTAGCAACATAACCCGCCAGGAAACCGGCGATAATGCCGCCGAGGAAGCCAGCATCGGTGCTCACCGCCAGCATACCGCCGATCAGGCCCGGCGTCAGGCCAGGACGGTCGGCAATCGAGAACGCGATGTACCCCGCCAGAATCGGCACCATTAACGCAAAGGCTGAACCACCGCCGATCTGCATCAGCGCTGCGGCCAGAGTGCCTTTTTCTTTAAACGCTTCGATACCAAACACGAACGACAGCGCAATACACAGGCCACCCGCTACCACCATCGGCAGCATGTAGGACACCCCGGTCAGCAGGTGACGATATGGCCCTGCGCTCTCTTTTTTCTTGCCTGCGGCTGGGGCACGGCTGCTCTTCTGCGGCTGGAAGATTTCTGCCTCCGCCTGCGCTTTGTCCAGCTCCTGCGCGGTTTTCTTCAGCGCCAGCCCGGTAGAAGTGCGGTACATCGGCTTACCGGCAAACTTGTCAAGATCCACTTCGATATCTGCCGCCACAATCACCAGATCGGCCGCCGCCACTTCTTCTGGGGTGATGGCATTACCAGCCCCTACGGAACCACGGGTTTCCACCTTCACCCACCAGCCACGTTTTTTGGCTTCACTCTCGATGGCTTCGGCCGCCATAAAGGTATGCGCCACGCCGGTCGGGCAAGCGGTAACCGCAACGATACGTTTCGGGCCAGCCGCCTTCACAGGTGCGGTAACCGTAGCCTGATAAGGCTTGGCCTCGGTTTTGGCCTGCGCCAAAAAGGCCTCAGGATCGCGCACCGCGTGTTCCACATCACCCACGTAAACCACTTTGCCATTCAGTTCTGCATCCGTGAGCGCAGCTTGACCAGCCACGACCACCAATTCAGCTTCGTTCAGCACATCCACCAGCGCCAGGCCAGTTTTGGCCGCAGCGCCTTCAAGCATGCGTTTCGCCAGGTGACCACGAGCCTGCCCGAGCGAACCGTCTATCATCAGCAGCGTTTTCATTCTGCCTCCTACTGTCAGTTAAAAGGTTTCAGATCGACACGCGCCATCATCGCGGCCAACTGCGGGCGATCGGTCACGCCAACGTTGCTCTGGCTCACCGCCAGGGCAGCCACGGCGGTGGCCAAACGTAAGGTATGCTCACTGGATTCACGCATCAGCAAGCCATAGATCAAACCACCGACCATCGAATCACCGGCCCCTACCGTGCTAACCACCTCACAGGAAGGAGGCTTGGCGATCCAGGCACCCGAGGCGTTGACCCACAGAGCGCCCTCTGCGCCCAGCGAGATCACGACATGAGCGATCCCCTGATCGCGCAGCGCATGAGCGGCCTCCACCACGGCCTCCAGCGTGGGTAATGGGCGACCGGCCCAGATCTCCAGTTCTCGCCGATTCGGTTTGACCAACCAAGGCGCGGCTTTCAGCCCTGCCACCAGCGCCTCACGGCTGCTGTCGAAAATAATGCATGGGCACTGCGCGCGCAGGCGGATCATCCATTCGGTAAAGGCTTCTGGTGGCACGCCTTCCGGCAAACTGCCGCTCACCGCCACCATGTCGAACTGGCCGAGCCAACTCAGGGAATCGTTCACAAAACGTTCCCAATCTGGCGGCGTAACTTCAAAGCCAGAGAAGTTGAAATCGGTCACTTCACCGTCTTTTTCCGTCAGTTTCACGTTGATACGGGTACGCCCTGGCACCACCTGGAAGCGGTTGGCAATGCCCAAATCACTGAACAGCAGTTGGAAACCATCCTGATTATCTTTCCCCAGGAAGCCTCCCACGGTCACATCGATACCTAAATCTTTCAGTACTTTGGCAACGTTGATACCTTTACCAGCGGCGTGCAGCCCGGCAGTTCTTACCCGATTAACCTCACCCCGTTCGATCTCCGGGCAGAACCCCACCAGATCGTAAGCTGGGTTAAGGGTAATGGTTGCTACTCTTCTGCTCATGCCGCACCCTCACCCAGGCCTGTGCTAATGGCTTCGCCAATCGCTTTCAGCGCCGCTTCAGCATCATCACCGCTGGCGGTAAAGCGTAACTGATGGCCTTTCTTCACACCCAGTGCCACCACCTTCATCAGGCTGCGGCCGTTAGCCGGTTTACCGCTGCCGTTGAGATTGGTCACGGTAATTTCACTGGAAAACTGTTTGATCACGTTAACCAACGCCGTGCCCGGGCGGGCATGCAGGCCGTGTTCGTTGCGAATGGTATATTCTGCGCTCAGTACCGCACTCTCTGCGGCGACATCGCTGGTCAGCAGCGCCAGCACGCTGGCAGCATCGGCGTTCAGCAAGCGTTCAGCCTGCTGGCTTAACAGCAGGTCGCTGAGGTAGTTCAGCAGCGTCAGCGGTTGCTGATCGGCAATCGCCACGGTCAGCAGCAGCGCGACCGGCTCGCCGGCTTCGTCAAAAGCCTGCGCAGGACGGCTCAGGGTTGCGGCACTGAACAGGTTGCCTTCAGCGCTGTCGCTCAACCAGATGCCTTGCCCCAGATTCAGCGGCTTACGGGTGATCACATCGCTGACAAACCGGGCGTCGACCGCACCGATCTTCTGCAAGCGGCCCGCATTCAAGGCCTGCAGCGTCATCAGCGAATCAGCCGCTACGTCCAGTGCGATCAAGGACACATCGAACTGGAACTCAGCCGTTTGCTTTTCGCCCATCAGCAGGCTGCGCAGCTCTTCTGCTGACGTGGTTTTTGCCAGCTGCGCCGCAACGCCGTCGTCGCTGAGCACGTGCGTCAGTTGGCGCAGCAGCGCCAGGTGTTCATCTGAACGGGCGGCGATGCCGATCACCACATAGGCGGTCTGGCCTTCACCCCATTCAATCCCCTGCGGGAACTGGAATACCTGCACCCCGGTATTCAGTACCAGATCGCGGGTATCGGTAGTGCCATGCGGAATGGCGATACCGTTGCCCAGATAAGTGGACGTTTGCAGCTCGCGCTGCAGCATGCCGTCCACATAGGCGGCGCTGACGCACCCTGCGGAGGTGAGCGCTGCCGCGACCTGCCGGATAGCTTCCTGTTTGCCGCTGGCGGCGGCGCCCAGGTGAATGTCTTGCTGTGACAACTGGAACATAGTTCTCCTCTCCTGCTGAATTGAATCGTTTCAGCTGTGTAGGGAAAAAGAAGCGTTACCAGAACCGTATGCGTCCGTCCGATAACGCTGAAACGTTTCAATGAGTGTGGGATCAGGTATTGCTGAAAGCAAGTTTTCTCAATCTTCATATGATGTTTTTTTGACGTTACGCACATTTTTCCTGCAAATAGCCAGTTAAAAGGGCAAAATGACATACTGTGCTGAAACACTGCTGAAGGAGAAAGAGATAATGGTAGCTACCGGCGTTGGCGTGATCATCGTTAACCCGCAGGGCCTGATTCTATTGGGTAAGCGCTGTGGTTCTCATGCCCCTTTCTGGTCAATTCCCGGCGGGCACTTGGACCCCGGGGAAACCTTTGAACAATGCGCCCGGCGCGAAGTGGCTGAAGAGACGGGATTACAGATCGCTCCCCCAAGGTTCATTGGTATCAGCAATAATCTGCAAACCTGGCAAGCCGAAGGCAAACACACGGTATCCATCTGCATGTGGGTTCAGCACCCCGGCGGCCAGCCCGAACTCAAAGAACCAGAAAAGTGTGCCGAATGGCGTTGGTGTTCCCCAACGGCCCTGCCGGAACCGCATTTTGAAGCCAGCCGTAACGCGATCGCCCTATGGCTGAGTGGTAACGTCTATCAACCCTCAATCTGAAGCGTATTTTCCGCAGAAAAGCGCTTTTTACCCTGTTGTTGATTGAAACCGTTTTTCGTTTTTTTTAAAAACGCGTACTCTACGCGCGACTTATTTTTCTATTGGCTATTTGCTCACCACTATGCGTATTTCAACTGCGGTAACACGACGTTTGCCTGATTTCACTTCCCTGGCATTTATTGTCGTGGCCTTTCTCACCGGCATTGCCGGTGCCTTGCAAACCCCCACGCTGAGCCTGTTCCTTTCCACCGAAGTGCAGGTTCGCCCCAGCATGGTGGGTTTGTTCTTTACCGGCAGCGCGGTGATCGGCATCTTGGTCAGCCAGTTTCTTGCCCGCCGCTCAGATAGAAAAGGCGACCGCAAGTCACTGATTTTTCTCTGCTGCATGCTCGGCGCACTGGCCTGCGCGCTGTTCGCCTGGAACCGTAACTATTATCTGTTGCTGTTTGTTGGCGTGCTGCTCAGCAGTTTTGGCTCCACCGCCAACCCACAGATGTTTGCGCTGGCGCGCGAGCATGCCGAGCACACCGGGCGAGAAGCGGTGATGTTCAGTTCCATCCTGCGCGCCCAGGTGTCGTTGGCTTGGGTGATCGGCCCGCCAATTGCCTTTGCGCTGGCGCTGGGTTTTGGCTTTCAGGTGATGTACCTGGCGGCGGCAGCGACTTTCATCCTCTGTGGCGCCTTGGTGTGGAAAACCCTGCCCTCAATGCCCAAAACCCCTTCCGCCAAAGGCGCTAAGCTGGAAGCTCCGCGCCAGAACCGCCGCGACGCACTGCTGCTGTTTGCCGCCTGCACCCTGATGTGGACCGCTAACGGCATGTATCTGATCAACATGCCGCTGTATATGGTGCAAGAGCTACGTTTGCCGGAAAAACTGACCGGGATTTTGATGGGCACAGCGGCCGGGTTGGAGATCCCAACCATGCTGCTGGCCGGGATGGCCGCCAAACGTTTCGGTAAACGCTTCCTGATGCGCTGCGCGGTGATCGCAGGCGTGCTGTTCTATGCTGGATTGCTGTTTATCACCGGTACCTGGCAGTTGATCGCGCTGCAATTGCTGAACGCACTGTTTATCGGTGTGCTGGCAGGCATTGGCATGCTCTATTTTCAGGATTTGATGCCAGGGCAAGCAGGAGCAGCCACCACGCTATTTACCAACACCACGCGCGTAGGCTGGATCATTGCCGGTTCGATTGCCGGTTTCGTTGCCGAAATCTGGAACTACCATGCGGTATTTTACTCCGCACTGGCGATGGTGATAGGTGCGGTGCTGTGCCTTTGGCGGCTCAAGAATGCCTGAGCCAGTTAGGGGGCAGTATCTACCTCTAGCTTAGCCAGATAGATTAACGCCTCGTCACGGCGATCGTGACACATCTCCCGGCTGGCCTGCAGGCTACCGCAAACGCGGGGCCGTAATGGTGAATGAAACAGGCCACAGCGCAGTTGCTGATCCAGATGAATGCAACGGGTATTCGCCGGTTTGCCATTGGGCATGCCGGGAATAGGGCTGGAAATTGAAGGTGCAATGCAGCAGGCGCCACAGTCGGGACGGCAGTCCATCAGCGCTTCTCCTGGCAGCTGGCAGAATTGAAGCCGGACAATAGCAGCCCCCCGTAATTGCCGCCAGCAGAATCCGCTGTGAACCCGAATCTTTATCTCCTTACGCTGTTTTAATACGGCAGAAACCGCAATGCTTTTCGCAAAAAAACACCATTATCCCAATCATTCTGCATACAAATAGCAAATTAGTTTCTTTACATGCTTACATTGCGCATTGTACTATTGAGCTAGTACAAAAGAACCCCTACTATTCAGGAGCCATAATGTCCGCGGACATCACCCAGAAGCTTTCCCGCCCTTCCGTACTCGGCGGCGCGATGATCATCGCAGGCACCGCAGTCGGTGCCGGTATGTTCTCTATTCCCATTGTCACTTCTGGCGTGTGGTTTGGCGGCTCCGTCGCATTGTTGATTTATACCTGGGCCTGTATGTTGATTTCCGGCCTGATGATCCTCGAAGCAACGCTCAATTATCCGGCCGGTGCCAGCTTTCATACCGTCGTCAAAGACCTGCTCGGTAAAGGCTGGAATACTCTCAACGGCCTGTCCATCACCTTCGTGCTGTATATTCTGACCTATGCCTATATCTCAGCCGGTGGCTCGATCATCGCTCATACCCTGGAAGGGATTGTCGGCACTCACCAGGCCATCGCCGGGCTGGTGTTTGCCTTGCTGGTGGCGTTTATCGTTTGGTTATCGACCCGCGCGGTGGATCGCCTGAGCACCATTCTGATTGGTGGTATGGTGATCACTTTCGTGATGTCGGTTGGCGATATGTTTACTCACGTCCAGCCTGCGGTGTTGTTCAACCGTAGCGACAGTAGCGCCAGTTATCTGCCCTACGCCCTGGCTGCCCTGCCTTACTTGCTAACCTCGTTTGGTTACCACGGCAACGTGCCGGGGCTGGTGAAGTATTATCATAAAGACAGCCGCGCCGTGGCGCGCAGCCTGGTTTACGGCACGCTGCTGGCATTGGCGATTTACATCCTGTGGCAGTATGTGATTCAGGGCAATATCACCCGTGATGCGTTCAAACAGGTGATCGCCGAGGGGGGCAATATCGGTAGCCTGCTCAAGCAGATGGGCAACGTGTCCAGCAGCCAGACGGTGGGCCAACTGCTCAGTGCGTTCTCTTATATGGCACTGGCCAGCTCTTTCCTTGGGGTTTCTCTGGGGCTGTTCGATTATCTGGCCGATTTCTTCAAGTTCAGCGATAACGCCGCAGGCCGCACCCAGTCGGCGCTGGTGACATTCGTTCCACCAACCCTGGCAGCCCTGCTGTTCCCGAACGGTTTCCTGTATGCCATCGGCTTTGCTGGCCTGGCTGCCACCATTTGGGCGGTGATCGTCCCCGCAATGATGGCACGCGCCAGCCGCCGCCGCTTTCCGCAGGCAACGTATCGCGCCCCCGGCGGCCATGGCATGATCCTGTTTATCATCCTGTTTGGCGTGGTTAACGCCGTCGCTCACGTACTCACCCTGCTGAATATGCTGCCGGTATTTAAATAAAACCGCTCACCGAGGGTGACGATTGCCGCCCTCTTTTCCCACTGCAACTCCCGGCTTTGCTCACTCTTTTTTTGCGCGGCTCTTGCCTGAAAAGCGCGGTACGAGTAACTTGTCGCAACTTCTCAAAACTCCTTATCGACAGGTTATTCCAATGGCAAGAGCTAACGAAATCAAGCGTGGTATGGCGATCAACTACAACGGCAAACTGCTGCTGGTGAAAGACATTGATGTGCAAAGCCCAACCGCGCGCGGTGCCAACACCCTTTACAAAATGCGTTTCTCTGACGTGCGTACCGGGCTAAAGGTGGAAGAGCGTTTTAAAGGCGATGATATTCTGGATACCATTACCCTGTCGCGCCGCAAGGTGAACTTCTCCTACATCGACGGCGAAGAGTACGTATTCATGGATGACGAAGATTACACGCCGTATATCTTCAAAAAAGACCAGATCGAAGACGAACTGCTGTTTATCCCAGAAGCGGGCTTGCCAGGGATGCAGGTATTAACGCTGGAAGGCCAGGTGTTAGCCCTGGAATTGCCACAAACCGTGGATATGGAGATTGTTGAAACGGCACCGGGCATCAAAGGGGCTTCTGCCAGCGCCCGAAACAAACCGGCCACCATGGCGACCGGTTTGACCATTCTGGTGCCGGAATACCTGAGCCCAGGGGACAAAATCCGCATTCATATCGCCGAGCGCCGCTATATGGGCCGTGCCGACTGATTGTGACTCAGGGCGCAGCGGGCGCCCTGCCTTCTCTGCACCTCAGAGTAATTCTGGGAAGAAGCGCCGCTTCAGCGCCAACTCTACGCCACGAATTTCCGCTAACCCCTTCAAGCGACCAATCGCCGAATAGCCTGGGTTGGTTTTCTTCTTCAGATCGTCCAACATCTGGTGGCCATGATCCGGCCGCATCGGGATTGGCCGACGATCGCCCGCCTGCAAGCGGCGCTGCTCTTCGGTGAGAATGGCCTCAATCACCGACACCATATCCACATCCCCTTGCAAATGCGCCCCTTCATGGAAGGTTTTCGGGTTCTGCTCGCGGCAGGTGGCGCGCAGGTGGGTGAAGTGAATACGATCGCCGAAGGTTTCGATCATCTTGACCAGATCGTTATCCGCCCGCACGCCATAGGAACCGGTGCACATGGTGAAACCATTGTGGATGCTATCAACGGTTTCTTTCAGCCATTGCATATCCTCAATAGTAGAAACAATGCGCGGCAGGCCGAGGATCGGGCGCGGCGGATCGTCCGGGTGTACCGCAAGACGCACCCCAACCTCTTCCGCCACCGGTACAATGGCGCGCAAAAACACCGCCATGTTTTCACGCAGTTGGGCTTTGTCGATATGATCATATTCGGCCAGCCGCGCGCGGAACTGCTCGAGCGTGTAGCCCTCTTCTGCGCCTGGCAACCCGGCGATGATATTACCGGTCAGCTTGGCAATCTCTGCCGCACTCATCGCGTTAAAATAGGCCCGTGCCTCGGTTTGCTCTTCGGCGGTATAGTCTTTTTCAGCCCCGGCCCGCTGCAGGATATACAGATCAAAAGCGGCAAAGGCGATCTGATCAAAGCGCAGCGCTTTTGAACCGTCTGGTAATAAATACTCTAGATCGGTGCGCGTCCAGTCGAGGATCGGCATAAAGTTGTAGCATACGGTGTCGATACCGCAGGCCGCCAGGTTACGCAGCGACTGCTGATAATTGGCGATATGACGCTGATAATTGCCGCTGCGGGTTTTGATTTCTTCATGCACCGGGATGCTTTCCACCACCGACCACACCAGCCCTTTCTCAGCCAGCAGGGCCTGACGCGTTTTTATTTCCTCAACCGGCCACACTTCACCGTTAGGGATATGATGCAACGCCGTCACCACACCGGTTGCCCCCGCTTGACGTACATCGTCCAGCGAAACCGGATCGTTTGGCCCGTACCAACGCCATGTTTGTTCCATAACTTTATCCTTATCAATAGTCCGCTCAGTCATCTGAGGTTTGTCATCAGTGGTGAGGTAGATCGCAAAACAAAATCAATCCTGTTATACCACATTGCGATAGATATCATTCACCTTTAACCTTACTCTTTAGCTGCATGCTGTCAAAATAGAAACCTTAATGAGTTGATCCAACTCACGCTTCTGGCTTATTTTGGACCGACCCATTTTATTACCCCCGCAGCCACCCTAGAGTGACGGCAGATAACAACGCACAGAGACCGGCGCAGCAGCAACAGGCTACGCGCGGCCAACTGGTCTGATAACTTTATGCAAGCTACCGGCCAGGACTTTTTCTTGTAATGGAGCCCTTCATGAAAACTATCGCCAACACACCACTGCCTGCTGCAGTACAGCAACCACAGTACGATCGCAGCCTGCTGCGCAGCCGCATGGTGCACCTGGGCTTCGGCGCCTTTCACCGTGCCCACCAGGCGCTGCTGACCGATCGCGTGCTCAACCGTAAAGGAGGAGACTGGGGGATTTGTGAGATCAGCCTGTTCGGCGGTGATAAGCTGTTCCAAACTTTGCGGGCTCAGGATCATCTCTATACCGTGCTGGAAAAAGGAGCCGCTGGTAACCAGGCGATCGTTGTCGGTGCCGTTCACGAAAGCGTGCACCGCAAACTGGAAGATATCGATGCGGTATTAGAAAAACTGGCCGAACCGCAGGTGGCGATCGTTTCGATGACCATTACGGAAAAAGGTTATTGCATCGAACCTGGCAGCGGTCAGTTAGATTTGCAGCATGATGCCGTTCGAGCCGATTTGGCTGAGCCCACCTATCCCACTACCGTGCCAGGGATCCTGGTGGAAGCGCTACACCGGCGGCGCCAGCGCAACTTGCCCGCTTTCAGCGTGCTCTCTTGCGACAATATTCCAGAAAACGGCCATGTGGTGCGTAATGCCGTCACCGGCCTGGCACAGGCACGCGATCGGGAACTGGCTCAGTGGATTGCCAGCAACGTGACCTTCCCCAGCACCATGGTCGATCGCATCGTCCCTGCCAGCACACCGGAAACGTTAGAGGAAGTCGCAGCTGCACTTGGCGGAGTACACGACGAATGTGCCATCGCCTGTGAACCTTTTATTCAGTGGGTAATAGAAGATAACTTTGTTGCTGGCCGCCCAGAGTGGGAAGCCGCTGGTGTACAGCTGGTGGATGATGTGTTGCCGTTCGAACAGATGAAATTACGCATGCTGAACGGCAGCCACTCGTTTCTGGCTTATCTTGGTTATCTGGCGGGTTATCAGCACATTAATGACTGCATGGCGGACGAATATTATCGCCGGGCCGCCTATCACCTGATGCTGCATGAGCAAGCCCCGACGCTGCGAGTAAGCGGTATCGATCTGACCGCCTATGCCGATCGGCTGATCGCGCGTTACAGCAACCCGGCACTGCAGCACCGCACCTGGCAGATCGCTATGGATGGCACGCAAAAACTACCACAGCGTATGCTGGACTCTGTTCGCTGGCATCTCAAGCATGGTGGCAGCTATGCCGGACTGGCTTTAGGGGTTGCTGGCTGGATGCGCTACGTTGGCGGCATTGACGATGCCGGGCAGCCGATTGATGTTCGCGATCCCATGTTAGCAACGCTGCAGCAGGTAGTTAACGCCACGCCAGACGGTGAACCACGCGTTGCGGCCTTGCTGGCGATCAAAAGTATTTTCGGTGAACAATTACCTGCTGATGAGAAATTTGCTGCGGCGGTAACCCAGGCTTATCTGTCGCTACGCGTTCGCGGAGCGCGTCAAACGATAAAGGAGTGGGTGATGACACAAGTGGCCTGATGTTGGGAGGTCATGCCGGGCTTTCGCCCGGCATGACGCATGCGACTTAACGATACACCACAGTCATTATCGCAAGCTTCTGTTGCTGATCAACCCACTTCATTTCAGTCGTACCTAAATTCAGTGGGAGTTCTTGGCTGCTAGCGTTAAAACTTGCCAGAGTTTGCGTGCCTGTGTAATTCTGCCCATTACGAAAACACTTCGTATTGGCTGATGAGTTGACAACATTTACTAAACAAGGGCCTTCAACAATGGCACCAACAAAGTGAATAACCCCACCTGTAGCACCTACCTGACCTGCTGCCATCCATGAAAGTAACGCTCCTGCGATCAAAAATAACCGTAAGCTATTCATGGCAACCTCACTTTATGTTAAGTCACTTTAAATAATAGAGTGTTTTCTTAGGAAGAATCGTAAAATCAGGAGGCTGTTTTGGCGGATATTCAGCAGATTGGCGGGTCAAAAACCGGATAAGACAATACTCATGAACGCTATAATCCCAAGTTTTTAATAGGATTTATCCTAAAAATATAGATGAACCTGAATAGTTAAAAAATTTGCTCTTAAAATGTAAAATTTGTGACTGTGCACATATAAAATACCAAAGCGGCATGACACGTGCATAATCCATGACTATCAATCAGCTGTAAGCATATAAATCAGGAATGCGAAATGACAAAAACCAACCTGATCACGGGTTTCCTGGGCAGTGGCAAGACCACCACGATCCGTCATCTGTTGGCTAATAAACCGCCGCATGAACGCTGGGCGGTTCTGGTCAACGAGTTTGGGGAAATTGGTATTGATGGAGCACTGTTGGCAGACAGTGGCGCAGTATTGAAAGAGATCCCCGGTGGTTGTATGTGCTGCGTCAACGGCCTGCCGATGCAGGTTGGGCTAAATATGTTGTTACAGCAGACAAAACCCGACCGGTTATTGATCGAACCCACCGGTCTTGGCCACCCCAAACAGATCCTGGAGTTGCTGACGCAGGATACTTACGCAGGCTGGATCGACTTGCTGGCAACGGTTTGCCTGCTAGATGCCCGCCAACTCAGCCAACCTCACTATCGCGATAATGAAAATTTCCGCGATCAGTTAGCGGCCGCAGATATCATCATCGCTAATAAGATGGATACCTGGCAACCCGAGGATGCCCAGGCCTTGGAAACATGGCAGGCGCACTCCGGCCATCAGCGCCCGATTTACCCTATCGAACAGGGGCGCATGGACGTTGCTTTACTTGACCTGCCGCGAACCAATCACACCGAATTGCCGGATGCGCAGCACCACCATCATGCCCAGAACAAAACCCGAGGATTGGCGGCATTGCGCCTGCCAGAGAATGCCCGCTGGCGTCGCGCCTTGAATCAGGGCCAAGGTTATACCAGTTGTGGCTGGATTTTTGATGGCGATACGCAGTTCGATACCGTGGGGATGATGGAGTGGATCAGACTGGCACCCGTTGAGCGCGCGAAAGCGGTAGTACGCATTCCCGAAGGGAGTTTACTGATCAACCGTCAGGGGCAGGATTTGAATATCGAGACACGCTCCATTCCCCCGCTAGACAGTCGTATCGAATTAATTCATAGCAGTGAAGCAGATTGGAATGCCCTACAGTCGGCCTTGTTTAACATTCGCTTGAGTTAACATGAAGGCCCTCAGCCTGGGCCTGAAATCAGCGTGACGTCTTGTTTGCTAACGCTCGTTCATTTGGCCAATCTGGGCGCTGCCACCTCTTCTTGCCAGCCATGCTCACGTTAGTCACTCACCAACACATCACTAACAGATTGGCAATAAAATTAACCCAAAAGCAACACAATACCCATTCGGCATTTTTTATATGAAGATTTACATTATGTTACATCACAATTTCATATAAAGAATGTCTCAAAAAAACTCGCAATCCCCTTTTGATTGCGGTAATCTCGGCTGCGTTTGCGCTTGGTTTACACGGATTCAGAACCAAACATTCTAAATGTGTGCGTTCATGCACATTTTCTGCGGTATCTGATTGTCCTTCCTGCTGGCGCCGATTAGTCTCGTTTCGTTTGGCATTTTTCAGATAGCGACTTTTGTCGTTAAGGACTTCAAGGGAAAACAATTACAATGGTCAAATCTCAACCTTTTATGAGATATTTTTTGCGGGTACTCCCTGCAATTGCGGCAGCAGCTATGCTCTCCGCCTGTAGCTCAATGAATACTTCGAAGTTGGATAACTCACAAACTGAGATGCATGCAGTTAATGACAAGAACAGTCTTTTACTGCAAGCCTCTCAGGATGAATTCGAAGCCATGGTGCGTAATGTTGACATCAAGTCAAAGATTATGGACCAGTATGCCGACTGGAAAGGTGTGCGCTACCGTTTGGGGGGTGATACCAAACGCGGCATTGATTGCTCAGGTTTTGTTCAGCGCACTTTCCGCGAACAGTTCGGTATGGATCTGCCCCGTTCGACTTATGAGCAAGAAGACATGGGCAAGAAAATCCAGCGTGCCAAGCTGCGCCCAGGTGATTTAGTCCTGTTCCGTGCGGGTTCCACTGGCCGCCATGTGGGTATCTATCTGGGGAACGATAAATTTGTTCACGCTTCCACTAGCAGCGGTGTCACTATCTCCAGCATGAATGAAACCTACTGGGACAAGCGCTATCGCGAAGCCCGCCGGGTGCTTGGCAGGAGCTAAGTGCTTAATATCTGAAGCAGTCCTGAAAACCAAACGAACGAGTCAATACGCTGCCCTAGGGCAGCGTTTTTTTTCGCTGCACACCTGCATCACTCATGGTAAGTCACTACCAGGGAGTGGCCATCACACCATCGGCCCATAAACGTTAGATCAGTTGAATAAAACTGCACGATTGGGAGAAAACTAGCCTATTATCGTCACAGGGTAAATGATGGGGTGAAGGCTATTTACGGCGTACCTGAGAGGTGCCTTTTATCCAATCAGAGTAATAATGACCCATGTAGTATCAACGAGATATATTGACTACCACTATCATAACAACAAAAAACGTTACGCCATGCTCAGGGGGCAAGTGATGGGCTTAAAGAGGGCATTCGCACGCCATGTTTCACAGAGACGACGT
Source organism: Serratia oryzae (assembly GCF_001976145.1). Taxonomy (GTDB): domain Bacteria; phylum Pseudomonadota; class Gammaproteobacteria; order Enterobacterales; family Enterobacteriaceae; genus Chania; species Chania oryzae. The sequence goes on from NZ_MOXD01000003.1 coordinate 351,570, forward strand.
AGCCTAATCAAAAGCAGTATTGCCGCTCTGATATTTTTTACTGTTTTTACCTCCGCCATACTGTTCCTGATTAACCACCAACGCTTGCAATATCAGCATCAGCTCGAAACTCGCACACAGCAACTCACGTTAGACTATCTCGATCGCCTGAAAAACATGATGCAGGAGATCATGCCGTTCACCGATAAACCCTGTGTTAGCAATCAAGCCAATCTCACATACCGGGCGGCTTTCACCACAGGGATACGCACCTTTTTGCTGGTAAAAGATGGCATTGTGTATTGCTCCTCAGCGACTGGCGATATGACATTGCCTAGCACGCGCCTCTACCCGGAAATCGACTGGCAGAAATCTCTAGATATGCAACTGCAGCAGGGCACACCGCTGGTGCCGGACAAACCGGTGATTGCCCTGTGGCTACGTAAGCCAGGGCAAGCGAATAATAGCGGAGTCCTGGCAACGCTGGATCTCAGTCTGACACCCTATCAGCTAATGGCCTCGCAGCGTAGTGATACCCCAGGTCTGGCCATCGTGATAGGACAAAATGCGGTTACTACCTTCAATCCGCACCTAGTACCCATGACGCAGTTGCCGCCAAATCATGCCCGCCGAGTGGAAATCCCTGGCTACCCATTGACCATCATTTTCTATAACCGACCACTGACGGCCAATGATATTCGTTTGACCGTACTCGGCAGCCTGGTGCTTTCGCTGATGCTGGGGGCTTTGTACTACTACATGCTGCTGTTGCGTCAGAGCCCTGAGCGGGCGATGCGGCGCGGTATCCGGCGTGGAGAGTTTTTTGTTGAATATCAGCCGGTATTCCATACCGCTACCGCTTCACTGGGCGGGGTTGAGGCCTTGTTACGCTGGCAGCATCCAACGGAAGGACGCATTTCGCCCGATCTGTTTATTCCCTATGCGGAAAACGAAGGGGTGATCGTCCCGCTGACTCGCCATCTGTTCAGCCTCATCGTGGCCGATCTTCCGCAACTGATGCAGGCCTTACCGCCTCATGCCAAACTGGGCCTTAACCTTTCCCCTTCCCATCTCAGCGCCCCGTCATTTCATGACGATGTGTCTGGACTGCTGTCAAAAATGCCGAATAACTATTTCACGCTGGTATTTGAAATCACCGAACGCGGCATGGTAGAGGAAGAACATGCGCTGGCCGAATTTGCCTGGCTGCACAGCCAAGGCATTGAGATTGCGATCGATGACTTCGGCACCGGGCATAGCGCCTTAATCTATCTACAGCGCTTTGCGCTGGACTATCTGAAAATCGACCGGGGTTTTGTCAACTCTATTGGCCAGGATACCGTAACCGCCCCTGTGTTAGACGCCGTGATTTCACTGGCGAAAAAACTGAAAATGCTTACCGTTGCCGAAGGCGTCGAAACCGCAGAACAAATGAGTTTTCTGCAAGAACGCGACGTTAACTTTATGCAGGGTTATTATTTCTGTAAGCCGCTCAGCATTGAGGAACTGGTCGAATTTTGCCGCGCCAATCCGGCATTTGATCATCAGGCATCGTTAATCTCTGATATTTAAACTTCTTTACTCAGCAAGCTGGCCTGAAATGGTATGCTGATGGCCGGTTTAATTGACTACACAGCAGGAGCTTACCGTAAAGATGTCCGTGCGCCTTTTTGCTGCCCTGGTGCTTTCGGCACTCAGTTTCGGTGTGCAGGCCGAAACCCTCAATGAAAGCTACGCTTTCGCCACGCTCGGTGAGCCTAAATACGCCACCGATTTCAGCCATTTTGACTACGTAAACCCCGCAGCGCCAAAAGGGGGAGACGTAAGGCTGGCAGCCATCGGCACCTATGATAATTTCAACCGTTTCGCCTCGCGCGGCGTTCCCGGCGAGAGAACCGGGGAACTTTACGATACGCTCTTTACCAACTCTGACGATGAACCCTCCAGCTATTATCCGCTGATCGCCGAATCGGCGCGTTTTCCGCCCGATATGCGCTGGATGGAGCTGGATATCAACCCCCGCGCCCGCTTTCATGACGGTAGCCCGATTACCGCTGCCGATGTGGCCTTCACGTTTAATAAATTCATGACCGAAGGCGTGCCGCAATTTCGTACCATTTATAAAGGCGTCACGGTGAAAGCCATTTCCCACTTAACGGTACGCATAGAGCTTCCCAAACCCGATAAAGACCAACTGCTCGGCCTATTCGGCCTTCCTATCCTGTCAGCAAATTTCTGGCAGGACCACAAGCTCAGTGAACCACTGAATACCCCACCGCTCGGTAGCGGCCCTTATAAAGTCGGTAGCTACCGCCTGGGCCAATACATTACCTATGAGCGAGTACGCGACTACTGGGCCGCCAACCTGCCGGTGAATCGCGGGCGTTATAACTTCGATACGCTGCGTTATGATTACTACCTGGACGATAAAGTGGCCCTTGAGGCCTTTAAAGCCGGGGCTTACGATTTCCGCCCGGAAGGATCGCCCAAAAGCTGGGCTACTCAGTATCAAGGCGGTAACTTCGCGCGCAACTTCATCATCAAGCAGGATGAAACCAATCAGGCTGCGCAAAATGCGCGCTGGCTGGCCTTTAATGTTCAACGCCCGATCTTTGCCGATCGCCGGGTACGGGAAGCCATTACGCTGGCGTTTGACTTCGACTGGATGAATAAAGCGCTGTATTACGATGCCTATCAGCGCACCAACAGCTATTTTCAGAATACGGTGTACGCAGCCAGCGGCTACCCGGATGCCGCCGAGTTGGCCTGGTTGGCTCCGCTCAAAGGCAAAGTGCCTGAAGAGGTCTTTACTTCAATCTACCAGCCGCCGACCTCCGACGGCAGCGGTAACAACCGGGAAAACCTGTTGAAAGCCACCGAACTGCTGCAACAGGCCGGTTGGGAAGTGAAAGATCAGCAGTTGGTCAATAGCCAAACCGGCAAGCCTTTTACTTTCGAACTGATGCTGCTGAGCGGCAGTAACTTCCAGTATGTGTTGCCATTCCAGCACAACCTGAAGCGCCTAGGCATTGATATGCAGATCCGCGAAATAGACGCCAGCCAGTTCACACGCCGCATGCGTAAGCGTGACTTTGATATGATGCCGACGGTATATTCTGCGATGCCATTCCCAAACTCTTCGCTGCAGATCCGCTGGGATTCGGATTATATCGATTCCAGTTGGAATACGCCTGGCGTCAGCGATCCCGCCGTCGATAGCCTGGTGCGGCAAATCGTGAAGCACCAAGGGGATGAAAAAGCCTTACTGTCCCTTGGGCGCGCGCTGGACCGGGTGCTGACCTGGAACATGTACATGCTGCCAATGTGGTACTCCAATCACGATCGCTACGCCTATTGGGATAAGTTCTCCTCACCGGCGATACGCCCAACCTATTCTATTGGGTTTGATAACTGGTGGTTTGACGTCAACAAGGCGGCACGCCTGCCCGCACAACGGCAATAAGGAGTCTGTGGTGGCCGCTTATCTGATACGCAGATTATTGCTGGTGATCCCCACGCTGTGGGCGATCATCACGATCAACTTTTTTATCGTGCAAATTGCACCTGGTGGGCCGGTCGATCAGGCAATCGCCACCATTGAGCTGGGCCAAACCAGCGGTTTTGGCGGCGGAGGCGGTGGTGATGGCCTTGGGCATGTCAAAGCGGGCGTCGCTAACGTTGGCGACAGCCAATACCGTGGTTCACGCGGGCTGGATCCTGAAGTGATTGCAGAAATCACCCAGCGCTATGGCTTCGATAAACCCTTGCATGAACGCTACTTTGCCATGCTGTGGAACTATATGCGCTTAGATTTTGGCGATAGTCTGTTCCGCGGAGCCTCAGTGATGCAGCTCGTTGGCCAAAGCCTGCCGGTTTCCATTACCCTGGGGCTATGGAGTACGCTGATCATCTATTTCGTCTCTATACCGCTCGGGATCCGTAAAGCTATTCATAACGGCAGCGCCTTTGATACCTGGAGCAGCACGCTGATCATCATCGGCTATGCCATTCCGGCCTTCCTGTTCGCTATCCTGCTGATCGTGCTGTTCGCCGGCGGCAGCTACCTTGACTGGTTCCCACTGCGCGGGCTGGTATCCAGTAATTTCGATACCCTGCCCTGGTACGGCAAAATTATCGACTACCTGTGGCACATCACCCTGCCTGTGCTGGCGACGGTGATCGGCGGTTTCGCCACCCTGACCATGTTGACCAAGAACTCGTTCCTGGATGAGATCCGCAAGCAATATGTGGTCACCGCCCGTGCCAAAGGGCTGGACGAGAAAAAAATCCTCTACCGCCACGTGTTCCGCAACGCCATGCTGCTGGTGATCGCCGGCTTTCCGGCCACCTTTATCAGCATGTTTTTCACCGGTTCGCTGCTGATCGAAGTGATGTTCTCACTCAACGGCCTTGGGCTGCTGGGTTATGACGCCACGCTGCAACGCGACTATCCCGTGATGTTCGGCACGCTGTATATGTTTACCCTGATCGGTCTGCTGCTGAATATTGTCAGCGATATCACCTATACCCTGGTCGATCCGCGCATTGATTTCGAGGCACGTCAATGAGCCGCTTAAGCCCCATCAATCAGGCCCGCTGGGCACGCTTTCGCTCTAACCGCCGCGGTTACTGGTCACTGTGGCTGTTTCTGGTGGTCTTTATCCTCAGCCTGGCCGCCAATCTGATTGCCAACGACAAACCCTTACTGGTGCGTTATGAAGGCCGCCTGTATGTGCCGTTTATAGTCAATTACAGTGAAACCACCTTTGGCGGCAAGTTGAACACCATCACCGACTTTCAGGATCCCTTCGTACTGAAACAGATCGATCAGCACGGTTGGGCGATCTGGGCTCCGATCCGCTTCAGTTACAACACCATTAACTTTGCCACCAAAGTCCCCTTCCCCTCACCACCTTCGCGGCAGAACCTGCTCGGCACCGACAGTAACGGCAGCGACGTATTGGCTAGGGTGCTTTATGGTTTCCGCATCTCCATGTTGTTCGGGCTGGCGCTGACGCTGTTTTCCAGCGTTATCGGCATTTGTGTCGGAGCCACGCAGGGCTATTACGGCGGCAGGTTCGATCTGTGGGGGCAACGTTTTATTGAGGTGTGGTCCGGGATGCCAACGCTGTTCCTGATCATTTTGCTTTCCAGCATCGTGCAGCCCAACTTCTGGTGGTTGCTGGCAATCACTATTCTATTTGGTTGGATGAGCCTGGTGGGCGTCGTGCGCGCCGAGTTCCTGCGTACCCGCAATTATGACTATATACGCGCCGCCAGAGCCATGGGCGTGCCAGACCGAGTGATTATGTATCGCCATATGCTGCCGAATGCTATGGTCGCTACCTTGACCTTCCTGCCGTTTATTCTGTGCGGTTCGATTACCACCCTCACCTCACTCGATTTTCTCGGTTTCGGCCTGCCGCTTGGCTCCCCCTCACTCGGTGAATTGTTATTGCAGGGCAAGAATAACCTGCAGGCACCTTGGTTAGGCATTACCGCTTTTCTGGTGCTGGCGGTGCTGCTCTCATTACTCATTTTTATTGGCGAAGCGGTTCGTGACGCCTTCGACCCCAGCAAGGCGCATTGATATGACGACTCCTCTGCTTGCCATTCAGGATCTCAGCATCGCTTTCCGTCAGGGAGGAGCGTTGAATCAGGTGGTTAACGGCGTTTCACTGCAGATTGAACAAGGGGAAACGCTGGCGCTGGTCGGTGAATCCGGCTCGGGTAAAAGCGTCACCGCCCTTTCCGTGCTGCGCTTGTTGCCTGCACCGCCGGTGGTCTACCCTGGTGGTGATATCCTGTTTAACGGCGATTCGCTGTTGCATGCCACAGAAACCGAACTGCGTAAGGTGCGCGGTAACCAGATCTCCATGATCTTCCAGGAACCGATGGTGTCGCTGAATCCGCTGCACACCATTGAGAAACAGCTGGCAGAGGTGCTGATGCTGCACCGGGGCATGCGGCGTGATAGCGCGCGCAGTGAGATTATCCAGTGCCTGGATCGGGTTGGCATCCGTAATGCCAAAGGACGTCTGCAAGATTACCCACACCAGCTTTCCGGCGGGGAGCGGCAGAGGGTAATGATCGCCATGGCAGTGTTGACGCAGCCAAAACTGCTGATTGCCGACGAACCCACAACCGCACTGGATGTTACCATCCAAGCCCAGATCCTGATCTTGCTGAAAGAGCTGAAGCAGGAGTTAGGCATGGGACTGCTGTTTATCACCCATAACCTGAATATCGTGCGCCGCCTGGCAGACAATGTGGCGGTGATGCGCCAAGGGTTATGCGTGGAACACAACAGCCGCGAACGCCTGTTCAGCGCACCACAGCATGCCTATACCCGCCAGTTGCTGGCCGCCGAGGACGTCGGTGAACCCTTGCCGCTTCCGTTTAACCAACAATCAGGCAGCCCGCTGCTGAAAGTAGAGAATTTGCAGGTCAGCTTCCCGATCAAACGCGGCCTGCTGCGGCGCGTCGTCGATCAGAACTATGCCTTGAAGAATTTGAGCTTCGAGCTGCAGCCGGGGGAAAGCGTAGGCCTGGTTGGCGAATCAGGCTCAGGTAAAAGCACCACCGGCCTGGCGCTGCTGCGGTTGCTGAGCTCCCAAGGTGCCATCTGGTTTGATGGCCAACCGCTGCACCAGTTCAATAACCAGCAGATGCTGCCTTACCGCAGCCGTATGCAGATCGTCTTCCAGGATCCCTACTCTGCGTTAAACCCGCGGCTGAACGTACAGCAGATTATCGCCGAGGGCTTGGAGGTTCATCAACAGCTGACGGCGGAGCAACGTGAACAGCGGGTGATTGAGGCATTACAGGAAGTTGGGTTGGATCCGGCGCTGCGTCATCGCTATCCAACCGAATTCTCCGGCGGGCAGCGCCAACGGATTGCCATTGCCCGTGCGCTGATCCTGCAACCACAGTTGCTGATCCTGGACGAGCCAACCTCATCATTGGATAAGTCGGTCCAGGCACAGATCCTGATGTTGCTGAAATCGTTACAACAGCGTCACCAATTAGCTTATCTGTTTATCAGCCATGATCTGCACGTTGTACGTGCGCTCTGCCATCAGGTCATTGTGCTGCGTCAGGGAGAAGTGGTGGAGCAAGGGCACTGCCAAACGATTTTCAATGCGCCCTCGGCGGCTTATACACGGCAATTATTGCAGTTGGTCGATTAACAGGGGGTTCTAGAAAGGGTATTGTGCACTAAGCTGCTCAGCAATTGCCGCGCCCACGTTTTTTAGCCGACACATGGCGGCACTTTCATCGCGATGAGGAACAAACAGGCAAGGCTCACCTTCCCATTCCACAATGGCGCAATTGACCTGAATCTCTTGCAGAGATTGGTTGAGTTGCTGCATCACGAGCCAGGCATCATTTCCATCATGACTGAGCAGCTTGAGGCCGATCAAAGTGTTATCTTCGTCTATACCGCTTAGCGGGGTCGGCTCAACCTTAACGCCGGTAAAACCTGATAGCCAACGATAACTTTGCGGCAAGCGGTGCACTACCGAAAGCTGGAGAGTATCCACATCAAATCCCTAGTATGAAAAGGTGAAACACTTTTTTACATCACAGGACTACTTAGTTATAGCCGTAATCAACCCACTTTGCTGCGAACAAGTGTTATTTAAACGTAAAATTTTCACAAAAAATTAACCAAACCACCGTACTCGCTGATATCACTCGGTTTTATCACCTACCGTAAAATCTTATTTCACCGCATTTTGCGATTCAGCTCGCATTTTTTGCGTTATATGTAACCCTTTCAGCCCCTGAACTCAACATTTTTTTATTGCAATGTAGTTACTTTACAATTGCTATAATTTTACATTACGTAAACACCCGGCCAATGCACAACCTCCATATCTCATTATAACGATATGATTAAAATCAGGAATGGTAGAGAAACGGCCTCATGCTGCCAGCAAGGTTGCAACTCTGCAGCTTATTAAACGAAGGCGTGATTTTTAACAAAAAAAACACAGTCGATTCACCCACTGATGGGAGAGACCAGAGGCGTCGAGGTTGCGGGCGAATGGGCTGGGTGAGATGGCAATACTGTGAGCCCATGCCATTGGGCTCACAGGTTTAACAGCAACAAAACAGATAACACGTATCAACGCATCGGTACTATCCCACAATACCCATTCAAGGAGAGATCATGAATCTGGTGACTCAACAGATCGTCAAATGGCATCCAATCATAGGACTGGAAATAGCATTGATCGCTATTCTTTAAAGTATCCAAATTACTTGCCTGTATATTAAAATATTGATAAGTCATATCAAGCCATTCAACGCGGAGGCTTATGGGATAAATGACTCCGGTAGGAATGGTCGCTGTAACAGGTATAATTTCTACTGGGTCGATCTGATCTCTTCCCTGAGGCATCAATGTTACGTCACATTGGGCAATCGCAACATTTTCACCTGAATTATAGTCATATGCCTGAGGATTACAGCGAACATAAGAATATTGTAGCTGATTTATTTCCGGTGGCGTCGCAAACGTCATTACTAATTTATTTTCACTCAGTGATACATTGCTACCCTCTCCGGTATATTTCCATATTTCACCGTTTCCTTTGGATATATACTGATACGCGCTCCAATTGGCCTGTTGCGGTAGCTGTTGCGTATAAATGGCAGCGCCCTCAGCAGGTAAACTATATTCGTCAATCTCAGCACTCCCATTGAGCGCTATCTTGGCCTTACAGGCTACGGCTACAGAGTCAGGCAACAGGCATTGGGCCGTATATTGATAAGGGGCAGATAAAGAAATAGAGATTGAACCAGGGAGCGCAGCACCCGCACCCGTCATATCTAATGGATTTTTAACTTTACCCATTAGACGTTGGCTTTCCGCTGAGGCACCAGTAGCTTCCCAAGTAATCTCTTTGACCCGATCGGGCATATTGTAGACTGTTGCCCCCTCAGCGCCAATGCTACTGTTTTTAACCAGTTTTGACCCATCGGTCAGCACTACGGAGGCCGTTATGCTACAGGCAATAGGTTTGGATGCGGGATCCAGGCATTGCAGGAAGGTGCTACCTGCAGATTCATATTTAAAATCCCAGTTCCATGATGAGAAATGTGGCACAGTAGCTTCTACCATCAACATTTTCTCTCCATCGCGGGTCACCACGACGGCAGATCCTTTGACATCAGGCGTTTCTTCCCACAGTCCCAGGCTCTCGTTGAAATACCACATTGGGATTGCCCCACCCGCCGATAAATCATGGCCGTCAATGCTGGAAAACGGCAGGCTCATTTGCAGGGTAGCCGTTTTGCCTTCTGCTAGATTCAAGGCGTTACCGGCTTCATCATAAAACGCCACGGCCATCAGCCCAGCGCTGATCAAGTCAACTTCCTGGTTATCTGCGGTGATAGCACGCCCATTGGCAGGCATGGCTTTCAGGTCATCACTGTCAATATCCCAGGGAGTTAGCTCCACCCGGGCTTTGCCCGTAGCCGGCGTTCCGTCCGCATAAACCAGCGCGGCCTCAGGCAAAATAACGTGGGCATCCATAGTCAGGCTAGAAATACCCTGCGCTTTTTCAATATCTTCAATGTATTTGGTCTCTGTCACGGGCATCAGGTGAACGATCAGCGGTGGCATTTTTTCTTGCACCGCGACTTTAACAGCCTGCGTCACATAACCCGCTTTTTTCACTTTCACTACCCAGAACCCCTTATCATCCGCTGGGAGAGAAGAAAGCTGCGCTACGCCGTTTTGATCGCTGGATGAAACCTTGACTTCATTGAAGAATACCTCAGCGCCCGCTAAGACAACGCCATCCTTGCCTTGCGTAATAATATCCATGGCCGCAGTCTGTGGGCTGACGATAGGAGGCTCCGGTGGAACAACAGGAGGCGTTACTGGCGGAGTAACGGGGGGAGTAACAGGGGGAGTTGGCGTCTCTGTGTTTGATGAATCTCCCCCACCAGAATCACAGGCAGAGAGTGTGGCAACAAATATCCCAATGCATAAAGAACGCAAGAAACGTATTTTTTTCACGGTGTCTCCTTCCTAGAGTTATTGTTAGTGCAGTTATTATATTTTTTAATACATGTATCTTTGATACCTTTCAGAATGTATATACCCAAAATAATTCGAGTTGCTTGTAGGCGGCAACTGAGCGAAGCCCCAGGAGCTTACTCAGGTAAGTGACTGGGGTGAACGAAGGCAGCCAACACCCAAGCAACTTGAAGTATGAGGGGTATAGATGCTAGCTTACCAAGCCCCCAGACTTTAGTCTGGTTGCATTTTTAAATTCATTGGGTATATAAAAAATCGTTCAGGGTCTATTCAACATAACTACGTGCGCACTATTTTTCCATACATAAAACCGTATAGATTGCACTACCTCATAGTATGTATCTCACCGGTCACCAAATGCAACATAAGTGTTAATAAGTCACCGATTGACAGGGAATTAAAATATGATTTTTACTTTTCTTGGGGAATTATCTGATTAAGCAGTGTGATTTAACTCACAATTAATTATGAAAATAGAGAGGAAGAAAATCACGCTATAAATATGTGGTTCATATATAACCCACAGGGTAATAATACTTTCCCGAAAAAATCATTTCGCGGTATCACTACCCCTGTATTTTTGAAATACAGGGGGTATCGGTTATTTCTTAGGTGTACTGGCAAAGCGGTAAAACAACATAGCAATAATGCTACACAATGCCATAGAGGAGACCATCGGCCATACGCTTTTACCCGGTGCCATAGCAAGTATTGTGCCAACCAGCGCACCAATGCTGAAACGCAAGGTGCCTGCCAGCGAGGAGGCGGTTCCCGCCATATGCGGAAAGTCGTCCAGAATCACCGCCATCGCGTTGGAGGAGATCATGGCGATACAACCGAGATAAACCGCTACGCCCAGCACCAGTGCCCAAAACCCCAGCCCGCTGGCACTCACCAGCAGCAACCATATCCCCATCACTAACTGTACGGATAAACCAAAGCGGAACATTTTAACGGCTCCGACACGGCGTACATTGCGGCTGTTGATGAGGGTGGTTAGGAACAGGAACACGATATTCAGCGCAAAGTAGTAACCAAAATGCTGGGGGGAAACGTTATTCAGCTCGATATAAACAAAAGGCCCGGCGCTGAGGAAGGAAAACATCCCGGCAAACGAAAAAGCGCTGGCCAGCATATAGCTCAACACCCGCTTATGACGGAACAATGAGCCGAAATTCCCCAGCGTGGTGCGCAGATGGAATTTCTGCCGCCGCGCTTTGGGCAAGGTTTCTTTGATGAAGAACGCCACCAGCACCGAGCCGAACAGTGCCGCCGCTCCCATGGTCCAGAAAATGGCATGCCAGCTAAACCACAGCAACAACGCGCCCCCGATCATCGGGGCCAGCAGCGGCGCAATGGTCATCACCAGGATCACGAACGACATCATGCGCGAAAACTCATCTTTGCTGAACATATCGCGCATCAGCGCGTTAATCACCACGCTGGCGGCGGCCGCCGACAGGCCATGCAGGAAACGCAGGTTGATCAGCTGTTCAACCGACTGCGCCATGGCGCAGGCCCCGCCCGCGATGGCAAAGATCAACGTGCCCCACAGGATCACCGGCTTGCGGCCAACGCTGTCTGACATCGGCCCATAGAACAGTTGGCCTAAGGCAAAGCCCAGCACGTAAGCGCTGAGCGTCATCTGTACCCGACCAGACGCCACGCCAAACTCCTGGGCGATAATCGGCATACTGGGCAAATACATGTCGATCGCCAGTGGCATCAGCATGGAAAGCAGGCCGAGAATAAAGATCAAGCCCAGGTGAGATGTCCGTTTCTGTTGCACGTTCAATGACTCCTTCATCGGCAGCAAAATCAATCCTGCAGGTGCGGCGCACCCACGCTGGCTATCTCTTCTTCGGTCAACGGACGATATTCTCCCGGAGCCAAATCATCATCCAGCGCAATAGCCCCAATGCGTTCACGGTGCAGTTCAACGACCCGGTTGCCTACGGCGGCAAACATACGTTTTACCTGGTGATAGCGCCCTTCGCTGATGGTCAAGCGCACCAGATTATCTTCGATCTTTTCCAGGCGCGCCGGTTTGGTCAGGTCTTTTTCATTGTGCAATTGTACCCCCTGCTCAAAGCGCTGGGCGGTGTCTTCAGCCAGCGGATGCTCCAGCGTAACCAGATAGGTTTTCTCACAGTGATGTTTTGGCGAGGTGATCCGGTGCGACCACTGGCCATCATCGGTCATCAACACCAGGCCGGTGGTATCAATATCCAATCGCCCCGCCGCATGCAGCTTGTAGGCCACGGGTTCATCGAGGAAATAGAGCACCGTCGGGTGATCCGGATCTTCGGTGGAACACACGTACCCCTGCGGTTTATTGAGCATGAAATAACGCGGCCCGGTCAGTTGCGACAACACGTTGCCGTCGAACGTCACTTCCTGTTCTGGAGTCAGCTTGATCGCCCCGCTCTTCACCACTTCACCGTCCACGGTAACGCGTTTGGCACGCAGTTCACGCGCCACCAGTGCGCGGCTGATGCCTAATTGTTGAGATAAAAATTTGTCCAGTCGCATTGAATCTGCTTTGCCTGTCGTTGTTATGATCGCATTGATCGGGTTTCTGAATATAACGCCCCACCCTTACACCAGGTGCAAAAAGCAGGTTCGAAGAGGAGGAATCAGTAAAATCGCGTGGGGAAACAGCGATTGCTGTCACATAAGTATAGCGGCGGAAAGGGTGCCATAACAGCAGCAATTTCCAAGCTTCTCGCACCCGTGGCGCCAGAAGGGCATAATAAGGGAAACTTTATCCGCCCTTCAGGGAGCAGCATGACAGGATTTCAGCAAGGCTTTCTATTGCAAAGCCGGCTCTCGGCGGCCCATTCCAGCAAACGGCGTTAATTCATGGCATTTACCCTGCGCCCCTATCAGTTGGAGGCGGTCGAGGCCACCATCCAACATTTTCGTCAGCACCCTGAACCGGCGCTGATCGTGCTGCCGACCGGTGCGGGCAAAAGCTTGGTGATTGCCGAACTGGCAAAGCGCGCCCGTGGGCGAGTCCTGGTGTTAGCGCACGTCAAAGAGTTAGTGGCGCAAAACCATGCCAAATATTGTGCTTACGGGCTGGAGGCAGACATTTTTGCCGCCGGGCTGCAACAGAAAGAGAGCAGCGGTAAAGTGGTCTTTGGCAGTGTGCAGTCGGTAGCGCGCAATCTTGCGCTGTTTGATAGCGCCTTTTCGCTGTTGATTATCGACGAATGCCACCGCATCAGCGACGACGATGACAGCCAGTATCAACAGATTATTCAGCATCTGCAAAAAGCCAACCCACAACTGCGCCTGCTTGGCTTGACAGCCACCCCTTATCGGCTGGGGAAAGGGTGGATCTATCAGTTCCATTATCACGGCTTCATTCGCGGCGACAGCAGCAGCCTGTTCCGCGACTGCATCTATGAACTGCCGCTGCGTTATATGATCAAGCACGGGTTCCTAGTTCCGCCAGAGCGCTTGGATATGCCCATCGTGCAGTACGATTTCAGCCGGCTGGAGGCCAGAAGCAATGGTTTATTCAGCGAAGTCGATCTCAACCGCGAACTGAAAAAACAGCATCGCATCACGCCGCACATCATCAGCCAGATTGTGGAATATGCGCAAACCCGCAAAGGCGTGATGATCTTTGCTGCAACGGTAGAACATGCCCGCGAAATTCACGGCCTGCTGCCCGCCGGCGAAGCCGCCCTGGTGAGCGCCGAAACGCCCGCCGCCGAACGCGATGCGCTGATCGAAGCCTTTAAGCAGCAGCAACTGCGCTATCTGGTTAACGTGGCGGTATTGACTACCGGTTTTGACGCCCCGCATGTTGATCTGATCGCGATCTTGCGGCCAACCGAATCCGTCAGCCTGTATCAGCAGATCGTCGGGCGCGGGCTGCGGCTGGCTCCCGGCAAGAAAGAGTGTTTGATTCTCGACTACGCAGGCAACCCGCACGATCTGTTCACCCCAGAAGTAGGGGTCAGCAAACCCCACGCGGGCAGCCAACCGGTGCAGGTATTTTGCCCGGCCTGCGGCTTTGCCAATCTGTTCTGGGGAAAATGTACCGAGAGCGGCGCGATCATCGAGCACTATGGCCGCCGCTGCCAAGGCTGGCTTGAGGACGACGACGGCCACCGTGAACAATGTGACTATCGCTTCCGTTTCAAAAACTGCCCGCACTGCGGCGCGGAAAACGATATCGCCGCCCGCCGCTGCCATCAGTGCCAGGAAGTGCTGGTCGACCCTGATGATATGCTGAAAGCCGCCTTGAAGCTGAAAGATGCGCTGGTACTGCGCTGCGGCGGCATGGAGTTACAAAACGGCCGCGATGATAAAGGGGAGTGGCTGAAGGCCACGTACTACGACGAAGACGGCACCAGCGCCAGTGAACGCTTCCGCCTGCACACCCCGGCCCAGCGAAAAGCGTTTGAAATGCTGTTCCTGCGGCCGCATCAGCGCGCTCCTGGGGTGCCATTCAGTTGGCAGAATGCGGCCGACATTCTGGCGCAGCAGGCGCTGTTGCGCCATCCGGACTTTGTCGTGGCGCGCAAACGCGGCCAGTTCTGGCAAATACGCGAAAAGGTTTTTGATTATCAGGGGCGCTTTCGCCGGGCCAATGAGCTCTATTAAGCGGCGCGCGGCAGGTTTTCGTTGCCCATAGAGTGGCTTTCCGTTAAAATGCCGCCCGCTTTGCCTGGGTTTACCCAGTGTGAAAGCAGGTTATCGAGCCTGTTACTGGGTCGCCTGTAGCAGGGTAAATTTTCTTTTAAGAGAAAAAACAATGTTCACTATCAACGTACAAGTACGTAAAGACCAGGGTAAGGGTGCGAGCCGCCGCCTGCGTGCAGCAAATAAATTCCCAGCTATCGTTTACGGTGGCAAAGAAGCTGCAGTTTCCATCGAATTAGACCATGATTCTGTAAAGAACATGGAAGTTAAACCAGAATTCTACAGCGAAGCAGTAACTCTGGTTATCGACGGTAAAGAAACCAAAGTTAAGGTTCAGGCTGTACAGCGTCACCCGTTCAAGCCAAAACTGGCTCACATCGACTTCGTTCGCGTTTAATCGCCACGTTATCGATCTTTCGGGACGCCGAAGTAGAAAACGCCGCAATTGCGGCGTTTTTTATTGGCTGCGATCCGGCTTATTTGCCGCCGCTTGAGCGGCGTTGCAGCTGATCGCGCAGGTTCGGCGGTGTCCCGCGGATCGTCAGCGTGTCCGTGGCTGGATCCCAGAAAATCCGCTCCCCTAACAGCATGGCATCAAAGTTCAGGCTGATACCGCCGCCGCTACCGGCAAATTTGGTCAGTTGCCGCAGCGTGCCGCGATCCGCCGGGAAACTCTCTTCCAGTTGGTAGCCCTGCTCGCTGGAAAACTGCAGGAAATCTTTTTCGCCAACCGGCGCGAGTTCTTGCGACAGAGCCTGCAACTCAATCTCTTCACCCGCCTGTAATTGCTCATTGCAGTAGCTGTAAACCTGCTGGCGCACCGACTGGCGCTCGTTCTTACCCAACTGTGCATCGTCACAGTAATCGTCCACCGCCTGCAGCAGGCCACGGTTCTGCGCCTTGGTATCCAAACCTTCCGCCGCTGCCAGGAAGTCCATGAAGAAATCAGAAACTTTGCGCCCCACGCGCCCTTTCAGGAAGGTCAGATAACGCGTTGATTGCGGGTTGGTTTCCCATTCGGTCAGATCAATACGCGCCACGATATCCGCATGGTTGATATCCAGATAGTGGGTTGTGCTGATGTCCAGCTCTTCATTGACGCGCATGCTGTTACAACTGTTCAGCACGGCAATCAGCAAATACTCCACTGCCAGGAAACGGTATTGGCCAAACAGCACCACGCCACCATCGGCAAACGGGTATTTCGCCAGTTCATCACGCAGGCGACCAGTCGCCGCACGGCTGAATGCCAGAAAGTCTTCATCGCCCTTGCGGCAGGTACGCAACGCGTCCGCCAACTCGCTTTCCTCGTTGAACAAGCCGTAAGCTTTACTCTTGGCACTGTAAACGCGGTGCAGTTCTGCCATCATCTCTTCCACCGCCGCATTAGTGGGGAGAAGGGAATCGCGTAGCACCACGTCCAACGTCTGTTCGTCGCGTTTTACCAACTGGTGCAGCGCAATCTGGTCGATATCCAGACTCATGATTAATCCTCCTGTTCTTTGAGCGCGTATTCAAGCACTGAAGGCTGCGAACCGCAACAGATACCCAATGGATTTCAAGTGCGGGCAGATGCTGGCATCAATGAAGCCGCTAACGCCCCTGTCTCCTGCCAGGCAGCAGCTATAATCACTTCCTTAACGATCTTCGCACTATAAAAGAGCGGAAAAACACGGCCCTATACGGTAAGATGTTGGACTTTGTCAGGCTTTGAGCACAATCTTTATGCCACAATCATCTCGTTACAGTGACGAACACGTTGAACAATTGCTTTCTGAACTGGTCAATGTTTTGGAAAAACACCATACTCCCACCGATCTCTCTTTGATGGTGCTGGGCAACATGGTAACCAACCTGATCAATACCAGTATTGCTCCCGCGCAGCGGAAGTCACTGGCAAGATCCTTTGCTGAAGCTCTACAGGCTTCGATCCGTGAAGATAAAGCGCATTAATAATTATTTATGGTGACAAACCGTCAGCGTTATCGTGAAAAAGTCTCCCAGATGATCAGTTGGGGGCACTGGTTCGCCTTATTTAACATTCTGCTCAGTATTGGGTTGGGCAGCCGCTACCTGTTTGTCGCCGACTGGCCGTCCTCACTGTTGGGGCGGATTTATGCGTTAGTCAGCCTGATTGGGCAGTTCAGCTTTATTGTGTTTGCTGCCTATCTGCTGATCGTCTTCCCGCTCACCTTTGTGGTGATGTCGCAACGCCTGTTGCGATTTATTTCTGCCGCGCTGGCCACCGCCGGGCTAACACTGCTGCTGGTCGACAGCGCCGTCTTTTCCCACTTCCACCTGCACCTTAACCCAGTGGTATGGGAACTGGTGATCAACCCAGATCAAAGTGAACTAGCACGCGATTGGCAACTAATGTTCATCAGCGTACCGGTGATCTTCCTGATTCAAATGCTGTTTGCCACCTGGAGCTGGCAGAAACTGCGCAGCCTTAACCGGCGTAGTTTTGGCAAGCCGCTGGCAGCGCTGTTTATCTGCTCGTTCTTCGCTTCACATCTGATTTATATCTGGGCCGATGCCAATTTCTATCGCCCGATCACCATGCAGCGCGCCAATCTGCCGCTCTCTTATCCGATGACCGCGCGTAAGTTTTTGGAAAAACACGGTTTGTTGAACCAAGAAGAATACGAGCGCCGCCTGATTCAGCAGGGTAGCCCTGAAGCGGCCGCGGTAGAATACCCGCTGAGCCCACTGAACTACCGTGATAAAGGCAGCGGTTACAATCTGCTGATGATTGTGGTGGATGGCATTCGTAAGGCCGATCTTGAACAAGATATGCCTGCCCTCACCCGTTTTGCTCAGGAAAACATCCGTTTCAGCAATCATTACAGCTCCGGCAACCATGCTGATACCGGCCTGTTTGGCCTGTTCTACGGGATTTCGCCCACTTATCTGGATGGCATTCTGGCAGGGCGCAAACCTTCTGCACTGATCAATGCGCTGAGCGATCAAGGCTATCAATTCGGGCTGTTCTCTTCCGATGGCTTCAATGCGGCGCTATATCGCCAGGCGTTGCTGGCTGACTTCTCGCTCCCTGCGCCCATAGTGCAGAGCGATGCACTCACCACGCAGCAATGGCAGCGCTGGTTGGCCAATCAAAATCATAATGCGCCATGGTTCTCTTACATTAATTACAGCGGTACTGACCTGCAAAACAGTGACAAGACACAGGATGCTTTTATCCAGCACTACCGTATGGCGGCGAAAGACATCGATGCTCAGATCGCACAGGTGCTGGCAACGCTGAAAGAAAAGCAGATGCTGGACAACACAGTGGTGGTGATCACCGCGGAGAACGGCGTCGAATTCAACGATAGCGGCAAAGGGGACTGGGGTGCAGGCACCCGCTTCAACCGCAGCCAGCTTCAGGTTCCTCTGATCATCCATTGGCCTGGCACACCGGCGCAGACGATCAATAAACTGACCAGCCACAATGATGTGATGCGTACCCTGATGCAGCGCCTGTTACACGTCAGCACTGCCGCCAACGATTATTCGCAGGGTGAAGATCTGTTTGCCGCACAGCGGAAAAACGACTGGCTGGCTACCGGCAACCGCAGCCTGCTGGTGATTACTACCCCCAAGCAGACGCTGCTATTGGACAGCAACGGCAGTTATCATGCCTACGATCAGGATGATAAAGAGATAAAAGATGAAAAACCTCCGTTAGCGCTATTATTGCAGGTGCTGACAGACGTTAAACGCTTTATTGCCAACTAACTGCTTAAATCTAAAGCAATCAGCGGTAAGCCATCTTGAATTCATGACGAGAAACGGTAGTATAGATCGCACTGCGTCGGCATGTAGCGCAGCCTGGTAGCGCACCGTCATGGGGTGTCGGGGGTCGGAGGTTCGAATCCTCTCATGCCGACCAACTTTTTATAGAGAAACCAACCTGTTACGGTTGGTTTTTTTATGCCCGTGATTTGCCGATCATGAAGTTGCTCTCGCACAATAGCCCCTGCTCTGCGATTTGAATCCTACATGTTAGTCTGGTTATTGTACGCTCACCTAGATAGTTATCGTACAGAACGGAACCACACTGGCTCTTGCGGTTAATAATCACAGTGGCATTCGCCGCAAACCGACTTGTTCTGACTTGAAGGTAAAGCATGATTGATCACACCGGTATCAACGTAAGCCAATTTGCCCGAAGTAAAGAATTCTACTCGAAGGTGCTGGCACCATTAGGATATGCACTGCGTTTGCAGCTCGGTGATGCCGCAGCAGGTTATGGTGAAACCGTGCTACAACCGGGAGACGATCCAGGTGGGGCTTTTTGGATCTCTACCGGTGCCCCCTGCACGCCACGTATCCATATTGCCTTTCGCGCCACAAGCCAAGCGCAGGTGA
This sequence comes from Serratia oryzae, assembly GCF_001976145.1. Taxonomy (GTDB): domain Bacteria; phylum Pseudomonadota; class Gammaproteobacteria; order Enterobacterales; family Enterobacteriaceae; genus Chania; species Chania oryzae. The sequence goes on from NZ_MOXD01000003.1 coordinate 370,633, forward strand.
AGGCCTTTTATGAAGCCGCATTGGCAGCAGGAGCCAAAGATAACGGAGCTCCAGGGTTCCGTCACCACTATCACAAAAATTACTATGCCGCGTTTGTATACGATCCTGATGGCTACAACATTGAGGCCGTCTTCCACGGTACGGAAGACCCCGTCTGAACCATTGGTATTCTCGTGGATGGCGTTTATGCAATGCGTTGTCAGCGCAAGATTTTCTTCATATTTTTCTTGCACAATGCCCTAGCTCTCGGCCAAAATAACTGTATACATAAACAGTTATTTTAAGGTTTAACTATGTTCGTTGAATTGGTGTTTGATAAACGCAACGTTGCTGGCATTCCAGGGGCTGATGAAATTATTAAAGCCGAACTGACAAAACGTGTGCACCGTCTCTTCCCTGACGCTGAAGTGAAAGTAAAACCCATGCAGGCAAACGCTCTTAATTCCGATGCCAGCAAAAGTGACCGCGAGAAGCTAAACCGTCTGCTTGAAGAAATGTTCGACGAATCCGATCAGTGGCTGACCAATGATATTTAGGTTTGCCGCTCTACCGCGCCGGTTCAATCAACCGGCGTACTCCACGTCTTCCCTACTCTATCTTTGTTCGTAACGAGAGCAGGTTTTCTAGCACCAGAATAACAAAAAAACCCAGCAATCATTAAGATTGCTGGGCTTAAGAGACTACGTACATCTAATCATGGTGCCGGCTACCGGAATCGAACTGGTGACCTACTGATTACAAGTCAGTTGCTCTACCTACTGAGCTAAGCCGGCTGAATTTGGCGGAAGGACAGAGATTCGAACTCTGGGACAGTCGCCCGTCGACGGTTTTCAAGACCGTTGCCTTAAACCACTCGGCCATCCTTCCAATGGGCGCAGATATTAGCGATACCGTTATGAAATGTCTACCGTTCCCATGCAAAAAAATGCGGAGAAACGTTCACTTGCTTAAATTTCAGACCACTAGCGGTTAAAAAATAAAGAACTTCGCGAAAATGAGCTTATTTTAAATCATAGATGACGATTATTTAGGCTGCGTATCGTACTCGGAACAACTCTGATACCCCTTGTTCATCACATGGCCCATTTCGTTAAAGCTGACAAAATAAGTTTGTGCTTTGCCATCGTGCGGTGCCACGGCATAGGTGTCACAGGTTCCCTTTGCGTGGATCAGTGTTGCAGAAGTTGATGGCGGCCCGGCAATAGCCCGCACTTGCTGTCTAGTCATCCCAACTTTTACATCGCTCACCACAGGCTCTTTCACATAGCTCGCGGCCCTGTCGTAAGCGGTACAACCAGCAAGGACAGAAAATGCTGCCGCAATACTAACGGTTAATACCCGTTTCTTGGTCATAGCTCATCCTGTTGAAATGCATGTGCCATGCCGTAAGTCTAGAAGGCGAAAAGCTTTCCTACCAATAATGCTTTGTCTCTCAGTGCTATTTGCCGCAAACCACATCAGCAACGAGAGCCGACACATGATATAGGCACAAACCTGACCTACTCAGTAATTAGCCCAAATGCCTGGCGTCACTAACTCCAGCAAGTGTTCATCGGGATCGCGAAAATAAATACTTTCGCCCCCGTGCTCCCAGCGCATGCGCCCTTCGATCCTGATACCATGTTCAGCCAGATGCTGTTCCCACAGCGGCAATTGTACTTTGCTGACGGCCAGACCAAGATGCAGTGGCCCACGGCCATCGTGCGGCGGAATATATCCTTCCGGATAATGAGCGCCGTTCATCGAATCCCCTTCAATAAACAACAGAAGCACGCTTTTATCGGCCACGTTATAAGCTCGGAAACGCTCATTCGCCACCATCACTGGCAGCTTTAACACCTGCTGATAAAAAGCGGCAGCACGCTCAATATCACGCACATACAGCACCGTTTCGATGACCCGCTCGATCTTCAGATCCATGCTAACCTCATGATTTAAATTCTCATTGATAGAGTAGGCAGAGGAGAAAACCGCAGAATAGCAATCTGTGCCTGTTCCTAAGGCGTAGCTGACAACAACACGAATCTTTTCGACCCCGATCGCAGATTGTGATAAAAACAGGGTTCATTTGAATCCCTTAAATAAAATCGATCCCAATACCCACATGACAGCCACTTTGTGCAGTGAACAATCCAAACCCGGTGTGCCAGCGCAGATTGCCACTCGCCTGGCCTTTTTTATTGCGGGCCTCGGTATGGCCGCCTGGGCTCCGCTGGTGCCTTTTGCCAAGACGCGTATTGGTATCGATGATGGCTCATTAGGTTTACTGTTGCTATGCATCGGTGCAGGCTCAATGTTGGCAATGCCACTGACCGGCTTGTTGACCGGCAAATTTGGCTGCAGGCGCGTGATACTGCTGGCCGGGTTGCTGCTGTGTATCGATTTACCGCTGCTCGTCCTGATGGACTCAACGGCGGGTATGGCACTGGCACTGCTGCTTTTTGGTGCAGCAATCGGTATGATCGATGTGGCCATGAATATACAGGCCGTGGTGGTTGAGCGCGCCAGCGGGCGGGCCATGATGTCGGGTTTTCACGGCTTTTTCAGCGTGGGCGGCATCGTCGGAGCAGGCGGCGTCAGCGCCTTGCTGTGGCTAGGCTTTGGGCCACTTCAGGCCACGCTGATTACCGTCGTCATGATTGTGGTACTGCTTGCTATCGCCAGTAAAAATCTGCTGCGGGAAAGTGGCGGGGATGCCGGTGGCCCAATGTTCGTGCTGCCGCGTGGCTGGGTGATGTTCATTGGTTTGCTGTGCTTTATTATGTTCCTGGCAGAAGGGGCAATGCTCGATTGGAGCGCTCTGTTCCTTACCGCATCTCGTGGCATGGATCATAGCCAAGCAGGGCTCGGTTATGCACTGTTCTCTATCACAATGACGCTCGGCCGGCTGAACGGCGATCGCGTGGTCAACGCCATGGGCAGATATCGGGTGCTGTTATTGGGCAGCCTGTGTGCAGCCATCGGCCTGGCGTTGGCGATCGCTATCGACAACGTGCTGACGTCGCTGCTTGGCTTTATGCTGGTTGGCATAGGTGCTTCCAACGTGGTCCCCATCTTATTCACCGCAGCAGGGAATCAACAGGCAATGCCCGCCAACCTGGCTATCGCCTCTGTGACCACGGTCGGCTATGCCGGTATTCTCGCTGGCCCGGCATTGATCGGCTTCATCGCCCAGCTTTCAAGCCTGACGTTTGCCCTGGCCTGCGTTGCCACCTTGTTATTGATCGTTACCGCGAGCGCTAAGGCGATCACTCGCTAATTCAAAAACGGGCTGCCTACAGACCCAAAGCACTTGGCGTTGCAGTAGGCAGCAAGCGAATAAGTCTTGGTGTGCGTACTTCTAGCTGCCCGGATAAGTAAGCACCACGACTCCTGCTGCTTCAAGTATGAAGGGTATAATGCAAAATAAACGACTGACCATCAGCTCCAGCTACCTCACCCGCTGTTTCTGGCTGTTCATCGTGTTGCTAGCCGTAGCTCTTGGCCTGTATGGTTACAACTACACCAATGCCTATCTGACGGAGAAAAAGTATTCCGTTAGCACCATCGCTAATGCTCTGCAAAAACGGATTGATAGCTACCGCTATCTTACCTACCAGATCTACGACAAATTTGGTAATGCAGCCTCGCAGCCCGTCGAACCTCACCGGCAGGAAACCCGCCTGCACCCGGACGTTTATTACGTGGAAAAACTGCGCAAGAAGACCGATGCGGTGATTTTTGGCAACCACGACAGCAGTACGCTGGTGATGATCGCCAATATTTCAGACTTCCTCGATGTCCGTTGGGGGGCAAAAAACGAAAGCTATGCGATGTATTACCTCAATGGGCAAGATAATAGCCTGAGCCTGGTCACAACCCAATCGCTTAAAGAACTGACCTCGCGTTTAAAGGAAAACTACCTCACCACCACAGCCACGGAACGCCGGGCAGAAATGCTGCAACAGGCCAATATGCTGGACGAACGCGAAAGTTTCTCTGGCCTGCGCAAACAACGTCTTCAGAACGCCTATTCGTTTTCGATCCGCACTACGTTTAATCAGCCAGGGCATTTAGCCACGGTGATCGCCTTCGATCTGCCGATTAACGACATCATTCCGCTCAATATGGCACGTGCCAACTTCTTACTGTTGCCCGACGATACCGAACTGGATGAAAACGCAGTGCCAAGCGAAGCCGTTGCCGAGACCAGTGCCGTGTTAAAAGGCAGTTGGGTTGAATTCAGCGTCGCCTTGCCCAATGCGCCGCTTAAACTGGTCTACCGCGTACCTGCCATCAATCTGGTCATTGACCTGCTGCGCAACAATCTCTGGTTGCTGGTGGTTAACCTACTGCTGATGGCGCTGTCGATGATGGGAATTTACTTTATCCGCCAGCAATACATTCGGCCAAGCGAGAACATGGCCGCCGAACTGGAGAAGGAGCGCGCACTGAGCCGGGAAATTGTCGCCAGCCTGCCCTCAGGGCTATTAGTGTATGATTTCGCCAGCAACAGCGTGATTACCAGCAACAAAATCGCCGAACACCTGCTGCCACATCTCAGCTTGCAAAAAATCGCCCATATGGCAGAACAGCATCACGGGGTGATCCAGGTGACGGTCAATAATGAGGTTTATGAAATCCGGATTTTCCCTAGCCAATTATCCGCCGAAACCTATCTGTTCCTGCTGCGCGATCAGGACAGAGAAGTGCTGGTAAACAAGCGCTTGCAGTTAGCACGCCATGAGTACGATAAAAACGTTCAGGCACGCAAGCTGATGTTGCATAACCTGGGGATCGAACTCAATCAGCCGGTACAGCAGATGCATGAGTTGGCTGAGCGCCTGCGCACGCCATCGGATGAAGAACAGCGGCAGACGCTGCTCAGCCAACTGAATCTGGCTTCGTCATCGGTACTGGGTTTGATCGAGAACATTACCCTGCTCACCCGGCTGGAAACCCAGGAATGGCAGCCTTCGCGCCAGCCGTTCAGCCCATTGGTGCTGATCGATGAGCTGCTGCAGGATGCCCTGCCCGCTATCAACCAGAAAGGATTGGCGCTATTCAGCCATTTCCATCTTGCTGCGGACCAGCAATACATCGGCGATACCCATGCACTAAGAAAGGTTATAGCGTTGCTGCTTCATTACGCGACCATCACGACGTCCTACGGCAAGATTACGCTGATTGTAGAACATGAAGCGAATCGCCCGAATCATCTGGTGTTCCATATCAACGATACGGGTTCCGGCATTTCCAGTGAGGAAATCAGCAATCTCACCTACCCATTCCTCAGCCAGACACTGGCCGATCGTTTCAATCAGGGCTCCGGACTCACCTTTTTCCTGTGTAATCAACTATGTAAGAAGCTAAACGGTAAGTTGGAAATCCACAGTAAAATCGACATCGGCACCCGTTATACCATCCGTGTCAGCCTGGAGCTGGAAAAGAGCCAGCAGGAAGAGGAAGTGCAAGAAAAGTTGCTGGACGGGGTAACGGCACTGCTGGACATCACTTCAGAGGAAGTTCGCAGCATTGTCACCCACCTGTTGAATGCCTATGGCGCTGACTGTATCGTCGCCGAAGAGCACCAGCTCAACCGCAATTATGACGTCTTGCTTACCGATAATCCTCAGCAGGCCGATGATTATACGTTGCTGCTGGCCAGCGATGAAACCGGCTGGCAACAGCTCGACAAAGGCTATATTCGGGTCAACTATAATCTGAGCGGTGCGATGATCGATGCCATTCTGATGCTGATGGAACAACAGATGGCCGCGCTCGATCGGGAGGAAAGCCTGCGCACCTTGAGTGTAAAAGATTTTCAACACTATGAAAAACAATTGAAATCAAGCGATTACTATAGTTTATTTATCGATACAGTACCCGAAGATGTCAAAAAACTGTATACTGAGGCGGGCAGCAGTGATTTTGCTGCGCTGACTCAAACCGCACACCGCCTGAAAGGGGTGTTTGCTATGTTAAACCTGCTTCCCGGTAAGCAATTGTGTGAATCGTTAGAACAGCACATCGCAGACGGTGATACGCTTAAGATCGAGAATAACATCAGTCAGATTGATTTTTTCATCAGTAGACTGCTGCAGCAAGGTAGCCAACAACATGAATAACCTGAACGTAATTATTGCTGATGACCATCCTATCGTACTGTTTGGCATCCGGAAGTCACTTGAGCAAATTGAATGGGTGAATGTCGTTGGGGAGTTTGAAGACTCAACAGCACTGATCAACAATCTGTCCAAGCTGGATGCTAACGTCCTGATCACCGATCTTTCGATGCCTGGTGATAAATATGGCGATGGCATCACGCTGATTAAATATATCAAGCGCCACTATCCGCAGTTGTCGATCATTGTTCTAACAATGAACAATAACCCTGCAATTCTCAGCGCCGTGTTGGATCTGGATATTGAAGGCATCGTACTGAAGCAAGGTGCGCCTACCGATCTACCTAAGGCACTGGCCGCATTGCAGAAAGGCAAGAAGTTTACGCCGGAAAGCGTGTCCAAACTGTTGGAGAAAATCAACGCCAGTGGTTACGGTGACAAACGTCTTTCGCCGAAAGAAAGCGAAGTATTGCGCCTGTTTGCTGAAGGTTTCCTGGTGACCGAAATCGCCAAGAAACTGAACCGCAGCATCAAAACCATCAGTAGCCAAAAGAAATCGGCCATGATGAAACTGGGCGTTGATAACGACATTGCTCTGCTTAACTATCTCTCCTCCGTCAGCATGACGCAGTTAGATAAAGATTAAGTCCACTACGGGCAAACAGAAAAGGCGCTTCATGCGCCTTTTTGTCGTTTTAGACTTCTTCCTGCTCGCTCCTGCCACGCCGTACCTGCTGGCTGTAATAGGATAATGTCTGATTGAGCGTTTCCAAGGTGACCGGTTTCGACAGGCAGTTATCCATCCCGGCTTCGATACAACGCTGTTTCTCTTCCGCCAAAGCATTGGCCGTTACGCCAATCACCGGCACGTCAACATGCATCTGCCGCAAACGCTGCGTCAAGCGATAGCCATCCATATTAGGCATGTTGACGTCGGTCAGTATAATATCCACTTTATTGTGATTCAAAACGCCCAGCGCATCGATACCATCATTTGCGGTAATCACTTGGTAACCCAGCGATGTTAATTGGTCGGACAACAAGCGACGGTTGATCGGATGATCGTCAACCACCAATAAATGGATATCACCGTTATCTACCGCGCTGGATTTCGCAGGCACAGGCAGCGTTAACTGGGGCTTAGTATCGTCCGCATCAACACTAAACAGGCGATTCAACAGCACAATGGTATCCCGCGATGTCGAAGTGCTATGCACCCAATACCCCGGATGGGTTTCCAATGCAGGCCCAATGTGCCCAATGGAAAATTCAATCTGTGCCAATAAAGGGGTTGCTACTCGCAGCGGATAGTCACTCAGCAGAATATCATCCGCTGTCGTCTCCTGCCCCTCATAGCGCAAGACCATCGCCCCATATCCCCCCAAGATTGCCATCAGATAACTTTCTAACCGTTGGTTACGAATCTGCAACCATAGCGTTTTCCCCAGCCAGGTATCACTGGCCGGCGGCGGCGAGAACTGCGCGCCAAACATAGGAATGCGAATGGTGAACATACTGCCGAGCCCCGGCTCGGACTCCACGGCGATATCACCATCCATCAGGTTGATCAGCTTCTCACAAATCGCCAAACCCAAACCGGTGCCCTGAAAATGGCGTTGTACACCGCTGCCTACCTGGAAGAAAGGATCAAATAGGCGGGGAATTTCTTTCTCGGGGATGCCCACTCCCGTATCACGTACGGTAAACTCCAGATAGCTATTGCAAGTACGCACCTGCAGGATAATACAGCCGGTATCGGTAAACTTGATCGCATTGCTCAGCAGATTAGAGAGAACCTGTTGCAAACGTACCGGATCGCCATTAATTCGTTCCGGCACGTTTTGCTCAATAAAGCAGTAAAGCCCAAGGTGTTTCTTCACCACCAACGGCAGATAGTTGCCTGCAATATGAGCGATCACTTCCAAGCATGAGAACTCGCGCGGCTCAATCTTTAACTGCTCGGACTCGATTTTGGAGAAATCCAGAATGTCACTGATGATCTTCAGCAACAGCCCCGAGGAGTTGTTCATCGCATTGACCAAACGCTCTACCCCTTGTGGCAGTTCTTTGGTCTGCAGCAGATCCAGGTTACCAATGATGCCATATAGAGGCGTGCGCAGTTCATGGCTGACGGTAGCTAGGAACATCGACTTGGATTGACTGGCCTGCTCTGCCGCCGCCGCCATCTCCTGCAGCGACTCCTCCATCTTCACGCGGGCGCTCACATCCACTAATACGCAAATGGCTACATCTTCATTGCGATAGCGGGAATGGACAAAACTGATTTGCAGATTGTTGTTATTGCTGGTCATCACATCGACAAAATTCGTCTGCTGCTCACAGATGATGCGCGTAATACGCTCACGATCTTCGTGGGTCAACAGATTGATATAGTTGTGCGCCAACTCATTACTCAGAATATTGCTACCATCACTGATACGCAGAATACAGATCCCCACCGGAGCCGAGGCCACAATCTTACGGTTGAACTGCTCATGCTCTTCCAGACGGAAAGCATTCTCTTCTGCGGGCAGGAACATTTTGCGTTCAAACAGCCAAGCCAGGCTGAATATCACAAAGGCCGACAGCAAGTTCAACAGCACCGCGTTGAGGATCAACACCTTAAAGCGATCCGCCACGCTTTTTACCGGCAATGAATACACAATACTGAGCCCTGAGGGTGGTAACGCCTTCTTCATGATCAGATCGTGATAACTATCAACATAGCCAAAATACGTATGTTCTTGCGGATAAGTATAAGATGGAGCCACATAGCGCTCGCCGTTTGTCAGGCGCAACACGGGCTCGCCGTTCTCATCCAGCAACATCACACTCACCGGCAGGTTGCCCGCGTTGACAAAATCCTCCAGACGAATGGTTTGTTCAATCCCCAACAAGGCTTCCAACTTGTTGCCAACGTAGAGGGGCGTCATCACATACAGATAACCAACATCTGGCCGCTGAGAGCTAGGGCTGATCCAGTAGAGGTTGTTGCCTCTGTCCAGATTGTTGGCATTACGATATTTCAGAATCTGCTCGTGCAGGGATTTCAGAACACTTTGTCGATCGGCTGTGCCACTGCTGCTGCCAAACTCCGTCATGCACAGGCTATCGCCGCCAATAAAAAATACCCGGTTGAGATCGTAGGCAGCAACAAAGTTCTCTTTCCAATATTGAACCTGGCTGCTCAGCGAAGCGAGGGATTCTTGATAAGCACCGTTGAGAGCGCAGTTGGACTCTGGGTAAAGCGGAATAAACGATAACGGAATATTGCTCTTGCCGTTAATGACGCCGGTAAATGCATCCAGGCTGCCAACCGAACGGTTAAGGCGGTTTTCCGCCATGTATTTGATGTCACGAATAATATCAGACGAGTGGCGAATATACCCCTGCGCCTGATCGAAGTTGAGATTAAACTCCTGCCGGATATCTGATTCTTTTTCATGCAGAATATCCAGAATATAAAACGTCGTCAGCAACGCCCCCAGCGACCACAGCATAAGCGCCAGCACCCGGAACAGATAGCGGGAAATCTTTAAGGTGGTGCGGAAAGAGGCTAAATATTTCAATCGGATACCATATCAAAATGAGTGGTAACGCGCGTGTTCATCACAAAAATGGCTATTCCGGGGAAACACCGCTGGACCATATACTTTAAATAATTCAAGTTGCACGACAAAAACGCGATGCGTTTTTGAACAGCACCTGTGCTGGTCACAAAGAGGCGAGGCTCGCGGATAAACCAGGCAACCGGACGCCGCCAACACTCAGGCAATTTGAAGTATAACGAGTATATCGGCAATTAAACCATATAACTGAAAAAGGGCCTAGCATCGCTGCCAAGCCCTTTGTTTCACCGCGGATAACTGCGTTATCCAAGGTAATCTTTACGCGTTTTCGTCATCGACGTCGTCAGGCGTAATGTCATCACCCTCATCAAGCGGTGTACTCTCTTCTTCCGCTTCTGCCACACCCGGCTCGAGGCTGTCGAGTTCTTCATCCTCAACCGGCTCGGCAACGCGCTGCAGGCCAACAACGTTCTCGTCTTCAGCAGTGCGGATCAGCGTCACGCCCTGGGTATTACGGCCAACCACGCTGACTTCAGCAACACGGGTGCGCACTAAAGTACCGGCATCGGTGATCATCATAATTTGGTCGGTGGTTTCTACCTGTACCGCTCCCACAACCGAACCATTACGCTCACTCACCTTGATTGAGATAACCCCTTGGGTCGCACGCGACTTAGTGGGATATTCCGTCACCGCAGTACGCTTACCGTAACCATTCTGGGTCACCGTCAGGATATCACCTTCACCACGAGGGATAATCAGCGAAACCACGCTGCTACCTTCGCCGAGGTTGATACCACGAACACCGGTGGCCGTACGGCCCATCGAGCGAACCTGCCCTTCAGGGAAACGCACCACTTTACCGTTAGAGGAGAACAGCATCACTTCGTTGCTGCCATCGGTCAGATCCACACCGATCAGTTCGTCACCCTCGTTGAGGTTAACGGCAATGATGCCCGCACTGCGCGGACGGCTGAATTCGACCAGAGCGGTTTTCTTCACGGTGCCACTGGCGGTGGCCATAAACACATGGCGCCCTTCTTCATACTCGCGCACTGGAAGGATCGCGGTGATACGCTCGTTGGCTTCCAGCGGCAGCAGGTTGACGATTGGACGGCCACGTGCACCGCGGCTGGCTTCCGGCAATTGATACACCTTCATCCAGTACAAGCGGCCACGGCTGGAGAAGCACAGGATCGTATCGTGGGTGTTCGCCACCAGCAGACGGTCGATAAAGTCTTCTTCTTTAATACGGGCGGCAGACTTGCCTTTACCACCACGACGCTGTGCTTCATAGTCGCTCAGCGGCTGATATTTCACATAGCCCTGGTGCGACAGCGTGACCACCACATCTTCCTGATTGATCAGATCTTCGATGTTGATGTCAGAAGTGTTGGCCGTGATTTCGGTACGGCGATTATCACCGAACTGATCGCGAACCGCTTCCAGCTCTTCGCGGATCACTTCCATCAGACGATCTGGGTTTTCCAGAATAAAGATCAGCTCAGCGATGACGTTCAGCAGTTCTTTATATTCGTCCAGCAGCTTCTCGTGTTCCAGGCCGGTCAGTTTCTGCAGGCGCAGATCCAGAATCGCCTGAGCCTGCTGCTCGGTCAGGTAATATTTGCCATCACGGATACCGAACTCCGGCTCCAGCCATTCTGGCCGCGCGGCATCACCACCGGCACGCTCCAGCATGGCTGCCACGTTACCCAAGTCCCAAGCCTGCGCAACCAGCGCAACTTTCGCTTCGGCCGGGGTTGGCGCACGGCGGATCAGTTCGATAATCGGATCGATGTTGGCTAAAGCAATCGCCAAGGCTTCCAGGATGTGTGCACGATCGCGGGCTTTACGCAGTTCGAAGATGGTACGGCGGGTGACCACTTCGCGGCGATGGCGAACAAACGCCTTCAGAATATCCTTCAGGTTCAGCAACTTCGGCTGGCCCTGATGCAGCGCCACCATGTTGATACCAAAGGTCACCTGGAGCTGGGTCAGCGAATACAGGTTGTTGAGCACCACTTCACCCACCGCGTCGCGTTTGACTTCGATCACGATGCGCATCCCGTCTTTATCAGACTCGTCACGCAGCGCGCTGATGCCTTCAACACGTTTCTCTTTCACCAGCTCGGCGATCTTCTCGATCAGGCGCGCTTTGTTCACCTGATACGGGATTTCATGCACGATGATGGTTTCACGGCCGGTTTTGGCGTCGGTTTCCACTTCTGCACGGGCGCGGATATACACTTTGCCACGGCCGGTACGGTAGGCCTCTTCGATACCACGCCGACCATTGATGATCGCCGCCGTCGGGAAATCCGGGCCAGGAATGTGCTCCATCAGGCCTTCGATGCTGATGTTTTCATCATCGATATAGGCCAGGCAGCCACTGATAACCTCAGACAGGTTATGCGGCGGAATATTGGTCGCCATCCCCACGGCAATACCGGATGAACCGTTCACCAGCAGATTTGGGATCTTGGTTGGCATCACCGCTGGGATCTGCTCGGTACCGTCGTAGTTAGGCACAAAGTCGACGGTTTCTTTTTCCAGATCCGCCAGCAGTTCGTGAGCAATTTTCGACATGCGCACTTCGGTGTAACGCATTGCCGCGGCGGAGTCGCCATCAACAGAACCGAAGTTACCCTGGCCATCTACCAACATGTAGCGCAGCGAAAACGGTTGGGCCATACGGACAATGGTGTCATAAACCGCGCTGTCACCGTGCGGGTGGTATTTACCGATGACGTCCCCGACGACACGGGCCGATTTCTTGTAGGGTTTATTCCAGTCGTTACCCAATACATTCATCGCGTACAGAACGCGGCGGTGTACCGGCTTCAGTCCATCACGAACATCTGGCAGCGCACGCCCGACAATAACGGACATCGCATAATCCAGATACGAGCTTTTCAGCTCTTCTTCGATATTTACCGGTGTGATTTCTCTGGCAAGGTCGCTCATGGAGCTGCTATCCCTCATACTGAATGATTCATCTGCCCTGGCATAGTGCCAAAGGGGTAAAACTATATCACAAAGCGCGCTTTACGGGAAAATATACCCGGCGACTTCGCGTTATTGGGGCTGCTGCGCCGGAACATGTATAATCCGCTCAATGGAAAACAAGGAGCTAATAACGCCCATGAATGCAGAATCATCCCGCCACGTGCAGAACGTTGATCACCAAGAGATCGCCAAGTTTGAGGCCGTGGCCTCACGCTGGTGGGATCTGGAGGGTGAGTTCAAACCGCTGCACCGGATCAACCCGCTACGCCTGAATTATATCATGCAACATGCAGATGGCATTTTTGCCAAGAAGGTGCTCGACGTCGGCTGCGGCGGCGGTATTCTGGCTGAAAGCATGGCGCGAGAAGGCGCAGAGGTCACCGGGTTGGATATGGGGGCCGAACCGCTGCAGGTGGCGCGTCTGCACGCGCTGGAAAGCGGTATGGATGTGACCTATGTTCAGGAAACGGTAGAAAATCATGCCCAGGCTCATCCTCAACAGTATGACATCGTCACCTGTATGGAACTGCTTGAACACGTGCCCGACCCTGCTTCGGTAGTGCGCGCCTGCGCTCATTTGGTGAAGCCCGGTGGCCACGTATTCTTTTCCACCATCAACCGCAATACCAAGTCCTGGCTGATGGCAGTGATCGGAGCAGAGTACGTGCTCAAGATGGTGCCGCAGGGTACGCACGACCATAAAAAGTTCATTCGCCCCTCTGAACTGATTGGCTGGGTAGACGGCACGCCACTGCGTGAAAAGCACATCATTGGCTTGCATTACAACCCGCTCACCGATCATTTCAAGCTTGGCCGCAATGTTGATGTGAATTATATGGTTCATACCCAGCACGAAGGCTAACGCTGCCATACTGCTTCGGAGCTGGCTTTGCTGGCTCCGTAACGCGTTGAATTTAAGAAAAATACCCATTTTACCGGCTTTCGATCAAAAAATGCGGCGTAAGCAGTTTTTAAGAATATTAAATCAGATCAATATGCCGTTTTTTTCTAACGTTTAATAAAGCGGCAAACGATCCAAATTTTCTGGATTCTCGCAAAATCTTATCCCGCTTATTGACAAGCTTGTCGTGCCAGTCACAGTGCGCACTTGGAACGGGCGGCAAGATTTCACCCCCAAGTTATCCACAAAATCGGGCGATTTTGTTCACTTGCAAACGCCCTGCTTTCTCACTATCTTGTTACCTCATCGACATCCACCCCCTATATGTAGTGTTTACATACTGAGCAGAGCGACTACACTTCTTGCTTAAGGGGAATCATACGGACAGGTAAAAATGAACCAAAGTCTACTTGTAACTAAACGCGATGGCCGTAAAGAGCGCATCAACCTCGACAAAATCCACCGGGTCATCGATTGGGCCGCAGAAGGTTTACATAACGTCTCGGTCTCTCAAGTAGAGTTACGTTCACATATTCAGTTCTACGACGGCATTAAAACCGCCGATATCCATGAAACCATCATCAAAGCTGCCGCCGATCTGATCTCCCGCGATGCGCCGGACTATCAGTATCTGGCCGCTCGCTTAGCCATTTTCCACCTGCGTAAAAAAGCCTACGGCCAGTTTGAGCCGCCAAAGCTGCACGCTCACGTGGTGCGCATGGTAGAGATGGGCAAGTACGATAGGCATCTGCTGGAAGACTACACGGCTGAAGAGTTCGAGCAGATGGACTCCTTTATCGATCACTGGCGCGATATGAATTTCTCCTACGCAGCAGTCAAGCAGCTGGAAGGGAAGTATCTGGTGCAAAACCGCGTCAGCGGCGAGATCTACGAGAGCGCACAGTTCCTGTATATCCTGGTCGCCGCCTGCCTGTTCTCCGGCTACCCGCGCACCACGCGTCTGGATTACGTCAAACGTTTCTATGACGCGATTTCTACCTTCAAAATTTCTTTGCCTACGCCAATCATGTCTGGCGTGCGCACCCCTACCCGTCAGTTCAGCTCCTGCGTGCTGATCGAATGTGGTGATAGCCTGGACTCCATCAACGCCACCTCCAGCGCCATTGTGAAATACGTTTCACAGCGTGCGGGGATCGGTATCAACGCTGGCCGCATCCGTGCGCTAGGCAGCCCGATCCGCGGCGGTGAAGCCTTCCATACCGGCTGTATTCCGTTCTACAAGCATTTCCAGACTGCCGTGAAATCCTGCTCTCAGGGCGGCGTACGCGGCGGTGCCGCCACGCTGTTCTACCCGATGTGGCATCTGGAAGTCGAAAGCCTGCTGGTGCTGAAAAACAACCGTGGCGTTGAAGGTAACCGCGTGCGCCACATGGACTACGGCGTGCAGCTCAACCGCCTGATGTATCAGCGCCTGATCAAGAACGAAGATATTACCCTGTTCAGCCCGTCTGACGTTCCTGGGCTGTACGACGCCTTCTTCGCCGATCAGGACGAATTTGAGCGTTTGTATACCCAATATGAGCAAGATGACAGCATTCGCCAGAAGCGGGTGAAAGCGGTAGAGTTGTTCTCGCTGATGATGCAGGAACGCGCCTCAACCGGCCGTATCTACATCCAGAACGTCGATCACTGCAACACCCACAGCCCGTTTGATCCGCAAGTTGCGCCAGTACGCCAGTCCAACCTGTGCCTGGAAATCGCCCTGCCAACCAAGCCGCTGGATGATGTGAATGATGAAAACGGTGAAATCGCGCTGTGTACGCTGTCAGCCTTTAACCTGGGGGCCATTGATAGCCTGGACGATTTAGAAGAGCTGGCGACGCTGGCCGTGCGCTCGCTCGACGCGCTGCTGGACTACCAGGACTACCCCATCAAAGCCGCTTACCGTGGCGCGATGGGCCGCCGTACCCTGGGCATTGGCGTGATCAACTACGCTTACTATCTGGCGAAAAACGGCGTGCGTTACTCCGATGGCAGTGCCAACAACCTGACCCACCGGACCTTTGAAGCTATTCAGTACTACCTGTTGAAAGCGTCGAACCGTCTGGCTCAGGAGCAAGGGGCTTGCCCGTGGTTCAATGAAACCACCTACTCGCAGGGCATCCTGCCGATCGACACTTACAAGAAAGACCTGGATGTTATCTGTAGCGAACCGTTGCATTACGACTGGGAAACTCTGCGTCAGGAGATTAAAGAAACCGGCCTGCGCAACTCAACGCTGTCTGCGCTGATGCCGTCGGAAACCTCTTCACAGATTTCCAACGCGACCAACGGCATTGAGCCACCACGTGGCCATGTCAGCATCAAAGCCTCGAAAGACGGCATTCTGCGTCAGGTGGTGCCTGAGTATGAACGTCTGAAAGACAACTACGAACTGCTGTGGGAAATGCCGAATAACGACGGTTACCTGCAACTGGTTGGTCTGATGCAGAAGTTTATCGATCAGTCGATCTCTGCCAACACCAACTATGACCCGACCCGTTTCCCAGGTGGTAAGGTTCCGATGAAGCAGTTGCTGAAGGACCTGCTCACCACCTACAAGTTCGGCGTGAAGACGCTGTATTATCAGAACACCCGTGACGGTGCAGACGATATCCAGGAAGACATGCAGCCAGCCAAAGGCGGCGATGACGACTGTGAAAGCGGCGCCTGCAAGATCTAACGTTCAACGCAGCGGGCCAGAGTTCTTCTGGCCCCTTTAATTCAGCACTGCACTAATGGATTCAAGCTTATGGCTTACACCACTTTTTCTCAGAACAAAAACAACCAGTTGCTCGAGCCGATGTTCTTCGGCCAGTCAGTCAACGTGGCGCGCTTTGACCAGCAGAAACACGAAATCTTCGAAAAGTTGATTGAAAAGCAACTCTCCTTCTTCTGGCGCCCGGAAGAAGTTGACGTCTCGCGTGACCGCATCGATTATCAGGCGCTGCCGGAGCATGAAAAACACATCTTCATCAGCAACCTGAAATATCAGACGCTGCTGGACTCCATCCAGGGCCGTAGCCCGAACGTGGCACTGTTGCCGCTGATCTCAATCCCGGAACTGGAAACCTGGGTGGAAACCTGGTCATTCTCTGAGACCATTCACTCCCGTTCTTACACCCATATCATTCGCAACATCGTTAACGACCCGGCACTGGTGTTTGACGATATCGTTACCAACGAAGAGATCAAAAAGCGCGCGAAAGATATTTCCGGCTATTACGACGATCTGATCGAAATGACCAGCTACTACCACCTGTTAGGTGAAGGCACGCATCAGGTCAACGGAAAAACCGTTATCGTCAATCTGCGCGCGATAAAAAAGCAGCTGTATCTGTGCCTAATGAGCGTTAACGCGCTGGAAGCCATCCGTTTCTATGTCAGCTTCGCCTGTTCATTCGCGTTTGCTGAACGTGAATTGATGGAAGGCAACGCCAAAATCATCAAACTGATCGCCCGCGATGAAGCTCTGCACCTGACCGGTACTCAGCACATCATCAACCTGATGCGCTCGGGTGCGGATGACCCCGAGATGGCCGAGATCGCCGCAGAGTGCCAGCAGGAATGTTATGATCTGTTCGTCCTGGCCGCACAGCAGGAGAAAGAGTGGGCTGAATACCTGTTCCGCGATGGTTCTATGATTGGTCTGAACAAAGATATTCTGTGCCAATATGTGGAATACATCACCAATATCCGCATGCAGGCGGTCGGCTTGGGCCTGCCGTTCCAGACGCGCTCTAACCCCATTCCATGGATCAATGCCTGGTTGGTTTCGGATAACGTTCAAGTGGCTCCGCAAGAAGTGGAAGTCAGCTCCTATCTGGTGGGCCAGATTGACTCGGAAGTCAATGCTGACGACCTGAGCGACTTCGAGCTGTAAGTGGCTGCGCCAACCGTTACGCTGCGTGCCACCGGTACGCAGCTCTCCTGCCCTGAAGGCGAAAACTGCCTGCTCGACGTGCTAGAACTGCACGACGTCGCCGTGGAATATCAGTGCCGTTCAGGCTATTGCGGTGCCTGCCGCATGAAGTTGCTGAAAGGTAAAGTGGCCTATCGTCAACAGCCGCTGGCGTTTATCAACGAAGGTGAGATCCTGCCCTGCTGCTGCATGCCGTTGATCGATATTGAGTTGGAAATATAAAGTCGGGTGCCTGAAACCCACGCCAGGATACCAGAAGGCGGGGTTTCCCCCGCCCAATGATTACCACTTCACATACAGGTTAACGACATTAGGATAGTGATATCCTTCTGGTAGATTGCCAACCCGCAAAACCGGTCTTTAATCATCCAAATAGATGCCAAAATCGTTATACATACAACCGTTAACGCGTATAGCGCATGTTTTTTATACATGGCTTGCCTCCTTGCTGTGAAGGGGCTACCATACCGGTGTCTAGGCGGTATGTGCAGCCCCATTCTGATTGAGAGTCAGTCTGGGGCTTTCATCTATCCGCCTTGTCACACAATGCCCAAGACGAACAGTCCCAAGCACCCGCAAAGAGTGTAACAGCATAATCCCACGCCGAATATCCCCTATAATATTATGATTAATAAGGGATATATCACCGTGCTGAAGGCATAAGTTACTCAATGATTTCCACAATTTCCAGCCAGCTATTTTTGCCACACACTTTTTCGCCATTCAACCAGCGGCGCAGCATATCTAACGCCAGCATCGCTACCGACTCCTGCCGCAAACGCAGACCATGGCGTGTGGCACGATAGCTCACCGTCTGGCCAACACCGCCCTTCGGCGTATGCAGGGCCACACTGACACGATCGCCCTCCATTGCGCTGACCGCCAACGCCAATGGCGAACCTGTCAGTTGGGCCAAAGACTGCGCACGCGCCAACACCGTTTCCAGCGTCTCGCAGCAGTGCGCGGGCAGCAATTCCCCCCCTGCCAGCGGTGCTGCGGCGTTCTGTAACTGCAGATTGATTAAACCCGCGGTAAACTGTTCACTCAGGGCTAATTTCAACCCTTGCCGCTGCAGGCGTTCTGCTAACGATGCGGGTAACCCTGCCGTGCCTTCAAAAATCTTGTTGTCCCCCGCCACTTCACGTACCCGCTCCCACGCCTGTTCCATCGCGCTCTGCTGGGCACGTGGGCCTGTCAGCTTCAATTCAATAATCGGGCTGGAAGAACGATACCCCAACACCACGCCGGGAGGTAATACCATCCCGTCCAACTCAGCGGCCAAGTCGCTCTCCGAGGTACCAAACGTCGTTAAACGCAGGCACAGCGGGGGTTCCGGCAACGTCAAGTGCTGGCGCAAGCGCGGTAGAATCTGTTCTTCGACCATCACTTTGAATTCAGAAGGCACACCAGGGGTGAAAAACATCCGGCATTTATTGAGCGTTAACGCAAAGCCACAGGCGGTGCCTACGCGGTTATCCAGCATTTCAGCATTCGCCGGGATTTGCGCCTGTTTACGGTTGGACGCCGCCATCAGGCGGCCACGTTCCGCGAAAAAAGCCTCCATGCGGGCAATCCATTCAGGATGCTCCACCAAACCCACACCACAGGCCTTGGCCGCTGCC
Source organism: Serratia oryzae (assembly GCF_001976145.1). Classification (GTDB taxonomy): domain Bacteria; phylum Pseudomonadota; class Gammaproteobacteria; order Enterobacterales; family Enterobacteriaceae; genus Chania; species Chania oryzae. The sequence continues at coordinate 389,757 of NZ_MOXD01000003.1, forward strand.
AACGCGCTGAGATCGTCACTGGTTGGCCCCAAGCCCCCATTAACGATCAACACATCGGCAATGTGGCTGCGTTCCTGCAATATTTCCACCAGCGAGGAAAGGCTATCCCCTACCGTTTCGCGCCCGCTCATCGGTAAACCCTGATGGAACAGATAATCCGCCAGCCAGGCAGCATTGGTATCGATAATTTGCCCATGCAGCACCTCATCACCGGTGCTAAGCATCTCCACCCTTAACATTGGTCTCTCCTGCATTTTGATCCATCCATTATTCACAACCGCTTTCTAGCCGCGATCAACAGCGCTGCAGCTTGCAAGATGAAGGGTATACAGAAGCCTGTAAACAACTTTTCACCCTGTGTTAAACGATATTCTTTATCTAACGCACTTTTACTGATTGCCGCAAAATCGTAAACATATCTATACACATTGCGTAACGCCGGTTTGACACGAAATGGGCAATCCACTATTCTGCCGCACCAAAAATAAGTTACCTATAATTTCCCCAAATCATCGGTTAGTAGAGAAAAACGTGAAGAATCGCACTCTGGGCAGTGTTTTTATCGTAGCGGGCACCACCATTGGTGCCGGAATGCTGGCTATGCCGCTGGCGGCGGCAGGCGTTGGTTTTGGTGTCACCCTCGCCCTGCTGGTGGGGCTATGGTTACTGATGTGCTATACCGCTCTGCTGCTGGTGGAGGTTTATCAGCATGAACAGGCAGACAGTGGCCTTGCCACGCTGGCCAGGCGCTATCTGGGCGGCGGCGGCCAATGGCTGACCAGCTTCAGTATGATGTTCCTGATGTACGCACTGACGGCGGCCTACATCAGCGGAGCCGGTGAACTGCTGGCGGTCAGTATCACACATTGGACCGAGCAGGATTTCCCTACCTCGCTCGGCGTACTGCTGTTCACGCTGGTCGCAGGCGGCGTGGTCTGTATTGGCACTCACTCGGTCGATCTGTTCAACCGCATTCTGTTTAGCGCCAAAATCATTTTTCTGATCGTCATGCTCGGCCTGATGATGCCGCACATCCATCAAACCAACCTGATGACGTTGCCATTGCAGCAGGGGCTGGCGCTGTCCGCTATTCCGGTGATTTTCACTTCGTTTGGTTTTCACGGCAGCGTGCCCAGCATCGTCAACTACATGGGTGGCAACATCCGTAAGCTGCGCTGGGTTTTCATCATCGGCAGCGCCATTCCGCTGGTTGCCTATATCTTCTGGCAGTTGGCAACGCTGGGCAGCATCAGTTCCGACACCTTTGTGGGCATTCTTGCGCAGCAGGCCGGGTTGAACGGTTTATTGCAGACGGTGCGCGGTGTGGTTGCCTCCCCTCATGTCGAACTGGCGGTGCACCTGTTTGCCGATCTGGCGCTGGCAACCTCATTCCTTGGGGTTTCACTCGGGTTGTTTGATTTTCTGGCCGACCTGTTCAAACGCCAAGACAACCTGCGCGGCCGCTTGCAGACCGGGGCTATTACGTTTCTGCCACCGCTGGCATTTGCCTTGTTCTATCCACGGGGTTTTGTCCTGGCATTAGGGTTTGCCGCCATTGCGCTTTCGATACTGGCGCTGTTACTACCTTCCCTATTAGTGTGGCGAACACGTCAGCAGCATCAAGCCAATTATCGTGTCTGGGGCGGTACACCGGCACTGGCGCTGGTGTTTGCCTGTGGGATCACGGTGATCGTGATTCAGATTAGCATCGCCAGCGGTATGTTACCGGCGGTCGGATAACGGCATGGGGGCATAACGCCCCCATCATAGACAGGATCAGAAGCTCAGACCGGCACCGATATAAAGACCATCGGCCACCGTGTTATCACGATGCCCCTCTTTACCTTCAATGTTGACATAGCGGTAGCCCGCATTAACGCTGAACGGGCTGAAAACGTTCCAGCGCAGGCCACCGTTGACTTCGCTATACGCCTTAACGCCGCTGGTCAGCGCTTCTGGAGCAAAATAGCCCTCACCGTACAGGCTGAAATAACGGTTGATAGGCCACTGCAGGCCACCGCCCACAGCAAGCGCCGCGCCGCTCTTGCCATCATTCGGGCTGAGGTAAAGCGCCTTACCACCCACGGTTGCCATCATCGGGCCGACCGGTAGACTGAACCCCAGCCCCAGGCTACCAACGTTGCCGTCATGATCGCTGCGTAACCAATTACCGCTCACTGCCAAACCGGAAGTTGACGTCCCCATGCCAACGCCCAAACTCGTATAATGTTGCCCTGCCTCACCCTGCATGCTGATAGCATTAGCCGAACCCGTCACAAACAGCCAACCGGCTGCACACGCGACTAACGTTTTCTTCATGGTCTTTTCCTTTCATGCTTCATCATCAGAAAGTGATGATGTCTTACCCCGAAAATAGTGCGGTGATGAGTGTAACCGAATCGTCACGCTACCGGCGGTAATTTAAAGCAATAATTCTCTAATTTTTCAATAAATTGTAAAAAAATGAAAATCGGCCATCGCCGTATCGCAACGATAACCGGTGCCTATTTGCCCCTGCCGGAGAATAGGGCTACAACTAGAAGTGCCATTGATATAAGCCGGCAACCTGAGGCTTTCCATTAATTACGGTTATGTCCCCCCGAGCATAGGCAATCAAATTAACTGCGAAACAATAAGGAGCAATTGATGAGCAAGAAAGGATTAACCACTGCGGCTGGCGCGCCGGTTGTTGATAATAATAATGTTATCACCGCCGGGAAACGCGGCCCGATGCTGCTGCAAGACGTGTGGTTCCTGGAAAAACTGGCTCACTTTGACCGCGAAGTGATCCCAGAGCGCCGCATGCATGCCAAAGGTTCTGGCGCATACGGCACCTTTACGGTGACGCACGACATTACCCAATACACCCGCGCCAAGATCTTCTCCTACATCGGCAAAAAAACCGATCTGTTCGTGCGCTTCTCCACCGTTGCTGGTGAGCGCGGTGCAGCCGATGCCGAGCGTGATATCCGCGGTTTTGCGATTAAGTTTTACACCGAGGAAGGCAATTGGGATTTGGTGGGCAACGATACCCCGGTCTTTTATCTGCGCGATCCGCTGAAATTCCCCGATCTCAATCATGTGGTCAAACGCGATCCGCACACCAATCTGCGCAACCCGATCTATAAATGGGACTTCTTCTCGCACCTGCCGGAAGCCCTGCACCAGTTGACCATCGATTTCAGCGATCGTGGCCTGCCAAAATCCTACCGCCATATGCACGGCTTTGGCAGCCATACGTTCAGTTTTATCAATGCCAATAACGAGCGCTTTTGGGTGAAATTCCACTTCCGCTGCGAACAAGGCATCGAAAACCTGATGGACGATGAAGCAGAAGCGATCATCGCGAAAGATCGTGAAAGCTCACAGCGCGATCTGTTTGACGCGATCAAACAGGGCAATTTCCCGCGCTGGAAGCTGCAAGTCCAGATCATGCCGGAACACGAAGCGGCGCAAACCCCGTATAACCCGTTTGACCTGACCAAAGTCTGGCCACACGGCGACTACCCGCTGATCGATGTCGGTTTCTTTGAACTGAACCGTAACCCGGACAACTACTTCTCTGAAGTGGAGCAAGTGGCGATGAACCCGGCCAACGTGGTGCCTGGTATCGGTTTCTCACCGGATAGAATGCTGCAGGGGCGTTTGTTCTCTTATGGCGATGCGCATCGCTACCGCCTGGGGGTCAACCATCACCAGATCCCGGTCAACGGTGCAAAATGCCCGTTCCACAACTATCACCGTGACGGTGCAATGCGCGTGGACGGTAACAGTGGCAACGGCGTCACCTATGAGCCAAACAGCTTTGGCATGTTCCAGGAGCAACCGGATTTCAGCGAACCGCCATTGAGCCTCGAAGGTGCGGCGGATCACTGGAACCACCGCGAAGACGACGATTACTACAGCCAGCCACGGGCGCTGTTCAACCTGCTGAGCGCTGAAGAGCATCAGCGTATGTTCACTCGCATTGCCAGTGAGCTGTCGCAGGTGCCAGAACAGATCCAGCGCCGCCAGGTTGATCTGTTCGCCAAGGTGCACCCGGATTACGGTGCTGGCGTCGCTAAAGCGCTGGGTTTGAAATAATCGAGGGACTGTTATATCAAGGCCGCTCTCAGCGGCCTTGGTTTTTTCAGCGTTACGCCTGCAACTGCTCGGCAACCCACTGCCGTAGGCGACGGCGTGAGATCTTGATACCGCCGGTTTTCAGCACGTCGGGCAAAGCAAATAGCGCGATAGGCCGCTGGAAATTCGCCAGCTTGTCGTCGGCCCATGCCAGCAAAGCCTCCAACGTCAACGCGCCCTCGCAGTCGATCACCGCCGCTGGCCGCTGACCGAACTCGGGATCGTCAACCGGCACGATAAACACCTGCAGGATCTGCGGATGCGCCGCCAGCACGCGCTCGACATCTTCGGGTTGCACCCCTTCGCCACCGCTGAAGAACAGATTATCCAGCCGCCCGATAATCCGCAGTTCGCCCTGCTCCATCGCACCGCGATCGCGCGTGTGGAACCAGCCCTGCTCATCAGCGATCGGCAATAGCGCCCCCTGATGCCAATACCCCAGCGCCAGGCTTGGCGAACGGATCCATACTTCCTGATCCACCAGCCGTATCTCACGGCCATACAGCGGCAGGCCCACGCCCGGCCGTTCATCGGCACGCTTGGCGCACACCGTGGAGGCCAACTCGGTCAAACCGTAACCACACCAGCAGCGGATCCCCATCGCTTCAGCCTGCTGGGTGAGCGAAACCGGGATCATCGCCCCGCCGAGCAGCACCTCTTTCAACGCATGTTCAGTCATCGGCTCGGACAATAAACGCCACAACTGGGTCGGCACCAATGAGGCATGAGTGCACCCGGCCAGCGCGTCGGCCAATGGCTGCATGTCACGCACCACCAACTGCGCCCCCACCGCCAGCCAGCGCCAGACAATCCCTTGCCCGGAAACATGGAACAGCGGCAGAGAAAGTAACCAGCGATCCTGCGGCTGAAAATCCATCAGATGCAGCACCCCTTCGGCGCTGGCAAGGTGCCCGGCATAGCTGTGGGCCGCCGCTTTTGGCAGGCCGCTGGAACCGGAAGTCAGCGTCAAGGTTGCCAGACGTTGTGCATCCCACGGCAGGCATTGCAGCTGACATTCTGCCACCGCCGGGGGCGATAGACGGATAATGGCAGAAGATAACTCAGGCAATTCATCGGGGCTGAAAGCAAAAGCGATGTCCAGATCCGGCAGCAACGCTGCCAGCATCGAAGCAGGCAACGCCGGGTTGATCGGCAGCAAACGTGCTCCGCACTGCAGCAGCGCCAAGTAAGCCAACAGCAACGGATAACTGTTTTTACCGCACAGCGCTACGCCACTGCTAGGCAAAACCCCTTGGTGCTGAAAATCCGCTGCCAACTGTTCAACCTGCCGTTGCAGTTCCAACCAACTTATCGGCTGCTGTTCGACAATCACCGCGGTAGCCTGCGGGCGCTGCGCCGCCCAATGGCACCACGGCCAGTCGTTTAGCTGCGCCATACGCTCTCCAACGCATCTGTATCCAGCAACGGCAGCGTGCTTTCCGGCCAACCGCGCATCAATTGCGCCTGCATCAGGTTCAAGGTATCCAACCCCGGCACGGTATCCGGCGTCAGCCAGTGGGCAATACGCGCCAACTGCGTCAACCCCAGGCTGGATTCAATGCTGGAACTGATCACTGCCACCAGCCCGGCCTGATGCGCCTGTTCGACCAGTTCACGGCAGCGCTGCAGGCTCCCCACAAGAGTTGGTTTGATCACGATCGCGGCTACGCCCGGCTCGGCCTGCACCACAAAATCCGCTTCGCGTACGCTCTCGTCCCAGGCGATAGCGATGCCGGTCGCCTGCGCAAAATCCCGTGACTCCTCACGGGTTTTGCAAGGTTCTTCCAGAAACGCGATGCGATCGCGCCAGGCCGGGTTGACATACTTGGCAAAGCCGTCGGCTTTGGCGCGCGTCCAGCTACGGTTGGCGTCCAGCCGCAGCTTGAGATCCGGCAAGGCTTCCAACAGCACGTTGACCACCATGCCATCGCGCACTGCCTCATACAGGCCCACTTTCACCTTGGCCACTTTCTCGCCCGGCAAAGCATTCAACACGTCAAACAGCTCGTCGGGATCGCCGGTACAAAGCGGAGCCTTGCGATAGTCAGCCTGCTGCGGCAACTGCCCTGCTAATTCAGCTAATGCGCAGCTGGTGCCAAAAGCTACCGAAGGCAGTTCGTTAGCAGCCCTGTTCTCACCCGCAACCCACGCCTGCAGCCAACCCAAGGTGGCCTGCTGCGCCTGCTCAAGCGTTTCCTGGCTGAACTCTGGCAGTGGTGCGATCTCTCCCCAGCCCTGCTGTTCCCCCTGTTGCAGATGGATCAGCAAACCATCACGGGTTTTTAAGCGCTGATGACGCAGCACTACGCCCGCCTCCATCGGCACACAGTAACGATAAAGCGTTGCGTTACGGGTTAGCGCGGCCATTACGGATTACGCTTGAATTTGCTGAAGTCTGGCTGGCGTTTTTCATTAAATGCGTTGCGCCCCTCCTGGCCTTCGTCGGTCATATAAAACAGCATGGTGGCGTTACCCGCCAGTTCCTGTAACCCTGCCTGGCCGTCACAGTCAGCATTCAGTGCCGCCTTCAGGCAGCGCAGGGCCATCGGGCTGTTTTGCAGCATCTCACGGCACCAGCGCACGGTTTCTTTTTCCAGATCCGCCAGTGGCACCACGGTATTGACCAGGCCCATATCCAAGGCGGCTGCGGCGTCGTACTGGCGGCACAGGAACCAGATCTCACGGGCTTTTTTCTGGCCGACGATACGCGCCATATAAGAAGCCCCCCAGCCACCGTCAAAGGAACCGACCTTCGGCCCGGTCTGGCCGAAGATGGCATTATCGGCGGCAATGGTCAGATCGCACATCATATGCAGCACGTGGCCGCCGCCAATGGAATAGCCAGCCACCATCGCCACCACCGGCTTCGGGCAGGTGCGGATCTGGCGCTGGAAGTCCAGCACGTTTAGGTGATGCACGCCGCTGTCGTCACGATAGCCGCCGTAGTCGCCGCGCACTTTCTGATCGCCACCGGAACAGAAGGCTTTATCACCGGCACCGGTAAGAATGATGGTGCCAATCCCATCGTCATAACGTGCGTTCGCCAGCGCGTCGATCATCTCTTTCACCGTATGCGGGCGGAAGGCGTTACGCACCTGCGGGCGGTTGATGGTGATTTTGGCAATGCCGTCACTGGACTTGTGGTACAGGATGTCCTCGAAATCGCCAGAGCAATCCTGCCAATCAATGGCGGCATACAGTTGTTCTTCATTGGGATACAGCATATTCGGTTCCTTCATTGGCAAGAAATTCATGTAACGCGGCAGCGAAATCCGCCGGGTTCGCTAAATGTGCATTATGTCCGGCCTGTGGCACGGTACGCAGCGGCAGGCCGGCCTCACGCGCCAGCATTTGAAATTTGTGATCATCAACGCCGCATAGCACTCGCATCGGCAACGTCAAACGTTGTAATTGTGGCACCAGCCAAGGCTGCCGCCCGAGCGATGTGGCCTCCAGCATGTCGGCCACTGCCGCACCGACATTGGCTGAACGGGCTGCGATCAGCGCTTCACGGTGTACCGCGCTCAGATCGTCAAATATCGGTTGCTGATACCAATCCAGCAGCACCTGGGCGATCGGTTCCGAGCGGAAACGGCGGGCCCAGTTGGCATCATGCGCCCGCCGCTGGGCACGCAGCTCTTCACTTTCCAGCCCAGGGTTGCCGCCTTCGATCACTATCCCTTGCAGCCCCTGGTGTTCACCGTAGCAAGCGTGATACATGGCAATCCGGCCACCGAGCGAATAGCCCACCAGCCAGTAACGGGTAATCTGGTGCTGCTGCAGCGTGGCGGTGATTTGCTGACTGATATCGGCAAAATCCTTGCAGGGTTGAGCAGCAGAATCACCATGGCCGGGCAGATCGATCGCCAGCGAGGACCACGGCTCAAAACGTGAGGCGATAACCCGCCACTCATTATTGTTACCCAGCAGGCCATGCAACCAGACCAACCACGGGCGATGACTCTCGCCCCGTTGTAAAACACGTGAAGCCAGCATCAGTTCACCGCCCTGTGTTGTACCAGATGTTGTAACGTCTCTGCGCCATCGCTCGGTGGCACCTGCAGTTCAATTAATGTCGCCCCGTTGTGGTGCCAGCCTTGCGCAACCGCCTGTCGCAACTGCGCCCAATTCTCCGGGCAGGCGTAATGAAGCTGGAACATCGCCGCCGCATGGCTGAAATCCACGTTCTGCGGCATGCAGTAAAAACGCTGACGCTCCAGTTCCGGCGTGGGTAACAACGAGAAGATCTGGCCACCGTTATTATTCACCACGATCAGCACCGTCGGTGCCGAGCAGTGGCGCAGCAACGCCAGCGCATTCAGGTCATATAAGGCAGAAAGATCGCCGACTACCGCCAGCGTCGGTTTAGCAGTGGCTCGCTGCACGCCCGCGGCGGTGGAAATCAACCCATCAATACCGCTCGCCCCGCGATTGCTGAACACCGGATAACCGGCCGGTAGCTGCGCCAGCGCGTCGATCAAGCGCACAATCAGGCTATTGCCAAGAAACAGCTGGCCGTTTTCCGGCAATAATTCCGGCAGTCGGTGAGCCAATTGCGCCTCGCCGAAACGATCGGCCAAATACTCAGACGCGCTGTCAAAAGCCTCTTGTGCCAGTAGTGCCAGATCTGCGGCCCACGGAGTAACGTTTTGTGCCGGGTGCAGATCGAGCCACTCGCCCACGCTGGCGCGAATACGACGGCCACGATGGTGCGCCGGATCGAGCCGCCCCGGCAGGGAATCAATCAGCCAATATTCCTCCGGCTGACAACGTTCCTGCCATTGCAACAGACGTTTGCCGGTCAGGCTGCTGCCAAACTGCACCACCAGTTGCGCCTTTTCCAGCAGTTGACGCGCCTGCGGCTGCGCCAGCCACAGATCGGCACAGGGCAGCGGTTGGCCGGTTTGTGAAAGTACGTCACCAATCAATGGCCACCCTAACATGGCGGCCCATTCGGCTAACTGAACCCCCTCTTCAGCACTGATTCGCCCGGCAAGCACCACCCCAGTTTTTTGCCGCCATGAGGGCCAGTCCGGCTGTTGCCACACATGGTGCGCATCTTCTTCTCGCAACCAAGGCTGGCTGCTTTGCCACCAATCCCCCAACGCCGCCGACCATGCGGCATACTGCTGTTCATCGCCACCGTACAGCGGTTCGGCAAACGGGCAGTTGATATGCAACGCGCCATGCAGCAGACGCGCCATGGCGCTGTCGAGGGTGGAAACCAGCCAACGGGCGGGAATATCCGGGCTGGGGCGGGGCAAATCAATACTTAGGGTTGGGTGGCTGGCATAGAGGCCTTGCTGGCGAATCGCCTGATTAGCGCCACAGTCAATCAACTCAGGTGGCCGGTCGGCGGTGAGAAACACCAGCCGTTCACCGGTCAGCCCAGCTTCAATCAGCGAAGGATAGAGATTGGCCGCCGCGGTGCCAGAAGTGACGATCACCGCCACCGGTTCACGCGTGGCTTTTGCCAGGCCAAGCGCCAAATGACCCAGCCCGCGCTCATCAAAATGGGTATGGCAGGTAAAAGAGCGATGCGCAGCGGCGGCCAGCGTTAATGGCGTGGAGCGCGATCCCGGAGCGATACAGACATGCCGCACCCCATGGCGGGCTAACGCTTCCAGCAGCAAAGCCGCCCACCGGCGATTAAAAACACTTGTCGACATAATTCGCTCACGAGTCAGTAAACAGAGGTTATGCACTGAGGATAACTAATAAGAAGTATCGCTCTAGGGACCATAACTCTGAATTATATAAGCAATCATCTTTGCGGCTTTTGCGCTGGCGCAAAAACGCCATCATTCACGGCGGCGGGCTTACCTGGCACAAATCAATTCCGATGGAGGAAAGCTCAAAAGCCGCCTTCAGGCTGCAGAAGAGTCCGCAAGCCAGCCACTTTATTTTCGATTTCCTGCCATTCCTCCGCCGGATCCGAACCACTGACAATCCCGGCACCGGCATACAGTTGCATCTGCGCCCCGTCGATCTGGGTAGATCGCAATGCCACGCAAAACTCGGATTGCGCAATAGAGAGATAACCGGCCGATCCGGCGTACCAATGGCGAGAAAAAGGCTCATGCTGGCGGATAAAGTCACGCGCAGCCTGGCGTGGCAACCCGGCCACCGCAGCGGTCGGCTGCAGCCTTTGCAGGCAGTCGGCGTCGTCACCACGGTTCAGTTGCCCTTCAATCTGCCGCCGCAGGTGTTGCACCCTGCGCAAACGCACCACTTCGGGGGGCAGAACGTCTACCGCACTGGCACCACCTTGCAGACGCTGGCAGATATCATCAACCACCAGCAGGTTTTCCTGCCGGTTCTTGGCATCCTGCAGCAACCATTGCGCCAACGCGCGCGCCTGCCGCTCATCCGTGTGACTGGCAACGGTACCCGCCAATGCTTCAGTCAGCAGGTGCTGCCCTTCGCGCAAATATAACCTTTCCGGGCTGGAGCCAAGAAACGCCGAGTGCGCATCAAAACGCATCATAAAATGGTAACAGAGGTGGTTAACCTTGCAGCTGGCGGCCATCAGCGCAGGCGCAAACAGCGGGTTTGCCAACGTCAGCAACGTGCTTCGCGCCAATACCACTTTATCCAGTTGTTGATTTTCGATCGCCTTCAACGCGTCATGCAACATCGCATCCCAGGCTGGGCGCTCAGGCTGGTGCAGCACCGATTGTACTTTTACCTGCAACGCCGCGATCGGTTTCGCTACCCGCAGTTCATCAAGCCAACGGCCTGCGGTTACGGCATCTTCATGCAGTGAAGATTCAGAGAACAGATTCAGCGTCAGCTGCCCCTTGCCGCTGCGGCTCAGGATCTCCACACGTGGCAACAGCAGCAATGCACTGTCATCGAAAGCGTTAAGCCCCCACAGGCGGGCACAAGGATAGGCATGCAAAAACGCCTGCGCCTGCAAAGGATGCGAAAACTGCCTGACCGCACCGCATACCGCAGCCTCTTGCTGTGTATCGCGGTGGCGCCAGTAAAACTGCGGAAACTGCGTCTGTGCTGCCAGCCATTCCAGCAACATAGCGGCCAGACGATCGGGAATCGGTAATGTTATCTGCCGCATTCCGGCTGCAGAGGGAAAATCCTGCTCAAGCTGCTGGCGTAACTGCCGCAACAATCCCGAAAGTTGTTCCACTGCTACCTCATTAACCAAACTCACCGTGGGGAATTATACGGTAAATCAAAACGGGCGGGCGGAAAAATACCTTCAGCTTGTTGGCATATCAGTCAGTTGCTTATTGATTAACCGTGATGAGTGATTTTCAAACGGCAGGCAAGGAGCAATCAAAGGTAAAGCATCAAGCATTGCAGGTAATCGGGGGATTTTCATAAAAAAACAGCGTGCAAGCACGCTGAAAATGATACACAACACCAGGGAAATCGATAGTAACGCAAGTTATCCTTAATCCGTTTTAATGTGGGAATTTGGCTCGCATTACCAATAAACCTAGGGCCAGGCAAACCACGGCGCTGACCAGAAATAACAGATTAACGGCCAGATGCAGACTGGCATGATCGATCACCACTCCCAACAAAATAGGTACCCAGTTGGCAACGTAGGCAATCACATAGAATAACGAAATCAAACGCGCATGGCTGGCCTTCGGTGAAATCAGGTTCACCAAGGTGGCACTGCCAACAAAGATCGCCCCGTAGGCATAGCCCGCAATCACCATACCCACCGCGGCCAACACCAGCGAATAAAGCTGAATTGCCTCGGCAAACACCACCACCGACAGCGCCTGCGCCAGGCAGCCAAACATCAGCGAATAGCGTGCCTTAAAGCGACGGCTCAAGATCTGGCTGATACCGGCAATGACCAGATACACCGCGATCACATAACCATAAACGCCGCGGCTTTGCATACCCAGCAGCTTTTCGGCCACGCTGGGGCCTATCGCCAGAATACTCGCCGCTACCGCCCAGCAGGTGAATAATGCCCCAGCGCACAGGAAAAATTGACTGCCGGTTGCGCGTAACCCTGCCGCCAGGCTGCTGTTTTCCACTCTGGTTTCCACAGCCTGCCCGCTGCTTACCACCAGCGCCACATCCTGCGGCCATTTCAGCATCACGCCCAATGCTGCGGTAGCAGCAACGAACATAATAATGACAAACGGCATCGACGTGGTATAGAACCCAGTCTGTAATGCCACACCGCTGAAGATCGGCCCCAGCGCCAGCCCGGTAGTGAACGAAAGCGTGGCGATCAACGCCGCATTCTTGCCCCCGTCCTTGGGGCCAAAACGCACTAGGGCAATATTCGCCGCGCCGGTCAACGCTCCGGTGCCGATCCCAGCCAGCAAACGCGCGATAAACAGCAGGGTAAAGGAGTCCGCCAGCGCAAACAGTAGTGCTCCAACCAGCACCACCAGCAACGCCGGGACAATCATGCTACGCAGATCCCGCACTTTACCCGCCAGGTTGCCCACGCCGAACAAAGAAATCAGCACACCTGCCGCATAAGCGCCATAAATCACCGTCAGGCTTACCGAGGTTAACGCTAACTCATGCTGGTAAAGAGGATAAAGCGGCGTCGGCGCACTGCTGTTCAGCAGCGCAGACATCAGTGCCAGCGCGAGAAACCACAGAATCGCAAAACGCGACGCCCCCGAATCCGTTCTGGCTGATCCATCAACCGCCACACCCTCTGACATTACTCTCTCCCGCAACGATCGGGCCTTCGCCCGCAATCAACATCGCTTGCCACAACTGCTCCTGTGGGAAAGCGCGCTCATCATACCGTTCGGATCTCAGCGTCAAAATAGCCAATAACGCATCACAGTGATTCATTAATGCATGCATATAGATGCAAAATTACACCGACGCTGTTTTAGCTGCTGTTTTTGCCGGTGCGCGCCGTAACATGGCCAACGCCCCGGAGAGAATAATCAAGGCCATGCCAACAGCGGCCAGAGAAGACAGCGCTTCTGCGAAAATCAGGTAGCCGAGCAACGTGGAGAAAATAATAGTGCTGTAAGAGAGGATGCTGACAATCACCGGATTACCGCTGCCATAAGCCCGTGTCATGGTGATTTGCCCCAAACTGCCGAACACGCCGATGGCGCAAACGCACAGCAGCGTAGCCGCATCCAGCGCCGCAAAGCCGACGATCGTCGCCATGACCAGGCCCACCAGTGTCCCGACCAGCGAAAAATAGAACACCACGCGCAGTTCAGGCTCGCCGGTACGCACCAGTTTACCGACGTTAAAATAAGCCAGCGCGGTTAATAACCCGGAAAACAGGCCGACTAACGTCGCTGCAAATTCACCGTGTGGCACATCCGGACGCAGCAGGATGAGGATCCCGACAAACCCTAATAATACGGAGAACAGCAGTTTACCGGTCAATTGACCTTTAGTGGTGACAAAAGCGATCACCGACTGGAAGATGGGATTGGTGTAACCGAGGGTGGTTGCCGTCGCGATAGGCAGATGGATCAGCGAATAGAAACCGCAGTACATTGCGGCATTACCGATGGCGGCACGTTTCATATGTAACCCAAGATGCTGGGTGCGGAAGCCGATATGCTTGACCCTAATCAGCGCCGCCACGATGGCGACATTGATAAATGAACGATAAAAAATGATGTCAAAAAAACCGACCTTCGCTGAAGCCAGTTTGATACAGGCCCCCATCAAGGCGAAAAACGCACTGGCAACGACCATCCATAAAGCAACCATGACTTCCCCGGAATGCGGCCCAAGAGGGCCGCGAAATGATTTATACCCTAAATAATTCGAGTTGCTGTTCAAAAACGCAACGCGTTTTTGAACAGCACTTATGCTGGCCCCACAGGGGCGAGGCCCAAACTTGGGCCGAGTAACGCGACAAGCTCGTGACAAATGGGTCGTAGACCGATTTGAACAGCGCTTGCGCTGGCCCGTAGGGTGAGCCTCATTAATGAGGCTCATAATCCCTAGGAGCATAGGCCACTATGTGACTGGGGTGAACGAGCGTAGTCAACACACCTGCAGCTTGAAATATGACGGGTATATTATTCGGCGGCTTTCACCGTCAATGGTTTATTATCTGCACAGGCAAAGAACACCAGCATTTCGGCGCCCTTATCACCAGAAACGCCTTGATGGATAATATCTACCGTATCGGTAAATGAATCACCCTGTTTAAAGGTTTTTTTCACGCCGGTGGCTTTCACCGTCAAAGAAACGCTGCCGCCGGTCATGTATACCGCACTGATGCAAGGATGAGTATGCCAGGCCAGCACCTTATTCGGCTCCACGGTCACCTTAAGCATGGTGATTTGCGGTGCCCCTGCCGGGTAGTGGCGGTAGGCGGTGCCTTCCCATGAGGTTTCGCTTTTCAACAGGGTTTCTTTGGTGATCCCTTCACCGTGTTCGCCAGCCGCCAGAGCGTTGCCTTGAAATGCGGCCATTAATGCCAGAAGTACCCATTTGTACATGGTTATTGCTCCATCGTTGTTGTGATTAAAAAACATCCCCTTATTACCTGAAGCCGCAGCGTTGTTGACTACGGGCGCTCACCCCAGTCACTAAGTTATCTATGCTCCTGGGGACTTATGCCCTTGCCGCCTAGCTGCAACTCCAAGTACGTCGGGTATAGAATGGGGTGAAACATGGAAGTGAAGTTGATAGCAATAGTGCAGCAAATAGCGATACGCCACACCCACGGGTATGGCGTATCGCGTTTTATATCCCTTTTATACGCTGCTCGTATGCGCGGATACTTTCAGCATAGTAATGATTAGGAGCAACGTGGTTCCCCACCATCACTTCAATCAGGAATGGGCCATCATGTTCAGCCGCAGCGCTGAGGGCATGATCCAACTCTTCTAGCGTCGTTGCACAGGCCGAAGCCACCCCCAAACTGTTGGCAAAGGCTTTCCAATCATGATTCGGTAACGCGGTATACGCCGCAGAAACACCCCGATTTTGCAACGTATCGATATGCACTGCACCGTGTGCGCTGTTGTTCATTACCACAAAGGTCATTTTTACCTGATAGCGTGCCGCGGTCTGGATCTCCATACCGTGCATCAGCATACAACCGTCACCGGTGACGACCAGGCAATCGCGTTGCGGGGCAGCCAGCTTGATGCCGATACCGGCACAGATTGCCCACCCCATCGGTGCCAGAGAGCTGGAGGTATGATAGTCACCGCAGCCACGCGCCTGCCAGTGGTGTGCCATAAAGATACGATGCGCGCCTGAATCCACCACCACATTAGCGTCATCGGCCGTTCTGCGGCGCAAATGTTTAATCACATCCCCAGGGTACATATTGGCTTCGCCCTGGGCGATGCGCGCTACCAGATCCGACTGCTGCTGTTCCAGCGGTAGCATACGCACCTGTTTCATCCACTGATCGCGCAGCCGGTTTACGCACACCAGGCGCGCATCGTCATCATTGATGATGTGCAGTAGGCCCTGCAGGGAACCGTGCAGATTAGAGAAAATCTGTACGTCAGGCTGATAGTGAGAACTCGCCTTATCGAAGTCCTCATCAATCACCACCAGCGTTTTGGTACCATGCAGTTTAGGATCCCAATTCAGGCTATCGCGTTGGCTGAGATCGCACCCCAGCACCAGCAGGACATCCACGCTGTCACCATTAATGGTTTCCACCGCACGGGTATGACCAGCAAAACCATACAGGCCCAGCGCCAGTTCATGATCCTCAGGGAAAGCCCCCTTGCCCGAAAGCGTGGTGGCAACCGGCAGACGGTATTTTTCTGCCACGCGTAACAGCAACTCGGCATCCGGAGGATTATTCACACGGCTCCCCACCAGGCAAGCCACATTCAGCCCGCGCAGGAGATAGTTGTCGAGCAGCATATCCAGTGCCGGTTGATCCACTGCCGCTTCGCGGCATGCCGGTATGCGCAGTAGCTCTGGCTGGTTTCTTCCGGCAGCGACCGTCTTCTGCATATCAATAGGTACGCTGAGATAGGCGCGCCCTTTACGCTGGGTATTCAAGCAGGACAAACTGCGACGCAGTTCATGCGGCAGAGTGAGGTTGTTTTTAACTTCAATGGCCGTGGAGAGCAATGGCTTAACGATCGTCAGCTCATCAAGGCCGCTGTTGCTGCCATCTTGAAATGCGCCCTGCGCTTCATGGTAAGTGGCAATCCCGCCCGCCAGATAGAGTACTGGGATTTTATCGGCCTGTGCGGCCGCCATGGCAGGCAGGAAATTCATGGTGCCAGGGCCGGAAATCCCCAGGCAAACGCCGAATTTGCGGCTGGCGCGGGCATAACCATCAGCCATAAAACCACAGGCGGTTTCGTGAGCGCCAACGATGCCGGTAATCGTCGAATGTTCAATGGATTTAATCAGCGGGTAAACAAGCTTGCCTGGCACCAGAAAAATATGTTGGATTCCGCGCGACGCCAAACCTTCGATAATCACATCTGCATTGTTTTTTGTGGTCGCTTTAACGTCAGGTGTCGGGACCACTCTGACGCCCCCCGCAGTTGCCAATGCTACGCGGGCATACATGCTCTCTACGTGAGATTCCATTTTTTATATCCAGTCTTGATAAGCCAAACTGATTCAGAGCGGATCTCATCAAGCAATTACGCCCACCAAGACCGGCTCTCATGCATATTTGCTGCTGCTAGAATGGTTGCTCCAAAAACGAAATGTGCACCAGATCACAACACGAGCGCTGATAGCATAAAGATTGTTTAATAAAAATAAAGATGCAAAGCTGCTTCACAAGGATGCATTTTTCATATCCTGAAACATAATGTATAATTATGATACATGAGACTCATTTTTTGCCAAAACCTTTTACAACAGGGTCTTCACACTGGGAATGGGCTAAAAACCGATAAGATTCCAAGAAGGAAACGGCACAATGAATTGGGATGATGCACGATTCTTCCTGGCGGTGGCACGCTACGGTACTTTACGAAAAGCGGCGAATGAACTACGCGTCGATCAGGCCACCGTCGGGCGGCGGGTCAGCGCTCTTGAAGAAACCTTGGGTTCCAAACTGTTTATCCGCACGCCAAAGTCATTCTCCTTAAGTCCGCTAGGCGAGGAGATGCTGGCCGATGTGATTAACATGGAAAACGCAGTGCAGGCGATCGGCCGTAAAGCCGCCAGCGGCGACGAAAGCCTATGTGGCAACGTCCGCATCGCCACCACCGATACCATGGCAGAAGCCTTTGTTATACCGGCACTAAAAAACCTGCGCGAGAAATACCCGCGCATTACCGTGACCTTACTGACCGCGGTCAACATTTCTGACATCTCTTATCGCGGGGCCGATCTGGCGATCCGCGGAGCCCGTCCAGATTCTGATGAACTGGTGATCAAGCGCCTGGCCACCATTGAAATGGGCCTCTACGCCACGCAGGATTATCTCGACAGGCAGGGAATGCCAACCAAGGGCGATCATTTACGCGGTCACGATCTGCTAATGTTCCCACGTGAACTGGTGCCGCGCCACTGGAATAACTTCTGTGGTGAAACCCTGGCCGAGCCCAACGCGGTATTACAATGCAATTCGCAATTGCTGCTGCGTTCCGCAACGCGTAATGGTTTGGGTATAGGGCTGCTTTCGTGTTTCCTGGCCGATAAAGATCCCGATCTGATACGCATTTTCCCGGAGAATAAAGACTGGGTAGATATCTGGTTGGTACTGCACCCTGATTTACAACGCGCAGCGCGCGTTCGGGCGGTAGTGCAAGCATTGGAAGAGTCGTTTCAAACTTACTCTGAGTAGCCATTAAAAAAGGTCGCCGAAGCGACCTTTGAGGTTGATGACAAAGTCGCTTTTGAACCCGAGATACTCGGGCCTAGCGCACCGAGGGGCGCTCCGGCGGCTTACGCCGCTACGACCCCTTCGGCACGCTCTCCCTAATAACGGGCTTTGTCAGCAGTCTGAAAGGTCGCCGAAGCGACCTTTTTACTGCTTAAATCTTCATCAGAACATCGGTTGGGCCATCTGCACCAGACCGATCAGCGGCTGCGGGTAAAGACCCAGCAACAGCACCAGCGCTGCAGAGATTAGCACCACCACCCCGCCCGCCGTCAATGCCCAGTTATTTGGCGTATCACGAACCAGTTTTTCTGGTGCGCTGAGGAACAAGCTGACGGTCACTCGCAGGTAGTAGTACAAGCCAATCGCACTCCCGACCACCACAGCCCCAGTCAACCACCACAGATGCGCGCTGACACCCATCGCTATCACGAAGAATTTACCGATAAAGCCCAACGTCATCGGGATCCCTGCCAGCGACAGCATCATCACGGTCATCACCGCAGACAGGATTGGCTTGTGCCAGAACAGACCACGGTAGGAGAACAGTGAGTCAACATCCGGGCCGCGATACGGGCTGGACATCAGGCTGATCACTCCGAAAGCACCCAGGCTGCTGAACAGATAACCGGCCAGATAAACGCCTGCGGTCTCCATCGACAGTTGATGGGTTTGCACCGCAATCAGCGCCACCAGCAGATACCCCAGGTGAGCGATGGAGGAGTAACCCAACAGACGCTTAATGTTGGTCTGGCTGATCGCCATCAGGTTCCCGAATAGAATCGAGCAGAAGGCGATAATCGACAACACCATGCGCAGTGCTTCGCTGTCAGCGGCTGGTGCATACAGGAACAAACGCATCACTACCGCAAAGATCGCAATCTTACTGGCCGTTGCCAGGAAGGTTGAAACCGGCGCGGGAGCGCCCTGATAGACATCTGGCGTCCACAGCTGGAACGGCACCAAAGAGAGTTTGAAACCCAAACCTACGATCATCATGCCCATACCGGCCAGAATCAGCGGTTGGTGCACCATATGTTCCTGCAGGCTCTTACCCAGCCCCGCCAGGGACAGATCGCCGGATTCAGCATACAGCAGCGCCATGCCGAACAGCAGGAAGCTCGAGGCCGCAGCGGACAGCACCATGTACTTGATGGCCGCTTCCAGCGAACGCTTCTGGCGATAGGCATAACCCACCAGCCCAAACAGTGGCAGCGAGATCAGTTCGATACCGAGGAACAGCGAAGCCAGGTGGTTGGCACTCGCCAGCAGAATACCGCCCATGGCGGCAATCAGCACCAGCAGGTAAAACTCTTCACGGTTATCCGGGTAGCCCACCAGCCATGGATAGGCGAAGGTACAGGTTGCCAGACTCGCCACCACCACCAGCCCGGTGTAGAACATCGAATAACCATCAATCCGCATTAGCGGAGTGACATCCATAGGGCCAACCTGGCCGACAAAATAGAGTGAAAACAGCGCCAGGTTAAGACCGATGACTGTCAGGGTGGCGTTGATAAAATGGTCGCGTCGCCACGCAATGCACAGCATCACAACCACCACCGTCAATCCGACGATCAACAGCGGTAACAGTGCGATCAGTTGTTGAGGAGTTATTGTCATGGCGAATTACGGCCTTGTTGTTGAAATTGCTGAAACTGACGGACCAAACCAGTGTTGCACGTTGCTCATTGCTGCACTGGAAGTATCGAGGATCGGTTGAGGATAAACGCCCAACAGAACCAACAGAACCACCAACAGCAGAATGATGAACAATTCACGCATGGACATGCCTGGCAACGGCTGATCCGATTTCGCTGCACCATAGTAAGCACGCTGCATCATGATCAACGCATAAACCGAAGCAAACACCAGACCGAAGGTAGAGATCACGGTGATCACCGGCACCACTTGGTAGCTGCCGAACAGGATCATGAATTCGCCGACGAAGTTACCAGTGCCCGGCATCCCCAGCGTTGCCACAGCGAAGAACAGTGACAGAGCAGGAATCAGCTTGATTCGGCCCCACAGGCCCCCCATCTGACGCAAATCACGGGTATGCAGGCGCTCGTACAACTGGCCACAGATGATGAACAGACCGGCCGCAGAGAGACCATGCGCAATCATCTGGATCACTGCCCCCTGGTAAGCCAACTGGCTGCCGGTATAGATGGCAATCAGCACGAAGCCCATGTGCGAAACCGAGGTGTAGGCGATCAAACGCTTGATATCGGTTTGGGCAAACGCCATCCAGGCACCGTAGAAGATACCCACCACACCCAGCCACATGGCAATAGGTGCAAACTCGGCAGAAGCATTCGGGAACAGGGGCAGGCTGAAACGCAGCAGACCGTAAGCAGCGGTTTTCAGCAAGATCCCCGCCAGGTCAACAGAACCTGCGGTGGGTGCCTGGCTGTGCGCATCCGGCAACCAGCCGTGTAACGGCACCACCGGCATTTTCACCGCGAAAGCGATAAAGAAGCCCAGCATCAGCAGGTATTCGACATTGTGCGACATCGGGGTCTTCAGCAGATCCTGATAAGCAAAAGTCCACACGCCTGTCGCATTGTAGTGCACAAATACCAGGCCCAGGATCGCAATCAGCATCACCAGACCGCTGGCCTGGGTGTAGATAAAGAACTTGGTTGCCGCCGTGATACGGGTTTTACCATCCGACGCCTTATGACCCCACAGAGCGATCAGGAAGTACATCGGCACCAGCATCATTTCCCAGAAGAAGAAGAACAGGAACATGTCGATGGCCAGGAACACACCGATCACGCCGCCCAAGATCCACAGCAGGTTCAGGTGGAAAAAACCCTGATACTTCTGAATTTCACGCCAGGAACAGAGGATCGCCAGCACGCCCAGCAGGCCGGTCAACACCACCATCAGCAATGACAGACCGTCCAGCGCCAGGTGGATATTGATGCCAAAGCGTGGGATCCACGGCAGCAGGAACTCGGACTGCCACTGTGGAATGCCCAGCGGTTTGGTCAGTGAATAGCCGCCCTGCAACCACAGTTGCAGAGAAAGCGCCAATGTCAGCCCCATTGCAATTAACGCGATCCAGCGCGGCACCTTTGTACCGAAACGCTCACACTGCCAACACAGCAGACCGCCGATAAAGGGGAGAAGAATTAGCCAAGGTAATAGCATGGCGTTTTGTATCCCTTATTCTACCCTTCGCCTTTCAAGCTGGTGCGTTGTTGGCTGCGTATACTCACCCCAGTCACTTACTTTAGTAAGCTCCTGGGGATTCGTACACTTGCCGCCTAGCCCCAACTTGAAATTCTTGGGTATAAAGCAAAAACATTGTACATAACGCTGAATTAACGAGCGTTATGCCCGACAATCGTATTCGAGTTGTTCTGTTAGAACAAAGTCAACAGAACCAATACGACCACTGCACCCACACCCATCGACGCGATATACCAGCGGATCTGACCATTCTCGCTCACCGTCAGGCCACGGTTCCCCCAGCGGGAGAAGAGTGCCGGGAGGTTCATTAACGAGTTCAGCGGATCGCTTTGCAACAGCCGGGCTACGCCCAGATACGGCTTGACGAACACTTTGTCGTACAGCCAGTCAAAGCCCCAGGCATGGAACCACCAGGTCGAGAAGAAGCGGCCTGGCGCACTGTTCGCGATGCTGTTCACCAGGCTGCGTTTACCCAACCACAGTGCAGCAGCCAGCAGGATACCGACAATGGCCACCACGCCAGAGGCGATTTCCAGTTGCAATACGCTACCGTGTGCCATCTCAGTGGTCTCCGGCAGCACGCCCTTGAGCGGTGGCACAATCATCGCGCCAACGAAGGTCGACAGCACCAGCAGAACCAACAGCGGCAGGTGGTGTGTGATGCCTTTACCAGCATGAGCTTTGATTTTTTCTTCACCGTGGAACACGATAAAGATCATACGGAAAGTGTACAGCGAGGTCATAAACGCGCCGATCAGGCCTGCAATCATCAGGTTGATGTGGCCGTTCGCCATGGCACCTGCCAGAATCTCATCCTTACTGAAGAAACCTGCGGTAACGATCGGCAAGGCCGACAGCGCGGCGCCCCCCACCAGGAAGCAGACATAAACCAGCGGGATACTCTTACGCAGGCCGCCCATCTTGAAGATATTCTGCTCATGGTGGCAGGCCAGGATCACCGAGCCGGACGCCAGGAACAACAGGGCTTTAAAGAATGCGTGCGTCATCAGGTGGAAGATCGCCGCATCCCATGCCTGCACGCCCAGCGCCAGGAACATGTAACCAATCTGGCTCATGGTGGAGTATGCAAGCACGCGTTTGATGTCGGTTTGTACCAGCGCGGCAAAACCGGCCAGCAGCAGGGTTACCGCCCCGACGATGCCCACCAGGTTCAGCACTTCCGGCGCCATCAGGAACAGACCGTGCGTACGGGCAATCAGGTAGACGCCTGCGGTGACCATGGTCGCCGCGTGGATCAGCGCCGACACCGGCGTTGGGCCAGCCATCGCATCTGCCAACCAGGTTTGCAATGGCAGCTGCGCCGACTTACCGACCGCACCACCCAGTAACATCAGGGTGGCCCAGGTGATAGCGGTATCGCCAATCGCCAGTTTCTGCGGTGCCAGCACCATCAGTTCACGGATATTCAGCGTACCCAACTCGCGATACAGAATGAACAGCGCGAAAGCCAGGAACACGTCACCCACGCGGGTCACGATGAAGGCCTTCATTGCCGCCGCGCCGTTGGCCGGATCTTTATAGTAGAAGCCGATCAACAGATAGCTGCACAGCCCTACTCCTTCCCAACCCAGATACAGCAGCAACAGGTTGTCTGCCAGTACCAGGATCACCATGCTGGCAATAAACAGGTTGGTATAGGCGAAGAAGCGTGAATAGCCTTCTTCACCGCGCATGTACCAGGAAGCGAACATGTGGATCAGGAAGCCAACGCCGGTGACCACCGACAGCATGGTCAACGACAAGCCGTCCAGAACCAGGGTCACGCCGACGTTGAAATCTCCGACGGTCATCCAGTTCCACAGGCTCTGTTCAAACAACTGTAGGCCTGCCACTCTCTGGCCGAGAAAATCGATCGCAACATAGAGCGTGACCAGCGCTGCCAAGCCAATAGACCCCACGCCGACGGTGGCTGCGGTGTTCTCAGACCAGCGGCCACGGGAAAATGCCAACAGCAGGAACCCGATCAGCGGTAGCAGAATAGTTAAATATAATAGGTTCATCCGCGCATCTCACTGACAGTATCAATATTCAGGGTATGACGACGACGGTGTAGCTGCAGCAGCAACGCCAGGCCGATACTGGCCTCCGCCGCCGCCAGGCTGATCGCCAGGATATACATTATCTGCCCATCCGCCTGTACCCAATAGCTGCCTGCCACGATGAAGGCCAACGCCGCCGCGTTGATCATCACTTCCAGGCTGATCAACATAAACAGCAGGTTACGACGGATCAGCAACCCGGTCAGCCCCAGAACGAACAGAATCGCCGCCAGAATCAAACCATGTTGGAGAGGGATCATGCTTGCTCCTCCGATTTTCTTTTCGCCATTTCACTGGCCGGGGCATTGCTCAGCACTTCACCCGGCTTGTGTTCACGGCCAACGTGGAAGGCAACAACCAGACCGGCCAACAGCAACATTGAAGCCAATTCAACGGCCAGAACATAAGGACCAAACAGACTGATCCCCACCGCTTTAGCGTCCACCATCTCACCGCTGATGCCCTGATCGTCCAAGCTGCGGATCGCAATAATCAGCACCACCAGCAACGCCAGTGACAAAAGGCCAGGGCCGATCCATACCGACGGTTTCAACCATTCACGCTCTTGCTGCTGCACCGCGCTGCCGAGGTTGAGCATCATCACCACAAAGACGAACAGCACCATAATGGCCCCGGCGTAAACGATGATTTCCAGCGCACCGGCAAAATAGGCACCCAATGAGAAAAAGACTGCCGAGATCGCCAGTAATGAAACGATCAGATACAGCAGCGCATGTACAGGATTGGTATGCGAGATCACGCGAATCGTCGCGACAATCGCAATCAAACCTGCCAGATAAAAGGCAATTTCCATGCTTGCTCCTACGGCAACAGACCTTTGACGTCGATCGGTTTGGCTTCGTTTTCGGCTTCGCCCTTGGCTTTGCCGTCAATCGCCATACCGGCCATCCGGTAAAAGTTATATTCCGGATATTTACCCGGCCCCGAGATCAAAAGATCTTCTTTTTCGTACACTAAATCCTGACGCTTGAATTCACCCATTTCAAAGTCCGGCGTGAGCTGGATAGCCGTCGTAGGGCAAGCTTCCTCACACAGGCCGCAAAAGATGCAGCGTGAGAAGTTGACGCGGAAAAACTCTGGATACCAGCGGCCATCTTCCCGCTCGGCTTTTTGCAGTGAAATACACCCCACCGGGCAAGCAACCGCACACAGGTTACAGGCCACACAGCGTTCCTCACCGTCAGGATCGCGCGTCAGCACAATCCGGCCACGGTAGCGCGGCGGCAGGTAAACCGGCTCTTCTGGATACATCTGGGTTTCACGCTTGGCGAAGGCATGCATGCCAATCATCCAAAGGCTGCGCACCTGGGTGCCGAAACCAACCACTAACTCTTTCAATGTCATGGTTTATTCACCCCTTATTGAGCGTTGTACAAAATGACTGCTGCGGTTGCCAGCAGGTTCAGCAGCGTCAATGGCAGGCAAACTTTCCAGCCAAATGACATCATCTGGTCATAACGCGGGCGCGGCAGCGATGCACGGATCAGAATGAACATCACCATAAAGAAGGCCGTTTTCAATGCAAACCAGATGAATGGCGGCAGGAACGGGCCCTGCCAGCCGCCGAAGAACAACGTCACAATCAGGGCGGACACGGTAACGATACCGATGTATTCCCCCACAAAGAACAGACCGAACTTCATCCCGGAATATTCAATGTGATAACCGTCAGCCAGTTCCTGCTCGGCTTCCGGCTGGTCAAACGGATGGCGGTGACACACCGCAACCCCGGCAATGGCAAAGGTCAGGAAACCAAAGAATTGCGGGATGATATTCCAGACGTGAGCCTGTGACTCAACGATCGCCTGCATGTTGAACGAGCCAGCTTGCGCCACCACGCCCATCAGTGACAAACCGAGGAACACTTCATAACTCAGCGTCTGCGCAGAAGCACGCATCGCTCCCAACAGTGAGTATTTGTTATTGCTCGACCAACCGGCGAACAGCACGGCATACACCGCCAGACCGGCCATCATCAGGAAGAACAGAATACCGATATTGAGATCGGACACCGCCCAGCTAGGGCTGACCGGCACGATAGCAAAGGCCAACAGCAAAGAAGTAAAGGCGATCATCGGTGCCAGGGTAAAGATCACCCGGTCGGAGAAGGTCGGCACCCAGTCTTCTTTGAAGAACATTTTGATCATGTCGGCAACCAACTGCAGCGAACCGCCCCAGCCGACACGGTTTGGCCCGTAACGGTTCTGGAACAGGCCCAGCAGACGGCGCTCACCGAAGCTCATGAAGGCCCCGCAGGTGACAACCACCAGCAGGATCGCCACCGCTTTCAGAACGGCGATCAGAATCTCGATCACCCCAGGCGTAAACCAGCTCATTGTGCTGCCTCCCGCAGATTTTCAACCGTTGCGCCCACCAATACCGGCGGGATACCTGGCAAGCCGAGCGGCAAACCCACCTGCCCCTGCGCCAGAGTTTCGCTCAAACGCGCCGGCAAACGCAGCGTTTGACCAGCACAGGTAAACTCTAACCAGGCACCGGCGTTCACACCAAGCTGAGCGGCATCGGCACTGTTGACCATCACATAGGCCTGCGGCATACGTTGCTGGATCACATCGGCACGTTGCGACATTTCGTCACTGCCGAACAGGTGGTAATACGGCGCCACACGCCAGCCTTCGGCCTTGAATGCCGCCGGGATCGTGGTGAAGTAACCGAGGTTCCCCTCCCCCGCTTCGATCAGACGCACACCCGGATCGCCATGACGCAGTTTGCCGCCCACTTCGGCCTGGAACTTGTTCCATGCCTGCGGTGAGTTCCAACCGGGTGCCCAAGCGAACGGGATCTGCTGGCGATTGGCCAACGGGCTGTTGTTCCCTTCCATCGAGAAGGCGAACATGGTGTCTTTATCCTGCGGTTGACGCGGTTCATGCACGCTGATATCAGCACGCATTGCGGTACGGCCGCTGTAACGGTGCGGCGAACGTGCCAGTTTCTGGCCACGAATGCGGAAGGTGGCATCTGGCGCCGCCTCGACAATCCCCTGCAATTGCGGCAATGCAGCCACACAGGCTTCGATGACATCGTCCAACTGTGTCCAGTCAACCTGGCGGCTGGTGTAGGTCGAATGCAACGAGTGCATCCAACGCCAGCTTTCCAGCATCACGCTGTGGATATTGTTCTTGGCGTCATCGTAATAAGCCGGGTCATAGACCTGGAAGAAGCGCTGCGCACGGCCCTCCTGGTTGACCAGCGTCCCGTCGCTCTCGGCAAAACTGGCGGCAGACAGGATCAGGTTGGCTTTTTCCATGATGGCGGTGCGCTGATGATCGGCCACAATCAGGTTATTAACATTGGCCAGTGCCGCATCTACCTTCGCTGCCGGAGCATGACGGTAGAGATCGTTCTCCATCACGATCGCGGTATCGGCTACACCGTTTTCCAGTTGCGACAGTGCTTCATCCAGAGAACCACCGCCGATCATCGCCAGCCCCATGCTGTTGGCAGCCGCGGCCACGAAGGTAATACCGACGTTGGCACCACGGCCTTTCAACGCCTTGGCGATATTGGCTGCCGCTTCGATAATGGCATCACTGCCCGCATTACTGCCGGAGATGATCAACGGCTTCTGCGCGCCTGCTAAAGCCTGCACGATCACATCAATTTTCTTGTTCAGATCTGCAGCCAGATCGGTCACCGCCGGTGCAGACTCATCCAGCGCATGGGCAATGGCGAAGCCTAAACGGGCTTGCTCATCAACCGGCGCACGGTAGTTCCAGGCGGCGATATCATCCAGGCGGGTGTTATCCACGTTGGTGACAAACAGCGGGTGTTTAGCATGCTGGCCAATATTCTGCACCGCGGCGATCTGCCAGTCGGCCACGCGCTGTGCTGCGGCCATGGCGCGGGCTTTACCCTTCACCGCCTGACGTACCGCAAGCGCAATACGGGCACCGGTCTGAGTCAGATCTTCGCCCAGCACCAGTACCGCATCGTAGCTTTCAATGTCACGCAGGTTAGGGGTGGTAACACCACTGTTTTTCAGCACGTTAAGCATCAGGTTCAGGCGCTGTTGTTCTGCCTGATTGATACCGGTATAGAAGTTCTCCGCCCCCACCAGTTCACGCAGCGCAAAGTTGCTTTCCAGGCTGGCACGCGGTGAACCGATACCGATAGTTTTCTTCGCCTGACGCAGAATATCTGCCGCGCCCTGCATCGCCTGTTCGGCGTTCAGGGTGATCCAGTCGTTACCACGCAGCTGTTGCGGTTGGCGCGGACGATCCTTCAGGTTGACATAGCCATAGCCAAAACGACCACGGTCACACAGGAAATAGTGGTTCACACTGCCGTTATAACGGTTTTCGATACGACGCAGTTCGCCATAACGCTCACCGGGGCTGGTGTTGCAACCGACGCTGCACTGCTGGCAGATGCTCGGTGCAAACTGCATGTCCCATTTGCGGTTATAACGCTCAGAGTGGGTCTTGTCAGTGAATACGCCGGTTGGGCAGACTTCTACCAAGTTACCGGAAAACTCGCTTTCCAGCGTACCGCTCTCTGGGCGGCCAAAGTAGACGTTGTCATGGGCACCGTAGACACCAAAATCGGTGCCGTCTGCATAATCTTTGTAGT
This sequence comes from Serratia oryzae, assembly GCF_001976145.1. Classification (GTDB taxonomy): domain Bacteria; phylum Pseudomonadota; class Gammaproteobacteria; order Enterobacterales; family Enterobacteriaceae; genus Chania; species Chania oryzae. The sequence continues at coordinate 417,510 of NZ_MOXD01000003.1, forward strand.
AACGCACGCAGCGGTAACAGGCAATGCAGCGGTTCATCTCATGAGAGATAAACGGCCCCAGTTCCTGGTTGTTATGAGTACGCTTGGTGAAGCGGTATCTCCGGAAGCTGTGGCCGGTCATTACCGTCATATCCTGCAGGTGACAGTTGCCGCCCTCTTCACATACCGGACAATCGTGCGGATGGTTGGTCATCAACCATTCGACCACGCTTTCACGGAACTGCTTGGCTTCGGCATCATCAATGGAAATGAAGGTCCCATCAGATGCCGGTGTCATACAAGACATCACCAAACGGCCACGCGTATCGTCCGCGTTTTGGTATTGCTTTACCGCACATTGGCGGCAAGCGCCGACGCTTCCCAGCGCCGGATGCCAGCAAAAGTAAGGAATATCGAGCCCGAGGGAGAGACACGCCTGCAACAGGTTGTCGGCTCCATCTACGTCGTATTCTTTGCCGTCTACATGAATCGTAGCCATAGTCAGCATGCTTCCAAGTGGCCTGCTTAATGGCAGGCGTTAATCAAAAATTCTGTATGCCCCGCGCCTTTTAACAAGGCAAAAGACGCCGGGTATAGCGGCTACCAGCGCTGTTTTAACAAGTTGTTTGGCTGAATACCGCCAATCACCTGAGTGTTGCCAAAGTGCTGGGTGGCAATACCAGCTTCAAACTCGTCACGGAAATATTTAATCGCGCTTTGCAGTGGCTCTACGGCACCTGGCGCATGGGCACAAAAGGTTTTGCCTGGGCCGAGGGAGCGACACAGTTGCTCAAGGGTTTCAATATCCCCCGGCTGCCCTTGGCCATTTTCCAATGCACGCAGGATCTTCACGCTCCACGGCAGGCCGTCGCGGCACGGCGTACACCAACCGCAGGACTCACGGGCAAAGAACTCCTCCAGGTTACGCACCAGGGAAACCATGCCGATTTCGTGATCTACCGCCATCGCCAGCGCGGTACCCAGGCGGCTACCCGCTTTGCCGATATGCTCGAAGTCCATAGGCAGATCCAGATGATCGGCGGTCAGGAAGTCGGTTCCGGCACCACCCGGCTGCCAGGCTTTAAATTTCAGGCCATCGCGCATACCGCCAGCGTAATCTTCCAGAATTTCACGCGCGGTGGTGCCAAACGGCAGTTCCCACACGCCTGGGTTTTTCACCCGGCCGGAGAAGCCCATCAGTTTGGTGCCCGCGTCGTTGCTCTTACCGGCGGAAATGCCTTTGTACCAGTCAACGCCGTGCTCAAGAATTGCAGGCACGTTGCACAGGGTTTCGACGTTGTTTACGCAGGTCGGCTTGCCCCAGGCACCGGCAGACGCCGGGAACGGAGGCTTGGAGCGCGGGTTGGCACGGCGGCCTTCCAGCGAGTTGATCAAGGCAGTTTCTTCACCGCAGATGTAACGACCAGCACCGGTATGAACGATCAGTTCAAAATCGAAGCCGCTGCCCAGGATATTTTTACCCAACAGGCCCGCTTCGGTGGCTTCGGCAATCGCACGGCGCAGATGCACGGCCGCTTCGATATATTCGCCACGTAGGAAGATGTAGCCCCGGTAGGCTTTTAGCGCGAATGCGGAGATCAACATGCCTTCCACCAGCAGGTGCGGCAGTTGCTCCATCAGCAGGCGATCTTTATACGTCCCCGGTTCCATTTCATCGGCGTTACACAACAGATAACGGATGTTCATGGATTCGTCTTTCGGCATCAGGCTCCACTTCAAACCGGTGGAGAAACCTGCACCGCCACGGCCTTTCAGCCCGGCGTCTTTTACCAGATTGACGATCTCATCGGGTGCCAGGCCTTTAAGGGCTTTTTCCGCGCCGACGTAACCGTTTTTGCTACGATATTCATCCAGCCACACCGGCTGTTGGTCATCGCGCAACCGCCAGGTGAGAGGATGCATTTCGGCAGTACGTTTGATATCTATCATCATTTATACCGCTCCAACAATTCGACCGCATTTTCCGGCGTCAGATGAGCGTGAGTATCCTCATCGATCATCATGCTTGGGCCTTTGTCGCAGTTGCCCAGGCAGCAGGTTGGCAGCAGCGTAAAGCGGCCATCGAAGGTGGTTTGACCCGGCTTGATATTGAGTTTCTTCTCCAGTGCCGCCTGAATGCCCTGATAACCATTGATGTGACACACTACGCTGTCACAATAACGGATTATGTGGCGCCCGACAGGCTGACGGAAAATCTGGCTGTAGAACGTGGCCACGCCCTCTACGTCGCTGGCAGGAATACCCAGCACTTCAGCAATGGCATAAATCGCCCCATCAGGCACCCAGCCACGCTGCTTCTGCACAATTTTCAGTGCTTCGATAGAAGCCGCGCGAGGATCCTCGTAATGGTGCTTTTCGTGCTCGATCGCATCACGCTCTTGCGCGCTCAGCACAAATGCATCGGCACCGTTTTCGGGAACGACTGCATTAATCGGCTCAAGTGCATCGTTATGATCATGCATAGTTAGCGGTCCACATCTGACATTACAAAATCGATACTACCCAGATAGACGATCAGGTCGGAGACCAGGCTGCCACGGATTACCGCCGGGATTTGCTGCAAGTGAGCAAAGCTTGGCGTACGTACCCGGGTGCGATAGCTCATAGTGCTGCCGTCGCTGGTCAGGTAGTAGCTGTTAATCCCTTTCGTGGCTTCAATCATCTGGAATGATTCGTTGGCTGGCATCACCGGGCCCCAGGAAACCTGCAGGAAGTGGGTGATCAGCGTTTCAATATGCTGCAGCGTGCGCTCTTTCGGCGGCGGCGTAGTCAGCGGGTGATCGGCCTTGAATGGGCCTTCCGGCATGTTGTTCAGGCACTGCTCAAGAATCCGCAGGCTCTGGCGCAATTCTTCTACTTTCAACATCACGCGGGTATAGCAGTCGCTGTTGCCATCACCGACCGGCACTTCGAAATCGAAGTTTTCATAGCCGGAGTACGGACGCCATTTACGCACGTCAAACTCGATACCGGTAGCACGCAGGCCCGCGCCGGTCACGCCCCACTCCAACGCTTCTTTAGCGTTGTAGGAAGCAACACCGATCGAACGACCTTTGAGGATGCTGTTTTTCAGCGCGGCTTTGACGTAAGAATCAAGGCGTTTTGGCATCCAGTCAAGGAAATCACGCAGTAAGCGATCCCAACCGCGCGGCAGATCGTGTGCTACACCACCAATGCGGAACCAGGCCGGATGCATACGGAAACCGGTAATCGCTTCCACCAAATCGTACACTTTTTGACGATCGGTAAAGGCGAAGAACACCGGGGTCATCGCGCCCACATCCTGAATAAAGGTACTGATGTACAGCAGATGGCTGTTGATGCGGAACAGTTCGGAGAGCATGACGCGGATGGTGTTAACACGATCCGGCACTACGATCCCGGCCAGCTTTTCAACCGCCAGTACGTAAGGCATTTCGTTCACGCAGCCGCCGAGATACTCGATACGGTCGGTGTACGGAATGTAGCTGTGCCAGGACTGGCGTTCGCCCATCTTCTCGGCACCGCGGTGATGATAGCCCACGTCCGGCACACAATCGACGATCTCTTCGCCATCCAGTTGCAGAATAATACGGAATGCGCCGTGTGAAGACGGGTGGTTCGGGCCGAGGTTAAGGAACATGAAGTCCTCGTTCTCAGTGCCGCGCTTCATGCCCCAATCTTCCGGCTTGAATTTCAGCGACTCCATCTCCAGATCTTCTTTCTGCTTGGTCAAAACAAACGGATCGAATTCTGTCGCACGCGCCGGATAATCTTTACGCAGTGGATGGCCTTCCCAGGTCTGCGGCATCATGATGCGCGTCAGATGCGGGTGGCCATCGAAGGTAATACCGAACATTTCCCAGGTTTCGCGCTCATACCAGTTGGCATTCGGGAACACTTTGGTTGCTGTGGGCACGTGCAGATCTTTTTCAGACAGCGCCACTTTCAGCATGATGTCACGGTTACGTTCGATTGAAATCAGATGATAGAAAACAGAAAAATCTGCAGCAGGCAGACCCTGACGGTGAGTACGCAGACGCTCATCAACACCATGCAGATCGAACAGCATCACATAAGGCTTGGGCTGTTTTCTTAGGAACGTCATGACTTCCAGTAACTGGTCAGGCTTAACCCATACCACGGGCATTCCGGTACGGGTGGGCTGAACGGTAAAGGCTTCCGGCCCAAAACGGTTGCGCAGTTCGCCAATCACCGGATCGTCAAGATGATCCCTGGTTTCCCATGCTGGCCGAGCAGACGAAGCGTCGTGCGTCGTTAAATCTGTCATAATTTTTTTCACCACACTAAAGGGTTATTTCGCCGCAAGTTAAACTTTTCGCGGAGCTAACCAATAACGCACTAAGATGGACGTTAAATGAACGCTTTAAATCTCGTCAGGCGTCCGCAGGTTGGTTACCGCAATACGCTCGGCGTGCTTACGCTCTTTTTCAGACTGCATATTGGCGCGGTAAACGCCCTGATCGCCAACCACCCACGACAGCGGGCGACGTTCTTTACCGATAGATTCCTGCAGCAGCAATAACGCTTGCATATAGGCCTCCGGGCGCGGTGGGCAGCCTGGAATGTAGACATCAACCGGCAGGAATTTATCAACGCCCTGCACCACGGAATAGATATCGTACATCCCGCCGGAGTTGGCACAGGCACCCATCGAGATCACCCACTTAGGCTCCAGCATCTGCTCGTACAGGCGCTGAATAACCGGGGCCATCTTGGTGAAGCAGGTACCCGCAACCACCATAAAATCCGCTTGGCGAGGAGAGGCACGCAACACTTCCGCACCAAAACGAGCCACGTCATGCACGGCGGTAAACGAAGTCACCATTTCCACATAACAGCACGAAAGGCCGAAGTTATACGGCCAAAGAGAGTTTTTACGCCCCCAGTTCACCATGTCATGCAACGCATGTTCGAGTTTACCCATGTAAACCGTGCGGTGAACCTGCTGCTCCAGGGGATCGCCAACGATCTCCTGTTTTTGCAGGGGATAACGGTCGTTCTCACCGTTCGGGTCTATGCGGGTGAGCGTATAGTCCATCTTAATGCCTCGCTGTTACTGCGGATGACTGTTGCTAGCGTTCTTGATTGTGCTTGGCTTGCTCAGGCGCTTGGAACGCACCGGAGTCCAATCCAATGCGCCGATGCGCACCAGATACACCAAACCAGCCAATAACACCAAAATAAAAATGGCGGCTTCGATAAAGCCTACCCAACCGCTCTCACGAATGGAGACCGACCAGGCATACAGATACAGGGCTTCAACATCGAAGATAACGAAGAACATGGCGACGAGATAGAACTTGGCAGAAAGACGCATACGCGCCGAACCCACCGAGTCGATCCCAGACTCATAAGGGGTATTTTTAGCGCGCGCCTGGGCTCTCCCACCCAAGAAGAACGCCCCCAGCAGCATGAAGCCGCAAAGCCCGACAGCCATGATAAGAAATACGGCGAACGCCCAGTGATGAGCGATAACTTCAGTGGTTGTTGACATACTCTATGCTTACTCATCAAAAGTGGCGTCGATCGCTCTGCTCTTGTTACTGGCAGTTAGTGCACCACATCGATTTAAGGGAAGGATAAATAACCACACGAACACGCTGCTTTTACAGAGAGTTAGGCAGCATTTTTACTGTGGGCTTTTTACTCCTTTCTATAACCTTTTGTCAACTTCGACAAAAGAATCCACACATTAGTTTACATCCGCGCCATTTGATTAACATATGATGCGTTAGCTCAGGCTAAATCGTGTCAGTCAATGGTTATGTAGAAAAAAGATAGGCATAAACCAATATGCACATTTCAGTTTTACTATACCATTCTCTCAGGATTTCCCTGTTGTTCCACTCACTACCTAGGGGTATTTTTTTGATCCAAGACACGTTTCAGACAGAAATCTTCAAAAAAAGTGTAGCTCTTTAACAATTTCTGCCAATCTCAGCTAAAAAAATGACCACAAGTAAAGTACCAAAACACCTCACTTAACTCCAGAGTTTTACCCCCTTGTTATTTATGCATAAAAAACAGACAAAATCGGGTTGCTGTTACCCAGAGCCATTTCGCCGCTCAAGAATAGTTGGAGAAATAACGCTTTCAGTGAATTAATGATTTAATATTGATAAAAATCGCTGTTTAGTCGATTTTCGGGTAAAAAAAACCTCCACCGAAGCAGAGGTTTTCCCATAAAACAGCTCGATTAGCGATTACTCTTCATCATCATCGGGCAGGCAAGAACCATTAGCACTTGCTACATGCTCCTCGCTGAAATGGTAAGTCTCATTACCATTTTGCACGGCGCTGAAAATCGCCATTGCCAGCTCGTTTTCGCACTTCATGTCTTTACACAATGAGTATTGGGTGTCTGGAAGATGTGGTAAACCTTCTGTCGTGCCCAACACCCGCAGATCGGGGCTCATCATCTCGATCGGCCGTGCGGTAATCCCCAAACCCGCTTTGCACGCCGCCCGCACCGCGGATAACGTTGACGCTACATAAGCGATACGCCAAGGAATACCGGCAGTATCCAGATGCGAGATCGCCATTTCACGGAAGGGGCTTGGCTCATCCAACACCACCAGCGGGATCGGTTCCCCTGCCTGGAAATGATAATCTGCCGCGCAATACCATAAGGTCGGTGACGTACGCAGGACAATATGTGGATGCCCTTGCGTATCCACAGTGGTAATAGCTAAATCCACCTCACCGGTATTCAGCATGTCGATCATAAACGGGCTACGTTTTACTCGCACATCAATGGCCAGTTTGGGATAGACCGACGTCACACGATTAAGCAGGTAAGGAAGGATGGTATCCGCAGTATCATCAGAAGCACCGATCGTCAGCACTCCTTTGATATTGTTGTACATCAATGAGGTACAGGCTTCATCGTTGAAACGCAGGATTTTCCTGGCATAACTGAGGAGCTGAATACCGTGTTCGGTTAATAACTTATTACGCCCATGGCGAGCAAATAACTCTTTGCCTACCAATTGCTCTAACCGCTGCATTTGTTGACTGACCGCTGACTGGGTACGACAAACGGCGACTGCAGCCGCCGCAAAAGTATTCAGATCAGCAACAGCAACAAAGGTTCTTAGCAGATCGAGGTCGAGATTAAGTATCGGACGATTTGCATTTATCATAGTGTTTTCTTCACTTTTTAAATTCTAATTTACAAACTACCCTGGTGTATTTCTAAGGCGCAGCTAAAAAGGGCAAACGCCAGACATGACAGTAACCCACTCATTAGATGAGGGCAAAAAAATTACTTATATTTCGTTATCTCTATCGCTTTTTATCCGCGATCTATCGCAATAGCTTATTGATAAAGAGGAAGTTACGACGAAAAGTGCTTAATCACTGAATAACGTGATGCTTCCAACAACGAAACCATCGCCTTTCCTCACCGATCGTGCAAGCCAGACGGATAAGGTCGCGGATCCGATTGCTACTTTTCGCCCAATAGATTAACCCTCGTCTTGTGTATCATTAGGTTCATTTATCAGAGAGTTTCATAAATTCAGCTATTAAGGTTTTTTATTATTAAATTATAGGCAATTTTACTTAAAAAACCCTTAAGTTGATTACTGAAACACCTCTAATACAATTTCACTTTGCTAAGAAGTGTCGTATTATTGGCCAATGGCAACCATAAGATAATTCTTTCATTATCATTTTTTTACAATTTCAATCTTATTATCCCCCTCGTCGCGCACACGTCTTGTGTGTTTCAACTGTAGACATGTGGCAGAGAATTTTTGCATCAACGCACTGCAATTTAAATTAAAAACCCAAAGAATCAATATAATAAAAAATTTAATTCTGATTTATCGATTATAACAGACACATCATCGCTTAAATCATCAGTTTAGCCGATCGTTTGCACCAAAGGCTTGCGTAACCCTTCAAAATCGGCAGCACCAGGAGTACATTGAGCAGGTTACGGTGTTCCACGGTAGGATCATCCCCCATCCAGCAAAAGGCTCAACTTTTTATGTCCCCCATTGAGAAATCCAGCAAACTGGACAACGTCTGCTATGACATTCGTGGCCCGGTGCTCAAAGAAGCTAAACGTCTTGAAGAAGAAGGCAACAAAGTCCTCAAATTGAACATCGGCAACCCCGCCCCGTTCGGCTTTGACGCCCCTGATGAAATTTTAGTCGATGTCATCCGTAATCTCCCTACGGCACAAGGCTATTGCGATTCCAAAGGGCTCTTCTCAGCACGTAAAGCAATCATGCAGCACTATCAGGCACGTAACATGCGTGATGTGACCGTTGAGGATATCTACATTGGTAATGGCGTCTCTGAACTGATCGTGCAATCGATGCAGGCACTGCTTAACATTGGCGACGAAATGCTGGTGCCAGCCCCCGACTATCCGCTGTGGACCGCTGCGGTATCGCTCTCCAGCGGCAAAGCCGTGCACTACATCTGCGATGAAGAATCGGGCTGGTTCCCAGATCTGGACGACATTCGCAGCAAGATCACCCCACGTACCCGCGGTATTGTGATCATCAACCCCAACAACCCAACGGGTGCGGTTTACAGCAAAGAGTTGCTGGAGCAGATCGTTGAGATCGCGCGTCAGCATGACCTGATCATCTTTGCTGATGAAATTTACGACAAGATCCTTTATGACGACGCCGAGCACCACTCCATTGCCGCGCTGGCACCGGATCTGCTGACAGTGACCTTCAACGGATTGTCCAAAACCTATCGCGTCGCCGGTTTCCGCCAAGGTTGGATGGTGCTTAATGGGCCGAAGAAGCACGCCAAGGGCTATATCGAAGGGTTGGAGATGCTGGCATCGATGCGCCTGTGCGCCAACGTGCCGATGCAGCACGCGATCCAAACCGCGCTCGGCGGCTATCAGAGCATCAGCGAGTTTATTCAACCCGGCGGGCGTCTGTATGAACAGCGTAACCGCACCTGGGAATTGCTGAATGCTATTCCCGGCGTTTCCTGCGTGAAGCCCCAAGGTGCGCTGTATATGTTCCCGCGTATTGACGCCAAGCGCTTTAATATCCGCGACGACCAGAAAATGGTGCTAGACCTGCTGTTACAGGAAAAAGTGCTATTGGTACAAGGCAGCGCATTCAACTGGCCTTATCCTGACCACGTCCGTATCGTTACTCTGCCGCGGGTAGATGAGTTGGAAATGGCCGTGGGTAAACTGGGGCGCTTCCTCGAAACCTACCACCAATAAGGTTCATGGGCGCAGCGTAGTGCACTGCGCCCACACCGCACAACTGGGTTTGCATAACCTGCCGCCACTGCCCACAATAAACGCCTCACTTGCCGTTGTCTAAAGAGAGCACCATGAGCCAGAGCCATTTCTTTGCCCACCTTTCGCGTATGAAACTGATCAGCCGCTGGCCGCTGATGCGCAATGTGCGTACCGAAAACGTTTCCGAACACAGCCTGCAGGTTGCGTTTGTCGCCCACGCGCTGGCGGTGATAAAGAACCGCAAATTTAACGGTAACCTGAACGCCGAGCGCGTGGCGCTGCTGGCAATGTATCACGATGCCAGCGAAGTATTGACCGGAGATATGCCCACCCCCATCAAGTATTACAATCCGCAGATCGCCCACGAATACAAAAAAATTGAAAAGATCGCGCAACAAAAGCTGCTAGAGATGATTCCAAAAGAATTACAGAATGACTTCCGTTCAATTCTGGATGAACACTATTACAGTGAGGAAGAGAAACTTCTGGTAAAACAGGCCGACGCCCTCTGCGCCTACCTGAAGTGCCTGGAGGAACTGTCAGCCGGAAATAACGAATTTACCTTGGCTAAAGCACGCCTGGAAAAAACGCTTCAGCTGCGTCAAAGCCCGGAAATGGATTATTTTATGGAAGTGTTTATTCCCAGCTTTAGCCTTTCGTTGGATGAGATCAGTATAGACTCCCCGCTATAATCATCGCTATGGGCCCGAAACTCGGGCCTAAAACTCATACAGCCACGGCACTACCACCACGCTGACGATCATTACCAATAGCGTGAACGGCACGCCGATACGCACAAAATCGCCAAACTTGTAATTCCCAGGCCCCAAAACCAAAGTGTTCACCGGCGATGACACCGGCGTCATAAAGGCTGCCGAGGCTGCAATGGCAATAATCATGGCAAACGGATAAGGCGAGACCCCCATCTTATGTGCCGCCGCAATCGCGATGGGTGCCATCAGCACCGCCGTCGCAGTATTGGAGATAAACAACCCGATGGAGGCACAAAGTACAAACAGGCACACAAGCATAATTCGCGGGCCTGCATCACCGGCGATATCCATCAACCCTTGTACGATCAAATCCACACCGCCGGTTTTCTGCAAGGCCTGGGCAAAAGGCATCATACCGACGATTAAAATAATGCTTGGCCAGTGGATCGCTTTATAAGCGCTTTCCGTATTGATGCAACGGAAACGCCCCATCAGCAGGCAGGCGATCAGCGCGGCGATGGGGTTCGGGATTTCATCGGTCAGCATCATCGCCACCATCAGCGCCAGGCAGAACAACGCATGCGGAGCCTGAGTGATGGCAGGTGCCACCTCATCCACCTCTGCAGGCAGATTCAGCACAATGAAGTCATGAGTCTTGGCCTGTAACTGACGGATCGCTTTCCAGTCACCGATCACCAGCAGGATATCCCCCAAGATCAGGGGCTCATCGACCAGTTTACCTTCCAACGTTTTGCCGTTACGGCGGATACCTATCACGTTCAGATCGTAACGGCTGCGGAAGGCCGCATCGCGCACGCATTTCCCCAACAACGCCGAATCAGGAATTAACGACACCTCCGCCATTCCCACGTTACGCGCCTGCTCAGAAAAATACTCACCACGCAGGATCATAGGTTCCAGTAACTGTTCACTACAGAACTGGCGTAAATCAACATCGCAATCCGACATGTCGATCAGCAACACATCCCCTTCACGCAACTCTGTGCTGCCGAAAGCGCTGATCATCACGCGGCGAAAGCGTTTCCATCGCTCGATGCCGATAACGTTGGCACCATAGCGGGCACGCAAATGTAATTCATCCAAGGAGCGCCCAATCAACGGTGAGCCACTGCGAACCGCCAAACGACGAGCCCTCCCCGCCAATTTATAGTCACGGATCAGATCGCGAAACGTCCGGCGCTGCCAGGCCGACTTAGCGTTTTTAGCACCGCTGCTTTTACCCAGCCAACGGCGGGCAATCAACATGTACCCCACCCCCATCAATAAAATGATCAGGCCGATTGGCGTCACGCCGAAGAAACTGAAGCCGACCAGCCCCTCACGTACCAATTCACTGTTGACCACCATATTCGGCGGCGTAGCCACCAGCGTCATCATGCCGCTGATAAGCCCAGCAAAGCTGAGCGGCATCATCAGCCGCCCTGGCGAAATCTTCATGCGTACCGCCACGCTGAGGACCACCGGAATGAAGATCGCCACCACACCGGTCGAGCTCATAAATGCCCCCAACCCGGCCACGGTGAACATCAACAGCGCCAACATTTTGGTTTCACTGCTGCCCGCGACTTTCACCAACCAATCGCCAACCTGATAAGCCACGCCGGTGCGCACCAAACCTTCCCCGATCACAAACAGGGCAGCGATCAAAATCACGTTAGGATCGCTAAAACCCGCGGTGGCCTCTTGCAGAGTTAAGGTGCCACTCAACACAAACGCGATAATCACCAGTAATGCCACTACGTCCATGCGCAGCTTATTGGTTGTAAACAGTACAATAGCTATCAGCAGTAAAATCAAAACCCAAAGTAATTCGCTGTTCAAAACGGCCTCATTCTACAGTGATCCGGGCCTTAAAAATTAGCATAAAAAAACCCCGCAAATGCGGGGTCTAATCAATTTGAGGTAAAAAAATACAGATTAAGCAATAAGTTCGATGCTTGCTCCCTGCAGGGCCTTCTCAACCTTAATCTGAGTCAGCGAAGAGAGTATCAGATCCACCTGATCGAGCTTCGGCGCTTCCGCCGGCGCGTTAACAGCGATCACCTGGCACCCCGCCGCCAGGCCGGAAAGGATCCCTGCGGGCGCATCCTCCACCACCACACACGCCTGCGGAGCCAAACCCAAACGTTCAGCACCCAGCAAATAAGCATCTGGCTGTGGTTTACCCTGCTTCACCAGTTCTGCGGTAATAAACACTTCAGGCTGCGGTAAACCACCGGCTTTCCGCCGCGCGCTGGCCACCGGAATCGAACCCGAGGTCACTATCGCCCAAGGAATACCCAGCGCATTAAGCCGCTCCAACAGCGCCACAGCACCGGGCAGCGCGCTGACGCCATCGGTATCCTGCGCTTCCATTTGTTCAAGCAGTTCAAACTCATGCTGGATCGCCGACTCCGTCGCTCCTGGCATAAAATGACGCAATGAAGTAATGGCCTGCTTACCGTGAATAAAAGCCAACACTTCCTGCGGGCTGATACCGTGACGCTCGGCCCAGTGAGTCCAGGCACGTTCCACCGCAGGTAATGAATCCACTAACGTTCCATCAAGGTCGAACAAAAAACCCTTACATTCCACAGAAAACCTCTTTTCTCTCCGTTATCTTTCACACTGCAAATCATCAGGCATTAATGATTTGCGCAATCTCAACGGCGCTCAAATGGTATTGGCGTGGGCATGATAGCCAGATTGCCAGCATGCGCTGATACTTCTCCCACATTTTGGTTTGGGCATTAAAGCCATGGCTGCCGGAATCGAAGTGAGTATACCGCCCTTCCGTGCTGACCAGGAAACGCACATAGCTGAGGTAGCGTGCTTCGGTTGCTGCGTCAAAGCCGAGGAAGGCCAAGCGGCGGCCATCAAGCCCTTGGCGATCCTTGAGGTTTTCCCAGGACACCTGCAATGCATGATGCATTTCCATAATGTTGATGATGGTGCGGCACACGTCCTCGCTCATCTCACCAAAATCACGATCGAGTTCGCGCATCTGTAAACCGAAACCGCGCTCGATAATAGTCTGCAAACGGCGATAGCGATCGGCATTGTCTGGATCGAGCAGGGTCATCATTTTGTACTGATTGGACAGGATCAAACGTTGGGCGTTAGTCATTTCCATTTCACATTCCTCAGTTCTGCAAATGAGTGAAAGCATCGCATGACGGCGTTATGGTGTGGAACCACAACTCGCACCTTCTTTGATTTGAACCGGGGTTATCGCAAGATGGGCTTCGGATAGCGCTAGCTTGAAAAGCTCGGGATCAGAGATCGTCAAGGAAGGTTTTATCCAACTGCTTGAACGCACGCTTCAGCACATCGGCCAAGGCTTGATAGGTAGGTGCTCCTTCAATCGGTGCCAACGCCTGCCCGGCTTCTGCCAGCTTATTACGCACCTCATGGAACCACTGTAATAAAGAGGGAGGCAGCGGGGTCACCGAACGACGGCCCAGCCACCACAGGCCCTGCATCGGCATGCTGCAGGCAAATAATGCCGTCGCAATCGCCGGACCGAGCTGACCGCCAAGGGCAATTTGCCAAGTCAGGGTAAAGATCGCCAGCGGCGGCATAACACGCACGGCAAAGCGAGTGGCACGCGTAATGCGATTCTCTGGGAACATCGGTGCCAACCGTTTATCGGCAGGCCAGGTTTTCATGTAATGCTGCCCACGCTGGAATATCTGAAACCAATTCACGGAACCGGATGGCTTACTCGTCATCGCTTACCTCAACTTCACGTATAAAAATGAAATATTTTCGCAAACACACCAACAAAAAAGTTGAAGCTTTAAATTTATTTTGTGTTTGCTACGGGCTATCGGTATCCTAAGCCGGCCTTTTGGCCGGTAGAAGATGACACAAAATCTGTCAACTTTTCGCCCATTTAAAAGCAAGATTACTTAAACCGCGGAGAAATCACCGGTTTTTTTATCATCATGTGTTTTTTGTCACTGACATGATGTTAATCATAAATGTCAACGCCATTATGCGCTACGCTTGATGTCTGTTTGACGATTTATTCACCACGTGTTCTGGGTCCACTAACAACACGAACTATAAGTAGGTACTTCCATGTCGAGTAAGCTAGTACTGGTTCTTAACTGCGGCAGTTCTTCTCTCAAATTCGCTATCATTGATGCAGCCAACGGTGAAGAGTATCTTTCCGGCCTTGCCGAGTGCTTCCACCTCCCAGAAGCGCGTATCAAGTGGAAAATGGATGGCGCTAAGCAAGAAGCGGCACTGGGTGCTGGCGCAGCACACAGTGAAGCGCTGAACTTCATTGTTAATACTATTCTGGCACAAAAACCAGAGCTTTCCGCACAGTTGACCGCTATCGGCCACCGCATCGTGCACGGCGGCGAGAAGTTCACCGCCTCTGCCGTGATCAACGACGAAGTCCTGCAAGGTATCAAAGATTCGGTACCCTTTGCACCACTGCATAACCCAGCTCACCTGATCGGTATCGCTGAAGCCTTGAAATCTTTCCCGAATCTGGCTGATAAAAACGTCGCCGTGTTCGACACCGCGTTCCACCAGACGATGCCGGAAGAGTCCTACCTGTACGCCCTGCCGTACAGCCTGTACCGTGACCACGGCGTTCGCCGCTATGGTGCACACGGCACCAGCCACTTCTATGTGACACAAGAAGCGGCGAAGATGCTGAACAAACCGGTTGACGAAGTGAACGTTATTACCTGCCACTTGGGCAATGGCGGTTCCGTCAGCGCAGTGCGTAACGGTAAATGTGTCGATACTTCCATGGGCCTGACGCCGCTGGAAGGCTTGGTGATGGGCACCCGCAGCGGTGACATCGATCCGGCCATCATCTTCCACCTGCACGACTCATTGGGCATGAGCGTTGACCAGATCAACAAAATGCTGACCAAAGAATCCGGCCTGCTGGGCCTGACCGAAGTCACCAGCGACTGTCGCTACGTTGAAGACAACTACGCGACCAAAGCCGACGCTAAACGTGCCATGGACGTATTCTGTCACCGTTTGGCTAAATACATCGGTGCCTATAGCGCGCTGATGGATGGCCGCCTGGATGCAGTGATCTTCACCGGTGGCATCGGCGAAAATGCGGCACTGGTGCGTGAGTTGACCCTAGACAAACTGGGCCTGCTGGGCTTTGAGATCGACCACGAACGTAACCTGGCCGCTCGCTTCGGCAAATCCGGCAACATCACCAAAGACGGTAGCCGTCTGGCACTGGTAATCCCAACCAACGAAGAGTTGGTCATCGCGCAAGACGCTGCCCGTCTCACCGCTTAATGCTCCCCACACCGTCAGCCGAGGCTGACGGTGTTGTTTCAGAGCCAAGATTTGCCTGCGCGTTTACCGCAGACTGAAAAAAAACCGTGAAGAGGACTATTCTGTGTCACGTACAATTATGTTGATCCCCACCGGCACCAGCGTTGGCCTGACCAGCGTCAGCTTGGGTGTCATCCGCTCTATGGAGCAAAAAGGCGTTCGTCTGAGCGTATTCAAGCCTATCGCCCAACCGCGTAGCGGTGGCGATACCCTCGACCAGACCACCACCATCATCCGCAGCAACTCAACCATCCCTACCGCCGAACCGCTGCGTATGAGCTACGTGGAAAGCCTGCTGAGCTCCAACCAGCAAGACGTGCTGATGGAAGAGATCGTGGCGCGTTACCACGCAAACACCAAAGATGCGGAAGTGGTGCTGATCGAAGGCCTGGTGCCCACCCGCAAGCACCAGTTTGCCAGCGCACTGAACTTTGAAATTGCCAAAACCCTGAATGCTGAAATCGTCTTCGTGCTGGCGCTGGGTAACGATTCTCCGGCTCAGTTGACAGAGCGCATCGAACTGGCCCGCAGCAGCTTTGGCGGCAGCAAGAACAAAAACATTACCGGCGTGATCATCAACAAGCTGAACGCACCGGTTGACGATCAGGGCCGTACCCGTCCGGATCTGTCGGAAATTTTTGATGACTCTACCAAAGCCAGCGTGGCCAACGTCGATCCCGCTCAGCTGTTTGCCAATAGCCCACTGCCGGTATTGGGCTGTGTGCCTTGGAGCTTCGATCTGATCGCAACCCGCGCCATTGATATGGCCCGCCACCTGAAAGCGCGCGTGATCAACGAAGGTGACATCATGACCCGCCGGGTGAAGTCAGTGACCTTCTGTGCGCGCAGCATTCCGCATATGCTGGAACACTTCCGCCCGGGTTCACTGTTGGTGACTTCCGCAGATCGCCCGGATGTGCTGGTTTCCGCCTGTCTGGCGGCGATGAACGGTGTGGAAATCGGTGCCCTGCTGCTGACCGGCGGTTACGAAATCGATGGGTCGATCAAAAAACTCTGCGAACGTGCCTTCCAAACCGGCCTACCGGTATTCATGGTCGATACCAACACCTGGCAGACCTCGCTGAGCCTGCAAAGCTTCAACCTGGAAGTGCCTGCGGATGACCACCAGCGCATTGAGCAGGTGCAGAACTACGTGGCAAGCCATATCAACGCCGAGTGGATCGCGTCTTTGACTGCCACTTCAGAACGTTCACGTCGTCTGTCGCCACCGGCATTCCGTTACGAACTGACCGAGCTGGCACGCAAAGCGGGTAAGCGCATTGTACTGCCGGAAGGCGATGAGCCACGCACCGTGAAAGCGGCGACGATCTGTGCCGCACGCGGCATCGCCGAATGTGTGCTGCTGGGGAATCCGGATGAGATCAAGCGCGTAGCGGCGGCGCAGGGCGTTGAGTTGGGCGAAGGCATTGAGATCGTCGATCCGGTTGCCGTGCGTGAAAAATACGTGCCACGCCTGGTAGAATTGCGTAAGAGCAAGGGCATGACCGAAGTGGTTGCCCGCGAGCAACTGGAAGATAACGTGGTTCTCGGCACTCTGATGCTGGAAAAAGGCGAAGTTGACGGCCTGGTATCCGGTGCGGTTCACACCACTGCCAATACCATTCGCCCACCGTTGCAGTTGATCAAAACCGCGCCGGGCAGCTCGCTGGTTTCTTCCGTATTCTTCATGCTGCTGCCCGATCAGGTTCTGGTCTATGGTGACTGTGCGATCAACCCAGATCCTACCGCAGAACAACTGGCCGAGATCGCCATTCAGTCTGCCGACTCCGCTGCCGCCTTCGGTATCGAACCGCGCGTGGCTATGATCTCCTACTCTACCGGTAATTCAGGTGCAGGCAGTGACGTTGAGAAAGTGCGTGAAGCTACCCGCCTGGCACAGGAGAAACGCCCAGACCTGATCATCGATGGCCCACTGCAGTACGATGCGGCGATCATGGCTGACGTTGCCAAATCCAAAGCGCCTAACTCGCCAGTGGCAGGTAAAGCCACCGTGTTCATCTTCCCAGATCTGAACACCGGTAACACCACCTATAAAGCAGTACAGCGTTCTGCCGATCTGGTGTCTATCGGGCCGATGCTGCAAGGGATGCGCAAACCGGTAAACGATCTGTCACGTGGCGCACTGGTGGACGATATCGTCTACACCGTGGCGCTGACGGCGATTCAGTCTGCTCAGGCCGATGCCCTGGTAGAGCAAGCCTGATAACATTTCTTACCTGCTAAAGTAGTAAAAAAGCGGCCCGTGATGAAACGGGCCGCTAAACTTAACTCGCTCAAATGCGATTAGTTATAAGTGATACTAAAAGTTGCCACCGCATTTGCTGGCCCTGGGGTAACGGTATCTGTTGTTGCAACATAGCGCGCAACGAACGCCAAATCATTATCCACACCAGCAGTCAGTGGGTAGGCCACTGAAGGGGTCCGCAAAGGCAATACGGCTGAGGTATCGGAGATTTGAACACCCACCCCTGTCGCCATGTCAGCCACTTGAGTAAGAGCTAAAGAATTGTTTTCGCTAGTGGCAGCATCGCCATCAAACGAAACTTGAGCGGCACTCACAGAAGGCGGACAATTTTTCAAGCTCAAAATGAATTTCTGCGGGCTCGCAGTATCGCCCTTTTTAGCGAGAGCGCTCGCCGCCACCTTGCCCAACGCTACTTCCGCAGGATTACTCATATTATTAACAACCTGGCAAGCCTCGGTAATAATTTGCCCTTCGAAGTTTACCTGACCATCAGCAGCCGATGCGCCTGCCGATAGACCCAAACTTGCGGCAACCAAAGTAGTAACACAAAAAATTTTTTTCACTGTTAGAAACTCCATATTCTACGGGTATAAATTGCCCTATATAAAATTAATGCTATTTTACTTGCAGCATCAGACAAGTCGAACGATAGATCCTATTTAAGCCGTGGCTCAAAAATCTCAACGCCATAAGTTATTATCAAAAGGTAAAACAAGCAGGCATTGAGATAAGCAGACTAGAGCAATCTAAGCATAGCCCGTACGTTTTTTCGTTGGTTGACGACTTTCTACATTTAACCCAAAACTAATACAGCAATAGTCTACCTATTGCTGAAATCATAGCTTTAAAGCCATAAACTGGATAATCGACCAATAACGCCTTAACCTGACGGGGCACATTCTAATTAAATTCGCTTTAATGTAAAGCGTAAAATAAATGTTTCAATGCGTTTTAACTTATTATAAAACCCTAACCATTTCCTTATTAACGAGAAACGATAAAAAAATCACATCACATTGAATTAAAACAAATTATTTAATAAGCACAGGTTTATTCCAATAAAAAACAAGAAATAACCGAGGTAAACATTAAGAAAAAAACGTATTTCATGTAACTTTTTGCACTATAATGTCTATGCACACACCAACACAGCATATGTTTCAAGGTATTTTAAGATTATATCTCGCTACTTTGCGCTACGAAAAAATCAATGTTATCCATCAACTAAAGGCTTTTTCATCAGTCCTATTCACTCTAAAAGTTAATAATGAACATTAACACATTCAGAATGTGACCATTCATTAACCAAGAATAACGGCAGGATAATTCAAATATTTCGCTTAAGTTGTATACTCATTTGAAGTTTCTACTCAAATAACCATACAAGTAACGCCATAGTTGCAAGGTTTTCTTGCACACATGATATCTCGGTATTTTCTTGCACCACTTTCTGCCCCTCTTCTCGCTTCACCGTACGCCAGGTAAAAAAACTCACAGCGCTAATGCCGCTGTGAGTCAGGCCAGTACCTGTGGCACTTACACACGGTTACGCCACACCATTCAGCAACTGATGTGCTGCCTGCAGAATATGGTCGGCCGTCAAGCCGTACTCCTGCTGCAAAAACGCCTGTGTTCCCACTTGCCCATAACGTTCTTTCACGCCAACCCTACGCATCGGTACCGGGCACTCTTCTACCAGCACCTCCGCCACGGCTGAGCCCAGTCCGTTATGGATACTATGGTTTTCGCAGGTGACAATTTTGCCGGTTTTTGCTGCATAGGTCTTAATAATGTCACGATCGATCGGCTTGAGCGTGAACATATCGATCACCGCAGCGCTGATGCCTTGCTGTTCCAACGCCTGTGCCGCCTTTAGCGCTTCAGCCACCATGATGCCGTTGGCAATCAACGTGATTTCACTACCGTCACGCAGCAGATTGGCTTTACCAATGGTAAAACGGGAGCCGTCCTGATAAATACGCGTTGCCTGTTTGCGGATCGTGCGCACCCAGTAAAAGCCTTGCAGTTCGACCAGTTGCTGCAGGATATCCTGAAACATCGTGGCATCGGTCACCTCCAGCACCACCGAATGCGCCAGCCCGCGTACGATGCCCATATCTTCAAACGACATATGCGTGCCGCCGTTATGGCAGGCGCTCACCCCGGCATCCGAAGCGATCACCTTCACGTTATTGCGCTGATAATCCAACGACATAAAAAGCTGATCAAAACAACGCCGGCTGGCAAATGCGCTGAAGGTATGCACAAAGGGGATCCGCCCGGTCAGCGACAATCCGGCAGAAACCCCGATCACATTAGCCTCCATAATGCCGCAGTTGATCACATGCTGCGGATGATCTTTATGTACCCCATCCATTGCCATCGAACTCATCAGATCGGCTTCCAGCGCGATTACCGGTTTACCCGCCTCAATCTGTTGGCGCATCATTCCGGCGTACACTTTGCGCATCTCTATGCCGTCGTTTTCCAACTGCGTGACTACGTTAAACATCAGCAACCTCCAGATCGGCAATGGCCTTTTCGATTTCCCGCTGCACATCCGGCGTTAAGCGCAAGTGATGAGAGTTCTGCAGGCTCTCCAGATAGGCGACGCCCTGTCCTTTAATGCTATCCAGGATCACCACCAGCGGGCGTTGTTCACCGCCGCGCACTGGCAGCACCGCATCACGGATCGCCGCAATGTCATCCCCCGGCACGGTTTGCACCTCAAAACCAAAGGCGGTGAACTTACCTGCCAGATCGAAAGGTTTGATCACCTCATCCAGCGCACCATCCAACTGCTGCTTGTTGTAATCGATAAACAGCGTCAGGTTATGCAGGTTGTGGTGAGCAATAAACTGGAACGCTTCCCAGCACTGCCCTTCGTTGAGCTCGCCATCCCCCAAAATGCTGAATACCCGATTGCGTCGGCCTGCCAGCCGGTGTGAAAGCGCGATCCCTGCAGCAATGGAAACGCCTTGCCCGAGAGAGCCGGTGGTCGCATCCACACCTCGAGTCAGCAGACGATCCGGGTGGCTCGGCAAGCGGGTACCGTTCTGATTCAGCGTGTTCAACTGCTCAAGCGGAAAATAGCCCTTAATCGCCAGCGTGCTGTAAAGTGCCGGGCCGGCATGGCCCTTTGACAGCACAAAGTAGTCACGCTCCGGCCAATCGGGGTCTGCCGGATCGATACGCATCACTTCGCCATACAAGACTGCCAGCGTTTCCACGATCGACATGCAGCCCCCATAGTGGCCAAACCCCAGCCCGGTCAGGGCTTTCAGCGTTTCCACGCGGATCTCCCGCGCCAGCGCACGCAATTCGCCAATCTCAGTCACCGTGTTGTTCATTAAACCGCCCTCACTTATTTCTCAACGCGATCTGCAGTCGGAGCGCTTTTGCCTTTGCCCAGAAAATTATGTGCAACCAACAATGCGAAGATGGCGATGATCGCGACCATGATCGTTTCTTTGGTCATAAAACGCGCCATATTGCCCAGCACAATCCCTATCACACCGAAATCGGCATCGGAGAAGGTGGTATTGGCAAAGCCCAACGCTCCCAACACCGGTAGCAACAGCACCGGCAAGAAGGTAATCAGCAGGCCATTGGCAAATGCCCCCAGCATCGCACCACGCCGCCCACCGGTAGCATTACCAAATACCCCGGCGGTCGCACCGGTAAAGAAATGCGGGACGACGCCCGGCAGGATCAGCACCATTTTCATTTGCCCAAGCAGGAACAGCCCCACCAACCCACCGAGGAAGCTAAACAGAAAGCCAATCAGCACGGCATTAGGGGCATAAGGGTAGACCACCGGGCAATCCAACGCCGGGCGGGCGTTAGGCACCAGTCTTTCTGAAAAGCCGGTAAAGGCCGGAACGATCTCCGCCAGAATCAAACGCACCCCTTGCAGGATGATGAATACCCCTGCGGCAAAGGTAATCGCCTGGATAATCGAATACACCAGATAGTTCTGCCCGCCGCTGAGTTGGCTTTCGACATACGTTTGTCCGGCACAAATCGCCAGGATCAGATAGATAACGATCATGGTCATCGAGATGGAAATGGAGCTGTCACGCAAGAAGCTGAGGTTCTTCGGCAGGTTCATCTCTTCGGTGGAACGTGAGCCTTTGCCAACGCGTGTACCGATCCAACCGGCAAGCACGTAACCCAGCGTGCCGAAATGCCCGAAAGCGATATCATCATTCCCGGTAATGCGGCGCATATAACGCTGGGCAATCGCCGGGAAGAAAGCCATCACCAACCCCAAGGTCAGCGCGCCGGTAAACACCAGCTGTACCCCTTCAAAACCAGCCACCGTCAGGATAATGCCGATCATACAGGCCATATAAAAGGTATGGTGGCCGGTCAAGAAGATATACTTCAGTCGGGTAAAACGGGCGACGATAATATTCGCTACCATACCAAACGCCATAATCAGCGCGGTAGACGCACCATATTTTTCCAAAGAAATGGATACAATGGCTTCATTATTGGGAATGATGCCCTGAATATTAAAGGCATGTTCAAACATGCCCCCCAACGGGTTAAGGGACCCGACCAACACCGTGGCACCACCACCAAGTACGATAAAGCCGAGAATGGTTTTTACCGTGCCTTTCACCACATCAGAAAATGATTTCTTTTGTGCCAGCAAGCCAATTAATGCAATAACGCCTACCAGCACCGCCGGGACTTTCAGTATATCAACCACAAATTTAAGCGTTTCCTGGATAAACATATCCACCTCGCCAATGGCTTTGATTAAATGATGGAGTGAGCTTCGAAATAAGCGCGCAGCTTCGCTTCGAGTTCATTAATGTCGATGATATTACTGATCACCACCAATTGGCTGGCCGGGACGCTGGCGCTGTCAGCGATATCTTTTGCCATTACGAAAATATCAGCAGCGCCCGGCGTAGCCGAGGAGAGATCGGAATGTTCAACTTCCGCCTCAATCGCCATTTTTTTCAGCACTTTCTTGATATTCATTTCTACCATAAAACTGCTGCCCAACCCCGAGCCACAAATAGCCATAATTTTCATTATTTTCACCTATTAAATTTTGAATATGAGATAACGTCACCAGAGGGTTATCTGATGCGATTGGCTGCCATACCTTGGTATATACTCTAAATAATTCGAGTTGCAGGAAGGCGGCAAGCGCTGGCCTGTAGGGTGAGCCTCTCTGAGGCTCATAATCCCCAGGAGCATAGACCACTATGTGACTGGGGTGAGCAAACGTAGCCAACGCACATGCAACTTGAAGTATGACGAGTATAACGTTAAGAATTAATAATTGGCGATAATATCCTCAATCTGCTGTTGACTCTCGGCGCGGAATATTCTTTCCATGGCTTCATTATCTGAAAATAATTCAGCCAAATGCGAGATAAGCTCTATGTGACTGCTGCTGTCTGGAGCAGAAAGCATCACCACCACAAATACCGGATCGTTATCTTCGGAATAAAAACGCACTCCCTGGTTAATTTTTAACAGCGAAAGACCTAATGCTTTCGCGCCCTCCTCTGGCCTGGCATGTGGCATGGCAATACCGGGTGCCAGAACGAAATATGGCCCCAGCGTCTGGTATTGGCGGAATATTGCCGCCAGATAGTCACGGGTAATAACGCCTCGTTGCAACAGCGGTTGAGCACTCAGTACTACCGCTTCCTGCCAGTCCGCGACTTTTTCACACAGTTGAATATGGTCGGCGTTAAGCCAGTCGTTGAGCACGTTTCCTCCTTAGATCGATGGGTGACGTTCAGTATTACCGGCATGCCTTCCTTGGCGACGATAAAACTTTAATCAACGACCAAGCCATCAACTGTGATAAAAGTCGCAAAGATAGCGCTACCAAAAATCTATCATGCAGAACTGTGATAGCGCTATCAAATATGCCGGGCCTGATAATGGTCGCGCGCAGTTTTTTGATCGCTCCAGCAGGGAACGGGTTAGAATGTAAGCCATCGCGGGATTGCCGAACCTTCTATGATAAGGGTTCGGATCATTAGCTCATTTATGCGCGTCGGCGCATTTCAGTCAGGATTACGAATGTCGATCGGTAAAAAACGACGCAGTACAGGCCGGGTTACGCTGGCCGACGTTGCCCAATTAGCCGGCGTGGGTAGCATGACCGTATCACGAGCGCTACGCACGCCAGAGCAGGTTTCAGACAAGCTGAGAGAAAAAATTGAAGCCGCAGTCAGTGAACTCGGCTATTTGCCCAACCTGGCCGCCAGTTCGCTGGCTTCGGCGTCCTCTTACACCATCGCCATGGTGGTACCCAGCTTTTCAGAATCGGGATGTGCCGACATGTTTGCCGGGTTACAGCGCGTACTGCAACCAGCCGGTTACCAGATCATGCTGGCAGAATCACAACACCATCTGGAACGTGAAGAAAAGCTGCTGGAAACCTTGCTCTCCTACAACCTGGCAGCCGCCGTGTTGCTCAGCGTAGAGCATTCGCCCAATACGCGTCAGGCATTGATGGCAGCCCACATTCCTGTGGTAGAAATTGGTGCCATACGTACCGATCCGATCGATATGAATATCGGTATTGACTATGTCGCGGCAATGTATCAATTGACACAAACGGTCATCGCCAGCGGTTACCAGAACATTGGTCTGCTTTGTGCCAACCAGGAACAGTGGATTTTCCAACAGCATCTGCAGGGCTGGCACAAGGCATTGCTGCGCAATCACATGTCACCACATAGGGTGATCAATGCGGCGCAGCCGGCCAGTTTTAGTACCGGAGCGCAGCAATTGCCAGAATTCCTGCTTGCCTGGCCTGAACTGGATGCTTTGGTCTGTGCGTCAGACGAACTGGCCTGTGGTGCGCTGTATGAATGCCAGCGGCGCAGAATCAAGGTGCCGGAACAGTTGGCGATAGTGGGCTTTGGTAATAGCGACGTTAGCCAAGTCTGCCAGCCGTCGCTAACCACCATGACGGTGCCGCACAAAGAGATCGGCATTCAGGCCGGTAAAGCGCTGCTGGCGCGCCTGAATGATGAAGAATGGCAACCTGAAGGTACGCTCCCTTCAGCACTGTGTCGCCGCGATAGTTGCTGAGCATTAGCTCCGCTTTGCGGCAGGCAATATGAGGTAGTTGAAGCGTTTTATCCCAATGCGCCTTAACACAAGAGCATCGTGGAACCGCCTGATGTATTTCAACATCAGGCGGTAATAACGGCCCTGTGTGTACAATTAGAAGCTGTAAGCTACCCCAACACGGTAACGAGTCTGGCGATGATCGCTCTTGCTATCCTGTTTTACGTTACCGACTTCAACATAAGGCTTCCAGTTTTTATCCCACTTATAAGCCAATTTAACGTTGTGCTCGTAATCTGTTTTACCATCATCGAAAATAATTTGGTTACTGTTTTTGTAAACGTAATTATATTCCGCCTGCCAGTCTTTCAAGAAGGTATAACCTAACCAGAAATCACCACGGTTAGTTTTTTCATCCGCATCAGAACCTTTTGAGGTAGTACGCTTGTACTCATAACGGTATCTGGCGGCAACATAGAGATCTTTGCTCAGATTATATTGTGCGCGCAAGAAAGGCCGGTAACCATTATTATTACTGCTAGATTCCAGCGAGAAACCTGGCTGCAAAGAAAACTCATCTGTCAGGCTTTGCTGATAGCTGGCGACCACTTCAGTACCGTTACTCACCTGCTCGTGGTAAAGTTTATTGGGTGTCGTATCTGAAGGATCTTGGCGCCATTTGGCTTCTAAAGATAAACCAAAACCATTCGCAAAACGATGTGACATCAATAAACGATCTTTATGATCACCTTTAGCGGTATCCATAAGCTCATGACGATAATCAATAGTTACTGCAGCGGCGCTGAGGCTGATTATCGACGTCATCGCCAGAGTTATTAATTTTAATTTCATTTTTCCCATCCGTTAGAATTTAATTATTTAAGAATTTACGCCCTAAAATAAAGGAGATGCCAGAGATATTGAAAAACCCAGTGAGTAAATCATATAAATACTTATTAGAATCCCATCTTGATTAAATCACGTCCCCCTACTGATAATCAGTAAGTAATAATTAGTGATTTTTACTATTCAAGATAGAAGAAGTGATATTTCCCCCATAGTGTATAATTTGGTTTTTATTATGTTACATCATTATTATTTTACTGAATTAGACTCCGCCATATAACATGGCGGAGTGACACCGATAATATTTATCTCATCGCACGTTTCAGGATACGGTCACCTTGGGATTGGAAGTCAGCGGCAGTTTCTTTAACCGTTTTCTTACCGTAGTCAATTGACTGAATCGCATCTTGGAACAACACCACAATCTGTGGATCGTCGAAATAAGGTGAAGCATTAATGGCATGCGGTAAAGACAGTGCCAAGTTCAAACCTGCAACGGCTGGATCGGTATCTTTAATCACGCCACTTTCACGTAATTGAGTGACAGCCGTTTTACTCAATGGTACACCACGCTCCAGTCCCAGCGCTTCAACCCCCTCTTTGCTGTTTAACAGAAAGTTAATTAGCATTGCAGCCTCACGCGGATGTTTGCTGCTCTTGCCAATTGAGAACATTTGGGCTGGTTTAAAGAATAACCCGGCATCCTTGGCCCCTTCCAGCATCGGGTAATTACCCAACTCAAGTTTTGCTGGTGGCTTCAGGTTGTCGGAATATTTCTTAATGGTGGAGTTCCACATATAAGTTCCACCGAACTCACCGGCGATCCAAGGCTTCATTTCATACATATTGCTCTTGCCAAAAGAAGCAAAATATTTAGATGATGGCATAACATGGCTATCTACCATGTCTTTATACATCTGGAAGAATTCAACCCACTGTTCTGGCGTGTAATTAAATTTCTTCTTATCTTCATTTACGATATCAACATTATGCTTCTGTATCATATATGAACGTAACAGGGCGAAGGAGTCCTGGTGTTCAAGCACCACGGGATAATATTTTTCACCCAACACTTCTTGGAATTTCTTACCTGCTGCCATGAGTTCATCCCACGTCTTGGGATACTCTACCCCGGCATTCTTCCAGGTCACATCGTTCAGGTAGAAAACGCGGGCGGTGACTGAGATAGGAATCCCATTCAGCTTGTCATTAACCGTGGTAGTCTTCAGTTCCTTCGGATCAAACTGGGTCAGATCCAGATACTCACTGACCTTATTTAAATCATGAAAACCACTGCCGTCTTTTGAAAAGATAGGCAGCCAGTTCCAGTTGGTCTGCATAACATCCGGCTCGGTCCCGCCTGCAATCTGCGTGGTCAGGCGAGAAAGGTGGCCGTCCCAACCGGTATATTCTGACTTAACCTTAATATCCGGATGTTGCTTCTGGAATTCTTCAATCGCTTTCAGCGTCATCTGATGGCGGCTATTACCGCCCCACCAAGACATACGCAAATCAACCTGTTCAGCAGCAAATGACTGGTGCGCAAACACAGCAATAGATGAAGCAATCAAAACTTGTAATAATCTTTTTTTCATTGTCTACAACTCCTGTTAAAGAGAGATATTTTTTTCTGTTTTCGCATCAAATATATGGCATTTATTCATGTCAAATTTAAAGTAAACAGGACGATGCAGCCCATTTTTAAGGATAGGTTTCACATCATCAGATGGGATACGACAGGTCAATTCAAAATCGTTCACCTTGAGGTAGACAAAGAACTCGTGGCCCATGT
Source organism: Serratia oryzae (assembly GCF_001976145.1). Taxonomy (GTDB): domain Bacteria; phylum Pseudomonadota; class Gammaproteobacteria; order Enterobacterales; family Enterobacteriaceae; genus Chania; species Chania oryzae. Next base: position 444,740 of record NZ_MOXD01000003.1, read on the forward strand.
TTTCAACGCGCACCAACTCCCCCTGAGAGTGGTTCTCTTCGAAAGGCGACTCTGAAATAGTGATAAATTCAGGACGAACGCCAAAGAATACGTCTTCACCGACATACCCCGCCACTTTCTCCTGCTGGTGCTGATTCAGCGTCAGGGTGTAATTGCCCACGGTCAAACCGACTTTGCCATCCTGTTCTACCAGTTTGCTAGGTTTGATATTCATTTCTGGCGCCCCGATAAACCCTGCCACGAACATGTTTTTCGGGAAGTGGTAAAGGTTATCCGGGGTATCAACCTGCATGATATGACCAAGCTTCATGACGCAGATACGGTCGCCCATGGTCATCGCTTCTGTCTGGTCATGAGTAACATAAACCGTAGTCGCCGGTTTACCGCTCTTTTTCAGCTGCTTGTGCAGATCGGAAATACGGATACGCATCGACGCACGTAACTTGGCATCCAGGTTAGACAACGGCTCATCGAACAGGAAAACATCCGGTTTCTTGACGATGGCACGGCCCACGGCCACACGCTGTGCCTGCCCGCCTGAGAGTTGGCGCGGCAAACGATCCATTAACTCTCCCAGCTCCAGAATTTTAGCAGCTTCCATTACCTGCTCCTCGATCTGCTCCTTGGGCAGCTTGCTCAGCTTCAGGCCAAAAGCCAGGTTCTCTTTTACCGTCATGTGCGGATAGAGCGCATAGTTCTGGAACACCATGGCAATACCACGGGATTTAGGTGCCAGGTTGTTCACCACCCGATCGCCGATGCGTACTTCACCGCCGCTGATAGTTTCCAACCCTGCCAGCATACGCAGCGTGGTGGACTTGGCGCAGCCAGACGGCCCGACGATTACCATGAATTCACCGTCAGCAATGGTTAAATTGATACCATGAACGGCTTTAAAACCGTTGGTGTACACTTTCTGTAAATTATTAAATACGACTTCAGCCATGATAAATCCTCAATTAACCTTTAATACCGCTGCTGGTAACACCCTGCACAAAATAGCGTTGGGCTAGGAAGAACACGATGATAGACGGCAGAATAGAGATACTTGCCATTGCCAGAATTTCATTCCACGGAGCACCTTCAGTGACGTCGATGGACATTTTCAGCGCCAGGGCAATAGGGTATTTATCTACGCTGTAAACATAAATCAGTGGCCCAATAAAGTCGTTCATCGACCACATGAACTGGAACAGGGCAACTGAAATAATCGCCGGTTTCAGAATCGGCACCACCACATACCACAGCACCTGGAAAGAATTACAACCATCAATCTGGGCGGCCTCTTCCATATCACGCGGTACACCACGCAAGAACTGGATCAGCATGAAAACGAAGAAGCCCTGGGTCGCAAATGCCAACGGGAGATACAGCGGTAAATAGCTGTCCAGCATCCCCATTTCACGGAACATAATGTACTGAGGGATCAGTAATACCGTGCTCGGCAGCAACATGGTGGTAATCAGCGTTGCAAACCAGAACTTTTTCCAAGGGATCTCAAAACGGGCAAACCCATAGGCGACAATGGTTGAAGAAATAATGGTTAATATGACTTTAGGAATCACAAACTTAAAGGTATTAAGCATGTAGTGGCCAAAGTTATATTCCGTGCCGGTTTTCCAACCATTAACAAAACCGTCTGAGGTTGGATTATCAGGCCATAGTCCCAATGTCGTAAATATTTCATGATTAGGCTTGAACGACGCAGAGAACATCCACACCAGTGGATAAAGCATCAGTAAACCCACAAACAGCAGGATGATATAACGGATCATCGCACTGATTTTCTCTTTGCGTAACGTCCGCTGTACTTCTTGCTCAGCAACCTTCTGAGCATCGCTTATGATGACGTTGTCTTGATGCATATCAGCCATTTTTGCCTCCCTTATCTGCTGAGTAGAAGACCCAATACTTCGATGATTTAAAGGCAACTGAGGCAAACAAGGCCACGACCAGGAACAATATCCAAGCCAGCGCAGCACCGTAACCCATATCAAAATATTTAAAGGCGGTATCGTAAATATAAAGTGAGAACAGGTAGGTATAGTGAGTTGGGCCGCCCCCCGTAATGACATAAGGTGCGGTAAACTCCTGGAACGCCTGCGTTGTCTGCATGATAAAGTTGAAGAAAATAACCGGCGTAATCAGCGGCACGGTGACTTTCATAAACATCTGCCATTTCGACGCGCCATCGATCATCGCGGCTTCATACTGTGACTGTGGCACGTTCTGCAATGCGGCCAGGAAAATCACCATGGCAGAGCCAAATTGCCACACGCGCAACAGCGTCACCGACATCAGCGCCAATGAAGGTTCACCCAACCAGTTGATAGGGTCTGCGCCAAATACGCCGATAAAGCTATTTAACAGGCCATCAATGGCGAACAGCGCACGCCACAATACGGCGATCGCAACGCTACTGCCAAGAATTGAAGGAATGTAATAAGCGGTGCGGAAAAAACCAATACCGCGCAGTTTAAAATTAAGAACGAAAGCAATCCCCAGCGCAAATGCCAACTTTAAGGGGATGGTTAAAAACACATAGGCAAAGGTGACACCCATGGATTTCCAAAAGAGGTGGTCTTCCATAAGCATATAACGGTAGTTTTCAACTCCGTTAAACACTGGCGGGTTCATCAGGTCATATTCTGTAAAACTTAACAAGAATGATGACACGAAGGGAAACGCCGTAAATATTATCAGCCCTATAATGTAAGGCGATATATAGGCTAACCCCAGCATTCTGTTTTCATTCATGGTTATTACCCATAGAGATTGAAAAATTAAATAAAGAAAAGTTTAATTAATGTTATAAAGAGACCCGACAGTCATCAGATACAACTCAAGGTACTGTGTTTTAACCTCCACTCTGATCCCCACATGCCGCGCTGAAGCAGTGAAAAAATATCACTCTGCGTTTGTAACTGCTTGTCAGTAAAGACAATGACAGGCAGCCGCAGTACATACCCTAAAAAAATAGATAATGATTCTTTTATATAAAACATTGAGAAATTTGCATCATGCGTTCCCTGAGCATGATGTTGACACCACCGATGGATAAAATGGCCAGACAAAACGAATCCATTCCACAAAGATGAGCCGTGAGTTAGCCCGCTCTTTTTGGCCTGCCTAAGCTGCCGGCAAAACGCTGATGGCCGACCCATCACGACGTTGTCGCTCACTTTAGTGCAGCAGATTAAATCCATTTGAGGTCTCCAGACGCCAGCCAACAAACTGAAACACTATTTCAAATTATTATATCTAAATTTTTCTCAGCGTCATTGGGCGGATGGCAAAAGTGTGACCAAAGTAGGAACGTTGTTTTATTTTTTTTGACCGGCTAGTGCCACGATTAAAAACACCATAAAACAAAACAATTAACCAATTGATAATTATACATAAATTAATGATTGCCAATTGTGGCATTAACGATCTTGATTTGTGGAAAATAGGTTAGCCAATTGTGTTATGAACAAAGCGGTAGCACGTAGTTTGATAAGGGGAAGCAAGCAAGGTTAAGAAAGGGTTTGATGGGAGAGATCAGGCTGTGCTCTACACCACTACGCAGTAGCACAACCTGTGGCGAGAGTCAGAGATGCTCTTCACCTGTTTCTACTGTGCTCTCACGCTGCAGAGGTTTACCGTAATCCTGCTCGTTATTACGCGTCAACCACAGCGACAGCGCCTTCAGTGAATCCGGGGTAAACTCATCGCAACGGGCGGTGATCTCTTCCGGCATCATCCAGCTTACCTCAGCAACTTCCTCTTCCTGCAAGGCAAAAGGACCGTGTGACACGCAGCTGAAGAGTGCCCCCCAAATGCGGCATTGATCCTCTTCAAAATAAAACATGCCATGCTCGGCAAAAGGGACACCGGCGATCCCCAACTCCTCCTCCGCTTCGCGGCGGGCGGAGTCCAGCACATTTTCACCGCTTTGTACTACCCCACCGGCACAGGCATCCAAGCAGCCCGGGTAGAAATCTTTATTCTCGGTGCGACGCTGTACCAAAATCCGCCCCATGCCATCATGCACCACAATATAGGTAGCACGATGACGCAGCCGCTGAGCACGCATCTGTTGACGACTGGATTGAGCAATCACTTCGTTTTGCTCGTTGACGATATCCACCCATTCGGTATCTGCAGCCTGACCCTGTTCCGCCATCCTCTAAAACCTTCTATTTGGGCGCGATAAATGCCGCGCACGGGTTAGTTAATCAGCGCACTTTTATGATTTTTTCTACGCGTACGCCCTTCATTTCTCAAGCTGCGAACTGCACCCACAACCTGGTAGATATATAAACTAGTGTGTTAATGCCAGCTCTGCAACAGCCTGGCCGCTGTGCAAATCGACCACGCGTAAAATATCCTGAGCCAGTATGCCATAACTGGCAGGAAAGCCCCCCTTAGGGATGCTGACCGACCCAGGATTAAAACAATAAATCCCCCCCTGCCGTTCTGCCTGCGGTAAGTGCGTATGGCCATAAACCAGCACATCACCGTGGGATAAAGGCGGCAACAGAGCGGGATGATAAAGATGACCATGGGTCAAAAACAGTCGCCGGGTTGGCAATAGCACCTGCTGAAAGGGGGCTGTGATAGGAAATGAGAGCAACATCTGGTCGACTTCACTATCACAATTGCCACGAACAGCAACGATCTTGTCGCGATAGAGATTTAGCTGCTCAGCGACCTGCGCAGGTTGATAGGCATCTGGCAGCGCATTGCGCGGCCCATGATTAAGCAAATCCCCCAACAGGATCAGCCAATCGGCACGACTTTGCGTAAACAGCTCAAGAATTTTTTCTGTAGCGGAGAGCGAACCATGCAGGTCCGAGGCGAACATCAGCTTCATAAGCTTCCCTAGGTACGGAATATGAAACCCATTCTAACGCAGTCACGGTCACTGATGAAGCAGGTGGCCGGCCAGCGGCCACCTGAAGAATAATCAAGCGCGGTTGATAATATCTTTTACGAATGCCACGATTTCGGCTTTCTTGCCATGTGCAAACAGGCATTCCTGGAAACGGGCACCGCTGACTGCGGTTTTCACCAGTTCCGGGTCAATAGCACGCAGCGTATCAAGATAGTTATCTTTGCTCACCGCACGCTTAACCTGGTTCAGAATACCGGCGTTGCGTACCTGAGGTTCCTTACGATCGACCGGATAACCTTCACCTCTACGGCCGGTAAAGGCTTTCTCAAAGATGTAACGGATGTTCAGTTCCGCACCCCAGCCGAAACCTTTGGCGAACGGCAGAGCAAGTGCGTTACCGTTGTTGACTTGGGCGAACAGGAAGGCGTCCGCAGGCTCAATGCAGTAACCGCAAACCACGCCTGGGTGAGCATTCAGTGACATCATTGCGCCCTGGCCGGTGCCGCAGCCGGTGATCACAAAATCGACCGCTTCTGAATTCAGCAGGATGCTGGCCATGATCCCCAGATGGATATAGGTCAGATGGTGATCTTTCTCATCACTCATACCGACGTTGAACACCGCATCATGATTGTCAGCCGCTACGGCCTGCAGTTGTTCGAGAACCAGCGCATTTTTACCCGCCTGGCTGTTTTCCATCATCAGTGCAATATTCATCATTTCCTCTCTGCAAATAAAATCAATGCGTTATCTTTCAGACTTAGCGTGCTAACCAACCGCCGTCTACCGCCAGGGTAAAGCCGTTAACATAATCTGAAGCCGGTGAAGCCAGGAATACCGCCGGCCCCATCAGATCTTCTGGCAGGCCCCAACGTCCGGCAGGAATACGCTCAAGGATAGCTTCGCTGCGGGCCTGATCGTCACGCAACTGGCGAGTGTTATTGGTTGCCATATAGCCCGGAGCCAGGGCGTTAACATTGATACCATGGCTGGCCCATTCGTTGGCCAACAGACGGGTCACGCCCATAACCGCGCTCTTTGACGCAGTGTAGGAAGGCACACGGATCCCCCCCTGATAAGACAGCATCGATGCGATGTTGATGATCTTGCCGCCCTTACCCTGAGCAATGAATTGACGCGCCACGGCCTGAGACATGAAGAAGACGGTTTTAATGTTCAGGTTCATCACATCATCCCAATCTTTTTCGCTGAACTCCAGCGCGTCCTGACGGCGGATGATACCTGCGTTGTTCACCAGAATATCGATATGGCCAAACTCTGCCACGGCACGTTCAATCAGGGAAGGCAGCACGTCCAGGTTGCTCAGGTCGGCTTTCAGGCTCAGAAAACGGCGGCCCAGTTCTGCAACTTTCGCGATGGTCTCTGTTGGCTCAACCACGTTGATACCGACGATATCACAGCCCGCCTGCGCCAGACCGAGAGCCATACCCTGCCCCAGACCAGTGTCACAACCGGTTACGACAGCCACTTTACCCTGCAACGAAAAATTATCGAGAATCATGCTCTTTTCCTTAGTACTCAGGGCATCATCGGCCCTTATCAAAAAGTGGGGATAGCGTTGCAATCCCATCAGTATCTGCAGCTTGCTGCCGCACAGAGAAGGCGCTGTTGCCGCTCCCTGTCATCATGATGTGGCAAGTCTAACGCTTATCCCGATCGCAATCAATAAAGTTGAAACATTGTTTTGATTTTTGTGAAAGGTATTTTTCATTTATTTGATGGCGATCGATATCATAGTCGAAATTGTGGCTCCTGCTTGCTCAGTGCAGCCATAAATTGCGGATGTGACTTACCTGCTGTAAATCAATCGGGCTCAAAAGAGCCCGATCCAACGCTATTTGTCCTCAGCCAAGATAAATCGGCAATCCGCCCGGCGGCGACATCTTCATATTCCCCTGGTTTCGTACATAGGGAAATATTGCCGCTGAACCAGGAGCAGATCAGGCCTGTGAGACAGGTTCAAGCACGATAGCTTTTACCTCAGGGACAATATTCATTTTCTGGCAGATCTGGCTGTTACCCCAGCATTGCTCATAAGGCAGGCCCACCAGTTTTTCGATCACCACACGAACTTCAGGTTGAATATCACCCAGCTTTCCACCGGCTTTGATACGTGCGACTTCATCCAAAACAACGCGGTGGGTTTGGCGATTGAGGGTCATCTGCCCACTGAAGACGATGGCCACCAGCGCCAGCATGATCACCCCGGCAAAGAACACCCAGGAGATGGCCGTGATGGCGGTTTCTGGCTGAGTATGGGATTTCGACTGGAACCCGTAATAGCTGAGGATAGCCCCCATGGTAAATACGATGATTGAGCGGACAATTTTGCCAGAGAAGGTCATAGCTCCCGCGTAGATCCCTTCGCGGCGGCGGCCGGTAAACACTTCATCCACATCGGCCAGGAAGGTATATACCGTCCAGGGAATGTAATACACCCCGCCAGTCCCCAGGCCAAAGATCACGGTCACCCCAATGATCGCGGCCGTCGCATAATGTGCTGGCAGGTTAAAGAAACGCAGCAAGGAGTAACAGCAAACGGCAAAAATGACGATCCCCAACGCCCAGCTGTATGGCTTGCTGAAGCCTTTTCTCACGCAGAGGCCGATAAACAGCGCCGTGGAAAGCAACTGTAGAATGGCATTCAGGCTGTTTAGCCCGGCAAGAATCGCCGGATCGTACTGCAGCACAAAGATCACGAAATAGGTAAAGACAGAGGCAAACAGCCACTCGGCACCAAAGCCAAACAGATACATGCCCAAATGCTTGCGGAACACCCGCAGATAGAATGTCGATTGCATATCTCTGGCCAGAGAGATCAGCGTATTCAGCAGCGACTGCTTCTGCTTCACGGCCGCTCCCCCGTCATCTTTCCGCTCCCAAGAGAACAGATAAAGCATGCCGATAGCAATAAACAGAATCACGCCGTAGGTGATACCGGTATACAGGAAGGGTTGCGCCGATTCTTTACCGTAAATGAGGATGAACTGACCAGGAATAAAGGCAGCCAGGAAATTGGCCATCTTGCCGAAAATCGCTTTATAGCCGGTAAGCTTAGAGCGCACCGCGAAATCCTCAGTCATTTCGGTCGCCAATGTTTCATAAGGCACCATCACCGAGGTGTAAATCAGTTCGAAAATCACATAGGTGGCAAGGTAGTACCAGAAGCCGAAACCTTCTACCCACAGCAAAGGGTAAAAAATCATCAGTGGCGCACCAATCAAGACAAAGAAACGCCGCCGACCAAAACGTTTACCCAACCAGGTATTACCAAAGTTATCGGTCAGGTACCCCATCACCGGGTTACTGATGGCATCAATCACGCTGGCGACAGAAAAGATAAATGAGGCTTCCAACAGCGTCAGCCCACAAAACGTGGTGTAAAAATACAGTAACCAAGCTCCGCTGATTGCCAGGGCTCCGCTGCCCAACAGGTTGCCGCCACCATAGGCCAACTGGTGCCCCAATGTGACCGCCCGCCCCTCTCCCAAGGGCTGAATACTCTTTGTTCTCATCTACCGCTCTCATTTCGTTATTAAAATGAACTATTATTTCATTTTTTTAGGAATGATGTTTTATACTTGCCGGGGCGCTATATTGATGTGAAGAAAATCACAGAAAAAAGTAAGGATAATCAATTGCGGTGTTTTTAAGCGTGAGCAGCATCCGGCTACGTCTCCTTTCCTGGGATAATACTGGTTTTCCTGGCCCTAACCTCGCTTGCAGCAAAGGGCGACACAGCATGCACCAGTTATGCCCCCACTAACCATGATGCAAACGGGCATCTTGAGTAAAACCGGATGAGCGAAGCAATTTATGCGATATCGGTCGCATAAATCACCCGTATAGGTTGGCCTGCCGCACCACTTTGATATCATTTTTCTAATTTAATGAAACAACGTTTTAGTAATTAAGGAACTGTTCAGTCTCGGCGGTTCATCAATCAATTTAAGGGAGGCCATCGTGGCTAAAGGTTCAATCCTCGAATTCAATTTCCATCGTTCAACCGATGCAAGTACCGGCGCGCAAATCACTCGCTTAACGCCGCCAGACGTACTGTGCCACCGGAACTATTTCTATCAGAAATGCTTCACCAATGACGGGCGCAACCTGTTGTTCGCTGGGGAATTTGATGGCCACCGTAACTACTATCTGCTGGATCTGGAAAAACAGCAGGCGGTTCAGTTAACCGAAGGCGCTGGCGACAATACGTTCGGCGGTTTCTTATCGCCAGACGATCGCTTCCTCTACTACGTGAAAAATGAGCGCGAACTGCGCCGGGTTGAACTCAGCAACTGCCATGAACAAACCGTTTATCAGGTGCCGGAAGAGTGGGTAGGTTATGGTACCTGGGTCGCCAACAGCGAATGTACCAGCCTGGTGGGCATCGAAATCGATCGTAACGACTGGCAACCGCTGACCGATTGGAAAATTTTCCACGCCTTCTTCACCAAAAACCCTCGCTGCCGTCTGCTGCGTGTCGATCTCAACAGCGGCGACTCACGGGTGATCTATCAGGACAATATCTGGCTGGGCCACCCGATTTATCGCCCTTACCACGATAACTGCGTGGCTTTCTGCCACGAAGGGCCACACGATCTGGTCGATGCCCGTATGTGGATGATTAATGAAGACGGCAGCAATATGCGTAAGGTGAAAACCCACGCCGAAGGTGAGAGCTGCACTCATGAATTCTGGGTACCAGACGGCTCCGCGCTGATGTACGTTTCATATATGAAAGGCCAGCAGGATCGCAACATCTGCCGTTTCGATCCCGAAAGCGGTGTGAATGAAGTGGTGATGAGCATGCCTGCCTGCTCTCATCTGATGAGCAACCACGACGGCAGCCTGCTGGTGGGCGATGGTTCTGCATCCCCGGTCGATATCAAGGATTCGGCGGGCTATACCATCGAGAACGATCCTTGGCTCTATGTGTTCGATGCCAAAGGCAAGCGCCAGGCCCGTTTGGCCGCACACAACAGCTCATGGCGCGTACTGAAGGGCGATCGTCAGGTAACGCACCCTCACCCTTCATTCACCCCAGACAATCGCCAAGTGCTGTTCACTTCCGATTTTGAAGGTGAACCTGCGCTCTATCTGGCAAGATTGCCTGAAAATCTGTTTGCTTAATTACGGTTTATTACTGAGGAAAAGTCATGTTCATCTACAAACAAGAATGCGCGCTTGAGGATTTGGGTAACGGCATCACGCGGCGTATTCTCGCTCACGGCGGAACCATGATGGCAGTGGAAGTCAACTTCAGCAAAGACGCCGTCGGCACGCTGCACAGCCATCCGCACGAGCAGCTTACCTATGTACTTTCAGGCCGCTTCAGTTTCACCATTGATGGTGTCACTAAAGAGGTGAGTGCAGGAGATACCCTGTACAAAAAGCCTAACGTCGTTCACGGCTGCGTCTGCCTGGAGGCCGGAACCCTGCTGGATACCTTTACTCCGCAACGCGCAGACTTCCTGAGCTAAGCCTTTCCCCGAGATCCCCGGCGCGCAAGCACCGGGGATTGCGACAATCTTACAGCCCGCCTCATCCGCCTTGCCGTTATCGCCATCGTCTGTTCTGCGTAACCGCTACGTTGATCGTCCCTATTTGCTGAAATCTGATATACCTTTGTCTGTGGTACAGATTACAGTAACGTATGTGTAATGATTTACAGATCATCTTACCGTAGGAGAAATTATGATTGACCTGTATTACGCGCCTACTCCCAATGGTCACAAAATTACTCTGTTCCTGGAGGAAGTGGGCTTACCCTACCGTATCCATCGCGTAAATATCAGCGCTGGCGATCAGTTCAAACCGGCGTTTCTGGCGATCTCTCCCAACAATAAAATCCCGGCCATTGTCGATCAGCAACCGCTTGATGGCGGTGCCCCCATCAGCCTGTTTGAATCAGGTGAAATCCTGCTCTATCTGGCGGAGAAAACCGGCAAACTACTGAGCAAAGGGCTGCGTGAACGCGCAACCACGCTGCAGTGGTTATTCTGGCAGGTCGCTGGATTTGGCCCAATGCTCGGCCAGAATCACCACTTCAACCACTATGCGCCACAGCCGGTGCCCTACGCTATCGAGCGTTATCAGGTGGAGACCAAGCGCCTGTATGGCGTGCTGGAAGCCGAACTGCAAAAGCACCCGTATCTGGGAGGGGATAATTACAGCATTGCCGATATCGCCACTTATCCGTGGGTCGTTTCTCACCCTCGGCAGCGTATCGATCTGGCTGATTATCCGGCGGTACGCAATTGGTTTGAACGTATCAGTAACCGCCCGGCAACCCAGCGTGCCTACAAGCTGGCCGAGCAGGCGTAAGCCATTGACTGTGAGCCACCGCCCCTGTGGCTCTCTTTAACCGCTTGGCTGCGTTATCATTTCCTCACTTTCCGTGTATTCTGTTCACAAACATTCAGACCTCTGGAGAATCTCTGATGCCATCCTGCCAACCCGATGCCATTATCCGCATTAAAAACCTGCGGTTACGTACCTTCATCGGTATCAAGGAAGAAGAAATCAATAATCGTCAGGATATCCTGATCAACGTGACGATCCATTACCCGGCGGATAAAGCACGTAACAGTGAAAATATCGAAGATGCCCTGAACTATCGCACCATTACCAAAGCCATTATTCACCACATTGAAGGTAACCGCTTCGCATTGCTGGAAAAATTAACTCAGGATGTGCTCGATATCGTGAAACAACATCCGTGGGTAACCTATGCTGAAGTAGAGATAGATAAACTGCTGGCCCTGCGTTATGCCGATTCGGTTTCTATGACCATGATCTATCGCCGCGACGCAGCATAATACTCACACCGCTCAGGGAGGCGGACCATGCGGATCCTGATTACCGGCGCTACCGGGCTGATTGGCAGCAGCCTGACTCGGCAACTGCTGCACCTTTCACATGAAATTACCGTGCTGTCACGCAACGTAAAAAGTGCGCACGCCAAATTTGGCGAGCAGGTGAGTTATTGGCCTTCACTTAGCGATCGACACTCTCTGGACGGCTTCGATGCCGTCATCAATCTGGCGGGTGAGCCGATTGCTGACAAGCGTTGGAACAAAGCCCAGAAAGATCGCCTGTGCCGTAGCCGCTGGGAATTAACCGAACGGCTGGCGGCGCTGATCAATGCCAGCACCACCCCGCCTACGGTGTTTATCTCAGGATCGGCCGTGGGTTATTACGGCGATCAGGGGCAGGCCGTGGTGACCGAAGATGAAACTCCGCACGATGAGTTTACCCACCAACTGTGCCAGCGCTGGGAAGCCCTGGCGCTGCGTGCGCAGAGCAGCACGACCCGCGTCTGCCTGCTGCGCACCGGCGTAGTGCTGTCGCCCAAAGGTGGCGCGCTGGCGAAAATGCTGCCGCCCTTCCGCATCGGCCTCGGCGGGCCAATCGGTGATGGCCGCCAGTATCTGCCCTGGATCCATATCGACGATATGGTTAACGGCATTATTTATCTGCTGGATAACCGCAATCTGCGTGGCCCGTTCAATATGGTCGCACCCTATCCGGTACATAATGAACAGTTTGCGGCAACTCTGGCCAAGGTGCTGGATCGCCCGGCGTTTCTGCGTGTTCCCGCGTGCGCTATGCGGCTGCTCATGGGGGAAGCGGCGGTGCTGGTGCTGGGTGGCCAACGCGCCGTGCCCAGAAGGCTGGAAGAAGCCGGTTTCAGCTTCCGTTTCTTTGAGTTGGAACAGGCGCTGGATGATGTGATCAACCAGCAGGCCTAGGTGATATGTGGTGCCCTTACTTAAGGGCACCCGAGAGAAACTGCTGCAAACGCGGGCTTTTCGGGTTACCGAAAACTTCGGCAGGTGGCCCCTGTTCTTCAATTAACCCCTGATGCAGGAAAATCACGTGGTTTGAGACATGGCGCGCAAACTCCATTTCATGGGTTACCACCACCATGGTTTTGCCCTCTTCGGCCAGTTTCTGCATGATGCGCAGCACTTCGCCCACCAGCTCAGGATCCAGCGCTGAGGTCGGTTCGTCAAACAACAACACTTCCGGCTCCATCGCCAGTGCCCGGGCAATCGACACCCGCTGCTGCTGCCCGCCGGAAAGGTGCACCGGGTATTTGCCCCGCGCCCGCTCGTCAATACCGACCTTATCCAGATAACGTATCGCACGCTCGCGGGCCTCTGCCTTGCTCAAGCCCAATACCTGTACCGGCGCTTCCATCACGTTTTCCAACACCGTCATGTGGCTCCACAGGTTAAAATGCTGGAATACCATCGTCAGGCGGGTACGCAGCAATTGCAGTTGCTTCTTGTCAAACACCTTCAACTGGCCATCTTTGTCGCGCACCATGCGGATATCTTCATTATTCAGGCTGATCGCTCCCTCGCTCGGCTTCTCCAGGAAGTTAATGCAGCGCAGGAAGGTGCTTTTACCCGAGCCGGAAGAACCGATAATACTAATCACATCCCCCGCATTGGCTGCCAGGGAAACCCCTTTCAGCACTTCATGATCGCCATAACGCTTGTGCAGTTCGGTGACGGCTAATTTATTTTCAGACATGGTGTTTTCCCGTCATTCATCGATGAGAACTGAAACTACTGAAAAGCACTACATTAGTACTGAACAGTGTTCGAAAAATGAGTAGTATTATCAATGCATTATAGAAATCATCGATCTTGCAGAGCAGGGTAGTTATACACGATTTCTACATGATTTTAGCATGACTTATGAAGAGGTAAAGTGGTTAATCATTTGTTATCAATTCTTTATGGTTTGTATGAAAAATGAACTTCATCCTTCCACTTAACCTTCTGGCAGGTATGGGTCTTTGCTATGAAAACCCACAGAACAAAACAGTCCATTAGGCCGATGAGTTATCAACTCAGTACCGAACGATGCCTTACAGGATTGCACTACGATGCTAACCACTTTCCCCTCATTACGAACAACAGCACTCATTAAGTCCTGAAACGTTACCTCATCCCTTCCCCTACTCTTAGCGGTCAATGCTGCCCTTTCTGCACACACCTAAAAGCTACTCACTCACCATAAAGCAGCCATCTTTGAAAAAATATTGATTGAATTTTCTTGTGATGACAAATCATCACTTACCACTTTCATCGATCGAATCGATCGTAATGATCAAAAACATTGATAGATCAGTTTTTATCCGCTATCATTGTTACAATGATTTGTCGATAAAAATCAATAAAGTAAGGGAAAACAACATGCTTACAATCTCCACAACTGGATAACTCATTGTGTGAGACTGATGTTTCAAGAAAAGCCAAAGGTAGGTCAGTGATGCCATTACCGTTAAAGACAGGGAAAAGCCACCATTGACTACAAAAGGCGATGTGATTCGCAATTAATTGATAAGGAATTTTCAGGTGACTTTGCTAATTTTAATTATATTATCTATAGCCGCTGTGTATTTGTGTAAAAAATACAATAAATCAATTTTAAAGGTGATTTTAAAAGCAATTGCTTATTATCTGGTTCTCTCACTTCCACTTGCCTCAATAATTGTAGGTGTTTTTAATTTCTCGGATATTAGTAGCGAAGGTGTGAATTTCATTACTGCCTCACTTTACTTTTTGTCTTCTATGTTGCTTATTTTAAGTGGATTTTATGTAATTATCTTTGTTATATTCAAAAATAAAATAAAAAAACTATCAAGCTCTCATAAAAAACTTAATTATATAAATGGTTATACCACATCAATTCTATTTTTTACTCTATTTTTTTCTGGAGGATTATTATTTATTCGCACTGAAACAATGCAAGGTGAATCATTGGGTTTTCCTCCAAGCATGGATTTTTCAGAAGCTAAACGTCATAACATCTATAATGTTGATGAATATTCAAAATTCTTAGCTGAGAAAAAAGCCAAAGAAAAAGCTGAACAAGATAGAATAGCAGCAGAGCAGGTAGAAAGAGACTCCGAAATTACATTAGTTTCAAAACACTATAGTGATTCAGACCCCAAATATGACATAGTAGCTAAATTCGATAAACGCAACAGTTTTGAAATGTCAATATTAGAGAATATTCAATCATACCCAAATGGTAGTTTTGAACGCTACAGAGCAGCTTTAATATACAGAGACTATGGAATTGATTTAAAGGACTTTGAGAGAATGGTTCTTCCACGGTGCTCTCGTAGTATGGAAGCACTTAAATCAGGATACGAAAGTGTAACAAGGTCTTGGTTGCCATACTCAACTTATAAAGATAAAGGTTTATTAAGGGAAGAAGTAAAACGTAGAGATAATTATAACAAATCATTTTCGGAAAGTATTCGAATTGAGTCACAAAAACAGAATGAATGTTTTTACTCGTTATCGCAAGAACAACCTAACCATTCACTACGAGATAGGCCAGAGGATTTACAATGAATAAAATCATACCAATACTACTACTAACCACTACCATACTCACAGGAAACGTTATGGCGTCAGGACTTCGTGAATTCAAAGTAGAATATGTTGTAGCAGGTAGCGGCATAGTATACGCAGAGAACATATATGCATATTCAGCTACTGAAGCATGGAACAAATTAAAGCAAAATGAGAAAAAAAATGGAAAAGAAGCAATACAAAGATCTGTTAGAGAACTTAAACCAAGATAAGGTATCAGCGATTAAAATGAAAACTTTATTTTTTACTGTAATTTTTGGATTAGTGCTTTCTACTAATGCATTTGCATCTGATGATATAAAAACCAACTCTTATTGTTTGGGATTTTATCAAGGTGTTAATGAATCGCAACCCGGCTCAGGGATTGGACGAGAAGCCGAAGCAGCAATGAAACTTTTCCAAAATAAAGTTACTCAATCAAGAAAATTAGATAAGAAAAGTTTTGAATCAGGTAAATCTATAGGATTAAAGATCTGGATTAACCGCAGCAATTATAAGAAACGACCCAAAATTGTTGATGAATGCTTTGAGGGTTATGGTGCATATATTAGAACATTAGATGAAGAGGGAATAAAAAGAGAAATCTATGGTGATAATTAATCGTATAAATTCACGCCATACTAAAACATAAGCAAACAGTAACTCAATTCATTTTTTAATGACTAATTGAGTTACTACCAAACCACTGAATTAAATAAAAGGTAAATTATGCTTTCTGATTGGATAAACTTTCTTCAGTTAGAAGACTTACAAAGCTCTATCATTGATAGTGCCATTACTTTTTTAAAAAGTAATAGTTTCACATCATATCTACTGATTCCAATATTACCAATACTTATTTTGTTAACACCAATATTATTTGTTATCACTCCATTAATAGCCCAAGTGATAACATTAATCTATGTTATTAGTTAAAGCTAAACATAGAAGAGTAAAAACGCTGTTAACTGCAAGTGATATAGAATCATAATTAAGAAACACAAAGAATAGTTAGTTAGTGAAAAATTTAACAGAGAGGAAATTATGAAAAAATACTTAGCGTTAAGCCTTAGTCTGATGGTAACAACACTGTGTTATGCCAGTAATGAACCAACAGGAATTAAGGCTGGATATAAACCTACAACTGTGAACTCCTCTTTTCAGAACAAAAATACTATTATTGAAAAAAAATCATTTTATGAAAGTTTAGAAGAATTTGCCTTAACCAAGGAGGCGGAATTCTTTACGGGAGGAATGGACAAAGAGGCCAACCTTAAAGCAGCAAAAGGCATAGAGTTTGACGTGAAAAGTTTTATCAACATCCCAAGAACAGAATATGAACTTCAACCAAGTGCAAAAAATAAAAGCCAGTCAGGAGAGTCAAATTATTCCGGTTTGATTAGTTTTTACCGCAGTCGTGGTGATACTGAAGCAATAAGACACTTTTTAGCTATTGGTATCACTGAAGGTCCAAAGGTTAATCCAAAAAGTTACGTCTCATTAGGTATTTCATATCTTTATGGCATGTATGGCATTCAAAAAAACACAAATAAAGCAAGACTACTTCTCGCATATGCTGCAAGTAATGGAGTTCATTATGGTAGATATTTAATTTCTAATGACTACCTATTCCAAAACGTAAATGCATCAAAAGAAGATCTAAAAACCATCTTAAAATTAATGGATAGAACCCCTTGGTTCTATGAGTATCAAACACTAATAAATAAAACTACTTTTCGTCTCAATAATTATGAGGGTTATTACCTTAAAATATCTTGTTTTGCTAATACAAAGTCAAAAACATTAGTTAACATTAAAGAATGTATTCGCCCTGAATTTGTTCAGCTTGAATGGGAAAATGAAAAAGGTAAAAAAGAGAACTATGCATTAACTAATAGCTCTCCTGCGTGGATAAATTACGATGGTGAAAGTATATTGTATGCCCCAGAACATTTTACTCTTAACATCAGGAATGGCGATAAAAATACCTTACTCAAGGTTGAACTATATGCAAATAACTCTGCTGAACCTAAGCAAGTTTTTGAAGCTGAATCCTACCAAAATATATCCATATCTCTCTAAAAATGAGGATACTAAAAGTAGAAAATTGATTAAAAACTTTAAACGGCTGAAAACACAAGTGAGTAGCCAACACCAGGGAAAAAGTAGTTAATAATAAGAAACTAACTTTATGCAGGGAGTATACCCCTGCATTTTTTTGATATCGGGTGGGTTACCAGTGATATTATTATTTAAAATCAATTGGTTACTATGTTTTCAACGAGAATACAATATCTACGTGCTACAAGATCTATTCGCTACTTAACATATCTTTCTTCACTCTAAATACAGTTGCCCGGCCACAATCACAAAGCTTAGCGATTTCATCTGGAGAATACTTTTCAGTTCTAAGCATATTAATGACCTTAGCGTGAAGGGCATGATTTTTCTGCTTACCTTTATACTTACCCGCTTCCTTAGCAATAGCGATCCCTTCATCACGACGAGAAGCAATAATTCCACGCTCAAATTCAGCTACAGCTCCCATCATCGTTAGAATCAACCGTGATGAAGGGGTGTTATCAAAACTCATTGAGTTATCCAAGAACTTAACAGTAACGCCCCGTTCAATCATCTTATCAACCAGTTCAAGCAAATCCTTAGTATTACGGGCTAAACGATCTATGGACTTTACGATCAGAGTATCACCTTCTCTTAGATGTGAAATCAATCCTTGAAGTTCTGGCCGTTCGCTGGTGCTCTTTCCAGACGCTTTTTCAGTTATGACTTTATCACAGACAGAATTTAGAACTGAAAGCTGGCGTTCAAGGTTTTGATCTTTTGTTGACACGCGAGCATAACCAAAAATCATTTTCCTGTCCTTTTGTCTCATTTAAGATACTTGTATGATACAGTATCATATGGATTGGTTCAATGAGTAAATGATACTAACTGAGACATAGTATCCAGGTATCAGTAGGGAGTAGCTAAATGATATTGTTGGCTAAGTGTTTTTAAGATAAAATCGTTGCAACTTGTAAAACAGAAGGAAGCTGTGTGATGAGTGATTTCATTAAAAAAGAAGTTGAAACTAAGGTAGATGCAGCTATAAAAGCTATTTTTACTAAAGGAACAATTGAAGACTCACAAATCAACCTACTTAAAGACCATCTTGTAAGAAACTTGGTTAACTCTATAAGCTTAGATTTTTTAAAAGAAAGATTAAATGTTATATACTCATTTGAAAAAAACTATCTATCCTTAATTAAAGAGTTTAAAGAAGAAATAAAATTTGCAGGAGCTTTGCAAGAAGATTTACGAAAAGAAAGAGCTAAATTTTTCTCGGAGGTTCTTGATGATGTATCTGCTACATTGAAAAAATCACAAGTTGACGATTCTATAGCGGCACTCTGGCTGAAAGAGCTTGTTGATAGCTATACGAAAAGCTTGAATGTTAGTGAAGGTTTACTGGACGAAGGAAGTATGGATAGCCTCAGTAAATTAATGCAATTAGGGCAGGACGAGAAAGACTCTATCCAAGAGAAAGTATAATGACCAACTCTGATGTCATCTCTGTTCTTTCGATTTTTAAAAAATCGAGAGAATTATTGATATCGCGAACTATAGAGCAATCCCCTGATTTTTATCGGGGATTATTTGACTATGAAGAAAACTCCTCAGCTCTTTCTTTGCTATTTGAGAAAGAAAAAACAATTTTTATTAATCATCACTTCGATCAAATTGATGAAATAAGTAAAAGCAAAACCACATTTTATTTTTTCAAGACAGGCGTAGAAAAATTATTCTCATCATTAAGTAATGGTGAAAGTGTTACTATCGAAAGTGAACAATTTATTCAACGAATGAGTGAGAAGCTTTCTATTTTAGATTCACTTCTAAAAATTGAGAACAAATCGGAAAATGGCCTAAATACCTTACGATATCATATGTCCAGAGATAGCCGGATTTTCGAAAGAGAAATTAGTAAATTAACGAATAATACAAAGTGAGGATTTATGGGATTCTTTTCTAAATTTGGCACTGTAATTTCTGATTTAGTCAGTGCACCAATAGAGGCTCTATCTGACCTAATCAGAGAACCATCAAAACGCTGGGAGCATAGTCGTGAAGAAAGCTCAAGAAAAAATAGTTTTGAAAGAGAAAAAGAATTAAGAGAACTGGAAGTCGACTTAAAAATAAAAGAAAAAATGGGTGTTAGCAAAAGCCTTTTTGATCTTGAAGAGTTAAAAAAAGATAACGATTTTCAACGAATGATAAAAACGTCAGAAGCCATTAAGCAGTATCTTTTTGAATTAACAAAGTTGAATACTGATACAATTAAAGCAATCGGCGAAATGCAACTCGATTTAAAAAACAAAGCTCAAGAGTTAGTCTATAGCAAAACAATTCAGTATAAAGAACTGCAAGACATGGCGATGGAAAAAGCAGTCAATGAATTAATTGAAATTGAGTTAAAATTTAAAGACAATGAAGTAGCAAAGAGGATACTTACAAGTGCCGTTGACGCGAAACTATCGAATATAATTAATACTGCCAATAATTTCCTTATAGAGTTGAATAGAGATATAGTAAACCTCAATAATGACATAAGTATGCTTTCACGCCAAGGCCAAATATTCATTGAGAATCACTTAAATAAAATAGCTGATAGAACTGGTTTACAGCATGATTCTTATGATAAAAGTGCAATCATTGGTGAATACAAAAAATTACAGTAGAGAAATGAAACCTATAAATGATTATGAATAACTGTCTGTATATTAAAGGTGATAGTTTAGGCGATCACTACACTCAATAATAAAAGCAATTCATAACAACGCCTCTACCCAATTTTAACGAACTACGATATCATACACATTATCTATCCGAAATGACAAAAATAGACTGGCTTATGCAACTACGTCGTTGAACAAGTATTGAAACTCTTGAAAAAGTAATTGATAAGAACAAGTATGATTTAACCAATGATCAACTTGAAACTTTCTATTCAGCAGCAGATCACAGACTGGCAGAACTGACTATGGGTAAGTTATATGATAAAATTCCAGCTACTGCATGGAGTATGTAAGATGAAATGGGATAAGACCAGCTATCAAACCCCATTTAAAGTAGTTTGTTGAAAAAGACGTTACATAAACTATTCATGCAACGTCTTTTAGTTGTTTAAATAAAAAATTGAACATTATTTTTTCTTGTGGCATAAAGAAAATGCGTAGAGTAAGCATTTGCACGTTTTAGTAAGTGCATTTTAAATATCTTGCATATAAAAAACACTTTAACTTTTTTTTCCTATAGGTAATCCCTTGAGATTTTTATTTTAAATTAATCAGGGCTGGCTTGAAAAATTTTTACAACCTAAAGGCAGGTTACGTTAGCAGCAACTTTATTCTCGGGTAATATTAATATTTATTGCTGAAAAAATAAAACGCATAGAATGCATTTAAGTCCTACACTCTTGTTTTAAGGAATTGAGTGGTGCCCTTAATTTATCAATCCATCCCATTTCCATAGTATCAAACTCATGAATAAATATGTTGGCAGCCCCACGATCAAATAGTCCTCTGCTAGCAACAGTTTTATGTAATAAAACCAACGTTGGTAATTCAAGCATCAACGACATAGTTGCCTCTATCTGATTCCATTCGGTTGGTAATCTTAAAGAACCTTCAAATGGTATATGCTTTATACTACCTGTGCTCATAAATATTTGTGGAAGCCCTAATACAATTGTGCACTCACACTTCTTCATTAGCCTTTGAATATCGTCAAACGGTGAACGTAATGGTATGTGTTCTTTTCCTATCGTATGAGGTTTAAAACCTACATCTTCAATTAACGTATAGAATTGGAGAAGTTTATTTTCAATAACTGGAGGCGTCCATGTTGGTCTTGATATAAATGTATCTATCATAATCCCTTCCTTTTTAGTATTTTATATATCAGTCTAAAGATACAAGATCAGTCACAAGAAGTTAAATATAGATTAAGCATATATATCTTTCCACATATAGAACACGCTTTTTCAGCGTTTGGCTTAACCTCACTTTTCCAGAAATTAATTTTACCACCACAGTCCGTAGACTGACAAGTATAGCGATATTCTAGCGGGTTATATGTTGTTTTTTCATTTTTCTTTGTTATGATTTTGTAGCTAGCTTTACAGGACGTATCACTGTTTTTATGAGGACACTCTATTTCATGTGCAACCTCACCTCCTTTTATATTAATTATTTCATTTATAGGAGTTAGAACAACAATATCTTTTTTACACTCTGAACAGTTAAAAACTCCAGTACGAATAATATTAACATTTCTTAAGCTTGAACTCATAACTGTTTTAATTTGAGATATGATTTTCTCAATGTCTAATTTCATTTTAGAAATTACTTTATCACCTTTCTGCAATTCGCTCAAAGTTATTTGATGAAGGTACCCTCCTAACTTGTGATAATTCTTTTTTATGAATTTTTCATTTAACCTAGTTTCGGTTCCAAACTTAACCCACTTACCTGGTTTATTGTCAGCATTATTTTTAGCAATACTAATTTCGACATCAGTCAATGAGTAAGGGTCTAAAGATAAAAAGTATTTTATTACTTGTGGTGGTTGCCAAGAAAAATATGCAGAGTTATCAATTTTGCCCTTAGCTACTAACTTAGATAGTCGATGGTAAACTATGGACTCTATACACATTCTTAATTCTAGAGCGGCATACTTTAGTCTTAAGTCGTCCTTACTATCAACGTGTTCACTTGCTTTCAAAAGACAAGTTTTAGCATCAGCCATGAAATCTTTAGCCATTTACGGAAACCCCATGCAATCAGTAGTATCCCAAAAACCCCGTCAGACAGCCCCTATATTACAGACAACTATAGGTACAAACAACTACTGTGTCACAATGAGCAACGCAGAGCTAACCAACTATCTAGTAAGGAAGATTAGCTACTACAATATTGCAAGATTATAACTCAAACCCAGTTAATCTCGTTAATTAAACCGATATTAATCAAATTATTTAGCTTTGCCCTTCTTCTTAGCATCAACTGCATCTGCTAACCTCTGTTCCTCACTACGTCTATCAAATTCCAATCCAGTAAGTGAGTAATGAACTACTTCAAACGCTCTTTTGCGTTCCCCGTTGGACTGTATCTTATCTGACCGGCCAAGACATACATAGCGATTGATTATTGCACTTGATCTTTTTTCCTTAACTACAAAAGTGCCCAATGGGTCATCTATTATATTAAAGGAATTAGTAGACCCATTGGGCACTTTTTGGAGATCAGAACTCCAATTATCATTTTCAAGCATTGCATCCAAATCTCCTTGGTAGAACTCTTCGAGCACTTTCGCTGATACGAGTTTTGCGATACGCATTGCATCTTGGCTGAATAGATAATCTTTGTCCTTCACATGTAACAGAGAATTTTGTATTTCCTTGCAAACAAACTCACGAGATGATTTCCCTGTATCTATGTGTTTAATATCTTCCCATACCTTTTTAATGTAATCCTCTTTATTAATGATCTCTCCGATAACACGCCCTACATCTTGTTCTTTTAAACCTGAATCAATCATGCTTTGAACTACATCTTTAATATTGTCATATTCAGGACTATAATCAGTTCTTAAAGTGTTATCTTTAAAGTCATACGATAACTGCATTAAATCAGCATAGCGTTGTTTTTTATTTTTTTGTTTTGCTTCTTTCACATCTTTTTCAATCTGTTCTTTTTCAGCCGTTAGTTCATTTCTCCAAACAGGATAGAAAACATCGTAACCATATTCAATCATTCGAGCACTGAATATACCAAAATCATTAAATGCATTGTGTTGACGAACTAATTGACTACCGTAGTCAATAGTGCAGTAGTTCACTTTAAACTTACCATCTTTATAGTATACGGCGGCTTGTTGACTCTCATCACTATACTGATTAATATAACTCTTACGTTCTATATCAGTGGGTAATACATTTACATATTCGGTAAGGGCTTCGGCAAGTTTTTCAGCCTTTTCAACTCTAACTTTCACATTATCTTCTACTTTATCGCAACACATTTTAGAATCAATGTAGTATTTTACATTTTTAATAGATTCAATATTTCTAAATCGATTACTAACTTGCTCAATGCGATCAGGATCTGTATCACCCCAGATAAAGACATCAATTTCATCATGGTTATCATATAGACTTAACCCCTCAATAATGCTGTTTGTCCCGATAATGCAATCATACTTTCCCATTATACCTGAGCTATACAGATTAATAACTTCAGGTTCATTTTTACGATCTGCATTCACTACAATATAATTTTCCCCTGAAAGCTTACCGATTACTTCACCCAATTCCTTGTTATTGATTAAAACAATAACTTTGTTTTTTGTTTTACGTAGATCATTGAGTAAAGAAACGTCCTTTGATTTACAGATATATGTTTGAATTTGTTTCTTTGCTTTACTTGGTTTACGTATACGATGAATTGTTTCAAAACTAAAACCACTAAAATACTCAGGGCGTATAGTTCCAGACATAAGAATAACGCGACGAAACATAGAACATGCATCAACTAACAAACGAATAGTTGAAGGCTTGTATCCATAATCCGCAATCATTCCATGTGCCTCATCAATTACTAAATCCCAATTTTTACACTCTTCTGGATTTTTCATCATTTTTTTAATTTGATTCCAAGTAGTAATATTGTCATCCTGAATATTATTACTGCTGCCTGACTGCACGACTATTGAATTTAGCGGCACTACTAATTTAGTTCTTTTAAGTTTACCAAAATAGTGATTTTTCCCAGTTCCAACATCTGCAATAAGCAAATTCAAGCCATCTTTGAAGTTAATTTGATTAATAACATCAGAAAGATATTGATTAGGTTTCAACGTAATATCTGTATCATACTTTTGTAAATACACATTTTCTTGTGTATAAGTTACACTTGGTTGCACTAATAAATTAAATTCAAACCCATAAGGTAAGTTCTTTCGTAAACCAATCGCATGACCATACGAAGCATTTGCCATATTAGCCATATCTGAGCCTGTATGACGTGCACCCGGTCTACCTACTGCATTTAATACTTTAACCATCTCAACATAGTCTACACCAAAATCGAACAATCTATTAGCAAGAATGCGACGATCTTCATACTCCATAGATCCACGGTTATGTTCAATGATAGCATCCAAAATACGTCTAATATTACCATCATCGGGTTCGGTTTTTATAAAACCAACATTAAATAGACTATCCTGACTCTTTATTGGAACATATTTTATATTCTCGACATTAGATTGAACATTCTGACTCTTCACTGGAACATATTCGATATTCTCCAAATCAAACAGCTCACCTTCATTATGAAACGCCACGAAATTATTTTTAAATTTTTCATTATAAGTCGGCAAGTATTGAATTTGTAAACTTTTACTAAATGAACTATCTGAATACCAAAATCTCTTGCGTAATGACTCTGAAAAATCGTTATACGCATCTGCACTAATAGGTCTTTTTAATGGTAGTATAACTCTAAATCGTTCCCCTTTCTTAATTCCTTGTCCACCAGAGGAATAGATAAGATACTCATAGTCTTTTAAATCAGTGCGAACGAATTCCATTGTAGCACCATCATCAATATCAAGAGCTATTGCGTAATGGTTAATGACATTGATATGGCTGCGACTTGCCCCTTTAACCATTTCTGCAAAAACTACGGCATCAAACTTTTCTTTTGCTTTCTCATATTCATCTTTATTACAAGCACTGAAAACATCCCATTTATCCTTATTTAATAAATATGCTACAAGATCTCCCCATGTCTCATTTAAATGCACTGTTGCTGCAATCTTCCGATTTTGTTTAGCTGCTTTTTCTTTTACCTCTTTTTTATCTGACGCATATCTATTTTCAAAATAGGTGATTTTTATTTCTAAGTCATGATAAATACTTTTAGCATTTGAATTATATTTTTGATTTTTATTGTTCATCCTTGAACTCCTTTATTAATTGAAGCATCCTGCTTCGGTTTATTGCCAGTAAGTAACTACTGGCATTTTACTTTACATCTAAAAATCTCATCTTATTAATAAGATATTGCACTCCTTCACTACGATTTTTTAAACCAGCATTAGACATCACTGAATCAATAAATTTTATCTGTGAATCAGATAATCTGACACCTAGTTGATATGTTTTCCTTTCTTTCATACTTGTTATCATTTCCTCAATAAAATAAAACATAAAAAAACCACAATTACTAATATGGTTTTAATTGAATAGACGGCAATCTACTTAACTAATATATTTATCAAAATGTAGAGAGGAATACTGAGTTATAAATAGCTACAAATAATTACGCACTACTGAATATGAAAATTAATCAGATAAGTGAATTAATGGAAGAATGAAGTTTCGTGCAATATTAATTAATTCATTTAATGTGATACTTATTAATAATTATTTTTTTTCGAGTTTTTTACTTTCCTTAAAGTCCTCTATAATAACATTTAATGTCCTACTATTATTTTTACTTATTACAAAATTAGATGAAATTGAATTGATTTTACCTGAACCACAATCAGCTATAATTAGCTTAATTTTATTCATATACTTCTCCTTTATTATTTTCATATGAATTTATAATTCCAGTTAGACACACCCACAGATATAAAAACAATCTTTAAGATGTCTTTTCAATCTCCAATATATTATTTAAAAGATAAATTTTAAATGGGTGAGTATTCTAAATTAAAGTTACTGTCTGGAAGGTTAGAAATAGTTTCTTGAACTTTACTATTATGCTATTATGACAAAGTATTTTACTACATTTATCAAACGCTCTATCTGTTACTGCTTATACTTATATTATACCACATTTTTTAAAATCGTAACAAAATATCTTGATTTTTTTTAAAGTTTACAAGTAATTCAGTAATTTAAATTTTAGGGGAAACTTATGCTCATGCAGTAACCCTCTCTTAAACGCTCTGTAAGCCCTATACAGCGTGGAAGGGGTTAGGTATAAGATAAAAACCTCATAGTGCATGTTCTACTGGGAAATATCATTATACTTATATTATACCCGATTTTTTATAATCGTAACAAAAATATTCTAATTTTTTTAATTACAACCAATTCAGTGAATCAAAATTGGTTAAATTAGAGTTCAACTTATGTTCATGTCAGTAACCCCCCATTTAAACGCCTGTAAGCTTCTTTACAGCACATTTACGGATACTTGATAGGGAAGGAGTTAGGTAAAAGATAAAAAACCTCATAGTAAACGTTAAACGAATAAATTTAACCACTTTACCTCTTCATAAGTCATGCTAAAATCATGTAGAAATCGTGTATAACTACCCTGCTCTGCAAGATCGATGATTTCTATAATGCATTGATAATACTACTCATTTTTCGAACACTGTTCAGTACTAATGTAGTGCTTTTCAGTAGTTTCAGTTCTCATCGATGAGTGAGCAAGAACTGAAAGGTTGAATGCAACTTAACACTCAACCTTTACTTTCAATGTGTTATCTAAAGTCTGACATCTTCATAGCGAATAATCATGATAATGCAGTCCTTGAGCTGCATTATCATGTAAGGTCAATGGCATTCTTCATTAATATAATCGGTTGTTTTCCTCTATATACAGTATCTGTAATAGTGCTATTGCTATGACCTAAGATGCTAAAACGCACATGATCCGGTAAGTTTGGTAAATCTCTCAGCCTATCACTCATTCCGTAGCGATAATCATGTGGCGTGTGTTTTTCATTCAGCGAGTTATAAATTTTTGAAACAGCTCTTGATACGGTGTTATACACCTTCCAAGGGGAAGTGGGCTTCTCTTCCAAAATCCCCAATTCTATTAACTTCTTATGAATTGGGATCATACGAATGCTACTACTGTTTTTAACCCTCTTATTATTCGAATCGTTTACACTGATACAGTTTATCTTTTGTCCTCTATCAGTAACGACAACATAATCCGCCTTTGTAAGCTGTGTAGTCTCAGTCACTCTCATACCCGTGTAATACAAAAGCTGTAACAGCCACCACAGCGGTGACTTGTATCCGGCTAATGCTAATGCCTGAGTGTGAAGTTCTAATGGCACAGACTGCTTAGTGCGTAAGTTTTTGGCATTTTTGTAACCCATGCCAGTAAAAGGGTTTTTAGAGAGATAATCACGTTTATCCACAGCAAAACTAAAAAATGCCGTTACTTTTTTGAACACTGACTGCCTCGACATCTCTGACGCATATTTTTTCTCTAATTCCTTTTTAAACCGAGCAACTGTGGATTTAGTTACAGATTCAATGTCTGTGTCACCGTTCCAGTCTATAAAATACTTAAGGACAGCTTTGTTACTTTGCAACGTTAAAGGACGCCATTCTGTAGACATGTCACCATACCATTCTTCAGCCACTAAGCTGATTTTTCGGCTCTGTGACTTCTCCAACAAGCGAGCTTCGGCAAGTTGAACTGATACAGGACCGCCCCAGTATAGATTCGAAGCATACATATGTAGCTCATGCTCAATACAACGGTCCCTTTCAAGTAAGAGTTGTTCTCTTATATCATTATAATCAATAAGTTGCCGTTTAAGGCGGAGGTAGACACTAAGCAGTACCTTAGAACGAATCGAAGCAGTTTGAAAATCTCGAGTTTTGAGGTCAAAGCGGATGAGTTTACTTTGATGTGACTTTTGCCATATGTAGTAACCACGATTATTACATGAAAAATACATGATCATAGAGAATCCATTATTCGCTATGAAGATGTCAGACTTTAGATAACACATTGAAAGTAAAGGTTGAGTGTTAAGTTGCATTCAACCTTTCAGTTCTTGCTCACTCATCGATGAGTTACGTGTGCCATCCAACGTTTCTCTGCCTTACGGAACAGGCTGATCAACGTATAGGAGATAATCAGATACAACACCGCGGCAATGCCGAAGGCATAGAACGGTTGATAGGTTGCCGCGTTGATATCCCGGGCAATCTTCAGCAGATCCGGCACCGTGGCGGTAAAGGCCAACGCCGTCGAATGCAGCATCAGAATGACTTCGTTGCTGTACGCAGGTAATGCGCTGCGCAGCGCCGAAGGCAAGATAATGCAGCGATACATTTTAAAGCGCGAAAAACCATAGGCATTGGCAGCTTCAATTTCCCCGTGCGGCACTGCGCGAATGGCTCCGGCGAAGATCTCGGTGGTATACGCGCAGGTGTTGAGCGTCAACGCCAGAATGGTGCAATTCAGCCCGCTGCGGAAAAATGCATTGAGGAACTCGGTCCCCCGTACAATTTCCAGGCTGTACACGCCGGAATAAAACACCAGCAACTGCACATACAGCGGGGTACCACGGAAGATATAGGTGTAAAACCACACCGGCAGACGCAGCCAGGGAATAGAAGAAACCCGCGCCACCGCCATCGGGATCGCCATCAGCCCGCCCATCACCACCGATGAAATCAGCAGCCACAGCGTCACTGCCACCCCGGTAAAGCGATAGCCATCACTCCACAACAGTGATTGCCAATATTGATGCAGAATATCGATCATAGCTCGGCCCTTTTGACGCCAAGTGAATAACGCCGTTCAAGCCACAGCAATACGCCATTGGAAACGGTAGTAAAAAACAGATACACCATCCCGGCCACCAGTGCGTAGAAGAAAGGCTGATAGGTGCCTTTACCCGCTAACTGCGTTGCCTTTACCAGATCGTTCAGGCCAAGAATCGACACCAGCGCCGTGGCCTTCAGGATCACCTGCCAGTTGTTGCCGATGCCGGGTAAGGCAAAACGCATCATTGCGGGGAACAAGATGCGGCGGAAAATCTGCCCCCCCGATAAGCCAAACGCCGTTGCCGCCTCGATCTGGCCGCGTGGAACGGCCAGATAGGCACCACGGAAGGTTTCGGTGAAATAGGCGCCGTAGATAAAACCCAGGGTGATAATCCCCGCGCTGAGCGGATCGATATCAATCTGCGAGAAACCGAGTAATTCGGTAACGCTGTTCAGAGCAATCTGCAGGCCATAGAAGATCAGCAGCATCAGCACCAGATCCGGCACTCCGCGGATCAGGGTGGTATAGGCGCCGAATAGGGTTGAGACAATGCGATTTTGGGAAAGCTTGCCGCCAGCGCCGATCAAACCAATCATCACCGCCAGCAGAACAGAACTGAGAGCCAACTCCAGCGTGACCAGAGCACCCTCAAAAATCAATTGGGAATAGCCTTGCAGCATTTACTTCATCCTGTCGTTATTGGATCCCGCCCCACCGCATGTGATCCAAACGGACCCGGCAGCAACGCCGGGCTCGGAACCACAATGGGGTACGGGACGGGAATCAACCGCCGTAAACGTCAAAATCGAAGTATTTTTTCGCGAACTTATCGTAAGTACCGTCTTTGCGCA
Organism: Serratia oryzae; assembly: GCF_001976145.1. GTDB lineage: Bacteria > Pseudomonadota > Gammaproteobacteria > Enterobacterales > Enterobacteriaceae > Chania > Chania oryzae. Next base: position 474,465 of record NZ_MOXD01000003.1, read on the forward strand.
TCTCAGCAAACGCTTTATCCAGCGCGGCTTTCAGCTCGGTTTCATCCTTGCGTAACCCCATACCGGTACCCACGCCGAAGAATTTATCATCCTTCACCGATTCGCCGGCGAAAGCGTAATTCTTGCCTGGAGGCTGTTTCAGGAACCCATCACTGCCCGCCACTTCATCCTGGAATGCCGCATCAATACGCCCAGATGCCAGATCGGCATACACCAGATCCTGGTTCTGGTAAGGCACCACCGTGACCCCTTTCGGCTGCCACATGGCATTGGCATAGGCTTCCTGCGTCGTTCCCTGCAGCACGCCGACGCTCTTGCCTTTCAGCGATTCAACATTTGGCAACAGCGTTGAGCCTTTCGGCGCAATCAGGCGGGAGTTGGCAGCAAACAGTTTGTCGGTAAACGCAATTTCCTGCTGACGTTTTTCGGTAATTGACAGTGAAGAGATGATAGCGTCAATTTTCTTCGCTTTCAGAGAGGGGATCAGCGCATCAAAATCGCTTTCCACAAAGGTACATTGGGTATTTATACGTTTGCATAACTCTTTAGCCAGATCGATATCAAACCCTACCAGTTCCCCTTGAGCATTTTTGGACTCAAAGGGCGCATAGGTTGGATCTGTACCCACTTTCAGCGTTGATGGTATCGCAGCAACTGCACTGCCGATTGCGCTTAAAGCCAAAACTAAAGGGAGAACCAAAACCCGCTTTTTCATAAATTACCCTCAAATTGATTTTTTGATGCCGCTACAGGCTTTATTTCCACCCAAACCAATTTGCAGTAATCGTGCCACATTTGTTGTTACCTGGCGGAGGGAACGGCTCCGGCCGGTACAAAACTGTTTCCTGGGACGATAACCGCAAATAGTGATCGGCAGCGTTGGCCGCCGAGGTGGGTAACCCGCATACAACCTAACCCTGAAACAGTAAGCGTGGTGAAGCAGGATCATTATGGTGCATAGTGCGCACTAAATCAGTGCTGTGTTGCACAAATGTATTAAATCAGGGATAACTTTGTTAATTTGCGCCCTGCCAACGCGTGAATAAATCCTGCGGCAGCTCGATGTCAAACTGATCGATCACCCGGTTAACCGTCTGATCGATAATATCTTCAACGCTCTCTGGGCGATGGTAGAAAGCCGGTACGGGTGGCATGATCACCGCGCCCATTTCCGCCGCCTGCGTCATCAGGCGCAAATGCCCAAGATGCAGCGGCGTTTCGCGCACGCACAGCACCAAAGGCCGACGTTCTTTCAGCACCACATCCGCAGCACGCGTCAGCAAACCATCGCTGTAGCTATTGACAATACCGGATAGGGTTTTGATTGAGCAAGGTAAAATGACCATTCCCAGCGTTTTGAATGAGCCGGACGAGATAGTGGCAGCAATATCGCGCACGTCATGCACCACAGTGGCCAATGCCTGGACATCGCGCAGGTTCAGCGAGGTTTCCAGTGCCAATGTCTGCCGCGCGGCATGGCTCATTACCAGATGGGTTTCCACACCTTCAACGCCACGTAATACCTGCAACAGACGTACGCCGTAGATTGCGCCGCTGGCGCCGGAAATACCGATAATGAGTTTTTTCATGAATGGGGCCTCAGCCTAGAATATCTGGTTAGGATAGTCGAATCTTGGCAGACTTTGCAGCAACCTTCGTTGCTTACCCTATCAGAGGAGAGAGAAGATGCACCGCCGTGGGCAGCACGGTGCATCGTTTTGGCGCGAAACCAGGCTGTATGCCTAGCCTTCGTTGTGCATTTCCAGGTTTTCCGCTTCCGTTTGCCCGCGCAACGCTTTGGCATCGTCATTACGCAGCGCTTCCAGATATTCCAGATAGCTCTGGTCAACATCTTTGGTCACGTAAATGCCGTTAAACACCGAGCATTCAAACTGGGTAATGTCTGGATTCTCTTCGCGTACCGCTTCGATCAGGTCGTCCAGATTCTGGAAGATCAAACCATCGGCACCGATGAGTTGGCGGATTTCATCCACCTCACGCCCGTGGGCGATCAGTTCGGTGGCACTCGGCATATCAATACCGTAAACGTTCGGGAAACGGATTTCCGGCGCGGCAGAAGCCAGATAAACGCGTTTAGCCCCGGCATCACGTGCCATTTCCACAATCTGCTCAGAAGTGGTGCCACGAACGATCGAGTCATCCACCAACAGCACGTTCTTGTCGCGGAACTCGGCACGATTGGCATTCAGCTTACGGCGCACCGACTGGCGGCGAGCCTGCTGGCCGGGCATGATAAAAGTGCGGCCGACATAGCGGTTTTTCACAAAGCCCTGACGATAGGGTTTATCCAGGATACGCGCGATTTCCAGCGCGATATCACAAGAGGTTTCCGGGATCGGGATCACCACATCGATATCCAGATCTTCCCACTCGCGAGCAATCTTTTCGCCCAGTTTCTGCCCCATACGCACACGGGCGCTGTAGACAGAAATCTTGTCCATAAAGGAATCTGGGCGGGCAAAATAGACATATTCGAACAGGCATGGGTTGGTTTTGGGGTTCTCTGCACACTGGCGAGTGAACAGTTGGCCTTTTTCAGTGATGTAGACCGCTTCACCCGGTGCCACGTCCCGCAAGAATTCAAAGCCCAGCGTATCCAGCGCGACGCTCTCGGATGCCACCATGTACTCACAACGGCCATCTTCCAGCGCGCGCTTGCCGATCACCAAGGGGCGAATGCCGTTAGGATCGCGGAACGCGACCAGTCCATGACCGATAATCATCGCCACACAGGCATAGGCACCGCGCAGTTGCTGATGCATTGCCGCTACCGCGGTGAAAATATTATCGGACTCCAGAGGATAGTGCTGGAAACGGTCAAGCTCGGTGGCCAGCACGTTCAGCAGGATCTCGGAATCGGACGTGGTGTTGACATGACGGCGGCCACTTTCAAACAACTTCTGGCGCAGTTCATGGGCGTTGGTCAGGTTACCGTTGTGAGCCAGCGTAATGCCGAACGGCGAATTGACATAGAAAGGCTGCGCCTCTGAAGCACTGGAGCTGCCTGCAGTGGGGTAACGCACGTGGCCGATCCCCATATTGCCCTGCAAACGTTGCATATGCCGTGCTTCAAACACATCCTTCACCAGACCGTTTGCTTTACGCAGACGGAACCCGTTATGGGCATCAATGGTGACGATGCCTGCGGCATCTTGTCCACGGTGCTGAAGCACCGTCAACGCATCATAAATCGACTGGTTTACCGGCATAAAACCGGCGATACCGACAATACCGCACATGTTGTTTTTTCCTCTAAGCCGCTACTGCCCCGGTAAATGGGACGGTAAGAAACTCGACGTGCTCTGCAGGTAGTCAAAAAACCACCTGATGATATAGCTGAACTGGGGAATAAGCTGTGACTGTTTCCAATCCGCACTTTGTGACAGGGTGGTAAAGGTATCCAGGAAAAACAGTATCGCTGCCACAATCAACACGCCGCGCAATGCGCCGAAACACACGCCCAACACCCGATCGGTGCCCGATAACCCCGTTTTCTCTACCAGTGAACCAATCACATAGTTAACGATAGCGCCTACAATCAGCGTCGCGATAAACAAAATGGCAATCGCAATGCCGTTCCTTACCAGTTCATCTTCAAAACGAGTGAAATAGGCTGCAAGGTAGGGGTAGAAATGGCTGGCAACAAAGAACGCACACCCCCATGTCACCAGTGACAAGGCTTCACGTACAAAACCTCGGATCAGGCTCACCAGAGCCGAAAATCCAATCAACGCTAAAATGACGTAATCAATCCAGACCATGACCATTCCAATAATGAATCGCCCCTTGCACTCCCTCTATTCTCAAGCTGTATCAGCGTTGACTGCCTTGATACCACTCGAATCTTATCGGGTATGACCAATTCGCGGCGAATTCTAACAGAAAAAGAAAACGTTTGCGTAGGGGATTTCCCACCACGTAACAAATAAAAAACGGCGATAAAAAATTTCTTAATCGCCGCGCCCACATAGGTGGTTTCGCCCGTGAAAGGCGCACTTTCATTGATGTTTCTACCGCCCCTCCCCCGGAGAGGAGGGTACGGGAGCCTGTCAGCGTGCACTATAGGCTTTCACCTGCCCGCTCAGGCCACTGATGCTATTCAATGCAGGCAGTGACGCTTGCAGCTTCTGCTTCGACGCATCCGGCCCGACGAAGATCCGCGTAATCTCGCCCTGCACCGGCGTTGAAGGCACGGTATAGGCACGGTAGCCAGACAAACGCAGCGAGGCGACGATCTCGTTAACCTTGGCGGCATTTTTCAGCGCCCCCAGTTGCACCACATAAGCCTGCCCTACCGGCGCTTTTTCTTCAGCCGCAGGTTTTGGTTCTGGCTTCGGTTCGGGTTTAGGCTCCGGCTTCACTTCTGGCTTAGGTTCCACCTTCGGCGGCACAATCGGTTTTGGCTTCACCTCCACCGGTTTCGGCTTGGGTTGTGTCTCCGGCTTGGTTTCGATTTGCAGTGGCGTTACCAAGGCTGGCTGCTGTTGTTCCTGCTGCTGCCCACGTTGATTATTTGCCGCCTGCTGGGCTGCCGCTTCGGATGCCGCCTGCTGTTCAACCAGGGCACCCGCCCCTTCCGGCGGCTGTGCAGGCAACGGCTGATTCACCGGTGGTATCACGTCGCTTTCATGCACATCACCCGGTTTCGGCACCAGAGGAATGGCTGCGAACTCGTCCTCATAATGTCTCTTCTTTCCGTCCAGCAACCCCGGCAGGATAATGACCCCCAGAGCAACCAGAATCACGGTGCCAACCAGTCGGTTCTGAAATTTACTTGCCACTCACGCTCCCCGCCTCTCGTCTAACGCCGCCATCACGTGTGCAACGGTGTGGAACGAACCGCAGACGATCACAATGTCCTGAAGATCTGCATCCTGCATTGCCTGACGCCAGGCAGTTTGGACATCGCTAAACTGCCGCGGTTCCGTTAAATGCTGCGCCAGCAGCGCAACGCTGGCACCGCGCGGGCCCTCCAAGGGGGCGCAGTACCAGATATCCACCTGCCCATTAAGGTAAGCCAACGTACCGGCAATGTCTTTATCCGACAGCATGCCCACCACGGCACGCACCTTGCCGCCATTGCGCGGCAACTTCGCCAGTTGCCCGGCCAGATAGGCCGCCGCATGCGGGTTATGCGCCACGTCCAGGATCAGCAACGGTTCCCGCTGCACAATCTGGAAGCGCCCTGGCAGAGTTGCCTGCTGTAATCCGGCAAAAATCGCTTTCTCATCGATCTCAAGCGCAGAATAGTGCAGTGCTGCCAGCGCGGTTGCCGCATTGGCCAGCGGCACGTTTGGCAGCGGCAGATTGGTCAGCCTGGTGCCATCCCCCTCCCATTGCCAGCGTTCACCCTGCTCGCTGAAGTTCCAGGCATCGCCACGGCGGTACAGCGGAGCGGCCAGATTCTCTGCCACTTGCTGAATGCTGAGCGGCATATCCGGCTCGCCGACGATCGCCGGTTTGCCGCTGCGGAAAATTCCCGCTTTCTCACGGCCAATGCTCTCGCGATCGTTACCCAGCCAATCGGTGTGATCCAGGGCGATACTGGTTACCACCGCCACGCTCGGGTCGACGATATTGGTCGCGTCCAAGCGCCCGCCCAGCCCGACTTCCAGGATCACCACGTCAAGCTTAGCCTGTTTGAACAGTTGCAACGCCGACAGCGTACCGAATTCGAAATAGGTCAGAGAGGTTGCACCACGCCCGGCTTCAATGGCCGCAAACGAGCGGCTATGTTCCGCTTCGCTCAGTTCCTCCCCCTGAACGCGTACCCGCTCGGTATAACGCACCAGGTGCGGTGAACTGTAGACACCAACACGTAACCCGGCGGCCAGCAGGATAGCCTCCAGCGTACGGCAGGTGGTGCCTTTGCCGTTGGTACCGGCAACGGTAAATACCGTGGGAGCAGGTGTGAGCAAGTTAAGGTGTGCCGCAACGCGCTGCACGCGCTCCAGGCCAAGTTCGATCGCCTGGCTGTGCAAGCGTTCCAGATAATAAAGCCACGAGCTCAATGGCGACGTGGCTTGGGGAATTGGGTGGTTTTGCATGGGTTCCATCGCTTCATATACCCGTAAGGCGACGCTTTGCGTTTTCAATCACGCTAGCCACAAAATGGCGATTGAAATACCGCACCGGTCAATGACCGGTGCGGCCGCTCTTCTGCGGATCAGGCATCAGCCTGATTTTCTTGTGCAGCAACCGGTGCCGCGTCGTCAAACTGCGGCTGCGGTTGGTTGGTCAGTTTGGAAAGAATGCTCGCCAAAGTCTGACGCATCACCGGGCGGCGCACGATCATGTCAATCGCGCCCTTTTCGATCAGAAACTCGCTGCGCTGGAAGCCCGGCGGCAGTTTTTCGCGTACGGTCTGTTCGATAACCCGTGGGCCGGCAAAGCCAATCAGCGCTTTTGGCTCGGCAATATTGATATCACCCAGCATCGCCAGGCTGGCGGAAACACCGCCCATGGTCGGATCGGTCAGCACAGAGATATACGGCAGACCGCGCTCCTGCAGTTTGGCGAGTGCAGCACTGGTTTTCGCCATCTGCATCAGCGACATCAGCGCTTCCTGCATGCGCGCGCCGCCGCTGGCAGAGAAGCAGACCAGCGGGCAGTTATCTTCCAGCGCCTGTTCTACCGCACGCACAAAGCGCGCGCCGACGACGGAAGACATGGAACCACCAATAAAGGCAAATTCGAAGGAAGCGGCTACCACCGGCATACCGTATAGCGTGCCTTTCATCACCACCAACGCGTCTTTCTCACCTGTCGCTTTCTGTGCAGCCACCAGGCGGTCTTTATACTTTTTGGAATCCTTGAACTTCAGAACGTCTTTCGGCTCCAGTTCGCTGCCCAACTCCACCTCGCTGCCTTCATCCAGCAGGGTGTGCAAACGCATACGCGCTGACATACGCATGTGGTGATCGCACTTCGGGCACACTTCAAGATTGCGCTCCAGCTCGGCACGATAGAGAACCTGGCCGCAGCTATCGCACTTGGTCCAAACCCCTTCGGGAATGCTCACCTTGCGGGTTTGTGTAATATTGCTCTTGTTAAGAATTCGTTCAATCCAGCTCATCGATGACCTTTCTGTTTGAACCTGGCAGACGCCAGTCCGCTGTTCATGCTGTAACAATCCCCCCGAAAACAGACCCAGTGAAAAAGCGCCAGAAATCAGCACGATAGGCGTGCTGCCGAGGCACTGGTTTCAAGGTTGTTCGCAGGAACAGACCATAAATGTCGCTCATTAAACCATATCGGCCCGGTCCTGTGGATAAAAAACTGGTCGAACCGATAGGTTAAGCGCTGTTTTTACTGTTTTTGCTGGCGGGCAGCCGCGCGTTTGTGGCGCCAGATTTCAATAATGCCCGGCAGAATTGAAACAAAGATGATCCCAACGATCAACAATTTCAAATTTTCCTGCACGATCGGCAGGTCGCCAAAAAGGTAACCAGCATAAGTGAACAGCAGCACCCAAAGTAGCGCACCAATCACGTTATACGCAGCAAAATGACGATAGGACATGTGCCCCATCCCGGCAACAAACGGGGCGAATGTCCGCACGATCGGCACAAATCGTGCCAGGATAATGGTTTTTCCACCGTGCCTTTCATAAAATTGATGCGTTTTATCCAGATAGCTGCGGCGGAAAATTTTTGAATCCGGGTTGCTGAACAGCTTCTCGCCAAACAACCGGCCAATCGTATAGTTGACGGCATCGCCGATCACCGCGGCGATCACCATCAATGCCACCATGGTGTGTACGTTGAGATCGTTAGACGGCAGCGCAGCCAGCGCACCGGCAACAAACAGCAGAGAATCTCCCGGCAGGAACGGCGTCACCACCAGTCCGGTTTCACAGAACAGGATCAGGAACAGAATGGCGTACACCCACATACCATATTGCGCCACCAGTTCGGCCAGATGCACGTCAATATGCAGAATGAAATCAATGATAAACTTAATGATATCCATAAACTCTCTCGTCTAACCGAGTGTCTCTCCCACCCGGTATTTACACCAGTGAACAACGCATTAACCTGCCGTCAGGCTGCTTAATCGTCAGCTAAAAACAGCGGCCCCATCGGTGGCCGCGGTAAAGCAAACTGCTCGGGATAATCGACGGCGACCAGATACAGCCCCTCTGCCCGCGCCGTAGCGGCCGCCAGGTTGCGATCTTTCAGCGCCAACAGTTCGGCCATCCAGTTCTCACTCTGATTCCCGCAGCCAATCTCCATCAGGCTACCCACAATGTTACGCACCATATGGTGTACAAAGGCATTGGCCTTGATATCCACCACAATATATTCGCCGTAACGCGTCACTTTAACCTGCTTGACGTTACGCCACGGGGTACGCGACTGGCACTGCACGGCGCGAAACGAGGTAAAATCGTTCTCTCCTAGCAGCGCCTGCGCCGCACGATGCATGCGATCGGCATCCAGCGGATGGTAAAAATGGGTGACCCCTTGCTGCAGCACCGCCGGGCGATAACGATGATTAAAGATGATGTAACGATAGCGGCGGGCGGTGGCGCTGAAACGGGCATGGAAATCACTGCTGACCTCCTTGACCCAGCGCACGGCGATATCCGGCGGCAGATGGCTATTGACGCCCATCGTCCAGGCCGCCTCCTTGCGGAGCGCCGCGGTCTCAAAATGCACCACCTGGCCGGTGGCATGCACCCCAGCGTCGGTTCGCCCGGCGCAGAATACGCCGATCGGCGCATCCGCAACCTTGCTCAGCGCCTTTTCCAGGCAGGCCTGCACGCTTGCCACTTCCTGCTGACGCTGCCAGCCGTAATATCGGCTGCCATCATACTCAATCCCCAGCGCAATCTTCAGCAACGGCGGGGTTGGCAACTCCACTTCAGACATCAGTACATCTGCTCCTGCAACAGGCGCTCAGCGGTTTCGATCGCCATCAGCGCGCCGCCAAAGCGCACGTTGTCGGCCACCGACCAGAACTGCAGCATTTCAGGAATACCGTAATCATTACGCAGGCAGCCGATGCACAGCACATCGCTGCCGGAAGCTTCCGTCACCTGGGTCGGATAATCGTCTTCTTCACTCAGTTGAATATCTTCGGCCTGCTCCAACTCGCTGCGTGCTTCTTCTGCGGCGATCGGGCGTAACGCTTCCAGATGCACCACCTGCGCATGGCCGTAAAATACCGGTGACTGGACGCAGCTTACCGAGATAGGCAGCCCTTCGTCCTGTAATACTTTACGCACCTGATCGACGATCAGGCGCTCTTCACGCACGCTGCCCTGCTCATCCGCCATCAACGGCAGAATGTTGAAGGCCAATTGCTTGGCAAACACGCCCGGTTCGGCAGGAATGCCATTCAGCAGACGCGCACTCTGGCCCGCCAGATCGTCCACCGCCACTTTGCCACGTGCCGAAACCGACATCAGCGTAGTGACGTGCAAACGCGAAAGCCCCGCCTGCTCGGTGAGAGGTTTAATCGCCGTCAGCAGTTGGCTCACCATGCTATCGGCCACCGCCACGATATTGCGGTTACGGTAATCTGCCAGCACCTGCGGGTTAACGCCTGGCACCACCAGCGGCACATCCGGCTCCAGAGCAAACAGGCCGCTGGTGTCAATCACCAGGCAGCCCATGTTGCCGGCCTCATCCGCATAGCGGGCGGCCGCTTGCGTCCCGGCGACAAAAAATGCCAACTGCGCCTGCGACCAGTCAAATTCTTCGGCATTTTGCACCAGCAGGGACTTGCCGTTGAAACGCACTGTGGCACCGGCGCTGCGTTCACTGGCTAAAGGATAGAGTTCACCCACCGGGAACTGACGTTCCTGCAACAATTCCAGCAACGCTTCACCTACTGCGCCCGTCGCGCCGAGCAGAGCGATATTCCAGCCGTCAGACATTGGGTTATCTCCAGAGTATTCATTTGCAAGCGGGCGGTAAAACCACCGCCCGAGTATAAAAAGTTGGTTTAAAGCTCATCCTTTCCCCCTCTCTTTTGGGGAAAGGATTAGGGGGCACTCACTAGACGACAGCCCCTCACCCCGGCCCTCTTCCACAGGGATAGGGGGCGATCCCTTACACCTTTACTGCATAACTATGCATTATTGCACGCCAAAGCCCAGCTTATGCAGCAGTTCCGCGCTGGCGCTATCATCACACAGCACCCGCAGCGAAGACCATTCGCGGCGCTCCTGATAATGCTTACGCAAGCGATCAAACTCGCCCGGCAACCCGGCCACGTTACGCAGCGGCGCATCATCGCGGCGCACATCATACACCAAGTGCATCAATCGTTTTAACTTGCCTTCATCCAGCGGCCCGTTGAGGCGAACCTCGCTGAATTCCGGCACTGGCAGCAGTGAAGCCAGTGCGATCTGCTGCGGCTGCCCCAGATGCTGGGCGAAGGCTTCAAATACCTGAGTGGTGCCGCGCGCTTTGCCCTCCAGCGTATAACCGGCAATATGGGCGGTGCCAATGTCCACCCAATCCAGCAGCGGCAAGGAAAGCTCCGGCTCCGGTTCCCACACGTCCAGCACCGTGCTGAGCCGTTTACCTTGCTCAAGCACCTTGAGCAAGGCGGCGTTGTGCACCACCGCACCACGGCAGGCGTTGATCAGGATACGGTCATCCGGTAACGCGTCGAGCAGATCGGCGTTAGCCAAGTGCAGGGATTTATACGGGCCGGACTTGTTCAGCGGGGTGTGGAAAGTCAGCACATCCGCTTCAGCCACCAGCTTTTCCAATGGCCAGAACTCACCGGCATCACCGCGATCGGCACGCGGCGGATCGCACAACAAGGTACGCACCCCCAACGCTTTCAGGCGCGCATCCAAGCGGGAACCCACATTGCCCACACCGACGATACCGACGGTTTTATCGCGCAGGTGGAAACCATCACGCTCGGCCAGCAGCATCAGGGCAGAAAACACATATTCCACCACCGCAATGGCGTTGCAGCCGGGCGCAGCCGAAAAGCCGATACCGGCCTGTTGCAGCCAAGCTTCATCAACGTGATCGGTACCCGCAGTGGCGGTGCCGACAAAGCCAATACCGGTGCCTGCCAGCAGATCCTGGTTCACTTTCGTCACCGAGCGCACCATCAGCGCGTCGGCATCGGCCAGCGCCTCGCGTGGGATCGGGCGGCCAGGCACCGCCAGCGTTTCACCCAAGCGGCCGAACAGCTCCACCGCATAGGGCATATTTTCATCAACTAAAATCTTCACGTTATTCTCCGACGGGATTGGCGCTCAAGCGGCAAAATAGTGTGCCACCGAATGGTACAGAACCCCAAACGTTGTTATACGCGACGGAAACGTTCCGGGGTGGTGCCAGCCACCTGCTGGAACATGACGATAAACGCGGAAGCCGAGCTGTAGCCAACATCCAGCGCCACCTCCTGCACGGTTTTGCCCTGTTCGAGCAGCGAAAGTGCGTGCAAAAAACGCAGGCGCTGGCGCCATTCGCTGAACGACATCCCCAATTCCTGCTGACAACGGCGCGAAAGGGTTCTTTCCGTGGTATATACCCGCCCGGCCCACACCGCCAGCGAGGTATTGTCTGCCGGGCTGCGCTCCAGCGCCTGCAGTACCGGAGCCAGGAATTTATCCTGCGAAGTCGGCAGATAGGTTTGCTGGACCGGCGAAATACGCAGTTGATCGATCAGCACCTGGCACAGGCGCAGGTCTTCTTCAGTTTGCGGCTCCAACATCCGGCGCGCCAGGCAGTCTTCAACGATGGCGCTGAACACCGGCGACACATTGAGCAAGCACGCCTGCTCCGGCAAACCCACGCACAGCGATTTGGCAATATTGATGGTGCGAAACAGCGCAGGCTTGCGGTTGTAGCTGGAATGCTCCATGCCGATTGGCAGCCAGACCGCAAACTCCGGCGGTGCCAGAAAGCGCTGCCCGGCAATATTCAACGCTATCACGCCGGTCTTAACGCATACCACCTGTCCCCAGTCGTGGCTATGTGGCAGATATTCGGTATCAGCATTGGTTTCTTCGCAGTGAAAAAACAAGGTGCGTGGTGCGGCCACCTCGGCGGAGGGAGAATGACGGGTTTCAGCCATAGTGAAGTTGTCTTGATTTCGCGAAAGAGTGTCTGGTTATCACTATATATAATAAACCGGACACAGGTAGACTAGCCAGTAGCTTATCAGTTGTTGAGAATAATTATCATGAATATGCTTTTCCCCTTCCTGGCCGTGCTGATTTGGTCGATCAACGCCATCGTCAGCAAAGTTTCCGCCACCGCCATCGATCCGGCAGCGATCTCTTTCTACCGCTGGCTGTTGGCCCTGATAGTGTTAACCCCATTCGCACTACCGGGCGTGATCCGCAATTGGCCAACCGTGCGCGCCAATCTCTGGAAACTGCTGATTCTTGGCCTGCTGGGGATGGTGCTGTACCAAAGCCTGGCGTATTACGCCGCGCACAGCGTTAGCGCACTGTTTATGGGTATTCTTAACTCGCTGATCCCGCTGTTGACCGTATTAATCAGCATTGTTGTGCTGCGTGTCGCCCCTACCGTCGGCATCGCGCTGGGCGCTATTCTGTCGCTTGGCGGCCTGGTGTGGCTGGTGAGCGCCGGTCAGCCGGGGCAATTACTGGAGCATGGCATTGGCAAAGGTGAACTGATGATGCTTGCCGCTGCGGCATCTTATGCGCTCTACAGCGTGCTGACCAAGCGTTGGGCGATCGCCTTGCCAAACTGGCAGTCTTTGTACATGCAGATCCTGTTTGGCGTGCTGTTGCTGCTGCCTAACTTCCTGCTGACGCCGGACGTTCAGCTCAACAGCCAGAACATCCCACTGGTGTTGTTCGCCGGTATTCCCGCTTCAATTTTTGCGCCGTTCCTGTGGATCCAAGGGGTCATGCGCCTGGGGGCTAATACCGCTTCGATCTTTATGAATCTGGCCCCGGTATTTACCGCCATTATCGCCGTGCTGTTCCTGCATGAACATTTACAGAGCTATCACCTGATTGGCGGCGGCGTCACCCTACTGGGCGTGCTCCTGTCGCAGCGCTTGCGCATCCCGCTGGGGCGAAAGAAAGCGGCTGAAATCACGCCTGTTACCTGTAAAGAGTGATGCTCAGCCAACATTAAGGCAGCAATGTAAAACGCACCCGCACCAACAGGCCGCCTAGCTGGGGAGAGGCCAACAGCTCCGGGCGGGTACGATGGTAATGGGTGATATCTTTGACCAACGCCAGCCCTAATCCTGCTCCTGGTTGGGCACCCACGTTGTCCAGCCGATGGAACGGCTGCAGCGCCACTTGCGTCTGTTCCGCGGCAATCCCCGGCCCGCTGTCTTCAATCTCCAGGATCCCTTGCTGCTCTTCAATCAGCAGACGCGCGGTGACAATCCCCTGAGGGGGCGTGTATTTCAGCGCGTTGTCGAGCAGGTTGGCGCACAGCTCGGTGAGCAGCAGGGCCTCCCCGGCTATCCGGCACTGCTCAACGCCTTCATAGCCGAGATCGATCTGCTTGCTGCGCGCCTGGGGTAAGCGAGAGAAACAGGCATCACGCAGTAGCTGGGCCAGATCGACCGGCTGCAGTTGGCGATCGGCATCGCGCTCATGCGCTTTCAGGCGCGAGAGATGAAGTAAGCGATCGGTCAGCGCTATGGTGCTGTCGAGGGTGTGACTCATCCCCTCCAGGCTTTCCCGCCACTGTTCGGGCCGATCGCTTGCCAGGGCGACGCTCACTTGGGTTTTCAGCACCGTCAATGGCGTTCTGAGCTGATGAGAAGCATCGGCACTGAAGCGCTCCTGGCGCGCCACCATCACCCGCAACCGTTCGATGTAACGGTTGAACGCCAGCAGCAACGGCTGCATTTCAGACCACGGCAACACCATCGGCAGAGGGGTCAGTTCACCTGGGTCGCGCCGCAGCATCATGCCGGAAAGCTTGCGCATCGGCTTCAGCACCTTTTTCAGCAGCACATAGGCCAGGATCAGCGTCAGAACCACCACCGTGCCCTGGCTCAGCAACGCCGCCAGCAGCATCTGCCGCGCCAGATAGCGCCGGGACTCCAGCGTTTCTGCCACCACGATGGTCGCCATGCCCATCACACCGGATTCATTCACCGGCTGGAACAGCGCGGCAACCCGAATCGGGCGGCCACGGTATTGCGCATCGTAGAAATGCACCAACGCCGGATACAGGTTGGAGCGTGGAATATACTCAGGCATTTTGGGTAAGTCGTGGTACCCCGAGATACTCTGCCCTTCCGGTGAGATCACCTGATAGTAAAGCTGATCGTTCATGTTGCGCTCAAAGCTGTCGAGCACCACGTAAGGCACGTCCACTTCCAACCGCTGATTGCGCACCACCAGCCGTTCCGCCACCGTACGCGCCGAGGCCAGCAGCGTGCGATCGTAAGCCAGCGTGGCGGCGCTCATCGCGCTGAAATAGTGGGTGTAGATCGAGATCCCCCCTAGCATCAGCAGCGGCAAACCAAAGAACAACAGCAACTGATTGAACAGCGAACGCGGCGCTTTAAGCCATTTCATCGCACAGCTCCAGGCTGTAACCCAAGCCGCGCAGCGTCACAATCATTACGTTACTGCCCTGCAGTTTTTTGCGTACCCGGTGCACGTACAGCTCGATGCTTTCCGGGTTGGCTTCATCCGTCAGGGTAAATATCTGCTCAAACAGTTGCTGCTTGGCCACCGGGCGGCCACGGCGATGCATCAAGGCGGTCAGCACCGCCAGTTCGCGCGGCGTCAGGGCTAATGGCTTTTCCTCCAGCAGAAAATAGCCTTCATCGTGGTAGGTCAGCGCACCGTATTTCAGCGCCCGCTGCATGCCACCCACGCTGCGGCGCAACAGCGCCCGGATGCGCGCCTCCAGCTCATTCAGTTCAAAGGGTTTGGTGAGGTAATCGTCAGCCCCCAAGTTCAACCCTTTCACCCGATCGGCCACGTCTGCCCGCGCCGTGAGTAACAGCACCGGTAACTCCTGCCCGCGTTTACGCAACCGTGCCAGCAGATCCAGGCCATTCAGCCGCGGTAACGCTACATCCAACACCACCAGTGCGTAGCTCTCGTTCAATAACAAGTGGTCGGCAATCACCCCATCTGCGGCGACATCCACCGCAAACCCGAGCCCGGTCAGGGCCTTTTGTAGCCAATGAGATAACTCGGGGTGATCTTCTACTAACAAGAGACGCATATCACATCCTGTAAACTTTGCTGCTCGATGAAAGGTAAATGAAAGGTTGTTGTTTTAACAATTCAGCAACCCCGTGTCAGCGGGGATTCTCACAATCTGAAACAAAACCAATGGGGAAAACCATGAAAACAATAATTACCCGTACGCTTACCGCCACTGCGCTGCTGTTTGCTGCTAACCAGGCCTTCGCCATTGACGCCCCCAGCCGCACAGAGTGTATCGCCCCGGCCAAGCCCGGCGGCGGTTTCGATCTTACCTGTAAACTGATTCAGGTTTCGTTGCAAGAAACCAAAGCGATCGATAAACCAATGCGCGTCACCTACATGCCTGGCGGCGTTGGTGCCGTTGCCTATAACGCCATCGTCGCCCAGCGCCCGGCAGAGTTCGGCACCGTGGTGGCCTTCTCTGGCGGTTCGCTGCTGAACCTGTCGCAAGGCAAATTTGGCCGTTACGGCGTAGATGACGTGAAGTGGCTGGCAGCCGTGGGCACCGATTACGGCATGATCGCGGTGCGCGCCGACTCACCTTACAAAACGCTGAAAGACCTGATGGATGCCTTCAAGAAAGACCCGAACAGCGTGGTATTTGGTGCCGGGGCTTCCATCGGCAGCCAGGACTGGATGAAAACCGCGCTGCTGGCGCGCGAAGTGGGCATCGATCCGCACAAGATGCGTTACGTAGCGTTTGAAGGCGGCGGCGAACCGGTCACTGCGCTGTTAGGCAATCACATTCAGGCGGTATCTGGCGATCTGAGCGAGATGGTGCCTCACCTGCAGGGCGACAAAATCCGCGTGCTGGCAGTGTACGCCGAAGAACGCCTGCCGGGTGAACTGGCCAGCGTGCCTACCGCTAAAGAGCAAGGCTTTAATCTGGTCTGGCCGATCATCCGTGGTTTCTACGTTGGCCCGAAAGTCAGCGAAGAAGAGTACCAGTGGTGGATCGACACCTTCAAGAAAACCATGGCAACCGACGAATTCAAGAAACAACGCGATCTGCGCGGTCTGTTTGAGTTCAACATGACCGGTCAGGAACTGGATGCCTACGTGAAAAATCAGGTGAACCAGTACCGTGAACAGGCAAAAGCGTTCGGTCTGGCTAAATAACCTCGGGGCACCCTATGAGCGATCGTATTTTTGCCTGCATCTGGCTGCTGCTGTGCTTCGGCGGCCTGTTCATCGGCTGGGGCATTCAAAGCGAATACAGCTATGAACCCTTGGGGCCGCGCCCTTTCCCACTGGCGATTCTGGGGCTGATGGCGCTGTGTGCTGCGCTGTTGCTGTTGCGCCGGCCGCAGGTCATCGAATGGCCGCATAAGCAAGTGCTGCAACGCCTGCTGGTGCTAGTCATTACCCTGGTGCTGTACGCCTGGGGGTTTGAATGGCTCGGCTTCCCGCTGGCCACCGCGCTGCTGACCTTCAGTATTGGCCTGCTGTTTCAGGCCACGGTCAGGGCCGCGTTGATCTCTGGCGCGGTCATGGGCGTGTCGCTGTTTTTTGCCTTTGATTACTTACTCGATGTCACGCTGCCACTCGGCGCCTGGCTGAGCTAACGGAGACGATAATGGAAACCTGGATGTATTTATCACAAGGGTTCGAAGTGGCGCTGCTGCCACAGAACCTGGTTATCGCTCTGATCGGCTGTTTTGTCGGCACCATCGTTGGTTTGCTGCCCGGCCTGGGGCCGATCAACGGCGTGGCGATCCTGCTGCCGCTGGCGTTCGCGCTGAAATTGCCCGCAGAATCGGCGTTGATCCTGCTGGCTACGGTATACATAGGCTGTGAGTACGGCGGGCGTATCTCGTCGATTCTGCTCAACGTGCCGGGGGATGCCGCGGCGATCATGACCGCCTTGGACGGCTACCCGATGGCGCAGCAAGGGCGTGCAGGTGTAGCGCTGTCGATCTCGGCGGTCAGCTCTTTTGTCGGTTCACTGATTGCCATTATGGGGATCATCCTGTTCGCCCCGATGCTGGCGCGCTGGTCGCTGGCCTTTGGCCCGGCGGAATACTTCGCGCTGATGGTGTTTGCTATCGCCTGCCTTGGCAGCATGATGAGCGAAAACCCGTTGAAGTCGCTGCTGGCAGCGCTGATCGGCCTGGGGCTGGCGACAGTGGGAGTGGATGCCAATACCGGCGTTTACCGCTTCACTTTCGACAGCGTACACCTCTCCGATGGCATTCAATTTATCGTGGTAGTGATTGGCCTGTTCTCCGTCAGTGAGATCCTGCTGATGCTGGAAAGCACCAGCACCGGCCAGAAACTGATCCGCAAAACCGGTCGCTTGCTGTTCAACCGCAAAGAGGCCGCCGAGTGCGTTAGCCCCACTCTGCGCTCTTCATTTATCGGCTTTTTCGTCGGCATCCTGCCAGGCGCAGGGGCAACCATCGCCAGCGCGCTGACCTATATGACCGAGAAGCGAATCAGCGGCAACAGCGAGTCCTTTGGTAAAGGGGACATTCGCGGCGTAGCCGCGCCAGAAGCCGCTAACAACGCGTCAGCCTGTGGTTCGTTTATCCCGATGCTGACGCTGGGGGTGCCGGGCTCCGGCACCACGGCGGTGATGATGGGGGCATTGACGCTGTATAACATCACCCCAGGCCCGGCCATGTTCACCGAGCAACCGGATATCGTTTGGGGGCTGATCGCCGCACTGCTGATTGCCAACGTGATGTTGCTGATCATGAACATCCCGCTGATCGGCCTGTTCACGCGCATGCTGACCGTGCCGTTATGGTTCCTGGTGCCAGCCATCGCCGCTATCTCGGCGGTGGGGGTTTATGCCGTACACAGCACCACTTTCGATCTGCTGTTGATGGTCGGGCTCGGGGTATTTGGCTATCTGCTGCGGAAAATGCACTTCCCGATGTCGCCGCTGATCCTCGGTTTTGTACTGGGGGAAATGCTGGAACAGAACCTGCGCCGCGCGCTGTCGATCAGCAACGGTGAGTTTGGCATCCTGTGGAGCAGCACGATCGCACAATGCCTGCTGGTGCTGGCGGTTGCCGTGCTGGTCCTGCCACCGGTGCTGCGCAAATTGCGCAAGCGCCGCAGCATTACCGTCGAGGCCGCCAAGGTAGAGTAATCACCCAAGGGGCCACAATCGGCCCCTTTTTTATCCTTCCCGCTTTCTCAGCATCAATACCCCACCCATCACCAGCGCACTGCCGAGCAGCTGTAGCTGGTTCATATTTTCGCCCAGCAGGAAATAGGCGATCACCGCGGTGAACACCAGCTCCAGCGACAGGATCAGGTTCGCCACCGCCAATGGCAGCGTTTTCAGGCTGATATTGTACAGACCGAACCCCAACAGCGTCGGCCCGGCGGCCAAGGTGAGCAACAACAGCCAACCGCTCCACTGAATACCTTGCGCCCCCTGCGACAAAAACCACAGATCGCCAGTCATGCCCTGAAACGCCGCCAGCGGGAAAAACGTCAGCAGGGTATTAAACAGCCACTGATAAACCGCAGAAAAACCAAACACATACAAAATGGTGTTCCACACCGGGTAACGCCGTTCGCTAGCGATGCGCCCGCCGAGGGTATACAGGGTATAACCAATGCCGGATAACATCCCGACCACCAGCCCAAGCAGATCGAAGCGCGTGTTGCCCATGCTGTCGCCGTTACTTACCAGAAAACACCCGCCCAGGCTGATCACGATCACCAGCAACTCACGCGGGCTAAGACGCTCGCGGTATATCATCCAACCAAGAAACAGGGTAAAACCCACCGAGCAATACGTCAGGATAGTGGCTACCGAAGCGCCGTTCAGGGCCACCGACAGCGTCCATAGGCCGTTGAACAGCGCCAGCAGCAGGCCGTAACCGGCGTAGAACAGCACCTGTTCGCGGCGCAGGCGCGCCCATTCCGGCCTGAACAGCAACAGCAGCGGCAACAGTACCAAAGCCACCAGCGCGGCGCGCCAAAAGGCCAGCACAAAGGTCGGCAGGTGAAAATACTGCGTCAGCGCACGGATAATGATCGCGGTAAACGCCAACAACATGGCGCTGATAATGGCAATCACATAGCCTTGGCTGCGGCCAGCTAAAATACGCCCACTGGCAAGCGGCGGCGCGGCGGAAATCCCCGTTGGTGATGACATAACACCCTCACATCTTCGTCAGCTAACTCTTCTGGCTGGGATTCTAACGCGGCCATATTTTGCCACCATAGCCACTTTACCCCGATGTTATGCAGGCCACTTTTCTTTGCTTGAGGCCCGGTAATAATGGGATATATTAAAAATCACCTCCAGCTACCGAGCCAGTTTGCATGCATATTCCGTTAGATCGCCAGCAGGACATTCCGCTGTATCTGCAAATCGAAGAGGCGTTACGCCGCGCCATTCTGAGCGGCACCTTCGCCGCTGGCGACAAACTGCCGTCAACGCGCAGCCTGGCGGGCAAGCTATCCGTCAGCCGCTTAACGGTGGAAAACGCCTATGCCGAACTGACGGCCAAAGGATTGCTGCAACAACGGCGCGGTAGCGGTGCCTATGTCCACCACCTGCAACCACTCCCAGAGCCCCAACAGCCACTTTCTCTGGCGCCATTCCCGCTCGATCGCTTCACGACCGTGACCTCGCGGCTGGACGGCTACCCGGATATCCCCTTGCCGGAACATATCATCAACTTTGCTGCCGGCGTTGGCAGTTCCAAAGTGTTCCCGCTGGAGGAGTTTCGCAAAATACTGCTGTCGATCCTCAGCCGCCACGCGGAGGAAGCCTTCAGCTACGGGGATTACTGCGGTTACTACCCGCTGCGCGACACGCTGGGGCGCATCCTGACCGCACAGGGTATCCCCACCCGCGCCGAGCAGGTGCTGATCACCAACGGTTCGCAGCATGCCATCAGCCTGATTTTCCAGACGCTGTTGCAGCCGGGCGATACGGTGATCGTCGAAGAGCCCACCTATGCCGAAGCGCTGGGCCTGCTGCGCATGCACCAGATCAACATTGTTTCCGTTGCCAGCGATCGGCACGGCATGTGCGTTGAGCTGCTGCCAGCGCTGATCAAGCAGCATCGGCCGAAGATGATCTACACCATTCCCAACTTCAACAATCCGACGGGCCGCTGCATGAGTGAAGCGCGCCGCCGCCGTTTGCTGGCTCTGGCACAGCAGGCGGGCATCGTGATTCTGGAGGACGATTTTGTCGGCGATCTGCGTTACAACGGCAAAAGCCTGCCCTCGCTGCGCGCGTTGGCAGCGCCGGGCTCGGTGATTTACGTCAGCACCTTCTCCAAAATGCTGTTGCCGAGTATGCGTATCGGTTACCTGGTGGCCGACAGCGAGCATTATCTGCGCTTGTCCAGGTTGAAACACGTTGACAGCTTCACCAGCTCGAACCTGATTCAGCGGGCTCTGGATGCCTTTGTCACCGTTGGCCGCTACGACAAACAGCTACGCCGGGCGGGAAGGGTCTATCGTCTGCATCGCGATGCCATGGTGGCGGCGTTGCAGCGGCACTTGCCCACGGGTTGCCGTTTTGAGGTTCCGGAAGGGGGGTTATTTATCTGGCTACAGTTGCCTGATGCTGTCACCACCACGGCGCTGATGCCCGCCGCCTGGCAGCAGGGCGTCACCTTTGCGCGCGGTGAATGTTTCCATGCCGACGAAGCGCGCGGGGCCCAGGGGTTGCGGCTGAATTTTGCCGCCAATACGCCAGAACTGATCGAGGAAGGGATCGCCCGCTTAAGCCGGGCGATCCTCAAGGTACAGAGCAATTAAACCGCGGCCCACCACAGCCGCAGTTTCATGCCCCAATAGCTGGTCCAGCCGGTGGTGCTCTGCACCACCCTGCCCTGAGAAATCACCACAAAAGTCGGCGTCACACCCACCTGCCACTGTGCCGACAGCTCGCCGCGCCGATCGTTAACCACCGGCAGCTGTAGCTGTTTGTGAGCCAAAAACTGCTCAACCTGCCGATCATCACCGGAACGCAGCGCCACGGTCAGCACATTGCCACCGTTGGCCGCCAGTCTGGCGACGCTTGGCGTCGTAAAGCGGCAAACGCCGCACCAGCTTGCCCAGAAGTAAACCAACAGCGGTTCACTCGCGCTGAGCTGGGCCAGCGATACCGGCTCACCGTCGAGCGTTTCCAGCATCTGGTTATTGAAAGCCGGAGGAGCCTGTGGCGCGCGCAGCCAATCCATGGCAAAGCTGGCCACCAGCACGATCAGCGCCAGAACCAGCAGTTCACGCGCCCAACGCGTTAATCTAGCCATTTTTCACCTTTGCCAATTGCTGCTTCACGAGTTCCTCCAGATCCCCATAGGATACCGCACCCGGCAAGATCTGATCGCCAATCACGGTGGCAGGCGTGCCCTGCACGCCCAACTGTTCTGCCAGTTGCATGTTGCTGCGCAGCGTCTTCATGCTCTGCTCGCTGGGTGCCACGGGCGTAACGCCCGTTTTCTGCTGAGCAGCCGCAATACTGGCGTTGTCGTGAAAGCCCTTTTTCGCCATCAAACGTTCATGCAGCGGCCAAAACTGTTCCGGGTGCTGTTGCCAGGTGGTTAGCGCAACGCGCGCCGAACCGATCGAGCTTTCTCCCTTGAACGGCACCAGCTTCAGCACCAGCGCCACCTCGGGATATTGCTTGACGATCTTCTCCAGTAACGGATCAAACTGTTTGCAGTACGGGCAGTTGTAATCGGTAAACACCACCAGCGTCAGCTTGGCATTTTTGGCACCCAGGCGCGGGCTGGCGGGATCGTTAAACAGGTTTCTTTCCTGCTGCTTGAGCACCTGATTGCTGGCCTGCTGCTGCCAGGCATTCGCCGCTTCGGCCAGAATCTCTGGGTTGGCTACCAGCGTTTCGCGAATCAGCGTCTTAATCCGTGCCTCCTGTTCAGCAGTAAACGGGGCTGCGGCCCAGACAGGGGAGATCGTCAGCATCAGTAAAATCAGTAATGTTTTCATTGTGCGCTTCCTTTGGCGGTGGCGAGGGCTTGTAACACGGCGTCACGACTTAACAGCGGTGACAGCACCTCACCGTGTTGGCTACCGGGGCCATAGATTTGGTTAAACGGGATCCCGGCGCTGCCGCGTTGTTGCAGAAAGGCAGAGATCGCCGCCGATGGGCGGCTCCAATCGCCACGCAGTGCTACCACATCCTCGGCGCTGAGGGCTTTTTGCACGTCATCACGCATCAACACGTTGAGCTTGTTGACTTTACAGGTCACGCACCAGTCGGCGGTCACATCGACAAACACCCGTTTATGCTGCGCCAGCGCCTGGGTGATGGCCTGCTCAGACAACGGCTGCCAGGCAATATTGTCATGCAGCGGTTGCCGCCACAGGCCTGCGCTGAACGCAGCGCTCAGCAACGCCACTCCCCCCACTGCCGCCACGCTGGCAGCGCTCCGCCATCCCAGCCGTTGCCAAACCGCCAACAGCAGGCCCAGCATCAGCACCGCCCCCGTAATCAGAGTGGGTTGCCAACCGATATGATTACTCAGCAGGCTGAGCAGCCATAGCGAAGACAGCAGCATCAGCAGGCCAAGCACCAGGCGCATGCCGTTCATCCAGCGGCCAGGGCGCGGTAAGCGTAGCGCCAGCGCGGGCCAGGCGGCGATAAACAGCCAGGGCAAACTCATACCGATCCCCAGCGCGATAAACATGCCCCACAGCACCGGCAGCGGTGCTGCCAAGGCAAACGCCACCGCGGTGCCCAGAAAAGGAGCCGAACACGGCGTTGCCAGCAGTGTGGCAAAGGCCCCCTGCCAGAAGTGCCCGCTCAGGCCATCGCCGTTATGAGTCGCCAGCCGGGTATTGAGCGCAGAAGAGAGCTGCAGGTGGAACAGGCCAAACAGGTTGGCACTGAACAGCAAGGTCACCAGCACTATAAAACCGATAAACCATGGATTCTGGAACTGAATGCCCCAGCCGAGCACGTGATTGCTCAGCCGTAACAGCGTCATCAGCAACGCCAGCGCCATAAACGACGCCACAATACCGCCCGATGATGCCAGGAACTGTAAGCGCACGCTGCGCCGATCGCGCCGTTCTACCTGCAGAATCGAACCCAGTTTCATCCCAAGCACCGGCAGCACGCAGGGCATCAGGTTCAGGATAAAACCACCGGCCAGCGCCATCAGCACCGCCTGCCATAAGGCAACATCGCTCACGGGAGAAAAACCGAGCGCTTCGCCGATAGTTACCGTGGCTTCCTGCGCCATGCCGCCATCGCTGACCACCAGCCGCAGCGTTTTACCGCGCAGATCGGGGGCTGCTTCACCCCAGCCGTCGCTCACCGGGATGCGCGCCTGTAGCTGCGTGCCACCGTGGCTCACCTTGGGCTGGCCCAGAGAGGCATCCTTTAGCGTGTCGAAGAACAGCTCCGGCTGTTGCCAGCCTGCCGCTCGTTCGGCGCTGATTTGCAGTTCCCCCTGCTGATAACCAGCGCGGATGCTCTCCAACAGGCCGCTGGCGATCGGCACCTGCCCCATTGCCTGCGCAAAGTCGTGATTGAACTGCGCATCATTCGGCGCACTGAGATCCAGGTTGAACGGGTAATCGGTCAGAATACAGACGTTGTTACAGGTCGAGAGCGTCAGCGTGCCCGCAAGCTGGCGTGGTATCGGCCCTTTTAGCACCAGCGGTAAGGTCACCCGATCGTGATAGCCCTGAGTGGAAATCCCCGCCACGTCAAAACGCTGGGGAAGCGGCCAGAACCAGGTGACAGCGGGGGGATTGCCCTGCCAGACGATCGCAGGCGCAATGCCGCCTTCCCCCGGCGATCGCCAGTAGGTTTTCCAGCCCTTCTCTAGTTCAACCGACAGCAATACGCGGGTTTCAGCGCCGTTGCTGGTATCGGCACGCAGCCTGACTTTAGCGTGCTGGTTTTGCGCGCTTTGCAACCAGCCGCTGTCCGCCGCTTGCGACGCAGGCAACCACAGCAATAGCAGGCAAGCAAAAGCCAGCCTGATGATATTCAACATGTTTTTTCTCCATAAATAAGTTAGTCACCAAGTAGAACGGGGAATTAACTCATTCATGAAACACGCATAATCGAAGATGAACCCTGAGGGTAGTCGGGGAGATCACCCGGGGAGGTGGGAGGCGCAAACGCGGGGCAAGAATCGGGGCTAACAAGACCAGCAGCATGCCAAGGGCGAACAGCGCGGTTTCAAACATCACCGGCGCTGCCGCCAGCAGCGACTTGGCGCTCAGTTCACAAGGCGTCACCGCTTCGGCCTCATCCCCGGCGATCGGCGATAAACTGGCACTCGCAGCAGGAGCGATCGCCAGCTGCAACGCATGCAAACCCGCCGTGCGCTGGGTGATGCAGGTCAGCATCACCAGGCAAGCCAGGCATAAAAACCATTTTGCAATCCGCGGCCGATTAATCATCACTTCCCCAATCCGGTATCTGCGCCTATCTTAGCGGCGTAAATCAGATACGCAACGATTGGCCTGTAAAGAAATGTCTTGCGGCGGTATTGGTAGCGGCGAATTACAGGTATCATAATTGATTAAACCTGTGCTTTCGCCGGGTATGCCGATTCTCTTTGCCGCAAAGGACGGGTGACATGCAACCTTTGAGCGGGCCAGGTGCCCCCAATTCTCTCGATCACCCGCCGAACCTGGGCAATGTGCCACACGCCGACGATCGGCCGCTCTCTCCGGCACAGCGTACCCAGCTTGAAAAGCTGATCGTGAAAATCATGGCGCTCAGCCCGGCCAAATCGGCAGAGATCTGGGCCACCCTGCGTCATGAACTGGGGGCAGACAACAGCAACGAACTGCTGGCGCGCCATTTCCAACCGGCAGAACAGCTGTTGCAAAACCGTCTTACCCTAGCGCAGCAAAGCCATGCCAGCCGCCAATTGCTGCAACAGCTGACCGATCTGCTGCCGCAGGGCAATAACCGCTTGGCCGTCAGCGATTTTATCCGCCAGCAGTTTGGCCATACGGTATTGAGCCAGTTAAGCCCTTCGCAGTTACAACAGGTGCTCAACCTGCTGCAAACCGGCGGCCTGACGATTCCTCATCCGCAGCAAACCACCACCAGCGATCGTCCACTGCTGCCTGCGGAACACCAGCATCTGCAACAGCAGGTGACCAAGCTCAGTGCTGCCACTGGCGAAGTACCGCTCAAAATATGGCAGACGCTGTTCGATCTGGTAGGGGTAAAGACTAACGATCCCCTGCCCGCGCGCCATTTCCAACTGCTCAGCCAATTTCTGCAGGTGAAAGTGGCGCTCAGCCCGCAAAGCGCCCCCACCTTGCACCATCTGTTAGCCGTCCTGAAACAGCCCGCAGATCGGCAGGAACAGCAACAGCTCAGCGACTATTGCCACACGCGTTTCAACAGCGGCCCGCATACACCGCTGACTCATACGCAGATCAATGACGTCATCCAGCAGTTGTTCACGCGCCGTCTGGAGAAAACCGGCCATAATCACCCTGCGCATAGTGAACCCATGCAGCCGCAGCCGTTGCTCCACGCGTTGATTGCCGTGCTGCCACCGTCGCTGCAATCCCCTCTCAGCAAACCCTTGGTGCTGGTGACGCTCCTTGCGGTGCTGGCCCTGTTGCTGATCTGGCTGTTTTAACAACCACACTGCGCTGCCGCGCTCTGGCCCTGCAGGGTTCCGGTTTCATCACCGGTAGCCAGCGGATGCCCGTCCCGCAGCCAAAAATCCAGCCCGCCGATCAGCTCTTTCACCCGAAACCCGAGCTTGGCCAGTTGATACGCGCCTTTGGTGGAGCCGTTGCAACCGATGCCATCGCAATAAGTGACATAGACCTTATGCCGATCCAATGCGGCGGTGCTCTGTTCATTCATCAGGCGGTGCGGCAAGCTGATCGCCCCCGGAATATGCCCGGCGGCATACTGCGTTTCGGCGCGGGTATCGATCACCACTATGCCGCCAACGCCGTTGCGTAAATCCTCTGCCACATCATATGAATCAGCGTAGTAGCTAAGCTTTGCCGCCAGATAGTCCAGGCTTTGTGCGGCGCTGGCGGGCGGAAATGCCAGAACGAGTGATGCTGTGCTCATAGTGTCGGTTCCTCTACATAAAGACGAGTGACAATCATGCCCGGTTTTGGTCTTATGGTTGATACCCATTTCCCCACCATGATAAGACCGATTATGCAGCAAGTGTTGCTGACCCTGTTTCAACAGCCAGAACACGCCGCCACCACTCTACGCGAACGGGTTTGCAATACCTTGCGCCGCGCGATTCACAGCGGGGCCCTGCCCCTAGGCCAGCGGCTGCCCTCTTCGCGCCTGTTAGCCGCAGATCTGCAAGTCTCGCGCGTTACCGCCGAAGCGGCGTATCGGCAACTGGAAGCCGAAGGTTATCTGCAACGCCGAGTAGGCCAAGGCACCTTTGTCGCCATCCGCATCAATAAACCGCTCCCGGTGCGAAAAATGGCCGGTCAGTTGCGGCTGTCGCAGCGCGGTGAGGCGATTCTGCACACCGGTGGCTGCCGCGATCCGCTGCAACCCTTGCCCTTTGCCGCAGGCTCCCCAGACCTGCGGGCGTTCCCGTTGAAACTGTGGCAACAGCTCACCGCTCAGCAGCTGCGCTTGCGCGGCGAAGCACTGTTGCGCTATGGCGATCCGCAGGGTTATCTGCCACTGCGTGAAGCCATAGCCGGTTACGTTGGCCAGACTCGCGGAGTGCAGTGTACGGCCCAACAGGTCATCGTGCTGACCAGTTCACAGCAGGCATTGCAGTTGATCGCCACCCTGTTGCTCGATCAAGGGGACAATGTGTGGATGGAGGAACCCGGCTACCTCGGGGCCAGAAACGCTTTTATCAGCGCCGGGGCTAACCTGATCCCCGTTAATGTCGATGAGGCGGGTCTGCAGCCCAGCAGTACCTTGCCCGCACCGCGCCTGATGTATCTGACCCCTGCTCATCATTACCCCACCGGGGTAGCCCTCAGCCTGGAACGACGTGTAACGTTGCTGGAGATAGCACGGCGTGAGCAGAGTTGGATCATTGAAGATGATTACGACAGCGAGTTTCACTACGACGGCCAGCCGATGCCCGCCATGCAGAGCCAGGATCGCCATGGCAATGTGCTGTATCTCGGCACCTTTTCCAAAACGCTGTTCCCTTCGCTGCGGTTGGCCTATCTGATTGTGCCCGCGGAACGGGCCGCCGCGTTCACCACCGCCCGCACGCTGTACGACGGCCACAGCGCGCAACTGATGCAGGCGGTGACGGCAGAGTTTATCCAGCAAGGGCATTTTGCCGCGCATATCCGTTACATGCGCCAGCTGTATCGCAGCCGCCGCGACGGGCTGCTGCTGCAGGTGGAACAGCGGCTGAAGGCCTTTGCCACAGCGCAACCGGCAAGCGGTGGCTTGCAACTGGCCGTTTGGTTGCCCCCCGGCCAGGAAGCCCGCTTAACCCGGCAAGCACAGCAATTGGGGGTGATCACCCCCGGCCTGGCGGCACAGTATATGACGCCGCAGGCAAGGCGCGACGGCTGGCTGCTGGGCTTCTCGGCCCTGACGCCGGGGGAAATCAGCGCAGCCGTTGAGCAACTGAGTAAAATTACATCTGGTTAACCCGTTATTGCATTGGACAAAGGACTGATTTGGCTTTAAAACCATTATCTTGCCTGCGATCTTGATTACAAGGAACCTTGATGAGTAACGCTATTGCCGAACAACTTACCGAACGTTTTTTCCGCTACCTGGCGGTCACCAGCCAGAGTGATGCTGCGGCCAGCACGCTGCCCACCACCGCGGGTCAACATGATATGGCGCAGCTGTTAGCCGCTGAGCTGCGTCAGCTTGGGCTGGAGGACGTGTTGGTTGATGAACACGCCACCGTTACCGCACGCAAGCCCGGCAATCAGCCCGGCGCGCCGCGCATCGGTTTTATCACCCATATCGATACCGTCGACGTGGGCCTGGCCGCCGAGATCCACCCGCAGCGCCTGCGCTTTACCGGCGAAGACCTGTGCCTGAACGCCGAGCAGGATATCTGGCTGCGCACTGCCGAGCACCCGGAAATTCTGGCTTATCCCAACGAAGAAATTATTTTCAGCGATGGCACCAGCGTGCTGGGTGCCGACAATAAAGCGGCGGTAACCGTGGTGATGACGCTGCTGGCAAACCTGAGCGCGACCGATCGCCACGGCGATATCGTGGTGGCCTTTGTACCGGACGAAGAGGTTGGCCTGCGCGGAGCCAAAGCGCTGGATCTGGCGCGTTTTGACGTTGATTTCGCCTATACCATCGACTGCTGCGAACTGGGCGAGGTGGTGTATGAAAACTTTAACGCTGCCGGAGCGGAAATCCGTATTGAAGGCGTGACAGCGCACCCGATGTCGGCAAAAAACGTACTGATTAACCCAATCCGCATCGCTACCGATATCATCAATCAGTTCGATATTCAGGATACGCCGGAGCACACCGAAGGGCGCGAGGGGTATTTCTGGTTCAACGATATGGTGGCCAACTCTAATAACGCCATGCTGAAAGTGTCGATCCGCGATTTTGATCTGGCAGCTTTCAACCGCCGTAAGGCGCGTTTGCAGGAAGTCGTACAGCAGGTTGCTGCCAACTATCCACGCGCCAAGGTCAGCTGTACGGTGCAGGATATTTACAGCAATATCAGCAACTCCATCGGCGAGGATAAACGCGCCATCGAGCTGATTTTCGGTGCACTGGCCGCACACGGCATTACGCCGAAAGTGATCCCGATGCGCGGCGGTACCGACGGCGCAGCGCTTTCCAGCCGTGGCCTGATCACCCCAAACTACTTCACCGGCGCGCACAACTTCCATTCACGCTTCGAGTTTCTGCCGATCAGTTCCTTCGTGAAGTCCTATCAGGTTACCCGCAGCATCTGCCTGCTGGCCGCACGCGGTTAACCTTCACGCCGCGGGGCACCCCGCGGCGTTATAACAGCCACCAGCCAACCAACGCCGCCCATGCTAAAAACGGCAGCGAATAGTAATGGAAGCGCAGCCATATCCGCCGATCCCCCGCCATCCGCAGCGCAATCAGGTTAGCCAAGGAGCCGATCGCCAAGCCAAAGCCCCCGGCGTTCACCGCGTAGGCCACCAAGGCGCTGGAAGGGACATAGTTGAGCAGCAAAATGGTGGCGGGCACATTACTGATAATCTGCGACAGGCCGATGCCCAAGGCATACACCGCTCCCTCTGGCAGCGCAGCGATATGGCTAAACCATGGCTGCATCGCTGGCAAGCGGGTGAACAGTCCGACATCGATAAACATGGCGATAAACACAAAAATCAGGCTCCAGTCGATTTGCAGCAATACCCGCCGCGCCAACAGCAGAAAACCGACGAACACCGCCAATAGCCCGTAAAGCGGCAGCGCAAAATCCAGGCAGATCAGGAACACCCCGTACAGCACCAAACAGCCGATCAGCAAGGGTTTCTGATAAGGGTAACTCTGAGCTTGAGCCTTTTTCACAATATCGCGCGCCGGAAAGCTGAACCAGGTCACCGCCAACAGGCTGAGCATCATCACCACGCCGAAAGGGGCCATCTGGCCGATAAACCCGAGGAATGACAGCGACGACTTGCTCCACAGCAAAATATTTTGCGGGTTACCGATCGGCGTCAGCAGCGAACCGGCGTTCACCGCCAGCGCCTGGAAGATAATCAGCCGATTAACCGGCAACGCAGAAAGCTTTTTCAGCGTAATGGTCAGGGGAATGACGATAAACAGCGCCACATCGTTGGTCAGGAATGACGACAGCAGCGCGGCGGAAAACACCAGAAACAGCGCCAGCCAGCGCTCGCTGCGCAGCCTGTTGACGATCTGGCGGCCAATAAAATCGAAATAGCCGCTGACCTCAACACCCTTGGTCAGCAGCATCAGCCCCAGCAGGGTAATAATGGTACGCCAGTCGATAAACTGGGCCAGCGGCTGCGGCTCAAGCGCAAACAGCAGCACGCCGATCAGCAGCAGCGCGTGCAAAAAACGGTCGTGAAGAAACGGCCTCAACAGGCGGGTTACAGCATGTGAACTCATATTTTTCGCTTCGCAAAACAGCCAGAATGCAGGCCAAAGACGTTAGCCGAAGCGCGCAGATTACGCCACTGAAAAAGCTTTTCATTTGCCGCACTTTGCTCTATATCCATCATCTTTCGTTTACTTTTAAGGATCCTCCCATGGTTCACACCTTTGCCAAGAGGTTACTGCTGGCCGCAGCACTCACCCTGCTTGTCGCCTGTAACGACACCACAACCCGCCCGCAAATCGACATTGAAGGCAAAACCATGGGCACCTTCTACAGCGTGAAGATCAGCGGTGAGATTGAGCAGAATAAACAGCAGTTGCAGCAGGAGATCGATGCCCTGCTGGAACAGGCCAACGACGATATTTCCACCTATCGCCCGAATTCGGTGTTATCCCGCTTCAATCAGACGCACAGCAGCGAACCGCAGCCCATTCCGCGCGGCATGGCCGATATTATCCTGATGGCCCAGCGCATTGGCCGCGATACCCATGGTGCGATGGATATCACCGTCGGCCCGTTGGTGAACCTGTGGGGCTTCGGGCCGGATAAGCGGGTGGTGAAGGCCCCACAGCAACCACAAATCGACGCAGCCAAGCGCAATACCGGCCTGCAGCACCTGAAACTGCTCAGCGATAACCGCGGCGAATGGCTGCAGAAAGATTTGCCGCAGATGTATGTCGATCTCTCCACGCTGGGCGAAGGTTATGGCGTGGATCAGTTGGTGCGCCTGATGGCGCGTAAGGGCATTACCAACTATCTGGTGTCGGTGGGCGGTGCCGTCTCCTCACGCGGCGTCAACGGCCAGGGCAAGCCTTGGCGTGTGGCGATTCAGAAACCTACCGACCGTGAAAACGCGGTACAGGCCATGGTCGATCTACAGGGTTATAGCATCAGCACCTCGGGCAGTTACCGTAACTATTTCGAACAGGACGGGCAGCGTTATTCCCATGTGATCGATCCCGCCACCGGCCGCCCGATTAACCACCGGCTGGTTTCCGCCACGGTGATCGCCCCCACGGCGCTGGAAGCCGACGGCTGGGATACCGGGCTGATGGTCTTGGGCACGGAAAAAGCGCTGAAGCTAGCGGAAGAGCAAGGGCTGGCGGTGTATCTGATCAGCAAGACCGACGACGGTTTCAGCGCGGTAATGACACCGCAGTTTAAGGCGTTTTTGGTGCAGTAATCTCATTAGGCATAAATAGTGAAGGTTATTACGAACTGTTTTTCGTTTACATACTGGGATAGTTATCATTTTCGGTCGCTAGACGCTTTATATTCACCCTAACTCAAAGTGAACGCGACCGAGCAGGGGGCTCAAGAGCCAGCCCCCTGCACCCCGGCCCCTTGCCATATCAGGCGGCCGCTGCGCGGCTACCCTCACTGCGCCACGGCGCATCACGGCCGGCTACGACAGGAGTCCCTGCCTGTCTCGCCTGAACGCGCCGTCCATGGCGCGTTCGCCTATGCGCCGCGTCTCCATTCGGCGCCTTCAATGGCGTCAACACCGGAGCTCACCTCGCCAATGGCAATTTCAACTAACAATGCGAATGGAAAGGTTGCCTCGTGATAACAGGTTCTGGTGTTGACGTTTGAGCATATCACTCCATTAGTTACGGCAATTCCCATTACACCTAGCTTAAATAGACGAAAACATAGAGTATGAGTCCCCCTACCGCTTCCTGTGCAACAGCAAATACACCGCCGGGATCACCAGCATCGACAACAGCGGCGCGCTCACCATCCCGCCGATCATCGGTGCGGCGATCCGCTGCATCACCTCCGAACCCGCGCCGCCGCCCCACATGATCGGCAGCAAACCGGCCATAATGGTGGCTACCGTCATCACCTTTGGCCGGACGCGTAACACTGCCCCTTCGCTGATAGCCGCCATCAGTTGCTGCTGGCTTAACGGCTCGCCGGGCTGACGATGCTTTGCCAGTGCTTGGTTAAGATACAGCACCATAATCACGCCAAACTCCGCCGCGACGCCCGCCAGAGCGATAAACCCCACCGCCCCCGCCACCGACAGGTTGTAATTGAGCAGGAACAGCAGCCATACCCCACCGATCAGCGCAAACGGCAGCGTTGCCATGATCAACAACGCATCACGCACGCTGTTGAAGGTGACAAACAGCAGCACGAAGATAATCCCGAGCGTTACCGGCAGCACGATCTTCAACTGGGCGCTGGCACGTTCCAAATACTCGAACTGCCCAGACCAACTGACAGAAACCCCGGCAGGCAGCGTTACCTGCTGTGCTACCGCACGCTGCATCTCTTCCACCGCCGATTTCAGGTCACGCCCGCGCAGATCGACATAGATCCAGTCAGAAAGCCGAGCGTTCTCACTTTTCAGCATCGGCGGGCCTTCGCTCAGCCGGATATCCGCCAATTCGGCCAGCGGCACCTGGCTGCCCGCCGCTGTCACCACCGGCAGCTCACGCAAGGCCTGCAACGAATCGCGGATCTCACGCGGATAACGCACGTTGATCGGATAACGCGCACGCCCTTCAATGGTTTCACCGATGTTCTCACCGCCCACCAGCGTTGCCACGATCGATTGCAACTCTTTAACCGAAACGCCGTAACGCGCCGCGCGCTGGCGATCGATATCAATATCCACATAGCGCCCACCGACAATGCGCTCCGCCAGCGCCGACGTCACCCCCGGAACCTGTTTCACCACCTGTTCGATCTGGTTGGAGGCGCGTTCGATATCGGCAATATTGCTGCCGTTAACCTTGATCCCCACCGGGCTTTTGATCCCGGTCGCCAGCATATCCAGCCGGTTGCGGATCGGCGGCACCCAGACGTTGGCAATGCCCGGCACCTTCACCACGCTGTCCAGTTCAGCCACCAGCTTGTCCATGGTCATGCCGGGCCGCCACTGCTCGCGCGGCTTAAAACGAATGGTGGTTTCCAGCATGGTCAACGGTGCCGGATCGGTGGCGGTTTCCGCCCGGCCAGCTTTGCCGAACACCGTATCCACTTCCGGTACGGTTTTGATCAAGCGATCGGTCAACTGCAGCAAGCGCGCCGCTTCGCGGGCAGAAATACCCGGCAACGTGGAGGGCATATACAACAGATCGCCTTCGTCCAACGGCGGCATGAATTCACTGCCCAAGCGGCTGAGCGGGTACAGCGTCAGCACCAGCAGCGCGGCGGAAACCCCCAGCGTGGTTTTGGGCCGCGCCAGCACCGCCGCCAACAGTGGTTGGTAGATACGGATCAGCCAGCGATTAAGCGGGTTGGCATGTTCGTCTGGAATGCGGCCACGGATAAAATACCCCATCAGTACCGGCACCAGGGTGATCCCCAACCCGGCGGAGACCGCCATGGCATAGGTTTTGGTGAAGGCTAACGGCGCAAACATCCGCCCTTCCTGCGCCTGCAGCGAGAACACCGGGATAAATGACAGCGTAATGATCAGCAAACTGCAAAATAGCGCTGGGCCAACCTCCACTGCCGCCTGCTCGGAGATACGCCAGTAATCCTGTGGGGTTGGCTGCTGCCCAGGGTGGCGCTGTCGCCACTGCTCCAGCACTTTGTGCATGTTCTCGATCATCACAATCGCCGCATCCACCATCGCGCCGATGGCGATGGCAATCCCTCCCAGCGACATGATGTTGGCGTTGACGCCCTGATAGTGCATCACCACAAACGCCCCGAGGATCCCCAGCGGCAAGGTGACCATCGCCACCAGCGCCGAACGGAAGTGCGACAGGAACAGCGTGCAGACCACCGCCACCACCAGGAACTCTTCCAGCAGTTTGAACGACAGCGTATCGATAGCATTCTCGATCAGTTGGGAACGGTCATAAACCGGCACAATCTCCACGCCCGGCGGCAACGTCTGCTGGATCTGCTGCAACTTCACCTTCAGCGCCTTGATGGTTTCCAGCGCGTTCTTGCCGTAGCGCATCACCACGATGCCACCAGCCACTTCGCCTTCACCGTTCAGTTCCGTGATGCCACGGCGCATTTCCGGCCCTTCACGCACCGTTGCAACCTGTGCGAGCAGGATCGGCACGCCGTCGCGCGCGCTGATCACCACGTTATTGAAGTCATCGAGCCGTTTCAGGTAACCGGAGGTGCGCACCATATATTCCGCTTCCCCCATCTCCAGCAGCGCCCCACCGCCCTCCTGGTTGGCATCCTGAATCGCACTGACCACCTGCTGATGCGTAACGTTCAACGCGCGCATACTCTCTGGATTCAGCACCACCTGATACTGACGCACCATACCGCCGACGCTGGCCACTTCGGCCACATTAGGGACAGTTTTCAGTTCGAACTTCAGCGTCCAATCCTGCAAGGCGCGCAGGTCCGCCAGACTATGCTTGCCGCTTTTGTCCACCAGCGCATATTCATAGATCCAACCCACGCCGGTGGCATCCGGCCCCAGCGCCACTTTTGCCTGCGCAGGCAACGAAGACTGCACCTGGCTCAACGACTCCAGCACCCGCGAGCGCGCCCAGTAAGGATCGGTGCCATCTTCAAACAGAATATAAATGTAAGCATCACCAAACATCGAAAAACCGCGTACCGTGGTAGCTCCCGGCACCGTCAGCATGGTGGTGGTCAACGGGTAAGTCACCTGATCCTCAATCACCTGCGGTGCTTTCCCCGGATAAGTAACGCGCACGATCACCTGTACATCGGAAAGATCGGGCAGTGCATCCAGCGGTGCCTTCTGCAACGCCCAAATCCCCCACGCGGCCAGCAGTATTGACGCCAGCAGCACCAGCAGACGATTGCGTATCGACCAACGGATCACCGAGGCAATCATGGGTGGCCTCCGTGCGCTGCGGCTTGCGGCAGGATTTGGCTGATGTGCGAGCCGTTTTCATCCACGCTGAAGTGGATCGTCACGTTACTGCCGATGCCGATCCCGGCAGGTAACCCGCCTTTCGGCAGGGTGAAATCCATGGTCATCGCTGGCCACTGCAATTCCGGTACCGGTGCGTGCGACAGCGTAATCTCATTGCCGTCCAGCGCCTCAACCACCGCCTGCGTCTGGTACTGTTTCACCGTTTGCTCCCCGGCCAACTGCGGCAGGGCGCTGCGCATGCTGGCTTCTGAATCGATCAGGAACTGGCCAGAAGTCACCACCTGCTGCCCGGCTTGCAGCCCCTGTTTGATTTCTACCCAGCCGCTTTGCGCTAATCCGGCCACCACCTCAACCGGGGTGAAATGGCCATTACCCGCCGCCACCAGCACTCGGTTACGATCGCCGTTGCCGATCAGCGCTTCCTGCGGGATCGCCAGCACCGGCTTGGCTGCGGCGTTTGCCGCCAGCGACACGTGCAGATACATGCCCGGCTTGAGCCGCTGCTGCGGGTTTTGCAGCACGATGCGCGCCTTGAAGGTGCGCGTCAGCGGATCAACGTTCGGCAGCAATTCGCTCACCTCGCCGCTAAAGCGTTCCCCCGGCCAACTGGCGGAACTGGCCTGTACTGCGTCCCCGACCCGTAGCAAGCCAGCCTGCGCCTGCGGATAATCGATCACTACCCACACCGGATCGAGGCTCGCCAGTTCAAACAACCCTTGCGTCGCCACGACCTGCGCACCTTCACGCACGTCCAGTTTGTTGATAAACCCGCTTTCCGGCGCGCTGACGGTAATACGCGTCTGCGGTTTGCCGCTGCGTTCCACCTGGCGGATAATTGCTTCCGGCATAAATTGCAGCGCTAAACGCTGGCGAGCGGCGGCGGTCAGCGCACCGTCCCCCAACGTGCGGATCGCCAGATACTCCTGCTGCGCCGCACTCCAATCCGGGATCCACAGTTGCGCCAGCGCTTCGCCCTTTTTCACCTGCTGCTGGCTGGCGCGCACGTAAAGCTTTTCAACCAGGCCGCTGGCGCGTGCGGCGATTACCTGCACGCTGCGCTCGTCGATCGCCACGCTGCCATAGGCGCTAATCTGCACATTCAGTTCGCGTAACTGTGCCGCTGCGGTGCGTACCCCCAGATTTTGCTGCTGGCGCGCGCTGATGGTGACGCCGCCGTCCTGTTCCTGCTCATCGGCATAGCGCGGCACCAGTTCCATGTCCATAAAGGGAGATTTGCCCGGTTTATCAAACCGCTGACCGGGCACCATCGGATCGTACCAATACAGGACCTGCCGTTCGGCTGCGCCGTCGGTAGGCTTCGCGACCGCAGTCTGCTGGGTGGCAAACCAATAACCGGCCACTCCGCCTGCCACCAACGCTGCCAGCAGCGCCAAGCTAAAACGCATTTTCATTGTGCTATCTCCTGCGGGGTAAGGTAGCGGATCGCGGCCCACAGTTGCGCCAGTTCGCGCGCCGCTTTACCGGCGGCAAGACGGCTGTCTAGCAATGCCCGGCGTGCTTCCAGCAGCGAAGAAAGATCGCTTTTGCCACTGCGATATTGCGCCAGTTGCAGCGCCACCCGCTGTTGTTGCAACGGGATGGCCTGTTGCTGCTGGCGCTGCCATTGGGTTTGCGCCGCCTGATATTGGGCCAACAGCGTATCGAGCTGCGCCTGATGATCGCGAATCAGTAGCGTCAGCTGGTCGTTGGCTTCCATGGAGCGGGAGAGATCGGCGGCATGGTCTTTGTCTTGCCGCTGTGAGCGGAACACCGGCAGATCGACGGTGAACATCACGCCAGCCAGATCTTCGTAACCATCGGCCCGTTTGCCGTAATACACCTCAACCCCCACGTCTGGGATCGCGGCAATTTCCGACTGGGCCGAACGGGCTTTCGCCACGTCGGCTTCGCGGCTGGCCTGCACCACTTCCGGGTGCTGTTTGATCGCCTGTTGCAACAGGTGACTTTCCGCAGGTAAGCGTTCAAAAGGCGGCAACGTGCCACCTGTGCTGGCTTCAGGCTGGCCGGTTAACTGCGTCAACCGTGCCTGGGCGATGGCGGCATCACGCTGTGCCTCACTAAGCCTATCCTGCATCGCCAGCAAGGTTAAGCGCGCGTCGATCACGTTAGTGGCCGGTGAGCTGCCGCTGGCAACGCCGGTATGCTGTGCGGCGATCTGGCGTTCACTCTCGTTGAGCAACGCCTGGGCGTCCTTCAGCGTTTGCTGGCTCAACGCCAGCTCCAGCCACGCCTGGGCAGTTTGCTGCTGCAGGCGAGCGCGGATGGTGGCGCTGCCCGCTGCGGTTTTACTCGCCTCGGCGCGCAGCGTATCCGCCTTGCGCTGGCGTTTACTGCTGCTGACGTAATCCTGCATGATGCCAACCCGTTCCATGGTCATGCCCTCCCGGGTCAAACGCCGGGCGTTGTTGCCTTGCACCGGCACGTTTTCAATACCGACTTTTAACTTGGGATCGGGCAGTTGCATCGCCGAATCGGCCATATTCTGCAAGGCATTTACCTGATGCTGATTGGCAGAAAGCTCAGCAGAGTAACGCTCGGCCGCGGCCAGCGATTGCTCCAGCGTCAGTACGGCAGCCTGCGTACTCGCCGTATAACAGGCAAGCAGCAACCAGCCCACCCGCAACGGGTGAGAAAGTAATGTGGACATGGTGCCCCCGCTATTGTTGGCTGGCGCTGATGGCCGTCAGTTGATAACCACCGTCAACCTGACGGAAGCTGAAATCAACCTGGGCTCCGGCAACCAACGCTGGCAATGGCGGTTGGGGCTGAAGAAAGTTCATGGTCATGGGCGGCCAGTTCAGGGCTGGGATCGCCGGATGAGCGAGCAATACCTTTTTGTCACTCCAGGCTTTAACAGTCCCGGTAGAGTGATAGACGGCATCTTCCGCTGGTGCGGCATGTTGGTGGTGTTGCATTTCCGCTGTCTGGGCGGCGGAAGAGAAAAACAGAGAGATGAGAATTGCAGTGATTAAACGCATAAGGATAGCTCCGTAATATAGTCAATAAACAACAGAAATCGCCCTCCTGGACGGCAAAGCGGATGTTTTGGCTATTCACGGAATCGGCAGAACGCAATCTCTGCCGGAGGGCCTGCTATCGGGGGCGTTTGCCAATCAGCATGGGAGAATTGCACCTGCTGGGCGGGTGCTGCCACCAACAGTTCACCGCTGGCAGGCAAGATCGCTGCCAAGGCTAAACTACTGTGATCCTGCTGCATCGGATCGGGAATGCAGTGCTTTTCACACAGCGGCCCGGCAGCCTGCATGCTGTCCATCGCCGGTTCGGCCACCTGCATGTGCATCATATGCTGCTCTGCGGGGGCTTGCGCGGTGAATTGCAGATGGCAGCCATGGTTGGCGATCGCCAATTGGCTGTTTAGCAGCAGCCAGCAGACGGCCAATAGCCATACGCCTGCGCGCTTCTTCGCGAAGCGCAGCCGATGCATGGATAAAGAGATGGACGCCAAAGCCGACATGCTGTGATTCCAAATGGATAAGCTTCGCCGAGTATATCGGCAGAAAATCACCTCAGGAATAAAATTTACACCCGCTGACAAAGCCGACTAACAACATTCCTGCAAACTGAAAATACTTTGATTTCAGTCAACTGGCAGCATGATAGAGATAAAAAAATCGGGCACGTTTTTAGCGTGCCCGACCGTTGAAACTTCTTGGCAGAAAAACTTATTTCTGCAGTTTACGCATCACCAGCGTCGCGTTAGTGCCACCAAAGCCGAAGCTGTTGGACATCACGGTGGTCAATTCGCGTTTGGTCGGCTCGGTCACGATATTCATGCCCGCCGCCTTCTCATCGAGGTTTTCGATGTTGATGCTTGGCGCAATAAAACCGTGCTCAACCATCAGCAGGCTGTAGATCGCTTCCTGCACACCCGCCGCCCCCAGTGAGTGGCCAGTCATGGCTTTGGTAGAGGAGATCGCCGGGGTGTTGTCGCCAAACACTTCGCGGATAGCCCACAGTTCCTTCACATCGCCAACCGGCGTAGAAGTACCGTGCACGTTCATGTAATCGATAGGGGTATCAACACCCTGCAGCGCCATTTTCATGCAGCGCACTGCGCCTTCGCCTGATGGTGCCACCATGTCGGCACCGTCGGACGTTGCGCCGTAACCGATGATTTCCGCATAGATATGGGCACCGCGCGCCAGCGCATGCTCCAGTTCTTCAACG
This sequence comes from Serratia oryzae, assembly GCF_001976145.1. GTDB lineage: Bacteria > Pseudomonadota > Gammaproteobacteria > Enterobacterales > Enterobacteriaceae > Chania > Chania oryzae. Next base: position 513,655 of record NZ_MOXD01000003.1, read on the forward strand.
ACTACCATACCGCCGCCGCCGGCGATAACGAAGCCGTCACGCGCTGCGTCGTAAGTACGGGAAGCTTTTTCTGGCGTGTCGTTGTAGCTGGTAGACAGCGCGCCCATGGCGTCGAACTCACAGGCCATTTCCCAGCACAGTTCTTCACCGCCACCGGCAAATACTACGTCCTGCTTGCCCAGTTGGATCAGTTCAACCGCGTGGCCGATACAGTGTGCGGAAGTGGCGCAGGCGGAGCTGATGGAATAGTTCACACCGCGGATTTTGAATGGCGTGGCCAAGCAGGCAGAAACGCCGGAAGCCATTGCCTTGGTCACCATATAAGGGCCAACGCCGCGCAGGCCTTTGGCACGCATACCGTCGGAGCCCGCGACCTGGTTACGCGGAGAACCACCGCCGGAACCGACCACCAGGCCGGTGCGATCGTTGGAAACCTGATCAGCGGCCAGACCGGAGTCTTTGATCGCCTGCTCCATGGAAAGGAAGGCATAAACAGACGCATCGCTCATAAAGCGCATCACTTTGCGGTCGATCAGACCGGTGGTGTCCAGCTTAACATCGCCCCATACGTGACTACGCATGCCGGAATCTTTCAGCTCCTGAGAGAAGGTGATCCCTGAGCGTCCTTCCTGCAGGCTTGCCAGGACCTCCTGCTGGTTGTTACCAATGCTGGAGACGATTCCCAGGCCAGTAATCACTGCACGTTTCATTCAATACCTCTTCCACAATTTTACATTCGGGATTTTGCATCGCACTTTAGCGTACAGATGTACGCCGAACAAGTCCGATCAGAATGATTCCGTATTATATCTATCCGGTTTGCACCGCAAGAGCCGCGCCGTTAAAATCGTGCTACCTCTTGAATTACGAGCCATACACCGTGAGCCATGCCCCCATCCAAACCGCAGCGTTAAGCTGGAATGAACAGGGTACACCTGTTTCGAAACAGTTTGATGACGTCTATTTTTCTAATCAGGATGGGCTGGAGGAAACCCGTTATGTATTTCTGAACGGTAACCGGCTGCCGCAGCGTTTTAATCAGCATCCGCGCCCACTGTTTATTGTGGCGGAAACCGGCTTTGGCACCGGGCTGAATTTTCTCACCCTGTGGCAGGCTTTCGCCCGTTTTCGCACACAGTCCCCCGATGCGGCGTTACAGCGCCTGCACTTTATCAGCTTCGAAAAATTCCCGTTACAGTTAGCGGATCTGACGGCGGCGCACGCGCAGTGGCCGGAGTTGGCAGACTATGCCAGCGAACTGCGCGCCCAGTGGCCGCTGCCCTTACCGGGCTGCCACCGCCTGCTGCTGGCCGCAGGGCGCGTCACGCTCGACCTGTGGTTCGGTGACGTCAACGCGTTGTTGCCGCACTTCGATGCTAGCATCAACAACCAGGTCGACGCCTGGTTCCTTGATGGCTTTGCGCCGTCGAAAAACCCTGATATGTGGAGCGAGTCGCTGTTTGCTGCGATGGCACGCTTTGCCCGCCCGGAAGGCAGTTTTGCCACCTTCACCGCCGCAGGATTTGTGCGCCGTGGCCTGCAGCAGGCCGGTTTTAGCGTTGCCAAATGCAAGGGCTTTGGCCAGAAACGCGAAATGCTGAGCGGAACATTGCCTGCCGATACGCCGCTCGCCGCTAATCCACAGCCGTGGTTTCTGCGCCCGGCGGCCCAACATACCGATGACGTGGCCATTATCGGCGGCGGCATTGCCAGCGCGCTCACTGCGCTGGCCCTATTGCGGCGCGGGGCCAAGGTCACGCTGTATTGCGCCGATGCACAACCGGCAGAAGGGGCCTCCGGCAACCGCCAAGGGGCGCTTTATCCTCTGCTGAATGGCCGGGGTGATGCGCTGGAAAATTTCTTCAGCGCCGCCTTCCCTTTTGCCCGTCGCCAGTACGATGCCCTGCTGCAACAAGGGGTTGAGTTCGATCATCAGTGGTGTGGCGTCAGCCAACTGGCTTATGACGAAAAAAGCACCGCTAAGATTGCCAAGATCCTGGCCGTCAGTTGGCCAGCGGCGCTGGCGCAAGCGGCCGATCGCACCACCCTCAGTGAGTTATGCGCTATCGACACCGGTTTTGACGGCATCTGTTACCCGATGGGCGGTTGGTTGTGCCCTGCCGAACTGACTCGCGCCGCGTTAACCCTTGCTCAGCAGCAAGGGTTGATGTGCCATTATCAACATCGGCTCACTGGCCTGCAGCGTATGGGTGAAGGCTGGCAACTGCAATTTGCCACCGGGCACATCAGCGAACACGCCACGGTGATCTTGGCCAACGGCCATCAGCTAGCGGCTCTGGCCCAAAGCAGCGCGCTGCCGGTGACGGCGGTGCGCGGCCAGGTGTCACATATTCCTACCACGCCAACGCTGAGCAAGTTGCAACAGGTGCTGTGCTACGACGGCTATCTGACCCCGGTCAACCCAACCAACCAGCAGCACTGCATTGGTGCCAGCTATCAGCGCGGGGAGATTGATACGGAATATCGTGAAGCCGAACAGCAGGCAAACCGCGCACGTCTGCTGCGCTGCCTGCCAGAACAAGCCTGGCCACAGCAGGTGGACGTCAGTGGCCAGCAGGCGCGCTGTGGCGTGCGCAGCGCCGCTCGTGACCATATGCCAATGGTGGGAGCGCTGCCGGATTATGCAGCCACGCTGACGCAATACGCGGATTTACAACAACAACGCCTGCGCGGGGCGGCCATTGCCGACGCGCCTGTCTATCCGGGGCTGTTTGTGCTTGGCGCACTGGGCTCACGCGGCCTGTGTTCAGCGCCGCTGGCGGCAGAAATCCTGGCAGCGCAACTGTTTGGCGAACCCTTACCGGGCGATGCCGAGATGCTGGCAGCGTTGAATCCGAATCGTCTGTGGGTGAGAAAACTGCTGAAGGGGCGTGCGGTTTAACGACAGGGAAAACGGGTTCAGCCTGCCGAGCTGAACCCTGGTAATTATGCCGTGGCGAGTGCCGCCTGATACAGCCTTTCCCACATGCCCAGCACCAGTATCTGGTCGGGAGGGGAAAGCTCACCGGCAGCGATGGCTTTATCCAGGCTGCTTTGTACCCAAACGTTAAGCTGCTCGGCGCTCTGCTCGTGGTGCGCTTCGGCCTCTGCCACCGCCAGCGTGAGGTGACCGCGTAGGTAGCCACCGGCAAACAGTTCATCATCGCTGGCGTGTTCTACCATGTCATCAATCAGCGCCAGAATGCGCGCTTCGAATTCTTCGATCATCAAACGTCCTCATTATACCTGTCATACTTCAAGCTGCCGGTACGTTGGCTTTCCTCGCTCACCCCAGTCACTTACTTGAGTAAGCTCCTGAAGATTCACTGCGTCGCCGCCTTCCCGCAGCTCGAATTATTTAGGGTATACAGTTAAATAGGGTCAGTTAAGATCTTCCGGGTAAGGGAAATGCTCAGCCGCCAGCGGAGGCGTATTGTAGAACGATTGTAGCGCCTGAATAAACCGCGCAGGGCGTGTGGGTATTCCCTGCTCCAGCAGTTCCAGTACCCGAGTGCGGACTTTGCGTTGGAACGTGATGCGATCTGGTTCGCAATCCCCATTGAGATTGTCGCAACTGACGTTGAACGGGAAGCCTGCGGCAACGCAGAACATCCACTCCAGCGCTTGCGGCTTGATTTCTACCTGTTCGAATTCGCTCTGCGTCTGGGCATCGCGCCCGTCCGGGCAATACCAGTAGCCAAAATCCACCCGCTTGCGGCGCTCAGCCCCGGCAATGCACCAGTGAGAAATTTCATGCATACCGCTGGCATAGTAACCGTGGGCAAAGACGATGCGGTTGTACGGCAGTTCTTCGTCGGCTGGCAGATAGATCGGTTCATCATCGCCTTTGACCAGGCGCGTATTGTAATCATCACTGAAGCACTGGTTAAAAATTTCAATCAGTTGTGAATATTGATGGGTGTCTGGCATAAAAAAACTCAAATAACCACAAAATTAAGGCGGCAATTATACCTGATATCTTGCTGCGCGCCGCCCTTTTGCCCTGTTAAAAATGCAACGCCAGCCACTGCTGGATTTCTGCACCATGATTATCGTACAGCAGCTTGCAGCTCATGAGCAGCGAAACCACCACGATCATCGGCCGGATCAGTTTTTGCCCCTTGGTCAACACCATATGAGCTCCCATACGCGCACCAAGCACCTGGCCGACCAGCATCACCAGACCAATGCTCCATATCACTTTGCCGCCAATGATAAACAGCACCAGACTGCCCAAATTGGAGGTAAAGTTCAGCACTTTGGCATGGGCGGTCGCTTTAGCCAGGTTAAAACCACACAGCGTCACGTAGGCCAACGCATAGAATGAGCCCGCCCCGGGGCCAAAGAAACCGTCGTAGAACCCCACGCAGGCCCCGGCCACCAAACCAAATGGCAAGGCCCCCAAGCGGCGTTGGCGATCGCTTTCCCCCAAACGAGGAGTCAACAGGAAATAGACCCCGATCCCGATCACCAGCAGCGGTAACATCTGGCGCAGCAGATCGGCGCGCATATGCTGCACCAGAATCGCACCAATGACCGAACCGATCAGCGTCAGGAAGATCGTCAGCTTTTGCGTATTGAGATCAACCGCCCGGCGGCGGATAAAATACAGGCTGGCGGAAAAGGAACCGCCTACCGACTGCAGTTTATTGGTTGCCAGCGCCTGCGCTGGCGGGATGCCTACGGCCAACAGGGCGGGCACGGTCAAGAGCCCACCACCACCGGCAATAGAATCAATAAACCCGGCAAACATCGCTACAAAAAACAGTATCCCGAGTAGTTCGGGACCTAACAACAGCCCTTCCATAGATTGCCTGCTTGAAAATAAGGAGAGAACGACAAAACCACATTATTTACAACCAGAAAAAGAATAACGCCTCATGGCGAGGCGTCATGGTTGTTTTAATCAACGGCTGGCGAAATGGTTATCCAGCAATGCCTGGCAGCCCGGCGGCAACGGCGGTGGCTCTGTCTTGACCGGGTTGGCGTTCGGTTGCTGAGGCTTGAACCAGCTCATCAATTCTGCGCCACAGCCATCGCCGGCAGGTGGCGGAGCCTGATCCTCACATTCCCGGCTGCCCGCCGGGCAACGCAAGCGGACATGCATGTGCGCACGATGGGCAAACCACGGGCGCACCTTGTGCAACCAGTCGCGATCGGCCCCCGCATCCTGGCACAAACGCAGCTTAATTGCCGGGTTGACGAAGATGCGCGTCACTTCGCTATCCTTTGCCGCCAGCTTGATCAGCGACTCAATCTGTGGCTGCCACTGGCTATCGACCACGCGTTTGCCGTCGGCAGACACCAGATCGATCGGCTGCGGTTTGAGCAGTTGCTGCGCCGTCCAGCGCTGGCGCGGCAGTTGCAGCCAGATATCCACATCCAGCCCAGACTGATGGCTGGCATGGCCGCTGCTGAAACGCCCACCGGCAGGCATGCCCATATCACCAATCAGCACCGTGCCCAGCGCTTTCTGGTGTGCCTTGTCACTCAGGCGTTGAATAAACGCCAGCAGATCCGGGTGGCCAAAATAGCGCCGCTGATCGGTGCGCATCACCTGATAGCTCGGGGAATTTAACGGCAGCGGCTGCGCCCCAATGATGCAGCCATTGGAGAAACCGCCAATCGCCTGCGGGTTACCCGCTACCGGATGATCAATTTTCTGCCACGGCGTGAGCGCCATGGCTGCCCCTGAAGCCACCAGGGCGACGATGCCTAACATCCATTTATTCATCGCAATTACCAGCGTGGAACGTTACAAGTCACATCACCGTTTTGCGCCCGCTGGCGCAGCAGGTGATCCATCAGCACGATTGCCATCATCGCTTCAGCGATCGGTACCGCGCGGATGCCCACACAGGGATCGTGGCGGCCACGGGTGACCATTTCCACCGCTTCACCCTGGCGGTTGATGGTACGGCCCGGCACCATAATGCTGGAGGTCGGTTTCAGTGCCAGATGCGCAACTACCGGTTGGCCGCTGCTGATCCCGCCAAGAATGCCACCTGCATGATTGCTCTGGAAGCCTTCTGGGGTGATTTCATCACGGTTTTCGCTGCCGCGCTTGGTCACAACGGCAAAACCGTCACCGATCTCCACGCCTTTCACCGCGTTGATGCTCATCAGCGCATGCGCCAGATCGGCATCGAGACGATCAAACACAGGTTCGCCGAGGCCCACCGGCACATTTTCCGCCACCACCGTAACTTTGGCACCGATCGAGTCGCCCTCTTTTTTCAGCGCACGCATCAGTTCGTCCAACGCTTCCAGCTTATCGGGATCCGGGCAGAAGAACGGGTTCTGCTCCACCTGCTCCCAATCTTTCAGCTCACAGCTCACGTCGCCAATCTGCGCCAGGTAACCGCGCACCTTGACGCCAAACTTTTGTGCCAGATATTTTTTGGCAATCGCCCCGGCGGCCACGCGCATCGCGGTTTCACGCGCCGAGGAACGGCCACCGCCGCGGTAGTCGCGCACGCCATATTTCTGCTCGTAGGTGTAATCGGCATGCCCTGGACGGAACACATCCTTAATCGAACCGTAATCCTGCGAACGCTGATCGGTGTTTTCGATGATCAGGCCGATGCTGGTACCGGTAGTGACCCCCTCAAATACGCCGGAGAGGATCCGCACCTGATCCGGTTCGCGACGCTGTGTGGTATAGCGTGAAGTGCCTGGACGACGACGATCCAGATCGTGCTGCAAATCAGCTTCGGTCAACGGAATGCCCGGCGGCACGCCGTCAACAATACATCCCAGCGCCACACCGTGAGATTCACCAAATGTAGTGACGCGGAAAAACTGCCCAATACTGTTCCCTGCCATCACGGCTCCTTACAATTTGTCTTCGTTGGATTCATCAGCTGCGATAGAGACTGAAGTGGTCTTTGCAGTCAATCAGTTGCTGTTTGGTGAGCATAAACACGCCGTCACCGCCGTTGTCAAACTCCAGCCAGGTGAACGGGATGTCAGGATATTGCTCCATCAGATGCACCATGCTGTTGCCCACTTCACAAATCAGCACGCCGTCATCGCTCAGGTAGTCTGGCGCGCAGGCCAGAATGCGGCGCACCAGCTTCAGGCCGTCGCTGCCCGCAGCCAGACCCAGCTCAGGCTCAAAGCGGAATTCCTGTGGCAGATCGGACATGTCTTCGGCATCGACATACGGCGGGTTGGTGACGATCAGATCGTATTTGATCGCCGGAACGTCGCGGAACAGATCGGAACGGATCGGGATCACCTGATGCTCAACGCCGTGCGCCTGAATGTTACGCTCGGTAACGGCCAGCACGTCGGCAGAGATATCTACCGCGTCCACTTCCGCTTCCGGGAAGGCATAACCGCAGGCAATGGCGATACAGCCACTGCCGGTGCACATATCCAGAATGTAACGCGGCGGATGCGGGATCAGCGCGTTGAAACGATTGTCGATCAGTTCACCAATCGGTGAGCGCGGCACCAGCACGCGTTCGTCAACATAAAACTCCATGCCGCAGAACCAGGCTTTGTTGGTGAGATAAGCCACCGGAATACGTTCGTTAACCCGACGGATCACCCGCTCAACGATGCGGTGACGCTCGCTGGACGTGAGGCGAGCGGTGCGCATCTCCTCAGGGATATCCAACGGCAGGAACAGGCTGGGCAGAACCAATTGCACCGCTTCGTCCCACGGATTATCGGTTCCGTGACCATAGTAGATATTGGCAGCATTGAACCGGCTTACGGCCCAGCGCAGCATATCCTGAATGGTGTGCAGTTCATTCACTGCTTCTTCGACGAAAATTTTGTCCAATTTGCCCTCCAGCAGGCGCGGTGATTCATGATTTAGCGCCACAGTTTGCCATGAAGCCCGCGACAAATCAGCAGCAATAGTCGCGTTAAGCCCTTCTCGTTTACATTCAGCGCCAGTTTTGCGTCGACAGAACCCTTCGACAAGGTAAACTAGGCGCGCTCCTACAAATAAACTAAGAACGTATCAAAGCTCATGTAGGACGATATCCAGAAATAATATCCAGTGAGAAAATAATGAAGAATAAGCACCCACTGAGCAAAGATGAACTGCAGCTCTTCAGGGAGTCGGTGACCGGAGCGAGAAGGCTGCGGCAGGACACCATCGTCCACCCCAAGCCTAAAATGAAAACCCGGCAAATCTCCCCGCAGCGTTTGCTGCAGGAACAGGTCGATGCCAGTTTTTACTTTTCTGACGAATTTCAGCCACTGTTGGATGATGAAGGCCCAACGCGCTATATACGCCCCGGCAATGACCACTATGAATTAAAAAAGCTGCGCCGCGGGGATTACGTACCGGATCTGTTTCTCGATCTGCACGGCCTGACGCAGTTGCAGGCCAAGCAAGAATTAGGAGCGATGATCGCCGCCTGTAAGCGCGAGCACGTTCACTGTGCCTGCGTGATGCACGGCCACGGTAAGCACGTTCTCAAGCAGCAGACCCCTTTATGGTTGGCACAACACCCGGACGTGCTGGCGTTTCATCAGGCACCCAAAGAATGGGGTGGCAATGCGGCGGTGCTGGTGCTGATCGAACTGGAAGAGTAGCCGCGTAGAAATGACAAAGGGCGATGATTCACATCGCCCTTCCAACGGTGCCAACGCGCTTAGCAGACCTTCGCCATTACCTGTGACGGGCCGACCTGCCATGCAAAGGTGCCGCTGCTGCCATCAGAGGCCAATTCAACATTAGCAATGGCCGAGGTGGCAAACATCGGCGGGCATTCACCTGGGCACAGTTCAGCCACGAGATAACCGACCAATGGCAGGTGGGAAACCACCAGCACCGCACCGACCCCTTCTTTCGCCAAGACCTGCAGATAGCAACTCACTAACCCGGCGTCCCCGCCCGGAGTCAGTTCAGGCAGGATTTCTGCACCTTCCGGCAGTGTTAACGCTTCGCGTACCACTTCCAGCGTCTGTTCAGCACGCAGATAAGGGCTGACCAGCACACGTTCAATATTCACAGACTGGGCATTCAACCAAGCCGCCATCTGACGCGACTCTTCACGGCCACACTCAGTAAGAGGCCTTACTGAATCACTGGCTGCCTCAAGCACCGCCTCTCCGTGACGCATAATCAAAACTTGCATATTGCACCGCTGTTGTTGACAAAATAACACCATACAGAAACGCCGAGCGTGCTGTATCGCCGAGTTGCACTTAAGAGCACAAGCCCAAAGCAAAGAGCGTCAAAACGATAATGTGCCGTCTCTCTATGGCGGCCGGGCATTTTGCCTGAAAGTTCACGTAAAGAAAACGCTGTTTTTTGCATCAACAGTGCTCTAACGCAAATTCACTGCTCACATAACTATCGGTTGAACGGATTAAATTTTAACCTGGTTATGTTGAGTCCTTCGATGGCACTGAGCGATCCGCCATCGGTACGCTACGTTACCTCTCCCTTATCCCCCTGTACAGCATCCAAAATTGCAGTTGTTGCAAGGAGTGATAACGATCACAGTGCGGCCCTGATCAAACTGTAGCGCAAACCGGGCCGCCGTGCTGAGCAACTTCTCTACGGATAGAAGCGTTCGCCCTGCTCAGCCATGCGCTGCAAGCGTTCGCACGGTGCAAAATGTTCACCATAATGTTGCTGCAGATAGCGCAGAGTTTTTACCACCTTCTCCGCTTCAAGCTCGTCCATATAACGGAAAGGGCCACCGAGGAACGGTGGGAAACCGATGCCGAAAACCGCACCGATATCGCCATCACGGGCGCTGCGGATCACCCCCTCTTCCAGGCAGCGAGCCGCCTCGTTCAACATCAGCATCACACAGCGTTGGGCGATCACCGCATGCTGCATATGGGCTTTGGCGCTGACCCCTAATAGCGCATAAATACTGCTATCTTCACGTTTACGCGTTTGGCGTTTGCTCCCCTCAGCGGGATACAGATAGAAACCGCGGCCATTCTTGCGCCCTTTGCGGCCATCTTTAAGCACCGCGTCAAACGCCGCCGGAGCGGCAAAACGCGGCCCCAGTTCGGCAGCCAGGATCGGGATAATCTTGGTGCCGACATCGATCCCCACTTCGTCCAACAGCATGATCGGCCCGACCGGGAAGCCGAAATCCACCAGCGCTTTATCCAGCGATTCGATCGGTTCACCTTGCAGCAGGCAGCGCGCCGCTTCATTAATATAAGGAGCCAGAATACGGTTGACGTAAAAACCGGCGCGATCGGCCACCACAATCGCCGTTTTCCCCTGCTTCTGCGCCAGCGCTACGGTGGTAGCAATGGTTTCCTCACTGGTCGTCGCGTGCGGGATCACTTCCACCAGCGGCATTTTATCTACCGGGCTGAAGTAGTGCAGGCCGATCACCTGCTGCGGCCTGGCCGCCTTGGCGGCAATCTGGCTGATGGGCAGCGATGAGGTGTTGGAAGCGAAAATGGTATGCGGCGCAGCATACTGTTCAATGTCTGCCACCATCTGCTGCTTGAGGGTGATATCTTCAAATACCGCTTCCACGACGATATCAACGCGGTCAAACCCGCTGTAATCAGTGGAACCAGAGATCAGCATCATCTGCTTTTGCCGCTCGGCCGGGCGCATACGCTTGCTGCGCACCCGCTTCCCCAGCAGATCCCAGGTATATTTCAACGCGTGGTTAATTCCCTGCTCGTTCACATCCTTGATGCGCACGGGCAAACCCGCGCGCGTGGCGGTCACGCAGGCAATGCCGCCGCCCATCAGGCCACCGCCAAGCACACCAACGCGCTGCAACGTATGCGGTTGTGCCTCCCCCCCGTGCTCTTTTTTTAATGCTGTCGAAGCAAAGAACAGGCTGCGTAACGCGGCCGACTGTGGCGTCATCGCCAGTTCACCAAACGCGCGGGCTTCCGCTTCATAACCGCTGGCGTTGCCCTGATCCAAACCGCTGCGGACCACCTGAATAATGCGTTCCGCTGCCGGATAATTACCGTGGGTTTTTTCCAGAGTTTTTTTGCGCACGATGCTAAACAGCAGGTGCCTGCCCAGCGGGCCGTTGAGCAAGCGATCCTGCCACGGCAGTGCGCGGCGGGGTTTCCAGCCTTGTTTCACTCGCTCAACGGCGGCCTGCAGCAAGATCGACTGAGGCACCGCGTCATCCACCAACCCCATGCGCAACGCCTGCCGGGCGCGAACCTGCTTGCCGGTCAGGATCATATCCAGCGCATGACGCGCACCGATCAGGCGCGGCAAACGCTGCGTACCGCCGGACCCCGGCAACAGACCCAGTTGCACTTCCGGCAGGCCGAGCGCCGTTTTGTCATCCAGTGAACATACGCGGCCATGGCAGGCCAACGCCAATTCCAACCCACCGCCAAGACAGGCACCGTGAATGGCGGCGATAACCGGCACCGGGAAGGCGGCAATCTGTGCCAGGGTGCTCTGCCCTTTTTTGGCTAAGGCTTCGGCCTCTTTGGCACTTTTGCAGGCGGCAATCATGGTGATATCAGCACCGGCGATGAAGGAATCCGGTTTGCCAGACAGGATCACCACCCCTTCCAATGCCGGAAACTGCTGGGCTTTGAGCAGCACTTCATTGACCTGTTCAACAAACTCCGCTTTCAGGGTATTCACCTTTTCCCCAGGCACATCAATGGTGATCACACCGATATTGTCTGGGCGCAACATCAGATGAAATGCCGACGCTTTGGCGCGCTGTTCATGCAGTGCATTTTCGAAGCTCATCATTCCACCTCCACGATCATCGCGGCACCCAATCCACCCGCCGCACAGGCCGTCGCCAGCCCCAGCCCACCGCCACGCCGTTTGAGCTCATGCAGTGTCTGAGTAATCATGCGGGCTCCGGTGGCAGCAAACGGGTGGCCGTAAGCAATCGAGCCCCCCAGTACGTTAAATTTCTCCATATCCACCTCACCAATCGCCTGGTCACGCCCCAGTTTCTGCCGGGCAAACTCCACGCTGGCAAACATTTTCAGATTAGCCAGCGTTTGTGCGGCAAAAGCTTCATGCATATCAATCAGAGTGAGGTCAGCCAGGGTAATCCCGGCGCGCTCAAGCGCCAGCGGTGTGGCATAAGAAGGGCCAAGCAACATGTCTTCCCAGACGTCGATGGCGGCAAAGGCGAAGCTGCGCAAGTAACCCAGCGGCTGCAAGCCAAGCTCTTTGGCGCGGGATTCGCTCATCAGCAATACGGCAGCGGCTCCATCAGTCAGCGGGGTGCTGTTGGCCGCAGTCACGCTGCCGTGCTTACGGTCAAACGCCGGTTTCAGCCGGGCATAGGATTCCAGACTGGAGTCTTTGCGAACGTTGTTATCTTCAGCAAGCGGCGTTTTATAAGGGGGAACGTAGGCTGTCATCACTTCATCGTGCAGTAGCCCCTGTTCCCAGGCTTTGGCCGCAAGCTGGTGCGAACGATGAGCCAGCGCATCCTGCTGTTCGCGGGTAATGCCGTGGGTTTTTGCCATCTGTTCCGCGGTATCTCCCATGCGCAGGCCGGTAGAATACTCGGCCACTGCTGGCGGTACCGGCATCAGATCGCGGAATTTAAGCTTGCTGAACAGCTTCAAACGTTGCGACAGGGTACGGGCTTTGTTGACGTCCACCAGCGTGCGCGCCAGCGCCTTGCTGACGCCGATCGGTAATACCGAAGAGGAATCCGCCCCACCAGCAATGCCGATACTGATGCTGCCCGCCATGATGCTTTCCGCCACGTTGGCAATCGCCTGGAAGCTGGTGGCGCAGGCGCGTGAAACGCTATAGGCATCGGTATGCACGCTCATGCCGGTGCCGAGCACAATTTCCCGCGCAATATTAGGCGCTTCAGGCATTTGCACCACTTGGCCAAATACCAGTTGTTCGATCAATGCCGGGTCAATGCCCGTACGAGCCAACAATTCACTCACCGCTGTTTTACCGAGATCGACCGCAGGAATACCGTGGTAAGCGGTGGCCTGTTTGGCGAAAGGGGTACGTAATCCATTAACGATAGCGATACGATCGCCATTGCGGGTAACCAACGGCAGTGTCTTACTCATAAACGCTCCTGAAGATAGGCCGTCAACATAACGGACAAGAAGAGGTCTGACCTGATGAAGCCATTGTTAACCAAATGTTTATATTTGGCAAACCAACAGAAGTGAAAACTGGGAGCGGGAGCAACTTTCAAGCAGGAGATAAACAACCTGCGTAAGAAGCCCTACGCAGGTTTGGAAAACAATTAACGCAGACCAAGCTGGAAGATCAGGGTTTCAGCCTGGCAGGCGAAAGTGAAATCAATATCCAGTTGCACGCCGCCGTTCACCGGTTTAATGCTGCTGCTGATATCACAAGGATCCGATTCAACGCCGCGTGCTTTTTCTGTCAAGGCAGCCAACGTTTCCTCTGCTTCCTGCTGACTGGTAAATACCCGGCTATAGGAAGCGGTGCAATCGGTATTATCCATGATGGTGCCCACATCCATACAGCAACAGGCCGCGGTTTCCTGAGTGCTGCATTTATTAATTGCATCTGACATGTTTAAAATCTCCTCACGGGCTGCATCAAACTCGCCCAAAAAAAGCCATTGATGATCTGGCGCAAGTAAATAAGATACTGCGGTTATTTTACGCCTCGGGCAGGCCAATCACTAGCCTTACTTTTTGTAAGTGCTTCAAGCGTTGAAAAACATACAACGGAGACCGCTGCCTGCTAAGAAAGAGTAAAAGTTTCATTGTTTTTTCGCTTTTTTTGTTATGCAGATCTCTTTTTTGATATCATTTTTGAAATAAATACAAAACAAACTTGCAACAACACAACAGGTCGGACCTATAATTCAGCCACTGGTCTGATTTGTCTAATTGCGAACAGACCCCTACAATTATTTTTCATTGTTACCTCGTGTAACATAGTTTAAATAAAAATATAAAATGAGGTTTTGGTCATGAGCCAGAAAAACCTGTTCACTAAATCAGCTCTTGCAGTTGCAGTGGCGATTATCTCTTCAAACGTATATGCCGCAGGATTCCAACTGAATGAGTTCTCGTCAGTCGGTTTAGGGCGTGCTTATTCTGGCGAAGGCGCAGTAGCGGATACCGCCGCGTCAGGAAGTCGTAACCCGGCGACCATGATGATGTTTGACCGCCCCTCTTTTTCCACAGGTGTGGTGTTTATCGATCCTGATGTAGACATCTCAGGCACCTCACCTTCAGGCCAGAGCCTGGATGCGAAGAATATCGCGCCAACCGCCTGGGTACCGGACCTTCACTATATCCACCCCCTGAACGAACAGTGGGCTGTCGGTGGCTCCGTAACCAGCAACTATGGCCTGGCCACCGAATTTAATAACAGCTACGCCGCTGGCCCTTTTGCGGGTAAAACCGACCTCACCACCATAAACCTGAACCTCAGCGCCGCTTACCGTCTGAATAAACATTTCAGCTTCGGTTTAGGTTTTGACGCGGTGAACGCCGATGCCAAACTTGAGCGTTATGTCGGTGAAAGTGGTAAAGCTCTGGGGCTTCCAGCCGACACACAAATTTCCAAGCTGGATGGTAACGAATGGGGCTACGGTTGGAATGCCGGTATTCTGTACGAAGTGGATGAGAACAACCGCTACGGTTTCACCTATCGTTCTAAGGTAAAAATCAAGTTTGACGGCGATTATAGCAGCCAGTTGCCTTCAGCCCTTAACCCGAGACTATCAGCGAAAAGCTTTCCATGGGGCACCGATGGCAACACCATCCCGGGCTCTCTGGACCTCAATTTACCAGAAATGTGGGAAGTCTCGGGTTATAACAAAGTAGACCCACAGTGGGCGATCCACTACAGCATGACTTATACCAGTTGGAGCCAGTTCCAGGAGTTAAGAGCTACGGGTAGCGACGGGCAACTGCTATTCCAAAAGCATGAAGGCTTCCGTGACGCTTACCGCATCGCGCTGGGTACCACTTACTACTACGACGATAACTGGACCTTCCGTGGCGGTATCGCCTTCGATGATAGCCCGGTTCCGGCACAAAATCGCTCTATCTCGATCCCGGATCAGGACCGTACATGGGTAAGCGCCGGGGCAAGCTACGCCTTCAACAAAGATGCTTCCGTTGACGTAGGTATCTCGTATATGCACGGGCAGAGAGTAACGATTAAAGAAGGTGATTACACCTTCCGTTCTGAAGGTAAGGCCTGGTTGTACGGTGCTGGATTCAACTACCGTTTCTAATCGGTTCTGCTGAACAGAAAGCGCCGGGATAATCCCTAGTGCTTTGTCAGTTAAGCTTTTAAGTAAGGCCGCAGCGGATACCGTTGCGGCTCTTTTTCATTATCCAAACATTTTCTTGAAATGTTCATTGATATTTTTGTTAGGTATCAATCTGTCTACAGTAAAATCCAAGGAGTCAGAGACTGCAATACCTTTTCTTAGTTCTTGAGGAAAGTCTTCAATTCCGCCATAAATGGTTGGTACCATATAACGATAGTAATCCCCCATTTCAGTATCCCCTTCATATCCTACAGGATAATCTTCCTTTGGTTCATTGCCTTCAACTGCTTGATAGATAAACAACCCCTTGTTAGCTACAAGGTTCGCATCACTAGACAATCTGTTCTCTAAAAAAATCCTGTCGTGATGTGCTTTCAGACTATTTATGTCTTTAGGACCTATCCACGAAGGAAACATATCTAGCTTATAATCACCTTTTTTATCTTCGCATATAGGTTTATATTTACCAGATTCCTCATACAAATACTCCGATATTGAATCCAGACTATCTTCGGCGCCTTTCATGCTTAATAAACATGAGGGTAAATTCCCCCAACGATTATTTAGAAATATCGCAACCCTCCCATTCTTATCAATTCCATACCATGTAACTATAACTCCCCCACCTGGTTTCCAATTAGGTTCTAAGTCGTATGTCATTTTTTTACTCCTTCTGGCCATGTGGTCACACAATTTTTACACGTATCTACAACATATTGCGCATCCAGTTTATTTTGGTTGTCTTGATTGTTAGCGCCACAGTAACGGTCATAAATCTTGGCGTTGACACCTCTTCCAGTTGCTGGATATAGCACGTTTGTGACTGGTTTCGCTGCGTCTGCTGTTCAAGGTCCGCGAGTAATTTCAACGCCAGAGCGCGCAGTTTATCGGGGTCTTTTGAGGTCAGCAAGGCATCGATATTCATGTGAGTATTTTATCAACACGACACCACATTGTCATTGATAATCAATGTATTAATCACTGTCTTTCGTTATTTCCAGCCGGTTAAATCCAGGCCATCCACCCGCTGCCAGTCAATGCCTTTCATCAACCAGTCGGTCTGTTCGGGTGACAGCAGCCAGGCGACATCCCCTTGCCGGG
>NZ_MOXD01000040.1 GCF_001976145.1 Serratia oryzae
GCACGCTGCTGTTTACTACCTACGCCGGTGGCCTGTTGAGCACGTTGAACAACAGGCTGAGCGGGAGTGGAGACTGGACGCTGAGCGCGAGCCATCTTGACCTGAGCAACAGCAATCATGCCCAGGGCTTCAGCGGCACGGTGAATCTCACCGGTGGCAGCAGCCTGACCCTCGACAGCGGCACGGTGCTTAACAATGCCACGGTGATGAACGTGGCGGATGGCAGCAGTGCGCTGAACCTGACCAGCAGCGGGGCATTGACCTTCAACAATGCGCTGCTGGGGACCGGGGACGTGAACGTCAGCACCAATAATGCGGCGTTTAACTTTGGCGCAGCGGTAGGCAACAGCTTTGCCGGTAACGTGAATTTACAAAATACCCTGTTTGACCTGTCCGGCATAAACAGTGCCACCCTGGCACTGGCCTCGCTCCAGATTGGCTCTGGTGCTGAAACTATCGTCGGGGATGGTGTACAAACCATCGGCAGGCTGGTGATGAACGGGGGATTATTGACCTATGCCAATGTGACGGAGAATAACGGGGTCATCACTACCGACGGCACAATCACGGCGCAAACCATTGATACCACGGCAGGAGGGACGGTCAGTGTGAACCTGCCGGCCGATCTATCGCCCAGCTTAGCGGGCCTGAGTACGTTGGATCTGGATACCGGGGTGGCCATCGCTACCTTGGCTACAGGAGTTGCCAGTGGTACAGGCAGTGAATTGACACTTACAGACGGTAACAATGTGCCGATTATCGACACTTATCTTCAAGGTATTACCAATCCTAATAATAGTACGGTAGCGGCTAGAGGAAGCTTTGTTTATGGCCTGAGTACTGGTGCGGAACAGGATGGTTTATACGTCAGCTATCTGTTGAAGCAGCTTGAGTTATTAACCAGTGGCGCTGAGGCGCTCATTTTACAGGGCTCCCTGGCGAATAATGGGACGAAGCACAACAACCTCAATGCCAAGGTTACGGGCAGTGGTGACTTGGCGATTGATGCACCTAACGATGGCACCATCATTACCCTGTCCAATAGCAGCAATGATTACACCGGGGATACGTGGGTTCGTTCGGGGATCCTGCAACTGACGGCGGATGCGGTGCTGGGGCAGACCACCACCCTCAATTTGAGCAGCGGTGCCACGGTGGATCTCAATACTCATACGCAAAGGGTGCAGATCCTGGCTAACAGTGGCGTGCTGGATCTTGCTGGCGGTTCGCTATTACTTGCTCAAGGAGGGAATTCGAGTTCGACAGGCGGCCTGACCGGTGATGGCTTGTTGAATGTCCAGGGGGGTACCTTTACGGTGAGCGCCGCAAACGGTGGCCTGACGGGTGACACCCAGATAGACAGCGGTGCGACGCTGGTACTGAACGGTACGGGGACGCTGGGCAGCAGTGACGTGAACGTGGCGGGCAGCCTGACGTTTGCCCGTGACGGCAACTTTGCCAATCTGTTGAGTGGAACGGGCACCGTCAATACCGAGGGTGATGTGCAGCTGAGCGGGGCCAACACCTTCAGCGGTGCCCATGTGATTGCGGCGGGCAGCCGGTTGAGCGTCACTGCGGCGGATAATCTGGGGGCTGCTGCGGCGACGGTGGATTTAAGCAC
>NZ_MOXD01000041.1 GCF_001976145.1 Serratia oryzae
TTTCGCTCATAGCAGACGGCAAGTTACATAGACCTGTCCGTTCCCTGACAGGAGCGGACATTTGATATTTGACCGCATTTTATTGTTCTGCGGGGTTTGTTGGTTGGCGAAATAACCCCGCATTTCGTTAAACTATATAGTTAATGAATACGGCGTCTGTACAGTCTGCAGTATGCGCAATCGATCCGCTTAAATCCTTTTTGACAACAGGATGTGGATGATGTTTAGTTCCCGAAGCACAATACAAAAATTGCGCGGGGGCCAGTAACGCAGCATTTCCCACAGTCCACGAATGCTGAGAACCGTGGTGAGGAACCTGAATTAAACCAATTTTGTCCCAGCGCATCGGCCCCAGATGGTTCCTTAGGTCTGAGATAACATTAGGGGTAAGATGTATATCTCCAGTACAGAGGGTTGCCAGACGCGAAGTCGGAGAAAATGTGGTTGGATACAGATTCTGATTACTGCCAACCCAAAATTCACTGATTTCCATTTGGACTGGTGCTGCGTACATACATAGCGAAATGTTATTTTTGGCCTTGCCGGTGTGACCAAAATGTTTTTCATAGCAATTTTTCAATATCTTGCGCCAATTCGCAGGCATAGTAGATAACGGATTATGTAAATTGATACTAATGATTGTATTCTGGATGTCAGCCTTCACGTCGGACAAAAGTTTACCCGATTTCTTCGCATACCATTGTCCGTTCCTTTTTATTATTAGACCCAGTTCGGTGAAATCTTTCTCCGCATTAAAAAAGACAAATTCAAAATCACTATTGAGAGCCTGTATAGGACAGTAATGCCTGATGGTTTTAATCTTTATGTTGCCAGGCCATGAGGGGTGGTTGAAAGTAAAGTAACTACCGCTGAACACCCTAGAGTCATCATTTTGTGGAAAATCATTAGGCCTTGGCTTGGGATTTTCTTCCTCGGAACCGACAGACGGTAAATCAGATTCCCCTTGAACTAGTATAACTTCGTCGACATGAACATCAAAGTTTCTTGATGCTAGCCATTGTAGGGGATTAAGTTGCAAAAGTGCTGCGGACGGTGAAGTGCCCTTTTTCCCAAGAACCGAAATTTCACGCACGCTTTGAGTCCATTCCGAGAAGGGCAGAACCAGAGATTTGACGCGACAGTGCCTGAGAAGCGTCTCAACGCCATTAACGTGATCATTATCAAAATGGGAGATAACCAGCATATCAATATAATTCGGCCAGCCCGACTGCGCGGTAATGTTCTCGAGGATACGGTTGAGGGTTAAGGATCGGGTGGACCCACAGTCGTAGACCCAATTGAAAAAATTCCCTCTCCTACTATCAAAAATTGAACCGGTTTTGAAAGTACCGTTTCCAACTGGTTGAAAACACTGACTAACCCCAAATTTTATCATATTTCATCCTTAAACTTACAATTCTGAAAATGTTTTAAAGCCCTTCATGCCCAGAGCATTAGATTAGAGGTATACCTGCAATCGTCCAAAATTATTTAGTGACACCGGCCAGCGTCCAATTAATTACATTCGACAAGAAGGTCTGCTCTTCGCTC
>NZ_MOXD01000042.1 GCF_001976145.1 Serratia oryzae
CAGAACAAGGGGAACGTGGTTGCCGGTGGCACTACCGACGACAACCGTCCGACCCTCAGCGGGACGGGCGCCGAAGCCGGCAACACCATTACGGTGTACAACGGCTCGACCGCGATCGGCACGGCCATCGTCCAGGCGGACGGCACCTGGTCACTGAAACCGACCCTGCCACTGGCCGACGGCCTGGTGACGTTGACGGCGAAGGAGACCGATGCGGTGGGCAACACCACGGCAGCGTCACCGGCGTATGCGTTTACGGTCAGCACCCAGGCCCCGGCGGCCCCGGTGATCGGCTCGGTGGAAGACGATGCGGCGCCGCATACCGGTGCGCTGCAGAAGGACGCCATCACCAATGACAACACCCCGATCCTGAAAGGGACGGCGTTGCCAGGCGGGATCGTGACCGTGTACGACAACGGCACCGCGATCGGGAGCGTCAAGGCGGATGAGAATGGCAACTGGCGCTTCACGCCGGAAACGGCGCTGAAAGACGGCAGCCACAGCCTGACGGCGTCGGTGATGGACAGCATCGGCCAGGTCAGCCCGACCACCGGCGGCTTCGGTATCGTGATCGACACGCAGCCACCGGCGCCGGCCACCGGTCTGGTGGTGAGCGACAACTTTGGTGCCGAGCAGGGGCCATTGACGGCGGGCAGCACCACCGATGACAACACGCCAACCTTCAGCGGCAAGGCGGAAGCGGGCAGCGTGATCACCGTGCTGGACAACGGCAAGGCGATCGGCAGCACCACGGCGGATGACAACGGCAACTGGAGCCTGACGACCAGCACGCCGCTGGACAACGGGGCCCACGACTTCACCACCACGGTGACCGATAAGGCCGGCAACACCAGCGCCGAAGGGGAACACCTGGCGGTGACGGTGGACGTGGTGCCGGGTCAGGTACAGCTGAACGGGCTGGCGGATGACAAGGGCGATATCCAGGGTGCCATCGTGCAGGACGGCGTGACGGACGACACCCGTCCGACGCTGAGCGGCACGGCGAAAGCCGGTAGCGTGGTCACGGTCAGTGATGGTGAGACGGTGCTGGGCAGCGTGACGGCGAAAGCCGACGGCAGCTGGAGCTTCACACCGACGGCCGATCTGGGCCAGGGCGACCATACCCTGAGTGCGACGGCGAAAGATCCGGCGGGCAACACCAGCAGCAGCGGCAGCTGGGCGTTTACGGTGGATTCGGTGGCCCCGAACGCGCCGTTTATCGATGCGGCGGCAGACGATGTGGGCAGCGTACAGCCACAGGCGATGGCCAGCGGTGCAGCGACGGACGATCCGACGCCAACGCTGTCAGGCCGTGCAGAAGCCAACAGCCTGGTGATGGTCTCCGACCAGAACGGGTTGCTGGGCTCGGCGCAGACCAACGAGTTGGGCCAGTGGCGCTTTACGCCGGCCGATAAA
>NZ_MOXD01000043.1 GCF_001976145.1 Serratia oryzae
TGAACGTCAGCACCAATAATGCGGCGTTCAACTTTGGCGCGGCGGTAGGCAACAGCTTTGCCGGTAACGTGAATTTACAGGACACTCTGTTTGACCTGTCCGGCACCAACACCGCGGCGTTAACGCAGGCAACGCTGGCGCTCAATGCGGGAAGTCATACCACCGTGGGGACGGTTGGAACGACCAGCACCGAAGAGGTGGGCAATCTGGCGCTGAACGGTGGCGAACTGACCTTCTACGGCGTTATCCCGGGGGAGCGCGCCGATGGGCTGATCGGTACCGACAATTTCACCGCCACGGGCGGGATCGTGAATATCGAGGGGAATGCGGCCGTTGGCAACCGCGCGGGCAGTGGTTCGCTGCTCAACCAAATGACGGGCGATAATGCCATGCAGTTGGTCAGTGCCAACACGGCTACCGGTGCGGATACCCTCACCTTGCAAATCAACGGTACCGCGGTTGGGCAAGATACCACGTTCCAAATCGATCAGGGGGGCGTGCATGTTGCCAACGGCGTTTATGATTATGGCCTGAGCAACACGGGGAATAACGGCGCGGGCTTGTACATGAATTATGCCCTCACGGCCCTGCAACTGATTGAGGACGGCCCGAATGCGCTGGTGATAGCCACCGACGGGGTGGCGGGCTCCAACACCAACCTGTCGGTTAACGTCTTCGGCAGCGGGGGCGTGGTGCTGGACGGCACTCCGGCTGCATTGACTATCTCCAACAGCGGCAACAGCTACAGCGGCAGTACCACCATCCAGGGAACGGTGCTGGCCGGGGGCAATGGCACCCTGGGCAACACGTCTTTGCTGGCGGTTAACGGTGGCAGTCGCTTCAATCTCAACGGCTACACCCAGAGTGTGCAGAGTATAAGCAACAACGGCACGGTGCTGTTGGGCAGCGGCCTGCTGACCAGCGGCGCGTTCACCAATGGCGGCGTGATGGACCTGGGGACGGGGACGCTGGCGCTGACCGCCGGGGGGAGTTCGAGTTCGACAGGTGGCCTGACCGGTGATGGCTTGTTGAATGTCCAGGGGGGTACCTTTACGGTGAGCGCCGCAAACGGTGGCCTGACGGGTGACACCCAGATAGACAGCGGTGCCACGCTGGTACTGAACGGTGCCGGGACGCTGGGCAGCAGTGACGTGAACGTGGCGGGCAGCCTGACGTTTGCCCGTGACGGCAATTTTGCCAATCTGTTGAGTGGAACGGGCACCGTCAATACCGAGGGTGATGTGCAGCTGAGCGGGGCCAACACCTTCAGCGGTGCCCATGTGATTGCGGCGGGCAGCCGGTTGAGCGTCACCGCGGCGGATAATCTGGGGGCTGCGGCGGCGACGGTGGATTTAAGCAC
>NZ_MOXD01000044.1 GCF_001976145.1 Serratia oryzae
TGCGTTGCGTCAGCGACAGTTATTGACGCAGTTGATTCAACAGGGAAAACAAGAGGAAGCCTGGAAAAAAATTCGTGCTCGGCTACTGTTTGCGCCTAATGACGTTTGGTTTATTCATGAAGCTGCTCGTCTGGCGCGGCGCAATGGCCAGCTTGAAGATGCGGTGCGTTATTATCAACGCGGGTTGCGTCTCATGCCACAAGATGCTGGGATGCTGAATGGGCTAGGGCTTACTCATTACGATGCAGGCCGTTTTGACGATGCGGAGAAATATTACCGTGCAGCGCTGAAAGCGCATCCCGGTTACGATGCATGCCATAATAATTATGCCATTCTGCTGGAAAAAATGCGGCGTTACGATGAGTCATTAGTGCAGTACCAGCAGGCTTTGCAAGCAAGGCCAGATTATATAGAGGCGCGTTATGGTATGAGTGCCGTATTAGCGTATATAGGCCGACTGGACGATGCCGAGCGTGAGATGCGTCAAGTGTTGAAGATACAACCTGCCGATGAGCGTTGTAATACTTCATTAGGTATGGTGCTGTTGCAGAAGGGCCAGTATGCCGAGGGCTGGCGACGCTATCAATCCCGCTATGCTGCTAAGAACCCGAAACGCTTCTTTGCTTTACCTGAATTAAAACAGCCTTATTGGCAAGGTGAAAGTCTGGCAGGCAAGACGATTTTAGTTAAAACAGAACAAGGGATGGGGGATGAAATCCAGTTCTGCCGTTATCTGACACGACTAAAAGTTGAAAAGCAGGCCGCGCGCGTCATTATGTTAGGGCGTACCGCTCTGCGTCCCTTAATCAGTCAACTTCCGAACCTTGACGAGTACTTAGTGGTGGCGGACGGACAACCGCTCCCAGCCTTCGACTGTTGGAGTATGCTGCTGGATCTGCCGCAGCATTTTATCGCTTCATCTCAACCTTTTGCCCCAGAGGGCCGTTATCTCAACTGCGATAAGGCTCGTGATGCCTGTTGGACAATAGCTGGCAACAAACTGAAGGTGGGGCTAGTGTGGAAAGGGGCTGTTGGGCATGCCAACGATCGCAACCGCTCGTTGCCGCATCTATCTGTCTTAGCCCAGCTGCTCGAGTTACCTGGTATCGAATGGGTGAGCCTGCAAAAAGGAACTGGCGAAAATGAGGTGGCTGAATGGCCACAACTACGCCCATTCGGTACGTTGTTGAAAGACTACCTTGATACAGCATCGGTTATCGAACAACTGGATCTGGTTATTGGTGTGGATACGTCGGTGATCCATCTGGCTGGGGCGATGGGTAAACCCTGTTGGGTCATGTTGGCTGCAACTGCAAGAGATTGGCGTTGGCAGGCACA
>NZ_MOXD01000045.1 GCF_001976145.1 Serratia oryzae
CTTGTGTCAGCACTATATGGACCGCATACAGGAAACGATCGATAAAGCCTTGCTGTGCCACCATCGAACATTGGCGGTGCGTGTTGATTTACGACTGCCGGATGTTGATATCGATACTGATATGGACGCCGCGACAGACCCTGCGTGTATATCGCGTTTTATCGAGTCATTAAAAGCCCAAATTAAAGCGGATCTGCGTAGGAAAATAAAAACCAACAAGCAGGTACATTCCTGTGTTCTTCGTTACGTATGGGTCAAGGAGTTTAGTCAAGAAGGGAAAAAGCATTACCATGTTTTGCTGCTGCTCAACAAACATGCTTATGGGTTTCTCGGGGATTACACAAAGGAAAGCGGCAATCTGGCTTGCATGATTTCGAGAGCGTGGGCGCGTGCATTGCGTGTTGCCTATCCCGAGAATCAATCGTTAACCTATTTCCCCGATAAACCGGTGTTTTACCTGGCTTATCAGAAGGAATTCAGCTTCAACGCCTATACAGAACTGCTCTACCGCTCCAGCTACCTGGCCAAGTTTAAATCTAAAAGCATTGGCCCTGACGAACGTTCATTTGGTTGTAGTCAATATTGATAGGGAACGGTCAACGTAATTTTTTACTCGCTCGCCGATGGTAATGACAGAGTAAGCCGCACCGAGTGAATACAGACCCGCAAAGGGGCTGTGGTAATGGCTTGCGACTGTCTTCCATTAACGTAAGACGGCGAGAGACATCATGAGTAATCAACTGACCGAATTAAACCTGCTGGACGATAAGCTGGTGGATATGGCCTTTATCACCACATTCACCGGCTTAACCGACAAATGGTTCTACAAGCTTATCAGCGAAGGCAAGTTTCCCAAGCCCATCAAATTAGGACGCAGTTCCAGATGGCTACACAGTGAGGTCCATGCCTGGATGCAAGAGAGAATAGACCTGTCCCGTACACCAGCGTAGTACCAATCTCCACTCGTTACTGCGTTCTGATTTACCCCATTTAACCTTCTTTTTCGAACGAATTGCTATTCGGGCGTGCGTATTACTGCGTCCAATACACCGGAGAATAACAATGTCATCAATCACATCCTGCTACGGCACATGGCCTTGCTGACAAAAAACGTCCATTCGACGACCCCAACCTGACTCAATAACACTCTCGCGCCCCCTGCTTCATGTGATGTTCTCTGAATCTGGCGCAGGGCCAGCGTTTCCCATTGTTTGAAGGAAACTCAACATGCAAAAGATCAACGCCGTAAACCCAGTTAGCGCAGCGACCGGCTGGATATGTACGCAGTGCCACCGCCAATACGCGGGGGCCAAACCTTGCACTTTCTGCCATAGTGC
>NZ_MOXD01000046.1 GCF_001976145.1 Serratia oryzae
GTCGCTGACAGGCACCTCGCTGCTCAACAACGGCGTGATTGCCGGAGTTAATCAGCTTAACGCTGAGATGAGCGGTAACATCGGCCAGCAGACTGACGGGCAGATACTGAGCAATGGCACGGCCACCTTGAAAGCGAATCAGGTGGATAACCAAGGGCGTATCCAGGCCGGAACGCTGGGCGTAGAGGCGGCAGCGCTCACCAACACCGGACTCCTGCTGGGACAAGAGGCGTTCAGTGCGCAACTGAGCGGTGTGTTCCGTAACCTGGCCGCGGGCGATGTGCGCAGCCAAAACGGGCTGCAACTGACGGCAGCAGGGCTGGATAACGTGGGCTCTGTCCAGAGTACCGGAGGCAGTACGTTAGTGCTGACCAACCCGGTGCTCAACACGGGCACATTGGTAGTGGGCGGTGCCTTGGAGCTTAGCGCCCCCAGCCTGACTAACAGCGGTTGGTTGCAGGCGGGCAGCCTTACCTTTAACAGTAATCAGTTGGATAACACCGGTACATTGATTGCGGCGGGCAATAGCGGGCTGACGCTCACTGTGTTCAACAACCTGGGTATGTTGCAAGGCGAGAGCCTGCAACTGAATACTGGCAGCCTGAGCAATGCCGGTACGTTGTTGGCCACCCGACAACTGGCAGTGCAGGCGCAACAGATCGATAACGGGCAAAACGCCAAGTTGTTCAGCGCAGGCGATCTGACGCTGGTCAGCGGTGCGCTCAGTCAGTTTGGGCAACTGGTGGCACTGGGCAATATTGCGCTGACACTGAATGATGCGTTTGCACAACAAGGTACCCTGGCGGCAGGCAATACGTTACATCTTTCCAGCCAGGGGGACATCACGCTGACGGGCACCACGCAGGGCCAGAGCCTGGCGATTTACAGTGGTAGGCAATTCACCAACGTCGGTACAGTGCGCGGTGGCAACGGTGACGTGCGGATTGAGGCAGTCGGTATCACACAACATGCAGGCTCTAGCCTGCAATCAGGTGGCCTGGTCCAGTTATTCAGTGGCAGTGTCATCAATAACCACGGTTTTATCGGCACCGCAGGCGATCTGCTGCTGAGTGCAGTGAGCCAACTGTTCAACAGCGGTATGCTGTACAGCGGTGGCAATATGCACCTGCTGGCGGACCGTATCACCAACCAGTACGGTGATATTCTGGCAGGCAACAGCCTGTGGATGCAACGCGATACCGCAGGTAATGCCAACAGCGAAATCGTCAATACGTCTGGCACCCTCGAAACCGAAAACGGCGATATCACCCTTAACACCGCACATTTGCTGAATCAGC
>NZ_MOXD01000047.1 GCF_001976145.1 Serratia oryzae
GTCGCTGACAGGCACCTCGCTGCTCAACAACGGCGTGATTGCCGGAGTTAATCAGCTTAACGCTGAGATGAGCGGTAACATCGGCCAGCAGACTGACGGGCAGATACTGAGCAATGGCACGGCCACCCTGAAAGCCAATCAGGTAGATAACCAGGGACGTATCCAGGCCGGAGCGCTGGCCGTAGAGGCGGCAGAGCTCACCAACACCGGACTCCTGCTGGGGCAGGCGGCCTTCAGTGCGCAACTGAGCGGTGTATTCCGTAACCTGGCCGCGGGCGATGTGCGCAGCCAGAACGGGCTGCAATTGACGGCGGCAGGGCTGGATAACGTGGGCACTGTCCAGAGTGCGGGGAGCAGTACGTTAGTGCTGACCAACCCGGTGCTCAACACGGGCACATTGGTAGTGGGCGGTGCCTTGTCGCTTCACGCCCCCAGCCTGACTAACAGTGGGTGGTTGCAGGCGGGTAGCCTTACCTTTAACGGTAATCAGTTGGATAACACCGGTACACTGATTGCGGCGGGCAATAGCGGGCTGACGCTCACTGTGTTCAACAACCTGGGTATGTTGCAAGGCGAGAGCCTGCAACTGAATACTGGCAGCCTGAGCAATGCCGGTACGTTGTTGGCCACCCGACAACTGGCAGTGCAGGCGCAACAGATCGATAACGGGCAAAACGCCAAGTTGTTCAGCGCGGGCGATCTGACGCTGGTCAGCGGTGCGCTCAGTCAGTTTGGGCAACTGGTGGCGCTGGGCAATATGGCGTTGACGCTGAATAACGCGTTCGCACAGCAAGGTACCCTGGCGGCAGGCAATACGTTACATCTTTCCAGCCAGGGGGACATCACGCTGACGGGCACCACGCAGGGCCAGAGCCTGGCGATTTACAGTGGTGGGCAATTCACCAACGTCGGTACAGTGCGCGGTGGCAACGGTGACGTGCGGATTGATGCAGTCAGTATCACACAAAACGCAGGCTCCAGCCTGCAATCAGGCGGCCTGGTCCAGTTATTCAGTGGCAGTGTCATCAATAACTACGGTTTTATCGGCACCGCCGGTGATCTGCTGCTGAGTGCAGTGAGCCAACTGTTCAACAGCGGCATGCTGTACAGTGGTGGCAACATGCACCTGCTGGCGGACCGTATTGCTAACCAGTACGGCGATATTCTGGCGGGCAACAGCCTGTGGATGCAACGCGATACCGCAGGTAATGCCAACAGCGAAATCGTCAATACGTCTGGCACCCTCGAAACCGAAAACGGCGATATCACCCTTAACACCACACATTTGCTGAATCAGC
>NZ_MOXD01000048.1 GCF_001976145.1 Serratia oryzae
AACCCGGTCAGTTGCGAGCCACCATCCAGAATCAAGTCGCGTTGGGCTGCGGCAATCACCGTTCCCGCCCCGAGCTGGCTGTTCAGCCACTTCTGCTCACCGGCGTTTACGACGAGCCGCTGGGTGGCGGTCAGGTTGCCTTGTGCGTCCGTGCCTGCCAGCAGGGTGCTGTTGGTCGCTGTCAATTGGCCTGTGGCATGCACCTGAAGGTCTTTCGCCGCGCTGAGCGTGGTCTGCGCCAGTGCCAGGTCACCGTCGTTGAGTGCGATCTGCTGACCGGCTTTCACCGAGGTGTGACTCAGTGCCAACTGCCCCTGGCTGTTCAAGGCGACGTTTTGAGCAGCCTCATGGCTGCCACTCAGCGCAATATCCGCTGCATTGACGGTCAAGTTCCCCTGCGCCAGCGTGTTATTCAGCGTCAACTTGCCGTTGGCATCCAGAGTGATATCCCCGTCACGGGCATTGAGGTTACCGAGGTTAACGCCGACGCCGGTTTCACTGGAGACCAGGTGAATTCGGTTGGCGTACATTCCGCCCAATGCACCGGTGTCGATCGCCACTTTTGGCACGTCGCCCTGACCGGCGATCGGTGTAGCGTTGCCTTGTGCATCCACCCGGTTGGCACCCAGCGTGATGGTTGCGTCTTTGGCATGCAGTTGCGCGTTGAGGTCGGTGGCACGGGCAATCAGCGCGAACTTGTCGCTCTGGCTGGCATCCAGCCCTTGGCCCTGAATGCTGATCGCCCCCTGGGTTACTTCCAGCGCCTGCAAACTGCCGTCGGCACCCAGTACCGGTTTACCGGTGGTTAATGTTGCATTCGGGGTGTTGATAAAACCGCAGCCGTCGCAGGTAATGCCGTAGGGGTTGGCCACCATCACATTGGCCTGCTTGCCCGCCACTTCCATATAGCCCTGCAGTTGCGAGCGGTTCGGGGCCACCACTTCATTGATGATGCCCTGGGCTTCTCTCCCGGCCTGCAGGTTGGGGTTGTTCTGGATCAGGCCACCCAACTGGCTCTGAGTGAGCCGGTCGGTAGCGTTGTTGAGGATCAGTCCCTCTTTCCCGACGTTGAAGTCGTTGTATTTATTGTGGGAAATTCCGGCCTGATTGGGCGTGGCGATATTGACCACCGGCACGCCGTTGGCCGCCTGATCGAGTTTCGTATTGCCTTCGGCGACGCTCACGCCGTTGGCAAACGCGGGTAACACCGGCTGCCACACCAGGAGGGTACACAGGGCATAGCTCAGCCAACGTTGGGTGGCATGAAGAGGAC
>NZ_MOXD01000049.1 GCF_001976145.1 Serratia oryzae
TTGATCTTACCCAGTAATAGTGGACACGGTATTAAGTGAGTAAACTCGTAACTCAGAGGTGACTCATGACTAAACCATCAGCAACGAAAAACAAGCCCCGCAAACAACACACGCCTGCCTTTCGGGACGAAGCGCTTAAGCTCGCTCAACGTATTGGCGTGGCCGCAGCCGCGCGCGAACTCGGTCTCTACGAATCACAACTTTATACCTGGCGAAGCAAACAACAACAGCAACTGACATCATCCGAGCGTGAAAGCGAACTGGCTGCCGAAAATGCCCGGCTCAAACGTCAGTTGGCAGAACGGGAGGAAGAGTTGGCTATTCTCCAAAAGGCCGCGACATACTTTGCGAAGCGCCTGAAATGAAGTATGTCTTTATCGAAAAACATCAGGCTGATTTCAGCATCAAAGCCATGTGCCGAGTGCTCCGTGTCGCCCGCAGTGGCTGGTATGCCTGGCGTCTGCGTCGTCATCAGATAACCCCGCGTCAGCAGTTCCGTCTTGTCTGCGATGATACCGTTCGACAGGCATTCAATGACGCCAAACAGCGCTATGGTGCGCCGCGTCTTGCTGATGAGCTTCCGGCGTACAACGTCAAAACCATTGCAGCCAGCCTGCGGCGTCAGGGGCTGCGCGCAAAGGCCTCACGCCGGTTCAGGCCAGTCAGTTACCGTGAACATGGCCTGCCGGTGTCGGAAAACCTGTTGGAGCAGGACTTTACCGCCGGTGGGCCGAATCAGAAATGGGCGGGAGACATCACTTATCTTCGCACTGACGAAGGTTGGCTTTATCTGGCGGTGGTGATTGACCTGTGGTCGCGGGCCGTCATCGGCTGGTCGATGTCTTCGCGGATGACGGCACAACTGGCCTGCGATGCGCTGCAAATGGCGTTGTGGCGGCGTAAACGCCCGGAAAATGTCATTGTTCATACAGACAGAGGCGGCCAGTATTGTTCGGGGGCTTACCAAGCCTTGCTGAAACGCCATAATCTGCGTGGCAGTATGAGCGCCAAAGGCTGTTGTTACGACAATGCCTGTGTTGAAAGCTTCTTCCACTCACTGAAAGTGGAATGTATCCACGGCGAGCACTTTGCCAGTCGGGAAATGATGCGAACGACTGTGTTTAATTATATCGAGTGCGATTACAATCGTTGGCGTCGCCACAGTGCCTGTGGTGGTCTTAGCCCGGAACAATTTGAAAAACAGAACCTCGCTTAGCCATGTGTCCATTGTTCGTGGGTAAGATCAA
>NZ_MOXD01000004.1:0-346 GCF_001976145.1 Serratia oryzae
CCGGAGTGAACGCACCACTGGTGTTCGGGTTGTCATGCCAATGGCACTGCCCGGTAGCTAAGTGCGGAAAAGATAAGTGCTGAAAGCATCTAAGCACGAAACTTGCCTCGAGATGAGTCTTCCCTGGGCCTTTAAGGCCCCTGAAGGAACGTTTAAGACTAAGACGTTGATAGGCTGGGTGTGTAAGTGCAGCGATGCATTGAGCTAACCAGTACTAATGAACCGTGAGGCTTAACCTTACAACACCGAAGGTGTTTTGGTGAGAGAGTAAATAGATTTAATTTTCAGTGAATGTTCCGGATTGGTTCTGGTGGTTGCGTGTGAAAGCATGTAACGGCCTGGAATG
>NZ_MOXD01000004.1:481-462176 GCF_001976145.1 Serratia oryzae
TTGTGTGCTGATATGGCTCAGTTGGTAGAGCGCACCCTTGGTAAGGGTGAGGTCCCCAGTTCGACTCTGGGTATCAGCACCACTTTATTAAAGTGGTTTAGAAGTTCGGCAAAAAAAGAATTAAAGAATTTGCTTGGCGGCAATAGCGCGGTGGTCCCACCTGACCCCATGCCGAACTCAGAAGTGAAACGCCGTAGCGCCGATGGTAGTGTGGGGTCTCCCCATGCGAGAGTAGGACACTGCCAAGCATAAATTAAGCCGAGAGGCCATCCGCAAGGATGGCCTTTTTGCTTTTCTGGTTTGCCAACTCACGTTGCTGAACCTAATCCCCCTTGGCAATGAAACATTTTCACCTTCCTGTTGAAAACTCGACATGGTGCTAAAAAAACGCTATCTTCAGGCATCTAGAAGTCTAAACGTATAAATGGATATGTGAGGGTTAGGCGATGCCGATTCGTGTTCCTGATGAGTTACCTGCGGTAAATTTCTTGCGCAATGAGAATGTCTTTGTGATGACATCCTCACGAGCAAAAACACAGGAAATCAGGCCGCTAAAAGTGCTTATCCTTAACCTGATGCCAAAAAAGATCGAGACTGAAAATCAGTTCCTGCGCTTGCTTTCCAACTCCCCGTTGCAGATCGACATCCAATTGCTGCGTATCGACAGCCGCGAATCGAAGAACACGCCAGCTGAACATCTGAACAATTTCTACTGCAACTTTGAAGATATTCAAGATGAGAATTTCGATGGCCTGATTGTCACCGGAGCGCCTTTAGGCCTGGTTGATTTCTGTGATGTGGCTTATTGGCCACAGATCGAGCGTCTAATCGACTGGGCAAAGAACCACGTCACTTCTACGCTGTTTGTCTGTTGGGCAGTACAGGCGGCGTTGAACATCTTGTATGGCATTCCGAAGATGACACGCGAGGTGAAGCTCTCCGGGGTTTATCAGCACCAGACGTTGCAGCCGCATGCGTTGCTGACCCGTGGCTTTGATGAAACCTTCCTGGCTCCACATTCGCGCTATGCCGATTTCCCTGCCGATGTTATCCGCCAGTATACGGATTTGGATATTCTGGCCGAATCGGAGCAGGCCGGTGCCTATCTGTTTGCCAGTCGTGATAAACGCCTGGCATTTGTTACCGGGCACCCTGAGTACGATACCTTGACGCTGGCTGGCGAGTATTGCCGTGATAACGATGCTGGCCTTAACCCAAGTATCCCGCTGAATTATTTCCCAAACGATAACCCTGAGCTCACTCCCAAGGCTTCATGGCGTAGCCATGGTCATCTGTTGTTTTCCAACTGGCTGAATTACTACGTCTATCAGATCACTCCGTTCGATCTGCGTCATATGAACCCTACCCTCGAGTAATACTCTTTCCTAACATGGCGGCTGAATCGAGGCCGCCATGGCCTAATTCTATGCTTTTCCTCGCCTACCCAGCACTGTTACCAATCAATAATTCCTTTAAAAACAATTAAATAAACCGTTACTTGCCAAGTAATGGAACCACTTTCCTTGTTTGTTACTTGTTATAATTAATCTAATTTATTGATAATAAATGGTTAATAAAATATTTTATAAAAAAATGGAAATCGTTTTTGATTTTTATTTTTTGTTGGTTATTCTAGAGTCAAAAGGGCTGATATCTAACCAATAAGAGGTTGTATGTTCACCCTGAATGGCGGTGGTTTCTGACAATAATGCTTCGTTCAGCCAGCAATGGCGGTGCGGGATGATGGGGAAGGAGCAAGACAATGATGCAACAGATAGCAGGCACGGAGTTAACGTTTACGCGGGGTTTCAACGCGGCCGAGCGGCAGGTATTAACGGATGACGCGGTCGAATTCCTGGCGGAACTGGTGGCGAAGTTTACTCCGCAACGCAACAAGCTATTGGCTGCGCGCGTCTGCTGGCAAGAACATATCGATCGCGGTGGTTTGCCGGATTTTATTTCGGAAACCGCTTCCATTCGCAATGGTGACTGGAAAATTCGCGGTATTCCTGATGATTTACGTGACCGGCGGGTCGAGATTACTGGCCCGGTCGAACGCAAGATGGTGATCAATGCGTTGAACGCCAACGTTAAAGTGTTTATGGCCGACTTCGAAGATTCGCTGGCCCCAAGCTGGGACAAAGTGATCGAAGGGCAAATCAATCTGCACGACGCGGTGAACGGCACTATTTCTTATACCAATGAAGCAGGCAAGATTTATCAGCTTAAGCCGAATCCGGCGGTATTGATCGCTCGCGTGCGTGGTCTGCACCTGCCAGAGAAACACGTGCAGTGGCAAGGCGAGGCCATTCCCGGTGGATTGTTCGATTTTGCGCTGTACTTCTTCCATAACTATCGCCAGTTGCTGGCAAAAGGCAGCGGCCCATATTTCTACCTGCCGAAGACCCAATCCTGGCAGGAAGCGGCTTGGTGGAGTGAGGTGTTCAGCTTCACTGAAGATCGCTTCGAACTGCCGCGCGGTACGATCAAAGCGACCGTGCTGATCGAGACCTTGCCCGCAGTATTCCAGATGGACGAAATCCTCTATCACCTGCGCGATCATATCGTTGGGTTGAACTGTGGCCGTTGGGATTACATCTTCAGTTATATCAAAACGTTGAAAAACCACGGCGAGCGCGTGCTGCCGGATCGTCAATCCGTCACCATGACCCAACCTTTCCTCAGTGCCTATTCGCGCTTGTTGATCAAAACCTGCCACAAGCGCGGTGCTTTTGCGATGGGCGGCATGGCGGCATTTATCCCCAGCAAAGATGCAGAGCAGAATGCCGTCGTGTTAGATAAAGTGCGCGCAGATAAAGAGCTGGAGGCCACTAACGGCCACGACGGTACCTGGGTGGCGCATCCGGGGTTAGCTGATACGGTAATGGAAGTGTTTGACCGCATTCTGGGCGATCGCCGCAATCAGTTAGAAGTGCTGCGTGAGCAGGACGCACCGATCACTGCCGCTCAGTTGCTGGAGCCCTGCGACGGTGAGCGTACGGAAGCGGGGATGCGCGCCAATATCCGTGTGGCAGTGCAATACATCGAAGCCTGGATCTCGGGCAATGGTTGCGTGCCGATTTATGGCCTGATGGAAGACGCGGCCACCGCTGAGATCTCTCGCACCTCAATTTGGCAGTGGATCCACCATGAAAAGAGCCTCAGTAACGGCCAACTGGTGACCAAGGCGCTGTTCCGCCAAATGCTGAAAGAAGAAATGTTGGTGGTGCGTGAAGAATTGGGTGAGGCGCGTTACAACGCTGGCCGTTTCGCAGAGGCGACGCGCCTGATGGAGCGTATCACCACGCAAGATGAACTGATCGATTTCCTGACTCTACCCGGCTACGAATTATTGGCCTGATATACCGTTCCTGACTATTAACCCTACATTAATTGCAAAGGATAAAAATATGACAACCTCTCGCACCCAACAGATCCAACAGCTGGAACAGGAATGGAAATCAGCACGTTGGGAAGGCATCACCCGCCCCTACAGCGCTGCAGACGTGATCAACCTGCGTGGCTCGGTCAACCCGGTATGCACGCTGGCGCAAAACGGTGCGGCCAAGCTGTGGGAACTGCTGCACGGTAAATCCCGCAAAGGGTACGTCAACAGCTTAGGCGCGCTGACCGGCGGCCAGGCGTTGCAGCAGGCGAAAGCGGGCGTAGAGGCAATTTATCTGTCGGGCTGGCAGGTGGCTGCGGATGCGAATACCGCCTCTGCCATGTATCCGGATCAGTCACTGTACCCGGTAGACTCTGTTCCGGCGGTGGTTGAGCGCATCAATAATACCTTCCGCCGTGCCGATCAGATCCAATGGGCGAACCAGATTGAGCCAGGCAGCAAAGGCTATACCGACTATTTCCTGCCGATCGTAGCCGATGCGGAAGCCGGTTTCGGTGGCGTACTGAACGCATTCGAACTGATGAAGGCGATGATCGAAGCCGGTGCAGCCGGGGTGCACTTTGAAGATCAACTGGCGGCAGTGAAAAAATGCGGCCATATGGGGGGCAAAGTACTGGTGCCGACCCAGGAAGCGATCCAGAAACTGGTGGCTGCGCGTCTGGCGGCCGACGTGCTTGGCGTGCCGACTCTGCTGATCGCGCGTACCGATGCCGATGCGGCAGACTTGCTGACCTCCGATTGCGATCCGTATGACAGCGCCTTTGTGACCGGGGAGCGCACCGTTGAGGGCTTCTTCCGCACCCATGCCGGTATTGAGCAGGCAATCAGCCGTGGCTTGGCTTACGCCCCTTATGCCGACCTGGTGTGGTGCGAAACCTCAACCCCAGACTTGGCGGCCGCGAAGCGCTTTGCCGATGCGATTCATGCCAAATTCCCGGGCAAGCTGTTGGCCTATAACTGCTCACCATCCTTCAACTGGCAGAAAAACCTGGACGATCAGACCATCGCCCGCTTCCAGGACGAACTGTCTGCCATGGGTTACAAATACCAGTTCATCACTCTGGCCGGTATTCACAGCATGTGGTTCAACATGTTCGACCTGGCGCATGCCTACGCGCGCGGTGAAGGTATGAAGCACTATGTCGAAAAAGTGCAGCAGCCTGAATTCGCCGCCGTCGAACGCGGGTACACCTTTGCCTCGCACCAGCAGGAAGTGGGAACGGGTTACTTCGATAAAGTCACCACCGTCATTCAGGGCGGGGCCTCTTCTGTTACTGCACTGACCGGGTCGACTGAAGAACAGCAGTTCTAATTTCACCGCAGTAGCAATGTGTCATTCAGAGCCTGCATTTGCAGGCTCTGCCTCGTAGGCAGGAGGGGAAAGATGGTGGCAAAACGGGAGTTGTTGATCGCACAGACGATCTTGCAGGGATTTGATGCTCAATATGGCCGCTTTCTGGAGGTCACGGCCGGGGCGCAGCAGCGTTTTGAGCAGGCTGATTGGTTTGCCGTACAGCAGGCGATGAAAAAACGCATCCATCTTTACGATCACCACGTGGGCCTGGTGGTGGAGCAACTGAAATGCATCACTGGGCAGCGCTATTACGATGCGGATTTCCCCAGCCGGGTGAAGGCGGTATACACCGAATTACTGCCGGATTATCCACGTTTTGAGATTGCCGAGAGTTTCTTTAATTCGGTTTACTGTCGCCTGTTTAAACACCGCGATTTAACCCCGGATAAGCTGTTTGTCTTCAGTTCGCAGCCTGAACGGCGTTTCCGCGATATCCCACGGCCGCTGTCACGCAATTTTATGCCTAATGGCGATATGGCGGCGATGCTGCACAGCCTCCTGACCGATCTCCCGTTGCGACTGCCGTGGGAAGATCTGCCGCGCGATATCGATTACATCACGCAGGCACTGCAGCGGGACTTTAACCCCGAGCAACTGGCTGGCGCGACGCTCCAGGTCGCCAATGAGCTGTTCTACCGTAACAAAGCCGCCTGGTTGGTGGGCAAACTGCGCCTGGCCGACGGCGTTTACCCCTTCCTGCTGCCGATCCATCGCAGCGATTGCGGCGCTCTGTTTATCGATACCTGCCTGACCAGTAAGGCCGAGGCCAGCATCGTGTTTGGCTTTGCCCGTTCCTACTTTATGGTTTATGCGCCATTACCGGCGGCGATGGTGGAATGGCTGCGTGAGATCCTGCCGGGCAAAACCACCGCCGAACTGTATATGGCGATCGGCTGCCAGAAGCACGGCAAAACCGAATGCTACCGCGAATATCTGACCTTTATGGCGCAGTCTCAGGAACAGTTCATTATCGCTCCGGGCGTAAAAGGCATGGTGATGCTGGTGTTCACCCTGCCGTCTTTCGACCGGGTGTTTAAGGTGATCAAAGATGAATTCGCCCCGCAGAAAGAGGTCACGCAAGCCCAG
This sequence comes from Serratia oryzae, assembly GCF_001976145.1. Lineage (GTDB taxonomy): Bacteria > Pseudomonadota > Gammaproteobacteria > Enterobacterales > Enterobacteriaceae > Chania > Chania oryzae. The sequence continues at coordinate 6,328 of NZ_MOXD01000004.1, forward strand.
GTAATGGCCTGCTACCAGTTGGTGAAGGAACACGATCGCGTTGGCCGCATGGCGGATACGCAGGAGTATGAGAATTTTGTGGTGGATAAGGCGCGCCTCAGCCCGGAACTGTGGGCGGAGCTACAGCTGGAAGTGCCGGAAAAACTGGAAGATCTCGGCGATCGGGTCGTGATTAAGCATCTGTATATGGAACGGAAGATGACGCCGCTGAACCTGTATCTGGAACAGGCTAACGAACAGCAACTGCATGATGCGATAGAAGAATACGGCAACGCGATTAAGCAGTTGGCGGCAGCGAATATCTTCCCAGGTGACATGCTGTTTAAAAACTTTGGCGTCACCCGCCACGGGCGCGTGGTGTTCTACGACTATGATGAAATTTGCTATATGACCGAAGTAAACTTTCGCGATATCCCGCCACCGCGCTATCCGGAAGATGAAATGGCCAGTGAACCCTGGTACAGCATCTCACCGAACGATGTCTTCCCAGAAGAGTTTCGCCATTTCCTGTGTGGCGACCAGCGTATCCGAAGGGTATTTGAAGAGATGCACAGCGATCTGTTCGAAGCGGATTACTGGCGGGGTTTGCAACAGCGGATTAAAGATGGGCACGTTGAAGATGTGTTTGCCTACCGCAAAAAGCGGCGCTTCAGCCAACGTTTGCCAGCCGAGCAAGCTCTGGCTCAGCATGGCTGAACCAGAGCGCTTGATTAAAAGCCGATGCAGCAGGCCCCTTGTTCCGCACCGGAAAGCTGGCTGCGTAACGCGCTGAACAGTTCGCGGCCACACCCAAGGTGCCCAGCGCCAAGTTCCGGTTGGTAAGCGGTGCGTTGGGCCAGTTCGGCGGCATCGACCAGCAGTTGCAATTCACCGGTGCGGCCATTAACGCGGATCAGATCGCCGTTTTGTATTTTTGCCAGCATCCCGCCGGTGCTGGCTTCTGGCGTGACGTGGATCGCCGCAGGCACTTTGCCGGAAGCACCTGACAGGCGGCCATCGGTCACCAGCGCCACCTTGAAGCCGCGATCCATCAGTACGCCAAGCGGTGGCATCAGCTTATGCAACTCAGGCATACCGTTGGCTTGCGGGCCTTGGAAACGCACCACTACCACACAATCCTGGTTCAGCTTACCGGCTTCAAAAGCGGGCACGATATCGTGCTGGCTTTCAAACACCAGCGCCGGTGCTTCGATAATCTGGTTATCAGCGGGCACCGCCGAGGTTTTCATCACAGCTCGCCCGAGATTGCCGGACAACACTTTGGTGCCGCCGTGGGGCTCGAAGGGTGCGCCAACGCTGGCGATCACGTTGTTATCCAGCGAGCTCTGCGCCCCATCGCGCCAGGCCAACTGGCCGTTATCCAGCCAGGGTTCCTGAATGTAACGCTCCAGGCCGAAACCGGCGACGGTGTGAACATCCTGATGCAGCAGGCCGTGTTTCAGCAGTTCACGCACGACCAACTGCACGCCTCCGGCGGCCTGGAACTGATTGATATCAGCCGGGCCGTTGGGGTAGATGCGGCATAACAGCGGTACGGCATCGGAAAGCTCAGAAAAATCATCCCAGTTGATGATGATGCCCGCCGCCCGCGCCATGGCGACCATATGCATCGTCAAGTTGGTCGAACCGCCGGTGGCTAACAGCGCAACCATGCCGTTAACCACCACTTTTTCATCGACCAACTGGCCGATCGGTAAATAATGGCCGCTGGTTTCGGTCAATCGTGTTACTTGGCGTGCGGCGGCATCGGTCAGTGCATCGCGCAGCGGCGTATCCGGGTGAACAAAGGAGGCGCCCGGCAGATGCAGGCCCATCACTTCCATCACCATCTGGTTGGTGTTGGCGGTGCCGTAGAAGGTGCAGGTGCCGATGCCGTGATAAGACGCAGCCTCGGCTTCCAGCAGTGCGTGACGATCTGCCTTGCCTTCGGCATAGAGTTGACGTACCCGCACTTTCTCTTTATTGGGCAGGCCGCTGCTCATTGGCCCGGCAGGCACAAACACCGCAGGCAGATGGCCGAAAGACAGCGCTGACATCACCAACCCCGGCACAATCTTGTCGCAGATGCCAAGGAACAGCGCGCCGTCGAACATGTTGTGCGCCAACCCGATAGCAGCGGACATGGCAATGACATCGCGGCTCATCAGCGAAAGCTCCATGCCATCCTGCCCCTGAGTCACGCCATCGCACATGGCGGGCACGCCACCGGCCACCTGACCGACTGCGCCCACGCTGTGCAGCGTCTGTTTCAGCCGCTGCGGGTAATTTTCGTAGGGCTGATGGGCCGAAAGCATGTCGTTATAGGCGGTGATGATGGCGATGTCGCTACGCACCATATTTTTCAGCGCGGCCTTATCGCTGGGCTGGCAGGCGGCAAAGCCGTGCGCCAGGTTACCGCAGGCTAACTGTGAGCGGTGCACGGTCTGGGAACGGGCTGCGGCGATGCGCGCCAGATAGGCCGTGCGGCTCGGTGTCGAACGCTCGATGATGCGTTGTGTGATGCGGGACAGCGTGTGGTTAATCATATCTTCCTCACCGTGTTATGAAAGGCGCAGGCATCCTGGGGCAAAAAACGCTGGATGTGGTGCAGGGTATCGGCGATCACCGCGTTTAGTGGCTGGTTGATGTCGATGGCGATAACATCGTTTTCATCCAGGCCCGGTTGCTCCAGCGTGGCAAACTGTGTCACCAGCATCTGCGGTTTGAAGAAGTGCCCTTTGCGCGCTGCCATCCGGGCTTCGATCACCGGGAAGTCGCCGTGCAGATAGATGAACGACAAATTGTTGTTACCGGCCCGCAGCCGATCGCGGTAGCGCTTTTTCAAGGCTGAGCAGACGATGAGGGAGACCGGGTTGGTCCGCTGCATGGCAAAAGCCGCATCGTTTAATGCTGCCAGCCAAGGAGCGCGATCGTCATCGTTCAGCGGTTCGCCTGCGGCCATTTTCAGGATGTTGCAGCGTGGGTGCAGAAAGTCGCCATCAAGGAAATTGGCGGACAACTGTGAGGCAACGGCGCTGGCAACGGCAGATTTGCCACTGCCGGAAACGCCCATAACGACGTAAACTCGATTCTGGTTGTGGATCATGGCTTGGCTCCCAATCTGTCGGTGGCATTATGCGGGTAATGATTGTTACCGGTAACATGTTATCGGTAACATTGTCGGGGGAAATATTTCTGGTTGCAATCGGCTTTAACAGGCAGGATCGCTAACTGTGATCGGCATCATGATTTCAGTTGGCAGGGAAACAAGATCTCTACAGAGCGTTACAGAAATACAACAGAGGGGCCGCCCATCTGGCCAGGGTGGGCGTTAGGCTGTGCCCCTCAATGGCCCATGCGTGCCGCTGGTGGCCAATTGAGGGACACAGCCTGGTAACAGCGTTAACGCACTCCACCGTATTCGAGGCTGATCTCTTTGGCGGCGTGTATTACCAGCGCCCCGAGTTCGGTGACGCGATCGTCGGTGATGCGCGAAACCGGGCCAGAGATGGAGATCGCCGCAAAAGCTTCGCGGTGCTCATCGAAGATACAGGCCGCCACGCAGCGCAGGCCGAGGGCATGCTCCTCATCATCAAACGAAAAGCCCTGCTTGCGGATCAGCGCCAGCCCTTCTTTCAGGTTATGGGGCGTCAGGGTATGCGTGGTATAGGTGTGCATGCCTTTTTTATGCAGCAACTTGGTTACCTGATCGTCTGAAAGCGTGGCAAGAAACGCTTTACCCGCGCCAGAAGCGTGCATCGGCAGTTTGCCGCCGATCGGGGCCGACATGCGCATCAGCGCGGTGCACTGTACCTGATCGATAATCACCGCCTGATACTCGCTGGTATCCAGCACCGCCAGATTGACCGTTTCACCCGACTCTTCCATCAGGCGGCGCAGCGTCGGGTGTACCATAGCCAGCAGATTGCGGCTCTGCAGGAAACTGCTGCCGACGACAAACGCATGAGCGCCCATGGTCCACAGGCCAAGATCGCCCACCTGGCGCACAAACCCTTGTTGTTGCATGGTGGTGAGCAGGCGATGAGTGGTGGAATTAGGCAATCCGGCCTGCTGGGCCAGATCGGTCAGCGCCACGTTACCGTGCGCTTCGGCAATATATTCCAATAATTTCAGGCCGCGGGTCAGTGACTGGACCTGACCGGTGGCAGCACTGGCGGTGGGTGCGGCGGCGCGCGGCTTCTTGCCTCGCTTGGCGGGTACGGGTGTGGCCATGATTCACCTTCTATTTTCCGTATGGTGGAATTCATTTTCGTTTTTTGAGTATGAATTGCAATACGCATCTTTGCTCATCGGATCTGTTGGCTAATCAACCTGTGCTCTAAATAATTCGAGTTGCAGGAAGGCGGCAAGCTTGTGAGTCCCCAGGAGCATAGATAACTATGTGACTGGGGCGAGTAAGCGCAGCCAACGCACATGCAACTTGAATTACGACGAGCATGAAAAACTCTCAATGAGTGCCCACACCTTTGCCGACATAACCTGTGCTAGGATGACTCGTTTGTTTTTATGGCATTTGGGCGATGGCGATTATCGATATCCGGTAGGTTTGACAGCAATTAAACGTCGGCGGGTATGAGGGGTGACAGTGACAAATCGAGTAGAACAACTGCGTCAGCAGTTAGCGCAGCGTATTTTAGTGTTGGACGGCGGTATGGGCACCATGATCCAGAGCTATCGGCTGGAAGAGCAGGATTATCGTGGTGAACGTTTTGCGGACTGGCAAAGCGATCTGAAGGGCAACAACGATCTGCTGGTGCTGACCAAGCCAGAGGTGATCACGGCGATCCACCACGGTTATCTGCAGGCTGGTGCCGACATCCTGGAAACCAACACCTTCAACTCCACCACCATTGCCATGGCCGACTACCATATGGAGTCGCTGTCTGCCGAGATTAACTATCAGGCTGCGTTGCTGGCGCGCGCCTGTGCCGATGAATGGACCGCGCGTACCCCGGAAAAACCGCGTTACGTTGCCGGGGTGCTCGGCCCGACTAACCGTACCGCGTCCATCTCGCCCGACGTGAACGATCCGGCATTCCGCAATGTCTCTTTCGATCAACTGGTAGAAGCCTACCGCGAATCGACCCGCGCGCTGGTGGCGGGGGGCGTCGATCTGATCATGATCGAAACCATCTTCGATACCTTGAATGCCAAAGCCGCCGCTTTTGCGGTGGAAACCGAATTTGAAGCCTTGGGGGTGACGCTGCCGATCATGATTTCCGGCACCATTACCGACGCTTCCGGCCGCACCCTGTCCGGCCAGACCACCGAGGCCTTTTACAACTCGCTGCGCCACGTTAAGCCGCTGACCTTCGGCCTTAACTGTGCGCTTGGCCCAGACGAACTGCGCCAATACGTGGCGGAGCTGGCGCGCATTTCCGAAAGCTACGTTACCGCGCACCCTAACGCCGGTTTGCCGAATGCCTTTGGGGAATACGATCTGGATGCCGAAGAAATGGCGAAACAGGTGGGCGAATGGGCGCAGGCCGGTTTCCTGAATATCATCGGTGGTTGCTGCGGCACCACACCTGCTCATATCGCCGCGATGGCGAAAGCGGTAGAGGGTGTGCCGCCACGCCAATTGCCAGAGCTGCCGGTCGCCTGCCGTTTATCCGGCCTGGAGCCGCTGAATATTGATGCCAAATCGCTGTTCGTAAACGTGGGTGAACGCACCAACGTCACCGGTTCGGCGCGTTTCAAACGCTTGATCAAAGAAGAGAAATACAGCGAAGCGCTGGCCGTGGCGCGCCAGCAGGTGGAAAGCGGTGCGCAAATCATCGACATCAATATGGATGAGGGTATGCTCGACGCCGAAGCGGCGATGGTGCGCTTCCTTAGCCTGATCGCCGGTGAGCCGGATATTGCCCGCGTGCCAATCATGATCGACTCCTCCAAATGGAGCGTGATTGAAAAAGGCCTGAAGTGCATTCAGGGCAAAGGTATTGTTAACTCGATCTCAATGAAAGAGGGCGAAGAGGCCTTTATCCACCATGCCAAACTGGTGCGCCGTTACGGTGCGGCAGTGGTAGTGATGGCGTTTGACGAAGTCGGCCAGGCCGATACCCGCGAGCGCAAGTTCGAGATCTGCCGCCGAGCCTATAAGATCCTCACCGAACGCGTTGGCTTCCCGCCGGAAGACATCATTTTTGACCCGAACATTTTTGCCGTCGCTACCGGGATCGAAGAGCATAACAACTATGCCGTCGACTTTATCGAAGCCTGTGGCGACATCAAAACCCATCTGCCGCACGTGATGATTTCCGGGGGTGTCTCCAACGTATCGTTCTCGTTCCGTGGTAACGATCCGGTGCGCGAAGCGATCCACGCGGTGTTCCTGTATCACGCTATCCGTAACGGTATGGATATGGGGATCGTCAACGCCGGGCAACTGGCGATCTACGACGATCTGAGTGCTGAACTGCGAGATGCGGTGGAAGATGTGATCCTCAACCGCCGCCCGGACGGCACCGAGCGCTTGTTGGATCTGGCGGAAAAATACCGCGGTAACAAAGACAGCGAAGTGGCGGTGCAGCAGGCAGAATGGCGCGGCTGGCCGGTGGCCAAACGCTTGGAATATTCCCTGGTTAAGGGCATCACCGAGTTTATCGAACTCGACACCGAAGAAGCTCGCCAACAGGCAGAACGGCCGATCGAAGTGATCGAGGGGCCGTTGATGGCCGGGATGAACGTGGTGGGCGATCTGTTCGGCGAAGGAAAAATGTTCCTGCCGCAGGTGGTGAAATCTGCCCGTGTGATGAAGCAGGCGGTGGCTTACCTCGAGCCTTATATCGAGGCCAGCAAGCAAAAAGGCACCACCGCAGGCAAAATCCTGCTGGCGACGGTGAAGGGCGACGTGCATGACATCGGCAAAAACATCGTCGGCGTGGTGCTGCAATGTAATAACTACGAAATTATCGATCTGGGCGTGATGGTGCCAACGGACAAGATCCTCAAGACCGCGCGTGAAGAGAAGGTGGATATTATCGGCCTGTCGGGCCTGATCACCCCGTCGCTGGATGAGATGGTGAACGTGGCGAAAGAGATGGAGCGCCAGGGCTTTACCTTGCCGCTGCTGATTGGCGGTGCCACCACGTCCAAGGCCCACACTGCGGTGAAGATCGAGCAGAACTACAGCGGGCCGACCACCTATGTGCAAAACGCTTCACGTACCGTTGGCGTGGTGTCGGCGTTGCTGTCGGATAGCCAACGTGATGAGTTTGTGGCCCGCACGCGCAAAGAGTATGAAACCGTGCGTATCCAACACGGGCGCAAGAAGCCGCGTACGCCGCCGGTCAGCCTGCAGCAGGCGCGGGATAACGCCATGGTGCTGGACTGGGAAAACTATCAACCGCCGGTGCCGAATCAACTGGGGGTCTTCCCGGTAGAGGCGAGTATCGATACCCTGCGCCGCTATATCGACTGGACGCCGTTCTTTATGACCTGGTCGCTGGCGGGCAAATACCCACGCATTCTGGAAGATGAAGTGGTGGGTGAAGAGGCCAAACGCCTGTTCCAAGATGCTAACCAGATGCTGGATCAACTGGCGGAAAGCGGCAGCCTCAATCCGCGCGGCGTCTTCGGCCTGTTCCCGGCCAACAGTGTGGGCGATGACGTGGAGGTTTACCGCGATGAAAACCGCGACGAGGTGCTGGTGGTGAGCCGTCACCTGCGTCAGCAGACCGAAAAAACCGACTTCCCGAACTACTGCCTGGCGGATTTCGTTGCGCCGAAAAGCAGCGGCAAGGCCGATTACTTTGGCGCGTTCGCGGTTACCGGCGGGCTGGAAGAAGATGCGCTGGCGGCGGCCTACGACGCTAAACACGATGATTACAACAAGATCATGGTGAAGGCGTTGTCGGATCGTTTGGCGGAAGCCTTTGCCGAATACCTGCATGAGCAGGTGCGTAAGCTGCATTGGGGCTTCGCGGCTGAGGAAAATCTGAGTAACGAAGAGCTGATCCGGGAGAATTATCAAGGCATCCGCCCGGCACCCGGCTACCCGGCTTGCCCGGAGCATACCGAGAAAGCTGAGATCTGGCAGTTGCTGGACGTTAACCGCCATACCGGCATGAAGTTGACCGAGTCCTTCGCCATGTGGCCTGGGGCGGCGGTTTCCGGTTGGTATTTCAGCCACCCAGAGAGCAAGTATTTTGCCGTGGCGCAAATCCAGCGCGATCAGGTGGAAGACTATGCGGCGCGTAAAGGTATGAAAATCAGCGACGTTGAGCGCTGGTTGGCCCCGAATCTGGGATATGACGCGGATTAGCTGAGTGAGTTCACCGTAGCGCGATAGCGGTATTTTGAACAACGTGCTGGAGCAGAAAATGAAAAGCGTTCAGCACGTTGTAAAGAGAAGCCGATGGTGGCCAAGGGGGAATTACTCTTTCTTGGTAGGTCGGCCAGACCAGTAGCCAGCCAGAAGGGAGCCGGAAAGGTTATGCCACACCGAGAATAGCGCGCCAGGCAACGCTGCCAGCGGTGAGAAATAAATCTTGCCCAGCGTGGCTGCTAGCCCGGAGTTCTGCATGCCCACTTCAATCGCCAGCGTGCGGCAGGTAGACTCATCGAAGCCGAACAGTTTACCTCCCCAATAACCACTGAGTAACCCGATGCCGTTGTGCAGGATCACTGCGACAATCACTACCAGCCCGACCGAAGCGATATGACTCTGGCTGCCCGCCACCACCGCACTGATGATGGCCACGATACAAACCATCGACAGCGCAGGCAGGAAGGGTTCGATGCGCTTCACCGTTTTAGTAAAAGTATGATGGATGATCAGGCCAAGGCCGATTGGGAGCACCACGATCTGCAGGATACTCAATAACATCCCCATAATATCGACGCTGATTTTGGCATCGACGTACAGGCGCGTCAGCAGCGGAGTGGCAAAGACGCCAACCAGCGTGGAAACGGCAGAAATGGTCACCGACAATGCCACATCGCCTTTCGCCAGATAGATGATTACGTTGGAGGCCGTGCCGCTGGCGACGCTACCCACCAGCACCATACCGGCAGAGAGATCCGGCGGCATGCGGAACAGCAGCGCCAGGATCCACGCCGCCAGCGGCATAATAAGGTAATGCAGGAAGATCCCGGCAGCAACCGGGCCGGGGCGCGACAGCACGCGTTTGAAATCATCCAGACGCAGCGTTACACCCATGGCAAACATGATCAGCATCAGCAACGGGCTGATATAGGGGCTGATGCCGGTGAAGGTGGCTGGAGTGTAGTAAGCCGCGACGGAAAGCAGCACGGCCCACAGCGGGAACAGACGAGTTATTTTTGCCAGCATTGATAGTGTTTCCCTTCACAAAGCATCTATTACACACGTCATACTTCAAATTGCAGGTGCGTTGGTTTTGTTACTCGGCCCGTCCGTGGGCTTCGCCTCTTCGGGGCCGCTGCAAGCAACGTTCAAACCTGCCCCTGGCAAATTTGCCGCTCACCCTGCTGGCCAGCGCTGTTCAAACCGATCGTTGACCGATTTGTCTCCGCGTCGCTGCCTTCCTGCAACTCGAACTATTCAGGGTACAGTGTTATTCAAACAGGTTACGGTGCAGCGTGCGTACCACTTGTTCTGCATCATCACCCGGTACCAAGAAGCACAGATTATAGCTGCTGGCCCCGTAGCAGATCATGCGGATATTGAACGGATCTAGCACGCCAAACACTTCTTTGCCTACGCCGCAGGCTTGGGACAGCTTGTTGCCAATCAGCGCCACCAGTGCCAGATTCTCTTCCACCTCAACCCGGCACAGCGAAGACAGTTCGGTGAGCAAAGAAGTGGTCAGCAGGCTGCCGCCGGTAGAGGTAGAACCGGTGGTATCCATGGTCAGGGCTACGCTGACTTCAGACGTAGTGATCAGATCGACGGAAATATTGTGGCGCGCCAGAATGTTAAACACTTCCGCCAAGAAACCACGAGCGTGCAGCATGTTCAGGCTGTGCAATGTCAGCAGGGTTTGTTTGCGGCGCAGCGCCAGCGCGCGGAACAGCGGTGGATTTTCGGTGGTGTTGCACACCAGTGTCCCCCCAGCGGCGGGATCTTTGCTTGAGCCGACAAACACCGGGATGTCGCTGCGCACGGCGGGTAGCAGCGTGGCCGGGTGCAGCACTTTCGCACCAAAGGTAGCCATTTCTGCCGCTTCTTCAAAGGCGATTTTATCGATGCGCTTGGCCGCTGGCACCACGCGCGGATCGGTGGTGTAAATACCCGGAACGTCGGTCCAGATATCCACGCGGCTGACGTTCAGCGCTTCCCCCAGCAGAGCGGCGGTATAATCGCTGCCGCCGCGGCCCAGTGTGGTGGTGCGGCCTTTCGGTTCGCTGCCGATAAATCCTTGGGTTATGACCAAGGCGTCTTGCAGACGCGGTTTCAACTGTGTCTGAGCCAGTTCGGTCAAGGCCGCATGGTCTGGAACGGCACGGCCAAAATGATCGTCGGTGCGCATCACTTTGCGCACGTCGAACCACTCTGCCTGCACGTGGCGCTGACGCAGAATCTCAACAAACAGCAGGGTGGACATCAGTTCGCCATGGCTGACCAACTCATCGGTCAGGGCCGGAGAAGTGGCCAGCGCCGCAGCTTCCGACAGCATGGCGATATTTTCCAGCATGCGGTCGATCTCTTCACGGATCACCGCTGGATTATCAAGGCGATCGAGAATGGTGTATTGAATACGGCGGATTTCATCAAGCTGATAGGTGCGTTTCTCAATATCACAGCCTTCAGCCAAGGCCACCAGCAGGTTAGTAATACCGGCAGAAGCGGAAAGGACCACCAGACGAACGTTAGGGTTAGACAGAACGATATCGGCACTGCGGTTCATTGCGTCGAAGTCGGCCACGCTGGTACCGCCGAATTTTGCGACTACGGTAGGGTTCTGGGATGCTGCTTGATTCATGTAAAACCTCGTGTCAGGGATGCCATTTCAGATGGCAATTTATTTCCATAGCCTTGGCACAAGGGAAGAGCGGTAAACAGGGAGCAGGCGTAGAGGTTAAGACTACGATACACCCAGAAGCGCCCCACCTTGCTGACCACCCTTGCAGGGCGACCCATGGTGACAACTCAGGGGATTCAGCCCCTGTAGCCGACGTGATGATTGCCGCATTCATCGCGCCTCGGCGTCGCTCCCCCTCAAATGCCGTCATTGGATAACGGCTCCTCTGACATTCTACCTGGGCGACGCGCCTCTTCTGGCTTGCGCACCGGGTGCGCAAGTAGGATGTTAGGAATAACGGGTTTAGGTGCTGCTGTCAACGGGCAAACGTTGAAGGATGTTCATCTTGTCAAAGTGGCATGCCTTTTGCGCGCTGAGCGAGGGCAAAATCGTGGGGGGGATGGCATTGTTTTACCACGGTGATAACAGGTTGTTGCCTGAAAGACGGGGCGTTTGTTGTGGAAAGGTAAAATGAGAGCGTTGCCGTTTGACAGTTAATTCCTATCGCAAGAAAAGAGATCATAATCACAGGCGAACAGGCTACAATCGCTCAATCATTCCTATTCATTCTCAAGCATAAGAGCGTCGCTATGAAAAATATCAATCCTAGTCAAACCGCTGCTTGGCAAGCCCTGCAGCAACATTTTGAACAAATGAAAGACGTCCAGATCCGCGATCTGTTTGCCCAGGATAGCGAGCGTTTTTCCAAGTTCTCCGCCACTTTCAACGACCAGATGCTGGTGGATTATTCCAAAAACCGCATTACCGCAGAAACTCTGGAAAAACTGCAGGCGCTGGCGAAAGAAACCGACCTGCAGAGTGCAATTAAGTCGATGTTCGCCGGTGAGAAGATCAACCGTACCGAAGATCGCGCCGTACTGCATGTTGCACTGCGCAACCGCAGCAACACGCCAATCATCGTTGACGGCAAAGATGTGATGCCAGAAGTGAATGCGGTGCTGGCAAAAATGAAACAGTTCTGTGACCGAGTGATTGGCGGTGATTGGAAAGGTTACACTGGCAAGCCGATTACCGACGTGGTGAATATTGGTATCGGTGGTTCTGATCTCGGTCCTTATATGGCCACGGAAGCGCTGCGCCCGTATAAAAACCATCTCAATATGCACTTTGTTTCCAACGTGGATGGCACCCACATTGCCGAAACGCTGAAGCCGCTGGATCCTGCCACTACGCTGTTCCTGGTGGCTTCTAAAACCTTTACCACCCAAGAAACCATGACCAACGCCCATAGCGCACGCGACTGGTTCCTGAACACTGCCGGCGATCAGAAACATGTGGCGAAGCACTTTGCCGCGCTGTCCACCAATGGTAAGGCGGTGGCCGAGTTTGGTATTGATACTGACAATATGTTCGAGTTCTGGGACTGGGTCGGTGGCCGTTACTCTTTGTGGTCCGCTATTGGGCTGTCTATTGCGTTGTCGCTGGGCTTCGAGCACTTCGAGCAACTGCTGAGTGGTGCGCACGAGATGGATAAGCACTTTGCGCAGCAGCCTGCCGAGAGCAATCTGCCGGTATTACTGGCCTTGATCGGCATCTGGTATAACAACTTCTTCGGCGCAGAAACCGAAGCGATTCTGCCGTACGATCAATACATGCACCGTTTTGCCGCTTATTTCCAACAGGGCAATATGGAATCCAACGGCAAATATGTCGATCGCAACGGTAATCCGGTGGATTACCAGACTGGCCCAATCATCTGGGGTGAACCGGGCACCAATGGGCAGCACGCGTTCTATCAGCTGATTCACCAAGGCACCAAGCTGGTTCCATGTGATTTTATCGCCCCGGCCATCAGCCATAATCCGTTAAGCGATCACCACGCCAAACTGCTGTCGAACTTCTTTGCGCAAACTGAAGCACTGGCGTTTGGTAAATCACTGGAAGTGGTTGAGGAAGAGTTCGCTGCGCAGGGTAAAAAACCGGAAGAGGTCAAGCACGTTGCGCCATTCAAAGTGTTTGAAGGCAACCGCCCGACCAACTCTATCCTGCTGCGCGAGATCACGCCGTTCAGCCTGGGTAGCCTTATTGCCCTGTATGAGCACAAGATCTTTACCCAAGGTGTGATCCTGAATATCTTCACCTTTGATCAGTGGGGCGTTGAACTTGGCAAACAGTTGGCTAACCGCATTTTGCCAGAACTGGCGGGTAAAGAGGCCGTAGTGAGCCACGACAGCTCAACTAATGGTCTGATCAATCGTTTTAAAGCGTGGCGTTAAGCATGGGGCTTTAAGCCAGCTACAAGCCGATTTGCAAGCGTTGGCGTTAGCCTAAGGATGGGCTCTATTACTGGGGCTCATTCTTCCAACCTCCGGTGACTTGATAAAGTGGCCGGTTTATTTCTGGCGAATTCCAAGTATGGCGACTATAGTAGAATCTTTCAGGTGTTATCTAGTCACGATACGAAATACTCTGGCTACGGTTGATTTATATATTTAATAATTCCTAGGACTATTTCCTAGGTATATTGAGTTTATTAGCACGCTGAGCTTTTTCCTAAATTTCCTGTCAGATTTGTTTTTATTATTTATTGTGCTATAAAAATTAAGTTTATTATCTATACCCTTTTCCTTTTAAGCTGTAGGGTATGAGCTGTATTCGATCTATCGGTAAGATTTGTTTTGCTCAGATCGTTACTGCTGCAAGTTAAAAGGGTGTAATAAAAGTTTAAGAAAGTGTCTCTAGGCACTTGATTTACCAATAAAAAGAGGGTTTTTTATGAAAAAGGTACTGTGTCCAGTATTAGTCGCGCTTGCTTTGTTCGGAGCTTCCAATTCTTGGGGTGCTCCTTTTGTTACCTTAGGGGCAAAAGGTAAAGCGATCGCAACGGGGACCAGCGCTGTTGCTGTTGCTGCGGCGGCCGCATTGGTTGCAGAAAATCGTGGCGATGACGATGAGACTACATCTACCACCACCACCACCAGAACCAAATAAACAGTAAAAGAGTAACCGCATATAGCTACAGTGCTTGGTGTTGCGGGTAGTGGGCAAAGCCTGACGGGCTTAGTTGAGCCAAGGCTTCCTCTGCCGCAACTTCATGGACCAAGGATATAAACGCGGTTATTCTTTTTTTTATCTACGTGCCGGGATTGCTCAATTGCGCTATCTACCTCTGTTAATCATATGCTTATCCCTCCAGGCCTGCACCTCAGCCCAGAAAAACGTCAATGATGCGATTTATCATTTGATGTTTGAGTCGTCTGACGTTGAGCTGACTGATCAAGAAGTACAGAACCTCTCTAAGCCTAGTGCGTATGTCCGTATTGACGATCAGCTACAGATCGTGATGGTGCTCGGGGCGTTTGAAAACGGCGAAGAGAAATGGGTGAGCCAGGACCGTACTCTGATGGCGTTAAGAAACGGACGAGTGGTCAAAACACTGGGTTGGAAGGACAATTTGCTCAGTGTGTCTAATCTTGAGCAAGATCCTTTGGCAGACCCACTGCGATTGGCCGACGGAGCACGCTGGTCATACATGATCTCCTGGACTGAGGACAATCAGGTGCGCTCTGGTTACGCTGAGTCTGTATTTCATCGATTAGAAGATAAACCCCTCATTACTGGCGGTAAGAGCCAGACTTATCATGTCATTGAAGAGACGGTTAATGTCGATGGCATGGGTAAAAGCTGGGTGAACCGCTTCTGGGTAGATCGGCAAACGGGCACTGTAGTTAAATCAGTGCAATCCATGGGCGCGGACTATTTCCCGATTGAAATTACATTGTTGAAGCAGAGGCATAATGAAAAAAATTAATCTGCTTTTGAGCACACTCCTGTGCTTTTCGCTGAATTCTGCCAACGCAGAAAGTCGGGTAACCGTATTTTATCCAGACAAGGCGTCTGTCACGCTTAAAAATGTGCCCACCATAGAGAGCCTGGTGGTGGATAACCCTGCCCTGCAAGGCAACATCTGGTGGCCTGGGGCAGCGATTGCGGAACAGAGTACTACCCGGCTTCAGCAGCAGAAGCAGCAGCAACTTTTAGCGCGCTTGCAGGCGCTAAGTGCGCTTTTGCGGCAGGATGGCGATACCTCTTTGGCGGCAACGGTGGACAGTGTGTATGCGCAGCTTGCTGAACTGAAAGTCATTGGGCGTCTGTTTGTTCCACTTGATCCAGACATGATCCGCTTAGATCCCGTGCTTGATCGTCGGTTGCTGGGGGAATATCAGGTCTATGTCGCGCCAGAGCCGAAAAGCGTCAGGCTTCTGGGCGCATTGGCACCGCATGGTAAACGCGATTTCTTGCCAGGAAAAGATGTCAGTGACTATTTTACCGGGCTCCAGCCTCTTGAGGGAGCTGAACATGACAAAGCCTGGATCATCACACCTCAAGGTGGGGTGCAGACTGTTCCCATCGCTTACTGGAACCGGCGGCATAATGAAATGACGCCAGGGAGTCTTTTATTCCTGGGGTTTGCTGATTCCGCATTGCCTGATGATTTCAAAGACATCAACGAGCAAATTATTTCGTTATTGACGCACCGGATCCCAGACTGATGAAAAAACGTTACTTATTTAGCTTGGTTGCGCTGTCTGTTGCGAACGCATGTCAGGCAGCTTCATATCCTACCCCGTTGGGGCCATCTCAGACTGACTTCGGCGGCGCTGGTTTGCTGCAAACTCCTACTGCACGTATGGCAAAAGAGGGGGAGTTCAGTTTCAACTACCGTGATAATGATCAATACCGCTTCTATTCGATTTCTGTGCAACCGATGCCTTGGTTGGAAACCACTGTTCGTTATACCGACGTGCGCACGCGTAAATACAGTAATGATCCTTCCTTCAGCGGTGACCAAACCTATAAAGATAAATCTTTTGATGTGAAATTACGTCTTTGGGAAGAAGGGTATTGGCTGCCAGAGATGTCTGTGGGGATGCGTGACATTGGTGGTACCGGGTTGTTTGATGGAGAATACTTGGTGGCCACTAAAGCCTGGGGCCCATTCGATTTTACCTTGGGTATGGGATGGGGCTATTTAGGTAATAGTGGTGATGTTAGAAACCCATTCTGTGATGCCAGCGATCGCTTCTGCACACGTAACAACGAACATGCGGCGACGGGAGGCACCGTCGATCTTGGCGATTCTTTCCGCGGGCCAGCGGCGATCTTCGGCGGTGTTGAATATCAAACCCCTTGGCAACCACTGCGGCTGAAGCTGGAATATGAAGGGAACGATTACCAGGGTGATTTTGCCGGTAAGCTTAAGCAAGACAGTAAATTCAATTTTGGTGCGGTCTATCGTGTAACAAACTGGGCCGACGTTAATATGAGTTACGAGCGCGGTAATACCTTTATGGCAGGCTTTACCTTACGCACTAACTTCAATGAGTTAAAGCCTTATTATGCCGAACAGTCAATGCCGGTTTATCAGCCTGAGCCTCAGGGCCGCGAGTTGCAACAAGATGTGGTGGCTAACCAACTTTCTGAGCTTGAAGATAAAGCGGGGTTCACTGCACCTAAGATTCAGGTGAAAGATAATACGTTGTATATGACGGGAACCCAGTCTAAGTATCGTTATAGCGAAGATGGCGTTGTGCGGGCCAACATTATCCTGATGAATCATCTTCCAGAAGGTGTTGATACGCTAGCTGTGACCGAGACTCGTTATAATTTACCGCAGGTGACGACCAAGACGGATGTAAGCAGTTTGCGTTCACAGTTAGAAGGTTATCCACTGGGGCATGAACAAACGCTACAGCAAAAGCGTCTTGAACCGCTGTTACCAGAAAATACGGATCAAGGTTATTACATTGAAGATGACAGGCTGAGTTTTAGCCTATCGCCGACGTTAACTCAGTCTGTTGGTGGTGCTGAGTCATTTTACATGTATCAGATTGGCCTGCTGGGCAGCGCTAATTTATGGGTAACCGACCATCTGCTAACCAGCGGCGGTGTTTTTGTTAACCTGGCTAACAACTACGGTAGATTCAACTATACGGCACCACCTCCTGACTCCCAATTACCACGTGTTCGTACACATATTCGTGAATATGTCGGTAATGATGTGTATCTCAACGATCTCCAAGCCAACTATTTCCAATCTTTTGGTGATGGTATTTATGGTCAGGTGTATGGCGGATATCTGGAAAGCATGTTCGGTGGCGTTGGTGCAGAAATGCTGTATCGTCCGTTAGATACCGATTGGGCGGTAGGCGTTAATGCTAACTGGGTGAAACAGCGTGACTGGGACGATATGATGCGTTTCGCTGATTATGATGCCGTTACTGGGCATATCACCGGTTACTGGAAACCGCCTTTTGCTGACGATGTGTTGATGGCTTTGAGCGTGGGTCAGTATCTGGCCAAAGACAAAGGTGCAACGATCGATCTGTCTAAACGTTTTGACAGCGGCGTTGTGGCGGGCGTTTACGCTACGTTTACCGATGTGACGCGCGAAGAATATGGTGAGGGATCATTCACCAAGGGCTTCTACATTTCCATTCCACTGGAGTTGATGACCACATCCCCATCCCGTAGTCGTACCCGAATTGGTTGGACTCCGCTTACCCGTGATGGTGGGCAGATGCTGAGCCGCAAATATCAACTGTATGGGTTGACGTCAGATCGGGACGTTCGCTTCCGTTAATTTTTTGCACTTCTCAATCAGGGGGATGACTAATCCCCCAACACCTCTCTGCTTGACTGAACGATCCCCTTGCTTCTGTCGAAAAACTTAACTATCTCCTGGTTTCAGTCGGAAATGCGGGCATAAAAATGGCGGCCCAGCGCAGGCCGCCTAAGACACAGGTATTGATCAGATTAAAGCAAAGTACATCAAACGTATTACAGTAGACATAACACAGGACTCAGCGCTCACCAGACCCAGCAAGGCTGGATCCAGTAAACATTACCCTTTCACCCCACCAGCGGTTAGCCCCCCGACCAGCCAGCGTTGTGCTAACAGGAACACGGCGGTGATCGGAATAGCCGACAGCACCGCAGCAGCGGCAAAGTCACCCCACAGGTAGTTCTGCGGATTCAGATACTGCTGCATACCGACGGCCAGCGTATAGCTGTTCACATCGCGCAGCAGCAAGGAAGCGACCGGAACCTCGGTGATTGCCGCAATAAATGACAGAATAAACACCACCGCCAAGATCGGCACTGAAAGTGGCAACAGCACCAGGCGGAATGCCTGCCACGGGGTTGCTCCATCCAGCGCCGCCGCTTCTTCCAGCGAGTTATCGATGGTTTCGAAGTAGCCCTTAATCGTCCAGACGTGCAGCGCTATGCCGCCCATATAGGCAAAAATCACGCCGCCATGGGTATTCAGGCCGATAAACGGAATGTACTGGCCTAAGCGATCGAACAAGGCATACAACGCCACCAGAGACAAGACGGCAGGGAACATCTGGAAAATCAGCATGCTTTTTAGCAGAGTGCTCTTGCCGCGAAAGCGCATACGGGCAAAGGCGTAGGCACAGGTGGTAGAGAGCGTCACGATGCCTACGGCGGTGATCGCCGCCACTTTGACCGAGTTCCACAGCCACAACAGCACCGGGAAGGGCGGTGGAGTGACGCTGCCATCCGCATTGGTTACGCTCATGCCGAGCGCTAAGCGCCAGTGATCCCAAGAGATTTGATCCGGAATCAGGCTGCCGGTAGCGAAGTTACCGGAACGCAGCGAGATCGCTATCACCATTAGCAATGGGAACATGATCAGGGCGATAAAGCTCAGCATCAGAATATGGGTGATCCACAGGCGTACGCGCTGGGATTTAGGTTGGACCATAGCCATTCTCGTTCTCCCTTAATCAAAATTCATTTTGCTGGCTTTCAGGTTCAGGATCGCCAGTGCGCCTACCAACAGGAAGATCAACGTAGCAATGGCCGCAGCCAAGCCAAAGTCCTGCCCGCCACCGCCTTCAAAGGCAATACGGTAGGTGTAGCTCACCAACAGATCGGTATAGCCGGCTGGCGTGGTGGTGCCGATCATGTCCGGGCCGCCACGTGTCAGCAGTTGAATCAGCACAAAGTTGTTAAAGTTAAAGGCAAAGCTGGCGATCATCAGCGGCGTGAGCGGCTTGATCAGCAGCGGGAAAGTGATGCGGAAAAAGTTCTGCATCGGGCTGGCACCGTCCATCGCCGAAGCTTCGTACAAATCGTCAGGAATAGCCTTCAGCAACCCCATGCACAGGATCATCATGTACGGATAGCCCAGCCAGGTATTGACGATCAGAATCATGCTCTTGGCGGTGAGCGGATCGGTGAACCAGGCGGGTTTGATGCCAAACAGTGCGCTGAGCATCAGGTTGATCTCCCCGAAGCTCTGGTTAAACAACCCTTTAAAGATCAGGATTGAAATAAACGACGGTACCGCATAGGGGAGAATCAGCAACACGCGATAGACAGCTTTGCCTTTCAGCGCTTCCCACTGCACCACACAGGCTAGTACCATGCCGACCGCTACGGTAAAAATCACGGTCAGTACTGAGAAAATAACGGTCCAGACGAAGATCGAGACGAAAGGTTTCTGAATACCTTCATCGTTCAGAACGCGCAGGAAGTTTTTCCAGCCAGTAGTGACGGTATAGCCTGGGCTGAGGGTATCTTTTGCCCAACTGCCATCGGCATTGATTGCCTGGTAGAAACCGATCTCCGGGTTAGGGCGATATTGGATCTGGGTTTGATTATCGGTCAGCGTTTTGCCGTCTTTATCCAGCGTATACAAGGGACTGGTGCCAGAGAACTGACGCAGGGAACTCATGCGCAGCTCACCACCGTCGGGGAGTTTGGCGACAATCAGGCTTAGCGCCTGGCGGTTTTGGGTAATTACCCGCAATGTAGCTCGCTCACCGTCAGGGGCGGCACTTTCAGCGCTCAGTTTGAGCGTCCGCGGTTCACTGCTGGTCAAACTGAACGGCTCAGAAATCAGTAACTGACCATTATCTGGGTGCGTTAACTGCATCAGCCACTGCTGGTTTGCCGTTGGGTAGAGATCAAAGGTAAAGGTTTTACCGGTCTGGAACTGGCGTTGCATCAGTACCGACTGAGCACGCTCAAAGGTTAACTGGTTAGTACTGCTGTAGTTGGTAAAGGCGATCGCGATGGTACAAATCAGCGGGAACAGGACGAACAATCCCATTCCGGCGATCCCTGGGTACACGTAGCGCCAGGCATAGGCACGGCGGTTGGCGAACACATAAAGCCCGGCACTGACCAGCACTAACGTCAGAATCGCGAACAGGTATTCTCCCTGTGCATACATCAACACAATCAGATAGCAAGTCACCAAGCTGAAAAAGCCAACGAGCAGCCATTTCAGAATGTCACTTTGCCACCACTTCGATTTTTTTCGCGCGGGCAAACCGGCGTGAGCTAATTGCATAGGGCATTCCTTTCAGGGGTATTACAGCGGGATACTGACTGCATCCCGCACAGCTTAGGCCAAGGTGGGCTTTAGGGCCCACCTGCTGCCAGGTATTACTTGATGATACGGGCGTGTGCATCTTCCAGTGCGGCTTTCACCGTCTGGCGCCCGGTGATGGCGTTGATCACGGCACTGCGCATTGCATACCAGAAGGTGCTCATCTGTGGGATGTTTGGCATGATTTCGCCGTTTTGCGCATTCTCCATGGTGGCCGCAATTCTTGGGTCTTTCGCCAGATGCTCCTGGAACGATTTCAGCGCCACGGCACCCAGTGGTTTGTCTTTGTTGACGTCAGCCAGGCCCTGATCGGTGATCAGGTAGTTTTCCAGGAATTCGGTGGCCAGTTCTTTGTTCGGGCTGGCGGCGTTGATGCCGGCGGTCAGAACACCGACGAACGGTTTAGACGGTTTGCCTTGGAAGGTTGGCAGCAGAGTTACGCCATAATTGATTTTACTTTGATCGATATTTGACCAAGCCCATGGGCCGTTGATGGTCATGGCGGTCTGGCCTTTATTGAATGCGCCTTCAGCAATCGAGTAATCGGTATCGGCGTTGATATGTTTGTTCTTCACCAGATCAACGATGAACTGCAAGCCAGCCTGCGAACCCGCATTGGCTACGCCTACGTCCTTAACGTTGTACTTGCCGTTTTCAAATTTAAAGGCATAGCCGCCGTTGGCAGAGATGATTGGCCACGTGAAGTAGGGTTCCTGCAGGTTCCACATAATGGCGCTTTTGCCTTTGGCGCGCAGCTCTTTATCCAGCGCAGGGATCTCTTCCCAGGTTTTAGGTGCGTCTTTGATGAGGTCTTTGTTATAAATCAGCGACAGGGCTTCAACCGCGATCGGATAACCAATCAGCTTGCCGTCAAAGCGAACCGCATCCCAGGTGAAGGGATAGATTTTTTCCTGGAAGGCTTTGGAAGGATGGATTTCTGCCAGCAGGCCAGACTGCGCGTAACCGCCAAAACGGTCGTGGGCCCAGAAGATGATGTCCGGGCCGTCGCCGGTCGCAGCAACCTGCGGGAATTTTTCTTCTAGTTTATCTGGATGCTCAATGGTTACTTTAATGCCAGTGTCTTTCTCAAACTTTTTGCCGACTTCGGCCAGGCCGTTGTAGCCTTTATCACCGTTGATCCAGATAACCAGTTTGCCTTCTTCGATTTTGGCAAAGGCAGAAGAAGACAGCACCAGCGTGGTCAAGGCCGAAAGCGCCAGAATGCGTGCGCTTTTTTTCATTCTGAGATTCATAATTCCATCCTTCTGTGGGCACTGCGATAAGGAGAGCGATTTCGCGCTCATAGTGGGTCACAACCGGACACTTTCTCATCCTCCCCCCGTCTACGCCCCATGCCTGAGTAGTGTGATCCAGCTAACGTTGCGCCCTATTCTGTGGTGTCAGGCACAAAAAGGGGGGGCTATTTTTGCTAAGTAGATCACAGATTTGTCTTGTGCCGGGAACTCTACCCCGGAAGCGTAGTTCTCTCATCCTCCCATCTCCTCCCCCATGAAAAATCCTGTTACGGATGATTACCCCTTCTTGTCGTTACCTCACTATCAGCAACATTCTTTTGATCCCCATGTACAGCAGGAACCTGGATTTATGCCGTCAATGCGTACTGTCTCTCACCCAACGTTGTACCGGATCCATCCGGTCAGTTTCCGTGATGGAAACGGCGATGGCGTTGGCGACGTACTTGGCATGATGGCGGCATTGCCTTACCTGAAGATGCTGGCCGTGGATGGCTTACTGTTACCGCAGGCGCTACCGCCTGAGACCGGTGCGCAAGTGGCTGGCCATGGGTTGGCGCTTTGGCATAGTGAAGGGCCCAACCGTATCTGCCGCAGTGCGGCACCCGAGCAGCATTATGCTCGCGGGGTGTTGGCGTTGGAGGTGATGCCATTCAGCGTTGAAAAACTGGTGGCGGTGCTCAATAGTCACCGCCATCGGTTGGCGGAAAGCGTCTGGAGTACTGGTGAGGCCGATCAGCCGCGGGTGGTCAGCCACTGGGGGCAAGGGGATTTGCGTTCTGCCCAGGCGTTTCTGACGCTGCTGGCGCTACTGCCCGCGCCGATCTGCCTGTATCAGGGGGAAGAGCTTGGGTTACCGCACGCTGCCGATTTGCAAGAACCACTGGGGGCGCAAACGCCAATGCCTTGGCACGAAGCCCCAGAGCAGGTGACTGCCGGTGAGATCCACTGGTATCAGCAGGTGGCTATCGAACACCGTGCGTTGGCGATCAGCCGCCAGCAGCACGACAACAACTCAACGTTACGTTATTGCCAATCTCTGTTGGCGTTACGCCGGTTGCCGGTGATTCAGCACGGCGAGCTGAGTTCGGTCAGCCAGCGGGATGGCGTAATTCGTTTACTCATTACCCATCAGGATCAATGCCTTGAAGCGTTAATTAACCTGCAGCCCTATACTCAGCCGGCCGTGCCGTCTGAGGCAACGGTTCCTTTGGCCTGGCAGCACGGTGCGCAGCAAGAGGGTCATCAATGGGTTTTGGCGGGTTTTGCATCTGCCATTTTTACACGAAATGTTAACTGCGAAAGCAGGGGAGTAACGCATGGCTAGCGTCACACTGCGCAGCGTTTATAAGGCCTTCGGTGAGGCCGTGATTTCCAGGGACGTCAATCTAACTATCGATGACGGTGAATTTGTGGTGTTTGTCGGGCCATCCGGCTGCGGTAAATCGACGCTACTGCGCATGATTGCCGGGCTTGAGGATATTACCTCCGGCGATCTTTTCATTGGTGAAAAACGCATGAACGACGTACCGCCTGCCGAACGCGGCATCGGTATGGTGTTCCAGTCGTATGCGCTGTATCCGCACCTGTCGGTGGCCGACAACATGTCGTTCGGCCTGAAGCTGGCCGGGGCGAAAAAAGCGGAGATTACCCAGCGGGTCAATCAGGTTTCTGAGGTGCTGCAACTGGCACACTTGCTGGATCGGCGCCCGAAGGCCCTGTCCGGTGGCCAGCGTCAGCGGGTGGCGATCGGCCGTACTCTGGTGGCTGAGCCGGATGTATTTCTGCTCGACGAGCCGCTGTCTAACCTGGATGCCGCGCTGCGTGTGCAGATGCGTATCGAGATCTCACGCCTGCACAAGCGCCTGCAGCGCACCATGATTTACGTTACCCACGATCAGGTCGAAGCGATGACGCTGGCCGACAAAATCGTGGTGCTGGATGCCGGACGAGTCGCTCAGATCGGTAAGCCGCTGGAGCTGTATCACTACCCGGCCAACCGCTTTGTTGCCGGTTTTATCGGCTCGCCGAAGATGAACTTCCTGCCGGTTAAGGTCACCGCCGTTGAACACAATAACGTGCAGGTTGAGCTACCGATGCCTAATCGCCAACTGGTGTGGTTACCGGTTGAATCTCAGGGGGTTGAGGTCGGGGCCAACCTGTCTCTGGGCATCCGCCCTGAGCATCTGTTACCGAGCTCCGAATCGCCGGTAACGCTGATGGGCGAAGTGCAGGTGGTGGAGCAACTGGGCAACGAAACCCAGATTCATATTCAAATTCCAGAAATTCGTCAGAACCTGGTGTACCGCCAGAATGACGTAGTGCTGGTAGAAGAAGGTGCAACATTCGCTATCGGATTGCCGCCTCATCGCTGCCATCTGTTCCGTGAGGACGGTACGGCGTGTCGCAGGCTGCATCAGGAACCGGGCGTTTGATCCCCAAAGTACTTGGAATTGCGGGGGAGGCTGCAACTGAGCGAAGCCCGATGAGCTTACTTCAGTAAGTGATTCGGGTGAGTGAAGGCGGCCAACACCCCTGCAAATTCAAGTAAGAAGGGGAAATGCATGCATGCCGACAGGCAACTATAACAGGAGAATAATGATGACTACTCTGCGCAAACTTCCTTTGGCACTGGCTGTCGCCGCGGGAGTTTTATCTACGCAAGCAATGGCAGTGGATTTTCATGGTTACGCACGTTCTGGTATCGGTTGGACCGGCAGCGGTGGTAAACAACAGTGCTTTACCGCGACTGGTGCTCAAAGCAAATACCGCCTTGGCAACGAATGCGACACCTATGCGGAATTGAAGTTGGGCCAGGAGCTTTGGAAAGACGGTGATAAGAGCTTTTATCTGGATTCCAACTTGGCTTACGGTATCGATCAGGAAAATGATTGGGAACCCACCAATCCTGCTCTCCGTGAGATCAACGTACAGGGTAAAAACCTGATTGCTGCGTTACCTGGCGCTAATATGTGGGCAGGTAAGCGTTTTTATCAACGTCATGACGTTCACATGATCGACTTCTACTACTGGGATATCTCTGGCCCAGGTGCAGGTTTGGAAAACGTCGATCTGGGCTTTGGTAAGCTGTCGTTTGCCGTCACTCGTAGTACAGAGGAAGGAGGTTCATATCGCTGGATTAACAACCAGCTTTCAGATGAATCTAAGACTTCTAATGATGTATACGATGTACGCTTGGCTGGTTTGGAAACTAACCCAGGTGGTACGTTGGAACTCGGTTTCGACTATGGTAGAGCCAATACGGCAGACGATTTTTACTTGGCCGATGGTGCTTCGAAAGACGGCGTAATGGCCACTGCGGAACATACGCAGAGCATGCTCGGTGGTTTTAACAAGTTTGTCGTACAGTATGCGACCGACTCTATGACCTCATGGAATACGGGCCACAGCCAGGGTGCCAGCGTCAATAACGACGGCCATATGCTGCGCATTCTGGACCATGGTGCGGTGAAGCTGGCTGACGATTGGGAAATGATGTACGTCGGTATGTACCAGAACATCAATCTGGACAACAACAACGGCACCACCTGGTACACCGTGGGTATCCGCCCGATGTATAAGTGGACTCCAATCATGAGCACCCTGTTTGAAGCCGGTTATGACAACGTTAAGTCGCAAAGAACTGACGATCGTAACAGACAATATAAACTGACCCTGGCCCAACAGTGGCAGGCTGGCGACAGCATCTGGTCACGCCCGGCGCTGCGCGTTTTCGCCACCTATGCCAACTGGCATGAGAAGTGGGGCTATGACAAGGGCGTTGCGGTCAATGGCGCTGGACGTGGTGACAACGATGAAGTGACCTTCGGGGCGCAATTCGAAGCCTGGTGGTAAGCAAACAAACCCCGTAGCCGAACGTGAGTTCGGCTGCATTAACTCTGCGTTAATCTGTTTGGCTGACGCGCTCTTCTTGCCAGTTGCGCGTCAGTTTCTTCGCCTCTTGTCGAAAGGGCTATCACAATGAAAAAAAATCTACTCGCTTTTTATCTATCACTGGCTTGCGCTTCCGCACTCCCGTTGATGGCGCACGCCACGGCGTTTAACGCGCAGGCGGATATCTCGGTTGCCCCGGCGATTTCCCATGAAACGCTGCAAAAGTTGCCTTGGAAACCGGTCGTACCGCCAGCCAGTGAAAGTTTCAAGATCACCGAAGCCAGCCCGCAGGTTAGCCAAGGTGATGTTCAGGGTCAGGTAGCGGCATTTACGTTGCCTGCAGATCGCGGTTCATTGGAAATCACCCTCAGCAGCCTAGTAAACGATCGCAGTGTGTTTGCACCGAGCGTGCTGGTTCTGGATGAGCAAATGCGGCCTGCTGCTTTTTATCCCAGCAGCTATTTCCCTTATGAGCGCGCTGGCGTGATGTCTGGCGATCGTTTGGAAGGCACGATGAAGCTGACGCCCGCTCTGGGTCAGAAGCAGATCTATGTGCTGGTGTACACCACCCGCCAGGATTTAGCGACCACCACTCAGCTCTTGGATCCGGCCAAAGCCTACGCCATGGGGGTGGGGAATGCGGTTCCCGATATTCCAGACCCGATCGCCCGGCACAGCTCAACGGGTGAACTGCACCTGAAAGTGCGTTCAGAGCAAAATATGGGCAGCGTAATGATTGGCTTGCCGCTGACAAACTCTTCGGCACCGGCACCAGTGGTGGTAGGTTCAACGGCTCCAGCACCGGCTGCGCCTGTTGCCGCCCCGGCACCTGCCGCTCCAGCAGAGCCGATGCTCAATGACACCGAAGCCTACTTCAACAACGCTATCAAACAGGCGGTGAAGGCGGGTGATATCGATAAGGCCTTAAAACTGATGAATGAGGCCGAGAAACTGGGTTCTACCACAGCAAGAAAAACGTTTATTGGCAGTGTGAAAGGCAAGGGGTAATCCCCCATGCTGCCGATGCTGGCTTGATGATTGGTGCGCCTCCAGCGCACCCTTTTTCATCAGGGTCTGCATCATAGCTGCTCTTCAGTTTTATCCCCTTTGCTGTTCAAGTCGGTTTATGACCGACTTGTTGCTTTTGCCATCTGCAAGCAACTCGAATTATTTTGAGCAAATCCACTTTCCACCCGTTAAAAACTCTACTGATTTCACTGCGAATCAACCTGCCGCTTTCGGATTTCTGCGCTACAATGGCCTTCTGTTAACGATTTGTATGGTCAGGAACCGCCGGTTTGGCGTGGTTTCTATATGGAGTAGAACAATGTCTGGCAATAGGGACTCCATCCTGCCGCCCATTGCGTGGTTGCCTGAAAATTCCCCGATACCTGCTACCATTAGCGATTGGCTGATGGAGCTGGGCTCCATGACCCGTCGTTTTGAGCGCTATTGCAGCCTGGTGCAGGTGGAGCCCCAGCGCGAATGCTTTGTGACCCGCGATCAACTGGGCGAAGAAGCCGAACATTTACCCTACAGCGAACGCTATTGGCTGCGTGAGATCCGGCTGCTGGGAGATGGTCAGCCCTGGCTCCTGGGGCGGACGGTGATCCCGCAGGAAACGCTGACCGGCCCGGATCAGGCGCTGGTCGATCTAGGCACCGTGCCGCTGGGCCGCTATCTGTTCAGCAGTAATACGTTAACCCGCGATTATATTAAGGTTGGCCAGCAGGGGGAATTGTGGGCTCGGCGTTCCCGTTTGCGCCTGGCGGATAAACCGCTGCTGCTGACGGAGTTATTTTTACCTGCCTCGCCATTGTATCTGGTGAAGGGTGTTTCAGCAGAATAAGGGGAGAAGAGGATCTTGGAAGGAAGCGTGACTCAAAGCAAATGGCAGGCCTATAGCCACCTGATGCGCATCGATAAGCCGATTGGCACGCTGCTGTTGCTATGGCCGACGCTGTGGGCATTGTGGCTGGCCGGGCAAGGGATACCGGCTTTGCCTATATTGCTGGTGTTCGTTCTTGGCGTATTCCTGATGCGTGCAGCAGGCTGTGTGGTCAATGACTATGCCGATCGCGCCTTTGACGGGCACGTGAAACGCACCGCTGGCCGCCCGTTGCCCAGTGGCCGGGTCAGTGAAAGAGAAGCCAAAATTCTGTTTGTCGCGCTGGTGCTGATCTCCTTTGCCCTGGTGCTGACCTTGAATGCCATGACGATCTGGCTGTCGCTGGCGGCACTGGCTCTGGCTTGGGTCTATCCGTTTATGAAGCGCGTCACCAACCTGCCGCAGGTGGTGTTAGGGGCTGCATTCGGCTGGTCGATTCCGATGGCTTATGCCGCCGTCAGTGAGTCGTTGCCGCTGAGTTGCTGGTTACTGTTCCTGGCGAATATCTGCTGGACGGTGGCTTACGATACGCTGTATGCCATGGTGGATCGTGATGATGATGTGAAGATCGGCATTAAGTCCACCGCCGTGCTGTTTGGCCGCCATGACAAGCTGATTGTCGGGATACTGCAGTTCACTACGCTGTTGCTGATGCTGTGGGTCGGTTATCTGATGCAGCTTGGCGGTGCCTATTATTGGTCGCTGCTGCTGGCTGGTGCGCTGTTTATCCATCAGCAGAAGCAGATTGCCAGCCGCGAGCGCGATGCCTGCTTCCGTGCTTTCCTGAACAACAACTACGTTGGCTTGGTGTTGTTTATCGGTATTGCACTGAGTTATCTCTGATGGCCTTACGGCCAATATGAAAAAGGCACCCGATTTGGGTGCCTTAGTGGGTTGAAGTCCGTGGTTACTCGCCTTCTTTTTCCACGTCCGCCGTTTCCGGCACGTCGTCAGTCTCTTCCGGCGTGCTGACGCTTTCTATCGTCAGCTTGATTTCTGGCGTGATCAGATCGCTCAACATGGTGTAAACCTCCATGGTGTGCTCGCGGATCGCGTCGCCAATATCGTTGATATAGCCTTCTTCCCGCAGCGTTGCCACCAGGGTAGAGAACACCGCCTTGTCGAAGAATTCCGGTGCGTTGATACCGTGTAGCACCGACAGGCGCTGAGCCATGATGCGGCTCTCTTTCTCCAGTGCCCCGCGGTTAATGCTCGGGTTGGCACTGAGGATCGACATGGTAATGGCATAGCGCTGCAGGGTTTCACGGACACCAGCTGCCAGCAGTTGCAGCGGGCGGATACGCGCCGGGTTCAGCACCAGTTCTTCACCTTTGCTGTTAATCAACTGCTGGCGCGTCAGTTCGTCAATCAGCGGTTGCAGAACGTCCGGTAGCTGTTCTTTTTCATAGCGCAGGAACAGTTCGGCTTTCAGCATGGGGTAAATCAGGCTGACCTGGCGCAGCAATTCGCTGCGTGACACGCGACGGTGATGCATCACGATGGTGGCAATCAGCGAAGGCAAGACCAGCATGTGATGGATGTTGTTGCGGTAATAGGTCATCAACACCGCCTGCTCACGCGGCAGGATGATGATGTCACCGATGCTGTCCTTCTCCACCTCGAACTTGTTCATGTTCAACGCGTGATCCAGCAATTGCTCCGGCGTTTGCATCGGCACGGTAGCATCTGGCGAGTAGGGCACGTTGCGCATCAACTGCAGGTAGCAATCCAACTGCTCAATCAACTGTTCCCGGGTCAGCGAACGCTGGCGCGAGGCCAACAACGCGGTAACACACAGGTTCATGGCATTGGCCGCCGCCGCATTGTTGATACGCACCATGATCCGGGATGCGAGATCGTTGACGGCTGGCGTCAGCCAGCTTGGGCGCTGGGCTTCGATCGGGTCGATAGATTCGCGCCACTGCGGCACATGATGATTAAGGTAAGAGGTCAATGACAGCGGTTCGCCAAAATTGACGTAGCCCTGGCCGAGGTTGCGCAGTTTGCGCAGGCCGCGCAGCATCTGCAACAGGCTCTCTTTCTCTTTGGTCGCCCCACGCAGCTCTTTGGCGTAGGTCCCGACCTCCATGACATGCTCATAACCGATGTACACTGGCACCAGCGTGATCGGGCGAGCACCCCCACGCAGCATAGCCTGGATGGTCATCGACAGGGTGCCGGTTTTGGGTTCCAGCAAGCGCCCGGTGCGCGAGCGGCCGCCTTCCACAAAGTATTCCACCGAATAGCCACGGGTGAAGAGTTCGCCGAGATATTCACGGAACACAGTGGAGTAGAGCTTGTTACCCTTAAACGTACGGCGGATAAAGAACGCACCCAGACGGCGGAAGATCGGCCCAGCCGGCCAGAAGTTGAGGTTGATGCCTGCAGCGATATGCGGCGGCACCAGCCCCTGATGGTAGAGCACATAAGACAGCAACAGATAGTCCATGTGGCTACGGTGGCAGGGTACGTAGACGATCTCGTGGCCGTCCTGTGCCAGTTGGCGCACTCGCTCGGCTTTCGTGACGTTGATGCCTTGATATAGCCGGTTCCAGGTCCAGCTCAGCACGCGATCGGAAAGGCGCACGGCCTCATAGGAGAAATCGGCTGCAATCTCTTCCATCAGGGCGATCGCATTTTGCTGGGCTTTCTCGTGAGAGATCTTTTTACTGCGTGCTTCGTCTTCGACCGCTTTCTCAATCGCCTTGGAGGCCAGCAATTTGTTGAACAGATCCTGCCGGGCTGGCAGGCTTGGCCCCACGGCGGCCAAACGCTGACGCGAGAAGTGCATCCGCGCCACGCGCGCCAGCTTTTGCGCGATGGTTTTATCGGTACCGTGCTCGGTGGCCATTCGCCGCAGGGAAACGGTATTGGAGAAGCGGACAAAGCTGTCACGCCCTAACCACAGGATGGCGAAGAATTTCTGTACGCCGTTCAGCAGGCGAAGATGCGGTGTTCCATGCCCTTCACGCCCGGGTGAGCGGCCAAACATCACCGATACCGGGAGCATCTGAATGTCGAGATCCGGATTGCTGCGGTGCAGATCCAGATAGTCGTGGAACAGTTTTACCGATTCTTCTTTTGGCGTGTAATAGCGGAAGACGCGCGGGCCCTCATGAACAAACACGTGGCTCGGCAGAACGGCGCCGTCGATCTCCAGCGAGTTAAGCGGATCGGGCAGATCCTGCGCCAGACACTGGGTGCGCAAGGTGAGCAAATCTGCCTTGGAATTATAAGGTAGAACATACAAAATTGGTCGTGAGGGATCCAACCCTAACTCCGTGACCGGATCTGAAGGGATAACCTTGCTTCTTACCAACATTTTCAGTGGTAAATTCAATAATTTATAATATATTTTACGCCAACCTAACATAACAACATAAAGCCTCTTGTTAGCAATGCGCCGCAAGCATACCAGAAACCGGGTAGCAGATCTGTGGCGTCGGGATTTCCCGAGGCGCGGGGACCTCTGGAAACATATAGTTAAATTATACCCTATGGATTGCAAGTTGCCGCTAGGCTGCGGCTTGAAAGACTATGGGTATATTACCTTTGAGAAAGGTGTCTTTAATATGGCAAATAAAGCAACCGGCCTGGCACGCATTATCAAAGCGGCAGGCTATTCATACAAAGGCTTAACCGCGGCCTGGCAGAACGAAGCCGCATTCCGCCAGGAATCGGTTGCGGCCGTGGTGGCCATCATACTGGCGATTTGGCTGGATGTGGGTGCGATAGCACGCATTTTATTGATCGGTTCGGTCCTGCTGGTGATGATTATCGAACTCCTCAACAGCGCCATTGAGGCCGTCGTCGATCGGGTGGGAACGGATTACCATGAACTCTCGGGCCGGGCAAAAGACATGGGGTCGGCGGCGGTCTCACTGACGATTGTGCTGGCGCTGCTCGTCTGGGGCTCGGTGCTGTGGCAGCATTTCAGTTGAAAAGGGGCGTAATGTTGCGAACTGCTTCGCTAATCCCTGATTTTTATTTATTCTTCGGTTCCCAATCCCGGCTTACCTGTATATACTCACAGCAAGACTGTATAAACAAACAGGGGGCGGAATGAAAGCACTAACTACCAGGCAGCAAGAGGTCTACGACCTGATTCGCGATCATATTGCGCAAACGGGCATGCCACCAACACGTGCCGAGATCGCCATGCGTCTGGGATTTCGTTCGCCTAATGCTGCGGAAGAGCATTTGAAAGCGCTGGCCCGCAAAGGGGTGATCGAGATTGTCTCCGGTGCTTCGCGCGGTATCCGCTTGCTGATGGAAGATGAAGAAGGGTTACCTCTGATCGGCCGCGTGGCCGCCGGTGAACCTTTGCTGGCCGAGCAACATATTGAAGGGCATTACAAGGTCGATCCCTCCTTGTTCAAGCCTAACGCTGATTTTCTGCTGCGTGTTAACGGCATGTCGATGCGTGATATCGGTATTCTTGACGGCGATCTGCTGGCGGTGCATAAAACCCAGGACGTGCGTAATGGCCAGGTCGTGGTGGCACGTATCGAAGATGAAGTCACGGTCAAGCGCCTGAAAAAACACGGTAACGTGGTTGAGCTGCTGCCGGAAAACAGCGATTTCCAGCCGATCGTGGTCGATCTGCGCCAACAGAATTTCACCATTGAAGGTTTAGCCGTGGGCGTAATCCGCAACGGTGACTGGATCTAAACGTTATTGTTCTGATTGATACTCTATATACCCAAAATAATTCAAGTTGCTTGTAGGCGGCAACTGAATGAATCCCCAGGAGCTTACTCAAGTAAGTGACTGGGGTGAGTGAAGGCAGTCAACACCCAAGCAACTTGAAGTATGAAGGGTATATCTACATCGCTCCAGCTCTGGGGCGATATCTTTTCTAAACGCCCATCACCGCACGGCTACGGGAACATTTCACTATGCGCCTGATCTCTGCTTTTACCAGCGATACCGATAAAGCCTTGTGGCGCCTGGCGTTGCCGATGATCTTCTCCAATATCACCGTTCCCTTGCTTGGCCTGGTGGATACTGCCGTTATCGGCCATCTTGATAGCCCGACCTATCTCGGCGGGGTTGCCGTGGGCTCCATGGCGACCAGTTTCCTGTTCATGATGTTGCTGTTCCTGCGTATGAGCACCACCGGGCTGGCAGCGCAGGCGCTGGGCGCTCAGGATCCGCAACGGCTGGCCAAGGCCTTGATGCAACCTCTGTTGCTGGCGCTGGTGGCCGGATTGGTGATTGTGCTGCTGCGTGAGCCATTGATCATATTGGCGTTGCAGATTGTCGGGGGCGACAAGGCCGTCTTGGCGCAGGCGCGGTTGTTTTTGGAGATCCGCTGGCTGAGTGCACCGGCGGCACTGGCTAACATGGTGCTGCTTGGCTGGTTATTGGGCGTGCAGTATGTGCGGGCCCCAGTGATTTTGCTGATCGTCGGTAACCTGCTGAATATTGTGCTGGATATCTGGCTGGTGATGGGATTGGGCTGGAATGTGCAGGGCGCGGCGGCAGCCACGGCGGTTGCCGAGTATGTCACGCTGGTGCTGGGCCTGTGGCTATCGTGGCGGGTGCTGAGAATACGCGGGATTTCGCTGGCGATGTTGCGTCGGGCCTGGCGCGGTAATCTGCGCCGTTTGCTGGCGCTTAATCGCGACATTATGCTGCGTTCGTTATTACTGCAGCTGTGTTTTGCCTCGTTAACCATTCTTGGTGCGCGTATGGGCAGTGAAGTGGTGGCGGTTAACGCGGTGCTGATGAATCTGCTGACCTTCACCGCTTACGCGCTTGATGGTTTTGCCTATGCCGTCGAGGCGCATTCTGGCCATGCTTATGGCGCACGGGACGATCGCCAACTGCATAACGTATGGCGTGCGGCTTGCAGGCAAGCTTGCCTGGTGGCGCTCGCTTTTGCCGTGGTTTATGGGGTGAGCGGGCAGCTGATTGTGGCGGCCTTAACCTCGCTACCGGAGCTGCGTGCGCTGGCAAACCAATACCTGCCCTGGCAAGTGGTGCTGCCGTTGGTGGGCGTGTGGTGTTATCTGCTGGACGGCATGTTTATTGGTGCGACTCGTGGGGCAGAAATGCGTAATAGTATGGCGGTGGCCGCCGCCGGTTATGGGCTGACGTTATTCACCTTGCCGATGCTGGGTAATCACGGCTTATGGTTGGCTCTGATGGTGTTTCTGGCCTTGCGTGGAGCGGCATTAGGGTGGATCTGGCACAGCCACCGCCTGCGGGGGACCTGGTTTCCATCAAGCCATAACGTTTGAGAGCGGGGGAACGTGGCGCTAGGGGGCTGCATGGTTACCGCACTTATTTCTTCTTGATTGCGATACTGTGGTCATGATCGCAATCGTGCTTATTTTCACAGGCTTCTACCTCAACGCAGGCCGAACACAGGCCGTGTGCTTCAACCACGCTATGGCGCAGCGCAAATCCTGATTCTGTTGCCAGTTTCTGCAGCGTTTCTTCCACACCTTCCGTTGTGCGCTCGGTCACTTGCCCACAGCGATCGCAAATAAACAGCGCAGAGGTGTGCATGGGCTGTTCAAAGTGATGGCACAGCACATAGCTGTTGGCCGATTCGACACGGTGGATAAAACCTTGTTCCAGCAAAAAATCCAACGCTCGGTATACCGTGGGCGGCTTAGCCTGAGGTTCGGCGACGCGCAGCAGATCGAGCAGATCGTAAGCGCTGATTGCACCGGGTTGCTCTGCCATCAGGCGTAACACTTCCAGCCGTTGCGGGGTGAGTCGCACGTTGCGTTGCTGACAGATTTGTTCAGCCTGCGCGAGCAGCTTTTG
The DNA here is from genome assembly GCF_001976145.1 of Serratia oryzae. Taxonomy (GTDB): domain Bacteria; phylum Pseudomonadota; class Gammaproteobacteria; order Enterobacterales; family Enterobacteriaceae; genus Chania; species Chania oryzae. Next base: position 40,474 of record NZ_MOXD01000004.1, read on the forward strand.
CTGGTTGGTTGAGTTCATGGCAAATATCCCGGTACGCAAAGAAGCTGATTTTAACATGTTTCAGCAGAATCGCCGAGGGTTGTGCCATTTATCCACATAATGCGGTGTTAATCGGCAGCCTAGGGTTGAAGCGAATATTTAAAATGAGAAACCGCTCACGATTTCTTGCCGTTCTGTTCGAACGAGTGAATTCTGGGGTAGGTTTTGGCATGAGGTAGCGGTATAACGCGCAGCAGGAACGCTTTTATCGGGAGCTTTAACATGACAGAAAGAGAAAAATTGCTGCGTGGCGAGATCTATAACAGCCGTGATGAAGAGTTGATTGCCCTGTATCACCGGGCGCGCGGCCTGACCAAACGGCTGGCGGCCCTGGACTCCCATCAGGCTGCAGAGAAGAAAAACCTGTTGCGTGAACTGTTTGCTGCCTGGGGGGATGAAAGCTGGATCGAATTGCCGTTCTGGTGTGACTATGGCCAGCATATCAGCATCGGTAAAAACTGCTTTATCAACGTTAATGCGGTATTTCTCGACTGCAACACCATTACCATTGGTGATAACACGCTGATCGGCCCGAATGTGCAAATCTACACGCCAAGCCATCCGCTCAAGGCCAGCGAGCGCTTTAGCGGTAATCCTGCTTTTCCGTTTAAAACCTCGGCCAAGCCGGTGACGATCGGCTGCAACGTCTGGATCGGCGGGAACGTGGTGATCCTGCCGGGTGTGACCATTGGTGATGGCACCACCATTGGCGCAGGTAGCGTGGTCACCGGAGATATTCCGGCCAACGTATTGGCGCTGGGGCAACCGTGCCGGGTGATCCGCGCACTGGAATAGCGGCTTCAGCTTGCCAACGCTTGCCGCAATTGGGTGGCAAGCGCGTTCATCTGTTGGGGAGGATTATGGCCAATCAGCATAAAGCTATGGCTGTTATCAGACCAGTACACCAGATTCATCCCCATACGCCGTTCACTTTCTGCTGATGCTTCGCCAGGTTGCTGAATGATGCACAAGGCCAGCGGCCCATATTGCCCATCAATATAGGTTAGCTGCGCGATGCGCTTGCCGTCGTAAGCCAGTATTCGCGCATTCTTCAGCGTTGCTCCCGTTAATACCAACTGCTGCGGCAGCAAAGTGATACTGAGCTGCTCGCCAGCATATTGCAGTTGAGCGGCCAGTTCTTGCGGGGAAGGGGGATTACCAGCCAGCGTTTCTGGCGTATACAGCGCCATATACTGTGCCACCAGGCTGCGCCAGTTCTCTTCCGGCTGGTTGAGCTGCAGGAAGAGGCGATCGCCTGCTACCCCTAACGCCAGAAAGCCAATGGCTGCTGCCATCAGCCTGCGGCGGGTGATCCTGGGTGGAGCAGGCCGTAAGAGCGTTTGCAGGCCCGCCTGTAGCCGTTGCACCGGCGCTTCGTCGAGCAGTGGCTGGAAAGCGGTTTTGAACGGCAGGTTGCTGCCAGCCAGAAAGGCCAGGCGAGCCGCCAGTTCTGGATCTCTGGTGAGGCGTTGCTCCAGATCATGTCGCTGTGAGCGCTCCAGTTGATCATCCAGATAAGCGACCAGCAGTTCGTCAACATCGTGATGAGCGCTCAAGATTTTTCTCCTGTCGACCGCGCCGGTATGTCCTGCAAGGCACTGTCGTTCGCCAGCCTCAGGCGGGCGGTAGCCAGGCGGCTCATGATGGTGCCGAGCGGCACACCAAGCACCTCGGCCGCTTCCCGGTAGGGCAGATCTTCCACGTACACCAGAAAGACCGCATTACGCTGCGCTTCCGGTAGCCGGTTCACGCGCTGCATCACCTGATTGGTCCAGATAGGATCGTCGTTGCTCGCTGAGTCAGCAAGTTCCTCTGCGTCGACAAAGCCTTGCCCCTGACGAATATGCTGCGCCCGAACTTCATTGAGCCAGATAGAGTGCAGAATAGAGAACAGCCAGCGATCCATACGCGTACCCGCGCTAAACTGTGCGGCACGCTCGAGCGCCCGCACACAGGTGGCCTGAACCAAATCGTCGGCAATATCCCGCCTGTGGCAAAGCACCAGGCCATAGCGCCACAGGCGGGAAAGATATTGCCCGATCTCGTTGCGAATCGCGTCGTTGCTGATAGCTGCCTCCGAGGTGCAACCTCATGACTCAGGATGATGGTCGATAGCCGCGGCCAGATCGCGATACTCTTCACATCCGGTTCCGCACAGTGATTTGATTACCGTCAACTGCTGTTTGGCCAGGTCCGGACGGCCTTTGATCATGTAGGCTTCACCCAGATATTCGCGGACTTTCGGGTAGTTCGGATCCAGTGCCACTGATTTTAAATAATAGCTGATGCCTTCATCGGTGCGGCCGAGTTTACGGGTGGCATAGCCGCGATAATTCAGCGCTACGGCGGTGTTGGGATCTTGTAGCGTGTTGAGAACGTCCAATGCTTCCTGATAGCGGCCACTTTTTGCCAGCGCATAAGCGTAGTTAGCCCGGTCGCTGTCGCTGAGCTTGCTGCTCTTTTCTACCGTGCAGGTTTTGGTTTTACTGTCGTATATTTGGCCTTTCGGGCAGGTTGGCGTGCTCTGGCTATTGTCCCCCATGGCATGGGTAAAACCAGAAAACAACAGGGTGCTGGCGATGGCAGGTAGCAACAGGTTTTTGATGAAACGGTTCATGGTGTGTTCCTCGGTGGGATAAGGCGTTCTGTGTTACGCCATTGAGTAGAGAACACTTGTGAACGCCGATTTATTCATTTCTTTTTAGGCAGTTTTCCCAAGACCGCCGATTGCCGTTATAATAGCCGTTTGCGACACTGGCACAGACTGCCGGTTGTTGAACTCCAGACATTTCAGGTAGCCAGTAATTCAGCATGACGACAGATAATCACGCCTCTCAATACGCCGCCAATCGCTTCTCCATCGCGCCAATGCTCGACTGGACCGATCGTCATTGCCGTTACTTTCATCGCCTGTTGAGCAAGGAAACGCTGCTGTACACCGAAATGGTGACCACCGGTGCGATCATCCATGGTAAAGGCGACTATCTGGCCTACAGCGAAGAAGAGCATCCGGTGGCGTTACAACTGGGCGGCAGCGATCCGGCGGCACTGGCACACTGTGCCAGGCTGGCGGAGCAGCGCGGTTATGATGAGATCAACCTCAACGTTGGTTGCCCGTCGGATCGGGTGCAGAACGGGATGTTTGGCGCGTGTCTGATGGGGCAGGCGACGCTGGTGGCTGATTGCATTAAGGCGATGCGTGATGCGGTATCCATTCCGGTGACGGTGAAAACCCGTATCGGCATCGACGATCAGGACAGCTATGCCTTTCTGTGCGACTTTATCGGCACGGTTGCCGGGCGCGGTGAATGCGATATGTTCACCATTCATGCGCGTAAAGCCTGGCTTTCCGGGCTGAGCCCGAAAGAGAACCGCGAAGTGCCGCCGCTGGATTATCCGCGTGTCTATCAGTTAAAACGCGATTTCCCGCAGTTGACCATCGCGATCAACGGTGGGGTGAAAACGCTGGAAGAAGCGCAACAGCATTTGCAGCATCTGGATGGCGTGATGATGGGCCGCGAGGCATACCAGAACCCTGGTATTCTGACGCGTGTCGACAGCGAAATCTTCGGCTCTGCGGCGAAGGTGCTCAGCAGCGTGGAGATTATCGAATCGCTGTATCCGTACATCGAACGTGAGCTGGCCAACGGGACTTATCTTGGCCATATCACCCGCCATATTCTGGGCCTGTTCCAGGGCGTACCGGGCGCGCGCCAGTGGCGTCGTCATCTGAGTGAAAACGCCCACAAGCCGGGTGCTGATGCACGGGTAGTCGAGCAGGCGTTGCAACTGGTGCGTGCACCACGTACCGAAGTGGCATAATAATTAAACAATCTGACCAAAAATTGGTTTTTTTGACCAAGAGCGTCATAAGCCGTGGCGCTCATTTCACTGTATTTCAATCAGTTAAGTTTCCCGCCAAGTTGGCATGCTTTTTGTAAATAACAACGTATACCCTAAATAATTCGAGTTGCAGGAAGACGGCGACGCAGAGAAGCCCCAGGAGCTTACACCAGTAAGTGACTGGGGTGAGCGAGGAAAGCCAACGCACCTGCAACTTGAAGTATGACGGGGATAGACACATTGTTTTGCCAAGGAGCAACCCATGTTAGAACTTTTCTTCATTATCGGTTTTGTGGTCATGCTGCTGGTGACCGGTATTTCCCTGTTGGGGGTGATCGCTGCGCTGTTCGTAGCTGCGGCCTTTATGCTGCTGGGGGGATTGTTCGCCATGGTGATTAAACTGCTGCCGTGGCTGATTTTGGCGGTGATCGGCGTATGGATATACCGTTCAATGCAGAAACCACAGATACGCCGTTATTAATTTTTTGCTGATTTATCAGTCAGTCACATTGAAAATCAGGCAACAGTTTGCTTGCCTAATGCGGCAGAGATCACACCTTGATGTTTTAAAAACGAATGTGGCACGTTAAGCATGTTTTTTACTTTTAGGGGCTGTTAGGATGCCTTCCGCAGTAGTGATGCCGATGATTTCATCACCGCGAGAAACAATAATAGCGTTGCTTAAGCAACCCCCATGTTTCTTGTGGGCTCTGCTCTACCCCTACAAAACGCAGTAATGAGAAAGGGTTCCGCAAGGAACCCTTTTCTTTTGGTTTAAAGCCCAGGAATCAACAGGCTGGAACCGCTGGTTTTACCGCTTTCCAGCACTTGGTGTGCCGTTTGCGCATCCGCCAGCGCGAATTTCTGCTCTTGCTTCACCTCGACCTTGATCGCACCACTGCCGATCAGCGAGAACAGTTCGTTACTGGCAAACTGCAATTCCTGGCGGTTGGTGATGTAGCCGTAAAGCGAGGGGCGGGTGACATACAGTGAACCTTTCTGGTTCAACAGCCCCAGATCGACACCGGTAACCGGGCCGGAAGCGTTACCGAAGCTGACCATCAGCCCACGGCGTTTCAGGCTGTTCAGCGAATCCTGCCAGGTGCTTTTACCCACCGAATCGTATACCACGGCGACTTTCTCACCATTGGTCAGTTCCGCTACCCGCTGGGCGATGTTTTCCCGCCGATAGTTGATGGTTGCCCAGGCACCGGCGCGCTTGGCCAGCTCGGCTTTTTCATCCGATCCCACGCTGCCGATCAGCTTGGCTCCTAAAGCTTTGGCCCACTGGCAGGCGATCAGCCCAACGCCACCGGCGGCGGCATGGAACAGGAACACTTCACCGGGCTTGATCTCATAGGTCTGGCGCAGCAGATAATGTACGGTCAGGCCTTTCAGGAAGGCGGCGGCACCTAGCTCAAAGCTCAGGTTATCCGGCAGGATCGCCAGCTTTTCCAGCGGAACGTTGTGGATTTCGCTGTAGGCCCCGAGCGGAGACTGCGCATACACTACGCGATCGCCCGGCTTCAGCGCGGTGACGCCAGCCCCGACTTTAATCACCACCCCGGCCGCTTCAGTGCCCAGGCCGCTCGGCAAGCTCGCCGTTGGATACAAACCGCTGCGCACGTAAGTATCAATAAAATTGATACCGATAGCTTTGTTCTCAATCTGGACTTCGCCGGCTGCCGGATCGACAGGCGTAAAATCAACATATTGCAGCACTTCCGGGCCGCCGGTGGCGGAGAATTGGATGCGTTTGGCCATGTTATTACCTCGTCTAGATGTCTGATTCCACCCTACGCTTTCTTGTCTCGGCTATCTAGCCTGTACGATGCTGATTAATCCTTTTTTGCCATGGTGATGGCGCAAGAATCATGGATAAAAATCACGTATACTCTCGCGTCAGGATCTTCCATTCGCCACCGGATAAAGAATACGCTTCATGGCAGGAAAAAAACCAACCAACAAAACATTCGCGAACGAACCCAGAGATCGCCAGATGGAAGGGCTGAAGATGCCACCGCATTCGCTGGAGGCAGAACAGTCCGTGTTGGGCGGTTTGATGCTGGATAACGAACGCTGGGACAACGTGGCGGAACGCGTGGTTGCAAACGATTTCTTCAGCCGTCCGCACCGCCTGATTTTCACCGAGATGCAGCGCCTGCTGGAAATGAGCCGGCCTATCGACCTGATCACCCTGTCTGAATCGCTGGAACAGAAGGGGGAACTGGAGTCGGTCGGCGGCTTCGCGTATCTGGCTGAATTATCAAAAAACACGCCAAGTGCCGCCAACATCGGCGCTTATGCTGACATCGTGCGCGAACGTGCCGTGGTGCGTGAGATGATCTCGGTGGCTAACGAGATCGCCGACGCGGGCTACGATCCACAAGGGCGCAGCAGCGAGGAGCTGCTCGATCTGGCTGAGTCCCGCGTCTTCCAGATCGCGGAAAACCGCGCCAGCAAAGACGAAGGCCCGAAAGGCATTGAACGCATTCTGGAAGATACCGTCGCCCGTATCGAGCAACTCTATCAGCGGCCACATGATGGTGTCACCGGGGTGTCCACCGGTTATGGCGATCTGGACAAGAAAACCGCTGGCCTGCAGAAGTCGGATCTGATCATCGTCGCAGCCCGTCCGTCGATGGGGAAAACCACTTTTGCGATGAACCTGTGTGAAAACGCCGCGATGATGCAGGACAAGCCGGTGCTGATCTTCAGCCTTGAAATGCCCGGTAACCAGATCATGATGCGTATGCTGGCTTCGCTGTCGCGTGTGGATCAGACCCGCATCCGTACCGGCCAGCTCGACGACGAAGACTGGGCGCGAATTTCCAGCACCATGGGGATTTTGCTGGAGAAGCGCAACATGTATATCGATGACTCCTCCGGCCTGACGCCTACCGAAGTGCGCTCCCGCGCGCGCCGTGTCTTCCGTGAGCATGATGGGCTAAGCCTGATCATGATCGACTACCTGCAGCTGATGCGCGTACCGGCATTGTCTGATAACCGTACGCTGGAAATTGCCGAAATCTCCCGTTCGCTGAAAGCGCTGGCGAAAGAGCTGCAGGTGCCGGTGGTGGCGCTGTCGCAGTTGAACCGTAGCCTGGAGCAGCGTGCCGATAAACGCCCGGTTAACTCGGATCTGCGTGAATCCGGCTCTATCGAACAGGATGCCGACCTGATTATGTTTATCTACCGTGATGAGGTTTATCACGAGAACAGCGATCTGAAAGGGGTTGCTGAAATTATTCTGGGTAAGCAGCGTAACGGCCCGATTGGCACCGTGCGCCTTACTTTTAACGGTCAGTGGTCGCGTTTTGATAACTACGCAGGGCCGCAATACGATGACGAATAACCAGCTAAGGAATTGCAATGAAAGCGGCAACTGCGGTCATTGATCGCCGCGCTCTGCGCCATAATCTGCAACAGGTGCGCCGCCTGGCACCGCAAAGCCGCCTGATTGCCGTGGTGAAAGCCAATGCTTATGGACATGGCCTGCTGGAAACAGCACACACCCTGCAAGATGCCGACTGCTACGGCGTTGCGCGCATCGGTGAAGCCCTGATGCTGCGTTCCGGCGGCATCGTTAAACCGATCCTGCTGCTGGAAGGCTTCTTCTGTGCCGAAGATTTACCGGTGCTGGTGGCGAATAACATCGAAACCGCCGTGCACTGCATTGAGCAACTTGAAGCCTTGGAGCAGGCCGAATTGGCGCGCCCGGTGCCGGTGTGGATGAAGCTGGATACCGGCATGCATCGCTTGGGCGTGCGCCCTGAGCAGGCCGAAGCGTTTTATCAGCGTTTGTGTGCCTGCCGTAATGTGGTGCAGCCGGTGAATATCATGAGCCACTTCAGCCGTGCGGATGAGCCGCAGGCGGATGCGACACCGAAGCAAATCCGTTGTTTCGAGCACTTTGCCAACGATAAGCCGGGGCAAAAGTCGATCGCGGCGTCTGGTGGCATCCTGCTGTGGCCTCAAGCCCACCGTGACTGGGTGCGGCCGGGTATCATTCTGTACGGTGCTTCGCCGATGGATAACTCGCGTGCCGCTGACTTTGGATTTCAGTCGGTGATGACGCTGAAATCCAGCCTGATTGCGGTGCGCGAGCATAAAGCCGGTGAACCGGTGGGGTACGGCGGTGTCTGGGTGAGCGAACGCGATACCCGGTTGGGCGTGGTCGCCATAGGATACGGCGACGGCTATCCGCGCAGTGCTCCTTCTGGCACACCGGTGTGGCTGAATGGCCGCGAAGTGCCGATCGTTGGCCGCGTATCAATGGATATGATCTCAGTGGATCTGGGGCCGGATGCAACAGATAAAGTGGGTGACGATGTGGTGTTGTGGGGCAACCCGCTGCCGGTTGAACGGGTCGCCGCCTATAGCGGGATCAGTGCCTATGAGCTGATCACCAAACTGACCCAGCGTGTCGAGATGGAATATATCGGCGAGTAAGGTCCCCTCACCCCAGCCCTCTCCCACAGGGAGAGGGAGCTGATAGCCTCTGCTCTTTTGGTAGTAATCAGATAATCTTGGCAACCTAAGATGAGATAGTCGGTGCTCAGGATGAATCCCTAGATTTTCAGTCCGACTCGATCTGTATCCCTTTGCAAATAAGGCTGATTGAATGCCGTGATCAGGTAAGTTTCCTGACTGATAGCGCGATCGATCGGTTCCCTCTCCCTGTGGGAGAGGATTAGGGTGAGGGGGCATTCGTCAGCTTACTTCTTCACCGCCAGCCACTGATCGATAATCTTCTGATATTCGCCGGTGGCTTTGCTCAAGTGCAGCCACTGATCCACATACAGTTTCCAGCTCATATCATCACGCGGCAGCATGTAAGCTTTCTCGCCGTACTGCATCGGTTTGTCCGGGTTTACGGCACAGAGTTTCGGGTAGTGTTTCTGCTGATACAGCGCTTCAGAGGCATCGGTTATCATCACGTCGGCTTTGCGGTCCACCAACTGCTGGAAAATCCCCATATTATCGTGTGACAGCGTCAGGTTGGCTTTCGGCAGATAGGCACGAACGAAAGCTTCGTTGGTGCCGCCAGCGGGTTCGATCACCCGTACTGACGCCTTGTTGATCTGCTCTAGGGTGCGATATTTCTTCACGTCGGTACAGCGTACCAAGGGGATTTTGCCGTCGGTATCCAGGCGTTCGGCAAAAAACACCTGTCTTTGGCGCGGTAACGTCACCGAGATACCGCCCATGGCGATGTCACATTTTCCCGCAACAAAGTCAGGCATCAGGGTTTTCCAACTGGTTTTCACCCACTTCACTTTGGCGTCCAGGCTTTTGGCCAGCGACTCCGCCATGGCGATATCGATACCTTCGTAGCTGCCATCTTCTTTCAGGAAGGTATAAGGCTTGTAGTCACCGGTAGTGCAAACGTCGAGCGTTTTTTGCTGTAGTACTTTGTCCAGGTGCGATTGAGCGCTGGCGCAGCCGGTGGCAACCAGCAAAGCGAAGGGGAAAATTCTCTTCATAAACATCCTTATATTAATGGTTTTATGCGCTATTTAGCCGTTAGTTGTGGTTGATTTGCGTAATTTACCCGTTCTTTATGCCACTGATGAGCGAAGATGTCAGCTTTGCTGCTGCGTATCTCACAACCCGACAGGGGCGATGGTTTCAACGCCAAAAAAACTGATAGGCTGTAACGTCAACATTTCTTAACACAGTTTACAGGTGGTTATGTACAACATTGACGATTTTGATATGAAAATCCTGACGCTGTTACAGGCCAATGGCCGTTTGACCAATCAGGAACTGAGCGAGTTGGTCGGGCTTTCGGCCTCCCAATGTTCGCGCCGCCGTATCAGCCTGGAGCAGGAACAGCTGATCAGAGGGTATCACGCGCGGCTGGCCCCGGAGGCGGTCGGGCTTGGGCTGGTGGGCCTAATTGAGGTGAGCCTGCTAACCCACACTCAGGAGCAGATCGACAGCTTTCACCAGATGCTGGAAGACGTTGACGCGATTCTAGACGCGTATAAAACCACCGGTGACGCCGATTATTTATTAAAAGTGGCGGTGGCAGATTTGCCAGCACTCAGTGACTTCATCAGCCAGACGCTGTCGCGGCATAAAAGCGTGGCGCGGATTAAAACGGCGGTGGTGCTCAATCGCATCAAAGAGAACGGCTTACTGCCGTTGGCGAAATAAAGCGCTGGCTTCTGAGCGCTGCACTGCAGTTTGCAAGACGAAGAGTATATATTGTAACTCGCCCCCTAAAACCAGGAGAACCAACCCGTGTTCCAGAATGTTGATGCCTATGCCGGTGACCCGATCCTGTCGCTGATGGAAAAATTCAAGAAAGACCCCCGTGCGCACAAGGTGAACCTGAGTATCGGCCTTTATTATAACGAGCAGGGCATCATACCACAGATGCAGGCTGTGGCCGCCGCAGAGGCGCAGTTGAACAGCGTTGAGCAGGGTGCATCGGTCTATTTGCCGATGGAAGGCCTACAACCCTACCGCAGCGCGATCCAGCACCTGCTGTTCGGTGCTGAACACCCGATGCTGCAGCAAGGGCGCATTGCTACCATTCAGACCGTGGGCGGTTCCGGTGCGCTGAAAGTGGGTGCCGATTTCCTGAAGCGCTATTTCCCCGATTCGCAGGTATGGGTCAGCGATCCGACCTGGGAAAACCACGTCGCCATCTTTAGCGGTGCCGGTTTCACCGTGAATACCTACCCCTATTTTGACGGCGAGAGCCTCGGCGTGAAATTTGATGCCATGCTGAGTGCATTGAAAAAGCTGCCCGCCAAGAGCATCGTGCTGCTGCACCCTTGTTGCCATAACCCGACCGGTTCCGATCTCACACCTGCGCAGTGGGATGACGTCGTGAAAGCGATCGCCGAACGCGATTTGATCCCGTTCCTGGATATCGCCTATCAGGGGTTCGGTGGGGGTATCGATCAGGATGCTTACGCCATTCGCGCCATCGCGTCGGCGGGCTTGCCATGCCTGGTGAGCAACTCGTTCTCGAAGATCTTCTCGCTGTATGGTGAGCGCGTCGGCGGGCTTTCGGTGGTGTGTGAAAGCAGCGAAGCCGCCGAGCGCGTGCTGGGCCAACTGAAAGCCACCGTGCGCCGCAACTATTCCAGCCCGCCGAACTTTGGTGCGCAAGTGGTGGCCAAGGTGCTGAACGATGCGCAGTTGAAAGCGCAGTGGCTGGCGGAAGTGGAAACCATGCGTACCCGTATTCTCGAGATGCGTCAAGCTTTGGTGGAAACCCTGAAGAGTGCGTTGCCGCAGCGTAACTTTGACTATCTGCTGGAGCAACGTGGTATGTTCAGCTATACCGGTTTCAGCGCGGAACAGGTCGATCGCCTGCGTGAAGAGTTCGGCGTTTATCTGATCCACAGCGGCCGCATGTGCGTAGCCGGGCTGAATCACCATAACGTTCGCCAAGTGGCTGAGGCATTTGCCGCCGTGCAGTGAAGGCGAACTGGGGCTTTATCAGAGGAGATCACCGTGAACCAACAGCAACTGCTGGATTACTGCCTGACTAAACCGGGCAGTGAACAGGATTATCAGAGTGACTGGCAGGCCGATCGGGTCAAAGTTGCTGACAAGATGTTTGCGCTCATCGGTGAAGCCTATGGTCGGCCCGTGATTTCATTAAAGTGTGGCATAGAGCTGGCGGAACAGTTGCGCGAGCAGCATGCGGAAATTATCCCCGGTTACTATCTGAATAAAGCGCATTGGAACAGTGTTTATTTGGACGGCGCTTTACCGGACTCACAGTTTTATCAGTTGATCGACATTTCCTATCAACTGGTGGTGGCCGGATTATCGAAGAAGAAACGCCAGGAGCTGGGTATCTGAGAGTAAAAACCGCTCCTGCTTGATGCAGGAGCGGTTTCATATCACTTTTTACTCAGCATGGGCTTAAGGAAGCGGGCGGTGTGCGATTCTTTGCAGTTCGCCACGGTTTCTGGTGTGCCGGAAACCAGGATCTCACCGCCGCCGCTGCCGCCTTCCGGCCCCAGATCGACAATCCAATCCGCCGTTTTAATCACGTCCAGGTTGTGTTCAATCACCACGATGGTGTTGCCCTGATCGCGTAACTGATGCAGCACCGCCAGCAACTGCTGGATGTCGGCAAAGTGCAGGCCGGTGGTGGGCTCATCGAGGATATACAGCGTCTGGCCGGTGCCACGTTTCGACAGTTCACGCGCCAGCTTCACGCGCTGCGCTTCCCCACCGGAAAGGGTGGTGGCCGACTGGCCGAGACGAATGTAAGACAGCCCCACATCCATCAACGTTTGCAGCTTGCGCGCCAGCGCTGGCACCGCATCGAAGAAATCACGGGCTTCTTCAATGGTCATTTCCAGCACTTCGTGAATGCTTTTGCCTTTGTACTTTACTTCCAGCGTTTCGCGGTTGTAGCGCTTGCCTCTGCATTGATCGCAAGGCACGTAGATATCCGGCAGGAAGTGCATTTCAACTTTGATCACGCCATCGCCCTGGCAGGCTTCGCAGCGGCCGCCTTTGACGTTAAAGCTGAAGCGGCCTGGCGTATAGCCACGGGTGCGCGATTCCGGCACGCCTGCAAACAGCTCACGCACCGGTGTAAAGATGCCGGTATAGGTGGCAGGGTTGGAACGCGGCGTGCGGCCAATCGGGCTCTGATCGATGTCGATCACCTTGTCGAAATGCTCCAGCCCGGTGACTTCGCGGTAAGGGGCCGGTTCGGCAATGGTGGCACCATTCAGCTGGCGCTGGGCGATCGGGAACAGGGTATCGTTGATCAGCGTGGATTTACCAGAGCCGGAAACCCCGGTGATGCAGGTAAACAGCCCAACAGGCAGCGTTAGCGTCACGTCTTTCAGGTTGTTGCCGCGCGCACCGCTCAGCTTCAGCACCTTGGTCGGATCCGCCGGTACGCGTGCCGCCGGGATCGCAATCTCGCGCTTGCCGCTGAGGAACTGGCCGGTCAGGGATTCTGGCTGGGCCATGATGTCGTCAACGGTGCCTTCTGCCACCACATGGCCGCCGTGCACACCGGCACCTGGGCCGATATCGATCACGTGATCGGCGGCGCGGATCGCATCTTCGTCGTGCTCAACCACAATCACCGTGTTACCCAGGTTGCGCAGGTGGATCAGGGTTTCCAGCAGGCGTTCGTTATCGCGCTGATGCAGGCCGATGGAAGGCTCATCCAGCACGTACATTACACCCACCAAGCCCGCGCCGATCTGGCTGGCCAGGCGGATACGCTGCGCTTCGCCGCCGGACAGCGTTTCTGCCGAGCGGGAAAGTGACAGGTAGTTCAGCCCGACGTTAACCAGGAACTTCAGGCGATCGCCAATCTCTTTCAAGATTTTCTCGGCGATCTTGGCACGCTGGCCGCTCAGCTTCATATTCTGGAAGAACGTCATGGCATGGCCGATGCTGAGATCGGAGATCTGCGGCAGGGTGGTGTCTTCCACAAATACGTTACGCGCTTCTTCGCGCAGGCGGGTGCCGCTGCACGAAGCACAAGGGCGGTTGCTGATAAACTTCGCCAGCTCTTCGCGCACCGCGCTGGATTCGGTTTCTTTATAGCGGCGTTCCATATTGTGCAGCACGCCTTCAAACGGATGGCGGCGCACGGTGGTGTCACCGCGATCGTTAATGTATTTGAATTCAATGGTTTCTTTGCCAGAACCATTGAGCACCGCTTTTTGCACGCTGGCAGACAGGCTGTTGAACGGTGCTTCCACATCAAAGTCATAGTGCTCCGCCAGCGAGCGCAGCATCTGGAAGTAATAGAAGTTGCGCCGATCCCAGCCACGGATCGCGCCACCCGCCAGCGAAAGCTCGGGGTTTTGTACCACGCGTTCCTGATCGAAGAACTGTTGTACGCCCAGCCCGTCACAGGTGGGGCAGGCCCCCGCCGGGTTGTTGAACGAGAACAGGCGCGGTTCCAACTCGCGCATGCTGTAACCGCAGATCGGGCAGGCGAAGTTGGCGGAGAACAGCAGCTCTTCGGCCTGTTCGTCGTCCATATCGGCCACCACTGCCGTACCACCAGAAAGCTCCAGCGCGGTTTCAAATGACTCCGCCAGGCGCTGCGCCAGATCGTCACGCACCTTGAAGCGATCCACCACCACTTCAATGGTGTGCTTTTTTTGCAGTTCCAGCTTCGGTGGATCGGAGAGATCGCACACTTCGCCGTCGATACGCGCGCGGATGTAACCTTGAGTCGCCAGGTTTTCCAGCGTCTTGGTGTGCTCGCCCTTACGATCTTTCACCACCGGTGCCAGCAGCATCAGGCGCTTACCTTCGGGCTGGTTGAGCACGTTATCCACCATCTGGCTGACCGTCTGCGCCGCTAGCGGAACGTGATGATCCGGGCAGCGCGGTTCGCCGACGCGGGCAAACAGCAGGCGCAGGTAATCGTGGATCTCAGTAATGGTCCCGACGGTGGAACGCGGGTTATGTGAGGTAGATTTCTGCTCAATCGAGATCGCCGGTGACAGGCCTTCGATATGGTCGACGTCCGGTTTTTCCATCAGCGAAAGAAACTGGCGTGCGTAGGCAGAGAGCGATTCGACATAACGCCGTTGCCCTTCGGCATACAGCGTATCAAAGGCCAGTGAAGACTTGCCGGAACCCGACAGACCGGTGACGACAATCAGCTTGTCGCGCGGGATAATCAGGTTAATGTTTTTGAGATTATGGGTTCGAGCACCGCGAACTTCAATATTGTCCATTTACACTTCCCGTCAGGATGATACACCGTGCTTGTCTGGGTTCTTTTGCAGGAAATTTTGTGACGTAACGCGCAAAAAACCGGCACAGCCAGGTCGAAACGCATAATTATGACACAAAATAACCTGAATGAATATCCAGTATATGTATGCAACAAGGTCGAGTGCGGAGACAATTCTGCAAGGCGCTTCGCAGGTATAATCTAAGCAGGTGGCATGCTACAATTTGTGGTTTAGACTATGCAAAATTGTGGTTTGTAGACCCGATGTAGTTGGAGTTGCGGCGTTGTTGGCTGCGGCTTCAAGTGATAAGGGGATATCCACCTAATGATTCATCAGGAGATCTAACATGGCCAGCAGAGGCGTAAACAAAGTAATTCTGGTCGGGAATCTGGGCCAAGACCCAGAGGTCCGTTACATGCCTAACGGTGGCGCGGTTGCCAACATTACCCTGGCGACCTCCGAGAGCTGGCGTGACAAGGCTACTGGCGAGCAGAAAGAAAAAACGGAATGGCACCGCGTGGTGTTGTTCGGCAAGCTGGCGGAAGTGGCGGGTGAATACCTGCGTAAAGGTTCTCAGGTGTATATCGAAGGTTCCTTGCAGACCCGTAAATGGACCGATCAGGCTGGCGTAGAAAAATACACCACCGAAATCGTGGTTAACGTGGGTGGCACCATGCAGATGCTGGGTGGCCGTCAGGGCGGCGGTGCTCCGGCAGGTGGTGGCCAGCCAGCAGGCGGCCAGCAGGGCGGTTGGGGGCAGCCTCAGCAGCCACAGGGTAGCAATCAGTTCAGCGGTGGCCAGCAGGCTCCGGCTCGCCCTGCACAGAGCAGTGCGCCAGCCAGCAGCAATGAACCCCCAATGGATTTTGATGACGATATTCCGTTCTGATATTTGTCCGATTCAATTCAAACCAATAGAAAGCCTCGCGAGAGGCTTTTTTTCTGTCTGTTATCTGCCTGACGATCAGTTGAAGATTTCTGCGGTGCCGTACAGTTTGTTCTGGCCACCGGCGGAAATGATGCGATAAGAGTTGGCACCAGTTGCTTCAGCTTTGCTCGCCAGTTCAGCTTCCAGAGCGCTCAGACTGCTTGCACCACTGGCGGAAACGACACCGATTTTTTGTGCATCGGCTGCCGATTGGCTGGAGACTTGATCAGCGGCAACGCTAGCGAAAGAAGTCGCAATTAATAGCGGAATAAGAGCAAAATTTTTGATGTTTTTCATGGTGTGGTCCTCAGATTTTCTATTAGGGAAGAGGAGGGTTCCTCTCGATGGGTTGAATAATATGCGATCTTTCTGAGATGGAAAATCGGAGGGTTTTGATTATTTTAATCAAATTAACTGAATTTAATTGGGGTGTGCGTGGAGCTGATTGGCGGGGTGTTGAGATTACCGCTACCTTTAACGGAACTATTTAGCGGAGAAAGCGTATGATCGTTGTCCATCACCTGGAAAGTTCGCGCTCGCAGCGCATTCTGTGGTTCCTTGAAGAGCTAGGTGTCCCCTATCGGGTACAGCGCTACGCGCGTGATAAAACTACCATGCTGGCACCGCCGGAACTGAAAAAGATCCACCCACTGGGGAAATCACCGGTGCTTGTCGACGGCGATCTAGCGCTGGCGGAATCTGGTGCAATTATTGAATATTTGCAGGAAGTCTATGATGTGCAGGGGCACTTCAAGCCCAGCGATTTTCATGCCCGCCAGGAGTATCGTTACTGGCTGCATTATGCCGAAGGTTCGCTGATGCCGCTGCTGGTGATGAAGTTAGTGTTCAGCCGCTTGGGGCACCCGCCGATCCCGTGGCTGATTCGCCCGGTGGCGGGAGCGATCGGCAAAGGGGTGCAAAAGGAATATCTGGATAAACAGATTGCCACCCACCGCGTTTATCTGGAGCAGCATCTAAACCACAATCTCTGGTTTGCTGGCGATCGTTTCAGCGCTGCAGATATTCAGATGAGTTTCCCGCTGGAGGCCATGGCGGCACGCGGTGGGCTGGAGGGTTGCCCAAACTTGCAGGGCTATCTGCAGCGCATTCACGTTCGGCCAGCCTATCAGCAGGCGCTGCAACAGGGTGGGCCGTTGAAGATACTTGGGTGAACCCCGATGCCTTTTCGTGCCGATTGTCGCGATCTTTAGTTGATCAGACAGCGTAGAAGACTAGATAATCGTTTGCCTCAAATCGTGCCTGCACATTTCAAGCCTTAGCCCCGTTGGCTTTGCTTGGGATCGGTTAGGCAAAAAGCATCATCAATCACCCACTTTATGCAAGAAGAGTTAAACGTTTGCTTTTTTACACGGCGCTTTTGTGGCGTTCAACAAGGGTATGACAGCGAACGTGACGGAAACGATTTCGTAATGACCATGCATGAGTGGAATAACAAGCCATATTTATATCAGATGGCAATGAAACACAGGGGATAGCAACATGTCGAATTTTCAAGCGAACCACGCCACGAAACCTAAAGGCGGGTTTGATGCGTATTTTAAACTTTCTGCACGGGGTACCAACGTGCGTCAGGAAGTGGTAGCGGGGTTAACCACTTTTCTGGCGATGGTCTATTCGGTGATTGTGGTGCCCAGCATGTTGGGCAAAGCGGGCTTTCCGCCAACCGCCGTGTTTGTGGCCACTTGCTTGGTGGCGGGGTTGGGTTCTCTGCTGATGGGGCTGTGGGCCAACCTGCCGATGGCGATTGGTTGTGCGATCTCCCTGACGGCGTTTACCGCCTTTAGCCTGGTACTGGGCCAGCACATCAGCATTCCTGTCGCGTTAGGCGCGGTATTCCTGATGGGGGTGCTGTTCACTATTATCTCCGTGACCGGCATTCGTTCCTGGATCCTGCGTAATCTGCCGATGGGCGTTGCGCATGGCACCGGCATTGGTATTGGTCTGTTCCTGCTGCTGATCGCGGCTAACGGTGTCGGCCTGGTGGTGAAAAACCCGCTGGATGGCCTGCCGGTGGCGCTGGGGGCATTCACCTCTTTCCCGGTGGTGATGACGTTGCTGGGGTTGGCGGTGATTTTCGGCCTGGAAAAACTGCGTGTGCCGGGTGGCATCCTGCTGGTGATTATCGCTATTTCCGTGATCGGCCTGATTTTTGACCCGGCGGTGAAGTACCAAGGCCTGTTCGCCATGCCTAGCCTGGCAGATGCTGACGGTAACTCGCTGATCTTCAGCCTGGATATTATGGGGGCCTTACAGCCCGTAGTGCTGCCAAGCGTGCTGGCGCTGGTGATGACGGCGGTATTTGACGCGACGGGTACCATTCGTGCAGTGGCCGGGCAGGCAAACCTGCTGGATAAAGACGGCCAGATCATCAACGGTGGCAAGGCGCTGACGTCAGATTCCCTGAGCAGCATCTTCTCCGGGTTGGTCGGGGCTTCTCCTGCGGCAGTGTATATCGAATCAGCCGCTGGGACGGCAGCAGGCGGTAAAACGGGCCTGACGGCTACCGTGGTCGGGATCTTGTTCCTGCTGATCCTGTTCCTGTCACCGTTGTCTTATCTGGTGCCGGTTTATGCTACTGCTCCTGCGTTGATGTACGTGGGGTTGCTGATGCTGAGCAACGTAACCAAGCTGGATTTCAACGATTTCGTTGATGCGATGGCGGGCTTGCTGTGTGCGGTGTTTATCGTGCTGACCTGTAACATCGTAACCGGCATTATGCTGGGCTTCAGTTCCCTGGTCATTGGCCGTATCTTCTCGGGTGAATGGCGCAAGCTGAACCTGGGTACCGTGCTGATTGCTGTCGCGCTGGTTGCATTCTATGCCGGTGGCTGGGCGATTTGATTTTTATCGGCCCTCTCCTGCGGGAGAGGGCATCTTGGTGCTTTTTCCCTTTCAGATAAATCCCTTTCTCCTTGCGCTTTGTTTTAAAAGGCATAACAAGCTTTTCCTGCTACGAAAATGTGATCTACTATTCGGCATAATTTGGCACTGTTCTGAACCAGAGAGTCTATACCCGTCGTCTTTCAAGATGCAGGGTTGTTGGCTGGCTTCTCTCACACTGGTGTAAGCTCCTGGGGACTATGAGCCTCGGGGAGGCTCACCCTGCGGGCCAGCGCAAGCGCTGTTCAAATCGGTCATGACCGATTTGTCGTTCAGTTGCCTCCTACCTGCATCTCGAAATCCATTGGGTATTATAAGGAAAGCATGGAAATCTTTTTTACAATCCTCATTTTGATTCTGGTGGTTTCCCTTTCTGGGGTGGTGACTCGCATGTTGCCGTTCCAGGTGCCGCTGCCGCTCATGCAGATCGTCATCGGGGCGTTGTTAGCCTGGCCGCATTTCGGCCTGCATGTCGACTTTGACCCCGAACTGTTTCTGGTGCTGTTTATTCCTCCGCTGTTGTTCGCCGACGGTTGGAAAACCCCTCTGCGCGAGTTTTTGCATCATGGGCGCGAAATCCTCGGGCTAGCGCTGGTTTTGGTGCTGATCACCGTTGTCGGGGTGGGGTATCTCATCTACCTGATGGTGCCAGGGATCCCGCTGGTGGCGGCGTTCGCGCTGGCGGCGGTGTTGTCACCGACCGATGCCGTAGCGCTGGGGGGGATCGTCGGCAAAGGGCGGATCCCGAAGTCGATCATGGGTGTGCTCGAAGGTGAGGCGCTGATGAACGACGCTTCCGGCCTGGTATCCCTGAAGTTTGCCATCGCCGTAGCCATGGGCACCATGGTGTTTACCGTAGGCGGTGCCACCATGGAGTTTCTGAAGGTGGCGATCGGCGGCCTGCTGGCCGGTGTGGCGGTAACCTGGGTTTACAGTAAGTCGCTGCGGGTGATGAGCCGCTGGAGCGGTGACGATCCGGCAACGCAGATCGTCTTTCTGCTGTTGCTGCCGTTCGCTTCTTATCTGATTGCCGAACACATCGGTGTTTCCGGCATCCTGGCAGCGGTGGCAGCCGGGATGACCATCAGCCAGTCTGGCGTGATCCGCAACGCGCCGCTGGCGATGCGCCTGCGCGCCAACAGCGTTTGGGCCATGCTGGAGTTTGTGTTCAACGGCACGGTGTTCATCATGTTGGGGCTGCAGTTGCCGGGTATTATCGAGACCTCTATTCTGCAGGCCGAGTTAGACCCGACCATCGAGACCTGGTATCTGTTCACCGATGTGGCGATTATCTACGCCGCGTTGCTGATGCTGCGTTTCACCTGGCTGTGGCTGATGAAAAGCGCCAGTAAGCGCTTTATGAAAAAACGCCCGTTGCAGTTTGGTGATTACAGCACGCGCGATCTGTGGGTGGCGTCATTTGCTGGAGTGCGCGGGGCGATCACGTTGGCGGGTGTGCTGTCGATTCCGCTGTTGCTGAGCGACGGCACCGCTTTCCCTGCTCGCTATCAACTGGTGTTTATTGCCACCGGCGTGATTCTGCTGTCGTTGATTATCGGTGTGCTGGTCTTGCCATGGCTGCTGCGTGGCGTACAGGTGGCGGATAAAAGCGTCAGTAAGAATGAGGAGCGCATGGCGATTGCCCTTGTGGCGGAAGTGGCGATCGAAAGCATCAACAAGATGGAGGAGCGCCTGGCTGCAGACACCGAAGAAAACTTTGATCCGCAGATCCTCAAAGAAGTCAGTTCGCGGGTGATCGGTGCGCTGCGGCGGCGTATTGCCAATAAAGATGACATTGAGAACGCGCTGGCGCTGGAAAACCTAGAGCGGCGTTTCCGCCTGACCGCATTGCGGGCTGAGCGAGGGGAGCTTTATCACCTGCGCGCCACACAGAAAATCAGCAATGAGACGCTGCAAAAACTGCTGCACGACCTCGACTTGCTGGAAGCCTTGTTGGTAGAGCGGGAGGGCTGAGGCAGAAACTGCAAGGGCCGCAGCGCGGCCCTTGGTGCAGCTAGCCTTTCAGCAGGGCCTCGGCGTCTCTCATTCCCTCTTCCTTGAGTTCTTTACTTTGAATCAGCCTCAATGCCAGATACAGATCGGGAACCAGGATCAGATCGCGCTCATCGCTGCCGGAACGATGCAGGCGGAACCAGCGGGTCAACTCGGTACGGCGGCCCGCCAGCACCAGGCTGATACCACGCAGCTTAAGTTCCCGCTGCAGTTCGTTGATCGCGGCGAGCACGCTGATATCCGCATGGGTAAAACTGGCTACTGCGTCAATCACCACCCAGCGCGGCTGGGAAGGTCTGCTATCCACCAGATTGGTGATCCGCCGTTTAAAATAGGCCACGTTGAAGTAGGTCAAGGGCGAATTAAAGCGGTACATAATCACCCCATCGACCGGTTTAATACCGTTATCTTTCCCCATCGAATGGATCATTCCGTCATCATTCACCCCCAGCAACTGCTCGGTTGGCCGGAACACCGTTTGCAGGAACTGCAGCAGGCCGAGCAGAACCGCAAGCCCGATACCGGGAATGATCCCGACCAGCAGCACACTCAGGAAAGTAAACAACGCCAGATTGAACGCCGGGCGATTGCGCTTGCGCAACCGGAAAATACTGCGCATGTCCAGTAGCGACCATGAGGCGTAAATCAGTATCACGCCCAGCACGGGTATAGGAATAAATTGCAGCGGTTCGCTGAAGAACAGCACCACTACAGCGATCGCCAATGCGGCAATCACCGAGACCAACTGGCTTTTGCCGCCGTTGGCATCGTTAACGGCGGTGCGGGAGTTGGCACCGCTGATAGCAAACCCTTGTGAAAGCCCGGAAACGATATTCACCAACCCCAGCGCGCGAAACTCACTGTCGGCATCCACCTCGTAGCCATTTTTGGCCGCAAAGCTGCGTGCGGTGAGCATCATGCTGACAAAGCTGACAACTGCCAGGTTTAACGCCGGGATCACCAGATCGCGCAGCAGCCCCGGTTTAAAATCCGGCCATGACACCATGGGCAAGCCGCCACCGGTATAGCCCGATACCGTTTCGATGCCAAAACGCGGCAAATTCGCTGCCCAGGTCAGCGCCGTCGTCAACACTACGGCGAACAGCGGGGCTGGCCAATTGGGCCTGGCATAATGCACGCCGAGCAGGATCAGTAACGTCAGAAGCGAGATACCCATCGTCGGCCAATGGCTGTTAAGCAAGTTTTCCGGTAGCGCGAGAATGCGTTCAATCAGTTCATTGGATGGGGACGGGAAACCGAGTATCTTACTGATCTGGTTGACGATGATCGTCAGCGCCACGCCGTTCAGCAGCCCGTTTAATATCGGGCGCGACAGCAGATCCGCAATCGCTCCCAATCTGAAGCGGCTGGCGATCAGGCACCATGTGCCCATCATCAGAGTCATCACGATAGTTAACTGCCAGTGGAGTTCGCTATTACCGGCGGTCAGCGGCGTCACGACTGCGGCGATCACCGCACAGGTTGCCGCATCAGGGCCGACGATCAACTGCCGTGAGGAACCAAAGATGGCGTAGGCGATCATCGGCAGAATGCAGGAGTAAAGCCCGACGATCGCGCTCACACCGGCCAATTCGGCATAGGCAATCGCCACCGGTAGCGCAACTGCCGCGACGGAAAGGCCAGCGCGAATGTCCGGTTTCAGCCAACTGCGCTCATAAGCGAGCAGATTCATCAGGCCGGGAGTCATATTCTGGAGGGATTTCCGCTGCATATATTTTCCATCTGGCATAATAATTGAGAAGGCTGACTTTGTGCTGGCCCCTGGCCGGTAACCGTTCAGGAAGAATAACCCAGCGTATTTTTAGCTGTTTTCTATAGCTATTAGCCGAATTATAGCAGGCGATTTTGCAATGAATTTCCCGAAGTCACAGGCCAGTAGTCGCGGCAGCAGGCGATCCAGGCCTGGGCGCTGTGCGAGAGATAGCTCCCCTGGCGCCAGATCAACCCCACCAGCCACTCCATACGCGGCTCGAGCGGCAGCCAAATCAGGCTGCTTTTATCCAGCCATTGGCACACGGGTTCGGGTAACGTGGCAATGCCGATACCCGCCTGAACCATCGAGGCCAGAAAATCCCACTGGCCGCTGCGCACGGCAATCTTGGGCTCGAAACCCGCCTGATGGAATGCGGCCATCAGCATCTTATATAGCGTAAAATCCTCGTTATAAATCAGGATTGGCCACTCGGCGAGTTCGCCAATATTGACGGTGGTGCGGTTGAGCCAGTAGGCCGTGCGGGGCATGACGACGCACATCGGGTGGCTTAGCAGCGGCAGAAAAGTCAGGAGCTGTTCAGTGCCTGAGGGGCGTATCGTCATCGCCAGATCCAGTTCCCCAGACAGCACCGCCTGTTCAACCGACTGGCCGCCCAGCTCGGCAATCTTCAGCTCGATGCCGGGGTAGGTTTGGCGAAATTGCTTGATGAGCCCGGCGATCTGCCTGCCGACCATCGGCGGGATCCCCAGCCGCAGCACGCCTTTTTTCACCGAGCTGATGTCTTCCAGCTCCGTCTCCAACTGGCGGAATTCATCCAGAATCGCCAGCCCACGCTGATAAACCGCCTGCCCGCTGTCGGTGAGATGCAGCTTGCGCCCTTCGCGGATCAGCAGCGTGCATTCCAGTTCATCTTCCAACTGGCGCAGCATTTTGCTGATGGTCGGTTGGGTGACGAACAGTTTCTCGGCCGCGCGGGTGAAGCTTTGCTGGCGAACCACTTCAACAAAATAGCGCAGGGTGCGGACATCCATTCAGGTGCTCCTCAGGGTGATACCATTCCTTTTTGGCATGATGATAATGACTTTAATTCATTTCAGGCACAGTTTCCTTACTGCGTATACTGTGTGCCGTGATTTTCTGTTTGAGGTTTCTATTATGTACCTGGCGTTACGCCGCGCTGCGCCATCGTTGTTGAGCCGCTTACAGGTGCCGGCTCAGGTGGTGCTGTATGCCCTGTTATTCCTGCTTGCCGATCGGCTGGTAAAACAATTCCATCTGCCGCTGCCGGCCAATATTGTCGGCATGTTAATGATGCTGGCACTGATCCTGCTGCGTATTCTGCCGCTGAATTGGGTAAAGGCCGGTGCACGCTGGTTGCTGGCCGAAATGCTGTTGTTCTTTGTGCCTGCCGTGGTGGCGGTGGTGAACTATGCCCAGTTACTGATGGTGGAGGGCTGGAAGATTTTCCTGGTGATCGCTGTCAGCACCATGTTGACGCTGGGCGCGACCGGGCTGGTGGTGGATCGTGTCTACCGCTTTGAGCTTTGGCTGCAACGCCGGAAAGCGCGCCATGAATGATGTGATCCTCAGCCTTGCCTGTTTTGTGGCTACCTTGGTGCTCTATTTTGCCAATAAAAAACTCTACCGCCGCCGCAGAACGCTGTTATTGATGCCGTTGGTATTAACCCCGCTGATCCTGGTGGTGCTACTGGTGGTGACTCACATTTCTTATCAGGATTACATCGGTGAAACGCACTGGCTGCTGTGGTTGCTTGGCCCGGCGACCATCGCTTTTGCCGTGCCGGTGTATGAGAACCTGCATATCATCCGCCGTCATTGGCTCTCGCTTAGTGCTGGGGTGTTCACGGCGGTCGGCGTGGCCGTTTGCAGCTCGGTGTGGCTGGCGCGTTGGCTGACTTTGCCGGACGAGGTGCAGCGCAGCCTGGCGGTGCGTTCCATCACCACACCGTTTGCATTGGAAGCGGCAAAGCAGATGGGGGGCCAGCCAGATCTGGTGGCGCTGTTTGTGGTGATCACCGGCGTATTCGGCATGGCGGTGGGGGACGTGTTGTTCCTGCGGCTTTCGGTGCGCAGCGGTTTAGCGAAGGGGGCTGGATTTGGCGCTTCATCGCACGGTGCCGGTACTGCAAGAGCCTATGAACTTGGCCAGCAGGAAGGCGTGGTTTCCAGCCTGGTGATGATGCTGGCGGGAGTGATTACCGTGATTGCTGCCCCGCTGATTGGCCGGTTGATGTGGTAACCGCAGGGGCTGCTAAGCCCCCTGAAAGACTCAGCGCGCGGCCTGAATCAGTGCCACCACCAGCGGAGAAAGCTCACCGCGCAGCGCCGCGCGTTCCGATTGAAACAGCGTAGCGGCATAAAAGCGGTGCCCCGGCAGTTCTACCGAGCGTACATCCCCTTCGGTATCGTGGCCGCTGACGATCAGCGGATGTTGTTCCAAATCAGCAACAAACTCCGGGTTCACGCCAAAGTTACAGTGGTAACCTTCATGTGTTTCCAACTTGCCATAGGCGCGAGCGATCAGCGTTTCTGGCCGGAAGCGAATGGTGCCGGTCTTTTCGACCAGTGAGCAACGCAGCGGGGCGATCACCAAACGGCCACCCTGATCGGTTTCCGCATGCCCGGCATCGTGCCAGCCCATCACATTGCGGGCATATTCCACAATCGCGTACTGAAAACCACCGCAAGATCCCAGAAACGGTACGTTCTGTTCACGGGCATAGCGGATTGCCATAAAAACGCCATCGTCATAGTGATAGGGGCTGCCGGGCACCACCCAGATCGCATCATAACCCTGTAATACCGCGGTTGCGGTAAGGGTTTCCGTGGCAAGCCAGTGGAACTGAATATTGATATCAAGGTGTGAGGCTGTCAGTTGAAGAGCGACGGGGATAGCCTGGTGGGCAACCGCTTCGGGATTGTAATCACCGACCAGAGCAAGACGAACCTGAGTTTTCATCATTTCCTTTTCCTGTGTGTGGGTAAAAAAGGAGGTTACAGCAAAGTTAAAACCGGTTCAGCGGATGTTTCGATAGGGAGCACAAAATGCCTGAGGAGGATTGGGGCACAGCGGGCTGCGCCCCAGAAGGAGATGTTCAGTACAACGAAGGCGACCCAGCCGGGCGTGTCTTGAAACGGCGATGTAGCCACAGATATTGCTCTGGCGCGCGCATGATCTCTTGCTCCACGACCTTATTCATATAGGCAGCGGCGGCAATTTCATCGTTGATGGGATAGTCTTCCAGCGCAGGCTGGATCAGCAGTTCGTAACCACGGCCATTCGGGCGACGAATCAGCACTACTGGCAGCAGAGCTGGCTTGGCCAGGCGGGCCAGCATAAAGGTGCCGCTGGTGGTGGCAGCCTGCTCAACAGCGAACAGGGGGGCAAATACGCTGCCGCGTGGGCCATAATCCTGATCTGGCGCGAACCAGACGGCTT
This sequence comes from Serratia oryzae, assembly GCF_001976145.1. Taxonomy (GTDB): domain Bacteria; phylum Pseudomonadota; class Gammaproteobacteria; order Enterobacterales; family Enterobacteriaceae; genus Chania; species Chania oryzae. Next base: position 66,096 of record NZ_MOXD01000004.1, read on the forward strand.
CACCTCGTTTCAGGGCATTCACCATACCGCGCAGGTCTTTACGATCCAGCATCGCTTTGTTGGAGCGCATACGGCCTTTAGTTTGGGCCCACTCCATCGCTTTATTGTTGTGTGGGCGATACATTGCCATCATCGGCTGACATAACCCCATCGCCCGGCCACCGAGTTCCAACGACATAAAGTGCACGCCGATCACCAGCACGCCACGATTGTTCTGCTGGGCTGCTTGCAGATGATGAATGCCTGTCACGTTGAACCAGCGTTTTACGCGGTTGTCGGGCCAGAACCAGGCCATACCGGTTTCCAACAGGCCCATGCCGAGGGATTCGAAATTGCCCACGACCTGGCGTTCGCGCTGTTCGGCGTCCATTTCCGGGAAACACAGCTCAAGATTACGGCGAGCGATGGTAACGCGGCGCTTCAGGAAACGCATGGAAGTGCGGCCCATCCAGACGCCGAGCTTGTGCAGCACTGGGTAAGGGAGTTGAACCAGCAGAAACAGCACACCTAAACCGAACCAGGTCAACCAGTAGCGTGGGTGCAGAAAAGTACGTTGGAATTTTTGCGGGGGCTTCATTATTAACTCATTATGCGATGGGGGGACGGAAACCTGTAGCGCACAAGGAAGCAACTCGATAGCGATACAATACTCAGACACTCTGTCATGATGATCGTTTGGCCAACTCGTGGAATTAGCAAAATATTTACATTCGAAGGGCAATTCGCACTGCTTTCAGGCTTCAAAAGGACGGCTGCTCGCCAGCGAAGGGGCTCTTGGAAAGAGCGCATTATATCACACAATATCGGGGCATAAAGGGGCGCTGGCGATGAGAAATGAGGAACCAGGGCGGGGCGTGGGGGCGAAAGTCCCGGTCATTTGAAGGATAAAGAAAAAGGCGCTTAACCTGATGAGGAAAAGCGCCTTTTATCAATACGTTAACTGATTAGTATCAGTTCATGCCGTATTTTTTTAATTTCTTACGCAGTGTACCGCGGTTGATACCCATCATCAGTGCTGCACGGGTCTGGTTGCCACGGGTGTATTGCATCACCATGTCCAACAATGGCTGTTCAACTTCAGCCAATACCAGCTCATACAGGTCGTTAACATCCTGACCATTCAGTTGAGCAAAATAGTTCTTCAGTGCTTGTTTAACCGAGTCACGCAGAGGCTTTTGGGTTACTTGATCCTGTGAGTTCACGGTTGAAACGGTCAGTACGTCAGAATTTACGCGTTGTTCGAACATAGTTCTGTCAGCTCTTTTTTTACGCTAAGATTTTCGAAATATGCCTCCAACGCCTCCAGCTGTTCGCTGGCATCCTCTATGGCGTTGAATGTGCGCCGAAACTGGTCATTTGGGGCATGCTCCTGGAGATACCAGGATACGTGCTTACGAGCAATCCGGAATCCCTTGCCTTGGCCATAAAAGCCGTGCAATTCCCGAATATGTTCTATCAACAAGCGCTTCACTTCGCCAAGTGGCATCGGTGGTAGCAGCTCCCCTGTGTCCAGATAATGCTGGATTTCCCGGAAGATCCAGGGTCTCCCCTGAGCAGCACGGCCTATCATCAGGGCATCGGCCCCGGTGTAGTCGAGCACTGCTCTGGCTTTATGCGGGTCAGTAATGTCACCATTCGCGATAATCGGAATGGAAACACTCTGCTTAACTGCCCGAATGCTGTTGTACTCCGCGTCGCCGTTGAACAGGCAGGCACGGGTTCGGCCATGAATCGTCAGGGCCTGTATACCACAGTCTTCGGCCAGTTGGGCAATCTCTACACAGTTACGGTGTTCTGGTGCCCAGCCGGTACGAATCTTAAGCGTTACCGGCACATCCACCGCGTTAACCACCGCGTGGAGGATCTGTTTAACCAGATCCGGGTACTGCAATAATGCAGACCCTGCAAGCTTCCGGTTCACTTTCTTGGCCGGGCATCCCATATTGATGTCGATGATCTGTGCGCCGCTGGCCACATTAATGCGCGCCGCGGCCGCCATATCATCAGGATCACATCCGGCAATCTGCACGGAACGGATCCCTGGTTCATCGCTATGTACCATACGCAGACGTGACTTATCCGTGCGCCACACCTCCGGATTGGAGGAGAGCATTTCGGATACAGCCATCCCAGCCCCCATTGCATGACATAAGGTTCTGAATGGGCGATCGGTGATCCCGGCCATCGGGGCCGCAATCAGGCAATTTGTTAACTGGTGGTTTCCAATGCGCATAGACAAAAGAATGACCATACTGTGTCCGCAAGGGCGCGTATATTACGCATTTTTTCGTTGAGATGAAAGGCCAAACTTTGACCAATTTGCTGCTATTTATCAATGAAAATGCGGGTCACAGCGATTTAGAATAATATTATAGTTATTTAACAATGGCTTGACGTATTGTGCTTAATTTGTGTGCAGTGAAATATTCCCGGCACAACAGGATATTATCTTTGAACGATGCGAATTTAAGCATGCAGCATCAGGCATACAGCAGAATTATCAGGGTATTACTTTGACAAAGCGGAAAAAATTCCCGTGGAAGAGGCTGTGGCTGAATCGTGTTAGCGGCCCACCGCCCATCCCTAAGGGGGCAGCGGTGAGCATGCCTTAAACATCAATCGACGATAACGCGGCCATTCAGCGGCTGTACCGGGCGATTGTTGGCATGATGGACAACGGAACGGAACTGACCGATCTGCTCAGCAGAAGCGCTGACAGGATGATCCAGCACCATCCAGGTCACACCTTCAGAGCAAGGTGGTGTGGTCAGTGAGCCACTGAAGCGGTAGAAGTTGAACTGCTTAGGCAACAGCGCCTTAATATCCACCGGCTTGTTCAATACTGCTGTCTGATCAACCTGAGTGGGCATCTGCTGCCAAGCCTGCGCCAACTGCGTGTTAGCTTTGCCTTCTTGGAACATCAGTGCCAGCACGGCCAGAGCACCATCTTTATCTTTATAGACGAAGTGCGCTTCCAGTGGGAACTGCTTGCCGTCGATCTCGTTCTCGCTTGGGGCATGGAAGTGGAACTGTTGCAGCGTGAAGGTATCGTTATCCAGGCGCAGGGTATTGCCTTCGCTGACGTTAACCTGAATGGTGTGGCCGTTATTGATGATTTGCTGTTTGCCCGGCAGGAAAGCCAGCTCAAGCTTGCCATGATGGGTCTTCAATGCGCCCTGGATATTGACCGGTGACTGGTTCTTACCGGTTTCACACAGTGCGAAATCTGGTGAGAGTTTGCCCCAGTGCGCCGGATCTTCCTGCCCTTCATAGCTCCAGTGCTGATGTTGTTCTGCAGCGCCGATCGAAAAACTGGCAGCCAGCATTGCTGCAAGCAGTAAGTTTCTTTTCATTTTCAATCCTTTCAAAACAAAAATGTGGGTAAGCTTTTGGCGTGCAACTAATGGGTTGCCGTCGCTTGCGCAGGAGAATACGCCTGCGTTTTCTCAGTATAAACCGGTGATTTTGAGCAGGAATTAGCAAAACCACCGGAAGTGATTCAATTTCCGGTGGTTTTTCGTTGGCAGGGAAAAATGTAACTATTTGCGTTGGCCGGTAATACGGCACCACTCTTCGCGTTCGGCAACTGGCTCGAGAGCGAATTTATCGGCATAGGCTTCGGCAACGCTCGGGGCCTGAGTCGCCAGCACGCCGGAGAGGCCAAGATAACCTCCGGTTTTGGGCAGGCAGCCGATAAGCGGTGCCAGCTCACGCAACGGGCCAGCCAGAATGTTGGCAACGACCACGTCGGCCTGCAGATCGGCAGGCTGGTCTTTTGGCAGATACAGCTCTAGGCGTTCAGAAACACCGTTACGCTGCGCATTATCGCGGCTGGCCTGAATCGCCTGGGGATCGATATCAATGCCAATAGCGCGTGCGGCACCGAGTTTCAGGGCAGCAATCGCCAGAATACCGGAGCCACAGCCGAAGTCGATAAGGGTTTTGCCCGCCAGATCCAGGCCGTCGAGCCATTGCAGGCACAGCGCCGTGGTAGGGTGAGTACCGGTGCCGAATGCCAGGCCCGGATCGAGCATCACGTTAACCGCCGCTGGATCCGGCACGTCACGCCAGCTTGGGCAGATCCACAGCCGCTCGCCGAAGCGCATCGGGTGGAAGTTATCCATCCATTCGCGCTCCCAGTCTTTATCTTCCAACTGCTCGATTTTGTGGCGGAAACCAGCACCCAGCAACGGATGCTGCTCCAGCATGGCAACGACCTCGGCCATATCGGTTTCGGCGTCGTACAGGCCGATCACATCGGTATCGCCCCACAGCAGTGTTTCGCCCGGCAAGGGTTCAAACACCGGGTTATCGTGGGTGTCCTGAAAGGTCACCGACACGGCACCGCTCTCAACCAGCGCATCGCTCAGGTCTTCTGCCAGTTTGCCGGTGGTGTTCAGTTTTAGTTGGATCCAAGGCATAACAATTCTCTTCAAGAGGGTAAGGATGACGCCAGCCGACGCTTTTCGCCGCACAGGTTACCGATATAAAACGTCGACAGGCTGAGCAGCAGCGCAGGCACAATCGGGTGCAACCCGGCCAGTTGCAGTTTGAAGCTGGCCAATAGCGTATAGCATAACGCACCAGTGACCATTGAGCTAAGCGCTCCCTGTGCGTTGGCGCGTTCCCAGTACAGGCCCAGCACCAGCGGCCACAGGAACACGGCCTCCAGGCCGCCGAAGGCCAGCAGGTTCAGCCAGATAATCATTTCCGGCGGCCGCCACGCGGCCAGCAGCACCAGCAGGCCGAGGATCAGCGTGGTCAGGCTGGAGAAGCGTTTGACCATCTTCTCGTTGTGCATTTGCTGTGGCCGCACGCCGAGATAAAGGTCTTTGATGATGGTGGCGGAAGATTGCAACAATTGGGCATTGATGGTCGACATGATCGCCGCCATCGGCGCTGCCAGGAAGATCCCGGCGGCGTAAGGCGGCAGCACGGTGATCATCAGCGTTGGGATCACCTGGTCGGGGATCTTCAAGTCTGGGAGCACCGCGCGGCCCAGAGCACCGGCAAGATGCATGCCGAACATCAGCACCGCCACCACGATGGTGCCGAGGATGATGCCACGGTGTAACGCTTTACTGTCTTTGTAGGAGATGCAGCGTACGGCGGTGTGCGGTAGGCCAATCACGCCAAAGCACACCAGGATCCAGAACGAAGCCATAAACGGCAGGCTGAGGATCTGCTCGCCGCCTTGTGGTGTCACCAGCGCCGGGTCGATCTGCTGCAGTTTCTCTACCGCGCTGTGCAGGCCGCCCGCCGCGTGGATCACTGCCACCAGCAGCAACACGGTGCCGAGCAGCATCACCAATCCTTGCATGGCGTCGTTGAGCACGCTGGCGCGGAAGCCGCCGAACGCGGTATACAGCGCAATGCTGATGCCAAAAATCAGCAGGCCGGTATCGTAGGGAATACCGGCTGCCGTCTCCAGCAGGCGCGCACCGCCGATAAACTGCACCGTCATGGCTCCCAGGAAGGCCACCAGCAGGCTGAGGCTGGCCAGCCATACCAACAGGCGGCTTTGATAACGAGCAAACAGCATGTCGTTCAGGGTGATGGCATTGTAACGCCGCGCCAGAATGGCGAACTTTTTGCCCAGTACCCCGAGCGAAAGCCACACTGCGGGCAGTTGGATCATCGCCAGCAGCACCCAGCCGAGGCCATATTTATAGGCGGCACCGGGCCCACCGATAAATGAACTGGCGCTGATATAGGTGGCGGTGAGCGTCATTGCCAGCACAAAACCGCCCATCGAGCGGTTGCCGAGGAAATATTCGCTGAGAAAGTTGCCGGTCTGGCGGCGGCTGTAGGCATAGATCGACAGGCCGAACACCAGCAACAGATAGGCGATCAGCGGCAAGATCACTTCAGTTTGCATCGCTATCCTCCAGGGGAATATCGCGGAAGACGCCGCGCACCATCAGCCAGCATAGGCCGATAAACAGCAGCGGCACCAGCAGACAGGCCATTTCGAACCAGTGCGGCAGGCCGGTGATGCCTGCGGTGCTATCCGGCAGGTAGGCTGCCAGTGACCACGCCAACAGATAAAGCAGCGTCAGGCCCAGTGCCCAGCGCGCCTCGCGATGAGCTTGAACAAAGCGTTTTTCCATCCGTGCCTCCGGGGTTTACGCTGATGGATTGGCAAAGGAGGGGATTTTACGACAAGATCGGCATTTGCCCAGCGTTAAGTTGGTGGCAGCCATAAAGAAAAAGGCCGATGAATCATCGGCCTTGGTCAGATAACGTGCAATCTGCGGGCTTAGGTCTCTTGCAGACCCAGCTTCTTTTCCAGATAGTGGATGTTGGTGCCACCATGCTGGAAGTTCTCGTCGCTCATGATCTTTTGCTGCAATTCAACGTTGGTTTTGATGCCATCGATGATCAGTTCAGCCAGCGCGTTTTTCATGCGGGCAATCGCCACATCACGGTTTTCACCGTAAGTGATCAGTTTGCCGATCATGGAATCATAATACGGCGGTACGGTATAACCGGCGTAGATATGAGACTCCCAGCGCACGCCGAAACCGCCCGGCGCGTGGAAACGGGTGATCTTGCCTGGGCTTGGCAGGAAGGTGTTCGGATCTTCGGCGTTGATACGGCATTCCACCGCATGGCCGTGGATCTTCACTTCGTCCTGTTTGATCGACAGCGGCTGACCGGCAGCGATACGCAACTGCTCTTTGATCAGATCCACGCCGGTGATCATTTCTGTGACCGGGTGTTCTACCTGAATACGGGTGTTCATTTCAATGAAATAGAACTCGCCGTTTTCGTACAGGAACTCAAAGGTGCCTGCACCGCGGTAGCCGATCTCCACACAGGCTTTCGAGCAACGCTCGCCGATGTAGCGGCGCAGTTCCGGGGTGATCCCTGGAGCTGGCGCTTCTTCAACCACTTTCTGGTGGCGGCGCTGCATTGAGCAGTCACGTTCTGCCAGATAGATGGCGTTGCCCTGGCCGTCTGCCAACACCTGAATTTCGATGTGGCGCGGGTTTTCCAGGTACTTTTCCATATAAACCATGTCGTTGTTGAAAGCCGCTTTGGCTTCCGCTTTGGTCATGGAAATGGATTGCTCAAGATCTTTGTCGTTGCGCACAACGCGCATACCACGGCCGCCGCCGCCGCCGGAAGCCTTGATGATCACCGGGTAACCGATGCGCTTGGCGAAGGCACGGTTTTTATCCATGTCGTCGGTCAGCGGGCCGTCGGAACCTGGTACGCAAGGCACGCCGGCTTTTTTCATCGCGTTGATGGCAGAAACTTTATCACCCATCAGGCGGATGGTTTCAGCACGCGGGCCGATGAAGATAAAGCCGGAGCGTTCAACCTGCTCGGCGAAATCGGCATTCTCGGACAGGAAGCCGTAACCGGGGTGGATCGCCACTGCACCGGTGATTTCCGCCGCAGAGATGATGGCCGGGATGTTCAGATAGCTTTTAACCGAAGGCGCAGGGCCGATACATACGGTTTCGTCAGCCAGCAGCACGTGTTTCAGATCGCGATCGGCGGCAGAGTGAACGGCCACGGTCTTGATGCCGAGCTCTTTACAGGCTCGCAGAATACGCAGCGCAATTTCGCCACGGTTGGCGATAACAATTTTATCAAGCATGGTGCGCCTCGTTATTCGATGACGACCAGTGGCTCGTCATATTCAACCGGCTGGCCGTTTTCTACCAGAATGGCTTTCACCACGCCAGATTTGTCGGCTTCGATTTGGTTCATCATTTTCATTGCTTCGACGATGCACAGGGTGTCGCCGGCGTTCACTTTCTGGCCCACTTCCACGAAGGCTTTTGCGTCCGGGCTTGGTGTGCGGTAGAACGTCCCAACCATTGGAGAGCGAACGATGTGGCCACTCACGGCCGCGGGTGCTGCTGGGGTTTCTGCGGCAGTTGGGGCAACGGCAGCCGCCAGCGCGGGTTGCTGCTGGGCTGGCATCGCGTACTGTTGCATCATTGGGTAAGCCTGCACCGGAGCGGCACGGCTGATGCGGACTGACTCTTCGCCTTCAGAGATTTCCAGTTCAGAAATGCCTGACTCTTCAACCAGTTCGATCAGTTTCTTGATTTTACGAATATCCATGAGTGTGATTCCGACTCTTTTTTTGCGTAGCAATTATACCCGTCATACTTCAAGTTGCAGGTGCGTTGACTTTCCTCGCTCACCCCAGTCACTTGACTTCCGTAAGCTCCTGAGGATTCACTGCGTCGTCGCCTTCCTGCAACTCGAACTATTTAGGGTACAGTTGGATTTTGACAAACGGCGAACCGCTGCCTGTAAAGCAAATGTGTAGCCATCCGCGCCGAGGCCGCAAATCACGCCTACCGCAATGTCAGAGAGGTAAGAGTGATGGCGGAAAGGTTCGCGGGCATGCACGTTGGACAGGTGGATCTCGATAAACGGGATCTGCACCGCCAACAGCGCATCACGCAGCGCCACGCTGGTATGCGTGAACGCGGCAGGGTTAATCAGAATGAAATCTGTATTACCGCGAGCCTGATGAATGCGATCGATTAGCGCATATTCGGCATTGGATTGCAGATGGCTCAGGGTAATATTCAGCGCCAGCGCCTGGTTTTCCAACCCGTTAACAATCTCGGGTAACGTCGTGCTGCCGTACTTCTCCGGCTCACGCGTCCCCAGCAGATTCAGGTTGGGGCCGTTCAAAAGCAAAATGTGAAACTTATCCGCCATTGTGCTGCTATCTCCGGCAATAAAACCATCATTGAAGAAAATAACCCGATGTCACCGATTTGTCACCTGCTAGGTGATGATTTCATGCCGTCAGCAGGTGCAAGGGCGGGCATTATAACGATATCGTAGCAATTCGCAGCTAAATACTGGTCTTATCAGCGAAGATATTCAACCCTGAATTGACAAACAGATAACCCCATTATCGGATTATGAGGGATAGAACACAGAAAAGTTCCGTACTGCAAACGGTGATTTTCGCTGCAAGTTGAACCCGTTGCAGGCGGGTTTAGCGCCACCAACGGCGGAATTTCCTGTAACGCAGGACCAGTAACAACAGTGCCAGCGCGGCATAAATAAAGGGCTGCGGTGAAAAGGTTTTTACTGACCACAGATAGTGAATGGGCGCTACAATAGCGACCAGATAGACGAAGTTATGCAACTTTTGCCATTTTGAACCCAACTTGCGCTGTGCCCAAAGCGTTGAGGTGGCGGCCAACGCTAACAGCAACAGCCAACTGACGATACCGAGTGTCAGGTATGGACGGGTGATCAGCTCACGTCCCAACAGGTTGATATTGCTGAGCCCCAGTTCAAGCGTCGAATAGCTGATCAGATGTAGCGTGGCCCAGGCAAAACACCACAAGCCCAGCATACGGCGGCAGCGGATCAGCATGGGTTGGCGTGCATAATGGGCGAGAGGCGTGACGCACAGGGTGGCCAGCAGCAATTTCAGCGCCATTCTGCCGGTAAAATGCTGGATATCTTTGGCCGGATCGGCGCTGAACCAGCCTTGATCGACCGCCAGAATCAGCCACAGGAACGGTAGAAACGCCGCTAAAGTGATAACCACCTTCAGCCAGCGGACATGCGTTGGGGTGAGCCGCACTCAGAAGTTCTCCCGTAAATCCAGGCCGCGGTACAGCGAGGCCACCTGATCGGCATAGCCATTGAACAGCAGCGTCGGCTGGCGCTGAACGTCCAAAATGCCGCCAGAACCGATGAAACGTTCGGTGGACTGTGACCAGCGCGGATGATCGACATGCGGGTTCACATTGGCGTAAAAGCCGTATTCATTGGGGGCGGAAAGATTCCAGGTGGTCGGCGGCTGTTCACGGGTCAGGCTGATTTTCACGATCGATTTGATGCCTTTGAAACCGTATTTCCAAGGAGCGATTAGCCGCAGAGGGGCGCCGTTTTGCGGTGGTAATGCTTTGCCATACACGCCGACGGTGAGCAGGGCCAACGGATGCATGGCTTCATCGAGCCGCAATCCTTCCACATAAGGGTATTTCAGCCCGCCACCGATAAAGCGGTCTTTTTGGCCGGGCATCTGCTCAGGGTCATACAGGGTTTGGAATGCCACATAGCGTGCGCTGCTGGTGGGTTCCACCAGTTTCAGCAGTTTGCCCAGTTCAAAACCGATCCAGGGCACCACCATCGACCAGGCCTCCACGCAGCGCATGCGATAAATACGCTCTTCGAGTGGGAAACGCTTGATCAGATCGTCGATATCCAGCGTCATCGGCTTGCCGACCTCACCGTCGATCTGCACCTTCCAGTCTGCGGTTTTCAGATCGCCGGCGTTAGCGGCAGGATCGGCTTTATCCAGGCCAAATTCATAGAAGTTATTGTAGCCAGAGACTTTCTCCTCCGGCGTCAACGCCAGGTTGGCCTGCCAGATCTCCGGTTTGCTGAACTCCAGCGCTTTGCCCGCTGGGGCCTTGGGCCGATCGTTGCCTTTGAACCAGGACAGTAAATCGGCTTGCGCAGGGGGGGGTAAAGCCAGGGAGGCGGCGGTGATCCCTAATGCTTGGAGCACTTTGCGCCGCTGATAGAACACGCTCTCCGGCGTGACATCGGCTTCGGTGAGTTTTCGTAGCTTGTCCATTATTTGTTCTCCGCAGGTGACGGCCTAAGCATGGCGTGAAAGTGAACGTAATGCGAGAGATAGAGGGTAAAAAACAATGGCAAGTGGCGCGGGGAGATTGCCCTTCTCCAGGCGGAGAGGGCATTTTCCCGCTATTTTCAGCGTATTTTCACCAGCGTACGGCCGGTGATCTGGTTGTTCATCAGCGCGGCGGCAGCGGCAGGCACCTCTTCGAGCAGGATCTCCTGCGTTGCTTGCTGATAGAAACTTTCTGGCAGGATGCTGGCCAGGCGCTCCCAGACGGCTTGGCGGCGTGGGAAGGGGGTATGTACTGAATCGATCCCTTGCAGGCGCACGTTGCGCAGAATAAAAGGCATTACCGTGGTGGGAAGTTGATAGCCACCCGCCAGGCCGCAGGCGGCAACGGTACCGTTGTAATTCATCTGGGCCAGAATGCGGGCCAGCAATTTGTCACCCACGGTATCGATCGCCCCAGCCCAAAGCTGTTTTTCCAACGGGCGCGGGGTTTCGACATAGTCGCTGCGTGGCAGCACCTCTTTAGCCCCGAGCGATTTCAGATAACCGGTATTGTTATCGCGGCCGCTGATCGCCGTCACGCTGTAGCCCAGTGTGGCGAGCAGGGCGATCGCCGTACTGCCCACGCCGCCGCTGGCACCGGTGACCAGAATGTCGCCATCAGCCGGTTTGACCCCACCTTCTTCCAGCGCCATCACGCATAGCATGGCGGTAAAGCCTGCGGTACCGAGGATCATCGCTTTTCGCTCATCCAGCTTAGTCGGCAGAGGAATCAGCCAGTCGCCGGAGACACGGGCCTGTTCGGCTAAGCCACCCCAATGGTTTTCCCCGACGCCCCAGCCGGTGAGCACCACGCTCTGGCCCGCTTTAAAACGCGGGTCTCGGCTGCTGTAGACGCGGCCCGCAAAGTCGATTCCGGGTATCATAGGGAAGCTGCGAATAATCTTTCCTTTGCCGGTGATCGCCAGCGCATCCTTATAGTTAAGGCTGGACCAGTTGACATCGACCGTCACATCGCCGTCTGGCAGCCGACCGCTGCCGATATCTTTGACCTGCGCCAGGATTTGATCGTCTTGCTGTTCCAATAACAGTGCTCGCATGTCACTCTTCCCCTTGATTTCATATTGGATATGAATGTTTGAATCGGTTTGCTTTGACTATTATGCATAATAGAAATGCGTGTTCTGATAAATGACAAAAAAATAGCGCTTAATAGTTTTCTTCGTTGTCTATGCTTGATAGGTTGGTAGCGATAACCTGATGCTGAGTAAGGAAAAAAACACTTTCTTAATTTTTTTTGAAATCAGGGTACGGTGTTGTACTTATTTGAGCAGGAACGGGGCCTTTATATATCAAAAGGTGATCTTTCATTTAACCATTGCGGACAAGGCACGGGAATGAGATTTACCACGAAACTCTCTGCACTAATCACCTTGCTCGTTGCGCTGGCAATGTTCTTGATGCTGATGGGGTGCTCGTACAGCTTTTTTTATGTCACCCAGGAACGGTTAGAGAACCGCTTCGAGGCGTTGGCAACCTCTCTCGATCAGGCGATGTTGCTTGAGGCTCCTCAAGCGCTGGATCACTGGTTACCGCTGGTGATGCGGCCACTTGGCATTGTTGCCATCAGCGTGGATACCGAGAAAAGTACCCAGTTTTCCTACCGCTTGCCGGCGGTAAAATTGCCATGGGAGTCACTCAATGGTTATCGGCATACTTCGCAGGTGTTGATGCATCATCCCGGAACCGTGCTGAATATCACCTATCTCGATCCTTTCGCCAGCGATGTGCGAACGTTGCAGTCAACGGCGGCGGTAACCCTGTCCATCATTACCATGGTGGTGATCCTGTTGTTTAGTTTGCGTTGGCTACGTGAGCAGGCTGATGGTGAAGATCGTCTCGATCGGCGTGCCCGGCGGATCCTCAATGGCGAACGTGAAGAAGTACTTAAAGGTGATGTGCGTGAGTCTCCTGCCAGCGTCAGCGGCGCGATCGATCGTCTGCTGGCGGATCTGGCCGAGGCGCGTGAAGAGCGTAACCGTGTCGATACCCTGATCCGCGCTTTTGCTGCCCAAGATGCAAAAACGGGCCTCAATAACCGGTTGTTTTTTGATAACCAACTGACGACGCAGTTGGAAGAAGGGGGATCACACGGCATTGTCATGATGGTGCGCCTGCCTGATTTCGACACGCTGCGTGAAATTCACGGTAATGCAGCGGTAGAGGAACTGATGTATTCGCTGGTGAACCTGCTCTCTACTTTTGTTATGCGCTACCCAGCCGCGTTGCTGGCCCGTTATTTTCACAGCGATTTTACCGTCTTGCTGCCGCACCGCACCCTCAAAGAGGCTGACGGTATTGCTGCGCAACTGGTTAACGCCATTGATGCCTTACCTTCAACGACGCTTATCGATCGCGAGGCATTCCTGCATATTGGTATCGTTGCCTATCGTAGTGGGCAGAACACCGAACAGATTATTGATAACGCCGAGCAGGCCACCCGTAATGCCACGCTGCAGGGGGAAAATGGCTGGTATGTCTATGACAGCGATGTGCCGGAGAAAGGGCGTGGCAATGTTAAATGGCGCACTTTGCTTGAACAGGTATTGGCACGCGGTGGGCCACGTCTTTACCTGCAGCCGGTGGTCACGGTGGATGGCGAAGTGCATCACCGTAAGGTGATGAGCCGGATCCACGACGGGACACAGGAGCTGTTGCCTGCAGAATATCTCCCCTTGATCAAGCAGTTCGGGCTAGCAGAAAGCTATGATCGCCAGCATATGAGTCGGATAATTCCGTTATTAACGCTTTGGCCTGAAGAGACGCTGGCGTTTCCACTGTGTGTGGATTCATTATTACAACGCAGTTTCCAGCGTTGGGCGCGTGATATGCTGCTACAGTGTGAAAAAAGTTGCCGCAGGCGAATTCTGATTGAACTTGCGGAGGCCGAAGTGTGTCAACATATCGATCGGCTGCGTCCGGTGTTACGATTATTCTCCGGCTTGGGCTGCCGTCTGGTGGTTTCTCAGGCCGGGTTAACCGTAGTGAGTACTTCTTATATCAAGTCATTGCCGGTGGAGATCGTCAAGCTTCACCCGGGGTTGGTGAGGAGTATCGATCGGCGTGATGAGAACCAGCTGTTTGTTCAGAGCCTGGCCGGTGCGTGTGAGGGGACCCATACGCAGGTCTTTGCCGTGGGGGTGCGCACGCGCAATGAGTGGCAGACGCTGAAAGAACGCGGAATTCTTGGTGGACAGGGCGATTTTTTTGCGTCGCCAGAGCCGATCGACGTCAGTCGTAAAAAATATTCGCGTCGTTATCGTGTTTAACCTGATGACCGGGCAAAAATTGACGTAGAATGGCCCGTCTTTTCCTGTGGGCGTCAGTAGGTGCTTACCACCGATGATAACCAGGAAAAATGTTAAATTTTATGAGCTGCGTTACGTTGTTGAGTGCGTTGATTTGGTGGAGAACTGAGCCTTTGTTGAGGGATTTCAGGCTCTATTCGTTTTCCGCACGTTCGAACGGTAATAACGCAGACTATTTTTCACCGAAGCAGAACATTTTTGCGCCTTGTCGCTGCTTCGTGTGGTTGGTAAAGTAGGCGGATTTTATTTTCCGCCCCCAGCTTGCAGGATTATCCTTTCGTTATGTTTAAGAAATTTCGTGGCATGTTTTCCAATGACTTGTCCATCGACTTGGGTACCGCCAATACCCTGATTTATGTTAAAGGACAAGGCATTGTACTGAATGAACCGTCGGTGGTTGCCATTCGCCAGGATCGTGCCGGTTCACCCAAGAGCGTTGCGGCCGTGGGTCATGACGCCAAACAGATGCTGGGGCGTACGCCTGGCAATATCGCAGCGATTCGTCCGATGAAAGACGGCGTAATTGCTGACTTCTTTGTGACTGAGAAAATGTTGCAGCATTTCATCAAGCAGGTTCACAGCAACAGCTTTATGCGGCCGAGCCCGCGTGTGCTGGTTTGTGTTCCCGTTGGTGCTACTCAGGTTGAACGCCGTGCGATCCGTGAGTCCGCTCAGGGCGCAGGTGCACGCGAAGTGTTCCTGATCGAAGAACCGATGGCTGCGGCTATCGGTGCGGGCTTGCCAGTCTCGGAAGCGACCGGTTCGATGGTGGTTGATATCGGTGGTGGTACTACCGAAGTGGCAGTGATCTCGCTGAACGGCGTGGTGTATTCCTCTTCTGTGCGTATTGGCGGCGATCGCTTTGATGAAGCCATCATTAATTATGTGCGCCGTAACTACGGTTCACTGATCGGTGAAGCGACAGCAGAACGTATCAAACACGGTATCGGTTCGGCCTACCCGGATGACGAAGTGCGCGAAATTGAAGTGCGCGGTCGTAACCTGGCCGAAGGTGTGCCGCGTGGCTTCACCATGAACTCCAATGAAATCCTTGAAGCCTTGCAGGAGCCGTTGACCGGTATCGTCAGTGCGGTCATGGTGGCGCTGGAACAGTGCCCGCCAGAACTGGCTTCCGACATCTCTGAGCGTGGGATGGTGCTGACCGGTGGTGGTGCGCTGTTGCGCAACCTGGATCGCCTGCTGATGGAAGAAACCGGTATTCCGGTGGTGGTGGCAGAAGATCCGCTGACCTGCGTAGCTCGCGGTGGTGGCAAGGCGTTGGAAATGATCGACATGCATGGCGGCGATTTGTTCAGCGAAGAATAGTCAGCCCCAGATCGGTGGGATTGCATCGGATGACGGTAGTCGCATGGCATCAGGTGCGATCCCCCTTTCTGTTGTCGAGGAACTCGCATAATTTATGAAGCCGATTTTTAGCAGGGGGCCTTCCCTGCAACTACGACTTTTTTTGGCGGTGATCGCGGCCATTGTCCTGATCGTTGCCGACAGCCGGCTCGGTACGTTCGTTAAAATACGAAACTACATGGATACCGCCGTCAGCCCTTTTTATTTTTTGGCCAATGGGCCGCGTAAAGTTTTAGACAGCGTTTCGGAAACGCTGGCTACCCGCCAACAGCTTGAGCTAGAAAACCGTGCTCTGCGGCAGGAACTGCTGCTGAAAAACAGCGATATTCTTCTTCTTGGCCAATTCAAGCAGGAAAATGCCCGTTTGCGGGAACTGTTAGGTTCGCCGCTGCGCCAGGACGAACACAAAATGGTCACGCAGGTGATGTCGACCGGTTCCGATCCTTACAGCGATCAGGTGGTGATCGACAAGGGGTCGGATAACGGCGTATATGAAGGCCAACCGGTAATCAGTGATAAAGGCGTGGTGGGGCAAGTGGTCGCCGTGGCTAAAATGACCAGCCGCGTGTTGTTGATTTGTGATGCCTCACATGCGTTGCCGATCCAGGTGTTGCGAAATGACATCCGCGTGATTGCCGCAGGCAGCGGTTGCACCGACGATCTGCAACTGGAGCACCTGCCGGGCAATACCGATATTCGCGTTGGCGACGTGCTGGTGACGTCGGGCCTGGGGGGCCGCTTCCCGGAGGGCTATCCGGTTGCAGTGGTTTCCTCGGTGAAAGTGGATAACCAACGGGCTTATACGGTGATTCAGGCACGCCCCACTGCTGGCCTGCAACGCTTGCGTTATTTGCTGCTGCTGTGGGGGGCCGATCGTAACGGCACCATGCCGCTGCCGCCAGACGAGGTTCACCGCGTTGCTAACGAACGCCTGATGCAGATGATGCCGCAGGTTCTGCCACCGGCTGATGCCATGGGCCCGCCAGCTCCATTGCCGGCTCCGGCTACCGGTAATAGCGTGCCACCGGCCCCCTCGGGGGCGACTGTGGGCTCTGGAGCAACCAGATGAACCGATATCGCAGCAACGGGCGCTGGATAATCTGGCTGTCATTTCTTGTGGCGCTGGTGCTGCAAATCATGCCATGGCCGGAACAGATCTACATGTTCCGGCCATCCTGGCTGCTGTTGATCCTAACCTACTGGGTGATGGCGCTACCGCATCGTGTTAACGTCGGTACCGGTTTTGTGCTGGGGCTGATTATGGATCTGATCCTGGGCTCCACCCTGGGTGTGCGTGCGTTAGCCATGGGGCTCATTGCCTATCTGGTGGCGTTTAAATTCCAACTGTTCCGCAATATGGCACTGTGGCAACAGGCGCTGATCGTGGTCTTGCTGTCTCTGGCGATGGATGTGGTGGTTTTCTGGGCTGAGTTTTTAGTGATTAATGTCTCTTTTCGCCCTGAGGTATTCTGGAGTAGTGTGGTAAACGGTGTGCTCTGGCCATGGTTATTCCTGTTGATGCGCAAAATCCGCCGCCAGTTTGCCGTACAATAACAAGGATATACCCAATGAATTTCAAGCCGCAGCTTGAAAGATGAGAGATATATCAATGATTTCACTTTATCTTGCATCTGGTTCCCCACGGCGACATGAATTGCTGACCCTGTTAGGCGTTCCGTTTGACATTCTTCTGACGCATACCGAAGAGCAGCGTCGGGACGGTGAAGGGGCGGAAAACTATGTCTGCCGTTTGGCGCAGGAAAAAGCCATGGCAGGCGTCGCGTTGGCACCGCAGGACAGGCCGGTTCTGGGGGCTGATACCATTGTGGTGTTGAATGGTCAGGTTTTGGAAAAGCCGTGCGATAAAGCAGATGCTGCACAGATGCTGGCGGCTTTATCCGGTAAGCGGCATCAGGTGATGACCGCCGTGGCGATCGCCGATCGCCACGATGTCTTGCGCCAGTTGGTAGTGACTGACGTCATGTTCCGCAACTTGTCGCCACAGGATATTCACGACTATATTGCAACAGGCGAACCGATGGATAAAGCGGGTGCCTATGGCATTCAAGGAAAGGGTGGTTGTTTCGTCAGAACCATAACCGGGAGTTATCACGCGGTGATGGGATTGCCGCTGGTCGAAACACATGAGCTGCTCAGTCATTTTGTCGCATTACGAGATGTAAGAACCGGCCAATAGATTTGCTTGCAATCGGCAGCGGCAGGCATTATCGACCGGATCTGAGGAGAGAACATGACAGCTGAGCTACTGGTTAATATCACACCGTCCGAAACGCGAGTTGCTTATATCGACGGTGGTATTCTGCAAGAGATCCACATTGAGCGCGAAGCCAAGCGCGGCATCGTTGGCAATATCTATAAAGGGCGCGTCAGCCGGGTGTTACCGGGTATGCAGGCCGCTTTTGTTGACATCGGCCTAGATAAAGCGGCCTTCTTGCACGCTTCTGATATCATGCCGCACACCGAATGCGTGGCGGGTGATGAGCAGAAAAACTTCCACGTGCGTGACATTGCCGAACTGGTGCGTCAG
Source organism: Serratia oryzae (assembly GCF_001976145.1). Lineage (GTDB taxonomy): Bacteria > Pseudomonadota > Gammaproteobacteria > Enterobacterales > Enterobacteriaceae > Chania > Chania oryzae. Next base: position 83,974 of record NZ_MOXD01000004.1, read on the forward strand.
GGGCAGGATCTGATGGTCCAAGTAGTGAAAGATCCGCTGGGCACCAAAGGCGCGCGTCTTACCACCGATATCACCCTGCCGTCGCGCTATCTGGTCTTTATGCCAGGTGCTGCACACGTGGGCGTTTCCCAACGTATTGAAAGTGAAGCCGAACGCGAGCGTCTGAAACGCGCAGTGGTGGGTTATTGCGACGATCTGGGTGGTTTTATCATTCGCACCGCGGCAGAAGGGATTGGTGAAGAAGAACTGGCACAGGATGCCGCTTTCCTCAAACGCTTGTGGACCAAGGTGATGGAGCGTAAAAAACGCAACCAGACCAAATACAAGCTGTATGGCGAGCTGGCACTGGCACATCGCATTCTGCGCGATTTCGCCGGTGCTGCGCTGGATCGTATCCGGGTTGATTCCCGCCTGACGCATGACCAGCTGGTGGAATTCACCAGCGAATATATTCCCGATATTACCAACAAGCTGGAGTTGTACACGGGCAGCCAGCCAATTTTCGATCTCTACGATGTAGAAAACGAGATCCAGCGCGCGCTGGAGCGCAAGGTTGAACTGAAATCCGGTGGCTACCTGATTATCGATCAAACCGAGGCCATGACCACAGTCGACATTAACACCGGCGCTTTTGTTGGCCACCGCAATCTCGATGAAACCATCTTTAACACCAATATTGAGGCAACGCAGGCCATTGCCCGCCAACTGCGGCTGCGCAATCTGGGCGGTATCATCATTATTGATTTCATTGATATGAATAATGAAGATCACCGCCGCCGGGTATTGCATTCGCTGGAACAGGCGCTGAGCAAAGATCGTGTAAAAACCACGATCAACGGCTTTTCTCAGCTAGGATTAGTTGAAATGACGCGTAAACGCACGCGTGAAAGTATTGAACATGTGCTGTGTAACGACTGTCCTACCTGTAATGGCCGCGGAACGGTGAAGACGGTGGAAACCGTCTGTTATGAGATCATGCGTGAAATTGTGCGTGTACATCATGCTTACGACTCCGATCGTTTCCTGGTTTATGCCTCAGCGGCGGTGGGGGAAGCATTGAAAGGCGAAGAGTCGCATGCGCTGGCTGAAGTGGAGATCTTCGTCGGCAAGCAAGTCAAAGTGCAGATTGAACCCTTGTACAGTCAGGAACAGTTTGACGTCGTGATGATGTAAAATAGTAGAACCCGTTGCCTGGCAGCGGATGCAAGGAGAAATGCGTGAGGCGACTGCCCGGGATCCTGTTAGCAACAGGCGCCATTTTGATTGTTGTTGTGGCGTTGCTGATCAGCGGGTTGCGTCTGATCCTGCCTGAACTGAACAACTATCGCCCTCAATTGTTGGAGAAAGCGCAGGCGATCTCCGGGGTTCCCGTTGAGGCCGATTTTGTTCAGGGGCGTTGGGAAACCTTTGGGCCAACGCTGGAAATTCGCAATATCCGCCTCGCCATGCCGAAAAGCCATATGCAGATTGAGCGGGTCAGCCTGGCGCTGGATGTTTGGCAATCGCTGTTGCATTGGCGTTGGCAATTCCGCGATCTGACCTTTTATCAGCTGCAGCTCGATCTTAACACCACGCTTGGCGGCGATGGCAGTGATGGTAATACTCTTCCTCCTGGCCTGATCAGCGATCTGTTCCTTTATCAGTTGGATCATTTCGATCTGCGCAATAGCCGTATCTCTTTCCTCACGCCTTCCGGGCCGCGTGCCGAATTTCATATTCCACATCTTACCTGGCTGAACAGCCATAATCGTCACCGTGCTGAGGGGCAGATCAGCCTGTCGACCCTGAATGGGCAGCATGGTGAGGTGCAGTTGCGCTTGGATCTGCGCGATGAACAGGGGTTGCTGAATACCGGCACGGTCTACATGCAGGCCGATGATATCGACATGAGGCCGTGGTTCAGCCGCTGGTTGAAGACCAATACCGGGCTGGAAAGTGCTGATTTTAGCCTTGCCGCCTGGCTGCAGATTAAAAACGGGGAAATCTATGGCGGTAACGCCTTGCTTAAACAGGGGGTTGCCCTGTGGTCGGCAAGCAATGTGTCGCATCGGCTGGATGTGGACAACCTGGCGCTGGCGTTAAAGCGCCAAGGCAGTGGCTGGCAGGTTAACGTGCCGCAGTTGAATCTGAAAACGGATGGTCAGGCCTGGCCGCCGGGTAGCCTGGCAGCGCTGTGGCTGCCGGAAAATAACCAGTTTATTGGGCCAGATCAGAATGAAGAACTGCGGATTCGGGCGACAGGCCTGCAGCTTGAACGGCTGGGAGCGCTGCTGCCGACTTTCTCCTTCCTCAGCCCAGACGTGTTGGATCGTTGGAAAGACCTGCAGCCACAGGGCAATCTGCGCGCGCTGGCGCTAGATATACCGCTGAAACAACCGGAGAAAAGCCGTTTTCAGGCGCTCTGGCAGGATCTGAGCTGGCAGCACTGGGAGCTGTTGCCGGGCGTGAATCACTTCTCGGGGGCTTTAACGGGCGGTGTACAGCATGGTCGTCTGACGCTGGGGCTGCGCGACAGCACGCTCCCTTACGGCGATATGTTCCGCGCCCCCTTGGAAATCAGCCGTGCGCAGGGGGCATTGACCTGGCGGAACAGCGATAAAGGCTGGGAACTGGCGGGTAAAGATTTGGATGTGAAAGCCAAATCCTTGTGGGTGAACGGCGATTTCCGTTACCAACAACCGGCCAATGGGGCGCCCTGGTTGGATATTCTTGCCGGTATCCGCCTTTATGACGCTGCCGATGCCTGGCGTTATTTCCCAGAACCGCTGATGGGGAAACATCTGGTGGATTACCTTAGTGGTGCCATTCAGGGGGGCCAGGTGGACAATGCTTCACTGATTTATGCCGGTAACCCGCATCAGTTCCCATACAAGCAAAATGACGGCCAGTTCCAGGTTTATGTGCCGCTGCGCCACGCCACTTTCGCCTTCCAGCCGGAATGGCCGGCCTTGAAGGATTTGGCGATCGACCTCGATTTCGTCAACGATGGCCTGTGGATGAATGCGCCGCAGACCCGGCTGGGCAATGTGACGGGCAGGAATGTCACTGCCGTGATCCCGGATTATCTGAAGGAAAAACTGTTCGTTGACGCCGATATCGCCGGTACCGGGCAGGATGTGCATGAGTATTTCAATCAGACGCCGCTGGATCACTCAGTAGGTGCGGCATTGGACGAACTGCAGGTGTCGGGGAACGTCAGTGGGCGCTTACACCTCGATATCCCACTGAACGGTGAGCTGGTCACGGCCCTAGGTGAAGTGACGTTGCACAATAACTCTTTGCTGGTGAAACCATTGGCCAGCCGCTTGGAGAATGTGACCGGTAAATTCCGCTTCAATAACGGCAATCTGGATAGCGATACCCTGGCGGCCAACTGGTTTGGTCAACCGCTGGTCATTAACTTCACCACGCAGGAAGCGCCGCAGGATTATAAGGTCAATGTGGCGCTGAAAGGCGACTGGCAACCGGGTAAACTCGAAGGCGTGCCGCCAGAGGTGGCAAAATCCCTCAAGGGTAGCGCAGCGTGGCAAAGCGAGGTCGCCATCCATCTGCCGCAAAAGGGCGAACCCAGCTATGAAGTGGGAGTAAACGCCGATCTGAAAAAAGTGAGCAGTAACTTACCTGCGCCGTTGGATAAACCGGTAGGAACCGCGTTACCTGTCAACGTGAAAGCAAAAGGTGGCCTGCACGGCTTCACTCTCAGCGGCAGTGCGGGCAAGCAAAACCACTTTAACAGCGAATGGCTGTTGGCCGATCAGCAGGTGTCGCTGACACGCGCTGTGTGGCAAACCGGCAGCAGTGCTATCCCTAATTTGCCGAAAGAGCAAGCCCTGATGCTGAACCTGCCACCGTTAGACGGTGAACAGTGGTTGGCGTTGTTGGCACCGGCGCTTAAAGCGGGCGGTGAAGCCGGTAAGCCAGGTAATTTCAGTTTCCCAACGCAGGTGACACTCAAGACACCGCAGCTTCTGCTGGCAGGGCAGGCGTGGAGCAATCTCCAGCTTGCGGTGGAGAAACCATTGGATGGCACGCGCAGTATCACTGCTAAGGCTAACGAGATTGATGGCAGCCTGAAAATGCCGGATCACGGCCCGTGGCGGCTGGATCTCAGCTTTCTGTATTACAATCCGCAGTTTTCTGATGATAAGAGCACTCCAGGCAGCGCCAACCCGTTGGCGGCTGACAAGATTTCGTTCCACGACTGGCCTTCGGTTATGTTGCGTTGTGAGTCATGCTGGCTGTTGGGGCAGAGTTTGGGCAAAGTTGAAGCCGATATTAAAAATGACGGTGATTCCCTGGTTCTGACCCACGGTTTGGTGGATACCGGCCTGGGGCGTATGACGGCGACAGGCCTGTGGAAACAGAATAGCCTTGAAGAGCGCAGCGCGCTGAAGGGCAGGCTGTTGGGCAGTAAGATCGATCAGACCGCCAGTTTCTTCGGCGTCACTATCCCGCTGAAAGATGCTCCCTATACGATAGATTTTGATCTGTTCTGGCATGGTCAGCCGTGGAAACCGCAGATTAATACGCTGAATGGCACTATGAAGATTGATCTGGGTAAAGGCGAGATTGACAACATCGGTGGTGGCCGAGCCGGCCAACTGTTGCGGCTGGTGAGTTTTGATGCTCTGCTGCGTAAATTGCAGTTCGATTTCAGGGATACTTTTGGTAATGGTTTCTACTTTGATTCCATACGCGGCACCATCTGGTCGAAAGATGGCATAATGCACACAGACAATTTATTCATTGATGGATTGGCGGCCGATATTGCCATGAGGGGCCAGATTGATCTGGTGCGTCGCCAGATTGATATGCAGGCGGTGGTTGCGCCTGAGCTTTCGGCCACGGTGGGCGTCGCGACGGCATTTGTGATTAACCCGATTGTCGGCGCGGCGGTGTTTGCCGCCAGCAAAGTGCTGGGGCCATTGTGGAGCAAGATCTCGTTTATTCGCTATGACATCAGCGGTAGCCTGGATCAGCCAAGCATCAATGAGGTGTTGCGTAAGCCAAAAGAGGAGAAGGCGCCATGAAAAATGCTAACGTTGCGTTGTTACAACTGTGTAGTGGTGATCAGGTGCGAGATAACCTGGCCCAGATTGAGCAGCAAATCAAGCAGCTCAATACCGGGGTGAAACTGGTCATGACGCCGGAAAATGCCTTGTTGTTTGCTAACTCTGCCGTCTATCGTGAACATGCAGAACAGCAGGGAGACGGGCCGCTGCAACAGGCAGTGCGTGAAATGGCTCGTCGCTACGGCGTGTGGCTGCTGATTGGTTCCATGCCACTGGTCAGCCGCGAAGACCCGCAGCGCATTACCACCAGCAGCTTGCTCTTTGACGATCAGGGTGAAATTCGTGCCCGTTATGACAAAATGCATATGTTTGATGTCGACATCAACGATATGCATGCACATTATCGCGAATCGGATACCTATCAGCATGGCCAGCAACTGACGGTGGTAGATACCCCCGTTGGCCGGTTGGGGATGACGATCTGCTACGATTTACGTTTCCCGGGTTTATATCAGGCGCTGCGTGCGCAAGGTGCGGAACTGATTTCGGTGCCAGCGGCATTTACCCGCCTCACCGGCGAGGCCCACTGGGAGATACTGCTGCGTGCGCGGGCGATCGAGAACCAATGCGTGATCCTGGCACCGGCGCAGGTTGGCCGCCATGGAGCCACTCGCCGCACCTGGGGCCATTCTATCGCGGTTGACGGTTGGGGCACTGTGCTGGCAGAAAACGCCGACAGGGTCTCTGCATTGAAGGTGCGCGTGGATATTGGCGCGTTGAAAACCATTCGTACTCAGATGCCGGTGATGCAGCACAACAGATTCCAACCGTCGCTGATTGCGCCGGTTGAACCCTCCTCCTCACATCAAGAGTGAAAAAACTATGAGCCTGACGTTTGTCAGTGAGCAATTACTCGCTGTAAATAAGCTGAGTCACCAAGACCTGTTCTCTGTATTAGGTCAACTGGCCGAACGCCGCCTCGACTATGCCGATCTCTATTTCCAGTCCAGCTACCATGAGAGCTGGGTGATTGAGGACGGTATTATCAAAGAGGGTTCTTACCATATCGATCAAGGTGTCGGCGTGCGTGCCGTCAGCGGTGAAAAAACCGGTTTTGCCTATGCCGATCAGATCACCCTCAATGCCCTGAACCAGAGTGCCCACGCGGCGCGCAGCATTGTGCGCGAAACCGGCAACGGCAAGGTTCATACCTTGGGTGAAATCAGCCATCGGGCGTTGTATCCGTTGCTCGATCCACTGCAAAGTTTGCCGCGTGAAGAAAAAATCGCTCTGCTGCACCGGGTGGATAAAGTGGCGCGCGCCGCAGATAAGCGGGTACAGGAAGTGACGGCCAGCATCACCGGTGTGTATGAACAGATACTGGTCGCGGCCACCGATGGTACGCTGGCGGCGGACGTTCGCCCGCTGGTGCGTTTTTCCGTCAGCGTGCTGGTGGAGGAAGACGGCAAGCGTGAGCGTGGTGCCAGCGGTGGCGGTGGCCGCTTCGGCTATGACTACTTTCTGGAAATGGTTGATGGTGAAGTGCGTGCCGATGCGTTCGCCAAAGAGGCGGTGCGCATGGCGCTGATCAATCTCTCCGCCATTGCCGCCCCTGCAGGCACCATGCCAGTGGTATTGGGTGCTGGCTGGCCAGGGGTGTTGCTGCACGAAGCGGTCGGCCACGGGCTGGAAGGCGACTTCAACCGTCGTGGTACCTCCGTGTTCAGCGGCCAGATGGGCCAATTGGTGGCTTCCGAACTTTGCACCGTGGTGGATGATGGCACCATTCAGGGCCGCCGGGGCTCGCTGGCGATTGACGATGAAGGCGTTCCGGGCCAGTACAACGTGTTGATCGAAAACGGCATTCTGAAAGGCTATATGCAGGATAAACTCAATGCACGCCTGATGGGGGTTGCACCTACCGGTAATGGCCGCCGTGAGTCTTATGCTCATCTGCCGATGCCGCGCATGACCAACACTTATATGTTGGCGGGCCAATCTACGCCGGAGGACATCATTGCCAGCGTGGAATATGGTCTGTATGCGCCGAATTTTGGCGGCGGCCAGGTGGATATCACCTCCGGCAAGTTCGTGTTCTCCACTTCCGAAGCCTATCTGATCGAAAATGGCCGTATCACCAAGCCGGTGAAAGGCGCAACGCTGATCGGTTCCGGTATTGAAGCGATGCAGCAGATCTCCATGGTGGGTAACGATCTGGCGTTAGATAAAGGCGTTGGCGTGTGCGGTAAGGAAGGGCAAAGCCTGCCAGTCGGCGTTGGTCAGCCAACGCTGAAGCTGGATTCTTTGACCGTTGGCGGCACGGCGTAATGCCACGTAAATGATGGGATGTCTTGTCTGCATCCATGGGGGCGTAAGCCCCCTTTTTTGTGCGAAATTAAAAATTTCAGACTGGTATAATTTTCTATCGTTATTATTTAGTTAAAATTAAATAAAAACTTTAAGTCATTTAGAAGATATTTGTGCTTGATTATGTGGGAATAAACTTATTTAACGGCCTTTCTCTACTACAAAGGACCAAAGTGGATGCTTGTCTGATGTGGAGATATTTGGTTAGAATGCCTCCGAATCATTAAAGTGACTTATCTGAATGGACTCAGTAACGACGGATCGCAGTAATACTTCTGTGCCTATCCTGTTCCTCTGGCGTATGCACCAGCGTGCTTTGCCTACCCCTTCGGTGTCGCTGTGAGCAGCCTTCAACTTGCTTCTGGCAGTGCTGTCATCCAAATCAATTAATTGATTAATCTCATCGGGATAAATATGCCTCATTTTTGAGGTTTACCTGCTGGCCAGCGTTTGTGTTGGTTGGCAGCTTGGGATCCCGTGGAGAGCTCTATTACAAAAACAGTGAGCTGTTTTTAGTTAAATTTATCAAGGGATAAGATGAATCACAATTACGGTAACCCTCTGGAACGGTTCGTTAAGACCACTCTCTTCTGCTTAGCGATACAACCCGTGGCACAGGTCTCCGCCAATATGCTCTCAGCTGCCGTCCCGCAGAATGCTGCGGCTATTGATGCCCAGGAGCAAAGCCGCCAGCAGGAAAGAGAGCGGGTTTTACAGCAGCAAAACACCCCGCAAACCGATGTGCGGCTTACCCGCCCAACGACCGCATTGCCGGATTACCCCACCGATGAGTCTCCGTGCTTTACGATTAATACCTTTAAATTGGTCGGGGATGAAGCCAGCCGTTTTCAGTGGGCACTGGATGCCGCCAGTGGCGCGAAAGGCCGTTGTTTAGGTTCACAAGGGATCTTGCTGGTGATCAATAAGGTCCAAAATGCCATTCTGGAACAAGGGTACGTCACCACGCGCGTGATGGCGCAAGAGCAGGATCTCACCAAAGGCGTCTTTACGCTCACACTCCAACCCGGTCGTATTGCTAACATCCGTTTTGCCGAGCCGGTCTCTTACCGTGCCAGAGCCTGGAATGCGGTGCCAGCCCGTTCCGGGGATATCCTAAACCTACGCGCTATTGAGCAGGCATTGGAGAACTTTAAGCGTGTTCCGAATGTTGAAGCCGATATCAAGATCGTGCCGGGAGCGCAGGACGCAACCAGCGACCTGCTGATTACCTGGAAAGAGAACCGCCCGTTCCATCTCAGTCTGGGGCTGGATGACAGCGGTTCTGACAGCACCGGCAAATACCAGGGCTCAACCACCCTGTCAATTGATGCCCCTTTTGCTCAGAACGATCTGTTTTATGTCAACCTTGGTAGGAGCCTGTTCCGCGATGGGCCTTATGACAGCCGCTCCAATACGGTGAACTACAGCATTCCTGTGGGGTACTGGAACTTCTCCGCCAACTATAACGACTACGACTATCACCAGAATATCGCTAATGCCAACGAGATCCTTACCTACAGCGGCAAAAGCGAAAACGCACAATTCACGGTGTCCCGTTTGCTGTTCCGCAATCAGATCCACAAAACCACGCTGAATCTGCGCGGCTACCGCCGTTACTCGAGCAATGCCGTTGATGATATTGAGTTAACACAACAAAAGCGGCGTGCAACCGGCTGGGAGTTGGGGCTGAACCAGCACAGCTATCTGGGTGACGCGACGCTGGATGCCAACCTCAATTGGCGGCGTGGGATCGGTGCCTTTGGTGCCCTGCCGGTACCGGAAGAAGAAACTAACACCGGCAGATCGCGCCCAAGCCTGATGACCGGGGATATCAGCCTGAACCAGCCTTTTGAGTGGATGGGGCAATCCTGGCGTGTCAACACCAGCCTGCGTGGGCAATGGAGCAACCAACCGCTGATCCCGCAGGATCGGTTGTCGATTGGCGGGCGTTACACGGTACGCGGGTTTGATGGCGAACAGAACTTATCCGGTGAAAAAGGCCTGATTTGGCGTAACGAACTGGCGTGGAAAGTGCTGGCGAGTGGCCATGAGCTGTATTGGGGCGTGGATTACGGCCGGGTGGCTGGCCCAGGGGCGCATGGTTTGGCAGGGCAGCAGTTAACGGGCAGCGCTATCGGCCTGCGGGGAACGCTGTGGCAGCGTTTCAGCTATGACCTGTTTGCCGGTGTGCCGATCGACAAACCGGAAAGCTTCCACACCTCGGGTGTGACCACCGGTTTCAGCATCAACCTGCAACTCTAGCCGCCATGGCACATAAGAACAAGCAGACGCCTTTTGACTGATTTTATTAGAGAACTCGCTCCATGAACAAACATTGCTACCGTATCATTTTCAGCCGCACTCAAGGTGAGTTGAGGGTGGTATCCGAACTGGCCCGCAGTTGCAGCACCCACCCTGGGCAAAGCCGCAGTGCCGGAGGTGCTCGCCTGTGGGTCACGCTGCGCCCTGCCCTGTGGCTGATTGGCCTGGCCCTGTTTGCCGAACCGGTATGGGCCAATGGGATTGTGGCTGATGGCCAGTTGGCACCCGCACAACGCCCGGAAGTGATCAACACCCAGAACGGGCTGCCGCAGGTGAATATCAATGCGCCCAATCAGGCCGGGGTCTCGCACAACCAGTACCAGCAGTTTGATGTCGGCCAGCAAGGTGCCATTCTCAATAACTCGGCGGTGATGACGTCTACCCAACTGGCAGGCTATATCCAGGGGAACGCCAAGCTTGATCCGAACGCGGCCCCTGCCAGAGTCATTATCAATGAAGTCAATAGCAGTAACCCGAGCCAGCTACGCGGTTTTCTTGAAGTCGCTGGCGGCAAGGCACAGGTGGTGGTGGCTAACCCATCGGGCATACTGTGTGACGGTTGTGGCACCATCAACGCCGGGCGTATGACCTTAACCACCGGTAAACCACAACTGAATGCGGATGGCAGTGTTGCGGGCTATCAGGTTGAGCGTGGGGTTATCCAGGTTCAGGGTGGCGGTCTGAATGGCGACGCGCGTCATGATACCGAGTATGTCGATATTCTGGCGCGAGCGGTGCAGGTGAACGCCGGGGTGTGGGCGAAACAGGGTGTCTCTGTGGTGGCAGGGCGCAATCAGATCGGCGCAGATGGCAAAACGGCCACGGCACTGGCGGGCACGGACGGCAACGCGCCTGATCTGGCGATCGACATGGGCCAGATGGGCGGTATGTACAGCGGCCAGATCAGCATGATCGGTACCGAGGCCGGGGTCGGCGTGCGTAATCAGGGCGGGCACCTGCAGGCGGACAAGACCCTGGTGGTGAGCAGCGAAGGTAAACTGATCTGGCAGGCAGCCGGTACGACGGAGCCTCATACTCAGGCTGGTGGAGATATCACGCTCACCGCCAAAGAGAGCGTTGAGCATCAGGGCAAACTGTACAGCGGTGGCCAGCTTAGCGTACAAAGCCGTCAGGGTGGGATCACACAATCCGGCACGATGGCGGCGGCGGGTAATGTCACATTGCAGGCCGCGCAGGCCATCCAGAGCAGCGGACATCTTTTGGCGGGCAGTGATGCGAACAGCACGCTGGTTCGTCCGGCGGATTTAACGCTCAGCAGTCAATCGGATATTCGGGCCAGCGGCAGCCTGCTAAGCCAGAAAAAGGTGAGTGTGACTGGCCGCAAGGTCGATCTCAGCCAGAGCCGTCTGGCCGCTGAGCAAGCGGTCTTGACTGCGCGGGCCGGGGATGTTGCTCTGCAACAGGCGCAGGTGGATAGTCAGCAATTCACCGTGAGCAGCCAAGGTAACCTTTATTCACAGCAGGCACAAATCCGTGCGGGCAACTGGCAAATCACTGCCGACAGCCTGTTCAATCAGGCCGGTGTCTGGTCACAAGTGGGGGCCGGTGAAAGCCGTTTTGCCCTGAGCGGTGCACTGGATAACACCGACGGCAGCATTGAAGCCCAGCAGCTCAGTTTGAACAGTGCCAGCCTCAATAACCTGCGTGGTCGGCTGGTGGCGTTGGATGGCACGGCGCAACACTGGCACGTCAGCGGTTTGTTATCCAATCAGAACGGGATCCTGGGCAGCAATGGCAGTTTACAACTGGATCTGGGCGCGTTGGATAACCAGCAGGGCACACTGCAAAGCCAGTCGCATCTGGCGCTCACTACACAGCAAGGGGTGGATAACCGCCAGGGCAAGCTCCTGTCTGGTGTGAACCTGAGCCTGAGCAGTCAGGGAATACTGAATAACAGTGCCGGTGAGATCCGTGGTCAGAACCTGCAGCTGTCTACCCAGGCGCTGAATAACGCGCAAGGCCGGGTCGTCAGCCAAGCGGGATTACGTCTTGACTCCCGCCAGTCTATTGATAACCAGCAAGGGTTGATGGAAGCGGGCGACGCGCTGGATGTCAGCACCGCAGGAAACTGGGACAACCGCAAAGGCACCGCACTGGGGGCGAAGCAGGCCAACTTCACGGCAGGCAGCCTGGATAACGCGGCAGGCAAGCTGCAATCGGGCGGTGAGTTAACACTCAACACCAGCGGTAATGTCAACAACCAGGCGGGTATTCTGACGGCGCAGCAGAATCTCTATTGGCAAGGCGGTGCACTTAGCCTGTTTAACAATGATGAAGGCAAGCTGTTAAGCGGGGGTGCGCTGGCACTGTATGGCGGGCAGTTGAACAACCGCCAGCAAGGTTTGATACAAAGCCAGCAGGCGCTGACATTGACTCTGACCGGAGCATGGGATAACCAGGGCGGGAAACTGGCCAGTGGGGGCAGCAGCGTGTTACGCGCGCTTAGCCTGATCAACACGCAGGGTCAAATCCAGGCGTTTGACAGCCTGGACATGCAGTTGACCCGCGCGCTGGATAACCGCAGCGGCAACATCATCAGCCAGCGGGCACAGCGCTTGCAGGCCGAGAATATCTTGAATAGCCAAGGCTGGATCGGCAGCCTGGGCACCTTGACGGCAATCAGCCAAGGTTTTGATAACCAGCAAGGGGAAGTGGTCAGCCAGCAGGATGCCGATCTGACCGTTACCACCTGGAATAACCAATACGGCACCCTGCAATCTGCCGCCAATCTGGTGTTGCGCACGGCGCAAGACCTCGCCAATCAGGGCGGGAAAATCAGTGCGCAAGCGCGCCTTTGGCTGCAAGGGTTGACCGATGCCACACCTGCCGGGGTGCTCTACAATGCCGGGGGGCAACTGCTGGCGGGTGAGCAGCTATGGATCCGCGCGCAGGGTATTGATAACCAGCAAAATGGTTTGCTCTATAGCCAGAAACAGCTGCAATTAACGCTGAACGACACGCTGGATAACCGCCTGGGCAATGTGCAAAGTGGTGAGGGAGCACAGATCAACGCCGCACACCTGCTGAACACCCAAGGGGTGATTGACAGCCAGCAGCAACTGACTCTGCAGCTTTCTGGCGTATTGGATAACGCCCAGGGCACGCTGCGCGCCAATCAGGCTCAGCAAATCTCGGCGGAACGTGTACTGAACGCGCAAGGCGTAATCAGCAGCCTGGGGAGCCTCGAGCTTACCGCCAACCAATTTGACAACACCGCAGGCAGGGCGATCAGCCAAGGTGCGGGCGATTATCATTTCAGCACGCTCAGTAACCAGCAGGGGAAAATTCACAGCGGCGGCGCACTCATTCTGAGTGGCGGCAGCGTGGATAACCAGGCGGGCCAATTAGTCTCCAGCCAGGCGCTGACGCTCAACGGCGACAGTGTGGATAACCGCAATCAAGGGATCATCAGCAGCCAGGGCGCATTGACCGTGAATGCCCAGCAATTGAACAACCGCGACGGTGGCTTGCTGATTGGCACTACGCAAACCGATATCAGCGCCCGTTATCTGGACAACACCGCCGGGCGTATACAAAGTGCGGGAACCCTCGCGTTGTCACAACTGGATTCACTGGATAACCGCCAGGGCACTCTGTTAGCCAATAATGCGCTGGGTATCAGCGGTGGTGCGTTGTCGCTGTTTAACCAGGGCGGTAACATCCAAAGCGGCGGGACATTAACGGTCTCGACCCAATGGCTGGATAACCAATCGGGCACTCTGCTCAGCCAGCAGGCACTAACGCTGTCGGTACAGCAGGATTACACCCACCGCGCTGGGGACACTATCAGTAGCAACAGCGCAGTCACCTTCAGTGTGGCTGGTGTGTTGACCAACCTGGCAGATTGGTTGCTGCCGGGCGATCTGACTCTGACTAGCGCTCATTTAAACAACCTGGCTAGCTTAGTGGCTAACCAACTGCATCTGACTACCGGGGCGCTGGTCAATCAGGGGCGTATCGAAGCCGACACGCTGACCATTAACGCCGACAGCCTGGATAACCAGACTACGCTGATGGCGGATAATCTGGCGGTTAACAGCCAGATTATCGATAACCATGGTCGCGCCGCCCTGATTGCCGCTACGGAAAACATCAGCCTGATAACCGGTGAACGGTTAACCAACCGCGATGGCGCGCTGATTTACAGCGCCGGAACGCTGCAGCTTACCAGCGGTGACCTGATTGAAAACCGTGCCAGTAATATTGAAGCAGAAGGGGATCTGACCCTGACGGCCAAACGCTTCGACAACCTGCGTGAAGGGCTGGAGATTGTACGTGAGGCGGAAACCAGTGAATACAGTTGGCACCGCTACAACTACTATTGGCGATCTTATGGTGAAGATGTCAATACGGATGTCAGCACCATGGCACCGACCACCCAACAATTGACCTTCCGTGATGATGCGGCAGCCCTGAACAACCCGTATGGCACCCTGCTGAATATTGATGCTGCCAATAAGCGTGCTGAAGTGCAGGTGAAGGACAACCAGGGGCAACTGGTCAGCTTATGGGTAAACTATCTGGCCCTGATCCCCAATGCCGATGGCAGCTATGCCATGACGTTTTACGAAACCCGTGGGTGGAACCAGCGCACCACCATTCCGACCCCTTATCAAAACGCCTTCCACTGGGAACATGACTGGGTACAGGTCATGACGTGGGATCCGGAACAGCATGTCGATATCGTTACAGCGCCGTTTGTGAACGACTACAACAACTTCCGTGAGCGCACGGCAACCGGTACGCTGACGAGTGACAAGTTGATTTCAGCAGGGGGTGGGGCGACTTTGCTTTCCGGCGGCAATATGGCCCTGCACATTGGCGAACAACTGTTGAATGATGCCAGCACCATCAGCAGTAACGGCAATCTGACGATTGACGGCACCGCCAACATCATCAACCGGGGCTATTCGGTGAACGAGCGGCGCCAGGAGTTTATTGTCGATCATTACGATCGGGAGGAGAACCACTGGTATCCGACTTACCATCGGGATGAGACCACTGCCTTAACCACGATAGATGGGGTGATCAGCGGTTATGGCAACGTGACGATCGGCGGTGCACATCTGGAAAACACCACGGTCAACCAGGCGCAAATCAGCGCCGTGGAAGCGGCACAGAACGCCGCTGCGGCCGAGCGTGCCGAATGGGAACGTAACCCGTTGGCAATCAATGTCGACGGCGGTGATTGGCAAGCGGCGGATACCGGCCTGGCCGCAGGAAGCCGGCCGCTGACACCGGGTGAACTGGCGTTAACCGACAAACAGCATCTGGCCAGCGTGGCGACCACGATCCCCAATAATGGTCTGTTCCGCCAGCAAACGGCGGCCAATAGCCCGTTCCTGGTGGTCACCGACCCGCGTTTCGCTGACAAAAACAATTTTCTGAGCAGCGATTACCTGCTGCAGCGCGTGGGGTATGACCCGAGCCAGGTGCACAAGCGCCTGGGAGACGGTTACTACGAGCAACGGGTGGTGCGCGAACAGTTGCTGATGCTGACGGGCCGCCCGTCGTTGAAAGGTGATGATGCGATGGCGCAGTACCAGGCGCTGATGAATAACGGCATCAAGGCAGCGGAAGATTTCCACCTGGTGCCCGGTGTCGCACTCACGCCGTCACAGATTGCCGCCTTGCAGCAGGATATCGTCTGGCTGGTCAGTGAAACGGTTGAAACGGCTGAAGGCCCGCAGACGGTCTGGGTGCCGAAAGTCTATCTGGCTAACAGTACGATCCGTGTAACGGGCGATGGTGCGGTGATTGCCGGGGGTAACCTGCAATTGTCCACGGGTAGCCTCAGCAATGCGGGCAACCTGTTTGCCGACAAGGCCATGAGCATTGATACCGGCACTTTCCTGCATCAGGGGGGAGATATTCGTGCAGACACGATTAACGTGCAGGCCGACAGCATCAGCCTGAGCACCAATCTGCAGGATGCCTTGCGCCAGGCGAGCATGAGTGCGCGTGAACTCAGCCTGAGCGGTGGGGATATCAGCCTGCAGGGGGCAAAACTCAGCGCGACCGACAACCTCAGCCTGAGCGCCAGTAACAGCTTGAAGATCACCACTGCGCGTAGCAGTACCACGGCGGATGTGAGCGTGATATCGGGGGCTATGGGCAACCGTAAGCGCGAGGGGATGGAAGAAGCCGGTGAGCGTCAGGCACAGGTGAGCGGCGAATGGCAACAGGCGCTGGGCAGCAGCCTGACCGCAGGCGGCAACCTCAGCTTGAAGGCAGGACAGGATATTACCCTGCAAGGTAGCCAGGCCAGCGCCGGGGGCAAAACGCAGGTTCAGGCCGGGGGCAGTGTCTCGTTACTGGCGGACACCACCACCAATAGCACCCATCTGGAAGCGAACAGCCGTACCTCAACGGTGAGCAACAGTCGTCAGGCTGACACTTTGCACACCAGTGGATTACGCGGTGATAACGGCGTCACTATTCTGGCGGGGGGGAACTTTGTCGCCGAAGGGGCACAGGTGGAGAGTGCGTCTGGCAGCATTGGCCTGAGCGCACAGCAGGTGACCATCAAGGAAGCACGCCAGCAGGTGAGCGACAGCGATAGCGAACAGAACAAGGTGGGTAAATCGCAAAGCCAGCGCCAGATGGAGAGTGCCAGCGACACCGGCCACGGCAGCGTTTTCAGTGCCAAAAACGGGGTCACGGTGATTGCCGAGCAGGGGGATATCCTGCTGCAAGGCAGCACGCTGCAGAGTGAGCAGGGCACCCTTGGGCTGAAGGCGGCGGGTGACATCTCGCTGAATACCAGCCAGGATGAGCAGCACCTGGTGATACAGGGCAGCAGCAGCAGTAAAGGGTTCCTGAGCAGCAAGCAGAGTGCGTATCAGCAGGAAACCCACAGCAGTACGGCTAATGGCAGCCTGCTGAGTGGGCAAGAGGTTATTCTGCAGAGTGGTAAAGATATCAACGTGATGGGCAGCCATGTTGTTGCCACTGACGATATCTCACTGACGGCGAAGAACAACATCATGGTGGGTACGGCGGAAAACCAGTATCAGTCGAGTGCGGCGAGCGAGAGCAAGAAATCTGGCTTCTCCGGCACCGGCGGGATAGGTTTCAGTTACGGGTCGCAAAGCCTGAAGACCACCGATACCGAGAGCAGCGTCAGCCACACCGGCAGCACGATAGGCAGCACACAGGGGAATGTCACCCTGAACGCGGGCAATACGCTGACGGTGCAAGGCTCTGACGTGCTGGCGGGGAAAGACATCAGCCTGACGGGTAAGGAAGTGAACATTCTGGCGGCTGAGAACCAGAGTGCTCAGAGTCACACGGTTGAACAGAAGCAGAGTGGGCTGACGTTGGCGCTGTCGGGCACGGTGGGCAGTGCGCTAAATACGGCAGCGACGACTGCCAACGAGGCGGCCAAGGAAACCGATGGCCGCTTGGCGGCGTTGCAGGGCATGAAAGCGGCATTGAGCGGTGTCCAGGCGGCACAGGGCAGTGTTCTGGCTTCAGAAAATGCCGCAGACCAGAACGCTATCGGTGTCAGCCTCTCCTATGGCAGCCAGTCATCAAAATCAGAACAGCACGCCAGCCAGACGCAGAGCCAGGGCAGCACCCTGACGGCTGGCAACAATCTGAACATTCAGGCCACTGGGAGCGATATCAACGTCCAAGGTAGCCAACTGCAGGCCGGAAAGGACATCGCGCTGAATGCGGCACGGGATGTCAACCTGGTTTCTGCCGAGAACACCTCTCAGCTTGAGGGTAAAAACGAGAGTAAGGGAGGGAGCGTTGGTGTCAGCATTGGTGCTGGTCAAGGGGGCTGGGGTATCAGCGTGTCGGCCAGTGCCAACAAAGGCAAGGGCAGCGAGACGGGTAACGGGGTGACGCATACTGAGACCACGCTCAACGCCGGTAACAACCTGAATATCACCAGCGGGCGTGACACCACCCTGACCGGGGCGCAGGTGAGCGGTGATAAGGTGACGATGGATGTGGGGCGCAACCTGACGCTGACCAGTGAACAGGACAGCGATAACTACGATGCGAAGCAGCAGAACGCCAGTGCTGGCGGCAGCTTCACGTTTGGTTCTATGACAGGTTCAGGCAGTGTGAATCTGAGCCGTGACAAGATGCACAGCACCTACGACAGCGTGCAAGAGCAGACAGGGGTCTTTGCCGGAAAAGGCGGCTTTGATATCTCGGTGGGTGAACATACGCAGTTGAACGGTGCAGTTATCGGGTCGACGGCGACGGCTGACAAGAATAAACTGGATACAGGCACGTTGGGCTTTGGGAATATCGAGAACCAGGCGGAGTACCAAGTTGAGCACCAGAGCGTGGGTATCAGCTCGGGCGGTAGCATTGGCGGGCAGTTTGCAGGGAATATGGCGAATGGCCTGCTGACCGGGGTAAACGGCAGCGGCAGTGCCAGTTCGACGACGCATTCGGCGGTGAGTGAAGGCACCATCACCATCCGTGATCAGGCGAACCAGAAGCAGGATGTGGGTGACCTGAGCCGTGATGTCGAGCATGCAAATCAGACATTAAGCCCCATCTTTGATAAGGAAAAGGAGCAGAACCGGCTGAGGGAGGCGCAGCTGATTGGGGAGATCGGGAGCCAGGTCGGTGATATCGTGCGAACGCAGGGGCAGATAGAAGCCACCAAAGCGGCGAACGACAAGATGCAGAACGTGACGCAGGCCGACCGTGATGCCGCTGAGAAACAGTGGCGGAAAGATCACCCAGGGCAGGAGCCAAAGGCTGAGGATATTAACGGCCAGATCTACCAGACGGCGTATAACAAGGCGTTTAACGACTCTGATTTTGGGACCGGGGGCAAGGTCCAGCGAGCGGTACAGGCCGCAACGGCAGCAGTGCAGGGGTTGGCTGGTGGTGACTTGTCGAAAGCGTTGGCGGGTGCGAGCGCACCTTATATCACCAACATTATTGCGGATAGCCTGCGTGATGATCCTGCTGCCCGCACTTTGGCACATGCCGCAGTGAATGCTGCACTGGCTGCTGCCCAAGGCAATAATGCGTTGGTGGGGGCGGGTGGTGCAGTCACTGGCGAACTGGTGGGCATGATTGCAGTCAATGCCTATGGTAAGCCTGTTAGCGAACTGAGCGAGACAGAAAAACAAACGGTCTCTGCGCTGGCGACATTGGCGGCAGGGTTAGCCGGTGGCTTGATCGGTAACAGTACCGGGGATGTGATAGCCGGCGCTCAGACTGGGCAGACGGTAGTGGAGAATAACTTCCTCAGTACGACATCTTCAACGAAACGGGATGAGTTGGCAGAGAAAGTGCTGCAAGGTGATAAAACACTGCAAACCGCAAAAGAGTTTTTACAGTTGGAAAATGCTGATAAACGTAGTGACGCGCTGGTCGCCAAGTTCAATAAAGATCCGACAGGAATGACATCGGGAGAACGCGCTGAGCTAACCGGTTATCTGATGGTCTACGCTGCCGAAATGCAAGCCCAGTACGGTGAGGCAGTCACTAAAGAACTGATTACTGGAATGCTGACAGGACAGGCTTATCTGAAATCAGCCCCGCAGACTGAAGCCCAGCAAAAAGCGCAAACCATCATGAATACCTGGGGCTACCATAAATCCAATGCGAGTATTGGGGACCCTGTGGTTCTGTATGGTCTGGGGCCGCTGGGGAACTCAATCAAGGCTGGGATGCTAGGCAATGCGGCGATAGGCGTTGGTGTTAATACAGCCGTTCAACTTGGTGGTAAAGATCCCTTTAACTACGTTGATGCGATACTTGCCGGTGTTACTGCCGCAGCTACTACAGGTAAAGGCATAGGTGTATCTGCTGGAATCAATATGGGCGGAGCAGCTTTGGGTAGTGCTGTAAAAGGTGAGGACCCTACTAATTCTACAATTGGTGCAGGAGTTGGTTCTGTTCTTGGTAGTGTCGGAGGAGCGATAATAAAAGGTTCAACTTCAACGGTTGCTAAAGAAAGTATATCTGACCTGACTGGTGCGGTAGGGGGAAGTTATATCAGTGAAAAAACTGGAAACTTGGTAAAAGATACACTTGAGGAAATAGATAAAAACAATGTTAAAAAATGACTTTTTTCGGCTAGTTAGTCTCGTACTAATGTGTCTTGTTTTATTTTTTTTCTTTGATGCCGCTTCTGTACTGCTCGCGTCGTTGTTGGTTTATTTTAAAACGGGAGTTTTCTTGTTCAACTGGAAAGATATTTTTTCCTCATTCTTGCAGACAGGATACATAGGAGGGGGCGTCTTGGGGACGGCTATTTGGATTAAAATCAAGATACAAGAACACCAAGTTAGGAAAAAAAACAACAGATCCAATTAGCTTTACTTTTACAAAGTGGTTAACGATAGTCTTATAAATCCCGGCCAGTTGGTCGGGATTTTTGCTTCTAAGCCCTAAAAACATCCACTTCCCGCCGTTGCAACCGGAGCACACCGGGCGCAGCGGTCACTTCCAGTTGTTCCGCGCTGGCAATGCCGGACTCGGTGAGCCAGTCACCGCCGATAATCACCTCGCCGTTATCCCGTACCCAATCGGCCCCCAAATCCTGCCTATCCTGACTAGCCTCACAGAGTTGTTCCCAGGTGGCGTCGTCGGTGACGACAGTGATCCAGAGCCGGTGATGTTGGAGCGTCAGTTGCAACGGCGTGCCAGGGGTAAATCCCAATGCGACCAACGCGCTGCCTGCCAGCGCCAACTCCGGGATCGGTTGAGGGGTAAAGGTGATGTTCATACGTTCCCCTCCGTGGCGGGCGCGGTGCGAATAATCAGTTGGCCGTGTTCGGCGGTAATGCTCACCGGTTGGCCCTTCGTAAAGCCCCACTGTTCCAGCCAGCGGCCCTTGATGGTCAGTTGCGGCAGCGGGTTCGGCCTGCCGCCGTTGGTGCGGTAACCCACCACGCTTTTACGCGCTTGGGGTGTGGCGGGTTGTGACGTAGAATCTGCTCTATCCTGTCACAAGCCGGAAAGGGTATCTGTAAGCCAGAAAAAATACTTAGAGTTTGATATGCCGATTGGTATCTACATTGCTTGACCGAGCTGATAGTGATAATAAAAGCACTCTATTTTCACCGTTTTAATCGATTGAGTCCCGGCCATTTTGGCCGGGCTTTTATACACTACCGCACATGCTCCTAAAGAGCATTGCTATATTCTCTAACTATTACGCCGTCGCAGTGCTCTGATCTGAACCATTAACGGTGACGTCAATCAGCGTTGGGGCTTGTAGGCCCGCCAACTCTGGTTCTGGTGCCGATAGCTGCGGTGTGCCCGCTTTTCCAGATTGCACGCCCAGGTTGTAAACCACTGCGGCAACGCCTGCGGGATCGCGCGCCGTGGTGCCGAAGCTGGAATGGCGCACATTGATATCTTTAATAATGCAGTTCTCTCCTGGCGCACTGCTTGCCGCGGCCAAGTCGGGGGCATAGATATTGATAAATATCGGTGCGTTGGAAGGCCCACATTGGAAGCCGCTGACAAAGATATCGCGCATCTCATAGTTGCGCGTTCCTCCGCTATTCTGCTGAGGGCTGGCGTAACCGTTATAGTTGCCGTCCAGCAGGAGCGCACCATAGAGGTTATTGGCGGTTGACGTCCCTGCGGGTACGTTGATATTACGCATGTAGATATTGCGGATATAGCCGCCAATCCCACTGTTACTTTTCAAGCGTAGGGCAGCATATAAATTGGTACTGCTCATGGTGATATTCTGCGCATAAACGTTATAGACGCCGCCAGAAATTTCACTGCCTAAGGTTACGCCGCCATGCCCTTCGGCCATTTTACAGTTCTGGATCACGATGTTGTAAGAGGGGCGTGGGCCGCCGGTGCCGTCAGGAGAGAAGTTGAAGCCATCTCCGCCGCGGCCAGACTTGATGGCAATACAGTCGTCACCGGTGTTAAAGGTACAGCCGTCGATCAGCACGCCTGAGCAACATACGGGATCGCAACCGTCGTTGTTGGTGCCAAGGCTTTCAACGGTCACACCACGCACCGTCACATCGGTGCACAGTACCGGAGCCACGATCCACATCGGCGATCGGGTAAAGGTGACGCCCTCGATCAGAACCGCCTTGCATCCCCAGAATCCAACAAAGTTTGGCCGCAAAAAGCTCATCTTGCCGGTATTGGCATTGGGGCCGAATGCGGGTGTATAGCCCAATACCCGCTCGCTCCAAGGCAGGTAGCTTTGCTCGTCAGCACTGTTTTTCAGTGCGTCACTTTCGGCTGCCTGATTACCGGAGATGATTGGATTGGCGCTGCCGGGATCGTTGCCATAGGTAGTAGAACCTTTCCACGGCCACCACGCTGTTTTACTAGCCTGCCCGTCAAATGTCCCTAATCCGGTGACCGCAATATTGTTAGCCTGGTAGGCATACAAAAAAGGTGAGTAGTTATAACAGGGATTGGCCTCAAAGTGTGTCAGCACGGTGGGATAGAACGCTGGGTCGGTACCAAACAGCA
Source organism: Serratia oryzae (assembly GCF_001976145.1). Lineage (GTDB taxonomy): Bacteria > Pseudomonadota > Gammaproteobacteria > Enterobacterales > Enterobacteriaceae > Chania > Chania oryzae. The sequence continues at coordinate 106,137 of NZ_MOXD01000004.1, forward strand.
CAACAGTATCGGCACTCTCAAGATACAGGTTAACGTTGGAAAGCAGTGTGATCGGGCCATTCACCAGCCAGGTCCCGGACGGTACGACGACGCGGCCGCCACCGGCATCATGACAGGCCTGAATAGCGGCGGTAAAAGCACTTAAGCAATCATCGGTACCCCCAGACTGTGCACCGTAATGGGTGATTGAAAAGTCCTGTGTGGGGAAAACGGGCTGGCGAATATCCTTAATAATCTTTTGTACGGCGGCATCATCCCAATAAGGATCGGCAGGGACAGGAGGCTTATTATCTTTGCCGTGCGTTATAGATGTACCGCTCCAATCATTACAGGCTGAAAGTATAAACGATGATAATACGGTGGATAATACAAAGGTCCTACGCTTAATGAAAACTCCCGTTGATAAAAAAATTTATCCTTCATGGATTTCAAGATGTAGCAACACATTGAGGTGAGTACAATCAATGCATCTGTAACGCTAATTACTTGTGACATAATTAGACGTATTCTCAGCCCTGGTAATGCTAAAGAAATATATCAAATGGATTAATCATCTATCGTTATTATTTTGACGAGCAAACTTAATGGTTAAAAATAATGACCTTCAGCGTGATAAATGTGCCCTGACATTCACCAGGGCACATAATGCTATTTCTTAGCCTTCTAATTCCAGTACGGGTTTACGCTTCAGAATAACGCGTAACACGAAATAGTACACAATACCCACTGCCAGCCAACTCAGGCCGAGGACTTTGGCTTCAATATCCATTTCGTACAGCACGAAGCCGATAATCGCCAGGCCAACCAGCGGGAAAAGCAGGTGCTTCACCCAGGCGGTGGATTTCTGGCGGATGATGTAGTGGTTAATCACCGACAGGTGCAGGATCAAAAAGCCCATCAGTGCGCCGAAGTTCACCAGGCGGCTCAGGTTGTCGATGCTGCCGTTGAAGTACAGCCCCGAACCGAGGGAGATCACCGCTACCAGCAGAGTGCTGACGTAAGGGGTTTTGAAACGGGGATGCACCTTCGCCAGGATTTTCGGCAACTGGCGATCGCGCCCCATGGCAAACAGAATGCGCGAAATCGCCGCCTGGGCTACCAGGGCGTTGGCGATCCCCCAAGAGAGCGCGGTGGCCCAGATGGTGGCCTGCTTCAGCCAGGTGCCACCGGCCAGGTTGGCGGTGTCATAAAACGCGGTATCCAGGTTATTGAAGTTGTGGCCGGCGGCCAGATCGGCGGCGATCCAGGTTTGCAGAATAAACAGCGATCCTACCAGCAGCAAAGCAAACAGCGAGGCTTTACCCACCGCATCGGCGCCGCCTTTGCTTTCTTCAGAGAGCGTCGAAATACCGTCAAAGCCCAGGAATGACAGCACAGCGATCGACACAGCCCCCATTACCAGCGGCAGGCTGAATTTTTCGGCGTTGTAGAGCGGGTTCAGCGTCAGCCCTCCCGCGCCTTCACCGCCATAAAGGGCGATCAGCCCCATCACCACGAAAATGGTCAGGATCACGATCTCCGCCACCAGAATGTAGCGGTTGGCTTTGGCGGTAAACTGAATGCCGATCAGGTTGATCACGCTGTTAATGGCGATAAACGTCACGATCCACACCCAGGCAGGCACGCCCGGCAGAATCGGGCCAAGGGCTGCGGCGCTGACGATATACAGCAGCGAAGGCACCAGAATGTAATCCAGCAGGATCAGCCAACCGGCGAAGAAGCCGACGGTTTCATGGATACCGCGTTGCGCGTAGGCATACACCGAACCGGAAACCGGGAATGCACGCGACATCGACCAGTAGCTCATGGCGGTGAAAAACATTGCCACCATACCGATCAGGTAAGCCAAGGCGACCATGCCTTGCGAACCTTCCCAGACGTAGCCGAAAACGCCAAACGGCGCGATCGGCACCATGAAGATCATGCCGTAAATCACCAGATCTTTTAGCGTAAGGGTGCGATGCAGCTCCTGCTTATAGCCAAATTGTTCAACAGACATTGCTTTGGCTCCTTAATCCAACTGAATATTTAACTGCGCGGCAACGCTGCGTGGCAGGGCAAAGCGGCAGGTTTTCAGCGGATCAACCACCTGGCAGATCTGCAGATCGCCGGTGATGCTCATCAGATTGATGGCGTCTGCCAATGTGACTGTGCTGTTATTGGCAACAAAATGCGCCATATTGCGGGTCGCCAGTTGGGCAGCCTCATCAAGCGTCTTGGCGGAAGCCAGCGTGTACAGCGCTTCTTTGGTGCTCATCATCGGCGTAGGCAGCGGGCGGTTTTTCACCACGGTCAGATTGACCACCACTTCACCGGGGATCTCCAAGCCGCATACCGAAACTTCGCCATCGCCCATGGCGGCATGCAGATCGCCGAGCGCAAACAGCGCGCCTTCCACGTTGACCGGCAGCCACAGGGTGCAGCCTTCGGTGATGATCTTGCAGTCCATGTTGCCGCCGTGTGCATCCGGTGTGCCACATGGCACGGCTTCACCGGCGGGTGCCACGCCAATCACGCCAATCATCGGTTTGAGCGGCCAACGCACGCCGCCTGGCAGCAGGGCAAAACCCTCTTCCAGCGGCACGGTGCTGATCTGCGGCTGTTGCAGTTCATCGCCAATCACGCCCAAGCCCGGTGCTGTGACCATCACCGCTTGGTGGCTGCGCGGAGTGATGCGTTTGATCTCTACCCGCAGTACGTCGCCTGGCTGTGCGTCCTGCACATAGACCGGCCCGGTAGCCGGGTTGATGCGGTTCCAATCCAATTCGGTAAACGCGGCGTGTTCAGAAGCGATCTGATCTTCGAAACAGTCACAGGTTTCAAAGCAGACGTCGCTGCCGCTGGCAATTTTTGCCACAGGGGAGTTATCACGCGACATGGCATAAACCACGTGCGTGCGGGGGATTCTTTCCATGGTGATTCCTGTAAAGTTGTCCTGAGTTTTTCTTATGAGGGGTGAATTTCAATCTGCCAGAGACAGCATCAATTACCTTGCCTGAATTAATTAATCACACCCGCCGGGGCGGTGGCAAGTGCAGCAAAATCCGGCTTGGCGAACGTTTGGCGGAATGTTCTTCACCGGCCAATTACCGTGGTTTTTTGCGTTACTGAAAAGGGATAATTGCCAGATAACCGCTTTGCCGCGAATCTGATTACCAGCAGGTAAAATATTAGGTAACACGTGTTGTCTATTAGCGCCTGCGGCGCTTAATCAGCGGTAACCCTGATAGACGGCCGCCACGCGTTTAAAGTATTCAGTCAGGTAATTAATGCACACCTGTACCTTCAGCGGCAGCTTGTCCTTTTCGGTGTACAGGGCGTATACCGGTCGGGGCTCTGAGTGATAGCGCTTGAACAGGATTTCGATCTCGCCGCGTTTGATTTCTTCGATCACCCACATCAGTGGAACATAGGCGATCCCGGCCCCGGCGTTCAGCCAGCGGATCATGGTTTGCGAATCATTGGTCACGAAGCGCCCCTGCGGGGAAATGCGCGTGCTGATGCCTTCCGGGGCCATCAGTTCGAATTCGCTGTCTGGCCGCACGCTGTATTCTAACCAGGAAAAATTCGCCATATCGCTCGGTTTTTGCGGCGTGCCGTGTTGGCTGAGGTAGCTTTTGGCGGCGCAAACCACCATCGGCATGGAGCCCAGGCGCTTGGAGAACAGGCTGGAGTCCTGCAACGCCCCGGTGCGGATCACCAGATCCAATCCGTCGGCAATCAGATCGGGAGCCGGAATACCGGTGACCAGATTCACCGTCAAGCCAGGGTATTCCTGCAGCATTTCAGCGGTCATGGTGGCCAGCACGTTCTGCGACATGGTGGAAGAGCTGCCGATACGCAGAGTGCCGGTTGGGGTATTGTTCAGTGCATAAAGCTGTTCATGCACTTCGGTAACCTCCTGCAGCATCCGGCGGCAGCCCTGATAGTAGATTTTGCCCGCTTCGGTCAGGCCGATACTGCGCGTGCTGCGGTTGAGCAATTTTACCTGCAGTTCATTTTCCAGCTTGGACACGGTTTGGCTGATGGATGAAACGCTCATACCGAGCTGGCGCGCTGCCGCAGTAAATGACCCACATTCAATAACTTTGGCGAACACCGACATCCGTTTGAGTCTTTCCATTGTTCACTCTGGCTTAAAAGTGATTTAGATCACATATTATAGATGAGTATATCCTAAGCAGGCTAATATAACCGCGTCGGGTGTATCCTTCTGAGCGCTTGAGCATGGCCGGCACTATCGCGGCTTACCGCCGTCGGCCATGCATTCCCTTTCATGAGTCTATGTTCGTAGTCTAACCCTTTTTCAGGTTCGCGGCCTGGCCACTGTCTAGGTGCGGCGTTTGGCGTCCTTCGGCCAAAATGTAAAGAGAATGTGAAATCAGCAGGGTGCGATTCCCCGGTGCAGTAAACATTTAAGGATAAAGTAATGAGTTTGCTTCCGGTTATGGTCATTTTTGGACTGTCGTTCCCGCCGGTATTTTTTGAACTGTTGGCGTCGTTGGTGCTGTTTTTTGTCGTGCGCCGCCTGCTGCAACCGACCGGGATTTACGATTTTGTCTGGCATCCAGCGTTGTTCAACACTGCGTTGTATTGCTGCTTGTTTTATCTGGTTTCATGTCTTTTTGTTTGAGGTAGCTGTGAAAACTTTTTCAATACAAATGACCCGAATTGCGATCACCCTGATTCTGGTCGTGCTGGCCGCTATCGCCGTGTTTAAGTCATGGTCGTTTTATACCGAATCCCCCTGGACGCGTGATGCCAAGTTCAGCGCCGATGTGGTGGCGATCGCGCCAGACGTGAGCGGCCTGCTGACCGAGATACCGGTCACGGATAACCAACTGGTGAAAAAGGGCCAGATCCTGTTTGTGATCGATCAGCCTCGCTACCAGCAGGCATTGGCGCAAGCCAATGCTGACGTGGCCTATTATCAGGCGCTGGCTGAAGAGAAAAAACGTGAGGCGGGCCGCCGCGTGCGCTTGGGCATTCAGGCGATGTCGCAGGAAGAGATCGACCAGTCGAGCAACTCATTGCAAACCGTGCAGCATCAGTTGGCCAAGGCGATTGCCGCTCGCGATCTGGCGCAGTTGGATCTCGATCGCACCACGGTGCGGGCACCTGCCGACGGTTGGGTGACCAACCTGAACGTGCACGCCGGGGAGTTTATCACCCGTGGTTCCACCGCCGTGGCGCTGGTGAAGAAAAATACCTTCTATATTCTGGCCTACCTGGAAGAAACCAAGCTGAATGGTCTGAAGCAGGGCGATCGGGTGGAGATCACTCCGTTGGGCAGCAACCGCATCATGCATGGCACCGTCGACAGCCTGGCGGCAGCGGTGAATAACAGCAGCAGCACCGTGAACAGCAAAGGGCTGGCGGCGATCGACAGTAACCTGGAGTGGGTGCGCTTGGCGCAGCGCGTGCCGGTGAAAATCCTGCTGGATGAGAAAGATCAGCAGCACCCCTACCCGGCAGGAACCACCGCCACCGTGGTGATTACCGGTAAGAACGACGGCAACGATAACGGTTCACCCTTTACCCGCCTGATGCACCGGCTGCGTGAGTTTGGCTGATGAATAGCTCAACGTTTGTTCGCCTGAGGTTTGCCTGCAAACTCAGCTTCGCGATCGTTTTCGCGCTGTTTGTCGGTTTTCACCTCAATCTGGAAACGCCGCGCTGGTCGGTGCTGACGGCGGCGATCGTCGTGGCTGGCCCCGCCTTTGCCGCAGGGGGCGAGCCCTTTTCTGGTGCCATCCGCTATCGCGGTTGGTTGCGTATTATTGGCACCTTTGTCGGCTGTTTTGTCGGCCTGGTGATTATCGTCACCTGCGCGCGCGCGCCGGTGGTGATGCTGATGCTGTGCTGTGTCTGGCTCGGGGTGTGTACCTGGATCTCGTCGCTGGTTAAAGTTGAGAACTCCTATGCCTGGGGGTTGGCGGGCTATACGGCGCTGATTATTATCGTCACCTCGGCCAGCAGCACCTCTGCGCTGATGCAGGCACCGCAGTTTGCCCTTGAGCGCTGTAGCGAGATTGTGCTCGGTATTCTCAGCGCGGTGTTGGCCGATCTGCTGTTTTCGCCGCGTTCGATCAAACAGGATATCGACCGTGTTGTGGATCAACTGCTGGTGGGGCAATACCGGCTGATGCAGATGTGCATCAGCAATGCAGAGAAAGAGGATATCGATCGTTCCTGGAGCGATCTGGTAAAAAGCACCACCGCCTTGAACGGTATGCGCAGCAACCTGATGTTGGAGTCTTCGCGTTGGCAGCGGGTAAACCGCCGGGTGCGCGTACTGCACACCCTTTCGCTGACGCTGATTACTCAGGCCTGTGAAACCTATCTGATCCTGCTGAATTACCCCAATGCAGTGAAGGAAAACATTCGCCAACTGTTGCTGGTACCCGCTGAAACCCCGCAGGAAGTGCATAAACAGCTGAAATTGGTGCGTCAGGTGTTGGCCACTAACCGCACCGATGAAACGCTGCTCACCGTCAGCACTTGGGTCGGTACGGCGACGCGCTACCTGCTGGTGGCGAAAGGCGTGCACACCAACAGTGGCATCAGCGCCGTTGAAAACGAGATATTGGCCAGTGAAGTTGAGGTGAAAACGGCTTCGGCGGAAGGTCATCATGCGTTGATTAACGGCCTGCGTTCTTGGGCGGCCACGTCTATCGGCTGTTTGTTCTGGTTGTGGACCGGTTGGACCTCCGGCAGCGGCTGCATGATGATGATCGCCATTGTGACCGCCTTGGCGATGCGTACGCCGAACCCGAAAATGATGGCGTTTGATTTCCTGTTGGGGGTGTTGATCGCCTTTCCGATGGGGGCGCTGTTCTACATGTTTATCTTGCCGCAAACCCAGCAGAGCATGTTTCTGCTGTGCCTGAGCCTGGGAACGCTGGCGTTTTTTATCGGCATCGAAGTGCAGAAGCGCCGCCTGGGTTCGCTGGGCACGCTGGCGAGCACCATCAATATTATTGTGTTGAGCAACCCGATGCATTTCTCAGTGACGACGTTTATCGACAGCGCGATCGGCCAGATCATCGGCTGCTTTGTCGCGATGATTGTGCTGTTCCTGGTCCGCGATACCTCGCGGGAACGCACCGGCCGCACGCTGATGAATCAACTGGTCAGCAGCGCCGTTTCGGCGTTAACCACTCAAGCGGCGCGGCGGCGTGAAAACCACCTGCCAGCGCTCTATCAGCGTTTGAACCAACTGCTGATGATGTTCCCGAACGACATCGCCAAATATCGGTTGGGGCTCAACCTGATTATCGCTCACCAGCGTATGCAGATGACCGAGATCCCGGCCAAGGAAGAGCTGTCGGTGTTCCACAAACAGATCCGCAATACCGCCGATCATGTGGTTTCCGCCAAGAGCGGCGGAAAACGGGCTTACTACTACGATCGGCTGCTGAAAGAGATGAATGAATACCAGCAGAAACTGGTGGATAACAGCGCGCCGCTCAGCGTGACCGCGCCGGTCAAACGCTTGGCGGACATGCTGCATCGCTATCGCCACGCGTTGATCGATTGAGCCGTTGTACGCTGAAAATATGCGGGTGTTCCGCGTGTCAGCGGGGCTGGAAAGTGGCATGATTGATAGCTAGAGCGCAGACTCTGCGCGGGATGAAGGTCAGCAGATGAAACGGTTACATTTCAGTCATCTCTGATTCATTATTTTTTGCTATAAGTTTAGCCATAATGAGGCATTCACCTCATTCAGGGAAAATATGAATAAACGTACCCTTGTGGCGATGCTGATCGCCATTGTGGTGGCCGCTTTCAGCGCACTGCGCGGCAATAATAGCGAACGGGCGATCGCCCCTGTATCTGCCGCCAGCGCTGCGGCTGAAAGTATCGACAAGCTGACGGAGCCGAAACGCGTGGCCCGCTATCTGCAGCAGCATCAACGGTTGCCGGATTATTACCTTACCAAAAAACAGGCGCGTGAGCAGGGCTGGGATGCGGGTGACGGCAACCTGTGCAGGGTATTGCCGGGCAAGGCGATTGGCGGCGATCGTTTCTCTAACCGTGAAGGGCGTTTACCGGTGGCCAACAACCGGGTATGGCGCGAGGCAGACGTTAATTACCAGTGCGGCCGACGCGGGGCCGATCGCCTGTTGTATTCCAGCGACGGTCTGATTTTTATCACGCGTGACCATTATAAAAACTTTATGCGGATGGAGTGAATTGATGGGGAAAATAGAGTTCGATTTTAACCAGATACCCGATCTACCCGCGTTTTATCAGCAATTTGCCGACAAGTTCGCGCTGGGTGAGGGATTTGGTGCCAATCTGGACGCGCTGTGGGATGTGGTGACCGTCGACATCAGCCTGCCGGTTGAGATTGAATTTGCCAATCTCAACGCCCGCCGTAAACGCCGTTTTGGTGCCATTATTCTGCTGTTTGAAGAGGCGGAAGAAGAGCTGGAAGGTAACCTGCGGTTCAATATCCGTGAAGCAGGGGGGGCAGCGGTGCATCACCGGGGATGAACAGGGTTCATCCCCGGTGATGCTGCTGACGATCACTGTTGCGCCTCGGCCAGATCGCGCAGGTACTGGAAGATTTGGCGGAACGATTTCGGCGGCTTGTTAGCGGCCTTCTCTTTTTGCGCGTTACGCACCAGCGCGCGCAGCTGTTGGCGATCGGCCTCTGGATACAGATCCAGCACCGAGGGGATCGCATCATCACCTTCTTCCACCAGGCGATCGCGCAGCGCTTCCAGCTTGTGGAACAGTGAAACCTGCTGGTTATGGCGGTTCTTCAGCTTATCCAGCGCGGTCTGAATCGGCTCGACATCACGGGCGCGCAGCAGTTTGCCGATCAGTTGGATCTGGCGGCGGCGGCCTTCTTTTTTGATCTTCTGCGCCAGCTCAATGGCGGCACGCAGGTCTTCATCCAGCGGAATGCGTTCCAGCGCATTTTTACCCAGTTCGACCAACTCGGTCCCCAAGTCTTTCAGCGCTTCAGCATCACGCTTAATTTCACTTTTACTGACCCAGATAATCTCGTCATCGTCCTCATTTTCGTTCTCAGGGACATCGTCGAGCCAGTCTTCAGGCTGTTTGTTCATGGTAGGCTCCGTTAAAAAGAGGCTAATCCTAACAGGTTGCTGACATTATGCGAAATTCAACACAGTTCCTGTTAGACTCAAAAATAGATTAGGCGGTGTTCTGCGTTGCTGCTGCTGGTTTTTCGCAAGCACTGCTTGAAATTATTTTGGCGCGTTATAGCGCGCAAAACCACGCCGATGCGGTAATGCCGGTATGTTAAGGCTAGCCAGTTCCCTCTCCCACAGGGAGAGGGGGCGCCGCTGTTAGCATTGCGCCGATGATGCTGCTTAACGGACGGGCATTGCGCCGATACGGCACTTTTCTCAGCGATTTTCTGATTAATTATGGCAGATTGATGAAAGTAGTCACTCAAGTTGCAGAACAGCGCAAAGCGCTGGAACAAGCCGTTTCACAGGCTTTAGAACTGGCGCGTGCCGGTTCCGATGCGGCAGAAGTTGCCGTGACCAAAACCACCGGTATCAGCGTCAGTACGCGCTTTGGTGAGGTGGAAAACGTTGAGTTCAACAGCGACGGCGCGTTGGGTATCACCGTTTATTACCACCAGCGTAAAGGCAGTGCCTCTTCGACCGATCTCAGCCCGGATGCCATTTCCCGCACCGTGCAGGCGGCGCTGGATATTGCCCGCTATACCTCGCCAGATCCTCACGCGGGCCCGGCGGAAAAAGATCTGCTGGCGTTTGAGGCACCGGATCTCGATCTGTTCCACCCGACCGAACTGGATGCCGAGCGCGGGATCGAGCTGGCGGCGCGCGCCGAGCAGGTTGCGCTGGCGGCGGATAGGCGCATCACCAATACCGAAGGCGGCAGTTTCAACAGCCATTACGGCATTAAGGTATTCGGCAACAGCCACGGCATGCTGCAAAGCTATTGCTCCAGCCGTCATTCGCTTTCCAGCTGCGTCATTGCCGAGCACAACGGCGATATGGAGCGGGATTACGCCTATACCATCGGCCGTGCTATGGGCGATCTGGCAAGCCCCGAGTGGGTTGGCCAGGAGTGTGCTCGCCGTGCGCTGGCGCGCCTTTCGCCGCGCAAACTGGCCACCATGAAAGCACCGATCTTATTCGCTTCTGAAGTGGCAACCGGGCTGTTTGGCCATCTGGTTGGTGCCATCAGCGGCAGCAGCGTTTACCGCAAATCGACCTTCCTGCTGGATTCATTGGGCAAACAGATCCTGCCGGAATGGATGACCATTGAAGAACATCCGCATCTGCTGAAAGGGCTGGCTTCCACGCCGTTTGACAGTGAAGGGGTACGTACCGAGCGCCGCGATATTGTCAAAGACGGCGTGCTGCAAACCTGGTTGCTGACCAGCTACGCGGCGCGCAAGTTGGGCATGCGCAGCACCGGGCATGCGGGAGGCATCCACAACTGGCGCATTGCCGGGCAGGGTAACGATTTTGCCGCGATGCTCAAGCAGCTCGGGACCGGCCTGGTCGTGACCGAACTGATGGGACAGGGGGTTAGCGGCATTACCGGTGACTACTCGCGCGGTGCCTCCGGTTTCTGGGTGGAAAATGGCGAGATCCAGTATCCAGTCAGTGAGATCACCATTGCCGGTAACCTGAAAGATATGCTGCGTAATATTGTCAGTATTGGCAGCGATATCGAAACCCGCAGTAACATCCAATGCGGTTCTATTCTGCTGCCAGAAATGAAGATTGCCGGTCAGTAATCAAGCCTTTTCGGCCGGCGTTCTGTCGGCCGAGTCCCCTTTTTAGCCTCTCTTACAAATATAGGGTTTCGAATTTATCGTTCTCTGCCTATGTTATCTGTGGGTTGAATAAAACAATAACTGGAAGGTGAGTATGAAAAAAGCATTGAAAGCATTAGTAGCATTGACGCTGTTGGGTGCGAGTTCGGCGTTGATGGCGTCCGATCTGGAAACAGATATGGACACCATCGCCAGTAATTATAAAACCGTATTGAAAACCGATTCTGTTGAGACGTTGAAGCTGAGCTTGGAGAACATGCGCGCAGCTGCGGTCAGCGCCGAGAAAGGCACGCCATCTAAGCTGAAAGGTAAGGCGCATGACAGCGCTGAAATGAAGGATTTCCGCCAGGGGATGACCACGTTAATCGGGCAGATCGATCAGTCACTGGCATTGGCGAATCAGGGTAAACTTGAAGAGGCGCGCAAAGTTGCGCAGGAGTTCAAGCAAACCCGTGATACCAATCATAAGAAGTTCCGCTAAAGCCAGCAGCGGGCGGCGTTTCTGCCGCCCGTCTATGCCGGTGCTTTCTGTCACTGCGCTTCTCAGCGGTGATATTCACCCGCCGCTTCCGGCTGATACAGCAGTTCCAGCACTTCGATCCGTGCCTCTTCGCCGTTTGGCAGCTTCCAGGTAATTTGTTTACCCACGTACATACCCAGCAAGGCTGCGCCCAGCGGTGCCATCACGGAAAGCTGTTCGTTGCTGTCTTTGAGCGACGCCGGGTATACCAGCGTGCGTATGTGTTCTTCTGCGGTATGCAGATCGCGGAAACGCACGCGGCTGTTCATGGTAACGACATTGGCTGGGATCTGCGATGGTGGCACGATATCTGCGCGATCCAGTTCGGCATTCAGCGCGGCTGCGACGTCAGTGTTGGCAAAGGCAGGCTGTGCCAGCAGGGCATCCAGGCGTTCCGCATCCAGCTCATTAATGGTAATGGTTGGTTTGGTCATTCCACTCTCCAGTCAAATCAAAAGGCACCCTTTCTGCGCCTGTAAATTCGGAAAAACAACACAAAGCAACACCCCCGCGCCTTTGGGTGCGGGGGTGTAAGAAATAGCAATTTGTCCTACTTAAGATAGTAGGCGGTTAGGCACGGAAAAGGAAGAGATCCCGATCACGAAGTTTTTTGCTGGTTTTTTGCCCACTGTAAAGTGGCCATTGCGCTATCTTTTTGTAATTTAATTAACTTATTGGCAAAAGAACCGTTTTGCGAAATGGATCCCCAACTGTCACTCAATTTCCAGTTTGAACTGGAAAAAAACAGACTACACAGGAAATGCCCTTAAGGTTAGGGTAAAGGCATCCGATAAAGTGGATTATTCGATGATGCACTTTACAACTTACAGATTAATGTCCGAAACCAGGGGTGACTGAAAAGTGAATGAAGGAACTGCTTCGGTAAGTGAAATTGAACAGGCTGATATCAGCAAGGCGGCGACGATCACCGCGCAGGTGCTAGCAGATATCACCGCAATGCTGAGTGCGGAGAATATTTTTACCAATGCGGTGCAACAGCAAATGCTGGAGTCACATATTCGCGCCATGGTATTGCGTTCGATAACCGGTGAACCTTTGCCGGAAGTGGATAAATCGTTGTTTGACGAGATCTCTGCAGAATCAATGCAAATGGCCGAACGGGTTGTGGGTAAATTTGCTACGTTGCCTATCGAAGAAGCTTATTTACTTTCTGTGCATTTTGAAGTAGCTAAAGATAATAACCAATAAGTTTTATATCCCAAGTATTTCGAGTTGCTGAAGTATGCAGGGGATACTGGATTAAATTTAATCAGGAGAGAATACCATGGGTCAAATTACCGTAGTGATTGGCGATCGTCTGGGTAAAGGTCAGAAAGTTGGCGTGGGCATTGAAAATGCGGGCGGCAGAGCGATCGTTATCCCAGGCGTAGCGGCAGATATGAAGTTGGGTGACGTGATGAAAGCGGAAAACGCGCAGATGGGGATTTCCTTCTGTGGCAGCGGCGGTGCCGGTGCGATCACGGCACAAAACAAGCATGGTTATAAAGCTAAATATGGCATGCGCTCTGTGGAAGAAGGCGTAACGGCGATCAACGAGGGCTATAACGTATTAGGTTTTGGCTTTATGGATAAAGAGGAGTTGGGCCAGAAGCTAGTGGAAGCCTATATCAAGAAATACGGCAGCGCGTAATGAAAGAACAATATACCACCTCGGTAAAGGTAGAAGGTAAAGGCGACAGCAAGGCGAAAGCTTTTGCTTCCGCCTTGGCGAATGTGCAGGGGGCAATATTAAAGTCTACCAGCAATATTCTACTGCGTATTGAGCCACAGGACGTCAGAATATTAAAAGCGGAAGAGAAAATCACTAAAGAGAAATTTATGTTTTTCTTTCTGCCGCGAGAAAGAAAGAGTTATGCCGTCTCTTTAGAAATAACCGTGAATGTGACGATCATCAATACCGAAAAAGTGGTTTTCACCACCAAATAAAACGTTATACCCAACCTCTTTCAAACCGTTGTGTTATTGGTCAACAACAAATGAAAGAGAATGGATATAGCATAAAAGGGGATGTTAATGTTTTTAATCATCTTATTTAAGTCGATTATTATCGGTGGGCTGGTGGGTGTCGGCGTCGGTGCCGGTGCTGCGCGTATGTTCCATGCCCCGACGACACAGGGTATGGGTGCTTTCCGCACCTTGGGTGAGCTGAACTCCTGCGAAGGCGATCCAGCCTCTCACTTCTCATTTGGTCTGGGCTTCTTTTTCAACGCCTGGGCGTCTTCCGTGGCGGCGGGTGCCTTCACGCAGGACGTTGATCACCGCATTATCCCCAACTGGGGGGCTGCGGCTTTGATGATCAAGAACCGTAACTTGGCTGAAACGCTGCACGATCCGAAAAAAATGGCGATCGCCTGCGGCATCATTGGCATCTTGGTCGTAACCTTCCTTAACACCACCGCATCTGCAGTGCCTGCTGCCTTGCAGGTAACGGCGATCAAGGTGCTGGTGCCAGCCGCCAACCTGCTGGTGAATACCGTGATGCCGGTGATCTTTTGGCTGGCGGCGATCGAGGCCGGCAAGCGTTCCGGCTTCTGGGGCACCATCTTTGGCGGCTTGGCGCAGCTGATTATGGGTAACGCCGTACCAGGGCTGGTGCTGGGGATCCTGATCGGTAAAGGCGTCGAAGAAAGCGGCTGGAACAAAGTCACCAAGATCATGATGACGGTGATCGTGCTGCTGTTCGTGCTGAGTGGCTTCTTCCGCGGCTTTGATCTGAAATTCCTCGAGTCCTTCAGCCTTGGCGTGCCAGGCTGGCTGGATGCCATTCATAACACCCTGAGCGGTAAATAAGGAGCTGGATGATGGAAACACAAACTCAAAAAGGCTTCTGGTACGCCGACTGGTCGTTCCCGATTTTTGTTGGCCTGCTCTCTTCCGGCGTATTTGCCGGGACGCATATGTATTACCTGTACGGCATTGGCGCATTTAACGAAGTGGCGTTTGTCTCCATGCTGCGTGCTGGCATGGATACCGGGGTGTATGGCGCAGTGGCGGCGTTTGGTGCCAGCTTCCTGTTTGCCCGCATCATCGAAGGTTCGCTGGTGGGGATCCTGGATATCGGCGGGGCGATTCAGACCGGTGTCGGCCTCGGCGTTCCGGCGCTGCTGCTCGGTGCCGGGATCGTCTTCCCGGTGGCTAACTTTGCGGCCTCGTTGGTGACCGGCCTGGTGATCGGTCTGGCGATTGGCTACGTGATTATTCTGGCGCGTAAATTCACCATCAACCAGAGCAACTCCACCTACGGCGCAGACGTGATGATGGGCGCGGGTAACTCCTCTGGGCGTTTCCTGGGGCCGTTGATCATCCTGTCTGCCATGGCCGCTTCGATTCCGATCGGCGTCGGTTCCCTGCTGGGAGCCCTGCTGTTCTACATCTGGGGCAAGCCGATCACCGGTGGTGCGATCCTGGGGGCGATGATTTTAGGCGCGATCTTCCCGGTAGCCATTTCTTAATCAAAATTTCGCCCCGCTGGAGATCCTTCGGGGCGAAAGGGAGTAGCGAAGTATGTATGACCTAATCATTCGCCGCGCCAAGCTGGTGGATGGCACCCTGGCCGATGTGGCCATCCAAGACGGCAAAATTGCTGCCGTGGGGCAGGTGGCAGCAGACGCCGGTGCGCATCAGCAACGGGATCTGGCGGGGAATTATTACCTGAGCGCCGGTTGGATCGACTCGCACGTACACTGCTACCCCTCTTCGCCGATCTACCATGATGAACCGGATCGGGTTGGGGTTGTCAGCGGTGTCACCTCCGTGGTGGATGCGGGCAGCACCGGCACCGACGATATCGATGAGTTCTACGCCCTGACGCGCAGTGCCAAAACCAACGTATTTGCCTTTCTCAATATCTCGCGCATCGGCCTGCTGCGGCAGAATGAGCTGGCGGATATGGCGGATATCAATAAGCAGGAAGTCAAAAAAGCCATCGACGGCAAACCGGGTTTTATCATCGGCATCAAGGCGCGCATGAGCAGCAGCGTGGTGGGGCAGAATGGCACCCAACCGCTGGTGCTGGCGAAAGAGATCCAGCAGGAAAACCATCAACTGCCGCTGATGGTGCATATCGGTAACAACCCGCCGGATCTGGACGAGATTGCCGATCTGCTGACCCAGGGCGATATCATTACCCACTGCTATAACGGCAAACCGAACCGCATCCTGACCCCAGCCGGTACGCTGCGCGAGTCGATCCAGCGCGCGTTGCAGCGCGGGGTGCTGCTGGATGTGGGCCACGGCACGGCCAGCTTCAGTTTTGCGGTCGCCAGACAGGCGATCGCGCTGGGCATTTTGCCGCACACCATCAGTTCCGATATCTACTGCCGCAACCGCATCAGCGGCCCGGTTTACAGCCTGGCGACGGTGATGTCCAAGTTCTTTAGCGTTGGGCTTTCATTACCGCAGGTGATTGATTGCGTCACGGAAAATGCCGCTGCGGCGCTGCGCCTGACCACCAAAGGGCGCTTGAAGCCTGGCTTTGACGCCGATTTGACCATTTTTGAACTTCGCACCGCGCCGCAGGTGTTTGCTGATTCCGAAGGGGAGTCGGTCAGCGCTGAACAACTGCTGGTGCCGCTGGCCGCCGTGGTGGCCGGGGAAGTCCTATTAACCGATGAAGGGAAAGCTGCCGATGTCTTCAGTCTATGAAAAATATAATTTAAAACAGGTGATCAATACGTCTGGTCGCATGACCATTCTGGGGGTTTCCACGCCGCGCCAGGAGGTGATTGACGCCGTGGATTACGGCCTGAACCATTACTTTGAAATCAAAGATCTGGTGAACAAGACCGGCGCTTATATTGCTGACCTGCTGAACGTGGAAGATGCGGTGATTGTCTCCTGCGCTTCTGCCGGTATTGCCCAGTCGGTGGCGGCGGTGATCGTTAAAGATAACGCCAACCTGCTGGTCAATCTGCACTCGGCTGCGGTGAATGAACCACGTGAGATCGTGTTGCCCCGCGGCCATAACGTTAACTTTGGTGCGCCAGTAGACACCATGGTCGCCCTCGGCGGCGGCAAAGTAGTTGAAGCGGGCTATGCCAACGAATGCTCCCCTGAGCAGATCGAAGCCTGCATCACGCCGCAAACGGCGGCCATCATGTACGTCAAATCCCACCACTGCGTGCAGAAAAGCATTCTCTCGGTGGAGCAGGCGGCGGCGGTGGCGCGCAAGCACAACCTGCCGCTGATCGTCGATGCGGCGGCCGAAGAAGATCTGATGTGCTACTACCAGATGGGGGCCGACCTGGTGATCTACAGCGGTGCCAAGGCGATCGAGGGGCCAACCAGCGGTTTGGTGATCGGTAAAAAACAGTACGTTGCCTGGGTGAAGCAGCAGTCCAACGGTATTGGCCGCGCGATGAAGATCGGCAAAGAGGGCATTCTGGGGCTGACGCAGGCGATTGAAAGCTATCTGCGGCTGGAGAAAACCAGCGGTGCGCAGATGGTGGAGCGCATGACGCCGTTTATCACCCATCTCAATACCCTGAACGGTGTCAGCGCAAAAACCGTGTGGGACAGCGCGGGACGCGATATCGCCAGGGCGGAAATTACCTTTGATGAGGCGGTGCTGGGCATGTCGACCGTAGACATCGTGCAGCGGCTGAAAACGGGCGATATCGCTATCTATTTCCGTGGCTATAAAGCCAACGAAGGCAAGATCGAAGTGGATGTACGCAGCGTCAACGAACAGCAACTGATGACCGTCTTCACCTGTATTAAAAATCTGTTTACGGAGCAACAAGCATGAAGCTGAAGCCGAATTACTATAAAGACCGCGTGTGTCTGAACGTGCTGGCCGGTTCGAAAAACAACGCGCAAGAAATCTACGATGCGGCCCAGGGGCATGTACTGGTGGGGGTGCTTTCCAAAGACTACCCGGACGTTGACAGCGCGGTAGCTGATATGGTGCGTTATGCCCGGTTGATCGAAAACGCGCTTTCCATCGGTTTGGGGGCAGGCGATCCGAAGCAGTCGAATATGGTCAGCCAGATCGCCTGGAAGGTGCAGCCGCAGCATGTGAACCAGGTGTTTACCGGCGTTGGTGCCAGCCGTGCGCTGCTGGGGCAGCGCGAAACCGTGGTCAATGGCCTGGTTTCCCCAACTGGCCGCGTGGGCCTGGTAAAAATCTCCACCGGGCCGCTGAGTGCGCAGGCACCAGACGGCATCGTGCCGGTAGAAACTGCGATCGCCCTGCTGAAAGATATGGGCGGCAGCTCGATCAAGTATTTCCCGATGGGGGGCCTGAAGCACAAAGAGGAATTCCAGTATGTGGCGCAGGCCTGTGCCGAACATGATTTCTTGCTGGAGCCGACCGGGGGCATCGATCTGGAAAACTACGAAGCCATTATGGAGATCGCGCTGGCCGCCGGTGTGAAGCAGGTGATCCCGCATATTTACAGCTCCATCATTGATTCCGCCAGTGGCAATACCCGCCCGCAGGATGTGAAAACCCTGCTGGCGATGACCAAAAAGCTGGTGGGTTAACGCAGTACGCCGAGTGTGGTATTTTCCCCTCACACCGTCTGCTGGCTTGGCGCTAGGGCCGAGGGCAAAATGAACCCACGCAGCGATGATACCACTCGCTTCAACGTTGCTCACAGAGCGGTAAACTCAACGTTGTTGAGAATTTACACGTTGGTCGGCTGCCCTTTTCGCAAATGGTGTTTAATGCCTTAACCTGTTGCCCGTCCTGTGTGAACGGACGGGCACGTTAATAACGGAAAGAGAATGGTGCGTTTCCCCTACCCACGTTTGGCTTATCTGTTCGATGCTTTGCAGTCTGAGACGCTACCTCAGGAAGAACTGGCAAAGCGTTTTGCCGTGTCTACCCGAACCGTGCGTGCGGATATCACAGCGCTGAATGACATTCTGGAAAAATACGGCGCGCGTTTTGTGCACAACCGTGGGGCGGGTTATCGCCTGCAGGTGGATGACGCGGCGCTGTTCAGCGCCTTGCAGCATCAGGAGCGTAAAAAACAGGCTACCCCGCGCAGTGCGCAGGAGCGGGTGCATTATCTGTTGGTGCGTTTTTTGACCTCGGCCTTTTCCCTCAAACTGGAAGATTTAGCTGACGAATGGTTTGTCAGCCGCGGCACGCTGCAAAACGATATGGCGGAGGTGAGAGAGCACCTGGCACGTTACCAGTTAACCATTGAAACCAAACCGCGCTATGGCATGAAGCTGTTTGGCTCTGAAATGGCGATCCGCGCCTGCTTGACCGACCTGCTGTTTCAGTTGCATCTGGCCGATCCGGAAAACCCGTTGCTGAACAATGAGATCTTGCATCAGCCGCAGGTGGTGACCTTTGCCGAGCTGCTGCATCCGTTGCTGACGCAATACGCCATCCGCTTGACGGATGAAGGCGAGCAATACCTGATTTTCTATTGTGCCGTTGCGCTGCAGCGCATTATTGATGGCTATCCGCTGCCGGATTTTGAGGTTGAGGACGGCGATGATGCGGTGCGCAAGGCCTCTTGCCGCTTGGCGAGCGAACTGCGCAAGGCGGCGGGCAAAGAGATCTCGGCGGCCGAAGAGGCCTATTTACGGGTGAATATTGCCGCCCGGCGCGTGCAGGAAGTGCAGCCGACGGAGATCAATGCCGATGATGAAGAGGCGTTGGTGGATTACATCCTGTCCTACATCAATGCGCACTATAACTACAATCTGCAGGGTGACAAACAGCTGCGCGCCGATCTGCTCACCCATATCAAGACCATGATAACCCGGGTGAAGTACCAGATTACGATCCCGAATCCGCTGCTGACCAACATCAAGCAGCACTATCCGATGGCCTACGACGTCACGCTGGCGGCGGTATCGAGCTGGGGGAAACACACGCCTTATACCCTGAGTGAGAATGAGATCGGCTACCTGGTGCTGCATATCGGCGTCGGCCTGGAGCGGCATTACAATATCGGCTATGAGCGCCACCCGCAGGTGATGCTGGTGTGCGATACCGGCAACTCCACGGTGCGCATGATTCAGGCGCAGATTGCCCGCAAGTATCCGCAACTGGTGATGACGCGCATTGTTTCGCTGCGCGATTACGAGATCCTTAGCCAGATCGAAGAGGATTTCGTGATTTCAAACGCGCGTATCAGCGAGAAGAATAAACCGGTGGTGGTGATGTCACCTTTCCCGACCGAATATCAGCTCGAACAGTTGGGCAAGCTGGTGCTGGTGGATCGTACCAAGCCGTATATGCTGGAAAAATTCTTCGACGCCAATCATTTCATGATTGTCAACGAACCGCTGACACAGGAGCAGTTGTTTAAAAAAGTCTGTACCCAGTTGGAGCAGGAAGATTACGTGGGCAGCGATTTCTACCCTTCCGTGGTAGAGCGTGAAGCGATCGTTTCCACCCTGCTGGGTGAGGGCATTGCCTTGCCACACTCGCTAGGCCTGCTGGCGAAAAAGACCGTGGTCGTCACCTTGTTAGCCCCGCAGGGTATCGCTTGGGGAGAGGGAGAGATCGCTCATGTGGTATTCCTGTTGGCGATCAGCAAGCGTGATTATGAAGAGGCGATGGCGATTTACGATCTGTTCGTTACCTTTGTGCGCGAACGTTCGATGAGCCGCCTGTTGGGCAGTGATAATTTCGACAGCTTCAAGGCAGTGGCGCTGGATTGCCTGAGCCGGATTTGAATGACCCTCTCGAGCGGGGAGAGGGGATTGAGGTTTATTGCTCTTTTTTTTTGCCAAAGATCTTGATCAGCGCCCCGACGATCAGCCCCACCGCGATGCCGGTTAAAATCCAGTCGATAATGCTCATAGGCTTTCTCTCACTATTTTTACCCTAAAAATTCGAGTTGCAGGAAGGCGGCAAGTGAGTCCCCAGTAGCATAGACAACGCTGTGACTGGGGTGAACGAATGCAGCCAACGCACAGGCAACTTGAAATATGACGGGTATATTATCATGCAATCGGGAATGCCTCTTCGATCATCAGTTGCCGCTGTTGTTCTGAATAGGTGACCCAGGAGTTCTTGCTGTTCGACTTCTCTAAAACGATGGCCAACTCCTCACGGGTGAGTGGTAAATCGTTCTGCCAGAAGGGGATAATCGCATGGCGGGTAATGAAGTCGATCAGGAAACGCTCTGGGCTGTCTTGCTCTTTAGGGAACAAATATTGAGCAAGCTCCGCCATCAGCGCACGCTGCTGCGGGTGTTCACTGCCATCGAGCAATTCCAGGAAGGGTAACAGCAGGCGGCCACATACCTGGCCGTGATGGTAGTCACGCAGTGCGCCAATCTCGCCAGCAATACCGTGGATCACCCCCAGCCCAGCCATACTCAGCGTTAGGCCACCCAGATAGGACGCCTGCATAATGGCCTCTCTGGCTTCATCACTGTGCTTCAGCATCGGCCAGGCGCTGAGGAAGTGCTGAATACCGGCCAGCGACATAGCGCGTGACAGGCTGCTGGCCGTTTTAGACAGGTAAGACTCAAACAGATGAGTGAAGGCGTCTATGGCGCAATAGACCAGCACCTGGTCCGGTGCTCCTTTCAGCAGATCGGGATCGAGGATCGCCACCTGCGGTACGAAGTTGGGGTGGCGTAAAGAGGCTTTGACTTTGCTGAACCGGGTATCGGTGATCACGGCATTTTGCGTTACCTCGCTACCGGTACCCGCGGTGGTTGGAATAGCGATCACCGGCAGCGTAGCACCGCTGACTTTGCTGTCGCCGACTTTTTCCATATAGCGCAGCGTTGGCAACGGGTGTTCGACGAGGGCGGCAAAGGCTTTGGCGGCATCTAGGACGCTGCCGCCACCGATGGCGACCACTCTTCTTACCTTGCCACGCCAGCGTGCGACCCAGGCATCGATCTCTTGCGGCGAAGCTTCATGAGCAACAACTTCGCTGCCAACCAGCAGCGACATCAGCGCATCCGCCAGCGAAGAGTAAATCGGGCCATTGATAAATGAATGGCAGGTGAACAGCAGTGTGGGCTGGGGCTCAGTCTGCAACAAAGGGAGCAATTGCTGGATACTGCCGCTACCTAACCAGGTCTGCCGGTTAGCTATCATCAGGCTAGTGGTCATGATTTCTCCTCGGTACACGTCAGTATGGAAATCACAGCATAATTCAGCCTTTAGAGGTGAACCAACGCTTTTTATGCGACTAACTCTTAATTGTTAATATGTTAACTGCCGATAGTGAGCCAAGCGGCCGAACTTGTGATTTGTTTAACATGTAAACAGTCTCGACCTTGCATTCTTACCGGTTGAATGCTTTCTATAGCCTACGGGCACAAATTGTGCGGCCATTATCCGGAAGAGATAGATTGTTAATTTGTTAATGGTTGTGGGGGCGGGCATGGATATTCAGATCGAAAGATTATCAGCGGTGATCGATGCAGTGGCGACCCGTCAGTTCTATTCCAATCTGTTGGCTTATCTGGAAGGGTTCTTCGCTTTTGATAATGCCATTGTCTATGCCTTCGAACATGGCCAGGCACCGCGTTGCCTGATGAAAGCAGAAAAGGAAAACAGCGATGCGGTAAACCAGATTTATCAGCAGGGCGCTTACCTTGACGATCCTTTTTACCAGGCGCTGAATGGCGGTGGGCAGGGAGAGGTATTCACCCTGCGCCAGTTAGCGCCCTGCGGTTTCTATCAGACGGATTATTATCGCAATTTCTACCGTAAAACCGGCTGGCACGATGAAGCCGGGGTATTGCTGCAACTGACGCCGGAGCAGGGGTTGGGGGTGTTTTTCGGCTCTGCACGGCAAACGGTAGGGGTACGTTATCCTCACTTGGCGGACTTACGCGGTGCGCTGACGCTGGTGAAAAGCGTAGCGCGATTGCACAGTGAAGTGGTGCCCGCCAACGTTCCTGCCTCTTCAGCGCCAGCGACGGATAATGCTGCTCAGGCACGTTATGCCCTGACGCCGCGTGAACGTGAGATTGTTGATCTGATCCTCAAAGGGAAAGGATCGCAGCAGATTGCCGAACGGCTGTTTATCAGCCTGGGAACGGTAAAAAATCACCGTAAGAACATCTATGGCAAGCTGAATATCGGTTCTCAGGCTGAGTTGTTCAACCTGTTCCTTACGACGCCGCTGCGGCGCAGCGCATAATGTTAAAATTCTGTTGCAAATATCCCTAAAGGGACATAGCCGCCCGCACTCCCTCTCCTGATAATTCAGGCTAAGGCAATGGGTATAGGGGAGTGCAGTAATGAACAATGAAATCGAATCGTTAACCTACTATGCGGCGACCAAAAAATACGATCTGCGCTTCCCGACGCTGGAAGAGGATCTGGACGTTGACGTGGTGATCATCGGCGGCGGCTTTTCTGGCATTAATACCGCGCTGGAGCTGGCGGAAAAGGGCATTACCAATATTGCCATTCTGGAAGGCCGCTATCTGGGCTACGGCGGCACCGGCCGCAACGGCGGGCAGGTGATGGCCGGGATCGGCCACGATCTGGAAAAGATCAAACGCCACGTTGGCCCGGCCGGGCTGGAAACCATCTTCAAGATCAGCAACCTGGGGGCTGGGATCATCCGTGAGCGGATCAAAAAGTACGGCATTGATGCTGATTTCTGCTTCGGCTACGGCTATCTGGGCAGCAATGCGCGGCAGGAGAAAACCCTGCGCAGCTGGCTGAAGGAGTTCAAGGCGGTTTCGCCGGATGAGGAGATCGAACTCTATACCGGTGCAGAGGTAAAACAGGTGGTGGGTTCTGATGCCTATACCTGCGCGCTGAAACATATGGGCGGTGGTCATGTTCATTCACTCAACCTGCTGTTGGGGGAAGCGCAAGCTTTAACGGAGTATGGCGTAAAAATCTTCGAGAACAGCAGCGTGCTGAACGTGGAGTATGGCTCGCGGATTACCGTGCGCACGGCGATGGGCTCGGTGCGCGCCAAGAAAATGCTCTGGGCCTGCAATGGTTTCCTGAACGGTATGGAGCCCTTTATCTACCACAAAACCATTAACACTTATGCTTTTCAACTGGCAACCGAACCATTATCTGACGAACTGATCCGCCAGATCAGCCCGATCCGTGGCGCTTATAGCGATATCCGGCCGGTGATCGACTACTACCGCGTGACCAACGAGAACCGGCTGTTGTTTGGCAGTGCAACTCGCTTGTTTGAATACATTCCGTCGGATCTCAAGGCCTGGAACCGCAACCTGATGCTGAAGGTGTTCCCGTACCTGAAAGACGTGAAGATTGACCTGGCCTGGGGCGGGCCGTTGTGCTGCAGCGCCAACCTGTTCCCGCAGATTGGCACATTGCCACAGCACGACAATGTGTTCTACGTGCAAGGGTATTCCGGCTTTGGCGTGACGCCGAGCCATATTGTTTGCAAGGTGTTGGCAGAGGGGATGAGTGAAGGTTCCGATCGTTACGATCTGATGAGTTCGATCCCGCACGTTAATATTTTTGGTAAAGACAAGCTACGCCGGGTGATGACCACTGCCGGTAAAGTCTGGCACCAGACTTCGGGCTACTGGAAGGGCCGCCGTTGATTCTGTCGCCCCTCACCCCGGCCCTCTCCCCAAGGGAGAGGGGGAAAAGAGGTTAGCGGCCCGTTTGTGCAAGGTGCCACGTTGCAGGAGAACGCCGTTGCAGCAGCGATGCACTAGACGGTTCCCTCTCCTCAGGGAGAGAGGACGGCACTGTTTGTGCAAGGTGCCACGTTGCAGGAGAACGCCGTTGCAGCAGCGATGCACCAGACGGCTCCCTCTCCTCAGGGAGAGAGGACGGCACTGTTTGTGCAAGGTGCCACGTTGCAGGAGAACGCCGTTGCAGCAGCGATGCACCAGACAGTCCCCTCTCCCTTGGGGAGAGGGTTAGGGTGAGGGGAAACCACGTCATTGATTTTAAAAGGAAAAACTATGAAACCATTACTGCTTAAACAAGCGTTACCGGAACTGCTACAAATCGGCAGCGTCAGCAATCTGGGGGCAACGGTCGTTGCCGGTGAACCTAACGTCGGTGTGGCGATGATCTTCGGTGAACCGTCAGACAACCTGAACTGCGGTGTCTTTAGCTGTACCCGCGGTGCGTTCGTGATGGAGTATCCGTTTAATGAACATGCCACCGTATGGGAAGGCACTGCCACGCTGACCAACGAAAACACCGGTGAATCGGTGCATTATCAAGCCGGTGATTCCTGGTTTGTGGAAAAAGGCACCCCGGTACGCTGGGAAATTACCTCCGATCGCTTTGTTAAGCACTATCTGGCGATTGTCGAAGGCTAACTCTGTAAGAGGGTGATGCGATGACTGACATTACACTGTTGCCGAAGGTGACGGCATTTCTGGGCCGCGATCATGGCCACTACATTAACGGCCGGTTACTGAGTGGAACAGGAACGGAACGTTTTGCGGTGGTTAACCCGGCCACCGGGCAGGCGATTGCTCAGGTTATGGAAGGTGGGCAGGAAGAGGTTGATGCCGCGATGCAGGCGGCGTTTACTGCTTTCCACGGTGCCTGGGCGCAGGTTTCGCCAATGGAGCGCGGCAACTGCCTGACGCGCCTGGCCGACCTGTTACAGGCGCACCGTGAAGAGTTAGCGCAGTTAGAAAGCCTGTGCTCCGGCAAAACCATTCAACTGGCGCGGGGCCTGGAAATTGATATGGCCGCGCAGTTCCTGCGTTACTTTGCCGGCTGGTCGAGCAAAATCAGTGGGGAAACGCTTAACGTTTCATTACCTTCCTTCCGAGGTGAACAGTACACCGCTTTCACCCGGCGCGAGCCTTTGGGCGTGGTAGTGGGGATTATTCCGTGGAATTTCTCCATCATGATCGCCATCTGGAAGCTGGCAGCGGCGCTGACCTGCGGCTGTACGGTGGTATTAAAACCCAGTGAGTACACGCCGCTGACCATGTTGCGGGTGGCCGAACTGGCAAAAGAAGCGGGGATCCCAGATGGTGCGCTGAACGTGGTGAATGGTTCCGGTGCGCGCTTGGGCCCGGCACTGATCGCTCATCCACATTGTGCCAAGGTGACTTTTACCGGTTCGGTGCCGACGGGGATTGCCGTGGGTAAAGCGGCCATGGAGCAGGGGATTGTGCGCACCACGCTGGAGTTGGGTGGCAAAAATGGCGCGGCGTTTCTGGCCGATGTCTCCGTCGATAAGATGGTCGACGGCATCATCGAAGCGGGTTATCTGAATCAAGGGCAAATCTGCGCGGCGGCCGAGCGTTTTTACCTGCCCGCTAGCCATATTGATGAAGTGCTGGAAAAGCTGGCGCAGCGTTTGGGGGCGATGAAGGTCGGTTCATCACTGGATGAAACCACCGAAGTGGGGCCGCTGGCCAACGAAGCGCATTATCGCAAGGTGCTGGGCCTGTTCGATCGGGCGCGTGCCGAAGGTAGCCAGATTGTCTGCGGTGGCCATGCGCTTGCGGGGCCCGGTTTCTTTGTGGCCCCGACGGCGATCCGCGCTACTGGGCCGAACGATCTGCTGATGCGGGAAGAAACCTTCGGCCCGGTCGGCACTTTCCTGGCCTATGACGACGAAGAGCAGATGATCGCCATGATGAACGACTCGCCTTACGGCCTGGCGGCCAGCCTGTGGACCAACGATCTCAGCAAGGCGATGCGCATGATCCCACGGATCGAAGCCGGTACGGTGTGGATCAATATGCACACCTTCCTCGATCCGGCATTGCCTTTCGGCGGGGTGAAATCGTCAGGGATCGGGCGCGAGTTTGGCAGCGCGTTTATCGAGCATTACACCGAGCTGAAATCGGTGATGATGAGGTACTAAACATACCCGTCGTCTTTCAAGCCGCAGCGTTGTTGGCTGCGTGCGTGAACCCCAGGCACTTACCTAAGTAAGCTCCTGGGGATTAAAGCCCTTGCCGCCTAGCTGCAACTTGAAATCCATAGGGTATTCTGGGATGGGAAGAGGATTAATCCTCATCAAAGCCGGAATTAAACAGCTCAATCACCGCCGCCAGGGCCTGTTGTTCTTCCGGCCCGGAGGCTTCGATTTCGATCTGGCGGCCTTGGGCGGAATCCAGCATCAGCAGCGCTATGACGCTGCTGGCTTCCGCTTCGGTGCCGCTGTCATTACGCAGCAGCACTTCGGCGTCAAAACTTTGCACCAGTTCAAACAGCTTCATCGCTGGCCGGGCATGCATGCCCAGCCGATTTTTGATTTCTACCGTTTGCTTGACCGTCATTGCTTGCGTTTTTCCAGCGTACGGTGGCGTGATTGCACGTTCTTGCCGCGTGAGCGGAAATAATCTGCCAGTTGTTCTGCCACATACACCGAACGGTGTTTACCACCGGTACAGCCGATAGCCACGGTCAGATAGCTGCGATTGTTGGTTTCCAGCATCGGCAGCCACAGCTCCAGATAGCTGCGCGTCTGGTAGATAAAGTTATGCACTTCGGTATGGCGATCGAGGAACGAGGCGACCGGTCTATCCAGGCCGGTCATCGGGCGCAATTTCGGATCCCAGTGCGGGTTCGGCAGGAAGCGCACGTCAAACACATAGTCGGCATCAATAGGAATACCGTGTTTGAAGCCGAAAGACTCGAACACCATGGTCAATTCGCGTTCGCGTTTGCCCAGCAGGCGGGTGCGCAGCATTTCGGCCAGTTCGTGCACCGACATCTCTGATGTGTCGATGATCAGATCGGCGCGTGAACGTAAAGGTTCCAGCAAATCGCTTTCTTCATCAATCGCGCTTTCCAGCGACAGATTTTTGGCAGAAAGCGGGTGCAGGCGACGGGTGTCACTGTAGCGACGGATCAGGGTATTGCGATCGGCATCAAGGAACAGCAGTTGCGGGGAAAAACTCTCAGGCAACTGGGTCATGGCGTATTCGAATACTTCCGGTGATTCCGGCATGTTACGCACGTCAATGCTCACCGCAGCAGAGGTATTGCGTTCGGCCAGCGTCTGAGCGAGCTGTGGCAACAGGACCACCGGCAGGTTATCAACACAGTAAAAACCCATATCTTCCAGCGCCCGTAGGGCGACAGACTTCCCTGAACCGGAACGGCCGCTGACAATCATCAGCACCATGTGGCAACTCCCCCTGGCATATCAATGGCGCTTATCGCCACCGTTAGGATCTTTATTATCCAAGCCGCAGCCTGGATGCATTATCAGTAAAACACTAGCTTTTTCATGGCTAAAAGTCACGCCAACTCGCGATTACTCAGTGATAATCTGATAGAGCTCTTCATCGGTCTGTGCTGCGCGCAGGCGGCGGCAGACGGTTTTGTCTGCCAGCCGTTTGGCGACCAGCGACAGGGTATGCAAATGCGTTTTGCATTGATCGGCGGGCACCAGTAAGGCAAACAGCAGGTCGACCGGCTGGTTATCAATGGCGTCAAAGGCGATGGGTTCTTCCAGACGGATAAACACGCCAACGGCACGCAGGGTGTCCTCTTCCAGTTTGCCATGGGGGATCGCGATACCGTTGCCGATACCGGTGCTGCCCATGCGTTCACGGGTGAGAACGGCATCAAACACCACCTGCGACGGCAGGTTGAGCTGTTTAGCGGCCAATTCGCTGATAATCTCCAACGCCCGTTTCTTGCTGGTGCAGTGTACCGAGCTCTTGGTGCACTCGATGTTTAACACCGAGCTTAATTGCATTATTTCGTTGTTCATCTCATCTTCACTTAAAAAACTCTCATTAAGCGCTTTATCGGGCTTTTTGCCGCCAGCCAGTGATGCGCTAAGTGGCTGGCAAACTGTCTGCTCCGATGACGCCTGATGAATCGCTTTTTTCGCCGGTTTAACCCTGATGGCGGGTCGGCGCGCCCCTTTCAGGGGGAGCGTGCCGACGTTGCCTGGTAGCCAATGGACTACAATTTGAGCGGCGTTCGCTGAGGCGATCGCGGCTCAATGTCAGTGCTGCTTTAGTTTGTCTTTATGTTTGTTCAATTGACGCGCCAGTTTATCGATCAGGCTGTCAATCGCGGCATACATATCCTCTTTTTCCGAGGTGGCGTGCAACTCGCCTCCATTCACGTGCACCGTTGCTTCCGCAATCTGCTGCACTTTTTCCACACTGAGAACGACGTACACCTGATTAATGCGATCAAAATACTGTTCGAGTTTGGCGAACTTATTGTTCACGAACTGACGCATTGGTTCAGTGATTTCGATGTGGTGTCCGGTAATGTTGAGCTGCATAATGTCTTCCTTCTCTGTAGAGGTCAAATCAACTGTTTGCGCTGATTTGACGGCGGGATGGACAAAGACTCTCGGTACTTGGCAACGGTGCGCCGTGCCACCATGATCCCCTGATCGGAAAGCATCGTGGCCAGCTTGCTGTCGCTAAGCGGTTTGGCGGGGTTTTCCGCCGTAATCAATTTCTTCACTAACGCCCGGATCGCCGTAGAGGAGGCTTCGCCACCGCTGTCGGTATTCACATGGCTGGAGAAGAAATACTTCAATTCGAAAATACCACGCGGGCTGTGCAGGAACTTCTGCGTCGTCACGCGCGAGATCGTCGATTCGTGCATCTCCACGGCCTGGGCGATATCGGCCAGCACCATGGGTTTCATAAACTCTTCCCCCTGTTCAAAGAAATCTTCCTGCTGCTCGACAATGCAGCGGGTAACTTTGAGCAGAGTATCATTACGGCTTTCCAGGCTTTTGATCAGCCACTTTGCTTCCTGCAGGTTGCTGCGAATAAACTGGCCGTCGGCATCGTTACGCACGTTATTGCCGAGCGCGGCATACTGCTGGTTGATCTTCAGGCGCGGGATGCTGTCAGTATTGAGTTCAACCTGCCATTTACCTTGCACCTTACGCACCAGGACATCCGGGATCACATACTCGGATTCACCGGTATTGATCGACTGACCAGGGCGCGGATCGAGCGACTGGATCAGCAGCATCGCTTCTTTCAGTGTATCTTCTTTTGAGCGGGTTGTTCGCATCAGGCTGCGAAAGTCGTGATTGGCCAGCAAATCTAGGTGCTCGCTGACGATCAGGCGCGCCTCCGCCAGATAAGGCGTGTCTTTGGGGTATTGGGAAAGCTGGATCAGCAGGCAATCACGCAGATCGCGCGCCGCCACGCCGATAGGATCGAAGCGCTGTACGCGTTTCAAGACCGCTTCGACTTCATCCATGGTGACATTGTCGTCACCGATGCTTTCCAGAATGTCTTCCAGCGGCACGGTGAGATAGCCGGTATCATCAACGGCATCGACGATCGAGGTGGCAATCGCTGCGTCGGTATCGGAAAACGGCGTTAAATCCACCTGCCACATCAGATAGTCCTGCAGCGTCTGGGTGGTTTCTCCCTGGTAGACCGGCAATTCGTCATCGCTGTAATCGATGCTGCTGCCGGAGGGGGTGCCTGCGGTGTAGATCTCATCCCAGGTGGCATCCAGAGGCAGCTCTTCGGGCATATCCTTTTGTTCCAGCGCCTCACGGGTGTCCAGCGCTTCGGTCTCCGGGCGTTCTTCGGTATCAATTTCTTCGTGCAGGTCGGTTTGTTCAAGCAGTGGGTTGCTTTCTAACGCCAGTTGGATTTCCTGCTGGAGCTCAAGCGTGGACAGCTGCAACAGGCGTATCGCCTGCTGTAGCTGGGGAGTCATCGCCAATTGTTGGCTGAGCCTGAGTTGCAAACCTTGCTTCATAATCTTCAGGTTACTTCCGTTAGCTAGAACCTAGAGGCGGAATTCTTCGCCCAGATAAACGCGTTTCACTTGCTCATCGGCCAGAATAGCATCTGGTGTGCCATGGGCAATCAATTTGCCTTGGCTGACGATGTAGGCGCGTTCACACACGTCCAGCGTTTCGCGCACGTTGTGGTCAGTGATTAATACCCCCAGACCGCTGTTACGCAGGTGCTCGATGATTTTCTTGATATCGATAACGGAAATCGGGTCAACCCCGGCAAAGGGTTCATCCAGCAGGATGAATTTCGGGTTGGCGGCCAGCGCACGGGCAATTTCCACGCGGCGGCGTTCACCACCGGACAGTGACTGGCCCATGCTGTTGCGCAGATGGGAAATATGGAATTCCTCCATCAGTTCGACGGCGCGATCGGCACGCTGCTCGCTGGTGAGATCGTCACGGATCTCCAGCACCGCCATCAGATTGTCGTAAACGCTCAGGCGACGGAAGATCGAGGCTTCCTGCGGCAGATAGCCGATACCCCGGCGCGCACGGGCATGCAGCGGTAGAATACTGATGTCTTCTTCATCGATGGCGATACGCCCAGCATCGCGCTGAACGATACCCACCACCATATAGAACGTGGTGGTCTTGCCGGCGCCGTTGGGGCCCAGCAGGCCGACGATTTCGCCAGATTTCACTTTCAGGCTGACGTCTTCGACGACTTTGCGGCCTTTATAGGCTTTCGCCAGATTTTCTGCGATGAGTGTTGCCATAAGGGATTAGTTACTCTTCTTTTGAGCGTTTTTGTCTTGCAACTGTGAGGGCACCAGGACCGTTGTCACACGTTTGCCTTTATCGCTGAATGCCTGCATCTGCTGCTGTTGCACCAGATAAGTGATGCGATCGCCCTGCACATTGCTGTCCAGCTGTTCCAGATAGGCATTGCCGGTGAGTGTGACCAATTGGGTTGCGACGTCGTAGCGGACTTTCTGCGCATGGCCTTTCACCGGTTTGCCGTTATCCTGCATCTGGTAGAACGTGACCGGATTACCAAAGGCTTCAATATAGGTTTTGTTCTGATCGCCATCGGGGCGCGTGACGACCACTTTATCGGCTTTGATCTCGATGGTGCCCTGCCTGATCACCACGTCGTCAGTAAAGGTGCTGACGTTGCTCTGCATGTCTAATGACTGTTTCAGCGAATTGATATTCACCGGCTGATCGGCGTCGGATTTCAACGCCATAACCGGAGCGCTGGCGGTCAAAACGAGGCTGGCGATCAATAGATTACGGAGTTGTCTTTGGGTTTTGAATTTCATAGTTGGTTTTGACCTTATCAATCAGCTCAGCGGTTTTGTCCCGCAGGTTTCCACGCATTTTCATGCCGTTAGAAGTAAAGTTCGTCCCGAACAGGGTCACTTCATCATCGGAGTAAACATCCTGCGTGACCAGATTAACCCGAGCGTTATCCGTTTTGATTTTTTCTAGCTGCGAGGTGGTGGTTAGGCTGTTCACCTCAACGTGACCGTACAGATACAGCATACGATCCTTGGTCAGTTTGGCGCGATCGGCGCGTACCGACCACGTGGCCACGGCATCATCATTAAACAGCGTCATTACCGGCTGGGTGAACCAGCTTAACTCATCGGCGGTGTAATATTTCACCTCTTCGGCCACCAGTTTATAGTTCAACTTACCGGTTGGGCTGTATACCACCGTTACCGTGTGTTGACTCTGATAGGTCGGATCTTGGTTATTGATCGGTGCCGAGCTGCTTTCATCGCTGAAGTCAGCCATATTCCAGCCGATCAGCGCCAGTACGATCACCGCCAGTATCAGGGTGATCCAGAGTTTGGTTTTACTCATATCGACAGCCCTTTGGCCCCTTCCAGTTTGTTCTGAGCCAAAAGAATCATGTCACACAGTTCACGCACGGCACCACGTCCACCGGAGATGCGCGTGACGTAATGAGCCCGCGGCGTCAGCAGCGGATGCGCATCCGCCACGGCAACCGCCAGGCCGACTTCAGCCATCACCGGCCAGTCGATCAGATCGTCGCCGATATAAGCCACGTGTTCGGGTGTTAACGACAGTTTATCCAACAGTTCACGGAAGGCCAAAAGCTTATCGGATTGCCCTTGATACAGATGGGTGATATCCAAGGTTTTTGCCCGATCTTCCAGCAGCTTGGCTGAACGGCCGGTGATGATGGCGACTTCGATACCAGAGGTTTTCAGGCAGCGGATGCCGTAACCATCGCGCACATTGAAGGCTTTCAGCTCTTCACCCTGGTTGCCCATGTAGATCAGGCCGTCTGACAGCACGCCGTCGACATCACAAATCAGCAGGCGGATCTTTCCGGCTCGTGCCATCACGTCTTCAGTCACCGGCCCGTAGCAGGTTTCAACCAGACTCATTCTTTGGGTTCCTTTCATTAGACAACGCCGGCACGCAGCATGTCATGCATATGTACCACACCCAGCAACTGGTCGCCATCAGCAACCAGCACGGCGGTGATATGGCGTTGCTGCATCAGATTGAGCGCATCGACCGCCAGCATGTTCGGACGCACGCGAATACCCCCTGGGGTCATCACATCGGCGATTTTGGCGTTATTGAGATCGATACCCATATCGAAAACCCGGCGTAAGTCACCGTCGGTGAAGATCCCGGCGATTTTCATCAGATCGTTGCAGATCACGGTCATGCCGAGGTTTTTGCGGGTGATCTCCAGCAGGGCATCGCGCAGAGAGGCGTCGGCGCTCACCTGCGGGATCTCATCGCCGCTGTGCATGATATCGCTGACGCGCAGCAGCAGGCGGCGACCCAGTGCTCCACCAGGGTGCGACAGGGCAAAATCTTCTGGTGTAAAACCGCGTGCTTTCAGCAGTGCCACCGCCAAAGCATCACCCATCACCAGCGTGGCGGTGGTGCTGGTGGTGGGAGCCAGACCAAGCGGGCAGGCTTCCTGCGGCACCTTGATGCACAGGTGTACTTCCGCCGCTTTGCCCATTGAGCTTTCCGGGTTATTGGTCAGGCAAATCAGTGGGATCTGCTGGCGTTTCAGCACCGGGATCAGTGCCAGAATCTCATTAGATTCACCGGAGTTGGAGATGGCCAACACAATGTCCTGCGCTGATACCATGCCCAGATCGCCGTGGCTGGCCTCTGCCGGGTGTACGAAAAATGCCGGGGTGCCGGTGCTGGCCAGCGTGGCGGCAATCTTGCAGCCGATGTGGCCGGATTTACCCATGCCCATCACCACGACTTTGCCACAGCAGGCGGCGATCATTTCGCAGGCACGGGTGAAGTCGGTGTTGATGTACTGATCGAGCTGGGCTAGGCCTGCACGCTCAATCTGAAGCACTTCCTTACCTGCCTGCTGAAAATCAAAGCCCGGTTGCCACTGAATGTTCGACATACTCATTCCCATCACTTAGCCAAAAAACGTGCTGAAAGGGTTAAACAACAACACCGCAAGATACGCAATAAAGCCACATAATAACAGAGCACCCGCCAGATGGCCGATACGATGTTTACGCCTGAGGCACAAGGCGCTGAGCAGGATGCTGGCTGCCAGCATCACCCAGTAATCGCGCTGGAAGGCGGCAGGATCGATCCTGCCCGGCGATAGCAGCGCGGGGATGCCCAGGACGATCACCAGGTTAAAAATGTTGGAGCCGATGATATTACCAATCGCCATATCATCTTCGCCCTTTAGTGCTCCGGCAATGGTGGTGGCCAGTTCGGGTAGGCTGGTGCCGATGGCAATAATCGTCAGGCCGACCACCAGTTCACTCAGGGCGAAGTAATGGGCGATCACCGTGGCGTTGTCGATGATCATCTTCGAAGAGAGCGGCAGGATGATAAATGCCAGCACCAGCCACAGTATGGCCACGGTGTTGCTGCTGTCCTGTGGCAGTTCGGCGAGTTGTTCCATGGTCAGGCTGTCATTGCCTTCACGCTGGGCCTGCCGGGCGATTTTCAGCATCAGCAGAATAAAGCCGGTGGCGGCAGCCAGCAGCAGCACACCGTCCAGCCTGCTGAGGCTGTTGTCCATCAGCACAAAACCGCATATCAGGGTGACAGCCAACATCAGCGGCAGTTCGCGCCGCAGGATGTCAGAATGGGCCGCCAAAGGGTGGATCAGCGCAGCAACCCCCAGGATCAATAAAATATTGGTGATGTTGGAACCCAATACGTTGCCAACGGCCATATCGGTCTGGCCATTCAGCGCCGCAGTGACCGAGACGATCAGCTCCGGCAGGGAAGTGCCGATACCGACAATGGTCATACCGATAATCAGCGGCGGTACGCCCAACGAGCGGCTAAGCACCGCCGCACCATAAACTAATCGATCCGCTCCATACACCAGTAAAAATAAACCAACGATTAACAATACGATCGCGAGAAACATGCAGGGTCCTTTATTAGGTATAATGCCCCTGGTTTTTCAGGTTGCAGTGTCGTGGGTTGTACACGTTCACCCCGCTGGTGGGGCACGGACTTACCGCCTGGCTACAACTTGAAATCCATTGGGTATTATCCCGGTTCGTTGGTAAAGCCGAAATTCGGCCATCTTGCTTGCCCATCGTTGTGCAAAGTTAAGCTGCAGCAACGGATTTTCCCGGTTAAAGGTTGAACAGTTTCATTTTTTTGCGTTATTTCTTAATTTTGACTGCCTGAAGCTTAAAAGTAAAACCAATGGCATCATTGGTAGCAAAATGGCGGTAAGTTTTTGTAAAGATGAGACGCATTGCGTCTGTTGCTTTAACATCACGGATAGATTTAGAGCCTGCCCAACCACCCTCATTAAGGCTGGCCCTTAGCAAGAGCGACCGGTAAAGGATCAATAAACATGCACCAGAAGGCAGATAATCTGGTCGAAGTGCGCGGTATGAGCTTCTCTCGCGGCGATCGGCTGATATTTGAAGACATCAATCTGACGGTTCCCCGCGGCAAGGTGACAGCGATCATGGGGCCGTCGGGGATTGGGAAAACCACGCTATTACGCCTGATCGGTGGTCAGTTAGCGCCGGATCGCGGCGAGATTTGGTTTGATGGTGATAATATTCCCGCCTTATCGCGCCATCAGCTGTATGAATCGCGCAAGAAGATGAGCATGCTGTTCCAATCGGGAGCGCTGTTCACCGATCTGACGGTGTTTGAAAACGTGGCTTTTCCGCTGCGTGAACACAGCCGCCTGCCGGAGCTAATCCTGCGCAGCACGGTGCTGATGAAGCTTGAAGCCGTGGGGCTACGCGGTGCCGCTGAGCTGATGCCAAACGAGCTTTCTGGCGGGATGGCACGGCGTGCCGCACTGGCGCGGGCGATTGCGCTGGATCCGGCGTTGATCATGTTCGACGAGCCCTTTGTCGGCCAGGATCCCATTACGATGGGCGTGTTGGTGAAGCTGATTGATGAGCTGAATCATGCGCTGGGTATGACTTGCATCGTGGTTTCACATGATGTGCCAGAGGTATTGAGCATTGCTGATTACGCCTATATCGTGGCGGATCACCATGTGATTGCCGAGGGTACGGCAGCGCAGTTGCAGAACAATCCTGATGCACGCGTGCGTCAGTTTCTGGATGGTATTGCCGACGGGCCGGTACCCTTCCGCTATCCGGCCAGTGATTATCAGACTGAGCTTCTAAGGAATGGGAGTAAATAATTTCATGTTTTTACAGGCGTTAGCGTCGTTAGGGCGCCGTGGCATCAACACCAGCGCCGCTTTTGGGCGCGCCGGGCTGATGCTGTTCCATGCGCTGATCGGGCGCCCGGAACCGCATAAGCAGTGGCCGCTGCTGATCAGGCAACTTTACAGCGTGGGTGTGCAGTCGTTATTGATCATCATGGTTTCTGGCGTGTTTATCGGTATGGTTCTGGGGCTGCAAGGGTACATTGTTCTGACCACCTACAGCGCAGAAGCCAGCCTTGGCATGATGGTGGCGCTGTCGCTGCTGCGTGAGCTGGGGCCGGTCGTGACCGCCCTGCTGTTTGCCGGCCGTGCCGGTTCTGCCTTGACCGCCGAGATCGGCTTGATGAAAGCCACAGAACAGCTCTCCAGCCTGGAAATGATGGCGGTCGATCCGCTGCGGCGCATCGTTGCTCCGCGTTTCTGGGCGGGATTAATCAGTATGCCGCTGCTGACGATCATTTTTGTGGCTGTCGGGATCTGGGGCGGATCGGTAGTGGGCGTGGACTGGAAAGGGATCGACAGCGGTTTCTTCTGGTCGGCGATGCAAGGGGCGGTTGAATGGCGCAAGGATTTGCTCAACTGCCTGATTAAGAGCGTGGTATTTGCCATTACCGTGACCTGGATTGCGATCTTCAACGGCTACGATGCGGTGCCGACTTCTGAAGGGATTAGCCGGGCAACGACAAGGACCGTGGTACATTCGTCACTGGCGGTGTTGGGATTGGATTTTGTGCTGACTGCACTGATGTTTGGGAATTGATTCGATGCAAACGAAGAAGAGTGAAATCTGGGTTGGGGCGTTCATGCTGATTGCACTGTGTGCCATCGTCTTCCTCTGCCTGCAGGTGGCAAATATTAAGTCGATCGGTAATGAGCCGACTTACCGTATCTATGCCACCTTTGATAATATCGGTGGCTTGAAAGCGCGTTCACCGGTGAAGATCGGTGGGGTGGTGATTGGCCGGGTAGCGGAGATCTCGCTCGATCCGAAAACCTACACGCCGCGTGTGGCGCTGGATATTCAGAGTAAATATAACCAGATACCAGACACTAGTTCATTGGCGGTGCGTACCTCCGGCCTATTGGGGGAACAATATCTGGCGTTGAACATCGGTTTTGAAGATCCTGATATGGGCACCACCATTCTGAAAGATGGCGGAACCCTTCAGGACACCAAGTCAGCCATGGTGCTGGAAGATTTGATCGGCCAGTTCCTGTACAAGAGTGGCAGCCAGGATAGTGCGGGCAAACCGGCGGCTGCGGCACCGGCAGCCGATGCTGCTCCACAACCTGCCCCAAGTCATTAATAGAGGAAGCCTGCATGTTTAAACGTTTACTGATGGTGGCTCTGCTGGTGGTTGCTCCGCTAGCGTCTGCGGTTGATCAGACCAATCCTTATAGCCTGATGCAGGATGCCGCGGATAAAACCTTCGCGCGCCTGAAAACCGAACAGCCTAAAATCAAACAGGATCCCAACTACCTGCGCACCATCGTGCATGAGGAATTGATGCCGTTTGTGCAGGTGAAATACGCCGGTGCGCTGGTATTGGGCCGTTACTACAAAGAGGCCTCCCCGGCACAGCGTGAGGCTTATTTTGCCGCTTTCCAGGCTTATCTGGAGCAGGCGTACGGCCAGGCTCTGGCGATGTATCATGGCCAGACTTATCAGATTGAACCGGCGCAGCCTCTGGGAGATGCCGACATTGTCGCCATTCGTGTGACGATCATCGATAACGCGGGCCGCCCACCGGTGCGCTTGGACTTCCAATGGCGAAAAAACAGCAAGACCGGCTATTGGCAGGCGTATGACATGATTGCCGAAGGCGTCAGCATGATCACCACCAAGCAGAATGAGTGGGCATCGACTCTGCGTACCAAAGGGGTTGATGGCCTGACTCAACAGTTGCTGGTTGCGGCGCAGCAGCCAATCACCTTGGATCAGAAAAACTGATGGCCGAAGCATTAAGCTGGGAATCACAACCGCCAATCCTGATTCTGCGCGGCGAACTGACGCGCGAAACCCTGCTGCCACTTTGGCAACAGCGTGAGGCACTGGTGGCGGATAAAGCCATCGTGGACGTGGCTCAGTTGCAGCGCGTTGACTCCTCCGGCCTGGCATTGCTGCTGCATTTGCGCGAACAGCAGCGCCAGCGGGGTGTCGAATTAAAAATTTCTGGCGTGACAGAGCGGTTGCAAACGCTGATTGCGCTTTACAATCTGCAAGCGATAATGCCTGCAGATACCGTCGCTTAGCCCGCTTTAGGCTGGTTTTATGTTGAAAGCCCCTGTTGCCCAGGGGCTTTTTCTTTAGTTTAAGAAAGCGTCGGATTCCACTAAGATACTAGGTTGATAACGATCCTTTTGATACAGAACTGGATACTATGGAAAATAGCGAAATTAAAGACGTGCTGATGCGAGCATTGGTACTGGATGAAGTCCATGTTACCGGTGATGGTAGCCACTTTCAGGTGATTGCGGTGGGGGAATTGTTCGCCACTCTGAGCCGTGTCAAAAAACAGCAGACTGTCTATGCGCCGCTGATGGAATACATCGCGGATAACCGCATTCATGCCCTGTCGATCAAAACATTCACGCCAGAAGAGTGGCAGCGGGATCGCAAGCTCAACGGATTTTAAGGCTGTTTGCCCTGTCGGGCAGGCAGCTCAGAACAAATAACAGAGAATATAGTCAAATGGATAAATTTCGTGTGCAGGGTCCGAGCCGTCTCAGCGGTGAAGTGACCATTTCCGGGGCGAAGAATGCTGCCCTGCCGATTCTGTTTGCCGCCTTGTTGGCGGAAGAGCCTGTCGAGTTGCAGAATGTCCCGAAACTGAAGGACATTGACACAACCATCAAATTACTCAACCAGTTAGGCACCAAAATCGAGCGTAATGGCTCGGTATTTGTTGATGCCAGCGAGGTTAACGAGTTCTGTGCGCCATACGAACTGGTGAAAACCATGCGAGCATCCATCTGGGCCCTGGGGCCATTGGTGGCGCGTTTTGGTCGTGGTCAGGTTTCGCTGCCCGGTGGCTGCGCCATCGGTGCGCGCCCGGTTGATTTGCACATTACCGGCCTGGAACAACTGGGCGCAGAAATCAAACTGGAAGAGGGCTACGTCAAGGCTTCCGTGGACGGGCGCCTGAAAGGTGCACACATCGTGATGGATAAGGTCAGCGTAGGCGCTACCGTGACGATCATGAGTGCGGCAACGCTGGCAACGGGCACCACCATCATTGAGAACGCCGCACGCGAGCCGGAAATTGTCGATACCGCCAATTTCCTCAACACGCTGGGTGCCAAAATCAGCGGTGCTGGCACTGACCGCATCACTATTGAAGGAGTCGAGCGCCTGGGCGGCGGTGTTTATCGCGTGCTGCCAGACCGTATCGAAACCGGTACTTTCCTGGTGGCAGCGGCGGTTTCCGGTGGCAAAGTTCTGTGCCGTAATACGCGCCCGGATACGTTGGATGCGGTGCTGGCCAAGCTACGTGAGGCCGGAGCCGATATTGAAGTGGGGGCCGACTGGATCAGCCTGGATATGCATGGCAAGCGCCCGAAAGCGGTGACCGTGCGTACTGCTCCACACCCGGGGTTCCCTACCGATATGCAGGCGCAGTTCAGCCTGTTGAACCTGGTGGCAGAAGGCACTGGCGTTATTACCGAAACCATCTTCGAAAACCGCTTTATGCACGTGCCTGAGCTGATTCGTATGGGCGCACATGCTGAGATCGAGAGCAATACCGTGATTTGCCACGGTGTCGAGCAGCTTTCTGGTGCACAAGTGATGGCTACGGATCTGCGTGCTTCCGCTTGCTTGGTGCTGGCTGGCTGTATTGCCGAGGGCGTGACGACGGTGGATCGTATCTATCACATCGATCGTGGCTACGAAGGTATTGAAAACAAACTGCGTGCGCTGGGTGCCAATATCGAGCGGGTAAAAGACGCATAAGGCTGCGTTTGGCCTAGAAAATGAGAGCCCGGGAAACCGGGCTTTTAGCTATTATCTTCCGGGAACTCACCCACCGTCATTTTCAGCGTCAGGCGTTGGCCTTCACGCAGTACCACAACCGGGATCTCGGTCCCTGGGCGAATTTCAGCCACTTGATCCATGGTTTCCAGCACGGCCACGGCCGGTTTATTATCGACGTTGATAATGATGTCGTTGATATGGAAGCCTGCGTTGGCGGCTGGCCCATTGGGCGTGAGTTCGGTGACGATAATGCCTTGCAGACGATCGATACCGCTATTGGAAGTGCGCACCGGAATAATCTCTTTCCCCTGAATACCAAAGTAACCGCGGATCACTCGGCCATCGCGGATCAGCTTATCCATGATCTTGGTTGCCAGCGCCGTTGGAATAGCGAAGCCTAACCCTTCCGGTGTTTCCCCATCGGTCACCTTGTCATAAGTCAGGGTATTGATGCCCATCAGTTCACCCAGTGAATTGACCAACGCACCGCCGGAGTTGCCACGGTTGATCGAGGCATCGGTTTGCAGGAAGGTTTGCCGCCCGGTGGTGCTAAGGCTGATGCGGCCAGTGGCACTGATAATCCCCTGAGTCACGGTTTGCCCCAGGTTGTAAGGGTTGCCGATCGCCAGCACTACATCGCCGATATGCGCCGGACGTTGGCTATTGATCGGGATCACCGGCAAGTTACCGGGATCGATTTTCAGCACCGCCAAATCAGTCAGGCTGTCGGAACCCACCAGCAGTGCCTCATAACGGCGGCCATCCTGCAGCACCACGGTAATCAGTTGGGCATCTTTGATCACATGGCGATTGGTAATGATGTAGCCGCGATCGTTCATGATCACACCGGAACCTAACGACAGCACGTTGGCTGTGCCACTCATATTGCGGTTATAGATATTCACCACCGCAGGCGCTGCGCGGCGTACGCCGGTATTGTAGCTGGCAGGGATTTCGTCGCTGGTGTTTCCAGGTTTGCTGGCGAAAATATTACTGGAAGAACGCAGCACGGGCAGGGCAACCAACAACAGGCCAGCGACAATCAAACCAATAACAACTGAACGCAAAAGCTTAGCAAACATGGGGTTTTAATATGCTAAATGGATGGTAAATGGAGGATAGCATGAGTTAACCGGGGGCAGTATGTTACCGCACCCGGTTTTGAGACAAATTAACGCATTAACAGATAAATGTTTTCATTGCCGCGCATGATGCTCAATGCCGTAACGGCTGGCTTGGTGTCGAGCAGTTTGCGTAATGCCGCGATGTCCTCAATCCGTTCACGATTGACACCGATGATCACATCCCCTTTCTGCAGGCCAATCTGGGCGGCCGGAGTGCCTTTCTCGACGTTCTCAATCTTCACGCCTTTCTCACCGCCTGGCAGAGCACCGTTACTGAGAGATGCCCCTTGCAGCGCAGGAGAGAGCGTCTCGGCATTGGTAGAGGCGCTTTCGCTGTTTTCCAGGGTGACCGACACTTCCATCGGTTTACCCTCACGCAGCAGACCCACTTTGATGGTGGTACCTGGTGCAGTGGTGCCGACTTTGGCGCGCAGCTCAGCAAAACTGCTGATCGGCTTGCCTTCAATAGAAACCAGAATGTCACCGGCTTTGATACCCGCTTTGGCGGCGGCAGATTTTGGCAACACTTCGCTGACGAAGGCACCGCGTTGCACGTCGGTATTAAAGGCTTTCCCCATATCGGCGGTCATTTCACTGCCTTTGATGCCCAACAGGCCGCGTTTGACTTCGCCAAACTCAATCAGTTGCTTACTCAGGCTCTGCGCCATATTGCTGGGGATCGCGAAACCGATACCGATATTGCCCCCGCCCGGAGCCAGAATTGCGGTGTTGATACCGATCAGTTCACCGTTGAGGTTAACCAGCGCACCGCCGGAATTACCACGGTTGATGGAGGCATCGGTCTGGATGAAGTTTTCCAGCCCTTCCAGGCTCAGGCCGCTGCGGCCTAAGGCAGAGATAATGCCGGAGGTTGCCGTCTGGCCGAGGCCGAAGGGGTTACCAACGGCGACGGCGAAGTCACCTACGCGCAGTTTGTCGGAATCTGCCACTTTTACCGCAGTCAGATTTTTTGCACCGCTGACCTGCAACAGGGCAATGTCGGATTGCTCATCACGGCCAAGCAGCTTGGCCTCATATTCACGGCCATCGTTAAGCTGGATGCTGATCTTGTCGGCGTTGCTGATGACGTGGTTGTTGGTCAGAATATAACCTTTTTCCGCATCAATAATCACACCGGAACCCAGGCCTTCAAAAGGACGCGAGCTTTGCCGCTGTGATGGCATGTTGGGGCCAAAGAAGAATTTAAACTCTTCCGGCAATTGCTGCTGGCGTTGTACCTGGGTGCCTTCCACACGCACGCTCACCACGGCGGGCAGGACTTTTTCCAGCATTGGTGCCAGGCTTGGCAGCGGTTGCCCCTCAACGGCAACCGGCATGGCTGCGTTGGCTACGGGTGCAGAAGCCAGCGTTAGACTCATGCTCATTGCTAACGCGCTAAGAATTAATGATTTTTTCTTCATTGATAATAACTCTCTCAATACCTGCCGGTGAAATTCTGATGATAAAGCAATAGCGATACCCGTGTAAGACTGTGAATTTGCGTGAAAAGTTCACTTAATCGTCAGTAGAAAGAATAGCGCAGATGCAGGGGGTAAGGCGTGGAGAAGATCAACAAACCCGTGGGGTGAACCACGGGTTTGCATCAGAGAAATTAATCGCGACGTGGCGTTGTGCCACGCAGCAGACCAGATGCCCCTTCAGAATAGTCACGCGGCATTTCTACCGGGGCCTGATCGTTATCGGCTTCCACTTCAGTCAGACGATAACGGAACGGATTGTCTTGGAGCGGCAGATCCGGCAGCAGGTTGTTGGAACTTTTCGCCATATGCTGATAGAGCAGGCGATAGTCGCGCGCCATGTTGTCCAACAGTTCGGCACTGCGGGCAAAGTGGCCAACCAGTTCCTGACGGTATTCCTCGAGCTCGGTTTTGCTTTTATCCAACTCGCTTTGCAGCTCTTGTTGTTGACGTAATTTACGGTTACCAAAACGCATCGCTACCGCACCAATCACGATACCGACAACCAAACCAATCAGCGCATACTCCCAGGTCATGATGACTCCTATTGTGACTTCGTTGTTCCGCAGGGATTTTTCACTTAATAATGTTCACTATAACCGTTAACCTTGTCTGAGTGGAATCCTGATAAACCGTTACCGAACGTTTGCCGGGTTTTTTCTCTGGCCACAGCGTGGGTAAATGTGGCGATCAGGGGGCGAAGCAGCTGCGAAACGCCGCGAAAATTTGCAAAATAAATTCTCAGAATTCTTAGGGATCTTCGAATAAATGCAGGCACAGTCACCGTTATCACGCTACCAGCAGGCGCTGGATGCGGGGGAATACCAGGCCGATGCGGTTCAGCGTCAGGCCGTTACGCAGTTGGATCAGATCTATCAGGCGTTGCTGCAGGTACCGGCTCAAGGCGCAACGGCGGGCGGTTTACGCGGCAAGTTCAGCCGACTGTGGGGCAAAAACAGCACAACGCTGAACCCGCGCCCGGTGCAAGGATTGTATATGTGGGGCGGCGTTGGCCGTGGCAAAACCTGGCTGATGGATCTGTTTTTCCACAGCTTGCCGGGCGAACGCAAGCTGCGGCTGCATTTCCACCGTTTTATGCTGCGGGTGCACGAAGAACTGACCGAATTGCAGGGCCATGAAAATCCGCTGGAGATCGTGGCCGATGGCTTCAAAGCACAGGCCGATGTGTTGTGCTTTGATGAATTTTTCGTTTCGGATATCACCGACGCGATGCTGCTGGCAACGCTGTTGCAGGCGCTGTTTGCGCGCGGGATCACGCTGGTGGCCACGTCCAATATCCTGCCGGACAACCTCTATCATAACGGTTTGCAGCGGGCGCGATTCCTGCCCGCCATCGCCTTGATCAAAGAATATTGTGACGTGATGAACGTCGATGCCGGTATTGATTATCGCTTGCGCACCTTGACACAGGCGCACCTGTATCTGACACCGCTCACCCCACAGACGCAAAGCGCGATGGACCAGATCTTTTTGAAGC
Source organism: Serratia oryzae (assembly GCF_001976145.1). Taxonomy (GTDB): domain Bacteria; phylum Pseudomonadota; class Gammaproteobacteria; order Enterobacterales; family Enterobacteriaceae; genus Chania; species Chania oryzae. The sequence goes on from NZ_MOXD01000004.1 coordinate 149,809, forward strand.
TGGCCGGCAGAGCGGGTGAAGATGCGCCGGTGTTGCAGATCAACCATCGGCCATTAGCGACGATCCGCGCGGTAGAAGGGGTGTTGGCAGTGGATTTTCACACGCTGTGCGAAGATGCGCGCAGCCAGTTGGATTATATTGCGCTGTCGCGCCTGTATCACAGCGTGATGCTGTATAACGTGCGCATTATGGGGCCGCTGAAGGAGAATACCGCCCGCCGTTTTCTGGCACTGGTGGATGAATTTTATGAGCGCCATGTCAAGCTGGTGATTACCGCTGAGGCATCGATGTTCGAGATTTATCAGGGTGAGCGGCTGAAGTTTGAATTCCAGCGCTGTTTGTCGCGTTTGCAGGAGATGCAGAGTGAAGAGTATCTGAAGCTGCCTCACTTGCCATAAATCGCGGTTTGCCTCAAAAACTGTTCGATCTTTGTGGGCGACTTCTCTATAATCCTGCGACCCCACGTTACAACAAAGTTTTTTTCCCAAAAACTTTATAGTGCCGGCAATGGCTATTCGAAGGGGTAGGTTTGCTGGACTTGATGGTCGTGTGAGCCTCAACTGTTTTCGAGCGTTTGGGTGTTCACCAACGTGTAACTAATTATTGGGTAAGCTTTTAATGAAAACTTTTACAGCTAAACCAGAAACCGTAAAACGCGACTGGTACGTTGTTGATGCAGACGGTAAAACTTTAGGCCGCCTTGCTACTGAACTGGCTCGTCGTCTGCGCGGCAAGCATAAAGCGGAATACACTCCGCACGTTGATACCGGTGATTACATCATCGTTCTGAACGCAGAAAAAGTTGCTGTAACCGGCAACAAGCGTAATGACAAGATGTACTACCACCACACCGGCCACATCGGTGGTATCAAAGAAGCGACCTTTGAAGAGATGATTGCCCGCCGTCCTGAGCGTGTGATTGAAATCGCGGTTAAAGGCATGCTGCCGAAGGGCCCGCTGGGTCGTGCAATGTTCCGTAAGCTGAAAGTTTACGCGGGCACTGAGCACAATCACGCGGCACAGCAACCGCAAGTTCTGGACATTTAATCGGGATTAATGGCAATGGCTGAAAATCAATACTACGGCACTGGTCGCCGCAAAAGCTCCGCCGCTCGCGTCTTCATCAAGCCGGGCAGTGGTAACATCGTTATTAACCAGCGTAGCCTGGAACAGTACTTCGGTCGCGAAACTGCCCGCATGGTAGTTCGTCAGCCGCTGGAACTGGTCGACATGGTTGGTAAATTTGACCTGTACATCACCGTTAAAGGTGGTGGTATCTCTGGTCAAGCTGGTGCTATCCGTCACGGTATTACCCGTGCACTGATGGAATATGATGAGACTCTGCGTGGCGAGCTGCGTAAAGCAGGCTTCGTTACTCGTGATGCTCGTCAGGTTGAACGTAAGAAAGTCGGCCTGCGTAAAGCACGTCGTCGTCCGCAGTTCTCCAAGCGTTAATTCTTGCTGCCTCGGCAGTGCGTTTTACGCGAAAAACCCGGTGCCTCACCGGGTTTTTTTATGCCTGAAATTCCTTGAAACTTCATGGAAATCTGCGGCCTGGCTGACAATTCAACATGAAATCGCCGCATGGTCCCCACAAGAGAGTCAAAATCTGGTAAACTATGACCCACTTTTGCGCCTGTTCGCCGTGCAGTTGCTGTCAGTCTACCTCCGAGGCCCGTTTCTCGACCTAAGGTTTATCTGCGAACTGCAGGCTTGCGGTCAAGACTATTCAGAATAGCAGCCTGATGGGCCCAATAGATTTCAAGCCGCGGCAAGATGCCAACTTGAAAGACAAAGGGAAGTTGGCTATTCGCAGTATTTTCTAGATAACACTTGGAGGTTTTCATGGCTGTCGCTGCCAACAAACGTTCGGTAATGACGCTGTTTTCTGGCCCGACCGACATCTTTAGCCATCAAGTACGTATCGTACTGGCGGAGAAAGGTGTCAGCGTCGAGATCGAGCAGGTTGAACCGGATAACCTGCCGCAGGATCTGATTGACCTCAATCCTTACCAAACGGTACCTACGCTGGTCGATCGCGAACTGACGCTGTACGAGTCCCGCATCATCATGGAATACCTTGATGAGCGTTTCCCGCACCCACCGCTGATGCCGGTTTATCCGGTTGCGCGTGGCGAAAGCCGCCTGATGATGCTGCGTATCGAGAAAAACTGGTACTCGCTGATGTATAAAATCGAGCAGAGTAACGGTCAGGAAGCCGAGTCAGCACGCCGTCAACTGCGCGAAGAGCTGCTGGCAATCGCGCCAATCTTCGGTCAGACGCCATATTTCATGAGCGAAGAGTTCAGCCTGGTGGATTGCTACCTGGCACCGTTGCTGTGGCGTTTGCCGCAACTGGGTATTGAGTTGAGCGGTGTGGGTTCTAAAGAGCTGAAAGGCTACATGACCCGTGTGTTCGAGCGTGATGCATTCCTGGCCTCCCTGACCGAAGCCGAGCGCGAAATGCGCCTGCAAACCCGGGGTTAAACGTCATGGATATGTCTCAGATGACCCCGCGCCGCCCTTATCTGCTGCGGGCATTCTATGACTGGTTGCTGGATAACCAACTCACCCCGCATCTGGTGGTGGATGTTATGCGCCCTGATGTCCAGGTGCCAATGGAGTTTGCCCGTGATGGCCAGATAGTGCTGAACATCGCGCCGCGCGCCGTCGGTAACCTGCAGTTGGGCGATAATGACGTGAGTTTCAACGCCCGTTTTGGTGGGGTGCCGCGTCAGGTGTTGGTGCCAATGGCCGCCGTACTGGCGATCTATGCACGTGAAAACGGCGCAGGTACCATGTTCGAGCCTGAAGCTGCCTATGAAACGGAAAGGGCTTTCGAAGGCCTGGATAATCAAACCGGTTCTTCAGAAAATCTGATGTCAGTGATCGACGGCGATCGTCAGGACCACCATGACGATCATGGCCCTGATGATGAACCGCCGCAGCCGCCACGCGGTGGCCGCCCGGCGTTGCGCGTCGTGAAGTAACTGCGTCAGCAGGATAAAAAGGTACAGCATGCTGTGCCTTTTTTGTTGCCCAGCGTTTGGACGTTTGCCAAAAAATAAAGGGCCAGCATGCTGGCCCCTTGGAATCACACAGAGGAGTTACTTACACTTCCAAGTAACTCATAATGCCTTCTGCCGCTTTACGCCCTTCGGCAATCGCGGTCACCACCAGATCAGAACCGCGCACCGCATCGCCACCAGCGAAGATCTTCGGGTTGCTGGTCTGGAAGGCGTTATCGATACTTTCTGGCGCCACAATCCGGCCCTGTTTGTCGAGCTGCACGTCGTGCGCTGCCAACCAGTCCATGTTGTGCGGGCGGAAACCAAACGCCATCACTACCGCATCGGCGTCAAGCACATGCTCGGAACCTGCAACCTGTTCGGCCACCTGGCGCCCATTGGCATCCGGCGCACCCAATTGAGTGCGAACCATCTTCACGCCAGCCACGCGGCCTGCGCTGTTCAGTTCAATGCTCAGCGGTTGCAGGTTGAATTTGAATTCCACCCCTTCCTCGCGGGCATTTTTCACTTCGCGCTTGGAACCCGGCATGTTGGCCTCATCACGGCGATAGGCACAGGTTACCTGAGTGGCACCTTGGCGGATGGCACTGCGCACACAGTCCATCGCGGTATCACCACCACCCAGTACCACCACGCGTTTGCCTTGCATGCTGACATAAGGCTCGTGCTGTGTGGCTTCATAGCCCATCAGTTGCTTGGTATTGGCGATCAGGAATGGCAGCGCATCGTAAACTCCCGGTGCTTCTTCGTTCGCCAGCCCGCCGCGCATCGATTGGTAAGTCCCCACGCCGAGGAACACCGCATCGTATTCGCTTAACAGTGTGTCCATGGTGATGTCTTTACCGACTTCGGTATTAAGCTGGAATTCGATGCCCATCTCGCTGAAGATCTCACGGCGCTTGATCATCACCTCTTTTTCCAGCTTGAAGGCTGGTATGCCGAAGGTCAGCAGGCCGCCGATCTCGGGGTGACGATCGTAAACCACCGCTTTTACTCCGTTACGGGTCAGCACGTCGGCACAGGCCAAGCCTGCCGGGCCGGCACCAATCACCGCTACGCGCTTGCCGGTGGGCTGCACGTGGGACATATCCGGCTTCCAGCCCATTTCGATGGCTTTATCATTGATATAGCGCTCAATATTGCCGATGGTGACCGCACCGAATTCATCGTTCAGGGTGCAGGAGCCTTCACACAGGCGATCTTGCGGGCAAACGCGGCCACAGACTTCCGGCAGGCTGTTGGTCTGGTGCGCCAGATCGGCGGCTTCCATAATGCGACCTTCGTTCGCCAGCTTCAGCCAGTTTGGAATGTAGTTATGCACCGGGCATTTCCATTCGCAATACGGGTTGCCACACGACAGGCAGCGATCGGCCTGCGCTTTCGCCTGGGTTTCCGAAAACGGCTCGTAAATCTCGACAAACTCAATTTTACGGATCTTCAGCGGTTTCTTTGGCGGATCTACGCGCTGCAGGTCGATAAATTGATAAACATTCTGACTCATTTCATGACCTCTTACTGTGCCTGAACCCGCAGCTCGGCGGCGCTTCGACTACGGTGACCCAATAATGCTTTGACATCGCTGGACTTCGGCTTAACCAGAGCAAACTTCGGTGCCCATTGCGGCCAGTTGGCCAGGATCTCTTCGGCGCGTGATGAACCGGTGGCCTGCACGTGCTCGGTAATCAAACCACGCAGGTGTTCCTCATGGATCGCCAGTTGATCGACGTCTAACACTTCCACCAGCTCTGGGTTGACGCGCTTACGGAACTCGCCGTCTTCATCCAGCACGTAGGCGAAACCACCGGTCATGCCTGCGCCAAAGTTGATGCCGGTTTTGCCCAGCACGCAGACGATACCGCCGGTCATATATTCACAACCGTTATCACCAATCCCTTCAACCACGGTGATGGCACCGGAGTTACGCACCGCGAAACGCTCACCAGCGCGGCCAGCGGCGAACAGTTTGCCACCGGTTGCGCCATACAGGCAGGTGTTACCTACGATGCTGGCTTCATGGCTGCGGAAGGCGGAACCCACCGGTGGGCGCACGGCAATGCGGCCACCGGCCATGCCTTTCCCCACGTAGTCGTTGGCATCGCCGGTCAGGGTCAGCTCAACCCCGCCCGCATTCCAGACGCCGAAGCTCTGGCCTGCGGTACCGGAGAAGTGCGCCTTGATCGGATCGGCCGCCATGCCCTGATCGCCGTGCAGCGTAGCGATTGCACCAGACAGGGTGGCACCCACGGAACGATCGGTGTTGCGGATATCAAAGTAGAAAGTCTTGCTTTGCTTCGCTTCAACATGCGGCAGCGCCTGCGCCAGCAGATCCTTGTTCAGCAGGCCCTGATCGAACGGCGGGTTGCTGCTTTCGGTGCAGTGCAGGGCTTTGCCCGCGTGCGGCGTAGCGGTTTTCAGCAACGGCGACAGATCCAGCTTGTTCTGCTTGGCAGAGATCCCATCCAGTTCGGTCAGGAACTCGGTACGGCCAATCAGATCGACCAGTTGGCTGACGCCCAGTTCCGCCATGATTTCACGGGTTTCCCGTGCGATAAAGTGGAAGTAGTTGACCACGCGCTCCGGCAGGCCGTGGTAATGATCGCGGCGCAGCTTTTCATCCTGAGTCGCCACACCGGTGGCACAGTTGTTGAGGTGGCAGATACGCAGGTATTTACAACCCAACGCCACCATCGGGCCTGTACCGAAGCCGAAGCTTTCTGCACCGAGGATCGCTGCTTTAACAATGTCGACGCCGGTTTTCAGGCCACCATCCACCTGCAGGCGGATCTTATGGCGCAGACCGTTGGCCACCAGCGCCTGTTGAGTTTCCACCAGGCCCAGTTCCCATGGGCAACCGGCGTATTTCACCGAAGACAGTGGGCTGGCACCGGTACCGCCGTCGTAACCGGCAATGGTGATCAGATCGGCATAGGCTTTCGCCACGCCGGTGGCAATGGTGCCCACGCCCGGCTCAGAAACCAGCTTCACCGAAATCATCGCCTTCGGGTTCACCTGTTTCAGATCAAAGATCAGCTGCGCCAAGTCTTCGATCGAATAGATATCGTGGTGCGGCGGTGGCGAAATCAGGGTCACGCCCGGTACCGAATAACGCAGTTTGGCGATATACGGCGTGACTTTATCCCCTGGCAACTGGCCACCTTCACCTGGCTTGGCGCCCTGAGCGACCTTAATCTGGATCACGTCGGCGTTAACCAGATAGGCCGGTGTTACGCCGAAGCGGCCGGAAGCCACCTGCTTGATACGCGACACTTTGTTGGTGCCGTAACGTGCCGGATCTTCACCGCCTTCGCCGGAGTTGGAGAAGCCGCCGAGGCTGTTCATGGCGATCGCCAGCGATTCATGGGCTTCCGGGCTCAGCGCCCCGATGGACATGGCCGCGGTATCGAAACGGGTGAACAGCGATTCCGCCGGTTCAACCTGATCGACCGGGATCGGCGTCCCCTGCGGTTTGATCGCCAGCAGATCGCGCAGCGTGGCAACCGGGCGTTCGTTCACCAGCTTGGCATAAGCCTGATAGTCGCTGTATTCGCCGCTGTGCACCGCTTTTTGCAGCGAGTTCACCACGTCCGGATTGTAGGCATGATATTCACCACCGTGAACGAACTTCAGCAGGCCGCCCTGTTCCAGCGGCTTGCGTTTCAGCCAGGCGCGCTTGCTCAGATTCTGCAGATCCTGCTGGAAGTCGCTGAAGCTGGCACCGCCAATGCGGCTGACCACGCCCTGGAAACACAGATCGGAGAGCTCACGATGCAAGCCGACGGCTTCAAACAGTTTCGAACAACGGTAAGAGGCGATGGTCGAGATGCCCATTTTGGACATGATCTTGTACAGCCCTTTATTGATGCCGTTGCGGTAGTTCAGCATCACTTCGCGGTATTTTTTGTCGATCGCCTGGCTGTCCACCAGCTTGGCCAGGGTTTCGTAGGCCAGATAAGGATAGATGGCGGTAGCACCAAAGCCCAGCAGCACGGCAAAGTGGTGCGGATCGCGCGCGCTGGCGGTTTCAACGATGATGTTGGCGTCGCAGCGCAGGTTTTTCTCCACCAGGCGGCTCTGAATCGCCCCCACGGCCATCGGTGCCGGAACCGGCAGGCGCTGGCTGCTGATGGCGCGGTCAGATAACACCAGCAGCACCGCACCGTCACGGACTTTACGTTCCGCTTCGTCGCACAGGGCGCGAACCGTCTGTTCCAGATCCTGCTCGGCCGGATCGAAGGTCAGATCGAGCGTATCGGCACGATAATATTCCCCTTCCAGCGTGGTGAGCTGTTTGAAATCCGAATACAGCAGGATCGGTGATTTAAAGCTCAGGCGGTGCGCCTGGCCTTCGGCTTCGCAGAACACGTTCATTTCACGGCCAATGCTGGTAGCCAAAGACATCACGTGTGCTTCACGCAGCGGATCGATCGGTGGGTTGGTCACCTGCGCAAACTGCTGGCGGAAGTAGTCATAAATAATGCGCGGGCGGCTGGAAAGCACGGCAAATGGGGTGTCGTCACCCATTGAGCCGGTCGCTTCCTGGCCAATCTCGCCCAGCACGCGGATCACCTGATCCAGTTCTTCGCTGCTGTAGCCAAACTGTTTCTGGTAGGTTTCGAGCGTGGCGTCGTCGAGTTCGCGTTTACCCACCTGATCGTCCGGCAGATCTTCAAACGGCACCAGGCGCTTAACGTTTTTCTCCATCCACTCTTTATACGGATGGCGGCTTTTCAGATCGTTATCAGTTTCAGCAGAGTGCAGGATCTTGCCGCTGCGGGTATCGATCACCATCAGTTCACCGGGCCCGACGCGGCCTTTTTCGACCACTTCATCCGGCTGATAATCCCAGATACCGACTTCCGAGGCGCAGGTAATCAGCTTGTCTTTGGTGATCACATAGCGCGCCGGACGCAAACCGTTACGATCAAGGTTACAGGCGGCATAGCGGCCATCGGACATCACGATGCCTGCCGGGCCGTCCCACGGCTCCATGTGCATCGAGTTGAAGTCGAAGAAGGCACGCAGATCGGTGTCCATATCCGGGTTGTTCTGCCAGGCCGGTGGCACCAGCAGGCGCATGGCGCGGATCAGATCCATCCCGCCCGCCAGCAACAGCTCCAGCATGTTGTCGAGCGAGCTGGAGTCAGAGCCGGTTTCGTTAACGAAAGGTGCGGCGGTTTGCAGATCTGGGATCAACGGCGTCTGGAATTTGTAAGTACGGGCGCGCGCCCACTGGCGGTTACCGGTGATGGTATTGATCTCACCGTTGTGCGCCAGATAGCGAAACGGTTGCGCCAATGGCCAGCGCGGCACGGTATTGGTGGAGAAGCGCTGGTGGAACAGGCAGATGGCGGATTCTAAGCGCAGATCGGCCAGATCCAGATAGAAACGTGGCAGATCCGCAGGCATACACAGGCCTTTGTAGATCGTCACCAGGTTGGAGAAACTGCATACATAGAAGCTGCTGTCCTGGACGCGCTTCTCGATACGGCGACGCGCCACAAACAGACGGCGTTCCATATCACGCGGACGCCAGCCCGCAGGGGCGTTGACGAAAATCTGTTCAATACGCGGCAGGGAAGAGAGGGCAATTTCACCCAGTACGTCCGGGTTGGTGGGCACTTCACGCCAGCCGACAATCGACAGCGTTTCGTTCTGTAACTCTTCTTCCACGATGCGGCGGCTGGCGCGGGCTTCTTCTTCGTCGGTGCTGAGGAACATCATGCCAACCGCGTAGTTCTTGGCTAAACGCCAGCCGCGCTCTTCCGCCACCATGCGGAAAAAGCGATCGGGCTTTTGCAATAACAGGCCACAACCGTCGCCAGTCTTGCCGTCGGCAAGGATAGCGCCACGGTGCTGCATGCGGGCCAGTGCGTGAATCGCCGTTCGCACTACCTTGTGGCTAGGTTCGCCTTCTATGTGGGCGATCAGGCCGAAACCACAGTTGTCCCTTTCTTGGGATTTGTCGTACAACATATCAGTGAACCTCCCCAGGCTCTGCGTGACTCTCACAACCACTCACGAGGGGGCTTTCTGGTTTCAGGCAGAAGTCCGAACGGCGAGGTTAATGGCGCCGAACTGCTTTTCCGCCCTCCATCAATGGCCTCTCGTGACGGTTTTCACAAGTGGTAAATGACTTGTTTTAAGAGGGAGTCTTAAATTACTGCATAAATATGACGAGACGTTTGCCCGTCCAGAAAGCTTCCAGCGGACTTCCAACTTATACGAGAAAGAATACGCAGGTCAAATATAGGCTTAAGAAGGTTTTTTGATGGCGTAATCAGGCTTATTATTATGAAAAATAAGATTTTTCATACGTTTTCCCCGCCATGTGACGTCAAGGGGAAGCTCAGGGAAATGTGAGCTGTCTCACTATAGTGCGCGGCCTGAATCTCTGAACCATGCTGGTTTGTGAGTTAATGTTGGAATTTTATTCTGCAAAGTATCTATTTATTGTCGGTTATAACTATTTTTCATCACTTTGTCATAAAGACATTAATCAGTGTGCGCTGATTAGAAAAATTCATCGTGACGGAAGTGATTTTATTTTCAGTAATAGTGAATAGTTATGCCTGTTTCGGCCTTTAGAGAAAAGCGTTGATCTCTGTCATCGCGGGAAAAGCCACCTTTGATTAGCATCACGGGCTTTGAACACAGAGAAACACCAAGATTATGCAGTTGCCGCAATTAGTCAATATGTTTGGCAGCGATCTCCAGCGCCGCTATGGCGAAAAGATCCACAAACTCACGCTGCATGGCGGGTTTAGCTGCCCAAATCGCGATGGCACGCTTGGACGTGGCGGCTGCACCTTCTGTAATGTTGCCTCGTTTGCCGATGAACAGATGCAGCAGCAGAGTATCGCCGAACAGCTGGCGGTGCAGGCGCAAAAGGTCAATCGTGCCAAACGCTATCTGGCTTACTTCCAGGCCTATACCAGTACTTATGCAGAAGTGGAACTGCTGGCCAGCATGTATCGCCAGGCATTGTTAAAAGCCGCAATGGTCGGCCTCTGTGTGGGCACCCGCCCAGACTGCGTACCCAATGCCGCGCTTGACTTATTGGCCGGTTACCGTGAGCAAGGGTTTGAAGTGTGGCTGGAACTGGGGCTGCAAACGGCACACGATAAAACGCTAAAGCGCATCAACCGTGGCCATAATTTCTCCTGCTATCAACAGACCGCCCGGCGCGCGCGTGAGCGTGGCCTGAAGGTCTGTACCCATCTGATTGTCGGCCTGCCGGGGGAAACCCAGGCCGAGCACCTGGCAACGCTTCAGGCGGTGGTAGAGTGCGGGGTAGACGGCATCAAGCTGCACCCGCTGCATATCGTCACCGGCAGTATTATGGCGCGAGCCTGGCAGGCAGGCCGTTTACCGGCGCTGGCGTTGGACGATTACGCCTCCAGCGCCGGTGAAATGATCCGCCATACGCCGAAAGAGATTGTCTATCACCGTCTCTCCGCCAGCGCGCGCCGGCCAACGCTGCTGGCACCATTATGGTGCGAAAACCGCTGGAATGGCATGCAGGCTGTGGGCAGTTACCTGCAATGCCGTGGCGGGCAGGGCAGTGCTCTTGATAGCAGGCATCACTACTCTCTTTAAACACCCTCCAGTCAGTTTGGGTTTGTAATCATTCCCACACTTCCCATCAAGGTTTCTTATCTCATTGGTGTTTTACGGTATGATTTAAACGTTTATGTCTGATGGGAATGGCTCATGAAGCAAGTCCGGGTGTTGGCGCAGTACTACGTTGATTTAATGGTAAAGCTGGGGCTGGTGCGTTTTTCGCTGTTGCTGGCTTCGGCGCTGGTGCTGCTGGCGATGGTGGTGCAGATGGCGGTCACTATGCTGCTGCGTGGCCAGGTGGAAAGTATCGATGTGGTGCGCTCCATCTTCTTTGGCCTGCTGATCACGCCTTGGGCGGTCTATTTTCTTTCGGTGGTGGTCGAGCAACTGGAAGAGTCGCGCCAGCGCCTGGCTCGGTTGGTGGATAAGCTTGAAGAGATGCGTAATCGCGATCTCGCTCTGAACCAGCAGATGAAAGAGAACATCACCCAGCTTAACCAGGAAATTGCCGAGCGCATCAAGGCGGAAGAAGGCCGCCAGCAGGTGATGGACAAGTTGACCGAAGAAATGGAACAGCGCGAGCAGGCGCAGATAGAGCTCGGCCAGCAGTCGGTGCTGTTGCGTTCATTCCTCGATGCTTCACCGGATTTGGTGTATTACCGCAACGAAGACAAAGAGTTCTCCGGCTGTAACCGGGCGATGGAACTGTTGACCGGCAAGAGCGAAAAGCAGTTGATCGGCCTGACGCCGTTTGATGTTTACAGCCAGGATGTCGCGGAGAAGGTCATCGAAACCGATGAAAAAGTGTTCCGCCACAACGTTTCTCTCACCTACGAGCAGTGGTTGGTGTACCCAGACGGGCGCAAAGCCTGTTTTGAACTGCGCAAGGTGCCGTTTTACGATCGCGTGGGCAAGCGTCACGGGCTGATGGGGTTTGGGCGCGATATAACCGAGCGCAAGCGCTACCAGGACGCGCTGGAGAATGCCAGCAGGGAGAAGACCACCTTTATCTCAACGATTAGCCACGAGCTGCGTACGCCGCTTAATGGCATTGTCGGCCTGAGCCGTATCTTGCTCGATACCGAGCTGAATGATGAGCAACTGAACTACCTGAAAACCATCCACGTCAGCGCCATTACCCTGGGTAATATTTTCAACGATATTATCGAGATGGATAAACTTGAGCGGCGCAAAGTGCAGTTGGACAATCAGCCGGTGGATTTTACCGGTTTCCTGGCAGACCTGGAGAACCTTGCTGGCCTGCTGGCACAGCCGAAAGGGCTGCAGTTTGTGATGGAGCCGCAGCTCCCCTTGCCGCAGAAAATCATCACCGACGGCACGCGCCTGCGCCAGATTCTGTGGAATCTGATCGGTAATGCGGTGAAGTTCACTCCCCAGGGCCGTATTGTGGTGCGCGTGCGCTGTGAAGATCAGGAGCGGATGATTTTCGAAGTGGAAGATTCCGGCATGGGCATTCCCCAGGATGAACAGGATAAGATCTTCGCCATGTATTACCAGGTGAAAGACCAGAACGGCGGGCGGCCCGCTACCGGAACGGGGATCGGCCTGGCGGTTTCCAAGCGGTTGGCGCAGAGCATGGGGGGGGATATTACCGTGCAAAGCGTACAGGGGCACGGTTCTTGCTTCACGTTGACTATCATGGCTCCGGCGGTGGAAGACTTGGTAAACGAGACCGAGCAGGAAGAAGAGTTGCCGTTGCCGGCATTGCACATTCTGCTGGTGGAAGATATTGAGCTGAACGTAATTGTTGCCCGTTCGGTGCTCGAGAAGTTGGGCAACAGCGTGGAGGTGGCGATGAATGGCCATGATGCGCTGGCGATGTTTGATCCGGACGAATTCGATCTGGTGCTGCTGGATATCCAGTTGCCGGACATGACCGGGCTGGATATTGCCCGCGAATTACGCCGCCGTTACAGCGGCCAGGCGCTGCCACCGTTGATTGCGTTGACGGCCAACGTACTGAAAGACAAAAAAGAATATCTTGATGCGGGTATGGACGATGTGTTGAGCAAACCCTTGTCGGTACCGGCCTTGACCCAGATGATCAAACATTACTGGGATCTACAACCCTCGCATACCACAAAAAAAATGGAGCAAAAGGCAATGCAGATTAACGAATCGTTACTGGATACCGTCATGCTGGAGCAGTACATGGACCTGGTGGGGCCGCAGTTGATTTACCAGAGCCTGGACATGTTTGAGCAGGTGATGCCGGGCTATCTGGCGCTGCTGGATTCCAATATGACCGCGCGGGACCAGAAAGGGATCACGGAAGAAGGCCACAAGATTAAGGGGGCCGCGGGCTCCGTGGGGCTGAAGCATCTGCAGCAACTGGCACAGCAGATTCAGACACCGACCTTACCGGCATGGTGGGACAACGTGCAGGATTGGGTCGATGAGCTTAAGCAAGAGTGGCGTAACGATGTGGCAATGCTGCGGGCATGGGTAGAGAACGCTGAAAAAAAATGACCCCGACCTAGGCCGGGGTGCGCGAATATTGCGCCAACACCAGGGAAATTGTGAACCTGCGTATTGGTTTTCAATGTTCAGGTGGAGCAGGTTGCAGAAAAATCGTATACATCATACAGCGAACAACATAGCAAATGTAAGCGCTCTTGTTAGAAGATTCATTAAAATGTGTGATGTAGTTAGTGTTTGTTCGTTTTGGATGCTCATCCGTTGGTCGTCCTGATTGGGAGAATATCGATGAAACAGGTCGGTGTGGTACTGAGTGGTTGTGGTGTTTATGACGGTGCAGAGATCCATGAAGCTGTCCTCACCTTGCTGGCATTGGATCGTGCCGGTGCCCGTGCGGTGTGCTTTGCGCCTGATGAAGACCAACTCCATGTTATTAATCACTTATCTGGTGATTTTTTACCTGAAAAGCGTAACGTTTTAGTGGAATCTGCGCGCATTGCTCGGGGGAAGATTCAGCCTCTTTCCCAGGCTGATGTCAGCCAGTTGGATGCCCTGATCGTACCCGGTGGATTTGGGGTAGCCAAGAATCTCAGCAGTTTTGCCGAGGAGGGCGCTGAATGTTTTGTTAATACAGATTTTGCTGAGATTACGCAAAAAATGCATAAGGCACATAAACCAATTGGTTTTATGTGCATTGCTCCTGCGCTGTTACCGAAGATATTCGGCCAACAAATCCGGCTGACCATTGGTAACGATCCCGATCTCGCTGAGGTGATCGATGCCATGGGGGGAGAGCCAGTGACTTGCCCTGTAGGTGATATTGTGGTCGATATTGAGAACAAAGTGGTAACGACGCCAGCCTACATGCTGGCTCAATCGATCGGTGAAGCGGCCCGCGGGATTGATAAGCTGGTTTCACGGGTTCTGGATCTCACCGCATGAGCAGATGGGTGAGTCAGTCGCTGCTTTCCCGGCTGTGGTATTGGCTCAAACGCGCTTTGCTGGCGGTGCTGGGGTTGTGGCTGGCGGGGATTATCCTGTTTGCCTTTCTGCCGGTGCCCTTTTCTGCTGTGATGGTGGAGCGGCAAATCAGCGCCTGGTTAAGTGGTGATTTCAGCTATGTGGCGCATTCGGATTGGGTGTCGATGGATGACATTTCACCGAATATGGTGCTGGCAGTGATGGCAGCAGAAGATCAGAAATTCCCCGATCATTGGGGTTTTGATGTGGCGGCCATCGAGAAAGCATTAAGCCACAATGAGCGCCGTCCGACACGCATTCGCGGTGCTTCTACGCTGTCCCAGCAGATGGTAAAAAACCTGTTTTTATGGGACGGACGCAGTTGGATACGCAAAGGGCTCGAGGCTGGCCTGACGGCAGGTATTGAGGTGGTGTGGACTAAGCGGCGTATTTTGACGGTGTATCTGAATATTGTCGAATTCGGTGATGGTATTTTCGGTGTGGAAGCCGCGGCACAGCGTTTTTTCAACAAACCGGCCAAACGGCTGACGGTATCAGAGGCGGCCTTGTTGGCGGCGGTTTTGCCCAATCCTCATCGGTTTAAGGTGAAGGCCCCATCAGGGTATGTGATTCAGCGCAAGCAATGGATTATCCGTCAGATGCGGCAGTTGGGTGGGGAAGGGTTTCTTAAAGAGAATGAGCTGGAGTGATGGGTCATTAGGCCTGAAAGCGTGCACCTTTTAACCCGTTGGTTATAACACCGGGCACCATTCCAGAGATGACGCCCTCTTGGTAGAGGGCCGGGGTGAGGGCGCAGATAACCCTGCTCTTACCCCGGTGTGCGAGTTTACTTAACGTAAGTAAATGCCTTGGTAACGTGCCTTACACCGCTGATCTGGCTAGCGATCTGTGCTGCTGACTGCCCTTCTTTTGGCGTTACCAAACCCAGTAAGAACACTTCACCATTCTCGGTTGTTACCTTCACGTTCGAGGATTTGACCGTGTCGCTGGTCAGGAGTTGCGAACGGACTTTGGTGGTGATCCAGGTGTCTGAAGACGCGGTTCCCAGGCTGATCGGCGTGCCCTGGCGGATTTCGTTATACACTTCTGTTGCCCCCTCTACGCCGAGTGCGATCTGCTTGGCACGGCTGGCAAGCTCGGTGCTGGGTGATTGACCGGTCAACAGCACCTTGCCCTGATAAGCGGTGGCAACAACCCGGGCTTCTTTTTTCAGTTGCTGATCTTTGCTCAGGGCACTTTCAACCCGGGCTTCCAAGGTTCCGTCATCGACCTGCGTTCCTACGGAGCGCGGGTCTGTGGCGGTCTTTGTGGCAACGGCAGCACTGCCGACCACGACAGCGCCGACGCAGCCTTGTAACAGCAGGGCGCTGAACAGCACTGCCAATGTTGTTTTCAGCTTCATCTTGGTTCCTTTAATCGTCCTGGTGGGGGAACAACGTATTATCAATCAGGTCGCATAGGCAATTTATGGTAAACATATGCATTTCCTGAATGCGTGCACTGCGGTGGGAAGGGATACGGATCTCAACGTCCTGTTGGCCAAGTAAGCCCGCCAATTCCCCGCCATCGTAACCCGTGAGGGCGACAATGGTCATATCTCGCGTTACCGCAGCTTCAACCGCTTTCACAATATCACGGCTATTACCGCGGGTGGAAATCGCCAGCAAGACATCCCCAGCATGGCCCAATGCCCGCACCTGTTTGGCATACACTTCGTCATGCAGACGATCGTTACCGATCGCGGTCAGTACCACGTTATCGGCATTCAGCGCGATAGCCGGCAAGCTGGGGCGCTCGGTTTCAAAACGGTTGATCATACTGGCGGCAAAATGCTGCGCATTGGCGGCTGAAGTCCCATTGCCACAGCACAGGATCTTGTTGCCGTTCAATAATGATTGCACCAGGGTCATCGCGGCGCGGGAGATTGCGTCCGGCAGGGCTTCCGCCGCTGCAATCTGGGTTTGGATACTTTCGGTAAAACAGACTTTGATTCGATCCAGCACGTTGTTTTTAATCCACTAAGTCAAAGGCCGGTTACACCGGTAAACCATAGTTAATCCGCATTGAAGGCATTCGGTATCCATTCTAACTGGCTACCGGTGATGGCAAAAACATCAAAACGGCAAGATGATGTGTCAAAACTGGCTCCGCGCCCTGCCAACCAGACCGCGGCGGCATGCAGCAAACGCTGTTGCTTGCGGTAAGTGACGCTGGCTGCGGCGTCACCAAAGGCGGCGCTGCGCCGATAGCGCACTTCGACGAATACCCAGGTTTGACCATCGCGCATGATAAGATCAAGCTCACCACCGCGCACCGTCACGTTGGCGGCGGTGAAGGTCAGCCCTGCGCGCTCCAGATAGCGGCGGGCCTGTATTTCGTAGCCCGCCCCTTTGGCGCGTCGACTCAGGAGACCGGAACGACCGAGCCCCGGCGGTATTGCAACCAAGTTAGCTTCCTAGAGATCACACAGTTGGGTGAAGCACTCAGCACACCGCTGGCACCAGAAACCTGGAACCCTGGCAGCTGACGCATTTCAGCAAAGTGGTTGGCCAATGTCCAGGCATCCATCCCCATGGCGTAAAGGCGTACCAAAGAATAGTCGTTGCCGAATTTAGCACTGGCCTGCTGCTGCAGCGCTGGGTTAACCCCCGCCAACAGCGGGATATCACTGAATTGCAAACCTTCCATTTCCAGACGGAAATCGGGGCCTGCACCGGCCTGATAGCCGCGTGAGCTGGCGAACATGGCGGGTTTGCTGCGCGAGTTGGTGGTCATGTCGATCATCGGCTTGATCAGCATCAGTTGATCCTGCGTGGCCACGATATACACCGCATCAACGCCACCGCCGGTGGACGCCGGGATATCGCTTGGCGGGGCAGGAATGGTCAGGCCGGCGATAGTCACCGACTGTGGCGCTTGCGCGGCGACCGAGACCGGCGTGCCGCTCATGCGGATACCGCCGCTGTTAACCATCTGACGCAGTTCTGTGGTAGAGCCGATGCTCTGTTGTAATACGGTTTGTCCCCCCTGCTTCTGCCACTCTTCGGCAAAGGCTTTGGCAATACGATCGCCGAACGCGCCGCGCGGGATCAACAACAACGGCAGGCGTTTCTGCTGTGCCCAGATATGGCGTGCCGCATCGCGGGCTTCGTCTTCTGGGGAAAGTGCGAAGTAGCAGATGTTCGGGCTATCCTGCGGTTGTTCCGGCTGATTGAGGGCCAGCACGTTCAGCGTGGTGGGTGTGCTGGCAAGCTGTTCAACATCGGTTTTCAGTAACGGACCCACCACCAACGTGGCACCTTCCTGTTGAGCCTGAGCCAGCAAAGCGGACAACGGCTGACCGGAAGTATCATAGACCTTCACCTGAGCATTGGCGGGTTGCGTAGGCATCGCTGGCGCGGCGGATGGGGCTGCCGGTTGGGCCGGAGCAATGTCCGCAGGCGGCGCGGAAGGGCTCACCGCGCCGTTGGCATTTGGTGCCGCGGCAGCACTCTGATCCGGGTTATTGGTTGGCGGCGTTGGCTGAACCGGTACGGTGAGCGTAATGCCGCTTTGGGCGGTGGCAAAACCTTGCTGGATAGCGTCAGCAAACACCTTGGCTTGGCCGTTCAGCGGCAACAGCAACGCGATGTGCGAGGTGGAGGCCTGGCTGAAACTCAGCACCTGGTTCAATTGGCTTGGCAGATTTTTGGCCGCTGGGTTTTGTGGGTAGCGGTTCTGCCAGTCTTTGATGCCGGCTTTCAGCAGTTCGGGATCCTGTTTGTTTTCCTGGTAAACCCGCAACAGATCCAGCCAGCCCTGCAGCACGTTTTCGTCGGCGTTAATCACCAGGCTGTTCATATCAGCGGGCTTGAGGCCGAGCAGCGCCTTCCAGGTCTGATCCAGGTTATCCTGCCGTGCATTGACGGGCAGCAGCGGTTCCTGAGCAATATAGGCACGGATCAACGGCAGCGACGCATGGCCCTGATTGGCCGCAATCTGAGCCTGATACAGGCGCACTAACTGATTAGACGAAAGCGCGTTGCTGTCGATGCTGCTCAGTGAATTGCGTGCGGCATCGTAACTTTTGTTGCCCACCTGCAGTTCTGCAAGCAGCAACTGGCGTTCTACCAATTGCGAGTTGTTCATGTCTTGTGGCAGGGCGTTCAGTTGCGCAGCAGCCTGCGGCAATTGGCCCTCACGGATTAATGCGCGAATAGCAAGTAATTGCCAGTCAGCCTTGTTATCATCGCTGCTTTGCTGCAGTTGTTGCAGATAGTAATCAGAGTTGGCGCTCGCTTCATCTTGTATATTTATCGGCGGAGTTTGTGGCGCCTGACTCGGGCAACCGGCTAACAGCATGGCTGCCAGTACAACAGGGAGTAAACGCCCTGCTTTGGTACGAATGAATGTTGAGGAAAGCATACTGTATCCAGTGATGTTTTTTTCAAGATGCTCAATATTAAATCGGCAATCCGGATGAAACAATGAATCAACAGCAACAATCAGTCATTTCTGCCTCAACGCTGTACGTGGTGCCTACTCCCATCGGTAACCTGGGGGATATCACTTATCGGGCACTCGAAGTACTGAAAAGCGTCGATCTGATTGCGGCGGAAGATACGCGTCATACCGGGTTGCTGTTGCAACACTTTGCCATTAGCGCGCGGTTGTTTGCGCTGCACGACCATAACGAACAGCAGAAGGCGGACCAATTGCTGGCGAAACTGCAGGAAGGCCAGAGCATAGCACTGGTTTCCGACGCTGGCACGCCATTGATCAACGACCCGGGTTATCACCTGGTGCGCCGCTGCCGTGAAGCCGGGATCCGCGTCGTGCCGCTGCCGGGTGCCTGTGCTGCCACCACGGCGCTGTGCGCCGCAGGGCTGGCATCCGATCGCTTCTGCTACGAAGGGTTCCTGCCGGCGAAAACCAAAGGCCGTAAGGATACTCTGCTGGCGTTGGCAGAGGAACCGCGCACGCTGATTTTCTATGAATCAACCCACCGCTTACTGGACAGCCTGCAGGACATGGTCACCGTATGGGGGCCGCAACGCTATGTGGTGCTGGCTCGTGAGTTGACCAAAACCTGGGAGTCGATCCACGGTGCGCCGGTAGGGGAACTGCTGGCCTGGGTGCAGGAGGATGAAGTTCGCCGCCGCGGGGAGATGGTGCTGATTGTTGAAGGCCACCAGGTGCAGGATGACGATCTCCCACTGGAGGCGCTGCGCACGTTGGCGCTGCTGCAAAAAGAGCTGCCGCTGAAAAAGGCGGCGGCTTTGGCGGCAGAAATCCACGGCGTGAAGAAAAATGCGCTGTATAAACATGCGCTAGAGCATCAGGAGCAGTAAAGCTGTTGACCTGCCGGGGGCACGACGCTACTATCCGCGCCGGAGTTGACCAGACAGTCGCCGCTTCGTTGCCGTCCTCTTCGGGGGAGACAGATGGAGGGGAGGAAAGTCCGGGCTCCATAGGGCAGGGTGCCAGGTAACGCCTGGGAGGCGCAAGCCTACGACTAGTGCAACAGAGAGCAAACCGCCGATGGCCCGCGCAAGCGGGATCAGGTAAGGGTGAAAGGGTGCGGTAAGAGCGCACCGCGCGGCTGGCAACAGTCCGTGGCACGGTAAACTCCACCCGGAGCAAGGCCAAATAGGGGTTCGCATGGTACGGCCCGTACTGAACCCGGGTAGGCTGCTTGAGCCAGTGAGCGATTGCTGGCCTAGAGGAATGACTGTCCACGACAGAACCCGGCTTACCGGTCAACTCCCTCTATCACATAGAAAACCCCGCATAGCCTGAGCTGCGCGGGGTTTTTCTTTTAAACAGGCAAATCAATCAGCAGTGCGCGCAGCGGTGTCTCAGCCCGGAGGGTAAGGCGATTTTCCTCGCGGATAAACGCGCCGTCTCCGCAGGTCAGCTTTTGGCCGTCGTGGTGTTCGCCGTTGGCTGAAAGCGTACCGTGGATCGATTGCAGATAAGCTCGTGGCCCGTTCAGTGCCAGCGTCAGTTGTTCGCCAGCGGGTAAATTCAGGTGATGGATCCACACCTGTTGCCGCAGTTGCAGGCTGCCTTGTGCGCCATCAGGCGATGCCAGTAGCTGATGTGGCTGTGCGGACAGGCTCAGGTGCTGCACCCGATCGTTACTGCGCTCCGGGCAGGCATCCAGCCACAGTTGCATGCGGGTGAGCGGTGTGCTGCTGCTGATGTTCTGCTCGCTGTAGCTGAGCCCGGCTTGCGTGGCCAGCAGCAGCGCTTCCCCCGTTCCCACTCGCACGGTATTACCGTCGCTGTCGCGGTATTCGGCTTCCCCTTGCAGGATCAGATTCAGAATATCGACGTTAGGGTAGGTGCGTGGTTGGAATGACGCACCCGGTGCCAGCACTTCCTGATTCAGCACCCGTAACGAGGCGTAGCCCATCAGTTTTGGATCAAAGTAATGCCCAAAGGAAAAGGTATAACGAGCCTGTAGCCAACCAAAGTCAGCTTGCCCGCATTGTTGTGCTGTTCTGCATGTAATCATGGCAATCGGCTCTTTAAATATTCATTACTCGAATGGTAAGCATCTGGACGCAGGATTGTTAGCCAGTTAATCTGGTCAGTATATTCAAATTTCCTGAAAGAGAGACTCGATGGCCAGAGATCGTGCATTAACGCTGGAAGCGCTGAGGGTAATGGATGCGATTGACCGCCGTGGCAGCTTCGCCGCCGCTGCCGATGAACTGGGGCGTGTGCCTTCGGCGCTCAGCTATACCATGCAAAAGTTGGAAGAAGAGCTGGACGTGGTGCTGTTCGATCGTTCAGGGCATCGCACCAAGTTTACCAACGTCGGGCGGATGCTGCTGGAGCGCGGGCGCGTGTTGCTTGAGGCCGCTGATAAGCTGACCACCGATGCAGAGGCATTGGCGCGCGGCTGGGAAACTCATCTGACCATCGTGAGCGAAGCCCTTTCACCGGCGGCTAAACTGTTTCCGCTGATCGACAAACTGGCGCTGAAGGCGAACACCCAGGTTTCGATCTTTACCGAAGTGCTGGCCGGTGCCTGGGAGCGTTTGGAGCAGGGGCGTGCCGACATTGTGATCGCGCCGGATATGCACTTTCGTGCCTCATCGGAAATCAATACCCGTAAGCTGTACAAAGTGATGAGCGTCTATGTGGCGGCACCGGATCACCCGATCCACCTGGAGCCGGAGCCGTTGTCAGAAACCACGCGGGTGAAGTATCGCGGCATTGCGGTGGCTGATACCGCGCGGGAACGGCCGGTGCTGACCGTGCAACTGCTGGATAAGCAGCAGCGCCTGACGGTCAGCACTATTGAAGATAAACGCCGTGCTCTGCTGGCCGGGCTGGGGGTGGCCACCCTGCCGTACAGCATGGTGGAAAAAGACATCGAAGCGGGGCGTTTGCGCGTGGTTGGGCCGGAATACAGTCAGGAAGTTGAGATCATCATGGCCTGGCGGCGTGACAGCATGGGGGAGGCCAAATCCTGGTTCCTGCGTGAGATCCCACGCCTGTTTGCCCGGCAGGAAAATCAGTAACCCCGTCTGGTGGACGGGGTAAAACGTTAACCAAAGTGCCGATCGCGCCCGTGTGGCGCATTAAGATCCTGCGTCGGCCCAAGAGAAATAATGCCATGCGGATTGAGGGTGGCATGGCTGCGGTAATAGTGATGGCGGATATGCGCCATATTGACCGTCTCCGCAATGCCCGGCATCTGATAGATATCGCGCAGGAAACCGTACAGATTAGGGTAATCGCTGATGCGGCGTTGATCGCATTTGAAATGGGTGACATACACCGGATCAAAGCGAACCAGCGTGGTCCACAGGCGCAAATCGGCTTCGGTCAGGCGATCGCCTGTCAGATAGCGGTGCTGTGCCAGAATCTGCTCCAGCCGTTCCAGCGCGGCAAACACTCCGTGCACGGCTTCGTCATACGCTTCCTGGCGGGTGGCAAAACCGGCTCGATACACCCCGTTATTCACACCGTCATAAATCCAGCCGTTCAGTTCGTCGATCTTGGCGCGTAGCTCAGCAGGATAATAGTCACCTGCACGCGCACCAATGGCATCAAACGCGCTGTTGAACATGCGCATGATGTCGGCCGACTCGTTGCTGACGATGGTGTTCTGCTGTTTGTCCCACAGCACTGGGACGGTCACGCGCCCGCTGTAGTGCGGGTCGGCACGCAGGTAGAGCTGGTAGAGAAAATCGGCGTGATGCAGTGCGTCGCCGGTGGCTGCAGGGAAATCTTCGCCAAAGGTCCAACCGTTTTCCAGCATCAGCGGATGGACAACGGAAAGCGGAACGATCTGCTCCAACCCTTTTAGCTTGCGCATCAGCAGGGTACGGTGTGCCCAAGGGCAGGCGAGGGAAACGTAAAGGTGGTAACGATCGGTTTCTGCCTTGAATCCGCCGTTGCCATCAACGCCGGGCTGGCCGTCTGCTGTAACCCAGTTGCGGAACTGAGCGGCTGAACGCTTGAAATGGCCCCCGGTAGAGGTGGTGTCATACCAGGTGTCTTGCCAAACGCCATCAACGAGTTGCCCCATGATGATCTCCTTCATCGCGCAGTGAGAAAAGCCCAAAGGCCCGGAATTCCAGGCCTTTGGATGAGATGGTTAACTTACCATTTCTTGTTCAGAAGGCGGTCGAGGCTGAAACCACCAGGGCCTGCAATGGCCAGAACGATGTAACCACCGGCAATGCTCAGGTTTTTCATAAACATCAGTTGGTTTACACCTTCGGCAAAGTTAGCGTGGAACAACAGTGCAGTCAGAATGGTGAAACCGGCGGTGAACAGTGCCACGGTGCGGGTCAGGAAACCGAACAAAATCGCCAGACCGCCGCCCAGTTCCAGCAGAATAGTCAATGGCAATAGAAAACCAGGTACCCCCATTGCCTGCATGTATTGTTGGGTGCCCGCATAGGCATCACCCATTTTGCCGTAACCTGCCACGATAAACAGGATTGGCATCAGAATACGTGCTACCAGCAAACCTGCATCTTCTAATTTTTTCATCGTTAACTCCGAAAGTGATTTTGTTTGCCAATTTTGGCATCCGCTTGGCCAGAGGGCATGATGCACCAATCGCCTGTTGATGAAATAAATGGTAGACGAGAATGGTTACGGTTGTTAGCAAGTAAATCTGTTTTATTTTTTCAAAAAAACTGAATATTTAGTCTGCTAATAAAGCCGAGATAATCAACACGTTGCTACACGGTTAGCGATAAAAACGAAAAGGTGGTACAGATAGCGTGGTTTTACCACGGGTTCATTGAACGAGCGATGAAGAAGTTACTTTGCGGTAAATGCTTTACGGATCAAACGAATAGTGCTAAAAATGCCAAAAGCACGCCGCGACCAGCGGATAAATTTGCCAGGGTGACGGATGCCGTACAAGGCAACAACGCTGGAACCGATCGCCACGTATTTACGCAGGTTAAATAGCGTCTGCCAACCTTGGTCGAGGTATTCAGTCTTTGCCAACCACAGCGTTTTATTTTCGACCAGATCCAGGCGTTGCTGCTCGATTTGCCGGATTAACTGCTCTTTTTTCCATTCACGGTACTGGCGGTGATTCATTGTTTCCCTCCAGCGTGGCGCGATCGAGCTCCAGTTGCCTGCGTGTGGCGCTCAGCAACGTCGAACGGCGTGCCTTGGCCAGGGTCCAGACGGCTCCCACAATAGCCAGCAACAATAATACGGCGGTGGTGGCGCCTAGTGCGAACAGCCGATTGGCAGGCTCGACCGCCCAGAATATCAGCAACAGCAGGCTCATCAGGCCAAAAGCGGTGAACAGCAGAGTTATTCCAGCCATTAACAGCAGTTGAACGAGGTTGGTTTTCTCTTCTTCCAGCTCAATAACGGCCAATCGCACCCGTGTTTCCACCATATTGACCAAAATGGCGAGGATGCGCTGACCAATATCCAGGACCCCTTTAGCGGGGCCCTGAGCGCGAGTTTGCGGTTTGTCGCTCATCATCAGCGGCGCGCAAGCAGAACGCCTAACACGATGCCGACCGCAGCGCCGATGCCGATACCGGTCCACGGGTTTTCACGTACATAATCGTCCGCCTGGCAGGCCATCTGCTTGGTTTGATGGGCCAGCTTATCACCTGCATTACTCAGGCGCTCCCGGGTATCTTTCAACCGGTCTTCTGCTTTGGCGCGGAGTTTTTCCAGCTCAGCCTTAGATTTATCGGTAGAAGAATTGAGCACTTCTTCCAATGTATCGGCCAGAGACTTCAGTTCAGCGCGTAAGTTTTCTGCATTTGAATCTTGTGCCATTTCGATAACTCCTTAACGTCGACAGACTTTCACCATAGCGGATTTATTCGGCGGAGCAAAGGGCTTGTACCTGGTTCATCTCACTGAACAACGACGCAATTGGTTACTAAAATTCCGCCAGGCATGACTCTCATCGATAAATCCGCTAGTACAAAAAATTATTTCGCTTCAGCTGCTTTCAGCTCAGCCTGCGCTTCGGCCAGCTTGCGCTGTTTAGCGGCAACTTTGTCCGCTTTACCTGCTTGCCGTGCATCCTGCAGTTCCTGTTGGCGTTCGGCAACTTTGTTTTGCTTCTCCGCGATTTTCTGTTGGCGCTCGGCTTCTAAACCTGCTTCGGTACAGTGATTTTGCACCTCGCCCAGAGCCTTTTCCAAGCCTTCCACACGTTGGCGGTTGCCATACTGTTTGGCGTTATCGATTTGTGCTTGAATCGCTTGCGCTTTTTTGGCACAGCCGCTAGCGCTGGTGGCTGAAGAGTAAGCAGAATAGGCCAGCAGTGGAACGGCCAGTAAAAGCGTGTGGCGTAATTTCATGATATTCACTTCCTTATTATCGTGCGGTCTGGCTGACATTCAGCTTAGTCATCAATAACCGATAACTCCAACGAGTGGCTGAGAGTTCGCCCGATAAAATGCAGTTGAGCAAAAGAAATCATCCCAGATTGAATGGCGTGCGGGCAAACTCGCGAACCCACTGGCTCGCTGCCGGGGATTCGCTCAGGGCGATGGTGTAGCCAGGGGGCAGAAGGGGTTGTAATGCTTCGCGTGCCAAGAGTTGCTGCTCAGGGGAGTCCAGGCGGATCACCAGGCCATCACCTTCAGGGGTAATGCTCTTGATACGAATGCCACGCTCATCCAGGCGCTGGTAGACATAAAAACCATCTGGCAATGACAGGCCTTGATGCGGGGCATGAATGCGCAGTTCACTTTCGGTACGTAACATCTGTGGCACGAACACTGCAGCCAGGGCCAACAGTGCTAGTGTGGTAACCAGCACGTATTGCCAGCGTGGGCGTTGGGTGCTCACACACCTTTCCCCTGATCGTGATTGCCTGAGCGTTTCTTACGCCACAGCACGACCAGTGAACCGACCAAGCCGATGACCAACAATACCAGCGGCAGCATCATCAGACCGAACATCAGTTGATCTTCATACTTACGGAACATTGGGGTTTTACCCAAAGCGAAGCCGACGGAGACTAGGATCAAAACCCACAGCAGGCCACTGATCCAGTTGAAAAACTGGAAGCGCGCATTGCTCAGGCCAGACAGGCCGGCAATGGTTGGCAGCAGGGTACGCACGAAAGCCAGGAAACGCCCGACCAACAGGGCCGACAGCCCGTGGCGGTGGAACAGTTGGTGCGCTCGTTGATGATAATGAGCAGGCAAGTGTGAAAGCCAACTCTGCACCGTTCGCGTATTCCCCAACCATCGGCCTTGGATATAACTGAGCCAGCAACCCAGGCTGGCGGCGGTGGTCAGGATCAGTATGGTCAACGGGAAGTTCATGGC
The DNA here is from genome assembly GCF_001976145.1 of Serratia oryzae. Taxonomy (GTDB): domain Bacteria; phylum Pseudomonadota; class Gammaproteobacteria; order Enterobacterales; family Enterobacteriaceae; genus Chania; species Chania oryzae. Next base: position 175,595 of record NZ_MOXD01000004.1, read on the forward strand.
GTCTTTGGCGACCAATACGCCCACCAGGATCAGCAGGCTGTCACCCGGCAGAAATGCTGCTGGCAGCAGGCCGTTTTCCAGAAATAAAATCATGAACAACAGGATATAGAGCGTCCAGATCAGCGAAGGGTTCGCCAGTGTTTCGAAGTCTTGCTGCCATAAGGCATCCAACAATTGCTTAATAATATCCATCCGGTGTTCCTAAAACGTCATTGTTTGCTTTATTCAGCGCTGGACGTGGTGAGCGAAAAACTCGCGCAAGGCCCAAACTGCTGATAGTGATGAAACGGTGTTGCTTTATTCGTCGTTCTAATGGGTGCGACACCGGGTCATGAGTGATAAGTCAATGAACCACGGTAAAGAATATTGCTGTCTTTCCAGCCACCGATTTTGCTCTGCTGCTGGGAAGAGTGCAGAGCCCAGTTGATTTGCGTAAGCCGGTTGGGGGCTGGGGAGTCTGCCTGCCGCTGAGTCTTGGCATTACTGTCCGGGTCTGTTGCTAAAGTATAGGTCGGAACCTGTTGTGCGGGAGAAAGCAACGAACTGGGAAAGGACTGTAATCGCGGCAGTAACAACAGCAATTTGCCAGGGGCATTACGACGAAGCTCCGCAAATGGGCGGTGAGCCTGGTCGTTAGGGGTGAGCATCGGCAGATCAGGCGATGCCAGAGAGTTTAATACTGCGGTTTTGGTTTGGGCTGCGCATAACTCTTGGCCGGAAACCGAACTGGCCCAGCAGAAAAGAGCAATAAGCATGGCAAACAACCAGCGCATGTATTCGCGTTCCGCCCCCAAGCCAGTAGGTAAAAAAGTGCTCTAACTCTACCAAAATAGCATGATTGGCAACAGGGAAATCTGCATCGCCACGGGCGAAATATTCTCTGATGGGCACCATCGCTGGTATCGATTCAGCCGTTTTTACATTACCTGACACAAGCCGACCTCTTTTGACTGCAAAACGCTACTTATTTCCTATTGCCACGCTTTCCAAATGCACTACCGGATTTTCGGCAAACAGATAACGATCGGCGTTGTATTCGAAATCGTCGGTGGTGGCATTGAACAGCATTTGCTTGGTGTTTTCCAGGTGCTGCCACATCGCCAGTTTGGCGGCATGGGGATCTTTGCGGATCAACGCCTTGAGGATCTCATCGTGATCGTCACACCAACTGGCGATCGAACGATCGTCAATGTGTTCATGCAGTTTGATCCAGTACGGGTTGTTCACCCTCTGTGCCCACATTTTCTCGACAATCGTAGCCAAAGCGGTGTTTTGGGTAGCCAGAGCCACCTGAACGTGGAACTTGAGATCCCACTCGGAGTCACGGAAACGATCTTCCTTGCGCGCCTGTTCCTGGATCTCCATCAGGTTAACAATATCCTGTTTGGTCACCTGAGTAGCGGCGAATTCGGCGATGTTGCTTTCGATTAACTGGCGTGCCTGCAGCAGCTCAAAAGGGCCTGAGGTGGCAAATTCAAGGCTATCGCCCGGTATCACCAGGTTTTTCTGCTGGTTGGAGATCACGTGGATACCTGAGCCTTTGCGCACTTCAACATAGCCTTCGACTTCCAGCATGATGATCGCTTCGCGTACCACGGTGCGGCTTACGTTCATTTCTTCAGCAATGTAGCGCTCAGCCGGCAGCTTATCACCCACCGGATAAACGCCGCTTTCAATGCGATGTTTGAGTTTGGCGGCCAACTGCTGATAAAGGCGTCTGGTTTCAGTGAATTCCATAGTGAATACTCTGTGGTAGGAAGGCTTGATGCCATGGCAGTTGTTATACCACTTATCCGCTACGGCTGCCAGTAGCGCCAGTTTGGAAAGCCCGGCACAGGGGCCGGGCGGCGTGACGTTAACTGCAGGCGTTTGCTGTCTGCAGAGATTCTGGTGGGGGTTCTGCCGCCGGGCGATTTTGCAGCACGGTCCAGATCACAATTGCCCCCAGGATGTCGAACACCGACAGAGCCGCGAACAGCGGGCTGAAGCCCAGCGTATCAGCCAGTGCACCCACCACCAGGGCAAACAGGGTGCTGGCTGTCCAGGCGGCCATACCCGTCAGGCCGTTGGCCGTGGCGACTTCGTTGCGGCCAAACACGTCTGAGGAGAGGGTGATCAGTGCCCCAGACAGTGACTGGTGGGCAAAACCGCCGACGCACAGCAAGGCTATGGCGGCATAAGGGCTGGTAAATAAACCGATCATTCCTGGGCCAATCATCAGCAGTGCCCCACGGTGACAACCAGTTTGCGTGACACGATCAGGTTCACTTTAAAGTGTTTCTGGAAGAATGGCGGCAGATAGCCCCGCATGATGCAGCCGAGATCGGCAAACAGCATCGGCATCCAGGCAAACATAGCGATTTCTTTCAGGTTAAAGCCATAAGCTTTAAACATGAACAGTGGGATCCAGGCGTTGAATGTCCCCCAAACCGGTTCAGCCAGAAAACGTGGCAGTGCGATGCCCCAGAACTGCCGGTTACGCACGATCTGCCAGGCAGACATCTTTTTGGCATTACTGGTCCGGTGCTGCGCCTCTTGCCCTTCGAGGATGTAGGTACGTTCTTCACTGCTGAGTTTTTTCTGGTCTTTCGGGTGTTTATAGAAAATAGCCAGCAGATGGTCCAGATTAGGCTCAGAATCCCGACGATGATAAACGCCAGTTTCCAAGTGTGGGCTACGATGGCCCACACCACCAGAGGTGGGGCCAACATGCCGCCGATAGAGGAACCCACGTTGAAATACCCTACGGCGATAGAACGCTCTTTGGCAGGATACCACTCACTGGTAGCCTTTAGCCCGGCTGGGGTCATGGCGACTTCGGCCATCCCGGCCGCACCGCGGGCCAGGGCCAGGCCGCCCCAGCTATTGGCCAGCGCGGTGCCCATACAAAACAGGGCCTACAGAATGGCAAACATGGCATAACCGATCTTGGTACCCAGCACGTCCAGTATGTAGCCTGCAACGGGTTGCATGACGGTATAACAGGCGGAATAGGCGGCAACAATATAGGAATATTGCTGCGTGGTGATATGTAACGTGCCTTCCAGAGTTGGAGCTGCGACCGCCATTGCATTGTGGGTCAGGTAACCGAGCATGGTACCAATAGTAACCAAGCCGATCATATACCAGCGTAACCCTTTAATTTTACGCATCCAAAACCTCTCCCAATCTTGAAATTTTTGCCACCGACAAACCCGTGGCGCTTCATGTCGAGATTCCCTTTCTTTTATCTTTGCCAGTATTCCTCCTACTGGCGCTTTGCTTGCACATTATCATAGTGAGTTGCTGAAAAAGGGTGCAAGGCGGCGAGACGATAACTTGTCATACAGGTTTAAAAGTTGAGTGATATCACAAAAGGCGTGCATCAATTAGGCAATAATAAGTTGCAAATTGTTACGCCATTTTGCTGCCTTTTCGCCCTAAAAATAGCTTTTCAGCCGCTTTAAGCCACGTATTGACTGAGGAACTGGGTGAAATATTGCTGGACGGTCAATTAAATTGGTGTGATAACTTCACGAATTAACTGCAAGGCTAGCCAAGAGACAAGGTGAGGAACCCGATATGGCCACGTTTTTGAGCGATGATTTTTTGTTGGACAGTGAATTTGCCCGCCGCCTTTATCATGATTATGCTGCGGATCAGCCAATTTTCGACTATCACTGCCATCTGCCGCCGCAGCAGATTGCCGAAAACACCCGTTTCAAAAACATGTATGATATTTGGCTGAAGGGCGATCACTATAAATGGCGGGCGATGCGCACCAATGGGGTGGCAGAGCGTCTGTGTACCGGCGATGCTTCCGATCGTGAAAAGTTTGATGCCTGGGCCGCGACGGTGCCGCATACTATTGGTAACCCACTGTATCACTGGACGCACCTGGAACTGCGCCGCCCGTTTGGTATCACCGGCAAACTGTTGTCACCAACGACGGCAGATGAAATCTGGCAGCGCGGTAACCAACTGCTGGCGCAAGACTCGTTCAGCGCGCGCGGCATCATGAAGCAGATGAAAGTGAAGATGGTCGGGACGACCGACGATCCGATCGACGATCTGCGCCATCATAAGACGATTGCTGCCGACGGCAGTTTCGACATCAAGGTATTACCAAGCTGGCGGCCGGATAAAGCCTTCAACATTGAAGCGCCAGGATTCAACGACTACCTGCAACAGTTGGAAGCCGCGGCGGATACGGTGATCGCGCGTTTCAGCGATCTGCGCGACGCGCTGAAAAAGCGCATGGACCACTTTGCGGCGCACGGCTGCAAGGTGTCCGATCACGCGTTGGATGTGGTGGTTTACGGTGAAGCCGATGAAGCCACGCTGGACACCATTCTGGCACAGCGGCTGAGCGGCAAGATGCCAACGCCGCAGCAGAGCGCGCAGTTCAAGACCGCCGTGCTGCTGTTCCTGGCTAGCGAATACCAGCGCCGCGAATGGGTGCAGCAATATCACATCGGTGCGCTGCGTAATAACAACAGCCGGATGTTTGAAACCATTGGCCCGGATATCGGCTTTGACTCGATTAACGATCAGCCTTTGGCCGAGCCTTTGTCACGCTTGCTGGATGCGCAGGCGAAGCAAGGCAATCTGCCAAAAACCATCCTTTACTGCCTCAATCCACGTGATAACGAAGTGCTGGGCACCATGGTCGGTAACTTCCAAGGGGAAGGTACGCCGGGCAAGATGCAGTTCGGTTCTGGCTGGTGGTTCAACGATCAAAAAGACGGCATGCAGCGCCAGATGACGCAGTTGGCCCAGCTTGGGCTGCTCAGCCGCTTTGTCGGCATGCTGACCGACAGCCGCAGTTTCCTGTCTTACACGCGCCACGAATACTTCCGCCGCATCCTGTGCCAGATGATTGGCCGTTGGGTAGAGGATGGAGAGGCTCCGGCGGATATCGCGTTGCTGGGCGAGATGGTGAAAAACATCAGCTTCGACAATGCTAAACAGTATTTCGCTATCGAATTGGCGTAGGTAGGTTTATGCAAAGCATCATAAAAATTCACTCGAAAGACAATGTGGCGGTGGCACTGCGTGATTTGGTCGCCGGAGAGACGCAAGCGCTAGGCGAACAGACGATTACGCTGGCGCAAGCGGTGGCGCGCGGGCATAAATTTGCTCTTGAGCCGATTGCTGCGGGTGACATGATCGTCAAATACGGTTTGCCCATTGGCCATGCGTTAGTGGCGATTGCGCCAGGCGAGCACATTCATTCGCAAAATGCCAAAACCAACCTGAGCGATCTCGACAGCTACCAGTATCAACCGGAATTTCAGACCTTACCGGCGCAGGCGGCGGATCGTGAAGTGCAGATCTACCGGCGCAACCAGGGTGAAGTGGGGATCCGCAATGAGTTGTGGATCATCCCCACCGTGGGCTGTGTTAACGGCATTGCCCGCCAGATCCAGCAGCGTTTTCTTAAAGAAACCGATGATGCGCAGGGGATCGACGGCGTTCACCTGTTCAGCCACCCGTTTGGCTGTTCGCAGCTCGGCCAGGATCATGAAAACACCCGCACCATGCTGCAAAATATGGTGCGTCACCCTAACGCGGGTGCGGTGTTGGTGATCGGGCTAGGGTGTGAGAACAACCAGGTTGACGCATTCCGCACCACGCTCGGTGAGTTTGACGAACAGCGCGTGCATTTTATGGTTTGCCAGCAGCAGGATGATGAAGTTGAGGCCGGGCTGGAGCATTTACATCAGCTATACCAGGCTATGCGCGACGATCGTCGTCAGCCGGGTAAGCTCAGCGAACTGAAGTTTGGCCTGGAATGCGGCGGTTCGGATGGCCTGTCCGGCATCACCGCTAACCCGTTGCTGGGATGCTTCTCGGATTATGTGATCGCCAATGGCGGTACGACGGTACTGACGGAGGTGCCGGAAATGTTTGGTGCCGAACGTATTCTGATGAGCCGCTGCCGTGATGAAAGCACGTTCGAAAAAACCGTCAGCATGGTTAACGATTTCAAGCAGTATTTTATCGCCCACGATCAGCCGATCTACGAGAATCCGTCGCCGGGTAACAAAGCGGGTGGCATCACCACTCTGGAAGAAAAATCCCTCGGTTGTACGCAAAAAGCCGGGCAGAGCCAGGTGGTGGACGTGCTTAAATACGGCGAGCGCCTGCGTCGGCCAGGGTTGAACCTGCTGAGTGCGCCGGGTAACGACGCCGTGGCTACCAGCGCTTTGGCCGGTGCCGGTTGTCATATGGTGCTGTTCAGCACCGGGCGAGGCACGCCGTACGGTGGGTTTGTGCCAACGGTGAAATTGGCGACCAACTCGGAGCTGGCGGCGAAAAAACCGCACTGGATCGATTTCGATGCCGGGCAACTGATCCACGGTGTGCCGATGGATGAAATGCTGGAGCAGTTTGTTGAGCTGATTGTCGATATTGCCAATGGCAAACCGGCACGTAACGAAGCCAATGACTTCCGCGAACTGGCAATCTTTAAAAGCGGGGTAACGTTGTAAAGCCTGGCGGGCGGGAGTAGCATAAAACGGCGTTTCAATTCCAGCGTTTGTTATTACCGCCCCAGGATCCTCTAATGACGTTTTATTGGTTTGCTCAGGCCGTTGGCGTGTTGGCCTTTTTGGTGGGTATCACCAGCTTCTTTAATCGCAACGATCAGCGCTTCAAATTACAGTTATCGGTTTACAGCCTGATTATCGGCATTCATTTCTTCCTGATGGGAGCCAGTGCTGCTGGCAGCAGCGCGCTGTTAGGTGCCTGCCGCAACCTGATCTCTATGCGCACCCGCAGCCTCTGGATGATGTGGCTCTTCATCATCCTAACGCCGATCGTTGGTTTATCTCACTTCAAGCACTGGGTGGAGCTGCTGCCTATTTTGGGCACTACGGCGAGCACCTGGGCACTGTTTCGCACCCGTGGCCTGACAACGCGTTGCGTGATGTGGTGCTCAACCGCCTGTTGGGTGACGCATAATATCTGGTTGGGATCGATCGGCGGTTCGCTGATTGAGGGCAGTTTCCTGCTGATGAACGGTTTCAATATCATCCGTTTCCGCCGTTTGCAGTTACGGGGTATCGATCCTTTTGCAGTAGAAAAAAAGGCGCCCGTTGGGTAATGCTGATCAGTTAAGCGCAAAGCGACATAATTATGCATCATTTGCTAAAGGTGTCGCCCCCTCTCCCTGTGGGAGAGGGAACTGGTAACATTAGCGCTGGCTGACAATCGTAAATACTTAACGCATCTTCAGCGGATCTTTATCTGCCAGCCGCTGATCTTCTGCCTGACAGGCCGCTGCGGTAAACAGCACGTCGGTGGAGGAGTTCAGCGCGGTTTCTGCCGAGTCCTGCAATACGCCGATGATAAAGCCTACGGCCACCACTTGCATTGCGACGTCGTTCGGAATGCCGAACATGTTACACGCCAGCGGAATCAGCAGCAGTGATCCCCCGGCTACGCCGGAAGCACCGCAGGCACAGATGGCTGCTACCACGCTCAACAGCAGCGCGGTTGGCACATCCACTGGGACACCCAAGGTATGCACCGCTGCCAGTGTCAGCACGGTGATGGTGATCGCCGCACCGGCCATGTTGATGGTGGCACCCAGCGGGATAGAAACCGAGTAGGTATCTTCGTTCAGGTTTAGCTTCTTGCTGAGCTCCATGTTCACCGGGATATTGGCGGCGGAGCTACGGGTAAAGAAGGCGGTTACGCCACTTTCGCGCAGGCAAGTGAATACCAGTGGATACGGGTTACGGCGGATTTTCCAGTAGACGATCAGCGGGTTAAGCACCAGTGCCACCAGCAGCATACAGCCGATCAACACCACCAGCAGTTGAGCGTAGCCCCACAGCGCGCTAAAGCCGGTTTCGGCCAGCGTGGAAGCCACCAAGCCAAAGATCCCCAGCGGTGCACAGCGGATCACCGCACGTACGACCAGGGTGATGGCATGTGACATGTCGTTGATCAGGGATTTGGTCGTCTCAGAAGCATGGCGTAATGCCAGCCCCAGACCGACCGCCCAAGCCAGAATGCCAATGTAGTTGGCGTTGATCAGGGCGTTGAACGGGTTGGCGACTACGCTCATCAGCAGGTTTTTCAGCACTTCAACGATGCCGCCTGGCGGATTGATATCGGTATTGCCCACGGCCAGAGCCAGCGTTGAAGGGAAGATAAAGCTGATGATAACGGCGGTCAGCGCTGCCGCAAAGGTGCCCAGCAGATAGAGAAACAGAATCGGGCGGATATTGGTTTTCTGCCCCTGTTTGTGGTTGGCGATGGAAGCCATCACCAGCACCAGTACTAATACTGGCGCAACGGCCTTCAGCGCGCCGACGAACAACGCCCCGAGCAGGCCAACGGCGCTGGCAGCGGCTGGAGAAACCAGCGCTACTACGATCCCGGCCGCGAGGCCGATCATGATTTGTTTAACCAGGCTGCCCTGAGTGATGCGTACTAATAGTTTATTCATGATACTGTTGCGTTTCCGCTCCCCTGAAAAGTGGCGTACAGATGATTGCGCCTCGGCAGGAACGCTGCCGGGCAAATGTTATTTGTATCTGTAACTAAGTGTGTTTGCTTGACCAGTATTCAGTAAATGCGGGTGGTTGAAAAGAGGCGAAGCTGAAATTACGTGCGCGGAGTAATTGTTTATAACATTCTATTTACATTTGTGTGATCGCAATAACATTTGGTATTTAAGGATTATTGCCAAACAATCACGGGGCGGCTAGCGCCCCGGAGAACAGATTATGGTGTGTTTCTGGATTTCACATCATTACGGTGATTAACCCAGGCGTTGATCAGCAGCGTCAGCAGCAGGATACCGGCAACCACGCCCAAAGAAATAGCGATCGGGATATGGTAGAAATCGACGATCAGCATTTTGATACCGATAAATACCAGGATCACCGAGAGGCCATATTTCAGCATCGAGAAACGCTCTGCTACGTTTGCCAACAGGAAATACATGGCACGTAGCCCCATGATGGCGAACAGGTTAGAGGTCAGCACGATAAAGGGATCGGTGGTGACGGCGAAGATCGCGGGAATACTGTCGACGGCGAAAATCACGTCGCTCAGTTCCACCAGGATCAGTACCAACAACAGCGGGGTGGCAAACAGCACACCGTTGCGGCGCACGAAGAAACGTTCACCTTCCAGGTTATCGGTCATGCGCAGGTGACTACGCAGCCACTTCACCAGCGGTTTGTCGCCGATAGCAGCCCCATCTTCCTTCGCCAGCGCCATCTTGATACCGGTAAAAAGCAGGAAAGCGCCAAACAGATACAGCAACCAGGAGAATTGCGAGATCAGCCAACTGCCCGCGAAGATCATGATTGTGCGCAGCACGATCGCGCCAAGAACGCCCAATATCAGTACGCGGCGCTGCAAGTGGGCGGGGATGGCGAAATAGCTGAACAGCATCAGCCAGACGAACACGTTATCGACCGCCAGCGCTTTCTCTATCAGATAACCGGTTAGGAAGGCCAGAGCCTGTGTATCTGCTACGGCGCGCCCGGCAGTAGCATTCAGGTAATACCAAAAACCGGCGTTAAACAGCAGCGCCAAACTCACCCACACCAGGGACCAGCAGGCCGCCTGCTTCAGGGTCATGGTTTGTGCGCCCTTGCGGCCTTGCAGTAATAAGTCGACGGCCAGCATCACGACGATGATGGCGGCGAAACTGGCCCAGAGCCAGGGAGTGCCAACGGTATTCAACATCAGAGGTATCCTTCAAAAACAAAAACGGCCAACGTCGGAAGACGCTAGCCGCTCTGTGAACGCTGCAAGCAAACCTCGCCTTCCGGCAAGGTCTCACTTACAACGTTGATGAAGGTAATGACACCTTAGACACCAGGTTGCCCGGTAACCGGATGCTTGCGCATCGTAATGACGATTGACCGGCAATGAAGTTACTCCCCTTTGCCCGAGAAAAAATAGTGTAAAATATGCGTTTGGTCAATGCTTAAAATAATTACCCGGCGTTTGAGCGTTGTGCACCGAGGCTGACGACAAAACCTTGCAATAGCATCTGGCTGAACGGGGTATTGCTGACCTGTTGTTGTTTTACCTGGTAGGCCTGCTGATTTTCTGGCTCCCGCTCGCTGAGCCAACTTAGATAGCGCTGCATGGCTGCCCCATCAAATTCCGGGTGGAATTGGGTGGTTAAGGCGTTGTCCCCGTAACGCAGGATCTGGCACGCATCCTGCCGCGAGCGCGCCAGCACTTCGGCAGCGGGCGGCGGCGTCAACACTGATTGAGAGTGAATCAGATTGGCTTTGAAACGCGGCGGCAGCGCCATCAGGCGTTTGTCATGGCTGGCTGCGGGGAGTAATTCGATCTCCAAGGTGCCCACTTCCATCCCTTGGGGGTGATAACCCACTTCTCCTCCCAGCGCATAGGCCAGAAGCTGGTGGCCGTAGCACACGCCAAAAATTGGCAGCCTGATCTGCATCGCCTGGCGCAGCCACGCGGCTGCCTGTTCGCTCCATGGCAGTTGTTCTGTCACCATCGCCGGTGAACCGGTGATCACCACGCCGCAGTAATTTTCTGGTGGCAACAAGGGGTCACCGGCAGGAAGATGCACAATCTGCACGCGATCGGCGGCGATATTCCCCTGTTGCAAGAACATCTGGTCAAAGTTGGCCAATTCACGCTGAATGGCTTGCGGTGCGTCGCCAGTTTGCATTAACAGCAGCGGCTTCATCTTATTCTCCGTCTGCCGGGAATATCACACCGGTCTGGCGACGGATTTCGGTCAGCAGGCCGGCGACGACCAATGAGCGTTCCAAACCAGGGTGCTCGATCTGCCGCTGTTCCACCAACTCGGCAAAGGCTTCCGCCTCGTACAGCATGGTATTGATGTGCTGCGGTTGAGTCAGATCCTGCTGGCTGGCTCCGCGCGGCGTCAGCACCACTTTTTGATATTCGGAGATTTTCTCGATCACCAGCGTGCCGTCTTCCCCCTGGATCTCGCTGGGGATATCCGAGTTGCTGACTTTGGAATGGGTGATAGTCACGCCGAAGTCACCGTAGTTCAGGCAGACGGTGCCGTGCGCATCCACCCCGGTATCCAACAGTGACGCGCAGGCGAGCACCGATTGCGGCGCGCCGAACAGGGCCACCGCGTTGGCAACGCAGTAGTAGCCAATATCCATGATCGAACCGTTGGAGAACTGTGGATTAAAGGTATTGGGATTTTCACCGGCCAGATAGCGCGGATAGCGGGAGGAGTATTGGCAAAAGTTGAGCAGCGCTTTACGCAGCCGGCCGATTTTCGGCAAGGCCTGTTGCAGCAACAGAAAGTTCGGTAAATAGGCGCTTTTGAACGCTTCAAACAGCACCACCTGGTTTTGGCGCGCGCAGGCGATCAGCTTTTCCACTTGTTGTAGGTTGGAAGCGAGTGGTTTTTCGCAGATCACATGCTTTCTATGGCTGAGAAACAGCAGCGCCTGTGGGTAATGCAGGGAGTTGGGGCTGGCGATATACACGGCGTCGATCGCATCGGACTGGGCCAGCGCCTCAAGAGAATCGAAAAAATGTTCGATCGGGTAATTGGCACCAAATGTTCGCGCCTGCTCAAGGTTACGCGAGTAAATGGCGGTGAGCTTCATTTTGCCGCTCTCATGAGCCGCATCAATAAAGCGTTCCGTAATCCAGTTGGTGCCGATGACAGCAAAGCGAATCATAGATAACTCCGGTTCCCGCAAACAGATGGCTTAGTAAAGCAGATTATAACGCTGGCGAATGTGCTTAAAATCCCTATTTATTCATACAGTTCACCGAAAATTGACAGATGCGTCAGATACAGCCGGGTGTCAAACTCCAACTGGTGATAGCGGGGTTCCATATGGCAGCACAGGCTGTAGAAGGCTTTGTTATGATCTTTCTCTTTCAGGTGCGCCAGCTCATGCACCACGATCATGCGCAGAAAAGGTTCCGGTGCGTTTTTGAACACCGTCGCCACCCGGATCTCCGCTTTGGCCTTCAGTTTACCGCCCTGCACGCGAGAAATAGCGGTATGCATACCCAGCGCATGTTTCATCACCTGGATTTTGCTGTCGTAAGCCACCTTGCTCAGCGGTTGCGCATTGCGCAGATACTGGTTTTTCAGATCGAGTGTGAATTGATACAGCGATTTATCGGTGGTGCGGTCGTGCACCTGTGGGTAGCGCTCTAATAACGCCTTGCCCAGCCGCTGCTGCTGGATAAGCTGCTGCACCTGCGTTTGCAGATGTTCGGGGTAGCCTTGCAGGTAGGTCAACTCAGGCATGCTGTTCAGGATTCAATGGCCAAACGGGGCGGTTATTGTATGACGTTTTTTCGCGCAAATCCCGCAAACGGTAATTAATGCCAAAAAACATTTTACTGATGCGCGTTTTTAAGGGATAAACAGCTCAAATTTTATCAGTCAGGAGGGGCAATGAGCCAACTCGATCTGGGAACACAGCAACTTGAGCTGGAGCGTTATCCCCAACAAGAAGAATCCACCCAACTGCAGGCGTGGGAAGCGGCGGATGAATATCTGCTGCAACAGCTTGAAAATACTGCCGTGGGCGAACGCCCGGTGCTGATTTTCAACGATCATTTCGGCACGCTGGCCTGCGCCTTGCACGCCCATAAGCCTTACAGCATCAGTGATTCCTACATGAATCAACTGGCGACGCGCCATAATCTGAGGCTGAATGAACTGGATGTTGAACAGGTGACGCTGCTGGACAGCCTGGCAGATCTGCCTGCTAACCCGGCGGTGGTGCTGATGCGGGTGCCGAAAGCGTTGGCCTTGCTGGAGCAGCAACTGCGCGCGCTGCGCAAAGTGGTATCTGCCGATACGCTGATTATCGCCGGCGCCAAAGCACGCGACGTGCATACCTCGACCATGCAGGTGTTTGAACGCATACTTGGCCCGACCCGCACCAGCCTGGCCTGGAAAAAGGCGCGCCTGATCTATTGCCAGGTGACCGACATCGTGCCACCACCCGCTCCGGAAACCACCAACTGGCTGCTCGACGGCACGGATTGGCTGATCCACAACCATGCCAACGTGTTTTCACGCGGCAGCCTGGATATCGGCGCACGCCTGTTCCTGGAGCATTTACCGCAGGATCTGAGCGGCCATATCGTCGATCTTGGCTGTGGCAACGGCATTATTGGCATGAAAGCGCTGGTACAGAATCCAGACGCGCAGATGACCTTTGTCGATGAGTCTTACATGGCGGTAGCATCCAGCGAGCTGAATGTGGCGCATAACCTGCCACAAGAAATGGATCGCTGTCAGTTTGAAGTGAACAACTCGCTGGCGGGCATTGAGCGTGAAAGTTTGCGGGCGGTGTTGTGCAACCCACCGTTCCACCAGCAGCATGCAATTACCGATCACACCGCCTGGCAGATGTTCTGCGACGCCAAGCGCTGCCTGCAAGTGGGGGGAGAGTTGCGCATCGTCGGCAACCGTCATCTGGATTATTACCAGAAGCTGAAACGCCTGTTTGGCAACTGTACCACCTTGGCGTCGAACCAGAAGTTTGTGATCCTCAAAGCGGTCAAGTCTGGCGCACGGCGTTAAGCCGCAGGGGCGCAGCTTTTTACTGCGCCCACTCTTTTACAGCGCCATCGCCAAGCGGGTTCCCTGATCGATAGCGCGGCGCGCATCCAACTCAGCGGCCACGTCGGCACCACCAATCAGATGCACGGTTTTCCCCATCGCCAACAGCGGCTGCTGTAATTCACGACGCGGTTCCTGCCCGGCGCAGACCACAATGGTATCTACCGCCAGGCAACTTTTCTGCTCGGCCCGCACGATGTGCAACCCCTGTTCATCAATGCGCTGATAGTTGACGCCGTTCAGCATCTTCACACCGCGCAGCAACAGGCTGGTGCGATGGATCCAACCGGTAGTTTTACCCAGGCCTTCACCCACTTTGCTGCTTTTACGCTGTAGCAGGAAGATCTGGCGTGGGTTGGCGGGCACCTGCGGCCCTTGGGCACTTAACCCTCCGCGTTGGCTGAGCTGCGTATCAATCCCCCACTCGCGGTTAAATGCCTGCTGATCCAGGCTGCTGGAGAGATCGTGCTGGCTGAGGTATTCGGCGGTATCAAAACCGATCCCACCGGCACCAATGATCGCCACCCGCTGGCCGACCGGTTTTTTGTCACGTAGTACCTCGAGATAACTCAGCACGTTTGCGCGTTCAATACCGGGAATCTCCGGCATGCGCGGCACAATGCCGCAGGCGAGGATCACCTCGTCAAACTCGCCTAAATCCTGCGCTTGCACTTTTTGCCCCAGTTTCAGCGTCACCTCCAGCAGTGCTAACTGACGGTGGAAATAGCGCAGGGTTTCGTGGAATTCTTCTTTACCGGGGATCTGCTTGGCAATATTGAACTGCCCGCCGATCTCATCGGCAGCGTCAAACAGCGTGACCTGATGCCCGCGGCTGGCGGCTGTCGTGGCAAACGCCAGCCCGGCGGGGCCCGCGCCGACCACGGCCAGCCGTTTGGCTTTCTCCGCCGCAATCAGCGGCATTTCGGTTTCGCGGCAGGCGCGCGGGTTCACCAGGCAGGAGGTGAGTTTGCCTTCGAAAATCTGGTCCAGGCAGGCCTGATTGCAGCCGATACAGGTGTTGATCTCGTCGGCACGGCCTTCGGCGGCTTTTTGCACAAAAGCCGCATCGGCCAGGAATGGGCGCGCCATGGAAACCATATCGGCACAGCCTTCCGCCAACACCTGTTCGGCCACCGCCGGGTCGTTGATGCGGTTGGTGGTGATCAGCGGAATGCCCACTTTGCCCATCAGCTTGCGCGTCACCCAACTGAACCCGGCGCGCGGCACCATAGTGGCAATGGTCGGGATACGGGCTTCATGCCAGCCGATACCGGTATTGATCAGCGTGGCACCGGCCTGTTCGATCGCCACGGCGAGCTGCTCGATCTCCTGCCAGTTTGAGCCATCTTCCACCAGATCGAGCATGGAAAGGCGGTAGATCAGGATAAATTCTGGCCCCACCGCCTGGCGCACGGCGCGAACAATCTCTACCGCGAAACGCATGCGGTTACTGAAGCTGCCGCCCCATTGATCGCTGCGCTGGTTGGTGCGCGCCACCAGAAACTGGTTAATCAGGTAGCCTTCGGAACCCATCACCTCAACGCCGTCATAACCCGCCTGCTGCGCCAGTGCGGCGCAGTGGGCGAAGTCGGCAATGGTTTGTTCGACTTCTTCATTCGTCAGCGCCGTCGGGCTGAATGGGCTAATCGGAGCCTGTAGTGCGGAAGGGGCTACCGGCTGCGGCTGATAGCTGTAACGCCCGGCGTGCAGAATTTGCAGCGCGATTTTGCCGCCCGCCTGATGGACCGCCTCGGTAATGGTCCGGTGATGCGCGATCTGCTGCGGTTGATTCAAGATTGCCGCTCCGCGCTGCACCACCCCTTTTTCATTGGGGGCGATGCCGCCGGTGACGATCAGGGCGACACCCGCGGCGGCACGTTCGGCATAGAATGCCGCCAGACGCTCCGGGCCATTGGGGAGTTCTTCCAGGCCTGTGTGCATTGATCCCATCAGCACCCGGTTTTTCAGGGTGGTGAAGCCGAGATCCAGCGGCGCCAGCAGGTAGGGGTATGCGCTCATTGCAGTCTCCATAGGGTAGATATCGTTATAGTTATAGATGGTTATCGAGTGGTCGGATGAGATAAATCTAGCCGTTGTCGACAGCGTTGGGAACTAAGGATGCGTTGAATGTGATAGATATCATGAATCTTTGCTGTTATTTGCGAATTGCGCGTCATGCGGCTATCGGGCCAAGGATTTCAGTTTTCGCCTGACTCAGATCTATACTTAGGATCGTTTTGTGTGATTTTGAGACTTTTGATATGACACCAGTGGTTAACGCTGCCGAGGTAATTTATTACAACGGCACTATCTTTACAGCGGATGCGGCAAACCGGGTTTGCAGCGCGCTGGCGATCGGGCAGGGATACGTGCTGGCGGTTGGGGACAACGAGCAAGTGCTGTCGCTTGCAACAGCAGCGACCGAGCGTATCGATCTGCAGGGTAAAATGATGATGCCGGGCCTGATCGACAGCCATATGCATCCGTTCTGGGGCGGCAAACAGCTTAAGGGCTGCAGCCTGCACTATGCGGCGCTGACGGTGGAACAGACGTTGCAGCACATTCAGGCACACCTGGACAAATACCCGGCGCACGATGATAACGAATGGCTGACGGTGCGTGCCTGGCAGCGTCAGGCGATGATCCCAGTTGGCGCGGACATGAGCCGCGCCGTGTTGGATACCCTGAACACCCGCCGCCCGGTGGCGCTGTTCTCCAACGACTGCCACACCCTGGCGGCCAACAGCCGTGCGCTGGAAATGCTGGGGATCGATGAAAATACCCCGGTGCCGCCAGATGGCAAGATTGCCCGCGACGCCAACGGCCGATTGACGGGGATCCTGGAAGATGCGCCCGCGATGCGCGCCTTTGACAGCATTCCTTCCGGCAGCGCGGAGCAGAACGTACAGATCGCGGCTCACGTGCAGCAGGTGTTGCATTTCCAAGGTGTCACCACCGTGATGGATACCCGCGTATTTGCCGAACAGCTGGCGGCCTTTGCCGCACTGCGCGATCGTGGCGAACTGACGCTGCGGGTCCTCGGTGCCAAAGAGGTGACGCCAGACAGCGTGCAAGGGCCGGAAGACGCCGCCCGTGCGGTGCAGGACGTGCTCGCCTTCGCTAAGCAGTGGGGGGATAAAGAGTGGACACCGCAGGCCGGTATTGCGGTTGACCATCTGAAACTGTTCGTCGACGGCGTTTTGCAGCCGCCGACCATGACCGCTGCGCTGTTGCAGCCGTATCGTGAACATCAGGGTGAGGCGCAAAGTGAACGCTATGGCGATCTCTACTTCACTACGCCGGTGTTGAACGCGCTGGTGGTGGAATGCGGCCGCGCTGGCCTGCATCCGCATACTCACACGGTGGGCGATGGGGCGATCGAGCAGGTGCTGGACGCGGTGGAACTGATGCGTGCCGCTTGCCCTGGCAAGGATATCCGCCCCGGGCTGGCGCACAATGAATTGGTGGCTGCGCATCAGTACGCGCGTTTTGCCGAACTGGGTGCCACTGCGGTGCTGTCATTCCAGTGGGCCGGTTTGCCGGGCGTGCTGATTGACGAAGAGCGCGAAATGCTGGGTGAAGAGCGTTTCCCGCACTTGGAACCGGCGGCACGTTTTCTGGATGCCGGTGCCCGCGTGGCGTACGGCAGCGACTGGCCGATCGATCGGTTGGACGAATGGTACAACCTGCAGGTGGGGATGACGCGCCGCGCCTGGGACAGTGAAGGCCAACCTGCCGGGCCGCGTTTGGACAACGATCGCAACCTGACGCTGATCGAAACGCTGCGCGCCGCGACCATTGATGCAGCCTATATGATTGCCAAAGAGCAATACATCGGTTCGCTGGAAGTGGGCAAGTTTGCCGATGCGATCGTGCTGCAGCAAAACCTGTTCGAGCAGCCGGCCGAGGCGATTTACCAAACCCGCATTGAACGCACCCTCGTGGGGGGACAGGTCGTTTACCAGGCATAACAGCCAGACGTGTCGCGGGCGGGAACGGTAACGCCAGCCATTCCCGCCCGATTAAAAGATAGAAAGCTGATTGTTAACTTCCCCGGCGCCTTGTCTTGTGCCAGTATTCGTTTCCTTAATTTTTATACGGCCAAAAAACGCTGATTAACGATGCAGTTTTGTGTCAGGAGATGATACGGTAATGCCGCAAAATATTCGGTTGCAACGAGTTCTTAAAACCCCTGCCTTGGTTGCATTTGGCCTCGCCTATATGGTGCCGCTGGGCGTATTCACCAC
Source organism: Serratia oryzae (assembly GCF_001976145.1). Taxonomy (GTDB): domain Bacteria; phylum Pseudomonadota; class Gammaproteobacteria; order Enterobacterales; family Enterobacteriaceae; genus Chania; species Chania oryzae. Next base: position 193,415 of record NZ_MOXD01000004.1, read on the forward strand.
CTATGGTCAGGTTACCGTTTTGAGTCAGGGCCATTTGCCCGTCGCTTATCTGGTGACCATCGTCACCATTCTGTTTACCGCTTTGAGCTATTGCCGGATGACCAACGCCATGCCGTTGGCCGGATCGGCCTACTCTTATGTCCAACGCAGCTTTGGTGGTAAAACCGGTTTCTTGGTCGGCTGGGCGCAGATCCTCGATTATCTGTTCCTGCCTATGCTTAACTATTTGGTTTTAGGGATTTTCTTGCACGAGGCATTTCCGTCGATCCCTGCTTACGTGTTTATTCTGGCCTCCATCGGCAGCGTCAGCCTGTTGAATATTCTTGGGGTGCGCTTGCTGAGCTCCGTCAATTTCACGCTGATCGCCCTGCAGATGGTGTTTATCGTGCTGTTTATTGCGCTGGCATTCAGCGGAGCCGATCTCAGCCCAGAGGCGCTGATGAAGCCGCTGTTGGTGGATGCCGGTAATTTTTCTGGCCTGATCGCCGGTGCGGCAGTGCTGTGCCTGGCGTTTCTGGGCTTTGATGCCATTGCCACCATGGCTGAGGAAGCTGACGATGCCAAACGCACACTGCCGCGTGCCATATTGATCACCGTGATCAGCGCCGGGGCGATTTTTGTCGCCGTCTCTTACGCCGCCCATCTGGCGTATCCCAATTGGCAGGCGCTGATCCCTTATCAGGATACGTCCAGCCTGATTATCTCCGAGCACGTGGGTGGGAAGTGGATGTATAACTTCTTTATGGCCACCTATCTCACCGGGGTTTACGCTTCGTCAATGACGGCGCAAACCGGCGTATCGCGTATCTTTTACGCCATGGGGCGAGAAGGGGTGCTGCCGCGCAGAGTGTTCTTCCATCTCCATGCCCGTTTCCACACGCCGTGGCGCGCGATTGTGTTCGTGGCCATCATCTCTCTGCTGGCGCTGTGGATGGATCTCAGCATGGTGGTGTCGATGATCAGCTTTGGCGCTTTGGGGGCATTCACCTTCGTGAACCTCAGCGTAATCAAACACTTTTTGGTGAATGAAAAACGCCGTGGGCTGAGGGCGATGTTCAAATACGGCCTGCTGCCGCTGATCGGTTTTGCCATGTGCATCTGGCTGTGGTTCAACCTGGATCCGGAAGCGCTGAAGGTCGGCTTTATCTGGCTGTTTGCCGGTTTTCTTTATCTGCTGTGGCTGACCAAAGGGATGCGCCAGGATCCGCCAGCGGTTGCCCATGATGATATTTCTCATCTGATGGATTAATCAGCCCATGTTCTTGAAAGGCGATCCATCGGGTTAATGCGGGTCAGTCAAGGCTAACCAGTTCCCTCTCCTTGGGGGAGAGGGTTAGGGTGAGGGGATGAGCACCGCACTAAGAGCCCCTTACCCCGGCCCTCTCCCACAGGGGGCGACTCTTTGAGCCATTGATGCATGATTATGCCGTTTTGCGCTTAGCTGACTCGCATTAATCTATCGGATCGCCTTTGTCTTTTTAACTTTTCTGAGAATGAATACACTCCAGCAACACGCTGAACGCTGCTGCCATCTGCTCTTCCGGCACACAGGCAAACCCCATCAGCAGGCCGCGCCGGGCGCTAGGTTGCATGTAATAGCGTGACAGCGCGCGCACCAGTACCCCACGTGCGCTGGCGGCGCTGGCAATGGCAACGTCGTCGGTATCGTTCGGCAGGTTGAGGATCAGGTGCAGCCCGGCATTGCTGTTGAACTCACTCAAGGCCTGTTTACCCAAGTGTTGCTCAATCAGCGCGGTAAGAAACGCGCGGCGTTTGGCATACAGCAAACGCATGCGGCGGATATGGGCCGTGTAGTGGCCTTCCTGAATAAACTGCGCCAGCGCCGCCTGGATCAACAAGTGCCCGCCGCGATACAACTCGGCGTGGGCAATCTTGAATTCATTCATCAGTGGTTTCGGCAACACCATATAGCCCAGACGCAGTGCGGGATACAGCGTCTTGCTGAAGGTGCCGATATAAATGACCGGTGCATCGGCTTCTAACCCTTGCAGCGCCGGGATCGGCTGGCCTGAGAAGCGAAACTCGCTGTCATAATCATCTTCCACAATCCAGCTACCGGCATGGCGCGCCAGTGCCAGCAGCCGCTGGCGCCGTGCCAAACTCATTACTGAACCCAGCGGATACTGATGCGAAGGAGTAACGAAAATCACCCGTGGCGCCCCCGCGTTTTGTTCCGCTGGCACCATGCCCGCCTCATCCACTTCGCACGGGCAAATATTGACATCGTTGATGCGCAGAATGTTGCGTATCCCCCAATAGCCCGGTTCCTCGATCCAGGCATTATCGCCTGGATTGCACAGCATCCGCGTCACCAGATCGATCGCCTGATGAATACCTTCAGTAATCAGGATCTGTTCCGGCGAGCAGCGCACCGAGCGGGCTACGCGCAGATAGTCCACCAGCGCATGTTGCAGTTCCGGGCTACCGCCCTGATTGCTGTAGGTCAAACGCTGCGGCGCGGGGCGGCGGCTGATGCGCGCCTGGATCTTGCTGAAGATCTGGTGTGGGAAGGCGTTAACGTCGGGCACGCCGGGAATAAAGGCGCCCCATTGCTTTGGGCTGGCGCTGGCGTGGTGCAGCAACGTGGCCCCGCGTTTCGACAGCTCAACGCGCCGTTGCTCACCACGCTCGCTCATCGGCTGGCTGGTGGTGGATAAATAACTGTCGGGCACCGTTTCTGCGACGAAGGTTCCACTTCCTTGGCGCGAAAGCACATATCCTTCGGCCAGAAGTTGTTCGTAAACGGTTAATACCGTGTTGCGTGACACACTGAGTTCCTGAGCCAGATCGCGCGACGCTGGTAAGCGGCTGGAAGGCGGCAGGCTGCCGTCCAGAATGCTGGTGCGGATCGCGTTATACAGCCGCTTATGCAGCTTATCAGCGGGCTGATCGCCAAGGCGCTGCAGCAACAGGTCACCACTCAATGAGCGCAATTGGATCCCTCAATTAAACGTAACTGGCACTAGATTATAGGGCCACATCCTGTGTAAATAAACATCATTGTTTCACACTTGTGAACAAAGTTGATAACAGGCACAGCCCGGAGAGAACAAGATGAAAAACGCAGAACTGAATCAACGCCGCTTGGCGGCTACCCCGCGTGGCATCGGCGTGATGTGTGGTTATTACGCAGAGCGTGCTGAGAATGCCACGCTGTGGGACGTGGAAGGTAATGAGGTTATCGATTTCGCTTCGGGCATTGCTGTGCTCAATACCGGCCACCGCCATCCGAAAGTGGTTGCCGCCATTGAAAAACAGCTCAAGGCCTTCACTCATACCGCTTACCAGATCGTCCCCTATGAAAGCTATATCGCGCTGGCGGAGCGTATCAACCAGCGTGCGCCGATCGACGGGGCCTGTAAAACCGCCTTCTTCACCACCGGGGCGGAAGCGGTGGAAAACGCGGTGAAAATTGCCCGCGCCTATACCGGCCGCCCGGGGCTGATCACCTTCGGCGGCGGTTTCCATGGCCGTACTTATATGACCATGGCGCTGACCGGCAAAGTGGCCCCTTACAAACTGGGTTTTGGCCCGTTCCCTGGCTCGGTGTTCCACGGCCAGTATCCGAATGCGTTACACGGCGTCAGTACCGAAGACGCGATGAACAGCCTGGAGCGCATTTTTAAAGCCGACATCGATCCTAAGCAGGTGGCAGCGATTGTGCTGGAGCCGGTGCAGGGTGAGGGCGGTTTCAATATCGCACCGCCGGAATTTATGCAGGCGTTGCGCACGCTGTGCGATCAGCACGGCATTCTGCTGATTGCCGATGAAGTGCAGAGCGGTTTTGCCCGCACCGGCAAGCTGTTCGCGATGGAGCACTACGCGGTGAAACCCGATCTGATCACCATGGCAAAAAGCCTGGCGGGGGGGATGCCGCTGTCGGCGGTGGCGGGCCGCGCCGAGGTGATGGACGCTCCGGCTCCAGGTGGGCTGGGTGGCACCTATGCCGGTAACCCGCTGGCGGTGGCTGCGGCGCTGGCCGTGCTGGAGGTGATCGAAGAAGAACAGCTGTGCCAGCGCTCGCAGCGTTTGGGTCAACATTTGGTGGAAGTGCTGCAGCAGGCGCGTAAACAGTGCCCGGCAATTGCCGATATCCGTGCCAAGGGCTCAATGGTGGCGGTGGAGTTCAACGATCCGGCCACGGGCAAACCATCGCCGGAATTTACCCGTGAAGTGCAGCAAAAGGCCCAGGAAGCAGGGCTGCTGCTGCTCAGCTGTGGTGTGTATGGCAACGTGATCCGTTTCCTGTATCCATTGACCATTCCTGATGCCCAGTTTAACCAGGCGCTGGCGATCCTTTCCCGCGCATTGGTCCAATAAGGAGCAAGAACGATGAAACTACACAACCCCGAACTGCTGCGCAGTCAGTGCCTGATTAACGGTGAATGGTGCGATGCGCGCAGCGGCAAGCGTGAAGCGGTGATCAACCCGGCCACCGGTGCAGAACTGACCACGGTTCCACTGGTGAGCGCGGAAGAAACCCAGCAGGCGATTGCCGCCGCGCAGCAGGCACAAATCGGCTGGAAGCAACTGACGGCCAAACAGCGTTCAGCGTTACTGCTGGCCTGGGCCGATAAAGTGATGGCGGCGCAGGAAGATCTGGCGCAGCTGATGACCGCCGAGCAGGGCAAATCGTTGGCCGAAGCGCGCGGTGAGGTGGCTTATGCCGCCTCGTTTATTACCTGGTTTGCCGAAGAGGCCAAGCGCGTCGACGGCGCAGTATTACAGGCGCCGTTGGCGTCACAGCGGCTGGTGGTGGTGAAGCAGCCGATCGGCGTCTGCGCGGCGATTACCCCGTGGAACTTCCCGGCGGCGATGATTACCCGCAAGGCCGCCCCGGCGTTGGCGGCGGGTTGCACCATGATCGTCAAACCGGCTGAACAGACCCCGCTGACCGCCTTGGCGTTGGCCAAGCTGGCACAGGATGCCGGTATTCCGGCGGGCGTATTGCAGGTGGTGACCGGCGAGCCGGCTCAGGTTGGCAAAGTGCTGTGCGACAGCCCGGTGGTACGCAAGCTGAGCTTTACCGGTTCGACCGAAGTGGGGCGCATTCTGATGGCGCAGTGCGCGCCGACGATTAAAAAGCTTTCACTTGAACTGGGTGGTAACGCGCCGGTGATTGTCTTTGATGATGCCAATCTGGATGCCGCGGTGGCGGGCATTATGGCGTCAAAATTCCGCAACAGCGGCCAGACCTGCGTATGCGCCAACCGGATCTACGTACAGGACGGCATTTACGATCGCCTGGTGGATAAGCTGGTGGCCGCCGTCGAGCAACTGAAAGTGGGCGACGGCGCGCAGGAAGGCACCACTCAGGGGCCGCTGATCGACCAAGGTGCCGTGGAAAAAGTGCAGAGCCACATTGATGATGCGCTGATCAAAGGGGCACAGATTGCTACCGGCGGGCAGCCGCATGCGCTAGGCCGTACCTTCTTCCAGCCGACGGTGGTGACCGGCGTGACGCAGCAAATGCGCTTTGCCAAAGAAGAGACCTTCGGCCCGGTTGCGCCACTGTTCCGTTTTCATGACGAAGCAGAAGCCATCGCGATGGCTAACGATACCGAATTCGGCCTGGCAGCCTATCTGTTCACCCAGAATGCGGCACGCCAGTGGCGGGTGCCGGAAGCCTTGGAATACGGCATGGTCGGCATTAACACCGGGCTGATTTCCAACGAAGTCGGGCCGTTTGGCGGTATCAAACAGTCAGGGCTCGGGCGTGAAGGGTCGCGTTATGGCATTGAAGAATATCTGGAGCTGAAATACCTGTGTATCGATGTGAGCTGTTAACCCCCAGGACTTCAACACTTCCCGGTGGCCAGCGCCACCGGGATACAAAGGATAAACCATGTCTTCCGAAAACATCTCTATTTCTCCGGCGATTGCCGCCGGGGAGCGGGCATCTGCACCCGCCAAATCACTGAGTTTCCTCGAAGGTGTGGCGATGATCGTTGGCACCAACATCGGCGCTGGCGTTCTCTCTATCGCCTACGCCTCCAGCAAGGCGGGCTATTTACCCCTGTTGTTCTGGCTGGTGCTGGTCGGTTGCCTGACCACCATTACCATGCTTTACGTGGCTGAATCGACTCTGCGCACCCGAGCGCACCTGCAACTGAGCGGGCTGGCCCGGCGCTATGTCGGCGGCTTTGGCTCCTGGCTGATGTTCGCTTCCGTCTGCGTTAACAGCGTAGGCGCACTCACCGCCTATATGACCGGCAGCGGCAAACTGCTGCAATCCCTGCTCGGTATTTCCCCCGCCCTCGGTAGCCTGTTGTTCTTTATCCCGGCAGCACTGGTGCTGTATCTCGGCCTGAAAGCCATTGGCCGCGGTGAGAAATTTATCAGCATCGGCATGGTGGTGATGATTGCCACCCTCGTGGCCGCGACGCTGCTGAAAGAAACCACTCAGATGCGTAATCTGCTGGACGGCGACTGGCGCTTTATGGTGCCGGTGTTCAGCGTGGTGGTGTTCTGTTTTTCCGCGCAGTACATCGTGCCGGAAATGGCGCGTGGCTTTGCGGACAAGCCAGCGCAACTGCCAAAAGCGATTATCGTCGGTATGGCAATCACTTTCGTGTTGCTGGCGGCGGTGCCGTTGTCGGTGATAGCCCTTAGCGGGTTGGATAATATTTCCGACGTTGCCACCATTTCCTGGGGCCAGGCGCTCGGGCAATGGGCTTTCTTTTCGGCCAACATCTTTGCGCTGTGCGCGATGCTGACCTCCTATTGGGGATTGGGCGGCAGTTTCCTGACCAATATTTTCGATAAGTTCCGCCTGGGGGATGATGAGCAGCCTTTCCGCCGCTTCAGCGTGCTGTTGCTGGTGGTGGTACCGCCGTTTGCTCTAGCCTACAGCGGCCTGGTTTCCTTCGTTAATGCGCTGTATTTCGCTGGAGTTTTCAGCGGCGTGATCCTGTCGATTATGCCGATGCTGATCCTGCGTGGAGCGCGTGCATCTGGCGATCAACAGCCGCTCTGGCAGTGTAGCTGGATCACCCATCCCATTCTGCAAGTGAGCATCGTTCTGCTCTATATGGGCGGTGCGGTGTACGCCATTGCCTCGTTATTGGGTTACCTGCCTGCCGGGTGGTGATGTTTTCCCAATAGCGATGCTGTGTCTCTCTGCGTTGAGAAAGGCGGTGCTGTGGCCGTAATGTCAGTCAGTTGAGCGAAAGCTTTACTAGCATACGGCCAATAGTGCTCAAGGTTGTGATTATCTCTGATTTATGTTTTAAGGGCGGAATCACTGCTGAGTGCTGAACAGGTGGTTTAAAATAGATACGAATCGTTCGATTTGACAATGATGAGTTATCGAGCCATTTTCAATGTATATGATTGTCGCTTTTTAAGTGCGCCATTGGTTTTTAATTATGAAAGACTCAAGTGTTAAATTAATTATTATAAATTCAACACTAACAGGGAGTTAAAAGATGAGTAATCCATACAAAGAATGTCCAACGTATGAAACATCAAATTTTATAATACGTCTTATCTCAGAGAATGATGCGGAAGGTTTGTTGAAATGTTATTCGGATGTGACTTCCAGATCATTGTTTAATTCAGATAGGTGCATGGGCGGTTTCAATTTTAATACGATAGAGGAAATGAAAGATGCAATCATAGGCTGGTTGGGTTGCTATGAGCGTGAGGAGTTCATAAGGTATTCAATTGTGAATAGAGATACCGGTCTTGCAGTTGGTACAATAGAAATGTTTGCAACGGTTAATGATTATAAAGTTAGCTCAGGTATTTTGAGGTTAGATATATCATCAGAATATGAGACGGAAATGTATTTAACAGAAGTTTTTGCTGTGTGTTCTAAGCATTTTTTTGATACGTTCAGTGTTGAAGAAATAGTTACCAAAGCTATTCCAGTAGCTGAAGTAAGGATAAACTCTCTGTTAGAACTTGGGTTTACAAAGTATGAGTCTCCAGATAGAGAGCATTATTATGTATTGTCTAAATAGCTCCCCCTTTTAAACGGGGAGTATTCTCATCTGACCCAGAAAGCAGCAAATACTCTGGGCCAGTGCAGATACCTTCATCAAAGGGGAATTTGTCAGCTAGCCAAGCATGGGGCGCTAACTCCGCATTTTTTCCGGCAGCGCCAGCCAGGCCTGCACCGAAGGGCGTTGCCACTGCTGTTGCGCGTAACGACGCAGGCTCTCCGGCACGTCGTCACCATGTATCACCAGCCGGTTGAGCATCAAGGCCAGATCGGTATCCGCAATGCACCACTCGCCAAACAGATGATCGTGACCGTGGCTCAGCAGTTTTTCCGCTGCGGCGATCAGTTTCTGCGCTGCCTGCTGGGCCGCCGCACTCAGCGGGGCAAATTTACCCTGGCTGAAAATCACCTCTGTCGGGCGTTCTGCGCGCAGCGGCAGCAGATCGCTACGCAGCCAGGCCTGTATCTCGCGTGCTTTGGCGCGCTGTTTGACATCACGCGGATAGACCGGATGAGCAGGGTGTGTCTCTTCCAGATATTCATCAATGGCGGAAGATTCGGAAAGGTGAAAACGACCTATCTCCAGCGTGGGCACGCGCTGGGTCAGCGACAGCGCGCCGTAGGCTCGGCTCTGGTTTTCGCCCTGCGATAAGTCCACCGGCTTAAGCGTAAAGGGGATCCCCTTCTCGGTCAGGGTGACAAAGGCCGACATAGCGTAAGGGCTGAAAAAGTGTGCGTCTGTATAAAGTACCGCGGCCGATGGATTCATTGCTGCTCCTGGTGATTGACGAGGAACTCAATCATTGGTGAAAAATAAACCCAAATCAAGGCACTGCGCTGATGATAAAAAGTAATACGGCATTAGGCCGATTAATGGAATAACTACGCATCACTGACTAACACAATGCCCAGCCGATCGATCAAACCAACGATCTGTTGGCTATCCAGTTGCACGCCTTCCAGGTCAACCTGGCGGATATCTAAATCACCCAGCTCTGAACCGGTAAGATCGCAGTGATTGAACGTGGCGGCACGCCAGTCGAAATGGTTGAATTCACCGCTGGAAAGATCGGAGCCGATAAAGCTGGCGCCGAGCACGTTGGCACCGTTCCAGCGATTTTCCCACAGCTCGCATTTTTCCAGCACCACCTTGGCGAAATTGGCATAGCTCAGGTTGCTTTTGGTGATAAAGGCGCTGCAAAAGTAGCTGCGCTGCGAAATCATGTTCATAAAGTTGGCACCGCGGAAATCGGCCCCTTGCACCTTACATTCGCGGATCTCCAAGCCTAATGCGCTGGTATTCCTGAAATCCGCCAGAGACAGATCGCAGCTTTTGAAGCTGGCATCTTTCAGCACTGCACGATTGAAACAACAGCCGATCTGCGTGGCGTCATCATAGAACAGGCAGCCGATAAACTGGCTATCGGTCAGATCGGCCCCCGAAAAATCACAGTTAAGGAACTTGCCGTTAGTGATGGTTTCACCACGAAAGCGATCGCGCTCGATCCGCGTGGATTGCAAGACTATGGGTTGCATCTGATTACCTGTTTTTTTATACAGTTTTTAGGATAATACCTGAGATAACAGCTAATGGAAATCCCTATCAGACGGTTCAAAGTGGGCGGGATTTTATATTCAATAAGAATATCGTATGGAATGGTATTATTTGGATTAGTGAGATTGCTTTATTATTACAAACTAAACTATAAATTTTTTACTCATGCCATGCGTATTTCTATAGCATTCTCTTTCTATATTCTTTCTTGGATTATTTAATCGTTATTTTCAGTGGTAAAATTAAGTGATCGCGATCTTATTCTGGTAAAAAAAAGAGCAAGGTAAGTGTTTTTTATATAAATTGGTTAAGTAGAAAACTCTAACCATTTGACATGGAGGCACTTTATGGCGCTTTTAGACGAGTTGTATAGTCTTTCAGCCAAGATCAAACAGCAGGCTGCGGTTATTCAGACAGAAGAAGCGACAAAAAGTGCTTTTGTTATGCCTTTCATCAATAGAGTGCTAGGTTATGATGTGTTTGACCCCACGGAGGTGACACCTGAGTTTATTTGTGATGTCGGAACCAAGAAAGGCGAGAAAATAGATTACGCTATTTTAAAAAATGGTGAGATACAAATCCTGGTTGAATGTAAAAAAATCGGTGAACCGCTGAATGTCAATCATGCGTCACAGTTATTTAGATATTTCCATGTTACCAACGCAAGAATATCTATTTTAACCAATGGGCAGATCTATAAATTTTTCACCGATCTTGATGCGCCAAACAAGATGGATGAAAAGCCGTTCTTGGAGTTAGACCTGTTGGACATCGATGAAAACGTGGTTCCTGAGATCGTGAAGCTTACGAAGTCAGCATTTGATGTAGAATCAATAGTTAACGCCGCTGGAGAATTAAAGTACGTCAGCCAGATCAAGAAAATATTCTCCACGCAGTTTACGAATCCAGAAGAGGACTTCGTAAAGTTTTTTGCCTCCAGGGTTTATGATGGCATGCTGACACTGAAGGTGCGTGAGTTATTTGCCACCTTAACGAAGAAAGCGGCCAGTCAATGGCTGAACGACCAAGTCAACGAACGCCTGAAGTCGGCGATCAGCGGTGGCTCTCATCCGCAATCCACCTTGAATAATGAGCCGAAGGAGGAGAGCGCTGAGCCGGTAGCCGTGCCGCTCCCAGAGCCTGACAGCATTGTCACGACTGAAGATGAGATTGAAGGGTTTCATATCGTGAAATCTATCATTCGCACCGTCGTTGAGCCTTGCAGAATTTCTCATCGAGATACCAAGAGCTATTTTGGCATATTGCTTGATGATAATAATAGAAAGCCGATTTGCCGATTACATTTCAATCGCAATCAAATGTATATTGGCCTGTTTGATGCCGACAAGAAAGAAACCCGTCATCCGATAGATACAGTAGATGATATTTACTCGCATGCCGAGCATATTATATCTACTGCTGAAAGCTACCATTAATCGAGGATTGGCCAGGTTTCTCTGGCCAACTCATTAGCAAAAATAATATTTCACACCGTTTAGGGACTTTCCGGGAACGATATATTGATGGAATAGTGCAGAAGAGAGTTATTCCCCAGCAATAAGCTGAAAAAGGCCTTGCAGAATAAGCGCCTATAAATCATTATTGAAACGTTGTTTCACTTCCACTCTTCAGGCTAATTTTGAACTTACCTGCGGCACTGTGCCAGAGCGTGACCAAAACGCATTGGTATGCCAAACGAAAAAGCTATCGGGTGCTCTTCTGGCGCGAGATTACCCCGTTGGCGCTGCCAATCTTTCTAGAAAATACCTGCGTATTGCTAATGGGGGTGCTGAGCACGTTCCTGGTGAGCTGGCTCGGTAAAGAGGCGATGGCGGGTGTTGGCCTGGCAGACAGCTTCAACATGGTGGTTATGGCCTTTTTCGCCGCGGTCGATCTGGGGACTACGGTGGTAGTGGCCTTTAGCCTCGGCACGCGGGATCGCAAGCGGGCTAGGGCAGCGGCGCGCCAGTCGCTGGTGCTGATGACTGCGTTGGCGTTTTTGCTGGCGCTGGCGATCCACCTGGCTGGTGAAGCGATTATCAACGTGATTGCCGGTGAGGCTACGCCCGAGGTGAAGGCGCTGGCGCTGTCTTATCTGCAAACCACGGTGTGGAGTTACCCGGCGGCGGCGATTGCGCTGATTGGCAGCGGGGCACTGCGTGGCGCGGGGAATACCAAGATCCCGCTGCTGATCAATGTCGGCATGAATATCCTCAATATTCTGATCAGCAGCACGCTGATCTATGGTCTGTTTAGCTGGGATGGGCTGGGCTTTGTTGGCGCTGGCCTGGGGTTGACCATTTCCCGCTATATTGGCGCTGCTGGTATTATTTATGTGCTGATGATCGGCCTGAACCCAGCGCTGCGTATCACGTTGAGGAGCTATTTCACTCCGCTCGACAGCAATATTCTGCGTGACGTGCTGGGAATTGGCATTCCTGCCAGTATCGAGTCGGTGCTGTTCAACTGCGGAAAATTACTGACGCAGATGTTTGTTGCCGGTATGGGCACCAACGTGATCGCCGGTAACTTTATTGCCTTTTCCATTGCTGGGCTGATTAACCTGCCTGGCAGTGCCTTGGGTTCGGCGTCGACCATTATTGTCGGCAAGCGTTTGGGCAAAGGGCAGATCGCCCAGGCCGAGCAGCAATTGCGTTACATCTTCTGGTTGGCAACCATTGGTTTGACGGTGTTGGCTTGGGGCACCGCCCCCTTTGCCGGGCTGTTTGCCTCTTTCTATACCCAAGAAGAAGACGTGAAAGAGGTGGTGAAAATTTTGATCTGGCTGAACGCGGCGTTTATGCCGATCTGGGCGGCTTCCTGGGTATTACCCGCCGGGCTGAAAGGTGCGCGCGACGCTCGCTTCACCATGTGGGTTGCCATGCTGGGTATGTGGGGCTGCCGCGTGGTGGCCGGTTATACCTTGGGCGTGCTGCTCGGCATGGGCGTAGTCGGGGTCTGGCTGGGGATGTTCAGTGATTGGGCGGTGCGCGGGGCATTCTTCTATTGGCGTATGGCCAGCGGGCGCTGGCTGTGGAAGTATCCGCGCGTCAAGAGAAACCTGCCAGCGGAGGTCGATCAGGTTGAATAAGCAATGCAGGTGAACAGCGCCTGCATTGAGCCCATTTACGCCACCTCGGGGATTTTTTCGTCGATGCTGACAAACAGGCGCGCATAAGCAGTTTCGCCGAGCACCTGAAAAACGTGGAACTTTTGCTCCAGCAGTAGGATGCCAAACACCTGTAAATCGCCTAATACTCTGATTTCCAACGGGGCTAATTGCGCCCCCTGTTTGCAAAAGACGCTATTAAGATGGTTCATCTCGATCATCAGCGCATTAATGCCATTCACGCGGGCAGGGACTTCTTCCGTTTTCCATTCTTCTGGCGTCAGCACGTAGTAACGCCAGCCTGCATTTTTCAATGCCTCGATAATATAGGTCAGCCGATGTAAATCTGGCTGCTGCTCGATAGGATCTACCCAGGAAAAATAGAGATATTGTACCCGCTCATAAAGCCTGCTTTGCATGCCTAATTGACGCCCGCGTGCGATCAGCCAGGCTATTTCTGGCGCGACTTGCTTGGTAAAGCGTTTCTGTTTTTGTGCGGTCACCAGCCAACGCAGCAAAAACACATGGCCGTCTAATAAAGATGTCACCTTCCCATCCTGTTCGGCCAGCTTCATGGCGACCTGCGCACAAAAGGCGAAGTGGGCTAATTCCCTGTTTTTATTATCGATATCAGTCATGGCAAATACCGTAAAAAAAGAACCATTATGGTTGAAAATAGACGTTAGGGTGGTTCCCCAGCCTCTTGACCGGGCTTCAATGAGGGAAAAGCTTTCGGGAAGCAACCTATCGCTTCCCGAAAATGTGATTACTCCTGCGGCGCTAACTTGGTCAGTTTATCCTGCGGTGTTTTTTGCCCTAACGGGTTGTTGCCCCAGCATTGCTCATATTTCCACCCCGTCAGCTCTTCGATAATGGCCCGGTGAGCCGGGGAGATATCGGCCATGGCTCCGCCTGCTTTGATCCGCGCAATCTCTTCTAACAGGATCATATGGCTCTTTCTATCCAGCTTCATTTGCGTGGTGTAGAAAATAGCCACCAGTGCCAGCGCTATGACACCAATCGCGAAGACGCCGACAATCGCCTGTACTGCCATTTCCGGTTGCGCTGATTGCCCAGAGACAAAGCCAAATTTACTGAGCGTCCAGCCCATGGCGAAGACAATGATAGAACGCACCATTTTCCCGGCGAAGGTCATGGCACCGGCATACAGCCCTTCACGCCGACGCCCGGTCAGCACCTCATCCACATCAGCCAGGAAGGTATACACGGTCCAGGGGATGTAATAGATCCCCCCGGTGCTGAGGCCAAAAACGGCGGTAATGGCAAACAAGACGATCACGGTGGCGGTATCAGACCAACCGGTGAAGTAAAGGGCGGCGTAGGCAATCACGCTAACAATCACCACCTGCAAGGCAATGCGGAACGGCCGGGCAAAGCCCATTTTCACGCAAATACCAATGAAGAATGCGGTTGAGATAAGCTGCATCACCGAGCTGAAGCTGTTGAGTTGTGAAACCAGCACCGCGCTTTGGCGTAAGCCGAAGATGATGAAATAGGTGAACGACGAAGCGAACAGCCATTCCGCACCGAAGCCAAACAGATACATGCCCAAATGCTTGCGGAAAATACGTAAGCGGAAGGTTGAGATCATATCGATACAGAGCTTCTTCAGCGCCTGCCCCAGGCTGGTGGTGGTTTCCTTCACCACTTCGCTGGCCGGGCGTTCCCATGAGGAGACGTACAGGGAAATCATGGCGAGACACATGATGGCACCGTAGGCGATCCCGGTATAAAGAAACGGGGTAGGGGAATCTTTGCCATAGATGGCGATAAACTGGCCGGGAATAAAAGCGGCCATAAAGTTCGCAATTTTACCAAAGATCGCTTTCGAGCCGGTGAGCTTGGAGCGTTTGGCAAAATCGGTGGTCATTTCTGTCGCTAAGGTTTCGTACGGCACCATGATTGAGGTGTAAATCAGTTCAAACAGGGCGTAGGTGAGTAGGTAATACCAAAATCCAAAACCGCTCATCCACAGCAGCGGATAGAACAGTACCAGGGGGATCCCGATCAGGATAAAGAAGCGACGGCGGCCAAATAGCCGGCCAAGGCGCGTATTGTAAAAGTTATCCGTGATGTAACCCATGATTGGGTTGCTGATGGCATCAAGAATGCTGGCGAGTGAGAAGATCGCTGCGGCTTCTACGACAGAAAGGCCACAAAAAGTCGTATAGAAGTACATCAACCAGGCGCCGCTGATCGCGAGCGCACCACTACCCAGTAAGTTCGCACTCCCGTATGCGATCGTATGCCTGACTGTTATCTGCTTTTCCATGTATCCGCCATATATAAAACATCGTTTCAATTTATTTGACACGACGTTCTTTATATTACTGTTGTTGAGTGGGAAACGAGACGGAGATCACACAACAATGTTTTGTACAGAAAATTCTCAGCGGGATATTTCTGTGGGGGATGAAGACAGCTTAAAATAAAAAATTATTTAATATTAATTAGTTGCGATTTTTTGTGCTGTTCGGTAAGCGCTGTAGTCAGTGAGTTGAATGGACAAAATTGTATTTTTTGTGATTTAAGTCACAAAAATATTGAAATACCGTTTTGAAAAGAGTAGATTGTTTTATGTGACGCACGTCACATAAAAGACAACCCATCCCTTTGAGGAAACGATCATGAAAATCATACTGACCATCTCTAAATTTTTTGACAAACTGGACGCGGCTTACTCTGACTTATGCAAGCGGATTGGCGCAATTGTCTCTCCTTTCTGATCTCAGCCACCCTGGGCTTCATCAGCTAAGAACGTAGGCGCTTATTCTTATCCTCGCCATAAGTAGGATTCGATCACGGCAATCTGACGTTGCACGTCAAGTGATAAGCGGTAACTTAAACGTCGTTTGTCGTAGCGCCTACCCTCTTCCCTTCTACATCCTCCTTTATATCAACGCCCGCGCAAATCAACATGATACAAACTCTTCAAAGATGGAGATTGTGTCTAACAATAAACGGCGAAATCCTTATGCTTGACTTTGAAGGAATTTTAATCTGCCCAAGAAGATTTCGTATTGAAAATTGCATTATTGTTTACTGCGTGGATGCCATCGTCGCAGCCGATTATTCCAGATTGTGACTGGATTGATATTTGAGGGCAGGATAAAGTCACTGTCAGTTGCTTGATTTTCACCCAGCATGCGCGATGCTCCAATTGTTAATGGGTTGAAAAGGAGTTAAAAATTATCTGAAAGCTAAGCTGGAAAAACTTAATGTTAACTCTTTGTTAAGATGGTTCCTGGGATATATCTCTTGATTAAGATATATCTTATTTTTCTTGAGGAGGCATGCAGCATCATGATATTAAATTGAAACGCAAGGGGCGCGGGAAACACGAATCACCGACCTCTTTTCGCTTGAAAAATCATCGATAAAAGATAGCTATGTCCGGTACTGCTAGACAGATCGCAAACCTTGAAAAATAAGATTATTTGTCATTCGACTCACGCTATGTGGATGGGTATACTGCCGCGATAATCAGGGCTTGCAGACTTAAGGTTATTTCATATTTACAATCATAATAATATGGTCTGCAAAGTATTATTAAAGCAATGATTGCTGGTTTTTTGTTGAGCTCATCTCTTGGCGCATGGTCATTCAAGCGTCGCGTTATATCTCATGCCTGGTGTGGAACGGCCATAATGACTGTTGATAACAAGAATGTTACATCTGTGGCAAAACAAAGCCGCAGTAAATATGGATTTTGGGCAGTCGGTATTATTTTAGTGATTTCTGCCGCTGTATGGGGTATTCAGCATTTTTTAATGTTGCCTCACCAAATTTCACCTCCCAAAGAATTGGTCTGGCACAATGATCTGCAGATAGATCTCCATCACCCCGATGTGTTGATCGAAAGCGAATCCCTGAGCCGGTTGCCTAAAGATCTGCTGGCGATCCCATTTCTGCGCGATACCCTGACGGAAGATCTGGTTTTCTATTACCAGAACAATGCCGATCGTCTGGGCATTGCCGGTAGTCTGCGGCGTATTATCTTCGAACATGAGTTAACGTTGCGCGATAACCTGCTGGAGACGCTCCTCGACCAACCGGCGAATATTGCGCTCTGGCATGACGAGCGCGGCAGGCTCGATCACTTTATGGCGGTGATCAAACTCGGTGGTTTGGCGCGCCTGCTGGAGCCGTTAGCCAAGGTGGCGGCGGATGATACTCAACTGGAACGGATGGATTTCGCCCCTTTCAAGATCGGCAATGAAACGGTTTCGGTGTATCAATTGCGCTACAGCGCTAATAAATCACTGCTGTTTGCCAGCCACGGCGACAATCTGCTGCTGTTTTCCGATATCGCTATGTTGTATGACCAGCAGGCACCCTCGCAAGATTCCTCGCAGGTTGCCAGCGCTTTGTTGAGCGGCGGCACCCCTTGGCCAGAAAGTTTTGGCCTGAAAGCGCGCAATGCCGCCAGCGATAACGCCTCCGCCGCCGATAAAACGGCTCACCGCATTTCAGTCAGCGCCAACTATCTTGGGTTTGGCTATCAGCGCTTTGTCCCGGCGTTTGCCGGTGTCCGGTTTGAGATGCAAGCGCAAGGGTGGGCGAGCTATCTGGCGCTGAACGATCCATCAACGGCGGGCGATGCCGCTTTTGATTTCAGCCCCGTCTGGAAAACCATGCCGATGGGTGCCAGTTTCTGCCTGGCGTTGCCGGTGTCGCAAAGCGTGCCGGAATACCTGTTGCAACGGGTGGATGCCATCAGTGATAACGCCGATTCCACTGAACATGCCGATGCCTCATCGTTGGCGATGAACGGGATCAGCGGTTTGTGCTGGTACCCTGACTCACATCTTTATACGCCGCTGTTTGTCGGCCATTTGGAGAGCGCAGCAGATGCGCGAGTTGACAGCAAACTGGCGGCCCTGTTTGACACGGCGATCGGCGCCAGAGAGAAACAGCCGGTGCCGGTGGTAACAAGTAACAAAAACCAGGCTCATCTGTGGCAGCGTGAAGTCAGCTCCCGTTACGGCCAGTATCCGCTCAGCGAGTCCAGGGTGCAGGAAAGCCTGTTGGGCAGCCAGTTCTTCCGCGTCAGCCTGGCGCGCCACGATCGGACCTTACTGTTTTCGCTGGATGACAAACTGGTGAACAAAGCCTTGCAGACGTTGGATAAAAACTTCCCGCCGATCGCCGATGTGTTACCACCGCAGGTGGTGGTGCCGGTTTATATGGCCCCGGAGGCTTTGTCGGGGCTGTTTAAACAGGAAGTGTTCGCCAGCCTGCCGAAGAACCTGGAACCCATCTTCCATAACGCGGCGCAGACGCTGTTGCTACCCAAGCTGGCCGCCTTGGCCGGGCAGCAGAGTTATGCCCTGGTCCTGCCGGCCAATATTGAGGTGAAAGAACCTTGGCAGTGGATACCGCTGAAATGGCAGGGGCTATGAGGTCAATAGCGCTATGCCTGCTCAGTGCGGCGCTGTTTTTTACCTGGCAAGCTCAGGCTGAAACCCCGGTGGCATCGCTCGACCCTGAACAATCAACCCGCTTTCGTGCCTGGTTTGTGCGCATTGCTGAAGAGCAGTTGAATCAGGGGCCGAGTGCGCGCTGGTATCAACAGGATTGTGCCGGGCTGGTGCGGTTTGCCGCCAATGAGTCGCTGAAGGTTCATGACAGCAAATGGCTGCGGGCGAACGGTTTATCCAATCGTTACCTGCCGCCAGAGCTGGTCATCAGCCCACAGCAGCGGCAGTTTGCCCAGCGCTGGCAGCAAGGCGGTGGCCAGCAGGGCCCCTATGTGGATGCCATCAAGCTGATTCAATTCAATAGCCAACTGCTGGGCCGTAACCTGAACCAGGCACAGCCCGGCGATCTGCTGTTTTTTGATCAGGGCGATGAACAGCACCTGATGATCTGGATGGGCCGCTATATCGCCTATCACACCGGAACAACCACCCCGACGGATAACGGAATGCGTGCGGTGAGTATGCAACAATTGATGAAATGGAAGGATACCCGATGGATACCCGACGAATCGAACCCCAACTTCATTGGCATTTATCGTTTGGGCTTCCTGTCACGATGAATAGATTTCTACGCCAGTGCCGCAAACTGCTGATCGGAGTCGCGCTGTTACTGCCGATAGCTCATGTGCAGGCCGAAGGCAGCCTGCCAGCGAGTGATTATTCGATCCCCAAACAATCCTTTTTCCTGCTTTCTGACAGCAGCTTTGCCAGTGATGAAGTGGCCAAAGTGCGCCTGGAGGCGCCAGGGCGTGACTATCGTCGCTTTGAGGTCGAGCAGTACGGCGGGGTGGATATCCGGTTGTATCGGATCGATCGGCCGATGGAATTCCTGAAAAAACAGAAAAACCTGCATCGCATCATGCTGGAAGGGCAATATCAGGGGGAAGGTTTATCCAACACCCTGTCGTACCTGTGGGATAACTGGTACGGCAAATCGCGCCGCGTAATGCAACGGACCTTTTCCTTTGATGCTCGGCAGGAAGTGACCAACGCATTGCCAGAGTTGAAAATCGGTGAGGCCCTGGCGGCACCGAGCAAGTTTGTGATTCAGCCCCAGTTTGCGCCGCTGAAAAACCTGCCGCTGATTAGCCAGTTCCGCTACCCGCTGTGGGACGCCCAGCCGATCCAGCCGCCGGAACAGGTAAAAATGGAAGGGTCATCCAGCCGGTTTATTGAGCCGTTGCCGGGGAATGTCTACATTCCGCTGGGCAAGTTGAAACCGGGTTTGTATCTGGTGGAAGCTCTGATTGGCAACCACCGCGCTACCACAGTGGTGTTTGTGGCCAATACCGTTGCGTTGAGCAAGATTTCCGGCAACGAACTGCTGGTGTGGACGGCTAACCGCCATGATGGCCAGGCGGTGGGGGGCAGCCAGATCCTGTGGAGCGACGGGCTGGGCATCCTGAGCAGTGGTCAGACGGACAGCAACGGCCTGCTGAACCTGCGCCATATTGCGCCAGAGCGCTCCTATCTGCTGGGCGAAGATCGCGAAGGTGGGGTGTTCGTTTCAGAGAACTTTTATTACGACAGCGAGATTTACGATACCAAGCTGTATGCCTTTACCGATCGCCCGCTGTATCGTCCTGGTGATTGGGTCGAGATCAAACTGCTGGGGCGTGAATTCAAGAATGCGCTGGATTCTGTGGCGATCAAACCTGCGGCCGTGGCCTTAACCGTGTTGGATGCCAACGGTGCGGAATTGCAAACCCTAAACCTGCAGATCGATGGCAAGTCGGGGGCTCATGGCCGTTTCCAACTGCCAGAAAACGCTGTGGCGGGGGGATATGAACTCCGTACTACCTACAATAATCAGGTCTATAGCAGCTCATTCCGTGTGGCCAGCTACCTTAAACCGCACTTCGAAATCTCACTGGCGATGGCGAAAACCGATTTTCGCACCAATGAGCCGGTGACCGGTGACATCGTGCTGCTCTACCCCGACGGCAAGCCGGTGGCTAATGCGCGCCTGGATCTTAGCCTTTACAGCCAGCAGCTTTCGATGGTCAGCAACGATCTGCAGTACCAGGGCAAATTCCCAGTTGCCCTGAAAACGGCACAGTTGACGACCGATGACAAAGGCCATGCCAAGCTGGATCTGCCCGCGGTGGATAAACCGAGCCGCTATCTGTTAACCATCTTTGCCAGCGACGGGGCGGCCTACCGGGTCAAAACCACCCGCGAGATCCTGATTGAGCGCGGGGCATCGCGCTATGAGATCGCTGCGCCAAAGCGTTTTAGCCAGGCTGGCGAAGCGGTGGCCTTCAGTTTCCGCAATTTACAGGGTAACGGTACTGCTCCGGCCACTTATGAGTGGTTGCGGCTGGAAGATCGTCAACTCACCACGGCGCCGTTACCGGCGGCGGAACATGCCTTCACCATTGCCTTCGAGAAACCCGGTACTTACACGGTGACCCTGAGAAGCGAGCAGGGCATGATCCTGGGGGCAACCAGCCATACGGTCAGCGGCCCAGGAGAGAAATCCGTGCCGGGCAGCGTTGAGATCGTGATGGATAAAGGGCAATACCAGGTGGGTGAAATTGCCCAGGCGTTGATCACTTTCCCGGAGCCGGTTGATCACGCATTGCTGACGCTGGAGCGCGACAAGGTAGAGAAGATCGCGTTGCTGGCCAGCGGGGCCGAGTGGATCAAAATGCAGCGCCTGAGCGATACGCAGTATCTTGCTCATATCGCCGTGCAGGAGAATTTTGCGCCCAACCTCACTTTTTCGGTGTTGTACAGTAAAGGCGGGCAGTACAGCTTCCAGAATGCCGGGATCAAAGTCTCGATGCCGAGCATTGATATTGCTATCAAAACCGATAAAGCCGTTTACCAACCGGGTGAAACGGTGAAGGTGGCGCTGGATACCCAGTTTGCCGGTAAACCCGTCGCCGCTCATCTGACCGTGAGCGTGGTGGATGAGATGATTTATGCCCTGCAGCCGGAGATCGCCCCGGCTATCGAGCAGTTCTTCTATCATCCACGCCGAAACAATGTGCGCACCAGCGCCAGCCTGTCGTTTATTGCCTACGATCTGGCACTACCGGGCTCGCTCACCGCGCCAGGGCGCGCCAACCGCAGCGATCGCAGCGTCAAGGTGCTGGAGCGCCCGCGCCGTGAGGATGTGGATACGGCGGCCTGGCAGCCGGATTTGGTTACTGACGCCAACGGTAAGGCCACCTTCAGCTTCCGGATGCCGGATTCATTGACCCGCTGGCGGATCACGGTACGCGCACAGAATCCGCAGGGGCAGGTGGGGCAGAAACAGGGCTTTACCCGCTCAGAGAAGCCGCTCTACCTGAAATGGAGCGGGGCAACGCAGTTCCGCCAGGGCGATCGCCCGCAGCCTGGGCTGTTTATCTTCAGTCAGGACAAGCAACCAGCAGCGGTAGAGCTGCGCACGCGCTATGGCGATCAGACTCTGACTCAGCCGCTCACCCTGCATGAAGGGGTGAACTATGTCAGCCAGCCGGTGGAAGCGATGCATTCCGGGCGCTGGATCTCCGAGGTGGTGAGAAACGGCCAGGTGCTGGATACCCTGAGCGTTGACCTGAAAGTGCTCGAAGATAACTGGTCGGTGCCGCAGCAGCGGGATATCCGCCTGCATGGCGGCAGCAATAATCTGAACTTGCCGACCGGCGCTTATGACGTTCGGCTGCGCATCAATGGTGATGCGCAATCACTGTTCCGCAGTAGTTTGGATGACTTGCTGAATGAGCCTTTCGGCGGCGTGATTAACACTGCCAGCCGCCTGTTGCCTTTGAGCCTGGCCTATAACATGCTGGCGAAAGAAGACACGCAGCGGGGGGATGCCCTGCGGCAGATCATGCAGAATAACCGTCAGCGCCTGATGCAGATGGCCGGGCCTGGGGCCAAGTTCACCTGGTGGGGTGAGGAGGGGGATCCTGATGCCTTCCTGACCGCCTACGCCTATTACGCGGATTGGTATGCCAGCCAGGCGTTAGGTGTGGCGATCCCGGCAGAACACTGGCAGCGCTTGCTGGACGTGTATGCACAGCAGGCGGACGAAATGCCAATGCTGCACCGTGCGCTGCTGCTGTCCTTTGCGCAGGAGATGCATTTACCGGTGACCAGCATGTTGCAAGGGTTGGCGGAGTCATTGCCAAATGCCACTGCGGTGGAAGGCAATGCGCTGGCAGAAACCGACAGCCTGGTGATGGCGGCCCCCAATTCTAAGCTGGGGCTGGCCGTGGCACGGGTGCTGACCTACTCGCTGTTACAGCAAACGCCAGGTTACCGGCTGCAGGAGCAGGAATTGCAGGCGTTAAAACAAAGCCAGCAGTTTATTGCCTATAGCCAGCATCCGTTTGCCTATGCGGCGATCTGGCGCACCAGCGGGGCAGATGCCGAGCAGGTCGCCTGGCTGTTGCCGCAACTGCTACCGTCACAGCCGGGCCCGGAGCGCGCGTTGGCTTTGGCTTGGCTGTACAATTCGCTAGGCACCGCCACATCGCAGGTGGAATTTAACCCGGGAGCGGGCTGGGCGGCATTACAGGGAACCCTGGGGGAACGTTACTGGCAGTGGACAGGTAAGGAGCCGGTCCCGCCGCTTGAACTGCCAGCTGATTTAGCACAATCCATGGATGTTTCAGTTAACTTTAGCCTGCCGCTGGGCGCCGCGGGTGTTGATCGGGCAAAACAACCGCTGCCGGTGGATATCAGCCATCGCTTACTGAAGCTGGTTCCCGGGGATAAAGCCTTTGAGTTTTCGGTACTTCCTGTCGGGCCAAATGAAGCGCTTGCCAGCGATGCGCTCTATCTGGATGAAGTGACATTAACCAATAAAAGCGATGTGCCGCAGCGCTATATGCTGCTCGAGGTGCCATTGCCGCCGGGGGCGGACGTTGAGCGCACGACCTGGGGCATTACGGTGTCGGGGCTGAGTGGCAAGGGTGGGATACCGCTGGAGAAAGCCCGCAATGAGATGGGCCAGCTCTCCTATGTGGTGCCGGTGGATGAACTGGTGGAAAGCAAGGTCTACCGTCATCTGATCCGCTTCTCACAGAAAGGAGAGTTCCTGCTGCCGCCGATCCGTTATTCGCGCATGTATGCGCCGCAGGAAGCGGCAACGGAAAACAGCCGCGGCCTGAAAACCGTGACGGTGAAATAATCGATGTGGCGCTGGTTGTGGTGGCTGCTGATGTTGCCTGCGGTTGCGCTGAGTGCGGAACCGCGGCTGCAGCTGGCGTTGCCGCAGGGGCAGGAAAATCAGCTGCTCATTCTGAGCCAGAACCAGCAGCTTGCCCAGCAACCGCTGCCAGCCACGCTCACCACGCCGCTGGGCAGTATCTGGAAGCTGCTGGTGTATGCCTACCTGGTAGACACGCAACAGCATGAGCCAGAGTACACCTGCAACGGCAGTCAGCCGCAGGAAGAGGTTTATTGCTGCGAGCCGGGGCAAAAGATTGGGCGCGATCGGGCCTTGGTGCAATCGTGCGGCCTCTACTTCAGCCCTCAGCGTCTGCAGCTGGATCCGCAACAGTGGGCCAGCTATTGGCAACGCCAGCAGAGCCCGGCCTGGTTGCAGGATCTGGCCCAGTTGCAGCCCGCAAAGCGGGTGTCGGTTGCCGAACTGCTGGCGGTGTTGGCTACGCTGCCGGGCCAGCAACAGGCGCGTAACCTGTTGCTGGAGGTGTTATTACCCCCTGACGGTAAGTTGGTGGGGGCATTAGGCAGCCGGTTACGGATAAAAACCTGGAGCTGGCACGACGAGCAGGATCCTGAACAGCGCCAAGGTGGCTTTGCGGGATGGCTGATGGACGGCACGCCGCTATGGGGGCAAGCCCCAGGGACCAGTAAAACGGTCCTGCAAAACTATGCCAGCGTGCTGAACAACGTGTTACCGCAGGCGCAACCGGTGGATCCTCTGGGTTGCGTGGTGGTGAACATGTTTGATCGTTACCCGATCGTTGCCGTACGCCGCAGCGGTGAGCCAACGCCGGTCGAACCGGGGGCATTACGCGGGCGCTATCAGGTTGAGTTCAGCAATGGCAACTTTCAGGCGATCGAGAGCCTGGGTGAGCTTTTCCTGCGTATGGATTCGGGGCGATTGACCCTGACGGCCCGTCTTGATCGAGAAGAGTACGTTGCTCGGGTATTACAGCGTGAAGCCGCAGCCCAGCCTGCTGAAGCGGCAAAGGCGTTGGCGGTGGCGATCCGCACTTATCTGCTGCAGAACGCCGCGCGTGCAGGGGAGTGCTTACTGATCGCCGACAGCAGTGCCAGCCAGCGTGTCGCTCCCGAGCCTGCAACGGCGGCGGCGCGTGCGATTGCTGCCTGGAGTGCCGATCTGGTACTGGCCGGTGCGCCAGTGACTTACCATCTCGATCAGGCTGGCAGTAACCGTTTGTCCTGGCAGCAGGCGGTGTCTCAAGCCCAACAGGGAATGCGCTATGACGCGATTTTAGCGCATGCCTACCCACGGGCTAACCTGGGGCGCTGGGATCGGCCAGAAGCGTTGTGCCAGGCGATACCGGAAGCCGAAGCCTGGTTAGTCACTCAACAGAAACGCTGGCGTGAAGCCTTGGACATTCAGCCGGGTTATACACCCGTGGGGCAGTTCACCGTATGCCGTTTACTCTCTGGCAAGCCCCATGTTGATCGCATGTACAGCCGTATCTACGTTCGGGATCTCTACTCATTGCAGGACCGGCTGGATTTGGCCCATGAATATTTACATTTGGCCTTTGCGGCCCACCCTAGTGGTCAGGATGAAGAGTTTGTCGAGCAGCTTGCCCGCCATCTCTTGCTGGAATAGGGCATCACTAAAGGATTTAGGATAACACTATGATTATTCGTCGGTTGTGTGGCATAGGTTCGTTACTGTTAATGGTAGTGGCCACCTCGGCATTGGCCGAACAGCGCGTTGATATCGATACCCCGCTTGCCGGGTGGCATGACACTTCGGGTGAAGGGGCCGATTTCTCCCAACAGGTAAATTATCCGGCATCATCGGTGAATTCACCGACGAGCCAGTCAGCACAGGCGCTGATCAAGGGGAAGATTAAAGACTTCCCCAAGCCAGACAGCAAGGCTAAACAGGAGCCGGGGCGCTTGATCGTGAACGGTGTCAGTATGCCGCTGAAAGTTCAGGAGGATGGCAGTTTTAACCGCCCTTATATCTTCCCGCAAGGCAGCAACGGCGTTGAAGTCCGTAGCCCCGATCGTGTTGCGAAACACCGTACCCAGTTTTATGCGCAAAGAGGCAACGGGGCGATCCCGGCTCGTTTACGTCTGGTGCTCTCATGGGATACGGATAATACCGATCTCGATCTGCATGTGGTGACTCCTGACGGTGGGCATGCCTGGTATGGTGGCAGGCAGTTAGCGAATGGCGGGGCATTGGATGTGGACGTGACTACCGGTTATGGCCCTGAGATCTTCTCTTCACCAGCACCTGAAAGCGGCCAGTATCTGGTGTATGTCAACTATTATGGCGGCAGAGGGGAAGAGATCCTGACGACGGCGCAGCTCACTATTGTGACCGAGGAAGGCACCCCGAATGAGAAGCAGGAAACCGTGATTGTGCCAATGCGTAATCCCGGTGAACTGACGTTGGTAAAAAAATTCAGCTATTCGAGCCGGGGATAGGTAGGGCGCACAGCGACCACCTGATATGGCAAGGGCCGGGGTGCAGGGGGCTGGCCTCTTGAACCCCCTGCTCGGGCGTGTTCACTACATTGCCAAGTGAACACAACATGCTTAGCGACCGAAATAAATACTCGTCCAACATATGCATAAGGAATAGCCCACGAGGATACCCCCACAAATACGCTTAACGCTGCCCGGCATCGCGATATTGCCAATAGCTGCGTTGCGTAGCGATATGGTCGGCAATGTACTTAGCGTCATGCCAGACGCCCCAAATAAAGGTTGAGCCGCGCCGCGACAGCCAAGGCAGGCCTAAGAAATAGACGCCGGGCTCGCTGGAAACTCCGCGCTGGTGCTGGGGTTTGCCCCGATCATCAAAGGCGTCTACCTTGAGCCAGCCATAGTCAACCGTGTATCCCGTGGCCCAGATAATCGAGGTGATGCCCGCCGCGGATAAATTAAGCTGCAGAATCGGGTCAGTGATGCATTCCGGGTCGGGTAAAATGTGGCGGGCCGTCGGCTCTTCAGGCAGATCCAACCCATTGCGGGCGATATAAGCATCTGCGGCATCCAAGAGTTCCAGGTAATTTTCATCGCCACGGGCAATATTTTCTTTGAGGTCGGCGGCGAAAGTGACGCTGCCATCCTGGAAAGAGCGAGTCAGGCCAACCAGCGTCACCCCTTCATGCGCCAGTTCGCGGAAATCTACCGTATAGCCGCCGTGAGCCCCCGTGACGGCAATCGTCACATGCTCTTTACCCGGTTGGCTCACTGCCGCATCCCACAACCCCAGCACGCCTAACCACCAGCAGAAGTCGCGGTTGCGATAAGAACGGGGCGGGCGATCGTGAGCGCCAACGGAGAGGTAGACCTGCTTTCCGGCCCGCCTCAGTTCGTCGGCAATCTGTACCCCGGATGAGCCGGCACCGACAACCAGCACCGCTCCTGTGGGCAACTGTTGCGGGTTACGGTAATGCGCCGAGTGAAGCTGAGTGATCCTCGGATCCTGGGGGGCGATAGCCGGGATCACCGGGCGCTGAAACGGGCCGGTGGCGGCCACCACATGGTTTGCCTCGATGATGCCCTCGCTGGTTTCAATGCTAAAACCGGGGCGGCCAAGGTTGCGCTGTACCCGTTTCACCTCTACGCCAGTGCGAATCGGGGCGTTGAATTTATCCGCATAGGCAGCAAAATAATCGGCAATCTGCTCTTTCGGCACGAAGCCATCGGGATCGACACCGGTAAATGCCATCCCTGGGAAGCGATCGTGCCAGGCTGGGCCGTTCGCCACCAGAGAGTCCCAGCGCCCGGTACGCCAGGCTTCGGCTATCCGATTCTTTTCCAGCACTAAATGTGGAATACCCAGTTTGGTCAGGTGTTCGCTCATCGCTACCCCAGCCTGACCGGCCCCTACCACTAGCGTATCAATGTTGATTTTGTCTGATGTCATATCTGCATCCTTAGCCTGGTTATTCGGTTATGAGAAATATCCCCGTCGCCCTTCAAGATGCAGGGGTGTTGGCTGCTCTCACTCACCCGAATCACTTACTAATGTAAGCTCATCGGGATTTCGTTCGATTGCCGCCTACCTGTATCTTGAAGTAACTTGGGGATAGCTTGGGCATAGATGGGCAAGACTATGGAATGGAGATGAATGGGTAAAATATTATTAAACTAAGGGTTGAATATAAATTAATGATGCAAGCGGGAACCTGATAAGGCAGCTTTTTTATTCTCTCAGATAACAAAATTAATATTTTATCTATCACTCCATCAATGTCCATTATCACTCCAATAAGAAAATGCGGCCGATAATAACGGCTACCGTCCTATCACAATAATAATTTTCTTAACCTGGAGTTCACCATGTCCATCGCTGAGTCATCGCCACCGCTGATTGAAAAACACACGATAGGTTATATTCCCCCGGAAGAGCGCCATGGGAAAGTGCGGGATTTATTCACGCTTTGGTTCGGCGGCAATATTGCCCCTTTACCTATTGTGACTGGGGCACTGGGCATACAGTTATTTCATTTGAATCTGCTGTGGGGAGCGATCGCCATTCTGGTAGGGCACTTTATCGGCGGGATCTTTATGGCCCTGCACTCGGCCCAGGGGCCACAAATGGGCATTCCCCAGATGATCCAGAGCCGTGCTCAATTCGGTTCGTTAGGCTCTTTGCTGGTGGTGGCGATCGCCGGGGTGATGTATGTCGGTTTCTTTACCTCCAATATTGTTCTGGCGGGCAAGTCCCTGCATGGCGTGGTGAACAGCATATCGGTGCCGGTAGGGATTATCGTGGGTGCGGCAGGTTCCTGCGTGATTGGCATTATCGGTTATCGCTTTATTCATGTGCTTAACCGGATTGGAACCTGGGTACTGGGGATCGGCATTGTGCTGGGGTTTGGCTATATCTTTACCCATATACATACCACCGATTTTCTGACGCGCGGCGGCTTTACTATTTCCGGCTGGCTGGCCACGGTGTCGCTGGCGGCGCTGTGGCAAATTGCTTTTGCGCCTTACGTTTCTGATTATTCACGTTATCTACCGGCAGAGGTTTCCGTGTCGGCCACCTTCTGGGCCACCTATCTCGGTTCGGTATTGGGTTCGAGCCTGTCGTTTATCTTTGGGGCGGTCGCGGTACTGGCTACGCCTATCGGTATGGACACCATGGATGCGGTGAAGCTGGCGACCGGTGCGCTTGGCTCTTTAATGTTAGTGTTATTCCTGCTGAGCGTGATTAGCCACAATGCACTGAACCTGTATGGCGCGGTGATATCGTTGATTACCTTAGTTCAGACCTTTTCCTGGCGTTGGATCCCTACCGCTAACAGCCGCGCGGTGTTATCCATTATGGTTTTGGTGTGCTGCTGCGTTGCCGCCATTTACTCATCGGCAGATTTTATCGGCCATTTTGTGGATTTGGTGTTGGCGCTATTGGTGGTATTGGTCCCCTGGACCGCCATCAATTTAATCGATTTTTATGCCATTCATAAAGGTCAATACGATATTAGCTCGATCTTCCAGGCGAATGGCGGCATCTACGGTTATTTCAATCCCCAGGCATTATGGGCTTATGCCATTGGTATTCTGGTACAGATCCCGTTTATGAATACGCCATTATACGTAGGGCCTATTTCAGCTCATATTAACGGTGCCGATCTTTCCTGGCTGGTGGGGTTAGTAGTGACCTCACCGCTGTATTACTGGCTGGCAAAGCGTGATAACGCCCAGCACCCTCTGTCAGCCACGCGAATTATTTAGGATATATTTTTGGTTAATAGGAGCTAGACATGAGTCATATCACCCATACACGCATTCGCATGTTTAATACGAAAGAAACCTATCCGAATCAATCCTTGGATAACGATCTCTGCCAGGCGGTGCGGGCGGGAAATACTGTTTATGTTCGTGGCCAGGTGGGAACTGATTTTGCCGGTAATCTGGTGGGATTAGGCGATCCACGCGCCCAAGCCGAGCAGGCGATGAAAAACGTGAAACAACTGCTGGCGGAAGCGGGCAGCGATCTGTCACATATTGTCAAAACCACCACCTATATTATTGACCCAAGGTATCGTGAGCCTGTCTATCAGGAAGTAGGTAAATGGCTGAAAGGCGTATTTCCGATCTCGACCGGGATTGTGGTGGCGGCATTGGCCCAGCCGCAGTGGTTGATGGAAATCGATATTATCGCCGTGATCCCCGAAGGTTGGGTCGCGGAGGAGGCGTTATGACCTTTTCTATTGCTGCACGTTGTGCCGAGACCGGGCAGCTTGGTATTGCGCTGAGCTCTTCCAGTATTGCGGTTGGGGCACGCTGCCCTTGGCTGCTGGCGGGGGTTGGCGCGGTTTCCAGCCAGAACATTACGCTGCCGATGCTCGGCCCGCAGGTGCTGGAACAGCTGGCCCAGGGGGCAAAACCCGAACATGCGTTACAAGGCGTGCTGGCCGATCACGTGTTTAGCGAATATCGCCAGGTCATCGCGATTGACGGCTCTGGGGCAACGGCGGTGTTCAGTGGAGCAAAGTCGCTAGGCCTCTACCATACGGCGCAGGGCGCAGACTGCGTTGCCGCGGGCAATATGCTGGCAGATATTGAGGTGATTAATGCCATGGTGCACGCATTTGAGTGCGCTGCGGGGCAACTGAGCGATCGCCTGATGGCGGCGCTGCAGGCGGCAATAGAAGGGGGCGGTGAGGCCGGGCCGGTGCATTCTGCTGCGCTTAAGGTGGTGGGGAACTACTCCTGGCCAATCGTTGATCTGCGGGTCGATTGGGCAGAGAACGACCCGATTGGCGAACTGGAGACGCTGTGGCAGGCGTATAAACCACAGATGCAAGCCTATCTCACGCGGGCGATAGATCCGCGTGAGGCACCAAGCTACGGGGTGCCGGGCGATGAGTGATGCCGTGCGCGACATGCTGGCGCGGCTGCTGGCTTTTGATACCACCAGCCGCGAATCTAATCTTGAACTGATTCATTTTATTCAAAATTATCTGACGGGGTTAGGGGTAGAAACGCAGCTATTCCTCGACGCCAGCGCCAGAAAGGCCAATCTTTATGCCCGTACCGGCCCGGTGGGCCATGGTGGGGTGATGCTGTCTGGCCATACCGACGTTGTACCGGCCGATGGGCAGCAATGGAGCGTGCCGCCGTTTGCGCTGACGCATCAGCATGGCCGTTACTATGGCCGTGGCAGCGCCGACATGAAGGGCTTTCTGGCGTGCGTGTTGGTCTCTGTGCCTGAGTTTGTTGCTCAGCCGCTGCGTATGCCGCTGCACCTGGCGTTTTCTTATGATGAGGAGGTCGGCTGCCTGGGGGTTCGCAGCCTGGTAGCCCATCTAAAGGCCTCGCAGGATAAACCGGCAATGTGCATCGTGGGGGAACCTACGGCAATGAAGCCGGTTTATGGCCATAAAGGCAAACTGGCGATGCGCTGCCAGGTTTATGGTCACGCTTGCCACTCGGCCTATACGCCGCAGGGGGTGAATGCCATTGAGTATGCAGCCAAACTGATTAATAAATTAACCTCGCTCGGCACCCAACTGACGGCCACGCAAAACCG
The DNA here is from genome assembly GCF_001976145.1 of Serratia oryzae. GTDB lineage: Bacteria > Pseudomonadota > Gammaproteobacteria > Enterobacterales > Enterobacteriaceae > Chania > Chania oryzae. The sequence continues at coordinate 224,222 of NZ_MOXD01000004.1, forward strand.
GTGTTTTGATCCGCCCTACAGCACGCTGCAGGTGGGCACCATTAACGGCGGCACGGTGCTTAACATTGTGCCGCAGGATTGCCAGTTCGATTTTGAGATTCGCCATTTGCCCGGCGTCGCGGTTGATGCCGTCATCAGCGAACTGGAGCAGTATGCTGAAGAGGAGCTGTTACCCGCAATGCGGCGGGTTGCGGCCAGCAGCGATATCCGCTTTCAGCCGCTCAGCCAGTACCCAGGGCTATTCACCGATCCGCAATCCGATTTTGCCCGCTGGCTGGCGCAGTGGTGCAGCAGTGATGAATTCACCACGGTGGCCTTTGGCACCGAAGGCGGCCTGTTTGATGAAGCCGGCGTGGCCACGCTGATTTGCGGGCCGGGGAGCATGGATCAGGGCCACAAACCTGATGAATACGTGAGCGTTGAGCAACTCGAGCGCTGCATGAAAATGCTGGCGAATTTGCGCACCTGGATGCTGGCTTAGCCACAGGTTCACAGCATGTCTGCCAGTTCTGTCTTGCAAAACTCGACGAAGAGCTGGGCTGGCTTGGTGAGCTGGTTGCGGGTGAGCCAAGCCACGACCAGCCCAGAGCCTTCGACCTCGTCCTGGAGTTCGATGGTCACCAGCGGCTGGCCGTCATAACTGTATTGGCCATAAGGCCGCGTGACCAGAATGGCAAAACCCAGCCCTTGGCCAACCATGCCGCGCACCATCTCTATAGACGGTGAGCTAAAGACGATATTGGGGGTTATCCCCGCCTGGGTGAATAAATTGACGAAGTAGTGACGGCTTGGCAGAACGTCCAGCAGGATCATCGGTTCAGTGGCTAGCTCAGCTAAAGACACCTGGGCGTGCTGCGCGAAGCGGTGGTCGGCTGGCAATAATACATAAGGCTTTCTTGGCTTGGCCAGAATGTCCGTTGAGATATGATGGTTCAGTTCATGATGATATAACAGCGCGACATCAAGATTCCCCGCCGTCAGGCTTTGCACTAATTCATGCTGTTCGCCATCGCGAATAATGGTTTCTACGCCGGGATAAAGCGTTTTAAAACCTCTAATCAGTTTCGGTAAAATTAATGGGGCGACCGTTTCAAAGCAGCCAATAGTGATTTGCCCGGAAACCATATCATTATCGGCTAACGCGTTTTGCTCAAACAAATGAGCCATTCTTAATAGTTTCTGTGCTTTGTTGTAAAAGCGCTCGCCTGAAGGGGTCAGTGAAACGCCTTGCGCATGGTGACGAATAAAAAGTTGCACGCCAAAGCTGTCTTCCAGGCCTTTTATCGCGGTGGAGATCGAGGGTTGCGCGATATACAGCTTACGTGACGCTTCTGCCACGCTCCGGCATTTGGCGGCGGTAACGAAGTATTTAAGCTGGCGTAAAGTGTAGTTAGCCATCGTTGACTCCTTGATTTCGTATCGGGATAAACGTAACTGACGGTTAACCATCTCCCAGGTGAATTTAGCGATCAATGTTCAAAAATCAAGCCTGATAATTTAATTAAATGTTAATTAAATGTAAAAATAAGCTTTGCAGCATAGAGTAACCGCTGTCACTTAACAGTGAGGTAGCTCAAAGAATGCGGAGCGATCCTGGCGGCCTGATTGCGCGATATATTTATCTGCCATACCTTTCCCAGCTATTTCTAACGCCATTCCTGTTGCTAAGTTTTTTTATCACCACTCACCATATTTTTACTGCTTTTCCCCAGAGCAGAAGCTCGATAGCATCAAACTCTATATTTAACATTTAATAAACACATTAATTACATAATGAGGGCGTAGGTATGTTTACTCTCAGCGGCTGGCAAGAGCGAGCGGCGCATCAACGCTTCATCAATAACGCCATCATCGATGGTCAACAGATTGCAGCGCGATCGGGCATGACGCTTGATGTGATCAACCCGGCCAACAACCAGATCCTGGCGAAAGTTGCCGCTTGCGATGAATCGGATGTCGATCTGGCGGTAGGTGCTGCGCGCCGCAGTTTCGAGCAAGGCGTATGGGCGCATCGGCCCCCCGCCGAGCGTAAAAAGGTCCTGCTGCACTTGGCTGAACTGATGCTGGCACATCGTGAAGAACTTGCCTTGCTTGATTCACTGAGTATGGGCAAACCGGTGATGGACGCCTGGAATGTGGATGTTCCCGGCGCTGCCCAGGTGTTCTCTTGGTATGCCGAAAGCCTGGATAAACTGTACGGCCAGGTTGCGCCGACGGCGCAGAACGTATTGGCGAGCGTGACCCGGGTGCCATTGGGGGTGATCGCCGCCGTGGTGCCGTGGAATTTCCCGCTGGATATGGCGGCCTGGAAACTGGCCCCGGCGCTGGCAGCAGGCAACAGCGTGGTGCTGAAGCCTGCCGAACAGTCGCCGTTTTCCGCCTTGCGCCTGGCGGAGCTGGCGCTGGAGGCGGGGCTGCCCGCCGGGGTGCTGAATGTGGTGCCTGGATTGGGCGAGCGGGCCGGTAAAGTGCTGGGGCTGCACAGGGATGTCGACTGCCTGGTGTTTACCGGCTCAACCCAGGTGGGTAAGGCTTTCATGCAGTATTCGGCGCAATCCAACCTCAAGCAGGTGTGGCTGGAATGCGGTGGTAAAAGCCCGAATCTGATCTTTGCTGATTGCCAGGATCTGGACCTGGCGGCGCAAAAAGCCGCTTTTGCCATCTTCTATAACCAGGGCGAAGTCTGCTCGGCCAACTCCCGCTTGCTGGTGCAGCGCGCCATTCATGATGAGTTTGTCGAACGCCTGATCGCTCAGGCGGCTTGCTGGCAGCCCGGCGATCCTCTCGATCCGCTCAGCCGTGCCGGGGCATTGGTGGATGCCCGCCATACCCAACGGGTGATGGGCTTTATTGAACAAGCCCGCCAGGACGGCGCGCGTCTGGTTTATGGCGGCCAGCGCCTGAGCTGCAACGGCTCCAGCAACTTCGTGCAACCGACGCTGTTCACTCAGGTTAGTGCTGATATGCGCCTGGTCCAGGAAGAGGTTTTTGGCCCGGTGCTGGCGATTTCCCCGTTTGATACGGAAGACGAGGCGATCGCGATGGCGAACGGCAGTATCTATGGCCTGGCCGCCTCGGTGTGGAGTGACGATCTCAATCGTGCCCACCGGGTTGCACAACGCCTGAACGCCGGAACGGTATCGATCAATACGGTCGATGCGCTGGATGTGACGGTGCCCTTTGGCGGCGGCAAGCAGTCTGGCTTTGGGCGTGACCTCTCTTTGCACTCTTTCGACAAATACACCCAATTGAAAACGACCTGGATTCAGCTGCGCTAGCGTGTCAATGGGTTCCCTGACCATTACGAGGGTGAGACAATGACTCAAAAAGCCAATCTATTATTGGATGCGTTCCCCAAAGCCAGTGATATCGTAGGGGCCCGGCATAAAACGCTGGGCCTGGGGGCATTACTGTCGGTTGCGATCGGGTTAGTGGTATCGCAAGGCGTGATGGTGTTGATGCTGCAGGCCGTCGGCATTGCAGGATTTGGTTTTATCATCCCGCTGGGGCTGGCTTATCTGCTGGCGCTCAGCTATGCGTTTTCGTTTTCTGAGCTGTCGCTGATGATCCCGCGCGCGGGCAGCCTGAGCAGCTATACCGAGGTGGCTATCGGCCAGTTCCCGGCGATCCTGGCGACGTTCTCCGGCTATATCGTGGTGGCGATGTTTGCGCTTTCTGCCGAACTGCTGTTGCTCGATCTGATCATCGGCAAAGTTTTCCCTTCGTCGTCATTGCCACCGCTGACGGTTGCCTTCGGCATCTTGGGCCTGTTCACCGTACTCAACCTGATGAACATCGATATTTTCGCCCGCCTGCAGTCCCTGTTGGCCGTAGTGATGCTGGTGGTATTGCTGCTGTTAGGCCTGAGCGCCATCAGCCATGAACAGGCGCAGCCCTTGACCAGCCTGTTTGCCAATAGCTCGGGGAATCCGCTCGGCTGGGGTGTGCTGACGCTGGTCGCTATGGCGATCTGGGGTTTCGTTGGGGCGGAGTTTGTCTGCCCGCTGGTGGAAGAGGCTCAGCGCCCGGAACGCGATATCCCGCGTTCGATGATCGTCGGCCTGAGCGTGATTTTTGGCACCATTATGATTTATTGCCTCGGCGCCCTGTTGATGATCCCACCCGAGGAACTGGCCACCAACGGTTTACCACACTACCTGTTTGCCACGGCGGTATTTGGTGAAACGGGCCAGATATTCCTGGTGACCGCAGTGGTTACCGCCACCTGCAGCACGCTTAACTCCTCGCTGGCCACCATTCCCCGCATGCTGAGCGGGATGGCGCAAAACGGCCAGGCGTTCCCCTGCTTTAAACGCCATAGCGCCAAAACGGGCTCCCCATGGGTTTCGGTACTGTTTGTTGCCAGCATCACCGGGCTGCCGCTGCTGTTGATGGAAAACGATTCGATCAACCTGCTGTTGAGCGCCGCCGCACTGGCCTGGCTGCTGGCTTACATCATCACTCATATCAATGTGCTGGTGCTGCGCAGGCGTTATCCCAATCAGCACCGGCCTTTCCGTACCCCTTTTTACCCGCTGCCGCAGGCGATCGGCATCGTCGGCATGCTGTATGCCATCGCGAATATTTCACCTTCAACCGAGCAAGCGATACAGATTTATAAGGTGGCGGGGGTGGTACTGGGATTGGTTTCACTGATTGCGCTGGTGTGGATCAAATTTGTGATGCGTAAACCCTTGTTCAAGCCAGAGCCGCTGGCACATACGCCGCAGCCTAACGTCGATACTCATACTATGTGAAAGGATAATCGCCAATGAATATGCAAAATCATCACAAGCGTGAAACCCGTGACTACCAGGAACTGGATGCGAGCCATCATATCCACGCGTTTCTGGATCAAAAAGTACTGAATGCGGAAGGCCCGCGGGTGATCGTGAAAGGTGAGGGGCTCTACCTGTGGGACAACGATGGCAATCGCTACCTGGATGGCATGTCGGGCCTGTGGTGCACCAATCTCGGTTATGGGCGTGAGGATTTGGTGGCTGCCGCGACTCAGCAGATGCAGCAACTGCCGTACTACAACATGTTCTTCCACACTACGCATCCAGCGGTGGTGGAGTTGTCAGAAATGCTGTTCAGCCTGCTGCCGCGCCATTACAGCCACGCTATTTATACCAATTCAGGTTCTGAAGCCAACGAAGTGCTGATCCGCACGGTACGCCGTTACTGGCAGGTGGTCGGGCAGCCGAAAAAGCGCGTCATGATTGGCCGCTGGAACGGTTATCACGGCTCTACGCTGGCCAGCTCTGCGATGGGCGGGATGAAGTTTATGCATGAAATGGGCGGCATGCTGCCGGAGATCGCTCATATTGACGAGCCTTATTGGTATGCCCATGGCGGCACTATGACCCCCGAGGAGTTTGGCCGCCGCTGTGCCTTACAGTTGGAGGAGAAAATTCTCGAACTGGGGGCTGAAAATGTCGCCGGGTTTATCGCCGAGCCTTTCCAGGGCGCGGGCGGGATGATCTTCCCGCCAGAGAGCTACTGGCCAGAGATTCAGCGTATCTGCCGTCAATATCATGTGCTTCTTTGTGCCGATGAAGTGATTGGCGGTTTTGGCCGCACCGGAGAATGGTTTGCCCATCAGCATTTCGGCTTCGAACCCGACACGCTGTCGATCGCCAAAGGGCTGACCTCGGGATATATCCCGATGGGTGGGCTGGTGCTTTCCCGCACCATTGCCGAAGCCTTGGTGGAAAAAGGCGGGGTGTTTGCGCATGGGTTGACCTACTCCGGCCACCCGGTTGCGGCCGCGGTCGCGCTGGCGAACCTTAAGGCGTTGCGCGATGAAGGGATCGTCAGCCAGGTGAAAAAGGATAGCGGGCCATACCTGCAAAAAGGGCTGCGTGAGATCTTTACCCATCACCCGCTGATCGGCGAGATCCAAGGCACCGGCATGGTGGCCGCGTTACAGTTTGCCGAAGATAAAGCCCGCCGCCAGCGTTTTAGCAACGAAAGCGATATTACCTGGCGTTGCCGAACTTATGGTTTTGAAGAGGGCGTCATTATCCGCTCCACCGTGGGGCGGATGATTATGGCGCCAGCGCTGGTGGCGAAGCACAGTGAGATCGATGAATTACTGGAGAAAACCAAACGTGCAGTGGATCGCACCGCGCGCGATCTGGGGCTGATGTAATAGCTCAATAAGCGATAAGCCGCAGAGTAGGGCGGCTTATCTTTCCTGACGTTATTCCCCCATCGATTCGACCAGTACCTTTATTTTCACCGCCTTTTCAAAATGATCCAGCTTCATTTCTTTGATCCACCAACTGGCGGCCTCCATCAGCAGTTCAGGGTCGTCATTTTTGTTGGCAAAAAAAGCGTAGAAAGAGAGCCCGACGTTATCTCCCTTCACGCTGATTTTTTCATCGCAGACCTGGATAATTTTGGTTCTTAACGCTTTTCTCATGCTGATATCCACTTCATCCTCGTAAAATACGGGATGTTCAGCGCTACACTGGGCAAGAGCCTTGGCGATAACGGCCATTTTTTCTTCTTTATGTGGATCGCGAATACGCAGTGTTGGTGCCGCTCTTCGCCAGACCAATCCCGCAGAGGGAAGCCAGCGACGTACTGTCGAAGCATGCAAGCTGCAGCCTGTTATCTCATTGGTTTTTATTGTTAGCAGCTCAGTGCTTCAACGAGAACGCTGATAACCGAAATCGCTGGGTGAATGCTTAGTCAGTTGACGTAACAGCACACAGATATGCTCAAATGGCCAGCGTCGTCCACGCCCTGGAGATAAAGATTGCAGTCCTTCCAGACCGTAAAGCGTGAACCAATTAACCCAGCGTCCCAACGATGAGCGCGCGCAGCAAAGCGTTTTGGCAACATCACTGAGCGAGTCACCACGGTGAAGCATCAGCATAGCAGTGAGTCTTCGAGCATGGTTCTTATCATCTGTTTTATGAATGGTTTTTTGCATCAGAGACCTTTCGGCATCGGATATTGGTGCTATGATCGGCATAACTCAGTCCGGTTGGTGGTTTGGGATATTCAGCGATTGATCAGATCGCTTAAATCGGACTGAGTTCCCTCTTGGTGATCTACTATTTGGAACAGCTATTTAGCCGGTTTATAAGGTCCTGTTAAGCGCAACCAGCCACGTGGTGAGCAAGAAATATACCCAAAGAATAGAACGGCATAATCTTAATCTTCGCACAAATATCAAACGACTGACCCGCAGAACAATTTGCTTTTCGAAGTCAGAGGAAATGCGCGATAAGATCATCGGTTAGTATTTTACTATTCATCACTATCAATAAATCTGCGTCACGACCAGTTTGTTTACCTATCTTCAATTGAAAAACAGTTACGGAGTAAACTCTAACCTACGCGTTGCCCAACAATAATTTCTATATACTGTAATAGCATTGCATCACTTTGCACTCCAAGTTTACGCATTGCACTACGCTTATAGTGACTCACCGTTTTCAAACTTCGAGAAGTAAACGTGCTAATTTCATGGAGACTCCTTCCTTTCAGAAAGGCACCTACAACCCTTATCTCATGACAGCTCAGGCGTGAAACATTAATTGCTGTATTGTATTCTAAACAGGGTATCTGTGACTTGATCGTACTACTGAATATGCGCTTTTCCTTACGTTGCAGTACACGTGTCAGGATATCTTTCATCTCATCTAGGCTTTCATCACAAGAAATAAGTCCATCAACGCCCATGTTAGCCAAGAAATTTAATATTCTCGTGTTCTTTATTTGAGTGATGACAATAATCTTGACATTTGGATGTAGTTCTTTAACTTTATTTAGCAAATCCAGGCCATTGAGAATGTCGTTCTGGGTGCCAAATAGCCCAGATATTACAACATCTATTTTTCTACCTGTGAAGACAGGTTTTAATTCATTGTTGTTTTGTGAGTGATTATCAATATTCAACGAAAATGGGAGCGTATTTAAAAGTTTCTCAATTCCTTGCATTACTAATGAGCAGCCATCAATAAGCACTACTCTTGTGTTTGTTCTGAGTGACATTGTCTTTTGTTTTTCAAATAAAACGCTCTCTTTCTCAATGAAAAACACACTATTATTTTTAATCATACTAATAAACCTATGCTTAACAACAGTTAAAAACTGTTTTTATAAAAAAATCACCACTGCAATGTATTTAAACTACTGAGTGAGGTGGGTTTTACTTTCAGTAAGATAAAGCGTGGCTCAACTCATTACTGTATTACTATCTGACTGTATTCTTGATGCTACAGTGGTATGATCACAGTAGATGGGTGTTACTAATTCACGGTTGACTGAAAAACCTCTACGCTCAGTTCGATAAAACAACTCTGTGCTTAAACCCACCTCAAGTAACTTTAATTTCAGATCCTTTGACACTTGCCACAAGCGATGCGAAGAGGCTTGTAGATTGTTTAACTCCCATACGTTAGACATGATCTCATCATCTACGATGTAGTCTTTTCTTGAGTTATTTAATAAATATATCAATAGGTTTGCCATCGTGGTCCTCAGTTGGGTTCTATTCAGGTTATTTTTGCTAAAGTTAATTAAAACCCTATCCTCTAAATAAAATAAAACCTCTCCACCCAGAGTATAACCACACAGTTTTAAATCTGATTTTCCGTTACGAATCATGGATTACCTCCCCCTCTCAAAGCCGAGATTAATCCTAAGTAGTCGTGAATTTTTTTACAACTCATGGCTAATAAAGATCAAACCCTCAATGCATAATTCTATTTTTTTACTAAAAATAGAATTTTTTACTAAAAATTGATATTCACTGATATTTTAAAGCCACTAAAAATTAATTTTTTGCCACTACTCCCAAACTCTTCCTTTTTATATTCCTAAATTTTTTCCTCTATTTTTAGGTTAAATACAGATAGATAACACTTAACTAAAAATAGTGCCTTGATTGTTTGCCCCTTGAGGCTATGTGACTAATTCTCCCCTCCTTAACGATTTATTGCAACTTTATACGTTTTTTATGTTATTTTATAAAATAAAAAACTGATTTTTATTAAAATTAAAGCATAAAAAAACAATTTAACAATCAATTGATATTTACTGGTCATGGTTTATAGTCAAATCAAGGCTTAGAAATCTTTTGTCATGCTTTATGAAGGGTTCCTAATGGACTATCTTATTGAACAAAAAATGCTCTACAACTCCGACGACGGCACCCTCCATTTTCTGGAGGATACGACGGAAGATATTGTAACGTTGACACCAGTATTAAGCCGCATTCTACAATTGCTAATCGACAAGCAAGGGCAACTGATAACTAAGGACGAGTTCCTGGTCAAAGTATGGGATGACTATGGTAGGTTGGGTTCGTCACATACACTAAATCAGTATCTAAGCACATTGCGAAAAATCTTCTATAAACATCTGAATGAAAAAGCAATTATCACAGTTTCCAAACAAGGGTATATGTTATCCCCCGATATTGTGATCACTAAAATTGACGTCCCTTTACAGACAACTCACGTGTCAGAAGATGAGCAAACACCCATATCAGTTGAAAAATCTATACCCATAGAAACAGAATGGCCGACAACCAAAAAATTTAAACTCAATAGCTTATTAAAATACTCTATCCTTTATGTGGCTATTATGTCTCTCGCTGTTACAGTAGGCTTATGGCTACGAGCAGATACTTACTCATTGCCAAAGATAAACGTTTTCCCTTTAGGTATGATAGGTGAATGCCCTGTACTTACCTTTTCAGATAATAAAAACGAAGCGTGGAAAAAAGAAGCAATAAAAATAGCTAACTACCATGCGAGCACCTATAACCTTACTTGTGCGGCAAATACCACTTTTTATTTTTACATTAATGAAAATGGCATCAATAAACAGAAAGGTAGTTATAGCATCTTGACAAAATGTGTACAGGCTGGTGCTTCCAGTGATGAATGTCTCACAACCAGAGTAAGTCGGTGATACTATGAAAAATAAGCAAAACCTTTACTTTGCCTGCATCTTAATTGTTTCGTTACTGCTTCTGGCATTATATGTGCTTATGCCGTCTAAAAATCAACTCGACAATAAGTTATGTATAGCCACTATTAATTACTCTCTGAAAGAAAATGAGCATGAATTTAACTACAGGATAACTCAACGCATTCGTTACACATTAAATGATAAAGGATATATTAATATTCGTGGTGTAGCGGCACTAAATGATGAACAATACGTTATTGCCAGAACGGTGAACTTCAGCTATCGAGCCGTAGACAACAACCATAACTATAGCTCTGAAATCACAAATGTGAGTAAAGCAGGACAAGACAACCTTCCTGACGCTTTGGCATCACAATATATTTCTTACCTGCTGCCTGGCAGCTCTACTTTTTTCAGAATGGAAGATATTAACAACCATTTGACATTAATAACTGCCCCTCAAGGCCCTTTGTTTATATGCAGATACTGAGAATCCGTCATACTTCAAATTACTTGGGTGTTGGCTTCCCTTGGTTACCCCAGTCACCTACTTAAGTGTAGGTGACTGGGTCTGCGTTCAGTTGCCTCCTACAAGAAGCTCGAATTATTTTGGCTAATTAAATAGTCAGAAAATTACATCACTTATTCTTAATCCATAGCGGGTAAGGGTTAACTTCTACCTCTGATTCGGCTCAGCAATTTACCGAGTGGCTATCCTCATCGTCATTGCTGATGTGGCTCAATCTCGCTGGGGAAAACGCACGGCATAAATATTAATTTATATCATTAAAACCATTAAAAAATTAAATGTGATGCTATATATTAAACAAGTCATCGAGTTAACAAAGCGACGACTGGAAGAATATACCCAATATAATTCGAGTTGTTTATAAGCGGCAGCCTAACCAATCGACAGGAACTTACTTAAGTAAGCTCCTGTCGATTATAAACCTCAATAAATTGAGCTCGCCTTGCGAGCAGCTTGAATTATTGTGGGTATACGCTGCAACCTAGAATAAGAGGTTAAGACGATCTATTTCCCAATGGAGAGACAGCTCATTTTGTCTATGGCAAATAGTATTCAAATAGAGGGTGGACATCAACCAATCAATGCAATATTCTTAAAAATTTAACTTTTGTGGATTAAAATTCTTTTTTTGATTGATTTTTTTTGATTAAATTAAAATAAATATCAAAAATGTGACATTTATCACTTTTGGTAACAAAAAAAGGCCCAATAAAAATAAAAAAAGCATCAATATATTATTCTTTTTTTTCTGAAATATAATATCATTGTTTCAATGAAAGATGCGTGATGATTTTTAGGGGGGATTGACAGCAATCAAAATACCCTTTTCAGTGGGGCCGTTTGGTGCTCGCAATGTTGCGCTTTGCTTTAGCGCTGATTCAAAAGGGGGGGTAGTGACGGGATGCATTTATACCCGTCATACTCAAGTTGCAGAATGGTTGCCCGTGTAGCATGGCCGTCGCGGCAGTGCACAGGTGGAAGGAATATCGGAAACAGCTCTCTATTGCTTGTTACTATGGCGGTGAATGGTTACAGATGTCGCAATCCTAAAATCATTCGAGTGCTGTTCAAAAAATAATGCGTTTTTGAACAGCACTCGAGATACCAGGAGCATAGACCACTAGGTGACGAGGTCGATAGAAGCGAGCCACCCAAACAACTTGAAGTATGATGGGTATAGATAAGTACAGCTATTGGTAACTGATAACAAAGTTGGCAATTGAGCTAAATTCGCCTTCGGTGATGCTGCGGTTTTTTAATGCCGACGGATGCGCTACCATGAGGGCAAGAAACTTCAGCGTATTGGTACCATTACTCAGGATTGATGCTCTGCTAGGCTTACCTAAATCGATATGAGCACCGGGGCCTTCGTGCATTATGCAAATACCAACACCATTCGCACCATTATTAACCGCTAAACAGCCTGTTAACTCACGGTCTTCAGTACCAGTAAACGTCACCGTCGCCGTTTTATAGACGTCTGTTTTGCAATTGGTTAAATTAATATGAAATAGCTTAGCAACATCATGCTCGTAACGATACAGCGATTTAATCACCACCGTACCCATATCTACAGATTGAGCGAGCGATTCGGGAGCGATATCACAGGCCCGAGCAAGAACAGTGCCATGAAACGTAATTTCCGGGTCAGGAATGGTGACCGTAGAATTGGCGGTAACAGGCATGCCAACCCCCATGGTTATGGTGCTGAAGGCAGCCAGCAGCAGTAATTTTGTCATCCTTGTCATTATCTTGCCCCTCAAAGATAGTTAACACGTAGGATCAGGGTTGTGCTAAATGGCCCTTCCACAGGGTCACCGTTAGCCCACAAAGAGGCCGTATAACTCTTATTGAGCGTACGCTTACCACTCATATCGGCAAAGAATTCTATCTGGTTGAATCTTATATCTTTAGGATAGGTATTATCTCTAAGACGCAGGGTTGCGCCGTTGCCTATATCGATGCCAGTTGCATCCACCAGCTTGGCTTGGCCATTTGCTTTCAACTCATAGCTTGCGTTAAGTTGAAAACTTAAATCACAACTGTCGTTTTTAGTGGCAACGATATTAAATTCCTTTTCAGCTACCTTACCATCGTTAGCAGACCACCCACGAATCTCGCCAAAAGCCACACCAGAGGGGGGATCGATTTGAATCGACGCAGAACAGGGAATAATCTCGATGTTATTCAACCCAGTTAAAATGTACCGATAGTTTTGATCTATCGCAGTAGTATTAATACCCTGTTCCCCATCCAACTGAAAAGCTGAAAGCTGATCGATAGTGATGGGGCCTACGGCGATATCTCCGGTTTTTTGCAGATAGACCTGAAAATTAACAGGATACGCGCGATTTTTCGGATTGTCTGGGTAAAGGTAAACATAGTTGTCGGTCTTCTCTCTATTTCGTATGATGCCCAAGTCTTTACCATCATAGATCAGACCAACGCTGATACCTGGCGGAAACGGGTCTTCGTCCAGGAATGCGTTCGGATAAAAGTAAACGAACTCGCCGTTAGGCATCGCGGGGTCTGCCCAGCAAAATGCCATGATTTGCATGGGGGGCGATGTCCATAACCGAGTCCCTATGGCGGTAGTAGTTGGGATTTTCAGTTGGCCAATAGGCTGAAAGTCTCTTGTTTTACCCGACCAAGTATTCAAGTGGCACTCCAGTGCCTGGGCGCTGAAAGACGCCCCGATACTCATCAGGAGCAAGAGAATAAATTTATAAATAAGCGATCTGGACATCAGTGACGTCTCCAAACGATTTCATCTGATTCGTCTTTTGCTGGTTCCGAACTGCAAACTGAACCACCATGAGGATATTGCCAGGAGGGCTATCTGGCTTGGGCTGCCCACGGCCAGATCGCATAGGGAAAGATGTGCTGATCCTTCAGCTTATGCGCGTATTGCTACTCCCCAGCAACGATAAAGGTAAAAACAGACCTGTCAGCCAATTGACCCAAAGCTGCAGATATTTATTTTTACGCTATGCCCGCCATACTTCAAGTTGCCCTGGTGCTGGCCGCCTACAAACCACTCGAATTATTTTGGGTATATATTCATTACTTCTTTTTGTCTGGCGCCGAATGACAGACGCTACCTTTACAAACGAAGTTCAACTCTGTATGACCGCCGTAATCATTAATATAGGTCACATAAAAACTGTTCAGATTAGCCGCACTCAGTGCCAGCGTTTGGCTTGACTTGGGGGCCAGCATGAAAGGTTCGAAGCCCTTGAGCATAACCCCCCCCTCTTTTAGCGTTTTAGGTGCAATCGAGGTCAGCGTCACGTAAAACGGCGTTGGGTTTTCAACGGTAAACCCCGTGGCGGTTTTGTTGAATACCAGCTTTTCCTGCCAGTTCTCGCCCTTGGTTAATACAATCGCTTTCGGACGATAGAACAGCTTAATCTGGCTTTGCAGCGCAAGTTGGATCACGTTGGACTTTTCGCTTTGCGGCGGTATTTCACGCAGATTGAAATAGAACAACGACTCCCGATCCTGTGGCAGAGAGTCGGCTGCAGGGGTTTTAGTGATACGTACCACGCTGCGTTCACCCGGCTCTACCCGCTGCAATGGGGGCAAAGCAACCAGCGGCCCGGTTATTTTCTGGTGCTTATCGTCCTCAATCCAGGACTGGGCCAGATAAGGTAATCTTTTATTCTGATTTTCAATGTTCAGGCTGATGGAGCCTGCATCGCTGACATAAATTGCCCGGGTACGATCCAGCGCTATCGCTGCATTCACCGTTGGGGTGGCGCTGAGCAAGGTCAGCCCCGCCACCGCCATTTTGACTAACGTATATTTATTCATGTTTCTCAACTCTCACTAAAAACGGCTGATAGGCTTTCTCGTCGTGATCAGATTTAACACGTCACGAGAATTCACAGCCCATGGCTATTGTTTGCGACAAACCGCCTATCGGCAGTTTGTCTGATAAATTAAAGCTTGCAGGGCAACAGTATCTGCTCAAGTGACTTGGCTGCCTTTGGAACAACCACCTTGCACTGATGTTTACCATCCCAGGCAACGTCTAGAGGCTCTTCTGCCTCTACACCGGTCAGGTACGTCAACCCTTCATCGCCCACCATCGCCATTTCACGACCTTTGCCATTCAATACGCTGGCTCCAAACGGTGGCGTGCTGCCATCGGCCAGTTTGATGATCGCCATCAACTTACTGCCTTTTGCTACCTCAAAGTGGCGATAACCGATAGCGCCCTCAGTCAACGTACCCTGTACCACCGGGGTGATGACTTCCACGTCATCTGCCAGCTTGTTAACATCGATACGTGTATCGGTATTGGAGTAGCTGACGACGTCAGAAATCACCGCGATGCCAAATAGGTTGGATTTGGTGCGGCCATTGTTTATATGTACTCCAGACACACCGTCGGTATCGATCATGAAACGTGTGCTGCCATCGCCGTTGTTGCTGTGCGCCGCCACACCGTGTTGGGTTGCGGTAATACCACTACGGAACGTTCCACCTATCGAGGAGAAGCTGTCCTGTTGATAAGAGGCGCTGGCGTTGAGATCACCAAAGGAGTCGTTGCGTGAATAGAAACCACGTAAGAGAGCCTTGCTATTCTGGTTAACGCCGCTGCTCACCTGCCAAGTATTACTCGGGTCGGTATAATCGTTATAGGAGGCTACATTGGTGATATCGTTATTATTTGTCTGTAATGTGTAGCCTAGGCGGCGGCGGTCACCAATAGGCATCGTAAAGTTCAGCGAGATGCTATCGTCACTTAGCCCGTTGAGCTCGGTACGGAACGCCGAGACAGAGACGGTGACGTCGCGCATCTGACCGATATCGAAAATTTTACTGGCAGAAAAACCGTAACGATCCTGCGAGCGGCTATCCCAATACGTTTGGTGCGAGTAGTTCAGATAGACGGTAATCGCCTTGCCTTTATCTTGCGCCATAAAGGTTTTACTGGCCGCGATGGTGTACTGCTCTTTTTCACGCCCAATATATAGCTCCAATTCGTTATTGTTATCACTCTCAGTTTTCTGCAAAAACTGGTTCATCGTCATAAACTTACGCTGAGAGAACCGGTAACCTGCGAAGGTGATCTGGCTGTCATACTCTTCGAAGCGTTTGGCGTAGTTCACCCGGAAAGACATACCCGAATTGGTTTCGTCAGGCAGCCTGGCGTAAGACTGCGTCATATCGACAGATAAAGCCCCAAGAATGCTGAGATCGCGACCAAGCCCTACAGACCAGGCATTATAATCACCGCCAATCAGTGCCCCGCCGTATAATGACCAGGAATTCGCGATCCCCCAGGAAAAATCAGAGGTGGTGAAGAACGGCCCCTCTAACTTACGACCAACAACAGAAGGTCTGCCCGTTGCGATATTGTAACGAATATAACCAGGGCGGGTCAGATACGGGATTGTCGCCGTATCTACCTGGAAAGTAGAGATGCTGCCATCCTGTTCTTCAACCTTGACATCCAACTGACCACGAACACCGCTGCTGAGGTTATCTATAGAAAACGGCCCTGCGGGTACCGTGGTCTCAAACAGAACTATACCGCCCTGCGATACGCTCACCTTGGCATTACTTCTGGCGATACCGCGGACCTGTGGGGCATAACCCTGCAAGTCTGGTGGCAACATACGCTCGTCACTGGCAAGGTTGGCACCCGCGAAACGGAAGCTGTCGAATATATTTGAATCGAGGAATTGTTCCCCAACTTTGAGTTTTGCCGCATGCATCGGTAATGGCAGGTAAGCGTAGATATTACTCCAGGCAAAATTACTGTCGCGCTCGTCTTCCCGCTGATTCATAGTACTCTGAAAATCAGCACGTAAACGCCATGAGTTTACGTTAGCACCTGTGGTACCAACTGCGCTGATCCTGCGGGTAGTATCCTGGGAGTTACTCGCTTTATTGATCTGGCCACTGATGCTGTAGTCCAGTAATAATCCTGGAATCCCTTTGTCCCACTGCTCTGGTGGTGTCCAGTTCGGGTCGTTATATTTCAACGAGGATTGTGGGATAGTGATCATCAGAACACCGTTTCCAATGTGAGCAGATATTTCTGCGCCAGGAATGGCGCTAATGTCCGCGCACTTATTGTCCTGCCATAAAACGACCTTTTTCGCTATTTCTTCTTTTAAGGCCATTTGTGGGATCAAATCGGGTGGCAAACACAGGGTACTCTCTTCTTTATCGGCAACGCGTAAGTATTCGATACTGCGTTGAGGCAGCATTCTCTTGTTAAATTTGATATCAAGTAAATAAGTGCCGGGCATGATGTAACCGGCGTTGCTAAAACGTGATAAATCTACCTTGGTAATGTCGCCTATATCCAGAGCACCAGCATTGAATTGAATCTCGGCAGAAACAGGGGTGCCATAAAGCAAAGACAAAATGACGATTGTACTTGTTTTCTTCCGTGTCATTAATGACGTCATAAAATTCTCACTGAAGGCAGTTCCGCGCCTAACCGCAGGCCAGTTTATTGACCTGAATGTGTGATATAGGATATTGATTGGTATAATTATAAAGAATTTACACTAAATGACTGAGTGACATAACTCACCTAAGTATGCTTTGATAATTTTTTAAAACATCCAAGACCCAGGTGAGTTATTCATTGGCTTAAAGCAATCGGAGGCGGTGATTAATAAATCCCTCCGATTGTTAATTAACTTACTGGTAAGCCAGAGTAAAGTTAGTTACAGCAGTAAAGTCACCAGGAACCACTGCAACACCAGTTTTGCTACCTTTCAGGTATGCAGCAAAGTTCAAAGCGTTGTCACCGTTCATCAGTGTGGTTGAAGCACTTGGAGTACCATCCAGCTTAACTTTAACGTTGTTGCTATCAACCAACTGAATACCCGCACCTGATGCAGTGCCTGCCAGACCCAGCAGGTCGGTATTGTTGATGTCAGTCTGACCAGTGAAAGCAATTTTCACTGTTTTCAGGGTAGCAACATCACAATCTTTCAATTCGATAGTGAAGTCTTGAGAAGCACCCACGCCTTCGCTCGCCAGAACACGGGTATTTACCTGCCCCATGTCATAAGACTGATCAACAGATTGTGGTTCAATACTGCATGGTGCATCGATGATTTCACCGAAGAATTTTACGGTACCGCTACCCTGATTACCTGGTGCAGCCTGAGCAAAAGATACTGAAGACAGCGCAATTACAGAAGCCAGCATTACTTTATTGAAGTTCATTCCTAGTATTTCCTTATTAGGGGGGGGGTTAAATCAAGCCTATAAATCGATGTTTACAGTGCTCGTTGTCCGTAACATTTTCCTTGATTTTAATAATACAAGTCCAAGTGCGAATAACACACATAGTCTCCTAATGGTTATTATCACTGTCACCAAGGAATTAATATTTATTTTTAGCATTAGTTAGCTCTTTATTTTCACTACTCCCTGTTAGGGGAAAAATGAATGAAGGAGATAACTACTTGCTGGAGTGCAGTATATAATTAAACATAACTTAAACAATTCAAAAACGATTAAGGCTACACATGCCTTTAAAGCAGAATTAAATATTTAACAAGAAAATAAAAACAGTTAAAAAAACCAATAAAGATAAAAATAAAAGCATATAACTCCAATTTACGAGCTTACCAAGCCCTCACATATTGGTAGATGAAAGTGTCTTTTTTATAAAAAAAACAGTATATAAAACCATGCGGCAAGTTCGAACTGGATTTTGTAAGTATTGAGCTAATACGGTTTACTGCACTTTATTCAGCGTCATGACTGGGCTATATTCGTCACGCTTCAATTTTTTTTGTTGTTTTATCTCTTAATATTAGTCAATTAATTTATTTTTATCCTAATTGCTCCAGCGCCGTGGTTGCGGTTGTATGACCGTTACCAGAAACCGCTGTTCCTGGTAGAAAACAGCCTGAGGGCGAAAGACGAAATCAATCCACAAGGTGAAATCGACGACGACTACCGCATCAGCTATTTGCGCGAACATATTAAAGCGATGGCGGAGGCGATCAAAGACGCTACTCCGGTGATGGGTTGTACTATTGGGGCTGTATTGATCTGGTCTCTGCCTCTACCGGGGAAATGAGCAAACGCTATGGTTTTGTCTATGTCGATCGCGATGACCAAGGCAATGGCTCGTTAGCCCGAACCCGGGAAAAAATCGTTTTATGGGTATAAGAGGGTGATTGCCAGTAACGGTTCGGATTTAAGCAGATAAAGAATGGGAATTGACCACGCTGGGCGTGGCGATAGGTTACCGCTACGATCCACAGGGTAAAGCGTCATTGGAATACCGTTACTACATCAGTTCAGCAGAGCTTGGCAAGGCACAATTTACCACTGCGGCAAGGAGTCATTAGTGTATTGAAAATCAACAGCATTGGGTGTTGGATGTCACGATGAAGGAAGATAACAGCTCGATTTATCGTGACAATCAGGGGGGTAAATTTGGCGACAGTACGTCATATAGCACTCAACATGCTGCGCTCAGAGAGAAGTAAAAAGGCCAGCCTCAGAGGTAAACAGAAGATGGCTGCTATGAACAGCGATTATCTTGAGCAAAAAAACAACGGACAACGGGCAGGCAATGCCTGGGCCGTATCGGCTACGCCCACTGCCCGTATTCACTGCTGGAACCACTCAGTTAAACGTCACCAGCATTTCCGTTGAGGCTGTGACCGCACCGCTAGGCAGGCTGCTCCCCCCAGAACACAACCGCCACGTTAACTGATTGCTGGTAGTGACGCTGCTTTGTGCTCTGTTGATACTGCCTATTTTCACGGGAGTGTTATCAAAGCGTAGGCCGTTGGTCTCAGTGCAAGCTCCACTGCCCGTTACCCCGTTGTCAATCTCCCCGGTGATATAACCCCCTCCCTGGCTTAATGCCAGCCGGGTAGGCGCTCCGCCAAACAGGCCGGTGAGAGCGCGCAACTGGACGTTGATATTGGCATCTATAAAGTTGGAACTCTGGCCACAGTTGACAATGAACGGAACGGACCTGCTGGCGAGTTCCGCATTCACCTGTGTATTACGCAATACTCCACCAAAGTTAATCGTCAATGGCGTATTAATGGTACATTCCAGCGTGCTAACACGCAGGGTTATATTCGAGGGGAGTATAACGACTGACCGATCGCCGATAGAAATAGCGGAAAAACTGGCAAAATACATTGGCGGTATCTGCGACTGACCGCTTTGCTGAGTACCATCAGCTACCATCACCCAGGTCCCTGATAGGGTAGCGATGCGGCTGCCGGCTCCTAAGTAAAATGGGTCTTGCTCCGTCATCGAAGGCGGTAGGCACCACCCATAACCAGGCGATGACGTAATATCTCCAAATGTCCCGGTACCCGACGTTTGCGGAAGGCCAATACTACCATTCATCTGTCCAGGCGGATTATTATTAGCTCGGGGATATGTGGCCGAACCGACAGCCCGGGGGACCAATCCCACACCAGGCACACCGGGCAGCGGAAACGCCAAATAGCCACCGATTGTCTGTAACTGACTGCTCTGCATGCATACACGTTGACTGTTTGAGACAGCTAACAGCCCGTATTGAAGCTGTAAAACCTCAGATACCATCCCGCCAGATAATCTATTGTTAAACGGTAATCCTTCCCACACTATCCCTTTCCCCTTACCGATGGTAATGACCTCAGCCTGAGTCGGAGCCACAATCGCCAACATTGACATTACTGCAACCAGGGCGCACTTGGTTACCGTTAACAAAAACTGTTTCATCACTGTTTGTCCTCACAACGCACGTTCAACATCCGTACCGGGTTGTTCACCGCCACCACTGCCTCCTCCATATTAAATGGCGCATGGCATTGCTGCGCGTCCCCTCTGCCCCATACCGCCAGCAGTTTCCCCTGTTCCGGCAACCCGCTCAGGTACAACTTACCCGCATCACCGACGATGCTGCTGAGGCTTTCCTTCCCTACCTGCTCCAGCGATACCATCGTGCCAAAGGGCACCGGCTTGCCATTATTCGTCAACGTAATCAACGCCTGATAACCCCTACGGGTGGCAAACTCCGCCGCCACGACGGCTCCTTTGGTCGGATACACATTCGCGCTACTCTGCGTCAGATCGACTTCATCGGGTAACGTCGAGGGATCCAAACTGATGGTATTATTCTGGTACAGCGACAGGTACGGGACTACCGCATATCCCCGGCTGTCGGTACGAACGCCGCCACTCATCACCTTCACTCCAGCGGCGCCTGGCGCACTGACCAGAGCAACCGAGTTGCCCAAGGCCTGGCTAAACGTCACCCCATGCGGGTGCACCACCAGGCCACCATTAGCGCCCATATTCACCGCACTATTGCTACTGCTGTAGCTGTAACCGGCGTTAAGCATGCCACGACTCCCCTGCCACCCCAGATTCAGGGTACTGGTATCGCCCCCGCCGCTTTCACTATTACCGTTGGTCCAGCCCTGCATCACGCTGTAAGACAAGCGATCTTCGGATGCCGTCCCACTTACCCCTGCACGTTGTTGCACAAGACCATCGCTGCTGTGAGATACCTGGTAACTGGCGTAGCTATGACTCAACGCTGGCTTGGCGCTAAACAGGCTGAACGGCACCTGCATATTGAACGAAAGCTGGCGGTTCTGCGGCCAGTCACCACCGGATTTTACTCGGTCAACACTATAGGCCAAACCGAAGCTCACACCACGCAGGCTGGAGTTATAACCTACTGACAGCGTGTTATTCGCCTCTTCTTCGTCCCAGTAATCACTACGCGCCCCCGACAGGTAGAGGGTGCCAAAATTACCCAGTTGCTGGTTAAGACGCACCTGGAAATCCGAGCGCTGTCGTGCCATTGCCCAAGGCACCTGCCCTTCACTCAACTGGTAACCCGTATTGTTGAAGTTGGCAAAGC
Source organism: Serratia oryzae (assembly GCF_001976145.1). Lineage (GTDB taxonomy): Bacteria > Pseudomonadota > Gammaproteobacteria > Enterobacterales > Enterobacteriaceae > Chania > Chania oryzae. The sequence continues at coordinate 245,560 of NZ_MOXD01000004.1, forward strand.
TGTAATAATTACGCGTAGAGTAGCGATAAGCGGTGAGATCCATCGAGGTACCGGTACTGAGCAGGCTTTTGGCATAGCGCACCCGGAACGACTGGCCGTTCTGCGTCTGGTTGTAGACGTTGGCAGACGCAAACGTCACATCTGCCGATAGCGCCCCGAAGTCCCCCAGAGAAATCCCGCTCCCTGCTACCGCAGAGTTATATTGCTCCGCGATCAGCGCTCCCCCATATAACGTAATATCGTGCGGTAGACCGTAAATCAAAGTTCCTAGCGCAAAATTGGCCTCTTTAGACCCTACGGTCACTCCACCGTTATAACGCCCGGTGGTGATCTCATACTTCAAACCACCTGGGCGCAGCATTACCGGCAGAGAGGAGAAAGCCTGAGTCGACGTGCGCACGCTGCCATCGGCTTCGGTAATGGTCACCGTCAGTTGCCCCCCTTGCCCTGTCTGGTACAGGTCGTTAATGCGAAACGGCCCTGGTGCAACAAAAGTTTGGTACACCACATTGCCGTTTTGGCTGATGGTCACCCGGGCATTACTCTGCGCAATCCCGGTGATGACCGGCGCAAACCCACGTAAGCTAATCGGTAGCATATCCTCGCTGGAACTCAGCTTTACGCCGCGAAACGGAATACTGTCAAAGACGTCACTGCCGGTATTGCTTTCCCCGGCCAAAATATCAGAACGCCAAGCCTGGATATCACGCTGCAGATAGGTGTTAGAGAACCGGGTATCATGATATCGCTGCTGGTCACCATATCCACCGCTGTTCTCATTACGGGTGTAGACCATATCGCTGCGCAAACGCCAGGCCTGCCAGTTCAAGCCGCTATTTAGCCGCAAGAACAAATTGGTTTGTTCACTGGCAGGGAGCCCCGCTTGCCCTTGTTGGCGGCTGCGGCCACCATTGAGAGTATAATTAAGTAAAAAAGCGCTTATCCCCTGCTCCCACAGCGCAGGGTCCACCGCACCGTTAGCGTCTGGCTTCATGGCAGCCTGGGGGATGCTGAGCTCAAGGCGCTGCTGCTGAAAATCCATCTTCACTTGTGCTTCAGGGATCAGCGCGGCCAGATCGCTAACCGGCTGGTCTGTCGGCAACCCGGAAAAAGCAGACAGGGCAGCAGTATTTACCCCTACCTCCGCCAAAAAAGCAGGGGTTAGCTGTGGATAGACCTTGCCATTCTCACCCTGAGCGAAAACGATGTTGTGCTGCCCGCGATCGCCCAGGTTCACCAACAGGGTCACTAGGTAGGTGCCTGGGGGGATTTGCCCTGAGGTTTCAAAAGCACTCAGATCCATCACTGTGGCACGGTTCCCTGTCAGCGACAGCAGCGCCGGGTCAAAGTAATCGCGTCCCCACGCCGGTGTAACGCCAGTAATTAACAGACTTCCCATAAATATTGGGGAAAGCACCATTACAATGCGGTGAATATTCATCATTTTCTTATCCATTCGAAAACACTCGCCATTCCTTCTCCCTTGATCGTTATTGGAACGGATTGCAAGGAGAGACTCATAAATTCTGCTCGGCAACCGGGGTATGCCAGCCATCTTCATCAATCAACTGCCAGGTGACTTTGCCGGCTGTTGTCTGCGGGAGTGTGTAAGCCTGCTTGCCAAAAGGTGGCACCATCAAGCGCAAAGCCGGTTTGCCCAAGGCTACGCCGCCTACCGCAAGGCGGGAAAAGGTGAGCCAGTAAGGCGTCGGGTTGCTGGCGGTTAGTTGGTTCCCCTGACGGCTAAAGGTCAGTTTCGGTGCCACATCCGCCACGGCTCTTTTGGCCAATCCTTGCGGGCGGTAAAACAGCTTCATGTTACTGACCACGGTCATGACTACTTGCTCACCTGTGTCTTGCTGTGTAGGCAAGGCCTTCATGGAGATAAAGAATACCGACTCGCGATCGGTGGGCAATGGCGTGTCATCACGGCGGATACGCAGGGTTAATTCACCATTCGCTTCCAGACGCGCCAGTGGCGGAGTGACAATAAACGGCATCTCTGGCGTTCCTTGCCAGGCAAGATCCACATCCCCGCTAGTCGGATCAACAGGGCGTAGCCACGCCTGCATAAGATAGGGAGCCGGGCTTTTGTTATACGCCGTCAGCGTCACGCCCTGTTTGTCGTTTTCAGTGTAAATAACCCGCAAGACATAAAAGGCAATCCCTGAAGACCTATTGCTTTCGGCATAGGTCTGACCGATACCGGTGAGCAGCAGGCACAGGGCAATCAGGGGGTAAATCAGGCGTTTCATCTGGTCGTCTCCTGTGGAACGCTAAGTGTCTGTTGGCACGATTGAGATAACACGCCATAGTCGGTTATGGTCTTCCAACTGAGCTGATCTCCTAACCCTTTCACGGTAATAATGTGGCTATCCTGCGGGGCTACCATTGACTGTGTTGGCTCTAGCACAGCATTACGTCCGTTAAACGTCAGTTCCCCCAGGGTTTGGAAGTAGGGTGTGGGGTTTGAAACCCGAACTCCCTGTGCCACACGATTAAAAATCAGCTGGCAGGGCACGCTATCGGCAGATGGCGACAACCCTTCCGGGCGATAAAACAGCTTCACCAAAAAGCGCACCCCAACGGATAATCGGTCGGATCCGACCATCGGTTCACTCTGTGATGGGACCACGGCGACAGAGAGATAAAACAGTGACTCTCGGTCGTTGGGCAGCTTGGCATCCGGCGGTAATATGCGCAGCAGTTGGCGGCTATTACCCTTGAGCAAAGACAACGGCGGCGTAACGATAAACGGTGCTGGGGTTATATCCTCAAGACTATTTTGCACTTGAGCTTGCAACAGATAGCTACGGCTGTCGGTATTTTTGGCTGCAACGGTTTGGCCTTTATCGCCCGCAGAAAAGATCACCCTGGTTTGCTCAAGGCTGACGCCGCCACCATTATTTTGCGCCAGCGCCACTGAGCTGACGGTCAGCAAACCGCAAATCAATACAACCGAACTCTGTGTCATTGCAACCTCACTGATACGCAAAGTCGAACATCAGGGTTGCCGTCACCTCACCAGAACCGATCTCGGCACACCCCGTAGTCCCCCCGCAACTTGCCCCCGCATAGAAGGTCAGTTCCTGATCTGCCGGTATTTGGCCGGTGTTAGCCACTTGAATAATGGTTCCATCTTTGATTTCGCTCTGGCTGTAATCCGGCACTGTATCGCTCTGTATCACCATAATCCCTATCCCTGCCGCCGAGCCAGCATTACGAAACAACCATTTATTGTCTTGGGTTACACCATTGCCGAACACGCTCACCTGCGGGGTAAACAAACCGCTGCCGGTACAATTCCGGATAAACAGGGTAAAAGGTTTCGGGGCAAGAAGCCGACCAGGTGTAAACTGTAACGGGGAGACAGTCCCCAATGGCAGAATGCTTCTGTCCAAGCTAAGCGCACAAGTACCGTTGGTCAGCATCGCAGAGAAATTGATCGTTTCAGCCTGTGCTGGTGCGGCCAACACAACACTCCACGTCAACGCCAGAACCGAGGCGGCCTTACGGTAACACTGCATTAAACGCATCAATGCCTCCGGTATCGTTAATCGTTCGCCACTGCACCTGGCTACCTTTCGCTAACGGTGATTTAACCGACCAGGTATGGCTGCCAAACGGTGCAAGCATCAGTGCAGCAGGCGTGTCCAATGCCAGTTTTTGTCCCCCGACCGTAAGCCCGGCCAGATTGATAAAATAGGGGGATGGATTGCTCACCTTCACGCCTGCAGCCTCACGCGTAAATACCAGCCCTTTCTGAGCGGGAGCCGATGAGCCGCTAAGGCTGGCCGGTCGGTAGAACAACTTGATAATGCTGCCCACGCCAAAACGCACTTGGGCCTGTACATCTTTACTTAACTGGCTGGCATCGGTTTTGGCACTGGAAGGTATTGCAGTGGCATGGAAGTAAAAAACCGATTCTCGATCGCCAGGAAGTGGTGTTCCGGTGAAAGCAACGCGTAATTGGTTAACGCTATTAGGCTCGAGGCGGAACAGCGGTGGTGTCACAACGAACGGGGTCGATGTCTGCATATCCTGCTTGCCGCTGATAGCCACCTGCACCAAATAAGGCTGCTGGCTCAACGTATTGCGTACTGCAACGCTAATGCTGGTGGCACCTTCAGGGTAAATCAGGCGAGTCGCATTAATACCAAACCCTTCTGCCTTGCCCAACAAAGGGGTACAAAGCAGGGTGACAACCAGAGAAAACAGTGAAATGAAACGCGTCATACTTCGACTCCTGAAAAGACGGGCCAAAGGCCCGCCATAAACCAATCAGTTGTAGGAGAAACTGAACAGAATTGGTGCGCTGACCATACCCAGATCTGGCGTGGTGGAGGTCGATGCCAAGGCAGCTTGCAGGCTCAAGGTTTTACCGTTGAAATCCCCTGCTGCTGGCGTTGCGCCCGCCGTTGCTACGGTCAATTTGTCACCGGCAGAAATATAGGCCGTCGGTGTTGCCACTTCACTTAACATGACGCCAGTGTTGGTGCCAGTGGTGTTAAAGATGTTCGGGTTAGCAGCCAACGTCTGGCCAGAAACAATCAGGTTCGCGGTGTCACCCTCAGCCATTGGGGTCTCACAGTTGTTCAAACCCACGGTGAATTTTTTCACGCTGTCAGCAACCGGGGTGGCTACCGCGGTGAAGTCAGCCAGCGCAAAGTTGCCCAGATCCATGTTACCCGTAGAGATCGACACATCACACGTTGACGCAACAACGTTGGCAGTAATGGTGATTTGGGCGTTGGTCGCAGCCTGGGCAATGCCCATGCCAGCCAACAGAGCAACAACTGGAGCAACCATAAAAACAGACTTACGCATTACACATTCCTTACTTACATTAATATAAAATTGAAAAAATCGTCCACTGTCGTAATTCGGCTTCGAATATTCCTTAATACGAACAGATGAAAGTGATTATTTAAAACATAACTACTATTGCCATGATTTCAAAAACACACCGAGACTTAACCCATGCTCGGGTGTCTTGCCATCAAAGCGTGGCGGAAGTAAACGAAAGGACACTTAATTCCATAAAAAACATGGTGATCTCGCATTACCATAAATTCATTCGCATCCCTCAGCCATTGTATAGATACGGCTACCAAAGTAATTTGATAATAAAAACAACAGCAAATCAGAATTAAATAAATAAAAAAACAATTTATTTAGAATAAAAAACCAAGTTATCAATATTAAAAGAACCGAAAAACCACAAAAAACCAATGGAGAACAATAGAAATACAAATTAAAAACTAAAAATAAAACACCAAAAAAATCATTGGGTATAGTTTTTTACAGCAAAACACCGATATCTCCATCGACTCTGTAAAGACAATTCATGAGTTTAAATCAAAATCCAACACGCGGGCCGGCTGGCCCGCCTAAACCCCATCAGTTATACGAGAAACTGAACAGGATCGGGGCGCTGACCATACCCAGATCTGGCGTGGTGGAGGTCGAGGCCAGGGCGGCCTGCAGGCTCAAGGTTTTGCCGTTGAAATCCCCTGCCGCGGGGGCCGCACCCGCTGTCGCCACGTTCAATCGATCACCCGCAGAGATATAGGCCGTCGGGGTTGCCACCTGGCTTAACATGATGCCGGTGTTGGTGCCGGTGCTGTTAAAGATGTTCGGGTTAGCGGCAAGCGTCTGGCCTGAGACAATCAGGTTAGCCGTATCGCCAGCAGCCATTGGGGTTTCACAGTTGCTTAAGCCCACGGTGAAGGCTTTTACGCTGCCTGCTACCGGCGTGGCTGCCGCAGCGAAGTCAGCCGCTGCATAGTTACCCAGATCCAGATTCGGCGTAGAGAGCGACACATCGCAGGTTGACGCCACCACGTTGGCAGTAATAGTGATCTGGGCGTTGGAAGCCGCCTGGGCAATGCCCATGCCAGCCAACAGAGCAACAACAGGAGCAACGGTGAAAATAGATTTATGCATGAAAAATTCCTTACTGATATTGATATAAAATTGAATAAAATAATCGTCTTAACGTTTAAGTTTCTCTCAACACGCGGGCCTGCCAGCCCACCTGAGCCCCATCAGTTATACGAGAAGCTGAACAGGATCGGGGCGCTGACCATACCCAGGTCTGGCGTGGTGGAGGTCGAAGCCAGGGCGGCCTGCAGGCTCAAGGTTTTGCCGTTGAAATCCCCTGCCGCAGGTGCCACACCCGCTGTCGCCACGTTCAATCGATCACCCGCAGAGATATAGGCCGTCGGGGTTGCCACCTGGCTTAACATGATGCCGGTGTTGGTGCCGGTGCTGTTAAAGATGTTCGGGTTAGCGGCAAGCGTCTGGCCTGAGACAATCAGGTTAGCCGTATCGCCAGCAGCCATTGGGGTTTCACAGTTGCTTAAGCCCACGGTGAAGGCTTTTACGCTGCCTGCTACCGGCGTGGCTGCCGCAGCGAAATCAGCCGCTGCATAGTTACCCAGATCCAGATTCGGCGTAGAGAGCGACACATCGCAGGTTGACGCCACCACGTTGGCAGTAATAGTGATCTGGGCGTTGGAAGCCGCCTGGGCAATGCCCATGCCAGCCAACAGAGCAACAACAGGAGCAACGGTGAAAATAGATTTACGCATGACAAATTCCTTACTGATATTCATATTAAGTTAAATGAAATCATTCCATCACCGTAATTCGGCTATGGACATGCCTTCATGCAAATAGATGAACGTATTTTAAAAAAACACGTATGACATTAAACCTGTGGAAATTTAATTAACTCAGGTGTCTGCTATTAATTAATCGCCAATATCCTGGATATAACCTTATCATCAAAGATATTTCCCTTTCCGAGTGGGTCAGCAGATGGCGTAATCAATTTGCCCTCCCTAACCGCATCTCTACTCAACCAAGGGGCTAGACAGATAACCTTGACGACTTAGGCGTAAGTTGTCGTGAACTCAGCGGTCATTCCCCGTTAGTGATGTGACTAATTCTTACCCAGAAAAACATCCATCACAACATAATATGTTTTTTAAGCATTTTTATAAAATATAATCCTAATTTATAATAAAATAACAGAATATAAAGCCATGAAAATGAGAGTCCCCCCAATAATGGGGGTTGCTACCCACAAAAACCGCTGCCACACTGCTAACGATGACTGCGTGACATGCCACCAATCCGGTCGGTATTTTGATCTTACCCACGAACAATGGAGACACGGCTAAGCGAGGTTCTGGTTTTCAAACTGTTCTGGGCTGAGGCCACCACAGGCACTGTGGCGACGAAGCCGATTATCATCGCACTCGATATAATTAAACACGGCCGTTCGCATTATTTCCCGGCTGGCAAAGTGCTCGCCGTGGATACATTCCACTTTCAGCGAGTGAAAGAAGCTTTCCACGCATGCACTGTCGTAACAACAGCCTCTGGCGCTCATACTGTCACGCAGAGTTTATGGCGTTTCAGTAAGGCCTCGTAATCCGCCGAGCAGTACTACCCGCCTCTGTCTGTATGGACTTCATGAAGGGTTCAGCACATCTGACATTCCGAAAGCCGGAACTGATGGACAAAATGAATGACATTATCGCCAAACCCTATCCAGGGATGCTTGCGGCAAGATAGTCGTTCATTTAAAACCTGAGGAGAAAACGATAACCAAGCTCAAGCCAAAGGGGGGAAACCTACCATTCCAAGCCACAAGCAGATTAACAATAATTTAATAAGTTGGTGTAATTTTAAAAAATTGGTGCCTTAAAACATTGCTATTTCCGCTACTCCTAGCGGAAATAGCTAAATAATAGAATTGAAGCTCAGGATTACAGCGTACAAAAGAGAGTGGCGACTGACTTTTTTTAACACTTTGCCGTGACGGAGAAACAGCTTGATGATGAGGTTTTGAAAGATTAAGTGAAGTTAGGAAAGTAGATCTGCGTTGACCAAATTTACTCACGCCAGCCGTTACATAAATTCTACTGCGTGTGGCTGCTGTGAGTAAGTAGGGATGCTGGCGGCAAGATAATCCAGGCTGTATCTGGTTTTTACATAGCCGAAGGGGTTTTCCTTACCTGACCCGAAATCAAAATAAAGAAAAAGGAGTCAGACGATTTCTCATCTAACTCCTTGTTTTGTATGGTGGCCCCTGCTGGGTTTGAACCAGCGACCAAGCGATTATGAGTGTCAGGTAAAGGAGTTACCTAAAAATACTTATTGTTATATTTCATATAATTAGACAAAACAAAACCACTGTATAAATACCCAGAAATACCCCATAATACCGTTCTAAGATATCCTATAAATATCCTAGAGCTTACAAGCGACCTCCAGGATATGCAGATCGCTTGTTCATGGGGGTATGAATGGCCATACAGAAATTCAGGTTCACCAAGGCTGAGATAACAGCTTTGCCGAAGGCTCCACCAGGTAAACAGGTAGAATACGCCGACACCGTTGTTAATGGCCTGCGTGTCCGTGTTGGCGCTACCGGTGTTAAAGCCTTTTGTATATCAAGATTCCGCAATAAGAAATTCATCAGGGCAACGCTGGGACGATTCCCCGATCTTTCAGTGGATAGTGCTAGGGCTAAAGCGCTGGAACTGCTGGGGGATGTTGCTACAACTGGCAAGAATCCCAACGATGTACGCCGCATAAACGCAATGAGCCTGGTAACCCTGAAAGAAGCCTTGCAAACGTACATCGATAACCGCGCTCACCGGTTGAAACCTGTCACTGCAAAACAATACCGTTCTGTCCTGGGTAACTTCTCCGGCGACTGGATGAATCAGCCGATGGCTAACATCAGTCGGGATCGCGTAGAAGCACGCCACAAAGCGGTAACTGAAGGTACCGTCTGGTTTGGTCAGGATAAGTCACAGCTCCGCGCCGGGGTGGGGACAGGAAGCAAAGCCCAAGCTGATTTGTGGGCGCGTGCCCTCCGGGCTGTTTACCGGTTTGCCTATGACCATTACCGCGATGAAGAGGGCAAAGTGCTATTACCTGATCCACCGACCATGGTACTCAGCACAAAACGCCAGTGGCACGGTACCACCAGGAAGACTGAACGTATCAGGACAAATGACCTTGGCCGGTGGTTGAAAGCTGTTGAACAGGTAAGGCAGGAATCCGCCGCTGTAAGGGATGATGTTTCAGTATCGATATGTGATGCCCTGGACATGGCCCTATTTACCGGTTTGCGCCGCGCCGAGGTGTTTGGCCTGGAATGGGATAGGGTAAATATTGGTGGCCGCTATTTCTGGATCGATACCACCAAGAACGGCGATCCACTGGAGTTGCCGATCACTGATACCTTGCTGGCGATATTCCGCCGCCGCCTGAGATTGAAAAACGATACACAAACCATCGTATTTAACGGCAGAAAAGGCATTGTTAAAGAACCTCGCCGGGTCATAGCCCGTATTGTGGCCGCTACAGTGCCGGAGCCTAACCCGGATGGATTGGTGCCTATTGAGTTCAAGTGTCACGATGCCAGGCGCACATATGGCACCGTGGCCGAATTGGCCGGGGTTGGCTCCTATATCCTCAAGCGATTAATGAATCACCGTACTGTTCGCAGTGCGGACGTTACCCAAGGGTATCTGCATTTTGGTGCTGATGAGTTACAAGAACCAGCTAAGAAGGTAGAGCGGGCTATTCTGGAGCATGCAGGGTTGGTGGAAAAAGCTGACGGTATTAATGCTCACTTATTGGCTGCATTGGCGAATATGAGTGATGAAGAGAAGCGAAAATTACTATTTTCATTAGTAGAAGAAAAAAGGAATATATCATGAATGATAACAAAATGACAGAAATAGACATTATTAATGATTTAGTTTCTAAAATGAGTGAGGAAGAGGCTAATGAATATATTTCTTACATTCACAATCAGGACTCTGATGGAATTAACTCAATCGTAAAGAAATACGGCTATATGTTTGTAAAGCCAATTTCAAATATTATTTCTGAGCATAATGTTGATGATTTATTTGGAGGTAGAGAGGACATTATTATACCTGCATTGATGAGTTCTTTTTCTAATGCAGCCAAAAGAGTAAAAGAAGAGCGTAAGTTTTCAAAAGAGAAAAGTGTTAACCAAGTTGACTCAATCTCAGAGCTAAGAGAGTTGGATAAGCGCATCAATAATAAGGAGTCCGCCAATCATTACATGAAGACTTTGTTTAACGAAGAAATCAATGTAATGCTGAAGGCTAAAATGATACTTGAATCAGCAGGTTGTGATTACATCTCATCGGAATTAGATGATATTATTAATAAGACAACTATTAACTTAATTTTAACCAAGCCAATTGAGAACATGAAAAAGAAAGAGATAATAAGTGAGGATAGAAGAAAAGCAGGAAAGGGAAATATAAGTCCTCATAAATTCATGGCTGTAAAAATAGCGGCAGATACATGGGAAAAGTATCCAAACGCTAGCCAAGAAGGATTGGTAGACGAAATCTTCCTTTACTTTAGAAAGAAATGGAATGACAACCCTTCTTCAGGCGCAATAAAAGGTTGGCTTTCTGAATCAGGGCTGAATCCAAAAGTGAAACCAAAGAATAGAAAATTTACATTGGTTATCAATGAGTAAGATCTCCTAAAACGCGTTAGCACACTGGCTAACGCGATGATTCCTAGCCTAACTTGTCTGCCGTGGTATTAACCAGTTAACCCATTTTCTAACGGGTTGCACCAGCTTACCTAATAATCCTGCATTAAATAGGATGATCACCGAAGATAACCAACAATATACGGTGATACTTATGCAATTTATTAAACCAACAGAAATTAAACTTACTCGCAAAGAAGCTGCCGCCGAATTAGGAGTTAGCCCTCAAACCCTGGCTAATTGGGCCAGTTCTGGCCGAGTGTCGATCCCGTTCTACAAGGTGGGGAAAAAGAAGGTCATTTACCACAAGTCAGATCTAGACGCTTACCTTGCATCAGTTCGTCAAACTCAAACGGTGTGAGGTGGGGCATGGCACATAAAACAAAAGCGGCCTTGCCGGGCCGCCAATGTCACTACACAAAACAAAGTCAGCTTATCACACTGATCGATCAGGTCAACCGGTGCGATTATGTTCGCATCGCTGGTGGAACCCAGCCGGTGGCTGAGTTCGATATCAGACAGGTTTTGGCGTTAACCGCGCCGCTGGCGCAGTTGATCTGGGTACGTCCAAATCTGGACACATCTACCCAAAGCAGTAGTTCCGGTTTCCCCCATTGGGGGATTTCGAAGAAATCAGAGGGTTACCTCTTTTATTCTTCTTTGGTTGGTCAGCTCTTTGGTTCAATACTGCGCTGCTGTAGCTCTTTGCGGATAACGCGCTTTATCCAAGCTGCCAGGGATTCATCACCATCTTGCCGCTGTGCTTCTTCCATCAAATCGCGCAGTTCAGGATCTAGCCGAAATTGGAATGGTGGATTACCACGTCTTTCATTTTTGTGTGTTGACACGTTAAGTACACCCGATGTAGTGTGTTTATGTGTAATGACACATTACATGCACATGAATGAAAAGGCAACGCCCCGGAGTGCGGGAACACTACCGAGGCGTCTCACCACCACGTTAGAAGGACTAACGCTATGGCTGATATCAAGTCTACCCAAACTCGCCCTAAATTTACATTCCTGTTCCTGGCTATCCACTCCGATGGTGGCAGGCCAACCGTGTTACGCACTGAAGCTGACACAGAAGAAAGCGCTCGCCTCAATTTTGAGGGCGCTGATTTCACTCTTATTTTTGCTGCACAAATCCGCACCGAAAGCCCGTTGCAACTGTTCCGGGCTGATCTGGACGCTAACCGTATCGAGTTCATACACCAGCGTTACCAAACCTCTACGGAGGTGCGCCATGTCTCATGAAATAACCCTGGAGCAGGCAGCGGAACGCGCACGGCAGGCTGAAATAATCTGCCGATTGATCGAGAGCTACCCAGATCATATGGGAGATGGAGAGATCATTGATATTGCCGCCCTGTTGAGGCGTCTGATTGGCAATGTAGCCACATGGCTTATTGAAGAGCAGGCGCTGAGGGAAGGAGCACACCATGCGTGAACAAAGTCACTTAGATGCTATCGACGCCCTGAACAAAATAGCTGCGCTTGCCAGTGCTGCTTTGTATCTGCACGTAGGTGAGAAAGAGGAAGATCTGGCGCTTGAGTTAATGGACATAGTTTTGAAGACGGCCCGCCGCGCTGTGGAGGTGAAAGATGCGTAAAGATGCTTATTGGCTGATCAATGATGGCCGCAGCGCACCCCTCGAAGATGTTGAAGAGCTTAGGCAAGTGGCAGTAGGGATTCATGACAGCATTGTCGAGGGTATTTCAGCAATCGGAAGCCTCATGTTCTGGGCTGCTGAGAGCGAAAACTATGACGCTGACCAGGCAAAAGCAGACATGTTCAAGCTAGGCGATATGCTGCACAACATAGCCAGAATGGCCCAAGGAGCCATGCACGCAGAAGAAAACCTCGCTTACCGGTTACGGGAGAAAAAGTAATGATCAGCCCACTGAAATACAACGAACTGGTAAAGCGTGTGGAAGCGCTTGAGATGGCTTTAGCTGCAATCCAACGCAAAGACACCCTGCCGGAAGGCATGGCCCCATTAACCACCCTGGCCGCTGAAATGGGCCTTTCCACCAGCAAGGCGGAAGAACTGGCGCGTAACTGTGGCGTAATGATTGTGAAGCAGGGCCACGGCCACATCGTGCATGAAGCGAAGTTCCGTGAAGCGGCGCTGATCATCATCAAGGGAGCCAAACGCAAATACGGCAGTAAATACTGGTTCCACCCACTGATCGGCAAATTCACCATGACAGTGAGGCCGCAGCTATGAGCAAGCCACAGAAGGTGAATACCAGCCAATGGCCGAATGAGCTATTTTCCTGCGTCTATCGCTGGGTGCATGGGGCGATCGTAGAGAGGGAGTTAGCGACAAAAGCCATTATGCGTACTACAGCAGGAACACCACTCAACGATCTGGCAAAAAGGCTTAGTGCGCTTGCGATCGGGAATATTAATCCTGAGTGGTTAGTTCAGCATGGCTTTACGTCCAGCCTTTCCCCTGAGCCTGCCAGGGAGAAGCGCGAAGCGGTAGTGCTGGAGTTTATCGACCGTAAAGAGCTGGTGGCCGTACTGGCTGATTCTGACCGGATTAATGGCTTGTTCAATACGGCACCGCCAGAACCAGCGGCAACCCCGGCCCTTAACCAGATGGGGGCCAGCCAGCGTGGTGATGTGCTTCTGGCTCGCTACAGTGGGGCGCTGGCAATCAATGGCGACTCTGACACCGTTCATCATTATGACGGCGTGATCTGGAAGCCTATAGCCGATAAAGAGCTACAGCGGGAAATGGCGGCGATCTACCGTGAGGCCGAAATCTCTTACTCACAGCCGGGCATCAAATCCGCCGTGGATACCATGAAACTGAGCCTGCCCCGCATGGGGGCAACAGAGCGGCACCTTATCGGGTTCACCAACGGGGTATTTGACACCAAGGCAGGGGAGTTCCGGCCACACCGCCGAGAGGATTGGTTGCTGATCGCCAGCGGCGTCGAATTCAGCCAGGCGCATGAAGGGGAAACTCTGGCCAGCCATGCACCAAACTTCTGGAAATGGTTAAGCCGTTCCACAGGGGGAAATACCCGCAAGGCCGATCGGGTACTGGCTGCGCTCTATATGGTGATGGCGAACCGGTATGACTGGCAGCTATTCCTTGAAGTGACCGGGCCGGGCGGCAGTGGTAAAAGCGTGTTTGCCGAGGTCTGCACCATGTTGGCCGGTAAAGGTAATACGGTGGCCGCCAGCATGTCTTCACTGGAGAACCCCAAGGAGCGGGAGCTGATTGTTGGTGCCTCGCTGATAGTGCTGTCTGATATGGCCCGTTATGCCGGTGACGGCGCAGGGATCAAAGCCATTACAGGCGGCGACAAGGTAGCCGTAGACCCGAAATACAAAGCGCCTTACTCAATGCGGATCCCTGCTGTAGTGCTGGCGGTGAATAACAACTCCATGACTTTTAGCGACCGCAGCGGGGGTATTTCACGGCGCAGGGTGATCTTTAACTTTGCTGATGTGGTGCCCGATGGGGAACGTGATATTCACCTACCTGAAAAGATTGAGGCAGAGCTGGCGGTCATTATTCGGCACCTGTTAACCCGCTTTGCCGATCAGCAGCAGGCCAAAGGGCTTCTACTGGAACAGCGGCAATCTGAGGAGGCATTAGCCATCAAGCGTGAGGGTGATTCGCTGGTGGATTTTTGCGGCTACCTGATGGCGCTGGTGGAGTGCGAAGGGATGTTCATAGGCAATGCTGAGATTATCCCCTTTGCGCCACGGCGTTATCTATACCACGCCTATATGGCCTACATGTCAGCACATGGCCTGGGTAAGCCGGTGTCGTTAACCCGGTTCGGTAAGGATATGCCGGGCGCTATGGCGGAGTACAGCAAGGAGTACAAGAAGGAACGTGCAACCCGTGGCCCAAGCAAGGGGAACTATCAAAGCAATGTGACGCTGCTCGATGTTGCTGCCGAATGGCTACCAGCGGCCACAGGGGGTGAGCCAATGGGGGAAGAATAGTTTTTTTTGACCAATAACTATCAACTGTCCACCAAATAGAAAAAAGATAAGTTAATACATGTAGTTAATGAGGTGGACAGTTGGTGGATAGTTTGAGTTTAAGTGTCCACTGTCCACCACTGGTGGAGGGTTTGGTGGAGAGTAGTGGACAGTTTGGTTTTAAGTGTCAACCGTTTAACTTAATGATTTACATGGTTAATTTTTATCGGTGGACAGTGTGGACAGTTTTTAGGGTAAAAAACTTTTTTCTATCATTATGGAGAGAAATACATGCCAATTACAGTAAGTGATATCAAAGCACACAGAGAGCAGTTCGATCTTGGTGACATTGATACTATGCACACTACCGAATATCGACGGGCGTTGTCTGATGGTGCTTTCTTCTGGATTGACCATCATGATTTTGTACGCAGCACATTTACAGAGGAGATTTTTGCCACCAATCGTGAGCAGTTGGATGCAATGATCGAGCATCTTCAGCAATACCGGGACAAGATGCCTTCACCGCCTGGATGGATGAGTGAAAAATAGGAAATAGCCCTGATATTAACGTCAGGGCTTAAATTATTAATTGGGTTTTATTCCCATAAATGCTTTTTTGTTTTCAGGGTCTAACATTTCCCCCTCAGGGATAGGAACTCGTAAGCTCAACCGAACCTCTTGTATAGCATATAGATTACGTATGGCTTGGTTATCTAGTACGCCGCTATACCCGTTGGAGAGATATATTAATTTTTGTGTTGCCTCTTTTATTCCCTCAGGGCTAGGCAAACCAAAGATGCGATATATATGCTTATACCCTGGTATTAAGTGAGTTGCGGAGTGTAACGTTGATGAGTGTTGGCGCATTACTTTACATGCTTCAACCATTTCTTCGTTTCCAGGAGGCATGGGGTTGGCCAATTTGTTAGAGTAAAATATTAGGTCGTAAACTATTTTTGAAATCGCCCTTTTCAGATCATTAACAGGTTCTATTATTAATTTCATAATAATTTGCCCAATGACGTATACTAAAACCCCAGAAAAAACCGTGATAAATACAGTCATAATCCCTCTCGTAAGTTTCCATTAACACTGTTTAAGAATACTCTTTTAGTCACAAAGTAAGAATAGTTTTGTAAATATTTTGTACTCATGTTTACCTGTGTTTACCTCTGTCTCTGATGGGGGTTTTCTTTATATTTTCCATGTATATCTTGATAAGTGGCACTCAGACGTGAGCCGCCACTGGCCGTTTAGTCAAGCTGCGCGAAGTAGCCTGCGAGATGCAGAAAAAGAGTAAACGGCCCCCTCCTTTAGTGCTGGTTTCACGTCACGTTATTTATTTCAACGAGAAACCGTACATGAAAAAATTGATTGAACTCCGCCAGAAGAAAGCCGAACTCGCCACCCAAATGCGCTCCCTGCTGACCAAGGCCGAAGAAGAGAAACGCAGCCTTAACCCAGACGAAGCGAAACAGTTTGACGAGCTCCGCACCCAGGCCGACACCTTACAGGCTGATATTGTCCGTTATGAATCCCTGGCCGATGAAGAACGCGCCCAAGGTGGCAACGCCAAGCCAGCCAAAGACGGCAAGACTTTGAGCAATGAAGAACTGCGCCACTACATCATGACCGGTGAAACCCGGATGCTGTCTACCACCGTTAATGAAAGCGGCGGCTATTCCGTTATCCCTGAGCTGGATACCGAGATCATGCGCATGCTGGCCGATGAAAGCGTGATGCGTCAGATCTGCACGGTGAAGACCACCAAATCCAACGAATACAAAAAACTCGTGTCCGTAGGCGGCGCGGCGGTAGGACGTGGCATTGAAGGTGAAGCCCGTGACGAAACCGCGACGCCTAAGCTGGAAGAGATCAGCATCAAGCTGAATCCTATCTACGCTTACCCGAAAACCACCCAGGAAATTCTCGACTTCAGCGACGTGGATATCCTGGGCTGGCTGACTGAAGAGATTAGCGACACGTTCGCCGAAACCGAAGAAACCGACCTGGTAAGCGGTGACGGGGCCAAGAAGTCAAAAGGGTTCCTGTCCTATCCGCGTGAGGCTAAAGGCGATCGCACCCGTCCATTCGGTACCCTGGAAAAGATGGTTTCCGCTGGTGCTACCCCTACCGCTGACGAGCTGATCGATCTGGTCTTCAAGCTGCGCCGCCGTTACCGCCGTAATGCTGTATGGGTGATGAACTCCAATACTGCCGCCATGCTGCAAAAGCTGAAGAACGGCAACGGGGATTACATCTGGCGCGATCGTCTGCAAGCCGGTGATCCCGATATGTTGCTGGGCCACCCGGTTCACTACCTGGAGAACATGCCGGACGCTGCCGCAGGCAAGCCGGTGATCGCTGTCGGTGACTTCAAGCGCGGCTATTTCATCGTGGATCACGAAACCGGCACCCGCACCCGCCCGGACAACATCACCGAGCCGGGCTTCTACAAGGTACACACCGATAAATACCTGGGCGGTGGGCTGGTGGACTCCAACGCCATCAAGGTACTGGAAATCAACGCGACCAAGTAATCCGAGAAGGGGCTACGGCCCCTTTGTCTTATGGAGCCACCGATGAAAGACACCGATTTTGAAATCCGCACCGCCACACTGACCGCCGCCGATCAAAAGCTGGTTGGCTATGCCGTGAAGTGGAACAGCCGTTCAGAAGTGCTGTGGGATGAGTTTGTAGAGCAATTTGCCCCTAATGCCTTTAAAGACAGCCTGGCAGCCGGTACTGATGTTCGCGCACTGTACGAGCATGACCATACCGCGCTGTTAGGCCGCAATACCTCCGGCACCCTGGTATTGAGTGAAGACGCCACCGGCTTGCGCTTTGAGCTGACGCCGCCCGATACCCAACTGGGGCGCGATGTGCTGATCCTGGTTGAACGGGGCGACATTTCCGGCATGTCCTTCGGGTTCCGGGCGCTGAAAGACCAGTGGGACAGCACCCAACAACCGTATGTCCGTACCGTGCTGGCCGCCGAGCTGCGCGAAATCACCGTGACCAGCTTACCGGCCTACCGTGAAACCGATATTCAGATCGCCAAGCGTTCACTGCTGACCCAGCACCCGGAACTGGTGGATCTGCGTTCCCATTGGGCTTATCTGGCGGGGTTGTGATATGTGGCCATGGAAACGCAAGACCGAAAACCGCAGCATGACCATTGATGAGTTTCTGGCTATGGCCGGTATCCCTAACACCGGTTCAGGTGAACATGTCTCATCGGGCAATGCTGAAACACTGCCTGCCGTCTTAAACGCCGTGGCGGTGATCAGTGAAGCGGTGGCCTCCATGCCCTGCTACTTGTACCGAGTAACCCGCACTAATGGCGTAGAGGCCCGTACCTGGTTAGCCGATCACCCCGTTGATGTGTTGCTGAATGAGCGCCCGAACGATTGCCAGACCCCTTATCAGTTCAAGCGCACCCTGATGCGCCATTGCCTGCTGAACGGTAATGCCTACGCGGTGATCAAATGGGGCAAAGACGGCCAGCCGCAATCCCTGCACCCTTACCCACCGCGTGCCGTGGTACCGAAACGCCTGGATGAGCACCGCTATGCCTACACCATTACCGAACCCTTCAGCGGGCGCGTGCGTACCTACCTGCAGGAAGAAATCCTGCACCTGCGCTACTCCACCGATGATGGCTTCCTGTCCCGTTCTCCGGTCAGCATTTGCCGGGAAACTCTGGGGCTGGGTATGGCCCAACAGCGCCACGGTGCCAGCATCATGCGCGATGGCCTGATGGCCGCAGGTATCATCAAATCAGGTGAATGGTTCGACAGCATCAAAGGTGCAAAAGCGATGGAGGCGCTAGAACGTTACAAAGGGGCCAAGAATGCCGGTAAGACGCCGATCCTTGAAGGGGGTATGGATTACCAGCAATTAGGCATGAGCAATCAGGATGCTGAATGGCTGGCCTCTCGCCGCTTCACCATTGAAGACGTTGCCCGGATCTTCAATATCAGCCCGATCTTCCTGCAAGAGTATTCCAACAGTACCTACAGCAACTTCAGCGAAGCCAGCCGCGCTTTCCATGCCATGACGATGCGCCCCTGGTTAACCAACTTTGAACAGCAACTTAAAGCTGCCTTGCTGTTGGTTTCCCCGTCTTCCGGTTCCCGTTACCTGGTGGAGTTCGACACCACCGACCTGTTGCGCGCCAATCCGCAGGATCGCTTCAAGAGCTACGAGACGGCGATCAAGTCCGGTGTGATGTGTCCGAACGAAGCCCGCGAACGTGAAGGAATGTCGCCACGTGAAGGTGGGGAAGAGTTTAGCCAGGCATGGAAACAAACGGTTGAGGTAAAAGGCGGTGGGGCAAATGACTGAATTAATCAGCTTGAAAGAGGTAAAGGCACATTGTCGCATTGATGATGATTATGAAGATGAGGACGATCTTCTCCGCGATTACATCGCCGCATCGTTGGAGGTCTGCCAGAAACATATCGGTAAGCGCTTCGGTGATGATCTGGCGTTTAACCCGGCGCTTAAAGTGGGGTGCCTGATGTATATCTGTATGCTCTATGAAAATAGGGAGATGGTTGCTGCTCTCACTATCAAAGAAGTCCCGCTGACCATCTCGCACCTGTGGAGTGTGTACCGTGATCCGGGGGTGTACTGATGCCAGTCCATCCATTGAAACGTTGTACCTATCCCGGTTGTCGTAATCGCGTAAAGTCTGGCCGCTGCCCTGAGCACAAGCGCCAGACTAACGCCACACTGACTGCCAACCGTGGTACCCGTACCGAGCGTGGTTACTCCAACCGCTGGGGTAAGTATCGCCTGCTCTATCTCAAGGCTCACCCGCTCTGCGTAATGTGCGAGAAGGAAGGGCGTTATACCCCGGCCAAGATAGTTGATCACATCATCCCGATCGAGGGTGAAGGCGATGTGCTGTTCTGGCCCGCCAGCAATCATCAGGGGTTATGCGTCAGCCATCACAGCCGCAAGACCACCACACAAGACCCGATCACCAAGCAGCAGCGCAAGGCCGGTAAGTTCCGCGAACAGGAAGAAGCCGCCAGCCATCGCAACGACTGGATACATGAGTACAACAACAATGCGTGAAGAAGAGATTAATCAGTTGGTTAGAGGCTTGGAGCGTAGCCGTGACGGGTTTATGAAGCGCCACGGCAAGACGCCTGAACAAGCCACAGGCAAGCGCCTATCACAGCGTGACCGTGAGCTCGCCGAGGCATTCAGGAACCGATAGCGGGCCGCTCTGACCGGGTGGGGGGCGTTTTCAGGACAAAGCCCCTCACTGCTGGAACCACCCGCCCCCTCAAATTTTTACGCGCGGCATTTTTTTTCACAGCAGTAAGGCACAGGAAACAGAAACGTTATGGCAAGACCGCCCAAGCCTCCCGCTTATTTTGACGAGATCGCCACCGCAGAGTGGAAAGCGAGAGCCAAGCAAATGATGGAGCGCGGCGATTTAATTGATGCCGATTGGCGCAACCTGGAATTGTATTGCCTCAACTACTCGATGTACCGCCGTGCCGTGGCAGACCTTGCGGCCCGTGGTTTTTCGGTTGAGGGTTCACGCGGTGCCACCACCACCAACCCCGCGCTGAAGGCCAAATCGGACGCCGAAAAAATCATGATCAAAATGTCTTCCCTGTTGGGTTTTGATCCGGTATCCCGCCGCCGTAATCCAGTAGATATTGAGGAGGAAGACGAACTTGACCGCCTGGGATGAATACGCAGAAGCGATAAAAAGCGGTGAAATACCGGCGTGTAAGCGGCTAAAACAGGCCATAAACCGCTACTTTTCCGACCTCAACAACCCCCTTTACGTGTTCGATACGGCCACTGTAGAGCGTTTTGTCGCTTTTTCTCGCCTCTGTCCGCACGTCAAAGGCCCGTTGCGTGGC
This sequence comes from Serratia oryzae, assembly GCF_001976145.1. Lineage (GTDB taxonomy): Bacteria > Pseudomonadota > Gammaproteobacteria > Enterobacterales > Enterobacteriaceae > Chania > Chania oryzae. The sequence goes on from NZ_MOXD01000004.1 coordinate 265,975, forward strand.
AAGCCTATAGAGCTTGAACCGTGGCAGCAGTTCGCCTTTGCCAACCTGCTGGGCTTCAAATTGGCGGCTACCGGTCGCCGCAAGTACCGCAGCGCCTACATTCAGGTACCGCGCAAGAACGCCAAATCGACAGTGGCTGCGATGCTGGCTAACTGGTTCCTGGTGATGGAGCACGGCCAGCAGGACATTTACACCGCCGCCGTGAGCCGGGATCAGGCCCGTATCGTGTTTGATGATGCCCGGCAGATGTGTCTGCTCTCCAAACCGCTGCGCAAGCGGGTGGCTATCCAGCAGCACAAGCTGATTTACGCCAAATCCAACAGCCTGTTAAAGCCGCTGGCGGCCAGAGCCTCCACCATTGAAGGGACTAACCCCAGCCTGGCGGTGGTCGATGAATACCACCTGCACCCGGATAACGGCGTGTATTCGGCTCTCGAGCTGGGAATGGGCGGACGCCCCGAAGGCATTCTGTTTGCCATCACGACAGCCGGCAGCAACATCGTATCGGCCTGCAAGCAACACTATGACTACTGTTGCCAGATATTGGCCGGGGAAGAAGAGAATGAATCGCTGTTCGCGTTGATCTACGAGCTGGACGACGAAACCGAAGTAGACGACCCGGCGCAGTGGGTGAAGGCCAATCCTAACCTGTCGGTGTCCGTTGATGTGGCCGTACTGGCCGATACTATCCAGAAGGCCCGCGGCATTCCCTCGCAGTGGGTAGAAATGCTGACCAAGCGTTTCAATATCTGGTGCCAGGGTGCGACACCGTGGATGGGGGAAGGAGCCTGGAAAGCCTGCGCCGCCGACTATACCGAAGCCGACCTGGAAGGGCTGACGTGTTACGCCGGTATGGATCTCTCTTCCACCAGTGACATTACCAGCGTTTGCTACACCTTCCCGCTAGAACGCCGCGTGCGCCTGCTGACGCGCCACTATATCCCTGAAGCCCAATTGCAGAACCCGGCCAATAAGAACCGCACTTTGTACCGCCAGTGGGTGAAACAGGGCTGGTTACGCACCACGCCGGGGGATTGCATCGACTATGACCGCATCCGTGATGATGTGCTGGCCGACGCTGAGTGCTTCAACATTGAGCTGGTGGGCTTCGATACCTGGAACGCCACGCAGATCCGCACCCAGCTTCAAGGGGCTGGCCTCGATGTGGAGCCGTTCCCGCAAACCTATGTGAAATTCAGCCCGGTGGCGAAATCGGCGGAGGTGTTCGTTAACCGCAAGGTGATCGAGCACAACGGCGATCCGGTGCTGACCTGGGCAATGGCTAACGTGGTGATGGAAACCGATGCCAACGCCAACATCAAGCCGAACAAGAAGAAGGCGGCCAACAAGATAGACCCGGCTGTCGCCTTCCTGATGAGCTTTGGCACCTATCAGCTACAACATGAAGAATTTGCCTTCGACCTGAGCGAAGAACAACAACAACGCCTTGCAGAGTTCAAGGGTATTTAACTTAATTCTTATTTGTGATTTTAATCAAACAACTGTGGTGATAATTTGATTGTAATAGCACCTTGTGCAAACTATATGGAAATTCTGATGAAACATGTTCTTGAAGTGGCACTGAAAAAATTAACCGCTCGTATAAACTTGTCAACAGGACTACTCCATCCACAAGATGAAAGTTTCGCAAAAGAACTATTCAAATTTCTGCATAAAGAGAAAGTTCCTCTACACGGTGATGAAATCACTAGTTGGGCCATTACAAATGGTTGGGAGCATAAATATGCCAAAGAACTTGGAGATTTAGCAGGCAGGATAGGTTCTGGTGGAAGGGTTGTAGTTAAATTTAAGGGGCAGCTAAATCAAGATTTGATACTGCTTCTAAAGGGCGATAATAAAAATAACCCTTAATTATTTGGCTAATTACTGGTCGCTTAGGCGGCCTTTTTATAATGATTCATGATTAGCTTTACTACATTGATATCATATATTTTAACGCCAGATAAAATCAGATCTTGATGTGAGTACAATCAGCACCTGTTCTGATTTATTCGTATTTTTTTGTGGTGATACGCATATCGAACAGTGTATCAACTTTAGTTAGTTCGCATATCTTAGAAGTCTATTATATGAAAGGGTATTTCCTTGTTTTATCGAGTGCGCAGTCTATGGAGTAATGCAGTTCAGTAATCTCTCGGTAATCATATTTTTTTATTTTTAGTGCTTTTCCAAGCGGTAGGCCTTTATTCTTGTTTTTTTCGAAATTATTTTTATTTAAATCTAGACGCAATGTGTAGAAGAGACCCTCTGCGAGAAATGAAATTTTATACTCATTGTTTGTATAATCTGTATGGCAGGGACATAGTATGTTTTGGATGTAATATGTTCTTTTTTCACTGAAGGGATCATAAATTTTAATGATATTTATTCTCATGATTTCATTTATATCCATCCTTTCATTTATGGCTAGTGTATTCATGAGTAAACAATTCCTTATGATATCAGATACCCTGGGAGGAAATAGTACATTTTTAAATTCATCTAGCTTGGATTGAGCCATCCTCCAAAATATACTCAAGCAATATAAATAAAAACGATCGTGTTGATAATTATAAACGATTATATTTTTATTCCCTTTTACGATATTTTTACTTCTCCTTAATAGACTTATTCCGTATTGCTCAAAATTTGAGCTAAATAATTGTTCGCAGTCGTGGCAAAGCATTTTTTCCTTAGCACCAACGTTGTCTCTTCTGGGCTTGGTTGTCTCATCAGCAGTTACAACAATTAGTTGCGGTGAGTCTCTTCGAACCTTTTTTATAAAACTATTAGGAATAATATGCGAAGAACATAGTTTTTTTCTTTCATGGCACAGTGCACATTTTTCATCATTTTCTGACATTTTAAGGCCCCAGAATGTTTATGGTCTGAAGATTGTAACTCGTTTTGGGTGGATTGCTTACGCTCATGATACCGGTAAACAAAGTAGCAAATGGACGTGTTTTCTAATGGTGGCTTTTTGCATGAGCAGGGGCATAGCGTTTGTTCTTCGTGAGTTCTCACAGCTAAGGCTCACCATCAACTGGCATGGTGGTTTACTTTTTAGCCATAATGTTACCCAGAGATACTTATGCAAAATATCCTATAAATATCCTAGAAAAACTAAAGGGGTTACGCTGTTAACGTAACCCCTTGTTTTATTTGGTGGCCCCTGCTGGGTTTGAACCAGCGACCAAGCGATTATGAGTCGCCTGCTCTAACCACTGAGCTAAGGGGCCAAGCGGCGTGATTATACGGTAATCGCATGATGAAGGTCTACTGCCTTCAAATCATATGTCGCTTTTATGTTCAGTTATAGCCTGTTGTAATTGCAGGCAGATTTTGCGATAACCACTCCAAATGCTTTAACGGAACATATTATGATCACGGATATTCTGGCTCCTGCTTTGCGGGTTGTCTTTTGTGGCATCAATCCCGGCCTTTCTACTGCGCATTATGGCTATCATTTTGCTAATGCCAACAATCGCTTCTGGAAGGTTATCCATCAGGCGGGCTTTACTGAGCGTCTCTTGGCTCCGGAAGAAGAGCGGCATCTTCTGGATACGGGGTGCGGCATAACCATGCTGGTTGAACGTCCAACGGTTGAGGCCAGCGAGTTGGCGCGCAATGAGTTGCGTGCGGGGGGGAGGCATTAAAAGAAAAGATCCTGCAATGCCAGCCGCAGGCGCTGGCGATCCTCGGAAAGCAGGCATTCAGCAGCGCACTGGGTATCCGCCAGGTGCCCTGGGGACGTCAGGAGATGATGATCGGTAAAACGCAGGTGTGGGTGCTGCCTAATCCGAGCGGGCTGAACCGTGCCACGCTGGAGCAACTGGTGGTGAGTTATCGTGAACTGTTTCTGGCGCTGAAATAAAGGCAATAAAAAACCCCGGGCAGGCCGGGGTTTCAATGTGTGTCAGCTAGCCTTAGTCATCCAGGAAGCTGCGCAGCACTTCTGAACGGCTTGGGTGGCGCAGTTTACGCAACGCTTTGGCTTCGATCTGACGGATACGTTCACGGGTAACGTCGAACTGTTTGCCCACTTCTTCCAACGTGTGGTCAGTGTTCATATCGATACCGAAACGCATACGCAGCACTTTCGCTTCACGTGCGGTCAGGCCAGCCAGAACGTCGTGCGTTGCAGAACGCAGGCTTTCAGAGGTGGCAGAATCCAGTGGCAGCTCGAGGGTGGTATCCTCGATGAAATCGCCCAGATGTGAATCTTCATCATCACCGATCGGCGTTTCCATGGAGATCGGCTCTTTGGCGATCTTCAGCACTTTGCGGATTTTGTCTTCAGGCATCAGCATACGTTCAGCCAGCTCTTCCGGCGTTGGTTCACGGCCCATCTCTTGCAGCATCTGGCGCGAAATACGGTTGAGTTTGTTGATGGTCTCAATCATATGCACCGGAATACGGATGGTACGTGCCTGATCGGCGATAGAACGGGTGATCGCCTGACGGATCCACCAGGTGGCATAAGTCGAGAACTTATAACCACGACGGTATTCGAATTTATCTACCGCTTTCATCAGGCCGATGTTGCCTTCCTGAATCAGATCCAGGAACTGCAGACCACGGTTGGTGTACTTCTTGGCGATCGAGATAACCAGACGCAGGTTAGCTTCAACCATCTCTTTCTTCGCGCGGCGGGCTTTCGCTTCACCGATCGACATACGGCGGTTGATGTCTTTCACCTGCTCAATGGTCAGGCCGGTCTCTTCTTCGATCTGACGCAGCTTCTGCAGGCTGCGCTGCACGTCGTCACCGACATCTTTCAGCTTTTCTGACCATGGCTTAGCCATTGCCAGTGCCGCTTCGAACCAAGTGGTGCTGGTTTCGTTACCGGCAAACAGAGTGACGAAGTTTTTCTTCGGCATTTTGCACTGTTCAACGCACAGCTTCATGATGAGACGTTCTTGGGTACGAACGCGATCCATCATGGCACGCATGCTGTTGACCAGGAAGTCGAACTGTTTTGGCACCAGACGGAACTGCTTGAACACTTCAGACAGCTTCAGGATCTCTTCTGCTGCGCTGGCGTGGCTGCGACCGTTCTTTTTGATCATCAGACGGGTGGCTTCGTACTGATCGCGCAGATCGGCGAACTTCTGACGAGCAAGCTCCGGATCGATGCTGTTATCGTCTTCAGCATCGTCTTCCTCGTCTTCGTCTTCATCGTCGTCATTCTGCTCTTCGGTCGTTAATTCGGAACCGATATGCGTCGCGGTTGGGGCGATGTCCTCTTCCGCGTTGGGATCGACGAAGCCGGTGATCAGATCGGACAGGCGCGCTTCACCCGCTTCGACGCGATCGTACTGTTCCAGCAGATAGGTAATGGCTTCCGGGTACTCGGCCACGGAGCATTGCACCTGGTTAATACCGTCTTCGATACGTTTGGCGATGTCGATTTCGCCTTCGCGCGTCAGCAGTTCAACGGTACCCATTTCACGCATGTACATGCGCACCGGGTCGGTGGTACGGCCAATCTCGGATTCAACGCTAGAGAGCACCTGAGCAGCGGCTTCTTCGGCGTCTTCGTCTGTGTTGTTTGAGTTTTCAGCAAGTAACAGGTCATCGGCGTCCGGTGCCTCTTCCATCACCTGGATGCCCATGTCATTAATCATCTGGATGATATCTTCGATCTGATCGGAGTCGACGATATCTTCCGGCAGATGGTCATTGACCTCAGCATAGGTCAAGTAGCCTTGCTCTTTACCACGGGTGACAAGTAGCTTCAGCTGTGACTGCGGGTTTTGCTCCATAAGACGGTATCCACACTTCAGAGTATTTGGGTTGGTGTCGGTCGGCGAAACCGCCAACAATAGCATTTGGGGCGTTTTAGTTGTTGCCGCGGCCCACTATGGCGGCATATTGCAGGGTTGAACCCTCGCATTTATCGGCACTTAAGCCGTTGGTATTCAGTTTTTTTTCGCTAACACCTGATTCAGTGAGCGAACTTCTTCACGTTCTTCAGGGCTCAGGCCGTGTGTTCTGGCTTGGGCGATCAGTGTTTCCAGCCGTTGCTCTAGCACCGAGTCATACAAGCTGGCCAACGTATCTAAAAAGGTCTGCTCGACCATATCCTCAACGATCATATGGTTCCAGGTCGCCAAGGTTTCAAGCTGCTGGCTGAATTTGTTGTCGCGATACAGCTCAAGCAGTTGGCCGGTTGTCAGGCCGGGTTGCGCCAGGCAGGTTTGTACCAGTTCAATAAACAGCGGTAATCCCGCCTGCTTGGTCTGCTCTAATCCTTCCAGTGAAGGGATAAGTGTAGCCAAACGCGGATTTTGTACCAGTAACCCTATCAGTATACGCATGGTTGTGCGTTTTAGCTGGGGCACCTGATAATTATTCGCATTTTCAGCCTGTTTGGGCATCAATTTGTCGAGCTGGCTGTCGTCCAACAGGCCCAACTTGCTGCCGAGCTGCTGGCGCAGATACAGGCGCAAAGTCTCGCCCGGTACTTGAGTAATCAGCGGTAGCGCCAGCGTGCTCAGCTTGGCGCGGCCGTCCGGGCTGCTCAGGTCAACCTGTGGCATCAAAGTTTCGAACAGGAAAGTGGACAGTGGCTGTGCCAGCTCCATCCGTTGTTCGAATGCCTCTTTGCCCTCTTTACGCACTAATGTGTCCGGGTCTTCGCCATCAGGCAAAAACATAAACCGCAACTGACGCCCGTCGTTGAGATAGGGCAGTGCGGTTTCCAGCGCACGCCAGGCCGCTTCGCGACCGGCTCTGTCGCCGTCATAACAGCAGACAACGTGATCGGTGGCACGGAACAGAAGCTGAATATGTTCAGCCGTGGTCGAAGTTCCCAGTGAGGCGACGGCATAGTCGATGCCGTATTGCGCCAGTGCCACCACATCCATATAGCCTTCAACTACCAGCAAACGCTGCAGGGTAGGGTGGCTCTGCTGTGCTTCATACAGGCCGTACAGCTGGCGGCCCTTGTGGAATACTTCGGTTTCCGGCGAGTTCAGGTATTTCGGCATACCATCGCCCAACACGCGGCCGCCAAAGGCGATCACCCGCCCGCGTTTGTCGCGGATTGGGAACATGACACGTTCACGGAAACGATCGTACGTACGCCCTTGATCGTTAGTCACCAACATTCCGGCATCGTTCAATGCGGCGCGGCTGTCGGCGTCGCGGCCAAAGCGTTTTAACGCATTATCCCAACCGGCTGGTGCAAAACCGATGGCAAAATGCTGGATAACCTGCTCACTCAACCCGCGCTGTTGCAGGTAATTACGCGCCTGTGCACCGCTGGATTGCTGCAGTGATTGTTGATAGAACGCGCTAAGCTGTTCCATCAGTTGGTAGAGACTTTGGCGCTGATGGCGTTCAATCTGCGTCGGCCCGGTGCCTGCTTCGTAAGGCACTTCCAGCCCGTGCATGGTGGCCAGTTCCTCAATGGTTTCGACAAACTCGAGCCTGTCGTAATTCATCAGGAAATCGACGGCGTTGCCGTGCGCACCACAACCAAAACAGTGATAAAACTGTTTATCGCCATTAACGGTGAATGAAGGCGTTTTTTCGTGGTGGAACGGACAGCACGCGTGATAATTCTTACCTTGCTTCTTGAGCTTGACCCGGGCGTCGATCAGATCGACGATGTCGGTACGCGCCAGCAAGTCATTGATAAATACACGCGGAATTCGTCCAGCCATAAGCCCCTGTTCGATTGCTTATAAACGAGAACAAGCCGCGCATTCCTTACGGAAAGCACGGCCTTCGTATGCAACTACTCAGTCTGCGTGTTCTTGGAAAAGAAAAAATCACGCGGTGGGGTTACCCCCGAAGGATTAATACAGACGAGTGCGGCGTGCGTTTTCGCGAGCCAGTTTCTTGGCGTGACGTTTTACAGCAGAAGCTTTAGCGCGTTTGCGTTCGGTAGTCGGTTTTTCATAGAACTCACGACGACGAACTTCAGCTAAAACACCTGCTTTTTCGCAGGAACGCTTGAAACGACGCAGAGCAACGTCAAATGGCTCGTTTTCACGTACTTTAATTACCGGCATGTGCCTCTCACCTCAATAGAATTCGGTTTGCTGCTGGCCAAGCGCCAGCCTTTTCAAAATGGTGCGGAATTTTACTTCAATGGATGCTGCTTTGTAAAGCACCATAGCAAATTGAAACACGCCGCGTTCCGGCAAACTCGCGCAATTATGCATCGGCCGCCGATTATAGACGAATCGGGGAGAATTGCTCGTTTTTAATCACCCGTGGCGAATCATCAACCTAGCGTACAATGGCGGTAAATGGCTGTGATTATGCTAAACTGGCGGCCGCACGTGAATGATGGGAAATGTAATGCGAGTACTGGGTATAGAAACCTCCTGCGATGAAACCGGAATTGCAGTGTATGACGATCAAGCCGGTTTATTAGCCAACCAACTGTACAGCCAGGTGAAGCTGCACGCCGATTACGGCGGTGTGGTGCCTGAGCTGGCGTCCCGCGATCACGTGCGTAAAACCGTGCCGCTGATTCAGGCGGCGCTGAAAGAAGCAAACCTGTGCGCTGCAGATATCGACGGTGTGGCCTATACCGCAGGCCCAGGCCTGGTGGGCGCATTGCTGGTGGGGGCAACCATTGGCCGCGCGCTGGCGTTTGCCTGGAACGTGCCCGCCGTGCCGGTGCACCATATGGAAGGCCACTTGTTGGCCCCGATGCTGGAAGATAATCCTCCGGCGTTCCCGTTTGTGGCGCTGCTGGTATCCGGTGGGCATACCCAACTCATCAGCGTTACCGGCATTGGCGAATACGAATTATTGGGCGAATCTATTGATGATGCCGCCGGTGAGGCTTTCGATAAAACCGCCAAACTGCTGGGGCTGGATTATCCCGGTGGCCCGATGCTGTCTAACATGGCACAGCAGGGCAGCGCAGGGCGTTTTACCTTCCCGCGCCCGATGACCGATCGCCCTGGCCTGGATTTCAGTTTCTCCGGGCTGAAGACCTTTGCCGCCAATACTATCCGCGCCAACGGTAACGACGATCAGACGCGTGCCGACATCGCGCGCGCGTTTGAGGATGCGGTGGTGGATACGCTGGCGATTAAATGCAAGCGTGCGCTGGAGCAGACCGGGTTTAAACGTCTGGTGATGGCCGGTGGCGTTAGCGCCAACCGTACCTTGCGCGCTAAATTGGCGGAAATGATGAAAAAACGCGCTGGGGAGGTGTTCTACGCTCGCCCAGAGTTTTGTACCGATAACGGTGCGATGATCGCCTATGCGGGGCTGATACGGCTGAAAAGCGGTGCCAATCCAGAGCTGAGCGTTTCTGTGCGCCCGCGTTGGCCGTTGGCAGAATTGCCGGCGGTATAAACGCTGAGGGCCGGCAATCTCCGGCCCCAATTATTCTTCTTTATGCTCTTCCTGCTCTGCAGCATCTTGTTTCTTCTTGCGGAATTTACCCCAAATTTTGCCTTCCTGCCCGCGCCACAGGCGCTGGATGTTGTCGTGATGGCGCATCAGGATCAGGCATGAAAGCATCGCCACCGGGAAGGTAAACTGCGGTTTGAACCACCAGACGTAGAATGGTGCGATTAGCGCGCTGACAATTGCCCCCAGCGAGGAGTAACCGCTCAGCAGCACCGTCAACAGCCAGGTACCGGTCATCAGGCCGGTGAGATCCCAGCCGATCGGGGCGATAGCCCCGAACGCAGTGGCAACACCTTTACCGCCGCGGAAGTGGAAGAACACCGGATAAATGTGGCCGAGGCAGGCGGCGATCGCCGTCAGGCCAAGGTACAGCGGCGGAACATTGAGCGCATAAGCCAGCCAGACGGGTAACATTCCTTTCAGAATATCAAAGACCAGTACCGTTGCGGCAGCCAAGCGGCCGCCAATGCGCAAGACGTTGGTCGCCCCGGGATTCCCTGATCCATGTTCACGCGGATCCGGTAGCCTGGCGATCCGGCAAACCAGGATCGCGCTGGAAATTGAGCCACACAGATACGCGAAGATAATCATGCCAAGCGCGGTAGCACTCATAACGCGGTTCCGTTTAATAATGGTCGTTTTACTCGCAACATCCATGGATAATACGCATATTCCGCTGGAAGTGGTATCCAGCAGGGCCAAAAACTGAGAATGACGTGATGGATATCGTATTTATCGAAGAGCTTACCGTAATCACCACCATTGGCGTTTATGACTGGGAACAAACCATTCAGCAGAAACTGGTGTTCGATATCGAAATGGGCTGGGATAACCGCCAGGCTGCAACCAGTGACGATGTGGACCACTGCCTGAGCTATGCCGATGTCAGCGATGCGATCATTCAGCACGTGCAGTCGCAGCGTTTTGCGCTGGTGGAGCGCGTGGCAGAGGAGGTATCCGAAATTTTACTGCAACGCTTTAAATCCCCGTGGGTCCGTATTAAGGTCAGCAAGCCGGGAGCGGTTGCACAGGCCAGCCGGGTTGGCGTGATCATCGAGCGTGGCACGCGCGGTGCCTGATTGTCATTCAGATGCAACTCAGAAGGGTTATTCTGGGCAATAATGAATATGGGTTTGAGCGGCACTGTATTTGAGCATTGCCGCTTTTTTACGTTTATCCCCTTGATTTTGCAATGGCTGGCTGTGCAGCTTGCAGGCGATGGGGGATATAGCCTTAAATTTGACATGGGGTAAGGCAGGATCATGGCTGACATGCATTCACTGTTTGTTGCGTTTATTCTTGGGGTGGTTGAAGGGTTAACCGAATTTTTGCCGGTTTCCTCCACCGGGCATATGATCATCGTCGGTGAATGGTTGGGGTTTACCGGTGACACGGCCAAAACTTTTGAAGTGATCATTCAACTGGGGTCGATTCTGGCGGTGGTGGTGGTGTTCTGGCGCCGCCTGTTTGGCCTGATCGGCATTCATTTCGGCGGTAAGCCGGTGGAGCATGAGGGGAAAACGGCCGGGCGTTTGAAGCTGGGCCATATTCTGTTGGCGATGATCCCGGCGGTAGTGCTGGGGCTGGTGTTCCACGACGTGATTAAATCGCTGTTTGCACCGAAAAACGTGATGTATGCGTTGATCGTCGGCGGCGTGCTGCTGCTGGTGGCTGAATGGTTGAAACCGAAGAATCCTCCGGCAGTGGGGCTGGATGACATCACTTACCGCCAGGCATTTGCCATCGGCTGCTTCCAGTGTCTGGCGCTGTGGCCAGGTTTCTCCCGTTCGGGAGCCACCATTTCCGGCGGTATGCTGGTGGGCGTGAGCCGTTATGCGGCGTCCGAGTTTTCCTTCATCCTGGCGGTGCCGATGATGATGGGGGCCAGCGCGCTGGATCTCTACAAGAGCCTGCATTTCCTGACGCTGGGCGATCTGCCGATGTTCGCCGTCGGTTTTATTACCGCCTTCGTTGTTGCGTTGATCGCGATTAAAACCTTCCTGCAGCTTATCAAACGTATTTCGTTTGTGCCGTTCGCCATTTATCGTTTTATCGTTGCGGCGGTGGTGTACATGGTGTTTATGTAAACACCAGCAATTCATTCTCTTCTTCAATAGTGGGCTTTGCCCACTATTCACAAATTTCTCCCTCCCCTCGCTATTTGGTCCTACCAATCGATAAAAAATGTGAATCTCTCACACAGAACAGCCAAAAATAAAAACAGAGTCATTGCATATTTTTAACAGTGAATTAACTATCGCATATCAAATAGATTACCCCACCTTATTGGTAGGACCAATTCGGTGGGGAAGAAATGCGAACAATCGCTGGAGATATTTGCATGCAAGCCTGGCAACAAGTTTATGATCCTATGAGTAATATCTGGCTGTCGAGCCTGATCGCGGCGCTGCCTATTCTGTTTTTCTTTTTTGCTCTGATAAAACTCAAACTTAAGGGGCACATTGCTGCCACATTCACCGTGGGGATTGCCCTGCTGGTGGCGCTGTTTCTTTACCAGATGCCGGCAGAACGTGCGATCGCCGCAGTGGTGTATGGCTTTTTCTATGGTTTATGGCCGATTGCCTGGATCATTATTGCGGCGGTGTTTGTCTACAAAATCTCGGTCAAGACCGGGCAGTTTGACATCATTCGTTCTTCGATTCTTTCGATCACGCCCGATCAACGTTTACAGATGCTGATCGTGGGTTTCTGCTTTGGCGCCTTTCTGGAAGGGGCGGCCGGGTTTGGCGCGCCGGTTGCGATCACCGCTGCGCTGCTGGTTGGGTTGGGGTTCAACCCGCTGTATGCGGCGGGGCTTTGCCTGATCGTCAACACTGCGCCGGTGGCTTTCGGCGCGATGGGGATCCCGATTATCGTGGCGGGTCAGGTCACCGGGTTAGACAGCTTCGAAATCGGCCAGATGGTTGGGCGTCAATTGCCCTTTTTGACGATCATCGTGTTGTTCTGGATCATGGCGATAATGGACGGCTGGCGTGGCATCAAGGAAACCTGGCCAGCAGTGGTGGTGGCTGGGGGCAGCTTTGCCATGGCGCAGTATCTCAGCTCCAACTTTCTGGGGCCGGAACTGCCGGACATCATCTCTTCGCTGGTTTCACTGGTGTGCCTGACGCTGTTTCTGCGTGTCTGGCAGCCTAAACGCATCTTCCGTTTTGAGAACGCTGAAGGTCCGGTTACTGAGCCAACGCTGACGCAGCACAGCTACACGCTAGGGCAGATTGTTCGCGCCTGGATGCCGTTTATTTTCCTGACCGCCACCGTCACCCTGTGGAGCATCCCGCCGTTTAAAGCGTTGTTTGCTAAAGGCGGAGCATTGCAAGACTGGGTATTCAATTTCCCGGTGCCATTCTTGGATAAGCTGGTAGCGAAAATGCCGCCGGTGGTGGCAGAGATCACGCCTTATGCCGCGGTGTTCAAGCTTGACTGGTTCTCGGCCACCGGTACCGCGATTATGGTTGCGGCAGTTGCCTCGGTGATTTATCTGCGGATGAAGCCCAAAGATGCAATCATCACATTTGCCGAAACGTTAACCGCCTTGATGCTGCCGATCTATTCCATTGGCATGGTGCTGGCGTTTGCTTTTATTTCTAACTATTCCGGCCTGTCGGCAACGCTGGCGTTGGCATTGGCGCATACTGGCAAGGCCTTCACCTTTTTCTCGCCGTTCCTTGGCTGGCTGGGCGTTTTTCTAACCGGCTCCGATACTTCGTCCAACGCACTGTTCGCCGCCCTGCAAGCGACCACCGCGCAGCAGATTGGCGTTTCGGATGTGTTATTGGTGGCGGCTAACACCACCGGCGGCGTCACCGGGAAAATGATTTCGCCGCAGTCTATTGCCATTGCCTGCGCAGCCGTTGGCCTGGTGGGGAAAGAGTCAGACTTGTTCCGCTTTACGGTGAAACACAGCCTGATCTTCACCTGTATGGTGGGGGTGATCACCACGCTTCAGGCCTACTGGCTGACGTGGATGATCCCATGAGCGCATCTCAGTCACCGCGCCTAGCCGATCGTCTGGTCGAGCACGTTAAGGCAATGATTCACGAGCGTAAACTGCAAGCGGGCATGCGTTTGCCCGCCGAACGCCAGTTGGCCAACGAGTTGGGCGTTTCGCGCTCCTCGTTGCGTGAAGCGATCCAGAAACTGATTAGCGAAAAGGTGCTGATTAGCCGACGCGGCGGTGGCACCTATGTTTGCGACGAACTTTCCCCCTGGTCGGAACAATGCATCGTAGAACCACTGAAAACCTTGGTCGCCGACGACCCTGATTATCGCTACGACATTCTGGAGGCCCGCCACGCGATTGAGGCCAGCACCGCCTGGCACGCGGCGATGCGTGCCACCGCGGCAGATAAAGAGAAGCTGCAGGCTTGTTTTGACGCCACGTTAGAGTTTAAAGAGAGCGATAACCCTGATCTGGCGGCACAGGCAGATGTACGTTTCCACCTGGCGATTGCCGAAGCTTCCCATAACGTGGTGTTGCTGCAAACCATGCGTGGTTTTTTCGATTTAATGCAGTCTTCCGTCATGCATAGCCGCCAGCGCATGTATACCGTGCCGACCATCTTTGCGCGGCTTACACAACAGCATGAGGAAATGTTGCAGGCTATTCTGGCTGGGGATCCTGAACGGGCTGGCAGAGCGGCAAAATCCCACCTAGGGTTTGTGCATTCCACCATTAAAGGCCTGCATGAAGATGAGGCAAGGTTGGCGCGCATTACCCGCCTGCCGGACGAAAATTCACTGTAATAAATAAGGGAGATCGCTCCATGATTATCTCAGCAGCCAGCGACTACCGCGCTGCGGCACAACGTAAACTGCCACCTTTTCTGTTTCACTATATTGATGGCGGCGCTTACGCCGAGCACACTCTGCGGCGCAACGTGGAAGATCTGGCTCAGGTCGCGTTGAGGCAGCGGGTGTTGAAAAACATGTCGGCACTCAGCCTGGAAACCAAACTGTTTAACGAAACGCTATCGATGCCCGTGGCCCTTGGCCCGGTTGGGTTGTGCGGCATGTATGCGCGCCGTGGCGAGGTGCAGGCCGCGCGGGCCGCAGAGCGAAACGGCATTCCTTTTACGCTTTCTACCGTCTCGGTGTGCCCCATCGAAGAAGTGACGTCGGCGATCAAGCGCCCGATGTGGTTTCAACTGTATGTGCTGAAAGATCGCGGATTCATGCGCAATGCCTTGGAGCGCGCGAAAGCCGCCGGCTGTACCACGTTGGTCTTTACCGTGGATATGCCGACACCCGGCGCTCGCTACCGCGATGCGCATTCCGGCATGAGCGGCCCGCACGCCGCACTGCGGCGCTATTGGCAAGCGGTAACCCATCCCGCCTGGGCATGGGACGTTGGCCTGAACGGGCGCCCGCACGACTTGGGGAATATCTCAGCGTATCTCGGTAAACCCACCGGCTTGGAGGATTATATCGGCTGGCTGGGGGCCAACTTTGATCCTTCGATTTCGTGGAGCGATCTGGAGTGGATCCGCGACTTCTGGCAGGGGCCGATGGTGATTAAGGGCATTCTCGACGCTGATGATGCGCGGGATGCCGTGCGTTTTGGTGCCGATGGCATCGTGGTTTCCAACCACGGTGGCCGCCAACTGGATGGCGTGCTCTCTTCTGCCCGTGCGCTGCCGAGTATTGCCGACGCGGTAAAGGGGGATATCACGATCCTGGCAGACAGCGGGGTGCGCAGCGGGTTGGACGTGGTGCGGATGATTGCGCTCGGGGCCGACAGCGTGCTGTTAGGGCGCGCGTATCTTTATGCGTTGGCGACCGCAGGCCAGGCGGGGGTGGAAAACCTGCTCGATCTGATCAGAAAAGAGATGTGTGTAGCGATGACGCTGACCGGGGCGAAAAGTATCGCGGAAATCAGCCGTGACTTATTGGTGCAGGAAGGCTTCTGAGTCACCCCCTTCCTCTTGCCCGAAAATAGGAAAGAGGAAGGGACTAACCGGCTTAGGCCTGGGGTTCCTGCGTTTTTTTCCATTCTGCCAGTGCCTGCTGGCGGCGGCGTTTGACCTCATCGCGGATCGCCAAGCCTTGCAGGCCGCTGTCAACCACCTCTTTAACCGAGACAGTGTTGGCTATCTGATACGCCTGGCGCAGATAATCCCCTTGTGGATAAGGGTTGTTTTCAAAACCGGCACGGCCACGGGCATCGGCCTCACTGGAGAGGATCATCTGTTCCAGCCGCTGCGGCTTGCGCCACACGTCAATGGCATCAAACAGCTTTAGCAGGGTTTCTGGGCGCAGTTTATTCACCGTGTGGATCAGATCGTGGTATTCAGCCACCAGCTTGGCCAACTCGCGCACGGGATTGGGCACGCGCAGCCGCTTGCACAGTGCTTCGACCAGTTTCACCCCGGCTGGCCCGTGGCCATAGTGATGAGGCCACAGTTCTGGCGGCGTCTTGCCCTTACCGAGATCGTGGCACAGGGCAGCAAAGCGGATATCCACTTCAGGGCTGAGCTGCGTGGCAATGGCCAGCGTCATCAGCGTATGCACACCGGTATCGATCTCCGGGTGCCATTTCTCAGGCGCAGGCACGCCAAACAGCGCGTCGATTTCTGGGAACAGCACCTGCAGTGCACCACAGTCACGCAGTACCTGGAAGTAAACCTGTGGGCTTTGGCTTTGCAGCGCTTTCTCGGTTTCTTTCCACACGCGCTCGGCCGTCAGTGCCGCCAACTCGCCGCTCTCTGCCATCTGCCGCATCAGTGCGCTGGTTTCTGGTGCCACGCTAAAGCCCAAATGGGCAAAGCGGGCGGCGAAGCGCGCCACGCGCAGTACGCGCAGAGGGTCTTCGCCAAAGGCCGCGGAAACGTGGCGTAACACCCGTGCTGTAAGATCGGCCTGGCCGTGGTAAGGGTCGATCAATGCGCCATCGGCAGCCTGCGCTATGGCGTTGATGGTGAGATCGCGTCGCAGCAGATCGTCTTCCAGCGTCACGTCCGGCGCGGCATAGCAGGTAAAACCGGTATAGCCCTGGCCGGATTTGCGCTCTGTGCGCGCCAATGCATACTCTTCATGGGTTTCTGGGTTGAGAAATACCGGGAAGTCTTTACCCACCTGCTGGTAGCCGCGTGCCAGTAGATCGTCAGGCGTTGCGCCGACCACCACCCAGTCGCGATCGACCACCGGTATATTGAGCAGATTGTCGCGGACGGCACCGCCGACCAGGTAAATCTTCACGGTTTAACTCCTGAATATATTGGATGGCTGGTTTTATCAGATTACATCAATTGGCGGGCAGATGCTGAGGCCAATAAAAATGGCGCCCGCAGGCGCCTGAGCTGGCTGAGAATGAGATCAGTTCATCCAGCGATTATTTTTACGGCGCGGAACCAGGCGCGGAAGCAGCAGACCAAGCAACAGGCCAGCACCGGCAACGCCGCCGCCGTACAGGAACCATTGCAGAATAATCGTGCGCTGTTTGTCGTCGAGTTGCAGATTAACCGCGTTCACCTTCTTCTGGGCGACAACCAGCTGATTTTTCAGATCCTGGTTTTCCTGCCGCAGACCATTGATGGTGCTGTCGCTGGCGGCCACTTTTTGCTGCATTTCGGCGGTGCGCTGATTCCAGCTGTTATCGATATTGGCTAATTTATCGGTCAGGGTTTTCACCTGCTGCTCCAGTTCCGGCACCTGAGTTCGCAGGCTTGGCGTCTGGCTCAACTGATCCAGTTGGATCCACACGGTGCGCCCTTTCGAGTCACGGATCTGACCATAGCTGTTGTTTTCGTTCACGCTCAGCAGCGTCACTTCTTCACCGGCGTTCAAAGTCCCTACAATACGATATTGCGTACCAGGGCCGCTGTGGACATAAGTGTTTAATTCATCGGAGATATAGCGCTTATCTTCGGCATGTGCGCCCCAAGTGATGCTGAAGCTCAGCACGGCAAGGCAAATCAGGCGTAATTTCTGCATGAGTTAATCGTTTCTAGGTGAATTAATGGAACGATAGTAGAGCGTTCAGTCTGATGGCGCAACGCCAAAACCGGAATGAGAACACTCTTAGTATCACGGATTCCGTGCGTTGCGTGGCATTTTATAGCCTAACAGGTTTTTTCTACAGTCGGCAGAGTCAAGCCGGTGGGAATCGCGGTAAGATACTCACCATTGTGTGTTCGTGGCCGGCTGACTCCGCCACCGTGAAGCCTCACGGTAGTGCCTAACCTATTGGTGTAAAAGAATGATGAGCGTTGAAATAGAACTGAAGTTTATTGTTTCCCCTGAAGCGATCGCTGGCCTTCCCGCACGGCTGGCCGCTTGGCCGCATCAGCATTCTGCACCGCAGAAGTTGACCAATATTTACTTCGAAACCGCCGACAATTTCCTGCGTAGCCATGATATGGGCCTGCGTATCCGTGGTTTCGACGACAGCTATGAAATGACCATCAAAACTGCAGGTTCGGTGGTGGGTGGCCTGCACCAGCGGCCAGAGTACAACGTTGCCATCAGCAAGCCGGTGTTGGCCTTGAAAAAGTTCCCGGCAGACATCTGGCCGGAAGGCTGCAAGCTGGCCCCATTGCAAAAGGCGCTGCAGCCGCTGTTCCGTACCGACTTTGTGCGTGAGAAGTGGGTGGTCACTTACGGTGAGAGCGAGATTGAGATTGCGTTTGATCAGGGTGAGGTTAGCGCAGGGGAACTGAGGGAAACGCTGTGTGAAGTTGAACTGGAACTGAAGCAGGGCGAAGCCCGCGATCTGCTGGCTTTGGCAACGGCCTTAGCGGAACAGGGTGGGCTGCGCCAAGGCAGCCTAAGTAAAGCCGCGCGGGGCTATCATCTGGCGCAGGGCAATGCCGAACGTGAGCGTCGCCCGTTGGCGGTGCTGAAACCGGCCGCCAAATCCACGGTTGAACAGGGCATGGTGGCGGCCTTTGAGCTGGCGCTGAGCCATTGGCAGTATCACGAAGAACTGTGGCTGCGCGGCGATAAACAGGCACGCCGTGCGGTCATGGAAGCGATCGCCTTGATTCGGCAGGCATTGGTGATTTTTGGCGGCCTGGTGCCGCGCAAGGCCAGTGCCGATCTGCGCGCCCGCCTGACGGCGCTGGAGCCGTTGCTGGAGGATAAAACCACCGAGCCCCAGGTGCTGTGCTACAGCGCAGAGTACCTGCAATGTAAGTTGGCGCTCACATCATGGCTGATGACCGGCGCATGGCGGCCATTTATTGATGCCAAGTCACAGGCTAAGCTGGACGGCTCATTCAAGCGTTTCAGCGATATCATGCTGGGGCGCTGCGCTGCCGATCTGAAAGAAGCCTTTACGCGCACTCTGAATGAAGATGAATATCAGGAGCAGTTGCCGCGTTTGACGCGTCAGGTGCTGGCTTTCATGCTGCTTTCCGGTGCCTACCCGGACAGCGAATCCGCGCCCTATATTGACAGCTGGCGCGAGCTGCAACTGGCGGTCGCGGAGCGCCGTCAGGGTTGGTATGAAGGCTGCCGCAAGCAGGCTTTATCCCATGCGCCATTTTGGTTGAATGGTGCCGTTCGTTAACTACCATCGCGGGCCTGCTCGCTTGCAGGCCGCAGAATAGGTCACTCACTTATGTTGCCACTCTCTGCTGCGTTACAGGTTCAGGCACAGGATATCGTGCAGCGATTTCAGGAAACTCAAGGCGCTGAGGTGCTGCTCAGTGCTGCGGAACAGGCTGTTTTGGCGTCGAGCGATTTTGTCAGAGACATGTTGCTTGGCCACCCCGAGTGGCTGGAAAGGCTGCGCCAGCAGCCACCGGTTCCGGAAGAGTGGCAGCACTATGCGGCCTGGTTGCAGGACGAGTTGGAAGAGGTGCGCGACGAAACACGGTTGATGCAGGTTCTGCGCCTGTTTCGCCGCGAGAGCCTGGTGCGTATTGCCTGGGCGCAGGCCCAACAGCTTTGCACCACAGAGCAAACCTTGCAGCAGTTGAGCGCGTTAGCAGAAACGCTGATCGTCAGCGCCCGGGATTGGCTCTACCAGACCTGTTGCCGTGAGTGGGGCACCCCTTGCAATGCCGCAGGCGTGCCGCAACCGCTGCTGATCCTGGGGATGGGCAAGCTGGGGGGCGGTGAGCTGAATTTCTCTTCGGATATCGACCTGATCTTTGTTTACCCGGAAAATGGCCAGACGCAAGGCGGCAGGCGTGAGCTGGACAACGCCCAGTTCTTCACCCGTTTGGGGCAGCGGCTGATCAAGGCGCTGGATCAGCAAACTATCGACGGCTTTGTCTACCGGGTGGATATGCGCCTGCGGCCGTTTGGTGACAGTGGCCCGCTGGTGATGAGCTTTGCCGCGCTGGAGGATTACTACCAGGAGCAGGGGCGCGATTGGGAACGTTATGCCATGGTGAAAGCACGCCTGATGGGCGGCTCTGAAGATCCCTACAGCCAGGAACTGCGTAACACGCTGCGGCCATTCGTGTTCCGCCGCTATATCGATTTCAGCGTGATCCAGTCGTTGCGCAATATGAAAGGCATGATTGCCCGTGAAGTGCGGCGGCGCGGGCTGAAGGACAATATCAAACTGGGTGCCGGTGGCATCCGCGAAATTGAATTTATCACCCAGGTATTCCAACTGATCCGCGGCGGGCGCGAACCCAGCCTGCAGGGGCGTGCGCTACTGCCCACCTTGCAGGCGGTGGGGGAACTGGGGCTGCTGACGCCGCAGCAGGTGGCCGAGTTGAGCGCCAGTTATCTGTTCCTACGGCGGTTGGAAAACCTGCTCCAGGCGATTGCCGATCAGCAAACGCAAACATTGCCGCAGGATGCGCTGGATCAGGCGCGCCTCGCCTGGGGGATGGATCAGCCCGATTGGCCAGCACTGCTGGCGGCACTGGAGGCACAGATGCAGAATGTGCGCGCCGTGTTTGATGACCTGATCGGCGACGATAGCCCCGATGTAGGCGAAGATCCCAACTATCAGCACTATCATAGCCTGTGGCAGGACGATCTGGACGAAAACGAACTCACGCCGCTGACGCCGCATCTGACCGAAGAACCCCGCCGCCAGATGTTGCGTACGATCGCTGAATTCCGTCGTGACGTGGACAAACGCACCATCGGCCCGCGTGGCCGCGATGTGCTGGATCAACTGATGCCGCGCCTGCTGGCGGAGGTCTGCCCGCGCGGCGACGCGCCCACCGCGCTGGTGCGTTTGACCCAACTGTTACTGAGCATTGTCACCCGCACCACCTATCTGGAGCTGCTGGTGGAGTATCAGGCCGCTCTCAGCCATCTGATCCGCCTGTGTGCGGCCTCGCCGATGGTGGCCAGCCAACTGGCGCGCTATCCACTGTTGCTGGATGAACTGCTGGATCCTGCCACGCTATACCAGCCGGTGGCGCTGGATGCCTATCGTAGTGAACTGCGCCAGTACCGCCTGCGCGTGCCGGAAGACGACGAAGAACAGCAACTGGAAGCGCTGCGGCAGTTCAAGCAGGCGCAGCAGTTGCGTATTGCCGCAGCGGACATCGCCGAAGCGCTGCCGGTAATGAAAGTGAGCGATCACTTAACCTATCTGGCAGAAGCGATCATTGATGCGGTGGTGCAACAGGCGTGGAAAGACATGGTGGCGCGCTACGGCCAGCCAACTCACCTGCATGAACGGGAAGGGCGCGGTTTTGCGGTGATTGGCTACGGCAAGCTGGGGGGTTGGGAGTTGGGTTACAGTTCCGATCTCGATCTCGTATTCCTGCTCGACTGCCCGCCGGAGGTGATGACCGATGGCGCACGCTGTATCGATGGCCGTCAGTTCTACCTGCGCCTGGCCCAGCGCGTGATGCATCTGTTCAGCACCCGTACTTCTTCTGGCATTCTTTATGAAGTGGATGCACGCCTGCGCCCTTCCGGGGCCGCCGGGATGCTGGTCAGCACCGTCGAGGCGTTCGCCGATTATCAGCATAACGAGGCCTGGACCTGGGAGCATCAGGCTCTGGTGCGTGCGCGTATTGTATATGGTGATCCGGCGTTGCATCAGCAGTTTGACGCCATCCGCCACGAGATCCTGTGCAAAGCGCGTGAAGCAGAAAAGCTGCAGCAGGAAGTGCGTGAAATGCGCGAGAAAATGCGCAACCATCTGGGCAATAAACAGCGCGATCTGTTTGATATCAAAGCAGACGAAGATGGCATCACCGACATCGAATTTATCGCCCAATATCTGGTATTACGTTATGCGAGTGCGGAACCACGCCTGACGCGTTGGTCCGATAACGTGCGCATCTTCGAGCTGATGGCCAACTACGACATTATGCCGGAAGAGGAAGCGCGGGCGCTGACCCAGGCCTACGTCACCATGCGTGATGAAATTCACCATCTGGCCTTGCAGGAACATTCCAGCAAGGTCAGCAACCAGCTGTTTATGACGGAACGCGAGCAGGTGCGGGCCAGCTGGCAGAAATGGTTAAGTTAACCGGGTTATTACGGGTATTACTGGCCGCTATGGTAATATCTGCCGAATTTATTTTTATGACTTGTTTGGAGTTATCGGATGAAAGTTACACTGCCTGATTTTCGCCGTGCCGGTGTGCTGGTGGTTGGTGATGTCATGTTGGACCGCTATTGGTATGGGCCAACCAGCCGTATTTCACCGGAAGCGCCGGTGCCGGTGGTCAAGGTTGATACCATTGAAGAGCGTCCCGGCGGTGCGGCTAACGTTGCGATGAACATCGCGTCACTCGGTGCCAATTCGCGCCTGGTGGGGCTGACCGGCATCGACGATGCGGCGCGTGCGCTAAGTGCCAAGCTGAGCGAAGTCAACGTGCGTTGTGACTTTGTCTCGGTGCCGACGCACCCGACCATCACCAAGCTGCGCGTGCTTTCCCGCAACCAGCAGTTGATCCGCCTGGATTTCGAAGAAGGTTTCTCTAACGTCGATCCGCAGCCAATGCTGGAGCGCATCCAGCAGGCGTTGCCGCAGATTGGCGCACTGGTGCTGTCGGACTACGGCAAAGGGGCGCTGAGCAAAGTGCAGGGCATGATCGCCCTGGCGCGAGCGGCTAACGTGCCGGTGCTGATCGATCCAAAAGGCACCGACTTTGAGCGCTACCGTGGCGCGACGCTGCTGACGCCAAACCTGTCTGAGTTCGAAGCGGTAGTTGGCCATTGCAAAGATGACGATGAACTGGTCGAACGCGGCATGAAGCTGGTGGCTGATTATGCGCTTTCAGCGTTGCTGGTCACCCGTTCCGAACAGGGGATGACGCTGTTGCAACCAGGCCATGAGCCGTTGCATCTGCCAACGCAGGCGCAGGAAGTGTTCGATGTTACCGGTGCGGGGGATACGGTCATTGGCGTGCTGGCGGCGTCGCTGGCGGCAGGTAACTCGCTGGAGGAGTCTTGCTTCCTGGCGAACGCGGCGGCCGGCGTGGTGGTTGGCAAGCTGGGAACCTCCACCGTTTCGCCTATCGAGCTGGAAAACGCCATTCGTGGCCGTGCCGAAACCGGTTTTGGCGTAATGACCGAAGCCGAACTGAAAAAGGCCGTGGCGCAGGCGCGGCAGCGCGGTGAAAAAGTGGTGATGACCAACGGCATCTTTGACATTCTGCATGCTGGCCATGTTTCCTATCTGGCGAATGCGCGCAAGCTGGGCGATCGCCTGATCGTCGCGGTTAACAGCGATGCTTCCACTAAACGCCTGAAAGGGGAAACGCGCCCGATCAACCCGTTAGAAAATCGTATGATCGTGCTGGGTGCCCTGGGGGCCGTGGACTGGGTGGTGCCGTTTGAAGAGGATACGCCGCAGCGCCTGATCGCCGACATCCTGCCAGATTTACTGGTCAAAGGCGGTGATTACAAGCCGCAGGACATTGCTGGTAGTGCCGAAGTCTGGGCCAACGGCGGTGAGGTGAAAGTGCTGAACTTTGAAGATGGGTTATCAACAACCAACATTATCAAAGCCATCAAAGATGGGCGTGATTAACGCCCAATAAGGCTTATCGTGAGTGGACTGAAGCAGGATCTGAGTTTGGCGCAGGGCGTTGGGCTGTTGTCCACTTCGCTGCTGGGGACCGGGGTGTTTGCTGTACCGGCACTGGCGGCGCAGGTCGCTGGAAATGACAGCCTGTGGGCCTGGCCGATACTGATTGCGCTGGTGTTTCCGATCGCTATTGCCTTTGCGGCGTTAGGCCGCCACTTCCCCAGCGCGGGCGGTGCGGCGCACTTTGTCGGTTTGGCCTTCGGGCCGCGTATGGCGAGAGTGACCGGCTGGCTGTTTCTCTCCGTGATCCCCGTTGGGTTGCCTGCCGCGTTGCAAATTGCGGCAGGTTTCTGGCAATCCGCGTTTGGCTGGAGTGCCAACGGTTTGCTGCTGGTGCAGATTGCCACGCTGGTGGTGATCTGGCTGCTCGGCACGCGCAGTGCCGGTTCCAGCGCCAATATTCAGACGCTGATTGCTATTCTGGTTGTTGCGTTGGTGGTGGCGATCTGGTGGAAAGGCGGCATTACGCCAGCACAGATCCCTTGGCCCGTGGTCAGCAACATTTCCCCGCCCAACATGTTCCACGCTTTGGCCGTGATGTTCTGGTGCTTCGTTGGGCTGGAAGCTTTTGCCCATCTGGCCACCGAATTCCGTAACTCTGAACGGGATTTCCCGCGCGCGCTGCTGATTGGCATGCTGGTGGCCGGTGCCGTCTACTGGGGCTGCACCGTGGCGGTGCTGCACTTTCATGCCTACGGTGCCGATCGCGCTGCCGCCGCTTCGCTGCCCGGCGTGGTTGTACAACTGTTTGGCGAAAGCGCGCTGTGGATTGCCTGCATCATCGGTTATCTGGCGTGTTTTGCCAGCGTGAATATCTATACCCAGAGCTTTGCCCGCCTGGTGTGGTCGCAGGCTCAGGCCAAGCCATCAAGCGCGTTGGCCAAACTTTCCCCAGGCCGGGTGCCGGTGAATGCCTTGAGCGCAGTGGTGGGGTGCTGCCTGATCTTTACTCTGCTGATCTATACCCTGAATCTACCGCTGGATACGCTGCTGGTGTATGCCAATGGGATTTTTGTGCTGATTTATCTGCTGTGTATGCTGGCCGGTTGCTGGATCCTGCCGGGGCGTGCGCGGCTGATGGCGGTGATTGGCTCAATATTGTGCCTGTTGCTGCTGGTGATTATCGGTTGGAAAAGCCTGTATGCAGTGGTGATGCTGGCGCTGATCTGGCTGGTGCTGCCGCGCCGGGCACAGGTGGTCGTCAGGAAGGAATAAGGGCGCGTTGCGGCGCCCTCGATCACGTTTATTCGTCTTCTGGTTTGTTGGCTGGCGCGGCACTCTGCTTGCCTTCCAGCTCGGCCAAACGCTGCTCCAGCAACGCCAGCTTCTCGCGGGTGCGCAGCAGCACTTGAGTTTGCACGTCGAACTCTTCACGGTTAACCAGATCCAGCCGGGTTAGCTGCGCCTGCAGCACCTGACGGACCTTTTTCTCAACGTCTTCCCCGAATTCCCGTACGCCTTTAGGCAGAGATTCTTGTACCTGGCGTGCGATCTGTTCGATTTTTTTCGGGTCAATCATGGCATTTCCCTTTCTGATATTGGGTGGCTGGTGCCTAGTGTAATGCGAGTTGCCTGCCGGATAAACCAATACTCTTCATCTCACCGCGTGGCTTGAAACACGAAGGTGATGGCGCTATAGTCGAGAGGCTTATTCTCAGGGCGGGGTGAAAGTCCCCACCGGCGGTAAATCACCTTCTACGGTGAAAGCCCGCGAGCGCTCAACTTCTCTCTTGAGGGAGGTTAGAGGTCAGCAGATCCGGTGTAATTCCGGGGCCGACGGTTATAGTCCGGATGGGAGAGAGTAACGACACCTGTCGGGCTTATGCCCGCTTGCGTTATTTTTTCGGCTATGGTTATAGCCACTCCTCAAGCTAGCCCTGGTTCTGGTAATCCATAATATTAATGAGGTTTTTTACCATGAATCAGACTCTACTTTCAGATTTCGGCACGCCAGCAGAACGCGTTGAACGCGCGCTCGACGCATTGCGCAACGGGCGCGGTGTGATGGTGCTCGATGATGAAAACCGTGAAAACGAAGGTGATATGATCTTCGCCGCAGAAACCATGACCGTTGAGCAGATGGCGCTGACCATTCGCCACGGCAGCGGTATTGTGTGCCTGTGTATCACCGAAGATCGTCGCCAGCAGCTTGAGCTGCCGATGATGGTTACCAATAACTCCAGCCAGTTCCAAACGGCGTTTACCGTGACTATCGAAGCCGCACAGGGCGTGACGACAGGGGTATCGGCAACCGATCGCCTGACAACCATTCGCGCCGCGATTGCCGATCACGCCAAGCCGAGCGATTTAAGCCGCCCAGGCCACGTGTTCCCGCTGCGTGCCCAACCGGGTGGCGTATTGAGCCGCCGTGGCCACACCGAAGCGACGATCGACCTGGTCTCGATGGCCGGTTTCAAACCTGCCGGTGTGCTGTGTGAACTGACCAACGATGACGGCAGCATGGCGCGCGCGCCGGAAGTGATCGAGTTCGCCAAACAGCACCAGATGGTTGTATTGACCATTGAAGATCTGGTGGCGTACCGTCAGGCGCAGGAAAAGAAAGCCAGCTGATTGGCTGAAAAGAGGTAAAAAGCCGCGTGTGTCGCGTAATGCTTGTCAGTTAAGGCTAACCAGTTCCCTCTCCCTTGGGGAGAGGGGGCGGCTCCTTTAGCAATTGCACACAATTATGCAGTTTTGCGTTTAACTGACCGGCATTACGCGTGTCGCGGCTTTTTCTTATTAACCAATCCCGCCGCTTTGCAGCAGCGTCAGGCTGAATCCCATTACTGCCATGCCACAAAGCACGCCATAACTTGGGTTATTGTGCGGATCGATCTCTTTGGCCAGCGGCATCAGTTCATCCACCGACAGCGCCACCATAATCCCGGCTACTGCCGCCATAATTGACGCCATTACCACCGGCGAAACCATCGGGCCCAACAGCAGAAAAGCCAGAACCCCTCCCAGGATTTCTGCCAGGCCGGATATCCCCGACCACATCAGCGCCTTGGTTTTTGAACCGGTCGCTGCATACACCGGCCCGGCCACTGCCAGCCCTTCGGGAATATTGTGAATCGCGACGGCCAACGCAATCCCCATGCCCAGTTCCAGATCGGCACTGGCAGTGACGAAGGTGGCGATGCCTTCAGGGAAGTTGTGCAGGCTGATCCCCAGCGTCAACAGGACTGCCGTGCGCTTGAGGTTGTGCGGTTTAATCGGCTTTTGCACCAAGTCTTGCGGGTGCTGGTGTGGCAGCAGGCGATCGAGCGCAAAGTAGCCCAAGAGCCCAAGCATAAACATGCCGTAGCCGAGCATCGGTGACATCCCTGGGGTATGCAATGCGGCAGGCAGCATTTCCATCAGAGAAATCAGCAGCATAATCCCGGCGGCAAAGCCGAGGGAAAATGCCAACAGGCGGTTAGAAGGTTTCTGGCCAATAATGCCGAACAGGGCGCCGACAAAGGTCGCGCCACCGGCCAGCAGGGTCAGAATCAGCGGTACTGACAAGATAGATTCCTTTATGCTAATGATTATTGTTTATGCTCTGATACTAACAGAGTAAAGGTATAAATCGAGCTGATTTGGCTTATTACTTCCATTGATCTCGCCGTTCAAATTTATTGAAGATCTTCATCATGGTTATCTGACTGTTTCCCGAAAACAAAGGGCGTAATGTAATCAGCAGAAAGAATATGACGCTAACCAAAGGATAACTTATGACCACCTCTCGTATGCCTGCACTTTTTCTTGGCCACGGTAGCCCGATGAACGTGCTGGAAGAGAATCGTTATACCCAGGCGTGGCGTGCATTGGGTGAGCAATTACCACGCCCGAAAGCGATCGTTGCCGTTTCTGCCCACTGGTATACCCGGGGCACGGCCGTGACGGCGATGGAGCAGCCAAAAACCATTCACGACTTTGGCGGCTTTCCTCAGGCGCTGTTTGATACCCAATATCCGGCACCTGGTTCACCAGAACTGGCGGCAGAGTTGCAAGCTTTGCTGGCTCCGATCGAGGTGGTGGCAGACAGCGGTGAATGGGGATTGGATCACGGTACTTGGGGCGTGCTGATCAAAATGTACCCGCAAGCGGATATCCCGGTGGTGCAGCTCAGTATCGATGGCACCCAGCCTGCTGAGTACCACTATGCAATGGGGCGTAAGCTCGCGGCGCTGCGCGATCGGGGCATCATGATCGTTGCCAGCGGGAATGTGGTGCATAACCTGCGGATGGTGAAATGGCAGGGGAACGCTACTCCTTATCCGTGGGCAGAATCATTCAACCAGTACGTGCGTGATAACCTGAATTATCAGGGGGATAACCATCCGCTGGTGAATTTTATGCAACACGAAGGCGCGGCATTGTCGAACCCCACGCCGGAACATTATCTGCCGTTGCTGTATGTGCTGGGCGGTTGGGATGGCAAAGAGCCGATCTCAATCCCGGTCGACGGCATTGAAATGGGGGCATTGAGCATGCTTTCGGTGCAGGTAGGCTAATAATCATTGGGCGCAACATGCTGCTGCGCCCAATTTATTGCAACGTACTATCAGCCAAGGATGATATGCGGGTAGAAACGTGACAGATCCTGAGTGATCAACTCGCGATCTTCCCGCAGGCCGATGCCGCAAGGCTGATCGTTCACCAGCCAGCTACCAATCAGCGTATAGCTGCCTTCAAACTGCGGCAGCGGGTGGAACTGCTGCACAATCATGCCTTCTTCGCCGTACGGCCCTTCGACGCGTGCCACTTCCTGGCCGTTTTGCACGATCTGGATATTCGCCCCTTCGCGTGAGAACAGCGGCTTGGTGACGTAGTGATCCAATGGTGGGTGATCGTCTTGTGCAAAGTAAGCCGGTAGCAGATTCGGATGGTTGGGGAACATTTCCCACAACAGCGGCAACAGCGCCTTATTGGAGATAATGCTCTTCCACGCCGGTTCCAGCCAGCGCACGCCAGCGTCTTCCAGCTTGGTGGAAAACATTTCGCGCAGCATGAATTCCCAAGGGTAGAGTTTGAACAGGTTACCGATAACCTGGTTTTGCAGATCGGTAAACTGGCCTTTCTCACCCAAGCCGATCTCTTCCATAAACAGGAATTCGGTCGGCAGGCCGGCTTCCAGCGCACAATCTTGCAGATATTGCACCGTACCGCGATCTTCCTCGCTGTCTTGGCAGCAGGCCAGATGCAGCAGGTTAAAGCCGTGATGGGTTTGCAGTTCGGCAAAGCGCTCGATCAGTTTTTCCTGCAGGCTATTGTACTGATCGGACTCTGGATCCAACTTGCCAGCGTTGATCTGATCCTCCAGCCACAGCCATTGGAAAAAGGCCGCTTCATACAGCGAAGTGGGCGTATCGGCGTTGTTTTCCAGCAGTTTAGGCGGGTTGACGCCGTCATAAGCCAGATCGAGACGTGAATACAGCGAAGGCTGATTGGTGCGCCAGGAGCTGCGGACGAAATCCCAGGTATGTTTTGGAATACAGAACTTGGTCATCAACTCGTCGCTGTTGACCACTTTCTCCACCACCTGCAGGCACATTTGATGCAGCTCTGCGGTAGCGTTTTCGATCTCTTCAATTTGCGCCAGGGTGAACTGGTAGTAGGCATCTTCACACCAGTACGGCTCGCCGTACATGGTGTGAAACTTAAACCCGAATTCAGTGGCTTTTTCGCGCCAGTCTGGGCGCTCGGTAATCGCAACGCGTTTCATGCCTTAACCGCCCATGCTACGAGAGCTGGAACTGGAGGTGGCGCTGCTGCGCTGCATGCTGGTCTGTTTGGCGACGGTTTCACCAAAGCCACCACGGGTGATGGTGTTGGTTACCGGCGGCTTAGGCGCCATGGCGGTTTTTGGCACGGTCATGGTACGACCGCCAGCGGTAGCTGGGCCGTAGCTCTTGCCGGTAGCATCAACGAATTTGCCGTTTGCCGGGCTGGCACCATTTTTAGAGGTGAACAGCGGCTGCTGGGCAAAGCCCGAACCGCCCATCATACGGCCCATCATATAGCCCGCCATCAAAGGCATCCAAGAGATACCACTGTTTTGTGATTCTGCGGCCATGCCTGCCTGAGCAGGTGCTGGCGTTTGTGTACATTGCGTTTCGCCGAATTCGGCTACGCAATCTTCACGGGTGGCATACTTCGGCGCGGTTTTCTCGGCTTCTTTCAGCGCGTTGTTGTACGCGGTGGTGCATTGCTCGCTCATCGAAGGATTGGCGCGCGAACAATCGTCGGCATTCTGATAAAGAGAAACCGTTTCATCCGCCTGTTCGCAGCCGGCCAGCATAAAGACTGCGCTGATCGCCAAAGCCACGGGCGCAACGCGCCAGGATTTGCGGAATGTATCTCGGTTGATGTTTTTTGTTCGTTTCATCGTTAGTAATCCCATCATTTGGGCTGTATTCGCCCTTACCCAGTAGTAGGCCGTAAGGATAGGGGAAAGATGGTCATAATTAAAGCGAAAATGCCCATAGAATCCACTCTTTACGCAGCTATACGTTGTGATGTGCGCCAGTTCGCTTTACGGCGGTAGAAAGCTTTATCTGCGTGCCATTATGCAACATCATGCGGCTTATAATGCTTAAATCTTGTCCAGTCGCCACAGGTGCTCGGCGCATATCGCCAAAATGCACAACAGCGTATCGACATTTCCAACAAGAGGAGTGAATGGTGAAGAAACTGCTCAATAGCCTTGAGTCGGTATTAGATGAACAATTGCTGGGAATGGGGGAAGCCCATCCGGAACTGCGTGTCCATCAGGAGCCCCGTTTTGTTACACGGGCTGAGGGGCCGGTTCCCGGCAAGGTAGCGCTCTTGTCCGGTGGAGGCAGCGGCCACGAGCCGATGCACTGTGGTTTTGTCGGCGAAGGAATGCTGGATGGCGCTTGCCCTGGAGAGATCTTCACTTCACCGACGCCGGACCAAATGTACCAATGCGGCCAGGCTATCGACGGTGGCGCTGGCGTATTGCTGATCATCAAGAACTATACCGGCGACGTAATGAATTTTGAGACGGCGACCGAATTGCTGCATGACAGCGGCACGCTGGTGGCAACCGTGCTGGTGGATGATGACGTGGCGGTCAAAGACAGCCTGTTTACCGCCGGGCGGCGCGGTGTAGCTAACACTGTGCTGATGGAAAAGCTGCTCGGTGCGGCGGCGGTAAAGGGTGGCGACTTGGAGGCGTTGGTGGCGCTGGGCCACAAAGTCAACAATCAGGGGCATTCGATCGGTATCGCCCTCGGTGCCTGCACCGTTCCTGCTGCTGGTAGACCGTCGTTTACTCTGGCAGACAATGAAATGGAGTTCGGCGTGGGGATCCATGGCGAGCCAGGTATCGAACGGCGGCCATTCACCACCCTCAATCAGGCCGTCGATGATATGTTCCATACCCTGATTGAACATGGCCCCTATCAGCGCACGATCCGCGTTTGGGATCGCAAACTTGCGGCATGGCGTGATGAAAGCCAGAGTAAACGGGCTCTGGCGCGCGGCGATCGGGTTATTGCACTGGTCAATAATCTGGGGGCCACGCCGCTTTCCGAGTTGTATGGTGTTTACCACCGCCTGGCAGAGCGCTGCGCGGAGGCCGGGATAATCATTGAACGTAATCTGGTGGGTTCATACTGCACTTCACTGGATATGCAGGGGGTTTCTATCACCTTGCTGCAAGTCGATGACGAATTACTATCGCTGTGGGACGCACCGGTGAAAACTCCTGCGTTGCGCTGGAACTGGGAGGAAGCATGACGTTAAGCAAACAACAGGTGCTGGAGTGGCTGCTGCGTTGCGCTGAGGTTTTTACCCGTGAGCGCGATGTTTTAACCCAGTTGGATACCGAGATTGGCGACGGCGACCACGGCCTGAACATGAGCCGTGGTTTTAACAAAGTGGTGGAAAAGCTGCCTGCGGTGGCGGATCAGGATATCGGTACTATTTTGAAAAACACCGGTATGACGCTGCTTTCCAGCGTTGGCGGTGCCAGCGGCCCCTTGTTTGGCACTTTCTTTATCCGCGCGGCACAGGCAGCTAATGCCAAGCAAAGCCTGGATCTGGCGGAGTTGCAGCAGGTGATCCAGGAGGGCGTTGCCGGCGTGGCGATGCGTGGCAAGGCGGAACCGGGGGATAAAACCCTGTGTGACGTCTGGTGGCCGGTGCTAGAGAGCCTTGGCCAGTCGGTACAGCAACAGCGTGGTTTGCCGCAGGCTTTACAGCAGGCCGCCGTGCGTGCAGAACAGGCGGCGCTGGCGACGATCCCGATGCAGGCACGTAAAGGGCGCGCCAGCTATCTGGGGGAACGTAGCATTGGTCATCAGGATCCGGGGGCCACCTCGGTCATGCTGATGATGAAAACGCTGGCTGCAGTAGCGGAGAAAGCCGGATGATCAACATCGTTGTCGTTTCACACAGTGCTCAACTGGCGCGTGGCGTAGAGGAACTGGCCCGGCAGATGATGCGTGGTGATGGCTGCAAGTTGGCGCTAGCCGCGGGGATTGATGATGCTGAACAGCCGATCGGCACAGATGCGCTAAAGGTGATGGCGGCGATCGAGTCGGTATCTGATGGAACCGGGATCCTGGTGCTGATGGATCTCGGCAGCGCGTTGTTGAGTGCGGAAACGGCGCTTGAGTTGTTGGCCCCGGAACTGGCAGCGAAGGTGGTGCTGTGTTCTGCACCGCTGGTGGAAGGCACGTTGGCGGCGGTGGTGGCAGCCAACTCCGGTGGTGGTTTGGAACAGGTTCTGGCGGAGGCGCAGGGGGCTTTGCAGATTAAGCAGGTGCAATTGGGGGAAGGGAAGCCCGCAGCCACAGCGCTGGAGTTGCCACTGACGGCAGGCAAAAGCCTGAGCTGGAAGATACAGAACCCACATGGCCTGCACGCTCGCCCGGCGGCGCGTTTGGCGGAGGTGCTGGCGCCCTTTGACGCGGAACTGGTGTTGGAGAATCACGGTCAATGCGCCAGCCCTTTGAGCCTGAATCAACTGGCGTTGTTGCAAATCCATCAGGGTGACACCATCCGCCTGATCGCCAATGGCCCGCAGGCTGACGCCGCGCTGGCCGCTTTCAAAGCATTGGCAGAGCAGCATTTTGGCGAAACCGTTACCGAGCAGCAACAGCCTTCGCTGCATGGTATGCCGGTGGTGGAGAGTGTCAGTAGCGGCCCGATATGGCAGGCTCTCAGCTTTTGGCCGCAGATGAACCTGCGCAAGGTGGGTGCTGGTGATGTGCTGCATGAGCAACAGCGGTTACGTATCGCCTTGCAGCGCACGCTGAGCGATCTCAACAAGCTGGCAGAACGCACCGCTACGCTGGTGGGTAAGGTACAAGCGGCGATATTCGGAGCGCACAGCATATTGCTGGACGATCCGGATCTGCAACAGGCAGCCTATACCCGTATTGCTCAGGAACATTGCAGTGCCGAACAGGCATGGCAGCGGGAACTTGAGCAGGTTGCTGCTGGCTATCGGGCGTTGGACGATGAATATCTGCAGGCGCGTGAGCAGGATGTGCGCGACATTCTGCGCCGCACGCTGAGCCACTTGCAGCAGCAGCCAATCCCGCCGCTCATTCTCCGCGCACCGTCAATTCTGGTGATGGATGAGTTGATGCCTTCAGACGTGGTGATGCTCGATCGACGCATGGTGCTTGGTATTTGTTTGAGTGGTGGCAGCGCATTATCACATGCCGCCATTCTGGCCAAAGCGATGGGGATCCCGATGGTTGTGGGCATGCACGGTTGCATGAGTAAAACCCGCAGTGGGCAGAAAGCGAGGTTGGATGCCGCACGTGGGGTGCTGCAGCTTAGCCATTAGGTGGCACAGCAACGAGGGGGTAACATGGACTATCAGCAGGTTCGCAAAGCAGCATTTACGGTCACCGGTATCCGCAAGGTCACCCCTGATGGTGGCGTTCTCTGGGATATTATCAAGTCAGACGGCAGTAAAGCGCGGTTGGAGGCACTGTCAGGCAAGGTCTGTGATATTGGCCTGTGCTTTGGTTTTGATGCCGCCGTGGGCAACGATTATCTGGCTGGCGTCGAAGGCGTTAGCCTCGAAGGTTTTACGTGCTATGCCTATCCCGCCACCACTTTTTTATTGTTTGACGTAAAAGGCAAAATCTCTGATGGGGTATTGAGTAAAGCCTGGGAAAGCGTCAAGAAGAAAGGGTTACCGACTGGGCATACGCCAAGCGCTTTACCAACGCTGGAGCGCTACAGAGTGTGGAGCGAGACAGCAGATCAATGCCATGTTGAGATCATGATACCGCTTGCATAAAGCCACATCGTTTGCCCAGGCTGGCTTGAAGTATGACGGGTATATATACCCTTCATACTTCAAGTTGCATGTGCGTTGGCTTTCCTCGCTCACCCCAGTCACTTACTTGAGTAAGCTCCTGGGGATTCACTGCGTTGCCGCCTTCCTGCAACTCGAATTATTTTGGGTATAGAGAATAAAAAACGGGGCCGACTTGTCGAGCCCCGTTTTTTATGGCTACGGCGATCAGTTACGCAACATGCTGCTGCGTGCAGGTTTGGCCGTTGCTGGCGCTGCCGCACTGGCTCCGTCGGCGTAGGCATCCTGAGCGGAGGTGGCTGGCGCTACCACCTCTGGCGAGGTGGAAACTGGCTTACCCAACACGCCGTTCATCATCATCAGATCGTTTTCATTCAGCGTACCGAGCGCAGATTTGATGTTTAACTGATTGATCAGATAGGAATAACGCGCGCTGGAAAGTTGCTGCTTGGCGTTATACAGCGTGGTGGTGGCATTCAGCACATCGACAATGGTACGCGTGCCCACTTCGTAACCGGCTTCTGTCGCGTCCAGTGAACTTTGGGCAGAGACTACCGCCTGTTTATAAGCGTTGATGCTGCTGACAGAGGCAGAGACGTTGTTGAAGGAAGAACGTACGGTCTGCACTACGCTGCGATGCACGCTTTCCAACTGCTCACTGGCACCAACAAAGTTGTACTGCGCCTGTTGCACCCGAGAATTGGTCACACCACCGTTATACAGCGGCAGGTTTAAACTGACACCGACCTGATTCTGACCATTATCCCTGCTAGGTGAAGTGTTGTTGGAACCGCTGTTTCTTGTATTAGTGATGCCTGTAGACGCGGAGACATCGACGGTCGGCATATAGCCGGTCTGTGCCGATTTGATCTGCTCACGGGCCAGATCCTGGCTCAGGCGCGCAGAAAGCAGGCTCAGGTTGCGCTTCTCGGCTTCTTTCAGCAGGTTATTCACCGCCTCCGGGCGTTGAGTACTGAATTTGTCAGTATTGAGTGAAGCCAGTTCCGGGTAGAAAGTACCGGTGATCTGACGCAGGCTTTCTACTGCGTTATCCAGATTGTTACGTGCGGTCACTTCATTTGCCAGCACGGTATCGTAGTTGGAGCGGGCGTTCTGCACGTCGGTAATCGCCACCAGGCCGACGTTAAAACGTTGGGTAGTCTGATCCAGAGTACGGTAAACCGCCTGTTTGTTTGCCTGAACATAGGACAGCGAATCAATCGCCTGCAGCACGTTGAAGTAGGCGGTGGCGGTATCAAGGATTAGCTTCTGGGAAGCCGTCTGGAAAGTGACATCTGAAATCCCAGCGGTTTTTTCCTGCAGCGTCAGCGCACGCCATTTGGACATATCAAAAATGGTCTGTGTCAGTGCCAAGGAACCGCTGGTGGCATTGCTGTTGACGCCGTTTGCATCACGGAAACCGTTGGTATGGTTGTAACCGGCAGATAATCCAAGCTGTGGCAGCAACGGGCTGCGTGCCTCACTGATCTTTTCAAATGCCGCATCACGGTCAGCCGCCGTTTTACGCAGATCGGGGTTACTTTCCCGCGCCTGTTTGTACACCTGCAACAGGTTTTCTGCCTGGCTCATTGCACTGAAGCCACTCAGGCTCAGTCCGATAAGAAGGGGGAGCAGTTTCTTCATTTGCATTCCTTGTTGTGCAGCAATATTGCTATGTTAGCGCTGACGATAGACGAAATAATTGCCGATTCTAGCAGAGTGCGCCGATGGCTTAAGTTGGCTTAATGTGCCATCTCACAGAACTTTTACCTTTCAGGGCGCTACGTTGACCTACGCTTGACAGTTTGCACATGCATCACCTGATATCATGGTTCACAATCTATCACAAAGCCGAGGAAGATGACCCTGCCGTTTCTGTCATCAAAACCGTTTATTTTACCGGCATACTTACCCAGGAGAATTCGCCAGATGAACCACTTGCAACCTTCGCCCGTTACTCTTGATGAAAATGATGTAGAAATTATTGCACGTGAGACGCTATATCGTGGTTTTTTTTCGCTTAATTTATACCGGTTCCGTCATCGTTTGTTCAATGGTGAGATGAGTGGCGAGGTAAAACGCGAGATTTTTGAGCGCGGCCATGCGGCAGTGTTGCTACCCTATGATCCGGTGCGTGATGAAGTGGTCTTGATTGAGCAACTGCGCATTGCGGCGATCGATACTTCGATTTCCCCTTGGCTGCTGGAAATGGTGGCAGGTATTATTGAAACTGGGGAAAGCGTAGAGGATGTCTGCCGCCGTGAAGCGCTGGAAGAGGCCGGAGTGGTGGTTGGGCGCTGTAAACCGGTGTTGAGTTATCTGGCCAGCCCCGGCGGCACCAGCGAACGCTTGTCGATCATGGTGGGTGAGGTTGATGCTCTGACGGCGGAAGGGATCCACGGACTGGAGGAGGAAAATGAAGATATCCGTGTCCATGTGGTCAGCCGTGAGCAGGCTTACCGCTGGGTTGAAGAAGGCGCAATTGACAACGCTGCATCCGTGATCGCATTGCAGTGGCTGGCGTTGCACCATGAATCGCTCAAAGCAGAGTGGGTCGACTAAATGCAAAAGCGCTATACCCCTGATTTTCCGGAAATGATGAGATTGTGCGAAACCAATTTCGCACAATTACGCCGTTTGCTGCCGCGCAACGACGAAGTGGGTGAAACTGTGACTTATCAGGTGAGTGGCGCCAGTTATCGTTTGACTATTGTTGAATCTACCCGTTATACGGCGCTGGTGGCCATTGAGCAGACGGCGCCCGCGGTCAGCTACTGGAGCCTGCCAGCCATGACGGTGCGGCTATATTATGACGCGATGGTTGCGGAAGTGTGTTCCAGTCAGCAGATCTACCGCTTTAAAGCGCGTTATGATTATCCGAATAAAAAGTTGCATCAACGTGACGAAAAGCATCAAATTAACCAGTTTCTTGCTGATTGGTTGCGCTATTGTTTAGCGCATGGAGCGATGGCGGTTCCGGTTATGTAATACCCTATGGATTTCAAGTTGCAACTGGGCGACAAGCTCGTGAGTCCTCAGGAGCTTAGGTTGCTAAGTGACTGAGGTGAGCGAGCGCAGTCAACAACGTGGCAGCTTGAAAGACGGTGGGTAAAGGCAGACTGCAATAACAAAGGACACCATTTGGAAAGCCTGTTTCAACTGCCTGTGGCGAGTGGGGCCACGGTCAGGATCCTGCAAATAACAGATACCCACCTTTTTGCCGGTAAAAGTGAGACCTTGCTGGGCATCAATACCTATTCCAGCTATCACGCCGTGTTGGATGCCATCATCGCCCAACAGCGGGCGAGCGATTTGATCGTCGCGACTGGCGATTTGGCACAGGATCATTCCCTGGCCGCCTACCGGCACTTTGCTGAAGGTATTACCCGGCTGCCCGCACCTTGTGCCTGGCTGCCGGGCAATCACGATTTCCAACCGGCAATGGTTGATGCATTAGCCGCCGCCGGGATCGCGCCTTCCAAGCATATTCTGCTAGGAGATCGCTGGCAGGTACTGCTGTTGGACAGCCAGGTTTTCGGCGTGCCGCACGGCGAACTGAGTGATTACCAGTTGGAGTGGATGGAGCGTTGCCTCATCGCCTTTCCTGAGCGCTATACGCTGCTGTTGCTGCATCACCATCCATTAGCCTCTGGCTGCACCTGGCTCGATCAGCACAGCCTGCGTAACTCGCACATGTTGGATGCCGTGCTTGCGCACTATCCCAAAGTGAATACCCTGCTGTGCGGGCATATTCACCAGGAGCTGGATCTCGACTGGCAGGGGCGCCGCGTGCTGGCTTCTCCTTCTACCTGTGTGCAATTCAAACCGCATTGTACCAATTTTACGATCGACGAGGTTTCCCCGGGCTGGCGCTACCTGGATCTGCTGCCCGATGGCCGCGTAGAAACTCAGGTATTCCGGCTGGAGAACGACGATTTCCGCCCCGATATGGACTCGGACGGCTACTGATGCCTTCAACATTGCTCTACCTACACGGTTTTAACAGTTCCCCGCTCTCGGCTAAGGCAACCTCTTTCAAGGCGTGGCTGGCTGCACATCGCCCAGAAATCGAGATGCTGGTACCACAGTTGCCGCCTTACCCGGAAGAGGCGGCGGACATGCTCGAAAATCTGGTGATGGAACGGGCAGGCCATACGCTGGGGGTGGTGGGCTCTTCATTGGGGGGCTATTACGCTACTTGGCTGTCACAGTGCTTTGCGCTGCCCGCCGTGGTGGTTAACCCGGCGGTGAAGCCGTTTGAACTGCTGATCGACTATCTCGGGCAGAACGAGAACCCCTACACCGGCCAGCAATATGTGTTAGAGTCACGCCACGTTTACGATCTGAAAGTGATGCAGATCGATCCCTTGGAGTCGCCGGATTTAATCTGGTTGCTGCAACAAACGGGCGATGAAATCCTCGATTACGGGCAGGCCGTGGCTTATTACACCGCCTGTCGGCAAACGGTGGAGTCCGGTGGAAACCACGCCTTCGTCGGTTTCGAACACTACTTCCCCCAGATTGTGGATTTTTTAGGGCTATAACACCGCTGCAACTTCACGTGCTGCAGGTATACTGAAGAAGCAGGCGGTTTCAGCACCTCCCCTTAACCACGAAAAATAATCAACGATGACTCAATCCAGCTATAACGCTGATGCCATTGAAGTACTCAGCGGTCTAGAACCAGTGCGCCGCCGTCCCGGTATGTATACCGACACGACGCGCCCGAACCACCTCGGCCAAGAGGTGATTGATAACAGCGTCGATGAAGCGTTGGCGGGCCACGCCAAGCGCATCGATGTGATTCTGCACGCCGATCAGTCGCTGGAAGTGATTGATGATGGCCGCGGTATGCCGGTGGATATCCACCCGGAAGAAGGCGTGCCAGCGGTGGAACTGATCCTTTGCCGCCTGCATGCTGGCGGTAAGTTCTCCAATAAAAATTACCAGTTCTCCGGCGGCCTGCACGGTGTGGGGATCTCGGTGGTGAACGCCTTGTCAAAGCGCGTGGAAGTCAGCGTGCGCCGTGACGGTAACGTCTACGGCATCGCTTTCGAAAACGGCGATAAAGTGCAGGAACTGACGATCACCGGCACCTGCGGTAAACGCAACACCGGTACCAGCGTGCATTTCTGGCCTGACGAGCAGTTCTTCGACAGCCCGCGTTTCTCGGTTTCACGTCTCTCCCACCTGCTGAAGGCTAAAGCGGTGCTGTGTCCCGGGGTCGAAATCTACTTTTTCGACAAGGTAAACAATACCGAGCAGCGTTGGTGTTACCAGGACGGCCTGACCGACTACCTGATGGAAGCGGTGAACGGCCTGATTACCCTGCCGGAAAAAGCGTTTGTCGGTAGCTTTGCCGGTGATACCGAGGCGGTGGACTGGGCGCTGTTGTGGCTGCCGGAAGGTGGCGAACTGCTGACGGAAAGCTACGTTAACCTGATCCCGACCATGCAGGGCGGTACGCATGTCAACGGCTTGCGCCAGGGGCTGCTGGATGCGATGCGTGAATTCTGCGAATTCCGTAATATTCTGCCGCGCGGCGTGAAGCTTTCCGCCGAAGATATCTGGGATCGCTGTGCTTACGTGCTGTCGGTGAAAATGCAGGATCCGCAATTTGCCGGGCAGACCAAGGAGCGTTTGTCTTCGCGCCAGTGCGCGGCGTTTGTTTCTGGCGTGGTGAAAGACGCCTTCAGCCTGTGGCTGAATCAGAACGTGCAGGCGGCCGAACAACTGGCGGAACTGGCGATCTCCAGCGCCCAGCGCCGTTTGCGGGCGGCGAAAAAAGTGGTGCGTAAAAAGCTGACCAGCGGCCCGGCGTTGCCCGGCAAACTGGCGGATTGCACCTCGCAGGATCTGAGCATGACCGAACTGTTCCTGGTGGAAGGGGACTCGGCGGGCGGCTCGGCCAAGCAGGCGCGCGATCGTGAGTATCAGGCGATCATGCCGTTGAAAGGGAAGATCCTGAACACCTGGGAAGTCTCTTCTGACGAAGTGCTGGCGTCGCAGGAAGTGCATGATATCTCGGTGGCGATCGGCATCGATCCCGACAGCGAAGATCTCAGCCAACTGCGTTACGGCAAGATCTGTATCCTGGCGGATGCGGACTCCGACGGCTTGCATATTGCCACGCTGCTGTGTGCGCTGTTTGTGCGCCACTTCCGCACGCTGGTCAAAGGCGGGCACGTGTATGTGGCGATGCCACCGCTGTACCGTATCGACCTGGGTAAAGAGGTGTACTACGCCCTCGACGAAGAGGAGAAGGCCGGGGTGCTGGAGCAGTTGAAGCGTAAGAAAGGTAAACCGAACGTCCAGCGCTTCAAAGGGCTGGGTGAGATGAACCCGCTGCAACTGCGTGAAACCACGCTCGATCCCAATACTCGCCGCCTGGTGCAGTTGACCATTGATGACGAGAATGCGGATCACACCATGGCACTGATGGATATGCTGCTGGCGAAGAAGCGCTCGGAAGATCGCCGCAACTGGCTGCAGGATAAAGGCGACATGGCCGAGCTTTCGGTCTGATGCCCGGGGGCCGGCATACCGGCCCCTGCCTCAATCCGTAGAGGCGCGGCAGATTGCGCCCGACATTCAGGGCGGAAAGCATGAAAATTACCCTCGAAGAATTGCTCGCATTCACCTCGGTGGTCGATAGCGGCTCCATCACCTCCGCCGCTGAACAACTTGGCCAGACTACTTCCGGCATCAGCCGTGCGCTCAGCCGCCTGGAAAAAAAACTCAACACCACCCTATTGCGCCGAACTACGCGCCGCCTGGAATTAACCGAGGAGGGGCAAAGTTTTCTCTCTCATGCGCGGGAGATCATCACTGCGGTGGAGAATGCAGAAGAGCAGATGGCGCTGTGCCGCCAGATCCCGGCAGGCCGGTTGCGGGTTAACGCTGCTGCGCCCTTTATGGAGCACGTTATCGTGCCGCTGGTGGCCGGTTTTCGCCAACGCTTTCCGCAGATTGAGCTGGAGCTGAATACCGATAACCAGATTATCGATCTGCTGGAGAAACGTACCGATATTGCCATCCGCATCGGTGCGTTGCGCGATTCGACCATCCACGCGCGTCTGCTGGGGGCCAGCCGGTTACGCATTCTCGCCAGCCCGGAATATATTGCCCGCTTTGGTGCCCCACAACGTGTGGAGGAGCTGAATCAGCATTGTCTGCTGGGGTTCACCCAGCCAGAATCTCTGAATCTGTGGCCGCTGCGCACCCCGCAGGCGGAGCATTTTGCCATTACCCCTACGCTGGCGGCTTCCAGCGGTGAAACGCTGCGGCAACTGGCGCTACGCGGGGTAGGGATTGTGCAGTTAGCAGATTTTATGACGCGTGAAGATCGGCGCGAAGGGCGCTTGATCGCGCTTTTGGCAGAAGAAACGCTGGACGTGCGCCAGCCAATCAATGCGGTGTATTACCGTAATACGCAACTGGCCACGCGCATCACCTGTTTTCTGGACTATGTCAGCGCAAACATTGATGTACAGACGCTGTAGATCTGTGTGAGGGATAAGGGGGCAATATTGAGCATGCTGCTCATCTTTAAGCCTAGCCAGTTCCCTCTCCCAGTGGGAGAGGGTTAGGGGCGACGCTTAAGCAAACACCTCAGCCAGATGCGTGCGGAAACGCGCGATATCACCCGCAATATCCGGCTGCTTAATCACATCATTACAGATAAAGGTCGGCAGAGCTTCCATGCCCAAAAACTGGTTGGCCTTGTGGAAGTGCAGGTAAACGCCGTCAACCCCCACGCCGTGGAAGAACTGTTCGGGATCGGTAAAGGCTTGCAGCGGCGCGTTCCAGGTCAGGCTCAGCATATATTTCTTTCCTTGAATCAGGCCGCCGGAGCCGTATTTTTTAGCCGCATCGCTGCGGGTACGGCCATCGCTGGCATACAGGCTGCCGTGGCCAGCGGTGAATACCTCATCGATGTATTTTTTCAGGATCCAGGGCTCACCCATCCACCAGCCTGGCATCTGATAGATCACTGCATCTGCCCACAGGTATTTCTGCACTTCGGCTTCAATGTCGTAGCCATCATCGACCACGGTGACCTGCACGTCGTGCTTGGCGTCGCGCAGAAAACTTTCCGCTACGTCGCTCAGAGTTTGATTCAGTTCGCCATTGGAATGGCCGAATTGTTTCTTGGCGTTAATAATCAGGATATTACTCATCGCTACACTGCCCCTGTCGGAATTAGAAATTGCTGAAACGCAGTGTAATCCTTTACGTGCCAGGAAAAAATGCGAGCTAACGCACAACAGTATTGACTGTGAGTCAATAAAGATGCCTGCCAATGGCAGTATTTTGCATAAAATGCGTAATTCACTGTGGTCATAGAGCAGCGAATGGGTTCTGCCGCATTAATGCGACAAAACCCTGTTATGCAGGTGGTGGTTTTTTCTGCGGGATTAGGCCCGGTACGCTGCTGCTATTTGCGGGTTATCTTTACGTTCTGCGCGAAACGGACGCTCGTCATCAGTGCAAGTATCAGGCTAATGCCTTCGCTTTAAGCTGTTGATATTCAGCTTCGCTAATCACGCCATCATCCAACAGTTTTTTGGCGTCAGAAATCTGCTCGGCTGGCGATTTACCGGCGACTTCACGAATGTACTCATTGGTAGCAGAGACCGATTTTTGTACCTGCGCACGATGCCGCTCAGCCATGCCTTTACCGCGAGCGATAAGATAGACTAAAGAAGTTAACAGCGGGATGAACAGCAGGAACACAATCCAGACGGCTTTATAAAAACCGCTTAATTCGTGATCGCGGAAAAGATCGGAGACGACCTGGAATAAAATAAACAGATAGGCGATAAGAAAGAAGAACGAAAATGTCGTTGCCACTATATCCCAAAGGGTGAGTAGATGATAAGTCATTAGCATTCCTTAATTATTCAACTAAAGGCGGATAAAAAATCTTTATCTATAACAGTGTGTAAGCATCACAAGCATAGGTCACAGTTTCATTTCTTTCCATGTTGAGCGGTAAGGCGGAGCCAGGTATTCATGGGTATAAAATCACTTGCTTCTGCATGTGGGGATAGAATGGCTAACGTTGATGTATGGTGCCCATTTTGCGAACAGATAGATTTCATAAAGAAACACTGTGATGGCAATGGCGTTACCGTTATCGGTCTCGTCAGCATATTTTCTCACCCGATTACCCCTATCGCTCTGATCTGCCTGAAAAGCAGGCAACGCAACTTTTGCCGATCTTCTTTCATCAACGTGACAGAAACCGATGGATGCACCATCTGTGACAGCTACCTACAAGATGAGTTACTATCGCGGGCAGAATCGACCCTTTGTCGTCTGAGGATATCTGAGTAATGAGTGAACTGACTCATGACGGTGTTGAGCGTTTAGCGCTGCACACATTCACTGAAAAAGCCTATCTGGACTACTCCATGTACGTCATCATGGATCGGGCGCTACCTTATATTGGCGATGGTTTAAAGCCAGTACAGCGCCGCATCATCTATGCGATGTCGGAACTGGGGCTGAACAACAGCGCTAAATTCAAAAAATCGGCCCGTACCGTGGGCGATGTTCTGGGTAAATACCACCCGCACGGCGACAGTGCCTGCTATGAAGCCATGGTACTGATGGCGCAGCCGTTCTCTTACCGTTACCCGCTGGTCGACGGCCAGGGGAACTGGGGGGCACCGGACGATCCGAAATCCTTCGCCGCGATGCGTTATACCGAATCGCGCCTGTCGAAATACGCCGAAGTATTACTGGGTGAACTGGGCCAGGGCACGGTCAACTGGGTGCCAAACTTCGACGGCACCATGCAGGAGCCGAAGATGTTACCGGCGCGTCTGCCGAACATCCTGCTCAACGGCACCACGGGGATTGCGGTCGGCATGGCCACCGACATCCCGCCGCATAACGTGCGTGAAGTGGCCGCAGCGGCCGTGGCACTGATCGACAAGCCGGGAGCCTCGCTTGAGGATCTGCTGGAGTTTGTGCAGGGGCCAGACTTCCCGACCGAAGCTGAAATCATCACCCCGCGCGACGAAATCCGCAAAATTTACCAGAATGGCCGTGGTTCGGTGCGTATGCGCGCCATCTGGAAGAAAGAGGATGGCAGCGCGGTGATCACCGCACTGCCGCACCAGGTTTCTGGTGCCAAGGTGCTTGAGCAAATCGCCAGCCAGATGCGCGCTAAAAAGCTGCCGATGGTGGAGGATCTGCGTGACGAGTCGGATCACGAGAACCCGACTCGCCTGGTGATCGTACCGCGCTCCAACCGTATCGACCTGGATCAGGTGATGAACCACCTGTTCGCCACCACCGATCTGGAACGCAGCTACCGCATCAACATGAACATGATCGGCCTGGATAACCGCCCGCAGGTTAAAGGTCTGTTGGAGATCCTCACCGAGTGGCTGGTTTTCCGCCGCGACACGGTGCGCCGTCGCCTCAACTACCGCCTGGAAAAAGTGCTGAAACGCTTGCACATTCTGGAAGGTTTGCTGGTGGCGTTCCTTAATATCGACGAAGTGATCCACATCATCCGCAGCGAAGATGAGCCGAAGCCGGTATTGATGC
The DNA here is from genome assembly GCF_001976145.1 of Serratia oryzae. Classification (GTDB taxonomy): domain Bacteria; phylum Pseudomonadota; class Gammaproteobacteria; order Enterobacterales; family Enterobacteriaceae; genus Chania; species Chania oryzae. The sequence goes on from NZ_MOXD01000004.1 coordinate 310,194, forward strand.
AGCGTTTTGGCATCTCTGATACCCAGGCTGAAGCGATTCTTGAGCTGAAACTGCGTCATTTGGCCAAGCTGGAAGAAGTGAAGATCCGCGGTGAGCAGGATGAATTGGCGAAAGAACGCGATCATCTGCAAGCGCTGCTGGCCTCCGAACGCAAGCTGAATACGCTGATTAAGAAAGAGATTCAGGCCGATGCGCAGGCCTATGGCGACGATCGCCGTTCACCGCTGACCGAACGCGAAGAGGCCAAGGCGATGAGCGAGCACGATTTTGTGCCTTCTGAGCCGGTGACCATTGTGCTGTCTGAAATGGGCTGGGTGCGTAGCGCCAAAGGCCATGATATCGATCCTGCCGGGCTGAGCTACAAAGCCGGTGATAGCTTCCGCGCCGCAGCGCGCGGCAAGAGTAACCAACCGGTGGTGTTTATCGACTCCACCGGGCGCAGTTACGCGCTCGATCCGCTGGCGCTGCCGTCTGCCCGTGGGCAGGGGGAACCGCTGACCGGCAAACTGACGCCACCGCCGGGCGCGACGATTGAGCAGGTGCTGATGGCCGCCGATGAGCAGAAGTTGTTGATGGCTTCCGATGCCGGTTACGGCTTCGTATGTACCTTCAACGATCTGGTGGCGCGCAACCGTGCGGGTAAAGTGATGATCACGCTGCCGGATAACGCCAAGGTGTTGCCGCCAATCGAGATCAACGGCGATGATGACATGTTGCTGTCGATTACCGCCGCTGGCCGCATGTTGATGTTCCCGGTGGCCGATCTGCCACAGTTGTCGAAAGGCAAGGGCAACAAGATTGTCTCAATACCGTCGGCGCAGGCGGCCTCAGGTGAAGACAAGCTGACCTGGCTGTTTGTGCTGCCACCGCAGACTTCGATCACTCTGCACGTGGGTAAACGCAAGCTGACGCTGCGGCCGGAAGACCTGCAGAAATTCCGCGCCGAACGTGGCCGTAAAGGCACCCTGTTACCACGTGGCCTGCAGCGTATTGACCGGGTTGAACTGGATATGCCGGAGCGGGTGTTACCGGGTGAGAGTGAAGAGTAAGCCGTTTTATCCCCTGCCGCCTTCAAGCGGCAGGGGAGATACAAACAGGTAGATTTTCGCTACATAAATATATTGTGCCGAACGCTGACGGGCGAGAAAATAGCGAGAGCAGCCGGGACGTAAAGCGCCGTGCCGACAGTGTACTAATGAGGTAATTATGTTATTGATATTGCGTGCTATTTTTGTCGTAATATATTGTATTTTAGTCTGTATTTTCGGTTCGATTTACTGTTTGTTCAGCCCGCGTAATCCCCGTCATGTGGCGACTTTTGGCCACCTTTTTGGCCGCCTTTCGACGGTGTTTGGTTTGCAGGTCGAAGTACGTAAACCTGCTGGTGCGTCTGCTAATGGCACCTGCATTTACATTGCCAACCACCAGAATAACTACGACATGGTGACGGTTTCCAATATCGTGCAGCCGCGCACCGTGACGGTCGGCAAGAAAAGCCTGGCGTGGATCCCGTTTTTCGGCCAGCTCTATTGGCTGACCGGTAATCTGCTGATCGACCGGGATAACCGTGCCAAAGCCCATGGCACTATCGCTCAGGTCGTTGAAGCCATTAAGCAACGGGATATTTCTATCTGGATGTTTCCGGAAGGAACCCGTAGCCGTGGGCGCGGGCTGTTGCCTTTCAAAACCGGCGCGTTCCACGCAGCGATTGCGGCCGGGGTGCAGATTGTGCCGATTTGCGTTTCCACCACCAGTGGTAAAATCAATCTTAACCGCTGGAATAATGGGCATGTGATCGTGGAGATGCTGGAGCCGATCGATACCCGTGCCTATAACAAAGAGCAGGTTCGTGAGCTGGCTGCCCGTTGTCACGAACTGATGAAGGCGAAAATTGAGCTGCTGGATGAGGAAGTCGCCCAGCTTGACGCCGCAAAAAAATAAAATTAACTCATAGCTGATGCCAATAGGTTAAGGCTAGCCAGCCCCCTATCCCCTATAGCGAAAGGGGGCGGTATATTACGCGTTGCTTTTACGCCCTGTTCAGTCAGGGCTTTTCATACAGCTTTAGTTTGGTTTTCATGGAGAAAATATGTCACTCAGTCGACGTCAGTTTATTCAGGCATCGGGCTTGGCGCTGTGCGCTGGCGCTGTGCCACTGAGGGCTGAGGCAAGCGCAACGCAGACCCTGTTACCTGTCCCCCCCCTGTTGGAGTCCCGCCGTGGGCAGCCGCTGTTTTTGACGCTGCAGCGTGCCCACTGGGCCTTTATGGAGAACCGCAAGGCATCGGTATGGGGGGTTAACGGTATCTATCTGGGGCCGACGGTGCGGGTGTACAACGGCGACGACGTGAAGCTGATCTACAGCAATCGCCTGGCTGAGCCAGTGTCGATGACCATCAGCGGGCTACAGGTTCCCGGCCCTCTGATGGGCGGCGCGGCGCGCATGATGTCACCGAATGTGGATTGGTCGCCGGTTATTCCCATCCGCCAGGCAGCAGCCACCTGTTGGTATCACGCCAATACGCCTAATCGGATGGCGCCGCATGTCTATAACGGGCTGGCAGGCCTGTGGTTGGTTGAGGATGAGGTCAGTAAAAATCTGCCGTTGCCGAATCATTATGGCGTGGATGATTTCCCGCTGATCATTCAGGACAAGCGGTTGGATAACTTTGGTACTCCGGTATACGATCCGCCGGCGCAGGGGGGCTTTATGGGGGATACGCTGCTGGTGAACGGTGTGCAGAACCCCTATGTTGAAGTCTCTCGCGGCTGGGTCCGGCTACGCTTGCTGAATGCGTCCAACTCTCGGCGCTATCAGCTGAAGTTGAGTGATGGGCGGCCAATCAGCGTGATTGCCGGTGATCAAGGTTTTCTGCCCGCGCCGGTCGCGGTACAGCAGCTTTCGCTCGCTCCGGGGGAGCGCCGTGAAGTGCTGATCGACATGTCGAATGGCGGTGAAGTGTCTCTGACTGCCGGTGAAGCCGCAGGCATGATGGATCGTCTGCGCGGCCTGTTCGAACCCTCCAACCTGCTGATTTCCACCCAGGTGCTGACCCTGAGGCCCACCGGCCTGCTGCCGCTGGTGACAGATAACCTGCCGATGCGCCTGCTGCCGGAGCAACTGCTGGAGGGCAGCGTCAGCCGTTCGCGCGAGTTCCGCCTGGGCGACAAGATGGCCGGGATTAATGGCGCTATCTGGGATATGAACCGTATTGACGTGCAAACGCAGCAAGGCGTTTGGGAGCGTTGGACGATTCATGCCGATACCCCGCAGGCGTTCCACATTCAGGGTGTGCAGTTCCTGGTGAAACGTGTCAACGGCGCACAACCGATGGCGGAAGATCGGGGCTGGAAGGATACCGTTTGGGTAGACGGTGACGTCGAGCTGTTGGTGTATTTCAACCAGGTTTCCTCGCAACATTTCCCGTTTCTGTTTTACAGCCAAACGCTGGAAATGGCCGATCGCGGTACCACCGGCCAACTTGCGGTGCAGGCGGCACCTTAAGCCTGCGGCGCTCGCAGCATTTTCAGGAACGCGCGTACCACCGGTGTGGCACTGTCGGCATGATAGATCGCATACAGATCGGCCGAGGGTGCCGCCAGCAGCGGGCAGAAACGTACGCCGGGCCACGGGATGCGCCCGTAGCTGTCCGGCAGCAGCGTAATACCATATTCTTCTGCCACCAGCGCCATCAGCGTTTGTGGCTCATTAACCTGATGCGCAATATCTGGCGCAAAACCCTGTTGCAGGCACAGATTGTGCAAATACAGCCCCAGGCTGGCTTCGTGCGGCGGCAGCACAATAAATTTTTCATGCTGTAAGGCTTTCAGCGGGATCGCCGTGCCGTCCGCCAGCGGATGTGACGCTGGCAATACCACCGCAATTTTTTCCCGCGCCAAGAGCTGGCATGCCAGGCCCGGCAGTGCCTGCTGCTTTGCTTCACGCCATACGCCAATATCGATATGCCGTTTTTGCAGTGAAACGATCTGCTGGCTGGGGGTCTGTTCGTTTAGCACCCAGGTCACACGATCGGCTTGGGCGGTAAAACGTTTCAGCGCCGGGATCAGGCCACCCCAAACCGATGTGCCCACCATACCAATCACCATATGGCCCGCCTCACCGCGCCCCAGTTGCTGCACCTGATTCAGCGCATTGCCTGCCTGATCCAGCAGCATCTCGACGTTATGAAACAGCGTGCGGCCCGCCAGCGTCAGCGCCATGGAGCGGGTGGTGCGTTTGAATAATTCCACGCCTAACTGGCTTTCCAGCTCCTTGATATGTTTGCTGAGCGGGGGTTGGGAAATGTTCAGCCGCCGCGCTGCCTGCGTGAAATTCATCTCCTCCGCCACCACGCGGAAATAATGCAGCAGCCGGAAGTTAATCCGGCTTGGATCGGGCAGTGGCTGTTTCATCGGTGTGTGCCTCCCTGCTGGGTATTTATAGGCAAATGGAATAAATCAGCGGGCAAGAATGTATTGGTCGCCGCCGGTCAACGCTCTCTACTATGGGGATGACTTTATCGATCCACAGAAGAGAATACTATGTTTAATCAAGAAGATGCTTTTTCCTGTGCCGATATTCTGCGCACCCGTCTACCCGGCTTTCAACCACGTGCTGCCTTGATTCTGGGCTCTGGGCTGGGGGCGCTGGCCGAGGTCATGCAGGATACCGTCACCATCAACTATACCGAATTACCGGGCTTTCCGGTAAGCAGCGTGGTCGGCCACGCCGGGCAACTGGTGGCCGGTTGGCTGGAAGGCGTGCCGGTGCTGTGCATGAAGGGGCGCGGGCACTTTTATGAAGGGCGCGGCATGCAGGTGATGACCACGGCGATCCGTACCTTCAAACTGTTGGGCTGTGAGTTCCTGCTGGCAACCAACGCCGCCGGTTCGCTGCGCACCTCGGTGGCTCCGGGTAGCCTGGTGGCGCTGACCGACCACATCAACTTTATGCCGGAATCCCCATTAGTGGGCAGCAACGACGAACGCTTTGGCCCGCGTTTCTTCAGCCTGGCCAATGCCTACGATCGTGACTTGCGCGCACAGCTGGCGCAGGTGGCGCAAAAGGTCGGCATCCCGCTGGCCGAAGGGGTGTTTGCTGCCTATACCGGTCCGAATTTCGAAACGCCGGCAGAAATCCGCATGATGCAGACGCTGGGCTGCGACGTGGTGGGGATGTCGATCGTGCCGGAAGTCCTTTCCGCCCGCCATTGCGGCCTGAAGGTGCTGGTGGTGTCGGCGATGACCAACTACGCCGAAGGGCTGTCAGATACCCCACTTTCCCATGAGCAGACGTTGAGCTGTGCGGCAATGGCGGCGGACGATTTTATGCGCCTGATCCGTGAGTTCTTCAAAACGCTTTAAGCCCGAATTTTATCCTAATGCCCCGCGGTGGAGGCTGAGCCTCGCCGCGTCAATCATCGTTTAAATCAGAATAACAAGGTGATGGTAATGGCAATAAAAACACGATTGAAAGTGATGATCTTCCTCCAGTTCTTTATCTGGGGGGCCTGGTTGGTGACCTTAGGTTCTTACATGATCAATACCCTGCATTTCAGCGGGGCGCAGGTAGGGATGGTTTACAGCTCGAAAGGCATTGCGGCACTGATTATGCCGAGCTTGGCGGGCATCATCGCCGATCGTTGGATCAAGGCCAACTACCTCTACGGCCTGTGCCACCTGCTTGGCGCGCTGGCGCTGTACTGCGCGGCACAGGTCGATCAGCCGATGGTGATGTTCTGGGTGATGCTGTTCAACGCCATGGTGTATATGCCTACCATCGCGCTTTCAAACGCCATCTCTTACTTCTGCCTGGAAAAACACGGCTGTGACACGGTCAAGGATTTCCCGCCGGTACGGGTTTATGGCACGGTGGGCTTTATTTTGGCGATGTGGCTGATCAGCTTTGGCAAAATCGAATTGAGCAATATGCAGTTGTACCTGGCTGCGGCGGTATCGCTGGTGTTAGCCGCTTATTCGCTGACGCTGCCCCATTGCCCAACCAGCAACGTGAAGCGCTCGCAAAGCTGGGTCAGCATGCTGGGGCTGGATGCCTTTGTGCTGTTCAAGCAAAAGCGTATGGCGATCTTCTTCCTGTTTGCCATGCTGCTGGGGGCGGCACTGCAGATCACCAACACCTTCGGTAACCCGTTTCTGCATGATTTCTCGCTCAATCCGCTGTATCAGGACAGTTTCAGCGTGCGTTATCCTTCGGTGCTGCTTTCTCTGTCGCAAATTTCCGAGGTGTTTTTTATCCTCACCATCCCATTCTTCCTGCGTAAATACGGCATCAAGCAGGTAATGCTGATCAGCATGGCCGCCTGGACGCTGCGCTTCCTGTTCTTGGCCTATGGCACCCCGGCCGGGTTCGGTTTTGTGCTATTGCTATTGTCGATGATCGTTTATGGCTGCGCGTTTGATTTCTTTAATATCTCGGGTGCGATCTTTGTTGAGAAAGAGGCCGACCACCGTATTCGTGCCAGTGCACAAGGGCTGTTTATGAGCATGGTTAACGGTGCCGGGGCTTATGTTGGGGCGATCGCCAGCGGTGAAGTGGTGGATTTCTTTACTCAAGATGGCGTGAAAGACTGGCAGAACATCTGGCTGGTATTTGCAGCCTATACGCTGGTATTGGGGGTGATCTTCGCGCTGACGTTCAACTATCAGCATCGGCCGGAAGAGATGACCGGGGAGATGCAGAAGGCACATTAAGCCTCGTTAGGGCCCATCAGATCCTGGGCCCTTAACGTATCAGGCAGGAAAGCGCTGCTGCAGCTGTTGCCAGTCTGGTGCACCTGCCGCACCGCGGCTGGCGACCACGCAGGCCGCGACGCGGTTGGCGAGATCGACCGCCTGCGGCAATGGCCAGCCGGCGGAAAGCCCGGCCAGCAGGCCGGCACAGTGGGCGTCACCGGCACCGATGGTGTCGACCACCTCAACCGGATAGACCGGCACATGCTGCGGTGGTTGCTTGCCGTCGCAAATCCAGGCCCCGTCGCGATCCAAACGGCAGATAAGCCGGATGTTATGTGCGCTGGCAAAGCGCTGGGCGGCGCTGACCGCATCGCCTTCGCCGCACAAGATCGCCACCTCGTCACGGTTCAGGGTCAGCAGGGTATGGCTGTCGCTGAGCATGGCGAAAAAATCGGCACCTAGTTGGCCAATGCGTGGGCCAGGGTCGATCAGCCGCCACTGGTCGAACGGCAGGCGCGTCAGCCAGTCGCGCAAGGCTTCACCCGCTTCACCCACCAGTTCATAGCCGTTGGCATAAACCACGGTTTCCGGCTCCAGCGGCAGAGTGGCTAACTGGGCTTTATTCCAGTGGGCCTCACAGCCGGTGATGGTGATAAAGGTGCGTTCACCGTTGGGTTCCACCAGTGCCAAACACCAACCGTTATCCATCTGGCCGTGGCGCAGCAGCACCGGCAGATCCAGTTCCTGCATCGCGCTTTCAATGGCGGCCCCCCAATCCCCGTTGCCAACCGGCATGCCGTTGATCACGGGCACATTCAGGCGGCGCAGCGCCCGCGCCACGTTAAAGGCGCAGCCGCCAATCTGCCGGCCTTGTGGCACGGCTTCAATATCATCACCGCTGCGGGGTAGGTGGGGCAGCGTGAGCACCACATCGCCCACGGCGCCGCCCAGCACCAGGATCGGTTTTACGGCGAAAAACTCACTCATTGGCGTGCTCCGCGGCTGGCCAGATACAGGCCGTAACCCACCAGGCTGACCAGGAAGGAAACGAACAGCCCAAGGCTGGAGTCGGCAAACAGGCCTATGGCCAGTGGGCCATCAATGAAGCCGGTTTTGGTCACCATCAGCCCGCAAAAGGCACCGAGGAACCAGCAGAACAGCGGCACTTTACGCACGCCGCGATTCTGGCCGTTCAGGCCATACAGCGCGTTGGCATCGTAACCATGCTGGCGGCGCAGTTTGGTATAATCGAGAATGAAAATTGCCGCCCAGGCGGCGAGGAATACGCCACAGAACACCAGGAATGAGATAAACGGCCCCAGGAAGTCTTCGGAAATAAACAGCACGTAGATGGCAATCGCGAGCACCAGCACCGCATCGATAGACACCGCCAGCGACTGCTTCACTTTCACGCCCAGCGTCAGCAAGTTCAGGCTGGCAGAATACAGGCTGAGCACCGCAATGGTGACAATACCGGCGGTGGCGGCCAGCAGATAGGGGATCGCCATCCACTTCGGCAGCACGGAACCGATCAGTGCGATCGGGTTAGCGGAGCTGGCGAGATCCGGCAGTTGCACCGAGAGCAGGATCCCGGTGAACATCAACAGCATCAGCGGCAGGCAGGCTCCCCCTACTACGGCGGCAAAAATGCTTTTATCAGAAGACTGCGGGCTCTGATAACGGCTGTAATCCGCCCCGGCGATGGCCCAACTGATGCCGGTGCCAGCGGCGATCACCGAAACCGCTGGCAGGAAACCGGTCAGCCAACTGCCGGAAGGCAACGACAGCACCTTGCTCCATTCGGTATTGAAGACGATATACAGCACCACGATCAACGTCATGGTGCCGAAAATCCGGCTGAACCAGCTCTGCATCCAGACTACGGTATTCTGGCCGAGCAGGCTGACCACGATGGTCAGGCCGCCAAACAGCAGCAGGCTGAAGGCGGTGAGGGAGTGGCTGGCGCTCATACCGGCAGCCTGGAACAGGGCTGCCAGCGTCAGCGTGCCGGTAATCACGTTGACTGCCTCCCAGCCCATCAGGTTGATCCAACTGAAGGTGGTAGGGGCAATATTGCCTTTCAAACCAAAAATCACCCGCGATAAGGTCAGGGTAGAAGTACGGCCACGCTTGCCGGCGAAGCTGGTGTAACCCACCAGAATAAAGCTGGCGACGCCCACCAGGGCTGCGAGGATCGACTGGATGAACGACAGACCAAAGGCGACAACAATCGCCCCATACACCACGCCAAGAATACCGATATTGGCGGCAGACCAGACCCAGAACAGCTCGATTGGTTTACCGGTTTGCTCAGCATCAGGTACGCGATCGATCCCCGTACTTTCTACTTTCCATGTCTCATTGCGGTTGATTTCACTCATAATATGATTTATCCCGGGTTGCGCAGCCTGGTAAGTGCCGCTGCGTAAGGCTGAAAATCAATCTGATTGGCACGATTGATGGTGTCAATCCATTCCGCTGGGAAGGCATCAATTCCGTGCAGTGCACCGCAAATTGCCGTTGCCATGGCACCGATAGTATCGGTGTCGCCTCCCAGATTAGCGGCCAGCACTGCGCAACGTTGCGGATCGGTTCCGGCCAGTTCAACCAGTGCCAGCGTCATGGGAATGGACTCGATATTATCCATCCCGGCACCGATGGTGTGGTACAACTCTGCCAACGCGTCGGCATCGGGTAATTCGCTGGCCTTAGCCGCACACTCCAGCGCCCAGACCAAACGGCGGCTGAGTGACGGGCTGAAGGTGGTAACCCGTTGCTGTTGTACCTGCTCTACCCGTTCAGGTAATTCCTGCTTGATGGTGGCCCATTCTGCGCCTTCAATTGCCCGGCTTATTGCCCATGCGACGGTAAACGCCCCGGCAACGGCGATATCCGACTTGTGGGTTGGGCTGCATGATAGCCGTACTGCTTCGATAAACCTGGGCAAATCAGTGCTTGGCATCAGGCAGCCGATCGGGGCAATGCGCATCGCCGCGCCGTTGGTGACGCCATTGGCGGGGATCTCCAGCACTGGCGTACCGGCGCGCACTGCCAGCAGTGCGGCTTTTGAGGTGGGGCCAAGAATGTTTTTCTCAAAGGCTCCGACGCGTTCCGCCCAGAGCATAATGTGGTGGGCGATGCGCTCCGGTTCGACGCGGCCATCGCTGGCCAACAGCGCATCCATCAACGCGACCGCCTGTTGGGTGTCGTCAGTATATTCTCCTGCGGTAAATTCGTTTGCGGCTATATTTTCCTGCGGGCCAGGCAAGAAACTCTCGATCCAGCCAAAATAGTTACGTACTTTCTGCACTGGCCACAGTTCTGATGGCATCCCCATCGCATCGCCCACGGCTTGCCCATACAGAGCGCCGAGAATAGCCTGGTGAGGATTTTTAGTTTTTTTCATGTAATACAATTTCCCTGGTGTTGGCGCATATTGATGCTCAAGAAACATCAATAGGATGAGGTTACTCCTGAAATAGGTCCAATTGAAGTCCAATGCCTGAAAAATGTGATTCCAATCTAATCCCAACGCTAACTCCGATGGCGTCGTTATCGCCCAAAGCGTAAGTATGATAAAAACAGAGCTGGGGAAAGTGCGTATATCAAAGGCGGATCCAATGAGTGAGTTTGTTACCTGGCTGCGTCAACAATTTTTGCTGGCTGCGGCGGCGCCACGTTATATCCAATTGGCCACGACCATTGAAACGGCGATTAAACAGCATGTGCTGGCAGTTGACGACTTTCTGCCGCCGGAGCGCCTGATTGCCGAAGCGCTGGATGTGTCTCGGGTAACCGTCAGTAAAGCGATGAAGCTGCTGGAAGAAAAAGCGCTGATCTCGCGCCAGCAGGGCGTGGGTACCCGTGTGGCGATGCATATCGGTTACTCTCTCAATCAGGATCACGGTTTTACCGCTCAGATGCGGCGTAACGGCAGCAGCGTCAGCAACCAGTGGCTGTTGCGCACCCGTATGACGGCTCCTGATGAGGTTGCTAGAGCGTTGGAGATGGCGAATCACAGCGAGGTGGTTAAACTGCGCCGCCTGCGCCTGGTTGATGGCAACCCGGTTTCACTGGAAACGACCTACATCCCACCGCATTTTCTGCCCGATCCTGAAGCGCTGGAACATTCGCTTTATGCCCTGTGGCAATCGCGTGGCATTGTGCCTGAGGGGCGTCATTTTCGTTTGAAGGCGATTGCCAGCACGGATGAGATCGCCGATTTGCTCAATGTTCACAGCGGCATGCCGTTATTGCGCATCGTGCAGACCAGCCGCAATGGCCAGGGGGAGGTGCTGGAGCTCAGCGAGACCCTGTGCCGCAGTGATGTGTATGAGTTTGAGGTCAATAGCTGAGCAAACTGAGAAATAACCATGCTCTTTTGACAGCGAGTGCGTATAATCGCCGCCCGGCGATAAATTAACCTGCACAAGAGTACCCGTAATGAGCACCACCAGCCTGATCCAACCCGAACGTGAACTGTTCTCTTATAAGCCTTATTGGGCCGAATGTTTTGGCCCTGCGCCATTTTTACCGATGTCGCGAGAAGAAATGGACCAACTGGGTTGGGACAGCTGCGATGTGATCATTATCAGCGGTGATGCTTATGTCGATCACCCAAGTTTTGGCATGGCGATCATCGGTCGCATGCTGGAAGCTCAAGGGTTTCGCGTTGGGATTATTGCCCAGCCGGACTGGAGCAATAAAGACGATTTTATGCGCTTGGGCAAACCGAACCTGTTCTTCGGCGTGACCGCTGGCAACATGGACTCGATGATCAACCGCTACACAGCCGATCGCAAACTGCGCCATGACGATGCCTATACCGCAGGCAACGTGGGGGGCAAGCGCCCGGATCGTGCCACGCTGGTGTACAGCCAGCGCTGCCGAGAAGCGTATAAGGATGTGCCGATCGTATTGGGCGGTATCGAAGCCAGCCTGCGCCGTATCGCGCATTACGATTACTGGTCGGATACCGTGCGCCGTTCGGTGCTGGTGGATTCCAAAGCCGATATCCTGATTTACGGCAACGGCGAACGCCCGCTGGTGGAACTGGCGCACCGCCTGGCGGCGGGTGAAAATATTCAGGATATCCATGATATCCGCAACACCGCCGTGATGCGCAAACAGCCGCTGCCGGGCTGGAGCGGGGTGGACTCCACCCGCCTGGACAAGCCGGGCCGCATTGAGCCGATCCCCAATCCTTACGGTGAAGACTTGCCTTGTGCCGATGGCAGCGTGCCGGAGCCCGAAGCCAAGCCGGTTGTTGTGCGTGCCGCCAAGCCTAAACCGTGGGAAAAAACTTACGTACTGCTGCCTTCCTTTGAAAAGGTGAAGGGAGACAAGGTGTTGTATGCCCACGCCTCACGTATTCTGCACCACGAAACCAACCCTGGCTGCGCCCGTGCCTTGATGCAGAAGCATGGCGATCGCTACGTGTGGATCAACCCACCGGCGATCCCGCTGACCACGCCGGAAATGGACAGCGTTTTTGCCCTGCCATACCAGCGCGTGCCGCATCCGGCGTATGGCGAAGCGCGTATCCCAGCCTACGACATGATCCGCTTCTCGGTGAACATCATGCGTGGCTGCTACGGCGGCTGTTCGTTCTGTTCGATCACCGAGCATGAAGGGCGCATCATTCAGAGTCGTTCCGAAGATTCGATCGTGCGCGAGATCGAAGAGATCCGCGACAAAGTGCCAGGCTTTACCGGGGTGATTTCCGATCTGGGCGGCCCGACCGCCAACATGTATATGCTGCGCTGCACCAATCCGCGCGCGGAGCAGACCTGCCGCCGCGCGTCGTGCGTGTATCCGGAAATCTGTACCTATATGGATACCAACCATGAGCCGACCATCAAGCTCTATCGCCGTGCCCGTGAATTAACCGGGATCAAGAAGATCCTGATCGCTTCCGGCGTGCGTTACGATCTGGCGGTGGAAGATCCGCGTTATATCAAGGAGTTGGCGACCCACCACGTGGGGGGCTACCTGAAGATTGCGCCGGAACATACCGAAGAAGGGCCATTGTCTAAGATGATGAAGCCGGGTATGGGCAGCTACGATCGTTTCAAACAACTGTTCGATCAGTATTCCAAACAGGCAGGAAAAGAGCAGTATCTGATCCCTTACTTCATCTCTGCGCATCCAGGCACCAGCGATGAAGACATGGTGAACATGGCGCTGTGGCTGAAGAAGAACCGTTTCCGCCTCGACCAGGTGCAGAACTTCTATCCTTCGCCAATGGCCAACTCTACCACCATGTATTACAGCGGCAAAAACCCGCTGGGCAAGGTGGGTTACAAGAGTGAAGACGTGTATATCCCGCGTGGCGATCGCCAGCGCCGCCTGCATAAGGCGTTGCTGCGCTATCACGATGCGGCCAACTGGCCGTTGATCCGCAGCGCGCTGGAAGAAATGGGCCTGAAACACCTGATCGGCAGCCGTCGTGAGTGCCTGGTGCCAGCGCCAAGCCTTGACGAGCAGCGCGAGGCCAGACGCCTGCAGCGCCAGACCCGCCCGGCGCTGACCAAGCACACCGATATTACGCGCCAGCGCACGCCATCAAACAAACCGCCGGCGCGTAAAACCGCGCGCAGCGGTAAGGCGTAAAGGCAGTTTGAAGCAGGGAGCCAGCGGCTCCCTTTTTTTCGCCTTTATTTTACAGTTGGTTATACGCTGCTTCGACCTTAGCCATATAGCGCGGAGCCTGTGGTGAAGGATGATGTTTGCGCACGTGCCAGTTGAAGGCTTCTGGCGACAGGCTATTGATCATGCTGACCGCCTTTTGGCGATCGTTGGAGAAGGTACGCAGCAGGGCACCCGCGCCGTTGACGTAGGCCACTTCGGTGGCATAGCGCAAGGTAACCGGATTATCGATGCCGCCGAGTTGGCGCTGTAGCGAGGCCAGATAAGCGGTGCCGAGATCGATATTGATCTGCGGATCGCGCAGATCATCGTCATCCGGGCAACCGCTCTTGCCTTGGAAACGGTATGCATCACAGCCCGCGGTGTTGGCTTTGAGCTGCATCAGGCCGATGGCGTTGGATTTGCTCACCGCGCTAGGGTTAAAGCTCGATTCCACCTGAATCATCGCGGTGATAAGTTTTTCATCAACGCCGTACTGCGCCGCAGCCTGTTCAATCGCGCTTTGATAGGAGCGTGGCTGATAGTTGCCGCTGCTGTTACGGGGTTTCTCGCTCGCACAGCCAGCCAGAAGCAGCATGAGGCCAATGATGATCGGACGAGGCCAAGTCAGAAGAAAGCGTTTCATGATGCTCCGTGCGGTTGTTTCAGTGGAGTGTTGATACAGCGTGATAACGTCAGTGTAGTGCAATAAAAACGGGTAAACATGCTGGGGGTTTTCTCTTCTTGCGGAGTGCGGGAAAAATAAAGAAAGGGCCGATTCCCTATCGGCCCTTACAGGGTGCATTCCAGGTGGAGATTACAGCGATTCCGGATCCGGCCCCAGGCGGTTGCCGATATCCAGTGTAGCGATCTCGTTCAATTCCTCTTTATCCAGTTTGAAATCAAATACCTCAAAGTTTTCGCGAATACGCGCTGGCGTGACCGATTTCGGGATCACCACCAGGCCGCTGTCCAAGTGCCAGCGCACCACGATCTGCGCCGGAGTCTTGCCGTATTTCTCGGCCAATCGCTTGATGATGGGTTGATCGAAAACGCCTTCGCCGCCCTGCGCCAGCGGGCTCCAAGACTCGGTGGTGATATGATGCGTGGCGTTCCAGGCGCGCAGTTGGCGCTGTTGCAGCATCGGGTGCAGTTCGATCTGGTTGATCACCGGCGCAGTACCGGTTTCGTCCAGCAGGCGCTGCAGGTGCGGCACGTGGAAATTACACACTCCAATGCTTTTTGCCAGCCCTTGCTCACGCAGTTTGATCAGGCCGCGCCAGGCGTCGACGTACCGATCCTGTGCCGGTTTTGGCCAGTGGATCAGATACAGATCGACATAATCCAGCTTCAGCTTTTTCAGGCTGGTTTCCAGCGCCGCTTGCGGGTTGCCCTGATCGTCGTTCCACAGTTTGGTGGTGATAAACAGTTCACTGCGCGGGAGCGAGGTGGATTGCAGCGCACTGCCAACCCCTTCCTCGTTGTTGTAGATCGCCGCGGTGTCAATAGAGCGATAACCCACTTCCAGCGCTTTGCTGACCGCGTGAGTGGCCTCTGCAATACTCGCTTGCCATACGCCAAGACCCAACTGCGGCATCAGATTACCATCGTGGAGTTTGATGATGGGTTGCATGCGTTGTCTCCTTAATAACAGCTTCCAAGACAGGGTTAATTTTAGTTGGCAACCCCAGGCACTGCTGAGGTTGTCTGCTAAGCGTGCATATCCAATACGATACGATAACGCGCCTTGCCCGCTGCCAGATGCGCCATGGCATCGTTGACTTTGCTGAGTGGAAAATGCTCCACCTGCGGCTCAATACCGTGCCGGGCGCAGAACGCCAGCATATCCGCCAGCCGCGAAGGGGCACCGGTGGGTGAAGCAGAAAGCTCCGCCTGTTTGCTGATAAAGGCGAACACCTGTACTGGTACCGGATCGGGCACTGCGCCGACGAAATGCAGGCGGCCTTTTGGGGCCAGCGTGCCAAGGAACGCATTCCAGTCCAGCGACGCGCTGGCGGTGACCAGAATAAAATCGAGCTGGTTGGCAATCGCTTTCAGGGCCGCGTTGTCGTTGCTGGCGACCACGCGATGCGCCCCCAGCGCCAGCGCTTCGTCACGCTTGCTGTCAGACGAGGTAAAGGCGGTGACTTCGCAGCCCCAGGCGTGCATAAAGCGGATTGCCATATGCCCCAAGCCACCAATCCCCACCACGCCGACGCGCTGGGTCGGGCGTACATCATACTGCAGCAGCGGGTTGAAAACGGTGATTCCACCGCAAAACAGCGGCCCGGCGCTGGTGACATCAACCCCTTCCGGCAGAGGAATCGCCCAGGCCCAGTGGCTGCGGATGCGATCGGCAAAGCCGCCATGTCGGCCAATGATGGTGGGTTGTATTTTGTGACACAAATGCTGATCGCCAGACATGCAGGGGTGGCAGTGCATACAGCTGCCGCGGTTCCAGCCGACCCCCACCACCTGGCCGACTTTCAGCCCTTTATTGAGGGCATGCGCGCCGATCCTGACCACTTTACCGACCACCTCATGTCCTGGGACAAACGGGTAACGGGTGATGCCCCATTCGTTGTTCAGCATCGAGAGATCGGAGTGGCAGACACCGCAATAGTCAATTGCCACTTCGATATCATCATTGCCCAGTTCTCCGGCATTGAAGCTGAAGGGTTCGAGGGGCTTCCCTTTGGCGGGGGCTGCCCAGGCGTGAATGGTATTGTCAGCAACGGTGCTTGATTGGTCAGCCATACAATTCTCCCATTGATTAACGAGACGATGTCATGCGATACGATCGAAAGCGCAGAAGAAGCGCAAAACTGCACCCAGCGGGTGGCCGGGTGCAGAGAGCGGTTAGAAATTAAAGCCTAGCAGGAAACTGCGATGTTGCGTTTAGCGTGCTGTCTGATAAATCCGCTGGCTGACTTCCAGCGTGATGTCCTGGTGCTCGCCCAGCGCGGTCATGCCATGCTGGTGCAGCTTGTCGATCAGCGCCGGGATCGAACTGCCATCCAGTTGGTAGTCAGACAGGCGGGTCGGCACGCCCATTTTTTCAAAGAATTCGCGGGTAGCGGCGATAGCGGCATCGATACGGCTGTCTTCAGAGCCTTCACGCAAGCCCCAGACGCGCTCGGCGTATTGCAGCAGCTTGGCGCGTTTCTGCGCCTTTTTCTCTACCAGCAGCGCGGGCAGCACAATGGCCAGAGTTTGCGCGTGATCCAGATCGTGCATGGCGGTCAGTTCGTGGCCGAGCATATGGGTTGCCCAATCCTGCGGCACACCGGCTCCGATCAGCCCGTTCAGCGCCATGGTGGCGCTCCACATCACGTTGGCACGCACCGCGTAGTTTTCCGGTTCAGCCAGCGCGCGTGGGCCATCTTCCAGCAGCGTCAACAGCAGGCCTTCGGCGAAGCGATCCTGCACCTTGGCATCCACCGGGTAAGTCAGGTACTGCTCAAGGATGTGCACAAACGCATCTACCACGCCGTTGGCGATCTGGCGCGGCGGCAGCGAATAGGTCACTAGCGGATCCAACACGGCAAACAGCGGTTGCACGTGCGGCGAGAAGAAGTGCTGCTTATCGCCGCTGCTCTGGCGAGTGATCACGGCACCGCTATTGGATTCAGAACCGGTGGCGGGCAGGGTCAGCACGCAGCCCATTGGCAGCGCGCTGGTCACATTGCTGCCGACGGTTTTCAGGATATGCCAAGGATCGCGATCGGCGGTGTAGTGGGCTGCCGCGGCGATAAATTTGGTGCCATCAACCACCGAGCCACCACCAACGGCCAGCAGGAAATCGATGTTTTCCGCACGGATTATCTCCACCGCTTTCATCAGCGTTTCGTAGGTTGGGTTCGGCTCAATGCCGGCGAACTCCTGCACGTTGCGGCCTGCCAACGCGGAATAAACCTGATCCAGTACGCCGTTTTTCTTCACGCTGCCACCGCCGTAGGTGATCAGGATGCGAGCCTCTGCCGGGATCTGTTTTGCCAATTCGGCAATCTGGTTTTTGCCAAACAGGATTTTGGTTGGGTTATGGAGGGTAAAGTTTTGCATGATCGATTTCTCTTGCGTGTCAGGAGGGCGCCAGCGGCGCAAAGAATAACTGGAGTGTATTGTCAGTAACTTAGCGCCGTTAAACAATGCACATTTCTATCAATATCTTGCCTATTTCTACGTAGTGCTGTAGAAAATGCCGGTTTTTTACTATTATCTGTGCTGGATTATTGTGGATATAAGAGGGCGTTTCCGTGACCGAAATTGATCAGTTGCGTGGCCGCATGGCGCGTCAGGCAATGCGTTTTGCCAGTGTGAAAGGTTACAGCCCTTCGCCGGTGCCCAAGGTGAATATCCTGTATGTTAACGAGTATTACCCGCGCCAGCCGGTGATGTATGAACCTGGCATTGTGATCGTCTTTCAGGGGCACAAGGTGGGTTACTGTGGCAACAAGGTGTTCCAGTACGATCCGCGCAATTATCTGCTGATGACGGTGCCGTTGCCGTTTGAATGCGAAACCTTTGCCAGCCCGCAGCAGCCGCTGGTGGGGTTAGCGGTGAATATCGATACCCAAGTGCTGCAGGATCTGCTGATCGACATCGGTGATGACGATTATCTGATGAAGCCGCGGGTTGAAAGCAGCGGCGTCAATCTTGCACCGCTGACGGATGAAATGCTGTGCGCCACCGAACGCCTGCTGGACGTGATGGAAAAACCGCTCGATGCCCGCGTGTTGGGGCCGCAGATTGTACGTGAACTGCTGTATTACGTGCTGCGCGGCAGTTGTGGCGCCTCGTTGCAGGAGTTGGTTAACCGCCATACCCACTTCAGCCAGATCGCCAAAGCGCTGCGGCGGATTGAAAGCCAGTATGCCGATAACCTTAACGTCGAGCAGTTGGCCAACGAGGTCAACATGAGCATTTCGGCGTTCCACCATAACTTTAAAGCAGTGACCAACACCTCGCCGCTGCAGTATGTGAAATCCTATCGCCTGCACAAAGCGCGGCTGCTGATGGTGCATGATGGGCTGAAGGCCAGTACGGCGGCCATCCGCGTGGGTTATGAAAGCGCCTCGCAATTCAGCCGCGAGTTTAAACGCCTGTTTGGTATGACGCCGAGCGATGAGCTCGCCCGGCTGCGGGACAGCAACGTGATGATGCAGGGTTAAAGGTTAGGTTGTCAGGACGATTTTACCGAACGCACCGCGATCGAGATGATCCAGCGCTTCTGGCAACTGATCGAAGCGGTAGCGCCGATCGATGACCGGTTTGATCCCATTGGCGTCAACGGCGCGTACCAGATCTTCCAGCGCGCGGCGATGGCCGACGGCGATGCCTTGGATCTGAGGGGACTTCAGTAACAGAGGGCCTGCTGGCAGAACAATTTCCGCGCCCTCCAGCATACCAATGACGGAAATACGCCCGTGTATCGCCACGGCACGCAGGGAATTGACCAGATTAGGGCCACCCGCGGTTTCAATGATATGGTCGATGCCGCGATCCTGCGTCAGTTGGTAGACCGGCTCCACCCAATCCCCCTGCAAACGGTGAATACCGTGATCGGCCCCCAGAACCTTGGCGCGCTGGAGTTTCTCTTCGCTGCTGGAAGTGACAAACACCTGCGCACCCTGGGCTTTGGCGATCTGTAACGCGAACAGTGCAACACCGCCAGTGCCTTGTACCAGCACCGATTCCCCCGCGCGTAAATGGCCGCGTTCCATCAGGGCGAACCAGGCGGTGAGTCCGGCACAGGTCAGAGTACTGGCTTGGGCATCATCCAGCGTTGCCGGTGCGGCACTCAACCAGGTTTCATCAACCACGATGTATTCTGCCAACATTCCCTGGTAAAACCCTCCAAGCGCGCGATAAGGTGGATGACGTGCATCACCCTTGGGGATGCCGTCGATCCAGTCCGGGCTAAAGGTAGAGATCACCCGATCGCCGGGGCGAAAGCGCGTGCTGCCAGCACCAATGGCATCCACCACGCCGGCCATATCCGAGGCAGGCGTAAACGGCAGCGGTAGATCCTGCGGCAGGGTACCTTCTATGATCATCTTGTCGCGATAGTTCAGCGCTACCGCATTCACTTTTACCCGTACCTGATGTGGGCCAGGTTGAGGAATGATGGTTTCCGTCAGGTGCAGATGTTCGCGCCCGATTGCGCTCATCGTCCAGCGTTGCATGGTGTCAGTCATTCTATTCTCCAGATTGGTTGGGTAGACCCAGAGATAATATCGTTGATTGATATTCACCAGTGGCGATAAGATTTCTATTGATTGTTTCTTTTTAGGCTACAAAACATGACCGATCGATTAAGCGGGATTTCGGTGTTTGTCACCGTAGTGGAGGCGGGCAGTTTTGCGCTGGCGGCGAGCCGATTACATCTTTCACGCTCGGCGGTGGGGAAAACCATCGCCCGGCTGGAACAGCGGCTCGGGGTACGCCTGTTTCATCGCACCACGCGCAGCCAGAGCCTGACTGACGATGGCGCGTTGTTCTATGAGCGCAGCCTGCGGGCATTGGCGGAGATCCGTGCCGCTGAAGCGCTGTTGGAAAGTGGCAAACAGCAGGTCAGCGGCAGGCTGAGAGTCTCCATGCCGGTGTTGTTTGGCCGCATGTGTATCGCCCCTATCCTGACTGCATTGGCGCGTGAACACCCCGGATTGGACCTCGATCTCTCGTTTAGCGACCGGGTAGTGAACGTGGTAGAGGAGGGGTTTGATCTGGCGATCCGTAATGGTGCTTTACCCGACTGTGCCGGGCTGGTGGCCAGGCGGCTAGGGGATAACCGCATGACGTTGTGTGCAGCGCCGGATTACCTGATTCGCTGTGGCGTTCCCGAAAGTGTTGAAGTGCTGGCACAGCATGATGCTGTGACCTATATACATGCTGGAGTAATACGCAGTTGGCTGATCCCCTTGGCAGATGGCACGACGCGGGAAGTGATACCGAAAACACGCTTATTGATGGATGATTTGCAGGCGATTGCCGATGCCGCCGAAGCCGGGTTTGGCATCGCCTGGCTACCTTGTTGGTTGATCCGTGAGTCGTTGCTTAAAGGGGCGCTACTGCGGGTGCTGAGTGAGGTACCTGGCGTGGATTTCAACGTACATGCGGTGTGGCCGCAAACCCCGCATTTGCCGCTGAAGGTGCGGTTGGCAGTGGATGCGCTGGTCGGCCAATTGCCCGCCAGGATGGTGTTTTGAAGGCGCTGCGTGCAGCGCCTGCGAAAGCTCAGGAAGCGCGCTTCTTGCGCCAGATCACCAACATGGCCCCGAGGAAACCAAACACCAGCAGCACGATGGGGAGGATCATCAACCCGGCCATTACCTGATCCTCATGGCGTTTCACCAGTGGGATCTGGCTGAAGGCGTAACCCAGGCTGATCACCGATCCCACCCAAAGCACGCCGCTTAGCCAGTTGAAGATCTGAAAGCGCGCACTGCTGAGGCCAGAGATCCCCGCCATGGTGGGCAGCAGCGTGCGGACAAACGCCAGAAAACGGCCAATCAGCAGCGCCATCAGGCCGTGGCGGTTAAACAGCGTGTGCGCGCGTTGATGGTATTGAACCGGGAGCTGAAGCAGCCAGCCTTTTACCAGCGAGGTATGGCCCAGCCATCGCCCTTGCAGATAACTCAGCCAGCAACCCAGGCTGGCGGCGACGGTCAGGATAACCAACGCGGGGAGAAACCCCATTACCCCTTTGGCGATCAGTGCTCCGGCCAACAGCAACAGGCTGTCACCCGGCAGGAAAGATGCGGGCAGTAAGCCGTTTTCCAGAAACAGAGTGGTGAAAAGTACCAGGTAAACCACCCAAATCACGCCGGGTTCGGCAAGGGCAGCAAAATCGTGCGTCCAAAGTGCGTGAACAATCTCTCTTAATACATCCATTTTTTGTCCTGCGGTGCCTAATCTAATTCTTTGCGGGCTACCGTGCTTTTAATCATGCTCAATTGAGTGCTGAGTGTAACGCTATTAGCTTCAGTGGACATTAAACAGAATGTAGAAATGTGCTACGAAGGATAAAACGTGTAAAAAAAGAGCGGCAGATTTGCCGCTCGGTCATTTTTTCAGGCGATACGCCTAAAACCGGCGGCCAGATCGTCGATCAGATCTTGCACGTTTTCCAGCCCGATGTGTACGCGCACCAGCGTGCCAGAGAAATCAACGCCACCCGCAGGGCGAATGGCGGCCAGCTCTTCTGGCTGATTGGCCAGGATCAACGACTCATAGCCACCCCAGGAATAGGCCATGCTGAAGTGGTTGAAGTTGTCGAGATAATCGGCCAGTTGCCGATCGCTCAGCCGCTGCTTCAGCACAAAGGAGAACAGGCCGTTGCAGCCGCTGAAATCACGGCGATAGAACTCATGGCCTTTACAGCTTGGCAACGCCGGGTGATTGACCACCGCCACTTCGGGCCGCTGCGCCAGCCACTGTGCCACCGCGATGCTGCTCTGCTCGTGCTGTTTCAAGCGCACGCCTAAAGTGCGCAAACCGCGGCTGGCCATATAGGCGGTGTCGGCGTCGACCATCTGGCCCATCAGATAAGAGTATTCACGCAACCGATCCCAGCAGCGGGCGTTGGCTACTGCGGTGCCGAGCATGTAGTCGGAATGGCCGATGATGTACTTGGTGCCTGCCTGAATCGAAATATCGATATCAAATTCCAGCGCCTTGAACAGCACGCCGGCCGCCCAGGTATTGTCGATCATAATGACGATCTCCGGGTTTACGGCGCGAATGGCGCTGACGATGGCCGGAATATCCTGCACTTCCATGGTGATAGAGCCGGGGGATTCGAGGAACACCACTTTGGTGTTGCTCTGGATCAGATCGGCGATCCCGCTACCGATCAGCGGATCGAAATAGGTGGTGGCCACATTCATACGGCCAAGGATATGGGTGCAGAAGTCCTGCGTCGGTTCATAGGCGGAACCGGTCACCAGCAGATGATCGCCCGCGCCAACGAAAGACAGAATGGCATTGGCTACCGCTGCAGCGCCACAGGGGTAGAGCACACAGCCCGCGCCGCCTTCCAGTTCGGTCATCGCGTCCTGAAAGGCAAAGTGGGTGAGCGTGCCGCGGCGCCCGTAAAACAGCTCACCCTGTGCGCGTTTGGCGGTGGCGTGTTTTTTGGCCGCCACCGATTCAAACACCAGTGAAGACGCGCGTTGGGTGACCGGATTGACCGAGCCTTGCGTGTAACGCTTGCTGCGCCCGGCCGCGATCAGCGCGGTTTCGATATTTTTTGACGTCATGTTGGTTTTCCCTTTGCCTTGCTCCCCTGCGATAGCACTTACGTTAGCATGGTGCTTCATAGCCATCCAGACGTTTTAACCGCCATGAAAAGAAATGGTGACGATCGCTGTGTGTGCCAGTTAACACACACGCTTTCTGATGCATGACATGTCTCGTGATTAAATAGTAATGATAACCACTATCAATTACGGTTTGATTTGATATGATCGCAGGCTGAATTCTTCCGTAACTGTTGAGATGGGTGGAGGCACAGCGTGAAAACGGCTGTCAGAATGATGAATCGAGAAGCCTGTGGGCAATGGCGCGCGCTGGGGCGCGGGGCGATCGTGTCGCTGGTATTGCTGGCGGGGCTGGCTGGTGTAGCACAGGCGGCTCCGGCCAATGCACCGGCAATCAGTGAAAGCGTGGCAGCAGCAGCGGCGCCAACTGAAACTGGGCTGATGCCGCTGAACCCGGCACCGGCGATCCAACCGCCAGAAACCCGCGGCATGGATCTTTCTGTCTGGGGGATGTACCAGCATGCGGACGTGGTGGTCAAAGCCGTGATGATCGGCCTGGTGCTGGCCTCGGTTGTTACCTGGACCATTCTGTTTGCCAAAGGCAGCGAACTGATGCGTTCCAAACGCCGTCTGCGCCGTGAACAACAGGCGCTGGCCGACGTGCGCTCGTTGGACGCCGCCGCCGAACTGGCGCAAAACTTCTCTGCAGACAGCATCAGTGCGCAGCTGTTGAGTGATGCGCAGAACGAATTGGATCTGTCGGCAGCGTCCAACGACAACAACGGCATTAAAGAACGCACCGGTTTTCGCCTGGAGCGCCGCGTAGCGGCTTACGGACGCCAATTGGGGCGTGGCAACGGCTTTCTGGCTACCATCGGCGCGATTTCACCCTTCGTCGGCCTGTTTGGCACCGTCTGGGGCATCATGAACAGCTTTATCGGTATCGCCCAATCGCAAACCACCAATCTGGCGGTGGTGGCTCCGGGGATCGCCGAAGCGCTGCTGGCAACCGCACTTGGCCTGGTGGCGGCAATTCCCGCGGTAGTGATTTACAACATCTTTGCCCGAGTGATCGGCGGCCATCGTGCCGAAGTGGGTGATATGGCCGCGCAGGTGTTATTGCTGCTGGGGCGCGATCTGGATCTGGCGGCGACGATCGAGGCTAAACGCGCACAGCACCAGCACCAACTGCGGGCGGGGTGACGTATGGCGATGCGCTTAAATGAAGATCTGGACGACAGCGGCGAACTGCATGACATCAACGTGACGCCGTTTATCGATGTCATGCTGGTGCTGTTGATCATCTTTATGGTGGCTGCGCCGTTGGCCACGGTGGATATTCGAGTCGATCTGCCCGCGTCGACCGCCAAGCCGCAGCCGCGCCCGGAAAAGCCGGTGTTTCTGTCGGTGAAGGCCGACAAACAACTGTATGTTGGCGATGATCCGGTAACGGCCGAGCAACTGGCATCGGTGCTGGATCAACGCACGCAAGCGAACAAAGAAACCCCCATTTTCTTCCAGGCGGATAAGACCGTCGATTATGAAACGCTGATGAGCGTGATGGATATGCTGCGTAAATCCGGCTACCTGAAAGTGGGGCTGGTGGGGATGGAAGGCGCAGCACGGTAGCCACTGTGCTGCGCGATACTCAGGCTGGCCATGGCGGCCAGCGCACTATTAGGGTGCCTCGCCGCGTATCGCCTGGCCCTGTTGGTCAAACACCAGAATGTGCTTGTAGGCGGTGCCGATCGTCACCTCCTCACCGGCGGCCAGCTTCAACTGATAAGGCACTTTCATTTGCAGCGCGCCATGTGCCGCTGAATGAAAGAGTGCGACGGTGGAATCACCATGCATCTCGGTGAGTTCGGTTTTCACCTTCAAACAGAGTTCAGCGCCGTGGGTTAAGGAGAAATGTTCAGGGCGGATGCCTAACGTCAAGGTCGTTCCCGCCGGCAGCTCCGTTTTTGCCAGATGCGGAATCAGGATGCTTTGCCCATTAATCGTCACCCGGCCAGCCTGCTCATACACGACGTTAAACAGGTTGATCTTTGGCGCGCCGATAAACCCGGCGACAACGATATTGGCCGGATGGTTATACACCTCTTCTGGCGTGCCCACCTGTTCGATTTTCCCCTGATTCAAAATCACGATGCGATCTGCCAAGGTCATGGCTTCCGTCTGATCGTGGGTCACGTAGATGGTGGTTTTACCCAAGCGTTCATGCAGCTTGCCGATCTCTTGGCGCATTTGGATACGCAGCGCGGCATCCAGGTTAGATAAGGGTTCATCAAACAAAAGCACGTTAGCACAGCTGACAATCGAGCGCCCGATGGCCACACGTTGGCGCTGACCGCCGGATAAATGCTGCGGCAGGCGTTCAAGGTAATTGTTCAGTTGCAGAATATTGGCCGCATTGGCAATGCGCGTAGCGATCTCCGGCTTTGGGGTTTTGATGTTTTTCAGGCCAAACGCCAGGTTCTCGCGCACGGTCATATGGGGGTATAGCGCATAGGATTGGAACACCATGGAGACGCCGCGCTCCCCGGCATTCATATGGGTTACATCTTTATTACCTATCTTGATTTCACCGCTGCTCACCTCTTCCAGGCCAGCAATCATTCTTAACAGCGTTGACTTGCCGCAGCCAGAAGGGCCGACCAGAACGATAAACTCCCTAGCGTTAATTTCAAGATTAACGTTATCAATGATTCTGATTTTCCCATAGTTCTTCACGACATTGGTGAGAGAGACGCTAGCCATTATATGCTCCAACAATATATTTCAATTTATCCACCGCTCAGCAAGATCGGCCCGGCAGAAATTAATCATTTGGTGTCAAGTGCATGGAGAAGTTGAGTCAACTGCGCAACTTGTTGCTCCAGCAGATCGCGATCGCCACGGGTTTCAATATTTAAACGCACCAGTGGTTCGGTATTCGAGGCACGCAAGTTAAAGCGCCAGTGCTCAAACTCCATGCTCAGGCCGTCAATTGCCGTGATCTGAAGGGCGCTATCGGCATAGAACCGCTCTATCTGTTGGAGTTTGGCTTTGGGATCGGTAATGGTGAAGTTCAATTCCCCCGAGACCGGGAACCGCACTTTGCTGGCTTCAATCAAGGAAAACAGCGAGGTGGCTTTACGCGACAGCAGTTCGATCACCAACAGCCAAGGGATCATACCGCTGTCACAGTAACCAAAATCACGGAAGTAGTGGTGTGCGCTCATCTCACCGCCATAAGCGGCATCATGCTGGCGCATGGTGTCTTTAATAAACGCATGGCCGGTTTTCGATTCGATGGCCGTCCCCTCCAGGGCACGCACAATCGCCTGCGTATTCCAGATCAAGCGAGGGTCGTGGATGATTTTTCCGCTTTTATCGGCACGCAGGAAGGTTTCTGCCAGCAGCCCGACGATGTAATAGCCTTCAATAAACTGGCCATGGTGATCGAAGAAGAAACAGCGATCAAAATCCCCATCCCAGGCAATGCCCAAATCCGCCTGGTGGTCACGCACCGCTTGCCGGGTGACCTGCTGATTTTCGGGGAGCATCGGGTTGGGGATGCCGTTAGGGAAAGTGCTATCTGGCGGGTGGTTGATTTTGATAAAGCGAATCGGCACCTGGCGTTTTGCCAGCGCGGCCTCCAGCGCATCCAGCGTTGGGCCAGCCGCGCCGTTGCCGGCGTTGACCACAATTTTCATCGGTGTTAATACACCGGGATCGATATAGCTTAATAAGTGTTCAACATAGTGTTCGCGAATAGACTGGAAAGAAAGCTGGCCACGGCGGTGTGCTGCTGCAAACGAATTCTGCTGTGCCAAGGCCTGGATCTCATACAGCCCGTTATCACCGCTGATCGGTTGGGCATCTTTTTTTACCAGCTTCATGCCGTTATAGTCGATCGGGTTATGACTGGCGGTGATCTGGATCCCGCCATCAAGGCCGTAAAAGCGGGTAGCAAAATAGATCTCCTCGGTGCCTACCATGCCGATATCAATCACATCAGCCCCGCCTTCCATTAACCCTTTTGCTAACGCGTTTTTTAGCGCTACGCTTGTGGCTCTGGCATCGCCACCGACCACCACTGTCGCGGGTTTGAGCCACTGGCAATAAGCACGACCGATACGCCAGGCGATCTCTTCATTCAGCTCCGAGCCCAGTTTCCCCCGAATATCGTAAGCCTTAAAACAGGTTAGCGTTTCCATTTCCTTTCCATTTGGTTATGCCGAATCACGGACGATAAGTTCAAAATCTAAAAAGATGTCATGCGCCAGTTGCTCGGTTATCAGCGCTCTGGCGGCCTGTCGTCCTTTAGATACAATGGGTTGACGGATGGTGGTTAAGCCGATCGGCGGATCCTGAATATCGATATCGTCAAATCCGGTGATCGCAATCTGGCCGGGAACAGAGATATTCTGGCTCTGGCAATAGTGATACACGCCGAACGCAAAACGATCGGACAAGCAGATAATCGCCGAAATATCCGGTTGCTTGGCGAGTAGGGCTCTGGCCGCTTTTTCTCCCCCGGCTTCATTATGGGGCTGTTCTGAAACGTAGCAGGCGTTCAAATCGATGCCGGCGCTGGCAAGCGCCTTGATGCAGGCGTCAATGCGGCCAAATGCCACGCCGTTATCAAACTCTGAAGAAAATTCAGCCAGCGATGACAGCACGCCGGAACGTCTTTTCACCGGGAAGGCGACAATGCCGAATTTTTTATGCCCGGCTGCCAGCAAGTGTTGGCAGATGGCCTGCATGGCGGCCCGGTCATCAATGGAAACACAGGTGAAGTCCTGCAGTTTGATATCGGTAGTCACTACCGGTAGCCCACTGGTTAGCGCCGTTTGAACAATTTCGTCATTGTTATAAGTCGCATTCAAAATATAGCCATCAACCACGGCGCTCATCATGCGTTTTTTAAGCGCGTTGTTAGCTTTTAACGGCATTAGCGCGATATTGATGCCATTCTTTTCGCACTCTTCGGCAATGCCACGCATCAGCGCAATATCGTGACGATCGGAGAAAACATAGCTCAGGTTGTCGTTAAATATGACCCCGAGCGTGCCACTCTTTCCGGTACGTAAAAAACGCCCGGCCCCGGTAGGGCCATGGTAATTAATCGATTCGGTATAGGCTAAAATTCTCTCCCGTAATTCTGGTGAGACTTTTTCTGGCCGATTAAATGCGTTTGAAACTGTGGTATGCGTAACGTTTAACGCTTCAGCGATAGTTTTTAGCGTTTCTCTTTTTTTACCAGTCGTCATGTTAAAAAGCTCCGGGAAGAAAAATGAACCAATTTACCCCTACTATATCCCAATCCGCCTTATGAAATGATCCGTCCTATCGCGTTAGGATCGCATTCTACATCTATTTTAACGTTAAAATTTGAACGATCGTCACGATTTTAACGTTAAACTAAAAATAATGAGATGTGAAATCCCTCACAGAAATCGGGATCCTTCACTGCTATTTTAACGTTAAAATCCGCCTACCTCCCCTTTTCTAAACGTTGGGGTCGTTCCCAGGGAATAAAACCATGCGTAAAAAAATGAAGAATACCCTGTTCTCTCTGGCTATTATTGCCGCCAGTTGTGCCGCTCTGACAGGCTGTGACGATAATGCAGTTGCCAGTGAAAATGAAAAACAGGCCATCACTCTTTGGATCGCCCCAAATAATGTTCAAGAAGCATTTTGGAGTGAAGTGGTTGGTGAGTGGAATAAACAAGCCGATAAAAAGAAAGTCGTATTTTCAACTATCCCTGCGGCGGGGAGTTCCGAAGAAGCTATCATGAATGCGATCGCATCCGATCGTGCACCAGACATTTCAGAAAATATTTTTACCGGGTTCGGCACCCAGTTAGCCGATTTAGGTCAGATCGTCGATCTTTCTACGTTGGATGGCTATCAGGCGTTAATTCAAGCCCGTCAGATGAACGACATCATGCAGAATTGGAGTTATAACGGCAAAAATTACATCCTGCCGATTTATATTAATCCGGTGCTGTTCTGGTGGCGTGGCGATCTGTTGCAAGAGCAGGGTTTTAGCGGGATCCCGCAAACCTATGCCGAGATTTATGCGCTCTCCGAAAAATACACGATTGCAGATAAACGCTACGCGTTGCAGGCCACCTCGGGCCGTAACTGGTGGGACCGCTGGTTTGATTTTATCGCCCTCTATTATGCCCAAAGTCACGGCAAGCCTTATATCGCCAATCAGCAGGCCACCTATGATAACCAGGCCGGGCGCGACGTCATCGGCTTTTTAAATACGCTGTTTGAGAAAAAATGGACCGTGTACGATTTTGGTCAGGATGACCCGTTAGCGACGGGCAAAGTGCTGGGCGCGGTGCGCGGCCCGTGGGATATCAGCCGCTATCAGCAACAGTACCCGGAAATCCTCAAGCAGATAAAAATTGGCCCGATGCTGGTTAAAGATCAACAGGATACCCCACACACGTTCGCTGATGGCAAAGGGTTGGTGCTGTTCAGCCATTCCAAGGTCAAACCCGAAGCTTGGGAGTTTATCCAGTGGGTATTCAGCCAGCCAAAATTCGATAAACGTTGGGTGGAACTGACCGGCATGCCGCCCGCCCGGGCGGATTTGCTCACCAACCCGATGTTTGCGCAGTACTACCAGGAAAACCCGTATGCCGCGGCCTACGCCAAATATGTCAACGTGGCGGTGCCCCCGGCGTCCAGCAGTGAAACGGTAGAGATCCAGCGCAGCATGACGCAAATGCTTGAGAAAACGGCGTTTAAAACCCTGGCGCCGGATGAGGCACTGCAGCAGTCGGTGCAGGAAGTGAATGCACTGTTAAAGCCTTAACTTAATAGTGGCGCTCGCTTAATTTCTCGCTTTGTGCCTTAAACCGGGCAGGTAACCATTAATGATGATGTCCCTAAAGCTTAAAGATAAACATGTAGGCAGCATTTTAGCTGCCTCCTACTTGGGATATACCAGCATATTCTGGCTGTATCCTTTTATTTGGCTTGCCGTATTATCGCTAACTGAATGGCGCTTTGTCGGCACTCCGTCGTTCAACGGCTTGAAGAACTTTGCTCTGGTGATGCAGAACCCAATGTTCTGGAAGTCAATGCTGAACGTATTGCGCTTCTTGATGTATTACCTGCCGGTCGTGTTTATCTCTTCGCTGCTGTTTGCCTTTGGTTTACAGAAATTAAAATACGGCAGAACGTTTGTCGGGCTGAGCTTTCTATTGGCCAACGTCTCTTCTGGCGTGGCCTATTCCATCGTGTTCTCCAAAATCTTCAGTCAGAATGGGCCGTTGAACACTTTCTTGCATGACTGGTTTGGTTTTACCCTGCCTTGGCTAACCAGCCCGGATTTTGCCATGTTATCCATTGCGCTGGTGGTGACCTGGAAGTTTGTCGGTTATTACGGGCTGATTCTATTTTCCGGCCTCAACAGCATTCCCAAAGAAATTTATTCGGCGGCGGAACTGGACAATACCGGTGCCTTCAAACGCTTGTTCCATATCACATTACCGCTGATCAACCCGCAACTGATTATGGTTCTGGTATTAGCCATTACGGTCTCATTTGCGATTTTCACCGAGCCTTATCTGATTACCGGCGGCGGGCCGCTCAACAGCACCACCACGCCGATGGTTGTGATGTATGAAGCGGCATTTATGAAAATGCAGCCCAGCTGGGCCGCCACCATGTCCATTTTTATCGCGTTGATCAGCTTTGCCATTATCTGGATTGTCAGAAAGTTGCTGGAAAGAAAGGTGGAGATCGTTTAAATGAAAAAAACCATCAGCAGTCTCCTTATTCATCTGATTATGTTTTTCCTGGCGCTGTCGTGGCTTTATCCGTACATCTGGATGGTGCTGTCATCGTTTAAACCATCCGCCGATATATACACTACCGGGCTGTTCGAGGGCCGTTATTCATTTGATAACTATCATTTTCTGTTTGAAAACAGTGGCCGGGTAGAGAAACCCTTTCTAAAGACCCTGTTTAACTCTTTCTTTATCTCCACGGTGGTGACAACGGCCGTTACCCTCAGTTCGATGTTTATCGGCTTTGCATTGGCAAAAATGCATTTCAAAGGCCAGTCGTTATTCAAAAACCTGCTGTTTTTACAGATGGTCTTCCCGGCTTTCATGTTTATTATCCCGCAGTTTGTGCTGGTGCGTGAACTGGGGCTGTTAAACAGCTATAGCGCCATGATTGTTCCATTCCTGATGAGTGCCTGGGGGATCTTTATGATTTCCCAAAGTTTTCAGGGCACACCCAATGACTATATCCACGCCGCGAAAATTGATAACGCCAGCCTGTGGCAAATCATGATCTATCTGATGATGCCGCTGAATAAAGCGATTATCGCCATTGTGGCGCTGTTCACCTTTGTCGGCACCTGGGACAACTTCCTGTGGCCGCTGATTGTTATTCAGGACGAGAGCAAAATGCCGCTCTCGGTGTTATTGGCCACTTTCAGCAAATCCTATGGTGTCTATGTTGGGCCGGTGATTGCAGGGGCGGTGATCCAGACCATCCCGATTGTCGTGCTGTTTGTTTTATTCCGTAAGTACTTCATGCAGGGCATGTCCCTGTCATTGAAATAAGGGGCTGACGTGATGGCTGGCACAGCGTGGTGGCGTGAAACGGTTTTCTATCAGGTTTATCTGCCCAGTTTCCAGGACGGTAACGGTGATGGGGTGGGGGATTTTTACGGGTTGATTGATCGGTTGGACTACTTGCAGGCGTTGGGGATCGGGGGGCTGTGGATCACGCCGTTCTACCCTTCACCGCTGGTGGATAATGGCTATGACGTCAGCGATTACCTTGATGTTGCTGCACAATTTGGTTCGTTGGCGGTGTTCGAGCGTTTCATCGTCGAAGCTCACCAACGCAATATCCGGGTGATTATCGATCTGGTGCTGAATCATGTGTCTACGCAGCATCCGTGGTTTAAAGATGCGCTGAATAATCCGGCCAGCCAGTATCGTGACTATTTTATTTTTACCCGTCAGCCCAATAACTGGCAGTCGTTTTTTGGCGGTTCTGCCTGGCAGCCTGAAGCCGACGGCGGCGAATATTACTACCATAAGTTTGCCATTGAGCAGGTCGATCTGAACTGGACTAACCCGGCGGTGGTTAAAGAAGCTAAAGCCGTGCTGGATTTCTGGCTAGGCAAGGGGGTGGACGGCTTCCGGCTGGATGTGATCAACTTCCTGTCGTGCAAAGGCATCGGCCCGGATAACCCGGTGCTGGCCAACGGTGAGCAGCAGCACCTTTATGATATTAACCAACCCGGCATTGACCGGTGCCTGGCGGATTTGCTGGCCCACGTCCGCGCCAAAGGGGACTACTTTATTGTCGGTGAAGTAGGCAGCGATAAGCTCAACGAACTGGTGCGCTATCAGTCTGCCGACTTATGCGATGTGGTTTTCAACTTTAACTTAGGCAGTTTGCCCACCTTTGATCCACCGCAGATTTTTCAGCAGTTGGCACTGATGAACAGTACGCTCAGCGGTGTGCCAACGCTGTTTTTCTCCAGCCATGATATGCGCAGGATGATCAGCCGTTTCGGGGATGATGTTGCCCGTGCCCGCGCGGTGGCTTGCCTGCAATTCATGGCTCGTGGCGTCCCATTTATTTATTACGGTGAAGAAGTGGGGATGCGCGACTATATCGCCACCAGCCCGGGGGCGATTCATGACATCCAAGGCAAAATGCATTATCGGCAGAAGCTGACGGAATGTGGCGATCCAGAAGAAGCCTTTCAATTTGCGCTAACCAACAGCCGTGATAATTCGCGTTCCCCAATGCAGTGGTCTGCTGCTCCCTACGCCGGGTTCAGCTCACAATCCCCTTGGATGCCGGTCAATGAAAATTACCGTGAGATCAATGTAGCGGCGGCGCAAACAGCCCGCTCTTCACTCTGGCATGATTATCAGTCTCTGATTGCCCTGCGCGCGAATTACCCGGTCTTTCAATATGGCGACTATGAGGAATTCACCCAGGTGCAAAACACCCTGATCTTCCGCCGCCGCTTCGGCCAACAGCGCGCCACGGTATTGATTAACTTTGGCGAGGCCTACTCATTGGCGCAGCCGCCACGCGGCAAGGTTTTATTTGATACTCGCAAGCACAGCGAAATGGCTCACAACGATATCGTTATTTTTATAGAGGATAGTAATGATTAGGTATTCCGGTAATCCGTTAATTTCGCCCCAGGATATTACGCCAAGTCGCCCAGGATTTAAGGTGGAGTGCGCTTTCAATGCTGGCGTCACCCGCGTTGGTGATGAAGTCATTATGCTGGTTCGCATTGCGGAAAGCGTGATCCCCGAGAGCGAAGGTACCACCGTTGTGCCTTTGTTAGTGGAAACGGCACAAGGCTGGCAGGTGACGACGCGGAGATTTCAACACAACGATATCGCCTACGATTTTAGCGATCCGCGGCTGATTACGGACAAAGCGGACCCGGCGATCGTCTTTTTAACCTCTCTTTCCCATCTGCGCGTGGCAAGAAGCCACGATGGCATCAGCTTCACCGTTGACGAGCGGCCATTTATTTTCCCGGACAACGGCTACGAGGCTTTTGGCTGCGAAGATGCCCGCATTACCACGATCGACGGGGCTTTTTATATTAACTATTCCGCCGTGTCCTCCAAAGGCATCTGTACCGCGCTGGCGGTGACTCGCGACTTCATCAGCGTTGAACGCTTGGGGCTGATTTTTTGCCCGGATAACCGCGATGTCTGCCTGTTCCCGGAGAAGATCGGCGGTAAGTATATGGCGTTACATCGCCCTGCCCCTAAGCACTTCGGCAAGCCCGAGATCTGGCTGGCCAGCTCTACCGATCTGCTGCACTGGGGGGAGCACCAGCACCTGTTGGGGACTTCGCAAGATCCTTGGGATGCGCTGAAGTTGGGGGGCGGCGCACCGATGCTGAAAACGGAGAAAGGCTGGCTGCAGATTTACCACGGGGTGGACGTCAATCAGCGCTATGCGCTGGGGGCCATGCTGCTCGATCTGGCGCAACCGAACAAGATCCTGGCCAAATCGCCGGTGCCTTTGCTGCAGCCGCAAGCGCCTTACGAGCTGTATGGTTTCTTTAATAACGTCGTCTTTACCTGCGGTGCGTTAATCGAGAATGACGTTCTGAAGGTTTATTACGGCGCGGCGGACGAAAGCATGTGCCTGGCTGAAATGTCTCTGGCGCAACTGTGGCAACACCTGTCGGTGTAATAAGGGAATAAACCAAGATGAAACATCACTCTCCAGTCAGCGTTGCCCAACTGATCGCCGAGTACCGCCAGCGTACGTCGGGTACCACCTTTACCACTGCGCGGCTTGAATTCTGCGGCGTGGGTGACAGGGATGTGTACAACATTACTGCGCCGTTTATCTCCGCCGGGCGGGAAGTGATTGCCGGACGTGTTGAGGCCAGGGACTCTGAGCATGCGACTATCGTGTTTTTCACTGAACGTGAGGGGCAATGGACGCCGCTGGAAGACGCTCCACGGTTGCAATTACAGGATCCGTTCTTCACCTGGATCGAAGAAGAGCTTGTTTTTGGCGGCGTCGAGATTGCTCCTCATCCCGACAAGCCTGCGCAGCTGATCTGGCAAACCGTTTTCTATCGCGGGCCTGACATCACCTCATTAACCCGTTTTACCTGTGGCCCATCGGGCATGAAAGATATCCGTCTGTGCCAGATCCAGCCGGGGCGCATCGGCGTTTTTACCCGGCCACAGGGCGAGATCGGCGGCAGGGGGATGATTGGGTATGCTGAGATCGGCAGCCTGGATGAACTTACGCCAAGCGTCATCGCCGGTGCAGAACTGCTCGAACGGCAGTTCAACAGCGATGAATGGGGCGGCGTTAATGAAACCCATTTACTCAGCGATGGCACTATCGGGCTACTGGCCCATATTGCTTGTTTCGATCAACAAGGAAGGAGGCACTACTATCCTGGGGTCTTTATCTTCAACCCGGACACGAGAAACTACACGCCTATCAAGATTATTGCGGCAAGAGATAACCTGCTACCCGGTGCGGCGAAACGCCCCGATTTAGTGGATGTCATTTTCCCAGGAGGCCTGGTTGCATTACCCGACAATCGTTGGCGGTTATACGTCGGGGCCAGCGATGCGGAAGCACATTGGATTGATATTGAGGATCCTTTTAACGGATTTTAATTCCCAGGCAATCTCAATTGCGCAGTTAACTGGCTTAATGGAAAAAATAAATATCAATTATATTGAGTGGCATTCCTATTGCTAATAATCGGGGTGCCATCAGTTTAAAAGGGATTATCATGAAATACTCAAAAGTCTTTACCCTGCTTTTACTGGCAGGTCTCTGCTCTGCTGCCCATGCGGGGAATACTCCAGCCACAAATAAAGCCAATAGCCAGCCTATTCTCGCTGGGGATAAAATTAAAATCGTCAAAGAGGGGGGGGATACAGTAGAAGCCGTGGTGGAATTCAGTGATGATCCTAACGAGGATAATATTGGTATTGTGCGTATTCCCAAGGATGAAAAAGCTTACTTTCACGGTAACTGGTTAGCCGAATATAAAATAGAGCATTTCCGTAACGAAGGGCGCGGCACCAATTCCCGCCCGGTGCATGAAATCGTCTTCGCGGACGGGCGGGTAAACTTTGGTGATACCGGCTGGAATACCGGTTTCTTACTCAAGCAGGTGCGCTTTACCAACGATTTACGTAATGGCAGCAACCAGAAAGTTGATTTCCGCATGATAGAAATGGAGATCCGCCCGGCTTGGGCGAAAAGCGTCGATCAGCACTGGTTTATGCTGGAAGGGATCTATTTGGGCAAAACCGGCTATGAGAAAAACCGCACCACGGGCAGTGACAACAACATTGGCGGTGATGGTTATGGTTTCCGGCCTTACTACCGCTATCAGGTATCGGATGACTTCAGCGTAGGCACCGATGTAAAAATGCTGGTGGAAGATAAAGATGCCCGTGGTGCCGATAACGGGCGTTTCCAGTTCTATGAAGCGTTGGTTAACTTTAACTATCGTGCAGCAGATAATGTGCACGTCGGCTTTGAAGTGTTCCGTAAAGAAGGCCAGGACTTCAACCATGATGGTGATAAAACCGCCAACGTCCTGGAGCAGGAGTTCCGCCCTTGGGTTGCCTGGAATGTGGGTAAAAATAACTTCCTGTTTAAAATGGAACCTCAGTTAAGGCGCATCGGTGGGCGTGACGGTTATAAAGCTACCTCGAAAAGCCAGAAATATATCTTCAACTATAGCTACCCGATTGCCGATAACTTTTATCTGGTGGCCGAATATTTTTACCGGGTTGAGTATAACAAAGAGTTCTGGGATCGTAACGTGCGTGACAACAATAGCTACAGTGATACTACGACGCATTTCGGTAAATTAGGCATTAACTATGTGTTCTAAATAGTGAGTGTTCCAAATAACTCGGGGTTGCGATTCATTTCCCTGCAGCTTGAAAACGACGGGTATCAAAAGAGAAAAAATATGAAACTACTAAATACTCTGTTTTGCATTATTGGGTTAACCACGTTTTCCTCTTCTGCCACGCTGGTTAATGCCAATCATCTGGATGCGTTATACCAAAAGATTACCGTGAAGGATAAAACGGAACTGGGCCTGATTCATATCTATAGTGAATTCCCAGATTATCGTTGGGTTAAAGATCCGATCGAAGGCGTCTCGGCAATTGATGACGTTGCTCGGGCGGTGGTTTTCTACCAGCGCCAGTATCAGCTCAACGGCTCGGCCGCAGATCTGGAAAAAGTTAAATCGCTGGTCCAGTTTATTCTCCATCAGCGGGCAGATAACGGCTATTTTTACAACTTTATCTACCCGGATCACTCCATTAATAAAACCTATAAAACCAGCGTCGCGGAGCCTAACTGGTGGACGTGGCGTGCCTTGTGGGCGCTCACCCAGGCGTATCCTCTCTTGTTGAAGACGGACGAGGCGCTGGCGCAGAAAGTCCGTGAGACGATCTTCGCCACGACGGATGTCATTTATAAAGATTTTAACTTTAAGCAGACCCGCGGTGAGAACGCAGGAATCGCGGTGCCTGAGTGGTTGCCACATACCGCAGGCGATCAGGCCTCAGTGCTGTTGATGGGGCTGAGTGATGCCTATGCTCTGCAAGCTACGCCGGAAATTGAGAAGATGATGCGTTCCTTGGCGGCGGGTATCATGCTGATGCAGATCCAGGATGCATCCTCGCCGGTGAATGGTGCGTTTTTAAGCTGGCAAAACCTATGGCATGGCTACGGCAACAGCCAGGCTTATGCCCTGCTTGAGGCGGGGAGTAGGTTGGGCGATCGCGATATGATCAAGGCGGCCTTTAAAGAGCTGGATCATTTCCACCCTTGGCTGATTAAAAATGGCCTGGCCAACGCTTTCACCGTTCAGCAGCAGGGTGAGAAGGTCACACTGATTGAGGAACATAAGTTTTCTCAGATCGCCTATATCATCCGTCCGATGGTATTTGCCAATATCAAGGCTTGGGAAATCTCGCGTGATTCGGTTTACCTGCAGCAGGCGGTCGACTTAACGTTGTGGTTCTTTAAGAAAAACCCGGCGCAGGCGCAGATGTATTATCCGGTGACGGGAATTGCTTTTGATGGTATCGATTCGGCGGCCAAGGTGAATAAAAACTCGGGTGCGGAATCCACCATTGAGGCTCTGCTCACGCTACAGCTGATGGAGTCTATACCAGAGGCCAAACGCATGTTGGATGCCGCAATAGAGAAGCGGGATATTGAGCGCTAACTGCGATAACGAAAATGAGGTTGATGACAAAGTGGTTTTTTAGCCTGAGATACCCGGGCCTAGCGCACCGAGGGGCGCTCCGGCACGGCCCCTTCGGCACGCTCTCCCTAATAACGGGCTTTGTCAGCAGTCTTAAATGGCC
Source organism: Serratia oryzae (assembly GCF_001976145.1). GTDB lineage: Bacteria > Pseudomonadota > Gammaproteobacteria > Enterobacterales > Enterobacteriaceae > Chania > Chania oryzae. Next base: position 347,680 of record NZ_MOXD01000004.1, read on the forward strand.
CTGGTTACAGGGCCATTTGAGATAAGGCCAACCAATCCGCTTAAATCGCTATCTTCCGCTTAATACAACAACCCCAACCCAAAGCTGTCGTCGGCAATCAACGACAGAATGCCGCCGTTGGTGGTGTAGCTGCCGCTGATGGCTCCCGCTGCCGTTATCACGCCCAACACCGGCTGGTTGTAGGTCAGCACGCCATAGCTGTTAGCCTGAAAAACCGTGGTGCCGCTTAATTCGGTATCAAACTGGCTGCCATCGCTGCTGCTGACATGATAGTTGCCATCCGCCGCACCGGCCGCCAACGGCAAAGCGGAAGGCTGTTGCGCATAAAAAACCATACCGTAGGCCGTGGCCGAACGGGTCAGAACCAACGGAACCGGTTTGCCATTGACCATACCGCTAATCAGCGAACCGCTTAGCGTGCCATTGTTTTTATCGGGGGTGCCGCCGACAAAATAGTCAAAGGCATTACGATCGCTGTTCCAGGCGATATAGCCTTTGCTGCTGAGCGTACAGTTTGCATCATAAGTGATAAAACCCTGTGTGTTGGGGTCTTGGCAGGTTTGCCAGGTGGCAGCGGATGAACGCAGCCGTGCTGACCCGCTCAACGGTGTGGCGCTGTCGTTGCTGACGCTGTGCTGAATGCCGCTGGCATTGTAAATATCCGCCACCGCCTTGTAATCGCTGCTGATGTTCTGGAAGGCGATCAGCGGTAAAAATTCTGCCCCTGATACTTTTGCGATTCCCCCCGCCAATACGCCCCCGCCAGTGAAGGTAAACTGGGCACCGTTCTCGTCACTGCTGAAGGTACAGCCACTATGGGCCTGCAGAGTCCCGCTGCGCAGCGTACCCGCCGGGCGTTGCAGGCTGGCATCAACGGTGATGCTGTAGTTCATGGTGGCAGGATCGAACTGCACGGTCAGTTCTTCACCAAAGGTATCTCCGCCTTTATAGGTTGTGGTGGTGGTAGGCAGATGGGCGCAAGCCTGTGGAACGACGTTACCGCTGTCGGTACAGCTGTAGTTGATGGCGGCATCCAGGCTACCGGCTCCCTGGTATTTCGGCCAGGAAGGATATTGGCACAGCGGCCGGGTCCGCCCATAGGTTTGCGCATTGGTATCCATCACCCAACGGTTACCCGGTGCCACGCCGCGCTCGACCCAGTTTTCCAGTGCCGTTAATGAATTCCAGGCGGGCAGAAAGCTGCCGGTGCCGTGCCCCATACCGGGCACGGTGTAAAAGCGCACTCCCTGGTTGACCGCGTCCTGCCCGACGCTATCCGTCATTGCCTGATACCAGGCAATGGTGGAGTTTGGGCTAATCACCTCGTCAGCCAGCCCATGCAGCAGAATCAGGCGATGCTGATGGCCCAGAAACTCGGAGATGTCGGGGTTGGTGGCATCGGTGATTGCAGAAACCTGCTGCACCCGCTGCGTGTAGGCACCTGGATCGGCCGGGTTAAAGGTCAGAGCATCGAACGCGGGTTCGCGGGTAACGAAATATTTGACCCACTGATCGCCGGTCACATACATATTGGCATCCGCCTTGACGGCGGGGTTGGCGGGAACCGGGCGCGTCCCCAGATTACGGGTAGTAAAGGGGCCAGCAACCAACGTGCCTTCCAGCAGATTATATCCCCCGGCAACGCTTACGCCGTTGGCTAACGGATAGTTCAGCTTTAAAGGGGATTCGATCACCTCGACGGTGGCAATCTGGGCATCGGAGAGACAGGTATCACCGCTGTCACCCCCTCCAGGGCAACGCAGATTGGCCAGCACCTGTTTGTTCGCCGCGCGGCACCCTTCCACATTGCTGATCACATTGTCTGCGGCGCCGTCCAGCCGATCGCAGGCCTCCATTGCCGCCTGCTGTACCAGCAGGGTTTTGTTGATGTTCAGCCAGCCCGCGCCCCCATTGAGGTACAGCGCACGGCCCACCGCCACGTTCGACAGGCGAGTGCCGGTGTAGTTCAGCGCCGGTTCATTGGCAATCACACCATCATAGTCGAGCGGCCAACGCTGGATATAGCCCAGCGCATCGCGCCCGCCGGTAGAGGTGCCGAGAAAATAACTATGTTGTGGCATTTTCTGGTAACGCTGTTGCAGCAGCAATAATGCGACGTCATGGGTTTTCTTCAGCGTGTCACCGCCGTAGTTGGCCAGTGCCTCATCATCCATGGCAAAGCTGCCATCGGTAATACTGCCGCTCTGGTGGCCGGAGTCATCGCCCCAGGTGGCATACCCCTGCGCCAGCGGAGCGGGGTTATTCGGCAGCGAAAAACGCACCGTTTCCGTGCCATCAATCAGCCTGCCATTAAAACCGCCGCCGCCAAAGTGAATGGCCTTATTGTTCCATTGCGTTGGGAGGTTAACGGCAAAATTGATTTCTGGCGCGCTGCTGTTGGAGGGGAAAATCTTGCCGCGCACCTGACAATATTCCCCCAAGCTATTTCCGCTGGCATCCGCGAGGATCAGCGTCGCTTTCTCTACCCGTGCCCCTCCGCTGGGCAGGGTGATGGCTGAGGCTGGTAGCGTGACGTCATTGAGCCGATCGCAGGCCTGCTGTGCGGTAAGCGCAGGGCTCACGGGTTCAACGGGGGGCTCTGGCGTCACCGGAGTTGGATCGGGGGAGGCTGGCTCTGCAGGATCGCCCGAATTATTCGCGGCGGACTGCGTATCTGCTTCCGACGCCGGATTGCAGCCAGCCAGCAGGGTGCAGACCAGAGCGGCGAGCAGCGGAGAGACGATCTTTTTACGCCAAGGCGTAGGTGGGTTTTTCATGACGTGAATGTCCTTAAGCATGAATGCGCTATGTGGCGAAATTGAAACGCCATTTTAACCCTTGAGCAGCGCTGACGATTTGAACTCATCCACGAAATTAATGTATTTCATGTTAAAGAAAGAGGCGCTGGGGCTGCGGGGAACGCAATAAACGCCATAAATCAATGTCAGCAGGCCATGGGGGAGAGGGGCTATCTTCAGCGCCGCTACAGTTGAAGTGCTCATGATCGTCAACGGCCGCCGATCCGGTTTGTGCCGCGTTCCAGTCCGCATTCTTCTTCATCGCCTTTCCGCTGCCATCTTTTTGTCACACATCCTCTCTAGTTTGTATGTCTAGACATTTTTACGTGTTGCCAATTAATACAAAAACGCTGTTTACCTGAAGCTTTAATAGGGAGGTTAGATGAAACGCAATGTGCTCTGCCGGATGATGCTTGGCGCGATTTTTGCCGTAACGGGCTGTAATGACAGTGATTCTGTTAGCAGCACCCAGAGCGAAACGCCAACGCCTGCGCCTGTACCGCTAGCGGTGCCCACCAAGAACGTGCTGTTCTTTCTGGGGGATGGTATGGGGATTGCCACCTTGACTGCGGCGCGTATTTACAGCGTCGGGGAAGAGGGCGAATTAACGATCGATACCCTGCCGGAAACGGCGTTTGTTCATACCTATTCGAATGATGCACAGGTCACCGACAGCGCACCTTCCATGTCGGCCTACATGACGGGGCTCAAAACCAATAACGAAGTGATCTCGATGTCCCCTGATACCAAGGCGACCAATCCGCAGGGCAAGCCTTATCAGGTCAACTTCGACAGCACCTGCCCGCCGGGTAACGGCCAGGCGGTTGAAACCTTGTTGGAACAGATGAAAGCGGCCAACTACGGCACAGGGATAGTGACGACCACCCGAGTTACCCATGCTACACCAGCGGCGACCTACGCCCATGTCTGCCATCGCGATGCGGAAAACACCATTGCCGCCGCGCTGGTACCAGGCGGCCAGGGGTTCAACACCAAACTGGGGGACGGTATTGACGTGATCCTCGGTGGTGGGGCCAGCTACTTCACGCCAGCGACCGCAGGCGGCACCCGTGGCGATCAGCGCAACCTGATTGCCGAGTTACAGGCGGCCAACTACCGCTATGCGGCCAACAAGCAGCAGTTTGAGCAACTGCCGGTTGATGGCAGCAAGCTGGTGGCGTTGTTTACCCCGAATCATATGTCTTATGACCTGGATCGCGATCCGGCGCAGGAACCGAGCCTGGCAGAAATGACTGAAAAGGCGATTGACGCCCTGGCCGCTAAACAGAAGGGCTTCTTCCTGATGGTGGAAGGGGGGCGCATCGATCACGCCCTGCACGCGACCAACGCCCGCCGAGCGTTGCAGGACACGGTGGCGTTCGATGAGGCGATCAAAATGGCATTGGACAAGATGCAGCAGATTGATCCCGGCTTACAAAATACCCTGATCGTGGTCACGGCCGATCACGATCACACGCTGCAGATGAACGGCTATGCGCAGCGTACCGGTAAAACCCAAGAGGGCAACCCTGGCGTGCTGGGGGTTGTGAAGAACTATGTCAACGGGGCCAACTCAACGGACGTGGACGGTAACCCTTATACCATCATCGGCTTCGGCAATGGCCCGGCGCATCAGGCGACTCGCGGGCCGATCGACGAAAATGCTCTGGAAAGTGCTGATTTTTTGCAGGAGTCGGTGATCCCGCTGAAGAGCGAAACTCACGGCGGCGGCGATGTGTTCCTGGCAGCGCAAGGATTGGGTGCGGAACAGTTCAGCGGCACGCTGAATAACGATCGGGTATTCAGCCTGATTAAACAGGCGATTGACTTGCCGTGAGCGCCAGCAGGCTAAGCATAATTTCCTCTTTCCAGAATGAGCAAAATCATGAAAACAACACAATCTGTGGGTAAGTTCCAGAGCGTTACGCTGTTCCTGTTGGGCCTGTTATCCCTGGCTGGTGGCCATGCCCAAGCGGCAAACGAAGCCAAGAACGTGATCTTTTTCCTCGGCGACGGCATGGGGCCGGTAACCGTGACGGCTGCCCGTATCTATAAAGGCGAGAAACAGCTGGCGAGGGATCCGGGGGCGCTGAGCAGCAGTGAGCGCGCAGAGCTGACCATGCAGTCGCTGCGCAATGCGGCACGCATCAAAACCTTCTCTAATGACGCACAGACCACCGACAGCGCACCGTCGATGGCGGCTTACATGACCGGCGTGAAGGCCAACAACGAAGTGATCTCGATGTCTGCCGATACCCAGGCCTATGCGGCTTCGGGTGAGCAATATATCGCGGGGGAAGACAGCACCTGCCAACCTGATAATGGCCAGCGGGCGAAAACGCTGTTGGAGCTCTCCAAGGCGGCAGGGCGTTCGGTGGGGGCGGTGTCGACCACGCGCGTTGGCCACGCCACGCCAGCGGCCACCTATGCCCATATCTGCAACCGTAATGGCTACAACACCATCGCGGAGCAATCGGTGCCGGGCAACCCTAATTACAATACGTGGTTGGGCGATGGCGTAGACGTTTTGATGGGCGGCGGGCAACGCAACTACCTGCCGAAATCAATCAACCCCAGCAGCAAGCGCAGCGATAATCAGAACCTGGTGAGCGCCATGCAGAGCGCAGGCTACACCTATATTAACAGCGGCTCGCAGTTACGCGGCCTGGATACCGGCTCGGTCAATAAACTGCTTGGGCTGTTTGCTCAAAGTGAAATGGCTTATGAGTTGGATAGGGTGAATCAGAACCTGGATCAGCCGAGCCTGGCGGAAATGGCCGAGAAGGCGCTTGAAGTGCTCAGCCGTAACGACAAAGGATTTTTCCTGATGGTGGAAGGCGGGCGCATCGATCATGCCCTGCACGGCAGCAATGCTAAACGCGCGCTGGAAGATACCCTGGCGCTGGACGAGGCGATCAAGAGCGTGCTGGCGTTTATGCAAGCCAAGGATCCTGGGCTGAAGAACACGCTGATTGTGGTGACGGCTGACCATGACCACTCTATTGCCTTTAACGGCTATGGCAAGATTGGTAACCCGATTCTAGGCAAGGTTTACGACTACCAGAACGGTGAACTGGCCAAAGCCGCCGATGGCAAACCTTACACCACATTGGTGTTCGGCAACGGTGGCCGCCCCAATGCCAGCGCCAGCAGCCAGACCAACGTAGAAGATGGCAACGCGCCTTGGGTGGCGCCGGCGCGTGGCGCAGAACGTGAGGATTTGACCGACGTAGACACCACGCAGGATAACTTCTTGCAGGAGGTCGGCATCAATCTGGGGGCTCCGGGGGCGGAAACCCATGCGGGTGGCGATGTGATGCTGTACGCCGACGGTGCAGGTTCGCAGATCTTCAAAGGCACCCTGGATAACACCAACGTCTTCTTCAAGGTGAAAGAGGCGGCCGGTTTATGATCCCCCTGCGGAAAATATTCAGCCTGGCGTTGCTGGTGATGGTGGCGCTGCCCGTGCAGGCTCAGAACACGGCACAGCCCGCCGAGGCACCGGCGGTGAATCTGCGCTTGAGCTATGAAAACCGTTCAATAGGGCATGATGGCATTCAACGTGATAGCCGCTACACCGATCTGATGTACCGCCGCGCGGGGCTGGTCTGGATCGAGCGTGAGCTGCCGCAAAGCGTGCGCGCAAGTGCGGCGCATGGGCATGACGATAGCGCTTCACCTCATGCCGGCCATGCGCATAGCGAAGCGCAAGGGGCTCCCTTGCTGATACGCCGCGATGCGCAAACCGGGCAGGTGAGCGTGCAGGCGGTCTTGCATAATCTGCGCCGGGTTATCGATGTGGAGCTGGCGCATTACGGCAACGTGGGATATGGCGGTTCCTGGGCGGCGGCCTACTGGCTGATCGAGCCTGCCGCGTTGAGCCGTATGGAAAAACAGGGCCCGGAGCAACGGGGGATCCAGCACTATCAGTTACAGCAGGGGGAGCGCACCATCAAGGTGGCCTGGGACGTTGCTGGCCAATACGCGCGCAGCATTGAGCAGCGCGATAGCCACGGCACATCGCTCCAAAGCATGACGGCGACGCCATTTGTGGCGCCGCCCGTGCTGCCTTGGCAACAACTCGCGGATTATCAACGAGGTGATTACTCCGACCTGCTGGATTAACCACGACATCGTTGAACCAAGGCTCGATAATGAAAACGCCTCCGGAGTAATGTTTGTCAGTTAAGGCAAACCAGTTCCCTCTCCCTGTGGGAGAGGGTTAGGGTGAGGGGATGAACACCGCACTACAAGCCCCTCACCCCGGCCCACGGGGAGAGGGGGGCGACTCCTTTAGTAATTGGACACGATTATGCAGTTTTGCGTTTAACTGACCGGCATTACTCCGGAGGCGTTTTCATGACTAAAATACGGGGGAACGGCGGCTATTTTGCAGGGAAAATGGATAAAAACGAAAAAGCTTGTGCAAGCGTTAACAGCGGCGGTTGGCCCTAGCCCTATTATCGCGGGGAAGTGGTTTTTCTGGTGAATGCGGCCCGATAACAAAAAAGCCCGTTCTTGGTAAAAAACGGGCCATATGTAACGGCTTAAAGGCAAGCGTTATCCGGTATGGACGCCAAACAGCTTGGGCAGGAACAGTGAGATCGCCGGAACGTAAGTGACCAGCATCAGCACGCTGAGCAGGGCGATATAGAATGGGATCATGGCTTTCACCACCTGTTCTATTTTCTGTTTACTGACCGCACTGGCGACGAACAGCACTGAACCCACCGGCGGCGTAATCAGGCCGATACCCAGGTTGACCAGCATGATCATCCCGAAGTGCACCGGATCGATACCCAGGTTGATCGCCACCGGCAGGAGCACCGGCGTCAGGATCAGGATCAGTGGTGCCATATCCATCAGGGTGCCGATCAGCAGCAGCATGATGTTGATCCACATCAGGATCACATATTTGTTGTCGGAGATGGAGGTAAAGAACTCGGTGATCCGCGTCGGCAGCTGCATGTAGGTCATGATGGCACCGAAGCTGGCGGCAAAGCCAATCAGGATCATCACGATGGTGACGGTTTTCACCGTGCGGAACATCAGCTTGGGCAGCTCAGACCATTTGTAGTCACGGTAAATGAACATGGTGACGAAGAATGACCACAGGCAGGCGATAGCCGCAGATTCGGTAGCGGTAAAGATACCAGACAGGATCCCGCCCATGATGATGACCACCGTCATCAACCCCCACAGGGTATCAACGAAGATCTTCAGCGCCTGGCGGAACGGCACGCGTTCGCCTTTCGGGTAGCCACGTTTGTGTGCGAAGCAGACGCACATCACCATCAGCGTCAGGCTTAACAGCAGGCCCGGCAGGATCCCGGCGATAAACAGCGAGGCGATGGAGACGGTGCCGCCGGTCGCCAGCGAGTAGATCACCGAGTTATGGCTTGGCGGTGTCAAAATGGCCTGCACCGATCCGCTGGCGGTGACGGCGGCGGCGAAATCGCGCGGGTAACCTTTTTTATCCATTTCCGGGATCATCACCGAACCGATCGAGGCGGTATCCGCCACTGACGAACCGGAGATGGCCCCAAAGAAGGTAGAAGCCACGATGTTAACCAGCGACAGACCACCGCGAATAAAGCCCACGAAGATATAAGCGAAGTTAACCAGGCGGCGGGCAATGCCGCCTTCTGCCATGATGGCTCCGGCCAGAATAAAGAACGGAATGGCCAGCAGCGAAAACTTGTTCACGCCGTTGGTGATCTGAATCATTACGGCTTCGAGCGGCAGGTCGATCCAGAACGCCCCGGCGACGGCGCTGATGCCGACGGCGTAGGCCACGGGTACACCAATGGCGAGCATTACGCCAAGGGTTAGCAATAGAATCAATGCGTCCATAAGTTACAGGCTCCTGGTTACCGCTTAGGAATTACCCAGCATCACCACCGGGCGGTGATTCTGCGGGCCAAAAAAGATGCGCTCAATAATGAACAGTAACGTGATAAATGACCCGATAGGCAGCGGCAGATAAGTGACCCCTGCGGTTAACACCGGGAATTCAGCCACGGGCTGTTCCCACAGTTCCAGGCACAGGTTGTAGCCGTAATAGAGAATAAACAGGCTGATTGCCAGCATCATCAGATCGGTAAGTACCGAGCAGACCTTTTTCAGCGGTTCTGACAGGCGATCGGTCATCATGCTGACCGCGATATGCGAGCAGGAACGGTAGCTGACGGCGGCACCGACAAAGGTGAAGGTCACCATACAGATAATTGCCACCGGCTCCGGCCACGATAGGCCTGCGTTCAATACGTAGCGGGCAAAAATACCGACGGGGATCACGGCGGTCATAACGAGCAGGGCAAGGCCGGAAAGCCAGATAGACACACGGTAAAGGAAGTCCATTACCGATATATAAGACTGAGACATGATAATCCCCTACATCCTGGTCAGAAAAAATGGGGCGAATATCCCCATCACCCTTCAAGCCGCAGAGGCTGCCATTACTCACCCCCAGCCATTTGGGGGGACCAAGCGCCTGGGAGCTGGCTCAGTTGCCGCCTACCTGCAACCTGAAGTGGCGTGGGTATCGTTAATATTCCGCCCCTTGGCCATTACTTGACGGCTTCGATACGCTGGATTAACTCTTGGTAGTTTTTACCAAACTGATCGCGTACCGGTTGGGTGGCCTTGTAGAAATAATCGCGATCGATGTCCTGAATATTGACGCCGCCCGCCTTCATCTTTTCCAGTGACTCCTGGTTATATTTGGCCCACAGTTCGCGCTGTTCGGCCTGGGCTTCTTTCGCCAGTTTGACGATCAACTGCTGATCTTCGGCAGACAGCTTGTTCCATTTCGCCTTGGAGTAGAGGAACACTTCAGGAATGATCATATGGCCGGTCAGAGTGTAGTTTTTTGCCACCGGCATGTAGTTATGAGCAACATAGGTTGGTGGGTTGTTCTCTGCGCCATCAATCACGCCGGTCTGCATGCCGCTGAACACTTCGCTGACGCCCATGCTGACCGCGTTGGCCCCCATGGCTTTCAGCGTGGCAAGAGCAACCGGGTTACCCTGAACGCGGATCTTCATGCCTTGCAGATCTTCCGGCTTACCGATCGGATTCTTGGTGATCATGTTGCGTGTGCCGCCGTCCATCCAGCCGAGGAAGACCATTTTTGATTTGGCGCTATCGGTAATTTTCTGGCCGATCTCTTGGCCAATCTCACCGTCCAGCACCTTGTGCATATGGTCTTCATCGCGGAAGACATAAGGCAGAGTAAAGACATCGACCTCTGGCAGAATGGCCGCTACGGGTGACATAGAGACGCGGATGATATCAATGGCACCGATCTGTGCCTGTTCGATTTCCTGCTTTTCGTCACCTAACACACCGCCAGGGAAGGTTTTGATCTCCAAGCGGCCGTTGGTCGCCTGCTTTAACTTCTCGCCCATGTGCTCAACGGCGACGACGTTTGGATAGCCGACCGGGTGAACGTCTGCGGCTTTGATCTGCTGCGCGGCAAGAGAAGAGTGGCTCATAAACAGCGTTGCCGACGTAAGGCACAGGCTGAGTAGCGTCTTGGACAGTTTCATTAGGTAATCTCCAGAGGTGAATAAAGGAACCTGGGGGGACTCGGTGAGTCAAGTGCGGATGAGATGTGGCCCAGGTATCATTTTTAATCTGATATTGATTCGGCGTTATTCCGCTATCTTCAATGAGCCTGTTCTTAGGCATGAGCTGACCGTCAGACAACGAATGTCCGCGTAAATCAGTGAGTTTTTATATGTTGCCAAGTGTGTCACAAGCTAATCAGATACGACACAAAGTAACTTATTATACAACTTTGTAAATTGAGTGATATCACAAAAGAGGAAAGTGGTTTTACAGCCTGCTTTAATCAATAAAGTGTAAAATCAAAATGACGGATTTATTATATGGTATTGATAATATTTATTTATTTTTTGATTCAGGCATTTTCATCATCAGAGATAAGGTGAATAACTTTGTAAAAATGGTGTGATAACTTTGCGCGGCGTCATGTTATCTGGTGCAACTGCCGGGCTGTTAACCCGCCGTTTTATCTGTTCTGTCACCTTATTGGTCTAACATGGCAGCGTAGGCATGCTCAACGGCACTATCATAATCCGCTTGAAAGCCCCCTCTTTCCTTGTGTTAATTTGCGGGTTGAAGCGCGTTGGTGCCCAAGGTCAATCAGTGAGGGCAGCATTCCTTTTTGAGGACTGATTCATGTCTCAAATTAATAAGATCCACATCATGGGAGCTTCTGGTTCGGGGACCACTTCGATTGCTGCGCGGTTGAGCAAAATCACGCATTATCAGCACGTGGATACGGATGATATTTACTGGCATGCCACCACACCTCCCTTCAGCGTTGCCCGTGAATACGTGGAAAGGCAGCAACTGTTATCGGCCACATTAGCAGCAAGCCCACGGTGGATACTGAGCGGCTCCCTTTGTGGTTGGGGGGATATAGTTATCCCTTATTTCGATCTGGTGGTGTATGTGTACGTAAAGCACGACGTCAGGATCGACCGTATCAGGAAGAGGGAATGGGCCAGATACGGTGCGGCGATTGCTCCGGGGGGCGAGTATTACGAGCAATCCCAGCGTTTTATTGCGTGGGCCTCAGCCTATGAAACGTCGACAACCGTGAGCAGAAATGCCTACAAGCATAAAAAATGGCTTGAAAAAATAACCTGCCCCGTTGTGGCGGTGACCAATGATGCGCAATGTGATGATGCGGTGAAAGCAATAATGGCTTACCTGTAAATTCGCCTGATTTCACCTTAGGTTAAATGCCAGCCAGCCTCGGTATACGGGGAGTGAAAACCTTGAGGCAAGCGAGCATTTTCTGTGGGGCACCTTTTAGTGATTTGATTAAGTCTCGGTGTGATTAATGCGCCGCGCCTGATCGTACTTTGTCTTCCAGTATTGATTGTCCAGTTTTGAAACCGTGACGCCTACTTTGACAGAAGCATGGAGAAATTTGCCATCCCCAACGTAGACGCCAACGTGACGCTCTTGCTCCGAGGTTTTAAAAAATATCAAGTCGCCAGCAATCAGGTCATCCTTGGCAACGCGTGAACCCAGTTTGATCTGTTCATGAGAGGTTCTAGGCAGACTGAAAGAGAATCCATCTTTAAAAACGCGCTGCATATAGGCAGAACAATCAATTCCATTACGTGAGTTGCCACCGAATTTATAGCGTACGCCTTCCCATTCACCATAATGATCCAGGATTTTTTTAAGCCTTTGCGTGTCATTATTCCCCGGTTTATCAGAGGTTTTTTTGCTGACAAGCGATGGGTTAAAAAAAGCCTGCTTGGTATTGGTACTTGCAGTGGCAGAAAAAACGGATAACGCGGTTAAAACAAAAATAAATAGAGTGAAAATATTCAACATAACTATAACTAAATTCAAATCACTGTTTCTAGAATGAACTCCCGTGAGGAATCCTGATAAGTGGTTAAACGTTATACAATGCCAGTGTAAAAATAAACCAATAAATGATTGCTGATGGCATATTCTGTCATGTCAGATTTTTATTATTCTCTTTTCTGTCTTAGTCATATATTAAAGAACCGTGTTTTAGTTCTTTGGCTAACGGTGAAATAAGAGAGGGGCTGGATATTTATGAGCTATCCAGCGAAGCGGTGTCTTAGATTATGCGGAAAGGCTGGAGGATTTTCTTGAGCCTATTCTCGGGCCTGCGAGCCTCAATTATTGGTTTGGCGCAATGCCTGATTCAAATGCAAAGCGGAACAGATCGGCATCACGTGATATTCCCAACTTACGCATGGCGCTGGCTTTCTGAGAACTGATAGTTTGCTTGGTACGATGTAACTGAGAGGCTATTTCGTTCACTGACAAACCAGAAACATAAAGACGGATAACCTCCATTTCACGTTTGGTCAAGGTAAGGTTTGGAACGGGGTTTTGCATAATTCCGCTATGGCCAGTTATCAGATCCTTGGTAGGAAAATAGTTCGAGCCGGCATAAACCGCATGGATCGCCGAGATTAACTGGCTGGTATGCTGCGTTTTTCCTAACACACCGTTTACCCCAAGCTTAGCCAGCTCTTGAGTTAGCGCTTGGTTTTCCAAGGTGGTGAAAACCACGATTTTCAATTGCGGTTTTACACGCCGGATATGGGACAACAGGCCGATACCATCACCGTATTTACCTCCCGGCATAACGTAATCGGTTACTAACACATCACATTCTGTTTTGTGTAACAGCTCAACCAGCGTATCTGAGTCCAACGCCGTACCTAAGATCTCCAAGGTAGGGAGTTTAACCAATTCATGCATTAACCCTGCCAGCAACGCAGGGTGATCATCAGCGAGCAACAGGCGAATTTTCATGTTTTAAGCCACATCCTTTACGAAGTCAGGGTACAGGTTTGACGATGACATGTGTATTACTAGCATAGGCTTTTCTTCGTCACTTGGCAGACTTTTACCGATAAGTTTCGTCTTTGTCTGTTATTTGTTTGATTATGCTAAGACTAGTTCGCTTTTGTCGATCTGCTGTTTCCGATCTTTTTTATATACCTCATTATAGCCTTTTTTTAAGAGGTTGAACTACTTGCTGGTTCGTTTACGCTGTTGTGTTAATTCCCCAAACTGAATCACTTATACGCTTTCGTCGCTACCAGCGTTGGTTGGTTTTTGGCTGCGGTTTTTTTATCACCCTTATGCTTTTTTTGGCTTTTTTTATGGAGGTAAAAACCAAAGTCTTCAACCGCATTGAGATGTTGCATCAAAACTTTATGTCTGAATCTACCTTATTGGATAAGGAGATTTTCAGGCGAGAAAGCGTTTTCCAGACTGCGCTGAACGGTGTGGAAATGTTTTTGCAAGAGGATATTGATCTCGATAAAGCGGCTCTGCGCCAATATCGCCCAAGCCATCAACAGGTACTTTTAACATCGACAGCTGACAAGGCTTCACAATGGATTTATATTCCTGATAATTTTACGGCGAATGAAAAACTTGCCAGACATTTTTTGGGGTTGACTGGGTATATCGCAAGAGTTCTGTCAGCAGATAGCATGATGGCGGAAGAAGAAATTCTATCTAGCTATTTATACAGTACGGGACACAGAATAATCGGTATTATCCCTGCCCCCGATCTGGCTGCGCGTGAAAAAATGCGCTCGCAGCGAAAGCATTACCTCAATGTGCTGACGCAAGATATCGATAGAATTCTATTTCCGTCTGAGAAGGTAACAAGCCATCAGGGGTTAAAGCGCTTATATTGGCTACCTCCCTATATAAACCCCTATTCAGGTAAAAAAGTACTGCGTCTTGCAGCACCGATCCTGCGCGATGGAATGCCGTTTGCGACCCTTGTGATGGAGTTTTCACCCCCAACGTTGGTATCAATTCATACTCAGGAAACTCAACTGGGTACTTATAGGCTTTTGTCAAAACAAGGGGATGTGATCAGCGAGTATGCTGCGCAACCTGATACCAAGCCATTGAGTGTGGGGCAATCGTTTCTACATGATGAAGGTAAAACCGCAGCACCGTATCAGGAACGCGGGATTACTTTCGTTGCGGCCTTAGGGGATACCGATTGGTTTCTGGTATTTCACTGTTCATGGCGCGAGATCGCGGCAGCTATTGCTTTTGAGGTGGGCGGCGATGCGCTTATTGCTTTTGGAACGCTGCTGTCTGTCTGGTGTTTTCTGATCTATTTTAAATTCTACATTTTTCGTCCGATAATCAAGCGGTCCCAACAGGTTTTTGAAAGTGAGCAACTGAGCCGCACTCTGATTGAAACCGCTCCGCTGGGGCTGGGGCTGTTGGCGCTGGCCAGTGGCGAACCGCTGTTGCGCAGCCCGGCGATGTTGAAGATGCAGGAACAGCTCCATACCGAAGGCAGCAGCCTGCCGGCTGAACTGGCCCGCTGCTATCGCCAGCAGGCGCTGCCGCAAGGCGGGCCGCTGCACCGGGAACTGACGTTTGACGCGCACAATGGCCAGCCGGTCAGCCTGTCGGTCAGCATGGCGCCGGTGCGTTATCACGGCGAGAATGCGCTGGTGGTGGCTTTTATTGACATCAGCAATCAAAAACAGCTGGAGCAGCAACTGATGGCGGCCAGAGAGGCGGCCGACAGGGCCAGTGCTGCCAAATCCTCTTTCCTGGCGGCGATGAGTCATGAGATCCGCACCCCCCTCAACGCCATTCTTGGCAACCTTGAACTGCTGGCGCACTCGGCACATGACGGGCAGCGTGAACGGCTGAATACCATCCGCCAGGCGTCAGACAGCCTGTTGGCGACCATCAGTGACGTACTGGATTTTTCCAAGATTGAAGCCGGTGAACTGTACCTGGAGCATATCGAATTTGACGTGCTAGAGGTGGCGGCCCACGCCTTAGCTATCTTTGCCCCGGTGGCGCAAGCCAAGGGGCTGGCACTGGTGGGGGAATTAGGCGATACCGTCAGCCAGCCGATGCGCGGTGACCCAACCAGCCTGCGGCAGGTGCTCAACAACCTGCTGTCGAACGCGCTGAAGTTTACCGAACAAGGGCAGGTTCTGCTGCGGATCGGCGTCGATGAGCCTACTTCGTTAATCAAGATTGAGGTAGAGGATACCGGGATCGGCATGTCGCTGTCACAGCAGGAACGGGTGTTCCGTGCGTTCAGGCAGGCGGATGAAACCATCAACCGGCGCTACGGCGGCACGGGCCTGGGGCTGGCGCTGTGCACGCGGCTGGCGCAGGCGATGGGCGGGGAGCTGTCGGTGACCAGCGAGCCGGGTCAAGGCAGCGTGTTTCAGTTGTCACTGCCGCTCTCTCAGGAGGTGGGCGCAGCGGAGCGCCCGCAGTTTCAGGGGGAGCGGGTTTGCGTCTTGGCGGCGATGCCGGGCGCTCAGGCATATCTTAGCCGAGTATTGACGGCGTGGGGGTTGGAAGTGAGTGTCTACCAGCATCCGGCCCAGATTGACGACGCGACCTTAGACACCATAGGGACGTTGGTGCTGTGGGGCGACCGGGCCACCTGGCACCCGGATGACGAGAATCGCCTGGTGGAGGAGGCGGCCTGGGTGGTTGAGTGCAGCAGCGAGGGGGCGGAGATACCGGTGGCTACCGGGCGGGTATTAAGCACGTCGCTATACGGATTGAAAGGGTTGGCGTTTGCCTTGCGGCACACTTTGCAGGGTGAACGTCTGCCGGTGCATGAACAGGGCGATGCGGCACTGCCTGGTGCGCTACGGGTGCTGGTGGCGGAGGATAACCCGGTTAACCGGCGCCTGTTCGAGGAGCAGTTGAAGCTGTTGGGCTGCACGGTGAGCCTGGTGGCGGAGGGGAAACAGGCGCTGGCCAGCCTGGAGCGTGAGCGGTTTGATATTCTGCTGACGGATTTGTCCATGCCGGGCATGGATGGGTATACGCTGGCGCGGCATGTCCGCGTGGCATGGCCTGCGATGCCGGTGGTGGCGGTGACGGCCAACGCCACCCAGCAGGAGTATGACGAATGTGAGGCGGCGGGAATAGTGCGAGTATTGACCAAGCCGCTGCTATTGGACGAATTGAAAGAGATGTTACTGACGGTGTGTGGCCTGGAGATGGCCGATACACAGCCCGCGACACAGGCAGGAGATCAAAACAATGCGCTACTGGGGGGCCATTCATTGCCAGAAGATATCTGGGAGAGCTTTGAGCGTCTCTGTTTATCGTCTTGCCAGAAAATTCGCCGGGCTCAACGTATTGGAGACGTGGCAGCGATTTTACGTGAATTACACCTGCTCCGTGGGGCGCTGGGCGTATATCACTTTTCTGACGCTGAAAAAAAACTGGCAGAGATTGAGTCACTTCTCAAATCAGGTGCATCCGATGCTGAAGAACGCTTGGAGCCATTTCTGCAAATGCTCCAGCAGGAATTATTTCATCGTCGTCTATCTATAATCCCTCCACCGGCATTTTGAAACACGGCAATAATAGAAAGTGAATAAATCAGTACAGGGGTAACACTGACAATTGTTTATTGCTGCACCATAATCATTTTGAGTGGGCTTGCGGGGTATTCATCATACTTCAAGTAGAACCTCTGGATGAACAAGTCTGCTCTCTGCCTTATTGATGTCATCAATAAGGTATCTTGAAAAACATGAGAGTCTCCTACCTATGATCAATCGTTATAAAGAGGGTGTATTAGGGCGCTTACGCCGCCATCATTACCTGTTAATTAACGGCGGCGGTCTGGTGATCACCCTGATCGTATTGCTGGCCAGTGGGTTGGAGATTTGGGCGAGTATACGAGGCTACCAGGCCAGGGTGCAGGATGAAATCTCGCTGGATGTTGCTCAATTATCGGCCCTGGAAAATCGTACCGCCACTACCATTCGCAATGGTGTGCAGAATATCGAACTGGCTTTGAGTTCTCAAACACCGCCAGACTCGGTGTTTTTACAGCGATTCTGGGCGAATAGCGCCAGTTCACTGATACAGGCGAAGCCTGACTATCAACCCGTTCTTGTTATGGCGAATAAGCCGGTACAGAATTTGGAATATGCCTGGCCCTATATTTCCTTGGCACAACAAATTTCCCCGGTTGTTACCAAAGTCAAAGAGCGCAATGAGGGTAAGCTGAGTGTTTATCTCTACAGCGCAGACAGAAACTTTTTGTTAGCCTCGGTAGCACCGTGGACAGACAGCACCTGGCGTAAGTTACAGTATCAACGGGATTCAGGGCTTATGGAACAGTTGAGCGGCCCGGTAGAGCAGGTGATTACTGCCAATAACGAAGTGTATCGCAAAGCAAAACCGATCTTGCATTGGCTACCCCCTTATGAAAGCCCGCTAAGTGGTCAACCCGCATTCCGTGTTGCTACAACGATCTGGGAGGCTAAAGACGTTCGGTTCGGTGTGATGGTGTTTGAACTGCCCGTTGAGACACTTTCCACCTTACTTCCCGCCTCCAGTTCTAGTGGTAACTGTTTGCTCCTGGATCGAAATGGACGGCTAATGTTGCCGTGTAACAATCTTTCCGCAGGAAAGTTGCTTCACTTGGCACAGGAGGCGCAGAAACAAGGACTTGGTGAGAATCGCAGAAGTTTCTATCAGGATGGGCAGTTCCTCAATGGCTGGAAGCTGGGGCAAAGCGGTTGGGTACTGGTTTATTCCCTCTCATGGGGGGAGATTGTTGCGGGTACAAAACAGCAAATCCTGGTGTCTGCTTTATCCGCAGTCTTCATTATCCTGATAACCTGGTTTTTACTGCTGCTGGTTAAGCGGCGCGTTTTGGCCCCGGCAGTGCGGCAGTCTGAACAGGTTTTTGAAAGTGAACAACTGAGCCGTACCCTGATTGAAACCGCTCCGCTGGGGCTGGGGCTGTTGGCGCTGGCCAGCGGCGAACCGCTGCTGCGCAGCCCGGCGATGTTGAAGATGCAGGAACGGCTCCATACCGAAGGCAGCAGCCTGCCGGCCGAACTGACACGCTACTATCGTCAGCAGGCGCTGCCGGAGGGTGAACAATTGCATCAGGAACTGACGTTCGACGCGCACAGTGGTAAGCCGGTCAGCCTGTCCGTCAGCATGGCTCCTGTACGCTATCGTGGTGAGGATGCGCTGGTGGTGGCCTTTATTGACATCAGCAATCAAAAGCAACTGGAGCAGCAACTGACGGCGGCCAGAGAAGCCGCCGACAGGGCCAGTGCTGCCAAATCCTCTTTCCTTGCGGCGATGAGCCATGAGATCCGCACCCCCCTCAACGCCATCCTTGGCAACCTTGAACTGCTGGCGCACTCGGCACATGACGGGCAGCGTGAACGGCTGAATACCATCCGCCAGGCGTCAGACAGCCTGTTGGCGACCATCAGTGACGTACTGGATTTTTCCAAGATTGAAGCCGGTGAACTGTACCTGGAGCATATCGAATTTGACGTGCTGGAGGTGGCGGCCCATGTCCTGGCGATCTTTGCCCCGGTGGCGCAGGCCAAGGGGCTGGCACTGGTGGGGGAATTAGGCGATACCGTCAGCCAGCCGATGCGCGGCGATCCCACCTGCCTGCGGCAGGTGCTCAACAACCTGCTGTCGAACGCGCTGAAGTTTACCGAACAAGGGCAGGTAGTGCTGCGGATCGGCGTCGATGAGCCTACTTCGTTAATCAAGATAGAGGTAGAGGATACCGGGATCGGCATGTCGCTGTCACAGCAGGAACGGGTGTTCCGTGCGTTCAGGCAAGCGGATGAAACCATCAACCGGCGCTACGGCGGCACGGGGCTGGGGCTGGCGCTGTGCACGCGGCTGGCGCAGGCGATGGGCGGTGAGCTAACGATGACCAGCGAGCCGGGTCAAGGCAGCGTGTTTCAACTGTCACTGCCGCTCTCTCAGGACGTGGGGGCGGCGGAGCGCCCGCAGTTTCAGGGGGAGCGGGTTTGCGTCTTGGCGGCGATGCCGGGCGCTCGGGCGTATCTGAGCAACGTGTTGACGGCGTGGGGGTTGGAAGTGAGTGTCTACCAGCATCCGGTCCAGATTGACGACGCGACCTTAGACAGCCTGGGGACATTGGTGCTGTGGGGCGACCGGGCCACCTGGCACCCCGAGGATGAGAATCGCCTGGTGGAGGAGGCGGCCTGGGTGGTTGACTGCAGCAACGACGGTGCTGAGATACCGGTGGCTACCGGGCGGGTATTAAGCACGTCGGTATACGGATTGAAAGGGTTGGCCTGTGCCTTGCGACACACTTTGCAGGGTGAACGTCTGCCGACGCGTGAGCAGGGGGAGGCGGCGCTGCCTGGTGCGCTCCGGGTGTTGGTGGCGGAGGATAACCCGGTCAACCGGCGCCTGTTCGAGGAACAGTTGAAGCTGCTGGGCTGCACGGTGAGCCTGGTTGAAGAGGGGGGGCAGGCGCTGGCCAGCCTGGAGCGTGAGCGGTTTGATATTTTGCTGACGGATTTGTCCATGCCGGGGATGGATGGGTATACGCTGGCGCGGCGGGTACGTGTGGCATGGCCTGAGATGCCGGTGGTGGCGGTGACGGCCAACGCCACCCAGCAGGAGTATGATGAATGTGAGGCGGCGGGAATAGTGCGAGTCTTGACCAAGCCGCTGTTACTGGACGAATTGAAAGAGATGTTGCTGACGGTGTGTGGCCTGGATGCCGTCTATCATGAGGTGCAGACTCAGCCTAAGGTAGAGGTGGTGTCATCCGGATTGCTGAATGGCAAGGCGCTGCCTGAGGATGTTCAACGTCTTTTTGAGAAAAGCTGTGCTGATTCACTCGCCGCGATCAAACAAGCCTGTGTGACAGAAGATGCCACGGTTATTTTGCGCGAACTGCATTCCCTCAGTGGTGCGTTCGGTGTGTTTGAAATGAATGAATGGGTCAGACAGGCGTCTGATGTGGACAATCTGGTGAGAAGCTCCGGGGTTAAATCAGCCAGCCAGGCATTGGCAGTATTCTGCCAGGCTTTAGAAACGGTAGCCTCAGGCAAGCATAACGGAACCGAGGCGTTGATCGCCCGCATTATCACGTTGGCATCGTTGTGTTCTGAAGAAAAAGTAGGGGCAGAAATTACGCGCTTGGGAAATCAGTTACTGACTGCGCTCTCTGAGCGCCGGTAAGCGGGTAAAAAAGGGTTATCCCCGTTAGAGGATAGCCCTTGCAGACTGCTGACAAAGCCCGTTATTAGGGAGAGCGTGCCGAAGGGGTCGTAGCGGCGTAAGCCGCCGGAGCGCCCCTCGGTGCGCTAGGCCCGAGTATCTCGGGTTCAAAAGCGACTTTGTCATCAACCTCAAAGGGTTATCCCCGTTAGAGGATAACCCTTGTGGTATTACATAACGGTCACGTGGATATTCTGCTCGACCAGCAGTTCCGTCGCACCTGCAACGTAGGTGTGGTAAACCACGCCACCAATTTCGGCCTGGCCTGCTTCTGCCCAAGACTCAGATTGCGTATCCAGCAGTTGCAGCGCGTTCGAGCCGTCGCCGTTGATCACCAACTGGTTCTTGCCGTCGGCCATCACCATATTGGTCTGCCCCATCCCTTCGAGCGCCGAGGCACTCAGGCTCAGGCTGTTGGCGCTGCCCTGGCCGAGATCGATCTTCTCAATCCCGGTGATGCGGCCGATCAGTGCGTCGAGATCCAACGCCATGTTTTTGCCGTCCAGCAACAGGGTGTCGACGCCGTCACCGCCTTGGATGGAAGCAAATGAGGTATTTTTAATACCAATCACATCATCACCCGCACCGCCGCGCACCGCCGACAGTGATTCGCCACTCAGCATCAGACCAGAGGTTGAACCATCGTCAAGCAACATCCACAGGCTGCCGTGATCGGCATCATCAGCCAACGCGAAAAGTGCCTTGGCGCTCTGCTGGGTGCTGCTATGCGTAGTGATTTCCTCGCCCAAGGTGCCATCTAGGTCGATAATACGGCCTTTGATGGATGAGTAGCTACCGTCACCTACGCCATAGTCAGTCCAACTGACAAACATGCGACCATCAGCCAGGAAGGTAACATCCGGTTCGTGCTGATCCCCCACCACGAGCTGGTTAATCTGCAACTCCTGACCAACACGGTGGCCGTTATCGTCAAAGAATTGCATGTAAATACCGTATGTTCCGGCACCTGGCACAGAATCGGCCTGAGACGCATAAACCGCCACAAAGCCACCGTTCGGATTCGTTTTCAGCACCGGTTTCTGCTGAGAATATGGCGTAAAGGTATTGACGATAAATTCGTTACTCAGAGCCAGGCCCGAGGCAGAATAAACACGGCCATAAATGCTCCAGGCATTCTGATCCAGCCCACTGGTATCGTTATTATCCCATGCCACAACAAAATTACCGTTGGCCAAGGCAGTGATACTCGGAGAACCTTGAATACCCGGTAGCGTCTGGTTAGCAATAAAACCTTGGCCGTAAGTGTGCGTCACTGGATCGTAAATCTTGACCATAATGTCGAGATCGGCAGCATTCCCCCCCTGCTGGGTTGAATAAGCGACAGCGACACGGCCATCGGCTAAGGTGGTTAACACCGTGCCCGAACCATCTTGTAAAGCGCTGCCAATTAACACTTCACCTGTCACCGGTTGGTCATTAGCATCATACTGGCGTGATACCATTGAGCTGTTGCCCTTGCGCCAGGTCACCAGATAACCGCCATCATCTAACGCCGTGATGTGGGGTGCATCGGTATAGGTTGCACCAGGCGTTGGATTGACCACATGCTCTGTGCCAATTTGCACGGTGCCAATCACTTGCCCGTCGGCATCATACTTATAGCCGTAATGAGCCGTGCGGATACAGTTTCCTGCCTCGGCGCTCGCCCACGCAACGACAAAGGTGCCGTCAGCCAGCGTAGTGATCGCAGGGTTTAACTGATTGTATGCCTTTGTATCTTGGCTAAACAGCGTCTCCGGGCCAATCGGCATCCCCTGCTCATTAAACAGTTGCCCCTTGACGTCTGGATTACCTGCTTCATACGAAATCCAGACCACCATAAAGTTGCCATCATCCAGCGCCGTCGTCACAGATTTTATCTGGTTGTTAGCGATGGTTCTGTTGACTTGGAATTCTGAATAGAAACCGGCATCAGTATCAATCACCACCCCTTCGATCCCATAACCATTCGGGTCGATCTTGTCGCTGTGCCAGGTAACGTAAATATTCCCGTTATCCATCAGCGTCGCGTCAAGGATATGCGTCAGGTCGACATCATCCCAGCCAGAACCCTGGTTGCCCCAAGTGGTCGGGTTAACCAGGAACTCATGGCCAATCTTGTTGCTGTTGGCATCAAAACGCTGGGCAAAAATGGCTGAACCATCGCCGTCACCGCCTTCTGAACCCCAGATCAGCATATAACCACCGTCGTCCAGCGCGACGCCCACCGGCTTGTATTGCTTGCCTACCTGATATTGGTTAACGATAAAGTCGCCGTTACCGAGCAGTGTGGTAGCCCCAGTGGCAGGGTTGAAGCTGTAGTGGGCGGCGCGGATGTCACTGCCCACGGCTTTGCTGTCGTTGGTGTCCCAGAACACCACAAAGCTGCCATCCTTCAGTGTGATAACATCCGGATATTGCTGGAGACCATCTTGCGTGGTATTCAAGGTCAGGACTGGGCCTGCGGTTGAACCGTCAGTTTTCCGCAGTTGCCCCATCACGCCGGCACCATTACTGTCAACACCCGCCCAGACGGTCAGATACCAGCCTGCGTGTGGTCCGTCTTCGAACAGCACCATTTCTGGGCCGCCATAGGCACCAGCGGCTCCGCCACTTTTAATCACCAGTTCATTACTTACCGGCTGGTTATGCGCATCATAGATACGCTGTACGATCGAACCGCCGCTTTGCTCGCTGTACCAGGAAACAATGTAGCCGCCATCGGGTAAGGCTAAAGCACTGGCTACACGCTGACCGCCAACTATCGTCTGGTTGACCAGGAACTCATCGGTCTGGGCAGCGCCACTGGCGCTGTATTTACGGGCGAAGACGCCGTCACCGCTGTTGTCCAGGGAGCTTGACTGGTAGGACTCAAACACCACCAAGAAGCCACCATCGGCCAGCGCCACCACCTGTGGGGTGTCCTGGTTATTGGCCTGACGCTGGTTGACCAACTGCTCCCGGCCAATTTTTTGCGTACCGGTAGGGTCCATTAGCTGCATATAGACATCATATCCACCGTTATCCCCCTGCCAGACAACCACCAGATTGCCATTGGCCAGTTTGGTGACCTGTGGGTTGGCCTGATTGCCATAGACCGTGGTATTGATCGGGCCACCCGATGTTTGGTGGCTACTGAGGTCGAACCCACCGATGGTGTCGTTTGTAGTAACGGTGACTCTATAATCGCTGCTGTTCGGTGTGGCGTTACCCGCAGCATCAATGGCGACCGCGCTAAAGGTCTGGGTACCCAGGCTTAAGGCTTCATTCACCGTAAGTGTCCAGGTGCCATTGTTGCTGATTTGTGCACGACCAATTTCACGCTGCCCGTTAGTATCGGTGACATAAATGACCACGGTTTCGCCCGCAGGGCCAGTACCGCTGAGGGTTGGTTTTTGGTCATCGGTACGGCCACCGTTAACGACGTTGCCGGTAATGGTGCCAACATCATCATAGACGCCGGTAATTGCCAGATTCGATGCATCTGGCGGAGTCATATCCAGCACGATCTCGAATGCAGGAGAGAGCTGGCTGGGTGAATGAGTGGCATTAGTCGCCTGTGCCTGGAAAGCATGCTGGCCTTCGCTCAGGGCGGTAGCAGGCGTAAAGCTCCAGTTGCCCTGAGCATCAGCCTGGGTCTGGCCGACCAGAACGCCGTTATCAAAGATTTTTACCGTATCGCCCGCTTGCGCTTTACCATGCAAAGTCGGTGTAGCGTCGTCGGTAGAGTCCCCTTGCTTCAACAACCCCTGAATACTGCCCACATCATCAGTCGGGCTCTCAATGGTTGGGGTTGGCGCGCGGTCTTCGCCCATTACCAGAGTAAAGGCATCGCTCTCGGCATTGCTGTTATTACCCGCTTTGTCACGGGCAGAGGTGGTGAAATGGTGTTCACCGTCTGCTAATGGTGCCGCAGGCGTGAAAGACCAGTTGCCATTGGCGTCTGCCAGGGTGGTGCCCAGCAGTTTGCCATTTTCATTGATAAACACCGTCACGCCCGCTTCGGCTTTGCCGGACAGCGTAGGGGTGCGGTCATCCGTCAAATCACCGGAGCTTAGGGTACCCTGTTGTGCACCAAAGTTATCAGATGCCTGCAGGATGGTAGGTACTGCAGGTGGGATGGTGTCGATGGTGATTGGGTAGGCCAATGACGCCAGCCCGGTGTTACCGGCAAAGTCGACGGCCTTGGCAGAGATCGTGTACGCCCCGTCAGGGAAAGTGAAGGCGGAAGAGAACTCCCAGGCACCCGTCGCATCGGCCAGAGCGGTACCGATCATGTTTTTGCCGTTGTAGATGCCCACAACGCTGAATGCTTCGGCACGGCCTTTGATCAATGGAGTATTGTCGCTGGTGTAGCCATTTTTCGCGATCGGCGTACTGCCGTTGTTATCGCTGCTGATGCTGTCGATCACGGCGCGTGAAGGAGCAACAGAGTCGACGATTAACGCAAAACTGTCGGATGATAGGCCACTGGTTTTGTCACGAGCAACCAGAACGTGGCCACTTTCACTGTATTTCTCTTCAGGCGTGAAGCTCCATTGGCCGTTGGCACCGACGACGGCTTCGCCGAGCACTCGGCCATTATCACTAATCTCAAGAGTGGCACCTGGAGTACCCGTACCTTCAAGTACTGACCACTGATCGTCTGTTACGTTGCCTGATTTCAGGGCACCTTGGCGCGCACCCAACTGATCGAGAGCGTGAGTGATTGTCGGCGCTTCATCCAGCGTCAATGAGGCCATGCTCAGCATCGCCGGTTTTGGCAGAGCGGGTGCCGCTTCGGTGTTTTGGGGCAACGCGTCGTTGCTCTCGGCGGCAGGAGCTTCATGAAGGATGCTCAACGCCAGATGTTGTGGCTGCTGTTCGATGTGGCCTAATGACTCGGCGTTAAAGGTGGCCGGACCCTGCTGTGGGTTATTCTCGGCAGACAGGGTGCGGATAAACTCACCGTCTGGCGTAATCTGGTGCAATTGGCCGTTATGGGTGAAAAAGTTTTCGAGAACCAGATGTGGCTGGTTGCTTTCCTGGTTATGCAAAGTGAGAATCAGATCTTCACCTGAACGTTCGGCAACTAATACATCCTCGATTGACGCAGATTCAATGTCTTGCACCACATAAGTATTACCCGGAATATACGGGATATATTGTGTTGGCTCATTCAAAGATGCGTCCAGATAACCGGCTTGTATTAATGCTCCTTCAGTGATGACTGAGAAACGGATAGAGCTATCAGTAATATTTTTCATTTAAATTTAAATCATCAGGTAATTAATGAGGGAGTTCTAAGAAAACAAGCACAAACGATGAGTTGAGCCAGAGCTGGTTTTAGCAATAGCACAACTTCCAGCATTAATACCAAGTATAAAAACCGTGGTCTTCCCAAGATATGTCTATGCCGTAGTTACTTAGAAAACGTCGCGAATTAACGCGATGGATAGAATAAGGGTAGGAACAGGAAATAAATACCTGACCAGTTCGAAATTCTGCCTGTTGCGCCCCTTACGCTTGAAGATTTGCAGAAATTGGTGCAGCCTGTATGCACGCAGTTTGGTGTGCGTCCTTGCCTTGTTACGGCAATCTATACCCTTAACTCTTCCTTCAAGTTGCTATTGGGGGGGCTGAGTGACTCGGCCTAACTGCTGTTCGCAAACGCATCGCGTTTTTCTCCGGCAACTCGTGTTATTTATGGCGTGTACTGGGGATATATTAATTTATCTTATTTTTTCTGGTCTGTGTGATTTGTGCTTGCATGCTGATTGTTCCCAGACACTTTGAGTTTCTGCAAGGCAGGAGGCCCTTGAGCATGGCTAACTCTGTGACTGAGGCCGGAAGGCGAATCGACGGCCTCACTTAGCCACAACGCATAAACTTGATTCAGCTGTATTAATCAATGCGTTCTCCGCTCTTTCGTACATGACCGTTGGTAAACCTCAAGAATTCATACCAATCAGAAAGACTCTTTCCTGAGAAATCTGTTCAATATAGCTTCCATGGGAAGTGGCTTATTTTAGATGAATTGTAGCAACCTCCCAGACCCCCATGTTTAGCATCATTATAGACACCATCAGGATTGTTACATTTCTCTATATAAAGATGTTTATGTAACGGTTGTACTGTTAGAAAATTGAAATTAATTAGGAAGAATATATGGTAACGCGGCCAACAAAACTGGTATTAGTTGAAGGCAAAGAAGTAAAGCAAGAAATCTCTTTGCATTCCAAAAATGCTGGCTCACCCCAAAAGATAAAAGCCATTGCCAATGGTAAATTTATCCTGGCAGATAAAGAAACGGGTCTTGCTCCAGAAAACATTACGGTTAAACGTGTGGGTAAAGACCTGCATGTCAGTCTTGAAGGGGATTCACTGGATCAGCCAACCTTCATTATTGAGGATTTCTTCCTGCAGAATGCCGAACTTATCGGTATGGCTGAAGGTGGTGTTTACTACCCATATATCTCTTCCGATGGTGATGATAATGCCGTTGCGGCTATGCTGCTTGATGGCGAAAGTTCACCTCTGGTTCTGGGGGGGGAAGCACTGCCTGCCAGCGACAACTATTCCCTACTGGGTGCGCTGGGCGTATTGGCATTAGGATTAGGCGCGATTGGTGCCATGGTAAGCCAGGGCCGGCCTGGCAAGCACAGCGGCGGTAGTCATAATGATGCCCCTCAATCTCCGGAAGTGCAGCAGCCTGCCGCGCCAGACGCCATTACCCCAAAACTGGGTCAGGTGATCGACAATAAAGGCGCTCTGCAAGGGGCTATTACTGCTGGCTCTGCAACTGATGATAATACCCCCACCTTTTTGGGTAGCAACGGCACGCCTGGAAACACCATTATTTTCTACGACAACGGCAAGAAAATAGGGGAAACCACGGTGGGTCAGGATGGCCGTTGGTCATTCACGCCCGGTGAAGCATTAGGTGATGGCGCTCATAGCATCACCATGGTTGAACAGAATACTGACGGTAAAGTGAGTGCTCCGTCGGATGCGTTCGAATTTGTTATTGACACTGTATTGCCAGCAGAGCCAGCGATTGCAGGCATTTTTGACGATGTTGGCGCTGAAACTGGTGCGCTGACGTTTGGGGCGACCACCGACGATACACAGCCGACGTTGGTCGGTAAGGCCGAAGCCGGTGCCAAGGTTGAGATCTACGATAACGGTAACAAGATTGGTGAAACCACTGCCAATGCAAATGGTGATTGGTCATTCACGCCGAACAATGAGTTGGCGAAAGGCGAGCACAGCTTTACCACGCGTGCGATTGATGCTGCGGGTAATGCTTCTGGCATGTCACAACCTTGGGAACTGGTCATCTCTGACATTCAGCAGGCTCCTGACCTTGATGTACCGGTTATCGGCGAGATCATCGACAATGAGGGACCGGTACAAGGGACAATCGCCAATGGCGGCAGTACGGATGACACCACGCCGACTCTGAACGGCAAGGGCGAGCCAGGTGACACCGTCATCATTACCGACAACGGCAGCAAGATCGGCGAAACCACCGTGGATGAAAACGGTAATTGGACCTTTACGCCGGAAACCGAACTGGGCGAAGGCGAGCATGAGATCGTGGTGATCGTCAAAGACAAAGAGGGTAATCAGTCTAAGCCATCCGAGCCGGTGGTGGTGATTGTGGATACCACGCCACCGGTTGCGCCAGCTATTGGCAGCATCTCTGACGACGCAGGCAGCAAAATCGGGGAACTGCAACCGGGTGACGTGACCGACGACACCACGCCGACCCTGAAGGGCCAGGCGGAAGCCGGTGCGAAAGTTGCGATCTACGACAACGTCACCAAGATTGGTGAAACCACTGCCGATGCCAACGGTAATTGGACATTTACACCGGAAAGCGCACTGGCGGAAGGCGATCACAGCTTTACCACCCGTGCCATCGATGCGGCAGGCAACGTTTCCGCGCCGTCCCAACCATGGGAACTGGTGATTGACATTACTCCACCAGTCCAGCCAGGGATTGACGGCAATGGGCCGGGGATCAGCGCAGTTATCGACAACCAAGGGCCGGTACAAGGGCCAATCATCAGCGGGGAAACGACTGATGACACCAAGCCAACCCTGAACGGTAAGGGCGAGCCGGGTGACACCATTATTGTCACCGACAACGGTAGCAAGATCGGTGAAACCACCGTGGATGAAAACGGTAATTGGACCTTTACGCCGGAAACCGATCTGAGCGAAGGTCAGCATGACATCGCGGTGATCATTGAAGATAAGGCCGGTAACCCGTCTCAACCGTCCGATCCGTGGGTAGTGATTGTCGACACCACGCCGCCGGTTGCGCCATCGATCGATAGCATTTATGACAACATAGGCAACAAAACCGGGGCGATTCGATCCGGTGAGGTCACTGATGACAACCGTCCTGTCATGAATGGCAGAGCTGAAGCAGGCTCTAAAGTTGAGATTTATGATAATGACAAAAAGATTGGTGAAGCCACTGTTGATGCAGCGGGTAACTGGAGCTTTAAGCCAAATACAGCGCTCGATGTGGGTAACCATGCCATTACGGTGAAAGCGGTCGACGCTGCGGGCAACGTGAGCCAGCCTTCACCCGCTTTCGATTTCTCACTGGTTGCGGCAAGTGCGCCAAGCGCTCCGGCAATTATTGCCGTGATTGACGATGTTGGCAGCATCCAGGGAACAATCCAGAAGAGTGCGGTGACTGATGATACCCGTCCTACCCTGGTAGGGACTTCAGAACCGGGTACGATTGTGAGCATTTATAACAATGGCGAGTTGTTAGGCAGTGTTGCCACTGATGCTTCAGGGCAATGGCGTTTCACACCAGAAAGTGATTTGCCTGAAGGGGTAAATAATCTGTCGGCTTTAGCTGTGGATGTTGCGGGTAATGTCAGCCCACAAACCGGTGATTACCCATTGATTATTGACGCAACACCGCCAGCTACCATTGAATCTGGTGAGTTACTGGACGACATTGGCAACATCCAGGGCGCGATCGTTAACGGCAGCACCACTGATGATGCTCAGCCAACTTTCAATGGCAAGGCTGAAGCCGGCGCAACCGTCGTCATTTATGACAAAGATACAGAGATCGGGCGAGTTGTCGCTGATGGTAACGGTGATTGGAGCTTTACACCGGATCGGGCGTTAACGGATGGTGAACACAGTTTGGCGGCTCAGGTGATCGATCGGGCTGGAAACAAGGGGGAAATCAGCGCTCCTATCACCTTTACCGTCGATACCCGTTTGGTTGAGGTATCTATTGACGCGGTTATGGACGATTTCGGCGTTAAGCAAGGCGCAATCAGCAAAGGTGGGGTGACAGATGATAGCACACCAACCTTTAGCGGCCGCGCGTTCCCTAATTCAACGGTTGTGATCTACGACAAAGGCGTTGCGCTGGGTTCAGTGACCAGTGATGCTTCTGGCAAGTGGAGCTTTACGTCACAAACGCCTCTGGCTGAAGGGAACCATGCCGTCACAGCAACGGTGATCACTGCTGCGGGTGGCGAGAGCCAGGCAACACCGGTATTTGATTTCAATATTGATAGCACGCCGCCAGCTAAACCAGGAAATGATGGGGAAAGCGGGATCGGCAGCGTTATCGATGATGTCGGAGCCGTACAAGGGCCAATCGCTAATGGCGGAACAACGGATGACACTACGCCGACGTTTAACGGTAAAGGTGAGCCGGGAGATACCATCCATATCTTTGACAACGATGAACTGTTGGGCAGCGTTGAGGTTCAACCTGACGGTAGCTGGACTTTCACACCGCCACCATTGGCTGAGGGGGAACATGAAATCAGCGTGGTCATCGAAGATCCCGCCGGTAACCAGTCTGCACCGTCAGATCCGTGGGTGGTGACCGTGGATACTACCCCGCCGACGGCACCGACCATTGGCAGCATCTCTGACGACGCGGGCAGTAAAACCGGCGAACTGCAACCGGGTGACGTGACCGACGACACCACGCCGACGCTGAAAGGCCAGGCGGAAGCCGGGGCGAAGGTTGAGATCTACGACAACGTCACCAAGATCGGTGAAACCACTGCCGATGCCAACGGTAACTGGGCATTTACACCGGCAAGCGCACTGGCAGAGGGCGATCACAGCTTTACCATCCGTGCTACCGACGCTGCAGGCAACGTTTCCGCGCCGTCCCAACCGTGGGATCTGGTGATTGATATTACTCCACCAGGCCAGCCGGGGATTGATGGCAATGGCCCAGGGGTCAGTGACGTGATCGACAATCAGGGTGCGGTTCAGGGGCCGATCGCCAATGGCGGCAGCACCGATGACACCAAGCCAACCTTGAACGGTAAAGGCGAGCCGGGTGACACCATCATTGTTACCGACAACGGTAGCAAGATCGGTGAAACCACCGTGGATGAAAACGGTAATTGGACCTTTACGCCGGAAACCGATCTGAGCGAAGGTCAACATGACATCGCAGTGATCATCGAAGACAAGGCGGGTAATCAGTCTAAGCCGTCCGACCCGTGGGTGGTGATTGTGGATACCACGCCGCCGGATGCGCCAACCATTGGCAGCATCTCTGACGATGTGGGCAGCGAGACCGGTGAACTGCAACCGGGTGACGTGACCGACGACACCACGCCAACGCTGAAAGGTCAGGCGGAAGCCGGGGCGAAAGTTGAGATCTACGACAATGGCACCAAGATCGGTGAAACCACTGCCGATGCCAACGGTAACTGGGCATTTACACCGGAAAGCGCGCTGCCGCAAGGCGATCACAGCTTTACCACCCGTGCTACTGATGCGGCAGGTAACGTTTCCGCGCCGTCACCAGCATGGGAACTGGTCATCGGTTCTACGCCTGTAGAACAGCCAGCGAAGCCAGTGATCGATGCGGCGATTGATGATGTCGGCCCAGTAAAGGGTGAACTCCTTTCTGGTGATGTCACCGACGATCGTCGCCCAGAAATTTCAGGCCACAGTGAGCCGGGTACTACGGTCATTGTTTATGACCGTGGTGTTGAAATCGGTCGTGCTCAAGCGGACGGCCAGGGTCGCTGGAGCGTGACGCCAGAGAGCGATCTGAACGATGGCGAATACAGCTTCACCGCAGTGGCTCAGAACGTTACGGGTAGCACCAGCGTTGCTTCCGATGCGTTTGACCTGATCGTCTACACCGGCAATGGCCCAACTCAGGTTGCTCGACTTGCACAGATGGGCAAGGATTCCGGCTATGACGGTAATGACTTTGTCACCGACAACGGCAATGTAGGGCGTTTGATGTACGGTACGTTGAGTGCGGGGCTGGTTGCCGGGCAGACGCTGCAAGTGTCTACCGATGATGGCGCCACCTGGTTCAATGCCCTGGTGGAAGGCACGAATTGGGCTGCTCAGGATTTGAGCCAGCACGCAGGGAGCTGGACTATCCAGACCCGTGTGATAGATCAGTCTGGTAACAGCGGCCTTGTTATGTCGCAGGCGGTGGCTCTCGACATCACAGCACCGCGAGTACCTGGCAGCGTACGTCTGGAAGGGAACAATCTGCTGGTTGAGTTTGACCCGACAAACGTTGTAGAAGGTGAGCGTATTAGCGTAGTGGCCGACGGCGGTGCTCAGCGCTTTGAGCATACGTTAAGCGCACAGGATATTGCTGCTGGGGCTGTGACGCTGGACGTGGGGGCTGTAACCAGTGCCAGTGTTGCCCTGGTTGATCTGGCCGGTAACCTGTCGAGCTATGTTAACACCAGCGGTTCAGCACCGGGCGTAAATATGAACGTAACGGGTGATGTGTCTGAAATCTATGGGCAAAACCGCGATAACATCTTTACGGTAGACGATGTTAACTTACTCAACAATGTCAAGGTGATCGAAGGTAATGATGGCATCGATACGCTGAAATTGACGGGGGCGGATCAGGTGCTGGATTTGTCGGCCTGGGCTGGGCGTTTGAGTTCAGTCGAAGTGATCGACATCACCGGTTCTGGCAATAACACGCTGAAGATATCTCTGGGCGATGTGTTGGATCAGGGCTTCCGTGGCGCGTTTGTTAACGACGACAGCGTGCAGTTGGCGGTCAAGGGTAATGCAGGTGACGTGGTCATGCTGAGCGATCTGCTGCCGAATGGCATGGACGTGGGCGATTGGGAAAACCTCGGTGAAGTGATCTCGGCAGGTATCTCTTACGATGTTTACCACCACACCGGGCTGGAAGCAGAAATCCTGATACAGCAAGGCGTTGATGTACAACTGCATTAATGGTTAAAAACATCTGACCAAGTCAGTAATAAAGCGGGCTTTGCCTTACAGGGCTTAGGCCCGCTTTGTCTTTAAATCAATCCACCCATGATATTTCAAGTTGCCCGGGGCCCGGTGCCTACAAGCAACTCGAATTATTTTGAGCACATGCTATTGACCTTACAAGCCGATGAGACGTTGTCTGCTTGCATGCGGAGATATTGAAATTAATTTAGTACCAGTCTTAGTCTTCATCATTTGAATTCGAACGTGCATGACAGACACATAAGCCGCTGGGATTTAAAGTAGTGTTCTAATGACGAACGTGAAGGAGAAACTAATTTACCTGCTTTACCCTGAACCCTTATGGGTATGGCTAAAGACTTCATAATTTAATCAGTAAGCCAATGAGAGATTGGCTGAGTTGACACACCAGAGATTATGAATGTTTTGTCAGAAAAAGAACATCTGAGTTAGAGCTAAGAAACACAGGCACTTAGCTTTAAATATTAACAAAGTAAACCTTTTTTTATTGATTTAGGCTTGCTTTACCTTTAAATAGATATATGTATACGGATAATAGCGCAATGAACTTTGCTTTTTTAACTGATGATGAAACTTTATTTTTCTATCCCGTAAATGAAGTTGAGAGTTTATATTTACCTGTCCAGTCCATGGATGGTGCTCGTTATATTATTACTGAGCAAGATGGTGTTAATATTAATGAAAACCTGACAGTAGAACGCGTTGATAACGATCTGCATCTGAAGTTTTATGCAGACTCACAGACGCCTTCTACCGTTGTCCTCAAGGATTTCACCCTGACTAATGGCAAAGTGTTCAGCTTGAGCAATAATGGCGAATATCGCCAGCATGTCTCTGCTGAGGATATTCCAGCTCAGGGGCCGGTAGCGTTGACCAGCATTTATCTGGGGACACAGCAGGAGCAGGCTGAAGCGGTTTCTTTGAAGGTGATCCAGCACGCAACCATTTTGCAAACCATGGAAAACCTGGGTGAATCGCTGAACCCAACCAGCAGCGTAACGCCAGAGCCAATGAATGTGGCAGCAGAGCCAACGAGTGCTGCACCAGCGCCGATGAATATGGCATTAGAGCCAATGGATGCGGCACCACCTGCACCAATGAATGCCAATGTAATGCCTTTGTTGTCTGCAAACCTGTTAGAAGATGCGGCACCCGCTGTAAAACCCTCAATCACCGTTGTTTATGATCAGATTGGTAGCAAGCAGGGCTCTTTAGTGAGCGGCAGCGTTACCGACGATAAAACACCAAAGCTTGAAGGCAATGGGCAGCCTGGCGCACAGCTGGAAGTTTTCCAGAACGGTGAGTCAATCGGCTTCACTAACGTCGACATGGCGGGCAACTGGTCATTTACCCCCTCTGTACCACTGCAGGAAGGTGGTCAGCTTCTCTACGTTCGCGATGCAGCGAGCAATCAAACCTCCAGTAACATCGTCTTGATCATCGATACGGTGGCTCCTTCACGCTCTGAAATTTCCAGCGTAGTTGCCGATAACACAGGTACGGCGGCGGCGATCGGCAAAAACGGCTATACCAACGATAATACGCCGACGCTTACCGGGAAAGGTGAAGCTAACTGTCTGATTGCTATTTATAACGGTAACGCACTGGTAGGTACGACTTATGCCGATCAGGCCGGTATCTGGGGCTTTACGCCGATTTCTCCACTGCTTGATGGCCAATATCAATTCAGGGCTGTGGGTATCGACTTCTCTGGCAACACCGGTCTGTCTTCCGCCAAGTTCAATTTTACCATTGATACTTTGCCACCTGCCCAACCTCAGATTATCGAAGTGCTTGATGACGTGGGCGCGGTAACGGGGCCGGTACTGAATGGTGCCGCCACGGATGATAATACGCCAACGCTGAAAGGGCGCGCTGAAGCCGGTAGCAAGGTCACGATTTACGACCATGGTAACAAGATTGGTGAAGTTCAAGCCGATGCATCAGGCAACTGGAGCTTTACTCCGGCATCGCCAATTGATACGGGTTCACACAGTTTGACCGTAACGGCCACCGATTTCGTAGGCAACGTTTCCGAGGCATCAGCCCCATGGGTCATCAATGTTGTACTTGGTGCACCTGACGCGCCTATCGTCGATTCAGTTTACGACGATTATGGCGATATCGTGCATAGCCTCGCGTCGGGCGACGTTACTGACGATGCGACCCCGAGTATTGCAGGTACCGCAACGCCGAACTCTACGGTAATTATTTACGACAATGGTCAGGAAATTGCTCGAGTACCGGCAGATGCCTCTGGGAATTGGAGTTTCACTCCTGACATCCCGCTGGTCGATGGCAAGCATGATTTGACCTTTGTAACGCTAAATCAGGCAGGCAACTTGTCTGATCCATCCGATCCGTGGGTGGTGACCGTGGATACTACCCCGCCGACGGCACCGACCATTGGCAGCCTCTCTGACGACGCGGGCAGCAAGACCGGTGAACTGCAATCGGGTGACGTGACCGACGACACCACACCAACCCTGAAAGGCCAGGCAGAAGCCGGGGCGAAGGTTGCGATCTATGATAACGCCACCAAGATCGGTGAAACCACTGCCGATGCCAACGGTAACTGGACATTTACACCGGCAAGCGCACTGGCAGAAGGCGATCACAGCTTTACCATCCGTGCTACCGATGCGGCTGGCAACGTTTCCGCGCCGTCCCAAGCGTGGGATCTGGTGATTGACATTACTCCATCAGACCAGCCGGGGATTGATGGCAATGGCCCAGGGATCAGCGGCGTAGTCGATGACCAGGGGGCGGTACAGGGGCCGATCGCCAATGGCGGCAGCACCGACGACACCAAACCAACCCTGAACGGTAAAGGCGAACCGGGTGACACCATCATTGTTACCGACAACGGAACCAAGATCGGTGAAACCACCGTGGATGAAGACGGTAATTGGACCTTTACGCCGGAAACCGATCTGAGCGAAGGTCAACATGACATCGCGGTGATCATTGAAGACAAGGCCGGTAATCAGTCTCAACCGTCCGATCCGTGGGTGGTGATTGTGGATACCACGCCGCCGGATGCGCCAACTATTGGCAGCCTCTCTGACGACGCGGGCAGCAAAACCGGGGAACTGCAACCGGGTGACGTGACCGACGACACCACGCCGACGCTGAA
This sequence comes from Serratia oryzae, assembly GCF_001976145.1. Classification (GTDB taxonomy): domain Bacteria; phylum Pseudomonadota; class Gammaproteobacteria; order Enterobacterales; family Enterobacteriaceae; genus Chania; species Chania oryzae. Next base: position 383,458 of record NZ_MOXD01000004.1, read on the forward strand.
AGGCCAGGCGGAAGCCGGGGCGAAGGTTGAGATCTACGACAGCGTCACCAAGATTGGTGAAACCACTGCCGATGCCAACGGTAACTGGACATTTACACCGGCAAGCGCACTGGCAGAAGGCGATCACAGCTTTACCGTCCGTGCTACCGACGCCGCAGGCAACGTTTCCGCGCCGTCCCAAGCGTGGGATCTGGTGATTGACATTACTCCTTCAGACCAGCCAGGGATTGACGGCAATGGCCCAGGGATCAGCGGCGTAGTCGATGACCAGGGTACGGTACAGGGGCCGATCGCTAATGGCGGCAGCACCGACGACACCAAACCAACCCTGAACGGTAAAGGCGAACCGGGCGATACCATCATTGTTACCGACAACGGAACCAAGATCGGTGAAACCACCGTGGACCAAGACGGTAATTGGACCTTTACGCCGGAAACCGATCTGAGCGAAGGTCAACATGACATCGCGGTGATCATTGAAGACAAGGCCGGTAATCAGTCTCAGCCGTCCGATCCGTGGGTGGTGATTGTGGATACCACGCCACCGGTTGCGCCAACCATTGGCAGCATCTCTGACGACGCGGGCAGCAAGACCGGTGAACTGCAATCGGGCGACGTGACCGACGACACCACGCCGACGCTGAAAGGCCAGGCGGAAGCCGGCGCGAAGGTTGAGATCTACGACAACGTCACCAAGATTGGTGAAACCACTGCCGATGCCAACGGTAACTGGACATTTACACCGGCAAGCGCACTGGCAGAAGGCGATCACAGCTTTACCGTCCGTGCGACCGATGCGGCTGGCAACGTTTCCGCGCCGTCCCAAGCGTGGGATCTGGTGATTGACATTACTCCATCAGACCAACCGGGGATTGACGGCAATGGCCCAGGGATCAGCGGCGTAGTCGATGACCAGGGGGCGGTACAGGGGCCGATCGCCAATGGCGGCAGCACCGACGACACCAAACCAACCCTGAACGGTAAAGGCGAACCGGGTGACACCATCATTGTTACCGACAACGGAACCAAGATCGGTGAAACCACCGTGGACCAAGACGGTAATTGGACCTTTACGCCGGAAACCGATCTGAGCGAAGGTCAACATGACATCGCGGTGATCATCGAAGACAAGGCCGGTAATCAGTCTCAGCCGTCCGATCCGTGGGTGGTGATTGTGGATACCACGCCGCCGGATGCGCCAACCATTGGCAGCCTCTATGACGACGCGGGCAGCAAGACCGGGGAACTGCAATCGGGTGACGTGACTGACGACACCACGCCGACGCTGAAAGGCCAGGCGGAAGCCGGTGCGAAGGTTGAGATCTACGACAGCGTCACCAAGATCGGTGAAACCACTGCCGATGCCAACGGTAACTGGACATTTACACCGGCAAGCGCACTGGCAGAAGGCGATCACAGCTTTACCGTTCGTGCTACCGATGCGGCTGGCAACGTTTCCGCGCCGTCCCAACCGTGGGCTCTGGTGATTGACATTACTCCACCAGACCAGCCAGGGGTTGATGGCAATGGCCCAGGGATCAGCGAAGTGCTCGACGATCAGGGTACGGTACAGGGGCCGATCGCCAATGGCGGCAGCACCGACGACACCAAACCAACCCTGAACGGTAAAGGCGAGCCGGGTGACACCATCATTGTTACCGACAACGGTAGCAAGATCGGTGAAACCACCGTGGATGAAAACGGTAATTGGACCTTTACGCCGGAAACGGCGTTGAGCGAAGGTCAACATGACATCGCGGTGATCATCGAAGACAAGGCCGGTAATCAGTCTAAACCGTCCGATCCGTGGGTGGTGATTGTGGATACCACGCCGCCGGATGCGCCAACCATTGACAGCCTCTATGACGATGTGGGCGAAAAAACGGGCATTCTTGAGCCAGGTGATATCACCGACGATACGATGCCGACGCTGAAAGGCAAAGCGGAAGCGGGCGCCAAGGTTGAGATTTACGATAACAACACCAAGATTGGTGAGACTAACGCCGATGCCAGTGGTAATTGGACATTTACACCGGCAAGCGAACTGTCAGAAGGTGGGCACAGCTTTACCGCACGGGCGACCGACGCGGTGGGTAATCAGTCTGGTATCTCACAGGCATGGTCGACCACGATTATCGTTCATTTGCCAGAAACACCGGTTATTGAATCAGTGATGGACGATGTTGGTCCACTGACAGGAGAGTTGACCTCCGGCGATGTTACTGACGATCGTCGTCCTCAAATCTCAGGCAGCAGTGAACCTGATATGACGGTGATTATTTATGATGGCGCTGGTGTCGAAATTGGCCGCACTCAATCGGACAGCCAGGGACGTTGGAGCGTGACGCCAACCCGCGATCTGAACGATGGTGAATACAGCTTCACCGCAGTTGCAGTGAATGTTGCAGGTAACAGTAGTACCGCTTCTGATGCGTTTGATCTGATCGTTTACACCGGCAATGGTCCAACTCAGGTTGCCCGCCTCTCGGAAATGGGCAAGGACTCCGGCTTTGACGGTAATGACTTTGTCACCGACAACGGCAATGCCGGGCGTTTGATGTACGGTACGTTGAGTGGGGAGTTGGTCGCTGGGCAGACTCTGCAAGTGTCTACCGACGGTGGCCGCATCTGGTTTGACGCACTGGTGGAAGGCACGAAGTGGGCTGCTCAGGATTTGAGTGAGCACGCAGCGAACTGGGCTATCCAGACCCGTGTGGTTGATCAGTCTGGTAACAGCGGCTTTGTGATGTCGCAGGCGGTGGCCCTTGACACTGTCGCTCTGCGAGCACCTAGTGCTGTTCGTCTGGAAGGGAACAATCTGCTGGTTGAGTTTGATCCGGCCAACGTTGCAGTAGGCGAGCGCATTACCGTGATTGCTGACGGCGGTGCCCATCGCTTTGAGCATACGCTAAGCGCACAGGATGTCGCAGCCGGGTCAGTGACGCTGGACGTGGGTTCGGTAAGCAGTGCCAGTGCAGCCCTGGTTGATCTGGCCGGTAATCTGTCGAGCTTTGCTAATACCAGCGGTTCAGCACCCGGTGTGAATATGGGAATCACGGGGGATGTGTCCGAAGTTTACGGGCAAAACCGCGATAACATCTTCACGGTAGACGATGTCAACTTGCTCAGCAATGTCAAAGTGATCGAAGGTAACGGCGGCATTGATACGCTGAAATTGACGGGGGCGGATCAGGTATTGGATTTGTCGGCCTGGTCGGGGCGCTTGAGCTCAGTCGAGGTGATCGACATCACCGGTTCTGGCAATAACACGCTGAAGATTTCTCTGGGCGATGTGCTGGATCAGGGCTTCCGTGGCGCATTCATCAACGACGACAGCGTACAGATGGCGGTCAAGGGTAATGCGGGCGACGTGGTGATGTTGAGCGATCTGCTGCCTAACGGCATGGACGTAGGTGATTGGGAAAACCTCGGTGAAGTGGTTGCCGCAGGCGTCTCTTACGATGTTTATCACCACACCGGATTAGAGGCGGAAATCTTGGTACAACAAGGGGTTACCGTCCAGTACTAGTAACACTCACGCAAGGGGCTGTCGGTCGGCCCCTTTAATATTCAGAATCAAGTGATTACGCCCTTTTAGGGGGAGTAAACCTAAGCAGGATTATCAAGGAAAATTTTTAAAATGTATTGCAAGAACATTAAAGCCATTCTAACCGTTTTATTATCGCTGGCGCTGGCTCCTAACGTTTTTAGTCAGACAGTTCAGCACACACCTAAGTTAACGGTATTTGGCGAACAGTATCATGCGTTGCCAGCCACTGCATCTGATAAAGCTCGGGTCACATATTATCGAGCAGCTTTGGGCGGGCAGAGATTATCCGGTGCAAATGTCTATGTCGATGGGCATTATCATACATCTCTATTACCCGGTGGTTTTACTACTTTTTGTCTTGTTCCAGGTGAGCATACCTTGGGGGCTTATCAGCATGATGCACCATTATATCGTGGCAAAACTGAGGAGCTTTATCGTGTGAAACTCGAAGCTGGAAAGACCTATTTTATAAAAGTTTCTGATGATGGTAAATCAGCGCCTGTTTCTGTAACGCGAGCTGAAGCTGAGCAAGAGTTAAAGTATACCCGAGAACAAAAACACGCTGTCTCACGGGCCGCCGTTTTGACCTGCAAATAATTACACTGGTAAGAGATTGAAATACGTAATTTAAGCCATGCTAGCCTCGCGGTACTTAGCGTTAAACGAGTAACAACGGTGTTTGTTATCCTTTTCTGTGGTGTACAAGAGAATCTCAGGGTGAGTATGTAGATATCCTCCATGACAAAGCATGGAGGGTATTTGCGACTTGTTATGGCTTTGGAAATTAAATTTCAAGGAGGGGAAATGAAGAGAGAGTGTTTCATTGTCACTAATGACAGTTATTTTTATCTGGGAATGTCTAAGCTGATAAGTGAATTCCCCGAGACTGACATATCAAGGATTTCATTTAATTCTTTATTTAAAACATCGGGTTGTAATAATCTTGCGCTGTTTGTTGTATACCTTGATGATATGCTGTCTAATTTTAAAGCATTGTTGTTTTTTGAAAGAATGAATAATAATGTCGTGTTTTTATCAAAGAACAATAACGTCATGAAACTTTGCTCGAAATTTGGCTATGACAGTGTGAAAATAAAAACGTTTATGGGTGTCTATGCAATGATTCGTCAAGAGAGCAAGAGTGGTGACAGGATGCAACTATTATCTAATATGGAAAAGAACGTGATTGTAAATCTATTGGACGGCGAATCTAATATTAAGCTGGCAAAGAGAAATAGACTATCTGATAAAACGATATCACATCATAAGAGGAGTGCTCTGTTAAAGGTTGGAGTGGATAATATTAATGTTTTTTTTGATAATATAAGTAAGGATATTTTCAAAGTTATATAGTTTATTTCTATGAGTTATTTTTCTTAATGTTAGAAATAATAACGCTGTAGCTTTAAGTGTTTGCAGGGGGGGCTTTTGGCTCGCTTTCTTGAGTCCCTCTGCAATAGTTACTCGACACTCAACGTTTTACCATCCCGGTCTTATATTGATTTTTTAATGAAAATAACGTGATGATGTTATTAGCGTTATATTACGCATGGTTAATGTCAAGACTCGGAGTCAGCTCCTCATCCCTAGATGCAAAAAGTAAGAATCCCCATTTAGTACTGGTCCTACAGTCTTTCATTTAAATTCGAACGCGCCTGACAGACATAGAAGTCGTTGGAATTTAAAGTGTGCCCCATAGCAAGTGTGAGGGAGACGCCTATGTTTCCTGATTCATTTTACCCCAGATTATTATAGGCATAACGATCAAGGTTATGCCCTTTAATCAATCGTTGCCAAAGCTTGGGTCGATTAAGACGCCAAAGGATTATGAACATGTTGTCAGAAAAAGATCATCCGGATCAGAATGAAAGCTCATTTACTCTTCCACCGCCAGAACGGATTGTGGATACGTTACTTGAGTGCACGCTGTGGATGTGCGAATACCAGGGATCTCCTAGGAGTGTTGAAAGCCTATGTGCAGGGTTACCTAAAGGTAATCAACTGACTCCGTCTCAGGCTATCAGTGCATTAAGCAATGCAAATCTAACGGCGAGTATGGTTCGTCGCCGTGCGCATGAGTTTTCTTCACATCTGATGCCTATCATTTTGCTCCGTAAAGATCGTGGTGCAGCCATTCTCCTGGCTTCTCGGCGTGATGAAGAAGGTAAGCTGCGTTTCCAGATCATTCTGCCTGAGATTGGGCTCGACTCACCGGTAGAGATCGATCAGCAGGAGCTCTCAATCTGGTATTCAGAGCATGCCATCCTGGTTAAGCCCAGTGCACAGATCGATGTACGTGCCGGTGAAGAGACCCCGCACTCAGCCGGGCATTGGCTGTTCAGCACGCTGTGGCGCTATCGCAGCTATTACCGCAGTGCGGCTCTTGCTGCGGTTATTGTCAACATTCTGGCGCTGGCCAGCATATTTTTTACGATGAACGTCTATGACCGAGTGGTACCAAACCAGGCTTACGTAACGCTTTGGTCCCTTGCGATTGGCGTGGCGATTGCCATGTGCTTTGAAGCGATAACACGCTATACCCGTGCCACTCTGCTAGATATGGCGGCTAAAAAAGCTGATTTGGTGTTGGGATCCCGGCTATTCCGTCAGGCGCTGGGGGTGCGCATGGAGCACAAGCCGCCTTCTGCCGGCGCCTTTGCCAACCAACTGCGTGAGTTTGAATCGGTACGGGACTTTTTTACTTCGGCAACGTTAGCAGCACTATCCGATTTACCTTTTGTTCTGCTGTTTGTTGGCGTGATTTTTGTGATTGGCGGTTCGTTGGGGTGGGTACCCCTGTTGATGATACCTTGCATCGTACTGATCAGCGTGCTTATCCAATGGCCGTTGGCACGAACCATGCGTGAAAACCTGCGGGAATCCTCGCTGAAACAAGGCGTGCTGCTGGAGTCTATTGAAGGCATGGAGACGCTCAAGTCCGTTGGCGGTGAAGGCTATATGACGCGCCGTTGGGAGGCTTTCAGTGCGGCCGCTGCCAGTACTTCGATGAAGTCGCGCCAGCTTACCAGCACCGCGTTGAACCTGGTGACTTTCCTGCAGCAGTTACAGACGGTCATTATTGTCGTGCTCGGCGTTTACTTAATTGGCAATGGTTCTTTATCCCAAGGGGCACTGATAGGCACCGTGATGCTGGCCGGGCGAGCAACTGCTCCCTTGACGCAGGTTGCAGGATTAGCGGTACGTTTCCAGCAAGCTAAAGCAGCGCTGACATCGTTGAACCGCCTTATGGATATGCCGCTTGATCGCGAAGTTAATAAAAAATATTTGCCGTTACCTTCACTTCAGGGGAAGTTGGAACTTAAAGGAATTAAATTTGCTTATCCAGCACCAGCGGATAAACCGAATCAGCCAGTGCTCGAGAATATTAATGTTTCCATCGCTCCTAACGAACGCGTCGCGATATTGGGCAAAATAGGCAGCGGTAAATCGACGTTACTGCGTTTGATTGCCCGCCTGTATCAACCGACAGCGGGGCAGATGTTGATCGGTGGTATCGATGTCGCACAGGTTGACCCGGCGGATTGGCGTAGCACCGTTGGGTACGTGGGTCAGGAAGCTCGTCTGTTCTACGGCACGCTGCGCGAGAACATTATGATCGGTCGTCCAGAAGCCTCTACCGATGAACTGCTGCGCGTTTTACAACTGACCGGGCTGGACCTGGTTGCGCAAAAACACCCTATGGGGATCAACCTTCCTATCGGCGAAATGGGGGAAGGATTGTCTGGAGGACAGCGCCAACTGGTTTCTTTAGCGCGCAGTCTGCTGGCACGGCCACAAATGCTGTTACTGGATGAGCCAACCAGCGCAATGGATACGCAGACTGAAGCCATTTTTATGGCGCGTCTGAATAACGCGACTAAAGACCAGACCTTGATATTGGTCACCCACCGGACATCGTTACTTAACCTGGTTGATAGGATCCTGGTGGTTGATGAAGGGCGTATTGTCGCCGATGGGCCAAAAAATGAAATTATCGCCGCTTTGAGTGTAACGAGCGATCGTGATTCGGCAGGGAAAAAACCTGCGGCTCAGCAAAGCCCAGCCGTAAAAGCTTCTTCTGCTGCCAGTTAAATTATTCAGGCTGAGAATCAGCCTGGTTAAATACCGTAAGGAATTTAGAAATGTTTAATAATATTCTGCGCCGTTTCAAGCGCGCGCCTAAGCCTGCGTCATTAAAGGCGGGGGATGAGGCTTTTATGAGTGACCTGCGTGAGTCATTACTTATTCAATCAGCACCTGGCTCACGCTCTGTTTTATATATTATTGTTATTATTTTATTTACAGGGATTGTCTGGGCACATTATGCGAATGTCGAAGAAATAACTCAGGGTGAAGGAAAAATTATTTCAAAAAGCCGTGAGCAGGTCATAGAGAGCCTAGAAGCCGGCATTATTGATGAGATGTTAGTGCGTGAAGGGGATATTGTAGAGAAGGGGCAGCCTTTACTCAAAATTAACCCAACGCGAGCGAGTTCCACTTATCAGGAAATGAATGCCAAATTAATGGGATTAAAAGCAATGATAGCGCGGCTAGAGGCCGAAGCTTATCAGACGCCGTTGAAATTCCCAGAGGAACTACAGAAATATCCTTCGTTGATCGCGCAGGAAACCAAAGCTTATACATCACGGAAAAAGTCTCTTGATGATAGCTTGGGTGCATTAGAGCGCAGCCGTGACCTTATTTTGAAAGAGTTATCCATGACCGCGCCGCTGGCCGCTCGTGGCCTGATCTCCGAAGTTGAGTTGCTGCGTATGAGGCGCCAGGCCAATGACTTGGAGATTCAGATTGTAGAGCGCCGTAACCGTTACCAGGGAGAGGCAAACTCTGAATTGACCAAGTCTGAGCTTGAAGTTGCTCAGCTGACAGAAAGCCTGGTAGGGCGTAAAGATGTGCTGGAACGTACCACTATTTATGCCCCGGTTTATGGCACGGTTAAAAACGTCAGCATCAGTACGATTGGCGGCGTTGTTCAGCCGGGTGCAGATATCATGGAAATTGTTCCGTTGGAAGATCAACTGATTGTTGAGGGGCAGATTAAACCACAGGATGTGGCATTCCTGCGCCCGGGGCTCCCAGCTACCGTAAAAGTATCTGCTTATGACTACGGTATTTATGGTGGCCTTAAAGGAAAAGTGACGCTTATAAGCCCTGATACTTTACAGGATGAAAAGAAATTAGCCGCAGGTCGCCCAGATGCTATTTATTATCGGGTTCAAATACTCACCGATACCAGTTGGCTTGAGTCTGGTGGTAAGAAACTGCCAATTATTCCCGGTATGACGGCTACGGTAGAAATACGTACGGGTGAGAAAACGATTTTGGATTATTTGCTTAAGCCAGTATTTAAAGCTAGAGAAGCTTTCCGCGAGAGATAATAAATAATGAAGCCAAGTAAAAGAAAATATGTGCCAGCAAAGCCTCGTACATTAAAGTGGAATGCTTCAGTGCAGCTTCTGTTGTGTTCAGGGATGATTTATTCCTCTATTCTGCATGCTCAACCTAATACGCAGGATATTCCATTGTTGGCGGCGGAAGATGAACCTCGCAAGGTTTCATCATGGAGTTTGTTCTCATCCTCGGAAAAACCTAAAAGTGCTGAACTGCGTGGCACATTTGGTGAATACCGTCAGATTGCAGAACAAGCTCAGAAGTTATCACCAGCTCAGAAAGTAGCAGTTAAGGAAACCATTAAACCGGCAGAGCTTTCTTCTACCCGAGCTTATGCAGCACGTCAAACGCAGGCTTATCGTCAAGACGGCGAGCGCGGTGAAGCGGGTAGCAAGGCACTCAGAGTTATTTTGGCCGGGGCTTTAAAACAGGCGATCGAACGTAGCCCCACATTAAAACAGGCCAGTGCAGAGTTGGGGGCAGCAAATGCTGATGTACGCGAAGCAGAAGGGCAACGCTGGCCACAAATTGATGTGAGTGCTAACTCTCGTTCAAAATCCTTCGGGCGCAATAGTAATCCAGTCAGCCAGACGGTCAATTTGAATATGACGACCACGGTGTATGACTGGGGGCGCACGGAGAAAACGATTGATAGCCGAAAAGAGCTTGGAACAGCAGCGATCCAGAAATATATGGCCAACGTGGAAGTACTGGCTCAGGACGTAGCCAGCACTTTGCTTGAGAAAGAGAAGGCAAGCCGCATAAGTACGATCAACCAGCAATACGTCGAACGTATGAAGCGATTGGTTGATATGTTGGGTGACATAGTGGTGACGGATACTGGGCGGGCCAGTGAGCTTGTCCAGGCGCGGGCCAGATTGATGGATGCCGAAGCCAGTCGAGATACATGGCAGGCCCGCGAGCGTGATGCTGAAATAAAACTGCGCAAGCTAATTGGCACTAATACGATCAGAATACCGCAGAATATTAAGGTTGCGTTGCCAGATATTGAGCTGAACAAACTACTTTTATCGGCCCAAAATCATCCTGTCTTGTTGCAGGCGGAAGCTGAGGCGAAGGCATCAAGGCTACATGCTGAATCATTGCGCGCGGCTGAGAAACCTCAGATCAATTGGGTCGTGACAAAATCAACAGGTAAGGATGATTTTGGCCGGGAAGATCCTTGGCAGACCATGGTAACCGTCAGTTGGCCTATCTTCCGGGGGGGAGCAGCGACAGCGGCTCGGGAGGCAGCGTTGCTGAGAGCAGAGGCTGAACTGGAGAATAAAGAACAGCAGCAAATGGATCTTGAGTTTGAAGCTCGCGCTGCAGTGCAGGATGCGAATACTTTGCTGGCAAGGGCGGATCTTTATGTTGGCCTGATTAAAGAAACTGAAAAAGTGAAGGAGGCATTTTTTGATCAGTGGTATCACCTTGGCCGTCGAACGTTGCTTGATGTTTTGATTGCCGAAAGTGATTACAACAATAATCGCGTCAACGAGGTTTCATACCGTTTTGATAGCTACCTGGCCGTAATTAAAGCCTATGGAAGTACAGGAATGTTAAGCCGTTGGTTGATGGATGATATGAATAAATCTGAGCGATGAGCTTCGTTAATTTTTTCTGATGTGTTTGTCTACATAAGAAGGTGGCCGATTTCCTGTAGCTTATCAAGTAATGTGAATATACCCAAAATAATTCGAGTTGCTTGTAGGAGGCAACTGAATGAATCCCTAGGAGCTTACTCAAGTAAGTGACTAGGGTGAGTGACAAATCTGCGCAAGCAGATTTGAACGCTGCTTGCAGCGGCCCCGAAGGGGCGAGGCCCAATATGGGCCGAGTAACGCAGCCAACACCCAAGCAACTTGAAGTATGAAGGGTATAGACCGGATGTTTTCACCTATCTGAACAAGGGGGCCAGCTCCTTGGGGTTGGAGCTGTGGCTTTTTCTACAGACATTCCCGACAGTTGGCATATATACACTAAATAATTCGAGTTGCGCTGGCCCGGTAGGGTGAGCCTCATTGATGAGGCTCATAGTCGCCAGGAGCATAGATAACTATGTGACTGGTGCGACAACTCTGCCGGGAGCAGAGTTGAACGCTGCTTGCAGCGGCCCCAAAGGGGCGAGGCTTATGGATGAGCCGAGTAACTGGACGCAGCCAACACCCAGGCAACTTGAAGTATGACGTGTATAGAACGATGCGATAGCACTTTATGAAATGTAATCAAGTGCTAAGGATGTAGTTATTATTTATTGGATGAATTATGAATATTAATATTGCTATTGCTGACGATCATCCTGCGATACTTTCGGGTATTTCATATGAGCTGTCGACAATTCGGACGCTAAATATTGTCGGAAAGGCGAGAAACTCGACAGAGATTCTTGATGTACTAAGTCAGGTAAATTGTGATGTTCTGATAACCGATTATGTTATGCCTGGAGGTGCTGCGGGTGATGGCATGGCAATGCTTTCTTTCTTAAGACGGCATCACCCAGAATTAAAGATTATCGTTTTTACGATTATCGATAACCCCGCTATTGTTACTGAAATACTCAAGTTAGGTGTGGGATCGGTGTTGAATAAGGCTGAGGATACTGGTCACCTGATTTCTGCCATACATGCTGTTTATGCCGGAGCCACTTATATTTCACCTCACTTTAAATCAGTAGCCCAATACCTAGGGGGTAATATCGCTACACGAAGCGCCAATCATAAATTAACAAGGCGAGAGGCCGAGGTTATCAGACTGTATGTATCAGGGATGTCTGTGAATGACATCGCGAGTCAGTTAAAACGCACTAAACAAACGGTCAGTTCGCAGAAAACCAGTGCGATGCGCAAACTGCAAATTTCAAGGGATGCCGATTTATTTCGCTTTGCTTTTGAAACAGGTTTAACCAGTGTTGGTTAGGTTATGGGGTTGGTAAATGGCTCACTTCTTAAAAAGTATGAGTACCTATAGTTAACATTTTCAGATGCTTAGGGGTGGCAGCGCTATTTATAATCAGCCCAATAGTAGTTATTAGCGCCAGTTCAATGGCAGCATTCTGTTAATGAGCGTGAGCACTCTGGAGAGGCTGTACCGAAAAGGCATTTATCAATAACACAATCAATAAAATCTGGTGTGTTTGCGGCCGTGCGGCACGAGTAGAACCTTAACATTCTGTAGTTTGGTTAAAGAATAGCGTTATATAAAAATCTATACCACAAACTGCTCAATTCCTTTATCCAGATCGTCAAGCAGTTGCCGAATCTGCTGCAGTTCAGTTGCAATATCAGTGGCATCGAAGGCAGAGAGAAGCTGATTTTCCAGTTTATCTACCTGCATATGGAGTTTATGCGCCCCCAGTAGCTGCGCCGTTCCATTGATGCGGTGTAAATGGTGTTTTAGCTCTGCAACGTTGGCGCTTTCAACCGCCTTAAACGCCATCATAAGATCGCGACGGTTCTCTTTTTGCGCATCTTCAAGGGCTGCTTTCATCAGCGGCCTATTTCCCATGGCTAACAATGTCAGTTTTTCAAGATCATAGCCAATATCAGCCTTGTTTTGGTGTAGTGAACTCAGTAACGACTCTAACTGCTGCAGGTTTAGCGGTTTGAACAGGCAGGCATTCATCCCGGCAGCCATACAGCGCTGGTGCTCTTCAGACTGCGCCGAGGCTGTTAGCCCCCAAATGGCTATCTTATTACCGGTTTGCCGAATCGCCTTGGTCAACGCAATACCATCCATTTCCGGCATGTTAAGGTCGGTAATGATCGCATCGTAGCGCTTGTTGTTAATAGCGTTTAGGGCTTGAAGACCATTTTCCGCTTCATCGGCTTGTGCGCCAAGAACCTGCAGTTGCCGCTGTAACAACAGGCGGTTGGAGGAGTGATCGTCCACGATCAGAATAGAGAGCGGGCCTAGTGGGGCAGCAATTTCGCTGGCGCGTAATGGCTCACTTTGCCGCTGTTCGATGCGTTCAAGGGTTACTGCCGCCGTTAGCGTTAACGTGAATTTTGTCCCTTTCCCCAATTGGCTTTGCAGATCGATACGCCCCCCCAACAGGGAAAATAGTTCCTTGCTGATAGCAAGCCCCAAACCAGAGCCGGTGTGTTGGCGCCCTGAATCAGCCTGGATAAAGGGTTGGAACAGCCGTTCCTGCTGCTCCGGCGCAATGCCCGGCCCGGTATCTTCAATGGAGATGACGACCTCGCTTTGCCCATCTCCAACAGTGCGTGAGGAAGCAGAAACCATCACGCTTCCCGCCGAGGTAAATTTGACAGCATTGCCGATAAGGTTGGTTAACACTTGCCCAAGCGGCTGAGGATCCAGCCAAAAGCGCGCCCCTGCGTCCAACAGGCTGCTCCAACCCAGTTGCAACTCTTTTTGCACGGCGATGCCGTCAAACAGGTTTACCTTTTCACGAATTAACGCGTTAATATCCACCCATTGCGGTACGAGCTCATATTTACCTGATTCGATCTTTTCCAGATCAAGGATTTCACCAATCAGCGCGAGCAGAGAGCGGGAGGCATTCCAGGCCTGTTGGACAGAGGTTTTATCCTGCGCTGAAACAATCTCCGACGAACGTTGTAAAAGCTCGAGAAAACCGACGATCGCGTTCACCGGCGTACGAATTTCATGGCTCATGCGGGCCAGAAAGATCCTCTTCTCGCCGTTAGCCTTCAGGGCTTTGTCTTTCTCATCTTCCAAAGCGGCCATCAGCACTTTTGTTTCTGTGACATCTTGCCAGCCGCAGATAACCACCGAGGATTCGTCACCGGGCATAGGGCATAACGTCATCCAGTGCCGGATCTGCCGTTCCTCACTGCCGTTATTCAGAATGAAGTCGTGAACAACCACCTGAGCCGGCTCCAGCCCTTGCCGGATTGCCTGATTCACCGTTAAAAATAATGCACTAAAGGGGTGCCGGCTATCATAGAGCGAATGGAGAATCTTCTCTTGCTGCTGTTCAGGGAAAAAGGCGAGAAACGCTTTATTGTAGTTAAGCAACTCCCCTGTCAAAGTGACGGTGTAAACCGGCATTGGAATGGCATTCGACAGGCTATTGATAAACTGCAGCTGCGTTTCCAATTGTTGTTGTGAGTGCTTTCTTTTACGCATCTCGAGAGAGAGATAGGCTCCCCAGATCAGGCTGCTGACCACCAGCAGCGCAGCAAATATCGCCACCTGATAAAACTGCTTATTATAAAGATCCCAGGTATCAATAGTGATCTTCGGCATTTTGAGCCATTTCCCCGTTAGCTGGAGGATCTCTTTTTGCGGGATATTATCCAACGCTTTGTCCAGGATCTGGCGTAATTCCGGTGCCGCACGCGGCACGGCGAAAACAACTGAGGCCTGCTCACCGCCCTTTATCGGTGCGTATTTCAGTTGTTCAGGGTAGTAATGTTCGCTCAGATAGCGCGCCGTTAGCTGATTAGCAATGCCGGCGTCAACCCATCCATTCGCTACCAGGTTCACAGAAACGCCGGAGTTTTCTACGAGGGTCCAACTGATATCCGGGTATTTTGCTTTTAGCTGTGCTAGCAGCGGATGATTTAAGGCAATAGCCACCTTCATACCCGATGCCAATTCAGCGGCCCTACCAATGCTGTTTTTGACCACCACCACAAATGGGGTTGTAATAAATGGATGAGTAAAAGCCAGTTGATTACCGCGGCTTAAATTATAGGTTTCCGCCTGAACCAGATACCAGGCACCTTTATCCAACTCTTTTAGCATCTCATCGTTTGACTTGGTAATAATAGGCTCAAACTCCAGGCCAGTCTGCAGGCTGATCAAATTGAGAATATCCCCAATCATTCCACGAACGTCAAGATTGCTGTCGGCCATGGTAAAAGGGACAAAATAAGGGTTGATAAGGATCTTCAGTTTTTTATTTTCACTCAACCAACGCTTTTCTGCATTTGTCAGATCAAGATTATTATTCATAAATGATAGGTTCCCTTTCTCTATCCACCCCTGAATAATTTGATTATGCGTTTTCTCATCCACCGCAGAGATAAATTGATTTATGATGCCTTTTAACTTTTCTTTCTTATTGGCAAGCAAGAATACACTCTCCTTCCGTTCTTGTGCCCAAAACCTCACCATACTCAACTCCATATTGAAGTCTTGAGAAATAGCCGCGCTGCTGGTTAGGTTATCCCCTATGAAATAGTCATTGTGGCCGTTCGCGACGGAAGACAGTGCCTCGTAAACGCTGGGGAAGTGGGTGATCTGCGCATTAGGAAAAGATTGCTTGATAAATGACTCGGGCGGGTAGCTATTCGCGATCGCAACCGTCTCGAATTCTTGACTATGCAAAGGCTCCATAACGTTCGATAAGCGGGTGATCAACGTCGGCCAAGAGTAGAAGACCGGCAGTGTAGGCAGTAGGCCATCGTGAACTTGTGGTTTATAAAGCAAGTCCGTCAGCAGTAGGTCTACTCTCCCCGCTTTCAGCGCGGCGATCGCTTCTGCCTCGCTGGTAAAACGGAGTACCTCAATGGGCACATTAAGCGAGCGTTGCATCAGGACAAGATAATCAGCATTAATACCACGATACCGACCCGTCACCGAATTTAACGTCAGTGGGGGATTATCCGGCGGGATCACCGCCACTCGGATCACTTTCTTCTGTTTTAACCATTGCGTGTCATCTTGGCTGAGATAAACAGATACCGCAGGAATATGGTTATATCCCGACAAATCGAGCGCTATCGGCGCCACCGAGGTGGCTGCCGTGCTAGTGATACTGAAGAGAAGAAGAAGGATAGTAACGATTCTCATACGATCTTGTTACGGTTGGCAAAAGAGATCAGTTCGATTAAGGAGTTACAGCCCAACTTTTCCATTAATCGCGTCTTATAGGTACTGACGGTTTTGCTGCTGATATGCATGGCGTCACCAATTCGACTGTTGTCATAGCCGGCCAGGATATACCGCAACACTTTTGTTTCCTGCGAGGACAGCGTTTCCAATTTTTCATGCTCAGAGGTATCAGAACCAACAAAGCTGTTGAGGATAAAGGGGAAATAGCTGTAACCGTTTTGTGCTGCGTTAATCGCCGCAATAATGTTCTCCATCCCTTCTTTTTTGCTGACAAAAGCGTTAGCTCCGGCATCGGCACTACGCTTGCCATAAAAGCGATCGTTCTTCGCTGATACCACAACGATAATACCGGTGAACTGGCGGCTTCTGAGCTTTTCGACCAGCTCAACGCCGTTGATACCCGGTATATCCACATCAATAATGGCAATTTCTGGCGTATTCTCCACCAGGATTTTTAACGCTTTGACCCCCTCTTCAGCTTCTGCAATAACGGCAAAGCCGTGCGTTTCCAGCAGACCGCGAATTGCCATTCTGGCTAGGGGATGGTCGTCAACAATGATTGCTCTTTTAGCTACATTCATCATGCTTCCCCTTCATTACTGAAGCTTGGTTTTCTGATAGAACAATATGTTATTCAGCATAGCGTAAGACGGTTAAAAGTGTATAACGCCCCTACAATGCTTCTTTATCGGGCGCGTATTGAGCTAGCCCGTCATTGTCTGAAAAACGGCACCAGATAGATAAAAAATGCTCTCCTACCTACAATGACATGCTTTACACATTCGCGTCTCTTGCCGTGTAGCTCAGATGTTTTGAGCTATTATCGTTATCAATTTAAGAAAATTCCGTTTAATAACGCCTCTACTTTTGGAGTGCGAGCAAGCCAAATGGCTTATATTTCAGCCATTGTAACCATTTATATCAAGAAGTTACAAGCTTACTCATTCCTCTATAAAACCATGATTGTTTCTCAATAGTAAACAAATATTTTCAATTTAAGAAACAATTCTCCTCGAGATGTTATTCTGATTTTTTAATTTTAAATCTCAAATAAAACAAAATAATCAGATAAAAATTCTTTAAAAATTAAAATAACTAGGGTTAAAGTCCTTATGGTTACAATTAGCAGGCTATTGAATTTTTAATTTACCACTCATATTTTATCGCTATATACTCCAATCAAGCTCAACCAATCAGGATGATTGTTAATTTGAATTATCCTATTTTCGGTCAGCGGTAACTCTATTAGCACAATTAATGGCAATTAAATACGCATGATTAATAAATAATGACGTCTTATTGTGAGTAGAGTTTGTGCCACCAGCGCGTTGAGTGAGTTGTTTTTCTCAGCAAAAGTAGGTGGAGCCTGACGCGAGAGACGTTGTTTTTACTTTTTTTAATATGTTATTAATGGAAAGATTCTAATACGATACGGATATCGCTATCGGTCTGTCATTATCTCAATGTGGTATAGCTTACATTTTTTTCAGTATTTCATCGGCAATGAATGTCGATGCAATTGCCCGATCCCGACGGTTGACGGCAATTTCTCGATCCTGTCAGTTGAAGGGAGCTTTACCACAAGCTCAGGTTATGTTTCAGGCGCTCATTATCTCGTGGATGAGTATGAGAGAAGATATGCTCGAATAATCAGACTGCTGACAAAGCCCGTTATTAGGGAGAGCGTGCCAAAGGGGGCATAATGGCGTAAGTCGCCAGAGTGCACTAGCCCCGATTATCTCGGCTTAAAAAGCGACTTTGTCATCAATCTCATAATGCTCTCCTATCGAGCTGTATAACGGAGTTACCTCAAGTTGCAGAGCTATTACACGTTCACCGATCGCGTAATCGGTTGTGTCGTGTATGGCTTTGCAGCCCAAGTGTGGGACTTGAAGTACCAGTGGGTTATTTTTTAATAATTCACATATAGGCAGTGTTATTTTTAACTTATTAAATAAAAAGGTAAAATCATGAAAAAAATCCTTTTCCCTATGATGATATGTTCTACCTTATCTCTGTCAACTTACGCAGCAACGGATAACGTCGGTGGGGGAAATATTAACTTCTATGGCAAAGTAACCGATGTTTCCTGCGAGATTTCTGTTAATGGCCAAGGCAGTGATGCTAATGTTTATTTACCGCCTATCAGCCTGACAGAAGCGAAAGGTGCAGCAGCTAATACCTTTTTGAAAGCACAACCTTTCACCATTGACGTCACTAATTGCCAATCTGTTAATGGTGCTCTGGGGGATTACATGGATGGCGATCAACTCGCGGTAAATTGGACCGGGGGTAACCTGTTAACAGGAGCGGTTGGCGTTGAGCAGGGATATCTGGCTAACACCGAAAGTACAGGTGCTAAAGATATTCAACTGGTTTTGGCGACAAGAGGGGATAGCTCTCTTGCTGCAACAAAAATTATTCCAGGTTCATTAACGCCACCTTCAACTTCAGTGAACGTTGACAATAATGTGCTTGGCAATAAAGGTGCGCGCTTTACCTACTATGTCGGTTATGCCACTAACACCCCAAATACGGTCACACCTGGAGTGTTAAACAGTTACGCTACTTATGAAATTATTTATCAGTAGTTAATTTATATTCAAAGCGGCCGTAACAGGCTGCTTTGATAACCTGTGCTGCTTTGATAGCCTGTTGAGGTACATATGCTACTGCGCATCATATCAATATTACTTATTATCAGCTTTCCAGTGAGTGCTAATAATATTATTGTTAACGGTACTCGCTTTATCTTTCCCAGCAATGAAAAAGAAATCACCATTCAATTAAATAATACTGCCGACCGTCCGGCGGTAGCACAAGTATGGTTAGATAAAGGTGACGCCAGAGAAACACCAGACAATATTTCGGTGCCTTTTATTATTACTCCTCCTATCTCACGGGTAGATGGTAAAAGTGGGCAAACATTGCGGATCCGTCTTCCCAATCGTAACGGCTTGCTGAGTGACCGGGAACAGCTCTGGTGGCTGAATCTGCTGGAAATACCACCCACGCCGACCAGCGCACAGGCGCATGGAAATAATGTTTTGCAGTTGGCTATTCGCTCGCGTTTTAAATTCATTTACCGGCCAACGGGGCTTGGTAACCGTGATGCAGCGCCGGAGCTTTTAGTGTTGTCCAAGCAAGGCGAAGAGCTGGCCATTAATAATCCTACGCCTTTCTATATCACTATTACTCGTATTCTTCATGCAGACAATAAACCCCTGTTGGGTAAAACAGTCGTCGCTTCACCGCTCTCAACCACAAGAGTCACCCCTATTGCCGCATTCAAGAGCGGAGACCATATTTTAATTAATAACGTAAATGACTATGGATCCACCGTTTCTGTCAACAGCCAGATAAAGTAGAGGGCGATGCCATGGAAAAACTGACATTTTCGCCTGAGGGCATGTGCCCGCTGTACGCGGTAGTGATGATGTCGGGGCTGATCTATCCCTTCTGCTCTGCCGTGGCTGCGCCAGAGAAAACTTATCAATTCAACGATGATTTTATTGTCGGCAACAAAGATAAAATAGACCTCTCAAAATTTAGTACCAATGCCGTCAACGAAGGGAATTATTCTATTGATGTCTATACAAACGGTAATTGGAAAGGCCGCTATGAAATTAAGGTTGAGCAACGCTCGGATAACAGCAAACTGGGCGTCTGTTATACCTCCGCGATGCTTGAGAAATTCGGTATTTCTGCAAGCAAACTTAATGCATCTTTGGCACAACAGGCAGATTTTTGTGGCTACCTGTCACAATGGCGGCAAGATGCAACGATCAGCGACACGTTTAATATTTCGGAACTACGGGTAGATATTTCAGTGCCTCAGATCTACGAGGATCGAATGTTCGTTGGCTATGTTGCGCCCGAACAGTGGGAACAGGGAATACCTGCCTTGAATCTCTCCTATATGGCCAACTACTACAACCGTAATAGCTCGCGCGACAATAGTAATAGCGGCAGTGGTTATATAGGCATCAATTCCAAGTTTAGCTACAATGGCTGGCTGCTCAGGTATGTGGGGAATTTGAGTGCTCAGCAAGGCCAGGGAACCTATTGGCATAATAACCAGACTTACCTGCAACGCGCCCTACCGCAGATAACATCTACAGCGACCGGTGGCCAATTCTTTACCAGCGGCGAGTTCTTTGACAGCGTCAGCCTGCGCGGTCTGCGCCTGAACACCGACGATAATATGTTGCCAGACGGTATGCGCTCTTTCGCGCCGGAGATCCGCGGTGTTGCCATGAGTAACGCGTTAGTGACCGTACGGCAGAATGATTCGGTGATTTACCAAACTCAGGTATCTCCAGGCCCTTTCATCATCGACGATGTTTACCCCTCAGGCTACGGCCACGATCTTGAAGTGAGCATCAAAGAGGCGGACGGCTCGCTTCGTCAATTCAGCGTACCTTTCTCTTCGGTACCTCAATTGCTACGCCCTGGCATGAGCCGCTATAGCGTGGTTGTTGGAAAGGTGGACGACGAGATTTTACGCAACAGAACAACGCTGCTGCAATTACACTACCAATATGGCGTTAATAACCTGCTGACTGGATATACCGGGTTGACCGCATTTAATGGCTACCAGGCATACTTGTTGGGCAGCGCTTTTAATACTTCCTTTGGGGCTTTATCGCTGGATGCTATCCAGTCATACACCACGTTGAAAAGCAGTGACATTCTCTCGGATAAATCATCCTATTCAGGGCAAAGTTATCGAATCACTTTTAATCGGATGTTTCCCAGCACCAAAACCAGCGTAGTGCTGGCGGCTTATCGCTATGCCACAGAGAATTACTTTTCGCTTAACGATGCCCTGCAGATTATTGATAACCCTAAGTGGGGAAGAGATCCCAGCACCTTTGCGCGTGAGAAGTATGGGTTTAGCTATACCCTGAGCCAGGATTTGCCCGACGGTTGGGGCGGGCTCTATTTCAATGGCCGCATCTCAAACTACTGGAACAGAAGTGCGACGGATAAACAGTACCAACTGAGCTACAACAATGGGTGGAAGCGTCTCTCTTATTCGATTGCGCTGCAGCGCAACTATACCTCTTACCTTGGCAACCGTGGCCAGGAAACGCGTGTGTCACTCAACTTTAGCTATCCATTATCATTTGGTGAACGCAACAGCGCCAGCCTGACGTCGGGCAGCATGTTTTCCAACTCCCGCTTTAATAATGCCCAGATCGGGATGAACGGTGCCTTTGGCGATGAGAATAACTTCAGCTATGGCGTTAATCAGTCCGCCAGTCGTTCTGGCAACCATAGCTTTGCCCTGAACGGCACTTACCGAAATCCTAACACCACGCTGTCCGCTAACTATGGGCAAGGCAACGATTACCGACAGGCTGGCGTCAGCGCCAGCGGCTCTTTACTTGTACATCAGGGCGGGATCACCTTGTCGCCGGAAGCGGGAAATACCGTGGCGCTGATCGAGGCTAAAGGCGCACAAGGTGCCACGCTACCCAACGTACCGGGTACGCGTATTGATAGCCGAGGTTACGCCATCTTGCCTTATTTGCGCCCTTATCGGGTTAATGCAGTGGAGATTGATCCGAAAGGAACCGACGATGACATCGTCTTCGATAAGACCTTGGCTAACGTCGTGCCTTATGAAAACAGCGTAGTGCGGGTCAATTTCACAACCCGAGTAGAGAAAAACCGAACGTTACATGCCGTTCTGCCTGATGGAAAAAGCCTGCCATTCGGTGCCAATGTGGTTAACGAACAGGGAAACCCCATCGGCATTGTCGGCCAAGGCAGCATGTTAGTGATCAATGATGAACAGGCGGGGCAGGCATGGGTTAAATGGGCTCGCGGCCAGTGCAGCGTTAGCCTGAAAAACACCGAGAGTCAGGAGGCAATATGTCGGTAGATAAGCTGTTTTCTCTGGCCACGATACTGTCGGCATTCGTTTGTACTTTGGCTTATGCAGACTGTGTACGCGATGAGAGCGTACCAACGATTGATCTGGATATGCATATTGGCCGGGTAATAGTGCAACCCAATGCTCCGGTTGGCAGTGTTCTGGCCTATCGTGAATGGAGTCTGAGCAGAAGTGCGACAATGTATAATTGTACGGGGCCGAATCTTTTTGCTTCAAAAGTGATTGGCCATGATATGCAGGAACTTAGCGACCATGTTTATTCTACCAATGTTCCGGGCATAGGCTTGCGTTTTAAGCGTAGGACGGAAACCGGATACGTACTGACTTATCCAGGCGTTCGGATGGTCACAAATCAGCGATACAGTTACCCAGTCTTTCTTGAAGCGACTACGTTTATACTCGAAGTAATAAAAACGGAACCCATCACCGGCAGTGGCCGCGTTGCAAGCGGCCCTTATACCAGCTATGGCTACATTGGGAGTGACAACCCACAGTTAACCACATCTCTCAGTGCTGATGCCTTGACGATTGTCTCACCCTCGTGTCTTGTGAGCGGTGGCAATAACCAAAGCGTTGATATTGGTACTATCCATCGGAACCAGCTCAGTGGAAAGGGGAGCTTTGCTGGAGGACGTAATTTTGAGCTCAAGTTAAAGTGCAGCGGCGGGGTCAGCTTGTCAGGGTTTGCAGATATCAAGATGACTTTCGATGGCACGCTTGCCACCGGAACCGCTGTTGCGGATGGTGTGCTGATTAACGAGAATACGGGTAGTCAGTCGGCTCAGGGAGTAGGGGTTCAGGTATTAAACGAAGATCAGAGCCCTTTGGAAATGGGGAAACCGCAATTGATAGGAACATTAAATGACAACGAAATACACTACATTACCTTGAAATACTTTGCCCGTTTTTACCAGTATCTGGATAGCATAAGCACTGGAGAAGTTCGATCACATCTTATTTTTAATATTGATTATGAATGAAACTTCAAACGCCGTTATCTCTATGCTGAATAGAGTTAACAGAAAATTTAAGATGCTCGACATACCGAAAATCGAATTGTTTAGAGTGTAGGCTAAAATATTTTAATAATGGTTATTATAAAAAAGAGATAATATGACCTACTTTAACCAAGAGCAAAATCATCAGCTTAATACTGTACGGGTTGCCCTACGTGCATTATGCCTTCGCGAATGTGAGCAAGGGGTATTACCTCCACAAACACGCTGGCCTAGTACTCGTGATGTTGCCAAATGTTGTGATATCTCAATCTATATTGCGCGTTACTATTTAATAAAGTTAGTAGAAAGAAAAAAGGCTTATGTGGCACCGTGCTCGGTTAAAAACAGTTTGCGCTGGTGTAGTGCTGAATTCATAATCTCTGTGGAAGAACACCCTTACCGCCGTAAGATTAATGTGCCAGAAGCCTCACATTGATTATGGAATACGCCAAAGACACTGAGTTAGCAGGCTCATCGGGATTAATAACGGGTCCAGATCTGCCCCTGTGATGGCATTAGGGGCAATTGAGGGACACCGCTTGGTTATTTACTGATAAATGTCGTATTTCATTCAACAACCTTTCGCACTCAGACTGCCCCAAAAATTGTCTTCAACCCTGCTGGGCCTGATGATAATGTCTTGGGGCAGCAATGCCTATTGTTATTGACATCCTTGTCCTGTCATTGGTAGGAGAATGTGATAGTGGTTCTCGCTTTCACGACGCCTGCAACCATGTTTGTGTCTGTCTGAACATATCTTGCCCTTAAAGGGATGGTAAAAGCATCGTTACCCGTGTTGTTGGCAGTGCCGATATACCATTGGTTCAGATTTCCTGCGGCAGAAGAATCTGGGCCAAAGGAGATAGGTGAATTATTTCTGAGTATTTGGATCCCCACACCAGACGCGGTGGTGTTCTCTCCCAAGGTGAGGACATTCCCTGTATTGGCCGGGTTGTTGGCATCCGTCACGGTGGCATACAGATTGACTCCAGCTTCACAGTTGGTCGTTACGGTAAAATTCTGCCCAACGCTTGGCGATGTTCCTACCCCCGAGAACTGGTTCTTACTGACCGGTGGCAATATGACATCTTGCACCGAAGCGCTGCTCAACTGGCAAGTTCTGGCCCTAATGGTCAGTGTTGTAGGGTTTAGCGTCAGCAAACTGCCCCCAATCCCCGTCCCGTCTGAGCCGTTTATTCTCGCTAAAGAACCATAAGCAATATTGTAAACCCCCGCCCTTAGCTGCCCGACAACAATTAGCTTAGCCCGAGCATCGATCCCTAGCCCAAAAGAGTCGCCATTGAAGACCTCAGTTATCGGCTGCCGTAGCGGCTTGTAGATCGAGGTGTTTGTTGGCTTCAAGCCAATAATGATACCAATGCCGGGGACGCTAGTGCTAAATATCGGATAAGTAACGCCATTCTCAGTATAGGTAATACCTGGAACAATATTTGAAAGTGACGGCGTCGTAATGATCCTTAGCACACGGCAGCCTGAGAAATAGTTTGGGGTGCTTATTTCCGCCCCCCAGTTACTTCCTATCGGCTGACCGATTGAAGGGCCATCAGCCGGGCCGTCAAAGGTCAGGGGAGGGAGAGTAATAGCAATGTCCGGTACTGGTGCGCAGGCCGCTTTTGCCTCAGACACCACAACTGCAGCTAACGTCAATGAACATAGTAATAACGCTGCGAGTTTGGTGATTGGTTTATTATTTATCATCGTTTGAGTGTCCATTTAACGTCTTACACTTTATTTATAACTTTAATGGGGTCTTTTGCTCGACGGCGGCACCGTAGTCGTTAACCCAACTGTAGGTGAGGTCGGCTTGCCCCGCAGGCAGAGTACCCGGCCCTTTTAACGTAATATCCTGCGTGCTGAACGGGGCAAGGGTGTATCCTCCGCTGGTTTTGATGCTGGTATTGCCACTTTTCAGGCTTACCGATGCCAGCGAAACATAAAATGGGCTGTTATTACGCACCTGCAAGACAGTGCCATCCTTGCTTGACGCACCTCGTGACCAGGTGAGCGACTCGGCCGCTTTCACCGGGTTCTCAGCCAGCCCCTCTGGGCGGTAAAACAGCTTGATGCGCGAGCGGTAAGCCACCTGCATCACGTTGGCATCGGCATCCTTAGGTAACGGTGGCACGTCAAGCAGATTAAACCAGAACAGGGACTCGCGATCTTTAGGCAGCGACTCACCGGTAAACACCACGCGGAATGCCTGCCCTTTGCCTGGTTCGATACGCACCAGCGGTGGCGTCACCAGGAAAGGCGCATTGGCATTGTCTGCTCTGGTGTTAGGATCTCCGCGATCGACCCACACCTGAGCCAGCGAAGGATCTTTACCCATATTGGTGGTTTTGACCGTAATCTCCCGCTCTTTGGCAGGATAGACCAATCGGGTGCCAGAAATAACAATATTGGCTTGCACTTGAGATACCCAGCTGCACAACACAAGGGAGATAAGAGCAATAATCCGCGTTTTGTTCATGATTGATATCGTCCAAAAAAGGTGATGTTAAGTACACTGCTACCTGTTTATGGCCTATGCCGTCGGGCTATTTCACTTTTGATGGGCCAGGGCAATACACAAGGTCTTCATGTATTTGCCCCGGCATCTATTCAAATAATAGCCGTTATTGGTCAACAAACGAGTCCAGATAGGTTTTAACCGTTCGAGTGCCTGGGTGAACAAACTTACTGCAGCACACACTGTGCGGCGATTTTCGGGTAATTTTGCGAGCCCGCAGAATCAGCTGGCAGGCGATACTGCACTGAACAGCTTTGACCAGCCCCTTGGCCCCATTTCACCACTAACCGCCCCTGCGGGGCCAAGCCACGAGCAAATATCAGGTCACCCTGGCCAACCATAGCCACGTACTGCCCTTTGTCATCCAGCACCTCGGCACCCACAGGGATTGGCTTACCATCTGTGCGGCTGGCTTGAAGCATCACTGCTGCACCGGTATCCGTTTCATATTTCAGCATGGTGATGGCACCATAGCTGGGGGCCACTTGTTGTGAACTGCCGAGGATCTCAACGTCTTGCGATGTGCCCTTAGGATCGAGGGCAATTTCATTCTGGCGGTAAGGCATCAGCCCAGAGACCACCCCATAGCCATTCTTTTGAATGGCTGCGCCAACGTTGTTACTGATGGTCGCTCCTTCTGCTCCCTTAGCCTCAACAACAGCCATGGTTTCCCCCTGGTACTGTGTCAGGTTGACCCCACCAGGGTGCGCCACCACGCTGCCGTTCAACCCCAGGTTCAACTGCCGGTTGTTATTACCGCTGCTGGCACCGGCGCTCATCACCGTATAAGGTGAACGGAATTCTACGTTGCCCCCAACGGTATTAGCGCTGTGGCTATCATTCCGTGAGGTGCTGCCATAGGCGTTGTAACTAAATTGGTTATGTTCACCAGCGGTGCCGCTCAACGTGGTCTGCGCCGTCGTACTGTTTTTGTCACTGCGGTTCAGCGATGTGGTTAGCATCGGTGCCCGTGACTTGCTGCCAAGCGGAATACTGACGCTGGCCAGATATTGCGTATCCGACTGTCCTTTCGAACCCAACGTGCGGCTAACGCCGACGTTAAAGCTGCCCCAACGGTAATTATTACCGTAGCCTGCCTGGAATGTCGTGCTCGTACCTCCGCCATTGTGCCAGTAGTTTTGTGCCGATCCGTTGAAGAACAGGTTGCCATAGCCCTCACCTAATGGCTGGTTAACGTTCAACTGATAGCGGTTGCGTGGACGAGCAGATTCAATACGCTCACCGCTGATACCAAACGCACTCCCATCGTCGCTGAACGTCGGAGTTTTGGTACTGTGTGCCTGGGCGAAGTCGCCAAAGCTCAGGTAACCGTCACTGGAGAAACGGTAAGCCGCCAAGGTGAAGTTGGTGTTTGTCTCCGGCAATAATTTGCTATAGGTAGCGCGATAGCTATGCCCAATCATGTATTCATCTATCCCGCTGGCATTAGCTTTCAGGTCAATAGCGCGTGATTGAGTCACGTCCATTGCCAATGCCCCCAACGGGGTATTAAATGCCAACCCGCCCTGAAAAGCCTGATACTGCTCGGCAATAATTGCGCCTGTATAGACACTCGCCAGATTGTTCAGCCCTTGTTGCCAGGTACCCAACAGGAAGTTGGGGGCATTATCAAGAGTGCTGTCGCGATAGCGCCCCACAGAAACATTGAAGCGAGAAACGCCGGGCCGCAGCAACTGCGGAACAGAGGCATAGCTTTCCGTAAAGCTGCGTGTTTGGCCGTCGGCTTCGGTTATGGTCACCAGCAGATCGCCCGAGAAACCGGTGCTATGGAGATCGTCGATAGCAAACGGGCCGGGAGGCACGCTGGTTTCATATATCACGTTATTACCTTGGCGCACGGTGACCTTGGCATTGGAGTTAGCTATGCCGCGGATCACGGGTGCAAAACCGTTTTCAGTATCTGGGCTCATGCCTGCATCGCTGGTCAACTGCACCCCGGTGAACGGCACGCTGTCAAACTGATTGCCGGGGGTAAAATACTGGCCCACGGAGAGGTTTGCTCTGAGCGGTGCGATCGAGCGTTGTGCATAGGTACTGATAGAGTGATAGTTGCTGTCACCGCTGCTGCTGCCGGTATAGCTGCTGTTGTGACGCAGGCGCCATGCTCCCAGGTTAACACCGCTGTTAAAACCGCCAAAATACTGAGTTATATTGTTGTTATCCCGAGTATTGGTATGAAAGGCGTTAAGGTTATAACCGACAAAGCCAGCGGTAACGCCATGATTCCAGAGTTCGGGGGCAACCACGCCACGGCGTGAACCGATAAACGCCTGAGGCAGGGTAATGTTCAGAACCAGTTCACCAGTATTAGCGCTCAGCTGAAAACCGGGGATGAACTTTTCAACGTCAAAGCACGCCTCATTTTTCAATGCTTTTTGCGCCTGTGCGGCTTCTGGAAGTTTGCCAGCATCAAGACCCCATTGCAGCACCTGCTCTGGGGTGAAGCAATACGAGGCGTTCGCCGCGGGAACGGTATGAGTCACGGCGATCTCCTGACGCCCCACCCACAGTTCGTTAATGTATACATCGAAACGATAGTTGCCGGGGGGCAGAGAGTTGCCGTTGCTGAAACGTGAGAGATCGGCAACCTGGCCGCTAAGGCCGCGGATAAAACCAGCGTCGAACTGTGCAACCTGCGGAGAAGCCGAATCTGCGGCATATGCAGCGCTACTCACCGCCATCGCCAACAGGCTCGTCATAAAAGTGCGACGCGTCTGACGAGGAGTGAGTACATTTTTGAAGCCTGCAAACATAAGTGATTCTCCGATTGAAACATAGACAACGTGGTAACAGAAAGTGACAGATTCCATTTTTTGAAGGCATCAGGGTTCTGCTGCACTCAAAAAATGAGAGGGGGTACCGGAGACCGGCCCCCCTCAAGGGGGATTAGTTGTAGCTCATAGAGAACTCAACTTGTGAAGTAACCTGGCCCGCAGAAGCGTTACCGTCTTTAGAGAAGTACTGCACGTAGAACTGCAGATCACCCGCTGAGTTAGTGATTGGAGTACTAACGGTGTCAACTGCCAGGTTGATAGGCGTGGCATTTTTGTCCAGCAACTGCACTTCTACATTGCTTGCTGCGTTGGTTGTTGCCAGGTTTTTCATGTTGCCGTCAGCACTGATGTTCGGGCCCTGTTCGAATGTGGCGGTTGCGCCAGAGAGGCCGACAGAGCAGTTTGACAGCTCAAAGTTGACTGGAACGCGGCCAGACCAGGCACCTGGATTGGTCAGTGATGACTTGGACAGGGTAGGCAGAGTCACGTTCTGAACCGCTGGGCTGCTCCCGCCGTTGATCAGGCAGGTGCTTTCAGTCAGTTCACCAGTGATGTTGATCTGGGCATCGTAGGCAAAGGCACTGGTGGAGAGAGCTGCCAGGATCACGGTGGCCAGAGTAGTTTTAATAGATAATGCTTTCATGTTGATATTTCCTATTTCTTGACTTGATATAAATGAATGCAGCACTTTATTTACTGCATGTTTTTGTTAAAAAACTATTTAATTTCCGATAGATTGCGAATAGTTCTAAATTGTCCGTAGATTTATAACCCTAGTTATCTAAAACCTATTTCAGAGCAATAAGAGCCACTTAAATCAGTTAAATGCCGATTTGTTATTACCTTTTTAAAGCCTTTCAGATGCTGCCTTCGATAAGTATAATCAGCAAGTAAACTATTTCTTGTTGTCATTACGAGAACGACTTTTCACCCCTCCCGTTCAACATAAGAATATTCTTGCATTCAGAGACAGAAGAAGAAATCAGCAATACCTTATTCTACTGTCACCCTGCGCCTACAGCTGTAGGAAGCAAAGTAGGCAAGAATCTCGATTTGTTATTACCTTTTCAAAGCCATTCAGATGCTGCTTTCAATAAATAGCGTCAGCAAACAAACTATCCCTTATTGTCATTACGAGAACGACTCTTCATCCCCCCCGTTCAACATGAGAATATTCTTGCATTCAGAGACAGAATAAGAAATCAGCATCACCTTATTCTACTGTGGCTCTGTTCCCACCGCTGTAGGAATCATCGTCAGTAAGAAAAAGGGTTCAGCGCTGATAGCGTTATACAGTACCGACCGGGCAACGGTAGGCAATGGAAACGGCATCTGCTCCAGTAGATTTGCCACTCTAATTGGCATATATACCAAAATAATTCGAGTTGTTTGTAGGCGGCAAGCGAGTGAGTCCCCATTAACATAGCCCTACTACATGGCCAGGTGAGCGAATACTGCAAGCCCCCAACAACTTGAAATATGATAGGTATATTGTATCCAGACCTTGCCTGAGTATAGGCTCGTCATACTTCTGATATCAAATACTGTTGCCAATACACAAACTGTCGACTCCATGTCCACGTTGTCATTTAAAGGTAGTTAATTAAACAGTGTGAGCTTTTGTTGGCCCAAAAAAACCGCCACTATCTATATGATAGTGGTTGATTTATCCATGTTTATTAAAACAATAGGGAGGTTAAAGCATAGTTTTAATAATTAGTAGTCCATTACATCACTCATTATTGGAATGGTGGTGATTGTTGCAAAGAAAATTGTTGTTGAAAAGTTATTTTAATTGGGGGTTGAATTTCACCATAAAAAACCAACTTAATAATAAAATGTTTTTTTATTTTCTGTAAGCCTGTCATGTGATCTGTTTTTTTAGTGTTTTGTGCTGATTAATGACTGTATTTTTATTTTATTTACCGAAAATAGGATTTTTACAATGAATTTATCCACAAAAAGAATTTAGGCTATCATAGTAAGTTAATCTCGGAGCGCCTCACGCTGTTATTTCTAAGAACCTATCATTCCTTATGTTACAATAACGTAAAGTGATGATTGGCTTACTCATAGTGCCATTGGTAATTTTTTAAGCCCTTTCATTCGATCGAGTAATGATCGTATATTAAAAATCCTACTAAAAAATCTCATTAACAAATATAATGAATAGGGCGCTGTTCTTGTGATTACCTAAAAATAAATTGTAATTTTACCTAAGAATAATCAATTTCACAAAGAAGTCGAAAGGATTTCTCTTCGATAGCCAAAGAGGAAAGATAGAATTGGTCGCAATATAGGCCGCAATAGCCGCAGCGTATTCAAAAAAACTAACGAAAGGCAGTTGAACTTTGGATTTGACTAAGGGGGGGTGGAATGCCGTCGAGCAGCTTGATGTAAAATTTTTGTACCATGAATGGGCCACCATCTCCCTGTGTGGCCCGAGTCACAAAGATTACTCGCTTTTGCTCCCATCCTGATCGTTGCTGAAGAAGGTATCCAGATTAAGATCGCGATTAATTGTCTCACCATTTAAAGAGCGCACCAACAATTCACTGCCGAGTAGCTGGAGTGAAAGCACTGCATCGGGTTTTACCCGTTTTATCTTGCTCATATTCTGGCTTTCATTCACCAAAGTGATGGTTTTTGTGTCTGCCCCACCCACCTCTTTGGCAGCCAGGATGATAAATGCGTTGACCGCGTCGCTTTCGGTCAAGGCAACAATATATTTTGCCTTTTCAGCGCCAGCCAAGGTTAACGTTGTAACGGAAGAGGGATCGCCCTCAACCACATCGGCGTGCTCGGGAAAAAATTGCTTATTTCCCGGTTCGCAAACCAGGGTGACCTTGCCCCCGCTTTCCGTCAGTCCTTTATAAACGTTTTGCGCCAGCGAAGAGATACCGATAATAATATAGTGATTTCTACGTATCATGTGTGAAAATCGCCCTTTCATAATATGCTGAAGATTTTGACTGATTAGCGAGCCAGCGATAGATGCTACAGATGCAGCAAAGATCGTAATACCAAAGATAATCACCGTTAGCGTAAACATGCGCGCTAACGTGGTATGTGGAGTAATATCGCCAAAGCCGACGGTAGACATGCAGACAATGGCAAAATAAAACGCCGTGGGCAGATCGGTTATCTTAGGGGTGTACTGTTCCCCAAGGTACAATGTTCCCAGCATGCTATAGACAATCAACGAAGCCATACTGGCAATAGCAAAAAAGCTGGTGCTCCCTAAGCTGTGGTGATCGAAACGGCGCCAGAAGATCATCAAGCCGACGATAGTAAGCAGCGAATACCACACCAACGCCGTGACTTGTTTGAAGATAAAGATTTCGACGATGACGATACAACCAAACAGGATCAACGAGAAAAACCAAGCAAGACGTGCCTTCAGAAGCAGGATGATCGCCATAAAGATCAGTACTATGCCAATCATAAGGCGGGGAATATCCATGGTATCGAGAAATCCCATGGTTTCATGCCAAGAGTTGGTGCTATTCAGCAGGTCATGAGAATGCTGCAACAGCCGCCAAAAAATCGGGCTAAGTATCAAGTACCCGTTATGTGCAACCATTAACGCCAAGACTAGCGTGACAGGTATGAAGCGTTCTATCTTTTTCAGGACGTTCATTGAACTCACCGACTTCCCCCACTATACCCAAAAATAAAAAACGCGATGTTTTTTTGAACAACTTTCATGTTGACCGCGAGAGATACTGCTCTGAATTGGGCAAAGTAGCAGAGTCAACACCAAGCAGCTTGAAGTATGATGTATAAACTAATCAAAAAAACACCCCGGATAACAAGCACTCCTCTGCTTCATTGTAGATTCAACCCGCCTTAAACGCATGAGTTTATTATACCGGTAAGCCAATATAGGAAATGTGAAATAATTTTATAAGCATGAATATTCTTTGATTAGATTTGGTGTTGTATTTCCATACTTTATTAATATCAATCATTGAATGTTCATATTACCTTTCTTACTCAATATTTTTATAAAACCAGGTGTAATGAGAGGGGATGAGAAGCGAAGTGAGAGCAATAAAAACCAGACGCAGGTTAAAAATGATTCGAGTGAGCGGGAAAAAACGCAGTGCATTTTGAACGCAATCTGTGTTTACCCCAAAATGGCAAGGCCCAGACTTGGGCCTAGTCACGAAGTAAGGGAGTGAAAAGCTTGATTTGAACTGCTTATGCATTGGGCCCAAGGGGTAAGCCCCAGCTTTGCGGCCGACGATTCCCCGAAGAATAAGCATTACCTTGATTATACGCTTACGACAAACCCATGACGGTAGCAGTAAATAGACAATCCCAGCTAGGTTATAAAGTGAGATTTTTTGACTTTAAAAACATCAGAAATTAGATTGCTTAGCCGTAGAGCGAACTTCTTAGCGTGGTTTATGCTTATAGTGCAGACTCATATATAAAAGCATCATCCTCTTTTCTACTTCTATCGTTTGAAAACATCTTGCTATAGAGTGAAATACGATTGTCGATCTTCAGTTTAAGCATGATATTTCTACGATGAGCGTAAAATGTTTTCATTTTCACACCTAACTTTTCAAGTATGTCAGGGACAGCCATCCCTTCCTGCATGCAGCTCAAAATCTCGCACTCTCGACTTGAAAGATGATGTTTAACGCGATATTTATACCTGGAGTCATTCACAATAATGAACGATAAAATCTCACTTGGTTTGCTCCCTTTGTCTATAAAAGAAATATCCCCCATATCTTTTAAGTAGTAATAGTCAAAGTCATTAGAGATAAACGCAATGACACGCTTATTCTCATCTGGATTAAAGTCGATCTCATTGTAGTTACTATAGTCTACGTCAACAATATAGTAATACTCATCAATCAACTCAGGTGTTAATAGCGCAGAGACACCTACAATAAAAAAGTAGTTGTCTGAAAAAACAGATTTTGACAAGTGCATAAGATTCCCTATATTGGCACCTCTTCTTGATCAATAGATTTTTGTTGCCGTCCATATTTTCTTAATTCAAATCTACATCAAATGAAAAATCATGACATCACAAAATTTAAGCTATTTATTTAACAATTTCAAAAAAAACTTTTACACCTTAAAATTTAATCACACAAGGATAAAAACATTATTTTTTATAAAAAAATAACATATAGTTTCAAAAAAACGGCAAAAAACAGTGTTGCAAACAAATTGAATAATGGGGGTTAAGTCAAATTAATGCACGTTTCTAACAGCCTCTATTTGCAAAATTACAATTATTAAGACCTTTCTTAGCAATAATTCTAACATCGATGCTCTATCATCCCTTTCATTCAATTGCCCTACATTCTTTCATCAATGGTAATAATAAGGAATCAGCTATGCCGGATATTTTTGCCATCTGAATCCTACAGGTATAGGAAGATTGGTAACATGTACATCACCTTTCAAGATAGAGCAAAATTGGCTATGCTACACTGCTCATTAGAGCGTTGAGATATTAGTTTAAAAGAGGGCTGTTGCACACTGCTTCGTGGCTATGTGAGTGTGATGAACATTAATGTGATCTGTAGGGAGATGTTCCTGATGGATGGGACGTGAACTGTTTTACTGGGGCTTCTGGATGTTATCGATGCCAGGCTCTTAAAAAACCTTTCACCCGCGCTTTATCTGAAGGAAATATTTTTGGGTATCATGCTGAAACCTTTTATGATTAGGTTTTTAATTTCACAACATTCATAATGTTAGCGTATTGGTTAAAAAATTTTTTTAGTTAGTGGTTGCTTTACGTCAGATTTGAATCGGGAGCTTATCCCGATAACAAGAGCGATAATGTTACCGTCAGGCACGGATCAAAACTGTGTATGGCTGCTTACGGTCGTGGGTATCGTCACCCCGTCGTGTAACTGTTTTTTGGGGCCTATTCCAACGATTTTATCCCTACAAAATAAGTGATCCGAATATCGCTAAACTTTTGCCAGCCTATGTTTACCACCGGGGAATGGGCAGGCAGTTGCCATAAAATGGCGGACTTTTTTCAGTAATTGCCACAGGGTGCGGCATTGATGATTATGGGTGATTGTCTCGTGTAACGCCTGCCATAGCCACTCAACATGATTCACCCACGGTGAATACACCGGCTGATATATCACACTGAATTTCGGGTCTTCTTTCAGCCAACGCTGTGTTTCCCGGCTTTTGTGGATGATGTAGTTATCCACGATGAGCGTGATTGTTTTTGCCCGCTGATACGTCGCCTTCACCGCCATTTTTTCTTCTTTGCGCGGGTCACGAATATGGAGTGTAGGTGCGGCTCTGCGCCATACCAGACCAGCAGCAGGCAGCCAGCGGCGAACCGTGGAAGCATGTCACTGATAACCGGTTATCTCATTGATTTTTATTGCCATCAGCTCTGTACTCCAGCGTGAACGCTGATAGCCAAAGTCACCTGGCGTGTGTTTCACCGGCTCACGTAAAAACGTGCAGATATGCTCAAAAGGCCAGCAGCGTCCACGTCCGGGGGAAAGCGATTCCAGACCGTCGATACCATAAAGGGTAAACCAGTTAATCCGGCGAATAATGGAAGAACGTGCATGGTTTTTGCCGCGCGTTCTGTGAATCGTTTTTTGCATCAGGCGTCTTTCACTACGGGGTATTGGTGCTATTATCGGCATCGCTCAGTCCGGTTGGTGATTTGTGATGTTTGGCGATTAATCAGATCACACAATCCGGGCTGAGTTCCCTTCAAGTGATCTCTACTATTTGGAACGCTTATTTAGGCAGAAGGCCGTAAGGCTTTCTGCTTTGAGTCGGATCTTTTAATGGTCAGTATCTCTTGTGGTCAGGCGGTAACACCGCAATCCTCTGCTGAAGCATCTTTTTATGAATCGGAGAGACACAGCGTATCTGGGGGCCGAACGATATCTTTAATTGAACGCTCTGTTAAAAAAATGTATACGGAATTAGCCTGTGTTAGATAGCATACTTAATGGGTTGTGAATCTAGTCACAATCCCTCGAAATACTCATAGACAAATAAATTCATTGCAATAATGTAGCATTACGTCTAATGAGGGTTGATATATTATGATTATCTTAAATGGCACATATATAACCTCGAAGTGGTTCAACATTGACCATATGATCGTCAATCATCGTCCTTGATCTCTCCCTTCCTGCTGAAAAATATAAACAAGAATAGATTCAACGTAATCTGTTTTGTTTAGCATGCCCTAAAAAATCAAGTTTCACGAAGGCAGTCGCCAATTAAATATTTTATGGCGCGGCTTGTATAATGCGCTGAGTAAATAAACTTGGCCTGTACACATGATGCTTGATGTATTAGGTGTGCTAATAAAAATCGTCATGGCCGTTCATTGTAATGAATGGCTATCAGGCTAGCTATGCTTAAATTAAGGATTATATAATGAACAACTTTAAACATTTACCTGAACCATTCCGTATTCGGGTTATTGAACCTGTTAAGCGTACAACAAGAGAGCATCGTGATAATGCGATCATAAAATCAGGAATGAACCCTTTCTTACTTGATAGCGAAGATGTATTTATTGATTTACTGACAGATAGTGGTACGGGTGCAGTTACGCAAAATATGCAAGCAGCAATGTTTCGCGGAGATGAAGCCTATAGTGGAAGCCGGAGCTATTATGCTTTATCCGACGCAGTCAAAAATATTTTCGGATACCAATATACTATTCCGACTCACCAGGGCCGCGGTGCAGAACAAATTTACATCCCTGTACTGATTAAAAAGCGCGAGCAGGAAAAGGGGTTGGATAGATCAAAAATGGTCACCTTCTCTAACTATTTCTTTGATACTACCCAGGGGCACAGTCAAGTGAACGGCTGTACTGTCCGGAATGTCTATCTTAAAGAAGCATTTGATACAACAGCCCGATGCGATTTTAAAGGCGATTTTGATCTTGAAGGCTTGGAAAAAGGTATTCTGGAAGTTGGCGCTAATAATGTGCCTTACATTGTGGCGACAATCACGTGTAACTCTGCCGGCGGGCAGCCCGTTTCTATGGCAAACTTAAAAGCAATGTATGCTATTGCTCAGAAATACGAAATACCCGTGGTTATGGACTCGGCTCGTTTTGCAGAAAATGCTTATTTTATCCAGCAAAGAGAAGCTGGGTATAAAGATTGGAGCATAGAGGAAATAACCATGGAGACATATAAGTATGCTGATATGTTAGCCATGTCTGCTAAAAAGGATGCGATGGTCCCGATGGGGGGGTTATTGTGCATCAAAGATGACAGCTATTTTGATGTTTATACAGAATGCCGAACTCTTTGTGTTGTTCAGGAGGGGTTCCCTACCTATGGCGGTTTAGAAGGCGGAGCGATGGAGCGTCTTGCTGTAGGGCTTTTTGATGGTATGAATCAAGATTGGCTAGCCTATCGTATTGCACAGGTTCAGTACTTGGTTGATGGCCTTGAGGCGATTGGCGTCACTTGCCAGCAAGCTGGTGGCCATGCCGCGTTTGTTGATGCGGGCAAGTTACTGCCTCAGATACCTGCAGAACAATTCCCAGCTCAAGCTCTTGCCTGTGAGCTATATCGAGTAGCAGGGATCAGGGCTGTGGAAATTGGTTCGTTTTTATTGGGTAGAGATCCCAAAACCGGCAAGCAATTGCCTTGCCCTGCTGAATTGCTTCGTTTGACTATTCCAAGGGCTACCTATACGCAATCGCACATGGATTTTATTATTGAAGCCTTTAAGCACGTAAAAGAAAATGCCTCGAACATTAAAGGGTTAACCTTTACATACGAACCTAAGGTCTTGCGCCATTTCACGGCCAGGCTAAAAGAAGTTTAATAAAAACAAATTTTGATGGCTATATTTATATAGCCATCAAAATAATAGATCTATGATGCTTTAAGTTGCATGCGGTTATTCTCTATCAACATTGTTGCTCACTATGTTAGGCAATAATAACTCTGTATCTTCGTGTGGCTTGGGTATCATTATCTGATGATTTATTGCTAATAACAATAAATTACATCTATTCTCTATAAATAAGAGAGCATCATGGAAGAAACATCAAATACTAAGCACTCCTCCTTTTGGGGGATTATGGTTATAGCGGGCACGGTGATTGGTGGGGGAATGTTTGCTTTACCGGTTAACCTTGCAGGTGCTTGGTTTTTCTGGGGCGCATTCATATTGATCATAGCCTGGTTTTCAATGCTGCATTCAGGGTTGTTACTGCTAGAGGCAAATTTAAACTACCCTGTGGGATCCAGTTTTAATACAATAACAAAAGATTTGATTGGAAGTAAATGGAACGTTGTAAGCGGCATCACCGTAGCTTTTGTATTGTACATTCTGACTTATGCTTATATTTCTGCAAATGGTGCAATAATAAGCGAAACTATATCAATGAATTCAGGGGGGCATGTTAACTCTCGATTGGTTGGCATATGCACTGTCGCTTTTGTTGCCACTGTCTTATGGGTTAGTTCGTTGGCTGCAAGTAGAATTACGTCCCTTTTTCTAGGAATAAAAATAATAGCATTTGTAGTCGTGTTTGGATCACTTTTCTTCCAGGTAGATTATTCAATATTAAAAGATGTTAGCGGTGCTGAAAGTGGCAATAATGGCTATTTCCCTTATATTTTTATGGCTATACCTGTGTGCCTGGCCTCCTTTGGTTTTCATGGTAATATTCCCAGTCTTATTATTTGTTATGGCAAGAGAAAAGATAAGTTAATAAAAAGCATTGTCTTAGGTTCTTTGTTGGCGCTTGTTGTTTACTTGTTTTGGTTATACTGTACGATGGGTAATGTTCATCGTGATAATTTTAAAGATATCATTGCATCTGGTGGGAACGTAGATTCCCTGGTGAAATCATTTTTAGGGACAAATCAAAGTGGGCTGATAGAGTTTTTCTTGCTTGTTTTTTCTAATTTAGCCGTTGCTAGCTCATTTTTTGGCGTAACATTAGGCTTGTTTGATTATCTTGCCGATCTATTTAAACTAGATGGCTCTCCTTCTGGGCGTTTTAAAACAATATTATTAACTTTCTTACCCCCCAGCATTTTATACTTATTGTTCCCTAATGGTTTTATTTATGGGATTGGTGGGGCAGGGCTATGTGCCACAATATGGGCGGTAATAATACCTGCAATTCTTGCTTTGAAATCAAGGGAAAAATTCCCCAAAAAGATATTCACAGTGTGGGGAGGAAAAGCCATTCCGTTTCTAGTGATCGCTTTTGGCGTCCTGGTTATATTTTGCTGGTTTGGTAGTGCATTTAATATACTGCCAGAGTTTGGTTAAAGGCAGTAGATTATTTGATGACAGTATTCGTGTACCTTGCACATGTTCTCCAATGCCCCGTTTTTCGATCAGACTCAGTACTGCCACATTTCGCGCGGTGTGAGCTCTGTGGCGGGGCGTTTAACGACATGTGGCGCTTCGCGTATGCTTTCAAGGTCTCCTTCAGACCTGGATTTACTTTTGCAGGCTTGTTATTCAGGGGCTTGGGTATGAAAGCATTGGGGCCGAAATGAAGAAGTGCGGGCCCGCGGCAATACAATGCCCAGTGTGACGAACGTTCCTCGTATTGCCTTGGTCGAATCGCGCCTTTTCTCTCCATAATCCGCTCCAGCGTTAGCTCTGCAGTTGCAGGTTGGAACTCTGCCCCTCAGTGGCAGTGGTTATATCATCACAAACGTTCTAATAAACAACTTGAAGCATGAAGACTAAAGTCACGCCGGTGACACAGGATAAGCTCTGAACCCTAATAATTTCGAAATAGCATAACTATTCGATTTTACGACTCGAATCAATTCGGTAATGGCCGTGCGGCCCAAACGGGCACTCGGCCCAGATAACGCAATCCCAGCTATACACTGGCCATGGTTATTGAAAATGGGGGCGGCAATGGCCAATACTCCGTGCTCATGAATACCATCGTTAATAGCAAAACCTTCCTGGCGAATTGTCGCGAGTTGTTCTGCAGAAATCTCTGTATGTTCAGCAAGAATCTCTTGTCTTATAGGATAAGGTTGCCAAGCCAGTAGCACATAGCCTATGGCACCTTGCGTCATGGGCAGAATTTCTCCTGTTTCGACAGTTCGGCGTAATGCCTGCCAACTTTGCACGCTTTCTGTGCATACTCGCTTATTGTTACTGGCAGGAATATATAGACTGGCTGTCTCATTAAACATGTCGCGCATGTTTTCTAAAAACGGATAAACGATATGGCGAAGGTCCGTTTTTGAGTCCTGTGACTCCATCAGCTTAATAAGTTGAATTCCTAAGGTATATTTTTTATTTGAGTCTTTATAAAGAAAGCCTTGGGCAACCAGTGTCATGAGCAAACGAGATGCAGTTGAATCACTCAGGCCAGTCGCGTCACAAATTTCTTTCAATGAAAAATGCTGCTGCGTTGAGTTAAATAAAGACAGGATTTTTAACCCGCGTTCGAGCGCACGCACTGATAATTCTTTCACAATTAAATCTCCTTCGTTATTTTATTTTCAAGTCTACTCCCACTCTGCGGAAATTAAACTCCCGCGAGATGGGAAAATGATGTTTGTCATATTCTATTGATTTAAAATTAAATTTTCCATTTAAATAAATTAATTAAGCTGGAGTACATTAGCTTGGTCATTTCTTAAAATTTCACTAGGAGGAAGAATGATAGAAGCTATCATCAGAAAGGGAGCGTACTTCGATTCCGTAAAACTTATGCTGGTTACGCAGCAGGTAAAAAGCATGCCGGGTATCATTGAGGTGGGGGTCGTGATGGGCACCGATCTCAATAAGGATATCTTAGCGCGGGTGAATTTACTGAGTGATGCGGCTCAAGCTTGCTCGCCAGCGGATTTGATTATTGCGGTTAATGCAGAAGATCGGAACGCTTTCGATGCAGTCATCGCAAAAATTGATGGCTTTTTAAATGCCAGTACGGCATCAGGTAACCATATTGCCTATAAGCCTAAAACCTTAGTAGGCGCAATGAGCGCCCAGCCTACATCCAACCTTGTCATCATTTCTACACCAGGCAATTTCGCTAAAGTTGAAGCACGCAAGGCCCTGAATGCTGGCCTGCATGTTATGTTGTTTAGTGACAACATGTCCCTTGCCGATGAAAAAGAACTGAAAGAATTAGCGCAAAGTAAAAATCTTTTCGTCATGGGGCCGGACTGTGGAACATCGATCATCAATGGTACAGCGCTCTGTTTTGCCAATCAGGTTCGCCGCGGAAATATCGGCATTGTGGGGGCTAGTGGTACCGGTATGCAAGAGATCAGCACACTGATCCATAAGCAAGGGGCTGGTCTATCTCATGCAATAGGCACCGGTGGGCGCGATCTGGTTTCAGAGATTGGCGGTATGACTATGTTGCAGGGGATCCGGGCGCTTAATG
The DNA here is from genome assembly GCF_001976145.1 of Serratia oryzae. Taxonomy (GTDB): domain Bacteria; phylum Pseudomonadota; class Gammaproteobacteria; order Enterobacterales; family Enterobacteriaceae; genus Chania; species Chania oryzae. Next base: position 423,855 of record NZ_MOXD01000004.1, read on the forward strand.
AAGACGATAGCACTGAGATCATGGTTCTGGTTTCCAAGCCACCCGCAGACGAAGTGGCCGACAAAATTTTCTCCTATTTGGAAAAAAACGTTACTAAACCTGTAGTGATCAATTTCCTCGGGGGCAAACCTGGCAAAAGCCATCCTGGTCGTTTAGAGCATGTAGCTACATTGGAAGAGGCCGCGCTAAAAGCGGTGCAACTGGCAAGAAAAACGGCACTTGCGCCACTTATGACGGCAGATGAAATAGGCTCGTTAGCCACTCGCTTAAAGTCAAAAATAGGTTCTAACGGTAAGTATCTTCGCGGCTTGTTCTGTGGTGGCACCCTGAACTATGAGGCAATCATTGTGTTGGAGGAGAGTCTTGGTGGCGTTTACTCTAACAGCCCTCTCGACAAAAAATTGCAGCTGCAGGATCCCTATAAGTTAACTGGCAATGCCTGTATCGACTTGGGGGATGATGTTTTTACTCAGGGTCGAGCCCACCCAATGATAGATCCGACTTTGCGTTCGCAAATGCTAACAGAACAAATCAACCAGGATGACGTCGCCGTTATTCTTTTTGATGTTGTATTGGGCTATGGGGCACATGACGCACCGGCAAATGATGTAGTCGATATTCTGAAACGTCATGCAGATAAGTTAGCGACCAAAGTATTGATTGCTTCTATCTGTGGAACTGATGAAGACCCACAACATTATGAGCAAACCAAGGCGGCGCTTGAAAATTCTGGAGTGATTATTGCTCCAAGCAACCGTTGTGCCGCTCTGATTGCAGGGAAACTTCTTGCATAACTCTATACCCAATAACAACAAGCGTCTTTGGATGAGGGAAACCCAATGCTAAAAAACGATATTTTGACAACTAACCTTCAGGTTGTGAACATCGGCCTTGAACAATTTTATGCTGATTTGCAAAGACAGAACGTCACAGCGTTGCAAGTTGAATGGAGTCCACCCGCGCATGGGGACGAAAGGGTTCTGGCTGCGCTAAATACCCTCTACGGTGTAGACCGCGAGCAACGTAATGCTGCTAATGCTGAAGTGCTGCGCCGTATGCAGGATTCTGAGGTGTTTCTGGAAGGGATGGGGCTTGCCGGAGAAGTGATCCCAGGAATGGCGCCCAATATGATCTTGCATGCTGGCCCACCTATTGAATGGAATCGTATGTGTGGCACGATGCAAGGTGCGATTATCGGCGCTCTGATCTTTGAAGGCCTTGCCAACAATGAAGGTGAGGCGAAAAAGTTAGCGGCCAGCAGCGATATTATTTATTCGCCGAATCATGACCATCACACCGTCGGGCCGATGGGGGGAATTATCTCCGCCCATATGCCGGTCTTTATTATGCACAATCGGACATTTGGTAATTATTCTTATTCAAATGTTAACGAAGGCCCTGGGAAAGCGCTTCGCTTTGGTTCTTATGGCCCTGAGGTGATTGAACGTTTGCATTGGATGACCGATTCGCTTTATCCGATCCTGAAACAAGCCATCGAATGCTCGCCTGGTATTGACTGGAAAAACATTGTTACCCAAGCCTTACAAATGGGGGATGACAACCACAATCGTCATAAAGCCTCTACCTCACTGTTTGTGCGTGAATTAGCGAAATACATTGCAGAAATTGATGCAGACAAAGCGGCGATACACAGAGTTTTTGAACACATTGAAAAGATCGATATGTTTAACGTCAATCTGACTATGGCAATGTGTAAAGCGATGAGTGATGCTGCGAACGGTGTTGAGGGGAGCACTATCGTTACCGTAATGGCGCGTAATGGTATCGATTTTGGTATTCGGCTAAGCAGTACCGGTAATAAGTGGTTTACTGCGCCCGCTAACATTCCTGAAGGGCTGTATTTTACAGGATATAGCAGTGCCGATGCCTGTGCCGATATTGGCGATAGCGCCATTACCGAAACTTTCGGTATGGGGGGGTTTGCTTTGGCCTGTGCACCTGCAATGGTTCAATTTATTGGTGGCACCTATGACGATGGAGTGAAAATCACCAATAGCATGTATGAGATCACCGCTACCGAAAACAAGAACTTCAAGATCCCGGCAATGGGCTTTAAAGGGACGCCAACGGGGATTGATATTATGAAGGTGCTGGAAGCCAATATGACTCCGGTGATAACCACGGGAATATCGCACAGGGATCCTGGCGTGGGCCAAATAGGTGCGGGCATTGTTAATGCGCCCATGGAATGTTTCACCCAAGCGGCCCTTTATCTCGCCGCTGATAAGTGAGTCAGGAGAGTACCATGCGAATGTTATTGAACTGGAAGTTACATCTTTTTGCCGCAATGATTATTTTTATTGCTGAACTGATAGGTGTGCGTAAAGTTAGTATTTTAGTTTTCATGCCAATCTTGTACGCAATTATTATCGGTGGCTTTGTTAGCTATCCGAAGTTTAAGATCTTATCCATAAAGGATATGGACGATGCCAGCAATATTTTTCCCATTGCGCTAAGTCTGCTTTTGGTCAAGATAGGGCTCGGGGTAGGACCGAATTTGTCCATGCTCATGGAGTCTGGGGGAACCCTGTTTTTCCAGACCATCGGCCACTTCCTGGGGATCGTTCTTCTGGCTTTGCCGGTCGCCATGTTGTTAGGGCTGGGGCGGGAATCCATTGGTGGAAGCTATTCGCTAGGCCGGGAAGTCAACGTCGCAATTATTGCTGAAAAATATGGCTTGAACTCCCCGGAAGGGCGGGGTGTCATGGGGGTATTTATCTGCGGAACCATGTTGGGGGCCATGTTCTGTGGCATCTTCATGAGTATCTTTGTCAAGATGGATGTCTTCCATCCTTTCGCCCTGGCGCTAGGGGCTGGTACCGGTTCTATCAGTATGTCTGCGGCAATGATGTCCGTCATTCTGGACGCATTCCCTCAGTATTCGCAACAAATAGAAATGTATACCGGTGCCTCCAATATCCTGGTCAACGTGCTTAGTGTCTATGCTGCCCTGTTTATCACGCTTCCTCTGGCTCGTGTCATGTACAAGTTTTTAGACAAATTCAGACCCTCATCAGCAAAAGCAGGCGACATGGTTGAAAGCATAGAAGGTGAAAAATGAAATCATTTGCGTGGGATAAGCTGGCGACCATGAGTGCTGTTCTTATCATTACCGCCATCTTAACGGTCATTGGCAACGTTACCGCTGGCAAAGCAGCATTAGGTCCTTCGGTGGCAGGGATCGTGGTGATCTATGGAATCGCCGTTATTGCCCTGTTTGTGTGTCACTTGCCAGGTTTCAAGAAGTTACCAGTGGTTTTTTGGGTCTGTATCATTGCCGTGTTGTTTTCAGCGCCTTTCTTTCCTGGTAGTGGGTTTATCACACGGACGACGAGTGCAATTTCATTTGTACAAATGGGGCCGCCGACGCTGGCTTATGCCGGTTTGGCATTAGGTAAAGATCTGGATCTCTTCAAAAAGTTGTCATGGCGCATTGTTGTTGTATCCTTTGCGGTTTTCTTGGGAACTTTTTTACTCGGTGCAATCTTTGCGCAGATTGGTTTAAAAGTGGAAGGTATAATCTGAGGGGCTGCTCTTTATGAGCTCGGCGGTGATTCTCTGATATTCATCCTTATATACCCGTCGTCAATCGAACCGCGGTTAGCATGCTGGCGGGTATATCTATCAAGGCAGTAAACCATGGCTCATAGACAAGAACAGCAACTGACCATTTTCAAAGATCGTGGATATAGCGATGACCTTTTGCCAAAAGGGAAAAAACAACGTAATTGGCGAGCTTTTAACTATTTTGCCTTGTGGATGGGCGCAATCCATAATGTACCCAACTATATTGCGGTAGGCGGCTTTTTGATGCTAGGGTTATCAACAGTGTCAGTGATGATGGCCATTTCTTTTAGCGCATTTTTTATTGCGTTTGTCATGATTATGAATGGCGCTGCTGGCTCTAAGTATGGTATCCCTGGCGTTATGTTGTTACGTGCCTGTTATGGGGTGCGTGGCGCATTAGTACCGGGTGTATTGCGTGGCTGTATTGCTGCTATTATGTGGTTTGGTTTGCAGAACTATGCTGCGTCTTTAGCATTACTTATCCTGATTGGTAAAGTCTGGCCCGGATTTTTGCATATAGGGAATGGTACTGTTTGGCTGGGTATATCTATTCCAGGTTTGATCAGTTTTCTTATTTTTTGGCTATTCAATACGTTGATTGGTTTTGGCGGGGGGGAGACATTAAAAAAATTCACCACCATACTCAACCCCTGTGTTTACATTGTTTTTGGCAGCATGGCCGTTTGGGCGGCCTCGCTGGCTGGTATTGATAATATTATTCATTATGTCCCTCAGCATGTTGAGCAAAGTGGTAGTAGTCTATTTCTTTTCTTTGTGATCATCAATGCTATCCTCGGGGTATGGGCTGCACCGGCAATAACAGCTGCCGATTTTACTCAAAATGCGGTCAGTTTCAAACAGCAGGCAATGGGTCAGGCTGCGAGCTATTTTGTTGGGTACACATTGTTTGCTATTTTAAGCGTAATAATATTGGTAGGGGCTACTATTCATTACGGCGTCAACACTTGGAATGTAATGGATATTATTCAAAAGTGGGATAGCACTTTTGCTACGCTTTTTGCTGGGCTAATCATATTGATGACAACAATCTCCATCAATGCAGCATGTAATCTTATTCCTGCTGGCTATCAAATAGCAGCATTAGCCCCTCAGTATCTCAATTATAAAAGTGGTATTGTGATAGCCAGCATTGTCAGTGTTATAACTTGCCCTTGGAAATTAATGGAGAACCAGGATAGTATCTATTTCTTTCTTGATCTTATTGGGGGTATGTTAGGGCCAGTGGTGGGTGTCATGCTTGCGCATTATTTTATTGTGATGCGAGGTAAAATTGACTTGAACACGCTTTATTCTAAGCGTGGTGAGTTCGGCGAATACAAAAATGGCATTAATGCTAAAGCGTTTTATGCAACACTCATTGCGATTGTTATCTCTCTGGGTAGCAAGTTTATCCCTTACTTTGAAACCTTATCCCGGTTATCTTGGTTTGTTGGGGTTATTTCTTCTTTTATGGTTTATTTACTCATGCAAAGCAGAAAGAAAGATTTGATCTCCGAGTAAGATGTTTAATTGCTGATGGGTTTTGTGCCTCAATCAGTAAAAAACAGGTGCTTCATTTTCTCATCCTGGTTGGCCGCAGGAGCGCTTGCTATAACTGCTCTTGCAGGCTATCACCAAAACGCAAACTGCGCCAAAGCTGAAGTATATTTCCCTGATGACGATGTTTCAGTATCACCGGCTTCGGGTTGCTTATCTGGGTATTGACGCCGTGGGTCTCAGTCTGCATCTGCAGCATGCCAAAATTATCGAGGTTAATGTTTATTCGTGATTGACTGATTTCCAGATAACTAAACCATTTGAACGCCGCTCCTGCCACAACGTCCCGCTTGGCGATCTCCTTAAGCATTTCTGGCGCTATCCGCAACGTCAGTGGCCCGCTACTTTCTAGCCACCCATCCTTAATCAACCATTGTGCATCGTAAAGGTATAATGGCAACTCACCGTTGATCCTGCCAGATAAAGCCAACTGCTTGAATTTTAGCACATAGAGCAGTTCACTCAGATCGATTTGCCTCAACGTAAGCACAGTCGGTTGGCGAGCAGGCAGAGTTAATCCAGACAGGCCTAGATAACCCCGTAGCAATTCGACGCTAATGTTGCTCAGCTTCAGCGGCTGCACATCGCTGTAGGGATAGAACCCCTGCAGATTCGCGCTGATATTTTGCATATCGAACATATTGCGTAGCGACTTGATGCGCACTATTACCGGCTGTTGTACCCCCAACTGCCAGGTTTGCCCCTTAAGCCGGTAGGAAAGTAAAACGTCCAATCCATTGAGCTTACCTTCACTGAGCCACATGTCGCCACTATGAACAACCCAGTGCCCTCCGGCCTTTAACCCTTGTTTGCGTGTAACGGAGAAGGCGCTTTGAGCATAGAATTCACCATCACGCAGCTTGATTTTCAAATCAGGAGGGAGAAACGGCTGGAGTACGGTCAACGGCTGCTTTGGCCACCAACCTGACCCACGCAGGCGTTCGCCGTCCCAACGGCCATTTAAGCTGATGGGGCCAATGTTTGCGGCATGAAACTTACCGTTCAGCCTGAAATTGTTAATACTTGGTCCCTGTAAGTTCACGTGAAGCTGTGATTGAGGCAGGTAGCTTCCATTGCTAAAGTGTGTTTTTTCCGCGTTGAGTCGCAGAGAACCACTGAAATGGCTCCTTTCTACCGAGCGACGCCATAATAAGGGGCTGCTAAGTCTCATTTTTGGTGACTCTACGGTGACCGGGCCATAATTCAGCCTGTCAAAATTGGCGGTAAACTGCTCCATCGCGATCGTCTCGTCGTGCCAGTAGCCTTTACCTCTGACATCCCAACGTGCCTGCAGTGGTGATAATCTGCCATTTCCCCAATAGTGCCATTGCCAGTATCCTTGGTCTGGCCAGAAGTCTTGTGCTTGACCATCAAGGTGAAGCTGAAATTGCCCCCAATAACTGTCGTTTGCACGCAAAATGGCTTGGAGACGACCATTGACTCCGGCCATGCTGATGCGGACCCCAGCCAGTGGCCAGCGCACTTCTCTCAGTCTTAGCTGTGGTATGACATTGCCGTAGGCGTGAAGTATCGCTCCGGGCTTCAACGTCACGGAAGGATTACCGAATGGTTCATGAAGCCGACCTGGCAAAATGCCGGTAAAAGAAATGTCTGCCAAATTGGCGCGGCCATTCAGTTGGAAATCAATCGGATTGTTATTCTGAGCAATCCTGCCGGGGCCAAGTATCAGAACCGCATTCGCCTTACCGTTCTTGCCTGCTGTGATCACGTTGATGCGGGCACTCAATTCGGCTTCATCCCAATTACTGTTCCAGTTCCTCAATGTTAGGTTGACTCCCCCATTTAACGGTTGCCGGGCATAGGGCCAACGCCATTTTCCCTCCTTGATGTGGAATTGCTTGGCGCTAATGTGCCAGGGAAGATGAGCCAGGGGCTGCTCTCCTCCTTTTTCTTCTATATCGAGCCTCCCTTGCAGCTTTTTCCAGCTAAGGCTAAAAACGAGCGGCTGAGGGGCATATGTCGTCTTGAATTCTCCCTTTAGGATACCTTCAGGCGGTAGGCTACTGAGTATCGGCGGCAGGTTAAGGGTACTGCTAAGCCGCAATGGTTTCGGTAAATTGGGGATCTGCAGCGAAAAATTTTGCAAATCGAGGCGCTGTTTACGGTCCAAAACCGCATCGAAAGAGAGAGCTGATCCTGCATAGTGCAGTGAAAGACCGCCGTTTTTTGCAACTAAATCCGCGCTACCCGCATATTTCTGCCAGGGTGTGACAACAAACTGTGCAACAGAAACCTGAAGATTGGGCAAGTATCGCTGCAAGTCTGCCAAGGGCAGTGCTAGTACATTTCCATTCTGCGAAGCAGAGAGACGGGAGAGGCAAAGGCTGTTCAGTTCGAAACGTTGTAGCTGCAGCGCCCAACGTTGCTGGCTATAGCTTATATAAGGACTTGCAACATTTAACAGCCTACATCCTTGCACGGAAAGCTGCACATTGGGTAAAGCGAATAGTTTGCCATGCAGGCCAGTTGAGCCACTGAGGCTTATGGCCGTTCCTGCAGGAAGTCCGTAATTAACCAGCAATGGTAACCAATGCGGCAGCGACTGCCAAATTAGCAGCAGCAGGAGGAGCAGCAAAAGCAAGGTACCGCAGCAAAACTTTAATAGCTTGGCCATTTAACACCTTGTTTTTCATCATTCATGGTAATTAGGCTGTGTCCTTAACTGCCTGGTGCGCTCGCATGCAGCTAAGGGACACAACCTGGTGCTCTCATCAATACGGTAGACCTACTTTCCCCTGTAAGCAGTGAGTATGTTGCTCACTGCTTACAGCGAGTATATATGCTAGCTTCTTTGAGGTGCAGATTAGTGGCAAACGAATGATAGATGAGATTATTAACAACTTTTTTTCTGCCATATAATAGGTTGATCTGCACAATCTTAAGAATCATCCTATGTTCTGACTATTTGTTTACCACTGACGATATTAACAATTGTAATTGAGCAGTTTTTTGTTTTTTATTTTAATCTATAAATCAATGTCTTATTTAACTGATATTGAGCTGTGTTTTTTGATTTTTTTTAAAAAAACCATATTTAACATGATGATGCCATGGTTTTTATGGGGGGGATTTGTCACTTTGCAGAAAGTTTATCTACACTGATAGTGCTTTGAGATGAAGGTGGACTTGTATATTCATCTGCATCTCTGGGTTCTTGATACATAGTTTAGCCAGCTTAACTTTTCGTTTAATAATACGGTTTATTAGACTTTAAAGAGGTCTTTCATATGAAAAAACAGTTAGTAGCAATTGGTGTGGCTTGCTTGTTGACACTTTCAGCCAGCAGTTTGGCGGCTGGAAATTCAAAGCCTGTTGCAATGTGGACATGTGAGGATTTTCTGGCGTTAGATGAAAGTTACCGACCAACGGCGATTGGTTTTGCAGAAGCACTGAATAAGAAAGGAAAAGTGGAGGATTCAGTGCTCGATGTTGATGGCATCGAAAAGGTAACGCCAATGTTAATTGACGTCTGTAAAAAGGATCCGCAGTCAAAATTTTTAACAGAGTTAGAGACCGCCTGGAAAGATATCAAAAAAGATATGTAACGTTTACATTTTGATAAATCTGGGGGATGCGCAAATGGAGCACTGTTCCCCAGATTAAGATCGAGGTATCTCATGTTTATTAAGTCACTTAAGAAGATCGCATTCAATGGGCTGTTATTTTCGGTAGCGATATTTAGCCTAGCCGTGAAGGCCGAAACAATAACCACACCAAGTGATATGACCTGCAAGGAGTTTTTAGACCTAAACCCTAAATCGATGACACCGGTGGTTTACTGGGTAATGAACGATGATACCCGCTACAAAGGCGGAGATTATGTTGACCTTCATGAGACAGGATCGGTGGTGACTCCCAAGGTGGTGGAGGCCTGTCATCAAACACCTGATAGAAAATTTTCCGACATGAAAGACGATATTTTAGCTTTTGCTAAAAAGTAGCTGTCAGTGTCTTGAGGATCAGCGCCAGAGTGTTCCCTATTGGCACCACCATCCGGTGGTGTCCATCTTCCCGCAGAGAGCCTTGAGCCTGAAGGATTCAATGTTGTATGCAGACGGAGGAGTTATGCGATTAACCCCGAGAGAAATAGAGAAGTTGATGGTTTATACCTTGGCGGACCTTGCGACGAAAAGAAAGAATAAAGGTCTGAAACTTAATCATCCTGAAGCCGTTTCCATTATTACCGTCACTGCAATGGAAGGTGCTCGAGAGGGGAAAACCCTTGAAGAAGTAATGAAAGAAGCCCGTTCAGTATTAACCAAAGATGATGTCATGGATGGAGTTGCCGATCTAATACCGCATGTACAGGTTGAAGCTATTTTTACCGACGGCAGCCGGTTAGTGACAGTCCATGATCCTATTCAATGAGTGATTAAAATTTGTTTCGGCGCCGAGGATATCACTATGAAGAAGTTGAAGAAAACCGACAATGCTCAAACTGCTATTGGAGGTTACATTCTTGCGGATACGCCCATCACTTTCAATACCGACAAACCCGTCACCAAAATCAAAGTCAAGAATACTGGCGATCGGCCAATCCAGGTTGGATCGCATTTCCATTTTTTCGAAGTCAACAAGCTGTTGGAATTTGAACGAAGCCAAGCCTTTGGTAAGCGTTTGAATATTACGTCTACTACGGCTATCCGTTTTGAACCGGGCGATGAAACTTCAGTTGAATTAATTCCTTTCGGCGGTAAGCAGACCATCTATGGTTTTAACAACCTGGTTGATGGCTGGGTGGGAAGTGCAGGGAGAGGGCAGAGTACCGGTAAGGTACCAGATGAAATTTTACAGAGTGCTATCACACGCGGTTTTAAATCCTCTGATAAATGATTCAGCGTTTTGGAGAAGAAAATGCCTACAATATCCAGAAAAGAGTATGCCAGCCTGTTTGGGCCAACCGTCGGTGACAAGATCCGTCTGGGAGATACTGACCTATACATCGAAATAGAAAAAGATCTCAGAGGATATGGTGAAGAGTCGGTTTACGGTGGTGGCAAATCGCTACGCGACGGTATGGGGGCCAATAATACGCTAACACGTGATAACGGTGTGCTTGATCTGGTGATCACCAACGTCACTATTTTAGATGCCAAATTGGGTGTGATTAAGGCCGATGTGGGCATCAAGAATGGCCTCATCGTAGGCATTGGTAAGAGCGGTAATCCAGACACAATGGACGGTGTAACCTCGAATATGATTGTTGGCCTGAGTACTGATGCGATTTCAGGCGAACATCTGATCCTCACCGCTGCGGGTATTGATAGCCATATTCACCTTATTTCCCCCCAACAGGCGTATGCCGCACTGTCTAACGGCGTCGCTACCTTTTTTGGCGGGGGCATTGGGCCAACAGATGGCACCAATGGCACCACGGTCACACCCGGTCCGTGGAACATTCGGGCCATGTTACGCGCTTTTGAAGGGGTTCCGGTTAATATCGGCCTACTGGGCAAAGGCAACTCTTTCAGTAGGGAGCCGCTGGCAGAACAGATTATCGCCGGTGTTTGTGGGCTGAAAGTACACGAAGACTGGGGGGCTACGCCCAATGCCCTACGTCACGCATTGCGTATCGCCGACGAAATGGATATTCAGGTTTCGGTTCATACCGATAGCCTTAATGAAGCCGGTTATGTTGAAAATACCATTGAAGCATTCGAAGGTAGAACTATCCACACCTTCCATACCGAAGGGGCGGGCGGCGGCCATGCGCCAGATATTATCAAGGTTGCAAGCCAGATTAACGTCTTGCCAAGTTCAACCAATCCGACACTGCCTTTTGGTATTAACAGCCAGGCAGAGCTCTTCGATATGATCATGGTATGCCACAATCTTAACCCCAACGTGGCAGCCGACGTCTCTTTTGCTGAAAGCCGTGTTCGCCCGGAAACTATCGCGGCGGAAAACGTGCTGCACGATATGGGCGTGATCTCAATGTTCTCCAGTGACTCGCAGGCGATGGGGCGAGTAGGGGAAAATTGGTTACGTCTGGTACAGACCGCACATGCCATGAAGGTCGCTCGTGGCAAATTGCCTGAAGATAGCGACGGCAATGATAACTTCCGGGTACTGCGCTATGTGGCCAAATTGACCATTAATCCGGCCATTGCCCAGGGGGTGAGCCACGTGATCGGTTCAGTTGAAGTGGGCAAAATGGCAGATTTGGTGTTGTGGGACCCTCGCTTCTTCGGTGCCAAACCCAAGATGATCATCAAAGGCGGCATGATTAACTGGGCCTTGATGGGCGATCCTAACGCCTCATTACCAACCCCTGAACCGGTATTCTACCGCCCAATGTATGGTGCGATGGGGAAAACCCTACAGGACACCTGCGTGACCTTTGTGTCACAAGCTGCGTTGGATGACGGTGTGAAAGAAAAAGCTCAGTTGGAACGACAGGTCATCGCCATCAAGAACTGCCGTTCTATCACCAAACACGATCTGGTACGTAATTCTGAAACACCGAATATTGAAGTCGATCCAGAAACCTTTGCCGTGAAAGTCGATGGCAAGCACGCTACCTGTGAGCCTATCAAGAGTGCAGTTATGAACCAGAAGTTCTTCTTTGGTTGATCTCGGCGTTTACAGCATCAATAGGAAGGTGACTGACATGATCCTGATTGAAAACATCATCGGAAATATCAAAACCGAACAGCATTGGGCACGTAAGGCCGTTGGCTTTAAGCATGATGTCTTAGTGTTGGAACAGTGGGAGGCACAAAAGAGCCGTTGCCGTAAAAAGAGCGAACAGGGCGCGGATATTGGTCTCGCGCTGGATCGCCATGTGCGCCTTTCTGATGGTGATGTGCTGTTGTTTGATGAAGAACAGCAATATCTGTTAACCGTCACAATACACCTTCGCGATGTGATGGTGATCCATTTGGATAAATTCGCGACGGCCGGCTTTGAACCTGCGATCAGGCATGTGTTTGAGCTTGGGCATGCGCTCGGTAATCAGCATTGGAAGGCGGTGATTAAAGGCAGCAAGGTATATGTGCCTTTGACTGTAGAAGTGAAAATGATGAACTCGGTGATGAAAACCCACGGTTATAACACGGAGGATTATCAGTTTGTCGAGGGGAGTAGCGTCCTGCCGCTGCTCACACCTTCAGAATCGCGCTTGCTGTTTGGTGGCGCCGAAGATTCACATGTCCACGTCCATGTCCACGATGACCACTCACATTCGCATCATGAACACCATCATGGAAAAAACCATGAGCATAAACACTGAAGGTCTGGCTCGGCTAGCCAGAGTGCTGCAATTTGGTGATTCGATGTTACCCGTCGGAGCATTCTCGTTCTCCTGCGGGGTTGAGTCGGCAATTCAGGTTGGCTTGGTTAAGGACGTGGAGACACTGCAAGCGTTTGTTAAAACTTCACAAAACCAGGCTGCGCACTGCGACGCTATTGGGCTGGCGCATGCCCACCGAGCCTTAAAGCAAGGCCGTCATGACGATATTCTGGCGATCGATCGGGAAGTTATTAACCGCAAGCTCAACGAAGAGTCTCGTACGATGACCACTCGCATGGGCAAGAAACTGGCGGAAATGACGTCGCATGTCTTTGACGCCCCAGAGCTTGGCTGGTGGTTAGGGAAGATAAAGACGGGCGAAACGGCGGGTACGCTTCCCGTCACCCAGGCTTTGGTGATGGGGCTACAGGGTATCAGCGTAGAAGAAGCCATCGTGATGCATCAGTACGGTGTCGCCATGACCATTCTCAGCGCAGCGCAAAGGCTGATGAGGATCACACACCTCGACAGTCAGCGCATTCTGTTCGAAGTGAATAAAGACATACCGCATTTTTGCCAACGGGCGGTAAATGCCAGCATCGGTGAAATGGCCTCTTATACGCCACTCATCGATATTTTGGCCGCTGTCCATGTTGATGCGCATGTGCGTTTATTTATGAATTAATTGACTGGGAACTCAAATGAAAAAAATTACTCGGATCGGCATCGGTGGCCCGGTTGGCTCAGGGAAAACCGCTATTATCGAAGTAATTACGCCAAAACTGATTGAACGCGGATTTAAGCCGCTGATCATTACCAATGACGTAGTGACTACGGAAGATGCCAAGCAGGTCAAGAGAACCTTAAAAGGGATCCTGGATGAAGACAAGATCATGGGAGTGGAAACCGGAGCTTGCCCACATACCGCAGTAAGAGAAGACCCCAGCATGAATATCGCTGCGGTTGAAGAGATGGAGGCGAAATATCCCGACAGCGATCTGATAATGATTGAGAGTGGTGGCGATAATTTAACCCTCACTTTCAGCCCTGCGCTAGCCGACTTTTATATTTATGTTATCGACGTGGCGGAAGGAGAAAAAATCCCGCGCAAAAATGGGCCAGGATTGGTCCAGGCCGATATTCTGGTAATTAACAAAATCGATCTGGCTCCGTATGTCGGTGCCAGCCTTGCAGTCATGGAGCACGATACACAAATTGTCCGCAGTGGACGCCCTTATATTTTAACCAATTGCAAAACAGGCGAAGGTGTAGATGCGCTGGTGGATATGATTGAGAAGGATTTCTTGTTTACACATTCTAAAGCGTAAGGATACCGATATGCTGACAGATGAGAAATCAGCGGCTGAATTGGCCGCACTCGCACTCGGAACGCTATCGACAGAACTGGCTCAGTATCAGCAAGAACCCCAGCAAATGGCCAGTGCTGCCGTGGGCAAAAGCGGCTATCTGCGGCTGAGATTCACCAAAAAGGGGAACAGGAGTGTATTGCATGAAATGGAACGTAAAGTCCCTCTACTGGTGCAGAAAGCCCTTTACTGGGATGAGGAAATGCCGTTCTTGCCTTGCGTGCCAATCATCTCAACGTCGGGATGTATTCTACAGGGCGACAGGTTATCTTCGGTAATTGAAGTGGCAGAAGGAGCGAGTGCGCATGTTACTACCCAGTCAGCGACCAAGATTCACTCCATGGACAGTAACTATGCGGCGCAAACCCAATTCATCCATGTTGAGGAGGGGGCCTATCTGGAGTTTATGCCCGATCCGATAATACCCCATCGAAACTCACGCTTTATTAACGAAACTATTATCGAGTGTGCCCACAATGCAACGGTGATCTATTCAGAAATTCTGATGTCTGGACGTAAGTATCATCACCATGACGAGCGTTTTGGTTTTGATGTCTATTCCTCCAGAATGACGGTGAAAAATTTACAGGGTGAGACACTGTTTACCGAAAAGCTGGTTCTTGAGCCGAAAGAGCATCCGCTAGATGTGGTAGGGGTGATGGGCGCGTTTGATACCTATGGCAATGTGATTGTTATTACAGAAAAGGCGTTTCAGGATGAAATTCTAGAACAGTCTCCCTCATGTTATAGCCAAGAATTTTGCCATGGCGTGAGCCGGCTTCCCAATGACTGCGGGCTGATTTTCAAGGCACTTTCCTGCGACAGCGCGAAAGTAAAGCAGTGTATTCGCGAGTTTTGGCACATTGTTCGAAAAGTCACGACCGGATACTCGTTACCTGCACCATTTCTCTGGAAAGTGTGAATTAGCGGTTTTATCTGGCACTGTCAGTGTCCCCCATTGACGGCGGTTATTTGATATCTCATGGTTCTGTAAACATTATCAGGAGTCTATCTTATGAATGCTCCAGCAGCGATTTCGTCGCGGTGGCAGCGCGTATCCCAATCAAATGCCTTAATCGGTTTCATTGATGTGACGCTGCGCGGCTGTGCTCAGGTGATGTTCCAGAATAATCCGCTCACCGGCTTGATTTTTTTTATTGCCATTTTTTTGGCTACCTATGAAGAAGGTAACCCTGCAGCGGCATATGGGTGTGTGCTTGGAACCGTTGTGGCGACATTAACCGGCCTGAGCTTACCGGATCGCGCCTCATGGCGGGCTGGGCTTTACGGTTATAACGGTTGTCTGGTTGGCGTAGCGTTACCCACCTTTCTCGCCATGACCCCACTGGTTTGGGGGTGTATTGTCCTTGGCAGTATTGTTTCTGTCATTGCCACCGTTTGCATCGCTGACGTATTAAAGACATGGAAGATTGCGGCGCTGACGGCTCCTTTTGTATTGACGACCTGGGTCATTTTACTGAGCAGCTACATGTTCTCTGGCTTACATACTTCTGGCCTGCCAATACCAAAACTGCCCTCATCAGTGAGTGTGGGAAACGTAGAAACCTTGTTTAATGCTTCATTTTACACCGCCTTATTTCAAGGTATTTCTCAGGTTTATCTATTAAGCAGTGTGATAGCAGGGGTGTTGTTTATTATTGGCCTGGCGGTGAGCTCACTCTGGGCCGCAGTCTTTGCTGTGGTCGGTTCATTACTGGCAATGATAACCGCATCAATACTGAGTGCTCATTATACTGATATCACCAGTGGTTTATATTCCTTCAGCGCAGTATTAACGGCGATTGCCTTAGGTTCCACCTTTAATAAACCTAGTTGGCGTATTTTAGCCTACACGCTTGTTGGCATTATTTTTACCGTTTTTGTGCAAGGTGCAATGAACGCACTGATGTTACCGATAGGAGTACCAACATTAACAATGCCGTTTGTCTTCGCATCCTGGTTGTTTCTGGTGCCAAACCAGGATGTGATGCCAGCGCATCGTCAGGTATAAGACAATATCCGCTTAACCCAGATTAAGGAGTGAACAATGACGATAAACTATGAAAAACGTGGCTTACTTAGTGATGAAGGGGTTAAACGCCGCGCATTTTATCTACTAGGCGGATTAATTGCTGTTAACGTAATTGCCTGGGTTTGGGCTCTGGTAGAGTTTAGCGATAACACGGTATTAATGGGGATGGCTTTTTTAGCCTATAGTTTTGGCTTACGCCATGCGGTTGATGCTGATCATATTGCAGCCATCGATAATGTAACCCGAAAATTGATGCAACAAGGGAAAACGCCTATTGCGGTTGGTACCTTTTTCTCTTTGGGACATTCTACTATTGTCATTCTTGCATCATTGGCGATAGTCGCCACCACTATGGCTTTCAAAGATAACATGGCGTTCTTCAAAGAGACCGGCGGCTTGATTGGCACTATAGTTTCGGCTGTTTTTCTACTGCTTTTCGGGCTGCTCAATTTTGCCATATTAGTTTCTGTGCATAAGAAGTTCAGGCAGGTTAAGGCCGGAAGGACCTATAACGCAGAGGAGCTGAACTTACTGGTTACCAATAATGGTGGATTTTTAGCCAGGATTTTTCGCCGTGTATTCAATATGGTCAATAAGAGCTGGCATATGTATCCGGTCGGTTTTTTGTTTGGCTTGGGGTTTGATACTGCCACTGAAATTGGTGTACTAGGCATCTCCGCTGCTAGTGCTTCGAATGGTATGAATTTATGGGCTATTATGATATTCCCGGCGTTATTTGCTGCCGGTATGGCATTGATCGATTCATTAGATAACTTTGTCATGATCGGTGCTTATGGTTGGGCATTTTCTAAACCCGTGCGTAAGCTTTATTACAATATTACTATTACTGCAGCCTCTGTAGTGATTGCTTTGTTTATTGGCGGTATTGAAGCACTCGGGCTTATTGCCGAGAAGTTGGAACTAACCGGAGGGATTTGGACATTTATAAATAATATAAGTGAAAACCTGGGTGAAATGGGCTATTGGATCATCGGGATGTTCATCCTGTGTTGGCTGATTTCCGTCATTAACTATTATGTTCGTGGGTACGATAAGCTGAGCATTACCCGTTAAAGAGGCATAGGTCAATCCAGCATAGTGTTCTTTGCTCGCCTTCAAGTTGTAAGTAGTTGTGTTGCTCAGCTTGTTTGTAGGTTTCGCTTACTTGTTGTCTATCTACAGCTTGAAGCCGCTTGGTTACAGATGATGTGGAGATACGGTGAGTTTAATGAAAATTCTGAAAAAGATAGAACGCCTAACTCCTGTAACTTTTATTATTGCGTTAATGGTTGCGCATAATGGGTATTTGATACTTAGCCCGATCTTTTGGAAGCTTTGGCAACACTCTCACGATTTGTTAAATAGCTTCACTTCTTGGCACGAGACGATAGGTTTTCTCGATACTATGGATATTCCTCGCCTTATGATTGGCATAGTGCTGATCTTTATGGCGGTTATTTTGCTTTGGAGGGCTCGTATTGCCTGGTTTTTCTCATTGATTTTGTTTAGCTGTATCATCGTCGTTGATATCTTTATTTTCAAACAGGTTACCGCCTTAGTGTGGTACTCGTTTATCACTGTCGTAGCACTGATGATCTTCTGGCGCCGTTTCGATCATCACAGCCTAGGGAGCACCAGCTTTTTTGCTCTTGCCAGTATGGCTTCGCTCATTGTTTATAGCATGTTGGGGACATTATACCTTGGCGAGCAGTTCACCCCCAAGATAACCGATCTGCCTACGGCGTTCTATTTTGCCATTGTCTGCATGTCTACTGTTGGCTTCGGCGATATTATTCCACATACCACGTTAGCGCGCATGTTTACGCTAACGGTGATTATCTTTGGTATCACGATCTTTGCTACCTCGGTAGCATCTATTGCTGGCACGCTAATCAGTCAAAATCTTCAGTACATTATGAAAGGGCGTTTTTCCCATATGGCACGTAAAAACCACTATATTATTGTTGGTGCCTCTGCGCTGGCACAGAATGTCCATAAAGGGCTGACTGAAAACGGTGGCAAGGTCACCATCGTTTGCGAGCAGGGCCACAAGCAACTTTTCCCCGATTACACCGATGTGGTTGAAGGCGATCCCTCTTCCGTTGCGACGTTAACATTGGCAGGGGCTGAAAAGGCAAAATATATCGTTGCCTTAACGGAAAGCGATGCGGTTAACGCTTTTGTTATATTGGCTGCCAAAGAAGTCGGTGGGAAAGAGACTAAAACTATCACTTTGGTTAATGAAAGCCAGAATATGAGCAAGATAAAGCGCGTAAAACCCGATGCGGTCCTCTCACTCCAGTTATTAGGTAGTGAGCTATTGGTACGATCTTTGAATGGGGAAGTGATTAATCGAGACCTTAATCTTGATACATTTTTCAGCCATGAGCAGGAGGGTAACAAGAGCCCGTGATCTTTGTTACTGATGCTGCTATTCGTAACACCACTTCTATAAACATCGTTACTCAAGCGCAACTCTTGCACAAAGTGATAGGGCAAAGCGCATTTTAAGGTTTCGAACCTTGATGCCCTGTCGGGTAGAGAGCAGCCCGATCAGGTGAAAATCATGACCCTACTAATAAAATGCAGACGATACCAGTCCTTACGGGGTTTATTCATCATCAGTCTCTCCATTTTCACACTGCTGAGATTGGCGCTGGATCTCCCGCAAACGCCGTATCACACGGATTAACCGTAAAAACTTCATTACCAGGACATCGTCCAGCAATGGCCTATCGGCAGGCTGTTCAGTGCCGAACACCATCTGGGTCAATTCGTTCGCAGACAGTGAGACTGCCGCATCACCGGTCAGTGCAGCCAGTAACCGCGTGATGGGAGAGGCCTGATGAAGGTTGATCTGTATACGGTATCCGGCTGAAGTTGGCGCATTGTCTTCACACAGCGCCTGTTCAACCTGCAATACTTCAGCCAGTTCAAACGCCAGACGAAAGGCCGCATCCTGCAGATGCTCCAGGTCATCCTGCAGGGTGGAGATATGCCAAATGTCGGTCACCGGCTCCAGTCCGGTATCGGCAAAGGAAACAGAAGAGTCGGTAGCGGCGCTGTCCAATATCGTTGGGGGATAATCCGTTTCTATTCGTAAGCTATCCACTTATCGCCGCAAAGCTGTGGAACAGGATTTAGAACGCAGATTGGCTCGCCTAAAACAGAAAGAATGAAACCATCAGGCTCCAATGACGGCAACTATGGACCCAAACGAATCGTTTCACCATTTATACAAATACGTCATATGCCAAACCAAGGCCGCACACCTGAGAGAACAACATTACTCTGTAGTACGCGGCACGTACCCATAACCTGCTATGGGTTCTTCTCTGATTTTTCAGGTGCATCGTTTTCACCGTCAGTTTGCGCCGCTTCGCCGCTATCCCCTGTTTTGAAGGCTTCGACCTGCTGTTTGGCTGAATCAAGCAACGATTGTGCCTGGTCGCTGAGATCTCCTTTCAGCGCGTCGGTGTGTTTCAGCGCCTCTTCCTTCAGACTTTGTGTGTGTTCAGTCGCTTCTACCTTTAACGCATCTGCCTTCTGTTTCAACTCCTGAACCTGGCTGGTGCCAACCTCTTTAAGAGCACCGATCTCACTTTGCACTTTTTCGCTCAGCGTGCTGGCTTTTTCCTCTGTAGCGTCAGTGTTTGAACCGTCGTCGCACCCTGCAAGCAATAAACTCACTAGGGAAGCCAGTAGAACTTTGTGTAATGTTTTGATCATTTTTAATCTCACCTCTGGTTCTTGAAATTGTGCTGATGCACCGTTGTTAACGTATTTTAGTACAAATAGACAACATGATGCTGATTAAGCCAATCCATGGTTCAATGCCCAATTCAGGACTAATCTCACTCAATATTCATCCTGATACCTTCATTCAAATTACCTATGAATATGGGGAGGATGAGCGGCGATGATTGACCCACACGTTAATCAATAGGGTGACAGTCAAAATTGTGACGACCACACTCAAAGAGATGGCGACGGGGATATGGTAGAGATCCACTATCAGCATTTTTATACCGATAAAGACCAAGATCAATGCCAAACCATATTTCAGCATTGAGAAGCGCGTAGCAACATTCGCCAGCAAGAAGTACATGGCGCGTAAACCTAAAATAGCGAACAAGTTTGAGGTGAGCACGATGAAAGGATCTGTGGTGACAGCGAAGATAGCGGGAATACTGTCGACCGCGAAAATAACATCGCTTATCTCTACCATTATCAGCACCAGTAACAGTGGGGTGGCAAACAGCACGCCGTTACGACGCACGAAGAAACGCTCTCCCTCAAGATGTTCAGTCATACGCAGGTGTTTCCGAAGCCACTTTACTACAGGCTTATTGCCGATCGCTGTTGGATCTTCTCTAGTTAATGCCATTTTTATCCCTGTAAGCAGCAGGAAAGCACCAAACAGATAGAGTAACCAAGAGAATTTAGAAATCAGCAAGCTTCCGGCAAAAATCATGATGGTTCGCAGTACAATTGCTCCGAGTACGCCGAGGATCAGCACGCGTCGCTGCAAGTGTGACGGAATAGCGAAATAACCGAACAGCATCAGCCAAACAAAAACGTTGTCAACGGCCAGCGCTTTTTCGATGAGATAGCCAGTGAAAAAAGCTAATGCCTGAGCATCAGCTATATCTCTGCTTGCTGTTTGATTCAGGTGGTACCAAAAACCAAAATTAAACAGCAGAGCCATACTGACCCAAACCAGTGACCAGCAGGCAGCTTGCCTCATTGTCATGGTTTGTTCACCTTTTCTTCCTTGCAGCAGCAGGTCTATGGCCAGCATCACGATAATGATGGTGGAAAAAACAGCCCATAACACGGGGCTGCCAACGCTGTTTATCGCCATACATCTTCCTCAACAAAACGTAAAAAGCCACAATAGTTAAAAGTTATCAATAGGTTTAATAAATACCAGAATACTGCTAGAGCGTAGTCAAGAGGTGGCGATTTTGAAAGACATAGTAACGATTAGTAAAGGTCCCAAAAGGCAGGTGATATAAAACTTGGTTCTGATAAAGAGAACTAGGCTGTGTCCCTTAACCCAATAGTCGGTTTAAAAACAACCGAACAGAGCCTAATTTAAGCATGCAAAGGTAATTTCTGGCTGTTTTCTCCAAGCGTGTGGCAATGCGACGATGTTCTTTTAACATCCCAAAGCACCGCTCGACGACATTGCGTTTTTTATACCGCTGGGTAGCACCCAAAAGCTCCCGTTCATTACAGGCCTATGTTCAAGGTAAGGGCGACCGCCGCTAACACGATTACGTTCAGGCGGCAACAGGGTGGAAATGAGCGCCCAAACCTCATCAGGGACATCATAGTGAGCCAAATTCAAAAGCCTCTTGTCGGCTAAATATCGCTAAAGTGTACAAAAAATAGTTACGGGACACACCCTAGGGGCACGTTACCAGCGAGATGAGTTGGCGGCTCTGGAAACATCACTTTTAGAGATCTTCCGACATACAGATTATGTCCACCTGAGGAATTCGCTATGCGTAAGATCCGATTCACCGAGCACCAGATCGTTGCCGTCCTGAAACCAGTCGGTCCAGCCATGGGAACGATCATAATTTGCATCCAGTTCGTCAATCTTCTCTGCCATTTCAATAGGACTATGAGCAGTGACACATGGAGAAACTTTATCTGTTGGCTGCCCAACAAGTAACACAGCAACTTTTTTGACTTGACCCGCTAACGTGGAACAACCATTTATTTTTGCGCATCTAAATGAGTTACCGTATTGTCGAACCACGGATTTGTAATTTCCCCGCCATCCTGACATGTGTCGTGGTGCATTCCCCTTGGCAGAGGTATTCCACGGCCATACGGCCCAATTCTGTGTAAGGTAACTGCACGCTAGTCAGCTTGGGCATGAGTTGTTCAGCAATTCGCTGATCGTCATATCCTGCGACCAGAATATCCTGTGGCACCTTCACTTCCATCTCTGCTAAAGCCTGATAACACCCCAACGTCATCCAGTCACTTGAGCAAAAAATCGCATCCGGCCGAGAAGCACGGTGCATTACCTGATAGGTTGCTTGATGTGTTTCATCAAGGCGCCAGTTAGTTTTTATCACTAGTGCGTCATCAAATGGGATACCTGCATGCTCCAAAGCCGCTTTATACCCAGCGAGACGATGGTGAGAGGCATCCATCCAGTCGTCCCCCATGATATGCGCGATGCGCCGTGCGCCTTGATGAATAAGATGGCGCGTAACCTGCAGCGCGTTGGCGTAGTCGTCTGGTAAGAAGGTTGATTGAAGTGGATAGGCATGGTCATAAACGTTTAATAATACCAGAGGCAGTGTGGTGCAATGATCGAAAAGCGAAAAATCGATACCTCGGGTAATTGGAGAAGCAAGAACGATCCCGGCACAACGGCGCTGTTCAAGCTGCCGGATAATGCGCAGGGCTAAATCAACATCATCACCGTAATCGTAAATTGTCAACAGCACGTCGTTGCGCCACGCCTCATCACGCGCCTGACTGAGTGCATCAACAAAAGGATCATAGCTTGGCATCGAATTGATAATAATCGCAATTTCTTCTTGCCCTTCCACTTTATGTGGTGAAGGGATCTTTTTATAACCCAGCCTTTGTGCCGTGTTGATAACCCGTGAACGTGTCTCATCACTAAGCTTGATGCTCTGTGCATTGTTTAGAATAAGCGACACCGTAGCCTGTGATACACCCGCTTCGCGTGCAATATCATTCATGGTGATTTTATTTTTCTTTTCCATTGCTTCCATCATCTTCTGCCTATCTGTTCGCACTATATCACAGTGAGTTTGTCGTCACATTTCACCGGCGGGGAATAACAGAAGTGTGACCATGCATACAATTTCACCATCATAGGCTTGCCGTCCACCACTATTGCTAATAAATATTAGCTAATAATATTAATTACTGTAGTGATCGTAGGATAGGAGTGGTTATGCACCAACAGTGGAGTAAAGAGCAGGCAAATGACTGGTATCGGCAACAGGGATGGATGTGCGGTTTTAATTATCTGCCACGTTCAGCGGTGAACTGGACAGATATCTGGCAGGCTGAAACGTTCAATGCCTCTATTATTGATGAAGAGCTGAGCTGGGCGGCGCAGGTCGGTTACAACACCTTGCGCATCAACCTGCCTTTTATCGTCTGGCAGCATGACCGGATTGGGCTGTTATCGCGTATTGATACTTTCCTCGGGATAGCTGAAAAACAAGGCATACGAGTCATGTTGACGTTGATGGATGACTGCAGTTTTTCAGGCGATGAACCTTACCTTGGCCCTCAAAAGGCGCCGATTCCAGGTAAGCATAATAGCCAGGCGGCAGCCAGCCCCGGACGAGATAAAGTGTGCGACCCGAGTACCTGGCCGGAAATTGAAGGTTATATCCGCGATATTGTGCGGACGTTCCGCAATGACAAACGCATTGTGGTATGGGACGTATACAACGAGCCGGGCAATCGTGGCACCTTTGCCACCGGAATAACAGAAACGCTGTATCACGAGAAGCTGGAAAAATTCGCCTTGGAGCTGATGGTGCTTGCATTCGGTTGGGCACGAGAGGAAAACCCGACACAGCCCTTGACCGTGGGTGCATGGCACCTGCCGCTGGACGAGGATCAGCCCGATGAAGAGATGTTTCAGCATCCGATCGATCAGGCAGCTCTCAAGTTGTCAGATGTGGTCAGTTTCCATGCCTACATTGCCACATCCAAAATGGTTCGAGTGTTACGCTATATGGAGCAGTTCGATCGCCCTATATTCTGCACCGAATGGTTGGCACGCCATGTCGGCAGCAACTTTGAAGAACAACTCCCCCTGATGCATGCCTGCAACGTCGTCCCCTATCAGTGGGGGCTGGTACGCGGCAAAACCCAAACCTTTATGCCATGGCCTGTCGTGCTGCAGAAACGTGAAGATTACGCTCATCTCTGGTTCCATGACGTTTTTGACGAACATGGTATTCCTTTCCGCAAGGCGGAAGTGGAGCTTGTCGCTCGCCTGAGTAAAGTGGGTTTGCATCCACGAGTTGGATAATGACCACCACCTTAACCATATCCAAAATAGTTCATACCCAGTAAACCGTTAGAGAGCCAGTTCCAGCCATTGAAATCAATCGATGGCTTTTCTGGACGATAAAACCGTAGGGCATCTTCGAACCGGGCCAGCATACAGGATAAGGCTCAGGAACGAGCAAATGGCCCACTTCCCACCGTGCCTTGTAACTTGGCAACGGAAATAACCTAATAGAAAGGATATCTCATGGCCTCTTTGAAAGTATTACCGCTGGCTGCCACAGCTTTGTTTTCCGTTAGTGCCATCGCAGCGAGCGATGATATGGTCTCGCGCAGTGAACTGAACAAAATCGTTGCCGCTGCCGTTGAGAAAGCCCTTAATGAAAGGCAGGAGAAGCTGGAAGCGGCAATGGCTGAGAAAAAGGCTGTAGAAGAAAAGCCGGTTTATGGCGAAGTTTCCGATCTTAAAGTTCAGCCGGAGCCAGAAAAAAAATCAGATAAAGAAGATCCTAATAGATTAGTGTTCTCCGGCTATGCGCGCTATGGGGCCCATTATCAGGCGGATGACTTGAAATATGTGGGTGTTGATGGTTCTTTTAATGGTGCTTCATCGCTAGGGCGTTTAGGTAATGAAGGTAACGGGGGGGAATTCCAGCTTACCAAATTTTTCCGTAGCGAGCAGGGAGCTATCTGGGATGTGAACGTAATGATTGACCACTGGGGAGATGAGGTCAATCTGAAGAAAAGTTATGCTGGCGTGACACAGGTACTTGATTCCCAGCCTAATGCTTATCTCTGGGCGGGGCGCGATTTTCACCAACGCTTGCAACAGGGCATTAATGACTACATGGTGATGAATTATGATGGTCAAGGCGCTGGTATCAAGAACCTTGAATTAGGCTCGACCAAACTGGAGTTAGGGGTGGTCAGTGCGGTGGAATGGTGTGATCCACGGCTGATAAGCGATAACAACAACCCCAATCCTTCACGAGTTACCTGTACAGGGGGCGGTGGTGTTGGCGATAGCGGGCATTACGCATTGACGTCGAAGCTGTATAACATCGATTTGGGGATTGCCGATCTTGAGTTATATGGTAACTACGGTTTTGATTCTAAAGCGGTTGATAAAGACAAAAGGTTGAATGCCTGGCAGAGTGCGCTGGTGCTTGGGCGCGGTTGGGAATACGGTTATAACCGGTTAATAATGCGTTACAGTGATCGTGCCGATAACAGCGTTTATTGGAAAACAGAAGACCTGACGACTATTTTTGCCAGCGCAGAAGGCAATGTTAATTTCTCTAAGAAAGCCTCTGTTGAGTATTTACTGGCCTATCATGATTTCCATATTGAAGGTAATGGAAAAGATAACAGAACTAATTACGGGATTATTCTACGCCCTATGTATTTTTGGAATGATGTTCATTCCACCTGGTTTGAAACAGGGTATCAGATCGTGGATTATTCAGAAGGTGGCAGGAATTCAGGTTGGAAAGCGACCCTTTCACAAAACATCTCGATTGGTATGGGGCCAAGCTTCCGACCTATGTTGCGTTTCTATGTCACTGCTGGTGAGGTCGATAATAAGCGCAACAAAAGCATCCTTAATAATGATGATACCAGACTGAATGCGTTAAATGTTGGGGCAATGTGGGAAGCCTGGTGGTAATCACCAGCTGTTTTTCCCAATCCCTATCAGTCAAATAGATGCATTTACTTTACTGAATTAATAAAAGGATCATGAAAAATGAACAAGTCAAAAATTTTGTTATTGTTGACTATGGGGACAATATTATCCCCAATCGCGATGGCACAGACTACGCTCCAATACTGGACATTGCTTAATGGCGGTGATGGCACACGAATGAAAACCTTGGTTGAAGGTTTCAATGCCAGCCAGGACGAATATAAAATAGAAACAACGGTATTGAATTGGGGGGAGCCTTTCTACACTAAACTGAAAACAGCTTCATCGCTGGGCAGTGGTCCAGATATGGCGACTATTCATTTGTCCAAGATTTCCGGTTTTACGCAAACTAATGGCTTGGAACCCATCACAGAAGCAGCATTAAAAGGTGCTCGCTATGACTCTAACAAAATTTTCCCATTGCTTTGGCAGCAGAGTACCGTCGAAGGTAAAAGTTATGCCCTGCCGATAGATACCCATGCGCTCGTTCTCTATTACAACAAGGATATTGTCCGTAAAGCCGGTCTTTTGGATGAGCAGGGCAAGCTTAAACCGATTGACTCTTTAGAACAGTTCAACACGGTACTCGAGAGTGTCAAACAAACCGGTGCCGCAGGGCTTAGCATGGAAACCTCTCCCATGTCCTACATGCCTTATCGGTTATGGTTATCAATGATTCGCCAGCAAGGTGCGCAAACTATCCAGAACAACCAGTTCGTCTTCGGTGAAGCCGGCAGAAAAGCGATGGACGCCATGGCAAGTTGGTACTCACAGGGTTATGCCACCAAGGGACTGGATTACTCCTCCTCAACGACTGAATTCTTGACCGGGCATTCCGCCTTCATGCTTAACGGTGTGTGGGAGATCCCTTCGGTCATGGATAAGATGAATAACAAGCAGCAAGCTCTGGATATTGGCGTTGCTCCGCTTCCTGCCTTCTTTAATGGCAACCCAGCCGTCTGGGCTGACTCGCATGCTATCGCCATTCCAAATAACAAAGGGAAGCCGATCACGGCAGAGAAGATGCTCGGCATCGTGAAGTTTGCTACCTATGTCAACGAGCATGCGCTGACCTGGGCTGAAGGTGGCCATATTCCTGCTTTTGAGCCAGCAGTGAGCACCGAAACATTTAAAGCGATGCCACTGGTGAATGACTATGCCACTGCAACAGCAAGCCACATTATCTATGAGCCCGATGGTTGGTACAGTGGCGCTGCCGGTCCTCTACAAGCCGCCGCTTCCAAGTACTTCCCAGCCGCGTTGACAGGCCAACTTGCACCCGAAAAGGCCCTGCAAATGTTTGAGCGCGATGCGGGTAAATTTATGAACCGCCCCGCTCGCTAATACACTGTGTGGCGACAGCCTGCGGGTTATAAGCAGCAGCTTTTTTAAACGGTGGTACTCAGGTATGTATAACCAAGACGGACAAAAAACAATCTCGGCCAGTGCAGGTAAGACGTTGATACCCTGGATGATGTTAATGCCATTTTTACTTGCATTCGTGCTCTTTTTTGTATTGCCTGCACTGCAGACATTGCAGCTCAGCTTTACCGATAGCGGCTTAACAGAAACTCACGGCTATGTTGGGTTAGCTAACTATGTTGAACTGTTGCAGGATCCTGGTTTTTGGTCTGCGATGTTGCATACGGGGTACTTCTCGCTGCTGACGGTGGTTCCACTCACGGCTCTAGGGTTGGTCATGGCAATGTTGATCAACCGCTTGAGCTACTTTGCCAGTACGGTGCAGGCTATTTTTTTTATTCCTAATATCTTGCCGATCGCCGTGATGGCCATGATCTCCAGTTGGATGTTACATCCAACTTTTGGCGTGGTGAACCTGGTTGCTGGTACCCAGGTCGCGTGGTTTAACGATCCTGACTTTGCCATGCCAATGGTGGCACTTGCCACCATCTGGTGGACGGTGGGTTTTAACGTATTACTGTTCCTCGCCGCATTAAAAAATATCCCTCAAGATCTTTATGAAGCCGCGGGATTGGATGGCGCGACCCGCTGGGGAACATTTCGCTACATTACCTGGCGGCAACTACGTCCGGTTACCCTGATGGTCTTTGGTTTGCAGTTAGTTGCATCGTTAAAAATATTTGGTCAGACCTACCTGCTTACAGGAGGAGGACCATTTGACAGTACAAAAGTCGTGCTCCACTACATGTATGAAACGGGATTTGTTAATCAAAATGCCGGTTATGCTTCTGCCATCGCGGTGACTTTCGTACTCATTATTTTGCTGATCCTGTTACTGCAATCTTTGCTTAGCCGTTTTATCAATCGTCGGAGTTAAGATGAATATAAAGCTGAGTTCTCTGCTGGCCGTGATATTGACTCTGCTGCTGTGTTTTCTCTGGAGCAGCCCGCTGTTGTGGGCGTTCAGTACAGCATTGCGTTCAGAAGCACAAACTGTCTCCGGGTTACAATGGCTGCCCGATCCTTCCACCGTTGAAGCGTTCGTCAATGTGTTGACCTTCGGAAGCTTACCGACCTTCTTCATAAACAGCGTTGTCACTTCTTTAGCGATCACCGGCGTGACTTTGCTGATTACCGTGTTGGCGGCCTATAGTTTTTCGCAACTCAGATTCCGGGGCGCCAATCTGCTTTTCTGGAGCTGCATGTTCGGGATTATTTTTCCCTTTGAGGCGTTGGTCATCCCACTGTTTCGACAGATTTACCATATGGGGCTGGTTGACTCGCTCGGCGGGATCATTCTGCCGCAGATCGTCTCACCTATGGTGCTTTTTGTCTTCAAACGCTTTTTTGATCAGGTTCCCAAAGATTTTCGTGAAGCGGCGATCCTGGATGGAGCCAGCGAAATCCAGGTTTTATTGAAAGTTTATATTCCACTGTCGAAAAATATTATTTATGCCATGGCGATTATTACCTTTATTGGTGCATGGAATAATTTCCTCTGGCCATTCCTGGTGATCAGCTCTACCGAGAATATGACGATCCCGATTGGCTTGACCCAATTGAATGATAGCTATGGCGTCAGATATGCACAGAATATGGCATCGGCGCTGATTGGCGGTATGCCAGTTGCGATTATTTATGTGATCTTCCAAAAGAGGGTTGCTTCAGGTTTTCTCGCCGCGACTGGACTGAAAGGTTAAATGAATGTTTGGGTTAGCTTGGTTGCCTGAACAGGTCCTCACTTTATTACAACCTCATTGAGGTTGGTGAAAGAGATCAAGAGAATGTCTAGTGTAATATTGAACGATGTGAAGAAAATTTATCCTGATGGAAATCAAGTCATCCATAACGTTAATCTAAAAATTAATAAAGGGGAGTTTGTCGTTTTTGTTGGTCCTTCCGGCTGTGGTAAGTCAACGTTGCTGCGGATGATTGCGGGGCTGGAGGATATTACTGCGGGTGAGGTTCATATTGGCGACAAGCTGGCGAACAAGCTTGAAGCCGCAAAACGGGGAGTCGCGATGGTCTTCCAATCTTACGCGCTCTATCCACACCTGACGGTAGAGGAAAACATGGGTTTTTCCTTACTGTTCAATAAAACATCCAAGAAAGAGATCGCCATTAAAGTTAATAAGGTGGCAGAAACCCTGCAATTGGCCCATTTGCTGAAGCGCAAACCGGCAGAGCTTTCCGGTGGACAGCGGCAGCGGGTAGCGATTGGCCGAGCCATCGTCCGTGAGCCGGAGGTCTTTCTGTTTGATGAGCCGCTTTCTAATCTGGACGCGTCGCTGAGAGGAAAAATGCGCACAGAGTTGGCGCGCTTGCATCAGAAATTGGGCACGACCATGATCTATGTCACCCACGACCAAGTGGAAGCCATGACCTTGGGCGATAGGATTGTGGTCTTCAATAAAGGATACATCGAACAGGTTGGTTCCCCTGTCGCACTCTATCAACGTCCTGCTACCGAATTTGTTGCGACTTTTCTGGGAACCCCAAGAATGAATATTCTCACAACCAGAGTAAACGCAGAAAAAGATGATGCATGGCATCTTGAGCTGGGGAATGATTTCCCTATCAAGATTGCCAAGACCAGGTTTGATTGTACCGGGCATCAACAAATAAAGTTGGGTATTCGCCCGGAACATCTGGCAGTCGTGGAGGAGAATAGCAGCGAATGCCATCTTAGAGGCCACGTTTCACTGGTAGAGAATCTTGGGGATTCAGCATTCTTGCATGTTCAATGTCCCGGAGTCGATCCGTTGCTGTTGGTAAAAATAAACACCAACTCCCATATACCTGAATGCCATGAAGCTATTTCTTTGTCGATTGCGTTTGAACATATTCACCTGTTTGACAAAGACGGTAAAACGTTACGTTGCTGACACTCTGTTAAAGGATATCTCCAGATGGAAAGGAATATGAAGCATCAGGTAACGCACTGGATGGGTATCTTTATTTTATTAATGATGGGAAATATCATGTCATTACAGGCAAATACCACGTTTACTAACCCGGTCCTGAGCGATGGTGCCGATCCGTGGGTAGTACATCATAGTGATGGTTATTATTACTACACTCAAACCACGGCGAGTAATATCACGCTATGGCGCACGACAGATTTGAGTGATTTGGAAAATGCTGAACAGAAAGTCGTATGGATGCCTAAACCCAATAGTGTGAATAGCGAGCATGTCTGGGCACCTGAGTTACATTATCTCGATGGCCGTTGGTACATCTATTTTGCCGCATCGGCAGGTGATATGACCCGACAACGTATGTATGTGCTGCAATCAGAAAATAGCGATCCGTTCAGTCACTATGATTACCCAACGGCAACTCAGTCTGGAAAAATAGCAGATACCAGTGATAAATGGGCTATTGATGGCACTATTTTCGAGTTTGAAGGAAAACGTTACTTTATCTGGTCTGGCTGGGAAGGCGATACTAATGAACAGCAGCGTCTTTATATCGCCAGAATGGCTACCCCGTGGCAGTTAACGGGTGAACGTGTCGAAATATCCAGGCCCGAATTTGCGTGGGAACAGATCGGAACACCACAGGTTAACGAAGCACCACAGGTGTTATTCAACCCTAAAGGCCAGGCGTTCATTGTTTACTCTGCCAGCGGAAGTTGGACAGATGATTATTGCCTTGGTCTGCTGCTGTTCAACGGGGGCGACCCGATGGTAGCGGCTAATTGGCGTAAACATCCTACCCCGGTCTTTAGCAAGAATGAAGCCGCCGATGTCTATGGCCCGGGACATAACGGCTTTTTTACCGACAATCACGGACAAGCTTGGTTGATTTACCACACGGCAAAATTCAAAGGCGCGGGGTGGGCGCGTGAAATCCATATGCAGCCTTTTGGCTGGCAGGTTAATGGACTTCCTGCTTTTGGGCGAGCCATTGGTTCTCAAGTGCAACAAGCCAGGCCGAATTGAATCAAATAAAGGACTAAACTCTCTCCAAGAAAACCGGGGCGGTTTACTCCTTTGAGAGAGTCGAGTCACTGCTCACAGTCACCACAACTTGAATGATGACGGCTATAAATCTATATCAGCCTTCCTGCCTCAGCCAACTTTACCTGATAGATTTCGGCAAAACACTCTCGTAACCAACGGCTGGCAGGGTCATTGTTCAACCGAGCACTCCAAGCTAAAACATGTGGCATATCCGGTATTGCGAACGGAACAGGTTTTACCTGTAATTCAAAACGTCTCATCACATCTGCCAAAACAATCACAGGCAACGTCGTGAGCATATCGGTTTGTGCCAGTAAGGGCGCCACGGCACCAAATGTCGGCACTATAAGACCTGTTCTTCGCTGCAATTTGACCTTTTCTGCCGCCGATATCACTGGATTACGCACACGGTCACCGATGCCTACTACAATATGCGGCCACTCAGCCCAAGACTTTTTGCCCCAACGTTGCAGCGCAGGATGCCCTGACCGCATAAAGCATGCCCACTGAAAATCCCCCACCAGTCTCGAAGCTACCCCCTCTGGCCGTTGGATCGCTTCTGGCAATAGCGCCAAATCAACAATCTCCTCAGCAACATCCACTGGAGTGCTGAGCTTTGGAATATCCCATTCAATCATTATGTTGGGGGCTTCTCGCTGAATACGTTGCATCAGGTGAGAAAATAAACTCATCGCCAGATCGGGAACAACCAGGCGAAAACGTCGAGTAGATGTTGCTGCATCAAAGGCTTCGCGTGGACTCAATACACGCTCAATACTACGTAAAATGGGGCGAATCTCCTGCACTAATTCCAGTGCGTAAGGGCTAGGTTGCATCCGTCCACCCACTTTGACGAGTAAAGGATCACCCAATTGCTCACGTAACCGCGCAAGCGCATGGCTAATTGCTGACTGTGTACGTCCTAATTGTTCAGCGGCTTTGGAAACACTGCCTTCACGCATTAACGTCTCGAACAGTAAAAGCAGGTTCAGATCAACCTTTCTTAAATCAATTTTATTCATGAGGTAAGCATAATATTCATTATATTCATCTTATCTTATGCCATAAGATAGGTTTGCGTTTACATTTTTCATGGAGAGCATAATGACAAAATCTGCGTTTTACCTGCGACTGGTCTGTGGAGTAACTTTACTGACCGGCCTATTCACGTCTCTGGGGCTTCAGGCGAAAAACCTTAGTTCTGCGGAGGCACAAGCTATAGTAGCCCCGTTTTACGACGCGTTAAATACCGCCCCTGCCAAGGACTCCAAAAAGCTTATTTTACAGGCGACAGCCCCTGAATGGGTGTCTTGCAAAGGTAATGATGATTGCAAACCACGTGAGAAAGTGGCTGCGGACATTGCTGGCTTTGGCAAAGTTATCCCCAATTTGAGATGGGAAATCAAAGAACTCTTGGTCGATGGCAACCGTATCATTGTACGTGGTGAAGCCTCCGGTATACCGATGACTGAATTTATGGGAGTACCTTATGGGGGCAAAGGCTTCAGGATCATGTCTACCGATATCCACACGGTGGAAAATGGTAAGATCGTGCGTTCTTACCACATTGAGGATTGGTTAAGTGCTGTACACCAACTTTCAGTCAAGTAACGCTATAAACTAGGTTCATTCACATTG
Source organism: Serratia oryzae (assembly GCF_001976145.1). Classification (GTDB taxonomy): domain Bacteria; phylum Pseudomonadota; class Gammaproteobacteria; order Enterobacterales; family Enterobacteriaceae; genus Chania; species Chania oryzae. The sequence continues at coordinate 456,388 of NZ_MOXD01000004.1, forward strand.
TTTACAGGCTCCATAATTTGCCGCCTACCTTCGACTTGAAATACTTTGAGTATAAACTTCGTTGTATAACTGCTGTTGAACGCTGATTACTGCAGAGGTGAATATTCTGCAGCATCGTGAATTCTTCTACATTCTACAGGATGAAGAAATGAAGTCAGGTTCAACTAGAGTTCTGATGGTCTATGGCTTGGTAACAATAAGTCAAAAGGACTAAGCAGTGCGGCTGTGAAAAAATCTGACTGTCAGCCCTGAGCGGCAAGAGCTTCAGATCGAGTTTAAAATCATAAACATTAGGCCTGTAGATAGCATTTTTAACCGGTCAAATGGCCGGTTAAAAGTATTCCAAATATAATAATGTTTGCCTAATTGAGCGTGCGCCCGGCCAACTGTGTCACCAGGTACACCGCATCGACCGCACCCGGCAAGTTGATATACCAGCGCGGGGCCTGGTGGGGATTGTGGACGGGATGGTAAGGCGCGATTTGCGGCGCTACGGGGCCGGGTATGAATCGAGTTTTCTGTACCACCACGCCAAGCGGTTTGTGAAACCGGCGGTATATATTCCCTGCGTGCTGTACCTGTCTGCTCCGTTTTCGGTCTATCCGAACCTGTTGTTGCTGCCCGCTGCACTGCTGATGGGGCTGGCGATCTCGGTGACGATGGGCTCATTTAAGAAGTATTTGTAACTTTTTAGTTTTCATGTGATAAATAGTTTGGCCATGAAGTGTTTATCATTTATTAGGATAGAGATGTTACTGTAATACTGGATAAAAATTAATTTTGACGTTGATTTTTTAGAAGTGAACGAGTGTGTAATTGAGACTGCGGGACTTTACTTAAAGGTTTTAACTGTCTTCAGTAGATTTTATCAGAGGGTTAAGGGTAATATAATTTCCAGTCGGTTTATGTAAAGCTCTGCGGGGCTCTTATTGCTGATGTTTACCATAAGATAGTGGGGCAATCTAAAAAGTGAATTTTGCACCTATCTTTAACGATGATTTTCGTGTGCTGAAAATAGTATCTTTAGTTTTATTAATCACAATTTTCTTACCCTACATTTGATTATAAAAGGAGACGCTATGACAATAGTCAATATCTCACCAGTTGAGTTTTTTTCATTAGATGATTTCATGTATTTTCAACAAGATCGCCTAGATGATAGTGTTACAGATAACGAAGTCAAAAGTGTTCTAGAGATAATCGAGCAGCAAGGTATATTGGATATTCTGGACACTCCTTGCGGTTATGTTCGTCATAGCAAAGCCTTAATGAGATTGGGACATAGAGTTACGGGTATTGATCTATCACCAAGTTTTATAGAACAGGCAAGTATTCATAACTTTGGCGAACGTGGGAGATTTTATTTGGGCGAAATGGACGATATGCTAGGGGGAGGGGGCAGTTTAATCTGATCATTATTCTTTTCAACTCTTTTGGCTATTATCCGCATTATCGAAATGCTCGTTTCCTTAAGCGTTGCGCTAGCCAATTGAAAGCATCAGGAGAGATCGTCATTGATACTATTAATGGTGATACACTCGAATCATCTGGTTTTATGAACAGGGTCGTGATTAGCAAGGGTGATGAAAGCCTGGTAATAGAAAAAGAACGCTCAGGAATACAATATGAGCAAGGAGTAAATTTACAATATACGATAACATCTTGCCGTAGGGCACATTCCTGTCGTACAACGCTTGATGTAGTATTTTATAATCCGAAAGAACTAGAAAATATGCTGCATTATAGTGGTTTCAAACATGTTGATTTCTATTCTGGGCTATTAAGTGAAAGAGATTGGGATCCAAAGAGTAAAAAAATGGTTGTTGTCGCTAAAAAATAATCAACCTGTATCCTCCTGCTTCTGGCGATGGAGTGCCAAGGCAGGTAAGGTATGAATGATCAGCATTCTTATAATATGGTTCGCCATCACAAATCCAGCGTCGGCTTTTAAGGTTAATGCAGCGAAAGACATGGACTCCACGCTGCCAGGTACCCAGGAAAGTATCAACAAGTACAATGGATAACCGAGCAAAGTAGATGCACCAAAAGCGATAAGGAATGTTACCGTGAGGCTCAGGGCTATAAGTTGAACAGATGCCCATAGGTGACGCATAAATTCGACTATTGAAAACGCGGTAAAATGATGCCCAATAAGTATCCCCATTAATACCATGCTCAGTTGATTCAAGATATCTGGGAAATGTAGCGGTTGAGGTGCCAAGGTATGAAAGTATGCTGAACAAAAAAGTGAAGTAATCATAAATGGAGCAGGGAGATGCCAACGCTCCAACAACTTACCAGAAATAAAGCCAATTATGCCTATGCCTCCCAACCATAACGTATTTTGCGTGGAACCAAAATCCGTCCAGTATAAGGAAAGGCTAGAATGCGTCTCCCCGCCTGCAATGAAGCCTGCAAGCATGGTCAGTGTAATCAGTCGTAGGGCGTGAGAGATAACTATTTTCTGCGGTGGTGCATTGATATGGGTCGCAAGGGCTAGCACTGCAGCCATTGCTCCCGGAACTGAGCCCAGAATTGCTTCGTCTTTGCTCCAACCTAAGCGGCGGATACACCATTGATAATTGGTAATAAATTGCAACAATAAACACAAGCACAATAGGCTGAGTAGAGCAAACAGACTACCAGTTTCCCCGAAAGACATTCCGCGAAACATTAGGCCGATAGAGATGCCAAGTGATAGCTGGATAAAGGTAATACTGCCGGGTATGGCACGTATGGATATCCGCCAGCGTTTGAGTACTATCACCACGATGAGAGGGCCGAACATCATACCTAAAGGTACGCCGTATAGTGTTAAAAACCAACCAGCCAGTACACACAGCAGAAAGCTGCCTATAAATTTCATGCTACTCTCCCACTATAGCCATTCTTGAAGAAGCATCGTGCCAGCGGCTTTCCACCGCCAGCTTGGCCTGACTATGAAGCACATCAATGTTTCCTACCGCATAATATTCGCCGACCGTCAGTTGGCCAATGCATTTTATTCCAGGTACTACAATGTCTTCTGCATTCAGGAGACAGAGCGAATCAGGGCAAACCTTAATACTGCCAAAGGGGCCCTCAGTGTCAGCATAGTTGTCACCCCCTTCTAAAAATGGATCCAGAGGGCGACGGAGTGACAAATGAAACGTATTTCTCCAGAACGTAAAGCCAGCGTGTTGGCAAAATTGCTGCCCCCTTACAACATGAACGTCGCGGCTGTTGCACAGATGGAAGGGATATCGGAAGCTACTCTCTATAATTGGCGCAATCAGGCTAAATCAGAGGGGAAACCGGTGCCCGGTGCAGAGAAAAACAGTGAACAGTGGCCCGCCGAAGCGCGGCTCGCCGTTATCGTGGAAACCGCCACGTTAAGTGAAACGGAAATCGCCGAATACTGCCGCAAAAAGGGGCTCTATCCCGTGCAGATAGCGCAATGGAAACAGGCTTTTTTGCAGGTTCCTTCTGGTGATGATAAAGCGGCTCTCAAGCAAAGCCAGAAAGAAAACAAGCAGTTGAAAAAGGAACTGCTGCGTAAAGAAAAGGCGCTGGCGGAGGCGGCGGCGATCCTGGTGTTAAGAAAAAAGCTCAGGGACTACTACGGGGAAACGGACGAGGACGACTGACACCCAGCGAGGAACGGCAGCAGTTTATCGTGTGGATAAATGAGGCCGTCACTGCCGGTGCCCGCCGGGCGGTGGCCTGCCGCGAAGTTGAGCCCAGTGTACGCACCTGGCAGCGCTGGCAAACGTCCCCGGAAGACCGAAGAACCACGGCGATACGCCCAGCGCCCGCCAATCGCCTGAGTGTGGAAGAAGAGCAGCAGATACGGGCTGTCAGCCATCACCCCGAGTATGCCAGCCCGCCGCCGTCACAGATCGTGCCACGACTGGCGGATAAAGGCGTTTATCTGGCAAGTGAGTCGACCTTTTACCGGGTGCTGCGTCGTCATGGGGAAGTGCATCATCGTGGCCGTCGTCTCAAGTCGAGCCGGGTAAAACCGCCGACGACGTTCACCGCATCCGGGCCCTGTCAGGTGTGGACTAGGGATATCACCTGGCTGCCTTCAGTGGTACGAGGCCGCTGGTATTGTGCCGGTACAGATGATACGCAAAGGACAACCTCATCATCCTGCTGGCGACGGATTGTCACCGGCAGAAAAATTTTATCAAATGACCGGGATGATCGGGGGGGACAACCGGGGTAGGCTCTGCATATAGTGGTGTATATAACTATTAAGACACTGTATCTGGTATCTTTGTGGCGAGGTGCCGGAAATACCACTTTTCGGATCTGCTGTGAAAAAAGATAAAATTACATATGCCTAACATAGGTATGGTGCCTGTATAGAAAAGGGATGCGCATATCTTTAGCATATGCATATGCTAACACTATGCATATGCACGGAATCCACCTATACTTAGCATATGCAGAGGGCCATGAGGCCATAGTACCAGGAGGACAACATGCGAACCGTATCTATATTTAAGAATGGCAATAACCGTGCCATCCGTCTGCCCCGCGATCTGGATTTTGAGGGAGTTAGCGAGCTGGAGATTGTCCGGGAAGGGGACCGTATCATCCTGCGTCCCATCCGGCCGACCTGGGGATCGTTCACACAACTCGAAAAAGCCGACACGGACTTTATGACGGAGCGTGAGGACGTTGTCAGCGACGAAGGACGATTTGACCTGTGAACAAGACCTATATGCTGGACACCAACATTTGCTCATTCATCATGCGCGAGCAGCCGGAAGCTGTGATTAAGTGTCTTGAGCAGGCCGTACTGCGCAATCACCGCATCGTGGTCTCAGCTATCACCTACGCCGAGATGCGCTTCGGCGCTATCGGAAAAAAAGCTTCCCCGCGCTACGCACAGTTGGTCGACGCATTTTGCGCCCGCCTGGATGCCGTCCTGGCCTGGGACCGGGCGGCGGTGGATGCCACCATGAAAGTTAAGGCGGCGCTGTCTGCAGCCGGGACACCCATCGGTCCCAACGACACGGCGATTGCTGGGCATGCCATTGCGGCAGACGCCATACTGGTGACGAATAATACGCGGGAATTTTCGCGGGTACCGGACCTGAAGCTGGAGGACTGGGTGAAGTAAGCGGATGGTTTAAGGGATCACCACTCATAACGCCCGGTAGGTTATTTCAACTGCCTGGTAACAGACGTTCTTATTTTAGTCTGGCATAACGCTATTCTGCCTTCAGTAGATCTACAATGTTGAGAGGCATCAACAGATGATTACGGCTGATACCATAGGGAAAATATACAGCCGAGCTTTTTGTATGGGATCTTTTTTACTATACATTACCCATTGAAAGAGATGATATTTACTGCTTCGAACAATTTGATAGGCACGATAATACTTCACTAGAGTGGCATATTTGTACCAGGCCCAGATAGAGGAAGCGGCTCTGATGGCGTTGGACAAGTTCGCAGATGTCTGAGATGAAGAATACCCGCAAATCAGCAAAAGTTGGCGTTCCCACTGGGAAAATCTCAACACGTTCTTCGGTTATCCCGCAGATATGGTGCCCACCTTCGAGTACCTAAAAACACGCAAGGTGTTGCGGGGCGCAACAGTGATTAAAAATTAAGCGGTGTTGCCGGCCGCAACAGCGGCTAAAAAGTATACAGTGTTGCCGGTAGCAAAAGTGGCTAAAAATCATACAGTGTTGCGGGGCGCAACAGTCGCTAAGATCAATTGTCGCCGTTGAGAAAATACTTTCCCGTTGTTTGAAGACCCACCGTTCTCTGACTATCTCACTCTGCGTCAACTA
>NZ_MOXD01000050.1 GCF_001976145.1 Serratia oryzae
CCCTTGTATGTTTGTAGTTGATGTAAAAAGATAGGTTGTACCGTGTTCTTACCCGGCGTGGCAGCACGTACGCCCTCTGGGACACCAAGCCCGTGGGAGAGCTTATTGCGCCACGTCGGTTTCATGATGAGCCCGAACAGCTGCCTGGACGACGATGCTGTCAGTCCGTATCACGCAAGGCTGGGAGACATGAGATGAAGCAAAAGACTTACGTCGGTATTGACATCGCCAAAGAGAAGTTCGACGTGTTTATCAACACAGACCCTCGTATTGCTCAATTTGACAATACGCCCTCAGGGCATCAGGCGTTAATCTCCTTGCTTGAGACCTATGAGGTCGAGCTGATCGCCATGGAGGCGACAGGTAAATATCATGGGCCACTTTGCGCAGCGCTCACGTTGAAGACATTGCCCGTAGCGGTCGTTAATCCCCGGCAGGTCAAGAATTTTGCCCGAGCGTTGGGAAAACGGGCGAAAACAGACACGATAGATGCTGCCGTGTTATGCCGCTTTGCCCAGGCGATAGAGCCGCCAGTGAGGGAACAAAACGATGTTCAAACTCAACGTCTGGCGGGAATGGTAACGCGGCGGCGTCAGTTGATAGAGATCCGCACAGCGGAGCTTAACAGGCTTGAGGGTGCGTTATACGAGGCCAGCCAATCGATACATGCCCATGTCAATTGGCTGAATCAGCAGATTAGCGATATTGACGATGATATACACCGACAACTGAAGGTGATGCCAGTCTGGCAGGAGAAAGCCAGGTTGCTCGAAGAGGTTAAAGGGTTAGGCAAAGTGACGGTGTCGACGTTACTGGCGTTGTTACCGGAGCTAGGTAAGCTGACACGGAGAGAAATCAGTGCGTTAGTTGGCGTGTGCCCGTACGCCCATGAAAGTGGGAAAATGAAAGGGCAGCGAACGATCTGGGGCGGTCGTTCGGCGGTGAGAGCGGCGCTTTACATGGCAACGTTGTCGGCAACGCGTAGCAATAAGACGATAAAAGAGTTCTATGACAGGCTGGTTGCACGAGGTAAAGCGAAGAAAGTGGCGTTAACAGCGTGCATCAGAAAGCTGTTAACGATATTAAACGCGATGCTGCGAGATAATAGGCAATGGGTGACAAATTAATCATCACCCATTGACTTTAAACACAGCTGCTCTCCCT
>NZ_MOXD01000051.1 GCF_001976145.1 Serratia oryzae
AGTGGCTAAAAATCATACAGTGTTGCGGGGCGCAACAGTCGCTAAGATCAATTGTCGCCGTTGAGAAAATACTTTCCCGTTGTTTGAAGACCCACCGTTCTCTGACTATCTCACTCTGCGTCAACTATCGAATAGAGGCTGTCATGACTGACAATGCGGAGAAAAAGGACGGTAAGAAAGTCGGTGCGCTACATTCTGAACTGAGGATTGATTTGCATACCTTCTATGCGATCAGTACCTGGGAAGGAAGAGAGAGGGGGACGAGGAAAGATACCATCATCGGAATGCCGCGATTTTTCCGCCTGGTTTCCAGTATTAACCGAGATTCCCTGGCTGATAATCCCTATGCGGATGCCGTAATGTATCAGCTTGAAAAACTGATTGATGAAGCACACAAGAATGTTCAGCGTTTGTTGGATGAGGCAAATGATCTGATAGCCGAGCTCCCCAGCGGTATTTCGTTGTCCAATGTTGTTTCCAAGTCCCCCCTGAATATTGGCGTGCACAGTCATACGCCTTTAGGATACCGCTGCGTTTACCTTCTCGTTGGCTTTGACCAACTGGCACTGAAATTATTCCAGGCTCACCATTACGGGTTTATCTCTCGGCAGCATCGTGACGATCGGCTGTACCAGGGGGGATACCAAATTCGCAAAATATTCTCGGCGGCACAGCACTACCGCTCATTCCCCATTACCCGCAGAGATATTGTGTTGGCGACGGAAACCATACCCCCGGCGCAGCAGTATTTTGGTGAGGTAGATCGTGAGGTGCTATTGGGCAGAAAACGCTCGCGCTTCTCCCCACGGGTTAATGCTGAAAGTCTTCGCTTGTTACATGAACGATTGCGACATACGTCCAGGGATCATAAGGCAGAAGAAAGCATCGATAAACAAGGAGATAAAGATGAGCGTCAGGGGTAAGCGTCATTTCTGTCATGTTGCCTGTGTGGTGTTATCCGCCGTTCTGTTGACGGGATGTGCCGGTAGCGATGTTGCCGAGTTGAACAAGAAAGTCAGCGACATGAGCTACGGCTTGCTCTCACTGGGTAAAAAAGCCGACAGCCATGAGCGTGG
>NZ_MOXD01000052.1 GCF_001976145.1 Serratia oryzae
TTGGCGGTGGTGCTGGTCACCCGTGCCGGCAACGTACCGGCCATCTTGGGTTTGGGGAGCAACGCCGGGCGGAAGCCGTAATCCTCGGAATAAGGGATGGCCTCGAACGCCACTTCAAAGCTGCGGTCGCGCCGTGCCGAACTGGTGGTACGCACGATCACCACGCCCTGGGCAAACGCGGCAGGGGCATAGCTGCCCGTGACCTTCAGTTCCACGCCCGGTACCAACGTTGCGGTGTTGGCAACGCCGGTGAACCGGGTTTGTGCGTTCAGGTAGCGCTCATGGCGCAGACGGGCATAAAAGGCGCCGCTTTCCGGCTCTGGCTCACGCCCTTCGCCGCCTGCGGTCAGGTAGTTGTCGGCGAAGTGATAGGCTTCACCGTAGGTGGTGGCGTCACCGCGGGTCACATCCACCTGGCTGCTCAGGTCGGCGGTGGCGGTGCGGTAGTTGTAATCGTTAAGGCTGACCGATTTCTCCACCACCTGATGGGCGCTGGACAAATCCCACACCGAGTCCACACCGCTGTCGTGCAGGCCGGAAGGCGGCACCGCCTGCAGGGTCATCCCCTGCTGGTAATGGCGCTGGTCGTCGTAAAACTCCACCACGTCGATATGGAGCTTCGGGTCGGCGGTAAAGCGGAACCAGATACCCACCTCGGCCAGCAGGCGCGAGATGAAGGTCAGGTCGTCTTCACCGTACTGCATCACCTGCTCACGGCGCGGATACTCATGGGCCAGCGTGAAGACAAAATCCTGCCCGCGCATGTCGTGGCGTTCCCGCAGGATTTTCTCCACAATGCCCGGCACCGAGATATCCTGATAAATCGCGTTCTGATGGCTGCGTGACAGCAGCGCCAAGCGCGGTTGCAGGCAGACTTCATAGTGGCTTTCGTCGCGCGAG
>NZ_MOXD01000053.1 GCF_001976145.1 Serratia oryzae
CGCGTTTCTCAGCCCCGCCGATCGCGACACCATCCAGCAGCAACAGCGTGATCTGCTGCAGCAAAACCAGCAGCAGCGCCAGCAACTGCAACGCAGCATTTCCCCTACGCGCCCAGAGGCCCCACCCGTTGCGGCTGAAGGTGGCCCCTGTTTCACCCTCAATACCATCCGTCTTGAGGGTGCCACTCACCTGCCTGCCAGCGTGCAGCAAACGCTCACGCAGCCTTATCTCCAGCGCTGCCTGAATCTGGCACAGATCCAAACCCTGGTACAACAGGTCTCCGACTGGTATATCGCGCGCGGTTACATCACCAGCCGCGCGTTCCTCACTGAGCAGGATCTGTCTCACGGGGAACTGAAGCTTCTCATTCTTGAAGGCCAACTGGAGAAGATCCAGTTGGATAAACGCGATGACCGCATGCTGAAGATGGCGTTCCCCGGCCTGGTGGGCACTATCCTTAACCTGCGCGATATCGAACAGGGCATGGAGCAGATCAACCGCCTGCGTCAGCAACCGGTCAAGATTGAAATCCTGCCCGGCAGCCAGCCGGGCTATTCGGTGGTGAACCTGACCGCCACGCCGGAATTCCCGGTGATGCTGGGGTTGGGGTTCGATAACAGCGGGCAAAAAAGCACCGGCACCGGGCAGATCAACGGCTCGCTGACCGGCAATAACCTGCTGGGGTTGGCGGATCAGTGGTTTGTCTCCGGCGCGCGCAGCAGCGATTTCGCCAGCGATCACAACGCCCGCAGCGTGCAGGCCGGTGTCAGCCTGCCTTACGGCTACTGGCTGGCGGATTACAACTATTCCTACAGCGACTACCTCTCGACCATCAACAATCAGGGCTTCGACTGGCGCTCCAGCGGCGACAGCCAGACGCACCGTTTCAAC
>NZ_MOXD01000054.1 GCF_001976145.1 Serratia oryzae
TCCGTGACCAGGCCAACCAGAAACAAGATGTGGCTGAACTCAGCAGAGATACCGAGAACGCCAACGGCAGTATCGGGCCAATTTTTGACAAAGAGAAAGAACAGAATCGGCTTAAGCAGGCGCAACTGATAGGTGAAATCGGTGGTCAGGCGATGGATATCATCCGCACACAGGGAGATATCAACGGGCTGAATGCCGCGCGAGAAGCGTACATCAAGGCGGGCGGCAAGCCGTTGGCGGAAAACGCCTCTGTGGCGGATAAAGAAGCCTACGCCGCGATGCTGCGAGAGTCGCCGACCTACAAAGCGGAGATGCAGAAATACGGCACCGGCAGCGACTTGCAGAAAGCGGCACAAGCTGTCACTGCGGCATTGCAGGGCTTGGCCGGTGGCAATATGGCCGCCGCCATTGCCGGTGGATTAAGCCCGTATGCGGCAGAGCAAATCAAGAAATATACCGGGGATAATGATACCGCCAACGTGCTGGCGCACGCTGTGTGGGGCGCGATAGCGGCAGAAATGAGCGGCAACTCGGCGGCGGCTGGGGCAGCGGGTGCAGCCGGTGGCGAACTGGCGGCGCGTTATCTGGCGGGGCAGTTGTACGGGGCAGATACTGATGAGAAAATCGCCAAGCTGAGTGAAGAGCAGAAGCAGAATATCAGTGCGCTCTCCACCTTAGCGGCCGGGCTGGCGGGTGGTGTGACCGGCGATAGCAGCGCTAATGCTCTGGCGGGTGCACAAGCGGGTAAAAATGCGGTGGAGAATAACTATCTGAGCAGCACGGAGAAGAGCCGCCAGACATATCTCAACAACAAACAGAACCTGACACCAGAAGAACAGAAAGATAAGGAGGCGTTAAATCGCAAGGATCTGGAAAGTGATC
>NZ_MOXD01000055.1 GCF_001976145.1 Serratia oryzae
CGTTGCCTTTCTCCGAGCCCTGGCTCTTGTTGGCGTTGGCCGACACCGCCACACCTGCGGTCGAGACATCGACCCCGACGCCAAAACCGCTGCTGCTGTTCTTGCCCGTCGTCTGCTGGGTGTTGGCCGCACCGCTCAGCAGCACATCACGTTCAGCATTCAGTGTGGTATCCCCACCGGCTTTCAACTGGCTACCAGCAACCACAATATCCCCACTGTGGGTACCATTACCCTTACCGGTGGCGGTTACTGAGAGGTTGTTACCTGCCGTCAGCGTTGAGCCGGTGACCGTCGTCGATTGCGAATGGGATTCCGAACTGGACTTCTGACTCCCCAGCGAGGCACTGACTCCCACGGTGTTTTTGATATCCCCGCCTTTGGCCTGCTCCAACGCCACGGCTTGACCGGCTTGCACACCAGACAGCGCCGCCTTGGTGCCTTGTAACGCTGCCAGGCGACCGTCGGTTTCTTTCTGCGCCTGCTGCGCCGTGTTGACGGCAGTGTTCACCGCACCGCCTGCTGCACCAGACAGCGCGATAGTCAAACCGCTGCTCTTCTGCTCAACGGTCTCATCCCGGCGGGTGATATCGTGCCCTGGGTCAATCTGTACACTGTCACCGGTCACCGACAGGTTCTGGTTGGCAATCACATCCGCACCGCCGATATGCGCTTTGCCGCCTGCAACAATGCTCACATCGCCACCGGTTGAACCAATGGTGCTCACACTCTGGCTCTGGGTGGTACCGTCTTCGTTCACCTGATGGCGTGACGAGGTGCTGCCAACAGTGAAGCCCAGCCCACCGCCGCTGAACACACCGCTCTTTTTCTTCTCATCCAACCGATAGCTTGATTGCTCTTCGGTGGCGGCCA
>NZ_MOXD01000056.1 GCF_001976145.1 Serratia oryzae
AGTTGCGCCTGCTTAAGCCGATTCTGTTCTTTCTCTTTGTCAAAAATTGGCCCGATACTGCCGTTGGCGTTCTCGGTATCTCTGCTGAGTTCAGCCACATCTTGTTTCTGGTTGGCCTGGTCACGGATGGTAATCGTACCCTCACTGACCGCTGCCTGGCTGGTACCTTCCGCATGGCCACTGTTATTGGCCCCCGCCAGCGACAGGTTGTTACTGTTCGACAGCACATTGCCCAACAGGCTGCCACCGGTGCTAAAGCTGCCGCCCTGGTGTTCAGTCTTGAAGTCCGCCTTGTTGTCGATATCGCTAAAGCCCAGCGTACCGGTATCCAGGCTGTTTTTGCTCTTGTCGGCCGTACTGGCAATCACAGCCCCGTCAAGCTGGGTATGGTTCCCTACGGTGATATCAAAACCACCTTGTCCGGCGTAGATACCCGTCTGCTCCTGCACGCTGTCATAGTTGCTTTGCAACTTGTCACGGCTGGTCGAGAACTGCACATTGCCACCTGGGCTGCCAATCGGCACCGAGACGCCGCCCGATATGCTGGTCTGTTTGGCATCAAAACGGTCGCTGTCCTGCTGGCTGCTGAGCGTCAGGTCGCGCCCAACGTCCATCTTCACGCTCTCGCCACTCACCTGCGCGCCGTTTAACGTGGTATCGCGCCCGCTGGTGATGTTCACCTGGTTACCGCTGTCAATCGTGGTTTCTGTCCACTGGGTGCCGTTGCCTTTCTCCGAGCCCTGGCTCTTGTTGGCGTTGGCCGACACCGCCACACCTGCGGTCGAGACATCGACCCCGACGCCAAAACCGCTGCTGCTGTTCTTGCCCGTCGTCTGCTGGGTGTTGGC
>NZ_MOXD01000057.1 GCF_001976145.1 Serratia oryzae
TTAATCACTGTCTTTCGTTATTTCCAGCCGGTTAAATCCAGGCCATCCACCCGCTGCCAGTCAATGCCTTTCATCAACCAGTCGGTCTGTTCGGGTGACAGCAGCCAGGCGACATCCCCTTGCCGGGGCCAGATAAAATGGCCCTGATGAAGACGGCGCAGACACAGCCAGACACCGTGCTTGTCCCAGCGCAGGACTTTGATGCGCGAGCGTGCCTTGTTGCAGAAGACAAAAGCGGCTTCCCCTTGCCAGGGTTGGTGCAGGTGGTCGGTAATGTACTGCGTCAGGGTATCAATACCCCGTCGCATATCGACGGGCTCCCGTGCCAGCCAGATGTGCTGGGGCGTTAACATAGGGACAAGGCCTGCATCACTGCGCGCAACTGAGCGGGAAGACACCTGACTGAACAGCCATTGGGAAGGTTGAGTGCTACCGTGTCAGCATCATTATTCTCAGGCATCACTCGGCGCGCAGGAATAAAGGCAGCGGGAACGGTCACGGTAGCGTCATCGCGATGATGCTTTAGCCAGTAATAAAAGGTGGCCGGGTTCAGGTCATGCAGTCGGCAATAATGCTTTTTAGACAATCCACTCTGTTGCCAGGCGTCGAGATGTTGTTGCCGTTCACTGTGAGAATACTGTTTTGTCATATTTTGCCTCAGGTTC
>NZ_MOXD01000005.1 GCF_001976145.1 Serratia oryzae
GGTGGCCGGGTTCAGGTCATGCAGTCGGCAATAATGCTTTTTAGACAATCCACTCTGTTGCCAGGCGTCGAGATGTTGTTGCCGTTCACTGTGAGAATACTGTTTTGTCATATTTTGCCTCAGGTTCATTGTATTGAATGAAGGCAGCATGTGGCAGCAGAGTTTTGTTAACAATATGAGTTCGCCGGACGCTTACGGTGAAGGCGTTGGCGGCGGGGAGGTTCCTTTCAGAGGGGTGCTCTGAAACGCGCACTTGCGGGAACCGGTGCGCTTGGGTGTGTGCTCTGCGAGCACATTTAGCAAGATGATTATAGGACAACGAAAGACCGTTGCAAGAAGGTTCTGGTGGTGTGGTTATTGGTGGAATGCTGTGGCAAAAATATTTTTTATACTGTTCTAATTTGTACCCAGTCTGGCATCCCCACTCCCCTGAAACCAATCAATTCTGATAGTCAGCTGAGTGTCAAGCTGTATCATGCAATGTAATATCGTGAATATTTATTATATATCTAACCTGCTAATTACGAGTCCCTTTGCATCTGGGGTAGTTCTGGCACCCCCAAAACGGCCCGTGCTTACCCGAACGACGACGCATTAAAGAACCACAGCGTGGACAATTTGGCACAACAGTTGTCGATCTAACATGGTTCGAAGTTCTATTAGGTAATGCACTACCTGATAGCTTAGAAGGAGGAATTATTGGTTGTGGTAATGGTTTAATGGGTAGTATTACAGAAGAGACTGGTACAGATAAGCCTAATTCTTTTAAATCATGCTCCGCCTGAGCGCGAATATTGATTGCCTTACATAGGGCACTATCAGATCGTGTTTTACTAGGTAAATCTTTCAGAGACACTTTGGCATTTTTAAGCATTACCAAGCCATTACGGATGATGTTTTCTAGTTTTACTTTCTCAACAGAATACTGTCCATATAATATTTTTTCGTCTGTAGCATCTTGAACATTCGATTTTTGATTATATGTGAATTTTGACTCCTTCCCTTTCCGCCAATCTAACAGCTTTTCCGTCATAACCTTACCAAACCCTGGCACACGCAGCACATCTGTGCGATTAATATCTGCTGCAGTTTCAATCCCGAATGATATTAGCGTTGCAGTTTTTGCAGGTCCTATTCCGGATATTTTAGCTTTTCGAATAGAAAAGCTGTCCAAATAAAATTTTAACTGACGCTCTTTTCGACTAGACTTTAATATAGCTAGATCACGGACTAATGCAATATCTTGTCCTTTATATCTGGCAATTGAGACATCAAGGCTTTCACGAATTTTAATAAACTCTATCAATCCATTACGCTGTAAAAATGCATCTAATTCATGCTGTACTAGATTGTCAGCTTCTTTAAAATGATTAATAAATTTAAATTTATCTAATTTACGATTAGAAAAAAAAGAATATCCCCATATCGCAATACCTATCCATATATAAAAAACTGAAGGTAAATATGTAAAACCCAAAAGAGCTCCACCTATCATTAGGAGCCCTAATAAAGCACGACTAAATCCGCCACTTTTGGCTGCTATAAGCGCGTCACTTCGACTTTTTACAGGTGAAGGAGAGGGTAACAAATCCTCTAGAGTGGGAAAATAGAACATTTGTATTTCCCTGATGGCTTGTTCTGTTCCGCTTGCATCAGTTGCAATATTAGAAAATATTGCAGATCTGTCAGGAAACATGTCAAACTGACTGCTGGCAGACAACTTGCACCAAACACATCCTTTCGCCTTACTGGGATAGTAATGTGTCTTAATTGTATTACAGCTACTTAATGAGGATTCAAGCGTCGTTAGGATTTGAATCCATGCTTTTGCATTTGGACGAGCGCCAGGTGCTAGGCCAAATGCTTGTTCGAAAGCATGGGCTAAGACATCTGGGAAAAGATCAAGTGTTAAAGATCCTGGTGGTGATATTGTTTGTGTTTCATTTTGTCGAATCAGAGAAAATGCAAAACGATTTTGAGCGATAGCTTCGCTCATTGATATATCAGGCCCACTATAGCGCCCTGCGTATGGATGACGACCCATGAATAAAAGATGAAAGATCGCGACAGCAAGACCAAAATTATCATGTTCAATCGTTCTTTCAACTAATGCGAGATTTTTACCGTGAAGTTCAGGCGGCGTGAACTCAGGAACACCAACAACACAGTGATAAGTTATACCTTTTAGATAGAACTGGAAACTATCTGCATCAATCAGAGCGATGGTTGCATCCTGAGCGACCAATATACCTGAATGGTTCAAATCACCTATTACGCCCCCATCTTGGTGCACTTTACCCACTGCTCGAGCTACATTTAATGCTGCCCGAACAAGGAATCGATAGTCAGATTTAGGGAAATGACGCAAACGTGATTTAGGGCTATATAGCTCATGCAATGGATGATAGCCTGAAACAAATCGCATGACGAAACCAAGAAACTTACCCGTTTTATCGGTGACAATCTCTCTGGGATACGCTATCAGATTAGTTTTACTGTAAAGGGCTGTATCAACCATAGCGCGAACTTTACCTTCGCGCTCCGAGCGTTTATTAACGTTATAGATTTTGACTACTATTTCAGGACGGTTGTTTATCTTGTAAACTTCACCCTCACCACCCTTTCCAATCAACTCAGCAACAGAAACTTGCTCACTTCCTATAACAATTTCCTGCATGCTTACTTTCCTGAAATAAGGATCAAAGTCTTATCGTCATCTGTGCGCTCGCAAACTGATGGACTGCCAAGAAACGTAGCCAATTGATTTGACAACTTCACAAGTCGTCCCTCACCTGATGCATTATCTATGGGACGCATCATTGGTTCAAAAAAAGGGGAATGTGCCGTCTTCTCATGATGTGATAATGCGAGATCACCCACACCATCAGAAAACAAGGCATAAGCATCATAAATATGCTGCCAACGTTGTATGTTGAGACGGGGAGCTGGGCTATCTGTTATGAAATAAGTAGTGGACGCGTATTCTCCATTTTCTGGCCAACACATTGTCTCCCATTCTGTTCCTTTTCTAGCGACAATAGCGCTATCACCAATGTGTAAAGTCAACACTTCATCAGTTGATATAAGCACAGCCGCCAAGGTGGCAGCAAACTGTCTAGGCACGCTATTTCTACGATCAGCTAGCGTAAAAATAAGGTCGCGCAAATCGTCAATCCAGTCCATTAACTCTTCGTCAGAAGGTAGATCAGGATTAGTACGTAACCGTTCCCTGAAACGAACGGTTAAGAAACGGCATGTAAGCCACGCTCCGTATGCGCCAAATTCTGCACTTCCCGCACCATCTGATACCACAGCAAAAAGCGCTGAGTATCCAATACGTGATACTGCGCAAGCATCTTGCAATTTATGACCAGATCGAATGTGCGAGGTGCCTATTACTGAAGCTGACGCCCATTTCCAAACCACTTACCATTACCCCGCGGTGGCCCATCCATCCGGAGCGGTTGGGTTCTCAAGAGGAACAACATCGCCCGGGTTAGACTGTGAAACTGCACTTAGAGAACTGGATAGCCATTGAAATAACTCTTTGAACGCCAATCCCCTGAGTTTGAGAGGTTGCCGTGTTGCGATGTGTTTAAGAACGTTCATGTCCGCTTGTTCCACACCAACAGCGTAAAACATAAACTCCTTGCGTTCTTCACCTTCATGGACACGGCGCCTAGCCTCATCCCAATTATCAGTGGGGGCTCCATCTGTAATCAAGAATACCCATGGACGATAGTATTTCACGCCATTTTCACGATATCTCTGCTTACGTTGCTGCAGCATGTTTAACCCAGTCACAATGGCCTCCCCCATTGGGGTTGCATTATTTGCTTCAAGCGCCTCGGGGTAGAAAGTGTCAACAGTAACAAAATCAGACTTCACCTCAACAGGGCCAAAAGTGACAACTGCTAGCTCAACTCGTTTTGCTGCCATGGGGTCATTGGAAAGTTCTGTTCGAAGCGTCACAAGCCCTTCATTCAGTTGTGCGATAGGCGCTCCGCTCATTGAATACGATGTATCCAGAAGAAGAATTACTGGACATCTTTGTTCAGGATTCACTGCAAACTCTGCATCGCCAAAAGGCTGTTGTTCAAAATTATCCATTTCTTTTCCTTGGAGTAAGAACGTTAAGGAATATTGATACCGATCACTGGTGTTCTTATCAACGAAGTCAGACACAACTGACCATTATCGCACCTAGTCAAAATGATTAAACAAACTCAGTGACTAAATGGTGTTTGGCCTTGATGCAGTGCAGATCCCAAACTTGCCCAGTCAGCATACATTTAGATGCTACTATACAGGCTAAAATAGGTGTAAGCACCCACCTTTTAATACCACAATTTTTTTGAAAATTCTGCATTTTAAATCCCATTCCAATATCAGTTCATGCACACGGTGCAATCTCCTTTTCTCGCTACTCGTTAACAATCGAATTCAAAAATAGAAATTAGTCGCTTTACTGGCTCTATAAGAGCCGATATCAAGCAAAAGCTGCGTTTTCCAGGCTGTCAGCCCGGCTATGCCGTTCTGACAGCCATGTTTAAGCGTGTTTCTTGTTAGGCAGCGTCAAGGGTACGCTACGCCGGGATGAATCCCGCCCTTGACCCCGCGCTGTGACAGTTCTTCTGTTTTGGGCGGGTTTTGGGGTTCGGTGGCCTGTTCCCGCCACTGGTCGAGTCTGTCAGCCCATTCCTGCATCATGGTTCTGCGTTGTTCAACGTATTCCGCATGGTTGTAGGTGGCTCTGATCTGGTCTTTGTCGCTGTGGGAGAGTTGGGCTTCGATCCATTCTTTAGGGTAGCCGAGTTCGTTTAAGGCAGTTGAGAGGGTGGCGCGAATGCCGTGCCCGGTGAGTTTGTCTTTGTAGCCCATTCTGCGTAACCCTGAGTTGAGGGTGTTTTCACTGATAGGGAATTTAGGTTCGCTGCGATGTGTGAGGAGGTAGGTCTGGGAGGCAAAGCGCATGTCGAGCAGTTCCCGAATGACTTGAACGGCCTGACGTGAGAGCGGGACAAGGTAGGGCGGTATTTCTGTGCTGCTGGTGCGGACTCTTTTCTGGAGTTGTTTGACGGTTTCGGCGGGAACTTTCCACAGGGCATGTTCCAGGTCGAAATGTTCGGGTCTGGCCTGGCGCAGTTCACCCGTGCGAACGCCGGTCAACAGTAGAAGCCTTAGGCCGAGTTGGGTCTGGCGGGAGCCTTGATAGTGGTGAAGCTGGTGGAGGAAGGCGGGAAGTTCCTGGATGCGCAGGAAGGGGTTATGCAGGGTGGGTTTTTGCGGTAAGGCGATGATGTCGAGGTCGGCGGCGGGGTTGGTGTCAATGTGGCCTTCTGCGATGGCGTGGCGGAAGAGTTCGTTGAGCCAGCTTCGGACTTTTTCCGCAATGGAGAGGGCGCCGCGTTTTTCAATTTTGCGCTGAACGGCAAGAACATGCTGGCGGGTGATGGTGTTAAGGGGAAGCGTACCCAATAGAGGCAGCATGTCGATTCGCAGGTAGCGTTCGATCTGGATGGCGGTACTCTGGCGGCGGTTGGCAATACCCAGTCGTTTGAGTTTGAACGCTTTCCAGTGTTGGGCGTAGTCGGCAAAGCGGATGCCTACGGTTTCGGGCTGATGCGGTTGTGGGGTGGCGTGAGGGTGAGTAGCTCTGTTCGGTTGTGCGGGTGTGGGTTGGGGGGTGCGGCAGGTGCGCGGGTCGATGCCGTTGGCTAACAGGTCGTGGGCCTGCTGGCGCAGGGATCGGGCTTTTTTGAGGTCGATGGTGGGATAGGTGCCAAAGGAGATGCGTTTCTGGCGGCCTTGCCAGTAGAAGCGGAAGAGCCAGTTTTTGGTGCCGTTGCTGTTGATGTTGAGATACAGCCCTCCTCCATCTTTGAAGGTGTAGGGTTTACGGGCAGCTTTGGCACGGCGAATGGTCAGGTCGGTCAGGTGAGCCATGGCGGGTTCCTCGTTGTCTGTTTGTTCCGGTTGTGGGTCGTGGTGACGGGGAACAGGTAACAGACAGACACCGAGCGAAAGGCCCGTACTCTCTGCTGATGAGGAAAGGTGTCCGATGGACTTGTTGGGTCCGTGCGATGGACTTGTCAGTGGACTTATTTGTACTGGTTTTGAGTACTTTCCAGTGCTGCTGGATGGAACTCACTGATCAGGTTTACGCTTTTATTTCAGTGAGTTGTGGTGCTCAAAGGCACGCACTGGAAGGAGAAATGGAGCGGGAAACGAGACTCGAACTCGCGACCCCGACCTTGGCAAGGTCGTGCTCTACCAACTGAGCTATTCCCGCATTAATCAGAATTTGCTGATTTTTTTGAATCTTACGGCAAGTTCTCATTGCCGTTCGATGCGCTGCATTCTACTTGCCTGACATAATGAGTCAATAACATTGTTCATGCACTGCGTTCGTTTGCCGTTTTTTATAGCGTATTGATCACGGTTCCTGCAAATCCTTGCGCGCTGCATGCAAGTATTGAAACATCGACCAGAAAGTCAGTACCGCAGCAATATACAGCAGCACAAATGCCACATACTCAACAGTGCGATCGGGCCGCCACAGCAGCCCCACAAGCGACACCATCTGAGCCGTTGTTTTTACTTTACCAATCCACGAAACTGCAACGCTGCTACGCTTGCCTATTTCTGCCATCCATTCGCGCAACGACGAGATAATAATCTCACGGGCGATCATGGTAGCTGCAGGTAACGTTATCCACCAAGTATGGTAATACTCAGCCACCAGCACTAGCGCCATCGCAACCATCACTTTATCCGCAACGGGATCGAGGAAAGCGCCAAAGCGTGTTGTTTGCTTCCAGCGGCGCGCTAAAAAGCCGTCAAACCAATCGGTTATCGCCGCAAACACAAAGATCACAGCGCAAACTACCGGAGCCCAAGTGAACGGCAGATAAAACGCCAGCACGAAAAATGGGATCAGAATCACGCGGAACAGGGTAAGCCAAGTCGGTATATTCAATTGCATAATGCTACGGTAACTGTCTGGCTGGAGTGGAAATTAAGAGTATGTTGCTACATTGCCCTCAGTGTTTCAATGCATTGTAGATCTTTTCTGCCAATGCTTGTGAAATACCCGGCACTTTTGCAATTTCCTCAACGCTGGCGTTCAATAATGGTTGAAGTCCACCCATATACTTCAACAGCACCTGACGCCGTTTTGGCCCAACGCCTTCGATCAACTCCAAGGCACTGGTGTTTTTAACTTTTGCCCGCTTCTGACGATGGCCAGCGATCGCATGGTTGTGTGAATCATCACGAATATGCTGGATCACATGCAATGCGGGTGAATCTGGCGGCAGTGAAATCCCCTCACCTTCCGGCACAAAGAACAGGGTTTCTAACCCGGGTTTACGATCGCTACCTTTGGCTATGCCGATCAGCAACGGCCGGCTTTTGTCCCAGGTGACATTCAGCGAATTGAATACCTCGATCGCCATGCCCAGTTGCCCCTTGCCACCATCAATAAAGATCACATCAGGGATCTTTTGCTCTTCTAACGCTTTACCATAGCGGCGTTTCAATACTTGCGTCATCGCCGCATAGTCATCGCCCGGCGTAATGCCCGTGATATTGTAACGACGATATTCTGAACGCAGCGGCCCATTGCCATCGAACACGACACAGGATGCTACCGTCTGCTCACCCATGGTGTGGCTGATATCAAAACACTCCATCCGGTTAATCTCGGAAAGGTTGAGCAATTTTGCCAGTTCCACCAAGCGCTGATGAATTGTCGATTGCTGGGAAAGCTTGGTGGTCAGCGCCACCGAGGCGTTAGTCCGTGCCAGTTTTAGGTAACGGGCACGATCGCCGCGCGGCTTGCTCTGAATCTGGATCTTGCGCCCAGCCACTTCACTCAGTGAGTCCGCTAATAGGTCTTTATCCGGCAGGTTGAAGTCCAACAAAATTTCAGCCGGTAAAGTGCGCGCCTGGCTACCCTGCAAATAAAACTGCCCCACAAAAGTCTGCACCACTTCACTCAAATCTGTGCCACCCGGCACCTTCGGGAAATAGCTGCGGCTGCCCAGCACTTTGCCCTGGCGTATGAACAACACGTGCAAACAGGCTATTCCTGCATCAAAGGACACGCCAATGACATCCAGATCGTCGCTATTGCCTGAAACAAACTGTTTCTCGGTAACACGGCGTACCGCCTGGATCTGATCGCGAATGCGTGCCGCTTCTTCAAAATTGAGTTCTCGACTGGCATTTTCCATCCGTTCAATCAGCTGATGCAAGACCTGCTGATCTTTACCGGACAGGAATAAACGCACGTAATCTACCTGCTGCTGATACTCTTCTTTACTGACCAACCCAGAGACACATGGCCCCAGGCAGCGGCCAATCTGGTACTGCAAGCATGGGCGGGAACGGTTGCGATAGACACTATTTTCACACTGGCGGATCGGGAACAACTTTTGCAAAAGTGCCAATGTTTCACGTACGGCATAAGAATTAGGGAACGGGCCAAAGTATTCGCCTTTGGCATGTTTAGCTCCGCGGTGCACGGCAAGCCGCGGATGAACATCGGCACTCAGGAATATTAGCGGGTAAGACTTATCATCACGCAGAAGAACATTATATCGTGGTTGATATAACTTAATGTAATTATGCTCTAGAATTAACGCTTCCTTTTCCGTATGCGTAACGGTAACGTCTATTTGTACGATATTTTTGACTAACGTCTCCGTTTTACGGCTGCTGACTTGAGCACGGAAGTAACTGGCGAGACGCTTCTTCAGATCTTTGGCTTTACCAACGTAGATCACCGTACCCGTAGCGTCATACATACGATAGACGCCTGGCTGGCTGGTTACGGTTTTAAGAAATGCCTGAGCATCGAAAGGGTCACTCACTGCTTAACAACGTCTCCGCATTGAACAACCCGTGACGTATCGCCAGGTGAGTCAACTCAACATCGCCGCTAATGTTCAGCTTGCTGAACATACGGTAACGATAACTATTCACCGTTTTCGGGCTGAGATTCAATTGCTCAGAGATCTCGTTCACTTTTTTCCCTTTGGTGATCATCAGCATAATTTGCAGTTCACGTTCAGAGAGCATACTGAACGGGTTCTCCGCCTGTGGTTCCAATTGGCTCAAGGCCATCTGTTGCGCAATATCGGAAGCAATATAACG
Organism: Serratia oryzae; assembly: GCF_001976145.1. Taxonomy (GTDB): domain Bacteria; phylum Pseudomonadota; class Gammaproteobacteria; order Enterobacterales; family Enterobacteriaceae; genus Chania; species Chania oryzae. The sequence goes on from NZ_MOXD01000005.1 coordinate 9,160, forward strand.
CTGGCCAGCATGTACTGAACGGATAGCGTTAACCACCTCCTGCGGCGCAGCACCTTTGCTCAAATAACCAGCAGCACCAGCCTGCATCACCTTGGCAGGTAACGGATTCTCAGTATGAATAGTCAGCATGATGACCTTGATATCGGGCGCGTAACGAACAATCTTGCGGGTGGCTTCCAGCCCCCCTATACCCGGCATATTCATATCCATCAAAACGATATCAGCGGAGTTACTTCGGCACCATTTAACGGCATCTTCACCGCATTGGGCCTCACCAACAACTTTTATGCCTTTGATATCTTCTAGAATGCGTCGTATCCCTGCGCGCACCAGTTCGTGGTCATCAACAAGAAGAACGCTAATCAAGGAAAATTCTCCAAAATAAGGGAGTAACGCAATCAATCAGCCTCTGACATCTAAACAGATATTACTTGGTTTTCAGCAAAGAATGAATACAGATTAATACTTACTCACGATTAACTCTGCGGAACAGGCCAAACTTTTCAAACTTTAGTCTGCTGCGACACCATTAATCTGCTCAGACACGGATGAAAATCTGTCGTATCAATTAGCAGCAACTCTGAACAGTATCTTCCTATGATACGCCATTTTACTCTCTTTGGCGGCAAATTTATTGTAAGTTATCGCTATCCACAATAATATTGACACCGTCAATCATCACACATAACCATATGAATTACAAAAAGATAACAAAGTATTGCCATTTTTTTTCCACGTAGAAATCGCTGTGGCAAAACCATTATTCAGAACACAAAGCCGCCACGAACGCCGAAACCGAGCTCATTTCAATTAAAATACCCGGCTTCACTCTTCCATCTCACACGGGCCAAATACTTGGTCAAGCTTCCGAATTACACCAACGATATACTTCAGTGAGCCGTAGCGATAAAGACATATCTATTCGCTAACCTTGGGTAATCAGGAGCAGTAATTACAGCACAAGCCTTACACAGTAGCCATACCTTCCCAACGGCAAACCCGCGCTGTACCGCTCCTTCACTAGACGTCATCCTCCCTTGCTATGCTATACTTCGCGCCCACCTGAGTGCACTGCGGTTAGCCAGAGTGACTCGGCAACCGGCAAATGTGCATCAACCTGCATTTAGCTTCGGGCTTCAGCCTTGAACTAAGGAGAAAAAATGAGCAACGTTGACTTCACTACTTCTGCAGATCCGCAAGCGCTAGCAACAGAAGTCGCCTGCCTTAAAGCCACTCTGACACTGATCCTGAAAGCGATTGGCCAGGCAGATGCGGGTAAGGTTATCATCAATCTGGAGCGCTTAGCTGCTCAGGTTGATGATCCTGCCCAAGCTGAAATTTTTAAAAATAGCATTCAGCAGATCAAGCACGCCTATCGCCAGTAATCCCAAGTCGTGTTATCAGGCTGCCTTTGCGTGAGCCTGATACTGCGCGAAACGCCCTGCCTCGACTTTGCTTTACCACCACATTACCCGATAGCGCACGCTCGGGAAAAACGTTGAGGATGCTACACATGCAGGATCCCGGCAGCAATAGCTGGGCCTGCACGCCAACCGCCCCACAGACTCTCCCCCTTTCTTATTGATAAAGCAATGCTATATCCCTTAGACAATAGCAATCTTATGACAAAAACAAGATCACTACCCTGTAAAAATCAAATAAACGAGATAAACTGGGGAAAATCTCCTTTCAAATCCATTCATCACAATAGGACTACTCTTAATTAATCAATAAACATTTAATGAGATTATTATTACTCTTTTATTTCTATCATTTAATTATTAATATCAAGTTGAAACATCCCCTGTACCTTTAGCGATCGCATCGGTCTGCTGCTTATCAAAAGCCAATACTGAATTTTAGCATTTCCGCTATCAATACCTCGAGATGATCCATAGAGTCTCGCCTCTGTCGAGCAATGACAGCATGATATCACTCTACAGGCCTATCTAAACAATTTACAAAATTGATGAATGAATATTATCAATACCATTTTTTAATGAAAAAGAAATTGATAAATAGCAATGGAAAACGGCCACATATGCAATAAATGGCCGTTAGAACGCTAATATTTGTTGGCCATGACAAATCGCAATCGGCATCATCGGGGCCTGCCTGGCTTATTCATCACCGCCACGCGGCATGCCGGTTCTTGACCGGTGTTTGTCTACCGCAGGCTTTTTATGATGGGCTTTTAACAACGCACGCTGAATTAACCTCAGTAGCAGAGGCATTAGTAGTAGACACAGACCTAATGTAATCAGAGCCTTTATCATTGTTCATCTGCCTGTACTTTTTACCACTGGCTTTAAGTATAGCAGTTTTATTGCTCCATCTTTGAGGGAGCCAGCAACGCCAAGGCTTCGACCCTTGCAGGGGTCAGCGGCACTCGAGGGGTGGACAACGGCCAGTCAAACAAATGACGCGCCGCAGCACCGCAAATCTTCCCTTGGCAAGCCCCCATACCACAGCGGCTCCCAAGTTTAGCGCTAGCCCAATCCGTATACTCACTCACTTGGCCCAGTTGCACGTCCTCACAGCGGCACAACAGCGTATCGGGTAGCGCCAACGCTTTCAGTGCCGGATGCAGGGAAAAAGCCTGCGCTACCGCCATGGCAAAACGTTGCCACCGAGCACGCAACGCCATCTGTTGCAACGCCTTTTCATTATTCTCTGTCGCGGCATAACCTGCGATAGCGCCTTCCACCAAGGCCAATTCGCTGCCGCCAACCCCGGTGCATTCACCGGCAGCAAATATCTGCTTTACGCTGGTTTGCTGCCAGCGATCAACCGCCACCGCCTCATCAACGATGCGGCACCCTAATAACAGGGCCAGCTCGATATTGGCCACCAGGCCAAAACCGCAGGCTAGCCGATCGCAGCCTAAGGTATATATCCGCTTTCCCTGCCGGACCTGTACGGACTCAATGCGTTCCACGCCCTCTGCCGCTATAACTTGGCTACTGGTCCGATAATGGCGGTTAGCCAGCGTGAAAGCCTGACGCAGCTTCGTTGGCCAGCGCCACAGCTCACAGCTGAATGCCAACATACGCCGAAGGCTAGCCTGTTCGGCCAGCAACACGACTTCCCCACCGGCCTTAACCACGCTGTTGGCTACCGCCAGCAACAACGGCCCGCTGCCAGCAATCGCCACGCGTAACCCTTTAACAGATAAACCATTTTTTATTTGTGCTTGTAACCCCCCTGCACCACTGACGCCAGGCAGCGTCCAGCCGGGGAAAGGCAGCAGCAGTTCACGCGCACCGCAGCATAAAATCAGCCGTTGATAGCTAATCAGCCCATACTCTTGCGCACTTTCATACAGAATCTGCCGCCCGCCATATTGGGCAACCACCCGCGAAGCGTTAAGCAACTTCACATGGTTCAAACCCTGCAATGCCTGCCGATATTCTGTGGCAACGGCAGGTAGCTGCACTGCTGGGCCATCGCGCCAGATTTGCCCTCCTGGGCGTGGATTATCGTCAAGTACCACGATACTTTTCCCACTCTCGGCTGCGGCACGGGCGGCGGCCATCCCTGCAGGCCCCGCCCCGATAATCAGCACCTCACAGTCAAAATCACGCATTTTTACTCCTTTCGATATGCATGCCTGATTGACACAAAGTCTGGCATGCTAAGCGGCGCTGGCCGTTGATCGTAACCCGACACTCCTGGCAGATACCCATACCGCAGAATGCCGCACGTGGCTGCTGCGTGATCGAGTATCGGCAAACATCCAGACCGCTCAGGCTGAGTGCAACAGCCACGCTGCAGCCATCGGAAACAAGAATGCTCTGTCCATCAACGGTTAAACGAATCTGACTCATATCGCGGGCTCCTCGGCAATGAACATACGTGCGGCCCTGTATGGGCTATCATCGATTTCCGGGCGGTGATTGTGGATCTGTGCACCGATCAACGCCGCGCTGCCCAGCGCCGTGGTGACACCCAGCCCTTCATGACCCAGCGCCAGCCATAGCCAGGCATGGTGCGGATGTGGCCCCAACAAGGGCAAGCCATCAGCAGTGGCGGCACGAAAACCACTCCAGCAGCGGATAATATTCATTTGGGCCAGCGCGGGTAAAAAATGCTTGGCCCGTGCCAGCATTGCGGCCAGTAGCGGCATATCGATAGCGGGTTCGAGAGAGCCAAACTGACGTGAAGAGCCTATCAGCAACTGGCCGGTTGGCCGCGGTTGTACATTAAATGCGACCGAAGTGCCGCTGCCAGCATGGGCGCTGGCACCATAACCGAGCTCCACCAGTTGATGTTTGACCTGCGGTGGATAGCGATCGGTAATCGCCAAATGCCCTTTCTTGGCACGCAACAGCGGCTGCGCTAAAAGTTGGTTAGCCTGTAAACCACAGGCCAGTATCACTACCGGCGCGGTCAGTTTCTTCCCGCCCGTCAGCACTACCGTTTCCTGATCTAATGCTTCCACCTGGCCGTAAAGAGTCGTTATCTGCTCTGCGGCGCTGGCAACCAGCCAGCGGGCAACGTTCGGGGCGTAGACGATCCCATCACTCGCCACCCGCAATCCCCCGGCCAGACCACCGCGCAGCATCGGTTCCCCGGCGGCTACCTGTGCTGCTGTCAGGATTTCACTGGCAACGCCGCTTTCCGCCAAGCGCCGCTGCTTCAGTTCGGCAATCGCCATCTCATCCTGATGCTCCGCCAACCACAGCGTGCCACAACCGCGCCAGGCACAATTCTGCGGCAGGCGCTCCACCACATTCCGCCACAAATGCAGCGAATAAGCACTGAGCGCCAGTTCTGCCGGATTATCATCCATACATACCAGGTGCCCCATGCCTGCGGCAGTTGCACCAGGCCGCCGATTATCCACTACCAGAACCCGATATCCCTGCTGTGCCAACTGCCAGGCGCAGGCTGCCCCGATAATCCCAGCACCGACGACGATAACATCCGCTACCGCCATTAGCGGATCCCCCAGACAAAGGGATCGCGTTCATCCAGCAGCAGTTGGCTGTCGGCACAGACAAACGCCTGTCCACGAATGAAAGGGATAATTTCGTCACCTTTGGGTTGATAGAAGGCGCTGAATTCACTGCCAATCACGCTGGCCTGTCGCCAGAGGGTATCCGGCAACAGCTTACCGTCTGCAGCCAGGCAGGCCAGCTTGGCACTGGTGCCGGTGCCACAGGGTGAACGATCGTAGACTTTGCCAGGGCACAGCACAAAGTTACGGCTATCGGCATGGTCATCAGGCCCAAAAAGCTCAATATGATCAATAACTCCCCCCTGCTCACCATGAATACCGGCCAGTTCGAGTGCCTGACGCACGGCCCAACAGAACGCCGTCAGCTTGTCGATATTATGGTGGGCAATCTCCAGTGAATGATCGGCGATCAGGAAGAACCAGTTGCCTCCCCAGGCGATATCGCCCACGACGCAGCCATATCCCGCCACCTCAACGGTCACCCGTTGACGGAAACGATAAGCGGGCACATTCTCCACCGTAACGCTGCCGTCGGTATGCAGCGTGGCGTTAACCGTACCCACCGGTGTTTCAATCAGATGTTTGCCGGCACCAATCTGCCCCAAATAGGCCAGCGAGGCGATCAGGCCGATAGTGCCATGGCCGCACATGCCCAGATAGCCAGCGTTATTGAAGAAGATCACACCCGCGATAGCCTGTGGCGAACAAGGCTGGCACAGCAATGCCCCCACCAGCACGTCATTACCCCGTGGTTCCAGAATGATCGCACTGCGCCAGTCATCGTAATGTTGCGCAAAGCGTGCCTTGCGTTCTGCCATCGTGCCCGTGCCCAGATCGGGAAAGCCGTCAATGATCAAGCGGGTCGGTTCACCACCGGTATGGGAATCAATCGCCCGCAGCGCGGTCAGGTGCGAAGGTCGGTTCATCAAGCTCTCCAGGTTAAGGAAATGTTATCAACACGCCCCAGCCTGCCTGAACGTCCCACTGACAGCTTGATGTCTTTCAGCGTAAGCCATGCCGAAATCAGCACAATCATTCACCTGTACCCTTCGTGATAACGCATTGAAAAAACTCACGCAGTGTAAAAAATAATATTATTTATCAATAGACTAAAAACCCACCCTCCAATATGGAAACCTCTTCGCACCACCGCGCGAACCCATAACATTGCCGCAAGCAAAAGTATGCGGCGTTTCGCATATTTCATTTCTCACTGCTCATTGCGCTTGCCAAGTTACTTAAAAGTTAATATTGATCCGAATGCGTTAAAAAAGAACAATTTGTCAGTTCACTGGAATAGGTATGACTATGCAATTAGCTCCTGAATACCCCGTGAACCCGCTTTCCTCGCGGCATGCGGAGGAAAGCGAGGATGAAGTTTTCGCCGTTGAACAACTCTCGCAGCTGTGTACTGGTCTGGCGCAGCAACGCCCGAATAACCTCAACAGCTTGCTCAACTCCCTGGCGTTGATCGCCCCCCTGCTGAATGCCATTCCCAACGTGGTATTTTTCATCAAAGATGCGCAAGCGCGTTATCTGCTGGCTAACCTGACGCTGGCCAAACGCTGCGGCTTCAAGACCGTCACACCGCTGCTGGGTAAGACCTCGGCCGACGTTTTCCCCACTCAACTGGGTTCTGGTTACACTGAACAGGATCTGCGGGTGCTGCATAATGGCGTGCAGATTCAGGATCGGTTAGAAATGCACCTCTACAGCGGGCGTGAGACGGGGTGGTGCCTGACACAAAAGCTGGCGTTGCATGATACACAAGGTAAAATTATCGGTATGGCGGGTATCTCGCACGATCTGCAGGAAGCCAAAGCCAACCATCCGGCTTACCAACGGCTGGCAGCGATCGATGTTTATATTCGCGAGCACTTTGCCCGGCCAATCGCCTCAGAGGAACTGACGGCGCTCACGGGCCTTTCCGTGGCGCAGATCGAGCGCTACTGCAAACGGATTTTCCATCTCACCCCGCGCCAGATGATCCATAAAGTCCGGCTTGAAAAAGCCACCGAGTTGTTGGCCAGCGACCTGCCCATTACCGACATCGCCTTGCAGTGCGGCTATACCGATCACAGCGCTTTCAGCCGCCAGTTTAAAGCGATGACCGGCTCAACACCGCGCGATTTCCGCATCACGCTGAGCAACTAACTTATTGAAATAAAACTACCGATGGCGTTAACGCACCAGGCTTATTGCTACGCGTCATTCTCTGCCATTGTGCCAACTTCGTCATAACAATCGGCGAAAGACGTCAAGCCGCCCCGATCAATAGCGGTCAATCTGTTATCGAATTTCACCAATAATTCACCATTAATTAACAAACCCAGATAACAGGATAAAAGCGATGAACTCTAAAACGATTAGCTGGAGCGGCGTGTTCCCCGCGGTGACAACTCAGTTCCGCAGCGATTTCTCTCTGGATCTCGATGCTACCCATGCAGTCATCAAAAACCTGGTTAAAGACGGTGTTTCCGGCCTGGTCGTTTGCGGTACCGTGGGAGAAAACACCTCACTCACCGTGCAAGAGAAACTGGCTGTCATCGAAGTGGCAAAAGATGCCGCTCAGGGCAAAGTGCCGGTGATTGCCGGTATCGCCGAATTCACCACCGCTTTTGCGCAAAACATGGCACGTGAAGCCCAAAAGGTGGGCGTCGACGGTATTATGGTGATGCCAGCCTTAGTCTATTCCGCCAAACCGCATGAAACGGCCGCCCACTTCCGCAGCGTGGCAGGTGCTACCGATCTGCCGATCATGGTTTACAACAACCCGCCAATCTACAAAAACGATGTCACGCCCGACATCCTCACCACCCTGGTGGATTGCGACAACATCGTCTGCTTCAAAGACTCTTCCGGCGACACCCGGCGCTTTATCGATCTGCGCAATGCCGTGGGCGATCGCTTCGTGCTGTTTGCCGGCCTGGATGACGTGGTGCTGGAGAGTGTCGCGGTCGGGGCTGAGGGCTGGATCTCCGGCATGTCTAACGCATTCCCGCGTGAAGGAGAAACCCTGTTCAGACTGGCAAAACAGAAACGCTTTGAAGAAGCACTGGCGCTGTATCGCTGGTTTATGCCACTGCTGCATCTGGATGCCCGCCCGGATCTGGTGCAATGCATCAAACTTTGCGAAGAACTGGCTGGCCGAGGCAGCGCCGTCACCCGCCCACCGCGCCTGGCCCTGCAAGGGGAAACGTTACGAGAAGTCACCACCATTGTGGAAACCGCGTTGGCAAACCGCCCTACGCTGCCTGAAGTCGGGTTGTAAGCCTCGTTCACGCCCGGCGCGAAACCGGGCGTATTTCTCTTAACCCACAGGGGAACCCCATGCCGAATACCTTCACCCTCAGCGGTAAACAGTTTATCGCTGGCCAGCGCCTTGCCAGCGGCGAGGCGGAGCTTATCAGTCGGCGAGCCGATAATGACCAGCCCACCGGTTATCGCTTTTATCAAGCCAGCAGCGCAGAAACTGCCGCGGCCGCACAGGCCGCCGCACAGGCCCTCCCTGCCTATTCACAAACCAGCGCTGAACAACGGGCCGCTTTTCTCTGTGCCATCGCCAATGAAATCGACGCGCTGGCCGAACCTTTCTTCACCTTCGCCATGCAGGAAACCGCCCTGCCGTTAGCCCGCCTGCAAGGTGAACGCGCGCGCACCAGTGGCCAACTGCGCCTGTTTGCCGAACTGCTGCGCCGCGGCGATGTCCACGGCGTGCGCATCGATTGTGCCCTACCGGAGCGTACGCCGCTGCCGCGCCCCGATCTGCGCCAGTATCGCACTGCGCTTGGCCCGGTCGCCGTGTTTGGTGCCAGCAATTTCCCTCTGGCATTTTCTACCGCCGGAGGCGATACCGCCGCCGCGTTGGCCGCAGGCTGCCCGGTGGTTTTCAAGGCACACAGCGGCCATATGATCACCGCAGAACTCACCGCGCAAGCAATCGAACGGGCGGTGCAACAACAGCAGATGCCGGCGGGCGTCTTCAATATGGTTTTCGGCGCCCGCATCGGTGCCGAACTGGTGCAGCACCCGGCCATTCAGGCTGTGGGTTTCACCGGTTCATTGCCAGGTGGGCGCGCCCTGTTTGATTTGGCAATGCGCCGCCCACAGCCTATTCCGGTGTTTGCCGAGATGTCGAGCATCAATCCGGTGGTAGTGATGCCGCAGGCGCTGGTTCAACGTGGGCAGAGCATCGCGCAGGAACTGGTGGCCTCCTTCACGCTGGGCTGCGGCCAATTTTGCACCAAGCCAGGGTTGATCATCGGTATTCGTAGCCCGGCATTCAGCCAGTTAATTGATGATTTAAAAACCCGGGTCCATGCCGCCACGCCGCAGCACATGCTGAATGCAGGCACGCTGGCGCACTATCGCCACGGGCTGCAAGCGCTGGAACAGCATCCAGGGTTAGAACACTTGGCGGGTAACCTGGCCCCACAACCCCATCTGGCTGCAGCGCAGCTCTATCAGGCGGACGCTCAACTCTTGCTCAACGGCGACGAGCTGCTGCAGGCAGAAGTGTTTGGCCCGGTGGCGATCGTGGTAGCAGTAGACGATCGGCAGCAATTGCAGGCGGCGCTAGAACAGTTGCAGGGCCAACTGACCGCGACGTTACTCGTCGAGCCTGGCGATATGGCTGCGGCAGCAGAACTGCTGCCCCTACTGGCGCGCAAGGCCGGGCGAGTGCTGTTCAACGGTTACCCGACCGGTGTAGAAGTCTGCGATGCCATGGTGCACGGCGGCCCTTACCCGGCCACCAGCGATGCACGCGGCACCTCGGTCGGCACGCTGGCGATTGAGCGTTTCCTACGCCCTGTTTGCCTGCAAAACCCCCCTGCAGCGCTACTGCCAGCCGCTTTACAGGACAGCAACCCACTCAACCTGTTGCGCTTGGTTAATGGCACCTACACCCGCTCCTCATTGGAAGGAACCGCTTATGGCGATCCAAGGTAAGTTTAAAAAGCAGCTTACGCTCACCGATCTGACGTTTATCGGCCTGGGCGCAATTTTTGGCTCCGGCTGGCTATTTGCTGCCAGCCACGTTTCCTCCATCGCCGGGCCTGCGGGGATCTACTCATGGCTGATTGGTGGATTGGCAGTGTTGCTACTCGGCATCGTTTACTGTGAACTGGGCGCGGCATTACCCCGCGCTGGTGGCATTATCCGTTATCCGGTGTTTTCTCACGGCGAACTGATGGGCTATTTATTGGGTTTTATCACCCTTATCGCCTTCTCCAGCCTGATTTCGATCGAAATCGTCGCCGCTCGCCAATATGCCGCCGCCTGGTTCCCGTTCCTTACTCAGCCAGGTTCTGGTGACCCAACGCTGATCGGCTGGCTGGTGCAATTGTTATTGCTGTGCTTTTTCTTTGCCCTTAACTATTACAGCGTGAAAACCTTCGCCAAATCCAACAACCTGATCAGCGTGATCAAGTTCCTAGTGCCGTTACTGGTGATCGTGGTGCTGTTCACCTTTTTCAAACCGGAGAATTTGCACAGCCAGGGTTTCGCCCCTTTCGGCGCAGCCGGAGTTGAAGCGGCTATCTCGGCAGGCGGGATTATCTTCGCCTATCTTGGCCTGACGCCGATCATTTCGGTGGCCAGCGAGGTGCAAAAACCGCAGCGCACCATTCCGATCGCCTTGATTCTGTCGGTGGTGCTTTCCACCATTATTTACGTCCTGCTGCAACTGGCGTTCCTCGGCAGTATCCCGAGCGAAATGCTCGCCGATGGCTGGGCCGGTATCAGCAAACAATTCTCTCTGCCTTATCGTGATATTGCCGTCACCTTGGGTATGGGGTGGCTGGCCTTTATGGTGGTCAGCGATGCCATCATTTCACCCAGCGGAACCGGCAACATTTATATGAATGCCACACCGCGGGTTATTTATGGCTGGGCACGCACCGGCACCTTTTTCAAAATATTCACCCGGGTTGACGGTGAGTCTGGTATCCCGCGTTACGCCTTATGGTTGACCTTCGGCTTATCCATTTTCTGGACGCTGCCGTTCCCGTCGTGGGAACGGTTGATCGGCGTGGTGTCCGCCGCGCTGGTGTTAAGCTATGCCATTGCCCCTGTTACCGCCGCAGGCTTACGCCGCAATGCAGCGGATCTGCCCCGGCCATTCCGGGTTCGTGGCTTTTGCGTGCTTGGGCCGCTGTCATTTATCATCTCGGCACTGATCGTCTACTGGTCCGGCTGGAATACCGTTTCCTGGCTGCTCGGCCTGCAGATCCTGATGTTCTTCATCTATATCCTGTTCAAGAATAAAGTCCCGACACACGCCGTTAGCCTGAAACAGCAGATCTACTCCTCTTTGTGGCTGATCGCATTCTACGCGCTGATTATCGTCGCCTCTTATCTCGGCAGTTTTGGCGGCATTGGTGCCATCAGCCACCCTTGGGACACCCTATTAGTCGCCGCCATTGCGCTAATCATCTACTACTGGGGAGCCTATACCTGTCTGCCTAAGGCAAACTTTGCCGGGGACGAAGAAGAATAAAGGAAGAGAAAATGACTCAAACCGTAAATCTATCGCTGGACGAGGCTTATCAGTTAGCACACCGCGCATTACGCAGTAATGGCTTCAGCCAGGCACAGGCTCACGCTGTGGCGCAGAATGTCACCGCCGGGGAGCGAGACGGTTGCGCCTCCCATGGTTTGTACCGCGTCCTAGGCTGTGTGCGTTCGCTGCATGCGGGCAAGGTTTCCGCCGATGCCGAGCCGCGGTTGATCGATACCGCCCCCGCCATTCTGCAGGTGGATGCCGGAGCGGCCTTCTCTTTGCTGGCTTATCAAGCCGCTTTGCCTGCATTCATCGCTAAAGTACGCCACTGCGGCATCGCCGCACTTGCCATCAACCACTGTGTACACTTTTCTGCACTGTGGGCCGATATCGAGCCGCTGGTTGAACAAGGGCTGGTAGCGCTAGCCTGTACGCCAAGCCATGCCTGGGTGACGCCAGCAGGGGGAACCCAGCCGCTGTTTGGCACCAACCCGATCGCCTTTGGCTGGCCACGCCCGCAGCAGCCGCACTTTATCTTTGATATGGCCACCAGCGCCGCCGCACGCGGTGAGATTGAGCTGCATCGCCGGGCAGGCAAACCCCTGCCGGAAGGCTGGGGGATCGACCAGCAAGGCCGCCCCTCAACCGATGCAGCCAGCGTACTGCAAGGGGCGATGCTGACCTTCGGCGGCCATAAAGGCTCTGCGCTGGCGGCCATGGTGGAACTGCTTGCCGGGCCACTGATTGGTGATATGACCAGCCAGGAGTCGCTGGCTTACGACGCCCAAACCGGCTCATCCCCTTACGGCGGTGAACTGATTATTGCCATGGATCCCGTTCGTTTTCTCGGTGCCGAACAGCCAGCACATTTCGCCCGTGCGGAAACTCTGTTCGCCAACATGCAGGCACAGGGTGCGCGTATCCCGGGAGAGCGGCGTTTTCAGGCTCGACAACGCAGCATGCAGTACGGCGTTACGCTGCCACAAACGTTATACGATGAAATTGTGGCGCTATGCCGCTGAGAGGCAACAGGCCCGCGCTGACGGCGGGCCGATGAGTTATCTGATCACCATCACCGACGTTTTGGCATGGCGCACAATGGCTGCGGCGTTGGAGCCCAGGAGATAGGTCTTCACACTTGGGCGACGGGAACCAATCACGATCAGATCGGCTTCAATCTCTTCGGCGAGCAGTAACACTTCGTCACGCGGTGAACCAAAGCTGATGGTATACGCCAAGCGCTCCAACGGCAGATCAATTTCCGCCATGATTTTCTTCAGCCCTTCAACCGCTTTCACTTCGGCCTGATTTTCAAACTCTTTGATACCAAAGGAATAAGCAGTGACAAACGCTGAAGCATCCGGTAACGCATGGAAGAAATGTACCTTGGCCCCGGACATTTTTGCCAGATACTCGACATGCTTAAGGGCATGTTCGGTCAATACATCTTCTGAAATATCTACCGGTACTAAAATGGTCTTGTACATGTTCAATCCCTTCTTTATTTACCGTGATGAACCCAAGTTTACTGCCAGGCAATACGATGGTGAATCGGCTTATATCGCTTTTGTGAGGCAAGGCAGGAGAAGAGCCCATCGCCATGATCTGCATCTGTTAGCCTGTTATGCTTAAAAAGGCTTTGGCGCTAGTCAGATGTTTTGCAGACCCAGGCTCTCGTTCGACGTACTCTCATTTCACCTCGCCCCAAATAGCCTAGATGCAAAATCCCCTCCCACCGTTTATTAAATCAATGATTTTTATTTTTGTGAGCGAGAGCGCAAAACCAAAGAAAGATGCGCGGCGAAGCAGCGAATCTGCCGCTCAGGCACGCCAGCCGCCGCCATAAACTGATTAAAACTCAACTGCCCTTGCAGAAATCAATCCCAATCACACTCCCTGCTGCTTCACGCGGCACCCAGTGTTTAGCGGTTAACTTGCATTAGTTTTTTTCATGCGAATTTTGCAACATGCTGTTTAATCAATAAGATAAGACTTTACCGCCCTGTTCATTTGCTATGGCAAAGAGTAATCTTCCGCCCCTTGGTCGTCCGATTTGCTGCCAAAGTGTAAAGAATAATCGACTTTTACCTCGCGCATAAATGTTGTAAATATGTTGCATAAAGATGGCGATATTGAGTTACCTTACTAACACCGGAGCGCCCGGATAAACACATAAAAAAGAGCCACTTCAGAGCTCACAATTTCACTCATGACAGGTAAAACAGGACATCATCAGATGGTAGATCATTCTAAAATAACCACAGATGCCACCACGGGATCAGAAGATCATCTAAGACGAAACCTTACCAACCGACATATCCAACTGATTGCCATCGGTGGTGCCATTGGTACCGGTTTGTTTATGGGCTCCGGTAAAACCATCAGTCTGGCTGGCCCCTCGATTATTTTTGTGTACATGATCATCGGCTTTATGCTGTTTTTCGTGATGCGCGCGATGGGTGAATTGCTGCTTTCCAATCTGCAATATAAGTCCTTCAGCGACTTTGCTGCCGATCTGCTCGGGCCTTGGGCCGGTTTTTTCACCGGCTGGACCTATTGGTTCTGTTGGGTGGTCACCGGGATTGCCGACGTGGTTGCCATCACCGCCTACGCCCAGTTCTGGTTCCCCGATCTGTCGCAATGGATCGCTTCGTTACTGTGCGTGTTGCTGCTGCTCAGCCTTAATCTGGCAACGGTAAAAATGTTCGGTGAAATGGAGTTCTGGTTCGCGATGATCAAAATCGTCGCGATTGTCGGCCTGATCGTTGCCGGTTTGGTGATGGTAGCCATGCAATTCGAGTCACCTAACGGCAGCGTCGCTTCATTTTCTCATCTGTGGAATGACGGCGGTATGTTCCCAAAAGGCATCAGCGGCTTCTTTGCTGGCTTCCAGATTGCGGTATTCGCCTTCGTCGGGATCGAGCTAGTGGGCACCACGGCGGCGGAAACTAAAGATCCGGAAAAAGTGCTGCCGCGGGCGATCAACTCCATTCCAATCCGTATCATCATGTTCTATGTGTTTGCACTGATCGTCATTATGTCGGTAACGCCATGGAGCTCCGTGGTTGCCGACAAGAGCCCGTTTGTTGAGCTGTTTGTGCTGATTGGCCTGCCTGCAGCGGCCAGCGTCATTAACTTTGTGGTACTGACCTCTGCAGCCTCTTCCGCCAACAGTGGTGTATTCTCCACCAGCCGTATGCTGTTTGGCCTGGCGCAGGAAGGCGATGCGCCAAAATCGTTCGCCACGCTTTCCAAGCGCGCGGTACCGGCCAACGGCCTGACCTTCTCCTGCATCTGTCTGTTGGGCGGCGTGGTGCTGATTTACCTGATCCCGAACGTGATGACGGTATTCACCCTGGTTACCACCGTGTCAGCGATCCTGTTCATGTTCGTCTGGACCATTATTTTGTGCTCATATCTGGTTTACCGTAAACAGCGCCCGGCGTTGCACCAGAAATCGATCTACAAAATGCCTGCCGGTAAGCTGATGTGCTGGGTATGTATGGCATTCTTCGTATTCGTGTTGGTGCTGCTATCACTGCGCGATGATACCCGCCAGGCACTGGTGGTGACGCCGCTGTGGTTTATCATTCTGGGGATCGGTTATCAGTTTGTCCGCCGCAAAAGGGCCTGAGTGATGTGATAACTGCAACGCCGCGTTCTAACGCGGCGTTGTTATTTTTGGCTTGGGGTATTCAAGAATCTGAGTTCGATTGCAGCCAGGCGATCACTTTAGCTACCGGGCTACCAGGCATTACTTTCTGTGGCGTCAACACACAGTAACCACTGCCATCTTGTTGAAAACCAAAGGGGGCGGTTAATAAACCCGCCTTGATGTCATCACGCACATGTTGCCAAGGGCCAATGGCAATACCAACTCCCGCCACTGCGGCTTGCAGGCTAAAATAGAAATGATCGAAATGCTGTTGTGGCTGATTGGCCAGTGCGATCCCCTGCGACTCAGCCCAATCGTGCCAGGCTTGCGGGCGGGTGGAAGTATGCAACAGCAGTGCGTCATCGCGTAAACGCTTTTCCACACCATTATCTACGACAAACTGATCGAGCATCTCAGGTTTGCATACCGGCCCTACCTTTTCGATAAATAAAGGCTCGCTGTGCACACTACTGCCCCAGTCAAAATCATTACGGCGTATTGCTACCGTCGTTCCATCGCGAAAAGAAAATGCTCCTCCCCCCGCAACCAGTTGCAGATTGATATCAGGGAATGCCTCTTGAAAAGCAGGTAAGCGCGGAATCAGCCAGCGCATCAGCAAGGTGGGTTCGCAAGACAACACTATCGGCGCATCCTGCGCCTGTTGGTACAACTCCTGAATGGTATCTTCCAGTATGCCGAACGCCTGTTGCGTTGCTTGATATAACTTGCGGCCTGCCGACGTCAGAAATACCCGCCGATGACGACGTTCAAACAGTGCTACCCCGAGCTCATCCTCAAGTGCACGTACCGCTCTGCTCACCGCACCATGCGTCAGGCTCAAACGGTGTGCCGCCAGCGTAAAACTCTCCTGACATGCAGCAGCCTCAAAGCAGCGTAATCCGCCTAATGACAGTTGCCGCCCGACCTTGCGTGAGTATTTCTCACCAGTCCGGTCAGTTTTCATCGTTTGTCTCCACGTGCAGTTTTCTTTATAAATCAATTACCAATTTCAATCACTGTACAAAATAACCATGACCGAACTCTTAGCCGTCTTCATTATTACCTTATTCGCGGTGATCAGCCCTGGGCCAGATTTTGCCATGGTATCGCGCAATAGCCTGTTGCTCTCACGCCGTGCCGGGTTGCTGAATGCCTGCGGTATTGGCGCCAGTGTATTAATTCATGTCTCTTATACCCTTATCGGCGTCGGAATGCTGATACTACAATCTTTATGGCTGTTTTCTGTATTCAAGATAGTCAGTGCAATCTGGTTGGTCTACCTGGGCGTCAGCCTGCTGCGCCAGGCAAACCACCCCTTGAGGCCACAAACCTCGGCCCCATCCGATGATTTAAGCGCACTAAAAACCGGCTTTCTGACTAACCTACTGAATCCAAAAGCCACTCTGTTTATTGTCAGCCTGTTTGTGCAAGTGGTGAATCCTCAAACGCCACTCGCGGTACAAATCGGCTACGGGCTGTTTATTTCATTAGCTCATGTTGCCTGGTTCAGCCTCGTGGCACTGTTCTTTTCGTCACCGGGTATCAACGCTCAATTCCTGCGCATACGTAAAACTATCGACCGATTATTCGGTGGAGTTCTGATCGTCTTCGGCACCTTACTGCTCGCCAGTAACCTTAAGCCGCAGTGAACTGGCCGCTAAAGCCGCCATGACGCTGAAAAAGCCATCAATCATCATCTAGAGTGATTCTTCAGGGTCGAACATCCATCGGCCCCATCTTGTTGCTGAACTA
This sequence comes from Serratia oryzae, assembly GCF_001976145.1. GTDB lineage: Bacteria > Pseudomonadota > Gammaproteobacteria > Enterobacterales > Enterobacteriaceae > Chania > Chania oryzae. The sequence goes on from NZ_MOXD01000005.1 coordinate 26,029, forward strand.
GCGCAAGGTTAAAATACCCTTTAGCCTGAACGTCAGTGTTCTGCCTGCCCAGAGTCAAGGTCAGGCGTTTTGTTTTTGCGTATTGCAAAAGGAAATAAGTCAGTGTCTAAAGATTTTGATGAACTAATAAGAGACATGGATCTTATTATTGAGAATGTAGACAGTTTCAAGGCTATGGCCCCCCGCGCACCTCAGCCAACGGCGGAACCGCCAGCAATTCATTATTACGATTCGTTCTGCGAAAACATTGCGCTGAAAGTGGTACTGAAAGTGCTGCTCTCATCAGTGGACAAAATCGTGAAGGTACAGATCGCCAACAAAGTTGAACAGGAAATTGCCCAAATTGAACAACAAGTCGTGCGTGCCGGTGGCGGCCCGGTCGCTGCGGAAGATCTGGCGCAAATGACCCACTATGTGCGCCGTACCGTCAGTGATTTACTGGACTAGGGTGGCAATAGATCAGCCTTGCAGGTACTGCACTTTTGCCTTCAAACAGCTTAGCCTTCGCGGGTTATTGTTGAAGATTTAAGAGGCATAAGAAAAACGTTTTGGCGGTAAATCCAACGCTTTGTTCTTGGTAACCTTAACCGCTTTAGCGGGATCGCCTGCAATAAACTCCAGTGTGGGTGAATAGTAAAAGGGTAACCAAGCCTCGTAACTGCTCTCCCACTCCCATTTTACCGGGCATGGCCACAGAATATCCTCATACAGAATGTAATAGATCCACCGCCCATGTGGGCGGCGCGGTTTGACTTTTTTCATAGTGCCATCAGTAACTCTCTTACCCAGCGCATATAGTTTTCTGCCCAATGATCCAATCAATCAAATAGCTATACTAACTCAGCAAAGCCATCTGAGGCGAGAAACACCAGTTTCTGCTTGATTGCCATTAATTATAAAACAAGGACGGCGAGCTGGCTAAAACCTATGAAGGCGATCACGCAAATGGGATGGGAGGTATCAAGCTATGCGGGCCATGACCATAGAAAACTGTAACACCGCGATTTCACACGGTGGTAACAGTGTTTCCCTGTTGAGGAGCAACACAAGCTTTTGGGTGCTGTTTGGAGGTTAAATGTACAGCGACCTCCTCGGCATTTTAGATCGATTTGTGGATTTTCTCACCGTGTTGGGCGTCGTTTTCCCACGAATCATTGGCGTTATGCTGGTGGACTATTACCTTTTGCGCACCCACAGAAATGCTTTGGATGCTAGCCGCCTAGCAGGGAAACTGCCACAAGAAACGCCGCTTATTGGTTGGGTTGCCATTATAGCCAGCATAGGCGGCAGCGTGATTGGGCTAGTAACTGAATGGGGTGTACCCACCCTCAACTCATTGCTGGCAGCCAGCCTGATTTACTGGTTGCTGAAACTGCTGCTTGGGCAAGCCACCAGCTTGCAAACTGCGCAATAGCCAAACGATTTTTACCAGTACCCTCCATCCTTTGTGAGGGTACTATTGGCCAACGTTTGCCCATGCTGCACCAGAAATAATCGCATCATCACTCACAGTAGCGCTATTAAAAACACCAGTTCGGCCACTTCCACCGCCGCCCCCAGCGTATCACCGGTTTGCCCGCCCAAACGGCGGTGCAAATAGGCTCGTAATAACAACACGGCGATCAGCGTATACCCCAGCGCGATCATGCCGTTACCCTGCCCTAACAGCATCACCATCACGGCAGCACAGGCCAGCGTGGTTGCCGTTTGCACGCCGTTGATCCGGCCAATATACAGGTTCCCCAAGCCATCGCCCTCGCGGGCATAACGCTGGCGATACATCAGCAGTACCATTAACGAGCGCCCAACCACGCTTGCCGCGATCAGCGTAGCCAGCATCGGCAGCCCACGCAGCGCCAGTTCGCTAACCACCAGCACTTTTGCCAACACAATAAACACCAGTGCCAATCCGCCGCTGGTTCCCAGGCGGCTGTCACGCATAATCTCCAGCATGTGTTCCCTGCTGCGGGCAGAAAACACCCCGTCACAGGTATCGGCCAGCCCATCGAGATGAAATGCCCCGGTGACTAGCGCCAAAGCCAGCACGTAAGCCAATGCCGCCAGCGGGAACCCGCACCAGGGAGCCAGCAAGATAAACACCCCGCCGCCAATGGCACCGACGATCGCACCAATCAGCGGAAACCCCACGATGCCACGCTTGTAGTCATCCAGTTCAAGCCCCTGTATCCAGCGAGCAGGTACCGGAATACGCGTCATAGACTGCAAGGTGGCTAAAAACAGACGTAGCCTCATTTGATTTTTACCTCGAAACCAGAGAACACCCAAAATACCGTTTCGGCGGCAGCGGCCAAGCGTTGATTGAATCGGCCAGCAGTATCACGAAAATGCCGCGCCAAACGGTTTTCCGGCACAATACCCATGCGCAACGCGTTAGTGACCAGATCAATCGTCGCCGAGCTACGAGCATCGCTAGTCATTAGAATCACAAAGCACTCTCTTCTTGACGGCTGCTCATGATAAAATTTAAATTAATATCAATAAATTAGTTAACTTTATCAGCCAGGATGTAAAACTGCTGTTGTTTATATTGGGTATAGTCTAGTGCCGCCTCCTCATCAACCGGCAACCCTTTACTGCGGCGTAACGCATTCAGTAAGGCATGGTTAATGCGGCAACGTTGCCGTTTCATACACCAAACCTTCACGATTACCTAACCTCGGGTAGCTGTAGGCATGGGCTGGGAAACGGAACAGGCGGTTTCGCCAGCGATCGAACAACACCGTCTCATCATAACTGCTTGGGAACTTTTCCATTCTAAACCAGTGTTGACCACCATCGGTGGACACTGTCATATGCAGTGGGTCATTGAACTGTTTTTCCATCATCAGCAGATTGTTGCCCGCATACAGAGCCGCTAAGGTTTTCTTGCCGGTTTCCAAGACCGGATAAAAGGTTCCATCAGCCTGTAACTTGTGCAGGCTGTAACGAACCCGCGGCTGGCTTTCCAGAATAAAGTAGAAATCCCCTTGCGTGGTGCTTTCGCCGTCAATAACGGTTCCCTGCATCCACCAGTTTGATTCGATGCGTAAGGTGTTGAGATTGAAATTGAGCAATAGATGGCCCGATTCATCGTCGCCACTTTCACTCGCGCCACTCCAGACGGTAACGTACTGGTCATCGTTATAACGCCAGTAGGTTGGGTTAAGCGCGGTATTAACGCCCTGCTGCGCTAGATCGAGCAGCATTTGCCAATGCTGGCCAAGATCGCTGGATTGATAAAGCTTACCGCTCTGCGCAACCAGAACCTGCCCGGAGCCAGAAATACCCAATAGCTGATAGGGAGAGTCCTTTTCCGGCGCTTGCCACTGCGGCTGCCACTGCCAACGACGTCCACCATCGGCGGAATAAAACACCACATCAGCCCGATCCAGATAGCTGTTGAAAAGAATCAGGCACTGCCCTTGAGCACTGCATTCCTGATCCATCACGGTGCCGAGAAAACGGGCGCTGATACGCAGATCGCCCTCCTGCTCAGTGATGATTTGAGTCACTGGCACAATGGCATCATCCAGATACAGCGTGCGGCTGTTTTCATTGCCCGTATGGCGTTCTAGTGCGGAACGAACCGCCTCTTGGTCTGGTGATATTTGCAGGTTTAACAGCGAAGGGGCATCACTAGCCAGTAAATCGATCTGTATGGTTTTTTGGTAGCTGTGTACCCAAGTTGCCCGATCAATATGAAGCAATTTCATATCAATTGCGTCGCTGACCCCGGTTAATAATACGCCTTGTTGAAAGCTGCTCAGGCGTTGCTTACTCATCACCACGGCTGGCTGCTCGGCCTGATAGCTCCGCTGCCATGACCAGCCGGTAGCAAATCCGGCAAAACCTTCGATATAGAACAGTATTCCGGCAACAATTCCCCCCAAGGCTAACAACGCCATGCGTGTTTGGCTTTGGCTGAACATTAACTCACTTCCTGAATATAGTTTTTTGCCCCACGGCAGCGTTTGAACAACGTCAACATCTGGCGGGCAAAGGCGCAACGCGCCGCGCTTAATGAGTGCTTGCGCACCAGCCAACTCGTCAACTCCACCAGCAGCATAAAAATACAGAACATCATGAGGCTCATCAAACCGAAGGCATAGAGCATCTCTGCGGCGTCCAACCAGTCCCATTTATCCGGCATACCGCCCTGTTCCCACCACTCCTCAGCGGTGAAAAACGCCACCATCACTATTAAAAACAGGCAGATACCGGCCATCAGTTTATACATCAGTTTCATTTGCTGGAATGATACCGCTATGCCGCCCACTTTCAGATAAGCGCAACCATCCCTTTCATTGCAAACCCCAAGAACCCTATTGTCCTGTTGATTCACCACTAACGTCAGCGGATCGTTCTCTGTCAGAAAGAACGGATGTTGGCGAAAGAACAGCGGATTAAGATCTTCCGTCAGGGTATTAAAACCGCTACGAAAAGAGAACTCTGAGCCATTGCAGGTAAATTGATAGTCAATAAAATCCCGCCGGCTTTTGCCACTGCCGGTGAAATCGCGGCGAGCGCTAACCTCGGTAGCCACACCACTCACGCTGGCGAGCATTACCCGATCAGAAAGCAACAGATCGGCGGCCTGAAGCGCATCCAGATCGTTATCCTGTTCATCACTGGTTTGCTGCGTTGGCCGGCTGTTTAACGGCCCCGGCAACCGCAAAGCGGGCGAGTGACAAATTGAAACATCGCCGGTTTTGACCTGCTCCAACCCTTGCAACAAACGGCGCATCTTGCTGCTGGTACCCACTAGCAGCGCCTGAAAAGAAGAGGCAAACAACCAGCAGCCAAAGCAGAAAACAAACAGAAGCAATACCATCAACCAGACGCTCACCCATTGAAAAGCCGCATAGATCGACGCCCCTATCACGCCTAATCCGCCCATCAGCTTCAGCGTCGCCCTCAGCTTACTGATGTCCGCTACCTTCGGCTGCAACACCCCCTTTTCCTCACTGGCCAGCCAATGCAGCCAGTAGCTGCCATCGGCCAGTTGATGTGCGCCGATATAAACGCGATCCCCCTCGACCAACCGATTCAACACGTTGGCCTCAAGAAACTGTCTGCTGTAGGTATAAAAAACCTTATCCCCGGCCAGAATGCGCCGAAACTGACTTTCACTGGGTGCATTGAGATCGTGCCGGACAAACGGCAAATCGAAAAAGAAGATTTTTTTCATGGAAGATGACACATCAGCCTTGGCTGCGGCGATTAAAAACGATGATCCAACAGCTTATCCTGGCGTAACGTTGGTCTGCGTCTTAACAGATTTTTGGCTATTTATCAGTAATCTAACGAAAAACGGTTTATCAATCCAGCCGCTTGCCGTCGTTAATCGACAATATTTTGCCGGCACCCCTCGCAAAGCGGATGCCAGCAACAGGTGGTTATGCCACCGAAGCTATCAGAACAGGCCGCTGAGCAAGCCAACCCCCAATAATGATGAGCCGCCGCCAATCACCCCCGCCCACCAGCGGTTAGTGCTGGAAAGAGTCAGCAGATAACCGATCCCCAAGCCAACCAGATGCAGCCCTGCTGTGGCGATCACCATACCTGAAAGTGCCGCTGCCGAATGAGAAAGTTCAGCGCCGTGTGCCAAACCGTGGAAAATGGCAAAAGCGCCAATGATCAACGCACCGGTTACCGCACGCAACTTCAGCCGCAGCGCCACCATCACGCCCACCACCAGCAGCGAGGCGGCGACAAGGTATTCGGTAGCCGCCACCGTCACGCCCGCCATGCCGATCAGCGCACCCGCCAACAGCAACCCGGCAAACGCCAGCGGCGCAAGCCACCATTTTCGGGTGTTCATGGCACTCCAGACGCCCACCAGAATCATCGCCACCAGGTGATCCATCCCGGTCAACGGATGGATAAAGCCTTCAGTGAAGCTTAAAACGTGATGAGTACCGCCATCATTCCCTACGTGGGCGTAAACCAGCATCGGGAACAGCGCCAGTACGGATACAGCCACAGCTTTGACATTAATACGCATAGTAATCACCTGTTGTTCATCCTATAAGAAACCATAAAAAACGGACACGCCCCTAACGCGCTGCGGCGATCAACGCCTGCCCCAGCGCCAAACCGCCATCACCGGCAGGCCACTGCGACGGCAGCAACACCTGCAAACCTTCTAGCTGTTGCACCAGCAGTTGGCGCAACAGTTGGTTATGGAAGACCCCGCCCGACAACGCGACGGTGTGAATATCGTGCTGCTGTGCCGCCTGCCAGGCCAAGGCGGCAAAACCCTGCGCCAGCGCCCAATGGAAAGCATAAGCCCGCCGGGCTGGTGTAGACCGATAGCTCAGCCACTGTGGCCAAAAAGAGGCTAAATCCAGTTGTTGGCCGCACAGCGGCAGAGAAACCGGCGGCTGATGGTGCGGGCTTTGCTGCGCCAGCGCTTCCAACAGGCACGCAGCCTCCCCCTCCCAGGAGATTTGCGGCGGAACGATTTGCAGCGCGGCAGCCACCGCATCAAACAGGCGCCCGGTAGAAGACGCCAAAGGTGCATTGATCTGGCGCTCAATCGCCTTTGCCAGAATGCTGGCCTGTGGCTGCGGGATACTTGCTGCTTCCGGCAGAGCTTGCCAGCCAGGGACAAAGCGCAACAGATGCGCCAGCAGGTTGCGCCACGGCTGCTGCGCTGCCAAATCGCCACCCGGCAGCGCCACCGCCGGTAACCCGCCCAAATGTTCACAATGCTGATAGTCCACCAGCAGGCATTCTCCGCCCCACAGTTGCCCGTTAATACCGTAACCCAAACCGTCCAGCGCCAGCCCGATCACCCTGCCACCGTCACGCGGCCAGGCATGCTCCGCCAAGCAACTGACCAGGTGGGCATGGTGGTGAAGCGTCTCCACGCAGGGAAGCGCTAAACGTTCGGCCAGCGCGTGCCCCTGCTGATGGCTGAGGTAACCGGGGTGGGCATCAACGGCGATCGCCTGCGGCGCTACGCCGTAGATCTCACCAAACAGCGTAATCAGTTGCTGTTGCTGCTGGCGGGTAGCGTCATCGGCCAGCGAGCCAAGGTGTTGGCTGACCACGGCGCGATCGCCCCACAGCAGGCAAAAGGTGTTCTTGGTATCGGCACCCAGCGCCAGCACCGGTGGCTGCGCGCTAAAACCGGGCGGCAATGGCAAAGCATCCGGCACATAGCCGCGCGCACGCCGCAGCATTTCAGTGCCCCGTTGGTTTAGGCGCAGCACCGTATCGTCGGCACGCTGGACGATCTCGCGGTTATGCAGCAGCCAAGCGTCAGCAATGCCTGCCAGCTCCTCAAGCGCCTGTTGATTAGTTAGCGCAGGGGGAAGGCCAGAAAGATTGCCGGAGGTCATCACCAGCGGGCGGGCAACCTGCTGGAGCAACAGATGTTGCAGCGGATTGGCAGGCAGCATCACGCCCACCTCGCTCAGCCCAGGGGCAATTTCCCGGCACAGCGGGCCGTCGGGGTGCGCTGGCACCAGCACCACCGGTGCCGCCGGGCTGCGCAACAGTTTGAGCAACGGCGCAGTATCTGCTACCTGAACACAGGCCGCTAACCAATTGGCATCCGGCATCATTACCGCCAGCGGCTTGGCTGGGCGACGCTTACGCAAGCGCAGGCGCTGCACCGCCGCTGAATTAGTGGCATCGCAGGCCAGATGAAAACCGCCGATGCCCTTGATCGCCAGGATCTCCCCCGCCATCAGCGCCCGCGTGGCCCGTTGCAGCGCGTCATCCGCGCTGGCCGTCACGTTGCCGCTGGCATCGCTCAGCCACAGCTGCGGGCCGCAGATCGGGCAGGCATTGGGTTGCGCGTGGAATCGGCGGTCGGCCGGATCGTCATACTCCGCCTGGCACGCCGGGCACAGCGGGAAAGGCTGCATGGAGGTATTGGGCCGATCGTAAGGCATCTGGCGAATGATGGTAAAACGCGGGCCGCAGTGGGTGCAGTTGATAAACGGGTAGCGATAGCGCCGGTTGTGCGGCGAATTCAGTTCTGCCAGGCAAGCGTCACAGGTGGCCGCATCGGCGACAATATGGGTATCAATCTGCCCTGCGCCACTGCTGGCAATGGTGAAGTGCTGTGGTTCCTGTGGCCAATGCAGAGGCTGCTGGCTGACGCTGTCGATCCGCGCCAGCGGCGGGCATTGCAGCGGCAAGGCGCGCAGGAAATCCGCCACCTTGGGCGAGCGCCACAGACGGACGATCACCCCAGCGCCGTCGTTGCTGACGTCACCGCGCAGATCGAACCGCCGCGCCAGCTGCCAGACGTAGGGGCGAAACCCCACCCCTTGTACCTTGCCTTTCACCCGCAGGCTGAGGCCATTGCTGTTGGCGACTGTAGTATCAATATGCGCCATGATATCTAACTACCACTACAACAGGTGGGCACCGGTGTTGACGCCATTGAAGGCGCTTTCACGGTGCTACCTGATAAACGCCAAATCTTGAGCGTCCGAAAAACATGCTTATTCAAACCAACAAACAAAATAGAGCCCTTTATCAAAGAGAACGGGTTAAGCATTAAGCGATATTCCCCTCACCCTAGCCCTCTCCCTACAGGGAGAGGGAACTGGTTAGCTAACAAATCCGCGGTAGCGGCTCGTCCAATGGCAGATCCAAGCGGCGCGAAACGCCAAACAACCCCACCACACTCACCTGCTGGCGCTCCAGCGTGTGGCCAATCACCGCCGCATCGCGCCCCAGCGGGTGCTGACGCAGTGCGGCCAACACCTCGGCTTCGGCTGCAGGTGCCACCACCAGCACCAACTTGCCCTCATTGGCAAAGTTCAGCGCATCCAGCCCCAATAACTCACATATCCCGCGCACTGCGGGTTTCAACGGCAACGCCGCTTCCACGATCTCCATGCCGCAGCCGCTGGCGGCGGCAAACTCATGCAGCACCGCCGTCACGCCGCCGCGCGTGGCATCCCGCAGCGCCCGCACACCGGCGATGTGTAACAACGGCGCAATCAGCGGTGCCAGCAGGGCGCAATCGCTGGCCAGTTCGCTTTCCAACCCCAGCCCTTCACGCAGGTTGAGAATGGTCGCGCCGTGATCGCCGAGCGTGCCGCTGACGATAATGCTGTCGCCCTGGCGGATCTGATGAACACCCCAATCAACGCGGGCCGGAATCGCGCCAAAGCCGGTGGTATTGATAAAAATTTTGTCTGCTGCGCCACGGGGAACCACTTTGGTATCACCGGTGACGATCTGCATCCCGGCCTGCTGCGCCGTAGCGGCCATCGACTGCACGACACGCACCAGCATGGCAAACGGTAACCCTTCCTCCAGGATCAGGCCGCAGCTCAGGTAACGCGGCTGCGCACCGCTGACCGCCACGTCGTTAGCGGTGCCGCACACCGCCAGCTTGCCGATGTCGCCACCGGGAAAGAAAATCGGGTCGATCACATAGCTGTCGGTGGATACCGCCAGCCGATCCCCGGCGCTACAAAGCTCGCTCAGCGCAATGCGCGCCTGGTCTTCACGCGCGTTCAGGGCTGGATTGGCAAAGGCTTGCAAGAACAGCTCTTCGATCAGGCTTTGCATCGCCCGCCCGCCGCTGCCGTGTGCCAGCGTGATTTCACGCTCATCGTTCGGTTGAAGCATCAGGCCGTCTCCCTGCGATATTGATAGTAAGCCGCACAGGCCCCTTCCGATGACACCATCAAGGCACCAAAGGCGTTGCTTGGCGTACACTCTTTGCCAAACAGCGGGCAGGCGTCCGGCTTGCAGCGCCCGGTCAGCACCTCGCCACAGCGCGAACGCGGATCGTCCGCCACCCGCTGTGGCTGGGGCTGAAAGCGCCGCTCGGCGTCAAACTCGGCATAGTCCGGCGTCAGTTGTACGCCGGAGTGGGCAATCTCCCCCAAGCCGCGCCATTCGCTGCTCGCTTTCAGGCAAAACACTTCCGCCAGCGCCTGCTGTGCCAAACGGTTACCCTGCTCTGGCACAATGCGCCGGTACTGATTTTCCACCGCGCTGCGGCCAGCGCGCAGTTGTTCCAGCAGCATCACCAGCCCTTGCAGAATATCCAGCGGTTCAAACCCGGTGACCACCAGCGGTTTACGGTATTGCTCGGCGATAAAACCGTAAGGCGCATTGCCGATCACCATGCTGACGTGGCCGGGGGCCAGAAAACCGTCAATCCGCACATCGGGCTGCTGCAACAGGCTGCGCAAGGTGGGGATCAGGGTAATGTGCTGGCAGAACAGGCTGAAGTTGGTTAGCTTACGCTGCCGCGCCTGTTGCAGGGTCAAGGCGCTGGCGGGCATGGTGGTTTCAAAACCCAGCCCGAAAAACACCACTTCGCGCTGTGGATAGTCTACCGCCAGCTGCAGGGCATCCAGCGGTGAATAGACAACGCGGATATCGGCGCCGTGCCGCCGGGCATCCAGCAGCGATCCGTTGCGCCCGCGCACGCGCATGGCATCGCCATAGGTGCAGAAAATCACTTCCGGGTGCGCGGCAATCTCCAGGCAGCTATCGATGCGCCCCATCGGCAAGACGCAGACCGGGCAACCCGGCCCGTGGACAAACTCCAGGTTATCCGGCAGCAGCCGATCGATGCCAAACTTGAAAATCGCATGGGTATGGCCGCCGCACACCTCCATAATTTGCAGCGGCAAGCGTTGCTGGGCGGGCATTGAGAGCATCAACTGCGCGATGCGCTGCAACAAAACCTGGGTCAGCGCCGGATCGCGGAATTCATCAACGTAGCGCATCGCTGCCCCCCGGCATCGGTGATTCAAGCCCAACGGCGCGCATATGCTCCAGCGCCGCCAGCGTGTCCAGCGCCTCCTGTTCGTCGAGCAGGCTCATGGCAAACCCAACGTGCACCAGCACCCACTGGCCGAGCAGCGCCTGCGGCGAATCCTCACACACCAGCGCGATATTGACCCCGAGCGACACGCCACACACATCGACCGTTGCCAGTTGATGCAAATCTTCGCCAACCGCGATCACTTTACCGGGTACGCCAAGGCACATTATTGCGCCTCCAGCCAGTCGAGCCAGAGATCCATCCCCTCGCCGCCGGTGGCCGAAAGGGCAATCACCTGAATGGTGGGGTTAACCTGACGGGCATAGGCAATGCACCGTTCAACCGAGAAATCGACATAGGGCAGCAGGTCGATCTTATTGATCACCATCAGCGTGGCGGCGGCAAACATATGCGGATATTTGAGCGGTTTGTCCTCCCCTTCGGTGACCGACAGCACCGCCACTTTATGCCGTTCCCCCAGATCAAAACTGGCAGGGCATACCAGGTTGCCGACGTTTTCAATAAACAGCAGGCTGTTGTCCTGCAGCGGCAGGCGATGGGCCGCATCGTGCACCATCTGCGCATCCAAGTGGCAGCCTTTACCGGTGTTCACCTGAATCGCCGGAACCCCCGTCGCGCGGATGCGTTCCGCGTCGTTGCTGGTTTGCTGATCGCCCTCGATCACCGCGCACGGCACTTTGCCCGCCAGAGATTGCAGGGTGGCCGTCAGCAGGGAGGTTTTGCCGGAGCCGGGGCTGGAAACCAGGTTCAGCACCAGGATATTCTGCGCGGCAAAGTGTTCACGGTTATGCGCCGCCAGATGGTTATTTTTGCTCAATACGTCCTGTTCAATCTGCAATAACCGGCGCTGCCCCATGCCGGGTGCATGGCTGCCTGCCTCGCCATGGCCATAATGCAGGTCTTGCGAATGTGGTTGTACCTGGGGGGCAAACGGCACCGCTTCAGCGCTGGCGTAATGATGATGAACGTCACCTTGATGGTGATAATGGTGGTGGTGATGGATCGTGACTGTCTGATGGGCATGCCCATGATGATGGTGATCGTCATCATGGTGGTGATGGTGCTCATCCCCTTCGATCGATGTTTCTCCGTGGCCGCAACCGCAAGTCGTACACATAAGGCTTAACTCCTTAAAATCATTCCACTTCTAATTGTTTTAATCGCAGGCTTTCGCCGCTCTCGATGCGCAAAGCGTGGCCGCCGCAGTGCGGGCAGCCGGCGTCATGCCGCTCAACCGCTACGCTGGTGCTGCAATCCCAGCACCAGGCACGCGCCGGTTGATAGTTCAGATGCAACTGGCAACCCTCTGCCAGCGTCTGGCGGCTAGCGCTGGCGAAGCTGAAGCGCAGGGCCTGTTCTTCAATGCAAGACAGCGCACCGATCTCCAGCCACACCGCCGTGACTCGCCGGGCACCGTGCTGCCTGGCCTGCTGCTCAATAAGCTCCATGGTGCTCAGGCACAGGCTGATTTCATGCATCGGCTCCGTTCCCCCGTTGCAGGCGGAACAGCGCACGCCGCCGCGGATTGCTCGGGAGGCTACCGTCTACCACCGGCAGCGATAGCGCCATGCGCGCGCTGTTTTCCGCCAGTGCCAGCGCCTGATCGGCCCGCAGTGAACTTTCCAGCGGTGACATCAGCGAGCAGGCCAGATATTGCCCGCAGCCATCGATCTCGCCCAAGGTAAAGCTGACGTTGCCACAGGGCAGCGCCAGCGCCAGCTTTTCGCCGACCTGGCGCGGTTGCCACTGCTGCTGCGGGCCGGGGAGCACCAACAGGCTGAGCATCCAGGGCGTGAGCATGCAGCCGATCCACTGCTGTTCAAACAGCTGAAACCCACAGGCACGTATCGGGATTTGCGAATGGAAAAAAGGCAAATCGCGCATGCCGTCGGCGGCGACGGCCTGAAAGGCCGCTTCCAGCAGCGGAGCAGGGGTAGTTGGAAAACCGTTAACAGCATCGCGCATCGGCGGCCTCCTTGAGCGTGACCGGCACACCGCTGGATTGCAGCGCCACCAGCACCTGCGCCAAAGCCGGTTCAATCGCCTGAGTGACCCGCGGGCTGAGGCCAATGCCCGGCTCCAGCGAGGCGGGCACCACGCCCACCAGCGTTAAGCGCCGTGGGAACTCCTCGGTCAGGCGCAGCGCCATCAGCACGTCCGACAGCCCCAACTGATGCGGCGACACCTTACGAGTAAACAGCGCGGGGATCTGTTCATCGTGCAGCACTACCACGCTGCCCGCTGCATCGCCGGTCAGCACCGCATCGGCCACGATCAGATGATCGCGATCGGCCATCACTTCCATCAGTTCCATACCGGAGGTGCCGCCGTCCAGCACCTCCACATAGGCAGGTAACACAAAGCGCTGTTCCAGCGCTTCAATGATGCGCACGCCGACCGCTTCATCGCTCAATAACAGATTACCGATACCGAGTACTAGAATACGCATCACAGCACCTTGACCCTGGTCACTTCATTGCCGGTGGTGTCGACGATGTGCACAGCACAGGACATGCAAGGGTCGAAGGAGTGAATGGTTCTTACCACCTCCAGCGGTTTGGCCGGATCGGCCACCGGCGTCCCCACCAGCGAACGCTCGTAAGGACCTGGCTCGTCGTTATGGTTGCGTGGCCCGGCATTCCAGGTGGAGGGCACCACCGCCTGATAATTGGCGATCTTGCCGTCTTTGATCACCACCCAGTGGGACAACGAACCGCGCGGTGCCTCGATAAACCCGACGCCGCGAATTTCCCCAGTCAGCGGGATATTGGGGCGGATAAAGGTTTCGTGATCGCCTTTGCCGATGTTTTCTACCAGTGCCTGCCACTGTTGGCCGAGAGTTTCATGCAGCACGCAGGCATGCACCGTGCGCCCGACGATCCGCCCCAGGGTGGATGGCAGCTGTTCTGCGGTTAACGCCTGGCCGGTCAAGGTTTGGTAGGCGCCGTTGACGCGGCCGAAGTATTTCTGCGTCGGCTGATGTTCGGCCTGCAGGCTGCACATCAGCCAGCCCAACGGCCCCATCTCCACCGCTTTGCCGTAGAATGTCGGTGATTTTACCCAGGAATATTTACCGTCTTCCTGCCAGCCGGTGTAATTCGGGCGCGTCAGCCCTTCCCAAGGTGCTAGCGGCTGGTCGTCCTGATACCAGGCATGTTTGCCGCTTTCCTGAATGCCGTTCACCAGATAAGCATCGCGCTGGTTGGCGATCGGGCGGAACTTGCCGTTATCCAAGAAGCCCCCCGGCAGCAGGTAAGTGTCGCCTTTGCGATCGGTCGGCAACTCCGGCAGGCACAGATAGCAATCCGCGCCTTTACCCAGCGCCAGCCAGCCCGGATAGTGCGCGGCGATCACCGCGCTATCCACCAGATAAACCTGCTCGATAAAGTCGCCGAGGCGATCGATAAAGGTTTTCAGGTACATCAGGCGTTCAAGGTTCAGCACGCTAGGGGCGTCCAGGTTGATCGGGTTAGCCACCCCACCCACCGCCAGGTTCTGGATATGCGGCGTTTTGCCCCCCAGAATAGCAACCACCCGGTTGGCATCACGCTGGCACTCCAGCGCTTGCAGGTAGTGTGCAACGGCGATCAGGTTCACCTCCGGCGGCAGCGCCATGGCCGGGTGCCCCCAGTAGCCGTTGGCAAAAATGCCAAGCTGGCCGCTGGCCACCAGATCTTTTATCTTCTGCTGCACGCGACTGAATTCGGCGGCGCTGTTGAGCGGCCAGCTCGACAGGCCACTCAGCAGGTCGGCCGCTTTTTGCGGATCGGCCTGCAAGGCAGAGGTGACATCGACCCAATCCAGCGCCGAAAGCTGATAGAAATGTACGATGTGATCGTGAATGCTGTGGGCGGCCAGAATGATGTTGCGGATATACTGCGCATTGACCGGCACTTCCATGCCCAGCGCATTTTCCACTGCTCGCACCGACGCCAGGGCATGGGTGGTGGTACAGACGCCACAGATACGCTGGACGATCATCCAGGCATCGCGCGGATCGTTACCTTGCACAATCTCTTCCATGCCGCGCCACATGGTGCCAGAAGACCAGGCTTTCACCACCTTGCCGTCTTCAATTTCGCAGTCAATCCGTAAATGCCCTTCAATTCGGGTCACGGGATCAATGGTGATGCGTTGGCTCATGCTCTACCTCTATCTGGTTGTTTTCATGCTTGTGTTGCTGCGCAGGCAGCACCGGTAACAACCTGATCAACAGGATGTACGCACACACTTCTATCGCCACGAAGCCGATGGAGATCAGCAGTTCGCTAGCAGTCGGGAAATAGCCGTAACCGTTACCGGGATCATAGGCCAGCAGTGAGTAGTTCAGCCGCCACAGGGCCGCACCACAG
Organism: Serratia oryzae; assembly: GCF_001976145.1. Taxonomy (GTDB): domain Bacteria; phylum Pseudomonadota; class Gammaproteobacteria; order Enterobacterales; family Enterobacteriaceae; genus Chania; species Chania oryzae. The sequence continues at coordinate 41,158 of NZ_MOXD01000005.1, forward strand.
ATCATGCTCAGCGCACCGATAAACAGCAGGCGTGAATCTCTGCGATTCCGTTGCCAGCGGAACAGCAGCAGCGGCAACAGCATCAGGCCGATTTCCAGCCAGAAAAACAGGGCAAAACGATCGAACTGCCACAGGTAGCCGGTCTTATGGCGATAAATCAGCTCGCCAAAGCGCAGCACGATAAACAGCAGCAAAATGACATCGATGATGTAGCTCATGCGGGTAAACAGCGGCGTTTCCCGCGCGCCCTTGCCCAATAACCCCGCCTGCACCAGCGAGCCTTCGAAGATGACAATCGAGAACCCCAGAATGCCCGCGGTCAGCAGCGAGAACAGCGGCAGCATTTCATAGCTCTGCCACAGCGGATGCACCTTGATACCTGCGGCAATCATCAACGATCCCATCGACGACTGGTGCATCGCGGGCAGCAGTGCGCCCAGTGCGATAATCAGGAACATGGCCTTATTCAGCCACTTCAGCGATACCTTCCAGCCCAGGCGTTCAAACAGCGCCGGCGCAAACTCCAGCGCCACCACGCCGATGTAGATCGTCATACAGACCGCGGTTTCAAACAGCACGGAAGAGGTGTTGAAATGGCCGGGAATGTAGAAGTAAGGCAGGTTCCAGTAGCGACCGACGTCAATGGTGATCGACAGCCCACCCAGCGTATAGCCGAACAGGCTGGCCAATAGCGCCGGGCGCACCAGCGGATGGTATTCGCCACGGTTAAACACATACACCGCCCAGGCCAGCGCCCAGCCGCCACAGGCCAGACCGGTGCCCACCAACAGATCGAAGGCAATCCAGATCCCCCACGGGTAACCGCCGTTCAGATCGGTCACCGATCCCAGCCCCAGCACCAAACGCTTCAGGATCAGCAAGGCGCAGAGCACCACAAACGGGGCCAACAGCATTACCGGCCAACTCACCAGCCGCCCGCCAAGGGGCTGCGTTTTATGCGTCGTCATGTTCGTCTTCCTTCTCATCCTGACGCGCTTTACGCGTGTTGCGGTGCGCCAGAAAGGTGATGCCGGTCAGTGCGGCCAGCGGCAGCACCATGCCGCTGTACAGCGAGTGCTGCACATGTTCGGAGCGCGCACCGGTCGACAGAGGCTCCAGCGGCGGCAGGCCCAGCTTCTCGAATGGCACCCCGGTCAGCACCAGCACCTGCGTCCCGCCCCCCTCTTCTTCGCCATACAGGTGCGGTTGGTAGTGCGGGATCGTATGCTCATAGCGATCATCCCCTTGCAGCGTCTGCCGTGGGAAGCGGTAGCTTGCGCCGGGCTTGAGCGACAGGCGCCGTTTCGCCTCGGCCAGCAGTTGCTCGCGGGTGCCGAAGATCACCGCTCCGGTCGGGCACACCTCCACACAGCCGGGCAATCCGCCCTGATCCAGGCGTTCAACGCCTTTCTGGTTGCACAGTTCGCACTTGTGGATTTTGCCGAACGGGTTGTCGTAGTCGTATTTCGGCACGTTGAACGGGCAGCCAACCATGCAATAGCGGCAGCCGGTGCAGACATTGGGGTTGTAATGCACGATGCCGGTTTTCGGGTGCTTGGTCAGCGCCTGCACCGGGCATACCGAAACGCAGTTGGGATCGACGCAGTGCATGCACTGCTTTTTGATATAGGCATAGCCATCTTCCAACTGGTCTTTATGCTGGCCGTTACCGCTGCTCCATACCTGAATGATGTTGTTGGTGTAGGGGCTGAGCTTGTCGTTGTTCGACCAGGTGGCTTCAGTGCCCGCGTAGGCATAGGTTTCGCCGTGCGCTTGGTAATCGGTATGGTTGATCTGCTGGCATTTGCTCACGCAGGCCTGGCAGCCGACGCACAGGGTCGAGTCATACAGCATACCCAGCGAATCGGGGATCGGGGCTTTGTTCTCGGCACCCGCCGCCGCCGGGGGCACCCCGCCCACAATGAACGCGCTGCAGGAGGCCAGTTTTAGAAAATTACGTCGGTTCACGGCTTACTCCTTGCGCGGCGGTTGATCGTCATCTTTGCGCTGCTGTTTCTGCTGCCGCCCCAGTTCTCTTACCGTCATCAGGCTGACACCGGCCACCAGCCCAACTACGCCCCCCAATAGACCAACCGCCGAGGCGCTGACGTGCCCGCCTTCGGCATTCTGTACCGCCGGTTTGGCGTAGCGCGGGGTGGGGTTTTCAACGTTTGCCAACTGCGCAATGCCCTTGGTAAAGCCGATCCCCTGCTCATTGCAGCCGTAGCAAGGGTGACCGATGCCCACTGGCCAGATACCGCCGCCGACGTCGCAAAATTCCAACGTCGAGCAGTTGCCGTAGGTTTCCGGCCCTTTACAACCAAGATGGTAAAGACACCAGCCTTGGCGGTGCCCGTCGTCACCGAACTCTTTGGCAAAACGCCCGGCGTCAAAGTGCGGGCGACGTTCGCAGTTCTCGTGAATCAGGCGGCCATAGGCAAAGTCGGGGCGGTTTTTCGCATCCAGCTTCGGTGGCCGTTGGTAGGTGATGATGTGTGCCACCGTGGCCAGGAAGTTATGCGGGTTGGGTGGGCAACCGGGAATATTGATCACCGTTTTGCCCGGCAGCACCTCCTGCAGGCTGACCGCGCCGGTCGGGTTAGCGCCGCTGGCGGCAACGCCGCCCCAGGCCGCGCAGGAACCGATGGCGATCACCGCCGCAGCATGCTCCGCCGCGTTGCGGATGTGCTCGACGATCGGCTGGCCCGCCACCATACAGTAGATACCACCGTCCTTCATCGGGATCGAGCCATCAACCACCAACACATATTGGCCCTTGTATTGCTCAATCGCGCGGTGCTTGTTCTCTTCCGCCTGTTCGCCAAAAGCGGCGGAGAGCACTTCGTGGTACTCCATGGAGATCACGCTGAGCAACAGGTTTTCGATCGTGGGGTGGGTCGCACGCAATAATGATTCCGTACAGCCGGTACATTCCTGGGCACCGATCCAGATGACCGGTGGCCGCTGTGGTGCCCCTACCGACTGAGCTATTTCGGCAGCGGCCTTGCTATTGAGCCCCATGGTGGCGGCCAGAGCCGCACAAAGTTTCATAAAATCACGGCGATTAACGCCATCTTGGAAAAATGACTGACTCTCCCTTAGCATTATTATTTGTCCCCTGTATAAAACGCCGATAAATGAACGGGCGGTTAATTTTTTGTTATATGTAGGGTGGACTGTGTTGATCTCTATCAACCTTTAATGGGTTAATTATTAATATTTTCATAACATGAGAAAAATCGCTTCAGCAAAAAATATTTAGCTTGCATCTCTTCATCGTTACCAGTAATAACTTCAATCAAACAAGAATAACTCTCATTATTAATTAAAAGCGCCCCCCAACAGGGAATTATTATAGAAGTTTAATTATCACTCATCGTAATAAAATCAATAAATTTATCAAATTATACCACTCGCCGTCATTAGGAATTTCGTTATTTATTTTTATAAAGCACAAGAAATTAAACTCATTAAAAACAATAAATTAAAACAAATCACAGAATATAAAATAGCGCTAAAAATTGACTTCAGACAAATATTAGCCACGATAGCAAGGTATAGTAATGGTGTTTATGCAAGCAGCATGGCCCCATAAAACACCCTAAGAGCGGATTAATAATATTCATTGGCAAAGCCACTACTCCCCCCTGACTCGCCAGTTAACGCTATTATCCCGTAGAAATATTCACCTTGCTCACGTAAATGACATTAATGCATCAGTCCAGAATTGCCCTAAGCCCAATACCAATGGGTAAATAAAACAGCTTGATTGAAACAGGCTTTAAGAGGGAAGCATTTATGAACAACATCCAGAACGAGGATCTTCTTAATCACCCAATCAGCCGGCGAAAATTACTTGAAACCAGCACGGCTGCCGGTTGCCTGCTGGCGGCGACGTCAGGATTGGTTTTACCGTTCCGTAAAACCACCGCCGCCGAAAACCAGCCTACCAGCGCACCACCGGCAGACAAAGTGGTCTGGAGCTCCTGTACCGTCAACTGCGGCAGCCGCTGCGCCTTGCGCCTGCACGTGCGTGATGATGAAGTGTATTGGGTTGAAACCGACAATACCGGTAACGATGAATATGGTAACCATCAACTGCGTGCCTGCCTGCGTGGGCGCTCGATCCGCCGCCGTATGAATCACCCGGATCGCCTGAAATACCCGATGAAACGCGTCGGGAAGCGCGGCGAGGGCAAGTTTGTCCGTATCAGTTGGGATGAAGCGCTGGATACCATCAGCAGTAAGTTGAAACACACCCTGGATGAATACGGCAATGAAGCAGTACACGTGCTGTATGGCACTGGGGTGGACGGCGGCAATATCACCAACTCCAACGTGCCTTACCGGCTGATGAACTCCTGCGGCGGCTTCCTCAGCCGCTATGGCAGCTACAGCACCGCACAAATCACCGCCGCCATGCCCTATCTTTACGGCGCACAACAGGGCAATAGCCCGGATGATATCGCCAACAGCAAACTGGTGGTGCTGTTCGGCAACAATCCGGCGGAAACCCGCATGAGTGGCGCAGGCGTAACCTACTATCTGGAACAGGCCAGAGAACGCTCCAACGCGCGCATGATTGTGATCGATCCGCGCTACACCGACACCGCCGCGGGCCGGGAAGATGAATGGATCCCGATCCGCCCGGGCACCGACGCCGCTTTAGTCGCTGGCATCGCCTATGTGCTGATTAACGAAAACCTGGTAGACCAGGCGTTTCTCGATAAATACTGCATTGGTTATGATGAGAAAACCCTGCCCAGCAGCGCGCCGAAAAATGGCCACTACAAAGCCTATATTCTGGGCCAAGGCGAAGACGGCGTGGCAAAAACCCCCGCCTGGGCGGCACGCATTACCGGCATCCCGGCTGCGCGCATTATCCAACTGGCACGTGAAATCGGCATGACCAAACCGGCGTATATCTGCCAGGGGTGGGGGCCGCAGCGCCACGCTAACGGTGAGCAAACCGCGCGCGCCATCGCCATGTTACCGATCCTGACCGGCAACGTCGGGATTAACGGCGGCAACACCGGCTGCCGCGAAGGATCCTTTGATCTTGGCGTGGAGTGGTTTGACATGCTGACCAACCCGGTGCAGACCAAGATTTCTGTTTACACCTGGACCGATGCCATCGAACGCGGCCCGCAGATGACTGCCAAACGCGACGGCATTCGCGGAAAAGACAAGCTGGATGTGCCGATCAAGTTCATCTGGTGCTACGCCAGCAATACGCTGATCAACCAGCATGGCGATATCAGCCGCACGCACCAAATCCTGCAAGATGACGCTAAGTGCGAAATGATCGTCGGCATTGAGCACTTTATGACCTCTTCCGCCAAGTATTGCGATATTCTGCTGCCCGATCTGATGCCAACCGAGCAGGAAGACCTGATCCCCCATGAGTCGGCCGGGAATATGGGCTATGTGATCCTCGGCCAGCCAGCCACCTCACGCAAATTTGAACGCCGCCCGATTTACGAGATCCTGTCCGAAGTGGCCAAGCGCTTAGGTAAAGAAGCTGAACAGACCTTCACCGAAGGCCGTAATCAGCAGGAGTGGATCCAATACCTTTGCGAGAAAACCCGTGAACGCAATCCGGATATGCCGAGTTACGAGCAGTTGAAAACGGTGGGGATCTACAAGCGCAAATGCCCACAGGAACACGTGGTGGCGTTCCGCGAGTTTCGCGAAGATCCGCAGGCCAATCCGTTGAAAACGCCGTCGGGCAAGATTGAAATCTACTCCGAACGGCTGGCGGAAATTGCCGCTACCTGGGAACTGGCGGCCGAAGACGTGATCCACCCGCTGCCGGTATATGCCGCCGGTTTTGAAAGCTGGGAAGATCCAGCCCGCAGCCAGTTCCCGCTGCAGCTGTTCGGCTACCATTACAAAGCCAGAACCCACTCCAGCTACGGTAATATTGACGTGCTGCAGCAGGCCTGCCCGCAGGAGGTGTGGATCAACCCGCTGGATGCGCAAGCGCGCGGCATCCAGCATGGCGATCGGGTCCGGGTATTTAACAACCGGGGCGAAACCAGGATCCAGGCCAAGGTCACCCCGCGGATTATGCCCGGCGTCACCGCCATGGGCCAAGGAGCCTGGCTGGTGGCCGACATGTTTGGCGACAGGATCGACCACGGCGGCAGCGTGAATATTCTCACCAATCAACGGCCTTCGCCACTGGCCAAAGGCAACCCGCAACACACTAATCTGGTCGAAATTGTTAAATTGTAGGAGGATTTGGGGCCGAACTGGGTGGTTCGGCCCCTGTTTTAACCTATAGCCGACGTAATTGCAGGCCTTCTTTTGTGTGGCTAATCTCAAGGCGTTTATTGCTGGGGTGTTGCGCAATACACAGTTCGCCAAATAATACCACCTCGTAACCTAACGCTTTTTTTACTAGGTTCATCAGCCGGTTACGCTTCCCTATCATTCCTTTCATATAGTCACCCCAAACCTCAAACAGAATTGCTGGATGACCAGAATGCTCTAACCATCGACGCCCGCCTTTTAAAACTTCAAGTTCTAATCCTTCAACATCAATTTTAACGAGATGTGCTTTGGGTAGCGATAGCGTGTCAAGAGTCGATATTTTTACTCGTTCAATTTCTTTAATGGTTGAGCTGAGAAGGTTTTGCTGTGCACGAATATCTGGATCCAGCGATAAAGCCCCCAAATTTTGCTCTGTTAAAATATCAAGAACCGGAACATCAATCTCGCCGTCGACATCTCCTATTGCCATATGATAAGCATAACAATTACTAAGATTGTTACTGAGCAAACTGGCGCAGAGCTGATAGAACACCTGACGCTGTGGCTCAAAGGCATATAACTTACCGTTTTGAGGCAGGATTTTCTTTCCCATAGGGACAGCATACGCACCGATATTTGCACCAATATCAACAATGACAGGTTCTTCAATACCCTCAATTAACACCTGTGAAATTTGTAATGTAGCGGGTTCCCACACCTCTCCTTTACGAAGCTGCGAATTGATCATATCAGGCCCAGAGGTCAGCAGAAAATTCACATCGCCTACTCGGTATAATGAAATCGTTGAGTCTGATGTTTCTTGACTTTGGGTTGTATTCATGGGCAATTACCTCTATGCCATTATGTTGTGAGCTCGTAGTAAAAGAGCAGTAGCTTTAAATATACCACTTTATAAAGAAAATAGTGGGGCCTCTGAGCCAGCCGATGACAAGTACTCGACTCAAAGTCCCACTTGGGGAACTATATTGACGCCATTTACCCTGAAAAGTTCGGCATTGCTTTGTTGTTGCCAATATCACTACTCTGAGCCTCCAAAACTCGTATCGGGGCTGAGTTAATGGTTTTTTAATGGTGGTTTATGTCCGTTTACCCGTATTCTCTCACTGCGACAGGCTTTGTCATGAGCGAGTTTAATATCTACTTCATTTATTAAAAAAATACCCATTTAGAGGTAAAATATGATGCCTATGTCATGCTTTCCCCCTTAATTTTATTGAAAAATACAAATCAAGGCATCACACAAAACAAAATATCATCTCCCAATATCCCAAAGCTCACTCTACAATCCGCCCCATTAAGAAAGCAGAAAATTTCTTAATCAGCGGTGTTTTTATCATTCACCTCAAGAGTAAGCCAGGATATATTTTCGCCAGGAATCACTCTCAGGATTTTTAGAGTCTGATTTAAGAGTGGTGAAATTAAAAGATACGTAGCAAGGTAGTGACCTTAATATCCGCAATATACCCTGCGCAAGATAGAACAATCACTTATTGCTTAATGTTTTCACTCGATTCTTCTATATATCCACATTAACTGTAAATATTTATTATTTACATAACCCTATGTTACCTACGGCATAACTATGCCGCGTAATCGCTCCGAATAATCGGAATATTATTATCTCTCTATAAGGAAATTATGATGCGTAAGATTTTATCAACCGTGACCCCAGTTGCTTTGCTGCTTTTGGCTACCGCTGGCGGTGCTCAGGCAGCATCTAACGCCCAAATCACCATCACTGGTACCGTTGTTGCTGCAACCTGTGACGTCAGCCTGTCCACCAACAACCTGGATCTGGGCAACCATACGCCAGCTGATTTTACTGCGGTAGCAACGCCAATCCCAGCCAGCCAGAAGGCATTCACCGTAGGTGTCAACAACTGCCAGACTCCTCTGTCCGCTGGCGATACCGCTAACCTGGTGGTAAGCGGCCAAACTCTGGGGGGTAACCCGAATATGTTTAACAGCACGGGCACCAACACCGGTGTGATGCTGCGCCTGGCTTCTGCTCCGGCAGGCACCTATATCACCAACGGTGAAAAACTGCTGGTAGCTACCGCTGGCGCAACTCCAGCGCAGAGCGACTTCAATGGCAAAACGCTGAGCCTGCAGGCGGGCCTGGCATCTACCACCACTACCGGGGTGAATATCGGTGCTATCAACGCGCCGATCCTGTTCAGCTTTGCCTACAACTGATTTATCCCAGGGGGCGATTCATGCCCCCTCATCCTCGCACTTAGGAATTGTTATATGTCCCGTATCTTCCCGTTGTTCTCAATATTGTTTGCGTGGTTTCCCCTGCTTGCCGTGGCCCAAACGGGTGGCTTTGGTATCAACGCAACCCGCCTGATTTATCCTCAGGGCGCTGACAGTATCAGTGTAACAGTGCGTAATACCATGGCCACACAACCGTACCTGGTGCAGGCCAGAATCAGCGGTTCGCAGGACGGGGCTCAGCCCGCTCCGTTTCAGACCAGGCCACCTCTGTTCCGCCTGGAGCCCAACAGCGTCAACCAGGTTCGCATTGTAGCGCAAGGGGCAACTTTGCCGACCGATCGTGAGTCAGTGTTCTATTTCCATGCCAGCGCGATTCCCGCCAGCACGGCTCCCCAAGCGAATAACCAGCAGGCTGGGGTACATGGCGCGGCACAATTTGGCGTCGGGAACATCATAAAAATGTTCTACCGCCCAAACAATCTGCCTTCTTCGTCCCTGGCAGCACAGCAGAATCTGCAGTTTTCCCGCGCTAAAGGGGGAATTCAGGTCAGTAATAACTCACCGTATTTTGTCAGCTTTGCCGAGATCAGCATCGGTGGGCAGGTACTCAAACTGGATACGCCTGCGGCCTTGATGCTGGCACCGTTCAGTAGCCATACCTACCCGACCAGCAAGACACAGGGCGCTGTGCAGTGGAAAACCATTAACGATGAAGGGGGAATCAGTGCGTTCAATCATAACCTGCAATAAAAGAACTCTTCTGCTGACAATCTGGGCGCTGTCGGCCCTGATCGGCCAGCCTGCTCAGGCAGTAACGCTCAATTTTTCCGCTATACTCAATCCAGGAACATGCACTTTCAGCCTGGATAAAAGTACGCTGGCGCTGGACTCTGTTCATCTGTCACAGTTTGCACCTGCAACCTTGCAGGCCGCCCAGCCTTTTACCCTCACCGTGCAGGATTGCAGCGGAACCGATGCCAGCCTGGCTCCGGTTGTTAACGTCAGCGGTGACGGCATCACACGCGATAGTAAATGGTTATTCCGTAGCAGCGACTCCAGCGCGGCCGGTGTTGGCGTCATGCTGGTGAAAACGGATGTCCCACCGGCTTATGGCAGTACAGAAGTCAAAAATGGAGACAATATCCCGCTGGCACCAGCAGGGGTAAATCCCCCCGATCAGAACATCAGGTTTTATGCCGGGATCACCTGCGGCAGCCTGGCATGCACCAGCGACCCTATAACGCCGGGCACCTTGACGGCACGCATTCTGTTTAACCTGGCCTATCGCTGAGGCTGATATGTTCCTGATTGACCTCTATCGTCCGGTCGCGATTACCGGCTTATGTCTGCTGATCTCAGCCCCCACCCTGGCAGCACAGAATCCTGCCGGGGGGATCAGCCTGAACCAGACGCGGGTGATCTTTTTATCCACCGATAAAGCGCAGACCTTGGCGGTGAAGAACACCTCCAAGCAAAACTATCTGATCCAAAGCCGGGTACAACAGGCACCCGACGATAGCACTGCCGCGCCTTTTATCGTGACGCCGCCGATGTTTTCACTGCAACCCGACAACCAGCAATTGCTGCGGATTATCCCGCAGGGCGCTGCCCTGCCTGCCGATCGCGAGTCGCTGTTTTACCTTGCCGTGATCGCCATACCCGCTTCCGGCAAAGAGCTCCCCTCGGCACGGGTGTCCATGGGGGTGCGTTTTGTTATCAAGCTGTTTTATCGTCCGGCCGATCTCAAAATGACACCAGCCAACACCACTTGCAGCCTGCGGTTCAGCCCCGGTGTTAACGGCGTGCGTATCGAGAACCCGACGCCCTACTTCCAGACGTTGGGTCACCTGAAATTCAACGGCAAGCCGGTCAATCTCGATATTCAACCATCGATGCTGGCCCCGATGAGTACACAGAATTACACGGCTCAAGGGCAAGTCACACAGGCCGAATGGCAGACCGTGACTGATTACGGTGGCTTATCCACCCCGTGCCAACAGACCCTCTCTTCGCTATAGGAAACATCATAATGAACGCTTTACTTCGTTGGCATTTTATCGGCTGGGCCTTGTGCTTGTTCTCGATCGCTGCTGGCACGGCACACGCCCAGGCAGCTTCTGCGACACCTCAAGGGATCTCCTTTCAAGTGCTGCGCGTGATTTATCTTGAGAGCGATAAGAAAGGGGTCACCCTGACGGCCAGCAACAGCAACCCTTACCCCTATCTGATGCAGTCCTGGATCCAGCCTGTCGACACCGCCACCGGCAATGTGGCCGAGGGAAAGCATCCGGCTATGCCATTTATTGTCACCCCACCGCTTGCGCGCCTCGAAGCCAATAGCGATCTGACGCTGCGTATTCGCCGTAATGCCGTGGTGCTACCGGCCGATCGTGAATCCGTCTTCTTTATCTCGATGAAGGCGATCCCCGCCCAGGCGGCACCGGAACAACGCACGGAAGATAAGCAGATGGTCTTGACGGTCACCAACAATATGAAGGTGTTTTACCGCCCGGAAGGGCTGGTTAAGCGCGCCGTGGCCGATATGGCCCCCAAGCTGAAGTTCCGCCGTGACGGCAACCAGTTGATTGCTGAAAACCCTACCCCGTATTGGCTGACATTCTCACACCTGAGGGTAGGAACAGCGGCACTGGATAAAGCGCAATTACGCCTGATGGTTCCCCCTAAGGGCCAACAGCATTACACCCTGCCAAACACGGCCTCTGGCAACGTGACATGGCAACTGATTGATGAAGACGGTTGGAGTACCCCAGTCGAACAGCGCCCTCTATAAGTTTTTTGCAGTGACGTACGGACAATACCCTGACTTTCGTTATGGACGCGATAATTAATGACAACACGACATACTGATCTCACCTTGTTGCCAGTGCTGGCAGGAGCAACTCTCTTGGTAAGTGGTAGCCCCGCCGTGGCCCAAGACTATTTTGACCCAGGGCTACTTTCCTTAGGGGGGACTAACGCAGCGGCTGTGGATCTGAGCGCTTTTGGCACATCGGGGAAAACACCGCCAGGCACCTATACCGTCTCTTTGTTTATCAACCAGATAGATCAGGGGCAGCACACCCTGGTCTTCGAAGCGAATGCCCATGGTGATATTCAGCCACAACTCACGTCAGACTTCCTGCACAAACTGGGGGTGAACACGCAGGTTTTGCCGACCTTTGCCGGGCTAGCACCGGAAAACCCCGTCGACGACCTTGCGGCATTGATTCCTGAGGCAAAAATCCAGTTCGACTTAGCCCAACTCCGCCTGGATATCAGCATCCCGCAGGTGGCAATGCAGCCCAACGCGCAAGGGTCGGTTGATCCTGCCTTATGGGAGCATGGCGTGCCTGCGTTGTTATTCAACTATAACCTGAATGGCGGGCGCAACTGGCAGAGTGAACAGCAAGGTATGGGAAGCAACACCCAGACCAACCTGTTTGCCAACGTGCAAGGTGGTGCTAACTGGCAAGCCTGGCGCCTGCGCAGCAACATGACCTATTCACGCAATACCAATAGCCAGAGCAACGTGGCGGGGCAGACGACTCAGAGCACGCAATTTAGCAGCACTTACCTGCAGCGCGATATCCAGCCCTGGCGTTCGGAAATTCTGCTGGGGGAAAACAACACCGAAAGCGACGTGTTTGACAGCATCCCGTTTCGTGGGGTCAAGCTTAATTCCAGTGACGACATGCTGCCCACCAGCCTGCGCGGCTTTGCGCCGATCATCAGCGGCATTGCGCAAACCAACGCACGCGTCACGGTAAGCCAGAACGGTAACATCGTCTATCAGACCTATGTGGCGCCAGGGCCATTCCGTATCAATGACCTGTTCCAGACCGGCCAAGCGGGTGACTTGCTCCTCACCATTCACGAGGCCGATGGCACCGTCCGCACCCAGACGCTGGCCTTCTCATCGCTCCCGGTGATGCGGCGGCAAGGCAGCCTGAAGTATGAAGTGACGGCAGGCCGTTACAACGGTGGCATTACGGTCGACTCGCAGCAGGCAGAGTTTGTGCTCGGCACCGCCATCTACGGCCTGCCACATGATATCACCCTGTATGGTGGCACACTGTTAGCCAAAGATTACACCTCCGTTGTGGCAGGTAGCGGCTTCTCCCTGGGCAACTTTGGCGCACTGTCGGCAGATATCACCGCCTCTAACACCAAACTGCATGGACAGGACGATCATCAGCAAGGGTATTCGTACCGCCTGCGTTATGCCAAAAGTATGCTGAGCACCGGTACGGCCGTGGATCTCACCGCCTACCGCTATTCAACGCGCAACTATTACAGTTTCTCTGACTTCAACAATCAGGGCTTCCAGCTCAGTGACGGCCAGGTGCCGTGGGCCTTGGAACGTCAGCGCTCCAATCTCCAGGTGCGGCTCAGCCAGCAACTGGATTCATGGGGCTCACTGTATCTGTCCGCTTCTCGTAACGATTTTTGGGGCAATGACAAGGTGCTGAACACGGTGTCGGCGGGTTACAACGGCAGCTACCGCGGTGTGAGTTACGGCCTGGCCTACAGCATTGACCGGCTGAACGGGGATGGCAGTTGGCCAGAGAACCGCCAGCTATCGCTGAACATGCAGGTGCCACTGAATCTGTTTGGTTCGTCACCGGCTCTACGTAACACCTATGCCAGTTACCAGATGACACACGACAATCATGGGCAGGTGCAGCAGCAGGCCGGGATTAATGGCAGTGCGCTCGACAACCGCCTCTCCTACAGCGTGATGCAGGGTTGGTCCAACGGGCAAGGCAACAATAGCAGCACGCTGAATACCGGCTATCAAGGCAGCAAAGGCTCAGCCAGCATGGGCTATAGCTACGACAACCAGAATCGCTCGCTGAACATGAGCGGTAACGGGGGCATCGTCGTGCATCCAGAAGGGGTGACATTCAGCCAGATGCTGGGCAACTCCGTTGCTGTCGTCAGCGCACCGGGCGCCAAAGGCACCAGCGTGATGAATGGCGACATCCGTACCGACAGTCGCGGCTATGCGGTAGTGCCCTATCTGTCGAGTTATCAGCTCAACAGCGTCGGCCTGAACCCGGCCACCTTGCCGGACGATGTGGATGTGACGCAATCGAGCCTGAACGTGTACCCAACCAAGGGCGCAGTAGTAATGGCCAACTTTGCCACACAGGTGGGTTATCAGGTGCTGATGACGCTGCAGTTGGCTGGCAACACCCCGGTGCCGTTCGGGGCGCTGGTGGCCGTAGAAAACACGGCGGCCAACAAACCCAATACCGGCATTGTCGGCGAAGCGGGCCAGGTATACCTGAGCGGCCTGCCGGAACAAGGGAAACTCAAGGTGACATGGGGCAAAGAGGCAAACCAACAGTGCCAGGCCTCTTTCAACCTGAAAAACGCTTCAGCGCCATCAGCCAATAACCCGATACATATGCTGACCGTAGCCTGCCAGGGGCAATAACCCCGAAGGCCGCCAGAATCACTATAAAAAAGGAATATGACAAAGATGAAAAACCTGCAAACACTGCCATCAATTCAGAAGAGCAATCACCACCGGAGTACTCTGCGCCTATTGACGGCGTTGACGTTATTATTGGTGTCTGTCCCCTCGTCCAGAGCCATCGATATCATCACTATCGGCAAAGGAAGCGGCATTGTTTGGGAGGGATACCCCTTTAGTGCAAATATGTCAGGTACTATCGGTAATGCCAGGTTGAACAATATCTATGGCATAGCCGCAATATCCAACAGCCCAAACGTCTGCATGGATGCTGCGAAACTTGAAGAAATTGGGGGTTATATGGCATTACCGATCGCTCCAGGGGTAGGGCTGATCCCCAGGGCGAGCGTAAGCGCGAGCTACCTTGTTGCCCCTTCCAGCACTCGGGAAACGCTAACCGGTATGATAGGGTTACCCCGCACAGAGGGGAGCACCAGTTCAGGGGCTTTCATCACGAATCCAACGATAAATCCTACCTCTGGATCCAGGCAGTGGTGTTTACCTCCACGGCCGAACAATGTGACTAATTTTTATCCCGTCAACTCTCTACGAACTGTGCAAATCACAGGCTCTTGGGCAATGGTGGCTAATGGCAGCCAAACCAGCCAGCAAGTCACCATTCCAGCCATGTACGCCGCAAGCTTGCAGGCAGGCTCTGCTGCCGCAGATCGTTCTCAACAGATTTTACCCAGCGCGATCACTCTGCGTATCTCTACTCTGATCTGCACCGTGGCGACCACCACCAATATCAACTTTGGTGGCGTACAGCGTAATAGCCAGGCGGGCAGTGAGCTGGCACGCCTGACTTATCCAATGATGGTCTCCTGTTCACAGGATTCGGACCGCATTGACGCCAATATCAACGTCCAGTTCCGTGCTGGCAGCGGCCTGTATTCAGCCATCCCAACCCGGTTGGCGCTGACACAGGGTGGCGGCTATATCACTGGGGAAATCAACAATGGCGTTACTGGCAGCGGTGATTGCAACGGCACCACCGGCATTCCGTTTGATAATACCCAGCTTAAAGTGGGCAATATCGCCAGCAGTGAATCGACAAAAGTGATTAATAATCAGGTTACCTGGCGTTTGTGCTCAGGGGGTGCCAGCCTGCCGCTGGGGCCTGTTGATGCCTCAACGGATATGCTGGTCACGTTTAACTAAGCACCTGCTTATTCTGCTACTAGCAGCGTAACGGAAATATCTCGATATCAATTAGCCTGGAAAATACGGTATTGTTTCTCCGTTTTTTCCAGGTTTTTTCTGGTAGAAATAAGGAGCATCTGCATATTAAAACCATTAACAATATAAAAAGAATGGAGTCGTATCAAAATGAGTGAGAATACGGAAAATACCATCGCAACACTCAGTACCCATAATATCAATAACCCGGCTCAGGGTTGGATCAACGGCTTTTTAGGTATGTTGATTTTCAGCGGGTCTTTGCCCGCAACGCGCGTAGCGGTGCTTGAGTTTGACCCGACTTTCCTGACGGCAATCAGAGCAGCCCTTGCGGGCATACTGGCCGTTGCTGCACTGTTGATAATCAAGCAGAAACTACCGCAAAGGCATGAAATCCTGCCACTGGCGTTTGTCGCGCTCGGCGTGGTGATCGGTTTTCCTTTACTGACGGCACTCGCGCTGCAACATACTACATCGGCACATTCCCTGGTCTATATCGGCCTTCTTCCGTTGGCAACCGCCTGTTTTGGCGTGATACGCGGCGGAGAACGACCAAAACCTGCTTTCTGGCTATTTTCCATACTTGGCAGTGTGCTGGTGGCTGGTTTTGCCTTGAGCCAAGGTTCCGGCAGTTCATGGCTTGGTGACGTGCTAATGGTTGCCGCCGTTCTCCTTTGTGGCATGGGCTATGCCGAAGGTGCAGTACTTACGCGTAAACTGGGTGGATGGCAGGTGATTTCTTGGGCCCTGGTAATCTCTTTACCGCTAACGGCGGTAGTTACCGTACTTTCAGCCCCCAGCGCTTGGCCAGTGGTCAGTCACGCAGCCTGGATATCTTTAGCTTATGTCTCGCTGTTCAGCATGTGGATCGGTTTTATTTTCTGGTACCGCGGCCTGGCACAAGGCGGCATTGCTACAGTTGGTCAGTTGCAGTTGCTGCAACCCTTTTTTGGCCTCGCGCTGGCAGGGTTGGTATTACATGAAGCCATCCAGCTTTCGATGATTACCGTCATGGCCGGTGTATTGGTGTGCGTCTTTGGGGCGAAAAAGTTTTCCTGATTGTCATAATTGAGCACCAGCGCGGAATACGGTGCTGGCGTTGTTTATTGCGGTGAGCTGATGCCAGAATGAGGCGGTTTAATGTTTGGACAACGCATTTTATTTTTCGCTTACCGTAAGCAAAGCGCTAGTCAACGATTAAACTGCCAGACGGAGGTGTGCAAACTTCTCACGAAGGGCTTTGGGAGAAACTTCGATTTTATCCGATGATTGACCCGTTTCAATCGCAGTAGAAGTCACTACAGAACGAACAATCTGCTCACGGGAAGGTTTGGTATAAGATGACACCGCTTTTTTAGTACTACTCATCACAACTCCCATCTGCATGCCATATCACTAGGGCACATCATAAGCTAGAAACGTTGCTGCTGTGCCAGCATTTTACTGGGGCAGCAGAGCTTCCCTAAATCGCCGCTCCTGATACCACAAAAAATCACACTCCCCCACTAACCACACCACATCAAATGCTCTCGCAGGCTGCGCGTCTCTTCCGGCAACCCTGCCAGCACGGTTTTATAGCGTGCCTCTTTGGGGTAGCCGCGCATGGCTTGCAGCAGCAGGCGCAGCGCGCTGTCCCAGACGATCCCCTGCAAATCGCTATACGGCCATAAATCCGGTTCGGCGATAAACGGCACCAGGTAGTCGATCCCTAACTTGACGCTTCTGCCATCGCGCACCTCGTTCCAGCGATCAAACTCGACGTGCTCCGCGTAACGGTTAAGCAGCAGATGCGCTTCCAGGTTAAACAAGGAGTAGTGGAACGGCACCGGGCGCTCCAGCTCCATGGTCTGTTTGCCATCCTGATCGATCTGCGCCGCCATACGCTGGGTGATCCCCTGCTGGATAATCCGCGCCACCAGCCCTTTATCGCCATAAAACAGCGCGTTTACCGCACGCTGTGCGTCGTACCAGGTACCGTGGTTGTTGTGCCACACATATTCAGAGTGACCAACCTCGCTGTGATACATCCAGTGGTTAAAATCACGGAACCACTGATGCAGGCCGATAATATCGTCGGTATCCAGCACCCCGGCACCGCTGATCAAACCAATGGTGTCGATCACCATCCACATCAGGCGGGTGTCGATAAGCCCGGTACCGCGCCCGGAAACAATGCCCGGGATCGCCTGGCCATAGTTCAGGTGCGGGTTCATCAAAGTATCGGCATGGAGAAACCAGCAGCGGATCTGTTCGGCCGCCGCCAGCGCATATTTGCGCTGATCGGTGAAATACCACGCCAGCCCGAGCGTCAGGCAGCGCTCACACATGCGGATCACCCGCGTAGTGTCGGTATCATTGTTCTGGCACTGCGGGTTGGTGTGCCCGTCGCGCCGGATATAGGGCAAGCCGTTGGGCCGCCGCGGGTTCGGCCACCAGTAGGTTCCCAGGCTGTAATAATCATGAGGATCTCCACTCACCGGCCGCAGCTTCTTATTGACGACCGTTTCCAGCGGCTGGCCGCGCAGGGTATCGGCTTCGCTGACCAAACGGGTCAGCGCAGCCTGTAACGGGGAAAAAGGCTGCTGCAACCGATGCCGGGCATTTTCCAGACAAGTGACATCCAGCGTATATAACTTCATTCTGGTCCTTATATTACTCAACACATTCAGGAACACGCTGCCCGCTCACAGCGTCAAAAATATGAATACCCGCCAGCTTGGGTTGCAGCCACACCGTTTCCCCTTCCTGCACGTCGAGGCGCTGCTTGAATACTGAAGTGAACGCGCCACCGCCGGTGTTGCAGAACAGTTGCATATCCGAACCGGTATTTTCGATCGCCGTAATGGTGGCTTTCAACGCACCGCTGTGTTCGCTTTCATGCACCACGTTGACCTGCTCCGGGCGAATGGCGTAAACCACTTGTTGCCCCGGCCGCACCTGCAGGCCAGCCGGCAGGCGCAACCGGGAATCATCCGCCAAGCGCAGCAGGGTTTCATCGCCCTGCATCACAATTTCCCCTTTCAACTGGTTGATTTCTGGCGAGCCGATAAACCCGGCCACGAACAGATTGGCTGGCCGATCGTACAGCTCCAGCGGGCTGCCGACCTGTTCAATCCGCCCGTCGCGCAGCACCACAATCATCTGCCCCATGGTCATGGCCTCGATCTGATCGTGAGTCACGTAGACCGAGGTGGTTTTCAGGCGGCGATGCAGCTCGCGAATTTCACCACGCACCTGGGTACGCAGTTTGGCATCCAGGTTGGAAAGCGGTTCGTCGAACAAAAACACCTGCGGGTTACGCACAATCGCCCGGCCCATCGCCACCCGCTGACGCTGACCACCGGAAAGATCTTTCGGCAGGCGATCGAGCAACACGCCGAGCCCGAGCAAGTCTGCCGCTGCTTCCACCTTGCGGTTGATTTCCGCTTTCGGCAGCTTGGCCATTTTCAGTGCAAAGCCCATATTCTCCCGCACCGACATTTGCGGGTAGAGCGCGTAGCTCTGGAACACCATCGCAATATCGCGCAGCTTGGGTTCCACGTCGGTGACGTCTTTTTCATTGATCGCCACCTGCCCGCCGGTGATCTCCTCCAGCCCGGCAATCATACGCAGCAGCGTCGACTTGCCGCAGCCGCTGGGCCCCACCAGCACGCAGAACTCACCGTCAGGAATGGTCAGCGAGACATCTTTGATGACATGCGCATCGCCATATGATTTACAGACATTGCTCAATACAACGGATCCCATGTGTCGCTCCTTATCCTTTCACTGCGCCGGACATAATCCCGCGGTTGAAATGTTTTTGCAGGCCAAGATAAACGATGATGCTGGGCAGCATCGCCAATAACGTGATGGCAATAAAGATGTTCGGGGTGATGCTTTCGTCGGTGCGCAGGGTGCTGAGGATCACCGGGATGGTGTTCAGGCTGTCCTGATTCACCACAATCAGCGGCAGCAGATACTGGTCCCAAATCATGATAAAGCCGAAGGTAACCACGGTGCCTAACGCCGGTTTTACCAGCGGCAGGATCACGTGGAAGAAAATCTGCCATTCGTTGGCGCCGTCGATGCGCGCTGCCTCTTCCAGCTCTTTGGGGATGGCGGCCATAAACTCGCTCAAGACGAAAATGGAGAACGCCCACCCCACCACCGGCATAATCATCCCGAGGTAGCTGTTATACAGCGAGGCATCGATCACCGGCAGCCGCCAGTTGATGATCATATACAGCGGAATGGCGATCACCTCTTCCGGTAACATCATGGTCGAGAGGATCACCAGGCTGACCAACGACACGCCGATAAACTTTTTACGGGCCAGCGCGTAGGCCGCTAGCGCACTAACCGAAACCTGCAGGATAGTGCCGAAAAACACCACTACCATCGAGTTCAGCAGATATTGCCAAACGCCGATCTCCTGCCAGGCAAAGATAAAGTTTTGTAGCGAGAAGGCGTTCGGCCACGGCAGCAGCTCACCCGGTTTGACCGGTGCGGCGCTGAATGCGGTGGCAACAATGCCCCAGAACGGGCCAACAAATACCACCAGCAACAGCGCATAGATCATCCAGCGGCCAATGGTATCCCAACGTTTACTCAGCATAATGGGCTCCTTAATAGCGGGTGATGCGCTTTTTCAGCGTGAGATGGCACAGGGTCAGCAGCACGGTGAAGGCAAACAGCAGGAACGACACCGCCGAGGCATAGCCGTAATCAAACTGTTCAAAACCGAGCTTGTAGATGTGCGTCATGATCATTTCGGTGGAGTTGGAAGGCCCGCCGCCGGTGGTGGCATACACTTCGGCAAACACGCGGAAACCGCGGATGAAAGACAGCATCAGCACCACCGAAAGCGCCGGGATCATGCCGGGCAGCGTCACGTAGCGCAGGCGGTTCCACCAACTGGCCCCGTCGACATTGGCGGCGTCATACAGATCGCGGCTGATCCCGGCCAACCCGGCGATAAAAATCACCATGTTGTAGGGCACCGCTTTCCAGATATGCAGCAGCATGATCACCCACAGCGCCTGATCGGAACTCGCCAGGAACCCCTGATCGGCAACGCCGAACCAGCTCAACACCTGGTTGATCACGCCGTTTGGTGTCGGGTTAAACAAAATGCGCCACATTTCGGCGACGATCGCCGCACTGGTCACCGCAGGCAGAAAAATGGCGGTGCGAATAAAGCGCAGATGGCGCGCCGGGCCTTCCAGCAGCATCGCCAGGAAAAAGGCCAGCACCGCCCCGACCACCATGGTCACGATCACATACAGGAAGGTATTGAACACCGCCGAATGCAGGCCGGCATCCGCGAAAGCGCGGGTAAAGTTGGCAAACCCAACCCACTCATCCGCTTGATTGAAGTTCACCTTGTAAAAACTCATCACCAAGCCTTGCAGCATCGGGATAAATTTAAACCAGGTGAAAATGACCAGGGCCGGGGCCAGGAAAATCCACGGCACCAGATTCCGTTTCTGGCGGGAAGTCAGCATGATTATCATCGCTCTCAAGGAGTTAACAAGGTGCCCTTGTGGGCGTAATACCACTCAGTTAAGACTAACCAGTCCCCTCTCCTTCGGGGAGAGGGTTAGGGTGAGGGGGTATCGCTGAGCTAAAGCCCCTCACCCCGGCCCTCTCCCACAGGGAGAGGGGGCGTCACTGTTAGCATGGTGCCGAATGATGATGCACTTTCTGCTTAACTGACCGGCATTACCCCTCCTGGCGCCGTTTAAGGTATTACTTCGCCAGCACGTTCTGCTTTTCCAGCTCGGCGTTGACTTTGCCGTTGGTGGCTTGCAGCTCAGCAGCAATATCACCGTTGCAGTCCGCCAGAATGCGGTTGAAGCCTTCGGCGGTGATCTGGCGGATTGGCGTCCAGTTAGGCACCTGCGGCACATAGCGCCCCTGTTCGGCATACAGCGTGGCAAAGGTGGCCCAGCGCGGATCGCTATAAACTGCCTGGGTATCCACCAGCTTGTTCACCGGCAAACGCACCACCGGGATATTGCTGCTGCCTTTACCCATGCCAATCTCTTGCCCTTCCTGGGAGATCATGAATTCGATGAACTTGCGGGCTGCCTCCTTCTTCTGGCTGCTCTTCATCAGGAATACCGTAGTACCCTCCGCCAAGGTGGCCCCGCTTTTCGGCCCCTGTAAAGGCACTACTTCAAAGGCGTCTTTCCCCGGATCTTTATCAAACAGCGCAATATGATAAGGCCCGCTGAAGAACATACCGCTCTGGCCGGAGCGGAAAGACGGGATCACGTCGGCGGTCGTGGCGTTAATCGCCCCCGGCTGCACCACTTTGTCGCACAGCATGCCGCGCATAAACTGCAACGCTTCCACCGCTGCCGGTTCATCCAGCGAGGCTTTAAACTTGCCCGGCGCAGATTCACGAATAAAATCGCCACCGGCCTGCCAGAGAAACGCGCTCATAAACCAACTGGCGTAACCGCGCGTGGTGGAAGCCGGCAGAATAAAGCCGTAGGTATCGTCTTTACCGTTGCCGTCCGGGTCTTGCGTAGTAAAGGCTTTTGCCAGTTTTGCCACATCTTCCCAGTTTTTGGGCTGCGGCATGCCCAGTTTCTCGCGCCAGTCTTTGCGCACAAACAGCGCAAAGGTTTGAGCAGAGGTCGGCACCCCGTAGTACTTGCCATCGGTATAACGGGTGCTTTGCCAAGCGAGCGGATAGATGTTGTCGTGCCCGGCAATGCTTTTCGGGTCGATCTCATCGGCGATACCGAGCTGAATAAACTGCCCAATCGCCACCGCATCGTTAAAAATCAGGTCCGGCAAGGCATTGCCTGCCGCAGCCCGCGCCAGACGTTGTTCAAAGTCGGTGGTGGCGTTGAAATACTCAATTTTGATACCGGTTTTTTTCTCAAAGGTTTCTGCTTCTTTCTTGTAGATGTTCTTTGAGTCGTTGCTGGCGCGGATCCAGACATTCAGGGTCTCTTCGGCATAAGCCTGAGTAGCCCCCAAACCGAGTACAGATAACAATAATAAGGATTTAATTTTTATCGCAGACATTTTTATTCACATCCTTTTTAAGATATTTAACGGTGATGAAAACGGAGTGAACCCAATAAACTTATATTTTAAATAAATGCCCAACCATTAAATCGAATGCCATTTTTAAACACAATGCCATAAAAATAGAAATATCGTTTCAAAATCAAAAAACCTGCTACAGATCACACCAAAAAGTGACAAAGAAAGTGACAAAATAAACTATTTATTTAAAATCAATAAATTAAAAAAACACAAATATTGGTTAAAAAATAAAATAATGTTGATGGTTATCGCTTTTCGTGATGAACAACCCAATTTTTAGGGTTATTTTTAATCTCAGAGTTAAATTTGAAGTGCGTCACAAAAAAAATCATGCGCTCTCTTACACTGCGCCACTACCAGCTTGAAACATTATTTCAATTTGACTTTTCCCGGAAGGAAATAGCATTGAAAATGCATCAAGGTATATTTCCTAACTTCGCAGTTAGCGGATATTTATTGCCCAAATAAAATAAATAATCACATCCTCTGATGAATGGAGAAAATTATGCGACCGATAACAATGGCTTTATTGTCCCGTGGTTCTTGGCTAGCATTGGCCGTTGCCGCTGTGTTGCACGTTAACGCCAGCCACGCCGCAGAGGCCCATCCGCTGATCCTTAAGCTGGACGATTTACAGTACAGCCAGCAGCAACTGGCCGCGCAAAATCCGGCGTTTATCGGTGCCTACAACGCACTCATCACCAAGGCAGACAAGGCGCTTGGCAAACCGCTGTATTCGGTCATGGACAAGAGCCTGACGGCGGCCAGCGGTGACAAGCATGACTACTTCAGCTTCCCCCCCTACTGGTGGCCCGATCCCGCTAAAAAAGATGGCCTGCCTTACGTGCGTAAAGACGGTGAAACCAACCCCGCCGCCAACAGCGACGCCACCGATAAGAAACGCCTCAACAGCATGAGTGACGACGTCTGGACGCTGGCGCTGGCCTGGCAGTTCAGCCAAAAACCGGCCTATGCCGAAAAGGCGCGCGATCAGCTCGTCAACTGGTTTATCAACCCGCAGACCCGCATGAACCCGAACCTGCAATATGCGCAGGCGATCCCTGGGATTAACGACGGGCGCGGTATCGGGCTGATCGACAGCCGGGCACTGGTGGAAGTGATCGACGCGGTTGAGCTGCTGCGCCCGGCCAAGGTGCTCAGCGAAGATGATTACCAGAAAATCAAACAGTGGTATGGCGATTTCTACCGCTGGATGACCACCAGCCAGAACGGTTTCGAAGAGGACAACTGGCATAACAACCATGGCACCTATTTCGACCTACAGGCCGCCTCCTTTGCCCTGTTCAGCGGCAACCTTCCTGAAGCGAAAAAACGCCTGCAAATCACCCAACTGCGGCGTATTGCTGCGCATTTTGATCGTGAAGGCCGCCAGATGGCGGAACTTGAGCGCACTCGCCCATGGCATTACAGCAACTTCCACCTTGAGGCTTACAACAAGCTGGGGCGTTTAGGCGAGGTGGCGGGCGTCGACGTGTGGAACTTCGCCCTCGATGACCATAGCCTGCGTAAAGGCTACAGCTACATCGCCGGGTTTGTTAACAGCGAGGCGCAGTGGCCCTGGAAAGACATCGACAAAATGGATGCACAAAAGGCCTTGGTCAATATGGTGAGCGCCGCCCGCGCCTGGCCGGATGACAAACAGTTCAGCGAAAAGGCCCAATGGCTGATGGCAAGTTATCCAGATGATATCACGACGCTTATCACCCCATTAAAACACTGATGCTCGGGAATAGGGATTAACAGCGATGAAGCAGTTCACCACGCAACAACTTATTCTCCTGAAAACACGGGCGGCGCAGCAGCCACAGGTGATTGAGCACGTGAAAGCGCAAAACGCCGTGGTGCTCAACACCCCGGTTCAAGTGCCAGAAACCGCTATAGCCACCTGGAATCTTTACTATTTTTGTCCGGATCACGGCGTGCGGCTGGTATGGGATCGCGATTGCCCCACCCACCATCGCTGCCCGGTGGATGGGCGGCTGTTTAGCGGTGAACCCTATGACGGTGCCTGGTGGCGCGAGATGAACGGCCTGAATGCCAAGGCCTGCCATCAGTTGGGGCTGCTGTGGCAACTGACCGGCGTGGCGGAATATCGGGATAAAGTCACGGCAATCCTGACCGCCTACGCGACGTTCTACCCCGATTACCAGGTGCACGGTAATATTCCTTACAACGGGCCGGGCAAAATGAATGCGCAAACCCTGTGCGAAGCCAACTGTCTGCTCGATTTTGCGTTAGGGTTTGATTACATCGCGGAAACGCTGTCGCCTGAACAGCATGACTACATCGCATCCCGCCTGCTGCGTTGCGGAGCGGAGTTTTTGGTGGCCCACCGCACACCGCAGTTGCACAACCATGAAGTGAAGATCGGCAGCGCTATCGGCGTGCTGGGGTTTATCCTGCAGGATGAGGCCTTGCTGGAGTTTGCCGTTAATCAGCCTTACGGCCTGCGTTACCAGCTTGAGCACGGGCTGTTTGACGAGGGGTTATGGTTTGAAGGCTCGATCCACTACCACTTCTATGCGCTCCAGGGCTTTCTGGCGTTTGAAAAGCTGGCCAAGGGCAGCCGCTGGAGCCTGCTGGATGCCCCCTTCTACCGCAAAATGCTCAGCTTCCCGCTGCAGTTGCTGATGCCGGACGGCAGTTTCCCACGCATTAACGACTGCATCTACGGTCAGGAAAAGCTCGATCACAGCGATGTCTATGAGTTTGCCTGGTACTGCTACCGGGATGAGGTTTACGCGGCGGCGCTACAGGCGATTTACCGTGATACGCCGCGTGCCAATATCGACGCGCTGCTGTACGGCAGCGAACTCCCCTTACAGCCGTTGGAAGTGATCCCGCAGCAGCATCTGCATGCGCCGAACTGCGGGATCACCATCTGGCGCAACCCGGCCAAACGCCGGGCGCTGCTGGTGAAGCACACGCCCTACGGCGGTGAACATGACCATTACGATCGGCTAAGCCTGCTTCTGTTCAATCAGGGCAAAGAGATCCTGCCCGATCTCGGCACCACCGGCTACGGCGCACGGATGCACTACGCCTACTATAAGAACAGCGCCACCCATAACACGCTGGCGGTGAATCAAACCAACCAGCCCCCGGCCGTGCCGCAGGTGCTGCATTATCACGAAGCCGAGGCGTTCTGCTGGCTGGATACTGAAGTTGACTGGCGCCAGGCACCACCGGTGCTGGACAGCCATACCCGGGTGGAGTGGGACAGCCAGGCCTACCGCGATATCCGTTTTCGCCGCCGCCTGCTGTGGCTCGAGGGCGCGCTGATCGACATCAGCAACATAGACAACCCGCATCGCCAGCAGTTGGACTGGACACTGCATCTGCCGGGTAAAGCGCTGGACGCCACGGGGGACTGCGCGCCATTCAGCCAGCATGGGCCGTTAACGGTGATGCACGATGCGCGGGTGACGCCGCTGCTCAACAGCCAGCCGCGCCACTTTGCGGTTTCGCGCGATGGGCAGGCGCTGTGGCTGTACGGTGACGCCATGCTGTGGCAAGGCTCCGCTCCCGCCAACCCGGCGGTGACCGATTTAAGCTATCTGACACTGCGCAGCCACCAGCCAAGGGCAGAGTTTATTTGCGTATGGGATTTTGACAATAAACAGCCGGTGACCGACATGCAGGTGAAGCGGGATAACGGCGGCCTGCGCATCCAGATGCGGCGCAGTGAGCTGACCCTGATCGTCGAAGTTAACGATGATGCCAGTCAACTACCCCAGATGCATGCGCGGTAAGATTGTTTTGGGTATACAGAATGCGGGTATCTTTGCCACAATCAGAACTTGCGTATCAGTGGATCAATAACATGGCAACGGGCATTGTGATCGCCGCCGCCGGGCGGGGTGAACGCTTCACTCAGGCCGGTGGCACGGGGAATAAACTCAACGCCGCACTGCAGGGCAGCACGGTGTTTGAACAGACGCTGCGCCAGGCACTGGCGTCCGGCCTGCCGGTGCAGGTGGTGACCCGGCCGGAAAACCTGCCGGTACAGCGCGCCTGTGCCGCGCATCAGGTGCCGGTCACGCTGCTGGCGAGCGGGGGGCTGGGGGAATCTATCGCCGCGGGCGTTGCGGCCACCTCCGGCTGGCACGGCTGGCTGATTCATCTGGCGGATATGCCCTTCGTTACGCCAGCGGTGTTTCTGCAGGTTGCAGGCGCATTACAGCAACACAGCATCGTTCGTCCGGTCTGCCAACGGCAGCCGGGCCACCCGGTAGGTTTTTCTGCCGTCTGGCGCAACGCCTTGTGTGCCCTATGTGGCGATCGTGGCGCCCGCGATCTCCTCAGCCGCGAGCCGGTGTATCTGCTGCCGCTTGATCAACCCAGCATCGTGCAGGATATCGATTTGCCCTCACAGCTCCCTTCGCCCCCCTGAGCTGAGCCGCTTATCAAGCTGATAATCTCCTTATCAGATTGATAAATTATCACCACCTGCCTCCACCCTAAACGTCGTATTCCTACCAAAAAGCGGTATCAGTTCACGAAATTCATCTTCCCCCGGTGAGTCACCCGATGATGGCCTGGTAGTTGCTGTTACCTCTACTATGCCCAAAATAATTCGAGTTGCTTGTAGGCGGCAACTGATCGAAGCCCCGGGAGCTTACTCAAGTAAGTGACTGGGGTGAGTGAGGGCAGCCAACACCCAAGCAACTTGAAGTATTACGGGTATAGCGGCTTTTTTCTATCACCAGGAGGGCCAATATGGCTTTAGGAGTGTCGCTTAAACGCGTTGATGCAGAGGCCAAAGTCACCGGCCGGGCACGCTACACCGACGATCTCAGCATGCCCGGCATGCGCTATGCCAAATATGTGCGCAGCCCGATCGCCCATGGCTTGGTTACGCGCATAAATACGCAAGCCGCCCTGCAATTGCCGGGAGTAGAAGCCATCTTCACCTACCTAGATGTGCCGCAGCAGTGCTTCCCAACGGCCGGCCACGCCTGGTCGCTGGATGCCAGCAAGCACGACGTTGCCGATAAACAATTGCTGACCGGACATGTGCGCCACCACGGTGATGGCGTGGCGATCGTGGTCGCCTGCGATCCGCTGACGGCAGAAAAAGCCGCTCAATTGGTCGAGGTTGAATATCAGGAACTGCCGGTGATGATCAACGCCACCTCCGCGCTGGCGGCCGATGCCCCGCGGCTGCACGGCGGCACCAGCAACGTGCTGAAACAGCACGCGCTAAAAGGTGGCGATCCGGATACAGCATTGGCTGCGGCAGAGGTATTGGTTGCCGGCCATTACCAAACGCAGGTGGTACAGCATTGCCATCTGGAAGGGGTGATCTCCTACGCCTATATGGACCAACTGCAGCGCATAGTGGTCGTCTCCAGCACCCAAATCCCCCATATTGTACGCCGCGTGGTTGGCCAGGCGCTGAACCTGCCATGGTCGGCGATCCGGGTGATTAAGCCCTATCTCGGCGGCGGCTTTGGCAATAAGCAGGATGTGCTGGAAGAACCGATGTGCGCGTTTCTGACCTGGAAACTCGGCGGCGTGCCGGTCAAGATCGAACTGAGCCGAGAAGAGTGTTTTTTGGCCTCCCGCACCCGGCATGCGTTTGCGGTCAGCGGCAAGCTGGGCGTGAGCAATGACGGCATTCTGCAGGCCTACAGCCTAGATGTGCTGTCTAACACCGGTGCCTACGCCTCTCACGGCCACTCCATCGCCGCCGCGGGAGCCAATAAAATTGCTTATTTATACCCGCGTATTGCCCTTGGTTATCAAGCCACCACCTATTACTCCAACCTGCCCAACGCCGGGGCGATGCGCGGCTATGGCGCACCACAGGTAACCTTTGCCCTGGAATGCATGATGGACGAGGCAGCCGCTCAGCTAGGCATGGATCCTCTTGAGCTGCGGATGAAAAATGTTGCCCGCCAAGGGGATACCAACCCGCTAAATCATAAAAAAATCCACAGCGCCGGTATTCTTGAATGTCTGCAAAAAGGCCGCGAACTGTTTGAATGGGACGCCCGCCGCGCCGCCTGCCTGAATCAAAGCGGGCCGATCCGCCGTGGCGTTGGCGTGGCGTGCCTGAGCTATGCTTCCAACACTTATCCGGTGGGCGTGGAGATCGCCAGCGCCCGCCTGCTGATGAATCAGGATGGCACCATCAACCTGCAGATTGGTGCCACGGAAATTGGCCAAGGCTCCGATACGGTGTTCGCCCAAATGGCGGCAGAAACCATCGGCGTGCCCTCCTCTGCCATTTATGTTATCTCCACGCAGGATACCGACATCACCGCCTACGATCCCGGCGCGTTTGCCTCGCGGCAAAGCTACGTTACCGCCCCGGCCATTCGTCAGGCCGCGACTGAACTGCGCACCAAAATCATCCAGCATGCGGCCTATATGTGCGGCCAGCCCTCATGGGCACTGGATGTCATCAATGGAGAAGTGGTGTTTAAAACCCGGCCGGAACAGGCGCTGTTCTCGGTGCAGCAGGTTTCCATGAGCGCTCATTACGATCAGGAGATCGGCGGGCAGCTGATGGCCGAGGTTTCCTGCAAAACCCGCAGCAACCCGCCAGCTTTTGGCTGCACCTTTGTCGATCTCACCGTTGATATCCCGCTGTGCAAAGTCACCATCAACAAGATTATCAATCTGCACGATTCTGGGCAGATCCTTAACCCGCAGTTGGCCGAAGGCCAGGTACATGGCGGGATGGGCATGGGGATTGGCTGGACGCTGTTCGAAGAAATGATCGTTGACGAGAAAAGCGGCATCGTGCGCAACCCCAATCTGCTGGATTACAAATTCCCAACCATTCTCGATCTGCCCGACCTGGATTGCGCCTTTGTTGAAACCTATGAACCGCAATCCGCCTACGGGCACAAGGCCTTGGGTGAACCGCCGCTGATTTCGCCCGCCCCGGCGATCCGTAACGCCATCTGGCTGGCCACCGGCGTGAAGATAGATGAGTTGCCGCTCACGCCGAAAACGCTATACCGACATTTTGCGCAAGCAGGCCTGATCGAGTAACAGGAGAACGGCATGTACGACATCGCACACTATTATCGAGCGGCCAGCATAGGCGATGCCGTGCAGCAATTGGCGGCCGATCCCCAGGCAAAACTGATTGCTGGCGGTACCGATGTGTTGATCCAACTGCACCATATGAACGACAAATATCGCCACCTGGTGGATATTCATGATTTGGCAGAATTGAACGGCATCAACCTGCTGCCGGATGGCACGCTGCGCGTCGGCAGCGGCACCACCTTCAGCCAGATTATCGACTCCCCATTGGTTCAGCGTTACGTCCCCGTGCTGGCCGAAGCCGCCGCTACCATCGCCGGGCCGCAGGTGCGTAACCGTGCCACGCTGGGCGGCAATATCTGCAACGGAGCCACCAGCGCCGATTCGGCGTCACCTTGCGTAGTGATGGAGGCCGAGTTGGAGATCGCTACCGTTACAGGGTTGCGCCGCACGCCGTTACTCGGGTTCCATACCGGCCCCGGCAAGGTGGCGCTGGAGCACAGTGAAGTGGTGGTCGCCTTGCTGTTTCGGCCACAGCATTACCAACACTATGGTGCCAGCTACTTCAAATACGCCATGCGCGACGCGATGGATATCGCCACCATCGGCTGCGCCGCCGCCTGCAAAGTTGAAAACGGTCACTTCAGCGCGGTGAAGATCGCCTTTGGCGTTGCGGCGCCAACGCCGATCCGCGCCCCCCACGCCGAAGCCGCCGCGCTTGGTCGCCCGGTTAATGCACAAACCCTCGCCGCCGTGCGTGAGGCCGTATTGCACGACGTATTGCCGCGCTCATCCTGGCGGGCCAGTAAAGAATTCCGCCTGCACATCATCCGCACATTGGCAGAACGCGTTCTGGCCCAGGCGGCTCAGCGCGCCGAAGGAGCGTTATCATGATGATCAATTGCACAATCAATGGCCGCCGGTATCAGTTCACGGTGGATCCCCGCTGGTCGCTGATGGAGTTACTGCGCCAGCAAGGGCTCAGCAGCGTCAAACAAGGGTGCAGCGTCGGTGAATGCGGTGCCTGTACGGTGCTGATCGATGGTATCGCCACCGACACCTGTATTTATCTGGCGGTTTGGGCCGATGGCAAATCGATTCGAACGGCTGAAGGCGAGGTGAAAAATGGCGAACTCTCCGCCGTGCAGCAGGCATATGTGAATACGGGGGCTGTGCAATGTGGGTTTTGTACGCCGGGGTTGGTGATGGCGAGCACTTCGATGGTGGAACGCTTTCGCGGCAAGCGCCTTACCGAGCAGGAGATCCGTCGCGGTCTAGCCGGGAATTTATGCCGCTGCACCGGCTACAGCGCGATCGTCAAGGCGGTTCAGCAAGCGCAGTTACTGGATGAGGAAACGCCGGGTTGATTTGCTGACTGAACTCATCGGCAGCGTCTGCCCGGTTTCATACCGCTGACGCTGCCACTACGGCTAATGGTGGATCTTCGCCAACTCTTCGGCAGAAAGGCCGGTCAGTTCCATCACCAGCGTGCGATCAAGACCGTTAGCCAGCATGGAGCGGGCGATTTTCAACGTGGCTTCACGCTCCCCTTCCTGACGACCTTCCACACGGCCCTTCTCAATGCCTTGTTGTTCAAGCTTCTGTGCAATAGTCATTAATACCTCCTCATGCTGTGGTGCACGACTTGCCAATTCACGGATAAAAGCTGCCGGTACGGCCGTGTCACCTACCTGTATATGCCTTAAACTTACCACAAGATGCTATGTGTTTATATTATGAACACCCTGGCAAATCTTCCTCACATAACACCATCTCTTGTTCCTATACTGGACGAGTATTTATTTCGGTCGCTAAAGATTTGGTGTTCATTCGGCAGCACGATGAACGCGCCCGAGCAGGGGGCTCAAGAGCCAGCCCCCTGCACCCCGGCCCTTGCCATATCAGCGGGTGCAGGGCCCCGCCTTGGGCCCTGCAATTGCCAATCACTGTCGTTTCATAGAATGACACTCTGTTTCTGGCCATTCCCATAACACCTTGCATACATAGACCAAACCGTTGTGAACAAGAACGACCACAGAGAAAAAACTCAATCAAATCGCCCAGCCCCCGGCATAGAACGCCACCAACGCGGCCGCGATAATCACCGTGCCAATATTCAGTTTGCGCCACTCGTTCGAGCATACCCGGCCAATCACCAGCGTGCTGAAGCCCAACATAATGCCGGTGACGATATTACAGGTCAGCACGATAAACACCGCACACACCAGGCCAGACATTGCATCTACAAAGTCGTTGAAATCCAGTTTAGTGACGTTGCTCAGCATCAGCAGGCCAACGTACATCAGCGCAGGGGCGGTAGCGTAGCCGGGTACCAGATAGGATAACGGTGACAGAAACAGCATCAGCAGGAACAACACCCCCACCACCGCCGCAGTGACGCCGGTCTTGCCCCCGGCCGCCGTTCCCGCTGCGGACTCAATATAGACCGCAGCCGGTGAAGCGCCGACCAGGGCAGAGAACATACTGCTCATCGAGTCGGCGGTTAACGCCCGGCCACCGTTGATAATCTGCCCGTCCTGATCCAGCAGATTGGCCTGCCCGGCCACCGCGCGGATGGTACCGGTGGCATCAAACACCGCCGTCATCACCAACGCCAGCACGCTCGGCAACACCAGCGGATTCAGTGCGCCTTTGATGTCCAGGCTGAAAATCAGCGATTGCCCATCCGGCCCGCTCAGGCTCGGCAATGCAAATAACCCCTGATACTTCACGTTCGGATCAAAGATCAGGCCAACGATGGAGATACCGACGATCACCAATAAAATTCCGCCCGGCACGCGCAGTTTCTCCAGCCCGAGGATTACCGCCAACCCCAGCAGCGACATCATCACCGGGAAAGAAACAAACGATCCCAGCGCCACCGGTAAACCATCCAGTGGGTTCTTGATCACCATGCCAACACCGTTGGCGGCAATCAGCAGCAGGAACAGGCCGATGCCAATCCCGGTGCCATGGGCAATGCCCATCGGCAGATTGCGTAAAATCCACGAGCGCACGCCGGTCACCGAAATAGCGGTAAACAGCAGCCCCATCAGGAAGATCGCCCCCAACGCCACCGGAATGCTGATGTGCTGGCCCAGCACCAGGCTGAAAGCGGTAAACGCCGTCAAGGAAATGGCACAGCCGATCGCCATTGGCAGGTTGGCCCACAGCCCCATCACCAACGAGCCGACACCGGCCACCAGGCAAGTGGCGACAAACACCGCGGCGGGGGGGAAACCGGCCTTGCCCAACATGCCGGGCACCACAATCACCGAGTAGACCATCGCCAAAAAGGTGGTCAACCCTGCCAGCACCTCCTGCCGTATACTGCTGCCCCGCGCGCTAATGTTAAAATAGGCGTCTATCGAACGGGTTGCTTTCTCTGACGTCACTTGCGAAAAATGATTAGACATTGCTATACCCTCTTAAGGTCTGCATTCGTTATCAACTACGCTTCTTTAAGTGCGTTCATAGACCAACCGGCCATCCACATAGGTGCGATAAATCGACCGGTCATCTCCAAGCGTCATCATGACAAATAGCTTATCGATCAAGGTGTTTGAGTTGTCATAGCGCAGCTGTTGCAGCGGCGTGGCCGTTGGTTCCAGCACCACGAAATCCGCCTCTTTCCCAAGGTTGAAATTGCCAATGGTTTCTGCCAGCCCGAGCGCATCGGCACCGCCCAACGTAGCCAGATAAAACGCCTCATAGGCCGACAGCCGATAGTTTTGCAGTTGCATCACCTTGTAGGCTTCGTTCAGCGTTTGCAGCATATTGAAGGTGGTTCCCGCGCCGATATCAGTGCCCATCCCCACCTTGACCCTTTTCCGCCAGGCGTTTTGCAGATTGAACAAACCGCTGCCGAGATACAGGTTGGAGGTTGGGCAAAACGCGATGGAGGAATGGGTATCACGCAGGCAATCCCATTCGGCATCCTCCAGGTGAATACAGTGGGCAAACACGCTGTTTTTGCCGGTCAAACCGTAATGATGGTAAACATCCAGATAGCTTTTACGCTCCGGGTACAAGGCTTTCACCCAGGCGATTTCTTCTTTGTTTTCCGATAAATGGGTATGCAGATAGGTATCCGGATACTCCTGGCGCAGCCGCTGGGCTACCGCCAGCTGTTCTGGCGTCGAGGTCGGCGCAAAGCGCGGCGTGATGGCGTACAGCAGGCGGCCATTGCGATGCCAGCGCTCAATCAGCGCTTTGCTCTGGGTATAGCTGCTTTCTGCGGTGTCCAGCAGATAATCCGGCGCGTGGCGATCCATCATCACCTTGCCAGCAATCAACCGCATATTGATGTGGTGCGCCGCCTCAAACAGCGCCTCAATCGATTCCGGGTGCACGGTGCCAAACACCAGCGCGGTGGTGGTGCCATTGCGCAGCAGTTGCTTGATGAAAAAGGCCGACATTTCCCGCGCATATTCCAGGTCGTTATAGCGTTTTTCTGCCGGGAAGGTGTGCTTGTTCAGCCAATCCAGCAACTGCTCGCCATAAGCCCCCACCATTTCGCATTGCGGGTAATGAATATGGGTATCAACAAACCCTGGTACGATCATTTTGCCACTGTAATCACGCACCCGAATGCTGGCGGGGATGCGCTGATGCCCATCGGCCCAGGTGCCAAACCAGTCCACACGGCCATTACGGATTAACAATAAGCCGTCTTTGATAAAACGCAGATGGCCTTCAATTTCTTCAGGGCACTGCACGGTACGGGTAATATCCAAAAAACTGCCCCGCACGGCCTTAATTGAGGATTCACACTCCATACATACATTCCTTTTAGCAATAAACGGGTAACGTTAATCCGTATTTTTTTCCGCTGAGGTGATTTCCAATTCGGCGGTATCGATGCAGCGGCCTTCGTTATTATTCAGCGGGATCAGCAAGTTCAGGAAAATAGCCGTCAGGCCACCGGCGCAGATCGGGTTTTCCACCAAAACGTAAATTGAGGCAGGTAATACGCGGAACACTTCTGGATCGTAAGAAACGCCAAGGCCCAGCCCCAGAGAGGTGGCAACAATAATGGTTTCCCGACGGTTTAATCCGTTGGAAATAATGATGCGGATCCCGGCGATGGCGATCATCGAAAACATCAGCGTCATTGAGCCCCCCAAAACTGGGGCTGGGATAGTAGTAAAAAAACGGCCAATCGCTGGGAATAGCCCCAGAAAAACCAGAATCACGGCAATATATTTGCCAATATGGCGCGACGCCACGCCGGTCATTTGAATCACGCCGTTATTCTGGGAAAAGGTGGTCAGCGGTAATGACCCCAGCATGGCGGCAATCACCGACACCAGGCCATCGGCTAATACACCGCCACTGAGGCGCGAAGTGTAATCTGGGCCATCAATTGGCTGATTAGAGACCATGGCGGTCGCGGTGATGCTCCCTACCGCCTCCAGTACGCTCAGCATGTAGATGATCCCTGCCACCATAAAAGCATGTAAATCAAATGAAAACCCATACTTAAAAGGGACCGGCACGGTCATCAACGGCAAGTTATGCAATACGGAAAAATCGACCATACCCAAACACAGCGCCACGACATAACCCGCGACGATGCCAATAGCGATCCCCCCCATGCGCAGCAGCGCGTTTTGGCAGCAGTTAAAGGCAATCACCACCAGCAGCACTAACAAGCCAACGCCAATATTTTCATAGTTACCATAGGTACCGCTGCTTTTAGCCGAAATACCGCCGCCAAAGTCGATAATGCCCACCTTGATCAGGCTCAGGCCAATCATCAGTACCACAATGCCGCTGACCGTTGGCGTAATCACCCGCTTCAGATAAGGCAAAATAAACGAGGAACCCACCACCAGAAAAGCGCCGACAAAAGAGACGCCAAGCAAAGTAGAAAGCATCGCATCCGCATGCAGACCATCTGCTTTCATGGTGCTGCCTAAGGCGATCATCACGGTGACAAAAGAGAAGTTAACCGATTGGATCGACAATAAACCGGAACCGATGCGGCCATAGCGATTCACCTGTAGCCAGGTGCCTATACCCGATGCAATCATTGCCATTGAAACCAGATAGGCGGTAATCTCCGTTGGAAGATTCAGTGCGGCACCAACAATTAATGCCGGAGCCACCATTGGCACAAAAATAGCCAATAAATGGGTGACAGCACCAATAATGCATTGATTAAACGGCGGCTTATCGTTGACGCGATAAATAATGTCACTATTTTCGGTCGGTATATCAGACATCCCTTTACTCCCTTCCAGTAAATTTGATCATCTGATTCAATAGACACGCGTTAACTGCTCCACGCCCTGCACTTTCGCCATATTGATTCCACGGGGCAGCCTGAGCTTTTTATTTCGCTCATTCTCTGTATGGCGGCAATAACAGTATTGAATCGCTTCTGCCCGCCGCCTTTTTAATTACCGATTAAAAACGACGGGCATCTGGGCTCACGCTGACAGCTTATTTAACCCCCTCAGGACTTTTTCCGGTGTGAAATGCCATTCCCGCAGCCAGACGCCGCAGGCGTCATGAATTGCCATGGCGATAGCCGGAGCCGCGCCGTTAACGCCGATTTCCGAGATCGACTTGGCACCGTATGGCCCCACGTGGTCGTCGCTCGGCACCAGGAACGCCTGAAAATCGCTCGGGATATCGCCAATTTTCGGCGCGCCGTAGCTTTGCAGGTCACGGGTGATCGGCACCCCTTGGCGATCGTAGATAATCTCTTCCGACATGCTGTGGCCGATGGCGCGTAGGGAAGCGCCGTAAATCTGCCCCAGCGCCAGTTCCGGGTTAACCGGCGTGCCGCAGTCCAACAGGGCGTAGAACTTATCCAGGCGGATCTCACCGGTGCGGGTATTCACCGCCACTTCGGCGAAGTTGGCACCGAACGGGAAGGCAAAATCAGAAGTGATATAGCTCGCGGTGGCCACCAGGGTGCCAAAACCGGTGCCGGTCTCCGCTTTGTGGGCGATCTGCGCGAATGACACTTCGCCTTGTTTACCGCGCACTACGCCGGGAGCCACCAATGCCACATCGGCCTCAGGCTCACCCAGCATCTGCGCACCGTGGAACAGGATTTTTGCCTTGAGGTTTTCTGCCGCGTTTTTCGCCGCATTGCCGGAGAAGCAGGTGCCGGAAGAAGCGTAGGCCCCTTTATCAAACAGGGCGTGATCGGTATCACCTGAGATCACGTGCACATCGGCAAACGGGCAACACAGCACTTCAGCCGCCAACTTGCCAACTACCGTATCCAGCCCGGTGCCGATATCCGCACCGCCAGAGTGAACGATAAAGGTGCCGTCCGACTCGAGCTTAATCATGCAGTTAGCCTGATCGATATCCGGGATGCCGGATTTCTGCATGATAATCGCAACGCCACGGCCAATCTGCCAGTCGCCGTTTTTCGCCTTCGCTGAGTTCCAGCGGATCAGTTCACGCCCTTTACGCAAAATCGGCTCCAGCGCACAGCTGGCGGCGCGGGGCACCGAGGTTGGCATTTTGCCTTCGCCGATCGCCCCGAGGATCTTCAGCTCCTGCCCTTCCACCACCCGGTTGAGCTCAATAATCTCCAGCGGATCGCGCCCCAGTTTTTCGGCCAATTCGGCCAAAATCATAGTCAGGGCGAAGTTGCCTTTCGGCGCACCGTAGCCCTGATAGGCACCGTTCGGGCAGATATTGCTGTAATAGGTGGTGACCTGGAAATTGACGTTTTCACACGGATACAGCGGCAGCGACAGCGCCGGGCCGTTGCTGGGCACCGTCAGCGCGTGGTTGCCATAAGGGCCGGTATTGGCGAGGAAGTTCATGTCGATCGCCGTCAGGCGGCCATCCTTTTTCGCCCCGATCTTCACCTTCACTTTCGCCACGTGGCGCGAGGTGTTGCTGATGAACTCCTCTTCGCGGGTATAGTGAAAATAGACCGCGCGGCCGGTGACGCAGGTCGCCCATGCGCAGACCTCTTCCAGCAGAATGTCCTGCTTGGAGCCAAAACCACCGCCCACGCGCTCTTTGATCACGTGCACTTTATGCTGCTTCAGCCCGACAATGCGCGCCACCTGGCGGCGCAGGTGCCATGGCACCTGGGTTGAGGCGTGGATCACCAGCCGATCGCCATCCATATAGGTGTAACAAACGTGTTTTTCTGCCGGGCATTGCTGTACCTGTTTGGATTCGTAAGTGCGTTCCAGCACCACATCCGCTTCGGCAAAACCCTTGTCCACATTGCCAATCTGCCCATGAACTGCGGCAGCAATATTGCGATGCGGTTTGGCGCCAATCGGGAAGTTGATCGTCAGATGTTCGCCTGCGCGCTGTGCAGAACCTCGATTCTGCTCGGCCAAATCGGCCGGAGCACCGTTGACGTAGATAATCGGCTCGTCATGCACCAGCGGTGCGCCTTCCGCCATCGCTTCATCAATCGACATCACCGGCTGTAACACCTGATATTCGACCTCAATCAACCCCAGCGCCGCCTGCGCGATCGCTTCGCTCTCGGCCACCACCGCCGCGACCCGATCGCCCACGTGGCGCAGCTTCTGGCCAAACATCCGGCGATCCAACGGCGAAGGTTCCGGCGCGCTCTGCCCACCAGGGGTGTAGTAAATATCCGGGCAGTTGAGGTGGGTGATCACATGCACCACCCCCGGCAACGCCTCAGCTTTGCTGACGTCCAGGCGGGTAATCAGCGCATGAGGATGCGGGCTGCGCAGCATCTTGATAATGCAGGCATTACGCGCCACGCGATCTTCAACGTAGCAAGGCTTGGCCTGCACCATTTTTGCCGCGTCCACTTTCGGGCATAGCTTGCCAACCACGTTGAGATCGCTGCGAAATTCGGGGGCTGCCGGTGCCTGAAACTCAGGATCGCTGCGACGCGCCACCGCCAGTGCCACCACCTGATAAAACTGCTGGTAACCGGCATCGCGGCTGAACAGCCCCGACAGCGCATCGTCGATCTGCGCGCGCGTTGGTGCTGCAATGCGCTCCAGCAAATCCGTCAGGATCAGCGCCGCCGCCGGATCGTTATAGCCGGACTGCACAACCCCGACGTCCACCATCGCCTGCTGCACCAGGCTCAGTTGGTTCCAGCTCCCTAGCGCTTCTGCGGTAGTGACCACCGCGCCGTCAAGCTGAGCGGCGATCAGCAAAGAGGCGTTAACCACCACGCCGTTGTACATAACGGCATCCGAACCGGCAAAGCCGAATCCATCATCGCTGTTACGTACCGAATGCATTCCCAGCTTAAACAGCAGTTGCTGCACGTTTTCGCCGGGTTGGCACTGCATCACCTGCTCGCTGTCATTAAGCGTAAAGCGAATATTGATCATTGTACCCCTCCTGATGCCTGGCAACTGGCGAGCAGATCGGCCACGACCACGCCGCTGATGTAGCGTTTATAGGCCACGCTGCCGCAGAGATCGGCTTCTGGAGCTACCGCTTCGGCCACCACTTTTTCCAGCGCCGGGCCGCTCAGGCCCATTTGCTCGGCATCACGCAGGCGGCTTGGCCGCGCGACGACACCGCTCAGAGCGATACGGACCTTTTGCTGCGCATCGCACGAAACGGCGGCGGTCAGCACCGCCAGCCCGGCCGCCGAGCGGGCAACCTTGTGCGTGGCGCAACGGCGATAAGGATCTGGCAACACCAACTCCAGCAATAATTCTTGCTGGGCGCCTGCCAGATAATCCCCCAGTTCCAGAGTATTACCGTCGCCAATCACCACCTTGGCGCTCAACGCCAGCAACACCGGAAGCAACACCGAGTCTTTGGGTGCCGCGGCGATCTCCCCTCCCAGCGTGGCCTGATTGCGGATATGGCGGGAATAAACAAAGCCCAGCGCCTCTCGCAGCGCAGGCGGGGTCAACGTTGAATCGATCAGTTTCTGTAAGGGAATGGTGACACCGATATGCAGCGCACCCTGTTGCCAGCTCAACTGGTCGAGCCCCAGCTGTGTCAACGCAATGGCGATCTTTTTCTCGGTTTTAGTGGGTGTGGCGTTCAACTTGCTGCCACCGCCGAAGTACACCGCTTCATCAAGAAATTGGCGTTTCAGCTCCAGGGCCTGCTGCACCGATTCCGGCCGATAGAATTGCTCAATCATTTTTCACCCTCATCAAGGTTAACCGCCCCGTTCTTCGGGGCGGCAACCTGCTTAGTTCAAGGCGTCCATACGTTTCCAGAGCTGGGCGGCAACCTTGCGCGCCTCGGCGTAGATTGGTTCAACATCGAATGGGAATTTGCCATCCTGATAGACCATGTTGCCTTCTACCATTACGCTGTTCACGCTGCTCGCCCCCATGCCGAAGGCCAGATGCCCAGCGACATTCTGCGCCGCCAGCGGCGTAGGTGAG
This sequence comes from Serratia oryzae, assembly GCF_001976145.1. Taxonomy (GTDB): domain Bacteria; phylum Pseudomonadota; class Gammaproteobacteria; order Enterobacterales; family Enterobacteriaceae; genus Chania; species Chania oryzae. The sequence continues at coordinate 80,719 of NZ_MOXD01000005.1, forward strand.
GAATAGTCACAGATAGTGAGATCCGCTTTGTAACCTGCCGCCAGGCAGCCGAAGCGGGCACCAAAGTTGCGCGCCAGCAGTTGATTGCCGTTTGCCAGAAAGCGAGCAAAGCTGTCCGGCCACAGCGTACCGCCGGCATCACGGTGCTTGAAGTAGGCAAATTTCAGCTCTTCAAACATATCTGAACCAATGCCGTCGGTGCCGAGCGCCAGGTTGCGGTACTGCGCCAGTTGATGGTTGTAACCAACATGGTTATTCATGTTGGAACGAGCGTTGTGTACCAGGAAGGCATCGTGCTGGTTAATCAGCTCGATGTCGGCAGCGGAAAGGTACAGGCCGTGAGCCACCAGCGTTTTAGCACCGAGCAGATCGTACCGTGCCAGGCGTGCCATCAGGTCTTGGCCGTATTTGTCATGGCTGTGTGACACATCATAACGGTCTTCAGCGGCGTGAATATGCAGCCCGCGCCCGGTGCTCAGCACCGCTTCGCGCAGCATCTCCAACCCGGCCTCAGCCACGGTGAAAGGGGCATGGGCACCGATGTGTGCCTCTACCAGGTAGGGTTCCTTACCCGCGGCTTTAGCGCTGTCGATAAGGCGCGCAAAGGCGATATTCTCCTCAACGCCAGCCTGCAATTCACGGTTGCCGCCGTTGCGATCGGTGGTTTCAAAGCAGGTCATGCCACGCAGCCCGGCTTTGATAAAGCCTGCACGCAGGGTTTTCAGCGATCCGGCGATAAAATTCGGCGAGGCGTGGTGGTCGATCACCGCAGTACAGCCGCTCTTGATGGCTTCCAGCGAGCAGATCAGGCCGCTGTAATACAGCGACTCCTCGTCCAACGCGCGATCGAGACGCCACCACAGGTTTTTCAGCGTGGAGATAAAATCCGGGCATGGCGCAATGTTGGCCATAATGCCGCGCGACAAGCCGGAGTAGAAGTGGTTATGCGCACAAACGATCCCTGGCATCACCAGCTTGCCGTGCATATTGCGGGTTTCCGCCTGCGGATATTTTGCCGCCAGCCCCGGGCCCACCTCCTTGATCAACGCCCCTTCAATGGCGATGTCGATCCCGTACTGAACGCTGGCTGGCTCAAGCTGCACGGCAGTGGCATTAGTTAAAATCAGCATGATTACGCCTCCACCTGACCCAACAGATAATGATGATGGGCATACACATGGTTGATGATGTGGCACATCGCCTCCAACTCCTGCGGCACCTGCCTGATCTGGCCGTTATCGCCTATCTGCAGTTGATAAACATTTTCCCCCTGGCGCACGCTGACCTGCTGACCGTTCACCAGAAAACCGGCGTTGGTACTGTTGGCAAAATCCTGCGGCAGGTTGAAAACGGTGACTTTGTCTTTGTAGGGCTTGCCCTGCCATGGGCAGAACTGGGCGCAGTTGCCGCATTCGTTGCAGTAGGCATCCAAATGCAGGGTCTGGAAACGGTCACGGAAGCCCGGTATCGCGATCGACACGTTGGCGCGGTTCGGGCAGACGTCAACACATTTGCTGCACACGTAGTTGCATTCCAGACAACGCTGCGCTTCCTGTGCCACAAAGGCTTCGCGATCCGTTTTATCCACCACCGAAACCGCAATCACCCCTTTGCGGCGATAGACCTCCACCGGATCGACATTCGACCAGTATTTGTCTTGGTGATGGGTTTTGACATTTTCCCGTGCCAGCACCGTTTCTGCCGCGCTGCGGGCGCTGCCGATGGCGGCGACGATCGATGACGGGCCGCGCTGTACATCGCCAATCAGGAACACATTCGGCCGGGTGGTTTCACCGGTGACGGTATTAACCTGCGGGTAACCGGCGGCATCCAGCGGCACACCCAGCTTGCGCAGCACCTCTTCATCGGCCTGTTCGCCAATCGCGGTGATCAGTGCATCAAACTGTAGCGTAAGCGTTTGTTCGGTCGGCACCGGGCGACGGCGGCCCTGCTCGTCCGGCTCACCCAACGCCATCACTCTGGCGGTTAAGGTGCCATTGGCAGCGAAATGTTCCGGGTTGGTGAGGAACATAAACTTCACCTGGTCTTCCACCGCTTCCAGATACTCTTCACGATAGGCAGGCATTTCGTTCAGCGTGCGGCGGTACAGCACCGTGACCTCCTGCACGCCCGGCACTTTCAGCGCAGCACGGGCGCAGTCCATTGCCGTATTGCCTGCACCGACCACCGCCACGTGTTTACCCAGGTTCATCGGCTTACCCTGGTTGAAATTGCGCAGGAACGGCAAGGATTTGTAGACGTTGCGGTTATCACCCGCCAGCTTCACACCGCTGTTTTTATCAGTGCCGATGCCGATGAATACGTAATCGAAGCCCTGCTGTTGCAGCTTGTCCACCGTCAGTTCAGGGTCGCAGTCATAAACAAACTTCACGCCATGCGCGGCAACAAACTCAATATCATGCTCAATGGCCTCGGCCGGAATACGAAAATGTGGAATGATGTTTTTCACCACGCCACCGGCATTCGGCTCACGCTCAAACAGCGTGACCTGATAGCCCGCGCGCGCCAGGAAGTAACCAGCGGACAGCCCCGCAGGGCCAGCGCCTAAAATAGCCACCGGGTGTTTGCTGCCGGAGCCCGCTGGCTTGTGCCAGCGGCGCTGGTATTCGTCCCAGCCCTTCTCCAACGCCACCTTTTTCAGCTCACGGATGTTCAGCGCGCTGTCGTAATCGATGCGCGTACAGTTGTACTGGCACTGGTGATCGCAAATATGGCCGGTGATCGCCGGTAACGCGTTGCGCTGATAAATCAGCTCCAGCGCATCGGCATAGCGCTGCTCCCCCAGCAAGCGGATATATTCCGGAATATCCTGCTTAATGGCGCAGGCGGTAACACAGGGTGCCACGTAGCAGTCGATCATCGGCAGCGGGCCACCGGCGTCGATGCTATCCTGCGCTTTCCAGTGTTTCTGGGTGTATTCCATGCTGACGGCTTTCTCTGCTAGCGCTTCCAGCTTGGCGACGTCAATGCGCGTCATCTGCCAGCATGCCGACTGCTCCAGCTCGCGCAGGCATTCAGTCTGGCGTAAATAACCGCCGGGCTTCAGCAGATCGGTGGCCATGGTGATTGGCCGGATGCCGGTTTCAAAAATATCGCGGATGTTAAACTTGCTGGCACCGCCGGAATAGGAGATCGGCAGTTCACCGTTAAACTCGCGCGATAACACCGCCGCCACGTTAATAGAAAGCGGGAATAACGCACGGCCAGACATGTACATCTCTTCGCCGGGCAACGCACCTTTGTGGTTGATGGTCCCCAGCGTGTTAGTGAGCTTAACCCCAAAGCCCAACTGGTGCTGTTTACCCAGCGCAACCAGGCGGCGCAGCATCGCTACCGCCTGATCCAGCTTGAGATCGTGCTCGAAGGATTCTTCTTTCAGGCCGATATAATCGAAACCACAGGTATCCAGAATGGCCCGTACGCGCGGATAACCCAGCAGCGTCGGGTTTAATTTCACAAAGGTGTTGAGATGTTTCTCTTCCAGCATATAGCGGCAGATAGCTTCGATTTCATTTGGCGGGCAGCCATGCATAGTGGAAAGGGTAATTCCGCTGACCAATTGCGCCGGAATTGTGCTTGGCAGTTGGCTTAATAGGCTGCGCTGGGCAGAGAGATCGAACCGGGTAATAAAGTCATCATTGTTCACCCATTCACCGAGCACCTTGGCATATTCGGCATATTTCGGCTGCTGGGCCGAATTGATCATATTATGGATGAATTCCTGCATCGGCGGTTGTTTGATACCGTCGAGGTTATAGCCAACGCTCATATTAAAAATAAAAGATTTACTTTCCCCTTTCGCTCTCGGGTCAAACATTGCTTCCAGCAGATGTAAGGCAAACCAGGCTTTTAAATATTCATCATAGGCCTTGAGCAGAGTAAATTCTGTCGACCATTCGGTGTTGAAGCATTCATCTTCAGCATCGATACAGGGTTTTTCAATTTCTAAGCGATCGAGGATTTGTACGGTTTTCAATTCGATAAACCGCCCGCCGGTCAGCCAGGCAACAATGATATTCTGCGCCAATTGCGTATGCGGGCCAGCCGCCGGGCCGAGCGGAGTTTCACAGCTTTCATTGAAAACCTTAATCTGCCGATCGTCATGCTTGCGATAAAACTGCTGCTCCGGAATACCAAAAATGGAACGATTCTCATGATATTCCTCGAAAATCCGGGTTAACAGCGCCTTGAACGGAACCGGACGCATGATATCTCCCATAGCTTATCTCCTTGCGAAAAAATGCCTGAATGGTGATCGGCAAAAACCTGCTTGCGGTTTTTCACCTCGGTTAGGCATAACGCAGCAACAATCAGGCCAAAACTCTTTACGCTGTTGTATACGGATAAAATTCGTGAGGCAGTTCTAATTGTTATTGTTATTTGTGAAGGAGCTCACGGGCGCAAGTGAGAATAAAAATCACTGAATACCGATGGGCAACAACCGTTATTCACCCCATAGCGTTGATTATCAAAAATGAACCTCTCAATATCACTTTGATACAGCAAAATGAACGCTTGGATAAATTCGTGAGCGCAATCGATAAAGTATGAATAATTACTAAACCTCGATTACATCAAAGAATCTGCGTAATTAACCCCCAGAAGAAATAAAAAACGGCATATTACGCTTCAGCATTCTTTTTTAACTCATGAGATCGCTTATTTATGATTCCGGCCTTGCGGGAACTCTTCACGGAAGAATATCAGCGCTTGGATAATGGCAAACCGTTGTTGATTAGCCTGATTGGTGCCGGAGGCAAAACCAGCACCCTGTTGTGGTTGGCACAGGCATTCTATCAACAGGGCAAACGGGTGCTGTTTACCACCACCACCAAGATGTACCGCCCTGCTCCTGCCACCTATCATCAGTTGTGCATCGGCCAACGGCCCACCGCCCACCCGACAGCGGCGATTACCGCCAGCTTCAGCCATTACCAGCCGCAGAATAACAAGGTTGACGGGTTTAGCCCCCAGCGGCTCGACGAGATGAAGCAGCAGGGGGAATTTGACGTGATCCTGGTGGAAGCCGACGGTGCGCACGGTTTACCGCTGAAAGCCCCGGCAAGGCATGAACCTTGCATCCCCTCCAGCAGTGATTGTGTCATCGCGCTAACCGGGGGCCAGGTGATTAATCGCCCTGCCGATCCACAGCAGATTCACCGCTGGGCGTTTTTCTCGGCGCTGACCGGGATCGCTGCCGGTGAGGCGCTTGATAGCCGGGTATTCCGTACCTTGATTGCCCACCCGCAAGGGATGTTCAAAGGTGCGCCAGCCGGTGCGCGCCGGATTTGGCTGATCAATCAGTTTTCTCATTGTGATAATCAGCCCGATCCCGCCTGGCTTGAGCTATTGCAGCAAGATGCGGCGCTCAGCGCCATCTGGTTTGGCGCCGTGCAGCACAACCCGCCGATCCACCACTGGTTACCACGCAGATATCCTAAATAAGAGGTCAGCATGAATATCTTCGCCGAAGCGGCGCGACTGGAAGAGGAAAACCGGCCCTTTGCGATCGCCCAGATTATTGAAAGCCGTGGCTCCACGCCGCGCCACTCTGGGCAAATGTTGGTGATGGCCGATGGCGGCTGTATCGGCACCATCGGTGGCGGCATGATTGAACGCCTGGTGATCGAGCAGGCCATCGCCGCCATTGCCGAACGCAAGGCCCGGGTGTTTCATGGCCGCATGGCGCGTAACGGCCAGGATGCGGTGGGCTCAGACTGTGGCGGCGCGATGTCGGTTTATATTGATGTGCACGGCCTGCGTCCACGCCTGGTGTTGATCGGTGCCGGGCACGTCAACCGCGCTATCGCCCACGCCGCCAAGCCTTTGGGGTTCGATATTCACGTTACCGATATTTATCCTGCTAGCCTCGATGCCGCCCTGTTCCCACCGGGCACCACCCTGGTGCATGACGAGAGCTTCCCGGCCGCCATCAGCAAAATGAATATCGAGCCCAGCAACTTTGTGATCATCGCCACCAACAATCAGGATTGCGAAGCGTTAAACGCGCTGATCGGCCAGCCGCTGCGCTACTTGGGGTTGCTCGCCAGCCGCCGCAAAGTGCAGACCTTTACCCACCGACTCAGGCAATGCGGCATCAGCGAAACCGACATTGCCAGGCTCCACGCGCCCATCGGCTATAACATTGGTGCAGAAACGCCGGAAGAGATCGCCATCAGCGTGCTGGCGGAGCTGTTACAGATTAAAAACCAATCACCAGGCGGCCTGATGAAAGAGGATATCCGGCTGACGCGTGACAAACTGGTGGTGATCCGCGGGGCGGGTGATATCGCCACCGGCGTGGCGCTGCGGCTTTATCATGCCGGTTTTCAGGTAGTCATGTTGGATATTGCCCAACCCACCGCTATCCGCCGCACGGTGGCCTTTGCGCAGGCGATGTTTGACGGCCAAGCCTGCGTTGAAGGGGTGACCGGCCGCCTGGCAAAAGACGTTGATGAAGCTTTCGAGTTGATCAACCGCGGCGAAATCCCGCTGCTGATAGACGGCGCAGCCCAGTCACTGGAGCAGCTCAAGCCACGTTTTCTGGTGGATGCCATTCTGGCCAAGCAAAACCTGGGCACTCAGCGCTCGATGGCGCCGTTCACCGTCGCCCTCGGCCCCGGTTTCAACGCCGGGCAGGATTGCGACGCGGTAATTGAAACCCATCGCGGCCATGAGTTGGGGCGGGTGATTTACCAGGGTTATACCCACCCGAATACCGGCATCCCCGGCAATATCGGCGGCCATACCGCGCGCCGGGTGATCCGCGCGCCAGCGGACGGCGTGATGCGTTGCTGCGTGGCGCTAGGGGATTTGGTGCAGGAAGGGGATATTATCGCCCACTGCGGTGAAACACCGGTGATCGCACCGCTTTCCGGCATGGTGCGCGGGCTGCTGCAGGCCGGGCTGGAGGTAAAAACCGGCTGCAAGATCGGCGATATCGATCCGCGCGGTGCCGAGGCAGATTACACCACGGTGTCGGATAAAGCGCGGGCGATTGGTGGTGCGGTGCTTGAGGCGCTCATGAAGCTGGGGCGGGGGTAATGATGGTACCATTTGCGAGTTGATATCCGAATCAGTTAAGTACAATTTTGCACCATGCAGAAGATAGCTTGTTCACAAGTTAGACGAGTATTTATTTCGGTCGCTAAACATTTTACGTTCATTCAACAGCACGATGAACGCGACCGAGCAGGGGGCTCAAGAGCCAGCCCCCTGCACCCCGGCCCTTGCCATATCAGGCGGCCGCTGCGCGGCTACCCTCACTGCGCCACGGCGCATCACGGCCGGCTACGACAGGCGTCCCTGCCTGTCTCGCCTGAACGCGCCGTCCATGGCGCGTTCGCCTATGCGCCGCGTCTCCGTTCGGCACCTTCAATGGCGTTAACACCGGTGCCCACCTCACCGATTTCATCGCTTTAAGTTCTCTTATCAACACCCATGTTAATGTTGCCCGGTGCTTACCGATTCGGGTGTTGACGTTGAGCGCATCATGGCCGGCTGAGCAAGACACCGTTGCCAGGGGCAACCGGCCATGGATGGCCGGTTGAGGCGATATGAACAGGGACGTGAATTGAGCCGACCCGTCCGGCAACGGGGGCGCCGCGAAGGCACCCGCGCAGCGGGCAGGCCATGTTAAGCGTTGGCGCGGGTGCAGGACCCCGCCTTGGGCCCTGCAATTGCCGTATTCTGGTGTTTCATGAGAGTGCATTCTATTTACGGCAATTCTCATTACACCAATCTTACATAGGCAAAAGAGTTATGTATTAAGAAACAGTCCAGAAGAAGTTGGTTAGCATTACCACCCAGCTATCAGTTCCGCTCCAATAGCCAAAGTTATAACCATTACTGGCTAATCACCGTCCCCGTCTTCCCTTCAATACCAAGCTGCGCCTTATCCAACACCGTAATTAATGCCTGACGCCCCGGCTTGGATTCGGCAAACGCCACCGCCGCTTCCACCTTCGGCAGCATCGAGCCTTTAGCAAAGTGCCCTTCCTCAATAAAACGCTGGGCATCAGCCACGCTCAACTGCTCCAGCCACTGTTGATTGTGTTTACCAAAATTAATCGCCACCTTTTCCACCGCGGTAAGAATGATCAACATATCGGCATCGATCATCTCAGCCAGTTTGGCGCTGGCCCAGTCTTTATCAATCACCGCGCTGGCCCCTTTCAAATGATTGCCTTCACGTATTACCGGGATGCCGCCGCCACCGACGGTGATCACCACCTGCCCTGCCGCCATCATGGCGCGTACCGTCTCTTTCTCGACGATATCTACCGGCTGAGGCGATGCCACTACGCGACGATAGCCACGCCCGGCATCTTCTTTCATGTCGTAGCCATTTTGCATCAGCAGGCGAGCCTCGGCCGCGCTGAAGAAGGAGCCTATCGGTTTGGTCGGATTCTTGAAAGCCGGATCGCTGCCATCAACAATCACCTGAGTAATCAACGTGGCTACCGGTTTATCGATATGGCGATCGAGCAGCTCTTCACGCAGGGCGTTTTGCAGATCGTAGCCAATATAGCCTTGGCTCAGTGCCACACACACCGACATCGGCAGCATCGGAGTATGGGCCTCGGTTTTCGCCGCCGCTTCAAACGCCAGGTTGATCATCCCCACCTGCGGGCCGTTGCCGTGCGTGACCACCACCTGATGGCCGTGCTCAATGAGATCGACAATCGCTCGCGCGGTAGTTTTTACCGCCTGCATCTGCTCTGCCAGGCCTTCACCCAACGCGTTGCCCCCCAATGCCAGTACTATTTTCTTTTTCATGCTGATCCTCGTTGCGTAGCGCGATGTTTGATTCCTCTCCCCTAGAGAGAGGGAATTGAATGGTCGGTTATCCCATCTTGGCGGTGATTTGGCTGTCAAAAGGCCGGCGGCGTAAGAACTGCCCATATCCCTGCTGCCCGGTAAATTCGCCGTTGCGGGCGACAATCTCACCCCGGCACAGCGTCAGCACCAGCGCGCCTTGGCAGTGGAAGCCTTCATAAGGGGAATAATCGGCATTGTCATGCAGTTGACGGTGGTTAATTACCGTGGATTGGCGCGGATCAATCATCACCACATCGGCATCTGCACCAAGGTTAAGGTTGCCTTTGCGCGGCCACAGCCCAAACAGCCGCGCCGGATTACCGCTGGTGAGCGCCACAAAACGTGACGGTGAAATCCGCCCGCTCATCACACCGTGCGAAAACAGCAACAGCATGCGGTTTTCCACACCGGGTAAACCGTTCGGGCAGCGGGTGAAGTCCCCCGCCGCCAGCGCCAGGCGCTGGTGATACGGGAAGCTGCAGTGATCGGTGGCTACCGTGTCAATCGAGCCGTCGGCAATCCCTAACCATAGGCGATCCAGCTCCTGCTGGTTGCGCAGCGGCGGGCTAAGAATGTATTTCGCACCGTCTTCACGCAGGTAGCACTGCTCATTGAGCAGCAGGTACTGCGGGCAGGTTTCCACCCATACCGGCTGCTGGCGTTGACGTGCCAGGCGCAAATAGTCCAGCCCTAACCCATTGGATAAATGGACAATATACAGCGGTGCGTTGTCGGCCAGGCGCGCCAGGTTAATCATCCGGCCTATCGCTTCGGCCTCACACTCCAGCGGGCGGCTCTGCGCATGGTGGATCGGCGCGGTTTTCCCGGCGGCCACCAGCGCTGAGCGGCGAAAGGCAATCGCGGCGTCGTTTTCCGGGTGCACCGTGGTCAGTGCCCCTACCCGCCGCAGCTGCCATAAAGCGCGCAGCACCTCGGCGTCGCTCACTTTGTAGTGGTAGGTCAGGTACAGCTTGAAGCTGCTGATCCCTTCGTCATGCACCATGCCTGCCATTTCGTCGAGAATGCCGTCATTAATATGTTGAATTACGCCATGAAAACCATAATCAATCACCGCATTACCGGCAGCATATTGATGGTAAAGATGAAGCTGATGGTGAAGGTTACAGCCCGCCGGGCCGAACCCCATATGATCGATAATAGTGGTAGTGCCACCGCAGGCGGCGGCGCGGGTGCCCGTGAAAAAGTCATCGCAACTACGGGCGATGCCGACATCGATATTAAAATGGGTGTGAACATCAATGCCGCCGGGCATTACGTAGCAGCCGGAGGCATCAATAATCTCGCAGTCGGCCCCTGGCTCAATGTTGGCTGCGCGCTGGCAAATGATCCCATTCTCGATCAGCAGATCCTGAGCATATTGCCCGTCGCTATCTACCAGAATGCCGTTTTTAATTAGCCGCTTCATGTTGGCACCCTTGAAAAAATCACAACAATAGGTGAGAAAATATCCCCCTCTCCTAATAGGAAAAACCAGGAGAAAGGCTTTAGCTCGGTGTTCTGGGTTCCCCCTCACCCTAACCCTCTCCCCGAGGGAGAGGGAACTGGTTCGCCGCACAGGTTAGCTGGGCTTCAACATCCATAATCCTGAACCGTGCGCCACTCTCCCTGTGGGAGAGGGAACTGGTTCGCCGCGCGGGTTAGCTGGGCATCAACATCCCCATAATCCTGAACCGTGCGCCCCCTCTCCCGGTGGGAGAGGGCCGGGGTGAGGGGTTTTGACTCGGTGCTCTGAGTTCCTCCCCCCTCCCTTAGGGTTAGGATTAGCTTGTTACTTTTCCAACTCTTCCAAGTAGGCCAACGGCACGGCGGCGTACATGGCGGCGCAGGTCACCAGGTGCTCCTTCCAGGTTTTCTCATTCGGCGCATGGGCTTCCGGCTCTTTGCCAGGGCCAAAACCGACCACCGGAATACCGTGACGGCCCATAATCGACACGCCATTGGTTGAGAACGTCCACTTATCCACCACCGGTTTTTTATTGAACAATCCTTGATAGGCTTTGCTCAGGGTTTTCACCGTGATGTGATCCTCTTCCACTTTCCAGGTTGGGAAATAGCATTCTGTCGGATACACCAGGCCGGTGTAGGACGGGCGTTCATAGTCATACATCGATACCACCGCTTTCGCTGCCTGCACCGCCGGCAGCGCGCGGATCTCTTCCAGCGCCCCTTCCCAGGTTTCGCCCCAGGTCAGGCGGCGGTCGATCGATACCGCACAGCTATCGGCCACCGCGCAGCGGCTCGGGGAGGTGAAGAAAATCTCGGAAACGGTGAGCGTGCCTTTGCCGAGGAACTCATCGTTACCCAGGTTACCGGCTAACTGCTGCAGTTCGTTGAGGATCGGCCCCATTTTGAAGATGGCGTTATCGCCGCGCTCCGGTGCCGAACCGTGGCAACTGATGCCTTGCACGTCGATGCGGATCTCCATGCGCCCCCGCTGACCACGATAGATCTGGCAGTCGGTGGGTTCGGTGCTGATCACAAACTCCGGGCGAATCTTCGATTGTTCGATGATGTATTGCCAGCACAGGCCGTCGCAGTCTTCCTCCTGCACGGTGCCAGTCACCAGCAGTGTGTATTGATCCTCCAGGCCCAGATCTTTGATGATCTTGCCCGCATAGACCATCGAGGCCATGCCGCCTTCCTGATCCGATGCGCCGCGGCCACCGATAATCTCCTCATTTTCCATGCCCTGATAAGGATCAAAGTTCCAGTTCTTGATATTGCCAATGCCGACGGTATCAATGTGTGCATCCATCGCAATCAGGTGCGGGCCGTGGCCGATATAGCCGAGGATGTTGCCCATCGGGTCAATTTCCACCCTGTCAAACCCCACCTTTTCCATTTCCCGCTTGATACACTGCACCACCAATTTTTCATCACAGCTTTCACTCGGGATCGCAATCATGTCCCGCAGGAAACGCGTCATTTCATCTTTGTATTGGTAGGCTTTCTCTAACACCATTTCAAAAGGAATTTGCTTTGCCATTGTGTTCTGTTCTCCACGCCTGTATGACTTCTCGCCTGCACGAGAGATTGGATAATCTGAGGGTTCCGCTTACTACCCTATGGATTTCAAGTTGCAGCTAGGCACCCAGCTCGCTCAACCCCAGGAGCTTACTCAAGTAAGTGACTGGGGTGAGCGAGTGCAGGCAACAACGCTGCGGCTTGAAAAACAGCGGGTATTTTCAGACTGAATATTTCCCTTCCCATACCACTTCGCGATAATGCTTAACGTCGGTATCGCCTTCCGAACTGATCAGCAGCACCACCGACTGGCTATCCAAGCCAAGCCTCTTCATCAGTTGTGCGCGTTGCGGGTGATAATGCACGGCAGCCAGCACGCCGAGCCCGACCGCCCCAGACTCACCGGAGATAATGCGCGGATCGTTACCCAAAGGATTCCCCAGCACGCGCATGCCCAATGCCGCCACGCTGTCCTGACAGGAGATAAACTGTGTGGCACAGTTGCGCAGCAGCGGCCAGCCCAACGGATTCGGCTCCCCGCAGGCCAGGCCCGCCATGATGGTGGCCATATCACCGCCAACGTTGACGATTTCGCCTTTCTTACCGGAGCGATAAACGCAGTCCGCCAATTCCGGCTCCACGATCGCGGAATGCAGTTGTCTGGCACCAAACACCTCCGCCAGATAACCCAGCACTCCACCCGCCATCGCCCCTACCCCGGCTTGCAACAGCACATGAGTTGGCCGTTCAATCTGCATTTGCCGCATCTGTTCCACGGCCTCATCCGCCAGCGTGGCGTAGCCTTGCATAATCCAGGTCGGGATCTTGGTGTACCCCTCCCAGGCGGTGTCCTGCACCACTTCCCAGCCGCGCTCCTGCGCCGTTTTCATCGTCAGGCGCACGGTATCGTCGTAGTTCATGTCGGTGACAATACACTCGGCCCCCAGATTGAGGATGTGATCCACCCGCTCCTGCGCCGAGCCTTTAGGCATATACACCACCGCATGTTGCCCCAACTGCTGCGCCGCCCAGGCGACACCCCGGCCATGGTTGCCGTCGGTGGTGGTAGCAAAGGTCATTTTCCCGCTCAGCGTGGATTTGAATTTTTCGAAGGAAAACGCATTAATATCGATCTGATATTTTTCGCACAGTAACCGAGCGATGGCATAAGCGCCGCCAAGCATTTTGAAGGCGTTTAAGCCAAAGCGTTTGGACTCGTCTTTGACCAGGATTTTCTTTACGCCAAACAGATGTGCGAGTTCGTCCAGCGCACATAATGGCGTTGGCTGATACCCCGTGATTTTTTGATGAAACGCCCGCGCCTTACGCGCTTCTGCCTGAGAGAATAGCGGCGAGGTTTCGCCGTTAAAATAACGGTTATCCTCGATATCCACTTTCAATGAAAAAACCGACATTGTCGTGATCTCCTCTGATCGCATTAGCCTTGCACTGCGCGGGAACACCCCAGGGTGTTCCCGGCCACAGAGAGGTTATTTAATGCGTCTTTCCGCTTCTTGCAGTAATTGCTCCAACGTCAGACCCGGGTTGGAGAATTTGCGCGCCATAATCATGGCGGCGATGATATAAGGCTTCCAGCTGGCTTCCTTATAGGTGGCGATGCGGTATTTCTCGAACACGCTGGCGCTAACTTCCCCTTCGCTGCACGACACGTCGGTGATATCCGCAGGCAGGCAGTGCATATACAACGCTTCGCCACCCTTGGTCAGCTTCATCATCTCTTCGGTGCAGTGCCAGTTCTTGTAATGCGCGTTCTGCGCCAGGCACTGTTGCTCCAAGGTTTTCAGGCCGGCGTGATCGTTGGCACGCAGCAGATCGGTGCGTTGTTCCATCACCTTGTACGGAGCCCAGGATTTCGGATAAACGATGTCGGCACCCTGGAAGGCCTCGGCCATTGAGGTCACCTGCTGGAAGCTGCCGCCAGAGGCCGCCGCGTTGTTTTTCGCCACCTCAATCACATCCGGGATCAGGTCGTAGCCTTCCGGGTGCGCCAGGGTGACTTTCATCCCAAAACGCGTCATTAGGCCGATAATGCCCTGCGGCACCGACAGCGGTTTGCCATAGCTCGGGGAATAAGCCCAGGTCATAGCGATCTTTTTACCTTTAAGCTTGTCCAGGCTGCCGAAGTGCTCCTGCAGCCAGGCCAGATCGGCCATCGCCTGCGTTGGGTGATCGATATCGCATTGCAGGTTAACCAGCGCTGGCCGCTGCGGCAGCACCCCTTTCTGGAAGCCTTCATCCAGCGCCGCCCCGACTTCGCGCATGTAGGCGTTGCCGGCCCCCAGGAACATGTCGTCACGGATCCCGATGGCATCGGCGCAGAATGAGATCATGTTCGCCGTTTCACGCACCGTTTCCCCGTGGGCGATCTGCGATTTACCCTCGTCCAGATCCTGCTGGGCCAGGCCCAGCAGGTTTAAGGCCGACGCATAAGAAAAACGGGTGCGCGTAGAGTTGTCACGGAAAATAGAAATACCTAAGCCACTGTTGAATACCTTGGTCGCGATATTTTCTGAGCGCATGGTTTTCAGCGCTTCAGCCAATTTAAGCACCAGCTCCAGCTCTTCGCGGCTCTGTTCCCACGTCAGTAAAAAGTCCTTCTGATGTAAGTTGGACTTTAATGCCTTTATGTCCTTAATTAACTGATTGACTGTTCTCATCTTTGCCCCTAAATAACCGATGGTTGACCCCAGAATGTCCAATACGCTTTTTCAGCGTCTGTTATCAGGTAATCAATAAGCATGCCAAGAGATCCGGCAGAGCAGGAAACCACTGCATAACATGATCTCGGTCACATAATCCGCCAGTTTCATCAAGGGATCTCAAACAGCCATCGCGGGCAAAGCGCTAATGTCAACCAGCCATCGCAGGGGGATTTATAATTATCAGCCAATATCGCAACCCAAAATGATAGCAATTACCGCCGAGTATCATTTTGATAATAAAAAGTGATGCTAATGGCACAATCTATAAAATAATTAGAGTTGCAGGAAGGCGGCAAGCGTGAAAATCCCCTGGAGCATAGATAACTCGTTGACCGGGCTGGGCAAACCGGGCGAGTGCACATGCAACTTGAAGGATGACGAATATATTTTATCTGAAGGATTAGCTTGATGATAATCAAATAACCATAAGCATTAATGTATTATCGTTTCTTTTTTCAATGATGAAAAAAGAGAGACTCTTGATGATAGCACCGGTAAATACCCAATCTGCGCTGATGCAGATCCAACCGACAATCTTGCGCTTCACCAAAATGCTCTCCAGCGTGCTGCTGTTGGAGGTCGAGATTGTCGATGCCAACCTGGTGCGAGTGGCAGGGACCGGCCCCTATGGCAAAAACTTTGGCAGAAAGCTCGGCAGTAACTCTGGCTTGCTGAAGCATGTTATTGATACTCAGAAAGAAAAAATAGTCACCCACTCCCGTTTTGATCCGGTATGTGACGGATGCAGCAACAAAGACGAATGCCAGGAAAAGGCATTTCTCGGTATTCCGATTCTGTTCCAGCACACCTGCATTGGTGTGATCAGCCTGGTGGCCTTTAATTTGGAACAGCAACAGAGATTACGCGATAACCTGCAAGAGTTTTCTGACTACGTGCGCAATATATCCCATGTTTTCGTCTCCAATCTCTTAGAGACTCAGGGCAGCAGCAGTGGGTTGAATAAAGTACTGTTCAGCCTGATTGAAAATATGGATCAGGGGGTTTTAATTCTCAATGAGAAAAACCAGGTTAAATTCGCCAATGCAATGGCTTTGAAAGAGTTTAATTTAGCGCAAGAAGAGATTGTCGGTAAAACCTTTAATATCCACGCCCTGACCTTCCATCAGAATTACACCAGCGGACATTTACAGCATATTGTTTCTTTCGATGACCGCCAGGAGATCATGATTGGCCAGTTGCATCAAATCCAGGATCACCAGCTATTTCTGATGGCTTTTCACCAGTCGCATTCTTCGTTTAATGACCAAGTCGGCCATCAAGATCCGCGTATTGGGCATTTGGCCGGGGAAAGCAAGCCAATGCGCTTGCTGAAGAATCTGATTACCCGTATCGCCCCCAGCCCTTCCAGCGTTCTGGTGGTGGGGGAAAGCGGCACCGGCAAAGAAGTGGTAGCGCGTGCCATACATCGGCTGAGCAACCGCAGTGACAAGCCTTTTATCGCCATTAACTGTGCGGCGATCCCGGATCAACTGCTGGAAAGTGAACTCTTTGGCTACCTGAAAGGCGCATTTACCGGCGCTTCGGCCAATGGCAAGGTGGGGCTTATCCAGGCTGCCAATCAGGGCACGCTATTCTTGGATGAGATTGGCGATATGCCGCTGCTGCTGCAGGCAAAATTACTGCGCACGGTGGAGTCGCGCGAGGTGTTGCCGATTGGCTCCAGCAAGCCGATCCCGGTAGATATCCGCATCATTTCCGCGACCAACCAAAATCTGGAGCAATATATCGCCGAGGGGAAGTTCCGTGAGGATCTCTACTATCGCCTGAACGTGATCCCCCTTTCGCTGCCGCCGTTGCGCGAGCGTGAAGGGGACATTGAGCTGCTGGTTCACTATTTCCTCAGTTTGCACACCAAAAGAATCGGCATTATTTACCCCGGGATCTCAGCGGAAGTGCTCAAAATCTTGCGCCAGTATCGCTGGCCGGGCAACGTGCGTGAACTGAGTAATTTAATCGAATATCTGGTTAACGTGGTCCCCAGCGGTGAAATCATCGATACCTATCTGCTGCCACCCAACTTAACCCGTGGGCAGTATCTGCATCAGCCCCACACTTCTGCGGTGAGCAAAACCACCGAGATCTGTAGCAGCCAGGATACGTTAGGGCTGGAAAATATGGAAAAACGCATGATTGAGGAAGCACTCAGCCACCACGCCAACAAGAAGTTGGTGGCTGAGAAATTAGGTATCGGGATCGCGACGCTGTACCGCAAAATAAAGAAGTACGAACTGTCATCAAATTGATGACCCGAGAAACGAGGCTGAACTCCGCCCGCAGCACGCTGTTTGCCGGGCGAAGGTTCAGGAAGCCAATGGAGCAATGACGCGGCACCGCCTGGCTGCTAAATTCTCTTGGTATAGCAGACCACCACCGGGAAGATCATCTCGCTGAGTTCATAGCCGCCGTTGCCGACGGGAGTGATGGACATGTAAAAATCCTTTTTATTACCGAACATGATGTGATTAAACAGCTCACTTGGCGCACTGTTGGCGTTGGCGTAATCCTCTTCTTTGACTCGTTTAAAGTAATAAAACTCCCCCCGAGACTCGCGGCTATAGATAAAGTAAATCTTGCGATTGACATTGAAATCTACCCCATCTTTGGTGATCACACCGTTGACATCCAGAATCGCCATGCTGTTGCTTGTCAGAAGAAGGGAGGTATTGGCCTCTATCATGCTGTGATTTTTCGAGCTTTCAAAATGAATCTCAGTATTACATTTAAAAAACCTGTCTTGAGTCTTGAAAATTATCAAATAGGCCAAACCCAACACCAGCAATAACAGGACGATGGCAAGAGAATAAATCCATTTTTTATTCTTCATACTGATTAAACCATTTTGATGCTGTAACAATAAGAGTAATAGCCATCACCACCATTGCGGCACAGAGAGAACATTTTAAATTCATTTTTACTTTGCTCTTTACCACTAAGATAGAAAAACACATCGTAATTATCATTGTCACAATCTATATCGTTATTTTTTATGGTGTCAATCACCGTTGAAACAATCTTCCCTCGTTTATTCTCAGGAACCTCTTGCAGGGTTCTCAATGCACATTGTTTGTAAGTATAAATTTTTTCAGCATTCGCAGAGATAAATAAATGATATATTTCATTACCATAGAGCGAAGATACCAATAAGAGTGATGCAACCAACAGTGCCGCGATGTATTTTTTGTTAATCTTAAAATGTCGATTTTTATCAACCTGAGTGCTGCTGGCTTCCTCAGGGATTTTGCTGTCACTCTCATCCTGGATCTCAATCCGGTAATTTTTATTGAGAATAAACCCTTTTTTAGGCAGTGTTTTAATCAGATCTTCCAAACCTGCCAATTCCTCCAAATACTTTCTTAGCAAACTGATATGATTATTCAGGTTGTTATTTGATGCCTTTAATCCATGTTCTGACCATACCGTGCTCAATAAATGTTCTCGAGTGACGCCCGAACTGTGCGTCAACAATTCGGCAAACAGCCGGACAGAAATAGTGCTCATCTCTAATTTTTTGTCATTGTCTGCCGTTGATAACGTGCTCTCTTCCGTATCGAACATCAATGTTTCATTAATTATATACTTCATTTCTTCACCTATGATTTCATCAGGCGTAATAGCATTGGAGGGGCAGCTTAAAAAATATCTCTACACTGAGTCAGGTAATTGACGAAAAAGGCCATCGTGCAAGTTCTATTTGCAAACGCATAGTCTAACAGAAATTCTTTTTTATCAAGCACTCGCCCATCGGGGCCAGGTTAGAATGCAGATAAAAAAAGCAATTAAAATATTAAAAAATTCATATAAAAAATAATAAAACATCGCCATCTAAAATAGCCAAAGCGGAGAGCAAAACGAATAAATAAAAAAAACTATTAGCCTCGCCAATATCAGAACTTAAATCTATTTAATGCTACAGGAATGGATAGATCGGCTAAAATTCAGCGATAGACGAAAAAAACGCCGCAGGTGAATGCCGGCACGCTGGCGATCCACTTACCTAAGTCCTCAGTCAAAAATATGGTTGCCGACGCAGAAGCGGATCAGTTCCTGATTACTTTCCACGTTCAGCTTACGCATAGCCGAATTCTTCTGCAGGCTCACCGTTTTAGCACTGCGATTAAGCCGTTCGGCAATATGCGCGATCGACTCCCCTTCCACGAAATAACGCAGCACTTCAAACTCTCTGGGAGACAAACTATTAATACGCTGCTGCAGAAATACCTCACGCTCGTCACGGCGACCGGCGCTCTGAAATGAAGCCGGATAATAGCGCGTGTTAGCACGCAAGGCGCGCAAAGCGGAGTGCACCTCGCTGAGGGGATCCTGCTTGAATACCACCCCTGCCACTCCGGCGTCGTACAGTGCGGATACGATCATCGGGTTGGAGATCATCGTCAAAACCAGCAGTTTCACCTGTGGGAAAGTGCGAATCAGAAAGTCGACGAAGCGCAGGCCATCTTTATACACTTCATCATTAGGCATGTTGTAGTCGGTAATAATCACATCCGGCGGGCTGGCTTTAACATAGCTCACCAATTCTGAGGTGGCGGAAAAGGTGGCGACCACTTCAATATTGGGGCTATGTTCCAGAAAATCTTTCAGCCCGGCCAAGACTACCTGATGATCGTCCATCAGAACTACGCGTAGTTTTTCCATGGTGTTATCCCCTGTTATGCGGTTGATTCAATGCTGGCCAGAAACTGGCGCAGCTCAACCATAATAGCGGCCAAACCGGCTTTCCCCTGCTCGTCCAGACCGTGCGCTTGTATATGTACTTCTAACGCCTCCATGCTGGCCGCCAACTCGCGGCGCTGCGCCAGAACCAGCGCCCCACGCATGCGATGCAAGGCGTTCTCGGCTCTGTCGGCTTCACCTTGCGCCAACCCCTGCGCCAATTGGTTCAGGTCATCCGTCATACTTTTGAGGAAAATATCGCGATGTTTATCGAGTACGTTAGGCTCGAGCCGTTCGAAATGGTCGTTAACTTCTCCAGCAGGCGGCAATTGGCCTGCAGGCATAAACTTGCGCAGAATATCTGCCAGCGTGCGCAGCTCAATCGGCTTCACCAGCCAGGCATTCATACCGGCCTCAACGCAGCGTTGCTCCTCATCCCGCATTGCGTTGGCCGTCACGCCAATAATAGGCATCCTTATGCCTTCACTGCGCAACCTGCGAGCCAGCTCATAACCATTCAGATAAGGCATATTCACGTCGGTCAGCAGCAGATCCTGAGGCGCGCTGTCCCACAGCGCCAGCGCCTCCTCACCATCATCCGCTAACGTCACCTCACAGCCTAACAGCTCGAGTTGCCCCTGCAGCGTGATCTGATTGAGCGGATTATCTTCAGCAACCAGCACCCGAGCCTTAAATTGCGGTAACACCGCCTCGCACCGTTCGTTGATCAGTTGCCCATGCAGCAGGCTATCGATGCCAAAACCAATGCTGCTCAGGCTGTAAGCATCGATAGCAGAATAATTCGCCACCTCACCCGACAAAGAAATCGCCAAGGTGCGCCCGGGCCATTCGATGACAGCACGTTGCCGCTGCGCCTGCATATCCAACAGAATATCGTGCTCATAGCCCAGCGGCTCAGGCGTGGTGAACGCTGAGGCCTGCGCGCCCCAGCGCCGTAGCCAGGCACAGAGATTATCGGTCAGTTCTGGATGCGGAGTTCGCACCCAGACGGTAGCACCTTGCAGTTGCGGTTCGGCTATTGTGGGGTGAGCGGCCACGGGCAGAACCAGCGTCAGATAAAATTGGCTGCCGCGCTGCGGTTGGCTGTGGAGCTGAATTTCTGCCCCCATCAGGCCTGCCAGCCGCTTGCAGATAGATAATCCCAAGCCAGCGCCCCCCAGGGTGCTGCGGTTGGCATCGGCCAGATAGAACGGGGTAAACAGTTTCTCCTGCTGCGCTGAGCTGATGCCAACCCCGCTATCACACACCTCCAGCCGCAGGTGGGTTTCGGCCGAGGAGCCTGCAACCTGGTGGAGCCGCACGATCACCTGACCAGACTCGGTAAATTTGATCGCATTATTGATAAGGTTGTTCAGAATCTGCCGGATGCGCACCGGATCGCCCACCACCCATTCGGGAATTTCGGGGCCGACCACCGAGAACAACAGCAAGCCTTTGCGATAAGCCATGGCCGCAAAGGTGCCGGTCGCGCTCTGTAGCAATTCACGCGGGTTGAACTCAACCTTCTCCAGTTGCAGTTGCCCCGCCTCAATCTTACTGATATCCAGAATATCGCTGATTAATTGCAGCAACATTTGTGAGGCATCGTTGATCCGATCGACATACTGGCGCTGCTGACGATCCAGTTGCGTCATGGACAACAGTTCCAGCGTGCCGAGCGCGCCATACAGCGGCGTGCGTATTTCGTGGCTCATGGTCGCCAGGAAGGTCGATTTGGCCTCACTGGCCTCATCTGCGGCTGATTTGGCGCGCGCGAGTTGACGCTCGATTTCCGCATGGGCGCTGACGTCAGCAAACACACACAAAATCACATCACGCTGCATATAACGCGTTGGCGCGTAGGCGACATACAGGGTTTTTCCACCGGCCACCGCCAGTTGTTCAATGGCACCAGCGTGCTGTGCGGGCAGCACCTGGCTCAACAAGGTAGTGGTGGCAGGCGCAGGCGGCAAGCGTTGGCCGGCGCTAGCCCCTAACCAATCCAGCGCCAGTGCGTTACCGAATACCAGATGGCCGTCAGAACGGGCGATCAGGCATACTGCCACCGGCGCCGTCTGTATCAAGGTTCGGTTAAAAGCCTCGCTTTCGAGAAGCTCACGCTGGGCTTCTTGTGCCGGAGCGATCACGCGGCGGTTGTACCAGCGCGTATACGCCAAGCCGCCAAATACGCTGCCCAGCAGCAGCAACAGCACCCCGAGCGGTAGCCACAGATTATCCTGGAAGAAGCTGGCATAGCTGACATAGTAGTACCCTGTCCACTTACCGTTCAGCTCCACAATTTTGAACACCACGCCATGCAGGGTGTAGTGCAACCCCTGTTGTTCAACATCCGGGGCTGGCTCCTGCCCCATCAGCAAGCCATACTCTTGATGGCTCAGCCACACCTGATCGAAACGCTGCAACCAGAATGCGTTTTTCGGTGCCGGATTGACGCTGCGTTCCAACACCCCGAAACGCTCGCGGCTGAATAAGGTAGCGGCGTAAATACAGGTGGTCGGGCGTTTGCGTGTTCCTTTCCAGATACTGGGGGGGAACCCGGCAGGAATCAACCCAATCATTTGATTCGGTAACGCCGTTTCACGGAACCAGATCACATTCCCAACGGCAGGCTTATCCCCGCTCTGTTGCTGGCAATCGTTCATCGCCGCTCTGTTATGCAAGCGCTCGCGCACGGCATCCGTCACCGCCCGGTAAGTTTGCATATTGCTAGGTTCATAACCGGCGCCAACGTTTACCGCAGGCACGCTGACGCTGATCCCATTGCCTTCATTAACGAAGAATACGGCGGCGGCAGGAAAGTAGGACGCCGCCCAAAATGACGAGTAAAAATCGGCGAGATAGCTCCCCAACGAAAACAGCATGCCGGGAGCGTTGGGGCAGTCGGCCTGTTTTTCGCAAAAGAGCGAAAAAGGCATGTTAACGGGGGATTCTCGGCCAGCAAACAACCGGCCGCCCCACTCGGACGAGGTGGTGACTTCCCGAAAGCTATTTACCCGGGGAATTGGCAGATAAGAGAGTTGCTCATTTTGGCTGCGCAACCGGCGCAGGAATATCTCTTGTTCATGGATATACCCCACCAGCGTTGAGAAATCGAGAGTGAATCGGCCACGCTCCTGGTTGATGATGCGCTGAGTGCCCCAATACAGGCCTGCGGTCAGGATCACCGCCAGCGTAACAAGGGCAAACAGCACCTTGTTTTGCCTGCGCGACGTGTGCGTAATCTTACTGAAAGGTGTTTCCTTCATGGGGTTCGGCCACCTGCCAAAAGGGTTAACCAACTCAAAAGGTTGCCAGTTCCGCTCTCTGATACACCTTTACCAGGAGCGATATAGCACAACCTCAAGCGATTCACTGTCATCCACCGGTGCCATAACGTAGCGCTGTTTGGCGCTCAGCACAGCCCGAAAATAGAATAATGATCGTGGCACACCACATAGCCTAGCAGTGAAGTCAGAATGACCACCATGATTGAGAGCAACCACAAAGCCACTGGGTAACTCTCCACCTGACCGTCCTTTGCCAACCTCATACGAGACGTCTTCGTCGCCGGCTCATCTATGCTGTTAATCGTATACCTTTTGTTAACCATAAACCCTTTTTTGGGCAGCGTAATGATCAGATCGTCAAAATCTATGATACTGGAAATACTTTTTCTCAATAGGCTGATGTGATTATTGAGATTGTTATTTGATGGCCTTAAACCGTGATCCGACCATACGGTATCCAGCAGGTATTCACGAGCGACCCCGGCAATATTTTCAAGCATTGCCTCCAGTAGGCGAGCCGAGATAGCCCCAATCTCTACGCATTTCTCTGGTGATTCTTTTAAATACAGCGTTCTTTCATCGCTATCAAATACTAATTTCGCATCAATGATATACTTCATATTATTCTATAACTGCAATAAAACGGAATGATAAAACCCAAGCAATACATAGCCTATTTGCCATAGGGAAGAAGAAAGTCGCAGAGTTAAACTGGCAGTTCGAAGCTGAACTTATTCTTTATGACCTGAGTTGGCGATTAGCCAGCATCTAAAATCACCTTTGTGTTTAAAGTTGTATTTTGTCATGGCTTTTACCTTGTGTGCACTTACCGTTTTTTGATGAATACCCAATAAGCGTCCAATTTGAATATTGGTGTAACCATTGGAGTAATAGGCCAGCACTGTCTTTTCTCGCTGCGTCAGTTCCATCGTTGATTCGACACAAGGCCGAACCGCCGGTGGTACATACGCTGCATCGATCTGCGCGAGAACAGCGCTGGCAGAATGGCTCCGGGGGATACGTTCCAGGTTATCACCACCATCCGCACTCATTATCCCAGAGTCTGATTGAATCATAAATATCGTATCCGCATTGATCATGGTTTTAACATAGCGATAGTGCGCCAATTTCTCAGCATCGACAAAGGCCATAAAATAATGAGTGTGTGGATTTATGGTTTTATCAAACTCAACGTTAATGGCTTTTTCTTTAAAGTAATCAGCCAATAAATATTGTAGCCCTAGCGTGAAATATTTATCATCATCCGCTATAAGTATTTTTATTTTCATCAAACAAGCTCCGTCGTCAATAAGTCAATTAAATGTCACTAACATTTCGGTAGAGGCGCTCACATTGCCGGTTGGCAAATCACTGCCCCCTGAGCACAAACGCCAGGTGATCTGATTAGTGGTATTGTTGGTGGATTGCACACTGGTAATATTGCCCACTTTGAGTTGGGTATTATCAAATGGCACGCCGCTGGTGGCAGAGCAACTGCCGCTGCCGGTGACGCCACCGCTGATTTCGCCGGTAATATAGCCACCGCCCTGGCTCAGTGCTAGACGGCTCGGCGTGCCGCCATACAGGCCGGTTAATGCTCTGAATTGCACATTGATATTGGCATTAATTCCCCTTGTACTGTCTTGCGAACATTGGGTCGTCAACGTATTGGTCTTTGAGCCCAACTCAGCGCCGCTCTGGGTATTTTTAGCGACGGCACCAAAATCAATCTGCACCGGCGTATTCACAGTGCACTCCAAGGTCGAAATACGTAATGAAATATTACTGGGCAATATCAGTTGGTTTAGAAGAGCTGCAGGTGTTTTTGTCCAAAAAGATGAGTAAAAAGGTAATGTGATATTGTTTTGGCTGGTTTGTGTACCATCCGCCACCATCACCCAGGATCCTATTGCGGTTGCACTTATCGTGCTACCCATTTTGTAAAAATTAGTTACCTCAGTCATTCTGGGGGCTAAGCACCAGGCATAACCAGGAGGGCTAGTGATTGAACTCCCACTCGGTGATATGCTTCCCTTTGTGTTTGGCAACCCAATCGTACCGGTGAGTGTCTCTGACGAGCCATCAGCCAGCACATAGCTGGCATTGATATTCGCTCTAGGGAGTAACCCGACACCAGGTGCGATTTTAATCGCTTGATACCCAGCAATCGTCGTTAAATCGCTACTGGATAAGCATTCAAGCCAAGTATTCAACGCTGAAATATACGCCAAGGGAAGGCTAGCGCTATTATTCATTTGAGCATCAGACGTGCCCAGGATGGCATTATTAGTCACATTAAACGGCATCCCCTCCCACACAACGCCACTACCTTTACCTATTGTGATAGTAGTAACAGCGTATGCTGATTGCCCCTGCGCTAATAGTGACGCCAGCAGGCACAAGCCCGTAACGTTGTGCTGCACAATACGCCATAGCGTTTGAGCTGTCTTTTTCATTGAGTCTCTTCTCCTACCAAGTTGCTTTGCTGTCATCACTGCGCTACCGACTCGTTTCACAGCGCGCCGTTAACTGGCGTACCGGGTTGCCCGCTGCAGGGGCGGCGCTCTCGGCAAAGCTGAACGCAGCACGGCATTGCTGACTGGCTTCTTTGCCCCATTTCGCCGTCAACTGACCTTTTTCCGGCAATCCGCTCAGATACACCTGCCCTGCGTCGCCAACAATGCCGGTGTTGTGTTCACCTGCGGGCGTCCCCTCCACCGTGACCAACGTGCCAAACGGGATGCGGGTTTCACCCTGTTGTAACGTCACCAGTGCCTGATAACCGACGCGCGTATCAAACCTGGCCATCACCACCGCACCCTTGGTTGGGTAAACGTTGCGGCTGGACTGTGTCATCTCCACGTCATCCGGCAAGGTGGCCGGGTTCAGGCTGATACTGTTGTTCTGGTAGTTCGACAAATAGGGCACCAGAGCATAACCGCGGCTATCGGTGCGCACGTTGCCGTTCATTACGCTGGTATCCTTAGCACCCGGCGCGCTGACGACAGCCACCGAATTGCCCAACATTTGCCCCAGCGTCACGCCTTCTGGATGCACGACAACGCCACCGTTAGCGCTGAGGTTAAGTGAGCGAAATGCGCCGCCGTAGCTATACCCCATGTTTACCTGCCCCTTGCTGCCCTGATAACCCGCGTTCAAGGTGCCGTTATCACTGCTCTTGCCGTTCGACCATCCCTGCATGGCGCTGTAAGAAAGACGCTCATCCAGGGCATTACCACTGATGCCGACCTGCTGTTGCACCTCCCCCTGATTGGTATGGGTCATTTGGTAGTTGGCATAGTTGCGGCTCAGCGCCTGGCTTGAGCTGAACAAGCTAAAGGGAACCTGCATATTCAGCGATAGCTGGCGGTTCTCAGGCCAACTGCCGTCACCCTTAATGTGGTCAATGCTGTAGGCCAGCCCATAGCTCACGCCACGAAAGCTGCCGTTGTAACCGGCAGACAGGGTGTTGTTCACGCGATCGCTGCCCCAGTAGTCGTTACGTGACGCCGACAGATACAGCGCTCCCCATGAACCTAATTGCTGGCTGATGCGCATCTGAAAATCAGAGCGCTGGCGATCCAGCGCCCAAGGCATCTGCCCGTCATTCAGTTGAAAGCCCTGGTTGTTAAAATCCGCAAAACTGTAGTAATTACGGGTGGAGTAGCGGTAAGCGGTGAGATCCACCGAGGTTCCGGTACTCAACAGGCTTTTGGCATAGCGCACCCGATAGGAGGCCCCCTGCTGCCGATCCGCCTGCCCACCCAACTGGCTGCTGGAGAAGGTCACATCCGCCGATAAGGCACCCCAGTCACCCAGCGAAAAACCGCTCCCTGCCACCAGCGAGGCGTAGTCTTGCGCGATCAGCCCGCCGCCATACAGGGTAACGTCATGGGGCAAGCCGTACATCAAGGTGCCCAGCCCAAAGCTCGCCTCCCGTGATGCTTGTGTGATCCCGCCGTTGTAACGCCCGGTGGTAAGCTCATATTTGAATGCACCAGGGCGCTGCATCACCGGGAGCGAAGAGAACGCCAGCGTTTGGGTACGCACGCTGCCATCTGCTTCGCTAATGGTCACCGTCAGATCGCCACCCTGCCCACTCTGATACAGATCGTCGATGCGAAACGGCCCCGGCGCGACATAGGTTTGATACACCACGTTGCCGTTCTGGCTAATGGTGATCCGGGCGTTAGTCTGGGCAATCCCCGAAACAACCGGTGCAAAACCGCGCAGGCTGCTAGGCAGCATCTCTTCGCTGGAGTTCAGCTTGACGCCACGAAAGGGAATGCTGTCAAACACCTCATTGCCCGTGCTGCTTTCACCTGCCAGTATCTCTGAACGCCAGGCGCGGATATCGCGCTGTAAATAGGTATTCGTAAAACGGGTGCTCTGCGTCGTGGGGGCAGATGAATCACCACTGCTCTGGTTGCGTACATACGTCATATCGCTGCGCAAGCGCCATGCCTGCCAGTTCAGCCCCCCGCGCATGCTGGCAAACAGGTTGGTCTGTTCGCTGCTGCTCATCTCCGCCTGAGCACTTTGCCGGCTGCGGCTGCCGTTCAGGCTGTAATTCATCAGAATGGCTGGCACCCCATCGTCCCACTGCGCCGGATCAACCGAACCTCTGGCGTTCTGCTGCATCGCGATCTGCGGAATACTGAGATCCAACCGCAGTTGGGCTAAGTCAAAATGCACCTGAGCCTCAGGAATCAGCATCGTCAGATCGTTAACCGCGACTTCTTCCGGCAAGCCCTTAAACTGTGGCAAAGCCGTTGTATTGACGCCTAACTGGTGCAGAAGCGCGGGCGTCAGCTCAGGCTGCACCTCTCCATGCGCATTCTTTTTAAACACCAGGGTATGTGGCCCCTGATCGGCCTGATTCACCCACAGCGAAACCAGATAACTCCCCTCAGGTACGCGACCGGCAGTTTCGTAAGAGCTCAGATCGGCGGTCACGGCTTGATCCCCAGCCAAAGCCAGTAAGGCGGGATCAAAATAGTCACGCGCCGAAGCAGGTAATGTGCCCGTCAGCAATAAAGCCCCTGTCAGCACCGGGGAAATCGCTGAGTTATTAAGACGTCTCTTCATTATTGTTTTGTCCATTTGATGTCCGTCCTGAATAACCCCAAAATTACAGAATCTGTTGCTGAACAGGGGTATCCCAGCCGTCTTCATCAATTAATTGCCACGCCACCTTGCCGTTGGCCCCCGTAGGTAGCGCATAGCGCTGTTGCCCTTTAGGCGGCACCATCAGGCGCAGAGCAGGTTTGCCCAGTTCCACATTGCCGACCTTCAGTTGCGAAAAGGTGAGCCAATAGGGCGTTGGGTTATTGGCGATCAAGGTGTCGCCTTCGCGGTGAAACTGCAGTTGCGAAGCCACATCCGCCACCGCATGCTTAGCCAAGCCCGCAGGGCGGTAGAACAGTTTCATGTTGCTGACTACCGTAAGTGCCATCTGGCCGGAATCCCCCGGTTCAGTAGCCTCCTTTTTTGCCGGAACCGCCTTCATCGAGATAAAGAATACCGACTCCCGATCGGTGGGCAGTGGCTCACCATTGCGCCGTATGCGCAGCGTCAGTTCGCTATTGGCCTCCAACCGCGCCAAGGGCGGCGTAACAATAAAAGGCATCTTCTGTTGCCCGCTGTAGTTCAGATCGACATCACCGGTATTGGGATCGACCGGCCGGATCCAGGACTGCATCAGGTACGGTGCCGCACTCTTGTTATTGACGGTTAACGTCACGCCTTTCTGATCGCTTTCCGAGTAAATCACCCGCAGCACGTAAAAAGAGAGGCCGGTTGATTCCGGCGCGGCAGCCAGTGCCGACAGGCTGCACAGGAGCAGCATGACTGCTTGAATTACACGTTTCATGATGGTTGTTCCTGTTAAGCCGACAACGCGTACTGACAGGGAGCCGATAAGCCACCGAAATCGTTAATGGCTTGCCAATGCACCTGCCTGACCCACTTGCTTGCCGGGTAAATCTCACTGCTCAGCGGCGCAATCATTGCCGGCTGTGCGTCTAAATCCACGGCGCTTTGGTCAAACGTCAAAGCCCCGAATGAGAGAAAATAGGGCGTTGGGTTCTCAATACGTATACCCTGCGCCGTTGGGGTTACCTTCAGTTGGCAATAGGCCTTCTCGGCTGCGATCTTCAACCCTGCCGGGCGGTAGAACAGCTTGATGACAAACTGAAACCCCATTGATAAACGTGCTTCTTGTTCCACTGGTGCGGACTGTGCCGGGATAGCCGACACCGCAAGATAAAACAGCGACTCACGATCGGTTGGCAGCGCCTGATCCTGCTTAAGAATGCGCAGCAGTTGGCTGCTCTCTGCCCCCAGTGGAAACAGCGGCGGCGTCACCACAAAAGGAGCCGCGCTGGCACTGTTCGGCTCCCGCTGCACGCGGCTTTGAATCAGGTAATTTTTCGCCCCGGTATTTTTTACTTTGATGGTTTGGGCTTTATCCTCGGATGAAAAAATCACCCGCGTCTGACTTAAACTGACACCGTCGCTCGCGGCTCCCGCAGAAAAAACCATTAACAACAGCGTGGTCAGTAAACCTTGTACGAATGTCATAACCCCTTCACCGATAAGCAAAAATGAACATCACGTTGGCCGTTAACGCCCCCGGTTTCACCGTGGCACAACCGGTACTACCACCACAGCTGACGCCAGCAAAAAACGGCAGTTCCTGGCTGTTCGGGCTCTGCCCCACGCCTGCCAGCGGTAAAATGGCGTTGGACTTCATCTCTGTCGCCGCATAGGCCGGTGCAGTAGCACTCTGTACCAGCATCACTCCCGCCCCCCCCGCCGTAGAATCGCTGCTGCGAAATAGCCACTTACCGTCTTGCTCAGCCCCCGCCCCTACCAGCAAAATCACCGGTTGCTGCAAGCCGCTGGAAACTGGGCTGCAATCGGCTCTGAGGCTAAACGGCTGCAGGTTAACCAAGGCACCGCTGCGCAAACTGGTCTGTGGCACCTCTCCCAGGGACAGCACGCTTTTGTCCAGGCTCAGCGAACAGGTTTCTTGCACAATCGACGCAGAAAAATTCAATGTCACCGCCTGTGCCGCCAAGCTGCCCAGGCTCAGGATCAGTAAAAACAGCGCCTTAAGGGAGAACCTGTTTAAATGCATCGACGCCTCCCTGATCGTTAATCGTCTGCCATTCAATGGTTCCTTTTCTTACCTGGGTGGAATAGGTATGAGAACCAAATGGCGCAATCATCAACGCCGCAGCAGAATCCAGCTTCAGCGCCTGCCCACCAAATTTGATACCGGCCAGGCTGACAAAATAGGGGGACGGGTTGTTAACCTGCAGCCCATCGTTCACCCGTGAGAATTTCAGGCCTTTCTGCGCCTCGGCGGAGGTTGATGGCAAACCTTCCGGGCGATAAAACATTTTGATGATGTTGCCGACGCCAAACTGCACCGCCGCCTGTACGCCCGTGTTCGGCTGTTTGGCCATTGGTGCCTGGCTCGCCGGTATCGCCGTAGCGTGAAAATAAAATACGGACTCGCGATCCTGCGGCAAGGCGCTGCCATTACCGGCAATGCGGATCTGGTTTACGCTCTTGGGTTCCAAGCGAAAAATAGGCGGTGTCACCATAAAAGGCGTTGCTTCACGGCTGTCAGGGCTCTTGCTGAGAGCAGCCTGAACCAGATAAGGCATCACCGGTTGTGTATTACGTACCGAGACAGAAATACTGTCCGCCCCCTGCGGGTAAATCAGACGGGTAGCATTGATACCAAAGCCATCCGCCATGGCGGCTGATGAACAAGACAGCAGCGCCATCGTCGTGAGAAAAAACAGGTTTAGGCGCTTCATGAATAGGCTCCTGAGGGTTAAAAACTGCAGGCAGCGAGGCTGCCTGCATAGGGTCTTAGTTATAAGAAAAACTGAACAGGATTGGTGCGCTGACGGCACCAATGTTGATACCCGTGGTGGTGGCCGATGCCAGACCCGCCTGCAAGCTCAGTGTCTTGGTATTAAAGTCGCTGGCTGCTGGCGTTGCGCCCGCAGTAGCCACCAGGAGTTTCTGGCCGCTGGTGATATAGGTGGTTGGGGTCGCCACCTGGTTCAACATGATGCCGGTATTGGTACCGGTAGAGTTGAACATATTAGGGTTGCCCCCCAGCGTCTGACCGCTAACGACCAAATTGGCGGTATCTGCCGCTTGAGCAGGCACCTGGCAATTATTCAGGCCAACGGTAAAGGTTTTTTGGCTGGCTGGAATTGGCGTTGCTACCCCGGTAAATTGAGTAGGTGCATAGTTACCCAAATCCAGGTTGTTAGTTGACAGGGAAACGTCACAGGTGGCAGCAACAACGTTAGCCGTTACGGTTAATTGCGCATTCGAAGCCGCTTGGGCATTCCCGGTGGCAACCGCTAATAACAGGGCAGCAGGAGCCAATGTGAAAATAACTTTACGCATGATACTCTTCCTTTATGTATATATTTTCATGTTTAAATAAAACGTACATTTACGCTTAATACTTTCAGTTATCTCTTGATAGAGAGAACTGAAAATATCGGCATTTAGCCAAAAGGCGACCATAAAAACGATCACCACTTGGGCATTCATTAATTCGTAGAAGATTTAATGATATTGTGCTGAATACAGAGTTAACTGCTCAATCAATCTGTACCCTGCTCAATGAGAAGGTATTATCCAAATTTATCATCCCTGTTATATAAGGAAATCCTTAAAGTTCCCACGTTGGTTTTTAAGCTGGTGTATAGCAGATAAGATTGTGGAGGAATCATCGCCCCCTTGATGTTCTCGCCCTCGCGGAACCCCGCTAATATTCATTAATGCCGAGTCATTGTCAATAATGACCTTTGGCTGGAAAAATATAATTAATTTATTGATTTTTATAATAAAAACACCAAAACCACCAACCTGACATATCTCGCCCCCCTTTGAGTGGAGTTTTATGCTGATAATTTTGTGAAACATAGTTTTTTGATAAAACAGCAAGATTAAAATTAGATTAATTATTCAATAGTTAGGGATTTAATGGTCATAGGGAAAACCGTATTGAGTAATCTGATAAATATTAATAAAAAACATAGGAATAAATATGATTTTTATATCCGTGATATTTTCACATTAATGCGATTAGAGCAGGGCGGCATTTCTGATTGACCTAACGGACGCGATCTCATCACTGGCTCTCACAAGCCATAATGAGACATACCCCTCATACTTCAAGTTGCAGGTGCGTTGGCTTTCCTCGCTCACCCCAGTCACTGACTTGAGCAAGCTCCTGGGGATTCTTGCTCGCCTTCCTGCAACTCGAATTATTTTGGGTATATCACCTCAGTATCAGCGAATAATGCCGCGTGTGGAGCGTGAGAAAAATTGATCAAATAACCTGAGTAACGGATAGTGAATGGCCAAACGCGCAGCTTCTTTCTTTGCCTCGTCGAATGGCATTGCCAAGTGATAGATACGATCGTAGAAAGTACGGATCTCTTGCTGCTGCTGAATATCCGCCGCCAGAAAAGCAACGGCCGATTGGTTAAACCCGGTAGGTAAAGCGTGGTTCCCGCTGGCACAGACAAATGGCGGCACATCCTGTACCACGCCCGAGCGATCGGCGATCTGCGCATAGGCCCCCAGAATACAAAATTGGTGGATCGCACACATCACCCCGATCTGGACCGCATCATCAAGCTCGACATGCCCCGCGAGACCACTGTTATTACCAATCAGCGTGCCATTACCGATCACGCAATCATGCCCAATATGGACGCTGTTCAAAATACGATTGTCATGGCCGATCGCCGTGCGGCCCCGGCCTTGTACAGTGCCACGATGAATGGTGGCTTTTTCCCCAATGTGGTTGCGATCGCCGATCACCACATCGGTCGCTTCGCCAGCATATTTCAGATCCTGATTCACTTCACCGATCGACGAATACCGCCCAATGCTGTTGTTGCGCCCGATGCGGGTCTGGCCGTTAATCACCACGTGCGAGGCGATCACCGTGCCTTCGCCAATCTCGACACCGGCAGTAATCACACAAAAAGGGCCGATATACACCTGTGCACCGATCACCGCACCCGGTTCAATCACGCTGCCACGGGCAATGTGGGCGGAGGAAGAAATTAACATCGCGTTACCCTGACGATGGCTCATGACGCTTTAGTCACGCAGGCACATCATCGGTTAATAATTAAGCCAAGGTCTGGATTAATCAGGAATGGAGTGGCAAATGGACGCGGCAAACAGCCCCTTCGGGGTGCTCTAAGCGAGAGCATGAGGACAATAACTGCACAGAGCATAAAGAGTCTGTGGCAAAACCACGCTATCTTATATTTTTATTATTTTATGAACCTTTCGGAAAGACTGGGACATGCCACACGACAGCCCGTCTAGCTGGCTCTGTGGCACCCGTTGGATGGCGAGGTAAAGGTTTGATGCCCAGCGCTTATGGCGATATAAAATTCTATTTTTCAATATAACTGGCATTTCATTAGCTAATAAATCACTTTTTCGCCACAAATTTTGCTATAGTCAGTGCATATCTTGCCCACATCCCCACCCTTCTGTGAAGTTCTCCACGCTTCCCACTTCACTGTGTTCGCACCATTTTTCCGTTTCAGCGACTGCCTCTCGGTGTCTGTTACGCTACGGAGTGTATGAGTGAAAATAAATTTTAATCGTTGGTTTAGCCGTAAGCCCAAACTGCCCCTTGCAGCAAAAGAACGTCAGCCCGCAACAGACAAACGCCGGGACGAGGCCACAATCAATGCCGAGCTCTTTTCCATCGATCAAATGGAACGTTACGGCCAAAAGCTGGCGCGCTCGCACAAACTGGCCAGCAAAAAAACGCCCTACTTTTTATTAAAACGCCTGGATGACAACGAAGCAGTATTAACCCACAGTTGCCATCTTCTAAGCACCGGCGGCAAAGTCAGCATTGCTCCGGCTGGCGAATGGCTGCTGGATAACTTTTATCTGGTGGAAGAACAGATCCGGCTGGTGCGCCACCATTTACCGAAGAACTTTGGTAAAGGGCTACCACAGCTCTCTGCGCCGCATAACTGCCCACGAATTTATGACATTGCCACCGAAGCCATCGCTCACGGCGATGGGCGCTGGGATACAGCCAGCCTGACCCGTTACATCGCCGCCTATCAGAAAGTCTCGGTTCTGACGCTGGGGGAGCTGTGGGCGTTGCCGGGCATGCTGCGTCTGGCGCTGATTGAAAACCTGCGGCGCGTCAGCATTGAAGTGGCAGAAACCCAGCAGGAACGCAACCTGGCCACTCGCTGGGTCAATAAAATGCTCGACAGCGCCGAGAACGATCCGGCCAACCTGATCGTGGTGATCGCCGAGATGGCCAGCTCCAATCCGCCGCGCGCCAGCGCCTTCGTGGCCGAACTGGTGCGCTGCCTGAAAGGCCATGGCAAGATGCTGGCCCTGCCGCTGACCTGGGTGGAACAGCGGTTAGCGGAAGTCGGGTTAACCAGCGATCAGATCATCCTCCGCTTTAACCAACAGTTGGCCAACAGCCAGCTTTCGGTCAGCAATAGCATCTCCAGCCTGCGCCAATTGAGCGACATGAACTGGGCAGAATTTGCCGAAACCATGAGCCTGGTGGAACACACCCTGAACCAGGACCCGGCGCAGATTTACGGCAAAATGCACTTCGATACCCGCGACCATTACCGGCATATTATTGAGGCTCTGGCTCGCCAGTGCGCGCGCAGTGAAGGCGAGGTGGCCAAGCAGGTGCTCACGCTGGCACAAAGTGCGGCAGATCAAGGCTGTATGCGCCACGTGGGTTACTATCTGGTGGATAAAGGCCGGGATGATCTGGAGCAATGCCTTGCCATTCGTCGCCCTCCGTTGCTGCGGCTGCGCGACGCGCTGAAGCAAGCCTCTCTCTCATCCTGGCTCGGCGGCTTGGGGTTGGTAACGGCGGTGGGTAGCCTCTATATTCTTTCTGAAAGTTATCGCAGCGATGCCCCCCTATTGCTTTGGCTGTTAGCCATCCCGACGGCGATCGTCGTCAGCCAGTTTGCCATCAATCTGCTGAGTGAGGTCATCAACCGGCTTAAAACGCCCAAACCCTTGCCGCGCATGGATTTCTCCTGCGAGATCCCGCCCCGGTTTCGCTCGCTGATCGTGATGCCCAGTATGCTGATGAACCGAGCAGGTATCGATGAACTGATTAACAGCCTGGAGGTGTGCTATCTGGGTAACGCGATGCCGCACCTGCATTTTGCACTGTTAACCGATTTCCCCGATGCGCCCACGCAGACGATGCCTGAAGATGCCGATTTGCTGACCTATGCGGTGTATCAGATCGCTCAGCTTAACCGCCGCTACCCAGCCCATCTTGGCACCTCATTCTTTTTGCTGCACCGCGAACGTGCATGGAATCCAAAGCAAGGGGTGTGGATGGGTTACGAACGCAAGCGCGGCAAGCTGGCGGCGCTGAACCAGTGGCTGCGCCACCAGCAACAGCAGTTTGCCACCGTGGCGGGCAACCATCCTGAAGTGCTGAGCAACGTTAAGTATGTGATTACGCTGGATGCCGATACCGTGCTGCCCCGTGAGGCCGCGCACCAGTTGGTGGCTACTATGGCGCACCCGCTTAACTACCCGGTGTATGATCCGCAAAGCAAACGGGTCGTCAGCGGCTATAGCATTTTGCAGCCGCGCCTGGCGGAAGAGATCCCGCGCTACGGGCAGAGCCGTTATGCTGCGATGTCCAGCAGCGTTGCCGGTAATGACCCCTACTCCCTGATGTCTTCCGATCTTTATCAGGATCTGTTCAAAGAAGGCTCCTTCGTCGGTAAGGGGATCTATGACGTTGATATGTTTATCTGCACCACCAGCGGCGTCTGCCCGGAAAACCTGGTGCTCAGCCACGATCTGCTGGAGGGCTGCTATGCCCGCTCCGGGCTGCTGAGCGACGTACTGCTGTATGAGCAGTATCCGGCCAACTATCTGGTGGACGTGGCTCGGCGCACCCGCTGGATCCGTGGCGACTGGCAACTGCTGAACTGGCTGCGCCTGCGGGTACGGCAGGCTGACAATAGCCGCATCGCCAACCCGCTCAGCGTGCTGTCGCGCTGGAAACTGGTTGATAACCTGCGCCGCAGCCTGGTGGCACCCAGCCTGTTAATGCTGCTGTTTTACAGCTTAACTATCGCGCCTAATCCGTTGTTCTGCCTATTGGCGCTCGCCATAATGCTGCTGTTACCAACGCTGCTGATGCTGTTGCAAGGGCTCATCAGCAAACCGCGCCGCCGCCCGCTGCTGCTGCACGTGAGCATTGTGCTGAACGGCACGCTAAAGCGCCTGAGCCACATTGGCCTGCATCTGGCCACGCTGCCGCATGAAAGTTGCTATTCCGTGCGGGCGATTGCCGTGACGCTGTGGCGGCTGGCCGTCAGCCAGCGCAATCTGCATGAGTGGACAAGCTTTGCTCAGAGCCAATCCGGCTTTGCGCCGCAGCCAAGCAACTTTTACCGGGCCATGTGGCTGAACCCGGTTGCGGGGATTGTGCTGGCTTTGCTGAGCGCACGCCTTAACCCCGCCCTGCTGCCGTTTGCCCTCGCGCTCGGCCTGCTGTGGTTTATCGCTCCCCGCTTGCTCAGTTGGCTAAGCCAGCAGCCGGTGCGTTCCCCGGTGGCGATCCACGATCGGCAGCGCCGTTTTCTGCGCCAGACCAGCCGCGAGATCTGGTCGTTTTTTGAAACCTTTGCCAACCAGCGGGAGAACTGGCTGCCGCCGGATAACTACCAGGAAATCCCGCTGCCGGCCATCGCCCATCGCACTTCACCCACCAATATCGGCCTGTCGCTGCTGGCGAACCTGACCGCCTGGGACTTTGGTTATATTCCCCAGGGTGAAGCGTTGCAGCGCATTTCCCTGACGCTGGATACGCTGGATAAGATGGAGCACTATCGCGGCCACTTATATAACTGGTACGACACCCGCACGCTGGCACCGCTCAGCCCACGCTATATTTCCAGCGTCGACAGCGGCAATCTGGCCGGGCACCTGCTGACGCTCAGCTCAGGCTTAAACCGGCTGAAAAATCAGCCGATCCTGGAAGCTCCCCGCCTGATTGCCGGGCTTAACGACGCCTTATACATTATCGAAGAACGTTGGGGTGAAGCCGCCCCCAGCCTGCTCAGGCAGGTGCGTAGTAGCCTGAACGATCTCACCTCGCTGCCGCTCAATACGCTCTTTGCGCCATTGAGCCTGACGATGACGCTGGCCAGCGGTCTGCAAAACCTGGCGGGCAGCAAAGACGGCGTATTAACCGACTGGCTGGAAAAGTTCGATAAACAGCTGAGCCTGATGTGCGCAGAGTGGACGCTGTTATTGGGCTGGATCACCCCCGACACCGAGCTGACCACCCTGCCGTCCACCCTGTGGCTGGCGCAGGCCGATCGGCCCTCTTCAGCCATCGGCCCGCAACAGTTGGCTAGCATGCAGCCCGCCATTGAGCAAGCCCGTCAGCGGCTGGCGATTATGGCCGAGTTGGAAAAGCGGTTGAACGAACATGCGATCATGGATTTCCAGTTTCTCTATCACCAGGCCAGCAGGCAGCTTAGCGTGGGCTATAACTGCGATATCACCAAAATGGACAGCGGCAAGTACGATCTGCTGCCTTCGGAAATTCGTCTGACCAACTTCTTTGCCATTGCCGCCAATCAACTGCCGATGAAAAGCTGGTTTGCGCTGGGGCGGCTGTTTACCCTGATCGATAAACAGCCCGCGCTCATGTCGTGGAGCGGTTCGATGTTTGAATATCTGATGCCGCAGTTGGTGATGCCCGCTTACCCCGATACGCTGTTGACCCGCATGTGTCAGTCGGCGGTTGAGCGCCAGATCGAGTGGGGTAAACAGTGCGGCGTGCCGTGGGGCATATCAGAATCCGGTTACTTCTCGTT
This sequence comes from Serratia oryzae, assembly GCF_001976145.1. GTDB lineage: Bacteria > Pseudomonadota > Gammaproteobacteria > Enterobacterales > Enterobacteriaceae > Chania > Chania oryzae. Next base: position 118,177 of record NZ_MOXD01000005.1, read on the forward strand.
TGATCCGCAGCAGAACTACCAGTATCACGCCTTTGGCGTGCCCGGCTTGGGGCTGCGCCGTGGCTTGGGTGACGATGTTGTTATCGCTCCGTATGCCACGTTGATGGCGCTGATGATCGCGCCTCAGCAAGCTTATGCCAACCTGCGGTTGCTGGAGAAAAACGGGGCCAAAGGCCAGTTCGGGTTTTATGAGGCGCTGGATTATACCGCCTCCAGACTGGCTCGCGGCCAGGTCTATGCGATCGTGCAATCCTATATGGCGCACCACCAGGGAATGGGCTTCCTGGCCTTGTCCCACCTGCTGCTCGAGGCGCCAATGGTCGATCGCTTTGCCGCCAATCCTTCATTCCAATCGGCTCGCTTGCTATTGCAGGAACGGGTGCCGGATGCCGTTGAGCTTTACAGCCCGCGCCGCCAGTTCGAATCTTATGAAGGCCGCCTGAAATCCGTCGACTACCAAACCCGTGAATTCAACGACGTTAGCAGCCCGATCCCTGAAGTTCAGTTGCTGTCCAACACCCACTATCACCTGATGGTGACCCAGGCCGGTGGCGGCTACAGCCGCTGGAAAGATATCGCGCTGACCCGCTGGCGTGAAGACACCACCCGCGATAACCGTGGCACCTTCTGCTACCTGAGCGACCCGAAAACCGGCGAAATGTGGAGCACTACCTGGCAGCCGGTAGGCCAAACCGCCGAGCATTACCATGTGCTCTTGACCGACGCCGGTGCTGAATTTAACCGCACGGAAGGCACTCTCAGCGTACAGACTAAAATCGTGGTCTCGCCAGAAGACGACGTTGAGCTGCGCCGCATGACCCTCATCCATCGCGGCCGTCATGCCCGCACGATTGAAATCACCACCTATGCCGAGGTGGTCCTGGCGCCTGCCGCCAACGAACTGGCCCATCCGGCGTTTAATAATCTGTTTATACAAACCGAGCTGTTGCCCAAGCACGAAGCGATCCTCTGCCATCGCCGCCCGCGGGAGCCTCACGAGCACTGCCCATGGCTGCTGCATATGATGGTGATCCACGGCGATATTCAGCGGGAAACCTCATTTGAGACCGATCGCGCGAAGTTTATCGGCCGTGGACAGACGCCGGGCAACCCGCAGGCGCTGAAACAGGGTGGCGCGTTGAGCAACACCTGCGGACCGGTGCTGGACCCGGTGATCGCTATCCGCCAGCGCATCCGCCTGGAACCCGGTGTGCCGGTGATTATTGATGCGATTTACGGCGTCAGCCCAGATCGCCCAACGACGCTGGCGTTGATCGAAAAATACCGTGACAGCCATCTTGCCGACCGGGTGTTTGCCATGGTCAGGTCCCACAGCCAGGTGGTATTACGCCAGCTCAATGCCAGCGAAGACGATGCCAGCCTGTTCAACCGCCTGGCCGCTGCCGTGCTGTTCCCCTCGCACGAACTGCGGGCCGAATCACGGCTGATCATGCAGAATCGCCGTGGGCAATCTGGCCTGTGGGGGCATGCTATTTCTGGCGACCTGCCGATTGTGCTGCTCACCGTCACCGACGATCAGAACATGGGGATCGTGACCACGCTGATCCGCGCTCATAACTACTGGCGCTTAAAAGGGTTGCGCGCCGATCTGGTGATCCTGAACGACAGCATGGGCGGCTACCGCCAAGATTTGCACAATCAGATTGTCGATCTGATTGCCGAGGATGCGCAAACCAACCAGCGCGATAAATCCGGCGGGATCTTTATCCGTAACGGCGAGCAGGTTTCGTCGGAAGATCGCACGCTGTTGCTGAGCGTGGCACACATTGTGCTCGACGATCAGAGCGGCGGCCTGCTGGAGCAGATCACACAGCGTATGCAGCCTACCTTGTCGATTCAGCAACCGCTGATCCCGAAAGTGAACTTACCGCGCAACCTGCAGCCGCAGCGGCGTTTTGCGACCGAGCATCTGGCATTTTTTAACGGTTTTGGCGGCTTCTCAAGCGATGGCCGTGAATATCAAATCCTGCTGGAAGAAGGCAAAAATACCCCTGCGCCCTGGTCTAACGTGATCGCTAACGCCAGCTTCGGCACCGTGCTTTCTGAAAGCGGCCAAGCCTATACCTGGTATGAGAATGCCCATGAATACCGCCTGACGCCGTGGGAAAACGATCCGGTATGCGACAGCTCCGGCGAGGCGTTCTATCTGCGCGATGAAGAGAGCGGTTATCTATGGTCGCCGATGGCCCTGCCGCTGCGCGGGCAAGGCCGCTACCTCACGCGCCACGGCTTTGGCTACAGCGTGTTTGAGCATCAGGAAACCGGCATTGACAGCGAACTGACGGTGATGGTGGCTGAACATGCGGCGGTGAAATTATTCACCCTGACGTTAAGCAATAACTCGGGCCGCACCCGCAAACTGTTGGTGACCGGCTATGTGGAATGGGTGCTCGGCAACCTGCGTTCGACCTCTGCCCGCCATGTGGTGACCTCTGCCGCCAGCGTGGCTAACGGCTGCGGCGTGTTGGCCAACAACTATTATGGCAGCAACGGTTCGGAGCGCACCGCGTTCTTTGCCGTGAGCGGCGCTCATTGTGCCATCAGCGGCGATCGCGGTGAATTCCTCGGGCGCAACGGTTCACCAGCCGCTCCCGCCGCGCTGCAACTCCTGCGGCTTTCCAATAAAACCGGGGCGGGGTTCGATCCGTGCGGTGCGGTGCAGTCTGCCACCACCCTGATTGATGGCGATCAGCGCACCTTTGTGTTTGCCTTAGGTATCGGCCAGGACGCGCAAGAGGCGGAAGCCTTGATACGCCAGTTCCTCAGTGAGGATGCGGCTAACGCCGAGCTGGGCCGTATTCACCATCACTGGCATCAGATGCTGGATAAAATCCAAGTCACCACGCCGGATGCGGCACTGAATCTGCTGACCAACGGCTGGCTGATGTATCAGACGCTGGCCTGCCGGATCCTGGCGCGCAGCGGGTATTATCAGTCTGGCGGTGCCTATGGCTTCCGTGACCAGTTGCAGGACAGCCTGGCGTTGGCCCATGCCGCGCCGGAAAGAATGCGCGAGCAGATCCTGCTGTGCGCATCGCGCCAGTTTGTTGAAGGTGACGTGCAGCATTGGTGGCACCCGCCGCAGGGCAACGGCGTGCGCACCCGCTGCTCGGACGATTACCTGTGGCTGCCGCTGGCAATCTGCCACTACGTTAAGGTGACCGGCGATAGCGCCATTCTCGACCAGAAGGTCGGCTACCTTGAGGCGCGCAGGCTCAACCCGGGGGAGGAGTCCAGCTATGAGCACCCTTCGCTCAGCTCGGTTGAAGAAACCCTGTGGCAACACGGCGTTCGGGCGATCAGGCATGGGCTGACCTTTGGTGAGCATGGCTTACCGTTGATCGGCTGTGGTGACTGGAATGATGGCATGAACCTGGTGGGGCTGGAGGGGCGTGGCGAAAGCGTCTGGCTCGGCTTCTTCTTCTACAGCGTGTTACAAAGCTATGCCACGCTGGCACAGCAGCAGCGTGATGGAGAAACCGAGGCGTTATGCCGGGAGCAGGCCGCTACGCTCAAGCAGAATCTGCACGACCACGGCTGGGATGGCGAATGGTATCGCCGCGGCTACTTCGACGGTGGCGAACCTTTGGGCTCCCACACCGCCAATGAGTGCCAGATTGATGCGATCGCCCAAAGCTGGTCGATACTTTCCGGCGCTGGCGACAGCGAGCGCAGCCAGCAGGCCATGCAGCAGTTGGATCGCCAGTTGGTTGACGCAGAGGCCGGGATCATCAAACTGCTGATGCCGCCGTTCGACGGCAACGGCCCGAACCCTGGCTATATTCGAGGCTATCTGCCCGGCGTACGGGAAAACGGCGGCCAATATACCCACGGGGCAATTTGGGCGGTGATGGCTTTTGCTGAGATGGGCGAGGTTGAGCGGGCGTGGCTGTTGATGGCAATGATTAACCCGATCAATCACAGCCTGAACGGTGACGAGGCCGAACGTTACAAAGCCGAACCTTACGTGATGTGTGCGGATATCTACGCGGTAGATCCCCACGCCGGGCGCGGCGGTTGGAGCTGGTATACCGGCTCCGCGGGCTGGACCTATCGCTTGATTACCGAATCCTTGCTGGGGTTGGAGCGCCACGGCGAATGTATCACCCTCCACACGCGCCTCCCGGCCAGTTGGCCTGAGGTGTCGCTGAGCTATCAGCAAGGCAGCAGCCGTTATCAGATCACCGTGCGGCGCAGTGAAAGCCAATACCGGGTGGTGATGGATGGGAATGTGCTGGCGGATGACAGGATCCCGATTGGGGACGACGGCGTGGATCACCGGGTGGAAGTGTTCGTTTAGGCACGGTTGCGGGGTTTGCTGATACAGGCGAATCCTGTGGTCATACTGACAGAGATCCTCTGATTCAGGTGCGTTAACCCCTACCGAGCGATTGGCATCGCAAGGTAAACATCAAGCACCTGAATCATTTATGGGCATCACTCCCCTTTAGTTTCTCCATTCAAGGAGGATGTGCCTGCAGGAGAGTAGCAGAGATTATTCTTGCGCTGCCTGAAGCGCCTGGGAAACATCCGCAATAATGTCTTCAATATTCTCAATGCCAACAGAGATCCTGATCAGGTCTTCGCTGACACCGGCGCGAGCCAGCTCTTCAGGGGTCAACTGCCGGTGGGTGGTGGTGGCCGGGTGGCACGCCAAGGACTTGGTATCACCAATATTCACCAACCGTAAAATCATCTTTAACGCGTCAATGAAGCGCCCACCCGCCTCTTTCCCGCCTTTGATCCCAAAACTCACAATCCCTGACGCCTTGCCGGAGGTTATTTTTTCACAGTTAGCCCTATAGGGGCTCGCAGGAAGCGCGGCGTAGTTAACCCAATTAACCAACGGGTGGTTTTGCAGAAAAACAGCGAGCGCCTGCGCATTGCTGCAATGCTTTTCTACACGCAAGCTCAGTGTTTCAAGACCCTGCAGCAGTAAAAAGGCGCTATGCGGCGAGAGTGCAGCACCTGTATTACGCAGCGGCACGACACGGCAGCGGCCTATATAAGCCGCAGGACCAAATTCGGCGGTATAAACTACGCCGTGATAGGAAGGGTCTGGCTCGTTCAACAGACGAAAACGGGACTTGTTAGCAACCCAGTCGAATTTCCCTGAATCGATAATAATCCCACCAATGGTCGTGCCATGCCCGCCGATATATTTGGTCAATGAGTGAACCACAATATCCGCACCGTGTTCAAAAGGCCGACACAGTACCGGCGTTGCCACCGTGTTATCCACGATCAACGGTACACCATGGCGGTGAGCAATCTGTGCCAGGCGAGCAATATCGACCACATTGCCTGCTGGATTGCCGATGGATTCACAGAATAACGCTTTTGTCCGATCGTTAATAAGCGCTTCAAGGCCATCAAAGTCGTCAAAGTTCGCCATGCGGACTTCGACACCCTGGCGCGGTAACGTATGGGCAAAAAAATTATAAGTTCCGCCATAGAGCTGGCTGGTACTGACAATATTATCGCCGACTTCGGTCAACACCTGTATGGAATAGGTGATAGCCGCCATTCCAGAAGCCACGGCAAGAGCACCGACACCGCCTTCAATAGCAGCAAGCCGTTCTTCAAGTACCGCCGTTGTTGGGTTCATAATGCGGCTGTAGATATTACCCGCCACTTTCAGGTCGAAAAGATCGGCCCCATGCTGCGTGTCATCAAAGGTATAAGAGGTGGTTTGATAGATAGGGACAGCGGCCGACTTGGTGGTCGCTTCCGACACATAGCCGTGGTGCAAAGCCAGCGATTCCAGTTTCATAGGATTGCCTCTCTGTAAGGTTGCCATGGGTAATTCATAAACAGAATACGATGTGCTTTTAAAAATTCATCATAAATAAAAAGCATTACGTTAGATGAATACCTGGCGTAGCGCCTGTCTTTGTCAGCATTGCGTATCGGCATGCTTAACGCGGCTTGTTGCTGTGAATTCTGCAACGTTCTTCAAGGTCTTTCTGCCCATTGTTCAAACCCGCATAAACTTCGCAAGGCATCGTCAGGTCTTTGTCCTCAAGATACCAATACGGCGGTTCTGGTGAACAGATATCCATCTGTTTCACGTTCCATTGCTTGCTGGATTTATTGAGCACCACCCAAAGCATTTTATCTAAATCCGCATCACAGTCCTTAGCCAGCTTCCAGTTGAGATCGCCACCGTCAGCGGCCACCAGCTTGCCAATCAGCACACCCCAATCGTGGCTGACATTCAACCGGTCTACCTTAATCAGCACCGCCTGCCCCGCTTCGCTGGCCGCCGCAGGACGAATAGCATCAAGAATAAGCTTCCGCTCACTCTTGCTGGGTTCTGGCATATTGGGTTTGGCATCAGGCTTGGGAGTACCCGCAAGCTCCAACAACAGTGCGGTATTATGATGCCCGCTATGTGCATGACTGAGGCTACCGTTAACGGTAACGTGCCGACCGGCAAAATCCGCGAGATCGAGAGAACCCGTAGGAATCAGCGTCACCTCAATCTGCTCCTTTTCTGCATCATTAAACTCTTCTTCAACAGTGCAAATTGGCTTATCTAAAAAAAGAATGCCTTGAATATTCCGGCTGTCGGTTTCTGGATCTTCACCAAAATTGGGTGGGCCAAAGAACACCCGTATTTCGACAATGCCGCTGAGGCTGACGGGCTTGTCATAATGCAGACAACGCTCTGCCGCCGATACCGCACCGGTATACAGTGTGAGAAATGCCAAGAGAGTGATAATCAATTTATAGAGATGGGTAATACGTTTATTTTCAGTCATCATTTAAGGGGCTCTTTCATCGTCTCGTCATTTCACATGTTTAACATTATTTACTGTGGCGCTGTGCGAGGATAATCAAACACAGTCTGCATCAGACCTTATTGAACAGGCAGATTCTGGCGGTTCGGGAGCCACTCATGCCCCGGTAACCTGTTCTAGCACGGGTGTTGGCGCTCAAGTCTCAAATAGCCGGTATGCTACGTATCGACAGATGACAACAACATCTGAACGAAACGCTCAACTGCCCATTCTTTGATATCCGACACCTGACCATCGCCGATCTCGATCAGCCGTAATTTTCCGCTGTCGTTGATGGCCATATCGATGGAGTAAAATGGCCTTTCTATACGCTGTGCTATTGCAATGACCTGTTCCGGAATAGTGTCATCAGCGGCATAGATTCGTTTATTCAGCACAAAGTAACGCTTTTCGCTCTGATCATCAAAATGCTCAAAACGACGCAGGCAGATCCCTCCCTCAATCTGCCCGCGAAATTTCTCCAGTAGCTCGATAATCTCGCGGATCTCCCCAGCATTGCGTGCTATTGACCCTCGTTGTGTGGTTAATGATTTCACATAATCCTTAACGAAATAGGCAGGCCATTGCAGCTCTTCAACCAACTTGTCAAAATCGGCATCTCGCTCGGTAATATGAGTCTCTGGCGTGAAATCACGACAAAGAGAATACCAACCGGTTAAATGATGGCTGCGAAGATAGTCTTCTGGAGACGTCATCAATGTGGCACCTTGTTTTGCGACAGCCTGATGCAACTGCTGATACTCATCCCCGGCCATCATCCAACCTCGCCAGATCACCGGAACATCAGACTCGAAAGGTGCAGAAAAACGATGTTCCCCCATCGCTGCCGCATCAGAAGATAACAGCAGGCAATGAATCCCCTGCTGTTGGGCACAATAGAATTCTTGTTCGAAGGTTTCATCCGGTATTGTTGGATGAAAAAGCCGGCTGGGATAAATAATCTGCATGGATTTTGCCCCTGGATATAGCGTGTTCAAACTTATTGATGGAATAGCGACATTACTACAACAGAGATCCTCCTCACAGCCCGATATTTCATTTCACGCTGGTATCAGCCTGCTGCTAAACCACTCTATAAACGAACGGCCACACAGATAATTTTTGGGACATCCCGCGGTTTTTCCCCGCTGAATAACCATTGCTGGTAGAGATCGGTGAGTTTTGGCCCTTAATGGATTTCGACATCTGGCAACTCTTGAATGACCTCACCTTGCAGGCGAGCGAGTTCGTTGTCCCAGCGGCAACCTTCCAGCCAGACCAACCTTTCTGCTTCAGAGCGATTGGACGTGCCTAAATAAGCGTTCCAAATAGTAGATCACTTGAAGGGAACTCAGCCCAGATTGTGCGATCTGATCAATCGCCAAACATCACAAATCACCAACCGGACTGAGCGATGCCGATAATAGCACCAATACCCCGCAGTGAAAGACGCCTGATGCAAAAAGCGATTCACAGAACACGCGGCAAAAACCATGCACGCAGGCTGACCGCCATGCTGATGTTGCACCGAGGAGAACCCGTCAGCGCGGTCGCCAGAATGCTTTGCTGTGCACGTTCTTCCATTATTCGCTGGATTAACTGGTCTACCCGTTATGGTATCGACGGCCTGGAATCGCTTTCCCCCGGACGTGGACGCTGCTGGCCTTTTGAGCATATCTGCACGTTTTTACGTGAGCCGGTGAAACACACGCCAGGTGACTTTGGCTATCAGCGTTCACGCTGGAGTACAGAGCTGATGGCAATAAAAATCAATGAGATAACCGGTTGTCAGTGACATGCTTCCACGGATCGCCAAAACCACGTACACCGTTAAAAGTACAAAAATAATGATCAAATGAGCGGTTTTCCTGCATCAGGATGACGATGTGCTCCACATCCTGTAGCGTTCCGGTGCGTTGATGAGCGGGTATTGCCAACGCTTTTTGAATACTTTCCGGAATGGCACCTAATGCTGCTACACTCCCGGCAATTTTCAGAAAATTGCGCCGAATCATCTCTATCTTAATAACGTCCTTGTACATTCAAGACATCGTAAAAAATGTCATATTGAGTTGAAATAGCTTTCATCAATCCCCAAAATAATATGCATTTTTTATCGTTGACAAGAAATGACTCACACATAGACTTGACGAATCTATAGCCTGAGCAAAGAAAATCAACGTGCCCGCGCCCAAATTATTTCAGGTATGACATCATGTTATCGGCCACCTCGGCTTATGGTTTCTGAGTCTCTGTAGGCAAGCGTTTTTGCGTTTCAATAAATAGCGCTTTTGCTTCAACGGCAATATCAGGGTAATTGGAGAAAAAGCCATCCATTCCAAGCTCAAAAAAACCCAAATATTCAGCAATAGACTGGGCATCTAGCCTTGATTTATTAAATGTCCAACCTGTAACTGTCATACCAAGCTCATGAGCATAAGTATAAAAATCAGGTGTATATAAAGGCCAGCTTGAACTGGTTGTTAGCGCCTTAGACGTTGAGAGGGAGACACCAATATCTGGCGCATATTCTTTGATATCAGCAAGACGAATCACCTGTGGAGGGCTGTCTTGTGTAAGCACGCAGTAATCCTGACAGTCTAAGCCTAAAGTCCCACTATAGTCGGTGTCATTAAAGCTGCTATCAATCGCATTACCCAGTTGAACCAGAGGTAGTAAATACCCTCTGTTTTGCATTTTATTTTTTAAGCTTTTTAATGTCTCCGCACTAAAAGACTGAATGTATATTTTGTTTTTTTCAGTGTACCCGTATTTTTCTAATGACTCTAATATTTTATTTTCTTGAAGTTCATCTTTTAATTTTGCCTCTGGGTAGATGCCAATCTCTTTTGCGTTCTCCTTTGAGAGCCGTTGAGCCAGTTCGATCACTTCATTAAAGGTAGGGACTTTAAATGGATCGTTCGATGTTGGCGTAAAACCTGGATAAGTATATTTAGCCGTACCATTTAGCTTCATTTCAAGTTGCTTGATCTCTGCTAAGGTGTACTCCCCTACATTCGTAGAACCATTTCTGGCACCAAAACGTTCCAAAACATCGGTCGTCCGTTCCAAGGTTGTATCATGAACAGCGACAAGTTCCCCATCCTTGGTTAATTGAAGGTCAGGCTCAATGTATTCAGCACCCATTTTAACGGCTAACTCGTAGGCCCCTAACGTATGCTCGGGTAAATATCCACTTGCGCCTCTGTGAGCAATAATTATCGGTGACTTAATCGGTTTGAGTTCTGGTTCAACATACTCTGTTTTAGTGATATATTCAGTTTCTTTTTGGGTCACATACTCAGTTTCCGTCTTGGTAAGATATTCGGTATCACCATCGCAACCGGTGAGTAATATCGCCCCTACGGCTGCCGCACTCAGATTAAATATTCTCTTGCCTCTCATAATATTCCCCTTTTAAAAATTTAGGATATCTACTCGTCAAACTTCACCTTGCATGAATGCTGACTGAATGACTTGGTACTTATAACAGCCCGAATGCAGGATCGGTAATACTGTCTTTACCGATTTCTACCCGCCCGGCAAAACGGCGATAAAATGCCGGTAACTCCTCACACGTCACCTCAAAATCATACCAGTTGCCGCTGTCTTCCAATTCCCAGGCATATTCGTGCTGTGAGCCGGATGCTACAGTGGCCGTCCAGGGGCCGTCTTTGCGATAAGCTTTTGCTGTGACGTTAAAGGCGCAGGGACGATCGCTGCTGTTCATCAGGGTAACCAGCACTTTTCCATACGTGATGTCATAACAAACGCGTATTTCAGGATCGGCATGCCCCGGCGTTAGTTCGCCAGCAAAAGCGCGATGATAGCCATTGGGGCCGAGCACCCACAAATCATAAGCCCCTGCATCCGCGTTATCGAGAACCCAAACGTCATCCAGTTGTTTACCCGCTTCCACCACGTAACGGCGTGGTACACGCTTCAGATGCAATTTGTCATAGACGTGGAAAACCGCGGCCTGACTGCCGGTATTGGCAAATATCAGGCTCACTATCTGTGCCTGTGCATAAGTACGAGCGCTGGTATGCAACTCATAAGGCAATGCGCGAGACGGTTTTATTCCCGCCTGCTGAACGGGAAAATCCTGTTCTGCCGGGACGGGTATTTTCAATAAAGCCTCCTGCGCCTGCCGCAGTGTGTCCGCATACTCTTTGGTACTGCGCCCTTCCAAGGTTGGCAAGGGATCAACATTAGGATTGGTAAAGTTAAACGCACTGGTTAAATCGCCGAATACAGCACGCCGGAAAGGGCTGATATTCTCTTCCCTGACGCCAAAACGGGCTTCCAAAAAGCGCAATACCGATGTGTGATCAAACTGTTGTGAATTGACCCAACCACCACGACTCCAAGGCGAAATCACAAACATGGGCACGCGCGGGCCTGGGCCATAACAATCTTTATCCTGAGGCGGCATTCTGGTGCCATCGACGATGGGATGCGTGTAATACTCATAGGATAACTGCTCTTGGCTGAGGGTCGACTTGCCGATCGGTTCATCATTCTCATCCAACGAGGGCGCACAGGGCGGCGGCATATGATCAAAAAAACCATCGTTTTCGTCAAAATTGACGAATAACACGGTTTTACTCCAAACATCAGGGTTTTCAGTTAATGCATCCAGAATTTCTTGTGTGTACCAGGCACCCTGTACCGGGCTCGAAGGGCCGGGATGTTCAGAATAGTCGGCAGGCGCAATAATCCAACTCACCTGTGGTAGGTTCCCTGCCAATATATCCTGTTTAAAACTGGCCAAAAAACCACCGTCGGGCATGGTATTGGCAATCCCTTTATATAAGCCTTTGCTATCCGTTGCCGGGTCATAAGCAGGATTATCATCAAAATCCACATCGTTATAGACCGGTTTACCCGAAAGGATGTTGGCCTCGCGATATTGGCGGAACCCCGCCAGCGGATTATCAGTAAAGTTATCAGGCAAGTTCTGATAAACCTTCCAGGATACGCCGTTAGCTTCCAGTCGCTCAGGGTAGGTTGTCCAGTCATAGGCGTAATTCAGATCGGTATCCGTGTTTAATTCATCAAACACGTTGTTAACCACCACTTTGCCTGTAGATGTAGTGGCTCCGTTTGTCCCTGTCATATGGAATAAACGGTTGCTATTAGTCCCACCATGCAGTGAACAATAATAGGCATCACAAAGGGTAAACGCATTGGCTAGGGCAAACTGGAACTGCAACTCCTGCTCACCAAAATAGGACATGGATTGAGGTTGCTTGTATTGCGGCCAATGAGTCATGCGGCCTTTATCCCAGGCATTTCTGGCATCAACCCATGAATGTGGCGTACCGGCAACGCGCTGTGCATTACCCTGATCTTGATCGAGACGATAAGGCAAGATGACATTCCCTTTACCATCGCTCTGTTGCCAAACGTTGAGGTTGTTCGGCAATGGAATGGTAAAACGATCGCCAAAACCGCGCACGCCAGGAAAAGTACCAAAGTAATTATCAAAAGAGCGGTTTTCCTGCATAAATATAACAACATGCTCGACATCTTTAATAGTACCGGTTTTATTGTTTGCCGCTATTGCCAGTGCTTTTTGAATACTGGGTGGGAACATTTGCATCGCCGTCATCGCGGCAATGGTGCTTAATGAGCCCTTTAAAAATTTGCGTTTACCTTTATCGATTGTCATAACCAGTCCCTTTTAAAATAGAAAAATAAATCCATTCAACTCAACACACCTGCTTCAGGCGTTCGTGCAGTAGAGCTTGTATACCCGTCATACTTAAAGTTACATGGGTGTTGGCTCATCTATCAGCATCGCCCCTTTGGAACCGCCTACAAGCAGCGCTTGCAACTCGAATTATTTAGGGTATACATGCGCTAACTGTTATCATGGCGCGCAACGTATGACGCCTGGTTTTTCTTCTTGATCTTCTTCCTTATTTTTATCATCCGTTGACTCCTCCGATGATTCGGATGACTTCTCTTCTGCTGACAGGCTCGAATCTGTTGGCTGAACTGGCTGGGTTGAGGAATCACACGCAGACAAAACCGCCACACAGAATAACACCCGTAATAAAGGTAATAACTTCTTAGCCCAATCGAGTGGGCTATGGTGAATAACATACATGCTGACTCTCCCTAATTTGCCCCCGTCATACTTCACGTTGTGCGATGTTAACAGCGTGACTCGCTCCATGCGGGCCAGTGCAAGCGCGGTTTAAATCGCTCTCTCACCGATATATCTCTTAGTTCCCGTTGCCAACTCCGGGTTACCTCGGGCATATCACGTTTTCCATGGCCTTATGCTTTGTATTGTTCAAGTTACTGCGGGAAGTAAAAAAGCCATGCATCGATAACTTGAACCTAGAAAAAGATACTGACAAATAATGGTATATATATTAAGGAAATATGTGATTAATATGACATTGGAAATAACAGGGGACTCTTTACCATCGCTCCATTACAGCAGAGGTATTACCCTGCTGTAATGGAAACGTTTTGTCGGCCAATGTGACGTTAAATTTTAGATTACTTTGAGAGATCAATCTGGTAGAGGCTCATACCATTACCGTCATCGGCTTTGTAGACGCTGATATTCATCAAACCGATGCTCTGCGCATAGGCCAGTTTATCTGCGGCGGAACGGAAAATAACCGGGCCTGAGGTGGTCACCGGGGCAAAGCGCCAGCTGCGTGCGTTGCCATCCTGTTCGCGTGTCAAGACTGCCCGATTCTTGATGTAATTAATCAGTACATCGCGGTTATTATCCGGTGATGCATAAATAATCCGCTCCGCCGTGAGGCCAGGGAAACCACCCCCGCCGGTTGCACGATAATTGTTGGTGGCAATAATAAACTGCTGGCTTGCATCTATTGCTTGACCTTTATAGGTGAGGTCAACAATCCGTTTGCCGACGGGTTGAGTGATGTCAATCTGATATTTCAGGTCATCGGACGTAAACATATCAAAGTTAAAGCTGGGAAATGAGGTCGTCAAGTTTTGCGCCATGTCAGAAGCAGGATCAATCTGATTAAAGCGCTGTGCTGATTTTTCCAGCCAGTCTTTAACAATATCGCCTGTCACTAACACCGCATAAACCGTATTCGGATAGAGATAGAGATCGGCGGCGTTATAGATAGAGAGATTCCCCGCTTCAACTACTGTAAAATCACCGACGCCAGAAAAGCCGCCCTTAAATGGTGCGCTGACAGAGAGAACGGGAATATCGTGATATTCAGGGAGGTTAAGATCAACATAAGTCTTGACGTAATCCGCCTGTGCAGCGTTGACAATCTGAATAGCAGAAGCCTCGCCGACATCGGCAAAAAAGGTTGTCATATCAAAATCACTCCGTCCAATCGGCGTTTTGACATAATCAATCACTTCTTCATGCACGGCCTGAATCGTTTGTAAAATTGAGGGATCGGCAGCGACATAGGTTTTTGTGCTCGAATCTAATAGCGTTTTTTCCAATTCTACGCGGGTATTGTCCTTGATGACTTTCCAACCAGACCGATCGTGCTCTAGGGTTAAATGAATTAGCCCCACCGCTTTGCCCCAATAGCTGGCCATTACTGCCGGAACGCCATTCAGAAAACCATTTTTGCTGTCGACGCCTTGGGTATTACAGGCAGCGCTATTACAGGATGCCAATGGGAATTCATTATGGGTATGCCCCATAATGATCGCGTCTATTCCAGGAACTTTTGCAAGATAATAGTTGGCGTTTTCCATCTCTGCTGAGTAAGCGTCGGTGCTATAGCCGCCGTGAGAGAGTGCAATAACCAAATCGGCACCTTCAGCCTTCGCCATAGGAACATATTTTTCTGCCGCTTCAACAACACCGCTGACACCGATCTGTTCAGCCAGCCAGCGCTTGTCCCAGTTCATAATAGGGGGAGGCGTGAAACCAATAACGGCTATCTTGATGGGCACCAGGCTTTCCTGACCTTGAGCATCATAGGTTTTCAAGCTTTTATTCAGGATGATATAGGGTTTATAAAGGGGCTTACCGTCCTTTTGGCTCCAGACATTGGATGAAACCAACGGAAAATTGGGGCCAACACATTTCTTTTGTTCACTCACTGCAGGCAGAGCCGCTATGTTGAACGTTGCCCCGGTAACCTGGGCCAGATAAGGTAAACCGTAATTGAATTCATGATTACCCAAGGTACCCGCATCATAACCTATCTCATCCATCACTTGGTAAATAGCCAGCTTTTCATCACAGCTAATCGGATTAACCTGTGCCTGATAGTCTGCCAGTGTGGTGCCTTGAATGGTGTCACCATTATCCAATAGCAAGACATTACCGTATTTACTTTTCATTTCCCGCAACAGCGTTGCCGTTCGTTCAAACCCGAAGTTCTGATCCTCACTGAGTTTGAAATAATCATAACTCAAGGCGTTGGCATGAAGATCGGTGGTCGCAACCAGCGTGAGTTCGCTATTACCAACAATCGGAGTTGCAGTGGTATCTGTTTGATTATTGCTTGAGTCACAGGCGTCTAGCGCCAATACCACGATGGATAGAAGAGACAGGATAATAATATTTTTCTTAAAACCGGCTAACATAAGCTCTCCAGGAATAATAGGGGCGTCACTTAAACATTGATGACACCGTCGAAAAAATCGGTCCATGATTCAATATAAAAATATCAAAATAAAAAACCTCTGTTACATCAGCATTTCATTTTAGTGAACAATGAGATAATAGCTAATAAAAACTGATAACTACGCTCTGCCCTATCATCCCGCGATACACTGAATCTAAAAAGTCCGCTGATAATTCTGCGGGTAAGTCGGGACGACTGGAGGCGATGACCCAACGCACAGCAAGCTATACCCAAAATAATTCGAGTTGCTTGTAGACGGCAATTCCGAGAGTCGCCAGGAGCATAGATAACTATGTGACTGGTGCGAGCGGATGCAGCCAACATCCAAGCAACTTGAAGTATGAAGGGTATAGGCTGCATTCTTTAATTTGGCCACTTGCTTACCCTGTAACATTTTCGTCACACACTCTGATTAGTATTCATCGTAATTTTTATCCCAGCAACTCTGGTGAATGTTGCTCATGACACAAACTATTCAGGAAGCGAATACCATGACGAAGAAAATAGAACAACTCACTAGCTCCCCTCTGCTCAACCCTACCCGGCGCAAGTTGTTGCTCGGCAGCGCTAGTGCCGTTGGCGTAGTCAGTTTCCTCGGCGGCAGCATATTGAGCCTTTCCAGTGAAGCGCTGGCGGAAAATTTGCCAGCCAGTAATTTATTAGGTTTTAAAGGGATTGCGGCTTCTACTGCCGACGAAGTGGTCATTGCTCCAGGTTATAAAGCCGAGGTGCTGATCTCATGGGGCGATCCCTTGGTGGACGGCGCAATGGCGTTCGATCCCAACGGAGGCAACAGCGCAGCCGAACAAGAAAAACAGTTTGGCGATAACAATGACGGCATGAGTTTCTTCCCTATTGACGACAATCACGGCGTGATGGCGATCAACAACGAATACGTTAACGAACAATACCTGTTCGCCCATGGCGGCAGCCAGGCCAGCAGCCTGGAAGACGTCCGTAAATCCCAAGCGGCGCACGGCGTATCGATTGTCGCGGTGAAACGCATCGGCGATAGTCAACGCTGGCAAGTTGAGCGCCCATCGCGCTATAACCGCCGCATCACCGCCAACAGCGAAATGCAGTTCAGCGGCCCGGCCACGGGCCATCCACTGTTGCAAACCGCCGCCGATCCTTCAGGCCGTAGAGTTCTGGGTACGCTCAATAACTGCTCCAACGGAAAAACCCCATGGGGCACCTACCTGACCTGCGAAGAAAACTTCGAAACCTATTTCGGTACCCAACAGGCGGATTATAAAACCACCCCGGAACAAAAACGCTATGCACTCAAAGCCAACGAACCGGAGCGCAACTGGTCAACGTTTGACGAACGTTTCGACGTAGCGAAGAACCCCAATGAGCTCAACCGGTTTGGTTGGATCGTCGAGATCGATCCAATGAACCCGCACTCTACACCGATAAAACGTACCGCTCTGGGTCGTTTCAAGCATGAGAACGCCGCAGTAACGGTCGCCAAAGACGGTCGCCTGGTGGTTTATATGGGCGATGACGAGCGCGGCGAGCATATCTACAAATACGTTTCCAAAAACAAAGTCGATAGCAGCAATCCAGCAAATAATCACCGCCTACTGGATGATGGCACGCTGTACGTGGCGCAGTTTGACGGAGATGCCAACGGCACGCCTTTGAAAGGAACAGGCCGCTGGCTTGCACTTGAGTTTGGTAAAAATGGACTTACGCCAGAAAATGGCTTCCGTGATGCAGCCGAGGTCTTAATCTTTGCACGCAAGGCAGCATCACAGGTTGGTGCAACCAAAATGGACCGCCCGGAATGGATTGCTATCAATCCGCATGACGGCCAAACCTATTGTACATTGACCAACAACAGTAAACGCGGCGAAGAAGGCATGCCGGTCAATGCGGCCAACCCTCGCCCCAACAACCTTTACGGCCAGATCATTCGCTGGGATGAAGGCGGTGATGCAACTGCGGAGAATTTCTCTTGGGACATTTATGTACTGGCTGGCAACCCGATTGCCCATCCAGAGGGGGTTAACCGTGGTACACCAAATATCACCGCAGAAAATACATTTAACAGCCCCGATGGTTTAGGTTTTGACAAGGCGGGCCGTCTGTGGATCCTGACCGATGGCAAATACAGCAATAAAGGCGATTATCAAGGACAAGGCAATAACCAGATGTTAGTGGGTGATCCGAAAAGTGGCGAAATCCGCCGATTTATGGTTGGACCAAAGTCGTGCGAATTGACCGGTATCGCCTTCACTCCCGACTACAAGACGATGTTTGTCAACGTACAGCACCCTGGAGAAGAAGGGGATTCACGCTTCCCAAACAACAGCCCGCGCCCGCGTTCCTCAGTGATCATGGTCACCCGGGAAGATGGTGGCGTGATCGGAGCCTGATGCGTGAATATTTTATTCTGCCTATCTTCTTAACTTTGCGCCCTACACTTTTACTCACCGATATTCGCAGGATACCAAGCTAGCCCTTCAAATATCGATTCAACACAGGGTTAAGAAGGACAATTGAAACCAATACCTAATGATATAGTAAAAAACCGTTAAAGAAAAAACCAAGCGTATTAAAAGGTTGAAGCAGCGTATCTCCACACTGATTAATTGGAACAACGACGGCCAATGATAAAAGCTAGGGCTGGCTTTGTGACGAAAGTTACGGTATAAAAAACACCTTAATATTTTCAGAAAGATATTGCTGCTTCTATTTCACATTGAGCACAACTACTGTTAGAGGTACAGAGTATAGAGCAGACAAGCCCTGGGACAGGTTGGCTCTTCCCCGTCAGGACAGCGATAACAGAAGAATTAGGGAGGAAAATGCCGATTATTAGGCTATTCTGTAAAAAACCTTATGAGAGTCTTCACGGAAAAAGTTTACTAATATGCCGAGCGACTGTGTCCCTCAATTAAAAATGGTATACTAATAACTAACTCATTTTCAGATAGTTATCACCGTGGCTCGCTAAGCGGACAACTAATACCTTCTATTCATCCCAGTCACTTACTTGACTAAGCGCCTGGGACTCGTTCAGTTGCTGCTTACAAATAACTCAAATTATTTTGGGTATTTTACTCTTTATGTGTGTAAGCATTAAATGCAAGCAATAATCCCCCAAATAATGTTACGTTTTTAAGAAAATGGTATAGTTCATTGTAAAAATGATCAGGGCTAGCAGTCCAAAATGGATGGAACATCAACGTTGATGGTATCAAAAACACTGCCAAAGTCATAGCTGCCCATCGCGCTTTCCATCCTAAAGCTAGAGCAAAACCACAACCAAGTTCAATTACGATAGCCAATAGAATACCCGGCTTTAAAAGAATAGCTGGCACACCAACCTTGCCTAACATAGTCAGAAACGATTCGAAATTGGCTATTTTAATAAAACCTGCAACGATAAATAGGGATGAAAGCATAATCCCTGCCATACGTACAGCATGATTAACTCTATTAACATTTTTAATATTTACAGCGAGCTGGTTTGTCATATTTAATTCCTATTTTACAAGTTATGATATTAAAAAATTGACAGCAAGGCGATAATGATAATTTATGGTCTATGTATTGCCACGCAATATTAATAACTTTCTTTCATGTTGTTTTGGCCAAGTTCATGAGTTTTTTGCTATTCGGTTATGCACGACTCGGTCAACAAATAGCCCACAGTTTATCACTGCCGACTATTTGCAGTTTATATATGGAAAACTGCCTGAATTCACACACCAAGTTTCATAGCTGCTTGAGTCAATGCTGCTCCGACAGCGAGTACCTGCCTTTGTGCGGTAATATCACGTAGATGTCCTTCATCATCAAACGCTGTATGTGCTGAACTGAGTGCAAAAGAGTTTGGAATAACCAGAACACCGAGCTTATCCAGAACAGTGCGCATGCTCATTTGAGAGCGTAGGCCACCAAGCAAGCCGGGTGATGCAGAAACAAGGGCGGCAACTTTGCCTGTGAATAGTGCGGTACCAAGAATACCATTGTTTTGTGGCCTGCTAATCCAATCAATGACATTTTTCAACAGTGCCGTATATCCACCGTTATATTCAGGGGTAGCTATCAAAAAGCCATCGTGTTGTGCGAAAAGCTCTTGTAATGCTATAACACCTTTCGGTAAACCATGCTGTAATTCTTCATCGCCATCATAGATAGGTAACTCAAATTCAGCTAACTGTACAATTTTAACTTCTGCGCCAGTATCCACAGCCCCCTGAGCAGCTAACTTAAGCAGTTGTTGATTAAAGGAGCCGCGCCGATTACTGCCACAAAATGCCAGTATACGTATAGTCATTAATGGTTTCCTCCAAAACAAATTGGGCAAGGTTTATTGTAGATGAGAGGGTGGCGCTTTGTATTCAATCGCCCCATCTGGAAGAAAAAACATTATTAACGCTTTTCCTTCCACTGTTGGGAAATGTTCACTCATCGGTTCAAATACACGCCATCCCGCTGTAGTACCACAGAAGTTAGCACCCGACTCAAGTGGAATGATCATATTGATCTCTCCTTTAGTATGGCTGTGGTATTGACCTTTTACATTGCATAGAAGACCACTTTCAATGCTCATGCCTGCTGTATTAAAACCAATCTCAGCAAGGCGTCCGCGGCGATAACTCGGGCCCTCTATCTCAACATAAGCAACCCACCCCTCTTCAACCCCGAGTCGCAACAAGCGTGATAATGTCTGATAAGTACCCGTATTGGGCCCATAATGCATGTTCAAATATTCTGCTAGCTCATTATCAAGTGGCATTCCACGAATTGCGTCACATACTCGATGCACCACGTCAAGAAACTCTTTTTTATGTTTTTCACTGTTTGACATATAGAGGATTCCTTATGTTTTCAACAACCTTGATATAGGCCGTTTTTTCAATTTTTTCGTTCAAGCCAAAACATTATTTTCCGTATAATTTTTTATAAATAGAATCTGTAGATACTGGGCTAGAATAACATCGGTTAAGACCATCCCTTCGCCAACAATATGATATCTTTGTAAATTTCCATGTAAAAATAGCTATAATAGCTGTAAAAAGTGGTAATGAGATCATAAAAATAAAATCCGTTTTCATACTAAAACGCACTACACACTGGATCCACAAAAATGATGCAAACAAAGATTCCGGGATCCAGGAAAACAACATTAATGGAATACTCATACTATTAAACTGTATTCTTTGCCATGAAGAGATAGGGTGGTAAAAATATAGACTGGGCTTTGGTATAAGACCATCTCTAAAAGAGCGATAATTAATCCCCTCCCTCTATTGTAAAGAACAATCACCCGATTGCGGAGCACCCATGCTAGTACAAAAGGCATTAACACAATAAATGCTAACAACCAACGATAAAAAGAGATTGTAGCCGGATCTATTACATCAGTTGATGCTTTATTAACAACATTAATCGACCAGATCAATACGGCAAATAATGGAAATAGAAAACTCATAAAGCCCATAGGCAAGATATATCCTTACGCGGACACTGTATACAATGAACGTACCAATCATCCTGTCGTTCATTTCGGAACAACTTCGTAAATAAGTTAAGTTTGCCGGTCACCCAGTGGTAGCATCATGACATTAAGCGGCGAGAGTGTTTAACGTACAAACAACTGCATAGTTACTCCGCTGATACTAACATCTATACCTTGATGCTCATTTTACTCCGGTCGAATGAGTGACGTCTGTCCCTTTCTCGTCCAGCATAACGAGGGTAATAATGCAGTTTCCCTCGTAGTGCTTTAGGGTTACAAGGAGTATAGGACTGAAACGAATTGACCAGATACGCATAATATGACAGTTTATATCTAAAATATGCCATTATTTATACTGCCCCTATGTTGATCGATCCAGAGACATCTCCCCTGCCTGTAGTCGCCCTGCAGATAGATGTAGACGGTACTCTACCTGAGCAATTGCCTCATCATCATAGCAAGGGACAGTTGGTCATCTCTTTGAGTGGTAGTACTGCTTGCCAAGTACCAGATGCACTTTGGTTGGTGCCGCCGCAGTCAGCTATCTGGATTCCACCAGGCATCCCTCATCACAGCCATGTTACATCCAAAGCACGCTTTCATTTCTTGTTCATCGATCCCAGCGCAGCCCGTATGCCAACTCAGTGCTGCAGCTTGACACTGTCACCATTGGTCAGGGAAATTATTTTACATCTAAGTGGGTTACCACAGCATTATGAAAGCACGGATCGTACTGGCAGACTGGTGCAGGTGCTGTTGGACGAACTGGTTGATTTGCCGATGGAATCTATCTACTTCCCATTACCCAACGATCCTAGATTGCGTCGGATTGCCGAGGCTTTACGTAGAAACCCGGCTGACCGTAGAACCATTGTGCAATGGGCAGAGCACGTGGCAATGAGTGAGCGATCCTTGGCTCGCAGGATCTACCATAGCACCGGAATGAGTTTTGGTCAGTGGAGGCGACAATTGCATCTGGTGGTAGCTGTGCAAAAGCTGTCGATAGGGTTACCAGTACAACAGGTTGCAGATGAGCTTGGTTACGATTCATCCGCTGCCTTCATTGTCATGTTCAAGAAAGCACTAGGGCAGTCCCCTGGGCAATATGCGACACAGTTACATCGGCGCTTCGATGTTTATAGGTAAGTCGTATTAAGATGCTGTCCAGTAACATTGATCTTACCCACGAACAATGGACACACGGCTAATGAAGCCAATATCCAATGACATACAGGATGATATACAAAAAAACCCAAGCTTATCAAAAGCTTGGGGTCAAAATATGGCGGAGGAGCAGAGATTCGAACTCTGGAACGGTTTCCCGTCGACGGTTTTCAAGACCGTTGCCTTCAGCCACTCGGCCACCCCTCCGCAACGAAGCGAACTATAAACACAGCCGATCCGCTTGTAAAGCCTGAAACCGTTCAACCGAACGAAAAACCGGCATATCACAGCTTTACGCTGAAGAAATCACCATTTCACCGGTGTAAAACCCAAGCGCGGCAGCCCATGAGTAAAGATGAGTAAACACTCTTTAATCAAACGATTATGCTGCCTATGATCATGATCAATTTTGTGATGACCTGATAAGAGAGATCATTATGGACCGCATTGTCGTCTCATCCTCCTCGCGCGACTCATTACTTAGCACGCATAAAGTATTGCGCAACACCTATTTCTTGCTATCCCTTACGCTGGCCTTCTCTGCATTAACCGCAACAGCCAGCACCATGCTGGGCTTACCCGCTCCAGGGCTGCTGTTAATGTTGGTTGGCTTTTATGGCCTGATGTTCCTGACTCACAAGCTGGCAAATAGCCCAGCAGGTATTCTTGCTGCTTTCGCCTTCACAGGTTTTATGGGCTATGCCCTTGGCCCGATTCTGAGTTCTTTCCTCAATGCTGGCGCAGGCGATCTGATTATGTTAGCGCTGGGCGGCACCGCGGCAGTGTTCTTTTGCTGTTCAGCCTATGTGCTGACGACCCGTAAAGACATGTCATTCCTTTCTGGCATGCTGATGGCGGGTTTCGTGGTGCTGTTAGTGGCGGTGATTGCTAACCTGTTCCTGCAAATCCCTGCCCTGCACCTGGCGATTAGCGCACTGTTTATCCTGTTTTCTGCCGGTGCCATGCTGTGGGAAACCAGTAATATTATTCACGGCGGCGAGACCAACTATATCCGCGCCACCGTCAGCCTGTATGTTTCACTATACAATATGTTCATCAGCCTGCTGAGCATTCTGGGCTTTGCCCGCAGCAACTGATCGTCCGTTAGGCGAGATCCTAGCCCCGCTCATCCCGCGGGGCTTTATTTTTGCCGATAACAAAATTTGCTAAACTGATGCCCGCCATAAATTATTTGTTACCGAGGCAATATGTTGGAGTTTGAAGGACAGATCATTGAAACTGACGCCCAGGGTTACCTGAAAAACAGCGCCGACTGGCAAGAAGGCATGGCACCGCTGCTGGCGGCGCAGGAAGAGATCGAGCTGACAGAGGCGCACTGGGAAGTGGTGCGTTTTGTCCGTAATTTTTATCAGGAATTTAATACCTCACCCGCTATCCGTATGCTGGTGAAAGCCATGGCGCAGAAATACGGCGAAGAGAAAGGCAACAGCCGTTACCTTTATCGCCTGTTCCCAAAAGGCCCAGCCAAACAGGCGACAAAAATCGCAGGTCTGCCAAAACCGGTGAAATGTATCTAATACCTAGTAGCGGATGCTGAACCCTTTGTAATCCGCTACTCCCTGCGGCTCCACCAGCACACGATCGACGCGAGCCCCCCGTGGGCCGCCGCTTTTTAGCCACGCCACCAGTTGTTCAACCTGTTGTTGTTCACCACATGCCACCACTTCTACGCTGCCATCATCCAGGTTGCGTGCATAGCCGGTCAGCCCTAACGCCGTCGCTTTATACTGTGTGTTATAGCGAAACCCCACGCCCTGCACCACGCCATAGACATACGCGGCAATACAAACTTGTGTCATAATCGGCTCCTTATCGATTTTCGTTTATGCATTTTCTGCGTTGATGCTCAGAGAGTGTGACTCTTTTTTATCTAGCTGGCAGCATACTTAATTATGACCGTACGTCTCTATCTCACCAAAGGACGTGAAAAATCCTTACTCCGTCGCCATCCATGGGTTTTCTCTGGTGCCGTTCAACGCATTGAGGGCAAAGCTCTCTCAGGTGAAACCATTGATATTCTCGACAGCCAGGGCAAATGGCTGGCACGCGGTGCTTATTCACCAGAATCACAAATTCGCGCGCGCGTCTGGACTTTCCAGCACGATGAAGAGATCGACATTGCGTTCTTTATCCGTCGTCTGCAACAGGCGCAGAACTGGCGAGACTGGGTGGCCAAACGTGATGGGCTGGACGGTTATCGTTTGATTGCCGGTGAGTCTGACGGGATGCCGGGGATCACCATCGATCGCTTTCAGAACTTCCTGGTGCTGCAGTTGCTTTCGGCTGGCGCGGAATACCAGCGTGCGGCGCTGATCTCCGCTCTGCAGCATTGCTACCCAGAGTGCGCTATCTACGATCGTTCCGACGTTGCCGTGCGTAAAAAAGAAGGCCTGCCTTTGGCGCAAGGCCAAATTCTGGGCGACCTGCCACCCGCTCTGCTGCCTATTACCGAACACGGCATGAAGCTGCTGGTTGATATTCAACAAGGCCACAAGACCGGTTTTTATCTCGATCAGCGTGACAGCCGCTTGGCCGCGCGCAACTACTCTGCTGGCCGCCGCGTACTCAACTGTTTCTCTTACACCGGCGCTTTCGCAGTTGCGGCGTTGATGGGTGGCTGTACGCAGGTCATCAGCGTAGATACATCACAGGCAGCGCTGGATATCGCCAAGCAGAACGTTGAGCTGAACCAACTGGATCTGAGCAAGGCAGAATTTGTGCGCGACGATGTTTTCCAATTGCTGCGTAATTATCGGACGCAGGGTGAGAAATTCGACCTGATCATCATGGATCCACCCAAGTTTGTTGAAAACAAGAATCAACTGGCCAGCGCCTGCCGTGGTTATAAAGATATCAATATGTTGGCGCTGCAATTGCTGAATCCAGGTGGCATTTTACTTAGCTTCTCCTGTTCCGGCCTGATGCCAACCGATTTATTCCAGAAAATTTTAGCCGATGCCGCTGTAGATGCTGGGCGTGATGTACAATTTATAGAGCAGTTCCGACAAGCTGCCGATCACCCGGTTATCGCGACTTACCCTGAAGGGCTGTATTTGAAAGGGTTTGCGTGTCGGGTGATGTAACTTGAAATACGCTGTATTTGCCCTCATATAGAGAGCAATACACTGTTTCTCAGGAGGTCATCATGATTGCCAGCAAATTCGGTATCGGACAGCAGGTACGTCATAAACTGCTAGGGTATTTGGGCGTAGTTATTGATATCGACCCTGAATACTCTCTGGAGCAGCCCAAAGCTGACGAGATTGCAGCTAATGATGAGCTGCGCTTCGCTCCTTGGTATCACGTGGTGATGGAGGATGAAGAAGGTCAACCGGTTCACACTTATCTGGCTGAAGTACAGCTGGCAGGTGAAGAACAGGACGCCCATCCAGAGCAACCATCGCTGGATGAACTAGCGGAATCCATCCGCCACCAGCTACAGGCACCACGACTGCGCAACTAAGCGCCAAGGCCTGAGAAACCCGCACGGGGGCTTGGCATGATGCCAAGCCCTTATTATTTTGGCTGACTCAGCGCGCCAGCCCCAAACGGGGGATCTCTATTTTCGGGCAGCGATCCATGATCACTTTCAGCCCGGCGTCACTGGCCAACACCGCAGCCTGTTCGCTGATAACGCCAATCTGCAGCCACAGCACTTTAGCGCCGATAGCAATTGCTTCCTGAGCCACACCGTAAGCCGCCTCAGCGTTACGGAATACGTCAACCATATCGATAGGATGAGGAATATCTTCCAGCTTGGCATACACTTTCTGGCCAAGCAGCGTCTGCCCAGCCAGCTTCGGGCTGACCGGCGTCACCTGATACCCTTGCGCCTGCAAATAGGCCATAACCCCATAGCTGGGCCGGCCAGGATTGTCACTGGCCCCCACCAACGCAATAGTTTTTACCTGCTTCAGTACGCCTGCAATGTCTTGATCTTGCATCTTCCGCTCCTGATATTGTGTAAGGACGCTCCTGCCTCAAGTGTAACCGAAGGCTCTTCCTCAGTAAGCATTTCTTCATAACGGGTTCAGACTAGGCAGCATCATTGATTTCAAAACGTTTATAAATATGTAAAAATGTAAATAACATATAGTATTGAATAATTTTGACACAACCTGAACCGTACTTAACACTAATAACAATGTTCTAGGATAAAGGAAAAAACGATGAAATTTGGTCTGGTGGTTGCGGGGCTATTCAGTCTCTTACTGAGTGTATCGGCCGCGGCTACGACCCTGAAGCTGTCACCATACATCGATTTACTGGCTGTCGATGGTAAGAAAATGACAGGCTCGTTATTAAAAGGCGCAGACAGCCTAGAACTGGATGGCGGCCAACACCAGTTGCTGTTCAAAGTCACCAAACCCGTACGCAAAAATGCACGTAGTCAAGTACTGTACACCTCGCAGCCGTTGATTGCGGTCTTCAATAGCCAGGGGATCGATTCGGTAAGCATTGAGCTGCCACGTATCGAAAATGAGCGTGACGGCCGACATTTCGACGAAACGGTGAACTATAGAATCATTGATAAAAACGGTAAAGCGCTGGCGCTGAAACGTGATGTGTTGCCGATGCATGCACTGTCTGCTGGCGTTAACCTTGAAAAAGTCATTGCCGATTACAATGCGCAGGATCGCCCCGCCTCTGTTCCAGCGTTGGCGCATCTGCGAGCAACGACCATTGCAGACACGCCGGGCACCACGAAAACCAACCAGAAAGTCATTACCTTGCAGGGAGGAAACGTCTCAGAACAGATGCTGCAATACTGGTTTTTGCAGGCAGATAAAGAAACGCAAAAACGTTTCATCACTTGGGCAAATCAACAGGCCACCTACTGAGATGAATTCGCGCCTTTATCATGAGCTAAAGAGGTGTTTTCTTCGCATTTTCCGGCGTTAACGCTAGGCAGTGAAAAGCAGTTTCAGTAATCTGTGGCAAATCATTTGATTTGCCAAGGATACCGATATGGAACAGACCACCCGGACCATCGCCGCACGCAAGCATATTGCGCTGGTTGCCCACGATCATCGTAAACACGCTTTGCTGCAATGGGTTGCAGATCACAAAGCCATACTCATGCAGCACCAACTCTATGCTACCGGCACCACCGGCAACCTTATCCAGCGCGCCAGCGGTATCCCGGTTCAAAGCATGCTGAGCGGGCCGATGGGGGGCGACCAACAGGTGGGAGCACTGATTTCCGAAGGCAAGATTGATATGCTGATCTTTTTCTGGGATCCACTAAACGCCGTACCGCACGATCCCGATGTTAAAGCGCTGCTGCGTTTGGCGACCGTCTGGAACATCCCGGTGGCGACCAACCGTTCCACCGCGGATTTCCTGATTGACTCACCGATGTTCAAACGCGAAATTGAGATCGCCATTCCCGATTATCAAAAATATCTCGAAGCCCGCCTGAAATAACCTTGCGGCCTGGTGCTACCACCAGGCTCTGCTCAAGGCTTTCTTTGCAGCGGCACGCCGATATCCTGCAATTGCTCAACAAACACCGACGGGCGCTCACGATCCTGCAATAACCAAACCTGGTGTTTAGCGCGCGTCAGTGCCACATACAGCAAGCGCCGTTCTTCAGCATCAGGGAAATCTTCCGGCTGCGGTAACAGCACGTCTTCGATCAAAGATTCACGCGCAAGCGCCGGGAATCCATCATGGCCATCATGCAGCCCAGCAATAATCACATATTCTGCCTGCTGCCCTTTGCTAGCATGTATGGTCATAAACTCAATATTCAGTTTCGGCCAACGCGTTGCGGCCTTCAGTAACACATCGGGCTGCAGGTGGTGATAACGCGCCAGCACTAAAATACGTTCGTCTGGTTTGGCATAACCACTCATCTTATCTAGCAAAGCCTCCAACTGTTCCTGCGGCAGGATAACGACCGACTTTTTATTGCCCTGAGTCAGGCTGTTAAGCGGCTTTTTCAGTTGATGCGGGTTCTGTTGAATAAAACTGTTGGCCACCTCACCGATACGATCGTTAAAGCGATAAGTGGTATCCAAGGCACATTGAGCACCTTCCCCGAAATTCGCTGCAAATGCGGTCGTCAACGCAAGCTCCGCACCGCTGAAACGGTAAATAGCCTGCCAATCATCACCAACGGCAAACAGGCAGGTCTGCTTATTCTGCCGGCGTAATGCTGCCAGCAACTGAGCTCGCTGCGGTGAGATATCCTGAAATTCGTCCACTAAGATGTGTTTCCACGGGCTGATAAAACGCCCTTTATCCAGAATATTGACCGCCTGATGAATCAACCCGGCAAAATCTACCGCGCCCTCTTCTTTTAACGCGGCTTTCCACGCTTTCAGCAACGGTGCCATTAGCCGGATACGTTTAGCGAATAGATCGCGAATCTCTTCATCGGCCAGCGCGATCATCTCGGCCTGACTGCCGCCATAGGTGCGCATCAGCCCCAGCCAACGTTCAAGACGCCCGGCCAAGCGTTCCGCCAGACGTTTGTCATGCCAGAAATCCCCTTCGGGAACCTCCCACTCCAACTCTTCCGTCAGCCATTGGCGCCACCCTTTAGCCTGGGCTTTTTTCTCTGTGCATTGCTGCTGCCAGTTTTTTATCAACAGCCCACGGCGTGCTTTGCTGTCGGTCTCCAGCTTGCTGATCGCGGGAGCTTTGCTGCTCCCTTCCTGAATCACCTGCAGCGCCAGCGCATGGAAAGTCTTAGCCTGAATGGCGACATTCCCCAGGCGATCCTGAATGCGCTCATTCATTTCATCCGCAGCTTTACGGCCAAAAGCCAGCAGCAGGATCTGCCCAGGTTCAGCTTCCTGACGACGCAACAACCACCCTGCCCGCGCAACCAACACCGACGTTTTACCGCTGCCAGCACCGGCAAGCACCAATACGGAATCCTCACCATTTACCACCGCACGGCTTTGCGATACGTTCAGCGGCGAGGTTTCTATGGTCTGGAAAAAGTCATGGTGGTTTTCCAGCATCCGCTCGGTCCACTGCTGGTTACGCTGCACGATGCTGCGCTGCCCGTGCTGCAGCCATTGCAGACAGTGCTGGTAATCCTCCCGGCAGTTATCAAACTCGTCCAGCCGCGCGACCGGCATGGGTAACGCCCCAAACGACTGGCGGATCTGCTGTTGCAACTTGCTCAACTCAGAGCGTTTAAACCATTTATCCTGCTGTTCAATATCACGAATGTGCTCAACCTGCTCTTGCAACACTCCAGCGCTGATCTCGCTCATCTCAGCACTCCATTGCTGCCAAGATTGCAGCAGATAATGGTAAAAACGCTGCGTCTCTTGCCATTCGGTGCCATGTAAACGCACCACTTTTTCATCAGGCAATTCAAATTCCAACTCGCCCCAAACGATGCCGCGTTTGCAACGCACCTGAATTAACTGGTTGAAAGGGATAAGATATTCATGCTTCTCGCCGCTCACCTCGACACCAGCATGCAACAGCCGCACACGATTGTAAGGATGCTGCGCCAGGTGTTTACCCAACGATGTCGCTTTAAGTTCCATATGCTCGCGCCATAACTCTATTGAGATTGATATCGCCAGTTTACCTGCGATAAGCAGTGGCACTCTAGCGCTAAAAAAAAGCTAGAATACTGTGTATGTTTGCCCGCCTCGCGGTCTATCCACTTTTAGAGCAGAATGATGCCTATGCGTACCGTATTGAATATCCTTAATTTCGTGCTGGGTGGTTTTTTCACCACCCTCGGTTGGTTGATCGCCACCTTCTTCAGCATAGTGCTGATTTTTACTCTGCCGTTAACCCGCTCCTGCTGGGAAATCACTAAGCTGTCCTTCCTGCCATTCGGCAATGAAGCGATTCATGTGGATGAATTATACCCGGAGAAAAGCAATGCGCTGCTTGCGGCCAGTGGCTCGTTATTGAATATCGTCTGGCTGGTGCTGTTCGGCTGGTGGCTGTGCCTGTCACACATCGTGGCCGGGATTGCCCAGTGTATAACCATTATCGGCATCCCGGTTGGCATTACCAATTTCAAGATTGCAGCCATCGCTCTTTGGCCCGTTGGGCGGCGCGTGGTTTCTGTTGAAATGGCTCAACTGGCACGGACAGAAAATGCGCGCCGTCAGTACCAGAAACGTTAATTTTCTCTGCGATTAAGGAGCTGTTGTGCTCTCTTTTGCACCGGCAATTCGGCGTTATGCCTACAACAGCAATCTGCTGTATAACCTGCGGATCTTCATTGCTTTGGCAGGTGCCTCAGCAGTGCCCTGGTGGCTTGGCGTGCCGACGCTGACTATCCCGCTGACGCTGGGAGTGGTAGCCGCCGCGTTAACCGATCTGGACGACAGGCTGGCCGGCAGGTTGCGCAATTTGCTGATTACGCTGGTCTGTTTTTTTCTGGCTTCAACGTCTATAGAGCTGTTATTCCCCTACCCCTGGTGGTTTGCCCTTGGGTTGATGACCTCAACCTGCGGATTCATCCTGCTCGGCGCGCTAGGGCAGCGGTATGCCACCATCGCTTTTGGTGCGTTATTGATCGCTGTTTATACCATGCTGGGCACCTCAATGTACGACGCCTGGTATCAGCAACCTATTCTGCTGATTATGGGTGCCGTCTGGTACAACCTGCTGACGCTGATCGGCCATCTGCTGTTTCCCATCAAGCCGCTGCAGGAAAACCTGGCGCGTAGTTACGAGCAGTTAGCGCACTATCTGGATGCCAAAGCCAACCTGTTCGATCCAGATGCCGAACACGATACGGATTTGCCCTGGATGGATGTAGCGATGGCCAACAGTGCGCTGGTCGCAACGTTAAACCAGACCAAGGCTTCGTTGCTCACCCGCCTGAAGGGCGATCGCGGCCAGCGCGGCACTCGCAGGACATTGCACTATTATTTTGTGGCGCAGGATATTCATGAGCGAGCCAGTTCCTCTCACGTGCAATATCAGGCGCTGAGCCAACAGTTCCGCCATAGCGATATTCTGTTTCGTTTCCAGCGGTTGTTGACCATGCAGGCTCGTGCCTGCCGGCAGTTGGCGCAGTCGATCCTGCTGCGCCAGAAATACCTTCATAACCCGCGTTTTGAACCGGCCTTCACCCGTATAGAAGAAGCGCTGGCTCAAATTGCGGCCACGACGGAACACCCTGAACTGACCGGAGCACTGTCACATCTATTGAAGAATCTGCGGGCGATCGATGCGCAGTTGGCTAACATTGAGTCAGAACAGGCGCTAGCTAATGGACAAGCGGAGGAAAACAGCCTGTCAGACGATCGGCTCACTGGCTGGAGCGATATTCGCCTGCGCATCAGCCGCCACCTGACGCCCCAGTCTGCCCTGCTGCGCCATGCCGTTCGCATGTCGGTGGTGTTATGCGCAGGTTACGCTTTGATCCAGATTACCCATATGGAACACGGTTACTGGATCCTGCTGACCAGCCTGTTTGTCTGCCAGCCAAATTATAATGCCACCCGCCGACGCCTGGCGTTACGCATCATCGGAACGCTGGCAGGTATCTTGATCGGCCTGCCAATCTTGTATTTTGTCCCCTCTCTTGAGGGGCAAATGATTCTGATCGTCATTTCCGGTGTTTTGTTCTTCGCATTCCGTACCGTGCAATATGCCCATGCCACCATGTTTATCACCCTACTGGTTTTGCTGTGCTTTAACCTGCTTGGCGAGGGGTTCGAAGTGGCAGCTCCGCGCGTTTACGACACGCTGTTGGGTTGTGCTATCGCCTGGGCTGCAGTGAGTTTTATCTGGCCAGACTGGAAGTTCCGCCAGTTGCCCGCCGTGGTGAGCAAAACGCTCAATGCCAACTGCCGTTATCTGGATGCGATTCTGGTTCAATATCATCAGGGTAAGGATAACAGTCTACCTTATCGCATCGCCCGCCGGGATGCGCACAACAGCGATGCTGAGCTGGCTTCGGTGATCTCTAACATGTCTGCCGATCCCAACGCGGATAAGACCCTGCAGGATGCCGCTTTCCGGCTGTTATGCCTCAACCATACCTTGTTAAGCTATATTTCCGCACTTGGCGCACACCGCAAGCGCCTGAATAATTCCGCCGTACTGGATTTGCTCAATGATGCCGTATGTTATGTTGATGGCGCATTGCACCAGGATGCACTAGACCATCAACGTATCACGCAGGCCCTGGAAGCGCTTTCCCTACGTATTGGACTGTTGACCCCTGAACCAGAAAGTGAAGAACAACTGGTGTTGCAACAAATTGGATTAGTGCTTGAACTGCTACCTGAACTGACGGCACTTAACGCGCAGATCGGTAAAGCAGATTAATCATTCATTAAAGAGCGCAAAGCTAGGCCTTTTCGCTAAACGTGGCTCCAGACAGGGAGGCACTATGGTTTCTTCGAACCACTCGAGCAACGCCTCCCTCTGCGTGCTGGGCAATGCAGCGTGATGATAGCCTGCCATTGCTCCCGCTAGCGATATCAGAACCTTCACGCTAAGGGTTGGCTGTTGCTGCAACAATTTGAGGTAGCTGCGCCTAGCCCCCAGTAAACGCAGTTCATAAATGTTCTGTATACCAGCCCGCCACAGCAAGCGTTCCATCGAGACATCAATATTCGGCAACTCTTTCAGACGACCGTTGCTGCGAGTCTTGAGCGTGACCTCTTTACGTGTTTCGCACACCACCTGCCAGGCAAGTGACAACAGCTCTCGGTTTTCCTGCCATAAGGATTCATCGACCCAGTAATAACGCATGGTCATTGGCGCCCCGCGCTTGAGATAGGTCATATTCACCATGCCGCGCCCACGGAATACTGGTTCCAAACTTTCAGTAGCACGTAAATACAGTTCTCCCTCGGCTATAACGGCAAACATAGTGCCGTCAGCCAGCAAGCCATATCCGCCAAATTGTGAGCGTGTGGTAATTCCCCCCAATGCAGCAAAACAGACTTTTGCCTGTGCGACCCTTTCTGCGGATCTGCCTTTCATTAAAACCTCCTTGAACGAGTGATGGCCTTACCCATGTATTTCAACATGCTGGGGCGCTTGCCACTCGCCTCGCTATTGAAATCCATCAGGTATAATTATTCGTCACATCAATGAAATAAACGTAACGGGAACAACTAATTAGGGAAAATACGCATTATCCCCTTCAGTGCCAATCACAAAATCAAGGTGTATAAAAAAGAATCGCAAATATGCGAAGCGTCACGAAAATTTGGGTTGATCTTATGCTCGGATAGCCATACTGTATATACATACAGTAACACTAAGGGCGGGATACTTCATGCGAACTCAATCACTCTACCAACCCCATCTCAGCCATGCCTCTCTGGCCGCCGATAAGGTGATACAAACGCCTCACAGCAACAATGGCAATGGCCTTATCAGTGAACTGGTTTACAACGAACATCAACTCGCAGTGGTGCAGCTTCTGGTTCCATTGTTGCAGCAATTAGGCATGCAACAGCGTTGGTTGCTGTGGCTTACCCCGCAACAGAAACTCAGTCGGCAGTGGCTACAGCAGGCCCGGTTGCCCGTGAATAAAATCGTGCAACTGAATCAAATCAGCCCTATGGACACCGTTGACGCAATGGAGAGAGCTTTACTGACCGGTAATTACAGTGTTGTACTAGGTTGGCTGCCAGAATTAACAGCAGAAGATCGCCTAAAATTAAGCCAGGCTGCGGAATTGGGTAATGCTTATGGATTCATCATGCGCCCACAATGTGACACAAATGCTCCACACAGACACTGTTCTACGCTAAAAATTCACTCTTCTTTGTATCATTAAGTAAATTTAGGATTTTTCCCACCAGCATTTACCCCCACAAGGGGAACCCTAATAAGATCATGGTTGAAGCGAGGTTGGCTGGGGTTTTGCTTCTATTCTCGTGTAAAAAACAGACGCTTTTTGAGTTGTAATATGTTAGCAAATATGTCCAATTCCATGTTTTTTTTTAGAGCTTTATCACATCACACTTGTAACTTTCGCGCCACGTTGTAGACTTTACATCGCCAAGGTTGCTCTATAACGTCAGAAAAACTGGCAGAGTAACAAACGAGAGCACAAACCTAGGCGAAGGAATTTAAACCAAGGGCTTAAAGCAGCTTTAAAGCTCATTGCCTATTTGGATGATAACGAGGCGCAAAATGAAAAAGACAGCTATCGCATTAGCAGTGGCACTGGCTGGTTTCGCTACCGTAGCGCAAGCCGCCCCAAAAGATAACACCTGGTACACCGGCGCAAAACTGGGCTGGTCCAAGTATTTCGACACTGGATTCGACGGTAATGGCTTTGACAGCACTATCGGCAATGGTCCAACCCACAGAACTCAACTGGGCACAGGCGCGTTTGTAGGCTATCAAGCGAACCAATACCTCGGTTTTGAAATGGGTTATGACTGGCTTGGCCGTATGCCTTACAAAGGCAGCGTGAACAATGGTGCTTTCAAAGCTCAAGGCATCCAGTTGGCAACTAAACTCAGCTACCCAATCATGAACGATCTGGACGTTTATACTCGTCTGGGTGGTATGGTTTGGCGTGCAGATTCTACTGCTTACTATGGTGCAACTGGCAATCGTATCAGCGCTCACGATACTGGCGTTTCTCCTCTGGCCGCGGTGGGTGTTGAATACGCTCTGACCCAGAACTGGGCTACCCGCCTGGATTACCAGTGGACTAACAACATCGGTGATAAAGGTACCGTTGGTGCCCGTCCAGACAACGCCCTGCTGAGCGTAGGTGTTTCCTATCGCTTTGGCCAGGATGAAGTTGCAGCTCCAGTCGTTGCTCCAGCTCCAGCCCCAGCTCCAGTTGTTGAAACCAAGAAATTCACCCTGTCTTCTGGTGTTCTGTTCAACTTCGGTAAATACACTCTGAAGCCAGAAGGCCAGCACGCTCTGGACGAACTGTACACCCAACTGAGCTCACTGGATCCGAAAGACGGTTCAGTAGTGGTTGTAGGCTTCACCGATGCAGTAGGTTCTGCTGAATCTAACCTGCGTCTGTCTGAGCAACGCGCACGCAGCGTTGTGGACTACCTGATCTCTAAAGGTATCCCAGCAGACAAGATCACCGCTCGTGGTATGGGCAAAGCTAACCCAGTTACCGGTGACACCTGTGGTTACCGTTCTGGCCGTGCTACCCCAGCACAGATCGCATGTCTGGCTCCAGATCGTCGCGTAGAGATCGAAGTTAAAGGCATCAAAGAAGTGGTATCTCAGCCTCAGGGCTAAGTTTATCTCTTCTAGTAAAAACCCCGCGTTGCGGGGTTTTTTTTTCAGCATTTTTTATCAGATAAACAACCCGTTAACCATCATCTTTACCCAGAATCGCTTTCAGATCCTGCTTCAACGATGACATCTGGTTGGCATATTTTTCTTTCCGCTCTGCATCCTCAATCAGTTGAACGACGGTTTCCGACAGCGTTACCCCACGCCTGCGCGCCAGGGCAGCTAAACGTTGCCAGACCAGGAACTCCAGATCGATAGACTTTTTGCGAGTATGCTGATGTTCCGCGTTAAAATGACGCTTACGCCGAGCACGGATGGTTTGCTTCATCCGGTTACCTAACGCCGGATTCATGTGTGCATCAATCCATGACAATACTTTTACCGGCTCATTTTCCAACTTCAGCAGTTCATCAATAGCTTCCTGAGCAACGCTGGCTTCAAGGTGGTGAGTGATCAATTCACCTTCCCGGTGCTTTTTGACCAGGTATTTCCATTTCCAACCGCTCTCCAGATTTTCCAGTTGCTGATATTTCATCGTGAACTCTTCTGTGACCGCGTAACTTTATTAAGCATAACAGCTTTATGCTGATTTTCCTCGGCAATTAAAACCACTTTCAGCTTGTTTTTTGCACAGTCTTCGCGTGATGTCAAACTCCCTGCCACCAACAACCACTCTGCATCTATCAAGCTGGCGTTATTCTTGTATAATCGCCCTTTCCCTTTTTAACGATTGCATCTAACACCTTGACCAATAACCGACTTGAATGGCAATCTCTGTTGCCCGCTGCTACGCCTTATCAGGCGATATTTGATTCTGCCTCTCAACTGGCACCCGCAACCTTTTCTGCCATCCAGCCCCGTTTGGATAATGCGCTGACGCTATTTCTGCATCCGCTGTCCCAACCCCGTTTTATGCTCTTGAAAGCACAGGAAACGCGTGAGTATCTGGCGCTGGTTGCCCAAGCGGTGGAAAAGTTACAGCCTCAGAGCACCATTAAAGGCAGTAATTATGTGGTGGACGCCAGCAAGATCAGCGTGGAGTCCGCCGTTCGTGGTGATGAACCCTTCGCGGCTGGCGGAGCCTGCGTCTACCAGGATTGGATCGAGCCTGAACAATTGTTTGGCTGCGTCAGAATACACAACGGTGAAATCACCCTGCAACCCGGCCTGATCCACCAGGCAAACGGTGGGGTACTGATCCTGTCGGTGCGTGCATTGCTGGCACAGCCCTTGTTGTGGCTGCGCTTAAAGCAAATGATCTTGCAGCGCCAGTTCCAATGGTTTACCCCGGATGAAACCCGGCCACTGCCGGTGACTATCCCCTCTATGCCGCTGGAGTTGCGCCTGATTGTGGTTGGCGATCGCCACGGTTTGGCTGATTTCCATGACATTGAGCCCGAGCTGTGCGAGCAAGCCATCTATGGTGAATATGAAGACGATCTTCAACTCACCGAAGCGGATGACATGGTGCAGTGGTGCAGCTATATCAATGCAGTTATTGCTGAACAACAGTTACCTCCTCTGGCGGCAGACGCCTGGCAACCTCTGATGGTGCAGGCGGTGCGTTATACTGGCGACCAGGGTAACCTGCCACTGTCACCGCTGTGGGTCAGCCAGCAGCTCTCTGAGGCGGCGCTGTATGCCGAAGGAGAACAGATCTCCGCCAAGGCGTTGGAAGCAGCGCTAAACGCGCGCGAATGGCGGGAAAGTTATCTCGCAGAGCGCATGCAGGATGAGATAGAGCTAGGCCAAATCCTGATCGAAACCGAAGGCGAAGTCATCGGCCAGATTAATGGCCTGTCCGTCTTGGATTATCCCGGTCATCCACGCAGTTTCGGCGAACCTTCACGCATAAGTTGCGTGGTGCATCTCGGTGACGGTGAATTCACCGACGTTGAACGTAAAGCCGAGTTGGGGGGCAATCTGCATGCCAAGGGCATGATGATTATGCAAGCCTTCCTGATCTCTGAACTGGATCTTGACCAGCAGTTGCCTTTCTCCGCGTCGATTGTATTCGAGCAGTCCTATGGCGAGGTGGATGGCGACAGCGCTTCCCTGGCTGAGCTTTGCGCCTTGGTCAGTGCCTTGTCACAACAGCCGATCACTCAGCAAATCGCCGTAACGGGCTCCGTTGACCAATTTGGTAATGTGCAACCGATAGGCGGAGTCAATGAAAAGATCGAAGGTTTCTTTGAGGTCTGTCTGCGTCGTGGCCTGACGGGTAAACAAGGTGTTATTCTGCCTGCCAGCAATGTGCGCAATCTCTGCCTGCGTCAGGATGTGATCGACGCCGTGCGCGAAGAGCAATTCCACCTGTGGGCAGTGGACAGTGTTGCAGAGGCTCTGCCATTATTAACTGGGTACCCATACGCCGATGAGCAACAACCTAGCTTGCTGGCAGCCATTCAAGAGCGGATTGCCCAGGTAAATCCCCAAGAACGCCGCCAGTGGCCATGGCCATTACGTTGGCTTAACTGGTTTAACCACGGCTGATCGGACTTGTTCAGCTTACACGTGTTAGCTAATCTGCGTTCTTCATTAAAATAAGGCTTACTGAAACATGGTAGATAAACGCGAATCCTATACGAAAGAAGACCTCGAAGCATCTGGTCGCGGCGAACTGTTTGGCGCCGGTGGCCCCCCCTTGCCAGCAGGTAACATGTTGATGATGGACCGCGTGGTCAAAATGACCGAAGACGGTGGCAGCTACAATAAAGGCTATGTAGAAGCCGAACTCGATATCAATCCAGAACTGTGGTTCTTTGGTTGCCACTTTATCGGCGATCCGGTAATGCCTGGTTGTTTGGGTCTTGACGCCATGTGGCAACTGGTTGGCTTCTACCTCGGCTGGCTGGGTGGCGAAGGTAAAGGCCGCGCGCTGGGTGTAGGCGAAGTGAAGTTCACCGGCCAGGTGCTGCCAACCGCCAAGAAAGTCACCTACCGCATCAACTTCAAACGCGTTATCACCCGCAAACTGATTATGGGTGTTGCCGATGGCGAAGTGCTAGTTGATGGCAAATTAATCTACACCGCGAGCGACCTGAAAGTGGGCCTGTTCAAGGACGCCGCTGCATTCTAAGCACCATTACGGCGGCCCTTCTCGGCCGCCGTCTATTTTCCCGTAGTAGCGTTATTTCATACCATAAAGCTGGTTTAGTTAGCGATGATTTAGTGGCTACAATAAATGTAGTTACAGGGAGGGAAGGAATAGAATGAAAAAAGTCAGTTTTGCAGAAACCCCGTGCCCGATCGCCCGTTCTTTAGTCCACGTGGGAGAATGGTGGAGCATCCTGATATTGCGGGACGCTTTTCATGGCATATCCAAGTTTGATGAATTTCAGCAAAGCCTTGGGCTATCCCCCACGCTACTCACGCGGCGGCTCAAGTTTCTGGTGGAAAGCGGGATTTTGCACAAACAGCGGTATCAAACGCGGCCAACGCGTTATGAGTATTTGTTAACCGAGCGTGGCAAAGATTTTTTCCCCGTTCTGGTCACATTGTTCCACTGGGGCAATACGCATCTGGCTGATGATAACATCGCCGCACAATTGGTGGATCGGCGCAGCGGCAAACCGATACAACCGCAACTGATCGACACCATGACACAGCAGCCGCTCACTTTGCAGCATGTGGCCCTGGCAGCAGGCCCGGCCGCCGGCGAAGGTATGCGTTCACGCGCCCAACGGATGCAACAACATTCCGCTCTACTCACAGAATCCTCCAAGGAGTCAGTATGAACAGTCATCGTATCGTTATCACCGGGATGGGGGCTGTCTCTCCTCTGGGTTGCGGCGTAGAAAAAATCTGGCGGCGCTTACTGGCGGGCCAATCCGGGATCAGTCCACTACCCGAGCCGGTAGTGGCGGATCTGCAGGTCAAAATCGCAGGCCAAGTTCCCACATTTGCGCAAGATGCCGAAGCGGGCTTTAATCCCGATCTCTCAGTTGCACCGAAAGATCAAAAAAAGATGGACCGCTTTATTCTGCTGGCGATGGCGGCTGCTGATGAGGCCATCCAGCAGGCTGGCTGGGTTGCCGATAGCGAAGATAAGCAAGAGCGCACCGCCACGGTCATCGCCTCTGGCATCGGCGGCTTCCCGGCTATCGCCCATGCGGTACGCACTACCGACAGCCGCGGAGCAAAGCGCCTTTCGCCTTTCACCATCCCGTCATTTCTGGTCAATCTGGCAGCCGGGCATGTCTCCATCAAGCATCACTTCAAAGGGCCGATCGGTGCACCGGTCACCGCCTGTGCCGCTGGCGTCCAAGCCATTGGTGACGCAGTACGCTTGCTGCGTAATGGCGAAGCCGATATTGCGCTGTGCGGCGGAGCTGAAGCGGCCATTGATACCGTCAGCCTGGGGGGATTTGCCGCCGCACGCGCTATGTCAACAGCGCCATCTGAAGCAGCGACCCGCGCCTCACGGCCCTTCGACAGCGCCCGCGACGGTTTCGTGATGGGAGAAGGGGCCGGTATGTTGGTGATCGAAACTCTGGAACATGCTCTGGCACGCGGTGCCACACCGCTGGCCGAAATTGTCGGCTACGGCACCAGCGCAGATGCCTATCACATGACCTCCGGTGCCGAAGACGGTGACGGTGCTTATCGGGCAATGAAGACCGCCTTAAAGCAGGCCAGAGTAGCCCCTGAGCAGGTACAACATCTGAACGCCCATGCCACATCCACACCGGTTGGCGATCTGGGTGAAATCAACGCCATAAAGCACTTGTTTGGCACCAGCGGCGGTATTGCCATCACCTCAACCAAATCAGCCACCGGCCATTTGCTGGGGGCTGCCGGTGGTTTGGAAACCATCTTCACCGCGTTGGCGCTGCGCGATCAAATCGCCCCTGCCACGTTGAATCTGGATAACCCAGATCCTGCCGCGGCGGGCCTGCATTTGGTAGCGAACCAGGCAGAACCCATGGCGATGACCTATGCATTATCTAACGGTTTCGGCTTTGGCGGGGTCAATGCGAGTATCTTGCTGAAGCGCTGGCAGGAATAATTTTATACCAGAAACGAAAACCTCCGCCTTGGCGGAGGTTATTCCTTCTTCACAACAGGGGGCCGCTTAGGCGGTCACAGCCCTGTCCTCCATGGCTTGTCGCCACCCTCCCAGCCAGTTAGCCCGTGCATCTAAAGATTGGTAGGGGCAAAGCTCTCTTGAACGCCCCGCAATACCTGCTTGATAACCACGCGATTGAGCCCGTTCCAAACGATCTCGCTTCTGTCTCTTCATGCCTCGTTTCCCTCATTTTGCTCTGGTGGAAAGAAAACAATGGCCACTTTTTGCGCAGCCACATTTAACAAATAGCTCCAAATGGCGGGAAGATCAATGTACCCATTCCACACCAATGTCATATTTGTGAGCTACGCCCGGAGAATACGCTAAGTTGCTGATAAGCAAAGATGATTATAACATCATGAAATATAATAAAAAAAACCCGGCAGAGAATGGTCGAATTCTTTACCGGGAGAGATTTAGACTATTTTATTACCGATTATAACTAAAAGCGTGTCGCCTGAGCCGCTATAGCCAATGCTTCTTGCTGCCACCCCTGTGCCAAGGTACGAATCAGAGCGTCATACCCATCTTCCTCTTGCTGCAATTCCAAGCTGAATGGCCGTTTAAGTAGCTGCCCCTGATGATTCAGCACCCATTCGCCGCGAATGATCGCTTTACCATCATAGCGGCCATGGAAGCCGCTGATCGTCACGTTAAGCACGTCCTGATCGCTGCTCATTGGCTGTGATGACACCACCCAACCCGGCAGCGCACCGCTGAGATTGCTCACCAGCGTTTGTTGCAACTGCTGATCTAACGGGCTGGCCCACAGGTTGTTTTGCGCAATCACATACTGCACATCGTTGGTCTGATAGACCACACCGCTTTGCGCCAGAAAATCCGCCACGCTGACATGTTCCAGCCAAAGCTGGCGTGATGCCGGGGCTTCGCTCACCTGAGTTGTTGCCCCCAACGCGGGCAACTGATAATAAGTCTTGCTTGGTGTACTGCTACAGGCGCTGAGCAACAGCGCCAGAGCTACCGGAATCCATTTCATCATTTTTTGGCCTTCTTCGGCTGAGGATCGTCACTACCCGCGGCTTCAAACACCAGGGCATTACTCTTTTCATTCAGGGTACGCAGCACCGGTTGCAGTTCACGCAGCACCTGATCGAGGCGTTGCATATCGCCAACCATCTTGTTGTAGGCCGGTGAACCAGGCTGAACCCCTTTCATACTACGATTGAGTTCCTGTAGCGTTTTTTGCATGTCCGCAGGCAGCGCCTTCATCTCTTTGCTTGAGATGATTTCATTCAGCGACTGCATAGTTTTTTGCGTTTCCTGCATGGTTTTCTGGCTTTCGGCCAGCGTTTTAGTCGCTTCGTTGATCATCGGGGTCAAAGGCATCGAATTGATCTTATCCAGCGTCTGCATCAGTTTCTGCTGGATCTGCGCCAAACCAGCACTGGTGGTTGGCAACAACGGATAACCAAACATCTCACGCGGGCCTTTCCATGGTTTTTCCTGCGGATAGAAGTCCAGATCGATATACAGTGCACCGGTCAACAGACTGGCAGACTTCAGTGCAGCACGCATGCCACGGCCTTCTGCGTCTTTCAGATGTTGCTGGATGTTAAAGCCTTTGCCCAACTGCTGTTGGAAACGATCGGGTTCAATGCGGATCAACACCGGAATACGGTAGTCAGAATCCAGACGTTGCGTCATGCCTTCCTTATAGAATGGCACCTGTGCCACGGTACCAAGACGGATCCCACGGAATTCCACCGGAGCCCCAGCCTGTAGGCCACGTACCGAATCTGAGAAGAACATCAGGTAATCGGTATGCTCGGTATACAAGGAGTCTTGAATATTGCGCTCGTTGTCGAACAGTTGGAATTCCGACTTCTCTTTGACCGACTCACCACGTTCCCAGCCTTCCGGCACGTCAAAGCTGACACCGCCGCTAAACAACGTCGTCAGTGACCCCATCTCTACGCGCATGCCTTGCGCAGACATATCAAACGCCACGCCGCTATCTTTCCAGAAGCGCACGTTGCTGGTTACCAGTTGATCATAAGGGGCCGAAATAAAGAGCTGATAGCGCATCACACGCTCTTTGGCATCAAAGTAACTGGTTTCAACCGAACCGACGCGATAACCACGGAACAACACCGGATCGCCCGCATTCAGCTGACCGGATTTTTCACTGTCCAGCAGCACGCGCAGCCCCTTAGCATCGGGTGGTGCCAGCGGCGGCGCATCCAGTAATTGGAAATCGTCCTTTCCTTCTTTACCTTTGTTCCCCGGTTGCAATTCAATATAGGCACCGGACAGCAGCGTCCCCAAGCCCGAGATCCCTTCACGGCCAATCTGCGGTTTCACCACCCAGAAGGCCGAATCTTCACGCAGCAGCGCTTCCATACCGGAATTCAGACGCGCCTGCACCAGCACTTTGCTCAAATCTTCGCTCAGCGTCACGTTTTCTACTACGCCCACATCAACGCTGCGGCTCTTGATTTTAGTCTTGCCCGCTTCCAACCCTTCGGCGCTGGTGGTTGTCAGCATCACCTCAGGCCCCTGGTGGCTGAAGTGGTAAAACAGGATCCATGCGCCGATCAACGCGGTCACGATGGGAATGATCCACACCGGCGACCAACGCTTGATCTTTTCAACGTCCGCGACGCTATGATTACTTTCCTTCACCTTGCGGCTCCTTCTTTATTGTTTCATTTACGCGATCCCAAGTCAGACGGGGATCAAACGTCATGGCAGCAAACATAGTGAGGATAACCACCCCGGCGAACAGTAACGCACCCGTGGCAGGATAAATACTCATCAATTGTCCCATACGTACCAGTGCCGACAATACGGCGATAACAAATACATCGATCATTGACCAACGGCCAACAAACTCCACAATTTCATAGATAAGATGCATACGTTCACTGTCGGCACGATCTTTGCCTTTGCCATTAGCATCCAGGCATAACCAGCCGATCGCCAGCATCTTCAGTGACGGCACCATAACGCTGGCGATAAAAATCACCATGGCTACCGGGTAAGATCCCTCTCCCCACAGCAGGATCACCCCGGCCATCACTGTCGAAGGCATTTTGTTGCCCAACGCCTCAGTGATCATAATAGGCATTGCCATTGAGGGGATATACAACATGATCGATGTCACCAGCAGTGACATCGTCCACTGCAGGCTATGGCGGCGGCGCGCATGCCCGATAGAATGGCAACGCGTGCAGCGGAGCTGTTCGGCAGGCAGGATCGCGGTACAGCACTGGCAGGAACGGAGCCCCTGCCGTAACCCTGTGCGGCCAACCTGTGCTGGGTGTTCAAGCTGGGGTGCCGCTTCAATGTCTTGCCACAGCCAGC
Source organism: Serratia oryzae (assembly GCF_001976145.1). Classification (GTDB taxonomy): domain Bacteria; phylum Pseudomonadota; class Gammaproteobacteria; order Enterobacterales; family Enterobacteriaceae; genus Chania; species Chania oryzae. Next base: position 161,818 of record NZ_MOXD01000005.1, read on the forward strand.
GGCGATCCACACACTGGAATGCGCGCACCTGCAATAGGCAAAACATGCAATAAGGAATAAAACTGGTACCAATACCGATATCCCCATAGGCCATCAGTTTGACGAAGCTGACCAATACCCCGGCAAGAAAGATCTCCACCATGCACCAGGTTTTAAACTGGAACAGCACTTTGGCCATCCACACCTTCGCCCCAAGCGGGATACGCGCTCTGGCACACAGCAGAATAATCGCCAACATGCAAAACGTCGGGATAAGCTGAACCAGCACCATAAACAACGTGGCCATGCTGGCGTAATTTTCCGCCACCATCACCTGTGGGATCTGGATCAGTTTAATTTCGCTCGTGATACCGGCAACGCGCATATTAACAAACGGGAAAAGATTGGCTAGCACCAGCATCAGCAATGCGCTGAAAGCATAGCCAATAGGCTGTTTACGCGGCTCAGCCCAGCGCGAACTGAGCGTAGTTTTACAGCGGGGACAAACCGCCTTGGAACCGAATGCCAACGGCGGTAACGCCACCAGCATGTCACATTGTGGGCACAGCATCAGGTTATCCTGCTGCTGTTCGCCATCCGTTTCATGGCTACGCTGCTTATGATTTTCGTGGGAACACACCATATTCATCCTTAACAACGTTGTTCACCGGAGTACCGGCCCGCGGCAGCGTGCGGGCCGGTATTTACCAATCAACCGTTCTTCATCGCTTCCAGCTCTTCCCAGCGGGCGAAAGCCTCTTCGAGAGCCTGTTCAGCCGTAGCGAGATCGAGCAATACCTGCTGTGTTTCGCTGTGTGGACGGGAGAAGAATCCCCCATCACTCACCTGCGCCTGCAACGCCTCGATATCTGCCTCCAGCTTTTCGAGACGCTGCGGCAGCTGTTCCAGCTCACGCAGCAGGTTATAACTTAATTTGGCCACCGATTTTTTGGCTGGCTCAACTTTTTTTTCCGCAACGGGCTTGGCTTGGGCCACAGCCACCTGGCGGATTGGCTTCGCGGTGGCACGCTGATGATGAGCGTCGTAATAGCCACCTACGTAGGTATCGATCACTCCGTTGCCTTCAAAAATCCAGCATTCCGTCACCGAGTTATCCACAAACTGACGATCGTGGCTCACCAGCAGCACCGTGCCCTGATAGCTGTCGATCATCTCTTCCAGCAATTCCAGCGTTTCTACGTCCAGATCGTTGGTCGGTTCATCGAGGATCAGTAAATTACTGGGCTTGAGGAACAGCTTGGCCAACAACAGGCGGTTACGCTCCCCGCCGGACAACGCTTTCACCGGCGTCATCGCGCGCTTCGGATGGAACAGGAAGTCCTGCAGATAGCCCAGCACATGGCGTGAACGGCCATTGACCATGACTTCTTGCTTGCCTTCTGCCAGGTTGTCCATCACCGTGCGTTCTGGATCCAACTCAGCACGGTGCTGGTCAAAATAAGCCACTTCCAGCTTGGTACCGCAGTGCACCCGGCCACTGTCGGCCTTCAGTTGACCGAGCATCAATTTCAACAGCGTGGTTTTACCACAACCATTCGGGCCCACCAAAGCGATTTTATCGCCGCGCTGTACCTGCGCGCTGAAGTTGCGCACCAGCAATTTATCGCCAATCTGATAATTGACGTCTTCCATTTCGAACACGATCTTGCCGGAGCGTACTGCTTCCTCAACCTGCATCTTGGCGGTGCCCATCACCTCGCGCCGTTGCGAACGTTCGTTACGCAGCGCTTTCAGCGCACGCACACGGCCTTCGTTACGGGTGCGACGGGCCTTGATGCCCTGACGGATCCACACTTCCTCCTGCGCCAGCTTGCGGTCAAATTCGGCGTTTTGCAGCTCTTCCACCCGCAGCGCTTCTTCTTTGCTTGTCAAATAGAGCTCGTAATTACCCGGCCAGGACACCAGCTTGCCGCGATCGAGATCGACAATGCGCGTTGCCATATTGCGGATAAACGAACGGTCGTGCGAGATAAACACAATGCTGCCCTGGAACTCTTTCAGGAAACCTTCCAGCCAATCGATGGTGGTGATATCCAGGTGGTTGGTGGGTTCATCGAGCAGCAGCACGCGCGGTGAACTGACCAGCGCACGGCCAAGCGCGGCTTTACGCAGCCAGCCGCCAGAAAGCGAAGACAGTTCAGCATCGCCATTCAGCCCAAGCTGCAACAGCACTTCGCTGATGCGGCTGTCGAGCTGCCACAGGCCTTGGTGATCGAGGATCTCCATGATCTGCGCCATACGCGCCAGATTCTTTTCGCTGGGATCCAGCTCCACCTGATGCGAAATCGCATGGTAAGCCTTCAGATGTTCGGCCTGCTCGGCCACGCCTTCGGCGACAAAATCAAACACCGTGCCGCCAATATTGCGCGGCGGATCCTGCTGCAAGCGCGCCACTATCAGATCCTGCTCGTAGATCACCCGGCCATCGTCCAAAGGGACCTCTTTGCTGAGGATCTTCAACAGCGTGGATTTACCTGCGCCATTGCGCCCAACCAGGCACACGCGCTCGTTATCTTCAATATGAATTTCGGTGTTGTCTAACAAAGGTGCATCGCTGAAAGACAGCCAGGCACCCGACATGCTGATTAACGACATAGTAATTATTTTCCTTCGCCAGCATGGTTCAGCAGCCAGCAGTTGTGAATCTGACGGTTACGGGCAAAGTCCTGCGACAAGGTCTGGGCGGTAATTTCTTTCGCTTCCAGACACAGTGCGTTCAGGCCAGCCAGATCCATCTGGAAACCGCGCTTGTTGTTGGAGAACATAATGGTTCCATTACGGCGCAGTAACCGCTTCAAATCTTTCATCAGGTCAAGATGATCGCGCTGCACATCAAAAGAGTTCTCCATCCGTTTAGAGTTGGAGAAGGTCGGCGGATCGATAAAGATCACATCGAACTGTTCGTCCGCATTATGCAACCATGACAGGCAGTCTGCTTGGATTAATCGGTGTTGTTTGCCAGTCAGGCCATTAACCCGCAGGTTTTTCTCTGCCCATTCCAGGTAGGTACGCGACATATCCACCGTGGTAGTGCTGCGCGCACCACCCAACCCGGCATGCACGCTGGCGGTGCCGGTATAGGCAAACAGGTTGAGGAAGTCCTTACCCTTGCTCATTTCACCCAGCATCCGGCGTGCAATGCGGTGATCGAGGAACAGACCGGTATCCAGATAATCCGTCAGGTTCACCCACAGCTTGGCGTTAAATTCTTCCACCAGCAAAAACTCGCCCTTTTGCGCCAGTTTTTCATACTGGTTTTTGCCTTTCTGCCGCTCGCGGGTTTTCAATACCAGCTGATTGGAAGGCAGATCCAGCACCGACAACGTTGCATTAATTACGTCAAACAGACGCTGGCGCGCTTTCTGCGCATCAACGGTTTTTGGCGGAGCATACTCCTGCACCACCACTTTGCTGCCGTAGCGATCCACCGCCACGTTATATTCCGGCAAATCGGCATCGTACAGGCGATAGCATTCGATCCCCTGCTGTTTCGCCCATTTTTCCAGTTTCTTCAGGTTTTTACGCAAGCGGTTAGCGAAATCTTCCGCTACCTGCACGCCAGCAGAACCCTGAGGGTTTTCCGCCAGCTGATAGTTTTTCTGCACGCAGTCCAGCGGGCCGTTTTTCGCCTTGAACTGGCGTTCGGCGCGCAGTTGCAGGCAGCTCAGCAGCTCAGGTGAAGCGCTGAACAATGACAGTTGCCAGCCGCCAAACGCGCTCTTCATGATCCGGCCCAGCATATTGTGCAAGGCGATCAGCGCCGGTTCGCTCTCAAGGCGTTCACCGTAAGGCGGGTTACTGATCACGGTGCCCACTGGGCCTTCCGGCAATGGATTGGTCAGTTTACTGACGTCATTAACGTTAAAAGTGATCAATTCCGCCACACCGGCACGGCGAGCGTTGCCGCGTGCCATCTCGATCACCCGGCGATCGATATCTGAACCAAAGAAACGGGACGTGGTTTCCTGCAAGCCACGGCGTGCACGCACCTGCGCTTCGGTGATCACTTCGCGCCACAGTTCAGCGTTATGGCCGTTCCAGGCGGTGAATCCCCAGTGCTGGCGATGCAGGCCGGGCGCGCGATCGGAGGCGATCATCGCCGCTTCAATCAACAGCGTGCCGGAACCGCACATCGGATCGAGCATCGGCGTGCCTAACTGCCAACCGGAGCGCTGAACAATCGCGGCAGCCAGGTTTTCTTTCAGCGGTGCCTGGCCGGTGAGATCGCGGTAGCCACGCTGATGCAGGCCTTCGCCGCTGAGATCGAGCGCTACGCTGGCCATATCGCGCTGCAGGAACACGTTGACGCGGATATCCGGCTGCTGCTTGGCCACGCTCGGCCGCTGGTCAATTTTGCGGGTAAAGCTGTCGACAATCGCGTCTTTAACCTTTAGAGCACCATACTGGCTGTTGCGGATCTCTTCATTGACGCCGCTGAAGTGGACGGCAAAGGTTTTATCCACGCCGAAAATGCTCGGCCAATCAATCGACTGAACGCCAAGATACAGATCCAGATCGCTGTGCACGCGGAATTCATTCAGCGGCAACAGAATGCGTGAAGCCAGACGGCTCCAAAGCAGGCTTTGGTACAGCAGACGATCGTCACCCTGAAAATGTACCCCACCCTGTACCACTTTACAGGCATGAGCACCCAGCAGCTCCAGTTCGCTTTTTAACAGTTCTTCCAATCCACGCGCCGTGCTGGCAAACAGAGAGTTCATATCGTGCTTATCACCAAAAAGAAAATTGTTGCGCATTATAGCTAATCCCGGCCGCTTGTCATAAAGTTGCTCCCTTCTATTTCATCATCGTTATGGGGGCAGTGGTGATCACGCTTTCGCGGCTTTACGTTCATCCGATCAAATCACTACGCGGCTTACAGCTTTCTCATGCGCTGGCGGCAAGCCACGGGCTGGCTTTTGATCGCAGCTTTATGATCACCGAACCTGATGGCACTTTTATTACGGCCCGCCAATACCCGCAGATGGTGCTGTTTACCCCGGCTTTGTTGCCAGATGGCCTGTACCTGACCGCCCCGGATGGCGAAAGTGCTACGATCCGCTTCCATGATTTTGCCGCCGATGAGCGCCCGACCGAAGTTTGGGGTAACCATTTCACCGCGCTGATTGCCCCACAGACGATCAACAGTTGGCTCAGCGGCTATTTTCAGCGTGACGTGCAGCTACGCTGGGTTGGGCCGCAATTAACCCGCAGAGTAACAAAACACCCGGAGATTCCACTGTCGTTCGCCGACGGCTATCCGTATCTGTTGGTCAACGAAGCGTCATTCCTGGATCTGCAACAGCGCTGCCCTGGCAGTATCAAGCTGGAACAGTTCCGCCCGAACCTGGTGGTCAGCGGAGCCAGTGCCTGGGCTGAAGATAGTTGGCAGGTGATTCGCGTCGGCGAGGTAATGTTTGATCTGGTGAAACCCTGCAGCCGCTGTGTTCTGACTACCGTCAGCACCGAGCGTGGCCGCAAGCACCCGAGCGGCGAACCGCTCGGTACGCTGCAAAAATTCCGCACTGCCGAGAATGGCGATATCGATTTCGGTCAGAATATGATTGCCCGTAACAGCGGTATTATCCGCGTGGGGGATACGGTTGAGGTGCTGTCCAACAAGCCACCGCGGCCATATGGCGCGGGTAAGGTTGTAGCCAGCCTGCAGGCACCGCAAGACAGCACGCACAGCGTGACGATCGAATACGCCGGGCAAGTGTTCACCGGTAATAATCAGCAGATCTTGCTGGAGCAGCTAGAGCAGCAGGGAATCCGCATTCCTTACTCCTGCCGGGCGGGTATTTGCGGCAGTTGCCGGATCCAGTTGGTTGACGGAGACGTCGCCCCATTGAAGCAGAGCGCCATCGGCAACGACGGCACCGTTCTGTGTTGCAGTTGCATTCCCAAAAGCGATGTAAAACTGGCCTGAGGTTAAACCGCTCTGTCGTAAGCCGGAGCGGATAAATCATCCAGAATGCAAGGCTTGAGGCGATCGTGCATCACCTTGATGGCATCGCCCAACACCATGGTGCGGCCAGCTAACATCAGTTGGTTTTGCGCCAGCACGCACAGGCTGGCATGATCACCGGCCTCAACCACCAGCAGGTGGGCGTCTTCGCCGCTATCCATCACCTTCACCGCCGCCAATGTCCCATTCTTGGGCTGCAGCGGATAATGCTGCTGGGTGAAATGCCAGCTCTTTGGCATCAAGGGTTTCAGGAAACGGAACGCGACCAGGGCATTCAATACCAGTTCGGCGCGCTGCTCATGGCTGAGCTGCAGCTGTTTACAGGGCTCTTCGTAATCAAAATAGAGTGCCGCATCGTCAACACAGAAAGCACATTCAGCAAACGCATCCGGCGTTAGCATTTTTGCCGGAAAGCGCGAACGGAAGAGAGTACCATTAGCGAGATCGAGCATGACTCGATCGTGTTCAGCGTCAAAATACCAACGCCAATTATCGTCTGGTTTTATCTTCATTATTGCTTATCCCTCTTGCCAACGTGCTACTTAACAACGCGATACCCTAACAGATGATGTTATCACCTCAACAGCCGCTAATTCTACGAACGATATTTATACCCGTCATACTTCAAGTTGCTTGGGTGTTGGCTTCCCTCATTCACCCCAGTCACTTACTTGAGTAAGCTCCTGGGGATTCATTCGGTTGCCGCCTACAAGCAACTCGAATTATTTTGGGTATAGACTGACGAACAAAATATAGACGAGCCGGGAGCAGAAATAAACCCCCGGCCAGAAATGAAGGGAAAAATATTAGATATGGGTAACGATATCTTTAATCAAACGCGGGCCATGGAAGATAAATCCGGAATAAATTTGCACCAGCGTTGCCCCCGCCGCCATTTTTTCCCGCGCAGCGGTCAGGGAATCGATTCCCCCCACGCCGATAATCGGCAAGCGCCCTTGCAGTTCCTGTGACAAGCGGCGGATCACTTCAGTGCTGCGTAATTGTACCGGGCGACCACTGAGCCCGCCGGTTTGCTCACAGTAATTCAATCCCTGGATCAATTTACGATCGAGGGTCGTATTAGTGGCAATCACGCCATCGATATTATGCCGCACCAGACTGTCGGCTATTTGGATCAATTCTTCCTCAGAAAGATCTGGTGCGATCTTTACCGCCACTGGCACATATTTGTGATGGCGGGCATGCAATTCGGCCTGCTTATTTTTAATGGCCAGCAAAAGATCGTCTAATGCTTCGCCATACTGCAACGAACGCAATCCCGGCGTATTGGGTGAAGAGATATTAATCGCGATATAACCGGCATAGGGATACACTTTATCCATGCAGGTCAGGTAATCATCTTTACCCTGTTCTACCGGCGTATCTTTATTCTTGCCAATATTAATCCCCAGAATGCCGCCAAAATGGGATTTTTTAACGTTCTCAACCAGATTATCCACGCCGTGGTTATTGAATCCCATGCGGTTAATCAGCCCTTCAGCTTCAACAATGCGAAACAGGCGTGGTTTATCATTACCGGGCTGTGGACGTGGGGTAACGGTTCCCACCTCAACAAAGCCAAACCCCATCGCACCAAAAGCATCAATGCACTCACCGTCTTTATCCAGACCGGCGGCCAGGCCTAACGGGTTTTTAAAAGAGAGCCCCATGCAGTTCACCGGCTTGGTCGGCACGGACTGACGGATAAGAAACTCTAACGGAGTGCCGGTGATCCGGCGGAGCTGACTGAAGGTCAATTCATGCGCACGCTCGGGATCGAGCTGAAACAACGCTTTCCTGATGAGGGGGTAGTACATGTACTCTCCTGATTTCCCGGTTAGTTGCAAGCCGGGGGCATATTCTCCGGTATCCTGCCATTAATTGGAATTGATTAAAGGCAAAAAAAACGTTTTTATCACCACCCCTTTCCCGATCCCGCCCTTGAAGCCCCTGCTTTCCCCTATTTACGCATATCAAAATCAGAAATTGAGATTTAAAAAACGCCCTCACTTGCTGTTAGCCTTAAAACACTAAACAAACATTATTTTAACATTGATAACTTTTATACCCAAAATAATTCGAGTTGCAGGAAGGCGGCGACGCAGAGACAAATCGGTCTTTGACCGATTTGAACAGCGCTTGCGCTGGCCCGCAGGGTGAGACTCTTTGAGGCTCATAATCCCCAGGAGCTTGCTCAAGATCGTTCCTGGGGTGAGCGACAAATCTGCCAGGAGCAGATTTGAACGCTGCTTGCAGCGGCCCCGAAGGGGCGAGGCCCACGGATGGGCCGAGTAACAAAGCCAACGCACATGCAACTTGAAGTATGAAGGGTATAGCTATAAGGAGCGGCAATGCGCGTTATATCACTGGCTGGCAGCCCACAAGTTCCGTCACGTTCAGCAGCCCTGCTACATCAGAGCCAACGCTGGCTGCAACAACAAGGTGTGGAAGTGATTGCCTATACCTTGCGCGACTTCGCTGCCGACGATCTGCTGTATGCCAATTTCAACAGCCCTGACATCAAAGCCTTTGCCGCCCAACTCGCGCTGGCGGACGGCCTGCTGATTGCCACGCCGGTCTATAAAGCCTCATTTTCTGGTGCATTGAAAACCTTACTCGATCTGCTGCCAGAGCGCGCATTAGACCATAAGGTGGTGTTACCGCTGGCAACCGGCGGTTCTCTCGGCCACATGCTGGCGGTGGATTACGCGTTAAAACCGGTGTTGGCGGCGTTGAAAGCCCAGGAAGTGCTGCACGGCGTTTTTGCCGACGATAGCCAGATCCTACTCAGCGGTGAACAGTTCACCCTGTCTGCCCCTGTTTCCACCCGTTTGGAACAGGCGCTGGAAAGCTTTTACTGGGCGCTGGGCCGCAGAAAATCCCCTGCTTTAAACCTCCCCTCCACGCTATTAACCCAGCAAACCGCCTGAGAATAAAAGGAAACAATGATGAAGCGACTCTCAACTCTTCGCCGCGGGTTCACTACGGCTGCACTGCTGGCGATTTTTGCCTTGGCGATCGCTAAGGCCGCCAGCGCAAAGGAGAATGCCCCAGCCCAGTTGCACATTGGCTATCAGAAAGGTTCCGTCAGCCTGGTGCTGGCAAAAACGCACCAATTGCTAGAGAAGCGTTTCCCCGGCACGCAAATCAGTTGGATCGAATTCCCGGCAGGCCCGCAGATGCTTGAAGCGCTGAACGTCGGCAGTATCGACCTGGGCAGCACCGGCGATATCCCGCCGATCTTTGCTCAGGCCGCCGGAGCCGATCTGCTGTATGTCGGCGTAGAGCCGCCAAAGCCTAAAGCCGAAGTGATCCTGGTGGCAGAAAACAGCCCGATTAACAGCGTTGCTGAACTGAAAGGGCGTAAGGTCGCCTTCCAGAAAGGTTCCAGCTCGCACAACCTGCTGCTACGTGCCTTGCAACGGGCCGGCCTGGAGTTCAGTGATATTCAGCCGGTTTACCTGACGCCTGCCGATGCTCGCGCGGCCTTCCAGCAGGGCAACGTCGAGGCCTGGGCGATCTGGGATCCCTACTATTCCGCCGCATTGCTGCAAGGCGGCGTCCGAGTGCTGACCGACGGCAGCCAATTGAACCAGACCGGTTCTTTCTATCTGGCCGCTCACCCCTACACCGAAGCCAATGGCCTATTCATCCAACAGGTTCTGGATACCCTGACGCAGGCCGATGCGTTAACCCGCAGCGATCGGGCAAAAAGCGTCACGCTGCTGGCGAATGCGATGGGATTACCAGAACCGGTGATTGCCTCTTATCTGGATCATCGCCCCATTACCGCGATCAAACCGCTGGATGCGAAGACTATTGCCGCCCAGCAGCAAACCGCCGATCTGTTCTTCACCAACCGATTACTGCCGTTCCGGGTGGATATCACTCAACGCATTTGGCAACCAAACTCACAATAAGCAGGAGCACATCATTATGAGTATTAACGTATTCTGGTTTTTACCGACCCATGGAGATGGTCACTATCTAGGCAGTGCTGAAGGCGCCCGCACGGTCGATTACAGTTATCTGCAACAGATTGCCCAAGCAGCCGATCGGCTTGGGTTTGGCGGGGTGCTGATCCCCACCGGCCGTTCCTGTGAAGATTCCTGGCTGGTGGCCGCATCGTTAATTCCGGTCACGCAGCGCTTGAAATTCCTGGTGGCACTGCGCCCCGGCGTTATTTCACCGACGGTAGCCGCCCGGCAGGCCGCCACTTTGGACCGGCTTTCCAATGGCCGCACGCTGTTCAATCTGGTGACCGGTGGTGATCCACAAGAGCTGGCCGCAGAGGGGTTGCACCTGAATCACGCGGAACGTTACGAAGCCTCTACCGAATTTACCCACGTGTGGCGCAAGGTGCTGGAAGGGGAAACGGTTGATTTCGCCGGTAAGCACATTAACGTGAAAGGCGCCAAACTGCTGTTCCCACCGGTCCAGCAACCGCGCCCTCCCCTTTACTTCGGCGGTTCTTCCGCTGCAGCGCAGGATCTGGCCGCTGAGCAGGTCGAACTCTATCTGACCTGGGGGGAAACGCCAGCGCAGGTGAAGGAAAAAATCGAGGAGGTGCGTGCCAAAGCGGCAGCCGTTGGGCGCAAAGTCCGCTTCGGCATTCGCCTGCACGTGATCGTACGCGAAACCACCGAAGAAGCCTGGCGCGCGGCCGATCGTCTGATCTCTCATCTCGATGACCAGACCATTGCCGATGCGCAAAAGGCCTTCGCGCGCGTCGACTCGGTAGGCCAACAGCGCATGACCGCCCTGCACGGCGGCAGCAAAGACCATCTGGAAATCAGCCCGAACCTGTGGGCCGGTGTCGGGCTGGTACGCGGCGGGGCGGGCACGGCATTAGTAGGCGATGGCCCAACGGTGGCAGAGCGCATACAGGAATACGCCGATCTGGGTATCGATACCTTTGTGCTCTCTGGCTATCCGCACCTTGAAGAAGCTTACCGAGTCGGCGAACTGCTGTTCCCGCATCTGGATCTGGTGAAAAATGAACCGCCAGCGCAGTTGCGAGCCATCAAACCGCAGGGAGAAACGGTCGCTAATATTTACTCACCACAAAAAGTAGCACAAAGCTGAGGAGGAGCCTGATGGCGATCGGTACACAACGTCTCCTGCAGCGGCTGGCCCCTTGGGTTTTGCCGGTGCTACTGGTGGTGGTCTGGCAGGCAGCCGTTGAGACCGGTTGGCTGTCAAACCGCATCCTGCCTGCCCCCAGCGCGGTTATCACCGCCTTTTGGGCGCTGACCAGAAGCGGTGAACTGTGGCAACACCTGACGATCAGCAGTTGGCGCGCGTTGGTTGGCTTCAGCATTGGCGGCGGCATCGGGCTGGTGCTGGGGTTTATCACCGGTTTATCGCGCTGGGGCGCACGCCTGCTCGACAGCTCAGTTCAGATGATCCGTAACGTGCCCCACCTGGCGCTGATCCCGTTGGTGATCCTGTGGTTCGGCATTGATGAGTCGGCCAAGATCTTTTTAGTGGCACTCGGGACGCTGTTCCCGATCTACCTGAATACCTATCACGGCATCAAGAATCTCGATCGCGGCCTGCTGGAGATGGCACGCAGCTACGGCCTGAACGGTTTCCGTTTGTTCAGCCAAGTGGTGCTGCCTGGTGCATTGCCGTCAATCATGGTCGGTGTGCGTTTTGCTCTGGGTTTTATGTGGTTGACGCTGATTGTCGCAGAAACCATTTCAGCCAACTCCGGCATCGGCTATCTGGCAATGAACGCACGTGAATTCCTGCAAACCGATGTGGTGGTGGTGGCCATTATTCTGTATGCCCTGCTCGGCAAGCTGGCCGATGCCAGCGCACAAGGGCTCGAGCGCCTTTGGCTGCGCTGGCATCCGGCCTATCAACTGAAATCAGGAGAAGCGTGATGACGGCTCCCACTCGTATTCCACCAGGCATTCCGGTCACCCTGGAATCCATTGCCAAACGCTATGGCAACCGCACCGTGCTGGATAACCTGCAACTGCGCATCACTGCGGGCCAGTTTATCGCCGTGGTGGGCCGTAGCGGCTGTGGCAAAAGCACCCTGCTGCGCCTGCTGGCCGGGCTGGAAAGCGCCAATGGTGGCGCACTGCTGGCCGGTAGTGCACTGCTCAGCAGTGCCAAAGACGATACGCGTTTGATGTTTCAGGACGCCCGCCTGCTGCCGTGGAAAAAGGTGATCGATAACGTCGGGCTTGGTTTGCGCGGTAACTGGCGTGATGACGCGTTACAAGCCTTAGCCACCGTCGGCTTGGCCGATCGCGCTAACGACTGGCCTGCGGCACTCTCCGGTGGGCAAAAGCAGCGTGTTGCACTGGCAAGAGCGCTGATTCATCGCCCTCGCCTATTGCTGTTGGATGAACCGCTGGGCGCACTGGACGCGTTAACCCGTATCGAGATGCAGGGGCTGATTGAACGTCTGTGGCAGCAACAGGGGTTCACCGTGCTGCTGGTCACGCATGACGTCAGTGAAGCCATTGCGTTGGCCGATCGGGTGTTGCTCATTGAAGAGGGGCGGATCGGGCTGGATTTGACTATCGATTTACCACGGCCACGCCGCAAAGGTTCGGCCAGGCTGGCTGAGCTGGAAGCTGAAGTGCTGGACAGGGTGTTGTCACCACCACAAGCGCAGGAAACAGCATGCCGGGTGGCAACAAATTAACTCGCAGGGACGGCATCGCCCGTCCCTGCTCTTTTAGGCCGCTAATGCCTTGGTGATCTTCTCATACAGATCGCCAGACAGGTTTTCCAACCCTTTCAGTTGCTCCAACGCATTGCGCATCAACGCCTGACGGGAAGCGTCGTAACGTTTCAGGCGGATCAGCGGTTCGATCAACCGGGCAGCCACCTGCGGGTTGCGCTGGTTGAGATCGCTGAGGATTTCCACCAGAAACTGATACCCGCTGCCATCCGCCGCATGGAACGCCGCCGGATTGGCTGAAGCAAAAGCACCAATCAGTGAACGGGTACGGTTCGGGTTACCGAGGCTGAAGGAGCGATGCTGCAGCAAAGCACGCACTTTGGTCAGCACATCGGCCGCCGGGCTGGTGGCCTGCAGCACAAACCATTTGTCCATCACTAGGCCATCCTGATGCCAGCGCTCATCAAACTCGCTCATCAAGGCATCACGGCATGGCAATTGTGCCCCCACCGCCGCCGACAGCGCAGCCAGTGAATCGGTCATGTTGTCCGCCTGCTGGAACTGCTTCATTACCAGTTGATTTGCCTGCTCTGCATCACCAAATGCCAGATAGCTCAGACACACATTGCGCAACGCACGTTTGGCAATGTCATGGTGTTCAACACGGTAGCCATCCGTTTTATTAGCGCGATACACCGCCAGCCACTCATCGGCCATTTCCTGTGCCAGACAACGGGTGATCGCATCATGCACCGCGGCGATCGCTTCTGGATCGATAGTGGTAAACAGTTCAGCGATTTCGTTCTCTGAAGGCAACGTCAAGATCTGTGCCGCCAGGGCCGGATCCAGTTTCTCATCCAGCAACACGGCGCGGAACGCATCGGCAACGTGCAACGGCAGGGTCAACGGCTGTTTCTGCTGGTACTTGGCCACGTTGAGTTTGATATAGGTAGCCAACAGGCTTTGTGCGGCATCCCAACGGGCAAACTCATTGCGCGCGTGTTGCATCAGGAAAGTCAGTTGCTGATCGCTGTACGGATAATCCAGCTTCACCGGCGCGGAAAATTCACGCAGCAGCGAAGGCACTGGCTGATGGGGAACGCTGTCAAACACGAACGTTTGCTCCGCCTCAGTGACGTTCAGCACATTGTTTACCGGCGCACCGCCTTTCTGCAGGGCGATCACCTTCCCTTCGCTATTGTACAGTTCGATATCCAGCGGAATATGCAGCGGCAGCTTTTCTGGCTGATCGGCAGTTGGCGCAGTCTTCTGGCTGACGTGCAGGCGATATTGCTGATGCTCCGCGTCATACTCATCGCGTACCGTCAGCAGTGGCGTACCCGACTGGCTGTACCAGCGGCGGAACAGAGAAAGATCGACATTTGAGGCATCTTCCATCGCCTGAACAAAGTCATCGCAGGTTGCGGCACTGCCGTCGTGACGCTCAAAGTACAGTTGCATACCCGCCTGAAACTGCTGCTCCCCCAGCAGGGTGTGCATCATGCGGATCACTTCTGAGCCCTTTTCGTACACCGTCAGGGTGTAGAAGTTGTTCATTTCGATCACTTTGTCTGGCCGAATGGCATGCGCCATCGGGCTGGCGTCTTCGGCAAACTGTGCGCCGCGCATTACCCGCACGTTGTCGATGCGGTTAACCGAACGTGAACCCAGATCTGAGCTGAACTCCTGATCGCGGAATACTGTCAGCCCTTCTTTCAGGCTGAGCTGGAACCAGTCACGGCAGGTTACACGGTTGCCCGTCCAGTTATGGAAATATTCATGGCCGATCACCGCTTCAATATTCAGGTAATCTTTGTCGGTGGCCGTTTCGGCCTTGGCCAGCACATACTTCGAGTTAAAGATATTTAACCCTTTGTTTTCCATCGCGCCCATGTTGAAGAAATCCACGGCCACGATCATGTAGATATCCAGATCGTATTCCAGACCAAAACGGGTTTCGTCCCATTTCATTGAATTCTTCAACGAGGTCATGGCCCAATCGGCGCGATCCAGATTGCCGCGATCCACAAACAGCTCCAGCGCCACTTTGCGCCCGGAACGCGTGGTAAAACTATCGCGCAGCACATCGAAATCGCCAGCAACCAAGGCAAACAGGTAGCTAGGCTTAGGGAACGGATCCTGCCATTGCACCCAGTGACGGCCATCGTCCAGTTCTCCCTCAGCTATCCGGTTACCGTTAGAGAGCAAGAATGGATAGCGCGCTTTATCCGCCACGATACGGGTGGTAAACCGCGCCAGAACGTCTGGGCGATCGAGATAATAGGTAATGTTGCGGAACCCTTCGGCTTCGCATTGGGTACACAGCGCTTCACCGGACAGGTATAACCCTTCCAGCGCGGTGTTTTTGGCCGGGTGGATATCGTTGACGATGGTCAGGGTAAATTGTGCTGGCAGTTTATCAATAACCAGTTGATTATCCTGCTGCTGATAGGCATCCCATGGTTGCCCGTCAATCTGAATACTCACCAGTGTTAAATCTTCGCCGTTGAGGATTAAAGAGGTTCCTGCGGCCCCTTGGCGCTTGATCTGGCTGACGGCAGTGACGCGTGTGTTCTCAGCCTCCAGCTCAAAATCCAAATCAATATCGGTAATGGTGTAATCCGGTGCACGATAATCGTGGCGAAACTTCGCCTGTGGCTGTTGTGTCATAAAAACCCTTCGACGTTTCAGTAAGTTGCCGGTACTGGCTCAGGTAACGTCATACCGGCCTTAGCCTGTTGCATAACGTTGAGCTCCGCGGCCCGATAGTGAATAAACTCTATCACAGCCACGAAAAAAACCCAGAGATGGCCGCGCCAGCGACAGAAATAGCTGCGCAATTGCGCAGCACCTACAACATTACTGCAGCGACGCGCTCGACACGATGTTATAATTTCACCCTCGTCTCGCTGGAGAAACGGATTGGCATGAAAGTAAAATACCTAATCTATTTTTTCACTTTTGCCCTAACGTTCTCTTTTGCCATATTTATTTCCGATGGGCTGATCGAGGCGCATGACAGCTATCTTCAGAGCCAGGAAAACCTGTATAAAACCCATCGCGCCAAAGAAGTGTCCGCAGCCTTTCAGGCCGCGCTGCGTGCACACCGTTCAAAAAGATTAAGCCTGGTGAATAAAGAGATTACCGCAGACCAATGGCAACACGATGATGCTCAGGCACGCCAAAAAATAGCGATCGTCAAATCACATATCGACAGCGAGATCTCTCAACGGCTGGGGATTCAGCAGAAATTCGCCCTGCTCTCTATGGTCAACCTGATGGAGAAATTGTTGGATAACGACTCCCGCCAGATATCGCTGATCAATGAAGCCAACACCAATTTATTCAATATCAACAGCGCCTATTATATCGTCCAGGCTACCAAAACCTTTTATCGCTATACCTATGATACCCGGATGATCACCGCCGATTCCTTTCTGTTTCTGGAAGCGATCCGTCTCAATAATCGGCTGAATATGACCCTGGCCGAATTGCTGGATCAGATTATTGACATTAACCTGGGTGGGCAGGAGCATAAAACCCTTTACCTGAAGGCGATCCAACTCACCGGCGCTCTTAATGCCCTTAACACCCGCTTGGTGTTTATGAAACTGGCCTACGGCGATGCGCAAATTTCAGCCGCCGTGGATGATATTCTGGAAAAGATCTCCAGCGATCGGGTTAACCGTATTTCGGAAGATTTGCATCAGGCCATTACTCATAACACCGACTATAACTCAGGCGTTATCTACCAGTATATCAAAGAGCTGAGCCAACTTTCTCAACTGCTATATCAGCGTAGTTTTGAACTGGAAATTGCCGCCTCTGAAGCCAAAATGCACCACAGCCAGGCCGCTATTTACGGCATGATTTCGCTCGGTTGGCTGATCGTATTGTTTGTGTTGTTACCTTCGCTGATATTCTGTTCAAATATCAGCCGTTGGCTAACCAAGACCCATAACAATATTCTGCGCCTGTCACGAGGTGAAATGAATATTGATAACAACGAGGCGTTTTATAGCAAAGAACTGATCGCCATCAGCAATGCCATCACACAGCTCAAACAATATCATCAGGAAAAAATTGCGCTGGAAAATGAAAAACATCAGCTGATAAAAGAGCTGGAAACCTCATCTTTCTTCGATCCGTTAACCAACATTTATAACCGTCGCAAATTCTTCCTCGAATGTGAGCAGTTGGCCACCAACAGTTATCCGCACGTTTTTTGCCTGCTTGATGTCGATAACTTCAAGCGGCTCAACGATACCTATGGCCACGACGTCGGCGACCAAGTACTCGTGATGTTCGCACAATTGCTGCGCAACACTTTCCGTTCCAGTGATATCTTCTGCCGCTACGGTGGAGAAGAATTCGCGGTGCTGCTCAACCACTGTACGTTAGAAAACGCCCGCAGCATCATGGATAATCTGCGGGAGCAAACCTGTCAACTCAGCCTGGCGCTGGACAATGGCAAAACAGTGCGCTTTACCACCAGTTGTGGCATCGCAACGGTCAACCACTTCCAAGAACTGCATCCGGCCATCAAGCAGGCCGACGAAGCGCTGTATTTCTGTAAAAAGAGCGGCAAAAACAAGGTCAGCATCTATACCCAAAATAATTCGAGTTGCTTGTAGGCGGCAACTGAATGAATCCCTAGGAGCTTACTCAAGTAAGTGACTAGGGTGAGTGAAGGCAGCCAACACCCAAGCAACTTGAAGTATGAAGGGTATACACGCCAAACGGGTTTATCTGAATCAGTGTTTAAAATAATTAACATTATAATTTTTATCATTAAATAAACTAAACAGCCCAGCTTATTGGATTATCTGACTTTTCTTGCCGACAGCGCTGCCTCAATCCCATAAAGGCACGTTTAATCCTCGACCCGTTCCCGCCATTTGTGGTGTGATGAGGCTTCAATAACAGGATAATCCGGGTATACTCCCCCCACTTTTACGATAGTACCCAACGTATTTGCCGTTGCCGCGAGATGGCAGCGTCAAATAAGACAGGGATATCCGGATTTGGACACGCGCCTGAAGAGGATGCTGTTACGCGCTATGACTCTATACGCCTCCCCGATTTTAACCTCACTGCTTGATACTGATGCCTACAAGCTTCATATGCAGCAAGCAGTGTTCCACCGCTACCCCGCCATTACCGTTGCGGCGGAGTTCCGTTGCCGTGGCGACGAGTTGCTGGGTGACTATGCCGACGAGATCCGCGCGCAGGTTGCCATGATGAGTCAGTTGGCACTGACCGAGGGCGAGTTTCAGTACCTTTCCGGTTTGCCGTTCTTTCAGCAAGATTACCTGAACTGGCTACGTGACTTCCGTTATGACCCCCAACAGGTCACCATCGATAATCGCGACGGCAAGCTGCAGATCCGCATCGCCGGGCCATGGCTCGAAGTGATTATGTGGGAAGTGCCGCTGCTCGCCGTGATCAGTGAAGTGGTGCATCGCCACCACTCGCCACAAGTGACGCCAGAAATGGCCGTGAGCCAGTTGCGCAGTAAGCTGGCACAGTTCAAACAGATGGCCGGGGATATTGATATCTCCCGCTTCAAGCTGATGGACTTCGGCACCCGCCGCCGTTTCTCCTGCGGCGTGCAGCAGGCCGTCGTCAGCACGCTGAAAAGTGAATTCCCCTATCTGGTCGGCACCAGTAACTACGATCTGGCTCATCGGTTGGCTTTGACGCCGGTCGGAACTCAAGCCCATGAATGGTTCCAGGCCCACCAGCAGATCAGCCCGGAGCTTGCCAACAGCCAGCGCGCAGCGTTACAGGCTTGGCTGGATGAATATCCCGAGCAGTTGGGCATTGCGCTCACCGACTGTATTACCATGGATGCCTTCCTGCGCGACTTCGGCCCGCAGTTTGCCCAACCTTATCAAGGGTTGCGTCATGACTCTGGCGATCCGTTTGCCTGGGGCGAGAAAGCTATCGCTCACTATCAGGCATTGGGACTCGATCCCATGAGCAAGACGCTAGTGTTTTCAGACAATCTGGATCTCGACAAAGCCCTGGCTCTTTACCGCCACTTTGATCGGCGCATCAACCTGGTCTTTGGCATCGGGACTCGCCTGACCTGTGATATTCCCGGCGTCAAGCCGCTGAATATTGTGATCAAGCTGGTTGAATGCAAGGGCAAACCGGTGGCGAAACTTTCTGATAGCCCAGGCAAAACCATCTGCCAGGATCAAGCGTTCGTGAAAGCCTTGCGCAAAGCCTTCGCGCTGCCGCTGGTGAAGAAGGCCAGTTGATGATGTAAGCCGGTTGAATCCTTGCAGCCGGCTTTTCTTTTTCTTCCTTTATATAGCAACAAAATTCCCGCCTCGTTTACCCGCCCACAAGAAATGTTGCGCCATTCTGATGATTTCTACTTGTGCTCTGCAACGCGGCAAGTAACATAGCATTATCCCCAAATTCTTGGGTTGTTAGCCGTTCCTGAACCAAAACTTATAAAGAGAGAAATCTATGAGCGTAGTGCCTGTAGTCGACGTACTGCAAGGTCGTGCTGCGGTTGACAGTGAAGTCACCGTGCGCGGTTGGGTACGTACCCGGAGAGATTCTAAAGCTGGTATCTCCTTCCTCGCCGTTTATGACGGCTCCTGCTTTGATCCGTTACAGGCCGTTGTTAATCATTCTCTGCCGAATTATCAGGATGAGGTTCTGCATCTGACCACCGGCTGTTCCGTTGAAGTGACCGGGAATGTGGTTGCCTCTCCTGGCGAGGGCCAGAGCTTTGAACTGCAGGCAACGGCGGTTAAGGTGGTAGGCTGGGTTGACGATCCCGATACCTATCCTATGGCGGCCAAGCGTCACAGCATTGAATACCTGCGTGAAGTAGCTCACCTGCGCCCACGCACCAATCTGATCGGGGCCGTTGCCCGCGTTCGTCACACTCTGGCGCAGGCGATTCACCGTTTCTTCCATGAAAATGGTTATTTCTGGGTATCGACCCCGCTGATCACCGCTTCTGATACCGAGGGGGCCGGTGAAATGTTCCGCGTATCCACGCTGGATATGGAGAACCTGCCACGCACCGACAAAGGCGCGGTCGACTTCAGCCAGGATTTCTTTGGCAAAGAAGCTTTCTTGACCGTTTCTGGTCAGTTGAACGGCGAAACCTATGCCTGTGCGTTGTCAAAAATTTACACCTTTGGCCCAACCTTCCGTGCCGAAAACTCCAACACCAGCCGCCATCTGGCTGAGTTCTGGATGATCGAACCCGAAGTGGCATACGCTACCCTGGATGACGTCGCAGGTCTGGCCGAAAGCATGTTGAAGTATGTCTTCCAGGCAGTGCTTGATGAACGTGCTGACGATATGCAATTCTTCGCAGAACGTGTAGATAAAGACGCCGTTGATCGCCTGAAACGCTTTGTTTCTTCCGACTTCGCCCAAGTGGATTACACAGAAGCGGTTGAAATTCTGATCGCCTCTGGCCAAACCTTCGAGAACCCGGTTTCCTGGGGGATCGATCTTTCTTCTGAGCACGAACGCTATCTGGCCGAGAAGCACTTCAAAGCGCCAGTGGTAGTGAAGAACTACCCGAAAGATATCAAAGCATTCTATATGCGCATGAATGAAGATGGTAAGACCGTTGCGGCGATGGACGTTCTGGCACCGGGGATTGGTGAGATCATTGGTGGTTCACAGCGTGAAGAGCGCCTCGATGTGCTGGATCAGCGCCTGGAGGAAATGGGGCTGAATAAAGAAGATTACTGGTGGTACCGCGATCTGCGTCGCTACGGTACCGTGCCGCACTCGGGTTTTGGCTTGGGTTTTGAGCGTTTAATCGCTTATGTCACCGGTGTGCAAAACGTACGTGACGTAATCCCATTCCCTCGCACGCCACGTAACGCCAGCTTCTAGCGAGAGCTCGCGAACACTTTTCAACCTATTTCTGTACAATTTTAAGGCCAGCACTGCTGGCCTTTTGTATTTCTTATCATTGATCCAGGTCACAAAGTTCCCTATAATTTACATTTTGTAACACATACTTTCTTTTTGAAACCAGATTGCGACATTAGTAGCATTTTCGTTCTAGATTAACCCGCCCGTGAATGGAACACTGCGTTCAGACACAGGACGACACCAAACTATCAACAATAGTTCCAAAAGAATTATTGGCGGCAGTGGCAAGGTGTCCGAATAACACCAATGAGGTAATAATGATGAAGCGCAACATTCTTGCAGTAGTAATCCCAGCTCTGTTAGCAGCTGGTGCAGCAAACGCAGCAGAAATCTACAACAAAGATGGCAACAAGCTGGACCTGTATGGTAAAGCTGCTGGCTTGCACTATTTCTCTAGTAACAAAGGCGATGACGGTGACAAGTCCTATGCTCGTCTTGGCTTCAAAGGTGAAACCCAGATCAATAGCGAACTGACCGGTTACGGCCAGTGGGAATATAACTTCTCAGCTAAGAACACCGAAGGTGGTTCTGATGCACAAAATGGCAACAAAACCCGTCTGGGCTTTGCTGGTCTGAAGTTTGCTGACTACGGTTCGTTCGACTACGGCCGTAACTATGGCGTGGTTTATGACGTTGAAGGTTGGACCGATATGCTGCCTGAGTTTGGTGGCGATACCTACACCAACACTGATAACTTTATGAATCAGCGTGCAACTGGTGTAGCAACCTACCGTAACAAGAACTTCTTCGGTATGGTTGATGGCTGGGACTTCGCGCTGCAGTATCAGGGTAAAAACGATCGTAGCGACGTTACCAGAGCTAACGGTGACGGCGTAGGCGTTTCTACCACTTATGCAATCATGGATACCGGTGTGAGCGTCGGTGCTGCCTACTCTTCTTCCAATCGTACTCTTGAGCAGAAAACCAGCTCTGCTCGTGGCGATAAAGCTGAAGTATGGACCTTGGGTGCCAAGTACGATGCCAATAACGTGTACTTTGCTACCATGTATGCAGAAACTCATAACATGACCCCATACGGCGACGGTCGGATCGCTGATAAGACCCGTAACTATGAAGTGGTTGCACAGTACCAGTTCGATTTTGGTCTGCGTCCTTCTATTGCTTACCTGCAATCTAAAGGTAAAGACCTGAACACCCCTTACGGCAACAACAAAGACCTGGTTAAGTATGTTGATATCGGTGCTACTTACTACTTCAACAAAAACATGTCTACCTATGTTGATTACAAAATCAACTTGCTGAACGACAATGACTCTGCGTTCTACAATGCTAACGGTATCGCTACCGACAACATCGTAGCTACCGGTCTGGTTTACCAGTTCTAAGTTGTTACGCTTAATGGCAGTTCGCTGCCAGATAAGTTAAAAAACAGGGCTTCGGCCCTGTTTTTGTTTGATTACTTAGCCGTTTTTTATCCTACTAATGCCCCCTTCTCCGTCATTTTTTGTGCTGAATCTGCCGCCATCACAAGATCGATGTGTTTTTCTCGCAAACGGTTGGCAAAGGCGATAACTGGCGCTACCCTGATGCTTCTGTCTGCTTAACTCTAGGCCATGGAAGCAATCTGACATGTTTGAAAAAATCACCGCAGCACCTGCCGATCCAATTCTGGGTCTGACCGATATTTTCCGCGCGGACGCCCGTCCGAACAAAATCAACTTAGGGATTGGCGTCTATAAAGACGAAACCGGTAAGACGCCGGTACTGACCAGCGTGAAGAAGGCTGAGCAATACCTGCTGGAAAATGAAACCACCAAAAACTACCTTGGCATTGAGGGTATCCCTGCGTTTGCTAGCTGCACGCAAGAGTTATTGTTCGGCAAACAAAGCCCAATCATTGCCAACAAGCGTGCGCGCACCGCGCAAACACCTGGTGGTACCGGCGGCCTGCGTGTAGCAGCAGACTTTATTGCCAACCAAACCAGCGCCAAGCGTATCTGGATCAGTAACCCAACCTGGCCTAACCACAAAAATGTGTTCGGCGCAGTTGGCCTGGAAGTGTTGGAATATGACTATTACGATGCCGCCAACCATGCATTGGACTTTGATGGCTTGCTCAATAGCCTGAAACAGGCTGAGGCTGGCGATGTGGTGTTATTCCACGGCTGCTGCCATAACCCAACCGGCATCGACCCAACCGAAGCACAATGGACCCAGTTGGCTGAGCTTTCCGCCGCCAAGGGCTGGTTACCCCTGTTCGACTTTGCCTATCAGGGTTTTGCCAAAGGTTTAGACGAAGATGCTCAAGGCCTGCGCATTTTTGCAGCCAAGCATCAGGAACTGATTGTTGCCAGTTCTTACTCGAAGAACTTCGGCCTTTACAACGAACGCGTTGGTGCTTGTACGGTGGTTGCTGCCGATGCTGAAACCGCCGATCGTGCATTCAGTCAGGTTAAAGCCGCAATCCGCGCCAACTACTCTAACCCACCGTCGCACGGTGCCGCCGTAGTTGCCACTATTCTGGGTAACGAAGCACTGCGCGCCACTTGGGAGCAGGAACTGACGGACATGCGCCAACGCATTCACCGTATGCGCCAGTTGTTCGTGAATACCTTGCGGGAGAAAGGGGCAAAGCAAGATTTCAGCTTTATCATCAACCAAAATGGCATGTTCTCTTTCAGCGGGCTGACCAAAGAGCAGGTTCTCCGCTTGCGCGACGAGTTTGGTGTTTATGCCGTTAACTCTGGCCGCGTTAACGTGGCTGGCATGACGCCAGACAATATGGCACCACTGTGCGAAGCCATCGTCGCGGTGTTGTAAGCTGAAAATTCAGCATTGAAAAGGGGCGCACTGCGCCCCTTTGCTCTTCTTGTCTTACCGGGAGATCGTCCGGTCACCAGACTGCTGGTTCTTCCCGCAGGAAAGGGTTGGTTTGGCGTTCTTTCCCAAAGGTGGACATCGGTCCATGCCCTGGAATAAACGCCACATCATCACCCTGCGGTAATAGTTTGGTGCGAATCGAAGCAATCAGCGTTTGATGATCGCCGCGAGGGAAATCGCTCCGGCCCACACCACCACAGAACAGCACGTCACCAACCAATGCCAAACGTGCCTTCTCATTGATAAAAACGACGTGCCCAGGCGTGTGACCAGGGCAATGCAGCACCCTCAATGACATCTCACCCACCTGCACAGCCTCCCCTTCCTCCAGCCATTGCGCTGGCGTAAAGGGGGCACATTCTGCCAGGCCAAACATACGGCTCTGAGCAGGCAAACCCTCAAGCCAGAAAGCATCTTCTTTATGCGGCCCCAAAATCGGCACCTGATAATATTCAGCTAATTCAGCCGCCGCACCAACGTGATCAAGATGGCCATGCGTCAGCAGAATCTGGCTAATCCTGACGCCTTTCTTTGCTACTTCGGCTTTCAATTTTTCAGGCTCACCACCAGGGTCAACCAGGGCTGCCTGCTGTGTTTTATCACACCAGATCAGAGTACAGTTTTGGCTGAACGCCGTAACGGGGATAATGTGGTATTTCATAAAGCTCCAACGACAAAAGCGCCATACCCGATAAAGGTTGGCGCTATTCACTCATGGTGCACAGTGTTACCAGGTCCGCACCGGGCCGGTATCAATGTGTACAAAGTTGCTACGCGGATAATACCCTACGCCGCCAGCGCGCATCTTTAATGCCGCTTTGCGGATGTTACTCAGCTGGATACCTTCAATATGGAAATCCATCGCCTGCCCTTTGGTATGGTAGCTCTGTTTAGCCACACCACGGCTGTGCTCACGCATTTCATTATTGGTTGATGAGGAACGGTAACCCGAAATCAATTGAATCGGCTTGTTCGTTCCCAGCAAGCCCTGGAGGCGATAGAGATGATCAAACAACTGAGGATCGATCGTTTTGACCTTATTGGCACGATAATCACGGAAAATATGGTTCAACCGCGCTAACTCTTCCCGGTTGTAACCTTTGCCGTTGAAAAACTCGGCCTTGATGGATTCACCGGTATTCAAGTTATTGAGCACCAGAATACGTGGGCGAGCAGTAGAAAGGCTGGCAAAGGCTTGCCCAGGGAGCAAAGCTATGCCCATAGCCACACTACCTAGCGTTAACCATTTACGGCGATGATGATCAATGTTGTCCATGACTCTTTTAAACTCGGCAAGAATGTCAAAATAAATGCACAAAGCTGCGCACAGCCCGAACCATAACCGCCAGCGTATACGGAGTCAACCCGATATAGGCTTAGGTTTACAAGCACTCACAAAAAGAGTGCTTGTGGATCACCAGACATTCAGACCGTCATTTCCTTAGAATTACTGCATTTATTGCATCAATTTTTCTGCCTGAGCCAAAATTTGTGCGCCCGATCTCACCGTCACATCATAATTGTAAATATCTGTACGGAACTGCGGTTTACCGTCATCAGCAACCCACGCAGTCAGATAATACAGCTGGACCGGGATATGCTGACGAATGTTTACGTAGGTGGTATTCCCCGCCTTCAGCGTGGAAGAGACACGCGTGTTATTCCAACCAGCGTCCTGCAGTAGCATGTTCGCCAGATCAGACGCTTTATTCACCCGCACACAACCCGAGCTTAAAGCCCGAATATCTTTCTGGAACAAGCCGTGGTTAGGGGTATCGTGCAGATAGATCGCTTCTGAACTTGGCATATTGAATTTGAAACGCCCCAGTGAATTACTGGCCCCCGGCGCCTGTTGGATGCGGTAAGGGAAATTGCGCGGCGAAATTACGCTCCAATCAATCATTGACGGATCGATGGCCTCGGACTCATTGCTCCAACCAGAGAACACCCGATAGCCATGCTTCTGGAAATAAGCCGCGTCATGCATCGCTTTAGGCGCAATATCTTCACGGATCAGCTTAGTTGGCACGTTCCACGGCGGGTTGACCACCACATTATTCAGCGCACTGCTCATTAATGGCGTTTTACGGCTTGGGCGGCCAACAATCACCCGTGAAGACAACACTTCATTGCCGTTCAGGTAATAGATCAGTGAGTAATTCGGAATGTTGACCATAATGCCGGTATCAACATGCCCGGGCAGAATACGCAGACGCTGAATGTTCAACGCCAGCAAAGAAGCACGCATTTGCGGTGAGACGTTCAGCCATTCGCGTGTCCGAGCACCAATAACACCGTCTGGCGTCAGCCCTTGCCATATCTGGAAACGTTTAACCGCTTCCACTAAATCGTCGGTATAACGATTATCCCTCACCGAAACCGGGCTGACGGGTTGATGCACCGCTGGAGCTTCGGGAGCGGAAGCAAGATCTTTGATCGGTGCCGCTGCCGGGCTGACTACCGCCCCAGCCGTGCTGCGATTTTTCTCTTCATCGACCGACAGATCGTCCTCCACTACCGGTGCCGTTACGGCCGCCTGGGTCGCGGCGGGCTCCTGCGAGTGCGGCGTAGCTATCGGCGCAGCCGTTAACATACCAGTACGCGTAAGAATTTCTCGCAATGCCGGAATATCATCACTGAGCTGGCCAGGGCGCAAACTTGCCCCATTCGCCATTTGTGGCCAAGGCCGGCTATCTGCTAACAGATCGCGCAGCGCTTGATGCATTTTTTCATACTGCGGATGCTGAGGTGCCAGCGAATGGATATACGCCAGGGTTTTGCCCTGCTGTAACGCCAACTGCCACTGGTTGATGACGGTATTCGCCGGCAGGCTCAGCTTGTAAGGGACATTGCTGTACAGCCAGTTGTTACCATTTACCCCGATTGACGAAACAAACTGCAGATAGCCCAGCATGGCATCAGACAGCACAATATCGCGAGCCATGTTCGTGATCGCTGGATCGGTGAGCAATTTCACCCATTGGGTAAACTGTGGCTGTACCCCGGAAATGGCAAGTTCAGCAAGCTGTTGCTGGAACTGTAATACTGTTTCGCGGTCCTGCCACATTGGCTGCATCTGGTTAGATGCATACAGTTGGGCCAGGGTAGGAAGATAATGCGGCATCACGCCTTTAGGCAGTGCCGCCAATATTTCACTGCGGCTTTGCGCAGCAGACATACCGGATGGCATCGCTGACGGAAACGCCTGCACGGCAGCCCATGCGGGTAACGACATGGCAAAACCACACGCAATTGCGCAACTCAATGCCAGACGTCGTACTGAGTTTCCTTTTTTAAGCAACATCCCTTGCCCCCTGTATGCTCACAAAAAAAATACAACAAAGATTATTTGTCCCCTGACAACGTCAAGCAGCCAATGCGTTTGCACTCCTGCAACTCGACCTATTGGAGGGACATTAGTTTCATTATACAAACAGAACGGCCTGTTTGCTCTCGGCACCGCAGAATTACTGTTAGCCACTTGGCTTTATCGGTAAAAAAAACCCACCTATCATCCTCGCAGCGCAAAAAAATAGCCACCTAAAGGTGACTATTTTCAGACTTTTAAGGTGCTTTTACTCAAGTTTGAGACGTTTCTGCTACCGTCTGGGCCAATGCTGGCTGTTCCGGCGCAAAGCCACGCAAACCAACCACGTGCACATGTTCATGATTTTGAAACACTTTGCGTACCAGTTTATAGGTAGTGCCTTTTTCCGGGCTGATATTCTCCGGTGCAGCAATGATCAACTGCATTTCCAAACGATCGCACAGCTCAAACAGGGTAGCGATAGATTTAGCATCCAGGCGCGCCGCTTCATCCAGGAATAGCAGGCGGCAAGGCGAGATATCTTTACCGCGCAGACGGCGTGACTCTTCTTCCCAACTCTGCACCACCATCACCAGAATCGACATACCGGTACCGATCGCTTCCCCGGTGGACAAGGCACCACTTTCCGCACGTAACCAACCGTCGGAACCACGGAAGACTTCCACTTCCAACTCCAGGTAGTTACGGTAATCCAGCAGTTCTTCACCAATGGTCTGCGGCGTACGCTGCCCCATATCGATCTGCGGATTCAGACGCTGATACAGTTTTGCCAAGGCCTCCGAGAAGGTCAGGCGGTTGCTGTTGAACAGATCCTGATGCTGTTCCTGCTGCTCAGACAGCACGGTCAGTAAGGTGGCATGGGCTTCGCGCACGTTGACGTTCAAACGCACGCTCTTAACCTGGCCGAAAGACACCGCCTGCAACCCCTGGTTGAGCATGCGAATGCGGTTCTGCTCACGCTGGATAGTCTTACGGATGATATTGGCCACGCTCTTCGAACTGATCGCCAGCTTCTGTTCACGCGCGGTTAGTTCTTCCGTCAGGCGACCCAACTCAATTTCCATCTGTTCAATGGCTTCGACCGGATCGTCAGTGCGGATAATATCCTGGCGGATACGCTCGCGCAGGTGCTGATAAACCGCGATGTAGAACTGGATTTTGCGCTCAGGCCGTTTAGGATCCTCCGACAGGCGCAATACGTCGCGCAAGTGCTCATTATCCGCCACCGCCAAACGCAGCGCCCCCAGTGCCTTATCCGACATGGAACGCAGCTCATCAGCGTCCATATAGGCCAATTCACGGCGATGCAGGCGACGTTCAACACCGTTGTCTTTCACCAGGCGCATCACCGCACACCAACCTGCCTTCGCGGTCACCACCTGCTCACGCAGTTGGTAATAATCACGCTCCAGCTTGCGCAGTTTTTTCTGCAAGCCGTCCATTTCCGCTTCACAGAAGGTCAGTTGCTTTTCCAACTGATTACGGCGTGTGCGATTGGTGCTCAGCGCCGCATGCAGTTCATCACGGCGCTGGCGTGCACGCGCTTCGGCATTGGCATCCGCCTGCACCCCGATATCCACCAGTTCCTGACTCAGCTCTTTCAACATGTCGCGTTTGGCATCATAGGAACTTTTCAGCGATGCCAACACTTGGCTGTACTGGGTAAACTGGGTCTGATACTGGCGCAATTGCTCACGGGCGCGGGTTCGCTCCGCTTCCGCATGTTCCAGCCGTTGGCGCAGTTTATCATTGAGATCGTTGTTGGCGTTCTGCATACCGGCGGAGTCGGTATAGCTGAAGTGCGCGCGGCGCTGTACCACTTCGGTCAACGCAAAGGCTTGCTGCTTGGCCTGACGCTGCGTTGCCTGCGCCTGCGCGTAATCCAGTTGCAGTTGTTCATGCTGTTCTGGATCGCTTTGCAGCACTGATAGCAGCGGCTCAAGTTTGGCCAGCGAAGCCCCATGCTGTTGGATATAACGCGCGGCATCCTGCGCTTCTTCCAGCTCTTCGCGGATCTCTTCAACGCGATCCAGCAACGTATCGTCATTCAGCAGCGAAACCAGCGGCATCAGGCGATTCAGCGCGGAAATGCCCTCTTTCGCCTGTTCATACTGCTGACGCTGCTGCTGATTCTGTGCCTCGTGGTTGTTAAGCGAACGCTCAATCTCACCACGGCGGCCGTTCATGGTGCGGATTTCCGCCTCAGGATCGGCATCAAACGCCACCGCCAGATGGGAACCGATAAAGCGGCTGAAAGCCTGGTGAGAACGCTGGGTTTTCTGTACGTCAAACGACAGCGTGGCGTAACGCTCTGCCAAACTATCGCGTTCGGCATATAATACTTCCAGGCGATTTTCACGCGCCGCACGGCCAAACAACGGCACTTCGGGGTAACGCGAGTAACGCCACTGGCGATCGGCGATCTTCACCACCACCGCTTTTTCATGTTCTTCAACGGCGAATACGCTGTCATCGAACGACTGTGGATCCCCTTCGATCAGGTAGAGATCTTCCGGGCAATCATCAAGCCCTTGCAGCATCTCGCGCACCAGCGACAGATCCGGCACCACGATCGCATGGCGTGACGGACCATACAGCGCGGAGAAATACGGCGCGTCGTCGATGGTCACATCGTCATAAATCTCTGACAGCAGGACGCCGCCGAAACGCTCGGCCAGCGTCACCAGCCGCTGATCTTCGGCACCACTTGGCTGGCTGAGGCGTTCAATTTGCGCCTCAATCTCACGTTTGCGCGCAGCCACTTCGTCGCGCTCAACGGTAGTTTCACGTTCGCGCTCCAGCAATTGCTGCATGTATTCGGTGACTTGCTGACCATCTGCGAAGGTTTCGCCACTTTGCTCGCTGAGTTGGCTCAGGGCATCCTGTGCACCCAACCAGATTGGTGCACGGGCGGTCAGCTCTTTGATACGCTGTTGGATTTGCTCCAGTTCTTGGCGCATTTCCATCCGGCGCTCACCGGCTTCGCTGACGCTTTGTGACAGCGATTCCAGGCGTTCTTCCAGCTCTTGCTGCACGGCATCGAGTTCGTCTGGCTGATATTCCTGCCCATGGCGCTTACAGAATTCCTGTAGCAAACGCTCGGCATCCTGTTGTGAACGCAGGCGTTGTTCCAGTTCGTTCAAACGCATACGCAGCGGCTGCACACGTTCAGCCTGGTGCTGCTGTGATGGCCAATCGCGCAACAGCTCACGGGCGGTTTGCCAGGCTTCACTGCGGCTCACTTCACCGGCAATTTTCCCCACCAGTTGATAGGCTTGTTCGAACTGGCTGTGGGCGGCATCCGCCACGCTCAGTTTCTGCTCCAGCAGCAGCAGGGCTTCAGTGGCTTCCTGCTCGCGCGCCTGGAAGGTCTCCAGCCACTCTTCCGCGTTTTCGGCGGTCAGTTCCGGCACCAGGCACAGCGCACGGGCGCGCTCCAGCGCCTGCAATGCCTGCTGGTATTGGATCGCACGGGTCTGCTGCACGTCCAGAGCCTGTTGATAATCGGCAAGCTGGCTTTTCAGCTCATCCACTTCCAACTCGGCAGCTTCGGCTCGTGCTTCATTTTCCGCCTGCTGTTCACCGGCTTCCGCCACCACTTCATTCTGTTCTTCCAGGCGGTAGGTCAGCTCTTCCAGATCGGCTTCATAGCGCTCGATCTTTTCCTGCTGGCGCATCGCCGTCTGCACCAGATTAAGGTGATCGCTGGCTGCCTGATAATCGGTTTCCAGATCAGATTCGGCCCCGCTTTGCTCGGCCAGTTCGCGCGCCATTTCAACATGGCGGAACTGTTCACTGGCCAGTTGTTTGCGGCTGCCCAGCAAATCGCTGCGTAACACCAGCGCGCTATCCAAATGGATACGGCGTTCATTGGCGTGGCGCATATAGTCGGCGGCAACGTAAGATGTCGCCTCAGAGATTAAATGTTTGAACAGATCGCGGTCTGACTGAGTAACGCGGATCGCCTCCAGCGTCATGCGGTTCTCACGCAGCGCAGCTTCCATATCCTGGAACGCTTTGCGTACCCCGCTGTTTTCCGGCAACAGGTAGTCACGCAGAGAGCGGGTAATGGCGCTAGAGATGCCACCATAGAGCGAGGCTTCGATCAGGCGATAAAACTTGCTGCGATCGGCGGAAGAACGCAGGCGTTTCGGGATCACCCCCAGGTCAAACATCAAGGAGTGGTAATCGGTGATGGAGTTGAACTGCTTGAACTGCACCCCTTCCATCTCTTCGACGCGCTCTTTCAGCTCCTGCAACGACAGCACGCGCGCCTGGCGCTCACCCACGGTCTGGGTCAGTAATTCGGTGGGCTGTACCGCCGTCGGCAGGCCCTGAATGGTGAATGGCTTGATATCGACCTTACGATCGCGCCCCGCCACCTGCTGCAGGCGCACCCCCACCAACACACGCTGATGGCGTGAGTTCACCACGTCCAGCGTGGAATAACAGACACCGGCGCGCAGCTTACCGTGCAACCCTTTGTCACGTGAACCACTGGTGGCCCCCGCCTCGGTGGTGTTACGGAAGTGCAGCAACGTCAGATCGGGGATCAGCGCGGTAACGAACGCCGCCATGGTGGTGGATTTACCCGCCCCGTTGCCCCCAGACAGGGTGGTGACCAACTCATCCAGATCAAAGGTTCGAGCGAAGAAACCGTTCCAGTTAACCAGCGTCAGTGAGCGAAATTTACCGCGTTCAATCATTCCTGTTCATCCTCTGCACTGTCTATGGCGTTATCTGTCTGCGCGTCTTCCGCCTCGCTCTCATCATTCAGCGACAGGCTGTTTTCCACCGACATCGCTTCACCGTCACGGATCATCCGCAACTGGGCTTCGCGCGGATCGTCACCGCTGCGCACGTCGGCACCAAAGCGGAATACCGCTTCAGTAATGCGGAACTTGCTGCTGTCGTTACCCATGAAATACACCATGCCGAGGCGGCGCAGGCGGTTCAGCGATGAACGCACTTTTTCATGCAGCTTTTGCCGATCCAAATCCGAACCGGTTGAACGCTGGTTAACGAACTTCAGCAGTTTATTCTCATCTGCCAGGCTCAATAGCTCTTCGTACAGCTCTTGCTGGCTGAAGATGCCTTCGTGCGCCAGGCGCTCCGGGCTGAGGTAGAGATAACACAGGATCTTGCCGACCATCATATCCAGCTCGGAAAGCACCGAGCGCGGGATCAGCGTGGTGGAGCGCGGGCGCAGATAGAAGAAACCTTCCGGCGCGCGAATCAGCTCAACGCTGTAACGGGCATAGAATTCTTCCAGCTCGTCCTGGAAGTCCATTAAGAAAGCGTGGTTGTCCAGCTCATCGATACCGATGTGGCGCCCCGCGCGCAGTTGGCTGTCGAGCGCCGGAAACAGCGTGTTCGACAGTGCCTTGGCCAGCTTGACTGGCATTACTTGTTCAATATTTGTCGATGACATGGGCCTGTACCTTGGCTCCGTAATCATTGATTGCCTGCCACTGTGCTGGCAACCCTGAAAAATCAGCTTCAGCCACACCAAGGCGCACTGCCTGGTCGACCACTATGCGAGCGACGTCGAAGTGACGTGCACGCGGATATTGCGCCAGATAATCGCGCATTACCGCCCCTAAGTTGAGCGGCATTTTCTGCTCTTTATAGACCTGCAGTGCCTGTTCGATCATCGCTGCCAGTTGCTCACGAATTTCGCTGAACTCTTCATATTCCAGATCGGGCGGCAGTTCCCCGGTGACTTCTTCACTGCGCAACGCCAACTCTTCATCGCGCATATCGAACAGACGATCGGCATTAGCGTGGGTCAGCGTCCAAGGGTTGTCGAAGTAGTTTTGCACCGACTGGCGCAAACGCTGGGCGAATACGCGGTTTTTATCCATATCGATGGCGGTACGAATAAATTTGTGAACGTGGCGATCATAACCGATCCACAGATCAATCGCCTGTTGGCCCCAACTGATAATACGGTCCAGCTTGCTTTGCAGGTCAAATACCAGCTTATCGACGAAGCCCAGCTCCATTCCGCCCTGCGTTGCGTCCTGAATGCGCAGCAGATTAGCCTGCAGCTTATCACCTGCGGCTTCCAGCGTATCCTGCAGTTCACGCAAGGTTCCCGAGGTTTCTGACAGCAGCATCTCGCAGCTGGAGATCGCCGCGCGCCAATCCTTGTTCAACAGAGCGGCAATGTCTTCTTTTACGCTCTGCTGCTGTTCATCCATCAGGCGCTGCGTCAGATCGATACTGTCAAAGATCTCAGCCACCGAATACTTCAGGGGAGCAAACACATTGCGGTGCCAGTGGAAATCATCACCGCCCTCTTCGGCGGCATCGGCGGCGCGCTTGAGCTCTTCCGCCACGATAGACAGTTGCATGGAAAGGCGCAGGGTCGAAAACTCACGCTGACGGATGTAATAGTCAGTAATACCGATGCCCAGCGGGGTCAGGCGATAGATGGCATTGCCATCCGCCAGTTCGCTGACAAAACGGTTCAACAGGCGCTGGCGCACCATATCGTTGATCGCATTGTTCGCACGCATGGCGACCGTTTCATGGGTCTGCTCAAAACCTTTACTGACATGGCGAAATGCATCAACCAGCTCACCTTCACTCATCTCACCGTCCAGCCGCTCGCCATTTAACGTGGCAATAGCCAGCAAGAATGCAAGACGCTCAGTGGGGAGCGAAATAGAGAAATCATTTTTCCGTGCCCAGGCAACCAGTTCGGGTACTGTCTGGGAAAATTCACTCATAGTTCGTCCTTCAGGTTTGGTTTATGCGCCATCACGTGAATATAACGCCCCAAACTCACATACGGCTCCTGCCGGCAATAAAGCTGTTCAAGCGCCAGTAACTCTTCAAATTTCTGTGTCTGCAATTGTCTGCTTTGCAGATAGTCATGGAAAACCCTCACGCCGGTTTTCCCTGAAATCTGCATCCCCAGCTGTTCCAACCACGCGTACACCTGGGGCGGGCTATGCGGATATTGTGGCGACAAAGAACGCTTGCGGCGCCTGCGGACCTCGGGATCCACCAGTTGGAAATTCCCCAGCACCACGTTGCGCATTAGAAGGCCGTTAGCATTAAAGAACATCAGCGAAAGCGCTCCTCCCGGCAACAGGCAGTTAAATAACGCCGCCAATGCCGCCTGCGGCTCGGCGATCCATTCCAAAACAGCATGGAACAATATCAGATCAACCGGCTGTTCCAAGTGTTGCCCGATGTCTTGTGCCGAACTTTGTATAAATTGCATGTTCTGGCTCACACCTTTCTGCTCTGCCAACAGGGCAGCGCGTTGGATCATCTCACCAGAAAGATCGCACAACAACACCTGATGTCCTAATTCGGCCAACTGGCAGGCCATATGGCCTTCACCCCCGCCAGCATCCAGAATGCGCAGTGGCCGCTGCGGCAATTTTGCCAGCAGTGCGGTTAGATCCTGCCAAACCACCGCCTGGCGGATTTTCCCCTTGGTCGTGCCGTAAATATTACGCGCAAACTTCTCCGCAATATCGTCAAAATTGCGATCCTGCATGGACAACGGCTCCGCTGATTTCATCTTGGCCTGAGGCAAGCACTTGCCCATTCAAACCTGCTATTTTGGCACAGACTGGCTTAGAATAAATCTTCTAGCGGCATGATTGCGCCCAGATGTCGTTTTTTCGCCCAAAAGGACCTGATTTTTGATGCTGTTTAACCTGAAAAAGTTCATCGGCAACCTGTTAATGCCGTTACCCGCCTTGCTTTTATTGATGGGATTGGCGCTACTGCTGCTGTGGTTTACCCGTTGGCAAAAAAGCGGCAAAGCTATTTTGAGCCTGAGTTGGCTATTTTTACTGCTCCTAAGCCTGCAGCCGGTAGCCGATCGTTTACTGCGGCCACTCGAATCCACCTACGCGACTTACCGCGGTAGCGATCGGGTTGACTACGTGGTTGTACTGGGCGGCGGTTACACCTTCAACCCAGACTGGGCTCCCAGCTCAAATCTGATCGGCAACAGCCTGCCTCGGGTCACGGAGGGTGTCAGGCTATACCTCTCTCATCCCGGTAGCAAGATGGTGTTTACCGGCGCGCGCGGGGCCAAAACCTTGAGCAATGCCGAAACCGCAGCACGGGTGGCAGAAAGCCTGGGGGTGCCGCACAGCGATATCGTTATTCTGGATCGCCCGTTGGATACGGAACAGGAAGCCGCGCAAGTGGCTAATTTAGTGGGAGAGAAACCATTTATTCTGGTGACCTCTGCCAATCATCTGCCGCGTGCGATGCGCTTCTTCACAGCCCAAGGCTTGCACCCAATCCCGGCACCGGCTAACCAAATGGCGATCAGTTCTCCGCTCAACATTTGGGATCGAGTTATGCCCTCCTCCACGTTCCTTGGCCACAGTGAACGCGCGGTGTATGAAACCCTTGGCAGCCTGTGGCAGCAATTAAAAGGGGATCGTGAAGCAACGCCAGACTCGCAGTAATCAATCGGCAAGCCAGGGCAGCAGCTGTTTGGCCGCCTGATCGAACAACTGGCGATCCAGCTTGCCGGTGTGAATCATCCGGCCCACCGCTTCCCACACCACATACAGCCAGCGGCGCACCAGAAACTGTTCCGCCACCGGTGCGCGTTGCAGGTAGCGGAACAACAATTGATCCGGCATCCCGGCTTCGCACAGCCTGAACAGCTCGTACTCCCGTGGAGCCCACAGCATCATGCCCGGATTGAGCATCGCCAGCAGTTGATCGGTTTTGGCATCTTTCAGCATGCTGCGTAACGAAAGGTTGCCGTGCACCAGCACGCAGGGATCGTCAAAATCGGCAAAAAAATGAGGTAACGCTTCGCGCGTGCGGTAAAGCAAACGACGATCGGCCATGGTAAACAGCGGCGAATTGAGATTACTGAGCGTTGACCACAGCACTTCGACACGCTGCTGATACCAGCAAAACCAGTCGTTTTCCTGTGTGCTGTCTACCGTGCCGACGCAGCCATGGCTATCAATACGATGCCAAGCCAGCACACCATCAATGATCTGGTCCATCAGCATGTCCCAACGATCGGGAGTTCGGGTAGGTGCCTCAACCGAAACGCCGCGCAGGCGCTCAATCAGCAGAATTTCTTTGTAGGAGGATTGGTGGCTGTACACCATGCCATAAACCGTCGGCAGACGGATATCCCCCTCACGTGCCAGCATGGAAAGCTTATAGGCCTCCTGCTGCGCGATCCCCTCACAGACAAAGCTCTTCGCCATCAACGGAATCGCATGATCATGTTGATCATACAGCGAATACATATGTGCATAAGGCTGCTCACTGACACGTTCCAGGCGACTGATTGATTCACCCAGCACCACACTCAATTCAGCACGCAACTGCTCCATTGGGCAAAACCCTCTAGGTTAAGGAAAAGCGCCCTACATCATTGAACGGTGAACGACGAAATTCTTCAACGCAGATCAAAAAAATGAAGATAAAAGGACATAAGATAAAACGGCCAGAGTGATCTGGCCGACAAAATAGCCGCAAAAATCAGTTTTTAATGCTGTCACGCACACGCTGCAGATCTTCGGGAGTATCAACGCCTACGCTCGGAATGGCTTTTGCCACCGCAACGTGGATTTTCTCGCCGTACCACAGCACACGGAGTTGTTCCAGCAGTTCGATCTGCTCAAGCTGGCTGGGCTGCCAACTCACGTAACGACGCACAAACCCGGCTCGGTAGGCATAAATGCCGATATGGCGCAGCAGGCTGTTGCCAATGCTGTCTCTCGATTGGGCAAAACGTTCACGATCCCACGGAATGGTGGCACGCGAGAAATAGAGCGCATAGCCCTGCGCATCCATTACTACCTTGACCGCATTAGGGTTAAACGCCTCTTCCGCGGTTTCGATCGGCACAGCCAGCGTTGCCATGCCAGCCTCGCAAGACGCCAGGTTCTCGGCCACCTGGCGGACGATCACCGGCGGTATCAACGGTTCGTCGCCCTGCACGTTGACGATGATTTGATCGTCGGTAAAGCCACATTTTTCGATCACTTCTGCCAAACGTTCGGTGCCTGAGTGGTGATCGGGGCTGGTCATGCAGACTTCACCGCCTGCGGCTTCCACCGCTTTGGCAACCTCAGGGTGATCGGTGGCAACAATCACGCGAGAAGCACCGGATTCTCGCGCGCGTTCCATCACGTGTACCACCATCGGCTTACCGTGAATATCGGCAAGCGGTTTACCCGGCAAACGGGTGGAAGCGTAACGGGCAGGAATAATAGCGATAAAACTCATGCGTGTTTCTCATCCATTGACAGGGAACGCGCTTCGTTTTCCAGCAACACCGGAATACCATCACGCAGTGGATAAGCCAGACCGTCCACTTTGCAGACCAGTTCCTGGTTTTCTTTATTGAAATAGAGCTTACCGTTGCAGATCGGGCAGGCAACGATTTCGAGTAAACGGTGATCCATGCTTCCTCCAAGGGATATAGGCATCAAGGAAAGTGCGTGAGGATAGCATAACGCTATAGGGCAGGTTAATCACCGCCTGATTTACTAGGCGATGGTTGCATCCGTTATGCCACCTACCAGCCTGTCGCCCATTCCGCTGCCAACGGGGCGGGGATGTCCCCCAGGCTGACCTGTTGCGCGCCATGCCACTTCGCCGTGCGGGTGATGGCCTGCCGGATATCCTGGCAACGCTGTTTATTCAGCTTGGTTTTTGGCTGCAGGTGAAAACTGATAATCTCAAACACGCCCTGCTTGCGGTGCATTTTTGCATCAACCCGGCCAATCAGTTCCCCACGCTGCAACAACGGCAGCGTGAAGTAGCCATACTGGCGCTTTTCTTTTGGCGTGTAACATTCCAGCCGGTAATCAAAGTCAAACAGCTCCAGCGCACGGCGGCGATCCCACACCACGGGATCAAAAGGAGAAAGTAAGCTGGTTACGCTGGACTTCAGTTTTCCTTGTTCAGCCAATGCCAACTCGGCGGCCAACGACTGATGCACATAGAATTCGCCGTCCAGCCCATCGATGTTGACCGGCGAAATTTCCTCTTGCTGTACCAGGGTTTCCAGCAACTTTTTAGGGGTTACACGCTTTAAGCGATAATAATCCGCCAGCCATTCGGCTCTAAAAATGCCCAGATAGCGACAACTACGGCGCAACATTTCCTGCTGCGCTGCGGCCTGTGGTAAAGCGTGGGCATTGTCATCCCAGTCAGGCAGTAACCGTTGGGTAAGATCGTAGACGCGATGAAAGTTACGGCGCTCGGCCACCATCAGCTTGCCGGTGGTGAACAGGATCTCAAGATGACGTTTTTCCGGCTTCCAGTCCCACCAGCCATTAGCGCCTCTCTTTTCGGCCGTAAAATCTGCCGAGCGCACCGGGCCTTGGGCCGCAACGTGTTGCAACAGCGCTTCAATGGCAGCATGGTGTTTGTTCACCCACTCTTGCGAATGCTTCCACCCCATCCCCTGCGGATCCAGCATGCGGTGACGCAGCAACCCGAAATCATCAATGGGGAGGAAACAGGCCTCATGTGCCCAATACTCAAACAGTTGGCGAGCGGCTAAAGCCTGTTCCAACCATTCTGGCTGATAATCACCCAGGCGGCTGAACAGCACCAGATAAGGGCTACGCGCAACGACGCTGATCGTATCGATTTGCAGCAACCCCATACGCTCTATGGCGCTGATCACATCTGCGGGTCTGGC
Source organism: Serratia oryzae (assembly GCF_001976145.1). GTDB lineage: Bacteria > Pseudomonadota > Gammaproteobacteria > Enterobacterales > Enterobacteriaceae > Chania > Chania oryzae. Next base: position 200,189 of record NZ_MOXD01000005.1, read on the forward strand.
TTTGCGTTTAACGGGGGACAGCAGCCCTTGAGCGGCAAGATGAAGCGCGCGGGCAGAGGAGAGTGGAATAACCGGGGTTGGCATCCTGATATCTCGGGTGATTGAACAATCGCCAGATAATAAAGGATATTAGAGAATTTTTCTTCGCCAGTGCATGGGGGTGGCGGCACCGGCACTGGCGAGGAAGAGGTGGGTCAGAACGCGATAACGTCTGCCGCAGACAGCCCGTGAGAGCTACGATAGATCGAGAACTCGACGTTCTGACCTTCATTTAACGATTTATTCTTGGTATTGGCGATAGCACGGCGGCTAACATAAATTTCGTCACTACCATCAACCGGGGAAATAACACCATAGCCTTCGCTCTGATTAAACCATTTCACACGGCCCATTTTTAACACAGTATTTTTAAACATCATTTAGTTCCTTTCACTTGAGCATCCCTGACAAGGTCATTTTTATTATTGTCTGGATGCTATAAGCCCATCCTAAAGTTTCTCGTAACAAACCTCTCGTGAGCAAAAAAATAAAAAACCCGCACGTTGGCGGGCTTGTTTGAACTCAATATCTTCCGCAATAACTCAGCATACATGCATCGTTATGGTTGTATTTCGTTCTCTATACGTTATTCCCTGTGGATTTACAGAGCAACAACGTTAGCGGCAGCCGGCCCACGCGGGCTGTCCTGAATGGTGTATTCAACACGCTGGCCTTCTGCCAGGGTCTTGAAACCATCGGTCATAATAGCGGAGAAGTGTACGAACACATCTTTACCGCCGTCTTGTTGCTCAATGAAACCAAAACCTTTGCTTTCGTTGAACCACTTAACCTGACCCATCTTCTTAGACATTACTATTACCTTTTAAATATATTTACACAATCTGCCATAAGGCAATTTGGCCGTTTTCAGAATCATTACTTATGGGAGGTACTTAGAAGGTTCGTCTTTGAAGCGGAATCAGATGATAACGTTTTTGCGAGGAACTGCTTAACTCTAAACTCGAACATAAATAGGTCTGCATCACAGGCCGAGTTGCATTTACTCATAAAATCGACCTCAATACAAGAGGTTTGTCACAAAATTTTCTCACCTCCTGCAGATGCTCCCCCCTTCAATTCCCTCATCGGCAAAATCAAATGAGAGCTGACGCATAAAACTCTAATATCGTTAGCCAATCCATAACAAATCCCGATCAAGCTGGCTAAACTTTGGGTGAAAACAAGGTAAGTGCCCCTCCATACCCTTCATACTTCACGTTGCTTGGGTATTGGCCGCGCACCGTCCCCCCAGTCACAGAGTGGACTATGCTCCTGGGGCCTTCGCTGCTTGCCGCCTACAAACAACTCGAATTATTTTGGGTATAACCAATAGTAAACCACATTGTTCAGGCTTTAACTTATCGAAGGAGTTATGCGCATGACTGCCCAGCAGTTCGTCTCATCGAATGAGATCCGTGCCAGATTTTCCAAGGCAATGTCGATCATGTATCAAAAAGAAGTGCCATTGTATGGCGCACTGGTCGAACTCGTAGCAGAGACTAATCGGCAAGTTCTGAGTGAAGACGCCATACTGGCCAACCAGTTACAAATCACTGGGGAAATCAATCGCCTGGCTATGGAGCGTCATGGCGCTATCCGCGTAGGTACGGCGGAAGAGCTGAAGACATTACGGCGTCTGTTTGCGGTTATGGGGATGTCCCCCGTGGGTTACTATGACCTTGCCGTTGCCGGTGTGCCTGTTCACTCAACCGCGTTTCGTGCCGTGCATGAAACTGCACTGCAGCTTAGCCCATTTCGGGTATTTACCTCGTTGTTACGGCTGGAACTGATCGAGAATGCGCAGCTACGTGAGTTGGCTCAACAGTTGTTAGCCCGCCGCCGTATTTTTACTGAGCGCGCGTTGGAGTTGATTACGCTACATGAGGCGCAAGGCGGTTTGGATGAAGAGCAGGCACAAGAATTTATTGTACAAGCGCTAGAAACCTTCCGCTGGCACAGTCAGGCGACGGTAAGCGCCGATGAATATCAGCAGTTACACGATCAACACCGCCTGATCGCCGACGTAGTCGCTTTCAAAGGCCCACACATCAATCATCTGACGCCGCGTACGTTGGATATCGATCGTGTGCAACTGGCGATGCCACAGCGCGGCATTACTCCAAAAGCGGTGATTGAAGGCCCGCCACCACGCAACTGCCCTATTCTGCTGCGCCAGACCAGTTTCAAGGCGTTAGAAGAAGATGTTGCCTTTATTGAACATGATGGCCACGAAGTCGCCGGGCATCATACAGCACGCTTTGGTGAAATTGAGCAGCGAGGAATTGCGCTTACCCCAAAAGGGCGCGCGCTTTACGATCGGCTGTTACAGGCTACTCACGATGCATTGCAAGCTCCTGCCACTGAAAAGAATGCGGTGCAATACAATCAATTACTGGCTGAGCATTTTCAGGCATTTCCCGATGATTATGCTGCACTGCGCGAGCAACGCTTGGCATGGTTCCGTTATTTCCCGACAGAATGCGGCCTGGCCGCTAAAGAGACTCTGGATAAGAACAGCTCTCTGGAGCAGCTTATCGCGCTTGATTACGTCCGCTTCCAACCCTTGGTTTATGAGGATTTTCTGCCGGTCAGTGCTGCTGGCATTTTCCAGTCCAACCTTGGTGATAGCCACCATACGCAATACGGCACGGCATCAAGCCGCACCACATTTGAACAGGCATTAGGCGCAGAAGTGATTGATGAGTTAGAACTGTATCAGCAGACGCAACAGCGTTCGTTACAGACCTGTGCGGAAGCATTAGGAGTATACAAACTGGAAGCCTGAGTTACTTGAGCCGTTTCTCAATATCCTGCAATAACCGTTCAGCCTGATCGGCAGGAAGTACCGCATCAACCGGTAAATACCACCAGTCAGGTTGGGCAAAAGCCCGGCATTTCACCGCATCTTTTTCCGTCATCAACAGCGTTTGCCCTTTTTTCGTCAGCGCCGCTAATTGTGCATGGGTGTAATCCTGATGATCGGCAAAGGGGACTTCGCCTTCAACGTCAACATCCAGTTTTTCCAGCGTGGCGAAAAAGCGTGGCGGATGACCAATCCCTGCCATTGCCACCACATGCGACAGCTCAGTGACGGGGCTGCGCTCACCACTTGCCACGTTCACCGCATCCTGCGCTTGCAGTTTCATGGCGATTTCACCCGGCTGCGCGACACCGCCATTGGCAACGCAGGCATCCACCGTATTCAAGCGGGCAGCGCGTTCACGCATCGGCCCTGCCGGTAACCACCAACCATTGCCAAAGCGGCGAACTCCGTCAATCACCACCAGCTCAAAATCACGCTGCAACGCATAGTGCTGCAGGCCATCGTCGGTAATCACTACGTCAAGCGCGCCCTGTTGCAGCAAGGCCTGCACCGCTTCAGCGCGTTTAGGGGAGATCGCCACCGGCGCGCCCGTACGCTGGTAGATCAGCACCGGTTCATCACCCGCCTGCTGCGTCGTGGTTTGAGCGTTCAGCACCAAAGGATATACCGCTGACTTACCGCCATACCCTCTGGAAACCACCCCCACACGATAACCTCGCTGCTGAAGATGCTCCACCAGCCAGATCACCATCGGGGTTTTGCCGTTGCCGCCAGCCGTCAGGTTCCCCACCACCACTATCGGCACCGGGGCACGCCAGCTTTTACGCCACCCCATGCGATAACTGAGCCGAATAACGCCGCTGACCAGGCCATACAACCAGGAAAGTGGCAGTAACAGCAGATAAATCGGTGAGCTACCGGACCAGATACGATCTATCATTACTGACCAAACTGCATGCGGTGAAGCTGAGCGTAAACACCTCGCCGTTCGATCAGTGCCGCGTGCTTGCCACGCTCGACGATCTGACCATCCTCAACAACCAGGATTTCGTCCGCTTTCTCGATGGTAGACAGACGGTGTGCAATCACCAGCGAGGTACGGTTCTTCTGCAATTCATCCAATGCTGCCTGGATGGCGCGCTCGGATTCAGTGTCCAGCGCGGAGGTGGCTTCATCAAGGATCAGAATTGGGCAATCACGCAGTAACGCGCGAGCAATAGCGATACGCTGACGCTGCCCACCGGAGAGCATCACGCCATTCTCACCAATAACCGTATCCAGGCCATTTTCCATTTTGTCGATAAAGTCCATGGCATAAGCCATGCGTGCGGCTTTCTCGATCTCTTCACGGCTGTAACGCTGCTCACGCGCATAGGCGATATTGTTAGCAATGGTATCGTTGAACAGATGGACATTCTGCGACACCAGCGCCACCTGATCGCGCAATGAGGCCAAGGTATATTCGCGCAGGTCATGACCGTCCATCAGGATTTCGCCTTGCTGAACGTCATAAAAACGCGTCAACAGGTTGGCAATGGTTGACTTGCCTGAGCCAGAACGCCCAACCAATGCCACCGTTTTCCCTTCAGCGATGCTCAGGTTGATATCGCGCAGCGCCGGAATGTCGCGCCCGGGGTAACAGAAGGTCACGTTACGGAATTCGATATCCCCTTTAGCACGTGCTACCTGGCGAGTACCGGTATCCTTTTCCTGCTCCATATCCAGAATCGAGAACAGGGTCTGGCATGCTGCCATACCGCGCTGGAACTGGGCGTTAACGTTGGTCAACGATTTCAGCGGGCGCATCAAGGCGATCATTGATGAGAACACCACGGTAATGGTCCCGGCAGTCAACGTCTCCATCACGCTCGGGAAGCTGGCGGCAAACAGGACAAACGCCAAGGCCAGCGAGGCGATCAACTGAATGATCGGATCAGAAATAGAGGAAGCAGAAACCAGCTTCATCCCCTGCTGACGCATGCGGTTGCTGACAGAGTTAAAACGCTCAGTCTCTACCTGCTGGCCACCAAAGATCAGAACCTCTTTGTGCCCTTTCAGCATTTGCTCGGCGCTGGTGGTCACCTGCCCCATGGTGTTCTGCATGTTCTTGCTGATATTACGGAAGCGTTTAGACACCATACGGATGGCAAAAGACACTATCGGTGCCAATACGATCAGAATGACCGAAAGCTGCCAACTGTAATAGAACATCATGATGAACAGGCCGATAATCGACGCCCCTTCACGCACAACGGTCACCAGTGCGCTGGAAGATGACGAGGCGACCTGTTCAGAATCATAGGTGATACGTGACAACAAAGTGCCGGTCGATTGCTGGTCAAAAAATGCCACCGGCATTCTCATCATATGGCCGAATAAGCGACGGCGCATATGCATCACCACCATGCCCGACACCCATGAAATGCAATAGCTGGAAATAAAGCTGGTCACGCCACGCATCAGCATCAGGCCAATAACAACCAGAGGCATCCAGACTAAAACGCGACTGTCGGTTTTACCAAAACCATCATCCAAAAGCGGCTTGAGCAAGGACAACATCAAGGTGTCCCCGGCTGCGTTTAAAATCAACGCAATGGCTGCCACTATCAGCCCGGTTTTAAAAGGAGTGATCATCGGCCAGAGGCGACGGAATGTCTGCCAAGTGGAGAGATCTTTATCATTCATCATGCAGATACCAGCATCGGAAGAAATAGCGGCCCATTCTACTCATTATCATCCTCTACGCCAAACCGCTGATGATACCAACGAGGCATTAATTGCTCACGAAAACCTTTAATTTGCCAGTTATTGTCGAAAAATAGCACACTCAACTGCCCTGAGTGTGCCGTATCTCGCCACACAATATTGTTCTGACGGTAGCGTTTGATGATTTTTTCCGCAGGTAACCGCCAGGCGTTATAGCGCGAAGCAGACGCGACAGCCAGTTGCGGAGCCACCGCTCGCAAAAACGCAGGGGATGAGGAGGTCTTGCTACCATGATGCGGCACTTGCAAAATAGTAGCAGGCAAAGCCGAACGCTGTTTGAGTAATTCCTGTTCCCCACGCAGTTCCAAATCGCCCGTCAGCAGAATGCTGTATTTGCCATCATCGACCCGAACAATGCAGGAGTCGTTATTATTTGCATGCTTTTTCTGCTGCGGTGGCCACAGCACCTGAAAAAGTAACCCATTCCACTGCCAGCGCTGCCCTTGGATACAAGATAAATGGCCCTGATGGATTAATGGCGAACGAACGCTGGCATGCGGGAATGTAGTCTGTAGTACCGATAACCCCCCCATATGGTCCTGATGACTGTGGCTAATAATGATCTGCTCCACAAGAATCTGTCGCCAGCGCAAATAAGGCAGAATAAAGCGTTCTGCCGCGCTAGTTTTCTCCCACGCATCTCCGCTGTCATAAATAACAGCCTTGCCTCCACGCTCAATGAGCACAGCCAAGCCATGACCAACATCGATCATATCTACCCGCCAGCGATAATCTGGTTGCCGCTCACGCCACAAGAGGCCGCACAGCAACACGGCCACGCACCCCGCAGGATAACGGTTCCACCAGTGAAAACGCCAACAGGCAACCGTCAACCAACCGATGGCGCTGAACTGCATCAACGTAGCCCCCACTTGTACCCACCCGCTCTGCAACCAGGGCAGAGGCCAGAGTGCCCAATCGATAGTGATATTAGCCAGCCACCATAAAAAGGTACTCAGTACTGGAATAAAACTGAACATCAAGGCCAGCAGAATCAGTGGAACAGACAGTAAGGAAATAATCGGCACAGCCCACAAATTAGCTGGCAGCGAAGTCCAGGTGACACCGTGAAAAAGGCCGAACTGTAACGGCAACAACAGCAGCGTCATACCTAATTGAATATGCAACCAACGCAGCGGTGCCCAAAACCAAGGTGAATTAAAACGCTGGAGCAAAGGTGCCCATTCGAACCAGAAGATCAATGCCGCAACCGCCAGCACGGAAAGCCAGAAACTGTCTGATAACACCGCCAGAGGATCGCTTAACAAAATCAGACAAATACACCACAACAATATTTGCCAAGAAGAACAGGTAGCACCATGCAGGCGCAGCATTAACCATAAAGATAATGCGATAGCCGTTCGCTGTGCTGGGGGCTGAGCCCCGGCTAGCCAAACATAGATCAGCATAGCAACCCAGCTAATCAGTAAAGGCAGGCGATAGCCGATATTGTGTGCGAGGAGCGGGTACTGTACCAAACGCACCAGACCCCACAGTAGGATTGCAGACATGGAAATATGCAGGCCAGAAATCGCCATTAAATGTGCGATCCCGGTTTTAATAAACAGATCGCGAGTTTCATGGCTGATTAATGCCCGCTCGCCAAACGCCAGAGCCAGTAAAATGTCGCGGTGTGGCAATGCACCTATTTGCTCATCTGCCCGGCTGATAACCTGCTGCCGCCAGCCACAACGCCCATCAATGATCTTTGCCGACTTAATATAGCCACTGAGCGGTTGTCGGTTAGCAAAAGCCCAGCGCTGACTATCAAATCCTCCCTCATTCAAGCTGCTGTGTATCGGCCGAAATCGTACCTTCATTGCTAACCGCTGGCCTGCACACAGAGTTTCTCCCTGCCAATTGGCAGTAAAAAAGAGCGCTGGGAATAATATGCTCCCTTTAACCTGCTCAATGCGTAAAAGCACTTTCGGCATTCCCATTCCCTCCAGCTTTACGCTATTTACCGAGGCGACAATCTCAACATCTTTGCTGTCCGTCAGCAGCGTCATTTGCTTTACCATGCCATTGGCGCTGAAAGCAGCAAAAACAAACCCGAGCAATAGCCAAGCAAGCCACTGACACCACTGCCGCTGCGTTTGCCGCCACAGCAACAATGCCAGAACAGCGAGTGCGATCAGCAACTGCGAAGACGGCAACTGCGGTAAAAAAAGCAGAGGCAACATCCCCAGTACCAACGCTATTGCTGCAATATCAATTGAAGTCCTGATAGCTATCCCCATTCGCCAGCGTAGCCCTAGGCTAGAGGTTAATTATTTGGTGAATAACCGCCAGCAGCAGATATCAAGGCGTGGAAACAGCACGTAATTTATTGCTTTCAAGCATTGCATTTACAAGTTTGCTTGATGTTAGATCGCAATTTGGATGAATCAGAGAGGGGGAAATAAGGGGTATACCATAAAAAAACGGCACCCTTAAGGCACCGTTTCATATTCTTTACAAGCAACAACGCTATGGGCGGTCAGAGACTAACCATAGATATTGGCGCGGTCACGCAACTCTTTACCTGGTTTGAAGTGAGGAACGTACTTGCCGTCCAACTCAACTTTGTCACCCGTTTTAGGGTTACGACCAACGCGCGGAGCACGGTAGTGAAGAGAAAAACTGCCGAATCCGCGGATCTCAATGCGTTCACCCTCGGCTAACGTAGCAGCCATGTGTTCAAGCATCTCTTTCACGGCATCCTCAACGGCTTTCGCCGGAATATGAGATTGCTGGCCAGCAAGTCTTTCAATAAGTTCAGACTTGGTCATAGTACCTCCAAGCTTTGCAGCTAAACTACCGTATCGGGGCGGCCAGAAACCGCCCCCCGTCATTACTCGCCTTTAGCCGCTTTGAAAGCTTCAGCCATAGCGTTAGAGAAGTTGCTTTCTTCCGGTTTGCTGTTGTTAACCGTAGCAATAGCATCTTTCTCGTCAGCTTCGTCCTTCGCACGTACGGACAGGCTTACAACGCGGTTCTTACGGTCAACACCGGTGAACTTAGCTTCAACTTCATCACCAACGTTCAGAACCAGAGTTGCATCTTCAATGCGGTCGCGAGAGGCTTCAGATGCACGCAGGTAACCTTCTACGCCGCCTGCTAATTCAACTGTAGCACCTTTGGCGTCAACTGCAGTGACTTTACCCGTAACAATAGTACCTTTCTTGTTCATAGACAGGTAGTTATTGAACGGATCTTCAGCCAGTTGCTTCACGCCCAAGGAGATACGCTCGCGCTCTGCGTCAACCTGCAGAACAACCGCTGCGATTTCGTCGCCTTTCTTGTATTCACGTACTGCTTCTTCGCCTGCAACGTTCCAGGAGATGTCAGAGAGGTGAACCAGGCCGTCGATGCCGCCGTCCAGGCCGATGAAGATACCGAAGTCAGTGATAGACTTGATTTTACCTTCAACGCGGTCGCCCTTGTTGTGGGTTTCTGCAAACTGCTGCCATGGGTTGTTTTTGCACTGCTTCAGACCCAGGGAAATACGACGACGTTCTTCATCGATGTCCAGAACCATCACTTCCACTACATCGCCCACGTTAACAACTTTGGACGGATGAATGTTTTTGTTGGTCCAATCCATTTCAGAAACGTGCACCAGGCCTTCAACGCCTTCTTCGATTTCTACGAAGCAGCCGTAATCAGTCAGGTTGGTTACACGACCAGTCAGCTTGGTGCCTTCTGGGTAACGTTTAGCGATAGCGACCCATGGATCTTCGCCCAGTTGCTTCAGGCCCAGAGAAACACGAGTACGTTCGCGGTCGAACTTCAGCACTTTAACAGTGATTTCGTCGCCCACATTGACGATTTCGCTTGGATGCTTAACGCGTTTCCAAGCCATGTCAGTGATGTGCAGCAGGCCGTCAACGCCGCCCAGATCAACGAATGCACCGTAGTCAGTGAGGTTCTTAACGATACCTTTAACTTCCATGCCTTCCTGCAGGTTTTCCAGCAGTTGATCGCGCTCTGCGCTGTTCTCGGACTCGATGACTGCACGACGAGAAACAACAACGTTGTTGCGCTTCTGATCCAGCTTGATGACTTTGAACTCAAGCTCTTTGCCTTCCAGGTGCAGAGTGTCGCGAACCGGACGCACGTCAACCAGTGAACCTGGCAGGAACGCACGAATACCGTTCAGCTCTACAGTGAAGCCACCCTTCACTTTGCCGTTGATGATACCGACGACAGTTTCAGCTTCTTCGTAAGCTTTTTCCAGCGTGATCCAAGCTTCGTGGCGCTTAGCCTTCTCACGGGACAGCAGAGTTTCACCGAAGCCATCTTCAACAGCGTCCAGCGCAACGTCAACTTCGTCACCCACCTGGATTTCCAGTTCGCCCTGTGCGTTTTTGAATTGCTCAGCCGGAATGGCAGATTCAGATTTCAGACCGGCGTCAACCAGTACGACATCTTTATCGATAGCAACAACAACGCCACGAACGATGGAACCCGGACGGGTTTCGATTGTTTTCAGGGATTCTTCAAAGAGTTGAGCGAAAGATTCAGTCATGTTGTTAATCTTCAGGGTTCTTTAGTTTAACGTCCATTTAGCATCCCGCCGAATGGGGTTGTTTCACATACCCCGCCATTGGCTCCATGCCGACAGGGTTTAGGTTACAGGGGCAAAATTTTACCCGATATATTCAGATACTGCTATGCAATGCGATGACAAATAGGACAAAAAACTAATAACGCCGCCGCGCTTATTGCTGCGGCAACGCTAAAACTTCATGTGCATATGCCAACGCCCGCTGGATGACTTCGTCGATCGACATGCTGGTAGAGTCCAGCACCAGAGCATCGAGAGCAGGCACCAGTGGCGCAATAGCCCGATTACGGTCACGGTCATCCCGCTCCTTTATCTCGGCTAAAAGACGTTCAAAGTTAACATTAAAGCCCTTTTCCTGCAACTGTAGCATGCGGCGATGCGCACGCTCCTCAGCGCTGGCGTCAAGGAAAATTTTAACGGGAGCATCAGGGAACACCACGGTCCCCATGTCTCGGCCATCAGCAATCAGGCCGGGCATGTCGCGGAATGCGCGCTGGCGGCGCAGCAAGGCTTCACGCACGCGAGGAAAGGCCGCCGCCTGCGAAGCCGTGTTACCGACCGTTTCGGTACGGATTTCATTGCTGACATCCTCACCTTCCAAAATAACCTGCAGCTTGCCATCCAGAGCCACAAAACGGACGTCGAGATGTGCGGCTAAGGGAACCAGCGCCTCTTCAGAGGTGATATCCACCTGATGATGCAGCGCTGCTAGAGCCAAAACACGGTAAATCGCGCCAGAATCCAGCAAACGCCAACCAAGGGACTCGGCCAGTGCTTTGCACAGCGTGCCTTTACCTGCACCACTGGGCCCATCAACGGTTATCACCGGGGCTATAGCCGTCATTTCTCTCTCCTTCAGGTAGAAAACCTCTTCGGGATGCGCCTGCCAGTGGCAGAGGGTAAAACATCCCTGCTATCTGCCCACTCAAGGGCGGATTCGGTGGCGTATTATACGCGTGTAGACAATTTACTGTTACCCCAGAACGGTCTGGTTGTTGAAAATAGGGCCAATGGGCGCGAAAAGCTTAATTAAGGCGTGGCACCTGAGCCGCTCCTGTCTTGACACTCATGGGATAATCACCAACAGATACCGTCAGCCGCAGAGCACAAAAAAGGCCCAATCATGGGCCTTGAACACCACGTTTTCAGCGCTTAAGCCAACTGACTGATGCGTGCAAATTGTTCAAAATAATCTGGGAACGTTTTCGCCGTACACTTCGGATCAAGGATAGTGACTGGCGTATCGGACAAGGCGACCAGAGAAAAACACATTGCCATCCGGTGATCGTTATAGGTACCGATCTCAGCGAACCGCAGTTTACTCGGTGGCACAACGTGAATGTAATCCTCACCCTCCTCAACTTCGGCACCAACTTTACGCAACTCGGTGGCCATCGCCGCCAAACGATCGGTCTCTTTCACACGCCAATTGTAGATATTGCGGATGGTGGTTGGCCCAGAGGCAAACAGTGCGGTAGTGGCAATAGTCATCGCCGCATCCGGAATATGGTTCATGTCCATATCAATGCCGTGCAATTCGCCGCGGCTGCATTCGATAAAATCATCGCCCCAGGTCACGTGTGCGCCCATTCTTTCCAGCACGTCAGCAAACTTGGTATCACCCTGTACGCTTTTTTTACCGATACCCGTTACACGTACTTTGCCGCCCTTAATTGCGGCCGCCGCCAGGAAATAAGAGGCAGAAGAAGCATCCCCTTCCACCAGATAATCCCCCGGCGAACGATAGGTCTGCTGACCACGAATATGGAACACGCGATAATTGTCATGCGTCACTTCAACACCGAAGGTTTTCATCAGATGCAGCGTGATATCGATATAAGGCTTGGAAACCAGCTCACCTTTAATATGGATAGCGGTATCCTGCTGGGCCAAAGGTGCCATCATCAGTAATGCGGTCAAGAACTGGCTGGAAACGCTGCCATCAACGCTAACGTCACCACCGCAGAAACCACCGCGCAGGCGCACCGGCGGGTAGTCGGTCTGTTCCAGGTAGTCGATCTGGGCTCCCCCCTGGCGTAACGCATCCACCAGATGGCCGATCGGGCGCTCTTTCATGCGCGCTTCACCGGTCAATACCACATCACCGGCGCCCAAACACATCGCTGCCGCCAGAGGGCGCATTGCCGTACCCGCATTGCCAAGGAACAACTCCAAAGGCTGCCTGGCCACCAGCGGACCAGCCACACCTTCAACGCTGCAGGTTGTACGATCGTCAGACAGTTGATAACTGACCCCTAACGCCTGTAAGGCATTCAACATATGGCGCACATCATCACTATCCAGCAGATTGGTAAGCCGGGTCGTCCCCTGGGCCAACGCAGCCAGCAGCAGAGCACGATTAGAAACGCTCTTGGAGCCGGGTAAATTGACGGTGCCATCGATCAAAGCCACCGGTTGTAACGTCAGGGAATCCACCATGTGAATAAAATTCTCCAGAATCTGATAAACGAAACGGCTCCGGGGATAAGGCCGGAGCCGCTTGAAGCAACTGAGTGACATGTTACCTGCTCAACGCAGGCAACGGCAATCAGCCATGGCGACGTTCAAAGTCGACCATAAAATCGGTCAGGGTTTTCACCCCAATCAGCGGCATCGCATTGTAGATAGACGCACGCATCCCCCCCACCACGCGGTGCCCCTTCAGGGCCTGCAGGCCAATGGCTTCTGCTTCGCTGAGGAAGACTTTGTCCAGCGCCGGATCGGCAAGCTGGAACGGCACGTTCATCCAAGAACGGTTGGCGAGCGCGACTTGGCTGCGGTAAAAATCGGATTTATCAATGGTGGAATACAGCAGTTCGGCTTTCGCCTGATTGCGTTTTTGCATTTCCACCAGGCCACCTTGCTCTTTCAGCCATTTGAAAACTAGGCCGGAAAGATACCAGGCAAAGGTTGGTGGAGTATTGAACATTGAGCCATTCTCTGCCAGCACGGTGTAGTCGAGGATCGAAGGCACTTCGCGGCGTGCTTTACCCAGCAGATCATCACGCACGATCACCAGCGTCAAACCTGCAGGGCCGATGTTTTTCTGTGCGCCTGCGTAGATCATGCCAAAACGGCTGACATCTATCGGGCGAGAAAGGATGGTCGAGGAGTAATCGCCAATAACAACTTTATCGCCGAAATCGGGCATTTCATCGATCGCCACGCCGTCGATGGTTTCATTCGGGCAATAGTGCACATATGCCGCATTATCGCTCAACTGCCACTCTTTCATCGGCTTGATGCCGTTTAAACCATCCACGGTAGTTTTTACATCGATCGCCTTCGGCTCACAGTATTTCTTCGCTTCGAGAATAGCACTGTGCGCCCAATAGCCACCGTCGATATAGTCAGCGGTGGTATGATCACCCAGCAGGTTCAGCGGCAGCGCGGCGAATTGTGCACGGGCACCACCGTGGCAGAACAGCACTTTATAGTTGGCGGGGACTTTCAGCAGATCGCGCAGATCTTGTTCGGACTGTTCGGCAACTGCAATGAATTCTTTACTGCGATGGCTGATTTCCATCACTGAAGTCCCCAGGCCGTGCCAGTTACACAGTTCCTGTTCTGCACGACGCAACACTTCAACCGGCAGCATCGCCGGGCCAGAGCTAAAATTATAAACCTGAGTCATTTCCCCTCACCACATTCACTGTTCGCCGCAGAGATCGGCCTGTCGAAATACGCCCGAGGTTAACGTTAATGTTAACCAACCCCATCGGTTTTATCACTCACGTAACGCTCCTGCAATGCTTATTCGCCCAATAGCGGGAAACGGCTTGGAGCATCAGTAACAGGCTCTGCCAATCCAGGGTTTCTTTCTGTGATAAAACACTGAGATACGGGCTGTTCACCTGGGTTAACGTGAGGTTTTATGCTGAATTATGGGGGCTTCAGGCCCCCATTGGTAAACAGTGATCAATACTGATTAAACATCGCCTGGATCTGTTTGGCGTCTTTGGTTTGCGTAAGAGCCAGTTGCAGCAAAATTCTCGCTTTCTGCGGATTCAGCGTGCCTGAAGCCACAAAACCGAATTTAACATCATCCACTTCCGCATCTTCGGTTGTAGAGCCGGTTGGAACACGTGAAGAACGCACTACCGCCACCCCTTGCTGCGCAGCCGTAGCCAGCGTATCAAACACGGTTTTGTACAGGTTGCCATTGCCGACACCGGCGCTGACGATGCCCTGGTATCCTTCCGCGATCAACGCTTTGGCTGGCGCATCTGAAGCGTTAGCGTAGTTATAGATGATGCCGACTTTTGGCAGTTCGTTCATTTTACTGACGTCGAACGGCGTCTCCGTGGTGTGTTTACGCTGCGGTGAACGTTGATAATCCACCTTACCGTTATGGATGTACCCCAACGGGCCAAAGTTCGGTGACTGGAAGGTTTGCACAGCGGTCGTGTTAGTTTTGGTCACATCGCGGCCATCCAGCACGGTGTCATTCATGGCCACCAGCACACCACGCTTGGCCGACTGCGGGTCTGCGGCCACCACAACGGCATTGTACAGATTGAACGGGCCATCGGCGCTCATGGCGGTTGCCGGGCGCATAGCACCGACAATCACCACCGGCTTGTCACATTTGACCGTCAGATCGAGGAAATAGGCGGTTTCTTCCAGCGTATCGGTGCCATGCGTGATCACGAAGCCGTCGGTTTTGCCACAATCGGCATTAATTTTCTTTACCAGCTTGAGCCATACGTCATCATTCATATCCTGCGAGCCAATATTCACCACCTGCTCGCCCTGCACATTAGCCACATTTTTCAGCTCTGGCACCGCCTTGACCAAGGCTTCTACCCCCAATTTACCGGCAGTATAGTTAGACTGCGTGGCTGACTCCCCTCCACCCGCGATGGTGCCACCGGTCGCCAGCAGCGTGATCGAGGGTAAAGCCAAGGCGGAACCACTCGCTCCGGCAAGTAAAAGTGCCAGCACACTGAGTTTCACTGATTTCATTACGTTTCTCCACGATTGATAACTTGCTGAATTATGGACTTTATCCCTGTAAAAACTGTGATATTTGCACAACTTTAGGAATACGTGGAGCTTAAAGGGAAAACCCCGTATCATTGCGCGTTTTTAGTACGCCCAAATAAGTGAAGACAATGACGCAAACTTTTATTCCTGGCAAAGATGCTGCGCTGGAAGACTCCATCGCCCGTTTTCAGCAGAAATTAACCGACCTGGGGTTCAATATCGAAGAGGCCTCCTGGCTGAATCCGGTCCCGCACGTCTGGTCGGTGCATATTCGCGATCGCGATTGCCCGCTGTGCTTTACCAACGGTAAAGGTGCCAGCAAAAAAGCGGCGTTGGCATCTGCGCTGGGCGAGTATTTCGAGCGCCTGTCCACCAACTATTTCTTTGCCGATTTCTATCTGGGTAAACAGATTGCCGAAGGCGACTTTGTACACTATCCGAACGAGAAATGGTTCCCGATCCCGGCAGACAACAGCTTGCCACAGGGGATCCTCGATGAACGTCTGCACGCCTTCTATGATCCGGAACAAGAGTTGAGCGCCAGCGATCTCATCGATCTGCAATCGGGTAACGGTGAGCGTGGCATCTGTGCCCTGCCGTTCTCCCGGCAGTCTGACCAGCAAACCGTTTATATTCCGATGAATATCATTGGCAACCTGTATGTGTCCAACGGTATGTCCGCCGGTAACACCGCTAACGAAGCGCGGGTGCAAGGCCTTTCTGAGGTATTTGAACGTTATGTAAAAAACCGCATCATTGCCGAATCCATCAGCCTGCCGGAGATCCCGGCCGACGTGCTGAACCGCTACCCCGGCGTGGTTGAAGCTATCGCCAAACTGGAGGCCGAAGGTTTCCCGATCCTCTCTTACGATGCCTCATTGGGCGGCAATTATCCGGTGATCTGCGTGGTGCTGTTCAATCCAGCCAACGGCACCTGTTTTGCCTCGTTCGGTGCTCACCCTGATTTCGGCGTGGCGCTGGAACGCACCGTGACGGAACTGCTGCAAGGCCGTAGCCTGAAAGATCTGGACGTGTTTACCGCGCCCACCTTCGATGATGAAGAAGTGGCCGAACATGCCAACCTAGAAACTCATTTCATCGATTCCAGCGGTCTGATCTCCTGGGATATGTTCAAACAGGATGCCGACTACCCGTTTGTTGACTGGAGCTTCAGCGGCAGCACGCAGGAAGAGTTCGCTACCTTGATGAGCATCTTCGATAAAGAAGGCGCTGAAGTGTACATCGCAGATTACGAGCACTTGGACGTTTATGCCTGCCGCATCATCGTACCGGGGATGTCGGATATTTATCCGGCAGAAGATCTGCTGTTGGCCAATAACAACATGGGCGCACACCTGCGTGAAACGCTGCTGCAGTTGCCAGGCAGCGAATGGGAGCCAGAAGCGTATCTGGCGCTGATTCAGCAACTGGATGACGAAGGCCTGGATGATTTTACCCGCGTACGCGAACTGCTGGGTATCGCCTCTGGTAAAGATAACGCCTGGTATACCCTGCGCGTGGGTGAACTGAAGTCGATGCTGGCCTTGGCGGGTGGCGATCTCGAACAAGCGCTGATCTGGGCAGAATGGACGCAGGAGTTTAATGCATCGATCTTTACCCCAGAACGCAGCAACTACTATCGTTGTCTGCAAACGCTGCTGCTGTTGGCATTGGAACCAGAACGCGATCCGGCTCAATATCACACTGCGTTTGTGAAGATGTACGGTCAGGACGCGGTCGATGCCGCTTCGGCCGCGCTGAGCGGTGAAGAGCGCTTCAACGGTTTGTTTGCCATCGACGACGACTTGAAAGCGTTACCGGCTCATCAGGCACTGCTGGCAGCTTACGAAAAGCTGCAAAAAGCGAAGCGCCGCCACTGGGCATAAGATGTTAGCACGCCGGCAGATCACTGCCGGCGTGATTATCTCCCGCCTTCATTTCCCGGTCAGTTTTGAGCGTTAATTACGCTACATCACAGTTTATTGACTTCGCTTAATGGGCACTTTTCAGGGAATTGACATATACCCGTCATACTTCAAGTTGCTTGGGTGTTGGCTGCCTTCGTTCACCCCAGTCACTTACTTAAGTAAGCTCCTGGGGCTTCACTCCGTTGCCGCCTACAAGCAACTCGAATTATTTTGGGTATATAATTTTATGATTGTTGCGCAAAGGTAAAATAATAATTAATCATAAATTAAGCGTTATTTATAAAAAATAGACAATAAATACAAAAAATTAACTCTGAAGCGGCGGTAAATCGTTATAGTTTCAAAATTTTTTGCAAAGATTAAAAATTATTTTCTTTTTGCAAATCAATAAATTAACTACATTAACCCTGTTAAATTTGCGGTTTTTTGCCCTTCTACTTCCCCGCGCCATGATCCAAGTCAATTTTTACCCTATACTGCTTTGCTAGTATCTCATTGCATTGTCTTAACCCTTAAAAGTGAGAGTTAGTGTGAGAGCTGACAACCCCTTCGATATGCTGTTACCTGCCGCAATGGCGAAAATCGCCGAAGATGCGGGGGTATATAAAGCCACCAAGCATCCGCTGAAGACCTTTTATTTGGCGATCACTGCCGGTGTGTTCATTTCTATCGCCTTTGTTTTCTATATCACCGCCACCACCGGTACCACTGCCGTTCCTTTTGGCTTGGCCAAACTGGTGGGGGGGATTTGCTTCTCCATGGGGTTAATGCTGGTTGTGGTCTGCGGTGCAGACCTGTTCACTTCCACCGTACTGACCGTGGTTGCCAAAGCCAGTGGGCGCATCACCTGGCAGCAATTAGCGATCAACTGGCTGAATGTTTATGTTGGCAACCTGTTCGGCGCGCTGATTTTTGTCACCCTGATCTGGTTCTCTGGCCAATATATGGCAGCCAATGGCCTGTGGGGCCTGAATGTTTTGCAAACCGCCGACCATAAACTGCATCACACTTTTGTTGAAGCCGTATGCCTCGGCATTCTGGCTAACCTGATGGTCTGTCTGGCCGTCTGGATGAGCTACTCCGGCCGTAGTCTGATGGACAAGATGTTCGCCATGATCCTGCCGGTAGCCATGTTTGTTGCCAGCGGTTTCGAACACAGCATCGCCAATATGTTTATGATCCCTATGGGTATTGTGGTCAAACACTTTGCCGCGCCAGAGTTTTGGCAAGCCGTAGGGGTCGCTCCTGAGCAATTTGCTCATCTGACCGTAAGCAACTTCATCATCGACAACCTGATTCCCGTTACCATTGGCAACATCATTGGTGGTGGTCTGCTGGTTGGGTTGACTTATTGGGTAATTTATCTGCGTGATGGCGATCAGAAGCACTGATTCTGTTGGCTGGCGCGCGCCGGGTTTACAAAGAAATCCACATTAGAAGGTAGGTGTATAATGACCGAACTCAACGAGAAGTTAGCTAACGCTTGGCAAGGTTTCAGCGAAGGTGACTGGCAGAAAGAAGTCAACGTGCGTGACTTTATCCAGAAAAACTACACTCCTTACGAGGGTGATGAATCCTTCCTGGCTGGCGCAAGTCAGGCGACTACCACCCTGTGGGATAAGGTTATGGAAGGGATCAAACTGGAGAACCGCACCCATGCGCCAGTTGATTTCGATACCAACGTTGTATCTACCGTAACTTCTCATGATGCGGGCTATATCGATAAAGATCTGGAAACCATCGTCGGTTTGCAGACTGATGCCCCTCTGAAACGCGCGCTGATCCCCTTCGGTGGCATCAAGATGGTTGAAGGTTCATGCAAAGTTTATGGCCGTGAACTGGATCCACAAATCAAAAAAGTGTTCACCGAATACCGTAAAACCCATAACCAGGGCGTATTCGATGTTTACACCAAAGACATCCTGAACTGCCGTAAATCTGGCGTGCTGACTGGCCTGCCAGATGCTTATGGCCGTGGCCGTATCATCGGTGACTACCGCCGCGTTGCGCTGTACGGCATCGACTTCCTGATGGCCGACAAGCTGAACCAATTCAAATCGCTGCAGAGCCGTCTGGAAAAAGGCGAAGACCTGGAAATGACCATCCAGCTGCGCGAAGAGATTGCTGAACAACACCGCGCACTGGGCCAGATGAAAGAAATGGCGGCCAAATACGGCTATGACATTTCTGCTCCAGCGAAAACCGCACAAGAAGCCGTACAGTGGACCTACTTCGGCTATCTGGCCGCAGTGAAATCCCAGAACGGTGCCGCCATGTCCTTTGGCCGCGTATCCACCTTCCTGGATATCTTCATCGAGCGCGACATCAAGGCCGGTAAACTGAGCGAAGCACAGGCTCAGGAACTGATCGATCACCTGGTGATGAAACTGCGTATGGTGCGCTTCCTGCGTACCCCAGAATACGATGAGCTGTTCTCCGGCGACCCAATCTGGGCAACTGAATCCCTGGCGGGTATGGGCGTTGATGGCCGTACGCTGGTAACCAAAAACAGCTTCCGTTTCCTGAACACCCTGTACACCATGGGGCCGTCACCAGAACCGAACATGACCATTCTGTGGTCTGAAAAACTGCCGTTGAACTTCAAAAAGTTCGCCGCGAAAGTGTCTATCGATACCTCTTCCCTGCAGTATGAAAATGACGATCTGATGCGCCCAGACTTCAACAACGATGACTACGCCATCGCCTGTTGCGTCAGCCCAATGGTGGTCGGTAAGCAAATGCAGTTCTTTGGTGCGCGTGCCAACCTGGCGAAAACCATGTTGTACGCCATCAACGGCGGCGTTGATGAAAAACTGAAAATCCAGGTTGGCCCGAAAGAAGCGCCAATGATGGACGACGTGCTGGACTATGACAAAGTCATGGATCGCATGGACCACTTTATGGACTGGCTGGCCATGCAGTATGTGACCTCGCTGAATATCATTCACTACATGCATGACAAATACAGCTATGAAGCTGCCCTGATGGCACTGCATGACCGTGACGTTTATCGCACCATGGCGTGTGGTATCGCTGGCCTGTCTGTGGCCGCCGACTCCCTGTCTGCCATCAAGTACGCCAAAGTCACCACCATTCGTGACGAAGACGGCCTGGCGGTCGACTTCAAGATCGAAGGCGAATATCCACAGTTCGGCAACAACGACTCGCGCGTTGATGACATCGCTTGCGATCTGGTAGAACGTTTCATGAAGAAAATTCAGAAACTGCGTACCTACCGTAATGCGGTGCCCACTCAGTCAGTGCTGACCATCACCTCAAACGTGGTTTATGGTAAGAAAACCGGTAACACCCCAGATGGCCGCCGTGCAGGTGCTCCATTCGGCCCGGGTGCTAACCCAATGCATGGCCGCGATCAGAAAGGGGCTGTTGCTTCCCTGACTTCCGTCGCCAAGCTGCCGTTTGCCTACGCGAAAGATGGTATCTCTTACACCTTCTCCATCGTGCCTAACGCGCTGGGTAAAGATGATGATGTGCGTAAGGCCAACCTGGCAGGCCTGATGGACGGTTACTTCCACCACGAAGCCTCTATCGAAGGCGGTCAGCATCTGAACGTTAACGTGATGAACCGTGAAATGCTGCTGGACGCGATGGAACACCCTGAGAAATATCCTCAGTTGACCATCCGCGTTTCCGGTTATGCGGTGCGCTTCAACTCGCTGACGAAAGAGCAGCAACAAGACGTGATTACCCGTACTTTCACTCAGTCGATGTAATTTACGCTGCCAGTGGTCGGGTCACACCGCCCACTGGAAAAAATACCAAGGCCGGATATTCCGGCCTTTTTAATACTCAACGTTACACGAGTCTGTTTTGCCAGATAGCTAGATCCCATAAGTCTCAAGCCGCTTGCTGGCGGAAGGGGTTATAATGAATGGATATCCGGCAAAACAGTTACCCGGCAAGTAACCGACCAACAGGAATCGTTTCACTCCGGCGCCGGGCCTTGCTCTGTTGCCGCATCGCTGATACCTGTCTGGTGGTTACCAGCCTAATTTTAGACTGCGTTTGACAGTCAATTTTGGAGAGAACCCCGCAATGTCGTTAAAAGGCCGCATCCACTCTTTCGAATCCTGTGGCACCGTCGATGGCCCTGGTATCCGCTTTATTGTTTTCTTCCAGGGTTGCCTGATGCGTTGCCTGTATTGCCACAACCGCGATACCTGGGACACGCACGGCGGAAAAGAAGTGACCGTAGAAGAACTGATGAAAGATACCGTCGCTTATCGTCATTTTATGAACGCTTCCGGCGGCGGTGTGACTGCCTCCGGCGGCGAAGCCATTTTACAGGCGGAGTTTGTCCGTGACTGGTTCCGCGCCTGCCACCAGGAAGGCATCAGCACCTGCCTGGACACCAACGGTTTTGTACGCCGTTACGATCCGGTGATCGATGAACTGCTGGATGCTACCGACCTGGTGATGCTCGATCTAAAGCAGATGAACGATGATATTCATCAGAATCTGGTGGGCGTTTCCAACCATCGCACGCTGGAGTTCGCCCGCTATCTGGCCAAGCGCAATCAACGTACCTGGATCCGTTACGTGGTAGTTCCAGGCTGGTCAGACGATGATCAATCCGCACACATGCTCGGTGAGTTCACCAAAGAGATGAGCAATATCGAGAAGATCGAGTTGCTGCCTTACCATGAGTTAGGCAAGCATAAATGGGTGGCGATGGGGGAAGAATACAAGCTCGATGGCGTTCATCCGCCGAAAGCCGACACCATGGATCGCGTGAAAGGGATCCTGGAAAGCTACGGCCATAAAGTGATCTATTAATCCCCCTGAACGGCTACGTTCCTTTGAGCAAAACCGCCAACGCCATGGTAACCATGGCGATTTGGCTTGGTGTCACGGCTTACCGCAGGGCAACTCCAGACGATGCAGCGATTGTTTCATATCCTGACCGCGTAAGTCATAGCTCAGGAGACACTGCTCACCGGCGGAATCTCCCCACCTCACCTGCAATTGCCCCTGCATCCCACTCGCGCGAACATAGACCTGGTTCCCCTGGCCGACCAAACCAACAACGGTGTTATTGCTGTCATAAACATTACTGCCCAGCGGTAATCCGCCATTCGGCTCATCCCGAACCTTAATTAGCAAAGCATAACCTTCCAGCGTGTTAAAGCGCACTTTGACGACTGAGCCAGCATAAGGTGCCACTCGCTGCTGGTTCTCGGTGAGTTCAGCACTCCAATTCTCGATGCCCTGAGCGTTCAGGCTGATATCGTTATAACGATAAGGCACCAATGATGGAATGATGGCATAACCAAAGCGATTCACTTTCGCCCCGGTTCCGTTCATCACCTCAGCCCCTTTTACCCCTTTAGCCTCAATGAGGCCAAAGGTATCCCCCAAGTAAGGCCCAAATGTTACACCACCACCGTGCAACACCACGGCCCCCCGAGCAGTGGCTCCACCTTGGGTATAATTTCTGCCTTGCGAAAAACTGCCCCCCAGCGTAACCGTGGGCAGTTGCTTAGTCACGTTTACCCCCGCGCTGGCTCCCTCACCGCCGGAATTGAAAGCACCATTAATGCTGTAGCTAAGACTGCGGTTTTCCCCGAGAGTGCCAGCCAGTGCGGTCTGGTAGTTCGTATTACCACCGGTTTCACGGGTGACACCCGCAGAGATAAGCGGCGAACGTGGCCCGGTTCCCCAGGGAAATGAGAACGAAAACATAATAATGTTCTGCGTACGCCCGGTGTTCACCTCTTCTTCTGCCACCAGCCCTGTAGGAGTGCGCCCCGTCTGCTGGCGGCCAAGCGACAGGTTGTAGCTAACACCTTTATAACTGTGCGAATACGCCATCTGATACTGAGTATCTCGCCCACGGCCACCATGATAGGTGCTAGTTGAGCCGGAGAAATAGATCTGACCATACTCCCCCAGGCTTTGGCTAACGGTGACAATCAACTGGTTACTCTGCTGATAGGTGTTAGATAACCACAACTCATTGCTATCCTTGGCTTCGCGCAAACCTAACACATCGCTCAGATCGCGATAGCCCTGGGTAGAGTACCGGTAGCCCGCCAGCGCCAGCGTGGTGGCTGTTGGTGTGAAAGTACGGCTATAAGTCGCCCCGACACGCCACCCATCAAGATTCTTTCCCCACATATCTGCCCGTGAATAGGTTGCATTCACCCCCAAGGCACCGAACTTGCTGGCTAGCACAGCACCACCCAGCAGCGCCTGATAGCCGTCAGAAACGCGGATACCCGTATTGGCGGTAATGGCGTTGGTTAAGCCAGCCTGATAGGTGAGATCGGTGAACAATGCATCGCTGTTACCAATATTACGCACTTGCCCGGCAGAAAAGCTCAGGCGCGAATGCCCAGGACGCATTGAATCAGACACAGCAGAAAACGGTACGGTAAAGGAAGAGATGCGGCCATCGGCCTCCTGCACTTCCACCACCAGGTCGCCCTGGAAACTGGTGGGATACAGATCGTCAATAACAAATGCCCCAGGTGCCACCGTGGTCTGATAAATCTGCACTCCCGACTGCCGCACGCTGACTTTGGCCGTCGTCGCCGCCACCCCGCGGATGGTGGGCGCGTAGCCACGTTGCGATTCTGGCAGCATGCGCTCGTCAGTTTCCAATTGGATACCGCGAAAACCCAGGCTACTGAAGAGGCTACCCGCGGTAAAGCTATCACCCAGCGTCAATTGGCTGCCGATCGACGGCAGTGGGCGCTGCACATAATTACGGACTGAGTTCCATCGGCTGTTACTCGGGCTGGAGTCGCTGTTATAACGGGTAAACGTGGATTGCTGACGAAACTGCCACAACCCCAGATTAAGGCCAGAGTTTAGCCCAAAGTAAGTGGATTCTGCGGTATTACCGGAAGCCTGTGTCCGATAATAGTTGGTGTCGTAATTGGCAAACGCCACGGTTTCACCGGCCGAGAGATCGCTGGCAGAAACTGCACCACGGGCCTGACGTTGCATCAAGGCTTGTGGCACAAACAGGTCAAGACGCAGCCGGGCAAAATCAAAACGGCTGGAGGCCCCGTCAACCTGCTCGTCTAAACTCAAGCACGGTGATTCATCTTCAGCTTTTGCTTTGATGGCAGCCGGTAAAATACCGGCATCAAGCAAGCTTTCTCGTGACAAACAGGCAGCAACCACACCTCTCTCACCGGCGGCAAACGCCAGCGATTGCCGGGAAAGGAAATCACCGTTGATAAAGATATCAACTTGATAATTACCAGGTTCTACCGTGTTAGCCTGGTTAAACCGCGCAATACTTTTTTGTTCCTTGGCGCTGCCGACCAGCATGCTGTCATCAAATTCAAACGTATTATTGTTCACATCGGCATAAGCCTGCGGAAACAGCAACCATAGCAACACCCCAAGCACCTTTGCGCGCGTAACGATCACTGGTAGGTTGTCAACCTCAGCCATCCGCTGGTAAGCGTTTGAAGTGATTTTTATATGCATTCTTTCAGTCCCTTAACGAGGGATACTGACTGTCAACGATTATGGCTTCCTGCTCAATTCAAACTGGCTTCGGCGCGCGTATGTCCGCCATAGTCATTGACCAAGGTAAATGTCACTTTCTGTGCACCCGCAGGCGACGAAGCCCCTTTTTCCAGTTTCCAGCTTGCCTGAGATTTAGGTGCCACCATATCCGTTTTGAATGGCACTTCTTTATTGCCCACCATGGCGGCAGCTTTGATAAAGGAAGCATAAAAAGGTGAATCATTCGTCACGGCCAGAACCCATTGCCCAGCCTGCTGTTTAAGGGAGAAATGCAGTTGCTCGGTTATCTTTTCAGGCCCACCAGCAAGCCCTTTAGGGCGATAGAAGATTTTTATCCGGTTACGCAGCACCACCAGCATCTGGTTCTCTGCTGATCCAGCCATATTTTTAGGCGGAATTTGTACGCTATTCAGGTAAAACACCGATTCGCGATCCTGCGGCAGATCCTTGCCGGTAAAGACCAGACGTACCGATTGGCCGGTTTTTGGCTCAATACGGAATAAGGCTGGCACCACGACAAAGGGCCCGTCCGCCTTGTCTGGCGTTGAAGAAGGGTTGTTGACGTCTGTCCACATCTGTACCACATAGGGAATATTGTCATTATTGGTGAGTTGGACAGTTTGAGATTGCGAGCCTGACGGGTAAATAACCCGAGTATTAAGCATAACCACGCTGGCTAGCGCCTGTTCAGCAATGAACAACAACAGAAGAGATAAAACACTAATTACGATACCGGAACATTTGGTTTTCACACGAAACATCCTCGTTTAATGCCCTGACTGACCCCCTTTCCATCACCATGAAAGGAGATACCTTATAACGGGTAAGACACAGAGTACCGCGCGTTCCCAAACACAGAATCGTCAGCTACGGTATTCTCCATACGCCCGTTGGCAGCAGGAAAAAACCGGCTACTCACCCTGTGTGCAACGTTGTTCATGTTCATACGCAGTGTTTACCTTCAAACTCAGTATAGGCGAATTGTTTAACTCAGTGTTTCTATTCGCCCATGACAGCGTTAGCAAGTTTACTTTTGATTTTATTATCAGATTCCTTCTCAACTCACGGGACAACCCTTCGCGATAAGAAAAATCTCATTCACATCATTTATGATCAAACCGCTGATAAGGACACATTACAACCCATCAGGATAGTCTGATGTCGTAGGACGTGTAGCACTCAGCCCCCTGAAAATGCACTGAATGCGTTTATTGATTGGCTTAATCTGGCAAGAGCCCCCTCACTAAAAAGAACAGTGATTGAGCCGTGACAAGGCTTCGTTAACTGCAAATATCTTGCCATTGACCCTGGGGATACCAAAGCTCTTTAGCCTGCTGGTATGTTTTTTTAGATACGCTGCCGCAGAGCGTTCGTCACTGAATAGATAAATTCCCCCTGCCTCACTGTTTTCCTGGTTCTCTGTCCAGTATTTCCAGATAAAACCGGGTTCTTCAGAAATCGAGCGCGCAAGTTCCTCCATCGCACTATACATTGCCGCTCCCCATGGCCCTGAGTAGGGAAAATCAACTTGAAGAATGTAATACATAGCTAATGCTCCTGAAGTTCATCTAACGTACCAATACTGTTGGTTTTCAAGTATACCCGATCATATCTGTGCTTTAATTTGCGCAATCACAGGTTCCGCGCAGGTATGGGCAGTATTCAATGACATCAAGTCCCCAACGTTGCCGGTATTCAAGGCATGATTTGCGATATGTCGCTACGGCTTGGTTGCAGCGGCCGGGGAAGTGATCCACAAGAAGAGGAAAGGATTGACTGCGTATCAGCTTTCACGCTGATGCCTTGTAAAAGCATAAAAAGTTAAGACAGTTCACTCTGTGACTTAGAATTACTTGCAAGAAACGTATTTCTTTTAACAGATATAAGAACTGATTTAAAATAAGACACTCAGATACATCTTACACACCATCAATAAGACCTCTAAACGGTATCACACGCC
The DNA here is from genome assembly GCF_001976145.1 of Serratia oryzae. GTDB lineage: Bacteria > Pseudomonadota > Gammaproteobacteria > Enterobacterales > Enterobacteriaceae > Chania > Chania oryzae. Next base: position 226,747 of record NZ_MOXD01000005.1, read on the forward strand.
TCCCACACCCAACTTAGGATGATTCTCAGCGAAATAAACTAGGAAAACACTTAGCGAAATATCCTAACCTGAGAAACACTCCGATATTTAGTCATTAAATAAATACAAAAAAACATTAAATTTAGGATAAAAAACTTAACAATGATTATTTAATGGTTAATGATTCCAATATAAGCCGGCTTGTGTAGAATATCTCTCGTCAACAGCAGGCTAATCAGTAAACGCATTTAGCGCATTTTCATAGATTGGCTAGCTGACACATGGAGACGGTGTTATCGGAATCTTCTTGACAGAACAATATAAGCTTCCTTCTTTTGCTGCTTGTTGCTCGCAAGAAACATCTGAGAATCAGGTCAATAAAAAACGTAGTGCTGTAAACACAGGAAACGGCGAAGTCAGTAAGCCATTCGCCAATGACTTAACCTAAGGGAAATATCCAACATGAAAATGAACAAAATCGCGATCGTTGCTGCTGGCCTGGTTTTATCCACCGCTGCACTGGCTGACAACACCATTAAGTTCCAGGGTGAAGTTGCTGACCAAACTTGTGACATCAGCATCAATGGCAACGCATCAACGCCACTGATCCTGCTGCCAACCGTTGCTGCTAGCTCACTGGCGACCGCTGGTGCCACCACAGGACAAACGCCATTCACTATCAGCTTGACCGGTTGCACCCCTTCTGTGGGCACCACTGCGATCAAAACCGTGTTCGTAGGCAACAACCTGACTGCAACTGGCAACATGGGTAACACCGGTACCGCTAAAAATGTATCTCTGCAGCTGGTTGACCCTGCATCAGCTGCTACTCCACTGGATCTGACCGGCCAAAACGGTGCTGCTGGCCTGTCGCTGGCTAACGGTGCAACATCTGCCTCTTATGACTTTGCCGTGCGCTACTTTGCTGAAGACACCGTCGAAGCTGGTTCTGTGCTGGGTAGCGTTCAATACGCAGTGTCTTATCAGTAATGCCAGTTTCCCCTTCCACTACGGTGGAAGGGGTATTCCGAGAGGATTCTCGTGTGACGAAAATATATCCAGGGATCGCGCTTGGCGCGCTCTCCGCTTTCTTTATGCTGTTTTCTGCCCCTCTGACCGCCAGCGTAGTCATGCTCAACACTAGGATCATCTACCCAGCGGATGCACAATCACAAACGGTACAACTCACCAATAATGACAATATTCCGTATGTGATGCAGATGTGGTCAGACACCAATAATCCCACCTCAACACCTGACAATGCTGACGGGCCCTTTGTTGCCGTGCCCGCGTTGTTCCGTGTTGAACCCAAAACCGGCCAATCGGTACGCCTGGTCTTTACCGGCAAGGATCTGCCGCAGGATCGCGAATCGGTGTTTTACCTGAACAGTGTGCAAATCCCACCGAAGAACACGGCCAACCGTGCAGAAAACCAGATGCTGGTGGTATTGCGTAACCGGCTCAAAATTTTCTATCGCCCTAAGAATATTGTCGGTAGCCCAGATAAAGTTGCAGAACAACTCCGCTTCTCGCTGAAACAGCAGGCAGGGCAATGGGTGTTGAACGTGAATAACGAGTCCGGCTATCACGCTTCGGTTATCAAAGCAGCCGCAGTGGTAGGTAATAAAGAAGTGCCGTTCAAAGCGGAAATGATTGCACCAAAAACTCAAGCAAGCTGGAAGTTAGAAAAAAATGCCCAGTCCCCTGCTGGCGCACAGAAGATTAAATTTACGCTGATCAACGATTACGGTGGCCATACCAATCAAGAAAGCCGTCTGAACTGATCGACCGTATTAATTCGCAGTACCAGGATTTCGCGTTTTAGGGACTAAAGGAATGCACGCAAAAATAACCATTTCCCCACGCTATTCCGATATTCGCCAAAGGAAGGCAGTGTTGGTCAATTCACCGATAAGCAGAGCTCGTCTCAAGCCATTGGCGCTGTTACTGGGGCTATTGATCCCGCAGGCCTTCGCAGCCACAACCGACGGTCAATTTGAGTTCGATGACAGCATGTTGATTGGCAGTGCCAAAGAACAGAAGAACATCGCCCGTTTTAATCAGGCGAATGCTATCGAACCTGGCACTTATCAAGTCGATATCTTTATCAACGGTGATTTCTTTAGCCGCAAATCTCTGGTGTTCGCCGCTGGGAAGCAAGGGCATGTCTCCGCCTGTCTGTCACGCGAAATACTGCTTGAAGTCGGTATTTTGCCTAGCGCGGTAAAAACTGAGGCCGAGGATACCGCCAATTGCCTGAATCTGGAACAACAGGTCGACGGGGCCTCCAGCCGTTTTGATTTTGCCCGTCTGCGCCTCGATCTCTCAGTTCCGCAACTCCTGATGAAACGCGAAGCGCGCGGTGCCGTGCCGCACAGCGATCTCTCGGTCGGTGAAACCGTGGCGTTTACCAATTACGACACCAACTATTACCGGACCAAAGCGTCGGGTAACACTACAGACTCCACCTTTTTAGGCCTCAATTCAGGTATCAACCTCGGCCTGTGGCAACTGCGCCAACAGTCGAGCTTTACGCGGTATAACAGCGACTACGGTGCCAGCAGAAGCCAGTGGAACTCGATACGCACCTATGTGCAACGCCCACTACCATCAGTCGGAGGGCAGTTAACGCTGGGTGAAAGTTTTACGTCGGGCAGTTTGTTCAGCAGCCTGGGTTTTCGCGGTATCTTGTTTGAAACCGACGATCGTATGCTGCCTGAGTCGCAGCGTGGCTATGCGCCCACGATTCGTGGCGTGGCATCCACGACAGCCAAAGTCAGCGTTCGCCAGTCGGGTGTGCAAATTTATCAGACTACCGTCGCCCCGGGTGCGTTTGTGATTGATGACCTGTATCCCACCAGTTTCCAGGGCGACCTGGTGGTAGAAGTGCAGGAGGCCGACGGCCGCGTCTCCTCCTTTACCATACCGTTCTCTGCGGTTCCAGATTCGATGCGGCCTGGGCACTCGAACCTGAGTATCGCTGCTGGGCAGGTGCGCAATATTGGTAACAGTAATGCGACCTTTGCCGATCTGACCTATCAGGCTGGCTTAACCAACGCCATTACGGCCAATTCGGGTATCCGCGTTTCTGACGGCTACCAGGCGTTACTCGGTGGAGCTGTATTCAGCAGTCAGCTTGGCGCTGTGGGCGTCAATGCCGTCTATTCGCGAGCAGATATGTGGGGCGAAACGCTTGATGGTTGGCGTCTGGGCACCACCTACAGCCGCACCTTTACCCCAACGGCAACCACGCTGGCGCTGGCAGGTTACCGTTATTCCACTCAAGGCTATCGCGATTTGAGTGACGTTTTGGGGTTACGTGATGCGTATCAGAACAATAACGTCTGGTCATCCAGCACTTACCAACAAAGCAACCAGTTTATCGCTACCGTTAGCCAAAGTTTGGGAGAATATGGTCAGATTTATTTCTCCGGTTCAACCAGCAGCTACCGTGGTGGACGTGGGCGAGATACTCAGTATCAGATGGCCTACTCACACAGTTATAAAAATATCAGCTACAACCTGTCGCTCAGCCGCCAGCAGACGGGCAGTATACGTTCTGGTGTCCAGTCGCCGGGTGATGCAACCAACGGCACTTCTCAGAACGTTGTCATGTTCTCGATTTCTATCCCGTTGGGTGCAGGTTCACGCTCGCCGCTCCTGTCATCGGGTATAAGCCACACTACTGGCAAGAACGGCAATACCAACTACCAGAGCGCATTGGCCGGGACTCTCGGGGAAGATCAAAGCTTAAGCTATACTGTTAATGGTGCTTTCGACTCCGGCGGTACGGGTGCCAGTTTTGGTACCAACCTGACCAAGCAAACGTCGTTGGCCACCTTCGGTGGCAGCTTCTCACAAGGCAAAAGTTTTACCCAAGGTGGGGGCAGCGTCCGCGGTGCCGCGGTGGTACACAGTGGCGGCGTAACGTTAGGGCCTTATCTGGGGGATACCTTTGCCTTGGTTGAAGCAGACGGCGTCAAAGGTGCAGAAGTCATTAACGGTATGGGAGCAAAAATTAACAGCTCCGGTTATGCCATCGTCCCATCATTGGTGCCTTATCGTTATAACGATATCAGCCTTGATGCCAAAGGGATCGAAAATGCCAGTGCCGAACTTACCGAAAACCAACAGCGCATAGCCCCCTATGCTGGTTCGGTCGTCAAAGTTCGCTTCAAAACGCTTGAAGGTTATGCTTTGTTAATCAAAGTCTTAGGTGAGAAAAACGCCAATATGCCGTTGGGCAGCAACGTATACGACAGCAACAACGCCGTTATCGGTTTAGTGGGCCAAGGCAACCAGATTTATGCCCGAGCTTCAGGCAAGCAAGGTGTATTGCAGGTGAAATGGGGTGAGTCTGCCAGCGAGCAATGCACGCTGAATTACGATTTACGCGATCAGGACATGACGCAGTCACTGTATCGTTTGGAGTTACCATGCAACAGCCACTGACGCCCAAAGTAAAACGTGAGATAACAACTATGCGTATGCGCAAAACCTTTTCTGCTGCATTGCTGGCGCTGGCAGGCGTCACGCTGGCAACGCCCAGCTGGGCTGAATGTTACAAGATCACCGCGATCGACAATAGGCCGAGTTCACCCACTTATACCGAAGCAGGTAAAGGGACAGCAGCCAATTGGGACGGTTCTGTTGACGCAGCGGGCTCTTTAGGAACTGTACAGTCGGTTATTAATGTCAACAGCAGCACTTTTCAACCAAATGGAACATTGATTGCCAGCGGCACCGTCAACTTCTTGCAGTCTGGAGCGCAACCGTACAGCCCAGATCAAATTCTGTTCCGCTGCACCGCTAGCGAAGCTGGAAAGCTGTTTGAGTACTATGCCACTAATGGCGACTCAACCTATGCGGGCTACGTAGAGGTAGGTACTGTCAATGGCATACCCCAGGCTTATCAGACTATTATTGATGGTGTTGCCCTAAGAGCGACAAATCTGGTTACTGGTGAATATTATTCTCGCTACTGGAAAGCTCGCCTTTTGACTAACCTGGATACAGACTCACAGGGGTGGATACTGGTTAAAGCCAAAAACTTTAGCAACACTAAAGTGGAGTTATTCCGCCTTAGTAACTCCGCAGGTTCAACCACTACCGGTGTCGTTAATTGGACACAGCCCAACACATATATTGCGTTCAAAGGAGGAACCCTTTCCTCTAATCTAAGCGTTGGTGCAGACTCTTTATCAATATACGGTGGTTGGTACGCTTACTGGCCTGGTGCAGTCAACCTGCATAACCGCATTTATGTCCGTCGGGCAGCTACCTGTTCAGTAACTAACGTAACCCCGACCGTGGTCTTCCCGCTTATCACGGTAGCAGAGCTTAAAGCCGGAGTAACGCGTCAACGGCCTATCACCATTCAATTTGCCTGCCAGACAGGAAAGCCAGCCAATACTGGTCTTGTGGCCCTGGCCAGTGGTGTCGGCGCTAACCAGACCGCTATGGGGATCCTAGTCAACCCCGCAAACGCGGCAGCAGCCGTGGCCGCAGGATTGGGTACCGCTGGTTCCGGCGTCAGCTATCTGCTGTCAGACGGCTATGGGATTGATCCTAATGTCGCCAGTGGCGTAGGCATTCAGATTTCGCGTCCTAACGGCACGACCATGAACTTGCTCAGCACGTTGAGTGGCGGCGTGTTAGGTGGTAATAACGCAGGTTGGTACCCGGTATTAGACGATGCTACTTCAAGCGGCGAAGTTAACGGTGTTACAACCTATACTAAAACCCTCAATGCGACGTTAAAGGCCTTGCCTGGCAAAACGGTTACCGCAGGCAAAGTAAGCGCGACGGCACAGGTTATTATTCAGGTGCAATGATGCGAAAATTAATCGGATTATGTATTGCAGGCGGCATATTGTTCAGCAGTTGGGCGCAGGCTGGCGTGATCATCGAATCATCGCGCGTAGTGTTTTCGGCTGCCGATCGCGAACGCTCACTGATGTTGTCGAACGGTAATCCTTATCCGGTCATCGTACAAACCTGGATTGATGATGGGTCACCGGAAGGAACGCCAGAAACTGCGGGAGAGGTCCCGGTGCTGCCTCTCCCGGGGCTTTTCCGGCTGGAACCGGGGGAAAAGAAAAACCTGCGCCTGCTGGCTACGCAGATAAAGCAGCCACAGGATCGTGAATCCTTGTATTGGCTGAATATTTACGAGATCCCCCCTACCGATGCCAAACTGCCACCTGGGGTTTCTGCGGTGAAAGTCGCGGTGCGCCTGCAGTTGAAGACCTTCTACCGCCCGCAGAATCTGAAAATAGACGTCGATAAACTGACTGCGCAGCAGCAATTCAGCCTGATCAGGCTACCCGGTGTATTGAAACTCAAAGTTGAAAATGCTTCACCTTACTACGCCACCTTCAGTGCAGCCGAACTCACGGGCGGGGGTAAATCCTCTCTGGCAAACATTGGTATGCTGGCCCCCTTCTCCACTAAAACGCTGGAGATCGGTGGCGAAGCCAACTGGCAACCCGATAGCATCAGTTATATTTTGGTCAATGATGATGGCAACAGCGTTGAAGGCAAAAAGTCCCTCAAGCGGCAATAAACCCGTGTAGCCCCTAAAGAACGGGGCTTTATCACCGTTATCAAACCCGTTGCTGCTGCAGACGCTCACTGCGGTAAAAACTCAACACACACCAGCCTAATGCGATCAGTGCCAACGGCGCAGCGACAAAGCCAATATTCGACATGCCTAAACGCAGGCTGACCTGGTTACCCAACAGCGCACCTGCTCCGATACCAAAGTTATACAGACCAGAATAAATTGACATAGCCACATCGGTCGCATCCGGTGCCAGATGCAATATTTTAGCCTGCATGGAAAGGCCAATCGCCATAATCGCCATGCCCCACACGATGCACAACAGCGTCAGCGACGTTTCACTGCCCGAAGCGGGCAACAGTAACAGCAGGCTGACGGCCAGCAAGCCAATCGCACCAATAAAGAAACCTGATGGGAAACGTTCGCTGTAGCGGCTAAACAGCAGGCTGCCGAGAATCCCCGCCGCCCCAAATAACAGCAGCATCAAGGTGGTAAAGTTTGCCGCCAGCGCTGCCACATTCTGAATAAAGGGTTCGATATAGCTGTAGGCGGTAAAATGCGCCGTTATCACCACGATAGTGAGCATATAAAGGCTAACCAGCGCTGGGCGCTTGAACAATAGCGGTATGCTGGAGAACGAGCCAGAATGTTCACTTTTCAGCACCGGCAGTAAGCGCCACAACATTATCAGCGCCAAGGTGGCACAAATGGCGATACCGATGAAGGTCATACGCCAGCCAAGCAGTTGCCCAACCACACGGCCTAACGGCAGCCCGAGAACCATCGCCAACGCGGTGCCTCCTGCCAGCATACTCAACGCCTGGGCTTTTTTGCCCGCCGGAGCAACGCGGATTGCCAACGATGCGGTAATCGACCAGAACACCGAGTGCGCAAGCGCCACTCCCGCACGGGAAATCACTAACGTCGTAAAGTTCCATGCCACAGCCGTGAGCACGTGGCTGGCAATAAACAGGGCAAATACGCCGATCAGCAATTTACGCCGCTCAATTTTGCTGGTCAGTAGCATACAGATCAGCGATGTGGCTGCAACGATCCAGGCATAAATGGTAATGATCAGGCCGACCTGTTCGGTTTGCATCTCAAAGCTTTGGGCAATGTCGCTCAATAATCCGACCGGAATAAATTCAGTGGTATTAAAGATAAATGCCGAAACGGCGAGCACAACAACGCGCATCCAAGCGGTTGAACGGGAAGGCGTACTTTCTTCCATTAAGGTGATCCATAACAGGGCAGGCAATGGCGATATGTTATCCAACCGACGAGGAAAATGCGATACAGATCACGCTTTTATTTCGCTGTTTTTTCAACCACAGGTTTTGGCGGTAAAAGCATAATATGGCCAACAAAAAACGCCCCCAATGAGAGCGTTTTGTTGTAGTACCAAGTATTTGTGGTTACATGAATATGGTCGGCTAACCCTAGAGCGAGGCTTTAGGCACCAACAACGCGTTCAACCAGAGCCTTGGTCAGGTCGGTACGAATCTGGTTGCAGGTTTTCGAAATCCGGAATTGGTAAGCGGCATCCATGATTTGGTGGATGTCGGTACTCACATTGTCACGAACCCGCATATACAGTTTGGCTTCCGACACAATATGGTTCAATTCAAGGCTACGGCTCTGGTACATCGCTTGATTAACCTGCTGCAAGGCATTTAATTCTTTCATGCAGGAATGTATTACCGTCTCCGTGCTTTCAGAAATCACTGGCCGAGGTGCCGGTTGAGTCACAGTGGTGGTTGTGCGCGGCGTTGCCGCTGGAGCAGTTTTGGCTTTGGGGGGATTGTTCAAATTTTGACACCCTGCCAACAACACACACAGTGCGGCTACCGCGATTGCTTTTTTCATTACTGAGAAACTCCGGAAAACAAAGGAACGGTGTAGTTTACCGCTATAAAAATGACTTTGCGTAGCATAGAGTAATAAATACAACCTTGACAAGGTCCGCCACATCCCAAGACCATGCCTACCAACAAACATTCTCTAGAGCAGCATAGAATAATCTTACGAAATAATCCATTCAAAATACAAAGAGCCGCATCATTGTATTGATAAATATCATCACGTTAAAAAAGGGTTAACCAATGAAAAGTGCTGAAAAACGAGCCAAGATGTTCAATCTGTCAGCAAACACACTTTTTTCTCACTTTAGTGCTTTGACAAACCCATAGTCCACCGCTATCATGCGCCCCGTTCACACGATTCCTCTGTAGTTCAGTCGGTAGAACGGCGGACTGTTAATCCGTATGTCACTGGTTCGAGTCCAGTCAGAGGAGCCACTTTCTATTCCATTGATGTCTTTTCAAGTCAATGGATGAAGCAAAATCAATAAGTTACGAATGAATGTGGTTACGCTAAATTCCACATTGTTACGTTGACTACCAGAACTTTTGAGGGCCTGCTCGACTCGATAACATCGAGGCCCTCAATGTCACTTAGCGAAACAGTAATCAGTAAAACGCAATATCAAGACAAACCTTTCAATCTAGCCGATAGCGCTGGTCTTTACCTCTTAGCCAAACCCAACGGTGCAAAACTCTGGCATCTCAAATACCACCATGGTGGTAAAGAGAGAAAACTCGCCTTCGGTGCCTATTTTGCCGTTTCTTTAACGCTGGCCAGAAACCCGGCAGCAAGACCCGGTATCTTTCCCGAAAATGCCGACAGTGTCAGGCTGCATGAAAAGTCAGGTTTTCGCATAATAGGTTTCAGGGAAAAGTCGGCAAGATGAGTGGCAAATGGCGGGATGTGATAACGCCCTTTTCGCTCATAAAAAACTCATAGCGTACTCGTTGGATTCACTCTCTCATTCTTAGCTAGTCTCTCCGAAACACTCACTTCACATTCGAAAAATCAGATGTAATATTGACTTTGTTGGCTAGCGTTTTAAGATGGCGTGAGTTATTTGAGTTGGAGCCATCATGACAACACTCACCCCCTTACAGCTGTTCAAAAACCTGTCAGACGAAACCCGCCTGAATGTCATCCTGCTGCTGCGAGAATCCGGTGAACTCTGTGTTTGCGAGCTTTGTAACACGCTCAATGAGTCTCAACCCAAGATTTCCAGGCACCTGGCCATGCTCAGAGAGTCTGGGCTGTTACTGGATCGCCGTGCAGGAAAGTGGATCCACTATCGCCTGTCACCACATATTCCTGCCTGGGCTGCTGCCGTGATTGAGCAGGCCTATCTCAGTCAACGAGACCAAATCGTTTTGCTGGCACGCGGTAATGGAACGATGAGCAGTAAGACTGCCTGTCTTTAATGTCCTAAAAAATTTACTCTTTCATATCTGTTTTTTCACATTTGATTGAGTAAGGTGCCAAACTGATTTAATAACAGAAAGGATGGAATCGATGAAAACGCTCTCAGTGTATGACCCGGCACTCTGTTGCAGTACCGGAGTGTGTGGCACCGATGTTGATCAGGCCTTGGTCACCTTCTCTGCTGATGTGGAATGGCTCAAAAAACGCGGTGTCACCGTTACACGTTATAACCTTGCCCAGCAGCCTATAGCCTTTATCGACAATACGCTGGTCAAAAACTTCCTCGAAAACTCAGGCGCTGAAGGCCTGCCGCTCATTCTGCTGGATGGCGAATTGGTCATGGCAGGACGTTACCCTACCCGTGCTGACCTAGCTCGCTGGTGCAAACTGCCGCTAGAAATCACCGGCATCACCCCGAAAAGCTGCTGTGGCGGCAACACGTCTTGCTGTTAATCAACACGTGGAGGGAAGGTCATGAAATTCTTACAACATCCACCAGTGTTTCTCTTTTTTACCGGGAAAGGCGGGGTCGGTAAAACGTCCATTTCCTGTGCCAGCGCGATTACCCTGGCCGATGCCGGTAAGCGCGTCTTGCTGGTCAGCACCGATCCGGCCTCGAATGTCGGCCAAGTGTTTAATCAGCCTATCGGCAACCAGATTACCGCGATCGCCACCGTGCCGGGACTGTCTGCGCTGGAAATTGACCCGCAGGCAGCGGCTCAGCTCTATCGCTCCCGTATCGTTGACCCCGTCAAAGGTCTGCTGCCAGAGGCGGTGGTTCGCAGTATCGAAGAGCAATTGTCAGGTGCCTGTACCACTGAGATTGCCGCGTTTGATGAGTTCACCGGTTTATTGACTGACGCTGCACTGCTGAATGATTTTGACCATGTGATTTTCGATACGGCACCTACCGGGCATACCATACGTTTACTGCAGCTTCCAGGGGCCTGGAGCAGTTTTATCGACAGTAACCCGGAAGGTTCTTCGTGCCTGGGCCCGTTGGCCGGTTTGGAAAAACAACGCGACCGTTATGCCCAGGCATTACAGGCCCTGTCCGATGCAGCAAGAACCCGCCTGATATTGGTTGCCAGGGCGCAAAAATCCACGCTCACTGAAGTCGCCAGAACCCATCACGAACTGGCACAGGTCGGCTTGCGCAACCAGTTTCTGGTCATCAATGGGATATTGCCTGAAGCTGAAGCGCAGGCAGACAAGTTGGCTCGCGCCTTGTATTGGCGTGAGCAGCAGGCATTGAGTGCGTTACCCGATGTCCTCACAGTGTTGCCCAGAGATGATTTGATGCTGCAACCGGTAAATATGGTGGGAGCTGACGCACTGCGCCAACTGCTGGTGAAAAGCGAAGCCCGCCGTTCAGCTTCAACACTGCCTCTGACCGAAGCATTCACCGAATTACCCACGCTGTCCTCTCTGGTTGAAGAGATCACCGCTGATGAACACGGTTTGGTGATGCTGATGGGGAAAGGTGGCGTCGGTAAAACCACTTTGGCCGCATCGATTGCGGTAAAACTGGCTGAGAAAGGGCTGGATGTTCACCTGACCACTTCTGACCCCGCTGCGCACCTGGAGAACACTTTGCATGGGCAACTCCCTAACCTGATCGTCAGCCGGATAGATCCGCTGGCTGAGACGGAACGCTATCGTCAGCATGTCTTGTCCACCAAAGGCAAGGATCTAGACGCCCAGGGTAAGGCGTTATTGGAAGAAGATCTCCGTTCCCCCTGTACTGAGGAAATTGCGGTCTTTCAGGCTTTTTCCCGCGTGATACGGGAAGCGGGTAAGCGCTTTGTGGTGATGGACACGGCACCGACCGGCCATACGTTGTTGCTGCTGGATGCCACCGGGGCCTACCACCGTGAGGTCGCCAAACGGATGGGGGAAAGTGGCCATTACTTGACGCCCATGATGCAGTTACAGGATGAAAAACGCACCAAAGTATTATTGGTGACGCTACCTGAAACGACACCGGTACTGGAAGCCGCCAATTTGCAGGAAGACCTGCGTCGGGCAGGTATCGAGCCTTGGGCGTGGGTCATTAACAACAGTTTAGTTGCTGCGGCCACCTCTTCACCGCTGTTGCAATTACGTGCATTGCATGAAGTTGAACAGATAAAAAAAGTCAGAGACTCATTGTCTTCACGCCTAGCACTCATTCCACTGCAAGAAGAAGAGCCAATCGGCATTGCACGGTTGAGTCAGCTGGCTGGCGGCGTTTAATTTAATATCATTTTTCCGGGTAAGAGTGCGTTCTTACCCTTTTGGGGGCGTTATGTTGTTGGCAGGAGCTATTTTTATTCTGACTATTGTACTGGTGATCTGGCAACCCAGAGGGCTAGGCATTGGCTGGAGCGCCATGCTCGGCGCAGTACTGGCGTTACTGAGCGGTGTGGTTCATCTCGGTGATATTCCAGTTGTATGGCAGATTGTCTGGAATGCCACCGCGACCTTTATTGCCGTAATCATCATCAGCCTGTTACTGGATGAGTCGGGTTTCTTTGAATGGGCAGCGCTGCATGTAGCACGCTGGGGCAATGGCCGTGGCCGTTTGCTGTTTACCTGCATCATCTTGTTGGGTGCGGCGGTGGCGGCGCTATTCGCCAATGATGGTGCCGCACTGATCCTGACACCGATTGTGATTGCGATGCTGCTGGCGCTGGGTTTCAGCCGTGGCGCGACCTTGGCGTTTGTGATGGCGGCAGGCTTTATCGCCGATACCGCCAGCCTGCCGCTGATCGTGTCAAACCTGGTGAATATTGTTTCGGCGGATTTCTTCAACCTCGGATTCACTGAATATGCAGCGGTGATGGTACCGGTTAACTTGGCTGCAATTGCCGCAACGCTGGTGATGTTGCACCTGTTTTTCCGCAAAGACATTCCGGCAGTTTACGATCTGTCCCTGCTGAAAGCACCGAAAGAGGCCATTCGCGACCTGAACACCTTCAAGACCGGGTGGCTGGTGCTGGTTCTGCTGCTGGTTGGCTTCTTTGCCCTGGAGCCGCTTGGTGTCCCCGTCAGTCTGGTCGCCGCCGTGGGCGCGCTGATTTTGTTCGCCATTGCCAAGAAAGGGAATGTTATCAATACCGGCAAGGTGCTGCGCGGCGCACCCTGGCAGATCGTGGTGTTCTCGCTGGGCATGTATCTGGTGGTGTACGGCCTGCGTAATGCCGGTTTGACCTACTACCTTTCAGCCCTACTGAACCAGTTTGCCGAACAAGGACTGTGGGCGGCCACGCTGGGCACCGGATTCCTGACGGCGTTCCTTTCCTCCGTCATGAACAATATGCCGACCGTTCTGGTAGGGGCCCTGTCGATTGACGGCAGTGATGCCAGCGGAGTGATCAAGGAGGCAATGATTTATGCCAACGTGATCGGCAGCGATCTGGGGCCGAAAATCACTCCGATAGGCAGCCTGGCCACCCTATTGTGGCTGCATGTGCTATCACAAAAGAATATGACCATCACCTGGGGATATTACTTCCGCGTGGGCATTGTCATGACGATCCCGGTGCTGTTAGTCACACTGGCGGCATTGGCCTTGCGACTATCCATTTCCCTGTAATTGTTTTTAAACAACCACGCCAGCAGGCATAACCGGCTGGCGTTTCAATGAGAGAGCATCACGATGAGCAATGTGGCTATTTATCATAATCCGGCTTGTGGAACATCGCGTAACACGCTGGAGTTAATTCGCAACAGTGGCACTGAACCCACGGTGATTCTGTATCTGGAAACACCGCCAAGTCGTGAGGTGCTAGTGAAACTGATCGCAGATATGGGGATCACGGTTCGTGCGTTATTGCGCAAGAATGTTGACCCTTATGAGCAGCTAGGGCTGGCAGAAGATAATTTCAGCGATGACCAGTTGATCGACTTCATGCTGCAGCACCCGATCCTGATCAACCGCCCGATAGTGGTCACGCCACTGGGGACCAAATTATGCCGGCCTTCTGAAGTAGTACTGGATATTTTGCCCGAGGCACAACGTGGCGCGTTCACCAAGGAAGATGGTGAACGCGTGGTGGATGCGCAAGGAAAACGTTTAGAGAAATAGAAAGATAACTCATGGAAGGCACGCGGTGTACTGCGTGCCTTGTATCGCTGAATAGGTTATTCGCTGTCAGCTAACCTTTGTAGCTGGGCCAACCCGACAGGGTCTGCCGATTGTTGAGGAACAATGGCGATCCGGGAAACCGTCAGTAATTCTGTGTAACTGCCAGTTCTGGATCAGCATACTCCATTTTTTCGACGCCGCCTGGATGGCCAGATAAATCACTTTTCTCACTGAGTCATCTGTCGAGAACACTTTACGTTTCTTTATCGCCTGACGGATCACGCTGTTCAGCGATTCGATGGCGTTGGTCGCGTAGGTCGCTTTGCGGATATCTGCGGGATAACCGAAGAACGTGTTGAGATTTTCCCAGTGACTACGCCAACTTTTGCTAATTTGCGGGTATTTCTCATCCCAAACACCAGCGAACTTGTCAGCGTCTATGCCTGGGCTCTGGCTACCAGAACCAGACGCGTCAGATCGAGGGCTGACAGTGCAGCTACCGCCTCAGCATGTTGATCCTGCTGTTTTTCCGCCCCAATGAGCGGCACGAGGTTCGCTGCGGCATCAGGCCGCCGCCAACGGGGTGTGGTGGTGGTCTGGTTTTTTCAACAGCATCAGCAGATAAATCAACGCCACTGCGGCGATCATTACAAACAGCAGACGATCGGAGTAATTTTGCATCAGCATAGAGGTCATTGACGGCCCGAGCAGGCTGCCGATGGTGTAACTCATCAGCAGCGCCTGATTCATCGCCACCAACTCATGCGGCAGCACTTTTTCACAGGCCCAGGACATAGCGACCGGATAAAGGGTAAAACCGGCACAGCCGAGAATAAACAGCGCAGGCGCCATGGCATAGTTCCCCAGCATCGCGATGCTGGCCAGGATCACCACAAACACCTGAATGCGCAGCACTAACAGCCTGCCATAGCGATCGGCCATCCGCCCTACCGGCCATTGGCCGACGATTCCCGAGCTGACCAGCAGCGCCATCCAATACCCTACGCTGGCATCGCTCATCCCCTGATGAGCCAGATAAAGCGGCATCAGGCCATAAAGCGAACCCAGTACTATTCCAGAAATAATGCAGCCATTGATCCCCAAACGCGCGCTGCGGCGCTTGAACATGGGCCACACGGCGATCTGCTGCGGTTCGTCATTCTGGTTGTTCACACGGGCAAACAGCATGGGCAGCATCGCCGCGATCACGATGGCCGTCACCCAGGGCAGCACGTTCAGTAATTCAGTGGATACCATGCTCAGCAACAGTTGCCCTGCGACGGTCCCCAGATAGTAAACCATCATATAGGCCGCCAGCAGTTGGCCACGGTTGCTCTGGTTACCGCTGCGCAACAGGGCACTTTCGACGATCACCCAGATCCACGCGCACCCTACCCCGGCAAAAAAACGCCAGCCTACCCAACTCCAGAAATCCAGCGACAGCGCCATACCGGCAGTGGCCACGGCAAAAACCAGGCAAGAAAAATGATAGCTCCTGGTAAAACCAATGTGCTTGATCAGTTTGCCCGCAATCAGCGTGCCCACCAGGTTGCCGGTAAAATAAGAAGAGCTGACGACGCCCACTTGCCAAGTTGACAATTGAGCATGAGTTAACCAAAGAGGGACCAGGGTATTTAAGACGGCAATGGAAACCGTGAGCAATAACAGACCGCAGAGCAACAACAGCACTGGGCGGGAATATACGGACATAATGAAATTGAAACCGAACGCGCTAAGAGAGTGCGCGCATCATGCCACTGGCGATAAAAAAGTCAATCAGTGGCTAAGTGATAACCGCACAATATGTTGGTGCGCCGTGCGCAACGCTGCTTATCCCTGCTCAGGCAAAGATTTTTCACCGAGCGGAGAAAGCGCAATATGGCCATGGAAGCAGGATAATTTACACAAGCCGCAGCCATTGCAACGCTCATTGTTACACTGCAATTGACGATCGCCGCTGGCAGAAACGCTGAAAGCCAACGCCTGCTGCGGGCAGTTAATCATGCACATTCGACAGCTGTCCTGCCGCCCAAGGCAGCTCAGGCTAATTTGCGGGCGCAACAACGTATCGCAAGGCATTTGCTCACGCAACGCCCCCGTTGGGCAGGCGGCGGTACATTTCTGGCAAGCGTCGCATTCGGTGAAATCGATGCTCAGCACCGCTTTGCCCTGTTCGATATGCAATAAACCATATGGGCAGCGGCTTACGCAGGCAGCACAGCCATCGCACAGCGCACCGAATAACGGTTCAGGCACGGCCTGGGGTGGGCAAGCCACCGCAGGCACGGCCAAAGACGGTTGTTCCGGCTGGCATTTTCGCCGCTCCATCCAGCCGGTCAGCAACCTGCGCCGGCTAGTGCCTTGCGGTGTGAGTTGCCGATCGTTCTTCATCAGTAATACAGTTCCCACTTAGCGATAGCTACCGGGCAATCTGCTGCCCAAGCGGCCAGCGTGACTTGCGCCAGTTGTGCCACTCCTTGGTAAAACGGATGCCCGGCGTGCTGCTGCAACAGTTCCAGGTAGCGTGGTGCCCAAGGCAGCAAATGCTCTGCCAGCAGCCCGCTCACCATGGCCTGCTGCTTTTCCTCTGCTAACCAGGCCGCCATCATCAGTAAAGTCCCGATATGGTCCTCTGGCTCATTGTGCTCGCGCTGGGCTTCGATACCGTTCACCCGCAGCCACTGGCGTAAACGCAGCGTCGAATCACCAAACAGCACGCTTTCTTTGTCGAGATATACCGATCCCCAAGGTGGTGCAGGTAAGGCATAAGGGCCAACGAACAGGCGTTGATAAGCCTCTGCCAGAGGCTCTGGTGGGTTATCCGCCAGCCCCTCGGCGATCAAGGCCGCAGCCTGCTGGCAGCCTTCATGCGGCCATTCCGCCGCCCATGTGGGATCCTGTAGCGTCGCCAGTAGTGGCTGGCACTCTTTGCTCTCTGGCGGTGCATACAGCAAAATACCCAGCACGCGGCCGGTTAACGCGATTTTTTCAAGCATCATCACTCTGGCTTCTCTAGGGGCGCAGCGCGCTGCGCCCAGGTTAAACGTCAGCCAGCCACGGCCATGCCAACGGTCATATGCAGGCCGTAGAACACACCACGGCCAATCAACTCACCGGCAAAGACTAACACAAAGCCCAAGGTCAACCCCATCACTCCCGCATTACCACGGCGCAACAGTGGATAAATCCAGCATCCCAACCCCAGTACCAGCAGCACCAGCCGCCAGACCATCAGTTGGCCGTATTGCGGGATCAATGCCGAAGCCTGCTGTACCGAGCTATTGATCGTCGCCAGTTCGCTGCCTTGCAGCAGCGCAGAGCAAAGGCTGAGCAACAATGCCAGCACGCTCAACATCACCAGTTGGTAACGCCCAGAAACCTCCAGCCCGGCAGCACGCAGCAACAATACCCCCAGCAGCGGCCCGCCGATCAGCACCGACAGGAAGAAGTTCAGCGTAGTGTAGCCATTATGCCAGGTGGGAACCGTATCGATCTGGTAGACGCGAGTCATGGCATAGACAAACAGCAAGCCCAGCACCATGGTCACTACCAGCCACGCTTTCCCCAACGACTGCGGCAGTTTTTTCAGCACCGCCAACAGCCAGTACAGGCCCCCTACCGCAAAGAACAGCGCACCGCTGGCAATTTCATTGCTCAGCGCCGAGTCGCCAATGCGATTCAACGAATTGAAGGCCCGCAGCGGCGTCCCCAAATGCAGCACCGAAGCGACAAACGCGATGCCCATCAGCAACCACAGGAAGAACATCGTGCCGTGGACCGCTTTACTCTGGCGATCGGTCAAATTCCCGGTGATCAGCGCCAGCCCCATGACTATCACGCCGCCC
Source organism: Serratia oryzae (assembly GCF_001976145.1). Classification (GTDB taxonomy): domain Bacteria; phylum Pseudomonadota; class Gammaproteobacteria; order Enterobacterales; family Enterobacteriaceae; genus Chania; species Chania oryzae. Next base: position 244,484 of record NZ_MOXD01000005.1, read on the forward strand.
ACCACAAACTGCCCTAATACGGTGAACACCATCAGCGGCCATTCATGCCATCCCATACCCATTTTAAACCTCCTTCGGATTGGCCAGATGGCCAGTAGTGTCACCACTTGGGCGGCTGTTGGCGTTCGGTTTCAGCACGATGCAGGGTTTGGTGAAATGGGCTGCCGGTAACGGAGCCACTTCCGCCAGGGTGCCATGCTGTTTACGCAGTTCATCGATCGGGCCAAAATCCAGTGCACGCAGCGGACAAGACTCCACGCACACCGGTTTTTTCCCTTCAGCCACGCGCTCGTAACAGCCATCACACTTGGTCATATGGCCTTTTTCCGCATTGTACTGTGGTGCGCCATACGGGCAGGCCATGTGACAATAGCGGCAACCGATACAAATCTCTTCATTCACCACGACCAAACCATCTTCCCGCTTATGCATCGCCCCGCTTGGGCACACTTTGGTACAGGCGGGGTCTTCGCAATGGTTACAGGCGATCGACAGATAATAGGCGAACACATTCTGGTGCCAGCTATCCCCATCCTGCTGCCAGTCACCGCCAGCATATTCATAGATACGGCGGAAGCTGACGTCCGGCGTCAGATTTTTATAGTCTTTACAGGCCAGCTCGCAGGTTTTGCAGCCGGTGCAACGACTTGAATCGATAAAGAATCCATATTGCGTAGTCATCAGCTACTCCTTACAGTTTGGCGACCTGCACCAGGTTGGTATGAGAAGGGTTCCCTTTGGCAAGCGGCGAAGGACGCTGGGTAGTCAGTACGTTAATACTGCCAGCGTGATCGATACGGCTGCCGTCTGGTGAATACCAGGCCCCCTCACCCAGCGCGACCACGCCTGGTAACATACGTGGCGTGACTTTGGCATTAATGCGCACCTCACCACGATCGTTATAAATGCGGATCAGGTCACCATTGCTGATTCCGCGAGCCTTCGCATCAATCGGGTTGATCCACATCTCCTGACGACAAGCCGCTTTCAGCACATCCACATTACCGTAGGTGGAGTGGGTGCGCGCTTTAAAGTGGAAACCGGTCATCTGCAGCGGATACTTGCTGCTCAGGGGATCGGCTGGGCTTTCAAAACCTGCGGCATAAATGGGCAATGGGTGTATTACATCGTCTTTTTCCAGTTCCCAGGTGGCCGCCAGCTTCGCCAGTTCAGCAGAGTAGATTTCGATCTTGCCGGATGGCGTGGTCAGCGGGTTAGCCTGCGGATCGGCACGGAACGCTTTGTATGCCACATGGTGGCCATCAGGATCGCGCTGTTTGAAGATCCCCTGCTGCAAGAATTGCTCATAGTCAGGCAACGCCGGGATTTTCTCGCGGGACTGCTGGTAAAGATGACGCAGCCACTCTTCCTGCGTCCGGCCTTCGGTGAACGCCTGCTCCACCCCCATGCGCCGAGCGATCTCGCTGGTCATGTCATAAATGTTTTTGCATTCAAAACGCGGTTTAATGGCCTGATCGGCAAAGATGACGTAGCCCATATTGCCGCTCGAGGCATCCAGACAGAAATCCCGCTGTTCAGAAGCGGTGCAATCCGGCAGCACCAGGTCTGCGTATTTCGCCGACGACGTCATGTGGTTATCGATCACCACAATCATTTCGCACTTCTTGTCGTCCTGCAGAATGTCGTGAGTCCGGTTGATTTCAGAGTGCTGGTTAACCAGGCAGTTACCGGCATAGTTCCAGATAAACTTGATTGGCACATCCAGCTTGTCTTTACCACGCACACCGTCGCGCTTGGCGGTCATTTCCGGCCCACGCAGGATGGCATCGGTCCACAGGAACATCGAGATGCTGGTTTTTACCGGGTTTTCCAAGGTTGGCATACGCACGAACGGTAGCCCGTAAGATCCTTCACGCGCTCCGCTGTTGCCGCCATTAATCCCTACGTTACCGGTCAGGATCGGCAACATGGCAATCGCACGCGAGGTCAACTCACCGTTAGACTGGCGCTGTGGCCCCCACCCCTGGCAGATATAAGCTGGCTTCACACTGCCGATTTCACGCGCCAGTTGGATGATGCGAGCGGCCGGAATACCGGTGATTTTTTCAGCCCAGGCAGGCGTTTTCGCCACGCCGTCCTCGCCCTGGCCCAGGATATACGCCTTGTAGTGCCCATTGGCCGGAGCGCCAGCTGGCAAGGTTTTCTCGTCGTAACCGACGCAGTATTTATCCAGGAAAGGCTGATCAACCAGATTCTCACTAATCAGCACGTGTGCTAATCCGGCGACCAGTGCCGCATCGGTACCAGGGCGGATGGGGATCCATTCATCTTCACGCCCGGCGGCGGTGTCGGTATAACGCGGATCGATAACAATCATGCGCGCATTCGAACGCTCACGCGCCTGTTCCAGCAGATAGGTGACACCACCGCCGCTCATTCGGGTTTCGCCAGGGTTATTACCGAACATCACCACCAGTTTGCTGTTTTCGATATCGGTCGGGCTGTTGCCATCGGCCCACCCCCCATAGGTATAGTTCAGGCCAGCGGCAATCTGGGCCGTGCTGTAGTCACCATAGTGGTTCAAATAGCCGCCGCAGCAGTTCATCAGGCGGGCAATCAGCGTAGCACCCGGCGGCCAGGAGCGGGTCATGGTGCCGCCCAGTGTCCCGGTGCCGTAGTTCAGGTAGATGGCTTCGTTACCATAGTCTTTGATGATGCGCTGCAGGTTATCGCTAATCAGCGTGAAGGCCTCATCCCAACTGATGCGTTTGAACTTGCCTTCACCACGTTTACCCACCCGCAGCATGGGGTATTTCAGACGATCGGGGTTGTATACACGGCGGCGCATTGAACGCCCACGCAGGCAAGCACGCACCTGATGTAGTTCTGCGTACTCATCGTTACCGGTGTTATCGGTTTCGACATATTTTATCTCACCGTCGGCAACATGCATCCGCAGTGGGCAACGGCTACCGCAGTTTACCGTGCAGGCGCTCCAGACTACTTTTTCATCGGGTTGTTTGGTGGCCGGGGTTGTTGGAGAGGTATCAGCTCCCACTTGGCGGCTGAACGGTAGGGAGATACCGCCGACAGCAAGCGCAAGGCCGCCGATGGCGCTACTCTTAACCAGTTTTCGTCGCGAGCACTGGAGGCCGGACAATGGTTTTTTTTCAGATTCGCTCATATTTGTTTCGCTCTGGGTTGCTTCAGTTAGCCAGTGGATTGGTAACAAGAGAACCTGCAATCAAAGTGTTACGACATTCCGAAAGCAGATCAGCTTCAAATGCGCAGGAAAAATCGTTTTTATTGTGGCCTGCGAACAGCGGAACTATCCTCCTAAAGAGGTAGTTTCGCTTTGTTCGCAATCAATAAATGGTTGATATAAATAACCTTATTGATAATGATTTTTATTTGATAATTTGTTGGATTAATGCAGGGAAATTTAATTGGGGATGCGTTTTACAACGTAGACGAAAAAAGCGCCCGCAGGCGCTTTTTAATGATGATGCTCGGAACTGATGGTTAACCGATATATTCCAAACCACCCATGTAAGGGCGTAATACTTCCGGCACCTGAATGCGGCCATCAGCCTGCTGATAGTTTTCCAGCACCGCCACCAGGGTACGGCCCACGGCTAAACCAGAACCGTTCAGCGTGTGTACCAAACGCGGCTTTTTCTCGGTTTTGCTGCGGCAACGCGCTTGCATACGGCGCGCCTGGAAATCCCACATATTGGAGCAGGAAGAGATCTCACGATAGGTATTCTGCGCCGGTAACCACACTTCCAGATCGTAGGTTTTGCATGCGCCAAAGCCCATATCGCCGGTACACAGCAGCACCTTACGATACGGCAGATTCAGCAACTGCAACACCTTCTCCGCATGGCCCGTCAGTTCTTCCAACGCGGCCATGGAGTCTTCCGGGCGCACAATCTGCACCATCTCAACTTTATCGAACTGGTGCATACGGATCAGGCCGCGCGTGTCGCGGCCGTAGGAACCGGCTTCAGAACGGAAACATGGCGTATGCGCCGTCATCTTCAGCGGCAAGTCTTCTTCGTCAAGAATCTCGTCACGCACCAGGTTGGTGACCGGGACTTCCGCAGTAGGGATAAGCGCATAGTTGCTGCTGTCTGATTCCTCTTCCAGCGGCTTGGTGTGGAACAAATCTTCACCAAACTTAGGCAACTGACCCGTGCCGTACAAGGTGGCATGGTTGACCAGATACGGTACGTAAGTTTCCAGGTAACCGTGTTTCTCGGTATGCAGATCCAGCATAAACTGCGACAGCGCACGGTGCATGCGGGCCATTTGCCCCTTCATCACCACAAAGCGCGAACCGGTCAGTTTTACCGCGGCGGCAAAATCCAGGCCGCCAGCCATTTCGCCCAGTTCGACGTGATCGCGCACGGCGAAATCGTATTGACGCGGCTCACCCCAGCGGCTGACTTCCAGATTCTCGCTGTCGTCTTTCCCGTTCGGTACGGCGTCGTCCGGCAGGTTTGGCAACGTCAGCGCATAATCACGGATCTCATTTTGCAGCTTATCCAGTTCGGCTTTAGCGGCATCCAGCTTTTCACCCAGTTCGTTCACTTCGCGACGCAGCGGCTCGATATCTTCACCACGCGCTTTGGCTGCGCCGATGGATTTCGATCGGGAATTACGTTCTGCCTGCAGCGTTTCGGTTTCTACCTGCAGAACTTTACGGCGCTCTTCTTGCGAACGCAGCAGGTCCAAATCGAGTTTAAAGCCTCTGCGAGCCAGTTTTACGGCGACTGCGTCTAGCTCATTACGCAGCAAATTGGGATCGAGCATGCTAATCCTGTGCTTGTTGTTATTGAAAGAGAAATTGTTGTTTCATGCGGCGAAGTTAAAGCCGCACAAAAAGAAGAGTGATACCCGTTAACCTTACCGCAACGGCAACGCTAGCGGTAGCGTTTTGTCTGGCTATTTTGATCCTGCTCAGCGAGCCATGCCAACTTTTCACCGATTTTACCTTCCAGCCCGCGCGAGGTCGGATGATAGTAGCGCGTAGCCGCCATTTCTGGAGGGAAATAACTCTCGCCAGCCGCATAGGCATTGGGTTCGTCGTGAGCATAACGATACTCCGCTCCTAAGCCCATTTCTTTCATCAGCTTGGTCGGCGCGTTGCGTAAATGCTCCGGCACATCGTAATCCGCCCCCTCTTTGGCATCACGAATTGCCGCTTTAAATGCGGTGTAAACAGCGTTACTTTTCGGCGCACAGGCCAGGTAAACAATCGCCTGGGCGATGGCGCGTTCGCCTTCCGCCGGCCCGACGCGGGTGAAACAGTCCCAGGCCGCGATCGCCACCTGCATAGCGCGAGGATCGGCGTTGCCGACATCTTCAGACGCAATCGCCAACAAGCGGCGCGCCACATAGAGCGGATCGCCCCCCGCGGTAATGATACGCGCGTACCAGTACAGCGCCGCATCCGGTGCTGAACCACGTACCGACTTATGCAGCGCAGAGATAAGATCGTAATAGCGGTCACCTTTGTTGTCGAAGCGTGCACTGCGCTCACCAGAGACCTCTTTCAACAATTCCGGCGTTAATACCCGCATTCCCTGCGCATCGATCTCCGCCATATCGGCCATCATTTCCAGGCTGTTCAAAGCCCGACGGGCATCGCCCCCCACAAGCTCTGACAACATACGCTTGGTTTCTGCTGGCAAGACAACATTCTGCCCGCCAAAACCGCGGCTGTTATCCTGCATGGCCTGCTCCAGCACCTGGCAGATGTCTTCGGCGGTAAGCGCTTTCAGCAGATAGACACGAGCGCGGGATAACAAGGCCGAATTGAGCTCAAAAGAGGGGTTTTCCGTGGTCGCACCGATAAAGGTGATGGTGCCGTCTTCGATATGCGGTAAGAAGGCATCCTGCTGGCTTTTGTTGAAACGGTGCGCTTCGTCGACAAACAAAATGGTGCGGCGCCCGGCATCGCGATTTTGCCGCGCACGTTCGATCGCCTCGCGGATTTCCTTAATGCCGGAAGTCACCGCGGAGATCCGCTCGACGTCTGCCTGACCATAGCGGCCAATCAGCTCTGCCAGCGTCGTTTTCCCGGTTCCCGGTGGGCCCCACAGGATCATCGAGTGCAGTTGCCCGGCTTCGATCGCCCGTGGCAAAGGCTTACCCACTGCCAGCAAATGCTGCTGGCCGATGTACTGTGCAAGCGTTGTTGGCCGCATACGCGCGGCCAAGGGTTGAAATTCATTGTGGGAAAAATCGAGCGACAGATTACTCACGCAGACCTCTACTTCCGCTGGTCGTCCAGCGTCACTCCCTTCGGCGGGGTAAATTTGAATTTGGCGGCATCAACGCTGCTGTTCTGCTGGCTTTTTAGCTGATAATCACTGCGTTGGCCGTCTTGTTCAACCGCGGTAAAACTCTTGATCGTACCGCTGTTGGTTACCGTGATGGCAAACTGCTTCAAATTGCCGCTGCTGGCTTTTGGCGTCAGCTCAAAATCATCGCCTTTTTGCTTAACATGGTACTGCTTCCAATCGTTGGCATTATTGCGAGTAATCAGCATAAACGGCGTATTGCCAGTGGCATTTTTCAGCCAGGTAGCGGTTACCTGCTCAACAAACGGGTTGTAGAACCACAGGGTTTCGCCGTCGGAAACCAGCACGCTCTCATCCGGAGAAGTCATATGCCAGTTAAACAGGTTCGGGCGTTTGACCCACAGTTCACCTTCCCCTTGCTGCACCGCAGCGCCGTCGCCGCTGGTCACCGACTGGGAGAAACTGGCGTGGAAACTGTTCACTTTCGCCAGGCGACTTTGCAGATCCTGAGCGGCATCCGCCAGCACGGATGTGGAGGCAAACCCCGAAAGCAGACAACAGGCAACTAACAGTTTTTTCATTATTCCAAGCACCTTATGAAATACATTTACCGCAAGGCAACACCGTGCGGATCAAATAACCTTCAACGCTCACCACTGTACCTGAAGCCCTGAACGGGCTGCCAGAACAATACGCCAAGAAATTGCTGGGTTTACGCTTCTTTGCACAAGGGCCGCAAAAGCGGCCCTTTATTTATTTCTACGTGGCTAAAGAACGGCCATCAATCATGGCGCGGCGGAGCCAAGACTTCACGGTTACCGTTATGGCCTTGCTCACTGACGATCCCCTGCGCTTCCATCTGTTCAATGATACGCGCAGCGCGGTTATAGCCGATGCGGAACTGGCGCTGTACGCCAGAGATAGAGGCGCGGCGTTTATCCACCACAAACTCCACGGCCTGATCGAACAGCGGATCCAGCTCTTCATCACCGTCCAAGCTGCCCCCGGTACCGCCTTCACCCTCGTCACCACCGCTGAGGATTCCTTCTTTGTACTGTGGCCGTTCACGCGCTTTCCAATCTTTCACCACGGCGTGCACTTCCTGATCGCGAACAAAAGCGCCGTGCACACGCACCGGAATGGAGGAGTTTGGTGCCAAATACAGCATATCCCCCATCCCCAGCAAAGATTCTGCGCCGCTCTGATCGAGAATGGTACGGGAATCGATCTTGCTGGAAACGGTGAAGGCGATACGCGTTGGAATGTTCGCTTTGATCAAGCCGGTAATCACATCCACCGATGGACGCTGCGTTGCCAATACCAGGTGGATACCCGCAGCACGCGCTTTCTGTGCCAAACGGGCGATCAACTCTTCCACCTTCTTGCCGACCGTCATGATCAGATCGGCAAACTCATCCACCATCACCACGATGTAGGGTTCTTTTTCCAGCATCGGCATCACAGTACCCATGCCGTCACTCGGCTTCCAGAATGGATCCGGGATCGGCCTGCCCATGGCTTCAGCCTGATCGACCCGTTCGTTGTAACCCGCCAGATTGCGCACACCCAGTGCAGACATCAGCTTGTAGCGACGTTCCATCTCGGCAACACACCAACGCAGCGCATTAGCCGCGTCTTTCATGTCGGTGACCACATCGGTCAGCAGATGCGGAATACCTTCATAGACCGACAGCTCCAGCATTTTCGGGTCGATCATGATAAAGCGCACTTCTTTCGGCGTGGCTTTAAACAAAATACTCAGGATCATGGCGTTGACCCCAACCGACTTACCGGAGCCGGTGGTGCCAGCTACCAACAGGTGCGGCATTTTTCCCAGATCGGCCACTACCGGCTGGCCTGAAATATCCTTACCCAATACGATCGCCAGCGGCGATGGATTATCGCGGAACGCCGGGCAGTCCAGCACTTCACGCAGATACACGGTCTGGCGCTTGGCGTTTGGCAACTCAATCCCTACATAAGGTTTACCAGGGATCACCTCAACCACACGCACCGCCGAGGTTGAAAGCGAGCGTGCCAGATCGCGTGACAGGTTGGAAATACGTGCAGCCTTGACGCCTGGGGCCAGATCCAGTTCGAAACGCGTAATCACCGGGCCAGGCAGAATATCGACAACGTCAGCCTTAACCCGGTAATCCGCTAGGCTGGCTTCCACCAAACGGGCCTTCTGCTCCAGCTCGAAAGAATCGATCGGCGCCACCTCTTTCGGAGCTTCAGCCAGCAGATCCAGCGTTGGCAAAGGCGTTGTTGGCTTCTGCAATGGCTGATCGTTACGCATCAGGAAAGGATGGATCAGGCTGTCCATCGCTGGCGCAGCAGGTTGCGGCTGTGCAGGTGGCTGATAAGGCTGTTGCGCTTGGTAAGCAGGTACTGGCGGAGTTTGAGGTCGCGGTGCCTGATAAGCAGGCGCTTCTGGCTCAAACTGGCCGAAAGGCACGTCGTCTTCCTGTTCACTTTGCAGCTCAATACGTTCTTCGAGCTGCGGTGACAGGGTGAATAATGGCTCGGTTGGGCCATCATCGACTAAATCTGCCATCGGCGAGAAGCTGAAGGCCTTACTGGTGTCCACTGGGCGTGACAGGGGAGCAGGTTCAGGCTCAATATGCTCTTCACCATAACGCTCCTGTTGCTGTTGCGCAAAAGCCTGGCCCAGTGCCGCTTCCTGCAAGGCACTTTCATCATCATGCTGATATTCTTCGCCATAGCGCTGGCTTTGCTGTTCGGCAAATGCCTGACGTAACGCGGCTTCCTGCTGCGCCTCATCATCCGGCGACTGACTGGTTGGCGGGAGTGGCTCTTCACTACGATGGCGCAGCTCTTGCTCTGCCAGACGTTGTGAAGGCAGTTTGATCCCGTAAGAGGCCAGCTCACGCCGGGTTGGAATACGCACCGGGTTCGGGCGCGGTAATTCCGGGCCGATGCCTTGCTTGATCTGAGAGCTGCTATCGCTGGTGGCGGTAAATGCCGGCATAAAGGTGTGAGTTGCAGCGCCTGCGGCGGTTGTCGTACCGCCGGATGGTTTCACAGCCCCAAAGGCCGGCACATCATCGCGGCTACTGAACCCGGTTGAACCACTGAAATCGACCTGATCGCGCTGTGCGGCAGAAAAGTCAAACGGCGACGTCTCATGTTGCGGCGTGACGGATGCGTTCCAATCCCCCAAGCGCGGTTCTTTCTCATCCTGATAAGGATCAATCTGACGTTTGGTTCTTGGCGCAGGCGTTTCTTCCGGGAGCTCAAATGAATACAGCGGTGGCGTACTTTGCTCTGGCGCAGGGCTCAACGGATGCTGATTGACCGAAGCGGGTGCGGCAGGTGCCACCGTCACCGCAGCCGGAGTGGTGGCCTGTACATTGACCCGCGCATACTCAGGTTCAACTGAGGGGGACTCATCATCAATATCAATGGCACGCAAGCCGCTCAGCAATGGATCGCTATTATCTTGTTGGGCTATTTCAGTCACAGAAGGGGCAGAAAACAGCACATCATCATCCGCCACTGCCGCTGATACTACAGTTGTGCCCTTGCTATCTGGCTCTGGCTCCTCAAACTGCTCATCCTCATCGTAATAGCGCTCATCACGGCGCGAACGATTGGTCATAAAGGTGAGAGTTCCCAGTACCACTCCACCGATTTTTTCAGCAATCACCAACCAGGACCAGCCGGTGAACAGCGTTAAACCCACCGCCCAAATGCACAACAGCGCCAAGGTAGCGCCAATGCCATTGAACCACGGCAGCATGGCACTGCTCAGCAAGCTGCCAATCACGCCACCGGAGGCAAAATAATAGAGATCGTCAACATTCAACGCCGCCAGGCCGCACGAGGTCAGCACCAGTGCCAAGGTGCCAATCAGACGCAGCGACAGCGCAAAGTAATCGATGTAATCATGGTCGCCACGCTGGCGGAACCCAGCCCAGCAAAAAATGATCATGATCGGTGGTATCGTATAGGCGAGTACCCCGAAGGTGAAGAACAACGTATCAGCCAACCAAGCGCCAACACTGCCGCCCAGATTGTGGATAGGCTCGTGCCATGCGGTTTGCGACCAACTGGGGTCAGAAGGATTGAAACTGACCAATGCGGCCATGAGGTAAACGGCAAAAATCGCTACCACGATCGACAAAGCCTCAAGCAAACGCTGCCCGCTGCTGAGCCTTCTTAGGGTAACTTCTTTATCTTCTGTGTATTCCTGGCTCAAGAAAGGCTCTCCAGGTTCCTGTTAGCTGGCATAGTAACAGCGCCGAGAGGCTTCCTCGGCGCCGAAACTGTATGGATAAACAGGAGTATAACGAACTTTATCAGGTTTTGCACCTGTGCCTTACCGTGTTTTGATAACCAGACGGTTACTCTGTTTCACTTCTTCCATCACAACGTAAGTACGGGTGTCATTCACTCCCGGCAAACGCAGCAGAGTTTCGCCCAGCAACTTACGGTAAGCCGACATATCGGGTACGCGGGTCTTCAACAGGTAGTCGAAATCACCGGAAACCAAATGACACTCCTGAATTTCTTCAAGCTTCTGTACGGCTGCGTTGAATTGCTCAAACACATCTGGCGCACCGCGGTTCAGCGTGATTTCCACGAAAACCAGCAGGGAAGCATCCAGATAATGCGGGTTGAGCAATGCGGTATAACCATGGATAAAACCCTGGCGCTCTAGACGGCGCACACGTTCTAAACATGGCGTTGGGGATAACCCCACGCGCTTCGAAAGCTCGACGTTCGAAATTCGCCCATCCTTTTGCAACTCATTGAGGATGTTACGATCGATACGGTCAAGATCTTTACCCGGGCGTTTTTTGTTGTCTGCCATTATTATTGTCTCTCTTATGTTCTTCCCTGCACTTGCCACACCCTAGCCAACGTCAATGTGCAAGGGCTTGTTCCAAGCGAAGACCCGATGTCTTTGATAAGCGGTTTTCCCCTGAGGCAGAGGATATTTCTGTCATGCCAACCGCCGTACAGCTTCCTTCATTACCACCTGCCGCCGTTGTACAGCCTGTCTGTCAACCCTATACAACGAATGCAAATGGTGCTCACAACAGAAGAGAATTCACCACCATAGAGCCAAAGCCGCCCTCACCTGCAGCAATGATGTGATACGCTGCTTGTTCGGCATAAATACATACGATTTACTACCGGTGCGGGGATAATTTCTTCTTCCTATGATGTTTTCGCAAATGCGCAGCGGATTGTCAAAGTAAAAGAAGTAAAATCAGAAGAACGTACCGTGGAGAAAACCGAGCACCTCATTTTCATTTAGGAATATCCGTGTGAAAAACCCTAGAAATTAGCTGCATAAACCCAACAAAAATGCCACTTTTCGTGCATTTCTGCGCAATTTCCCCATACGTGTTGATTGATGAAATTGTAGTGTTTGTTGCTTGAAGGTGTGGAGGTATGGCCATTAATCAGGATTGGCTATCAGACAAATTGTTAACAACGTTGCCAGATGCTTTTTTTACTGCTTCATTTTCCCTACAATCGCTACCACTGTCCGCCATAGTGGAAAAAGAGGTCATTCATGGGTACGGCTAAACATAGCAAATTACTGATTCTGGGTTCCGGCCCGGCTGGTTACACCGCAGCTGTTTATGCAGCGCGCGCAAACCTGAATCCGGTGCTGATCACCGGCATGGAACAAGGGGGTCAGTTGACCACCACGACCGACGTTGAAAACTGGCCTGGGGATGCCGAGGGGCTGACTGGCCCGGCGTTGATGGATCGTATGCGCGAGCATGCTGAGAAATTCGAGACTGAAATCGTCTTTGATCATATCAACAGCGTCGATTTACAGAACCGCCCTTTCCGCCTGTCTGGCGACAGCGGCGAATACACCTGTGACGCCCTGATCATCGCAACCGGTGCCTCTGCCCGCTATCTCGGTTTGCCAACGGAAGAAGCCTTCAAGGGTAAAGGGGTGTCCGCCTGTGCGACCTGTGATGGTTTCTTCTACCGTAATCAGAAAGTCGCCGTCGTCGGTGGGGGCAACACCGCGGTGGAAGAAGCGCTGTATCTCTCCAACATCGCGTCTGAAGTGCACCTGATTCATCGCCGTGACAGCTTCCGTTCAGAAAAAATCCTGATTAACCGTTTGATGGATAAAGTGAAGAACGGCAACATCGTTCTGCACACCGACCGCACTCTGGACGAAGTGCTCGGCGATCAAATGGGTGTCACCGGGGTGCGTATCCGCAGCACCAAAGAGAGCAACGCGGTTGAAGAGTTGGCCGTTGCTGGCGTGTTTATCGCGATCGGCCACAGCCCGAACACCACCATCTTCGGTGGTCAGCTTGAGCTGGAAAATGGCTACATCAAGGTGCAGTCTGGCATTCACGGCAACGCCACCCAGACCAGCATTCCTGGCGTGTTTGCCGCTGGCGATGTCATGGATCACATCTACCGCCAGGCGATTACGTCCGCCGGTACCGGCTGTATGGCCGCCCTGGATGCCGAACGCTATCTTGATGGAATCGCCCAGTCTAACGCGTCGTAAATCCTCATTTTCGTTCAATCAAGGCGGCTTATTGGCCGCCTTATTTATCTGCAGCACATCTCTCATCCCCCTAAGCATAACCAAAAATCTGCCGCAGCTGGCACGACGAAAGGGAGATTTATTTTCAGTCTATCGAGTGACGAGGTAACATTAGCACTCACTTGTTTCGCTTCAGGTCGAGGCAAACACTTTTTTAACAATAAGTTAACCTGACCTGTTGCGACAGGCATCGGCGACGCAGACTACCTGATGAAAAAAACCAGACAATACCAATTAACCCGTTGGCTCAAAACCCAGAGCGCACTGGCGCAACGCTGGCTGCGTCTTTCTATGCTGCTTGGCCTGTTCAGCGGCATATTGATTGTCGCCCAAGCCTGGCTGTTGGCCTCCCTGCTTCATGCTCTGATTATCGAACATCAACCGCGTGCTGAACTTGTTTCCTCGTTTATCTGGCTGCTTGCCACCTTTGCGCTGCGGGCGTTGCTCAGCTGGTTGCGCGAGCGCGTCGGGTTTATCTGCGGGCAGGTGATCCGCCAGCGCATGCGGGTGCAGGTGCTGGATAAGCTGCAGCGGCTCGGCCCGGCCTGGATCCAGGGGAAACCCGCCGGTAGCTGGGCCAGTATCATCGTTGAACAGATTGAAGATATGCAGGATTACTATGCCCGCTATCTGCCGCAGATGTATCTGGCCGTCTTTATCCCGTTGCTGATCCTGATCACCGTCTTCCCGATCAACTGGGCTGCCGGGTTGATCCTGCTGGCCACCGCTCCGCTGATCCCGCTGTTTATGGCGCTGGTCGGCATGGGAGCGGCAGATGCCAACCGCCGTAATTTTGTCGCATTGGCACGCCTGAGCGGCAATTTCCTCGATCGCCTGCGTGGGTTGGATACACTGCGGCTGTTTAACCGTGGGCGGGCGGAAACGGAACAGATTGCCAAATCCTCGGAAGATTTCCGCCAACGCACCATGGAAGTGCTGCGTATGGCCTTCCTCTCTTCTGCAGTACTGGAGTTTTTTGCTTCCATCTCCATCGCCGTAGTGGCGGTCTATTTTGGTTTCTCCTATCTCGGCGAACTGAATTTCGGCAGCTATGGCACCGGAGTGACGCTGTTTGCCGGTTTCCTGGTGCTGATCCTCGCGCCGGAATTCTTCCAGCCGCTGCGCGATTTGGGGGCGTTCTACCATGCCAAGGCACAGGCCGTGGGCGCTGCTGAAGCGTTAGAAGCCTTTCTGGCAGAGGAAGGTGAACAGATGGGAAATGGCACTCAGGTACTGGATAACGAGGTCCCACTGACGTTACACGCGCGGGATCTGGAGATTCTCTCCCCCAATGGCGCATTGCTGGCCGGGCCGCTGACGTTTACCCTGCCCGCCAATCAGCGTATTGCGCTGGTTGGGCTGAGCGGTGCCGGGAAAAGCTCGCTGCTGAATCTGCTGCTCGGCTTCCTGCCCTACCGTGGCTCCTTGCTGGTTAACGGAACAGAACTGCGTGAGCTGGCAGCGGCAAACTGGCGCCAACAGCTCGGCTGGGTGGGGCAAAACCCACATCTGCCAGCCCCCACGCTACGGGATAATATTCTGCTTGGCTACCCCGAAGCCAGCGAAGAGCAGCTACGGCAAGCGGTTGAACAGGCCTATGTCAGCGAATTTTTGCCGCATCTGCCAAACGGGCTGGAAACCGAGCTGGGCGATAGCGCCGCGCGCCTCTCCGTCGGGCAAGCGCAGCGCGTGGCCGTAGCACGTGCGCTGATCAGCCCGCGTCGCCTGCTGCTGCTGGACGAGCCTGCCGCCAGTCTGGATGCCCACAGTGAACGCTGGGTCATGCAGGCATTGAATCGTGCTTCACATCAGCAGACCACCTTACTGGTGACGCACCAGTTGGAAGATACCGAAGATTACGACCAGATTTGGGTGATGGACAACGGGCAAATCGTACAGTGCGGCAACTATGCCACGCTCAGTTCGCAACCCGGCCTATTCGCTAATCTGATCGCACACCGCAGCGGGGAGCTATAACTATGGGCGTTTTATTGCCATTCCTGGCGTTGTACCGCAGGCACAGCGTCCTGATTGGCCTGGGGATTATCCTGGCGATCGTCACTTTGCTGGCCAGTATCGGCCTGCTGGCGCTTTCCGGCTGGTTCCTGGCCGCCTCTTCGCTGGCCGGGTTGGCCGGTCTATATACTTTCAACTACATGTTACCCGCGGCGGGCGTGCGCGGAGCGGCGATCTTCCGCACGGCGGGGCGCTATGCGGAACGCGTTGTCAGCCATGATGCGACGTTCCGCGTGCTATCACACTTGCGGGTATTTACCTTCAAGAAGATCTTGCCACTGTCGCCCGGTGGTATTGCCCGTTTTCGCCAGGCTGAACTGCTGAACCGGCTGGTGGCCGATGTCGATACGCTCGATCACCTGTATCTGCGCGTGATTTCACCCCTAGTCAGCGCGGCGGTGGTGATTATGGTGGTGACTTTTGGCCTGAGTTGGCTGGATGGCCCGTTGGCTTTCACCTTGGGTGGCATTCTGCTGCTGTTGCTGCTGTTGCTACCCCCGGTGTTCTATTACGCAGGCAAGCCGATAGGCGGTGAATTAACCGCATTGCGCAGCCAGTACCGCACCGATCTGGCCTCTTGGCTGCAAGGGCAGGCTGAACTGGTGATTTTTGGTGCGTTGGACGCTTTTCGCACCAGATTAAATGCCACGGAACAGCGCTGGCAACAGCGTCAGTGGCAACAGGCTTCGCTGGGCGGCATCGCCCAAGCACTCACGATTCTTGCCAGTGGTTTTACCGTCACGCTGCTGCTTTGGCTGGCGGCAGCCGGTATCGGTGGTGATAGCCAACCGGGGGCGCTGATTGCCCTGTTTGCCTTTGCCGCACTGGCCTCTTTTGAAGCTATGATGCCAGTTGCTGCCGCTTTCCAGCATCTGGGCCAGGTGATCGCTTCCGCCACGCGAGTCAAGCAGATTATCGATCAGCAACCGGAGGCTATTTTCCCTGACACGGGGCCAGCAGCACAGCCCGACGTAACGCTGAACCTGCACGATCTCTCTTTCACTTATCCAGGGCAGCCGCTCCCGGTGCTTCATGACGTGACATTGACTATTGCCGCCGGTGAACACATCGCGCTGCTGGGGCGAACCGGCTGTGGTAAATCCACCCTGCTACAGTTGCTGACGCGCGCCTGGAATGCCAACAGCGGCGAGATTCAGCTCAATGGGCAACCGCTGAACGCCTATGATGAAGCGACGCTGCGCGCCATGACTGCCGTCGTTAGCCAGCGGGTGCATATCTTCAGCAATACGCTGCGTGAAAACCTGCGCCTCGCTGCGCCGCAGGCAAGCGACGAAATACTGAAAAACGTGCTGCAACAGGTTGGATTGGACAAACTGCTGGAAAACGAAGGCTTGAATGCCTGGCTAGGCGAAGGTGGCCGCCAGCTTTCCGGCGGTGAACAGCGCCGTCTAGGGATTGCCCGCGCGTTGTTGCACCAGGCTCCGCTGCTGCTGCTTGATGAACCGACCGAAGGGTTGGATGCCGAAACCGAGCAGCAGATTCTGGCTCTGCTACGCCAGCATTGCCGCGGCAAAACGCTGATTCTGGTGACCCATCGCCTGTATGGGTTGGAACATTTCGATCGCATCTGTGTGATGGACGGCGGCCAGATCGTGGAACAGGGCCATCATGCTGTCCTGATGCAACAATCAGGTCGTTATGCCCAATTCCGCCAGCGGATCAACAATATCTCGCTGTAAAACGGCCTGTAGGCAACGCTGAGGAGTTCTATGCGCATTGTTAAGCTGTCACCGCAATCATTAGCGTTCCCCTCACCAGAGGGCGCTCTGCGCGATCCTAACGGCCTGTTGGCAATCGGTGGCGATCTCACGCCTTCACGCCTGCTGGCCGCCTATGAGCGCGGCATTTTCCCTTGGTACTCACCGGGGGAAGCGATTTTATGGTGGTCGCCCGATCCGCGTGCCGTTATGTTTCCCGCTGAGCACCACGTCAGCCGCAGCCTTAAACGCTTCCTGCGCGCCAATCCTTTCAGGATCACTCTGAATCAGGATTTTGCTGCGGTGATTGCTGCCTGCGCATACCGCCCAGACGAAGGAACCTGGATCGGCCCCGAAGTGCAGCAAGCTTATTTACAGTTGCACCAGCAGGGCCACGCCCACTCCGTTGAGGTATGGCAGGAAGATAAGCTGGTTGGCGGCCTGTACGGTGTCGCCCAGGGAGCGCTGTTTTGCGGCGAATCCATGTTCAGCCGCACCACCAATGCCTCAAAATGTGCCTTGATGGCATTTTGCCGTCATTTTGCCGCTTATGGCGGGGAATTGGTTGACTGTCAGGTGCTTAACGCTCACACTGCCTCGCTGGGAGCCAAAGAAATTCCCCGCCGCCAATTTTTGCAGTTGCTGAGTCACCTCCAACGCAGGGTTTTAGCGCCGGAATGCTGGCAATCACAAGTGATACCCCCACATCCGGTTGAACCGCCCTCCCCAACAAACTAATTTTGCGGAAACGGTGCATTGTTTACCGACACTTCTTTACATAATGTGGGTTTTTCGGCATTATCTTGCCGGTTAAAAACTAAGGTAGTTACACCTAGAGGATTCGATGGCCAAAGAAGACAATATTGAAATGCAGGGCACCGTTCTTGATACGCTGCCAAACACCATGTTCCGCGTTGAATTGGAAAACGGGCACGTGGTAACCGCTCATATCTCCGGTAAAATGCGTAAAAACTATATCCGCATCCTGACGGGTGACAAAGTCACTGTAGAGCTGACCCCGTACGACCTGAGCAAAGGCCGCATTGTCTTCCGTAGCCGTTAATCGGCTCACCCGTTGCCAACTTTTGGCAACATTGAGGATGTGATCCCTCAGGAGCCCTTTCCGTTTACCCCCGCACAACGTTCAACACCGAGTTGCACCGGCGCGAGTAAACTGAGAGGGCTCAATCATTTCTGTTGCGCGTGAATTCACGCATAAAAAAAGCGATGCCGAAGCATCGCTTTTTCATTACCAGGTTAGCGCTTAATGCACCGCACCTTCATCGGCTTTACGCATTGCAGCGCTGAGGAAGTGGTAGGTCAGCTGTTTCTTGTCTTTATCCAGCTCGACCTTCACCGAACCACCGTCGACCAGCGAGCCAAACAGCAGTTCGTTGGCCAGCGGTTTCTTCAGGTTTTCCTGCATCACGCGCGCCATTGGGCGAGCCCCCATCGCACGGTCATAGCCTTTCACTGACAGCCAGTCACGCGCTTCGTCGCTCACTTCCAGCGACACGCCCTTGGCATCCAGTTGTGCCTGCAGTTCAACGATAAACTTGTCGACAACCTGCTGGATCACCGCCGGAGACAGATGGTTGAACCAGATGATGTTATCCAGACGGTTACGGAATTCTGGCGTGAACACTTTCTTGATCTCTTCCATCGCGTCAATACTGTTGTCCTGCTCGATCAGGCCAATCGATTTACGTTCTGTTTCACGCACCCCGGCGTTGGTGGTCATCACCAGAATAACGTTACGGAAATCTGCCTTGCGGCCGTTGTTATCGGTCAGGGTACCGTTGTCCATGACCTGCAACAGCAGGTTGAACACGTCCGGGTGCGCCTTCTCGATCTCGTCCAGCAATACCACCGCATGCGGATGCTTGATCACCGCATCGGTCAGCAGCCCCCCCTGATCGTAACCTACATAGCCTGGAGGTGCGCCAATCAGGCGGCTAACGGTATGGCGCTCCATATACTCGGACATATCAAACCGCAGCAGCTCGATATCCAGCGCTTTCGCCAGTTGCACCGTGACTTCGGTTTTCCCGACGCCGGTCGGCCCGGCAAACAGGAAGGAACCCACCGGTTTGCGATCCTGGCCTAACCCCGCACGGCTCATCTTGATTGCCTCGGTCAAGGCTTCAATCGCCGGATCCTGGCCAAACACCAGCATTTTCAGGCGATCGCCCAGGTTCTTCAGCACGTCACGATCGCTGGCAGAGACGGTTTTTTCCGGGATACGCGCAATGCGTGCAACCACAGACTCAATATCCGCCACGTTAACGGTTTTCTTGCGCTTGCTGATCGGCATTAACCGGCTGCGCGCGCCCGCTTCGTCAATCACGTCAATGGCCTTATCCGGCAGATGGCGATCGTTGATATATTTCACCGACAGCTCAACCGCAGCGCGGATCGCCTTGGCGGTATAACGCACGTCATGGTGCGCTTCATATTTGGTTTTCAGACCGTTGATGATCTGAATGGTCTCTTCCGGCGTCGGCTCAGTAATATCAATTTTCTGGAAGCGACGTGCCAAAGCGCGGTCTTTTTCGAAAATATTGCTGAACTCCTGATAGGTAGTAGAACCGATCACCCGGATCTTGCCGCTCGACAGCAGCGGTTTAATCAGGTTGGCGGCATCCACCTGCCCACCGGAAGCCGCACCGGCACCGATGATGGTGTGAATCTCATCAATGAACAGAATGCTGTTCTGATCCTGCTCCAACTGCTTCAGCAGCGCCTTGAAGCGTTTCTCAAAATCGCCACGGTATTTAGTACCTGCCAGCAGTGAACCAATATCTAGCGAGTACAGCGTGCAGTCAGCCATCACTTCCGGCACGTCGCCCTGCACGATACGCCAGGCCAGCCCTTCGGCAATTGCAGTTTTACCCACGCCGGATTCCCCCACCAGCAGCGGGTTGTTTTTACGGCGGCGGCACAGCACTTGAATAGTACGCTCCAGCTCACGATCGCGGCCAATCAACGGATCGATACCGCCCACACGCGCCAGTTGGTTCAGGTTGGTGGTGAAGTTTTCCATACGGTCTTCCCCTCCAGACTGCTCTTCGTTTACCGGGTTCTCCGCATTCGGAGCCTGGCCCGGCTCATCTTTACGCGTACCATGTGAAATGAAGTTCACCACGTCCAAACGGCTGACGTCGTGTTTACGCAGCAGGTAAGCCGCCTGCGACTCCTGTTCGCTGAAGATCGCCACCAGCACGTTGGCACCGCTGACTTCGCTACGGCCAGAAGACTGCACGTGGAATACCGCACGTTGCAGCACGCGCTGGAAGCTGAGCGTCGGCTGAGTGTCGCGCTCTTCTTCGCTGGCAGGCAGCGTAGGCGTTGTTTGTTCAATAAAGGCTTCCAGTTCCTGACGCAACGCCGCCAGATCCACCGTACATGCCTCAAGCGCTTCGCGCGCGGCAGGGTTGCTGAGCAGGGCCAGCAACAGGTGCTCCACGGTCATAAACTCATGTCTGTGCTCACGCGCTCTGGCGAAAGCCATGTTGAGACTGAGTTCCAGTTCTTGATTGAGCATAGGCACCTCCCAAATAGATTACCTTTAAGCCTGTTCACCAGACTATCTTACTTGCCACTTTGCGCTAGGGCTACGTTCGCCTTTTCACGCACTGCGTATACGTTCTGGGCTACGCGTTGTCGACACCCAAACTGGCGGTACCGATAACGCCTATTGAATCAGACTCCATTCAGGCTTTCTCCAACGTACAAAGCAACGGATGCTCATGCTCCCTGGCGTAACGATTCACATGGACGACCTTGGTTTCCGCCACCTCGGCGGTGAAAACACCGCAGATCGCCCTACCTCGATAGTGAACCGTAAGCATCAGTTGTGTTGCACGTTCAATATCATAAGAAAAGAACTTTTGCAGCACGTCAATCACAAATTCCATCGGTGTGTAATCATCGTTGTTAAGTATAACTTTATACATTGATGGCGGTTTTACCGCATCGATTTGTTTTTCTTCAGCCAAGTGTTCAAAATTTAGCCAATCATTACTCTTACCCATCGCTGTTCATCTTCTCTGCTATACCCCCATATATCGGGGCACGTTTGGGTTATCCAAAGGGAGTATTGCTACTATTTTACCATCTTCATGGCAAACGCGCCGCAGCAGAAAGTTGGTAAAACGGCCCCGGTTTTTTGCACAATTTGTTACCAAACAATGTCAATAGCGTTAACTGCTTCAAACTTTGGCGAACTGCCCGGCACTGTCAAAAGCCGATCCCTTGACGTGATGATCATTTGCTCTAGAGTGTAATTTCGTGAGTTGCTGGTCTTTTGACCACCCCAAACTCACCAGAATCAGTTATTCATCTCACCTAAAATATTGCGTTGCGAGGGATGTAGAAGCATGGAGACGGGTACTGTTAAATGGTTCAACAACGCCAAAGGTTTCGGTTTTATCTGTCCTGAAGGCGGCGGCGAAGATATCTTCGCTCATTATTCAACAATCAAAATGGATGGCTACAGAACGCTCAAAGCAGGCCAGCAAGTCAGGTTTGACGTTCATCAAGGGCCGAAAGGGAACCATGCGAGCCTTATTATGCCGCTGGAAAGCGAGGCACTGGCCTAGACGCTCCCTCAAAGCTCTTCTACGATGCCACATAAAAATGCCAGCCAACGTTTGACTGGCATTTTTTATTGGGCTTATTACTCACGGGCCAGCGCATCAATCGGATTCAGCCTTGCCGCACTGCGCGCCGGTAAATAGCCGAATACCACACCGATCCCTGTCGAGCACAGAAACGCACTCAGCAACGCTGCGGGTGGGAAAGTGATCTGCCAACCCGGCAGCACCATTTGCACCAGCAGGCCGATGGCAAACGACAGGATAATCCCCAGCGCACCGCCAACCAGGCACACCAGCACCGCTTCAATCAGGAACTGTTGCAATACGTCGCCAGAGCGAGCTCCCACCGCCATACGAATGCCGATCTCACGCGTCCTTTCCGTTACCGAAACCAGCATGATATTCATCACCCCAATGCCGCCAACCACCAGCGAGATCACTGCCACTAAAGTCAGGAATAGTTGCAGAGTACGGGTGGTTTTTTCCGCCGTCTGTACCAGGGTGTCCATATTGTAAGTGAAGAAATCTTTCTTACCGTGGCGCAAGGTCAGTAAACGCGTCAACTGCTGTTCCGCCTCCAGGCTGTTGTACCCCTCGGGGATACGCACGGTGATCGAATCAAAGCTGTCTTTGCCTACCAAGCGGTTAGCCATCGTGGTGTAGGGCACCCACACGCTCAGCGATTGGCTGCTGCCAAACATCGACTGCTTATCTTTAGCCACGCCCACCACCGTGGCTGGCATATTACCGACCAGAATCACTTCCCCCACCACATCCTTTTGGTGCGGGAACAGACGGCGCTGGGTATTGGCGTCAATCACCACCACCTGCGCCTGTGATTGCACCTGCCGAGGATCGATACCCGCGCCCTGAGTGAACTCCATGCCATAAACCCGGAAAAACTGCTCGCTGACGCCGGTGACATTGGCCGCAACATCAATACTGCCAAAACGTAGCCGCATACTGCTGGCGATCTTGGGTGACAGTGCGCTGACGTAGGGCTGCTCGCGTAACGCCTCCAGATCGCCATATTTCAAAGCCTGGCGATAAGCGGGATCATCATCGCCAAAATCTTTCCCCGGAAAGACATCCAGAGTATTGGTACCGATCGATTTGATATCTGCCAGCACCATTTGTTTAGCTGCATCGCCAATCACCAAGATCGACACCACCGAAGCGATACCGATGATGATGCCCAGCATGGTGAGCGCCGTGCGCATTTTGTTAGCCACCATCGCCCGCCAGGCCATCACCAATGCTTCACGGAAACGGCCGGATATCTGCTGCCAGGAAGGGGCCGGAGTCGCTAGCTCCACGGTTTTTGACTGCGTATTGTTGCGTGCCACCGAGCCGGAATCGGCAATAATTTCCCCATCGCGAATTTCAATAATCCGTTCGGCCTGGCGCGCCACCGCCGGATCGTGCGTGACGATAATCACCGTGTGCCCCTGCTCACGCAGTTGCTTGAGGATCGTCATGACCTCTTCACCGGAATGGCTGTCGAGTGCACCGGTCGGTTCGTCTGCCAGGATCACCTGCCCACCGTTCATCAACGCCCGCGCAATACTGACGCGCTGCTGCTGGCCGCCAGAGAGTTGGCTTGGCCGATAAGCGATGCGTTCGCCCAGCCCCAGACGCTGCAGCAACGCCGCCGCCCTTTCCCGCCGCGCCGCCTTGCCTAAGCCGGCATAAATCGCTGGAACCTCAACGTTATGCGCTGCGCTCAGGTGGGGTAACAGATGGTAGCGCTGGAAGATAAAACCAAAATGCTCACGCCGCAGCTGTGCCAGCGCATCACCGTTGAGGGTGGCAACATCCCGCCCAGCCACCCGATAAGTTCCGGCACTGGGTTTATCCAGGCAGCCGAGAAGGTTCATCAACGTCGATTTACCGGAGCCGGAGGCCCCCATAATCGCCACCATCTCACCCGCCTCAATGCTCAGGCTGACGTCCTTCAGCACATCCACCGTCCGATCGCCAGAGAGATAGCTGCGCCGGATCCCCTTCAGTTCCAACAACGCCGCCATCAGTGGGCACCTACGCCGCCACGGCTGATAATCACTTCGTCACCCGCGTCCAACCCGCTGAGGATCTGCACATCAATGTTATTACGAATGCCGATGGTAACTTCACGCGCTTCTTCTTTGCCCTGTTTCAGCAGCGCTACGTGATAACGATTATCGGCGATCTGATCCCCTAAGGCGGTCAGTGGGATCACCAGCGCATCGTTGACACCAGAAAGCTGAATATGCACCTGAGCCGTCATTTGCAGGCGCAACAAACCTTCCGGGTTCGGCACTTCAAAACGCGCGTAGTAGAAAATGGCATTGTTGACCTTTTCCGGCGTCGGTTGGATGTCTTTCACCACGCCATCGAAGCGCTTTTTTGGATCGCCCAGCACGGTAAACCAGGCTTTCTGCCCCGGTTTCAGGTTGATCACATCGGCTTCAGACACCTGCGCTTTCACCAGCATGGTGCTCATATCCGCCAGCGTCAGAATATTAGGTGCCTGCTGCGCGGCGATCACCGTTTGGCCTTGCAGAGTAGTGATCTGCACCACATCGCCGTCCATCGGTGCTTCAATACGGGTATAGGCCAGGTTGATTTTTGCGGTATCCAGGCTGGCCTGATTTTTCACGATCTGCGCTTTGATGGTGGCAACCTGCGCTTTTTTCACCGCCAGTTCGGTCGCATATTGGTCCAGATCCTGAGGCGATACCGCCTGCAGTTTGGCCAGTTCACGGTTGCGCTGTAAGGTCACCGACGCCAACTGCTGTTCTGCCTGCGCTTGCTGCAATTGGGCCTGCAGTTGCTGCAGGGTAGCTTCGCTTTCACGAATGCTGTTTTGCGCCTGTTGCGGATCGATAATGGCCAGCAACTGGCCCTTTTTCACCCTGTCGCCAATCTCGACCTTCAGGCTCTCTAACTGGCCGCTGACCTGAGCACCGACGTCAACCTTGCGCACCGCGTCTAACTGGCCGGTTGCCAGTACGTTCTGCTGCAGATCACGCTTGGTTACCTTGACTGTTTGAAAATCTACCGGTATTGGATGGCTAAAATGCCAATAGAGCAGAGCGGCAAGCGCCACTAAAATGGTGCATCCAATCAACCAGCGTTTTTTACGTCCTGCTAACCGCATCAATATTTGTTCCTATCTGTTTTCTTGTCAGTCGAGGGCCACCGAATACCGCCGCCGAATAAAGTTATCATTCTTAGTTATCAATAACTAAACCTAAGCTCAACGCGTTGCCAACTTCCTGACGTTGAAGGGCCCTTATTGACCTGTTGTTTAGTTACATTTTGCTGAAATGACGCTATTCAATACCAACGAGAACGTCATCATGTCCCAGCTCAGCGATTCATTAACCTCTGCCAAACCTGCCAATGGTTGGCAATTGATAACGGCACTGCTCATTGGCGACAAGATACCCAGTCAGGCATGGAGAAAAACCACCTTCCGACTTAAGTTCTTCAGCCGTTCCCTACTCAATTGGCGCATTACCCATGGCCTGCTCAACACGCTGGCCAGCAATCCTTTGCTGGATGAGATTTTAAGCGCACAGCCGAGTTTGCCGTGCAAGCTGCATCGCCCTTACCTGGCCGCTAATATGAAACACATTGATGGCCTGTTTGCGTTGCGCGATCACTACAATTTGATCATCCAGCGTATGCCACTAAAAATGCGGCTTGGTCATCTTGGACGCCAGCCTTTTACCTTGAGTTCCGCCCAGAGCAAAAACGGCGAGCAAATTTGCCTGCAACTGGCCGCTATCGATAAATTGAACAAGGAAGGAGAAGCTACCCTGCTTCTGCGTAATGCCAAAGGTATCATGTTAGCGGAGATAACCTTTACCTTAATGAACTACCGCCAGCAGTCAACGCTGTTTATTGGCGGCCTGCAGGGCGCTGATTGCGCGGTTCCACATGCTGAGATCCAAAGCACCACCAAAGCCTGCCACGGCCTGTTTCCAAAGCGATTGGTTCTGGAGGGCATTCTTCAATTAGCGCAGCAGTTGAAGATCGGTCAAGTGATAGCGGTGGGTAACAGCACCCATATTTATCAAAACTGGCGCTATCACCGTAAAAAGAGAGCTCTGCTGCATGCCGATTACGATCAGTTCTGGGTTTCTATGGGAGGCAAACCGTGCGATGACGGGTATTTTCTGCTGCCCAAGCATGTTACCCGTAAACCCATGGAGGAGATTGCCAGTAAGAAACGCGCAGAATACCGCCGCCGCTACCAGTTGCTGGATGAGCTGCAACAGGGCATCGCCGCGCATTTCCCACAGCATCAGGCCTAATCAGCCCGGCCACGTGCCAGCCAGACGACGCGCGAAAACATTTTCTTCAGCAGTGGCGGCACGGAGTCCGTTCCCCATGTACCCGCCTGCATCGCCACCTCAATCGCCAGGTCGGGTTTCGATGAGTGATGCACTGCCTTGAGGATCACTTTCCGCACCGGCATCTGTACCTTGAGCGGCACCGACGCCACCCGGTGATAAACCGCGCTGAACCCTTCTTTGTACATAAAGTGCTCCATGTCCAGCGCAGGTAACACCGTCAGGCGATCGCGCTCGTTGTCCTCATGGTTATCCAGCAGGTTGCGCACGGTATTGGCATATTTCTTCCCGGCTTCGTCGCCATCGACTAACGTATGCCATTCAATCCCCATCCGGCGGGCGAACTTCAGCAACGGCTTCAGGCCACATTGGGCAAACTCGATCACCCGCACCCCTTCGGCCTCAAAATGGTAACCACACTGGCGTGCCAGTTCGTTCAGCAACCAGACTTCGGTTTCCCCCTCCACCAACAGCCAGCAGCGGGCAAATAGCGAAGAAGGCCGATTAAAACGGATATGAAACGCGATACGCCGCCCATCTTCCGGGCTCAAACCGCTCGGCCCCAGGCGATAGGTTGCCACGCGGGACGACTCACGCACCAGGCGGCAAATATGCTCCACCGGCACCAGGGAAACCAGTTCGCTGGAGTTGGTGGTAGTGATCCGCTGTAGCGGCATCTGATTGAGCAAGCTCCAGGCAACCGACAGCATAATCGGGTGCAGGCGCGTTTCCGGGTCTTCCACCAGCAGCAAAGGCCGGGCATGGGGATCGAGCTTCACGTTGCCCTTAGCCTGCAGCAGCGTGGAAAACATGCCGAGCAGGATCAGGCGCATGCTGCGGCTGCTGGGTTCAGCAATGGTGCGGTTGATGTTGTCCAGCGAGCGCCACGCTTGCCGATCCTCGGCCTGACGATGGCGGCGTGGCCCGGGCACCTGCGAACCCAACTCGGCAAAATAGTGCTCCAGCAGTTGCTGCATCGCCGCCAGCCCATGGCGCAGCTCGGAATTGGTCAACTTTTGCGGATTACGGACCAGTTCGCGCGTCAATTGATCCAACTGCTGTGCCAATGCTTCGTTGTCGACCGGGAGACGGTCGTTAAGAGAACTGGGGCGCAAACGGCGGATAAAACGCGCATCACGCAGCCGCATCACCGGGTGAATGCGGATTAGCGCATGTACCAGTTGATCGATATGATGCAGGTGCAGCGCATTGCCGTCGGCATCAAGAAAACGCCGCCAGGTGCACACCGTGCCATCATTTTCCAGCTCACCTTCACAACAGTAGTGAATGCGCCCCAGGTTATCCTCGCCCTTCGACCAAAGCGGCGAAAGATGGCGGTAACGTGGCAAGTGCGCATGGCCAATATCCTTTTCACAGAAGGTGAAAATAATCTGCAGATGACGTTCTTTGGCAGCCTCATCGCCAGGGGGAAAGTGGAAATCCCGCGTTTCAAAGCGGTACAGCGTTTGCTCTGGCGCTAGAAGAAAGGTCATTGCATCCAGCAAGCTGGACTTACCCCAGGCATTCTCACCCAGTAATACGGTGTTCTCATCCAGCATCAATGAAAGCCGGTTGATACCACGAAATCCAACAATTTCAACACGCTCTAAGAACATTATCCACCTCACCTGCGCACTCTACCCCGATGCGGGGAAGAGTCGCTAACCCCTTGCAACGTCAGATAGCCAGGGGGAAATCGCCCTGCCAATATGCGAACTCTACCTCTTGAGAATGGTCAAAAAAACCCTTTGAGGTCAAGCAGACATCATCAAATCTGCTGCTTTACTCCAGCGCGCATTTTCGTTAGCGTGTTTAGCTTGCCGGGTTCCCGGCCCTCTCCCAGATTAAAGGACACACGCTTCATCATGTATTCAGGACTGCTGATTATTCTCTTACCGCTGATCGCCGGTTACCTTATTCCTTTGCGCAGCAAACCCCTGATTCAGACTATCAACCGTCTGCTGAGCTGGATGGTCTACGTTATTTTGTTCTTTATGGGCATCAGCCTGGCATTTCTGGAGAATCTCAGCAGCAATCTGGTGCTGATATTTAAGTACACCGGGGTGTTTTTCCTGTGCATCTTCTGCGCCAACCTGTTGATGTTATTTGTGTTAGAACGCCGCAAACCGTGGAAAAATACCCACAAGCAGGAAAAACTGCCTTCGCGCCTGCATATGGCACTGGAATCGCTGAAGCTGTGCTTCGTGGTGCTGGGGGGATTTGTGCTGGGCCTGACGCAGTGGCAGTGGCTGCAGTTCGCCAGCAAGGGCAGCGAGTACGCCCTGCTCTTCTTGCTGCTATTGGTCGGTATTCAGTTGCGTAACAGCGGTATGACGCTACGCCAGATCGTGCTCAACCGCCGTGGCATGATCGTGGCACTGGTGGTTGCAGTCAGCGCACTGGCGGGCGGCGCGCTGGCGGCGCAGTTGCTGGGGCTACCGCTGAAAACCGGGCTGGCGATGGCGTCCGGCTTTGGCTGGTATTCACTTTCCGGTATCCTGATCACCGACGCCTACGGCCCGGTGTTAGGCAGCGCGGCCTTCTTCAACGATCTGGCGCGCGAATTGGTGGCTATTATGCTGATCCCGACGCTGGTGCGCCGCAGCCGCTCTTCGGCGTTGGGGCTGTGCGGCGCGACCTCAATGGACTTCACCTTACCGGTTCTGCAACGCAGCGGCGGGCTGGAAATGGTTCCACCGGCGATCGTACACGGTTTCTTGCTGAGCCTGCTGGGGCCGGTGTTGATGGCGCTGTTCTCCTGATCTTTTCATCTTGCCTTTACCCTGAATAACTCGAGCTGCTGGAAGGCCCACGTACCTGCAGCTTGAAATATGACGGAGCGCAAAGCGTAATAATTCCCATCCGCGCGCTAATTTGTCCTACATCAAGTTTAGGTAAAGTTTTAATAAAAAAGTCTTTTTAAGCCCTCCCTGACGATCTATGCTCAAAAACAGGCATTACAAATGCAACTTTAAAAAGGAAGCGATTATGTTCTGTGTGCAATGTGAACAAACTATCCGGACACCGGCAGGTAACGGCTGCTCTTATGCTCAAGGGATGTGTGGCAAAACGGCAGAAACCTCCGACCTGCAAGATCTGCTGGTCGCCGCGCTGCAAGGCCTCTCCGCCTGGGCCTTACAGGCCCGTGCATTGGGCATTATTGATCATGACATCGACAACTTCTCCCCACGCGCCTTCTTCTCAACGCTGACCAACGTGAATTTCGATTCCGATCGTATTATCAGCTATGCACGTGAGACCATTGCCCTGCGCGAATCGCTGGCCGCACGCTGCCGCCTGCTGGATGCCAGCGTGCGTGTCGATCACCCACTGGCGGCCTTGCAACTGGCTGGTAATGATATCCCCACGCTGTTACAGCAGGCGGCACAGTTTGCGCTCAACAGCGATAAAGCCGACGTAGGTGATGACATTCACGGCCTGCGTATGCTGTGCTTATACGGCCTGAAAGGGGCCGCCGCCTATATGGAACACGCCCACGTGCTGGGGCAGTTCGATAACCAGATCTACGCCGACTATCATGCCTTTATGGCCTGGCTCGGCACCGCACCGCGTGATGTCGATACCCTGCTGAATAACGCCATGGCCATCGGCAAGATGAACTTCAACGTTATGGCGCTGCTCGATCGCGGCGAAACCCTGGCGTATGGCGATCCACAGCCTTCCTCAGTCAACGTGCGCCCGGTGGCGGGTAAAGCTATCCTGATTTCCGGCCACGATCTGCAAGACCTGCGCCTGTTGCTGGAGCAGACCGAAGGTAGCGGCGTCAACGTCTATACCCACGGCGAAATGCTGCCAGCACACGCTTACCCAGAGCTGAAAAAATTCCCTCATCTGGTGGGTAACTACGGCAGCGGTTGGCAGAACCAGCAGACCGAATTCGCCAAGTTCCCAGGCCCGATCGTGATGACCTCCAACTGTATTATCGATCCGAACGTTGGTAACTATGGCGATCGCATCTGGACGCGCAGCATGGTCGGCTGGCCGGGTGTCAAACACCTGGAAGGGGACGATTTCAGCGCAGTGATCGACCAGGCCCAGCAGCTCAACGGCTTCCCGTACAATGAGCTTGAACACCTGATCACCATCGGCTTTGGTCGCCAGGTGCTGCTGAACGCGGCCGATACGGTGATCGATCTGGTAACACAGAAAAAACTGCGCCACGTCTTTCTGGTGGGCGGCTGCGACGGTAGCCGTGACGATCGCAGCTATTTCACCGATTTCGCCCGCAGCGTGCCGCAAGATTGCCTGATCATGACGCTGGGGTGCGGCAAGTACCGTTTCAACAAGCTGGACTTCGGTACGCTGGAAGGCTTGCCACGCCTGCTGGATGTCGGCCAGTGCAACGATGCCTATTCGGCGGTGATGCTGGCGGTAAAACTCTCCGAGAAACTCGGCTGCACGGTGAACGATCTGCCACTGAGCCTGGTGCTGTCCTGGTTCGAGCAGAAAGCGATCGTCATCCTGCTGACGCTGCTGTCACTGGGCGTAAAAAATATCGTTACCGGCCCGAGCGCACCGGCGTTCCTGACCGATAACCTGCTGGCGGTGCTGAACGACAAATTCGGTCTACGCCCGATCACTACCGTAGAGCAGGACATGCAAACGCTGCTCGGCTAATACCGTTTTCCGGGGCTGCAATAGCGGCCCCGTTTTTTATTTTTGAGGTGCACGATGACCCCACCCAGCCCACTTTGCCCTAACCCGATGCAGGTGCACTCCATCCAGCAGGAAACCGCCGATGTCTGGACGCTAAACCTGATTAATCCTGATGTTTACCTCTATCAACCCGGTCAGTTTGCGCTGGTCAGCATTCGTAACAGTGAAGATACGCTGCGCGCCTATACCCTCTCCTCCTCGCCCGGTTTAAGCCGTTTTATCAGCCTCAGCGTACGTCGTCTGCCGGAAGGCAGCGGCTCGAACTGGCTGACGCAGGAAGTCAAACCCGGCGATGTGCTGTGGCTGTCTGATGCTCAGGGCGATTTCAGCTGTGTCCAACACCCCAGCGATCGTTACCTGATGCTGGCAGCCGGCTGCGGCGTTACGCCGATAATGTCGATGTGCCGCTGGCTGGTAGCTAACCGCCCGCAATGCGATATCCGCGTAATCTATAACGTGCGCACGCTGGCGGACGTGATTTTTGCCGACGAATGGCAAGATCTGTGTACCGCTCACCCACAGCTGCAACTGACGCTGATCGCCAAACAGAGTACACAATCTGGCTTGCTGAACGGCCGTATCAGTGCGCCATTCTTACAGCAGGTCGCTCCCGATATCACCGAGCGTGTGGTCATGGCCTGTGGTTCCGAGCTTTATATGCAGCAGATCGAGCAACTCTGTACGCAGCTTGGCGTTCCCGCCTCACGCTTCCACAAAGAGCAGTTCCATACCTCAGCAGAACAGAGCGATGCGTCAAACGAGTCACTGACGTTGCGTATCGGCCAACCGCTGCGTGAGTTCCGCGTCCCGGTTGGTAGCACGCTGCTCGCGGCGTTGGAAGCCCATAAACTGCCGGTTCTTGCCGCCTGTCGTGCTGGCGTATGTGGCTCCTGCAAAACCCGTATTGTGGCAGGACACTACACCACCAGCAGTACTATGACGCTAACCCCGGCAGAAATTGAGCAGGGCTATGTCTTAGCCTGCAGTTGCCAGTTACAGGGTGATGCGACTCTCGCCTGATCGGACATCCAGCACGCACTGCATTTTCTGCTTTTTCAGCGCCGCAATCCGGTTATGATGGATGCCATTTCTCTGATTGGCGATAAGGATTCGTATGCTCATAGATTTACGCAGTGATACCGTCACGCAACCCTGCGCCGCGATGCGCAGCGTCATGGCGCATGCCGACGTCGGTGACGACGTGTATGGTGACGACCCAACGGTGAACGCACTGCAGGCAGAAGCCGTCAGGCTCTCCGGCAAAGAGGCGGCGCTGTTCCTGCCCACGGGCACCCAGGCCAACCTGGTAGCACTGTTAAGCCACTGTCAACGCGGTGAGGAATACATCGTTGGCCAGCAGGCGCACAACTACAAGTACGAAGCGGGCGGTGCCGCCGTGCTGGGCAGCATTCAGCCGCAGCCGATCGAGGCCAATCCCGACGGCACCCTACCCTTGGACAAAGTGGCGGCGGCGATCAAACCCGACGATATCCATTTTGCCAAAACCCGCCTGTTAAGCCTGGAAAATACCATCAGCGGGCGCGTGTTGCCGCTCGATTACCTGCAACAGGCCTGGCAATTCACCCGTGAGCACCATCTGGCACTGCACATCGACGGCGCGCGCATCTTCAACGCCGCCGTCGCGCTCAACGTTCCGTTGAAAGCCATCGCACAATATTGCGATACCTTTACCATTTGCCTGTCAAAAGGACTGGGTGCACCGGTAGGTTCGCTGTTATGCGGCAGTGAGGAATTTATCCAGCGTGCTCTCCGCTGGCGCAAAATGACCGGTGGCGGTATGCGCCAGGCCGGTATTCTGGCGGCGGCGGGCCTGTATGCGCTTGAGCATAACGTGGAACGCTTGAAAGACGATCATGACAACGCGAAATGGCTGGAACAGCAACTGCGTAATATCGGCGTAGACATCGCAGAGCCGGGCGCGCAGACCAACGTGCTGTATCTGCGTCAATCTCCGGGGATGGCCGCCAAACTCGGCCCATGGATGCGCGAAAACGGTGTGCTGATCAGTTCAGGGCCGCTGACGCGGATCCTGACCCACCTCAACGTCAGCCGTCAGGATCTGCAGAAAGTGGTCGATTTGTGGCAACAATTTCTGCATCAGCATGCCTGATGCCGTGTAGCCGCAATCCCCTGATGCTTTTTCGGGGGATTGCGCTGCCCGCGCTCAAACCACCATCCGGCCATAGAACCAATAACCGGCCCCCAGTATGGCCAGCAGGTTCACCACCACGCTAAGCATAAAATAGGTCTTGAAGGGCTGTTTTTGCGTTTTATGCCGGAAAAGCTGCTGGCCCAAAATAGCTCCCAGCCAGCCGCCGATCAGCCCAAACAGCAACAGCGTGATTTCTGGTACGCGCTGCCACCCCTTGCAGGCGGCGAGTTTATCCCCACCATAAATCAACAGCGTCAGCAGGTTAACCAGCAGTAGCCAGAGCCAAAGAGGGTTTGGAAAGTACAGGCAGCCAGCGGAGAGCAGCGCCAGGAAGAGATAGCAGAAATGATTGATTTTCATCGAAGTTCACGGATGCTGAGCAAGATACGCTGCGTATAGTGGACTGACGCCCGCTCAAATGCAACGCGGAATATCCATACAAAAAGTGAATTTAATCAGCAAATTTGGCATCCTGTCACTCCTCCTACACCAAAAATAATGATACAAGGCTGTATTAATGATACCCCAACGTATTCTGGTTCTCGGAGCCAGCGGCTATATCGGCCAGCATCTGATCCCCCGGCTGGTGGAACAAGGGCATGAGATCACCGCCGCCGCGCGCCGCATACAATGGCTGGAAGAGCAAAACTGGCCACGCGTGAGCTGCCGTTACGTGGATATCTATCGCCCGGAAACGCTGGAGGCAGCGTTATGGCAGATTGATACCGTTTACTACCTGATTCATGGTATGGGCGACGGTGATGGTTTTATCGAAAAAGAGCGTCAGGCAGCAGAAAACCTGCGTAACGCCTTGCGCGGTTCAAAAGTTAAACAGGTGATTTTCCTCGGCGCGTTGCAACCAAAAGAGAGCAAAAGCTCGCCACACCTGATCGCCCGCAAACTGACCGGCGAAATTCTGCGCCAGAGCGGTATTCCAGTGACCGAATTACGCGCCAGCATCGTCGTCGGCCCCGGTTCCGCCGCATTCGAAGTGATGCGCGATATGGTTTACAACCTGCCGATCCTCACACCTCCGCGCTGGGTGCGTTCAAAATCCTCGCCGGTTGCGCTGGAAAACTTACTGGTGTACCTCACTGAACTGCTGCAGCACCCGGCGCAGGAGAATCGCATTTTTGATGTCGCCGGGCCGGAATACATCAGCTATCAAACCCTGTTTGAGCGCTTTATCGTCATCAGCGGTAAAAAACGCTGGCTGATCCCGGTTCCATTACCCACACGTTTTATCTCGGTGTGGTTTATCAGCATGATTACCTCGGTTCCCACTTCAATCGCCAGTGCGCTGATACAAGGGCTGAACCACGATCTCCCTGCCGATGGCCAACCGCTGCAGGCGCTGATCCCACAGAGGCTGCAAACCTTTGATGAGGCGGTGAAGGAAACGTTGCGCCGCGAGGATGAAGTGATCGATTCAGCCGACTGGGGCTACGATCCTGAAGCCCGAGCCCGCTGGCGGCCAGGCTACGGCTTTTACCCGAAACAGGCTGGCTGCACGCTGGATACGCAGGCCTCCAGCGCCGCTTTATGGCACGTGGTGCAGCAACTGGGCGGCAAAGAAGGCTACTTCTACGCCAACATTTTGTGGCAGATTCGCGCACGTATGGATGACCTGACGGGTAACGGCATCGTTTATGGCCGCCCTGCGCGCGATACGCTAGAGGTTGGCGATCTGGTTGACGGCTGGAAAGTGATCACCATGAAGCCACTGCGTCAGTTGGCGCTGATGTTCGGTATGAAGGCGCCAGGTCTCGGTCGGCTGACATTCAGCATCAATGAGAAGAGCGATTGCCGTCAGCTTGATGTGCGCGCCTGGTGGCACCCCGCCGGTTTCAGCGGTTTGCTGTATTGGTTTGTGATGATGCCCGCACACCTGTTTATTTTCCGCGGCATGGCCAAACGCATCGCCAAATTGGCCGAAGAGTACGATCATCACCCCCCGGAGAAATGATGATGGTGTCTATTTACCGATCAACCGCACAGTTTACAGCAGCGGTTGGGTGCTTTCCGATTGCATAGCTCACTGATTCACGAAAGAATGGCGGCCAACTTGTACTGGGGAGTCGTAACTCCCCGCTCCGTATTCTGATTTTTGGTGAGAACTCGAGTTCGCTATGAAGGTATTGGTCACCGGTGCCACCAGTGGTTTAGGCCGTAACGCCGTTGAATATCTGCGCCGCCAAGGCATAAAAGTGCGCGCTACTGGCAGCAACCAGGCGATGAGCAGCCTGCTGCAAAAGCTGGGTGCCGAATTTATTCATGCCGATCTCACCAATCTGATCTCCTCACAGGCCAAGGCCATGCTGGCAGATGTGGACGTGTTATGGCACTGCTCCAGCTTTACCTCCCCCTGGGGCACTGAGAAGGCCTTTGAACTGGCCAACGTGCGTGCTACCCGCCGTTTGGGAGAATGGGCTGCCGCTTACGGCGTTTCGCAGTTTATCCATATCTCGTCACCGGCAATTTACTTCGACTATCGGCACCATCGCAACGTGGACGAGGATTTCCGCCCGCTGCGCTACGCCAATGAGTTCGCCCGCAGCAAGGCATCCGGGGAGCAAGTGATCCAGCAACTGGCGTTGTCCAACCCGCAAACCCACTTTACCATTCTGCGCCCACAGGGGCTGTTTGGCCCGCACGACAAAGTGATGCTGCCACGCCTGCTGCAGATGATTAAGCACTATGGCAGCCTGCTGCTGCCGCGCGGGGGTAACGCGTTGGTGGATATGACCTATCTGGAAAATGCGGTCCACGCCATGTGGCTGGCAACCCAGAAAGAGACCACCCAGTCTGGCCGTGCCTACAACATCACCAATCAGCAGGTCTGCCCACTGCGCGAAGTTGTACAGCAACTGATCGACGAATTGGGCATGAAATGCCGCATCCGCTCGGTGCCTTATCCCATGCTGGACATGATCGCGCGCGGCATGGAAAAGCTCAGCAACAAAAGCGAGAAAGAGCCGGTGTTGACCCACTACGGAGTCGCCAAGCTTAACTTCGACCTGACGCTGGACACCACCCGAGCACAGCAGGAGTTAGGCTACCAGCCGCTGATTTCGCTGGAGGAAGGCATCAGCCGCACGGCCCGCTGGCTGAAAGATCACGGTAAACTGCACGGTTTATGATCGGCGCACAGCACCATATTTCGCCAATAACGCATCAATAATCGCCTCACTTTCGGCATCCGGCTCACCGCGATAATCGCTGGGCCGGAAATGCATCTGAAATGCCGCCAGCACATTCCGCTGCTGTTTGGCATCCCACTGCGGATCGATACCGTAACCATAGCGTGCCAGCTTCTCTAACAGCGTCGCCATCGGCACTGGCATCTGTTTGTCACGCCCCGCCAGATAACGCTCGACCACTGGCCGATCCGGCCAGGCACCGATGCCCGCCTGCGCCAGTTGTTGCCAGGGGAATAACGGCCCAGGATCCTGCTTACGCTGCGGAGCGATATCGCTGTGGCCAACCACGTCTGTCGGCTGCAGGCCATAGCGCTGCACAATATCGCGGCTGAGGCGAATCAGCAGATCGATTTGTTCGCGGGTATAGGGCTGCCAATGTGTGCCTAATAGCATATGGCTGAAGCCAGGGTTGACGATCTCAATTCCGATCGAGGTATCGTTCAGATTACTGCGCCCACGCCAGTAGCTGGCCCCGGCATGCCAAGCGCGCATCTCTTCCGGCACCAGTTGAAAGGCAACGGGTTTACCATCGCGTAATGAGGGATTATCCGGCAGTAGATAATGAGCGCTGACGTGTTCATCGGTCAGGGTTTTCAGCGATGAATGGAAATTTTCGGCGGTATAATGCATCACCAAAAAACGGATACGCTGATCGGCCCCCAGCGCCTGATGCCGCGTTTCCAACTGATAGCTGCCGTGATCCACCCACGTGTCGCCCCCTGAGCTTTGGCAGCCCACCAACAGCGCTAGCATGATGGCAACGATCCCTAATCTTATATTCACCCGTTTCTTCCTGTCTTTTTTGTTCGCTGGTTTCTGCAATCACGGGCAACTTACCTCAGATAATCTGTACTAACACTCAACAAGAGTTCACAAAGCCCGCTGATTTACAAGGAAGTGTAACCCACTATCCATGCTGCAGCGCTACCCCGCTAGCCTGAAAAAACCTGCGTAAATTATCAGCAACTTGAAAAAATTCGCTACCGATATCACACAGTACGCGACAAATCCGCCATTCACGCGTGAGTCGCGGTATCTTGTGCTATTCTTTCATCATTTTGACGCGTAGTAATAAATTTTAACTCACAAAGATTGCATAAGTATTCTGTGGAAGTTAACATTCGCGGCATCAATGTCTATTCAATTCCGGCGCATGAGTATTCAACTAAAAGATATCAATTGCTTTTACGGCGCGCACCAGGCGCTGTTTAACATCACGCTGGATTGCCCAGCAGGGGAAACCTTAGTGCTGCTTGGCCCAAGCGGTGCGGGGAAAAGCTCATTGCTGCGGGTCCTGAACCTGCTCGAAATGCCGCGCTCAGGCCAACTGCAGATTGCAGGCAATCAATTCGACTTCAAACAGACGCCGAGCGAAAAAGCCATTCGCGAGCTGCGCCAGAACGTCGGCATGGTATTCCAGCAATATAATCTCTGGCCTCACCTGACCGTGGTGCAGAACCTGATCGAAGCTCCTTGCCGCGTGCTTGGCTTGAGCAAAGCACAGGCGATGGAGCGTGCCGATAAGCTGCTCAAACGCCTGCGTCTGACCGACTTTACCGATCGTTTCCCGCTGCATCTTTCAGGCGGCCAGCAACAGCGTGTCGCTATTGCCCGTGCGCTGATGATGGAGCCTCAGGTGTTACTGTTCGATGAACCGACGGCCGCACTGGACCCAGAGATTACCGCCCAGATTGTCAGCATCATCCGCGAACTGGCCGGTACCGGTATCACTCAGGTGATCGTCACCCACGAGGTTGAAGTGGCGCGTAAAACCGCCAGCCGTGTGGTGTATATGGAAAACGGCCACGTGGTGGAACAGGGCGATGCCAGCCACTTTGCGCAGCCGCAAACGGCTGAATTTGCTAACTATTTATCACACTAATAAATTGTCTTGCTGTTTTTAGGGGAGTTTGCGATGAAAAAATTCATTATTGCCGCCGTTCTGGCGGGTATCAGCGTTTCCGCCTCTGCGGCTGAAAAGGTCCGTTTTGCGATGGAGGCCTCCTATCCTCCTTTCGAATCTATCGGCGCAGACAATAAAATTCAGGGCTTCGATATCGATCTGGCTAATGCCTTGTGTAAAGAGATCCAGGCAGAATGCAGCTTCACCAACCAGGCTTTCGACAGCCTGATCCCCAGCCTGAAGTTCAAGCGCTTCGATGCGGTAATATCTGGGATGGATATCACCCCCGAGCGCCAAAAGCAGGTGCTGTTCACCCAGCCTTACTATGCCAACTCGGCGCTGTTTATTGCGCAGAAAGGTAAAGTGGCTGATGCTACCGCCTTGAAAGGCAAACGCGTTGGCGTGCAAAATGGCACCACTCACCAGAAATACCTGACCGATAAACACCCAGAAATCACCACCGTACCTTACGATAGCTATCAGAATGCCATTCTGGATCTGAAAAACGGCCGGGTTGATGCGGTATTTGGCGACACCGCCGTAGTTAACGATTGGCTGAAGCAGAACGCTGAGCTGGCCGCCGTGGGTGACAAAGTGACGGACAAAGATTACTTCGGCACCGGGTTGGGTATCGCCATGCGCCTGCAGAATACTGAGCTGCAGAGCAAACTCAATGCCGCCTTGGATAAAATCAAACAGGATGGGACTTACGAAACCATCTACAAAAAATGGTTCCAGCAGTAATCAACATCCATGAATGAAATCCAACCTTTAGCCAGCGCCGCCGGGATGACCGTCGGCCTTGCCGTTTGTGCCTTGGTCCTTGGGCTGATCCTGGCGATGCTGTTTGCCGTCTGGGAATCCTCACGCTGGAAAGTGGTCAGTTGGCTCGGCACCGCCTGGGTAACCCTGCTGCGCGGCCTGCCGGAAATTCTGGTGGTGCTGTTTATTTATTTCGGCTCGTCCCAGCTGTTACTGATGCTGTCGGACGGCTTTACCCTGAATTTTGGCCTGTTCCAGTTGCCGGTGCAGTTGGCTATCGATAACTTCGAAGTCAGCCCGTTCCTGTGCGGCGTGATCGCCCTGGCCCTGCTCTATTCTGCCTACGCCTCTCAGACGCTGCGTGGTGCGCTGAAAGCCGTGCCGCAGGGCCAATGGGAATCCGGCCAGGCTCTGGGGCTGGGGAAAGCGGCGATTTTCTTCCGCCTAATCATGCCGCAGATGTGGCGTCACGCGTTACCTGGATTAGGCAACCAATGGTTGGTGCTGCTGAAGGATACCGCGCTGGTATCGCTGATCAGCGTCAACGATCTGATGCTGCAAACCAAGAGTATCGCTACCCGCACTCAGGAGCCCTTTACCTGGTACGTGATCGCGGCGGCGATTTATCTGCTCGTGACCCTGTTCAGCCAATATATCCTTAAACGGATCGAACTCCGTACTACGCGTTTTGAGCGGGGGCCATCCTGATGCTTGAGTTCTTGCCGGAAATCATCAAAGGGCTGCACACCAGCCTGACGTTAACCATCGCGGCGCTGATCGTTGCCTTGCTGCTGTCGCTGCTGTTGACGGTGATCCTGACGTTGAAAACGCCGGTGCTTAGCCCCCTGGTGAAGATCTACATTACGTTGTTCACTGGCACCCCCTTGCTGGTGCAGATCTTCCTGATTTACTACGGCCCGGGCCAGTTCCCGGCGATCCGCGAATATCCGTGGCTGTGGAATCTGCTTTCACAACCCTGGCTGTGCGCGATGATTGCATTGGCGCTAAACAGTGCGGCTTATACCACCCAACTGTTCTACGGCGCGGTGCGGGCGATTCCGAGCGGCCAATGGCAATCCTGCGAAGCGTTGGGGATGTCGCGCCGGCAAACGCTGCGTATTCTGCTGCCGTTCGCCTTCAAGCGTGCGCTGTCGTCTTATTCCAACGAAGTGGTGCTGGTATTCAAAAGCACCTCGCTGGCTTATACCATTACGTTGATGGAAGTGATGGGCTACAGCCAACTGATGTATGGCCGCACTTATGATGTGATGGTGTTCGGTGCCGCTGGCATCGTTTACCTGTGCGTCAACGGTTTGCTGACATTGCTGATGCGCCTGATCGAACGCCGTGCGCTGGCGTTTGAACGCCGTAACTGATCCTACCCAGCTCTATCCAGCCCTGCCTATGCAGGGCTTTTTTTACCCGTTAATAAAATTAATAGTCATTTTAATTGCATATAAATTCACTGAATGGCATATTCTCAGCATAGCCATCCAAAATACCGCAAGGTAAAATCTAATGATGGCGCGATTAAAAAAACTATTTTCAGACAGGAGTTTTACCCATGAAAAAACTGTTACTCGCCGCCACGATTTTGGCCGGGATGACCTTTAACGCCAGCGCTGCAGAGACTATCCGTTTTGCCTCCTCGGCAACCTACCCGCCGTTCGAATCTCTTGATGCCAGTAACCAGATCGTCGGCTTTGACATCGATCTGGCTAAAGCCTTGTGCAAACAGATGCAGGCCGACTGTACCTTCACCAATCAGGCGTTCGACAGCCTGATCGCCGCGCTGAAATTCAAAAAATACGATGCGGTCATTTCCGGAATGGATATCACACCGGAACGCAGCAAGCAGGTTGCCTTCACTCAGCCATACTATGCCAACTCGGCTATCGTGATCGCTGAGAAAGGGAAATTCAATTCGCTGGCAGATTTGAAAGGCAAAAAGGTCGGGATGGAGAATGGCACCACGCACCAGAAATATTTGCAGGACAAGCACCCTGACATCCACACCGTCTCTTATGACAGCTATCAGAATGCCGTTCTGGAGCTGAAAAATGGCCGTATTGATGGCGTGTTTGGCGATACTGCCGTAGTTAATGAATGGCTGAAGACGAACCCGACGCTGGCTCCGGTGGGGGAGCATGTCACCGATGCCGCCTACTTCGGCACTGGCCTAGGCATTGCTGTGCGCCCGGATAATCAGGCGCTGCTGGCCAAATTGAATGCCGCGCTGGAGGCCATCAAAGCGGACGGCACCTACAAGGCGATCAACGATAAGTGGTTCCCACAGTAAGCAGGTTGCACGTTTACGGGCCTGCTTGCCGGGCCCGGTTAATTGCGCACCAGCAGCGTCAACACTTCATAATGCGCGGTGTGCGGGAACATATCGAACAGTTGAACACGTGCAATACGGTAATCCGTTAACCTCGCGATATCCTGCGCCATGGTCACTGCATTACAGCTTGAATAGAGAATATAACCTGGCGCCATGCGGTTGAGATACTCACACAGGTCTTTACCAATCCCACGACGTGGCGGGTTAACCAGCACCAGTTCCGGCACTTCCCCTTCTGCGGTGGCAAAGCGGGTTGAATCCAGTGCCTGGAAATCAACCTGCTGCAAACCCAGCGTTTGCGCCGACTGCTTAGCACAGGCGATGGCCTCGGCGCTGATCTCAATACCGGTCAGCCGCGTTTGCGGTTGAGCACAGTGCAAACCAAACCCCCCCACGCCGCAAAACAGATCCCACAGGCTATTAATAGCCAACGCACGCACCCAATCGCGCGCGGTCGCGTACAGGCGGCTGGCCACCTGCGGGTTAGTCTGGAAAAAGCTCTGCGGGCGAATATACAGCGGTATCTGATTGAATTGCTCTTCCAGCGCCTGCTGTTTGGTTAACGGGATTTCACGTTCCCCCTCTATGATCGCCATATGTACCGGCTGAATATTGGCGGAAATCACCTGCAGCTGTGGCAACTGCTGTTGTAACTCAGGCAAAGCGGCACGCAGCTGCGCCAGCTTGTTCTCTGAACGCAGCACGAAGCGCAGCATCATGCCGCCATTGCTGGTACTTTCGGTGAGCAGCAGATACTTCAGCTCACCGCGTTTACGCGCCACGTTGTAGGGCGTTAACCCCGCGCGGGCAATAAAACGCTTCAATGCGCTGAATACCGGTGCAAAACTGGCGGGATAGAGCGGGCAAGCACACAAGTCGACCGACGAGCCATCGCGGTGCAACATCCCCAGCAGCGGGCGTTCAACGCTGCCGCTGACCACCATTTTCGCCTTATTGCGGAATGCGCTTTGCTCACCGGCAACCGGATCCAACCACTGTTCTACCGGATGTTCAGCCAGTAGCGACTGCAGGTGATGCTGTTTTTCCGCCAGTTGCTGTGGATAAGGCTTTTCCAGCCACTGACAGGAACGGCAGGTGCCAGCCGAGTACAAAGCGCAATGCATGAATATTAACCGTGAAATCAGGGTGACTAATGAGGGCGCAGATTGTAGCACTGTAAACCCACAAAAACTTATTTGTGGGCGATCAAAAAGCGCCGCCTAATCAGGCGGCGCCTTGAGTCAGGTTCGGCGATCAGCCACGGGCGGCCCTTTGCAGCTCACGCGCACGCTGTTTCTCTGCGCGCGCCATAAACCACCAGGCAATAAAACCGATCACACCGACCACCAGCAGGATCAGCGTCGCCAAGGCGTTAATTTCCGGGTTAACCCCCATCCGCACGCTGGAGAACACCAGCATCGGCAGCGTGGTGGCGCCTGGCCCAGCAACGAAGCTGGCAATCACTAAATCATCCAGCGACAGAGTAAACGCCAGCATCCAACCGGAGATTAGAGCTGGCGCAATCATTGGCAAAGTGATGACAAAGAACACTTTCAGCGGCGTTGCCCCCAGATCCATCGCGGCCTCTTCGATAGAACGATCAAGCTCGCGCAACCGCGAACTGATCACCACCGAAACATAGGCGGTACAGAAAGTGACGTGTGCCAGCCAGATGGTAAACATCCCGCGTTCCGACGGCCAGCCAAATGCGTGCCCCATGGCAACAAACAGCAGCAGCAACGACAGACCGGTGATCACATCCGGCATGACCAGCGGTGCCGTCAGCATGAAGGCAAAACCGGTTGAACCACGGAAACGACCAAAGCGCACCATCACCACGGCGGCAATGGTGCCGAGGATCACCGCCGCCGTGGCCGATGCCGCCGCAATGGTCAGGCTCAGGCCAACGGCGCTGATCATCGCTGAATCGTGAAACAGCTCAATGTACCAACGGATTGACCACCCGGCCCACACCGTAACCAGTT
Source organism: Serratia oryzae (assembly GCF_001976145.1). Lineage (GTDB taxonomy): Bacteria > Pseudomonadota > Gammaproteobacteria > Enterobacterales > Enterobacteriaceae > Chania > Chania oryzae. Next base: position 287,025 of record NZ_MOXD01000005.1, read on the forward strand.
TCGAGCTGTTAAACGAGTAAATCACCAGCATCAGCATCGGTGCATAGAGGAAGGTGAAACCCACCACCAGAATGGCAATACGCCATGGTGAACGAACAACCGGCAAGTTATTCATCCCTGCCCTCCCATTTCCTTGTTCTGGTGCTTGTGGAACCAGATAATAGGTACAATCAGCAGCAACAGCATAATGGTGGCAACCGCCGAGGCCACCGGCCAGTCGCGGTTGTTGAAGAACTCTTGCCACAACACGCGGCCAATCATAATACTATCCGGCCCACCGAGCAGTTCCGGGATCACAAACTCACCCACCGCCGGAATAAACACCAGCATTGAACCGGCAATAATGCCGCCACGTGTTAATGGCATAATCACGCTGAAGAAGGTCTTCAATGGTTTAGCACCGAGATCCAGCGAGGCTTCCACCAGCGAATAGTCAAGACGCGTCAATGCGGTATAAATCGGCAGCACCATAAATGGCAAATAGGAATAAACGATGCCGATATACACCGCCAGGTTGGTGTGGAGGATCACCAGCGGCTGATCGATCACCCCCAACCACATCAGGAAGTTATTCAGCACACCGTTGTTCTTCAGGATCCCCATCCAGGCGTAAACGCGGATCAGGAACGACGTCCAGGACGGCAAGATCACCAGCAGCAGCAGGATATTGCGGGTCGAAGGTTTACTGTGTGCGACCGCCCACGCCAGCGGATAACCAATAATCAGGCAGCACAGCGTAGAGACCGCGGCAATCTGCAGAGATTGCAGATAGGCATCGATGTACAGCGGATCGTCGGTCAGTTGCAGATAGTTGGCAAAGTTGAGCGCAATATCAAGCTTGCCGTCGGCCCAGCTCATCAGATCGGTATAAGGCGGCACCGCCAAGGCCAACTCTGACAGACTGATCTTGAACACGATCAGGAATGGCAGCATAAACAGCAGCACCAGCCACAGGTATGGCAGTGCGATCACCAGTTTGCGGCCGTGGGCCATCTGCAAGCGCTGAATAAAGGCTTTTATTGCACCGGGCGTGCGTGCCGGGGGCTCCGGCGTACGTTCAGAAAGCAATGTCATAATGGTTACTCCTCACCTTCTCAACTACACCGTCAAAACCACACAGCTATCGGTTTCCCAGCACAGGCGTACTTCGTCACCCCAGGTCGGCATCCCTTTGCGGAAACGGTGGCCGTTCTGCAACTGAGCGCTGATCATTTGCCCACTGAGTAATTTCACGTGGTAGATCGACAAATCCCCCAGGTAAGCAATATTCACCACTTCACCGATGGCAAAGTTACAGCCGTCTTCCGGCAGGTCTTCGCACAGCATGATTTTCTCTGGGCGCAGTGCCACCTGAATCGGCACCCCATCCACAACCGAAGAGTCAGGATCCACCTTCAGCGCATGGCGCAGGCCGGGGCTTTGCAGGATCAGAGCGTCATCGCGCCGCTCTTGCAGCACGCAGTCGAACACGTTGACCGAACCGATAAATTCGGCGCTGAAACGGCTGTTCGGATGCTCATAAATCTCTTCCGGCTCACCAATCTGCACGAACTTGCCACGGTTCATGATGGCAATACGGCCCGCCATGGTCATCGCTTCTTCCTGATCGTGCGTAACCATCACGCAGGTCACCCCCACTCGCTCCAGGATATCCACCACCTCAAGCTGCATGCGGTCGCGCAGTTTTTTATCCAGCGCCCCCATAGGTTCATCCAGCAACAGCAGCTTTGGCCGCTTAGCCAGGCTGCGTGCCAGCGCCACGCGCTGACGCTGCCCGCCAGAAAGCTGGTGAGGTTTGCGCTTGGCATACTCCTGCATGTGTACCAGAGAAAGCATCTCCGTAACGCGATCGTTGATTTCCGCGCGCGGCATTTTGTCCTGCTTAAGGCCAAAAGCGATATTCTGCTCCACCGTCATATGCGGGAAGAGCGCATAGGACTGGAACATCATGTTCACCGGCCGTTGATAAGGCGGAACGAGGGACATGTCCTGACCATCGAGGACAATCTGCCCTTCTGTTGGCTGTTCAAAACCGGCCAGCATACGCAGCAGCGTGGACTTTCCACAACCGGAGGGGCCAAGCAGCGCAAAGATTTCGCCTTTGTAGATCGTCAGGCTGACGTCTTCGACCGCGTTTTGGCCATCAAAGGTTTTGGTGAGGTTACGGATTTCCAGCAGAGGGGTAAATACCTTCTGCGACTTGGCTTGAGGACGAGGAATGGCGTCGTTCAATCGGGGTGCTCTCCGGCTAAAACAGTACAAATAACCACGGCAATTACCATGGCCCAGAATGGCAATGCAGGCGGGAATACCCTCCGCCTGCTGGTCAGATAATATGGATAATCAGGCTCTATCTGCAGAACCCTTACACATTACTTCCCGCTTTTAACTTTAGTCCAGGCGCGGGTAATTACACGATCAACTTTCGGCGACTGCACGTTCAAGGCAAACAGTTTGGCACGAATATCCGCTGGCGGATAAATGTTCGGGTTATCACGCACCTGGGCATCCACCAGCGCAGTGGCTTCTGTAACCGCATTGGCATAGAAGACGTGGTTACTGATATCCGCAATCACTTCCGGTTTCAGCAGGAAGTTCAGGAACTGGTAGGCCGCATCTTTGTTTTTCGAGTCTGCTGGCATCGCAAACATATCGAAATAAGCCAGTGCCCCTTCCTTCGGAATGGTATAGGCCACATTCACACCGTTCTTCGCTTCCTTGGCACGGTTGGCTGCCTGCATCACGTCACCGGACCAGCCGATCGCCACACAGATATCCCCGTTCGCCAGATCGTTAATGTATTGCGAAGAGTGGAAATAACGGATGTTCGGGCGCAGTTTCATCAGCAGATCGTTCGCAGCGCCAGTGTAATCCTCTGCATTGGTGCTGTTCGGATCTTTGCCCAGATAATGCAGGATGGTGGCATACACTTCACTTGGCGCATCCAGGAACGACACCCCACAGCTTTTGAGCTTTTCCAGGTTCTCTGGCTTGAGGATCAGATCCCAGCTGTCAAGCGGCGCATCCTTGCCCAATACGGCCTTCACCTTATCGACGTTATAACCGATACCGGTCGTTACCATCATGTAAGGAATGCCGTACTTGTTGTCTTTGTCGTTATTTGCCACCAATTTCAGCATCTCAGGATCGAGATTTTTGTAATTAGGGATTTTGCTCTTGTCCAACGGTTCAAAAATACCGGCCCTGGACTGGCGCTCAAGGAAGTTGGACGAAGGCACGACCAAATCATAACCGGTGCTGCCCGCCATCAGTTTGCCTTCCAACACTTCATTGGAGTCGAAGACGTCATACACCACTTTAATGCCAGTTTCTTTCTGGAATTTGGCGAGGGTATCCGGCGCAATATAGTCGGACCAATTGTAGATGTGCAGCGTATTCTCCGCGGCTGACGCTGTAACAGAAGCAGCCATCAGCAAACCGGCGACAACACCCGATAACCACTTTTTACGTTGGTTGACCATCCGTAACTTCCTCCAAAAACAAGGGGTAAATTTGTATCCTGAATTGATACAAAACCTTCGACTCACCGAGCGCAATCGTTGCGACCACGAATGAATGGCTATGCAGTTGATTACATAAACTTTTTTCATCTGCTCAGCCCATGTGTTCACAAAGGGAAACACAAGCCTTGAAAAGAATCAGCAGCATAACCGGAGTTGCCGGGGTGTACCAGCCTTCAGAGTAAAAAACGCCTTTTATCGATTTTTTATGCAGCAGTTCTTTATGTGATACGCCAATAGCGCTACAAGTAGCGATAAATATCTGGCGAAAAAACAGAAATACAGAATATTTAATGGTTGGGGGAAACAGGTATAGCATGCCACCGGAGCTATGGCATGCATAATGTACAAAGGGGATCAATGCAGCATCGGTTGGCGGGCAGCAGTAGCCAGGTTCTCTTCTTCATCGCCCATAAACAGCAGATCGTTCGCCCTGGCTTCCAGGATCACCATCGAGATCTGCTCTTCACCCTGCTGCATAAAGTACGCAAACTGTTCATAGGCCACGCCAACGGCAATGCTCAACGACTGGCACACAATCAGTTTCGGCAAATTATCGTCCTGAATATCGACAAACGCTTTAATCGTCAACGAACTGGCATTGATCTGGCTCAGATCGGCCACCAGCGGGATCAACGCCGTCGGTTTGACCTCCGCCAGTGCAGAGAACAGAATCACGTCATCGACCAGATCGATTTTAGCATCGAATACACCGTCAAAATTTTGCATGTGCGGCAAGTGCAACGCCTGGCAAGAGTCACATTCAAAGAATGAGATACCCAGTTGATCCAGCCAACGTCGTAATAACGCCAAATCGGGGACGATGAGTGAATCCATAAATAACCAGCCTCACAATGCTCAAAACGTGAAAAGGCGCATAGCTTACGGAATATTCACCCGAGATACCACGATCAAAGGCACTAAATTCGTTAATCAGATAATTACGAATGTTGCAAGGCAAGATTGCGCTAGCTAAAACGAGCCATCAGCCACCGTTGACATCACCTTCCCGACTTCAACCGAAGGCTTGGCCGAACACGCTGTTCAACGTATTCCAGCATTATTCCGGCGATATCTAGCCCAGTGGTGGTTTCTACCCCCTCCAACCCTGGAGAAGCATTCACTTCCATCACCAGCGGACCACGATCGGCGCGCAGAATATCCACCCCGGCCACATCCAGCCCAAGCGTCATTGCGGCTTTGATCGCCGTGGCGCGCTCCTTGCCGGTGATATGCACTTTGCGAGCGGTGCCCCCACGATGCAGGTTCGAACGAAACTCGCCAGGCTTTGCCTGCCGCTCAATGGCCGCAACCACCCGCCCCCCAACCACCAGACAGCGGATATCGCTACCTTTGGCCTCGCGGATATACTCCTGCACCAGAATGTGGGCATTCAGGCCGCGAAACGCATCGATCACGCTCTCTGCCGCCTGACGGGTTTCTGCCAGTACCACACCGATCCCCTGCGTGCCCTCAACCAGTTTCACCACCAGCGGCGCTCCGCCCACCAGCTCGATCAGATCGCCGGTATCGTCCGGCGAGTGAGCAAAACCGGTAATGGGCAGATCGATTCCCTGGCGGGCCAGCAGTTGCAACGAATGCAGTTTGTCACGCGCGCGGGTGATGGCCAAAGATTCATTCAACGGATAACTGCCGAGCAGCTCAAACTGGCGCAGCACGGCGGTGCCGTAAAACGTCATGGCAGAGCCGATACGCGGGATCACCGCATCGTAACGCTCCAACCTGCGGCCACGGTAATGAATACTCGGTGCCGCCGGGTTGATATTCATATAACAAGAGAGCGGATCGATGATGTCGATACTGTGCCCGCGCTGTTCCGCTGCTTCCCGCAGCCTTTTGCATGAATACAGCGAACCATCACGCGAAAGAATGGCAATTTTCACTCGTCACCCCAGGAGACATTATCACCTGCACAGGCAGGCACTCCCCACGGCCGCGGTCACTCCTGCGGGCCATGGTCTTTTTTATCGGCTGGCGGCACCTTTTCTGGCGGCTGACGGTTGCGCAATAGCGGGCTGAATCCCTGCGCCATACGCAAAACCAGATAGGCCGCAGCCGGAACCATCAGCACCACACCAAGAAAAATCATGCCGACGGCGGCCTGCTGTGAGGCCAGTATGCCGGGCAAACGTACGTAGTCATGAGTACTCAGGTAGGATAACACCAGCAGCACCATCCCCAGGCCTTCAAGCACCAACACCGGGCGCGGTAAGTCACCGAATGAACGCATATTTTTCCTCTCCAGACTTGCAGCGTTCAGTGTAGTGAATTCCCCGCTGCCGCAACAGCCCCTCGTGATTAATCGGTTCTATGAATCAGACTAACAGGCAGATCCCGCTTTTTTTTACTAACGGCAACGGGCATAGTAAGGCCCACGAACGTGAGTGATTACGCTACTGATGTCTTTTTATGACGGATGGAATGTCGTTACAATAGCGGTTAATAATTTGAATAACAGACTAGGAGTGTGACATGTTTGCTGTAATCTTCGGACGTCCGGGCTGCCCTTACTGTGTCCGTGCTAAAGAGTTGGCGGAAAAACTGACTGAAGATCGCGACGATTTCAACTTCCGTTACGTTGATATCCACGCTGAAGGTATCTCCAAAGCCGATCTGGAAAAAACGGTCGGTAAACCGGTAGAAACTGTGCCGCAGATCTTTGTCGATGAGAAGCACATTGGTGGCTGCACTGATTTTGAAGCCTATGCCAAAGAGAACCTGAATCTGTTCAAGTAACCGTTCGCGGTTAGCTCGTCAAAAAGGCGCCTCCGGGCGCCTTTTTGACGACTATTGCCTTTCACGCTGGCAAAATCGCTGTAGGGCATGTACGGCAACACGCATAAACAAATACAGCATGGCACCAAAGGCGCACCAGAATACCGCACTGACGCTATACGCCAGTTCCTGCCAATATGAGTAACCGGGCATCAACCAGAAATAGCGGATAAAAAAACACAGTGGCACTGCATACAAGGCACCAAGCAGTGGGCACAAAATACGTTTTTTACTCGAAAGATGGCTGGCGATGACACCGGGGATCACAAACAGCAGCAGACCCGTTTCCCCACTGTTAGCCGTTCCTGCCCCATTAAAAACCCCGCCCTTCTGGGCTAAAAAAATCAGGCTGAACAGCAGGAAACTGCTGAGAATACCGACCCAGTAGCGATAGTTCGCCATTGTGCTTCTCCCCTTTAGCGATGTGACCACTGACTACACCGTAAAAACAGCCTTGCCACCGATGTGGTGATGCGTAGCCAATCTGGCAACGCTGACTGAACTTTTCCTTGGCTAAAAGAGGGTTAAAGATATCGATGGAGCACTTGGGCAGCTTTATGCTGGCTGTCGCGCACCAGAGCGACTAGAATAAGCGCCGCTGAGCGACGGTTTAATTGCCTTCCGTTGGCTAGCTGTTTCTATAAGTTTTTATCCATATATTCTATGGATAAATTTATATCTTATAGTTTTATACATCAAGAATTTACTGGTAAACAATAAGTTATCCTACGTGAACATAAACGTCGCTAGTTTGTTAAACGGTAACTACATCCTGTTACTGTTTGTGGTACTCGCCCTGGGGCTCTGCCTCGGAAAACTCCGCCTGGGTTCAATTCAACTCGGTAATTCTATTGGTGTTTTAGTGGTATCACTGCTCCTCGGCCAGCAACATTTCGCTATTAACACCGAAGCGTTGAATCTCGGTTTTATGCTATTTATTTTTTGCGTTGGCGTTGAAGCTGGCCCGAACTTTTTTTCGATTTTTTTCCGCGACGGCAAAAACTACTTCATGCTGGCGTTGGTCATGGTCGGCTCGGCGATGGTGATCGCCATCGGCCTTGGCAAACTGTTCCATTGGGATATCGGCCTGACTGCGGGGATGCTCGCCGGTTCCATGACCTCTACCCCCGTGTTGGTAGGAGCTGGCGATACGCTGCGTAATACCATTACCAATGGCCCGGCCTTGCTGGCGGCCCAGGATCATCTGAGCCTGGGTTATGCCCTGACTTACCTGATCGGCCTGGTGAGCCTGATTTTTGGTGCACGCTACCTGCCAAAATTGCAGCATCAGGATCTGCCAACCTCCGCCCAGCAGATTGCCCGCGAGCGCGGCCTGGATACCGACAGCCAGCGTAAAGTCTACCTGCCGGTGATCCGTGCTTATCGCGTGGGTCAGGAACTGGTTGCCTGGGCAGACGGCAAGAATCTGCGTGAGCTTGGCATTTACCGGCAAACTGGCTGCTACATTGAGCGCATTCGCCGCAACGGTATTCTGGCCAACCCAGACGGCGATGCCGTACTGCAGGTCGGGGACGAAATCTCGCTGGTGGGCTACCCCGATGCCCATGCACGCCTTGATCCCAGCTTCCGTAACGGTAAAGAAGTGTTCGACCGCGATCTGCTGGATATGCGCATCGTGACCGAAGAGATTGTGGTTAAAAACAGCAATGCCGTAGGCAAACGCCTGAGCCAGTTGAAACTGACCGATCATGGCTGCTTCCTGAACCGCGTGATCCGTAGCCAGATTGAAATGCCGATTGATGACAGCATTGTGCTGAATAAAGGTGACGTATTGCAGGTCAGCGGCGATGCGCGCCGGGTGAAAAGCGTGGCAGAGAAAATTGGCTTTATCTCCATTCACAGCCAGGTCACCGATCTGTTGGCATTCTGCGCCTTCTTTATTATCGGCTTGCTGATTGGGCAGATCACCATTCAGTTCAGCAACTTCTCATTCGGTATCGGTAACGCCGCCGGTCTATTGATGTCTGGTATCATGCTTGGCTTCCTGCGTGCCAACCATCCCACGTTCGGCTATATCCCACAGGGTGCGCTCAACATGGTGAAAGAGTTTGGCCTGATGGTATTTATGGCGGGCGTTGGCCTGAGTGCTGGCGCAGGCATTGGTAACAGCCTGGGGGCGGTGGGCGGCCAGATGCTGATCGCTGGCTTGATCGTCAGCCTGGTGCCGGTAATCATCTGCTTCCTGTTTGGTGCTTACGTGTTACGGATGAACCGTGCTCTGCTATTCGGTGCCATCATGGGTGCGCGAACCTGTGCTCCGGCGATGGAGATCATCAGTGATACCGCACGTAGCAATATCCCTGCGCTGGGGTATGCCGGCACCTACGCTATCGCTAACGTCTTGTTAACATTGGCAGGTTCACTCATTGTCGTGATATGGCCAGGAATATGGGGATGACCTATCAGCAAAAGGAATAATTCAGAGGCAAAATATTTTTGATTTTTTTATCGACAGCCAGAACTTTTCAAGTTGCCGACAGTCTGAATTAGTGCCACTGCTTTTCTTTGATGTCCCCAATTTGTGGAGCCCGTTAGTCCCGCCGTTTTAGGTTCAAGACTAGCGGGTTTTTTGTTGCCTGAATTTTAGTGCCATTTAAAACAATCACTTACAATGCAATGAATTACCTGATGGCGACGAAATGGCGGCGCATTTTTTATGGGCGAAAAAAAACCTGCTTTCGCAGGCTTCTTTCAGATCCACAGCGTTCCCTGGTTTTCCCTGGTTGGATGTGGCGGCACAGTATCAATTTTTCCAGGGGTAACGATCTGGCGCTGGATAGACAACTATGCTGACACTGAGGGTGCAGAATAAAAGGATCGCAAGAGGATCCTTTTTATTTTGTAGCCTTCTTGCCATCAGCAATTTCTTGATGCAACAAGATGATAATGATTCTGAATAAGTAACTAACAAGAAAAAAATAACCAGCTATAGCACCCTCACCGTATGTTTGCTAACCTAGGTTATCATCTTACTTTCTTGAATATAATTAAAATTAACGAAACACAAATCAAAAAGCCAAAAATGGCAGCTTTAAGAACATTGTCAGTAGCTTTTACAACTGAATCAATTGCCTGGAAATATTCATTTAGAGGTATTGGCCCAGAAAGTTGCATGCTTTGATTCTCGTAGAAAGCGGAAAATGAAAGTGATGCTACCGCCAACCCAAGAAAGTAACCAAGCGAAACAACGCCAATCAAACTCCAACGGAGTATAAACTTTTTTTTATTTATCAATGTCATAAGAACCACCTAAAGAACCACCAAAAGTTCCACCTGAATAAGGAGATAAAGAATTCCCCATAGCTGCACCTCCTGCTGCGACCTCTTGAATTTGTGTTCCCATAGACGGGTCTAATAGACTCAGGTTGTCAATGTTGGGATATTGCTCTTTAAATTTTTTTGTTACCTCTACAATATACATTGAAGAGAGATCAGAACTTTTAGCGATGAGGTATCGCTGCAATGATATAGGAACGGTAAAGTCTTCTTCGCCCTTAATTATCGGGAGCTTTGTCGTGATTGGAACATGGCTGATTTCAAACATTTTTGAGCCAGCAGCCTTAATACCCTCTATAGATCGAGTTGTACAGTTGTTACCTGTTACATCATACTTATCGATAGTACGTCCTCTTCTCTTCGTTATTTCTTTCATTTCAGGGGTTTGTATCGCTGGCTTTCCTGAGCTCCATAGTTTTTCAAAGAAATCTCGCGTTTGCTTCAAATTTGCATCATCGATCTGAAAAACCCGAGCGCCCAAACGATATAGCTCAAAACGATAATAACCTCTTGCGTCCTCATCTTTTAAAAAATTGAGGATACCATCACCCGTCAAATCAGCTGGCCCTGTTCGCCCGTAGCGTCCATAGGTGTAAAGATAAATAGTGTTATTCTCGTGAACAGAAACAAAAGAGTGCCCAGCACCTGTAGTCTCTGTCCATATGTAGACCCCATTCAACAATGGGTTATCTTCAGGTCTACATGTTCCAATAACTAGGCTTTCTTGTTTCACTTTTTTAGCCGACTGTCCGTACTGCTGTGATTCCGGCGAGGAGACCGTAGTATCCGAGGCCGAACTAGCAGTGACTGAACTCAGCTCATAACTATGCGTCAGCATCGACGGAATAAAGCGCGCTTTACACGGGCAACTGCTAAAGCTATCCAGCGAACCAGCATACTTACGTCCCCGAAGACTATCGTTACCAACGTGTCCCACAATGACGTACATCCCTGGATGTACACCACAGGTCACGCGGTCACTTTCACGGGCTGTCGCTTTCCTGAATATCGTTTCAGTAATATCGCCTTCGGTGATAATACCACCGCAGGTCGTTTTATCCCCGCACACCAGATAATAGCCTTTCGCCATTACTTCATTCCCCACATCCGAACCATGAAACCCTCTGGAAGTTGGTCAGTTTCACGGTAACAATGCATCTGCGAACCCTGCGGAGTACTGATAATTTCATCGCCATTATCAAGTTCACTCCCCACAAGAGCAACTGGCAGCCCTTCGATCATATGAGCAAAACCTGCGCCTGAAATAATGCGTGCCGTTGAACCATCTGGATAGATTACCTCATCCCCAACACGCGCTACGGCGTATCCTGCAGCCCACCTGAACTCATAGGTAACAGCCCTAATTTCGCCCCCCCTGACGGGTACGACTGCCAACCGTAGCTGTTCTGAATATTTTAACTACAGGTATGACGAGTTAGGATCATTGAAAGTGGCTAACACATCAGGAGTCAGTTCGTTGTTGTACTGCGTATCCATGCAATTCCTTGTGCTAAGAATAGGTAAAATTTCTTCTCATAATACTCAAGATATTATGATGAATGGAACGCACTCATATAATGCCGTTCCATTTATCACGAGTTATGAGCCAAAATTGGCAGGTGTAACTATTTAGAGTTGATAATTAAGAATAATATTCTCTATCATTGCAATGTCCTTATAGCCAATCCTTAGCAACGGCCTTTCCTCATACTTCACTTCAGGACTACGCACAGAAGGCCGATCCCGCAGGCCATAATGATGCACCTCGGCCATGCGCTTCACCCGCCCGACAAACTCCACCACGGCGGCATCGCTGCTGCCACTGGCTTTCATATAGCGGGCGGTGCGCAGCTTAGTGAACATCGCCCGCTTGATGTGGCCTTTCTTGTTTCTCAGTGTGGCCTTGCGTGGCGCATAAGGCGTGCCGTCCGGGGCCTGTTGGCGCTTGATATTCTGCTGCTGACTGGCGCGCAGGCGCTTGGCAATGGTCACGGCCAATGCCTTGCGCGATTGTGGCGACAATTTGCTAATCAACCCCGCCAGCCGGGTGTCAAAGGGTTTCAGCTCATTTATGCCATCTACTCACTAACTCACCGTGGACATAGAGCTGCATCGGGCGGGTGACGTTCTCCGGCAACGGCGGTTCCGGCAGGTGGTCAACGAGCAGTGCCCCAGCCTGTTCTTTCACTATCACCCGCTCAGTCAGTTGCAGATTAATGCTGATATCAAACGAACCGTCGTTGTTGATATCAGCTTCGAAAGTGTAACCGGTGCGCCGCTTTTCTTCGGTTGCCATAATGTCCGGCTGGTGCTCACACAACCACGCCAGGATGGGCACGATGATAAAATCCATGTCCCCGGTGTAATCCGTAATCAGCAGGTTCAGCCGAAACTGGTATTCAAACGAAAGTGAGTTTGCCAACGTGGACGCAATGCGCTCGCTGTCGGTAAACAGGCGCAGGTCCTCCGGGTGGCGTTGCAGCCAGGGCAGTGACTCAGTCAGGGCGGTGCGCAACTGTTGGTGGATTTATAAAAATACGTTATAAATTAATAAATATAAAAGGATCCTCAAATGTCAGCACAGGCTATGATTGATCGCTTAACGGAAAAATACCCAAACGCTATCTCCTGGGCATTTGGCGACTCACCGGAACTTGCCGATGAACTTGTGGCCTTGGTCATGCAAGGGGGAAAAACGGCAACCTGTGGTTCTCTGCACGCCTTTGAGCAGGAAGAAGTTTCCCCTTCAGTCGGTGGCTACAGCATCATTCTGAGCGGAGAAGGTCAACCGGTTTGCGTGATTAGAACTCTCGCTCTCCGTCTTGTGCGATTTTCCGAGGTGAGTGAAGAACAAGCCAGAAAAGAAGGTGAAGGCGACTTAAGCCTGGAATATTGGAGAACCGAGCATCAGGCCTTTTTCGAACGTGAAGGCACCTTCGCTGAAAATATGGAACTGGTGTTTGAAGAGTTTCAGCTTCTCGAAGTTCTATAATTTAGCGTTAATCGCAACGATGCAGACTCCCCCACTAACGCTCTATTGCTCAGCAAAAAAATCAGCCCATCGAAACCGACAGGCTGATTTAATACTGAGCAAACGCCTGAGGTTTATTTCACCACCGCCCGCCCGATAGTCTCGCTAGCGGACCAGATGCGATAACGGACTTCAACGTCTTTCGGGACATAAACCACGATCGGTAGCCTGCTGTTATAACGCTGCATCGCAGCATCTCCCAAATTAGCCGCGACGAACTCTGGCCGTTTGCCGCCATCCGGGCAGGCCATCATGGTGGATGCCGGTGCCGAGAGCTTAGCCAGTACAAAGTAGTCATAGCCCCAACCGGCCAGCGTTCTGCTTTCTAAATTGCCGCCCATCATATGTCGGTTACAGTCCACTTCCAGCGTTTTACCGATCAGCAACTCTACTTTGAAGTTCTCTTCATTTTCCTGTTTAGGCAAATAAATGACCTGGCGGCTCATCCCCTTCTCTGCTTTTGGGAATGGTGCGACTTTTTCTAGCGGTTGCTGGCTAAGATCGCCATTTTCAACGGCCATTGATGCGGCAACGGCGCTGGTCGAAGCTGCCATCAGCAGGCTGGTAAAGACGAAGGAAAACTTATTCATTTTTTTATCCCTATGATTCATCTGATGATATCGGGGTACGTTAGCACAATGTATAAAAATTGATTATAGGTTAAATCCAGATGTTCTCCCATTTTTGCCCGGCTCTCACCACACAACCCATTAAGGTTTTCTTAAGACGGAATAATTACAGTATTGTTATTCATTACCGCAAATGAGCCATCACGTGAACTCGTCGCCTCCTTCAGAACCTTCATTAAATCAATCCTCAACAGCCATGCAAATTAAGACCGATGTTCTTTACACTCTGCCAACATCCTTTTACCGTTGGCAGGTTTTGGGCTTGCTCACGGCTGGGCTGTTATTTATCTGGCTGTCGCGCAATGAACAGTTGGATTGGGCAATCAGTAATTACTGGTATGACGCCGCAAGCCAGCGCTTTCCTTGGCAGAACAACTACTGGCTGGATCTGATCAACCATCGTTTGCTGAAGATCGCTGTTATCACCAGCACTGTGCTGGCGCTTTTTTACGGCATTTATCGCCGCAATACGCGCCTGATCGTCACGATGCTATTGATTGGCGTCGGGCCCCTGGTCGTTGGCATATTGAAAGCGGTCAGTGCACATTCCTGCCCATGGGACCTGCTGGAATACGGCGGTAATGCGATGTCGTTCCCGCTGTTTGGCCCCACGCCCGCATTGCCAGGCCCGGGCCGCTGCTTCCCCGGAGGCCATGCCTCCAGCGGTTTTGCTCTGATGGCGCTGTTTTTTCTGTTTTATCCGCAACGCCCGCGCCTGGCTTACTGGTGCTGGTTGGGCGGCATCACCTGCGGCATGCTGATGGGTTTTGGTCAGATCATGCGTGGGGCACATTTTCTTTCCCATAACCTGTGGGCCGGGTGGTGGGTTTGGTTCGGCCAACTGGCTGTTTATTGGTGGGTTAGCGGTTATTTAAGCCGTAAGACGAGGTAATATATGATGGAGCAATTAAACTATCTGCTTTTCGCCTGGATCAATGCGACGCCAGCCAGCCCGGAATGGCTGATCGATCTCGCTACTTTTATTGCGCGGGATCTGATTGCCATCATACCGTTATTGATTATCGGTTTATGGTTCTGGGGGCAACAGCAGCAATTGAACTCACAGCGTGAAGTGGTGGCCAAAGCGACAATTGCTCTGTTATTTGCCATGAGTGCCTCTGCCGCTATTGGTATGTTGCTGCCACACGAGCGGCCATTTGCGGTGGATGTTGGCTATACCTTTCTGGCACACGCGCCAAACAGTTCCTTTCCTAGCAATCACGGCACCGCCATTTTCACTTTCGCGCTAGCTTTCCTGTTCTGGCACCGCACCTGGTCTGGTCTGCTGTTGCTGGCTGTGGCAGTAGCCATCGCCTGGTCACGCGTATTCCTTGGCGTGCATTGGCCGCTGGATATGTTGGGTGGCTTCCTGGTCGGCCTTGTCGGTTGCCTGTTTGCACAACTGCTCTGGAACCTGTTTGGTGAGGCGATCGCGCGCCAACTGACGCGTCTGTATCACTTCCTGTTTGCTTTCCCAATCCGCAAAGGGTGGGTGAAAGAGTAATTCCCGCCGACGGGGGCACATGCCCCTGTCGCTCTCGGTCTTTCCTCCCGCAATTGCCAATCTCGTCTCTGGTTTCATCCTGAGGATTACCAAGCGCAAATTGTTAGTTAAATAACATTTTCATCGGTAAATGAGCTTTTATTCTGAGACCTCCCCGCAATGGCCGCTATCAAGGCGCAACCCTAAATGTTAGAATAGTCACATTACACGTTATTTTAACCACCTCAGAGGGATCACCATGACCACCGAACAGATTGATTATGCCCGCTACATCGACCATACCCTGCTGGCGATGGATGCCACCGAAAGCCAAATTGCCAAACTGTGTGAAGAAGCCCAACAGCATAATTTTTATGCGGTATGCGTAAACTCCGGTTATGTTCCACTGGTGGCGCACCTGCTGCAGGAAAGCGAAGTCAAAGTCTGCTCAGTGATCGGCTTCCCGCTGGGTGCTGGCCTGACCGTCGCTAAAGCATTTGAAGCCAAAGCAGCTATCGCAGCGGGCGCTCAGGAAATCGATATGGTGATCAACGTCGGTTGGCTGAAAAGTGGTCTGCTGGATGAAGTAAAAGCTGATATCGCTGCGGTACGCGAAGTTTGTGCGGCAATTCCGTTGAAGGTGATATTGGAAACCTGCCTGCTCAGCGACGCACAGATCGTGCAGGTTTGTGAAATGTGTCGCGAACTCGACGTCGCCTTCGTTAAAACCTCAACGGGCTTCAGCACTGGCGGAGCACGCGAAGAACACGTCAAACTGATGCGAGCCACGGTTGGGAGTGAGATGGGGGTAAAAGCCTCTGGAGCCGTGCGCGATCGTGCCACCGCTGGGAAAATGATCGCCGCGGGTGCTACGCGCATCGGTACCAGTTCAGGTGTGGCTATTGTTTCAGGCGATAGCGCAGCAGCGGGCAGCTACTGAATATCGACACGGTTTGCGATGCGGGGGAGCACAGCGCTAGCCCGCATCGCTGCGTTGAATGCCATCCGCTATAGCAATGAGAGCAATTATATGGACACACGGCGTGCAGAGCGTATCAACCAGCTCGTTCAAGCCTTAAAGCGCACGGACAAGATCCATCTGAAAGACGCCGCCGCGCTGTTAGGCGTCTCGGAGATGACCATCCGCCGCGATCTCAATGCGCAACCGGCCGCCGTGGTTTTGCTCGGGGGTTACGTGGTGGCCGAGCCACGCAGCAACAGCGTGACCCATTACTTTGTTTCCGATCAGCAAGCCAAGCAGGTAGCCGAGAAACGCCGCATCGGCCTGTTGGCCGCCGCGTTGATCCAGCAAAACCACACGGTATTTTTTGACTGTGGCACCACCACGCCAGCCATCATTGACGCCATTGCTGACGAACTGGCCTTCACCGCGGTGTGCCATTCACTCAACACCTTTCTGGCGTTACAGCATAAAGCCAACTGCAAGGTGATCCTGTGTGGTGGCGAGTTCAAACCGAACAACTGCATATTCACCGCCGTTGGCCAGCATAATGAACTCGATCGCATCTGCCCCGATATCGCCTTTATCTCTGCCGCAGGCGTTACCCTGCAACAGGGTGCGACCTGCTTCAACTTTGATGAGCTGGAAATGAAGCACAAGGCGATGCGCATGGCGCAGCAAAAGATTCTGGTGGTGGATCATAGCAAGTTTGGCCAAATCAAACCGGCCTGCATTGGCCCGTTGACGCAATTTGACCGAATCATTAGCGATCGCCCGCCGGAACCTGAGTTCACCGCATTCTTCAGCGAGCAGGCGATCGCCATTCACGTTTAATCCGCAATTCAGGGCTGAATTTGCCCTATCCCCGGCTTGAAATAGCCAATGCCTATTGTGTTACGAAAACGCCAGGTCTGCCATTGTGGCCATAACACCTCGGAAATCATCGCGATCGCAATCCAGCGAAACCAGGTGGCGAAGGTGTTGCTGTAACCCTGTGGCTCTTTATACCCCTTCACCCAACCGTCATAACCGCGCTCACCGAGCAGCGTGTCGGGGAAGCCGCCGTCCGGATTCTGGAAATCCAGCAGTTTTACCAACATGCCACGCAGCCAGAATTCGATCTCATCGCGCCGATGCGGGCAGCGGGCAGCGCCGTGAGCCAGAATATCGATAATATCGACATCAATACAGGCGCTGCGAATCGCGATCGGCTGCTCTAGGCAACGACTCATCGACTGGTTGAAATAAGGGATCTCTTCATCCAACGCATAAAAAACATGAAGATTATGCGTTGCCCCACAGAGCGCAAACAGCAGCGCCTCTTGGCTAAACTGCTGGCCAGGCCCCCAGAAACCTGAATAAGGTTCACTTTGCTGGTTATGCCAGAAAATCATATCCTGCAGACGCTGAGCGGCTGCGCCAGTTGGGTTTCTCTGCTGCTCAAGCAGCAGGAAGCTGCCCAGGTTCACGATATTATTCCCTTCCAGCCAAGGGTCGCGCATGTCGCGCTGGCCTAACCACGCCCAGAAATATTGCGGATCAAGGAACGGGGTTAGAAAAGGCAGCTCTATGCGATCTAATTGCTCTAAAACCTCTAATGCCCCCATACAATAGTTGGTGGCATGAAAGCGCATATATTGGCGGGTCGCTTCAATATCGGGGCGCTTCCAGGTGTCCTCCCAACGTAACCCCGGCAACAGGAAATAGCCGTCTTCCTGCTGATGGCTTAAAATCCAGTCTGCCAGCCGCTTTTTCTCCTCAATATGATCGCCCAGCAGCACCCGGGCCAGGGTTCCGTCATAAGTGCCAGAAAGTAACATCTGCGGCCAGTATTCTGGCTGATGATATTCGCTAACGCGTAATACGCCGGGCACGCCATCAGGCAACTGCATGCTATTCAACCAACGCAAACTCTGGTTTTTAGCCGCCAGAATACGCTCCTGCAACAGGCTATCGGTCAATTTCATCTTATTTCCTTTTAATCGTTAAGTTTTGCCGCAGACATATTGGGGATTAAGAAGTGCATAATGAGGAAGCCAAGCAGATAGGCAAAACCGCCCATCAGGAAAATAGACCAGTAGCTTCCGGTGGCCTGTAATATATGCCCCGTGGCCTGCGCAAAAATAATAGAACCGATGGAGCCAATTAAGCAGCCAATACCGACCACTGCGCCTACGGCCTGTTTAGGAAACATATCCGATACGCTGGTGTAGAGATTCACCGACCATCCTTGATGAGCGGCAACCGCAATACCGATCAGCGCTACCGCCAGCCAAAGATTAGAGACGTTAGAAACCAGCAGAATAGGTAAAACACACATGGCGCACAGCAGCAGCGTGAATTTACGTGCCTTATTGACCGCCACGCCGCGATTGACCAGCCATGCAGGAAGATACCCTCCTCCCAACCCACCTAAGGTGGCCAGAATATTGATTAATACCAGCGGCATTGCCATGTGTGCCATATCAATACCGCGGGCATCATGCAGCCACTTTGGCAACCAGAAGAGGAAAAACCAGAAGATGGGATCGGTCAGAAATTTGCACAGCGCAAAAGCCCAGGTCTGGCGATGCTTTAACAATCCTAACCAACTGACTTTTTGCGCTGTCTGTTCAGCAGATTCAGGGGTATCGTCCTGATTGATCCAGGCTAACTCCTCCTGATTGACTTTTTTTATTTTGCCCGGCTTGCCGTATAAAAATAGCCAGAAAGCAATCCAGACAAACCCTACAGCACCTGTGACAATAAAGGCTTCACGCCACCCCCACTGCAGCGCAATCCAAGGGATGATAATCGGTGCGAAAATGTTGCCGATGTTAGAGCCTGAGTTAAAAATCCCGGTAGCGAAAGCACGCTCACGTTTAGGAAACCATTCCGCCGCTACCTTGACCGCTGAAGGGAAGTTGGCGCTTTCCCCCAACCCAAGAAAGATACGGGCGTAAATAAATCCCACGACCGTACTGGCTGCGCCATGGGCCATTGCCGCCAGGCTCCAGATCGCCAGGGCGATCGGTAACACCAGGCGAGCCCCGTACAGATCGACGATCCGGCCACAGATAAATAAGCCCAGGGCATAGGCGGCCTGAAACGCGGTGACAATATTGCCGTACTCAATTTCACTCCAGCCAATATCTTTTTGTAACATTGGGGCGAGTAACCCCAAAATAGAACGGTCAAGATTATTAATGGTGACAGAAAAGAACAATAATGCGCACACGGTCCATCGGTAGCGGCTCATGCTAACCCCCGACTTTACCGCCTGTTCACTGAGTTCGCTGCGTAATTCACTCATCGTATTACCCTCCAGTGCCAGATAGAAACAGCCTAAAAACACGCCATTCCAGTCTATGGGGGCACGGCAAAAATGCAGACGGGCACGAAATAGAATTGAGAGTTCAAAAGGCACCGGGTTATTTTTTGTGAGCAACTTCGCTGTTATCGGACGTTATTGTGATAAAGATCACGCGAATTAAAATAAATTCGTGAGCAACATCACTCTCTAACCTGGTTGAATTAAGATGTTCATCACAATTCTATTTTTTCATCATGCCTTGTTTCCTGCTCGCCGCCTTAGACTCCACAGCCCTAAAGCTCTACCGGTTATTCTTCAGCAATACTTTATCGTAGAAGGGAAATACCATGCTGGAAAAGTCTGACCTGGCTGACAATGCTGTTGAATGCCTGCACAACGAACAATACGATCGCCCCTATAACCTGCAGAATCTTAATTACCGCAACCTGCTGTTCTCCGGTGGCCGAGAGCGGGAAAGCCTCGGTGGCGAATGGCGCTTTACCCTGGATCTGCACGATACCGGGTTAAGACAAAAATGGTTTCTGCTGCAACAGCGCGACGCAGAAACACGCCGAGATCCCTACGACTATGATCCGTTCGCCGGGCAAACCATTCCTGTCCCCAGTTGCTGGCAGATGATAAAAGACAAGTGGTTTTATTTTGAAGGCAGCGCCTGGTATACGCGTGAAATTGATTATATAGAGCGCGACGAAGATGAACGCGTTTTCTTGCGCGTTGGCGCTGCCAACTACGACTGCAAGGTCTTTCTCAACCATCGCTTTATTGGTAATCACTATGGTGGTTCAACGCCTTTCTGCGCAGAGTTAACCCCGCAACTGCAACCGGGTAATAATATCCTGATGCTGTGCGTAAATAATAACCGCACCACCGACAGACTGCCGCTGCGCAACAATGACTGGTTTAACTATGGCGGAATTTATCGTGAAATCGATTTAATCCGCACACCCGCCAGTTATATCCGCGATCTTTTTGTCTATCTGGTTCCTGACGGCGGTTACAACCGCATTGCGGTCAGAATCGCCGTTGAAGGCCCGGCAACTGAGGTTAATTTTACTTTAACTGAGTTGGGTATCAGCCAAAGCTTACCGGTGGTTGAAGGGGTCGCAGAAGCTACCTTCTGCGTGCAACCAGTGCTTTGGTCGCCCGAGCAACCCAAGCTTTACCAGGTTATGGCATCACTGGGGCGAGATTGGGTGAGCGATCGCGTGGGTTTCCGGCAGATAGAGGTGGTAGGCACCGATATTCGCCTGAATGGCCGCTCGCTCTACCTGCGAGGAGTTAACTGCCATGAAGACGATCTGCTGCTGGGGAAAATGGCCAGTGAAGCCGATATTCGCCGCCGCTTTCGCGATGCCAAGGCGCTGAACTGTAATTACCTGCGCCTGGCGCACTATCCGCATCACGAAATGGCCGCACGTATTGCCGATGAAGTGGGCCTATTACTGTGGGAAGAGATCCCGAACTATTGGGCTATCGATTTCAATAACCCTGCCACGCAGCGCGATGCGCATAACCAGCTGATGGAGCTGATTATGCGTGACCGCAACCGCGCCAGCGTCATTATCTGGTCGGTGGGTAATGAGAACGCCGACACCGATGAACGCTTGCATTTTATGACCACGCTGGTTAAGGCCGCGCGGCAGGCCGATCCCAGCCGGTTGATTTCAGCGGCCTGCCTGGTTAACCACGCCAAAATGAAGATTGAAGATCGGCTGGCAGACCATCTCGACATTATCGGTCTGAATGAATATTACGGCTGGTATGAAGAGAACTTTGAGGATCTGATCGCGTTGGGGGAAAACTCATCGCCTACCAAACCGGTAGTGATTACCGAAACCGGGGCCGAAGGGGTTCTGGGCGAACACGCGCCACAGTCGGGCCCGTTTTCTGAACACTACATGGCTGAAGTCTATCGCAAACAAACCGCCTATCTGCCCAAGCTCGGCTACGTGCGCGGCTTCACGCCATGGTTGCTGTACGACTACCGCTCAGAAAGACGACAGAACCCTTACCAACAGGGGTTTAACTGCAAAGGATTGATCGCGGCCGATAAGCACACCCGCAAAGCGGCTTTTTACATCCTGCGGGATTTCTATCAACAGCTGAAGCAGGCCGAGTCGTTATCGGACTAATCCTGAGACAGGCTATCCGCCAGGTTCATCAGCCTGGCGGGATCAAATAGCATCGCCAGATAGTGGGGCTGCTGCTGTTCCTCCTTGTCCAGCCACTCCTCAATACGCTGCGCCACCTGCCGCAACTGCGCGATCTGCCGCGACAGCTCGAAGGAGGATATCTCCCCTTGGCTACCATAGCGTTCAAGCATCAACTTCATAGCCACCCCTTTCGCCACGGCATCGAACATGTCGGTGTAATAGGCAACCCGATCCCAGACCCGCTTGAAAAGAGCGCCCTTGTCCTCTTTAATATCAACGCATTGTAAAATATGGTGCAACTGACTGCGGGAGCTTTGTGCCAAAAAAAGTGCCCGTTGCTTCTCTAGCAGCAATTGCTGGTACTGTTCACGACCAGTATCAGGGCTATCGTTGGGAAAAAGCGACGATGCTGCCAGGTATCCCTCGGTATGACGCGCATGCAGTTGCAGCAGTTGCACCGCCTGAGCATAACTTTCCGGCACCTGGCTATAGTGATGCAAAACATGGCCCAATATATAAGGGGTTTTCCTCATCCATTCATAGCTGCTGGTATAGAGCTGATGGAACGCGTTCAGTTCGGCCACGTCCACTTTATGGTCCAGCATATCAGTCAGCCAACAGTGAAACGCCTGTTTTTCTGACAGACACATTTCACGGCCAAACATCGCCAACCCGTGCAGGTTGACCGAATTAACCGAGTTAATCAGCGAACTATTAGAAATCCATTCCCAACTGAGCCTGCCAGTGATGGCCTCCAGGCGATCGCCTGCCGCGTTCTCGCCCCAACTGAGCCGCCCCTGAATTTCGTCTAACAGATAACAAGGCAGCAGGGTCCATCCATACTCCAAGCCCCACATGTCAAACTCAATCCACTTGATGCGGCCTGCCAACTCGGTGAGCAATGGGTTGTTGGCAAATCCAGGGCGGTACCCGTTAGCTACCGCTTTCAATGACACTCGCACATCCGGCGGCAGCACCTGTAACGCATTAATCAATTGCCATGGTGCTGCATCATCATCAATATAATCGCGCAGCACCATTTTCTTCCCTTGGCTGCGCAGTGTCTGATAAAGGTAGGGAAGCGTGGACGACCAGTTGGCGCGATAGGCCTGATGCCGCGGCAGATTGACAATCACCCCGTCGATACCGGGCAAATGTTGTAATGTTTCAACCAACGCCTGCTGATAGAAATTTTTCCAGAACAGTTCGTCCGCACTGCTGTTTTCTATCAGTGCATATTCAGGGTACTTTTCCTGTAATTTTCCGCCATGAGGGAATGCCTCTCCCTGAAGCCAAACGCCGATACCGGCGAGATTGCAATAACGGTATAAACGCTGCAGATATAACAGGCGTTCCTGCCGTTCACGCAGCAGGTTGTCACGGCCATGCAGGCAATAAGGAGAGGGTAACACCAGCAGAGCGAGTAGATCCTGCTGATGGACAACCAGGCCGTTAAAACGATCCCGCTTCATAACGGCAATCACTTCCTGCAAATGTGGCCAATGCCAGATTAACGAGGAATTAACTTCCAGTAAGCGAAGCGGAATCAGCGTTTGCATGGTTATCAACGTCTAATTAGTTGCAGCTTGGCGGATATGACTGGATTAACTCAACAGCAACCCATCATCATCCAGCTTTTCGCCGCGCGTTTTTTCGAACATCTCCAGCAGATCGGTCACCTGCATGTTGGCCCGCTGCTGACCGCTAACGTCCAGCACCACGCGCCCCTGGTGCAGCATCACCGTGCGATGCCCATGATCCAGCGCCTGCCGCATCGAGTGTGTCACCATCAGCACCGTCAGTTGCTGTTCGGCGACAATACGATCGGTTAGCGCCAACACAAAGGCAGCGGTTTTAGGATCGAGCGCTGCCGTATGCTCATCCAGCAACAGCAGGCGCGAAGGTTGCAGCGAGGCCATCAACAGGCTGACCGCCTGCCGCTGCCCACCGGAAAGTAACCCCATGTGATCGCCTAAACGATTCTCCAAGCCCAGTTCCAGCGTCGCCAGCTTGTCACGGAACAGCGCACGCTGTTGGTTTTTAACCGCACGCTGAAACCCACGGGCTTGGCCACGTTGTAGCGCCAGCGCCAGGTTCTCTTCAATGCTCAACCCTTCACAGGTGCCCGCCAGCGGATCCTGAAATACCCGAGCCACCATGCCAGCACGGCGCCAGGCTGGCATGGTAGTCACGTCCTGATCGCCAATAAACAACTGACCGCGATCGGGGGTAATATCACCGCTGATCGCATTCAGCAGCGTAGACTTCCCCGCACCGTTGCTGCCAATCACCGTGACAAACTGACCGGCTTCAATGCTCAGAGACAGACCACGCAATACCGGGTTTTCCAGCGGAGTGCCGGGATTAAAGGTTTTAAACAGCTGCTCGGCACGCATCATGATGGCCGCCTTCCTTGCTTACTTTTCAATTTTTGTTTCAACTTCGGCAAAATCAGTGCCAGCGTCACCAATACAGCGGTAATCAGATTCAGATCCTGCGCCTGCAGGCCGATAAAGTCGGCATTCAGCGCCAGCGCAATCATCAGGCGGTAAACCAATGCCCCCAGCAAGGTCGCCAAAGTGATCAGATAAAGGCTGCGCGCGGGTAACAGTGTTTCACCAATGATCACCGCCGCCAGCCCGACGACGATGGTCCCAATCCCCATGGAGATATCGGCACCGCCCTGAGTTTGCACATACAGCGCGCCGGCCAGCGCAATCAACGCATTAGAAAGCGCCATGCCGATCACCGTCAGCCGATTGGTGGCAATACCCTGCGCGCGCGCCATACGGGGATTCGCGCCGGTTGCACGCAGCGCCAGGCCGACTTCGGAGGTCAAAAACGCATCCAGCGCCAGCTTGACCAACACCACTATGACCAGCAGCAGCAGCGGCTGAATCAACCAGGAATTATCTTCAATCTGGCTGATAAACGGAGTAAAGACGCTGGGCAACCCAATCAGAGCCAGATTAGGGGCACCCATAATACGCAGATTGATGGAATACAGGGCGATCATCACCAGAATACTGGCCAACAGTTGCAGAATGCCGAGCCGCACATGCAGCCAGGCGGTCAGACAACCGGCACCAGCCCCGGCGAGAGCAGCCAGCCCACAGGCTAGCCAAGGGTTGTAACCGCTGACGATCATGATCGCCGCAACAGCGCCCCCCAGAGGGAAGCTGCCATCCGCCGTCAGATCAGGAAAGTTAAGCAAACGAAAAGAAATCAACACCCCAAGCGCCACCAGCGCAAAGATCAGGCCGATCTCCAAAGCCCCCATAAGGGAAATTAACGACATGCAAACCTCATAAAAAACCTTGGCCCACCAGAACTGGCAGGCCATTCCCTAGATTAAAAAAACTATGCGCCGCAAAGCGTTACTTGATAACTTCTTGTGCTGACTGCACCAGTTCCGCTGGCAGT
Source organism: Serratia oryzae (assembly GCF_001976145.1). GTDB lineage: Bacteria > Pseudomonadota > Gammaproteobacteria > Enterobacterales > Enterobacteriaceae > Chania > Chania oryzae. Next base: position 311,632 of record NZ_MOXD01000005.1, read on the forward strand.
GTCACGCCCTGCTTGTTCGCGGCGGCTGGGTTCACGCTCAGGCTGAGCTTATTACCCACCTCTGGCGCGATAGTGCCCGGCTGCTCACCCTCTAACAGGCGCACGACGATTTTACCGGTTTGCCGCCCAAGATCGTAATAGCTCATGCCCAGCGCAGCAGCAGCACCGCGTTTGGCAACGCTGTTGTCGCCAGCGATCAGCGGGATTTTAGCCTGATTCGCTACAGCGACCAACGATTCGTAGGTGGAGATCACGTTGTTATCGGTATTGGTGTAGATGACATCAACTTTACCCACCAGGCTTTTCGCCGCCGGGGTCACGTCAACGGTACGCGCCGCCGGTGCTTCAACCAGGGTCATACCGCGTTTGGTTAACTCATCTTTCAGCTCTTTCACCACCACCGTCGAGTTGACCTCACCCGGGCTGAATACCATGCCAACGCGTTTGGCATCTGGCTTCACCTTTAGAATCAGGTCTACCTGCGGGCCGATAGCGACGCTGTCAGAAACGCCGGTCACGTTGGTGCCGCTTGGCTCCCAGCTCTTAACCAGCTTGGCCGCCACCGGATCGGTTACCGTAGTAAACACCACCGGAATGGTTTTGGTGGCAGCGATCACCGACTGAGCCGCCGGGGTTGAGATCGCCACTATGGCATCGGGTTTGTCACCGATAAACTTACGTGCAATCTGCCCGGCGGTAGCCATATTCCCTTGCGCACTCTGAAATTGAATCTTGACCTTATCCTTGTCATAACCTGCGGCCTTTAATTCATCAATGACGCCGTCACGCGTCGCATCCAACGCCGGATGATCAACGATCGATACGATAGCCACTGATTTCGGCGTAGCTGCATAGCTGCTTACTGCGAACAGGGTTGCTGCAACAGCGACAAAAATCTTTCGATTATTTAAAAGCATAGGGGCATCCTTTTAGAGTTATAGTCAGTGCCTGAAATAGCGGCAAATTATCCTAACACAGTGTTTTACAGCCATCTACGAGACTACATTCCCTTAACATCCAAATTCAGAAGAAATCATTCGATAAACTCACCACAATTAGTGATTAAGATCACAAATATCCCCTAATTGCCGCAAAGTGGAAAAATCGGCGCTTGGTCAGTATCGAAGCTCTTGATGCGTGACGATCGCGATGGGACGGCAATTAACCCGCAATAATTTGTACAAAATACCGGCAATCAAACACGTTAAATAACTTATTACCCCATAATTTCAGGTTAATGAATTGCAACAGCTTGCCTAGGTTATTATTTTTACGGAATAAAATTGCTGAAAATTAAGCCAAGTTCACTCTGAATAAAAATATGACACTCTATGTTCATTACCAATAATACGATTTAAAGCCTAATAGCCATTTCACCTTCCTGCGTAAAATATCGGCAATTTCCTTTATTTATATGATAAGAAAATATGCATTTTTTTGTTGCACAGCTCTATTTATTGCTTCACCAGATCCGCCAGCACTCGCTTTAATTCCTTTATAAACAAATCGTTAATCTCTTTTAATTTGCAATAGATAAACATCAATCACAATGAAAAGGGGTTTAAGCCAAATCAAAACGCCGTATTGAAATATATTACCAAGTATAAGCAATCAGGCAGTTTTTTATCTGGCCAAACATCACCAAGCCTGAACCTTCAGTGCAGAATAAATGAAATCGGTTTCAGCATGAGATCTCTTACATCTGCGCAACATATGCACGAAAATTCATAAAAAAAGCAAAATAACGCACAAATGACGCATTTGAGAGTGAGATCACGGTTGCTTATGCTGTAAATCGTTATCTTGCCGCCAACAAAAATCGGCAGGCAAAGATCTTCCGGCAGAAGTTGCGGCTTTTAGCTATTTAACAGCAGAAAGTCATTGGGTTAGTTATCCGGCAACCATCGCAAACGGTAATTAGCATAATAAACAACCAGGGGGCGTCATATCACCCCGCAAGTAATACCTAATGCTGATCTCTGACGAAATCTGATATTTCGCCGGGCAGCTCTATCCTGAAAATTTGCCTTTAATTTCAAATTAACGTGTTCACTTCGGAGATATTTATGGACACTACACAGACCGGCACTATTGCCTCTGCGGCCTCGGCTTCCAGCACGACCTGGCGCAAATCTGACACCATGTGGATGTTGGGCCTGTATGGCACCGCCATCGGCGCAGGCGTACTGTTTCTGCCCATTAACGCCGGTATCGGTGGTTTGATTCCCCTGATTATTATGGCGATCATCGCCTTTCCGATGACGTTTTTTGCCCACCGTGGCCTGTGCCGTTTCGTTCTTTCCGGTAAAAATCCCGGTGAAGACATCACCGAGGTGGTAGAGGAGCACTTTGGCATCAGCGCCGGTAAGCTGATCACCCTGCTCTATTTCTTTGCGATCTACCCTATCCTGCTGGTCTACAGCGTGGCGATCACCAATACCGTTGACAGTTTTATTACCCACCAGTTGGGGCTGGTGTCACCGCCGCGCGCGATTCTGTCCCTGATCCTGATCGTCGGGCTGATGACCATCGTGCGTTTCGGTGAGCAAGCCATCGTGAAAACCATGAGTATTCTGGTGTTCCCGTTTGTCGGCGTGCTGATGATGCTGGCGCTGTATCTGATCCCTAATTGGACCGGTGCCATCTTCGAGAACCTTTCTCTCGCCGGTTCCGGCAGCGGTTTGGGCCACGGTCTGGTGATCACCCTGTGGCTGGCGATCCCGGTAATGGTGTTCTCCTTTAACCACTCACCGATCATCTCCGCTTTCGCGGTGGCAAAGCGTGAAGAATATGGCGCAGGCGCCGAGAAAAAATGCTCACGCATTCTGGCTTATGCTCACATCATGATGGTTCTGACGGTAATGTTCTTCGTCTTCAGCTGCGTGTTGAGCCTCTCTCCGGCCGATCTGGCCGAAGCCAAAGCGCAGAATATCTCGATTCTGTCTTATCTGGCCAACCACTTTAACAACCCGATGATCGCCTATATCGCCCCGGTCATCGCGTTTATCGCCATCACCAAATCTTTCCTGGGCCACTATCTGGGTGCCCGTGAAGGCTTTAACGGCATGATCTCCAAATCCATGAAGAGCCGCGGCAAAACCATCAGCAGCAATAAGCTGAACCGCATCACGGCGATCTTTATGCTGGTGACCACCTGGATCGTTGCGACATTGAACCCGAGCATTTTGGGCATGATCGAGAACCTCGGTGGCCCGATCATCGCCATGCTGCTGTTCCTGATGCCGATGTATGCCATCCGTAAGGTTCCGGCCATGCGCAAGTACAGTGGGCATATCAGCAACGTATTCGTGGTCGTGATGGGGCTGATTGCCATTTCCGCCATTTTGTACACCCTGTTCGGCTAACCACGCTCAGCCGGCGCTGCATGGCGCCGGCTTTTCACCCTCCCCCTTCCTGGTATCCATGCCTGTAACCTGAAAAAGAAGGTTAAGACAATGATCAGCGTTTTCGATATTTTCAAAATCGGTATCGGCCCATCGAGCTCCCATACCGTCGGCCCGATGAAGGCTGGCAAACAGTTTACCGATGACTTGATCGCCCAAGGGCAACTGCACGACACCACCCGCGTGGTGGTCGACGTTTATGGCTCGTTGTCGCTCACCGGTAAAGGGCACCATACTGATATCGCCATAATCATGGGCCTGGCGGGGAATCTGCCGCATGACGTGGATATCGACAGCATTACCGGCTTTATCCGCGACGTGGAGCAGCGTGGCCGTTTGCTGTTAGCCAACGGCGCGCACGAGGTCGATTTCCCGCGTCAAGGCGGCATGAACTTCCACAGTAACAATTTGCCGCTGCATGAAAACGGTATGCGCATCAGCGCCTACGCCGGTGAGCAACGGCTACACAGCAAAACCTACTACTCTATCGGCGGTGGTTTTATCGTTGATGAAGAACATTTCGGCCAACCCGCCAACAATGCCGCCCCCATCCCCTACCCTTACCGCTCCGCGCAAGAGTTGCAGCAACATTGTAAGGAAACCGGGCTTTCGCTTTCCGGGTTGGTGATGCAGAACGAATTGGCACTGCGCAGTAAAACGGAAATCGAGGCGCACTTCGCTGACGTGTGGCAGGTGATGCGCACCGGCATTGAACGCGGGATGAATACCGAAGGCCTGCTGCCCGGCCCGATGAAGGTTCAGCGCCGCGCGGCCGCTCTGCGGCGTATTCTGGTGACCGGTGACAAGAACAATATTGATCCGATGAACGTGGTGGATTGGATCAATATGTTCGCCTTTGCCGTAAACGAAGAAAACGCCGCCGGTGGCCGCGTGGTAACCGCACCAACCAACGGCGCCTGCGGCATCATTCCGGCGGTACTGGCGTATTACGATCAGTTTATCCGCCCGGTCAATACCAACTCTTACAGCCGTTTCTTCCTGGCCTCCGGAGTGATCGGCACGCTGTACAAGATGAATGCGTCGATCTCCGGCGCTGAAGTCGGTTGCCAAGGGGAAGTGGGCGTCGCCTGCTCCATGGCGGCGGCCGGATTGGCAGAACTGATGGGGGGCAGCCCGGCACAGGTGTGCATTGCCGCAGAAATCGCTATGGAACACCATCTGGGGCTGACCTGCGATCCGCTGGCTGGCCAGGTGCAGGTGCCTTGCATCGAGCGTAACGCCATTTCTGCGGTGAAAGCCGTCAATGCCGCGCGCATGGCACTGCGCCGCACCAGCGAGCCGCGCGTGTGCCTGGATAAGGTGATCGAAACCATGTATGAAACAGGCAAAGACATGAACGCCAAGTACCGCGAAACCTCGCAAGGCGGCCTGGCAATCAAAGTAGTGGCATGTCATTGATCTGATTTGGGGCCGCTCAAGTGGCCCCGCTTATCTTCAGCCGAAGATGCCACCAAACCACTGGCTCAGTTTCATCATCACAAAGTCCCACATGCGGCTTAAGAAGTTGCCCTGTTTCACCTCCTGCATCACCACCAGCGGATGCTGCTCAATGGTTTTGCCGTCCAGCAGGAAATTGACGGTGCCGACAACCTGATTTTTCGCCAACGGCGCTTCCAAGGTCGGCTGGTTGAGCTGATAACTGGCCTTCAGATTCTTCATCTGCCCTTTCGGGATGGTTACGGCCGCGTCTTTGGCCACCCCCAGCGGCACTTCACCCACGTCACCAAACCAGACTTTCTGCGTGACAAAGGCTTTGTCGGCCTTGATCGGGATCGCGGTTTCATAGAAGCGGAACCCCCAGGTCAGCAGTTTCTCGCTCTCGCTGAAACGCACGCGATCGCTCGGTGCCCCCAGCACAACCGAAATCAGGCGCATGGGGCCCTCGGTCGCGGAGGCCACCAGATTATGCCCGGCACCGCTGGTGTAGCCGGTCTTGATACCGTCCACGTTCAGATTGGTGCTCCACAACAAACGGTTACGGTTGATCTGGCGGATTTTGTTAAACGTGAACTCTTTCTCTTTATGCAGCGCATATTCGTCCGGCACGTCTCGGATCAGCGCCTGGCTCAGCAGCGCCATATCGCGCGCGGTGCTGTATTGCCCTTCGGCATCCAAGCCGTGCACCGTCAGGAAATTGGTATTCTGCAAGCCAAGAGATTTAGCATAGTTATTCATCACCCCAACGAACGAATCCTGGCTACCCGCCACAAAATCCGCCAGCGCGATACTGGCATCATTGCCAGACTGAATAACGATCCCTTTATTCAGTTCCAACACTGGCACCTGATCGCCCGGCTTGATAAACATCAGTGAGGAGCCGCGCAGCACCGGGTTACCGGTTGCCCAGGCATCTTTCCCCACGGTGACCAGATCGTCCGGCTTGATTTTGCCCGCTTTTATCGCCTGGCCGATCACATAGCTGGACATGATTTTAGTCAAGCTGGCCGGGTCAAGGCGGGTATCAGGGTTGCCTTCTGCCAGGATCTTGCCACTGTTATAGTCCATCAGCACATAGGCTTTAGCATCCACTTGCGGTATTTCTGGTGCTTCTGCCGCTTGTACGCTGCGGGTAATGAGCAGTATGACGCCTACACCGAGGGCCAATTTTTGAAGAGAGGTGGAGTAAGTTTTTTTCATCATGACGTCGCCAGTATGTTCGTTTAACCCATTGAAATAGCGTTAACCCGCAAACATGTTTACGTTTTCAGCCAACCAGCGAGAGTGGCTCAATGCAACGCTGTACCTAAAATGACCCTGTAGTGAGTTTATACCCAAAATAATTCGAGTTGCTTGTAGGCGGCAACTGAATGACAAATCAGTCAAAGACTGATTTGAACAGCGCTTGCGCTAGCCCGTAGGGTGAGCCTAGAAGAGGCTCATCATCCCCAGGAGCTTACTCAGGTAAGTGACTGGGGTGAGTGACAAATCTGCTAAGCAGATTTGAACGCTGCTTGCAGCGGCCCCGAAGGGGTGAGGCCCAATATGGGCCGAGTCACGCAGCCAACACCCAAGCAACTTGAAGTATGACGGGTATATTCGGTTTCTCTTATTCTGGCAGGGATTGGCCTGATTTTTCTGAACTTTTACATAACTGTACGCTTTAGTGGGCAAATTGGCTAAAAAGCGTGCCATTAGCATCAATTGTGGCGTGTTTGGCTCAGGAAAACCTCCCCCTATCGCTGAACGGTCATCAACCCCGATAACGAACTGAGCGCCCTGGCTGCACATGGTGGTTGGAAAGTGTGCCACTGGGAACGCTGATGATTTGCGTATCACATAGCAAAAAATGCCTTTGCATGTGACAAAAACCACTTTATCGCGTAGGTATTAACGCTACATTCTCAAACACATACAGAGGTGTTTTATGTTGACCATTTGGGGCCGGGCAAATTCGAATAACGTGAAGAAAGTACGCTGGTGCGCCGCAGAGTTGGGGTTGAACTACACCCACATCAACGCGGGTGGCACTTACGGCAAAGTGAATGAACAGCCGTACCGCGCACTCAACCCCAACGGTCTGGTGCCACTGTTGCAGGACGGCGACTTCGTACTGTGGGAGTCCAATACCATTGTGCGTTATCTGGCAGCCAAGTTCGGCCAGGCACCGTTTTATCCGCATGATCTGCAAGCGCGCGCCGCCGCCGAAAAATGGATGGATTGGCTCACCTCAACCATTGCCGCCCCCTTCCGGACCCTTTTCTGGGGCATGGTTCGTACACCTGCCGAACAGCGCGATCGTGCTGCTATTGATGCGGCGATCGCCGAACTGGAGCAACACTTTACGATCGTTGAACACCAACTGGCACAACAGCCTTACCTTTCAGGCGCAGAGTTCGGTATCGGTGACATCCCGTTGGGCAGCTTCATTTACGCCTGGTTTGAACTGCCGATCACGCGCCAACCGCGCCCGCATATGGAACGTTGGTATCAGCAACTGTGTGCCCGCCCTGCATACCAAAGCACCGTGATGATCCCCCTTACCTGATGCGTCACGCCCTGGTTTTTAACCCATTGAATTTAAAAAATTCGCCGCTATACACTAAATAATTCGAGTTGCATGTAGGCGGCAAGTCCGAGAGTCGCCAGGAGCATAGGCCACTATGTGACTGGTGCGAGCGGGCGCAGCCAACACCCATGCAATTTGAAGTATGATGTGTATAAAGTGGAGCTATCACTCAGGAGGAAATATGAATATCACCGTAACAGATGACCTGCGCCCAGAAGACACCGAAGAAATCCGTAATCATTTAAAGGTTTACAATCGCCAATTTGTCGGCGATATCCTGAATAAGAATATCGGGGTGTTTATCTTGGATGCTCAGGGTAACAAAGTCGCTGGGCTGACCGGCAATACCGTTGGCCACTGGTTAAGCATCGATTTATTGTGGGTTTCCGAGTCGTTACGCGGCGAAGGCGTTGGCAGCAAGCTCATCAAAGCAGCAGAGCAACAGGCCATATCGGAAGGTTGCAAATACGCGCGGGTCGACACCTTCAGCTTTCAGGCTCGGCCTTTCTACGAAAAGCAGGGCTACCAGTTACAGATGATATTGCACAATGCTCCAATAGAGCATGAGCGCTATTTTTTCACTAAATCTCTCACGGACTGACAGGTAAGCGGATGGAAAGCCAAACCATGGTGGTAAACTGCATCGCCTACAAAGCGGGTAAGCGATTAGGCGACATCACTATCGATGATATCAGCGAAGTGGTTAAAGCGCCGGATACCTTCGTCTGGCTGGGACTATGGCAACCCGAAGACGCTTTTATGCGCAAGATCCAGGAAGAGTTTAGCCTGCACGATCTGGCAATTGAAGACGCGCTTTGTGCCCACCAGCGGCCAAAAATCGAAACCTATGGCGACTCTCTGTTCATCGTGGTGAAAACCGTTCAATGGGAACAAGGCGAAGTGGAGTATGGCGAAACGCACTTCTTCGTCGGTAAAAACTTTCTGATCACCGTGCGCCACGGTGCCTCTTCCAGTTACGCCCCCATCCGCGCCAAAGCCGAAGAAAACCCGAAGCAACTGTGCCATGGGCCAGGATTTGCCCTGTATTCGGTGCTGGATTTCATCGTCGACAATTACCGCCATATCGTTGGCAAATTTGAGGAGATGATCGAAGACATTGAATCCAGCATGTTCAAGTCGGAGTTTGATGAAACCGCGATCGAAAATGTCTACAGCCTGCGCCGCCATCTGCTCGGCCTACGCAACGCTGCATTGCCGATGGATGAGATCTGCAATCAGTTGATTCACCTGCATGAAGACGTGATCCCCAAAGAGCTGCGCGCCTATGTGCGTGACGTACAGGATCACGCCCGGCAGGTTGCCAGCACTCTGGACGACATGCGTGAGATGCTGACCAACGCCATGCATGTGAATCTGGCGCTGGTGACCGTTAAGCAAAACGAAGTGGTTAAGCGGCTGGCCGGTTGGGGGGCGATCCTGGCGATCCCAACGGTGATTTTCAGCCTGTATGGGATGAACTTTGCCGATATGCCCGAACTGAAATTCCCCTGGGCCTACCATGCCACGCTGGGCGTGACCGTCGTCGGCTGCGTTTTCCTGTATCGGAAACTTAAACGCTCCGGCTGGCTGTAACTTCTGAGCCAAATTTTGCCGGGCTGTTTTTTATTTATGCCCTTGCACATAACGGTGTAATTTCACGTTGCTCATGTGTAAAATCCGCTCGTTTCTTTTTTGGATTGAGCTATGTCACAGACTATGACCCCAAAAGCCCCCCGTGTCGGCTTTGTTTCACTAGGTTGCCCGAAAAACCTGGTTGATTCTGAACGGATCCTGACTGAACTGCGTAATGAAGGCTATCAGGTAGTACCCCGTTATGACGACGCCGAACTGGTGATCGTCAACACCTGCGGCTTTATTGACAGTGCCGTACAAGAATCGCTAGAGGCGATCGGTGAAGCATTAAACGAAAACGGTAAGGTGATTGTGACCGGCTGTCTGGGTGCAAAAGAAAACCAGATCCGTGAAGTGCACCCGAAGGTGCTGGAAATCACCGGGCCGCACAGCTATGAGCAGGTGCTGTCCCACGTTCACCAATATGTGCCAAAGCCAGAACATAACCCGTTTACCAGCCTGATCCCGGCGCAGGGCGTGAAACTGACGCCGAAGCACTACGCCTATCTGAAGATTTCTGAAGGCTGTAACCACCGCTGCACTTTCTGCATCATCCCCTCGATGCGTGGCGATCTCGACAGCCGCCCGATCGGTTCAGTGCTGGATGAGGCCAAACGCCTGGTGGAGTCCGGGGTAAAAGAACTGCTGGTGATTTCGCAGGATACCTCGGCCTACGGCGTTGATGTTAAACACCGTACCGGCTTCTGGAATGGTCAGCCGGTGAAAACCAGCATGGTCAGCCTGTGCGAACAGCTCTCAAGCCTGGGTGCCTGGGTGCGTTTGCACTATGTTTACCCTTACCCACATGTGGATGACGTTATTCCGCTGATGGCGGAAGGCAAAATTCTGCCGTATTTGGACATTCCGCTGCAGCACGCCAGCCCGAGAATTCTCAAGCTGATGAAGCGCCCTGGCGCGGTAGAGCGCACGCTGGAGCGCATCAAACGCTGGCGTGAAATCTGCCCAGACCTGACTCTGCGCTCGACCTTTATCGTTGGTTTCCCTAGTGAGACCGAAGAGGATTTCCAGATGCTGCTCGACTTCCTGCAGGAAGCCAAGCTGGATCGCGTAGGCTGCTTCAAATACAGCCCGGTGGAAGGCGCGGCGGCCAACGAATTGGCCGATCAGGTGCCGGAAGAGGTGAAAGAAGAACGTTATCACCGCTTTATGCAACTGCAGCAACAGATCTCGGCCCAGCGTCTGCAAGACAAGATTGGCCGCGAACTGCTGGTGCTGATCGACGAAGTTGACGAAGAAGGTGCGATTGGCCGGAGCATGGCCGATGCACCGGAGATCGACGGTGCGGTCTACCTGAACGGTGAAACCGGGGTAAAAGTGGGCGAGATCGTCAAAGTGAAGATCGAAAACGCCGACGAATATGACCTCTGGGGCTCGAAAGTCTGATTTAAACCACGGTAAATGCCAGCCAAAGGCCACCTCTACAAAGGAGGTGGTTTTTGAGAAAAACTCACCAACTTAATCACTCAATTAACTCGCCCCCTTATTTCAACAGATCATGCTTATCTGACAGATCGGTTTTTCAGCTTTTCAGGGCCGGTAACCGGGCCAGAAAATTTTGCGCAGCCGGGGACAACAGTTTATCACGGTGGTGGGCGTAGCTTATCCCCCTTAAAAACAGAGGCTCTTTGAGCTTGATTTCCCGTATCTGGCCGCTGCGTATTTCCTGCTCAACGGCAAGACGGGAAACCACGGATATTCCCAGACCGTACACCACTCCCTGTTTTATACCTTCAAGGCTACCGATTTCCACCAGCCGGAGCCGCTCAGGTTCGACACCGGCTCTACGGAGATTTTCCAGTAAAAAGCTCCGGGTAGCAGAAAATGCGGGTTTAATCAAAAATGTCTCATCCTGAATCTCCCTGATGCTGCATTCCTGCCGGGCTGCCAGCCAATGATCTGGCGGACAAATCAGCACAAAGCTATCACTTAGGAAATTAACCAGCCGATACTTTTTTGTGTCGATATCAATATAGTCGGAAATAATAATAAAATCAGTCTCATGCGCTGCCAGCTTGCGGGACAGTTTTTCCGTTGTTGATATATCCAGCCGGATATTCACCCCAGGAAAGGTTTTTTTAAAATCAGCCATAATGCGCGGCAACAGCCAGACGCCACAGAAATGGCTGGCCCCCACGTTGACCGTGCCTGAATCAGGATTATCAAACTGCCGCATATGTTCCCGAGATTGTTTCAGCAGATTGAGGATTTGCAGCGCATACTCGCGGTAAACCACCCCCTGGGATGTCAGATGCAAGCGGTTGTTCAGCCGCTCAAACAATGGCGTGTTCAGTGTCTCTTCCAGTTTTTTGATTCTTATGCTGACCGCAGGCTGGGTGCAGTAAAGTTGCTCGGCAGCACGGGTGACGCTTAAACATTCTGAAAGGACCACAAACGCTTCCAACTGCCCGATATCCATGCACAACTCCATAAATTATATTTATAGTAACTATAGAATAATATAAATGTACGTCATTGACGATAATGTACAGACTGAAAGAACTTACCAACGCCAGGGACTTCTTTCATGAGAAAAATATTATTGCAGCCTGAACTGCAAAAAAAAGGTCTGACGCTGAAACAGGTCGGTTTACCACTTGCCGCCCTGATCCTGATTCTACTAATGAATATTCCGGTGCCGGAGGGGCTCACGCCGCAAGGGATTAAATCTATTGCCATTTTTTGTGCCGCACTCACACTCTGGGTCTGCGGTTCCCTGCCTATCTACCTCACCTCCATGCTGGTTATTGTCTTACTGCCCCTGACCGGCACGGTTTCAAAGGAGAAGCTGGTTTTTGCCACGCTGGGGTACGATGTGATCTGGCTGATGGTTTCAGCCTTTATCCTGACCTCTGCAATGATCAAATCCGATATCGCCCGCCGTTTCGCCCTGTGGATGATCACCACGTTTGGCCAAACGCCACGCAGGGCGCTGTTTGTGCTGGTGGTAATTAACTTCTGCCTGGTCTTCTTTGTTCCATCTACCACCGCCAGAGCTACGCTGATGGTACCCATCTGCATGATCCTGCTGGAAATTTATAAAGCGACCCCGGGGAAAAGCCATTTTGGCCGAGTCATGATGCTCCAGGGGGTACAGGCTGATGCCATTGCCACCTCCGGCGTGATGACAGGAACGGCAGCCAACATTATCGCGGTCGGTTTTATCAATCAGCAGGCCGGTGGGCATATCGGCTATATGGACTGGCTGCTGGCATCTTTTCCACTGGCAGTGGTCAGTATGTTCCTGTCATTCCTGATCGGCCTGAAATTCTGGTCATTCAAGGGGGAAATCGATTTTCAGGGGGCGCTGGAAAAACTGACGCAGGAGCGGAATCAACTGGGAAATCTGTCGCTCAGCGAAAAGAAAGCCATGGCGATATTTCTGCTGGCTGTGGTGCTCTGGGCAACCGAAAGTTACCACAAGGCAGTGCTGGGATTTGAAATCAGCGTGTATATGACGGCGGTGATTGCCGCTATCCTTTGCCTGATGCCCAGGACGGGTCTGCTTACCTGGTCTGAAGCCAACATCAAATGGGATCTGATGATTTTTGCAGCCGGAGCCTATGCCGCCGGAAATACGTTGGAAGACACCGAAGGCGCACAGTGGCTGATTGGCAAACTGGTTCACGGCCTGGGGCTAGAAAACATGAGTACCTGGATGGTTTATATCGTGGTGATTTTCATCTCCATGTACAGCCACCTGATTTTCACCAGTAAAACGGTCAGAACCACCATCCTCATTCCGGCCTCGATCGCCCTGGCGAAAACCCTCGGTATGGATCCCGTCACGCTTGCATTGGCGGCCTCTCTGACCCTGACCTACACCATCACGCTGCCGCCCCACTCCAAGGTTAACGCCATTTACTTTTCAACCGGCTATTTCAGCGTACTGGATCAGATGAAGTACGGCCTGACCACCTGCTTTATTGGTGCGTGCGTGATTAGCATTGCCATTTTCACCTGGTTCCGCCTTCTGGGATATGGATTATAAACAATAGGATCTAATGTATGCGCCTTATTTTGCTCCGACATGGAGAAACCCTCTGGAACAGAGAATCACGCCTCCAGGGGCATGAAAACTCAACCTTATCCGACAAAGGTGTCCTCCAGGCAACTCGGATAAAAGATTGCATCCGGCAACTCTCTCCTGCCAGAGTGGTGACCTCAGATCTGGGGAGAGCCAGGCAAACGGCTGAACTGATTGGCTACCCGGATGCACAGCCGGATGAAAAGCTGCGAGAACTGCACATGGGGGAATGGACCGGGCTACGTAAACCAGATTTGATCGAAAGCGACCCCCACAGTTACTGGCAATGGCGTGCGGGAGAGTACACTCCGGCAGGCGGCGAGAGCTGGCAAGCCTTCTGTATGAGGATCAACACGGCATTGCGTGGTTGGGTGTTGCAGGAGGATTCGGATCTGCTGGCGGTAGTGCACAGCGGTGTCATTCGCGCCGCCTGCCAGGTTTTCCTGAATTTACCGGCCGAACGATTGCTCCCTGTTACACCGGCAACCATAACAATCTTTAATTTCGACTGCCCTGAGCAGCAACCAAAGCTGGAAGCTTACAACCTGGGTGCTTTCATCCCTGACAAAGAGGCGGCGGATTAACGTTTTTTCTGTCGTATCAACGTCATTTTTCAGGCGTAAAAAACCGACTGTTGAGGTCGGTTTTTTTATTGGCACTCTTTCTACCGGTTACCTATCGCCCGGCATCACGCAATCGCCGCCAATGCAGGACGGTTTGATTTTATTACCCCATAGGCATGCGCGCCGGATCTGGGTATTGATATTCAAACCCCAATTCCTTGCAGATCCGGTTGCCGTCCACCAGCCGCCCTTCCTGTTCCGGCTCTTCGGCAAACTGCGGCGGAGGCAGATGCAACTGCGCTGCCAGTGCCGGATAGAACTCACGCTTGATTGGGTGGCCAGGTGCACAAAGATTGTAAACATGCCCCCCTTTGGGCAATTTCAGCAACAATTGGATGGCAGCAATCACATCATCCTGATGCACCAGATTCACTCCTTGCGAACCACCTTTAACATCAACCTTGCCCGCCAGGAAACGGCCCGGATGCCGATCGGTGCCCACCAGGCCCGCCAGGCGTAAAATATCAACTGAGGTATTCGGCAACTCATGCAGCCAGCGCTCCAGTTCTGCCAGCACCCGCCCAGAAGGGGTTACCGGTTTGAGCGGTGAATCTTCACGCACCGTGCCGGTGGTATCGCCGTACACCGAGGTCGAGCTGGTAAAGATAATATGCGGCACCCCAAACGCCATGGCGCTGTCAACCAGCATGCGCACGGCATTAAAGTAGCCTTCGCTACCCTCTACGGTGCGCCTGGCGGGCAGCGTGATCACCAATGCGTCGGCGTAAAGCAGTTGCTCCAGATCCTGAGCTTCGCAAATCAGTTCAGGTGTCAGTTCGAGCTGGTAACATTCAATACCGCTCATGCGCGCGGCTTCGACACCATCCGGCGTGGTTTTACTGCCCACCACCTCAAATCCGCGGCTCATTAACGATAAAGCCAGCGGCATGCCTAACCAACCCAGGCCAATAATGGCGACTTTTTTCATTAACACCCTCTCCTGAAGATAACAACGCTTGGTGAATAAGGCTACGCCACTCGACATAGGGATACAATCAACTCACGTAAAGGTTAGGTAAAGCTGTCGCGAGCGAATAATTCAGCCTGTTTCAATGAATTAAATTTATGATGATAAAAAACAGTTGCGCAAGACCATACTGATAGTTTAGGTTAATCAGCAACTCAGCACTGGCTGATTTACTTTAAAAGAGAAAACACATGACTCGCGTTCAGTTCAACCACCATCATCACCATCACCCAGACTAGTCTTTCGGGCGATGTGTGCTGGAAGACGGTTTAAAATCTTCCAGTGGCGCGTAGAACCAAACAAACGCAAGAGAAAGCCCTCGGAAGATACCTTCCGAGGGTTTTTTTTTGGCTCCGGACAGACAGAAAAATAGTTTTTACAATAAATTCATAAAATTACAGATTAAACAGAGGTTACCATGTTGGATAAAACACGTTTACGGATAGCAATGCAGAAATCAGGCCGCCTGAGTGAAGATTCTCAGGAACTGCTGGCCCGCTGCGGTATCAAGATCAACCTGCAGCAGCAACGCCTGATTGCCTTCGCCGAGAATATGCCGATTGATATCCTGCGCGTGCGTGATGACGACATTCCAGGGCTGGTGATGGATGGCGTGGTGGATCTGGGCATTATCGGTGAAAACGTGCTGGAAGAAGAGCTGCTCAACCGCCGCGCACAAGGCGAAGACCCACGTTACTTCACCCTGCGCCGCCTGGACTTCGGTGCCTGCCGCCTGTCGCTGGCCACCGCGCTGGACAGCGAATATACCGGTCCGCAAAGCCTGCAAGATGCCCGCATTGCCACCTCTTACCCCCACCTGCTGAAGCAATACCTCGACAAACAAGGCGTTCGTTTTAAATCATGCCTGCTGAATGGTTCGGTGGAAGTGGCCCCGCGCGCGGGCTTGGCGGACGCCATCTGCGATCTGGTGTCCACCGGTGCGACGCTCGAAGCCAACGGCCTGCGTGAAGTCGAAGTAATCTATCGCTCCAAAGCCTGCCTGATCCAGCGCGACGGCGAAATGCCTGCGGCCAAACAGCAGTTAATCGACCGCCTGATGACCCGTATTCAGGGCGTGATCCAGGCGCGCGAATCCAAATACATCATGCTGCACGCACCGAGCGATCGTCTGGATGAGATCATCGCCCTGCTGCCGGGTGCCGAGCGCCCCACCATTCTGCCGTTGGCCGGTGCACAAAACCGCGTCGCGATGCACATGGTGAGCAGCGAAACCCTGTTCTGGGAAACCATGGAAAAACTGAAAACTCTGGGTGCCAGCTCCATTCTGGTGCTGCCAATTGAGAAGATGATGGAGTAACGCCATGTCGAACTTCAATACCGTCGTCAGTTGGGCTGCCTGCAACGCGCAACAGCGTGCAGAGCTGCTGATGCGCCCGGCGATCTCCGCTTCAGACAGCATCACCCGCACGGTGCGCGAGATCCTCGATAACGTGAAGGCCAACGGTGACAGCGCGCTGCGTGAATACAGCGCCAAGTTTGATAAAACCGAAGTGGGTGCGCTGCGCGTCACTGCGGAGCAGATCGAACAGGCCTGTGCCCGTTTGGGTGACGAAATCAAGCAGGCGATGGCGATCGCCGTCGCCAATGTGGAAACCTTCCACAATGCGCAAAAACTGCCGGCGGTGGATGTCGAAACCCAGCCCGGCGTGCGCTGCCAGCAGGTGACCCGCCCGATCGACTCGGTGGGGCTGTACATCCCTGGCGGTTCAGCACCGCTGTTTTCTACCGTATTGATGCTGGCTACTCCGGCGCGCATTGCCGGTTGCCGCCGCGTGGTGCTGTGCTCACCGCCGCCGATTGCCGACGAGATCCTCTATGCCGCCAAGCTGTGTGGCGTGCAGGAAGTGTTTCAGGTCGGCGGCGCGCAGGCGATTGCCGCGATGGCGTTCGGCACCGATTCCGTACCGCGCGTGGCAAAAATCTTCGGGCCTGGCAACGCCTTTGTCACCGAAGCCAAACGCCAGATCAGCCAACGGCTGGACGGCGCGGCAATTGATATGCCCGCAGGCCCTTCCGAAGTACTGGTGATCGCCGACAGCGGCGCGACCCCGGCGTTTGTCGCCTCCGATCTGCTGTCGCAAGCCGAGCACGGGCCGGATTCGCAGGTGATCCTGCTGACGCCGGACGCCGCCATGGCGCAAGCGGTAGCAACAGCGGTTGAGCAGCAGTTGGCCGCATTACCACGTGCAGAAACCGCCCGCCAGGCGCTGGCCAGCAGCCGGTTGATCATTGCGCAGGATTTAGCCGAATGTATCGCCATCAGTAATCAATACGGCCCAGAACATTTGATTATCCAAACCCGTAACGCACGCGAGCTGGTAGACAGCATTACCAGCGCCGGTTCGGTGTTCCTTGGTGACTGGTCGCCAGAATCGGCCGGGGATTACGCTTCAGGCACCAACCACGTGCTGCCAACTTACGGCTATACCGCCACCTGCTCCAGCCTGGGGCTGGCGGATTTCCAGAAGCGTATGACGGTGCAGGAACTGACGCCGCAGGGCTTTATGAATCTGGCTGCTACCATCGAAACGCTGGCGGCGGCCGAGCAACTGATCGCCCACAAAAACGCCGTGACCTTACGCGTCGCCGCCTTGAAGGAGCAAGCATGAGCATTGAACAATTAGCACGTAAAAACGTGCGCGAGCTGACCCCCTACCAGTCGGCGCGCCGTTTGGGTGGCAAGGGCGACGTGTGGCTGAATGCTAACGAATACCCGGTCGCGCCAGAGTTTCAGCTAACCGCGCAAACCTTTAACCGCTACCCGGAATGCCAACCGGCGCTGGTGATCGAGCGCTATGCCGCTTACGCCGGGGTGAATCAGGATCAGGTGCTGGTCAGCCGTGGCGCCGATGAAGGCATCGAGCTGCTGATCCGCGCCTTCTGTGAACCGGGCAAAGACGCCATTCTGTTCTGCCCGCCAACCTATGGCATGTACGCCGTCAGCGCTGAAACCTTTGGGGTTGAGCGCCGCACCGTGGCCGCCAAAGCCGACTGGCAGCTCGATCTGCCCGCCATCGCTGCCAGTCTGGACAACGTCAAGCTGATCTACGCCTGCAGCCCAAACAACCCGACCGGTAATCTGCTGGATCCAAACGACCTGCGTGCACTGCTGGAGATGGCAGCTGGCAAGGCGATCGTCGCGGTGGACGAAGCCTATATCGAATTCTGCCCGCAGGCTTCTGTTGCTGGCTGGCTGAGCGACTACCCTAACCTGGTGATTCTGCGCACGCTGTCGAAAGCCTTCGCACTGGCTGGCCTACGCTGCGGTTTTACCCTGGCTAATGCCGAGGTGATCGCCCTATTGCTGAAAGTGATCGCCCCCTACCCGCTCTCTACTCCGGTAGCCGATATCGCAGCCCAGGCGCTGAGTGCTGAAGGGCTCAGCCAGATGCGCCAGCGGGTGGCAGAAATCAGCGCTAACCGCAGTTGGCTGCAACAGGCGCTGCAAGACTGCCCCTGCGTTGAGCAGGTGTTCACCAGCGAAAGCAACTACCTGCTGGTGCGCTGCAATGCTGCCAGTAATGTGTTTAAAACGCTGTGGGATCAGGGCATTATCTTGCGCGATCAGCATAAGCAGCCTGGTCTTGCCGGCTGCGTGCGCATCACCATCGGCACGCGTGAAGAATGCCAACGCGTCGTTGACGCACTCAAACCCCTGCTTGGCACAAAGGAGCCAATGTGAGCCAGAAATTCCTCTTTATTGACCGCGACGGCACGCTGATTGCTGAGCCACCTGAAGATTTCCAGGTTGACCGTTTAGATAAACTGGCGCTGGAGCCGGACGTAATCCCTTCCCTGCTGGCGTTGCAGCAGGCGGGCTATACCCTGGTGATGATCACTAATCAGGACGGCCTCGGCACCGCCAGCTTCCCGCAGGAAACCTTCGATCCGCCGCACAACCTGATGATGCAGATCCTCAGTTCACAGGGGGTAAAATTCGACGATATCCTGATCTGCCCGCACAAGCCGGAAGATAACTGCGAATGCCGCAAGCCGAAAATCGCCATGGTGAAAGGCTATCTGCAGCCAGGCGTGATGAACGCCGCCAACAGCTACGTGATTGGCGATCGCCAGACCGATATCCAGTTGGCCAACAATATGGGCATTCAGGGGCTGCTGTACCAGCGTGAAACCCTTGGCTGGAAAGCCATTACCCAGCAGTTAACCCAGCGCGATCGCCACGCTCACGTTAACCGCGTGACCAAAGAGACGCAGATTGACGTCAACGTCTGGCTGGATCGCGAAGGCGGCAGCAAGATTAAGACCGGCGTCGGCTTTTTCGACCATATGCTGGATCAGATCGCCACCCACGGCGGTTTCCGCATGGATATTCAGGTGAATGGCGATCTGTACATCGACGATCACCATACGGTGGAAGACACCGCGCTGGCGCTGGGTGAAGCGCTGAACAAGGCGCTGGGCGACAAACGCGGTATTGCACGCTTTGGCTTTGTGCTGCCGATGGATGAGTGCCTGGCGCGCTGCGCGATGGATCTCTCTGGCCGCCCGCATCTGGAATACCGTGCAGAGTTTAACTACCAGCGCGTGGGCGATCTCAGCACCGAGATGGTCGAGCACTTCTTCCGTTCGCTGTCTTACACCATGGCCTGCACCCTGCACCTGAAAACCAAGGGCAAAAACGACCATCACCGCGTCGAAAGCCTGTTTAAAGTGTTTGGCCGCACGCTGCGCCAGGCGATCCGCGTTGAGGGTAACACCCTCCCGAGTTCGAAAGGGGTCCTGTGATGAACGTGGTGATCCTGGACACCGGTTGCGCCAACCTCTCTTCGGTAAACTACGCGGTGCAGCGGCTGGGTTATCAGCCCAAAGTGAGCCGTGACCCGGAAATTGTGCTGCGCGCCGACAAGCTGTTTCTGCCCGGCGTCGGCACCGCGCAGGCGGCCATGGAGCAGTTGGTAGAGCGTGAACTGATCGAGCTGATCAAAGCCTGCACCCAGCCGGTGCTGGGCATCTGCCTCGGCATGCAGTTGCTGGCAGAAAGCAGTGAAGAGAGCGGCGGCATCAAAACCCTGGGCATTATCGACACCCCGGTAAAGCAGATGAGCGATCTCGGCCTGCCGCTGCCGCACATGGGCTGGAATCAGGTGACTTCTCAGGCGGGTAACCACCTGTTCCGCGGCATCGAGGACGGTGCTTACTTCTACTTTGTTCACAGTTATGCGATGCCGATATGCTCAAGCACCATCGCTCAGGCGAACTACGGCGAGCCATTCACCGCCGCCGTACAAAAAGACAACTTCTTTGGCGTGCAGTTTCATCCAGAGCGATCTGGCACGGCCGGGGCTCAACTGTTGAAAAACTTTCTGGAGATGTAGCCAGTATGATTATTCCCGCTTTGGATTTGATCGACGGCAACGTGGTGCGCCTGCATCAGGGCGATTACGGCCAGCAGCGCGACTACGGCAATGACCCGTTGCTGCGCCTGCAGGATTACCAGCGCCAGGGTGCACAGGTGCTGCACCTGGTGGATTTGACCGGTGCTAAAGACCCGGCTGCACGCCAGATCCCGCTGCTGCGCAAGCTGCTGGCTGGCATCAGCGTGCCGGTGCAGGTTGGCGGCGGCATTCGTAATGAACAGGACGTTGCCGCGTTGCTGGAAGCCGGTGCCACCCGCGTGGTGATTGGTTCCACCGCCGTGAAACAGCCGGAGATGGTACAGGGCTGGTTCGAGCGCTACGGCGCCGATGCCATGGTGCTGGCGCTGGACGTGCGCATTGATGCCGCTGGCACCAAGCGCGTGGCCATCAGCGGCTGGCAGGAAAACTCGGACGCCACGCTGGAACAGGTAGTGGAACAATACCTGCCATTCGGCCTGAAGCACGTGCTGTGTACCGATATTTCGCGCGATGGCACATTGAAAGGTTCCAACGTGGCGCTGTATCAGGAAGTGTGCGAGCGCTATCCGCAGATCGCCTTCCAGGCTTCTGGCGGCATCGGCAACTTGGATGATATCGCTCAGTTACGCGGCAGCGGTGTCGAAGGGGTGATCGTCGGGCGCGCCCTGTTGGACGGTAAATTCAGCGTCGAGGAGGCAATCGCATGCTGGCAAAACGGATAATCCCCTGCCTGGACGTGAAAGATGGGCAAGTGGTGAAAGGCGTGCAGTTCCGCAATCACGAGATCATTGGCGATATCGTCCCACTGGCACAGCGCTATGCACAGGAAGGGGCCGACGAACTGGTGTTTTATGATATCACCGCCTCCAGCGACGGACGCGTGGTGGATAAAAGCTGGGTATCGCGGGTGGCTGAAGTGATCGACATTCCTTTCTGCGTGGCCGGTGGCATCAAAAGCGCCGAAGACGCCAGCCAGATCCTGTCGTTTGGCGCGGACAAAATCTCCATCAACTCACCGGCACTGGCCGACCCAAGCCTGATCAGCCGTTTGGCCGATCGCTTTGGCGTACAGTGCATCGTGGTCGGTATCGACACCTGGTATGAAGCCGAAACCGGCAAATATCACGTCAACCAATATACCGGCGACGAAAGCCGCACCCGGGTGACCGAGTGGCAAACCCTCGATTGGGTGCAAGAAGTGCAGAAGCGCGGCGCTGGGGAGATCGTGCTTAACATGATGAACCAGGACGGCGTGCGTAACGGTTATGACTTGGAACAACTGAAGAAAGTGCGTGACGTGTGCAAAGTGCCGCTGATCGCCTCCGGCGGTGCGGGCACCATGGAGCACTTCCTGGCTGCCTTCCGCGATGCGGACGTTGACGGTGCGTTGGCCGCTTCGGTATTCCATAAGCAAATCATTAATATCGGCGAACTGAAACGGTTCCTGGCGGAACGTGGCGTGGAGATGCGTTTGTGTTAACAGAACAACAAAGAAATCAGTTGGATTGGGTAAAAACCGACAATCTGCTGCCGGTGATCGTCCAGCACGCCGTTTCTGGCGAAGTATTGATGCTCGGCTATATGAATCAGGAAGCGCTGGCGGTGACCGAGCAGAGCGGCAAGGTGACGTTTTTCTCACGCACCAAACAGCGGCTGTGGACCAAGGGCGAAAGCTCCGGCCACTTCCTCAACGTGGTGAGCATCACGCCAGACTGCGATAACGACACCCTGCTGATCCTGGCGAACCCGATCGGCCCAACCTGCCACTTGGGCAACAACAGCTGCTTCCACCCGGCAAGCAGCGACTGGGGCTTCCTGTATCAGCTTGAGCAGTTGTTAGCCTCGCGCAAAACCGCCAGCCCGGAAAGCTCGTATACCGCCAAGCTGTATGCTAGCGGCACCAAGCGTATTGCGCAGAAAGTCGGTGAAGAAGGGGTAGAAACCGCTCTGGCCGCCACGGTGAACGATCGCGAAGAGCTGACCAACGAAGCCTCTGACCTGATCTATCACCTGCTGGTGTTGCTGCAGGATCAGGAGCTGGACTTAAGCAAGGTGATTGGCCGCCTGCGGGAACGGCATCAGAAGTAGTACCGGCTCAGCCACCAAATTCCCCCTCACCCTAGCCCTCTCCCGCGGGGAGAGGGGACCCGTTCAGTGCACATTTCAAGCACCAAAGCCGCAGCCAGCCATGAACTCCGCCCGTAGGAGGCGACTGGCAACTTGTGTAGATTCCTATGCCCATCAGGGGAACCGATCGCGTTTATTGGGTTCTTTCTGGTGACTCATCACGAGTACTAAAATCGGTGTTTTTACATTCCCAATAAAAAAAAGCCGCCGGGCGTTAACCTCGGCGGCTTTTTATCATTTAACAATCGGGATTATTCCATCCATTCGGTATGGAATACGCCTTCTTTGTCGGTACGTTTGTAAGTGTGAGCACCGAAGTAGTCACGCTGCGCCTGG
Source organism: Serratia oryzae (assembly GCF_001976145.1). GTDB lineage: Bacteria > Pseudomonadota > Gammaproteobacteria > Enterobacterales > Enterobacteriaceae > Chania > Chania oryzae. The sequence goes on from NZ_MOXD01000005.1 coordinate 334,171, forward strand.
ATCAGGTTAGCTGGCAGCACCGCTGAGCGATAGCTGTCGTAATAGGCGATCGCCGCAGAGAAGGTTGGCGTCGGGATGCCATTCTGCACCGCATAGGAAACCACATCACGCAGCGCCTGCTGGTATTCGTCGGCAATCTGCTTGAAGTAAGGGGCCAGCAGCAGGTTAGCGATGTCGGCATTTTCCGCGTAGGCATCGGTGATTTTTTGCAGGAATTGAGCGCGGATGATGCAACCGGCACGGAAGATCTTGGCGATCTCACCGTAGTTCAGATCCCAGTTGTTTTCCTTGGAAGCGGCTTTCAGCTGTGAGAAGCCCTGCGCATAGGAAACAATCTTGCCCAAATACAAAGCGCGGCGCACTTTCTCTACAAACTCGGCTTTATCGCCGCTGAAAGCAGCGACTTGCGGGCCGGTCAGCACTTTGGATGCCGCAACGCGCTGGTCTTTCAACGAGGACAGGTAACGCGCAAACACCGACTCGGTGATCAGCGACAGCGGTTCGCCCAGATCCAGTGAACTTTGGCTGGTCCACTTGCCGGTGCCTTTGTTGGCCGCTTCGTCCAGGATCACGTCGACCAGGTATTTACCCTCTTCGTCTTTCTTGGTGAAGATGTCTTTGGTGATGTCGATCAGGTAGCTGTTCAGCTCGCCTTTGTTCCAGTCGGCAAAGGTTTCTGCCAGTTGCTCGTTGTTCAGGTTCAGCGCCTGCTTCAGCAGAGAATAGGCTTCTGCGATCAGCTGCATGTCGCCGTATTCGATACCGTTGTGCACCATTTTCACATAGTGCCCGGCACCGTCAGCACCGATATAGGCCACACAAGGCTCACCTTCGGCTACGGCAGCGATTTTCTTCAGGATCGGAGCCACCAGTTCGTAAGCTTCTTTCTGGCCGCCCGGCATGATAGAAGGCCCTTTCAGCGCGCCCTCTTCACCACCGGAAACGCCGGTGCCGATGAAGTTGAAGCCTTGAGCAGACAGTTCGCGGTTACGGCGGATGGTGTCCTGATAGTAAGTGTTACCGCCATCGATCAGGATGTCGCCTTTTTCCAGGTGCGGAGTCAGAGAGGCAATGGTTTTGTCCGTCGCTTCGCCCGCTTTCACCATCAGCAAAATGCGGCGCGGCTTTTCCAGCGATGCGACAAACTCTTCGACGGTGTAGTAAGGGGCCAGGTTTTTACCCGGATTCTCAGCAATAACCTCGTCAGTTTTGTCGCCTGAACGGTTAAAGATAGAAACGGTGTAACCACGGCTTTCGATGTTCAATGCCAGATTGCGGCCCATTACCGCCATGCCGACAACGCCGATTTGTTGTTTGGACATTAGGAACTCCTGTCTGAAGATAACACCTGCATCACGGCTCACGGCCAACAGGTTTTTTTGATGTGGCTCACATGTTAACTCAGGATTGAGGACGGTGGGTAGTGATTGGTGCGATAGGTCACAGAATGAGACCCACCTGTTTTAATACCTAAAGAAAAAAGCACCGGTCAATATCAGCTAAGACCGGTGCTATTTCGCGAGAGCACTGAAAAAGATTACACCGACGTCTCTGATGACTGCCGCTGTTTAAAGGCCTTCACTTTCTCTGCCAGCAACTGCTCACTACTGCGGATCATGTCTGTATATTGGGTATTAACGAACCCCCACAGTGTCGAATGTTGATCCTCGGCATAACCCACCATGAATGGCAACGTCGTTACCACGGTCAACCCTGGAGCGGACTCAAGATAGCGATCAATCGTGTTGTTCTCAGAATCGATATTCTTTTCATCCCATTGACTGATGAGTTCAATACCGCGACGTGAGTAAATGTTCATTACCATGCTGGTCATACGGTTAATGTATACATATTCGATGCCATCAATCTCTTTCACTGCTAGGATGCTGGTGTCATCATGCAAATGCGCAATAATGCCGGCAAAGACATGCCAATCCCATTCCGTTGAACGCAGATGACTGACAACCTTTTCAAGCTTAATGTCAAAATCAGCAGGGAATAGTACGTCGTCTTCACAAATCATCGCCATTTCAGACTTACGATCGGCGAGCGTTGACAACATATACTTATAACTCATCCCACATCCAATCCAACCGATCCGATGACGGACACCCTCAACGATCTGAAAACCATGCGTAGGCTTACTCAAAAATGCCTGTTTCCTGACGGGCGTTTCTGTCAGTGACAAGCATAGCTTCGGAATATCCGTCTCATTGTGAGGAACAAAGTCAGCGCTTTCTTTATACGTTTGGAAATCAATCAGATCGTTTGCCAGCAAATAACGCTTAAAGTAGACATCAAACTGCTTGTCCGTGCGCGTAAAATCGGCAATATCCTGACGGCGGCGAGCATATAAGTTTTCGTCATCCAGCAATTGAGCAATTTTATCTGCCATAGCATTAATATCACCAACCGGCGCGAAATCGATCACATTGGCTAGCATGTCATGATGCTGAATGTCGGAACTGCTTTCACTAACAATTGGCGTGCCCAATGACAAGGTTTCATACAGCCGTGTCGTCTCTAATAACGCGTCTTCGTAATAATGAATATTGATAATTAATTTGGCACGCTGTACTAAACGGGTCAAATCCTCACCAAATACTTCAGAAGCCACATGTACATTAAAACGTTTGCTCAATTGACGTAGATAACTCTGACGGCGTTCGCAATTAGGGTCGCCGTAGAACAACACGTCTACGTCTTTTTCACCTTCTACGGGTTGTAAATTATACCCCGTCTGCGACAAATGCTCTGCATAGTTAGCATAAGATGAAATTGGCATATAAAACAGTTTCTGATACGGTATACCCTGCTGCAAGAGGTATTCAATATTGGTCAATGAATAGTCGAACACAGCGATAGCATTATTCAGAATGGCAAAATAGTCTGCTGTGAACCAGCGAGGATTAATTGACTGTTCCATTTGGAAAGCCACGTAGTTTTTGGGCAATTCAGGGAACATTTGCGGGCAAATAACAATATGTATCTGCCCACTGTCCGCAGCGGCTGAATAAGCATGAGCAATCGTAACGCCTAGCCCGATATCGATAAGTGACTTTTCTACCCGGTGCGCTACGTACAGTGTATGTCGGGATGCGAGAATAACCACATGATTCGTATCAATATGCGAGAGGGGCATTGGCATATCAGCCGTATTTTTTGCCACACGTCGCAAGTTGGCAAACAACTCCGAAACATTGCCTTTAGCCAAGAGACGAAATGCCGTTTTGGTCTTTCTACCCAGGGCTTTATAAGGATGCGGATGGCTGCGGAATGCATGCCAAGTTTTTGCTAACAGGGAACCTTCACAACTAGGGCGATGTGCCAAATAATGACGAGTCAGATCGCGTATAACACCAAACTCGCCACGGGTTGCCCGCCCCAGCATGCGCACGGGCACGGTTAGTTTCCAAGATAAACTTTTACGCATCATTAAGATAGCAGAGTGCTGATAATGCAACTCTTCTTCTTTTTGACACAACGTGGTGCGTAACTCACTCACCGCTTGTCCCAGCTCTTTTTCTTGATTTTGCGTGCGTTGCTCTAAAAGCTGAAACCGTTGTATGCTTTCATCCAGCAGCAATTGCTTTTGCTTCAACGACTCTTGCAGAGCGTTATTTTCCTCTAGCTGAAGCCGCAATTGCTCCTTTTGCTGCTGCAACTGTTCTTCCTGAGTAGTAATACATATCTGCTTCTCTTCGATACACTGCACGTACTGTTCCATAGTATGATAAATTTCTGCCCGCAAATCATTCTCTTGCTTAACGCGAGAGGTGATCAAATCTCCAACCTTTGTTGCTACTTCCTTTGTACTTGCCAAATCTTCAGATTCCAATAAAAAACAATTCATGTGGTAATTTACAATATCAATCTCCGCCGGGTTAGACAGGCGAAAATATAAATACTCTTGGTCAAACATTAATTTAAATGGCACAAGGTAGGAAAATAGATAAAAGGCCATTCGATTAACACGTTCAGACTCACTGTCAGCATCAGCAATAAACGAATAAGAACTATCTCCTAATACTTGAACAGGCTTTTGCAATAGTAATGCTTCAAGACCCACGCTTGAGTTTATCGTCAATACTTGCTTACAACGATACAAAAAATCAAGGCTGTTTGCCGAATCATCCAATTTCATATTGCCCGCTTTCAATTGGAAACGGCTACCAGGATGAGGGCGAATAAGTAATTGCTCATCAGAACAAAACGTTTGAGCGTATGAAATCAACGATAGATTATTAAATCCTCGGCTATATGCAACGATGTTTGAATCATCTTCAACCTGCATCGCTAAGCCGACATCAAATTCCGTAACTTTATCTTCCGGTAATGGTACCTGAGCAAAAAAGCGATGCAGCTCCGGCATTGTCAGCTGAACCTGGTAATCATCAGCAACATTCAGATAGCGTGAATAGGCCTCCGTATTACCATTTACCCCCGAGAAATCAACATATCCGGTGCTCCAATACATTGGAGCACGTAGGGGACCGATCTCAAAGTGAATCACTGGAATTGAGAGTTTACGCGCAACATTTTCCAACGATGGGCAATTACAGATACTGAGGATAGCATCAATGGACCCGGCTTGCTGCGACAGAAATATGGATTCAAGCTCAAGCTCCAAATCTGGGATATTCTGCGTTAGAAACGCATTAAATGCCCCTATTGGATTATGTCCATTGCTCTCTAACAAACGGTTGAAGAGATCATCACCAAGCATCTTGAATTCATGTGTGCCGAACAACTCCTGCCCTGGTATTCCGTATCCCAAATTAGCCATGGTGGGTTCGTGAAACTCCCAGCGGCCTTGTTCGAGCCATTTTTGCGGAGAGTCAAGATAATCGGCCCCCGTAATAAACAGGCTTTTTTCTTTTAAAGAATAGAGCAGACGATAAAACACCCATAAATAGGGTGCTTTGACCCCACGAAAAGGGCATGGCGGTAAAAATACGGCAAGCATACGGCTATTCATCCTCTAATTGAATCTGAATAGGGGCATGAATAACCCCACCTAACTCACGCGGCGACCAGAATTTTAAGCGCATCATCGGCCGACGCTGGTCGAGCTCTTCGCGATCCCCCTTACCCACTCGCGCCAAACCACAGTGAACAAGATAGTCGCCTGTGTTAATGGGCAATTTAACCTTGTAGACAACATGTTGTTCACCTGGGGTTAAGGAAATAGGTATTCCGGCACCAATATTGCTGTCGCCCCAAATATCACCGCCTTGCGCTTTTGAAATCGAAACCCCCAAAGCAATATCGTCAATATGTTCAGAAGACAATATGGTGTAATCCAAGGTGAGTTCCTCACCGGCTCGGACTAAAGGTTTTTCCGATAGTGAAGAACCGTCAGATTTATATATCTGCAGGCTTTCAATAATAGCTCTGGCACTGCCAAACCGTTTCTCACCGATCTCAACGTTAGTGTGTTCTAGTTGAATTGCTTTGAGCGCCTTAGCATCTTTGGTATTTGAGCTATCCGCTGGCGGGCGTTTTTCTTTTGGCGCAGCTTGGGTCAGCAACATCCCCTTCTCATAAGCAAGAACCGCAGCCAACACATCATGAGTATCCCCCACCAACTGGCCATCGCTCATAACCAAACAGCGATCGGCATATTCAAGTATGCTGCCCGTTGAGTGGGTGACCATAATGATGGTTACGCCCTTTGCTCTCAGTGCCTCCATACGCTTGTAGCATTTGTACTGGAAGCCGATATCGCCGACGGCCAACGCCTCATCCACGATCAGTATTTCCGGCTCAACACAGGCCTGAACGGCAAATGCCAGGCGAACATACATACCGCTTGAGTAGGTTTTTACCGGTTGATCAATAAACTCGCCAATATCGGCAAAATCAACAATCTCTTGGAAGCGAGCATCGATCTGTTCGCGGGTAAAACCAAGGACAGAACCGTTAAGATAAACATTATCGCGGCCGGTAAACTCGGGGTTAAAACCTGCCCCCAACTCGAGCAGCGCCGCAATTCTGCCATGAACCTGGATTTCGCCCTCAGTCGGGGTCAAGGTACCGCAGATCATTTGCAGCAGGGTGGATTTACCTGCACCGTTACGGCCAATAATGCCTACGGTTTCGCCTTTCTTGATGCTAAAAGAAACGTTTCTTAGCGCCCAGAACTCACGGAAATAACGGCGAGATTCACGGCGAACGGCCCGTTGCAATTTAGGGGCAAAAAACTGTTTCAGACGATCGCGTGGGCGATCGTAAATCTGGTAGCATTTGCTTAAGCCCGTCACTTGAATGGCAATCTCATTAGAGGACATCAGCAAACCCCTTTCTGGTTTTCTGGAAGAAGACAAAACCCAACCAAGCCACAACTGCGGCGGCCAGGGTATAAATACCCAACCCCAGCCAATCCGGAATACGCCCCCAAATTAGCACATTGCGAGATTGCTCGATGATAAATGTCAGAGGGTTCAGCATGATCCAAATCCTGTACTTCTCTGGCAACGCGGTAATTGGGAAAAAGACGGGCGAGAGAAACATCATAACCGTAGTGATTATCGCCGTTGTCTGCCCCACATCGCGGATGTATACCCCCAACGACGCGAGGATCCACCCCAGCCCTAAGCAAAATATCACCAGCGGCAGTAACACCAACGGCAAGAAAACGATCGTCCAGTGCAGGAAACCGTTAAACAGGAAGAAAGCGCACAGCAACACCATCACGCTGATTGAGGTATGAAACAGCGCAGCGCAAAGGCTAATCACCGGCAGCGTTTCCAAAGGAAACACCACTTTTTTCACATAGTTGGTATTCCCCAGAATGATTTGCGGTGCCCGGTTAACCACTTCTGCAAAAAAGCCGTGAACAATCATGCCAACAAACAAAATCACGGCAAATTGGGTACGGCTCTCATCACCACCAACAGACCAGCGAGCCTTAAAAACCACTGAAAAAACAAAGGTATATACTATCAGCATAAACAGGGGGTTCAAGAATGACCACGCAAGCCCCATCGTGGAACCCTTGTAGCGGCCAACGACCTCACGTTTTGCCATCTGCAAGATAAGAGATTTATGTCCCCAAATATTGCGAACCAAGGCAAGTGGCGAAAGAGGCAACGACTTATGCGGATTGCTCATTTAGCCGCCCCCACCACACGCGCAGCATGCCCCACCTCAAAATGACACCCAGTTACAAACAACATTAGCACTACCTTAGATTTAATTAGACTCATAAAACTACCGCTTCTGCTAATCGACCATTTTACCGCTTCTCGGTAGGTGAAGTCATGGGAATCGTCTTTAAACATTTTTGGTTTGCAAGGACACGTTCTCGGTCAAAAAACCATCCCCATTTGTTAAAGTATGAAATCACCGACTTAATGTGATAAATGAGTAAATTCAGACTCTTATAAGAGCCTTTACTGAAAGCATGGGTAATTGTTGCATCAGGATAGAAAAGTATTTCTGTCAGCGGTAATGCGCGCCTGCAGAGATCGATATCCTCTGAATACATGAAATATCGTTCATCGAAGCCATTTAGCTGCTTCAGCAACTGCGAATCCATCAACATAAAGCAGCCAGAGACCGAAGGAATAGAAAAAGATTGTGTGTAATCAGCATGGTGGAGCTCATAGATCACATCAAGCTTTGCCCCCCAGCGTGGCGCAAAGCGGCGCAGGAACAAGTTGGCTGGTGTGGGCAACAAACGGCAGCTGTATTGAAAACGCCCATCGCTGTAATGGATGCGTGGAGAAACAAACTTGTGCTTCCCATCACGGGCAAAGTGATACAAGCGCTCAAGCTCCCCCTTGGCAAAGCTGATATCTGGATTACAAATCAAAAAATAGCTGCATTTGTCCAGATAGTGCTTCATTGCAAAATTATGGCCGCAGCCAAACCCTTTGTTCTGCCCAAGAGAAAGGTAACTTATTCGCGGATTGTTTAATGTGGCGGCCCACTCAGCTCCCCCGTTATCAACCAAGACAATCTTTTCAACACAGGGTTCGCTGAGCAAAGATGACAACGTGTCCTCTAACTGAGCATAGCTATGGTTGAACAACACAATTGAAGCAACGATTTGATATTGTTTTGATTCTAAAGACATGCCGTATGAGGTTCCTGAACCCGTAATACTTGCCATCATGCATAGCCATACAGATTGGGTAGTGATTGCGCTCATTATTCACCCACACGGAGCGAAAACGGATAACTCAATGAGTAAAGCGCCAAAGGGGACAACCTTATCCCTTTAATTGCATCCAGTGAAGGTGCAATTCTGTAACAACAGTTTGTAAAAGAGAACTATGTGCAAGCCACTCTGAGCTAAGGCCTTAAAAAGGCTAAGCGAGAGTATGACAAACGAAGCACCGGAGGGTAGCACAAATATTCGAAATATCCGACACTGACCATAAAAAACTTGGCTAGAAAAGTTATCACTGGCTATTTTTTACACGCTGGCATTCAGCCAGTGCCTAATGACTAGGCAGATTCCACTGGCTGGCTAAAACTTTAGAGAAAACAGCTTACTGTGGGGTTTTGATGTATTGCAATTTTTTAGATTGAGGCAGGAAGTGCGGGGGGAGAATGCGATCAAATTGATCAAGAGGAGATAACGCAGGCTTATCAATTGGGATATTTCAAAAATAAGCCTGCGGGAAAACACCGTTGTTACACCTGGCAGCGGGTTACAACAAAGCTAACGCGCTCTTTCCAGGGGGATAACTCAACACCTTCATTCCGAATTTTTGTACAATTCAAAACGGAATATTTTGGCCTTTTAGCAGGGGTGGGATACTGCTCAGTGGTGATGCCATTAACGGCAGGAACCTGAGTTAATACTTTCTGCTGCAATGCTGAAGCGAATATAACTTCTGCGAATTCACTCCAGGTAACTTCACTGTTACCACAGAAATGGTAGATGCCACCGGGCGCTTCTTTTTGCAGCAATACCAGCAACGCAGCAGCAATATCGCCAGCATAGGTTGGGCAACCGCGCTGATCGGCTACAATCCCCAAACTCTCTCTTCCTTGAGCCAGACGCAGCATCGTTTTGACGAAGTTATTACCATACTCGCTGAACACCCAGGCAGTACGGATTATCAACGCCGCAGGTTGGATCTCACTGACAGCCAGTTCGCCATTCAGTTTGGTTTTACCGTACACGCCTAATGGATTGGTCGCGGCCATTTCGACATAAGGCGCGGTTGCCTCGCCGTCAAAAACATAGTCTGTAGAGATATGCACCAGCCGGGCACCGCAGGCGTTAGCCGCAAGCGCCAAGTTTTTCGGCCCTATCTCATTAATCAACATCGCAACATCTTGTTCAGACTCGGCTTTATCTACCGCGGTATAAGCAGCGGCATTGACGATAACATCCGGCTGGTATTCGGCAACGACTGACTGCACTTTTTCAAGATCAGTAATATCCAGGCTGTCGGAGTCTGTTGCCAGAACACTCCAGCCTGTTGGCAGACGATCACAAAAACAACGGCCTAACTGCCCTTTGGCTCCGGTAAGTAATACTTTCATTGCCCTAACTCCTTCAATAACTTACCGAGTTTATCTTTTGCTGAGAGCAGCGGGTTGGCAATTGGCCACTCGATCCCCACTTCAGGATCGTTCCACAGCAGGCAATCTTCATGCGCGGGGTTGTAATAGTCGGTGCATTTATACTCAAAATCTGCCGTATCTGATAACACCACAAAGCCGTGCGCCAAACCCGGTGGGATCCAGAACTGGGTTTTATTCTCTTCTGACAGCTCTAACCCTTCCCATAAACCGTAGGTGGGTGAATCGGGACGAATATCTACCACCACATCAAAGACCTCACCACGGACAACACGAACCAGTTTCCCCTGAGGGTTTATCTTTTGGAAATGCAACCCACGTAAAACCCCGCGCGAAGAGCGCGAATGGTTGTCTTGCACAAAATCCAGATCGATATCCAGCATTTCCTGGTAACGTTTTTTCTCAAACGTTTCCAGAAAGAATCCACGCGCATCCCCAAATACCTTTGGTTGAATGATCTTCACGCCATCGATTTTGGTATCTGTGACTTGCATTCTATTTCTCCACAATCATTTGCGATGAGTACTTTACATATAAGGTCTTACTGAGCAATGCGGCTCTTGCCTCTAGTGGGTATAAGGGCATGCACATAAGCCACCCACTAAAAAAACAATACTTTTCAATTTTATGCTGTTAACTAACGGGTTAACCCTAAGCGTTCGCCAGCATAGGAACCATCTTTTACGCGGCTCCACCAAGCTTTGTTAGCCAGATACCATTCAACGGTTTTTCTAATGCCACTTTCAAAAGTTTCTTGCGGTTGCCAACCCAGTTCGCGCTCGATCTTTGACGCATCGATCGCGTAGCGCCGATCGTGACCGGGCCGATCGGTAACAAAAGCGATCAGTTCTTCATATTTTGCCAAGTTAGCTGGCTTATTCGGCACCAGCTCATCTAGCAAACGGCAAATTGCTTGCACAACTTCGATATTTTTCCGTTCGTTGTGGCCACCGATGTTGTAGGTTTCGCCCACTTCACCTTCACAAACTACCTGATACAAAGCGCGCGCATGGTCTTCAACGTAAAGCCAGTCGCGCACTTGTGCCCCATTACCATAGACCGGTAATGCTTTTCCTTCCAATGCATTGAGAATTGTCAGCGGTATCAGCTTTTCTGGGAAATGATAAGGGCCGTAGTTATTTGAGCAGTTCGTCACGATTGTCGGCAAGCCGTAGGTGCGTAGCCAGGCTCTGACCAGATGATCGCTCGATGCTTTTGAAGCTGAATAGGGGCTGCTTGGCGCATAAGGCGTGGTTTCAGTGAACAGATCGTTAGTGCCGTGCAGATCACCATACACTTCGTCGGTTGAGATATGGTGGAAGCGGAATGCTTTTTTTGCGGCCTCGCCCAGGCCTTGCCAATACTGGCGAGCTGCCTCAAGCAAGGTGTAGGTGCCCACAATATTGGTTTCGATAAACGCCGCAGGGCCATCAATGGAGCGATCAACATGGCTTTCAGCCGCCAGATGCATGACAGCGTCGGGGGTAAACTCTGCGAAAATGCGATCCAGCGCCTGCCGGTTGCAGATATCCACCTGCGCAAACTGGTAACGCTCATTACCCGCGATAGATTGCAATGATTCGAGATTGCCTGCATAGGACAGGCTATCCAGTATCAGGATGTGATCTTTGGTGTTGTTGATAATGTGCCGAGCAACGGCTGAACCAATAAAGCCTGCACCACCGGTAACGATAATTTTCATATAACCCTCTATAAACGACAGGGTGCGGCCAAAATTCGACCACACCCGCGTCTATGATTTAAAACTCAACAAACACCACACATTAGCGACACTGCTCATTAAAGAGCCATTGCTAAATAAAACATTTACAATCAGAGCGTTAAGAATAATCCCAACGTTAAAAAACGATGCATTGTACAAGAAACTATTGCTGTCTGCCATCGGAATGCAGACATTTATGATTAAGATAAAACGGTTAGGGTTAGATCAACGGTAGCCCTGTGGGTTTTTCTTCTGCCAGTTCCATGTGTCGCGCATCATAGCATCAATACCACGCCTAACTTCCCAACCGAGCTCCTGCTTAGCCAGTTTGGCATCGGCCCAAAACGCCGGAAGATCCCCAGCTCGGCGTGGCAAAATCTGATAAGGAATCGTCACGCCAGAGGCTTTCTCGAATGCATGCACCATATCCAGCACGGAATAACCAACGCCAGCACCAAGATTATAGGCTTTAAAGCCACCGATGTTCCGCAGATGATCCATCGCCATCAAGTGGCCTTCAGCCAGATCCATGACGTGGATATAGTCGCGCACACCCGTTCCATCTTTGGTTGCATAATCACCGCCGAAGATCCCTAACTTCTCTAGTTTGCCGATCGCCACCTGAGCAATGTATGGCAGCAGGTTGTTTGGGATGCCATTAGGATCTTCGCCAATTAAACCCGACTCATGAGCACCAACAGGGTTAAAATAACGCAGAGCAATAATAGAAAACTGCGGTTCTGCCTTGGCAAAATCTTGTAGGATCTGCTCAACCATTAACTTAGAGGAGCCATATGGGCTAGTCGTGCCACCAATCGGTGTGGTTTCAACATAGGGAACCGGCGAGTTAGCACCATATACGGTAGCAGAGGAGCTGAAGATAAACTGATGAACACCGGCGCGACGCATTTCACCTAGCAGCACCAAAGTGCCGGTGACATTATTCTGGTAATACTCCAAGGGTTTGCGGGTGGACTCCCCTACCGCTTTCAGCCCGGCAAAGTGGATCACCGCAGAAATGTTGTGGCCATCAAAAATGCGGTTCAGGCACTCGGCATCCTGCACGTCGCCCTGATAAAAGATCGCCGCTTTGCCCGCTAACTGTTCCACACGCTGCAGTGACTCTTCAGACGCGTTGGAGAGATTGTCTAGCACCACTACGTCTTCCCCCCGCTCCAGCAGAGCTAAAACGGTATGGGAACCAATATAACCGGCACCGCCGGTGACTAAAATTGCCATGTGAACTCCTTGCATGCGCCGCTGGCGCCCAAAATGGGGTTTTCGCGATATTCTAACCGGCAAGCTGGTAATAGGTAAGCACCGACGGCTTTCAGGCTTTCATATTGTTAGATAACGCCGTTGCTATAAAATGTTTTCATTCAATACAGCAAACATGAGAGTAGAAAAACCAAACCCGCTCACGAGATCCTATCCCACCTTGAGAGTTCCCCGACATCATCCAGCAACCTTAAATGCTTCTGGATCGCTAGTCTTATTCTGTTTTATATTATGGGACTATTTTAAACCATAACATCACAGGATACAGAAGTTTATGAACTCAAGAGTAGCAGGTTAGCAACAGCGATGAATTATTAACACATATAAGTAAAACTGACATAACTGAATATATCCCATTGTATAAGTAGCTTTTTTGAACAGCGGTGATACATACAAATAACTTGTTATTTTACCATACAAAAAACAGGAAAAAGGAACTATTAGCCTTGACCAAAAGCAGTTTCAGATAATATCCACCAGATTATTAAAATTTTTATTTTAAAGTAATTTAAAAAAAACACATCCCAATTAACATTCTAAGCCATCAATAAAATCATATGGCAAACTTTCATTATAAAGCTTTTAGGTTAAATTTTTCTTTAATCACAAAGGCACACTCAATACATCTGGAAAATTATAAAATAGAGTTAAGCAAGAGTATTACTGTAATTATCTATGCGACACACCTTACAAAAAAGACTCCATTCAAAGATTATCTTGCATACTTATACATCAACTTCAACAAAGATAACGGTAACAGATGTAAAAAAAATTTCAACGAGATAAATAATAAATTCTTTAATGAAAACTTCTTTGAAATAAACATATATCGAGCACGAATTTTAAACTCGCTAATCGCTTTACTTAGCCCTTTTCTTCTTTTAATCGAATTTTCATTTAACCTAAAATCTAGAAGTACTTCATCCAAATTTGAAAACTTAAACCCTTGTTCAACTAATAAGAACCATAGAGCCATATCTTCTGTCAAACAGGTATTTGTTGGATATCTAACACCTTTGGAAAACACTGTACTTTTGAACATAACAGTAGGGTGTATAAACGGACATCTAGTAACACTAAAATTTACTAACTCATCATGTGTAGTTGGTAAGTGTTTTTCTTTAAGAGCATAAGTCGCTCCAAACTCCCTACAGAAAGTTCCTAATATATCTATGTCTGGATTCTTTTCTAGATAGTTTACTTGGCGTTCAATACGATTTAAATGGGAGATATCGTCACTATCCATTCTTGCTATATAGTCATATCCTTTAGAGAGCACACAATCAATCATAGCGTTTAATGCATGAGCTAACCCATTATTTTTTTCAGAACACAGCAATGTGACATTTTTGTTATCCTGAGCTATAGATAGAAGTAAACCTGAGACATCAGGAGAGACTGGTCCATCCTGATAAATAAAAATTGAGCACGGCTGTGTTTGGTGCAAAATACTGTTAATTGCAAGCTCTATATGTTTCAACTCATCTAATCGATAAACAGACATAATTACAGCAACTTTATAATCATTATTGAGCATAATAAAATCACATTATCTTATAAAATATAAAATTTGTACGCACTAAAAAATCATCATACAAATGGTTTAATCTTCTTTAAAATAGAGGTAGGAAGGAAAATAGTTAAGGCTTTAAAATTTGGCCGGTATAAAAAAGACAGAAGTGCATATTTAATTTTACAAAATGCACTAACCTGTGAAGCTGATAAAGCAACTCGAAAGTAAACAGCACTCCAGAATTTATTTCTTACTCCAAAACCCAACAATTCTTTTTTGAATTTCTTGGCAATATAGTTAGCTGATTCAATATATTTTTTATATTTCGAGCTAACTTGAAGACCAGATAAATGAATCGTATAAATAAGATTGATACCTGAGTCATGCATGACATTACTACATTTTGCCATTCTAATCCATAGTTCATAGTCTTGCATAGCACTTAATTTTTCATCAAACATTCCAGCACTTATAAAAGTACTTTTTCTCACAGCAGCACACGATGTGGGACCGATAACATTACCATTTGCAAGTAAATCCTTAAAAGATACGGAGTCACTTGACACATTTTTTACTCTTTTAACTCTAGTAAGATCATTACTCAGAACAAACTGAACTCCTGTATATACAAGGCCGACATCTTCATTTTCCTTAAAGACATAATACTTGCTAGATATGGTATCCTCAGTATATGCATCATCATCATCTAAAAAATAAATCAAACTACCAGTCGAAGTTAAAACACCTTGATTTCTTGCTTTATTCCCTCCTAAAGAAACCTTATTGTTTATTATTTTATAATTATGAAATTTAGGTAGAGAATCCTTCTCGACACTCTTTCCTCCATCATTAACAATAATAATATCGGAAGGTAGCATCGAGTTTTTTAAAACCGAGTTAATAGCTCGTTCCAAATATTGTGGACGATCTTTAGTTGTAATAACTATACTTATATTCATTCGACACCTTCAGGATATAATGCATCATTTAAAAAATGATTTGTTTATTTTTTTATAAAGAATCTACAAAAAATTATAAAAAACGCAAAAATAATTAACGCTTGAAGAAAAGACATATACTGTATAACCCAACCATGCACAATTAAAATAAAACTAGAAATCCAAGATATCAGTATAAAAAATGGAGACTTTATTATAAATTTTGATATTACAACAGAAAAAATTATCATTATAATTGAAATAACATATACAAATATTGCATTACTTCCAAAAAAAACCATATACCCATATAGGCCAATGTGAGAAGCCCAGTTGTCAGCTCCATTTATCATGGTAGCTAAATAAACTTGTGGGGTGGGAACAACTGTAATTCCATAACCAAGCATTTTATATATACTATCAAAAAGCCAAAAACCACTTAAAAAACTAGATAACGATGGAATATAATTGCTAGATATAGAGCTAAAATTTGTAAGTAGATATTCCGTATTCGCGACCACTTGGAACCTTTCTAGCCCGACAAACAACATATCTATATATATATCGTACGGTGTTTTTTCTGTGATAGCATTTTGCATCATAATTCCGACTTCAACATCATATGCGGAACTAGCAATAATTGAATACTTAAGAAATCTAAAAAAAGGATACGTCAGAACCCCGAGAATAGAAAGCCATATTAGTCGAGACAACGGAAAAATATGCTTTCTGTTAAAATAAATATACATATAAACGTATATCAGCGCAATAAACTGAACTGTTTGCCCAGTAGCCAAAATTAATATAGTGTATACGATAACGTTCACAAAGAATAATTTATTAAAGCCAACACACACCCTATAATAAATATAAATCAAACAAAACCAGACTGGTTGAAATATCGAAACAACATAGGATATTAATTTAACCACAATAAAACTTGAGTTACTGTCTGCACCGACACCAACAACTCCAATATCATAGACTATCGCCCCATAAGCACCTAGAAAAGACAATAATAAAACAGTGATATCTAGAATACTTCGTGGCTCGTAAGAGACACTTGGAACATTGATACTCTCAGCTAATGAGAAGATAACATATTGGTATAGAAATATGAAGAAGATCACAATTAATAATGAAATAAATAAATTGCTAGCGTTTGATATGACACTTCCAGAAAAGTCACCGCCTAGATATCCATTGATAGAAAATAAAATAGCGCAAATAACATTTGCAGAAACATAAACAAATGATAGATGTTTTTTTACAATACCCACAATAATCTTATCAAAACCAATCATTTAATAACACTCATTATTAATATACGTTAGACGATTAACATAATCAAAGCAAAACTCTCCCAAAGGAATGGTGATCAAGATTTACTCAAATATTGATTGTTATATTGTCGAGCAAATCGTTTCTGCCTGAGTACTCTTGAAGTTTCATATTAGTAGCCCTAGATAAGCATATGTTATGGGGTTAAACTCTTCAATTTTATCAACTAACGCAAATGCCATGGCGGTAAACGTCAAAGCTATCACTATTGCTTAAGAGTACTTTTTTGCATAGTTATAAAAATGCTGATTTGTATAAAAACAGTTACGAAACACACCCTAGAATTATCATAACTACATTAGTTTACACTCATTAATTGAAAAAATTGTAAAGGCAGTAGCTGTCAGACTGAACAAAAAATTCTTGGCGTTAGGATGTACCATAATACCATTTGTAATTCAACGCAAGCTCAGTTATGTCGCTATCTATGAGGGTATCAACCAATTGTTTATAGACATCGTCATACAAATATAACCTTCACCTATGCACAAGTACGTTATGTCACCTGACAATTTCTGATATACCCAATAAGCACAAAATTCTTGCTTCAGCAGATTTTAGGAAACTAGGTTGTGTTCCGTAACTGTTTTTATACAAATCAGCATTTTTATAACTGTGCCAAAAACACTCTTAAGCGATAAAAGACGCCCTAAAACGCTCAATACTTAATCCAAAAACACATTTTTGAAAAAAATACCTAAAAAACTTCCTGGTGTATAGGGAGGTTAAAGGGCACAACCTAGATACCAGTTAACGATAACTGACGAGTCTAAAGCTCTTCGTGCGCAAGTTTCGTTATAATGGTTTTGGTTTTGACTTTGTACATCGCAAATTTCCCAGTAAAAACAGCTCAGTATATTACGTAACTGAATGTATTTAAGCAGTTGTCATCGCTGATAACACAGATGCTACGCATTAAATTGTGATTGATGTAGATCCAGTTTGCCTGCAACGGTATCGATAAGCAGTTCATCCTGAAATGCAGCAACTAATGTTTACAAGGTTTATTTTACGTTGTTGATAATTTTGCCATACTTTGCTTTTAGATTACTAGTTTAATCACTTAGTGTAATATTCGCTTTTTAATTAATAACATCTAAAATTCAAGAGAAATTTTCTGCAGATAGATAACTCCATCAGACTTAGTAGAGGTATTTATTTTACCCCCTCCATTATTTCACCCCACTTATTACAGACCTCATCAATGCGATATTTATTAACTCTCAACCTTGCGTTATAACTCATATACTCAAGAGTACTCTCATCATTTAAAACTGCAGATAATAAGTCGACAAACTTACCTATATTACCGTCTTCAACTAAAAAACCAGTTTCATTATTATAGATAATTTCTCTTGGTCCGCTGTGTACATCGAAGGCAATAGCTGGTACACCGTAGTACATAGCCTCAATCAATACCATTGAAAAACCTTCAAAAAATGAAGTCACAAGTAATAACCTCGCATTTTTGTACACTTCATTAATATCTTTTGTAAAATCAGAGATGGTGACATTTTTTATAGAATTTTTAATAATATAATTATCTAGCATAGCTCTCATAGGTCCTTCACCTATTATTCTAAGGCTGTAATTATTATTACTTCCACTATCAACAACACTTTTCCAAATATCAAGGAGTCTTATAAAGCCCTTTACTTCAACTAACCGTCCAATTGCAATTATATTCTTCTGCCTGAAGCTTAAAGGTTCTATGCATACATTATCATCAACCGGAATAGGATTCGAAATCGTTGTAACCTTCTTTGAATTCCATTGACTCTTATCTAATGCTGTCAAAACTACTATTTGATGTGATAATAGTAAAGATAATCTACGGCCTATACGTGCCCATAGTGGCTTTCTAAAATAACTTGTGTGATCACAGCAAATATATTTAGCTCTAGACAAAACGGCACCAATTGATGACCATATAACACTATCCATTCCCTGAGAGATAATATAATCAAATTTATATTTTTTTATAGTTACCGAAAAGAAAATTACTTTCAACAAACAATTAATTTGTTTAATAACTTTCCCTCCACTCCCACTTTTTTTAACCAAATAAACAACCTTCACCCTGTCAGATATATCATACGGATATGATGGCTCTCCATCCTTTATGTTTGCATAAACGCTAATAATTGTTATATTATTATATCTCGACATAAAATTTGCAAGTTCAACTACTACTCGTTGAACACCGCCAGGGTCACTTAAGTCTGTCAAAAAAAAACATATGTTTTTTTCTTTTGTAAGATTCATTATATTACCCCATCTACCAAAAATTTTTAATGAATGGCTTTCTAAACTTATGTAAAAATCTAAGCACTCTTGGAAAATTAAATAAGAATAACAGAGTTTTATTTTTTATAGTTAAACTCCTATTTAAAGAAGTATATTTTCCCCGATAGTTTTCTACTACGTCATCAACTCCACAAAGAATACATCTCTTCATAACAGAAAGATATATATTCATCACTCTCTCATTAATGACTTTTTCTTGGCCAGGGAAATCAATAAGCATTTTATTTGTATAACTAATGATCTTTTCTTGAGTTTGTAAATATTTGTGAATATTTTTGTTTATATTCGATGACCATGAATTATCAGCCCCAACCCTATAAACAGCCATTTCTTCAGACAAGAAACACCCCTTCCCTTGTGATAACATATATACCTCAATAAAGAAATCACCTATTGGTGCTTCACTAAACCAATCAGGAAGAACTCCTATATTTGATTTCTTAAAGAAATATGATGCTGTAGGAGAGTACTGTTTATTACAACTGATAACATCATTTATGTCGAAAAATTTTTCTTTGCTTAATATTTCAAAACCACTAAAAAAAACATTATCTTTAAGCAACTTTGCCGAATGTACGCAAAATGATATAAAAGGATTCGCCTCTAATATATCAAATTGAGTTTGAATTTTATTTTCATTGCACCAATAATCATCACCCTCACATACTGCTATATATTTTCCCTTTGCAGCATCAAAAACCCTTAGAAGATTCGCATTTGCACCAACATTATACGCAGAGGTAATTACTTTAATTAATTTGGGGTATTTATTTCTATACTCATTTAGTATGTTTAACGTATCATCACCTCCATTATCCTCACCAATAATAATCTCAAAAGGAAATGTAGTTTTTTGCATCAAAAAGCTATCGAGCGCCTGTTTTATATATTGTCCTTGCTTATATGTAATACAGCATATACTAACAGCAACAGGTTCCTCAATTGGCCAACCAGACATAATCTGAGACTCAGTTAATTTAAACAAATTACTTCACCTTGAACTGATTTCTGTATGGAATCTTTTCATCAACTCACTTTCAAGCTCTAGTAGTTTTCTCTTCCTATTCTTGATTTTCTTTGCTGGCACACCTGCGTATATACTAAATTCTTCACATTCACTTGTTACAAGAGAAAAAGCACCTATTGCAACCCCTTCATTTAAAGTAGTCCCCGGCAATACTAATGAACCACTTCCAATAATGACGTGTTTTCCTAATAAAACTACATCATCAGTAACATTAGTAAATACACTTGGAACCATGGGATTAGTCATATACTCACCACTATAATCATCATTGCTAGAATAAATTGCTACTTTTGATGATATATTACAAAAATCAGAAACCATTATTTTACCAGCCCCAATTAATGAACTATAGACAGCAATATGTATATAACTGCCAATTTCAATTCCCCCTTGACCAGCAGACAATACGCAAAAGTCATCTATGCGTACATTATTACCAATTTTGATACGACTAGCTCCATAGACTGAAGCCTTGTCAGAAATTAACACATTGGTTCCAATCGAAAAAAAACCAATATTTCTCAACTGTTCCTCAGTAAGAAAAGCCATACTATCATACTTCCTTAATTAAGTTTATAATATAATTTTGCTCATCAACTTCTAGCCCATGATAAATAGGTAAGCAAAGTACTTTGCTAGAAACTTCGTTCGCATTAATCAAGCGACTTGCTTGTGAACTTGGCAATCCGCGATACATTGGCATATTACTAATCAGAGGATAGAAATAACGGCGTGACAAAATATGATGAGCTTTAAGTTTTTCGTACAACTCATCTCGACTAAGAGGATAACTATCCTCAACTAAAATTGGGAAGTACGAAAAATTACTATCAGCATTCATATTATGGTGATATAGCGTAATACCTTTAACGTCCGCAAGAGAGGCCCGATAACGAAGGTCTATGTCTTTTCTTAATCGCATAACCTTATCAATATGTTTAAGTTGCACTAAACCAAAAGCAGCATTTATTTCGCTCATTTTACCGTTGATACCAGGAGCAACAACAGTTAACTCGTCAGTAATACCAAAATTTTTCAAATGATCAATTCGTTGTTTGGTTTTTAAGTCAGGACTTATAATCGCCCCTCCTTCGAACGTATTAAATACCTTAGTAGCATGAAAACTTAGAATAGATAGGTCTCCCCACTTTAACAAACTTTCGCCTTTATATTTCACATTAAATGCATGAGCAGCGTCATAGATCACTTTTAGCCCATAATTATCTGCAATCTTCTGAATGGTTTCGACATCGCATGGATTTGAATAACAATGAACAGGCAAAATTGCTGTAGTTCGTGGTGTAATAGCTTGTTCTATCTTTTCAGCATCAATATTAAATGTATGAGGATCTATATCCACAAAAACTGGTTCTAATCCATTCCATAAGATAGAATGACTAGTGGCTACGAATGAATAAGGAGTGGTTATTACTTCTCCACTAATTCGCATTGCCTGTAAAGCAGTAATTAGAGCAATAGTAGCGTTATTAAATAAAGATACATACTCAACACCCAAATAATCACAAAGCTCACCTTCCAAACGCTGGTGGAAAGGACCATTATTTGTTAGCCAGCGATTTTGCCATATTTCCTCCAAATAAGGAATAAACTCATTAAGTTCAGGTAAAAATGGTTGTGTAACAGGAATATTTTTCTTGTTCATATTATTTCCAAATAATAATTAAATATAGTTAAATTCAAGTTCGAGATTAAACATTAAGCCAACATTATCAATACTACTCATTTAAGTTAAGTCAGCAATAATCGACATCAATCTGTAGAATTTATTGCCGTTATAGTACTTGCTGCTTGAGCTAATCTCTTAGCCATTACAAAAATCATTATTGATCTTATTAAAAATCCTATATTACCGCTTGAATAAAATCCTCCTCGCTATAAGTAAATATTAACCAAAGCAAACTATTTGCTGAAAAAAAATGCTAAACCAATTAAATTGTAAAGCATGAATCTTCGTACAATTTTAAAAAAATAAAAAGCAAAACGATTCGACGCTATTTTATTTTTAATTTAAAGTAAACCTATTAAATCAATGGGATAATGCATAACATATTAATTAAATATATCCATCCTCAGTTAGAACTTCTTCATGCAAAAACCGTATGCTATCTATAATAACAATGACAAAAACATCCATTGCGCTCAATACATTAATTAGTGATATCATACTATTTTATAAATTTAGCCACGTAACATTGATAGCAAGTTTTGTGTTAATTTCTTCTGAAAAACAATCAGATAAATTATATAAAATAACAATGAAAAAAATAATGTAGTCATGATTTGCAACCATGCAATGTTATAAACATATAAACCCAAAGCATACCCAATAAGAGCAGAAGATACTGAAGCTAACCAAATCGGTAGTAATTTTTTACACTGTTGCCATTGACTGATTTTAGTTAACTTAGATGTATAGTAAGTATTAAGAAATAATGAGGCATACGAAGTAATACAAAAACCAATGCACATTGCTAGCAATCCAAATGGGATAGTAATAAACAAGATAGTTATTCCGATTATTTTTTTTATAACTTCCAATTTTAAAAATAAATCACTACGCCCTTTTACTTGCAGTAAGTTTAAATTGATCGCATGAATTGGATAAAGCATGTAACCAATACATAAGATGCTTAACAAATTGGCTGCATCTTGCCACTGAACCCCCAGCACCAAAGTTAACATGGGTCTCGCAATAATCGCGATACCAATTACAAGAGGAAATATGAATACCGCAGCCATTTTTAACGTTAAAAAAAATAAGTCTTCCAACTTATCAGTCTTGTCTTGTATATGGCTAAACATAGGATATGTCACTCTTTGTATTATGCCCGTTAATGTCATAGCTGGCACACTAGCTAGCTGGTTAGCTTGTGTAAATTGTCCAACAATGGCAGGACTAAATTTCTTTCCTATAATGATTAGATACAAATTGTTATATACTACATCTAGCAGACTTGATATTAATAACTTACTTCCGAAACCAAATAAATAATTAAATGAAATTTTTGTTATCTTTCCATTGGGAATCCAAGGAAAAAACAGATTGAACAATATTACTGAACAAACTGCTGAAAGTATCATCTGACAAACTAAAGACCACACTCCGTAACCTAACACAGCCATAATTATTGCTAGTACACCACCTATAGATACACTAATGATAGAAATTTTAGCTTGTGTTTTGAAATCCATCGCCAAAGTTAATTTTAGTTTTGGAATAAACATAAAAGAATTAATTAAAATAATAATACCAAGAAGTCTTAAAATATACTCTAACTCGGGCTGATGATAAAAAACTGCCACATATGGTGCAATGAAGAATATTATTAAGTAACAAACTCCAGACATTAATATATTGTAGTAAAATGCTGTGACCAAGTCATCATCACAATGATCCTTTTTGCGAATTAACGCAGAACTAAAACCACTATCAATTAATACATTCGCTATAGCTATGAAAACAGCAAGCATACCAACCAACCCAAATGCAGAAGGCCCTAATATTCTGGCAAGAATCAAAGTTATGCTTAATTGGAAAGTTTGTGTAAAAAAACGCTCAATAGCGCTCCATAGCAAACTATTTTTTGTTTTGTTTTTCAAATTTTGCATCGCGCTATATATTCCAACCCTGAATATAAAAACAACATGGACACACTAGCTAAATACCTTCATTAAAGATTGAGTTCGAATTCAAGTGTTGAAGTAAAAAACTAGGCAGATATTCTCAGTTTTTGAGATACATTTAAAAATCACTTTAACTTTTATGAAAAACCATCATAGCTCACAGATAAAGACACTCATTTTTTATATGATTTTTTCATTTTATACAAACTACTATGTTTTAGTCTTTTATAAAAGAGTGGAATTAATCTCATTAGCAGAATGATATATAATATTTTAAAATAACGAAAAATAGGATACCTTCTATCAATGATATTTATCTATGCTAAAAAACCAACATATTCGTAAAAAGAGCGCTGAAATTTATCAAAAAATAAAAGAGTTTCCTTCACAAGGATAAACTATACCTTTACATAGAACCACCGATTATTATATGAAGATATAATGGTACTTAGCTAGTTGCTGTCAATTAATGACTAAACATTTACCTCTAATTCGGATTGTCATTTGGTTTACCAGCAACTAACTACTATTTCATAAATTTGTAAGCTAAACCCATTCTCTATAGCAGATTATTTATAAAATGTATCTATTTAGACTCGTATGTTAAGCTCCAGATTTATACTCATAATGATAATAACCATAACCAAGATAACTTGATGACTTACGTAAAACAGCATTAAGAATCACACCTTTAATATCAACACCATTTTGTTCAAAACGCTTAATGCTAACATCCACCTCTTTAGGACTATTTGTTTCAAAACGAGCAACCATCAAAGAAGTACCTGCTAGCTTACCAATAATTGCCGCATCAGTCACTGCTAGAATAGGCGGTGTATCCACCAGTACAATGTCATATTCCCCTTCAACATATTCTAGCAATTCGGTAAAGCGCTTGTGCATTAATAGCTCGGAAGGGTTTGGTGGATTCTTACCACGTGCTATAAAATCAAAATTGTCATACTTAGTTTTTTGAATAACATCTTGAGCACTCAATTTTCCAGAAAGTAAATCAGATAAACCATATCCCCCTTCGCCTCCTAATAACTCATGCGCATAACCTTTTCTCATGTCACAGTCTATAAATAAAACCGTAAGGCCACTCTGTGCTATTACTGCTGCTAAATTTGCACTGATAAACGTTTTACCAATCCCAGGGCTAGCACCAGAGATCATTAAAATATTATTCTTAGACTCCATCATTGCAAAGTGTAAACTAGTTCGTAAACTTCTGATGGCCTCCACTGCTAGGTCTGTTGGATTACCATATGTTAAAAGTAAACTTGTATCATTACCTTTAACTTTTCTATTTTTCTTTTTATTCGCAAAAATAAGATCCTGTTTACGTTGCCATTCAGATAGAGGGACACTAGCATAAACATTGATTCCTAACTCCTCTAGCTGCTCGGGACTCTCTATGCCATTATAAAGGAATGAACGAATTAGAACATAGCCTACAGATAGCATCACACCTAATATCAAACTTAAGCAAATTATTACCATCTTCTGGGGTTGCACTGGAATATCTTGCGTTACCGCATGATCAATAATCCGTACATTTCCTACCGTACTAGCTTTAGATATACTCAATTCCTGCTCTTTGGCCAGCAATTGCATATAGATCTCTTGGCCAGACTGTACATCTCGGCTTAACCGCAAAATCTCTTGCTGAGTTTTAGGCATACTACTCACCCTTTTGTTCAGCTTGTCGCGCTCTTCTTCTAAAACTTTCTTTTTCTCTAGCAATGCACGATAAGAAGGGTGTTCTCGAGTATACAGCTTAGATATCTCTGCTTCTTTAAATGTCAACTCATTAAGTTGAGTGTCTACAGAAACAATAGAATCCAAAACTGATTTTGCCTCTAAGGAAAGATCTACCGATTCATTCTGTTGCCTGTATTTATTCAGTTGATTTTCAGAAGTATCCAACGTTGCCCGCACCTTAGGCAATTCTTCTTTTAAAAACGCTAGGCTGCGAGCATCTTCCTCCGATTTTCTTTCAACGTTTTGCGCCAGATAATTATTAATAATGCTATTTAATATACGCTGGTTCAGCTCTGGATCACTCCCGGTATAACTCAACCCCAATACACCACTATTCTTACCTTTGTCTTGCACATTAAATGCATCCAGAAGCAAGTTTACAGACTTCAATTCAGATTTTTTGCTAATGGTAAAACTCGTACCCGGTTCAGCATCTATTCCACTCACCAATATTGCAAAATCATCCTTTTTTAATAGCGTTCCCACTTGGCCATTAGCGAACACCTCACCATCTCTATTAATACTGAAGTGCGTAGCATCTTTCACCTCAAGTCCGAATTTGGCATCCGTTTCCCAATCAGCCGGCACTGAAAGACGCGAGATTGCTATTTTTCCGATTGGTTCTTTTAACAAACGCGCCCACCACTTTCCCACCAAAGGAAAATAATCCGGCTCTACCACTGTGCTCAAATTCAGATCGTTTACCGTTTTGCTCAAAATCATTCTTGATTTCAGTAATTCAATCTCTGGGGCTGATTCTGGCTGCCCCGTAGGCAACATCTGGTTAATATTGTTAAGTATCGAATTACCCGTACTACGTTCCACCTGCACCAATGCATCGGCACGGTAAACTGGGGTCGCCATCAGGCTGTATAAAACCCCCAAAGTTAAAAAAACCGAAGTTACCGCAATAATTAACCAACGGTTATCCAAGATCTCGCCAAACAAACGTTTTAAATCGATCTCATCATTCTTGCTGAGTGTAGCTCTATTTTTTTCAGACATCATAAATCCTGGCTGCTAACGGCTTAATGCGCCTGCCCATTTGTGAGCAGACTCATCAAGAAGGCGATAGGTAAATTCAAAAGCCTCTCGGCTTTGGCGATAGGGATCATTAATTTCGCACCTTGCCAGCCAGTGACCAAACAGCATAATCTTGCCTCTTGCTTCTGGCACCAACTGGCTCACGGCTTCAATATGCCCCTTTTCCATAACCAAAATCAGGTCGTATTCCCGGCACATTTCGGCAGTAAGTTGCCGCCCCTGGTGCCCCACGAGAGACACACCATTTTGGCTAGCAATTTCGCTGGCAGTTGCATCAGCAGGTTTGCCAACCAATGCCCCTAGCCCAGCAGAATCAATCCGTTTGCCGGGCAAACGAGCTTTTAATAACCGCTCCCCTGTTGGGGAGCGGCAAATATTACCCACACACACCACAAGAATCGAATTAAACATATTAGTTCGGCCAATTCCTTATCCAACGAACAGACTCAGTCATATTATTCACCCCAGTAATTGTAGGAACTAACTGGTTGACCACGCGATTCCAACGCACTATTGGGGCCGTGGTAACATAAACAATATCGTAGGGCTGAAGCTGGAACTCGGTTCCCATAACTAGCGCACTCGCATCTGCTGCATTCAGCTGATAGATATTCGCCAGTTTTTTGCCTTCGCTACCGCGTAATGAACGGATCACAAACACCCCAGTGGCATCGGCCATTGCCTGGTCCATCCCCTCGGCATTCCCCAGCGCTTCTGTCAGGGTCATACCGCTGCGGTCCATCTTCAGCGTGGTTTGTTTCTTAACTTCGCCCATCACAAACACTTTCAAGTCATCATTGCGGGGGATGTAAAGAATATCACCTGGGTAAAGCAGGTGGTTTTCGGTCAGGTCGCCTTTTTGCAGCAAGGCTTGGAGGGAGATTCGCTTCTCTTTGCCATCGTGAGTTAACACCACGTTGCGCCAATCCGCGTTTTCTGTCAGGCCACCAGCCGCGTTAATTGCATCCATCACGGTTAGCGGCACGTTGGTTATTGGTTGCTGGCCAGATTTAGCCACTTCGCCGGTCACATACGTCTTTTGTGAACGGAAAGCCGCAATGCTCACATCCACCTGTGGGCTTTCAATATACTGCGCCAAACGGTTGGCGATCTCACTGCGGATTTCGGTTATCGTCTTGTCGGCAACTTTAAGTTTGCCGATGTAAGGGTAGAAAATGGTGCCGTCAGAGTTAACCCAGTTGCCGGTGTCGCTTGCACTGCGGTACTGCCCTGCCGGGGTCGTCAGCTCTGGGTGATCCCAAACCGTTACCATCAGAACATCACCAACCCCAACACGGTATTCGTAATTTTTTAGCTCTGTTTCCAGGCCTTTGTTTGGCTGGGCCACAACCGCTTTTGGCCGCATGGTCTCGATCAACTGCGGCGTCATAGGGTAGATGTTGACCAGCTTGTCGATATTAAAATCTGCATCAGATTGCTTTACAACAGTCTTGCCTGATGTCGAAAGATGTGATCCTGGCACCACAGTACATCCACTGATAAAACTTGCTGCTATCAGTACTGATAGCAGCTTAAACGTAACTTTTGTCATCCAATTATTCACTATTATAAGGAAAGCAATCCAATCTAACGTTCGAGCGCTGTAAACGGAAGGCAGCTCAATAAAGAGCAAAACACCAGCCAAACAAGCCGCTAATCACTTGCTTGAAGGCGAATTTCCGATCTCACTCATCCCTTGCTTGTGGCCTGGCTTCCGGATCCAGGTCAAGATTTTCCAAACCCGGATAATAGACCAAAAATAAGCTGCAAAAACAACCAAAAATCCCACCAACATCAGTAGTTCAGGAACGCCTGCATTATCACCAATGATGCCGACTGCGGCTAGCAAAGTTGAAAATGCGATAATCGCCAAAAGCGTCTGGCGCGGGCCTAACCCTGCTCTCATCAGAATGTGATGGAGATGCTCACGGTCTGGTTTAAATGGGCTATCGCCTCTGCGGATCCTGCGCACCATAATCGCAGCCATATCCATTAATGGTACCGCAATTACCCACAGTGCAGATACAGGCCGCATCACAGCTTTATCACCTTGGGTAGCCAGCACCAACAACCAGATAACGGTGAAGCCAATCAGCGTGCTCCCTGCATCCCCCATAAATACTTTGAATCGTTTCCCAAAGGGAATGCCAAGGTTCAGCATAATGTATGGCAAAGACGCCACCAGCAAACACAGGCACCATCTTGAAAGCTCATAATTGCCACCTAGCTGGAACATTGCGGCTAAGGCACCAAACGTAACACAGGATAACGCGCCCAATAGGCCATCAATACCGTCCACCATATTGAAAGCATTGATGGCTCCCCATACTGCAAACAGCGTTACAGAATAACCGAATACTCCCAATACCAGCTCGATATCAGCAGAAACATACCCTAGGCTTGTCAAAACCAACCCAGACCACATCATAGCGCCTGCTACCAAGGCCTGAACCCCAACCCTTGGCAACACAGGTAGATCAAACCGGTCGTCCAATACGCCAACAACCAGTAAAACTGTTGCACAGATCATGTAAAGGCTAAATTGCGGCATCCAATCCGGGTGCAATACATAAAGCACCCACAGCGCCAAATAAATCGAAACGCCCCCAACGAGCGGAATATGGCCATCATGCTTTTTACGGGCGCTGGGCTTATCAACTAAACCAATATAAAACGCGATTTTTCTTGCGCCCAGCAACATCAGAAGGGCGCCAACGAATACCACCATTGACTCTTGCATTTTTTCACCATAATCAAATAGTTATAACTCCTAATCCAGATAACACAGGCTCATTACTGCTTTTGGCCCAAATCTACTGCTAGCCCAAACTCCTTAAGCGTAAATGCCTGCCAGCCTCATACTTTTTTATTAAAATCAAAATGATGTAAATATCTAATCCGTCATCGCATCACGAATACAAAAATCACTGTTCCAAAAATAAAACTCTAACTAGCATCAAATTATGAACACATAATTCTTGTACTATTGATTCATGGAAACAAGCCTTAGATAGGCCACCTAAGCCTTTTCAGAATAAGACCACTATCGGCGTGATAACACATGGGGCGGCGCACATCAAAACAATCACAATTAATTGATTTTAATGAAAAAATAAATTCAGCATGCAATAAAAACCCTTCTATAATCACCACCTATCAAGGGCCATATTTACGTTGGTAGATAGATAACAAACTAACCGGGGCGAATAGCGTATTTTTGCCAGTCCGCATGTTTTTCTGCTGCCTTGGCAGCAGATACGGCAGGAAGTATTAGGCGCTGCGATAATTCCCATGCACCTGTAAACAACGTGTTTTCCCTAACAAAGCTTACAACGCCAACTGCTCTGCCCACTCGCGGAATGCCTTGCCCTGTGTCGGGTGGCGCAAGCCATAAGTCACAAACGCCCGCAGGTAATCCAGCTTTTCACCGCAGTTAAACGATTCGCCGACCAATTTCATTGCCTCTACCGGTTTTTGCTTCAACAGTTCTGCAATGGCATCAGTTAGCTGGATGCGCCCCCAGGCGCCTGGCTCGGTCTGTTCCAGGATCGGCCAGATATCAGCAGAAAGCACATAGCGCCCAACCGCTGAGTAATTGGATTTCAGTTGCACTTCACGGCTCGGTTTTTCAATAATCGAGGTCATGCGCGAGGTTTCACCGGGCTGCAAGGCGTTAACCTCACATTCCACTACCGAGTAGTTATACAGCACACTCTCATCTACGGCCTGAACCAACACCTGGCTCATAGCGGTTTCTTTAAAGCGTGCGATCATGTGTGCCAGGTTGTCTTTTTTCAGATCTGCTTTCGCATCATCCAGCAACACATCCGGCAGCAGCACCACAAACGGGGCATCTCCCACCAGTGGTTTAGCACACAGCACCGCGTGCCCTAGCCCTTTCGGTTGCCCCTGGCGGATATGCATCAGGGTTACACCTGGCGGGGTGATAGACTTCACTTCTTCCAGCAACTGGCGCTTCACCCGCGCTTCCAGCATGGCTTCAAGTTCGTAAGAGGTATCAAAATGGTTTTCGATCGCATTTTTGGAAGAGTGCGTAACCAGAATGATTTCTTTGATACCCGCAGCAACGCACTCGTTCACGATGTATTGGATAACGGGCTTATCAACAATCGGCAGCATCTCTTTGGGAATCGCCTTGGTGGCTGGCAACATACGCATGCCTAAACCAGCAACGGGAATAACAGCTTTCAACATCTTCGCCATGATAATCCTCTTTGAACTTTGGTGGCCATGCCAGCAGTTGCGGCCGTCACTGATTGTTTAGCGTCTGTTTCAGCCATTGGGTGAAACCTTCACCCTCCACCGGGTGGCGCAGGCCATATTGCACAAAAGCCTTCATATAGCCCAACTTGTCGCCGCAATCGTGCGATTTCCCACTCATATGGAAGGCTTCAACCGTTTGCAGTTCCATCAGCATGGCAATGGCATCGGTCAACTGGATTTCATCACCCGCACCCGGCGGAGTCTTTTCCAGCAGGGGCCAGATATCGGCAGAGAGTACATAGCGCCCCACCACGGCCAGGTTCGAAGGGGCATCTTCGCGTGCAGGTTTTTCTACCACTGCGGTCATCGGTGAGCTTTCGCCCCCAGCCAGCCCTACACCGCCGCAATCGACAACGCCGTATTTGGAAACATCCTGCTCAGGAACAGGCTCAACCATAATCTGGCTAAAGCCGGTTTGTTCAAAACGCTGGATCATTCTGGCCAGGTTTTCTTTACGCAAATCGGCAGTGGCATCATCCAACAGCACATCCGGCAGCACCACCACGAACGGGGCATCCCCTACCATCGGTTTAGCACACAATACTGCATGGCCAAGGCCTTTGGCTTGCCCCTGGCGCACCTGCATCACCGTGACATCCGGCGGGCAAATCCCCTGCACATCGGCAAGCAACTGGCGCTTTACTCGTGCCTCAAGCACGGCTTCCAGTTCAAAAGAGGTGTCAAAGTGGTTTTCAATCGCGTTTTTAGATGAATGCGTAACCAAAACAATATCTTTAATGCCAGCCGCCACACATTCATTCACGATGTACTGAATCAGGGGTTTATCGACCACCGGCAACATTTCTTTGGGGATCGCCTTAGTAGCAGGCAACATGCGCGTCCCCAACCCAGCCACTGGAATCACCGCCTTCAATCTTTTTTGCATAGTCTTTTTTCACCAACAAATAACAGGCAAGTGCAACCGAACCTGTAAAATTAATGATATCAACGGATTAATAAAGTCAGGAAGCCAAAGCACTTGATCCGCTACAAAAGTACAACATCACGCTATATTCAATTTTTGCACGCTACCGCCCTTGGCTTTCAGCTACCAATGCACTGTAGAGAGGGGGGGAAGCAGAAAAACGTGACGTTCACCACATCTTGTGGTGAACCTGATTTTCTGTTCTGAATTTAATGATGTACAGATCACAACTTCAGGAAAAAGGCAGCAGTATGCTGAGCAAGTCACGGCCCTTATTTCCATTTGTGGAATGCTAAGATTCTTATACTAATGGCCTGTTGAAACAAGCCTTAGATAAACAACTACAACCCTTTTCAGAATAAGACTACTAATAAAGTTTTAATGCACATCTCACTTAATTTTGCAAACAAAATAATCGTTTGATTTTATTTGAAAATTCCTAGCTCAACTCCCTTCACACCTAAGGTAGGCTTACTTTTTTCTATACCCTATAAATTGCTCAGAAAACATTGTTATATGTTATTACTGGCCTTTTATAGCATCTCCACCTCAATCTGCTGATTTAATGTTGAATTCCCCTCTCTCAACCTCCATCATTCTGATTGCGGGATAAGCCGCCAAACAAAAAAGGTGAAATTGGGCGTATGGAATGGATCGCAGATCCAACAATTTGGGCCGGCTTGGCCACCCTGGTTGTGTTGGAAATTGTACTGGGGATAGACAACCTGATATTTATCGCCATCCTGGCGGAAAAGTTACCTAAAAAGCAGAGAGATAAGGCACGCATTGTCGGCCTTTTGCTGGCCCTGCTGATGCGTTTGGCTCTGCTCGCCTCAATCTCATGGTTGGCAACGCTTACCAAGCCCCTGTTTACCGCCGCTGGGCATGCCTTCAGCGGGCGGGACCTGATCATGCTGGTCGGGGGGATCTTCCTGCTGTTTAAAGCCACAATGGAGTTGAACGAACGGCTGGAAGGCAAAGATGAAGAGCAGCATGGCCAGCGCAAGGGGGCGCGTTTCTGGCCGGTTGTTGCGCAAATTGTCGTGCTTGATGCGGTATTTTCACTCGACTCCGTCATCACGGCGGTGGGAATGGTCGATCACCTTGCGGTAATGATGATTGCGGTCTGTGTCGCAATTGGCCTGATGTTGCTCGCCAGCAAGCCACTGACGCGTTTTGTTAATGCTCACCCTACCATCGTTATTCTGTGCCTCAGCTTCTTGCTGATGATCGGCTTCAGCCTGGTGGCTGAAGGGTTTGGTTATCACATTCCGAAAGGGTATCTCTACGCCGCAATTGGCTTCTCCGTCATGATCGAAGCCTTGAATCAGCTTGCGCAATTCAACCGGCGCCGCTTTCTTTCCAAGGTGCGGCCACTGCGTGAACGCACCGCTGAAGCCGTGCTGCGCATGCTCAGCGGCAAACATGAAGAAGCCGAGATCGACAGCCATTCTGCCAACCTGCTGGCCGACAGCACCAGCGTAAAAGGGGAGATTTTTAACCGGCAGGAGCGCCATATGATCGAGCGTGTGCTGGGTATGGCGCAGCGGACGGTCAGCAGTATTATGACCTCACGCCATGATGTGGAATATCTCGCCCTTAACGATCCACAAGAAAAGCTGGCGCAATTGCTAGAGAAAAATCAGCATACGCGCATTGTCGTCACGGAAGATAACTCCAGTGATGAACCCCTGGGGGTGATCCACACGATCGACGTTCTGAAGCAACAGTTGCAACAGCCTCAGTTGGACCTACGGGCCTTGGTACGCCAACCGTTGATCTTCCCTGAGCAGTTGACGTTGCTTTCCGCGCTGGAGCAGTTCCGCCAGGCAAAAACGCACTTTGCTTTTGTCGTTGATGAGTTTGGTTCGATCGAAGGCGTTGTGACCTTAACCGACGTCATGGAAACCATCGCGGGCAACTTGCCTGAAGCCGATGAAGAGTTCGACGCACGCCACGATATTCAGCAAACTGCCGATGGCTGCTGGTTCGCTAATGGCCACATGCCGCTGGAAGATCTGGTGCTGTATGTGCCACTGCCGCTGGAAGAGAAGCGGGAATACCACACGCTGGCCGGTTTATTGATGGAACATTGCCAGCGCATTCCGCAGGAAGGTGAACTACTGCAGATCGGTGACTATTTGTTTGAACCGCTGGAAATCAGCAGCCACCGTATTATGAAGGTAAAAATCACTCCGCTGATTGCGCCAGAAGACGACGACGAAGTCTGAATCCAGTGAAAAGCGAGGGTGAGAAGCGAGCAACATTGTGCAATGCCCCCTCACCCTAACCCTCTCCCCAAGGGAGAGGGGACTGGGCGGTGTCTCCCTCACTACCTGACAAACAATCCAGGATGAACAACCTTAGCGCTATGCTTCCCTCGGTTCAAAAAGGGACAACTCGCTGGCATTCCCCCCTCTCCCCAAGGGGGAGGGAACTGAGCGGTGCCTCCCTCACCACCTGGCAAACAATCCAGGATGAGCAGCCTTAGCGCTATGCTCCCCTCAGTTCAAAAAGGGACAACTCGCTGGCATTCCCCTCTCCCCAAGGAGGAGGGAACTGAGCAGTGCCTCCTTCCCCACCTGGCAAACAATCCGGGATGAACAACCTTAGCGCCATGCTCCCCTCGGTTCAAAAAGGGACAACTCGCTGGCATTCCCCCCTCTCCCTCAGGGAGAGCAGCTGTGTTTAAAGTCAATGGGTGATGATTAATTTGTCACCCATTGCCTATTATCTCGCAGCATCGCGTTTAATATCGTTAACAGCTTTCTGATGCACGCTGTTAACGCCACTTTCTT
>NZ_MOXD01000058.1 GCF_001976145.1 Serratia oryzae
GATCACTTTCCAGATCCTTGCGATTTAACGCCTCCTTATCTTTCTGTTCTTCTGGTGTCAGGTTCTGTTTGTTGTTGAGATATGTCTGGCGGCTCTTCTCCGTGCTGCTCAGATAGTTATTCTCCACTGAGTTCTTACCGGCTTGTGCACCTGCAACAGCATTCGTCGTGCTGTCGCCCGTCACACCTCCAGCCAGCCCTGCCGCCAAGGTTGCCAGTGCGCTGATTCTTTGTTTCTGCTCCTCACTCAGGTTTTCAGGTTTCACGTCAGGATACAACTGCTCCGCCAGATAACGCGCCGCCAGTTCGCCACCGGCTGCACCCGCTGCCCCAGCCACCGCCGAGTTGCCGCTCATCTCTGCCGCCATCGCACCCCACACCGCATGCGCCAACACGTTGGCCGTGTCGTTACCTTTGGTGTACGCCTTGATTTGCTCCGCCGCATACGGACTTAACCCACCAGCAATGGCGGCAGCCATATTGCCACCGGCCAGGCCTTGCAATGCCGCCGTGACAGCTTGTGCTGCTTTCTGTAAGTCACTCCCCGTGCCGTATTTCTGCATCTCTGCTTTATAGGCATCGGTATTGCGCAGCGCTTCGGTATCACCCTTCAGCTTCGGATTGGCCTTCAGTGCCGCCTCAAGCCCGTTGATATCTCCCT
>NZ_MOXD01000059.1 GCF_001976145.1 Serratia oryzae
CAGGGTCTGAGCTGTAATGGTGCTCTCGGCGCTAGACAGTGGCGCACCGCCGGTAAAGTTCAGCGTACCGCCGTCGAGCGTCAGGGCGCGCAGCGTTTCGGTGCCCGGCGTTCCAGCTACCCCCACCGTGGTCACGCTGCCATTCCCCAAGGTCAGCCCAGCCAACGCCAGAGCGCTGGCATTGGTATCGGCCAACGAGAAGGTGGTGTTATTCAGCGTCACGTTGCCGGTGAAGGCGGACCCCGCTCCGGCTCCGAAGCTGAAGGCGCTATTGGCCGTATCCACATTCACCTGCCCGGCCCCGGTCAGACTATTGTTCAGGGCAAAGGCACCGTTATTGCTGATGTTCAACGTGCTGGTCGCATCGTTGACGTTCAATACGGTGTTCGCATCCAACGTCGTGGCACCGTTCAGCGTTAGCGAGGCGCCGGTGTTGATGTCCAGCAAACCGCTAAAGCCCGCCGCATTGTTGCTACCGGAAAGGTTGATGTTGCTGTTGCGCAGCACCCAGTTGCCCGTCCCGCTCAATGAATTATTCAGCGCGGTCAACGCGCCCCCCTCAAAGGCGTTAAAGTTCAGGGTGCTGCCGCTGCCAATGCTGACGCCACCGGTGCCCAGGTTGGCGTTCTGCGAGACGGTCAGGGTACTGCTGCCTATCA
>NZ_MOXD01000060.1 GCF_001976145.1 Serratia oryzae
CGACCGCCCCTGGCGGCTTGACCGGGGCGGGCACGCTGAACGTGAACGGCGGAGATTTAGCGCTGAGCGCGGCCAACGGCGGTCTGTCAGCCACTACCCATATTGCATCGGGAGCCTCCGTCACCGCCAACGCGGCGAATGCCCTGGGCACCAGTGAGGTGGATGTTGGCGGTACGTTGAATCTGAACGCCGCAGACACTCTCGCCAACGTGCTGAGCGGCGCTGGGACCATTAATACCGGCGCGGCGGTGACCCTGAGCGGCAGCAACGACTTCAGCGGCACCCACGTTATCGATGCGAACGGTGCCCTGACGATCAGCGCGGCCGATAATCTGGGGACCTCGGCGGCCCGCGTCAATCTGGCCGATGCCACCTCACAACTGTTGCTGAATGGCTTTGCGGGGACTCTCGCGAATACTCTGAGCGGAGTATTGGATTCTACTGTGCAACTCAGCAATGCGTCCAACACCACCCTGACCGGCACCAACAGCAGCTTTGCCGGCCTGTTTGACCTGATAGGCAGCAGTACCCTGACCGTCTCGCAGAACGCCAACCTGGGCACCGGTGGCGTCAGCATTGGCAGCGGCAGCACCCTGAACTTTAACGCCTTTGAGGGGGGCGCGTTGACC
Organism: Serratia oryzae; assembly: GCF_001976145.1. Taxonomy (GTDB): domain Bacteria; phylum Pseudomonadota; class Gammaproteobacteria; order Enterobacterales; family Enterobacteriaceae; genus Chania; species Chania oryzae. The sequence continues at coordinate 630 of NZ_MOXD01000060.1, forward strand.
GCGCTGAATAA
>NZ_MOXD01000061.1 GCF_001976145.1 Serratia oryzae
CGACCGCCCCTGGCGGCTTGACCGGGGCGGGCACGCTGAACGTGAACGGCGGAGATTTAGCGCTGAGCGCGGCCAACGGCGGTCTGTCAGCCACTACCCATATTGCATCGGGAGCCTCCGTCACCGCGAACGCGGCGAATGCCCTGGGCACCAGTGAGGTGGATGTTGGCGGTACGTTGAATCTGAACGCCGCAGACACTCTCGCCAACGTGCTGAGCGGCGCTGGGACCATCAATACCGGCGCGGCGGTGACTCTGAGCGGCAGCAACGACTTCAGCGGCACCCACGTTATCGATGCGAACGGTGCCCTGACGATCAGCACGGCCGATAATCTGGGGACCTCGGCGGCCCGCGTCAATCTGGCCGATGCCACCTCACAACTGTTGCTGAATGGCGTTGCGGGGACTCTCGCGAATACTCTGAGCGGAGTATTGGATTCTACTGTGCAACTCAGCAATGCGTCCAACACCACCCTCACCGGCACCAACAGCAGCTTTGCCGGCCTGTTTGACTTGATAGGCAGCAGTACCCTGACCGTCTCGCAGAACGCCAACCTGGGCACCGGTGGCGTCAGCATTGGCAGCGGCAGCACCCTGAACTTTAACGCCTTTGAGGGGGGCGCGTTGACCGCGCTGAATAA
>NZ_MOXD01000062.1 GCF_001976145.1 Serratia oryzae
ACATTCGCGTTGCAAACATTTGAGAGACTCTCTGACAGGGTCATCCTTACCCCAATACATCTACGGAGGGATAAGTTTCTGCTGTCAGGTTTCAATTTTCAGCTTGTTCCAGATTGTTAAAGAGCAAAATACTTCGCAGCATACTGTCACCAGTACACTCTGAAGTATTATCAAGGACCGTAGGGATATGGTGGAGCTAAGCGGGATCGAACCGCTGACCTCCTGCGTGCAAGGCAGGCGCTCTCCCAGCTGAGCTATAGCCCCATACAGTCACTGGCAGAACTCTTTATTACCACTCGCGGTGAATGACAGTTTTTCCCTCTCGGGAAACCTGCTGCTTCGTGCCCAGCTCATAATGCAGCATGAGTGCGAATTTGGTAGGCCTGAGTGGACTTGAACCACCGACCTCACCCTTATCAGGGGTGCGCTCTAACCACCTGAGCTACAAGCCTATAAAGAGTTTTCTGCTCGTTACTTTTTCATCAGACAATCTGTTGTGAGCACTCACTCAATCAATATCGTTCGGTAAGGAGGTGATCCAACCGCAGGTTCCCCTACGGTTACCTTGTTACGACTTCACCCCAGTCATGAATCACAAAGTGGTAAGCGCCCTCCCGAAGGTTAAGCTACCTACTTC
>NZ_MOXD01000063.1 GCF_001976145.1 Serratia oryzae
GGCTGAATGGCGACCAGTTCACCTCGTTACGCCAGTAACCGCCGTTATCCCCGGACAGATACTGCTCCTTGTAACCCCGCACCGAGCTTTCGCCGCCGATAGTCAGGCGTTCGCTGCCGTATAACCGGTCTGGCGACCACTGGCCGTAGACGCTGGTGAGATAGGTCCAGTTCTGCGCCAGCGGCAGGTAATAGCTGCTGGAGAGTGAAGTCTTGTTGAACTCTGCTCTTGGTGCCTCGCTACTTTTGCCGCTGTCGTCTTCCGCCCCCAGCCAAGGCACGCCACGGCTGTAGGTCGGGTTGAGCGTGGCAAAACCACTCCACAGCTTCTGGCTGTGCGTCGCCCCCAACGATACACTGGTGAGCTTGCGGCTACTGCTCTCCAGCCGGGCGTCGTTGAGGTAGTTGCGATTGATACGGTGCGTCAGGCCCAGCGCCAGGCCGGTTTTTATCTCACTGTTGCGGAACACGACGCGGGACAGGTTGAAACGGTGCGTCTGGCTGTCGCCGCTGGAGCGCCAGTCGAAGCCCTGATTGTTGATGGTCGAGAGGTAGTCGCTGTAGGAATAGTTGTAATCCGCCAGCCAGTAGCCGTAAGGCAGGCTGACA
>NZ_MOXD01000064.1 GCF_001976145.1 Serratia oryzae
CGTTGCTGGCATCAAAGGCAACGCCGCCCACCCCGGTCAGTTGCGCAGTCAGATTTTTGTTGGAATCCGGGCTGACATCGGTGGCAATAATCAGGGCATTAGGATTGTCCAGCAGCAGGTTAATCGCACTCAGACCATAGTTCAGGTACAGGCCAGAAGCGCTGGCACCGTCGGTGTTGGACAGCGCGTAATTATAGGTCGCATCCGCCACATGCACCGTATTCTGGTTGATAGCAGAGATTAACCCCAGTGGCGTTACCGCCACACCGTCAATCGTCAGCGTTAAGGTATCGGCCCCGCTGGCCGTGGTGGCGCTGATCAACTGCATCGCCGTCGCCCCGCGGTTCTGATCCAGGATCGACAGGTTCGGTGGCACCACCGGTGGCGTATTGTCCCAGGAACTCCCCCCCACCAGATTGATAGTGCCGCCGTTAGCGGCCAGGGTCTGAGCTGTAATGGTGCTCTCGGCGCTAGACAGTGGCGCACCGCCGGTAAAGTTCAGCGTACCGCCGTCGAGCGTCAGGGCGCGCAGCGTTTCGGTGCCCGGCGTTCCAGCTACCCCCACC
>NZ_MOXD01000065.1 GCF_001976145.1 Serratia oryzae
GCGATTAACCTGCTGCTGGACAATCCTAATGCCCTGATTATTGCCACCGATGTCAGCCCGGATTCCAACAAAAATCTGACTGCGCAACTGACCGGGGTGGGCGGCGTTGCCTTTGATGCCAGCAACGGGGCTCTGACCGTCACCAACAGCCAGAACAACTACACCGGTAGCACCACGATAAGCGGCGGCGATGTGCTGCTGGGGAGCAACAATGCCTTTGGTGCCACCTCATTGCTGACAGTGGCCAGCGGTGCCGGTTTCAATACCAATAACTTCAGCCAGACGGTCGGCGCCCTGACCAACCAGGGCACGGTGACGCTCGATCCGGGCGTGTTGAGCAGCGGACTGCTGACCAACACCGGGGTGCTCGATCTGGCAGGCGGTACGTTGAACCTGTCGTCAGGAGGCACGTCGACCGCCCCTGGCGGCTTGACCGGGGCGGGCACGCTGAACGTGAACGGCGGAGATTTAGCGCTGAGCGCGGCCAACGGCGGTCTGTCAGCCACTACCCATATTGCATCGGGAGCCTCCGTCACCGC
>NZ_MOXD01000066.1 GCF_001976145.1 Serratia oryzae
GCCTGATCGAGTTTCGTATTGCCTTCGGCGACGCTCACGCCGTTGGCAAACGCGGGTAACACCGGCTGCCACACCAGGAGGGTACACAGGGCATAGCTCAGCCAACGTTGGGTGGCATGAAGAGGACGATCCGTTGACTGACTCATGTGGTAAACCCTTTCCCTGGACATTAATTAAAGAACAATACTGATGCGGTAATAGACAGAAACCCGGTCCGGCTCCAGCCAACTCGGGTGTGACAGCGGCCAACCGACGGTCAACTGGCTGCCAAAATAACGGTTGCGGCTGCCGAGCCCCACCGCGCCGCCCCACAGCGTGCCGGAGGCATAGGTATCCTGTGAGTCGTAGCGCAGGTAACCGCCGTCTACCGCACCCAACAGGGTGATTGTGCCGAGGTACGGCAGGCTGAATGGCGACCAGTTCACCTCGTTACGCCAGTAACCGCCGTTATCCCCGGACAGATACTGCTCCTTGTAACCCCGCACCGAGCTTTCGCCGCCGATAGTCAGGCGTTCGCTGCCGTATAACCG
>NZ_MOXD01000067.1 GCF_001976145.1 Serratia oryzae
TGGCCGCCACCGAAGAGCAATCAAGCTATCGGTTGGATGAGAAGAAAAAGAGCGGTGTGTTCAGCGGCGGTGGGCTGGGCTTCACTGTTGGCAGCACCTCGTCACGCCATCAGGTGAACGAAGACGGCACCACCCAAAGCCAGAGTGTGAGCACCATCGGGTCGACCGGGGGCGATGTGAGCATCGTGGCGGGCGGCAAAGCCCATATCGGCGGTGCCGATGTGATTGCCAACCAGAACCTGTCGGTGACCGGTGACAGCGTACAGATTGACCCTGGGCACGATATCACGCGTCGGGATGAGACCGTTGAGCAGAAAACCAGTGGCTTGACCGTCGCGCTGTCTGGTGCAGCAGGCGGTGCGGTGAACACTGCCGTCAACACGGCGCAGCAGGCGCAGAAAGAAACCGACGGTCGCCTGGCAGCGTTACAAGGCACCAAGGCGGCGCTGTCTGGCGTGCAAGCGGGCCAAGCGGTGGCGTTGGAGCAAGCCAAAGGCGGCAATCTCGCCAATACCG
>NZ_MOXD01000006.1 GCF_001976145.1 Serratia oryzae
TCCCGAAAGGCAGGCGTGTGTTGTTTGCGGGGCTTGTTTTTCGTTGCTGATGGTTTAGTCATGAGTCACCTCTGAGTTACGAGTTTACTCACTTAATACCGTGTCCACTATTACTGGGTAAGATCAAGTTTACATAAATTAAACTACACACATCCCTATACACATTTGTTCTCGCTTGCCGCGATTGCGAGTAATTTTTAGCCATATAGGGAGCGGTGCTGGTGGGGTATCACCAGCGGCAATAATTCGCTAACTAGAGTGAAGCTTTAGAGCGCTGACGCGGAATATCGCCACTTCACTGTGGCCATCCGTTCATCTATCACTCAGCGCTTCAACGGTACCACGGTGACGCTTCATAAGGCTGTCAAATTCAGAAATCATCTCACACGCCGTTATCTGGTAGCCGTTGTGATAACACACCGAACCGGTCACCGTTAACCGTTCGCCCCGCTGGTGGATCATCAACTCTAGCGCTGGCAGGTCAAAGCCCGTTACCGACATCGTGGAACGATGCTGTGCTTGTCTGACTCTACCAGTGCCGTGGTGGTGGCAATCATCTAATAATGGCTAGTATAAAAACATCCTTGATGTACTGCATGCGTACCCATCCGCCTCGTTGCCAATTGACAAAGTAACCAAAACGGTAATTATTACACTTATTTTTAGCACGGATAATTACAAGAGAAATTTAACAGTGATATAATCGAACAACTATATACCTCAGGGAAAAGTTAATGCTTTCATTTCATGAGATCGCTGAGCAAACACGGAATGCGCTGCAACTGTTAATTGATCGCATGGGCCTAGACCTTGCTGTTGGCCCATTAAAAGAAACAGACTATCGGCTCCTTTCATCTGGGATGTATGGTGAACTTAACTGGGAATGGGGCATAAGCCAATACACCGGAAAAGCAAACAGCATAGATCTGTGCTTCAAAATTCTTTCTGAACAAGAGGGTTACCCGGCGGGCATTGCGCTGTGCGCATTCCGCCTTGATACGCAAACCTTCGAAATCTACATGATAGAAAACTTTGTCAGGGATGATGAAGGGCACCCGCTTTACAAGCGCATGGCCTTGTTTACCTTCATGGGTGCCTACATATTTACTGATGCCATTAAGGGTGAGCAAGTTGTTATCTCTGAGCCGGATCCAGAACTACGCTGGTACTATGAAAAGTTCGGGTTTGAGAACGACGCAGATTGTGCATATCGCATGACGTGCACACTTGACAAACTGAGAGATAACATTACGAATCCTGAAAGATGGTCGTAGTTTGTTTCAAATAAATCCCATGTTTAGTACGCAGCACAACAAAATGATAACTAAAGCTATGGCTTTTTTAGATGTAAGCCACTAGTATTCACTACCACAGTATGTGGTCATGACCACATACTGTCTGTTATACTGTACAAGGAAATGTACCTACTAAGGAGATGTCACATGTCATATGCTAAAGACGCGAAATTCGACACTGTCGAAACATTCGCTCGCATTGGTGCATCTATCGAGCTTCTGGCTAAAGCTGCCCCGGTCTTGTTAGAGCGAGCAAAAGCACCAACTCGCGAGGTTCAAGGCCCTCGTCGTCAAAAGAAAGTAGCCTGACGATTAAATAGATTGGTCCGAAGCAGGCCCGCGTTAGCGGGCTTTTTCTTTTACGTAACACGCCATGATTTAACATCGGAAAGCTTCAGTAGCCCTAGTTCATCTTTGGTCGGTTCGACAAATCTCACCCTTTCAATTGACACTATCTCGCTCGTGGCTATTTTGAACCAACAAATGGGGTTTTCGTATTAATCCAGTGCTGGTCACCCTGTGGCACATATTATTCTAGTGCTCACCTTAGTATTTCTATACATCAGGATTGCGTTGATGTTAGTGGCGTTTGTCGAGACTCGAACCTGCTGGCGCTGGTGGAGCTAATCGGGGCATTACCGGCGCGGTACTGGCTTCTTCCACTGGTAGGCTGGTGCGCTCATGCGCTATCGGTGGCGCTCCTTGGCTGCCAGTGGCGAGCGCCTTTTTCTTTATTCGTGAAACACCATGTGATGCACAGGTGTATGTAATCCTCTAAACAACAGTAAACAGAAACACTGTTCAGGAGGCCTACTGCGGCAATGGAAGCCACTCAGGAACGGGAAGCCCTGCGGCTTTTAGTTCGTTGTGAACGTGAACCAGAACTTCTGGGGCTTCGGCAAACATTGCCAAGAATCCGCGGATCGCGGCTACGTTGGTTTCTACTGCGGGATTAGATGCCATAGCGTCAGCAGTGCTCTTGATGGCCACAGCCTCGCTCTCCGTCCAGCGGGTTTTGATCTGATCTTCACGCACCATAGAGAAATGCAATCCCTTTTTCCCAGTCCGCTTTCTCGCAAGCAGCGTAGAACGATGCTTCGAAGCTACCGCAGCCCCTGCCATTACACACTTATCACAGTTCATAGTAGACATCCTTGGTATTCACTGGCATCAGGCCTCCAGGATCCCAGAGTCCGGATGAGCTGCATGCGCGTCATATTTCTCAGCTGTTCACGTAATTCATCTGGTGCAGAGATAATATTGGAATGGATAATTTGGAGAGCGACTCTTCGGGCTGATATCGCTGTTTTGCGGCAAGTTTTTAGCACCCGCAGAGATTCAATCATGCCATCGCGCGTTTTGGGAGTAACTGTCCTTATACCAGAGAATGCTGCATGAGCAGCACACTCAGCATCAATCGTGTCACTTTTACCCCGTTTGCGTCGCTCCATCCGATCTGGCGCAGTCACTTCAAGAACTTCTAACCCGGCATTCTGAAAATAGCGAAGCAGCCCTGAGCCATAGGTACCTGTGCACTCAACGCCAATTCTCTTTAACGCCCCAAATGAGGTCATCCATGCCAGCATCTGCCGGTAACCTTGTCGTGTTGTGGCGAAATACTGAGTACCCAGCACTTTATTGTTCTGATCTACGACAGCGGCAACGTGCAGATCTTTATGTGTATCCACACCACCCACAACGGCGGCTTCGGTAACTTTATCAGCCATGACAGAGTTCCTCTGAGGAAACAGAGTTGAATCTCCAGACAGATAACCCGGACAGGACAGTAATGAGACAAGCCGTCAGGCCCTTCTTGAGTCACGCGCACCGGTGAGGAGATGCCTCGCATGAAGGCGCTTCCGGCAACCGACGAGTCCAGGGCAGGACACAAAAGGTCGATCGCTGTGTGAGTCAGGATGCGGGAAGGCCTTCACTGCATCAGTAATCACACCAATCTGGTTTAACGGCAAACTGAGTGATGATAAAAACTGACACCAGCATTATTACTATCACTATGGAACATGACACCTGTAGGACAGCCACGCAACTCCCACGCCATCTGTAAGGCCTTCACGGTCAGTTCCGTATCAGGTGAATAGGACATAGCCCAACCAACGGGCTTGCGGGCAAACAGATCCAACACAACAGCAAGATACGCCCAGCCCTTACCTGTCCAGATGTACGTCACATCACCACACCAAACCTGATCTGGTCGGGTGACAGCAAACTGACGCTCAAGCAGGTTAGGGATATCAATGCGCTCTTTTCCACCTCGTTTGTAGTGGTGCGCAAGAAGCTGACAACTCGTTATATCAAGCTCTTTCATTAGCTTACCGGCAAGCCAACGCCCCAGTTTTACCCCTTTATTCGTCACCATCGTGGCAATATTTCTGGCACCTGCAGAGCCGCCGCTGGCCTGCCAGACTTCACTGACCAAACTGCGTTTTATGGCACGCTCTGCATCCGGCACCTTTTTACGGCTGTGCCAATATCGGTAACTGCTACGATGAACCTCAAAGAGTTGGCATAACGCTTTAACGGGATAAAGCGCCCTCAATTTGTTAACTATCGTGAATTGTTCAACGAGTCCGACATCAAGAGCGCGGTAGCCTTTTTTAGAATATCGTTTTCCATTTCAAGCCGTTGTATTCTTTTTTTCATTTCACGTAGTTCGATCTGCTCGGGTGTCAACGGCAGCCCGGCAGGCGCTTTGCCTTGACGTTCAAGACGGAGTTTGTTCACCCAGCGAGTCAAAGCAGAAAGGCTGACGTTCATCGCCTTTGCGGCCTCTGCAAAGGTGTATTGCTGGTCAACAACCAGCTTGGCTGCTTCAAGTTTAAATTCTGCTGTGAAATGTTTACCCATCGTGTCACCTGTAACGTTATTGAGGTGAGAATATCACCTCTGGTCAGGTGGCCAAATTCAGTGTGCCACTACATTGAGTAAACCGGGCTATTTAGAAATGGAGCGCCTTTAGGCGCTCCATCATTTAACGATACTATGGCTTTTTCTTTTGAGGCTTCGGATAGTTGATGGTTTCCGTAACCGTTGTTTTAGGGTTTTTCTTCACTTCTTTCTCTGTCACAAATTGACCAGTGATAGCACTACGACCTACTTTGCGCTTGGACATCGATACAACCTCATATTGAATGGAAGGGGCAAGGATGCGTTAAACATCCTTGCTGTTGGTTGCATTAGCCAGCCATGTGAGACTGACTATAAGATGCCATCATGCCGTCGCTATAACCTTTGGCATAAGCTGCCTGGGGGCTTTTGTGGCGTACAGTACCAGCTTGGCTTTCAGGTAGGGCTTCAAGGTTAACCCAAACTTGAGAGCTACGAATTAAGCCATGTTGAAAGCCTTGCTCGTAAGCACAACCACAGCATTTGTGGCGACCAAAACCACCTTGATCTTCAGGTAGTTGAACAAAGACCGGTGAGTACCGGTGACGGTTGTAACAAATAGTCATGTTGTATTGCCTTAGCCCTTCAGGGCACAAAAAGGTTTTACAAAGCCCGTCTATGTTGCCTACAATCCAACTTGTCTAAGGTAAGAAAGTAGGTAGCTAACGGTTAACTTTGAGTCGCCAAACTCTCAGAAACCTCGCTTCTAAATCAGCCGGATCCACAAATGTGGACTCGGCTGTTTTTTGTCCAGAGAACAGGAACGCACTACATGTAGTGCCTATTCATCTGGACTAACAACAAGATAATGAGAACTTGGTAGGTTTGCAAGTGAACAAAACCTGCCGTTCCTGTGGATAACTTGGGGGGGAAATGTTACGATACCTTCCTAGCGCGCATTACAACTGGAGCGACAAGGTTGTCAATAAGCGTGATGAAATTTTGTGGTTACTGTCAAAAACACGATCGTTTGCCGCTTTATTAAACGTTAGAAAAAAAACGCATAATAGATCTGTTTTTATATTCTTATTCCAGCAATGAGAGGCAAGGCCCTAGAATTTATACAAGCTCCCCTAAAGAATACTTATCTGCAAAGTTATCAACCTTGGCCTGTGTCGCGCCGATGTAATGTAGAGGCTAACGACTTGTGACCCAATGCCTTACTGATCACCGCAATATCCGCCCCATCCTCATAACCTATCGTTGGTTTGCTTTTCCTCATGCTGTGAGTTGACAGATTTAGTCCCAACTTCTGCCCCGCATAACTGATTTCCTCATGCAGCTTGGAACGGCTTACCGGCTTGCCTGTGCTTCTCTTACTATCAAGCTGTAATATGTACACATGATTAGGGTTAGCCTCCTTACGAGCCGCTATGATGCGTTTGGCGGTATCTGTAAGACGTACACGGATCACTTTCTGCGTTTTCTGCTGGGCAATGACCACATGATCACCTGATACATCGTCATAGCGCAATTCCCGCAGGTCTGACACCCTTAGCATTAGCTCAAAACCAAGCAACCATGCATCACGATAGATGGGATTGCCCTTCCCTTGTTTGGTCAGCTTTCTGTAGATTGATGGGGTTCGATCAGAACAAGTTTTTTCGCATGGAAAAACGCGTGGGGTTCGAGCGCAGTGTAAAACATTTTCGCGATCTGGCTCTTAAGGCTAAACAAGTGAAGTAATAAAGCCAAATAAGAAAGGCCCCGCCGTCATGGTTGGGGCCTTTTTTGTTGCCTAAAATCAGGCAATAGGATCCATAAAGCCCCGTTGGTGGTAACACGCAAAGCGGAGCGTTAGCGGCAGCATTATGTAACTCAGGGCAAGGACTTATCAGGATGACCATGTAACCGTTAGGTAGCGAGGCCGAACCGCTGGCAGAGCCTGCATATCGTGTGCAGGGACGAAAACCACCATGAACCTGTTTAGTAACATCGGGCTAAAATGCGCCTTACCATGAGCTTTCTGTGAGTGTTTAGAGCCTACAGTGTGGCTTAGTTTTCTTGTTTTGCTATCGCGGTAAGACACTGGAACGACCGCCAACGGTTTGATATGCTCACAGATCAACCACACACCAAACAGTGACAGTTACGGGTGTAGTTCAATGGGGCTGAAAGCATTGTAGGTGAGAAATCACCTTTGCTTGAAGCGCTTATAAATCATCATGTTGATTTATAAGGAGATTTTGGAGCGGGTGAAGGGAGTAGAACGCCAGCACTTAAAGCCAGTAAATACGGTACTCCATGAGTTTATAAAAATGAAACTACACACATTCCTATACACATTTGCTCTCGCTCGCCACGATTGCGAGTAATTTTTAGCCATATAGGGAGTGGTGCTGGTGGATTGTCAACTGTTCAAAACCAATTACCTGCATCCGACAACAAGCTGTAACTGGTCAGGGCTATGTGGTAACTATGATTCATAAGACATAACCTGAGATACAGAGGCGTTTGGTGAGTAAAGCTGAAGCAATAAAAAAGGTATTTGGAACATTTATAGGAGCCACATTGATTGGCTACTCTACCGCAGAGATATTCGTTGATCGCTGGGAACCATGGAATGATTTACCTATCAGGCTGGCATTTAATAACGGTCAGATAATTTCTGTTGCTTGGTCCAAATTCGATGATTTATGGCTTTCGAATGACCAGTCATTACCTTTCGATATCTATGATAGTAAGGTTCGCTGGATTGAAAACGCATTTGATGACCTTAATCGTTTGATCGGAGGTGTCATTTTATCTGTTTCTCTTGGGCAGGATTATTTGGAATTAGGGGGAGAAGAAACCCCATTGGACATCCACCTCATCATTGAAACCGATCGAGGCGTGATGGATATCTTTAATGCTCTTGATGAAAATGGGTATGCGTATCTTCCCTCTCGCCCCCTAAATCTTGCGCTGTGCGTACCGTTCAACCCGCTTACTGAACAAGACACCGTTTGATCTTCCACCAACAGAGTTAAAAACAACAAAACACAGAACAGCGGGTAATTACCTGCCCGCAAAGCCGCATTCCACCGTTTGAAAGCGCTTTTTTTCCTGATATTTCTCTATATATAAGCAAAAGTGTGTTGGTTCAGTCGGTTCAATTTGTAAAGGTGATTGTTTTATAAGGATTTATTTTAAAAAAGTGAACCAACACAAGGCCATTTTGAACCAACGAAGGGGGTTTTCGTGTTGGTTCAGTGCCGATCGCCATGAGGCACGCACTGCGGCGCTCACCTTAGCATTTCTGTACATCCGGATTGCGTTGATGCGCGTGGCGTTCGTGGAGACTCGAGCCTGCTGGCGCTGGTGGAAAGTATGGAGGCATTACCGGCGCGGTGCTGGCTTCTTCCACTGATAGGCCGGTGCGGTCATGCGCTGCTTGTGGCGTTCCTTGGCGGCCAGCGAGGCCGCTACGCTGGTTCGGAGTTCCAGCAGGTCTTTATCGTCCAGGGTGAAACCTTGCTGGCGTGCTGCGCTGATTAGCGCCTGTTCTATGGTTTGTCGGTCTAGCATGGGATTACCTCTGGTCGGTAGAGTGTGGGGATCGGCGCTGTAGGGTCATAGCCTTCACCCCACCAGCTTAAGGTGTGTCATCCGTTATGAAGTGAAACTAAGTTGCAGGTCATCGTGGACTTCAGATAAAAACAAAACCGCCCAAAGGCGGTATTTCATGACGTAAGTGTATTCATTAGCTCTTTGTCCGGTTTGAAGGTTACGCTTTGACCTGTCCCAAGCGTCACAACATACTGTAACTTTTTAACTTTGCCATTTGCCTTCTCGATAAAGTTAAGAAGATCTGCCTTCCAATCCGCGAAATTATTGAACTCAATAAAAAACATCGCTGATTCGCCATGCTCTAACTTTTTTGGCAGCTTATCAGATGCATGTGTATTGAAGACGAACACAAGCTGTTTATCCCCATTGCACACCCATGTAATAGAGCTAATAACTACTGGGTGCATTCCAATGTTAGCCACATTCAAACTAAGCCCAATCAAACTAATGCCAGGTGATGGGGAAACGATAGCGGTACCGCAGGTTGAGGTTATCCTAGATATTGGTTTCCTGTTCGCGATATAAAGTGACACTACCACCGCAGCAAAAGTTGCACAGCCTGCAACCCAAGTAGCTACCATAATCCAAAAAGTCCACTTTGCCGTTTCTTGAGTTGCTAGCAAAGCATCTCTTGCTGATAAAAGCGTTTCGAAAGCAATTATATCCGAATCCATAAACATCCATTTCATAAAAACGAAAAGGCTTATATTACTTTAAACATAGCTCTCGAGTGAACCGCTACAATCCGGCCATTTGCTTTCTGGCGATATCAATTCGCTCTCTGCGGGTGAAATAATCCCGTTGAGCGGAGTCGGTAAGTTTGGCGCTGGCTGCATCATCCATGCCGCTGTGGCCGGTAGGTGTTACTAATAGTTTTGCTTGCACATTACACAGCAGCCTCGAAAAGCTACTCTGTGATGCCATAAAAAACCGCCCGAAGGCGGTTATGAGTTACTTACCGAGAATCTCAATGAATCTTTCACAAGACGCCTTGGCGTCCTCTATTGTTATAGCCTTTTTAAAACCATATCCGTTTTTGTGAACCATCCAGCGACCATCTCCATTCCTGCAATGAATATCTGCTGAATAGTGGCCATCAGTTTCATAAATTTCAAACTTGAACGGCCCTTGTTTTTCATGCTCAATAACAAGCGTTTTTACTAGGGTACTTATAGGCATGTCGAAGATCCCTTCGGTAGGAGGTTCGACATTATACCTCACCTATTGACGGCGTTTCTCAGGTTCACCTCTATTAGGCTCTCGATTGCAGTGCGCGGCGGTTAGTTTTTAAAGAAGGTTACTTTGGTGGTGATGAGGCGGCGGATTAACCGTGCGGCTTCATGCTCCATCTCTGCGATGGCTTCCGGGGTAAGCGCACGGCCTGCATACTTACGTTCCATCTGAGCGAAAATGTTGTTCACATCGGCGTTTAGGGGGTTGGTGACTTCAACGTTTAACCTTGCCATTAACCTGTTCCTTTTAAATTTTCACGCTGCCATTTAATTAGCTCATCAATACGTGAGACTCACATCTTGGTCACTCCAACTTCGCAATTCGCATTTACTCCCACCACCTGCAAGACATGACAAAAGAAAAACCCGCGCTGGTGGCGGGCTTCCTGTGGGCTTTATTTGTTGCCGGTGTTTAGCGTTTCAGTATGGATTGACTCCTTGCAGATCGCTCTCTCACCGAGTTTTCCTGTACCCAATAACTCGCCGTGCATGGCCGGGTCGTCAATGGTTGGAGCCTGAGCGCCATCCAGTGGGGTGATTTTCTCCAACTGTGCCGGGTTGTCCTGTGCTGCTTTGCTGTCGTTTTTCATTGTGGTGCTCCTGTGCTGCCGTTGCCGTTCTGGACGCCGCCGTGGGTATGGCCCATCAAGCTCTTGCCGCCTGCTGTCACATCCTTAGTGACCTCCACCGGCCCCATTCTCTGAGAAGGATCACGTAAACGTTGGTCTAACGCCTATCAATACGCTTGGGATTTCTGCTGAACGTCTCTGCCACCACTTATCCCTGTCAGTAACTCGGTTCGGCCAATTCCATTCTGATACAGGGGGATCCGATACATTCCGATACATGGTCACTTGACACTTTTGCAAACCAAGCATGAAAAACCTTATCATCTCTGTACACCCAACGTGAAAAATTAAGCCCCTCAATACCAGCTAAAGCCAGTGCTGACGCGGCTTGCAGAGGATGTATCAAGTCCGATCATAAAAGTGTCAAGTAGGGCCGCTAACTTGACACTTTTTCGCAAAGAGGCGTGGGGTTCGGTAGTTGATATGTATAAAACTGTATACCCAATAGTGATAAAAAATCATCAAACACTTACCTCACAAGGGATAAGGCGTGGTTGATATTTTTTCTGGGAACAGTGAAAAGCGTTAGCCTATTTATTTAAGCTCAGACTGGTCATGACAGTTTTTCGGCCTGTGCGCAATCGAGTATGACTGTCGGCTATGAGCTATACGGACTTTTAATTGACTGGCTTAATCAGAGTTATGTGAGGAACTAATGCAGATTTTCGCAGTTGCGCAGAAAACCAGCAGAGAAAAAATCTCAACGTTCATTGAACGGCGAGGACATGCTTGACGCACTGAAGACATTGTAGTCACGTTCTGACGAAATTTTCGGTAAAAGTAAATAGTCTCAATGGTATGATATACAAATACAAAAGACCTAGGAGTTGGGGTAAAGTGCGAGTGTCATAGAACCCCTCTGCGGTTAAAACAAACAACCCCGTATGATTAAACATTGAGGATATATGGCAGCAGAAACAGTAGTTGCAGATGCAGCAAGTACATTAGATACAGCAATAACAGTAATAGGTTTTATTGCCACAATAGCCTCATTAATACTAGCTATTGGTGCTATTTGGCTTTCCTTCGTTTTTTATAAAATGTCAAATGAAGCATCAAAAGAGACAACTAAAGCAGCAAAAGATATCCAAGCAAGTGTAGAGCGACTGGAAAAAATATTTGACAAACTATATTCAGATACATTCTCTATGATGAGGGATACGGTAACAGATATGCGTCAGCATATATGGAAAAAGCCCCACACAGGAAGCCCTGATGACATTATCAGCAATGAAGAAAAAATAGACAAACTTAAGGATAGTATTAGTAAGGAAATTATTTGCATCGTTGATGAAAAACTTAAATCAAATGGAGATAATGAAACTAAAATCAAAGAATTAGAAGATAAGATTAAAAAAGCCCTTGAAAGTGGGATACAAAAGACCATTCGTTCACAAGCAATCCCTACAACCTTAATGCGTCGTAGAGCACTAAACCTGATAAAAAGACACGGAAGAATAAGAGTGGTGAACCTAATAAAAACAATGAATGATATATTCCCTGAGGGTTATTCTTTTAGTGATGAAAATTTTATGGGGGCATTATTTGATCTCCGTGAAAATGGTTTAATAACATGGGATGGCCCTTCTGGAAGGATATCCTCAGATGATATTATTCTATACATTAGAGATGATGAGAAAAATAAAGAAACCAGTGAATAGTTCGCACAATTTCTTTAGGGGAAAGAGGTCGCTGTGGGAGAAATTCTCGCAGCGGCCATTCTCAAAAAATAGATATTTCTACTGAGCTTTGATATGTCCGCTTGTGGCATAGGCTGTGTGAAAACGTTTTTGATCGCATAAGCTGCCATAAACAGAGCTGAAAACCACGTCCCTACTTAAAATTTGACTCTGCTAACCAGCTGATCGATTTCAGATTTTGCATAGTATTGTGCACTTAAGTTTTTAGCCAGAGTTTTCACACAGCCTGGGTTCGAAGCTGCTGTTGAACGATTCAAAAAAGTTTTAGTTCAAGTACGAATCAGTACATGCTAACGATCACCCTATGCCCATTCAGCCAACGCGTTCAATCCCTCCTGGCTCCATTCAGCCATATCATCCGGGCATAAGCTGGCGCTATAACGTAATTCCTGCCTGATGAGGCCGATGGCAACACCTGCGTTGGTTTTTAAGTCATACCGAACAACGTAGTGTTCCGCGTCGCCATCATCCAGATAAATACCCTCATCCTCCAGAAACTCGACCGACCAATTAAGCTCCCCAGCGGCAAGCCTCACACATTGCTGTATTTCTTCGTTGGTGGCTGGTGGTGTCTTATTGTCGCCAGCCTGCACCGCCTTCCAGAATTCTTCCCACGTCATTTCGAGCGTTCTGCTTTCCTGCGGGTCGGTAGTGGTGATTTCCGGCCCTGACTCATCACCACCTTTCCGCTGCCGTTCGGTGGCCTCAACGTCAATTTTGGAACCGGACATCACAACGTCGCCTTTGGCTATCCAGTCGTAGACAGTCTGGCGACTGACACTGCAGTATTTGGCATAGGCCGCTTTGCTCATCAGCATGATTTTTTCCTGGTGGAGTGCACGCTTCCAGAAAACAGCCCGTCCGGAAGCGTTTTCTTGTGACGATGGCCAGCGGATTAGCGCCGCCACGATTCTTGACTGACGGTGGAGGCGATAACATCTCTGACAACCTGTTTCACCAGATCGACATTTGCCGAACTGCTTTCTACCTGGGTGAAACCACAGTCACCGACTTCAACCGTTAATCCTTCAAGTTTTTTTCCCATGGCATCCGGCAATTCACCACCAAATCGATGACTGATGGCCTCCACCAACGCCCGGCGAAATGCCTCGTTTTTGTTGACGCCGTACCCTTGCCATAATTGACGCTTATCAACCCGAATATTGATTTTCATACCAATCCTTCCTGTTTGAGTGCCTTATCGATAATTCCACGGACGATCGCGTTAAGGGTAGGGGCCACCTGATACGGGGATTTTGCCCGCTCGCTGTCCTGAATGCGCTTTACCGCCTGCATCTGCTCTTTGGTCAGCAGCACCGGCTTGAAGTTGGGGTTATAGGCCATGCATCACCTCTCTGTATGTTCATACAGGTTTATTTTATTTCATAATACGCAACGATAAAACATTACGTTGCACAAAATGAAATAACCAGATGTGGCGATCGCGTCTGATTGGTCGGTAAATCGCTTTTTCTTGCCGTGTGATTTCAGGTTTGCCAATAGCATCCGGGCGTTTTCCTGTTCTTCTGCAGTTACCTCACCGCAGGGCTGGCCGTTCAGGTCATAACGAGGGCCACCCGCCACAAGCGCACGCAGATAGCGCGGTGTTTTGGTCAACTTGCTCAAGGCAAGCACAAGATGTTTTGGGGGCACAGGCAAACGGCGCGCTGCAGCATCGGCCAACATGTCGTCACGGATCCCGACCTTTAACGGTTTGACCTCACGGTGACTGAATACCCGTGGATAATGGGCCTGCACACGCTGTATGTAGACCGACCTCCAGCCACCCGCGCCGGACTGGGATTTTTTTCCCGTATCGGATGAAGTAGGTTTTTGAATGGCCTCCTTTTTCGTCATTTTCAAAAAATTCCTCTATAGGTATACAAAAACGCTTGTCCCACTTGTCCCACTTATCCCAACCTTCATAATCAATTGATTTAATTGATGTCTTTTTTAATTTCTGGGATAAGTCACCCTCATTTTGGGATAAGTTGGCCCGTTTTTGAGTTGTCCCAGGCATCGGCAGCGGGTGACTTATCCCAAAATGGCCTCGACTTGTCCCAAAAAGCCCTCGACTTATCCCACTTTTATCCCAGAATGGAATGCACATAGACATATATAACAATAAGTTAACTAATATCATCTACGTCTGGGATAAGTGGGATAAGTATGTTTACGCGCACATGTAGGCTATTCGGTTTCGCTTTCCTCTGATTCCGGTGCAAAGAGCAAAACATAAGTCCACGGGCGGGCATTGTTCAGGTGCTTCAGGCGCGGCGTTCTTATCTGCCAGTTTTTACCGCTGGCGGGCCTTTTGAGCATGCCGGCCTCATGCAGTGTTCTGGCAGCGACGTCTTTGTTGTGAGTACCTGCAACGTGTTTTTTAAACGGCGCAGGTAGCACGTAAAACAGCATGGGATCATCAAACCGTTCCCCGTTATCCCGGTATCCCATCAGTTCGGTTATGGGAAAATCGCGCGGATCATATTCAATGGGCGCAAACCGGCTCATGCCATACGCATTAAGAAATTCTTCCGCCTGATCGATAATCTGCTGATGCTCCTTGTTCCCGGTACCGAATTCTTTTACCCAGGCATTAAAATTGTGCTGGATGGCATCCCGGCAGGCCTGCGCATCCCAACCGGTAATCGGGGTTGCCAGCACCAGCGCCGCTTCCATCAGCGCAAATCTTTCCCCCACACGGTGGATCTGCTCCCCGTAACTGTCGGGAATAAGCCCGCGCCAGCGTTCCCGCGCAGCGCCTGCGGCCTCCTGCGCTTCCTGCTGGTGGTCGGCAAGCCATCGCACCCACTCACGCCCCGCCGCGCCGTGGTGCGCCGTCCATGCATCACGCAGGGCATCAGCATGGGCCTTGCCTGATGGCAGGCCATGAAATACCGTTGCCTTTTCCATCGGCACGTTCAGCAGACGCACCAGTTGCCCGGCCTTGGGTTTGATGCCGTGACTCAGCAGATAGGTTTCAATGTCCATTTCGCCGGTGCTGATCGCCACCGTTCGCCAGCGTTTCAACTCCCGGTTGCCGCCGTCTTTGGCACCCTGTAGTTTCCCCGAACCGTTAAACAGCGTGTAAGCCGAGGTGGCGACCGATTTGGGATCGGCCCCCTGGCCGACCTCATCCAGCGCAAGTAGCCCGTCATGGTGTGCCTGTGCTTCGTTGGCAATCCCCAGCGCGGTGCCGTACCACGTCAGGCGCAGCATGTCGGGGTTACCGTAAAGACTGCTGGCAATGTTGGCCGTGGTGGTTTTCCCTGCGCTGGACTGCTGGAAGAAATGAACACCGAAGCCGTCGGCGCCCACCAGCCCGACCAATGGCGCAACCAGTGCAGCCGCTACGCCCAGCATCATTGACGGGTTACCTTCCACCAGCGCGGCCACGTTGTCGCGCCAGCTCTGTGCCGTGCCTGCCACGGTATAGCCCGACGCCGTGGCGCTCTTGCCGTGGAACACAACGCGCTTTTTTGCATCACCGATGATTTCCCCGTCAGGCATGATGTAAACGCCGTGCTGCCAGCCCGACAACGTGGCCACGCTCCACAGCTCCCCGCTGTCGTTGTCGGTCAGGTGATCGGCAAGAATGGCGCGCAAGTGAGGTTTTGCTGTAATACGCAGCCCCCGGTTGCTCAGACGTGACCAACCTTCACGATTACCAATATCCCCCGCTGGAATAGCCTCTGTGCGTTTCGGGCGATTTCCGACCGGTTGCCAACGCAAGATCACAAAATCGATGCCATCACCTTCACCGGCCCCCAGCACGTCCACCGCACCGCATAGCCATTGACCGGGGTGTATCACCTCCCCGGATTGCTTATCGATTTTGGGCGTGACCCAATACAGACCGCCAGAACGGGCTTCTACACGGGGTGCCAACTCATCAACAGGTGCACGCTTTCCGCTCGCCTTGCGCATTTCTTCAACCAGGCTTTGCCCCTGTTCGGCCTGCTCGCGTGCCCTGGCTAAAAATCCTCGCCAGTCCTCCGGCTCCCGATCGGAAATAGCCTTGTAAAGCCTTGCCTCCTGTACTCCCGCCAGCGCCAACTTTTCACCAATCGCATTTATCTGAATGGGTTCGATATCACCGGCCAGATAAACGCGGGCATATCGCCGCCCTTTGTCGATAATGCGCAGGTTATGCAGCTCCGCCAGCTCCCTTTTACCCAGGTAAATCGGCGGCACGTTGTCGCCATGCCGATGGCCTTCACTCTCGATCCAGTGCTGCGCGTGGGCGCGAGCATCGGCCCCCACGAAAATAATCGCCTCGGTGTTTTTATCCTTCGGGAGTGCCTTCACATTTGGTGCGGATCTCATTTCGATCCCTCCCGGCGTGCAGCAATCATTTCTCTCAATTTTCGGGTTTTCTCCAACGGATTTGCCGCATCCCGCCATTCGGTGAACGTTCTGGTTTCAACAAGGGTGAATTCACTGCAGAAACGCGCTGTCGGCATTTCGCAGGGAAATTCATACCCATCACGGACAAATTTCACCCGGTAAACACTGGCTCCGGTCACCGTGACACCCTGCCCACGATTATCTTTCCAGCGCTGGCCAGGGTAAGGCGTATTATCCACCGATCCCGTTTTTGGGGTGAGTTTGGCCTCCGGCGGGTGGCCGGCTAATTTTTTATTCATGATTTTAAGCTCCGGTTATGCGGTTGCTTTCAAGGGTTCGACGCGGTAGCCGGCGCGGGCCGCCAGATGAACAAAACCATCGAAATTCGTCGTGATGTGATCGTCCGGTATTGGCGTATTCGCCGTAATGCGGCCGCTTTCTACGTAGAGCATGACCCGGCCGGTTGTGGAGGGATAAATACCCAGCCTCTTTAAAAAGTCAGGCTGATTTTCATTCAGCATAGGCACCAGGCCGCGCATTTCTGTCTCATCGCTTGCCCGTATTTCAGCTTCCATCATGGAGCCGACCTGTTTGATCGCCTCGATGGCGTGTAATTCAATACATGCCAGTGCCTGCGGGGTGATTGCACCTGAATATTCGGTTTTGCAGGCTACGTGTTTATCGGCTTCTTTGGCGATCGCGCCGATTTCAACGAGCGCATTCACTAACGTCATGATGGCGGCTTCTGCTGAAATATCGAAATTGTTACGCATGATCGGCCTCCTGAACGATTGCGCTAGTCAGGCGCACAAAGCGATAGCCTTCTTCGGTTGCAAGACGCAGGGCGCTAACCATTGCTTGCTCGGTGCTGGTGGCCTGCACATCGTAATGAATGCCTGCGGTATTGCCGCGCTTATTTACTGCGTAACCTGTGACACGGAACGTTTTAGTCATGGCGCACCTCCAGAACCGGCAAGCGTGCAGCCAATGACAGGATAAAGTGAGGGGACAGTACCTGGCGGGCTTCGCGTTCGGTGTGCGCCTCTACAGACATGCGGCAAGGTTTGGCGTTACGGTCTGAGCGTGATATCGCCAGAAAACGCCAGGTGAACTTATTCGGGATGAGTGAATCCCGCCCGGTTAAGGGTATGGTATGATTTTTCATAGCTGCCTCGATACTGTCGATATCGCTGGGAGTTAGAGGCCCGGTTAGTGTTCCAGCACTGCCGGGCTTCGCATTTGATAGGTGTGTTTCACTATCACTTTTAAAACTACACTTAAGTGAAACACACTTCAAGCATTGCGGATAACTTTTTATTGCATATACTGATACACACCAAAACAAAGAGGAATCAGTAATGGCAACGCCTAACAAGAATGCAAAATCACAACTATTTACTGTCAGAGTTCCGCATGAAGTTGTATCAGATATGGAATTGTTAAAAGATGATGGCGAAAGCAATGCTGGCTTTATCGTCACTTCAATGCGTGGTGAGATCAAACGCCGCCAGCGCAAGAAGGCCAAGGAAACACCTGAAAGCTGATCCAGTAGTGCGCTGTTCCAAAGGGCTGCATTAACAGTGCCGCCTTTTTTTATTGCCGCTATGCCACCAGCAGAACGGCAACCGATGCCATCCAGGGGAGAGGCCCATTTCTGGCCGGATGCATGGTTAAACATGGTCAGCCCCCAGACGTTTAGCAAGCCAGCGCTGTGAGAGTTCGGTGAGTTTGGCTTTGCGCTGGTGATAGCCTTGCCCCAGCTCGATCAGCGTGATGTTGGTTTGTTCCAGATAAGAGAAGTGGGCCAACTGATCGGCATTCATGCTGTCGCGTGGTTCGCCGGCCACACTGCTTGCCTGCGCCCATTGCTTGGCTGTCATACCTCCCAACACCAAGCGGGAAATCATGTTGCTCTCAGTGGTGAAGTGGTGCGCCAGCGTCTTTTTGCCCTGTTCGGCACGTGCCAGCTCCAGTGCCGCACACATTGGCTTAAAATAACTGGCCGCTGTAATGCGTGCTTTCAACCGCTGGCGTAATTCGGCGGTAACTTTCGGAGCGATACGCTGTAATTTTTCCTCACACCGAATGAAGTATTGCCTTATTGCTTGGCCTTGCGGTGTGCGCTCCACCATTGCCAACTCTTTTGCCATGCCCAGGGTAATTAGGTAATCATGTTCGAGCTGTTGCCTCGCTTTTGTGCTCGCCCGTTTTGGCGCGCTCAAATTTTCAACCAACACATAATCGGTAGTGGCAATAAAGCCATATTGGCTAATACGGCCTTTAATCCAGTTGGTGAAATCACGGCCCACACCCAACGTTTTATGTAATGCCTTAGCGCTCACAATATTGCTTTCACGCCCACCTATCCGGCCAGCAATAACCGGTACTAAGATAGAAAACTCATTACTGTTAATATCGCCGTGACTTTCTTTAAGGTGAGCTTGGCCCCGGCCAATGTTGGCCGTTTTTTCAATTTTCATTGATTATCCCTCGTTAAAGCTTTCGATCACTGCTGATGAGTCCGGAACGGAATGCGACTCAACGGAACAGTACGCAAGAATGAACACCCGTTTTCTTTATCAGGCAACCTCCTTGCGCGATTCTGCAATGCGTTCATTGACCCACTCGTCAATTTCGCTTTCAACAAAGGCAATGGCGCGAGTGCCAATCTTTACGGATGCAGGGAATTTACCCTGAGACATGAGGCGATAGATCCAGGCTTTGCTATAACCAGTACGGCGCTGGACTTCGGTGAGGCGGACAAATGATTTCGACATATTTACCTCGTAACGTCTATTGCGGTTTACGAGATAATTACACCTATGGGAAATTTAAAATAGGTGGGCATGATTTTGTAACGCGCCCACCATTATTAAAACAATCATAAATATAGATAGGCACTAATTCTGAAGTGATTAAGGCATTATTATTTTAAATAAACAACACATTCTGGAATGTAGTACTCCCTTTTTTGATAAATGGTGACCACCAATTATCCCTTTGATTTATTTGTTCTTCTCCCAATGCTTTGCAGGCTAACTGGACGCAGGACAAGGTTCACGGCTTCCGCCATGTTTTTGCCAGCCCCCCTTTCGGTGAGGTAGTCTATTACTTCTTTTTTCGTTGGGGCAGTCTGCGGTTCATCTTCATCATAGGTTGACCAAAGTTCCTTGATAGCATCCTGAACAAACTCCAGGCCTTCACTCTGATGCTCGTATTTTAGAAGTAATGGAGCGTTATTATTGACAGATTCTGGCATTACATTAACAACAGTTGAAGATGAACTTACATCCCAGCCAGGGTGAACCTTTGTTATTTTTTCTGGAGCAGGCTTTCTCACGAAATCAACACGCTCACTTTCAACCCATAGATATAGTGAGTCACGAGTGATTATTGTTTTATCTTTTGATATCTCGTGCTTGCGGTCAGTTGGTTTAATTTCATAGTTTTCCCAATACCCGTTCCAGTTATCATTCTCTACCCATCTAATAGCAAAACACTGAACAGGTGTTAACACTCCGCGTCGGATAGCACTGACAATTCCTTCGGAGAAACCCCACGCCATTTTCCAGCGAATGTGGCGATTATTTTTAACATCATCTAATCCATTATCGTAATCATAAGGATCAATACCAGCCAGTAATAAAGCTGCCTGAGATATGGAAAACTCCTGAACAGTTCTCCAATGTGAAAGATCTGGGAAATCTTCAACAATCGGCATAGTGTGCCATCCTACACCCTCTAATAATGTAGAGACTATGCCAGCCCGTAGAGGTGCGCGGGTTTTCGGGAGTTACCTCAGGCATAGCCTATTCTTTAATCGTCTACTGTAGTCTACTCCGGTAGTTTATTACTGTCGATACATACAGCTAAGCCAGTTTCCCGAACGTGCCATGCACCACATTGCCGCCCAGCTCCAGGCTATCCATATAGTCGGCATACCACTGAAGCATTTCCCGGCGACCATCCAGGTATTGGGCGTGGTTGTACGTTCCCCGAATGCTGTTCTTATCGACGTGGGCCAGTTGGGTTTCAATCCAGGCGGTGTTATAGCCTTGTTCGTGCAGAATGGTGCTCATGGTGTGGCGGAAGCCGTGGCCGGTTACACGCCCAGCGTACCCAATGCGGCGAACCAGCACATTCATAGCCATTTCGCTCATTGGCTTGCTGTGGTGGATTCGGCCAGGGAACACATAGCCGTAATGGCCGGTCAGCGGTTTAAGCTGCTGCAAGATGCTGATCGCCTGGTTGGATAACGGCACACAATGGGGGCGGCGCTTCTTCATGCGTTCCGGTGGCACTTCCCAAAGCCGGTTATCAAAATCAAACTCCGACCATTCAGCCTTGCGCAGTTCACCCGGCCGCACGCCAGTAATGATTAACAGGCGCATGGCCAGCTTAACGATCAGGCTGCCGGTGTAGGTGTTGAAGGTGCGGAAAAAGTCGGGTAATTCAGCCACCGACAAAAAGGCGTAATGCTCTTTTTTATGCGGAGAGAAGGCACTGGCAAGATCTGGCGCGGGGTTATATTCCGCCCTGCCGGTGACGATGGCGTATTTCCATACCTCACCACACCGCTGGCGCACTTTGCGCAACTTCTCTGTGGCGCTGCGCTCATCCAATCGGGAAAGCACCCCCATAAGTTCCATTGGCTTTATTTCGGCAATTGGGCGGTGGCCGATATAAGGGAAAACATCGCTCTCGAACGTTTTCATCATTTCTTCGGCATACGACTCTGACCAGCGATCGCGGCGCTTCTCGTACCACTCGCGCGCGATCCCCTCAAAGGTATTGCCAGCCACATCTTGCCGCGCTTGCTTCTCTTGCTTTCTCGCCTCACTGGGATTGATGCCCGATGCCACCAGCTTTTTGGCCTCATCCCGCTTCTGTCTTGCGCCGGTTAATGACACTGTGGGGTAGGTGCCGAGGGATAGCATTTTTGGCTTGCCGTCGAAGCGATAACGAAAGCGCCAACCTTTGGAACCGTTCGGCTCAATGAGTATAGAAAGCCCACCACCGTCACTGAGTGTATAGGGCTTGTCTTGCGGCTTAGAGCGCCGTAGTTCAAGGTCTGTGAGGGGCATTGTGTATAGCTCCGAAGAAGATTCGACGTCCTATACACATTACTATACACATAGATGTATAGATTTTGGTATATGTGGGTAGACCTTGGGATAACGAGATTTCGCTGGAAGGCTTGATTTTACTGGGTTGAGTAGGCTTTGGTAGACGTTGGGAGAAGTGTGTTTGGAGCGGGTGAAGGGAATCGAACCCTCGTATGCAGCTTGGGAAGCTGCCGTTCTACCATTGAACTACACCCGCTTTGGTGTGCGCTTGGCATTATAACCGGTTATGCGCGCCGGGCAAGCGGAGAAAGCATTTAACTGCTGATGTTTTAAGCGGTTAGCAACAATTTATCCTTTCTGTTCACTCCAAGCGAAAAAAAACCGGCACAGTTGCCCGCACCGGTTGATTGATTCACGTAACGTTATTTGCTCGGGCGCATGGCCGGGAACAGGATCACGTCACGGATAGTGTGGCTGTTGGTCAACAGCATCACCATACGGTCGATACCGATCCCCAAGCCTGCTGTTGGTGGCAGGCCATGTTCCAACGCCGTCACGTAGTCTTCGTCGTAGAACATCGCTTCGTCATCACCCGCATCTTTAGCGGCAACCTGGTCAGCAAAACGCTGCGCCTGATCTTCTGCGTCGTTCAGCTCAGAGAAACCGTTACCGATTTCACGGCCACCGATAAAGAACTCGAAGCGATCGGTGATTTCCGGGTTCTGATCGTTACGGCGCGCCAGCGGGGAAACTTCCGCCGGGTATTCGGTAATAAAGGTTGGCTGAATCAGGTGGCTTTCCGCCGTCTCTTCGAAAATCTCGGTGACGACGCGGCCAAGGCCCCAGCTCTTCTCAACCTTGATGCCAATGGATTCAGCAATCGCTACCGCTTTCGCCATATCGTTCAGATCGTTCAGATCGGTCTCAGGGCGATACTTTTTGATCGCCTCTTTCATGGTCAGCTTTTCAAACGGTTTGCCGAAGTCGAACACTTCATCGCCATACTGCACTTGGGTATTACCCAACACATCCTGCGCCAGCGTGCGGAACAACGACTCGGTCAGTTCGATCAGATCTTTATAATCCGCATACGCCATATAGAGTTCCATCATGGTGAACTCTGGGTTATGACGCGGAGAAACGCCTTCGTTGCGGAAGTTACGGTTGATTTCGAACACGCGCTCGAACCCACCGACCACCAGGCGCTTCAGATACAGTTCTGGCGCGATACGCAGGTACATATCGATATCCAGCGCATTGTGGTGAGTGACAAACGGACGGGCAGAAGCACCGCCAGGGATCACCTGCATCATTGGGGTTTCGACTTCCATAAAGCCGCGGCCCACCATGAAGTTACGGATCCCCGCCATCACCTGTGAACGCACTTTAAACGTATTACGCGATTCTTCGTTGGCGATCAGATCCAGATAACGCTGGCGATAACGGGTTTCCTGATCCGCCAAGCCGTGGAACTTGTCCGGCAGCGGACGCAGCGCTTTGGTCAACAGGCGCAGTTCGGTACAGTGAATGGAAAGCTCGCCGGTTTTGGTTTTGAACAGCTTGCCGCGGGCGCCGAGAATATCGCCCAGATCCCACTTTTTGAACTGCTCGTTGTAAATGCCTTCAGCCAGATCGTCACGTGCCACGTAAAGCTGAATACGGCCCCCCACGTCCTGCAAGGTCACAAAAGAGGCTTTACCCATGATACGGCGGGTCATCATGCGGCCAGCCACCGTCACTTCTATGCCCAGCGCTTCCAGCTCTTCGTTATCTTTGCTGTCGTATGCTGCGTGCAGCTTGTCAGACGTGGTATCACGACGGAAATCGTTCGGGAACGCAATGCCGTTCTCGCGCAGCGCGGCCAGTTTTTCACGGCGTGACTGCAGCTCGTTATTGAGATCCAACGCCTGCTCGGCGCCTTGTGCTTGTTGCTCAGACATTCTTGTTCCTCATAACCCGGCTTTCAAACTTGCCTCAATGAATTTATCCAGGTCGCCATCCAGTACGGCCTGCGTGTTACGCGTTTCTACGTTGGTGCGCAAATCCTTGATACGGGAGTCATCCAGCACATAAGAGCGGATCTGGCTGCCCCAGCCGATATCGGATTTGCTGTCTTCCAGCATTTGCTTGTCAGCATTTTTCTTTTGCATCTCATATTCATACAGCTTGGCGCGCAGCTGTTTGAAAGCCTGATCTTTGTTCTTATGCTGAGAGCGATCGTTCTGACACTGCACCACAATGTTGGTCGGCAAGTGAGTAATACGCACTGCGGACTCGGTTTTGTTCACGTGCTGGCCACCCGCGCCAGAAGCACGGTAAACGTCAATACGCAGGTCAGCCGGGTTGATGTCAATATCGATATCCTCGTCCACTTCCGGGTAAATAAACACCGAGCTGAAGGAGGTGTGGCGACGGCCACCGGAGTCGAATGGGCTCTTACGCACCAAGCGATGCACGCCGGTTTCAGTACGTAGCCAGCCAAATGCATAGTCGCCGATAATCTTGATAGTGGCAGACTTCAGGCCCGCGACGTCGCCGTCGGACTCTTCAATCACTTCCGTTTTGAAACCTTTCGCTTCGGCCCAACGCAGGTACATACGCAACAGCATGCTGGCCCAGTCCTGCGCTTCGGTGCCGCCGGAACCGGCCTGGATATCCAGGTAACAGTCTGCACTGTCGTATTCGCCAGAGAACATACGGCGGAATTCCAGTTGCTCCAGCTTGACGGTCAGTTGGTCAAGCTCAACCACCGCTTCATTAAAGGTTTCTTCGTCTTCCGCTTCGACCGCCAGTTCCAGCAGGCCGGAAACGTCTTCACAACCTTGTTCCATCTGATCGATGGTTTCAACAATGGCTTCCAGCGCCGAGCGCTCTTTGCCCAGCGCCTGTGCGCGTTCAGGTTCGTTCCAGACGTCCGGCTGTTCCAGCTCGGCGTTGACTTCTTCTAGGCGTTCTTTCTTGGCATCATAGTCAAAGATACCCCCTAAGAACGGCCGTCCGCTCAGACAGGTCCTGAATGCGGTTTTTTACCGGATTAATTTCAAACATGATTTTTAGCGTTCTTACGTTGATGTCGTCGATGGCGAAATGCCATTGGAACCGGTAATTCTAGCGGATCCAGCGGCCAGTTTATAGCGAGTTGGTCAGTTTTTGTGGCGAGAATGACTGGGGAGCCCGAAGGCACCCCAGGAAAAAGACTAGCGCGGCCAGAGATGTTGGATCAGCAACTGCACATTGCGGTTGCCACGGAACTCGTTGACCTCCAGCTTGTAGGCCAGTTCGGCTTCTTTCACGCTGCTGTCGGGCCACAGCGTCGTATCGATGTTGAAGGCGATGCCATCCAGCAACGGGCCGCCGCCGAGCGGTTCCACCATCAGTTTCAGGTGTTTCTCTCCCACCAGCCGCTGCTGCAGAATGCGGAATTTACCGTCGAAGGTCGGTTCCGGGAATGCCTGCCCCCATGGCCCGCCCTCACGCAGCAGTTCTGCTGTGGTTAACGTCAGTTCCTGTATTGCCAGTTCGCCATCGGACCAGATCACCCCTTCCAACATTGCCGGATCGAGCCATTCCCCCACCAGGTCGCCAAAGCACTGGCGGAACTCATCAAACTTGGCTTCTTCGAGCGATAAACCGGCGGCCATCGCATGGCCGCCAAACTTCAGCATCAGCCCCGGGTTCAGAGTGTCGAGCCGCTCCAGCGCATCACGCATGTGCAGCCCGGCCACCGAGCGGCCAGAACCTTTCAGAATACCATCCCCCGCCGGAGCAAAGGCAATCACCGGGCGGTGGAAACGTTCTTTGATGCGTGAAGCCAGAATGCCGACTACGCCCTGATGCCATTCTGGATGGTACATCGCCAATCCGTAAGGCAGCTCGGTGGTAGAGCGCTCCAACTGATCGCACAGTTGCAGCGCTTCTACCTGCATGCCCTGCTCGATTTCACGCCGGGTCTGATTCAGCGCGTCGAGATCGTTGGCCAGCATACGGGCCTGGGCGATGTCGTCACTCAGCAGTAAAGCCACGCCGATCGACATATCATCCAACCGCCCGGCAGCGTTGAGCCGTGGGCCAAGGGAGAAACCGAGATCGCTTGCCGCCAACTGGCGCGCATCACGGTTCGCCACCTCCAGCAAGGCACGGATGCCTGGCCGACATTTACCGGCGCGAATGCGGCTCAGGCCCTGATGCACCAGAATACGGTTATTGGCATCCAGCGGCACCACGTCCGCCACCGTCCCCAAGGCCACCAGATCCAGCAGTTCTGCCAGATTAGGCACGGCCAATGTCCGCTGTTCGAACCAGCCGCAGTCGCGCAGCCGAGCACGCAGCGCCAGCATCAGGTAAAAGGCTACGCCGACACCGGCTAAGGATTTGGAGGGGAACTCACAGCCACGCAGGTTGGGGTTAACGATCGCTTCCGCCGCGGGCAGCGTTTCGCCCGGCAGATGGTGATCGGTAACCAGCACCTGCATTCCTTTTGCGTGCGCCAGATCAACCCCTGCATGGGAAGAAATGCCGTTATCCACGGTGACGATCAGTTCGGCACCGCGCACCGCCACCTGTTCTACCACTTCCGGGCTCAGGCCGTACCCATCTTCAAAACGGTTTGGCACCAGATAATCGACGGCGCTACAGCCCATGCTGCGCAGTGCCAGCACCGTCAGTGCGGTGCTGGTAGCACCATCGGCATCAAAATCACCCACGACCATAATGCGCCGGCGCTCGACCATGGCCTGCTGCAGGAGAGTGACCGCCGCGTCGATACCGTCCAGTTGCTGCCAGGGCAGCATACCTTTAACGCCACGTTCCAGTTCCTGTTCACCCTTAACCCCACGCAAAGCGTATAGACGGCGCAACAGCGGTGGTAAACTGGCAGGCAGATGGCTGGCGTCCGCCGCCTCACGGCGGCGTAATTGGGTTTTAATACTCACTGGCTCTTATTTCTTTGCGGCTGAGGCAGCGTGTGCATCCAGCATCGCGGCCATTTCTTTCGGGCCTTGGTAGCCTGGGATCAACATGCCATTTTGCAGAACGATAGCGGGGGTGCCTTGAACGCCAAACTGTACGCCTAGCGCATAGTGCTTGCTGATGTCAGTTTTGCAGGTGGCAGGCGAGATCGCATCACCTTTCAGAGCGGCGTCGAAAGCTTTGGCTTTATCGGCAGAGCACCAGATCGATTGCATGTCTTTCTCAGCCTGTGAATTCAGGCCCTGGCGCGGGAACGCCAGATAACGCACGGTGATCCCCAGCTCGTTATACTCTTTCATCTGCTCGTGCAGTTTGTGGCAATAGCCGCAGGTGATATCGGTAAACACGGTGATCACGTGTTTTTCGTTTGCAGCTTTATAGACGATCATCTGATCTTTCAGCGCTTCCAGCTTGGTGACCAACAGTTGGTTGGTGACGTTAACCGGCTCTGCGCCGCTGACGTCATACAGCGGCCCTTGCAGCACATGTTTACCGTCTTCCGTGATATACAGCACGCCGTTCTCGGTCAGGACGGTTTTCAGGCCAGCAGCCGGTGAAGGTTGCACATCGGCCTGTTTGATCCCCAGGCTGCCGAGCGCTTGTTGAATCGCTGCATCGTCAGCGTGAACCGCGCCGGTAAATGAAGCCACCAGCATAGAGAGCAGCATTACACCTTTTTTCATTCTTTCAATCCTTTCAGACCCTGCACGTCAGGCGCGCGGGTGATGCTGTTGATGTAGCTGTTTCAACCGTTCGGTCGCTACATGTGTATAAATTTGCGTGGTCGAGAGGTCACTATGCCCCAATAACATCTGTACGACACGGAGATCGGCACCATGGTTCAGTAAATGGGTGGCGAAAGCATGGCGCAGCACATGCGGAGACAGCCGTTCGCTGTCAATACCGGCTAGGATCGCATAGTGTTTGATGCGATGCCAGAACGTCTGTCGGGTCATTTGCTGGCTGCGGTTGCTGGGGAATAACACATCCAGCGTTTGGCCATTCAGCATCCACGGGCGGCCATGCTCCAGATAATTTTCAATCCAGTACACCGCTTCTTCACCCAGCGGCACCAACCGTTCCTTATTCCCTTTACCGATCACCCGTACCACTCCCTGCCGCAGGCTGACATCGCTGATGGTCAGCCCCACCAGTTCCGATACGCGCAACCCGGTGGCATACAACACTTCCAGCATCGCTTTATCGCGCAGTTCCAGCGGCTGATCGACACAAGGGGCCTGCAACAGGGCTTCAACCTGCGCCTCGCTCAAATCTTTCGGCAGCCGCTGCGGCAGCTTGGGCGAGGCCAGCAGCGCGGTTGGGTCGTCTTCCCGCAGCTTTTCACGGTAAAAATATTGGAATAAACGGCGCATTGCGCTCAACAGGCGGGCTGAGCTGGTGGCTTTGTATCCCCCCTCAACCCGTTCGGCGAGAAATGCCTGCAAATCCAGCGCTTCGGCCTGCAACAGGCTGCTGTTATGGTGCTCCAGCCAGCCTGCCAACGCCTGCAGATCCAAGCGGTAAGAGGCCAACGTATTCTCCGCCAGATTGCGTTCAAGCCATAGCGCATCCAGGAATTGCTCAATCAGCGCACTTTCTTGCTGTCGCATCGGCTCCTCTCTCTTGTTACGTTTATGCCCCCGGCATTATGCCTGAAGCCAGCACAAATCTGGTACACTCCTGGTCATTCTCGGTACGGTTATATAGCGATTTATACATGAAGATTGGTCTGTTTTACGGCTCCAGCACCTGCTACACCGAAATGGCGGCAGAAAAAATCCGTGAGATTCTGGGTGAAGACCTGGTCGACCTGCACAACCTGAAAGACGTCTCCCCCAAGCGGATGGAGGAATACGCCATCCTGATCCTCGGCATTCCTACCTGGGATTTCGGCGAACTGCAAGAGGACTGGGAGGCCATCTGGCCGCAACTGGGTGAGCTTGATCTGCAAGGCAAAATTGTTGCCATGTACGGAATGGGCGATCAGTTAGGTTACGGCGAGTGGTTTCTGGATGCGCTGGGGATGCTGCACGATCGTCTGGCTCCGCTTGGCGTGCAGTTTATCGGCTTTTGGCCGACCGAAGGCTTTGAGTTCACCAGCCCGAAGCCCCTCAGCGCCGATGGCAAACACTTTGTCGGCCTGGCGCTGGATGAGGTGAATCAGTACGAGCAGAGCGAAGAACGCTTGCAACAGTGGTGCGAACAGATCCTGCTGGAGATGGAGCCGCTGCTGTAAAGCCAACGGGCGCGGAGGTGCGCCCGTTGCGTGAATTACTTCCACAATCTAAAACGATTATCACCGTTACTGGCCGGTGCTTCACCGGTTTCAACGGCCCCCTCGGCCTTGGTATCATTCCCCTTCAGCCGCGCCGCATCGGCCACCTGATACCAGTCCAGCTTGCGTGTCAGCAGCATGATGCCAGCCAGGACACCAAACAGCAGCACCGATCCCAACACCAGCGCGTTATCTTCTGACTGCAACAGCAGATACAGCACGCCATACAGCAACAACAGGCTGGCAGCGAACAACGCACCACGCAGCTTGCCGCGCAATACGGCGCTGAGGTAGAAGGCAATCAGTCCGCTGCAAGCCAGGCTGGCCAGCAGATAGGCCACGTCAAAGCCAAGATGCTCCGAGAAAGCCAGCAGAATCAGGTAGAACAACACCAATGCCGCCCCCACCAGCAGGTACTGAATCGGGTGCACCCGCAGCCCGGTGAGGGTTTCAAACAGGAAGAACGCCATAAACGTCAGCCCAAGGAACAACACCGCATACTTTACCGCGCGCTCGGTCAGTTGGTAGTGATCCACCGGTTCGATCAGGCTGGTGGTGAACGTCGGCAATTTCTCCTCCTCAACCATACCGTTATCATAGAGAAACGCACTGTTGATATTGTTGGCAAACCAGGTGCTGCGCCAGCGCGCGGTGAAGCCGTTCTCCGTCACTTTGCGTTCATCAGGCAGGAAATTGCCGAGAAAATTCGGATGCGGCCAGTTGCTCTGCAATACCAGTTCAGAACTGCGCCCCAGCGGCACCAGAGACAGGCTGCTGGTCCCGGCCAGAGTCAGGGTGAAATCCGCGTCTAAGCCGTGCTGCTGTAAAGATTCCAGTGCCAGCGGCGCATGGATCCCCTGAGAAAGCCCCGCCACCAGCGTACCCGGCTCAAACGCCGCCTGCTGCTGCACGCCGTTCAGTGTTGAAATACTCTTGATGCCGCGCGAGTCGCTCAGTGACACCAACAAGAAGGGCTGGCCGATGGTCACATTGCTGCTTTGCAAATCCTCCAGATCGGGTTGAGCAAACTTGACCTGGAACTTCAGTGGCCCCTGATACACCTGCGTCTGGTAGATCCCCAACTTGCGGACTTCAACATTGGGCTTGCCATCCACCAGCAACGATTCCGGCAGCACAAAGCGCTGATGGCGGCTCACCTGCAGGTAGGTTTCCCCTTTATCATCTTTCTTCTCTTCCCGCAGGGTATAGGGGATGACGATCAGCGGCCCGAGGATCCGCTGTGCCCGGCTGGTACTTTCGCTCACCTGCCCAACCACGCTCTGCCGGTAGCCACTGCGCTCCTGCACTACATCCATCAGTTGCGCTATGGGGATCATCATCAGGATCATTAATCCCAACAGGGTGGTTATTTTCCAAAACAACACTGATTTAAACATCGCTGCGTACTCCTTGTAGGTAATGGCGCAACAATAGAACCGGCAGGTGAAAACAGAATGTGGCTATGTGAAGGGAAGGTGAAGTCAGAGCGATAAAGTGAGCGTTGCCGCCACGCCGTGCGGCTGCAGGTTGTGCAAACGGATGGTGCCACGGTGCAGACGCGCCACTTCCTGCACAAAGTTCAGCCCCAGGCCGCTGCTTTTGGCTTTATCTGCACGCGCCAGCGAATAAAAACGCTCGAACACCTTATCCAGCGCGTAATCCGGAATGCCGCTGCCGGTATCGCTGACGGTGATCTGATAGTGCTGTTCCAGCCGTGCTCCTTGAATGCTGATGGTTCCCCCCGCCGGGGTGAAATCCAGCGCGTTATCCAACAGGTTGCTCAACGCCTGGCCGAGCAGAAAGGCATCGCCGGTCAGGGTCGCGTCGGCCAGTTCCCTGGTTTGGAGGGTGATGCCGCGCTGTGCGGCCTGCGCCTCTTTGCCAGCAATCGCCTGCCGCAGCAAGGGCTGCAGAGCCACCGGAGCCAATTCCAGCCCAGGCCTGCTTTCCAGCCGTGCCTGGACCAGCAGCTTGTCGACCAGTTGCTGGATGCGGGCACTCTGCTGTTCGATGTTGGTCAAAAAACGCTTGGCAGTTGCCGGTGGTGGAGACTCCTGCAACAGCTCGGCGGCACCACGGATTGCTGCCAGCGGGCTTTTCAGCTCATGGGTCAGGGTGTGCACGTATTGCTCGATATAGGCTTTGCCTTCCAGCTTCAGGCGCATGCTTTCTAACGCCTGCGCCAGTTGGGCCAACTCAGCGCTGCCCATCTGCGGCAGCGGAATTGCTTCACCTTGAGCCACGCCGTCGGCGTAACGCACCAGGCGGCTAATCGAGCGGTTGATCCACCAGACAAACCCCAAGCCAATCGCCAAGGCGATCCCCAGCAGCACCGCGCCCGCCAGCAGGATCCGCCGCTCGCTGCGCCGGATCACCGGCACCATACTGCTGTTCGGCTTGCCCACGCTCAGCACACCGATAATCTGCCCCTGTTCTATCACCGGCGCAGCCACGTACATAATAGAGCTGCTTTCATCGTCAGGGATCATGCGCGTGCTGCGAGCACCGTACTGGCCACGCAGCGTCAGATAAACATCATTCCAGCGCGAGTAATCCTGCCCCAGAGCCTGACCGCCGGAATCAAAAATCACCTTGCCGCGGCTATCAGTCAGATACACACGGTACTCATTGCGATCTTTACGGATGCCAGCAATATTGGCACCGATTGGCCGCTGGTTCAGTTGGGCAAAAGCCTGTGCCAACTGGCCGTAGGCGGCGTCGCCGTGTTTCATATCCAAACGGGCGATCTGCGCCAGCAGATTGGCGGTATCCACTAGCGTGCCCTCGGTGGCACGCCGTACCCCAGGCTTCACTTCCTGCACAAAAATGCTTAAGACGAAATAACCGGCCACCGCCACAATCAGGAAATACCCTAACAGCAGACGCAGGCCGATCTTCATGGTTGGCGGCTCACGCTGTAACCCAATCCCCGGTGGGTGTGGATCGGTGGCTCCCCGGCATCAATCGCCCGCAGTTTGGCGCGCAGCGTTTTGATGTGGGTATCGACGGTGCGATCCAGGCTCTCTTCCGCGTGGGCCCAAACGCTGTCCATCAGTTGTTGGCGCGAGAACACGCGCCCAGGCGCCAGCAGTAAGGTTTTCAGCAGCAGGAATTCATAGCGGGTCAGCGGCAACGGTTGCTGGTGATAGCTGATAGCAGCCCCCTCTTCGTCGAGGGTAAACGCGCCAAACTGATACAGGGTAGGCTGCTGCAGGCGTTGTTGTTTGTGCAACCGCCGCAGGATCGTTCTGACGCGAGCGCTGACCTCGCGCGGGGAAAAGGGTTTGGCGACATAGTCATCGGCACCGATCTCTAAGCCAATCAGACGATCGACCTCATCGCTGCGCGCGGTAAGAAACACAATGGGTAAATCTGCCGCCTGCGCCAGCAGCCGACGGCAAAGTTCAAAGCCATTGATATCGGGCAGGCCGACATCGAGGATCGCCAACGCCGGTGCGCCCTGCGGCAAAGCCAGGAGCGCGGGTTCGCCACGATCAAACCAACGCACCTGAAAGCCTTCACTCTCTAAGGTATAAATCAAGGTATCGGCAATGCTGGGTTCGTCCTCCACCAGCCAGAGCAGCGGTTTCATTATTCGCTCCCGCTATCGCCTGGATGCAGCAGCAACTGACGCAGATGGCGCCATTCCGCCTTACTCAGGCAGTCTGAAGCCAACCAGAGGCGATGGCGTTTCTTGCCGTTAGCCTGCTGCAACGTCAGCAGAATACCAAAGCCCGACATCCAGGGCTTTTTCAGCATCAACCACTCCTGCCCCTGCCACTCCACCCGCCGCTCCGCCAACCACCGCAGTTCGCCCTGCCTTGAGGCAATGCGTTTCTGGCTACGAATGCATTCAAACACCACCAGCGTCAGCAACGCCAGCCAGATCGGGCCGTAACCCTCCGGCCAGGGTGAGATCAGAATCAGCAGTATCAGTGCGCCATGAGTCAATAACGAGAATAGCTGGGTACGCCAGGAAACGCGGACATCACATCGCCACTGGGCCACGGTCTTTATTTCGCGTTTGGATCAGGGAAACCATTCTCTGCAGTTCTTTGTCCTGCGGAGCACCATGATTCATAAGCCAATTGAATAAATCGGGATCGTCATTCTCTAGCAGGCGGATAAACAGTGCTTTATCTTCGTCGTTCAGCGTGTCGTATTCGTACTCAAAGAACGGCATGATCGAAATGTCCAGCTCGCGCATCCCACGGCGACAGGCCCAGTGAATACGCGCTTTGTTATTAATATCCATGTTGTTATGGCTAACCTCTTTTCGGCATGTGTTGCCAACGCAGGGTTCAATCGACACTCTGTATGGCAACACGCGCGCAATATAATTCCATCAGCCCACGATTTGACTGAAGGAGGATCGTGACCGTTAGTATACAGGGTAACAATTTGACATACTCGCCGGGAAGGCCGTTCTCCGATCTGGAGCGCAAAATGTCAAAAAAAGCACGGTGCCGTAATAACTGTTTGCAAACCGAGCCACCTCTTTTACCATGCAGTTAACCCTTTCAGGCAATCTGAATATGAAGCAGGAACTCATTATGGCGTTCAATATTCCTTTCCCATCCCGTCTCCCCTCCGCCTCTGCCCAACTGCCACTCACGCTGATCTCACTGGAAGATTGGGCGTTAGTGCAGTTGAACGGGCCGGACACGATGAAATACCTTCAAGGCCAGGTCACGGCCGATATCGACAAACTGGCAGCGGACCAGCACGTGCTGTGCGGCCACTGCGATGCCAAAGGCAAGATGTGGAGCAACCTGCGTCTGTTTCATCGTGGTGAAGGTTTCGCTTATCTGGAACGTCGCAGCGTGCTGGACAGCCAGTTGGCGGAGATCAAAAAATACGCCGTGTTCTCCAAAGTGACCATCGCTGAGGATAATACAGTCGTGCTGCTGGGCGTGGCGGGGTCACAGGCTCGTGGCGCACTGGCAGGCATGTTTACAGCCCTGCCGGATGCCGAGCACCAGGTGGTGCAAGACGGGGATACCACCCTGCTGCATTTGGCCCTGCCAGCAGAACGCTTTCTGCTGATCACCACGGCAGCAATCGCCGAGCAACTTAGCGCCAAGCTCGATGGTCAGGCCATGTTGAACGACAGCCGCCAATGGCTGGCGCTGGATATTGAAGCCGGTTACCCGCTGATTGATGCCGCCAACAGCGCACAACTCGTGCCGCAGGCCACCAACCTGCAGGCACTGGCAGGCATCAGTTTCAGCAAAGGTTGTTATACCGGGCAGGAGATGGTGGCACGCGCCAAGTTCCGTGGTGCCAACAAGCGGGCTCTGTACTGGCTGGAAGGTAAAGCTGAGCGCGTACCGCAAGCCGGTGAAGATCTGGAACTGCAGTTGGGCGAGAATTGGCGACGTACCGGCACCGTATTGGCCGCAATCGCGCTGGATAATGGCACGCTATGGGTGCAGGCGGTGCTGAACAACGATCTGGATGCCAGCAGCGCATTGCGCGTCCGGGAAGATGCAGGTAGCCAGTTAGCCATCAAACCGCTGCCCTACTCGCTGGCAGAAGAGAAGTAACGGATATATCAGCCGCAGGCACAATACCTGCGGCGCTTTGCTTTAGACGTAGAGATAAATCGCCAGAAAGTGGCACAGACTGCCGCCGAGCACAAAGCCGTGCCAGATGGCATGACCAAAGCGCAAACGCTTCGATGCATAGAAAATCACCCCCAACGTATACACCACGCCGCCCACCGCCAACAAGGTGACGCCACCGATCGCCAGGCGCGTTGCCAGTTGGTAAATCACAATCAGCGACAACCACCCCATGAGCAGATAGGTGACCAGCGACAACACCTCAAAACGGTGCGCAAATGCCAGTTTGAAGATCACCCCGAACAACGCCAGCCCCCAGATCACCACCATCACCCCCTTAGCCAACGGTGAATCGAGGCCCACCAGCAGGAAAGGCGTGTAGGTCCCGGCAATCAGCAGGTAAATGGCGCAATGGTCGAATTTTTTCAGCCAGTGTTTGGCTTTTTGATGAGGAATGGCGTGATACAGCGTGGAAGCTAGAAACAGCAGAATCATGCTGCCGCCATACAGGCTGTAGCTGGTGATAGCGGTGACATCAGCCCCGGTATTCACGGCCTGCACCAGCAGCAACACCAAGCCGACGATCCCAAATACCAGCCCTATGCCATGGCTGATGCTATTTGCAATCTCTTCAGCCCATGGATAAGGTGCGCCTGCGGGCTTATCGGTTTCGGCCTTTATTTGATCCTTTCTCACCATAGTGCGCACATCCTCAGAACAGCCAACAGTGTTTGAAATTACTGTAAAAGAGCTTAACTGAGAATGATTTCAGTGTACACGTGTACGCTAAAATAAAACTGTGAACGCGTGTAACATTGCACTGGCGTCGAATTTATCGGTTCGCTGAGCTACAATCGGCAAGCTTTCCCCGCCACTAACCTCGAGGTTCACTCCATGTCGTCTGCTGTACCCGCCTTAGATTTTGGCTCCATGACTCAAGTTATCCACTTCCTGATGGAAATCGACAAACTGAAAAACGTTCAGCGCCGTACCAAAGTTCTGGGCAGCCAACGTCAGGAGAATTCCGCCGAACACAGCTGGCATTTTGCTATTGCTGCCTTAAGCCTGGCACCTTATGCCGGTGCAGACGTCGACATTCAACGTGTGATCCAGATGGCCTTACTGCATGATATCGTCGAAATCGATGCCGGTGACGTGATGGTTTACGATCTGGCTGCGCGTGCCGCGATCCACGATCAGGAAATCGCGGCAGCAAAACGTTTGTTTGGTTTACTCCCCGAACCTCAGCGTTCGTCGTTCACCGCGCTGTGGCAGGAATATGAAGACGGCGAAAGCGCCGATGCGCGCTTTGCTCTGGTGCTAGATCGCAGCATGCCGATGCTGATGAATCTGCACAATGAAGGCCAGAGCTGGGTAGAGAACGGTATCAGCCTAGAACAGGTACTAGCACGCAATGCAATGATTGCCGATATCCATCCAGAGCTGTGGCAACATCTGCATCAGCACCTACTGGATGCACAGCGCAAAGGCTGGTTGAAGTAACAGACCAGGGCACCGTGGTGCCCTGACTGATTCAGCGCCCACCAGCAGCCTCGATAAAACTGCCGGTCACGTAAGATGCCGCATCGGAAAGCAGCCAGGCAATCACTTCTGCGATCTCTTCCGGTTGGCCGCCGCGCTGCATCGGCAGCAGCGTTTTAACCCGATCCACCCGCCCCGGCTCACCGCCGCTGGCATGCATCTCGGTATAGATGCACCCCGGACGCACGCCGTTAACGCGGATGCCCTGCGCCGCCACCTCCAGCGCCAGGCCGGTGGTCAGCGTATCCACCGCCCCTTTCGACGCCGCATAGTCGATGTACTCCCACGGAGCCCCTAAGCGTGCCGCAGCAGAGGAGACGTTGACGATCGCCCCGCCCTGGCCACCATGGCGCCACGCCATTCGCTTCACCGCTTCGCGGCAGCAGAGAAAATAACCGGTGACATTGGTGCTCAGCACTTTGTTGATGCGCTCGGCGCTGAGCTGCTCAATCCCTGTCTGTTGGAACAGAATACCGGCGTTATTCACCAGCGCATCTATGGGGCCAAGCGTCTGTTCTAAGGCGGCAAACATCGCCACCACCTCATCTTCCTCGGCGATATTCGCCTGCAGAGCCATCGCCTTACCCCCCTGTTCCAGGATCTGCGACACCACCTGCTCCGCTGCTGCCTGGTCTTGCAGATAGTTCACGCCAACTGCATAACCCTGCTGAGCCAGTAATAATGCCGTCGCACGGCCAATACCCCGGCTGGCACCGGTAATTAATACTACCTTCGTCATATCTGCTCCTAGCGGTGGGTGTTCGTCATTAACGTGGGTCAGTTATAGACAAAAAGAGGTTCGGCGATTGCCGAACCTCTTTTTTCATCAAATGCATATAAGTGCTATTGGCGGCTATCATTCGCCTGGCGCAACAGCGAACGGCTCTCTACCAGGAAACGTTGGGCATAATCACCAAACCAGTGCTCCACTTTCTGGAAGCTCTGGATAAACGCCTGTTTATCACCCTGTTCCAACAGCTGAATCGCCTCACCGAAGCGCTGATAGTAGCGTTTGATCAGATGAATATTTTCTTCGGAAGACATGATGATATCAGCATAGAGCTGCGGATCCTGGGCGAACAACCGGCCCACCATCGCCAGTTCCAGCCGGTAGATCGGTGAAGACAGCGCCAACAATTGCTCCAGTTGGACATTTTCTTCTGCCAGATGCAGGCCATAGGCAAAGGTCGCGAAATGGCGCAACGCCTGGATAAAGGCCATGTTCTGATCGTGTTCAACCGCGCTGATGCGATGCAAGCGCGCGCCCCAGACCTGCAGTTGCTCCAGCAACCACTGGTAAGCTCCGGGCTGGCGTCCATCGCAATACACCACCACCTGCTTGGCAACACTGCCGACATCCGGGCCAAACATCGGATGAAGCCCAAGAACCGGCCCGCCGTGCGCCGCCAACATGGCCTGCAGAGGCCGATTTTTGACCGACGCCAGGTCAACCAAAATACAGTCTTCCGGCAATGGTGGCAGCTTGCCGATCACCTGTTCAGTGACGTGGATTGGCACACTGACAATCACCATGCCAGCATCCGCCAACAGGGTATCGGCCTGCGGCCAATCTTCCTGATCCAGCACCTTCACCTGATAACCGGATAAGGTCAGCAAGCGGTTAAATAAGCGCCCCATCTGGCCATTACCGCCGATAATCACAATCGGGCGTAATTGCGGGCACAGCGTTTTAAAACCTTTGTCGTTCTCGCTGGTATAGGATTCGCGCATCACCCGACGCAGCACATCTTCGATCAAATCGGGCGGCACCCCGAGACCTTCAGCTTCTTTACGGCGCGAAGCCAGCATTGCCGCCTCGCGCTCAGGTACATAGACCGGTAAACCGTAGTGGCTTTTCACTTCCCCTACTTCCGCGACCAGTTCAAGGCGCTTCGCCAACAGGCCCAGTAATGCTTTATCTACTTCGTCAATTTGATCGCGTAATGCGGTCAGTTCAGCCACCATAACTCACTATTCTCCAGTGCGAGCCATCAGCACCGCGCCGAGCTCCTGATGCATTTGGCGCAGCAGAGTCTCTGTGCTCTCCCAGTTGATACAGGCATCGGTCACTGAAACGCCGTAACGCATCTCTGCACGCGGCTGTTCAGACGACTGATTACCTTCGTGCAGATTACTCTCCAGCATAATGCCGGTGATCGAACGGTTACCTGCTTTGATCTGCTCAACGACGGATTCGGCAACAACCGGCTGACGGCGATAATCTTTATTTGAGTTGCCATGGCTGCAATCTATCATCAAGGACGGCTGGAGTCCTGCATCCTGCATCTGTTTTTCACAAGCGGCAACGTGTTCTGCGCTGTAGTTTGGCGTTTTGCCACCACGCAAGATCACGTGGCCGTCCGGGTTACCCTGGGTTTGCAGCAGACACACTTGCCCAGCCTGATTGATCCCAACGAAACGGTGTTGCATAGAGGCTGCACGCATTGCGTTGATCGCCGTGCCCAAGCTACCGTCGGTGCCATTCTTGAAACCGACCGGCATCGAAAGGCCGGAGGCCATCTCGCGGTGCGTTTGAGATTCTGTGGTACGCGCGCCAATCGCCGACCAGCTGAACAGATCGCCCAAGTATTGCGGGCTGTTAGGATCCAACGCTTCGGTAGCCAACGGCAGGCCCATTCCCACCAGATCTAACAGCAGGCGGCGCGCGATATGCAAGCCCGCTTCAACGTCAAAGGTTCCATCCATGTGTGGATCGTTGATCAAACCTTTCCAACCCACCGTAGTTCTTGGCTTTTCGAAATAGACACGCATAACGATATACAGCTGATCGCTCAATTCAGACGACAACGCCTTCAGCCGGCGCGCATAATCCAGCGCCGCGTCCGGATCGTGGATCGAACAGGG
The DNA here is from genome assembly GCF_001976145.1 of Serratia oryzae. Classification (GTDB taxonomy): domain Bacteria; phylum Pseudomonadota; class Gammaproteobacteria; order Enterobacterales; family Enterobacteriaceae; genus Chania; species Chania oryzae. Next base: position 37,937 of record NZ_MOXD01000006.1, read on the forward strand.
CCCACACACCACCAGCAGGCGGTGATCCTGCCCTTTAAGAATGTTGGCGATGGTTTGGCGTGCAACAGAGATTTCATTCTCATCACGAGCACTGAGTGGGTGTTGGTTTTTCAGCTCTTCCGGGGTTATCAGGACCTGTTCTGCACTGATATGTACGTTGTTGAGCGCGTCTTTTTGCATGATGCTATTCCTGTCTTGTGCCGTTATGCGTGAACGTTAATAAAGCATGAGGGTTATAGCGCTCTACACTATCATGAGATGTAAATATTTCAATCCATTTACTGTAAATAAAAAATTACCATCATTATAAAACCTCTTCACAAGGTCTAAAAATTATGCCTAAAAACGAACAAAGCAATTGATAAATAAATAAAAATAAAAAATTAAGCACTCTATTACAAGACTGTTAAAAAACCTGCGGAGCAAAGCCAAAAACCTCAATGAGTGTAAATTATTATTTACACTCATTGAGGTGCAGATTTACTATGGAAAAGAACACTGTTCAGGGCATAAATCCCTTGGCGAGAAAATAATCAATATCGGGTAATAGCAAATAACAGCCAATAAATTAAACAACTCAAATACAATTACAACACAATTCACTGGCAATTAATTTTCAATCACTCTGCATTTCTCTTTATTCATGCGGGTTTAAAGCAGGTATTGAATAAAAATTGCTTAATCTCACAGTTATCCCCTGCTAAATAAATAATTATGTCTGCAAATCGTTTGCACCTCTTAAGAGGTACTCTGCACAGACAGACCCCGCCTCATAAGCCTTGAGGGGTGATAATCGTTAGCATTTTTTCATTTCTCACAAGGGATACTCATGATCACTCTGGAATTTGCAATTATTATTCTCTGCTTATTAGTTGGCACCCGATTTGGTGGGATGGGGCTGGGCTTAATTAGCGGCATTGGTTTATTCTTGCTGTGCTTTATATTCGGACTGGAGCCTGGAAAACCGCCCGTCGATGTCATGCTGACCATTTTGGCGGTTATTGGTTGTGCCTCGGTGCTACAAACCGCTGGCGGCCTGAACGTTATGATGCAATATGCTGAACGACTGCTGCGCCGCCACCCTCAGCACATTACGCTACTAGCCCCGTTTACCACCTGGACTCTGACCTTCCTGTGCGGTACCGGGCATGTGGTTTATACTATGTTCCCGATCATCTCCGATATCGCTATTAAGAAAGGGATCCGCCCTGAGCGCCCGATGGCCGTGGCCTCCGTGGCGTCACAAATGGCCATCACTGCCTCACCGGTTTCTGTCGCCGTTGTTTCACTGGTTTCAATTATCGCTGCCGGTCACGGTATCGGTAAGGCCTATACGCTGGTCGAGATTCTAGCTGTCTCGATCCCTGCGTCACTGGTGGGGGTGCTGATGGCTGCTTTGTGGAGCCTGCGCCGTGGCAAAGATCTGGATAAAGATCCGGAGTTCCAGGCAAAAATTCAGGATCCACAACAACGCGCTTATATCTATGGCAGTACCGAAACGCTACTCAACCAAAAATTCCCGAAACAGGCGTATTGGTCCACCGCCATTTTCTTCGCCGCGATCGCTATCGTCGTGCTGCTGGGAGCTTTTGCCGATATACGCCCGTCATTTGCTGATGCCAAAGGTGTGCTGAAGCCGCTATCGATGAACCTGGTTATCCAGATGATGATGCTGATTGCGGGTGCCGTGATCCTGATGGGCTGCAAAGTGAAACCGGGAGATATTGCCAACGGTGCCGTGTTCAAAGCTGGGATGGTGGCCATCTTCTCAGTATTCGGCGTGGCGTGGATGAGTGATACCTTCTTCCAGGCGCATATGGGCGATTTAAAACTGCTGTTGGAAGACGTCGTCAAAAACCAACCCTGGACCTACGCGATTGTACTGTTTCTGGTTTCCAAGCTGGTTAACAGCCAAGCCGCAGCACTAACCGCCATTGCCCCCATGGCGTTGCAATTAGGCGTTGACCCCAAAATGCTGCTGGCGTTCTTCCCTGCCGCTTACGGTTACTTTGTTTTACCCACCTACCCGAGCGATCTGGCCTGTATCGGTTTTGACCGTTCAGGGACAACACGCATCGGTAAATTTATCATCAACCACAGCTTCATCATTCCTGGCTTGATAGGCGTGCTGTGTTCATGCATCACAGGCTATATTTTGGTCAGTACCTTCCTGTAAATCCTCTGCACGGCAGCGGCTTTTTACCGTTGCCGTGCAATCAGGCCCACTCCAATACCCGGTAAAACATGGGGTCAACAAGCATTTTATATTGCTAAAGTCTGCAAGTTCAGTAGAAGAAAAATGAATAAGTCGCGCGTAAAAATTAAAAACTTAAGCTAACCGAGGCTATTTTTGTCGCCGTGGCGAACCGATATAATGTGACCATTATCACTAATTATCACTCTTAACAACTGGATCCAAAATGCTCTCTTTACGCGCTCGTCGCGCCATTCCGCTGTATTTCAGCTGCTTGACCGCTTTCACCAGTATTTCAGCCCTTGCCGACAACACCCTCTTCACCGCGATGGACGACCCATCCACCGCCAAGAAGCCGTTTGATGGCAATATTCAGGCGGGTTATAACGCCCAATCGGGCAACTCGCAGAATTCTACCCTGTTAGCCAACACCACCATGACCTGGTTTAACAGCGATACGGCGTATAGCCTGTGGGGCGCGGCGAACAACACCACCTCTTCCAATGTACGCTCTTCAGAAAGATATCAGGCAAGTGGCCGTACCCGTCACAATCTGACCAACCGTAACTATATGTTTGGTCAGGCCGGTTGGTTGAACGATCGCTTCAACGGCTATGATTCGCGCACCACTGTCACCGGGGGCTACGGTCGTCAGATTTTCAACGGCCCGCTTCACGATCTGCGCGTGGAATTCGGTCCTGGCGTCCGCCATGATGAATATCGCGGGGGTGGCCGCTCTACCCGTGCTCTGGCTTACGGTGCAGCCAACTATTCATACCTGTTGACGGATAATACACGCCTCTCAGAAGGTTTGTCTGCGTTGGCTAACGATGAAACCACCGTCAACTCAGAAACCGCGCTGAACGTATCAATCAACAACGATTTCTCTCTGCGCTTGGCCTATACCGTGACTTACAACAGTAAGCCGCCAGCTTCAGCACCGAAAAACACCGATACTACCACCTCAGTCACGCTGGTATACGGTTTGTAACCCGTCTGTTTTTCAGCATTGTTGTTCTAAGCCCATCATTGATGGGCTTTTTTATGCAGGCAACGCGGCGTTACACATTCTGCTAAAAAGATATCTCCCACTCTTGACGAATTTAGCAATTAGCTTAATACTGTATGCATAAACAGTGGTTATTCATAAGTTAGAACCATGAAAAGCTCAGATACCAACGAAGGTAGTGCAGCCGTTACTGTGGCTAACAGGAATAGATTCGTTAAAAAGCATCAGTGTTTTTGAGTACGGTTTAGCTCATTTAACATTTTTATCAAAGAGGGGGTTTCTATGATGCATTGTCCATTGTGCGGTAGCGTGGCGCACACTCGCTCCAGCCGTTATCTGACTGAATCGACGAAAGAACGTTATCATCAGTGCCAGAACATTAATTGCAGTTGCACGTTTGCCACCCATGAATCGGTAGCCCGTGTCATTGTCAAACCTGGTGATATCATTCCGGCGCAACCACATCCAGAAAAAGGCAAACAGCGCGCCGCCGCACTATAATCCAGCGCAATGCGGGCTTCCATGCAATGTTTACGTGCACGTGCATGGGTAGACATGGCCTGGCAGACGAATAAAAAAGGGGCTTACCTTAACGGCAAGCCCCTGATAGCTATTAACTTTTGGATGCAGCGTTAGCTGTATCTTAGTTAAGACGCTCTTTGATACGAGCAGCCTTACCAGTACGCTCACGCAGGTAGTACAGTTTGGCTTGACGAACGGCACCACGACGCTTAACAGTAATGCTGTCGATTACTGGGGAGTGAGTCTGGAATACACGCTCAACACCTTCGCCGTTGGAAATCTTACGAACAGTGAATGCAGAGTGCAGACCGCGGTTACGGATAGCGATAACCACGCCCTCGAATGCCTGCAGACGTTTCTTGCTACCTTCAACGACCCATACCTTAACTTCCACGGAATCACCCGGACGGAATGCAGGTACGTCTTGCTTCATCTGCTCTTGTTCAATTTGCTTAATAATGTTGCTCATAATATGTCTCTTACCCTAGGTAAACTGATATATCGGTCTCGTCTGTATCAGACGTTCCCTTCATAGTCCTGTTGCTTGGCCCGATGTTCTCGTTGGAACTCAGCCAGCAACACCGCTTGCTCGTCAGTCAGAGCTAGGCTTTCTAGAAGTTCAGGTCTTCTAAGCCAGGTACGGCCCAGCGACTGCTTTAAGCGCCAGCGACGTATCTCGGCATGGTTGCCCGACAGTAAAACCGGCGGAACCTCCATCCCTTCCAACACCTCGGGACGGGTGTAGTGCGGGCAGTCCAGCAATCCGTCAACAAAAGAGTCTTCTTCTGCTGAAGCCTGATGGCCCAGCACACCCGGTATAAAGCGGGCGACTGAATCAATCAGGGTCATTGCTGGCAGTTCCCCACCGCTGAGGACGTAATCGCCGATTGACCACTCTTCGTCAATTTCGGTTTGGATCACGCGCTCATCAACCCCTTCATAGCGGCCACACACCAGAATCATCTTCTGATTAGCCGCCAGTTCGCGCACACCGGTTTGATCCAGTTTACGCCCCTGAGGTGACAGATAAATCACCTTTGCTCCCTCGCCTGCCGCTGCTCTTGCTGCATGAATGGCTTCCCGTAAAGGTTGCACCATCATCAACATTCCCGGTCCGCCGCCATAAGGGCGATCGTCCACGGTACGATGCCGGTCGTAGGTGAAGTCACGCGGACTCCAACACTGCACGCTCAGCAGGCCATTTTTTACTGCCCGGCCAGTCACCCCGTAATCGGTGATTGCGCGGAACATCTCAGGAAACAGGCTTACAATACCAATGAACACCAGCCAATCCCCATTTTGTCATTCCACTTGCTTCGACCGCTGAATCCGGAGGTCAAAAACCAGGATCCCACTCAGCCTCAATAATCTTGGCAGCGAGATCGACTTTCTTGATAACCTGCCCATGAAGAAACGGGACCAACCGCTCCTTCATGCCGAATGCATCTTTCAGGTTTGCCCGCACGACCATCACGTCGTTAGAACCGGTTTCCATCATATCGATGACTTTCCCCAGTTCGTATCCAGAAGTGGTGATTACCTGGCAGCCCATCAGGTCTTTCCAGTAATAATCATCGCCTTCCAGAGGAGGCAACTGCCCAGAATCCACGACAATTTCGCAATTGGTCAGTAAATTCGCCGCATCCCGATCGTCAATACCTTTAATCTTGATGATCAGATCCTGACTGTGGCGCTTCCAGTCTTCCAACTCGACAAGCTGCCACTGACCCGAGCGCTGGATAAACCAGGGCTGATAGTCAAATATGCTTTCGGCGTTCTCGGTGGATGAAAATACTCTGAGCCAACCACGAATGCCGTAAGTAGACCCCATTTTACCGAGTACTATCGGCGCGATCGGTGCTACCGGTTTGAGTTGCTTGCTCATTGCCACCACCGCGACAGATTAAGCTGCTTTCTTGGCTTCTTTGATCAGCGCAGAAACGCGATCAGAAACCGTTGCACCCAGACCCTGCCAGTGCTCAATGCGATCCAGGTCCAGACGCAGTGCTTCAGCCTGACCCGATGCGATCGGGTTGAAGAAGCCTACACGCTCGATGAAACGACCATCACGAGCATTACGGCTGTCGGTCACTACTACTTGATAGAACGGACGCTTTTTAGCGCCGCCACGTGCCAAACGAATTGTTACCATAACATCCTCTTTAGTTAATAAAACAGCCGGGCCCCATTGAGGGAACGGGGCCCGGTTGCAATATAAAAAGCCCGAAAATTTTACTCATTTTGGCGCAAAAAGCAATCTAAAGCGTCGATTGCTGGGAATTCGTTTTTGCAGCCGGCATACTTTCAGGCGGTCTTTGCCACCAACGGCAAATCTTTGAACGCGTTCACATCTCTAAATGCAAACCACTTTAACGGCCTGGGAAGCCCGGCGGCATCATACCCTTCATGCCGCGCATCATCTTCGCCATGCCGCCTTTCTTCATCTTTTTCATCATGCGCTGCATTTCGTCGAACTGCTTCAGCAAGCGGTTAACGTCCTGCACCTGCATCCCGGAACCCGCTGCGATGCGACGTTTGCGCGACCCCTTGATAATTTCGGGTTTGGCGCGCTCCTTCAGCGTCATGGAGTTGATAATCGCCTCCATGCGTACCAGAACCTTGTCGTCCATCTGTGATTTCACGTTGTCTGGCAGTTGCCCGGCCCCCGGCAGTTTGCTCAGCATACTGGCCATACCGCCCATATTACGCATCTGCTTCAACTGCTCCAGGAAGTCGGTCAAATCGAAACCGTCGCCCTTCTTCAGCTTGTTCGCCAGTTTCTCCGCCTGCGCACGGTCAACTTTGCTTTCAATATCTTCGATCAGCGACAGCACATCGCCCATGCCGAGGATGCGTGAAGCCACGCGATCCGGATGGAAGGGTTCCAGTGCTTCGGTTTTCTCACCCACACCGAGGAACTTGATCGGCTTGCCGGTAATGTGGCGGATAGACAACGCCGCACCGCCGCGCGCATCGCCATCGACTTTGGTCAACACCACGCCAGTCAGCGGCAGCGCTTCGTTGAACGCCTTAGCGGTGTTAGCCGCATCCTGGCCGGTCATGGCGTCGACGACAAACAGGGTTTCCACCGGCTTGATCGCCGCGTGCACCTGTTTGATTTCGTCCATCATTGCTTCGTCAACGTGCAAACGGCCCGCGGTATCGACGATCAGAACGTCGTAAAACTTCAGCTTGGCGTGTTGCAGCGCACGGTTAACGATATCGATCGGCTTTTCTTGCACATCAGACGGGAAGAAATCGATCCCCACGCTCTCTGCCAAGGTCGCCAATTGTTTAATCGCCGCAGGGCGATAAACGTCGGCAGAAACCACCAGAACTTTTTTCTTCTGCTTTTCTTTCAGGAATTTACCAAGCTTCGCCACGCTGGTGGTTTTACCCGCACCTTGCAGGCCGGCCATCAGCACCACGGCCGGTGGCTGTGCTGCCAGATTCAGCTCAGTGTTCACCTCACCCATCGCAGCAATCAGTTCGTTTTTGACGATCTTGACGAATTCTTGCCCCGGCGTCAGGCTTTTGTTCACTTCATGACCAACCGCACTCTCTTTTACACGGTTGATAAACTCACGCACCACAGGCAGCGCAACGTCCGCTTCCAGCAGTGCCATACGCACTTCACGCAGGGTGTCTTTGATATTATCTTCGGTCAGCCGCCCACGGCCGCTGATATTGCGCAGGGTGCGCGACAATCGATCGGTTAAATTTTCAAACATCGTCTCATGCTCAACGTAAAGTCAGGCCGCAGTGGCGACACAATTGCGGCGATTATAACACGAAGCAAACACGATCTCTGCCTCAGCGTTGGAGATCGGTTGGAGTGAAGCGCGCTCAACGCTATACTGACAGTCCAATTAACCATGCCGATGCTAAATAACGCGATGCCTGTTTTCTCCATTGTGGCTTTGATGGCCTACCTGCTCAGCCTTGGACTGATCATTCCCAGCTTGTTGCGGAAGAATAGCGCTTACCGTCGGCTGGCGATTGTTTCAGCCGTGGTGGCATTGATCTGCCATGCCGTCGCACTCCAGCAACGTATTTTTGACGTCAACACCGGGCAAAACCTCAGTCTGCTGAATATTGGTTCGGTTGTCAGCCTGATTATCTGTTCGGTAATGACCTTTGTTGCCTCGCGCGATCGCGGTTGGTTCCTGCTGCCGATTGTCTACAGCTTTGCGATCATCAATCTAGCCTTGGCCAGCTTTGTGCCCGGTGAATTTATTACTCACCTGGAATCCAGCCCAGAACTGATGGTGCATATTGGCCTGGCACTGTTCTCTTACGCTACGCTGATGATTGCGGCACTTTATGCTTTGCAACTGGCCTGGTTAGATTACCTGTTGAAGAACAAAAAACTCAGTTTCAGCGCCGATATGCCGCCGCTGATGAGCATTGAACGCAAGATGTTCCACATCACCCAGATCGGTGTGGTGCTGCTGACCCTGACGCTGTGCACCGGCCTGCTTTACATGGATAACCTGTTCAGTAAAGAGAACGTGCACAAGGCCGTCCTGTCCATCATGGCCTGGTTTGTTTACATCGTTCTGTTGTGGGGCCACTATCACGAAGGCTGGCGCGGCCGCCGCGTGGTCTGGTTCAGCTTCGCCGGTGCCTTTCTTCTCACGCTGGCCTACTTCGGCAGCCGCCTGATCCAGGAAGTGATGGTGCGCTAGAATATCCTCTAGGCCCCCTCATTCCGGTGAGGCTTTATTTCTCTGTGCATAAGGAATATCGCGTTGGAGCATGTTTCGACAGGGACCCTCATCATCATTCTGGTGATTATGATTGTGGTCTCCGCTTATTTTTCAGCATCAGAAACCGGCATGATGACGCTCAATCGCTATCGTCTGCGTCATCTGTCCAAACAGGGCAACCGTGCTGCGCGCCGGGTAGAGAAACTGCTGCAAAAGCCCGATCGTCTGATTGGCCTGGTGTTAATCGGCAATAACCTGGTCAACATTCTGGCCTCAGCCTTAGCAACTATCGTCGGTATGCGTCTGTATGGCGATCTCGGGGTAGCCATTGCCACCGGGGTTCTGACCCTTCTAGTGCTGCTATTTGCAGAGGTGCTGCCTAAAACCTTCGCAGCGCTTTACCCGGAACGTATCGCGTTCCCCAGCAGCTTCATACTGGCACCGTTGCAGAAAGTCATGTTTCCGCTGGTATGGCTGCTGAATGGCATCACCACACTGATATTGCGTATTTTCGGCATTCGCACCAACGTACGTATCAGCGGTGCCTTAAGCCAAGACGAACTAAGAACCATTGTGAATGAATCCCAGTCTCAGATTTCACGTCGCAATCAAGACATGCTGATTTCCGTACTTGATTTGGAAAAAGTGACGGTGGACGACATCATGGTGCCACGCAACGAGATCGTCGGCATTGATGTTAATGATGATTGGAAGTCGATCATGCGCCAACTGACCCACTCCCCACATGGCCGCATCGTGCTATACCGCAGTTCGCTGGACGACTCCATCGGTATGCTGCGAGTACGTGAGGCCTATCGCTTGATGACCGAGAAAAAAGAGTTCAATAAAGAGAACCTGCTGCGCGCCGCCGACGAGATCTACTACGTGCCAGAAGGCACACCGCTCAATGTGCAACTGGTGAAGTTCCAGCGTAACAAAGAGAAAGTCGGCATTGTGGTCGATGAATATGGCGACATTCAGGGCCTCGTCACGGTAGAGGATATTCTTGAGGAGATCGTCGGAGATTTCACCACCTCAATGTCTCCGACGCTGGCAGAGGAAGTGAATCCGCAAAGCGATGGTTCAGTGCTGATTGATGGCACGGCGAACGTGCGTGAGCTGAATAAAGCCTTCAACTGGAGCTTACCCGCTACGGAAGCCCGCACCATCAATGGCATGCTGCTGGAAGAGTTAGAAGAGATCCCCGAGATTGGTAAACGTGTGCGCATCGGCAACTACGATATTGATATCCTCGACGTGCAAGAAAATATGATTAAGCAGGTGCGCGTCACACCGATAAAATCACTGCAGGCCAGCGTGCAGAATCATTAATTACCCATTGATATAAAAAGAAAAAGACGCGGAATCGCGTCTTTTTTAATCTCTGAATATTGGCGGAACTAAATATGCAATTCCTGCAGCTTCTCTTTCGGTAACGCCAATTCGTCGTTGTGGTTCACCACCACGCCGTGATCGAGGATATGCTTAGCAATCTCCTGCGCTTCTTCTAGTGAATGCATGTGGTAGGTGCCACATTGGAATTCGTTCAGCTCAGGGATTTTACGCTGATCGGTAACCTTCAGCACATCAGCCATCGCTGCTTGCCACGCATTGGCAACGCGCTGTTCTTCAGGCATGCCAATCAGGCTCATGTAGAAACCGGTACGGCAGCCCATTGGGGAGATATCAATAATCTCAACGCCATTACCATTCAGGTGGTCACGCATAAAACCGGCAAACAGATGCTCCAGCGTATGAATCCCGCGCTCCGGCATCACTTCCAGATTTGGGCGACAAAAGCGCAGATCGAATACGGTGATCGTATCGCCGTGAGGAGTTTGCATGGTTTTAGCTACGCGGACAGCCGGAGCTGCCATGCGAGTATGGTCTACGGTAAAACTATCCAACAGTGGCATATCGTCACCTCCTCATAAATAGCATGTATTTCGAAACTTTTTTCCCACTAGAGGAAACCTTTTCTAACTCAGCGAGTCTGAGTATATGAAAGACGCGCATTTGTTATCATCGTCATCCCTGTTATCAGAGATGCATATTTGGCCACATTGATGTGGCCATTTCTTTTTTAGCCCCCGCCGTTTGCCTTCAGGAACTCGTCAAAGCTTAATGTATCACCAGCTTCCAGCTCATGCTGGCGCTGCCACGATGCTTTTTGTTCCTGAGCCAACTGCTCTTCAGTCAACAGCTCCAGCGGTTCTTTCATCAGCATGTTACGGTATTGCTCCGCTAGCCCCAGACCAACACGGCCGATGCCTTCGGCTTTCATCGCCTTCAGGATACGGGCAGAGAATGTCAGTTCAGGATCGTCGAACGCGGCGACCAGTTGATCACAAACCTGTTGATACTGATGATTACCCGCTTCGCTATCGAGCACTTCAGCGACACGTCTAAGATCGTCAAACAACGCCTTACCCACCGTCGTCAGCGGTTCACGGGTATCATCACAACCAATACCAATAGTCTGCTCCGGTTTACGCCCTTCCAGAATCACGCGATTCCAGTTTTTACGCGTACACAGCAGTTCGTCGCTGCTCATCTCCGGCGCATCGGCCAATACGCACCACACCAGGAACAGATCCAGGAAACGGGCCTGTACGGCATCGACACCAATCGGCGAGAACGGGTTAATGTCCAGCGAACGCACTTCAATATATTCGATTCCACCGCGTAGCAGCGCATCTGACGGCGTTTCACCACTGTTGGTAACGCGCTTGGGCCGAATCGGGGCGTAAAGCTCGTTCTCTATCTGCAAGACGTTGCTGTTAAGCTGCAGATAGCGATCGCCCTCTTTCACTCCCAGCTTGGCATATTCTTCAGACGGTGTAGCGATCGCTCGCTTCAGCCCTTTCACGTAACTTTGCAAATCGTTAAAGGTAATCCCCAGATTACTCTGCGATTTGTTAGTGTAGCCGAGATCGCTCAAACGCAACGAAGTGGCGTACGGCAAATAGCACATGCCCTGTGCATTTCGCTCAAACGGCAGCGCCGTTTCTCGCCCTTTCAGGAACGAGGAACAAATTGCCGGCGAAGCACCAAACAGGTAAGGGATCACCCAGCCAAAACGGTAATAATTGCGGATCAGCCGGAAATATCCTGCCGAAATCTGCTCTTTACCACTTTCGGCGTCCTCAACGCCTGCCCATGCCTGCCAGAATTCTAACGGCAAGGAGAAATTATAGTGCACGCCAGAAATCGTCTGCATCAATGCACCATAGCGGTTCTTCAGGCCTTCACGGTACAGCGTTTTCATGCGCCCGATATTTGACGAACCAAACTGCGCCAGTTCGATATCCTGCTCAGCCTCGATGAAACACGGCATGCTCAGTGGCCACATGCGCTCATCGCCCAGGCTCCGTGCCACATGACGGTGGATGTCACGCAAGAACGCCAGCAGGTGATCGATATCGTCATCTACCGGCGTAATAAACTCTAACAACGCCTCGGCAAAGTCTGTGGTAATCCATTGGTGCGTTAATGCCGCCCCCAGTTGTTCTGGATGACCGGTCGTCGCGAGCGTGCCATCAGCGGTAACCCGCAGTGTTTCACGCTCGATACCACGCCGGATCCCTTTTAATGCATGAGGGTGGGCTTCCAACCAGGAAAGCGCCTGTGATACGTCCGGGATCAAATTGACCTCCCGCTGCTAAAAACGATAACTTGTCAGCTTACTGAATCCGCTACCAAGTGAATATTGATTTATATTCATTTGGTTAATGCCACCAGGCGATTCCCTGCAGCGTGATCATAGTTAATATGATGTAACGCAACGCTTTTCCAACACACAGAAATAGCGTGACAGAGCCCCATGGCATGCGCAGCCAGCCTGCCAACACGCACAACAAATCGCCCACTACCGGCATCCAACTGAGCAACAGCGCAGCCGGACCAAAGCGTTTTAACCAACCGAGCGCCGTTTCCAACCCCCGCTGCGATTTCAACGCCGGTAATAGGCGCCCAATAATAACGTTGGTCAATCCACCCAGTGTATTACCCAAGGTGGCCACCAGCACCAATAGACTTGGTGAAACACTGCTGTTGGTCAGCAAAGCCACCAACAGGATCTCCGAATTGCCAGGCAACAGCGTCGCACTGAGAAAGCTGCTGCCAAACAATGACATGATAGCCAGCGTACTACTCACAATGTACGGACGTCTACCACGGCCATATTGGCACGCTTTGCTGCCTGAATACCAAAATCGGCATCTTCAAACACCACACACTGCTCTGGCGGCACGCCAATCAACTCAGCGCAACGCAGAAACGTATCTGGCTCCGGCTTGTGACGCTGCACATCGTCAGCACCGACAATGGCATCAAAACAGTTAAACAGCCCTAAATGACGCAACAGCATCTCCGCCATACGGTGTTCGCTGCCGGTACCCACCGCCATCGGACGGCGGCCATGATAGGATTTCACTACCTCGATCAACGGCAACGGCCGCACGCTTTCCAGCAGCATGGCTTCTACCGCTCGGGTTTTCTCTGCTGCAAGGTGATGGGGATCGAGATCGGCCTGATGCGCCACAATGATCGCCTGGGCAATATGCCAAGTAGGTGAACCATTCAATGCCACCATCGCAGCCTCATCAAACGTCATGCCATAGCGCGCCAACACTGCATGCCACGCCTTGCGATGCGTCGATTCGGTATCCAGAATCGTGCCATCCATGTCGAAGATCAGACCCTGGTAGCGATCGTACATCATGACTCCATGCTCGTTGAAGAAAGAAAACCACTTTAGCGTAAAGCTGAATGGTTGTCGCTGCTTGAACATGACGGAAAGTGCGGAACGGAAACGATGAGGAGCAGAAAGCGAAAAACCCGCCAAAGCGGGTTTTTCTTAGATGGTGCATCCAGGAGGATTCGAACCTCCGACCGCTCGGTTCGTAGCCGAGTACTCTATCCAGCTGAGCTATGGATGCAATCTGACTTTTTACTGCGAATTTGTTTCGTTCCGTGAAACTTCACTTGAAGAATGGTGCATCCAGGAGGATGACTCAGCGTAAACGCTTCGCCCTGCGGGCCGTTGCTAAAGCAACGTTATCCTCCTTCGGATTACCTTCTAGCTCGCACTTACTTGAAAGCGAATACTTTGCGGTAAGTACGCTTAAGAATGGTGCATCCAGGAGGATTCGAACCTCCGACCGCTCGGTTCGTAGCCGAGTACTCTATCCAGCTGAGCTATGGATGCACGGGAATTCTTTCTGATACCTTATGGTATAACTTCAATCGCTTTACCATATGGCTAAATATGGTGCATCCAGGAGGATTCGAACCTCCGACCGCTCGGTTCGTAGCCGAGTACTCTATCCAGCTGAGCTATGGATGCAAATGGCGGTGAGGCGGGGATTCGAACCCCGGATGCAGCTTTTGACCGCATACTCCCTTAGCAGGGGAGCGCCTTCAGCCTCTCGGCCACCTCACCATACGCTTCTTGCGAATTGTGCCTAACTTGCTTTAGAGAAGCTCATCGGCACTGCGTGGCGCACATATTACTTTCCCCGACTTATAAGTCAAACAATTTTTCCCAACTCATGCGCGTTTGCACAAATCACAGGCAACATGCGTGATTTCACGACAAAAAGAGTGTTTTATCAACAGGCAAACGCAACGATAGATACCGCTGAAATCTGCGTGCAAGGAAAAAAACATTGTCAGAAACGCAGGGAGGTTCGGGGGAGAAAATAACGGGCGTGGTAAGAGCGTCTCGCAATAAGACGAGACGCTACTCAGAAATCAGTAAGTCGTCTGCTGAGACTTCTCGGCCTGGATGCGCTGATAGATTTCTTCGCGGTGTACAGACACCTCTTTGGGAGCATTCACACCAATACGAACTTGGTTGCCTTTAACCCCCAGCACTGTGACCGTGACCTCATCGCCAATCATGAGGGTCTCACCAACTCGACGAGTCAGAATTAACATTCTTTGCTCCTTGAAAGATTAAAAGAGTCGGGTTTCTCAGTTTCCCCGACATTATCCATCATATGCAGTGAAAACGTAAGCCATAGAACCCACAATAAATGTAAGTAGACTTAGTGTCACTCCAGATTATGAATAAGTTTAGCCGACCTGAGAAACTTTGTTCCCGTAATTATCACTACATTGTGTTGGCATCGAATAATAACGCCATAATTTACAGCATATTATGGCGTTATCACGTGCCTATATATTTATATTTACAGCCTCGAGGCCACCCAGGCTTCGACACTCTCTAACGCCGCTGGCAGAGCACTGACGTCACTCCCTCCAGCCTGCGCCATATCAGGGCGGCCACCGCCCTTGCCGCCAACCTGCTGCGCGATGTTACCAATCAACTCCCCGGCCTTCACCCTGTCGGTGAGATCTTTGGTAACGCCAACAATCAGGCTGACTTTTCCTTCTTCTGCCGTGGCCAGAACAATCACTGCAGAACCCAGTTGATTTTTAAGATCATCAACCATGGTACGCAACATTTTCGGCTCCACGTTATCCAACTGGCTGACCAGCAGTTTAACGCCGTTGACCCGTTTTGCTTTGCTCGACAGAGAAGCACTTTCCAGCGCAGCCTGCTGATCCTTCAACTGTTGTAACTCTTTTTCCAGTGCGCGGGTACGATCGAGCACCGCCCGGACTTTATCGGTCAGGTTATTGCTATCACCTTTCACCAGGTGCGCAACCTCCTGCAACAGGTCATTTTGCTGATGCAGGGTCGCAATCGCCCCTTCACCGGTCACAGCCTCAATACGGCGAATACCGGCAGCCGTACCCGACTCACTCTGAATGCGGAACAGACCAATATCCCCGGTACGGCTGGCATGCGTCCCACCACACAGTTCGGTAGAAAAATCTCCCATGCTCAACACACGCACATTGTCATCATACTTTTCGCCAAACAGTGCCATCGCACCCTTTTCTTTGGCATCGTCGAGCGCCATAACGTCAGTCTGCACCGCCAGATTACGTCGAACTTGCTGATTGACCAAGTCCTCAACGGCACGGATCTGCTCAGGTTTCATCGCTTCAAAATGCGAGAAATCGAAACGCAGATACTTGTCATTCACCAACGAACCTTTCTGTGCGACATGATCGCCCAACGTCTGACGCAGCGCCGCATGCAGCAGGTGGGTTGCCGAGTGGTTCAAGCGAATTCGATCGCGGCGGGCCCTATCAATCATCGCATCAACGCGATCGTTCAGCTTCAGCGTGCCGGTTGCCAGTTTGCCCTGATGACCGATCGCCTGACCATACTTCTGGGTATCACTGACCACAAACTCAATATCGGCAGTTTTCAATATACCTTTATCACCAACCTGGCCGCCCGATTCAGCATAGAATGGCGTTTCATCCAAGACCACAACGGCCTCTTCACCCGCCTGGATAGCCTCCACTGGCTGGCCGTCGCGGAACAAGGCCACCACCTTCGCCTGTTGCTCGTCGCGATCGTAACCATTGAACTGGCTGGCACCTTCAACGCGGATCATGCTGTTGTAGTCAGCGCCAAAACCGCTGGACTCACGCGCACGGCGACGTTGCGCTTCCATCGCCTGTTCAAAGCCAGCCTCATCAACCTTCAAGCCACGTTCACGACAAACATCAGCCGTAAGGTCAACCGGGAACCCGTAGGTGTCGTACAAGCGGAATGCCGTTTCACCATCCAAGGTATCGCCCTGTAACTGAGCTAACTCATCGTCCAGCAGGGCCAAACCACGCTCCAGCGTGCGAGCAAACTGCTCCTCTTCGGTTTTCAGCACCTGCTCGACCAACGCTTGCTGGCGCTTCAGCTCATCGGCTGCCGAGCCCATCACTTCAATCAATGGCGCAACCAGCTTGTAGAAGAAAGTATCTTTCGCACCCAGCATATTGCCATGGCGGATCGCGCGGCGAATGATACGGCGCAGAACGTAACCCCGGTTTTCATTCGAAGGGATGACACCATCAGAGATCAGGAATGCGCACGAACGAATATGATCGGCGATAACGCGCAGCGATTTGTTATTCAGATCGGTGGCGCCGGTCACCTCAGCAACAGCGGCAATCAGAGTGCAGAACAGATCGATATCATAGTTGGAGTTCACATGCTGCAGGACTGCGGCAATACGCTCGAGGCCCATGCCGGTATCCACCGAAGGTTTCGGCAATGGCTGCATAGTGCCGTCGGACTGGCGGTTGAACTGCATGAACACGATGTTCCAGATCTCGATATAGCGGTCACCATCTTCTTCTGGGCTGCCTGGCGGGCCCCCCCAGATATGATCGCCATGATCGTAGAAAATCTCGGTGCATGGACCACAAGGACCGGTATCCCCCATCTGCCAGAAGTTATCAGAAGCAAAGGCCGCGCCTTTGTTGTCACCGATACGGATAATGCGCTCAGCCGGAACACCGATCTGCTTTTGCCAGATGTCAAAAGCTTCGTCATCAGTCTCGTATACGGTAACCCACAGCTTCTCTTTTGGCAGATTGAACCAGTTTTCACCGGTCAACAGTTCCCAAGCATAGCTGATAGCATCATGCTTGAAATAGTCACCGAAGCTGAAGTTACCCAGCATCTCAAAAAAGGTGTGGTGACGTGCGGTATAGCCTACGTTTTCCAAGTCGTTGTGCTTACCACCGGCACGTACGCAACGCTGCGAAGTGGTAGCACGGGAATAGGCTCGCTTATCCAGCCCCAGGAAAACGTCCTTAAATTGGTTCATACCGGCATTGGTAAACAGCAATGTCGGGTCATTGTTAGGCACCAGAGAGCTGCTTGCTACGACCTGATGACCTTTACTATGAAAGAAATCGAGAAACGCTTGACGGATCTCAGCGGTGCTCTTGCTCATAATTTTCCTGGAAAGGCTAGAATAACGACACGTGAGCAAGAAGCACGACATCCTGGCGATATCATCTCGCTCACGAACAAAAAGTGTGAATAAGATAAATTTTCTTCAGAGGGAAGTAAAACACCGTGTGCGCTCATTGCGCAAAATCACGGTAAATAGACTGAATTTCTTCCTGGAAGAAGCCCCGATAGAGCAAATAACGCTGCACTTTGGCTTTATCTTTCCATTCTACCGGCAATGGATCGCCAAATTTACGCTGTGCAATCTGCTTCGCCTGCTCACACCAATCGATGTCGCACGCAGCCAATGCCGCCTGCACAATCTCTTTTTCTACGCCTTTCTGCATCAGTTCAGAGCGGATGCGCTGGGCACCATAACCTTTACGGCTCCGCCCGGCGATAAAGCTATTGGCAAAACGTTGGTCATCCAGCCAGTGATGTTGGTAACAATAGGCGATCACTTGTTCAATAACTGCGGGGTTAACGGGTTCTTCGGGGGGATTGTGAGAGGATTGCGAACCGAATCGGGCATTCGCCACAAACGGCTGCGCCGCAAGTTTGCGGCGCAGTTCAGCTTCACTATGATCGCGTTGAGACAATAAGCGCATCGCACGGCTTATTAGCGCATTCTGTTCATTACGCAAAGGCGGGGAAACCGCATCATTCATACCGTACAACCTTAGTGCTCAACAGGCGCACCGCCAAGGGTGCGCATGCTTACCAACAAAGATTAAAACTCTTCGCTGGTTTCTGCTTCGTTATCATCTAAGTCTTCGGCGGCGGTGGCAACCAGTTCGCCATTGCTGTGCAGCAACAGATCGCGCAGCTTTTTATCCAACTCGGCGGCAACCGCCGGGTTCTCTTTCAGGAAGTTGCACGCGTTTGATTTGCCCTGGCCGATCTTCTCACCGTTGTAGCTGTACCATGCACCGGCTTTTTCGATCATCTTGTGCTTCACGCCCAAGTCAACCAATTCGCCACGGCTGTTGATGCCTTCACCATACAGAATCTGGAACTCAGCCTGCTTAAAGGGTGCTGCAATCTTGTTTTTCACCACTTTCACACGGGTTTCGCTGCCAATGACTTCATCACCTTCTTTGATCGCACCAATACGGCGGATGTCCAGGCGGACAGATGCGTAGAACTTCAGCGCGTTACCACCGGTCGTGGTTTCCGGGTTACCGAACATCACACCGATTTTCATACGGATCTGGTTGATGAAGATCAGCAACGTGTTGGCGTTTTTCAGGTTACCGGCCAGCTTACGCATTGCCTGGCTCATCATACGCGCCGCGAGGCCCATGTGTGAGTCACCGATTTCACCTTCAATTTCTGCTTTTGGCGTCAAGGCCGCAACGGAGTCAACGATGATCACATCAACCGCACCGGAACGGGTCAGCGCGTCACAGATCTCCAATGCCTGCTCACCGGTATCCGGTTGAGAGCACAGCAGGTTGTCGATATCAACGCCGAGCTTCTTGGCATAGATAGGATCCAGCGCGTGTTCGGCGTCAATAAACGCACAGGTTTTACCTTCGCGCTGAGCAGAAGCGATAACCTGCAGGGTCAGGGTAGTTTTACCCGAGGATTCAGGGCCATAAATCTCGACAATACGCCCCATAGGCAGACCGCCCGCACCCAGGGCGATATCCAGTGACAGCGAGCCCGTGGAGATCGTTTCTACGTCCATGGAACGGTCTTCACCCAGACGCATGATGGAGCCTTTGCCGAATTGCTTCTCAATCTGGCCCAGTGCCGCAGCTAACGCCTTTTGCTTGTTCTCATCAATAGCCATGTTTGCTCCTTCGTTTTGCAATGCCGGTGTTACCCCACACTGCCACTGAATGTATGTTGTGCAGGAAATGCTGCTAATTATACTGTATGGTCATACAGTATCAAGACTAATTTTATAAAAATTCATCCAGCGCCGTTTGCAACGCAAAAATCGTTGCCTGCAGCCGCACCGCATCACGATCGCCGGTAAAGTGCATTTTACGCGCCAGCACGCGGCCAGAACGCTCGGCAAAACCAAACCAGACGGTGCCGACAGGCTTTTCGGCACTGCCGCCATCAGGGCCTGCGATACCACTGACCGACAGCGCCAGATCGGCCCTGGCGGCCTGCAGCGCGCCCTGTGCCATTTCACACACCACAGCCTCACTCACCGCACCGTGCGCCATCAAGGTCGTTTCCGCCACGTCCAACAGTTCATGCTTTGCCACATTGCTATAGGTGACAAAACCGCGATCAAAATAGGCTGAACTCCCCGCAATGTCGGTAATGGCTTTGGCAATTCCGCCGCCGGTACAAGACTCTGCGCAGGTGATCCACTGGCCACGGGCCTGCAGTTTTTGCCCAACGGCAATGCTGAGCTGACGCAGTGTACTTTCACTCATGATCACTCCTTTTGTGAATCAAGCTATATGCGCCCGATAGTAGCATTTATCAAGCATCGCTGACGGCGTCATGGTGGAAATGCGCGGGGTTTCGCAGGTTGATGCCGTTTTAAGCGGCCGTTCGAACTGCTAGTATCGCAGGCAATGCCCAGATTGCTGCACGGCTTTTGCTATGGGGATACAACACGCTGGCTTGTTCAGACATGAATTTAAACCCTGAAAACAGGAAGGCTGAGTGAGAAAAACGTTAGGCGTATTCTTTCCGTTGTACACCACAACCCTGCTGATGCTGCTAGGTTCAGGGCTACTCACCACTTACATCTCTCTGCGTCTCACCTCGATCAACGTCAGCGGAACCTTGATTGGGGCTATTATCGCCGCCAACTATATTGGCCTGGTGATCGGCGGCAAAGTGGGGCACTTTCTGATCGCCCGCGTCGGCCATATCCGCGCCTATGTTTCCTGTGCCGGGATTATCACCGCAGCGGTACTTGGCCACGGCTTAACGGAATACATCCCGCTCTGGGTGGTGCTGCGGCTGATTATCGGCCTGTGCATGATGTGTCAGTACATGGTGCTGGAAAGCTGGCTGAACGATCAGTCTGAATCCAATCAGCGCGGCAGAGTATTCGGTTTTTACATGGCGGCTTCATATCTCGGTATGTCGCTGGGGCAGGTCGTCCTGATGCTGCAAAGCGATCTCGGCATCACCACACTGTTGCTCATCGCCCTGTGTTTTGCCCTGTGCCTGGTACCGATCGCCCTGACGACCCGCACCAATGCCCGCCATATGTCACCAGCACCCATGGAACTGCGCTATTTTGTCAGGGCCATTCCCAAAGTGCTGGCCAGCACGCTGGTGATCGGCATGGTCGTAGGTTCTTTCTATGGTTTGGCACCGGTTTACGCCAGCCAGCAGGCCCTGACGACGCAACAAACCGGCCTGTTTATGGCGATCGCCATCTTTGCCGGGCTGGTGGCACAGTTCCCACTGAGCTGGCTGTCCGATCGTTACAACCGCACTCTGCTGATGCAAATTAATGCGATCCTGTTGATTATCGCCTCGCTGCCTTTGGCGCTGTTGCCGCATATTGATTTCCCATTCCTGCTAGCGGTGGGTTTTATCGTCAGCATGCTGCAATTCACGTTGTATCCGCTGGCGGTGGCACTGGCTAACGATCTGATTGCACCGGAACGCCGCGTCTCGCTGGCAGCCTGTTTACTGATGGCATTTGGCGTGGGTGCCAGTATCGGCCCGCTGGCCGTCGGCGCACTGATCCAGCCACTGGGAGGTAATATTTTGTATGCGTTTTTTGCACTCTGTGGGGTATTGATTGTTGCCTGCAGCAGAACGGTGAAAGAAGATAAATCGCAGTTTGTACCGGATGCGCCAGTGCCCCATATTGCCATGCCGGACAGCCTGACCAGTTCCCCCCTTTCGCCAGCGTTGAATCCAACGTTTGATGAGCAGATTATTCACGACACCATGCCCGCACCGGAAGCGGCCCCCGATCAGGTTGCAGAATCACTAGAAATGGAAACCTCGCACCCTACGCAAGGCGCGGATCCTGAAGAAGATACCGGGTTGAAAAAGGCCTATACCATGCTGTAAACGCTGAGAGATTGAGCCATTACAGACCCAATCTCTCATCCAACCAGCATTTCCTCGGTGCCTGTTTCTGGTAATCACTGCCCGCGTCGCGCCCTACCAACCGCCTCACCCAACTGCCAAACCGCCATAGCGTAGTGCACGCTGTGGTTGTAGCGGGTGATCGTGTAGAAATTGGGTAACCCGTACCAGTACTGATAGCGGTTGCCCATATCCAGGCGCAGCAGGCTGGCTTGCTGATAACCTGCCAATGAGCCTTGCGGCGTTAAACCTGCCGCAGCCAGCGAACTGATGGCATAGTTGGTTTTAAACCCCGTTTCCAGGCCGGGTGCCTGGCCATTGGCCGGGATCGCGACGGTGCCTCCCCGGGTCCAGCCATGGGCTTTAAAATAGTTGGCAACGCTGCCGATGGCATCAACCGGATCCCACAGGTTGACGTGGCCATCACCATTAAAATCAACCGCGTAGTTTTTAAATGATGAAGGCATAAACTGGCCATATCCCATGGCTCCGGCGTAAGAACCGCGCAGTGACAATGGATCATCACCTTCCGCGCGAGCCATCAGCAGGAACGTTTCCAATTCACCGCTAAAGAATTCTGCACGGCGCGGATACTCAAACGACAGCGTCGCTAAAGCATCAATGATGCGCGTTTTGCCCATCACCCGGCCCCAGCGGGTTTCTACCCCGATAATGCCAACAATGATCTCTGGCGGCACCCCATAAACCTGCCAAGCACGCTGCAGCGCTTCATCATACTTATTCCAGAACGCCACACCGTTTTGCACATTGTCGGGGGTCAGGAACTTGCTGCGATAACGGATCCACGCCCCATTCGGGGTTGAGGAGGGTTGGCCCGACGGCGCTTGTTTATCCATCAGGCGCACGACCCAATCCAACCGTTGCGCCTGCGCCAGCACATCATGCAATTGCTGGCGCTCAAAGCCGTGCTCCTGCACCATTTTATCGATAAAACGGGCCGTTGCTGGATTATTGGCAAAATCTCCGCTCAGCGGATGGATAGCATGTTCTGGCTCAAGTTGAAAACCACTCTGAAGCAAGTTGGCCTCAGGGGCAGCTTGTGCTGTAGAGGCAGGTTCGCTGCTGCAAGCCGCAAGCAAAGGGAGCAACGGTAAAAGGTTGACCAAGTGGCGCATCGGATATCCATATAGCCAGGCAATTAAGAGTGGCTACTATGTTAAGACATTGTCCGGCGTGAACAAACAGGAATATGGCACATATGCACCTGCCCGATAACGGCAAAATACCCCAACGAAAAGTGAGGGGGCATATACACTTATAATACTTACGTCTCTACAGGTGATATCGGCCTAGCCATAAAATGCCAAGCTGCCGCCTTGACCTGGCTGTATTGGTGTAAATCCATAGCCGCATTGTTGTACTAGCGAATAACAAAGAGGAATAACGTTATGAGTAAGCTTCCCGCTCAGGAACCCGCGCGTCGGGCTCTGTTAAAGCGTACCGCCGCCCTTTCCGTGCTTGCAATGACGGGTATTGCCGGTTTTACCATGCCTACCGTTGCTTTTGCTGCGGCGATGACCAAAGAACAACGCGATAAAATGACGCCGGATGACATCATCGCAAGCTTTAAACAAGGCAACATGAGATTCCGCGAAGGGAAGATGCAGCAACACGACTATGTAGCTCAGAAACAGGCCAGCCAACACGGGCAATTCCCAGCGGCGGTTATTTTAAGCTGCATTGACTCGCGCGCTCCGGCGGAGATTCTGCTGGATGTCGGCATTGGTGAAACCTTTAATGCCCGCGTTGCAGGTAACATCCAGAACGACGATATTCTGGGCAGCATGGAGTTCGCCTGCGCCGTTGCCGGAGCCAAAGTGGTATTGGTTATGGGGCATACGGCCTGCGGGGCGGTCAAGGGAGCCATTGATAACGCCGAACTGGGCAACCTGACCGGGCTACTCAACAAGATCAAACCTGCTATCGACAAAACCGTGTATTCAGGAGAGCGTTCCGGTAAAAACGATGCCTTTGTGGATGCGGTAGCCAAGACCAACGTGGCCATGACGATCGACGATATCCGTAAAAACAGCCCAGTACTGAAAAAACTGGAAGAAGAAGGGAAGATAAAAATCGTCGGCAGTATGTATCACCTGGTTGGGGGTGAAGTAGAGTTTCTTTCCTGATCTCTATGGTTAGATAGCATGGGCGCAGCGGCTGAACTCGATCGCTGCGCCTGACTTGAATCACATTTCCCCCGAAATATTATTTCTGCAGCTTGGCCAACAACGTTTTGCGAGTGATACCCAACTGCTTCGCGGCCTCGGTTTTGTTGCCAGCGGTTTTTTCTAACGCTGCGAGGATCGCATTTTTCTCCACCAGTTCCAGCGGTTGAATGGCGTTTTCCATACCACTTTCATGCTGTTCATCAGTGAGCGAATTCATGCTCAACGGCAGCTCTTTTTCACTGATAAAGTCGCCAGTCAGCAGAATAACCCCGCGTTCAACGGTATTTTCCAGTTCACGCACGTTGCCAGGCCAGTGATATTTCAGCAACATATCCATCGCCTGCGGCGTAAAACCTTTGACCGATTTGCGGTTACGCTGGGCAAACTTTTCCAGAAAGTGCATCGCCAATAACGGGATATCCTCGCGGCGTTCACGCAGCGCTGGGCTGTCCACCGTTACCACGTTTAAGCGATAGTAGAGATCCTGGCGAAACCTGCCCGCCTCCACTTCGGCCAGCAGGTCCCGATTAGTGGCAGCGATCAGCCGCACATCCACAGACAAGGTTTGGTTGCTACCCACGCGCTGAATTTCCCGCTCCTGAATCGCCCGCAGTAATTTCGCCTGCATCAGCGGTGAAACTTCACCAATCTCATCCAGAAACAGCGTACCTTGATTCGCCTCCATAAAACGCCCTTCGCGACGCTTGTCGGCGCCGGTAAACGCCCCTTTTTCGTGGCCGAACAGCTCGGACTCCAGCAATGACTCACTCAACGCCGCGCAGTTAATGCTCACCAATGGCCGCTCCTTACGCTGGCTGTTGGCATGTACCGCCCGAGCAATCAACTCTTTGCCAGTACCCGACTCACCACAGATCAACACCGTCGCTTCCGAAGGCGCAATCATGGCGATCATCTCCATCAGGCGGCGCATCGGCGCACTACGACCAATCATGTTACGGTTATCTGCCAGCAGCTTTTGCTTGAGGGTTTTATTCTCAGACTTCAGAGAGGTATGCTCCAGCGCCCGTTCGAGGGTAAGTTGCAATATGTCGAAATCCAGCGGTTTGGTCAGGTAATCATAAGCACCCGATTTTATCGCCTCAACCGCCGACTCAACGTTCGAGTAAGCGGTCATAATCAGGATCGGAATCGCCGGATTGTAGGTTTTGATCGCCTTGAGCGCTTCAATGCCATCCATTTCTGCCATGCGGACATCGGTCAGAATCAGGTCAAACGGCACGCTCCTGGCCTGCTCAACCGCCGCCAAACCGTTGTGTGCCAGCGTAACCCGATACCCCCACCCTTTCATCAGGGCCTGCAGAATGGTGCAATGACTCAGATCGTCATCGACCACCAAAATATGCGCGCTAGGCGTCACCATGTTCAGGAACCTCCGGTTTTTTCTGTCGCACTGGAATCGCCAGCGTAAAACGGGTGCCCGACGGCACATGGCTGGCTACGGTGATGCTACCTTGATGTTCCTCAATCACTTTCTGCACGATGGTCAGCCCCAGGCCAGTCCCCGTGGCTTTGGTGGTGAAATAAGGGTTAAAAATCTTTGCCAGATCGTCTGGACTGATACCTTTGCCGGAATCTGTGACGGTGATAACTAACCGCTCTCCCCCCACCGGCTCAACGCGGACAGCGAGCGAGCCGTCGGTACCAATCGCCTGAATGGCATTCAGATAGAGATTCAACAATGCCTGAGTGAGGCGATCCGGATCGATTTCGACCAGCGGCAAGGCGTTATCGCGACAATAGTGGATCGTGACGTTTCTACTCTCCGCATCCTGGCGAATTAGATGCAGGGAGTGTTCGATCACCTCGTTGATATCCACCTGCTGCAGCCGCAAATCCACCGGGCGCACCAAGGCCAGCAATTCGCTAATCACGCGATCCAGGCGATCTACCTCCTTCGTCATTACCTTAGCCAACGCCTGCTCCTCGCTGCCCTGTGGCGAACGCCCTTCAAAATATTTGGCAAACCCTTTGATCGACGAGAGCGGATTGCGGATTTCATGCGCCAGGCCCGCAGCCAGATCCCCAATAGCCGCCAGTTTTTCTTTCCGGCGGATTTCATCTTGCAGTTGACGGCGGGAGCGGCGGTAGCGCCGCGCCCAGAACAATGCCAGCAGGCTGGTCAAAGCGAGCAACAGCAGAATGAACAGTAAGATTGACGTGTTACGAATATCTTTCGCCTGAGCGGCGTCCAGCGCCAAGGTGTCGAAAGCCACAAAGATGAGGGTGTGTTCTTCGTCCTGGTTATCGAGCGCTGGCGTCTCTGCCGCGCGATGCATATTCATCATATGGCCGCCGTGGCCATTCCCACGTTTCAATGGCTT
Organism: Serratia oryzae; assembly: GCF_001976145.1. Classification (GTDB taxonomy): domain Bacteria; phylum Pseudomonadota; class Gammaproteobacteria; order Enterobacterales; family Enterobacteriaceae; genus Chania; species Chania oryzae. The sequence continues at coordinate 63,749 of NZ_MOXD01000006.1, forward strand.
AAAAAAACGATAGGCTTCAAAGGCATTATGGCGGTTATGTTGTTGATCAACAAATGAGGTCATATGCCACTGCTCTGCGCCCGTTGCTTGCAACGCCTCTATCTGTTGTGCGGTATACAACTGGCTGCCAACCCGCATCGGATCGCTATGAGCCAGGATCTTGCCTGAACGATCGGTTATCGCGAGATACAGCACCCCCGGTTGGTAAGCCATCTCCTCCAGCAGGATCTGGCGCTGATCCTGACGCCAGCGCATGCCCATACCGGTACGGGCACCGGATTCAAACGAACGGATCAGCACCGCACTTTTGTCACGCAGGCTCTGGATCTCAACCTCTCGCCCGCTCTGCAAATCCTTTATCGCCAGCGTGATGATGATACCGATCAACAGCAGCACCGGGCCAATAACGAGCCAGGCGAGTAACACCGAAGATAAGCCCGGTTTTTCTTTAAGTTCCGTCGTCATTAGCATCCTCTTCACTCGGGCTTGCGCTAGCGTGCGGGTAATTATTACTCACACTATCAGTCCTGCGAGTAAAAATAACCCACTTTTTGTCAGGGTCTCGGCAAGCCCATAGCCCCACTCTGCCTGAATCATTTTTTATTCCTGCCGCTGCATTAGCCCTATTCAAAGCCTGTACTCCCTTCCTGACGCGCCTTGGCGGATTAAACGGCCATCAATAACGATCGTTGATTCATTCAATTACCGTGCCAATCCGATCATGGCACGCCTGTTGCACTAACAGGTTGGAACACCTGGCGATATTTCATCTATTGGTATCAGACATAAGGAAATTAATCATGACGCTGAACAAAGCTACCATTGCAGCCATCTTCTCCCTTGCCGCACTGGCGGGTTTCAGTCATCTTGCCATGGCGCAAAACGGTATGAATGGGCCTAACTCACAGCGGGGTATGGGCTACCAGCAAGGCTATATGAGCAGCCTGACACCAGAACAGCAGGCAACCAGTCAGAAGGCTTTCGCGGCATTCCAACTTAAAACGGCCGATTTGCGGCAGCAGATGATGTCAAAGCAATACGAGTACCAAGCGTTGTTAACCAGCAAACCACTTGATGAACAAAAGGTTCTGGCAGTGAGCAAAGAGATTACCGCGTTACGTGACAATCTCTACCAACAGCGCGTTGAGCTGGACACACAGTTGGCAAAAGCGGGCGTACCGGCCATGAGACACCGCATGGGAATGGGAGGTGCAGGCATGCATGGTGGCCGCGGATGCCGTTAAGCGTCGGCCTGTTGGCAAACCGCCTGATTTGATGGCTACTTATTACTTTTCTTGCCGTTAGAACGCTAAGGAGAGAACGCCCGCTGCGGTTCTCTCCTTGCCAATATCCCCCGCTCTTTTTCTAGACGTAAGCTACCATAATCTCAACGCTATGATTTAAATGTAAAATAATAAAATGCACCGTTTATCTGAGATAACTACAGTACTTCCCACCATAATTTTTCTCATCGCTACCTGAATAAAATCAAGTTCCTGCCATACTTCAAACTACGAGACAGTTAGTTTCGTCGCTGATTTACATTCATTAGACATTTTGGGGTTTATATGACTAAAACAATCATTGCTATTACTGTTATGGTCGCAGCCCTTAGTGGCTGTGCCGCTAATAACACCTCCTCCGGTGATACTTTTACTGCCGCGCAGGCCAGGCAGGTTCAGACTGTCACCTACGGAACTTTGGTGTCAGTGAGGCCAGTAACTATTCAGGGAGGTGATGGTAATAATGTCGCAGGTGCGGTTGGGGGGGCCGTGGTAGGCGGTTTATTGGGCAATACCGTTGGCGGTGGCCGTGGACGGAATCTGGCAACGGGCGCGGGAGCCGTTGGGGGAGCCGTAGTTGGCCAGAACGTACAGAGCGCAATGAATCGCAGCAACGGTGTAGAGCTTGAAGTACGTCGTGACGACGGTACGAATATCATTGTAGTTCAGGCCCAGGGAAGCACGCAGTTCCATCCGGGACAACGCGTCGCCATTGCCACCAACGGCCGCACCGTCACCGTATCACCGCGCTAAGCGTTGTTTAAAACATTATCCCTTTGTTTAGGCCGTTCATTGCGGAATGGCTTATCAAAGAGATAGCGTACGCTAAAAAAATTAATGCACTTTTCGGGATGATAGCGAGTTTTCCGGCTCGGTTATTACAATAAAAAACGGAGTTAAGGTATATGTTTATCAAATGGGTTAAACGTCTCGTACTGATGGTGTTGCTTTTAACCATCGGCGCACTGATTGGGCGTATTTATTACACTCAACAAGGTCCGGCACTCCAGCTTTGGCATACTTTTGTCCCCCATGAAATGCGTGCCGATGCGATCGATAAAGCCAGTTGGGCTGACTATTTGAAAGCAGAAAATGCGATTTTCGAAGAAGTTCGGCTGAACGTTACCGATAAGCTAGACAGCAGCACCCAAACGCCGTTGAACCGCTACTATGCCGGAAGCCCTATCTATCCCGAAAAATTCCCCACCGATTGGAATCGTTCATACGTGATGATGCCAGAAGGCAACCCGAAAGGTGCCGTAGTGTTATTACATGGGCTGACCGATACCCCTTACAGCCTGAGGCACATTGCAGATAATTATCGCCAACAAGGCTATGTTGCCGTCGGTATTCGCTTGCCCGCACACGGAACCGTTCCGGGTGCGTTGACCAATGTTGAATGGCAGGATTGGCTGGCCGCAACACGCCTGGCGGTGCGTGAAGCAAAAAGCCTCGCTGGCGATGACGTGCCTTTGCACATCGTCGGTTTCTCCAACGGTGGCGCATTGGCGATGAAGTACACGCTGGATACGCTGGATGATGCCACATTGGCAAAACCTCAGCGCGTGGTGCTGATTTCCCCAATGATTGGCGTAACCAGCTTTGCTCGTTTTGCCGGCATTGCCGGCTGGCCTGCCATCTTCCCGGCGTTTGCCAAGGCGGCCTGGTTGGGCATCGTACCCGAGTTCAACCCGTTCAAATACAACTCATTCCCGGTTAATGCGGCACGCCAGTCTTTCCAGTTGACGCAGGAATTGCAAAAGCAGATCGCGAGTGATTCGCGTAACAATAAGATGGCGGAGCTACCGCCGATTCTGACCTTCCAGTCAGTGATGGATTCAACGGTCAGCACCCGGGCGGTGATTACGGCACTGTATAATCATCTGCCTGCTAACGGCAGTGAAGTCGTGCTGTTCGATTTAAATCAGGCGGTTGCGTTTGGGCCATTGCTCAGAACGTCTTCCTATACCGCGCTGCCTAGGTTGTTACCCGCACCGCCGCGTAACTACAAAGCGACCATCGTCACTAACGTGACACCGGAAACCACCGATACCGAGGCGCGTACCACTGCGGCCGGGCAAACCGCAGAAACCACCGAAAAGCTGGGTATCACCTACTTGCCGGATATCTTCTCACTGTCGCACGTTGCGTTACCCTTCCCGCTGAGCGATTCACTGTACGGGCGTTACCCTGATCCGCGTAATCAGTACGGTATCAGCCTGGGAACCTTCGCCGCACGCGGTGAACGGGCAGTGCTGGTGGTGGGGTTGGATTCGCTGATGCGTTTATCTTCAAACCCGTTCTTCCCGTACATGCTCAAACGCATTGATGACAATATCGGGATACAGCCGAAATAAAGCAGGCCTTCTTATGGCTGGTGCGTAACCACCACCAGCCATGATTGTTTACTCAGTGATTCCCTCAGCCTTTATTTGCGAGTATTAGCAGCCCTTGCCCCGTTTCTGACGGCCCTAACTTATTTTCTTTCAACACAATCGCAGGGCGTAAGCTCATTCCTGATTTGAATTAATTCTTGCAACCTTACTCAAACCGTTACAAACGAAGTTTGCGAGACGTTTCCAGTTTTTACCTGTGACAGTTTATTGATCGCTGGGCTAGTATAGCGCTGGAAAGAGGCATCAATCCCCATACAGGCTTTGGCCCATACCGATAGCAGTTCGTTTTTTTATCCGTTGGCGTCATCATCTTGATGCCTTTGGGATCACAAAGGTTTGCCAGCCTGTTTGCCCGTCATATATGCTCCGCTTTATGACCAACTGATTGATTTAATTATGCTGACTCCTATTTTCAGCTCCACACGTGAGATGCAGTGTTTTTTCATGAGACAACGTGATACCCAATGATGACAACGAAAATCACAATAAACTTTAAATTCAATGGATTGGAAACGGTAACTTTATGACGAGCACCGAAAATTTCGATTCACACACGCCAATGATGCAGCAGTATCTTCGCCTGAAGGCACAGCATCCGGAGATCCTGCTGTTCTACCGGATGGGTGACTTCTATGAACTGTTTTATGATGATGCCAAGCGCGCATCCCAGTTGCTGGATATCTCACTCACCAAACGTGGCGCATCAGCAGGCGAGCCTATTCCAATGGCAGGCGTTCCTCACCATGCGGTGGAAAACTATCTCGCCAAACTGATACAACTGGGTGAATCAGCAGCGATTTGCGAACAGATTGGCGACCCAGCCACCAGTAAAGGCCCGGTGGAACGTAAAGTTGTCCGCATTGTCACCCCAGGCACCATCACCGATGAAGCCTTGCTGCAGGAAAGGCAGGACAACCTGCTGGCTGCCATCTGGCAAGATGCTCGCGGTTTTGGTTACGCTACGCTGGATATCAGCTCTGGCCGCTTCCGCGTTGCCGAGCCAGAAGATCTCGAAACCATGGCAGCCGAACTGCAGCGTACCAACCCGGCAGAGCTTCTCTATCCGGAAAGCTTCGAACAGATGGCGCTGATCGAACAGCGCCACGGCCTGCGCCGCCGCCCGCTGTGGGAGTTTGAGCTGGAAACCGCCCGCCAGCAGCTGAACTTGCAATTCGGTACCCGCGATCTCACCGGTTTTGGCGTTGAACAGGCACATCAGGCCCTGCGGGCTGCAGGTTGCCTGCTGCAATATGTCAAAGACACCCAGCGTACTTCGCTGCCGCATATCCGCGGGATCACCATGGAACGCCAGCAGGACGGTATCATCATGGATGCGGCCACCCGTCGCAATCTGGAGATCACGCAAAGCCTGTCCGGTGGCAGCGAGAACACGCTGGCAGCGATCCTTGATCGTACCGTCACACCGATGGGTAGCCGGATGCTGAAGCGTTGGTTGCACATGCCGACCCGCGACGTCAACGTGCTGAATCACCGCCAGCAGGCTATCGCTTCATTGCAGGAGCTGAGTAACGATCTGCAGCAGCCGCTACGCCAGGTCGGCGATCTGGAGCGTATTTTGGCACGCTTGGCTCTGCGTACCGCTCGCCCGCGCGATCTGGCACGTATGCGCCACGCTTTCCAACAATTGCCGGAGATCCGCACATTGCTGGAAAACACCGTAACGCCGCACGTGCAGAAACTGCTGTCGCAGGTCGGGCAATTTGATGAATTACAGGCATTGCTGGAACGCGCCATCGTTGAAACACCGCCGGTGCTGGTACGCGATGGCGGCGTCATCGCCCCCGGTTATAACGAAGAACTGGATGAATGGCGAGCGCTGGCCGACGGCGCGAGTGACTATCTGGATCGCCTTGAGATCCGTGAGCGTGAAAAACTCGGTTTGGATACGCTGAAAGTGGGCTTCAACGGCGTGCATGGTTACTACATTCAGGTCAGCCGTGGGCAAAGCCACCTGGTGCCGATCCATTATGTACGTCGCCAAACGCTGAAAAATGCCGAACGCTATATCATTCCTGAACTGAAAGAGTACGAAGATAAGGTGCTAACCTCGAAAGGGAAAGCGCTGGCGATCGAAAAAGGGTTGTATGATGAATTGTTCGATCTGCTGTTGCCACATCTTGAAGAACTACAGCAAAGTGCCGGAGCCTTGGCGGAGCTGGATGTCTTGGCCAACCTGGCTGAACGGGCAGAAACGCTGAACTACGCCTGCCCAACCATGAGTGAACAAGCGGGTATTCACATCACCGAAGGCCGTCACCCGGTCGTGGAGCAGGTGCTGAGTGAACCTTTCATCGCCAACCCGGTTTCACTGTCGCCACAGCGGCGTATGCTGATCATTACTGGCCCCAATATGGGGGGTAAAAGTACCTATATGCGCCAAACGGCGCTGATTGTGTTGATGGCGCATATTGGTAGCTTCGTTCCCGCAGCTAAAGCCACCATTGGCCCGATAGATCGCATCTTTACCCGCGTGGGTGCCGCAGACGATCTGGCTTCCGGCCGTTCTACCTTTATGGTGGAAATGACCGAAACTGCCAATATTCTGCATAACGCTACAGAAAACAGCTTGGTGTTGATGGATGAGATTGGTCGAGGCACCTCGACCTATGATGGACTGTCTCTTGCCTGGGCCTGTGCCGAAAATCTGGCTAACCGCATCAAGGCCATGACATTGTTCGCCACACATTACTTCGAGCTCACCACCCTGCCAGAGAAAATGGCGGGCGTGGTCAACGTGCATCTGGATGCGCTGGAACACGGCGATACTATCGCCTTCATGCACAGCGTGCAGGATGGCGCAGCCAGTAAGAGTTACGGGCTGGCGGTTGCCGCACTGGCCGGGGTACCGCGTGATGTGATCAAACGAGCTCGCCAAAAGTTACGTGAGTTGGAAAGCCTCTCGAGCCAAACCGCTGCCGGTACGGTGGATGCAACCCAGATGACGTTACTCAATGAAGAGGTTTCACCCGCCGTAGAAGCCTTAGAGACACTGGATCCAGACTCCCTGTCACCACGCCAGGCGTTGGAATGGATCTACCGGCTAAAAAGCCTGGTTTGAACCCGCTGATATTACAGGCATAAAAAAACGGTGAGCGCGCTGCTCACCGTTTTCATTCAACAATCAAATTCGCTTATTCGCGGAACAGAGCCTCAATGCTCAGGCCTTGTGTTTGCAGAATTTCACGCAGACGACGCAAGCCTTCAACCTGAATTTGGCGAACACGTTCACGTGTCAAACCAATCTCACGGCCCACGTCTTCCAGCGTTGCCGCTTCATAGCCCAGCAGACCAAAACGGCGAGCCAACACTTCACGCTGCTTGGCGTTCAACTCGAACAGCCATTTAACGATGCTCTGTTTCATATCATCGTCTTGCGTGGTGTCTTCCGGCCCGTTGTCTTTCTCATCAGCCAGAATATCCAGCAACGCTTTCTCAGAATCACCGCCCAACGGCGTATCAACAGAAGTGATACGTTCGTTCAGGCGCAGCATCCGGCTGACATCATCAACCGGTTTGTCGAGTTGCTCCGCAATCTCTTCAGCGCTTGGTTCGTGATCCAGTTTGTGAGAAAGCTCACGCGCGGTACGCAAATAAACATTCAGTTCTTTAACAATATGGATCGGCAAACGGATAGTACGGGTTTGATTCATAATCGCCCGTTCGATCGTCTGGCGGATCCACCAGGTCGCATAAGTAGAGAAGCGGAAACCGCGTTCTGGATCAAACTTTTCGACCGCACGGATCAGACCAAGGTTACCCTCTTCGATCAGATCCAGCAGCGCCAGGCCGCGATTGCTGTAACGGCGGGCAATTTTCACCACCAGCCGCAGGTTGCTCTCTATCATGCGGCGGCGAGACGATACGTCTCCGCGCAATGCACGCCGCGCAAAATAAACCTCTTCCTCTGCAGTCAGCAGAGGGGAATAACCGATTTCGCCCAGGTAGAGCTGCGTCGCATCCAATACGCGTTGGGTAACACCTTGAGACAAGAGCTCGTCTTCTGCCAAATCATTCTCACTGGCCTCTTCCTCTACCAGTGCTTTTTCGTCGAATGACTCAACCTCCGTGGCATTCTCATCGAAATCTGCATCATCATGTAACTCGTTAACTTTCAGCGTATTTTGGCTCATAAGCGGCTCCTACCCGTGATACCGCGAGCAGAATACAACGCATTCTGCCCAATCTATCGCTGCGGAAGATAACGCAGCGGGTTTACGGATTTCCCCTTGTAACGAATTTCAAAATGCAAACGTACTGAACTGGTTCCGGTGCTTCCCATCGTTGCTATTTTTTGCCCCGCCTTGACCTCTTGTTGTTCCCGGACCAGCATTGTGTCGTTATGGGCGTAGGCACTCAGGTAATCATCATTGTGTTTGATGATGATTAGATTACCGTAACCCCGTAAAGCGTTGCCTGCATAGACTACACGGCCATCGGCGGTAGCAAATATAGGCTGCCCACGGGTGCCAGCGATATCGATACCTTTATTCCCACCTTCCGATGAAGAGAAGCTATCAATAACCTTACCGTCAGTTGGCCATCTCCAGCTACTCACTGGAGCGCTATTATTGACGGTACTGCTCACCGAAGGTGTCGCAGTTGGCGCGGTAACAGGAGCGCTGGCGGAACCTGCCACGACCGCTCCTGACGCAGGTAACATCTTACCTACATTCTGTTTACCCGAGTTACCAGAATACGCGTTAGTTGATTGAGAATCAACCGTTGCAGTTTGTATCTGAGAGCTGGATGGTGGCTTCGGTATACCGCCTTTCGTCGCGTCGGTCGCTGCAAGCATTCCGCCGCTGCCATTGGCAGAACCATTGCCAAGTTGGATGGTTTGGCCCACTTCCAGATTGTATGGTTGAGGAATATTATTACGCTGCGCCAGGTCACGGAAATCGTTCCCAGTGATCCAGGCAATATAGAACAACGTGTCGCCGCGCTTAACGGTATAAGAGCTACCGCTATAGCTTCCTTTAGGTATGGCATTGTAACTACGGTTGTAAACAATGCGCCCCTTAGAAGACGAGGTGCTACCCGCATTACCTGATACAGCAGCGCCATCATCACCTACGCTGCTGATAGGTGCCGAGGTGGAATTATTATTCGAACAACCTGCCAACCACAAACTTAACATCGTACACACCGCAACTCGGCGCAAAGTAATCATTGGGCTTCCCGTGCTCATGCTTCCCCCATGACAGCAATATCAGTGATATATCCAAAAAATATCCTTTACATCGTAGCTGAGCTTGAGCGTTTTCTCAGCGTTCACAACGAAAGGTTCCCTCGACCGATCCCTGAACACCAGGTGATCTTTCGCCGGGGAGGCAAAAAAGCAGCACCGCCAATGCTCAGCGCATTGGCACTGCCACCGCATAAGACAACAACACAGAAAAACAATTGTATTGAAAATTAATATTATCGAAACGCTAAAACCTTAACCGGACATTATGAAAGTGCAACAGATTTCTTACTGGGCGACAAACTCTTCGCGCTAGGCCAGTTCACCTTTCACCAGTGGAACAAACCTCACGGCCTCTACGGCATCGATCGAAAACTCATTGCCATAACGCTGAATACGTTTCAGCGTTTGCGCCTGCTCCCCCACCGGCAATACCAGAATGCCGCCGTCGTCCAGTTGCTGCATCAGCGCCTGTGGAATTTCTGGCGGCGCCGCGGTCACAATGATCGCATCAAACGGCCCGCGTGATGCCCAGCCCTGCCAACCATCGCCATGGCGCGTTGAAACGTTGTGAAGATCGAGCTGTTTCAGGCGGCGTTTTGCCTGCCACTGCAGCCCTTTGATGCGCTCAACAGAACAAACATGCTGCACCAGATGGGCCAGGATCGCAGTCTGGTAGCCGGACCCTGTACCAATCTCCAGCACTCTGGAGGTTTGTGTCAGGTTCAACAGTTCCGTCATACGCGCCACCATATAAGGCTGGGAAATCGTCTGGCCCGAACCAATAGGCAATGCGGTATTTTCATAAGCCTTGTGTTCCAGCGCCTCATCAACAAAACGCTCACGCGGCACATCTTCGATTGCCTTGAGCAATCGTTCGTCCCTAATCCCTTGCTGGCGCAACTGCGTCAACAATGTCTGTATGCGTTTGTTCACCATTCCCCGCTAACCTCTACTTTGGTTAACCATGTTGTTAACACATTCTGTGCACCATAGGCGGTCAAATCCACCTGCAAAGGCGTGACGGCAACATACCCTTGCTCCACCGCAGCAAAATCAGTGTCTGGGCCGGCGTCGAATTTATCCCCCGGCGGCCCAATCCAATACAGATTCTGCCCACGCGGATCCTGCTGGCAAAAGACTTTATCTGCTGGATGTCGGCTACCACAGCGGGTCACACGTATCCCTTTGATCTCCGAAAGCGGTAAATCGGGCACGTTGATATTGAGGATTTTGCCGGTACGCAGCGGTTCACGCTGTAAAGCGCGCAATAGGGAACAGGCGATCACCACCGCCGTATCATAATGCTGGTGGCCATTCAGCGACACCGCAAGCGCCGGCAGGCCCAGATGGCGGCCTTCCATAGCGGCAGCAACCGTGCCGGAATAAATAACATCATCCCCCAGATTCGGCCCGGCATTGATGCCAGATACCACCACATCGGGTGCCGGGCGCATCAACGCATTAACCCCCAGGTAGACGCAGTCCGTCGGTGTCCCATGTTGCACCGCTATATCGCCATTTGGCATGGTCAGCGTGCGTAATGGCGACTCCAGCGTCAGCGCATTGGAGGAACCGCTGCGGTTACGATCGGGTGCCACCACCTGCACCTCGGCAAATTCACGCAGCCGCTTGGCCAGCGCCTGAATGCCCGGTGCTGAAACACCGTCGTCATTACTCAGTAATATCCGCATCACTGTTATCCTGCTGCATGATTTCGCGAACGACGCTGGTAGCAAAACTGCCGGCGGGCAACCAAAAGCGTAATTCAACGGTGACATCATCCCACCAGTTCCACAGCAGTTTCTGCGGCTGCAACAGCAGGGCCCGCCGAGCGGGTTCAACACGCTCGCGCTTTAAAAGCGTAAGCAATTCGTGCTGTTCCGCCAAGCACTGCTGTTCAAATTTCAGTGCTTCCCCAACGGTGCCGGGCTCACCATCCCCCGGCAGGGGGGCAGTAATCAGCAACTCACCGGCATCCAAGCGCTGCTGCAGGCCAACCAGCTCTTCGGATTTGGCTACAAACCAACTGCCGCGCCCGGCAAGCTGCAACGCATCACCTTCCAGCACGGTACGCTGTTGCTGGTTGGCCAAACGCTGGCTGGTAATCAGGTTGAACAGAGCGCTACGACTGGCGGAGAGGTAGAAACTGCGCTTACTGCGCTCTTTGACTCGAATCTCGTCCTTGGCCCAGCGACGAGCCATGATCAGGTTATTACCGCCGCGCCCAAAGCGCTGGCTGCCGAAGTAGTTCGGCACGCCCCCCGCGGCAATGGCCTGCAAACGCTGCTCCACGTCTTGGCGATCGCTGATATGGCGCAACACCAGGGTAAAGTCGTTGCCTTTCAAAGTGCCGATACGCAGCTTGCGCAGATGGCGCACGGCTTGCAACACTTCGCAGCCTTCAAGCGCAAAGTGAGTAAAATCAGGGGATTCTTTGCCCGGCAGATGCAGGCAGAACCATTGCTCGGTCACCGCGTGACGGTCTTTCAAACCGGCATAGCTAACTGAACGGGCGTGGATACCGGCAAACTTCGCCAGATAATCGGCCACAAATTGGGTGTTGCAGCCGTTTTTGCGAATGTTCACCAACAGGTGTTCACCTTCACCATCCGGCGTAAACCCCAGGTCTTCCACCACGACAAAATCTTCTGGGTTGGCTTTCAGCACCCCATGGGCCTGAGGCTGGCCGTACAGCCAGGTCAGATTTGCCATATCCATCCGGCTACTCCTTGATCAACAAGGCGACGGCTTCGCAGGCAATGCCCTCACCGCGCCCGGTAAAGCCCAGTTGCTCGGTGGTCGTGGCTTTTACATTAACGTCGTCCATATGGCACTGCAGGTCTTCCGCCAGGAAGATACGCATCTGCGGGATATGCGGGGCCATCTTGGGTGCCTGAGCGATGATAGTCACGTCCAGGTTCCCCAGGCGATAGCCTTTGGCTCGAATGCGTTTCCAGGCTTCACGCAGCAGCTCACGGCTGTCGGCGCCTTTGAATGCCGGATCGGTATCCGGGAACAGCTTGCCGATATCCCCCAGCGCCGCTGCCCCTAGCAGAGCATCGGTGACAGCATGCAGCGCGACATCACCGTCAGAATGTGCCAACAAACCTTTTTCGTAAGGAATGCGAACACCACCGATCACCAGCGGCCCTTCGCCACCCAATTTATGAACATCAAAACCGTGACCGATACGCATAATGCGCTCCTTAATGGTTCAACTGAGTCAAATAAAACGCCGCCAGCGCCAAATCTTCCGGCCGCGTCACTTTAATATTGTCTGAACGCCCGGCGATCAATAACGGATGATAGCCGCAATGCTCCAGCGCCGAAGCCTCATCGGTCACCGTTGCGCCTTCATCCAGCGCGCGTTGCAGGCAGAACTTAAGCAACGCCAACGGAAAGAGCTGCGGCGTCAGCGCATGCCACAAGTCCTGGCGCTCAACGGTGTGTGAAATAGCGTTCTGCCCCACTTCGGCGCGCTTCATGGTATCACGCACCGGCGCGGCAAGAATGCCCCCCACCATACTGTGCGCAGTAATCGCCAGCAGGCGTTCCAAGTCGTCGGCATGCAGGCAAGGACGCGCCGCATCGTGCACTAATACCCATTCGGCATCACCCGCCAGTTGCAGCCCAGCCATCACCGAGTCGGCACGCTGCTGGCCACCCAGGGTAACGCGCACTCGGGGATCCTGAGCGATTGGCAACCGGTGGAACTGACGATCGTCGGGGCCGATCGCCACGATCACCTGTGAAATACGCGGATGCCGCAGCAAAGCGTGGATCGCGTGCTCAAGAATGGTTTGCTGGCCGATAGTGAGATACTGTTTCGGGCAATCGGCCTGCATGCGGCTGCCGATCCCGGCAGCGGGCAGGACGGCAATCACCGGCGGCAAGGAATTTGCGAAATGATTCATGCGTTATTTTTGTAGGTTATTTGGCGTGGAGGGGGCCGCGCTGCGTCTGGATTGGTCAGGCACCAGACGATAAAAAGTCTCACCGGGTTTAATCATCCCCAGTTCATTACGTGCACGCTCCTCAATCGCTTCCTGACCGCCGTTCAAATCGTCGATCTCGGCAAACAACTGATCGTTACGCGCCTTTAGTTTAGCATTATTGCTCTGTTGAGCCGCTACGTCTTCATTGACCCGCACATAATCGTGAATACCATTTTTACCCAGCCACAGCGAGTACTGCAGCCAGCCGAGCAATGCCAGTAACAGCAGCGTAAGTTTTCCCATCTCCGCCCCCTGAAAAACCGCCCAATCATCCCACAACTTTCTGTTCGACTCCACACCAGGAGCGGCATTAAACCAGCAGACTCAGAGTAAGGATAAGAACTTCCTGAGCCTATGGTTTCATTTTCACCCGAAAGCGGCAAAAAAAGCCACTTTTACCGCAGAAAAATCGCTATTGGCGGTATTTGACTTCTCATTATCGTGGCTAAGCTATGCAGCAATAAGCACTGGCTAGCCAAAGTTTTCCCCGACATTTACACCATGATAAAAATAATTATTCATATTTAACACTGTTAGTATTTTCAGCATGTCGTAATGGTTGTGTTTTTATTCATATAAGCTTATTTTTATGCAAAGAAAGTGCATAAATAAATCCAATATATAACCTTTAATTTCTGGGGAGAGACCATGTTAAAACGCTTCATGATGATCGTTGCCTGTCTGGCAGCCACTTTTTCTACAGCTTCCTTCGCGGCGGAGCCAACCTACGTCGTCGGTTCCGGCGGCACTTACCGCCCATTTGAATTCGAAAACAGCAATAAAGAGCTGGAAGGCTTTGATATTGATGTGATCAAGGCCGTGGCCAAAGCGGAAGGTTTCCAGGTGAAGCTGGTTAACACACCGTGGGAAGGCATTTTTGCCACCCTGAACTCCGGCGATCGCGACATTATCATTTCCGGCATCACCATTACCGATAAACGCAAGCAAATGGTTGACTTCTCAGCGCCGTACTTCCCGGCTGAGCAGGCGATCGTCGTCCCGAAAGACTCCAATGTAGATTCCATCGCGGCGCTGAAAGCGCTGAAGGTTGGCGTCGTCAACTCCAGCACCGGGGATATCGTGGTTTCCGACACTTTGGGTAAAAACAGCACGGCGATCAAACGCTTCGACAATACCCCTCTGATGCTGCAAGAGTTGTATGAAGACGGTATCGGCGCCGCCGTGGGTGACGTTGGCGTGGCCAAGTTCTACATCAAAACCCACCCGGAGAAAGAGTTCAAACTGGTTTCTGACGCCAAGTTTGAACGCCAGTATTTCGGCATCGCCGTAGCGAAAGGTAATGATGAACTGCGTAACAAGATCAACGCCGGGCTGAAAAAAATCATCGCCGACGGAACCTACGCCAAAATCTACCAGACCTGGTTCGACAGCAACGTGCCAACGCTGCCCGCGCAATAATCGGTTCTTAGCCCTATCGCCACCAGGCGACGGACCGTCGCCTGAGCAATCAGAAGGAATATCCCTTGAATTTCCGTTGGGAGATCATTCAGGAATACGCGCCGCTGTTTATGGAAGGCGCATGGATGACCATCAAATGCACCATTATCTGCGTGCTACTCGGTACCACCTGGGGATTGATCCTGGGATTAGGCCGCCTGGCGCAGGCACCGCACGGTATCTGGAAACCCATTCTGCACTATGGCGTTCAATGGCCGGTGCGTATCTACATCAGCGCGTTTCGCGGCACGCCACTGTTTGTACAAATCATGGTGGTGCATTTTGCGCTGGTGCCGCTGTTCATCAACCCGCGTGATGGGCTGCTGGTCACCAGCGGCCTGATGAGCACCGATTTTGCACGCGCGCTGCGTTCCGATTACGGCGCATTTCTGTCGTGCGTGGTGGCAATTACCCTGAACGCCGGTGCTTACGTCTCAGAAATCTTCCGCGCCGGTATCCAGTCAATCGATCGCGGCCAGATGGAAGCCTCACGCTCGCTGGGCATGAGTTACGGCAAAACCATGCGCAAAGTGATCCTGCCGCAGGCGTTCCGCCGTATGTTGCCACCGTTGGGTAACAATGCGATCGCTATCGTCAAAGATTCGTCACTGGCTTCCGCTATCGGTCTGGCCGATCTGGCCTACGCTGCGCGCACCGTTTCCGGTGCCTATGCCACCTACTGGGAGCCCTACCTGACCATTTCACTGGTCTATTGGGTCATCACCTTCCTGCTTTCGCTGATGGTGCAACACATGGAAAAAAGGTTCGGTAAAAGTGATTCGCGTACATAACCTGCAAAAACAATTCGGCGAAAGCCACGTGCTGCGCGGTATCTCCTGCGAGATCGCGCCTAATGAAGTGGTGTGCATTATCGGCCCTTCCGGCTCTGGCAAAAGCACCTTCCTGCGCTGCATCAATGCGCTGGAAACCCTCTCTGGCGGTGAGATCGACGTTAACGGCTTTGCCATTCACAACCAGAACACCGATCTGAACAAGATGCGTGAAAGCGTGGGCATGGTATTCCAGCGTTTTAACCTGTTCCCGAATATGACGGTGCTGGAAAACATCATCATGGCACCGCTGGAGGTAAAAAGATTATCGCGCGCCGAGGCTATCACGCGGGCAGAAGTGTTGCTGAATAAGGTTGGGCTGATCGATAAGATCGACGCCTACCCCAGCAGCCTGTCCGGCGGCCAGCAGCAACGGGTGGCGATCGCCCGCGCGCTGGCCATGGAGCCTAAAATCATGTTGTTCGATGAGCCGACGTCGGCGTTAGACCCAGAATTGGTTGGCGAAGTGTTGGCGGTGATGAAATCACTGGCACATGAAGGCATGACCATGGTGGTGGTAACGCATGAAATGGGCTTTGCGCGTGAGGTGGCCGATCGGGTGTTGTTTATCGATCAGGGCATTATTCAGGAAGAAGGCACGCCGCAGCAGATCTTCAGCCACCCTAACAACCCGCGTACGCAGGCATTCCTCAGCAAAGTTTTGTAACCTTCGGCACGGCTTGGACATCTCTCGGGCGCAGATCTGCGCCCTGCTCAGTATCACCAACCGCTCAGAAAACTGAATATCAGCCAGAACAGGCTGATCACCAACACCCCGGTCGTCAGTAAGGTGAACAACAGCTTGCCGCGCAACAGCATGCTGACGGTGATCCCCACCAATACCGACACGGGCATCAGCGCCAGGAAGAACGGCCAGGTATAAAGCAGGAAGAACAGCGTGTTGGAACCATAGACCAGAAAGGGCACCGCAAATGCCAACCAGTAAAAGACAAAACCGCTGATGCCCCCCAGGAATGAGTAGGAAGGCTCTTCTTGCTCTTGCTGTGAGTTAGTCAATACCGGCGTGATATCTTGCATAGCGCCCCCTGGCTATCCATATTCGATTGGCGCGCTCTGCGACGGGCTTAGCGTAAAAAGCGCATGACAAAACTGCCACACGCTTTTTTCGGATTCAGGGTTTGATAATAGCCTGACCACGCAATACGTCTAACAATTGCGCAGTCAAATTTGTTACTAATTGTTCGCCATGCAGGTGAACCTCTGGCTGGAGAGGCGCTTCATAAACTGAGTCGATGCCGGTGAAGTTTCGCAGTTCGCCGGCACGGGCTTTTTTGTACAGCCCTTTTGGATCGCGCGCTTCGCAGACGGCCAATGGCGTGTCGACAAACACTTCCACAAAGCGGCCAGGATCGAGCATTTCCCGCACCATCTGCCGTTCAGCACGGTGTGGCGAAATAAAGGCGGTCAGGACCACTAGCCCGGCATCCACCATCAGTTTCGCAACTTCACCAACGCGGCGGATGTTCTCGCGCCGATCGTCGTCGCTAAAACCCAGATCGCGACACAGGCCGTGACGCACGTTATCACCGTCCAGCAGATAGGTGCTGATCCCCAACTGCTGCAGCGCAAGCTCCAACGCACCGGCAACCGTGGATTTCCCCGAGCCGGAAAGGCCGGTAAACCATAGCACCGCGCCTTGATGGCCGTTACGCGTTTCACGTTCCGCACGCGTTACCGCATGCGGATGCCACACCACGTTTTCATCATCTGGCCCGGTTAGCCGGATCTCAACCACGCGATTTTCCTCCAAGTAGATCACGCGCCTCCCAATGTGGGAAGTGCTTACGCACCAGCGCATTCAGCTCCAGCTCAAAGGCGCTGTAATCCCCGGTTACCACCTGCTGGCGGTGGTGCAGCGCTTCGCGGATCAACCCGGTACCAACCGTCACGTTAGTCAGCCGATCGATAAAGATCAGGCCTCCGGTATCGTGGTTCTGCTGATAGCTATCCAGCACCAGCGGTTCATCAAAGGTCAGTTCCACCAGCCCGATGCCGTTCAGCGGTAAAACGTCTGCCCGATGCTGCGCCAGCGAGTTAATCTCCACCTGATGGCGTATGCTTTCTACCCGAGCGCGGGTCTTCTTGCCCGCCACCTTGATGTCATAGCTCTGGCCCGGCAACAGCGATTGCTCGGCCATCCACACCACATCCACCAGCGCGCTCTGCGTCGCCTGCAGCGTTTCACCGGCATCCACCAGCAGGTCACCACGGCTGATATCCACTTCGTCTTTCAGCACCAGCGTAATCGCCTCGCCTGGTACGGCTTCCTGCAAGTCGCCATCAAAGGTGACGATCCGCGCGACGTTTGACTCCACGCCGGACGGCAGCACTTTGACGCGCTGGCCGACGTGCACCACACCGGCAGACAAGGTGCCCGCATAACCACGGAAGTCGAGATTCGGGCGGTTGACGTATTGCACCGGGAAGCGCAACGGCTGGCTTTCCCTTTGGCTGATCACATCCACGGTTTCCAGCACTTCCAGCAGCGTTGGGCCGCTGTACCACGGCATCTGCTCGCTCTGGGTTGCCACGTTGTCGCCATCCAGCGCCGACAGCGGCACAAACTTGATGTTCAGATCGCTGGGCAGTTGCTCGGCAAAGGTCAGGTAATCCTGCTTATATTGCTCAAACACCGCTTCGCTGTAATCCACCAGATCCATCTTGTTTACCGCCACCACCAGATGGCGAATCCCCAACAGAGTGGCGATAAAACTGTGGCGGCGGGTCTGATCCAGCATCCCTTTGCGTGCATCGAGCAGCAGGATCGCCAGATCGCAGGTAGACGCCCCGGTTGCCATATTGCGGGTATACTGCTCATGCCCCGGCGTATCGGCGATGATAAACTTGCGTTTTTCCGTAGAAAAATAGCGGTAAGCCACGTCGATGGTGATGCCCTGCTCGCGTTCGGCCTGCAAACCGTCGACCAGCAACGCCAGATCGAGCTTTTCGCCCTGCGTGCCGATACGTTTGCTGTCCGTGTGCAGCGTAGAGAGCTGATCTTCATAGATTTGGCGGGTATCGTGCAACAAACGGCCAATCAGGGTGCTTTTACCATCGTCCACGCTACCGCAGGTCAGGAAACGTAACAGGCTTTTGTGCTGCTGCGCGTGCAGATAAGACTCCACCCCGCCCTGCTGCGCAATTTGTTGTGCAATAACGTTGTTCATCCGGCGGCTCCTTAGAAGTACCCTTGGCGCTTTTTAAGTTCCATCGAGCCAGACTGATCGCGATCGATCATGCGGCCCTGACGCTCACTGGTGGTGGAAATCAGCATCTCTTCGATAATCTCCGGCAGCGTTTGCGCCGAAGAATCTACCGCACCTGTCAGCGGCCAGCAGCCAAGGGTGCGGAAACGCACCATACGCTGGCTGATCATCTCACCCGGTTGCAGATCGATGCGATCGTCATCCACCATCAGCAACATGCCATCACGCTCCACCACCGGGCGCGGCTTCGCCAGGTACAGCGGCACAATGTCGATCTTTTCCAGGAAGATGTATTGCCAGATATCCAGCTCGGTCCAGTTCGACAGCGGGAAAACACGGATACTCTCCCCTTTATTGATCTGGCCGTTATAGTTATGCCACAGCTCCGGGCGCTGATTTTTCGGATCCCAGCGATGGAAGCGATCGCGGAACGAATAGATGCGCTCTTTGGCGCGGGATTTCTCCTCGTCACGGCGCGCCCCGCCGAAGGCGGCATCAAAACCGTATTTATTCAGGGCCTGCTTCAGGCCTTCGGTTTTCATGATATCGGTATGCTTGGCGCTGCCGTGTACGAATGGGTTGATCCCCATTGCCATCCCTTCCGGGTTCTTATGCACCAGCAGTTCGAAACCGTACTCTTTAGCGGTACGATCGCGGAACTCATACATTTCACGGAATTTCCAGCCGGTGTCCACATGCAACAGCGGGAAGGGTAAGGTCCCCGGATAAAACGCCTTGCGTGCCAGGTGCAGCATCACGGAGGAGTCTTTCCCGATGGAGTACATCATCACCGGGTTAGCAAATTCAGCGGCGACTTCACGGATGATATGGATACTCTCCGCCTCCAATTGCCGCAAATGAGTGAGTCGTTTTTCGTCCATAGCAGATCCTTAAGCCAAATTCACGACGGCCGGGGGCGTAGCCCCATCCGCCTGCGGTTGATGCCCAAACCAGGCGATTTGATGGTGCAGTTCCACCACCTCACCGATCACCAGCAGCGCCGGCAATGGTGCCTGTTGGACCAATTGTTCCAATTGTTGCAGCGCCCCAATCCGCACCTGCTGATCCGGCCGCGTGCCGCGGCTGATCACCGCCACCGGCGTGTTGGCCTCGCGGCCATGGGCGATCAGGTTACGGCTGATATCCGCCGCCTTCATGGTACCCATGTAGATTGCCAAGGTCTGGCGCGCGCGCGCCAGATCGGCCCAGTCCAATCCCTCCCCGTCCGGGCGGCAATGGCCGGTAATAAAGGTCACGCTCTGCGCGTGATCGCGATGCGTCAGCGGGATACCGGCATACGCCGTTGCCCCCGCGGCTGCGGTCACTCCCGGCACCACCTGGAACGGGATCCCGGCGGCGGCAGCCACCTGTAGCTCTTCACCACCGCGGCCAAAGATAAAGGGATCGCCGCCCTTCAGCCGCACCACGCGTTTGCCCTGCTGCGCCAATTCCACCAGCAGGCGGTTGGTTTCTTCCTGAATCACCGAGTGCGCACCGGCGCGTTTGCCCACGCAGATCCGCTCAGCGTCGCGGCGCACCAAGTCCAGCGTTTCATCACTCACCAGATGGTCATACAGCACCACGTCTGCCTGTTGCATCACCTGCAACCCGCGCAGCGTCAACAGGCCGACATCGCCTGGGCCTGCCCCAACCAGGGCGATCTCTCCCTGCTGGCCTTCGTTGCCCTGCGCAAAAGCGGTGAGATCTTGCGCCAACTGCCGCTCAGCCTGCGCCGTTTGGCCATTAGCTACCAAGGTCGCGAAACGACCAGCAAAGGTTTTCTCCCAGAAACGCCGTCTTGCCCCGATAGATGAGAGTTGCTGTTTCACCTGGCTGCGCCAACGCCCAGCCACTTCTGCCACCTGCCCAAGGCTGGCAGGCAACAGGGCCTCCAGCTTTTCACGCAGCATGCGCGCCAGCACCGGAGCCTGACCACTGGAAGAAACAGCCACCACCAGCGGTGAACGATCGATAATTGATGGGAAAATAAAGGAACAGCGCGGCTGATCGTCCACTACGTTTGCCAGTACGCGGCGTTTATCCGCTTCGGCATACACCTCCGCGTTCAGTTGGCTGTTATCGGTAGCCGCAATCACCAGAAACACCTCATCCAGTTGCTGCGGAGCAAAAGACAAGGCTAACCAGTGAACCTGTCCTTGCTGATAAAGACGTTCAATTTCCGGCGAAAGAGCCTGCGCAACTATCCGTATTTCAGCGCCGGTACGTATGAGAAGATCGACTTTGCGCGCAGCCACTTCGCCGCCGCCAACGACCAGCACCGGACGTTGTTTAAGGTCGGCAAATATTGGTAGATAGTCCACAACGGCCTTTTCATATAACTGAAAGATAGTATGACTATACGGGGTGAGATTTAGCCTCTGAAATGACGAAAAGGAATTGCTTGTTCGATAATGGAATATACCCAAAATAATTCGAGTTACTTGTAGGCGGCAACTGAGCGAAGCCCCAGGAGCTTACTCAGGTAAGTGACTGGGGTGAACGAAGGCAGCCAACACCCAAGCAACTTGAAGTATGAAGGGTATAAGACTGCAGCGCAAACCGGGAGGAATAGCAAAGGAGCAAACGCCCGCACGTTTACCCCTAAATTAAGAAACGCAGAAATTGTGTAATTGCCAATAGCATCCCATACTGGATACCGCAAAAAATAATCGGCCTCGTTGGCACCCAAAAAGGATTTTTCGGTATGTTTTCCCGCTTTTGCCTGAGAGCCGCTTTATTGGTAGCAATTCTCGGCTGCGTTACAAGCATTTCGGCCAACACAAAACCGGTCAAGGAAGCCAAATTAGGCCAATTTGCTGCCGAACATAGTCTGATCGCTAACAAGGCAAATGCCCCGGCCATTGCAGAGCCAGCCCCTGGCCAATTTGCTGCCGAACAAATGCTGCTCTCCACCGTCAGCCATGCGGCCAAGGCTGCCCCCACAACCCAATCGCCCCAAAAAGCGAAAGAAACAAAAAACGCCAAACCGGCGGAAGGCGCATCATTGGGCCGGTTTGCCGCCAAGCAGATACGGCATATCGCCACGCATTTCCCCGGGCGGATGGCTGGCAGCCAGGCAGAACTACTCGCTGCAGATTACCTGCAACAACAGTTTGCCAGTATGGGCTACCTGAGCAACACCCGCAGCTTTGATGCCCAATATCTTTATACCAAAAATGATACAAGCGAAGATTGGAACAAGGTTACCGTTACTTCGGTGATTGCCGCCCAGAAGGGCAAGCAGGATAAGCAGATCATCATCATGGCGCATTTCGATACCTACACCCCGCTAGGCGACCATGAAGTACACAACAACTTGGGCGGGCCGACGCTGCAGGGCGTGGATGATAATGCTTCCGGTGTTGGGGTAATGCTGGAAGTGGCACAACAGATGAAGGATATTTCCACGGCTTACAGGTTGCGCTTTCTGGCCACCAGCGGTGAGGAACTCAAATCGCTGGGAGCAAAAAACTACCTGAGGCGCATGACGCAGGAAGAACGCGACAACACGCTGTTAGTGATCAATCTCGATAACCTGATCGCTGGCGATCAACTCTATTTCCATTCAGGGCGCAACACCGCGCCGGAGGTTGCCAAAGTCACCCGCGATCGTGCGTTAGAAATCGCACAGCGCTACGGGATTACCGCCGCCATTAACCCAGGCAGTAAAAAGTACCCCAAGGGAACCGGCTGCTGCTCCGATCACACGGTTTTTGACGATGCAAAAATCCCGGTTTTAGCGGTGGAAGCGACCAACTGGTCGCTGGGCGATAAAGATGGTTATCAGCAAACGGCTGTCAGCCCGCAGTTTCCGCAGGGAGTGACCTGGCATCGCCCGCAATACGACAATCTACAGTATCTTGAGAGTAATCTACCGGGGCGCATCGAACAACGCAGCCGCGACAGCCTACAGATCCTGTTGCCATTGATTAAAGAGCTGGCGCAAGCGCGGCCTGCTTCGGAACAAGGAAAAACTAAAAAGAAAAAATAGCATGGCACCGCTAAACGCTATTTAGAGGGTTTTGAGTAAGCCACCATTTACCGATGAGGTATAAGGCTACTGGGATAAAGAAAATCAGCCGTCACCTTGGCCTGATAATGCAGCACCAACTGGCCTATAAGAATGATTAACAGCAGGGACACCATCAGTGCCCCGTAGGTTTTCATCATCGACCTCCCGCCCGGCTAAAAGCCGCAGCCATTTTTTTGTCATAGTTATTGCTCGCATAGCCAGGTCCATTATAACCCTTGGCGAAGCTAGCCCAATCAAGCGCACGCAAGGCTTTGGTCAGCACCGGATTGGCATTGATGAAACGCACGAAAGCCTCCAACTGTGCCGCTTCGCCGCTATACATAGCGTTAATAAAAGCTTGTAAATTAGGGTATTTCAATAATTTCCAGTGATAGCCCATGATCTGGAACGCTCCCCAACTGCATGACTGGAGCGCACATTCACGCTCGATACTCGCAGCCCGTGCCAAACGCTCATGCTCTGCTGCACCGCCGCTATAGCCACCAACCGCGCCATTAACCAGATCGGTAGGCAGACCATCAGTTTTCATACCCTTTTCCAGCAGTAAGCGGCGAAATACATGGCGTTCGAACAGAATTTTTGGCCGGCCATCAGGCAACATCCCCCTCCCCACACTTTCCACCTCAGCCACCGCCTGCACGGCGGCACAAGGAACACCTAGCAGTGTTGCTGCCCGTTGATAATCCTGAGATGTCAGGCTATTCATGGTCAACCTCACCTGTTTTAATACCAGAAAAGCGAACTAATAGCTTAATGTTACCCTTAACCGAAAACACACCAATACATAGCGCAACGTTGAGTAGGGCTTCGGCGGGGTCCACCTCATCGTATACGCCTAGAATAAGGCGGATCGCCACCGTGCCGCTGGCCGCAATGATGCAAAAAGCAAAAATGGCCGCGCCATAATTATGCCCATTCTTGCCACGGCGAAAGGCGAGCAGCCGTAGTGCGATCAAACCGCAGGCTATTCCATTAATAACGACCAATAGGGTATTAAGGCTCATTGTTATGCCCCCCTTTTTTGAGCAGACCTGGGTCTGCCGCACGCTTGGTTAATGCCATTAATAAACGGACACTGACGGCTGAACTGACAATGGCGCCAATCAGCTTGGTCACCGCCAATTCGCCCGGCAAAGTAGTGGATATTGCATTGGCAAAAAATTCGCTCGATACCACACCAATGACGAACGACACGATAAACAGCACGGTTCGGGTGGCAAAAGGGTAATCTTTCGCGCTAATGACGAAGATCACCGAACCGATAAACGCACCAATCACCACATCGGCGGCCTCTGGGCCAGACAGCAGCCCGGCGATGGTCGCGCCGGTGACAATAGCGGTCGCCATTGCCGCACTTGAAATGGGTTCTGACATAGACTCTCCTCAGAAATAAAAAAGCCCCGCATTACGGGGCCTGATACAGCAGATAACACCATTACTCGGTACGGCTATCTTCGCTTGATTCGTCGTTAAGATCGGTTGTAGGCTGAAGATCTGCCGATTTCGGCTCTGCGCCATAGACTTGCACGCGCAGATCCAGCCAGCGGCCCGCAGGGATATCGATCGGGTCGCCGTCCTTGTAACCAGTAACAATGTTTTGAGCGAAAGTAGGGGCAGATGAATTTGCCCGATGGAAGGTTTTGATCAGTAGATCGCCGGATTCTTCAACTTCATAATCCACCCAAACAAGCGGCAGTTTGTTGCGATCGGTAGGGATCTCAATACCACCGTCAATACCGCCCCATTCAGCATCAGAGTTAAAACCAAGCGTACCGAAAACGCGGTAAACGCCCTCGCTGATGCGCTCGGTGGTTACGCCCTGGCTTTCACCGTTGAGTTCACATTGACCATTACCGAATAGTTTGACGATTGGACTGGCTTTCTTGATGAAACCGTTGGCGTCTACTGTTGTGTTTCCGTTATGCCAGAGCTCTTTCCATGCGCCAACGCCATTATTTTGTATGCGCCGGAAAGCCATTTTATCAGTGCCGAATGGGAAGGCGACTTGAAAACCATATGTCCTGTTTGAATATCCAAAAACGTTAAAAACATGGTTATTTGCAGCATCAAATGTGTCAGTCATTGATGATACATTGGCATAAAATGCGCCGTTTACTCGGTAATCTGACGCTAATGTATAACCAGTTAATGATGGTCTGCTATCAGTACCTAAACCATACGCACCGATTTGTAAGTAACGTGCATCATTTCTACTTCGTGGTTCATATAAGTTCCAATCAGTCCAAACCTGTGATGACGCCATAAAGTTCCGGCTATAGAATATGCTGCTATCTGATTGTGGTCGGTACTCCTGAGTTATCGCCGCAGGCCCACCAGGGGCATTAGTTGCTCTATGATTGTAAACCTTCAGAGTCCCCCCCAAACTTACTGGATAGTTTCTAACAGCAGTAGCATTAGAGTTTATAGCTTGATAGAAATCACCTTCATCAATAAGGGTATTTAAATCCAGCGTGCCAAGCGAGGCGGCGCGTGTCGCAACTTGACTATTATTGGAATAAAGCGGGCCAGGAAATGTGACAGAGCCATCGGCTTTAGCGTTAATAGAATATGCTGTGCCATTCCAGCGTATAGTCATATTTCCGGTTGAGGTATCTGAAAATACCGCTCCCTTTTCCACGTCATTAATGTCGCGGAATCTCAGCAACAGATTCGGCGTTGTGCTGGTAGCACGCATTTGCTGATCGCCGTTAGATGTGATGTTTTTCTTGAATTCAACCGCACTTGCTACCGTCTGCGTCATCGTCGTCGATTTATTCAGCGTATCATTAATCGCCGCCGTCAACGCCGCCTGCGATTTCACCGTCACGGTCGAACCATCAGGCGCGGTCAGTTTGACATCCCCGGTGCCGCTGAGGATCTGCTGCCAACCATCCAGTTGGCTCTGCCACTGGCTCACCAACACCGACAGTTGCCGCGAGAAATCCGCCACGCTGCCCACTAGGGCTGTGACAATCGCATACTGCTGCCCCGTGGCGGCACTGCCGGTATATGGCGTTGCCAGAGTGATTTGCGTATCTGAAACCACGCGCTGAATCTCATACATCACCACCGTACCCGCACCGGGCACCAGCAGCATTTGGCCAGGAACCACACCGTAAACCGGGTTGTTCCATTGTGTCCCTGTTCCGGTAACGGTGGTTGAATTTTGCACAAGCGCTATCGTGCCTGAGCGATACCAAGCTGTAGAAGCCATTGTTAATTTCCTTTGTGATTATATTGCTGAAGATAAGAACGTTAGAAAAGAGTGTTCAATGCGGCTATGGCTATGCATGCCTTACGTATTCTTCAAATATGCAGCCCTGCGGTTGCAGAGCAGATTAGCGGTTGTTTATTCGGCTTTATTATCGGTTGTAGATTCAGCATCAACCTCAGATTCAGGTTGTACCTCTTCTGGTTCGACGATCTCTGGTTCTGGCTGAGCTGGCATGCTTAAGCGCAGATCGATCCAACGCCCTTCGGGAATATCCATCGGCTCCCCGGCTACCACCATTGCGCTCTCTGGATCGAACCGGCGCTTGTGGGTGTACACCCTGATGGTGCCATCCTCATCTACTTCCGTGCTGGCAAACACCAGACGATTACCGTTGGTATCCTGCGGAATTTCAATCTGCCAGCCTTCGGTTGCCAGCCCCAAGGAGCCCGTAATCTGGTATATCCCTGTTGCTAGCCGTTGAGCGGAGACTCCTGCGGCTTCACCATTGACGGCACCAACTCCGGCAAGCGTAAAGCCAGACAGGTAATCGGCAGCCATTTTTTCTGGAGCATTGGATAGACGAATAATTGGGGAAGCTTTCTTGACAAAACCGTTGGCATCTACTGTGGTGTTTGTACTATGCCAGATTTTTGACCACGCAGGAGACCACGTTCCCGACGGTGTCCTAACTCTGATAGATAGATCAGGTGTTGCCGTGCCACGTATAAAAGCCATTTGCCAACGTGAACCAGAGTCAGCCCCTTCAATGCCAAAAAATCCTTGAACTGTTGGCGCCCCTGGCGTGTTAACAGGCCAAGTGAAAAACTGGTTTGATGCAGCGGCGTTAGCATCAGTAGATATAACAGATGATGTAACGCCTACACCATAATCACCAATTTTTATATAACGAGTGTCGTTTTTACTTTGTGATTCATATAGTTGCCAAACATCCCACGCATCAGTCGGAGCATTAAAAACTCTCTGATAATAATAATCAGCAACATGCCAGGGATAGTAAATCTGAGTTACGCCTTTTCGGCCATTTGATGATGCAACGTGATTGAGTACGCGTAATGTTCCTGCCGCCGCAATCGGATAATTTTTCTCAGATGTAGCATTCGATGTTGCAGCCTGATAATAATCTCCTTCATCCTTAATAATATCTAAATCAAGCGTACTTAGTGATGTAGATTTAGTGGCTACCGGGGTAGAGCCTATATACAGATTGTTTAATACCTTTGCGGTACCCGCTCTTGCATCCACAGAAAATACTGGTTGCCCATGATTCACATTAGATGCAAGGTTTGTTGTCGCTGTAGAAACAACTGAGAAACCATTACTCGTTGCTATGCTCGCATTATTTGGATGAGCAAGATCTGCCCTATCACCACCACGAAATATAAACGGAAGTGTACCAATATCAGGTACAGCACTTGTAGTGGTGTAGGCGTTATTTAATACGAGGCCATTATACAGCGAGACAAATCCATCTGCCCGGAATGATGCCGTATTTACAGTCCCATTCCAGCGGATATTCATTGCTCCCGTATCCGTCTGCGCATAGATAGCCCCCTTTTCCACGTCATTAATGTCGCGGAATCTCAGCAACAGATTCGGCGTTGTGCTGGTAGCACGCATTTGCTGATCGCCGTTAGATGTGATGTTTTTCTTGAATTCAACCGCACTTGCTACCGTCTGCGTCATCGTCGTCGATTTATTCAGCGTATCATTAATCGCCGCCGTCAACGCCGCCTGCGATTTTACCGTCACGGTCGAACCATCAGGCGCGGTCAGTTTGACATCCCCGGTGCCGCTGAGGATCTGCTGCCAACCATCCAGTTGGCTCTGCCACTGGCTCACCAACACCGACAGTTGCCGCGAGAAATCCGCCACGCTGCCCACTAGGGCTGTGACAATCGCATACTGCTGCCCCGTGGCGGCACTGCCGGTATATGGCGTTGCCAAGGTGATTTGCGTATCTGAGACCACGCGCTGAATCTCATACATCACCACCGTACCCGCACCGGGCACCAGCAGCATTTGGCCAGGAGCCACACCGTAAACCGGGTTGTTCCATTGTGTCCCTGTTCCGGTAACGGTGGCTGAATTTTGCACAAGCGCTATCGTGCCTGTACGATACCAAGCTGTAGAAGCCATAGTGAATTTCCTTTTATTTTAATTGCTAGATTCAAATGCCGTTAACCGAGCATTGATGGTAGAGAGAGAAGAGGCTAATTGACGTAATGTGCTCAATACATTGGCATTGGCAATGCGTGCTTCAATGGCCGTGGTGGCAGCACGTTCCACGCGATCGTCGATATTAGTGGTTAACGCGGCTTGCGCCGTATTAGCACTGGCCAATGCTTGAGATATCACCGTAATACTGTTGCTAAGTGCTACATCTGCCGCATTCACATCCCCCCTCAAGGCTGATATCGATTGTGTTAATACGGCATCCGCAACAGCACGGTTTTTCGCTTCACCATCAATAGCGTTTGCTAACACCCCATTTTGGTTATCAAGCAATTCTAACTGGCCATCAAACGTACTATTTAGGGTTCGTTGCTGATTCTGAGTGGCATTTAACTTGCTATTGGTCACTACCACGGCAGCAGAAACCGCATCAACCTGTTGTGTCAGTTGATCGAGCTGTGACAACACGACCTTTTTATCGCCATCTGTCGTAGCAGTTAACTGGCTGATATTGAGATGTAAAACCTCATCAGCAGCAAGCCGCGAACTGCTTTCCGTTGCCAAGAACGCCAAGGCATCGTCAACACGCTGCGATAACGCGCTATCAGCTCCCACACGCATAGCGGTTTCTGCAGCAAGTTGCGCAGACAGTTCACCGTTAATCCCGCGCTGTTGGCACTGAACAGCACTCAGCTTTGCTGCAGTCACCACTGCCGCAGCAGAAACGGCATCCACCTGCTGTGATACCTGCGTAATCATCGCCGCATTGTTGGCCACCGTGTCAGTCGCACGCTGAGCGGAATCTCGCGCACTGATTTCTGATTTCAACGCCGCAGTAGCCGATACCCCAGCAGCGCTGGCGCTCTTAGCTGCATCATCACGACTCTTACCAGCAGATAATTCAGAATTTGCAGCTAGACTGGCACTGTGTGTCGCGTCCTGAGCAGATTGCGCGGCGGCCAGCTCAGAGATTTTCGAGTTATCTTCTGACTTTTGTGCCTGCTGTGCGGCAGCCCGTATCTCTGCCAACACAATCGGCCCAGTCAGTTCCGGGGCACTCTCCACCAGATAATCATTGAGGGTCGCCGGCGGGCTGCTATCAAGCAGCGTGAACATTCCTAATACCGCCCGCTGCCCGTTTTTATACACTACCGTGACCGCATATTCGCCGGGGTAGAGTTCGAGTTTATATTCTCCCCCGGGCCCGGTAGTGACACTGGCGGCAATCTGTAAAAACGTCTGGCGGGTGTTATGGCGGGAAGTAATAACCAGATTGGCACTGGAGATCGGAATCCCCTCAGGACTACGGTAGATACCTGATAGTGTGATCATATTCCCCCCTTAGGCTGGGATATCGGGCCAGGTAATATTGGGTGTAGACGTATCCACCGCACGTAGTTGCTGAATATAAAGCACCCAAACCGTGAGAGATTCTTTATCCTGTTCGCTGATAACACCCAGTTGTAATTCTGTCTGCCATACACTGATGGTATTTTGTGCCTGTGATAACAGGTAAGATCTTTTATTTTCTGCCGACTCTGGTGTTTCCAGTGATTGAGGAATCTCAATCCAAGTAGGCAGCCCCTGATAATCTGCACCGCGTATTTTCCCTGCGGGTGGCGTCTGGATATATTGATGGTAAATTTCTTCGCTAACATCAACTAAATCATCAGGCAGCGAACCCGCCGAGAGATAATCGCCAAGCATTGACACAGGATAAAAAGCCCCTGTTTTTTGACTAAATTTATACATAATTAATACCCCACAGCCATCCAATAAGCCTCACGTTCCCTTGCACCATGATACCAAGCGAAACTTGTATTGCTTGCCATTAAATTGCTCGTTTGTGTATTCCAGGTCGTTTCATAACCCTGAGCAAAATTACGTAGGGTAAATGATACGGACAATATTCTATTTGGCATGGCGATATGTAACCCCACCCAATCAGTACTACCATTAGAGTTATTAGTACCTGAGGCAAAACCACCTTGAAAAATCATCCCGCTGCTGAGATCTTTATACCACCATGCATCTCCACTGACCGCTCGCTGAGTGGGGGGATTGTTTGGGCTATAAACCCGCTGCCCCTGCTCATAGAGCCCAGCACCAGTATCAATATTCCCTAATACTCTGCCGCCATGTATGCTTAAATAACGACTATCAGGAGGGTTGTTGGGGCTATAAACTCTCTGACCTTGCTCATAGAGTCCTGCACTAGTATCAATACTTCCTAATACTCTGCCACCGTTGATACTTATATAACGACTATCAGGAGGGTTATTTGGGCTATAGACCCTCTGCCCTTGCTCCAGAACCTCTGTGCCAGTCGCAGTGTTTAAATTACCATTTCTATCAATTTCAAAATACTTTCCTGTGACATTAGAAGTCACTCTAACATATCCATCTGTTGGTGTTGAAACCGTACCCTGCACTTTACCGTTGGCATCTTTGATGGTGTATTTTGTTGCAGTGGTATTTGATTTAACCTCTAACCCCCCCGTCAGTATTCCGCCAGTCAATGGAAGATAACCTTTGTTAATAAATTGAGTGAGGGCATTCACTAAATTTATTTGTAAAGTCTTCGCATCACCATTATCCAGTACATCTTGCTCACTATTATCAGCAATAAACTGTGCTACTGCATTAGTAATGACGCTGGATTGCCGCAAAGCGGTATTAATCTCTTTGGATTTTGCCACTCCGGTATTAAACCCCGAACTTCTAGCACTTAGCGCCAACCATTCGTCTGAGCTTAATACATTCGCACCATTATTTACCCCAAAGGGTAGAAACTCATTCTTAGCCATAGGTAACATCCTTTTTTACGCAGGTAATTCAGGCCAATTAATATCGGGCGCTGCATCCAGGTCTATACGACTTAATTGAACGCGATAGCGTCGCCAATGGCTGAGTAATTCAGCCTCCGCCTCGGTTGCCATACCTAAATCTACGGCATCAGTCAGGGGAGTAATTACCGCATTAGCTGCCGCGTTCAACTCTGCACGTTGATGGGTTGCAGTAACAATGTCGGCAGCGTGCTGTGCTGCTTGATCGGTACCCCATTCTTTGCCATCCCATTGATCAAATGGAGTAGTGGGTGCCAAAGCAGTGGTATTAAGTGGCAACGCTCCCAGCTCGTTAATCGTTACAGGTTGACCATTTTCGGTGTTATACAACTTTTTACCGCGATGATCTTCAATAACTTCCCACATATCATCGATGCGGCGAGCGATATATCCTGACTTCGTTTTTGGTGGTGCATCAGTACAGGCATTAGCGGGTAATCCTACACCTTCAGATAAAAACTCCTCACTATAATTCAGATACTCTCCTGTTGTACCATCGTAATTAAATACAGTGACTAATCCTGATGTAACGGCAGTATAATTATTATCTAAAATAGCCTGATTCATTATGCGGCTCTCACAATATAGTTAAACGCGATATTACGCGGTGCAGTTTCATTACCGCCCTCCTCTGTAATATATACTCCGCTCTCACCGTAATAGGCGAAATATGTCTGTGAGGAAGAAGCCCTGTACATCTCATGCACTGCTGGTACCTTGTTACCCGTTCCGTTGCCAAACAACAGCGCGTGATTGTGTTTACGCATCTTGTCTGTTTGGGGGCTAATGAGAGTTCGCCCCGTATCCACCCCTCTACCATCATCCCACCCGCGAATAAACTCGCCGCGTAAATCGGGTAATACGCCGCTGGGATATGCTAATGCCAAGTTGGGATAGAGCGTTTTACTGAATGTTGCGCCATTACATTTTAACCAGCCTGTGGGCGGGGTCGCTGTCGGCCAAGGGAGCGGGACGCCCGTTGGGGTTAGCAGGTTTTTTAACGCTGCAAGTAACGTCGAAGTATCGCCATTATCCAGCACATCCTTGCCACTACTATCGGCAATACACTGCGCCACCACGCTGCTGATAACGCTGGATTGCCTCCAGACGGTATTCAATTCTTTCGACTTTGCCGCACCTGAGGCAAAACCCTTGCCGCGCGCAGGCAGTGCCGACCAATCTGCCGGGGTGAGGACGTTAGCCCCAGCCCCAATGCCGAAGGGTAAAAACTCATTTTTAGCCATTAGTGATTTCCTTTAGGTCCAGGCCCCACATGCCTTTGTCAAAGCCGGACAGGTATTTGTTGTCAGCATCAAAACCGAATAACGGCCCCGGTTCCGATACCATGGTGTAATCTGCAATACGCACGCCGCCGGGTTTCACATCCAGATAGCCAAAGGCAATGATCGATTGCACCACGGCAGGTAATGGCGAACCGGTCAAATAGACGCTCATGGTCATATCAAGATTATCGACGGCAAAGATCTGAGTTTGGTCATCGGGGAAAACCCCCTGGTAGATGTTACTGAGGGTCGCCATCGTCCCGTCCCAGTTGTTCGCCAGGATTTTGGCACGCAGGATAGTGCGGTAAGCCTCATCATCCAGCGCGGTAAATCCCATATCATCGAACACGCCTTGCCAGCTCCCCTGGTTGTAACCTAACCCTTCTGTATCAAAGGAAAAATAGATGCCGTTAATGGTGCTTCTCACCACGCGGCCGATACCGATCCACAACCCCAGTGCGTCGAGCTGGCTGCTTACCGCACGATCGAGATCGAACTTATTGATAAAATCGTCCAGGGTTGACTGCAAAGCCGCAAACGGCGCACTGCTCAGGCCGATGGTGTCGAGATATTTCGGTTTACCGGCATGGTAGGCCGTGATAAGCGCTTGATAACGATTCATATTGTCACCACCGTGACGTTCGCGGCCGAACAGGTGACTGCCTGATTAAAAGTGACGTTGATATTAGCCGCCGCCAATGCACTGGAAGATTTACCGATTTGCAGATCGCTCAAGTCATACACACGCCCTTCGCCATTAAGGTTGGCAGGGACAAACAGGCGGTGCAGCAATACCGGATCGCCGATCGCCACGCCGTTAATGTAATCCGCAATAGCAGATTTCATCTGCTCAGCAATGTTAGTGGTATACCCCACCAACGGCTTCAAGGTGACGCGCACATAGATCGGCACGCTGGTTTTGCGAAAGAAAGAAACCGAACGCGTAATGCCGTACTGATCGGTCACCGGAACAACGGTGGTGCCATAGGTGCCGGTGCCTGGCGTTTTTTTGGTGGCAATCGTCTTGGCTATCTGCCGGTCATCGCCGCCGTCCACCACAATCGCAATCGAGTGGCTGGGGATACCGTTGCTGTCGGTGGTACTGGTATCATTTTCATAGCCCCGGTAGCGCTCCACATTAGGCAAAGTGGCGATGGCACCGATAATCCCCTCCAGCACAGTGCGCGATGGCAGCGAAACAGAACGCGCTTGGCGAATGCGCAATTCTGCATCCGACTCTACAGGTTGCCCCGGCGACGCCGCTTGTGGGTTAGTGACCGCTTGCCAGCCACGGGTTGGAGAACCAATGACGCTAAGATCGCCCGGCAATGCAATCACCGCACCGATAGCCTGGCAGGTCGCGGTCACGGTTACCTGCCCTGACGCACCAATCACTACGCTACTGGGCAGGCTCCAACTGATGCCGGTGGTGTCGCGCACCACACCGTTGGTGATTTGCGTGCCGACTTGCCCGGTGATCACCACGTCAGCCGTGGATTGGCTGGCAGCATTTTTAGTAATGCCATTGATTTTGACATTATTTTCCAAGGCGCGGCCCTGGGCCGTTGCTGGGCTGAAAGAGTTGAATACCGCAATCGCCATATTATTGGCGTCATGAATTGCCAGCGCTATCACGGCGATCCACTGCCCATCTTTGCTGTCTGGTTCCAGGTAGGCATCTTCGCCATAAATCTGGCGGAAAAAAGCCGTCAGCGAGCTAAGGATGGTCTGATAATCGGGCGCACTGATCCCGTGGGCATCGACGCTAGCCGATAACCCTAGTGTATCGAGATTGAGCATTATGCCTCGCTATTAATGGTAGTTGTGCCGTACAAGGTGTTGATTGAGGATGTAAAGGTCACACGGCGGGTCTGAGGGTTAGATTGCACCTGAAAATCGGTGATTTCATTCACTCCCCGGGTGCCAAGAATACGTTCGCGAACGGCCATCTGATAAACCAGCGACCTGTGTTTTCCCAGAATATTGGCTTTATAGGGCGTACCTGCGGCCGTATCCAAAAACCACTCCCCTTGCCACAGCTCAAAACGGGTTTTCACTGCCTGAGCCACCGCCTCTGGGGTATTAACCATAAAGGTGTTATCTCCCGCGCCAAAAATGTAATCGCCAGAGCTATCTTCTCTGCGGTAACGCATTATTGTGCTCCTCCTGTGCTGCCACTGCCGGTCTGCACACCGCCATGCTTGTGATTTTTCAGGCTGATACCGGCTGCGGTAACATCGTTTTTTACCGTCACCGGCCCGTTAATGGTAGCGCTGCCACCACTGCTCCCCATGCCCTGCGACAGATTGCCATTGATGGTGACATTGCCATTAAACACGATGGTAGGAGAGGTGATCTCCGTTCCACCGTTGGCATTTGCCGTCAGTTTTCCTGACGTGATGACATTAACCGCATGGCTGCCGGGGATCAGTTCGATCATCGCGGCCCCATCGTCACTGCGCAGTTGTGCCGATGAGGTGCTGATGTTACTGATTCTGTGGGGCTGCGATTGTGGCCCAAGAATGGCAAAGGCATCTGCCAGATGGTGCATACGCCCATCTACCGCATCCTGTACATCCCCACTTTGCCACCAGAAATCAATACAGCGGTCGGCAAACACCACCAGGCATTCATCGCCTGCTTTCACTGGAAATGTCAGGCTGACGCCACCGCCACGCGGGAAGATCACTGGCACATCGACCAGCAGAGGTAATTCAGTCTGGGTGACTGTACCGTCGGGATTTTCAACCCTGCCACGAATGGCAGGGCGCACTTCGCAGGTCACAGCATCGGCATTAAAAGATTCGATAATACCCGGCATCGCCACACGCAGTTCTGAGTGAAGAGATTCCCGTAGAGTATCGAGAATATTCTCCGTCGAACTGGCCCGTTCTTTATTAGTTATCATTACTTCTCACCTTATTTAAGGCGATAGCACCTGCTTTGCCTTTTGCGACACAAACCAGATCCATATACCACTCATTGCCGCGAGTATCGCCATGGTAAGAGATATTAATCACCTTATAATCGCCATCTTTTGACAAGACGGAAGACATTGCCTTGCTCTGCTTTTTGGCTACTCTGGCTGAATCCGCACTCATAACCTCTGTGGATGAAGTCGATTTATAGACACTGCTATTATCGAGCCTAATCAAGCTATTAATAACAATACTGGGGTTAATTAAACACTGCAGATTAATCCCACCATCAATCGTCTGCTGGGGCATCCCAACTAATCCGGTCTTATTGTTAAGAATAATAATGTTGGTACTATGAGAATTGTCAGGCCGTATCTGGATAGTATTGTTTACGTACTGCCAGGTAGCCTTGGTTTGCGACGCCAAGCGGTCCATCTCATCCCGGTGCATACCATAAATCGGTTTGCCACGGGGCATTTTTATATCATCCAGTTCAGGAATAAGGCCTACGGTCACGCCAAACGCCCTTACAGAGTTCAACAAGGCTTGAAAAACATCTGTTTTACTGTACCCCGCTGCCAACGTGGTATTTACTGTGGCATAGCAAAAGGCTTTGTCGTTCTCCGATGCCTGGATAGTGACAAAGGTATCCGTCGCATTATCCCTACCATCGATGGAAAAACTTATCTCCCCACTGAATATTAAACTGACATTATCCTGATAGCCTGCCGATAATTGTATTTGTGCAAACTCTCCGCGCGTTATTTTATTCGCCACATCCGATGAGAGGTTATAAATTTTAAACACCGCGACTTTAGGATATTTTGTGTCTTGCCAATTGATTGAAAAAGTGAATTTAAAGGGAGATAAATCCAGCCCATTCCCCTTTTCATCAACTATCACCAGAGAGCATTTCCTTATCCAGTTTTTGCTCATTTTTCACCTACAGATAAAGTTACTCCGTTTAAGTCAGTTGGCAATAAAATAAAGATGCCCACCGCTACCCAGATTCTCTTTGGTAGGAACCGCATAAATATCAACGTCGGAGGCTACCACCAGCGCGCCATTCAAACCCAGGTGTCGATAGGGTTGTAAAAGGTTAGTACCGGTCACCAGAGGTATACCATTGACAATATCGGCTCCAGTACTGCTTGCAACATCGAGAATCCAGCCAGCCATATCACGCCAGAGTAAGGTCATTTGATATTCAATACCCCTCAATGTGATTCTGAAGCGCTGATTATCTGCAGTCAGTGCAATCTCTATCATAA
This sequence comes from Serratia oryzae, assembly GCF_001976145.1. Classification (GTDB taxonomy): domain Bacteria; phylum Pseudomonadota; class Gammaproteobacteria; order Enterobacterales; family Enterobacteriaceae; genus Chania; species Chania oryzae. The sequence continues at coordinate 99,905 of NZ_MOXD01000006.1, forward strand.
CCCCAATACTCCTTTAAGTTCAGACACTCCCGTTCTTATCGAGCCAGTGACGGTATCGACAAAGGATTTCAACATATTATTCGGATTTACCGTCAGCGGGTTTTTTAACCCAGTATTGGAAATACCGGCGGTATTCTGCCCTTGAGCCATATCTTCAACCGGGGTCGCGGTAATAGTTTGAGTATTAGTGATATTGATTTGCTGCATAGTGATGGTGATCATCAACACATTTTCAGTGGCTGCATCCGTTGTCACATCCAATGAGCGGATCAGCATATTTTCATACTCTCGCTTACCGGTAATAACAGTAAAATGTTCAAATGTGTTTTGTAACTTCAGTAACTGCTGATAGATCTCTCTCGGACTGGTACCAATGGAAAGTTCATATCCTGCAATTTCATACTGCGAGGTATCAAAAAAATCCACCAATGAACCTGCACCGGCAAACCCCAGTTCCATCACCAGATCGGCAGGGCGATTATAGGCGTGATCGTTAATCGCCGCCCCAACCCCCACCGGATGTTCGGTGATTACCGTGCTATCGTTGTGCTTCTCGCTGATCACAATGTTGGGCACAATGATTCCAATACGCCGTTTTTGCTGATTAAACAGCACTGATAGCAGATCCATTATGATGTCCTCGGTGTTATTTTGCGCACCATATCTCTATTCACCCTATCCTGAGCGCTGGTCACTATTTTTCCTAGCTCTTGAGGATCCTTACACGCGGAATTTAATGTAATTGAGGTGTTCTGGTTAATCACTGGTGAAGTTGGCCCCGATGCACAACAACAACCCCCTTTTGCCGAGCGATAATCTTCAGGCTGACGCCCGAGCAGTGCCTGAGTGGCGTGTTGCAAGTTAGGAACAGTTAACTGCCTTAATGCCGACACCATGCCGCCCAGTAAATCGTAGCCGCGTGGCAATTTCTTTTCTTTCGCTATGTCTGCGCTATTTTTTTCCACCACGGGTGCAGGAGCCACTTTAGGGGGAGATGATTTTTTTTGAGCGACGACTGTATTTTTTATAGGGGCTTGATTTACATATTCAGGCTTAATACGTAAATATGAAGTAGGTTTTTTCCAGTAACCAGATTTAGGACCAAATTTTACCGTACCCGACCGACCCGGCTTCTTATCATTACCACGGGTACTGAAGTAAGTGCCTGTTCCATCACTACCTATTGGCGTTTCAACAACCCCAACATGATTATCCTTACCGCGCCACAGAGCCAGATCGCCAGGTTTGACATCTTTAGGATCTATGATGTCATAGTATTTCGACTTTGCTAACTCTGCGGTACTTTGATAGGGAACATTGTGCCCAAGCTCTTTCCCTATTGCATGAGTTAAATGTGAGCAATCATAAAGGGTGTTACCATTAGCCTGATTGCCATTAGCCCCATATTTATAGAGCGTATTTTTATATTTATCTTTAATCTCCTGTGTTAGTGGCAAAGGTTGGCTAATACTGCTATGTTCTTTACCCTCATTTTCTAACTTTGATGACAGAGAGTATGTTGCATTACTTTCATCATTACCATCAGATGACAAGACATTTTTATATTGGTACCCTTCAAGATTAGGAGCTAGCATAGTTACAGCCTCCTCACCTAACTTAGCATAAGAACTTATTAGGGTTTTATTACCATCTCTATCATCAACACCCAAAGCATAATACTTTATCGCCCCCAATGGTTTCATATGTGCAGACATAGCAAACCCAGCTATTTTAGCTGCAGAGCTACTCTCGTTTAAAGCTGGAGAGAATATTTTATCTACAACTTTTTTACCATTACTATTTTTTTTATAGGTTTTGTTAACCCTCATCCCCATCTTAATATTAGAGTTTGTATTATCAATAAAAGCTTTGTATTGAATATCTACATCCGACAAATAAGATTTTAACCCTCCAGGCAATATCCAATTATTATCATCCCTAAGGAATTTTTCGTGAGGTGACGGCTCTCCATTTCTTCTGGAGTATAAGCCTTTTCCTTTAGGATATTTTTCGAGCAAATGCTTAATGTTAGCTTTTTTTATCAAACCAACATTAGCAAGAGCCTCCGCACCAAATTGGAATAGCCCTAAATACCCATATGGATTGATAATTTTTTTGTCATTAGAGCTTTCGCGTGCGCTAACAGCTATCGCTAGAGCACGTGATTGCTCGGCATTTAATCCATTAATTTCTTGTTTTTTTTCAATACTCCCAAAAAGTGCATTACCGGCTTTAATTAAATCAGCCCTATCTTTTGGGATGTTTATTTCCTTGCTCATTATTACCTCCATAAAATTAAGAGGGTTTGGCGATCCCCTAATGACTTAATTAACTCTGTCGGCGCCATTTCTCTACCCTTTCAGCGTTATCAAACTGCAGGTCGAGAAAATCATTCATCAATGCCACATCAGCCAGGCCAATAGAACGATCGCGCAGTGCAGTATACGGGATAAGACCTGCGTCGACCGGGCGCAGCAGGTACTCTTCCCCCCCCGGCAGGGTATCCAGCGTTAAACCGCTGGCAGGTCGGCTATCTCGCTGGCGAGGGGTACGGGAAAAAAATCGCCAAGGGAATCTCGGAGAACGTTACCGACCAGTTCCAGCATGCCCAGCATGTCGATATCGTCAAACATCATCACGCCATCCTGGAAAACTGCGGTCCAGATTTTGCCGTTCTTGCGCGAGACCACTGAGAGGCAAGGATGCAGGATCGCATCACAGTCGGCGTCGCTCATGGCGGCAACGGCTTCCGCCACCTGCGGCAACAACGCCACAAGCGTAATTTCACCACTTTTCAGTTCCTCAAAAACCCCCGCCACCGCGGGGAGTAATTTACGAGAAACACGAAACTGGTCGAAAACATCGAGCTTTACTGCCCGATATTCCTGCCCTTTTAACTCAAATTCCATAGTTAGAACTCTCCAAGCATCTGGTCGATCTTGCCGCAGTCAAACACCCAGCTCACATTGCCGCCTTCTTTGGCATTCACATGGTCAGGGCGTTTTTGGAACGCACAGTTACGCGCCACAATGGTATCCCCAGAGGCGGTATTACGAATGGTGATGATGTTATTCCCCCACAGAGTTGAAGACATGCCCTGTGCACCATAGACAGAAGAGAGCTTTTTGTTCACCGGTGAGGTTTTCAGCAGCGTAACGGTAACGGTGCCGGACTTGGCGGCGTGCAGGCTGTGCATCACTTCCCCATCTGCCCCCAGAGTCATGGTGTTTTGCGGCCCGCTCATGGAGACCACGATCCCCTCGTCGGCGTTAGAGGCGCCATAACCCAAATCAATCACCCCAGTCGGGCCTGCCAAGGTGGCGCTAACGTCTGCAAATGAATAAGTAGCCATAGTTTTTTCCTTAAATTAACGATTTACGTTGATGATGACATCGGCGTAATGAACTGCGCCCGCCAGTTTGATGGCACACTGAATGATCGGTGCACGGCGTTTTTCACGTTCTGCCTGAGATTGTTCGGCAATCGGTGAGGCATAGGTGTAATAGCCTTTGGTCAGCGTCTCACCCGATTGCAGAATACCCAGCGGCCCGCCATTCCATACCCCTGGAGCAATTAGCCCGTTATCGACACCTTTCGCCAGTGACTGCTCGACGTTGGTCAACAGCCGTGTCACACCGCCATCGGTTTGTGGAATTTTGCTGGTAGAGGTGAACAGCAGGTTGTAGAGATTGTTCTGCACATAGTTTTGCAACCAGTCCAGACCATGACGCTCATCGATAAAGTCGCCATTACACATCACCCCTTCCTGGATGATCGCCGTGTCGTTGTTGTAATTGACAAAGACGTTGGCATTTTTTCCTTGCAGCGTATTGGCATCGTTTTGCGACAGCGTTTCAGCGGTAATGCCCGGTTGCTGTTTGAACTTCAGGGTGATAGTGGTGTTGTTACCACTGAAATTGACCGTAAAGGCGCGACCAAACAGCGAAGCCACTGCATAGGGATTGGCGCTCGAATACTGCACCAAAGTGCGTGAATAGTTTGCGGCTTTCAGGGTGCTGGCAATATCCGTGCTGCTGCCTGCATTGAGGATGCTGGTATTTTGCGTGGTGTGGCCAAAAACACGTGCAACAGCATCAGATTCAATCAGCGCAGCAACCTTGGTGACATCTGCATCACTCAGTGAAGTATCCGCAATCATCAGGCCGTACCAGGCGGTAGATTGGCTGGCCAGTGCAGCGACACACTCATCAATCTTCTCTGCCGCTCTGCGCGGCACCATTAACGCACCGACGCTTTGTACCAACCCCATCAAAACAGAGAGATCGGTACCGGTATTCACCGAACCATAAGTGACGGCAGACGTCGTACCTGTGGTTTTTGAGCTGATGATAAAACGGCTGCCATCCCACACCACAGTGGCCGTACCAATAGCAGTAGCCACTTTGGCAGCAATACCGTTCAAGCTGGTGTCGGCGGAGAAGTCCAGTGGGCCCACGGTTTTCACGGTGCCATCAACGGTGATTTTCATTGAGGCATCTTTCACCACAGTAAACCGGCTCAGTTGCTGTTGCGCTGGCGTCAGAACGCCACCACGCAAGAGTGCGGAAGCATCGGTTTTCGCCCAGCGCCCGATCAGCAGATCCACCGGGCGCGGAGATTGCTGATAGTAAAGGTTTGCGGCTTGATATTCCGGTGAGTTGAGGCCGAAATCTGCCACGACACCGCTGATGTCACTGTAGGCCCGTAAGCGTTCGTTAACATCAATGACTGGCGAATTGCCAACAATCAGCAAAGAACCAAAGTTACGAGCCTGTGCCGCGCGGACTGCCATATTCACAGACACGTTGATAATATTAGAAACAGGTAATCCCTGTGACATAAGTTACTCTCCAAAAAAGTGTGTTGGTGCTTCGAGGATAGAGTGGATCGCGTACTCTCTGACCACTTTCCGCTGGAGCGTCAAGCGTTGATCGTAACGTCTAACCCACTGATTATTTTTAAGTTCATGGGCTGAAACTATGGCTCCCGACGCAGAGAATGCGAGGCCAGCCTGATTCAGTGCTTCCCGGTTTTGCGCTATGGCGACACCATCTCGGAACTGGGTAGCGAGCAGCTGTCCATGAGGGCCGTAAAAACTGACCACGATTTCAATCAGTTCATTGCGCCAGAGCTGCACGCTGTCGTCCGTCTGATGAGTGAATGCCGGATTATCGTTAGCCTGAAATTTCAGTATTCCTAAGGAACACCAATCTTCCGAGGCCAACGGCTGGTGGGGTTGTTCGGCAGTCCACTCCAATAAAACGTACTTCGGCGGTAGCCCAGAGACACCCCGTACCCAGCGGGAAAGGATGCGTTCCAGTTCGATGTCATCCTGTTGCGATGACGAAATAGGTCTTAGGTAAGTGACTTCAGCGTTGTTAAGGTTGCCGTTTTCAAGGTGGCTAAGGCTATTACTGTCAGAGTTGTTGTTCATCCGGTACCCCGCCGTCAAACGGCATCAGTTCACAATGGGCCAGTACGAATCCGGCACCATAAGTAAGGTAGGGATCGACAAAGGTCACTCGGTAATCACGTCCTTGATAAGTGACAATATCGGCGTCACGTCCACTTTGCCCCTGGGTTAATCTCTCCAACGTGATGATCTGTATCGAGCCGCTAATCGTCTGGCTCGGCGGCGTACGCTGGGTCATCAGCGAATGGTTCACCGTGACCACCCCGATAAACGGCCTGGATTGCCGGACAACGCTGGTGACACCATCATCGTCTGTCAGCAACAGATTGCTTGTGACCACCAGCGTCGAATCGGCAAAATCGGCATCCAGCAGAATTTCGGTCACATCAAGCAGCGGCATGACAACCCCCTGATGACCTTTTCCTGGGTTGAAGCGCGGCAAAGTTCACGCTATTTTTCATCGTATTAGCGCTCATAACTGCTGCCCTCCTGCGCCAAACAGCAACAGCAGGTCGTAAAACTCGGCGCCATAGCGGCTATGATTCCACCAGCTCGCCTGAGGATTGAGCGTCGCGCCGTTGTCGTAACGAATACTGACTTTATCCACCGACTTTGCCGCTAATACGCCACTGTTATCACCGCTGCCGCCCCCCAAGGCACTGGTTCGCATATCGGCCGCAAACAGGGTGAGATAGTGGGCAACGAACAACTCGACCACGTAGGGGTAGAGCGGGTCATAACGTGCTTCATCCAGTAGTTGATCGGCCAATGCCAGATGGAGGGCAATCTGCGCCGAGGGATAACGAGTCACATCGCTAAATTGTGGAAAATCACTACGGAACTGCGCTTCAGAGGGCAGCGTCCGATTTCTCGGTTGTGGTGGCATAATTAATGTCCCCCTTTAATGGCTTCCGACACCGGCGGCTTTCGGCCCCATCCCGTTTGTGGTGTTGCCGGAGCCACCGTTCGGCATACCAGTGGCTTGCCAAAACACAATAGGAACCCCTCGGCTAGGCGATAACGGGTGTTATCGCGCCGTACATTAAAAAAATATTTCATGGTGATAAATCCTTGGGAAAGGGCTGTTTCAGCCCTGGCGCAAGCGGGCTAAATCCTCTGAGCGAATGGTAGAACCAATACCCGTTACCCGTGATGAGTCACGCAACTGCTCCGCACCAGCATAAGGTGTCATCACGCCGCTGCTCACGGCGTTGCCGATCGCTTCAACGGTCTGCATAGCGACCTTGCTGCGATCAAGTTCTGACATCTGCCATAACGGATTGAAGCTGAATGCAAAATCTTCCGGCAAGGCTTTGCCCAATACGGAGCGATGCAGGATCGACATCAGGGTATAAACCGGGCGGCGCAGTTGCCGGGCCTGCTGAGCCATGATGCCATCGTAGTAATTTGCCAAATCAACATCACCCGTCGTAAAACCAGCCGGAGATTGGCCAAACAACCGAACCAAGGGGATGTTAAGCGCCCCTGAAAGCTGTTGCGCAAACTGCGCCAGAACCTCAGGTAAACCATTAAGGTGATAGGCATGGGTTTCGAACTTGTCGCTGGCATCCATCAGCGTCAGGCCATCAATCGACTGCCCTTGTTGAATAGCCACCATCTGGGCCAACAATGCTTCTCTCGCTGGCCCCCCCATCGCCAGAATCTTACGCAGGTCGGCCACGCTATAGGTACGCAGATGCGCCTTACTCATCAGTTGTACGGTAGCAGTGGAGGCGCTATCAAACGCCAGTATCCGGTCATAAATGCGCTCTATTACACTAACTCCCCAGCCGTTCTCATCCTGGGTCAGCGGGCTAGCATCAAAACGGATAGCCCGGCTGTAATGGATTTTCCACGGAGGAATGCCCGTTGAGGTATCCGTCACCTGGTAAAAACGCGGTTGCCCTAAATCAGGCCCCAGCGCACTTTCCCTGTCACTCAGCGATGGCGAAACTTGCCAGCGATTCAAGGGGGCAATGCCACGGAATGCGCCCGTTTTCACGGTCTCTACCCGCAGAGGCGTTGACATATCGTCGCCATCAAGCAAGATGACGCCAAGCGCACCGCCGTACAATCGGCTTTGCTTGATGACGTTATTCAGGCTATTCCACAGAGCTAAACACTCCCAGACACCTTGCAGACGCTGCTTTGCATCCGGTTCTAGAGTAGAGGTTATCGTGATCCCGTTACGGGTCATATCTTCTGCTACGGTGTCCACTGCCGCACCGACCAGCCATGATGAACGGTAAGCTGAGTCAATTAATGACCGCTCAGCGCTGATCTTGTCAGGAAAGGGACTTTCACTGCCGGAAAATGCTGGCACACGAATGCCTGGTAGCAACGTTACACCACCGTTACCCAGCTGAGTTGCCATGGTATTCGTAGGCTGACTATTGAGTGAGGTATCTGTTACCATTCTCTCGCCCTATGTGATTGATAGTATTTAATAAAATATGTTTATTCGAGGTTGCCCTTCCCGGTTGAAAATCAACGAGAACCAGTAACCGTCACGGTAAAATCGTGAAGATCTTTTCTGAAGTACAAACAAAAAAGCCCTTCACGCAGAGGAGAAGGGCTTCAGGTGGCTGAGTTCAAGATACAACTCTTTGACCTTATAGTTGTTACTATACCAGCTAATCTGATTAATTCAACACTTTTTTGTTGTTATATTTGTTGTGGGTAAAAAAATACCGCCTTGCGGCGGTATCTCGGGAAAGCATGGGGAAAGCCTCTTCAAGCGCTAACTGCAGTCTCGGTATAAGAGAAGATCTGCCCGGCAATGAAGGCCTCGGCGATACGCAGCAGGTTGGCAACATAGCTCTGAGCTTTACCGATCTCTTTTGCCAAACGGTTCTGGCTGACACGATAAACATAGTGAGCGATAATCAATTTATAAGCCAATAAATCAAAGCGTTTCAGCCCCGCAACGGCTGCATCGATCAGCATACCCTCTTTGTCATCAATGCGAGTTCGGTTGGAATTGCTCATCGGCAACGCTTCCTGAAAAGTGATATTTACCGTTGAATATTCGGTTCCCAGATGACAACGAGCCCAGTTGCCCCACGTCTCGAGGCTGTCCTTTACATTGTTCATTTATTCTCCAATACAGGCTAACTATCGTTGTTGTATGTTACATACTTATAGTTGTTGAATCAATATAACCAAGTTGTGCCAACCCCCACAGGTTGTTATTGTACTTTTTTCATTTATAATCTGGGGAACAGGAGACGAATTATGCAAACTTTAGGTGAACGCCTAGCGAAACGGCGCGAGCAGCTCGGCTTGAGCCAAAAAGCCCTGGCAGAAAAGGTGGGGGTCAGTCAGCAGTCCATCAATAAAATCGAGACTGGGCAAACCCGATCGCCACGCAATCTGGAGAAGCTGGCTGAAGCACTTTCGGTCACCTCGCAGTGGCTGTTGTTTGGCGAGGCAAACGCCGCAACGGCCTTACCCGAGCTCGATGAAATCAAAGAGAGCCGCTTACGCGTCGAAGAGTGGGAGTCGATGGAGCAGGATCACAAAGAGTTCATCGATATCCCGGTGCTAGACGTTGAGGCGTCAGCGGGCAGCGGTGCCATGCCCGAAGAAGAAAGGGAAATCTATCGCCTGCCGTTTCGGCGCTATACCCTACGCCGCTTGGGGGTGAATGCCCGTGATGCCCGGGTTGTCAGAGTCATTGGCAATAGCATGGCACCGCTGTTGCGCAGCGGCGATGTGGTCGGGATTGATACCGCGAATCAGTTTCCAATCAATGATGGTGATTATTATGCGATCCGGGATGGGGATTTAATCCGCGTCAAGCAGTTGGTGGCCAAGCCTGACGGTGGGGTGATCATCAAGAGCTTTAATAGTGCTGAATATCCCGATGAGTCTCTGAATCGTCAGGAGTTTGAACAGCGCATCCATATTATTGGCCGGGTTTTCTGGTCTTCGACTCTCTGGTAAACACAATGAGGGGTTCTCCCCCTCATTGTCAGCCATCTTACCCCTCGTGCAAGCCACACTCGCGCTTCAGGCCGAAGAAGCGGGTTTCCTCCTCCTTCATGCCCTCTTCCCATTTACGGGTGGTGTGCGTATCCCCCACCGATAGATACCCTTTTTCCCACAGCGGGTGATAACTCAGCCCGTGCTCGGTCAGATACTGGTAAATCTGGCGATTATCCCAGTCGATGATCGGCAAAATCTTGAACACCCCGCGTTGCACCGCCAGCACCGGCAGGTTGGCACGGCTGCCGGACTGTTCGCGGCGTAAACCGGCGAACCAGGTCTGCGCGCCCAGCGTTTCCAGCGCGCGATTCATTGGTTCAACCTTGTTGATCTGATTGTATTTCTCAATCCCCTCAACGCCCTGCTCCCACAGTTTACCGTAACGTGCTTCCTGCCAGGCCGGTGACTGCTCGGCACGGAACACGTGCAGATTGAGCTGCAGTTTGTCGGCCAGTTGATCGATAAACTGATAGGTCTCTGGGAACAGGTAACCGGTATCGGTCAGGATCACTGGGATATCCGGCTTGATGCGGGTGACCAGATGCAAGCAGACAGCCGCCTGAATACCAAAGCTGGAAGAAAGCACAAATTCACCCGGCAAATGCTCCAGCGCCCAGGCGACTCGTTCCTGCGCCGAAAGGTGTTCCAACTGACCATTGACTACCGCCAGTGCCAGCGCCTGCCCTGATTTTGGCAAAGCATTTAGCGCTACCAGATCGAGTTCAGCCATGTTGCTTGCCTCCTGATACTGCTCATTAATCCCCTCACCCCATCCCTCTCCCCAAAGGAGAGGGAGTAAGGCTATGCACTTGATGAGTTCCTGATTCCTATTGAACCAGCGAGCTCAAACCGTTCCCTCTTACTTTCGGTGAGGAGGAATATAGACACCCGACTCGAATGTCGCGTTTTTTAATCCCAGAAGTCCCGAGCTGAGTCCACCACCGGCCGGACAATCCCGGCGCGGATCGTGAAATCACCAAACCCCTCGCCCGCATTGCGTTCTTGCGCCCAACGGCCGACCAACTGGTCGATCTCCTGCAGGATGTCGGCTTCGTTAATGTTCTCACGGTACATACGTGGAATGCGCGTCCCCTCACGGTTACCGCCAAGGTGCAGGTTGTAACGGCCAATCGCTTTGCCCACCAGGCCAATCTCTGCCAGCAACGCACGGCCACAGCCGTTCGGGCAACCGGTGATACGCAACACAATATGCTCATCGCCAACGCCATGCTGCTGCATAATGCCTTCGACTTTGGTAACAAACTCCGGCAGGAAACGTTCGGCTTCGGCCATCGCCAGCGGGCAGGTGGGATAAGAGACGCAGGCCATTGAGTTTTTGCGTTGCTCACTGACCGCATCGTCGATCAAGCCATGCTTGCGCGCCAACGCTTCGATCTTCGCCTTCTCACTCTCTGGCACGCCAGCCACGATCAGGTTCTGGTTGGCCGTCAGGCGGAAATCCCCTTTGTGGATCTTGGCGATCTCGGCCATGCCGGTTTTCAGCGGGCGCCCTGGGTAATCCAGCAGGCGGCCGTTCTCAATAAACAGCGTTAAGTGCCACTGGTTATCAATGCCTTTTACCCAACCGATACGATCGCCGCGGCCGGTAAATTCATACGGGCGTACCGGTTCAAAGGTGATACCGGCGCGTTTTTCCACTTCGGCGCGGAAGGTGTCAACACCGACACGCTCCAGCGTGTATTTGGTTTTGGCATTCTTGCGATCGGTACGGTTGCCCCAATCACGCTGGGTCGTAACCACCGCTTCAGCCACCGCCAACGTGTGCTCCAACGGGATATAACCGAATTCACTCGCCTTGCGCGCATAGGTTTTCTTATTACCGTGTTCGATCGACAACCCCCCCCCCACTAGCAGGTTAAAGCCCACCAACTTGCCGTTTTTAGCGATCGCCACAAAGTTCATGTCATTGGCGTGCAGATCGACATCGTTTTGCGGCGGGATCACCACCGTAGTTTTAAACTTACGCGGCAGATAGGTGGCCCCGAGGATCGGCTCTTCATCGGTGGTCGCGATCTTTTCCTGATCCAACCACACTTCGGCGTAAGCTCGGGTGCGCGGTAACAGGTGCTCAGAGATTTTCTTCGCCCACTCGTAGGCTTGCAGATGCAGCTCAGACTCTACCGGATTCGAGGTACACAGCACGTTACGGTTAACGTCATTGGCGGTAGCCAATGCGTCCAACCCCAGACGGTTCAACAACTGGTGGGCCGGTTTCACATTGCCTTTCAGGATGCCGTGGAACTGGAACGTCTGGCGGTTAGTAATACGGATGCTACCGTACAGGGTGCTTTCCTGCGCAAATTTATCGATGCCCAACCACTGCTGCGGGGTGATAATCCCACCTGGCAGGCGGCAGCGCAGCATCATGGCGTGGCGGGGTTCCAGTTTTTGCTCGGCACGCTCTGCGCGAATATCACGATCGTCCTGTTGGTACATACCGTGGAAACGGATCAGCAGGAAGTTGTCGCCGTTAAAGCCGCCGGTCAGGCCGTCTTTTAAGTCCTCCGCAATGGTACCGCGCAGGAAGTTGCTCTCTTTCTTCAAGCGCTCGGCATCGGCCAATTTGCCTTCAACCACCAGAGGCCCTGGGTGTTTATCACTCATCAGTAAACATCTCGCTGATAACGGCGCTCAAGGCGCAGCTCACTTAAAAATTCATCTGCCTGCTCGGTATCCATACCACCGTGCTCGGCCACCAGTGCTAATAATGTGTTTTCAACGTCTTTCGCCATGCGGTTAGCATCGCCACAGACATAAATATGGGCACCTTGCTGGATCCAGCGCCAGACTTCTGCACCCTGTTCGCGCAGTTTGTCCTGCACGTAGACTTTATGCTGCTGATCGCGCGACCAGGCCAGATCGATACGGGTCAGTAAGCCGTCTTTCACATAGCGTTGCCATTCAACCTGATACAGAAAATCTTCGGTAAAATGCGGGTTGCCGAAGAACAGCCAGTTTTTCCCCGTTGCGCCATCGGCCTCACGCTGCTGCATAAAGGCGCGGAACGGCGCAATACCGGTGCCGGGGCCGATCATGATCACCGGCGTTTCAGGGTTGGCTGGCAGACGGAAGTTGTCGTTATGTTCGATAAACACCCGCAGTTCGCCCTCTTCTTCCAGACGATCCGCCAGGAAGCTGGAAGCGCCACCGGCACGGGCACGGCCATCGATGTCGTAACGCACCACCCCCACGGTGATATGCACTTCGTTTTCATTCTCTGCCTGAGAAGAGGCGATCGAATACAAACGTGGCGTTAACGGGCGCAACAGACCAATCAATTGCTCAGCGTGCAAATCCGCCGGAGCCTGGCGCACCATGTCAACAATCGGCGTATTGTGCGCGTAGTGTTGCAGCTTGGATTTATCGGCCAGCAGGCCAATCAGTTTTTCATCACGTGACAGCGCAGCGTATTTTTCCACAATGAGTGTGGTGTTCTGCGTCAGTTCAAAGTGGGTGCGCAACGCATCGCGCAGCGGCAGGGTGTTACCTTCTACCGCAACCGGTTCGTCCCCCTTCAGCCACAGCAACTGCACCAATTCGTCCACCAACAGCGGATCGTTATCAAACCAGACACCCAACGCGTCCCCCGGTTGATAACGCAAACCGGAATCCCCTAAGTCGATCTCGATATGGCGCACATCTTTATCTGAGCCACGGCCGGTAATCTTTTGCTTCACCGCCAGTTGCGCGGTCAGCGGCTGCTCTTTGCTGTAAAGACTGCTGCTGTGCAGATCGGCAGCACCGCTCGCTAATAGGCTTGGCGCACTACCTTCTGCTGGCGCTCGCCCCTTCAGCACCTCCACCACCTGCTTGCGCCAGGCGCTTGCCAGCTCTTGGTATTCCACATCGGCATCAATGCGTTCAACCAGCCGCTCAGCGCCCAGCTCGGCCAGCTTGGCATCAAAGTCTTTACCGGATTGGCAGAAGTTCTCGTAAGAGGTGTCGCCCAAACCGAATACGGCAAAGGCGGTGTCGGTGAGTTTTGGCGCTTTTTTGGAATGCAGGAATTTATGCAGAGCCACGGCTTCTTCCGCCGGTTCGCCTTCCCCTTGCGTCGAGGCGATGAGCACCAGCAGGCGTTCCTGAGCGATTTGTTTGAACTTGTAGTCACCCGCATTCACCAAGGTGACGCTCAGTTTAGCCGCCAGCAGATCGTCACGCAGCTGTTCCGCCAACCGGCGCGCATTGCCAGTCTGTGAGGCAGAGATCAGGGTAATGCTGGCCGCCGCCGCGGCAGCAGGTACATCCGCGGTGCTGGCGACAGCTCCCGGTTGCTGATTAACCATTCCCCAGAAATAGCCGGACAGCCACGCCAGTTGCGTGGGGGAATATTCACCAATCGCGGCCTGAAGGCGTGCCAACTGTTCGGGTGTCAGCGGGAGCAAAGATGTTGGGGGAACCTGAGTCGTCATCGCAGTACGGATATCCTATGCTTAGCCAGTGTCAGTCGCTGTATTGTCGTTATTTGTAGATCAGGAGAGTTTGTAAGGTTACCGAGCGTCATTGCAACGATTAAATAAGGGATAGCAATAAATAATAACCAAAATGACTAAGCTGTTTTTCTGGTAAGTGATAACGCTTAAAGCACTAAGAGAGTTTTTTTATCGCCATGAAAGTAAAACACTTTTTTTACTCTTTTTTGCATGAAGCGGATTTAGGGTTAACGACCTCATCCGATAAGCACTGCGCCGACCAAACAAAAAAAGTGTTAACCCCACCGATGGCTGAGCCACAGCGGTTTGAAAGAGCAAGGTGGGAAGAAGGGTATAAATGGTAAGCAAAGCCGCTTTTCGCTACACTGTGCGGCGTTTTTAGAATCAATGAGGCCAAAATAATGGCAACCACGCTGTTTAAAGATTTTCTATTTGAAGCTGCCCATCGTTTGCCGCATGTCCCTGAAGGCCATAAGTGTGGCCGCCTGCATGGGCATTCATTTATGGTGCGCTTGGAAGTCACGGGTGAAGTGGATGCACACACCGGTTGGGTAATGGATTTTGCCGAACTGAAGGCGGCGTTTGAGCCAATTTGGCAACGCCTGGACCACCATTATCTGAACGATATTCCCGGATTGGAAAATCCCACCAGCGAAGTCCTGGCCGCCTGGATCTGGCAGCAACTCAAACCGCAGCTGCCGGAATTGACGGCGGTGATGGTGAAAGAAACCTGTACCGCAGGCTGTGTGTATAAAGGCTGAAAGATGAAAGCACAGAGTGAGGGGCTTTCGTTCCCTCACCCTCTTTCCTCACATTGGCAAATCTCAGGCAATATTCAAATACTTATGCGTCTGCATCGAAAGCCGCCAGTTGCGAGCGATGCAGGTGGCAATACACAAACGCGTCGCCTCTTCTTTCTGGCTGATCGGCTGCAACGCGATAATACGGCGTTTTTCATCCTGCAGCGTTGCCAGTAACTCATCCAATGCATCAATATCACGCTCGCGCCCGACCGGATGTTTGATCTCATCAGCACGCATCAGCGCCTGTGGCAAGACGGTCAACCCCCCACGCATCTTCACTTTTGGTGAAACCGTCACCCAGGTGGTAGGCGAACAGAGGATCTCATGGGTACCGCTGGTTTCGATCTGGCAGCCATAGCCACTGTTTTCAAACAACGTGGTCAGCGGGATCAGATCGTAGATGCAGGGTTCACCACCGGTAATCACAATATGGCGGGCGGTGTAACCTTGCTGCTGGATCACCTCAAGCAGCTGTTCGGCGCTGGCGCTGCCCCAAGCATCGCTCTCGGCGGTTTTCACCAGGATCCGCTGCATATCCACTTCCCGATCGGTATCCTTTTCCCAGGTGTGTTTGGTATCACACCAGCTACACCCCACAGGGCAGCCCTGCAGGCGGATAAAAATAGCCGGAACACCGGTAAAATAGCCTTCACCTTGCAAGGTTTGAAACATTTCGTTAATCGGATACTGCATTGGCTTCTCAATCTGGCAGGGCAAAAGGGTATTATCGCAGATTTCAAATTATGCGCCACAGCGCTGCCCAGCATCGGGCCAGCGAATCCTGGCAGCCCCCAGCTACGATATGGCTCTTTTATGGCCACGCATCTAACTTGTAATGGGTATGTAAAATTATTGTGATTTAACGCTCAAAAATGACGCAACTTTAATTCATTTTTGTCTGGTAGCTCACTATTTTTCTGGGTTAAACCCATGGTTTTCCCACTCATTTCTAAGCTAGTTGATTGATTAAAAAAAGAAATCACTTTTTCTTATGGCATTTTCCTCGCTGACTGGTCAGTGTTGCATATGCTTGTACATACAAGTATATGTTAATTATCCCGACGCATTGTTATGACATGGTGAGTGATCTACTGCTGTGTCATAAAATTTGTACCGATACTGTTTGAGGAAATAGCTGTGACTGCAAATAACAAAGTTCGCAACGTCGATATACGCGCTCCCCGCGGCACACAATTAAATGCCAAGAGCTGGCTGACCGAAGCTCCCCTGCGTATGCTAATGAACAATCTCGATCCTGAAGTAGCGGAAAATCCGCACGAGCTGGTGGTGTATGGCGGTATCGGCCGCGCTGCCCGTGATTGGGATTGCTACGACAAGATTGTCGAAACCCTCAAAAAACTGGAAAACGACGAAACCCTGCTGGTGCAGTCCGGCAAGCCGGTCGGCGTATTCAAAACTCACAGCAATGCCCCGCGCGTGCTGATCGCCAACTCTAACCTGGTGCCCCATTGGGCGACCTGGGAGCACTTCAACGAACTGGATGCCAAGGGCCTGGCGATGTACGGCCAGATGACCGCCGGCAGTTGGATCTACATTGGTAGCCAAGGCATCGTGCAAGGCACTTATGAAACCTTCGTCGAAGCAGGGCGCCAGCATTACAACGGCAGCCTGCAGGGCCGCTGGGTATTAACCGCTGGCCTGGGTGGCATGGGCGGCGCACAGCCACTGGCCGCCACGCTGGCTGGCGCTTGCTCGCTGAACATCGAATGTCAGCAGAGCCGCATCGATTTTCGCCTGAAAACCCGCTACGTCGATGAGCAGGCAACCGATCTGGACGACGCACTGGCGCGTATCAAGCGCTACACCGCCGAGGGCAAAGCCATCTCCATCGCGCTGTGTGGCAATGCGGCAGAGATCCTGCCGGAGTTGGTCAAACGCGGTGTGCGCCCGGATATGGTGACCGATCAGACCAGCGCCCACGATCCGCTCAACGGTTACCTGCCAAAAGGCTGGAGCTGGGAAGAGTATCGCCGCCGTGCGCAGACCGAACCCGCGCTGGTGGTCAAAGCGGCCAAACAATCCATGGCCGAACATGTTGAAGCGATGCTGGCATTCCAGAAAATGGGCGTGCCGACCTTTGACTATGGCAACAACATCCGCCAGATGGCAAAAGAGATGGGTGTCAGCAATGCCTTCGACTTCCCAGGCTTTGTTCCGGCATATATCCGCCCGCTGTTCTGCCGCGGCGTCGGTCCGTTCCGCTGGGCGGCACTGTCTGGCGATCCGCAGGATATCTTTAAGACCGATGCCATGGTGAAAGAGCTGATCCCAGACGATGAGCATCTGCATCGCTGGTTGGACATGGCGCGTGAGCGCATCAGCTTCCAGGGCTTGCCAGCGCGTATCTGCTGGGTTGGCCTGGGCCAACGCGCCAAGCTGGGGCTGGCGTTCAATGAAATGGTGCGCCGTGGCGAACTGTCCGCGCCAATCGTCATTGGCCGCGATCATCTGGATTCCGGCTCAGTATCCAGCCCGAACCGTGAAACCGAAGCGATGAAAGACGGCTCAGACGCAGTATCTGACTGGCCGCTGCTCAATGCCCTGCTGAACACCGCCAGCGGTGCAACCTGGGTTTCTCTGCACCACGGTGGTGGCGTCGGTATGGGCTTCTCGCAGCATTCCGGGATGGTGATCGTCTGTGACGGCACCGACGAAGCCGCTGAGCGTATCGCCCGCGTACTGCATAACGATCCGGCCACCGGCGTGATGCGCCATGCCGATGCAGGCTATGATATTGCTATCGATTGTGCACGTGAGCAGGGCCTCAACCTGCCAATGGTCGCGGCCACTCAGGGAGACAAAGCATGAAAGCGCTGACTATCCGCCCAGGAAAACTGACACTTGCCGAGCTGCGCCAGGTTTATCAACATCCGGTGAAGCTGACTCTGGACGACAATGCCTATGGCGCGATCCAAAAAAGCGTGGCCTGTGTAGAGCGCATTGTGGCAGAAAACCGTACCACCTACGGCATCAACACCGGCTTTGGCCTGCTGGCCTCAACCCGCATCGCCCGCGAAGATTTGGAAAACTTGCAGCGTTCCATCGTTCTTTCACATGCGGCAGGAGTGGGAGCAGCCACCGACGACAGCCTGGTGCGCCTGATCATGGTGCTGAAGATCAACAGCCTGTCACGCGGTTTTTCCGGCATCCGCCTGGAAGTGATTCAGGCATTGATGGCCCTGGTGAACGCCGAAGTCTATCCGCATATCCCACTGAAAGGCTCTGTCGGTGCTTCCGGCGATCTGGCCCCGCTGGCGCACATGAGCCTGGTATTGCTGGGTGAAGGCAAGGCCCGTTATCAGGGCGAATGGTTGCCAGCCGTTGAGGCGCTGGCCAAAGCAGGCCTGAAGCCGATTCAGCTTGCCGCCAAAGAAGGACTAGCCCTGCTCAACGGCACACAGGTCTCCGCCGCCTTTGCCCTACGCGGCCTGTTTGATGCAGAAGATTTATACGCGGCAGCCACCGTGACCGGCAGCCTGACGGTAGAAGCAGCATTAGGTTCTCGCAGCCCGTTCGATGCTCGAATCCACGAAGTGCGCGGCCAGCGCGGCCAGATCGACGCCGCCGCGGCCTATCGCCACCTGTTGGGCCAACGCAGCGCCGTATCCGATTCACACCAGAACTGTGAGAAGGTGCAAGATCCCTACTCTCTGCGCTGCCAGCCACAGGTGATGGGGGCGTGCCTGACGCAGATCCGCAATGCGGCAGAGGTGCTGGAGATCGAAGCCAACGCGGTTTCCGACAACCCGCTGGTATTTGCCGAACAGGGCGATGTGCTCTCCGGTGGTAACTTCCACGCCGAGCCGGTAGCCATGGCCGCCGATAACCTGGCGTTGGCATTCGCCGAAATCGGTTCGCTCACCGAACGCCGTATTTCCTTGATGATGGATAAACACATGTCGCAGCTACCGCCCTTCTTGGTGGATAACGGCGGCGTGAACTCAGGCTTTATGATCGCTCAGGTCACGGCAGCAGCCTTGACCAGCGAGAACAAAGCGCTGGCCCACCCGGCCAGCGTCGACAGTATTCCCACCTCTGCCAACCAGGAAGACCACGTCTCCATGGCACCTGCCGCTGGCCGCCGCCTGTGGGAAATGGCCGATAACGTGCGCGGTATCCTGGCGGTGGAATGGCTGGCGGCCTGTCAGGGGCTGGATCTGCGCAAAGGCCTGCAAACCACCGAAAGCCTGGAGCAGGCACGCCGCCTGCTGCGCGAACATGTCAGTTACTACGATAAGGATCGGTTCTTCGCCCCCGATATCGAAGCTGCAAGTCAGTTGTTGGCAGCAGGTCACCTGACATCGCTGATGCCCGCGGCGCTGTTGCCTAGCCAGGCATAGCCCTTTACACACCTAATGGGTTTCAAATCGTAGAAAACAACACTGCGGTTTGAAAAACAGAGGGATATACCCTACAAGTTCGTACTCTGTCCCACCGGGTTCGTTCCCCCGGTGTGGGCAGTGCTGCCTGTCCGACAACAACTCTAAAACGGGGAAGCAACATGCGTAACGAAAAAACTCAGCTCCGGCGTGGCTTGAATGCACGTCACATTCGCTTTATGGCCTTGGGTTCCGCCATCGGCACCGGGCTGTTTTACGGTTCGGCAGGCGCTATCCAACTGGCCGGCCCCGCCGTGCTGTTGGCCTATCTGGTCGGCGGCGCAGCCGTGTTTATGGTCATGCGTGCGCTGGGGGAGATGGCAGTTCATCAGCCGGTTTCCGGTTCCTTCGGCCACTATGCCAGCCACTATCTTGGCCCATTAGCCGGGTTTCTCACCGGCTGGACCTACACCTTCGAAATGGTGATCGTCGCCCTGGCCGATGTCACCGCCTTCGGCATCTATATGGGGCTGTGGTTCCCGGATGTCGCGCAGTGGGTCTGGGTGCTGAGCATCATTATGTTTATCGGCGCACTCAACATGTGCAACGTCAAAGTATTCGGTGAAATGGAGTTCTGGCTTTCGCTAGTGAAAGTCGCGGCGATTGTGGCGATGATCGTCGGCGGTGCGGCGGTGATGATGTTCGGCTTCGGCCAGTCACATGAAGCCACCGGCTTCAGCAACCTGTGGCAACACGGTGGCTTTATGCCCAACGGCATTGGCGGCGTCGTCGCCTCGCTGGCCGTGGTGATGTTTGCCTTCGGTGGCATTGAAATTATCGGGATTACCGCCAGCGAAGCCAAAGATCCGGCCACCGTCTTGCCGAAAGCCATCAACTCCGTGCCGATACGCATACTGTTATTCTACGTATTGACCCTACTGGTGCTGATGGCGATTTATCCGTGGAACAGTATCGGCCAGAAAGGCAGCCCGTTCGTGGAGATCTTCAGTAATCTGGGCATCAGCTCCGCCGCTAACGTGTTGAACGTCGTGGTGATCACCGCCGCCATCTCCGCCATCAACAGCGACATCTTTGGTGCAGGCCGCATGATGTACGGTATGGCCAGCGACGGCCAGGCGCCGAATAGCTTCTCCAAGCTGACTTCCAGCGGTGTACCTTGGATGACGGTGCTGGTGATGTCCATCGCGCTGCTGCTGGCGGTGGTGCTCAACTATTTCATCCCGAAACAGATCTTCATGATCATTGCATCGATCGCCACCTTTGCCACCGTTTGGGTGTGGCTGATGATCCTGCTGTCGCAGATCGCCATGCGCCGCACGCTCACCAAAGAAGAAGTCAGCCAACTGAGCTTCCCGGTGCCCTGGTGGCCAGTCGCTCCCGCGGTAGCAACGGCGTTTATGGTGTTTGTGATCGGGCTGCTGGGTTACTTCGAGGAAAGCCGCATCGCACTGTATGTCGGCCTGGTCTGGGTCGCCTTACTCACCCTGGCTTACTGGCTGTGGGTGCGGAAGAAAGCACCATGCGCCGTGGCCTCAGCGCAGAACCTGTAAGCGCCACGTTCGCGGTTCACGTCATAAAAAAACGGGGAGTGCCCTAAGCACTCCCCGTGAATAATTTACCAACAAACCAAACCGTTATGACGATTACTGACCTTTAACTTCTTTCAGGCCATTAAACGGTGCGCGGCTACCCAGCGCTTCTTCGATACGGATCAGTTGGTTGTACTTCGCTACACGGTCAGAACGGCTCATAGAACCGGTTTTGATCTGGCCAGCCGCAGTACCTACCGCCAGGTCAGCGATGGTAGCGTCTTCGGTTTCACCTGAACGGTGAGAGATCACCGCGGTGTAACCTGCGTCTTTCGCCATCTTGATCGCCGCCAGAGTTTCGGTCAGAGAACCGATCTGGTTGAATTTGATCAGAATGGAGTTCGCGATGCCTTTCTCGATGCCTTCTTTCAGGATCTTGGTGTTGGTTACGAACAGATCGTCACCTACCAGTTGGATCTTGTCGCCCAGCACTTTGGTCTGGTAAGCGAAGCCAGCCCAGTCAGACTCGTCCAGACCGTCTTCGATAGAAACGATCGGGTACTGTTTGGTCAGGTCTTCCAGGAAGTGAGTGAACTCTTCAGATGTGAAGGCTTTGTTGCCTTCGCCAGCCAGCACGTATTTGCCGTCTTTGTAGAATTCAGAGGCTGCACAGTCCATGGCCAGAGTAACGTCTTTACCCAGCTCGTAACCTGCCGCTTTCACCGCTTCAGCGATAACAGCCAGAGCTTCGGCGTTAGAACCCAGGTTTGGCGCATAGCCACCTTCGTCACCCACCGCCGTGTTCATGCCTTTGGCTTTCAGCACTTTTGCCAGGTGATGGAACACTTCAGAACCCATACGTACGGCTTCTTTCAGGGTTTTCGCGCCCACTGGCTGAATCATGAATTCCTGAATGTCGACGTTGTTGTCTGCGTGCTCGCCACCGTTGATGATGTTCATCATTGGCAGAGGCATAGAGAATTTGCCTGGGGTGCCGTTCAGTTCAGCGATGTGCTCATACAGCGGCATGCCTTTGGAAGCAGCAGCAGCTTTGGCAGCGGCCAGAGAAACCGCCAGAATAGCGTTAGCGCCGAAATTGGATTTGTTCTCAGTGCCGTCCAGGTCGATCATGATCTTATCGATGTTAGCCTGGTCTTTGGCATCTTTACCCAGCACAGCCTGAGCAATTGGGCCATTAACGGCAGCAACCGCTTTCAGTACGCCTTTACCCAGGAAACGAGACTTGTCACCGTCACGCAGTTCCAGTGCTTCACGGGAACCGGTAGAAGCCCCTGACGGCGCTGCAGCCAGACCGACGAAACCGCCTTCCAGATGAACTTCGGCTTCAACAGTTGGATTGCCGCGTGAGTCGATGATTTCACGGCCGATGACTTTCACAATTTTGGACATATGGGTTTTCCTCAAGTCACAAGTTAGACTAAAACTCCAGACAAACAACGCGCGGTTTTGGCCGCGCGTTGCTGACTAAAAACGCTTATTTCGCCTGACGCTTCTGATACTCACCCGCCGCTTTGACAAAGCCGGCAAACAACGGATGCCCATCACGCGGCGTCGACGTAAATTCCGGGTGGAACTGGCAAGCAACAAACCACGGATGGTTCGGCAGCTCGATAATCTCAACCAGCTTGTTATCCGCAGAACGGCCAGCAACGCGTAAACCCGCGGCCTCGATCGGCTTCAACAGCATGTTGTTCACTTCATAACGGTGGCGATGGCGCTCAACGATGGTCGGTTCACCGTACATCTGGCGCACCAGGCTGTTGTCGGTCAGATGGCATTGCTGCCCGCCGACGCGCATGGTGCCACCCAAATCACTTTCTTCGCTGCGCACTTCAACGTTGCCGTCTTCGTCACGCCACTCGGTGATTAACGCCACCACCGGGTACTTGCAGTCTGGCACAAATTCGGTGGAGTTGGCATTCGCCATACCCGCAACGTTACGGGCAAACTCAATCAGCGCCACCTGCATACCCAGGCAAATACCCAGATAAGGGATATTATTCTCACGCGCATACTGCGCGGTCATCACCTTACCTTCCACGCCACGGTAACCGAAGCCGCCAGGGATCAGAATCGCGTCCAGCCCTTTCAGAACTTCCACACCGCGAGTTTCCACATCCTGCGAATCGATCAGCTTGATATTAACGGTCAAACGGTTTTTCAGGCCACCGTGCTTCAGCGCTTCAATCACCGACTTGTAGGCATCCGGCAATTCGACATATTTGCCGACCATACCGATGGTCACTTCGCCGCCTGGATTGGCTTCTTCATAAACCACCTGCTCCCACTCGCTCAGATTGGCTTCGGGGGCATTGAGGCTGAATCGTTTACAAATATAGTCGTCCAGCCCTTGCGATTTCAACAGGCCTGGGATTTTATAAATAGAATCAATATCTTTCAGCGAGATAACCGCTTTTTCCGGCACATTACAGAACAGGGCGATTTTCGCGCGCTCGTTGGCTGGCACGGTGCGATCAGAGCGGCAGATCAGCACATCCGGCTGAATACCGATGGAGAGCAGCTCTTTAACGGAATGCTGGGTCGGCTTGGTTTTCACTTCACCGGCCGCCGCCAGGTACGGGACCAACGTCAGGTGCATGTACAGCGTATGCTCACGGCCCACTTCAACCGCCATCTGACGAATCGCTTCCAGGAACGGCAGGGATTCGATATCTCCCACGGTGCCGCCGATCTCCACCAGCACCACATCGTGGCCTTCGCCGCCTTCGATAATGCGTTCTTTAATGGCATTGGTGATGTGCGGGATAACCTGTACGGTGGCGCCCAGATAGTCGCCACGGCGTTCCTTACGCAGAACGTCGGAATAGATACGGCCGGTAGTGAAGTTGTTACGACGCGTCATTTTGGTGCGGATGAAGCGCTCGTAGTGGCCCAGATCCAGATCGGTTTCTGCGCCGTCTTCGGTGACGAAAACTTCCCCATGCTGAATCGGGCTCATGGTGCCCGGATCCACGTTGATGTACGGGTCCAGTTTCATGATGGTAACGTTGAGGCCACGGGCTTCGAGAATAGCCGCCAAAGAGGCTGCGGCAATGCCTTTACCCAGAGAGGAAACGACCCCGCCGGTCACAAAAATATAATTAGTTGTCATGCTGAACCTGAGAGTTTAGGTTTAAAGACGATGGAAGAACCAGGACGGGAAAGTAGTATACCCGAACCTCTCCAGACCTACAAACGATCGTTTTGCCATCCATCATCTCTGTCACCGCCGTGAGTTCATCCAGGTTTAGTCAGCCAGCATCACTCTCTCTGCCTTTTTAAAACAATAGGTTAGCTTGAAATTTTGTCGGTAAACTGCCTTCTGGCGTAATAAAACACCTTACAATTCAGTTTGTTGACTTTTCTGCCACACAATGTGCAATTCAGCAAGATAGGACTGTGAGCTTAACCGTTTCAGCGAGAGCAAACTTTGTTGCCGATCAAACAAGTGATGTGCTTTAGCCCTCAGGCTCTGATGAGTTTTCCTGTTGTTTCACCTGCTGCCACACCTCTTCCATCTGTTCCAGCGTGGCCTGTTCCATCTTCAACCCGCTCTGTTGCACTATCGCCTCAACCTGGCGAAAACGGCGTTCGAATTTGCGGTTGGCGGCCTGCAAGGCACTCTCCGCCTTATGGCCGAGATGGCGGGAAAGATTGACCGTGGCAAACAGCAGATCGCCAATCTCCTCTTCCAGCTTCTGCTCGTCCACCACCGCCTGCTGCGCTTCGTGCATCACTTCGTCGATCTCTTCGTACACCTTTTCCAGCACCGGGCCCAGCGTATGCCAGTCGAAACCGACCGTTGCACAGCGCTTCTGGATCTTGTGGGCTTTCATCAGCGCGGGCAATGCATTGGGGATGTCATCCAGCACCGAATGCAGCGCCTTCTCCGCGCGCTCGCCAGCCTTCAGTTGCTCCCAACGGGCGGAAACCGCTTCGCTGTCGGCGGCGTCGGCTTCACCAAAAATATGCGGGTGGCGGCGCTCCAGTTTGTCGCTGATAGCGTTGCAGATCTGGTCGAAATCAAACAGCCCCTGCTCTTGCCCCATCTGGGCATAAAACACCACCTGGAACAGCAGGTCTCCCAGCTCATCGCGCAGATCGGCATAATCCTGGCGTTCGATGGCGTCCAGCACTTCGTAGGTTTCTTCCAGCGTATAGGGTGCGATCGTCGCAAAGGTCTGTTGGCGATCCCAGGGGCAACCCGACTGTGGATCGCGCAAGGTTTTCATAATGGTCAGCAGGCGTTGCAACGGGGTGAATTGGATCATCTTGAAATCTCTGACAAAAGAATAGGCACAAAATATTATGCCCACATGGAGAGAATACCTAATGGATTTCGAGATGCACACAGGCAACAAGAACCTTTACCAAGCCCACGGATGGACCTGGTAAAGGTTCGCAGCCAACAACGATGCGGCTTGAAAGACGAAGGATTTAGCTGCCATGTAAGCGTTTGGCGTCAATCACATCCGGCAACTGATTCAGCTTGGCTAACACGCGCCCCAGCACCTGCTGGTTGTAGATCTCGATATCCATATCAATGGTGGCCAACTGCTTTTTGGTATCACTCCTGCTGGCAACGCCCAGCACGTTGACCTTCTCGTTAGCCAGGATCGTGGTGATATCACGCAACAAACCGCTGCGATCGTTCGCAACCACACGCACCACCAGCGAATAACCGCTGGAGTAGCTTTCCCCCCACACCGCGTCAACAATACGCTCTGGCGCATGAGATTGCAGATCGGCCAGTTGATCGCAATCTGCCCGGTGGATCGAAATCCCCCGCCCCTGTGTGATAAAACCAACAATGTCGTCGCCTGGGATTGGCTGGCAACAGCGAGCAATATGGTGCATCAGGTTGCCAACACCCTCCACCACCACGCGGCCATTGTCTTTATTGCGGGCCGTTGCGGCTGGCGCCTTCTGCTGGGTCAACTGACGCAGCGCCTGGCGATCCTGCTCTTCAGCACTCGGTTTGTTGAATTTACCCTGCAGGAAGTTCACCATCTGATTCAGGCGGATATCCCCACCGCCAATCCCAGCCAGCACTTCGTCCAGCGAATTGACGTTATAGCGCGGGATCAGCAGCTTTTCGGCCTCTTTCAGGCTGATACCAAGATGTTCCAGCTCATTGTCCAGCATCTGCCGCCCGGCCAGGATGTTTTTGTCGCGATCCTGCTTGCGGAACCAGTTGTGGATCTTCGAGCGACCACGGCTGGTGGTGATATAGCCGAGGTTCGGATTCAGCCAGTCGCGGCTTGGGTTCGGCTGTTTCTGGGTGATCACTTCAACCTGATCGCCCATCTGCAACTGATAGGTAAAGGGCACGATACGGCCGCCAATCTTGGCACCGATACAGCGGTGACCGACGTCACTGTGAATATGGTAAGCAAAGTCCAGCGGCGTGGAGCCCGCTGGCAGATCGATAACATCGCCCTTCGGGGTAAACACGTAGACGCGATCGTCAAACACCTGGCTGCGCACTTCGTCGAGCATTTCGCCCGAGTCCGCCATCTCTTCCTGCCAGGCGATCAGCTTACGCAGCCAGGCAATGCGCTCTTCGTAGCCGGAACGGGCGGTAACGACCGCGCCCTCTTTGTATTTCCAGTGCGCGGCAACGCCCAGTTCGGCATCTTCGTGCATCTGGCGGGTGCGGATCTGGATTTCCAGCGTTTTACCGCGCGGCCCCAGCACGACGGTATGAATGGACTGATAACCGTTCGGCTTCGGGTTAGCGACGTAGTCGTCGAACTCGTCGGGCAGATGGCGGAAATGAGTATGCACAATGCCCAAAGCGGCATAGCAATCCTGCAAGCGTTCAACCACTACCCGCACCGCACGCACGTCGAACAGTTCGTCAAACGCCAGTGACTTTTTCTGCATCTTGCGCCAGATGCTGTAGATATGCTTTGGACGGCCATAGATTTCGGCCTTGATACCTTCATCCCCCATCGCTTTTTGCAGCGAGGCGACAAAATCATCAATAAACTGTTCACGATCGATGCGGCGCTCGTGCAGCAATTTGGCAATGCGCTTGTATTCATCCGGGTGCAGATAGCGGAAGCAGAAATCCTCCAGCTCCCATTTCAACTGGCCAATGCCCAAGCGATTAGCCAAGGGTGCGTAGATGTTGAAACACTCTTTGGCCGCCAGCACGCGTTCATCTTCCGGCGCATCTTTCACTTCACGCAGATGGGCAATCCGCTCCGCCAGCTTGATCACCACGCAGCGGAAATCTTCCACCATCGCCAACAGCATGCGGCGCACGTTGTCGACCTGTTCGGAACCCATGGAGTCGTTATGCGTGGCTTTCAGCTGGCGAATGGCGTCCATATCGCGCACGCCATGCACCAGCGAGGTGATACCGGAGCCAAAGGCTTCGGTCAGGGTGGCTTCCGGCACGATGCCCGCATCCACCAGCGGGAACAACAGCGCAGCGCGCATGCTGTCGTTGTCCATGCTGAGGGTCGAGAGAATCTCCACCATTTCCACGCCGCGCCACAGCAACAAGGGGGCATCGGCATGGCTTTGGGTCTGCTGCTCGCAGTAACGCCAGGTTGCGGCTAATCGCTCACATGACTGCGGGTTAGGTAGCCCCAGGCTGGCAATCCAATCATCGAGAGCAAATTCCCCCGCCTTATTCAGATGTGCACTTCTTACCGCAACCATAACTTCTCCCTACTTTGCAGCGACTCCAGGCGTTTGGATAAACAGCGCCATGGATTCAAGATGCCCCGTATGCGGAAACATATCCAACATCCGTACACGGGCAAGACGATAACCGGCGTCCAGTAGCACTTTACTGTCACGTGCCAGCGTCGTGGGGTTACAGGAAACATACACCACCCGCGTTGGCGCCAGTTTTACAATATGTGACATCACACCCGCCGCACCTGCACGGGCGGGATCTAACATCACTTTATCAAAACCTTGAGCTGCCCAAGGCTGCTGTGCAACATCATCTTCCAGATTCTCATGGAAAAAAGACAGATTACTCAGTAAATTCTTATGCGCATTATATTGCCCATTCGTTACCAGCGTGGCAACTCCTTCAATGCCCACCACCGCTCTGGCACGCCGGGCCAATGGCAGAGTAAAGTTGCCCATCCCGCAAAACAGGTCCAGTATTCGATCATTGGGCTCAATCTCTAACCATTCAAGGGCCTGAGCCACCATTTGCTGATTGACCGCATCATTAACCTGAATAAAATCACGCGGACTGAACTCTAAGCGTAGCCCGTCGACCTGATAATACGGCGCTTCACCGCACAGTTTTTCGAGCCGATCGCTGTCGGGGGCTAAATAAACCGTTACTTTTCTTTGCTGCGCAAAAGCCGCTAACGCGTGTCGATCGGCAGTTTTCAATACCTCGAGATGGCGCAGCACCAACACTGGGCCATTATCCGCCAGCACCAGTTCGGCGTGGCCCAGACGCTTAACGGCCTGCAGGCCGCTGAGGCATTGCCGTAACGGCACCAGCAATTGCTCCAGTTCAGGCGCTAATACCGAACACTGTTTCACCTCAACTAAATCAGTCGAAGCGGATTGGTGAAAACCCATCAGCAGCTTTTGCTGCTTCGGCTGCCACTGTAGCCCCAAACGCGCCCGCCGCCGATAACCGTATTCAGGCCCGGCGATCACCGGCTCCGGCTGCGGCGTCACACCAGTAGCACGGCCAATCAGTCTCAGCAGCGCTGCCGCTTTGCTCTGCTGTTGCAACGCTTGCGAAGCATGCTGCTGCTGGCAACCACCGCAGACGCCAAAATGCGGGCAACGGGGCTCCACCCGCTCTGGGCTGTAGCTCAGCAAGCGTTTCAACTTGCCCTTGGCGAACTGGCGTTTGTCTTCCGTCAGTTGGATCTCCGCCTGCTCACCCGGCAATACGCCGGGGACAAAAATCGCTTTACCTTCATGATGCGTTACGCCTTGGCCGAACGGATCGAGGTCCGTTACGGTGATAGTCAATATTTGTGAGGCTTGCCGGGTCGTCATGCGGCGTTTGGGAGAGTAGAATTGCGCCATAATTGTCGAATGAGTTCTGGTTCACTAAGCTAGGATTAGCCCAATTCTCCCACATTGGAATCCCATGACCAAATACAGCCTGCGCGCACGCATGATGATACTGATCCTGGCACCGACTTTACTGATCGGTTTGTTGCTCAGTACCTTCTTTGTGGTTCACCGCTACAACGAGCTGCAGGAACAGTTGGTTGATGCAGGGGCCAGCATCATTGAGCCTCTGGCAGTGGCAAGCGAATACGGCATGACTTTCCGCAGCCGCGAGTCGGTCAGGCAGTTGGTCGGCCTGCTGCACCGCCGCCATTCGGATATCGTACGTTCGATTTCCGTATTTGACGCACAGAACAAACTGTTCGTCACCTCCAATTATCATCACAATTATACCCTGTTGCAGATGCCGAAAGATGTGCCACTGCCCAACGAACTGATGTTAACCCGGCGCGGTGATTCATTAATCCTGCGTACCCCCATCCTGTCAGAAAACCCCATTCTGGACGAGTCAACCGGTAGCGAAGCGCACACCGAAAACCGGCTTGGCTATGTGGCGATCGAACTGGATCTGAAATCGGTACGGCTGCAGCAATATAAGGAAGTCTTTATTTCCACCCTGCTGTTACTGCTGTGTATGTGTATCGCCATCCTGTTTGCCTATCGCCTGATGCGCGACGTGACTGGCCCAATACGCAATATGGTCAATACCGTGGACCGCATTCGCCGTGGCCAGCTCGACAGCCGGGTGGAAGGCTTTATGCTTGGCGAACTGCACATGCTGAAAAACGGCATCAACTCGATGGCGATGTCACTGACCGCGTATCACGAGGAAATGCAACAGAACATCGATCAGGCGACCTCCGATCTGCGCGAAACGCTGGAGCAAATGGAGATCCAGAACGTCGAGCTGGATCTGGCCAAGAAGCGTGCGCAGGAAGCCGCGCGCATCAAGTCTGAATTCCTGGCCAATATGTCCCATGAGCTGCGTACGCCACTCAATGGCGTGATTGGCTTTACTCGCCAGATGCTGAAAACCTCGCTGAGCGCCACGCAGACCGATTATCTGCAAACCATTGAACGCTCAGCCAATAACCTGCTGACCATCATCAACGACGTGTTGGATTTCTCCAAGCTGGAAGCGGGTAAACTGATACTGGAGCATATTCCGTTCTCGCTGCGTGAAACTTTGGACGAAGTGATCGTGCTGCTGGCCCCTAGCGCCCATGAAAAGGGGTTGGAACTGACGCTGGATGTGCACAATGATGTGCCTGAGCAAGTGATTGGCGATTCACTGCGCCTGCAGCAGGTTATTACCAACCTGCTTGGCAACGCTATCAAATTCACCGAAACCGGCAATATTGATATCCGCGTCGAATTGCGCGATCAACTGGAACGGCAGGTGGAACTGGAGGTGCAGATCCACGATACCGGCATCGGTATTTCGGAGCGTCAGCAGTCGCAGTTGTTCCAGGCATTCCGCCAGGCGGATGCCAGCATTTCGCGCCGCCACGGCGGCACCGGGTTAGGTCTGGTGATTACTCAGAAACTGGTGAAAGAGATGAATGGCGATATCTGCTTCTACAGCCAATTGAATCGCGGTTCAACCTTTTGGTTCCATATTACGCTCGATCTCAATGACGGCATGCTGTCACCTCCGCCAAGTCTGCCAGACCTGCGTGGTAAAACGCTGGCCTACATCGAAGCCAACCCAACGGCCGCTCAGGCCACAATGAACATGCTGAGCGTCACCCAACTGATTGTCACTCATTCACCGACGTTGGGGAAACTGCCGAAAAATGATTACGACTACCTGCTGCTTGGCGTCCCGATCCCTTATCGAGGCAGCATCCCCCAGCACCGGGATAAGCTGAATGACGCACTGAAAGCCGCCAAGCGGGTGATCCTTGCTTTGCCAAGCCAATCGCAGGTTGATGCCGAAGAAATGAAAAAACTCGGTGCGATTGGCTGCCTGATTAAGCCGATCACCAGCAATCGCTTGTATCCGTTGCTACGAATGGAGGCCATACAACAGTTAGCCGCACCGCCGGTGCGCCAACGCCTGCCGCTGACGGTGATGGCGGTGGATGATAACCCAGCGAACCTGAAACTGATTGGTACCCTGCTGGAGGAACTGGTGGAAAATACCCTACTGTGCGGGAGTGGCGAAGAAGCCATTGCCCTTGCTCGTGAAAACGTGCTGGACATGATCCTGATGGATATTCAGATGCCCAATATTGATGGCATCCGTGCTGGTGAACTGATTCGCCAGATGCCCCATCACAATTCCACCCCGATCGTCGCAGTCACCGCCCATGCGATCAGCGGTGAGCGTGAGCATCTGTTGCGGTCAGGCATGGACGACTACCTGGCCAAACCGATTGATGAAACCATGCTCTCACAAGTGTTAGCCCGTTACCACACCCACGAGTTCGCGCCAGAACCTGTTATTCCGCGCAGCGCCACTGAGTTGCCATTATCATTAGACTGGCAGTTAGCGCTGCGTCAGGCCGCCAATAAAGAAGATTTAGCCCACGATCTGCTGCAGATGCTGGTCGAATTTCTGCCAGAAGTCACTGAACGGGTAAAGGCGCTGTTGGCAGGGGAAGTTGATGAGGGGATTCTCGATCTGATTCACAAGCTGCATGGCAGTTGCAGTTACAGCGGCGTGCCACGCCTCAAGCAATTGTGCTATTACCTGGAGCAGCAATTACGTCAAGGCGCACACAGCCGCGATCTTGAACCTGAATGGCTGGAATTGCTGGATGAAATAGAGCTGGTGAATACCGAAGCACGGTTCTATCTGAGTAATTCCTGAATACCGGCCTTAAATAGCATGAAGCCCAAACGTTGTTTGGGCTTGGTTGTTTTACAGGTTTACACGCCGTTGAATCTTATTGCATCAGCAGATACAGCGTAGAGTCACCACGTTGGATATTCAGCGCCAATACCGAAGGTTTGCTGTCGAGGATTTTACGCAGCTCCCCCAAATTCTCTACCGGCTGCTGGTTCACACCGAGGATCAGGTCGCCTTTCTTCAAGCCGACGCGCGCTGCAGCACTGCCCGCTTTCACGTTGTCCACTTTCACCCCTTTCTGGCTGCCGGTGCCGTTACTCAGTTCGGCCCCTTCGATACCGGTATAGATATTGCCGGACTCAACCTGCGCCTGGCTGCTTTGTTCCAGCGTCAGTTCAACCGTCAACGGTTTGCCTTCACGGATCAGGCCCAGCGACATTTTAGTACCAATTGGCAGGGTACCGATTTCCGCACGGAACGAAGCAAAGCTGGAGATCGCTTTACCGTTCAAGGTCACGATCACGTCACCAGCCTTGATACCGGCTTTCTCAGCCGAAGACTTCGGCATAACCTGGCTGATAAACGCGCCGCGTTGAGCGTCAACCTTCATTGCCTGCGCCAGCTCAGAGTTCAGTTCGGTCCCCATAATCCCAAGCTCGCCGCGTTTCACCTGGCCGAACTCCACCATTTGTGACGTCAGGTTTTTCACCATATTGCTTGGGATAGCGAAACCAATGCCAATGTTGCCACCGTCCGGTGCCAGAATCGCGGTGTTGATACCGATCAGTTCACCATTCAGGTTCACCAGCGCACCACCGGAGTTACCCCGGTTAATCGCGGCGTCGGTCTGAATAAAGTTCTCGTAATTCTCGATGTTCAGGCCACTGCGCCCCAGTGCAGAAACAATACCGGAGGTGACGGTTTCACCCAGACCATACGGGTTACCGATCGCCACGGTATAATCCCCCACGCGTAATTGCTCGGAATCGGCCATCTTGACCGCCGTCAGATTTTTAGCGTCTTTCAGTTGGATCAGCGCGATATCCGAGCGCGGATCCTTACCGATCACTTTGGCTTCGAAGCGACGGCCATCGCTCAGTTGCACCTGGATCTTGCTGGCATTGTCTACCACGTGGTTGTTGGTCACCACATAGCCTTTAGCAGCATCGATGATGACACCGGAACCCAGAGCCTTAAAGGTTTCCTTGGCCCCCTGATCGCCACCAGGCCCGGCCTGGCCCCCCTGACACATCGGTGATCCCTGGAACGGTGAACCATCCTGGCAGAACGGCGAATTTTCGCCAAAGAACTGTTGGAACTGCTGAGGCATTCTTTGTTGTGCGCTCACCGGCGTGCTGCCTTCAACGTTGATGCTCACCACGGACGGCATCACTTTTTCCAGCATCGGAGCCAGGCTCGGCATCTGTTGCGAACTCGGCGATGCCGATGCACTTTCTGCAGCGTTGGCGCTCGCTATCGGCCCCAAAGTCAAACCAATGCTGAATGCCAAGGCGCTTAAAACTAATACGGTTTTTTTCATCTGCGTGTCTCTTTAAAAGTCGTTCAGGAAATACTGCGAATTTGTGCCTATTCAGAGCGTATTAAAACACTGAAGTTCCAACCGCGAGAGATAGCTAATAGTAAACAAATATTGTGCATCTTTACAAAACTCGAAATAATACTTCGAGCTGACCATGCCGGCTGTAAAATAAGAAATTTCGTAGTGAATTTATATCCAAAATAATTCGAGTTGCTTGTAAGCGGCAACTGAGTGAAGCCCCAGGAGTTCAATCAGGTAAGTGACTGGGGGACACGAAGGCAGCCAACACCCAAGCAACTTGAAGTGTGACGGGTATATTATTCCGCTGCCATTAAACGACGATATTCATCATAAGCATAAAGATCGGTCATACCGCTGATATAATCCTGCAATAATCGTGCGCGAAAATAATATTCTCTGATCGCTTGCTGCTCCGTGGAAAGATGCTGCAACCCCTCCACCGCTTCAACGTAAGCCAAACGATGTTTAGTGGAAAGCTTGTGAAAAAGCCGCGTTTCAATTGGAAATGCACGGTGGCTGTCATCGCGCACCAGTTGGCTGAAGTCCGCCTGCGACATCGCCAGCAACGGGCTATAGATATCCAGCAGACCGCTGATCACCCGGTAACCCTGCAGCTCAAGCTGTTCAACCTCGGGGTGATTGAACACATGTTTGAAAGCCACGTTTTTAAAGATTTCCAGCAGCTTATATACCGGGCTGGTGTCCTCCAGCAGCGCACCATTAAAGCGGCCATGAAAAACCGCATCCAGATTATCGATAAAACGCTGGGCGGCATGCGGCACCAACCGCGCCACGGTAAAAACCCGCAGGTACATAAAAAACTGATCTTCAGAACTTCGGCGCGCACCGCCACGATCGATTTTACGAAATGCGCTGGCCACGGTTTTATCAAATAAATCCCCTGGAGTGACTTCCCCCCATTCCTGCGTTAAATGCTGATACAATTGCTCCACGGTAAAAATGTTTTTTTCTACCGCATCTTCCAGATCGGCAACGCAATAAGAAATATCATCAGCGGCTTCCATAATATAGGTGAGAGGGAAACGATCGAATTCCCCCATATTCAATTCCCGCCGTAAACGATCGACAAACGCCTCTTCCGCCAGATAAAAACCCGGCTTTTTCATCAGGTAACTGTGGCTGTCCGGGATATCGCTCGCCCAATAAGCCGGGCGGGTATATTTCAGAATGCAACCGACCTGGGCATAGGTCAGGTTCAGCTTCAACAGGGTATGCACCAGGCGGATCGCCTGAGCATTGCCTTCGAACTGGCTGAGATCCTCCCTGATGCGGCTGCGCAGCCGGTTCAGATCGCTTTCCCCTTCACGCAGGCGCAACACGTCAACCGAGCAACCCTCATGGCTGCTCGGCTCGCTGCCGCAGTTGGCCGGATCAAGACGCTGGCGGAACCAGTTGTTGATCGCCGATTCGCCGAAATGACCAAAGGGCGGGTTGCCAATGTCGTGCATCAGGCAGGCCATTTCCACAATGCTCTCAAACGGATCGAGCAGTTTGCTCAGGCCGAGCGCATCAATACGCTGATCCTGTTTGAAACGGTTGAGGATCTCTTTGGCAATATGCCGCCCCACCTGCTGCACTTCCATCGAATGGGTCAGGCGGCTGCGCACCGCCGCATTACGCTCCAGCGGGAACACCTGCGTTTTTTGCTGCAAACGGCGGATCGCCGCCGAATTGACGATGCGCCCACGATCGCTCTCAAACTGCCGGACGATATCGTATTCTTCTTCGGCCTCAACCGGCTTGCTGAATGGCCGCTGAAAGCTGATCTTCTGCTTAAAGTCGATCCCGGACATCTGTTTCTCCCACCGTTGCGCACTCCCTCCGTGATATCAATTCCCGGCGGCAGATGCAACGGTATTGCGGATTATCTCTCTTTCAGAGCCATGATAGACTATGGCGCAATTTCCACACCCAATCAGCGAGTGTTATTTATGAAAGTAGGCATCATCGGCGCAATGGAAGAAGAAGTTACCCTACTGCGCGCGCAAATTGAAAACCGTCAGACCATTCAGCGCGCAGGCTGTGAAATCTATACCGGTCAGATTGGCGGAGTCGACGTCGCACTGCTGAAATCCGGGATCGGCAAAGTCGCGGCAGCGCTGGGTACCACACTGCTGCTGGAACATTGCCAGCCCGATGTGGTGATCAATACCGGTTCCGCCGGTGGTTTGGCATCAACGCTGAAAGTAGGGGATATCGTGATTTCAGAAGAAGTGCGCTATCACGATGCCGATGTCACCGCCTTCGGTTATCAACCGGGTCAGATGGCCGGTTGCCCGGCGGCCTTTGTTGCCAACGATGAGCTGATCGCCCTGGCGGAAAGCTGCATCAAACAGCTTGATCTGCACGCCGTGCGCGGCCTGATTTGCAGCGGTGATGCTTTCATCAACGGCGCTGAGCCGCTGGCACGCATCCGCGCCACCTTCCCGAGCGTGGCAGCAGTTGAGATGGAAGCCGCCGCCGTGGGCCATGTCTGCCACCAGTACGGCACGCCATTTGTGGTGGTGCGCGCGATTTCCGACGTGGCAGACCAGGAATCACACATGAGCTTTGACGAATTCCTGACCGTTGCCGCCAAACAGTCGTCGCTGATGGTTAACGCCATGCTGCAAGCTCTGGCTAAGCGCGGTTAATGTGAAGGCACTGTTATGGCTGCTGGCATTATGCCTTGCACTGCCCGCCAGCGCAGCTCAGCGTGTTATCAGCCTGGCACCCAACACCACGGAGCTCGCCTATGCTGCCGGCATGGGCGAAACCCTGGTGGCGGCGAGCGCCTACTCGGATTACCCCCCTGCCGCAAAAAAGCTGGAACAGGTGGCTTCGTGGCAAGGTATGAATCTGGAGCGGATCTTGGCGCTGAAGCCGGACCTGATCCTCGCCTGGCGCGGCGGTAACCCGCAGCGGCTATTGGATCAGCTCGCCTCATTCGGTATCCCGATCTTTTACGCAGATGCCAAAAATATTGATGACATCGCAAAGTCGCTGGATGCGCTGGCGCAATACAGCCCTCATCCAGAGCAGGCGTATCAGGCCGCAGAGAGCATGCGCCAGCAAATGGCCGTGCTGAAAGCCCAATATGCTCATAATCAGCCACGCCGCGTATTGTTGCAGTTTGGCACCCAGCCTTTGTTCACCGCTTCCGCAGCCACGCTGCAAAGCCAGGTGCTTGCGCTGTGCGGCGCAGAAAACATTTTTGCCGACAGCCGCATGCCGTGGCCGCAGATCAGCCGCGAACAGGTGCTGGCGCGCCAGCCGCAGACCATCGTCATCACCGGTGGCGCACAGCAGATCGCCAGCGTGAAGGCGTTCTGGGCGCCACAGTTGGCCGTTCCTGTCATTGCGCTGAATGAAGACTGGTTCAACCGCGCCGGGCCACGCATTATGCTGGCGGCCCAGGAGCTCTGTAGCCAACTGGCGGAGATCAAATAATGCTGGTTTTTTGGTTAGATATTCTCGGTACGGCGGTGTTTGCTATCTCTGGTGTCTTGCTGGCGGGGAAACTGCGGATGGATCCGTTCGGCGTACTGGTGCTGGGCGTGGTAACCGCCGTGGGCGGCGGGACGATCCGCGATATGGCGCTGGCCAACGGGCCGGTATTCTGGGTGAAAGATCCGACCGATCTGGTGGTCGCCATGATCACCTGCGTGCTGACGCTGCTGCTGGTGCGCCAGCCGCGCCGCTTGCCGAAATGGATCCTGCCGGTGCTGGACGCGGTGGGGTTAGCGGTATTCGTTGGCATTGGCGTCAATAAAGCGCTGGCTGCGGGCACCAGCCCGCTGGTGGCCGTATGCATGGGGGTGATTACCGGCGTCGGCGGCGGCATTATCCGCGACGTGCTGGCCCGTGAGATCCCGATGATCCTGCGCACCGAGGTCTACGCCACCGCCTGCATTATCGGTGGGATCGTGCATACCACCGCATTCTACACCTTCGGGATGCCGCTACAGCAGGCCATGATGCTGGGCATGGCGATCACACTGGGTATCCGACTGGCGGCCATCCGCTGGCACCTGAAGTTACCTGCCTTTATCCTCGAAAAATAATAAAAAACCCGCGAACCGTTAAGGTTGGCGGGTTTTTTCATAGCTTAGGGGCTCAGATACTGAATGAAGAACCACAACCGCAGGTCGTTTTAGCATTCGGGTTGGTCACCACAAAACGTGAACCCTCCAGCCCTTCGGTGTAATCCACCGAACCACCAACCAGATATTGCAGGCTCATTGGGTCAACCACCAGCGCAACGCCTTGCTTCTCGATGGTCATGTCACCGTCGTTGACCTTGTCGTCAAAAGTGAAACCGTACTGGAATCCGCTGCAACCGCCACCGGTAATGTAAACCCGCAACTTCAGGTTTGGATTTTCTTCGTCAGCAATCAGGAACTTAACCTTGTTTGCTGCTGCCTCGGTAAATTGCAGGGGCAGTGCTGTTTCATCACTCATACTCTTTACTCCCAACATGTTGCGCATCAGGCTAGCCCGATCAATACCTTTGATTATCTAATACCTGAGTGTTGCGTTCAAGTATTCACCGCATTTGTTGTATTTTCTTTACCTGTTTCTTTTGCCGCAACCCAAGCCTGCTCGCCTAATGTGCGGCTCAATACCGAGGAATACAAGAGCTTGCCCCCTGAAACTGAGCGGGCCACCTCGGTTCATCAACACGCGATCGTTTCATAACGTAGCGCTCTCCTCTAGAATAGCGCGGTCAAATCATTCAAATAAAAACCCAGGAGCCGATTTATGAGCTTACACAGCAAGTCCGAAAGTCTGTATGCCCAGGCGCAGCAGTTAATCCCCGGCGGGGTTAACTCTCCGGTGCGTGCATTCACCGGTGTCGGCGGCACACCACTGTTTATCGAACGCGCTGACGGTGCTTACCTTTTTGATGCCGATGGCAAAGCCTATATCGATTACGTCGGTTCCTGGGGCCCCATGGTGCTGGGCCACAATCATCCGGCGATCCGTAATGCGGTCATCGAAGCGGCGCAGCGTGGCCTGAGCTTTGGCGCACCGACCGAAATGGAAGTCAAAATGGCGCAGTTGGTTACCGAACTGGTGCCGACGATGGATATGGTACGTATGGTGAACTCCGGTACGGAAGCCACCATGAGCGCCATTCGTCTGGCGCGCGGTTACACCCACCGTGACAAAATCATCAAGTTTGAAGGTTGTTATCACGGCCACGCCGACTGCCTGCTGGTCAAAGCCGGCTCCGGCGCACTGACGCTAGGCCAGCCAAACTCACCGGGCGTACCGGCCGATTTCGCCAAGCATACCCTGACCTGCACCTTTAACGATCTTGAGTCTGTGCGTAGCGCGTTTGAGCAATACCCTGCAGAGATCGCCTGTATCATCGTTGAACCGGTAGCAGGCAACATGAACTGCGTACCACCACTGCCAGAATTCCTGCCCGGCCTGCGCGCATTGTGCGATCAATATGGCGCGCTGCTGATTATTGACGAAGTCATGACCGGGTTCCGCGTTGCCCTGGCGGGTGCGCAAAGTTATTACGATGTGGTGCCGGATCTGACCTGCCTCGGCAAAATTATCGGCGGCGGCATGCCGGTCGGGGCCTTCGGTGGCAGTCGTGAAGTGATGGACGCATTGGCCCCCACCGGGCCGGTCTATCAGGCCGGGACGCTGTCGGGCAACCCGATTGCCATGGCGGCAGGTTTCGCCTGTCTGACCGAGGTTTCACAAGTGGGCATCCACCAGACGTTGACTGAACTGACCGACAAACTGGCCAGAGGCCTGCTGGAAGCGGCAAAAGCCGAAAACATTCCGTTTGTCGTCAACCATGTTGGCGGTATGTTCGGCCTGTTCTTTACCGACGCACCAGCCGTCACCCGCTATCAGGACGTGATGCAATGTGATGTTGAACGCTTCAAGCGCTTCTTCCACCTGATGCTGGACGAAGGGATTTATCTGGCGCCCTCAGCATTCGAGGCCGGGTTTATGTCGGTCGCACACAGCGATGAAGACATTCAGCGCACAGTCGCTGCAGCCCGCCGCTGCTTCGCCAAGCTGTAAATCAGTTCGCGGGCGCATTGCGCGCCCGCTCTCTCACTACACTGCGGTTTAAACCAACGTACCGTAAATTGTCAGCAGCGCTACCACTACCAGGATAATCATTGTCACCTTCCGCGCCAGCGTGACCGCAGCTCGTGGTGTCTGCACCTGATCATCATGCGGATCGCGCGCTAAAGAGAACTGCGCCAGACGCGTCAACACCAGATATTGTGAAGTATGGCGATCGCCTAACGAAGCAAACCAGGCAGGCAAGGCTTTTTCACCGTGACCAAATAGCGCATAGGCCACCCCAGCCAACCGCACCGGGATCCAATCCAGCCAGTGCAGCAGAAAATCGATACCGGCCTGGGAACGCTCCAGCGGCGTCTGGTGGCGCGCCAACCAGGTTTGATAAGCGCGCAGAAAAGCATAGCCTGCCAGCGCAATCGGCCCATAAGGCCCGCCTACCACAAACCAGAATAACGGTGCCAGATAATAGCGATAGTTAATCCACAGCAGCGCATTCTGCAGCCCGCGCAGCCGCTCTTCTTTGCTACAACCAACCGGGAGGCCATGGATCAAGGCCAATTCTTCTGCCATCTGATCGCTGGCATGCTCGTCGCCCTGACGGGCAGCGTTTAAATAGGCACGGTAATGCTTACGCTTGATACCCGCCCCCACGCACAGCAGCCCAATCAGGATCCACAACAGCAGCACGACCACACCAAAAAGCAGGCCTTTAGCCAACCACAGGATGCCCCCGATCAGCGCCATCCAGACAATAACCATAAACAGCGTTTGTGCCAGCGAAAACCGGTGCAGGCGCTGAAACACCACTTCAAGACGGTGGTCCAACTGCCAATGCTCACCCAGTTTAAATAGACGTTCCCACGCCAGAACCAGTAACAGCGTAAACAGCGTCATTAGCTAATCCTCTCATCTCGTTATCTTTACCCAGCTTAGCGCCGCTGGGCTGAGCGGTTTGTTACCAGGTAGAACTGCCTTTAACACTGGCGTTCCAGAACAGCACCTGACCTCGCTACGGTGGTACTTGCTTTCGCAACAGAGTAGCATGATCGCTTACAAACCTACCGCCCATTCCGGAGTTTTCTATGCCGACACGCCGTTACAGTGCTGACAGTCGCCGTACCGCGCTTCTTGAACGTATTGAAAGTGATATCCCTTATACCGTTGCCCAGGCGCTGAGAGAAGATCTGGGGGGGGAAGTGGATGCCGAGCGCGATATTACCGCGCAATTACTCCCACCAGACAAGCAGGCTGAAGCCACCGTCATCACCCGCGAACCGGGTATTTTCTGTGGCCGCCGCTGGATAGATGAAGTGTTTATCCAATTGGGTGGGCTGGTGAGAATAGAGTGGCTGGTGCAGGATGGCGATCGTCTGGTGCCTAACCAGCCCCTGTGTCACCTGAGTGGCCCAGCGCGCATCCTGCTGACCGGCGAGCGCACTGCGCTGAATTTTGTCCAGACCCTTTCCGGTGTCGCCACCGCAGTCAGCCATTACGTTGAATTGCTTAAAGGCACACAAACCCGCCTGCTGGATACGCGCAAAACGCTGCCAGGCCTGCGTACTGCGTTAAAATATGCCGTGCTGTGCGGCGGCGGCAGCAATCATCGTCTGGGCCTTTCTGACGCTTTCCTGATTAAAGAAAACCACATCATTGCTTCTGGCTCGATCAAAAACGCAGTGGAAAAAGCCTTCTGGCTGCACGCCGACGTCCCGGTAGAGGTGGAGGTTGAATCACTGGACGAACTACAGCAGGCGCTGGATGCCGGTGCCGACATCGTGATGCTGGATAATTTCAGCGTGGCGATGATGCGCGATGCCGTTGCCTTGGCTCAGGGGCGAACACAGCTCGAAGTTTCCGGTAACGTCACCGCCCAGACCCTGCGGGAATTTGCCGCAACCGGCGTAGACTACATCTCGGTAGGGGCATTGACCAAGCACGTCACCGCTCTCGATTTATCGATGCGTTTTCAATAATACTCTCTCTCGAACAGCCTCTTTGCCGCCGCAGAGAGGCGTTTCTCATTTCCTAATCTGCGAATTACCACGCATTATTTTTTAACCGCCCGCAACGCCAACACGTTGCACTGGAACGCCCGCGCACAATCGTCATCGCCCGCTCGCCAGCGTCAGCCCAGCGTTTTAACGTTGCCTCCACGCTTATTGGGAGGAGACAACAGATGGAAACACAACGCGGTTTTACCTTGATCGAG
Organism: Serratia oryzae; assembly: GCF_001976145.1. Classification (GTDB taxonomy): domain Bacteria; phylum Pseudomonadota; class Gammaproteobacteria; order Enterobacterales; family Enterobacteriaceae; genus Chania; species Chania oryzae. The sequence goes on from NZ_MOXD01000006.1 coordinate 141,110, forward strand.
TTAATGGTGGTCATTGCGATTATCGCCATATTGAGTGCTATCGGCATTCCCGCTTATCAACGCTACATCCAGAAAGCAGCCATGACCGACATGTTGCAGGCGATGACGCCTTACAAGATGGCAGTCGAACTTTGTTCGCTGGAAAACGGCAGCCCAACCGGTTGCAACGCAGGTAGCAAAGGCATCCCCGCCGGTGCGGCATCACGCTATGTCAGTAAAATTGAGGTCAGCCAGGGAGCCATCAGCCTGACCGGTACGCAAAGCTTACAAGGGCTGAGCACCACGCTCACGCCGGTACAGGATCCCTCTGGCTTAATCCGCTGGACGCGCCTATGCAGCAGCGATGACAGTAACCTCAAGGAAACTTGCCAGGAAGTATTCCGCTTTGATGATGCAACTGAATGAGGGCCACCGAAATGAGCATCAGCGATGAAATCCACGCACTCTGCCAGCGCTACCAGGCCTTGGCACTCAGCGAAAATGCCCAGCAACTGACCATCGCCTTGCACGGTGAGATCCCACCCGCGCTGGTGCAAGCGCTGCGCTTCGCCGCTGGCAAAAGCATTGTGGTTGAACAATGGCCCCTTGCTCGTCTGGAACAGGCGCAGAATCAGTGGCAATCTGCCGACAGCGTACCTTCGCCAGAAATTGCAGAAGGTAGTGCGCCCTCGCTTAATGACGACAGCGAGACTCCGGTGGTGCAATTTATCAATCAGACCCTGCGCAGCGCCATTCAACGACGAGCCTCTGATATACACTTTGAACCTTATCAGCAAACGCTCCGCGTCCGGCTAAGGATTGACGGTGTTTTACAGGCCATCGTATCCCCTCCTTTTCCACTGGCCACGCGCATTATCGCCAGGCTGAAAATCATGGGGCAGTTGGATATTGCAGAGCGCCGTCTGCCGCAGGACGGCCAACTCAGCGCACAGTTGGATAACGCCAGTTTCTCAATGCGTATTTCAACGTTGCCGACGCTATATGGCGAAAAAGTGGTGTTGAGGATCCTGCAAACCGACCGCCAGGAACTGCTGCTCGAACAGCTCGGTATGAGCCCGGCAGCGCTTGGGCTGTATGCCAATGCCCTCGCCAGCCCGCAAGGAATGATCCTGGTTACTGGCCCCACCGGCAGTGGTAAAACCGTCACGCTCTACAGCGGCCTGCGCCAGTTGAATGATATACAGAGCAATCTATGCAGCGTGGAAGATCCGATTGAGATCCCGGTATTCGGCATCAACCAAACCCAGATCAACAGCAAGACCGATCTGGATTTCGCCCGCGTCTTGCGGGCGCTGCTGCGCCAGGATCCTGACGTCATCATGATCGGCGAGATCCGCGACAGAGAAACCGCCGAGATCGCCGTAAAAGCCGCACAAACCGGGCATTTGGTGCTTTCAACCCTGCATACCAACTCCACCAGCGAAACCCTGACGCGCCTGACCCAAATGGGCATCCCCGGCTATCTGCTGGCCGCCTGCCTGAAGTTGATCATCGCCCAGCGCCTGGTGCGGCGCTTATGCTCACACTGCCGTTATCCGCAGAGCGATTACCCGCGTTTCCCGGCCAGTCTCTGGCCTGAGCCGCTAACCCACTGGAGCGCTAGCGGTTGTGAACATTGTTTTGGTGGCTATTACGGCCGCATTGGCCTCTATGAACTGCTGACCATCACCCCTGAAGTACAAGATGCCCTGCTGCAAAATGCTTCAGCGGCCCAACTAGCAGACATTGCACAACAGCAGGGGCAAATAACGCTGCTGCAAGCTGGTTTAGCGCTGGTGGCACAAGGGACAACGTCGCTGGCAGAGGTGTATCGCGTTGTTGGCACGGCAGCGGGCAGCGAGGCAAACCTATGAAAAAGTGCCGTCTCTACCTGTGGCAGGCGATCGATTCTCAAGGCGCTATCCGCCAAGGGGAATTCATGGTCGATGACAAAAATCAGGTTTACCAGCAACTGCTTGAGCAAGGGCTACAGCCTTATCAAATCAGCGCAGGGAAACGCATCACTTCGCGCCTCTGGCGTGGTGAGCCGATGATCCAATTTACCCGGCAATTGGCCACCCTGTTACAGGCTGGCCTGCCGCTGGTCAACAGCCTGCAACTGCTGGCCAAAGAGCATCAATCAGCGGCATGGCGCTGCCTGTTGTTGGAAATCAGCCATAAAGTGGCTCTGGGGCAACCTTTCTCTGAGGTGATTAGCGAGCAGCAGGCCGTGTTCCCACTGATCTACCGCCAGTTGATTGCCATCGGTGAACTAACCGGCAACCTTGACCGCTGCTGCCTGCAGTTGGCACAGCAACAGGAAGCCCAGCAAAAGCTGCAGAAAAAGGTGGCGAAAGCCCTGCGCTACCCGCTGTTTATCTGTGTGGTGGCCATACTGGTCAGCATATTGATGTTGGTGATGGTGCTGCCGGAGTTTGCCAAGGTATATCAATCATTCAATGCGCCACTCCCCTGGTTTACCCAAGGGTTGCTGAATCTGTCCGCACTGTTGATCGGTGCCGGACCTTATCTGCTGGTGAGCCTAGCGGGGCTGGCAGGGGGGTATCTGCGCTGGCTGCATCCGTTGCCCGATTGGCAACGGCGTGAACAGGCCGCACAGCTACGCATCCCGCTGATTGCTTCGTTGATAAAAGGCAATTGCCTCAGCCAGATATTCCGCATCCTGACCATGACCCAACAGGCAGGCCTCACGCTGGTTGAAGGGCTACATGCCGCTACGCTGTCGGTAGGTAACCTGTTTTATCGCCAGGCATTGGAAGCTATTCAACAACAGCTAGCTCAAGGACACCCTTTCCACCGCGCGTTATCCCAACAGGCGTTATTCCCCTCCCTGTGCCAGCAACTGGTCCGGGTTGGCGAAGAATCCGGTACGCTGGATATCCTTTTAGAGAAGCTGGCGCACTGGCATGAACAGCAGACTCACGAACTGGCTGATACGCTGGCACAAACGCTTGAGCCTATGCTGATGATGGTGGTTGGCGGCATTGTCGGCGCCTTGGTCATCGCCATGTATTTGCCTATTTTCCAACTGGGAAACGTGTTGGGGTAGTGCAGAAATACAAAACCCGGCGTTAACCGGGTTTAAAGCTGGGTTTCGGAGGCTTATTTACTGCCGAAAACGCGATTTTCCTGCTCCGCGACGCGGATAAAGGTAGTACGCTTAGTCAGTTCTTTCAAACGCTCAGCACCGACATAAGTACAGGCAGAACGCAAACCACCCAGGATATCACGCACGGTAAACTCAACTTCACCACGCAGCGGCAGCCTGACGGTTTTCCCTTCTGCGGCACGGTAGCCGGCAACACCGCCTACGTGGCGTTTCATCGCAGATTCAGAACTCATGCCGTAGAACAGCATGAATTTCTCGCCGTTCTCTTCCACTACGGTGCCTTCGCATTCATCGTGCCCCGCCAGCATACCGCCGAGCATCACAAAGTCTGCGCCACCGCCGAAAGCTTTAGCCACGTCGCCCGGTACCGAACAACCACCGTCACTGACGATCTGGCCACCCAGACCGTGTGCGGCATCAGCGCACTCGATCACGGCAGAAAGCTGCGGGTAGCCCACACCGGTTTTCACGCGGGTGGTACAAACAGAACCTGGGCCGATACCCACTTTAACAATATCAGCGCCAGATAGGATCAGTTCTTCGACCATTTCACCGGTCACCACGTTACCGGCACAAATCACATGATTCGGGCAGGCTTCACGGGCTTTATGCAAGAAGGCAACGAAGTGTTCAGAGTAGCCGTTTGCCACATCGATACAGATGAACTTCAGCCCTGGGGATAAGGCCAGAATCTGCTTCATTTTCACGAAGTCGGCTTCGGAGGTGCCAGTAGACACCATCACGTGGCGCAGAGTGGATTCCGGCACACGCTGCACAAACTCAGCCCATTGCTCAACGGTGTAATGCTTATGAACAGCGGTAAGGATCTCGAAGGATGCCAAAGCTTCAGCCATGCGGAAGGTGCCAACCGTATCCATGTTGGCAGCAATAATCGGCACTCCAGACCAGTTCCAACCTGAATGTTTGAAGGTAAACTGACGTTCCAGTTCAACTTCTGAGCGGCTTTTCAGCGTGGAGCGCTTTGGGCGAATCAACACATCTTTAAAGCCCAGCTTCAAATCTTCTTCAATACGCATGACAAATAATTTCCTGGTTTTTGGCGACGGATCGCAGGGGGATGTTCGAACCTGTACCCGATGAGCTTCAAGCGACGGCTCAGTGGCCAACCTGCCTATTTCCAGGAGCTTACTCAAGTAAGTGACTGGAGTGGGCAAGCACAGCTGGCAACGCTGCGGCTTGAAAGGCGATGGGTAGATTAATGCCAGTTCCAGTGACGCTATCATACGCACTAATAATCACTCGGCAAGACTGCGATTTCGCCTTTATTTACGCTACAATCCCATAAATTTACCTACGACATCGCAATGTGATTTCCACATCACTTTCTCCGCCCCTTTCCCCCTCTGGCGGAGTGATATCCTGCGATACGGGGTAAGTCGCTCGCGCCAGCTTGCACTTCTGCGCGATCGCTTTATGATTCGTTTATTATTTTTTGGTGAATATCAGGATGTCTCCCGTACCATGGCCTACATTGTTGCATTGACAGGCGGTATCGGCAGCGGCAAGTCGACCATTGCAGACGCTTTTGCGCGTTTGGGCGTGGCCATCGTTGATGCTGACGTGATTGCCCGTCAGGTTGTTGAACCAGGAAGCCCCGCTTTGGCGGCTATCTCTGCACATTTTGGTAATAAAATGTTGCTGGGTGACGGTTCACTCAACCGTTCTGCGCTACGTCAGCGTATCTTTAGTCATCCTGACGAAAAAACCTGGCTTAACCAGTTACTGCATCCACTGATTCACCAGGAAACCCAGCGTCAACTGGCGCAGGTCGACGGCCCTTACGCACTGTGGGTAGTGCCACTGCTGGTGGAAAACCATCTGCAGGATCGCGCCGATCGCGTTTTGGTTGTCGATGTTGATAACGAGACGCAACTCGCCAGAACTATCGCCCGCGACGGCATCAGCCGCCAGCAGGCACAGGATATTTTGTCTGCACAGGCTACGCGTGAACAACGCTTGGCGGTTGCCGACGATGTTATTGACAATAGCGGCACGGCTCAGGGAATTGAGCCTTATGTTGCCGCACTGCATCGCCGCTATCTTGAGTTGGCAATGCCAGAGACCCGACAGGATTAAACTGAATGAGTGACGCTTCCCTAACCGTTCTCTTTGAACACCCGTTAAATGAAAAAATGCGTACCTGGCTGCGCATTGAGTTTTTACTGCAACAACTGCATGGCCAAAGGGAATTAAGCGAAACCGCCATCGCCCTGACCTTTTTCCGCACCGTCGCAGATCTGTTGGACGTGCTGGAACGTGGTGAAGTCCGCACCGAACTCCTGAAAGAACTGGAGCGCCAGCAGCAAAAATTGCTGCAATGGGCCGAAGTGCCCGGCGTAGACATGTCTGTAATCAATCAGTTGCGCAGCCAGCTAAAAGCACGTGCGGCCTCGTTGATGTCGGCTCCGCGCATGGGCCAGGCACTGCGTGAAGATCGCCTGATCAGCCTGGTTCGCCAGCGCCTGAGTATTCCAGGTGGCTGTTGCAGTTTTGACTTACCGACGTTGCATATCTGGATGCACATTGCCCAACATGAGCGTGATGCCGACGTTGCTGCCTGGCTGGAGACCTTGGAACCACTGCGCCAAGCGCTGACCATAGTGTTGGATCTGGTGCGTCAGGCCGGTGCTTTCCGTAAGCAAACCAGTTTGAATGGTTTCTTTCAGGACAACGCCGAGGGGGCCGATCTGCTACGCTTGAATATCGATCTGGCTTATCAGCTATATCCGCAGATCTCCGGCCACAAAACGCGTTATGCCATCCGTTTCTTGCCGTTAGACAGTGAAAATGGCATGGTGCCAGAGCGTTTAGACTTTGAGTTGGCCTGCTGTTAAGACACTGAGATAACGCTTTCGCATGCTGAGGGAAGTAAGGAAGAAATATGACGACCGTAGTGAAATGCCCAACCTGTGGCAAAGGTGTCGTTTGGGGTGAAATCAGCCCCTATCGCCCATTCTGCTGCAAACGTTGCCAACTGATCGATCTTGGTGAATGGGCTGACGAAGAGAAACGTATTCCAAGCACTGGCGATCTGTCAGAAACCGAAGACTGGAGTGAAGAAGACGATCGCGATCGTTAGCCGTCATCATCTAGGCCTGGCATGCCAGGCCGAAAAAATCATTTTGCAGTAATGGCTTGCTTAACCAGCAATTTGATAATTCTGGCATTGGCCTCTGGGAACTCATCCTCACGCAGATCTACCTGCTTCACCCAGCGCATTGGCTGGCCTTCACGGCCATATGGCTCGCCCGTCCAACCCTCCACCAGATAGAAATTCAGCGTCACAATCCGATCGGTGAAATGATGTTCCAGTACCTCCAACAGCTGTGTCTGGTGTGCATCAATGCCGGTTTCCTCCTGCAATTCACGGCGTAATGCCTGTTCCGGCGTTTCACCCTGCTCAATCTTGCCGCCGGGAAACTCCCAAAAACCAGCCATGTGTGCATCGGCCGCACGGCGCGTGATAAAGATCTCCTGCCGTGGGTTACGGATAATACCTACGGCGATGTTCAGGTGCTTCATCGCATCCTCCCAATCGTTGCCTGCAAAAAAAGAGGTTCAGCAAGCTGAACCCCTATGTTTAGTGACTCACTACTGCCCGCTTACTTTTGCAAACGGCCGTGGCACTGCTTATATTTCTTGCCGGAACCGCACGGACAAGGATCGTTACGCCCCACTTTACGCTCAGCTACCGCCGGTGAGTTTGGATCCTCAATGGCCAACGCGTTCTCTTCCTGGTGGCTCAGCTGTTGCTGACGCGCCAGACGCGCGGCTTCTTCACGACGCTGCAGTTCCAGAGCTTCAACTTCTTCCGGCATACGTACCTGAACCTTGCTCAGTACGCTGATCACTTCATACTTCAGTGACTCCAGCATGTTGCCAAACATATTGAAAGATTCACGCTTGTATTCCTGCTTCGGATCTTTTTGCGCATAACCGCGCAGGTGGATCCCTTGGCGCAGATAATCCATTGCCGCCAGATGCTCTTTCCACAGCGAGTCCAGGGTCTGCAACATCACCCCCTTCTCGAAGTTACGCATCATCTCAGCACCAACAACTTCCTCTTTGCGCAGGTAATCTTCTTTCGCTTTCTCCAGAATACGCTCACGCAAGGTTTCTTCATGCAGCTGCGGTTCTTTGTCCAGCCATTCGGCGATCGGCATGTCCAGATCGAAATCGCTCTTCAAACGCTCTTCCAGCCCCTTCACGTCCCACATTTCTTCCAGCGACTGCGGCGGAATGTAGTTATCAATCGTGGTTTTGAATACGTCTTCACGGATGCTGCTAATGGTTTCGCTCACGTCCGATACGTCCAGCAGTTCGTTACGCTGGCTGTAGATCGCACGGCGTTGATCGTTAGCCACATCGTCGTATTCCAGCAACTGCTTACGGATATCAAAGTTACGGCTTTCTACTTTACGCTGCGCGTTGGCAATCGCTTTGGTTACCCATGGATGCTCAATCGCTTCGCCGTCTTTCATACCCAGCTTACGCATCATGCCGGATACGCGGTCCGAGGCAAAAATACGCATCAGCGCATCTTCCATCGACAGATAGAAACGGGAAGACCCCGCATCACCCTGACGACCAGAACGGCCACGCAGCTGGTTATCGATACGGCGTGATTCATGGCGCTCGGTACCGATAATATGCAAACCACCGGCAGCCAGCACCGCGTCATGGCGGATTTGCCACGCATCTTTGATCGCCGCGATCTGCTCTTCGCTCGGATCTTCCAACTGCGCGATCTCCGCCTGCCAGCTTCCCCCCAGCACGATATCCGTACCACGGCCTGCCATGTTGGTGGCGATGGTCACTGCGGCTGTCTGCCCCGCCTGTGCCACGATCTCTGCTTCCATGGCGTGGAACTTGGCGTTCAGCACTTTGTGCTCAATCCCGGCCTTCGTCAGCTCACGGGAAACCACTTCAGATTTTTCAATCGAGATGGTACCGACCAGCACGGGTTGGCCATTAGTGGTGCGCTCACGAATATCTTCAATGATTGCCGCGATCTTTTCTTTTTCGGTCATGTAGACCAGATCCGGCATATCTTTACGGATCATTGGGCGGTTGGTCGGCACCACGATCGTATCCAGCTTGTAGATCGAGCGGAATTCAAACGCTTCGGTATCGGCAGTACCGGTCATACCGGCCAGCTTCTCATACAGACGGAAGTAGTTCTGGAAGGTGATCGAAGCCAGCGTCTGGTTTTCGTTCTGGATTTCCACGCCTTCTTTCGCTTCTACCGCCTGATGCAAGCCATCAGACCAGCGGCGGCCCTGCATGGTACGGCCGGTGTGCTCATCAACAATGATGACTTCACCGTCTTTGACGATGTAATCCACGTCACGGGTGAACAGCACATGAGCTCGCAATGCGGCAGTTACATGGTGCATCAGCATGATGTTAGTTGGCGAATACAGCGATTCGCCTTCTTCCATAATGTTGGCATCCACCAACATCTGCTCGATCAGGATCAAACCACGTTCAGTCAGGTGAACCTGGCGTGCTTTCTCATCCACCGAGAAGTGGCCTTCCCCCTGGAAGGTGTCAGAATCTTCTTTTTCCTGGCGGATCAACTGAGGAATCAGCTTGTTGACCTTGATGTACATCTCTGAGCTGTCTTCGGCCGGGCCGGAGATGATCAGCGGAGTACGTGCTTCATCGATCAGGATGGAGTCAACTTCATCCACCAGCGCATAGTGCAGTTTACGTTGCACACGCTCTTCCGGGCTGAACGCCATGTTGTCACGCAGGTAGTCAAAACCGTATTCGTTGTTGGTACCGTAGGTGATATCAGCAGCATAAGCTTCACGCTTGGCTACTGCTGGCATATTTGGCAGGTTGATCCCCACGCTCAGGCCAAGGAACTCGAACAGCGGACGGTTATTTTCGGCATCACGCTGTGCCAGATAGTCGTTGACGGTCACCACGTGCACACCACGGCCGCTCAGGGCATTGAGGTAAGCGGGCAAGGTCGCCGTCAGGGTTTTACCTTCACCGGTACGCATTTCGGCGATACAACGCTCATTCAGCACCATCCCACCCAGCAACTGCACGTCGAAGTGGCGCATGCCAAACACGCGCTTACTGGCTTCACGCACTACGGCAAAGGCTTCTGGGATCAGGCTTTCCAGCACTTCGCCATTCTTCAGACGTTCACGAAATTCGTCGGTCTTGGCCTGTAATTCAGTGTCGGACAGTTTTTCCATGTCCGGTTCCATACGGTTGATCGCTTCAACCGCTTTACGCATACGGCGCAGGGTACGATCGTTGCTGCTGCCAAAAACTTTGGTCAATAATTTGTTTAACATGATTCTTAATATCTCTTACGCGACGACGCGATATTCGCCATCAACTCGCTGTTGTTTCGGTGGTGTTGGTTGCCCGCAGGGCAAGAATCAGTTGAAAAGGCCAGGCCCGGCGCGAATACCCTGCACCTGAGCGAGCCACAGCCCGGCCTGATGCTGCGCCAAAGAAGGAACAACGGAATGATTGGTATCACGAATGATAGTCGGGGGTTTCGGCTCATGCGTCAGCAACGCATTGAGCGTGGAGAGCAACGCCAGTTGTGCCACCTGCAATGGCGGCTCAACGGCATCCTGCTCCGCTTCCTGCACGCGCGCATAAATCGCCTGCGGGGCAAGAGCAAAAGAAAGGTGACGAATGACGGTACGAAGCGCATGCTGATGCCAATAATCGACGCCAAACGTTGGGCGGCGATGTACTTCCTGCAGCAACGCCAGGCTGTTGAAGGCCTCACTGACCGAATTCTGGCGGTTAAGGCTGGACGAGGTGCTCGGCACCGCGGTTTGATCGGACGTGCCGGACAGATTTTGGGGTACGCCAAGCGTGGCCGCGACCATCCCTAACAGGAGATGGGGCCAGAAATAACGTCTGCCAAATTGTCGCCAACGATTTAGAATACCGATCACGAGTTTATAATCCGCCGGAGCCCATCATGCGCGATAGCCGTCCACAATTATTAGATGTCCTGTTCGACGACGCTCTCACAACAGAGAAAGGGCCACTGCATAACGTTCAGCAACGCGCCTTGGCGCTACTGAAACTCAACCGCGCAGTGAGGGGCCTGTTGCCCGCCCAGTTGCACCCATGGTGCCGTGTCGCCAACTTCAGACAGGGTGTTTTAGTGCTGGAAACCGCTAATGCAAGTTGGATGATGCGCTTGCGCTATGAACAACCCAGCCTGCTATCCGCACTACGAGCGCAAATTCTACCATCATTGTTGTCGATCGACATCAGGATTAATCCAGCCTTGATGGCAAAAGGCAGCAGTCAGGTGCAGGATGTTGTAAAAACGACCGAAAACGCGCAGAGCACAGCCCCTTTGCGTCACTTAAGCCAGGAAAGTGCGGATGAATTACGAGGATTAGCGGCGCGCAGCCCAGAGAAATTACGCAAAATACTGGAACGACTGGCGTCGTTGGCAGGAGAGAGAGCCAACGCTACCAGTCGTGATAAATAATCAGCGGTATGGGTTTACGCCAACACGGTAGAAGGAGCTTTAAATGCCAACGGCATTTCAGCTTCATCCTGGAAGGTTACGTATTCCCAAGCTTCCTGTTTCGCCAGAACCGCCTGCAGCAACTTGTTGTTCAGCGCATGACCAGACTTGTACGCGGTGAACGCGCCAATGATGTTATGGCCGCACATAAACAGATCGCCGATGGCATCCAGCATTTTGTGGCGTACGAATTCGTCTTCGAAGCGCAGGCCGTCTTCGTTCAAGACACGATAGTCGTCTACCACAATGGCGCAATCGAAACTGCCGCCCAAGGCTAAACCACGGGATTGCAGGTATTCGATATCACGCATGAAACCGAAAGTACGCGCGCGGCTGATTTGGCGCACAAACGAATCCGCTGAGAAATCAAGGCGGTAACGCTGCGTGCTGGCATCAATAGCCGGGTGGTTGAAATCAATAGTGAAGTCCAGGCGGAACCCGTTATGCGGGGACAGCTCTGCCCACTTATCACCATCTTCTACGCGCACTGTCTCTTTCAAACGCAGGAATTTCTTCGCCGAGTTCAGTTCTTCTATGCCAGCATCCAGCAACAGGAACACAAACGGGCTGGCACTACCGTCCATAATAGGGATTTCAGCAGCATCAACTTCAATAATGATGTTATCGATGCCCAAACCCGCCAGCGCAGCATTGAGATGCTCAACGGTTGAAATACGCACGTCTGACTCATTCACCAAGCAAGTACAGAGCATGGTATCACGCACGGATTTTGCATCTGCCGGGAAATCAACCGGTGGATTCAAGTCAGTGCGACGATAGATGACCCCGGTGTTCGCCGGCGCTGGGCGCATTATCAGCGTGACTTTCTTGCCGGTATGCAAACCGACACCCGTCGTCTGAATAATACGTTTTAATGTCCTTTGTTTGATCATCGTTTTATCTCGCAGTGTTTATCCATCCTACCGGCCAAGCATACAGCACGGCCGGCGGGACAGTTTAGCACAAAGAGCGGAGATTCCAAAATATCAGCTTATTCCTAGTCAGCCTGCTTACGCAGGAAGGCTGGAATATCAAGATAGTCGGGCTCTTTATTCGGTTGCGTGCTCTGATCGTTCACCACTTTGGCAGCAGGTTTAACCTCCTGCGTCAACGGCGACATACCATGCTGCTGGTAACGGTGATCCATCACTGGCTGGCTGGCCTGTTTATTGGTTACCAGCGTGATTTCAGGACGTTTGTCCATACCGATACCGGTAGCCACCACGGTCACACGCAGTTCGTCGTTCATTTCCGGATCCAGCGAAGTCCCGATCACCACGGTCGCGTTGTCAGAAGCGAAGGCACGGATAGTGTTACCCACGGTTTCAAATTCATCCAGACGCAGATCGAAGCCAGCGGTGATGTTGACCAGCACGCCACGTGCACCGGACAGATCGATATCTTCCAGCAGTGGGCTAGAGATCGCCATTTCCGCTGCTTCTTCCGCACGGTCTTCGCCGCTTGCCACACCGGAACCCATCATCGCATAGCCCATTTCGGACATTACGGTGCGCACGTCGGCAAAGTCGACATTCATCAGGCCCGGACGGGTGATCAGTTCGGCAATACCCTGCACCGCGCCTTTCAGCACGTCGTTAGCCGCGCCAAACGCGTCCAGCAGAGAAATGCCGCGGCCCAGCACTTTCAGCAGTTTGTCGTTAGGGATAGTGATCAGCGAGTCCACGTGTTTGGATAGCTCAGCGATACCCTGTTCAGCGAACGCCATGCGCTTCTTGCCTTCAAAATTGAACGGCTTGGTCACCACGGCGACGGTCAGAATACCCAGATCTTTGGCAACTTCAGCCACAACGGGCGCGGCACCGGTACCGGTACCGCCACCCATGCCAGCCGCGATAAAGACCATGTCTGCACCTTCCAGGGCTACACGCAGGGCTTCACGGTCTTCTTCCGCCGAATTACGACCCACTTCCGGGTTCGCGCCTGCCCCCAACCCTTTGGTAATACCGCTACCAATCTGGATGGTTTGGCCCACTGCCGTTTTACGTAACGCCTGAGCGTCGGTGTTAACGGCAAAGAATTCAACACCTTCGATGCGCTCGCGCACCATGTGTTCAACGGCGTTGCCACCGCCACCGCCGACGCCGATGACTTTAATCACCGCGTCATTGGTTAGTTCCATTGGTTCAAACATAGTTTCTCTCCGTTTTGTGCCTGTCGCTGCGAGATCATAAAAAGATAATTCAGCATGATCTCTTTGTTGAAACATTAAAACTCTTTTCTCAGCCAGCTATTGATACGTTTAAACCAATTGCCCACTGAGGCGCGTTTTTCTACTTCTGCCTCACCGCTCAGATGAGACTCTTTTCCATAGTGCAACAACCCTACCGCCGTGGAGTAATAAGGCTCCTGTGCGTAGTCCGTCAGCCCCGTGATGTTTAAGGGTTGGCCGATGCGCACCTGGGTGTGGAACACCCGTTGCGCACAGGCTGCCAAGCCGTCAATCTGGGCGGCACCGCCGGTCAGCACAATACCTGCTGCCAGATGATGCTTCACCCCTTGGCTCCGTAGTTGCTCCTGCAATTGTAAAATTTCATCGTTAACCAGATTCAACAGTTCGGTGTAGCGTGGCTCAATCACTTCAGCCAGTGTCTGTCTTTGCAGACTACGCGGGGGTCGGCCCCCAACGCTAGGCACCTCTACACTCTCATCCTTGCTAACAATCGACCCAAGCGCACAGCCGTGTCGAACTTTAATCGCTTCCGCGTCTGCCGGCGGTGTCCCGAAGGCATAGGCGATATCGCTGGTGACCACGTTCCCGGCATAAGGGATCACTTTGGTGTGGCGCAGCGCGCCGCCGGTATACACCGCCATATCCATGGTGCCACCGCCGATATCCACCACACAGACGCCGAGTTCACGCTCATCTTCGGTCAGCACCGCATAGCTGGCCGCCAGACCGGCGAAAATCAGTTGATCCACTTTCAGACCACAACGTTCCACCGCTTTGACAATATTCTTTGCCATATCGTTATGGCAGGTGATCAGGTGCACCTTGGCCTGCATACGCACGCCGGATAACCCCACCGGGTTTTTGATCCCTTCCTGATAATCGATGGCATATTCCTGAGGGATAACGTGCAGAATGCGGTGTTCATCGCGGACACGTACCGATTTGGCGGTATGCACCACATTTTCCACATCCTCCTGCGTCACTTCCTCTTCTGAAATAGGCACCATCCCTATTTCGTTCTGACAGCTAATATGTTTACCTGATAATGCGAGGTAAACCGAAGAAATCTGACAATCAGCCATCAGTTCGGCCTGATCGATAGCACGCTGAACGCATTTCACTACCGACTCCAGGTCGTTGACACCACCCTTATCCATACCGCGAGACGGGCAACTGCCCACCCCGATAATGTTGACCATGCCATCGGGCAGAACTTCCCCTACCAATGCGGAGACTTTTGCAGTACCGATCTCCAGTCCAACTACCAGTTTTCTGTCCGTCGACTTGATCATTGTTGTTTTGCCTGTGCCTGATTCTGTTGCTGATTACTGTCTGACCGTTCGCCAGCTGCCTGCGGGTCAATAAACGCCGGGGCCCAACCGACCGAAGCACCGGTGTCGTAACGTAAATCGACATAGCTGATACGCTTGTTTTCCGCCTGTGCCTGCTGCTGCAACACCGGGTAAAGCCCGATAAAGCGTTGCAGGCGCCCCATGCGATCGTCACGTCCCAGCTCCAGCCGAACATCGTTATCCAAAGCTAACTGCCATGAGTGGCGGGCCGTCATAGACGCCATTTTAAGCGAGTACTTGCTGGCCGCTAACATGCTGCTCATCGCACGATACCCTTCCAAAACATCCTGCTCGCTCCCTTCCGGGCCATAGAGCAACGGTAATTTCTGTTTACCTAAGCGCTCTGCCGGTACGCTGAACGACTTACCGGCAGCATCCACCATGTGCAAATCATTCCAGTGCGCCACCGGGACATACTCCACCAGGTGGATCTTCAGCTCATCCGGCCACTGCTTGCGCACGCTGGCCTGCTGGATCCATGGCAGGCGCTCAATCTGCTGCTGGATAATGTCCACATCCTGCGTCATGAACGTGCCCGGTGCGCCCAACGCCAGGATCGCCTGGCGAATATCGTCATTAGTGGTGTAATGGCGCTCGCCGGTCACCACCAGTTTCGAGAGTGGCAAGCGGCTGGCATCTTTCATCCAGCCAATCACCGCCCAACCGCCCCACAAGATCGTTCCTAACACCATCAGCAGGAAAATCATGCCTGCCAGTTGGGTTCCGTTGCTGCGGCGCGGGCCGTTATCCACCACGCGCTCGCGCGCATTCAGAGCAGCTTGCGACATCTCAGTCAGCCAACGCCAGAATTGCCGCAACCAACTGCGAGAAGGTCAACCCAGCCTGGCGCGCTGCCATCGGCACCAGACTGTGACTGGTCATGCCTGGCGAGGTATTCACCTCCAGCAGATAGACTCCCCCATCGCTGTCCTGCATCACGTCAACACGCCCCCAACCGCGGCAACCTAGCCCACGATAGGCTCGCAGTGCCAGTGCCGCCATCTCGGCTTCCTGCTGCGCACTCAGGCCACTCGGGCAGAAATACTGGGTATCATCGGCAATGTATTTGGCCTGATAGTCGTAAAACACACCAGCTGGCTGAATGCGGATGGAAGGCAATACCCGATCACCGAGGATCGCCACGGTATACTCAGGGCCGCTCAGCCATTTCTCCACCAGCACATCATCATCATGACGGAAAGCCTCTTCCAACGCACTTGCAAGCGCGCTGCTCTCAGTGACCTTACTCATGCCGACGCTGGAGCCTTCGCGGCTAGGCTTGACGATCAACGGCAACCCCAGCGCGGCCACCGCAGCCAGCAGGCTGTCACGCTCTTGACTAAAGTACTGCTCACGGCACAGCGCCACATACGGAGCGATCGGTAAACCCATCGATTGCCACACCAGCTTGGTGCGCCACTTGTCCATGGTCAGCGCCGATGCCATAACGCCGCTGCCGGTGTAAGGCAACTGCAAATACTCCAACAGCCCCTGTAAAGTACCATCTTCACCACCGCGCCCATGCAGCGCGATAAAGACCTTGCTGAAACCGTGATCTTTCAATTGAGCCACTGGGAAATCGCGGGTATCGACAGGATGAGCGTCAATACCGGCCTCTTTCAACCCAGCCAGCACCGCCGCACCGGATTGCAGTGACACCTCTCGTTCTGCGGAGGTTCCACCCAGTAACACGGCAACTTTATCAGCCATGCTGAGCCTCCTCTTTGTTCTGCGGCTGCAGCTTAAGCTCAGCCAGCTTGCGCGCGATTTTACCGACGTTACCGGCACCTTGCACCAGGATAAGATCGTCATCTTGTAACAATTGTGCCAAGGTTTCCGGCATGATTTCCGCATCGGCAACCAGAATCGGATCCAGCTTGCCGCGATTGCGGATAGTACGACACAGCGAACGGCTGTCGGCCCCGGGGATCGGCGCTTCACCGGCCGGATAAACATCCAGCATCAGCAGCACATCCACCTGCGACAGCACATGGGCAAAATCATCGTACAGATCGCGAGTACGCGTGAAGCGGTGCGGTTGGAAAATCATCACCACGCGTTTGCTCGGCCAGCCTGCACGCGCGGCCTTGATGGTCGCATCCACTTCAGTTGGGTGATGGCCATAATCGTCCACCAGCATCGCGCTACCCGGTTTGCCATTAACCGCTGCCAGCGGGAAATCCCCCAGGAAATCAAAGCGACGGCCCGTACCCTGAAAACCAGCCAACGCACGCAGAATGGCCTCATCGCTAATGCCCTCTTCCGTGGCCACCGCCACCGCCGCCGCGGCGTTCAGCGCATTATGGCGGCCCGGCGCGTTCAGGGTCACGGTCAGCAACGGTTTGTCCTGACGGCTCAGGGTAAAGTGCCCCTGGTGCCCAAGCTGCCGATAGCTCTCTACGCGCACGTCAGCATCTTCACTGAAGCCGTAAGTGGTGATGTGGCGGCCAACTCGCGGCAACAGTTCACGCACGACAGGATCGTCAATACACATCACCGCACGGCCATAGAACGGCAGGTTATGCAGGAAACTGATGAACGTCTGCTTCAGGTTTTCGAAATCGCCATGGTAGGTATCCATATGGTCGGCTTCGATATTGGTGACAATCGCCACCATTGGCTGCAAATGCAGGAATGAAGCGTCGCTCTCATCGGCTTCGGCAATCAGGTAACGGCTGGAGCCCAGGCGCGCATGGGTACCCGCCGCCTTCACCAATCCGCCGTTAACAAAGGTCGGATCCAACCCACCTTCAGCATAAATACTTGACACCATCGCGGTGGTGGTGGTTTTGCCGTGCGTACCGGCAATGGCGATGCCATGACGGTAGCGCATCAGTTCAGCCAGCATCTCTGCACGCTGGATCACTGGAATACGTGCCTCACGGGCCGCGACGATCTCTGGGTTATCTGCCGAAATCGCCGTTGAAACCACCACCACGCTGGCATCCAGCACATTCTCTGGGCGATGATGGAAATAAATCGTTGCCCCAAGCTCGCTTAACTGTTGGGTGACCGGATTCGGTGCCAGGTCGGAACCGCTGATCTGATAACCTTCGTTAGCCAACACTTCGGCGATACCCCCCATGCCAGCACCACCGATGCCAACAAAGTGGATGTGCCGGACGCGTCGCATCTCAGGCACGAAAGTACGTAGTTTCGCCAATTGTTGTGTATTCATCACTCTCTCTATCCGGGTTCAATCTGCGAACCCCACATTGCTTATTCTTCATAAGGCTCGGCGAGCCAAGCCCTGCATGATCTATTTAGCTACGCGAACGATCTCCGCCGCCACGCGTTCTGTTGCATCCGGGATCGCTACCGCACGGGCTTTTTCAGCCATCATCAGTAACGTTGGGCGATCCCAGCCCGCCAACAGTTCCGCCAGTGCTCCAGCGGTAAACTGCGGCTGTTCAATAATTTTCGCCGCACCTGCCGCCTCCAGCGGACGGGCATTCCAGTACTGCTGACGATCTTTATGCGGGAAAGGCACGAAGATGGCAGGTAAGCCGGCCGCCGCAATCTCACTGACGGTCAACGCACCGGAACGGCACACCACCACGTCGGCCCAAGCATAGGCCGCTGCCATGTCGTCGATAAACTCTGTAACGTTGTGCTGGGTCTGCCCTGCCCTTTCATAGTCAAGCAATACCGTTTCCAGCGCCCCCTTGCCTACCTGATGCCAGAGGGTGATTTTATCGCCCAACAGCGCCGCGGCTTCGGGAACCGTCTGATTCAGCACGCGTGCACCCTGGCTTCCGCCAATCACCAGCACGCGAACCGGCCCTTCACGCCCAGCTAGGCGCTCCGCAGGTAATGGCAATGCCAGCACATCGGTCCGCACCGGGTTACCCACCACCTCCGCGCTGGGGAATGCGCCGGGGAAAGCCTGTAATACCGTTTTGGCAATGCGTGACAGCCAGCGATTGGTCAACCCCGCAATGCCGTTCTGCTCGTGCAGCACCACCGGGATGCCGCACAACCAGGCAGCCAAGCCTCCGGGGCCAGAAACATAACCGCCCATGCCCAACACCACATCTGGCTGATAGCTGCACATAATCGCCTTGGCCTGACGCACGGCACGCCAGATGCGCAACGGCGCGGTCAACTGGGCCTTCAAACCTTTGCCGCGCAAGCCGGAAATGCGTATAAAATCAATCTCGATCCCATGCTTTGGCACCAGGTCGGCTTCCATACGGTCGGCGGTTCCAAGCCAGCGCACCTGCCAGCCTTGCGCCATCAGATGATGCGCGACCGCCAGCCCCGGGAACACATGCCCACCGGTACCGCCTGCCATCACCATTAAACGCTTCGCTTTACCGCTCATCCGTTACCTCTTCACAAACGCCTGCGCTTTAGTCAGGCGTGTTTCATAATCAATACGCAGCAACAGCACAATCGCCGTTGACATAATCAACAGACTCGAACCACCGTAACTGATCAGCGGCAGCGTCAGCCCTTTAGTCGGCAGCATCCCCGCCGCCGCCCCTACGTTAACCAACGCCTGGAAACTGAACCAAATGCCGATCGAACAGGCCAAAAAACCGGAAAATCGCTGATTGATCTCCAGTGCGCGCCGGCCAATCGACATCGCGCGAAAAGCGACGAAGAATACCATTAACAGGGCTAAAACCACACCGATATAGCCTAATTCCTCACCTAGAATCGCGAAGATAAAGTCGGTGTGCGCCTCTGGCAGATACTCCAGTTTCTGCACGGAGTTACCTAGCCCTTGCCCCCAGAACTCACCGCGGCCAAACGCCATCAGCGACTGGGTTAACTGGTAACCACTGCCAAACGGATCGGCCCAGGGGTTCCAGAAGGAGGTCACACGGCGCATACGGTAAGGCTCTGCAACCACCAGCAGCCCTACCGCAAACGCACCGGAGCCGATAATCGCCAGGAACTGCCACATCTTGGCACCGGCCAGAAACAGCATCGCCAAGGTGGTGATAAACAGCACCACCACCGTCCCCAAATCCGGCTGTGCCAGCAGCAACACCGCCAGCACCACCATTACCCCCATCGGCTTACAGAAGCCCCAGAAGTTACTGCGGACTTCATCGACCTTACGTACCAGATAACTCGACAGGTAACAGAACAACGACAATTTAGAGAGCTCGGCAGGCTGAATACGCAGCGGCCCCAGGGAGATCCAGCGCGATGCGCCGTTCACCGAACTGCCCACCACCAAGACGATCAGCAGCATCACCATCGACAGCAGCAGCATGGCGGTGCTGTAACGCTGCCATACTTCCATCGGAATACGCAGCGTGATCAGTGACAAGCCAAATGCCAGTGCCAGATAAAGGGCATCACGCTTGGCAAACAGGAACGGATCTTCTGCCAGACGTTGGCCGATCGGCATTGAGGCTGATGTCACCATCACAAAACCGACAACGGCCAAACCGAAGGTCAACCACAACAGGGTTCGGTCATACAGCACCATGTTGACTGAATCACTTTCACGCGATCCCATCACCCAGTCTTTCAGTTTGTTAGCCAGGCCAAACGTCGGCATCCGTAGTCTCATCCACCAAGCTCCTGCGCCAGACGGGCGAACTCATTGCCACGCACTTCAAAATTACGGAACTGATCCAGGCTGGCACAGGCGGGCGACAACAGCACCATATCGCCCGCTTTCACTCGGCCAGCGATCGTTTGCATCGCCTGTTCCATGGTTTCAGTCAAAGTAGCAATATCAGCGCGCAACCCAGCCAGTTGCGCACCATCACGACCAAAGCAATACAAACGAATGTTGTCGCCTTGCAGATAACGCGCCAGCGGCGAGAAATCGGCAGATTTACCATCGCCGCCCAACAACAGGTGCAGCGTTCCTTCCACCTGCAAACCGTTCAGGGCCGCTTCGGTGCTGCCGACGTTGGTAGCTTTGGAATCATTAATCCAGCGGACCCCATCGTGCTCCCACACCAGTTGGAAGCGGTGTTCCAGGCCAGCAAAGGTGGTCAGCGCCTTCAGGCTGGAAGAGCGCGGCAGTTTGACCGCATCGGCCAACGCTAAAGCCGCCAGTGCGTTGGTGTAGTTATGCTGGCCCGTAAGCTTCATCTCACGGGTGTTGAGGACTTTTTCACCGTTAACCCGCAGCCAGATTTCGCCCTGCTGGCGGTTGAGATGGTAATCCCCTACATCGGCACCAAAACTGACACAGCGCGCATCAGCGCCACGTACCGGCATGGTCAGCGCATCATCCGCGTTCACCACGCACACGCCGGCATTTTCATAGATCCGCAGTTTGGCGGCACGGTACTGCTGCAAGCCAAACGGATAGCGATCCATATGGTCTTCGGTCACGTTGAGGATGGTCGCGGCAGCGGCACGCAGGCTTGAGGTGGTTTCCAGTTGGAAGCTCGACAGTTCCAGCACGTAAAGCTGGCATTCCTGGCGCAGCAAACTGAGTGCTGGCAGGCCGATATTGCCGCCGACGCCCACCGCCCAACCGGCAGCTTTAGCCATTTCGCCCACCAGTGTGGTCACAGTGCTTTTGCCGTTGGAACCGGTGATCGCCACAATCGGTGCCTGCGCCTCACGGCAAAACAGCTCGACGTCACCAACGATCTCCACACCGGCATCCGCAGCAGCGCTCAGCGCCGGTGTTGCCAAAGCCATACCAGGGCTGGCAACGATCAGATCCGCCTCCAGCAGCCAATCCTGATTCAGATCGCCCAGATGCCGCTCCACGCTCTCAGGCAGCTTATCCAGCCCTGGCGGAGCAATGCGGGTATCCATAACGCGCGGCGTCACGCCGCGCGCCATAAAGAAATCAACACAGGACAAGCCGGTAAGGCCCAACCCGATGATGACTACTTTTTTACCCTGATAATCCACCATAATTAGCGCACCTTGAGCGTCGCCAGGCCAATCAGCACCAGCATCAGCGAAATAATCCAGAAGCGCACGATCACGCGCGGTTCTGGCCAGCCTTTCAATTCGTAGTGGTGATGGATCGGCGCCATACGGAAAATACGTTGCCCGCGCAGCTTGAACGACCCCACCTGCAGGATCACCGACAGCGTTTCAACCACGAACACGCCCCCCATAATCACCAGCAAAAACTCCTGACGCAGCAGCACGGCGATCGTCCCCAGCGCCCCCCCCAGTGCCAATGAGCCGACATCGCCCATAAACACCTGAGCCGGGTAAGTGTTGAACCACAGGAAGCCTAACCCCGCCCCGACAATCGCGGTACACACAATCACCAGTTCACCGGCATGGCGCAGATACGGGATATGCAGGTAGCTGGCGAAATTCGTATTACCGGTAGCCCAGGCGACCAGCGCAAAACCGGCGGCCACGAACACGGTTGGCATGATCGCCAAGCCATCCAAGCCATCGGTCAGGTTGACCGCGTTGCTGGTACCGACAATCACAAAGTAAGCCAGCAGCACATACAGCAGACCAAGCTGCGGCATGACGTCCTTGAAAAACGGCACCACCAGCTCGGTGGCTGGTGTGTCTTTTCCTATCGCATACATGGTAAAAGCAGCAAGCAGCGCAATCACCGATTGCCAGAAGTACTTCCAGCGGGCAATCAACCCTCTGGTATCCTTGCGCACCACTTTACGATAGTCATCGACAAAACCGATGATGCCGTAACCCACCAGTACAAACAGCACGCACCACACATAAGGGTTGGACGGATAGGCCCACATCAGCACCGAAATGGTGATGGAGGTCAGGATCATGATGCCGCCCATGGTTGGCGTGCCGCGTTTGCTGAAGTGTGATTCCGGCCCGTCGTTACGCACCACCTGGCCGAAGGACATTTCCTGCAGGCGTTTAATCACCCGCGGCCCCATCCACAGAGAAATAAACAGCGCGGTCAGCAGGCTGACGATGGCCCTGAACGTCAGGTAGGAAAAGACGTTGAAGCCGGAGTAATACTTGACCAAATGCTCGGCCAGCCAAACTAACATGGTGCTTTCTCCTGTAACGCGCGTACTACCTGCTCCATTGCGGCACTACGTGAACCTTTGATTAACACGGTAATTACCGCATGTGCTGACAGTAATTCCGCTACGCGCGCGATCACTGCTGTCTTATCCTGATAATGCTCACCGTTACCGGCAGCCGAACTCAGCGTTTGGCTTAATTGGCCCACGCTGATCACTTTATCCACCCCGGCCGCACGGGCAGCTTCACCCACCTGACGGTGGCACTCTTCAGCGTCTGCGCCCAACTCGGCCATATCGCCAACCACCATCACCCGGTAGCCCGGCATCTCTGCCAGCGTCTGTGCCGCCGCGATCATTGAACCGACGTTGGCATTGTAGCTATCGTCCAGCAGCAGCTTGCCTTCTGCCAACACCACCGGGCATAAACGCCCCGGCACCGCTTGCAGTTGTTGCAACCCTTTGCGCACCGCTTCTAACGTTGCACCCACTGACATTGCCAGCGCCGCTGCCGCCAGAGCATTCGCCACGTTATGGCGGCCCGGCAGCGGCAGCTCAACAGCCACCGTGCCAAACGGGCTGTGCAGCGTAAACTGCGTACCCTTACCATTCACCTGGATATCACTGGCAAAAAAGTCTACCGCCCCTGCCGCCTGCGGCGAGAAACGCCACACTTTTTTGCCTTGTAATTGGGCCTGCCAGTGTGGCCAGTCGTTATTATCCGCGTTGATGATCGCCACGCCATTTGTGGGCAAACCGCCAAATATTTCACCTTTGGCCTGAGCCACACCGGCCAAAGAACCAAACCCTTCCAGGTGTGCCGCCGCCAGATTATTCACCAGTGCGCTCTGCGGCTGGGTTAAGGCGGTGGTATAAGCGATCTCACCAATATGATTCGCGCCCAATTCAATCACGGCAAAATCATGCTGTGGCTGCAGGCGTAGCAGCGTCAGCGGCACGCCAATGTCATTGTTGAAATTACCGGCGGTATACAGCACCTCGCCGCACTCGCGCAGAATCGCGGCGGCCATTTCTTTCACCGAGGTCTTGCCCGATGAACCGGTCAGAGCCACCACTTTGGCCGACACTTGCTGACGAACCCAGGCGGCCAGTTGCCCCAACGCAATGCGGGTGTCTTTCACCACCAGTTGCGGCACATCCCCCAATAAGCGCTTACTTACCAGCAGCGCCCCGGCACCTGCGGCGATGGCGTCAGGGGCAAAATCATGGGCGTCGAAGCGTTCCCCCTTCAGCGCCACAAACAGGCAGCCTGGTGTGATCTGACGCGTATCTGTCGTCACTTCAGTGATTGAGCAATCGGCACCGATCAGCTCGGCGCTCAGTACCTCAGCCAGGGTCTTCAGAGATACCGGGATCATGCCAACACCCCCAGCAGACGCGCAACGGTGGTACGATCGGAGTAGTCCAGGCGACGGTTCCCCACTACTTGATAATCCTCATGGCCTTTGCCTGCCACCAAGACGACATCCTGTTCTTGTGCTTGCATAATGGCGCTGGTGACGGCTTCAGCGCGCCCATGGATCACCTGCACATGCCCGGCATCCAGCAACCCAGCGAGAATATCTTTGATAATTGCCTGTGGCTCTTCGGTGCGTGGGTTATCGTCGGTGACCACCACCCGATCGGCGAATTGCTCGGCAATGCCCCCCATAAGTGGGCGCTTACCTTTGTCGCGATCGCCGCCGCAGCCAAACACGCACCACAATTGCCCCAGGCAGTGCAGACGTGCGGCTTCCAAGGCTTTCTCCAAGGCGTCCGGGGTGTGGGCATAATCCACTACCACCGTGGGTTTGCCCGGAGCATTAAACACTTCCATACGACCACAAACCGGCTGTAGCTGATTGGCGGTTTTCACCAGGTCAGCAAACGGGTAACCGAGCGACAGTAAGGTTGCCAGCGCCAACAACAGATTGCTGACGTTGAACGCCCCCATCAGGCGGCTTTCAATCTCGCCATCGCCCCAGCTTGAGCTGAAATGAATCGTGGCGCCGTTATCGTGATAGTTCACCGCCGTGGCTTTCAGCCAGCGGCCACGGCAGCCAGGCTGCAGGTTATCTTGCATGGTCACGGCCACAGCATCCGGCAGTTGCGCCAACCAGCGCTGCCCGACTTCATCGTCAGCATTGATAATCGCCTGCCCAACGTCATGGGCCGCAAACAGTGACCATTTAGCCGCTTCGTAGCTGGCCATATCGCCGTGATAATCCAGATGATCGCGGCTCAGGTTGGTAAACACGGCCGCAGCAAAACGCAAAGCGGCCACACGGTGTTGCACCAGACCATGTGATGAGACTTCCATCGCAGCAAAGGTTGCACCCTGTTCGGCCAGATCGTTAAGGATATGCTGGACATCCACCGCGGAACCGGTGGTGTTTTCCGTCGGGCAAACCTGATCCAGCAAACCGTTGCCAACCGTTCCCATCACCGCGGCTGTTTCGCCCAGCAGTTGACTCCACTGCGCCAACAGTTGCGTGGTAGTGGTTTTGCCGTTGGTACCGGTCACGCCGATCAAACGCAAGCGTTCTGCAGGCTGCTGGTAAAAACGCCCGGCCAGAGCGGAAAGGCGCTGATTGAGTTGACTCAGGTAAATCACGGGAACGCCGTGCATTTCGCAGATTTTACCATCTTCAGCCTGGCCTTCGGCTTCGGCGATAACGGCAGCAACCCCTTGTGCGATGGCTTGCGGAATATAGCGGCGGCCATCCGTTTGGTGGCCGACGACGGCGACAAACAGATCTCCGGCAGCCGCAATGCGGCTGTCTAATATCATTTCCCTAAGCCGGCGCTCGGGTGCCGCTGGCACCCAAGGAGCGAGTAAATCGCGTAAATTACGATCTGCCACCTGTACCCTCTTTACTGTTGATAACTAATTCGCTTTTGTCACCGGTGGGCAACGCATCCGGCTCAATGTTCATGATCCGCAGCACGCCCCCCATGATCGCACCAAATACGGGTGCAGAAATCGCACCGCCGTAGTACTTCCCGCCCTGTGGATCGTTGATCACCACCACCAGAGCAAAACGGGGTTGACTCGCGGGTGCCACACCCGCGGTATAAGCGATATAGCGGTTGACGTATTTGCCGTCCGGGCCGACTTTTTTAGCGGTACCGGTTTTAATCGCGATGCGGTAGCCCTTGATGGCCGCCTTCACACCGCCGCCGCCCGGCAAGGCCACGCTTTCCATCATGTGCACCACGGTACGCACCGTGGCTTCAGGGAAGACGCGCTCACCGGCAACCGGTGGATCAACTTTGGTGATCGACAATGGGCGATACACGCCCAGGCTGCCGATCGTGGCATAGACTCGCGCTAACTGTAACGGCGTTACCATTAGCCCGTAGCCGAAAGAGAAGGTGGCCCTCTCTATGTCAGACCACCGTTGTTTTTTTGGGTATAAGCCACTGCTTTCTCCGACCAGCCCCAAATTGGTCGCTTTTCCCAGCCCAAAGCGCGAGTAAGTATCTACTAACGCTGAGGACGGCATCGCTAACGCCAGCTTAGACACACCGACGTTACTCGACTTCTGCAAGATCCCGGTCATGGACAGTTCCGAATAACGCGCCACATCTTTGATTTCATGGCCGTTAATGCGGTAAGGAACGGTATTGAGCACGCTGTTCTCTTTCACCACGCCGTGCTGCAATGCCGTCATCACCACCATCGGTTTCACTGTGGAACCCGGTTCAAAAATATCGGTTATTGCACGGTTACGCATGGTGTCTTTAGGCGTACCGGCCATGTTGTTCGGGTTGTACGACGGGCTGTTGGCCATCGCCAACACTTCGCCGGTATTCACATCCACCAGTACCGCAGTGCCCGACTCAGCCTTGTTGAAGGCCACTGCGTTATTCAATTCGCGATACACCAGCGCCTGCAAACGTTCATCAATGCTCAGCATCAGGTTGTGCGCCGCCAGGCTGTCTACCGAGGAGACATCCTCAATCACCCGGCCATAACGATCTTTACGCACGGTTCGCTCACCCGGTTGCCCGGTTAGCCAGCGATTAAAGCTTTTTTCAACCCCTTCGATGCCTTCGCCATCAATATTAGTGACGCCGATAATGTGTGAAGTTACCTGCCCTGAAGGGTAGTAACGGCGTGACTCCTGACGCAGGTAAATACCCGGCAGTTTCAGCTTATGGATATAGTCACCAATCGCCGGGTTGACCTGGCGAGCCAGGTAAACAAAGCGCCCTTTCGGGTTGGCGTTAATACGGTTGGATAACTGATCGAGCGGGATCTGCAACGCATCAGAAAGCGCCTTCCAGCGCGAATCCAACGTAATTCCGCCGCGCTCGATCAGCTCTTTCGGATCGGCCCACACAGCGTTTACCGGCACGCTCACGGCCAATGGCCGGCCTGAGCGATCGCTGATCATGCCGCGCGCGGTAGGAACTTCCTGCACGCGCAGCGAGCGCATGTCGCCTTCTTTTACCAGCCGATCCGGGTTAATCACCTGCAGATAAGCCACGCGCACCATCAACCCGACCAACGCCAGCAGAATACAGCCGCACAGCAACGCAAAACGCCAGCTGACAAAGCTGGCTTGATCTTCCTGGCGTTTCAACTTACCGGGGCGTACTGCTTTCATCTGTTACCTTTCAGCTCCGTATCGTGAATGTGGTTAAGCCCTTTATGGTTTAACGATGATATTTTCCTGCGATGGATCAACGTGCTGCATCTGCAGTTTCTCCGTAGCGATACGTTCCACGCGGCTATGATCGCCAAGGGCGTTCTCTTCCAGAATCAGGTTACGCCACTCGATATCCAGCGCATCCCTCTCCAGCACCAACTGCTCGCGCTCGGCGGTCAGCAGGCGTGTACGGTGCGCGGTGGTGACCACAAAAACAGCAGTCACCAGCACGGCGATCAACAGAATCAGCGGGATCTTGGCGTTACGCAGCAAATCACCGCCAATAACCCCGACCAGTCCGTGGCGCTCATGGCCAATCACGCGGGCATCCTCTCGGCAATGCGCAGTACCGAGCTGCGAGCACGCGGATTTTCCGCCACTTCATCGTCAGACGGCATCATTTTGCCCAGTGCTTTCAGCGTGCGGCCTCCCATCTCACGCAACTGCGCTTCAGTTAGCGGAATCCCGGCGGGAACCTGAGCCCCACGGCTGTGGTGGCGCATAAAGCGTTTGACGATGCGATCTTCCAGCGAATGGAAGCTGATGATTGACAGGCGCCCCTGCGGAGCCAGCACCTCTAACGCGCCGTCCAGAGCACGCTCAATCTCTTCAAGTTCGCTGTTGATATAAATACGAATCGCCTGGAAACTACGCGTTGCCGGATGTTTGTGCTTTTCACGGAACGGACTGGCATTGGCGATCAGATCCGCCAACTCTTTGGTGCGCGTCATCGGTTCTACACGGTTTCTTTCGACGATGGCGCGGGCAATACGCTTGGCAAAACGTTCTTCACCGAAGGTTTTCAGCACCCAGGCGATATCGTCAGCTTCCGCTTTCATCAGCCATTCGGCGGCAGAATGGCCGTTTGAGGGATCCATACGCATATCCAGCGGGCCGTCGCGCATGAAGGAAAAACCGCGTTCGGCATCATCCAACTGAGGAGAGGAAACACCCAGATCGAGCAATACGCCGTCAATTTTTCCCACCAGATCGCGCTCCTGCACGTAGTGCGCCAGATCCGAAAACGGGCCATGTATGATAGTAAAACGGGGATCTTCAATCGATTCGGCAGCGGCAATAGCCTGCGGATCGCGATCAATTGCCAGTAAACGTCCTTCCGGCCCCAACTGGGACAGAATCAGACGAGAATGGCCACCGCGACCAAAAGTTCCGTCAATGTATGTGCCATTGCTGCGGATATTGAGGCCATTTACGGCCTCATCCAACAGGACGGTGGTGTGCTTATAGTTTTCCAACATGCTTATAGTGACAAGTCCTGTAGCCGCTCAGATAACGGTTCCTGAGTGGACTGTTCAGCGTCAATATCCTTCTTGACTTGTAGATACCAGGTCTGTTCATCCCACAGTTCAAACTTGTTGAACTGCCCGACCAGCATCACTTCTTTACTCAGCCTGGCGTGTTGACGCAGCGTACTGGCTAACAACAGGCGCCCGGCACTATCCATCTGACACTCGCTAGCATGCCCTAACAGCAAGCGCTGAACGCGGCGCTCCGCGGGATTCATGCTCGACAGACGGGACAATTTTTGTTCAATGATTTCCCACTCGGGTAATGGATAAAGCAACAGGCAGGGCTGATGGAGGTCAATGGTGCAAACCATTTGGCCTTGCGACGCCTCATTCAGTAAATCCCGATAACGGGTAGGTACGGCGAGCCGTCCTTTACTGTCGAGGTTAACCATCGTTGCTCCACGGAACATACCTGAGTTACCCCCTGGTGACCTTTTTCACCACTTTACTCCACAAATCCCCACATAATGGAGTTTACGGAGGGTATGAAAACCTTGTCAAGCCAGAGCGGCAGCGCTTTGGCAATATTTCAGTGTTCATTCTGAGGGGTGACTCACGAAAGGAACTCGATTAATTAAACGAATAAAAATTAACACCATGATAAACGAGAAGAATTTCCTAAACAGAAATGAGGTGGTTAAAAAACTGACAAATTGGCGATTAATTGACTCATTACTTCCTTCTGCAACCCAGGTCTCACTTTTCAATCACGTCATCATTGGGTATCACCCTGCGGCAAGCCGCATCCAACAAGGCCTGGCCCTGGCTTACCCATTTGCCATCATGTGCTATAAACCATTGACTTAATAACACTCGATAGATATTTCGCCGTAAACCGCGCGCTATTTTACTTCAATTATTCCACGCATGGATAATTCATAAGAAAAATATCCCTTTCAAATAGCACCGCCTTACCGGTCACGATTTTAATTCATATGATGGGATTACTCTCAAAATAATCTTTTAGCCTTCAGGTTGCATTTTTTTACATTTCTTTTGATTTCTCGCTAACTGGCATTTTTGCACCAAAATCAAGGTAAAATCCACAACTCATTGTTTTTAATTACTTTGTTGATGTTCACCAATTTTAATCCCTCCAATCTGTATTTTAGCTCCTCTCGTCAGGATAAAAACCAAACAACCGTTAAAAATAAAAATATTAAGCTAATTAAAATTAACAAAATAGATTAGTAGACTAGTAAAAAGTCAATAAGTCAGTTTATTACACTAAATTAACATTCAAAGCAGACAGGTTAACCTAACGCCAGGAGTTGTTCCCATGTTTTCACCTGCTTCACGCTTACGCAGTGCCGCCGCCGATACCTTTGCCTTGGTGGTGTACTGTTTTCTGGCAGGTATGGCGATCGAGATCCTGATTTCTGGCATGAGTTTCGGCCAATCGCTCTCTTCGCGTTTATTGTCGATTCCCGTCAATATTCTTATTGCCTGGCCCTACGGCCGCTACCGCGACTTTTTTATCGCAACAGCCCGCCGTCTCCCACACGGGCAGTTTTTGCTGCGCAATCTGGCCGATCTTCTGGCCTATGTCAGTTTTCAGTCACCGGTTTACGCCGCTATTTTGTGGAGCGTGGGAGCTGATGAGCAACAAATCATGGCGGCGGTAGCCAGCAATGCGCTGGTATCGATGGCGATGGGAGTGGTATACGGCTATTTTCTGGAATATTGCCGCCGGCTATTCCGCGTTGTGGGATATGTATAAAGCCAAAGGCCAGCGGCATGCTGGCCCTATTCACTCATCTCCGGCTCAGGCTGCCGCGGCGGAACAGGTTACGGCGAATGCGCGTCATGCCCGGCTTCGGCTTACGTGGCTCGTCAAGGCTTGCCAGAACCAGTTCCAGCACCCGCTCAGCCACATCGCGATGGCGCTGCGCAACGGCCAGCACTGGGCATTCCAGGAAATCCAACAGCTCATTATCACCAAAGGTGGCGATCGCCAGATCCGTCGGTAAGCGGCCATACTTTTTCAGCGTCACATCCATCACGCCCTGTAACAGTGAAAAGGAGGTGGTAAACAGCGCCTGCGGCATTGAGTGGGTTTTCAGCCATTCGGCAAACAGCGCCCCTGCCGCCTCGCGTTCATAGCTGTTGGCATACAGATAGTCCACGGGGCGTTCGTCATCCTGCCACGCTTGACGGAACCCCTGCTCACGCAGAAAACTCACCGAAAGCTCTGGCAGAGCCCCAAGATACAGCACCGATTTCGCCGGGAAGCTGCGCAATTCCTGCGCCAGAGCCAAGGAGTCTTCCTGATCGGCCCCGACAACGCTGATAAAATGCTCACGATCCAGCGCACGGTCTAACGCAATAATCGGGAAAGGATCGTTAGCCCAGCGCTGGTAGAAAGGATGCTCCGGCGGCAAGGCAGTCGACACGATGATCGCATCCACCTGGCGTTGCAGCAGATGCTCCACGCAGCGCATTTCGTTATCCGGCTGATCTTCTGAACAAGCGATCAGCAGTTGATAACCACGCTGGCGCGCCTGGCGCTCCAGATAGTTGGCGATGCGGGTATAGCTGGTATTTTCCAGATCGGGTATCACCAGGCCGATTGAACGAGTACGGCCAGCGCGTAACCCCGCCGCGACAGCATTCGGGTGATAGTTGTGCTCCCTGACCACGGCCATCACTTTTTCGACGGTTTTATCGCTGACACGATACTGCTTCGCCTTGCCGTTGATGACATAACTGGCCGTGGTGCGCGAAACGCCGGCGAGACGCGCGATTTCATCCAGTTTCACGTTAACCCCTTAATGACGCTGAAAATAAAATAGCAATTAAGATTGCGGCTTAACTCTTACACTCTCAGATAGCAGCCAAACAAAGCGGCGATTTGAAAGCGGAGAGATCGTGAGTAACCATAATAACTACAGTGGTTATTCATCCCAGTCTTTGGATCTAACCGCAGAAAACCCGACCGAGCAACCGCTTTTGCAGAAAGGTGCCAGCAAACGAACAAAAAGTGAAAAGAAAGGGCGCAGCCATAAAGCTACGCCCTCTCGTTGGTCAGCAAGCATGCAGCGTGGTTAGCGCATGATTTTATCGCCGCGGGAAACGCCCACAATTCCCGAACGGGCGACCTCAACAATTTCTGCCACTTCACGCACGGCATTGAGGAAAGCATCTAGCTTGTCGCTGGTGCCTGCCAGTTGAACGGTGTACAGCGAAGCCGTGACATCCACAATCTGGCCGCGGAAAATGTCCGTGCTGCGCTTCACCTCTTCACGCCCGTAGCCGCTGGCCTGCAACTTCACCAGCATGATTTCACGCTCCACGTGCGCCCCTTGGACCAGTTCGCTGACGCGCAACACATCGACCAGTTTGTGCAGTTGCTTTTCAATCTGCTCCAGCACCTTTTCATCGCCAACGGTCTGAATGGTCATGCGTGACAGCGTCGGATCGTCAGTTGGCGCGACCGTCAGGCTCTCAATGTTATAGCCACGCTGGGAGAACAGCCCAACCACGCGCGACAATGCACCGGATTCGTTTTCCAGTAGTACAGATAAAATACGGCGCCTCATCAGGTTCTCTCCGTTTTGCTTAACCACATATCGTCCATGCTTCCACCGCGGATCTGCATTGGGTAAACATGTTCGCTTTCATCGACGGTAACATCGACAAATACCAGCCGCTCTTTCTCGGCCAGCGCCTGTGCCAGCTTGCTTTCCAGTTCATCTGGCGTGCGAATGGCAATGCCCATATGACCATAAGCCTCTGCCAGCTTCACAAAGTCCGGCAGAGAATTCATGTAAGACTGAGAATGGCGACCTGAGTAGATCATATCCTGCCACTGCTTCACCATGCCCAGATAGCCGTTGTTCAGATTGAGCACAATCACCGGCAGGTTGTATTGCAGGGCGGTGGACAATTCCTGAATATTCATCTGGATACTGCCATCACCGGTCACACACACCACGGTTTCTTCCGGCAGGGCCAGCTTCACCCCAAGCGCCGCAGGCAGGCCAAAGCCCATGGTGCCCAAACCACCGGAATTAATCCAACGGCGTGGTTTATCAAACGGATAGTAGAGCGCGGCAAACATCTGGTGCTGGCCGACGTCAGAAGTGACGTACGCATCGCCTTTGGTCAGCCGGTGCAAGGTTTCAATCACCGCCTGCGGCTTGATGGTGCCACTGCTTTTGTCGTAACTCAGGCAATCACGTGCCCGCCACTGCTCAATCGACTGCCACCAATCGCGCAGCGCATCGAAATCCTGCGCTTTATCACTCTGCGCCAACAGCTCCAGCATTTGCACCAGCACCTGCTTGGCATCACCGACGATGGGAATATCGGCATCGACCGTTTTGGAAATGGAGGTCGGATCGATATCAATATGCAGCACGGTGGCGTCAGGGCAATATTTGATCAGGTTGTTGGTGGTACGATCGTCAAAACGCACGCCAATGGCAAAGATCACATCAGAGTGATGCATGGTTTTATTGGCTTCATAAGTGCCGTGCATCCCCAACATGCCCACACTTTGCCGATGGGTGCCAGGAAAAGCCCCTAAGCCCATCAATGTACAGGTTACCGGCAGATTCAGCTTTTCCGCCAACTGCAGCAACTCTTCATGACAGCCTGAATTGATTGCGCCGCCCCCGATATACATCACCGGTTTTTTCGCGGCCAGAATGGTCTGCAACGCGCGCTTTATCTGCCCACGATGCCCCTGCACCGTTGGGTTATAAGAGCGCATGCTGACGTCTTTCGGGTAGGCGTAAGGCATTTTCACCGCCGGGCCGACGATATCTTTGGGCAGATCGATCACCACCGGGCCAGGACGGCCGGTAGACGCCAGATAAAAGGCTTTTTTCAGTACGGAAGGGATATCTTCCGTGCGCTTCACCAGGAAGCTGTGCTTCACCACCGGGCGCGAGATCCCCACCATATCGCACTCCTGGAAGGCATCGTAACCAATCAGTGAGCTGGTTACCTGGCCGGAAAGCACCACCATCGGGATGGAATCCATATAGGCGGTAGCGATACCGGTAATCGCATTGGTTGCACCAGGGCCGGAGGTGACCAGAACCACCCCCACTTCACCGGTTGCACGCGCATAGCCATCGGCCATATGCACGGCGCCCTGCTCATGCCGCACCAGAATATGATCGATTCCCCCAACCGTGTGCAGGGCGTCATAAATATCGAGTACCGCCCCGCCCGGATAGCCGAATACATGTTTAACGCCCTGATCGATCAACGATCGGACGATCATCTCGGCTCCTGACAACATCTCCATGGGTTTGCCTCCAGGCTTGCTTAATTCTTGTCTGGCGCCGGAACGAAGCGCCTGTTGCGGGGCAACGCCCCAAAATTGATGGATATTCTAAAACTCACCAGGCTGTATCGCAGCATTAAACCGTGTCAGCGGCGCTCAATACCAACGTACAGCCTAACATAACGTCAGAATATGAGGCAGGCAAACGGCAAAACAACTTATTAACAACAAGGTTATTGTCATTAAAGGGGAGATAGGGAACTTACAGAAACAATGCACTGGCTATAAACATAACAACCAGGCATTGTTTCGGAAATTCAGGAAATTACAGAACGATATCAGATGAAGAGTTCTGATAGTTTTTCACTGGGAAAAACCTTCACCTGACAACGTTATAACTTTTCCTGATACATGGATTCGATCTCATTCTGATAGCGCTGCAAGATCACCTTACGCCGCAGCTTCAGCGTTGGCGTCAGTTCACCCAGTTCCATGGAGAACGCCGCAGGTAGCAGAGTAAACTTTTTCACCTGCTCGAACAGTGCCAGCTCTTTTTGCATCTCACGCAGACGTTTTTCAAACATTTCAATAATATGGCTGTTACGCAGCAACTCTAGCCGATCCTGATACTTCAGATTAATCGATCGGGCATACTCTTCCAGCGACTCAAAACTGGGCACGATCAGTGCGGAAACAAACTTGCGCGCATCGGCGATGATCGCAACCTGCTCAATAAAGCGATCCTGTACCAGAGTGCCCTCCAGCATTTGCGGGGCAATGTACTTACCACCGGAGGTTTTCATCAAATCCTTCAACCGCTCGGTGATGAACAAGTTGCCACTTTCGTCGATCATACCGGCGTCGCCGGTTTTCAACCAACCATCAGCCGTAAAGGTATCGGCGGTTTCCTGCGGTTTATTGAAATAACCACGCATCACGATCGGCCCACGCACCTGGATCTCGTTCTCTTCACCAATGCGCACTTCCACCCCCGGTAAGGGTTTGCCGATCGAGCCAAAGCGGAAATTATTCTCTTCCCAACAGGAGACCGTGGCACAGGTTTCCGTCATGCCATAGCCGTACTTGATGTTCACCCCCATCGCCTCGAAAAACAGAATGACGTTGTCATCCAGTTTGGCGCCGGCCGCAGGCAGAAAACGTACCCGCCCACCCAGAATTGCACGCAGCTTACTCAGCACCAGCTTGTCTGCCCAATGGTGGGAAAGATCGAACAGTTTGCCAAGCGGCCTGCCCGCGCGTTCCTGCAAGAACTTGCGTTCACCGCAAACAATCGCCCAATGGAACAGCGCGCGGCGCAACCAGGGCGCGCGCGCGACCTTCTCATGCACCGCGCTGAAGATTTTTTCATAAAAACGCGGCACCGCACACATCAGGGTGGGCTTCACCTCAGCCATCGCCTCACGTACCCAGTCGGTATTCGGCAGATAGACGTTCTGAGCACCGGAATGCATGATAAAGAAGCTCCAGGCCCGTTCAAAAACATGTGACAACGGTAAGAAGCTGAGCGAAACATCATCTTCCGTTACCGTGATGCGATCGTCATGCAGTTGCAGTTGCGCCGCCATATTACGGTAATCCAGCATCACGCCTTTCGGCTCACCGGTGGTGCCAGAGGTATAAATCAGGGTAAACAGATCCTGCAGGCTGCTATCAGCCACTCTCTCCCAGCGCAAAGTGTCAAAGCGTTCAACATCCGCTTCGCGCTCAAAATGGCTCAGGTACTGGGCAATTTCACAACCACGTAAATCAGCGGCGTCGTCAAACACGATAATCTGGGTGAGCTGTGGGCAAATCGCGCGTAGCGCGATAGCCGCATCCAGTTGTGCCTGCGCACCGACAAACACAATGCGAATATCGGCATCATTGATGATAAAAGCGGCCTGCGCTGCGGTGTTGGTCGCATACAAAGGAACGCTGACAGCACGCAGTTGCAGAATAGCCAGATCGGCCAGCGACCAGGCCATACAATTATTGGCAAAGATCGCGACACGCTCCTGCACCTCAACACCCTGTGCCAAAAGCGCACTGGCAATGTGCTCCACATGGGTACCAACCTGTGACCAGGTCAAGTGCGTTTCTCCCTGAGGGGACCACTGGCGAAAAGCAGTGCGGTCAGCACGCTGGGAAATTTGGTGCTGGATACGTTGGACCAGATGGTAATGCTGCAATTTATTGGTCATAGAGCTCTAAGCCTGAAATGAATCAAACGGTCAACCACGATCGGAACTCAAGTTCCTCGATCTCAGCTTACACGTGTTTACTTTTTTTTGCGCAGTCTACCGGCTCACCAACACCTGGAAAAGGGATTTCAGCGTAAAAGTGTGAGCTAAAATTGGGTTATCCCTATTTAGCCCTGGTTCAGGGCATCGCGGGCGGGCCAAAAGCGTTATTCTGCATAGATAAAAGAGAGGAAGATGAGTGACAAAGGATTAACAGGCTAAAACTCCAGTGATAACATTTAATGCAGAATTTAATTTCATAAATAGAAATTTATTAAAATACTGCATAGAAAACGTTACCAGAACACAATAATTAAGAATACTCCTAGCAATAAACCAAGCTTTTTCTTATTAATAGATACCACTAGATTATTGACCCGACATACGCACAAGTGTGTCGGGTTAATAAATCGCTAAACTAACGCAATAATTCTGACTGGCTGAGCACAGACTTCATCCATTGATGGCCTTTATCCCTCTCAGCGGACTCATGCCAAGAAAGATAGCAGGTAGCATCCTTCTTTTCCCAAGGTAATGGCATGATTTTTAACTGTAACGCTTGCGCATGTTGCTCCGCAAACCAACGCGGGGTGATAGCCACCATTTCAGTCATTGCCACAATATTCAACACGCTGAACAGGTCGGTACATTGCTGGGTAATGCCACGCTGTGCGATCTCTTCAACATAGAAGGGCTTACTGAAGGAACAGAAACGTTCCAAGGATATGACCGCATGCTGCTCAACCAGCATTTGCTCTTGGGTAACGCTGTTCGCCAGACGTGGATGTGACTGCGCTGCCACCAAGCTTAATTCATCCTCAAATAAAGCAACATTTTGAAATTCAGGGTGTTCAAAACGGGTATAACCAATAACGAATTCAGTTTCCTGATAACGTAATTGATGCTCAATATTATTGTTCAGATAGGATTTTGCCTGCAACCGTACATTCGGTGCCATATTCTTGACGTTGTTGATTATTTTTGCCGTGAGGCGGATATCCAATGGGCTGCAGATAGAAAGCGTAAAAGTGCGTTCACTGGTCAGGGCATCAAATCCGGCACCTGGTAACTCATTCTGAACCAATTGTAATGCTTGGCGCACCGGCCCGAAAAGCTGGCGTGCACGCATGGTGGGCTGGATGCCGCGGCCAAACCGCACAAACAACTCATCATTGAACATGACTTTTAAACGCGCTACGGCATTGCTCACTGCGGGCTGTGACATACCCAACGAGTTGGCGGCGCGGGTAATATTCTGCATTTGCATAACTGCATCAAAAACAGTGAGTAAATTAAGGTCTACGCTGCGCAAATGAATATCGCCACTTTCTTTTTCTAAGACAGTTCCTGAATTATATTCAGACATATCTAACTCCACTAAGTCCCATGTAGATAATTCCGCCAGCGCGCAGGGGAATATCATGCTAAAAGTAACATTACGTTATTCCCACACGGCGAAATTAGTTATCCCTATTCACTATCCACTTAGGATAACAATCGAGCATCATCCTATAAAAACGTGACACAACGGCGAAAAGTTACGCCCTGTGCATCGCACCCGACGCTTTAGCGTCGGAAAACAATAACGGCGTGCAAACAATTGGCAGGTTTTACACTCAAGTCGTGGGCACCAAGCAGGCATCCATAATCACGATGAATAAGACCATAAAACGGCATAATGGACAATCGTGAACGCTTAAAATAGATGCTTTTCGTGTGACTTAATAGCCTTTGATGTATCGGCATTTCAGATCAAATACACCTCATGAATACTATAAATCCATAGATTCACCAAGTGAATAACAAGTTACTATTCATTTCATAGCCAACTCAGGACTTCCTTATTTTTACGCACTAGGAATTCTAACTGAGCGACATTAAGAATCAATGCCGTAGCACGGAATTGATGTCATTTATGCTAAAAAACTCGCAAATCTGACGTTTTTTTTAACCTTCTGAACGGTTTTTTTACCGAGCTTTTGTCTGGCGTACTTATTCCCTACCCTGGCCTCTGAGCTCGTCCGACCATTAATCAAATGTTGACATCACCCAGCCAATAAAGTATCAAATTAGGCAACGAACACATTTTAGAGAAGCTGACCTCCATGATCCGTACTCAACGTCTACTAGGCCTACTACTTAACGCATCTTCTTTGCGCGGTATGCTGGTGGGCGGGGTTCAGAACTGATTCAGCCCATCATCTGTAGAAACCCGCGCTAGTGCGCGGGTTTTTTTTTGCCCGCTTAGCGTGAAACAAACACGATAAGGAACTATCAAATGAGCCAACAAGTCATTATTTTCGATACCACATTGCGAGACGGCGAGCAGGCACTGCAAGCCAGCCTGAGTGTGAAAGAAAAGATTCAGATCGCCATGGCGCTGGAAAGGATGGGTGTCGATGTGATGGAAGTCGGCTTCCCGGTGTCTTCTCCGGGGGATTTTGAATCCGTGCAAACTATTGCCCGCCAGATCAAAAACAGCCGCGTTTGTGGCTTGGCCCGCTGCGTAGACAACGACATTGACGTGGCAGCCGAAGCGCTGCGCGTGGCCGAAGCCTTCCGTATCCATGTGTTCCTGGCCACCTCCACCTTACACATCGAGTCAAAGTTAAAGCGCTCGTTTGATGAAGTGCTGGAAATGGCAGTGCGTTCGGTGAAACGCGCACGAAACTATACGGATGATGTTGAGTTCTCTTGCGAAGATGCAGGCCGTACACCGATTGATAATCTGTGTCGCGTGGTGGAAGCGGCCATCAACGCCGGTGCGACCACCATCAACATCCCCGATACCGTCGGTTACACCACGCCTAACCAGTTCGGCGGCATTATCACCACACTGTATGACCGCGTACCAAACATTGATAAAGCAATTATTTCCGTTCACTGCCACGACGATCTGGGCATGGCGGTAGGTAACTCGATCGCCGCCGTACAGGCCGGTGCTCGCCAGGTAGAAGGCACCTTGAACGGTATCGGCGAACGCGCGGGTAACTGTTCACTGGAAGAAGTGATCATGGCGATCAAAGTTCGCCAGGACATCATGAATGTGCACACCAATATCAATCATCAGGAAATTTACCGCACCAGCCAGTTGGTCAGCCAGTTGTGCAACATGCCAATTCCTGCCAACAAAGCCATCGTCGGCTCAAACGCGTTCGCACACTCTTCCGGCATCCATCAGGATGGTGTGCTGAAAAACCGCGAAAACTACGAGATCATGACTCCGCAGACCATTGGTCTGAAAGACGTACAGTTGAACCTGACCTCACGCTCCGGCCGCGCCGCGGTCAAACACCGTATGGAAGAAATGGGCTACAAAGAGCAGGATTACAATCTGGACGTGTTGTACTCGGCCTTCCTGAAATTAGCCGACAAGAAAGGCCAGGTGTTCGATTACGATCTGGAAGCGCTGGCCTTTATCAACAAACAGCAGGAAGAACCGGAACATTTCAGCCTGGGCTACTTCAGCGTACAGTCCGGCAGCAGTATTATGGCTACCGCCTCGGTCAAGCTGATCTGTGGCGATGAAGAAAAAGCCGAAGCGGCAACCGGTAACGGTCCGGTAGACGCGGTATATCAAGCGATCAACCGCATCACCGAATACCCTATCGAACTGGTGAAATACCAGTTGACCGCCAAAGGCCAGGGCCGCGACGCCCTCGGCCAGGTGGATATCGTCGTGTCCTACCAGGGCCGCCGTTTCCACGGCGTGGGCCTGGCTACCGACATCGTCGAATCCTCCGCCAAGGCAATGATTCACGTATTAAATAATATCTGGCGCTCACAGCAGGTAGAAAAAGAAAAGCAGCGTCTGCAGCAAACCAAACAACAAAATAATCAGGAAACGGTGTGAACATGACGAAGACTTACCACATTGCCGTCTTGCCCGGAGACGGAATCGGTCCGGAAGTGATGGCCCAAGCCCATAAAGTGTTGGATGCAGTGCGCCAGCGTTTTGGTATCCGCATCACCCAATCCGAGTACGACGTCGGTGGCATTGCCATCGATCGCCAGGGCACGCCGCTGCCCGCAGCCACTCTGGCGGGCTGTGAACAGGCCGATGCCATTCTTTTCGGCTCCGTCGGTGGCCCGAAATGGGAAAACCTGCCACCGGCAGAGCAGCCTGAGCGCGGTGCGCTGCTGCCGTTGCGCAAACACTTCAAGCTGTTCAGCAACCTGCGCCCGGCACGCCTGTATCAGGGGCTGGAAGCGTTCTGCCCGCTGCGTGCCGACATCGCAGCCCGCAGCTTCGATATCCTGTGCGTGCGTGAACTGACCGGTGGCATCTACTTCGGCCAGCCGAAGGGCCGCGAAGGCCAGGGCATGCATGAGCGGGCTTTCGATACCGAGGTATACCACCGTTTTGAGATCGAACGTATTGCGCGTATCGCCTTTGAGTCAGCCCGCAAGCGCCGCAATAAAGTGACTTCCATCGATAAAGCTAACGTGCTGCAAAGCTCGATCCTGTGGCGTGAAGTGGTGACCCAGGTTGCTAAAGATTACCCGGACGTGTCGCTGTCGCACATGTACATCGACAACGCGACCATGCAGTTGATCAAAGATCCGTCCCAGTTCGACGTGCTGCTGTGTTCCAACCTGTTCGGTGACATCCTGTCTGATGAATGCGCGATGATCACCGGTTCCATGGGGATGCTGCCTTCCGCCAGCCTGAACGAGCAAGGCTTCGGTCTGTATGAACCGGCGGGCGGCTCCGCGCCGGACATCGCAGGCAAAAACATTGCCAACCCGATCGCACAGATTCTGTCTGCAGCTCTGCTGCTGCGTTACAGCCTGGGTGCCGATGAAGCCGCAGACGCCATTGAGCGCGCCATCAATCAGGCGCTGGAACAGGGTTACCGCACCGCCGATCTGGCCGGTGACGGCAAAGCGATCGGCACCAGTGAAATGGGCGATATCATTGCCCGTTTCGTGGCTGAGGGGGCATAAATCATGGGCAAGACCTTATATCAGAAACTGTACGATGCTCACGTCGTGCATGAAGCACCGAACGAAACGCCGCTGCTGTATATCGATCGCCACCTGGTGCATGAAGTCACCTCTCCACAGGCGTTCGACGGCCTGCGCGCAATGGGCCGTAAAGTGCGCCAGCCGGGCAAAACCTTTGCCACCATGGATCACAACGTTTCCACCCAGACCAAAGATATCAACGCCAGCGGCGAGATGGCGCGCATCCAGATGCAGGAGCTGATCAAGAACTGTGCGGAATTCGGCGTTTCTTTATATGACCTGAATCACCCGTTCCAGGGGATTGTGCACGTTATCGGCCCTGAGCAGGGTATGACGCTGCCGGGCATGACCATCGTCTGTGGCGATTCCCACACCGCCACCCACGGCGCCTTCGGTTCACTGGCGTTTGGGATCGGCACTTCAGAAGTTGAGCACGTGCTGGCAACGCAAACCCTGAAGCAGGGCCGTGCCAAGACCATGAAGATTGAAGTGACCGGTGAAGCCGCAGCAGGCATCACCGCGAAGGACATCGTGCTGGCGATCATCGGTAAAACCGGCAGTGCCGGTGGTACCGGCCACGTCGTTGAGTTCTGCGGCAAAGCCATTGAGGCCTTGAGCATGGAAGGCCGCATGACGTTGTGCAACATGGCGATTGAAATGGGTGCCAAGGCGGGCCTGGTAGCCCCCGACGACACCACCTTCGATTACCTGAAGGGCCGTCAGTTTGCGCCGACCGGTGCCAACTGGGAGCAGGCGGTTGCCTACTGGCGCACGCTGAAATCCGACGCCGATGCCAAATTCGATACCGTTGTCACCCTGCGCGCCGAAGACATCGCACCTCAGGTTACCTGGGGCACCAACCCCGGCCAGGTTATTGCCGTCAATCAGGCGATCCCGGCACCAGAATCTTTCAGCGATCCGGTTGAGCGTGCTTCTGCTGAAAAAGCGCTGGCATATATGGACCTGAAACCGGGTATCAAGCTGACCGACGTGGCGATCGATAAAGTGTTTATCGGTTCCTGCACCAACTCACGCATCGAAGATCTGCGCGCGGCGGCAGCGATTGCCAAAGGGCGTAAAGTGGCGAACGGTGTGCAGGCCATTGTGGTGCCAGGCTCTGGCCCGGTGAAAGCCCAGGCGGAAGCCGAAGGGCTGGACAAGATCTTTATCGAAGCCGGTTTTGAATGGCGTTTGCCTGGCTGCTCCATGTGTCTGGCGATGAACAACGATCGCCTGAATCCAGGCGAGCGCTGCGCGTCCACCAGCAACCGTAACTTCGAAGGGCGTCAGGGCCGTGGTGGGCGTACCCATCTGCTCAGCCCGGCGATGGCTGCTGCCGCTGCCGTGACTGGCCATTTCGCCGATATCCGTGAACTGCACTAAGGAGCATCACCGTGGCTAAATTTATTCAACATACCGGTTTAGTGGTGCCTCTGGATGCGGCCAACGTCGATACCGACGCCATTATCCCGAAGCAGTTTCTGCAAAAAGTGACCCGTACCGGTTTCGGCCAGCATCTGTTCAACGACTGGCGTTTTCTGGACGATGCCGGTCAGCAGCCTAACCCAGAGTTCATCCTGAACCAACCGCGTTACCAAGGGGCCAGTATCCTGTTAGCGCGCGAAAACTTTGGCTGTGGCTCTTCCCGCGAACATGCCCCTTGGGCGCTGACCGATTACGGTTTTAAGGTGGTGATTGCACCGAGCTTTGCCGATATTTTCTACGGCAACTCGTTCAACAACCAGTTACTGCCGGTCACCCTGAGCGAACAGGATGTCGATACGCTGTTCAAACTGGTGGCGGAGAACGAAGGGATCACGTTTGTGGTGGATCTGGAAAACCAGACGGTGAATGCCGGGGGCAAAAGTTATCCGTTTGAGATCGACAGCTTCCGCCGCCACTGCATGATGAACGGTTTGGACAGCATCGGCCTGACGCTGCAGCACGAAGCGGATATCTCACGCTTCGAGGCCCAGCAACCGGCATTTCTGAACTAATCCTCTGTAATACCCTAAATAATGGAGCT
The DNA here is from genome assembly GCF_001976145.1 of Serratia oryzae. Taxonomy (GTDB): domain Bacteria; phylum Pseudomonadota; class Gammaproteobacteria; order Enterobacterales; family Enterobacteriaceae; genus Chania; species Chania oryzae. Next base: position 183,650 of record NZ_MOXD01000006.1, read on the forward strand.
GCGGCAAGGCGGAAAGCGCTAGCTCGCAGGGTGAGCCTCATTGATGAGGCTCATAATCCCCTGGAGCTTAGATAACTAAGTGACAGGGGTGAGCTGACGCAGCCAACACAGCAGCAGCTTCAAGTATGAGGGGTATTACCAATAACCCAACCACTTCCACCACAGCCCGCCAACCACCATCCAGATCAGCAGGTTGACCACGCTCATCACAAAACCGGTTTTCCACCATTCCCCCAGCGTCGCATAGCCGGAGCCGAAGATAATCGGCGCGGTGCCGGTCGCATAGTGGGTCAGAGACATCATCAGCGACGAAGAGAACGCCAGGATCAGGCCAAGCAGCGCGGGCGGCGCACCCAGCGCAATACCGGCGGCGAAGAAGGCGGCAAACATGGCGGTCACGTGGGCGGTGGTGCTGGCAAAGAAGTAGTGGGAATAGAGATAAACCAGCGTCAGCAGTATCGTCCCGCCAACCCAGCTCATGCCCATATTATCAATGCCGGCCCCGACGGTTTTCGACAGCCAGCCAATCAGCCCGAGTTTGCCAAGGAAGGTCGCCATCATCACCAGTGCGGCGAACCACACCACGGTATCCCAGGCTCCTTTGTGTTTCAGCACGTCATCCCAGCTCAACACACCAGTCATCAGCAAGATAGCCAAGCCAATCACCGCCGCGGTGGTGGGGTTCACCGCCAGTTCCGGGCCAAAGATCATGGCAGGAACCCCGGCCCACAGTATCAGCAGCAAGGCAAACACGCCCAGCGTGATCTTCTCTGCCAAGGTAATCACCCCAAGCGCCTGCAGTTTTTCCTGCGCGAAGCGCGGCGCGTCGGGGGTGCTTTTAATTTCCGGCGGATACAGCAGATAGATCACCAGCGGCATCACGATCAGCGAACAGATCGCCGGTGCCAGCGCGGCTATCGCCCACATCGACCAGGTTAGTTCAAACTCGGAGCCCGTTCCTTTAGCAATAAGGTTAACCACCAACGGGTTAGGCGCGGTTGCGGTGATAAACATCGCCGAAGTGATCGGGTTAATGTTGTAGTTCACCAACGCCAGATAGCGGCCAATGGTACCAGAGGTATTCAACTCGGGTTTGGAACCAAAGCTGTCGGCGATTGACTTCATGATCGGGTGGATGATCCCGCCACCACGGGCGGTATTACTCGGCGTCACCGGAGCCAGCACCGTTTCCGCCATGGTCAGCGCATAGGCGATCCCGAGCGTCCGCTTGCCGAACAGCGAGATAAAGTAGTAGCCAATACGTGCGCCCAACCCGGTTTTATTCAGGCTGAGGGAGATCATGATTGAGAAACCAATCAGCCAGATAAGCTGGTTGGAAAAGCCACTCAGCGCATCATCCAGCGCCGCACCGGGCTTGCCCGGGTTAGTCACGCCGGTCAACGCCACCAGCGCAATGGCAATAATGGAAACCGCGCCAATCGGCATTGCCTTGCCGATAATGGCCACGATGGTACCAATAAACAGCGCCAGCAAATGCCAGGCATTGGGGGCAACCCCTTCAGGTACCGGAATGACGAACCAGATAAGCAGTGCAGTAATGACGGCAATCAGGGAAGGAACGGGCTTGAGCGGCGTTAGTTTATCCATAACATACCCACATTTATCAACAGGATCGGCATCTCAACAGCAAGATGGACAAGAACGCGAGCTTCGCGCTCTGATTGAACCTATCTTAGGGAGTATGGCGCAATTTTCTCAATGACATGCATCAAGTAAGGCAGCGTTCAATTTCACACTTCCCGCACTCTGGCGCACATCCAGAGTGACAGCATCGCCAGCAGGGTGATCAGCCAGTAAACCGCATAATGACCAAAATGCTCCACCAAAGCCCCTTGCAGTATGCCAGCCAGGATCACGCCGGTGGAGATACTGTTGGTAAACATGGTGGTTGCCGCCCCCGGTCGCCCCGGCATCAAATCCTGAAAATACAACATGCCGATCCCGGCGATAATGCCGATAAAAATCGCATTGAATAACTGCAACACCATCAAAGCGGCCTTGAATTTGAACAGCACCAGCCCGGCATAGAACAACACTCCCGCCGCAACCGCCAATAGCATCATGTTGCGTTTACCAAAGCGTTTGACGTAATAACCCGCCAACAGCATCGCTGGGATCTCCAGCCCCGCGGCCGTGCCCATCAGCAGCCCCGCCAACCGATCAGACAAGCCAAGATCGGCAGTGATATACAACGGCATATCGATGATATACATGGTATTGCAGGTCCACATCAGCATCGAAGCCAGAAATAGCAGGCGCACATCCGGGTCACGCCAGGCTGCGATTGGCGCAATGGGCGGTGAATCTACGCTGATTTCAACCTGTGCCCGCGGCACCGAAGGCAAGATCAGCCACACCAACAATACACTGATGGCAAAAATCGCCGCAGCCACCAGAAACATCGTGGTAAAACCGTAATTCAGCGCCAGCATGAACGACAGCGGCGGGCCAATCACCCAGGCCAATGAAAGCTGGGCGCGCATCAGCGAGCTGAACATCACCACTTCACGCGCCGAACTGTCGGCATATTCCCGCGCCAGCGCGAAAATCTGCGGCATTGCCGTATTGGCGATCGCCGCCAGCAGAACCCCGGCGGTAATCAGGGTCAGATAATCGCGATTGAAGGCAAACAGCAGGCTATTGCCCACCGCCATTAAGCAGCACAGCAGGATCAGCTTACGCCTGTCTCCACGATTGTCGGAACGCTTCGCCAGCAGGAAGCTGACAATAATCCCGGCGATCGCATTCAGGGTATAAAACAGCCCAACCCAGAGTGGGCGAACCTTCACTTCGGTGGTGAGGAATAAGCTCAGCGTCGGCGCCTGTAACGCACCCGCGATACCGGTAAGAAAGGCGATGATCAGAAAAGTGGCAAAAACGGGATTGAAGCGGCGTGGCAACCAGCGTTTGAAATTCATACCTGCATCCCTGACGAGAAACAAAGAAGCTTATGCTACAGAAGGAAAATTGCAGAAGAAAGCAACGTCGCAGATAAAAATACCAGTGGGTTACCCCACTGGCTGGTGAAATGCACCATTACTCAGAAACACTTTTTACTCGTCGTACTTCAAGCTGCATGTGCGTTGGCTGCGCTTGCTCGGCCTAAGTTTGGGCCTCGCCCCTTCGGGGCCAGCACAAGTCGTGTTGTTCAAAAACGCGCTGCGTTTTTGTCCTGCAACTCGAATTACTTAGAGTATATCTGGGGAAATTATCGGCGTAATATAGGGAAAGATAAATTGACGGATTGATGCCGGAGAGTTCCTCTTTTATGTCTACCTCGCGCTTGCAACAACAGTTTATCCGCCTGTGGCAACGCTGCCACGGTCAAGCCACCGAAACCACGCTGCAGGAACTGGCCGACGTGCTCAATTGCTCGCGCCGTCATGTGCGATCTTTACTCGGGGCCATGCAGCAGCAGGGCTGGCTCACCTGGCAGGCCGAGGCTGGCCGCGGTAAACGCTCACAGCTCAGCTTCCATTACACCGGCCTGGCACTTCAGCAACAGCGTGCTGAAGAGTTGCTGGAGCAGGATAAAATCGATCAACTGGTGCAATTGGTTGGCGACAAAAATGCCGTACGTCAGATGCTGCTTTCTCAACTGGGGCGCAGCTTTCGCCAAGGGAAGCATATTCTCCGCGTGCTTTACTATCGTCAGCTTTACAACCTGCTGCCCGGCTCGGCATTACGCCGCTCAGAGACCCATCTGGCGCGGCAGATTTTTAACGGCCTGACGCGTATAAATGAGGAAAACGGGGAAATCGAATCCGATCTTTCACACCACTGGCAGGCCGTAACGCCGTTGCATTGGCGCTTTTATCTGCGCCCGGCGATCCGCTTCCATCATGGCCGTGAACTGGAGATGGAAGACGTGATCCATTCATTACAGCGGTTGATCCCGCAGCCCCTGTTTTCTCATATCCGCCAGGTCACTTCCCCTACACCTTATGTGATCGATGTCCACCTGCACAGCCCGGATTACTGGCTGCCGTGGTTGCTGGGCAGCGTGCATGCCATGATCCTGCCGCGCGAATGGCAGAGCCTGCCGGACTTCGCCCGTCATCCGATCGGCACCGGGCCTTACAGCGTGGTGCACAATCATCGCAGCCAGATGAAGATCCATGCCTTTGACGATTATTTTGGTTATCGCGCGCTGATTGATGAAGTCAACATCTGGGTGCTGCCAGAGGTGACCGAAGAATTGGTGCATTCCGGCGTGCAATTGCAAGGGGACGAAACCAGCAAAAACGAGCTGGAAAGCCGCCTGGAGGAAGGCTGCTATTTTCTGCTGTTTGACCAGCGCTCAACGCTGGCGGCCAACCCTGAAATCCGCAGTTGGCTAAGCGAATTGATCAACCCCATCGCCCTGCTGAGCCACGCAGGATCGGTATACCAGCGCTATTGGGCACCGGCCTACGGCATTCTGCCACGCTGGTTGCATAACCGTGCACTGGGGCAACAGCTCAAACCTGCGGGGCTGACGGAACTGACGCTGACGTTCTACGGCGAACACTCGGAATTCCACGCCATCCAGCAGGCTATCGCTGCCCTACTCAACCAGCATGACATCAGGCTTAACGTGCAGATCATCAATTACGATAGTTGGCATAAAGGTGACGCAAACAGCGATTTATGGCTTGGCAGCGCCAACTTCACTCTGCCGTTGGAATTTTCCCTGTTTGCCACGCTGTATGAAATGCCGTTAATTCAGCACTGTTTGAGCTCTGATATCGCCGAAGATGCCGCGTTGTGGCGCGACAACCGCTTACCGCTGGCGGAGTTCTGCCAGCGTCTGGTCAGTAGCCACCAGTTGCACCCATTGTTTCATCATTGGCTGCAGTTGCACGGCCAACGCACCATGCGCGGGGTGCGCATGAATACCCTCGGGTGGTTCGATTTTAAATCAGCCTGGTTCGCCCCGCCGGAAACATAAGTCGCTTTCACCGCTGCCCGTTAATCTCTACAATAGCGCCGTCTCAACGGGGTGCGGAAAACAACGAGCGCTGCTTGAAAACGCAGCGAGCCGTGTTCAGGCGACGGCGGCCAGCGCACAGCAACCGGAGTGTACTTAAGTACATGAGGATTGCGAGCACTGCCCAACGTCGGATCAACACGCGCGCAGCACGTTTTTTTCCGCTGAGAGCACACCCGTCGAACCTGATCCGGTCAATACCGGCGGAGGGATTTGAGTACCGCGTCGCTTATCCCCGATAGATCTCAAGCAGCCGCCAGCAACGCTTCGGCTTGCAAGATGATAGGGATACCGCCCTCAGATACCTTTGCCCCCTTAAATTTCAGGAGTGCAAAGTGGTCAAAAAATACCTGCCCTGCCTATTGCTGCTAGCGGCTGCGCCCGTGCTGGCCAAGCCTACGCTAACGGTCTACACCTACGATTCTTTCGCCGCCGATTGGGGCCCAGGCCCGGCGATTAAAAAAGCCTTTGAGGCCGATTGCGATTGTGAATTGAAATTCGTGGCGCTGGAAGACGGCGTTTCACTGCTCAACCGTGTGCGGATGGAGGGCAACAACAGCCCTGCCGATATCGTACTGGGGTTGGACAACAACCTGCTGCAAGCCGCAAAGCAAACCGGCCTGTTCGCCGAAAGCCAGGTTGATACCAGCAAGCTGGCCGTGCCCGGTGGCTGGCAGGACAACACCTTTATTCCTTACGATTACGGCTACTTCGCCTTTGTTTACAACAAAGACAAACTGAAAAATCCGCCGAAAAGCCTGCAGGAACTGGTGAGCGGCGATCACCCCTGGAAGATTATTTATCAGGATCCGCGCACCAGCACGCCAGGGCTCGGCCTGCTGCTGTGGATGCAGAAAGTGTACGGCGACAAAGCACCGGAAGCCTGGCAACAGCTGGCGAAAAAAACGGTAACCGTCACCAAAGGCTGGAGTGAGGCCTATGGTCTGTTCCTGAAAGGTGAAAGCGACCTGGTACTCAGTTATACCACCTCCCCGGCTTATCACCTGATTGAAGAGAAAAAAGACAACTACGCCGCTGCCAACTTCAGCGAAGGCCATTACCTGCAGACGGAAGTGGCCGCTAAACTAAAGGCCAGCAAACAACCTGAACTGGCCGAGCGCTTTATGCAATTTATGGTCACGCCCGCTTTCCAGAACATCATTCCTACCGGTAACTGGATGTACCCGGTGATTGACACTACGCTGCCAGCCGGCTTTGAGCAGATGACGGTGCCGCAAAAGGCATTGCAATTCAGTGCTGAAGAGGTCGCCAAACACCGTGGCGACTGGATCCGGGCGTGGCAAACCGCCGTCAGCCAGTGATCCCGCGCTGGTTATGGCCAGGGCTGCTGGCCGCTGGCCTGATCGGGCTGATCGCGTTGCTGGCGATGGGTTCCCTATGGCGACACGCCCCCGGCAGCGACTGGCGCAGCCTGTGGCAAGACCGCTATCTGTGGCACGTGGTGCGTTTTACCTTCTGGCAGGCGCTGTTATCGGCGCTGATTTCGGTGCTGCCCGCCATCCCGCTGGCCCGCGCGCTTTATCGGCGGCGCTTCCCTGGGCGCAACCTGCTGCTGCGCCTGTGCGCCATGACGCTGGTATTGCCAGTGCTGGTCGCGGTGTTCGGCCTTCTGAGCGTGTATGGCAAACAAGGCTGGCTGGCAGTGCTATGCGGCTGGCTGGGAATCAACTACAGCTTCTCGCCCTACGGCCTGCAAGGCATCCTGCTGGCACACCTGTTCTTTAACCTGCCGCTGGCGGCCCGTTTACTGTTGCAGGCGCTGGAAAATATCCCCGCGGAACAACGCCAACTGGCGGCCCAACTGGGGATGAACGGCTGGCAACAGTTCCGCTTTGTAGAATGGCCCGCGCTGCGCCGCCAGATCCTACCCAGCGGCGCATTGATTTTCATGCTGTGCTTCGCCAGTTTTGCCACCGTGTTGTCCCTCGGTGGCGGGCCGCAGGCCACCACCATTGAGCTGGCGATCTATCAGGCCTTGAGTTACGACTACGATCTCAGCCGCGCTGCGCTGCTGGCCCTGATCCAACTGACCTGCTGCCTGGGATTGGTGGTACTCAGCCAACGCCTGAGCCAGGCGCTGCCGGTCGGCCATACCCATGGCCAAATCTGGCGCAACCCGCAAGACAGCTGCTGGCGGCGCATCAGCGATGGGTTACTGATCGGTGCTGCCCTGCTGCTGCTGCTGCCGCCACTGCTGGCGGTGATTGCCGACGGAGCCAATCACCGCCTTATCACCGTGCTGCAACAGCCAATACTGTGGCAGGCGCTGTTCACTTCGCTGCGCATCGCCCTCGGAGCCGGCCTGCTCTGCGTAGTGCTGACCATGATGCTGCTGTGGAGCAGCCGCGAGTTGAAACTGCGGCAGCAGCCCGCGCAGGGCCAAATGCTGGAGCTGAGCGGCATGCTGATCCTGGCCATGCCTGGCATCGTGCTGGCAACCGGCTTCTTCCTGCTGCTGAACGATACGATCGGGTTACCCCAATCCCCCTATGCGCTGGTGATCCTCACCAACGCACTGATGGCGGTGCCTTACGCGTTGAAAGTGCTGGAAAACCCGATGCGCGATCTGGCCGAACGTTACAATCCCCTGTGCCTGTCATTGGATATGCACGGCTGGCAGCGTTTGCGCTGGATTGAGCTGAAGGCACTGCAGCGCCCGTTGGCGCAGGCGTTAGCCTTTGCCTGCGTGCTGTCGATTGGCGATTTCGGCGTGGTTGCCCTGTTCGGCAACGAGCAGTTCCGCACGCTGCCTTTTTACCTGTATCAGCAGATTGGTTCCTACCGCAGCAACGACGGTGCCGTCACCGCCGCGCTGTTGCTGTTATTGTGTTTCCTGTTATTTACCCTGATTGAACGCTTACCGGGCCGCAATACTAATGCTAACGCTTGAAAGACTGACCTATCTGTACGAACACCTGCCGATGCGTTTTGATTTACGCATCCAGCCCGGCGAGCATGTCGCGGTGCTGGGGCCAAGCGGGGCCGGTAAAAGTACCCTGCTCAGCCTGATCGCCGGTTTTTTACCGGCGGCCAGTGGCAAACTCCTGCTGAATGGCTGCGATCACACCGCCACCCCGCCGGCCAAACGCCCGATTTCCATGCTGTTTCAGGAAAACAACCTGTTTGCCCATTTAACGGTGGCGCAAAACATCGGGCTGGGGCTGGATCCCGGGCTGCGCTTGAATGCCGCCCAGAAGCAGCAGTTGGCGCAGATCGCCCTGCAGGTCGGGCTGGAAGATCATCTGCAACGCCTGCCCGCGCAGCTTTCCGGCGGCCAGCGCCAACGTGCTGCTTTGGCACGCTGCCTGATTCGCCAGCAACCAATTCTGTTGCTCGATGAGCCTTTTTCTGCGCTCGACCCGGCGTTACGCAGTGAGATGCTGCTCCTGCTGCAGGAAGTGTGCGCTCTTCGCCAGCTCACGCTGCTGATGGTTTCGCACAATCTGGAAGATGCGGCGCGCATCGCCCCCCGCACCTTACTGGTGGTAGATGGCCGCATCTATTACGATGGCCCAACCCAGGCGTTGATCGAAGGCAGCACTCCAGAGGCACGCGTGTTGGGTATTGCAGCAAGAATGTGATCAAAGGCGCGTTTTTTATGCTGAACGCACAAACCTGTTGTGCAGATTTTGCACCTGTGGTTTTATAAAACTCTGTTTTTTACTACTGATGATAAGGTTCCCTGTGATCGCATCCTCGCTGACTTCGACCCTACTAACAACCGCGCTACCAGCCGCGGTGGTGGTCGTCGTGCGTGTGGTGGTGGTCGTCGGCAGTGCGCCGTAGGGTCCGAATCAACGCATCGATTCCCAAACCCCGCCGGCGCAAAACCGGGCGGGGTTTCTTGTTTTAGTCCCCCTGCCCAGAAATGCAAACCGGCCATGACAAAGGATAGGAACATGGCAATTTCGGGTACGCCACACCAGAAACAACGCTTCACCGGCGCGCAGTTGATCGTGCATCTGCTGGAACGCCAAGGGATTAACACCATTGCAGGGATCCCCGGCGGCGCAGCGCTGCCGCTGTACGATGCACTGAGCCAAAGCACCGTCATCAAACACGTGTTGGCCCGGCATGAACAGGGCGCCGGCTTTATGGCCCAGGGCATGGCACGCACCAACGGCAAAGCGGCGGTCTGCATCTCTTCCAGCGGCCCAGGGGCCACCAATCTGGTGACCGCCATCGCCGATGCCAAACTCGACTCCATCCCACTGGTGTGTATTACTGGCCAGGTGGCATCGTCAATGATCGGCACCGACGCCTTTCAGGAAGTCGATACCTACGGTATTTCGATCCCGATTACCAAATATAACCACCTGGTGCGCGATATCCGTGAACTGCCACAGGTGATCTGCGATGCCTTCCGCATCGCCGAATCGGGCCGCCCAGGCCCGGTGTGGATCGACGTCCCGAAAGACGTGCAAACCGCTGTCATCGAACTGGATGAGTTGCCACCGATCGCCGTGCCGGACGCGCCACCGGCCTTCGATAGCGCACAGGTCACCCAGGCCGCCGCTATGATCAATCAGGCCAAGCGCCCGGTGCTGTATCTCGGTGGCGGTATTATCAGTGGCGAAGCGCACAAGGCCGCCTTGCAGATGGCCGAACGCGCCAACCTGCCCACCACCATGACCCTGATGGCGCTGGGAGCGATGCCGGTAGAGCACCCATTGTCTCTGGGGATGCTGGGCATGCACGCGGCACGCAGCACCAACTTTATCCTGCAGGAAGCCGATCTGCTGATCGTGCTGGGTGCTCGTTTTGACGATCGCGCCATCGGTAAAACCGAACAGTTCTGCCCGAACGCCGACATCATCCACGTGGATATCGATCGCGCTGAACTGGGCAAGATTAAACAGGCCAATGTCGCGATTCATGGCGATGTCGGCCAGGTGCTGCAACAATTGCTGCCGATGATCGAAGCGCAACCCCGCACTGCTTGGCTGAAGATCGTTAACGATCTGAAAGATGAATTCCCGTTCAGCATGCCGAATGCTGAAGACCCGCTGAGCCATTACGGCCTGGTGAAAGCCGCCGCGCGCTGCGTGGATGAAAACGCCATTATCACCACCGACGTCGGCCAGCACCAGATGTGGGTGGCGCAGGCTTATCCACTGAGCCGCGCGCGCCAATGGCTGACCTCCGGCGGCTTAGGCACCATGGGCTTTGGCCTGCCAGCGGCGATCGGCGCAGCGCTGGCCGAACCGCAGCGCAAAGTGCTGTGTTTCTCCGGCGACGGCAGCCTGATGATGAACATTCAGGAAATGGCAACGGCGGTTGAGCACGATCTGGACGTCAAAATCATTCTGATGAACAATCAGGCGCTCGGGCTGGTACACCAGCAGCAAACCCTGTTCTATCAGCAGCATATCTATGCCGCCACCTACCCGAAGCGTACCGACTTCCTGAAAATTGCCGCCGGTTTCGGCTTGGACACCTGCGATCTCAACGCCGAGGAAGATCCACAGGCCGCGCTGATGGAAGCCATCAACCGCCCGGGCCCATGCCTGATCCATGCGTTGATCGATATGAACGAAAAAGTTTACCCGATGGTGCCACCGGGTGCCGCCAACATTGAAATGATTGGAGAATAAGCCATGCAGTCACTACAAAAGAACCCTCAGGTGATCCTGGAGCTGGCGGTGCGTAACCATCCGGGAGTTATGACGCACGTTTGTGGCCTGTTTGCCCGCCGCGCGTTCAACGTGGAAGGGATCCTCTGTATGCCGCTGAAAGACGGTTCGCAAAGCCGCATTTGGCTGCTGGTAGCCGACGATCAACGCCTGGTGCAGATGATCAGCCAAGTCGAAAAGCTGGAAGATGTGTTGCAGGTGAAACGCCATAACGAAGATATGCGCGTGTTTGAACAGTTGGAAGCCTTCTTCCAGTAAGATGCAGACTCTCTGATTGCAAGCGGCGGCCAACCAGGCTGCCGCTTGCGAAAAGACGGTATGATTACCCCGCCAATACCTTCCACAATAAGTGACCATAAACCGGCATCAGCGGTTGTTGCACCAAATAATAGACACTGACCAATACGGCAACCCAGCTCACTACACAGACGACGCGCAAGCGCAACGGCGTAAGCCAGCGCGCCAACTTATCAGCAGAGCGTTTACCTTCACGCCACCAGCGCCAGCTCAGCCAAGCGGCCAGCCATATCAGCAGCGCCACCTCAAGCAGCAGCCCCTTGAATAAGCCGCTGCCAGCACTGTTAGGAATATCGATCGCCACACCAGCCAGAATGCCGGGGAGGAAGTAGACCGGCGGCCAGGTCAAGCAGCCGATAATATTCGGCAGGGCAAATTTGTAGGGCGGCAGATCGAGCATCCCGGCCACCATCGGCACCAGTGGGCGGGTTGGGCCAACAAAGCGGCCAATCAGCACGGTAACCATGCTGTGCTGATGCAGCGCGTGCTCGGTTTTATCCAGCATCGACCGATTCTTTTGCAGAAATGACCAGCGATGCAGGGGCCCTTTGAAGGCGCGGCCGATAAAATAGGAGCTCCAGTCGCCCAGCAGGCAGCCGACAATCCCCGCCCCCCAGGCCATATAGAAATCCACCTTGCCGCTGCCAATCAGTGCGCCGATGCTGGCCATCATCACCGTGCCGGGCAGCAGCAGCCCGACCAGAGCCAATGACTCCAGAAACGCTACCAACATGACCACCATCAGGGTGAAAGCCAATGACTGAGCGATCAGGTGCTGTAAATAGGCTTCCATTAGACCTCTGTTCGTTAGCAAGTGCGCGTGGGCGAAGGATTCTCCGGCTCACCTCACAGCGAGTCAATCAATGAATTATATGTGCTTTTGTTTAGATAAGACGATCATGAAAAAATACTGTATAAAAGACCATGCTAAAATTCATTTGATTTCGCAACAACGCTGCGGCTTGAAGAAGGGTGTATACCCTATGGATTTCAAGTTGCAGCTAGGCGGCAAGGGCGAGCATCCCCAGGATGCTTACTCAAGTAAGTAACTGGGGTAAACGCACGCAGCCAACAACGCTGCGGCTTGAAGAAGGGTGTATACCCAACGGATTTCAAGTTGCAGCTAGGCGGCAAGGGCGAGCATCCCCAGGATGCTTACTCAAGTAAGTGACTGGGGTAAACGCACGCAGCCAACAACGCTGCGGCTTGAAGAAGGGTGTATACCCAACGGATTTCAAGTTGCAGCTAGGCGGCAAGGGCGAGCATCCCCAGGAGCTTACTCAAGTAAGTGACTGGGGTAAGCGCACGCAGCCAACAACGCTGCGGCTTGAAAGACGAAGGGTATATGGGATCTCTAGAGCAAGGCTTCATACTCACTCGCCACTGGCGCGACACTCCGGCCGGTACCGAAGTCGAATTCTGGCTGGCGACCGACCGCGGGCCACAACAGCTTAAACTGGCAGCACAAACCTCGGTGGCCTTTATCCCCGCCGAGCAGCAGGCGCGCGCCGAATTACTGCTACGCGAAGAACGCCATGTCGAACTGAAACCCCTGCCGCTGCTGGACTTTCACTCCCGCCCGGTGCTCGGCCTTTACTGCCGCCAACATCGCCAGCTCATCAAGCTGGAGAAACTGCTGAGAGAAGGCGGCGTCAGCGTTTTTGAGGCCGATATCCGCCCGCCCGAGCGCTATCTGATGGAGCGTTTTATCACCGCTCCGGTGTGGTTCAGCGGCCAGGCTGATGGTAAAGGCTCATTGTTCAACGGCCAGATGAAACCGGCACCGGACTACCGCCCAGCCCTTAAGCTGGTCTCGTTGGACATCGAAACCACCGCCCATGGTGAGCTTTACTCCATCGCGCTCGAAGGCTGCGGCCAACGCCAGGTCTACATGCTCGGCCCGGCCAATGGCGGCAATGAAGCGCTGGATTTCGATCTGGAATACTGCAACAGCCGCCCACAGCTGCTGGAACGGTTGAATCAGTGGCTGGAACAGCACGATCCCGATGCGATTATCGGTTGGAACCTGGTGCAGTTTGATCTGCGGGTGTTGCAAAAACATGCCGAACGCTACCAGATCCCGCTGCGCTTTGGCCGTGGCGGCAACCTGCTGGAGTGGCGCGAACATGGCTTCAAGCATAACCACTTCTTTGCCAGCGCCGCCGGGCGCTTGATTATCGACGGTATCGAAGCGCTGAAATCAGCAACCTGGAACTTCCCCTCTTTCAGCCTGGAGTCGGTGTCACAAGCGCTGCTGGGCGAAGGCAAAGCGATCGACAATCCTTACCAGCGCATGGCCGAAATCGATCGGCGCTTCGCCGAAGATAAGCCGGCGCTGGCACGTTATAACCTGAAAGACTGCGAATTAGTCACACGCATCTTTGCCAAAACCGAACTGCTGACCTTCTTGCTGGAACGCGCCACCGTCACCGGTCTGGCGGCCGATCGCAGCGGCGGATCGGTGGCGGCGTTCAGCCACCTGTATATCCCGCGCATGCACCGGCAGGGCTACGTGGCCCCTAATCTGGGGGAGTTGCCCGAGGAACACAGCCCCGGCGGCTTTGTGATGGACTCACAGCCCGGCCTGTATGATTCGGTTCTGGTGCTGGATTACAAAAGCCTGTACCCGTCGATCATCCGCACTTTCTTGATCGACCCGGTCGGGCTGGTGGAAGGCATGCAGCACCCTGACGATGCCGATTCCGTTCCCGGCTTTCGCCAGGCGCGTTTTTCGCGCAGCAAGCACTGCCTGCCGGAGATCGTCAACCAGATCTGGCAGGGGCGTGAAGCGGCCAAACGCCAGCAGAATAAGCCGCTGTCGCAGGCGTTGAAGATCATCATGAACGCCTTTTACGGCGTGCTGGGCTCGAGCGGGTGCCGTTTCTTCGATCCGCGCCTGGCTTCGTCGATCACCCTGCGCGGCCATGAGATCATGCGCCAGACGCGGGAACTGATCGAGGCACAAGGCTATCAGGTGATCTACGGCGATACCGACTCGACCTTCGTCTGGCTGAAGCAAGCGCACAGCGATCCACAGGCAACAGAGATTGGCCGCCAGCTGGTCGCACACGTCAACCAGTGGTGGCAGCAGCACCTGCAACAGCAGTACGGGTTGGAAAATGCGCTGGAGCTGGAGTTTGAAACCCATTACTCACGCTTTCTGATGCCCACCATCCGCGGTGCGGAACAGGGCAGCAAAAAGCGTTACGCAGGGCTGATTGCCAAACCGGACGGCAGCGAACAGATGGTGTATAAAGGCCTGGAAACGGTGCGCAGCGACTGGACCCCGCTGGCGCAACAGTTCCAGCAGCAGCTTTACCGGCTGATTTTCAAGCAGTTGCCCTACCAGGATTTTGTTCGTGACTACGTGGCTAAAACGCTCAACGGTGAATTTGACGATCAGTTGGTCTACCGCAAGCGCCTGCGGCGCAAGCTGAGCGATTACCAGCGTAACGTGCCGCCTCATGTGCGCGCGGCGCGCATCGCCGACGACTATAACCGCCAGCAAGGGCGGCCGTTGCAGTATCAGAACGGGGGATGGATCAGCTACGTGATGACCCTCGCCGGGCCAGAACCGCTGGAAACGCAACATTCACCGATTGATTACGATCATTATCTCGAACGTCAGCTACAACCGGTAGCAGACGCTATACTTCCATTTCTGCACGACGATTTCACCACGTTGGTGACCGGGCAGATGGGGCTATTCTGATATTATTCTTACCAGCCAAGCGGTAGAAAGAGGTCAGAAAAATCATCGGGTTTTGCAGGTGACGAATGCGTCGCCTTCCATTACCATAGCGCCCTTCCCAAATTCTGAACCATTCACCGTGCCGTATTGATGACGTATTCATGGTGTTAATAGCTATTGCCCGTCAAATGAAAACAAACCGGGAATAGCGTAACGACGGTCAGTTAAGCAGAAAGTGCATCACCATTCGGCACATTGCTGAAAGTTGCGCCCCCTCTCCCCAAGGAGAGGGAGCTGGTTAGTCTTAACTGACCAGCATTAGAGAATAAAAAGCATTTGAAACAGGTCGCCAGTCCCCACCTGCCTGGCGATAAGACTTACTTAATAAGAATCGAGCCGACAAACTATGCCTTTTACACTTGGTCAACGCTGGATCAGCGATACGGAAAGCGAATTGGGACTGGGAACTGTGGTAGCGCTGGATGTGCGTATGGTCACCCTGCTTTTCCCCGCCACCGGCGAAAACCGCCTCTATGCCAGAAACGACTCGCCGATCACCCGCGTGATGTTTAATCCGGGTGATACCATCAGCCATCATGAAGGCTGGCAGTTGCAGGTAGAGGAAGTCAAAGAGGAAAACGGCCTGCTGACCTATATCGGCCTGCGCATGGATACCCAGGAAGCAGGGGTTGCCATGCGCGAAGTACTGCTGGACAGCAAACTGACCTTCAGCAAACCACAGGACCGCCTGTTTGCCGGCCAGATCGACCGTATGGATCGTTTTGCTCTGCGCTTTCGCGCACGTAAATACCAGAGTGAGCAGTACCGCCTGCCGTTCGCTGGCCTGCGCGGTATGCGCGCCAGCCTGATCCCACACCAGTTACACATCGCCTATGAAGTCGGCCAGCGCCATGCGCCGCGCGTGCTGCTGGCGGATGAAGTTGGCCTGGGTAAAACCATCGAAGCCGGGATGATCATTCACCAGCAACTGCTGGCCGGCCGCGCCGAACGCGTGCTGATCGTGGTGCCGGAAACCCTGCAACACCAGTGGCTGGTCGAGATGATGCGCCGCTTCAACATCTATTTCTCACTGTTCGACGACAGCCGCTATTCCGAAGCGATGCTGGATAGCAGCAACCCGTTCGAAACCGAACAGTTGGTGATCTGCTCGCTGGACTTCGTGCGCCGCAACAAACAGCGCCTTGAGCAGTTGGCCGACGCCCATTGGGATCTGCTGGTGGTGGACGAAGCCCACCATCTGGCCTGGAGTGAAGAGGCCCCCAGCCGTGAATACCAGGTGATCGAGCAGTTGGCAGAACATATCCCCGGCGTGCTGCTGCTGACCGCAACCCCAGAGCAGCTTGGCCAGCAAAGCCATTTCGCCCGTTTGCGCCTGCTGGATCCGAGCCGTTTCCATGATTACGAAGAGTTTGTCACCGAGCAGCAGAAATATCGCCCGGTCGCCGATGCGGTCACGCTGCTGCTAAGCGGCGAGCGCCTGGCCGACGATAAACTCAACCTGCTGGGCGAACTGATTGACGAACAGGACATTGAGCCGTTGCTCAAAGCGGCCAACAGCGACAGCGATAACAGCGTGCAGGCGCGCCAGGAACTGGTCACCATGCTGATGGATCGCCATGGCACCAGCCGCGTGCTGTTCCGTAACACCCGCAACGGGGTGAAGGGCTTCCCGCGCCGCAACCTGCATCAGATCAAGCTGCCGCTGCCAGCCCAGTATCAGACGGCGATCAAAGTCTCCAGCATTATGGGGGCGAAGAAAAGCGTCGAAGCCCGCGCCCGCGATATGCTGTACCCCGAGCAGATTTATCAGGAATTCGAAGGGGAAAATGCCACCTGGTGGAACTTTGACCCGCGTGTGGAATGGCTGCTGGACTACCTGATCGCCAACCGCCATGAAAAAGTGCTGGTGATTTGTGCTAAAGCCGACACCGCGCTGCAACTGGAGCAGGTGTTGCGTGAGCGGGAAGCGATCCGCGCCGCCGTGTTCCACGAAGGGCTGACGATTATCGAGCGCGATCGCGCCGCCGCCTACTTCGCCTCACAAGAAGAAGGGGCGCAGGTGCTGCTGTGTTCTGAAATCGGTTCCGAAGGGCGTAACTTCCAGTTTGCCAGCCAGATGGTGATGTTCGATCTGCCGTTCAACCCAGACCTGCTGGAACAGCGTATCGGCCGCCTGGATCGTATCGGCCAGATGCACGATATTCAGATTATGGTGCCTTACCTGGAAGACACCGCGCAGGCGATATTGGGGCGTTGGTTCCACGAAGGGCTGGATGCCTTCGAGCACACCTGCCCGACCGGCCGCCCTATTTACGACAGCAGCTACGAGCAGTTGATTGGTTACTTGGCAGCGCCAACCGAGCAGGAAGGGCTGGACGAGTTTATCCACGCCTGCCGCCAGCAGCACAATCAACTCAAGGCGCAGTTGGAACAGGGGCGCGATCGGTTGCTGGAAATGCACTCCAACGGCGGTGAAAAAGCCCTGGCGCTGGCAGAAGCGATTGCCGCACAGGACAACGACATCAATCTGGTGAGTTTTGCCCTTAACCTGTTCGACATCGTCGGCATTAATCAGGAAGACCGCAGCGATAACCTGATCGTGCTGACGCCGTCAGACCATATGCTGGTGCCGGATTTCCCGGGCTTGCCGCAGGATGGCTGCACCGTGACTTTCGATCGCGATCAGGCCCTGTCGCGGGAAGATGCCCAGTTCGTCAGTTGGGAACACCCGATTATCCGCAACGGCCTGGACCTGATCCTGTCTGGTGATACCGGCAGTTGTGCGGTATCCCTGCTGAAGAACAAATCGCTGCCGGTGGGAACGCTGCTGGTAGAACTGGTGTATGTGGTCGAGGCGCAGGCGCCGAAACACCTGCAGTTGACCCGCTTCCTGCCCCCCACGCCAATCCGTATGCTGATGGATCGTAAAGGCACCAATCTGGCGGCACAGGTGGAGTTCGAAAGCTTTAACCGCCAGTTGAACGCGGTGAACCGCCACACTTCCAGCAAGCTGGTGAATGCGGTGCAGCAGGACGTGCACGCGATGCTGCAACAGGCTGAAAGCCTGGTGGAAGCACAGGCACGCGAACTGATCGAACTGGCCAAGCAGGAAGCCGATGACAAGCTGAGTACCGAGCTGGCACGCCTGGAAGCCCTGAAAGCGGTTAACCCGAACATCCGCGACGATGAAGTGGAAGCGTTGGAGTTCAACCGCAAGCAGGTGCTGGCCAACCTCAACGAAGCAGGCTGGCGCTTGGATGCCATCCGTCTGGTGGTAGTGACTCACCAATAATCGCAAGCGGGGAGCTTTGGCTCTAATGGTTAGTTCCCTCTCCCTTAGGGAGAGGGTTAGGGTGAGGGGACGATCACCGCACGACTTGCCCCTCACCCCGGCCCTCTCCCACAGGGAGAGGGGGCGACGCCTTTAGCAATTGATGCGTGATTATGTCGCTTTGCGCTTAACTAACCAGCATGAGAGTTTCAGTTCCCCATTTATTCCCCAACACGCTCCAGAATCCCCTGCCCGACGCCGATGCACAGGGTGCAGAGCGCATAACGCCACTCCAATTCCAAAGTTACCGTCAACGCTAAACGTGCCCCGCTCATGCCCAAAGGATGCCCCAAGGCGATAGCCCCACCATTCCGGTTAACCTGCTCGGCATCATCAGGCAGCCCCAACTGGCGTAATACCGCTAGAGGGATCGCGGCGAGATCATCGGCACGTAAGCTGGCCAGCGCTCCAGCATAGCGGCCTATAGGCGTGCGTACACCATCACAGATAAACGCATGCTGAATAGAATTTTAATCAATAAAAACATTATCTTATGCAAATCTCGCGCCGCTAATGAGAACCATAAACCTGCGCGGTGGGAACAACCCTCTGTGAGCTAGGCATGCAAACAAATAGCCATTATTTGCAACATATATCTAACTTTTTGATTATTTTTTGTAACATTATTTTGTATAAATTATTTCATTATGTCTATATTAATCGAGAATGACATCGTTATTCACCTGCAATGCCCATGAGTAAACCCTGTCTGTAGCCAACACCAGAGAAACAGGAACGCTTCTGTGCCGTGCTCATTACCGCAGCACCACCGTTGCGCAAATCAAAATAAACAGGCCGCCGTTGCTCGGAACCAACAGGCGCCAAGATGTGGGCAAGTAACAACTGAAGTAACCCTCGACGGCATGGCCAAGCCAGCGCTTGGCCAGGTTCATGGAGCACTGTCCCTGCAACTTGTAAGAGCAAGGGGATGAAAAAAACCGTTATTCTGGGAGGAACGATGAACTTAACAAAATGGCTCACCATTAGCTTGTCGTGCATCGCTGCACTGACAGCCCAATCGCCCGCCCACGCGGCGCAATACCAGGTCGGTGAAGTGATCTCACTGACCGGAGTGAATGCCCGCGGTGGCACGGGTATGCATGAAGGGATCAAAGTCGCGGAAGCGGTGTTTAACCAGCGCCCCGGCAGCGTAAAGATCAAGATCCAGACGATCGACGATGAATCCTCACCGGCTAAAGCGGTGGCGGCGGTAGAAAGATTAGCCGCCAATAACGTGATCGCCATTACCGGCGGAGCCACCTCTGATATCGTTGGGCCTGCCGCGACTGCGGCCGATAAACTGGGGCTGCCCTTTATGACCTCGGGGGGCACCAGCAGTGAGTTTCTCACCCAAGGCTTCCACTCTTTCTTTCGCATCAACAATACCACCGGCTATGTCAAAGCGATGGCTGGCCTGCTGGATACCATGCAGATCAACAAGCTGGCCATCATCTATTCCACCAAGAAATCCACCAGCGAAATGGCACGCATGATGCAGCAACAGATGGCCGAGAAAGGCGTCACGGTCACCATGCACCCCTTTGAAGCCACCACGGTGGATTTCAAGCCGATTATCAACAAGATCAAGCTGCAAGATCGGCCGGATGCCATCAACATGATTGGCTATGAGAACGATTATGTCGGCATTTTGCGGGCCACCAGAGTGCTCCGGCCGCCGGTGAAGGCCATGGTCGGTGCCTGGCAAATCGCCACCGCCAAGATGTATCAGGACTTCCCTGACTTAGTCGACAAAACCTACGGTACCGAGATGCTGCCGGTTCCGGTCACCTTCAACCGGCCAGAAGGCCAGGCGTTTGAGGCCGCGTTCCGCAAACTCTACCCGCATGAGCCGGATTACCTTTCACAGTACGGTTTTGTGCAGGGCATGCTGCTGTTCGAAGCCATCGCCCGGGCAGAAGCGGCAGGCACGCTGGAGAAAGGCGGCATTGCCCAGGAACTGCGCTCTACCGCGGTGGACACCATCATTGGCCAGGTACGCTTCAGCGCGCAGGGTGACAATGAGGAATTCATGCAGAACATCGGCCAACACCAAAAGGGGAAAATCGCCATTGTCTGGCCTGCGAGCGCCGCTACGGGGACCATGGAATTTCCAGGTACGCCTTGGTAAAGCCGTGCTGTCTGGATGTTCACCCCACCTGAATAAGAGGTGTGCATGACTGAATTATTGCTTCAATCGTTATATTCCGGCCTGCTGGCGGGCAGTGTGTACGCCCTGGTTGCACTGGGGCTGGCGCTGGTGTTTGGCATTATGCGGCTGGTGAATCTGGCGCATGGCGAGCTGGTGCTGCTGGCAGGCTATATTGCCTATACCTTCGAGTCGTCTACCGGTTTCGGGCCGCTCTGGTCAATCCCGCTGGCGTTTGTGGTGGTGTGTGCCGCCGCGCTCGGGATCTATGCGCTGCTCAGCCGCATCAAGATCGACCGGGAACTCAACTCACTGCTGTTAACCTATGGCGTGGGCGTGATTCTCACCAACCTGATCCTGCTGATCTGGAATGCCAATATCCGCTCCAGCAGCTCAGTGTGGTTACAGGAGCCGATCGTGATCGGCGATCTGTATGCCATGCAGGGTGAACTGGTAGCGTTCGTGATGAGCCTGCTGTTACTGGTTCTGCTCTGGAAATGGCTGGCACGCAGCTGGTATGGCCGCGCCGTGCGGGCGGTTTCCAGCCACCGCGAAGCCGCGATGCTGATGGGGATCAACCCGAAACAGACCGAGATGATCTCATTCCTGCTGGCAGGGATGATGGCCTCGGTGGCCGGGGTAGCGATCTACTGCACCCGGGTGATCCAGCCCTCGTTAGGGGAAGCGCTGACCATTAAGGCGTTCATTATTACCGTGCTGGCGGGGATCGGTTCTATTCCTGGCGTGTTAGTGGGGGCGATTGTGATCGGTGTGGCTGAAGCCATGAGCGCCACCCTGCTCAACCCGGCCTGGCAGGACTTAATCAGTATGGGGCTGTTCCTGCTGGTACTGTTCCTGCGTCCTAATGGTTTGTTCGGCGCAGTACGGCGTCAGGGATAATGCGATCATGATGAAATCATTGATTAACCTAATGTGGTTCCCGTTACTGCTGGCAATCCTGGTGCCCGCCATCTGGTCTCAGCAGCCCTATGTCCTGAGCATGTTTACCGATGCCCTGACGATCGGCGCCTTGGCACTGGCCTGGGCGATGTTGGGTAACCTCGGCGGCATGGTCAGCTTTGGCCACTCGGCCTTCTTCGGCACCGGTGCCTATATCTCGTCCATGCTGGCGATGAACAGCGGTATGCCGGTGCTGCTCTCGATGCTGTGCGGGGGCTTGGCCGCGGCGGTCACCACCTTGCTGATGCTGCCCACCCTGCGCCTGAAAGGCACCTATTTTGCCTTGGCCATCCTCGCCTATTCGCAAATCTTTCGGGTGCTGGCCGTTCAGCTCGAGGGGATCACCGGCGGTTCAGCGGGGCTATCCGGTATCTCCTCGTTGCCCAACGTGATGGGATTTGCCCTGAGCAGCAAGCTCGGTGTCTATTACGTGATCCTGGCGCTGGTGACGCTGTTTTTACTGATTTATGCCGCCTTGGCGCGCAGCGATTACGGCTTGGCGTTGAAAGCGATGCACGACTCAGAAGCCGCCACCCAGGTGGCTGGGGTGAACAGCCTGCTGCTGAAAGCGCTGGTGCTGTTGCTGTCTGCCTTTATGACCGGGCTGGTCGGGGCATTCAACGCGCACCATATGAATTTCCTCGAACCCGATTACGCGTTCAACGCCTCCTGGGTGATTGTGCCGATCATCGCGGCGATCTTCGGCGGTTTCCGTTCGCTGAATGGCCCGCTGATCGGCGCTTTGGTGGTCTATTTAACCGACCAGTTGCTGTTCAAAGTTCTGTTCCCTACCGGGCACCAGATGATCCTGGGCGGATTACTGGTGGTGATGATCCTGATCAGCCCGCGCGGCCTGTTACCACTGTTACGTTCAGCCCAAAGGAGGTTCTATCGTGCTAAAGCTTGACGGAGTCAGCGTGTCATTCGGCGCGGTTACCGCCATCGATAATGTGTCTTTGATGGTGGGACAAAACGAAATCGTCGGGTTGGTTGGCCCGAACGGCGCGGGCAAAACCACGCTGTTTAACGCTATTTCCGGCCTGGTGCAACCCACCGCTGGCACACTCAGTTTCCATGGCACTCCCTTGGGCCAGCGGGGTGGGATCCATCGCCGCGCTCGTCTGGGAATTGGCCGTACTTTCCAAGTACCGCAGCCGATGCATGAACTGAGCGTGATGGAAAATGTGCGGGTGGCGCAACGTTTTGCCACCGGTAAGGTCAATCTTGCCCGGCTGAGGGACATTCTGGAACTGGTCGGCCTGCGTGATAAGGCCGAACGCGACGCCGCCACTGAGCTCTCGCTCAGCGAACTGAAAGCGCTGGAAGTCGCCAAGGCCCTCGCCACCGAACCGCAGCTGCTGTTGCTTGACGAGGTGCTGGCCGGGCTGGAAACCAGCGGTAAAAAACGCTTTCAACAGATGCTGGGGCGGATCCATGCCGAATACGGCTTGAGCATTCTGCTGATCGAACACGATCTGGAAACGGTCACAGCGCTGTGCCAACGCGTGTGGATCCTCAACTTTGGCCGCCTGATCGCAGATGGCACGCCAACCCAGGTGTTCAACGATCCTGTGGTGATCCGCAGCTATACCGGAGAGGCCTATGCTTAACATTCAACAGGTGCGCGGTGGCTACGGCGCGATCAATATTCTGTGGGACATCTCGCTGCAGATCCAGCCAGGGACGGTCACCGCCATCGTCGGGCCGAACGGCGCGGGCAAGACCACGCTGCTGAAAACCATCGCCGGGCTGCTGCCGTTAAAACAGGGGCAGATTACCTATCAGAACATCGACGTCGGTAAACTTTCCCCCTGGCATACCAAGCGCAGCGGCCTGGCGCTGATCCCGGAAGGGCGCATGATTTTCCGCGATATGACGGTCGAAGATAACCTGATTATGGGGGCCTTTCAGAAGGCCAGCCGCCAGCATGTGAAACCGCGTCTGGCAGAAGTTTATGCCATATTTCCACGCCTGGCCGAACGGCAGAAGCAGTTAGCGGGCGTGCTTTCCGGCGGGGAGGCGCAAATGCTGGCGGTGGGCCGCTGTTTAATGTCCGATCCCAGTATGATCCTGATCGACGAACCTTCTTTGGGCTTAGCCCCGGTGGTGGTTAACGAGCTGTTTGCCTGCTTTGCCCGCCTGCGCGAGCATGGCAAAACCCTGTTGCTGGTGGAGCAGAACACTCAGTTGTCGATCAAGCTGGCCGATCGGGTCTGCCTAATGCGCAGCGGTAAGATGATCTTTACCAAAGCGGCCAACGATATTGATATGGAGGAGTTGCACCGGGCTTATTTTGGGCATTGAGTGTTAGTAGGGCGCAGCGTAGTTCGGTTGTGGCTAACCAGTTCCCTCTACATGGGCGGTCTCTTAAACACAACGCGTTCGTCTATGCAGGCTTGGTTTCATGGGAATTGCCGTAAACAGAGTGCAATTCTATGAAACAACAGTGAGCGGCAATTGCAGGGCCCAAGGCGGGGCCCTGCACCCGCGCCAACGCTTAACATGTCCTGCCCGCTACGCGGGTACCTTCGCTACGCCCCCGTCGCCGGGCGGGTCGGCTACGACAGGCGTCCCTTCCTGTCTCGCCTCAGCCTGCCGTCCATGGCAGGCTGCCCCTGGCAACGGTGCCTTGCTCAGCAGGCCATGATGCGCTCAACGTCACCCCCCGAATCTGTGAGTACCGGACAACATCGACATAGGTGTTGATAATAGAAATTAAAACAATGCAATAGGTTAGGTGAGCGCTGGTGTTGAAGCCATTGAAGGCGCCGAACGGAGACACAGCGCATAGGCGACCGCGCCATGGACGGCGCGGTCAGGCGAGACAGTCAGGGACGACTATCGTAGCCGGCCGTTATGCGCTGTGGCGGAGTGAGGGGAGCCGCGCAGCGGCCGCCTGATATGGCGAAGGCGCGGATTGCCAAGGGCCCCGCCTAGGGCCCTTGGCTCGGTCGCGTTCACCCTGCTGCCGAATGAACACAGAATGTTTAGCGACCGAAATAAATACTCATCCGATATGTAAATAAGAGACAGCCCACGGGGAGAGAACATCACATCTAGCATCTACCCCATAATGATGGTTTAACTCAGCGACACTAAGATCAGAGCGAGGATTTCCCCTCCCAGACCGCTATTCTGCATTAAGACTGGCAAATGTCTGCCCTTGCTCCACCAAACGGATAAGCAACGGTGAAGGACGCCAAAACTGCGGATCTTCGGCGGCAAAAGTGGTGATATCATCCAATACCCGCGCCAAACCAATCTTATCAGCATAATACAACGGCCCGCCGCGATAACGCGGGAAGCCGTAACCAGCCAGCAGCACCACATCAACGTCCAATGGGCGCAGCGCAATGCCCTCGGCAAGCAGGTTAGCACCTTCGTTAATCATCGCCGCCAGATAGCGACGCACGATCTCTTCGGCGCTGAAGGGCCGCGGCGTGACGCCCGCACGCTCGCGCTCACGGGCGACAATCTCCAGCACCGCCGGATCCTGCACCCCATGGTTTGAACCAGGCTCATAACGATACCAACCGCGCCCGCTTTTTTGCCCGAACCAACCCTGTTCACACAGGCGATCGGCAATCTGCACGTAACGCTCCTGCGGATCCCGCTGCGCCGCCCGGCGCTTGCGCGTCGCCCAGGCAATATCACCACCGGCCACGTCGAGGATCTGGAAAGGCCCCATGGCAAAACCGAATTCACGCACCGCGGTGTCGATCTGGTACGGCGAAGCGCCGTCCTCCAGCATTGCCTCTGCCGCCCGCCGGTAGACGGACATGATGCGGTTGCCGATAAAACCGTCGCAGATGCCGGTACGCACTGGAACTTTACCGAGCCTGCGGGCCAGCACCACAGCACTGGCAATCACCTCAGCCGCTGCCTGCGGCGGCACCACGATCTCCAGCAGACGCATCACCGGTGCTGGGGAAAAGAAGTGTAAGCCGATAACCGCTTGCGGCCTGTTGGTCACCGCTGCAATGGCAGCAATATCCAGATAAGAAGTATTGCTGGCCAGGATCGCACCGGGTTTGCAGTGGCTATCTAACTGACGGAAAACCGCCTGCTTGGCCGCCAGATCCTCATACACCGCTTCAACCACCAAATCGGCCGTGGCCAAATCCCGGTATTCTGTGGTTCCGCGCAATTTCGCCAGGCGTGCGGCGGCGGCCGTAGCCGAAAGCCGCTTTTTACTCACCCGTTGACGATAGAACTCCTCTACTCGACTCAGGCCCGCTGCCAGGCTCTGCTCATCACGTTCGAGCAAAGTAACCTGCAGATCCGCTTCCAGCATCACCACCGCAATACCCGCCCCCATGGTGCCGCCGCCAATCACCCCTGCCTGGCTAAAAGCAGCTATCGCCAACCCGGTGGTATCCGGCAGTTTGGCAGCGGCGCGTTCGGCCTGAAAGGCGTATAACAGGGCCCGATGCTGCGGGCTCGCCAGGCAGCGTTGGAATTGTGCAGCTTCAAACTGGCAACCTGCCGCAAACGGCTGTTCGCAGGCAGCGGCCACGCAGTCAATAATCAACGCCGGGGAAAACAGACCGCGAAACTGCGTTGGCAATTTGGTGCGCGCCGCATCAATCGCCGCCTGTTGGGCTGCCGAATCGGCAAGCCGGGTAGTGAGTTCACTGCTGCGGCGCACTCCACAGCGATCGGCCAGCAGTTCGTGGGCATAAACCAAGCCATCAACGCGGGCATCCAACCCCAGCCGATCCACCATCCCCAGTTCTAGCGCCTGTTCGGCAGACAGCGGGCGGCCACTGAGCATCAGATCCAAAGCCGCTTCCGCCCCAATCAGCCGCACGCTGCGCTGGCTGCCCCCGGCCCCGGGCAGCAGCCCCAGATTAACTTCCGGCAACCCCAAACGGCTGCCCTTGACCGCCAGCCGGTAATGCGCCGCCATGGCAACCTCTAACCCACCGCCCAGTGCATTACCCGCAATAGCCGCAATCACCGGCTTCGTGCAGGTTTCGATTTGATCGCAGACCTCTCGCAGCAGCGGCGGCTGGCGCGGTTGATTGAATTCACGGATATCCGCCCCGGCAGCAAAGTTCTTTCCTGACCCCAGTAGCAGCAGCGCGTGGATTTGTTCCTCACTCTGCGCTTGCCGCAGCGCCGCCAGCAGCCCGCGACGCACGCGCAAACCCAACGCATTGACCGGTGGATTATCGAGGATCACAATCAGTATGTTGCCACTGCGTTCAAGATGCAGGCCCCGATCAGGCTGATGATTATCTGGCATTTTTTGCCTCCTCCGGCGTTCCCACCGGGGGCAGTAGCCGATAGCTGGCTGGAGTGCGGCTGAGTTTGATCGGCGAGGCGACCCCCGTATAGCTATCCCCCATCGTCACCACCATGCCACGGTGGCGGGTGTGCGGGTGCTGCAGTGCAGCCTCTATGTTCAGCAATGGTGCACTGGGCACGCCGCTGCGCAGCAACTGTTCAGCACATTCAATCCCTTCGCGATTGGCGAGCAGGGAAACCAGCGCGCTACGTAACTCAGCGCGATTCAGTGAACGCAATTTGGGCGTGGCGAAGCGCGGATCTTCACTCAGGGATGGCGCATCCAGGCACTGGCACAGCAGCGCAAACTGCTTGTCGTTGCCGACGCCGAGAAAGATCGGCACGCTGGCGCTGGGGAAAATATCATAAGGGTAGATATTGGCATGGGCATTACCCGAGCGCTGCGGCGGCTGCTGGTTGGCAAACCAGTTGGTGGAATAAGGGTGCAACAGCGATAAGCCGGTATCAAACAGGCTGGCCTCAACAAATTGCCCCAGGCCGCTGCGGGTGCGTTCATAAAGCGCCATCAAGATGCCAATCACCGCATTCATCCCGGTAGCCTGATCGACCAGCGGCACGCCAACGCGCAGGGGTTCGCCGTCAGGCTCACCGTTAACGCTCATGATCCCGGTCATCGCCTGAATCGACGCATCGTAACCCACCAGGCCGCCTAATGGGCCATCGGCACCAAAGCCGCTGACGCGGCAGTGGATCAGGCGCGGAAAACGCGCGGCCAGAGCCTCATAACCGATGCCCCACTTCTCCATGGTGCCGGTCTTGAAATTTTCGATTAGCACATCAGCATCGGCCAACAGTTCGTACAGCGTTTGGCGAGCGCTTTCCTGCGATAAATCAAGGTACATCCCACGTTTGTTGCGGTTCAGGCCAATATAATACGCGGCCACTCCGGCCTGAAAAGGCGGCCCCCAGGTACGGGTTTCGTCACCCTGTGGAGGTTCGATCTTAAGCACATCGGCACCATGATCGCCCAACACCTGCCCACAATAGGGCCCGCCCAAGACGCGGGATAAATCAATAACGCGAAGACCAGCTAATGCGCCAACGCTAGGAATGGTCATAACCGTTACTCCTGCAGGTATGGTTGCTTTGTGAAGCCAGAGATCCCGGCCACCATTACCGGGAAGATGGGCTTGCTCAGAGGTAGGCGCTCGCCAGCAGCAGTTCTTCAATCTCCTCAGACAGCGGGTTTTCTACCGTTAAGGGATCGACAGGCAACAGCTTGTGGATCAAGACCTGTTCGGCCAGATGCAAACGCGCCGGAGCGTCGGTGTGATGGCTCTCCCAGGCCATCGCCGCCGCGCTGACCAGGTTGTACAGGCCGCTGGCGGCGCGGCGCGTCAGGCTGCTGCCCTCTGCCGTGGCGGCCGCCTCTGCCAGGGCAAAGGCTCGCTGCTGTGCGCTGAGGAAACGGGCACGCATGGCATTGTCCAGATGCGCCTCTGCCAGCAGTTGCTCGAGGTATACCTGCAGCGCCTCCAGCGATTGCTCACGCAGGATGGCGCGCCGCACGTCCAGAGCGACAATGTTGCTGGTCCCTTCCCAGATCGAGCCCAAATGCGCATCTCTGACCAAACGCGGATCGCCCCACTCTTCGATGTAACCACAGCCACCGCGGATCTCCATGGCATCGGCGGTCACCTTGCGGGCATCGCGGCAGGCGCGGAATTTGATCAGCGGGGTCAGAATACGCAGCAGCGCATAGGCGTTTTTATCGCCGCTATCGGAACGGCGCAGCACCTCTGCCGTTTGGAAGACCATGCTGCGCGCCTGCTCGCTGGGGAGCAGTATCTTCAGCAACTGCTTTCTCATCAGCGGCAGTTCGATCAGTTTTTTACCGAAGGCCTGGCGATGGCGGGCGATATAGAACGCCTCGCTGACCGCCCGGCGCATCAGCCCCGCAGAGCGCACCCCGTTGGACAACCTGGAGTTATTGACCATATCCGCCATCTGCACAAAGCCGCGCCCGGCCTCACCCACCAGATAGGCAGTGGCCCCTTCAAGGCGGATTTCACCGCTGGCCATCGAGCGCGTCCCGAGTTTGTCCTTCAGGCGCAAAATGCGATAGGCATTGGTTGAACCATCGTCCAACGTGCGCGGCAGCAGGAACAGCGATACCCCTTTCATCCCTTCCGGTGCGCCTTCAATGCGCGCCAACACCATCGCCAGTTCGGCATCGGGGTTAGAACAGAACCATTTATCACCGTACAGCCGGTAGTGGTTATCCATGTCTACCGCCAGCGTGGTGGTGGCCGCAATATCAGAGCCCGCCCCCTGCTCGGTCATAAACATCGCCCCTTGCATCAGCGTGGCGGGATCGAGCGAGGTAAGCCGTGGCAGATATTTAGCCACCAGCTCAGGGGAGCCATATTTTTTCAGCGTGCGGGTCAGCGAGTCGGTCATCGATACCGGGCACATCAGGCCAAACTCGGCCTGCACGAACAGGTAGGTAAACAGATACTTGGCCAGCGGCGGCAGTTGCCCTTGCCAGCCCAGCACATCTTGCCGATGTGAGATGGTGGCCAGGGCGAACTCGCTAAACGCGTAGCGTTCCAGCTCGACGAAAGCCGGATGTTTTAAAATGCGTTGCCGATCGGTGCCGGTTCGGGTGCGCACCTGCAGCTGCGGCGGGTTCTTATCTGCCAGATCCGCCAGTTCACTCAGTGCCCCCCCAGCCAGCGCGCCGAGTTTCTGCAGATAAGGCCGCAGATGGGCGCGCAGCTCTGCCGGCAGATAGGCCACCAGCAAGGCCTCCAGCGGCGCGTCGGTGAGATAAAGGTTGGCACCGGATTGATCCGGGATATTGTCCTGCTGATTGATAACGGTATACATACTCAGCCCCATATTGTTGTATTTATGTTTATATTTTGTTAAACGAAAGAGGCTGTCTAATACTGTTTCCCTATCGGCCGATAGGCTAAAAGCATCGTGTCGTGGTGATTTGCCGGGTGCCGCCCAGAAGCATGGTTGCAACCGTGCTAGGGTGGCTTTTCAAGGGCAGTAAAAAGGAATGGGTATACCGTGGATATTCGCCGTTTACGCTACTTTCTGGTGTTGGCTGATGAGCTGCATTTCGGCCGGGCCGCCAGCCGCCTTGCCATCTCTCAACCGCCACTGAGCGTGAGCATCCGCCAGTTGGAGGAAACCATCGGGGCAAGGTTGTTTGAACGCAGCCATCAGAAGGTGCGGCTGACCGCGGCCGGAGAGGCGCTGGTGCCCGCAGCCCAGGCGCTGATCGATCGCATGAACAGCACCATGCACCAGGTGCGTGACATCGATCAGGGCGTTACCGGCCATTTGCGCATCGGTTTTGTTGGCGCTCTGCTGTATCAGGGGCTCCCCAGGCTATTACAGCAGTTTCAGCAGTCGCGAGCAGGCTTGCGGCTCAATATGCTGGAGCTGAATACCAAAGATCAGTTAACCGAGCTGGCACACGGCAGCCTCGATGTCGGGTTTGTTCATGCGTCGCGCTTGCCGGAGGGGGTTTCTTCACTGCTGTTTTCCAGCGAGGAATTAGTGGCCTGCCTGCCGCAGCAGCATCCCTTGGCTGGCAACGCGGCGCTTAACCTGCGTGATCTGCGGGATGAGCGGTTTATCGTGTTTTCACGCCAGGTATCGCCTTATTACTATGATCGCATCCAATCCCTGTGCTTTAGCGCGGGGATCGATCCTGACATTCGCTGTGAAGCGCGCCACTGGCTGAGCGTTCTCTCGCTGGTGGCGCAAGGATTTGGCGTTGCACTGGTGCCCGCCAGCCTGCGGAGTGCGGCGATGGCGGGCGTGAGCTTTATTGCGCTCGAGGAAGTGGCATTACTCTCTCAGGCTTACTGTATCTGGCAAACGGACGATCAACGCCCGATCTTATCGGCCTTTCTAACTGCGGTGCGCGATGCCGCCACAGGCTAAACCGACCATCAGCCCTCAGTCATTGTCATTCTGCTGCAGGTTATTTTGTTCCATCACCTGCATGATGATAGGGATTGGCGTCAGCAAATGTTCACGCATCAGTTCGCTGGCCTGGCGGCTATCACGTGCCAGCACCAGTTTGACCAGTTCCTGATGTTCCTGGTGTTTATTTTCCATCACGCTGGCGGAAAACACCGTCTTTCTTAGCCATAAAAAGCGATAACGCGCCGCCAGATCGAACAGCCGATCGCGCATCTGCAATAAAGCGTGCGAGCCGCAACCGGCAACAATGGCGCTGTGGAATGCCTGATGGCGTTGATCCCACTCGTCCAGCAGCGCTTCGCTGGTGGCGACGGTGCTCATCTTGGCCAGACGGTGCGTCTGCGCCAGAATATTCGCTTCCCAATCATCGTTGCCGCGCTCAATCGCCAGCGTGACCAGCATCGCCTCTAGATTGGCGCGGGCATCAAAAATATCCAGCAACTCGGCCTGTGACATGGGAGCTACGCGGTAGCCTTTCTGGCTGATCGCGGTCACCAGATTTTCTGCCACCAACTGTGACAGGGCTTCGCGTAACGGGCCAACCCCCAGGTTATAGCGACTGGTCAGCAGACTCATACGCAGCTTTTCGTTGGGCTGAAAAACACCGCGAATAATGTCTCTTTTCAGATAATGATAACCATCAAATACCGCATTTTGCTGGAGAGTCATTACGATCCCATCTCTTGAAACATAAGGCCTTTAATTATAATGAAATACCGGCAGATAACCAGTTCGGTCGGGAGAAGAAGCGCCTGCGGAGCAAGGCATGATGGGAGATCACCATAAATGCCCGGCAGCATTGATGGTGATTTGAACATTGTTGGTTTAAACCGCCGTCACTGCGGCGCGCAGATTGGCCCCAGATGACGGCTGCTTTTCTAACAATGCCTGCACTTTGCCGACAATATGCTGGCCAATAGGGAGCGCCGATGTCGCCGCCGGTGACGGGGCATTACAGACATGGATGGTGCGCGCGGTAGTAACAAACAGGAAATCATCAATCAGTTTCCCCTCAGGCGACACGGCCTGGGCGCGCACCCCGGCCGGGTAAGGCCACAGATCCTGTTCCGTCAGGCTAGGGCAATATTTCTGTACCAGCTTGAGATAACCGCGTTTGAACAGCGAGTTTTTCATTTCCCCCACGCCCAAAGACAGATTCTGGTACATCAATTTGCGAATGCCCGCATAGCTGGCCATTTCCAGGGTGTCGCGCCAGGAAATATCCCTTTTATGGTAACCTTCCCGCTTCCAGGCCAATACCGCATTGGGCCCCACGGTGACGCTACCATCGATCATGCGCGTTAAATGGACGCCCAAGAAAGGCACCGCAGGATCGGGGATCGGATAAATCAGGTGATTCACGATGTTATTATGCTGGCTCGCCAAACGGAAATACTCGCCACGGAACGGGCAAATCATAAAGCCGGGTTCGATCCCCAACATCTTGACCAACCGATCGGCCATCAGGCCAGAGCAGGTCACCAGATAACGCGCAGAAAACTCGGCCTGCGGCGTACTGACCACCACGCCCTGCGAGTGTTCATGCAACGCCTGCACTTCAGCCTGATAAAAGATTTCCCCACCCGCTTGTTGAAACACGCGAGCCATCGCCATCGTTACCTCGCGATAGCTGACGATACTGCTGGAAGGAACAAAAATCCCCCCAAGCCCGACAATGTTGGGTTCTCTCTCCTGCAACTGCTGCGCATTTAGCCATTCCCGCTGCAAGCCGTTGGCCGCCGTGCGCTCCCACAGGGCACGCATGCGTTCCATCTCCAATGGCGTGGTGGCGACCAGCATTTTGCCGCAGTCGCTATAGCGGATCCCATGCCGATCGCAAAACACCTTGGTGGCTTGATTGCCCGCCAGACAAAAGCGTGCCTTCAGGCTGCCGGGAGTGTAATACACCCCGGCATGGATCACGCCACTGTTATGCCCAGTTTGATGCTGTGCCAGTTCAGGTTCCTTTTCCAGCACGGCAATACGGGCATCGGGATAGGTTGCAATCAACTGCATGGCGGTGGACATGCCAATAATGCCCCCGCCGATTATCACAAAATCATACATCTTGCGGCATCCCCTTCCAGGCGATTAACAGAGATTAAGTACGACTCTGTGGCACATTGAAATAACCACGCTGACGCATCAATTCACGCCGCAGCTCCGGGTGTGGCGTAAACCTATCGCGCCCATGGAGCCAGAACAGGTTATTAATCAATAAAATACTGCCAACCGGCACCGGAATGAACAGCTTGTTCTGGCTGCTTTCCAGGGCATCGGACAGATCGCTTAGCCAGTTACCTTCGGTGAAATCTTTCGGTTGCACGAACTGATCGATATAACGCATCACCGGGCGGCCATGATCGTCAACGTCAAACACCGGATGGAAAACGTCTTTCAGGGTATTCTTGCTCGGAGGCGCAGACCAGCGCATGGTCTGGCGAGCTAGCGGGTGACGAAAATAGGTATCCAACTGCTCCCAGTCATCCAGGTGCAACAGCATAGAGTCGCCCCCCTGCATATTCTGTTCGTCGATTTTCATCATCATCACATAGTCGGTCACCTCATCCACGTAGGTGCCGTCGTTATGCAGTTCCAGCACCCGGTGCGGCTGCCGCAAGTAACTGTCTGAATTATCAACGTTCTTCACCACAAAGCGGGCGTAATATTGGCCACTCATCGAGTCAAAATTGGAACGGCCAATCAGATGAGCTATCGCCGTGGCCAGCTTGACCATGTCATCACTCTGTTCGACACGATTGATGCCTTCAGCCTGGATCAGCAGTGCCCCCTGAGAGCGGGCCAGCAGCGTTTGCAACAGGAACGACTGGAGCTGGTTAGCACAGAGGTCATCTAATATTTTGGCGATACGAAACCGTAGCAGCGATTTATATTCCAGCGCCTGTATCGGCCATTGCTCGGTCTGTTGCAAAAAGCGCTCGGTGACTTCAGCACTGAAATTGAGCGTTAATAAGCGAGGGGAATCGGGGAATGTCGATAACGTCACCCCCGGTATAACCGGTCTATTTTCATTTTTCAGCGATGGTTTTTCTGTCGTCATGGTGTTCATGCGGTGAGTCTCCAAGCAAGCAGATATTCCTACGGATGCAGGTATTTTTGTATTCATAATTAGAATATATCTACATTTTCACAAAAAAAAGACACAATGTAATGGATTGGCTATTTGTGTGATCGGCTATACAAGTTTTTGCAACATAGTTGCAACATCCATTAAGTCACCGTCTGCACCCGTTTCTCCGCCACACCGACAACTCCTGTTATACTCACCCGCAATAATTCACGCTCGATAGCGTTAGCTCTAATAGGTACCTATGATCGTAATTTATCAGGATGAGCACATCATCGTGGTCAATAAACCCAGCGGACTGCTTTCCGTTCCTGGGCGTGCGCCGGAAAACAAAGACAGCGTGATGACGCGCATCCAGGCCGACTTCCCCAGCGCTGAGTCGGTGCATCGTTTGGATATGGCTACCAGTGGAGTGATTGTAGTCGCCCTGAACAAAGCCGCCGAGCGCGAGTTGAAGCGCCAGTTTCGCGAGCGCGAACCGCAGAAATCTTATATCGCCCGCGTGTGGGGGCATATGGAACATGATGAGGGGCTGGTGGATTTACCGCTGATTTGTGACTGGCCAAACCGGCCGCTGCAAAAGGTGTGTTTTGAAACCGGTAAAGCAGCGCAAACGGAATATCAGGTGCTTTCCCGTGATGCCGATGGCAGCACGCGAGTCCTGCTGAAGCCGATCACCGGGCGTTCGCACCAGTTGCGTGTTCATATGCTGGCGCTGGGGCACCCGATCCTGGGTGACGGTTTTTACGCACACCCGGCAGCCAAAGCGATGGCATCGCGCCTTCAGTTACACGCGCAAGAGTTACGCATTACCCATCCGCTATCCCAGATCCCACTGCATTTTCGTGCGGAACCGGATTTCTGATGTAAATACAAAGGGGCCCGGTTAACCAGGCCCCTCTATCTATTACTATTACTGAATAACTTACTTGAAGCCTTTCTCACGCTTGATCAGGTCATAGGCTGCCTGAATCTCCTGCGCTTTCTGCTTGGCCATCTCCATCATTTCCGGTGGCAAGCCTTTTGCCACCAGTTTATCCGGGTGATGTTCGCTCATCAGTTTGCGGTAGGCTCGCTTGATGACAGCCGCATCGTCTGTGCTGCTGACGCCCAGCACCTTGCAGGCATCCTCCAGCGTCGGGCCACGTTGCGCCTGCTGGTAACCCCCGTGCGAATGGCCCCCTTGCTGCCCCTGCCAGCTACCGCCGCCAAACTGACGTCCACCTTCCATCATGCTGAGGAATTGGTCGAACTGCGCGCGTGAGATCCCCAGTTCTTCGGCGATCACATACAGCACCTGTCGTTCGTTCGGATGCAGCGAGCCATCGGCAAAAGCCGCCTGGATCTGAATTTCCAGAAACATCCGAATCAGATCGAAACGCCCAAAGCAGATGCTGCGGAACTGCTGCAGCGTTTCGCGCAATGGAAACTGGCTCTGCTTACCTTCACGGAACGCCTGCTGCGCGGCAGTACGTGCCTCGCCGTGCAGCTGCAGACGGTCCATAAACAGGCTGGCGATCTGAATATCTGCCTCGGTAACACGCCCTTTCGATTTGGTCAGGTGGCCCATCACCTGAAAAGTGGTGCGGAAGAACAACGTCTGCCGCGTTTGCTGGTCGGCAAAAAAGCCTCGGCTGCGCTTGTTATTACGCGCAGTATCGATCATATGGCCGACAATCAGCCCCAAAACTACACCCCAGAATCCCGCGCCAGACCAAATGGCGACAATCACTCCGAGCAGTTTGCCCCAATACTGCATAGACTCCTCAATTATCAACCGCAAGCCGCACATCTCCCCCGTTTCACACCAGGGTTAAGGCGATTTTTCACAAGATTTGGATTATCATACCCGTCATTTATCTTTGCGCCTAACAACGGCGTAACCAAACGGCAGGATTTAACGCTAGCGCAACGCTGATGAGTGATATAGTCTCTGACCGTTTGCCGGATATGATGCCTATGATGACGGAACACCAAAACCGCGTATGAAAAAAAGTTTCCCAACACTGCTGGCCACTCTGATTTGGACGGCACTTTACAGTCAGCATGCGCTGGCTGATCTGGCCGAGCAATGTATGCTCGGCGTACCTACTTACAATAAACCCATCATCAATGGCGACCCAAGCAGCCTTCCCGTGACCATCCTTGCCGATGATTCACGCGCCCATTACCCAGGCAGTGCTCTGTTTAGCGGTAACGTCAATATCACGCAGGGTAACAGCACGCTGACGGCGGAACAGGTTGAAATGAACCAAACGCAAAAGGCGGGGCAGCCTGATCCTGTGCGTACCGTGACCGCCACGGGAAATGTGCATTACGATGATAGCCAAATCAAACTGAAAGGCCCGAAAGCCTGGTCAAACCTGAATACCAAAGATACCGATGTGTATAAAGGCGACTACCAGATGGTGGGCCGTCAGGGGCGTGGCAATGCCGAAAAAATGAAGATGCGCGGCCAGAACCGCTACACCATTTTGGAAAATGGCACCTTCACCTCCTGCCTGCCGGGGGACAACAGTTGGAGCGTCGTTGGCTCTGAAGTGATCCACGATCGCGAAGAAGAAGTGGCCGAAGTCTGGAATGCCCGCTTCAAGATTGGCAGTGTACCGGTATTTTACAGCCCCTATATGCAACTGCCGGTTGGCAGCAAGCGCCGTTCGGGTTTCCTGATCCCCAACGCTAAATATGGCAGTAACAACGGCTTCGAGTTCACGCTGCCGTATTACTGGAACATTGCGCCAAACTTTGATGCCACCATTACGCCACGTTATATGACGCAGCGTGGCCTGCAGTGGCAGAACGAATTTCGCTATCTGGTGCAACCGGGCCTGGGCACCTTGGCATTAGACTGGCTGCCAAGCGATCGCCAGTTTGAGAAAGATCATGGCGCAATGGACAACAGCAAACGCTGGTTGTTCTACTGGGGCCATAGCGGCGTGATGGACAAGGTGTGGCGTTTCAATATCGATTACACCAAGGTTAGCGATCCCTATTACTTCACCGATTTGGATTCTAAATACGGTGCCACCACCGATGGCTATGCCACACAGAAATACAGCGTAGGCTATGCGAATGAAAACTGGGATGCCACGCTGGCATCAAAACAGTTCCAGATTTTCAGCGGTGTCGGCAACCAAAATGCCTACCGTGCCCAGCCTCAGTTGGATCTCAACTATTACAAAACCGATCTTGGTCCATTTGATTTGCACACTTACGGCCAGGTTGCCAAATTCACCAGCGTGAATCCGAACAACCCGGAAGCCACCCGCTGGCACGTTGCACCGGCCATCAATCTGCCGTTGGCCAACAGCTGGGGTAGCCTGAATACCGAAGCCAAAGTGATGGCAACGCACTACCAGCAGGAGATTCCTAACGGTTTTGCAGCGAATTATGCAGGCCGTACCGGCAACGCGGCGCCAAACCTCGACGGTTCGGTCAACCGCGTCATTCCGCAGTTCAAGAGTGACGGTAAAGTGGTATTTGAACGCCCCATGGACCTGGTGCAGGACTATACCCAGACCATTGAGCCGCGCATGCAGTATCTGTATGTCCCTTATCACGATCAAAGCAACATCTATAGCTATGACTCAACCCTGCTGCAAACCGACTACTCCGGTCTGTTCCGCGATCGTTCTTACAGCGGGTTGGATCGCATCGCTTCACAGAATCGTCTGGCAACTGGGGTCACATCACGCATTTATGATGATGCATTAGTTGAACGTTTCAACGTTTCTGTTGGTCAAATTTATTACCTCAGCCGCTCGCGGACGGGTGATAAAAGAAGTAACTTTGATAACAGTGATGATACCGGCAGCGTAGTATGGGCTGGTGACACCTATTGGAAGATTGACGATCGCTGGGGCCTGCGTGGCGGTGTGCAGTACGACACCCGCCTTAATAGCGTTGCATTGGGGGATTCAGTCATTGAATACCGTCAGGATGCAAATCGCATGGTGCAGTTGAATTACCGCTATGCCAGCCCGGAATATATCGCGGCAACTTTGCCAGGTATTAAGAATCCAGGCTATCAGGACGGTATCTCGCAGTTGGGAACTACCGCCAGCTGGCCAATTGCCGATCGCTGGGCCGTCGTGGGGGCATATTACTATGATACCCGTGCGAAGCAGACGGCGAACCAGTTGGTGGGCTTGCGTTACAACACTTGCTGCTGGGCGGTTAACCTAGGATACGAACGGAAAATCACCGACTGGGATGCCGGAAACCAGACCAGTAAATATGACAACAAAGTTTCATTCAACATTGAACTGCGTGGCCTAAGCAACGATCACAGCCTCGGCACCACGGAAATGCTGCGCTCCGGCATATTGCCTTACCAGCGCGCATTCTGATGTATGCTCGTCGTTACAAGGGCATATTGAACACATTGAAAAATGATAACTTTCACCCGCATTTGCGGATTACATAATGGGAAATGTATGAAGAACTGGAGAACGCTTCTTCTCGGATTGGTAGTTTGTGCCAATACCGCGTTCGCAGCACCCCAAGAAGTGGATAAAGTCGCCGCCGTCGTCGATAACGGTGTAGTACTTGAGAGCGACGTGAACGGTTTAATGCAATCGGTGAAACTTAACGCACAGCAGACCGGCCAGCAATTACCGGACGACAGCACGTTGCGTCACCAGATCCTCGAACGACTGATCATGGATAACATCCTGTTACAGATGGCGCAGAAGATGGGTATTACCGCTTCTGATGCCGATGTGGATAAAGCGATTACCGATATCGCCGCTCAGAACAAAATGAGCCTCGATCAAATGCGCACCCGCCTGGCGGCTGAAGGCTTGAACTACAACACCTATCGTGCGCAAATCCGCAAAGAAATGCTGATTTCAGAAGTGCGCAACAACGAAGTGCGCCGCCGTGTGACCATCCTGCCTCAGGAAGTGGATGCACTGGCCAAGCAGGTTGGTGCGCAGAACGGTGGCGATACCGAAGTCAACCTTAGCCACATCCTGATTCCACTGCCGGAAAACCCGTCGCAAAAACAGGTTGATGAAGCCGAAGCGATGGCAAAACGTCTGGTGGGCGAAATCAACGGTGGTGCAGACTTCGGTAAATTGGCGATCACTTACTCTGCCGACTCCCAGGCGCTGAAAGGCGGCCAGATGGGCTGGGGCAAACTGCAGGAACTGCCTACGCTGTTCGCTGAAAGGCTGATCAACGCCAAAAAAGGCGAGGTCGTTGGCCCGATCCGTTCCGGTGTCGGTTTCCATATTCTGAAAGTAAACGATATGCGCGGGGGGAACCAGTCCATTTCAGTGACCGAAGTGCACGCTCGCCATATTCTGCTGAAACCGTCGGTGGTCATGACCGACGATCAGGCGCGGGCAAAATTGCAGGAAGTGGCTGCCGCCATCAAAAGTGGTACGGCGAAGTTTGAAGATGAAGCCAAACAGCTTTCTCAGGATCCGGGTTCTGCACTGCAGGGTGGCGATCTGGGCTGGGCGTCTCCAGACATGTACGATCCGGCCTTCCGTGATGCATTGATGAAGCTGCAGAAAGGCGAGCTCAGCGAACCGGTGCACTCCTCCTTTGGTTGGCACCTGATCCAGTTGCTGGATACTCGCCAAGTGGATAAAACCGACGCGGCGCAGAAAGATCGTGCTTACCGCATGTTGTTTAACCGCAAGTTTGCTGAAGAAGCGCAAACCTGGATGCAGGAACAACGTGCTGCTGCTTACGTGAAGATCCTCAATGGAAGCAATGCACAACAATAAACGTATCGTGATCACCCCCGGCGAGCCAGCCGGGGTTGGGCCGGATCTGGTGGCAGTGCTGGCGCAACAGGATTGGCCTGTTGAACTGGTGGTGTGTGCCGATCCGGCCTTGCTGCTTGAGCGTGCCCGCTTGCTGAAACTGCCGTTGGCGCTGCGTGACTATCAGCCGGAACAACCGGCACAGCCGCAGCGCGCAGGTACGCTGACGATCCTCCCTATTAACGTCGCCGCCGCCGTGGTGCCGGGCGAACTGAACGTTGCCAACAGCGCTTACGTGGTGGAAACCCTGGCCCGTGCCTGTGACGGCAGC
This sequence comes from Serratia oryzae, assembly GCF_001976145.1. Lineage (GTDB taxonomy): Bacteria > Pseudomonadota > Gammaproteobacteria > Enterobacterales > Enterobacteriaceae > Chania > Chania oryzae. The sequence continues at coordinate 223,131 of NZ_MOXD01000006.1, forward strand.
CTGAACGGCGAATTTGCCGCCTTGATTACCGGGCCGGTCAACAAAGGCGTGATCAACGACGGCGGGCTCCCGTTCATTGGCCATACCGAATTCTTTGCCGATCGCAGCCACTGCGATCGCGTCGTGATGATGCTGGCTACCGAAGAACTGCGCGTTGCGTTAGCCACTACGCACCTGCCCCTGTTAGCGGTGCCGGGTGCTATCACGCAGCAGAGCCTGTTTGAGGTAATCACCATCCTCGACGGCGATCTGAAGAGCAAATTTGGCATCAAACAACCACAGATCTACGTCTGCGGGCTGAACCCGCACGCCGGAGAAGGCGGCCATATGGGGCGTGAAGAGCTGGATGTGATCATCCCTGCTCTCGATACCCTGCGCGGCCGCGGCATTAACCTGGTCGGCCCATTGCCAGCAGACACGCTGTTCCAGCCGAAATATCTGCAACATGCCGATGCCGTGCTGGCGATGTATCACGATCAGGGCCTGCCGGTGCTAAAATACCAAGGGTTTGGCCGGGCGGTGAACATCACTCTCGGTTTACCTTTTATCCGTACCTCGGTCGACCACGGTACCGCGTTGGAATTGGCTGGCACCGGCACCGCCGATGCAGGCAGCTTCAAAACGGCCTTAAATCTCGCCATTAAAATGATAATTAATTGTAATGAATAATAGAGTCCACCAAGGGCACTTTGCCCGCAAACGCTTTGGACAAAACTTTTTAACCGATCAGTTTGTCATCGATAGCATTGTCTCGGCCATTCATCCTCAACCGGGTGAAGCGGTTATTGAGATCGGCCCAGGTCTGGGCGCACTGACCGAACCGGTTGGTGCCCGTATGGATCGCATGACGGTGATCGAGCTGGATCGCGATCTGGCCGCCCGCTTGGCCACGCATCCGCAGTTGAAAGACAAACTGACCATCCACCAGCAAGATGCCATGACGGTCAACTTCGCCGAACTGGCTGAAGAAGCGGGCCAGTCGCTGCGCGTGTTCGGCAACCTGCCGTATAACATCTCGACGCCGTTGATGTTCCACCTTTTCAGCTATACTTCCGCTATTCGCGACATGCATTTCATGTTGCAAAAGGAAGTGGTAAACCGCCTGGTTGCCGGCCCGAACAGCAAAGCTTACGGGCGTTTGACCGTGATGGCGCAGTATTACTGCAACGTTATTCCGGTGCTGGAAGTGCCGCCTACCGCGTTCGCTCCACCACCTAAAGTCGATTCCGCCGTGGTCCGCCTGGTGCCGCACCTTGTGATCCCACACCCGGTGGGGGATGTGCGCATGCTAAGCCGCATCACGACTCAGGCGTTTAACCAGCGCAGGAAAACCATCCGCAACAGCCTGGGCGATCTGTTTACCCCGGAACAGTTGACGGAACTCGGCGTCGATCCGACGCTCAGAGCTGAAAATATTTCTGTAGCGCAATACTGCAAGTTGGCAAACTGGCTTTCAGCGCTGCAGCAATAAGGAGTATCACCATGATCGATTCGCCTCGTGTATGTATTCAGGTACAAAGTATTTATGTGGAATCACAATCGATACCTGAGGAAGAGCGTTACGTCTTCGCCTATACCATCACCATCCGCAATCTGGGGCGTTTCGACGTGCAACTCCTGGGCCGTTACTGGCTGATTACCAACAGTAACGGTCGTCAGACTGAAGTTCAGGGTGAAGGGGTGATCGGTGAACAGCCGATTATCCGGCCCGGCAGCGAGTATCAATATACCAGCGGTGCCGTGCTTGAAACGCCGCTGGGTACCATGGAAGGCCACTACGAGATGGTTGATCATCAAGGTCAGACATTCCGCACCGCCATTCCCGTGTTCCGTTTAGCCATTCCAACGTTGATTCACTAATATGTCGACTTATCTTATTGGCGATATTCACGGTTGTCTCGATGAGCTGCAGGCGCTGTTAGCACAAGCGGCTTTCGATCCATTGCACGATCAACTGTGGCTGACGGGCGATCTGGTCGCACGTGGCCCCGCTTCGCTCGAGGTCTTGCGCTATGTGCGTTCACTCGGGCCAGCAGTGCGTATGGTGCTGGGCAATCACGATCTGCATCTGCTGGCCGTGTATGCGGGTATCAGCCGCAACAAGCCTAAGGATCGTCTCACGCCGTTACTGGAAGCCCCCGATCGGGACGAGTTGGTTAACTGGCTGCGCCGCCAACCGGTGCTGCAGGTGGATGATGAGCACAAGCTGATCATGGGCCATGCCGGCATCACCCCACAGTGGGATATCGACACCGCGCAGCTCTGTGCGCGTGAAGTGGAAGCCGTGTTGAGCAGTGACAGCTACCCGCTGTTTCTGGATGCCATGTACGGTGATATGCCGAACAACTGGAGCCCTGATCTGAGCGGCTTAGCACGCCTGCGTTTCAGCACTAATGCTCTAACGCGCATGCGTTACTGCTTCCCGAATGGCCAGCTAGACATGATCTGCAAAGATGCGCCAGGCAGTGCGCCTGCGCCGCTGAAACCCTGGTTTGAGCTGCCGCGCCTGGTCGATCCTGAGTACACCATTATTTTTGGCCACTGGGCTTCATTGGAAGGCAAAGGCACGCCGGAAGGTGTGATTGGCCTGGATACCGGCTGCTGCTGGGGCGGAAATCTGACGATGCTACGTTGGGAAGACAAAAAATACTTTGTTCAACCATCCAACTGCCGTGATGTCATAGACGGCCTGGATACGCTAGCCGCCTCTTAAAAAAACCATGGGCACCCAAGGGTGCCCATGGTTGCCTGGCTGGCTTAACGGCGCTCCAGGATCTCGAAGCAATAGCCGTGAGAATTCAGTGCATCAGCATCATGGAATTCGCTAAACGAGGTTTCCCACTCATCAGGCTCATAATCCGGGAAGTGCGTATCGCCCTCCACCTCGGCGTCGATGTGCGTCAGATACAGCCGGTTGGCACGAGAAAGAAACTGGGTATAAACCCTGCCGCCCCCCATTACCATTACCTCTTCCACCTGACCGGCAGCCGCCAACGCTTCATCAAGGGAACTGACCCAGGTTACCCCTTCTTCAGTGCCAGGTTGGCTGCTCAAAACGATATTATGGCGGCCCGGCAGTGGGCGACCAATTGACTCAAAGGTCTTACGACCCATAATCACCGGCTTATTCAACGTGTTACGTTTGAACCACGCTAAATCCGCTGGCAGGTGCCACGGCATGGCGTTTTCCATACCGATGACGCGATCCGCCGCCAAGGCAGCGATCAGGCTGATAATCATTGTTTAACCCTGTGTAGGCAGCAAAATTGCTCACACTATACGTAAACCCCCTGCCAGCGTCGATAGGCTAATCATGCAATATGAATATATAAGACGGCTCTTATTGGGTTAATTGATGTTCAAGAGAGATTTCAAGCCACAATAAAGCCTGTGGCCTGAAATCATGCCGGAGCTAGACTCCCGGGCGTTTACGATATAACCACAGACCTGGCACCGACAGGCCGATCGACAGTGCACCAACGATAAAACAGGCTTTGAGGAAGTTGGATATCATCACTGACATCAATGCTTCGCTGTACCCCAGGTGCGAAATCTCTACCACGCTGATCATCGCGGTATACGCGGAGATACCGGGGAACATTGGGATCACCGCCGCAACGGTAAAAACCTTCGGGTGAGCCAACAGCCAACGGGACCACTGAATCCCGATAATGCCGATCAGAATGGCCGCCAGAAAGGAAGCCCACTCGATATTCATGCCAAAATGCATCATCAGCATCCGCGAACCATGGCCCACCGCGCCCAGCAGAGCGCAATAACGCAAGGCACGAGCCGGCACGTTAAACACCATGGCAAACCCTAGCGCTGGCACCGCCGCCAGCAACATATCCTGTACCAGTGCCCACAACAGACTCATGACCACCCCCGCAGACCCCACAACGACATAGCCATCACCACACCAATACAGGTCGCCAGCGTCAGCAGGCTGGCCATGGCCCAGCGAGCCAGCCCGGTATTCACATGGCCTTTGAACATATCGGCTACCGCATTAATCAACGGGAACCCCGGCACCAGCAGTAAAACGCTGGCCGCCATCGCCACGCTTGACGTCTGGCTGAACAGCGGTAGCCGCAGCAGCAGGCCGGAAACCGAGGTGGCAACAAATGCCGTCAGGCAAAAGTTAATCAACGGATTCATATGGCGAGCCGTGAGCATCTGGCGCACAAACATCGCCACCCCACTGGCCAAGAAAGTGACGACAAAAGCATCCGCCCCGCCGCCATTCAGCACGCTGAAGCAGCCGCACGACAGGGCCACCATCAACACCACCAGCCCGCGCGGATAACGCAGCGGGCGGATCTTGTCAAAACGCCGCGCCACGTCCTGAGCATCCGCCAGGCTGTGCTCGGCGAGGATCACAATGTGCTGAACCTCGGTGACAATCTGCATATTGATACCGCGATCGACATTCTTACGTGTGGTCGTCAGGCACGCCTCATTGCTGATGGTGGTCAACACCACGGCATTGGCCGAAATCGAGCTTTCCACACTGTCCATCCCAAGCGCCAGGCCGAGACGAGTTGATAGCTGTTCCACCACCATGCTTTCTGCACCATGCTGCAACAGCAGCAAAGCGCACTGAATACACAGGCGGGTTATTTCACGTTGCTGCCGGTGTACACCCGGCATTTCAATGGTTAATTCCTGCTTCATAGTCCCCAACCACTCCCCTGAATGAATGCTCATCATATAACCAAAGATTACCTTAATAGGTTGATGCGCATCAGGGGGAGTCACGTTATTATCGCCACTGTTGTACCTTTCGCTTTGAGACAGCAACATGCTTGAAACTTCATTATTCGTTGCCAGTATCGCCACCTTGGGGATGCTTTCACCCGGGCCAGATTTCTTTCTGGTGATTAAAAATGCCGCCCGTTATCCGCGGCTGGCCGCAATGATGACCGCACTCGGTGTGATTTGTGGCGTTGCCACTCATATGTCTTACTGCGTTGCCGGGCTGGCGGTGGTGATCACCACCACGCCGTGGCTGTTCAATGTGCTGAAATATGCCGGAGCGGTGTATCTGATCTGGGTGGGGGTTCAGGCACTGCGTGCGCACGGGAGTAGCAAGGTCGATATCAGTAACCTACCCCAGCAGCAGATCAGCTTGAAAAATGCCTTCGTGCAGGGCTATTTGTGTAATCTGCTTAACCCAAAAGCCACGCTGTTCTTCCTGGCGATGTTCACCCAAGTACTGCAAATCAATTCTGGTATCGGCGAAAAGCTGTGGTACGCAGGGATTATTTTCGGCCTCTCGGCCATCTGGTGGCCAGTGTTGGTGTTTTTGATCCAGAGCGGACCGGTGCGGCGTGGGCTGGCAAAAACGCAAAAGGTGGCCGACAAATTATTAGGTGGAATGCTGATTGCGCTGGGGATTAAAGTCGCCCTGAGCTGAAACCAGCGGGTTTTATGTTTAGCCCTTTCCAGATGAAAAGGGCCAATCAATCCTTATCCTTTTGCTTCGACCACACCTTCCTCGGGGGCTTTACCGTCAATACTCCCACGCCAGCCGGTCTGTTGCACGCGCACCAAGCGCATCTGATCCTGTTCGATAGCCGCCGACAGCATCTCTTTCGCCCGTTGCAGGCTGGCGATGCGGAATTCGGTATCCTGATAATTCTCCAGCGTATCTTCCAGCATCTTCAGGTTATAGCGGCGGAAAGTATCGGCTTTCTCACGCGCTTCATAAGCATCCAGCCCCAGCAATTCCAGCGTTTCACGCCCGATACGCAGCGAACTTTCAAAGGTTTCACGCTCCAGGTTTTCTACCCCCAACTGCCGCAGTTGGTACCAGTGATCCACATCACGGGCGCGCGCTACGATTTTCAGATGAGGGAAATGATGCCTGGCCAATTCCGTCAGTTGCAGGTTTGCCGCTACATCATCAATGGCGTTGATCAAGATCTTGGCCTGTGCCGCTCCAGCCGCTTCCAACAGTTCGACACGCGTGGCATCACCATAAAACACCTTGGTGCCGAATTTGCGCAGCGTTTCGATATGATCGGGATCGTGATCCAATACCACGGTCTGCACGCCGTTGGCCAGCAGCATACGGCCCGCGATCTGGCCGAAACGGCCAAACCCGGCGATGATCACGCTGGCATTGTCTTCGTCGATCTCATCCGCCGGGCGATCGCCTTGCGGCGCGTTCTTTTCCAGCCGGGTCGCAACCACCAACAGCAACGGGGTCGCCGCCATTGAAAGCGCTACCGCCAGCGTCAGCGGTTTGGCCCACTCCGGTGGCAGCACGCCCGCCATCTGCGCGGCACCAAAGATCACAAAGGCAAACTCACTGCCCTGCCCCAACAGAATGGCAAACAACCCGCGCTGGCGCTTCGGCACGCCAAGGAGCGGTGCCACCAGCCACAGCAGCAGCGCCTTCAGCAACATAAAGCCTAGCAGCAGTGAGGCGATCAGTAGCGGATGGTGCAGCAGGGTGCCAAAATCGATCGACATCCCAACGCCGATAAAGAACAGGCCAAGCAGCAGCCCTTTAAACGGCTGAATATCACTTTCCAACGCGTGACGATATTCCGAGCTGGCCAGCAGCACACCGGCAAGAAACGCCCCCATCGCCATGGAAAGGCCAGCCATTTCCAGCAGGATGCCGAAGCCAAACACCAGGAACAGCGCGACGGCGCTGAAGACTTCGCGCATGCCGGATCGCGCTACAAAATGCAGCAATGGCCGCGTCACGTAGCGCCCCAGCAATATTACCATCGTCAAGACGCCAACCACTTTCGCGGCAGACAGCGCAAAAGCCCCCAGCGTGGTAGCCGCGCCGCTGCTGGCCAGCAACGGGATCATCGCCACCAGCGGGATCGCCGCAATATCCTGGAACAACAGCACGGCAAACGAACTGCGGCCAATCGGCGATGGGGTTAAATTGCGCTCACTCATCGCCTGCATGGCGATGGCCGTTGAAGACAGCGCCAGCGTCAGGCCAATCAGCAGCGCCACTTTCCAGCTCAGCCCCAGAAAATAACAAAAGGCGCTCAAAGCCAGCCCGCAGGCCACCATCTGAATACTGCCACCACCGAATACCGCCGCGCGCAGCGTCCACAGACGCCGGGGATCCAGCTCCAGACCGATGATAAACAGCATCAATACTACGCCGATCTCGGCGAAGTTCAGGATGGATTCAGCATCAGAAACCAACTTCAGCCCCCAGGGGCCGATGATACAACCAGCAATCAGATAACCCAGCACCGGTCCCAAGCCAAGCCGCACGGCAATGGGCACAAACAGCGCAGCAGAGCCGAGATAGATCAGCCCTTCAATCATCATATTGTGATTATCCATGCGCTTGCTCCTGCTCTGCCGCCGCTTCACCGTGCTCCAGCAGATATTGCACCAACCGCTGGCGGTAGGCCTCGCCCGCCGCAATCAGCGCCGGCTCATTGCAGGTGAAGGTGTCATGCACCGCAAAATAGGGCTGCCATTTCATCCCACAGTAAATGGCCGTGGCCTGTAGCGGCTGAGCCAGGGCGGCAAAATTAGGGTAATCCCCCAGCGCGAAATGCTGTTCGTCACCGCCGCTAGTGACTACCCACAAGCAGTCTTTCCCCACCAGCGCGTTACCGTCGTGGCCATAGGCCCAGCCGTGCTCCAACACTTTGTCGATCCACAACTTCAGCAACGGCGGCTGGCTGTACCACTGCATCGGATGTTGCAATACCACCATATCTGCCTGTTCCAACGCCCGCTGTTCGGCGCTGATATCGATGTTGAAATCCGGATAGAGCTCATACAGCGTGCGGATTTCCACACCGGGAATATCTTTTACCGCCTGCAATAGGCGCTGATTGGCATGAGAATGCCGGGGATAGGGATGGGCATAAATAATCAGGATCATGTGCTTCTCGTCGTTTCGTGCCTTACATCAAGCTTATATCGTGGCAGTTTACGGAGGTATTGATAGCGGAAATTTTTATCGAGAATGAGCAAATTGCTTGATTGAGAAAAGGAAAAGGGCGGGTTGATCCCGCCCTTATTGGTTCCACTTTGGTAATATGCGATTACTTGATACGCGCGTGCAGTTCCTGTACCGAAGTTACCTGCTCGGTAGGATCCGCCTTCAGCGCCATTGCCGTAGCAAAGCCGCCATTCAGCGTGGTGTCATAATGCACTTTGTATTGCAGCGCGCTGCGGCGAATCAGCTTGGAATCCTCAATCGCCTGACGGCCTGCGGTGGTGTTCACAATATAGGTGTACTCACCATTCTTGATGCGATCCTGAATGTGCGGGCGGCCTTCGTGCACCTTGTTGACCAGGCGTGGGTTAATCCCTGCTTCACCCAGCACCACTGCGGTACCGTGAGTCGCATCCAGCTCGAAGCCCTGTTTCAGCAGGCTGGCAGCCAAATCCACCACGCGGGCTTTATCCCCTTCACGCACCGACAGCAGCGCGCGGCCCTGTTTCTTCATCCCTGAATTGCTGCCCAGCATCGCTTTGGAGAACGCTTCGGCGAAGGTGCGGCCAACGCCCATCACTTCACCGGTCGAGCGCATTTCCGGCCCAAGGATCGGGTCAACGCCAGGGAATTTGTTGAACGGCAGCACCACTTCTTTTACCGAGTAGTACGGCGGGATAATCTCTTCGGTGACGCCTTGCTCAGCCAATGACTTGCCCGCCATCACGCGCGCCGCCACCTTCGCCAGCGGCACACCGGTGGCTTTGGAGACGAACGGTACGGTACGTGCCGCGCGCGGGTTCACTTCGATCAGATAGACTTCGTTGTTCTTCACCGCGAACTGCACGTTCATCAAACCACGCACCTGCAGCTCAAACGCCAGCTTTTCAACCTGCTGACGCATCACATCCTGGATCTCTTTGCTCAAGGTGTAAGCTGGCAATGAACACGCGGAGTCACCTGAGTGCACGCCAGCCTGTTCGATGTGCTCCATGATGCCGCCGATCAGCACACGCTCGCCGTCGCAGATGGCATCAACGTCCACTTCTACCGCATCATCCAGGAAGCGATCCAGCAGCACCGGGGCATCATTGGACACGCTGACCGCATTTTGGAAGTAACGGCGCAGGTCGATTTCGTCATACACGATTTCCATTGCGCGGCCCCCCAGCACATAGGACGGGCGCACCACCAGCGGATAACCGATGCCAGCGGCTTTTTCTACCGCCTGCTCAATGGTGGCGACGGTAGCGTTAGCCGGTTGCTTTAGGCCCAGACGGTTAACCGCCTGTTGGAAACGCTCACGATCTTCGGCACGGTCGATGGCATCTGGGCTGGTGCCGATAATCGGCACACCTGCGGCTTCCAGCTCACGCGCCAGCTTCAGCGGAGTCTGGCCGCCGTACTGTACGATCACGCCTTTGGGCTTCTCGATGCGCACGATTTCCAGCACGTCTTCCAGCGTTACCGGTTCGAAGTACAGGCGATCCGAGGTGTCGTAATCGGTAGACACGGTTTCCGGGTTACAGTTGACCATGATGGTCTCGTAGCCGTCTTCACGCAGCGCCAGCGAGGCGTGCACGCAGCAGTAGTCAAATTCGATACCCTGGCCGATACGGTTCGGGCCACCGCCAAGCACCATCACTTTCGGGCGATCGTTGGTCGGGTTGGATTCGCACTCTTCTTCATAGGTGGAATACATGTAAGCGGTGTCGGTGGCAAATTCCGCCGCGCAGGTATCCACACGTTTGTAAACCGGGTGCAGGTTAAAGCTGTGGCGCAGCTTGCGGATCTCGTGTTCCGAAACGCCAACCAGCTTGGCCAAACGCGCATCGGCAAAGCCTTTACGCTTCAGGGTGCGCAGGAACCCGGCGTTCAGGCCGTTAATCCCTGCCTCGGCCACTTGCTCTTCCAAACGCACCAATTCCTCGATCTGCACCAGGAACCAGCGATCGATATTGGTCAGGTTGAACACGCCGTCTACAGACATCCCGGCGCGGAAAGCGTCGGCGATATACCAGATACGATCGCAACCGGCGTCTTTCAGTTCACGGCGGATCTTGGTCAGCGCTTCCGGATCGTCCAGACTAACCTTCGGATCGAAACCGGTGGCCCCCACTTCCAGGCCACGCAGCGCTTTTTGCAGGGATTCCTGCTGAGTACGGCCAATCGCCATCACTTCACCGACCGACTTCATCTGGGTGGTCAGGCGATCGTTAGCACCCACAAATTTCTCGAAGTTGAAACGTGGGATCTTGGTCACGACGTAATCGATAGACGGCTCAAAGGACGCCGGAGTGCGGCCACCGGTGATGTCGTTCATCAGTTCGTCGAGGGTGTAACCCACCGCCAGCTTGGCGGCAATTTTGGCGATCGGGAAGCCGGTGGCTTTCGACGCCAGCGCGGAAGAACGGGACACGCGCGGGTTCATTTCGATCACGATCAGGCGGCCGGTTTTCGGGTTTACCGAGAACTGTACGTTAGAGCCGCCGGTTTCGACGCCGATCTCTCGCAGCACCGCCATCGAGGCATTGCGCATGATTTGGTATTCTTTGTCGGTCAGCGTCTGAGCCGGTGCCACGGTGATTGAGTCGCCGGTATGGATGCCCATTGCGTCGATGTTTTCAATGGAGCAAACAATGATGCAGTTGTCGTTCTTATCGCGCACCACTTCCATTTCGTACTCTTTCCAACCGATCAGCGATTCGTCGATCAGCAGCTCTTTGGTCGGCGACAGATCCAGGCCGCGCTCGCAGATCTCTTCGAACTCTTCGCGGTTGTAAGCGATGCCGCCGCCGGTGCCACCCATGGTGAACGATGGGCGGATAATGCACGGGAAACCGACGTCAGCGGCCACCGCCAGCGCTTCTTCCATATTATGGGCGATGCCGGAGCGCGCGGTGTCCAGGCCGATTTTCTTCATGGCGATGTCAAAACGGCGGCGATCTTCCGCTTTATCGATGGCATCGGCCGTGGCACCGATCATGGTCACACCGAACTCGGCCAGCACGCCCTGGCGCTCCAGTTCCAGCGCACAGTTCAGCGCCGTCTGGCCGCCCATGGTCGGCAGCACCGCATCCGGGCGCTCTTTTTCAATGATTTTACGCACCACTTCCCAGTGAATCGGCTCGATGTAGGTCGCATCGGCCATTTCCGGGTCGGTCATGATGGTTGCCGGGTTGGAGTTGACCAGAATAACGCGGTAACCCTCTTCACGCAGCGCCTTACAGGCCTGGGCACCGGAGTAGTCGAACTCACACGCTTGGCCGATTACGATCGGGCCAGCGCCGAGGATCAGGATGCTTTTTATATCAGTACGTTTTGGCATTTTTTATGGCTCCTGATTATTTGGCGTTGGAACGGTAAGTCTCAATCAGTTCGATAAAGTGATCGAACAGCGGCGCTGCGTCGTGCGGGCCGGGGCTGGCTTCAGGGTGCCCCTGGAAGCTGAACGCCGCTTTATCGGTGCGGTGGATCCCTTGCACCGTGTGGTCGAACAGGGATTTGTGCGTGACGCGTAGCGTAGCGGGCAGATTATGTTCATCCACCGCAAAGCCGTGGTTTTGCGCGGTGATCATCACGGTATTGTTATCCAGATCTTTAACCGGATGGTTACCACCGTGGTGGCCGAGCTTCATCTTCATGGTTTTGGCACCGCTGGCGAGCGCCAACAGTTGGTGGCCCAGGCAGATACCGAATACCGGAATGTCGGTTTCCAGGAACTGCTTGATGGCGGCAATCGCGTAGTCACACGGCTCCGGGTCACCGGGGCCGTTGGACAGGAAGATGCCGTCGGGATTCATTTTCAACACCTCTTCAGCAGAGGTTTGCGCAGGCACCACCGTCAGGCGGCAGCCGCGATCCACCAGCATGCGCAAGATGTTGCGTTTGGCACCGAAGTCGTAAGCCACCACGTGGAATGGCAATTCGCTCGCCGCTTTAGCCTCTGGCAGATCGCCTTCCAAAGTCCAACTGCCCTGCTGCCAGGCGTAGGCTTCTTTGGTGGTGACCTCTTTCGCCAGATCCATGCCTTTCAGGCCAGGGAAGGCCTTGGCTTTCTGCAGCGCCAGTTCAGCATTGGTGACATCACCGACAATAATGCAGCCGTTTTGTGCGCCCTTTTCGCGCAGCAGCCGGGTCAGCTTGCGGGTATCAATATCGGCGATCGCCACAATGTTGTTACGCTTGAGGTATTCAGCCAGGCCTTCTTCGTTGCGATAGTTGCTGGCAATCAGTGGGAGGTCACGAATGACGAGGCCTTGAGCATGAACAGCGGAGGATTCTTCGTCGGAAGCATTGGTGCCGACATTGCCGATATGGGGATAAGTAAGAGTAACGATCTGGCGGGAGTAGGAAGGATCAGTGAGGATTTCTTGATAGCCGGTCATCGATGTATTGAAGACCACTTCCCCCACTGCCGTTCCCTCTGCCCCGATGGCCCGACCGTGGAATTGGGTTCCGTCTTCCAGAACCAATAGCGCTGACTTAATCAAAACACCCTCCGAGGAATAATCAATCACAATATTTGCATATTAATTCAGATTTCACCGCCTAAATCAATGCAAAAACCGCCCTCAAGGCTAATTTTTGGCAAATTGGGCGCATTTTAATGATGAGTGCCCAACTTGTCTACTCATGGCGCCATTTTTTATCGTATTTTTGCTGTTCTCACGGTTTTATGGGCTTCACACCGATAAAAACATACGGAAACTCGGGCGAGTAAACGGTTGCGAGACACAATGACACAAAAAAACCATGACAGTGGAGAAAATTCGATACCAATCAACAATCGAGGATATAAAAAGGGATAAAACCAAAAGATAAGCACTATAAATAGCCATTATCATATTAGAAACGAAAATAAACCCTATTTTAATGGTTAAAAAAAAGGACAATAAAATTATTGCCCTATTATCATAGTACTATGATCAACACAACCACATCACGATGGTATGAAAAACATTATAACTGCTCTAAACCGAGAACATCACGCATATCAAACAGCCCTTTTGGCTGCTTTCGGACCCAGGATGCTGCGCGCACGGCACCATTAGCAAAAGTCATGCGGCTTGAGGCTTTATGGGTAATTTCTACCCGTTCGCCAATATCGGCAAACATGGCGGTATGCTCACCCACAATATCCCCGGCACGTATAGTGGCAAAACCGATGCTCTGCGGATCGCGCTCGCCGGTATAGCCAACGCGTTGATAAACCGCGCACTCTTTCAAATCACGCCCCAGCGCAGCGGCAATTACTTCTCCCATCGCCAAAGCCGTGCCGGAAGGGGCATCCACTTTGTGGCGATGGTGCGCTTCGACAATCTCAATATCGGTATAGTCGCCCATCACTTTAGCGGCTTTTTCCAACAATTTGAGCATCACGTTAACGCCAACGCTGAAGTTGGCAGCAAACACGATGCCAATCTGTTGGGCAGCATCACCAATTGCCGCCTTCCCCGCATCATCAAAACCGGTGGTGCCAATCACCATGCCTTTTTTATGTGCCACACAAAATGCCAGGTGTGCCAAGGTGCCTTCTGGGCGGGTGAAATCGATCAGAATATCGAAATCATCGGCCACGCTATCCAGGCTGTCGCTGACGATGACCCCCAGCGCCCCGACTCCAGCCAGTTCACCGGCATCGGTTCCCACCAGGCTTGAACCTGGGCGCTCCAATGCGGCCCCCAGCACTACGCCCTGCGCCTGCTGTACCGCCTGAATCAATTGACGCCCCATGCGGCCACCGGACCCCGCAATTGCGATGCGGATCTGTGAATCAGTCATACATTTCTCTCTTCTTGATTTTGGTGCCCCTATGACGAGCATAAGGTTCAGAGTAACTGCCCTGCCCGATCGCTGCCAGAGGATTTCATGCAGAATTAGAATATTATGTTATCCCGATGCTTTTATCAGTAACGCTATCAATTGATTAACAATCGGGCAAGCAAGATCGTACGCATGAACTTACATAACTATGCAGTTTCTATGCGGAAAAAAGATCGGTGCGGGAGGCTGGATCACCGGACGGATACGCCAGTAAAAACCCGCCAATAAGGCGGGTAATGCCGGTCAGTTAAACGCAAAACTTCATAATCGTGTGCAATTGCTAAAGGAATCGCCCCCTCTCCCCGTGGGAGAGGGCCGGGGTGAGGGGCTTGTAGTACGGTGTTCATCCCCTCACCCTAACCCTCTCCCCAAGGGAGAGGGAACTGGTTAGCCTTAACTGACAAGCATTACCAAGAAGGCGGGTGGGTTATGCCAATCTAAAAATCAACTACGCTCGGCGATGGTTATGGAGCCGCAAGCCCCCGCACCATCTCAGCCTTTAACAGCTCCGCCAGCAATCCATGCGTTTTGGTGGTCGGGTGCATATTGTCCCAGAATACAAACGCCGCATTACTGTTCTTACAGGCCGTTTTCGCACTGGCCCCTGCCGCATAGCTGAGCCCGCTTTGGGAAATATCCAGGCAGGTGTCCGTCTTATTCACAAAGCCGTATTTATCGCTATTTTCCAAGACCTGTTTAAACGCGTCATCCAGCTTCAGCGTATAGAACGTCGTTTGAGGATAGGTCGCATTGAGCTTAGCGATCAGCTTCTCGACCTGATCATTGAACAACACGCTGTTCTCTTTCAGCTTGGCCTTATCAGCCGCCGTCCACTTGGCAACGTTCGGGATAACTGAAAAATCTGGCAGCCGGAAAACCGCAACCTGCTTCGCCCCCAGTTGGGCCAGGCGATCCAGTTGCGTGCTGTATTGCTCGATAACCTCGTTGGCGTTTTTCCCCCCGGTGATAAAGTCATTTCCGCCAAACAGCACGGTAAACAGCGTTTTGCCAATATCGTAACCTTGGGTTCGAGCGGCGTAATCCTTGAACGAATCGACCTGCTTGCTGAATCCGTTGAAGAAGGGTTTCTCCCCGCTTTCCGCATTGCCCGTCGCCCACACGTAGCTTGGCAGATTCAATGCGTTAGCCAGGTGCTCATGCCAAAGCTTGCCATTAGAGAAATGGCCCAGTAACCAGGTGGTACTGTTCGGCACGGTACCGTATGAGCCGTTATAGACGTTGATGGTGTCACTCAGGCTGTCACCAAAAACCACCATACGATCAAGCTCCCGAGCACCCACCTTGATAACCGGCTGTTTAACCCCTTGGTTCCAGATCACATAGTAGTAGGACAGGGTGTAATCAGAGGCGTAAGGGATAACAATAGGGGAGTTGACCCCTGCTGCCGCCAAGGTGCTATGACACAAGTTCATCACCTCCCCATGCGCTGCTTCGGTATAGAACATGTTCGCCAGTGGCATTGAGTTATACCAATAGCCCTTCAGCTTCGCGTAGTCGCCCCCCACTTTCGCCCATAGCCAGGACGAGGAGGGATTACTGTCATCCTGGCCGCCCACTTTATAGACGCACTTTACATAGGTGGTGGTATCACCGCCGAATACCCCCCTGGCTTGTTTGCTCGGGGCCTCGTACTGAGGTGGGGTAGACGTTGCCACAATACTGTCACTGGCAGCAAATGCGCCGCTTGATGTCATCATTGTGGCGAGCAGTGAATAAATCGCTATCTTTTTCATTGTGTTCCTCATCATTTCGTTAAGTTTTTGGGTTGTGGATACAAGGTTGTCGCAAGACGCTAGGGTCAAAAAAACCCGGGCTTATACCGGGCTGATGACTTCGCTTTCAACGCTTAACCACCACTTAATCCTCCTTTGCAGGTAGGTGCCGCTATCCCACTCCCTCGGTGCTAGCTACAGCGCCCTCTGCCAGATAAATCTTACGTCAGCGCCCCCAGAGCCTTCACCGGGTTGCGGTAGTGTGGTCGGCAACAGAACCTGTCTTGTCTGTTAGCGTGCATAAAAAAAGCGCCACGAATGGCGCTTAGTAAGCTCAGTAACGGGTCTGGCAGACCCCTAACGAAAAACGGGAAGCCCTTGGCTTCCCGTGATGATGCGGTGTTTAATCGCTTATTCGATCTGCTTGATGTCTACCCGCAGCTCTTTTGGCACTTCAAACACGATGTTCTCTTCGCGGCCGCTGATCTCATGAACATCCTGACCACCCAATGTCTTCAAGCGGCTGATCACATCCTGAACCAGCACGTCTGGCGCCGAGGCCCCAGCGGTGACGCCAATGCTGCTGGCATCTTTCAACCAAGACTCTTGGATGTCCGCCGCCGAATCAATCAGGTAAGCGGGTTTACCGACGCGCTGCGCCAATTCGGCCAGGCGGTTTGAATTGGAGGAGTTTTTTGATCCGACCACCAGTACCACATCGGCATCCCCCGCCAGATTGCGTACGGCTTCCTGGCGGTTAGTGGTGGCATAGCAGATATCATCCTTACGCGGCCCGATGATATTCGGGAAGCGCTTGCGCAGCGCATCGATCACCTCGGAAGTATCATCCACCGACAGCGTGGTCTGCGTCATAAAGCACAGGTTACCTTCGTTCTTCACCTGCAGCTTCCAGACATCTTCAGGCGACTCTACCAAGTACATGCCTCCTTTCGGGTTGCTGTACTGGCCCATGGTGCCCTCCACTTCCGGGTGCCCGGCGTGACCAATCAGGATCGCTTCCGTGCCCTTACGGCTGGCACGAGCCACTTCCATATGCACTTTGGTCACCAGCGGACAGGTGGCGTCGAACAGCATAGTCAGTTCGCGGGCTTTCGCTTCGGCACGCACCGCCTGAGACACTCCGTGCGCAGAGAAGATCAGGATCGAACCGTCCGGCACTTCAGAGATCTCTTCAATAAACACCGCGCCGCGTTCGCGCAGGCTGTCTACCACATAGCGGTTGTGCACCACTTCGTGACGCACATAGATAGGTGCGCCGTAAATCTCCAGCGCACGCTCCACAATGCTGATCGCACGATCAACCCCTGCGCAAAAACCGCGTGGGTTAGCCAGCAATATTTGCATGCGTTGCCTCCTGCTGCGGCTGCGGGTCAATCTCCAGCACTTCAATATCGAAGGTGACCGGATGCCCCGCCAACGGATGGTTGAAATCCACGGTGATGGAATCTTCCGCCACTTCACGCACAACGCCGGGCATTTCGCTGCCGTCGATGGCGCTAAACAGCATGATGGTCCCCACCTCCGGCACGCCGGTTTCGGCAAAGTCACGGCGCGAGAAAAACTGGATCAGATCCGGGTTCTCGATACCGAATGCCGCTTCCGGTTGCAGGGTGAAAGCGCACTTGTCACCGGCCCGCAGACCCAGCAGTTGCTGCTCCAGAGGTGCCGACAGGCTGCCATCCCCCAGGCGAAACAGCGCCGGTTTGCCATTACCGCGAGTGGATTCTGCGGTCGAACCGTCCGCCAGTTTCAGCGTAAAATGCACCAGTACCGCGCTGTTACTGCTAACCTGAACCGTCATATTACTTACCTTCACTCTTCACGCGTTTCTTCGCCGGCAGAAAACCTTCCAGCACAATCATCGCTGCCCCGACGCAGATAAAGCTGTCTGCCAGGTTAAAGGTCGGGTAGTGCCAGTTGCCGATGTAGAAGTCGATAAAGTCGACAACAAAACCGTGCCACAGACGATCAAACAGGTTGCCGAGCGCCCCACCAATAATAAAGGCGTAGGCAATATTGCTCAGCTTCTGCTGCGCGCTGTTGCGATACATCATCACCAGCAGCACTACCACGATCGCGATAGCAATACCGGCGAAGAACCAGCGCTGCCAGCCGCCATGATCCGCCAGGAAACTGAACGCCGCACCATAGTTACGCGCATAGTACAGGTTGAATGAGGGGAACAACGGCTGGGTCTGGCCCAGCACGAAGTTATTCAGGATCCACTGTTTGCTGGCAAGATCCAGCGCCAGCACTACCACTACCAGCCACAGCCAGCGCAAGCCGGTCGAACTTATCGGTCTACTCATCAGGCGCTCATTCATCAGGCGTAGTTGCGTTTTTCACCGTCACCGGCGACGTTAGTGACACAGCGGCCACAGAGTTCTGCATGTTCTGCAACCTGACCGATGTCGGTGGTGTAGTGCCAGCAACGCGGGCATTTCTCACCGTCAGCGGTGCTGAAGGCAATTTTCAGCCCTTTTATCAGTTCGCTTGGCTGTGCATCCGCTGGCGCATCGGCCAATGGTGCCACCGCGGCGGCAGAGGTCAGCAGCACAAAACGCAGTTCATCCTGCAGGCTGTTGAGGCGTGCCGCCAGTTCGTTATCCGCATACAGAGTGACTGCGGCTTCCAGCGAACCGCCAATGCGTTTGTCCGCACGCGCCTGCTCCAGCACCTTGTTGACTTCACCACGCACTTTCAGCAGTTCTTCCCAGAAGGCGTCGTTCATGCTTTCACCTTCGGCCAGCCCGAACAGCCCGCTGTACCACTCTTCGGTGAAGACATACTGCGCACGCTTGCCCGGCAGGAAGCTCCAGATCTCATCAGCGGTGAAGGACATGATCGGTGCCATCCAACGCACCAGCGCTTCGGCAATGTGGAACAGCGCAGTCTGGCAGCTACGGCGAGCGACGCTGTCGCTTTTCGCGGTGTACTGACGATCTTTGATGATGTCCAGATAGAAGGAACCCATCTCAACCGAGCAGAACTGCATCAGGCGCTGCACCACTTCATGGAAATCGTAGTTGGCATATGCCTGTTCGATATCCTGCTGTGCCGCCAATGCACGCCCCACCGCCCAGCGATCCAGCACCACCATCTCTTCCGCAGCCACGCTGTCGGTGCTGGGATCAAACCCGTTCAGGTTCGCCAGCAGGAAACGCGCGGTGTTACGGATACGGCGATAGGAATCGGCGGCACGCTTGAGGATCTCGTCGGAAACCGCGATCTCACCGGTGTAGTCGGTAGAGGCCACCCACAGGCGCAGAATGTCGCCACCCAGCTTGTTCATCACGTCCTGCGGGCTGACGGTGTTGCCGATGGATTTGGACATCTTGCGGCCCTGACCATCGACGGTGAAACCGTGGGTCAACACTTCTTTATAAGGTGCCTTGCCTTTCATGGCGGTCGAGATCATCAATGATGACATAAACCAGCCGCGATGCTGGTCAGAACCTTCCAGGTACATGTCGGCCCCGTGGCCGTTGAACTCAGGGCGCACATCCACGACCGAAGAATGGGTTGAACCAGAGTCAAACCACACGTCCAGCGTGTCTGGCACTTTTACGTAGTCGGCCGCTTCGGCACCGAGAATATCGGCAGCGTCCAGATCCCACCACGCCTGAATGCCATCCTGCTCAACGCGTTTCGCCACTTCTTCCATCAGCTCAACGCTGCGTGGATGAAGTTGCTCGGTGTCTTTGTGCACGAACAGCGACATAGGCACACCCCAGGTACGCTGACGCGAGATACACCAGTCCGGGCGGTTAGCTACCATCATTTCAATGCGCGCCTGGCCCCAATCTGGGATCCACTTCACGCCTTTGATCTCGGCCAGCGACTGCTGACGCAAGCCTTTCTGATCCATGCTGACGAACCATTGCGGCGTGGCACGGAAGATGATCGGCGTTTTGTGACGCCAGCAGCACGGGTAGCTATGCAGCAATTTCTCAACGTGTAGCAACCCGCCTTTTTCACGCAGCAGCTCAACGATCAGATCGTTGGCTTTGAACACGAACTTACCATCCAGCGACGGGTAGGTGCCCGGCAGATAGCAGCCGTTCGGGCCGACCGGGTTAGCCACTTCCAGGCCATATTTCTGACCGATGACAAAGTCGTCCGGGCCGTGGCCTGGCGCCGTGTGCACCGCACCGGTACCGGCATCCAGCGTGACGTGATCCCCCAGGATCGCCGGCACGTCAAAGCCCATAAACGGATGGGTGAAACGCATCAGTTCCAGATCGGCACCTTTGCAGTCGCCCAGCACTGCCCAATGGGTAATACCAACGCGCTTCATCACGCTTTCAACCAGATCCGCCGCCAGGATCAGGCATTGGCCTTCTACCTGCACCAGTTGGTAAGCAGATTCCGGGTTGAGCGAGATCGCGCGGTTAGCTGGCAATGTCCAAGGGGTCGTGGTCCAGATCACCAGGGAGATCGGGCCATTAACGCTGTGCACACCAAATTTGGCCGCAACCGCCGCCGCATCCACCGCGTGGAACGTCACGTCGATCGACGGGGAAGTTTTGTCGTAATACTCCACTTCCGCTTCCGCCAAGGATGAACCACAGTCGGTACACCAGTGTACCGGCTTGGCACCCTTCAGCAGGTGGCCGTTGCTGATGATCTTGCCCAGCGCGCGAATGATGTTGGCTTCGGTTTTGAAGTCCATGGTCAGGTACGGATGTTCCCAATCCCCCAGGACTCCCATACGGATAAAGTCTTTCTTCTGGCCTTCAATCTGTTCGGCCGCATACTCACGGCACTTCTGGCGGAATTCCGCCGGGGTCAGTTTCTCGCCCGGTTTGCCATACAGTTGCTCAACTTTCAGTTCGATCGGCAAGCCGTGGCAGTCCCAACCCGGAACGTAAGGTGAATCTAAGCCGGCCATCCCTTTAGATTTGACAATAATGTCTTTCAGGATCTTGTTTACCGAGTGACCAATATGAAGGCTGCCATTCGCATACGGAGGGCCATCATGCAAAATAAAGGATTTCTTGCCCTTTTTGGCAGCACGAATCATCCCGTACAGATCCTGTTCATACCAACGGGCAAGCATGTCAGGTTCGCGCTTGGCGAGATCGCCACGCATCGGGAACCCTGTTTCCGGCAAGTTCAGGGTATTCTTGTAGTCACTCATTAGATTCTCGGTTCCGTTTTCGGCTATATACCCGTCATACTTCAAGTTGCAGGTGCGTTGGCTCTGTTACTCGGCCCATCCATGGGCCTCTCCCCTTCGGGGCCGCTGTAAGCAGCGTTGCCGCCTTCCTGCAACTCAAATTATTTAGGGTATAGACATTAAATCGGTGTCTGTAGCCCGAAGAATTTCCGGGCCGTCACCACATCATTGGCGATTTGCTGCTTCAGCGCATCGAGCGAAGCAAAACGCTGTTCATTGCGCAATTTCGCGCTGAGCACCACGTCAATATGGCGCCCATAAAGATCCATTGTGACATCCAACAGATGGACTTCCAGTTGCTGACGCACGCCAGCAACGGTTGGCCGCGTGCCAATATTGGCGACACCCGGCAGTGGTTCAGGGCCAAGACCGTAAACATCGACCGCATAGACACCCTTTACCGGTGCCACCAGGCGCTTGAGCGGCAGGTTGGCGGTGGGGAAACCGATGGTGCGCCCCAGTTCATCGCCATGCACTACGCGGCCTGAAATGCTATAAGGGTGACCAAGCAGCGTTTCGGCAAGCGCGAGATCGTCATCACGCAGCGCATTGCGGATCGCCGTGCTGCTGATACGCAGTTCCCCTTCACGAAAGGTTGGCGTACTCATCACCGCAAAACCGTACTCTTCCCCGGCTTTCTGCAGCAAGGTGAAATCACCTATACGGCCAGCGCCAAAGCGGAAGTCATCCCCCACCATCAGGAATTGCACGCCCAGTTTTTCCACCAGCAGTTCGGCGACAAACGCCTGCGCGGTATTGGCGGCAAAACGGGGATCAAACTTGACGCACAGCAGGTAATCTACCCCGGCCTGCGCCAAATATTTCGCCTTGTCACGCAAACGCGTGAGGCGTGCAGGAGCCTTGTCAGCGGCAAACAGTTCCAGTGGCTGCGGCTCAAAGATCATGACCATCACCGGCAGCCCGAGGCGTTGCCCCTCATGCTTCAACTGTTCCAACAGCGCCTTGTGACCACGGTGTACGCCGTCAAAGTTGCCGATGGTGAGCACGCAACCATGGTGGCGTGCACGGATATTATGGATGCCGCGAATTAGCTGCATAGCTGGCTCAAAACAATGGAAATCGGCGGATTATACCTTGTACAGCGGTTAAGGTTAACCAGCGATTGTTTCCTGTGAGATAGATAGTCATACCATACCCGAGGAAAATCGCCTTAACCACCGTTTATCCTGCGCAATGCGTGGTATATTAGCCAACTGATATCAAGCCTGCCTTCCGGCAGCCGCTTGAAAGACGGGGGATAATCCATGACCGCCAGCCGCTTGCAGAGTGTGATGTAAATCACTGGGCGATTTTTCTCGCGAAACACTGTATTCCCATGGCCGAAGCTGGTAAAATCCTGCGCCATCACAACGTAGCAAGTGCCGCCCGTACAAACGGCGCTTATTTGCACAAATCCATTGACAAACGAAGGCTAAAAGGGCATATTCCTCGGCCTTTGAATTGTCCTCAATAGAATATATTTGGGAGTTGGACCTTGGCTAATATCAAATCAGCTAAGAAACGCGCCATACAGTCTGAGAAACGCCGCAAGCATAACGCTAGCCGTCGCTCAATGGTGCGTACCTTTATCAAGAAGGTAGACGCAGCTATCGCATCTGGCGACAAAGAAGCAGCACAAAACGCATTCCTCGTAATGCAACCACTTGTGGATCGTCAGGCAGCTAAAGGCCTGATCCATAAGAACAAAGCAGCACGCCATAAGTCAAACCTGACTGCGCGCATCAACGCAATGCAATAAGCTTTACGTTGTCTGCTTGTTAAAAAAACCTGCTTCGGCAGGTTTTTTTACACCCATAATCTGCCGCTAGAGAGCAAACAGCGCCGAGAAGTCTTTGTTGCACACCCGCTGCACCGCCGGGTGCTGGATCATACGTTCAGCGAAAATGATGTAGTACTCTTCCTGCACGCTGTCGATCCGCCCAATCTCCACCACGTTATCATCGTTATAGGTATCCTGCGCATACAGCGTGGGGGCAACGAAGATCGCGTTGTGGTACAAACCAAAAGCCTTCATCAATGCCGCATCGTCAAACTCCCCGAGTATTTCTACTTTAATCCCCTGAGTGTTGAACCAGTTGAGCAGTTTGCGTCCTAACATCGAACGCCGCCCCGGGATCAGCAAACGCCGCTGCTCCAGGCAGGCCGGGAACGGCAGATCCGGCACCGGTTGTTGACAGAAGAAGCTGATACCGCACTCCCCCAGCTTCAGAGAGAACAAGCCTTCCTGCTGGCTGGAGTCTACCGGGCAATCCGACAGGATCATATCCAACTTGTGTTGGCTCAGTTGCTCAAGCAGCATCTCATGCGTTGACTCAAAACAGCGCAGATGAATTTGTTCGTTATCCACCACCACCGCCGTTTCCAATACCTGGCTGACCAAGCGTTTGGACAAGGCATCAGCTACGCCAACGTCAAACAGCAGGTTAGATTCCTTGCGATAGTTGACGATATCCAGCATTTCCTGGCTGAGCATAAACATTTTATCGGCATAGCGGAAAACCAGTTGCCCCAGTTCAGAAGGCACCAGCCCGCGCCCTTGGCGTTTAAACAATTTACCGTTAAGCCGCTCTTCCAACGCTTTGATTTGGCCAGTAATCGTCTGTGGGGTAAGGAACAATGCCTCTGCAGCGCCCACCACCGATCCTGCTTTACAAACCTGCCAAAAGTAATACAGGTGATTAAAATTGATATGTGACATTCTCACGAGGTGTTCTCCTTGGGCTGCTCTTTGGCACACGTTCTGCCATGATGAGCGACAGCTTCCCTTTGCTTTATTTAAGACAACACAAAGTTATAAATAGCCGGGGCAGCACCGTGCTCATACGGTGCTGCCCCTACATGACGCTATTGTAATTCCTCAACATCCTTGAGAGATAACCCTAAAAAGTTATTTTCCTGGCGGTAACGCAAGGCGTAACAGGCCATAACCCACCACGGCGGCACTCGTCGAGCCCAATAGTATTCCCAACTTGGAATAAGTACTGAGAGCCGCGTCAGCATCCGCAAATGCCAATGAAGCAATAAAGATCGACATGGTAAAACCGATACCGCAGAGCACGGCAACGGCAAACACCTGTTTGAATCCAATACCTTGAGGCAACTGCGCGATCCCCAGCTTCACGGCCAGCCAGCTAAACACAAAAATCCCCAGAGGCTTACCGATAAACAAGCCTGCGGCAATTCCCAGTGGCAGCAAGGAGGTCAATCCGCTCAAGGATACACCCTGTAACGAAACACCGGCATTGGCAAATGCAAACAAGGGCAAAATCAAGAATGCCACCCAAGGATGCAGTTCATGCTCCAAGGTTTCAGAGGGTGAGGGCTCATTCTTGGCATTCAGCGGTATCATGAAACCGACAATCACCCCCGCCAACGTGGCATGTACGCCAGACTTCAGGATGGCTACCCACAGTACCAAGCCGACGATCATATACAGCGAAGTTTTACCCACCCCACGCCAGTTCATCAGCGCCAGAACGGTAATCGCTGCCGCGGCTACGCCCAGAGCCACCATCGACACCCCATGGGTATAGAACAGCGCAATAATGATGATGACCCCCAGGTCATCAATAATCGCCAATGCCAGAAGGAATACTTTCAAACTGGTCGGAACGCGGTTACCCAACAGCGCCATCACCCCGAGGGCAAAGGCGATATCGGTTGCCGCCGGGATCGCCCATCCCTGGCGCGTAACTTCATCAGCACCGTTAAACAGCAGGTAGACCAACGCAGGTATCAGCATTCCCCCCAAAGCGGCGATCGCCGGGAAAACGGCTTTATCACGGCCAGCCAATGACCCTTGTATCAGCTCACGCTTAACCTCCAGGCCAACCACCAGGAAGAAGATCGCCATCAGTCCATCGTTAATCCACAGCAGCAGTGGTTTCGCGATCTCCAGCGATGAGACCTTGACCATCACCGGCAAATTGAGGAATGCCTGATACAGGCCCTGCATTGGGGTATTGGCCATGATCAGTGCCACTACGGCGGCCACGATCAGGATAATGCCGCCCGCTGCTTCTTGGCGTAAAAACTGACGGATAATATTAGTCACAGTACGTCACTCCGGATCTTAACCAGGCATACGCCTTGATTTTTTAAACAATGCACTGAGTATAGACGTCGTTTCATTTCGAAAAAAACAGTTTATAAGCGTTATTAAATTCGTAAAAAACGATCTATTGAGGATATTAATCACGTTTTTAATATGGGTATTAACAGTGTAGCAGCAACAAAAAAACCCCGGCGTTTCAAACCGGGGTTTTCATGGTACTGACAGGAACAGCAGATTAGCGCGTCAGATCGTCAAAAAACTTTTTCACGCCGTCGAAAAAGCTTTTCGAACGCGGGCTGTTCTTATCCCCGGAAGGGCCACCAAGGCTTTCTTCCAGCTCTTTCAACAGCTGTTTCTGCTTATCGTTGAGATTCACCGGCGTCTCGACCACCACACGGCACAGCAGGTCACCCTGGCTACCACCGCGTACCGATTTCACACCTTTACCACGCATGCGGAACAGTTTACCGGTCTGGGTTTCAGCCGGGACTTTCAGCTTCACTCGGCCATCGAGCGTTGGGACTTCAATCTCCCCCCCCAACGCCGCCATAGCAAAGTTAATCGGCACTTCGCAATACAGGTTGTTGCCTTCACGCTCAAAAATCGGGTGCGCCTTCACCTGCACCTGCACGTACAGATCGCCCGCTGGAGCACCGTGCTCACCGGCTTCCCCTTCACCTGCCAAACGGATACGATCGCCGGTATCAACACCTGCCGGGATTTTCACCGACAGCGTTTTGGATCTCTCTACCCGGCCATGGCCATGGCATTTGTTGCACGGATCTTTGATGATCTGGCCGCGCCCATGGCAATGCGGACAGGCCTGCTGTACGGTGAAAAACCCTTGGCGCATCTGCACCTGGCCCTGACCATGGCAGGTCGGACAGGTGACCGGCGAACTGCCGGGCTTGGCACCGCTGCCGTGGCAGACATCGCACTCTTCCAGCGTCGGGATACGGATCTCTTTGGTCACACCGCGCACGGCTTCTTCCAGCGTCAGATCCATGTTGTAACGCAGATCTGAACCCCGGCTGGCACGCTGACGGCGACCACCACCGAAAATGTCGCCAAACACGTCACCAAAGATATCGCTAAAATCGGCCCCAGCGCCGCCGCCGCCCATGCCACCTTGTTCAAAGGCGGCATGACCATACTGATCGTAAGCAGCACGCTTTTGATCGTCGGTCAGGATCTCGTAGGCTTCTTTAACTTCTTTGAATTTGGTTTCGGCGTCTTTTTCCTGATTACGGTCAGGGTGATACTTCATCGCCAGGCGTTTGTACGCCTTTTTGATCTCACGCTCATCTGCCGTTTTGGCGACGCCGAGCACCTCGTAATAATCTTTCTTCGCCATTATTTCTCTTACCCTTAACATGCGTGCACGGGCGTAGAGTTGCCTCGACGCCCGTGCTGGTTTCCGGTTACGGCCTGTGGCCGCACCGTGCCCGCTTAAGGGCGATTATTTTTTGTCTTTAACTTCTTCGAACTCGGCATCAACCACGTCGTCGTCTTTCTTCGCCGCGTTGTCGGCACCAGCATCAGCACCCTGAGCCTGCGCCTGAGCTTGTGCCATTTCCAGCAGCTTGCCGGAAACCTGCACCAGAGCCTGGGTTTTCGCTTCGATCTCGGCTTTATCTTCGCCTTTCACCGCAGCTTCCAGATCTTTCAGGGCCGCTTCGATAGCCGTTTTGTCTTCCGCAGGCAGTTTGTCGCCCGCTTCTTCCAGTTGCTTACGGGTACCGTGGATCAGGTGATCCGCCTGGTTACGGGTCTGCACCAGTTCTTCGAACTTACGGTCTGCTTCAGCGTTCACTTCTGCATCGCGCACCATTTTCTGGATTTCTTCTTCGTTCAGACCAGAAGAAGCCTTGATGGTGATCTTCTGCTCACGGCCGGTGTTCTTGTCCTTAGCAGACACATGCAGAATACCGTCGGCATCGATATCGAAAGTCACTTCGATCTGAGCCATACCGCGTGGCGCTGGCTGGATACCGTCCAGGTTGAACTGGCCCAGTGACTTGTTGTCGTTAGCACGCTTACGCTCACCCTGCAGCACGTGGATGGTCACCGCCGCCTGGTTGTCTTCAGCGGTTGAGAACACCTGGCTGTGCTTGGTTGGGATGGTAGTATTTTTGGTGATCAGCGGCGTCATCACGCTGCCCATGGTTTCGATACCCAGCGACAGCGGGGTTACGTCCAGCAGCAGAACATCTTTCACATCACCAGCCAACACACCACCCTGAACCGCAGCACCTACCGCCACCGCTTCGTCCGGGTTAACGTCTTTACGCGGTTCTTTACCGAAGAAGTCAGCCACAGTCTTCTGAACCAGTGGCATACGAGTTTGGCCGCCCACCAGGATCACGTCCTGAATGTCGGAAACCGACAGTCCTGCGTCTTTCAGAGCCACTTTCAGTGGTTCGATAGAACGCGCAACCAGATCTTCTACCAGTGACTCGAGCTTGGCGCGGGTCACTTTGATATTCATGTGTTTTGGACCGGAAGCATCTGCAGTAATGTACGGCAGGTTGACATCGGTCTGCTGAGCAGAAGAGAGTTCAATCTTCGCTTTCTCAGCGGCTTCTTTCAGGCGCTGCATCGCCAACGGATCGTTGCGCAGATCCATACCCTGATCTTTCTTGAACTCTTCAACCAGGTAGTTGATCAGGCGGCTGTCGAAGTCTTCACCACCCAGGTGAGTATCACCGTTGGTTGCCAGTACTTCGAAGGTTTTTTCACCATCGACGTCATCGATTTCGATAATAGAGATATCGAAAGTACCACCACCCAGGTCGTATACCGCGATGGTGCGGTTGCCCACTTCTTTGTCCAGGCCATAGGCCAGAGCTGCAGCGGTAGGTTCGTTGATGATACGTTTAACTTCCAGGCCCGCGATGCGGCCTGCGTCTTTGGTAGCCTGACGCTGAGCATCGTTGAAGTAAGCAGGAACGGTAATGACCGCTTCGGTTACAGGCTCACCCAGATAATCTTCCGCCGTTTTCTTCATTTTCTTCAGCACTTCAGCAGAAATCTGCGGAGGTGCCATCTTCTGGCCTTTCACTTCCAGCCAAGCATCGCCGTTATCAGCCGCAATGATGCTGTAAGGCATGATCGCTTTATCACGCTGTGCTTCGTCATCCTGGAAGCGGCGGCCAATCAGGCGCTTGATCGCAAACAGGGTGTTCTGTGGGTTAGTGACCGCCTGACGCTTAGCAGGCTGGCCAACCAGAATTTCACCATCCTGGGTATATGCGATGATTGAAGGTGTTGTGCGATCGCCTTCGGCGTTCTCCAGCACACGTGCCTTGCCGCCATCCATAATTGCTACACAAGAGTTGGTAGTACCCAGGTCGATACCAATAATTTTGCCCATCTAAACATCTCCACTAAAAAATTCATAATCGGTCAGGTTGCTAACCTATATGCGGGCGATTCTTTATTTTTCAACTGCCCGACATTCCCGTCTGATCCTCTTCACCTTGAAAACTGCAGGCAGACAGCAATTGGCAAGGTGAAGAGGATATCCGCGGTTGGCAACTGCGGTTGTCAATAAGATGGGGCCATCCGAACCAGCATCAAGGGCCAGAGCAAAAAAAATTTCGTTTTTACCACCTGTCAGATCATTGTTTCCTTTGGTGGGGATCATTATGATGCCGCGCGCTCTGATGGAAGTGAGATTTTTACAGCCATTCAGACCAACTATGAATTTATCGATACCCCAAATATTTCAAGTGGCTTGAAAGACTGCGGGCCTATCCATTTCCGTTAATATTCTGTTATTGCAGAGGACATATGCACACCAACAAGCTGGCGAATCCAGGCCCTCTCGGTCTGATGGGGTTCGGGATGACCACCGTCTTGCTGAACCTACACAATGCGGGCTTTTTTCCACTGACTTCCGTCATCATCAGTATGGGGATTTTCTTCGGTGGCATGGCACAGATTTTTGCTGGCATTCTTGAATTCAAAAAAGGCAATACCTTCGGCCTGACCGCCTTTACTTCTTACGGTTGTTTCTGGCTGAGCCTGGTGGGAGTCCTGCTGCTGCCACGCATGGGCCTGGCAGACCCTACCGACGCCACCGTTCTCGGTGTGTATCTGGCGCTGTGGGGCATTTTCACCCTGTTTATGTTCTTTGGCACTTTGCGCGCCAACCGTGCGCTGCAATTCGTGTTCGCCAGCCTGACCTTGCTGTTTGCCTTGCTGGCCGTTGGCAATATGACCGGCAACCACGCCATCCTGACCTTTGCCGGTTATGAAGGGGTCATCTGTGGTGCCAGCGCCATTTATCTGGCGATGGCAGAAGTGCTCAATGAGCAAGTAGGCCGCACCGTGCTGCCTATCGGCAGCGTAACGGCAGCACAAGCGGCACCGGTTGCCGTAACCGCCTGATCGGTAGCGATCTGCTAGCAAAAAGCCCTGCCGTTGCAGCAACGACAGGGCTTTTTTTTGCTTCTCAGAAAGCGGGGCGCTACAGGTTGTTCTCACTGTTGAGATCGCGACGCAGGTAGATCCCCAACAGCAAGCCGATCATCGACAGCGCCAGCACATAGTAAGCCGGGGCTAACGGCGTTAACTTCATGATTAAGGTGACAAAGATCGGGGTTAACCCACCAAAGATGGCATAGGCCACATTATAGGAGAATGAGATCCCGCTAAACCGCACCTCTGCCGGGAAGGCCCGCACCAGCACGTAAGGCACCGCCCCTACGATCCCAACGCTGAAACCCACCAGCGCATAGGTCGCAAACAGCATTTCCGGGTGGGTTCCTATCGTCTGGTAGAACAGCCAACTGCAGGCGGCCAACAGCAGACTGCCAACGATAAAGGTTTTACTGGCACCAAAGCGATCGGCCGCCAGGCCTGAGGTGATGCAGCCTATAGTCAGCATCACGATCGCAATGCTGTTGGCCTGCAGCGACAGCGCCGGGGCAATGCCGAACTGTTTCTGCAGATAGGTTGGCGTCATCAGGATCACCACCACAATCCCGGCCGACAGCAGCCAGGTCATCAGCATCGAGACCGCCACTTCTTTCTTGTGATTCACTATCACCGATTTCAGCGGCAACTCCTCCGCCAGCGCCTTACGTTCCTGCATCTCGATAAAGATCGGCGTTTCCTGCAGCCAGCGGCGCAGATACATGGCGAACAGGCCAAAAATACCGCCGAGGAAGAACGGAATACGCCAGCCACCGTTGAGGATCGTCTGCTGGCTGAGCGTGGTATTGATCACGGTTGCCACCACCGAACCCAGCAGGATGCCGGCGGTCAGCCCGGCAGTAAGCGTGCCGCAGGCAAAACCAATGCGCTTGCGCGGCACGTGTTCGGCCACAAACACCCAAGCCCCTGGCACTTCACCGCCAATCGCCGCACCTTGCAGTACGCGCATCAGCAGCAGTAACAGCGGGGCCGCAATACCGATACTGGCATAGGTTGGCAACATCCCCATCGCCAGCGTCGGTAACGCCATCAACAAAATACTCAGGGTGAACATCTTTTTACGGCCAACCAGATCGCCAAAGTGCGCCATGATGATGCCGCCCAGCGGACGAGCCAGATAACCCGCCGCAAAGATGCCAAAAGTTTGTACCTGGCGTAGCCATTCCGGCATATCTGCCGGGAAGAAAAGTTCGCCCATTACCGCAGCGAAGAAAACAAAAATGATGAAATCATAGAACTCTAACGCACCGCCCAGGGCCGCCAGGGTCAGAGTTTTGTAGTCTTGCCGGTTCAACCGGCGATTATTGTCGTGGTGCATAAGATACCGTCAGAGGAAACAAGAACAAAAAAAGCACGCCGCTTTTTGTAAACGAATCCTTACTATAACGGCAAACTATTTTCACACCAAATCCGTTGAACGCGATTTCGCAGGCGGTTGACTCTTAGCTATTTACCTCGCGGCGCGCGTTTTTAGGGCGAAATGCGGCAACCACGCCCTCATGAGTCTCCACATACGGCCCCTCAAGCAATTGAATGCAGTAAGGCACGCTGGCGAAAATCCCATGCACCAGCACTTTTCCCTGATCGTCTTTCACCCCTTCCAGCGTTTCCTGAATCGATTTTGGCTGCCCTGGCAGATTGATGATTAGGGCCTGCTTGCGGATCACGCCGACCTGGCGCGAAAGAATCGCCGTTGGCACGTAGTGCAAGCTGATTTGCCGCATCTGCTCCCCGAAACCGGGCATCACACGATCGGCAATCTCCAAGGTGGCATCGGGGGTCACATCACGGCGCGCCGGGCCAGTGCCGCCTGTGGTCAGCACCAGGTGGCAGCCCATTTCATCGACCAGTTCGCACAATGTATGCTCAATCAGCATCTGTTCATCGGGGATCAGCCGAGTTTCCAGTTCGAAAGGCGTTGCCAGCGCGCGGCTTAGCCAAGCCTCTAGGGCAGGGATCCCTCGATCCTGATAAACGCCGCCGGAAGCGCGATCGGAAATAGAAACCAAACCAATACGTAATGTGTCCATGCTTAACCTCTGTTGCTAAAGTGCTGCGGATGGAGTCTCCCCCGCCCTGTTACTCATCCGTAAAGTATAAGTTGTCGGCCCACTGCCGAGGAAAACAGATATAAAAAAGGCGGCCTAAGCCACCTTTTTCGATGCCAGTTGCCGTTAATTACAGCAGGTCAGCGATCATTTTTTCCAGCTTGCCCTGGTCTACGGCAAATTTGCGGATACCATCGGTCAGTTTCTCAACCGCCATGGGATCCTGGTTGTGCTGCCAGTAGAACTCGGGCTCAGTCAGCGGTGCAGGACGAGCTTTCACTTCACCGGTATAGGACAGTTTACGCTCCAACGCCCCTTCGCTCTCAGCCAGCTCTTTCAGCAGGGAAGGAGCGATGGTCAGGCGATCGCAGCCGGCCAACTCGATGATTTCACCGATGTTGCGGAAACTTGCCCCCATCACAACCGTTTCATAGCCGTGCTGCTTGTAGTACTGATAAATTTCAGTCACGGAAATTACGCCCGGATCTTCATGTGGGGCAAACTCTTTCTTGTCGCCATTGGCTTTGTACCAATCAAGGATACGGCCAACAAACGGAGAAATAAGATAAACACCGGCTTCGGCGCAGGCACGTGCCTGGGCGAAGGAGAACAGCAGCGTCAGGTTACAGTTGATGCCTTCTTTTTCCAGACGTTCCGCCGCACGAATGCCCTGCCAGGTAGACGCCAGCTTGATCAGGATACGATCATTGCCGATACCCGCTTCATTATAAAGTTTGATCAGGCGTTTAGCTTTGGCAACGCTGGCTTCGGTATCATAAGACAGGCGCGCATCCACTTCGGTGGAGATACGGCCTGGAACCAGTTTCAGGATCTCCAGACCAATGTTGACCGCCAGTTTGTCTGCCGCGTCGGCAACCTGCTGCTGACGATCGCTGCTCTGCTCGCGCGCCCAGGCGATAGCTTCATCAATCAGTTTACGGTATTCAGGAATTTGGGCTGCATTGAGGATCAGCGAAGGGTTGGTGGTGGCATCTTGCGGTTGATACAGCTTCATCGCAGCGATATCCCCCGTATCCGCAACCACCGTAGTGAACTGGCGTAGGGAAGTTAATTTATCGGTCATGTTGGCATTATCTCATCGTTTGTGCATGAACTTTTGGCATCGTTCAACCATGCCTCGCCCTGATAATAACATGCGCAAGGCCCGGTGCAAGGCTGGAAAATCATCGCTCAACGGCAGGTGTTTCATCCTTACGCAAGCAACCGTTTACATCAATAATCTTCGGAATTTACGATGAAATAGCGCGACATTACCGTACACTCGCAGCTGTAAATTATGTTAAATTCGCGCCGAACGATATATTTACGTCTACAATCCAAGCAAATTCTCACCCCCGTAATACCAAGGCGATTTCAGCTAACTGATTGTAAAGATTAGCTAGGCACCTTTTCACTTTGAGTAAAGGGAGCGCAATGCGCTGTAGGGCTTAACAAGGAGTGATCTGTGACAGACCTCATCAACTTTATCAACAATATCCTGTGGAGATCGGTGCTCATCTATCTGCTACTGGGCGTTGGCATTTATTTCACTTTGCGAACCCGCTTTATTCAGCTCCGCCACTTCAGCCACATGTTTTCCGTGTTGAAGAACAGCACCAAGAGTGACAGCGCCGGTATCTCCTCTTTTCAAGCACTCTGCACGTCGCTGGCCGCCCGTGTCGGCACCGGCAACCTGACCGGCGTCGCAATCGCCCTCACCGCCGGCGGCCCTGGTGCCATCTTCTGGATGTGGGTGGTGGCCTTTATCGGCATGGCGACCTCTTTTATCGAAAGTACCTTGGCCCAGTTATACAAAACCAAAGACAATAACGGCAACTACCGTGGTGGCCCTGCCTACTATATGGAAAAGGGACTAGGGATGCGGTGGATGGGTGTGCTGTTTTCCATTTTCCTGATTATCGCCTTTGGTTTAGTATTCAATGCCGTGCAGGCCAACTCCATTGCGCAGGCCAGTGCAGTTGCCTTTAATTTCAATCCCATCTATGTGGGAATGGCACTGGTTATGCTGAGTGGCGTGGTGATCTTCGGCGGTATTCGCTCCATCGCCCGCGTGGCTGAAAAGGTGGTTCCGCTGATGGCGGTCATTTATCTGCTGCTGGCGTTATGGATCATCGCTCAGAACATTGAGCACATGCCAGCGATCCTAGCGTTGATCGTTAAAAGCGCCTTCGGCCTGCAGGAAGCGGCAGCAGGAGCCGTCGGTTATGGCATTTCCCAAGCGATGACCCAAGGGGTGCAGCGGGGGTTATTCTCCAACGAAGCCGGTATGGGCTCTGCACCTAACGCGGCCGCTTCTGCCACCCCATATCCGCCGCATCCGGCCTCACAGGGTTATGTGCAAATGCTCGGTGTCTTTATCGATACCATCGTGATTTGCAGCGCTACGGCCGCCATTATTTTGTCTTCCGGCGTGCTGGACCATCCTCAAGGTCATATCAGCGGTATTGAGCTGACCCAGCGGGCGCTGAGCAGTGCTGTTGGCGACTGGGGTTCCACTTTTGTGGCGGTGGCTATTTTCTTCTTTGCCTTTACCTCCATCATCGCCAATTACGCCTATGCCGAAAGCAATCTGATTTTTCTTGAGCGTAATCATCCTGCAGGATTGCTGGCTTTCCGTTGCGTGGCCTTGGGTATGGTGATGTTCGGTTCGCTGGCCGAATTGCCGATGGTGTGGCGCCTGGCAGATATCTCCATGGCGCTGATGGCCATCACCAATCTGACAGCGATCCTGTTGCTGTCTGGCGTAGCTTTCAAACTGGCCCGGGATTACAACCAACAGCGCTCGATCGGCAAGTTGCCGACCTTCGACGCCACCTATTACCCTGAGCTGCAGACCCAGCTTGAGCCCGGCATCTGGGAGCGCAAAAAGCCGTAATAACCATTCAGGGCGTGCGACAGGTACGCCCTTTTAAAGCCATTTATCCCTTCTGCCGCGCTTTTTGTTACAGTATCTGTTCTTTGATAAACAGGATGTGGCCATGCTCGTTATTATTTCACCTGCCAAGACCCTCGACTACGCAAGCCCACTGGCGACCGAACGCTTTACGCAACCCGAGCTGCTGGACAAATCGAAGGCGCTGATCACTCTCTGCCGCAAACTGACGCCCGCACAAATTGCCAGCCTGATGAGCATCAGCGATAAGCTTGCCGGCCTGAATGCCGCTCGTTTCAGTGAGTGGCAGCCGACGTTCACCCCGGAGAATGCCCGCCAGGCTTTGCTGGCGTTTAAAGGCGATGTGTATACCGGGTTGCAGGCACAGGATTTCAGCGAAGACGATTTCGACTTTGCCCAACAGCATCTGCGGATGCTTTCCGGCTTGTACGGCGTGCTGCGCCCGTTGGATCTGATGATGCCTTACCGTCTGGAAATGGGCATTAAGTTAGAAAACCCGAAAGGCAAGGATCTGTACAGCTTCTGGGGCGATCGGATCACCAAGAAACTGAACGAGGCGCTCAAGCAGCAAGGTGATGATGTGATCGTTAACCTGGCCTCTGACGAATATTTCAAATCGGTACAACCGGCTAAGCTGCAAGGTTCATTGATCAAGCCGGTATTCCTTGATGAGAAGAACGGCAAGTATAAGGTGATCAGTTTTTATGCCAAAAAAGCGCGTGGGCTGATGAGCCGCTTTATCATCAAAAACCGTTTGACCAAAAGCGAGCAACTGGTTGATTTCGATCTGGAAGGCTATGCCTTTGACGAAGCAGCATCAGCGGGTAACGAACTGGTGTTCAAACGCCCAGAACAATAAAGCCGCCTGTCAGCAAGCGGCTCTTAGGTAGCACAAGGGGCGCTGAGCGCCCCCCTCCATCAGGCCGGTAAGCCCATCAGGAATTGACGCAGCTTGGCGAAATCAGCCGACATGTGATGCGACAGCAGCGGCAGATTGGCACGCGCTGCCAGTGCTTCTGGCAACGGTAATTCCTGATCCAGAATCGCTTCAACGCTCTCTTTGAACTTGGCCGGATGTGCCGTGCCCAAGAACAGGCCGAATTCCCCTTCTTTCAGTTGATCGCGCAGCGCACGGTAGGCGATCGCCGCGTGCGGTTCGGAAAGGTAGCCCAGCGCCGCCAGCGCTTTCATGGTGTCTTTGGTGGTTTCATCGCTCACCGCTGCGTGGCCCAACTCTTTAAGCTGCCAGATTTTGCGGCGGAACAGCTCTTCCACCCGTGGCCAGTTGTTAGGCTGGCTGACGTCCATGGCATTGGACAGCGTCGCCACGGTCGCATGCGGCTGCCATTCGCCGTTGCTCAGGAAACGCGGCACGGTATCGTTGGCATTAGTGGCGGCAATAAAGCGCTTCACCGGCAGCCCTAAGGACTTCGCCAACAGCCCGGCGGTCAGATCGCCAAAGTTGCCGCTTGGTACGGAAATCACCAGTTGGTTGCGGGCTTCCTGCGGCAGTTGTGCCACCGCTTCGAAGTAGTAACAGATCTGCGCCAACAGGCGGCTGATGTTGATCGAGTTAGCCGAGTTCAGATGTACTGCATCTTTCAGTTCCTGGTCGTCAAACGCCTGTTTGACCAACGCCTGGCAGGCATCGAAGTCGCCATCGATCGCCACGGTGTGAATATTCCCCCCCAGGGTACAGAACAGTTTTTCCTGCAGCGGGCTGATCTTGCCCTGTGGATACAGGATCACCACCCGCACGTTTTTCAGCCCGTAGAAGGCATGAGCCACGGCGGCACCGGTATCGCCAGAGGTGGCGGTCAGGATGGTGACCGGCTGATCGCCTGCCACTTCCGCCAGCATCTGCGCCATAAAACGGCCACCGAAGTCTTTAAACGCCAGCGTTGGGCCATGGAACAGTTCCAGACAAGCTACATCGCTCTCAACCGGTGCGACCGGCGCCGGGAAGGCAAAGGCGGCTTTGACACGCTGGTACAGCGCGGCTTCAGCGATCTCATCGCCGATAAAGGCTGACAGGATCTTGGTGCTGCGGGTGACGAAATCCATTTCCAGCAGGTGATCGATCTCGCCCAGTTCAAACTCGGGCAATTCTAGCGGGAAAAACAGCCCCTGCTGCTTACCCAATCCCTGTTTGATCGCCTGTGCGAAGCTGACCTGTTCATTATGGTCTTTAAGGTTGTACAGTTTCATGCGTTATCCCAATAGTCGTGCGCCAGTGGTATCCAAGCGGCAAATATGAACAAAACCTTCATCGTTTTGCAGATAGTGATTAGTCAGCCAATCGGCCATGCGTTGTGCAGTCGCGCCGTCGTCACAGATCGCAAACAGCGTTGGGCCGGAACCGGAAATGCCGCAGGCCAGCGCGCCGAGTTCCTGCGAGGCTTTGCGCGCTTCGGCAAAGCCCGGCAGCAGGCGGGTACGGTAAGGTTCAGCAATCACATCCTGCATCAGCTTGGCGGCCAAGCGCGGTTGCTGCGTGTGGCACGCGTGAATAAAGCCCGCCAGATAGCGACCATGGCTGATACAGTCCTGACGGCGATACTGCGCAGGCAGAATGGCACGCGCTTCTGCGGTCGAGACTTTGATACCGGGGTAAGCCATCACCCACAGCCACTCTTTGAAGCAGGGCACTTCCTGACAGATATTGCCCTCTTCTTCCAGCATCAGTTGCAAACCGCCGAGATAGCACGGAGCAACGTTGTCATAATGCACGCTGCCGGAAATGCGCCCTTCCAACTCGCCCATCAGCGCCAGCAGTTGCATGTTATTCAACGGGCGCTGGCAAAACTCGTTCATCGCCATCAGGCCAGCCACTACCGAACAGGCGCTGGAACCCAGCCCTGAACCGATCGGCATATTCTTCTCCAGCCGCATCGCCACCGGAACCTCGCGGCCGATTTCCTGGCAGAAACGCTCCCAGCACTGGTAGACGATGTTCTCTTGCGGATCCGCAGGCAGCTTACTGACAAAGCGCCCGGCATTTTCCAGGCTGAAGCGAGAGGCCGCCTCTACGCTGACGCAGTCGCCCAGCAATGAACCGTCGATAGGGGAAACCGCCGCCCCCAGCACGTCGAACCCGACGCTGACGTTACCAATTGAGGCCGGTGCATACACCTTAACCATATTAAACTCCCAACTTCCATGACAGTGTGCGCAACAGATCGGCAAATACCCCTGCCGCCGTCACATCATTACCTGCGCCATAACCACGCAGCACCAGCGGCAATGGTTGATAATAACGGCTGTAGAAGGCCAGGGCATTCTCACCGTTCTTCACTTTATACAACGGATCGTTGTCATCTACCGCATCAATACGCACCTGGCAACGCCCCTCTTCGATCGCCCCCACGTAGCGCAATACTTTACCTTGCTCAGCGGCATCGGCCACGCGACGGCCGAATTCGGCGTCCAACTCAGGCAGGCGAGCCAGGAAGCTCTCTACGTCCCCCGACGCGTCAAAGGACGCAGGCAGCACCGACTCAACCTCAATATCGCTCAGCTCAAGCGCATAACCCGCTTCACGTGCCAGAATCAGCAGCTTACGTGCCACATCCATACCGGAGAGATCGTCACGCGGATCGGGCTCGGTGTAACCATTCGCCTTGGCCTTCAGGGTGGCGGCCGACAGCGACATGCCTTCATCCAGCTTGCCAAAGATAAACGACAGTGAGCCCGACAGGATACCGGAGAAACGCGTCAGTTCATCACCCGCGTTAAGCAGATTCTGCAGGTTTTCGATCACCGGCAGGCCTGCACCCACGTTGGTATCGTACAGGAACTTGCGGCGTGAACCCGCAGCCGCGCTGCGCAAGCGCTGGTAATAGTTCATTGACGAGGTATTGGCCTTCTTGTTTGGCGTCACCACGTGGAAACCATCGGCGAGGAAATCAGCATACTGATCGGCCACCGCCTGGCTGGAAGTACAGTCGACGATCACCGGGTTCAGCAGGTGGTACTCCTTCACCAAGCGGATCAGGCGCCCAAGGTTGAACGGCTCCTGCGCACTGCCCAGCTCATCGCGCCAGCTTTCCAGCGAAATGCCGTGCACGTTGGTCAGCATAGCGCGCGAGTTGGCGATACCACAGACGCGCAGATCGATGTGCTTTTGCTTCAGCCAGGGTTGCTGGCGATAAATCTGTTCGATCAATGCCCCGCCCACGCCGCCCACGCCAATCACAAACACTTCAATCACCTGATCGGTGTTGAACAGCATCTGGTGGCTGACGCGCACGCCGGTTGTTGCGGAATCATTATCGACCACCACGGAGATAGAACGTTCAGAAGACCCCTGGGCAATAGCAACGATGTTGATGTTGGCACGCGCCAAGGCCGAGAAGAAGCGCGCAGAGATACCGCGCAAGGTACGCATACCGTCACCCACCACCGAGATGATCGCCAGGCGCTCCATCACGTCCAGCGGTTCCAGCACGCCGTCTTTCAGTTCCAGATAGAACTCTTCTTCCAGAGCACGGCGCGCACGCTGCAGCTCGCTCTGTGGCACACAGAAGCTGATGCTGTATTCGGAAGAGGATTGCGTAATCAGCACCACGGAGATCCGCGCCCGCGACATCACGGCAAACACTCGCGCCGCCATGCCCACCATCCCTTTCATGCCCGGGCCGGAAACGTTGATCATCGCCATATTGTTCAGGTTGGTGATGCCCTTCACTGGCATCTCGTCGTCCACGCTTTGACCACCGATCAGAGTGCCGGGAGCTTGTGGGTTGGCGGTGTTTTTAATCAGGCAGGGAATTTGGAACTGGGCAATCGGAGTGATGGTACGCGGGTGAAGCACTTTGGCGCCGAAGTAAGAAAGCTCCATCGCTTCCTGGTACGACATCGATTTCAGCAATCTGGCGTCGGGCACCGTACGCGGATCGCAGGTATAAACGCCGTCGACATCGGTCCAGATCTCACAACAGTCCGCACGCAGGCAAGCGGCCAGCACGGCAGCGGAATAATCAGAACCATTACGCCCCAGTACCACCAATTCGCCCTTGTCGTTACCGGCGGTAAAACCGGCCATCAGCACGATGTGGTCCGCTGGAATAGCGGCAGCGGCAATACGCTTCGTGGATTCGGCAATATCGACGGTAGATTCCAGATAGTGGCCTTGCGCGAGCAGTTTTTCCACCGGGTTAATCACGGTGACCGGATACCCTCTGGCTTTGAATACCCCCTCCATCATAGCGATGGAAAGCTTTTCGCCACGGCAGATGATGGCAGCATTCACGCTATCCGGGCACTGCCCGAGCAGCGCCACGCCGTGCAGCACCTGTTTCAACTGTGCGAATTCCTGATCGACCAGCGCTTTCAGGCGATCGTACTCAAAACCCGGTAATGCCTTGGCCAAACCGCTCAACAACTCGGCAAAAATGCGCTCGGCATCGCTCATCGTGGGCTGAATATCCTGCCCGGCTACCGTTTTTTCTATCATCGCCACCAAGTGATTGGTGATCTTGGCGGGTGCGGACAATACCGTGGCTACCTGCCCTTGACGCGCGTTATTCTCCACGATATCGGCAACGCGCAGAAAGCGTTCCGCGTTTGCTACCGAGGTCCCACCAAATTTCAGTACTCGCATTTCTGTTTATCTCCTGAATTTATGACGAAAAAAAAGCCCGCACTGGTTAGGTGCGGGCTTTTTTCTTCTCTTTCCTGTGCGCGTCAGCCCGCCCCGTTACCTGTGGTATCGGTGGTGGTAATAATTGTGGTATTCAGGCTGATGGTTCGCATTTGGTCTGTCTGTCTCATTAGAATCTTGTCACCTCTATTGGTTAAAGCAATCGCTTTCCCAAGTCAAATTATTTCTTCAAACCGCTCACTTAATGAGCA
This sequence comes from Serratia oryzae, assembly GCF_001976145.1. Classification (GTDB taxonomy): domain Bacteria; phylum Pseudomonadota; class Gammaproteobacteria; order Enterobacterales; family Enterobacteriaceae; genus Chania; species Chania oryzae. Next base: position 263,153 of record NZ_MOXD01000006.1, read on the forward strand.
ATTAGGAGTCTGCGCAATGAAACAGACCAAAACCAAAATTGCAGAATAAAAAATCAATAAAAAGCCTAATTCACAGTGGATTAAACTAGATTATCAAAAAATAACCTTAACATCACTTCATCAATTTTTTTTCGATGTCATGCAGCAGCGTATGCAACATCACGAGATCGCGCTGTTGTAAGACTCCCAGCCGTTGATGGAGCCAATCGCGCAATTTTTGGTCATCGCTAACCTCCAGAGTGTTCAACAGCCGATCGGTGCGCTGACGCAACGCCTTCAATTGCCCAGCATCGGCGGCAGGTTCCCTCGGCGGGCCAATCTGCATCAATTGCGCAAGCTGATAGCAATACACCATCACCGCCTGACCAAGATTAAGCGAAGGGTAGTCAGCAATCATCGGCACGCCGGTCAGTAAGTCCGCCAGTTCCAGCTCTTCATTGGTCAGGCCAGAATCTTCGCGACCAAACACCAACGCCGCCTGCTGCACCCACTGTTGGCGCTCTAGCAATTGCCCAGTCAGTTGCTGCGGCGTGCAGTAATAATGAAAACGAGCGCGGCTGCGGGCAGTGGTGGCCACGGTAAAATCCACATCGGCCAACGCCTGTTGCAAGGAAGGGAACGTCTGTACCGCATCCAGAATGTCACCCGCGCCATGTGCCACCCAACGCGCAGCAGGCTGCAGATGAGCCTCGCTGTCGACAATACGCAACGAGCTGAAGCCCATGGTTTTCATCGCACGCGCTGCTGCGCCCACATTTTCCGGCCGCGCCGGAGCCACTAACACGATATGAAACTGCATCATTACTCCAGCAAAAAGTAAAAATAGTTCTTTGACTGTTGGGGGCAGCCTGATTATATTTACAAATGGTTAACATGACTCATTACCCCCAAAAATAGGGATAAACAGCACTTTGGTTACATAAATCAAATGAAAGCTTAATATCTACAAGATTACATTTAATTTATTTATTAATCATGCAATTAACAATTTCACCCTACCAGTTAATCAGCGATTGTAACGCATCACGGTGGACAATGCTGAATCGTTCACAGAATTTGTTAATCTATGGCTTAAGCTTGCATTTCTGTAAGTGTTTTTCACAAATCTGTTAACGTGCTAGAATTGAATTTGATATATGTCAACAAAGCGTAGTTTTGTTGGGTGATGAATTCGGTACGCGCTGTTATATTGCTGTTAATAGGGTTAGGATATGCGCCGTTTTGGCATCATTTGGGGATGCTGGTAATAGCGTCTCCTCCAAGCTAGCGATCTTGTTGACATTGATGGAAAGTGCATCAAGAACGAGTTTACGTACTTTAGTCGTTTGATCATTAGAGGGAACGTGAGCGGTATCTCTGCCCTCCACGAAGAATACAAAGACTTCTGTACTTCCTATTTTCTATTTTGTTGGCAATTTTAGGTAGCAAATATGCAGACCCCGCACATTCTGATTGTCGAAGACGAGTTAGTCACTCGTAACACCCTGAAGAGCATTTTCGAGGCGGAAGGCTACATTGTTCATGAAGCCAATGACGGTGCAGAAATGCACAACATCCTGTCTGAAAATGATATCAACCTGGTTATCATGGATATCAACCTGCCGGGCAAAAACGGTTTACTGTTGGCACGCGAACTGCGTGAGCAAGCCAGCGTGGCGTTGATGTTCCTGACAGGCCGTGATAACGAAGTGGATAAAATCCTTGGCCTGGAAATTGGTGCCGATGATTACATCACTAAACCCTTCAATCCGCGCGAGCTGACTATCCGTGCGCGCAACCTGCTGTCACGCACCATGAATCTGGGTAGCGTCGGCGAAGAGCGCAAGCTGGTTGAAAGCTACAAATTTAATGGTTGGGAACTGGACATCAACAGCCGTTCTCTGATCAGCCCGGCAGGCGAGCAGTACAAACTGCCGCGCAGCGAATTCCGCGCCATGCTGCACTTCTGTGAGAACCCGGGCAAGATCCAGTCCCGCGGTGAATTGCTTAAGAAGATGACCGGCCGCGAGCTGAAACCGCACGATCGCACCGTCGACGTCACGATCCGCCGCATTCGTAAGCACTTTGAATCCACGCCGGATACGCCGGAAATCATTGCTACCATCCATGGTGAAGGTTATCGCTTCTGCGGCGATCTGGAAGAATAACTTCCGCAACGCTTTATCTAGGGGGGCCAGCATCATGCTGACCCCTTTTGTTTTATTTGGCCTCACCCCAAGGGATGATTGGTACCGCGCTCAAGGCATTCTTCGGTGAACCGTCAATCACTTTATCCGAATAGGTCAAATAGACCAGCGCATTACGTTTAGCATCATAAAAACGCACTACCTGCAGCTTTTTGAACACCAGCGACGTCCGCTTCTGGAACACCACGGTGCCTTCTGACTTACCGTTTTTAATCTTGTCATTCAGCACGATAGGGCCAACCTGCTGGCAGGAAATCGCCGCATCCGAGGTATCTTCCGCCAGCCCAAGACCGCCTTTCAGCCCGCCGGTTTTTGCACGGCTGATATAACAGGTTACATTTTTAACATCCGGATCATCGAACGCTTCAATCACAATTTTATGGTCTGGACCAAACAGTTTAAATACCGTATCCACTGAACCAACCAGCTCCGCCTGCGCACCGTTGATCGTTGCACAAACGAGGCCAAACAAAAATATCCATCCTTTTTTCATTTACTTAACTCCAAGAAAACTGCCTAAAGGAAAACGGTGCGGTAATTAAGAACGCTTATGTTTTAGATCACAGAACAGAGATTTTCTCGACCCGAGCTGCCATTTTTAGCACAGCACGGGGGAAAAATCTTTGGGAGTCGCAGAAGAAAAAAATTGCTATTATGCGGGCATCTTCATTTCTTTATGCTTGTTAGTGTGTGGCTCCCCCGGTTGTTGCCCGGCGCATAGAGAGGGACACGGTGTGTCATGCAACTGATTGATGGATAAATCAGTTAGCATCAGGTACCAGCGTGATTAATGAAATCGTTCGGGTCCCGACCCTACAGCTCTACGAGGAAGATCTATGGATCAAGCCGGTATCATTCGTGATCTGCTTAGCTGGCTGGAAAGCCATTTGGACCAACCTTTGTCATTGGACAACGTGGCAGCAAAAGCGGGCTACTCTAAATGGCATCTGCAACGGATGTTCAAAGATATCACCGGTAACGCCATCGGCGCTTACATTCGGGCCAGGAGATTATCCAAAGCCGCGGTCGCGTTACGCTTAACCAGCCGCCCGATTCTGGATATTGCCTTACAATACCGCTTCGACTCGCAGCAAACCTTCACCCGCGCGTTCAAAAAACAGTTTACCCAAACACCCGCCTTGTATCGCCGTGCCGAAGACTGGAGCGCATCAGGCATCTGCCCACCGATACGCTTAGGAGCATTTACTCTGCCGCAGCCGGAGTTTGTCACCCTGTCAGAGCAGCACCTGATTGGCCTGACACAGAGCTATTCCTGTACCTTGGAACAGATCTCCAACTTCCGCAACGAGCTGCGTGCACAATTCTGGCGGCAATATTTGGGAGAGGCAAAAACCCTGCCCCCGGTGCTGTACGGCCTGCACCATTCACGGCCAAGCCAGGAGCGGGACGACGAGCAGGAAGTGCTGTACACCACCGCGCTGGAGCCGCATCACGTGCCAGCCAACGTTCAGGAAGGCCAGCCGATAATACTGCAAGGCGGCGAATATGCCATGTTCTGCTATCAAGGGCCGAGTTCAGGCCTGCAAGATTTTATCCTGATGCTGTACGGTACCTGCCTGCCAGCGCTCAAACTGACGCGCCGCAAAGGGCATGACATTGAGCGTTTTTATCCGCAAGGTGACCGCAGGCCGCCTCAGGCATCCACAGAGATCAGGTGCGATTACCTGATCCCGGTCCGGCGTTAACGCTGCAGTTCGTCTAACGCGGGCATGTCCAGGTGCGAAACATCGCCCGCGGTTTCCACGATCCAGCCAGAGGCCAGCCACTGGCTTTGCTGATAATCAACCCGTGATAGCGAACAGTTACGCAGGCGCAGGCGGCGCTCCGCATACGCCGGCAGCCCCAGCACCGTGCTAATCAGGCAGCCCAGGGCGATACCGTGGCTGACGATCAGCGGCTTGCTGCCCTGCGGCAACGTCAGGCAGTTTTCCAGCGCGGCACGCACGCGTTCACCCAACTCCACCATAGATTCACCTTGAGGGATACGGGCGTCGGCAGTACCATCGACCATCTGCTTACGCCACTGCTCTTCCTGCGGTGTCAGGCTGTCGATAAAGCGTTCCTCCAGAACGCCCATGTGCAGTTCACGCAGCCGCGCGTCGTTAATCACGTCACAACCACACGCCTCTGCAATAATTTGCGCAGTGCGACGGGTGCGGCCCAGATCGCTGGTAATCACGTGCGTAATGCCTTCAAGACGCATGCGCTTGGCAACCTGTCGTGCCTGATATTCGCCTTTAGCGGTTAACGGGCTGTCGGACTGGCCTTGAATACGACGGGCCGCGTTCCATTCCGTTTCGCCGTGGCGAACAAGGTATACCTGTAACATGTTTGTTTTCCGTTATACTGCGTGAAACTTGAGTTTATCTGCGCCCGGCGGCCACTGATACCAACGCTTGGCGTATTGTGACAGAAGGATATTAAACCCGTTATGTACCATGTTATAGCTGCAACTACCAACCCGGCAAAGATCAAGGCTATTCAACTGGCCTTTGCCGATACCTTTGGCGAGGACCAGTGCCGTATTGAATCGGTAGACGTCGCCAGCGGCGTCTCAATGCAACCGATAGGCAATGTCGAAACGCGTACCGGTGCGCGGCAGCGGGTGATGGAAGCACGGCAGGTGCGGCCAGAGGCCGACTTTTGGGTTGGCGTCGAGGCCGGGATCGAAGAGAACATGACCTTTGCCTGGATGACGATAGAAAACCCGCAAACCCGTGGTGAATCGCGCTCTGCCAGCCTGATGCTGCCAGAGACTATTTTACAGGGAATTCGCGCTGGCCGCGAACTGGGGAGTGAAATGGCGGAGCTGACGGGCAATACCGAGGTTAAGCGTCAAGGGGGCGCGATCGGCATTTTTACCGATGGCAGGCTGAGCCGCACCAGCGTTTACTATCAGGCACTGCTGCTTGCTCTAGTGCCGTTTCACAACCCGATTTACCGCAGCTACGCTAACAATACGCCACCTCAATAATCCGCTGGGGTGATGCTACTGTGCATCGCCCAGCAACTGCTGCTCCAGCCACTGCTTCAACGCCGGGGATGCCGCTTTCAGGCTGTTCGAACCACGAGTAATGGTGGCAATCCCTGCCCCCAGTTCGTCCTTCAGTTCACGCTGGCTCATTTCACCACGCATCAACTCCTGAATAATCCGCACGCGCGTCCCCAGTGCGGCCCGTTCGTCCGGCGTCAGCAGCAGTTGCATCAGTTGTTGGTGCAGATCTTGGGTAAACGAACTTTTCAACAGCGCCACAAAGCGCAACCAATCGTCGTTGCCTGGTTCTGAAATAGCGGGATCGTTAAGTGATAATTGCGTCATGGCAGCCACCATACTATTTAACTAGTACAGCAGCATACCATATCCCTACTGGCCCGCAAAATTCAGGCCAGTAGCGTTATAGGTTTAATCTCAATAGCGCCGCTGCCATTCCGCATCGGTCAACACCTTCGCCGGACGATGCATGAAGTAGCGATAAAACGCATCGTAAGCCAAGACGTTCTTCACGTAAGAGCGGGTTTCCGAGAAAGGAATACTTTCTACAAACGCCACCGCGTCAACGCGGCCATCGCTATTCCCTAACCAGGTATTCACCCGCGACGGGCCAGCGTTATAAGCCGCCGAAGACAGAATACGGTTACGGCCAAATTGCTGGTACACCGACTCGAGATAGCTGGTGCCAATGTTGATATTGGTTTTAGGATCAAACAATTGGCTTGGGCTGGAGTAGCCCGGAATGCTGTACATTTCCACCGTATGCTGAGCGGTACGCGGCATCACCTGCATCAGCCCGGTAGCACCGACTGGTGACTGGGCTTTCGGGTTCCAGGCGCTTTCCTGGCGGGCAATGGCCATCGCATAACTTGGCGTAATGCCTTTATCCTCTGTGGCACGATGGAACTCCTGTGACCAAGCCATCGGGAAGCGCTCTTCCAGGTGATCCCACAGCTTGGCGACGATGGTTGCCTGCACGCTCAGATCGGCCCATTTCTGATCGAAAGCATAACGCGCCAAGGCTTCCTGCTCAGGCTTGCTACGGCTGGCCACGAACGAACTCCATTCACTGCGCGCCAGGTTGTCCATATTCCAGTACATCAGCTCACGCACGCGGGCAATTTCCGGGCCATTCACCAGCGCAGCGCTGGGCTTGGCAGCAGCAAGCACCTTTACTGGGTAAGGCATATTCAGCTTTTGGGCCGCTACCATCGGATAAAAACCACGTTCATTCATCAGGCTCCGCAGTATCTGCTCCCCTTCGCTGCGCTTGCCTTCATCGATCAATTCACTGGCACGCCAGTAACGCCATTCGTCTTTATTGCGGGATTCTTCCGGCAAACGCGCCAGCCAGGTTTTCAGCCCCGCACGATCGCCCGCCCCCAGTGCCATACGCACCCGGCGTTCCAACAGTGCGGGAGACTGGCTGCGCAAGATCACCCGATCGCGCCATTGAGCCTGCTCAAAAGTGGCATCACTGCCCATCAACCGCCAGGCCACCGCCTCTTCCAGTTCCAGCTTCTCGCTGTCACTCATTTTCTGCAGACGGGCAAGGGTCGGGATCATCGCACGGGCACGTTCCGCGTCCTGGCGCGCCAACCGGGCGAAAACGATGCTGGTAGCAGAACGGGTAAAATCGGTCGGGCCAACGCTGCGGGCAAATGACTCTACCGTGGCGGGATCGTTTTGCAGGCGAACCAAGGCATCACCCATAGTCTGATAACTGGCAGGCAACTGGCGATACAGGTAGTTCACCAGGCTGCTGTTACCCTCAGCCAATGCCAATTTCATGCGCGCTAGGGTATTCAGAGGAGTTTGCTTACCGGCAGTCTGCCAGACGCCGAACAGCTTGTCGCAGGAGCCCGGCAGGGTTTTACCACTCAACCAGATCTCATCGGCACCGCGCCAGGCAGCTTGCTGATCGCCGGTTATCCATTTGGCATAATAATAATTACAACGCGCCGCAACGGGTTTAGGGGCCTGCGGGCTGAACGCCAGCAGCGTGCGCCAGTCCTCACGGCTTGCTAGTTCATTGACAAAGCGAGCAGACAGCGATTGGGCAGGCGGTAAGGTCGGGTTTTTCTGCAGGAATTGACTCACCTGCGCAACGCTGGCAGTGCTGAGATTCTGCGTTAACTGGCGGTATTCCAGGTACGGATACAGCGGATAATCCTGCAGCGTCGGCAACAGTTGCTGCACTACGTCCTGCTGATTGTTGTCCCAAGCCTGCTTGATTTGCAGGTAACGCTGACGCTGGGCATCCAAAGAATCTGCCAATGCTGCACCAGAAAATGCTGTGAGGCACAGGCCTACTGCCAGAAGCCGCCATTTGTCCATACTTACTCTTTCCTCACTGGGTTGTCTTGCCAAGAAGCCTACGCACCACGTTCAGCAGCACTTGATACTTATCATAGACAGCAGAAACGTATATCCATTCCTTAGATTATAAGAAGTTTACTGCCACTGCGTATTTCATTGTACGGCAATCTGGTTTCGAATTGAGATCTTGATAACTCAGGTGATTATCTAAACTTTTTTCATCAACAATAGGCGGGATGTTCTATAGTTTTCTTTGCTGGCACCTTGTTTTTCTATACACAAAATGACAGTAAACAAATGTTAAAACAGAAATATTCACATTATTGATAAAACAACAATGATTAATTTGATTTTGTTATTCCAGATCAAAATTCTAAGCTAGCGATTACTTACTATCATGCGGCCAATGACTTACCCACTGGGTTGTTGAAAATTATTAATATTCACGCCTGTATGACAGCAAAACCATGGATACCATCTCCGGCAAAGGGGCTGCCGACGCAAGTGGATAATACAGATTCAATTTACTTTTAGGAGAGGTGCCACATGCCAACACATTCCCCCAATGAGCCCCATGCCCCCATTACTCCGGAGAAAGCGTGGTATCAGTATGATATCGAAGAAACTCTTCAGCGTTTAAACAGCCAGCCCGAAGGCTTGAGTGAACAAGAAGCCACCGCACGCCTGGCTAAATTCGGCCCGAATGCGCTGCCTGAAAAGGCCGGGAAAAGCGCTTTCATGCGCTTTATTGCCCATTTCAAAGATGTGCTGATCTATATCCTGCTGGCCGCGGCCTTTCTTAAGGCGGTGATGGGCCACTGGATCGATACCGTGGTGATCCTTGGCGTGGCTGTCATCAACGCGCTGATCGGCTTTATCCAGGAAAACAGCGCAGAGAAATCGCTGAAAGGTATTCGGAATATGCTTTCCAGCCAGGCGATCGTGGTGCGTGACGGGATTAACCATACGGTGAATGCCGAAGACCTGGTGCCCGGCGATATCGTGTTGCTGCGCCCTGGCGATAAAATCCCTGCCGATCTGCGGCTGTTGGAATCGCACAACCTGCAGGTTGAAGAGGCGATCCTGACCGGCGAATCGACCGTTGTCTCCAAACAAACCGATGCCATTACTGAAGAAGCAATGATTGGCGATCGCACCAACCTGCTGTTCTCTGGCACCACCATCAGCGCCGGGAATGCCAAAGGCGTGGTGATCGCCACCGGTGGTCATACCGAGCTCGGCCACATCAGCGAGATGATCTCTACCGTTGAAACCCAGCGCACACCGCTGCTGCAACAGATGGACCGTCTGGGCAAAGGGATCTTTATCCTGATCCTGGTGATGATGGTGCTGTTGGGCCTGTTCGCCTTAACGCTGCGCGATATGCCGATCGGTGAGTTGCTGCTGGCCTTGATCAGCCTGGCGGTAGCCTCGGTACCCGAGGGACTGCCTGCCATCATCTCGATCATCCTGTCGCTGGGCGTGCAGGCGATGGCGCGCAACCGCGCGATCATCCGCAAACTGCCAACGGTAGAAACCCTCGGTTCGATGACGGTGATCTGCTCGGATAAAACCGGCACCCTGACCATGAACGAAATGACGGCGAAAAACGTCATCATGGCCGATCATTCCTTCCGCGTAGAAGGCGAGAGCTATCAGCCCACCGGCGGCATTTTCTTCGCCGATAGCAACAAACAGGCGCGGGTGCAGGACATCCCCACGCTGGCGCAGTTCATTACCGCCATCACCCTGTGTAACGACAGCCAGGTGAAGCAGGATGACAGCGGCCGCTGGATCATCACCGGCAGCCCGACGGAAGGTGCGTTGAAAGTGTTGGCAATGAAAGCCGAACTGGCGATCGGCGAAACCCGTCAGTTGGCGAAGATCCCGTTCGACTCCAGCTACAAATACATGGCAGTACGCAGCCAGGTAGCAGGCAAAAATCAGGTGTTCCTCACCGGCGCCCCTGACGTGCTGTTCTCGCTGTGCGAATTGGAGTTGACCGAGTCCGGCATCAAACCGTTCCGCCGCGACTACTGGGAAAAAGAGATGTCGCGCTTTGCCGAACAAGGCTTGCGCATGGTGGCTGCCGCCAGCAAAACCACACCTGACGAAGCCGTCAAGCTGGATCATGACGATATCCGCCAGCAGATGGTGTTTATCGGCATCGCCGGGGTGATGGATCCGCCACGCCCTGAAGCGATTGCCGCCATCGCCGAATGCCAGCAGGCCGGTATCCGCGTGAAGATGATCACCGGCGACCACCAGACAACCGCTATGGCCATCGGCGCCATGCTCGGTATCGGTAACAGCCAGGACTCCATCACCGGCAACCAGTTGGAGCATATGGATGATAAAGCGCTGGCAGAAGCGGCTGCGCATTACGATATCTTTGCCCGCACCAGCCCGGAACATAAGCTGCGCCTGGTAAAAGCCTTGCAACATCGGGGGGAAGTGGTCGGTATGACCGGCGATGGCGTCAACGACGCGCCAGCGCTGAAACAGGCCGATGTTGGTATCGCCATGGGGATCAAAGGCACCGAGGTCACCAAAGAAGCCGCAGATATGGTCTTGACCGACGATAATTTCGCCACCATCGCCAGCGCGGTGAAAGAAGGCCGCCGGGTATATGACAACCTGAAGAAAACCATCCTGTTCGTGCTCCCCACCAACCTGGCGCAGGGCCTGTTGATCATCATCGCCATTCTGGCGGGAGCGATACTACCGTTAACCCCGATCCAGATCCTGTGGATGAACATGGCTACGTCAACCACCCTGTCGTTCGGCCTGGCGTATGAACCGGCGGAGAAAGGGTTGATGCACCGTAAGCCGCGCGTACCGGGCAGCCACGTGCTGGATCTGCACGCCATCTGGCGCATCGGCTTTGTCGGTATTCTGATCGCCATCAGCGCCTTCATACTGGAAGCCTGGATGGCACCGCGCGGTTACAGCAGCGAATTCATCCGTACCGTGCTGCTGCAAACCCTGGTCACCGCGCAGTGGGTTTATATGTTCAACTGCCGCACGGCCGATCGCTTCCCGCTGAATCGTCAGGTGTTTATGAACAAAGGCCTGTGGCTGGTGAGCGGCGTGCTGCTGCTGTTACAGATGGCCATCATTTACCTGCCATTCATGAACTCGCTGTTCGGCACCGAACCGCTGCCGCTGTTCTACTGGGGCATCACGCTGCTGATTGCGGTCGCGCTGTTCCTGATTGTGGAAGCCGAGAAGTGGGTTATCGTGCGCATCAAGGCAAACCGCAAAAAAACGGCGTAAGCTCTGCGCCAATTTTTATCCAGCGCCCGGCTTCCCTGCCGGGCGTTTTTCTTTATCGGCGGCAAATTCCCCTGCCGCGCACATTAACGGGTATACTTAGCGATCGTCGTGGGAGGTCTGGGATCTGTTGCTGAAACGGGCTACACTCGTGCCGCCAGACATCCTATAAAAACTGATAGAGAGGCTCGGAGCAACGTGGCTCAATACGTCTATACCATGCATCGCGTCGGCAAAGTGGTTCCGCCGAAGCGTCATATTCTGAAAAACATCTCCCTGAGTTTCTTCCCTGGGGCCAAAATTGGCGTACTGGGCCTGAACGGCGCCGGTAAATCCACCCTGCTGCGCATTATGGCCGGCATCGATACCGATATCGAAGGGGAAGCTCGCCCGCAACCGGGTATCAAGATTGGCTATCTGCCACAGGAACCGCAGCTCAACCTGGAACACACCGTACGCGAGTCGGTAGAAGAAGCGTTGGCAGAAGTGGTGGGTGCCCTGAAACGCCTTGACGAAGTGTACGCGCTGTACGCTGAAGAAGGGGCTGATTTCGACAAGCTGGCCGCAGAGCAAGGCCGCCTGGAAGAGATCATTCAGGCGCACGATGGCCACAACCTCAACGCCCAGCTTGAGCGCGCCGCCGATGCTCTGCGCCTGCCGGAGTGGGATGCCAAGATCGCCAACCTTTCCGGTGGTGAGCGCCGCCGCGTTGCGCTGTGCCGCCTGCTGCTGGAAAAGCCGGACATGCTGCTGCTGGACGAACCAACCAACCACCTGGATGCAGAATCCGTGGCCTGGCTGGAGCGCTTCCTGCACGACTTCGAAGGCACCGTAGTGGCGATCACCCACGACCGTTACTTCCTGGATAACGTTGCGGGTTGGATCCTCGAGCTGGACCGTGGCGAGGGCATTCCGTGGGAAGGCAACTACTCTTCCTGGCTGGAGCAGAAAGACGCTCGCTTAGCGCAGGAAGCCTCTTCCGAAGCCGCTCGCCGTAAGTCAATCGAGAAAGAGCTGGAGTGGGTGCGTCAGGGCACCAAAGGGCGTCAGTCTAAGGGTAAAGCCCGCCTGGCACGCTTTGAAGAGCTGAACAGCACCGAATACCAGAAACGTAACGAAACCAACGAACTGTTTATCCCACCGGGCGCACGCTTGGGCGATAAAGTGGTGGAAGTCAGCAACCTGCGCAAGTCTTATGGCGATCGCGTGTTGATCGACGATCTCTCTTTCTCGGTACCTAAAGGCGCAATCGTCGGCATTATCGGCCCGAACGGTGCCGGTAAATCGACGTTGTTCCGCATGATGTCCGGTCAGGAACAGCCTGATTCCGGCAGCATCACGCTGGGTGATACCGTCAAGCTGGCCTCGGTCGATCAGTTCCGCGACAGCATGGATAACGCCAAAACCGTATGGGAAGAAGTCTCCGGCGGCCAGGACATCATGCGCATCGGCAACACCGAAATGCCAAGCCGCGCCTACGTCGGCCGCTTTAACTTCAAGGGCGTCGATCAGGGTAAACGCGTGGGTGAGCTGTCCGGTGGTGAACGCGGGCGTCTGCATCTGGCCAAGCTGCTGCAGGTTGGCGGCAACGTGCTGCTGCTCGATGAACCGACCAACGACCTGGATATCGAAACCCTGCGCGCGCTGGAAAACGCCCTGCTGGAATTCCCAGGCTGCGCGATGGTGATCTCGCACGACCGTTGGTTCCTTGACCGTATTGCCACCCACATTCTGGATTATCAGGATGAAGGCAAAATTGAATTCTTCGAAGGTAACTTTACCGAATACGAAGAGTACAAGAAGCGCACTCTGGGTGCCGAAGCATTGGAACCGCGCCGCATCAAGTACAAAAGAGTCACCAAGTAATCCGATTCAGCCCGTGCTATGCGGGCTGAAGTTGATGACAAAGTCGCTTTTGAACCCGAGATACTCGGGCCTAGCGCACCGAGGGGCGCTCCGGCGGCTTACGCCGCTACGACCCCTTCGGCTCGCTCTCCCTAATAACGGGCTTTGTCAGCAGTCTGCGCCCGCACTATGCGGGCTTTTTCTTATCCCTTAGAGTAAATACCTATTCAAAGGAGCAGCGCCATGTCAATCAAGGCCATTGCCGTCGATCCGCAAAATCCCGCCCGCTTTATTGAGATCGCCCCAGAGCAACCCACGCCGGGCCAGTACGATCTGCTGGTAGAGGTGAAAGCCGTTTCCGTCAACCCGGTGGATACCAAGGTTCATGCCAACTTACAGAAGAATGGTCTGCAGCAGCCACGTATTCTCGGCTGGGATGCCAGCGGCGTGGTGCTGGCGGTCGGCAGCAGCGTAACGGGTTTCAAACCCGGTGACGAAGTGTGGTACGCCGGGGATATCACCCGCCCAGGCAGCAACAGCACCCAGCAACTGATCGACTCACGCATTACCGCGCATAAGCCGCGCACGCTGAACTGGGCCGAGGCCGCCGCCATGCCGCTGACTGCCCTCACCGCCTGGGAAGCGCTGTTTGAACATCTGAAGATCCAGGATGCCGCAGCGGGTAAAACCCTGCTGATCATCGGCGGAGCCGGTGGCGTGGGTTCCCTGGCGATCCCGCTGGCCGCGCAACGCAGCAAGGTGAAAGTGATTGCCACCGCTTCACGCCCCGAATCTGCCGCCTGGTGCCGCGAGCGCGGTGCCGAACTGGTGGTGGATTACCGCGATCTGCAAGCCAATCTGGCCAAAGAAGGCATTAAGCACGTCGATTACATCCTGTGCCTGAATGATACCGACGGCCACTGGCCTGCCATCAGCGAGTTGATCGCCCCGCTGGGCGATATCTGCACCATCGTGGAAAACACCCAGCCGCTCGATCAGAACGCGCTGAAGCTGAAAAGCGCTGCGCTGCATTGGGAATTCATGTTCACCCGCAGCATGTTCACCACGCCGGATATTGCCGAGCAAGGGGAGATCCTCAAGCAAATGGCGCAGCTGCTGGATGCCGGGCAACTGAAGACCACGCTGAGCGAAACGCTGCATGGCCTGACGGTGGAAACAGTGGCCGCTGCACATGCCAAGCTGCTGGAAGGCCATATGCAGGGTAAGTTAGTGATTGTTTATTGATAACGTCAGGGCGCAGTCTGCTGCGCCCTCATCCTTCAGCGCGACAGCGGGGAAACCCCTACCAACCGGCTGGCATCCGCCGCCAGCAATTGCTTGACCAGCTCAACGCAGCGCAGGAAACGCTCTTCATAATCGCTGGATTCAACGTGCACGTATTCGATGTTATTGGCACGCAGCATCTCTTCCAGCAAGTGCTGAAACGCTTTGCGATCGACCGGGTTACCCAGGCTGCGTAAACCATCAGCCACCCACGGCGTATTATTCTCCAGCAGGATCACCAGGTCGAAACGGTACTCATCGATCAACGCCTGCACAAACGGGTGCTCTCGCCCTTCATATTTCTTGCAGAACGCCTGAGTGGTGACAAAATCGGTGTCGATAAACGCCACTTTGTTGGCATATTTCACCGCAAAATCCACGTACTGCGCCTGCCCGAGCGCAATCTTGTCGTAGTCCGAGTACTGCAGCGCCATCTCGTCGCCACCCAGGTGGGAGAACACGTAGTCACGGCCATATTCCCAGGCACTGGTGGTGTTGAAGATATTCGCCAGCTTGTTCACCAGCGTGGATTTGCCGCTGGATTCACCGCCCAAAATGGCCACGGTACGCACGAAGAACGGCTTCACTTCGGTCGGGATATAGTCCCAGTAGCGGAACGGATCCTGGCGGATCTGACGGCCGCTGATGTTCATAAAGGAGCGTTCGGGATCCACCAGAATGGTTTCGATATCCAGATGCTCACGGTAGCGCGGCGCATCCTGCTCTTCGCTGGAATAGATAAAGCTCGGCACGATGCCCTTCTGCTCCATGAAGTTCTTCATACCGTTGCTCCAGACATCCCAACCGTGCGGGTAAGGTTCGATGCCTTTCTCGTCGAAGGAGTGGATATGGATGTTTTTCTGGTATTTGAAGGTTTGCAGCAGCCAGCGCAGGCGGTCGCTGACCGTCGGTTGCTGTGACATCGAGCTGTTCTCGAACAGTTCGCGATCGCGCGGCTCGTCATGACACAGAATCACGTGCAGCTCGTCCACCTGGCTACAGGCACGTTGGATCAGGTAAATATGGCCGGTGTGCAGCGGGTAAAATTTACCAAACACCACGCCGACTTTTTTCTCGCGGCGCGGGAATTCCAGCCCGAGAAAACGGTGTACGGCCTCCAGCTTCTGCGCACTGGGGCTCTTGATTTTATCGTTCAACAGTTGGCTGAGATAGCCTTTGGTCATGCTGCTGGCATCGGCCACCTGTTGTAATGTACAACCCTTTTGCTTAATCGCCGCTTTCAGGTAATCGAACTGCCGCATAACCCCTCCAAGTTTATATATCCTTCATCTTTCAAGCCGCAGCGCTGTTGGCTGCGGCATAAAAGCTAACGGGTATAATAGACTAAACAAGGCAATATTACGGCTCACTTAAAGCTCATCCAGAATGCTCAAGGCATCCGCCAGCTTCTTCACGCCAAACACCTGCATATTGGCTGGCGGCTTCTTCGGCACGTTGGCATGCGGCACGATGGCGCGCTTGAAGCCGTGTTTTGCCGCTTCGGAGATACGCTCCTGGCCGCTTGGCACTGGGCGGATCTCCCCCGCCAGCCCGACTTCGCCAAACACCACAAGGTCGTCAGGCAACGGACGATCGCGGAAACTGGACACCAGCGCCAGCAGCAGCGCCAGATCGGCGCTGGTTTCGCTGACCTTCACCCCGCCCACCACGTTGACGAATACGTCCTGATCCGACATCTGCAAACCGCCGTGGCGGTGCAGCACTGCCAGCAGGATCGCCAAGCGGTTCTGCTCCAACCCCACCGCTACGCGGCGCGGGTTGGCCATCATCGAGTGATCCACCAGCGCCTGAATCTCTACCAGCAGCGGGCGCGTGCCTTCCCATACCACCATCACCGAACTGCCGGAGGTGACTTCATCGCCACGGCTGAGGAAGATGGCGGAAGGGTTGCTGACTTCACGCAGGCCCTGTTCGGTCATGGCAAATACGCCCAGCTCATTCACCGCGCCGAAGCGGTTCTTATGGCTGCGCAAGGTACGGAAACGGGAGTCGGCATCGCCGTCGAGCAGCACGGAACAGTCGATACAGTGCTCCAGCACTTTCGGCCCGGCCAGCGAACCATCTTTCGTTACGTGGCCGACCATCACAATCGCTACGCCGCGGGTTTTGGCAAAGCGCGTCAGGTAAGCGGCGGTTTCACGCACCTGCGCCACGCTGCCCGGCGAAGACTGGATATCCGCCATATGCATCACCTGGATCGAGTCGATCACCATCAGCCGTGGCTGTTCCTGCTCGGCGATCAGGCAGATCTGTTCGATGCTGGTTTCCGACAGCATATTCAGGCCACCGGTTGGCAGCCCCAAACGGTGAGCGCGCATCGCCACCTGCTGCAGCGACTCTTCGCCGGTGACGTACAGGGTTTTCATCTGTTCGGAAAGCTTGCACAGCACTTGCAGCAGCAGGGTACTTTTCCCGGCGCCGGGGTTACCGCCGATCAGAATAGCACTGCCTGGCACCACCCCGCCGCCCAGTACGCGGTCAAATTCGAGGAAGCCGGTAGAGAAACGCGGCAACTCTTCCAGGCTGATGTCCGACAGCTTCTGCACCCGGCTGACGCCCGCATCGCCGGCATAACCGCTGAAGCGCTCGGTACGGGCAGAAGATGAAGACACCGCAGCCAGGCGCACCTCCGTAATGGTGTTCCAGGCATTGCAAGCGCTGCACTGCCCCTGCCAGCGCGGATAATCTGCACCACATTCATTACAGACAAACGCCCGTTTTGCTGCTTTAGCCACGGTTACCTCACCTCATGTTTCAAGCTGCCGGTGAGCACACAGAGCACCCCCAGCAGATCGGCATGGCGAATCGACACCTGCGCCTTTTCATACACCTTGGGCTTCGCATGATAGGCAATGCCCAGCCCGGCCACCTGCATCATTTTCAGATCGTTGGCACCGTCGCCGATCGCCACGGTTTGCTGCAACGGAATACCCAGCTTTTCCGCCAGTTTCACCAGCGTGTCGGCTTTATGTTGCGCATCCACCACCGGCCCCAGCACTTCGCCCGTCAATTTACCGTTGCGGATTTCCAGTTCGTTGGCGGCGATCGCCACCAGTTTCAGCTTGTCGCGCAGATATTCAGCGTAATAGGTAAACCCGCCAGAAGCGATCGCCACATGCCAGTCCAGCGCCTGCAGTTTATGCACCAGGCTGGTCAGCCCTGGCATCAGGGGGAGTTCATCGCGCACCTGCTGCAGAATCTTGGCGTCGGCCCCTTTCAGCGTGCCGACGCGCTGGCGCAGGCTGGCGGTGAAATCAAGCTCACCGCGCATCGCGCGTTCGGTGACTTCCGCCACCTGCTCGCCCACTCCGGCCAGCTTGGCGATTTCGTCAATGCATTCAATCTGGATCGCAGTGGAATCCATATCCATCACCAGCAGGCCCGGCGTACGCAAATGCGGGATCTTGCCAAGCGGCGCCACGTCCAGCCCGTTCTCGGCCGCCAGCAGCTTGGCGCGCGCAGACAGCGTGCCCGCCAGGCGCACCACCTGATAATCCTCGACATTCCAGGCGGTGACGATCACCATCGCCGCCCCGAGCTTGCGCTGGAACTGAGTGATGCGCTCTTTATCCAGTTTTCTGCCATATAATAGCCAACCGGTATGACCCGCTCGATAATCCAGCGGCATGACTTCGTCACCGCTCAGCGAAAGGGGAAGACCCGGCCATTGAGAGATCTCGGCAGGGAGATCGCAATAGGTCAGACTATTCGACATCATTGACTCCTGAATAAACTGCAGCTGGAAAGACGACGGGTAAAGCTATCCTATCGCCCTTGGTTCTGGCAACATAAAGCGTCCAAAAGACCAAGGAAGCCGCATGGCTAAAGCTAAACTGAAATTCCGCCTGCACCGCACCGCTATTATCCTGATTTGCCTGACTTTGCTCGTAATGCTGATGCAAGGTGCCTCCTATTTTAGCCTGAGCCACCAAATGGCGCGATCGGAACAGGTGGAACAACTGGCACAAACGCTGACCAAACAGGTGGCTTTTAGCCTGGCTCCGTTGCTGGATGATGACGGTGATATCGACAACCAGCGCATTGACAGCATTCTGCAACAGCTCACCGACCACAGCCGGATCCTCGACGCCAGCGTCTATCAGTTGGACGGCACGCTGGTGGCCCATTCCGGTGAGCAAATCAGCGTGCGCGATCGCCTATCGCTCGACGGCAAACGCGCGGGCAGCTATTTCAACCATCAGCTTGTCGAGTCGATCAAGGGCAAAGATGGCCCCATCGGTTTTATCCGTGTCACGCTCGATACCCACGTGCTGGGCACCGAATCCAAACAGGTGGATAACACCACCAACCTGCTGCGCCTGATGATCCTGCTGGCATTGGCCATCGGCATTATTCTGGCGCGCACGCTGCTGCAAGGCCGCCGCAGCCGCTGGCAGCAGTCGCCGTACCTGTTGACGGCTAATACGCCGCTGGCAGAAAGCGATGACGAAAAGGCAGAGACAGAAGAGAAAAAAGACTGAGCTAAGCCAAGCGCTGAATGCGCTCATTCAACGCTTGGAGCTGCTTATGCATTTTTACCGCAATGGCACGGAACGGTTTGCCGATCTGCGGATGTAGCGCGGTGCGCTGCCAGAATTCCAGCGCCATCAGTTCTGCCCGCCGCCAAATGGCTCCGCTGACTTCGTTGCTCAGGCCGATCTCCAGCGCCTCCTGCCGCATGTTGCCGCTATTGGCGGGCGCAAACGCCATCGGCAGCATGTCATACAACGGGGCCAACGCTACAGGTTGCTGCTGCGGGCGCAGAAACGACAGATTCCCCTGGTGCATATCGCTGTTGGCGATCAGCCGGCCAAATGCCCAATACAGCGCGATTCTCTGATAAGTATGGCGCTCGATCACTCCCCGCTGTAATAACCTTTCCGCCGCCTTGACCCAGTTAGCACTACCGCTGCCGCTGAATTCGGCATCCAGAGCCTCCAGCGAAACCATGGCGACGCGGCCATACTCACCAACGCGATCGAAGCGTTCAAGCTCCAAAAAACACTGCCGATCGTCACCAAACAGCACCTTCGCAGGAGCAGCAGGCAACCCGGCCTCCGTGACCACCTGCAACGCTAATGACTCGGCGATCAGCAAATCACTCCAGCGCTGAGCAATAATATTCTCCGGGGCGGCGCTGAACTTCACCAAAACATGGCCATAGCGCGCGCCAACCAGTTCGGCATAAACAGTAAACTTGGGTTGCTCACCACCGGCGGAAGAACCAACCAGCTCTCCCGCTAACGCACGGGCAGAAAGGGCCGCGTAATGCGCGGCTTTGTCCGCTAACGGCACCGGATGTTCAGGCTCACGCGTCAGCCAGCGTTGATAGCTTCCCGCCCCCGGCAACAAATCGCCACTCATATCTTCACCATACTGGCAAAGCGCCTGCAAACGCTGATCTTCATTCCATCGCAGGACATCTTCCGGCAGCCGGAGTGGCCGGGCAGCGGCTTTCCCCCAGGCGCGACCAAGAAAACCTATTGGGCGCAGATCGTTCAGATACCAAGGCAAACCATCGTAAAGCTGCCATTCTCCGCTTTGCTCATTGTGCACTGCGCAACTGTCCGCTGGATACAGGGGATAGAGCGTGGCAAACCCATGTGCCTTACCCAATTCATCGATGCGGTACAGCGGGAAGTGCGACTCACCGCTGACATCACGCCTTAACGCATAGCGCGTCGCCCGGCCTTTACCAATGGCCAGCACCGCCCCCGCCAAAGCGCGGATCCGGCGCGATAGCGTTGGCTGGCTGATGCCAAGTGCACCGGTAAGCTCCTGGGCCGTGGCCGGGCCATGACGCAAGATTTGTTCGACACTGCTCATCGTTGAATAGCATAGTGAATAGATTGGTGAATAAAGTAATAGCGCTAATTAGCGGAAAGGTAAAGGATTAGCAAAGCAGACTTAGGAAACGATGAATAGATGGGTAAAGGGCGCAACGTCCTGCGCCCCTGTGATATTTATGCTTTATCGCCCAGCAGCACAGATTCCAGCGCGATAACGATCATTTCGTTAAAGGTAGTCTGGCGCTCCGCGGCGGTGGTTGCTTCCTGACGCAGGATGTGATCGGATACGGTGCAGATGGTCAGCGCTTTACAGCCGAACTCTTCGTACAGCTCTGCGGCCACGCCGTAGATGCCCGCCGCTTCCATTTCTACGCCCAGAATGCCGTACTTCTTCATCACCTGGAACATCTCTGGATCGGGCGTATAGAACAGATCGGCGGAGAAAATGTTGCCCACGCGCGCCGGGATACCCTGTGCCGCCGCCGCGTCAACCGCGTTACGCACCATGTCGAAATCAGCAATCGCAGCATAGTCGTGATCTTTGAAGCGCATACGGTTCACTTTGGAATCGGTGCAAGCCCCCATACCGATCACCACATCACGCAGTTTGATATCATCACGCACCGCACCGCAGGAGCCAACGCGAATGATTTTCTTCACGCCAAATTCGGCGATCAGCTCACGCGCATAGATGGAACAGGATGGAATGCCCATGCCGTGGCCCATCACCGAGATTTTGCGGCCTTTGTAGGTGCCGGTGAAGCCCAGCATGCCGCGCACGTTGTTCACTTCTACCGCCCCTTCCAGGAAGGTTTCAGCGATGTATTTTGCCCGTAGCGGATCGCCCGGCATCAACACCACGTCAGCGAAATCACCCATTTCTGCATTAATATGTGGCGTAGCCATAATCTCTTCCCTCAATTCTTATTAAAAAAGGCGCTGGCTTAACGCCAACGCAATCTACAGTCTTAAAATAGGGTTTTACCGTAATCCATCGGCGACAGGCCAAAATAGCTGGCGACGGTTTGGCCGATGTCAGCGAAGGTTTCACGGTGCCCCAGCGAACCCGGCTTCACTTTCGGGCCATACACCAGCACCGGAATGTGTTCACGCGTGTGATCGGTGCCCGCCCAGGTCGGGTCACAGCCGTGGTCGGCGGTGAAAATGATGATGTCATCACCCGTAACGCGCTCCAGCAGTTCCGGCAAGCGGCGGTCAAACTGTTCCAACGCGGCGGCATAACCGGCCACGTCGCGGCGGTGGCCGTAAGAGGAGTCGAAATCAACGAAGTTGGTGAACACGATGGAGTTATCACCGGCTTTTTCCATTTCACGCAGCGTGGCATCGAACAGCGCATCAATGCCATTGGCCTTCACTTTCTGGGTAATACCGACGTTGGCATAGATATCGGCAATTTTGCCGATGGACACCACTTCACCGCCCTTTTCATCAACCAGCTTCTTCAGCACGGTGGGTGCAGGCGGCTCCACCGCCAGATCGTGACGGTTACCGGTGCGTTGGAAGCTGCCCGGCTTGTCGCCAAGGAACGGGCGCGCAATCACGCGGCCAATGTTGTAACCGCCTTTGGTCAGCTCTTCGCGGGCAATTTCACACAGTTCGTACAGACGATCCAGACCAAAGGTTTCTTCGTGGCAGGCGATCTGGAACACCGAATCCGCCGAGGTGTAAAAAATCGGCTTGCCGGTTTTCATGTGCTCTTCCCCCAGTTGATCGAGGATCACCGTGCCAGAAGAGTGGCAGTTGCCGAGATAGCCCGGCAGGTTGGCGCGCGCCACCAGTTTATCCAGCAGTTCCTGCGGGAAGCTGTTGTGCTCGTCCTTGAAATAGCCCCAGTCGAACAACACTGGGACACCGGCGATCTCCCAGTGGCCGGACGGCGTGTCTTTACCTGAAGAAAGCTCGCTGGCATAGCCATAAGCGCCGATGATCTCGGCATTTGGGTCCAATCCTACCGGGAAGTTGCCGGTAGACTCTTGCGCCGCTTTGCCCAAGCCCAGGCGGCTCAGGTTCGGCAGCGTCAGCGGGCCGCTGCGGCCTACGTTGGCTTCACCACGCGCACAGGCTGCCGCGATATGGCCGAGGGTATCGGCGCCTTCGTCACCAAAACGTTTCGCGTCGGCGCTGGCGCCGATGCCGAACGAGTCCAGTACCATGATATAGGTGCGTTTCATTCTGTTCTCCTGCTGTGGGCAGCAGCGAAAAAGCCGCTACCGCTCCTAATACTGTTAGGTTAAGGCTAACCCGTTTCCTCTCCTTTAAGGAGAGGGGAATATCACCGTGGCCATTGCCCCTCACCCCGGCCCTCTCCCAAAGGGAGAAGGGGCGTCATATTAAGCATCTGAGCGGTGTTATCTACCGCTCCTGATGCTTTAAAAATCGCGGTTATTGCGTGATGCGCTGATACACCACCGGCGTGGTTACCGGGGCTTTATCGCCCATCACAATCGCACTGCGTACCGCGTTTGCCGCCTGTTGCCAGCTTTCTTCATCGTTGGCATGGATCACCGCCAGCGGGCGCTGCGTGCCAACCTCATCGCCCAAGCGTGCCATTTCTGCCAGGCCGACGCTGTAGTCGATGCTGTCAGTAGCCCGGCGACGGCCACCGCCCAACGCGACAACCGCCATCCCCAACGCGCGGGTATCCATCGCGGTGATGATGCCCGGTTTATCAGCATAAACCGGTTTACTCAAGGTAGCCGTTGGCAGGTAGCTGTCGTAACGCTCCACAAAGTCCAGCGGCCCCTGTTGCGCAGCCACCATGCGGCCAAACACCTCTGCCGCTTTACCATTGTCCAATACCGCTTGCAGCTTGGCGCGGGCATCGGCGTCGTCGGTCGCCAAGCCGCCGGAAAGCAGCATTTCCACGCACAGCGCCATGGTCACTTCCAGCAGGCGCGGGTTGCGGTACTCACCGGTCAGGAAACGCACGGCTTCACGCACTTCCAGCGCGTTACCGGCGCTGGAAGCCAGCACCTGATTCATATCGGTGAGCAGCGCGGTGGTTTTACACCCCGCCCCGTTGGCTACACCGACGATCGCCTGCGCCAGATCTTGCGAAAGCTGGTGAGTCGGCATAAAAGCCCCCGACCCCACTTTGACATCCATCACCAACGCATCCAACCCTTCCGCCAGTTTCTTCGCCAGAATAGAGGCAGTGATCAACGGGATGGAATCGACGGTGGCGGTAATATCGCGCGTGGCGTAAAAACGCTTATCCGCCGGGGCCAGCGAGCTGGTCTGGCCGATAATCGCCACGCCGACGTCTTTGATGATTTTACGAAACGCATTGTCATCGGGGAAAATAGTGAAGCCCGGAATGGCTTCCAGCTTATCCAGCGTGCCGCCGGTGTGGCCTAAACCCCGGCCAGAAATCATCGGCACGTAGCCACCGCAGGCGGCCACCATCGGGCCGAGCATCAGCGAGGTGACATCTCCCACGCCGCCGGTAGAGTGCTTATCGACAATCGGGCCGTTCAGCGCCAGGCTTTTCCAATCAAGCACCGTGCCAGAATCGCGCATCGCCATGGTGAGCGCCACGCGCT
This sequence comes from Serratia oryzae, assembly GCF_001976145.1. Taxonomy (GTDB): domain Bacteria; phylum Pseudomonadota; class Gammaproteobacteria; order Enterobacterales; family Enterobacteriaceae; genus Chania; species Chania oryzae. The sequence goes on from NZ_MOXD01000006.1 coordinate 286,446, forward strand.
CCGCCATGTTCATATCGTGGAAGTAGATGGTCATCGCCAGCGCGGCGATCTGCCCTTCGGAAACCACGTTGTCACGTACCCCATTGATGAAGAAGCGGATTTCTGCTTCGCTCAACGGCTGGCCGTCACGTTTTTTACGGATTATTTCTTGCGCCAGGAACAAGGCATCCCCCTGCTTGAGCTATTTAATTTCACTGCGCCAACGCGTAGCGTTAGAGCATCAGTAACCGTTGCCAGTAACTTGGGTGCTATGCCCCAGCGTAGTCAGCAGGCTGGCCAACAGGCTCGAAGCGCCAAAGCGGAAGTGGCGTGCGTCGGCCCAGCCTTCCCCCAGGATACGTTCGGCAAGTTGTAGATAGCGTTGTGCCTCTTCTGCCGTGCGCACGCCACCGGCAGGCTTAAAGCCCACGGTTTTGCTGACGCCCAGCTCGCGGATCACCGTCATCATCAGTTCGGCGCTTTCCAGCGTGGCGTTAACCGGCACTTTCCCGGTGGAGGTTTTGATAAAATCCGCCCCGGCGTTGATGGCAATTGCGGAGGCTTTACGGATCAGATCCGCCTGCTTGAGCTCACCGGTTTCGATGATCACCTTCAGCAATACGTTGGCGGCGGCACAGGCCTGTTTGCACTGTTGCACCAGTTGAAAACCCACCTGCTCATTACCGGCGATCAAGGCACGGTAAGGGAACACCACGTCCACTTCGTCGGCCCCGTAGGCGATGGCCGCGCGGGTTTCCGCCAGCGCGATATCGATGTCATCATTGCCGTGCGGGAAGTTGGTGACGGTTGCAATGCGGATGTCAGGCGTCCCTTGCTCACGCAGCGTTTTGCGCGCAATCGGGATAAAACGCGGGTAGATGCAGATGGCGGCAGTATGGCCCGCCGGGCTGTTGGCCTGACGACACAGCGCGATCACCTTCTCGTCGGTGTCATCGTCATTCAGCGTGGTGAGATCCATCAGATTCAGCGCGCGCTGCGCTGCTGCGGTTAGTTCGGTCATAAAACTCTCCAACTTTACTCGTCATACTTCAAGTTGCCTGGGTGTTGGCTGCGCCCGGTCGCACCAGTCACATAGTGGCCTATGCTCCTGGTGACTATGAGCCTCATCAATGAGGCTCACCCTACCGGGCCTGCGCAAGCGCTGTTCAAAAACGCATTGCGTTTTTGTCATGCAACTCGAATTATTTAGAGTATAAACACTCGGATGTTGGCGAGCGGACTTGGTTCCTTGAAGACAGCCACGTGAGCACAGTCCCCACGGCGGCAACTGAGATCCTTCTCACCGCATATAGCCCTTCCAACTATTGAAACACGACAGCCTTGGCGGATTCGTGCTGTGATTCACATTCTATGAAATATCCATGCAACAAACCGGAATTATATGTGATTTAAATCACATAATAACGCGATGTCGTTCACAGAATCGTTAAACAACCAGGTAAGCAATGGCGGGCACATCAAGCGTGCCCGTATCAGGAAGTCGTGCAGCATCCCCCAGCAGAATAGGCCGGGGGATAGTTTCAAGTTTAGCTTACAGCGCCAAAAAGAACCCAGCGATGGTGGCGCTCATCAGGTTGGAGAGCGTACCGGCAACCACGGCTTTCAAGCCAAAGCGGGCAATGTCATGTCGACGGTTCGGTGCCATGCTGCCCAACCCCCCGAGCAGAATTGCCACGGAAGACAGGTTGGCAAAGCCGCACAGCGCAAAGGAGATAACTGCCTTGGTGTGCTGAGACAGCACCTGCAAGCCCTCGGCGGCAACCACGTCGTCTGGACGTAGATAAGCACCAAAGTTCATATAGGCCACGAACTCGTTGACGATCACCTTCTGGCCGATAAACGAACCGGCTACCATCGCTTCGCTCCACGGCACGCCAATCAGGAAGGCGATCGGAGAGAAGAGCCAGCCCAGGATCAGTTCCAACGACAACTGCGGGAAGTTGAACCAGCCGCCAATGCCGCCCAACATGCCGTTCAGCAAGGCGATCAGGGCGATAAACGCCAGCAGCATCGCGCCCACGTTCAGCGCCAGCTGCATCCCCGATGCCGCACCCGATGCCGCCGCATCAATCACGTTGGCCGGGCGATCTTCTGCGGCAATCAGCTTCATCGCGTCATCGGTGTCGTGCGATTTTTCAGTTTCCGGCACCATCAGCTTGGCGAACAGCAAGCCACCTGGCGCGGCCATAAAGGAGGCGGCGATCAGGTACTCCAGCGGCACCCCCATCTGGGCATAACCTGCCAGCACCGAACCGGCCACCGACGCCAAACCACCACACATCACCGCAAACAGCTCAGACTGCGTCATGGTGGCAATATACGGCCGCACCACCAGAGGCGCTTCGGTCTGGCCCACGAAGATGTTAGCCGTTGCCGACAGCGACTCAGTGCGCGAGGTGCCCAGCAGTTTCTGCAGGCCACCACCAAGCACTTTAATCACCAGTTGCATTATGCCCAGATAGTAGAGCACGGCGATCAGCGAGGAGAAGAACACGATCACTGGCAGTACGCGCAGCGCGAACACAAAGCCACCGCCGCCGAACACCTCGAACATTTTGTCGGAAACCAGGCCGCCAAAGATGAAAGAGATGCCCTGATTGCCGTAAGCGATGACGTTGGCTACCCCTTCAGACATGCCCCCCAGAATGCGGCGGCCTAAAGGTACGTACAGCACCAGCGCACCGATACCGACTTGAATGATAAATGCCCCGAGCACGGTACGCAGTTTAATAGCGTGTCGGTTGCTGGAAAGCAGCACAGCAATGGCGATCAGTACCACCATACCGACCAGGCTCATGATGAGTTGCATGTGAAAATATCCCTGTTGCGAAAAAGTAATGCATCCCTGAGCGTTGAACCCGCAGGGGTGCTTAAGAGTCAATAACGGGGCGCAATTATACTGAGCGAAACGAATTTCGCCTCATTTTATGTCACAAATGTATACAAACAGATGTAAGTCAAAACTTTGTTATATGATTCCAATCACATTTATCGCTCTAGCGCGAACAAAGACAGGGCATTTTTCTGCAGGCAGTGGGCAATTTCATCAGGTGGCTCAGGCCGTAACTGGCACAGGGCCTGAAAAACTTCGGCTGCCCGCTCAGGGCGGTTAGGCTGCCCCTGGTAGCCCGCCAGCGGCATATCCGGCGCGTCGGTCTCCAGCAACAGTGATGCCAGCGGCAACTGTGCCATCACGCTGCGGGTTTTCTGCGCGCGTTCGTAACTGATAGTGCCACCAACGCCGATGTAATACCCCTGCCGGATAAATGCCTGCGCCTGCGCCAGGCTGCCCGCAAAGCCGTGCACCACGCCACGGCGCGGCACATCGGCCCGGCGCAACGCGGCAGCCAGTTGATCGTGGCTACGGCGGGAATGCAGGATCACCGGCAGATCATGGCGCTTCGCCAAACCGAGCTGTTGCTTGAGCAACGTCTGCTGGCGATCAAACTGGGGCTCCTCCATATACAGATCCAGCCCAATCTCCCCTACCGCCACCAATTTGCCGGGGCGAGCGGTGAGACACTCCGCCAACAGCTCAAGGTGTTCATCCTGATGCTGCGCAATATACAACGGATGCAGCCCCAGGGCGGCAAACAGCGGTTCATGCTCGTGCGCCAGCTTTAATACCTGGGCGAAACGATCCGCCGTGACCGCTGGCACAATGATCCGCCGCACGCCGGCCTGTGCGGCCAACGCCAGGCTTTCGTTCTCATGACCGCTAAACGGCGGGAAGTCAAAATGGCAGTGGGTATCGGTAAACACGTAATTCACGGCGCGTCTCCATCGCCAGCGGCAGGAGCATGCGGCAGAACGATTTTTGCCGTTGCCCGCGCAGTTTCATGGCCGTGCGGATGTCCACCGTCTGTAGCGATCGGCGAAGGCATGCGCACGCTTTCCGGCTGCAACAAGCGGCGGGAAACGAGGGGCTCCACCTTGCTGCCCCCAGCTTGCTCCTGCTCCAGCAGCCAATGGCCGACCGTCGCCAGAAAATAGCGCCCACAGCGGCGGCCAAGGTGATAATCCTGGTTCAGCGCGGGCAAACGGCTGCCGAGCGCGTTACTCGCCAGCGGTTTGGGGGGGAATATTTCGAAGATGCGCAGCTTGCCCGGCGGCTGCTCAATAAACTGCTGGATGCGATGATAGCTCTGCTCATGCTGCTGCATGATGCGCACCATCTGCTGTAGGCTACTGTCACTCAACCAGTGTTCCATGCGCTTCAGCCACTGCGGCGTGTAATACATTTGCGAAGGCACGGTGCGGATCACCACAATGGTATCAGCCCCCCGACGATAGGCTTCTTCAACCGGAATGGCTGCGCTGATACCGCCATCCAGATAGCTGACTCCGTCCAGTTCCACGCCCTGACGGTAAAAGCCAGGAATGGCGCTTGATGCCTTGATCGCGGGCAACCAGTTGTCACGCTCAGCCCGCAGGTAGGTGGGCTCGAAATCATCGCTGCGGCAGGCGCACATTAGCAGTTCACGGCCATTGCTAAGATGCTGCTCGGCGACATCGAGCGCCAGCGGCAGTTGCTGTGAAGTGATATCGATCAACCAATCGAGATCGATGAGATGCCCACCGCGCACAAAGCGCAAGGGGTTGAAGAAATTGGCCGATGTGGTGTAACGGGTAATCACGCGTCGCGCATAGCCCATCTGGCCGCAAATAAAGGCCGAAAGGTTCTGCGCACCAGCGGAAGTGCCGATCATCAGCTCAAAAGGGTTAAAGCGGGCGCGCTGCAGTTCGTCCAGCACGCCGGCAGTAAAGATGCCGCGCTGCCCGCCGCCCTCACACACCAGCGCCATTTTACCGGGCCGGAAGGGTTTATACGCCAGCGGTTCTATGTTGCCGAGCGTGATGGGTATTCTGTATCCCAACCCTGTCTCCTCAATGTGGCCGTTTTACTGAGGATAACTCTTCTTGCTCTCTTCCGTAATCTTCTTGCAATACGCCAGAGAGGCAGTCATTGCTCCCGGTTAACCAAGCGCAGTCACTGCCGGAAAACTCTGCCCATGCCTGCCAGACCTGGCCTTTCCACTGTTTCCAGCGGCCGAGAATGATATCGCTATTCATGACTGAACTCTCCAGACGACGAGAAAAGGAATTAAGCTTTGTTACACTTTGCACGAAAAGTTAAGGGCGCCGACGGCCGGCAAACAGGCTGACCAGAAACAGAATGATCCCCACTACGAACACCATTTTAGCCGCCCAAGCGGCGGTGCCAGCCAATGAGCTGAAGCCCAGTGCGGCTGCGATCAGTGCGATGATTAAAAAGATGATGCCCCAACGAAACATAAGCTTCCCCTTACTCAGGGGCGCAATTCATCGCGCCCCTGAGTGATTCAGTACGTTGAACTCGGTTTAGGGTTTAACAGCCAGGTCGTTCTTGACGCTTTTCACGCCATCAATGGCTTTGGCAATGCTTTCTGCCCGCTCGGATTGCGCCTGCGTTTTTACCGTGCCGGAAAGCTGCACCACACCGTCGGTGGTCTCTACTTTCACATGACGGGAAGGTACGATGTCATCCGCCAGCAGTTTGGCCTTCAGCTCACTGGTGGTTGCGGTATCACCGGCGTAGGCCTTCACGGACTGTGTGGCTTCATCTTTCACGTGCAGCTTGTCGCTGACGGATTTCACCCCTTCCACCTTACCGGCAGCCGCAACGGCCCGTTCCGCCTGCGCCTGGCTGCTGACAAAACCGCTGAGCGTTACCACGCCCTTCTCCGTAACCACCGAAATATCGGTGCTCTTGATGGCTTTATCTTCAACCAATGCGCTTTTTACTTTCGCCGTTGTCGCACTGTCATCCATATAGCCGTCGACTTTTTTCATCGAGCTATCGATTTTGGCACCCGCGCTATCAGCCACGCTGGTGGCTTTATTAAGCAGCGACTCTTGCGCCAACGCACTGCCACTTACCAGAACAGAACCCAAAACGATAGCCATCAGAGAGTGTGTAAACTTGGTATTTTTCATCGATCTCTTCCTTCTTGTTGTGAATCCCCATCAACGGCGGATCCTGTGCCGCGTTATCGCGGCGAACTCGAGTGAATACTTTACGATTACTCTACTATCAAACGTTCACGATAAGTCTCTAGCAAAATCTATGCCAACCTTACAAAATGCTGTTAAATCAACAACAAAAAAAACAACGCGCCGTGATTAAGCAAGAAACCGTCACCTATCGACGACAGTGAGGGGATTAATCAACAACACCGGTGCTATCTTATTGATATTGCTAAGGTACAGCTGTCTCCGATCGGCAACAATGCAAAACAACCCTCTAAAAAGTGATTGAATGGCAGTTGTTTTTGCTCATTAAACAGCGGATGCCCTGATAAATATAGCCTATCAGGCGAAATTTGCAGCAGGATGTCAATGGAGCCGTTAGCCAAACAACGCAGGTAAAATTGATAAATTAATATTATTAATTAGCAAGATAAGTGCAGAAAGCACGCAGCGGAGGGAAGAATGGGCACCGCGAGAATGCGGTGCCGCATCGGCAAATTAGTGTTCGCGGGTTTTGCGGAACACCACCTCTGGATAACGCTCCTGCGTCAGATTGAGGTTCACCATGGTCGGTGCGATGTAAGAGAGATTATCGCCCCCATCCAGCGCCAGGTTCAGTTCGTTCTTGCGTTTGAACTCTTCGAACTTCTTCACGTCGCTGCACTCCACCCAACGGGCAGTGGAAACGTTCACCGACTCATACAGCGCTTCCACGTTGTATTCGGATTTCAAACGCGCGACCACCACGTCGAACTGCAGCACACCGACGGCCCCGACGATCAGATCGTTGTTGGCGATAGGACGGAATACCTGCACAGCCCCTTCTTCCGACAGCTGCACCAGCCCTTTCAGCAGCTGTTTCTGCTTAAGCGGATCGCGCAGGCGGATGCGGCGGAACAGCTCAGGGGCAAAGTTCGGAATGCCGGTGAACTTCATGTCTTCACCCTGCGTGAAGCTGTCGCCAATCTGAATGGTGCCGTGGTTATGCAAACCGATAATATCGCCTGGGTAAGCCTCTTCCACATGAGAACGGTCACCCGCCATAAAGGTCAGCGCATCGGAGATCACCACGTCTTTGCCGGTACGCACCTGACGCAGTTTCATCCCCTTCTCATACTTACCGGACACCACGCGCATAAAGGCCACGCGATCGCGGTGTTTCGGATCCATATTCGCCTGGATCTTGAACACAAAGCCGGTGAATTTCTCTTCCGCAGCCACCACCTCACGGGTATCGGTTTTACGCGGCATCGGCGCAGGGGCCCAGGCCACTAACCCATCCAGCATATGATCCACGCCGAAGTTGCCCAAAGCGGTGCCGAAGAACACCGGGGTCAGCTCACCGGCCAGAAAGGCTTCCAGCTCAAACTCGTGGGAGGCCCCTTGCACCAGTTCCAGTTCTTCACGCAGTTGCGCAGCCAAGTCTTCACCTACCGCAGCGTCGAGATCCGGGTTGTTCAAGCCTTTGACGATGCGCACTTCCTGAATGGTATGGCCTTTACCGCTCTGATACAGATATGTTTCATCTTTATAGAGGTGATAAACCCCTTTGAACAGCTTGCCGCAGCCAATCGGCCAGGTGATCGGTGAGCAGGCGATTTTCAGCTCACGCTCCACTTCATCCATCACTTCCATCGGATCGCGGATGTCGCGGTCAAGCTTGTTCATAAAGGTCAGGATCGGCGTATCACGCAGGCGGGTGACCTCCATCAGCTTGCGGGTACGATCTTCAACGCCTTTTGCGGCGTCGATCACCATCAGGCAGCAGTCCACCGCGGTCAGGGTACGATAGGTATCTTCAGAGAAGTCTTCGTGCCCTGGGGTATCCAGCAGGTTGACCAGACATTCGCGGTACGGGAACTGCATCACCGAAGTGGTGATCGAGATACCACGCTGCTTCTCCATCTCCATCCAGTCGGATTTGGCATGCTGGCTTGAGCCACGGCCTTTTACCGTACCGGCGGTCTGGATAGCCTGTCCGAACAGCAGCACCTTCTCGGTAATGGTGGTTTTACCAGCATCGGGGTGCGAGATAATGGCGAAAGTTCTTCTTTTCGAGACTTCGCGAGCGAATTCACTAGGAGACATGTTTTTCAGATTCTACAGTTGGTCCGCCCTGCAATCATCGCAAACGCGTCAATAGCGGTGCCAGGCAAAGCGGTAATGAAAAGGTAACAGTGGGCCATTTTCGCTGATTTGCCAACCGGTGACAATCAATGGTTTTTTCGGCAAGCAGCGCTACCCCAGCGGCAGCGCCATCACGATCGCATCTTCGCGGCCGTTAGCGGCAGGATAATAGTTGCGGCGCACCGTCACTTCGTTAAACCCGAGATCTTCGTACAGCGCAATCGCCCCACGGTTGGAAGCACGCACTTCCAGCCACAGCGTGACCACGCCACGCGCTTCAAGCTGTGCGATCAGCGCAGTTAACAGCGTGCGGCCAAAACCCCGGCGCTGCCAATCTGGGTGAATAGCGATGTTAAACAGCGTGGCTTCATCCAGCACGATCTGGGTAATGGCAAACCCCGCCATCTGCCCCGCGTTTTCCAGCTTCAGGTTGAGATAACGCTCACCTTGATTGCTGGCAAACGTTGCCTCCGTCCAGGGAAAGGCATGGCTGGCTTGTTCAATCTTGAAGGCGGTGGCCAGATCGGCCGTTGTCAGGGGAGAAATGTTGTTCATGGTGACAAATCTGCTGCCAGAGTGCGCGTTTAGCACCCGCATCTTGAGAAAGCTCGGCCAGCGCCGGGCTGTATAGCTGCGCACCGGCCACCGCAAGCGGCTCCGCAATGCCCAACCGCCAACTGTTACATTCGGTATCTTCTGGCAGCATGGCGACCTGATCCGGCGTCAAGCCATAGGTTTGCGCCGGTTGCAGCCCCAGGCTGCGCAGCACGTCACAAAACAAGGGATCTTGAGGATCGGGCAATACCTGTGCCACCACCAGCAAGCGTACCTCCGCAGGCAGAGTGACCGCGATCTCGCCCTGCAACGCGCCAGGGCGGCGCAATGTCCACTGCGTAATCCCCAGTTGTTGTAACAGCCAATCGCGTTTTGATGCCATACCGGTTCCCGTGTGTTGCGCACTATGCCTGCCATGTGCCGCGCTATGCTAACAAACCCGCTCAGCCCACGCTATTGCATATATCCCTTAGGGTAGATAAACCCGTCGAACATCTCGCCACAAAGCTCTATAATCCCTCTCCTAATTTTGAGGAGCCAAAAACTGATGTCTGCATTAACCCCCGCCAGTGAAGTCATGCTGCGCCACAGTGATGAATTTGTTGCACGCCGCGTCCTGTTCGCAGGCGATCTGCAGGACACCCTGCCGGCCCAATTCGAGGCCGCTGATGTGCGTGTCCACACCCAGCAATACCATCACTGGCAGTTACTGAACCGGATGATGGGCGAAAATGCACAATTCGGCCTGACGGTTGACCCGGCCTTCGCTGCCGCTTGCGACACGCTGGTTTATTACTGGCCAAAGAGCAAACAGGAAGCACAATTCCAACTGTGCAATCTGCTGTCCTTGCTGCCGGTCGGTGCAGAAATTTTTGTCGTCGGTGAAAACCGCAGCGGTGTGCGCAGCGCAGAACAAACTCTGGAAGGCCATGCCCAGCTTGCCAAGATCGACAGCGCACGTCGTTGCGGTTTGTATCATGGCCGCATCGATGTTCAGACTGAGTTTGATCTGGCGGACTGGTGGGAAAGCTATCAGTTGCACGATCTGGAAGTGAAAACCCTGCCGGGCGTGTTCAGCCGTGATGGGCTGGATGTCGGCAGTTCGCTGCTGCTGTCTACGCTGGAAAAACACATGAAAGGCAAAGTGCTGGATGTGGGTTGCGGTGCCGGTGTCATGGCTGCGGTGCTGTCCAAGCTGTCGCCAAAAATGAAGCTGACGCTGAGCGATGTGAACGCCGCCGCAGTGGAATCCAGCCGTGCCACGCTGGCCGCTAACGGTATTGAAGGTGAAGTGATCGTCAGTAACGTCTATTCCGACATTACCGGCCGCTTTGACCTGATCATCTCCAACCCGCCATTCCATGACGGCTTGGCAACCAGCCTGACCGCTGCAGAAACCCTGATCCGTGGTGCCGTAAAACATCTGCCGATCGGTGGGCAGTTGCGCATTGTGGCCAACGCCTTCCTGCCGTACCCGGATATTCTGGATGCCACCTTTGGCAGCCACGAAGTACTGGCACAGAATGGCCGCTTTAAGGTGTATCAGGCCACCATTGGCCGCCCACCGCGCGATCCGAAGAAGAAAAAGTAACCCTGCATTGTAATGATACGGGCGCACTTCAGCGCCCTTTTTAGATATACCCAAGTTCAATCAAGATGCAGGTAGGCGGCAACTGAGTGAGCCCCCAGGAGCATAGGCCACTATGTGACTGGGGTGAGCAAAGGCAGCCAACACCCCTGCAGTTTGATTGACGACGGGTATATTAGCCGTTAATAAACTCCATCCCCACCTGCGTATAACGCGCGCCAGCCACGCCTGCCAGTGGGAATACCGCCTCGATCGCCGCCAGTTCCTGCGCGCTCAGCGTTATCTCTGCCGCCGCAGCGTTCTCTTCCAGATAGCGCCTGCGCTTGGTGCCTGGGATCGGCACAATATGTTCCCCTTGTGCCATCACCCACGCCAGTGCCAACTGTGAAGGGGCAACCCCCTTGTGCCGCGCCAATTCACTGACTTTTTCCACCAGAGCGAGGTTGCGGGCGAAGTTTTCGCCCTGGAAACGCGGATTACCACGGCGGAAATCGTCCTCAGCCAGATCTTCCGAGCGTTGGATCGCCCCGGTCAGAAAACCGCGCCCCAGCGGGCTGTAAGCGACAAAACCAATGCCCAACCGTTCGCAGGCCGCAAGCTGCCCTTGCTCCGCATCCCGCGTCCACAGCGAATATTCGGTCTGTAGTGCGGTAATCGGATGCACTTTGTGCGCCCGCTCCAGTGTGGCAACCGAGGCTTCGCTTAAACCGATATAGCGGATTTTGCCCTCTGTAATCAGATCCGCCATGGTGCCCACCACCTCTTCGATCGGCACCTGCGGATCAACGCGGTGCTGATAATAAAGATCGATGGTTTCCACCCCCAAGCGTTGCAGGCTGCCTTCGACCGAGCGGCGGATATATGCCGGTTTGCTGTTCACACCACGAGCGCTGGGATCGGCCGGATCGCGCACAATGCCGAACTTAGTCGCCAGAAATACGCTATCGCGCTTGCCTTTGAGCGCTTTGCCAAGCAGTTGCTCATTGGTATGCGGGCCGTACATATCGGCAGTATCCAGCAGCGTGATGCCCAGCTCCAATGCCCGGTGCAGCGTGGCGATCGCCTCTTTTTCATCGCTGGCGGTGGAGTAAAAGTCGCTCATTCCCATGCAGCCTAAACCCAGAGCCGAAACGACGGGGCCGTTAGAACCTAATTGACGTTGTTGCATTGTGCTGTCCTCAGTGAGCGGTCTATATCGCAACAAAGTCTGGTTGTTTACGCAGCAAAGATAAATAATGAAGATTGCACATCACTGTTCATAATTGACTAACAATGGCGGGCGGAAAGATGGATCAAATTCAGGCCATGCGTATCTTTACCCGGATCGTCGAGCTGGGCAGCTTCAGCCGCGCGGCTGAGCGCCTGCAGTTGCCGCGTGCCACAGTGAGTAATGCGTTAAAGTGGCTGGAGCAGCGGCTCGGCGTGCGCCTGCTGCTGCGCACCACGCGGCAGGTACATATCACTGCCGAAGGTACGCTGTACTATCAACACTGCCTGCAACTGCTGGATGCGCTGGAAGAGGCGGATACGTTATTCCATCAGCATAAGCAGCAACCGGCGGGTAAAGTGCGTATCGATATGCCGCATTCGCTGGCGCGGGAGATTGTCATCCCGGCGCTGGCGGATTTTTACCAGCGGTACCCGGAGATTGAGCTGGCGCTGGGTGCTAACGACACCCATGTGGATCTGCTGCGTGAAGGCGTGGACTGCGTGCTACGCGCCTGGGAAACCGAAGACGATACCCTGGTTGCGCGGCTGATAGCCCAGATGCCGCAGCTGACCTGCGCGTCGCCTGCTTATCTGCAAGCGTTCGGCACGCCGCAGTCGATCGACGATCTGCAACACCATCAGGCCGTGGGTTATTTCTCGCTGGTCAACAACCGTAACTATCCATTGGAATTCTGTCGTAACGGCAAGCTCGAATTACGTGAATTACCCAGCAAGCTGAGCGTCAGCGGAGCCGATGCTTATACCAGCGCCTGCCGCGCCGGGATGGGATTGATTCAGGCCTCCCGCTACTCGGTGGCTCCCTGGTTGCAGACAGGAGAAATGGTGGAAGTGTTGGCCGCAACACCGCCGCCACCGATGCCGATCTACATCATGTATCCCCCTGGCCGTTTCCTCGCGCCACGCGTCAGGGTATTGATTGATTGGCTGATTACTCTGTTTGATGGTTATCATCAACGCTGATGAGGCGTTTTTTCCAGCAAACGCCCTCAAACCAGGAAATAACTATTGACGTACCCGCCAAAATCTCTAGAATTCGCCTCCGTGGTAGCGTTACTCCGGTAATGTTTCTGGTATGCGAAGGTGGCGGAATTGGTAGACGCGCTAGCTTCAGGTGTTAGTGTCCTTACGGACGTGAGGGTTCAAGTCCCTCTCTTCGCACCAATAACCACATGATTTATATTGCACAGCATCAATGCGAAGGTGGCGGAATTGGTAGACGCGCTAGCTTCAGGTGTTAGTGTTCTTACGGACGTGAGGGTTCAAGTCCCTCTCTTCGCACCAAGCTGGTGATATAAATCAAAAGCAACAACATCGACTGTGCGAAGGTGGCGGAATTGGTAGACGCGCTAGCTTCAGGTGTTAGTGTCCTTACGGACGTGAGGGTTCAAGTCCCTCTCTTCGCACCAATTGATGAATTCTCTCCCGTTTATCCCCGTATTAAACCCTTTGAAAATCCAACACGCTCATGCGTGATTTTGTCGTTTTAACCAAAGCTGAAATGCAGGCTGATAGCGGCGACTCCACCTGCCAGTGCCATAAATGACGGCAGCAGCAGATAATGGCGCAGTTGGCTGTTAAACAGCATCACCAGCGTCGCCAGCATGGCAATGACGATCAGAGTGCGCAATTGCATCATGTTGAGGTCAATCAGCGCGATTAACGGCATCAGGGCGCAGGGTAACAATATGCCCCAAGCGCTGGCCAACCGCTTGCCTAAGCACCCACTGACGATCCACAACCCACATGCGGTGATCATCGCAGCAATCATGATAACCCCAGCCTTAAATGATAATGATAACCAATATCATATAATACTTTTTTTCCCTGCGCATCATTTTCACTCACCCGCTGGAACACAGATGACAGCCTGGCGAAAAAATGATAATTTGACTTAAGAAAATTCTTATAAATATTAGTATATTAATAATAATTAACTAAAACCATTCATCGCAGGTGCTTAATTCACGCACCAGGAATTTTCACAACCTTATTTTTCCGGCAGAACAATTAGGCAAAGAGTGATCCCTGTATGAGCGCGCGTTCTTATCTGGAGCTGCAAAACAGCAAGCACCGTTTATCTTTATTGCTTTTCTTATCAATGAATGCCGCCTCTGCCCTCTTTACTTTAATGGTCCCCTTTCAGGTGACCCCGGCGTTTACCTTGCCCTTGATCGGCATTCCTCTGTTCTGCCTGGCGGCATTGGGCTATGCGCTGCGCTCACCACAGAAATACATCAGAAAGCTAAATCTGTTTGCTACGATTCTCGGGCTCCTGTGGGCAGCACATATTTACGTCAAGCATCAATACAGCCCCAACGATAATCACAGCTTTCTGTTAATCAGCCTGTTCAGCATTTTCTTTATCAGCGCAATCTCCCTGACAGATAACGTGATGGCCTTCTGCCTGAACGCCGTGCCTTCAGCGCTGACCATTCTGTGGTTGGACGATATGCAGAATACTCTGCGCATCCTGTTCACCATTCTGCTGCCGATCGTGGCCTTTTCGCTTCATCATCTGATGCTGAAACGCAGCGAAATCTTTACCCAGAATCTGGTGGCCCGCCTGTATCACGAGCGCGATAAGTTCAGCGATCTGAGCATGTTGGATCCGTTAACCGGCCTGTATAACCGCCGTGGGCTGGAAAACAAGCTCAACCAGTTACTCGCGCCCACCGCAGGCCACCATTTCGTATTGCTGCTCGATGTCGATCATTTCAAGGCCTACAACGATCGCTACGGCCATACCATGGGCGATCAGGCTTTGCTTCAGGTGGCCACCGCCATTCGCGATACGGTGCGTTCACGGGATATTGTCGTGCGTTACGGTGGTGAGGAGTTTCTGGTGCTGCTGATCAACGTCAGCGCAGAGTACGCGGCTTCTCTGGCAGAAAACGTGCGTCAATGCGTGCAGGAACTGCGCATTCCCCATCACCGCGATCCGCTGGAGATTACTAAGGTAACGCTGAGCGCCGGTATTGCCATGTTGGAAGAACTGAACGTTGACGCCGCCATCTGTGCCGCCGACAGCGCGCTGTATCGGGCAAAAAGCCATGGCCGTAACAATATTCAACAGGCCTGCAGCCCGCATGCCGCTTCGTCTTGATGGCCAGCACGGCCTTGCGGCGCGCCATGGCGGTAAAAATTTCTCTGCCGCCACGTTTTACACATGTCATTCCGGCAATCGCGCATTACACTAAGAAGCGACTTTTGCCGTTCCCTGCAGCATTTTAAAATGGAAAACGACCGTTGAAGACCTCACTCTCCGCTTTATTGCTGGCGCTGGGCCTGTGTGCCACGCCGCTGGTCAGCCAGGCCGCCGCAACTCAACTGACGTCACAGATTGTCGATCAATATGCCGAACATATCTTCTTCAACAGCGGTGCGACCGGCATGGCGCTGGTGGTCATCGATAATAATCAGGTGGTCAACCGCAGCTTTGGTGATACCAAACCGGGTAACGATCAGCGCCCACGCCCAGACTCCCTGATCCGCATTGCGTCTATCACCAAGCTGATGACCAGCGAAGTGATGGTCAAGATGGCAGCAGAAGGTAAGGTAAAGCTCACCGATCCACTGCGTAAATACGCCCCTAAAGGGGCTTATGTGCCGTCTTACAATGCACGCCAGCCGATTACACTGTTGAACTTGGCCACGCACACCAGTGCCCTGCCGCGTGAACACCCCGGCAAAAAACCGCCAAAAACCCCGGTATTCACCTGGCCAACCAAAACCCAGCGCTGGCAGTGGCTGGCGCACGCCAGCATCACCGTGCCGCCGGGTGTACGCGCCGCTTACTCGAATCTGGCCTACGATCTGCTGGCTGATGCGCTGTCACGCGCCGCAGGCAAGTCCTACAACGCTCTGCTGCGCGAAAAGATCACCGCTCCGCTCGGCATGGTGGATACCACGCTGACGCCCAGCGCCGAGCAATGTTCACGCCTGATGGTGGCCGCCAGCGGGCCAAGCGCCTGCCGCGATACTACCGCCGCCGCAGGCAGCGGCGGCGTCTATTCCACCCCGCGTGATATGCAGCGCTGGATGCAGCAGTTCCTGTCCTCCAACGTCACCGGTGCGCGCAAGCCAACGGCGATGAGCGAGCAGACCATGTATTTCCAGCGTAAGGATCTGGCTTCGCTGAAGGGGATGGATGTCCCTGGCCAAGCTGATGCACTGGGGCTAGGTTGGGTTTACATGGCCCCGAAAGATGGCCTGCCGGGTATCATTCAGAAAACCGGCGGCGGCGGTGGCTTTATTACCTATATGGCGATGGTGCCGCAGAAAAATATCGGCGTCTTCGTGGTGGTAACCCGCTCAGAATTAACCAAGTTCACCAATATGAGCGATCCGGTCAACCGGCTGGTGGGGGATTTGGTGGCCAATAAAGGCTAATGGTCAGGGTACAGGGCGAGGTTATTCGCCCTGTATTTTATCGAGCGCGATAGGCTGAGGGCGAGCACCCTGCCAGCCGGTTGAAGAAGCGGGCAAAATAGGCCGGATCTTTGAAGCCCAGATTATAGGCGGTCTCATGCACCGTAAAAGCGCTGAACAGCAGCATACGTTTGGCCTCACGCAGCATCCGGTCGAAAATCAGCCGCTTCGGTGACCGATTGGCAAAGCGGCGACACAAATCATTGAGGCGTGATTCCGTCACCCCCAGCGCCTGGGCATATTCCGGCACCGGCAGATGATCGCGGAAGTGTTCATCCACCATCTGATTAAAGCGCTGGAACAGTTTCAGCTCGCTGCGCATCCCGCTGGCCGCCTTGTCTTCCAACGAAGTATTACGCAGCAGTAACGTAAATACCGCCTGCGCCAATAATACCAGCGTCTGTTCACGGCCCATCATCTTCTGGCTGAATTCACGGCGGATCAGTGCCCAATAATGGCTGAGCGCCGCCAGTTCCTGCGGCGCATCGGCCAATGAGAGGCAGATACCCGGCATATCCAGCGTCAGGCTGCTGCCGGGGTATAACCGCTCCAGCACCGGCCAGATCAGCTCCTGGCGCACCGTCAGCACATGGCCATCGCTGTCCGGTTCGGTGAAAAAGGCATGCGGCACCGAAGGCGGCGTCAGGATAAATAAAGGCGCTTGCACCGAATAGTGCTGATCGTCGAGCTGCAGCTCGATCTTGCCGGTTTCCAGAAAGTGCACCTGAAAAAAGCTTTCATGCCAATGCACCTGCATATCACGGCCGAAAAACGCCGCCAGGCCCGCGAAGGTTTCGTAGTGCACTTCATCGGCGGCGTAATGCGCGTCATACTCTTTGCAAATATCGATATTGACGATAAAGCCGGTATTTTTCTGCACGTTGTCCTCCGGTGATGAGAAGAGCGGGGGTTCAAATGCTACCCCCTGATTTTTTAATTTAAGGCGTGGCACGCGGCCGCGAATCTTTCATCGGGATACGCCATACCAGCACGGCACCGATAATCAGCAACGCCGAAACAAAATACAGCCCGGAGTTGAAACTGCCGGTGACGTCCTTAAACCAGCCGATCAGCAGCGGGCTGACCGCCGAACCGATATTGCCGGTAGCGTTGATCACCGCAATCCCTACCGCACGCGCCTCAAAGCTAATCGACTGATCGGGCGTGGTCCAGAAGATCGCCATCGCCGTAAAGGAGCCGACGGATGCCATCACAATCCCCAGCAGTTGGATCATGCTGTGGTTGGTGGCCGAAGCCAGCAGCCAACCCGCAGCGGCAAACAGGTAGGGCAACGCGGTGTGGTATTTACGCTCCTGCAACCGATCCGAACGTTTACTCCACCAAATCATACCGGCGATAGTACAGATCTGCGGGATCGCCGCCAGAATGCCGATGACAATGTTACTGCTGCCCTGATTAAAGCTTTGCAGGATCTGCGGCGTCCAGATATTGATGGCGCTCAGGGTGTTGGTCAGGCAGAAATAGGCCAACGTATACATCAGCACCACTGGCGTCAGCACTTCACGCCACAGGCTGCGCTGCTGCAAAGCCCGATGGCTACTCGGCCCTTCCGGCTGCACCAGTTGCAGTTTATCCGCCTCCATCATCGCCTGCAGGCTGCTTTTCTCTTCGTCCGTCAGCCATTTGGCTTTGGCTGGCGTATCGTCGAGATAGAACCACACCACCACACCCAGGATCACCGATGGAATGCCTTCCAGCAGGAACAGCCATTGCCAGCCTTTCAGGTTCATCATGCCGTCCATCGCCAGAATGTAGCCGGACACTAGCGAACCCAACGCCATGGTTACCGGCATGGCAATCATAAACAACGCATTGGCACGGGCGCGGTAGAACGCCGGGAACCAGTAGGTGAGATAGACCAGGATCCCCGGCAGGAAGCCCGCCTCGGTGATACCGACGATCATCCGCAGGATATACAGGCTGGTTGGCCCGGTGGCGAACATGGTGCAGGTGGAAGCGATGCCCCACAGCACCATAATGGTGGCGATCCAGCGCCGTGCACCTACCCTGCTCAGCATCATGTTGCTGGGGATGCCGAAAATCACGTAGGTGACATAAAACAGCGTTGCGGCCATGCCGAACATGGTGGAGCTAAGACCGAGGTCTTGCTTCATGGTCAAACCGGCAAACCCGATGTTGATGCGGTCAAGAAACGAGAAAACAAACAACACAAATAAGAAAATAATCAGGCGCCGAAATAACTTTTTAATCACCGACTGCTCGGTAGCGGTTAACGCTTTATGTTGCTGTGCCGGGTTGAACGGTTTCAGCGAATCGACGTTGCTCATAGTGACTCCGATTAGTAGACGCCCGGGGATTGCTCTGCCGGTTTGCCACGCTTGAATTGACTTGCCAAGGATTCAGCCGCCCGCGCCAGCAGAGTGGTATCCACCCCAACGGCAACGAACAGCGCGCCAGACTCCAGATAATGCCGCGCCAGTTCCCTCTGAGCAGTCAGAATGCCAGGAGCTTTGCCAGCAGCGCTGATGCGTGCGATGGCATCATCAATGGTGCGTTGCACTTCCGGGTGCTGCGGATTGCCCGCAAACCCCATATCGGCACTGAGATCCGCCGGGCCGATAAACACACCGTCCACGCCTTCCACCTGCAAAATGGCATCCAAATTGCTCACCGCTTCACGGGTTTCGATCTGCACCAGTACGCACATCTGGCTGTCGGCCTGCTGCAGATAGTTAGGCACCCGGTTCCAGCGTGATGCTCGAGCCAGCGCACTGCCCACGCCACGGATACCGTGTGGCGGATAGCGGGTGGCGCGCACTGCTGCCAGTGCCTGTTCAGCGTTCTGGATCATTGGGATCAGCAAGGTTTGTGCCCCCACGTCCAGCAGTTGTTTGATCAGCACCGCATCGTTCCAGGCCGGGCGCACCACCGGATGGCTGGGATAAGGTGCCACTGCCTGCAGTTGGCTAAGCACCGTCTGCACGTTGTTCGGTGCGTGTTCACCGTCGATCAGCAGCCAGTCGAACCCGGCTCCGGCCAGCAGTTCGGCGCTGTAGCTGCTGCATAGCCCTAGCCACAGGCCGATCTGCGGGCGTTTGTCCCGCAAGGCCTGTTTAAATTGGTTAGTTAGCATTGTGTTCTCCATTAGGTATTTCCCCCTCACCCCAACCCTCTCCCTCAGGGAGAGGGAGCAATCGCTGCTCTTGATTAGCCTTTGCACCACCGCCCCAACGAACTCGATCCGTCCCCTCTCCCTCAGGGAGAGGGAGCAATCGCTGCTCTTGATTAGCCTTTGCACCACCGCCCCAACGAACTCGATCCGTCCCCTCTCCCTCGGGGAGAGGGAGCAATCGGCGCACTTGATTAGCCTCTGCACCACCGCCCCAACGAACTCGATCCGTCCCCTCTCCCTCGGGGAGAGGGTCAGGGTGAGGGGGAGCGATCAGACAAACCTGCAGCTGATGCAGCCCATTGGGCCGTAATCCGCATGGAAAGTGTCGCCACGGCGCGCGGGCACCGGCCGGGTGAAAGAGCCCCCAAGAATGATCTGTCCGGCCTGCAGTTCCACGTCATACGGGAACAGCTTATTCGCCAGCCACGCCACGCCGTTGGCCGGGTGATTCAGCACCGCCGCCGCCACGCCAGACTCTTCAATCACCCCGTTGCGATACAGCAACGCACTGATCCAGCGCAGATCCAGCGCGTCCGGCTTGATCGGCCGCCCGCCCATCACCACACCGGCATTGGCGGCATTGTCAGAGATGGTGTCGAACACCTTGCGGGGCCGCTGGGTTTGCGGATCGACGTTGTGACTGCGCGCATCGATAATCTCCAGCGCCGGGATCACATAGTCGGTGGCGTTATACACATCAAACAGCGTGCAGTTCGGCCCGCGCAGCGGTTTCGCCAGCACAAACGCCAGTTCCACTTCCACGCGCGGCACAATGAAGCGATCGAAAGGAATGTCGCTGCCGTCGTTGAAGAACATGTCGTCCAGCAGCGCACCGTAGTCCGGCTCGGTGATCTGCGAACTCATCTGCATGGCGCGCGACGTCAGGCCGATCTTGTGGCCTTTCAAGGTGCGCCCTTCGGCGATCTTCAGCTCAACCCATTGGCGCTGGATGGCATAGGCATCTTCGATGGTGATCTCCGGGTGATCCAGCGACAGCGCACGGATCTGCTCCCGATTCTTTTCCGCCTGATGCAGGCGCTGCACGGCTCGGCTCAGTACGTCTTTATCCAGCATGGATGGCCCTTCCTCTTCTTCAGTTTTTACTAAACAGCGCGTGGACGTTGTTCTGCTTGTAATTCAGCACCGGATCCAGCTCTTCCAAGGTGAAAGAGAGCGCCAGATAGCGCTTGGCCATCAGCGCGGCGAAGTGATCCTTGATCAGGATGAACAGCATTTCTGCCACCTGTTGGCGGCTTTCCAGGCTGCGGCCATGGCCGATCTTCAGCGTCATATGCACAAAGGCATAGTTCTGCTTGCCGTCAGCCATCTGCCAGGTATCCAGCCAGATGGCGCGGCTGCGGATGCCCGCCAGCGGGAAAATGCCGGTTTCTGCCAGCGCGTGATGCACCTTGGCAAACAGCGCGGGCAAATCCGCCTCCCGGCGGATGTTGTCAGTACATTCAGCATAAAAGTGGGGCATCAGGCACCTCAGGCTTCAGCAGGGAGTGGGAATACGGCATTCACCTGCCCGGTACCAGAGCTGGCAAACAGCGGGGTGACAAACTCCACCTCGCCTGCGTACTTATCCCAGCCCAACAGGCCGAGCAGCATCACGGTGTCGTGCATGTTGCCTTCGCCATAGCAGTAGTTGGCGTACTCCGGCAGCATTTCGCAGAACTCGCTGAAGCGCCCGGCTTTCCACAGTTGCACCACGCGTTCGTCCATCTGCTGATCGAACTGGCGGGTGTAGCTGTTCATGCCTTGTTCGGCGCGCTGATCGTCGATAAAGCGGTGTGACAGCGAGCCGCTGGCCAGTACCGCCACGGTGCCGTCGTATTTCTCGATCGCGGTTTTGATCGCTTCGCCCATGCGGCGGCTGTCGGCAAAGTCATGCACGGTGCAGAAGGCAGAAATGGACACCACCTTGAAGTGCCGATCGCTGTTCATGTAACGCATCGGCACCAGCGTGCCGTATTCCAGCTCCAGGCTTGGGATCTCGTGCGCCTTGGCGCGCACCCCGAGCTTGCAGGCTTCTTCGGCGATCAGGTGGCCCAGCTCCGGGTTACCGTCGTACTCATAATCCATATCGCGAATGAAGTGCGGCAGTTCGTTGCTGGTATAGACCCCTTTAAAGTGCGAGGTGCAGTTGATGTGGTAGGCGCTGTTCACCAGCCAGTGGGTGTCGAACACGATAATGGTGTCAACGCCCAGCTCACGGCAGCGCGCGCCGATCTCTTTATGGCCGGCGATCGCCGCCTGGCGGCAACCGTGGTGCTTGCCCGGCAGCTCAGACAGATACATGGAAGGAACGTGTGTGATCTTTGCGGCTAATGCTAACTTACCCATATCGATATCCTCACTTGAAAACTTATCGGGTTTTCATAGTCAAAGCCCACACGGAACCGTAGAAAGTAGGGGTATTGGGGCCGGTCAGGCTAATGCTGGTCAGTTAAGCGCAAAGCTGCATAATAATGCATCAATGGCTCAAGGCATCGCCCCCTCTCCCTGTGGGAGAGGGCCGGGGTGAGGGGCAAGTCGTGCGGTGATTGTCCCCTCACCCTAACCCTCTCCCCAAGGGAGAGGGAACTGGTTAGCCTTAACTGATGAGAATTAGCCGGTCAGGCCCTCATTTATCGGTATCCGGTTCCGCCTGTGGGGGAAATGTCTGTTACACCCCCCAGCGTGGGATCGGGTGATCCCCCATGGAGATACAGACGTTTTTCATTTCGGCAAACACTTCAAAGCTGTACTCGCCCCCTTCGCGGCCGGTGCCGGAGGCTTTCACCCCGCCAAACGGCTGACGCAGGTCACGGACGTTCTGGGTGTTGACGAACACCATACCGGCCTCAATATTGCGGGCCAGACGCAGCACCTTGCTCACATCCTGCGTCCAGATGTACGACGCCAGGCCGTACTCCACGTCGTTGGCCATGCGCAGGCCGTCTTCTTCGGATTTGAACGGCAGCAGGCAGGCCACCGGCCCGAAAATCTCCTCCTGCGCAACGCGCATACGGTTGTCGACATCCGCCAGCACCGTTGGGCGTAGGAAGTTGCCGTGGCTCAGGCCCGCCGGTTTGTCCGGGCCGCCCGCCAGCAGGGTTGCCCCCTCTTCGATGCCCAGGCGGATATAGCCAGACACTTTCTCCCAGTGCTGCGGGCTGATCAGCGCCCCCACCTGGGTGTTTGGATCCTGCGGATCGCCCACGCGCAGGCGGTTGGCACGCTCGGCAAAGCGTTTGACGAATTCCGGGTAGATGCTTTCCTGAATAAAGATGCGTGAACCGGCGGTGCAGCGCTCACCGTTGATTGAGAAGATGGTGAACAGCGCGGCGTCCAACGCGCGCTCAATGTCGGCATCTTCAAAAATCAGCACCGGCGATTTACCCCCCAGCTCCATCGAGAATTTCTTCAGCCCGGCGCTTTCAATAATGCGGCGACCGGTAGCCGTACCGCCGGTGAACGACACCGCGCGCACGTCTTTATGACGCACCAGCGCATCTCCTGCGCTAGCACCGTAGCCCTGCACCACGTTCAGCACCCCAGCCGGAATACCGGCCTCCAGCGCCAGTTCGCCCAGACGATCGGCGGTCAGCGGCGACAGCTCGGACATTTTTAGCACTGCGGTGTTGCCCAACGCCAGGCAAGGCGCGGTCTTCCAGGTGGCGGTCATGAACGGCACGTTCCATGGCGACACCAGCGCACACACCCCTACCGGCTGGATCAGCGTGTAGTTGAGCATCTTGTCGTCCACCGGGTAGGTGCGGCCGTTCATCTGCTGACAGATTTCGGCAAAGAACTCAAAGTTATGTGAAGCACGCGGGATCAGCACGTTTTTGGTCTGGTGGATCGGCAAACCGGTGTCGGCGGTTTCCATCTCGGCAATCTGCGGCACGTTTTGGTCGATCAGTTCCCCCAGGCGGCGCATCAGGCGCGCGCGCTCTTTCATCGGCGTATTGGCCCACTTCGGGAAAGCCTCTTTGGCGGCAGCTACCGCCTGATCGATCTCCAACTGGCCGCCGGAGGCCACTTCCGCCAGCACTTCACCGTTAGCCGGGTTAGTGGTGGTGAAATACTCTTTACTGGCGACGTTTTTACCGTTGATCCAATGGTTGATGGTTTTCATCGCAGGCTCTCCTCGTACTCTTTTTCACTGATAATGTGGTTGACCAAGCGGCCAATGCCTTCAATCTCCACCACCACTTCGTCGCCCGGTTGCACATCGGCCAAGCCTTTCGGCGTGCCGGTGGCGATCATGTCGCCCGGCTGCAGCGTCATAAATTCGCTCAGGTAAGCAATCAGGAAGGGGATGTCGAAGATCATATCGGCGGTGGTGCCGCGCTGGCGCAATTCGCCGTTGACGTAGGTGCTGAGCACCAGGTTGTGCGGATCGTTAACATCGTCACGATCGACAATGTAGGGGCCGATCGGCGTCAGGGTGTCGCGGCTTTTTACCCGCAGATTGGGCCGGTAGTAGTTTTCCAGGTAATCGCGGATCGCGTAGTCGTTACACAGGGTGTAGCCGGCCACGTACTCCAGCGCCTGTTCGCGGCTGACGTTGCGCGCGGTTTTACCGATCACCGCCACCAGCTCGGCTTCGTAATGCATATAGTCGACGCCCGCCGGGCGCACCGATACCTGGCGGTGGCCGGTCAGAGTGTTGGGCCCTTTCAGGAATACCAGGGGTTCCTCTGGCGCTTTAAATTCCAGCTCACTGGCGTGGTCGGCATAGTTCAGGCCGAGGGCAAACACCGTACCTTCCGCAGGCGGTAGCCACTCGACGTCGTATTCATCTAGCTTGCTGCCGTCCGGTAGCGTGACCTGTAAGTGCTCATCAACGGTGACGTTAACAATCTGGCCATGATGGCGGATACGAGCATGTTTCATGATTATTCTCCTACCTGCATCACGCGGTTAGTCAGGGCTGGTAAAGCTGAACCTACGGCACGCACCGTCACCCGATCGCCCGGTTTGATTTCCACCCGCTGGTGCGGCGTGCCAATCAGCACTGCATCACCCGGCTGCAGGGTAATGAAATCACTGATGGCGGCGATCAGTTCCGGCACCGAACGCACCAGATCGGCAGTTGACCAGCGATCCTGCTCGACCCCGTTGATTTCGGTAACGATCTCCAGGCGATCCACATTGTTCAACGGCACCACTTCGCCGAGCGGGCAAAAACCGTCGCGGCATTTAGCTTTGATCGCCGGGCGGTAAAAGCTGGTTTCCGGCAGGCTGACGTCGTTCGCCAGCGCATAACCGGCAACATAATCAGCCACCTTCGCCACCGGCACCTTACGCGCGGTGGTACCGATCACCACCGCCAAGGTCGCCCCACTCTGCACGGTTTCACCGGCCGGGAAGGGAATGCTGCCGCCGTTGATAAGATGGGTGTTGCGAGGTTTGATAAACCACACCGGCGTCTTCGGCGGGGTTTGATACGGGGCCGAGCGAAACGCCTGATCCCAGGCATCAAGCTGGCTGCGGTGATTCAGTGCAACGGAAAATACGGTGCCTTTCATAGAGACTCCTTCAAGGGCAAAACTGCGCAATCACTATTCATTAATATATTAATGATTACTTTTATACGCTGTTCAGCTTTTACGCAACGCGGTTAATTTAATTTGTGATCGCGATAACAAAATATTCACAAAGAAAAAACATTGCTGCTATTATTCAATTCGTTAACCTTTTTCAGCGCCTTTCTTCACCGCCGCCGGTACTTTTGCTTTCTTCGGCGTAAGAAAATTAGCTACTATTAAGTTATTAACAAAACTATCTCCTTCAACAGCAGAACGTATTGAAAGTAAAGGCCATACACATGCATGAATCGCTGACCATCGCCCTGTTGCAGGCGCGTGAAACCGCCATGGGGTTCTTCCGCCCGATCCTGAAAAGCCATAACCTGACGGAGCAGCAGTGGCGTATCATTCGCGTATTGGCCAAGAGCCGTTCGATTGAATTTCACGAATTAGCCGCGGCAACCTGCATTCTGCGCCCTAGCCTGACCGGCATTCTGTCGCGCATGGAGCGGGATAAACTGATCTTCCGTCTCAAACCGGTTAACGATCAGCGCAAACTGTATGTCTCGCTGACCCAGCAAGGCCAGGAGCTGTATGAGTTGGCGCGTCATCAGGTAGAACAGGGTTATCAGGAGATCGAAGCGGCGTTTTCACGCCAGAAGATGGAGCAATTGATGGGATTGCTGGATGAGTTGATCAAGCTCGGCGATCAACAGCCAGACAATCTGGCCGTTGATGCCAACGAGTAAGCACTCGAACCCGACGTAAAGCCGGTAACCTATTCTCTCAGGCCAGCGGGTAGCGAGTTATATTCAGGATCTGCGCATGAGCCCCCACGGCAAAGTTGCTCAACACATTGAAATCACTGCCCTGATAGCCGAGGATCTTGCCGTCGGTGCGCATCCCTTGCAGATCGATCAGCACCACGCCGAGCGTCGGCACAATCTTCTCACGCCAGACGAACAGGTAGAGCTTTTCCGCCACCTTCACATAGTGGCAGCGATCGACGTCCGCCAGCCCTTGCTCCACGCCATCCAGGCACTGCCAGGCATAGAAATTGTCATTCAGATAGATATGCTCGTAACGTTCTGTCGGGCTGTAGGTGTACAGATTACGCATGCCGATCAGTTCGTCGGTCAACTGTGGCAAGGCCGCAGCGCTTTGGTCTAAGCGGCCAAAGCGCAGCTGCACATTCACCGCCGTCAGCGGCAACCCCTGCTCGACCCGGCTAAAAGCATCCAACCGCACCTGGGGTTCATCCGGCAATTGGCCGTATACCGCAGTAAAGTTGCCCTGCTGGCGATCGCACACCAGCGTAATACTGCCGTTAGCGCACTGCGGATCGAGAAAATCGATAAACAGGATCCCCGGGCGGATGCTGGTGGCGCGGTAATCGACACGCAGTGCCCCCCAGCACAAGGTGTGATCGTCATTGAAACGGCAGTTCACCGTTTCCCCTGCGGCAAAACAGAAAGCCAGCTCAAGCCCCGCCAAATCTTGTTGCTCCAGCGTATGGCTATGCGGGGCGAAACCTTCTGCCAGCGCGCCAACCTGAATAAATACCGCTTCTGAACTCATCTGCTGCTCCTTACAAAGAGGTGAAAGCCAGGGTCGGAACATCGACAATCGTCGAACCACCATCCGCCACCAGCGTGGCGCCGGTAATAATCGATGCCTGCGGCGAGCAGAGAAAACAGCACACCTGCGCGATCTCTTCGGCGCTGGCCGGGCGGCGCAGCGGCACATCACGGCAAACCCGCTGATAAGCCTGTTCCAAGGTTAAATTGTGCGCCACCATCAGCGGCTGCATCTCTTCATCGGCCATCGGCGTGGTCACCCAACCGGGGCATACCGCGTTGGCACGCACACCCTGCGGGCCATAATCGCGGGCGATGGAGCGCATCAGGCCGATCAGCGCATGCTTGGCGGTCACGTAGCCGCACACCTCCGGCCCGGCGGCCAATGAGGCGATCGAGGCGACAAACAGCAGGTTGCCACCGCGGTTCACCAATTCCGGCAGGCAGGCGCGCGCGCTGGCAAAGGCGCTGTTAAGATTGCTGTCCAGCGCCTGCTGCCACTGGCCGTCACTCACTTCAGTGATGCGCCCCAGCCCCATGCCTCCGGCGCAGCCGATCAGGCAATCGATCCGTCCGGCCTGGGCTAAAATCGCCGGTAAGATCGCCTTCTGCCAGCTTTCACCACTGGCGGCATCGCCAACCACGGCCTGCGCACCTATCTCATCCGCCAGCGCGTTCAGCGGTTCACGGCGGCGGCCAACGATAAATACCCGGTCGCCCTGCTGCGCCAACAGCCGCGCGCAGGCGGCGCCAATGCCGGTGCCGCCCCCGGTGATCACCACCACTCTATTCATCGCATTTCTCCATCAGTTGGCCGATCATCAGGAAACTGCTCAACAGCAAACGCCGCTGCTCGGCCTCCAGCCGCAGATAACGACGGCTGGCGGGGAGGCGGCTCACCACTTCGGAAGCGGCAAAATGCTCAATATCCAACTGCCAGCCACCGTCTTGCACGCTGAGCGTGGCGCGGCGGAAATCGAGCTTCTCCAGGGTGGCCCCGATTTGTGGGTATTGCCGCAGCATGGTCAGCAGCCGCTGGGCGCTGCCATGTTTGGCTTTGGTGCGATAAATCACGCCATTACGGCGCAGCCAACCGCCGGTGATAATCTGCAGCACCAGCGGCTCAGCGAAGGCCGTGCGGCCGCGCAGGCGAAAACGGTGGGTGACAATATGCGCCAGAAACAGCGATTGCACCTGCTCGCAGACGTCGATCACCGGCCCCTGCGGCAGCGTGAGCCGCAGTTGGCTGGCCGCCAGCCGCTCACAGGCGTATGGCCGCAGGTTATTGCTCAGGCGATCCAGCGTTCTCCCCGGCTGATAGCCGGGAGGATCGCGCCGCCAGAAACGGTTAAGAGAGGGAAGTAAGCCGATCAAACTCCACCTCCTCGTTTTCCGCTTTGGCAAAAGCGCTCTCCAGCACCTCTTCAACCGGTACCGGTTTGAACGGATTGACCTTCTGCACAAACAGCGTCCAGAACAACGCGTAGGCGGAAGTCAGGCCGATCATGATGCCAAACGGGATATAGACATCGCGCGGGTTCATCCCCGGCGGCGTGATGTAGAAGATCGCCAGCACAATGCCGATGCTGGAGACGATCTGCGGCAGCGGGAACCACGGCGACTTATAGGCGCGCGGCAGATCCGGGCGGCGGATGCGCAGGATCACCACCGAGCAGGTGACCAGCAGATAGGCCACGCCCCAGGCGCACACCGCCGCCAGCACCATCGGCATAATACGATCCAGATTGCCCTGGATGGCAAAGGCATGCACGCAGGGGATCAGCACTGCGGCGGCGATCGCCACCACCGGCGTTTTAAAACGTGGGTGCAGGTAGGCAAACATGCGTGGCATCGCGCCGTCCAGCACCATGCCGTAGATAATGCGCGGCACCGCCGCCATCAGGGTGTTAATGGTGGCCGCCCCGGCCAGCAGCAGCCCGACGCCCAACCAATATTTGCCGAAATTCCCCATCACCTGGCCAGCAAACGCCGGGATAGCCATCGGCGTATCCAGCAGATGAACGCCATTAGCGGCATCCACCACCACGTTTTCCACCTGATGACTGAGCGCTGCGCCGTACAGCGCCATGCACAGCGCCACGCCACACAGCCCCAGCGACATGGCACGCGGGATGACGCGGTGGGAACGTTTGATCTCCGGCGCCATCGGCGTCACCAGTTCGCAGCCGACAAACATAAACATCGCCATGCCCACCAGGCTGAATACCGCCACCGGATCGCCAACATTTAGCGTGCTGCCAAACCAGCCCTCCAGCGGCACCGCGTGGGGTAACAGTAAGCCGCTGATCGAGAAGATCATCAGCGTGGTCCACATGCAGAATGTCAGCACCACTTCAGCCTTGCCAAAGGCTTCGATACCCAGCGCGTTCAGCAAACCAAAGATGATCACCAGGCCAACGCCGACCATCCATGAGCTGTTGTGGCTTTCCATCAGGGTGTTGAGATGCTCAAAATTCACCAGCGCCATGATGCCGGAAAGGATGGTTTCAGCGGTGCCAGCAAAGATATGCACGATCAGGTAGGCAGACAGCGTGCCGGTAATGGCAAAAAACCGCCCCATGCCGCAGGAGATATAGTCATACACCGAGCCGGTGGTTGGCAGGATCGCCGCTGCTTCAGAGAAGGTGGTGAGCTGCGCTTGCATCATGATAAAGGCGATCAGCATCGCCAATGCGAAGGTGTCGCCACCGATGCCAAAACCGCTGGTCACGGTCAGGATCACCGGGCTGGCCATTATCACCCCAACCGAACTGGCTAACGTGGTGGGGAACCCGACCTTGCCCCGTTCAAGCTGGGCATGGAGCCGTGATGACAGGTTCATGGTTACTTCCTCTTTATAGTTTTTGACCCGGTGTTGCTAGCTGGTGTTGTGGCTGCGCATCAGCAGCGATCTCACTATAGAAAGGAAAGGAAAAGGCTGACTATCGTCCTTAAGGACGATAGGGGGTCACTTGTGGAAAACATCATGCAGGTACGGCGCATTTGCTTCTCTATGCCGGTATGAATAATGTACGCCTATTACCTCAAAATATTTAAGGATAACGCGATGACCATACAGGGATTAAGAACCACATTGCTGTGCACCTCGCTGGTTTTAACCTGCCCAGCCTATGCCACAACGCAGGTACAGGAGGTTAAGCTCAATGACGTGACGGTGTTTATTCGCGGAGCCGAGCTATTCAATAGCGCAAAAGTCACCTTACCGGCGGGTGAAAGCGAAGTGGTATTCACCAATATCGCCAGCGGGGTGAATGAACAAAGCCTGATGCTGGATGCCGATAACGGGGTGGTGGTTCAATCCTCCAGCGTCAAGCGCGACTTTCTCACAGAGAATATCTCGCCGGAAGTGGTGCAACTGACCACGCAGATCGAAGCGGCAACCCGCGAACAAAGCCAATTGAACGTGCAGCGGGAAGTGATCCAGGCGCAGCTCTCGGTGCTGGAAAGCAATAAAGCGCTGGGCGGCGAGAAAGAAGGCGCTTCGGTTGAGCAAATTAACCAGATGCTTGAGTTGGTAAGCAAGCGCATGAGTGAGGCGCTGCTGGCGGATATTGATATCAAGGAAAAGATCGCCGCCATCGATAAAAATATCGAAAAACTGAACAGTCAGCTTGAGGAGGCGCAGCAAAAAACCGGCCAAGCGGTGAATCAGGTGGTGGTGAAGTTTTACACCCCGAAGGCCGTGACCAGCGATATTAAATTATCCTACGTGATTCAGGATGCAGGCTGGGTACCCACCTACGATGTGCGGGTAGAAAATATCAATCACCCGGTGAAGCTCAGCTATAAAGCCAACGTCTTTCAGAACAGCGGCATTAACTGGAATAAAGTGAATCTGACGCTTTCCAGCGGCAACCCCAGCGAAGGCGCGCAGGCCCCGCGTTTAGCCCCCTGGTATCTCGATCTGTATAAAGATTATGCACGCAGCAAGAGGGTAGCCCAAGAAGTGCCAATGCCCGCCATGGCCCCCGCGCCGATGGCCGATGCGTCCACCGCTACCCTGGCAGGGGAGCTGGTGCAAAAGGCTAACCGTAAATCCCTGTCGGAATATGTGGTCACCGATGTCGGCGGTGTTAATACCCGTTTCAGCATTTCCTTGCCGTACAATATTGCCGCCGATGGCAAAGCTCATGCGGTATTGATTAAAGATGTCGATGTACAAGGCGATTACCGCTATATGGTGGTACCCAAACTGGAGCAGGATGCGTTTTTGCAGGTTCAGCTAAAAGATTGGGAAAACCTCAATCTGCTGCCGGGTAAATCGAGCATTTTCTTTGAAGGTTCTTTTGTCGGGCAAGGAGAGATCAATATCAAGAACGCCAAAGAAACGCTGGATCTGTCTTTAGGCCGGGATAAGAAAATTATTATTAACCGTGAGAATGACAAACAGCTCACCGCTAAATCCGAGTTTTTTGGTAATTCAGCCAGCCAGCAATATTCCTACGTCATGGAGGTTAAAAACACCCGTAAAGAGCCAATTAAGCTGGTGGTGCTGGATCAGGTACCGATTAGCCGTGATTCATCCATTACGGTCGATGGCCTCAGCTACGACGGTGCCAATTACAATAAAGATACCGGCGAAGTCCAATGGGTGCTGGATCTGGCCCCGAATCAGGCCCGTAAACTGGGGTTATCCTATACGGTGAAATACCCGAAAGACCAACGGGTTAACGGGCTATAGCCTAATGCCGGTCAGTTAATGCGTGGCCGGTTGAGGCGAGATGAACAGCAACGTTAATTGAGCCGCGCCGTCCGGCAACGGAGGCGCAGCAAAGGCACCCGCGCAACGGGCAGGCCATGTTAAGCGTAGGCGCGGGTGCAAGGCCCCGCCTTGGGCCCTGCAATTGCCGTTCACTGTCGTTTCATCGAGTGGCGTTTTTTACGGCAATTCCCATGACCCCTGCCTAACATAGACGAACGCGCTATGTGTAAGAAACCGCGCTGTAGGAAAGACTTACGATCCCCTTTTACCCCACAAAAGGCTGGCTATCGTTCTTAAGAACGAGGCCATCCCGGCATGAATGCTATTTGTAGCACGCCGCAGCACCAAATCCGCCGCAGGTAAAACCCGCAGAAACCGTTGTAAATTCAGCGGGAAACTGCAAAATCATTTTTATTAATGTGTTAATGAAAAGGGTAAAGATAAGAAGGAAATAGCCCACCCAATAATACCGGGGATATTGTTATTAATGTATTTTCTTGCAATCACGCTCACGTTGTTAATATGTTTTTATTGTGTTAATAACTTGCTATAACTATGCTCAAAACGTTCATATATTGCGCAGCACTGAACCTATACCACCAGCGATCAAGGGAGGAAAATGAATCATGCCAGCCACATCATCCCCCGTGCGTAACGACGCTTTTATCTCAAGCTGTCTGAATACCATTGCGCATCTGATCCCGGTTTCTGCGGCGGTATTCTATCTGGTGGATCCGGATCTGCAGCCCGATCATTACATCCTGCATGGCATTTCCGATCACACTCACCAGCAATATCTGAATCACTTTCAGCAGTTTGATCCGCATCGCCCCGCCAATTTCCACCAGCAGGAAAGCACCGTGGTGGGGATGAGCCCGGCAGCCTTCGCCAATAACAGTCACTACTATCACGACTTTATGCTGCCAAACCAAATGCGCGATATGACAGAGATTTTTATCCGCCAGCGCAAACGGATCATTGCCGGGGTTTCCCTGATCCGCGATACACCATTCACCGAGCCCGAACGCAGCCGATTGCGGGCGATCATGCCGCTGATCGAACTGGCCACGCGCGATCTGCTGCCCGACGCAGAAACACCGCTGCTCACCGCCAAAGAGCAGGAGATCGTCAATATGGTGCGAGAAGGGGCGAGCAATAAGCGCATTGCCCTGAAGCTGGGGATTTCACTGTCGACGGTGAAAACGCATATGCGCAATATTTTTGCCAAAACGGCAGTGGTTAGCCGCACGGAGCTGGTTGCCCGCGGCTTTATCGCTCACGGCTGATCCATTTTAACCACTCAACGTTGAGCAATAAGCACCGGTATTAATGCCCTCTACCGGGCAAGGCTTCCATATATTCAAAAAACGGCGTTACGGATATTTATGGATGAAAATCAAGGATATTTATTATGTCCAAACACTCAATCGCAATGCCTACCGTTGATCCTACTGGCTTCGCCGCACAAGCCGCGCCGTTTAACAGGCACTATAAGGTGAAAAGAAAAACCGGTTTCTTCTTTGATGAACGCGGCTTCTGGCAAAGCTCTGGCCTGTCGCGCCAGCTCAGCCTGTTAAGCGCCGAACTGGCAGAGGAAGAGGAGCGGTAGCAAACTGGTGATGGTTCATGAGGGCGGTTATGCCGAAGCCTACGTGCCGTTCTGCGGGTTAGCGGTAATGGAGGAACTGAGCGGAATACGCACCGAAGTGCAGGATCCGCTGCTGGGGTTTATTCAGCAACAGCAGCCTAGAGAAGCTTTCAACCAGTTCCAGCGCGCGGCACTTGATAGGTTGGCGCGGGAGTTTGATCTGTAATTCCTGTTTAGAGGCGTGGATATCCACGCCTCTAACAGCATAACTAGCGAATAAACCGGAAAGTCTTCGACTGGCACGGCGCAAGCTGGCCGAAGTCGCCGTTTACCGCGTTCTGTTGCGCCAACGGCTGTTCATCCATGCCGGTTTCCAACCACGCCTGCGGCGGTTGTTCCAGCGTGAGCTGCCCGCCGATCGTCACCTGTTCTGAAGGGTTGTAGACGCGGATGATCAGGGCTTCGGCATCTTCGGCCTTCTTCAGCACGCTGAGCACCGGGCCAGATTCCGCCATCGACAGCAGGCTAAAACGCAGCGGGGTGCGGAATGCCGCCAGGTTCAGCTTCATCGCATCGAACGGGATCTTGTTGTAGCAACGCACCGGCGTGACATAGGCTCGCGCCTGCTGCATCACGCCCGCCTGATGCGGATCGCCCGCAAAGCTGAACAGGCTGAAGCGGCAGTGCAGTTTGCCACGCATCTGCGAATCCGGCGTCGGCAGTTTGATGCCGGAAGGGCGGCCTGGACGCAGCAGTAACTCTTCCTTGCCCAGCACGCCGACCGAGCGGAACAGCGTCAGCGCAAAGGTATCGCGGCGTTCACCGACAATCTCAAACTCGCGCAGCCCTTCGGTGAACAGCGCCAAGCCATGGTGCCGATCGTGCAACGCGGCAAAGTTCATCAGTTGCCACACCGGGATCGGTGCTTCCTTCCAGCCTTCTTGCTGCCAATACGCCATCGCCGGATCGTCCACCGGGCGGGTAATGCTGCCAAACTGGTTATCCGCCAGCACGGTTTCGCTGGCAAACGGCGTTGGGATCAGCACGCGCACGCGGTGATCGTCGGCCTGATTATCCAGTTGCATCTCAATATCGATGCGGCGGCTATCGTGCGCCAGCGTGATCTGGCACTGCACGTCCAGATAGCCGTCGGTTTGGCGTTCGGCGCGCTGTTGCAGATTGGCGGGCAGCGCCATACGCAGTGCCAACGTGGCGGTGCTTTGCCAGGCTTCGTGGCGGATGGCGGTGGTCACAGCGCTCTGCGTGGAGTAGATCAACCACTCCTGGCGGGAAGGAGAATAGTCGTATTCGTCGCCGTCGTCCGAGCCGTCTTCCAGTTGCAGCACCTGTTGGTAGCGGCAGCCGGTCTGCTTATCTTCAATATCCAGCGTGCCGTTAGCATTCAGGCCGATGCGGTAATAGCGGTTTTCCAGCAGGTCCGCTGGCTGCGCCGCAGGTTGGCGCTGAACCCCGGTCTGATTGGCGTGGATATGCAGAGTGCAATAACCCATTGCCGGTAAACTTTGGCGCAGCTGAATATCGTATTCCATAAACGGATCGTAGTTACCGTAATGGACGATTTGGCGATCCACCAAGCCTGGGTCGATCTCCCGTGCGGCACGAATAAAGTACTCCACCGGCTGGCCCTGGTCGTCCACCAGCGAGAACTGCTGGGCACGAATGCGGATGGTGGTGTTGATCACCTCTTCACGGGCGTAAGGCAGCAGGTTGAAGAAGGTCAGTTTGTCGGCCACCTGACCTTCCGCATCGCTGTGCTGCACCGGCATGTTGTCGACAATCTTGCGCATATAGAAGCGCACCAGATTTTCGGCCATGTCATCCGCCAGGATAAAGCGCGTCATGATCTCCTGATGCACCTTGTCGCTACAGCAGCAGCCGATGCTGTCGTGCGCGTGGTTTTTCAGGATCTCTTTCCACATTTTCTCCAACAGGCCGTGGTGATATTCGAAGCCCAACGACCAGGCGATCGCCGCCAGCGGTTCGAGAATATTGACGATCTTGTTCTCGATCTCCGCGTGGGCGATCTTGATGTCCATGCGGGTAGAGGAGATAGTGCGGTGCACGCGCATGTACTTGCCGTCGTTGAATTCACCTTTCAGCGTCGCCAAACGTTCACGGCTGGCTTCGATGCGCTCAAACACTTCTTCAAAACGGCTCATGACAAATTCGCGCTGCGGGTAGATCTCGCGCAGCTTGGCCATCACCGAGAAGATATTCTGCTGCAGCGGCATCTGATCGTGGCCGTTGGGCAGCAGGATGTCTTGGGTAACCGAGGCGTTTTCCAGCACCTTGAAGTAGCTGTCCAGCCGCTTGCGCAGCCCGGCTTCATCTTCCGGCAGATATTTACCGATGGCGTAGCCCAACGGCAGCACCTGCGCCGCCACTTCGCTGCCGTCGTTGCTCTGCCACAGGAATTCGGTTTTGTCGGTGCCGTGGCGCTCGGAGCAACCACGCCAGAACATGGCACGCGTGATGCCAAAGCCGTTGAAGATGTGCGGTAGCTGCGAGGACATGCTGAAAGAGTCCGGCAGGTAACCAATCTTCATCGGCTCACCGAAAGCTAAACAATCGCGCATACCGTACATCAGGTTGCGGACGATGGATTCACCGGAGACCACCATGGTGTCGGTCTGGGTATACCACGGGCCGATAATCAGCTTGCCCGCCTGCACCAGCGCCTTCACCCGCTCGGTGTTTTCCGGCTTGATGGCAAAATAATCTTCCAGCACCGCCGTTTGCCCGTCCAGCACATAGAACCGGTACTCGGGATCGGTTTCCAGCCGGGTCAGGATCTCTTCCATATTGTTAATCAGCAGGATGCGTGACTCCTCGGTGGTAAAATACCACTCACGATCCCAGTGCATATGCGGCGTTATATGAACTCGTGATACTGCTTTCATCTTCAATTCCTAAATAGGGCAGCGCATTCAATAGACTGCCAATCAGTTAACGCTAAACCGTTCGAGGTGAGGCTGCTAGCTCATCACCCCGGCCCTCTCCCCAGGGAGAGGGGGAACACTATTTCCCCCGCAACACCGACTCAGTTCCCTCTCCCAGAGGGAAAGGGTTAGGGTGAGGGGAAATGCGAACCCGAAATTACTGCGGCTGAGCAATAGTGTATTTGCCCTGCTTCATCGCCTGACGCCGCCAGAGGATCAGCACCAGGGTGGAAATCACCGTGCCAATCAGCGCCGCACCCAGCCAGATAGCCGCCGCCAGCAGCCCGCCCAGCCCATTGTCATGCAGCAGGAACAGCGAGAAGATCCCCGCGCCCGGCGTCGACAGGCCGATGCCCATACCCCCCACCAGCGCGCCGGTGACTACCGATCCCACCAGGAAAGAACCGATCACCCGCAGCGGATCTTCAATCGCCATCGGGATAGCCCCTTCGGTGATGCCCGCCAGGCCCAGCAGCCAGGTGGATTTACCGGTTTCGATTTCAAACTGCTGGAACAGGCGCGGTGCCAGCATCGTCGAGGCGGTAACGGTAAAAGCAGACACCATTTTGACCGCGCCGAAGATCGCGTAGGGGCCGAACACGCCGTTGGCCATCGCCCCCAGGCAGAAGGCATAAGCCGCCTTGTTCACCGGGCCGCCGAGATCGAACGAGCACATAAAGCCGAGGATCGCCCCCAGCACTAGCGCATTGGTGCCGGACAGGCCGTTGAGCCAGCTGGTCAGGCCGTTGTTCAACCAGGCCACCGGCTGGCCAATCACAAACAGCATCAGGCTGCCCGCCACCAGGGTGCCTATCACCGGGTACAGGTAAAACGTCAAGAAACCGTTGAAGTTCGGGCTGAGGCGCACATGGGCTTTTACCCAACGCATCAGATAGCCAGCGATCAAACCGCCAACCACACCACCGAGAAAGCCGGAGCCGATCATATTTGCCGCCAGCCCGGCAGCAAAGCCGGGGCCCAGCGCCGGTTTGTCGGCCAGCGAATAGGCGGTGTAAGCAGCCAGCACCGGCACCATCAGGGTGCCGAGCATGCCGCCACCCAGTTTGCGATACATCCACAGCCAGGAGTTCTCCTGGTCGAACAGATGTTGCAGGCCGAGGATCTGTGCCAACAGCACCGCCACCGCCAGCACCGTACCACCCGCAACGATCAGCGGCACGGCAAAAGAGATACCGCTCAGCAGCGCCTGCTTGAGTTCGGTTTTCACACTCGGTTTCTGTGCAGGTACATCCTGCTGCTTGACGCGTTCGGCACCGTTGCCGGATTTGCCCGCTTCCAGCGCCTGGTTAAGAATGCGTTCAGCATGTTTGATCGGTTCCGCCACCGGCGTTTCAATGCGCGGAATGCCGTTGAAGCGTTCCACCTCTTTGATCGCCACCTCAGCGGCAAACACGCAGGCGGTGGCCCGATTCAGTTGCTCGGCCGTCAGGCGGCCTTCGATGCCGTTGGCACCCTGTTTTTCCACGTAGACGTTAATGCCGAGCTTGCGCCCCGCCTTTTCCAGATATTCCGCCGCCATATAAGTATGGGCAATCCCCGCCGGGCAGGCGGTCACACACACGATCGTTGGCTGGGCAGCATCCTGCTGCGGTTGTTCAGGCTCTGCAGCATCTTGGGACAACAGGGCCAGCAGCTGTTCCGCCGTGGTGGCCTGCAATACCGCCGCACGAATATCGTCATCCACCAGCGCGGTAGTCAGCGTGGTAAGCAATTGCATATGGGTGGAACCGGCCTGATCTTGCGGGATCGCCAGCAGGAAGATCAGGTTGACGCTTTCCGGGCCATCAATGCCTTCCCAGTCAATCGGGGTTTTCAGCGTAGCGACGGCAAATGCCGCCTCTTTAACCGTGTCGCTTTTACCGTGCGGCACCGCCAGCCCTTCCCCCAGAGCCGTAGGGCCCTGCGCTTCGCGGGCGAATACCGCCTGCAGGAAAGCCTCTTTGTCGTGCAATTTTCCTTGTGCGGCCAGTTGATCGGCCAGCAGATGAATGGCCTGATCGCGCCCTGCAAACTCCGTTTGCAGGTTTATCAGGCTGGGGTGGGTCAGGCTGCTCAGGTTCATCGCTATCCTCGGTTTAACTACTTTCGCTGCGGAGCCAACATGGCTCCATCACCAGACAGGTGACGATCATAACAAGCAATACCATACTACTTTGTGATCAATTTCAAATCATCACCATTTTTGTATTAAATTTGTATTAATTCATATCCATGACAATTAAATGCTAATTCAATCAGAACAGGGGTTATTGTTTTGTTTCTCACGGTACCAAGGCTAGAATGCTGGCAGAAAGCCATACCACCACCGGGGATGCCAACATCTTGAGCAAGAAGCCTATTTATCGCCAGATTGCGGATACTCTGCGCCAACAGATTGCCAACGGCGAACTGAAGCCAGGGGATGCACTGCCGACAGAAGCCCTGTTGCGTGAACAGTACGGCGTCAGCCGGGTGACGGTGCGCCAGGCGCTGAAGTTGCTGACCGAAGAGCGGGTGATCGAAAGCCTTCAGGGCAGCGGCTGGTATGTGAAGGAAGAGCGGGTTAATTACGATATTTATCAGCTGACCAGTTTCTATGAAAAGCTGGCGGACCGTAACGTGGAAACCCACAGCGATGTGCTGATCTTTCAGGTCACCCAAGCCAGCCCGGCGATCGCCGAAGCGCTACGTCTGACCACCGACGATAAGGTGTATTACGTCAAGCGGGTGCGTTACATCAAGCAGAAGCCGGTTACGCTGGAAGAAACCTGGATGCCGTTGGCGCTGTTCCCCGATCTCAGTTACGAGGTGATGCAAAAATCCAAGTATCACTATATCGAGCAGGTGAAAAAGCTGGTGATTGACCGTAGCGAGCAGGAGATTATTCCGGTGATGCCCTCCGAAGATGCGGTGAAGGCGCTGGGGATTGATGCCCAAAAGCCGGTTCTGGAGAAAGTCTCCACCGGTTTTCTGAGTGATGGCACGGTATTTGAGTTCAGCCGTAACGTCTTTAAAAGCGAAGACTACCGATTCACCCTAGTGGCAAAACGGGGGCGTTAAGTAGCAAAAAAAGCGCCCGCAGGCGCTTGAGGTTGATGACAAAGTCGCTTTTGAACCCGAGATACTCGGGCCTAGCGCACCGAGGGGCGCTCCGGCGGCTTACGCCGCTACGACCCCTTCGGCACGCTCTCCCTAATAACGGGCTTTGTCAGCAGTCTGAAGCGCCCGCAGGCGCTTTTAATCTATCAAAACTATCAACCAACGCGGACCGGGTACCCCAAACGCGCGTCAACGGCAGACTTAACTTCATTCTGGTCAACGCTCGGATCCATCAGCGTTTTGCCAACGGCTTGAGAGAAGATGATCGGCACCGGCTCTTTAGACTTCAGCTCTTCTTCGCTGGAAGACAGTGGATTATGCACTTCCAGATAACGTGAACCGTCCGGCTCAACGGTGGCTTTCACTGGCTCATTGATAAACTGCACGCGGGTGCCGACCGGCACGCTGTCGAACAGGTATTTGATGTCGTCAGCACGCAAACGCACGCAGCCATGACTCACGCGCAGGCCGATACCGAAATTGGCATTGGTGCCGTGAATGGCATACAGGCGGCCGACGTACAGCGCGTACAGCCCCATTGGGTTATCCGGCCCGGCAGGGTATACCGCTGGCAGGATCTCGCCCTCAGCCGCATACTCTTCACGCATTTTGGCGGTTGGCGTCCAGGTTGGGCCGTCTTTCTTGCGCTGTACGCTGGTGATCCAGTTTAGCGGAGTGTCTTTACCCAACTGACCGATACCAATCGGCAGCACTACCACGGTATTGGTGCCTTTCGGATAATAGTACAGACGCATTTCAGCACTGTTGATGATGATGCCTTCACGTGGTGCATCCGGCAGGATCAGCTGATGTGGAATGGTCAACGTGCTGCCCGGTAACGGCAGGAACGGATCCACGCCCGGGTTGGCTTCCAACATATTGCTCAGGCCCATCTGGTACTGAGCCGCAAAGCTCTCCAACGGCAGTTTGCTGTCTGCTGGCACGGTAATCTGGATATTTTCGCCAACCAGACGACTATTCTTGGCTGGCAAAGGGTATACAACGGCGAGGGCTGCATGGCTAAACGCAGCCAGTGCCGTAAACAGGGTTAATAACGCGCGAATGCTCATTTTCATCTTCGTATTAGAGTGGTGGCCGCACTGGCTATGATTAATAAGTATTTATACCCAAGCGACTTCAAGTTGCAGATAGGCGGCAACTGAGTGACAAATCGGTCTTTGACCGATTTGAACAGCGCTTGCGCTGGCCCTTCGGGTGAGCCTCAGTCATGAGGCTCATAAACCCCAGGAGCTTGGTAAACCAAGTGACTGGGGTGAACGAAGGCAGCCAACACCCCTGCGGCTTGAAGGGCACCGGGTATAGCCGGCCAAGTGTGACCGGATGCGCATTATATGTGCACTTCCCCACAAGGTGAAACATTACTGGAGCAAATATCACACTTTTTTGTCGCCAGATGTGCTGCACGGTAAACTTTGTGAAGATATCGGCCCAGAAGCGCCATTTCTGAGCCCGATATTCTTCGCCGATTGTCTCACTGGGCCAGCCAGCCACCGTCCATATTCCACGCAGCACCGCGCACCTGCACAGCCGCATCGCTGCACAGGAACAGCGCCAGTTCCCCCAGCTGTTCCGGGGTGACAAACGCCTGTGAAGGTTGTTTCTCGGCCAACAAATCATCCTGCGCCTGTTGCGGGTCGATCCCGGCGGCAATACGCCGATCAATCTGCTGCTGTACCAAGGGAGTCAACACCCAGCCAGGGCAGATAGCATTGCAGGTGATTGCGGTGCGCGCGGTTTCCAGCGCAATAGTTTTGGTCAAGCCAATCACGCCGTGTTTGGCGGCCACGTAGGCGGCCTTCTCTTTGGATGCCACCAAGCCATGTACCGACGCCACATTAATAATGCGCCCCCAGCCACGCTCACGCATGCCGGGTAAGGCCAAGCGACTGGTATGGAATACCGAGGAAAGGTTAATCGCCAGGATCGCATCCCATTGTTCTGGCGGAAACACCTCCACCTTGGCAACGTGTTGGATCCCGGCGTTGTTGACCAGAATATCGGCCCCGCCAAACTCACGGTTAACATAGTCCATCATGTCGCCGATCTGCTGAGGATCGCTGAGATCCGCCGCGTGATAGCCCGGTGCTTGGCCAACGCTGGCGATGTGATCCTTCGCCCGCTCGATATCGCCAAAACCGTTAAGGATCACGTGCGCCCCTGCCGCCGCCAGCGAAGAGGCCAGGCCAAGGCCAATACCGCTGGTTGAACCGGTGACCAGTGCCGTTTTACCCTGTAACTTCATGTTAATGCTCCTCTATACAATGCCGGTCAGGTAGAACACCCCTATCACAAACAGCACCGCGGCGCTCTTGATCAGGGTGATAGCGAAGATACCGCCATAGGCCTGCCGGTGACTCAACCCGGTAATCGCCAACAGGGTGATAACCGCACCGTTATGCGGCAGAGTGTCCATGCCGCCGCTGGCCATCGAAGCCACGCGGTGCAGCACTTCCAACGGAATATCTGCCGCATGGGCAGCGGCAATAAAGGAGTCCGACATTGCCGCCAGCGCAATGCTCATGCCACCGGACGCCGAGCCGGTAATCCCCGCCAGCAGCGTGACGCTGAGGGCCTCGTTCAACAGCGGGTCGGGGATGGTTGCCAGCGCCTTGGATAACACCAAAAATCCTGGTAAAGCGGCGATCACCGCACCAAAGCCGTATTCCGACGCGGTATTCATCGCCGCCAGCATCGCGCCCCCTACCGCGTTTTTACTGCCTTCGGCCAAGCGGCCACGGATATTACGCAAGCCGAACAGCAGCACCACCACAATGCCACTCAGCAGCGCAGCCTGCACCGCCCAGATTGCCGTAAGTTTGCTCACTTCGACGGTGATCGGTTTAGCCAGGCCAGCCAACAACAGTTCGTGACTGGGGCCATACCACTGTGGGATCCAGCGTGTGAAGCCAAGATTCAACAACCCCACCAGAATCAGCGGCATAATCGCAATCCACGGGTTGGGCAGGTTGATATTTTCTGGTGTTTCCGGTTCATTCAGCAGC
Source organism: Serratia oryzae (assembly GCF_001976145.1). Taxonomy (GTDB): domain Bacteria; phylum Pseudomonadota; class Gammaproteobacteria; order Enterobacterales; family Enterobacteriaceae; genus Chania; species Chania oryzae. Next base: position 328,026 of record NZ_MOXD01000006.1, read on the forward strand.
GCGGTACCATAGCCTTCACCGCGCAACTGCGCCTTATGGCGCTGCCGCTCAAGGTAGGCCAAACCGACCACGATAATAAACAGTGAACCTATCAGCCCAAGCCAGGGGGCGGCCCAGGCGGTGGTGCCAAAAAAGCTGGTGGGAATGATGTTCTGGATCTGCGGGGTGCCGGGTAGTGCGTCCATAGTGAAAGAAAAAGCGCCCAGCGCCACCGTCGCCGGGATCAGGCGCTTCGGGATGCCGCTCTGGCGGAACAGTTCAGCCGCAAACGGATACACTGCAAACGCCACCACGAACAGAGAAACACCGCCGTAGGTGAGCAGCGCACACACCAGGACGATCACCGGGATCGCATGGCGGCGCCCCAGGATGCCAATCGCAGCGGCCACAATCGAACGGGAAAAGCCGGAGAGTTCGATCAGCTTGCCAAACACCGCCCCTAGCAAAAATACCGGAAAATAGAGTTTGATAAAGCCGACCATTTTCTCCATAAACAGCCCGGTGAAAGTGGGAGCTACCGCGCCAGGGTCGGTCAATAGTACCGCCCCCAGCGCGGCGATCGGCGCAAACAGGATCACGCTGTAGCCGCGATAGGCCGCCAGCATCAAAACGGCCAGTGCGGCCAGGGCAATCAAAACGCTCATCAATGAGTCCTCATCTAATTATTATTTTCGAGTACAGATTCACGACACAGAATCCACCGATGGCTCAGGCACGCTCAACGGCCAGTGCCACCCCTTGCCCACCGCCGATGCACAGCATCGCTAACCCTTTGTTAACCGCGCGGCGCTGCATTTCGTGCAGCAGCGTCACCAGAATGCGGCAGCCGGAAGCGCCGATCGGGTGGCCAAGCGCGATCGCCCCACCGTTGACGTTCACCCGTTCACTGTTCCAAGCCAATGCTTTACCTACGGCCAGCGCCTGTGCGGCAAAGGCCTCGTTGGCTTCGATCAGATCGACCTGATCCAGTGCCCAACCGGCTTTGGCTAAGGTGCGGCGCGCAGCCTCGACCGGGCCGATACCCATGAGAGCCGGATCTACCCCCGCCGATGCATAAGCGGCAATGCGTGCCAGCACCGGTAGCCGCAACTCCGCCGCCTTTTGCGCACTCATCAGCAACACCGCCGCCGCGCCATCATTGAGTGATGAGGCGTTGCCTGCGGTAACCGAACCTGGCTGGCTGAACGCCGGGCGCAAACGGGCCAGCAGATCTTCGGTGGTGTCCGCCCGTGGTTGCTCATCCTGCGCTACCCGTAAAAACTCCTGCTTGCCGCGCGGCACCAGAACCGGAGTGATTTCTGGTATAAAACGCCCAGCCTGCTGTGCGGCATGGGCCTTTTGCTGTGACTGCACGGCAAAGCGATCCTGTTCCGCACGGCTGATGTCATCGCGCTGTGCCAGATTCTCGGCGGTAACGCCCATGTGGTAATCGTTGAACGCATCCCACAGGCCGTCGTGGATCACGCTGTCGACCATCTGGGCATGGCCTAAGCGCAGCCCGGCGCGCGCACCGGCCATCAGATAAGGTGCCTGGCTCATGCTTTCCTGCCCGCCGGCAATCACGATCTGCGCGTCACCGCAGCGGATCGCCTGCGCCGCCAGATGCACCGCCTTCAACCCTGAACCGCACACTTTATTGAGAGTGAAAGCCGGTACACCAAAAGGCAGACCGGCATTGAGCGCCGTTTGCCGTGCCGGGTTCTGGCCACAGCCCGCCGTCAGCACCTGCCCGAGGATCACTTCATCCACGCTTTCCGCTGCCACACCGCTGTTGGCCAGCAAAGCCTTCACTACCGCCGTACCAAGATCCACCGCCGAGAGCGGCGCGAGTGCCCCTTGGAAACGGCCTACCGGCGTGCGGGTTGCTGCCACAATCACCACGTCATGCATGTTAACCTCCTGTATCAGAAGCGCATTTCGGGAACATGATCCGGTACGATCAGTTCACCGACCGTTTTGGCGACGATCTCCTCCACGCTGACGCCCGGCGCCCGTTCACGCAGCACAAACGCCCCTTTCTCAATCTCGAGATAGGCCAGATCGGTCAGCACCCGACGAATACAATTGGCCCCGGTCAGCGGCAACGTGCAGCGCGGCAGCAGCTTGGATTCGCCGTTCTTTGCGGCATGGGTCATCACCACGATGATGTTTTCAGCCCCTGCTACTAAATCCATCGCGCCGCCCATGCCTTTCACCAGCTTGCCGGGGATCATCCACGAGGCGATATTGCCCGCCACGTCCACTTCAAACGCCCCCAGCACGGTGAGATCCACATGGCCACCGCGGATCATGGCGAAAGACTGTGCCGAGTCGAAAATGGCCGCCCCCAATCGCGCCGTCACGGTCTGTTTGCCTGCGTTGATCATGTCGGCATCCAGCTCGGCCTCGGTGGGGAACTCCCCCATGCCCAACAGCCCGTTTTCGGACTGCAACATCACATCCATCCCCTGCGGGACATAGTTGGCCACCAGCGTCGGGATGCCGATCCCCAGGTTGACGTAGTCACCATCACGCAGCTCTTGCGCTACGCGTTGCGCCATTTGTTCACGGGTAAGCATCGGGTTCTCCTCAGGAACGAAGGGTGCGCTGTTCTATGCGCTTTTCGAAAGTGCCCTGAATCAGGCGATCGACATAAATACCGGGGGTGTGGATCGCAGCCGGATCCAGCTCACCGGGGGCCACGATCTCTTCCACTTCCACCACCGTGATGCGCGCGGCGGTGGCCATCAGCGGGTTGAAGTTCTGTGCCGTATGGCGATAGATGACGTTGCCGTAATGATCGGCCTTCCAGCCTTTGATGATGGCGAAATCGCCGGTGATCGCCTGCTCAAGAATGTAGGGGCGCTGATTGAATTGACGCACCTCTTTGCCCTCGGCGATCGGGGTGCCGTAGCCAGTGGCGGTAAAGAAAGCCGGGATCCCTGCCCCCCCTGCACGCACCTTCTCCGCCAGCGTACCTTGCGGGGTCAGTTCCACCTCCAGTTCACCGTTAAGCGCCAACTGCTCGAACAGCGCATTCTCACCGACGTAGGAAGCAATGATTTTGCGGATCTGCCGGTTTTCCAGCAGCAGGCCGAGGCCGAAGCCATCAACACCGCAATTATTCGACACCACCGTCAACCCGCTCACCCCACGGCGGCGGATTTCGCCGATCAGATTTTCTGCAATGCCGCACAGGCCAAATCCCCCTGCCAGCACCGTCATGTTATCCGTCAAGCCATCCAGCGCTTCCTGATAGCTACTGACGCGTTTATCGAGCCCTGCCATACGCTTGCCTCTGCAAATGGTGTGGCGAAAGCGGTGTGCTTTCCCCGTGCGCAGGCATCATCAGCGTACAACAGTGATTTGTTAATTTTGTTTTTATACGCTATTAATTTGGAATACTTATCAATATAATGTTAATTAATATTTAACAAAGAGTTAACAGGTGTGAGAATGAAAATGAGCGTCAAGCAGTTACGTGCGTTTTTAGCGGTAGCTCACACTCTTAACTTTGCCCAAGCAAGCGAACAACTCAATCTTTCACAACCGGCATTAAGCCTGGCGATTCGCGGGCTGGAGGAGACGCTGGGCGGGCCACTGCTGTTGCGCACCACGCGGCGCGTAACGCTCACCCCTGAGGGCGCAACCCTGTTTCCGCTGGCCCGGCAACTGTTGGCCGACTGGGATAACGTTGAAGAAACGCTGCGGCAACGCTTTACCCTGCAACGGGGTAAGGTGGCGATTGCCGCCATGCCCTCTTTCGCCGCCAACCAGCTCCCGCCAAGGTTGAAAGCGTTCCGCGATCGCTATGCTGGTATCAACGTGGCCGTTCACGACGTGATTAACGAACAGGTTTTCGAGATGATCCGCGAAGGGCGCGTGGAGATGGGCATCGCCTTTGAACCCGAACCCAGCGACACCCTGCATTTCACCCCTCTGTGTACCGATCGCTTTGTCGCCATCGTGCCCAAAGAGTCGACATTGGCCTGTAAAAGCCATGTCACCTGGCGCGAATTGCTGACCATGGACTTCATTGCCCTGCAACGTCCTTCGGCGGTGCGGCTGCTGCTGGAGCAGGAGTTACTGCGCAGTGGCAAAAAGCTGGAGGTGGCATTTGAAAGCCATCAGTTGGTGACGGTAGGCCGCATGGTGGCCAGCGGCCTGGGCGTCAGCGCGGTTCCCGCCCTGTGCGTAAAACAGATGGAGGAGTTAGGGGCACAGTGCGTGCCGTTGATCGCCCCACAGATCGAAAAACGGGTGGGGTTGATCCGGCTGGCGCAGCATCAGCTTTCCGCCGCCGCGCAGGCGCTAGCGGAAACCATTGAACAGGGGGAATATTAGCCAAGCCCGCCTTTCATCCTCTGCAACATGAAAAAACGCTCCCTTTCTTTATTAATAATGATTATCATTACCAAGTAAGAGTTCGGCATGCAACGCCGTGACCGAACGGATGTTTATCTTTGATTCAATGTTGAGCCTGAATTTGGCCGCAGGGCCTGTGCCCTGTGGCGTTCTGTACTTTGATGAAATGGAGCCTGTATGAATACTGTTACGACACTTGGCCGCCGGTTGAGCGGGCGCGCGGTTTACCCTCTCTTGCTACTCACCACCCTGATGTTTACCAGCGCGCTGCGAGCGCAGACGGAACCGGAGTTACTGCGCAAACCGATCGGTAAAGGGGCCTACGAAATGGTGTACAGCCAGAGCGAGAATGCGCTGTATCTGGCAACTTCGCAGAGCCGCAAGCTGGACAAGGGCGGGATCGTCTATCGTCTGGATCCGCAAACGCTGGATATCACGCAAATTATTCATAGCGACCTGAAACCCTTTGGCGCCGCCATCAACCCCCAAACCGGCACGCTCTACTTTGGCAATACCGTCAGTAATTCGGTCACCGCCATCGACAGCAAAACCGGCGAAGTGAAAGGCCGCCTAGTGCTGGACGCCCGCAAACGCTCCGATACGGTAAAACCGCTGGCCCCGCGTGAACTGGTGGCCGATGCCAGCAGCGATACCCTGTATATCACCGGCCTGGGGGAGTCCAGCGTGGTGTGGGTGGTCGATGGTAAAGATCTGACCCTGCGCACCACCATCACCGATACCGGTAAATTTGGCACCGGCCTGGCGTTGGATGCGGCAGCAAACCGCCTGTATGTGACCAATGCCGCAGGCGAGTTGGTGACCATCGATACCAAGACCGACAAGATTCTGTCACGCAAAAAGCTGGATGAGTCGAAAGAGCATTTCTTCCTGAACATCAGCCTGGATCCAGCCACGCATCGTGCCTTTCTCACCGATTCCAAACAGCCACAAGTCTTGGTGGTCGATACCCGCAACGGCAGTATTCTGCAAAAAATCGACCTGCCGGAATCGCTGGCCGTACTGTTTAATCCGGCGCGTAATGAAGTGTATGTCACTCATCGCAAAGCAGGCACGGTAAGCGTGATCGATGCTAAAAGTTACAAACTGCTGAGCACGCTCAAGACCCCGGTCCACCCGAACAGCCTGGCGTTGTCGCCGGATGGGCAGACCCTGTATGTGAGCGTGAAACAGGCATCCAGCCGTGATAAAGAAGCCACGGCACCAGACGATGTGATCCGCATTGCGTTGAAGTAATTGCTGTACGCTGACAACCTGACCTTTCTCACTATTTTACTAGCCCATATCAATGGTATGGGCTATTTCTTCATAAAATATTCATCGTATATCCTTTGAATAATTCACGCGGCGGACAAGCGATGATAAACCCTAATATTTGTCAGACTGATAGCTGAATATCACTTATATTAACCCTAAATGATTATCATATTGATAAATTGACATCATTAAGTCTATCCATTTGATTTTTATAATTTTAATTTTACACAATCAATATACGCATAACGCAAAACAAAATATCATCTCCCCAAGGTAAAAGACAACTTTTATAGTGCACCTCGTCAACGAATTTGGCAGTGAAAGTAACATTACTTACCTTCTGCTATTGCCTCATAAAAAATAACACTCCCTCTGACCTGATAAAAAATATCATCAGCTCTACTTGGAATTTTAGGCTTAAACCATGTATCAAAAAAAAATTGTGCTGCAATGCGCCTGCCATTTCACCTATCTTGGCTTAAGAGCGTTAATTAATAATACGTTTTCCTTTCATAATGTTAACGTTATTGGCAGCAGTAATTCACCAGCAAAATTTGCGTCAGACGTCAGTGAATTTATTTCGGGAGATATTGCCATTATCGCCTTAGGCTATAGTGACTATAATCCTGCATCATTGATTAATTTAGTTTATGGGCGTTTAGCTAAAGTCCCGCTAAGCAGCAGAATATTATTAATTGGCGATCCCAGCTATCTGCCTAGGCTGCAATACTACCTTGGGAGCCTGAAGAATACCTGGGCATTTATCGATATTTCAATGCCTACCAGGCAGTTGCAGCAACAGTTGCACCATGCCGCTTCAATGCATACTGACATGTATCAGCGTTCCAAACCCGCAGGCAAGACGCTCACCCAGCGTGAGTTGAGCATGTTGTTCCGGCTATTGAACGGGCAATCCGTTATGCAGATCGCCGAGGAGCTTAGTATTAGTGAAAAAACCGTAAGCTGCCATAAACGTTCGGCACTCGTGAAGCTCAAGATGCGTTCAATGCATCCTTTGCTGGTAGATAATAACGGCAAGGAAACCCTGCTCCACAAATTATCGCCATTAATGCCTGATTCCCCCCTACGGAAAAGAAGGTTTACTGTGCCCATTCTGCTGGAAGGCATTGATCAAAAAACCTCGCGCTTATCAAAACGCCGCAGGTTAGTACGAGAGTTTGTCTAATGCGCTGCTTTATCAGAGCGGAACATATTAAGCAGAGTTTCATACAACACGCTGTAACTGCCGCTACGGGAAACAACCTCGAGTGATGTTATTATTGTCCACGGATGGATCTCGGCCTCATTAATCGCCGTCGCTCGTCGTTTACCCACGTATTACGCCGCTGGCCAAAAATCAGACGTCTTTTCTTCCCCAAATTGTCAAACCACGTCAATCCTCATGTACGATTCATTTTCACTTACTTTACCTGTGGTTATCTGGAGCTAACGATCGGCGTAAAGGCGGTGAAGAGAAAGCACACCGAAAAGGCTATGCCGAGCGCCGTTAATCGCGATACTCCGGATCATTGTCGCTGGCAGGAGGCTTTAGTTTGGTGAGCTTCCCCTCCCCCTCTATACAAGGGAATGGGAACTCCGAGGAAATACCGCCCCCCCGCAAATTACCCCATCACCGTACGATAAAGCAGCTGATCCAACGATCGATCGCTGCGCGCCGGGCTCGCAGGCAGCGCCGTCTGCCGGGCATCTGCCGCCAGTTCCTGGGTGATAAACGCGTGGATCGCTTCCCGGCGCGGGCCATATTCCGCCTCACCAGCGCGCCGTTTCGCCGCCAATAGCTGGTGGATCTCTGCCAACAACCGCGGATCCTGCACCGTTGCGGCCAGCAGCCTGTCAAAGCGCATCGGCGGTGCCCCCTTACCCGCTTCGATCCAGCGCACCGCCAGCAGCGGGCGCAATACGTAGAAATATTTCTTCAGCCGCACCTGTTCCCCCTGTAGGTAACCGCGGAAGTTTTTCCGCGCCATCGACAGATAGTGCCAACGCGCCCGCTGGGCGGAGAACCACTCGGGAACTATGCTGCGCAACGCCGCGATGCTCTCGGCGGTTTCCTGATAGATCACCGGGGAATCCAGCCACTCGATCAGCGTTGGGTTAGCCCGTTTCAGCAAACCCAGCGCCTTGCGCCATTCCCAGCCGCACACGTCCAGCTCATGATCGATCGGCAGTTCGATCACATCCCGCTGCGGCTCGACCCGCAGATACCATTGCGGCGGGTGGACGTACAAAAAACGCACGTCATAATCGCTATCTGGTGAGGCAAAGCCCCAGCCACGGCTGCCGGATTCGCAGGCATACAGCACCCGCACATCGTAACGCTGCTCCACGTCACGCAGCACCTGCGTGACTTTTTCCCGCATCGCGCTGCCTACGCCATTTAACTGCTGTTCCATCATTCTTATCCTTTCACACACACCACCTGCCGCAGAGTGTGCACAATCTCCACCAGCGAAGATTGCGCTGCCATCACGGCGTCGATGTCTTTATAAGCCATAGGGATCTCATCGATCACCTCGCTGTCTTTACGGCATTCCACATGCTGGGTTGCCTGAATCTGGTCGGCCACGGTGAAGCGTTTTTTCGCCGCCGTACGGCTCATGGTTCGCCCGGCACCGTGGCTGCAGGAGCAGAAGCTTTCTTCGTTCCCCAAACCACGCACGATGAAGCTTTTTGCCCCCATTGAGCCAGGAATAATCCCCATCTGCCCCTTTTGCGCCGATACCGCCCCTTTACGCGTCACCAACACCGGCTCACCAAAATGCGTCTCGCGCTGCACATAGTTATGGTGACAGTTCACCGCCTCCTGCTGGGTGGTAAACGGCTTGGTCACGATGCGCGACAGCGCTGCCAACACGTGTTCCATCATCACTTCCCGGTTATGACGGGCAAAATCCTGCGCCCAGCCAACCGCCTCCATGTAATCGTCAAAATGCAGGCTGCCCTCTTCGAAATAGGCCAGATTACGGTCCGGCAGATTGGCGATATGCTGCTGCATATCCTGCTGTGCCAGCGCGATAAACAACGATCCGATGGCATTACCTACGCCCCGGGAACCGCTGTGCAGCATCACCCACACCTGCTGCGTTTCATCCAGGCAGACTTCGATAAAGTGGTTCCCCGTCCCCAAGGTTCCCAAATGCTGGTAATTGTTGGTTTTCAGCAACTGCGGGTATTTATCGGTCAGGCGCTTAAAGCGCGGTGCCAACGTGGCCCAGTGTTGATCCACCGTTTGCGGCGGGTTAGCCCACGCCCCTTTGTCTCTTTTCGAGCGGGTTGAAGTCCGGCCATGGGGCACCGCCTGTTCGATAGCGCTACGCAGCCCGGCCAGACTATCTGGTAGATCGGCAGCCACCAGCGAAGTGCGCACCGCAATCATGCCGCAACCGATATCCACACCCACCGCCGCCGGGATAATCGCACCGCGAGTTGGAATAACGCTGCCAATAGTGGAGCCTTTACCCAGATGCACATCCGGCATGACCGCCAGGTGTTTGAAAATAAATGGCATTTTTGCCGTATTCAGCAATTGCTCGCGCGCTTCTGGCTCAACGGGCACGCCCTGTGTCCACATTTTGATCGGTGCACTGTTTACCGGTGCCATCAGTTCATAGTTATTTTTCATTATGTTGGTCATCCTTTTTTATTGACCCTATTGATATAGCGAAAGCTGTGCCAACTCGGATAAACATCGCTTAATAAAAATTAATTCATTGATAGTAAACAAATTAATAATTTTCACGTTCCAGTGGAGCGAACGTCAATAAGAGGATATTTTATCTTTAAGGATAACTATTTATCTTATGGGATAACATGAAGCGTAAAGTTGTGATCGGGGTTTTAGGCACCACGCTGGACAGGCGCGGAAAACGGGAAAACCGCTGGAGCAAATGGCGGCCGACGGTGGGGCTGTGCCAGCAGGCCGATCTGCCGATCGATCGCCTGGAACTGCTGCACCAGCCGCGTGATAAAGGCATGGCTCAGCAGGTGGCTGAAGACATCGTGGCGGTGTCGCCCGCCACTCAGGTGGTGCTGCAACAGGTAGCGCTAAAGGATCCCTGGGATTTGGAAGAGGTGTACAGCGCCTTTCTGGATTTCGCCAGCCGCTATCCGTTTGATACCGAGAACGAAGATTATCTGGTGCACATCACCACCGGCACCCACGTGGTGCAGATCTGCTGGTTCCTGCTGACGGAAGCGCGCTACCTGCCCGCGCAACTGCTGCAAACCGCCCCTGGAGAGAAAACCGATCGCCCGTCACCGCAGGGGATCTACTCGGTGATCGATCTGGATCTCAGCCGCTACGCGGCCCTCACCAGCCGTTTCCTGCACGAGCAACAGCGCTCGGTATCCTTCCTGAAATCTGGTATTGAGACGCGTAACGCTACCTTTAATGCCCTGATTGACCAGATCGAACGCGTGGCTCTGCGCTCCCATGCCCCGCTGCTGCTCACCGGCCCCACCGGCGCGGGTAAGTCCTTTTTGGCCGAACGTATCTATCAACTGCGCCACTGCCGCCACTTGGTAAAAGGCCGTTTCGTGGCGGTGAACTGCGCCACTTTGCGCGGCGATAACGCCATGTCCACGCTGTTCGGCCATGTGAAAGGCGCGTTTACCGGCGCACTGCAGGCGCGGGCGGGCCTGCTGCGCGAGGCCGACGGCGGCGTGCTGTTTCTGGATGAGATCGCCGAGCTGGGGTTAGACGAACAGGCGATGCTGCTGAAAGCCATTGAAGAGAAACGCTTCTTCCCCTTTGGCTCCGACAAAGAGGCCAGCAGCGATTTCCAACTGATTGCCGGTACGCATCGCAATATGCGCGACTGGATCGCCCAAGGCCGTTTTCGCGAGGATTTATACGCACGTATCAATATGTGGACCTTTCCGCTGCCTGGCCTGGCGGAGCGCCGCGAAGATATCGAGCCGAATATCGATTATGAATTACAGCGCTTTGCCCGCAGCAACCAGACACAGGTGCGCTTCGATAAACACGCCCGGCAGCATTACCTGGCCTTTGCCCACTCACCGCAGGCCGCTTGGCGCGGCAACTTCCGCGAGCTGGGTTCCTCCATCGCCCGCATGGCAACCTTGGCGGAGCAAGGGCGCATCACTCAACCGTTGGTTGATGAAGAGATTGCCCGGCTGAAATCACACTGGCAAGAAAGCCCAGCAATTCCACTGCCGGCAGAACTGGCCGAGATCGACCTGTTCGAACAAAGCCAGTTGGCAACGGTGCTGAAGGTGTGCCGTGCCTCTGCTTCGCTTTCCGAAGCCGGACGGCAACTGTTTGCCGTCTCACGCCAGCAGAAAAAGCAGCCCAACGATGCTGACCGGCTGCGGAAATACCTGGCGCGCTTCGGTTTAAGCTGGGATAAGGTGCGGTCACTGTAATACGGCCTGACACATCCATGGGGCATACTCTGCCCCAACTCACCCCAGCCTAACCGCTCACCTTTCGATTCCAACCGCTCATCAGCGTATTAAACCGCTGGCTGAAAATCAGATGTATTCCCCTCCCCAGGCCAGTGATGATGAGCTGTTCCTAAACCTGCCCCTACCAGGGGAAGACGTTACAACACCGATGTCCGATAACAGGCGGCTGTTTGCCTGCAACAACAAATAACCGGATTTATCACTCATTTTTTGCAGATTGGAATAAGGACACCTCATGAAACGCGAGGGAATTTTAAAACATATCCCATGGATCTTACTGGGAATACTGGGTGCTTCCTGCCTGGGCGTGGTGGCATTGCGCCGTGGTGAAAGCATCAGTGCGCTGTGGATCATCGTCGCCTCGGTAGCGGTCTACCTAGTGGCGTATCGTTACTACAGCCTTTACATCGCCACCAAGGTGATGCAGTTGGACGCCACCCGCGCCACACCGGCGGTGGTGAATAACGATGGCCTGAACTATGTGCCAACCAACAAGAACGTGCTGTTCGGCCACCACTTTGCGGCGATCGCCGGTGCTGGCCCTTTGGTTGGCCCGGTGCTGGCGGCACAGGTCGGCTACCTGCCCGGCACGCTGTGGCTGCTAGGCGGCGTGGTGCTGGCAGGGGCGGTACAGGACTTTATGGTGCTGTTTATCTCTTCACGCCGTAACGGTGCCTCTTTGGGCGAGATCATCAAAAAGGAAATGGGCCCAATCCCAGGCACCATCGCGCTGTTTGGCTGCTTCCTGATTATGATCATCATCCTGGCAGTATTGGCGCTGATCGTGGTGAAAGCCCTGGCAGAAAGCCCGTGGGGCGTATTTACCGTCTGCTCCACCGTGCCGATTGCCCTGTTTATGGGCATCTATATGCGCTTCCTGCGCCCTGGCCGCGTGGGTGAAGTCTCGATCATTGGCATCGTGCTGCTGGTGGCCTCGATCTGGTTCGGCGGGGTGATCGCCCATGACCCTTACTGGGGCCCGGCGCTGACCTTTAAAGACACCACCATCACCTACACCCTGATCGGCTATGCCTTTATCTCCGCCCTGCTGCCGGTGTGGCTGATCCTGGCGCCGCGCGATTACCTGGCGACCTTCCTGAAAATTGGCGTGATCGTCGGGCTGGCGATCGGTATCGTGATCCTCAACCCAGACCTGAAAATGCCGGCAGTGACGCAGTTTGTTGACGGCACTGGCCCAGTGTGGAAAGGCACCCTGTTCCCGTTCCTGTTTATTACCATTGCCTGCGGTGCCGTTTCCGGCTTCCACGCGCTGATCGCTTCCGGCACCACGCCTAAACTGCTGGCCAACGAAACCGATGCGCGTTTTATCGGTTACGGCGCCATGCTGATGGAATCCTTCGTGGCGATTATGGCGCTGGTGGCGGCTTCAATTATCGAGCCAGGCCTGTACTTTGCCATGAACACCCCACCGGCGGCGCTCGGCATCACCATGCCAGACCTGCACCGCCTGGGAACCGAAGATGCGCCGATGATCATGGCCTCTTTGCGTGACGTAACCGCCCACGCGGCGGCCACCGTCAGTTCCTGGGGCTTTGTGATCAGCCCAGAACAGATCCTGCAAACCGCAACGGACATCGGCGAACCTTCGGTGCTGAACCGTGCCGGTGGCGCACCGACCTTGGCGGTGGGTATCGCTCACGTGTTCCACCAGATCATCCCTGGCGCGAATATGGGCTTCTGGTACCACTTCGGCATTCTGTTTGAAGCGCTGTTTATCCTGACCGCGCTGGACGCGGGCACCCGTTCCGGCCGCTTTATGCTGCAGGATTTGTTGGGCAACTTTGTGCCGTTCCTGAAGAAAACCGATTCACTGGTAGCAGGCATGGTCGGCACCGCGGGCTGCGTTGGCCTGTGGGGTTACCTGCTGTATCAGGGCGTGGTCGATCCGCTCGGCGGCGTGAAGAGCCTGTGGCCGCTGTTTGGTATCTCCAACCAGATGCTGGCTGCGGTGGCGCTGGTTCTGGCGACCGTTGTGCTGATTAAGATGAAGCGCGCCAAGTACATCTGGGTGACCGTGGTTCCGGCTATCTGGCTGCTGATCTGCACCACCTACGCACTCGGCCTGAAACTGTTCAGCGACAATCCGCAGTTGGAAGGTTTCCTGTTCCTGGCCAAGGAGTACAAGCGCAAAATCGCCGAGGGCGGTGCCGAACTGACCGCACAACAGGTTGCCAACATGAACCATATCGTGGTGAACAACTACACCAACGCCGGTTTGAGCATCCTGTTCCTGCTGGTGGTCTACAGCATCATCTTCTTTGGCATCAAAACGGCCATGGCAGCGCACAAAAACCCGAAACGTACCGATCAGGAAACGCCATACGTGCCGGTTCCTGAGGGTGGCGTCAAAGTTTCGTCGCACCACTGATGGTGATTTGATGGATACCCTGCATAATGATGCAGGGTATTTTTCTTTGGAGAAAACGAATGTTCGGCAACCTCGGTCAGGCAGGGAAATATTTAGGGCAGGCCGCACGTATGCTCGTCGGCGTACCTGACTACGATACCTATGTGCAACATATGAAAGATAACCACCCGGATAAACCGGTGATGACCTATAAAGAATTTTTCCGTGAACGCCAGGAAGCCCGCTATGGTGGTGATGGCAAAGGTGGCATGCGCTGCTGTTAGTGAAATATAAGGACAAAAGATGAAACCTATCGCCGTCACCATTCTGACAGGTTTTTTGGGGGCAGGTAAAACCACCCTGCTGCGCCATATTCTGAATGCAAACCACGGCTACAAGATTGCCGTCATTGAAAATGAATTCGGCGACGTGCCGATCGATAACGCGCTGATCGGCGATCGCGCCAGCCGCATCACCACCCTCAGCAACGGCTGCATCTGTTGCAGCAAATCTAACGAACTGGCGGATGCGCTGCTGGATTTGCTGGATGCGCTTGACCAGGGCCAACTGGAATTTGACCGGCTGATCATCGAATGCACCGGCATGGCCGATCCAGGCCCGATCACCCAAACCTTTTTCTCGCACGACGTTATCTGCGAACGTTTTCTGCTGGACGGCATTATCACGCTGGTGGATGCGGTGCATGCCGATCAGCAACTAAGCCAGTTCACCCTTGCGCAGGCGCAGGTGGGCTATGCCGACCGTATCCTGCTGAGCAAAACCGATGTCGCGGCAGATAATGATGCCTTGATTCAGCGTTTGCAGTTAATGAACGCACGTGCACCGATTTATCACGTCGTCCATGGCGATATCGATCTGGCGGTCTTGTTCGACATTGAAGGCTTCGTCCTTAACGATCGCCTGAACGTGAGCACTCCCGCCCCGCTGTTTCGCCGCATCCCGCAGCCACAGAATAATATCCAATCGATTGTGGTGTACCACGATCAACCGTTGGAACTGATGCAGATCTCTGCGGTGATGGAAGGCTTGCTGCTGAAGTTCGCCGATAACCTGCTGCGCTATAAAGGCATTTTGTCGATTAAAGATGAATCACGCCGCCTGTTGTTCCAAGGTGTGCAACGCCTGTATAACGCCGATTGGGATCGCGAGTGGTTGCCAGATGAAGTGCGCCAAAGCACGCTGGTGTTCATCGGCATAGACTTACCCGAAGAGGAAATTCGCGGGGCCTTTGCGGCGTTAGAAGGAGAATTGATCAATTAAGGCATCTTTCATCATCGGCCACCTTCAGATTAAATCACTCACTGCTATACTTTTTGACATATTCCCCAAGTCTTAACGGGGCGTGGGCGCACGGACGCTGTATGGTTTTCCGCTTAAATAATGCGAAGGTGCCTTATGCCATATTTACCCAAAATAAATCATCTTAAAGCCTTCGAGGCGATTATTTTGCACGGCAGTATTCGGGCGGCAGCAAAAGCCTTAAACCAGACGCAGCCTGGTATCACGCGCACTCTGCGAGAGTTGGAGACAACGCTCGACGCCACATTAATGGTCAGAGGAACCCGGGGGATAGTCCTGACCGACGCAGGCAGAGTGTTCGAAGCGCGGATGAAATTGGTGCTGTATGAGTTAGAACGCGCCGTAGACGAAATAAAGCAAATCAACCAGTCACAGCATGGAACCGTTTCATTCGGCTGCTCCCACCTCAAAACGCTCAGGATTATTCCCAGTGTTATGCAGCGTATTAATAAAACCTACCCCAAGGCCCAGATTTCTCTTTACGAAGGACAGCAGTCTGAACTCTTGCCATCGCTGCGCGTCGGTAGACTGGATTTTTTTATCGGCATTATCTCTGAAGAGATATCCGTGGGAGAGTTCGTTGAAGAACCCCTGATGACTTGCCCATTTGGCGTCGTCGCCAGGAAAGGCCACCCTTTGGCGAACTGCACTTCCCTCGCCGAATTACGCAATGCCAAGTGGTATCTACCCGTAGCAGACGCCGGGTATTACAGCCATCTTGAAGCGCTCCTCTTTCCCACAGGCAAAGGGCCGGAGAACGTGGTATTCAAAGGGGATTCCTTTGCGGTCGGTGAACGCCTGGTGCTGGAGGCGGACTATCTCGTCATTGCTCCGCTGGCAATGCTCGACATTGACTTTATGAGCAAGCTGTTTTGTTCCATACCCGTGAAAGAAAAATTCCCCGATGGGCAATACAGCCTGCTCTATCGTCAGGATGCTTCTTTGACACCGCTAGCCAAGCATTTGATCAACGAGCTCCGTATAGAGTGCAGCAAACAGGTGGTTCAGAAAAGAAGCTGACCGGTTCTGAACAACGCTATCTGGAGCCAGGTTCCGTGAAGATGACGGTGATAAGGCACTGACCCCGGCTCTGGTTAAGCCTTAACCCACCTAACCAGCTATATGATTGATGTAAAATACTTTTTATTTATTAAGCACCAAAATAGTGACCACTTGAGTCAGAGGATAATATAGGGTTGCAGTATCGCGCCTGTACTATAATCTTATGGAATATAACAGGTTATAGCACTAAGCCACGCCGCAGCCAGATTAAGCAGCGTCAAGAAATACCCCTTCCAGGTTATATTTCCAAAACATGCATTTTAAAGTAGCGTTTTTCCACTAATTTTAGTGATTTAATATAATTTCCCATAAGTTTAATTTAGAATATTTTTTTATCATTCATTTTAACAAAGAAACCCACCAGTGAATGCATTTTTGGCATCACACGAAACAAAATATCATCTTCCCACTACCCGAGATAAATCCTATAGTGCCCACGTATTACAGAGGGGGAGCTGAATTCTCATAAATACAGTAAATTCTAGCATGACTTCAAAGATAGAATTATCATCATACTTGTAAGTTTTGCTTAAACACCTTTTAAAGATACGGTGTATTACAGGTAAAACTCCCTTCCTCCACAATTAAATACCCTCGTGGACTTAAAGGAATGTTTACATGGAAAGTGTAAAAATATTACTGCAATGCCCTTGCGAATTTACTCGTATCGGGATGATTAGCCTATTGAATACCCATGATTCTGATGCGAAAGCTAACAGGGTCGTCAGCGTCAGTAGCCTTGAGCAAGCTGAAGATGTGCTCGTCATGAATGATAAATTGGATATTATTATTCTGACCTTAAATAGCCTGTATTACAATGCCGTTGAACTATTGGATGTATTAAGTCGGCGTATTCCAATACACCATCCCGGTAGCAAAATCATCATTCTTACAGATAAGAAATGCATTGAGGCATTAAAACGCCATCTGAAAGGAATTGAGAATTTCGGTACCATTCTGGAAATTTGCGTTCCTATTGAGAAAATACAAAGTGAGCTATTAAAAATGGACTCACTTGACAAGTCATTAACCAACTCAGCTATCAAGGCAAACTGTGTGCTCTCTTCGCGTGAGTTAACCATATTAAAAAAATTATTACATGGTAAAAGCATTTCACAAGTCGCAAAAGAGCTCGCATTGAATTACAAAACCATCAGCCACTACAAACGTTCGGCGATGAGTAAGTTGGGGATACGGACGCTTCACCCACTGTTTATCCCATTTTGAGATAAAATCTGACTATCTGAACGCATGAAATAACCTATTCCGTTTTGTTTTTATGCAACTTATTTTACCTATTATGGATTTGCACGTCTCAGAAAAGAGATTAAGACCTGTTAATTCAACTTTATTATTTAATTCACTCAGTTGCAGATGGAATATAATTTAAATGGATAGATTTCTCATGACACGCTTACCGAAAATTCACCAGATTAATATTTTTTTAAAGATAATCGAATACGGCAGTATTCGTGCAGCAGCCATTGAGCTCAAACAAACCCAACCCGGTGTCACCAGAGCGATAAAAGAGCTCGAGAAGACATTGGGTAGCCCGTTATTTATTCGCGGTAGCCGTGGCATTGTGCTCACAGAAATGGGGCGTATTTTCGAGAGCCGCGCACAGCTCATCATGAAAGAGTTAGAACGAGCCGTGAACGAACTTGAAATTATTAATGGAGCCTCTCAAGGTGCTGTAACCTTGGGTTGTTCATCTTTGTTGCCTTTCACGATTATGTCATCCTCCATACAGAGGTTTCAGCAGCGTTATCCCAATGTAAAAGTCAACATCAACGAAGGACAGGTGTCTGAGTTGCTTCCAGCCTTGCGCGAAGGTGAATTAGATTTCATTATCGATGCTATCGCCCCGGATACCACGCTCAGTGATATCACAATAGAGCCGTTCTTTAAGACCTCTGCTCATATTTTAATCAACAAGCAGCATCCATTAGCAAGTTCCACCTCACTGGATGACCTGAAATATGCCAATTGGTGTCTACCATCATCAAAAATTGGCTATTACGACAAATTGAATTCGAAACTTTTCTTTGAAAATGACGAAAGGCCAACCGCGGTGGTGCGTTCCAATACCATGCTTATGGCATTGCAGATGGTATTAAATGAGGACTATCTTACGGTAGGGGCAAAAGAGATGCTCAAAGTCCCTTATTTTAATAAAGACTTACATCCTGTATCCATAAAAGAGTCATTACCAGACATTGACTATAGCTTTATTTACTCTCAGCGTTTCCCCCTGACACAGATCGCAAGAAAATTTATCAATAAGTTAAGGTATGAATATGATGACTATCAATAGTAATAAGCATTTGGTTATACGGGATATTTTACGTTCTCAAAAAGATGATGGGGATACCAGTAAACTTATTCACTCGCCCAGACACACTCTGCAATCTGTCGCTTAACCTCGCACAATAATATTCCAATTAATCATATGATTAACGTAATATTTACTGTTTAGCATTAAAATCAAGCTGATTTGAGCCATACCTATTATCGATTACCTACGCCACGCACATGGCGAAGATAGCGGTTCAGCGCTAACTGGTGGGTTTCATGTTGCTGCAATACCAAGCGCTGAATTGGCACGTCATGACCATTTAGTGTGATGACCATTTATCTTGAATCCAATCAGGCGGCGTTGAGTCTCGTGAAAACATCGTTTATTGCTTATAACGCCGCGTTGAAGTCTTATCACAATGGTGTCGGCACCATAACGGCTGCCAATAGGTTGTTAAATCCGTAACAAATGAGTGCGGATGCACATGCCGCTGCTTCGGTCGCTGTGGCCAGCCTAGCTTTCATAATGGGTAAACAGGCTCAATTCAGCCTGTGAAAGAATGAACCTACACCCAACACACTTCGAGTTGCCTCTCGGGGACAACGCGTTGCCAACAGGCAACTCGAAGTGTGTTGGGGATAAAGGGGCTAAAACTGCCCCTATAAGGCTTGGCAAACATGACAAACTGAAAGCCAACCTAAAATCAAACTCCATCTTTGTAGAGAATATATTTCTGGCGCATAGCCTTATAAGCCTGCAAATCAGTTTCCCAGACAGCCTCTATTTGCCGGATAGTTTCCTCTTCCGTGAGGTTATTCTCACTGGCGGCTTTTAAGGCCTCCAGAAATGATTTGCTCCCCACCAGTTTTGCCAACCATGCCGGGCGTATCACATAATAACGATCCGCATTTTGTAGATATTGACTTTCTTGATCATAGCCCACATAGGTTTTGTAACCATATTTCTCCATATTGAACCACCACTGCACAAATGGCTGAATTGAAGGCTTCCTCTGCTGGGGTGAAACGCCTGTTACCTCTTGCCGATAGCTCTGGCCCCAAACATATTGCCCACCCTGTGGCCAACCTAATGCCGTTAGTCCCGAATCAATTTGGTATTCAGTATTGATATAAAATTGGTTATCCGGATACCCCGTTTGCTCATGTGGATAGTCAGAACCGCGCCCCATATTCACACTGGTGGCTTCGAACAGCGCTAATGAAGGATACATACGGATAGCCATATCAGTTCTTAAATTAGGCGATGGGGGTTTAGGTAATGAATAAGGGGTGGCATGGGTATAATTCTTCATGGCAATGACATGTAACTGGCTGGCAGGAAGACGATATTCCGGCAGCCCAAACAAGTCCCAACGGTTATCTGCATTGTCGACACCTTTCAACCATCCTTGGCCGACGATCATCCGAGCGAATTCACCGGAAGTTAAACCATGAGCCATAGGAACCGGGGCAATACCGATATTAGAGACATTATCCTGCTCCAGTAACGGGCCATAAATAGAATCCCCATTTGGATTGGGGCGATCAAACACCATAAACTCTTTGCCATAAGCTTGAATGCTTTCCATCATCCACTGCATTGAGATGGTATAGGTGAAGAACCGAACACCGACATCCTGCAGATCAAAAATAACCACATCGACGTTGGCTAATTTCTCTTCGGAAGGGTGCGCTAGCCGTTTACCATTTGCATCACTGCCATACAGCGACCAGACCTGCAAGCCTGTTGCGGGATCGATATAATCTTTATCGCCAAATCCAGCCTCTTCATTACCTCGTAATCCATGTTCGACCGAGAAAAGCGTGGTAACAGTAAAATTATATTTAGTCTGTAATGCTATTAATTTCTCAATCGCATGCTGTCCAGATGAATCAATAGAGCTTTGATTAACCATGAGTGCCACTCGTTTACCCGATAACAACGGGCCATAAACCTCGGGCTGATCAATACCCAAAACTATTGCATTATTTTCCGGCGGGGTGGATAGCGTTTGTGAGTCATTACATCCGTTGAGTAAAAAAAGAGACATAAGTAAGGTCAATAATATCTTTTTCATAAGCATAAACCAGTAATCCTATTTGCATAGCGGATATGTTACCGCCCCCAAAAATGATGTTCAGACTAAGAGATTACGCCCTGATGAATATATATACAAGAAAGCTCAGACTCAGTTTCTCAACGCCTGTACGCTATCGTTAATGTAGCTGCCACTAATCGTTTTACTCGCCTCCAACAACGCCAAATTCTGCCAAGATAAAGGCTTGCCCCTCCTAAATCATCTGGACCCTAATGGGCATGAAGCAGCTCAGATAGAACTATCATCGCGTCTTGAGTGGCGTTAACTGAGTTGCTTCCTTTGAGCATTGCCCGTTGATAAAGTAACCGAGCAGCGGGTAACGGAGGAAAAAGGCATGAACGAGCGTATTGAGTATCAGATTGAAAAATACAGCTTCGCGGAAATCAACGAAACGCCACGTATTACTCAGCAGTGGGCTGAAGTCATCGAAGAATGCCGTCGGTTAAGGGCTGGAAGTGCCGAGCGTCTGCGCACCGCTTTGCTGAATGTTGACTACGTCAGCAGTTTTGAACTGCCTTTTCGTTTGCTGTTGGTGCGCGCCCCGCAAATGATTGCCGATCTGCGTGATGAGCTGCAACTCTGTCAGAAAAGTGCCATGTTTAACGGTAAGCGTTTTGGCTGTGTTTACAGCGTGACGTCTGATTTAAGTAAGGTACCAGATGAATTTCAATACCGTCTATCAACACGCATTTTCCGGGAAGGATCTTCGGACGATACCGCCGCGCCTTACCGGGAGATTGCCAAAGAGATCAAAATGCCGCGTGAGCGGCTTAAACATGCGCTGGAGAACGGGCTGGCGGTAACGGCGCTGGATGGTCTGTTTTGGTTCGGTATGCAGCGGATCGCAGCCGACGTGGCGGTGCTCAGAAAAAAAGGGATGCGTATTGCCACCTCAGAGGTACAGATATGGGACAGCCTAACTGACACTCTCCGCCTTGTACCGGTATACCACAGCGCCTGATACGCTCATTGTCAGTATTGTGGTATTTTCCTGGTATGCTTTTAGAGCGTATCGGCAGTTTAGGGTTGCAGGCAACGTTCAGGTGTTGATTGAGGCGTTGGCAAGTATTAGAGATACCCACTGGATTTATATAAGACGTGTTTATCTGAATCTAAACCTGCATAACGTCAATCTCTCTATCCTGTAGGCAGATCATCTATTTTTCCCAAAGTGACGGCATAAACACACTGAATCAGTTTTAATGTATTTCGTTCAATAAAACAGCAAATTAACGTCCATCTGCTTGCTTTTCATTCTGTGTGGCAAGATAATCCCCCGCGCAAAATAATACATTTCTTTACATTAATATATTCAGGGATCACACATGTTGGGATGCAGGACGCGCCCGTGGCGGTACACGACATTAGTAGCGATAGTGGTATCGGTGGCAGGGGTTTTTCCGGCTACCGCCGCGTTTCTCAGCCCCGCCGATCGCGACACCATCCAGCAGCAACAGCGTGATCTGCTGCAGCAAAACCAGCAGCAGCGCCAGCAACTGCAACGCAGCATTTCCCCTGCGCGCCCAGAGGCCCCACCC
>NZ_MOXD01000068.1 GCF_001976145.1 Serratia oryzae
CCCTGAAGCCGAACCTTTATTGTTGAGCGCAACATCCTTCCCGAACTGCTTCGTCAGTGCACCTGATGCGACTACAGCACTCACACCACCCGCGATGTACATTGAACCCACATAGGCTCCTGCTCTCGCTCTGGCTTCTTCCTCTGTGTAACCGAACGACATAAACGCCTGCGTATACCCTTCCAGAACGTTGAACACTTCCTTCGCATTCGGGTCTGTAGAGTTCAGCAAGTTCATTATCTGCTGATAACCTGCCTGAGCCTCTTTCGGGTTCTGGTAAGTCTGGTTGAAGTAGGTATCTTGCGCGGCCTTCGCTTTCTCTCTTTCTGCCTGACAGTCACCACCTTTGCCACTGCAGGCCGCGTAAGCAGCCAGATCACTTTCCAGATCCTTGCGATTTAACGCCTCCTTATCTTTCTGTTCTTCTGGTGTCAGGTTCTGTTTGTTGTTGAGATATGTCTGGCGGCTCTTCTCCGTGCTGCTCAGATAGTTATTCTCCAC
>NZ_MOXD01000069.1 GCF_001976145.1 Serratia oryzae
GAAGTAGGTAGCTTAACCTTCGGGAGGGCGCTTACCACTTTGTGATTCATGACTGGGGTGAAGTCGTAACAAGGTAACCGTAGGGGAACCTGCGGTTGGATCACCTCCTTACCGAACGATATTGATTAAGTGAGTGCTCACAACAGATTGTCTGATAGAAGTAATGAGCAAAAGCGTCATAAAAGTACGGTGTCGTGTCCCCTTCGTCTAGAGGCCTAGGACACCGCCCTTTCACGGCGGTAACAGGGGTTCGAATCCCCTAGGGGACGCCAACTGCTTGCGACCATCCCGGTGAAAGCGGCGGTCTCGGTATCTGCGGATACACCATATCTCAAAGCTGACTTGCGAGTCAGGCTTGAGATATTGCTCTTTAACAATCTGGAACAAGCTGAAAATTGAAACCTGACAGCAGAAACTTATCCCTCCGTAGATGTATTGGGGTAAGGATGACCCTGTCAGAGAGTCTCTCAAATGTTTGCAACGCGAATGT
>NZ_MOXD01000070.1 GCF_001976145.1 Serratia oryzae
CCCTGGGCATGATTGCTGTTGCTCAGGTCAAGATGGCTCGCGCTCAGCGTCCAGTCTCCACTCCCGCTCAGCCTGTTGTTCAACGTGCTCAACAGGCCACCGGCGTAGGTGGTAAACAGCAGCGTGCTGCCACCGGCGATATCTACCGAGCCCTGGCCCAGATGCTGTGCCTGTGACACCGTCAGGGTACTGTCCCCCGCCAGCGCATACTGCCCCTGGAAGGAACTGTTATCCCCGCTCAGCGACACCGCAGCCCCCTGATTAACGCTCACCGTTGAACCGCTCACCCCGCTGAGCGCATTGGCCACCGTGCCGTTTACCCCATCGAACTCCAGCGTCGAGGTATTGGTGCTTAAATCCACCGTCGCCGCCGCAGCCCCCAGATTATCCGCCGCAGTGACGCTCAACCGGCTGCCCGCCGCAATCACATGGGCACCGCTGAAGGTGTTGGCCCCGCTCAGCTGCACATCACCCT
>NZ_MOXD01000071.1 GCF_001976145.1 Serratia oryzae
CATGCCCAGGGCTTCAGCGGCACGGTGAATCTCACCGGTGGCACCAGCCTGACCCTCGACAGCGGCACGGTGCTTAACAATGCCACGGTGATGAACGTGGCGGATGGCAGCAGTGCGCTGAACCTGACCAGCAGCGGGGCATTGACCTTCAACAATACGCTGCTCGGGGTGGGTGAGGTTAACGTCAATACCACAAACGCGGCGTTCAACTTTGGCGCGGCGGTAGGCAACAGCTTTGCCGGTAACGTGAATTTACGGGACACTCTGTTTGATCTGTCCGGTATCAACACCGCGGCGTTAACGCAGGCAACGCTGGCGCTAAATGCGGGAAGTCATACCACCGTGGGGACTGGCGGAACGACCAGCACCGAAGAGGTGGGCAATCTGGCGCTGAACGGTGGCGAACTGACCTTCTACGGCGTTATCCCGGGGGAGCGCGCCGATGGGC
>NZ_MOXD01000072.1 GCF_001976145.1 Serratia oryzae
CGGTGCGGATACCCTCACCTTGCAAATCAACGGTACCGCGGTTGGGCAAGATACCACGTTCCAAATCGATCAGGGGGGCGTGCATGTTGCCAACGGCGTTTATGATTATGGCCTGAGCAACACGGGGAATAACGGCGCGGGCTTGTACATGAATTATGCCCTCACGGCCCTGCAACTGATTGAGGACGGCCCGAATGCGCTGGTGATAGCCACCGACGGGGTGGCGGGCTCCAACACCAACCTGTCGGTTAACGTCTTCGGCAGCGGGGGCGTGGTGCTGGACGGCACTCCGGCTGCATTGACTATCTCCAACAGCGGCAACAGCTACAGCGGCAGTACCACCATCCAGGGAACGGTGCTGGCCGGGGGCAATGGCACCCTGGGCAACACGTCTTTGCTGGCGGTTAACGGTGGCAGT
>NZ_MOXD01000073.1 GCF_001976145.1 Serratia oryzae
CGCCAAACTCAACGGCCACGACCCGTATATCTGGTTGCGCGATGTACTGACCCGTTTACCTACCTGGCCGAACAGCCGGATCAGCGAGCTATTACCCTACGCCGAAAACAGCTTCAGTTAATATCCGTCAGATTATTACATTATTTTAATCACACAACGCGAGTTCGCCGTTCGGTTACCGGTTGGCAGTCATAAAGCACGATTGACCGGTCAGCCCCCAGCGCGGTGATATAAGCCACAGGTAGCCGCGTTGGGTTTTGCCCTTGCCGGGGTCGAGGAGGGAGAGCGGCGTTTCGTCGGCCTGC
>NZ_MOXD01000007.1 GCF_001976145.1 Serratia oryzae
TCCCGAAAGGCAGGCGTGTGTTGTTTGCGGGGCTTGTTTTTCGTTGCTGATGGTTTAGTCATGAGTCACCTCTGAGTTACGAGTTTACTCACTTAATACCGTGTCCACTATTACTGGGTAAGATCAAATACCGATCATTGGCACATAGTTGGTTAACTGGCTTACTTGGTGCAGAATACGTTCAGACACCCATTGCGGTAAGCTGGAAAGAGAGTTTTGCAGCGACTGCAGACCTTCAGAATTGTTCATCACTTCTCCTCTAAAATGAAAATAATAACGGCAGAATAATAAGTTCTGTCATTAAATGAGAGCTGTTCAGTTGAATAATATATGTCTGAAGAAAATTTTAATATCAGCATCAGATGTGAATGAGACGAGGGCAACCTTATACATAGACAACATATTTGTATCAAAATAAATTTAAAAATGTCCAATGCGGCATATTTAATATGAATCTGTAGACAGTCTATACCCTTGTAGATGTGTTAAATCTATGAACTGTACGGACATACTGATTGGGAATAGAGTTATCAATTTCAATGGTTACATTTAGATGTCAACTAATGTGAATTTTTATTCTTATTTATACGTCTTGATAATATACACCGATATTTTTTCCAATATTAATTGGGTTGCATTGAGAATTCAGCCTTGGATATAATCACAAAGCTGAATGTTAATGCTTGAAATTTCAATTGGAAAATTAAATTCAACCTATTTTGAATTCATGAAATCGATATTCTCTACCACGTTCGTTAAGTTCTGAAATATAATGCAGTGCTTTTTTATCACTCAATCCTAAACTCTGCAAAACAGCATATAACTGATAGAACTCACCAGCAAGATCACCAGCAAAAATTCCAGGATCATCTGAACCAAGTGTAACCATTATTCCTGGGTCGCCTGGCTGTGTATAATTTGGCAATCCCATCCATCTAAATACATGATGTTCAACAAAACTTTCATATTGGCTGATTCGAACGTTGCTTGAAGGCAATGTTTCAATAAGTACTTTTCTATCCTTGATAATCATCATTAGTGCCTGTTGTACTTTTATATATTCCTCTGCTGACATATATTCTGCATCAACAAATGTGAGTTGACTTCCTCGCGAACGTATTTCTGAGTCACTGAGCCATTCCCATAAAAGTCTGCAGTCCTTGACATTGGAACTGACAGCCTCATCAACCTTTAATGCTTCCATCATTTCTAAATCACTCAGTGGTGTGACCGAGTCTACGGATTTTGGAAGTACAGAGTTTTTTATATCCCGAGGAGTAGAGGTAAAGACTTTTGCTAGAAATCCAATATTGAGTCCTCTAAGCTTCATCACTCGCTCTAAAGTTATACTATTTATTTGCTGTCCAAATAATTCAGATCCAAGTTCGGTCAGTTCAGCTTCTAGTTTATATGCTAACCCGGTTTCTCCTGTCATTTTTAGAAGACGCCAAGTGGAAAGTAGATCAAGTAACCAGTCATCTTTGCGTATGTATACCCCTCTAGGCATTCTCTTTAACCATAGTTCAGGAGATATACCCATTGCTGTACCATGGCCAATACGATCTCCTTCACATAGTCCAAGTAATTCTAAAGCATCAAACATAGCCCGAATACCTGATAATATATGATGGAAATCTTCTCCTGCATGGTAACTGCGATGTGTAATACCAAAATGTCGGCACATACGGTACACGCTTGCAAACACTTCTGGTGGAGCATCTAACTCATTAGCAGCAGCATCAATACCCCTAACCCATAGCCTTAAGGATGGGTAGTGTTCAAGCGTATTTTTAAGGGTATATACTTGGTTGGTTAGTTTAGTTCGTAAAGTATAGTGTCTATAAGGGGTATCAAACCGAGATTCAGGCAGTTTAATAAAGTGAGTAACAAGTGCTAATTTTAAAAAACGTCCATTTTTAGCGTTCGGCTCTTTGATTTTTTTTTCAAAATCTCTTAGCAATAAAGTAAGATCACTTGCAGGTTTAGTGTCATACAAATATCTCCAGTATCCACTTAAAATATTATAGATGATTGATATGTTCTTGTTTTCGCTATCTTTAGGAGCAAATCGTCCTTCCAAATAAACAATTCGGCTATGATTAGGTAATGAACCATGCATACTTTGGAATCGTTCTAAATAATCTTTTTCAATTGGTTCGCGTAAATCTGTCCAAGTGATTTTTTGAAATTGATCAAAACCGTACTGCTCTTCACTTTGGACAAGCAATCTGTAATAAAGGTTTTGCAAGATTAAATAACAATGAAGCATGTTCGTCAAAGAGACTGAAGGTATAGTGTCTAGCCTTTTTAATAGGAGAAAAATCCAATACCTTTCTGAAACTATATTATCATTGTCATAAAGTATGAAGTTATTATATTCTGGTTCATTATGTGATATGCTTGGGGCGTGGCTTAGTAATGCTAGTGAAAATACATCTTCACAGTTTTTTGGGAGCTCTTCACTAGAGGAAAGACAACCAAAGGCTGCAGGGATTAAATATTTTCTAAGTTGTTTTGCTATATATATATGCTTTCGAAATAAGGATGTGGAAAAATCAGGGTGAACAGCTCTGGCTAATTCTCTCAGACGTGATGAGTTGCTTCCAGTGTCATTATATTTATTGCAGAAATCAGTAATTTCTCTTTCTGGTTCTGTTATTGCACGAAGCCAACAAAGCTCGGCGTGAGTGCTTCCATTCAAATGCAAATGAGTCTCATGTAATCCTTCCTTGTTAAAATACTCTTCGATTAAAGGATCAAATGGCAATAGTAAAGAATTTAATCTGTTGTAAGATGATATATCAGCGAACTGATTGGGGGCGGGGAGTTTATCTAGATAATAATCATTTTGAGGCCAAAGATAAGCAGCTGCTTGAATGGGTATGCCACTTACTCGGCTTAATATGCCTTGCTGCCAAATGCCGAACATTTGGAGTTTAACTCGTAAAATACCATGACGAGAAGTTATAAACTCTTTCACAATGAATCGTAGAGCAGATTGTAGTGGAGAGCTATCCGTTGGCTTGTGGTATAATTTCCAGGCTTCAAGAGCCCTACTAAAAACGTGATCGGGTTCTCTGGCCGCCCAAGGTTGATGGGTAAGATATAACTCTTCTCTGATTTCTTCTTCATTTAATGGGAAATGAAATGATTTCTCTTCAATAATCGTAAGTATTCGATGACTTGACAGTAAGTCACACCCTAACTTTGCAGAAGTTGATAATGATCGAACGGTCATTCGCCATCTCCAATTTTGGTACTGGCTTTAGTCCTTCCTCGGGATTTTGGTTCTGCCTCGGTTTTTCGCCATCGACCAGCGATAAATGCTTTGACAGGTAATTCGGCACTTGAAATATTTGTTATCGTATCATCTAGGGATAGGGCCTCTTTAATTATTATTCTTGATTCTTTTTTAAGAAGACCAAGAACAATCGGACAACTTGATATTAGAGTTGTAAGAGGGAGACTGCTTTTATTTTTTTTCAGAAAATCTTTTTTCTTTTTGAGTATATCAAAGGCCGAGGTTAGCGGATTAGTACGATCAGGTGAGATGCTATAATCTAGCAAATTGTGATCAGCTTCTTCCACTAAAAAAGCATTAATTAAACATGCAGCATTGATTTCCATTATGTCATCAACATTTCTTCCGCCACTGAGCAAACCAGGGCGAATTCGATCTGAGGACTTCTCAAGGCTAAAGTAAATTCTTATCCAAATTTTTCCAAGTAGAACAGAGGATGGGGAAAACTCTTTAAAAGATTCTTTATTTAATTCTTGCCATGCGAGTATGGAGTTAATTAAATCTCCCTCCAACTCTGAATTGTCGCTATCTTTTACAGTGTCATCACTAACTGTGTGTGGATTATCCTCAGAAGACATTGTATCGATGCTTCCACCCCAGTCTGGACTGCTGATACTAAGTTGTGGATAAGTACTTTTTAGCCGACGTGATACCTCTTCATGAGAACGAGCACCAAAAAGACGTTCAACTAAACCAAGTATATTATATATAGAAGAATAACAGCGACTGCTCTGACTTGATACATCTAAAAGGCTATATGCTAGAGTTGGATAAGCTTTATTCTCTCTACTGTAATTGATACTTAATATACTATCTATAGTACTAAAGCCTTCGCCTTTTCCTCTTGCTTCATCAGGTTCTCTTTTATTTAAACCAATGATACCAAAATCAATTACAGGAGCTTTAGCTTGAGAAGGGTGTCTAGCTGCGAGTACTGCTGTTGCACGTCTAGCCCAGTTCAGTGCATCTTCGTTTCTACCTATAGCCATATACTGGCTAAACTGCCTATAAAGCAAGTCTTGATTCATATTGTCCGACATACGTCGTTTTTCTTTTCCCCATAACGTAACATTGCCTGGCCCTGTCAACATGTATTTTATCGATGCTGATGCTGACTCGGCGCATTGCCCAGCGACTTCTGCAGCTAAGGCTAAATAGCAATTGTTAAGGTCATCATTACTTGCCTGAGGTCGTAAATAGGCTGCGGTATCAACATCTCCATCCTGACAGCATAAATCGAAGACTGCTTTGGACAGTGTGGGAAGATAATTAGCTGTTAGATCGTCAACTACTACACCGT
This sequence comes from Serratia oryzae, assembly GCF_001976145.1. Lineage (GTDB taxonomy): Bacteria > Pseudomonadota > Gammaproteobacteria > Enterobacterales > Enterobacteriaceae > Chania > Chania oryzae. The sequence continues at coordinate 4,602 of NZ_MOXD01000007.1, forward strand.
ATTTGTATAAACTTCCCTGAGCCATTGCTCTTAATGATTCCCTTAAAGCATCAGAGAGGTCACGATTCCATGTATTATTTATATCATCGTCAGATTTTGATAGGTGGGGGGCACAACCTTGCAAAACTTGTAATATTGAGCGTAGTGGTTGCTTTAATAAATGCGTTCTGAATAACTCGATATCTGATTGAGAGGCTATACGTAACCCACGACTAATAATTTCATCCAAGACTTTTATAGGATCGCGTTTTACATCATTCCATCGAGACGAGCAGATTTTATAGCTTGATGGATGGGTGCCATCATACATTTTACCGAAAAGTCTATTAAGTGTTTTTAAATGTTGACGGCGCGATAATGGGAATAACTTCAAAACGTATTGATCTTCTAAATGATCAAGCATTCTTAAACGCTGTTCCTCTCTCCAGGAATTATTTTTATTTTCAACTGAAGGAAGTCGTTGTGAAAACTCATCCCTGACCAAGAGTGAATAAAGTTCCATATCGCCAGTGACCAATATAAGGAGGCGAGGGCTATCCAGATAGTTTCGTATGCATTCTAATAATGGGAATGCGTGTTGGGCGTTAGTATCTGCATCATCAAATGCTAGCATTAATGTATCTGTATTTAATAAATGACAAGCAATATCTATGGCCTGATGAAAATACTTCCTTAACGACCTACTATCCTCTGCTTGGGTAAGGCCTCTATCAAAAAATAATTCTGGATCAAGATGCGCTAACTGGTCATGACCATTACGAAAGAGGCTTAGTCCACCAGCTAATTTTTTGAAGGCTTGACGAAAATTATTTTTGAGAGGTTCATTATCTAGAGACATATAACTGTTGTCGACAGCTACCTTTAGTGCTCTCAATACGTTCAATAATAAATTTTCACATGCTTCCAGCCGAGTGGGATCAATATAATCAAGTTTTGAAATGCTAATGGAAGTACTGTTTATATCTTTTTGAGATAATTCAAAGGGTAAGTTTTCATACACAGTACGCAAAAATGTCGTTTTACCTGCACCACGTGATCCATCAATAAAATAAACCAACCCACTGCTTGGAGGGTATTCATTTTGGAAGGTTGGTACTGACGATTTATCACCAAGAGGGTTTTTTTCTTTGGTTTGTAATATGGTGTTTTTGATGTCAAATATTAATTTTTTATATACATCTTGATGTATCAGTTCATCCGAACCCATTTTCATATAGCTATTGCATTCATCAATATTTATTACTATTGTGGTATCTTGAGCGTCCATTTTATCCCCAAATATGATAACTGAAATATTCTAATACCGTACTATATTATCTTTTTCACTCTAAAACTCAAATCATAAAAATGAGCGAGAGGAACAGCGCACGTCGACCAAAGTTTACTAGCGGCACAGGGGGACTGTTTTATCATCAGCACTCTGAAATTTCTATCAATTCAGGTATCTCAAACACATCATCAACTTCTATACCGAGGTAACGAGCCATGCTTTCATGTCTTTTTAAGCCAACTAGAGGTTGGAGCACTGGAGGATATTTTGTTTCTTGGGTATTAACTAAAGTTTAGTTTTTCACTTTGAATGTGTGTTGTACATCGAACCAACCAGATCAGGCTTTTATGTCCATGCATGATAGCTACGGCTGTATTGTCGAGGGGGATATGTTGTGAAAACTGAACGGGGATTACAACAAGTAGTCTGCATGTGCAGATTTCCCTGCTTGCAATTGTTTCTTCTATCCTTTTAGTTAACTCAAGCAGGTCAGGGCTTCTGGTCTTTGTTGTAACATCATTGTTCAGCACTGTATCTATGCGGCAGTTGCTGACATGTTAACGCAGCAACAACATACCCCATTCTGAGGTTAAAAGCTCAACAGACATTCGTACATCTTAACCGACCCCTCTTGGTTAAGCATGCTTAGCCAGTTATTATTTTATTTTAAATCAAGGGATTAGTTTTGGTTGGATTTCTGTTTTAACCCTTGCATTTTAGACGTATTATTTGGGATTAATCCACTTGCCCTGCTTCTTGTCACCATTTTCGGTGTTTGTAAAAAGCCCTTTTTAAGGTTATTGCTCATGGAGTTATGGATATTTTTAGCTGCGCTTTATGTCATTTACTTGTTGTTTTTCAAAAAGAAAAAGAACAAAACCGCCGGGGTAACTACTTCCAAGACCTTCAAAGCGCCACCAAAAGAATGGATCGCTGACATCAAGAAAAAAGAGACGGTTGTGCGAAACGATGATAGTGAAGATGACAACCTTGCAACCTTTACATTGAGTGGCGGCCGGGGTGTTGAACTTCGGGTGACAACCAATCATTACCAGAGCACCTCAAAGTCAGCAGGTGCATTAGCTCGCTGGGTACTTCCGGGTGAAATGATAACTGTAGCTGGTGTAACAATTAGCGGTGGCCATATTTACGTGGGACAACGTATGAAGCCCTCTAGTCAGGAGTCAGGCGGCTATTATGACGATGGAAGTGAGGCATCATTAATTGATGATACATGTAAGATACAACCCACTTCGTATCTTTACGAAGACAGTTCATTAGGATACTGGCCCAGTTTTTCCTCTCTTTCCCCTGAAGCACGCGGTGCGTATGTTAGTTGGCTTGCCAGCGATAGGTCCGACCCATCGTGTCCTATAGGCTATGTTTTTATATACCTCTACGGTCTGGAAAGAAAAGCGCTTGTAGATTCTACTTACCAAAAATTCCCTGATGCTGAGTTCAGCAGCCTGTTCAATGAAGTCGCTCGGTTAAGATCGGTATTCATTGAGAACCGCTCCTTCCGTGTATATTCGACCCAATTGCTCGAAGCCATGTCTATTCTGCGTCCGGACTTGGGTTTAACCACTGTGCTCGATAGCGATTCTGGTTTCAGCAACGGCATGCAATTTAAGCTGGCTCTGGCAAAAACTGTACATGAAGGCGTTCCTGTATCAGCTGAACTGGCATTGAACTGGGTAATAAACCATACCGAGTATTCGCTGCGTACCCCGGCTCGCCGCTGTGCTAAAGAGTTTGCTGCGCTTTTCAAACGGCGTTACACCCTCAAATATGGTGAAGGGATGGTCGTTAAGGCGAATAAAACGCGCCTAAGGTTAGATTACACACCAGCAAGTCCTAGTTTGCGAGCTGTCCGACTTCCTGTTCCTGACCTGCCTGATCCAAGTGCATTGAAGGGACCTGTCCAAAAAATTATGGCCCTTGCTGACATATGTACAGATGAACTTGATGCTTACAGTCGCTACCTTGGCCGGAAAGGTACGTCAGTCAATGATACGGCTGCAATTATGTTGCTCCCTTCAGAGATCGTTAATGAAAGCGCAGAAAAAATATTAAGCTCATTCAAACGCTGGGCTGATGAGGCGATCCTCGAAAAAGAGGGGCGAGTATCAGTTGCTGACTTTTGGGCACATATGAATGCCAGCTGTCCAACTAAAATCAATAAAAAAGAGGCCGACTTGATGCAGGCCTTTGCTCTGAAGATGGGTTACGGTCTGGCACCTGACCCGTATTATCACCATGTGAAGGCGGATGTTGATGGGACACTTGTTCTATTCCCTGCCGCCGAAGGTGGACGCTTCTCACCTTCTCCTGAATTTATCTCAGCAGTAATGACGCTCAGATTAGGGGCGATGGTCGCCTTGATTGACGATTCCCTTGATCAAGCTGAACAGAAAGTGCTTGAGAATGCCATCAACAACAATCCTGTCTTCACCGATGATGAAAAGCGCTCTCTACATGCGTACTTAACGTGGCAGCTTCATACCCCAGCCAATATGACGGGAATGAAAAGCAGGGTTGAGTTGATGGGGGCTGCGGAAAAGGCTGCTGTGGGTAAAGTTATCGTTAGTGTTGCCTGCTCAGATGGAACAATAGCGCCTGCCGAAATTAAACAGCTTGAGAAGATTTATTCAAGTTTGGGTCTGGATCCCTCATCTGTCTCGAGCAATATCCATCAGCATTCTGCAACTGAACATGATCTCGTCTCGTCTGTACCAACTGATCAGCCAACGGCAGGGTTCACACTGGATGCTAATGTACTTGCCCGACACGAATCTGCCACGGATGATGTTCGTAAATTACTGAACACAGTTTTCACCGAAGAAGAACTGGAAGAGCCAGAAAGCGCACCTGCCTCATTAACGGAGGCGGGGGGCCTTGATTCCGCACATAGCCAGCTTTATCGCAGTTTGCTGGAGAAAGAACAGTGGTCCCGGAAAGAGGCGACAGAATTGTGCGGAAATTTGAACTTGATGCTCGGCGGTGCGCTTGAGGTGATCAATGACTGGTCCTATGCGGTGGTTGATGCTCCGGTACTGGACGATACCGATGATGATATCTGGGTTGACCTGGAAATTGCCAAAGAATTAGAGGGATAGTGAATGTCTGTAACACGTATAAGAGTGAAAGAACGCGACGCTATTATTCAGTCACTTAAGTCAGGTGTAACGCCAAGGATAGGCATTCAGCATATCCAGGTTGGCCGCGTGAATGAGATCACCGCTCTCCATCAGGATATTGAGAGGATTGCTGACGGTGGTGCAAGCTTCAGACTTATCATCGGTGAATATGGTTCTGGTAAAACGTTCTTTATGAGTGTTGTGCGCTCTATTGCGCTGGAGAAGAAGTTGGTGTCAGTCAGTGCTGACCTTTCTCCTGACAGACGTATTCACTCATCGGGAGGTCAGGCTCGTAATCTTTATTCTGAGCTCATGAAAAACATGTCCACCAGAAACAAGCCGGATGGTAATGCGTTACTTAGCGTTGTTGAAAGGTTCGTTACGGAGGCAAGGAAGGAAGCTGACACGGACGGCTCCGAGGTTTCATCTGTTATTCATAAACGCCTGGCAGCACTATCAGATATGGTCGGTGGATATGACTTTGCGAAGGTCATTGATGCATTCTGGCGGGGGCATGAGCAGGATAACGAAACGCTAAAATCCAATGCCATTCGCTGGTTGCGTGGAGAGTACACTACTAAAACTGATGCCCGTCACGATCTCGACGTTCGGACTATTATCTCAGACGCTTCATTCTATGACTCTTTGAAGCTGATGAGCCTTTTTGTCCGCCAGGCTGGCTATGCCGGTCTTTTGGTCAGCCTCGACGAAATGGTGAACCTCTTTAAACTGAATAATACGCAAGCAAGAACAGCGAACTACGAACAGATTTTGCGGATCCTGAATGACTGCCTGCAAGGCTCAGCCGAGAACATTGGTTTTATCCTCGGGGGGACGCCAGAGTTCCTTTTCGATCCGCGCAAAGGTCTTTACAGCTATGAGGCGCTCCAATCACGTCTGGCGGAAAATCGGTTCGCGCAAAAAGCAGGAGTGATTGACTACTCGTCTCCTACTTTGCATCTTGCCAGCCTCACCCCTGAGGAACTGTATATTTTACTGAGAAATCTTCGCCATGTTTATGCAGGCGGAGATCCAGAGAATTATCTGATTCCAGATGAGGCACTGACTGGATTTCTGCATCACTGTAGTAAAACCATTGGAGATGCTTACTTCCGTACCCCCCGTAATACCATAAAAGGTTTCCTGGACATGCTGGCCGTGCTGGAACAAAACAGAACGATGAATTGGCAAACACTAATCGAGGGTGTGGCGATTGAAGAGGACAGGCCCAGCGATATGGATGACGCCATTGTAGAGGAAAGCGATGACGATGACGGACTGGCGAACTTCAAACTATGAGCAGTGCCTATGATAGTCTCGATCCCCGCGTCCGTAAGTGGGTTTACAAGCAGGGGTGGTCTACATTAAGGCCCTTGCAGGAGAGTTCTATCCCGGCAATTTTAGCCCGTGATCGAGACGTGCTAATCAGTGCAGGCACAGCAGCGGGTAAAACAGAGGCTTTCTTTCTTCCTGCCTGTTCGGCAGTTGCAGATCTCACTAATGGATTTGGCATCGTCTATATCAGTCCGTTGAAGGCATTGATTAACGATCAGTACCGTCGTCTTGAGAGCCTTGGAGATGCATTGGAAATGCCAGTGACTCCCTGGCACGGGGATGTGCCACAAAGCAAAAAGAAGAAGGCTCGGACAAACCCTGCTGGCATTTTACTGATTACACCTGAGTCACTTGAGTCTTTGCTCATAAACTCAATGGGCTGGCTCAAACAGGCGTTTTCTTCAGTCGCATACATCGTTATTGATGAGTTTCATGCTTTTATTGGCTCAGAGCGTGGTGTACAGCTGCTTTCTCTACTCAATAGAATTGACCATGTGCTAGGACGCCAGGTAAATCCAATTCCCCGCGTTGCGTTGAGTGCCACGCTAGGGGAACTGGAGAAAGTGCCCGAAATGTTGCGCCCGGACAAACGACTCCCCTGTGTAACTGTTACAGATAGTAATAGCACGGCCACTCTTCAGGTACAGGTCAAAGGGTACCTGGAGCGAGTGATCCAAAAAGAGGAAGAACTTCAGAGTTCAGTTGAACATGACGTTTGCGCTGACATTTTTAGACTTTGCCGTGGCGATTCTCATTTGGTCTTTGCAAACAGCCGAAAGCGCACTGAAAGTATTGCGGCAACGCTGAGCGACATGTGTGAGGAACAAATTGTTCCGAATGAATTTTTCCCCCACCATGGTTCCCTTGCCAAGGAATTACGTGAGGCGCTTGAATCTCGTCTTCAGAAAGGTAATTTGCCCACAACTGCTGTTTGTACAATGACGCTTGAGTTGGGAATTGATATCGGTAAGGTTAAGTCGGTTATCCAAGTTACGCCTCCGCATTCTGTTTCCAGTCTACGTCAGCGTATGGGACGTTCTGGGCGACGCGACTCCCCATCAGTTCTAAGAATGCTAATTACAGAAAATGAGCTTACTGTAACTAGCAGTATCGTTGACCACCTACGGCTGCAGTTGGTCCAGTCGATGGCAATGATCAGATTGATGATCTCTAAACAATGGTTTGAACCAGCAGATGCTCGACAGATGCATTATTCCACGCTGTTGCACCAGATTCTTGCTATTACGGCACAATGGGGCGGAGTTCGTGCCGACCAGCTCTGGTCACAACTATGCCAGACAGGGCCGTTTAGAAATGTAGATTTAAACGATTTCAAAAGTCTGCTTAAACATATGGGAACCTGTGGCCTGCTCACTCAACTTGCTAGCGGCGAAATGGTTGTTGGGGCAGAGGGTGAGAAACTGACTAACCATTACACGTTTTATGCCGTGTTCAATACACCGGAAGAGTTCCGCATTGTCACCGGAAACAGAACCCTTGGAACAGTGCCTGTGGACTCCCCACTGCTACCAGACCAACATATCATCTTCGGTGGGCGGCGCTGGAAAGTGACAGAGATCGAGACAGAGAAAAAAGTTATCTATGTAGAGGCGACCAAAGGCGGTCAGCCACCACAATTTAGTGGTGGAGGAATGTCTGTTCATGATGCCGTACGTCAGGAAATGCTCGCTATCTATAAGGAAAGTGATTACCGCATAGCGATAGGTAGCAAGAGAGTAGATTATGCCGATTCTGCCGCCAGAAATCTATTTGCTGAAGGCTGTAGTAACTTTCGGCGTTATGACCTGCAAAATGAATATTTTATTACGAGCGGTCAACACTGTTACGTAATTCCCTGGATGGGGGATAAAGTGGTGAATACGATTACAGCCTTGCTCCTACGCTGTGGTTTTAAAGCAAATTCGTTTGCTGGTGTTATAGAAATCGATAATTCAAGTGTAGCTTCCGTTCAGCACGCGCTTAAAGAAATACTGTTGTCAGGCTTGCCATCTGCATTTGATCTTGCTACAGATGTTCCAGAAAAGTACTTGGATAAATATGATGATTATTTACCAGAGTCCCTTCTTGCGAAGGGATTTGGGGAAAAGGCGTATGATATAGCAGGTACACGCATCTGGCTGCAAAAAAATCTTTAGTAATATAATGTTGTATTTAGGGTTTAAATAAGTTAACTATATCCTAAATTTATTTACCTGTTGATTTGCTAGGCTTCAACCCCGGGGTGTTGCCAGGTGTATCTTTATTATCACGTCGACGTTGATCCGGTTTTCCTGTCGATTTAGCAATTGGCTTTGGACCTGGTTTTAGACCCATGATAGTTTTCCTTTTGAAATTTAAGAGAAAGACTCTCAGCATCAATATTATTGATGTTGTGAAAATTATCAATGGAAGCGAGCAATGTTTCAATAATTAACTCTAAATATGTGAACAGTGTCAGCTTTTGGGACTAAGTGGTCAGATCTGATGGAACTGACCACTTAGTCCCAAAATATAATATATTTTTAAGTTTAAGGGCTAACGATAACTCTTATATCCGATCCGGAAATACTTTTAATGTATGAGTAACTCGTTCCAAGCACTGCTAACTGACCGCTAGAAATTTTTGTAGCTGAAATAGCAGGTTGTACTATAGCAAACTTGAAAACCAGTTCGTGATCATGACACTTATTTCGCAATATCTCGAGTTGTTCTGGGAGTCCTTTTAGGATTCTATCAAAACCGATTGGAAGCGACTTTTGATAACGCTCCATCAAACGATCAAAAAACTTCTCACCCGTATATAACCATTTTACAGATCTGGATGCCTGACCACACACTTCGTAAACATCGTTCACGCGGGCTCCTGGTATAGCCACTCCATCAGTCAAGGAACAATATTTGCAGTGAAATAAATCAATATGAATGACATTTTTACTTTCACGAATTGCAACGAGATCGGCGATTTCACCTGCACCATCATCATTGAATACTATACTGTAATCATCAGCAATCTTGTTGTAAGTAAATCCCTGTACACTATCAAAGCGTTTTTCTGCACGCATTGATTCCTGATGAATTTTAGTTGTCCCCCAATCCCATACCTCAAGTAGAGAGATTGGCAATTTTATATCTACACTGTTGGGCGAGAAATAACGATAATTACCTAGAAGCATTGACCCATCGACACTTAGTAGCACCAGTGGTTCGCTATCCAAGTATTCATCTAACGGAACCTCTTGAGATAATGAAATTTTCAAACCGGGGCAGTGTGTTTTGTAACCATCTTCCAATAGCTTAATATTGATCTTTGTAATTAGATGTTCCAATCCATCTGTATCTGCGACGTACACAGGAATACTTAAAGTTAGGTCATCATCATAATTTGGCTTGCCCAGAACAATATCAAGAAGGTTGAACCTCTCTCCCTGAAAAATAAGAGATCTTTTTTGTTCATTCTCGATTGCTATGGACTCAGGCCAGTCTGAGTAAAAAAGGCCATCAGGCCATTTTTGCTCAATTTTCTCTGCTCGCATGACATTCTTCAATAAATCACTTGGGTCTATTGTTTTATCATTAAGTTTCTTAGAGATATTTTTACACCATTCGACCCAATAATTAATTGGTGATGAGTTCATCTCCCAAATTTTACCTTTGTGCGAGCAACCAACTGTAGTTCTATCACCTTGTTCGAAACCAGTTGCAAAAACGTTGGATTTCTTTGCACTACCTTTTTCAATCTCACTGATTACTTGATTGATGTCGTGACCTACATGCATCGTAAATCGGAGATCCTTTCGGGCACGAGATAAGCCTACGTTTTGCAATTTCATTAACTTAATATTGTGGAGCGAGCGAAATGTCGGTTCACCATTAATACGTACAGGTTCTTTAGCCACTAAATTAAGGAATCGGTTAGACTGCATGTCATCACCCGATGTGTGAATAAAAAGTGTGTTCTCGGGTTTGTTGTAAAATGCCAGATATAAGAGCCAGTTGGTGTCGAAAATAGCTTCAGTTTGAGCCCATCCAACAAGTGTTTCCCGTTTTGTTACTACGATGACTGTATCTGCTTCATCATTAATGGAAATATATTGCAGCTTCTCTCTGTTGCCAGACATTTCATTTGCTCTTTCTGGCATCCAGTTCTTGGGGGAAAGATGATAGGCTGTTGCACTAATCTTTGGATTCGGATTCAACCCAAAGATAGTATCTGCGTCTTTCTCATCTGAAAACTGCCCACTGAATGACTCTTTTTCTATTTCCTTACTAACTTTTTCTTGACTAACATCCCGGATCACAGAACCCCAGTCAGCACTCTCTTTATAGAGCTCTGACATTTGGTGATCAGTCTTTTGGTTTGCAATGTTGGCAACAAATTTTGCGTTCCCAAGAGAATTATCAACCCTAGTTAACCGGCCAATAAACTGTAATGTGACTGCAGGGCTTCTGTGCTGATCATGAATAGCGGCGATTTTAAGTTCAGGCAAATCAAAACCTTCCCCTAGCATGTCCACACAAACGATGATTCGGTATTTTTTCAGGACAATCTCTTCGAAAATTCTAGCTTGGTTTGGAACTTTGCTATGTATTAATACCGGGTTAAGATCCGCATGAGTCCTGTAAATTTCGAAGAGGGCTTCAGCTCGTTTTTGTGATTTAGCCCGCACTAACATCAGATGGTTATAGCCCGCTTGTATATCTTTTCTCAATAGCTCTACAGCCTGATCTGCTATAGCTTGGTCAGAGCGATCTAAATTGTATTCCCGTACTGGGTGAAATTCGATGCTTTTGAAATAGCCATCATTTTGAGCATCGCGAAGAGGGTAGTTATAAATAATTTTTCCTTCTAATGCTAAACCATCTTCTCGAAATGGAGTTGCGGTAAACTGAATACATGGTTTCCCGTTGAAAGATTTTTTGATACGGCCCCAACTTGTTGCTGCAACGTGATGGGCTTCATCTATTAGAAGGTGACTACAGATTCCTACCAAAGCTTGCAGTGCATCCTTATCGAATAGTTGGAGGGCTTGCGGAGTAGCTACAATAACATTTGCTTTAGCAAGTTGAAGAACTTCTTGTTCAGACATTCCCGAGTTGATTACTTCGACTACAGGGTTTAAAGCCGTATCAGATATGGCTCCCACAGTGCGAAGTGTTACGAATTTTTCGCATTTACCAGATATTTGAGTCCTCAGAGCATCTGATGGAACCAGAATTAAGGTTCTAGACATTTTGCCTGCAATGAGCAGGGCAAGCATTGTGTCAGTTTTTCCTGTACCCGTAGGCATTACGACCGTTGCCGGGGAGGAAGGGTCAACCACCAGATGCCCCAGCGTTGCATAAATAGCAGCTAATTGGGGCTTACGTAGACCCGGAGTGTTGGTCAAGGGTACTGCAAGACTGAAATTAAATCGGTGATCCTGCCAACTTTGAAAGACATCCGTATAATTAGCTACTTCGCTCATAGACTTTTCCTAGGTTAACGACAAAGGAAGAATTCGGATCTCTATATTACCATGAGGCTAATACCTCTTTTAGAGGTATATTGTGACGAACCCTATAATTGAGCGAAAAACATATCTTAATTTTGTAGGGATTGTTACAACCTGCTACATGTCGCAAGTTGTAGCAGGGTACCGAGGCAGACTACAGAAATTTCACGGAGAAATGTGTCAATTATGTTAATAGCACTCTGAGTGAGGATAAATACCTCACTCAGAGTGCTATTAACAGGCTAATCCGCCTAAGCGTGAACACTGGCTTGTGCCAAAATTACGGTAATCGCTGTAAATATTCTTGGTACTGGTTTACGCCAGATACGCCAGTCGAATCAGGAAACGCCAGTAGGCATGAAATATGAGCGACCCGTGAGCTGAAATAAATAACATACTCATCTATCTCTGACCCCTGCTACAGCTGCTACACGTAGCAGCTGTAGCAGGGGAAACATAAAGCGTCATTTACTTTTTCTGACTGAACCAGTACTTCTCTGTTGACGTATGGATACGTTTCCCTTTTCCATAATTTTCCCTATCTACGTTTTTCTGATGCAATTCTCAAAGCCTCACATACCTTTTCCCGAAGACGTTTTGGCTTATCTGTTACTCCGGCAAATATCCTAATGTGTCCTAGTTCTTCTCCAGGGCATCTCAAATAACTAATAAAAACATTGATGCTACTCAGGAAATTATAAAAGCGCAGGTCTGCATCTATTTCTTGATTCTATTTCCACCATCACCTGACAAGCTGGCGATAATCACATTCCATCTCATCGATGAAATCATCACCGATTGTCGGAAAGCCATAGCTCAAATGCTCTTTCCCTTTAATTTCAAATAAATTATAGAGATAGCTATCCTTTTGGTTAGCGACGTGAACAGGCATAAAGGGCCTGTTTCTTACGATATTTTCGTTTAGTTTACTGGCGTTGATGATGTTGTATTGATCTCCGGTGATATCAATAACGTAATCTTCCACTTCCAGCCAGAAGTGAGTTATTGCGCCATTTTTACCGGTGACTCCAGTGACCCCTTTCAATTCCAGTTCGGGCCATAATTGCAGAAAGTGGAAGGAAAGTAACATTGAGCAAAGCTTGCAACTCATTACCGGGAAGCCGTGAGGTACAAGGTAGGTTGTTGACGGATCACATGTTTCGAGTATCTTTCGAAACCTATTCGCCTCTTCACGTGCAGTCTCAATGGTAAACAATATTATCCCCCTGATTTAGCATACGAGTGTTTGTAAGCATACGTACCAATGGCAGGCTCCTTAGGATTTATTCTGCGTAGTATGAGTCAATGCTGTCCGGTCGAATCATACGTGAAGCCTAGGGAGTTAGACTTTATATAACAGGATTGCGCCATTACCGCACACTCCTGTTTTTCGCTTGTGTGGATTAAGAATTGGTCTTATCCAGTTAGCTTTAATGTTGTTAATTCAACGTCAGTGAGTCTGCCACTATCTGCCTTTTTCACAAAGTAAGCCCACCACTGCATCATCGGACGACGTTGCTCAAGGTAATCACTGCGGTTGTAAGCGCGACGTACCTCATTTTTGTCCACATGAGCCAGTGCTGCTTCAATGACATCAGGCGGAAATCCTTTCTCATTGAGTGCCGTACTGGCGATAGAACGTAAGCCGTGTGAAACGAGTACGCCTCCTAAGCCAGCACGCTTCAGTGCGGCATTAACTGTTTGGCTGTTCATTGGCTGGGTTGGTTTGATGCGACTGGGAAAGATAAATTCTCGGCCACCACTGAGTGACTTCATCATTTCCAGAATAGAGAGAGCCTCATCGGATAGTGGAACCGTATGGTCCCGGTTCATCTTCATTCGAGCTGCAGGAATTTTCCATTCGCTAGCATTGAAATCGATCTCATCCCATCGAGCCTCAGCAGCTTCGGCAGGGCGGGTAATGGTGAGAAGCTGCCACATGAACAAGCACCGCGTTGACACACTGATACTTGCTGTACGCATTGTTTGCATTAACTGTGGAAGCTGATCCGGACGGATACTCGGCATGTTTTTCTTTTGCGGTTTCTCGAACGCTTTTCCGATATTTACACTGGGAACTGCATCAATCAGGCCTGTGTTCTGCGCATAAATCATGACTTCGTTAATACGCTGACAAAGGCGTCGGACTGTCTCTAATGCACCTCTGGCCTGGACCGGCTGCACTGCTTTAACCAGAGTATGAGCCTTAATCTCAGTGACACTGATATCACCGATTGCTGGAAAAATATCTCTCTCAAGTGAGCGCCAGATATCGTCGGCATAGTCTTCTGTTACGCTGGCTTTCTTCACATTCCACCAACGCTGGGCAACTAGCAAGAAAGTGTTGGTTTTAGCCTCTTGAGAATTTCTTACCTGTTCTTTCTGATGTTCCTGAGGATCAATGTCTTTCGCCAACAAAACTCGAGATTCAGCTCTGAGTTTACGCGCATCAGAAAGGGATATGGCAGGGTATGCACCGAAGCTCTGTTTGGTTCGCTGCTTGGTCAGAGGCCGATAGTAACGGAACTGCCAGAGCTTACTACCACTGGACTTGATTAATAGAGTAAGCCCGTCACCATCATACAGCTGGTAATCGGTAGCTTTAGGTTTGGCGGCTTTGATTTCCGTATCGGTTAACGGCTTGGTTTTTCTTGCCATGGGGGAGTCTCCATGCGTTTAGGCCCAACGAAAACAATAGAGCTTTTCGTTGGGCCTATCAATGGGCCTAAAAGGTGCGGATTTAATTAGTTCTCTTCGGACTTCGCGGGACAAATTGAAGGCACAAAAAAGCCCGCAGGGCTTGTGCCGTGCGGGCTCTTAGGACTTCATCGGATGACTCTGGTAATCACCGATGGAGAATTTTGGTGGAGCTGGGGGGATTTGAACCCCCGTCCGAAATTACTACACCGTCGGCACTACATGCTTAGTCCAATCTTTACATTCGCCGGTCAGCTGCGGATGGACACGCCACTAACAAACTAGCCTGATTGGATTTAACGCTTCAGCCCCAGGCAGGACATCCACGCGATCTCTTTTGGGTTTGACCTCTCTTGATCCCCGTCTTAAGAGCGGAAGCTAGGGAGAGAGGGCTCTAAGCAGGGTATTAAGCTGCTAGTGCGTAGTTTTCGTCGTTTGCGACTATTTTTTTGCGGCTTTTTACGAGGCCAACCGCCCCTCGGCATGCTCCTAGGGCTTCGCAAATCCCGTCGAATCCAGAATCAGCCCCAAGTAACTGTGAGCAGTATAACAGAAGTTTACCCTGTTAAGCCAGCGGCTTAACGATTGGCATGCTTCATGATACGGGCTTTCGCCGTCTGCCATTCACGATCTTTGATGTCATCGCGCTTATCGTGTTCTTTCTTACCTTTGGCAACACCGATCTTCACTTTGCTCCAGGCATTTTTCCAATACATGGATAAAGCAACGAGGGTGTAACCATCGCGGTTAACGAGGCCAATCAGTGAGTCAAGCTCACGCTTTTTCAGCAGCAGTTTGCGGGAACGTGTGGGATCGCATACTACATGAGTCGAAGCAACGTTCAGTGGCGAGATGGTAGCACCAAACAGATAGGCTTCACCGTCACGAAACATCACGTAGCTGTCGCTGATGTTAGCTTTGCCAGCACGCAGTGATTTTACTTCCCAACCTTGCAGAGCCAAGCCCGCTTCGATCTCTTCTTCGATGAAGTATTCAAAACGTGCTCGCTTATTTTGCGCAATGGTAGCGGAACCGGGTTTGTATGCTTTTTTCTTTGTCATAGTGTAAGCATTATACTGGATGCGACAGCGAAAGAAATCCTTTCCCGGTCGGTACCTGCGCAAATTCATGTATTTTCGAACCATTAAATGTGCAGCGGATTTTTTGTCTGACGATAGATAAATGGTATTATCTGTACGTTTTATGCCTCACAGGAAATGATATGCCCCAGATCAGTCGATCTGCATTGGTGCCGTTCAGCGCCGAGCAGATGTATCAGTTGGTTAATGATGTTCATTCTTATCCCGATTTTCTGCCAGGTTGCATCGGTAGCCGGGTGATTGCCGCTTCCCCTAATGAGATGACCGCGGCGGTTGACGTTGCGAAAGCCGGTATCAGCAAGACGTTTACCACGCGTAATACGTTGCATGATAACCAACGTATCAATATGCAGCTGGTTGATGGCCCGTTCCGTAAGCTGATGGGGGGCTGGCAGTTCACCGCGTTGAGCCCAGAGGCTTGTAAGGTTGAATTACATCTGGATTTTGAATTCACCAACAAGCTGATTGAGTTGGCTTTCGGCAAAGTGTTTAAAGAACTGGCAGGCAATATGGTGCAGGCGTTCACTCAGCGTGCAAAAGAGATTTACAGTGTCTGATATACAGGTCGAGGTGGTGTATGCGCTGCCAGAGCGCCAGTATGTGCGCCAGGTGAAATTAGCGCCGGGCAGTAACGTCGAACAGGCAATCCTGGCTTCTGGGTTGCTTGAGCTGCGTAGTGATATCGATTTAAACAGCAATAAAGTCGGGATCTACAGCCGCCCCGCCAAATTGGGTGATGTGCTGAATGACGGCGACCGGGTGGAGATTTATCGGCCATTGATTGCCGATCCTAAAGAACTACGTCGCCAGCGGGCGGAAAAAGCAAAAAAATAAGGCGCACTCAGCGCCTTATTTTTTATCAGAATATTATCTTCCGAGTTGCAGCCTGAACTGTCGTGACGAGTTCTGCACTCCCTCACGGGCCGGATGACAGCTCCGGCTTGGCTTACTGTGCCGTCAGCGCGGTTTTATTCTGTATATCAGTCAATACGCCTGCGCTGTCGAAGGTCAGCGTCAGCGTTTGCTGGGTAATTTTTTCATGGCCAGGTTGCTGGCGGAACACGTAGAACCACGTCTGAGAACCAAACGGATCCTGCATCATTGGTGTGCCCAATGTATAAGCAACCTGTTGTTGTGTCATTCCTTTGTGGACTTTCGCCACATCAGTAGGTGTCAGGTAGTTACCCTGGTTGATATCAGGCCGGTAAACCACCTTCTCGAAAGTAGAACAGCCTGCAGTCAGCATCACAAGAACCACAGCGGCAGCTGTCAGCGTTTTACAGCGCATAGTAATCACATTCCTTTAGGGCATAGGATGCCGATGATAATAGACCTTGCAGCAGTTGGAAACCTTTACAGGGCTCCAATATGACCTCAGGAAAGTAAAAAAGTTATGCAGCCAGCAATTCTTTTGCGTTTGCCAGCGTATTTTTAGTGACTTCACTGCCACCAAGAAGGCGCGCCAGCTCTTGCAAGCGAGCCCGTTTGTCCAAAGGGGACATCTGGGTTTCGGTTTCTGTGCCGTCGGTTTGTTTGCTGACAAAGAAATGCTGATGGCCACAACCGGCAACCTGCGGCAGGTGGGTGACGCACATCACCTGTGTTGATTCACCCAATTGGCGCAGCAGGCGGCCAACGATGGCAGCGGTTGGGCCGCTGATCCCCACGTCAACTTCATCAAAGATCAATGCCGGGGTTTCCATTTTACGCGCGGTGATCACCTGAATGGCTAATGCGATACGGGAAAGTTCACCGCCAGATGCCACCTTGGCCAACGGCTGCAACGGTTGCCCCGGGTTGGTGGAAACGTAAAACTCGATGCGGCTTGCCCCTTCGCTACTGAGATACTCAGGCTCAAAGCGGACATCAATCTGGAATTTACCGTGCGGCATTGAGAGCGTATTCATGCTGTCGGTAATCAATGTGGTCAGCTCTGCGGCATAATGTTGGCGTTTTTGGTGCAGTTGTTCAGCCAGTGCCAGCGCTTGCTGGTGATGCTGGGCAACCGCTGCACTGAGATGTTGGTGATCGCTTTCCTGCTGGGAGAGCAGTTGTTGTTCATCGAGCAACTGCTGATGCAGGTTGGGGAGCTCTTCTGGCGAAACATGGTGTTTGCGCGCCAGGCTGATTTGCCGGGAAAGGCGTTGCTCCAGCTCATACAGCCGGTTGGGATCGAGATCCATGCGATCGGTATAATGACGCAGTTCGTCACTGGCCTCGCTGATTTGGATCGACGCTTCTTCGAGCATGTCCAACAGCCCGCTGAGCTTTTCGTCCATACTTGCCAACTCGGTCAACAGATGTTTGGTGCTATAGAGTTGGCTGAGCATATTGTGCTCTTCATCATCTGCCAGCAGCTGCAATGCCTGCTGGCTTAGCGTCAGCAACTGGCCGCTGTTGGCCAGGCGTTTGTATTCGGTATC
This sequence comes from Serratia oryzae, assembly GCF_001976145.1. Taxonomy (GTDB): domain Bacteria; phylum Pseudomonadota; class Gammaproteobacteria; order Enterobacterales; family Enterobacteriaceae; genus Chania; species Chania oryzae. Next base: position 22,056 of record NZ_MOXD01000007.1, read on the forward strand.
GATCTGCTCGAATTCACCCGCCTGCGGGGCAAATTCATTCAGCTCTTTCAGTTGATATTGCAGCAGTTGTTTGCGGGCATCACGTTCGAGGGATTGCTGCTGATGATGTGCCAGTTCGCGGCAGCTTTGGTGCCACTGGTGGTAAGCCTGACGCATGGCCGTTTGCAACGCAGGTTCGCTGGCATAGGCATCCAGCAGCTGTTTCTGGTGTTCGGGCTTTAACAGCAACTGGTGTGCATGTTGGCCGTGGATCTGGATCAGCCGTTGGCCCAGTTCGCGCAATTGCGAAAGCGGGACGGCAGTGCCGTTGATAAAACCGCGTGAACGGCCATCGGCACCAATCACGCGGCGCAGCAGGCATTCGTTACTGTCATCAAGCTGATTCTGCTCCAGCCATTCGCGGGCGGAGGGGGTATCTGCCAGAGAAAAGCGCGCGCAGATATCGGCACGGGTGGCCCCTAAACGCACCACTTTGCCGTCGGCACGATTGCCGAGACACAGGCCAAGCGCATCGATGGCGATCGACTTACCGGCACCGGTTTCACCGGTAATCGCCGTCATACCCGGTTGAAAGTCGATCTCCAACTCACGAACGATAGCAAAATTGCTGATGGTTAATTGTGCCAGCATAGGGACCTTCCTGTGTATAAAAACACAACTGTTATTTCATACAGTATAAACTGGTTTTATATACAGTAAAGTAGCTGGCGCTATTTTTAGAACAATTTTTTTGACCACCCCAACTTGGTGCTCAATGTATTGAAATAGCTGTAATCCTTTGGATGAATAAGATTCAGATGGAAGTCACTACGGCGAATCAGCACCTCTTCACCCTCCTGTATGGGCAGGGCGATCTGGCTGTCGCAACTGATTTCCAGATCGCGCCCGGTCTGGGAAAACTTCAGCCGGATGGTGCTGCTGCCATTGATGACCAATGGCCGGGCAGAAAGCGTGTGCGGGAACATCGGAACCAGCGCAATGGCTTCCAGAGAAGGCGTGAGTATTGGCCCACCGGCGGAAAGTGAATAGGCGGTAGAGCCGGTTGGCGTGGCGATGATCAGGCCGTCGGAACGCTGGGAAAACGCAAAGCGATCGTCGATATACACTTCAAACTCGATCATATGCGCTACTTTGCCCGGGTGCAGCACCACCTCGTTAATCGCGGTGCTGACACGGCATTGCTGGTGCTCTTTATGCACGATGGTTTCCAGCAGGAACCGCTGTTCGTCGATATACTCGCCTTCCAGCACGTCGGCCAGTTGCTGCAGTGCGTTATCAGGATCGAGATCGGTCAGGAAGCCCAGATTGCCGCGGTTAACCCCGATCACCTTGATATCGTAACGCGCCAGTACACGCGCTGCTCCCAGCATGTTGCCATCGCCACCCACCACCACTGCCAGATCGGCCTGCTGGCCAATATCTGCCAGGCTGCCGGTAATCACGTCTTTCAGCCCGAGATCGTGGGCGATCTGGCGCTCAAGGATTACCGAATAGCCACGGGCGACCAGCCAGTGAAACAACATCTCATGTGTTGCCAAAGCAGAAGGGTGACGCGGGTGGCCAACAATGCCAATACAGGTAAATTTTTTATTCATTGTTGTGATTTTCCTCACCGGGGCCGGATTATGCCCCACATTGTGACCGGCTGACTTGAAACCCCGGTTTTGATCCCCATAATAAGCCAAGTTGCGAGATTAATGCTAAAACGCGGAGATATCCATGAGTAGTAAAGAACAGAAGACGCCAAACGAGCAAGTCTCGGAAGAGATGGAACAGCAAGCCCAGCACGAGGAAACCCTGCCGGAGATGATGGAAGGTGTCGATCTGCGCGACGAACGCATTACTGAGCTGGAAGCCCAACTGGCAGAAGCCCAGCAACGTGAGCGTGACAGCCTGTTACGTGCCAAGGCTGAGATGGAAAACGTCCGTCGCCGCACCGAACTGGACATTGAAAAAGCACACAAATTCGCGTTAGAGAAATTTGCAGGCGATCTGCTGCCGGTGATCGATAACCTTGAGCGTGCGCTGGAGCTGGCAGACAAGAACAACCCAGATTTGGCGGCGATGATCGAAGGTATCGAACTGACGCTGAAGTCACTGTTGGACGCGGTACGCAAGTACGGCATTGAAGTGGTGGGAGATACCAATGTGCCGTTCAACCCAGACGTGCATCAGGCGATGAGCATGATGGAGTCCGCTGAACATCAGCCGAACCATGTGATGATGGTGATGCAGAAAGGCTATACGCTGAATGGCCGCCTGCTGCGCCCGGCAATGGTCGCGGTGGCTAAAGCCAAGGCGTAAGGTTTTGGTGATAAGTGAGGGCACCGCAAGGTGCCCTTGTTGTTTAGCGGCAACAATTTCCGAACCTCATTACAATTCCTATCCTTTTCTTGGCTTGTGATACAGCTTCCTATTTTCCCCATCTGCATGCTTTAAAAATTGAAATTCTACATCTGTATTCTTTTTGGCCGAACGGCACACTGATGGGCAGTGAGAGATGGATAACTTATTGGAAGAGCCCAGTGAACGGCTCGGTGCTGCCAGAATCAGAAGATAGGGTGCTTGGCAGTTATTGCGCTAGCGGGCTTGGTGGAATAGGCATGCGGCAAGGAACATTCTGGCGGCAATAAGCGATGCGCAACTGCGGGACATCGGGCTCAGGCGCACTGATGTGGAGCGGGAAGAGCGGAGATAACCTAGGCCGTGGTGACGCTCATTGATCTGCCGATGCCCCAGCCAGGGGCATCGGCAGCGTAGTTTTATTCCTGCGGCAAGCGTGGTGTCCAGTCGATAGGGGCTGAGCCTTGCTGTTCAAGCAACTGGTTGGCCTGTGAGAAATGGCGGCAGCCGAGAAAACCACGATGAGCAGAAAGCGGTGATGGATGAGGGGCTTTCAGCACGTGGTGGCGCTGGCGATCGATAAAATTCCCTTTCTTCTGCGCATGCGACCCCCACAACAGGAACACCAGTCCCTCACGGTGTTCATTCAGCGCGGCAATCACCTTATCAGTAAAGGTTTCCCAGCCCAGATTGGCATGAGAGTGCGCCCGGCCAGCTTCGACGGTTAATACGGTATTAAGCAGCAGCACGCCCTGCTCGGCCCAGCTTTGCAGATAACCGTGGTCAGGGCGCTCAAAACCGGGGATATCGGTCATCAGTTCTTTATACATATTCACCAGCGACGGCGGTGCCGGGATGCCAGGGCGCACGGAAAACGACAGGCCATGAGCCTGATTGGGGCCATGGTAAGGGTCTTGCCCGAGGATCACCACTTTGACATCTGCCAGTTCAGTAAACCTGAAGGCATTGAACACGTCTTTCTGCGGCGGATAAATGGTCTTACCAGACTGACGCTCTGCGGCAACAAAGGCGAGCGTTTCAAGAAAATAGGGCTGCTCTTTTTCTTTGCCGATGACGTCATGCCAGGTGAGGGAGGTGGACATAAACGCTCTCCTTTGTTTTCGTTAGCAATTCACTGTGCATAGCTTACCGTTTACCTTCGTACAGTGAAACCTGCTTTTAGCATTGGCGTAGAAGGTCGGGGGGACCAAAAATTACAAATTTTTTTAAAATTTACAAAAATAATTTTAAGGCCGTAAAGGGGTAAAATTGATATAAAACATAAATTTGCCTTTGACGCCCATTATCCCACCCCGTAAAAATTGACTTAAATCAAGGAACTCACCCGGTCAGACTGGTATACAGAACAATAAGACAACATTGGTTTTACCAAATAGCCGGAACTCGTCATGGGTTTCGACAATGTAGAAATTTTTCTCCCTTATTACGGAGGCAACACAATGATTACTGGTATTCAAATCACTAAAGCGAACAATCAGGCACTGGTGAACTCTTTCTGGCTGCTGGATGAAGAGAAATCAGAAGCCCGCTGCGTGTGCGCCAAGGCTGATTATTCTGAAGATCAGATCGTTCCTGTCAGCGAACTGGGCCAGATCGAGTATCGTGAAGTGCCGATGGAAATGCAGCCAACCGTGCGTGTGGAAGGTGGTCAGCACCTGAACGTGAACGTGCTGCGTCGTGAAACGCTGGAAGATGCGGTCAAGAACCCGGAAAAATACCCGCAACTGACCATCCGTGTTTCTGGCTATGCGGTGCGTTTCAACTCACTGACGCCAGAACAGCAACGTGATGTTATTGCTCGTACCTTTACTGAAAGCCTGTAATTTCAGGCTGAGGACGAAAGGGAGCTGCGGCTCCCTTTTTTAATGCCTGTAGCGCAGCAAGCAAGGGAGAGAGCAGATCTCCAGCGGCTGAGATCATAAAAAACCGCCTTCAGAGAAAAGGCGGTTTTCAGATACTCAGATCATATTATTACTCAGGTTTGGCTTTGGGCTGACGGCGTTTACCGACGTTTTTCGCGTCGCGATGGCGTACTTTGACCTTGGCCTTTTCTTTATTCTTCAGCTTATCTTCAGCGCGTTTTGCCAGAACCTTCTTCGAAGGTTTACCGTTACTCTTTTCGTTTGGCGCTTTGGTGGTCGGGCGCAGTTCATCAATCACGCGGGCTTTCAGCGGTTCATTCAGATAACGGCCCACTTTGCCCAGCAGCAGATGATCGTGTGCTTCCACCAGCGAGATCGCGGTGCCTTTGCGCCCGGCGCGGCCAGTGCGGCCGATACGGTGCAGATAGGTATCGGCGGTGCGCGGCATGTCGAAGTTAAACACGTGGGTGATATCCAGGATATCCAGGCCACGCGCGGCAACGTCGGTGGCAACCAGCACGTTCACCCGGCCATCCATCATACGTTTGACCGCTTCGTTACGCTTGGCTTGCACCATTTCACCTTCGAGATAACAGGTGTTGATACCCGCTTCGCGCAGCCAGGCGGCCAGTTCATGCACGCGCTCGCGTTTGCGCACGAAGATGACGGATTTCTGCACTTCCGGCTGCTTCAGCAGATGCACCAGCAGCGCGGTTTTATGCTTGACGTCATCGGCACGGTAGTACCATTGCAGGATTTTTTTGCGTTCGCGGCGCGATGGGTCGGCTTCCACTTCCACCGGCTCTTTCAGGATGCGTTCGGCAAATTCGCGAATGGCATCGCCTTCCAGCGTGGCAGAGAACAGCAGTGTCTGGTTGCGCCAGCGGGTTTCGGCAGAAATGGTTTCGATATCCTGCGCAAAGCCCATATCGAGCATGCGATCGGCTTCATCGAGGATCAGGGTTTCAACCGCACGGCAATCAAAGTTTTCTTCTTTGATGTATTGCAGCAGGCGGCCAGTGGTCGCAACCACGATGTCCTGGTTCTCACTGAACACTTCTGCGTGGTTCATATAGGCCACGCCGCCGGTGATGGTGGCAATATCCAACGAGGTATGAGCAGCTAATTCACGCGCCTGATCGGCAACCTGCATTGCCAGTTCACGCGTTGGGGTGAGGATCAGTACGCGCGGCGGGCCGGATTTTTTACGCGGGAAATCCAGCAGGTGCTGTAAAACGGGCAGCAAAAATGCGGCGGTTTTACCGGTGCCGGTGGGAGCCGAACCCAAGACATCACGCCCGTCCATGGCCGGCGGGATCGCTTCGGCTTGAATGGCGGTGGGGCGATCGTAACCTTTATCACGCAGCGCGGTGATCAGGCGTTCATCGAGTTCGAGTTCGGAAAATTGGGTTGCTGTCATGGTCTACCTCTACTTGGGGCGCCGATTATAGACGGGTTAGCCTCAGGGTTCACCCTTTTTAAGGAAAGCATCTCTTTTACCCTCAATCAGATTGCCTTATGCTACGCCAGTTTTGTCACCAGGTGGCTATTGTGAGTAATCAAACAACAACCAAACAGGCCCCGCGCCGCGGTGGTTTTACCTTTAAACAATTCTTTGTTGCTCACGATCGCTGTGCGATGAAAGTGGGCACCGATGGCGTGCTGCTCGGTGCCTGGGTGGCGCTGGGGCAGGCACGGCGGATCCTGGATATTGGCTGTGGCAGTGGGCTGATCGCCCTGATGCTGGCACAGCGATCGGCCGCAGAGGTCACCATTGATGCGGTTGAGCTGGATAGTGACGCTGCCGCTCAGGCCGGTGAAAACGTGCTGGAATCGCCCTGGCCGCAAAAGATTAACGTGCATAGCCAGGATATCCACCATTTTGCCCTGCGGCATACCCATTGCTATGACCTGATCGTCAGTAATCCGCCTTATTTTGAGCCGTCCGTCGCCTGCCGCGATCTGGCCCGAACCCACGCTCGCTATACCGAAACCCTGACTCACGATGCTCTGCTGGATTGTGCCGAGCGTTTGCTCGGTGAAAACGGCCATTTCTGCGTGGTGTTACCTCATGGTATCGGCGAAGCATTTGAAGTGAATGCCCACCAACGTGGCTGGCATACCGCTCGGCGGCTGAATATCAGCGATCGGGCCGAGACGCCGCAGCATCGTATGTTGTTGGCTCTGACACGTCACCCGGTGGTAAAGGAGGAAGCTGAGTTGGCGATAAAACAGGATGATGGCCGCTATACCGCTGATTTCCGCCGGTTGATTACGGATTTTTACCTGAACTATTAACATTCCCCTCTCAGCACAAGAGGGGAAAAATTCTCAAGGTTGCAGGATGGTGGGCTTGGGTTGCGGCAGTTGCTCGGGATAATCCAACGTAAAATGCAGCCCACGGCTTTCTTTGCGCGCCATCGCGCTGCGCACAATCAGCTCCGCTACCTGTACCAGATTGCGTAACTCCAACAGATTGTTGGAGATGCGGAAGTTGGCATAGTACTCATCGATCTCCTGCTGCAGCGTATTGATACGACGCAGGGCGCGCTCAAGGCGTTTGGTGGTGCGCACGATGCCGACGTAATCCCACATAAACAGCCGCAATTCATGCCAGTTATGCTGGATCACCACACGTTCGTCGGAATCGTCGACTCGGCTTTCATCCCACGCTGGTAACTGTTTGGCTAACGTGATGGCGGGCAGGCGCGTCAGAATATCTTCGGCAGCGGACCAACCATAAACCAGGCACTCCAGCAGTGAGTTAGACGCCATGCGGTTAGCGCCGTGCAGGCCGGTATAGCTGACTTCGCCAATGGCGTACAGGCCATCCAGATCGGTACGGCCATGCTGATCGACCATCACGCCGCCGCAGGTGTAGTGGGCGGCTGGCACAATCGGGATCGGCTGTTTGGTCAGATCAAACCCCAGCGTCAGCAGTTTTTCATGGATCATCGGGAAATGCTGGGTGATAAATTCGGCTGGCTTATGGCTGATGTCCAGATACATGCAGTCTGCACCCAGGCGCTTCATCTCATGATCAATGGCGCGAGCCACGATATCGCGCGGAGCCAGTTCGCCTCGCGGGTCGAAGTCCGGCATAAAGCGGCTGCCGTCCGGGCGTATCAGATAAGCCCCTTCACCGCGCAGTGCTTCGGTCAGCAGGAAGTTGCGGGCCTGTGGATGGAACAGGCAGGTTGGGTGGAACTGGTTGAATTCCAGATTGGCGACCCGGCAGCCGGCGCGCCAGGCCATGGCAATGCCGTCACCGGAGGAGATATCCGGGTTGGTAGTGTACTGATAGACCTTGGCAGCACCGCCGGTGGCCAGCACCACCGCTTTGGCGCGGTAAGTCTCCACCTGCTCCTGTTCACGGTTCCAGACGTAAGCGCCCACTACGCGTTTGGTGCCCGGCAAACCGATTTTATTGGAGGTGATCAGATCGACCGCATTGTGGCGTTCCATGACACAAATATTAGGGTGGGAACTTGCTTTCCCTACCAGGGTGGTCTCTACTTCTTTACCGGTAGCATCGGCGGCGTGCAGGATACGGCGGTGGCTATGCCCGCCCTCGCGCGTCAGATGATAACGTGCTTCACCCTGGGAATTGGTTTCGGTGTCGAACAGAACGCCTTGATCGATCAGCCACTGTACGCAATGGCGTGCGTTTCCGGCGATAAATTCGACGGCGTCTTTATCACACAGGCCTGCTCCGGCGATCAGTGTGTCATCAACGTGCGAGGCAATACTGTCCGTTTCGTCAAACACCGCGGCGATCCCGCCTTGGGCATAAAAGGTCGCCCCTTCATTGAGTGGGCCTTTGCTGAGTACGGTAACCTTGCAATGTTGCGCCAGGCGCAACGCCAGTGACAAGCCCGCAGCACCGCTGCCGACGATCAGTACATCGCTAACATGTTCAGAAGATGGTTGCATAACGTATGATGTGTGCAGAAGAAGAGTGAAATTCATGTTAGCCTACTTATCCGGGCAAAAGCCACGGGTAGGTTGATATCAACAGAAAAACAATGGCGGTATGGAACTTCGTGTTCTATATGAACTCCAAGCGAGTGCTTGCTCAGGAAAATAATGTATGGCTGGCAGTACTGTTTTACGCATGGAGACGGATTTGGGGAGAATTTACCTCGGATGAGCGAGCAGTTAACGGATCAGGTTCTGGTTGAGCGAGTCCAAAAGGGCGATCAGCAGTCTTTTAACCTACTGGTAGTTCGTTACCAGCATAAGGTTGCGAGCCTGGTTTCTCGCTATGTACCCCAGGGTGATGTCCCTGATGTGGTGCAGGAGTCGTTTATTAAAGCCTATCGCGCACTGGAATCATTCCGTGGTGATAGCGCCTTTTATACCTGGTTGTATCGAATTGCCGTGAACACGGCAAAAAATTACCTGGTTGCTCAGGGGCGGCGTCCACCCTCAAGCGATGTGGATGCTAACGATGCTGAAAATTACGAAAGTGCGGGTGCACTGAAAGAAATTTCGAACCCTGAGAACTTAATGTTGTCAGAAGAGTTGAGACAGATAGTTTTCCGTACTATTGAGTCACTTCCTGAAGATCTTCGCATGGCGATTACCTTGAGGGAGTTGGATGGTCTAAGCTACGAAGAGATAGCATCTATCATGGACTGTCCGGTGGGAACAGTACGTTCGCGTATTTTCCGCGCCAGGGAGGCTATCGATAATAAAGTTCAACCGCTGATCCAACGTTAGCGATGGCGGACACAGGAAGGGTACTTAGGTATGCAGAAAGAAAAGCTTTCCGCTCTGATGGACGGAGAAACGCTGGACAGTGAGCTGCTGAGTTCATTGTGCAAAGATAAGGCGCTTCAACAAAGCTGGCAGAGCTATCACCTGATCCGTGACACATTACGGGGTGATATCGGCCAAGTCATGCATCTCGATATCGCAGATCGTGTTGCCGCAGCGCTGGAGAAAGAACCCGTACGTCTGGTTCCTTCAGCCGTTCCCGAATCCCAGCCACAGCCCCATACATGGGGAAGAATGCCTTTCTGGGGCAAGATTCGCCCTTGGGCCAGCCAACTCACGCAAGTGGGTGTCGCTGCCTGTGTGTCTCTGGCGGTGATTGTGGGTGTGCAGCATTATAACCAGCCAGATGTCCAATCTGGGGCGTCTGAGACCCCGGTATTCAACACCTTGCCTATCATGGGGCAGGCTTCACCGGTTAGCCTGGGCGTGCCGGCGGATAGCTTCTCAACTGGCAGCGGCCAGCAGCAACAGGTACAGGAACAGCGTAAGCGTATTAATGCCATGCTGCAGGATTATGAACTGCAACGCCGTTTGCATTCTGATCAACTGCAACTTGAACAGAGCACTCCGCAACAGGCCGCTGTTCAGGTCCCTGGAACTCAGTCTTTAGGAATGCAACAGCAGTAATGAAGCAAATCTGGTTATCCGTTTGTCTATTGACGGGCAGCCTGCTCTTTTCAAATATCGCCCCAGCTCAATCTGAGTCTGGGGCGTTATTACAACAAATGAGCAGTGCCAGTCGTTCACTCAATTATGAAATCGCCTATATCAGCATCACTAAGCAGGGGATAGAGTCGTTACGCTACCGCCATGCTGTGATCGATAATCAGCCTTTAGGGCAACTGCTGCATATGGATGGCCCGCGCCGCGAAGTGCTGCAGCGTGGCGGCGGGATCAGCTATTTCGAACCTGGCCTTGAGCCTTTCACCCTATCCGGCGATCACATCGTTGATGTGTTACCTTCCATTGTGTATGCCGATTTCAATTATCTGGCGAAATACTACGACTTCATTTCCGTTGGGCAAACCCGTATCGCCGATCGTCCAAGCGAGGTGTTTCGCATTGTTGCGCGTGATGGTTCCCGCTATAGCTACGTTGTGTGGATGGACGCGGAGACCAAGCTGCCGCTGCGGGTGGATCTGCTTGATCGCGATGGTGAAACGTTAGAACAGTATCGCGTGATCTCGTTCGTGGTGGGAGAGCAGGTGAAGAACGTCATGCAGGGTTTGCTCAAGGCTAATCTGCCGCCGTTGCTGTCGTTACCTGCTGCAGAAAATATTCAACTGGGTTGGAGAACGGGCTGGTTACCCGCAGGGGTCAACGAAGTGGCTCGCAATCGCCGCAAGTTGCCGAATGTGGATGAACCCGTTGAGTCGCGTTTGTACAGCGATGGTCTATTCAGTTTTTCGGTGAACGTAACGCCATCTGGCAGCAGCGTCAGCCAGCAGTTTTACCGCCAAGGCCGCCGTACCATTCAGACCGAAATCCGCCATGGTAATGAAATTACCATAGTCGGCGAATTACCACCGTCAACGGCCAAGCGGATTGCTGACAGTATTTCTTTCAAGGTATCACCGCCATGATGAAAGAATGGGCTACGGTCGTTTCGTGGCAGCAAGGGGTTGCTTTGTTACGCTGCGAACCTAAAGCGGGTTGTGGTAGTTGCACGGCCCGTTCCGGCTGTGGTGCGCGAGCACTGAATGAACTGGTGCCGGAAAGTGAACATCATTTACAGGTGCAGATTGAGCAGCCGCTTGAGCCTGGGCAGCGTGTTGAAGTTGGCATTGCTGAAGGCAGTTTGTTGCGTTCGGCAATGCTGGTGTATATGACGCCATTGTTTGGCGTTATGCTTGGCGGTGGCTTGTTGCAATGGTGGCAGGGCAGTGACGCCGCCGCGCTGTTTGGGGCTGTGATCGGTGGTGGTGCCGCTTTTCTGGTGGCCCGCTTGCTGGCAACGCACCTCGGTGAACAGGCTGATTATCAACCTGTGGTACTGCAAATCGGTTTGCCCCCAGGCGCGTTGCGTTTGCAAACAGAAAACGAAACCCCGCTCTAAAATGGTCACCGCGTCGTTGCTAGGCTTCTATGCGGTGATAAATCATCTTGTTCACCAGTGCAATAAACTGTCTGCGCTAAACAGCAGAAAATACTCTATTGAGAGCCGCTCGTTTCCGCTGGAGTCAGGGCGCTTGCCGCGACGGTTATTTGTGAGCATCGGCTTTCAAAACTTGCGCCGCTCTGTAACACTAAAATGAGCATAAATAGAATGCCTTCACTGCACCGATCGCTAGGTTTTCAGTGGTGTGGCATGTAGAATGCTGCGATTCAGGCGAAAGACGGCCTAACCCATTCACTGTCGCTTTATGTCCATGCGGGTTTCCATAGGCGAGTAATTCAGAAATACCAAGGCAGAAAAACTTTTATAATGAAGCATATACGAAATTTCTCCATTATTGCCCATATTGACCACGGTAAGTCGACGCTGTCAGACCGTATTATTCAAATCTGTGGCGGCTTGACCGAGCGTGAAATGGCGGCGCAGGTTCTGGATTCAATGGATCTGGAGCGTGAGCGTGGTATTACCATCAAAGCACAAAGCGTAACGCTCGATTACAAAGCGACAGATGGTCAAACTTATCAGCTTAACTTTATCGACACCCCAGGGCACGTTGACTTCTCCTATGAAGTTTCCCGTTCGCTGGCCGCCTGTGAAGGCGCATTGCTGGTGGTTGATGCCGGGCAGGGCGTAGAGGCTCAGACGCTGGCCAACTGCTATACCGCCCTGGACATGGATCTGGAAGTTGTGCCGGTGTTGAACAAGATCGACTTGCCTGCCGCCGATCCCGATCGTGCAGCGCAGGAAATCGAAGATATTGTTGGCATTGATGCGACCGATGCGGTGCGCTGTTCGGCGAAAACCGGCGTGGGTGTGCCAGACGTTCTGGAGCGCTTGGTGCGCGATATTCCACCGCCAGAGGGCGATCCGGAAGCGCCACTGCAGGCGCTGATCATTGACTCCTGGTTTGATAACTACCTGGGCGTGGTTTCCCTGATCCGCGTTAAAAACGGGACGCTGCGTAAGGGCGACAAAGTCAAGGTAATGAGCACCGGCCAAACTTATAACGCCGATCGCCTGGGGATTTTCACCCCGAAACGCGTCGATCGCGACGTGCTGAACTGTGGCGAAGTGGGTTGGCTGGTTTGCGCCATCAAAGACATCCTTGGTGCGCCGGTAGGGGATACCCTGACTCTGGCTCGCCAGCCGGCAGAAAAAATGCTGCCAGGCTTCAAGAAAGTGAAGCCGCAGGTCTACGCGGGTCTGTTCCCGATCAGTTCCGACGATTATGAAGCCTTCCGCGATGCGCTGGGTAAACTGAGCCTGAACGATGCTTCCCTGTTCTACGAGCCAGAAAGCTCTACGGCATTGGGCTTCGGTTTCCGCTGTGGTTTCCTGGGCTTACTGCACATGGAGATCATTCAGGAACGCTTGGAGCGTGAATACGATCTTGAGTTGATCACTACCGCGCCAACGGTTGTGTATGAAGTGGAAACCACCAGCAAAGAAACTATTTACGTCGATAGCCCGTCCAAACTGCCGCCGCTGAACAATATTGCTGAGCTGCGTGAGCCGATCGCCGAATGCCATATGCTGATGCCGCAAGAATATCTGGGTAACGTGATTACGCTGTGCATTGAGAAACGTGGTGTGCAGACCAACATGGTCTATCACGGTAACCAGGTGGCACTGACCTACGAAATTCCGATGGCAGAAGTGGTGCTTGATTTCTTCGATCGCCTGAAGTCGACCTCGCGCGGTTACGCGTCGCTCGATTATAACTTCAAGCGTTTCCAAACCTCTGACATGGTGCGTGTCGATGTGCTGATCAACAACGAACGTGTCGATGCGTTAGCATTGATCACTCACCGTGATAATTCGCAATATCGTGGCCGTGAGTTGGTAGAAAAGATGAAAGAGCTGATCCCACGCCAGCAATTCGATATTGCGATCCAGGCCGCGATCGGTACTCACATCATTGCGCGTTCCACCGTGAAACAGCTGCGTAAAAACGTTCTGGCGAAGTGTTACGGCGGTGACGTGAGCCGTAAGAAGAAGCTGTTGCAGAAACAGAAAGACGGTAAGAAACGCATGAAGCAGGTGGGGAACGTTGAGTTGCCACAGGAAGCCTTCCTGGCCATCCTGCACGTAGGCAAAGACAGCAAGTAAGAGCGAAAGCTCGTTTAACGAGGAAGTTTGCATGGCGAATATGTTTGCCTTGATTCTGGCAATTGCGACGCTGGTGACTGGGATCATCTGGTGCTTTGAGCGCTTTAAATGGGCACCTGCACGCCGGGCGAAAATTGCGGCGATCAATGCACAGGCTACGGGCGAAATAGACGAAAACGTGCTGGCGCAGGCGGCGAAGCAACCGAGTTGGGTTGAAACCGGTGCTTCGGTTTTCCCGGTATTGTTGCTGGTGTTTGTGGTGCGCTCGTTTATTTACGAGCCTTTTCAGATCCCTTCCGGTTCAATGATGCCGACGCTGCTGATTGGCGATTTTATTCTGGTGGAAAAGTTTGCCTACGGTATTAAGGATCCGATCACCCAGACGACGTTAATTCCTACCGGGCAACCTAAACGCGGCGATATTGCCGTATTTAAATATCCCCGTGACACGAAATTGGACTATATCAAACGCGTTATCGGCCTGCCGGGCGATCGTGTTACCTATGATCCGGTCAATAAACGCGTCACGGTGCAGCCATCTTGTAATAACGGCCAGTCATGCGATAGCGCATTGGCGGTGACCTACAGCGACGCGCAGCCAAGTGATTTCGTGCAAATGTTCAGCCGCAGCGGCATGGGTGAAGCCAGCAATGGTTTCTTCCAGATCCCGCTGGCCGATAGCGTGCCACCGGGCGGTATTCGTTTGAGTGAGCGCAAGGAAACCTTGGGTGATGTCACACACCGTATTCTGACCGTGCCCGGTGCGCAGGATCAGATCAGGGGCTATTACCAGCAGCCAGGCCAGCAATTAGCGGAGTGGGTAGTTCCTGCCGGGCATTATTTCATGATGGGCGACAACCGTGATAATAGCGCTGACAGCCGTTATTGGGGTTTTGTGCCGGAAAGAAATCTGGTGGGCAAAGCCACGGCCATCTGGATGAGTTTTGAAAAGCAAGAAGGTGAATGGCCAACCGGCGTAAGATTGAGCCGCATTGGTGGAATTCATTAATAGGCGTTTTTAACCCGCAATCTTTTAACTGCAGCGCTGTTAGCTGCGGTTTGAAATCCATTGGGTATATATAAACGCAGCATTATATTTCCACTCGTTGTAGAATACCTTCTCGAGCGATAAAAAGTTGGCTCCCTGTTGGGAGCCACTGCAAACGAAACAGCTTTGGATTGGCTTTAGGCGAAGCAGGCCTGTTCCGTATGCTGCAAGTTTTTGACGCATTCTTGATCTATTGGTAACTCATGAACCCCATCGTAATAAACAGGCTGCAGCGGAAGCTGGGCTATACTTTTCAACAGCAGGAGCTCTTACTGCAAGCGTTAACTCACCGTAGCGCCAGCAGTAAACATAATGAACGTCTTGAGTTTCTCGGTGACTCTATTCTGAGTTTTGTCATCGCCAATGCGCTTTATCACCGTTTTCCTCGCGTAGACGAAGGCGATATGAGCCGCATGCGTGCCACGCTGGTGCGGGGGAATACGTTGGCGGAGATGGCGCGCGAGTTCGATCTGGGTGAATGCCTGCGCCTTGGGCCGGGAGAGTTGAAAAGTGGTGGATTCCGCCGCGAATCGATCCTGGCAGATACGGTGGAAGCCTTGATTGGCGGCGTGTTCCTGGATAGCGATATTCAGACCGTCGAACGCCTGATTTTGGACTGGTATCGCAGCCGGTTAGAAGAAATCAGCCCCGGTGATAAGCAGAAAGACCCGAAAACCCGCTTGCAGGAGTTTTTACAGGGCCGTCATCTGCCGTTGCCTTCTTATCTGGTGGTGCAGGTTCGCGGTGAAGCGCACGATCAGGAGTTTACCATCCACTGCCAAGTGAGTGGTTTGAGCGCGCCCGTGGTGGGCACAGGCTCAAGCCGCCGTAAAGCCGAACAGGCAGCAGCGGAACAAGCGATGAAAAAGCTGGAGCTTGAATGAGCGAAGAAAAACAATACTGTGGTTTTATCGCGATCGTAGGTCGTCCCAACGTGGGCAAATCCACGTTGCTGAACCAACTGTTGGGGCAAAAAGTCTCCATCACCTCGCGTAAACCACAGACTACCCGTCACCGCATTATGGGGATCCATACCGAAGGGCCTTATCAGGCTATCTATGTGGATACCCCAGGGCTGCACATCGAAGAAAAACGCGCCATCAACCGTTTGATGAACCGCGCAGCCAGCAGTTCGATTGGCGACGTAGAGTTGGTGATCTTCGTGGTGGAAGGAACTCACTGGACCGCCGATGATGAGATGGTGGTTAACAAACTGCGTAGCCTGAAGTGCCCGGTGCTGTTGGCGATCAACAAGGTCGACAACGTTACCGACAAATCCAAGCTGCTGCCGCACATATCGTTCCTCAGCCAGCAGATGAATTTCCTTGATGTGGTGCCGATCTCCGCGGAAAAGGGGACGAATCTGGACGCGATCGCCGGTATTGTGCGCAAACTGTTGCCGGAAGCGGAACACCACTTCCCGGAAGACTATATTACCGATCGTTCCCAGCGCTTTATGGCGTCGGAAATCATCCGTGAAAAACTGATGCGTTTCCTGGGGGAAGAACTGCCCTATTCGGTGACGGTGGAAATTGAACAGTTTGTGGCCAACGATCGCGGTGGTTACGACGTTCACGGCTTGATTCTGGTGGAACGTGAAGGCCAGAAGAAAATGGTTATCGGCAATAAAGGTTCGAAGATCAAAACTATCGGCATTGAAGCCCGTCAGGATATGGAACAGATGTTTGAAGCCAAAGTGCATCTGGAACTGTGGGTGAAAGTGAAATCCGGCTGGGCAGACGACGAACGTGCGTTGCGTAGCCTGGGCTATGTCGACGACCTGAAGTAAGCCTCTGATGGATGGCTGGGAGCGCGCCTTCGTCCTGCATGGGCGGCCGTACAGTGAAACCAGCCTGATGCTGGATCTGTTCACGGAAGGTCATGGGCGGGTGCGCTTGCTGGCAAAAGGCGCGCGCAGCCGTCGCTCTAATCTCAAAGGGTGTTTGCAACCCTTCACCCCTCTGCTGGTTCGCTGGGGCGGGCGTGGCGAAGTTAAAACGCTGCGCAATGCCGAAGCGGTTTCTCTCGGTTTACCTCTCAGTGGCATGATGCTTTACAGCGGCCTGTACGTGAACGAATTGCTGTCGCGCGTGCTGGAGCAGGAGGGCAATTATTCGGTGCTGTTCTTCGACTATCTGCAATGCCTGCAGGCGTTGGCGGCAGAAGACAGCTCGCCGGAACATGCGCTACGCCAATTCGAATTAGCCCTGTTAGGCCACCTCGGTTACGGCCTGGATTTTTTGCACTGTGCGGGCAGCGGTGAGCCGGTGGATGATCGCATGACCTACCGCTATCGTGAAGAAAAAGGCTTTATCGCCAGTTTGGTGGTGGATCACTACAGTTTTACCGGCCGTGAACTGCGTGCATTGGCCGAGCGACAGTTCCCTGATGCTCAAACGCTGCGCGCGGCCAAACGTTTTACTCGTATGGCGCTGAAACCCTACCTTGGCGGCAAACCGCTGAAAAGCCGTGAGCTGTTCCGCCAGTTCGTGCGCAAACAACCCGAGCCCCCCGTCGACGAAGCTTAATCTCTTTCTGCTTTTGCCGTTTTCCGCTGGCGTGTAAACTGCTGTTACTGAACATCGTTATTGAGAGGATTGTGATGGCTGATTTGCTGCTGGGCGTTAATATCGATCATATTGCCACGTTACGTAACGCGCGCGGGACCCAATATCCGGATCCGGTTCAGGCGGCGTTTATTGCCGAGCAGGCCGGTGCCGACGGTATTACCGTTCATCTGCGGGAAGACCGCCGCCATATTACCGATCGGGATGTGCGCATTCTGCGCCAGACGATTCAGACGCGCATGAACCTGGAAATGGCGGTGACTGACGAAATGCTGGATATCGCCATCGAACTGAAGCCGCACTTTTGCTGCCTGGTGCCGGAAAAACGCCAGGAAGTGACCACCGAAGGTGGATTGGACGTGGCTGGGCAACTGGACAAAATGACCGTGGCGGTTGAACGCCTATCTCAAGCCGGGATCCTGGTGTCACTGTTTATTGACGCCGATCACCGCCAGATTGACGCCGCCGTTGCCGTCGGCGCGCCTTATATTGAGATCCACACCGGTGCTTATGCCGAGGCACAAGGTGAACTGGCCGTTCAGGCTGAGTTGAAGCGCATCGCGCAGGCAGCAACCTACGCCGCGCGTAAAGGGCTGAAGGTCAACGCCGGTCATGGCCTGACTTATCACAACGTCCAACCAATTGCGGCTATGCCAGAAATGCACGAGCTGAATATTGGCCACGCGATCATTGGCCAGGCGGTGATGAGCGGTTTACCCGCGGCGGTGGCGGAGATGAAACTGTTGATGCGTGAAGCGCGTCGCTAATGGCGATCCTTGGCTTAGGTACCGACATCGTTGAGATAGCGCGCATCGAAGCGGTGGTGGAACGCAGTGGCGATCGTTTGGCGCGCCGCGTGTTGAGCCAGGCGGAATGGGAAGCGTATCAGCAGCATCAGCAGCCGATACGCTTTCTTGCCAAACGCTTTGCGGTGAAAGAAGCTGCCGCCAAAGCCTTTGGTACCGGCATCCGCAACGGCTTGGCCTTCAATCAGTTCGAAGTGTTTAACGACGGTTTGGGCAAGCCAAATATTCGCTTGCATGAAGGAGCCGCTGAGTTGGCGCAGAAAATGGGGGTTACCGCGATCCACGTTTCTCTGGCGGACGAGCGGCGTTATGCCTGCGCTACGGTGATTATTGAAGGGTGATGGATGCAGCCAGTGCCGGGCTCTGCCTATTGTGCCTGAGCCCCCGTATTGCTATCGGGTTCACAGCCGATCGGCATGATGCAGTAGCACAAACTTTTCCCACAGTTGTTCCTGATTTTCGACATGCTGCGGATCGATAATGATGGTGTTGTCGATCGGGCAAACCTGCTGGCAGGTTGGTGTATCATAATGCCCAACGCATTCGGTGCAGCGAGTGGCGTCGATCTGGTAAATTTCCTCCCCCATCGAAATCGCCTGATTCGGGCATTCCGGCTCGCACATATCACAATTGATACAGCGTTTGGTAATCAATAGGGCCATTGTAGTAATTTACCTTTCTATCTTTTAAATTCAATCGGTTAAATGCGTGGCGTACTTGTTTGCGATGGCGAATGGTTGGCTTGCGCGTTTGCCCTATCACCGCTGCGTTTCTCTGAGTATTCCCATGAGCTAACCAGGTTTGCTGAGGAATAATTTCAACGCCGCGCACTGTACCACAGAATCACGTTGATAAGAATTGGTGCTGCGCGGGCCAACGGGCCTTGCCGATATATCCGCGTTGCTGTGGTAAGGCATTAGATTCCAATCAGTCGTATTTCCTTCCTTATTGTTCAGTATCAGAGATATTCCGCTCACCTTATTCATTAATTTTATGAATGATAGGTGATAGCTAATCTGAAATGAGTGAATTTCTTATTTCCTTATATTTTAATAAGAAAATCATTAGGTGAGAGAGTTTTTACGCAATTGAGAAATGATTTGGTTTGTTTTTTAGACTTTAAACTTATGTTAAAATTAATTTTTTCTAATGATTTTGTTGGGTCTGGGATGGCTTAAACAGCCATGTAAGGCAAATACTAAAATAAATGGAGGTTTAATATGGTATCACGTAGACGATTTCTTCTGGGCTGTGGCGCTATAGGTGCAGGGAGCCTCACGGGGTTAAATTCAACGTCAGCGCACGCCACAATATCGGCAATTAATACGCTGAAATATAAAATTCACGTTCCTGAAATTTTCCAAACCGTCAAACGTCCTCCGGCTCATACCCCCGTGATTGTTATCGGCTCAGGTTTTGGTGGGGCAGTGTCGGCTTTACGTTTCGCGCAGGCTGGCGAGAGAGTGACGGTGCTGGAAAGAGGCTTCAAATGGCCAACCGGGCCATTCCGTACCACATTCAGCAACGATACTCTGCCTGACGGCAGGGCGTTTTGGCACCGTACCAGTGCCAAGATGATCGCTGGCAATACCGCTTATTTTGATAAATTTGCCGGTGTGATGGACGCCACTGATTATCCCAATATGACGGTATGGCGGGGTGCGGCTGTAGGGGGCGGTTCAGTTATTTTTACCGGTGTTATGATTCAGCCGGAACGTCAGTATTTCGATGCAATTTTTGGTGGTGGTGTCAGTTACGACGAAATGGATAAAAAATATTATCCTCTCGTGCGTAAAATGTTGAACTTGAATTCAATGCCGCTGGATATTTATAACAGCTCGCCTTTTGGGCATTCGCGCGTCTGGGATCAGCAGTCAAGAAAGGCGGGTTATGTCACTTCACCGATCGACTCGATCTTTAATTGGGATGTGATAAGAGCCGAACTCAGTGGGCGCAGTTTGCCTTCGGCCATCTCCGGTGCTAGCAATCACGGCAACAGCAACGGTGCCAAGTACGACTTAAACCAGAACTACCTGCGGCAGGCAGAGGCGACCGGGTTGGCGACGATTTATCCAGGGCATGAAGTCTCTGATATCTCATGGGATGGCCGTCGTTATCTGCTCAGCGTGACGCTCTCTTCCCCTGAAGGTAACCTGCTGAATCGCTATGAGCTTTCTTGCGATCGCCTCGTGTTGGCGGCGGGTTCTATTGGTACAACGGAATTGCTGGTCAAGGCCCAGGCCAAGGGCACTCTCCCTAACCTGAACGAAGAGGTGGGCCAAGGCTGGGGGACGAACGGCGACACCATCGTGACGCGCAGTTTCTCTGCTCTTAAAGGGTTACAGCAAGCTTCGCCAAGTGCTTCACGTATACATGACAGCAATGCCGGCCTGCCGGTGACGCTGGAAAACTGGTACGTGCCGGGCGTGCCGGTCAACCTGGGCATTATTGGTTCGCTGGGTATGGCGTTTGATGAAACCAATCGTGGGAATTTTGTTTACGATAAGGCCAAAGGCAAGGTCAATCTGCGTTGGGCAGCCAATGGTAACGCCGATATTGTAGAAGCCGCCCGTTATGTGAATAACCGGATCTGTGATGCTAACGGCGTTGTCCCTGGTGTACCGATATTTAAAGAGGACGTTGCCGGTATGAACTGGACGGCGCACCCGCTGGGCGGAGCCGTGCTGGATAAAGCGCTGGACAATGAAGGGCGGGTCATCGGCTATAACGGTTTGTACGTGATGGATGGTGCAGCCATTCCTGGGTCAACCGGCTCAGTTAACCCATCCTTGACCATTACCGCTCTTGCGGAACGCAACATAGAACGGATTATTGCTGCAGGGGGATGATGCGCCTTTAAGCTTTCCATTCGTGGGCTGCGTTAAATAACGCAGCCTGAGGTTGATGACAAAATCGCTTTTGAACCCGAGATACTCGGGCCTAGCGCACCTAGGGGCTATGATGGGACACATCCTTGTGTCCCACCCTGCGGGCCGACTTAACGTCGTTCAAATTTGCTCCCGGCAAATTTGTCGGCGGCTTACGCCGCTACGACCTCTTCGGCACGCTCTCCCTAATAACGGGCTTTGTCAGCAGTCTGGGGCTGCGTTAAATAACGCAGCCTATTTCCCGAGTTTTTTCACCAGTTGTTCACTATGGCGGATCCGATCGCGGGCATGTTCGAGATCCTGCTGGATCAGCGCCATAAACAGCAAATCGGTCAGAGCAAACTGTGCGGTACTGGAAGAGATGGCGGCACTGCGGGTATTGGGTTCCTCAGCAATGGTATACAGGCAGTGATCGGCGCGTTGCTGCAAGCCATTAGGTGAAAAACTGGTCAATGCCAACACCCGCGCACCGGCAATACGTGCTTCTTCTGCCGCCAGATTGACCTCACGCCGTTCGCCACTGAACGAGATCGCCAGCAGGAGATCCTCTTGGCTTAACGCTTGCACGGTGGCCAACTGAACATGCATATCCGCTTCCGCCAGCGCCATCACACCAATTTTCAGCAGCTTGAATGCCAGATCTTTCGCCACTAGGCCAGAGGCCCCTAGCCCAACCAGCACCACTCGCCGGGCCGAACGCAGCATATCCAGAGCGGTATTCAACCGTTGTTCGCTGTTGATATCCAGCGTTGCCCGCAAGGCTGCCTGTTTTTCAGCCAGTAATTTTTCACCCACAGTCTTCAGGGAATCACTGCTGAGGATTTGATTATGGACGGTGATGATGAGCTTGGTCTGTGGTTGTGCCAGGGTTTCACTCAAGGCCAGCTTTAATGCCGGGAAGCCTTTGTAACCCATTTTCTGAGCAAATTTGACCACGCTGGATTGACTGACGCCTGCCAGTTGAGCCAGGTTCTGTGAACTGAGATGGCGTGCCTGTTCGGCATTATGCAACAGAAAATCTGCCAGTTTGCGGTCATTTTGAGCCAGCGTTGGGTACATCTGGCGAATGCGAAGAAGGGTACTCATCAGGTTGTATTCCATAATGGGGGATGATGCCGTCGGTCGGCGGAAAAACCACAGTTTCTGATCTTTTCCTTTGAGCCAGCAGGCATTCTGCCACGTTGGTAGTGAAATTCTTAATGAAAAATTTTGTGATTTCACCTTTAAAA
Organism: Serratia oryzae; assembly: GCF_001976145.1. Lineage (GTDB taxonomy): Bacteria > Pseudomonadota > Gammaproteobacteria > Enterobacterales > Enterobacteriaceae > Chania > Chania oryzae. The sequence goes on from NZ_MOXD01000007.1 coordinate 43,824, forward strand.
TAGCCAATAACCGCATTGATTTGATAAAATATTCAAATATTGATTTAATTTTATGAATTAAAAATTCAAGGTGATGAAATGAATTTAGGTGCATTAGTATCAGAAACTCGCAATCCCGCCACCATGATGCTGGATGAGATGTCCTCGCTTGAGATGATGATCTGCTTTAATAATGAAGATCGTAAAGTTCCGGAAGCCATTGCCAAAGTGCTGCCGGAGATCGCTCAGGCAGTGGATTTGTCTGCTGCCGCTCTGCAGGCTGGTGGACGTTTGATTTACCTGGGCGCGGGGACCAGCGGCCGGTTGGGGATACTGGATGCTTCCGAGTGCCCGCCGACCTTTGGGGTGCCGCATGACATGGTGATAGGGTTAATTGCCGGTGGGCAGGGGGCGATGTTTAAAGCGGTAGAAGGCGCTGAAGACGATGCCGCACTCGGTGAGGCCGACCTGAAAGCGCTGAATCTGACCGCACATGATATGGTGATTGGCCTGGCGGCCTCTGGGCGCACGCCTTATGTTATCGGCGCGCTGCGTTTTGCGCGTCAGGTGGGCTGCCCAACGGCGGCGATTTCCTGCAACCCGGATTCGCCGATTGCCAAAGAAGCGCAGGTGGCTATTTCGCCAGTGGTGGGGCCAGAAGCCCTGACCGGCTCTACCCGTATGAAATCAGGTACTGCGCAGAAGTTGGTTCTGAACATGATCTCTACCGGTGCGATGGTCAAGTTGGGCAAGGTCTATCAGAACCTGATGGTGGATGTGAAAGCCACCAATGACAAACTGGTCGATCGTGCCTGTCGTATCGTGATGGAAGCCACCGGTGCCGTACGCAGCCAGGCGGAAGAGGCGCTGGCCCAAACCGAGTTTGAGGTAAAGCCTGCGATCCTGATGATTCTGGCCGACGTGACGGCGGTAGAGGCGCAACAGCGTTTACAGCAGCATCAGGGGTATTTGCGCGCAGCCTTGACGTGCTAGCGCGTTGCTCTGATTGCTGGCCTATCTCAAGGAGCCACATGTGATCGATAAACCACAAGCTCGCCGCGCGGTGTTTTTTGACCTCGATGGAACGTTGCACCAGCAAGATATGCTCGGCAGTTTTCTGCGTTTCCTGTTGTGGCATTTGCCGCTGAATTTGCTGGTGGTGGTGCCGCTTTTGCCCGTGGTTGGGGTAGGCATGTTGATCAGTGGGCGTGCCGCACGCTGGCCGGTTAGCCTATTGCTGTGGGCGATGACGTGTGGCCGCTCTGAGGCCAGGCTGGGGGCGCTGGAACAACGCTTTGTCGCGGATTTTCGCCGGAAAGTAACCGCGTTTCCGGTGGTACAAATGCGCCTGCGTCACTATCTTGACGAGCACGATGCACAAATATGGCTGATTACCGGTTCCCCGGAGCGGCTTGTGGAGCAGGTCTATCAGGATTCGGCTTTTCTGCCACGGGTGCATTTGATCGGCAGCCGCATCACCCGTCGTTACGGTGGTTGGGTACTGACGGTGCGTTGTCTGGGAAGGGAAAAGGTATTGCAACTGGAACGGCGTCTCGGTTCACCGCTGAAACTGTACAGTGGCTACAGCGATAGCAAACAGGATAACCCGTTGCTGTTCTTCTGCGAGCATCGTTGGCGTGTCAGCAAGCAAGGTGAGTTACAGCAACTGGAGTAGCTCTGGTGGAAGATGAGGCTGTGCTTTTTGAGCACAGCCTCGGCAAGGAGTGACATCAATCATCGGTCGCATCCTGCGATTGGCGCCCCAGCCGCCAGATGTTTTCTGCATAATGACCCAATGCCCACAGGCTTATCCCGAGCACAATAAAGAAAATGGCCTTTGGCATACTGTCCCAGAAAAACTCGAAAAACCGGGTGTACAGATTAATTCCGAGGAAGGTCAGGCCAAATCCGCGCAGCATACCGTCGTCATTTTTCAATCCAAGCCAGATCGCTGCGGCGGCGACAATGCCAAACAGCAGGCTCCAGTGCAGCAGTTCGATCTGGTGCACGCTGTACCAACTGTCCAGATCGCCATAGTTACCGAAGATCGACAGGATCCACAGCGCGATAAACAGATACAGCAGCCCCATGGCCAGCGAAACTCGCTCCAGGCCTCGTTGGGCCAGCGGGGGTTTCAGCAGCAGCGCCGCAGCAATCAACACCGTGCCGAAGGCAATAAAGCGAATCGGATAACTCATTCCCAGCCAGTAGGCCCCCCAGCCGGAGAGATAACCGGTTTCGGCACCAAAGGCGTTGCCGAGTGACAGCAAGGCAAACCACCACACCAGCCCGGAACGGCTGAACCAGCCGATAACGCCGTACAGCACCGCGGCCAGCACCAGCAGCACCGAGACCCGCCCACTGCCATTATCCAGCCAGACACCCAGTTGCCACAGTGCGCAGGCGGTGAGCAGAATGGCGATAAACAGAATGGCTTCATTGCTGTAGCGTTTATCGGGATAACGGAGACGGCGGCGCAGCGCCCAGATATAGACCAGAACGGCCAGCACGGCGGCGATCGCCATGCGCACTGGCGCATCTAAGCTGAACAGTTCGCTGAGTTGTTCCAGTAACCAACTGTCAGTGAACAGGCTGGTGATAGCGATCACCAGCGAAGCCAGCGCCGCCAAGAATGCGTAACGTGCCAGCCGGCGCCAGTCAAACGGCTGAACCTGCATATTTTGCAGCAGATGTTGCTGCTGTTCAGCGCTGAGCGTGCCCTCGTCCACCCAGCCGCTGAGCGCTTTGCGCACCACCACGGCATTTTTCTTGCTGAGTTTCATGTTTTGCGTCCTTGAATAACACCGGTTTTTGCCAGTATATACCTGCTGAGCTAGCTTGATTGGTAGCGATAACCCATACCGTGCACCGTGCGCACCAGCACCGGATTGAGCGGATCTCGCTCAATGGTCTTGCGCAACTTGGAAATATGCTGATCAAGCGTTCGGCTTTGCGGTAAATGATCGTATCCCCAGATGGCATCAAACAGCATATCTCGGGTCACCACCCGGTTTTTATGTTGATACAGGTAACGCAGGATATTAACTTCGCGCAGCGACAGTTCTAGACGTTGCTCCATGCGCATGGCACAGAGTTCGTTAGGGAAAACAATGAGATCGCCAAACGGGAAGCTGGCGTCTTCTTCTGCATCCGGTGTTTGACGCAGGCAGCGGCGGGCGATAGTTTTGATTCTGGCTCGCATCTCATGAATACCGAACGGTTTACTGATGTAGTCGTCTGCGCCGAGTTCCAACCCGATCACCCGGTCAATCTCCTCATCTCTGGCCGAGAGGAAAACAATGGGGATCTGTTGATCGTGCTTGCGGATCTCCTTACATACCTTATATCCATCCAGTTCCGGCATCATGATGTCGAGAATAATAAAGTCTGGTTGCTGTTGCCGATACAGGGCCAGCGCCTGTGTGCCATTTTCTGCCGCAATAGGGCGGTAGCCTTCGTGGGCCAGCACTTCCATCAACCCGTTGCGGATGTGAGCATCGTCTTCGGCGATCAATATTTTCACTTGCACAACTCCTTATCGATGATTGCTTGCGGCTCAAGAGCCAGCGGCAGAGAAAGGGTAAAACAACTGCCGGTTGGGCCGCTGGTGACAGAGATTTCCCCTTGCAAACCGATCGCCAGTTGCTTGGAAATCGTCAGGCCAATTCCTGTGCCGGAAACACCTTCGGTAATGCTACTTTTCACCCGATAGAAAGGTTGAAAAATGGCTTTCAGGTCTTTCGCTGCGATGCCGCTCCCATAGTCGCGTACCCTGATCAGCCCCCTGTCAGCGCGTTGTTCGGCTATCAGTTCCACCCGTTTACCGTGTGCGGCGTATTTTTCTGCGTTGCTGAGAAAGTTGCTGATTATCTGCGTTAAGCGATCCACGTCCGTAGTGAGATGAATTTCGGCGTGGACGAGTTGCACCAGTTCCATTTGCCTGGCATTGAAAGCGGGGAGAAAGGCGCGGTAAATCGTATTCAACACAGGGCTCAGCGCTACCGCCTGCAAGTGCACTTTGGGGGCTTTGGTAAAACTGAGAATATTTTGGATCAGGCGTGACAGGCGCTGGCTTTCATTGAGGATAACCTCCAGATAGCGCTGGTTTGGGGAGCGCGGTGCGCTCTCTTCCTGTTGTAACTCCTGCAGCATCTCCGCATACAGGGAGATATTGGTCAGCGGCGTCTTCAACTCGTGTGAAACCTGGCCGACAAAGTTGACCTGCTGCTGGGCGAGCCGCACTTGGCGAGTATATTCTCGGTACAGGTACAGCATTGCCAGCCCGAAGAGGGCGATCAGCAGCAGGATCAACAGGCCGCCCCAGAGATAGATGGAATAGCCGTTAGGCATTTTGGCGTAATAGTCTATCTGCCAGGCGCTCAACGGATAAGGCAGGCGCAGAGAGTCCAACGGCATCTGGCCTTTGGCCAATTCGCTATCACCGCTCTGATAGAGCAGGCGGCCGTCATCGGTTACCCGCACGGTGTTCGGCGCATAGTCGAACGCCAGTGAGTTAATCACGTCGGACAGCAGTTTAACGTAGGAAAACTTGAATCCGATCAGCTGATTGCCGCGCTGCAGCCAGTAAATCAGCAACGGATCGCCAAGCTCACGGCTCAGATACCAACCCGAGGTTGGGCGGGTTTGCTCGTCGGTAAAGTAGTGGCTGTAGAGCAAACTCGGATCCTGCACGATAGGAGAGATCGCCTGGAGCCAGGTTTTTTCTTTCTCGGTCAGCGCCGCCTGCGTATTAGGGAACAATAGCCGGTTTTTCTCGAGCACAAAGAGCGCATCGATACTGCTCTCTTGGGCGATCAATTGATTAAGTGCTTTGCTGTCTAACGAGATATAGGTAGCGACAGAGCTGAGATGCACCGCATTCTGCTTCAGCAACCCCTGAATGAAGCTGCTGACCTGGCTGGTATGGCTCTGTGCCAGACGCTGGTTCTGATAATGGCGCAGTAGGGCTTCGTGGGTCAGGGTACGATAGCCGAAGTAGGCGATTGCCGCGCAGATCAGCAGCGTAGTGAAGGCAAAGAGAAACAGACTTTTTGACGGCTTCATGACCCATCCCATGGCGGCGCTGAGCCGGTTTACTGACTCAGCGCAAAATTGATCCCTACTTCTGCTGTTGTTTGACGCTGTAGTTCTGTTCTTTCAGCTCCTTACGGTAGGTGGCGGCTTCTTTACTGTCAATGTCCTCTGCTAACCTGCGCTGTTTCTCCGTGCTTTCTCTGACTTTTTTCTCCGCGGCAGGGCTGGAGAATGACAGCCCGCTCAGCTTGGAAGCGTTGGATTCCAGCACCTTTTTTGCTTCATCCTTGCGGCCTGCATCGATTAGCCGGATGGCTTCGTCATTAGCCAGCGCGGTTTTCTGGATCTCTGATTCGGCCAAGACTTCCTGTTGCACGGCATCGCTGACCTTTGCCGCCGAGCGGCTATAGCTGACGGTAACTCGTTCGTTGACCCGATCTTGTCGTTTACTGCTGAGGTTCAGGTAGCTGACGTTGACATCGGCCAGGTTCTTTTGCTGATTGTCCGTGCCTTTTTCTGGCATCACCTCCAGCAGGACATATTTTTCCTGATTGGAATAAAGCTGATTCAGTTTGACGTTAACCACATTGCCGGAGATCTCGCCATCGCGCCCCAGCAAGCGCACTGGCTTTACGCGGTCGCCTGTCTTGATCTGCACGACAACATCCTGTGCCACCACCGACATAACGTCCTGAAACTCTTTGGTAAAGGCGGTTTCCAGATCGGCCGAGTTGGCCACAAAAGCGTGGTTACCATCGCTGTAACCGGCGATGGTGGTCATTAAGTCTTCGTTATAGTCATCGCCTAGCCCAATGGTGGTAATAGCGATGCCTTTCTTGGCCGCGATGCGCGCCAGCTCGGCAAGTTCACCGATCGAGGTCGGGCCGGTATTCGCCTGGCCATCAGAGAGTAGAATAATACGGTTTACTTGCTCTTGATTCAGGTGTTTATCCACCTGACCAATGCCTTTACTGACACCGGCAAACAGCGCGGTCATGCCTTGTGGGCGAATATGCCGTTGAATACTGGCGATCAGCGCGGGTTTGTTGCTGACTTTGGTCGCAGGGATGATCACTTCGGCGCTGTTATCGTAGGCAACGACCGACAGAGTGTCGGTAGGGGTAAGCATATTTACCGCCAGAATCGCTGCTTCTCTGGCTTTTTCGATACGATCGCCGCTCATAGAGGTGGAGCGATCAATCACCAGTGCCAGGTTGATAGGGCTGCGGCGTTGACTGTCAAGATTGAAACCGGTCAGGGATACCTTCAGATAGTTTTTATCTTCACTGTCTACCAGCATGATCGGAGCGGCGAGTTCTGATTTAACGCTGACCACCGGGGATGCCGCGTTTGCCAGGCCAAACAGTGGGAGCAGAGAGAGTGCTAATAGGGTTGCTGCCTGTTTTATTTTCACGATAGTGCCTCTTATGCAGGACTCTGGGAGTAGTGCAGCGATTATTCACTTTATCATGGGCCGAGTTGTCTGTTCGCTGTATAAAGTTGTCAAATTTTTGTAAAACAGCGAGTTACTGTGAGGTCGACCTTTGAGATGAAGCACGCGGGGCAGATCTCCCAAGTGAACTACCGAAGGATTTGTTGCTACGTCGCTGCGCTAAAAGAGGGCTACTGTGTATAATGCCCGCCGCAAAAAAGCGCACGAGGATTGATGTAATGAATGAATATAGTGACGAATACTGGATGCGGCAGGCGTTAAGCCTGGCCCTGCGTGCGCAGGAAGAGGGCGAAGTGCCGGTGGGCGCGCTGCTGGTGCTGGACAATCAGGTGATTGGCGAAGGCTGGAACCGGCCGATTGGCCGCCACGATCCCACTGCCCACGCCGAGATCATGGCGCTGCGCCAAGGCGGCTCGGTTTTGCAGAACTATCGCCTGCTGAACGCCACCCTCTATGTCACGCTGGAGCCCTGTGTGATGTGTGCCGGGGCGATGATCCACAGCCGTATCCGCCGCCTGGTGTACGGTGCAGCGGATGAGAAAACCGGTGCCGCTGGGTCGCTGGTGGATATTTTGCGCCACCCGGGAATGAATCATCAGGTCGAGATCGTTGCAGGCGTGTTGGCAGAGGAGTGCGCCGCGACGCTCAGTCATTTCTTCCGTCTGCGCCGTGAGCAGAAAAAAGCGCTGAAGCAGGCACAGCGTATCGAGAAAGATCTACAATAATCAATGGTTCAGCGCCAACTTTGCCTCAACTGCCGGGTAACCGTTCGCCAGTGCAACCTGTTTCGCCGCGTCTTGAGCCGCTTTCTTCTCCTTTTCCTGTAAATACCCCACCAGGCTGACCTGATAACGGCGGATATTTTCCACGTAATTGTAGGCTTCGTGGCCACGGGCATAGCCGTAGGTGAGCAACGGGGAATAGCGTTTCTGGCTGAGCATCGGCAGGCGCTGTTTGACATCCACCCAGCGGTCAGGATTGCCCTGTTGATTCTTGGTCAATTTGCGGGCATCCAACATATGGCCCCAGCCCATATTATAAGCCGCCAGAGCGAACCAGATGCGTTCGTCCTCCGGTACGCTGTCGGGCACTTTTTCCATCAGGCGTTGCAGATAAAGAGCACCGCCCTTAATGCTTTCTTCGGGATCGAGCCGATCATTCACCCCTAAACCTTCGGCGGTGGCGCGCGTCAGCATCATTAGCCCACGCACGCCGGTAGGGGAGGTTGCCTGCGGATTCCAGTGGGATTCCTGATAAGCAATGGCTGCCAGCAGTTTCCAGTCGATCTCATTGGCATGTTTTTCAAACAATGAACGGAAGTTGGGCAGCACTGAATCGATCGCTGACAGGAAGGTTTTGGTATCAACATAATCGAAGCTACCCACATGACCCAGGTATTTTTCTTCAAGCCGCGCTAGCGTACCGTCTTCCACCTTCTGGCTGTAAAAGTCCAGCAGGGCGGCATACAGGCTGTTATCGCTGCCGCGTTTCAGGTACCAGGTCACTGGTTCTTCGTCGGTGACGTCAAATGCTACCGCTAACTGTGGATGAATACGCTGCAGCAGAGCGATGGTGACAGAATCACCGATGGTGTAATCCAGTTTGCCGTCGGCCACCTGCTCCAGCAGTTCCTTGGAGGTGAGATCGCTCGAGGCTTCCCAACTGAGGGTGGGATATTTATTTTGTTTGAGCTGTTTCAAGGTGCTGACGTGTGCCGAGCCGGAGGCCACCGCCAGCTTGCCTTTCATCTCGGCAAAGTTTTTTGGCCGCGGGCTACCGAGCCGGTAAACCACCTGTTGGGAAACCGAATAGTAGGCCGGGCCGGTGCTGGCACGGCTGAGACGATCCGGGTTGTAGATCAGGCCAGCGGCCAGCAGATCGGCGTTATCATCGTCCAGATCGTCAAACAGATCGTTGATGTTCTGGTGCGGGATGACCACCAGTTTCACCCCCAGATAGTTGGCGAAGCTTTTGGCCAGCTCATAGTCAAGGCCACTCGGCCCCTGCTTGGTGGTGAAATAAGTCAACGGCGAGTTCAGCGTGCTGACTCGCAACTCTCCCCGTGCTTTGATCGCTTCGAGTTGGCCACCCAGGCCACCACGCCAAGTAATATTGGGCCACAGTGCCAGTGCCAGAAGCAAGGTGACAACACCGATTAGAATGTAATTTATTTTTATTCGTTTCAAATAGTTATCTCAAATAAATGCGCACTTTCTGTTAGCCGGAACATGGGGTTTATCATGGTTAAATCACCAGTGTCGGGGCATTTTGCGTAACAAAACGCCAGCGTGCAACTTTATTGACACGTTATGGTAAATCGATAGCGAAAGCGCTTTTCGCAATAATAGCTACGCAAACGGTTTCGTCGGCGGTGCGGATTCTCTATAATGGCGCGCGTTTTCCCCTGTTGCGCCCAATGAAGTGCTGAGATCAGTTGCTTCGAAGACGAGAGAACTTTAATTATGGAAATATTGCGTGGTTCGCCCGCTTTGTCGGCTTTTCGTATTACCAAACTGCTGTCCCGCTGCCAGGACGCTCAACTCCCGGTCAGTGATATCTACGCCGAATACGTCCACTTTGCCGATGTTAGCGCACCGCTAAGTGCTGAAGAACATGCCAAGCTTCAGCGGCTGCTAAAGTATGGCCCCTCTCTCGCTGAGCATGCCCCGGAAGGCCGCCTGCTGCTGGTTACGCCGCGTCCAGGCACCATTTCCCCCTGGTCTTCCAAAGCCACCGATATTGCGCACAACTGTGGTCTGGCCCAGGTGATTCGTCTTGAGCGTGGTTTGGCATTTTATGTCACTGCACCTGCGCTCGATGAAGCCCAGTGGCAGACTCTGGCCGCGTTGTTGCACGATCGCATGATGGAGACTGTCTTTAGCGAGTTGCAGCAGGCTGAAAAACTGTTTTCTCATCACCAACCGGCTCCCTATCAGACGGTGGACGTGCTGGGCCAAGGCCGCAGCGCACTGGAACAGGCCAACGTCAAACTTGGCCTGGCGCTGGCACAGGACGAGATCGACTACCTGCTGAATGCGTTTACCGGCTTGGGGCGCAACCCGACGGATATCGAGCTGTACATGTTCGCGCAGGCCAACTCCGAACATTGCCGCCATAAGATTTTCAACGCCGATTGGATCATCGACGGCGAACAGCAGCCCAAATCGCTGTTCAAGATGATCAAGAATACCTTCGAACAGACGCCGGACTATGTGCTTTCAGCCTATAAAGATAACGCCGCCGTGATGGAAGGTTCGCAGGTTGGCCGCTTCTTTGCCGCAGCGGAAAATGGCCTCTATGACTACCATCAGGAAGACGCACATATCCTGATGAAAGTAGAAACACACAACCACCCGACGGCAATCTCTCCATGGCCGGGAGCCGCTACCGGTTCCGGTGGCGAGATCCGTGATGAAGGGGCTACTGGCCGTGGCGCGAAGCCAAAAGCCGGTCTGGTGGGCTTTTCGGTCTCCAACCTGCGTATTCCTGGTTTTGAACAGCCGTGGGAGCAGGATTTTGGTAAACCGGATCGCATCGTCACTGCGCTGGATATCATGACCGAAGGCCCGCTGGGGGGCGCTGCATTCAACAACGAATTTGGCCGCCCGGCGCTGGTGGGTTACTTCCGTACTTATGAAGAGCGCGTTAACAGCCACAACGGAGTTGAACTGCGGGGTTACCACAAGCCGATCATGCTGGCTGGGGGGCTGGGTAACATCCGTGCCGATCACGTGCAGAAGGGCGAAATCACCGTGGGGGCCAAACTGGTGGTGTTGGGCGGCCCGGCGATGAATATCGGTTTGGGTGGCGGCGCGGCATCCTCTATGGCTTCTGGCCAGTCTGATGCCGATCTGGATTTTGCGTCGGTACAGCGTGACAACCCTGAAATGGAGCGCCGCTGCCAGGAGGTGATCGATCGCTGCTGGCAGTTGGGCGATCACAACCCGATTCTGTTTATCCACGATGTCGGGGCCGGTGGCCTGTCGAATGCGATGCCGGAGCTGGTCAGCGACGGTGGCCGCGGTGGCCGTTTTGAACTGCGTGACATTCTCAATGATGAGCCGGGGATGAGCCCGCTCGAAGTGTGGTGTAACGAATCGCAGGAACGCTATGTGCTGGCGGTGGCCCCCGAACAGATGGCGCAGTTCGATGCTATCTGCCGCCGCGAGCGCGCGCCTTATGCGGTGATTGGTGAAGCCACAGAAGAACGGCACCTGACGCTGAACGATCGTCATTTTGACAATCAGCCGATTGATATGCCGCTGGAGGTGTTGCTGGGTAAAACGCCAAAAATGACGCGTGACGTCCAGAGCCAACAGGCGCAAGGCGAAGCGTTGCAGCGTGCCGAAATCACTCTGGCCGATGCGGTAAAACGCGTTCTGCACCTGCCTGCCGTGGCGGAGAAAACCTTTCTGATCACCATTGGTGACCGTACCGTGACCGGTATGGTGGCGCGTGACCAGATGGTTGGCCCATGGCAGATCCCGGTGGCCGACTGCGCAGTTACTACCGCCAGCCTGGACAGTTACTATGGCGAAGCTATGTCGATCGGTGAACGTGCGCCGGTGGCGTTGCTGGATTTTGCTGCCTCTGCTCGCCTGGCAGTGGGGGAAGCGCTGACCAACCTGGCAGCGACCGAAATCGGTTCGCTGAAGCGCGTGAAGCTTTCCGCTAACTGGATGGCGGCAGCGGGCCACCCTGGTGAAGATGCTGGCCTGTACGCCGCGGTAAAAGCCGTAGGTGAAGAACTGTGTCCGGCGTTAGGTATCACCATTCCGGTGGGCAAAGATTCGATGTCGATGAAAACCCGCTGGCAGGAAGGTAATGAGCAGCGCGAGATGACGTCACCGCTTTCGCTGGTGATCACCGCTTTTGCTCGAGTTGAAGACGTGCGCCACACCGTTACGCCGCAGCTGCGTACTGACAAGGGCGACACCGCGCTGTTGCTGATCGACTTGGGTAATGGCCACAACGCGCTGGGGGCCACGGCTCTGGCACAGGTTTATCGTCAACTGGGCGACAAACCTGCCGATGTGCGTAACGTTGAACAATTGGCCGGTTTCTTTAACGCGATGCAGCAATTGGTGACGGATCGCGCGTTGCTGGCTTATCACGATCGTTCCGACGGTGGTTTGCTGGTCACGTTGGCCGAAATGGCTTTTGCGGGGCACTGTGGCGTCAATGTCGATATTCAGGCATTGGGCGACGATGTGCTGGCGGCCTTGTTCAACGAGGAACTGGGGGCGGTGATTCAGGTTTCCGCCGCGCATTTGGCCGCCGTGCAGCAGGTATTTGCCGCTCATGGCCTGACAGGCAATGTGCACCACATTGGCAGCGTGCAGAGTGGCGATCGCTTTGAGATCAACTGCGCAGGCAAACCGGTATATAGCGAAAGCCGTAATACGCTGCGCACCTGGTGGGCTGAAACCACCTGGCAGATGCAGCGCCTGCGTGATAACCCTGAGTGTGCCGATCAGGAGCATCAGGCCAAGCAGGACGAACGCGATCCGGGTCTGAACGTTAAGCTGACTTTTGCACCAGATGAGGACATTGCCGCACCTTATATCGCCAAGGGCTCGCGTCCGAAAGTGGCGGTGCTGCGTGAACAGGGCGTTAACTCTCATGTTGAGATGGCGGCGGCATTCCACCGTGCCGGTTTTGACGCAGTCGATGTGCATATGAGCGATCTGCTGGCAGGGCACCGCGATCTGCAAGGCTTCCACACGCTGGTCGCCTGCGGCGGTTTCTCTTACGGTGACGTGCTGGGTGCCGGTGAAGGCTGGGCGAAATCGATTCTGTTCAATCAGCGCGTGCGCGATCAGTTTGCCGCGTTCTTCCATCGGCCAGATACCTTGGCATTGGGCGTTTGCAACGGCTGCCAGATGATGTCTAACCTGCGTGAACTGATCCCAGGGGCTGAAGATTGGCCGCGCTTTGTGCGTAACCTGTCTGATCGTTTTGAAGCCCGTTTCAGCCTGGTCGAAGTGGCTGCCAGCCCATCTCTGTTTATGCAGGGAATGGCTGGTTCACGTATGCCAATCGCTGTTTCTCATGGCGAAGGCCATGTGGAGGTGCGCGACTTGGCACACCTGGCGGCGCTGGAGCAACATGGCCTGGTGGCTCTGCGTTTTGTGGATAATGCCGGTCAGGTCACCGAAGCGTATCCAGCAAACCCGAACGGTTCGCCAAACGGGATCACAGCCGTGACCAGCAGCGATGGCCGTGCCACCGTCATGATGCCGCACCCGGAACGGGTATTCCGCACGGTCAGCAACTCCTGGCACCCGGAAGAATGGGGGGAAGATAGTCCATGGATGCGCATGTTCCGCAACGCGCGTAAACAACTGGGTTGATTGATTCCGTTCGCTTGAGGCGTAATTGACTGGGGGCGCAAAGTATTGCGCCCTTTTTATTGCCTTATATTTTAATAGGTTATGTGGCGTGTCGGTTTTTTGCGACAAACGCCACATTGGGTGTCTCTAAAAAGAGACATTTAAATTATTGATTTTATTATGGTGTGGATTTATGAGGATAAGTTGTCGGTATTTGGCGACGGTACGATGGATTATGACTCACTGTGTATCACGCAGATTGATAGATTTGCACAGGGTTTAAATTAATATTTTATAAATATCATATGCTTAATAAGTTTTATTAAAAGTTGGCACGACTAGTGCATTATATTGTTCAGTTGCTCATTCAACTTTTTATGACGGCCCCGTATTTAGACGGAATTCTGCCTCATAAGCCTCCGAATGATGCCAAAGAAATGGTGCCTATCGTCCAACTAAACCGATAACAGACGCGCAAGCGGCTTTATCAAACATCGGACGACACGTTGAGTGAGGCACCGCCTTGTATCCACCTGTGATGATGTGTTCATCAATTCCGGATACTTATGGATGCTATTCGTCCTATTCGATGCCAGCCTTGTGCTACATCACCTGGGGACGAGGCGTAAGGGCATCCACATATCTCATTGCGATGGGGCATTTTGCCCCAGCGTCAATGTCAGAAACCGCATTCATGCTGCCATCATACTTTGTGCACCCTGTCATAACAGCAACGCAATATCCGCTTGGCAAAACTTCCCCAACTCTTTTCCTTCGGCTTATGCGCCGCATATCCTCTTGTGAAAGGCTTTCTGCTGCGTTCAATGCCCCTCTTTGCGTGCCAGATCGCGGATTATCCTTTACCGGGCTTTTTTCTCTCCGCTGAGTCAGTTAGCATCAAGGTAGACTAGAGATAATGAGATGATTTCTTTGAAAAGATGGCGTTTATTCCCGCGCTCGCTGCGTCAGTTGGTGCTGATGGCGTTTCTGTTGGTGCTGTTACCCTTGCTGGTACTGGCTTACCAGGCCTATCAAAGCCTGGATCATCTCAGCGCGCAGGCGGCAGATATCAACCGTACCACGCTGGTGGATGCCAGACGCAGTGAGGCCATGACCAGCATGGCGTTAGAGATGGAGCGCAGCTATCGCCAGTACTGTGTTCTGGTCGATCCTACGCTGGAGCGGTTATACCAGAATCAGCGCAAGCAATATTCCCAAATGCTCGATTCCCATGCACCAATCCTGCCGGACGAGCGTTATTACCAGACATTGCGCGGCTTGCTCACTCAGCTTGCCACGATTAAATGCCAAAGCAGTGGCCCGGATAAAGACTCTTCACTGCTGCTGGAGTCGTTTTCGCGTTCCAACGCAGAAATGGTTCAGGCGACCCGAAGCGTTATCTTCTCCCGTGGCCAACAGTTGCAACAGGCGATCGCAGAACGCGGTCAGTTTTTCGGCTGGCAGGCGCTGCTGCTGTTTCTGGTCAGCGTGATACTGGTGGTGCTATTTACCCGCATGATTATCGGGCCGGTCAAGGCGGTCGAGCGTATGATTAATCGCCTGGGAGAAGGGCGCCCGATTGGTATGACGGCATCCTTCAAAGGCCCGCGCGAACTGCGTTCGCTAGCGCAACGTATTATCTGGCTGAGTGAACGCCTGGCGTGGTTGGAATCGCAGCGGCACGAGTTTTTGCGCCACATTTCCCATGAGTTGAAAACCCCGCTTGCCAGTATGCGGGAAGGGACCGAATTGCTGGCAGATGAGGTCGCCGGCCCGCTGACACCCGATCAAAAAGAGGTGGTGGCGATCCTTAATCAAAGCAGCCGCCACCTGCAGCAACTGATAGAACAATTGCTGGATTACAACCGCAAACTGGCCGATGGCCCATCAGAGCATGAGAATGTTGAGCTGGAAGAACTGGTCGACATGGTCGTTGCTGCCCACAGTTTGCCAGCGCGAGCCAAAATGATTCGCACCGAAGTGAAGCTTGAGGCTGAGATCTGCTGGGCACAGCCTACGCTATTAATGCGTGTCCTGGATAATCTCTACTCCAATGCGGTGCACTACGGCGAGGAATCCGGTAACATTTGGATCCGCAGCCGCCAGGTTGGGCAACGGGTGCAGATTGACGTCGCCAATAGCGGTACGCCAATCCCCGAAACGGAACATGCCATGATTTTTGAGCCTTTTTTCCAAGGTAGTCACCAGCGAAAAGGGGCGGTAAAAGGAAGCGGGCTGGGGCTGAGCATCGCTCAGGATTGTATTCGCCGTATGCGCGGAGAATTGAAACTGGTCAACGTTGCTGACGCTGATGTCTGTTTCCGAATTGAATTGCCATTAACCGCCGAGAATGAATAAATAATGTACACATGGTCTAAACGCGCCAGTTTACCGCAGACCGAAGGTTCACCACGTGTTTCTCAACGTGCACCGCTCGGCAAGCGCTCTCTTTCTTTCCTGGGCCCGATCCTTTTGGCCCCGTTTCTGCTGACCGGGTGTGCCGAGCGCGCCGTCAGCAGTGGTTTGACTCAGCAGCAACAGGAGTCCATTCCAGACACCAAAGTGGTGGACTACCGCATTGCACCTTGTGAAACCCTGTTACCGCTTGATGAAAAAGAGGTGTTGGAAAACCCTCTTTACTGGCTGCGAGTGATGGACTGTGCCGATCGTATTGGTTCCACTCAGGCCCGGGCATTGGCGAAAACGTTGCCAGGCAGCAACTGGCAAGGCGTTTTCAAGCAAAGTATTCTGTTGGGCAGTGCCGAACCGACCTCGGCAGAACGCCGTCAGATCATCGATCGTCTGAATAGCTATCGTCTTGAATTCCCAAGCTCATTGCGCCCTTTGCTACAGCTGTGGCGTGAGCAGCAGGTCTTGCAGGTCTCACTGTTTGACGAACGGGCCCGCTATCAGAGCCTGCAGGAAAGCTCAGACAGCCAGATCGACATGCTGCGCCAGAGTCAGGCGCATTTGCAGAGCCAACTGCAGGAGACGTCGCGCAAGCTGGAAAATCTGACCGATATCGAACGTCAGCTTTCTTCGCGTAAGCAAATGCAGGGTGAAATCCCTGAAAGCAGCACTGTGCAGCCAAAAGCGGATGCTGCTGGCAAAGGAACAGCGCCAGCCAAAGCCAAAGAAGCTGAGCCTGAATCTGCTCCTGCGCCAGAAAAAGGCACCGCTGTGCCAGTTGAACCGGAAGACACCGACGTACCGCCACCCGCTCATAAGGAGCCTAAAGCGCAATGACAGCTCGCAAACCGGCCAATCTTCTGTTGGTTGACGACGATCCCAGCTTGCTCAAGCTGCTGGGGATGCGTCTGACCAGCGAAGGTTTTCACGTCATTACTGCCGCCAGCGGCCAGGAGGCTCTGCGCCTGCTGGCGCGTGAAAAGATCGACCTGGTCATCAGCGATTTGCGGATGGATGAAATGGACGGCATGGCGTTGTTCGCTGAAATCCAGAAATATCAGCCGGGAATGCCGGTGATCATTCTTACCGCTCATGGTTCGATCCCCGATGCGGTTGCCGCAACCCAGCAAGGGGTATTCAGCTTCCTGACCAAGCCGGTCGATCGCGATGCACTGTATAAAGCGATTGATGATGCGCTATCGCTGTCGATACCGGCGGGCGATGAAAGCTGGCGTGAAGACTTTGTCACCCGCAGCCCAATCATGCTGCGTCTGCTGGAGCAGGCCAAGATGGTGGCACAGTCAGATGTCAGCGTGCTAATTAACGGCCAGAGTGGTACCGGCAAGGAAGTGTTGGCGCAGGCGATTCATGGTGCCAGCCCGCGGGCGAAAAAAGCCTTTATAGCCATCAACTGTGGCGCATTGCCAGAGCAACTGCTGGAGTCCGAACTGTTTGGGCATGCCAAAGGCGCCTTCACCGGTGCGGTGAGCAGCCGTGAGGGGTTATTCCAGGCTGCCGCTGGCGGCACGCTGTTCCTGGACGAGATTGGCGATATGCCGCTTTCGCTCCAGGTGAAATTGCTGCGTGTGTTGCAGGAACGCAAGGTGCGCCCACTGGGCAGTAACCGCGATCTGGACATCGACGTGCGCATCATCTCCGCTACCCACCGCGATCTGCCGAAAGCGATGGCGAAAAACGAGTTCCGCGAAGATCTCTACTACCGCCTGAACGTCGTAAACCTGAAGATCCCGGCGCTGAATGAGCGGGCAGAAGATATTCCGCTGTTGGCTAACCATCTGCTGCGTGAGTCGGCGCAGCGCCACAAACCTTTTGTGCGCAGTTTCTCCTCCGATGCGATGAAACGCCTGATGACCGCCAGTTGGCCGGGTAACGTGCGCCAATTGGTGAACGTTATCGAGCAGTGTGTGGCACTGACGTCGGCTCCGGTGATCAGCGAAGCGTTGGTTGAGCAGGCCCTGGAAGGGGAAAATACCGCTCTGCCGACCTTTGTCGAAGCGCGTAACCAGTTTGAATTACACTATTTACGTAAACTGCTGCAAATCACCAAGGGCAACGTCACCCAGGCCGCGCGTATGGCGGGCCGCAACCGTACTGAATTCTATAAATTGTTGTCGCGCCACGAACTGGACGCCAACGATTTTAAAGAATGATTTTTTTCCTGAACCTGCTTAGTGCAGGTTCTCAACAAACGAGCCGGAAGAACCCCCTGCAACTTGCAGTATGATGGGTATCAACTCCGTTTTTTGTTGTGGCATGGCAGACTAGAGAGATATGAGCAGATCACTTTCCATTGCGTTGGCCCAGTTGAATTTGCTGGTGGGCGATATTGAAGGCAACAGCGAACGCATGTTGCAAACCGTGCAAGAGCAGCAGAAGGCGGGAGCCGATCTGGTCATGTTCACCGAACTGGCACTGTCGGGGTATCCGCCGGAAGACCTGTTGTACCGTGACGATTTCTACCAGCGCTGCGATACCCAGCTTAACCGCCTGCAGCAGGCATCGGCCGATGTGGCGATCCTGGTGGGGCACCCCTGGCGTGAAGACGGCAAGCTGTATAACTCGCTGTCGCTGTTTTCCGCGGGGCAATTACAGGCGCGTTATTTCAAGCAGCAGTTGCCAAACTACGGTGTGTTCGACGAAAAACGTTACTTCCATGCCGGGGATAAAAGCTGCGTGGTGGATCTGAAAGGTTACCGCCTGGGTCTGCTGATTTGCGAAGATCTGTGGTTCCCGGAGCCGGTGGATGCGGCCAAAGCGGCAGGGGCGGAAATTCTGCTGTCGATCAATGCTTCGCCGTATAACCGTGAAAAGCCTTATATCCGTAAAACCCTGATGGCAGGGCACTGCCAGCGCACGAACCTGCCGTTGGTGTATCTCAACCAGATCGGCGGGCAGGATGAGCTGATTTTTGATGGCTGCTCAAAAGTGTTTGATGCCGCGGGCAATATGACGCATCGCCTGGCAGCGTTTGCTGAGCAGGTCACTCTGCTGGAGTTCAATGAGTTGCAAGTGGTGCCGATGACTGCCCCGGCGGCAGAACTGCCTCAGTTGGCGCAGGTGTATGAAGCGCTGGTGCTGGCGGTGCGAGATTATGTGACCAAAAACGGTTTTAAAGGTGCGGTGCTGGGCCTATCCGGCGGTATCGACTCTGCGCTGACGCTGGCGATTGCCGTTGATGCATTGGGTAAAGATAAGGTGCAGGCCTTGATGATGCCATTCCGCTACACGGCGGATATCAGCATTGCCGATGCAAAAGAAGAAGCCGAAATTCTCGGCGTTGAGTTTGACATCGTCTCTATTGAGCCGATGTTTGATGCCTTTATGGGCCAGTTGTCGCCAATGTTTGTTGGCACCGAACGTGACACCACCGAAGAGAACCTGCAGGCACGCTGCCGTGGCGTGGTGCTGATGGCGCTGTCTAACAAACGCCGCAGCATCGTGTTAACCACGGGTAACAAAAGTGAGATGGCTGTGGGCTATGCCACGCTGTATGGTGATATGGCGGGTGGCTTTGACGTGCTGAAAGACGTGCCGAAAACGCTGGTGTTCAAGCTGTCTGAGTATCGCAATACGGTCTCTTACGTGATCCCGCAGCGGGTGATCGATCGTCCACCTTCTGCTGAACTTGCCCCGGATCAGCTCGATCAGGACAGTTTGCCGCCGTATGACATTCTGGATGCCATTCTCGAAGGCTACGTCGAACGCGATAAGTCCGTCGCCGATCTGGTGGCCGAAGGCTTCGAAGAGGCCATCGTGCGTAAGGTGATCCGTTTGGTGGATATCAACGAATACAAGCGCCGCCAGGCCGCCGTCGGGCCGCGTATCACCGCCCGTAATTTTGGTAAAGATCGCCGCTACCCGATCACCTCCGGTTTTGGCCGTAAAAATTGGTAATTAAGGAATAAAGATGAAAAAAATCGACGCTATTATCAAGCCGTTCAAACTGGATGACGTGCGTGAAGCGCTGGCTGAAGTTGGGATTACCGGGATGACCGTGACCGAAGTGAAAGGTTTTGGCCGTCAGAAAGGCCACACCGAACTGTACCGTGGTGCAGAATACATGGTCGACTTCCTGCCGAAGGTCAAAATCGAAATCGTGGTTGCTGACGATATCGTTGATACCTGCGTAGAAACCATCATGCAGACTGCACAAACCGGTAAAATCGGCGACGGTAAAATCTTTGTCTTCGACGTAGCGCGAGTAGTGCGTATCCGTACCGGCGAGCAAGACGAAGAAGCGATTTAAGATGTCTGGCTACCGAGCACTTCCAGTTTGAACTTGGGCAGTGCGCGGCCTCCTCGTGTACTGCGTGTACACTCCGGGGCACTGCGCGCTGGCCGCATTCAATCTGGATGCGCTCGCTACGCCCCAAATTTCAGAGTGGTGTCTGGCTACCGCTCACTTTCAGCGTGAACTTCAATCCCATTCTAAAAAAGCGAACGCTATCGCATTTCGCACACTTTTCCCGATAGCTGACTGGTAAGCACCTACACTCAAAACAACCGTTTTGACCGAGGTGGTTTGCCATGATGACGTTACGCCAAATCCGCCACTTTATTGCCGTGGCAGAAACCGGCTCGATCTCCGCTGCTGCACAGGCGGTGTTTGTCTCGCAGTCTTCGCTAACCTTGGCGATCCAGCAGTTGGAAACCGAGATTGGCGTCCGGTTGTTCGAGCGCCATGCCAAAGGGATGAACCTGACTCACCAAGGCCATCAGTTTTTGCGCCAATCCTATCTGATCCTCGCCACCGTCGATAACGCCAAGCGCAGCCTGCAACTGGGCACCGAAAGCCTGAACGG
Source organism: Serratia oryzae (assembly GCF_001976145.1). Taxonomy (GTDB): domain Bacteria; phylum Pseudomonadota; class Gammaproteobacteria; order Enterobacterales; family Enterobacteriaceae; genus Chania; species Chania oryzae. The sequence continues at coordinate 63,854 of NZ_MOXD01000007.1, forward strand.
CAAGCTGACCATCGGCGTCACCAGCCTGGTAGCCGGTTATTTTCTGGTGGAACTGCTCAAGCGCTTCAAATCGGCTTATCCCAACGTAACGATCCAGGTGATTGAGGATGAACGGCCGTATATCGAACATTTACTGGTGAGCGGTGAGATAGATATTGGGGTATTGATCCTGTCAAACATTGAAGATCGCGATGCATTGCAAACTGAAGTGCTGATGCATTCGCCGTATCGCCTGTGGCTGCCACCGTTGCACCCGTTACTGGAGCACGACAGTATCGGTTTAGCCGATGTGGCTAAACAGCCGCTGATCCAGCTTAACGTGGACGAAATGGATGTGCATGCCCGGCGGATTTGGGGACGAGTGGGCCTTAAGCCGGAAATAGCAATGAAGACGGCTTCCACCGAAGCGGTGCGCAGCCTGGTGGCCGCGGGGATGGGAATTGCCATTCTGCCGGATATGGCTTACCGCGCTTGGTCGCTGGAGGGTAATATGATCGAAGCGCGCAAGCTGGTGGATCTGCTGGAGCCGTTGGATATCGGCCTGGCATGGCGGCGTGGCAGCGCCCGGCCGGAGCTGGTAACGCCATTCCTCACTATTGCGCGTGAGAACAGCAAGATGAATGTGGCAGGCCTTAAGCATTCTATTTAATCGAACGCTGCCTTCAGTATTTAGAATTTGTTGTCCGCAGTACGCTCGCCTAGTCTGATAAAAACCAAACAATCACACTTGATTAACGTTTTTGTCACAAAAGGCGATCCGCAATGGCAGATGTGCATCAGGTTTCAGGTTTGTCCTGTCAGCAATTTATTAATGGCCACTCGGTAGAAGGCGAGGGCCATCATGAGCAGATCGTTAACCCTGCCAACGGCGAAACGCTGGTTACTCTTGCCGAGGCTTCTACCGTTCAGGTAGGGGCCGCTGTTGCTGCGGCACAGCAGGCTTTTTCCCATTGGTCACGCACTACGCCCGCTTTTCGCGCGGCTATTCTGCTGCGTATAGCCGATGCCATTGAACAGCAAGCTGAACGTTTGGCACGGCTCGAAGCGCTTAACTGCGGTAAACCCTTCCATCAGGCGCTGAACGACGATCTGCCTGCGGCCATCGATGTATTCCGTTTCTTCGCCGGGGCCGTGCGCACCCAGCAGGGGCAGTTGGCCGGTGAATATATTGCCGGCCACACCTCAATGATTCGCCGCGATCCGCTTGGCGTGGTCGCTTCCATCGCCCCCTGGAATTACCCGCTAATGATGGCCGCCTGGAAAATAGCTCCGGCGCTGGCTGCCGGTAATACCGTGGTATTCAAGCCTTCCGAACATACGCCGCTGACGATATTGGCGCTGGTGCCTGCGCTGCAGGAGATCCTGCCGCCAGGGGTGCTGAATATTGTTTATGGCGGCGGCGAAGGGGTGGGCAGCCATCTGGTGAATCATCCGCAGGTGCGGCTGGTTTCCGTTACCGGCGATATCGTCACCGGGCAGAAGATCCTGCAAGCGGCAGTGAAAAGCGTAAAACGCACTCATCTGGAGTTGGGGGGTAAAGCTCCGGTGATCGTCTGCGATGATGCCGATCTGGATGAGGTAGTCAGCAGCATCCGCACTTTTGGTTATTACAACGCCGGGCAAGATTGCACCGCCGCTTGCCGGATCTACGCGCAGGCGGGGATTTACCAGAAGCTGGTCGATGCCTTGGGTGAAGCGGTCGCTAGCCTGCGTTTCGCCCGCAAGCGCGATGAAGACAATGAGATTGGACCGTTGATCAGCAGCCGCCAGCGCGATCGCGTGGCCAGCTTTGTCGAACGCGCCCTCAGCCAGCCGCATATCGAACTGATTACCGGTGCGGCGGCCCATTCCGGCCCGGGTTTCTACTACCAGCCCACCTTGCTGGCAGGCTGCCTGCAAAGCGACGAGATCGTCCAACGTGAAGTGTTTGGCCCGGTGGTCAGCGTTACGCGCTTCGATACGCTGGAACAGGCCGTGAGCTGGGCGAATGATTCTGAATACGGGCTGGCCTCTTCGGTCTGGACGCAGAACATCGATCGCGCGCTGCACATCGCCGCGCATCTGCAATACGGCAGCACCTGGATCAACACCCACTTTACCTTGGCGAGTGAAATGCCGCACGGCGGCCTGAAACGCTCCGGCTACGGTAAGGATCTTTCCAGTGATTCATTACAGGATTACAGCGTTGTCAGGCATGTGATGGCGAAATTTAAATCCACCTTCTAGCCACACACCTGGCAAAAATCAGCCACTTTTCGATACGCAACACAGGGGTAATTACGATGGGAAAAACAACCGCAGTCACCACAGTTTCCGCACTCTGTATCACTGTTCTTTGCGGCATGGCGCAGGCCGCCGATAAGCCGCTTGGCAAAGGTGAAGGGCGGCTGGATATCATTGCCTGGCCTGGTTATATCGAACGTGGTCAGTCGGATAAAAATTACGATTGGGTGACCCAATTTGAGAAACAAACCGGCTGTGAGGTGAACGTGAAAACCGCCGCCACCTCCGATGAGATGGTTAGCCTGATGGCTAAGGGCGGTTATGACCTGGTGACCGCCTCCGGCGATGCGTCATTGCGCCTGATCTTCGGCAAACGCGTGCAGCCAATTGATACCACTTTGATCCCCAACTGGAAAAACGTCGATCCACGCCTACTGAACGGCCCGTGGTATACGGTAGCGGGTAAAACCTATGGTACGCCTTATCAGTGGGGGCCAAACGTGCTGATGTATAACAGCAAAACCTTCCCGACGCCGCCAGACAGTTGGGCGGTCGTCTTCCAGCAGCAAAATCTGCCGGATGGCAAAACCAACCAGGGCCGGGTACAGGCTTACGATGGCCCAATTTATATCGCCGATGCGGCGCTGTTCCTGAAGGCGACCCAGCCGCAACTGGGCATCACCGATCCCTACCAATTGAACGAAGAACAGTATCAGGCGGTACTCACGCTGTTACGCAGCCAGCACGCGCTGATCCACCGTTATTGGCACGATACCTCGGTACAGATGAGCGATTTCAAGAACGAAGGGGTCGTTGCCTCCGGTGCCTGGCCGTATCAGGCTAATGCCCTGAAAGGTGAAGGCCAGCCGATTGCCACCGTTTTCCCGAAAGAGGGGGTGACCGGCTGGGCGGATACCACCATGCTGCACGCTGAAGCTAAGCACCCAAGTTGCGCCTATCAGTGGATGAACTGGTCGCTGGAGCCGAAAGTGCAAGGGGATGTTGCCGCCTGGTTTGGTTCGTTACCTGCGGTGCCGGCAGGCTGTAAAGCTAGCGCTCTGCTCGGTGATAAAGGCTGTGAAACCAACGGCTTTAACCAGTTCGACAAGATCGCTTTCTGGAAAACACCACAGTCAGAAGGCGGCAAATTTGTGCCATACAGCCGTTGGACGCAGGACTATATCGCCATTATGGGCGGCAGATAAATATCAGCTTACTTATTCCGATCGCCTAACGGCCCCCTCTCCCTGTGGGAGAGGGTTGGGGTGAGTGGAAAGCAACGTGGAGCGCATATCATGAGCATTGCCGTACAGTTTATCGATGTTTCGCGTATTTTCGGCGATGTTCGTGCCGTTGATCGGGTTTCTGTCGACATTCGGGATGGAGAGTTTTTTTCCATGCTCGGGCCTTCCGGTTCGGGCAAAACCACCTGCCTGCGTTTGATCGCCGGTTTTGAGCAACTCAGTTCTGGTTCGATTCGCATTCATGGGCAAGAGGCCGCCAATCTGCCGCCATACCAGCGCGATGTGAATACCGTATTTCAGGATTACGCACTGTTCCCACATATGTCCGTGTTGGAAAACGTCGCCTATGGGCTGATGGTAAAAGGCGTTGCTAAACGTGAACGGCTGGCGCGGGCACAGCAGGCGCTGGAAAGCGTGGCGCTGGGGTTTGCCGCCGAACGTAAGCCCGCACATCTTTCCGGCGGCCAACGCCAGCGTGTGGCACTGGCGCGTGCGCTGGTCAATCGCCCACGTGTGTTGCTGCTGGATGAACCTTTGGGCGCCCTGGACTTGAAGCTGCGTGAGCAGATGCAAGGGGAGCTGAAAAAGCTGCAACGCCAGTTGGGTATCACCTTTATTTTTGTCACTCACGATCAGAGCGAAGCGTTGTCGATGTCGGATCGTGTCGCGGTATTCAACAATGGCCGCATTGAACAAGTGGACTCACCGCGTGAGCTGTATATGCGGCCAAGAACGCCATTTGTCGCCGAGTTTGTTGGCACCTCCAATGTGGTGCGCAGCGATCTGGCGCAGCGCTTATTGGGGCAGAGCGCCACCTTCTCAATTCGCCCGGAACACATTCGCCTGCTGGATCACAGCGCGGCTGCGCAGGGGGAAATTCAGGTACAGGGCACGTTGCAGGATATCCATTATCAGGGAGCGGCTACCCGTTACGAAGTCGCCCTGAGCAGCGGGGAGAAATTGCTGGTCAGCCAGGCTAACCCGCAGTGGCAGGCGGCTGAACAGCAGCGCCTGATCGGCCAGCCGGTGACCGCCTGCTGGGCGCGTGAGGCCATGGTGCCGCTGCTGGAGGAGAGGTGAGATGGAGATGAGCATCGAGAATCCGGTTTCATCGAGTGGTAAAATCCGCGCACTTTCCACCTACCTGTACCGCAAGCCGACGCTGTATCTGCTGTTGTTGCTGGTGCCGCCGTTATTGTGGTTTGGTGCAGTCTATCTGGGGTCATTGCTGACGCTGCTGTGGCAGGGGTTCTACACCTTTGATGACTTCACCATGACGGAGACGCCGGATCTGACCTTTGCCAACCTGCGCGCGCTGTTTAACCCCGCCAACTACGACATCATCGTACGCACGCTCACCATGGCGGTGCTGGTGTCGCTGGCCAGTGCGGTACTGGCGTTCCCGATTGCTTATTACATGGCGCGCTATACCAGCGGCAAAGTTAAGGCGTTCTTTTATATCGCCGTGATGATGCCGATGTGGGCCAGCTATATCGTCAAAGCCTATGCCTGGACGCTGTTGCTGGCTAAAGATGGCGTGGCGCAGTGGTTCCTGCAACATATGGGGTTGGAGCCTTTGTTGGCGGGGATCCTGAGCATTCCCGGCGTGGGGGGGAATACGCTGTCCACCTCCGGCCTGGGGCGTTTTCTGGTGTTTGTCTATATCTGGCTGCCGTTCATGATCCTGCCGATCCAAGCCGCCTTAGAACGCTTACCCCCTTCACTGCTGCACGCCTCTGCAGATCTCGGCGCACGCCCGGCGCAGACGTTTCGTTATGTGATCTTGCCGCTGGCGGTGCCGGGGATTGCCGCCGGTTCGATTTTCACCTTCTCGCTGACGCTGGGGGATTTTATCGTGCCCCAGCTGGTGGGGCCGCCGGGCTATTTTATCGGCAGCATGGTGTACGCCCAGCAAGGGGCGATCGGCAATATGCCGATGGCGGCGGCCTTTACTCTGGTGCCGATCGTGCTGATTGCGATTTATCTTTCCATTGTCAAACGCTTGGGGGCTTTCGATGCACTCTGAACGCGCGCCATTAGGGCTGAAGTTGGCCGCCTGGGGCGGCCTGATCTTCCTGCACTTCCCGCTGGCGATTATCGCCATCTACGCCTTCAATACCGAAGAAGCGGCATTCAGCTTCCCGCCGCAGGGCCTGACGCTGCGCTGGTTCAGCGTGGCCGCCGGGCGGCAGGATATTATCGATGCGGTGCTGCTTTCGGTGCAGATTGCCAGCCTGGCGACCGCCATTGCGCTGGTGTTGGGCACGTTGGCGGCCGCAGCGCTGTACCGCCGTGATTTCTTCGGTAAACAGAGTATTTCCTTGTTGCTGCTGTTGCCGATCGCCTTGCCAGGGATTGTCACCGGCATCGCGCTGCTGGCGGCCTTCAAGGCGCTGAATATCGAACCGGGGATCATGACCATTGTGATCGGCCACGCCACATTCTGCGTGGTGATCGTCTTCAACAACGTGATCGCCCGCTTCCGCCGGACTTCCCACAGTTTGATCGAAGCATCGATGGATCTGGGTGCCGATGGTTGGCAAACCTTCCGCTATGTGATCCTGCCTAATCTCGGCTCGGCGCTGCTGGCGGGGGGCATGCTGGCGTTCGCCCTGTCATTCGATGAAATCATTGTGACCACCTTTACCGCCGGACATGAGCGCACGCTGCCGCTGTGGTTGCTGAACCAGCTAGGGCGGCCGCGCGATGTGCCGATCACCAACGTGGTGGCGCTGTCGGTGATGGTGCTGACCATGATCCCGATTCTGGGGGCTTACTACCTGACTAAAGGTGGGGAAAGCGTTGCGGGTAGCGGCAAGTAGCTTGAACTCTTACGTCCATTTTTTTAAAGGAAAACCTTATGCAAAGCCAACTGCTGATTAATGGCCAACTGATTGCGGGCCAAGGGGAGACGCTGCCGGTAGTGAACCCGGCGACGGGAGAGGTGATTGTGCAGGTGGCAGAGGCCAGTGCACAGCAGGTGGATCAGGCCGTATTGGCGGCCGATGCCGCGTTCGCTACCTGGGGGCAAACCACGCCGAAAGAGCGGTCCGAACATCTGCTGAAACTGGCTGATGTGATTGACGAGCACGCAGCGGCCTTCGCCGAGTTGGAGTCTCTCAACTGCGGCAAACCCTATCACTGTGTGCTGAATGATGAGCTGCCTGCGGTGGCCGATGTGTTCCGCTTCTTTGCCGGTGCCAGCCGTTGCCTGAGCGGGTTGGCCGCCGGTGAGTATCTGGCCGGGCATACCTCGATGATCCGCCGCGACCCGTTGGGCGTGGTGGCTTCGATCGCCCCTTGGAACTATCCACTGATGATGGCCGCCTGGAAGCTGGCACCGGCGCTGGCGGCGGGCAACTGTGTGGTCATCAAGCCTTCCGAGCAGACCCCGTTAACCACCTTCAAACTGGCAGAATTGGCGGCAGGTATTTTTCCGCCGGGGGTGCTGAACGTGTTGTTTGGCCGTGGGGCCAGCGTCGGTGATGTGCTGACGGGGCACAGCAAGGTACGTATGGTCTCGCTTACCGGCTCTATCGCGACCGGCGAACATATTATTGCCCACACCGCGCCAGGCATTAAGCGCACGCATATGGAACTGGGCGGAAAAGCTCCGGTGTTGGTGTTTGATGATGCCGATCTGGATCAGGTGGTGGAAGGGATTCGCACCTTTGGTTTTTACAATGCCGGGCAGGATTGCACCGCCGCCTGCCGTATTTATGCGCAGAAAGGCATTTATCCACGCCTGGTGCAAGCCTTGGGCGCCGCGGTAACCAGCCTGAAAATTGGGCCGCCGGAAGACAGCAGCACCGAACTGGGGCCGTTGATCACCGTACAGCATCTGGAACGGGTGGTTGGCTTTGTTGAGCGGGCCAAAGCCTTGCCGCATGTGCAGGTGGTGACCGGCGGCGAGAAGGTGAATGGCCCAGGGTTTTATTTCCAGCCGACGCTGCTGGCCGGTGCGCGCCAGGAAGATGAAATTGTGCAACGCGAAGTTTTCGGCCCGGTGGTAACGGTCACGCCGTTTGATGATGAAGCGCAGGTATTGGCCTGGGCAAATGATTCAAACTATGGCTTGGCCTCTTCGCTGTGGACGCGCGACGTTGGCCGCGCACATCGTCTGAGTGCGCGCCTGCAGTATGGTTGCACCTGGGTGAACACGCACTTTATGCTGGTCAGTGAAATGCCGCACGGGGGGCAGAAGCTGTCTGGCTACGGCAAAGATATGTCGATGTATGGGCTGGAGGATTACACCGTTATCCGCCATGTGATGTTTAAGCATTGATATACCCGTCATATTTCAAATTGCAGGTGCGTTGGCTTTGTTACTCGGCCCATCCGTGGGCCTCGCCCCTGTGGGGCCGCTGCAAGCAGCGTTCAAATCTGCTCCCGGCAGATTTGTCACCCACCCCAGTCACTTACTGATGTAAGCTCCTGGGGATTATGAGCTTCATTGTTGAGGCTCACTCTACGAGCCAGCGCAAGCGCTTTTCAAATCGGTCTTTGACCGATTTGTCGCTGCGTTACTCGGATGATTTAGGGTATACATTGGATTTTCTCTGCAAAATAACGCGCTTTTCAGGCTGATAAAAAATGAAGGATGTCATGAATGGCTATCACTCGTCGTGATTTTCTCAATGGGGTGGCGATTAGCATCGCCGCCGGGTTAACGCCGATGCAAATTCTGCGAGCATCGCCGCAAACCGCCAACAAAACCCTCTATTATCCGCCCGCCATCACGGGCCTGCGGGGTAACCATCCCGGTTCATTTGAATACGCCCATCAGTTGGGCCGTGATGGCAAAGCGTTTGATTTTGGTTCGGCACCCGTTGAAGAGGAGTTCGATCTGGTGGTGGTCGGTGCAGGCATCAGCGGCCTGGCTGCCGCCTGTTTCTGGCAGCAGATGAAAGGGCGGCAACAGCGCATTTTGCTGCTTGATAACCATGATGACTTTGGTGGGCACGCCAAGCGCAATGAGTTCAGCAGTGAAAACGGCATGATCCTGGGGTACGGTGGCAGTGAGTCGCTGCAGTCACCGCGCTCCAACTTCAGCCCGGTGGCGCTGGGGCTGCTGCAGAAACTGGGCGTCAGCATCGATAATCTGGAAAAGGCGTTCGATAAAACCTTCTACCCGGATCTGAATCTGAGCCGTGGCGTTTACTTTGATCGCAAAAACTTTGGCGTCGACAAAGTGGTGAGTGGCGATCCGGGCCGGGTGGTAGCAGATGATATCCCGCGTGATCGCCTCAATGGCCGTTCCTATGAAGCGTTTATTGGGGATTTCCCGTTACCGGAAAGCGATCGGCAGGCGTTGATTGCGCTGCACACCGTCAACAAAGATTATTTGCCGGGGATGAGCCAGGAAGAAAAGGTCGACTGGCTGGATAAACACAGCTACAGCCAGTTCCTGCGTGAGAAAGTGGGGCTGAGTGAAATGGCCATCCGCTATTTCCAGCAAGCTACCAATGATTTCCAGGCGGTAGGTATTGACGCCACCTCCTGCAGCGACGCGCGGATTTGCGACTTGCCGGGCCTGAACGGCATGAATCTGCCGCCGCTGGATGAAGAGTCACAGGCGGATCTCGACGATCCTTACGTGTTCCATTTCCCAGACGGCAATGCCTCGCTGGCACGCCTGATGGTGCGCCATCTGATCCCGGCTGTTGCTCCGGGTAACGATATGAACGATATCGTGATGGCGCAGTTTGATTACAGCCAGCTCGATCGTCCTGAATCGCCGGTGAAGCTGCGCTTGAGCAGCACAGGGCTGCATGTGGCTAACGTGGGTGATAAGGTGGAGGTGTCTTACATCAACGGGGTGAATGTTTCCAAGGTGCGTGCCGGGCAGGTGGTGATGGCCGGCTACAATATGATGATCCCTTATCTGGTACCGGAAATGCCGCAGGCGCAGCAGGAAGCGCTGAAGCAGAACGTGAAATCCCCCTTGGTGTACAGCAACGTGGTGATCCGTAACTGGCAGCCGTTTATTAAGCTGGGTGTGCATGAGGTCTATTCCCCCACCGCGCCTTATAGCCGCGTCAAGTTGGACTATCCGGTGAGTATGGGGGGCTATCAGCATCCGCGCGATCCGAATCAGCCGATTGGCCTGCACATGGTGTATGTTCCTACTTTGGCGGGCAGCGGCCTCAGCCCGCGTGAGCAATCGCGTAAAGGGCGAGCCTTGCTGTTGGGAACCCCTTTTGAGGTCCATGAACAGATGATCCGTGAACAACTGCAGGGCATGCTGGGTGCTGCCGGGTTTGACCATCAGCGTGATATTCAGGCGATCACCGTTAACCGCTGGTCACATGGTTATTCGTACTTCCTCAATGGCATGTTTGATGATGAAGACGAAGCGAAAAAAATTATTGAAACGGCACGGCAGCCGATCGGCAAGATCGTGATTGCCAATTCAGACTCCGACTGGAGCCCGTATGCCAATTCGGCCATCGATCAGGCCTGGCGTGCAGTGAATGAACTGGCCTATGGCAAGGTTGCTGCTAAGGAGGGAGCATGAGTCTGCGCCCGCTGTATCTGATGTTGTTGCTGGCCGCAGGTTCGGCGCAGGCCATGTCTGCGGGGGAATACGTTGCCAAGGCAGGCGACTGCACCGCCTGCCATACCCTGCCAGCTGGCAAACCCTTGGCTGGCGGGATGAAGTTCCCCACTCCTCTAGGGGATATCTATGCCACCAACATCACGCCCGATGCGGTGCATGGCATTGGGGCCTATAGCTTTGCAGAGTTCGACCGCGCGATGCGCCAAGGCATTGCCAAAGATGGCCACCGATTGTATCCGGCAATGCCTTACACCTCTTACGCCAAAATGAGCGCAGAGGATATGCGTGCACTGTATGACTACCTGATGCATGAGGTTACGGCGCAGCCCGTAGCCAACCGAGAAAGCGATATCAGTTGGCCGCTCTCTATGCGCTGGCCGTTGGCGGTATGGAACAGCCTGTTCCATGAGGATCAACCCTATCAGGCAGATAGCAAGCAAAGCGCCGAGTGGAATCGTGGAGCCTATCTGGTGCAGGGGCTAGGCCATTGCGGCAGTTGCCATACGCCGCGCGGCTGGGCCATGCAGGAAAAAGGGCTGGACAGCAAAACGCCAGAGTTTTTGAGCGGGGCGGAGCTGGACGGTTGGTATGCACCGAGCCTACGTGGAATGAAGCAGGATGAGGTGGTCTCCCTGCTGAAAACCGGGCGCAGCCAGCATGCGGCGGTGGCTGGGCCGATGAGCGACGTGGTGACGCACAGTACCCAGTATCTCAGCGATGCCGATCTGAGCAGTATTGCGCTTTACCTGCATAGTTTGGCGGTGACAACGCCGAAAACAGCTAATGTGCCGTCTGCCGCTATCAGCACGCTGGAAGCGGGCAGGCAGACCTATGCTACCTATTGCGTTACCTGCCACGGCGACTCAGGGCAGGGCAGCGATCGCGTGATTCCTGCTTTGGCTGGCAACTCGACGGTGACGGCAGAGAATCCGTTGACTGCGCTGCGCGTGGTACTGGAAGGTGCGCATACCCCAATTACTCAACAGGCCACTACCGTGATTATGCCAGGCTATGGCTGGACGTTGACCGATGCGGATGCTGCGGAGTTGATGAGTTACTTGCGCGGCAGTTGGGGCAATCAGGCTGCGCCAGTCACTGCCGATCAGGTGAAGGCGGCACGTGCGTTGAAAGCACAGTAAAACCGCAGGGTGCGGTTGATACCGCACCCTGACACTCTGTTTACAGCACTTTATGTGGGCCAAAGCATTCGTAGTGGATGCGTTCGGCTGCGACGCCCATTGCCAGCAACTGCTGGGCAACAAACTGCATAAACGGCACCGGGCCACAGAAATAGTAATGCATCTGCGGATGATTCAATGTGCTATGCAACGGGCTGAGATCCATCAAGCCGCGGCTGTGGTAGTCACGGCCTGCCACATCGTCAGCGCCAGGTTCGCGATACCAGACATGACGGCTCAGGTTTGGCATGCGCTCGGCGATCGCTGCCACTTCGCTAGCAAAGGCGTGAACTGCGCCGTTCTCTGCAGCATGCAGCCAATGAATCTCGCCCTGATGCTGCTTAGCGTACAGGCTATTGAGCATACCCAACATCGGTGTTTGGCCAACGCCAGCAGAAATCAGCGTCACCGGTGTGGTGGGCTCAACCTCCAGGAAGAAATCACCGTGTGGCGGCGCGACATGGATCACGTCACCTTCTTTGGCCTGCTGATGCAGGAAGTTGGAAACCGCGCCCTGATCCTCACGTTTTACCGCGATACGGTAATATTCACCGTTCGGCGCAGCAGTCAGCGAATATTGGCGTATTTCCTGATGCTCCAGGCTGGCATCGTTGATATACACCGCCAGATACTGGCCCGGTTTGAAATCAGCCACTTTGCCACCGTCTACCGGTGCCAACGTGAAGCTGCAAATCACCTCGCTTTCTGGCTGTTTTTTAACGATGCGGAACGCACGCAGATCGCGCCAGCCGCCGTGGTTCTTTTCACTTTCTTGGTAGATCTGGTCTTCACGCTGGATAAAAACGTTCGCTAACACACCATAGGCTTTGCCCCAGGCGTCCAGCACTTCCTGGCCTGGGCTGAGCATTTCGTCCAACGTGGCCAACAGATGGCTGCCGACAATCTGATACTGATCCGGCTGGATGTTGAAGCTGGCATGTTTCTGCGCGATGCGCTCCACCGCTGGCAGCAGTGCCGCCAGATTTTCCAGGTTGCTGGCGTAGGCGCAGATGGCATCAAACAACGCCTGACGCTGATCGCCGTTGCGCTGATTGCTCATATTGAAAATATCTTTCAATTCGGGGTGATGGGCAAACATGCGATCGTAGAAGTGGGCGGTGAGTTTCGGGCCGGTGGCGACGAGCAAAGGAATAGTGGATTTTACGGTGGCGATGGTTTGGCTATCCAGCATGGAAGCGCTCCTTAGGGTGATTTTAATGTTGCATTTAAAATGAATGTTATTGATTTCAACCGGGCTTGTAAATACCCGCGTTGATTGGCGTTTTATCGAACATGAACAAACCGCACAATTACCATGAGTAAAAGTCCGTTGCCAATAAAGGGGCATTGAGTAGCTCAAAGCCTTGCGCTGCCTAAAGCCAATCGTTTGCGTAAAAACCTCTGTCAAGACCTATCCTCGGCAGGGGGAAACAGTTTACACTGTTGCCCAGAACCCAAACGGGTAGTTATTTGGTGATTTAAGTCAGGAGATGCCGGATGTTAAAGCGTGAAATGAACATTGCTGATTATGATGCCGAACTGTGGGCAGCCATGGAGCAGGAAGTGGTGCGTCAGGAAGAGCATATTGAACTGATTGCGTCTGAGAACTACACCAGCCCGCGCGTGATGCAGGCTCAGGGGTCTCAACTGACCAACAAATACGCAGAAGGCTATCCGGGCAAGCGTTATTACGGCGGTTGCGAATACGTGGATATCGTTGAGCAACTGGCGATCGATCGTGCCAAAGCGCTGTTCGGCGCAGATTACGCCAACGTTCAGCCGCACTCTGGCTCTCAGGCCAACTTTGCGGTTTATACCGCACTGCTGCAGCCGGGCGACACCATTCTGGGGATGAACCTGGCACATGGCGGCCACCTGACCCACGGCTCACCGGTCAACCTGTCCGGCAAACTGTATAACGTGGTGCCTTACGGCATCGACGAAAGCGGTCAGATCGACTATGACGATCTGGCAAAACAGGCGCAGAAGCACAAACCAAAAATGATCATCGGCGGCTTCTCGGCGTTCTCCGGCGTTGTTGATTGGGCAAAAATGCGTGAAATCGCCGACAGCATCGGTGCTTACCTGTTCGTCGATATGGCGCACGTGGCTGGCCTGATCGCGGCCGATGTCTATCCTAACCCGGTTCCTCACGCGCATGTTGTGACCACCACGACCCATAAAACCCTGGCGGGCCCACGTGGCGGCCTGATCCTGGCGAAGGGCGGTGATGAGGAGTTTTACAAGAAGCTGAACTCTGCCGTATTCCCGGGTGGCCAGGGCGGCCCGCTGATGCATGTGATCGCCGGTAAAGCGGTAGCGCTGAAAGAAGCGATGGAGCCTGAATTCAAGGTGTACCAGCAGAAAGTGGCGAGTAACGCTAAAGCGATGGTAGAAGTATTCCTGGCGCGTGGCTACAAAGTGGTTTCCGGCGGTACGCATAACCACCTGTTCCTGCTGGATCTGGTGGACAAAAACCTGACCGGTAAAGAAGCCGATGCCGCTCTGGGCCGTGCCAATATCACCGTTAACAAAAACAGTGTGCCAAACGATCCGAAGAGCCCGTTTGTGACTTCCGGTATTCGTATCGGTACTCCTGCAGTAACCCGTCGCGGCTTCCAGGAAGCCGATGTGCGTGAGCTGTCTGGCTGGATCTGTGACGTGCTGGATAACATCAACGACGAAGCTACTATCGAACGCACCAAGAAGAAAGTGCTCGATATCTGTGCGCGTCTGCCGGTTTACGCGTAATTACGCTGAGCTGCCTACCAAGAAACCCGCTGCGGCGGCAATGCCGTTCACTTAAGCGCAAAACGGCATAATTATGCAGCAGGTGCTGAAGGTGTGGCCTCCCTGTGGGAGAGGGCCGGGGTGAGGGGCTTTAGTTTAGTGATCTTCCCCTCACCCTAACCCTCTCCCCGAGGGAGAGGGAACCGGTTAGCCTTAACTGATCGGCATTGCGCTGTGGCGGATTTTTTACGCTTATTACAGGTAAATTGTGAACTCCTTTGCACTCTAACCCTTTGAGTGTGAATGAGGATTGCTACAGTGTGTGAGCTCTGTCAAAGTATTGCCCTCATCCCGGAGGGAACATGGTTCTGCAATCAACGCGTTGGCTCGCTCTCAGCTATTTCACCTACTTTTTTGCTTATGGCATTTTTCTTCCGTTCTGGAGTGTTTGGCTAAACGGCGAAGGTATCCCGCCGGAAACTATCGGCATCTTGCTGGGGGCCGGGCTGGTGGCGCGTTTCCTGGGTAGCCTGCTGATTGCGCCGCGCGTCAAGGATCCTTCCCATTTAGTCACCGCATTGCGTCTTTTAGCCTTGTTGACGTTGGCATGCGCCATTGGCTTCTGCTTTGGTAACGGCTGGGCCTGGCTGATGTTGGTGATTGCCGGTTTCAACCTGTTTTTCTCCCCGCTGGTCCCCTTGACCGATGCGTTGGCCGCCACCTGGCAGCGGCAGATCGCGCTGGATTATGGCCGAGTGCGGCTATGGGGATCGCTGGCCTTTGTGATCGGTTCGGCGTTGACCGGCAAGCTGGTTTCCGTCTGGGGCCATAACGCGATTTTGTACAGTTTGCTGTTCAGCCTGTTGGCGATGCTGCTGGGGATGCTGCTGAGGCCCAGCGTGATGCCGCAGGGGGACGCTCGTGTGCAGAGTGACGCGGCTCGTTCCTGGCGTGAACTGCTCACTGAAGGGCCGGTATGGCGCTTTCTGCTGTGCGTCACTCTGCTGCAGGGGGCTCATGCTGCTTACTACAGCTTTGCTTCTATCTATTGGCAAGAGGCGGGGTACTCTGCGGCGACCATTGGCTACCTGTGGTCGCTGGGCGTGGTGGCCGAAGTGATTATCTTTGCCAGCAGCAATTTCCTGTTCCGCCGCTGGAATGCGCGTAACCTGCTGCTGCTTTCGGCGCTGTGTGGCCTGCTGCGCTGGGGCCTGATGGCCTCTAGCACTGAACTCGGTGGCTTGTTGCTGATGCAGGTGCTGCATTGCGGTACCTTCACCGTTTGCCATCTGGCGGCGATGCGTTTTATCGCGGCACGCCAGGGGGCAGAAGTGATCCGCTTGCAGGCGGTTTACTCTAGCTTGGCGATGGGCGGTGGAATCGCGATCATGACCGTGTTGGCTGGCTTCCTGTTTGAGCACTTACAGGGCGGGGTATTCTGGGTGATGGCGGCAGTGGTAGTGCCCGCGTTGTTTATCCGCCCACCGGCTGCCAGCAGTCGCTAAGGCTTTTCCAGCAGCGCACGCAGCGCTTTGCGCTGCTGGCGAGTCAACGGCAGGGCGATCTGCACCAGCCCCCGATCTTCCACTGCATAGGGGCTGATCACTAAAGGGATCCCCGGTGGCGCGCCAGAGTGCAGGTAATCTGCCAACGGCAGATACTTGATATTAAGCGGCAACAGCGTCAGTTCGCGGAGCTGATATTCTACATCCTCTTCTAACTGCGGATCGTTTTGCGTCAGCAGCAGGAGTTGCTTTTCCTGCAGCGCATTCCCCTGCATCAGCCAGGCGCCAAAGCTGATAGCGACCAATCCAGCCTCTTCCCGTGAAAATCGAATGTCATACTCCTGTTCCAGCGGGGCTAAGGCTTGCTGTGTAGTACGCATCAAACGCGGATATTTGCGTACCACCTCTTCCAGTAGCAGATTGTCGATACCAATAGCAAAACGACAGCGTTCTATAGCCGGAGCCAAGTGGGCGAACAGTTGGCTAATGAGTTCTTCCCTGCTGCTGAAGTTCATGCCAGAGATGTGCTGAAATCGTTCCACCATGTGCTCAATGGCGGCCAGCAGACGTCGATCTTCCGCTGAGTCGCTGCTTTCATAGCTGTGTTTTTTCAGCATGATCAGCGTCAGTACCAGAAAATCGCACTCGCACGTATTTACGGGGTGGCTGAACAACCGGCTCAGCGCTTGATGCAGCTCGGTGGCGGCAGGTTGCTCCGGTTTGCACTGTAACCATTGATGCTGAACCGCATCGAAATGGGGGTGATGCTGGTGCTGGCTATCCCAAGCGCAATAGCACAGATAATGTTGCAACAGTTGCCGATCGCGCTGTTCGAAACAACGGTTAAGCCATTGTTCACACTGGTTAATGCACCCTTCCAGCTCGGGCATTTGCTGGGGGGGCAGCAACACGGCTTGCCACAGTTGCGGGCCAAAATGCTGTTCGACAAATTCCGGGCTGCAACGCAAGGCACGCCGTAGCCAGTGCAGCAGGCAAAGACGCTGGTTGAGCGTAGTTCCCAGAATCTGGTAGCCATCAGCGGCATTGCCGCAGATTTCCAGGTGGTAGAAACGCTGGATTTCACTGGCAACCTCGGCTATATCTTGCCGGGCAGTGGGGAGGTCGACGCCATTGATTCGGCTGATAGTCTCCAGTTGCACTGTGGGCAGCGGCGTATACAACATCAGTAGCAGATGGCAGCGCCGTTGTTGACCGGAGAGCTCAGGCACAGAAGAAGTGTCTAGGCTCATATCACCTTCTGGAAGGTTATGTTTAAATTCTGCTTAAGCATAGCAAAAGGCATCGTGGCGGCGCGGTTGTTGCCCCTGGTTTTATCTCGGCTTACCACTTTCGTCACAGTTCTGCCGTGCTTTACGGCTCGTTGAAGCGTGGTTTATGTTACTTTATAACAAGAATGAGTATGATTTGATGATGAAACTACGTGGCCTGTTGGCCGGTCTGTTAAGCTTGTGCAGCGTGGGTGTGTTGGCCCACCCACACAGTTTTATCGATATGAACACCACCTTTGTGGCGAAAGATCAGAAACTGATCGGTTTGAAAATGGTTTGGGTTATGGATGAAATCACCTCGGCAGATCTGCTGTATGACGCAGAAAATGCCAAAAGCGACTCGGAAATCTGGAAGAAGCTGGCGGCAGAGGTGATGGCCAACGTGCTGGGGCAGCACTATTTCACCGATATTTATCGCGACGGTAAACCGGTGAAGTATCTGAATTTGCCGACGGAATACCATCTTGCCCGTCAGGGGCATAAAGCCGTGTTGGAGTTTGTGTTGCCGCTGGCCGAACCGCAGGCGTTGGCCGGTAAGCCGTTTGAGATTTCCACCTACGATCCCACCTATTTTGTCGATATGGCCTATCAGGATAAGCAAGCGTTGCACTTGCCGCCAGACATGGCGCAGCGGTGCAAATTCAGCCTGGTTACGCCAAAGCCGGATTCATCATTGCAGGCTTATGCCTTATCTCTCGATAAAAACGATGCCCCTCCTGAAGATCTGGCGCTGGGGCAGCAGTTTGCGCAGCGGGTGACGTTGCAATGTCAGTAAACCTCATTCCGCCTGCTAAAAAACGCCATTGGCTGTTCAGCCTGTGGCCACTGTGGTTGCTGTTTATCGCTTTGGCGGCAGGTGCGCAACTGGCGTGGCAGTATTGGCCCCAACTGTTGACGCAAAGCGTGGTGTGGCAAAAAGAGCTGCATCAGCAAATGGCCGCCTTGTTGCAACAGGTTAAAGCAGCGCCGCAGCAGGCCGGGCTGGCATTGATGCTGTTCAGCTTGAGTTACGGTGTGCTGCATGCGCTCGGGCCGGGCCACGGCAAGGTGGTGATCGCCACTTATCTGGCAACCCATCCGACGCGGCTGAAAAGCAGCTTGCAGCTGACGTTTGCCGCCTCTCTGCTGCAAGGGGTGGTAGCGATTGCTTTGGTTACGTTGCTACTGGTGGTGTTGCAGCTCTCATCGCGTCAACTGCATCAAAGCAGTTTCTGGCTGGAGAAAGGCAGTTTTATTCTGGTGATGTTGCTGGGGGGATTGCTGAGCTGGCGGGCACTGAAACGTTTATATCAGGCAGTGAAAGCCATGCGGCCAGCGCCGACGATGCGTATTAGCAGTTTGCAACCGCTGCCAGCCGATCATGTTCACAGTGCTCACTGTGGTTGCGGGCATCGGCATTTACCCAGTGATGCTGAACTGCAGGCGGGTAATGATTGGCGCACCCGAACGGCGATCGTGCTGGCGATGGGCATGCGGCCATGTTCCGGCGCAATTCTGGTGTTGCTGTTTTCTAAGGTGATTGGCGTATTTACCTGGGGCATTCTTTCGGCGCTGGCGATGGCGCTTGGCACATCGTTGACCATTTCTGCACTGGCGTTGTTTGTGCATTACAGCCGCAAACTGGCGATGCGTATCAGCCGCCAACGTGCGCCAACGGCTTGGAGCGCGCTGGCCTGGGGAGCGTTGGCGTTGGCTGGCGGGCTTATCCTGTTATTCGCCGGAGTGTTGCTCTACGTTAGCGCGCAGCCGGAATTGGGAGGCGGCATCCGTCCTTTCGCCCGTTAGCAGGCATAAAAAACGCTGCGTGTGCAGCGTTTTCCCGATCGTTCGGTCAGTTGAACCCGCGATCTTAGCGCTTCAGCGCTTCGCTCAACTCTTCACGCATGGCAGACAGCAATGCCTTCACTACACGCGGGTTACCGGCAACCACGTTGCCTGAGCTCAGGTGGTTGTGGCCACCGACGAAATCGGTCACCAGGCCGCCAGACTCGCGAACCAGCAGTTCACCAGCGGCGAAATCCCAAGGCTTCAGGCCGATCTCAAAGAAGCCGTCAACGCGGCCAGCGGCCACGTAAGCCAGATCCAGCGCTGCAGAACCGGTGCGGCGGAAGTCGGCACACTGGATGAACAGTTTACCCAGCACATTGATGTACGCAGGTGCATGCTGTTTAACTTTGAACGGGAAGCCAGTGGCAAGGATGGTGCCATCCAGATCTTTGGCATTGGTGCCGCGCAGACGGTAACCGTTGAGCTGTGCGCCCTGGCCACGGGTGGCGGTGAACAGTTCATTACGCATTGGATCGTAGACTACTGCAACTTCGGTGCGGCCTTTGATGCGCACGGCGATAGATACTGAGAAATGGGGGAAACGTTTGATGAAGTTGGCGGTGCCATCCAGTGGATCGATTACCCATTGTACGTCCTGATCAACGCCGGTTAATTCACCGCACTCTTCACCAATGATGGTGTGCTGTGGGTAAGATTTACGGATGATGTCGATGATCAGATGCTCTGCATCGCGATCGACGTTAGTGACGAAATCGTTGGACCCTTTTTGTGTCGCTTCTACAGCGTCTGGGGTTTCGTAATTTTTGACAATCAGGTTACCGGCCTTGCGCGCAGCGCGCACGGCGATAGTCAGCATCGGATGCATGGGTATCTTCCACAGGATGTTAAAGAACAAGAAACGGCGCGAAGTATAGCAGGTGTTCGGCAAAATGCCTACGGCTGTGTTAGAATGCTACGATTTTCCGCTACGCTCAGAGTTTGTATGCTGCACAATATCCGCATTATCCTGGTTGAAACCTCCCATACTGGTAACATGGGCTCGACTGCCCGTGCGATGAAAACCATGGGGTTAGCCAATCTTTATCTGGTTAATCCGTTGGTGAAGCCGGACTCACAGGCGATCGCGCTGGCGGCGGGTGCCAGCGATGTTATTGGTAATGCCACCCTCGTTGATACTTTTGATGAAGCGATTGCCGGTTGCAGCCTGGTCGTGGGCACCAGTGCGCGTTCGCGTACCTTGCCTTGGCCGATGCTGGAACCTCGTGAATGCGGTGAGCGTGCCATACAGGAAGGGGAGCAGGGGCCGGTTGCCCTGGTGTTTGGCCGTGAGCGTGTCGGCTTAACCAATGATGAATTGCAGAAATGCCATTATCATGTGGCCATTCCAGCCAACCCGGATTACAGCTCGTTGAATCTGGCGATGGCGGTGCAGATCCTGGCATATGAAGTGCGCGTTGCTTATCTTGCGCGCCAGCAGCAGGGCGTTCCGCCGCAGGAAGAGACACCTTATCCGCTGGTGGACGATCTCGAGCGTTTTTATCAGCACCTGGAGCAGACGCTGCTGCATACCGGCTTTATCCGTGCTGCACATCCGGGGCAGGTGATGAGCCGTTTGCGGCGTTTATTTACCCGGGCACGCCCAGAAGCGCAAGAGCTGAATATTTTGCGTGGGATGCTGACGTCGATCGAAAAACAGGATAAACATCAAGGTAATTAATGGCCATGCCACTTGAGCAATAGCATTATTTATCTGATGGTTATAAGATGTATTTTATATGCATTAGATTCAGCAAAGCACAAAATGAACTAATACTTGAGTAAATTACTAGGTTAAATAGTTGACTGTATTACTCAGGAATGTCAAACTTTCGGCCATGTTTGACCAATAGGTAACCATTTAGCTATGAGACTGACATCCAAAGGCCGTTATGCCGTAACCGCCATGCTCGACGTAGCATTGCATTCCCAGGAAGGGCCAGTACCATTGGCGGATATTTCTGAACGCCAGGGTATCTCGCTCTCTTATCTGGAACAATTATTTTCCCGTCTGCGTAAGAATGGCCTGGTGGCCAGCGTACGCGGGCCGGGCGGTGGTTATCTGCTGGGCAGAAACGCGGGTGAGATCGCGGTAGGCGCGGTGATCACGGCCGTTGATGAGTCGGTAGACGCCACCCGTTGCCAGGGCAAAGAAGGCTGCCAAGGCGGCGATCGTTGTCTGACCCATACCCTGTGGCGCGATCTGAGCGAGCGCATCAGCGGGTTTCTGAATAACATTACGCTGGCTGAACTGGTCAATAACCAGGAAGTGTTGGATGTGGCAGATCGTCAAAACAACGGTACGCGCCGCATGACCAATGGTCGACTGCAAGAAACGATCAACGTTAATCTGCGCGCATAAGCAGCTAGCGATAAATTTATTCGTTTTTGGAAGTGATGTACGGAGCACAAGAGCAATGAAATTACCGATTTATCTGGACTACTCTGCAACCACTCCGGTCGATCCGCGTGTTGCTGAGAAGATGATGCAGTTTTTGACCCTGGACGGTACTTTCGGCAACCCAGCCTCCCGCTCCCACCGTTTCGGGTGGCAGGCGGAAGAAGCGGTAGATATCGCCCGCAACCAGATCGCTGAGCTGGTTGGCGCTGACCCACGTGAAATCGTGTTCACTTCTGGGGCTACCGAATCCAACAACCTGGCGATCAAAGGCGCAGCCAATTTCTATCAGAAGAAAGGCAAGCACGTCATCACCAGCAAAACCGAACATAAAGCCGTGCTCGACACCTGCCGCCAGCTTGAGCGCGAAGGTTTTGAAGTCACCTACCTGGCGCCTCAGAGCAATGGGATTATCGACCTCAAAGAACTCGAAGCAGCGATGCGTGAAGACACCATTCTGGTTTCCATCATGCATGTGAACAACGAAATCGGCGTGGTGCAGGATATCGAAGCCATCGGCGAAATGTGCCGTGCGCGCGGTATCATCTACCATGTGGATGCCACCCAGAGCGTGGGTAAACTACCGATCGATCTGAGTAAACTGAAAGTTGACCTGATGTCTTTCTCTGGTCACAAGATCTATGGCCCGAAAGGTATCGGTGCGCTTTACGTGCGTCGTAAGCCGCGTATCCGTATCGAAGCCCAGATCCACGGCGGCGGTCATGAACGCGGTATGCGTTCCGGCACCTTGCCAGTTCACCAGATCGTCGGCATGGGCGAAGCCTATCGCATTGCCAAAGAAGAAATGGCGAGTGAGATGGCGCGTCTGCGTATCTTGCGCGATCGTCTGTGGAACGGCGTGAAAGATATGGAAGAAGTGTATCTGAACGGCGATTTGGAGCAGGGGGCTCCGAACATTCTCAACGTCAGCTTCAACTATGTTGAAGGTGAGTCGCTGATCATGGCGCTGAAAGATCTGGCGGTTTCTTCAGGTTCTGCCTGTACTTCTGCCAGCCTTGAACCTTCCTATGTGCTGCGTGCGCTGGGTATGAGTGATGAGTTAGCGCACAGCTCGATCCGTTTCTCTCTGGGGCGTTTCACCACGGAAGAAGAGATCGACTACACCATTTCGCTGGTGCGTAAATCCATCGGCCGTCTGCGCGATCTCTCCCCGCTGTGGGAAATGTTCAAGCAGGGCGTGGATATCAACAGCATCGAATGGGCACATCATTAATTCTCAGGATTCAGGAGCAACGTCATGGCTTACAGCGAAAAAGTAATCGATCACTACGAAAACCCACGTAACGTGGGATCCTTTGACAACGAAGATCCTACCGTCGGTAGCGGCATGGTAGGGGCTCCGGCCTGCGGCGACGTGATGAAGCTGCAGATCAAGGTCAACAACGAAGGCATTATCGAAGATGCCCGTTTCAAAACTTACGGCTGCGGTTCTGCTATCGCCTCCAGCTCGTTGGTGACCGAATGGATGAAAGGCAAGTCGCTTGATCAGGCTGAAGCGATCAAGAATACCCAGATCGCCGAAGAGCTGGAGTTGCCGCCGGTTAAAATTCACTGCTCGATCCTGGCCGAAGACGCCATCAAAGCAGCCATTGCCGACTACAAAAGCAAACACAGCGCCAAGTAATTTTTTGAGTGATACCCGATCGATTTCCAGCCGCCGTTAACGGCGGCGTGAGTGAATGCCAGAGGGTATATTGAGTGTGAGGTTGTTATGTCGATTACTATGAGCGACAGCGCTGCACAGCGTGTTCAGGCGTTTTTGAATCACCGTGGCAAAGGTCTTGGCTTGCGCTTGGGAGTGCGGACTTCTGGCTGTTCCGGGATGGCGTATGTGCTCGAATTTGTTGATGAAACGAACGATGACGACATCGTTTTTGAAGACAAAGGTGTCAAGGTGATCATTGACGGCAAGAGCCTGGTCTACCTTGACGGCACTGAACTTGATTTCGTCAAGGAAGGCCTGAACGAAGGTTTCAAGTTCAACAACCCGAACGTCTCAAGCGAGTGTGGCTGCGGCGAAAGTTTCAACGTCTGACACTCCATCGTGCTCCCCCGCAGGGCGGGGGAACCTTAACCATCACGATAACGCCCAGAGCACGCTATGGATTACTTTACTTTATTTGGGCTACCGGTTCGCTATAGCGTGGACGGTAGCTTGCTGACCTCGCGCTACCAGGACTTGCAGCGCCAATTTCATCCCGATCGCAATGCCCTCCAGCCTGAACGTGAACGCCTGATGGCGTTGCAGCAGGCGGCAACCATCAATGAAGCCTACCACTCGCTGAAGCACCCGTTAAAACGCGCGGAGTATATGTTATCTTTGCACGGCTTTGATTTGCGCAATGAGCAGCACACGATGCGCGATACTGCGTTTCTGATGGAGCAGTTGGAACTGCGTGAAGAGCTGGATGCGATTGAACGCCAGCCCGATGCGGAAAGCGCGCTCACGGCTTTCGCCGCACGCCTGAGCGAGGCATTTAAGCGGCGCAGTACGCAGATGGTGCAGGAACTGGATAACGAGCAGTGGCCGCAAGCCGCTGATAGCGTGCGTAAATTACGTTTTTTGGACAAACTTCAGCAGCAGGTTGAACAACTCGAAGAAAAATTGCTGGGTTTTGAGTAATACATTTTGATTGTGGAAGCTCCCTAACATGGCCTTATTACAAATTAGTGAACCGGGTCTCAGCGCCGCTCCACATCAGCGCCGTTTGGCCGCCGGGATCGATTTAGGCACTACCAACTCGCTGGTGGCGACCGTGCGCAGCGGGCAGGCGGAAACGCTGGCTGATGAGCAAGGGCGCGATCTGCTGCCTTCTGTCGTGCATTACCAGGCGGAAGCACATCAGGTAGGCTGGGCCGCGCGCGCGCAGGCGGCACAGGATCCGGCGAACACCATTAGCTCGATCAAACGCATGATGGGCCGCTCTCTGGCCGACGTACAGCAGCGTTATCCGAGCTTACCCTATCAGTTTCAGGCCAGCGACAACGGCCTGCCGATGATCGTGACCGCCGCTGGCCTGATGAACCCGGTCGGGGTGTCTGCCGATATCCTCAAGGCCTTGGCTGCACGGGCAAGCGCGGCGTTAGCTGGCGAACTTGATGGCGTAGTGATCACCGTTCCGGCTTATTTCGACGATGCACAGCGCCAGGGCACTAAAGACGCCGCGCGTCTGGCGGGTTTGCACGTGCTGCGCCTGTTGAATGAACCTACCGCCGCGGCGATCGCTTACGGATTAGACTCCGCTCAGGAAGGGGTGATTGCTGTTTACGATCTGGGCGGTGGCACTTTCGATATCTCTATTCTGCGCCTCAGCCGTGGCGTGTTTGAAGTGCTGGCAACCGGCGGTGATTCAGCGCTGGGCGGTGATGATTTCGATCATCTGCTGGCCGACTGGTTGCGTGAGCAAGCGGGCATAGCCTCACGCCACGATCACAGCGTGCAGCGCCAACTGCTGGATGCGGCAATCGCCGCCAAAATCGCCCTGAGCGATGCGCCAAGCGCCCGTGTAGAGGTGGCTGGCTGGCAAGGCGAAGTGACCCGTGAGCAATTTGAATCCCTGATCGCCCCATTGGTAAAACGTACCTTGGTGGCTTGTCGCCGTGCGCTGAAAGATGCTGGCGTCAGCGCCGATGAGGTGCTGGAAGTGGTGATGGTCGGGGGTTCTACTCGCGTGCCGTTGGTGCGTGAGCAAGTGGGCGAGTTTTTTGGCCGCACACCGCTGACCTCAATCGATCCCGATAAAGTGGTGGCGGTGGGGGCCGCGATCCAGGCGGATATTCTGGTGGGTAACAAGCCGGACAGCGAGATGTTGCTGCTGGACGTGATCCCGCTGTCGCTGGGCCTGGAAACCATGGGTGGCCTGGTGGAGAAAGTGATCCCACGTAACACCACCATTCCTGTGGCACGTGCGCAAGAATTCACCACCTTTAAAGACGGCCAAAGCGCGATGATGATCCACGTTCTGCAAGGGGAACGTGAGCTGGTGCCGGACTGCCGTTCTCTGGCACGTTTCACACTGCGCGGTTTGCCGCCGTTGCCTGCCGGCGGGGCGCATATTCGCGTCACCTTCCAGGTGGATGCCGATGGCCTGCTCAGCGTCACGGCGATGGAAAAATCCACCGGCGTTGAAGCTTCTATCCAAGTGAAGCCTTCTTATGGGCTTTCTGATGCCGAAATTGCCGACATGATCAAAGACTCTATGGCGAATGCGCAAGGCGATATCGGCGCGCGCATGCTGGCGGAACAGCGGGTGGATGCTTCACGCGTGTTAGAAAGCCTGCAAGGGGCATTGGCGAGCGATGCTGCTCTGCTGAGTGATGAAGAACGCCAGGCGATCGACGCTGCGGTGGCAGATTTGCAGCAGGCGATGCAGGGCAGCTATCCTGCCGCGATCGAAGCCGCCATAAAAATAGTCGATGCAACAACTCAAGATTTTGCCGCGCGCCGCATGGATGCTTCCATTCGCCGTGCGCTGGCTGGCCATTCTGTGGATGAGGTTTAACCATGCCAAAAATTGTTTTCCTGCCCCATCAGGATTTATGCCCGGAGGGAGCAGTATTGGAAGCGGAGAAAGGGGAAACCATTCTCGACGTTGCGCTGCGTAACGGGATTGAAATCGAACACGCCTGCGAGAAATCCTGCGCCTGTACTACCTGCCACTGCATCGTGCGTGAAGGTTTTGATTCGCTGGCAGAAAGCAGTGAGCTGGAAGATGACATGCTGGACAAAGCCTGGGGGCTGGAGCCAGAAAGCCGCCTGAGCTGCCAGGCGCGCGTCACCGATGAAGATCTGGTGGTTGAAATGCCGCGCTATACCGTCAACCACGCGCGTGAGCACTAGAAAGTACCTCATTAGGCTACTGCGCTCAGCATTTTAGCCTAGGGCAGTGCTCGGAATCCTCACGTACTATGTGTACGCTCCGGTTCCTCCGCGCTGTCCATGGCAAAACTGCTTTCGCTCGCTACGCCTACTGAAGCACTTTCTCTGAGGAGGTTATTATAATGGGACTAAAGTGGACCGACAGCCGTGAAATCGGCGAAGCTCTTTACGATCAATATCCGGATACCGATCCGAAAACCGTGCGTTTTACCGATATGCACCAGTGGATCTGCGATCTGGAAGAATTCGACGATGATCCACAGGCTTCCAACGAGAAAATACTGGAAGCGATCCTGCTGGTCTGGTTAGATGAAGCGGAGTAAATAGCATAACGGGCTGCCATTGGCGGCCCGTTTATATTGTATCCAATACGATTAATAAAAGAATAATCCGGACTGGAGTAAGGCTATGACAACAGAAACCATGCAGATCACGCTGTCCCATGATGCCGCCGATGCGCGTTGGGGTGAAAAGGCGCTGCTGAGTACCAATAACGACGGCATGACTATCCATCTGATCGGTAATGGTAAGTTGGGCGCGATCCAGCGTGCTGCGCGCAAGATTGACGGTCAGGGCATCAAGCATGTGAAACTGGCCGGTGAGGGCTGGGGCCTGGAGCAAAGCTGGGCATTCTGGCAAGGGTTCCGTGGGCCAAAGGGCCAGCGCAGCGTCGAATGGGCTGAATTGCCTGCAGCGGATCGTAACGAACTGGAACAGCGACTGAAGATTATCGACTGGGTGCGTGACACCATTAATCTTCCTGCGGAAGAGCTGGGGCCAGAGCAGTTGGCGACCCGCGCAGTCGATCTGATGTGCGACGTTGGCGGTGCTGCAGTCAGCTACCGTATTACCAAAGGCGAAGATCTCCGCGAGCAGAATTATGCCGGTATCTACACCGTTGGCCGCGGTTCCGATCGTTCACCGGTGCTGCTGGCGCTGGATTTCAACCCGACCGGCAATCCTGATGCTCCGGTGTTTGCCTGCCTGGTAGGCAAAGGGATTACCTTTGACTCCGGTGGTTATAGCCTGAAACAAAGCGCCTTTATGGATTCGATGAAATCCGATATGGGCGGTGCAGCGACTATTACCGGTGCGCTGGCATTGGCGGTGGCGCGTGGCTTGCAACAGCGCGTAAAACTGTTCCTGTGCTGTGCGGATAATCTGGTCAGCGGTAACGCGTTCAAGCTGGGTGATATCATCCGCTACCGTAACGGCAAAACCGTCGAAGTGATGAACACCGATGCCGAAGGGCGCCTGGTTTTGGCCGATGGCCTGATCGACGCCAGTGCGCAACACCCTGAGCTGATTATCGATTGTGCTACTTTGACCGGCGCGGCAAAAACGGCACTGGGTAACGACTACCATGCTCTGTTCAGTTTTGATGACGAATTGGCGCAAGAGCTGCTGGCCAGTGCCAGCGATGAGCACGAGCCGTTCTGGCGCCTGCCGCTGGCGGAATTCCATCGTAGCCAGCTGCCGTCGAACTTTGCTGAACTGAACAACGTGGCCGGTGCGGCTCATAGCGCGGGGGCCAGTACCGCAGCGGCCTTCCTGTCGCACTTTGTGCAGAACTACCAGAAAGGTTGGTTGCATATCGACTGTTCTGCCACCTACCGCAAAGGTGCCGTTGAGCAGTGGTCGGCAGGTGCTACCGGCTTAGGCGTGCGCACGCTGGCTAATCTGCTGCTGAATAAAGCCAACTAATTGCGCGCTTCTTAAATCACGTTTTCCCTAAGGGTTCAGCATGCTGAACCCTTAATACATTGGAGTAAGTAATGAGTTCTCACCACCATGATGACGATGCCGTTCCAGGCGAAAATCAACTTGAGCGCCTTCTGAAACTGGCGGTATCGCAACCGGCACATCGCCCAGCATTTTTCCGTGAACTGTTGGATTCGACGGTTTACATTCTGGGCGACAGTGAGCAGGTGCATCAGGAAGGTGAAATCACGCTGAATGCTGAGACGCCGGTGAATATTCAACACTGGGAAAAGCAGGATGGCAGCAGCGTTATTCCATTCTTCTCTTCGCTGGAAACGCTGCAAAAAGCGGTGGAGGATGAGCAACCCTTTATTGCTATGCCAGCGCGGGTGCTGTTTGAGATCACCCAAGGGGCGGAATTGTTCCTCAACCCGAAAGCGGAATATGGCAAAGAATTTTTCCCAGATGAGATCGCCATGTTGTTGGCTACCGGTGGAGTGGTGAAACCGGCGGAACACTATGTCGATAAAGACAGCCAAATCCTGCTGGGCCAGCCTGAAACCTATCCTTCGGCGATGGTAGATGCGTTGACCACGCTGTTCAGCCAGCGTAAACCGGTACGCCGTGCGTTTCTGGCGCTGATGCACGATCGGGCGCTGGATGAAAAACCCAATCTGTTGGTCGGCCTGGAAGTGGATGGTGAACCGGCCGAGATTGAAGCCTTGATCAACGAAGCGGGCAGCGTCGCCAGCGCCACCGCGCCGAATGACGATCCGGTCGATTTTTGCCTAGTATCAGACAAAGAACGAGGCGTCAGTCATTATCTGATCACCCACACACAGCCGTTCTATCAGCGCCGCTGGGGCAGTTGGTTACGCAACATTATTCCGTCCACCGACAAAACCCAATAAACGTTCGAAACAGTGTGGCCGGTGAGGAAAAATAAGTGGTGCCGCGGAATATAGGGAATTGGGATAATTTTTTTAATGAAATGTTGATTTTCCCGTAGGCAAGCGTTAACGGCACACATATAATCTGCGCCACTTGAGAAGGCCGGCATCTCAACTTTTGCCCGGCCTGTTTTAGAACACATAGAGGCCACCATGACTGTACAACGTACTTTTTCCATCATTAAACCAAACTCAGTAGCTAACAATGACATCGGCGCAATCTATGCTCGTTTCGAGCGCGCGGGTTTCAGCATCATTGCCTGCAAAATGCTGCGCCTGACTCGTGAACAAGCCGAAGGCTTCTACGCTGAGCACAAAGGCCGTCCTTTCTTCGACGGTCTGGTTGAGTTCATGACCTCTGGCCCGATCGTGGTTCAGGTGCTGGAAGCAGAAAACGCCGTACAGCGTAACCGCGATCTGATGGGTGCCACCAACCCAGACAACGCGCTGGCGGGTACTCTGCGTGCTGACTACGCAGACAGCTTTACCGCTAACGCGGTTCACGGTTCTGACTCTGTAGAATCTGCACAACGCGAAATCGCCTACTTCTTCAACGAAAGCGAAATCTGCCCACGTTAATGGCGGTTTTTTCCTGCTAGAGCAGCCTGTTTACCGGTAGATACAATAAAAATGCCGTGAAAGCCGTTCAAGCGTGGAAACTCGTTAATAAAATTTGTACAATGCCGCGCCCCAGGTAAGCCCTCTTATCTGGGGCGTGTTTTTAGCGCCCTCTCTGTGGGCCTGAATGACACACTTACTTTCCATTCTTTCGAGCCATAACGTGTAACAACGAGGCCAAGAGATCATTATGTTAGAACCCATCGCGTCCGAGCACACCTTGTCTGAAAATAATTCACTGACCGATCCTGCTGTTAACACGGCACAACCTGTTGCAGCCAAAATTAACCTGCTGGATTTGAACCGTCAGCAAATGCGTGAGTTTTTCGCCAATATGGGGGAAAAACCGTTCCGGGCCGATCAGGTAATGAAGTGGATGTACCACTACTGCTGTGACGATTTCGAGCAGATGACCGATATCAACAAAGTGCTGCGCAACAAGCTGCAGAGCGTCGCCGAAATCCGCGCGCCTGAAGTGGCGGAAGAACAGCGTTCAGCCGATGGCACCATCAAGTGGGCCATCAGAGTCGGCGATCAGCAGGTTGAGACCGTGTATATCCCAGACGGCGATCGCGCCACGCTGTGCGTGTCTTCGCAGGTGGGCTGTGCGCTGGAGTGCAAATTCTGTTCGACCGCGCAGCAGGGCTTCAACCGCAATCTGCGCGTGTCGGAAATCATTGGCCAAGTATGGCGTGCGGCCAAAATCATTGGTGCCACGAAAGTCACCGGCCAACGCCCGATCACCAATGTGGTGATGATGGGAATGGGGGAGCCCTTGCTCAACCTGAACAACGTGGTTCCGGCGATGGAAATCATGCTGGATGACTTTGGCTTCGGCTTGTCAAAACGCCGTGTTACCCTCTCGACTTCTGGCGTGGTGCCGGCGTTGGATAAGCTCGGCGATATGATCGACGTGGCGCTGGCGATCTCGCTGCATGCGCCGAACGACAAGATCCGTGATGAGATCGTGCCGATCAACCGCAAATACAATATCGAAACCTTCCTGGCCGCGGTGCGCCGCTACCTGGAGAAATCCAATGCCAATCAGGGGCGCGTCACCGTTGAGTACGTGATGTTGGATCACATCAACGACAGCACTGACGATGCGCACCAACTGGCGGAGCTGCTGAAAGAGACGCCATGCAAGATCAACCTGATCCCGTGGAACCCGTTCCCAGGTGCCCCTTATGGCCGCAGTTCCAACAGCCGCGTAGACCGTTTCTCCAAAGTGTTGATGGAATACGGCTTTACGACTATTGTTCGTAAAACCCGTGGCGACGATATTGATGCGGCCTGTGGGCAGTTAGCGGGTGAGGTGATCGACCGTACTAAGCGTACCCTGAAAAAGAGAATGGCTGGGGAACCTATCAACGTACGGGCGGTCTGAATCCTATAGCATGATTTTTTTGTTATCTAACAGCCTGTTATGTGAGCAGCAATCCTTCAGGCGATCGGGTAACATCAGATAAGGAATGAGTGCAAGCATGAAGCTGAGACTGTGGGGTGTGTTATTGGCAGCCGGTTTGCTGGCAGGGTGCTCAACATCGGCGCCGGAGAAAGGCGAACCCGCGGCGGGCCAGACGCGTTTGCAACTGGGGCTGGAGTATCTGAATCAAGGCGATATGCAGGCGGCGAAGCAGAATCTGGAAAAAGCCGCAGACGCGGCCCCACAGGATTATCGTACCCAATTGGGCATGGCACTTTACCTTCAGCGGATTGGCGATAACGCCGCCGCTGAGCAGCGTTATCAGCAAGCGCTCAAACTTGCACCAGCCAATGGCACCGTTATGAATAATTACGGTGCGTTTCTCTGTAGTTTAGGGCAGTATGTACCGGCCCAACAACAGTTTAGCGCTGCGGCAATGGCGCCAGATTACGGCCAGGTTGCCGACAGTCTGGAAAATGCAGGTTACTGTTTCCTCAAAGCCGGGCAAAACGATGAAGCGCGCAAGTTATTATCGCGGGCGCTGAAGATCGATCCGGACAAGGGTGCTCCACTGTTAGTGGAGGCAGAAAAGCAATTTGGAGAAGGGAAACGCGCACAGTCGCAACTTTTATTGGATAGTTATCAACATGTTCTGCCAGCCAGTGCTGACAGCTTATGGTTACAGATTCGTTTCGCCGCGTTAGCCGGCCGTCAGGATAGCGTTCAACGCTATGGCAAGCAGTTAGCGCGAAGTTTTCCACAATCCAAACAGTACCAGCAGTTCTTAGCTAATGAATACTGAAGACTCCCAAGATAAAACCGTATCTATGACGACAGGCGAGCGCCTTCGTCAGGCCCGTGAACAGCTCGGGCTGAGTCAACAGGCCGTTGCAGAGCGCCTGTGTCTCAAAATGTCTACCGTGCGCGAGATTGAAAGTGACACGCTTTCTGCCGATCTTGCTTCGACCTTCGTGCGTGGTTATATCCGCTCCTACGCCAAACTGGTACATATACCAGAAGATGAACTGTTGCCGATGATGGCAAAACAGGCACCGGCCAAAGTGGCTAAAGTGGCTCAGATGCAGAGCTTCTCACTGGGCAAGCGCCGTAAGAAACGTGATGGCTGGTTGATGAGCTTTACCTGGCTGATTGTGTTTGTGGTCGTCGGCCTGACCGGTGCCTGGTGGTGGCAAAACCACAAGGTGCAGCAGGAAGAGATTGCGACGATGGCCGATCAGTCATCGGCTCAGCTTTCCCAGCAAAGTAATGATGGTGAGTCACCCCCCTTGAATGACGGTGATGCTCCTGCCTCTGCGATGGATACTGGTGCTGCGCCAGAAAATAGCGCCGCTCCGGTAACAAACAATGCAGCGGTTGCCCCAGCCCCACAACAGGCTCCGGCCGCTAGCGTGGCGCAAACGGCTCCACAGATTGTTGTCGCACCAAGCCAGGCGTCGATCCCAGAAGCTACACCGGCAGCCCCTGTTGCGCAGGCGCAGTTGCCGACCGGTAACGCTGCCGTTGCCGCACCGGTTGAAGATGCTAATGGGTTGGTGATGGATTTCTCTGCCGACTGCTGGTTGCAGGTGACGGATGCCACGGGCAAAACCTTGTTCAGCGGTATCCAGAAAGGCGGAACCCGGCTGAACCTGGCAGGAACCGCGCCCTATAAACTGACCATCGGCGCACCGGCCGCAGTACAGATTCAATATCAAGGTAATCCGGTTGATTTAAGCCGGTTTGTTAAGTCGAACCGTGTTGCTCGTCTGACCGTTGCCGCGCAGTAATTGCGCGGCCATTGTCGTTACGTCAGAGCAACAATGGAGAGTAAGTGATGCATAACCAAGCACCCATTAACCGTCGCAAATCAACACGTATTTACGTCGGCAAGGTGCCTATTGGCGATGGTGCACCGATTGCCGTGCAGTCGATGACCAACACGCGTACCACCGATGTTGCAGCAACGGTGAATCAAATCAAAGCGTTGGAGCGCGTGGGTGTCGATATCGTGCGCGTTTCTGTTCCTACCATGGACGCCGCTGAAGCATTCCGGCTGATCAAACAGCAGGTTAATGTGCCGCTGGTGGCCGACATTCATTTCGATTACCGCATCGCGTTGCAGGTTGCCGAATACGGCGTCGATTGCCTGCGTATCAACCCCGGCAACATTGGTAATGAATCACGCATTCGTTCGGTGGTTGATTGTGCACGTGATAAAAATATTCCCATCCGTATCGGTGTGAACGGCGGTTCTCTGGAAAAAGACATCCAGGAAAAATACGGTGAACCAACGCCGGAAGCCTTGCTGGAATCGGCCATGCGCCACGTCGATATTCTCGATCGTCTTAACTTTGACCAGTTTAAGGTAAGCGTAAAGGCGTCTGACGTCTTCCTGGCGGTGCAATCCTATCGTTTGCTGGCGGCAAGGATCGACCAGCCGTTGCATCTGGGGATTACCGAAGCCGGTGGCGCACGCAGTGGCTCCGTGAAGTCGGCGATTGGCCTGGGTATGCTGTTGGCGGAAGGCATCGGTGATACTTTACGTATCTCACTGGCTGCCGATCCGGTCGAAGAAGTGAAGGTCGGTTTTGATATTCTGAAGTCGCTGCGCATCCGCGCGCGTGGCATCAACTTTATCGCCTGCCCGACCTGTTCGCGTCAGGAGTTTGACGTGATTGGCACCGTCAATGCCTTGGAACAGCGCCTGGAAGATATCATCACGCCGATGGATGTTTCCATTATCGGCTGCGTGGTGAACGGGCCAGGTGAAGCGCTGGTGTCGACCTTAGGCGTGACCGGTGGGCACAAAAAGAGTGGCTTCTACGAAGACGGTGTGCGCCAGAAAGAGCGTTTTGACAACGAGCAGATGATCGACCAGCTCGAAGCGAAG
Organism: Serratia oryzae; assembly: GCF_001976145.1. Classification (GTDB taxonomy): domain Bacteria; phylum Pseudomonadota; class Gammaproteobacteria; order Enterobacterales; family Enterobacteriaceae; genus Chania; species Chania oryzae. The sequence goes on from NZ_MOXD01000007.1 coordinate 97,289, forward strand.
ATCCGTGCCAAAGCGGCAATGCTGGATCAATCCAACCGCATTGCGATCAATCTGCTGGAAAAATAAGCATGCAATAATCAATACGGCGGGCATTTAAGCCCGCCTGTTGATGAGCCCGAGGGGCTTAAAAGCGCATCCACGTTGAACTGCGGATGGCAAAGTCCCTATAATCGGTTTCATTTTTATATAAAACGGACAGAGAACTCACGTGGCAAAAAACATTCAAGCCATTCGCGGCATGAACGATTACCTGCCGGAAGACACGGCATTATGGCAGCGAATTGAAGGCACTCTTAAGCAGGTGCTGAGCAGCTACGGTTATAGCGAAATCCGGTTGCCGATTGTAGAGCAGACCCCGTTATTTAAACGCGCCATTGGTGAAGTGACCGATGTTGTAGAAAAAGAGATGTACACCTTTGAGGATCGCAACGGCGAAAGCCTGACGTTGCGCCCGGAAGGAACGGCTGGCTGCGTGCGCGCCGGTATCGAACATGGTCTGCTGTACAATCAGGAGCAGCGTCTGTGGTACATCGGCCCGATGTTCCGCTACGAGCGCCCGCAAAAAGGCCGTTATCGTCAGTTCCACCAGTTAGGGGCCGAAGTCTTTGGCCTGCAAGGCCCGGACGTTGATGCTGAACTGATCCTGCTGAGCGCCCGCTGGTGGAAGGCGTTGGGTATTGCCGAGCACGTCAAGCTGGAGCTGAACTCGATCGGTTCGTTGGCTGCGCGTGCCAATTACCGCGATGCACTGGTTACCTTCCTGGAACAACATCAGGACAAACTGGACGAAGACTGCAAGCGCCGGATGTACAGCAACCCGCTGCGCGTACTGGATTCCAAAAATCCTGATGTGCAGGCCCTGCTGAATGATGCGCCGCGCCTTTCTGAGTATCTGGATGAAGAGTCCAGGTCGCATTTCAATGGCTTGTGTGAACTTTTGGCGCAGGCAGGTATCCCATATACCATCAACGAACGTCTGGTTCGTGGTCTGGACTATTACAACCGCACGGTATTTGAGTGGGTGACTACCAGCCTTGGTGCACAGGGTACCGTGTGTGCCGGTGGCCGTTATGATGGCCTGGTTGAGCAATTGGGCGGGCGGGCAACGCCTGCCGTGGGCTTTGCCATGGGGTTAGAGCGTTTAGTGTTGCTAGTTCAGGCCGTGAATCCAGACTTCAAAGCGCCGGCTACCATTGATGTGTATGTGATCTCTTCCGGTGCAGGCACACAGAGTGCGGCGATGCAACTGGCAGAAAGCGTGCGTGATGCAGCACCGCAGATTAAATTGATGACCAACTATGGCGGCGGCAACTTTAAGAAGCAGATCACCCGTGCAGACAAATGGGGTGCTCGCATTGCCCTGATTTTGGGTGAAGATGAAGTGGCGGCACAGCAGGTGGTGGTCAAAGACCTGCGCAGTGGTGAACAAGAAACGCTGGCGCAAAGCGAAGTCGCAACGCGTCTGGCTTTGATGTTAGGTTAAGGAGAAGGACACCGTGGAAGTTTATACCACTGAAAACGAACAACTTGATGCCGTGCGCCGGTTCTTTAGCGAAAATGGTAAAGCATTGGCCGTGGGCGTTGTGCTCGGTATTGGTGCCCTGTTGGGGTGGCGCTATTGGCAGAGCCACCAAAATGCCAGCATGATGGCGGCTTCGGATGCTTACCAGCAGGTCAGCGAACAGCTTATCGATGCTAAAGCCGATGATGTGGTGGCGGCAGAGAAATTTATCCAGGCCAACAGCAATAATTACGGCGTGTTGGCGGCACTGCAGTTGGCGAAGTATTTTGTTGAGCAAAACGATTTCGCCAAGGCAGAACAGCAGTTGGTGCTGGCGCAGAGCCATGCCAAAGACGAAAGCCTGCTGGCGGTGACCAACCTGCGCCTGGCACGCGTTCAGTTGCAGGAGAAAAAGCTGGATGAAGCGCTGAAAACGCTAGAGGGCGTGAAGGGTGAGGGCTGGGCGGCAATGATGCAAGACGTGCGCGGTGACGTACTGTTGGCGAAAGGCGACATCCAAGGTGCCCGTGAAGCTTACGGCAAAGGCATCGAGTCCAATGCTTCCCAGGCGCTTGCAGGATTGATGCGCATGAAATTGAATAACTTGTCCAGCTAAGGGGATTCCCATGCAATTGCGTAAAACACTCTTGGTCGGGCTGGTTTCCGTTACCTTGCTGAGTGGTTGTTCGCTGTTTAGCAGTGAAGAAGACGTGGTTACCATGTCGCCGCTGCCAAAGGTTGAAAATCAGTTCACGCCAAATACGGTGTGGAGCACCTCGGTGGGTGACGGTATTGGTGGCTACTATTCTCACCTGCGTCCGGCTTACCAGGATGGCACCGTGTATGCGGCCGATCGCCGTGGCATCGTAAAAGCGATGGATCTGTTAGATGGTAAAGAGAAGTGGACGGTGGATCTCTCAGAGAAAACCCATTTCTTTTCCAGCAATCAACCGGCGTTACTCTCTGGCGGCCTGACGGTTTCCGGCGCCAACGTATACGTTGGCAGTGAGAAAGCGGTGGTTTATGCGCTGAATACCGCAGATGGTAAAGTCACGTGGCAGACTAACGTGGCGGGTGAAGCGATTTCCCGCCCGGTCGTTGCCGATGGCATGGTGCTGATCCATACCACTAACGGCCAGTTGCAGGCATTGAATGAATCTGATGGTGCTATCAAGTGGACCGTCAACCTGGATATTCCTTCTCTGTCGCTGCGTGGCGAATCTGCACCTGCCGTTGCCTTTGGTGCCGCGATTGTCGGCGGTGATAATGGCCGCGTCAGCGCCGTGCTGATGCAGCAGGGCCAGTTGATTTGGCAACAGCGTATTTCCCAGCCAAGCGGCGCGACCGAAATCGATCGCCTGAACGATGTGGATACCACCCCGGTGATTGTTGATAACGTGGTGTATGCACTGGGTTACAATGGTAACCTGACGGCATTGGATCTGCGTTCTGGCCAGATCATATGGAAACGCGAGATGGGGTCGGTGAACGATTTCATCGTTGACGCGGGTCGTATTTATCTGGCCGATCAGAACGATCGTGTCGTGGCAATGAACACTGACGGTGGTGCCAGCCTGTGGACGCAGAGCGATCTGCTGCACCGTAATCTGACCGCACCAGCGCTGTATAACGGCTATCTGGTGGTTGGGGACGCCGAAGGCTACTTGCACTGGATCAACACCACGGATGGCCGTTTTGTGGCCCAGCAGAAAGTGGATAGCTCCGGCTTCCTGTCTGCACCGGTGGTGGCTGGTGACAAGCTGCTGATCCAGGCGCGTGGCGGTAAAGTTTACGCTTTCACCCGCTAACGCTGGCTGTCGTACCGGTTTATATACCCAATAGATTTCAAGTTGCGGTCAGGCGGTCACGGAGTGGTACAGCCAGCAGCGCCGCCGCTTGAAAGATAAAGGGGATAACGGCTCCTGATGTTCAGGGGCCGTTTCGTATTTTTAAAACGACGCTGTCGCTGTGTGTGGCGCTGCGTGGTTACGCATTGATTATTAAGTAATGAGGCTTCAACCATGATACCTGTCGTCGCGCTGGTCGGGCGCCCGAATGTGGGTAAATCCACCTTGTTTAACCGTTTAACACATACGCGCGATGCGCTGGTGGCGGATTTCCCCGGGCTAACGCGAGACCGTAAATATGGTCGTGCTGAAGTTGAGGGTAACGAATTTATCATTGTCGATACCGGGGGTATTGACGGCACGGAAGACGGCGTAGAAACCCGCATGGCGGGCCAATCGCTGCTGGCGATTGAAGAAGCGGACATTGTGCTGTTTATGGTGGATGCCCGCGCCGGGTTGATGCCTGCCGATCAGGGCATTGCCCAGCATCTGCGCAGCCGTCAGAAGGCCACTTTCCTGGTCGCCAACAAAACCGACGGTATGGATCCAGACACCGCTACCGCCGATTTCTATTCGTTGGGGCTGGGTGAAGTCTATGCTATTGCAGCCTCCCATGGGCGTGGTGTGGCACAGTTGATTGAACACGTACTGGTGCCGTTTCTGCCCGAAAAGCCAGAAGAAGTTGAGCTGAGCGAAGAAGAGGCTAACGCCGCTTATTGGGCTGAGCAAGACGGCGAAATGGCGGAAGAGGGCGAAGATGAAGAGCTGGAAGAAGACTTCAACCCGCAGGACTTGCCAATTAAACTGGCGATCGTTGGCCGCCCTAACGTAGGTAAGTCCACACTGACTAACCGCATCCTCGGCGAGGAGCGAGTGGTAGTGTATGACATGCCGGGCACTACCCGTGACAGCATCTATATCCCGATGGTGCGTGATGGGCGCGAATATGTGCTGATCGATACCGCCGGGGTGCGTAAGCGTGGCAAAGTGACTGAAACCGTAGAGAAATTCTCGGTAATCAAAACGCTGCAAGCGATTGAAGACGCTAACGTGGTGCTGCTGGTGATCGACGCCCGCGAAGGGATTTCCGATCAGGATCTCTCGCTGTTGGGCTTTATCCTCAATAGTGGGCGCTCACTGGTGATTGCGGTCAACAAGTGGGATGGCATGAGCGAGGAAGATCGCGAGCACGTGAAAGAGATGCTCGATCTGCGCTTGGGCTTTGTCGATTTCGCTCGTGTGCACTTTATCTCTGCGCTGCACGGCAGCGGCGTTGGCAACCTGTTTGAATCCGTATTGGAAGCTTACGAATGTTCGACGCGTCGCGTGAATACCTCGATGCTCACCAAAATCATGCAGATGGCTGCCGACGACCATCAGCCACCGTTGGTGCGTGGCCGCCGCGTGAAGCTGAAATATGCCCACGCCGGTGGGTATAACCCGCCAATCGTGGTGATCCATGGCAACCAGGTGGCCGATCTGTCGGATTCGTACAAGCGTTACCTGATGAACTATTTCCGCCGTTCATTGAACGTGATGGGTACGCCGATCCGCATTCAGTTTAAAGAAGGGGATAACCCGTTTGCGGGCAAGCGTAACACCCTGACTCCGAACCAGATGCGTAAGCGTAAGCGCTTGATGAGCCACCTGAAAAAGTCAAAATAACAGTAATAAGGGCGTGGTAAATGATACCGCGCCCTATTTTTATCTGCCCGAAAGCGTTTTATTATCTGCGCATTACCACCTTCTTACCGGCAGCCGCGAAGGAACGTCATGTCCTGGGAAACCTGGAGTTTTGCATTTAACGTCACCGTCCCGAATTTGCTGATGATGCTGTTGGGGATCGTGCTGCGCCACACGCGGTTGATGGACGATCGTTTTATCGACGGTGCCAGCAAGCTGGTGTTCAACCTGGCTCTGCCCTGCCTGCTGTTTTTCAGCATTGCCACTAATCATCCGCAGTTGCGCGATAACTTTCCGCTGGTGATTTACGGTGCCTTGGGCACTCTTGCCACTTTCCTGCTGCTGGAAGTGGCTGCGAAGTGGCTGGTGAAAGACCCCCGTGAGCGCGGCGTGTTTGTGCAGGGGGGCTTTCGTGCCAATACCGCGATCGTCGGTTTGGCCTACGCCATGACCGCCTACGGCGATGAGGGTGTGGCCATCGCCTCGTTATACCTGACCGTGACGGTGCTCCTGTTTAATGTGCTGTCGGTGATTACCCTGACGCGCAGCCTGCAAGGTGGGCAGGGCAAGCAGATCAAGCGGTTGTCGCTGTTGCGCAGTATCGCTACCAATCCACTGATTATTGGCTTGCTGAGCGGCTTGGCCTATGCGCAAACCGGGCTGGGTATTCCGCAGGTGTTTAAGCAAACCGGCAGCTATATTTCCGGGCTTTCATTGCCATTGGCGTTACTGTGTACCGGTGCCAGCCTCGATTTACGGGCCATGTTCCGTTCGTCCAACGTCGCTGCGCTGGCGTCATCCGCCAAGCTATTTTTGGTGCCGACGCTGATGACATTCGGCGGATGGTTATTTGGCTTTCACGGTGCGGCGCTGGGGATTATCTTCCTGTTCTCGGCAACGCCGACGGCATCGGGCAGCTATGTCATGACCCGCGCAATGGGGGGGAATGCCACGCTGGCGGCTAATATCATTGCCATCACCACCGTAGGCTCATTTTTTACCACCGTGCTGGGGATTTATCTCCTGCGCTCGTGGGGTGTGATTTAACCTGAAGGAAAGAAAGATGGAAGCACTCTGCCCTCGCTGTACCCAGCCTATGAACTGGGTGAATGGTCACTATCACTGTGATAGCTGTAACGGTGATTATCGGCAGCTTGCCGCGTGCCCCGACTGCGGGCAACCATTGCAAGAGTTGAAAGCCTGCGGCGCAGTGGATTACCTGTGCCAAAACGGCCATGGGCTGATCTCTAAAAAGCGCGTCAGATTCAGTTATCAGCCGCTTTAAACACAGGCGGCTTACACATCATACAGACGGTGATCGTGGGTACTGACCGCCGGTGTCACCTTGTTGGGGCTGAGGCGTTTAACCGAAGCCCGCGCCACCAGGCGCCCGCACAGCAGCATATTGCACGGTGGTGCGTCCGGCCGCAGCATACGGCGCTGCAACAGCCCAATAGCTTCTATACCTAACTCATCGCGCGGTACGTGCACCGAGGTGAGTGGCACATCATGGATTTCCGCCAGATTAAAGCCGTCGGTGCTCATCACCGAAATATCCCCCGGTACGCTGAGCTGCAGTTTTTTAAGGGCGTTCACTGCGCCAACGGCCATATAGTCGCCGCCGAGCAGGATGGCGCTTGGCAAGCGTGCCCGATCGTCAATGCTGCTGATAAAGGTGGTGAGTGCTTGCTCTGCCTCTTGGCTGCCAAAACCTGAGGTGGTGATCAGGTGTTGGCCATCGTCGAAGGGAATATTATGCCGAATATACGCCTGCCGGATGCCCGCCAAACGCAGCTCCATGGTATTACGGCGCAGGCATTGCAGATTCAGGATGCGGCTGTGGCCTTGTTCGAACAGATAGTTGGCTGAGTGCTCACCAATCAACTGATGATCGGGGGAAACGCTGTCAAGCCGCATCTGGCGATCCGTGCAGTTAATCAGCACGCAGGGTTTGTTGAGATCGGCCGCCAGCGTATGGATATGCTCGTCATCAATACCGATGATCAGCGCCGCTTCGGTTTGCGGATCGCTCATTTTTTCCATAAACAGCGCGCTGTCACTGTGAATTTCTTCCAGCCCGCAATAGCGGATCCGCACTTCATGCTGCGCCAGTGCTGCTGTGATCCCCTGAATGACCTTGTAGTAGAAGATATCGGTACGCACATCGAAGGCGCGCTGGGGGGCAAATATCATCACATTGTTCAGCATCAGCCTGCCGCTGGAAAGCCCCTGTAAGATCCCGTTCTGTTGCGCGCATTCCAGCACCCGTTGCCGTGCTGCTTTGCTGGTGTTGGCTTTTCCAGCCAGCACGCGGGAAACAGTACTGATAGAAAGGCCGGTTTGGCGGGCGATTTCCTGTATTTTTAGCTTTCCGTTCATTCTGTGATCTCCTTCAAATTCGTTTATGAGAATATTTTCACAGCATTTTTTGGCTTATGAACGGCTTCCAACTGCCATAGTAGTGATATTTTAACTTTATCATGAAAATTTTTGCAAAAAACGCCATTTCGCTCCCTCGTTTCACTGGTTAGTCTGCTCTGGTACACCAATTTTATCGATTTATCAGGCCAATTCGCTGGGCTGGATTACAAGTAAAACAAATTAAATCATAGGGTTGTAAAAACAGTGACGTTGTATCTGTGAGTGTCATCACAAGAATTCGCTGTTAACACCTCCGATAGCAAAATGTGCTCTACCAAAAAGGTGCATTGTCACCACGGAGATTCGAGATGAGCGTAGAAATCGAACAAACCGCTGTTCGCAGCGGCCGCAAATTTAAGTCGTTACGCTGGTGGATGCTGGCGTTGTTCCTGTTGGGGGTGACAGTTAACTACATCACCCGTAACTCGTTGGGTATTCTGGCACCGGAACTGAAAACCAGCCTCAACATGACCACCGAGCAATATTCCTGGGTGGTAGCCTCATTCCAATTGGCTTACACCGTATTCCAGCCGATCTGCGGTTGGCTGATTGACGTCATCGGCCTGAAAATGGGCTTCCTGATCTGTGCCAGTATCTGGGCGGTGGTTTGTATGCTGCACGCCGGAGCGGGCAGTTGGCTGCAACTGGCGATCCTGCGCTTTTTTATGGGGGGCGCGGAAGCTGCTGCGACACCGGCCAACGCTAAAGCCATTTCTGACTGGTTCCCAAAAAAGGAACGGCCGATTGCCGCAGGTTGGGCTGGAGTAGGCTTCTCGATCGGTGCGATGCTGGCACCACCGATCATCGTCATTGCACACGTTTCCTTTGGCTGGCAGGGAGCGTTCCTGTTTTCCGGCGCATTGGCGCTGGTGTGGGTCGTGTTGTGGTGGGCGTTCTACTATTCACCGGAGAAACACCCGAATCTGAGCCAGAAAGAATTTGATTTGATTAACGAGGATAACGAGCCGGTGCTGCCAAAGCTGCCGTTCTTCAAATCGCTGGCGATCCTGTGCAAAAACAAAAAGTTCTACGGTATCGCCATTCCGGCGTTTCTGGCTGAACCGGCCTGGGCGGTATTCAGTTTCTGGGTTCCACTTTATCTGGCCACCGAACGCGGGATGGATCTCAAGCAGATCGCCATGTTTGCCTGGCTGCCGTTCCTGGCTGCGGATATCGGTAGCGTTGCCAGTGGCTATCTCACCACGCTGTATCGCAAATGGTTTGGCTGTTCGCGCGTGAACTCGGTGGTCGCCAGCTCGGTTACCGGGGCTTTCATGATGGTGTCGCTGGCGTTTGTGGCGATCACCAAAGATCCTTATATCGCGATCGCGCTGATCTCCGTTGGTGGCTTTGGTCACCAGGTGATCTCCTGCATGTTGAGCGCTTTGGTGGTGGAATCTTTCGATAAAAACCAGATGGCGACGGTTAACGGCATGCGCGGCTCCAGCGCCTGGATCGCCAGCTTCCTGTTTACGCTGCTGATCGGTGCGGTTTCCGACACCGTTGGCTTCAACCCGCTGTTCGTTGCCATGGGCTTCTTTGATTTGATCGGTGCCATGTTCCTGATCGGCCTGATTGCCGAGCGCGGTAAGAAACCTTCACCTACTGTTTAAGCTGGATACTTATGAAAACGTTAAAAAATTGGACGTTGGCGGGGCAATATGCCGATCACATTGAGTTGCTGGTGGATGAACGGCACCTGTTCTGCCTCTACGTCTTGGAAAATTCACTGTTCCGCGTGCTGATCAAACGCAACGGTGAGCTGGCACTGAACCGCACCTGGAGTATTGCCCCGGAAGGGGACGTTCCTTGGGAAGGGCGGGATCGCCTGAGTGTCGCCGGTTTCGGCTTGCCCGGTTACCAACTGCAGCGCAACGGTGAAACCTTAACGCTGGCCACCCCGCAGTTGCGGGTGACGGTGCACCAACCGCTGTGGCTGGAATGGGAATATTGTGACGCAGAGGGTGAATGGCAGCCGTTGGCGACGGATCGCCCCACCAGCGCTTATCTGCTCAACGCACATGGTGACGGGGTGGCGCACTATCAGCGCCGCTATGCCGCTGAGCGCTATTATGGTTTAGGTGAGAAGACCGGCGATCTGGAGCGCAGTGGCCGCCGTTTTGAGATGCGTAACCTGGATGCGATGGGGTATAACGCCGCCAGCACCGATCCGCTCTACAAGCATATTCCGTTTACCATTACGCGCCGGGCAGACGTCAGCTTTGGGCTGTTTTATGACAACCTGAGCAGCTGTTGGCTGGATCTCGGCAATGAGATCGACAACTATCATCTGGCCTACCGTCGCTATCAGGCAGAGGCGGGCGATCTGGATTACTACCTGTTCCTCGGCCCGAAAGTGCTGGATGTCACCAAGGCTTTGGTGCGCCTGACCGGTAAAACGCATTTCGGGCCGAAATGGAGCCTCGGCTACAGCGGTTCTACCATGCACTACACCGACGCACCGGATGCGCAGCAGCAGTTGCAGCAGTTTATCCAACTGTGCAAACAGCACGATATTCCCTGCGATTCGTTCCAGCTCTCGTCGGGTTACACCTCGATTGGCAACAAGCGTTATGTGTTCAACTGGAACTACGACAAGGTGCCGCAGCCTAAACAGCTCAGTAAAGCCTTCCACGATGCTGGGCTGAAGCTGGCGGCGAATATCAAACCTTGCCTGTTGCAGGATCACCCCCAGTATCAGCAGGTGGCAGAGCAAGGGTTGTTTATCCGTGATTCGGAAAGCAACAGCCCGGAGCGCTCGAGTTTCTGGGACGATGAGGGTTCACACCTCGATTTCACCAACCCGGCCACGGTGCGCTGGTGGCAGCAGGGTGTTACCGAGCAACTGCTGAATATGGGCATCGATGCTACCTGGAATGATAACAACGAATATGAAGTCTGGGACGGCGAGGCGCGCTGCCACGGTTTTGGCCAGCAGATAGCCATCAAGCATATCCGCCCGGTGATGCCATTGCTGATGATGCGCGCCTCGTTGGAGGCGCAACAGCGGTTTGCGCCGCATCTGCGTCCTTATCTGATCTCCCGTTCCGGCTGCGCGGGAATGCAGCGCTATGTACAAACCTGGAGCGGTGATAACCGCACCAACTGGCAAACCCTGCGTTACAACACCCGCATGGGATTGGGCATGAGCCTGTCGGGGCTGTTTAACGTCGGGCATGACGTCGGCGGTTTTTCCGGTGATAAACCGGATGCCGAGCTGTTTGTGCGCTGGGTGCAGAACGGTGTCATGCATCCACGTTTTACGATTCATTCATGGAACGACGACGCTACCGTCAATGAACCCTGGATGTATCCGGCCGCCACGCCAATGATTCGTGAGGCAATCAATCTGCGTTATCGCCTGATGCCTTACTTCTACACCCTGTTGTGGCAGGCGAGCACCGACGATGAGCCAATGCTGCGGCCAACCTTCCTCGATCACGAGCATGATGAGCGCACCTGGCGGGAAACCGATGATTTCCTGATTGGCCGCGATCTGCTGGTGGCCAGCGTGGTGGAGCAGGGGCAGCGTCAGCGTGAGGTTTATCTGCCGGACAACGGCGATGGCTGGTACTGCTTCTACAGCGGCCAATGGTTCAGCGGCGGCCAGACCATTGTATTGGATGCGCCACTGGAGCGCCTGCCGCTGCTGGTGCGCGCCGGTGCAGCACTGCCGCTATCGCAACGTCTGGGCCATGTGGATATCGCTGCAGACGATCGCCGCGAATTGCAGCTATTCCCCACCAAGGGCTGTGGGCGTTCCGCAGGGATGCTGTTTGAAGACGACGGTGAAAGCTACGGTTGGCAGCAGGATAACGCGCTGTGGCTGCTGTGGCAGGCGGTGAGCGACAACGCGCGTATTGAGCTGACCATCACCACCGAAGGGCATTTTAAACCGGCCTGGCAAACGCTGGATATCACGCTGCCGGCGGGCGAAACCCGTGAACTGTGGGTGAATGGGGTGCGTAGCGATGTTTATGCGTTAAATTAAGGGCTATTCCAAACGATTTACGATCACGATCGTAATGGAACCGATCCCCAAGGGCGTATTCCATGCTGCTCTTGGGGATAATTTTTTGTATTCGATTTTAATATTGCCGACGGCATGATCCTCTCTGATATATTCTCTGCCAACGTACTGTTATGTCCTCTTTTATAAGAAACTGTATCTATATCTCTCCCAGTGAAAAAATTAACGTGTTTAACTTCCACAATAAGCAACGATATTAATCATAAAGAGAGAAAATGATGACAAAATATATCTCAATGGCTCTGGTGGCGATTTTTCTGTCTGGCAGCGCACCTGCAATAGCAAAAGATAAATCTCAACGCAGTGAAAATAACATTACCTTTTTTGATTCAGGCAAGTTTAGCGGGTTGCCTTTCTCTGATGCGGTTAAGGTCGGCAACCTGTTGTTTCTCTCCGGGGAAATTGCGTCAGAAAGGCAGCCGGATAATAGCTTTAAAGTTATTCCGGGGGGGATTAAAGCCGAAACGCAAAGAATTTTTGAAAATATCAGAGTATCGCTGAATGAAAAAGGGTATGACATGAAGGATATTATCAAATGCACGGTAATGTTAGCTGATATGTCGGAGTGGGCCGAGTTTAACGAAGTCTATCAAACCTTTTTTAGCAAACCCTATCCTGCACGCAGCGCATTTGGCGTGAGCGGTTTGGCATTAGGCGCTAAGGCTGAAGTGGAGTGTATTGCTGCCAAATATACCCGTCATACTTCAAGTTGCTTGGGTGTTGGCTGCCCTCACTCACCCCAGTCACTTACTTGAGTAAGCTCCTGGGGCTTCGCTCAGTTGCCGCCTACAAGCAACTCGAATTATTTTGGGTATAAATGTAAATCTCATTGTGGCTGTATCTGCTAAAGAGCGGGATACAGCCCGGTTTCACTGCGGCAAGATTATGGTCACTCTTCAACCGCACGCTTCTTGCGTAATGCTTGTCAGTTAAGGCTAACTAGTTCCCTCTCCCTTGGGGAGAGGGTTAGGGTGAGGGGATGAACACCGCACTACAAGCCCCTCACCCCGGTCCTCTCCCACGGAGAGAGGGGGCGACTCCTTTAGCAATTGCACACGATTATGCAGTTTTGCGTTTAACTGACCGACATTACACGCTTCTTGCGTGGTTTCTTTGCTACGGTGACGGTTTTCACCTCGCTTTCCACCCAGCCATCCTGCAGGCGGGTTTTCAGCATTTCCCCGACGTGCGCCTGCTTGGTGGTTTTCAACAGCTCGCCACGCGGCGTTTGTGTCACGCTATAGCCGCGCGCCAAGGTAGCTAATGGGCTAACGGCTTCCAACTGGCTGCAAGCCACGCCAAAACGCTGACGATAGCCGTTGAGCTGCCGTTCCAGCCCCTGTTGCAAGCGGTATTCCTGCTGCTGAAGGCGCTGCTGTAAACGGTGGATCCGGCCCATGGGCTGCATTTGCGCCAACAGCTGCTGAGCGCGTTCACTGCGGCGGGCCGCCAGCCGCAGGCGCTGTTGCATGCCTTCTTCCAGGCGGTGCTGCAGCTTGAACAGCAGCGTTTGCTGCCGCGCCAGACGAAGATGTGGGTGCTGTTGCTGCAAACGGTGATTGATGCGGGTGAACTGTTGTTGCCGCTGGGCTAGATAATAGTCCATCGCCATTTCCAGCCGTTGCTGCTGAGACTGCAACTGGCGCAACAGCTCAAGCTGATTACGGCTGATCAGCTCGGCGGCGGCGGAAGGCGTCGGCGCGCGCAGGTCAGCGACAAAGTCGGCGATGGTGACGTCGGTTTCATGGCCGACGGCGCTGACGATCGGTATATGGCTGGCGAAAATCGCCCGCGCCACGCGTTCGTCGTTAAAGCTCCACAGGTCTTCCAGCGAACCCCCGCCACGGCCGACGATCAGCACATCACACTCATCACGGCGGTTAGCGGTCTCAATGGCGCGCACGATCTGCAACGGCGCTTCAGCACCTTGCACAGAAGTAGGGTAAATCACGATCGGCAGGGAAGGATCGCGCCGTTGTAGCACTTGCAGAATATCATGCAGCGCAGCGCCGCTGGCGGAAGTGATCACACCGACGCATTTGGCAGGGCTAGGGAGCGGTTGCTTGAACTGCTGATCGAATAGCCCTTCTGCCGCCAGGCGCTGTTTCAGCTGCTCGAACTGCTGTTGCAGCAGGCCGTCACCGGCAGGCTGCATGCTTTCAGCAATCAGCTGATAGTCGCCACGCGGTTCATACAGGGTGATGCTGGCACGCACCAATACCTGCTGGCCGTTCTGTGGGCGGAAAGTGGTGCGGCGGTTGCTGTTGCGGAACATCGCACAGCGCACCTGCGCACGGTCATCCTTTAGCGTGAAATACCAGTGGCCGGAAGAGGGTTGGGAAAAGTTGGAGATCTCGGCAGAGAGCCAAATCTGCCCCATTTCCATTTCCAACAGCTGTCGGACCGTCTGATTCAGGCGGCTTACGGTAAAAATGGACGGTGAAGTAGGTAGCGACATGTGACCCAGATCAAATTCTAAAACAACCACTTAATTGGCCGATACTACAGCGCCGGAACAAGTAATCAAGAGCTTTTGTAAGAAAGTGCTGGAGGCAATCGATTACGCCCTGTAGAATGCCACGGCAATATTTTATCCTTTCCGCATCCACCTTGGTGAGATATTGCCCATGCTACGTATCGCTAAAGAAGCTCTAACGTTTGACGACGTTCTCCTCGTTCCAGCCCACTCCACAGTTCTGCCTAATACCGCAGATCTTGGCACCCAACTGACCAAAACTATCCGCCTGAATATTCCTATGCTGTCCGCAGCCATGGATACCGTAACCGAATCCGGCCTGGCGATTGCGCTGGCGCAGGAAGGCGGCTTGGGCTTCATTCACAAAAACATGTCTATCGAGCGCCAGGCGGAAGAAGTTCGCAGGGTGAAAAAGCATGAAAGCGGCGTGGTCACGGATCCACAAACCGTCACGCCTTGCACCACGCTGGCCGAAGTCAAGGAACTGACCGCCCGTAACGGTTTTGCCGGTTACCCGGTGGTAGCCGAAGGCAACGAACTGGTGGGGATTATTACCGGCCGTGACGTGCGCTTCGTTACCGATCTGAACCAGCCGGTCACTGCGGTGATGACGCCGAAAGAGCGCCTGGTTACCGTCAAGGAAGGCGAAGCGCGTGAAGTTGTGCTGCAAAAAATGCACGAAAAACGCGTTGAGAAAGCGCTGGTGGTGGATGATAGCTTCCATCTGATCGGCATGATCACGGTAAAAGATTTCCAGAAAGCAGAGCGCAAACCTAACGCTTGTAAAGATGAACACGGTCGCCTGCGGGTTGGCGCGGCGGTGGGGGCGGGTGCTGGTAATGAAGAGCGCGTTGATGCGCTGGTGGCTGCTGGTGTTGACGTGCTGCTGATCGACTCCTCACACGGCCATTCTGAAGGCGTGTTGCAGCGCATCCGTGAAACCCGTGCCAAATACCCGGATCTGCAAATTGTGGGGGGCAACGTGGCCACCGCAGCCGGTGCCAAAGCCTTGATGGAAGCCGGCGTGAGCGCGGTGAAAGTGGGCATCGGCCCTGGTTCTATCTGCACCACCCGTATCGTGACCGGCGTGGGTGTACCGCAGATCACCGCGATTGCCGATGCGGTAGAGGCGCTGGAAGGCACCGGTATTCCGGTGATTGCCGACGGCGGCATCCGCTTCTCGGGTGATATCGCCAAAGCGATTGCTGCTGGTGCATCCTGCGTGATGGTGGGTTCGATGCTGGCCGGGACGGAAGAGTCTCCGGGCGAAATCGAGCTGTATCAGGGCCGTTCGTTCAAATCTTATCGCGGTATGGGATCTTTGGGCGCGATGTCCAAAGGCTCTTCTGACCGTTACTTCCAGACCGATAACGCCGCTGATAAACTGGTGCCCGAAGGTATTGAAGGCCGCGTGGCGTATAAAGGCATGCTGAAAGCCATCGTGCACCAGCAGATGGGCGGCCTGCGTTCCTGCATGGGGTTGACCGGTTGTGGTACGATCGACGAACTGCGTACCAAGGCTGAGTTTGTGCGTATCAGCAGTGCCGGTATTCAAGAAAGCCACGTGCATGACGTGACCATCACTAAAGAGTCACCAAACTACCGTATGGGCTAATGTTTTGTTCTCTCCCCGTGGGGAGGTGAGTGGGTGAAGGGAGCGCCTTCACCCCAATACATTTTTTTGCATTTTTTCTCTGTTGCTGGAATTTGCCTCACATGTCAAAAAATATTCATAAGCACCGTATCCTCATTCTGGATTTCGGTTCGCAATATACCCAACTGGTCGCTCGCCGCGTGCGTGAGATCGGCGTTTACTGCGAACTGTGGGCCTGGGACGTCAGCGAAGAGCAGATCCGTGAATTCAATCCAAGCGGCATCATTCTTTCCGGTGGCCCGGAAAGCACCACCGAACAAAACAGCCCGCGCGCGCCGGAATACGTATTCACTGCCGGTGTACCGGTATTGGGCGTGTGCTACGGCATGCAGACCATGGCGATGCAGTTGGGGGGCCATGTTCAAGGCTCTAACGAACGTGAGTTCGGCTATGCACAGGTGGAAGTGGCCCGCGAAAGCGCGCTGATTCGCGGCATTGAAGACACCATCAGCCCAGCGGGCAAACCGCTGCTGGACGTGTGGATGAGCCACGGTGACAAAGTGACCGCCATCCCGGCCGATTTCGTCACCGTTGCCAGCACCGATACCTGCCCGTTTGCCATTATGGCTAACGAAGAGAAACGCTTCTACGGCGTGCAGTTCCACCCGGAAGTGACTCATACCCGCCAGGGCCAGCGTATGCTGGAGCGCTTTGTGCTGGATATCTGTGGTTGCGAAGCCCTGTGGACGCCAGCCACCATCATCGAAGACGCCGTTGAGCGTATTCGTGAGCAGGTGGGTGAAGACCATGTGATCCTCGGCCTGTCCGGCGGTGTGGATTCATCCGTGACCGCGATGCTGCTGCACCGCGCGATCGGCAAGCGCCTGACCTGCGTGTTTGTCGACAATGGCCTGCTGCGCTTGAACGAAGCCGATCAGGTATTGGAGATGTTCGGCGATCATTTCGGCCTGAATATCGTGCATGTTCCGGCAGAGAACCGCTTCCTGAGCGCGCTGGCGGGGGTTGATGAGCCAGAAGCCAAGCGTAAAATCATCGGCCGCGTATTTGTTGAAGTGTTTGACGAAGAAGCCTGCAAGCAAAGCGAAGTGAAGTGGTTGGCGCAGGGCACCATTTACCCGGATGTGATCGAATCTGCCGCTTCCGCTACCGGTAAAGCGCACGTGATCAAATCGCACCACAACGTGGGTGGCCTGCCGAAAGAGATGAAGCTGGGCCTGGTTGAGCCGCTGAAAGAGCTGTTCAAAGACGAAGTGCGCAAGATTGGCCTGGAACTGGGCCTGCCTTACGACATGCTGTACCGCCACCCGTTCCCAGGGCCAGGTTTGGGCGTGCGCGTGCTGGGCGAAGTGAAGAAAGAGTACTGCGACCTGCTGCGCCGCGCCGATGCCATCTTCATCGAAGAACTGCACAAAGCGGACCTGTACAACAAGGTCAGCCAGGCGTTCACGGTATTCTTGCCGGTGCGTTCCGTCGGTGTAATGGGCGATGGCCGTAAATACGATTGGGTGGTTTCACTGCGTGCGGTAGAAACTATCGACTTTATGACCGCGCATTGGGCGCATCTGCCGTATGAGTTCCTCGGCCGCGTGTCCAACCGTATCATCAACGAAGTGAACGGTATTTCCCGCGTGGTTTATGATATCAGCGGTAAGCCACCGGCGACGATTGAGTGGGAATAAGTTTTTAGCTTCCACTGAAGACTGTTAATGTCTTTAAAAGCCAGTTAAATCAAATGGTTGACTGGCTTTTTTTCTGCAATCGGTGTAACCCTAGCGCAGCAGAGCAAGGTTTTGGTCAATACGGCCCTGGATCATGCGCAGAGTGTCTCGGGTGATAACCTGTGGCAGCAGGTTATCGGCGATCGTGGCAAACTGACCTGCGACATCGCAAATGCGGGTAATGATGCGGCTAGCGGCCTCCGCTGAAACTTCAGCCTCCTCAGCAAGTTGGAGCATGGTAGCGCGATCGATCGCCAGTGCCTCACCCATCACGTCCATCTGGTGGTATCCACCGGGCCCCTCGCAGAAGGTCACGTCGTAGGCGGGTGCCAGCTTCCAATCGCCAGTTAGCGACATCAGGTAGGCGAAGTTCTTGGGGTGATCGTCTCGATTGTTGAACGCGACATTGAAGGCGGCACGCTCGAAAGCGCATGCTTTTTCGCGCACATCGTTGGTGCACATCTGGGTTGCGCGCAGGAAATTAACGTAGTCCAAAACTCCCGAAACCTGGTAGTCGGCACCGGTAAAAGCAGCGAGGCTTTGCATGGGGACGCGTAGATCGTTTTGGCGGTCAAAGCGTTTACTGGCGAACGCTGCCATTCCTTTGGGCAGACTGAAATACTGCGTGTCTGGGGTTGGGATGCCACACATACGCAAACACTCGGCATAGACCATCTCGATAGCGCACACTTCTGCATGTTCCTCTTTGGCTGGGAACTTGACCAGCCAGGCTTCGAAGCCCTGTGTGGCAGCGGTTGTAAACTCTCCGGTTTGAGGATCGCGATAGATTAGCGCCTTCGGTCTGGCACCCTGAGGTGAACCACCCACCTGCAACAAACGCTGCAGGAATGCTCCATCGTTACCATGGAGCACCTCCTGCACTTCGGTGGCAAGCAGGTCGAGTGGGATGTGCACACTTGACGCCAATCCCTCGGGCACCACAGGCTCGAACGACATAGCCCCTATAGCCTTGTTGCCAATGTACGTCAGTCGTTCCAATGGGTCGATGCGTGCGGTGGTAAGCCCGCGGCGCCTGAATAATCGGTCCATCAAGAGCATGCCCCAACCGTCAGGCAACGAGTCATAGACCGGCCCTGGTAGGCCCAATTGATGGGGGGGGAAACCGCGACGCAACTGAGTTCCTTCCAGCGGCAGGGTGTAGGACGATAACTCCAAGCCCCTTTGCCTTGCCTCATTGCTGTACTCAAACATAATCTGCGGCCGGCCGGTGAGGGCCGTCGTAGACATCAGCGTACCCCAGAGCCACCGTTCACCCCAGCCTTCGTAGTAGACGTTCACTTGCTCAAGCATTGTTGGGCTTCCTCTTGCTACGGTGACGATTGGCGCTGTTTTCGTAGCGGCGAATGTCTTCGAGGCTCTCTAGCTTAGGCAGGAACAGACCTTCGAGCTCCTTGGTTCGGCCAAGAACCATCGCCACGCGAACCACGTTCTCGAAGCCGACATTACGTCCGGCTTCCAGATTGGACACGGTATTGGTGCCGATGCCAGCGCGGCCAGCCACATCCGCTTGAGTCATCTGCTGCGCCAACCGTTCAGTACGCAAGCGCTCGCAAAGTTGTTTGACAATCTCACTCGGCTTTTTGAAGCTTAAATCCAACATATTGTGAAAACCTATCAAATAAAGCGAGTTAGTACCCAAAATTATAGAATTAACGAGAAATCCGGGCAAGCTTAGTTATTCCCTTAAATGATGTTTTAAGCTCAAAAAAGTCATTTAAACCCCAATTTATTGGATTTAAATGGGGGCGATAGGCTGATCCTTCCTATTAAGTGGGCTTTTAGTGATTCTTGATATCTCTCCACTTTCTCCCATGGCGCTTACCGTATATTCCTTGTTAAATCCTGATGCCAGCTTGGGCGTAAGCCGGTTGTTTTGTACTGCCAGGATGCGTACTATCTTCCCTCGCCGGCGGCGGTGGGCAAGGCTTGGGTGTTATCTGACAATAAAGGGGATGTGATGGAAAGGCGTAATTTTCTCAAGGGTGCTGCTGCGTTATCTTCTTTTGGCCTGATAAGCCCCGCCTGGTCGGAGTCGCGTAAAGCGGGCACCCCGGCGGCAACCTGCGTGGACAGAAGAAGACGCTTTCTGATGACCCAGACTTATCGGCTGAAAGCGCCAGCAGGTTCCGAAGGTAAGGCCAATCTGTGGATCCCGGTACCGGAAGATACCGCCTTTCAGCAACTGGAGCACATCTCTTTTTCTGGCAACTATCAGCAGGCTTATCTGACGGCCAACAACCGTTACGCGGCTAAAACGCTGTTTGCTTCCTGGCCGAGCTCAAAGGGCCCGATGGAAATAAAAGTGGAAATGCTGATTGAAACCCTGGACTGGGAACCGTTGAAGAACAATCAACTGTCCGCATGGCATCTTCCTGACACCGATCTGGTGTTCCCGGCGGAAATACAGCCCTATCTCAACGCTACGCCCCATATCCCGGTGGATGGGTTGGTGAAAGAAACGGCGCTGAAGATTATCGGCAGCGAGAAATCACCTCTGCAGCAGGCGCGGTTAATTCATGATTGGGTAAGAACCCATATGCATCGCGACGATTCTGTCATTGGCTGTGGCAGCGGCGACGTGGGCCAAATTCTGAAAACCGGCAATCTGGGCGGGAAATGTACCGACATCAACTCTGTTTTTGTTGCGCTGTGCCGTGCCAGTGGGATCCCGGCGCGCGAGATGTTTGGGATTCGCCTGGGGGCCAGTCGCAAGCTCGGCAACTATTCGAAGAAGGCGTTCGGTAGCGCAGACGAACAGGGTGTGGCGAAAATCAGCGGCGGGCAGCACTGCAGGGCCATGTTCTGGCTGGCAGGGTTTGGTTGGGTGCCAGCCGATCCGGCCGATGTGACTAAAATGCGTCTGGCAGAGAAAAAAGAAAACGGCGATCCGGCAGTCGAGGCCGTTAGTGATTACCTGTTCGGCAACTGGGAAATGAACTGGGTGGGCTTTAACTATGCCCGCGACTTTGCGCTTTCACCGGTGGCGGAACAGGGCGATCTCAATAACTTTGGTTATCCCTATGCTGAAGTGGATGGCGATCCGTTGAACTTCTACGATCCGGCTGAATTTAGCTATGACTACGTCTCTGTCGAACAGCCTTAAGGGCTGTGTGGTGACGTTGCTGGCGGCTCTGCTTGCCGCCGCCGCATCCACGCTTTGTTGCCTCGGCCCGCTGCTCTATCTGGTGTTCGGCATTTCGGCTGCCGGGTTGACGGGCATCCCGGCGCTCTCCTGGCTGCAACTGCCGATGATCTTTCTCTCTGTCGGCTTGATGCTGAGAGGGTTCTGGCGGCTTTATCTCTCGCCACGTCCTGTCTGCGTGAATGTCGTCAGCCGCCGGGCATTGCTTTGGCTTTATTGGTTATCGGTGCCGCTGCTTTTGGCCTTGATGACCTACCCGTATGTATTACCCTGGTTGTGGGAGTGGATGGAATGAAAAAGGGCATTTTTCTGATGTTGGCTCTGGTGCTGATGGTACCGCAGGCATGGGCGGAAAACCAAAAGGTCACTATTGATATCAAAGATATGACCTGTTCGCTGTGCGTTATTTCCATCAATAAAGCGCTGCGTGCTACAGACGGCGTGATTAAGGCCAAAGCCTCCCTGAAAACGCATCAGGCAGAGGTGATTGTGCCAGAAGGCTTTGATAATCAGACATTGCTCACGGCAATTTCCCGCACCGGGTATACCGGTGAAATTCAGGGCGTGGCTTCAGCGCCATAGTTTATTCTGCCTATTTTATCCCGGTACTTGCTGGTTATGGGTTTTTCAGTGGCCGCTTATTTTGGAAAATACAGCAGGTAATAGTCTTCATCGCCATCGCAACCCGTCGCAATATTCTGCCAGCCGTGCTTGTGGTAAAACGCCAGCGCCTTTTGATTTTTCACCAGGCATTTTAACGATCCGGCAGAAGTAAAGGTGCGTTCAGCCGTATGCAGCAGTGCGCTGCCAACGCCCTGTGGCGGCAAATACGGATCGACATACAGATGGTGAATGAAGTTGTCGGCGCGATAAATTGCTACAAACCCCAGTAACTTCCCAGCCTCTTCAGCAACCCATATTTCTTCCCCTCGCGTTGCGCGATCGAAATCTTCCAACTGGTAATGACGCGTGTCGCGCCAGGTAAATGCCGATCGGCGTGCGGCCAAGTACAAAACGCGCAGAAATAGTCGATCTGTCTCCTGGTATGGCCTTATCTGCATAATGTTTCCTTTGGGAGGGTGATATTTATCAACGCATTTATGCCGATGGTTCCACCTCAACGCAGGTGCCTAATTTATGTGCCAGCCTTCCGGCATTTCAATAACCTGGACCAAATTTTTCCACCAACTTGGCCTGGTATCGGGATGATAAAGAACACCCCATAGCTCCTGCAAGGGAGACTTGATTCGCCAGACGGTGGAAAGTTGATACTCAGCCATGCCATCAAACTCTGTATCAAGGGGTAAAGAAATTATCGGGAAATTGGATGTTGAATACGATGGCATCCATAAAAACGCTTTCTATAACATGGCCATCAATACCATAACTCACGACTTTGATGGGAAAATGGTGGCTATTCTCCAACCAGAGTTCAGACCGGTGAACATCACTGACGGTAAAACCTGCAGGGCCATTGACTGATACATGCAACACGGGTTGCCCCTGTAAGATTTCTTTACCAACGATGGTGGTTTCACCTCCTTGTTGCAGGTTGCGGATATTGCGCAGTAATGTACCAACATCTGATTGGTCCACCCGGTGGCCGTTCTGATCGCGTATTAAAGAGTTTGCTGGTGAAAGGTTAAGCACAGGGAGTTGATGCAGGCCGAATGGCCACAGGCGGACAGTGCCGCTCGTTGGGTTATAAACCAGCACCGCACCCGGGTGCGGCTCAGTAAAATCCATCCGCACATACCCCGGTTTGCGATAGCTGTATCGAATCACATTATTTTCACCCAGGGCCGATTTGGAAATGATCTTAACCTGGTAGGATTCAATATATTCAAAATGTTGCTGGGCAAGAATGATAGGATCCGGGCTGCTTTCGTTTGACGGTGGCAGGAAGGTGGCCGCGTTTGTGCTAGCAACACAAACGCGGGGAATCGGCATTAATAGGGTTGCTAGTAACAATATTGATCGAGTTCGTTTAATGATAGTCTTCTCCTATACTGAATCAGCAGATAGTAAGAGCAATATCCCTGTTATTTTAGTCATTAATCTCTGTTATTACGACTCTATTTCTCCCTTCTTTCTTTGCTTGATAAAGGCACTGATCGGCGAGTTCTATAATAGACTCCATTGAGAGGCTATTATTGCGCGATGAAATACACACTGCCCCAATGCTGACTGATACTTTATATCCACCTTCAGTATTTCCGCTATGAACCAAGCCTTTAGCCACAATAGCTTTTCTCATACGTTCACAAATAGCATGAAGCTTATCAAGATTAATATCCTTTATCACTGCGGTAAATTCTTCCCCACCCGTCCTGGCAATCAGATCTTTTTTATTCCTAATAATGATCGACAAGGTGTTGGCGACGATGATTAAACATTTATCTCCAGCAGAGTGCCCATATATATCATTGTATTTTTTGAAGTTATCAACATCGAGCATCACGACGCCAAACAGGTTTTTTTCTTTATTTTTTTTACTCCAAAAAGCTGTTAATTCATTGTCAAAATGCCGACGGTTATTTAGCCCGGTCAATGCATCAGTGATTGATTTTTTAAAGTTAATATTACTTTGCTCCTTGATTATCTTGTAGTCACTGGTCAGGTAGTATAAAGCGACGCCTATCATGCCTACTCTGAATAAACTTTCCAGAATTTTAGAACTGTACCAACCAAAGGTATGTTGTGGGAGTAAAGAAAGGTTGAGTGCATGTAAAATGGTGGTTAATGCAATCCATAGAATAAATACAAGGGTGATGTGGTTAAGTGGCTTTAACTTAAATATTAACATTGGCAGTACTGCGGATTTTATTAAAATACAAGTTAATACAATTTCATCTCTTGTTGCCGCACTAAACAAACCAACGTCTAATATCATAAACCTGAGGGTACCAATCAATAATAATGCTGCAATAGGGAGGGAAAAACTATATATCATTAGTTTTTTGAATGAGAATGATATTTTTCTCATGGAAATAAGTATTAAAACAGTTACAGGTAGGCATATTTCCCATAATAACCATAAAAATAAAATGACGGTTGACTCAAGGCTGTTTAAATGATAATTGTCATTAATTAAATCATAGCGAAGGACAAAAACTATCATGATGATAGTTGATGTCAGATAAGCAACCCCTACCGCCCAGATATTTTTATTTTTAAACGCGCTTGCATGTAATAAAGCGATTAAAGCAAAAAATAAATCACAAAGAGTGCTTAGGGTGAAAAAAACCGGTTTGAAGTAAGGGATGTCATTAACGATAATCAACTTGTTTTTAAAAATGATGAAAAAAGATAAAAACATTATTACTGCAATTAAACTACCGTAGGCTTTTGTTTTCATGATTCAACACCGTGTTTGCTATAGTCATGATTTATTGATTATGTTGCCATGCCAAAGTTAAAGAGATCCCCTTGCGTGTGGTGTAGTGAAACTAAAATTCATTTGGCAGTTTAGCTACACTCAATAGTTTTCCATTCTCAATGGTTATGTATCCCCCCTTTCTTAGTTCGGAGAGTATAAACATAACTCTACTTTTCGAAATTCCTGTACATTCAATGATAAATGTCGAAAGGGAAATGCTATCTCCTAAAATATCTTTATGTTCGTAAAATAAGTTAATGCATATTTTGACTTTTTTATAGGCGCTAGAATCTGGATTAATGTATATCTCAGTTATGTTACAAAATTCGTAAAGTCTGTTAGCAATAAGATATGATATTGACTCATAGAGATTGTATTTCGATACTAAGCTCTTCGCTTGAGCAATATCTATAGTATACACTTCAGCACCAGAAAGTAATTTAAACTCTAGATTAAGACGCATGGCTGTTTGCCCAAGAATGAAATAAGTGCCAATAAAATCAGGGCCAATGAGTGGGCTAAATGAGCTACCGCTATTAAAGACGAGTACCGCTCCTTTTTTAACATAATACAGAGTGTCAATTGCGTACATTCCAGATTTGGACTCTGGTAGAGGGCACAGGTAGGGCTCGAAAACGTCAGCCAATGTTATCACACACTTTTTGACCTGCTCTTGAAAGTTATCCACTTTTATTCCTCGCACATTAGCACCGCCTATATGCTAAGGATAGCTGAAAATTGAGTGGGTAGATCTTGGCATGAGGTGCTACATAATGTTGTTTTAGTCGTTAAACAGCATGAGGTGGTGTACTTTTTTCAAGTTATTTTTGAAATGATTACCGTAAGTGATTGTTGAGAGTGCTCTGGAGAGGTGATCGCTATTCTGGTTTTATGACGTCTTGTGCAAAAATCTGACTATGTTTGAGCTTGCTTAACCAACTGAGGAGTTCGTCTTTAATAGCACCCAGGTAGAACCGTCACTGCAATTTGTATAAGATATGTCTTGGAAACCTATCCCATCAGGTCACTTTATGCCTAGGCAGTGCTCGTAATTCTCACGTTCTGCGTGTGCGTGCTGCTTGCTCCGCACAGACCTCATACAAACTGGCTGCAGTTATCTACGCATACAGGGATAGGTTTTTGTTGTAAAAAATTATTCAGGAAGGTGTGGAATGAACGTCAGGAACTATACCCGTATAGGTTCTGACATCAGCGGAAATACGGCTATGATCTACTGTTATTCCAATTTTCGTATAAATAACTGTCTGCTTCTTTTAAAATAATACGAATTTGGTTAAAACTCACTAGGTAACTTGGAGGCAATTAATACTCGACCATCTTGGGTGGCAATATGCCCCCCTTTTTTTAACTCGGAAAGTATAAACATAACTCTACTTTTAGAAATGCCTGTATACTCGATGATAAACGAAGAAAGTGAAATATCATCTTTTAGGATATCTTGAGAGTTGTGGTATAACTCGATGGCAGTTTTAACTTTTTTATAGGCATTTGAGTTTGTGCTGGTAAATGTTTTCGTGATGTCACAAAATTCATAGAGCCTGCGGGCTATAAGATATGCTACTGATTCGTATGAGTTTTTATTGAAAACTTCTGATTTGGCTGCATGGGCGTCTATCATATAAACCTCAGCTCCGGGAAGTAACTTAAACTCCAATTTCAGGCTGCTGATTGATTGACCAAGTACGAAATGAATGCCGATGAAGTCAGGCGCAACCAAAGGAGAGAGGGCTCTGCCATCATTAAGAATCAAAATGGCACCATGTTTAATATAATACAGAGTATTAAGTGCATACACGCCAGAACTTGTTTTAGGCAATGGAGACATGTAAGCATCTAGAATGCTGGCTAGCTCCTGTATGCTTTCATTGACTTTACACTGAAACTGTTGCAATTTTTTCTTCTCCCATAGAAATCCTTTGATTTATTTAATGACGTCATGACTTAATTTACTTTAACTATATTGTAATAATTATGTGGCATTGTGCATTTGATGTATTCTTCGCTTTCGCCTCGGCATCGATGAGGCTTATTTATAGTCACTCCCACAGAAGATCCTCTCTCTTGAATGAAAGCGTAAGCCTGAAATATGAGGAGTTAGGCGGATAGAGCCCGTACTTAATCCAACATAAAAATGTTAACGACTACCCCTTCCGGTACCAGTTAATGGGTAACGTATCATCTCAAATTCATCCTATCAAGTCCTATAAAGGACTGGTGTCGGTGTTTTAAACTGGCCGGTAATATTCTATTATCACTGCAGCTAATTATAGCAGCACCTGTTTTAGTTCGGACCATATGCTTTATGTATGATGCATTTCAAGTATCTAAAGGGCACAAGAAAAGACTAAAAAGGAAAAGGATATCTGTAATCGAAGCGTAAGCCAGTTTATAGATAATTTAGTCGTTCGATGCCAAAAATTGTCTTGTAGGACACGATTTTATCGCCTGATAAATCAACCCTTAAAACAGTATCGCCATCGAAAGAAACGTTAATGTTGTAATCCAGTCAATGGAATATGGAGTTCCAAATCGTGAAAATGAATGTTTGTGTTAATAGCCTGATTGCCTTGGGGTTGAGTTTGTCTGCAAGTGCTTTTGCTGCAGATGGCATGATTAGTTTTGAAGGTATTGTGAATGGCAAGACTTGTACGCTGGATAGCGGTAGCCAGAATTTAACGGTTACTTTGCCTTCTGTGCTGACCACTACTTTCTCAGCGGCAGGCACCGCATCTAGCGCGGCGCCAACTCAGTTTACGCTGACTGCAAGTGGGTGTGACGTTGGTACTGTCAGTGCAGCGGCTGTTTTTTCCGCCGGTGCCAATGTTGATAGCGTAACAGGTAACCTCAAGAACACTTTTGCTGGCGGTACCAATGCTCAAGTTCGTCTTTATAAGAAAGATGGCCTCACGCCGATTAACTTGGCTAACTTTGGCGATTCGGTAACTAACACCGGTACTGTAGATAGTGGTACAGGCACTGTTTCTGTTATTTTCTTTGCTAACTATTTCGGTGCTGTAGCACCTGTAACTCCTGGTTTATTGAAAACCAGCATTCAATATAGCATGCAATATCTGTAATACCCGGCCCCCAGAGGAAACTCTGGGGGTTATAGTACTTTGAGTCATCATAATAGATAGTGTAATCAATGAACGGTTATATACTTCTAGTGATTAACTCGAAAGGGTTTTATATAAACGTAATAAGTTGAAATATTTATGGTTAGACAATTTTTGACTATTTTTATGATGTTTATTGTTGTACTTAAGCTACAGGCTAGTACTCAATTAGCATCAACGCGCATAGTTTTCCCTGCTGATGAGAGAGAGGTTACCGTTCAGCTATACAATCCTGCTACCAACGCAACATTAGTTCAGTCTTGGATTGATAGCGGAGATAGGGATGTCGTGCCACCTAAAGAGGATATTCCATTTTTAATCCTACCCCCATTGGTTCGTATTAATCCTGAGCAAGGGGCAGCATTAAAAATAATATTCACAGGCCAAGGGAAACTTCCCCAGGATAAAGAAACTCTATTTTGGCTAAATGTGATGGATATCCCTCCATTGGCGAGGGGGAAAAGTGAAAATCACATTCAAATAGCCTATCGCACTAGAGTTAAGTTGTTTTTCAGACCCGCAGGGTTGCGAGGATCTGCTGAGCAGGCAATTAAAAGTGTTGTTTGGAAAACAATGCATAATGAAATTGATGATGTATTACAGGGGTGTAATAAGAGCCAGTTTTTCGTATCCATTAATCGTATATCAGTGATAATTAATAATAAAAATTATACTAATGAATTGGGGGGCTCTATTGCTCCTGGCGAATGTGAGGAATTCTCCGCTACAGCAGAGGGAAATACACAGAGTAACAATGGAGCTGTTGCTGTTGAGTGGATAAATGATTATGGCATGGTTTATAAACAGGAAGGAAGGTTAAGTAACGCGCCTTAAATAGCTGGGGGAATAATGAAAATTACTTCATATTCTGGTTATCGGATGTGGCTCTCCTGTTTTTGCAACTCGTTGGTTTAATAACGGTTTTGTATGCAGGGAAAGTTAATCCTCAGCACAGTGAATATTATTGCGACGAGCGGAAATGTTGCGGTCGGAATGATATTTAAGAGTGCCACGGTAGCTGCAAGCACCGTGACTTTCGCCAGTGGTCATAATTCATCCCCATACGACTTGGAGCGGCTTGCGAATGAGATCGCATTTATCTTTTCCGGTTCGTATTCCACCGTTACGTGCACACAATGACTGATAATGAAATTCTCCATCAAATATCGTCGCTGAACGTGCGGTTTTCGGTTAATGCCAATGTGATTGCTTCTATTCCTGTGTTATTTCGGCGACGAAGGTTCTCAACATCTATCTAGCGGGGGAAACGCTGAATGCGCTTCCGTGCTAAGGCTGAAGCGGGGTCTGATGCGTCGAGTTGAAAAGCATTCAGGGAAAGTACCATGCACGTTTATTTTAGTGAGGTGTAATATTATGAAAAATACCACAGGTATTAAACCTTTGGTGCTATGTCTGTCTTTAGCGCTCTTTGCGGTGATAGGCAGTACCCCGGCATTTGCCGTATGTGGTTTTCTTGATGGCCACAGCCTGCAAGTTCATCAACTGACTATTAGCCCAATTTCGCTGGCGCGCGATACTGCCATCGGTACGGTAGTGGGCAATGGGGAAACCCTTGCAGCCAATGGGCCAAACTATGCCTGGTGTAACAGTACCACTTTTTATCGTTACCAGATGAATGCGTCCAATGGGATGACCGTTAACGGTTTAAACAACGTTTTCCCCACCAATATTCCCGGTATTGGCCTGCGTTTTTATGGTCGGTCTGAAGGCTCTGCTAAATCTTATCAATTTAACAATCAAGGGACGGGAGGGGGCACTGTTGGTGGCGGTGGTTGGCGTTGGGGTAGCAATGGGCTTAATTATTGGGGGGTTGACGTTGTCGTGACGGGGCCGGTCAGTAGCGGTATATACAGCAGTAACCTGGTCGCCTCTTTGACGATAGATACTTTACTCGTGTTTAATGTGAGCGTTAATCCGTTTACGGTAACCGGTAGCAGCTGCGATGCATCAAGTACTCAACAGGTCGTTGATTTTGGGCGACAACCCCTCTCCGCCTTCACTGGCCTAGGAAGTACGACTCCAGCGAAAAATTTCTCTATCGAGCTGCGCGGCTGCAGTGCCACCAAGTTGAATACCATCAGCTATACGCTCAGCGCGTCTAATGGAAATGTTGTAGGATTGCCAACCGGTGTGATAGCTAATTACAATGGGTCATCTCTTATCGGCGTATTGAAACCGGCAGCTGGGATCGGCGTTAAGGTGATGGATAGCCTGGGTAACCCGGTAACGTTTGGCAGCAAAAAAACAGTCAGTTTTACGCCAGGAACAAGTTCAATAAGCATTCCCTTCAAGGCCAGTATGTACCAATACGGAAACCCAACTGTTTCAGTCGGTACGGTGTATGCGAATATGTTTTTTACCATGGAGTACAAATAGTTCCCGTATCGGTGGCGTGCCGAGAACCGCAAGCCAGGTTTCGAAGATGTCTGGCAGTCTCTCTCTCTCCCAGCCAACCCGGTATCGTTGCCGGGTTTCTCTTTTGCGGTAAATATTAAAGCAGTGAATTGAGGTAGCAAACCCAGTCGTATGCAACACGGCTAAAGCGATGGGTGATAGAGCATGGAGATATTCAATAAGTATTTCATTTCAGGCAGCATTTGCTGATGTGTACCTTCTATTCATATTTTTGATTAAATACACAACGTTATTCGGTTATAAGTGTTTAACCCAATCACACTACCTGGGTGATTTCCCTAGAAAGTTAAAAACCTCCTAAGCTCTTATCAAGTCCTATAAAGGACTTAAGTTTGTATTCTAAACTTGGCTGAGATGTTCTACTATCATTAACAGCGAATATATATTCTATGTGGTGCAGACTGCGGAGTGTAGCGAGAATAAAAGTCCGCTAACAGGTATGTAATTTATAACGTCCGTGTTTTTGTGAAATCGGATAGAACACCGCAGTTACAGTCAAAAATTGAAACAATACCTTTATAGTGGCGGGATGTTATACGTCACCTTGTAGGACAATGTGGCTTAAAAACTATATTGGTCTTTAATGCTGTATTGTGAGTGAGAAAATCGATAAACACGGAGTTAAAAATCAATGGGTAAGTATATATATGTTAGTGGGGTAATTGCCCTGGGGTTAAGCTTGTCTACAGGTGTTTTTGCTGCTGATGGTACCGTCCAATTTCAAGGGGTTGTGAATGCTAAAACCTGCACGCTGGATGCCAACAGTCAAAATATGACGGTTCTTCTGCCTTCGGTTTTGTCTACGTCTTTCCCAGGGGCTAATTCATATTCTACTGCACCAGCAACTAAATTCACACTGACGGCTACTGGGTGTGATCCAAGTCTTACGAGTGCTGCAGCTATTTTTTCCGTCGGCAGTAGCGTTGACAGTACTAACGGTAATCTCAATAACACTATTGCTACTACTAGTGGTGGTACCGATGCGCAAGTTAGGCTTTTTAAGGATGCCGGACAATCTTCGCCGATTAACCTGGCTAATTTTGGTGACTCAGGATCCAATACTGGTTCTATAACCGGTGGTGTTGCCAAGGTTGATTTTTATGCTAACTACTTTTCTAAAGCTGTGACCGCAAAGCCTGGTTTATTAAAGACCAGCATTCAGTTCAGCATGCAATATCTGTAATTCTATTTACCCCAGAGAAATCTGGGGGATATCTTTGAGGTTTGCCGTGAAATTGTTTTATCGTTCGTTTTATTCTGTCATTTTATTCAGCTTGTGCATAGTTCCAGTGGCACAGGCGAGTGTTTCTATTGAAGGTACAAGGCTTATTTATCCCTCCAGTGAGCGGGAAATCACGATTAAGATGACCAATGAAGGGACCGCACCTGCTTTAGTTCAAATGTGGACCGATCGTGGGGATCCTGCAACACAGCCACAGAATGCCGATGCTCCTTTTTTAATTACTCCGCCTATTTTTCGCATAGAACCAAGCAAGGGACAGAGCGTGCGTCTGGTGTTTGCGGGGGAAAAATTACCGCAGGATCGTGAGTCGTTGTTCTGGTTTAACGCATTGGAAATCCCCCCTGCGAATTTGGATACTGATCGGAGTTCTATGCAAATTGCTGTACGTTCCCGGCTGAAGTTATTTTACCGTCCCGCCAATTTACCTGGGGATGCAGCCAGTGCTGCGTATCAGGTCACTTGGCAATGGGTATCGGCGAAGGGGAATGGATATGCGTTACGGGCGACTAATTCTAGCCCATATTTTGTCACCTACAGCAAACTGGAATTACAGGTACAAGGCAAAAAGCATAACTTAGGCACTGGGATGATCGCACCTTTTGACCACTTGGATTTCCCGGTGAAAGGACTGAACAGCAAGGCGGCTAATAGCTCGCTGGTTTACCGCCCAATGAACGATTATGGTGTCGGCGCTGAACAAACGGTATCAATTCATTAAGCGATGCCGATGATATTATCAAAAAGGAATTAAGTTACATGTCAGCAGTGCATTTTCTTGCATATCGCTCTGTTCCAGATCAGTTATCTGCTGATATATTGCTTTTTTTAAAGCCACATATATTGGCGGTGACGATTACCGCTATTATATCGGGTTATGATCTCTTATTACCTAAAGAAGCTAGGGCTAATGAGATTGCTTATCAACAGTTTAATACGGACTTCTTACTTACGAAAGAAGGGCAGTCGGTAGATATTTCACGCTTCGAAAAAGGCGATTCTATTAATCCAGGTAATAACCGCTTTGATGTTTTTGTTAATCAAAATTTAATTGGTAGGCATGACGTTACTGTTAATAAAGACGAAGATGCACACATAACCTATTGTTTTAATAGCCAACAGGTTAAGATGTTAGGCATTGATATCAACAAACTGCCAGACATAAATGCGGTTGCCAATATACTGAAAAATGAAAAGTGCATTGATATTGAGCGCCTAGTGCCTGGGAGTAAAGTTGATTTTGATCAAACTAGCCTGCGTATTGATCTCAGTATCCCACAAGCTTATTTGAGCCAGATTGAGCGTAATTATGTTTCGCCATTGGATACCGATCGTGGTATTACTGCCTTTTTTGCAGACTATAATATTAATAGCTGGCGCTCCCGTTCATCCGGTGTTGAGCAGACACAACATTATGCGGGCCTAAATACTGGGTTGAATTTAGTCGGATGGCGTTTACGGCATAACGGAAGCTATAGCCAGAGTAGCGGTGATAATACTGAAGCAACGCGGCAATACGCATCGCTCAGCACTTATGCCCAAAAAGAGATCGCTATTTTAAAATCCCAGTTGACCATAGGGCAATATTTTACACCGTCAGATCTGTTTGAGAGTGTGCCGTATAATGGTATTCAACTGGCATCTGACGACAGAATGTTGCCCGACTCTCAGCGCGGGTTTGCTCCTGTTATCCGGGGAACCGCTGAAACTAACGCTAAAGTTACCGTTCGTCAGAACGGTAATACTTTGTATGAGAAAACGGTCGCTCCTGGTCCATTTGAGATCAACGATCTCTATAGCAGCGGTTTCGCTGGCGATGTAGAGGTTACCGTGACGGAAGCAGAC
Organism: Serratia oryzae; assembly: GCF_001976145.1. Taxonomy (GTDB): domain Bacteria; phylum Pseudomonadota; class Gammaproteobacteria; order Enterobacterales; family Enterobacteriaceae; genus Chania; species Chania oryzae. The sequence goes on from NZ_MOXD01000007.1 coordinate 129,780, forward strand.
GGACGTGTGCGCAGTTTTACGGTGCCTTTTGCAACGGTGCCACAGCTTTTGCGCCACGGCGTGTCGCGCTATAGCGCGGTAATAGGCACGCTGCGTGATAATCGCCTGGATAATGCTCCTAACTTTCTCCAAGGGAACTATCAGCGGGGAATATCTAATTTGTGGACCGGATACACTGGCAGCATTCTTGCCAATGATTATATGGCGGTTCAAGTCGGGGTGGCGCTGAGTACCGGATTAGGTGCATTTGCCTTGGATGTGACGCACTCTGATGCCTCGGGTCTTTCGCTCAGTCAAGGGTTGGGAGAGAAGTCTCGTGGACAGAGTTATCGCCTTAGTTACAGCAAATTACTGGAGTCGACCCAGACTAACGTAGCCGTAGCGGCTTACCGTTTTTCCAGTAAGGGATACCTCAGTTTTACCGATTACGCCCAATCGTTGGATGAGGTGGGTGACAACATTGCGACTTACCGCCAACGTAGCCGTCTGCAGGTTAACATTAGCCAAACCATGGGTGAAGGGTTTGGCAGTTTTTATCTGAGCGGGGCGGCGCAAAATTATTGGGGAGCAGGACGAGGTAGTGATATCAGCTATCAGGCTGGCTACACCAACAGTTTCAACTGGGGGAGCATCAATCTTTCCGTTGGGCGTACTCGCTCATCGAATGGCGAGCAGGAGACACAATATATGTTGGGTATTTCTCTGCCTTTGGGGAGTTCACCCCAGGCCCCTTACCTGAATACATCGGTGACGCGCTCACAATCTGGGAATATGAATTCCCAACTCGGGGTATCTGGTTCGTTGGGGAATCAAAGTCAGTTTAGTTATGGCTTGTACGGTTCCTACAATCAGTCAAGCAGTAATAGCTCGACGCATAATTTGGGCGGCAATGTGCAATATCGGGCCTCTAATGCTCTGCTTTCAAGCAATATCAGCAGTGGTAATAACTTCAACCAATACGGTGTGGGTATGAGAGGTAGCGTATTGGTTCATGCTGGCGGGATTAATTTTAGTCAAGGGCAAGGCGAAACCAAGGCCATAATTGTCGCTAAGGGGGCCAAAGGCGCCTCTTTGTTGAACAGTAGTGGTGAAAAGATCGCCGGTAATGGTTATGCCGTAGTAAGTGGGCTAATGCCATATCGGGAAAACTCGTTGGCTATTGATCCGAAAGGTATGTCAAATAACGTTGAACTAGCGACGACCGAGCAGCGTATCGCCCCGAGTTATGGCGCAATCGTGAAGCTCGATTATCCTACTGTAACTGGGCGCCCGGTACTTTTACTTTTACAAGATACAAAGGGTAATAGTCTACCGGTTGGTGCAGAAGTAAATGATAGCGAAGGGAATCTCTTGACCATGGTTGGCCAAGGGAGTCGCGTATTTTTGCGTGCTGAAAAATCGCAGGGCCAACTTGTGGTGCGCTGGGGAGAAAGTATTGATAGGCAATGTAAGGTTGATTATCAATTACCTGAGGTGGCAGATAATAACCCAACGTCTCTCTTGCAACAAAGTGCGCTGTGTTATCCTGTATCATCATCTCGTTAATGAAAATTTATAATTTTAATTGCCAGTCTCTATTTTAATTTTTCATTAAAAATTATTTCTTTAGAGAGATATTTACGCTGCATTTCTATAAGAACATTATCACTCACAATAAAACATCAACGTTAAAATAGTTAATTCATGCATCAGAGTAATTGCAAGCGATTAACTGTAGATAATCTATACGCATTTTTAATTTATGATATGAATAGGAAAAACAAAGGTAATTAATGAATATGAATTCACGAATTCAGCTGTCGCTGCCCAAGGGAGGGCGTTTTTATGTTACAGTTTTGAGTAACGACTATTTTTTTAGTTTAGGTCTTATCTCCATTGTGAAAGAGTATTTTTCAAAAACAATGGCAATGTATCAGAGTTACTCTAGAACATTAAGTTTTTGCTCTGAATCATTGATGGGGTGTGATATTGTTTTTCGTGAACATAATTATCCATGGGTATGCAGTCGATGTTATCGGCGGCCGACTAGCGATGCTGAATACATTTCAGGACCTGTGAGACATATTAATATTCGTGAGAGAAATATGTTTAGGGGTAATATGAAATTCAGCATCGGTTGCGATGCCAGCGTTGATGAGGTTTACCACCTGTTAGGTAGCTTATTATCCATTTTTTCAAAAGAAAGGGCTCAATCTAGTATGTCGCAAAAACAGCGCTGTGAGCGCTGTCGTCTGCTTCTATTGACACCAGCTGAGCGCAGGGTTTTGAATTTATTTATGACAGGCTTGTCTCTAACGTCAATAGCCATCAAGTTGCAACTTAGTCCTAAAACAATTAGTGCACTTAAGGGATCTGCAATGAGACGGTTAGAAGTAAATAACAAGGTTGAGTTATATAACATTCTCAGCCGATATGATTATTTTTTCACTAAAAAATTAATCAGATAAAACAGATGATTAAATATACTTGATGTGGTGTTAAAAATAAGGTGCAGCGAATATCTCTGCACCTTGGGAGTATATATGGATGATGTTAATTAATATTGATTAATTGCAGTAAGACATGTCTGCCTGGTCGATCTGAGTATTACTAACACCATGTTTGTCAGTACAGGTAGTGACTTTGCGGCAAACGGTGTTTGCCCCGAATGTCATTTTTGCATAAGAGATTTTGCAAATATTTTCAGCGCCACCAATGACGTTTGAAGCTTCTGATGCGTTTAATTTTTTCATAAAACATCCTTATAATTAAAGTGTGGAGTAAATGTCTTGAAGTCTAATTCATTAAATAGTTAAAAACCATTTAATGGCTATTAGTGCTGATTAGGTTTAATGAACCTTTAAGACGAATAAATTATAGCGTTGGCATAAACTAAGAGTCAACGCTGATGCCTTGGTAAAACTCTGTTTTGGAAAGATCTTGGAAATACTAATCCATTAGGATATGGTATATTCCTATGAATGGTTAAAATTGTTGGAAAGTTAACTGCCTGTTAAAAACAAAAGGCTATCGCATGGCTACAGATGAGTGGTAGTAATAAAAATACGGTTTTGCTGCATTCTCACGAGAAATTATTTTAAAATTTAATCTTGTAAATATACTCCTGTTATTATCATTGTAATGATTGATTATTGTAAGCCTTAATAGGCTAGCCATTCTCTTGCATGAAGGCGCTGTTAAAATGGGTTTACAGCCCCCTGGCTTGGCGATTATCCTGAACAGGCGTTGGTGGCTTTGCCAACAAAAATTTGATGATTTTTTAATGACTCGGGGTGCCCTTCTTTGTGAAGGCTGAGAAATACCCGTACCACCTGATCTGGATAATGCCAGCGTAGGGAAGTCTCGGTATCCAACCGGTACCTGCCTTCTGAACGCCGGTTGGGAGCAATATGTTCACTCGACCTGATGTGTTACCCGGCCACCGTGCCGCCGCCTGTTTTCACCAATTTAAGCAACGTTCCCCTCTGATTCATTGCCTGACTAATGACGTGGTGCAGGAGCTGACTGCTAATGTCCTGCTGGCCGTGGGCGCTTCTCCGGCGATGGTGGTTGAGCCTGCCGAGGCGGCACAGTTCAGCCGTTTAGCGGATGCGTTGCTGATCAATATCGGCACGCTGCACAGCGCGCGGGCCGAATCGATGTTGGCCGCTATCGCGGCCGCTAATCAGGCAGAAAAGCCGTGGACGTTGGATCCGGTGGCGGTGGGCGGCCTGGATTATCGCACCGAATTTGCCCAGCGGTTGCTCCGGCTGCAGCCTGCGGCAATTCGCGGTAACGCGTCGGAGATTATGGCGTTGAGCGGTCTGCAGGCCAGTGGCCGTGGCGTCGACAGCCATGACGATTCGCTGGCGGCCTTGCCAGCCGCGCGTGAGCTGGCGCGCGGCAGCGGCGCGATTATTGCCGTGACCGGGGTGATGGATTACGTCACCGACGGTGAACGTGCTTGGGCCGTAACCGGCGGCGATATCCTGATGACGCGGGTGGTGGGCACCGGTTGTGCGCTGTCTGCGGTCGTGGCTGCCTTTTGCAGCCTGCCGGGCGATCGGTTGGATAACGTAGCCACTGCCTGCCGCGTGATGTCGTTATGCGGTGAACGGGCGGTGGCGCGCAGCAGCGGCCCAGGCAGTTTTACCCCGGCGTTTCTCGATGCACTTTATCAACTGGCCCCGGAGGAGCTGCAATGAAACGTATCAATGCGTTGACCATTGCGGGCACCGATCCGAGCGGAGGCGCAGGGATTCAGGCCGATCTGAAAGCGTTTTCGGCATTAGGAGCCTATGGCACCAGCGTGATCACCGCCTTGGTGGCGCAAAACACCCGTGGGGTACAGTCGGTGTATCACATCGATCCGGCTTTTGTTGCCGCCCAGCTTGATTCCGTGCTCAGCGATGTGCGGATCGACAGCGCCAAGATCGGCATGCTGGCGAACGCGGATATCGTCATGGCGGTGGCGGAACGTCTGCGCCACTATCCACTGCCGCATGTGGTGCTTGATACGGTGATGCTGGCTAAAAGCGGCGATCCGCTGCTGGCTCCCGAGGCCGTCGAATCCATCCGTCGTGAACTGTTGCCGCTGGTTTCTTTGATCACGCCAAATTTGCCGGAAGCGGCGGCGCTGCTGGCTTGCGCACCGGCCGAGAATGAACGGCAAATGCGTGAGCAGGGGCAGGCATTGCTGGCGATGGGGTGCCAGGCGGTGCTGATGAAAGGGGGGCATTTGAGTGAAGAAGAAAGCCCGGACTGGCTGTTCACCGCCGATCTGGAGCAGCGCTTCACTGCACCGCGCGTGGCAACCCGCCACACCCATGGCACCGGTTGCACACTTTCAGCAGCACTGGCGGCGTTGCGCCCGCGCTATGAAAACTGGGTTGAAACGGTGGCAGCGGCCAAAGCTTACCTGCAACAAGCCTTGCAGCAGGCGGACAGCCTTGAGGTGGGCCAGGGTATCGGGCCCGTGCACCATTTTCATGCCTGGTGGTGATTAGGCCGGGCGCGGGAACGCCCGGCACAGAGATCAGCCGATCCCAGCCTGATGCAGATCGTGCAGGTTGAGCGCCCCGACCAACACGCCGCTAAGGTTAACGACCGGGGCCGCGCTGATATGTTGTTCGTGCAATGCTTCCAGGGCTTCGCCGGCACGCCATTGCTCCGGCAAGCGATAGCCGGGGCGGGTGATCGCCGGGCTCAGGGCATCGTTGAGGCTGTTGCCCTTCACCAGCCAGCGGCGCAGGTCGCCATCGGTAAATACGCCCACCACTTTTTGCTGGGCATCGCACACGGCGACCAGGCCAAGGCCGGTGCGGCTCAGTTCCAGCATCGCTTCCATCACGTTGGCGCTTTCTGCAACCACCGGCAGGCGATCGCCGGTGCGCATCAGATGGTGTACGCGATTGAGCAGGCGCGCACCCAAACTGCCCCCTGGGTGAGAACGGGCAAAGTCTTCGGCGTTGAAACCACGCTGACGCATCAGCGCCATCGCCAGTGCATCGCCCATCATCAGGGTGTTGACCGCGCTGGAGGTAGGGGCTAATCCCATCGGGCAGGCTTCATGCTCCACGCTGATATCCAGGGTACAGGCTGCAGCCAGCGCCAGCGGTGACTCTTTGCCACCGGTAATGGCGATCACCGGGATCTGGCTTTCTGCCAGCAGCGGCAGGATCAGATCCAGCTCTTTGGCGCGGCCAGAATAAGAGATAAAGATCACCACATCTTCGGCACCGATCATGCCCAGATCGCCATGCAGCGCTTCGGCTGGGTGGACAAAGAAGGATGCCGTACCGGTGCTGGCCAACGATGCGGCAATTTTTTTGCCGATATGGCCGGATTTGCCGATGCCGGAAACCACCGCTTTACCCTGGCAGTTCAGCAGCAATTCACAGGCGCGAACAAAGTTATCGTCCAGCCGGGTCAGCAGGCGCTGCGCTTCAGCCAGTTCAATCTCCAGGGTTTCGCGGGCAAAGTTGAGCAGGGCAGTGGCGTTACTCATCGGAGTCTCCTACCAGAATGATATTGATGCCTTTCGCCTCTAGCGCGGCGAGGTAATCTGGGTTGATGCCTTTATCGGTGATCAGCGTATCCACCACGCTCAGGTCGCACACCACGTTCGGGCTTTTGCGGCCAAATTTTGAGGAGTCGACCAGCAGCACAATGCGGCTGGCGGCTTCGCACATCGCTTTGCTGACGTTGTGCACCTCATTGAAGGTGGTGACTCCCGCGTTGAGATCGACACCGTCGGCACCGATAAACAGTTTATCAAAGCTGAACTGATGGAACGCCGACTCTGCAAGGTTGCCGTGAAACGACGCCGACTTTTTACGGTAGGTGCCGCCGGGCATTAGGATGGTCTGATCGTTATCCAGTTCCACCAGCGCATTGACGATATGCAGGCTGTTGGTCATCACGGTGATGTTATTGAACTGCGCCAGATGGGGTACCATCTGCAATACGGTGCTGCCCGCATCGAAGATCAGCGAATCACCATCGTTAATCAGCTTGATGGCGGCGTAGGCGATCTGGCGTTTCTTTTCGGTATTGATATGGGTTTTGCGATCGATAGGTTGATCGCCATCGTCACGGCTGAGCACCACACCGCCGTATGTGCGGATCACTTCACCTTCTTCTTCCAGCAGGGTGAGGTCTTTACGGATGGTGGTGCCGGTAGTGGAAAAATGTTCTGCCAGGGCGTCCACTGCCGTTTTGCCATGTCGCTGCAAGTATTCGAGGATGGCGGCTTGCCGTTGCTTTGGTTTCATAGCGATTCCTGTTCACAAGAGTTGAGCATTCCTCTCGGTGAATAATTCACTATGAAAGGTAATGTCTTTTAATGTGAAAATATCATGATTTCGGTTTAATCGCTAACGATAGTGCAGTTTGGCATGCCTGATCCTCGGGGAAGATCACATCTGGGCATAAATTTTGTTGATGCATACCATGTAACTCACTGAGTTGTTTAGGTTGTGCAAAAATGGTCAGGCCTCGCATCAACAGGCTGCCGCATACCCGTTGCTGTTCATCGAACGCCAGCGCCAGTATCACGCGGGGTTTGAAGCGCCCGCCAGAGCGGCCAACCCCCACGGTGCCTTGCTGGCACAGGCGATCAAAGGCGCGGTTGAAACGCTGAATCTGCCACCAGCCGAGGGCGATTTGCATCAGCCAGGCGATAACGGCAAAGGTGATGAGTGCGCTGGTCATGAGGTTGTGCTCCTATGTGAAAATAAAGGGTAAGGCAGGTGATATTTCCCCTCACCCTAGCCCTCTCCCACGGGGAGAGGGGACGGTATGTGCCACCGTTTTACCCCTGCCTTAACCGTGGCATTTATCGATTCCCTCGCCCTTGGGCTGAAGGGCGGTATGCGCCACCGTTTTAAGCCTGTCTTAACCGTGGCACTTGTCGGTTCCCTCGCCCTTGGGCTGAAGGGCGGTATGCGCCACCGTTTTACGCCTGTCTTAACCGTGGCATTTACCGATTCCCACTCCCTTGGGCTGAGGGGCGGTATGTGCCACCGTTTTACGTCTATCTTATCCGCGGCACTTGTCGGCTCCCTCTCCCTTGGGGAGAGGGTTGGGGTGAGGGGACACAATCTCGCCCTCAGCCGATATATCAGAACATCACTTGTCCGCCGGTAATGTTGATCGACTGACCTGTGCAGTACGACGCCTTATCGCTGGCGTAAAACAGCAGGGTGTTCAGCACGTCCTGATACTCACAGCCGCGTTTGAGCGGCACCTTGTCGGTGTAATACTTTTCAACGTCTTCTGGCTTGATCCCCAGTTTCTGCGCGTATTGCGGCAGTAACGATTGGAACATCGGCGATTTCAGTAGGTTGCCGAGCATCAGGGAGTGCACGGTAATGCCATAATCCGCCAGATCAAGCGCCAGCGATTGGGTGAGCCCGACGCCGCCGAATTTGGCTGCGCTGTAGCCCGAATTATGCTTGCTGCCGACTTTGCCGGATTTGGAATTGATCTGAATAATGCGCCCGGCAACGCCGTCGCGGATCATCAGGCGCGAGAATTCGCGGGCACAGAGAAAATAGCCCACCAGGTTCACCTGCAATGAGCGATCGAAATCACCCAGTTGGAAATTGGTGATCGGTGCCGCTTTGGCGATCCCGGCGCTGTACACCAGCAGATTCACCCGGCCGAAAGCCCGATCAACCGCTTCTGCCAGTGCGATAACGCTGGTTTCATCGGTGGCATCGGCCTGGAAGCCGATTGCGCGCTCGGCACCGTATTGCTGATTGATTTGCTGTGCCACCTGATGGGCGTTGTCAGCGTTCAGATCCGCCACCGCTACGCGGTAACCGGCCTCAGCCAGGCCGTGGCACAGGAAGGCACCTAACGTTTGACCACCGCCAATCACTACAGCTACTTCAGACATGTTGTATTCCTTATGCGTATACTCGTCATACTTCAGGTTTAGAGTAAAAATTTGAAGGTGCTACCTAGTGGGATATCGCCAGGTGTCGGGCCGGTAACGTGGATCGAACCGGGGAATTCCGCCTGTGTCTCACCGTCGAAACGCACGGTGACGTGGCCCAATTCGCGCAGATTCTGCGTGGCAACTTCACCAACGGCGGTGATCGGGTAGCGGTTTTCGCCGAGCTCCATTATCCCACCGACCTGTAAATCACCGGCGGTAATACCGTGCTGGTGGATGAAACAGTACTCTTCGATGTCTGCCGGAGCGCCTTCACGAAAGGTGATCAGCATGTCATCCAGCAGCGCATCACGGGCATAGCCGCCGATACGGGTGATGGTGGTCTGGAAAATGGTGTTCATCGCTTTCCCCTGTTCAATTTATTGATAAATAAAGGCCGATGCTGCCCAGGCGATCAGCACTGTGGGTGCGCCGGTGAGGAAGCGCCCGACCAGTACCGAAGGCACGCCAACCCGCACCGTATCCTGCTTGGCCTCTGCCAATGACAGTCCCACCGGGATAAAGTCGCAGGCGGCCTGCGCGTTAATGGCAAACAGCGCCGGTAACGCCAACTGCGGTGGAATATGGCCAAGGCCGATCTGCACGCCGACCAACACGCCGATCACCTGAGCAATCACCGCGCCTGGGCCAAGGAATGGCGAAAGCAGCGGGAAGGAGCAAATCAGCGCCAGCGTCACCAGGCCGATTGGGCTGTTGGCCAGCGGCGTCAGGCCGTGAGCGATAAAATCCCCGAGCCCGGAAGCCATGATGATACCGATCAGTGCCGAGACGAAGGCCATAAACGGCAGGATGGTTTTCAGGATGGTGTCGATGGTGTCACGGCCAGCCTGGAAGAACACCGCCACTACCGAACCCATGCCCATCCCGACTTTGGCCAGCAATCCATCACTTTGCTCGGTGATCTTCTTGCTGGTGTCGTAGTCGCGCACTTTTGGTGCTGCGGGTTTTTCCGTGACCGGGGCCGTTGCCGCGCCATCAGCCACCTCAACCAGGCTGATATTGTTTTCGCGCACGCCGGAAACGTAGATATCTTCCAGAATAAACTGCGCCAGCGGGCCGGATTGACCGGTGGCATGAATGTTGATGGTCGGGATGCGGCGTTTCGGGTAAATACCGCAGCGTAAGGTGCCACCGCAGTCGATTATCACAATACCGATTTCTTCGGCTGGTGGTTCGCCCTCTTTAAAACCGTCAACCGCTGGCCAGCCGGTCAACTCGCTGAGTTTGTCGACGATCGCCGGGCGGGTACCGGCGGTGATATAGACAATTTTCTTACCGGGTTCGATAGCCAACTGCAGTGGGCCACCCCAGCCGCCAGCACCTTTTTCAATACGGATATAAGCACTCATGCTGCACTCCACAATTAAAGTTGAACCTGACGATCCAGTTGGATGCCCATCTTGCGTTCAAACAGGCTGGTGGTGAGATCGGTGATCCAGCCGCGGAAGAAGTTGGTGAACAGCCCCACCAGGAAATAGCTCACGGCCAGCGGTGCCAGCGGCAAGCCCAGCGTGGTCAGCCCGCTGGCGATCCCAAGGTAGACAAACAGTTCACCGGGGTTGATATGCGGGAACAGGCCGTTCATCGAGTGGCAGCTGTAAGAGGCCGCAGCGTAGTAGCTTGGTTTGTATTTCTCGGGCATAAAGCGACCAAGGCTCAGGGTCATAGGGTTACAAAACACAAAGGTACCGATCAGCGGCAGCAGCAGATAGCGTGAAACCGGGTTGCCTGCACAGCGCTGTGCCAATCGTTCGATTCGTTCCTGGCCAACAAATTTGATCAGCGCGTTCATGATCACTAACAGGCTGATCAGTAAAGGTAAGATGCCGGTCACCATGCTGACAAACACCTCACCACCTTTCTGAAACAGGCCGATAAACCATTCGGCTCCGTGGGTTATTAGATCAATCATTATTTTCTCCTGTGATGGATGAAATGGCGTGGAGCAAACGGCGGCCCTGTCGCCATGGATCTACAGTAATCATTTCATGAACCCATTTGTTTTAAATGGATCACAGTTTGAAAGATAAATATTTTATTTTGAAAGTTTAAAATGAAAGAAAAGGAAGTTTTAAGCCAGGGTAAGTCATGATGCGAAGAGTTTATGGCAATAAAAAGTGCCCGACATTGTTGCAATGCCGTTCATTTAAGCGCAAAACTGCATAATTATGCAGCAGTTGCTGAAGGTGTCGCCTCCCCCTCCCCGAGGGAGGGGGAACTGGTTAGCCTTAACTGTTTGGCATTGCGATATTGTCGGGCTTTGAGTTGGTTTTATTTTAAAAACAGATGGTTAAGTTTTTGAGGGGGGAGCGGTATGGCAGCAGATTAACCTAACAACTCACAGTTGGGTGGCAAGCGGCACTCAATTGCGCCTGGCTGCAATTCAATGCGGAAATGTTTGCCTTTCAATGGTTCGCCATCAAGGTTGAAGGTGATTTCGTGTGGCGCGCTAATTTCCAGCCAGGGCAATGAGGCATCAACCACGCTGCTGTTTGCTTCGCCGCTGAACAGGCTGCTAATCAGAGCCGGTAGCAGTTCTTCAGCGGTCAGCAGGCGCAGTTGCAGCAGGCCATCGTTGATCAGCGCGCCAGGGCATAGCTGCTGTCCGCCACCGGCCTGTTTACCGTTGCCGATACCGATTACCAACGCTTCGCCGGACCAGTGAAAATCCGGTCCGCTGATATCACAGCGGTCGGCCTGCAGCGTATCCATACGCAGCAGACCATGGATAAAATAGGAAACGCCCCCCAGTGCCGCTTTCAATTTTTCCGGTGTTTCGGTGGTGATGCGCGTACCAAAACCACCGGTGGCCATATTGATGAAATAGCGATCCTCGTTCACCTTCGCCAAATCGATCGGCACGGCTCTGCCTTTAATCGCCAGCGGTAACGCCTGATCCACCGCCAGAGGAATATTACACGCGCTGGCGAAGTCATTGGCGGTACCCAGCGGCACAATACCCAATATTGGGCGAGTGGTGGCTGGGCGTTGGGCCAGTGCTGTGACCACCTCGTTAATGGTGCCGTCACCCCCACCGGCGATCACCGTTCCGGCCCCCAGTTGGCAGGCTTCTGTCACGAAACGTGCGGCATCACCCTGCTCCCAGGTAACGCGAACATGTAATATCAGGCCTTCATCCCGCAGCGTTTTCACCGTAGAGCGTATTTCCTCGTTATTGGCGCTTTTGCCGTTAATGATAAGCAGCGCTGACGCATATTGGCTCATTTTTATCTCCAGGGTGAAAAAGAGTCTGTCTAAACGATAAACCACAACCGGGGGATGGGCCACCTGAATATTCAGGCAATAGCATAGGGGGGGCCTAGAGCGGCATTTTCTTACGCGGTTTGATATTTCTATCTCGGTTTAAATGTTCGTATTAAAAAAATGATTAATTGTTATATTAACTCTTATATATTAAGTGGCGAGGAATATTCTTAAGAATTTAATTGGGAAATATCTTAAAAAAATGCTTTTTTCTCATTTGTCTTGGTGGTAACTCAGTGAGCCTTTATCAATAATCTCGGCCTTTGGCTATACTCGTGATACTTCAAGTCGTTTGCCTTACTCACCCAGTCACTTACTTGAGTAAGCCTCTAGTATTATTGCTGAGGTTCACCTGTAAGCTACAATAAGTTCCTTTAAAATCATTTGGTTAATTTCTGTGGGCCACTCGGGGGATTTGAGTGTCGCCGACGGTTTCAGCGTGTTTTGGCTGTGACGAATTAATGCAATGAAAAGCAGGGAAATAAACAAAGAAAAAGCCAACCCAAGGGAGATTGGGTTGGCTAAGGAGGTGGTTCCTAGTATTGCTATGCAAATATTTTCGTTCTTAGTTTTAAGCAACACGATAATAACCAAGTTGCACGGCAATTGATGTGATCTAATTCTAATATTTGCTAAAAATCACCACCGATTGAGGTGGTGATTAAAATCGTATCAAGATTCGCTATTTTCTTCCGGTAAATTGCGAATTAACAAGGCGTAATTCAGATCAACATCCTCGGGGATTGGCAAATAAACGATATGGCCGTTACCCGGCGCAACGTCAATCATTTCCCCTTTTTTATTCTGCATGCTTTCCAGCGTAAACAGGATGTTACCACCCGGCGTCATCATTTCTACGCTATCGCCGCGTAGAAATTTGTTTTTCACATCCACTTCAGCCCAGCCGTTGCGGCGCACGCCGGTGAATTCGCCGACAAATTGCTGGCGTTCAGAAATTGAAGAACCGTGATCATAATTCTGGTGTGCATCGTGGGTGTGGCGACGCAGAAAACCTTCGGTATAGCCACGGTGCGCCAGGCCTTCCAGCGTGGTGAGCAGGGTGGGATCAAACGGCTTACCGGCAACGGCATCGTCGATGGCGCGGCGATACACCTGCGCCGTGCGTGCGCAGTAGTAAAAGGATTTGGTGCGGCCTTCGATTTTCAGCGAATGCACCCCCAACTGCGTCAGGCGCTCCACGTGCTGGATGGCCCGCAGGTCTTTCGAGTTCATGATGTAGGTGCCGTGCTCATCTTCAAAAGCACTCATGTACTCACCGGGTTTCTGCGCTTCGGAAAGCATAAACACCTTATCCGTCGGCGCACCAACGCCGAGCGTTGGCTCAACGTTCTGCACCGGGATCGGCTCATGCAGATGTACGATGCTGCCGGTATCGTCCTCTTTACCTTCTTCCGCTTTGTACTGCCAGCGGCAGGCATTGGTGCAGGTGCCCTGGTTCGGATCGCGCTTGTTGATATAGCCGGAAAGCAGGCAGCGGCCGGAATAGGCCATGCACAGTGCACCGTGAACGAAAATTTCCAGTTCTATCTCTGGCACCTGGCTGCGGATTTCGGCGATCTCATCCAGCGACAGTTCGCGGGAAAGGATCACGCGCGTCAGCCCCATCTGCTGCCAGAATTTTACCGTAGCCCAGTTGACCGCGTTGGCCTGCACCGAAAGGTGAATATCCATCTGCGGGAAGGCTTCACGCACCATCATGATCAGCCCAGGGTCGGACATAATCAGCGCATCCGGCCCCATGTCGATCACCGGTTTCAGATCGCGCAGGAAGGTTTTCAGCTTGGCATTGTGTGGCGCAATGTTGACCACCACGTAGAATTTTTTACCCAGCGCATGGGCTTCGTTGATCCCCAGCGCCAGGTTCTCGTGGTTGAATTCGTTATTACGCACTCGCAGGCTGTAACGGGGCTGGCCGGCGTATACCGCATCGGCACCGTAGGCAAAGGCGTAACGCATGTTTTTCAGCGTTCCCGCTGGAGAAAGTAGTTCTGGTGTAAACATAGTGATTCTCGGTCTGATTTCAGGTCAGCACCGCGCCACTCAATGGCGCAGCGAAAGTGGGGAATTGTAGCGGCAGCCCGGCAAGAAATCAGCAATTAACCGGAGTTTTTTAGGGGAGATCGCGCTCGTTGCTGGAGAATTCACCCTGGTCGCTGAATTGGCTCAGTGACCAAGGGTGTTTTCTGTATTTTTGCAGGGACGGCTGTGGATTGCATGGGGGAATCAGGCGTTCAAATCGCGCACATGTGGGGTTGCACCATGCTTGATCACCGACAGGACGCCATTTTTGGCAGCACTTTCTGAGGCGTACATCTGGCTGGTGCCGATCACCACGTGATTTTTGGCCCTCAACACAAAATAGGGTTTGTTGCTGTTGCTGAGTTTCAGTTCGAATTGGGCTTCGTGTGGAGCATTTGCTCGCACAGAAGCGATGCCATTTTCTGCTGAGGCTTTGCTGGCATACCTCTCGCTGGAAAGAATAATCTCTCCGTTACTGGCTTTCAGAGTGAAGTGATACTGTCCATTGCTCGATTTTTTAAGCTCGTAGTGGCCGGTTGCCATAGTCCTTCTCCGCTTGGTTCAATGACAGAGGTAAGTGTAGCCAATGCTTTGAAAAGTGACGTTTGAGCGGCGACGTTATCGCAAGATATGTGATCTTTTACACTATACCCTTCATACTTCAAGTTGCTTGGGTGTTGGCTGCACGTGCTCACTCTGATCACATAGTTCGCTATGCTCCCAGGGATGATGAGCCTCATCACTGAGGCTCACCCTACAGGCCAGCGCTTGCCGCCTACAGGCAACTCGAATTATTTAGGGTATATACTTGTCGCCTGGCGCGGTAGGCAGCTTGTGCGCAGTATTATGCAAGGCCGTTAATCAATCGGCAGGGTTCGGCTTCCCAGCGATAACCCACGCCGTAGACCGAACGGATGAAGGCTTTCTCGCCGTCAATCAGTTCCAGCTTGCGGCGCAGATTCTTGATATGGCTGTCGATGGTGCGATCGGTAACGACGCGGTAATCGTCGTACAGGTTATTGAGCAACTGCTCGCGTGAGAAGACGTTGCCCGGCTGGCTGGCCAGGGTTTTCAGCAGACGGAATTCAGCCGGCGTCAGATCCAGAATGTGCCCGCTATAGCTGGCCTGGAAACGTGGTTCATCAATGTGCAGCAGCCTTTCTTCTTCACCCTGTTCCAGGGGGCGGTAGCAGCGGCGCAGAATGGCTTTGACTCTGGCGACCACCTCGCGCGGGCTGTAAGGCTTGCAGATATAGTCATCGGCACCGATCTCCAGCCCCAACAGGCGGTCGATCTCCTCAATCTTGGCGGTCACCATCATGATCGGTACATCGGTAAAGCGGCGCAGCTCGCGGCAGATAGTTAACCCATCGCAGCCCGGTAGCATCAGATCCAGCAGGATCAGCGCTGGTTGCTGTTCATGCACCGCTGGCACCACCTCACGGCCGTTGGTCAGCCAGCGCGTGGCGTAGCCCGCCGCCTGCAGATAATCCACCAGCAATTGGCCCAGCTTGGGTTCATCTTCCACAATCATAATCTGCAATGGTGGGTTCGGGTTTTCCATCATGAGGCCTTGTTGTTCAGCGTAACGGGGAAATCTACTGTAATGCGCACGCCGCCGAAAGGCGAGTGCTGCGCATGGATCGTGCCGCCATGGGCTTCCACAATATTCTGGCTGATGGCCAGCCCCAGCCCGGCACCGCCGCTGGCGCGGTTGCGTGAGCCTTCGGTGCGGTAAAAGCGTTCGAAGATGCGTGCCAACTGTTCGTCACTGACGCCGGGTTTGCTGTCCTGCCAGTAAATCCGCAGCCCTTCCGGCAAAGGTTCGATACCGATCTCCAGCTTGCCGCCGGCGTCGGTATAGCGCAGGCTGTTTTCCAGCAGATTGTTGAACAACTGATTGAGGCGATCCGCATCGCCGAACAGTGTCGCCTGTTCTGGCAGATGGGTAACGATCTCCAGCCCTTTGGCATGAAAACGTTCGCGGAAGGCGGCGACGGCGATGTGCACCAGATGCACGCAGTCTACCGATGACTTACGGTAGGCGAGGGCGCCGAGATCGGACAGCGAAAGCTGATGCAGGTCGTCCACCAGTTTGGTGAGGGTAGACACCTCCGCCAAGAGTGAGCTGATCGACGCCGGAGTCGGTTGGCGTACCCCATCCTGCAAGGCTTCCAGCTCACCGCGCAATACCGCCAGCGGAGTGCGCAGTTCGTGGGAGACATCTGCCATAAAGGCCCGCCGCATCTGCTCGTTCTTTTCCAGCGAGATAGCGAGGTGGTTGAAATCCTGCGCCAGGCGGCCGAGTTCATCCTGGCCGCTGGCCGCGACGCGGGCACTGAAATCCCCCGCCGCCAAACGATGGGTGCCAGCGACCAGCCGCTTTACCGGTGCCAGCAGGCCGCGCGACAGCAGCCAGGTCACTGCGGCGGCCAACAGCGTCGACAGCGCGACGATCAGCCAACTGGTGCGTTTTTGCTGCCGATCGAAGTTGATGTCGGCGTTGCGCGTCAGCTTCTCCGGCGGGGCCGCCATCACCCAGCCGACGATCTGATTGTTGTAATGGATCGGGTGGCGGGTGCTCTCTTTCGGGATCGGACCAGAGTGCCCCACCAGCCGCCGATATTGGCTATCGACGATCCAGAACTGCGACCGCCAGCCCTTGGGGGGCAGATTGTGGCTGCTGTCGCTGTTTTGCTCGAACGAGCGCACGATGCGGTAAACCACCTGATCGTTATTACGCAGGAATGCCCAGTTACCGTGCAGGCGATACTGCTCTTCCAGGGCGTCACCGAGCATGGTGATACGCTGCTCGTTACTCTGTTTGATATAGTCGATAAAGCCCCGTTCAAAGCTGATACGCACACCCCAATGCATGGTGATCAGCACCAGCATGCAGGTAGCGAAGATCGCCATGAACAGTTTGCCGGTGATACCTATTCTCATTGCAACCTCGTTGGGCCGTTACTCTGCCCTTTTGTCAGCGTGCGGTTGGGGGCGATATTGGTGGGAACGCGAGCGAAAACCAGCGCGGGCAGGGCGATAATCAGCGCCATACACAGGTAACTGTAGATAAAGGCGCTGTGGATCTCGGGGCTGTCGGCCACCACCTGGTGGTGGGCGAAACTGCCGATCAGGATCCCGGCCACGCTGACCCCCAGGCTCATGGAAAGCTGCATCACCATCGACAGCAGGCTATTGCCGCTGCTGGCCAGGCGATCGGGCAGGTCTTTTAGCGTCAGGGTATTCATGGACGAGAAGCGCAGCGAGTTGACCATGCCCTGGAAAAACAACACCACCGGCAGCAGATAGACCCAGCCGAGCATCGCCACCAGCGGCAGGGTTAAACTGACCAGCGCCAACAACAGCGTGCTGGTGACCAACACGTGGCGATAGCCGAAACGGTTGACGATCTGCACCACAATACGCTTCATGCCCATGCTGCCGATGATCATCGGGATCATCATCAGCCCGGCATGGAAGGGAGAAAACCCCATGCCGATCTGCAGGAACAGCGGCGTCATAAACGGCAGCATACCGCTGCCGATGCGCCCCAGCAGGCTGCCGGTCAGGCCGATTCTGTAGGTTTCGGTTTTAAACAGGCGCAGTGAGAACAGCGCCCGGCTATTGCCCTTGGCATGCCACCAATAACCAGCCAGCGCCGCACAGCCCAGAACCACCAGCCCGAGTAGAAAGGAAGGAGAAAGCCCCATGCCTTTGTGCCCGTCGAGCGCCAGCGTCAGCGTAGCCATGCCGATCGCCAGCATGATAAAGCCGCTGAGATCAAAGCGGCGGGTCTGCATACGGTAATTGGGCATCAACAGCAGGGTGGCGATAGCACCGATAATCCCCACCGGAATATTGATCAGGAAGATCCAGTGCCAGTTGGCGTATTGCACCAGAAAGCCCCCCAGCGCTGGCCCCATCAGCGGGCCGATCTGGCCGGGCAAGGTCACGAACGTCATGGCCGCCATATACTGTTCACGCGGGACGATTTTCATCACCGTCAGCCTGCCGACCGGCACCATCATCGCGCCGCCAATGCCCTGTATCACGCGGAACATCACCAGCTCATTCAGCGAATGCGCCTGTGCGCACAGCACTGAACCGAGGGTGAACAGCACAATGGCACTGAGGAACACCCGCTGGGTGCCAACTTTATCCGCCAGCCAGCCGCTGGCGGGCAGCATCACCGCCATCGTCAGCACATAGGAGACGATCACCGACTGCATGCGCAACGGGTTTTCCCCCAGGCTGGCGGCGATCGACGGCAGCGCGGTATTGACGATGGTGGTATCCAGCGCCTGCATAAAGAAGCCAAAGGCCACAATCCATAGCTGCCACTGCACTGGGGCGGTCTGTCTGGTAATCATTCACCTACCTTTCATGTTAAAAGCTATCGTGATAGCTAATCATTACCTAGGTGCTAAAGGGGGAGCCCCCTCTCCCTGTGGGAGAGGGCCGGGGTGAGGGACTTGTAGTTCGCTGATCTTCTCTCACTTTACTGACCAGCATTATCGTAAGAGCCATTTATTGCGGCAGCGGCGCTAATTTTTTACCGCGGCGAAACTTCATCTGTAGCCGATCGAAATACAGGTAGATCACCGGCGTGGTGTACAGCGTCAGCAATTGGCTCATCACTAACCCGCCGGCAATGGTGATGCCGAGCGGTTGGCGCAGTTCGGCACCATCACCGCTGGTCAGCACCAGCGGCAGTGCGCCAAACAGCGCTGCCAGCGTGGTCATCATGATTGGCCGGAAGCGCAGCAGGCTGGCCTGGAAAATCGCCTCGCGCGCGCTGATGCCACCGTTGCGCTGTGCGTCGAGGGCAAAATCGACCATCATGATAGCGTTTTTCTTCACAATGCCGATCAGCAATAGGATGCCGATCAGGGCGATCAGGCTGAACGGCGCGCCAAACAGCTCCAGCGCCAGCAAGGCACCGACTCCGGCGGAAGGCAGGGTGGAGAGGATGGTCAGCGGATGGATATAGCTCTCATACAGCATCCCCAGCACGATATACACCGTGGCGATGGCGGCGGCGATCAGCAGCAGCTGCGATTTCAGCGTTTCCTGGAACACCTGTGCGGTACCGGCAAACGTCCCGCGCACCGTAGAGGGCACACCGATCTGCGTCATGGCGCGCTCGATGGCGGCGCTGGCCTCGGACAGGCTGCCCCCTTCCGGCAGGTTAAACGAAATGGTCGAGGCGGCCGACAGCCCCTGATGGTTAACGGCAAGCGGGGCATTGGCCGGTTGCCAGCGGGCAAAATAGGACAGCGGGATCGCCTGGCCCTGTTTGTTAATCACGAACATCTTTTCCAGCGAACTGACGTCCTGGGTATAGGGCGGTGCCACCTCCATCACCACCTTGTACTGGTTCAATGGCTGATAGATGGTGGAAATCTGGCGCTGGCCGAAGGCGTTGTTCAGCAGATTGTTAGCATCGGTAATGGAAATGCCCAGCCGCGCCATGGCTTCGCGATCGTAAGACAGATCCATTTCCGAACCTCGGTCCTGCTGATCGGAGTTGACGTCGGCCAGTTCCGGCAGTGCCGCGAGCGCCAGCCGGATCTTCGGTTCCCACTCGCGCAGTTCGCTGAGATCGTCCGCCAGCAGCGTGTACTGATAGCTGGCGTTGGATTGCCGCCCACCGGCACGGATATCCTGCACCGCCATCAGGAACAGGCTTGCTCCGGGCTCTTTCGCCAGCTTGGCGCGCAGCCGGGCAATGACCTTTTGTGCATCGTCGCTGCGTTCCGACAGCGGTTTGAGCGAGATAAACATCGAGCCGCTGTTGGTGCGTGAACCGCCGGTAAAGCCGGTGACGTTATCCACGTCTTTATCTTCGCGCACGATCTTCATAAAGTCTTCCAGCTTGCCGCGCATTGCCTGGAACGAAATGCTCTGATCCGCCTGGATAAACCCCATCAGGCGGCCGGTGTCCTGCTCGGGGAAGAAGGTTTTCGGGATGCTGATATACAACCAAACGTTGAGGGCGATGGTGGCGAAAAACAGCGCCAGTACCCAGCGTGAATGGCCGAGCACCCAGTTCAGCGAGCGGCCATAGCCCCGTTGCAGCGCCAGCAAGACTTTGCCGAAACCGCGCACGCGCCGCTGCGCGCGCGCGGGCTGATGGCGCAGCAGATAGGCGCACATCATCGGCGTCAGCGTCAGCGAGATCAACAGCGACAGCCCGATGGACACCGACAGCGTAACGGCGAACTCGTGGAATAACCGCCCTGGCAGGCCCCCCATAAACAGCAACGGAATAAATACCGCCACCAGCGATATGCTCATGGAAAGCACGGTAAAGCCCACTTCACGCACCCCTTGCAGCGCGGCGTTGATCGGCTTCATTCCGGCCTCAACGTGGCGAGAGATATTCTCCAGCACCACGATGGCATCATCCACCACAAAGCCAGTGGCGATGGTCAGCGCCATCAGCGACAGGTTGTTTAAGCTGAAGCCGCACAGGTACATGGCGGCAAAGGAACCGATCAGCGACACCGGCACCGCCACCGCAGGGATCAGCGTGGCGCGCCCGGAGCGCAGGAAGATAAACACCACCAGGATCACCAGGCCGATGGCGATCATCAATGAGCGCTCCACCTCTGCCAATGAGGCACGAATGGTGGGGGAGCGATCCTGCGCGATATTCAACTGGATGGAGGTGGGAATATTTTCCCGCAAGGCGGGCAGCTCGGCGCGGATGCGATCGACGGTTTCGATGATATTGGCGCCCGGCGAGCGGCTGACGGTCAGGATAATCGCCGGCTTGGCGTTGGTCATTCCGGCGTTACGCACGTCCTGCACCGAATCAACCACGTTGGCCACATCGCTCAGGCGCACCGCAGCGCCGTTGTGGTAGTGGATCACCAGCGGCTGATAGGCAGTAGCGGTTTTCAGTTCATCATTGGCCTGGATCTGCCAGCGCTGCTGTGAGTCGTCTACCGCGCCCTGTGGCCGACGAACGTTGGCATTGGCGATGCTCTGGCGTACCGCATCCAGCGACACACCCTGATTGAACAGCGCGCCGGGGTTGAGTTCCACACGCACAGCAGGCAGGGAACTACCGCCCACCGACACATCGCCCACCCCTTCGGTCTGGGCAATTTTCTGCGCCAGCTGCGTGGAGGCAAAATCATACAGCTGCCCCTGATTGTAGGTGTCCGAGGTTAGCGTCAGGATCATGATCGGTGCGTCGGACGGGTTGATTTTGCGATAGGTAGGGCGGTTCGGCATCCCGGTCGGCAACAGGCTTTGTGCCGCATTGATGGCCGCCTGCACGTCGCGCGCTGCACCGTTGATATCGCGATCGAGATCGAACATCAAAATGATCCGCGTACTGCCCAGCGAACTGGTCGAGGTCATTTCGCTGACCCCGGCAATCCGCCCCAACGCGCGTTCCAGCGGGGTGGCCACCGAAGACGCCATGGTTTCCGGAGAGGCCCCCGGCAGTGATGCTGTGATGGCGATCACCGGGAAATCAATCTGCGGCAGCGGCGAGACCGGCAGCAGCCGGAAACCGATCACCCCGGCGATGGCGATCGCCAGCGTCAGCAGGGTGGTGGCAACGGGCCGATAGATAAACAGGGCGAAGAATTTCACGGCAGCTCCTGCGCATCCGGCTGGTGATGAGTATTACGCGCCAGCTTGTCGAACAGCAGATAAATCACCGGCGTGGTGAACAGCGTCAGGATCTGGCTCATCACCAGCCCGCCGACCATACAGACACCCAGCGGGCGGCGCAGCTCGGCCCCCACGCCGGTGCTGAGCATCAGCGGCAGCGCGCCGAGCAGGGCGGCCAGCGTGGTCATCAGGATCGGGCGGAAACGCAGCAGACAGGCCTGATAGATGGCATCGTAAGGCGTCATCCCCTGCTCGCGTTCGGCGGCCAGCGCGAAGTCGATCATCATGATGGCGTTCTTCTTCACGATGCCAATCAGCAGGATGATGCCGATAATGGCGATCACATCCAATTCATGGCCAGACATCATCAGCGCCAGGAGGGCACCGACCCCGGCGGTGGGCAGGGTAGAGAGAATGGTCACCGGGTGAATAAAGCTCTCATACAGCACGCCGAGCACGATATACATCGCCACTACCGCCGCCAGGAACAGCCACAGAGTGCTGCCGAGCGCCGCCTGGAACGCCAGCGTTGCCCCTTGGAACTGGGTGGTAATGTCATTGGGCATGTTGAGGTTTTTTTCCGCCTGAACAATGGCCTCCACCGCTTCCCCGAGTGAGTAGCCCGCGGCGACGTTGAACGACACGGTGGCGGAGGGGAACTGGGCCAGGTGGTTGATCGTCAACGGGCCAAAACGCTCTTCAATCTTGGCAACCGTGCTCAGTGGCACGATGGTGCCGTTGCTGCTGGTCAGGCGGATATCGTTGAGCGCCGCCAGCCCCGGCGTGCTGCTGACATCATGCTCCAGCACCACCCGGTACTGATTCGCCTGGGTGTAAATGGTGGAGATCAGCCGCTGACCGAAGGCGTTGTACAGTGCGTTATCGATAGCACTCATGGTGATACCCAGGCGCGAGGCGGAGTCACGATCGACATTCACAAACGCCACCAAACCTTGATCCTGCCAGTTGCTGGTGACGTCGCTGAGCTGCGGGGCCTGCTGTAATACCTGCATCAACTGTGGCACCCATTGGCTGAGTAGCTCAAGCGACATCGCCTGCAGCGTGAACTGATATTGGGTGCGGCTCACCTGGGTATCGATGGTCAGATCCTGCACCGGTTGCAGGTACAGTTTCACGCCGGGGAACTGCGCCGCCTGCTGCTGCAGGCGGGTAATGATTGCCGGAATGCGATCGCTGCGTTCACTTAGCGGTTTCAGGTTGATCTGCAAGCGCCCGCTGTTGAGCGTGGCATTGCTGCCATCAACACCGACGAACGAGGTCAGGCTTTCTACCGCCGGGTCTTTCAGGATCTCGGCAGCCACCTGCTGCTGGCGCTCGGCCATATTGCTGAACGACACGCTTTGCGGCGCTTCCAGCGTGCCCTGAATAATGCCGTTATCCTGCACCGGGAAGAAGCCTTTCGGGATCAACAGATACAGCAGCACGGTGAGGAACAGCGTGCTGAACGCTACGCCCAGCGTTAGCCAAGGGTGATTCAGCACCACTTTCAGCCACACGCCGTATTGCGCGATCACCCGCTCAAAGAAACGTTCCGAAGCACGGGAAAAGCGGTTCTGCTTGCGCAGCGACTCATGGCTGAGCATGCGTGCGCACATCATTGGCGTGAGCGTCAGGGAGACCAACGCGGAAATCAGGATCGCCACCGCCAGCGTCACCGCAAATTCGCGGAACAGGCGGCCGACGATATCGCCCATAAACAGCAGCGGGATCAGCACCGCTACCAGTGAGAAGGTCAGTGAGATAATGGTGAAGCCGATCTCGCCAGCCCCTTTCAATGCTGCATCCAGCGGCTTTTCACCTTTCTCGATATAGCGCGAAATGTTCTCGATCACCACGATCGCATCGTCCACCACAAAGCCGGTGGCGATGGTCAGCGCCATCAGCGTCAGGTTGTTGATGGAAAACCCAAGGAAATACATGGCGGCGAAGGTGCCTACCAACGAAAGCGGCACCGCCACGCTGGGGATAATAGTGGCGGGCACATTACGCAGGAACACGTAGATCACCATCACCACCAGCACGATCGCCAGCAACAGTTCGAACTGCACGTCGCTGACCGACGCCCGAATGGTGGTGGTGCGATCGGTCAATACTTGCACATCCACCGATTTAGGCAGGCTTTTGATCAACTGCGGCAGCATCTCACGGATGCTGTCGGCAGTGGTGATGACGTTAACCCCCGGCTGGCGCTGAATATTCAGCACGATGGCCTGCTCGTGGTTCGCCCAGGCCGCCAGACGGTTGTTTTCCGCCCCCTGTTCAATGGTGGCGATATCCTGCAGGCGGATGGCTGCGCCGTTCTGATAGGCAACAATCAGCTGACGATAGTCCTCTGCGGACTTCATCTGATCGTTGGCGGAGAGCGTGACTGAGCGCGTTGGGCCATCCAGGCTGCCTTTGGCGGAGTTGACGTTGGCATTGCTGATCGCCGTGCGGATGGCTTCACTGTCCAGCTTGTAGGCGGCAACCGCCGCGGCATTGAGCTTCACCCGCACCGCCGGGCGTTGGCCACCGGAAAGGGTCACCAAACCGACGCCGGAAACCTGAGAAATCTTTTGGGCAATACGGGTTTCCACCATGTCTTCCACCTGCGTCATCGGTATGGCGCTGGAAGTGACCGCCAGCGTCAGGATCGGCGGATCGGCAGGGTTAACCTTGCTGTAAATCGGTGGGTAGGGCAGATCGTTGGGTAGCAGGTTGGTGGCGGCGTTGATCGCGGCCTGCACTTCCTGCTCTGCAACGTCGAGCGGCAGCTCAAGCTGGAACTGGAGTGTAATCACCGAGGCCCCGCCGGAACTCTGCGACGCCATTTGTTTCAGGCCAGACATCTGGCCAAACTGCCGCTCCAGCGGGGCGGTGATCGCCGAAGTGACCACGTCCGGGCTGGCGCCGGGGTAGAGCGTGACGACCTGAATGGTGGGGTAGTCCACCTCCGGTAGCGCAGAAACCGGCAGCGCCCGGTAACCGATAATCCCTGCCAGCAGGATCGCCAGCATAAACAGGGTAGTGGCCACCGGGCGCAGGATAAACAGCCGGGATGGACCGCCACCGGCTTTTGGGGGCATGGCCTGCATCAGGATTTCTCCTGCACTTTACGCGGGAGCTTGGGTTTCGCCGCTCCTTCTTGCGGCTGCTGTGGTGCCAGCACTTCCACCTGCATGCCTTCGGTCAGGCGATCGATACCGTCGGTCACCACGCGATCGCCCACTTTCACACCGCGGGTGATCACCACCTGCTGGCTGTCCTGCACGCCAGCGCTAACCCGCTGCTTACTGACTTTGTTCTCTTCGTTCAAGAGCCAGACAAAGTGGCCTTCATTGCCCATTTGCAATGCGGCGCTTGGGATCACAATCGCATCATGCAGGGTGGCGACTTTCAGCCGCGCGTTAACGAACTGATTGGGGAACAGCGTGTCGTCCTGATTATCAAAGCGGGCTTTCAGCTTGATGGTGCCAGTGGCGGTATCAATCTGGTTATCCAGACTGAGTAATAACCCGTTGGCAAGTTGCTGCTGATTGGTGCGATCCCAGGCTTCGACGCTCACCGGCCCGGCCTTTTGCGCTTTCACCAGATCGGCGATATCGCTTTCCGGCAGCGTGAACACCACGTCGATCGGGTGGGTTTGGGTGATCACCACGATCCCGGTGCTGCTGCCGCTGGAGATGTAATTGCCTACATCCACCAGTTTAAGGCCAACGCGGCCGTCAATGGGGGCGGTGATCTTGCTGTAGGTGATTTGCAGTTTAGCGCTGTCGACCGCGCCCTGATCGGCTTTGACCGCGCCCTCGCTCTGGCGCACCAACGACAGTTGGGTATCCAGATCCTGGCGCGAGATCAGATTGGTTTTAACCAGTTGCTGATAGCGCGCCAGATCCCTCTTGGCGTTGGCCAGCGTGGCCTGATCTTTCGCCAGTTGCCCCTGCGCCTGCGTCAGTTGCACTTCATACGGGCGCGGATCGATTTCCGCCAGCAAATCGCCCGCTTTCACCTGTTGGCCTTCGCTAAAGTGGATCGCCATCAGCTGGCCTTCCACCCGGCTGGTGACGGTCACGGTGTTGGCGGCGGTGGCGGTACCCAGCCCGCTCAGGAAACGCGGCACGTTTTGCTGGCTGGCGGTAGCGGCCTGAACTGGTGACATTGGCGCATTACGTCGGCCACCGGCCCTGCCGCCAGCCCCCGCATTCCCGCTCTCCGCAGGGCGAGCCCCTGGGGCAGCCTCCGTCGCGGGGGGCGTGTTGAAGTGACGCCAGGCCAGAATGGCAACAATAACCACGATAACTACCAGCAGCAGGCGTAGTATCAATGAGCGGCGTTTCGGTTTTGCATTCATGGTGATGAGGGTTCTCTCCAGAGACAGACCAGCAGGCAATCATTGCCAAAAGTGACACGTCCTACAGGATACTAGTTTAGCGAGGAGTACCAGCAAAAAAATGAAGGAAATATGGAGGAAACGTCAGGTTTTTCAGAAGAAAACACATAATTAACCGCGGTGATACTGAGACAGGATGACAGGAGTGGATGATGGGTAAAAGAGAACTGGGGCGTTCTGGCATTCAGGTGCCGAGTCTGACCTTTGGCGGCAACGTGTTTGGCTGGACGGCTGATGAGGCCACCTCGTTCAGCCTGTTGGACGCGCTGCTGGATCACCAACTGAATTTCATTGATACCGCCGATATATATTCCTCTTGGGCACCGGGTAATCACGGCGGCGAATCGGAAACGGTGATCGGCAACTGGCTGAAAAAAAGCGGCAAGCGTGATCGGGTGATTATCGCTACCAAGGTTGGTAAGCCGATGGGGGAAGGCAAGCAAGGGCTTTCACCGCGCTATATCCAACGTGCGGTAGAGGATTCTCTGCGCCGTTTGCAGACGGATTATATCGATCTGTATCAATCCCATGATGACGATCGCGATACGCCGCTGGCAGACACCCTGGCGGCGTTCGACGCGCTGATTAAAGCCGGTAAAGTGTGGGCGATTGGCGCTTCCAACTAAAGGTGCTCAATGAGGCGAGTGCTTAGGTTTATGTGGGGCAAGTGTCATGGGAATTGCCGTAAATAGAGCGCAATTCTATGAAACGATACTCACCGTAATAGGATATTCAGGCAATGCAATAGGTGAGGTGAGCACCGGTGTTGATGCCATTGAAGGCGCCGAACGTAGACACGGCGCATAGGAGAAACCGCCACGGACGGCGGTTTCAGGCGAGACAGGCAGGGACGCCTGTCGTAGCCGGCCGTCATGCGCCGTGGTGGAGTGAGGGAAGTCGCGCAGCGACCGCCTGATATGGCAAGGGCCGGGGTGCAGGGGGCTGGCTCTTGAGCCCCCTGCTCGGGCGCGTTCACTGTGTTATCGAATGAGCACAAGATATTTAGCGACCGAAAGTCAAATCGATCATACCTCGCTTACCTAGACGAAAGTACCGTACTGCGATACAGCACATGCTTGCGCAGCGGGTGCCCAACGGGTAAACGCGGATGGTCAAACGTTTCTCCGCTGAACCTCATGCCAATACGCTCCATCACCCGGCGCGAAGCTTGGTTGATTTCGGCGGTGAAGGAGACGACTTCGGCCAGGTTGAGCGTGTTAAATGCCAGATCCAATACGCCGTGGGCGGCTTCGCTGGCATAACCCTGGCCCCAGAATTCGGCAGCTAATCGCCAGCCGATTTCCACACAGGGGGAACAGGGCAGGTCGTCACCGGAGATCGCCAGCCCAACGAAGCCGATAAAGGAGGCGCCGCCTTTAATTTCCACCGCCCAAAAACCCCAACCCTGCTGCTGCATCAACTGGCGGATACGATCTGCCAGCGCATCGCTTTCTGCACGGTTTAAGACCGCTGGGAAATAGGTCATTACCGCAGGATCGGCATTCAGCGCGGCAAAAGCGGGCAGATCGCTGTCCTGCCACTCACGCAGCCGCAGTCGTTCTGTTTGGAATGAGATAATCGTCATCGCTGAGTACCTGTGTATGAATCAACGAAACAGCGTTTGAGCCCAGCGTGCCAATCCTGCGGTGACCGAGCCGAAGTCGTTGCCGCCGACGATCGGGATCCCCGGCAGTTGCTGCTGCAAAGCGCTACGCAACAGCGGTGAACGCGCGCTGCCGCCGGTCAGGTAAATCACCTGCGGCGTGCACTGGCTGGTGGCCAGCGCGGCGCTGACCTGTTCCTGAATACGCAGCAACGGTTGCGAGATCGCCTCGGCCAGTTGATCCTGGCTGATGGTTTCTGCCAGATCCGCTTGCACAAAGGCCAGCGACGTGCGGACGTTGGCCTGATCGGACAGGGCAATTTTACTCTCTTCAGCCGCGCGTACCAGCCGGTAGCTCAGGCGTTGCTGGTAAACCTTCAGCAGGCGTTTTACTTTTTCCGGTTCGGCGGCATCGCGGATCAGGTCGTGCAGCAGGCGGCCATTGGTTGCGCTGTAAAAGTCGTTCTGGGCCGGAACGTCGTTGGTTGCCACCGCATTCCAGTAAGGCAGAGCGGGCAGGGCGATGCCTTTTTCGGTTTCGCCCCCCATGCCGAACAATGGCATCAGTTGTTTGAACGCCAGCATGATATCCAGATCGTTACCGCCCACGCGGCAGCCGCTGTGCCCCAGCAGGCTATGCTGACGCTCGGCCCGATCGCGCCATTGCGGGCCCATCAGCAGCAGCGAGCAGTCGGTGGTACCCCCGCCGATATCCACTACCAGCACGGTTTTCTCTTCGCTCAGCGTGGCCTCAAAATCCAGCCCGGCGGCCACTGGTTCAAACTGGAATTCAATCTGCTTAAAACCGGCGCGAACGGCGGCGCGTTGCAAAATCCCCTGCGCCTGTTGGTTGGCTTCTTCACCGCCAATGCCCTGGAAGTTGATCGGCCGGCCAATCACCGCCTGATCGATACTGCTTTGCAGCACGCCTTCCGCCTGGCGTTTAATGTGGAACATCATGGCGCACACCAGATCTTCAAACAGCGCGATCTGCTGCGGTTTCAGGCCGTTAGCCCCGAGGAAGGATTTTGGGGAGCGTACGAAATAGACCTCTTGCGGATCTTCAATGTAGTGCGCCAGCGCCTGCAGGCCGAACAGCACGCTGTCGTTCTTGACCGGGATATCTTCTTCACGGTTGAAGGCGATGGCGCGCCGCAGCAACTGCTGGTTTTCCTCGCTGCCGGTAGGCACCTGCCAGTGGCGATGCAAGCACTCGCTCACCGCCTCACGCGTCGGCGCGCACAGCATCGAAGGTAGATAGGGTTCGTGGTTTTCCAGCGTCAGTAATTCGGGGCCGTTATCCCGCATCACGGCGACGGAACAGTTGGCTGTTCCATAATCGAAGCCAATAAACATTTATTTCAATTTCCCCATGCCAATGAAGGGGGGCGACTTTACCTGAGAGTCTCGGGCTGGGCAACCCGTGTGGGCCCGTGGCAAAAAATTTAGCGCGGTTCGTGCCGGCATGCTTAACTTAGGCGGTTCAGGTTAATGTCCGATTCTCGCACGTCAGCCACAGGGCCGAGCCCCATAATGAAGAAAAAACAGACTCTGAGCGTTAGCATGATGGATCAACAACAGGCGTTATACTCCGCGTTGAGCGCACGCGATCGTAAGTTCGACGGGCGCTTTTTTGTCGGCGTGTCTTCCACCGGAATTTATTGTCGGCCAGTGTGCAGTGCGCGTACGCCGAAGATCGAAAACTGCACGTTCTATCCGAGCGCCGCCGCCGCCGAACTGGCGGGTTTTCGCCCTTGCCTGAAGTGTCGGCCCGAATTGGCACCAGGGTTGGCGCTGATCGACCTCGGTAACCGCTATGCGCAGGTAGCCGTTCAATTGATCGAACAGGGCTATCTGTCAGAGCACAGTTGTGAGCAATTGGCTACCCGTCTGGGGATTTCCGATCGCCATCTGCGGCGCATTTTTGCCGAACAGTTAGGCGCATCCCCCATCGACTATGCCCAGTCGCACCGTTTACTGCAGGCTAAACGCCTGCTGATGGATACCGCTCTGCCGCTGAGTGAAGTGGCGTTTGCCGCCGGGTTCGGCAGCCTGCGCCGCTTTAACGAACTGTTCAAAGCCCGTTACCGCCTGATCCCCTCTGCGCTGCGTAGCGCCGCTGCTCGCCATGGAGGCACGGCCAGCAGTGGGCTGATTTTTCATTTGGGCTATCGGCCACCTTACGATTGGCCACGGATGCTGGCTTTCCTGCAAGCGCGTGCGGTGAATGGCGTGGAACATGTCGCAGGAAACCAATATTGGCGTTCGATCGCCGTCCAACAGGGGGGCGTTGCCTATTGCGGCTGGGTGAGCGTGCAACCGGACGAAGCCCGTAACCGGGTGCGGGTGGAGGTCGCCCCTGCACTCAGCCGGGTCACCACCGAGGTGCTGCGGCGCATCCGCCAACTGTTCGATCTGGATGCGGCTCCCGATCGCATTGCCGATGCGTTGGGCAGCCTAGTGGCGGATGCACCGGGCCTGCGGTTGCCGGGATGCGTTAACAGCTTCGAGCAAGCCACGCGCGCCATATTGGGGCAATTGGTCAGTGTGAAGATGGCCGCTATTTTTGCCGGACGCATAGCGCAAAACTGGGGCACTCCGCTGGCGCAGCCTAACGGCAGCATCACGCATGTGTTCCCCGAAGCGGCCAAGGTTGCGCAACTGCAACCGGAAGAACTGCGGCCATTGGGGATCCAGCTTAAACGCGCGGCGGCGCTGATCGAAATGGCCAGGGCGGTGACGGAAGGACGCTTGCAACTGGATAACGTATTGGATATTGAACAAGGCATTAAAGCGCTGACTGCGCTGCCGGGCATCGGTAGCTGGACTGCCAACTATATTGCGATGCGTGCCTGGTCGTGGCCGGACGTTTTTCTGGCGGGGGATTACCTGATCAAACAGCGTTTTCCAGGTATGACGCCGCGCCAAATTGAGCAATACGCCGAACGTTGGCGGCCATGGCGTTCCTATGCCACGCTGCATCTGTGGCATAACGGCGGTTGGGTACCCTCAACTGATGCCGAAATGGTCATCGTCAAGTAACTCCGCCAGCGGTTTTGTCACGGCGACAACATCACCGTCCACCAGATCGATGCCAATCGCCGCCAGCATACTCAACGTCTCCGGCAGCTCTACTGGCCCTGCCAGCGTTTGGGTATGTATTCGATGCGCCGCGCTATTGAGCATCGATACCATCAGTTCGTCCATCTGATTGCTGTGCACGTTGGTGATAAAGCGTTCATCAATGCGAATGTAATCGATCTTTTGGCTATTCAAGCGATCGAAGGCGTTCAAATTACGCCCGAAGCCATTCACGATCAGTTTGCAGCCCAGTTGCTGCAGTTGGTGAATAAACTTACCGATCTGTTCCGAATGCTCCAGGATAATAGCCTCATCGACCATCAGCAGCAGCGATTGGTTCGGTAAGGCAGAGGTGGTCAATTGTTTTAGCAGCTCCTGTTGGAATGTGCTGTCCAGCAAGCTTTCTGTGGCCAGTGGCAGAACGATGGAGGCCCCCTTATCGTGAAGGGGGCGTGCATACTGCACCAGGATTTGTTTGATCACCCAGCGATCGATATCTGGCAGCAGGCTATACAACTGAGCGGCAGCGAGGAAATTCTCGAACGTCAGCAGACGTCCATCGGGGGAGGCCACCTGCACTGCTAGCTGATAAAAACAGATCGCCTGCGGCGTTTTGGGCGGTGCCGCCGCCTTGACGTACAGTTGCAACTGCTGCCCATCAATAATGTTCATCACTTCCTGGCGCGTCAGCAGTTCGTGTTGGCGGTCCAACGGCTGTTTTTGCCGAGCTTCATAAATATAAACCTGACCACGGCCAAGATGCTTAGCGGTATAACAGGCGAGATCGGCCTGCGCCATCAGTTCGGCGCTTTTTCCACTGGTCGCATTGATTTGGGTGATACCAACGCTGGCACCCACAGAATAGATCTTGCCTTCCCAATAGAACGGATGTGCGTTGATTTGTGCGACCATCTGTTGCATCAGCGTTTTTGCCTGTTCCAGCGAGCAGTCGAATAGGATCAAGCCGAATTCGTCTCCGCCCAGCCGGGCCAGACAGTCACTGTTACGCAACTGACGTTGCATCAGTTGGCCAATTTCCTGCAGTAAGGTGTCACCGGCTGCGTGCCCGGCACTGTCGTTAACCACTTTGAACCGATCGAGATCGACGAAGACCAATGAATGTTGTTGATCGCTGTCGGCAGCGCTGGCAATGGCGCTTTTCAGCCTTTTTTCGAAGCTGGGCCGGTTTTGCAGGTTGGTCAAGGCATCGTGCGAGGCGCTGTAACTCAACTTTTTCATCAGTTCCCGTGAGGCGCTGACGTCCTGTAGTACCATCACGGCCCCCATCACTTCCCCTTCAAGGGTTTTTAGCGGCGAAACGGAGGCTTGTACGTCGAAACGGCGGCCATCACGGCTGTGCAGCACCAGAGCATAGTCCGCTGGTAATGGGGTGCCGTCCTGCAGGCAGGACTGCACCGGGTTTTCGACCTCCGGCCCATCTTTGCCATTGGTGATACGCACCACGCCGGTGATGGGCATGCCGAGTGCCAGTTCCAATGACCAACCGGACATCTGCTCGGCGATCGGGTTCATAAAGGTAATGCGCATTTCGCCATCGGTAGAAATAACCCCTTCACCAATCGCATCCAGCGTAATGTGCAGGCGTTCTTTCTCTTCATGCAGTGCTTCGGTCAGCGCGACGAATTCCGTCATGTCAATATTGGTGCCCAGCAGGCGCTGCGGCTTGCCATGCTCGTCCAGCAACAGGTTACCTTGCCCACGAATATGACGCAGGTTTCCTTGGTGGGTCAGGATACGAAACTCGGTGACAAACAGCTGTGGGCGTTCCATCACCTGGGCGATCAGTTGATTGAGGCGTGCCAGATCCTCGGGCAGCAGCAATGAACGCCAGAGCTCAGGGGTTGGTATCTGGTCCAGCGGCAAATCGTACAGCTCGAACATGCGTTTGTTCCAGATGAGCTGTTGTTTGTCGATCACCCATTCCCATACGCCAATTCCGCCTGCCAGATTGGCTAACGTAATGCGTTCTATCAGGAGGCGATTTTCAGCTTCAGCCTGCTTCAGGTTGTTGATGTCCTCTACCTGAGAAATAAAATACAGCGGTTGACCGCTGGGATCGCGCACCAGCGAGACTGCCAACAGCGTCCAGACGCTTTCGCCATCGCTACGGATAAAGCGTTTTTCCAGGGTATAGCTGCTGATATGGCCTGCCAGTAGTTCTTGCGACTGTGTCAGATCGGCATTCAGATCGTCTGGATGGGTGATCTCCTGAAAGGTCAGGCGGCACAGGGCTTCAGGCGGGTAGCGCAGCAGTTTGCACAGCGCCTGATTTACCTGTAACCATTTCCCTTCTGGCGAGACCAGAGCCATTCCGATGGCGGAATACTCCAGCGCGTTGCGAAAACGGGCCTCGCTCTCCACGATATGCTCTTTTTCTACCCGGAATGCGTGCATCACCATCACCATGGCGTGGGCTGGGATCAGAATAAGGATGAGTGGCAGGTAAATTTCAACTTCACCGAGAAACTGTCCGCGATCCTGAAACGACAGCACCCCAAATGAAATGCTTATGGTAATCATCAGCGTAGTGGCAAAGCAGAGGGTGAAGGCTTCAAGCCTGGGCAGAGTAATAGCGGCCCATAGGAGCGGTAGAATGATGAAAGTAAACGGATAGGGCAGGTTGGTCAGTGCCAGATAGCTGAAAACCAATGTTGCAATCAGGGTTAACAGCCACTCAACCAAATTAAGCGTTTTCAGCATGGAACGGCGATAAACCAATCCGATGGGCGTCAGCGCAAGTACCCCAACGGCTTCAGAAATAAACCAGGTATTGAATGACTGCCAGAAGGGGTGCCCGAGCTGAGCGGCCCAGGAGGTTGCCAGCAGTGCGCTGAACATGGGGGTAAAGATGACCGCACAGACGACAAACTTCAGCCAACTCGCCAAGCCGTTGAGCGGATCGGCAGGCTGCAGTACCCAGCGCAACAGCAGGGTACTGACTGCCGCTTCCAACAGGTTGATCAACGTCAGCTTGACCGAAAACCAATTGAAACCGAACAGGATAAAACTGGCCGTGCAGATGCCAGCCGCGCAGAGCAGCATCGGCAGCGGCCAGTGGTAGGGTTTATGCTGGTATAACACGATGATAATGGCGGCGGTAGGGAACCACAGCGGGGTAAAATGGCTGGATTCGGCCGACAGGGTCAGACAAAGATAAGCCAGCAGGAACACGACGATAGCCATCAGCAACGAGTGAGCCAGTAGAGAGCTTTTCGATGTTGTAAGATGATTCGCTGCGCTGATGTCCATGAGTAACCTTAGCTGTGCCATCGACCACGGGTAAAGAACATTACCGCTGAAAGTGGGGATTTTACTAACAACAGATTAGTATAGAGCGTGATAAATGCCCATTGAATGATATAGTGCGGCGCTCCTTGAGCACACTGGATAGCCTGTTGCTCGCCGGCGCTAGCACCGGCGAGACAGCGTTAGAGCAGGAAAATGGTGGCCAGCCCAAGGAAAATAAAGAACCCGCCGGTATCGGTCAGTGCGGTAATCAATACGCTGGAACCCACCGCTGGATCGCGCCCCAGCTTGAGCATGGTCATGGGGATCACTACGCCCATCAGTGCCGCCACCAGCAGGTTCAGGATCATGGCCAACGTCATCACGCCGCCCATCGCCAGATCGCCATACAGCAGGTAGGTGACTAACCCCATGATGCCCCCCCAAACGAAACCGTTGATCAATGCGACCCCCAGTTCTCTCAGCAGCAGCCGCGAGATATTACCGACTTCAATCTGGTGCAGCGCCAGCGCCCGTACGATCATGGTAATCGTCTGATTCCCGGTATTACCGCCAATACCGGCGACGATCGGCATCAGAGTAGCCAGGGCCACCAGTTGTGAAATGGTATGTTCGAACAACCCGATGACGCGTGAAGCGATAAAGGCAGTGCACAGGTTGATCGCCAGCCAGGCCCAGCGGGTTTTCACTGCTTTGCTGACCGGTGCAAAGACGTCCTCATCCGGGCTTAACCCCCCCATGCGGCGCAGTGTGGTATCACTCTCTTCGTTGACGGCGTCAACAACCTCTTCGATGGTCAGGCGCCCCATCAGTTTGCCTTTGGCGTCGACCACCGGGGCGCTGATCAGGTCATAACGTTCGAACGCGCTGGCTGCGGCCTCGGCTTTATCTTCGGGTTGAAAGGTGGTGGGATCGCTGTCCATCACCTGAGAGACCAGGGTCTGCGGATCGTTGAGAAGTATCGCCGTCAGCGGGAATTCACCGAGTAGCGTGTTTTTGCGATCGGTGACGAACAGTTTGTCGGTGGCGTCTGGGATGGTTTTACGCTGGCGCAGAAAGCGGTGTACGGTGCCAAGTGAAACATCCGGGCGCACCGTGACCAGTTCGAAATCCATCATCCAGCCAACGGTATCCTTGCCATAATGCACCATTTCCCGCACCTGTGTGCGTTCATCTGGTTCCAGCGAAGTGAGCAGGCGGCCCATCAGGTTACGCGGCAGATACTGCGCCAGGTAGGCCTGTTCGTCGACGTCCAGCGTTTTGATCGCTTTGAGCAGATCTTTATCGCTCATCTCTTCGATCAGGCTATCCCACACCGGTTCCGCAACTTCCACCAGCGTTTGGCCCCGTTTGGTGGTATCCACCAAACGCCACAGTGCCAGACGTTGGTCCTGCGGCAGGGCCTCCAGCAGGTCTGCCAGATCGGCGGCGTGCATCTCTTCCAACAGATGGGTAATTTCGGCCGTATGATCCAGCAGTTCGCTTTTGCTGAGCGCTTTTTGGTCCCCTGGGCGGCCGAGAATACCGTCAACCAGTTCTTTGTTATTTAACAGCAGGCTCAGGATACGCTGGCGGTATTCAGCGACCTTTTTAACATTATGTGTGGCGGTGGACATGGTGTTCCTTAACGCTAACTAAGTACAAACGGTTCCTTTACGGCTATCTTTACAAGATAGAGCATAGCGGCGGCGGGCGTCATTTTTATGCAACCAGCGCAGAAGTGAAGAATAAGTGAGAGGTCTGAATGTATTTCAGGCCGCTTAAATATTGGTTTCCACACGGGTGAAAAGAGAGGCAGGCTTGGTAACGAGCGAGAACTCACTGATTATCAACGTCGATTTGATGAATTGGTGGACGTGGTGGCATACTTCTTTCCTGGTGATGGGGAATGGCGACTATGGCAGCATACAGCAGGCGGCCAACTAGAATGATAAAACTTATTAGTAAGACGATCTTGGTCATGCGCCCGGGCGTTTTTCTTCTCATATTATCGTCCGAATGAGTTGCAGCTTCGCACTGCCCATTTTTAGCGTTGCTTATTTATTGATATTCAGTAAGTTAACATTCTAATTTTATGCAGTGATGACCAAAGGTGTCTATTTATTTCTATCCTATTACATTGTGTATTGAACTTTTGTTTAGCTACTGTCTGATTTTTTGTTGAGTATGAGTAGGTTATTATTAGTATGAAAAACACGTTTGATTTTCTATTCATATTTTCTCTATTAATTGATTGTGGTCAAATCTTGAGCAAGCGCAGCGAATAGAATACGCAGCCATTCTTGATGCTGAATCAGCGTATCTCAGCCGTGTTCGACGAATGGCTTTGGAGTTAGATAGGACTCTTCTCTGCGATTTAAATTATGCTCAAGCAGTGAAATGAATCACGCACGGGCGGATACAGTATCTTGATGAGTATTTTGAAGTTCTGGAATAAGTTACGCGATTATTGGTGGGGGCAGCCTATTGTGCTGAGCCTGCTGTTCTTGCCTGTTGCCGGTTGGTTATCGCCGCGTCTTATGTTGCCTGAAGGTAAGGCTTATCTGGTCTATTTGCCTTTGGCGGCCTGTTTTTCTCTGCTGATGGTTTACGATTGGCGTGCGCTGCCAGGGATCGCTCTGGCGGTTTTTATCCGTTATTCCGATCGTGCCGGAATCGATATCACGGTCATCATGACCCTGTTCTATTTGGCATGCCTGAGTATCTGCTGGTGGGGGTATCGCTACCAGTCTCAGAACCGCTGGTGTGCGGGTTTTTCGGAGCTGAAGCTCGGCAAATACCGGCTTATCTGGCTGGTTGCCATGCCTCCGTTGCTGTTTATCTTTGGCTTGAAGTTAATCATCGGCCTCGATCTGCTGCCCGATGAACTCGGTATGATGCCGGGTAACGGTATCAACCTGCACACCCTGGTCAATTTTCAGGCGGTGCTGATTGGCTGTCTCTCTTCGATGCAACTGTTTTATTTTGTGTTGCGGATCATTAAAAACCCCAGGTTTGCCAGAGTGTTGTGGGGGCGCATTTGCCGCGAGATCGCGCCGTCGGTAAAAAAAATCGAGCTGCAACTCTGGCTTGCCGTGCTAAGCGTGCTGGTGTTTGTTCTGGCTTATCATACGGCGGACACCAATTTTATGCAGGTGCCGGATTACAGTCTGACCTTGCTATTGCCGGTGATGCTGTACAGCGCCATGCGTTTTGGCTACCAGTTTAACGGTATTATCTGGGCTACGACTCTGATAGTCCTGTTCTTTAACTACCCAGGCTATGTGCAGTGGAACAATTTGTTACATAACCTGACGATGATCTCTTCGATGATGCTGGCGTTTACGCTGAGTATTCTGATGACTTCGGCGGTGCATACGCGCCAACGGATGGATCATGCCAAGGCGCAGAGTGCCTCGCTGAAGGATCCGGTGATTGGTTTGCCCAATTTGCGCGCATTGAAACGTGATTTGGCAAAAACGCCGCGTTCTACCCTCTGTTTTTTGCGTATCTCCGAACTGGACCTGCTCAGCCGTAACTACGGTATGCAACTGCGCATCCGCTTCAAACAGAAGTTGGCCAGCACCTTGCACAGGGTATTGGAAGAGGGGGAAGATGTTTATCATCTGCCGGGGTACGATCTGGTGCTGCGGCTGAATGGCTCTAACGCAGAAGCCAAGGTGGCCACGATCCAGAGTACGCTGGAGAAATTCCGTCTGGTGTGGAACGGCCTGCCGATTCACCCACCGCTGGGGATCAGCTACTGCGGTGTGTACTCAGAAGTGGCGCATTTGCATTTGCTGCTGGGGGAGTTGAGCTCACTGGCAGAGATGTCACTGACCAGCGGCCGGGCGGAGAACGTGCAGAACGATCACCACGTCGCGCAGGAAGAGATCAAACGCAAAGTTGCCTTGTTGCACTGGGTGCAGCGTTCGCTTGATAACGACAGCTTTGTCCTGATGGCACAGCCTATTGTCGGCGTGCGTGGCGATACATACCACGAAATTTTGTTGCGGATGCTGGATGATGACAACAACACGGTGTCCCCAGGCGAGTTTATGCCAGTGGTGCATGAGTTTGGCCTGGCCTATCAGTTGGATCTGTGGGTGTTGCGTGAGACCCTGCAGTTTATGGATCAGCACCGGGAAGCCCTGCCCAGTGCGCGTTTTGCTGTGAATCTTTCCCCTTCTTCGCTGTGCCGCCCGAGTTTGTGTCAGGATGTATACGATGCGTTGCAGCAATACCAGGTTGAACCTTATCAATTGGCGCTGGAGGTGACAGAGTCTCATCTGGTGCAGGATGTGAAATATGCCAAGAACTCGTTGAGAGAGCTACGTCAACTGGGGTGCCGCATTGCGTTGGATGATTTCGGCACCGGTTATGCCACCTATGATCGCCTGAAAGAGTTACATGTGGATACGCTGAAGATCGACGGCAGTTTTGTGCGCGGCATGCTGACCAACAAGGTGGATTACCAGATCATTTCGTCAATCTGCAAAGTCGCGTTGATGCAGCGGTTATCGATCGTGGCGGAATATGTCGAAACGGAAGAACAGCGCGATGTGCTGAAAAGCCTGGGTGTGGATTATATGCAGGGCTATTTTATTGGTGAACCCCAACCGCTGGCGTCCTTGGTGCAGCCGAATAAGGACGTGCAAGCCCCTGATTAATGCTAAACCTTAAAGCATCCGCATTGCAGGAGGGAACCCATCAATGAGCAGCGTCACATTGCCAGCAACTGTAGCTTGAAGTATGACGGAGATATCGCCCTCCATTAAGAGGGCGACAGATTCATATCATGCCAAACGCTGTTCGTTCTGTTCGTCTTCTTCTTCTTCGATCATCAACTGCCAGCCCACCACGTCATTCCAATAAGCCTGTTCACGCTCGAAATCCAGTTGCACTAAGTTATTCTGTGCCAGATAGCCAGCCGGGAAACGCAGCGTCCAATGGTTATCGTCGGTCACCAGGCGCAGCGTTTCGGGCGTGGTGGTGGATTGACGCTGATTGTTGAGCAGGGTGCTCAAGCGCAGTAACTGAATCAGCGGCAGATAGTATTTTTTCTTGAACAGGTTCAGCCGTGGCAACTCTTCCAGCTTGATCGCTTTGCGATGGAAGCGCACCAGGGCGGCTAATAACCACTGCTGCTCCTGATTAAAACCGGGCAGGTTAGTATTTTGCAGGATATAGGCCGAGTGGCGATGCATGCCGCTGTGGTTGATGCTCAGCCCAACCTCATGCAGCATCGCAGCCCATCGCAGCAAGGCTTCCAGTTGCGGTTGTACCAGTTTGGTATTTTGCGCCATCCATTGGGCATACAGCAGTTCCGTGGTGTCCAGAACGCGTTTGGCCTGCTCACGGTCAATATTGTAGTGATCGGCCAGACTGGTTGCCGTGCGGCTGCGGATATCCTGATGGCGGAAGCGGCCTTCCATTTCATACAGAACGCCTTCACGCAGCGCCCCGTCAGATAGACGCAGATCGCGGATGGCCAGCGCATCAAACACGCCGCATAGGATAGCCAGCCCAGGTACAAACACCGATTGGCGATCTTCCGTCAGCCCCGGCAAACTCAGAGCGCTGAAGTTTTTAAACTGCAGAACCTGTTCCACCAGCATTTCCAGGCGTTCCGGCGTGATCAGGCCGTCTTTTTCGCCGCTCGCGACCAGCACTTCATGGGCGGCCTTGATGGTGCCGGAGGCACCCAGAGCGTATTGCCAACCCTGAATACGGTATTGCCAGGCCAGGGTTTCCAGCTTCTGCGCTGCGGCCAGCCGTGCGCGCCTGAAGTTGGTTTTGCTGATTTCCCCCTCGGGGAAAAACTGTTGTGCGAAGCTGACACACCCCATGCGGCGGCTTTCCGCCAGCAAGGGTTCGAAATCCTCGCCAATCACCAGTTCGGTAGAACCACCGCCGATATCGATCACCAGCTTGCGGCCTTTCTCCGGCTGGGTGTGCTCCACCCCCATAAAGATCAGACGTGCTTCTTCCTGCCCGGCGATAAT
The DNA here is from genome assembly GCF_001976145.1 of Serratia oryzae. Classification (GTDB taxonomy): domain Bacteria; phylum Pseudomonadota; class Gammaproteobacteria; order Enterobacterales; family Enterobacteriaceae; genus Chania; species Chania oryzae. The sequence goes on from NZ_MOXD01000007.1 coordinate 169,481, forward strand.
CTCGATCGGATAAGGGATCACTTTGGCCGCCCGTTTCAGGAAGACTTCCGCATTCACCGCCTGACGCAGGGTATGTGTCCCGACGATGGTGACGTTGTCTGCCGGGAATCCTTGCAACCGCTCGGCAAATAATGCCAGGCAGGCCAGGCCGCGCTCCATGGCCTCTTCGCTAAGGACATTGTTACTGTCCAACCCATCGGCGAGGTGTACCCGCTGTTTTAAACGCCCCAATACCTGTAAGGCGCCGTTGACGACGCGAGCGATTACCATGTGGAAACTGTTCGACCCAAGGTCGATGGCAGCGATTTCCTGCGGTTTGTTGGCGGTAGTGCTTTTTAGCGGCATAGTTGCTGGCCTACTTTCCCGGTTGTTCCAGAGCTTTTAAATACTCATAAATAGCCACCTGGGCGCGCACTTTGCGGCGATTACCGCGCGGCACGTACTGGTTGCTGAGTTCTTTATCGATGTAACGGGCTTTGACCGTATCGCTGAACAGGATCTCCAGAATGTCCAGAACGCGCTGCTTCAGCGCCGGATCCAACAGCGATACCGCCACTTCGATGCGGTAATCTATATTTCGGGTCATCCAGTCTGCTGATGAGAGATACACCCGTTTGTCACCTTTGTTTTCAAATACGTAGACCCGGTCGTGTTCCAGGTAGCGGTCCACGATGCTGATCACCTGAATATTGTCACTGATCCCCGGCAGGTTGGGAATCAAAGAACACATCCCACGCACCAACAGGCGAATTTTCACCCCGGCAGCGGCAGCGGTGTAAAGCCGATCGACCAACCCCTTATCCACCAGATTATTCACTTTCAACATAATACCGGCGTTTTCCCCGGCTTGTGCGGTGACGATTTCACGATCGATCAGCTCATACAGCATCCGCCTGGAGTTCTGCGGTGATACCATCAGATTGTCGAAGGTGACCGGCCGGTATGGATTTTCAATAAAATTAAACACCCTGCGTACTTCGTTGGTGATGCGTGCATCAGCGGTCAGCAGCGAGTAGTCGGTGTAAATACGGGCGGTTTTCTCGTTAAAGTTACCGGTGCCAATATGAGCATAGCGCACAATATCATCACCTTCACGGCGGGAGATCAGGAATAGTTTGGCGTGGATTTTCAGCCCCGGCGCGGAGAAGATGACGTGCACCCCGGCTTCCGTCAGGCGCTTGGCCCAATGAATGTTGGCCTCCTCATCAAAGCGGGCCTGAAGCTCGACTACCACGGTGACTTTTTTGCCGTTGTGCGCTGCATGGATCATCGAATCAATAATGCGCGAGTCTTTTGCCACCCGATAAATGTTGATTTTAATCGCCAGCACGCTGGGATCGAACGACGCCTGGCGCAACAACTCCAGTACGTGCTCAAAGGTGTGATACGGGTAGTACAGCAGCACATCTTGCTCACGAATGGCGTCAAAGCCGTTGCGAAATTTATCGAACCAGGTATGCCGCAGGCGCGGAAGCGGGCGGTTGACCAGATTGGCTTTACCGACGTTGGGGAAGCTGATGAAATCCTTGAAATTATGGTAACGGCCACCGGCGATCACCGAATCATAGTTGGAGATCCCCAGCTTGTTGCGCAGCAACTCCACCATCGCATTTGGCATATCGCGCTGATAAACGAAGCGTACCGGCTCGGCCGTGAGGCGCTGTTTCAGGCTGGAGGACATCAGTTCCAGCAGACTGGACTCCATCTCGGTCACCAGATCGTATTCCGCATCGCGCGTCATTTTCATCGAATAGGCGTTGAGGGTGTCGTAATCAAAGAACCCCTTGAAGATATCGTCCAGGCAATAGCGCAGAATGTTGTCCAGCAGGATCATCGGCTTGCGGCGGCGCGGTGCTTCAGGCGGCAGATTGACGAAACGCGGTACCTTGTCGGACGGAATTTCCAGCAGCGCATAGTCAATGCGCGTGCCGCGGATAATCTCCACCGCCAGGTAGGTGTAATCATCTTTCAGAAATTGCACCAGGTTGGTGTCGTGATTAATCAGGATCGGCGTGATGTGCGGCCGCAGGTGCTGTTTAAAATACTGCCGCAGCCAGATTTGCTGGTTTTCCGATACCTGCCGCTCATTGATCAGGAAGATTTGATTGCGTGCCATTTCCAGCAGCAGATCGTTGTACAGGTTGTCGAATTCTTGATCGGTTTTTAGCACCTTGGCCTGAATTTTTTTCAGCAAATGGCGCGATGTGCCACCCGACCCCTGTTCTTCGCTGATTAAGATGCGCCGTTTTAGTTCAGCAAAGCGGACTTTATAAAACTCATCCAGGTTATTGGAGTAAATGCCCAGAAACCGCATACGCTCAATCAGGGGATTGCTCTTATCTGCGGCTTCCTGCAATACACGCTCATTAAAGGATAACCAGCTTAGTTCTTTATCGATGTAGAGCTTTTCCTGACCCATTGCCACTCCAGTTCAATTTTAGAAAAGGACTCGGGACACCGCCCAGTGTCTTACTTCATTATTGCGAGAGATTGCCAGGAATGTCCAACATATCTACGGGGTTGTGGTACCTCACCGGTCAGCGAGCCACATCGTTGTCACCTTGTGCTACAGAGGATAGCGCCGGGCAGTTTTGTCATGCAAACGTCACAAAACTGACATAAGATGCCCGGTTATCTTAGAACGCCAGCCAGAAAATGGAGCAGACAGCGAGAGACATGGGACAGACAAGGGTAAATCAACATCCCCGCGATCGTTGGCGGGCAGTCGTCGATCGTGGCGTGCAGGGCGCTGTTACTGCAACCGGATTGCTGGTGTTGATGACGCTGATGCTGATTTTTGTCTATCTGCTGCTGTCGGTACTGCCGCTGTTCAAACCGGCATCCATCGGCAGCGCGCGCCCGTTACCGATCGTCAGCACATCCCCTGCCTGGGCGATTGGCATGGATGTGCAGCAGCGTATCGGTTACCGCATCGATCAACAGGGCGAAGGCCGTTTTTATCGCTTGGCCGCACAGGGTGAGGCCAGCGCTGGGCAACCGTTAGCGCAACAATCCCTGCTGGATAAACCGGTACTGATGGCGCAGGCGGCAGGAACGCGCGATCTGTTCGCGTTGGCCCAGGCCGATGGCCGCGTGATCGTTACCCAGGCCGATTTTGCCCCGGTGGGGGGCAGCCTAGCGCAATGGCGTTTTCCGTTAGGCCAGGAGCCTGTGGAGTTTGACCCCCAAGGGCGGCCATTGGCGCTGCTGGCACTGGCTGAAACGCGCGCGGGAGTGACCCTGTTGGCGGCGGTCACGGAGGATCATCGTCTGCTGTTTGGCCGTTTCAGCTCCGCTGCGCCCGCGCAACTGATGCAGGTGCAGCTGAGTGCCGCTGCGCAGCAACTGTTTTTGACGCCGGATGGCCGCCAACTCTATTTACTCACCGGGAATCAGCTAGCCCGCTATCAGATCGAAGCCACCCAGTTATCTTTGCGTGAGACTCGCACGCTCGGGGAGCACCCGCCTTATCATCTGACGGCCTTATCTGGCGGCAGCGCCCTGTTGATCCGCGCTGGGGACGGCAGCCTGCGTGAGTGGTTTGAGGTGGAAAAAAATCAGCAACGGCAACTGACGCCGATACGGCAATTTGCGCATCAGACATTGCCGCAGGAACAACTGGTGACTGAGCCGTATCGCCGGGTGTTTGCCTCATGGCAGCCGGAGGGGGCATTCTCACTGTTCTCCAGCATTCAGCCACAGCCATTGCTGCAGACCACATTGCCCGACGAGGTGCGGCAGATGGCCTTTGCACCGCGTGGTGATGGCCTGCTGTTGGAAACGCCCCAGGGGTGGCAACATTACAGCGTGGATAACCTCTATCCTGATGTCACTTGGCGCTCGCTGTGGCAAAAGGTGTGGTATGAAAATTACCCCGAACCGGCTTACGTTTGGCAGTCCACCTCGGGTGAAGACAGCTATCAGGCCAAATTCAGCCTGATCCCGGTGATTTTTGGCACCTTCAAGGCGGCGGGCTATTCCATGCTGTTCGCCGTGCCGCTGGCCTTGGCCGGGGCAATCTATACCGCCTGCTTTATGTCGGCCGGGCTACGGCGCGTGGTGAAACCGGCGGTAGAAGTAATGGGTGCATTGCCTACGGTGGTGATTGGGTTGGTGGCCGGGCTCTGGTTAGCGCCGCTGATGGGGGATTATCTGCTGGCGGTGCTGAGTTTGCCGCTATTGCTGGCGCTGGTGGTGCTACTGTGCGGCTGGCTGGTAAACCGCTTTGCTCCGTGTCGTTTGGCCCCGGGGATGGATTTATTGGTGTTGCTGCCGCTGGTAGTGCTGACCGTCTGGCTGGCGTTTGCCGTTGGGCCATGGCTGGAATTACAGCTGTTCGGCGAGCCGCTGCATTATTGGCTGGGTGCAGGGTACGATCAGCGCAACACGCTGGTGGTCGGCGTGGCGATGGGGTTTGCGCTGGTGCCGATTATTTTCTCGCTGGCGGAGGACGCCCTGTTCAGCGTGCCCACTGCGCTTAGCCGCGGTTCGCTGGCGCTGGGAGCCACCCAGTGGCAAACCGTGGTGCGCGTGGTGTTGCCCTCTGCCAGTGCCGGGATATTTTCTGCGCTAATGATTGGCTTTGGCCGTGCGGTGGGGGAAACCATGATCGTACTGATGGCCACCGGCAATACGCCGATTATCGACGGCAGCCTGTTCCAGGGCCTGCGCGCGCTGGCTGCCAACATCGCCATTGAAATGCCGGAGGCGGTGGTTGGCAGCAGCCATTATCGCGTGCTGTTCCTCACCGCCCTGGTGCTGTTTATCTTTACCTTTATGTTTAACACCTTAGCTGAGGCGGTGCGTCTACGCCTGCGTGAGCGTTATACGCTGAATCAGGAGACGCCATGAGAAAGTGGATTGGCAGCGGCTCCCCGTGGATTTGGCTGACGGCTGCTTCGGTGGCGGTCAGCTTATTGGCGCTGATCGGCATCTTGCTGCTGTTAGCCGGGCAGGGCATGCGTTATTTCTGGCCGAGCCCGGTGTACCAGTTCGAATTAAATCAAAGCGCTGCCGGGCCGGTGACGGTGATCGGTGAGCTTTATCAGCAGCAGACCCTTTCACGCCGCCAATTGCAGGACTCCGGCATCGCATTGCCTGCGGGGGATGCGGCAAGCTTCACCCGTTATCTGATCAAGGTAGGCAACCGTGAAAGCGAAGGGCAGGATTTCCGTACCTTGCTGGCCAGCGACGTCAGCCTGCAAACCACGCCGCCCGATGTGCTGGTGTTGGAGCGCAACACCAATGGCACTGCCTACGGTTATCTGGCCGGGATGCTGGAGGATGGCCAGCCATTGACCGGGCGCGATCTCAGCCAGGCGTTGCAACAGCGTTTGCCACAGATCGCGGCACTTTCCCGTCAGGCGCACGATATTCAGTTCCGCGAGATGGCGCGCATCAATCAGCAATTTGAAAGCCTGCGCCTGCGGGAGAAAAGCCTGCAGCGTGATAATCAGTTGGATGAGCGTTTGCAGGCCTCGATCCGCGCCGAAAGGCTGGAGTTAGAGCGTCAGTACCGGCAACTGGCCGACAAGCTGCAGGGGCTGAACCGCGATCGCGAGCGTGATGCCCTGTTGTTACGCGACATGCATGGGCAGATTCATACCATTCCATTGAGCCAGGTACGCGATGCCTGGTATCCGAACGCCATGGGAAGCGGGCAGAAACTGGCACACTGGGCCGATCAGGTACAAAAATTTCTTACCGACAGCCCGCGCGAGGCCAACACCGAAGGCGGCGTGTTCCCGGCCATTTTCGGCACCGTGCTGATGGTGATCCTGATGTCGATCGTGGTGATGCCGTTTGGCGTTATTGCCGCGCTCTATCTGCATGAATATGCGGGTAATAATCTTCTGACGCGCCTTATCCGCATTGCCGTGGTCAACCTGGCCGGGGTACCCTCGATCGTTTACGGCGTATTTGGCCTGGGCTTTTTTGTTTATATGATTGGCGGCACCCTCGATCAGCTGTTTTATCCGGCATCGCTGCCGAACCCCACCTTTGGCACGCCCGGCGTGCTGTGGGCCGCGCTGACGCTGGCCTTACTGACGTTGCCGGTGGTGATTGTGGCGACCGAGGAAGGGCTGTCACGTATTCCAGCCTCGCTGCGCCAGGGCTCGTTGGCGCTGGGGGCGACCCGGGCGGAAACGCTGTGGCGCATTGTGCTGCCGATGGCGGCCCCGGCGATGATGACCGGGTTGATTCTGGCGGTGGCGCGCGCGGCGGGGGAAACGGCACCGTTGATGCTGGTGGGGGTGGTGAAATCGGTGCCGGTGCTGCCGGTAGATGATATTTTCCCGTATCTGCACCTCGAGCGGAAATTTATGCACCTCAGCTTCCAGATCTATGATATGGCGTTTCAAAGCCCTAGCGTAGAGGCCGCGAGGCCGCTGGTGTTTGCCACGGCGTTTCTGCTGGTGCTGATTGTGGTGGGGCTTAATCTGGCGGCGATGAGCATTCGCCATTCGCTGCGGGAGCGGTATAAAACATGGTCACAATAGTTCTGAACAAGGCTGGTGATAATATCGACGCTTTGGGGAGTGCCACATGGGTTTGATGATGCCAGACAGTTTACCTCGGCTGGATGTTCAGCAGCTTGCAGATGAGCATACCGTGCTGGAGGTTAACGGCCTGAATCTGTTTTATTGCACCAAGCAGGTGTTGCACGATATTTCCCTGCGTATTCCGAAGCACCGCGTTACGGCGCTGATCGGGCCTTCCGGCTGCGGAAAGTCTACTCTGTTGCGCTGTTTTAATCGCATGAACGATCTGGTGAACGATTGCCGGATTGATGGCGAGTTGCGGCTTAACGGCGAAGTGATTTCCGGCCCGCAGGTCGAGGTGGCTGCGCTGCGGCGGCGCGTTGGCATGGTGTTCCAACGGCCAAACCCGTTCCCGAAATCTATCTACGAAAATGTGGTTTACGGCCTGCGGCTGCAAGGGATCCGCGAGCGGCGGATTCTGGACGAAGCGGTTGAGCGATCCTTGCGAGCGGCGGCATTGTGGCATGAGGTGAAAGATCGTTTGCGCGAGAACGCGTTCCGCCTGTCCAGCGGCCAGCAGCAGCGCCTGGTGATTGCCCGAGCGATCGCAATTGAGCCTGAGGTGCTGTTACTGGATGAACCGACTTCGGCTCTGGATCCGATTTCCACGCTCACCATCGAGGAGCTGATTTCTACTTTGAAACAGCGCTACAGCGTGGTGCTGGTAACGCACAATATGCAGCAGGCGGCGCGGGTTTCGGATTATACGGCGTTTATCCATCAGGGGCGGCTGGTGGAGTATAACCATACCGATGGTATTTTTACCTCACCGCGCCAGCGCCGCACGGAGGATTACATCACTGGCCGGTATGGTTGATGGCGGTTTTTATTTGACGTTTTTGTTCAATGACTCTGGCTGATTTTCAGTTTCAGCGGAGCTGGCTGCGGTTTTCAACGGTGTGATTTTCGCCTGAACCGGCGGTTGTGCCTTCTGCATCAACTGTGATTGGCCGATAAATACGCCACCTTTCTCGATCGAGATTTCGTCGGCAAAAATGTCACCGCGCAGGCTGCCTTTAGGCTGAATTGACAGCGAATCGGCATAGCAGCGGCCTTCAACCGAGCCGTTGATCATGATCTGTTGCGCGCGGATTTCGCCTTTCACATGGCCGCTGTTCTCGATACGCACCATATGCATACAAACGATGTTACCCTCAACCTTGCCTTCAATAATGATGTTGCCGTCACCTTCGATAACGCCGGTGAACTGGGCTCCGTTAGAAACAAAGGTGTCTTTCTTGGCACGGATCGGTTTGATGGCATCGGCGGCATCAGCTTGTGCAGCAGGTTCGGCTTGCACCAGCGTTTGCGGTAGCGGTTGTTCAATCACTTCGGGTGATTTTGACTCACTACTGGACTTCTTTTGTTTGTTGAATGACAGCATGTTATTCATCCTTGGTATTTTGTAGATAAACGTTATAGTGACCAATAGCATAACGATCAGCGCTATCAGCAACGTTCGGTTTAAGTGGGTTCCGCTGGTGCCGAGCTCTGTCAGCCAAAGCATTATGAGCAGTGCCCATAATACCCATACGCACCATAATAAATTGTATTTACGCATGTTTTCAGGCCGGTTGAATTCCATTTGCAGCAGAGTGCGGAAAGCCGGGTAACTGGCCGCGGCCATTATTCCTGTTGAAGGCTATCCGTGATGGTTGGAATGATACCTAACAATGAACATTAAATCATTATTCGGTTTGTTTATCAGAATTTATAAGAATTCCGACTTTCGGCTGTTATTCAAATAATAATATGATTTTCATAATAATTTATCTGATTGGCATAAATCGCTAAACAATTCGCCGACGCAGCCGCGGCGAAAAGCGTAAGCTTCACCGAGGAAACTCGTTACTAAAATCAGGAGGCTTTATGTCATTGTCGATTTATGCCCATTCCCCTGCGCAGTTTGTCCGTGGTTTGCAGAATCTGTCGTCTTTATTGCAGAAAGGCGAGCAGTTTCTGCATGAAAAGCAGCTAGCTGAAAGCACGCTGCTGGAGGCCCGGCTGGCAGCGGATATGTTCCCTTTGCTGCGGCAGGTGCAGATCACCAGCGATACGGCGAAAGGTGCCGTTGCCAGATTGAGTGGCCAGGAAGTGCCGGTGATGCCGGACAATGAGGCAAGTTTTGCTGAGTTACATCAGCGTATTGAGAAAACCATCGCCTATTTGCAACGTTTCCAGGCGCATGATTTTGCCGATTCTGACGGGCGTACTATTAAACTGCAAAGCAAAACGCGGGAATTCAACTTTACGGCGGAGGATTATCTGTTGACCTTCGCACTGCCTAATTTTTATTTCCATCTGACCACGGCTTACGCCATTCTGCGCCATCAGGGGGTTGAGCTGGGTAAAATGGACTATCTGGGTAAGGTCTAACCTGGCGATCAGCCGGGGAGCACGCAGCTCCCCGGTGAGCGCTTACTTAAGTGCTACCGGCGGCGTTTTGAACTTTGCCAGATACTGCGGTTGGAAAATACACATGCGCAGTACGGTGCGGTATTCGCCGTTAACGAAAAATTCGTCGATCAGTTCGCCTTCCACTTCGAACCCCAATTTGCTGTAAATGTGAATCGCCTTCGGGTTCTCTTTGTCGACGATCAGATACAGCTTGTAGAGATTGAGCACGGAAAAACCATAATCCATCGCCAGTTTGGCGGCGGTGCTGGCGTAGCCTTTGCCCTGATGGGCCGGATCGATGATGATCTGGAATTCGGCACGGCGGTGGATGTGGTCGATCTCCACCAGTTCTACCAGGCCAACTTTGGCCCCTTCATGCTCAATGATAAAGCGCCGCTCGCTCTGATCGTGAATGTGCTTGTCGTACAGATCGACCAGTTCGACAAAGGCCTCATACGGCTCTTCAAACCAGTAGCGCATCACGCTGGCGTTGTTATCCATCTGGTGAACGAACGTCAAATCCTCCCGTTCCAGTGGGCGTAATTTGACGCTGGTGGTGCTTGGCATACCTTCTCCTCAACATAATGAATATGCGTAAAGTATAACGCCGGGTATTGGATGAGGGCGAAAAAAAACGGCACCACTCAGGGCACCGTTTAGGCTGTATTCAGATTGCCAGCGCTAGTCTGCGGCATAGCCTTGTGCAGGCAAGCGTTCACCGTCGAGCCAGGCCGCGTTATCACTCATGGTCAGCCGCCCGGTAACAAACCAGTTCACCACCAGTGGGTAAATATGGTGTTCCTGTGTTTGCACACGTTCTATCACCTCATCTTCTTCGTCACCGGGGAAAATGGGCACCTTGGCTTGCAGCACAACCGGGCCGCCGTCGAGCTGTTCGGTGACAAAATGCACCGAGGTGCCGTGCTCGCTGTCACCGTTGTCGATCGCCTGGCGGTGGGTGTGCAGGCCGGGATATTTTGGCAGCAGTGACGGGTGGATGTTCAGCATGCGCCCGGCATAGTGCTGGACGAAGGCATGGCTGAGGATGCGCATATAACCGGCCAGCACCACCAGATCGGGCTGATACTGGTCAATGGCCTCGGCCAGTGCGGCATCGAAGGCTTCACGGTCGGCAAAGCTTTTGGCATCAAGCGTATGCGCGGCAATGCCAGCCTCTTCGGCACGTTGCAGGCCATAGGCCTGGGCCTTGTTGCTGAATACTGCCACAATATTGGCGGCAATCCGGCCCTGCTGGCAGGCATCAATCAACGCCTGGAGATTGCTCCCCTGGCCGGAGACCAACACCACAATCTTTTTCATCACTGAATAACCACTTGTTGTTCGTCAGAAGAAGCGGTCAGTTTACCAATCTTCCAGGCTTTTTCACCGGCTGCGGTCAATAAAGCGATGGCTTCTTCAACCGCCTCTTCCGGCAACGCAATCACCATGCCCACGCCACAGTTGAAGGTGCGGTACATTTCATGGCGGCTGACGTTACCTGCCTGTTGTAGCCAACTGAAGATTGCTGGCCACTCCCAGCTCGACTCGTCAATCACCGCCTGCATGCCTTCTGGCAGCACGCGCGGGATGTTTTCCCAGAAACCGCCGCCGGTCAGGTGAGCAATCGCGTGTACGTCCACTTTGGCAATCAGTTCCAGCACCGATTTGACATAAATTTTGGTCGGTGCCAGCAGATGATCCGCCAGCGATTTGCCGGCTAGCGTGGTGGTCGTAGGATCGGTATTGCTGACTTCGAGGATCTTGCGTACCAGCGAATACCCGTTAGAGTGCGGGCCGGAAGCGCCCAAGGCGATCAGCGCATCACCCGGCTGCACTTTGCTGCCGTCGATGATTTCAGATTTTTCGACCACGCCGACGCAGAAACCGGCGACGTCGTAATCTTCACCGTGGTACATGCCCGGCATTTCGGCGGTTTCGCCGCCCACCAGTGCACAGCCGGACTGCTTACAGCCTTCGGCGATGCCGGTGATCACGCTGGTGGCAGTGTCGACGTCCAGTTTGCCGGTCGCGTAGTAATCCAGGAAGAACAGCGGTTCAGCCCCCTGAACCACCAGATCGTTCACACACATCGCAACCAGATCGATACCGATGGTGTCGTGGCGTTTCAGATCCATCGCCAGACGCAGCTTGGTGCCCACGCCGTCGGTACCCGAAACCAGTATCGGTTCGCGGTATTTCTGCGGCAACGCACACAGGGCGCCAAATCCGCCCAGACCACCCATCACTTCGGGACGGCGGGTCTGTTTAACTACACCTTTGATGCGGTCTACCAATGCGTTGCCAGCATCGATATCGACACCTGCGTCTTTATAGCTGAGAGAGGTTTTGTCGGTCACTGCGCGATCCCCACGACGGTTTGCGGTTTGAAAACGGTGCTTCCGGTGTTGGTTCCGGAATAAGGCGCGGCAATTCTAACAGCGCAAGCAAACGTTTGCGAGAGCCTTATCGGCCAGCTTCCATTTTTCGTTTCATCGGGCCCTGGCGTTTGCTAATCAGGTCAACCAGGTGATGAGGATGGGGACAATGACTATAAACCGTTGACTGGAATTTATTGGGTATATAATGATTATCAACCTTTTGTTGATCTCGATCCGGCTATTGGTAGTGGCGCTCGTGGGAAAAGGCGGTATAATCCCGCGATTTTTTTGGCCGTCAACCGCCTTAATAGGAGAATAATGATGAAGATCGTTGAGGTGAAACACCCGCTGGTTAAACACAAGCTTGGCCTGATGCGCGAACATGATATCAGCACCAAACGCTTTCGTGAGCTGGCTTCTGAAGTGGGTAGTTTGCTGACCTATGAAGCGACCGCCGATCTGGCGACGGAAAAAGTCACCATCGAAGGTTGGTGTGGGCCGGTTGAAGTCGATCAGATCAAAGGGAAAAAAATTACCGTCGTACCGATCCTGCGTGCCGGTCTGGGTATGATGGAAGGGGTGCTGGAGCACGTACCGAGCGCGCGTATCAGCGTGGTTGGGGTTTATCGTGATGAAGAAACCCTGGAGCCGGTGCCTTATTTCCAGAAACTGGTTTCCAACATCTCAGAGCGTTTGGCGCTGGTGGTTGACCCGATGCTGGCGACCGGTGGTTCGATGATTGCTACCATCGATCTGCTGAAGAAGGCTGGCTGTACCAGCATCAAGGTGCTGGTGCTGGTGGCCGCACCAGAAGGGATCAAAGCGCTGGAAAAAGCGCATCCAGACGTTGAGCTGTACACTGCTTCTATCGATCAGTGTCTCAATGAGAAGGGTTACATCGTGCCTGGCCTGGGTGATGCCGGCGATAAGATATTTGGTACAAAATAACGTCGAGCCGACCAGAGAGTCGGCTTTTTTATGCCCTTAGTCTTGCAAGCTACAGCGTTGTTGGCGGGATGTAATCCCCGGTCACTTATTACGTATAAGCTCCCAGGGATTATGAGCCTCAATACTGAGGCTTACCCTGCGGGCCAGAGCAAGCGCTGTGCAAATCAGTCTACGACCGATTTGTCACGCCCTTGCCGCCTAGCGGTAACTTGAAGTCCATTGGGTATAACTTACTGAACTTAAACAACTGATTAATACAATTCAGAGGAAAAAACACACCATGACCCGTCGCGCTATCGGCGTCAGCGAACGCCCGCCGTTACTCCAGACTATTCCGCTCAGTTTCCAGCATCTGTTCGCCATGTTTGGCGCGACCGTTTTGGTGCCGATTTTATTCAAAATCAACCCGGCGACGGTGCTGTTGTTCAACGGCATCGGTACGCTGCTGTATCTGTTTATCTGTAAAGGCAAGATCCCGGCGTATCTGGGCTCCAGCTTTGCGTTTATTTCACCGGTGCTGCTGCTGTTGCCGCTCGGTTATGAAGTGGCGCTCGGCGGTTTTATCATGTGTGGCGTGCTGTTTTGCCTGGTGGCCTTGATTGTGAAGAAGGCCGGAACCGGCTGGCTGGATGTGATCTTCCCGCCCGCGGCGATGGGGGCCATCGTGGCGGTGATCGGTTTGGAACTGGCGGGCGTGGCGGCCAATATGGCCGGGCTGCTGCCTGCCGAAGGGACTTCTGCCGATAGCACCACCATCACGATTTCCCTGGTAACGCTGGGCGTGACCGTGCTCGGTTCGGTGCTGTTCCGCGGCTTCCTGGCGATTATCCCGATCCTGATTGGGGTGCTGGTGGGCTATGCGCTGTCGTTCGTGATGGGCGTGGTGGACCTGACGCCGATCCGTGAAGCACACTGGTTTGCGCTGCCAACCTTCTATACACCGCGCTTTGAGTGGTTCGCCATTTTCACCATTTTGCCTGCGGCGTTGGTCGTGATTGCCGAGCACGTCGGCCACCTGGTGGTGACGGCAAATATCGTCAAAAAAGACCTGCTGCGCGATCCAGGTTTGCATCGTTCGATGTTTGCCAACGGTATTTCAACGGTGATCTCCGGCTTCTTCGGCTCAACGCCGAATACCACCTATGGCGAGAACATCGGCGTGATGGCGATTACCAAGGTTTACAGCACCTGGGTGATCGGCGGTGCGGCGATTCTGGCGATCCTGCTTTCCTGCGTGGGTAAACTGGCGGCGGCGATCCAGGCGGTGCCGGTGCCGGTGATGGGCGGCGTTTCCCTGTTGTTGTACGGTGTGATTGGCGCTTCGGGTATCCGGGTGCTGATTGAATCCAAGGTGGATTACAACAAAGCCCAGAACCTGATCCTGACCTCGGTGATCCTGATTATCGGCGTCAGCGGTGCCAAAGTGCATATTGGCGCAGCGGAGCTGAAAGGCATGGCGCTGGCGACCATCGTCGGCATCGGCCTGAGCCTGCTGTTTAAGGTGATCAGCCTGTATCGCCGTGAAGAGGAAGTGATCGACGTGCCGGAAGAGCGGCGCGATCACAAGTAACCTTGCATTGTAAGCCGAGCAGGGCGGAGAGTTTTCCGCCCTGTTGGCGTTTAGGGGCTAACCGGTTTGCCTGCCGGATCGTTGGCACCGTCCGTTTCCTGCGGCTGCTCGTCCATGCTGTTGTTGTTCTCTTCCGTGGCGGCGCCATTTTTCATCGGCTCTGCGCTGGTTTTGTCTGGCGTGGCACTGGCTTTGGTGGCCTCATCGCAACCGGCTGCCAGCAAGCCAATCATCGAAGCCAGCAGTACTTTGTTCCATGATTTCATCGTTTATTATCCTTGCCATAATCTGTGGGACACAGTCTATACCCAAAATAATTCGAGTTGCTTGTAGGCGGCAACGGAGTGACAAATCGGTCTTTGACCGATTTGAACAGCGCTTGCGCTGGCCCGTAGGGTGAGCCTCGAAGAGGCTCATAAGCCCCAGGAGCTTACTCAGGTAAGTGACTGGGGTGAACGAAGGCAGCCAACACCCAAGCAACTTGAAGTATGAAGGGTATAAAGTGGCGCAGCCAAGTGCTTTCGGTATAGCAGCGATGCAGCATGAATGCCATCTTTGCTCACTATTGCAACATAAAAACCTGCCGGTTCAACAGTTCGCGCTTTCTGTGATAGACTGACTCTGTTTTCCTGCCAGTTTTGGTTGAGGTGCTTTTCTGAATACGCCGGCACAGCTTTCACTGCCACTTTATCTTCCCGATGATGAAACTTTTGCCAGTTTTTATCCGGGCGAGAACCCATCCCTGTTAGCCGCAATCCAGTCTGCCATCCGTCAGGAACACGGTAGTTACATCTATTTCTGGTCACGCGAGGGCGGCGGGCGCAGCCATTTGCTGCATGCGGCCTGTGCCGAACTGTCGAAGCAGGGGGAGGCCGTCGGCTATGTGCCGCTGGACAAGCGCACTTATTTCGTGCCGGAAGTGCTGGATGGCATGGAACAGCTGGCCCTGGTGTGCATCGACAACATTGAATGCATTGCCGGTGACGAAGAGTGGGAAATGGCGATGTTCAATCTCTATAACCGCATTCAGGAAACCGGGCGTACGCGCTTGTTTATCACCGGCGATCGTCCGCCGCGTCAGTTGAATCTGCATTTGCCGGATCTGGCTTCCCGTCTGGATTGGGGGCAGATCTACAAGCTGCAGCCGCTTTCCGATGAAGAGAAATTGCTGGCACTGCAACTGCGCGCCAAGCTGCGTGGCTTTGAACTGCCGGAAGACGTGGGCCGTTTCCTGCTCAAGCGCCTGGATCGTGAAATGCGCACGCTGTTCATGACGTTAGATCAGCTCGATCGCGCGTCGATCACTGCGCAACGCAAGCTGACCATTCCGTTTGTGAAGGATATTCTGGGGTTGTAAGGGCCCTGGGTGCAGAGCCCGGGGGATCAGAGGATTTCCAGCACCTGCTCCGGTGGCCGGCCAATGCGCGCTCGGCTGCCTTTTACTACGATCGGCCGTTCGATCAGTTTCGGGTTGGCCACCATTGCTTGCAGCAGTTGCTCTTCGCACAGGTTTTCATTCGCCAGCTTCAATTCTTTGTAAATCTCTTCTTTCTGCCGCATCAGTTCACGTGCTGAATGGAAACCCAGTTCTTTCAGCAGTTTTTTCAGTTCATCTACCGACGGCGGCGTTTCCAGATATAGCACTACCTTTGGGGTAATGCCCTGCTGTTCCAGCAGTGCCAGGGTTTCACGGCTCTTCGAGCAACGTGGGTTGTGGTAAATAGTGACGTTTTTCATGGCAATCTTTCCTTGGTCAAATTAGCCGCGCTGGAATTTGCTGAAGCTCTTCTGTAGCTGGCGCAGTTGATCGATACGCGCGTCATAACGGGCCTGTTTCAGGCTGCCGAGTTTTTGCAAGGAACTGGCATTGCTCAGCAAACCAATCGCCTGATCGAGGCGGCCAGCGAGCGCCAGGCTCTCTGCACGCGCTGAAAGCTCTTCATCGCGTAACCCTTGAGCGGCGCTGGCTTGCGCCAGTAAATCCCAACCGTTTGGATCGTCCGGGTGGGTAAAGGTGTAACGGTTAAGAATTTTTGAGGCCTGCGCTGGCTGGTTACCCTCCACGAAGGCGTTGGCCAGGTTGAGCAGCAGCACCGGATTCTTGCTTTGTTCCGCATTCGCGGCCTGCAGGCGCGCAATCGCCTGTGGCGCTTTTTGCTGGGCCAGATCGATATCGGTCATCAGATCCAGCAGCCAGACGTTTTTTGCATCCTGCGCCAGCAACGGCTGGATGATATTACGGGCTTCATCGTACTTTTTTGCTTCGTAGAACAGGATCGCCCGGCCATATTTTGCCGCCATTTGTTCCCGTACGTTACCTTTGCTGTAGTTATTCAGAATCTCTTCGGTCAGGCCATAACCTTCTGAACTGTACATACCCAAGGTGCGCACTCTGGCTAACAGGTACTCCTGGCTGGATTGAACCAAATGACGTGGCATCTGGTTGGCACGGTTACGTGCGTCGGAGAGCCTGCTGTCTGGCAGCGGGTGGGTCAGCAGCATTTCCGGCGGTTTGGAGGCATAGCGCGACTGATCGGCTAATTTTTGCATAAAATCCGGCATGGCTTCCGGATCAAAGCCAGAACGTTGTAACACCTGAATGCCGATGCGATCGGCTTCCTGTTCATTCGCCTGAGTGAAGCTGATCATCCCTTGCTGTGCACCGGCCAGCGTGCCGCTCAGCGCTGCCATTCCCATGGTCGGGTTAGCCATTGCAAGCAGGACAGAACCTAAAGCCCCCACCCAGGTGAGCGGAGCATTGCGCTGTTGATCTTCCATGGCGCGGGCCAGATGGCGCTGGGTAACGTGAGAGATTTCGTGCGCCAGCACCGAAGCCAACTGGCTTTCGTTGTCGGTTTCACGGAACAGCGCCGAGTGCAGCACCACGTTACCACCGAAGAAGGCGAAGGCATTTATCTCATCGTTACGCACCAGAAAGAAGTGGAACGGCGTTTTTACCGAATAGGCGTTGGCGACCAGCCGGTTACCCAACTGGTTGATGTACTGGGTTAATAACGGATCGTTAATCAGCGGGGCGCTGGCGCGCAGCTGTCGCACGTAAAAGTCCCCCATCAACAGTTCCTGGCCGATACTCAAGGTGCCGCCTGCGCTGGTCCCCATGTCTGGCAGTTGGTCCTGCGTGTCCGCATTTACCGGCACCGGCGCAGAGGCGCAAAGTGTGCCGAACAACAGTACTGCTAACGCTGTTTTGGTCAACCGGGTGGTCATAGTCAGGCGTTTCCCTTAAATCAAAGTCATCAACTATACCCTAAATAATTCGAGTAGCAGGAAAGCGACAAGCGCGTAGTCAATACACCTGCTACTTGAAGTATGACGGGTATTAAGACGTCAGCATCACGTAAGAGTTCTTCTTGCATGCCAGACTCTCCAGTACAATCAGCATAAAGGTCTGTTGGCTCACAAAAAAATAACCGTTTGCGAACCGGGCGTCTGAAACGCTGCCCCCCTCTCATCATAGTCAGCCAGCGCCTGCAATGAAACGTTTGCCCGACGATAATCGGGCTGAAATTGTGTTAAAACAAGTCATAATACGATGCCTGCTGGGCCGCACAGGGAAAGGCGGAAGCACACTCTCATTGATGGAATTAAGGAGTAATCTCTGATGTTGGAGATGTTATTACAGTGGTACCGCCGTCGTTTTACCGATCCGCAAGCCATCGCGCTGCTGGTGATCCTGGTTGGTGGGTTCTGCATTCTCTATTTTCTGCACGGTATTTTAGCCCCGCTTTTGGTGGCAATTGTCCTGGCTTATTTACTGGAGTGGCCGACCGCACGCCTGCAACGCCTGGGCTGGTCACGCAACTGGGCGGCGAGCATGGTGCTGATTGTGTTTGCTGGCATTACGTTGCTGCTGGTCTTGGTCGTTGCCCCAACGGCCTGGAAGCAGGGCATCAACCTGATGACCGATTTACCGGGCATGCTCAACCAGTTTTATAACTATGCGGCCACCTTGCCGAAGCGTTATCCGGCGTTGGTGGATGTCGGGATCATCGACATGATGGCAGAAAACCTGCGCAGCCGGCTGTCTGGCATGGGGGAGTCGGTGGTCAAGTTTTCTCTGGCCTCGCTGGTCGGGCTGTTGACGCTGGCGATTTACCTGATTCTGGTGCCGCTGATGGTGTTTTTCCTGCTGAAAGATAAAGAGCAGATGATCAACGCGGTGCGCCGGGTGTTGCCGCGCGATCGCGGGTTGGCCGGGCAGGTGTGGAAAGAGATGAACCAGCAGATCACCAATTATATCCGTGGCAAAGTGCTGGAGATGGTGATCGTTGGCGTAACCACCTATCTGGTGTTCTTCATTCTGGATATGCGCTACTCGCTGCTGTTGGCGGTGCTGGTCGGCTTCTCGGTGTTGATCCCTTATATTGGCGCAGTGCTGGTGACGATCCCGGTCGTGGTGGTGGCGATGTTCCAGTGGGGCATCGGTGCCGATTTCTGGACTCTGGTTATCGCTTATCTGGTGGTTCAGGCGCTGGACGGCAACCTGCTGGTGCCGATTCTATTCTCTGAGGCGGTCAACCTGCACCCGCTGGTGATTATTCTCTCGGTGATCATCTTTGGCGGCCTGTGGGGCTTTTGGGGCGTGTTCTTTGCCATTCCGCTGGCGACGCTGGTGAAAGCGGTGATTCGTGCCTGGCCGGATGACATGCTGGTGGATGCGGGGAAAGAAGTGCAGTAAGGCCAGAAAAACAAAGCGCAGCGGGGAGCTGCGCTTAGGTGTTAATCTGTGATTACTGCTTCAGGTAATTCAAAACGATGTCGTGATGATTGGTGGTTTTGAAATCATCAAACACTTTTTCAACCTTGCCGTTGGCATCGATCAGGAAGCTGATGCGGTGGATGCCGTCATAGGTTTTCCCCATGAAGGTTTTTTCACCCCAGACGCCAAACTGCTGTGCTACCTCATGATTCTCGTCAGATAACAACGTGAAGTTGAGCAGCTCTTTCTCGGCAAAACGTGACAGTTTCTCCGGTTTATCGGTGCTGATGCCCAGCACTTCGACACCGGCTTTTTTCAATTCATCCATATTATCCCGCAGGCCACAGGCTTGCACAGTACAGCCTGGTGTCATGGCTTTAGGATAAAAGTAAACAAGAACTCGCTGTCCCTGGAAGTCGGCCAAATGAATTTCCTCGCCATCCTGGTCGAGTAAACTAAATTTTGGCGCTGTATCACCGGCTTTCAATGGGCTCATCACTACTCTCCATCTTTCTCATCATGCTGTGGATAGTTCACAACGCTAATACTGCCTTGCGCATTCAATTCTGTACATAGGCGATGAAAGGCTTGTTCGATATTTGAGGCATCCTGGCTGCCGGGGCTGTGGGCAGTGATCTGGATATATAGCTGGGGCGGCAGATCGCCCTCTGCGGGTTGAGTACGTGACACCAGCTCGGCGATGTTCATCTGGCTGGCGTCAAACAGAGCGGTAAAACGTTCAATGATGTGCGGGGAGTCCTTCACCTCCACCTGCACCCACACCGCGGCCGGCATCGGGGGCCTTTCGTGCGAGTTTGTGCGTTTCATCACAATCAGCAAATCCAGCTCCGCACCTTTTTGCGGCAAAGTAGATTCGATCAGGGTAATCGCGTTCCAACTGCCGGAAAGCAACATGATGAAGGTAAATTCTTCACCCAATATGGCCAGACGGCTATCTTCGATATTGCACCCGCAACTGCTGACGTGGCGGGTGATGGTGTTGACGATCCCGGGGCGATCGGCGCCCAGTGCGGTAATCACGAGATAGTGTTCATCTGGCTTAGGCAAAATGGAGCTTCCTGTCATGCTCAATGGGTTTACCATGGTAAACATAAAAAAAACCGCCTGCCAAGCGCTTACAACACGTTGTTTGCTTGCTTTTGGATAGGTGTCAAAAGTACCATGAGTCACTTGTTTGTGGAGGGGATGGCCAATGTTTACGGGAAGTATTGTTGCACTGGTAACGCCGATGGACGCCAAAGGCGCTGTTGATCGTGCGAGCCTAAAAAAACTGATTGATTATCATGTAGCCAGTGGGACTGCGGCGATTGTTTCCGTTGGGACCACCGGTGAGTCCGCCACGTTGGCTCACGATGAGCACGTTGACGTGGTGCTGCAGACGCTGGAGCTGGCCGCAGGCCGCATTCCGGTGATTGCCGGAACCGGCGCGAACTCAACCAGCGAAGCGATCTCGCTCACGCGGCATTTCAGCAATACCGGTGTCGTTGGCTGTCTGTCGGTCACGCCTTACTATAACCGGCCAACGCAGGAAGGGCTGTATCAGCACTTTAAAGCGATTGCCGAAAGCACCGACCTGCCACAGATCCTGTATAACGTGCCTTCACGCACCGGTTGTGACATGCTGCCGCCGACGATCGCGCGTTTAGCCAAAATTAAGAATATTGTTGCCGTTAAAGAGGCAACAGGGAACTTAAGTCGTGTAAGTCAGATCCAAGTGCTGGTTGATGATGAAAACTTCACTCTGCTGAGCGGCGATGACGCCAGCGGCCTGGATTTCATGCAACTGGGTGGCAAAGGGGTGATTTCCGTAACGGCCAACGTGGCTGCGCGTGAAATGGTAGAACTTTGCCGTCTTGCGGCCCAAGGCAACTTTGCCGAAGCTCGCCGCTTGAATCAGCGCTTGATGCCGTTGCATCAGGATTTATTTGTAGAACCCAACCCAATTCCGGTGAAATGGGCCTGTAGGGCATTGGGATTGATGGCAACCGATACGATGCGTCTGCCTATGACGCCGTTAACCGACGCTGCCCGCCCTGTGGTGGAGCGTGCGTTGAAAAGCGCCGGTTTGCTGTAACTCTTAGGGAGATTTGATGGCTTATTCATTGCAAAAGTCGACGGTAGCAACAGTCGTGGGGTTAGCGCTGGTCATGGCGCTGTCGGCATGTTCTTCCGATCAACGTTACAAACGCCAGGTGAGCGGCGATGAGTCCTATCTCGACGCTGCACCACTCAAGCCGCTGAGCGCGCCTGCGGGTATCACTCTGCCAGCGTCAGCCGGTAATTTTGATGTTGCGGCCAGTACGCAAAAAGGCCCTGTCGGCAAGCAACTGGATATCCGGCCTCCGTCACAGCCATTGGCCCTGCTGAGCGGCTCCCGTAGCCAGAACAGCGGGAACAGCGGCACATTGCTGCTGGAAAACAGCCCACAGAACCAGAACCTGTGGCCACGCATCGTCAGCCTGCTGCAGGCGAAAAACATGCCAATCGCTTCTCAGGAGGAAGCCAGCCAGACTCTGACCACCGACTGGGTGAAGTGGAACCGTCTGGATGAAGACAACCAGTACGAAGGCCGTTACCAGGTCAGCCTGCAGAAGCAGGGTTACCAGCAGGCGCTGGTGGTGAAAACGCTAGGGTTGCGCCAACAGGGTAAAACCGATGAGGTGACCGATCCTTCCGAGATTCAGCGCTATAACAGCATGATGATGAACACCATCGCCGAAGGCCTGGATAAGCAGGATAACCTGACGAGCAACCGTGCGGCCAGCCGTACCGGCGCGCTGGACGTGCAGAGTGGCGCGGACGATGTGGGGTTACCGGTGCTGATCGTACGTGCGCCGTACGCCACCGTGTGGGATCGCTTACCTGCGGCCTTGGCAAAACTGGGGATGAAAGTGGGCGACCGCAGCCGTCCGCAGGGCACCGTTGCCGTGACCTACAAATCCTTGAGCAGCAGCGATTGGAGTGCGTTAGGGGTGAAAGATCCTGAGCTGAATTCAGGGGATTACAAACTGCAGGTCGGTGATTTGAACAACCGTACCAGCCTGCAATTTATCGATTCCAAAGGGAAACCGTTGTCTCAGGCGCAGAATGATGCCCTGGTGGCCGCGTTCCAGGCCGCTTTCAGCCAAACCAGCGTTAAATAATCACGAAAGGGGCTACGGCCCCTTTTTGTTTTTGCAGAAACGGTATCGTTTGCGTCCGGGGTTTGGCACAATAGTTACCAGCAAATCAACGAATTTATTAGGTCAATTCTATACCCGGTAGGTTGTCGGCAGCCGGAAGGTATAACCTCATTGGAGTAAGTAAGATGCAAAAGCTAGCTGAGTTGTATCGCGGAAAGGCGAAAACCGTCTACACCACCGAAAATCCAGATCTGCTGGTGTTGGAATTCCGTAACGATACGTCAGCACTGGATGGTCAGCGCATTGAGCAGTTCGATCGCAAAGGGATGGTGAACAACAAATTCAACCATTTCATCATGAGCAAACTGGAAGAAGCCGGTATCCCAACGCAGATGGAACGCCTGCTGTCAGACACCGAAGTGCTGGTGAAGAAGCTGGATATGGTGCCGGTTGAATGTGTGATCCGCAACCGCGCCGCCGGATCTTTGGTGAAACGCTTAGGGATTGAAGAAGGTTTGCCGCTGAATCCACCGCTGTTTGATCTGTTCCTGAAGAACGATGCAATGCACGATCCGATGGTCAACGAATCCTACTGCGAAACCTTCGGTTGGGTGAGCAAAGCGCATCTGGCACGCATGCGCGAGCTGAGCTATAAGGCCAATGAGGTGCTGAGCAAACTGTTTGATGACGCCGGTTTGATCCTGGTGGACTTCAAGCTGGAGTTCGGGCTGTTTAAGGGGGAAGTGGTGCTGGGGGATGAATTCTCGCCAGACGGTAGCCGCCTGTGGGACAAGAATACCCTGGATAAAATGGACAAAGATCGTTTCCGTCAGAGCCTGGGTGGCCTGATCGAAGCCTATGAAGAAGTTGCCCACCGCATCGGTGTGAAGCTCGACTAAGCACATTCCCGCCATATTGTTCAACACGGGGCATTTCTGCGGAATGCCCCGTTCTATTTTGCTTTCCAGAAAATTACTGCATTCCCCATGCCGCTAACCCTTTATAATCATCTCTATACCCACGGGGATTCACTATTTATTCTGGAGTTTAACTATGCGTTGGCAAGGGCGTCGGGAAAGTGACAATGTTGAAGATCGTCGTGGGCAATCTTCCGGCCTGGGCGGCGGCGGTTTTCGCCCGCCGATTGGCGGCAAGGGCGGCCTGATCATTCTGGTGGTGGTGCTGGTTGCCGGTTACTACGGTGTGGATCTGACGCCGTTGCTCAATGGCGGCGAGATAGCGCCGCAAACGCAGCAGCAAAGCGCCAGAATCAGCCCGAAAGACGATGAGTTGGCCAAGTTCACCTCGGTGGTGCTGGCTTCCACCGAGGACACCTGGCAGGAAATCTTCCAGCAGACCGGCAAACGCTATCAGGATCCGAAACTGGTGATGTATCGCGGTGCCACGCGTACCGGCTGCGGAACTGGCCAAGCGGTGATGGGGCCGTTCTACTGCCCGGCGGATAGCACCGTATATATCGATTTATCCTTTTATCAGGATATGAAGACCAAGCTGGGCGCTGGCGGTGATTTTGCACAGGCTTATGTCGTGGCCCATGAGATTGGGCACCATGTGCAGAACCTGCTGGGGATCGAGCGGAAAGTTCGCCAGATGCAGCAGGGCGCTAGCCAGGTAGACGTCAACCGCCTTTCGGTGAAAATGGAATTGCAGGCAGACTGCTTTGCTGGCGTCTGGGGGCACTATGCGCAACGGCAGAACATGCTGGAAGCCGGTGATTTGCAGCAGGCGCTGAACGCGGCACAGGCGATTGGTGACGATCGCCTGCAGCAGCAGAGCCAGGGGCGGGTGGTGCCAGACAGCTTTACGCACGGCACTTCGCAGCAGCGTTATACCTGGTTCAAGCAAGGGTTCGACAGCGGCGATCCTAATAAGTGTAATACCTTCGCTTCCCGTTGATTCAATTCTGTGCCGGTGTTTCCACATCGGCGCTTTTCCTGCAAGCGTGGCTTCTGATGTTACAGGCAATGCAACAACTCATGCAGCGGCAAGGTATCCGCCGTTTGCTGGTTCTTAGCGGTGAACCGCAATGGTGCCGTACTCAGGCTCAGCAACTGGCTGCACAACTGCCGGGGGATTGGCCGTGGATCGGCAATGCGGCTCCTGCCGATGATGCCCGGTCTCTAAGCAGCAGTGCGGTGAGAACGCTGCTCGGGCAGGAGCGCCTGCACGCCGTTTTTGATGCCACACAGGGGTTGGACGTAGAAGCCTTGGCCCAGCTCTGCGGCACGCTGCGTGCCGGTAGCTGGTTGCTGCTGCTGGTTCCCGCCTGGCCGCTGTGGGAACAACAGCCGGATAGCGACAGCCTGCGCTGGAGCGACTGCCCGCAGCCGATCGCCACCCCCCATTTCATCGCTCATTTGCAGCAACAGCTTGCGGCAGACAGTGAGGTGACGCTGTGGCGGCAAGGCGAACCTTTGTGTTTGGCCCCATTGCCGGAGCGTGTGGATTGGCAACCGCCGCAGGGGTTACCTAGCGCCGAGCAGCAAGCCATTCTGGCGCGTTTGCTGGTGGCAGAAAGCGGCGTCTGGGTGCTGACCGCGGCGCGTGGCCGCGGCAAATCCACCTTGGCTGGGATGCTGGTGGCTGCCAGCCCGCTGACCTGCTGGATCACCGGGCCAAGCCGAGCGGCAACCGAGGTCGCCAGCGAGTGGGCGGGTGGCAAAGCGCAGTTCTGGGCACCGGACGCACTGCTGCAATATTGTACGGAGCACGGCATTGGTGACGCTGGCTGGCTACTGGTGGATGAGGCGGCGGCAATTCCCGGCCCGTTGTTACAACAGCTGATTAGCCACTTCCCGCGCGTATTACTGACCACCACGGTGCAGGGCTACGAAGGCACAGGGCGCGGATTTTTGCTTAAATTCTGTGCCGCATTACCACAGTGGCAGCCGTTGAGTTTGCAGCAACCCATCCGCTGGGCAGAGGGTGATGCCCTGGAGCGCATCATCGATAACGCCCTGTTGTTTAACGAGGAACCGGCGTGGGCAGTGGCCCGGCAAGATCTGAGTATCAACCCGCTTGAACAAGCTGCGCTGTGTGCCGATCCGCTTCAACTGAGGCGTTTCTACGCATTGCTTTGCAGCGCTCACTACCGCACTTCCCCACTGGATCTGCGCCGCCTGATGGATGCACCGGGTATGCACTTCAGCGCCGCGTCGCTGGCGGATGAGATTGTGGGGGCGCTGTGGCTGGTGGATGAAGGGGGCCTGAGCGCTGCACTGGCGCATGAGGTCTGGGCGGGCCGCAGAAGGCCGCGTGGCAACCTGGTGGCGCAATCTTTGGCGGCACACGGCGGCCAGTGGTGGGCGCCAACGCTGCGTTCGCGTCGCATTTCCCGCATTGCGGTGCTGGCGGAGCTGCGCCAGCAGGGGATCGCCAAGCGGCTCATCGAACAGCAAAAACAGCGCTCACAGGGGCTGGATTTTCTTTCCGTCAGTTTTGGTTATACCGAGCCGCTGTGGCGTTTCTGGCAATCCTGCGGTTTTACCCTGGTGCGTGTTGGCAGTAAACCGGAAGCCAGCAGCGGTTGTTATAGCGCCATGGCGCTGTTGCCTCTGAGTGAGCAGGGGGAGGCGTTGTGCCATGCGGCGCATAAGCGTTTGGCCCGCGACTGGCGTTGGTTACAACAGCGTATCGATCTGCCGCCAGCGTTGGTTGCCGATGATAGCGATCCGCTGTTGAACGAAGAAGATTGGCGTGAGTTGGCTGGCTTTGCCTTTGCCCACCGCCCGCTGGAAGCCAGCCTTGGGGCACTGCAACGCCTGTTGTTGACCACCGCCTGGCCCATGGCCGCCTTGCGCAGCCATTTGCAACAGCAGCAGAGCATGGTGCAATGTGCGGCTGAATACGGTTTGAGTGGCCAGAAAGCGCTGTTACGCCAATGGCGACAAGAGGTAGCGCAGGCGCTTGAGCACTGGGATAGCCAACGTTGCCACCATTGGCAGCGCTGGTCGCGGTCATTGCAATAAATGGAAAGAGTTGTTCAATAAAACCCGATTTTCACGACATCCCAGCGGTGTATACACTAAATAATTCGAGTTGCGTGTAGGCGGCAAGTTCGAGAGTCGCCAGGAGCATAGATAACTATGTGACTGGTGCGAACGGACGCAGCCAACACCCATGCAACTTGAAGTATGACGTGTATATAGTTATCGCAGTTCGGCTTGCTATTTAACCTGAGGAGTCCCCATGAAACATGAACATTTTGTTGTGCAAAGCCCGGCGACACCGGCCGAGCAGTTGATCCTGCTGTTTCATGGCGTGGGCGATAACCCGGTAGCGATGGGTGAGATTGGCAGCTACTTCGCCAAAGACTTCCCGCAGGCGCTGGTGGTAAGCATCGGCGGGCCGTTCGCTTTCGGCCGGGGTAATGGCCGCCAGTGGTTCTCGGTGCAAGGGGTGACGGAAGCTAACCGTGCTGAGCGCATTGCGGAAGTGATGCCAACGTTTGTCGAAACCGTGCGCTACTGGCAGCAGCAAAGCGGTGTGGGCTATGCGGGAACGGCGTTGGTCGGTTTCTCGCAAGGTTCCATCATGGCGCTAGAAGGGTTGAAAGCAGAACCTAAGCTGGCGGGGCGCGTGGTGGCCTTCAGCGGCCGTTTTGCTCACTTGCCGGAGACCGGCTTTGGCGAAAGCGTAGTGCACCTGATCCACGGTGAGGACGATGCCGTTATTGCGGTGGAACATGCGCGTGCGGCGGCGGCACGGTTGCAGGCCGTTGGCTGTGATTTTACGTTGGACGTGGAACAGGGCGTCGGGCATGCCATCAATCAAGGCATGATGAACCTGGCGCTGGAACGTTTGCATTACTATGTCCCACAGCGCTATTGGGAAGAGGCAATGTTTGGTAAACGCGGGGATTTGATCGCGTTTAAATAAACTTCAGGGCGCCAAATAGAACGCCCTGATATTATTTCTTCTTCGGCCAATCCTCTTCATCGTCCCATTTGGCGTTGTTATCGCGATGCGGTGGCAACTCGGGTTTGTTAGCCATAAATTTCTTATGATCCAGGCGGCGTAATTCTTTGATTCCGTTAAGCACTATGCCTACCAGTATCACCAATATTACCCACCAGTAGTCCGCTAACCAATGCATGCTTATGCCTTCCGTTGAATGTGTATAAAACGCGTGAATAGGGCAGGCAAATGACCGGCCAGCCACTGCGCACCGGCTACCTCTTTATCCTGCCAGGCCGCCAGCAGCAGTGCCGGGGTCAATAGCCGTTCGGCCTCCTGCGCCAACGGACGGTAGCTGAGATGCCAGGGTTCTATTGCGACACCGCCTTGATCTTCGGTAAACGGCCGGTAAAAGCCGAAATCGACCATATGCGCAGTCAGCCACTGATTCAGCGGATAGAAATAGCCGCCTTCCTGGTATTCCCAAGGCTCCAACCGCAGTTTTTCCCCGGCTGGCAACAGCGACGGATCGTAAATATCCAGATCGCTGCCCCAGTGATGACGGCTGGCACCGGGTAATGCAGACCAGCGCAGTATGGCTTCACAGCGCTCGGCGGTGGACAGCGGCATGATATCTATCGGCTGGCTGTCTTGATCCAAGACTGGGCGATCGCCGCAAAACTTACCGTTCCAGATCGCCAATTGCCGGTCGAAATCACGGAAGGTGCTGGCCGGTTGCAGATCAAACCCCGCCGCGTTGGCGGCCTGCTGCATGGCGCGGAAAGCCTCAACCGCCGCAGGCTGCAGGCGGTGGTTGCCGCTCAGCACGGCCAAGTGTTCGGTTGAGCGCCCGGTCAGCATTTCTGGCGTGATCATGCGACCAGTTGCTCCATGATACGTTGGTACATGCGGCTCAATAACTGCAAATCGGCGGCATGGACGCATTCGTTAACTTTGTGGATGGTGGCATTCACCGGGCCAAGTTCAACCACCTGAGCCCCCATCTGGGCGATAAAGCGGCCATCAGAGGTGCCACCGGTGGTCAGCAACTGTGGCGTTATTTCAGCGTAGTGCTGCACGGCATTGACCACCGCATCCACCAGCGCGCCGCGCGCGGTGAGGAATGGCTGCCCAGACAGCCACCAGTCGAGGGTGTAATTCAACTGATGGCGATCCAGCAGTTCCTGCACGCGCTGCTTAATCATCGCGTCGGTGAGTTCGGTGCTGAAGCGGAAGTTGAACTGCACGAACAGATCGCCGGGGATCACGTTGTTGCTGCCGGTGCCTGCCTGCACGTTGGCAATCTGCATGCTGGTCGGCGGGAAAAATTCGTTACCTTGATCCCATTCGATCGCCACCAGTTCGTTCAGCGCCGGCATCGCGCGGTGAACCGGGTTATCCGCCAAGTGTGGATAGGCGACATGCCCCTGAATACCGTGGATATGCAGGTTGGCGGTGATCGACCCGCGGCGGCCGTTTTTCACCACGTCACCCACGCGTTCGGTGCTGGAAGGCTCACCCACCAGGCAATAATCCAGGCGCTCGTTGCGGGCCTTCAGAGCTTCTACCACTTTCACGGTGCCATGCGTGGCGCTGGCTTCTTCGTCTGAGGTGATCAGGAACGCCAGGCGGCCCTGATGATTGGGGTGCGCAGCCACAAAGCGTTCTGCGGCCACTACCATTGCCGCCAATGAGCCTTTCATATCCGCCGCGCCGCGCCCATAGAGCATGCCATCGCGGATCGTCGGTTCAAAGGGCGGGATCGTCCAATTTTTCTCATCACCGGTGGGCACCACATCGGTATGGCCAGCAAATGCCAGCGTTGTGCCCTGGCCGCGCCAGGCCCAGAAATTCTGTGTATCACCAAAGTTCATTGGCTCAATGGTGAAACCGGCCGCCTTCAGGCGGGCAATCATGATCTCCTGGCAGCCTTCGTCGTGCGGGCTGAGGGAAGGGCGCTTGATTAACTGTTGCGCCAGTTCAATAACAGGGCAGATCATGATTTAACCTCGGTAAGAAATTGCTGATAACTGTCAATACTGAAACCCAGCAGAGCATGGCCGTTGCCGTCATCCAACAGCGGGCGCTTGATAATGGCGGGTTGTTCCAGCATCAGGGCGATGGCCGCGTCGGCATTGTCGCAGGCGTTACGCTGTGCTTCGTCCAGCTTGCGCCAGGTGGTGCCGCGGGTGTTCAGCAGCGGCTGCCAGCCAAGGCGTTCGACAAAATCCTGCAGTTGCTGTTCATTCAGCCCGTCTGCGCGATAGTCGTGGAATTGGTAAGCCACGCCCTGTTCTTCCAGCCAGCGGCGCGCTTTTTTGATGGTGTCACAATTTTTGATGCCGTACATGGTTAACGTCATGAGGAAAAGCCTTCTCTGCAACAAAACACCGGTAATCACCGATGATAAACCGCTCGTGGCGGAAAATAGAAACCCGCGCCCAGCATGCCGAAAAACGCTGGGGAGTTCCACCGCGAATGGGGGCAATAATGGGGGAGGATGAAAGTTTTCATCTTTTGCGAATGCAACAGCTTAGCGGTTCTCTTGCTCTTCTGACCAGTGTTTCAGTTCCTCGCTGATAAAGTAATTCACCAGTTGCGTATAGAGATTTTCAATCATGTCCGGGCTCAGGCCGCTTTCACGGGCCCATTGCCTTCTGGTTTGGATCATGGCGTCAAAGCGGGCTTTGGCTCGCACGGCGTCGGGGCTGGTTTTGAATTTTGCCGCGGCTTTGACATATGCAAAACGCTGGGCAAGCAGTTTAATGATTTGCTCATCCATCATATCAATTTCAGCACGTATCTCATCGATGCTGGTGCAGGCCTGTGGCGGTAATTTATTGATTGTATTCATCTGTGGTTCTCTCAGTCATGTCCCTTTCAGCGCACATACCCGCCGTTCTGTAAACGTTCAAGCACCGGTCCTTCAGCGTAAACCATACCGGTGGTCAGATCGTGAAAGCCATATTTTTTGTAAAATGTCAGCTTGTCCGGCACCGAGTAGATAAACACTTTACCGAGCGGAGCCAGATCCTGCATCACGCGCGCCATCAACCGCTGGCCATAGCCATGCCCCTGAAAATGCGGGTGGATCGCCACATCCGCCAGATAAGCCACTGAAGTCATATCACTGATAGCATGAGCGGTCGCCATCAGTTCACCATTAACCCACCCGAAGTAACAGAACTGACTATTTTGATAGACCCTCTGCATCACTAACGGATCGCGCTTGCCCAATCCGGCGGCCTCCAGCAATGCTGCCACCTGCTGCCAGTCAATGCCGCAATGGTGGCGGTCAACAACGATCTCCATGGTTTGCTCCTAACTGATGCGATCCAGATCCGCCGCATATTGACGAATTGCGCGTTGATAGTGGCTGATAGCGTTGTGGGAAGAGGTTTCAGCCAGCAGCAGTAACAGATCGGCGACGGCCTGCTTGGTTTCACCCAGGTTATAGAGCGTCATGGCGCGGAACAGGGTGATTTCTTTGGCCTGCGGAAATTCGCTTAACCCACTGTCGAAAGCGGCCAGCGACTTCTGATAATCCCCCAAAGCGCGGTAGGTGCTGCCCAGCCCAAGCCAGGCTTCCTGGCGCTGTTGTGCGGGCAAGGCGTATTGTAACGCGGTGAGATAGCAGGGAATCGCCTGTTGTTCAAAACCCTGCACATCGTAAAGGCAGGCTAACTGGTAATGCAGCATGGCATCCTGGGGGGCCTGTTGCAGCATCTGCAGCACCCGTTCGCAGGCTTCCTGGTAGCGGCCCTGCTTTTTCAGTTGTTCGATCGTGAACGTTGGGGGCATAAGCGTAGCCTTTGCTATGAGGTTTTTTAGCCTTCCGGCACGCTACTACGGAAGAATTGATCGCACAAGGGAATATAAAATTTAACCAGGTTGATGATTAATCTGAAAATGTGCACTCTACCCGGTTTTTCGCGATTGGCACCGTTCCCAAAAGGCTTCACTTGGTCAAAAAACGGGCGTAGAATTTGAAGCGATGTTTAATGGAGGCTGTAAAGTTATTATGGTTGATCGTGAGTTAGGAAACTGGAAAGACTTCATTGACGAGATGTTAGGCAACTAACACCGGCTTGAAGCTTACAACAAGGCAGTTGATTGGTTTTTTACTTAAAACACCTTGGGTACAAAATAGAGAGAGTAGTAAAGCAGCATCGGTTTTCTGATGCTGCTTTTTTTACGCCGATTATTTATCGGCTGTCTCTGTTGATGGTTGCACCGCACGTTTGCCAGGGAAGCGGCGACGCACCAGAACAAAGAACAGCGGCACGAAGAAGATAGCCAACACCGTAGCGGAGATCATACCGCCCATCACGCCGGTACCGACAGCGTGTTGGCTGCCTGAACCGGCACCTGTACTGATTGTCATCGGCAAAACGCCGAAGATAAAGGCCAGCGAGGTCATCAGAATCGGGCGTAAGCGTATGCGTGAGGCTTCCAGCGTGGAAGCCATCAGATCTTGCCCTTTTTGGTTGAGCTCATTGGCGAATTCGACGATCAGAATGGCGTTCTTGGCGGACAACCCGATAATCGTCAACAACCCTACCTGGAAGTAAACATCGTTCTCCAGCCCGCGCAGCCAGGTTGCCGCCACGGCACCGATCACCCCAAGCGGCACCACCAGCATGACCGAGAACGGAATCGACCAACTTTCATACAGGGCTGCCAGGCACAGGAACACCACCAGCAGCGAGATGGCATACAGCGCCGGGGCCTGCGAGCCCGACAGCCGCTCCTGATAAGACATGGCGGTCCATTCCAGGCCAAAACCGACGGGTAACTGGCTAACGAGTTTTTCCATTTCTTTCATCGCGGTGCCGGTGCTGACGCCCGAAGCGGCTTCACCGACAATCTCGACCGTTGAACTGCCGTTATAGCGCTCC
Source organism: Serratia oryzae (assembly GCF_001976145.1). GTDB lineage: Bacteria > Pseudomonadota > Gammaproteobacteria > Enterobacterales > Enterobacteriaceae > Chania > Chania oryzae. The sequence goes on from NZ_MOXD01000007.1 coordinate 200,994, forward strand.
AGGCGCGGTGAGCCATAATTCCAATGCGACGTGGCAAAGGCGGAGAACGGCACCATGCCACCGCTTTTGTTGCGCACATACCATTTGTTAATGTCTTCCGGCAGCATGCGGAACGGTGCCGCTGCCTGCACATACACTTTCTTCACTCGGCCACGATCGACAAAATCGTTCACGTAAGTTGAGCCCCAGGCAGTAGAGAGCGTGCTATTGATGTCGCTAATGGCAAGGCCGAGCGCCTGAGCCTTGCGTTGATCGATATCGATCTGCAACTGCGGGCTGTCGTCCAGGCCGTTATGGCGCACGCGCGATAACAGCGGGTTTTGCCCGGCCAGTTGCAGCAACTGGTTGCGTGCTGCCATCAGTTTTTCGTGGCCTTGGCCCGAATGGTCTTCCAACTGCATATCAAAGCCTGCGGCGTTACCCAAGCCGGTGATCGCCGGCGGGCTACTGGCGATCACCCTGGCTTCATTAATCTTAGCGAAGGCCTTGGTGGCGCGATCGATGATATCGAATGAGCTATTGGCGCCGGACGTACGCTGTTCCCAATCCTTCAGGCGGATAAACATGCGCGCCACGTTCTGCCCGTTTCCCCCTGGCCCAGAACCAATGGTGGAGAATACCGACAGCACGTTATCTTTTTCTTTGCTCTGAAAATAGTGCTCCACTTTTTCCACTACTTTGGTGGTTTGCTGCAGCGTGGAGCCTGTCGGTAGCTGCACCTGCACGGTAAACACGCCACGGTCTTCCTGCGGCAGGAACGAAGTGGGCAATTTCAGGAACAGCAGAGCCATACCGCCGAGTAACAGCAGATAAATCATCAGATAACGGATGCTGTGGTGCAGCACGCGCGCTACACCGCGCTCATAGCGTTCGCTGCTGCGGTTGAACATGCGGTTGAACCAGCCGAAGAAGCCGCGCTTGCCGTGATGATGGCCTTTGGCTAGCGGTTTCAGCAGGGTGGCGCACAGCGCTGGGGTCAGGATCATCGCCACCAGCACCGACAGCACCATGGCAGAAACGATGGTGATCGAAAACTGGCGATAGATGGCACCGGTTGTGCCGCCGAAGAACGCCATCGGAATAAATACCGCCGACAGCACCATGGCGATCCCCACCAACGCGCCCTGGATCTGCCCCATGGATTTGCGCGTTGCTTCGCGCGGGGGCAATCCTTCCTCACTCATCACGCGCTCAACGTTCTCCACGACCACGATGGCATCGTCCACCAGCAGGCCGATCGCCAATACCATGGCGAACATCGTTAACGTGTTAATGCTGTAACCAAAGGCGGAAAGGATGGTAAAGGTGCCCATCAGCACCACCGGAACGGCGATGGTCGGGATCAGCGTCGCGCGGAAGTTCTGCAGGAACAGATACATCACCAGGAATACCAGCACGATGGCTTCCAGCAGGGTTTTCACCACGTCTTTAATCGAGGCTTTAACGAACGGGGTGGTTTCGTAGGCAACCTTCGCCTCCAGCCCTGGCGGGAAATATTGCGCCAGTTCGGCAATTTTGTCTTTGACTAACCGATCGGTTTGCAGCTCGTTAGCGCCGGAGGCTAACTTGATATTCATCCCGGCGGCCTGCTGGCCGTTATAGCGGCTGAGGAAGTTGTAGTTCTCCCCGCCGAGCTCCACGGTGGCCACATCGCCTAGCGTGACCAGTGAACCATCCTGGTTGACGCGCAAAGTGATCTCGCGGAACTGTTCCGGCGTCTGCAACTGGGATTGGGCGTTGATGGTGGCGTTCAGCGCCTGTTTGTCCACAGAGGGTGTTCCCCCTAACTGGCCCACTGCGACTTGGGCGTTCTGCGCACTGATTGCGCTTACGACGTCCTGAGTGGTCATCTGATAGCTGGTGAGCTTGTTCGGATCCAGCCAGATGCGCATCGCGTACTGCGAGCCGTAAACGTCCATGCTGCCAACGCCGTCGATCCGGCTCAGTGGATCCTGCAGGTTGGAGACGATGTAATCGGCAATATCCTGTTTGTCCATGCTGCCATCGGTGGAGACAAAGGCCACCATCATCAGCGTGGTGTCCCCGGATTTGGATACCGATACCCCTTGCTGCTGTACCGCTTGCGGCAAGCGCTTTAGCGCTCCTTGCAGTTGGTTTTGCACCTGCTGCATGGCCTGGTTGGGATCGGTACCGGCCTTGAACGTTAGCGTTACGCTGGCCTGGCCGGTATTGGTGCTTTGCGACGACATATACATCATGTTGTCGAGGCCGGTCATGTTCTGTTCGATAATCTGGGTAACGGTGTTTTCCAGTGTTTGCGCTGAAGCCCCAGGATAGGTGGCACTAATACGCACATTCGGTGGTGCGAGATTCGGGTATTGTTCAACAGGCAAAGAAAAAATCGCCAATGTCCCAGTCAGGCAAAGGATGATTGCCAGCACCCAGGCAAAAATCGGGCGATCGATAAAAAAATTAGCCATGCAGCACGAACCTCATTATGACTTGTTATATTTTTGACAGCGTTAGTTATGCTTATACCCAGAATAATTCGAGTTGCTTGTCGACGACGGTGTGCAACCAGCACCCAAGCAACCTGAAGTATAAAGGGGATATAACGGTCTGGCAGGCTCCAGACGCTATTGCACTTTACTCGCGATACGCAGGGAAAGCGTGGAGAAAAAATGGAGATAGTGTAAATAACAGTGATAACAATGCGTCTCGTAACCGGTTAGAAATCATCAGAAATTGTTTGCAGCAGGAGTTTGGCATGGAAATTAACCCCGTATTTGCCCGTCGCCTTTATCTCTGCTGGCTGATCAGTCACAGTGAGCGGCCTAATGTTCCGCGCCTGATGGAGTTGACTGGCTGGCCGCGTCGTACATTGCAGGATGTGTTAAAAGCCTTACCCGGCTTAGGCGTGGAATTACAGTTTGTTCAGCAGGGCGTGCGTAATAACGACGGTTTCTACCGGCTAGAGAACTGGGGGCCGCTGAATAAAAGTTGGATTAACCAGCATCATCTGGCGCTGCTTGCCGCGATTGAATAAATGCTCCCCCGGCATGCCGGGGATGCATTACTGGCTTTTGTATTCCAGATACAAAACGGTGGCTGCCACGCGTGAACGCACGTTGAGCTTGCGCAGCATGTTGCGGATATGCACTTTCACCGTTTCTTCAGAAATGTGTAACTGCGCGGCCACCTGTTTGTTTGACATGCCACGTGCCACTTCTTGTAACACATCCAGTTCGCGCTCGGTCAGATCGGCAAACGGATCGTGCTGTTCGCTGCGCGATGCAAGGTAGTCGGCTATTGCATCGCTGATCACGTTTTTGCCTTCGGCAGCTTCACGGATATGCTCCAGCAACTGCTCAGGCTCGCTGTCTTTCAGCAGATAACCGTCGGCACCGGCGTCGATCAGGGCATAGACATCGCTGCGCGCATCGGAAACCGTCAGCACGATGATCCGGGCCTCCACATCCTCGTCACGCAAGGCTTTCAGCGTATCCAACCCGGAGAGGCCTTTCATGTTGAGATCGAGCAGGATGAGGTCTGGTGCCAATTGCCCGGCTAGGGTAATGGCTTCATTACCATTGCTGGCTTCCGCCACCACGGTAAACGTCGGGTCGAGCCCCAGCAACTGTTTGATGCCTCGGCGCATCAGTGGGTGATCGTCAACGATCATGACTTTGTAATTTTTTATCACCATGAAACATGCTCCCTGTAGTGAGTAAAACCACACAAGCGCCGGAGAGGGCACTTGGCCGTTAATAATAGAGCGGCGTTTGTACCCGCCACACGTCAAGCTGCTTGGGTGTGGCTGTGCACCATTGCCTACGCGCAACTCGAATTATTGTGGGTATATACCGCAGATATCTTGCTGTTTATAAGGCTAGCTAATATCCCTGCCAAAGGGAAAGTTGGTGAACAATTAATCACCACTTCATTAGGGTGGAAAGGTCAGGCAGACTTCGGTGCCACCCGTTTTGCCACGCCCGATATGTAGCGTTCCCCCCAGGCGCACCGCCCGTTCGTTCATAATCGTCAGGCCGTAGTGGCCTTCGGGTTCGTCCAGGCTGTCGATACCGGAGCCATCATCGCAAATGGTGATCTGGTTATTCCCCTCAGGGGAAAGTTCACAGCGGATCACAATTTCCTGCGCATCGGCGTGTTTGATGGCGTTGAGCACCGCTTCACGCACGATCTGCAACGCATGAACCTGTTGCTGCGCATTCAGCGCCTGCGAGGCAAGCCGACAGTGTAACTGAATCCGCGCGCTGGTCAGAAGTTTTAATGGCTCCAGCACCTGTTTCAGCGCGGCATTCAGATCGGCATCCTGAATACTCAGGCGGAAAGTGGCCAGCAACTCGCGCAGCTGGCGGTAAGCATCGGACAGCGCCTGGTCAAAATCGTCAATAATCTCGTGTGCCGCTGGCGAACTGTTTGCCAGCGTGCGTTTCAGCAAGGTGAGCTGAATGCGCAGGAAGGTCAGAGCCTGAGCCAGTGAATCATGTAACTCGCGGGCAATGGTCGCGCGTTCCTCCATCAGCAGGAACTGCATGTGCTGCTTTTGCGCGCGGTAAAAATAGACACTGCGGCTGAGCATATTCGCCACGCTTTGCATCAGGTGCGGATGGGGCGGTTGCTGCTGCTGTTGCCAACTCAGGCTGCCCAGCGGTTTGTTGTCCTGCATAATCGCCAGAGCATGCCACTCTTGCTCGGCCAGCGGTTCACCGTTGCCGATCTGCCATTGATTGACGTTGTCCTCCACATTCAGCCGAATGCATTGCAGTTGTTCACTGAGGCGTACGATGTGCAGCACTTTCTCAAATGCCCGCTGGTCGAGCTGCCCGGCGTTCAGCGCTTGTGAACAACTGTAGAGCACCTCCAGCGTGCGGTTGGCCTGCTGCAGGCGTTCGGTTTTTTCCCGCACTTTGTGTTCCAGCGATTTATACAGCTTGGCCAGATCGCCGGACATGGCGGTAAAGGTTTGCGACAGCACGCCCAGCTCATTCGGTAACGACACGTCGAGAGGCGGATGGTTGAAATCACGTTGCTGCATGCGCAGGCTGGCATCCACCAAGCGCTTCAGCGGCGTCACGACCTGGCGGCGCATAAAACGGATGCAGAACAGCACCAAGGCGATGATGGCGATATATCCCACAACGCTGACTGTGGCCACAATGCTCAGTTTCTGCTCGGAATAGCGCTGTAATGCCAACACAAAATGGTCAATTTGATCGACGTAACTGGCCACGTTAGCCTGATAGCTTTCCGGGTGCCCGGCGCGAATCTCCGTCTCCAGCGCATGCCAGGACTGGCGCAGCGTCAGGTATTTTTCCCGCACGTCCTTTGGGACGTAAAAACGATCGAGCTTGAGCAACGCAGGGGCTAAAAGTGAGTGCTGATACTGCACCAGCAGCCCATCTAACTGGTTGGAGCCGTTGGTCAGTTTGTAGGCCAAACGATAGCTCTGCATACGCAGGGAGCCAGCAATGTTCACGGCTTCGGCATCACGCAGGCTGTCGACGAGGGTCGTAAGCGCCAACCCGGTAGACAGCACCGAAAGTATCAAGATGCCAACCAGCGCCTTGGCCATGCTGCTTGTCACTGAACGTTTGACGAACACATCAGTCTCCTTGTCTCGAAGGTGGAATTCCCCCATCGTATTTTATTTACCCGCATAAGCATAACCATAACCAAAGCCACCACGGTTTTCTTCAGGCTGCCTGCTTAGCGCTATGTAACTTAATATATATCGCTGGTGCAAAAATTTGCCGATAAAAGCTCCCCAAGGTTTACCAGAGATTGATCTGGCGCAATCAACCTAGTGATTTACCCCTAAAGAGTGATTATGTGCCTTTGACGTTCAGCCTATTTTGTCCATGAGCCCTCTAGGGTTTTGAAACAAAAAAATAACAAAATCACATGATTAATTGTTTTGCACGCAGCGCGTGTTTTTAACGCTAAGGATAAACCGCATGGCCGAATTGTCGCGACGCAGACTGCTCAGCGGACAATGGCGTCAGCATTCTGATGCGATCCGCCCCCCATGGTCGCGCGAAGCTTCTCTCTTTCTTGCCGGTTGCACTCGTTGCCAGGCCTGTATCACTGCCTGTGAAACAGGCGTACTGATCGCTGGCAGCGGTGGTTTTCCTGAGGTTGATTTCCAACGCGCGGAATGCACTTTTTGCCGCCAGTGTGCAACGGCTTGTGAAGCACCGCTGTTTTACCCGCCGCACTATCCGCCTTGGCAGCAAGTCGCGCAATTTACCACAGGCTGCCTGGCGCTACGGGGCGTCGAGTGCCGCAGCTGTCAGGATAGTTGTGAAACGCAGGCAATCCGCTTTCAGCCACAGCTGGGAGGGATAGCCAAACCGACGCTTGAGGCAGCGGCCTGCAACGGCTGTGGGGCTTGTGTAGCCGGTTGTCCGGCTGCGGCGATCGCGATAACCCGGAGTGAAAAGAATGAATAACGAATGGCATGTGAGCGGGTTGATGGTTCAGGCCCGGCCGGAGAAGTTCCCAGGGGTGATCCCAGCGCTGCTGGCCATCCCAGATACGGAAATACCGGCACAGAATCAACAGCAGGGCAAGCTGGTGGTGGTCATGCAGGCCGAGCGCTCTCAGGCGCTGCTGGAAAAAATTGAGTCGGCACGCAATCTGGATGGCGTGCTGGCGGTATCGCTGGTTTATCACCAGCAGGATGAGCAAGGTGAGGTAACGCCATGAAACTCAGTCGTCGAGACTTCATGAAAGCTAATGCTGCCGCTGCAGCTGCTGCAGCAGCCGGGCTGACGATCCCAACGGTCGCACAGGCCGTGGTCGGTGGTGCCGATGAAATCAAATGGGACAAAGCGCCTTGCCGTTTCTGCGGCACCGGCTGCGGCGTGTTGGTGGGTACCCAGAATGGCCGCATTGTGGCTTCGCAGGGCGATCCGGATGCGCCGGTCAACCGTGGCCTGAACTGTATCAAAGGTTACTTCCTGCCAAAAATCATGTACGGCAAAGACCGCCTGACGCAGCCGCTGTTGCGGATGAAAAACGGCCAATACGATAAAGAAGGCGAGTTTACGCCCATCAGTTGGGAGCAGGCTTTTGATCTGATGGCCGAGAAGTTTAAAGCCACCCTGAAAGAGAAGGGGCCAGAAGCGGTAGGCATGTTCGGCTCCGGTCAGTGGACGGTGTGGGAAGGTTACGCGGCTGCCAAGCTGTTCAAGGCCGGTCTGCGCTCCAATAACCTCGATCCGAACGCGCGCCACTGTATGGCTTCGGCGGTGGTAGGCTTTATGCGCACCTTCGGCATGGATGAACCGATGGGCTGCTACGATGATATCGAGCAGGCCGATGCGTTCGTGCTCTGGGGTTCCAATATGGCGGAAATGCACCCGATCCTCTGGTCGCGCATCACCAACCGCCGCTTGGGCAACGACAAGGTCAACGTCTCAGTGCTATCGACCTTTGAACACCGCAGCTTTGAGCTGGCGGATAACGCCATGGTGTTCACCCCGCAGACCGATCTGGCGATCATGAATTACATCGCTAACTACATTATCCAGAACAATGCGGTCGATCAGGAGTTCCTCAAGCAGCACGTCAATATCCGCAAGGGCGCGACCGATATTGGTTACGGCCTGCGCCCGACGCACCCGCTGGAAAAAGCCGCCAAGAATCCGGGCAGCGATGCTTCGGAGCCAATGAGCTTCGACGATTACAAAGCCTTTGTGGCGGAATATACGCTGGATAAAACCGCCGAGATGAGCGGCGTGCCGAAAGATCAACTGGAAGCGCTGGCGAAGCTGTATGCCGATCCCAATGTGAAAGTGGTGTCTTACTGGACCATGGGCTTCAACCAGCATACGCGCGGCGTGTGGGCTAATAACCTGTGCTACAACCTGCACCTGCTGACCGGCAAGATCTCCAAGCCGGGCTGCGGGCCGTTCTCGCTCACCGGCCAACCTTCCGCCTGTGGCACCGCACGTGAAGTGGGCACCTTTGCCCACCGTCTGCCCGCAGACATGGTGGTCACCAACGAAAAACACCGCCAGATCGCCGAACAGAAATGGCAGTTACCGGCGGGCACCATCCCAGAAAAAGTCGGGCTGCACGCGGTGGCGCAGGATCGGGCGCTGAAAGACGGCAAGCTGAATGTTTACTGGACGATGTGCACCAACAACATGCAGGCCGGGCCGAATATTAACGAAGAGCGTATGCCGGGCTGGCGCGATCCGCGCAACTTTATCGTGGTTTCCGATCCGTACCCGACGGTGAGTGCGCTGGCAGCGGATCTGATCCTGCCAACCGCTATGTGGGTCGAGAAAGAAGGGGCTTACGGCAACGCCGAGCGCCGCACCCAGTTCTGGCGTCAGCAGGTGAAAGCGCCGGGTGAGGCGAAATCCGATCTGTGGCAACTGGTGGAATTCGCCAAGCGCTTCAAAGTGGAAGAAGTATGGCCCGCAGAACTGTTGAATCAGAAGCCGGAGTACCGTGGAAAAACCCTGTATGACGTGCTGTTCGCCAACGGCGAAGTCAACAAATACAAGCTGGAAGAGATCCCGGCGGAGCAGTTGAACGACGAAGCGCGAGACTTTGGTTATTACATCCAGAAAGGGTTGTTTGAAGAGTATGCCGGTTTCGGGCGTGGCCATGGTCACGATCTGGCGGCGTTTGATATGTATCACCAGGCGCGTGGTCTGCGCTGGCCGGTGGTCGATGGCAAAGAAACCCTGTGGCGTTACCGTGAAGGCACCGATCCTTATGTGAAGGCGGGCGAAAGCGTGCGTTTCTACGGGAAACCAGACGGCAAAGCGGTGATCTTCGCGCTGCCGTTTGAACCGGCGGCAGAAAGCCCGGATCGGGAATACGATCTGTGGCTGTCGACCGGCCGTGTGCTGGAGCACTGGCATACCGGCTCCATGACGCGCCGCGTGCCAGAACTGCACCGCGCCTTCCCAGAGGCGGTCACCTTTATCCACCCGCTGGATGCCAAAGAGCGCAACCTGCGCCGTGGCGACAAAGTGAAAGTGGTGTCCCGCCGTGGTGAAGTGATCAGCATCGTCGAAACCCGTGGCCGTAACCGCCCGCCGAAAGGCTTGGTCTACATGCCATTCTTCGATGCGGCGCAGTTGGTCAACAACCTGACGCTGGATGCGACCGATCCGCTGTCGAAAGAGACCGATTTCAAGAAGTGCGCGGTGAAACTGGAGAAGGTATAAGGCCAACGCCATGAGCCAGCAACGAGATAAAACCCCGGCGCGGCGGCGCTTCCTGCGCGATGCGGCTCGCAGCGCCGCCGGGTTGGTGGGGATCGCCGCGCTGCTCGGGTTACAGCAGAAGCAGTCGCAGGCGCGCGATGGTTTGGCCTTGCGGCCACCGGGCGCGTTGACGAATGGGGCGTTTGACAGCGCCTGTATCCGCTGTGGCCAGTGCGTGCAGGCGTGCCCCTATCAGACGCTGAAGCTGGCTACGCTGCTTTCGCCGCTGGCGGCGGGAACGCCTTATTTTGTGGCGCGGGACGTTCCTTGCGAGATGTGTGAAGACCTGCCGTGCGTGGTGGCTTGCCCCAGTGGGGCGCTGGATCCGTTATTGACCGATATCGATCAGGCACGGATGGGCCTGGCGGTGCTGCTGGATCATGAAAATTGCCTGAACTGGCAGGGTTTGCGTTGTGACGTCTGTTACCGCGTTTGCCCGCAGATCGATAAGGCCATTACGCTGGATCTGCAGCACAATCAGCGCACCGGCAAACACGCGATGTTCCTGCCCAGGGTTCACAGCGACGCCTGCACCGGCTGCGGCAAGTGCGAACAGGCCTGCGTGTTGGAACAGGCAGCGATCAAGGTGTTGCCGCTGGAACTGGCGCGCGGCCAGTTGGGTGAGCATTACCGCTGGGGTTGGCAGGAAAAACAGCGTGCAGGGCATTCGCTGGTGCCGGAAGGGCTAACCTTGCCGGTACGTGGTGCAAAGGGAGGTGAATGATGGCCAATTCTGTCGCACAGGCCGGGCGTGATGCGCGCTTGCGTCACGGCTGGTGGCGCAGCAACCGCTTCCTGATCCTGCGGCGTAGCAGCCAGCTACTGATCTTGCTGATGTTTCTCTCCGGGCCGCTGTGGGGCGTCTGGATCCTGCGCGGTAACTACAGTGCCAGCCTGTTGCTGGAGACGATCCCGCTCACCGATCCCTTGATGATGCTGGAAAGCCTGTTGGCCGGGCATTGGCCCGCCTGGCTGGTGTGGGTGGGCACCGCAGTGGTGCTGATCTACGGCCTGATCGGCAATCGGGTGTTCTGCGGTTGGGTTTGTCCGTTGAATCCAGTCACCGATCTGGCGGCCTGGCTGCGGCGCAAGCTGGGCCTGCGGCAGTCGGCCAGCCTGCCACGCAGCCTGCGCTACGGCATTCTGATCGCCGTGTTGGTGGGCAGTGCCGTCAGCGGTACGCTGCTGTGGGAATGGTTAAACCCGGTAGCCCTGATGGGCCGGGGGTTGATCCATGGCACCGGCGAGGGGGCGCTGAGCTGGCTGCAAGGCCTGGTGGCCGCCTTTGGTGCCGGGATCTGGCTGATTGTGGCGCTGTTCCTGTTCGATCTGCTGGTGGTTGAGCACGGCTGGTGCGGCCATCTTTGCCCGATGGGGGCGTTATACGGCGTGATTGGTAGCCAGGGTGTGGTGCAGATCAGCGCCGAGCAGCGCGAAAATTGCACCCGCTGTATGGATTGCTTTCATGTTTGCCCGGAACCACAAATTCTACGTGAACCGTTATTGCTGCAAAAAGGCACACCTAAGGTGGCCAGCGATGCCTGTATTGCCTGCGGGCGTTGTATAGACGTCTGTGCAGAAAATGTATTCGAGATTAAGACCAAATTTCATTATTCGGGAGCCAAAAAATGAAAAGCAATGTCCTGAACAAGCCGCTTTCCCTGTGTGGGGCGCTGCTATCGCTGGTTATTGCCAGCTTCGCGTTTGCCGCCAGCGATGTGGATCTTCAGCAGTCGCCAGAGGTTTCCGCCACTGTCGAAGGGCAGATCAAAATGCCGAAACAGCAGGAAAGGATGGCACTGAACTACGTTAACCAGCCGCCGATGATCCCGCACAGCATCGATGGCTACCAGGTGACCAAGAACACTAACCGCTGCTTGCAGTGCCACGGGGTCGAAAGTTATCGCACCACCGGTGCACCGCGCATCAGCCCGACACACTTTATGGACAGCGATGGCAAAGTGCTGGGTGAAGTGGCCCCGCGCCGCTATTTCTGTTTGCAATGTCACGTACCACAAACCGATGCAGCACCGATCATCGGTAACGATTTCAAGCCTATGCCGGGCTTTGGGCAATAAGCGGGGGAGCTATGGCCGAACGTAATAATGAAACACCTGAGAAAAAGGCCGGGCTGATCCGCCGTCTATGGCGCTGGTGGCGCAGGCCGAGCCGTTTGGCATTGGGGACGCTGCTGTTGCTGGGTTTTGTTGCCGGGATTATTTTCTGGGGCGGTTTCAACACTGGCATGGAGGCAGCTAACACTGAGCAATTCTGTATCAGTTGCCATGAAATGCGCGAAAATGTCTACGAAGAGTATATGGAGAGCGTGCATTACACCAATCGCAGCGGCGTGCGTGCCACCTGCCCGGATTGCCACGTCCCGCATGAGTGGGGGCCAAAGATGCTGCGCAAGATTAAGGCCAGCAAGGAACTGTATGCCAAAGCGTTTGGCCTGATCGACACACCGCAGAAGTTTGAGTCGCACCGTTTGGCGATGGCCAGCAACGAGTGGGCGCGCATGAAGGCCAATAACTCACAGGAATGCCGTAACTGCCATAACTTTGAGTATATGGATTTCAACGCGCAGAAAACCGTGGCGGCGAAAATGCATGACAAAGCGATTACCGAAGGCAAAACCTGTATTGATTGCCATAAAGGGATTGCGCATAAGCTGCCGGATATGCGCGAAGTACCGAAAGGTTTTTAAACGATCGGACGTTAAAAACCCCGCCGTGCTGCAAAGCCTGCGGGGTTTTTTGTTGCAAATCCGCCGTGGCTGCGTTTTGCTATTGCCACATGTTGGGATCAGATCGGTTAACGGAAGCCAGGTTTATGTCATCAAAGATTGAAAATATCAGAAAAGAGCTGCTGTCGGACAACTGGTACGTATTGAACAAGTACACCTTTGATTTAAAACGTAAGAATGGCGGTTCTATTGAGCAGGTGCGGGAAGTGTACGATCGTGGCAACGGCGCGACGATTCTGCTGTACAACCGTGCTAAAGGCACCGTGGTGCTGACCAATCAATTCCGTATGCCGACTTACGTTAACGGCAATGCCAGCGGGATGCTGCTGGAAGCCTGCGCCGGGTTGCTGGACGCCGACTCGCCCGAACAGTGCGCCCGCCGCGAAGCGGTGGAAGAAACCGGTTTTCAGGTGGATAAAGTACAGAAAATCTTCGAAGCCTACATGTCGCCGGGCGGGGTGACAGAGATTGTCCATTTCTTTATCGCCGAGTACCAGGATAACGAACGCCATACCGCCGGTGGCGGCATTGAAGATGAAGATATCGAAGTGGTGGAACTGCCGTTCAGCGAAGCGGTAGCGATGATCGCCGATGGCCGCATCAAGGATGGCAAAACCATCATGCTGTTACAGTATCTGCAAATTCATCGAGTGATGGGATAAGGATTGGTTGGCCTGCATTTTATGGTCAGCAGCCTTGGCAATAAGGGATTCTCATCGCTAAGCGTGCTATCATACGTGTATAATACCGTGTAGAGCACACTTAACAGCAGCACAGGGTAGCCGAATCATGACAGCAAAACAACGTAGTACTCAAAGCGTGACAATGACTGTAGAACGGGGGTTATTAAACCGGGCGCGTGATGCTGGCATCAACCTTAGCGCTACCCTAACTGCCGCCCTGGATGCCGAATTGCGCCGACATGCAACGCGAAAATGGCAGGAAGAAAATAGGGAAGCTCTTGAGGCGTTAAATCGTTTCCATGAAGAGCAGGCGTGTTTCAGTGATGAATACAGGACATTTTGACGATGCAATTCACCGTATATAGTAATACAGGGAAAAGCGTCGTTTATCCCCTGCTACTTGATGTAACGAGCGATATCATTGGGCAGTTAAACCGCCGGGTGGTGATCCCGCTGCTACCTGTTGAAAAGTATCCGGGCAGTCATCGTCCGGAGCGAATGATACCCGTTGTCAGGCTGACGGATGGCAAAGAATATGCAGTGATGACTCATGAGCTGGCGAGTATACCCGTTCATGCCTTAGGCGCTGAGTTCTGCGATGCGGCGCAATACCGTACACAGGTAAAAGCTGCAATAGATTTTCTCTTTGACGGAATTTAAAGCCTCTTTGGCAAGCACCATAAAATCAGCCATTTTCTGCTGGAATACCCTATTTGAAGTTTATTTATATCCAAAATAATTCGAGTTGCCTGTAGGGTGAGCCTCAGTGATGAGGCTCATAATCCCTGGGAGCAGCAGCCAACAACACCCAAGCAACTTGAAGTATGGAAGGTATATACCCAAAATAATTCAAGTTGCTTGTAGGCGGCAACTGAACGAAGCCCCAGGAGCTTACTCAAGTAAGTGACTGGGGTGAGTGACAAATCTGCTTGGCAGATTTGAACGCTGCTTGCAGCGGCCCCGAAGGGGCGAGGCCCAGTATGGGCCGAGTAACGCAGCCAACACCCAAGCGACTTGAAGTATGAAGGGTATAGATAACCGCAGCGCCCACCAGACCAACGTATTCAGTGTTGCCGTTTTTATCGCTTACCTGAAAATCGCCGTGACCACCTCTTCCCCGACATACGCATAGCCGCGATACATGCCTTCACTGTTAAAAGCCAGGCTGATATTGCCTTGCGCATCAACGGCAACCAATCCGCCCTCACCGCCGATGGTGGGGAGTTTTTCCATCACCACCTGCTCGGTGGCCTGCGCCAGAGAAAGGCCGGCATAGCGCATCAGGGCACAGACGTCGTAGGCCGTGACCATGCGCATAAACATCTCTCCGGTACCGGTACAGGAAATGGCCGCCGTCTGGTTATCCGCATAGGTTCCCGCACCCAAAATCGGGCTATCGCCAACGCGCCCCGCCTGTTTATTGGTCATGCCGCCCGTGGAGGTTGCCGCCGCCAGGTTGCCGTAGCGATCGAGCGCGACGGCTCCGACGGTACCAAATTTATGTTCTTCAGCGATCGGCGAGGCTTGCTGGGTGAGCGTTTCGGCGCTGTGATCCAAGACCATGCCGCCATGGCCGTTTTTTACCCGGTAAAGCTGCTCGCGCCGGGCATCGGTAGAAAAATAGCTATTATCCACCAGTTCCAACCCCTGCTGACGGGCAAAGTCTTCGGCGCCTGCGCCGACAAACAGTACGTGATCGCTATGCTCCATAATGGCGCGGGCGGCTTGGATCGGGTGCTTGATATGGTTAACGCAAGAGAGTGCCCCGGCTTGCAGATCTGCGCCGTTCATGATCGCCGCATCCAGCTCGTGGGTTTCCGCATGGGTAAAGACCGCGCCTTTCCCGGCGTTGAATAACGGGCAATCTTCCAACAGCGTGACCGCCTGGGTGACGGCGTCGGTGGCGCTGCCACCCTCGGCTAAAATAGCCTGGCCTGCCGCTAACACCGCTTGCAGAGCCGCGTGGTATTCCTGTTCTTTTTGTGCCGTACAACTATGGCGGCTGATAGTGCCTGCTCCACCATGGATCACGATAACGGGCTTGATTGTACTCATTGTATGACCTTGAATGCGTTAGGAATGGATCAGTTAATCCGCTCTACATGGTGGCAGGCCACCTGCGTATTACCGAGCGTCCGTAATTGGGGTTCTTCCTGCTGGCAACGCGCATCGGCAAACGGGCAACGTTTGTGGAAGGCACAGCCAGAAGGGGGATTCAACGGGCTGGGCAACTCCCCCATGATCTTGATTTTGATCTGCCGATCTTCGGGATGGATGGTCGGGGTGGCCGACAGCAGCGCTTTGGTATAAGGGTGCAGCGGTTGCGCATAGAGCGTGGTTTTACTGCTGATTTCGACGGCGCGCCCGAGATACATCACCATGACGTCATTGGCGACATGCTCCACCACGGAAAGGTTGTGGGAAATAAACACGTAGGTGGTATTAAATTCCGCCTGCAAATCCATAAACAGATTCAGCACCTGAGCTTGGATCGAAACATCCAGCGCCGAGGTGGGCTCATCCGCAATCACAATTTTCGGGTTAAGTATCATGGCGCGGGCGATGGCGATCCGTTGCCGCTGCCCGCCGGAAAACATATGCGGGTAGCGGTGGTAATGCTCCGGGCGTAACCCGACTTTGCTCATCATCAGCCGCACCCGTTCCTCGCGCTCTTTGGCATTCAGCGAGGTGTTGATCGCCAGCGGATCGCTGAGCTGCGTGCCGATCTTGCTGCGTGGATTCAATGAGGCATAAGGGTTCTGGAACACCATCTGCACTTTGGCGCGCATCGCTTTGCGCTGGGCGGCCGTGGCGCTGGCGATATCCTGGCCATCAAGCACCAGCGAGCCTGAGGTCGGCGATTCAATTAAGGTTAACTGGCGGGCCAGGGTGGATTTCCCGCAGCCGGACTCACCGACCACGGCCAGGGTTTTGCCGGAGGCCAGCGAAAAGCTGACCCCATTGAGCGCTTTTACGGTATGGCCCTTGCTCAAGAAACCCTGGCCAACCTCATAATGGCGAGTGAGATCGGTGGCTTGTAATATCGTTTTCATGGTTGACCTGACGCATTGAGAGGGAAGTAACACCTGACGGCATAGTTGTCGGTAACGGTGAGTTCTGGGCGCTGGGCGCTGCACTGCTGTTGAACATAAGGGCAGCGCGGGGCCAGTAAACAGCCGATCGGGCGATCAAATTGCCCAGGCACAATCCCCGGCAGGGTAAACAGCCGTTCGGTTCCCTTGCTGTGTTCAGGGATCGACTTCAGCAACGCCTGCGTATACGGGTGGTGTGGACGGCGGAAGATCGCCGGAACGGCGGAGACTTCTGCGATCTGCCCGGCATACATCACTACCGCTTTGTGGGCGATCTCTGCCACCACCGCCAGATCGTGGGTGATCAAGATCAGCGCCATTCCCTGCGTTTTCTGCAGGTTCACCAGCAGCTCCATGATTTGCGCCTGAATGGTGACATCCAGCGCCGTGGTCGGCTCATCGGCGATCAATAACTTCGGCTTACAGGCGATGGCCATGGCGATCGCCACGCGCTGGCTCATTCCCCCCGATAACTGATGGGGGTAGGCCTCTAAACGGCGAGCGGGATCGGGGATCTCCACCAGCGTCATCAGCTCAATGGCGCGATCGCGCAGCGCTGCCCCCTTCAGCCCTTGGTGCAGAGCCAGCACTTCCATAATCTGCCGCCCTACGGTGTAGCTGGGGTTGAGGCATGACATCGGATCCTGAAAAATCATGGCGATGTCTTTGCCGATGATTTTGCGGCGTTCGCGTGCCGACAGGGTTAACATGTCGTGGCCGTCAAACTGCAGGGTGTCTGCGGAAACCCGCCCCTGCTTTTCCAACAGCCCCATCATTGCCATCATGGTGACCGATTTACCCGATCCCGACTCGCCGACAATACCGACGATCTCACCGTGCTCGACGGTTAAATTCACATTTTCAACCGCGCGAAACGGCTTTTTCCGCGCGCCAAAGGCCACGGAGAGATTACGAATATCCAACAGACTCATGCGTTCACCTTATCCTGCTTGCTTCAGTCGAGGATCCAGTGCGTCACGCAGACCATCACCGATCAGATTGATAGACACTACCGACAACAGAATCGTCAGGCCCGGCATGGTGACAATCCACCAGGCGCGCTCCATATATTCACGCGCCGACGCCAGCATGGTGCCCCATTCCGGGTCCGGCGGCTGAATACCCAGCCCGAGGAAGCCCAGTGCGGCAATTTCCAGGATCGCCGAGGAGAAACTCATGGTCATGTGCACAATCAGCGGTGCCATGCAGTTCGGCAGCACGGTGAAGAACATCAGGCGCAGCGTACCGGCTCCGCCAACCCGGGCGGCCGTGACGTAGTCCCGGTTCAGCTCCATCATCACCGACGCCCGCGTCAGGCGGACATAGCCGGGTAACGACGCAATGGCGATGGCGATCATCGCATTGAGCAGGCCCGGGCCGAGAACCGCCATAATGGCGACCGCCAGCAGCAGGGTGGGCATCGACATCATGATGTCCATCAAGCGCATGACGGCGACGCCGATGAAGCGCGGATAAAATGCCGCCAGCAGCCCCAGCATGGCGCCGGGGATCAGGGCGAAAATCACCGCACAGAACCCGATAAACAGCGACAAACGCCCGCCGTACATCAAACGGGAAAGAATGTCGCGCCCGACCTCGTCAGTCCCTAGGGGGAAGGCGGCACTGCCGTGTTCTTGCCACATCGGCGGCTGCATCAGGTGATCGCGGTATTGCGTGATCGGATCATAAGGCGCCAGCCAAGGGGCAAAAACGGCGGCAATCAGCACGATCGCGATGAAACCCAGCGCGATCGAGGCACCGCGGTTCGTTGCAAAGCTCTGGCAGAACTCTTTTAATGGCGAGGGATAGCGGTATGAGAGATCGTCCTGATCCATCGCCATGCCGTTATTTAAAATTGCATTAGACATCATCGGCTCCTGTTAAGCGTGGCGAATACGCGGGTTGACTACGCCGTATAAAATATCCACCAGCACGTTGGTGAGAATGACCAACGTGGCAACCAGCAGAATACCGTTCTGCACCACCTGGTAATCGCGGCGGCCAATCGCCTCGATCAGCCACTTGCCAATGCCGGGCCAGGAGAAAATGGTTTCTGTCATCACCGCACCGCCCAGAAGAGAACTGACGCTCAGGCCGATAATGGTTAACACCGGGATCAAGGCATTGCGCAGGGCGTGGCCAAAAATGACCCGCAACGGCGATAACCCTTTGGCGTAGGCGGTGCGCACATAATCTTCGCGCAGCACCTCCAGCATTGATGAACGAGTCATGCGCGAGACAATTGCCAACGGCACGGTAGCCAGGACGATCGCCGGGAGGATCAGGTGTTTGAGCGCGTTAAGGAAAGCCCCTTGATTGGCATCGGGATCCTGATATTGCGCGATCAGCGTATCGATCAGCATAAAACCGCTGTGGGGTTCGATATCAAAATCCAGATCAATGCGGCCTGATACCGGCGTCCAGCCCAACTGCACCGAAAAGAACATGATCAGGATTAAGCTCCACCAGAAAATCGGCATGGAAAAGCCGGTTAATGACAGGCCCATCACGCCATGATCAAAAATAGAACCACGCTTAACGGCGGCTAATACCCCAATCGGGATGCCGACAATAATGGCCAGAATCATTGCCAGCGTGGCTAATTCCAACGTGGCGGGAAACAGCGTCAGAAACTCATGCAGCACCGACTCATTGGAGGTGAGTGACATGCCTAAATCGCCGTGCAGCAGGCTGCTCAGATAATTGAGATACTGCTGCGGCAGGGGCAAATCCAAGCCGAGTTTTTTCAGCATTTCAGCGTGATAAGCGGGATCCAGGCCGCGTTCGCCCATCATGATTTCCACCGGATCGCCTGGGATCAGATGAACCAGCATAAACGTAATCAAGGTGATCCCGATAAAGCTCGGGATCAGCATCAATAGGCGCTTTATAATAAATTTAACCATCGGAGTACCTATTAAGAGTGCGTAGGTGCGGGGAGCATCCCCCGCGCACCGGGTGAATCTGAACGCGTTACTTGCCACCATCAACGGAGAGTGTCTGGCCCGACACCCAGCCCGCATAAGGGGAGGCAAAGAACAGAACGGCGTGGGCGATATCTTCCGCTTTACCTAAACGGCGCATGGCGATTTGGCTCAAAATCGTCTGCTGTTTAGCTTCGCCAAATTTTTGCCACTGGCGCTCGCTGCTGGGGTTGGAGCGCACAAAGCCGGGGGCAACGCTGTTAACGGTAATACCGAAGGGGCCCAGTTCATGGCCGAGCTGACGGGTCAGGCCAATCTGCGCCGCCTTCGCGGAAGCATAGGCCTGTATCCCGGTCAGGCTGATACCTAGCCCGGCTCCGCTGGAGATATTGATAATGCGGCCATAGTTAGCTGCTTTCATCGCCGGGGCGACGGCCTGGGCGAACCAGAATGTGCTGTCCACGTTAACCTGGAACAGGGCGTGCCACTGCTGCGGGGTAATGGTTTCGAGCGGATGGCCCTCTTGCCCGCGCACCCCGCCGGCACAGTTCACCAGCACGTCCACCTTGCCAACCTCAGTGACAAAGGCCTGCACCTGCGCCTGATCGGTGACATCGACGATGCGCGCCTGTGCCAACGGCCCACACTCTTGCTGGGTGATAGCCAGCGTGTCTGCATCCACATCGCAGATCCACACCTTGCCACCCAGCGCTGCAAAGGCTTTGGCGATCGCGCGGCCAATACCCTGTGCGGCGCCGGTGACGATGATCTGCTGTTCAGAAAAATCAAATTTCATCTGTTACTCCTTGCTCCCGTAATGAGCGACTGGCGGCACCAGGGCGGCAACCCGATCGAGGTTGGCCCAGGATAAAGGCGTGCCCTGTTCGATCTGGTGAATACCGCTAATCACTGCTTGCAACAGTGGGGTGGCAATGCCTAAGCGTTCCGCCTCCTGCACAATCACGCCGAGTTGTTGATCCACCTCGGTTTTACGCTTATGAATGGCGAGATCACGCCAAATGCCGCTGTGGGTTTTGGCCGAGCGCTGGTTGAATGCCACCATCGCATCCATCGAGGCATGGCTTTGCTCTGTAGTGGCCTGGGCGCTGAAGGCGGGGGGATGAAAACCATTGAAGCCTTCCAGCGGAATGTTGGCCGCAGCGGCCACCGCACACACCTCTTTGCCGATAGCGATCAGGACGTTGCGGTAATCAGGATGTGCCAGCACATCGACAATTGACGCGTTGGTCAGCGCAGTGCCGAACAGCAGCGCACCATAACCCAACTTGCCCCATAAATAGCTGAAGATATGCTCCGTTTGCAGTGCATTCGGTTCAAATCGCTGCATCAAATGCAGAATATCGGCCAGGCGAGGGGTTAAAGCGCCTTGCAGTTCACCGATCACCACGGCACCACGCCCGGCGTAATGAATGTGGCCCGGTTCTAAAATGTCGGCACCAAAGTTGATAAAGCAGCCAATGGTGCGTGATTCGCCGACGATGTTGGCAATAATCAGCTCATTCAAACCATTTTGCACCGAGATCACCTCACCATGCTCGGCCAGGTGCGGAGCCAGGCTGCGGCAGGCGGCCTCCGTATGCTGTGCCTTGGTGCAGAGAAAGATGCGCTGATACTGTTGCGGGCTGGCGTTACCTGCGGCGCTTGGCGACCCAAGTTGCTCCGGTAACACCGCACGGGCAGGGACGACAAACTCCTCGATCGGCCCGCTGATGCGTAAACCCTGTTGGTTAATGGCCGCCACATGGGCAGGGTTGTTGTCCACCAGCAGCACATCGAGCCCGGCGCGGATCCAATAGGCAGCCAGGGTGCCGCCCATGGCACCTGCACCCCAGACTAAAATCGGTGATGGATTCATTCCCAAGGCCCCTGCAGAATGGCGCGAGTCTCTTCCACCGCCACTTGCCACATGGCATTTTCCACCTCTGCAGGGCGCTGATACCAGCCACCAAAGTTGCCGTCGCCCAGGTATTCTTTGGCCTGTGCTGCGTTCATCACATGGAAGCGCTGATAATCAATCGGCGCTTTGCGTGCGTCTGGGCAGGGGGCGTCAGCCAACCGCGTCCAGGGTAAATTTTCCATCCAACTGGCGTGGGAAGAGGTGGGATCCACCGAGCGCACGTTGGCCAGGGTATGCGGCGCATTCCACCAGTTGTAGAAGCGCACCTTAACGCCTGGATTACTCAGCATCCATTCTGTGGCGGCGCTGGCGGCCGGTTGATTGCCGCCATGGCCGTTCACCAGCACAATACGTTTGAAACCGGAACGGGCGAGGCTGTCTAAAAGATCGTGGATCACCCGCACATAGGTTTCTACACGCAAAGAGACCGTGCCGGGAAAAGCGGCGAAATAGGGCGTTACGCCAAAAGGGATCGCCGGATAGACCGGAATACCCAAAGGTTCGGCCGCATCTACCGCCACTTTCTCTGCCAGGATCATATCAACGGCCAGGCTCAAATAAGCATGCTGCTCAACGCTGCCTAATGGCACCACGACGCGATCGTCCTGCTGCAGGTAGGATTCGAGCTGCATCCAGTTCATATCTGCAATTTTCATGATTTATCCCTCGGTTAGCCGCGTCGTTTACAGTTGATAAAGCGCGGTGAATTTCTGTTCCAGATAATCAAGATAAGGGGTGGCATCCAGCCCTTTACCGGTGGTGCGCTGTAATAGCTCATGGGGTAAATAAGTGCGGCCATGCTGCAGAATGTTTTCTGTCAGCCAGCCTTTCAGTGGCAGGTAGTTCCCCTGTTCTAACGCCGTGGCTAATGACGGCTGCTGTTGCAGGGCGGCGGCCATAAATTGTGAGCCCATGACGTTGCCGAGGGTGTAAGTGGGGAATGAACCGATCATGCCTTTTGACCAGTGGATATCCTGCAGCACCCCAAGCGTATCCGTGGTGGGTTTAACGCCGAGATAGGCCTGGATTTTTTCAGCCCAAAACGCCGGTAAGTCACTGACTTTCAGGCTGCCTTCAATCAGGCCCATTTCTATTTCAACCCGCAGCATCACGTGGAAATCGTAGGTCAGTTCATCGGCTTCGACGCGGATCAGGCTAGGCTCTGAGCGGTTGATCGCCCGGTGGAACTGCTCGACAGACACATCGTCCAGCACACCGGGGAAGGTGGCCTGTAGCTCGGCATAGTGGTTATGCCAGAACGGCAGAGAGCGGCCCACGCGGTTTTCCCACAGGCGCGACTGCGACTCGTGCACCCCGTAGCTGGTGCCAGCGACCGCATACAGCCCGAACAGATCCAGCGTGAGCGCGGTGCCGCTGAGTTCTGGGGCGACATTCTGCTCATAAATGGCATGTCCTGCCTCATGCAGGGTGCCAAACAGCCCGGCATTGAGAAACTGCGGATTAAACCGGGTCGTGATGCGCACGTCTTCGCGGGTGATAGAGATTTCAAAAGGGTGCGTGGTGGTATCTAAACGGCCACGTTGGAAATCATAGCCAATCTTCCCGGCCAGCTTGGTGGACAGCGCCCGCTGCTGATCGACCGGAAAATGACGATGCAGGAAGGTGTTATCAGGCTTAGGTGCGGCGTGAACGCGTTTTACCAACGGCAATAACCGCGCCTGTAGCTGGGCAAACAGGGCCTTTAACGCTGGGACGGTTAAACCTGGCTCATATTCATGGGTCAGGGCCTCATAAGGGTGATTTTCGTAACCCACCACCTCGGCAAACCGGCGTTTTAAAGCAACAATCTTTTCTAAATAGGGTTGGAACAGGCTGAAGTTATTCTGTTCACGCGCTTGGCGCCACGCCACTTCGGCCACGGCCACTAATTGTGCCTGTTCCACCACTAGGCTGGCAGGGACCTTTTTATAGTGGGCAATCGCCTGTTGTAATGCCTGATGAGAACGTTGCTGATGCAGGGTTAAATTCGGTAATGCTGCTTCATCGGCCAACGCGCTGGCTAATTCGGGAGACAGGATTATGCTCTGTGCCAGGCTGCTCAAGGTGGCAATCTGTTGCCCACGCTGAAGGCTGGCACCGTTTGGCATGCCGGTGCTGGCATCCCAATTTAATAAATTAATCACATTGAGCAGATCGCTGAGACGGGCGATCTGCGCCTTTAATGGCGTCGCGGTCATGATATAAATATATCCTTATATGCACCCACTCTCATTCCCGCTATTGGCATAACGGGAAGAGTGTTGGGGTAATATTGCGGCTTAGGTTATTGCAGATTATTTATTAATATCGGCATCCGCATAGCTATTCAGCGTTAATGGGCTGGCAACAACGCCAGAAACATTTTTACTGGTCGCCAACGCATTCAGCGGGTGGAATAAAGGGATCCACGGCAGGTTTTCCTGGAATATCACCTGAGCCTGCTTATACATTGCAGTACGCTTAGCGACATCCGATTCTGCGCGGGCATCTTTCAGTAATTGATCGAAGGGTTTATCACACCAGCGCGAGAAGTTGCTGCCATCTTCCATGCCTGAACAGGAGAGGTTGTTGGACAGGAAGTTATCCGGATCGCCATTATCAGATGCCCAACCCAATACTACTGAGGTGTGCTCGCCATCACGTGCTCTGCGCAGCAATTCACCCCATTCGATGGTTTTGACATTCACGTTGACCCCGATCTTCTTGAAATCGGCCTGCAGCATCTCTGCGGTTAATTTAGGGTTCGGGTTAGAACCACTGGTGCCCGGGCGCACCCAGATCTCCATATCGAATCCGTTAGGGTGCCCGGCTTCTGCCAGCAGCTTTTTCGCTTTATCGATATTTAATTCCAGCGGCTTAATATCGCTGTTATAGCTCCACTGTGACGGCGGATAAGGGTTGGTCATAGGAGAAGCCGCATTGGCGGTGACCACCTTAATTAAATTAGGACGATCAACGGCCAGCGCTAATGCCTGGCGGACTAATTTATTATCTAACGGCGGCTTTTGGGTATTCACTTGCAAATAAGAACTGGTGAGCGCATTGCCTTTGATCAAATTCAATTTGTCATTGGCTTCGATGGCTGGCCAGTCTTGCGGGCTTGGGTAGAGCATCACATCACACTCACCGGCTTTTAACCGTTGCAAACGCACGGAGGCATCGGGGGCAATGCTGAAAATTAACTGGTCGATCTTCGGCTTGCCACGAAAATAGGTAGGGTTTGCCTCATAACGCACCATCTGATCTTTGCTGTAACGCTTAAACACAAACGGGCCGGTGCCCACTGGCTTAACGTCCATATCGCGCAATTTATTCTCTTTCTCTAATTGCGTGGCATATTCACGAGACAAAATTGAGGTAAAGCCCATCGCCAAATCCGCCAGGAAAGGGGATTCCGGGCGATTTAACTCAATGCGCACGGTATGGTCATCCACGCGCTCAACGGACTTGACCAGCTCCTTGAACCCCATGGCCTGAGCATAAAACCAGCCTTGCGTTGCGGTTTTATACCAAGGGTTACTTGGGTCAATCTGGCGTTGCAGGCTATACACCACGTCGTCGGCATTCATGTTACGCGTCGGCTTGAACCAGGGCATCGTATGAAACTGCACGTCTTTACGCAGATGGAAAGTATAGGTTTTGCCATCTGGGCTGATCTCCCAGCTTTCTGCCAGTGCCGGCCTGAGTTCCGTCGTTCCCGGTTTAAAGTCGACCAGGCGGTTATACAGGGCTTCTGATGAGGCATCTGCTGTGGAGTTAGCATGATACAAGGAGTAGTCGAAGCCGTCTGGGCTGGCTTCGGTACAGACTTTGAGTGTTTTCACCGGATCGGCGGCACTGGCGAGCCCTGCCATCAACAATAAGCTGGCACCGACGCTCAACGTAAATTTTTTTATCATGATAGCCTCCTGGCAAATGAATTAAATTGGCCCACTAAGATGGATATTGGCGCGCAGGGCGGCATTTTGCAGATGCTGCTCCATCGCGGTCCGTGCTAAATGAGGTTCACCCATTTTTATGGCTAAAAAGATCCGCTTGTGCTCCTCGAGGGTGGGTTCCATGTCTGCAAAACTGCCGTGCGGCGGCGTTTTACTCTGTTCATAGGGCTGGCGAATGAGTTTGATAATCTCTTGCAGCAGCCGGTTACCCGCGATCCGAATGATCTGTGCGTGAAAATCCAGATCGCACAGCTTGACCATGAGCAGGTCTCCCCGTTTTGCCGCCTGGTACGCCTCATTGATAGAGGTTTCCAGCAGCGCGATATCTTCAGCAACCGCGTTCACTGCCGCATGAGCGGCGGCAAAACTTTCCAGTTGCTGACGCATGGCCAGCACCTCGGCGAGTGAGTAGTTTTCAAACCGCCATTGCTTCGGCTCTTTGGGGGCGCGTGCGGTGACATACACACCTTTCCCAGGCTTGATACTCAACAACCCCCGCGATTCAAGATGGCTGAGTGTTTCACGCAATGAAGCACGGCTGAGCTGGAGCATTTTGGCCAGTTCATGCTGCGAGGGGAGGCGTTGGCCCACCTGCCATTCTCCTTTGCTAATCCGCGTTTCAATTTCTTGAGTTGCTTGTTGCACCACAGACATTTTGGTCGCCACGACGAGGTCCTTTTATTGGGCTAACAGGTCAGACAGGTTCGACTTGTTAGCGTTTAGAAAATGCGAGATCCGCTTGTTTTTGTCAATTACTGTCAATATAAAGGATTATTTCTGCTCGTGAGATTTTTTTTAGTTTTTATTCAATGGATTAGAGGTAAAGCCTACTTGCCCTCTTTAGTTAAAAATAGGTTAAATGAAGGCAAGGATGCTTTACCCACCAGGTAAAACACGATTAAAAACTATAGAAAATGAATATTTCAGAACAGGAAATATACTAATAATCGATTGTAAAGCGAGGAAATCGCTCATGGTAGACAGAGGAGTAGGCCGGCATGGGGGAGCGGCAAGGGCATAAGCGACCGGACCTGTTGATCATTTTTATAGGCGGCAAATCTTGGCTGAGCTTTGGCGGGCTGAGATTGAAAACCATCCGACCTGCAATCCACAGCGGTTTTAGCATTAGCTCAGGTTTGAGCGGTTACTGTTGCGGTACAGCGCTATGTTTAATCAGATAGGTGGCTTTGTGCCAGAAGCGGAAGTTAGAAATTATCTGCCAACCGATAAGATGGCTGCCTAAGTCGTAGCGATTCAGCACTGTTTTTAGCGGCGCTAGATTGCAAAGTCATGCTTTGCTGACTTGCGATTGTGCTCTTTACGAGCAAAGCTTTCAGGTATAGCCAGTGCTAACTGTAGTGTAAAATTATAGGGATAGATGAAGAAAACAACGAGGCTTTAGCTAATCTTTGCCGTTGTGTCTGCTATAATAAGGCGAAATTTTATCTGCATGATTTTGTTTGATTAACTCCGAAAGCCAGCTCTCTCGGTGAAGATTGGGAAGGGATATCAATGAGTGAAGATAGCTATAAATTTCAAAAGTTAACGCCGTTCAGCGATGTTGAGCTGGGTGTATATAAAAATGCGATAGATTTTGTTTTTGCCAATAACGATCTAAAAAATATTGCGATATCAGGGCAATATAGCGCAGGAAAAAGTAGTCTTGTCGAATCCTATAAGAAAAGTCATTCGAATATAAAGTTTGTTCATATCTCACTTGCTCATTTCAGAACGATTGAGGAAGCTGAAACTAATGAACCAGGTAAAGATATAAATGAAACCGCGTTAGAAGGTAAAGTTCTTAACCAGTTAATTCACCAAATTAATGCTGATGATATTCCCCAGACACATTTTAAAGTAAATAAAAACTAACAGCATTGTGATAAATACCATCTTTACCGTGTTATTTATCGCCATGATACTACATATCACTCTATTTAATAAGTGGGGGAAGTTTGTTTCACTTTTATCTGATGGTAATTTAAAGACACTACTTACATTATCAACTAAATACGATACGCTTTTAATTAGTGGGTTTATATGTACTATCCTATCTTGTGTTTTCATTTACAAATTAATAAAAACCCAAAAGAATCGTAATGTTCTTAAGAAAATAAATTTACAGGGTAATGAAATAGAGATTTTTGAAGAAAGTAATGAGTCTTATTTCGATAGATATTTAAATGAAGTATTGTACCTTTTCGAGAACGTTGATGCTGATGCCATTGTTTTTGAAGACATGGACCGTTTTAATAGTAATAACATCTTTGAACGTCTTCATGAGGTTAACAGACTGGTTAATATTCAACGGGACATAGCAGGGCACAAGAAATCGACGTTACGTTTTATTTACTTGCTTCGTGATGATATCTTCATTTCGAAGGATAGAACCAAATTCTTTGATTATATAATTCCAGTTATTCCTGTTGTTGATAGTTCTAACTCTTACGATCAGTTTATCTCACATTTTGATGATGGTGGTATTCTCAAGTTGTTCAATGAAAGATTTCTACAAGGGATGTCTTTATATATTGATGACATGAGAATATTGAAGAATATTTATAATGAATTTCAAGTTTATTATAATAAATTAAACACAACAGAGCTTGACTGTAATAAAATGCTGGCCATTATTGCCTATAAAAATATTTTTCCACGAGATTTTAGTGAGTTGCAACTTAATCAAGGTATGGTTTATTCCATATTTAGTGAAAAAGACAATCTTATTGTTGAAGAAATAAAGAAAATAGAAAAAGATATTAGCGATAGAAAAAAAGAGATTGAGGCAATCAATGATGAAATTCTCAATTCTAGTCAGGAGGTTGATGCTATATACGATAAGGAATTATCTAGATATAATAATCATCCTCACTATAATCAGGCTGAGAAAGCTGATATAGCAAAGAGAAGAGCGGCTAGAAAAGAAAGTGTTGAAAATAAATTCAATGGTAAAATAGAAGAAATTAATGAGCTTATATCAAGATCAAGAGAAAGTTTGGTTGACTCTAGAAATAAAAGGCTTAAAGAAGTAATAACTAGAGAGAACATTGATGAAATATTTAAACTCACCTATACCAATGAAATTGGAGAGGAAAGAGATTTTAATGAAATAAAAAGCAGTGAGTATTTTGACTTGCTTAAATACCTTATTCGTGATGGTTATATTGATGAAACCTATACCGACTATATGACCTATTTTTATGAAAATAGCCTGAGTCGAATTGATAAGATGTTTTTACGCAGCATTACCGATCAAAAAGGCAAAGAGTTCACTTATCAACTCAAGAACCCCAAACTGGTCGTTGCCCGCCTTCGAGAAGTGGATTTTGAACAGGAAGAGGCGCTTAATTTTGATTTATTAACTTATCTGCTTCAAACGCCAGCCCAAGTAAACTTAATAAAACGTTTATTCAAACAACTAAGAAAAGATAGAAGAGTTGAGTTTATTCGTGGCTACTTTGAAACTGAGAGGGCTCAGCCTGTCTTCATTAATCGGTTAAATACGCAGTGGCCTGAGTTTTTTTCTTATGCGCTGACAGAGAGTGAATTTTCTGCTGATTGGGTTAAACTCTACTCTATAGGCACGTTTTATTATTCTGCCAATGACGCCATCGGAGCCATTAATATTGATGATTGTCTGACTGATTACATCTCTGATTCGGTAGATTATTTAGCAATACCAGAACCGAAGGTTGACAAATTAATTAGTGGTTTTAAGTTGCTTAACGTCTCTTTTGTCAGTATTAAATTTGAAAACGCAAATAAAGTACTCTTTGATGCAGTTTACCAGCATTCACTTTATGATATTAATTTTGCCAACCTGACCTTAATGCTAAGTAAGGTTTACACGCTTAATAGTGAAGATGATATTCGCCATAAGAACTATACACTAGTGATGTCACAGCCTGATTCTCCCTTGGCTAGTTATGTTAATAACCATATTAGTGACTATCTAGATATGGTTTTATCTAGTTGTGATGGTTCAATCGTGGATGATGAAGCCATTGTTTTATCCGTTCTTAATAATGAGGGAATATCTGATGAACAAAAAGGCCAGTATATAAAGGCTTTGCAAACTTTCGTGACATCTCTGAGTGAGGTTGAGAGCGAATCTTTATGGTCATCTTTGTTGGATAAAGATAGAACAGTGTGCTCTGAGGAAAATATTGTCTCTTATTTTGAACATGTTGATGGGCTGGATAAAACACTTATCGAATTTATCAATAGAACTGATACCGAGCTTGACTTTAAAAAAATTGACATTGAAAACGAGAAGAAAATCAAATTATTTAGATCGATTATTGTCTGTAATGATTTATCAAATAATAAATATGATGAATTAATTTGCTCGCTAAATCGGATTTATATGACCTCCTTTGGCATTGCTAATATTGCTGGTGATAAATTTAAAATATTAGTGGATAAGAACATTATTCGCATGAGTATGAGTTCACTTGATTTCATACGAGATAATTATCCTGAACAAAATAACTACTACATTAAGAAAAACATCCAAACCTACGTTGAGTTAATGACAATTGAGAATTTTGTCTTAGATGAAGCCATATCGATACTTTCTTGGAAAGTTGATGATGATTTGAAAATTAAGTTACTTGAATTGATTAAAGTACCGCTGGCTATTTATAATAAAAATTACCCTCCGGTCGTTAATGATTGTATTTTAGAGAATAATTTTAAACCAGACGAACTATTAAGTTTGACGTCATCCTATAAAAATTGGGGAACCTCTACTCAGTCACTCATTCTGAACCGAGCAATACAGGATATATCGACATTGATAGCAAACCCTGATGATGTTGCTGAGCTGTTACTAAAAGACCTGTTTGTCGCTGGGGACCTAAATATGCAGAATAAGATAGCATTGCTAATCGCTTTGTTGCCAAGTAAGGATTTGAGTAAGACTCTCTGCAAAGAATATCTTGATCTGCTTGGTTTATCTGAGTTCAGTAAAATTTTGGGGCGAGGTAAGCCTAAAATTGAGGTTGATGAAACTAATCAAAGGTTATTAACAGCATTAAGAGATAACCACTTCTTCTCTGATTTTGAGGAGGATGATGAAAATCCCCCTTATTACAAAATAGTAAGGCGGAGTTCGATGTTTGGCTCAAATGCATAGCATTATCTATTTTTTGAAAGTTTGGGCACTTTTATAGTGTGCCCAATTTTACGCTGAAACTTACGTAGCTAATCTAACCTGTTCCCAGTTGACGAATACACTTAGGTGTTAGTGAGCCCCTCAGTATGTTGAGACAAATGCGAGCGTCCGCTCCTCGCTCACAGCAGCCCTAAGTGCTTTCTACGGCAGCTATGAGCAAGGAGCGGAAGTTCGGGAACGGGATTACTCCATAGGTGACTCTAAGGTGCGTGTTAAACCCCAGGTAATGGAGTTGCTGCCGAAGATACAGGTATTCTTTAGGCCAAGATCTTTTGATAGGGGATGTAGTCGCTATAAATTTTACTTCTCTGAGGAACCAGATTTTTTTAGCTTTTAAAAAATGAGATAATATCTCTTTTAGAAAGTAAATAAGCAGGAGAAACGCTATGATAGCGGTAATAAAAGATCTATTCAGTATCCCGGTGGTTTCCGCAGTAGTTCTTACTATCATCGGAGCGATTACAAAAAAGTATATTCAGTTTCATCGCAGGGACTTTTTTTCACGCTCATCCTCCGAGCAGATAAAAGCAGTCGAATGGCTTAGAACCTCTTCTGCACCAACGTCCGATCCGTTAGCTAAGGCGGAACAGCAGTTTTGTCTACAGTCGTTCGGACTGCATAAGGATCGGGATTTATCTTATAAAATCATATGTTTCTACTCAGAGCATGCGCAGTCATTGATTCCGTCCTTGAAGGCAGTCTTGCGTTATCAGGGCATGTACACAATTGCTGATGGGAATATATACCCTCATAAATTCCATAAGTGGCTTATACCTTTTGTGTTAATATGCTTGCTATTATTTATCGGTTCTGAGATATACAGAGGTTCTTCACAGAGTGATGGCATAGAGATGTTAAAATCTCTATTCGTCTTTGTTGTGGCTTTTATAGTGTGGTGTTGGGTCGCTGTTTGTGCTCTGAAAGTATCAAGCATCAGTAAAAAGCTCAATTCCTATATCCCACCCGCAAGCGGTTTTAAATCCAGTACATACGATTTCAGTTCAATACTCAATAATAGATATCCGTAGCTTGGCTGATCTGCTTCCCATTAATACTTATATCTGCCAGTTAGCAACGCCTGCTCCTGGCACAGAGCTGCCTGCCAGATCAGCGTGGTAGACAAATCCACTCTGTGGCAGCACTGGCCACAGAGTGGATTTGCAAAAAATCACAGATAAACACCGGTTATCCGCTTAAGATCTGCGGTGCTGAGCACTACAGCTCAGCCGCCAGCATATCCTCCAGCTTTTGCTGGTCAACGGCGAACAGCCGGATGCCTTCGGCCAGTTTCTCAACCGCCATCGCATCCTGATTGTGCAGCCAGCGGAATTCGGCTTCGGCCAGCGGAGCCGGTGGGGTGAAAGCTTCGATCGATGGCGTTAGTTGGCGTTCAACGGGTTGATTGCTCTGCTTTAACTGTTCCAGCAGATTAGGAGCAATGGTTAAACGATCGCAGCCCGCCAGCGCCAGAACCTGCTCAACTTTACGGAAGCTGGCTCCCATAATCACGGTCTGATAGCGGTGCTGTTTATAGTAGGCATAAATCGCGCGAACCGATTTCACACCGGGATCCTGCTCGGCAACGTAATCAGCCGTCGGTTGTTTGGCCTGATACCAGTCGTAGATGCGGCCTACGAACGGCGAGATCAGGAATACGCCGGCCTCGGCGCAGGCGCGGGCCTGGGCAAAGGAGAACAGCAGCGTCAGGTTGGTATTGATCCCTTCTCTTTCCAGCTCTTCAGCCGCTTTGATGCCTTCCCAGGTGGCGGCCAGCTTGATCAGAATGCGTGATTTAGCGATCCCTTGCGCCTGATACAGCCCAATCAGTTTGCGCGCCTTGGCCACGCACATACCGCGATCGAACGACAGGCGGGCATCCACTTCGGTAGAGATCCGGCCTGGCACGCTTTTCAGGATTTCTACGCCGATATTAACCGCCAGTTTATCGCTGGCATTAATCAACTGTGTGGCTTTACTGCCCCCTTGCTGACGGGCGTAGTTCAGCGCTTCGGCGATCAGCGGCCGATATTGCGGCAACGCGGCGGCTTTTAGGATCAGCGAAGGGTTGGTGGTGGCATCCTGTGGTTCGAACTGGCGGATCGACTCGATATCGCCGCTGTCGGCAACCACAACGGTCAACTGCTTGAGTGCGTCTAACTGGTTCATCTATAAGCTCCTTGCTCAATGTGAGTATACTCTAAATAATTCGAGTTGCAGGAAGGTGGCAAGTGAGCGAATCCCCAGGAGCATAGACCACTATGTGACTGGGGTGAGCAAACGTAGCCAACGCACATGCAACTTGAAGTATGACGAGTATAAATGAGAATATTTTTCATATAGGCCAATACACTGCCTCATAAAGCCGATGATTCACATGCGCTTTTACTGATTGCTATGATGGGAAATAACAATCGGTAGGGGTTAGCGCTGGCCGATCACCTGTTCGTAATAACCAATTTTCGCCACTTTAGGGGCCGATCCTCCACCTTCAAACTCTGAGGCCAGCCAGGCTTCGACGATCGACTTCGCCAATTCCGGCCCGATCACGCGTGCGCCCAGAGTGATGATCTGTGCATCGTTGCTCTTACGGGCGCGTTGGGCGGAATAGGTGTCATGGCACTGCGCTGCGCGGATCCCCGGTACTTTGTTGGCCACAATGCTCATACCAATACCGGTTCCGCACAGCAGGATCCCGCGTTGATGTTTCCCTTCCTTGATCGCCTGCGCCACCGCAAAGGCAATGTCCGGGTAGCTTGCCGGTAACCCATTGTTTTCTGGCGCGTAATCAGTAACGGGGATGTCATGCTGCTGCAGGTAGGCAACAAGCACATTCTTCAGTTCAATGGCGGCATCATCGGCGCCGATAGCAATAGGCAACATAAAGGTCTCCAGGTTGATAACGAGAGGGGTGACGATCCCGGTGGCGCGTCATGGTGTTACCATAACCAGAGATTTTCAAATGTTCAACTATTGTTCTTTTGTTTTTATCTAAACCTTGTCTATAAGCACCGAATAGTGAATGAAATACTCATAAGTAGGTATGAATGTAGCTTTTTATAATTACATGGAGGCTTTTTGAGCGCTATCACAGTTTGAAAAGTTGGTGGTGGGCAAGTCTGTGCATAATGAGTAGTGTTCATATGTTCTTTATGTGTGTTAATGATCATTGTAGTGAACCCTACCCGAGGAGAGAACTATGTGTCAGAACTGCGTAACACCGGCAAAAATGGCCGAAGGAATTCCTGAAACCATGAAAGCGGTGGTGGCTTATGCCCCGCACGATTACCGCCTGGAGACAGTGGCAGTACCGAAAATTGGCCCGAAAGAGATCCTGGTGAAGGTAGAAGCCTGCGGGATCTGTGCCGGTGACGTTAAAGCCTTTGAAGGTGCCGCCAGCTTCTGGGGTGATGAAAAACAGCCGGCTTACATCAAAGCGCCGATGATCCCCGGGCACGAATTTATCGGCCACGTGGTGGGCTATGGCGAAGGGGTTGAAGGTTTTAACCTGGGCGACCGGGTGATCTCAGAGCAGATTGTGCCGTGCTGGGAATGCCGTTTCTGCAACCGTGGCCAGTATTGGATGTGTGAGAAGCACGATCTGTACGGTTTCCAGAAAAACGTCAACGGCGGCATGGCGGAATACATGAAGTTCACCAAAGAAGCCATCAACTATCACGTGCCTGCGGATATGCCGATCGAAGATGCCATCCTGATCGAACCTTATGCCTGCTCGTTCCACGCGGTGCAGCGCGCCAATATCAAACTGGGCGACGTGGTGGTGCTGGCCGGTGCGGGCACGCTCGGGCTGGGCATGATCGGGGCGATTAAAAAATCCGGCCCGGCCAAACTGGTGGTGCTCGATCTGTCGGACGAGCGCCTGGCGTTGGCGAAAAAGTTTGGTGCCGACCTGGTGCTGAACCCGCTGCGTGATGATGTGATGGCCATCGTCAAAGGCATGACCGAAGGCTACGGCTGCGATATCTACATTGAAGCCACCGGCGCGCAGAAGTCTGTGGAGCAAGGCTTGATGCTGATCCGCAAGCTGGGCACTTTTGTTGAGTTCTCGGTGTTCAAAGACCCGGTGACCGTCGACTGGAGCATTATCAGCGATCGCAAAGAGCTGGACGTGCTGGGTTCACACCTCGGGCCCTATTGTTACCCGCTGGTGATCGAAGGTATTCACAATGGCGATCTGCCTACCGAAGGCGTGGTCACGCAAACGCTGCCGCTTGAGCAGTTTGCCGAAGGTTTCGAGATGATGAAGCGCGGCGTCGGTTCCATCAAAGTGGTGCTCAACCCGAACCTGTAATGCCTGCGTCGTTCCGGTGCGGGGGAGCCTGCACCTCTCTATTAAATGTGCTGAGGTGTGCTATGTGGAATGGACTGATTCATCGCATTGGTCTTTCACCAAAATTACTGCTCGGTTATGCCGGCGTGCTGGTGTTTATGATGGGGGAAGGCCTGGAGCAAGGCTGGCTCTCGCCTTATCTGATCGGCAAAGGGTTAACCATTCAGGAATCGGCGCTGCTGTTCAGCGTCTACGGTTTTGCTGCGGCGATCGCCGCCTGGTTCTCTGGCGTGCTGGCGGAAATTTTCACCGCGCGCCGGGTGATGATGGCCGGGCTGCTGCTGTTCCTGCTCGGCTCGGTGTGCTTTTTGGTCTGGGGCTTACCGAGCAATAACCTGACGATCATGGTGCCGACCTATGCCCTGCGCGGGTTGGGTTACCCACTGTTTGCCTATGGTTTTCTGGTGTGGGTGGCTTATGAAGCACCGCCGGAAAGGCTGGGATCGGCGGTGGGGATCTTCTGGTTTGTCTACAGCGGTGGTTTGAGCGTGTTGGGCGTGCTCTATTCCAGCATCATGCTGCCGTATCTGGGGGAACTGCATACCCTGTGGAGCGCGTTAATCTTTGTGGTGCTGGGGGCGATGATCGCGTTGATGCTCAACCGCACGCCTGGCCATGCCGAAGTGGGCAACCGAGAAAAAGCCTCGCTGAGCTACGTGCTGAAAGGCATCACCATCGCTTTTGAGAACCCGAAAATCGGCTTGGGCGGCATTGTGCGCACCATCAACACCTCAGCCGCGTATGGCTTTGTGGTGTTTATGCCGATGTACATGATGGATATCGGCTTTAGCCGCACCGACTGGCTGCAGATGTACGCGGCGCTGTGGACGGTCAATATCATCTTCAACCTGATCTTTGGTGTGATCAGCGACGGCCTGGGCTGGCGCAACGTCGTCATGTGGTTTGGCTGCATCGGCTGTGCGCTCACTACGCTGATGTTCTACTACGTGCCCTATTTCCTGGGGGCGAATTATCTGCTGACCGTGATTGCTGCGGGCCTGTTCGGTGCCTGTTTGGCGGCGTTTGTTCCTCTTTCGGCGATTATGCCGTCACTGGCGCCAGAGAATAAAGGTGCTGCCATGTCGGTCCTCAATCTTGGTGCGGGGCTGAGCACCTTCGTTGGCCCGGCGGTGGTCGGTTTGTTTATCGGTAGCCTGGGCAGCGGCGGGGTAATCTGGATTTTCACCGGTCTGTATCTGTTCGCTGGCGCGCTGATGAAGTTTGTCACCTTACCGAAAGAAAGCGCGGCGGCGGCTGAAGAGGGAAACCCTCGCCTGGCAAACATATCCTGATCGCAGGAATAAGGAGCAATGGATGTCGACTGAAAAAAATGCATTTTCCCTGCAGGGTAAAGTGGCCTTAATTACCGGGGGTGCGGCCGGTATCGGCTTGGCCATCGCCGAACGTTATCTGCAAAACGGTGCGCAGGTGGTATTGCTGGATCGCACGCCACAGGTAGTGGAAATCGCCCAACAGTTGGATACCACATCGGCGTTGGGGATAGTGACAGACGTAACCGATAAAGCGGCGCTAACGCAGGCCGTTGCCCAGGCTAAGGCCCATTTTGGCCGCTTGGATGTGTTGGTCAACAGCGCCGGCATTGTGGCGCTGCATCCGGCAGAGGAACTGCCGGAAGAAGCCTGGGATCGCACCATGGCGGTCAATCTTAAAGGCGTGTTTCTCGCCAGCCAGGTGGTGGGGCACTATTTTCTCCGTCAGGGGGGCGGCAGCATTATCAATTTGGCTTCGCAAGCCGGCGTCGTGGCGCTGCCCAATCATCTGGCGTACTGCGCCAGCAAGGCCGGTGTGATCGGTTTAACTCAGGTATTGGCCCTGGAATGGGGGCCGCACAACGTGCGGGTCAACGCCATCTCCCCCACCGTGGTGTTAACCGAGCTGGGGCGCAAAGCCTGGTCGGGCGACGTGGCCGAACAGATGAAGCAGAAGATCCCACTACGGCGCTTTGCCGAACCGCAGGACATTGCCGCCAGCGCGCTGTTTTTGGCCAGCGACGCGGCCAACATGATCACCGGCGCCAACCTGGTGGTTGACGGCGGTTACACCATTCAATAATCCCTACAAAGATAAAGAGGCAACGATGAACAGAATCATTAACGATCCCGATCGCGTCGTGGAAGACGCCATTCAAGGCTACCTGCAAGCTCATGCGAACTATTTTTCCGCCACTGACAATGCGCGGGTGCTCAAATACCCGGCGGCACCGATTAAAGGCAAGGTAGGGATTGTCACCGGCGGTGGCTCAGGCCATGAACCGGCGTTTTTGGGGTACATCGGCAAAAACATGCTGGATGCGGTGGCGATCGGGGAGATTTTCTCCTCCCCAACCGCCGGGGCATTTCTCGACGCATTCAAGGCGGCCGACAGCGGCGCAGGCGTTGCCTGCCTGTATGGCAACTATGCTGGCGATAATATGAACGTCAAAATGGCGATCAAAAAGGCAACTGCGGCGGGGATGGCGGTGAAAACCGTGGTGGCGAACGACGATGTGGCGTCGGCACCCGCTAGCGAGATTGAAAAACGCCGTGGCGTGGCCGGTGAGATCCTGATGTGGAAGGTGGGCGCGGCGGCGGCGGCCCAAGGCTACGATCTGGACGGCGTGATCGGCGCAGCGCAAAAGGCCATTGATAATTGCCGCTCGATCGGTGTCGGCCTCAGCTCGTGCACCATTCCGGCGGTTGGCAAGCCGAATTTCCATATCGAAGACGGCAAGATGGAGATTGGCATAGGCCACCACGGCGAGCCGGGGATTGAAGTTTCGCCGATCCAGTCCGCCTCGGCGATGGCTGGCACGATGCTGGATTTTGTGCTTAACGATATGCCGCTCGCCAAGGGGCAGGAGGTGGTGGCGCTGGTCTCCGGGCTGGGGGCAACGCCGGTGATGGAGCTGTACATCTATTATGCCGAGATCGAAAAGCGCCTGGCTGCGCAGGGGGTGAAAGTGCACCGCTGCTATGTCGGCAACTATTTTACCTCGTTGGAAATGATGGGGGTGACGCTGACGCTGATGAAGCTCGACGATGAGCTGAAAACCTTAGTCGACATGCCCGCTCATTCATTAGGCTTAACCCAGGTGGAGTGAACCATGGAAGAACATATTTCAACACGGCACGGCAATGAGATTGTGGCCGCTTTGGTGCGGGTGATCGTCAGCAATCGCGAGTATCTCAGTGAGATCGACGGCGCAATTGGCGATGGCGATCACGGTATTAATATGGCGAAAGGCTTTGCCATGTGCGGCGAAGCCATCAAGGGCCAGCCACTGACGCTGGCGCAGGCGTTTGATGCGGTTTCAGACGCGCTGATGGAAGGCATTGGCGGCTCAATGGGGCCGCTGTATGGCAGCCTGTTTATGGGCATGGCCGACAGCGTGCGTGATAAAACAGTGCTGGATAAGTGGGCTTTCCTGGCGATGTTGCAGCACGGCCTGAGTGAGCTGCAGGACATCAGCAGCGCAGGCGTGGGCGACAAATGCCTGATGGATACGCTGATCCCGGCGATCGCGCGTTTTGAACAGGCGGTGCAGCAGGGTGAAAGCTTCAGCGCTGCCCTGGCACAGATGCAGCAGGCGGCTATCGCGGGGCGTGATTCCACGCGCGATCTGGTGGCGAAGATTGGCCGTGCCAGCCGGTTGGGCGAGCGTTCGCGCGGCGTGCTCGATGCCGGTGCGGTTTCCTGCTGCCTGCTGTTGTGCCAATTGGCCGATCGGGTGACACAAAGCTTAAATACCGTGAATGCGTGAAGGCTGTTCCCCTTGGCTGGCTGCACCTGGAAATCCATTGGGTATATACTGCTGTTTGACCAAGGGGATAACCGCTCATGCTACCGTGGGGAAACGTATAACGGATGGAAAAACACACAGTGACCCAGGATAACGAACTGCTGACTGAAATTGCCGTTGCCTATTATCAGGACGAAATCACTCAGGAAGAGATTGCCAAAAAATTCGGTATCTCACGTATTAAAGTTGGGCGCTTGCTCAAGCGGGCCAAAGAAGAAGGCATCGTTGAGATCACCGTGCGTTACCATCCGGTATTCAGCACCCGGCTGGAACAGCAGATGCTGGAACGTTTTCCCATCAGCCGCGCGCTGATCGCACTCGACTATCAGGACGAAGAAGAACAGCGGCGCCAGGTGGCCGCTTTGGTTTCTGGCTACCTGGCGATGTCTTTGAAAGATGATACGGTGTTGGCGGTTGGGCAAGGGCGCAACGTGGCGGCGATTGCCGATCATATTGGCAGCGTAGCGCAGAAAAACTGCAAGTTTATCTGTGGCATTGGCGGTACTCATCGCCCCGGCGATGCCATTAACGCCGATCATATCAGCCGCCGCCTGGCGAAGAAATTTGGCGGCAGCAGCGAAACGCTGTATGCCCCGGCTTATGTCGAAAATCGGGCGCTGAAAGACGCTTTTATGCAGAACGGCACCATCAAGGAAACCCTGGATCGGGCGCGTAAGGCCGACGTGGCGCTGGTGGGCATTGGCGATATGAACGAGAACAGCTACATGGTCAAGCTGGGCTGGTTCACCCCGCACGAGATTATTGACGCCAGCCTGAATCAAGGGGTGATCGGCGATATTGCCGGTTACGACTTTTTTAATGCGCAGGGGCAGCACGTGGACACGGTGATGAACGATCGCGTCATTGGTCTAAGCATTGATGAACTGCGGCGTATCCCTTGTGTGATCGCCATCGCTTCGGAAAATACCAAAGCCTTGGCGATATTAGGCGCATTGCGCACCGGGGCGATCGATATTATCGCCACCAGCGCCCTGAATATCCGCACTATTCTTAATATGTCGCAGTAAGCGCTGTTATTACAACTCCTCGGGCTAATTGTTCAGTGTCACATCAAGGCCTGATAAAAGGTATTAACCTGCTATGATTGGTAGCCACATTAGCTTGATTTCTTGGAATTAATCGACGCGAGAAACCGTATGAAGCCTAAATCTGTCACGCTAAATGACGTTGCCGACTATGCCGGGGTGTCGTATCAAACGGTGTCACGGGTCTTAAATCGTGCTGAGCACGTTTCGGGTAAAACCCGTGCCAAGGTCGAACAGGCAATGGCTGCGCTGAATTACGTGCCAAACCGCGTCGCACAACAACTGGCAGGTAAACAGAGTTTTACGCTGGGGCTGGCGACCACCGAACTGGCGCTGCATGCACCTTCGCAAATCGCTTCGGCAATTAAAACGCAGGCTAACCAGATGGGGTTTAACGTGGTGATCTCCATGGTGGAAGATCTTAGCGTTCAGGCCTGTCGCTCTGCGATAAATGAGCTGTTGGCTCAGCGGGTGGATGGTTTGCTGATTAATGTGTCCCTCAGTACTGAAGATTCTCATGCGATCGTACAAGCTTGTGGTGAGGTCCCTGCGCTGTTTTTGGACGTTGACCCCGCTTCTGAGGTATCCAGCATCCTGTTTGATCCCCATGAAGGGGCTCGTCAAGGGGTCGAACATGTGGTTGCGCTTGGACATCGTGAGATTGCACTGATTACCGGGCCGTTGGTCTCGATTTCGGCGCGTTTGCGCTATCAGGGATGGCTGGCTACGCTGGCTGAGCATCAGTTGGAACCTTGCTCTGTGCTCCATGGTGATTGGAGTGCGGTTTCCGGTTATCAGCTTACCGGGCAGATTTTAAACTTGCCAAAACACCCTACGGCGATATTGGTGGCAAACGATCAAATGGCGCTGGGCGTGCTGCGTGCGTTGCAGGAGTATGGGTTGCAGATTCCGGCACAGGTGTCGGTAGTGGGTTACGATGATACTGAAGACAGTGCTTGTTATTACCCGCCGTTGACCACCATTAAGCAGGATTTTCGCATGTTGGGGCAGGAGAGTGTTAAGCACCTGGTTCAATGTCTGGAAGGGCGGAATAGGCCTCAGGCGGGTTCTTTGCGTTTGGCTACCCGCCTGGTGCAACGGCATACCACAGCGGCAGTGTATCAAGAAAAGGTACAGCTGCAATGCTTATCCCAGGAATTATTGCGTATCGCCCGCCAACTCTCCGCACTCGAAGCGAAATAGCCACCAAAGTGAAGGATCGGTGCTGATCCCTTCGCTGAATTTGTGACTGACCTCGCTTTCTCAGGGATATTTGCTTTACACCTCTATGCGTGTTGTTCATGTTACCACTAATTGTGAGCGTATAACATTTTTGGGGGCAGTATGAATTCATCTCAACCAGGGCAGTCACTCAGCGCTGTTTTATCTCGTCGGGATTGGGAAAACATCGCCTGTACGCAATACCGTCGCCTGCCCGCGCATCCACCATTTCAAAGCTGGCGCAATGAGCAGGATGCACGAGAAGACAAGGCTTCAGCGCAATATAGGTCATTAAATGGCACCTGGAAGTTTAGCTATTTTAGTCAGCCAGAGCAGGTGCCGGAGGCATGGTTACAGCACGATCTGGACAGCGCTGATGAATTGCCGGTACCGTCAAACTGGCAACTAGCGGGCTACGATGCGCCGATTTATACCAACGTCACCTATCCGATCCCGGTTAATCCCCCGTTCGTTCCTGCAAAGAATCCCACAGGATGTTATTCGCTCACATTTAATGTTGATGATTCGTGGTTAGCTGAGGGGCAAACCCGGATTATTTTCGATGGCGTCAACTCTGCGTTTTATCTGTGGTGCAATGGCCACTGGGTTGGCTATTCACAAGACAGCCGTTTACCGGCCGAATTCGATCTCAGTGACGTATTGGTCGCAGGGGAAAACCGGCTGGCGGTGATGGTATTGCGCTGGTGCGACGGCAGTTATCTGGAAGATCAGGACATGTGGCGCATGAGCGGGATTTTCCGCGATGTCAGCCTGTTGCATAAACCCGCCACGCACCTGAGCGATATCCATATCACCACGCCATTAAGCGACAGTTTCCGCCGCGGGGAACTGGTGGTAGAAGTGCGGGCCCATCAGCCACAACAACACCGGGTGCAGGTGCAACTGTGGCATAAAGATACCCTGATCGCCGAGAAAACTCAGCCCTTCGGCAGCGAGATTATCGATGAGCGCGGCGCTTATGATGAGCGCACCACTTTGTGTCTGCCGGTAGAGCAACCGGCCTTGTGGAGTGCTGAGACGCCGGAACTGTATCGTGCGGTGGTGCTATTGCTCTCTTCAACGGGTCAACTGGTGGAGGCAGAAGCCTATGACGTAGGTTTCCGCCAGGTTGAAATCAGCAATGGTTTACTGAAGCTTAACGGCCAGCCTCTGTTGATCCGTGGAACCAACCGCCACGAGCACCATCCTGAACACGGCCAAGTGATGGATGAAGCCACCATGCGCCAGGATATCCTGCTGATGAAGCAGCATAATTTCAATGCGGTGCGCTGTTCCCATTATCCGAACCATCCACTGTGGTACAAGCTTTGCGATCGCTACGGCCTGTATGTGGTGGACGAAGCCAATATTGAAACCCACGGCATGCAGCCGATGAACCGGTTGGTCGATGATCCGGCTTGGTTGCCCGCTATGAGCGAGCGGGTTACACGCATGGTGCAGCGTGATCGCAACCACGCCTGTATTATCATCTGGTCGCTGGGCAATGAATCCGGTCATGGCTGCAACCATGATGCACTGTACCGCTGGGTGAAAAGCCAGGATCCTACCCGCCCGGTACAATATGAAGGCGGCGGTGCCAACACGGCAGCAACGGATATTATCTGCCCGATGTACGCACGGGTTGATCAGGATCAACCCTTCCCTGCGGTACCCAAATGGTCGATCAAGAAGTGGATCGGTTTACCGGATGAGCACCGCCCGCTGATCTTGTGCGAGTACGCCCATGCGATGGGCAACAGCTTTGGCGGTTTTGATCGTTATTGGCAGGCTTTCCGTAAACATCCGCGGTTACAGGGGGGCTTTGTCTGGGATTGGGTCGATCAGGGCTTGACGCGTCTTGGTGATGACGGCCAACGTTACTGGGCCTACGGCGGCGACTTCGGTGACACGCCTAACGATCGCCAATTCTGTCTGAACGGGCTGGTGTTCCCCGATCGCAGCCCGCATCCGGCACTGTTTGAAGCGCAGCGTGCCCAGCAATTTTTCCAGTTCCAACTGCTCGAACAGCAGCCGTTAACGGTTGAAGTGAGCAGTGAATATCTATTCCGTACCTGCGATAACGAGCGGCTTTACTGGAATGTCGCCTTAGATGGAAAAGTGATTGCGCAGGGCGAGGCTGAACTGTCATTAGCGGCGCAGGGTAGGCAGAGAATTGTACTGGGCGATCTTCCCCAACTGACGGGCAGCGGCGAACTGTGGCTGAACGTAGAGGTGCACCAAATAAAGGCAACGGCGTGGTCCGAAGCGCATCATCGCTGTGCCTGGGACCAGTGGCGTTTAGCACGTTCATTAACCTTACCCATTGATAACATTGACGTTCAGGCGCAGTCGCCTCGGTTGAGCGAGCGCAATGAGGTTTTCAGCATTGAGTGGGGCGCACAGCGCTGGCAGTTCAATCGGCAAACCGGTTTGCTTGAGCAGTGGTGGCAGGATGAAAAAGCCGCGTTGTTGGCACCGCTACGCGACAACTTTACCCGTGCGCCGTTGGATAATGACATTGGGGTGAGCGATGCCACCCGTATCGATCCTAATGCATGGGTAGAACGCTGGAAGAGCGCGGGGATGTATGCGTTAGAAACTCGCTTGCTGCAATGTGAAGCCGATTCGATCTCACAAGGCGTACAGATCTGCACAGCTCATGCTTATGCCTACCAAAACGACGTCCTGTTTATCAGCCGTAAGACCTATCTTATCGACCGCCAGGGTAAACTTCATATTGAGGTCAACGTTGACGTCGCCCACGGCATTCCGGCACCAGCGCGCATTGGGCTGAGCTGTCAGCTTGCGGATGTCGTTGAACACACAACCTGGTTAGGGTTGGGCCCACACGAAAACTATCCTGATCGCCAGCTTTCTGCTCAGTTTGGGCGCTGGACGTTACCGCTTTCTGCACTACATACACCATACATTTTCCCAACGGAGAATGGCTTACGCTGCAATACTCGCCAACTGAGTTTGGGTCGATGGCAGTGGCAGGGGAATTTCCACTTTGGCCTCAGCCGCTACAGCCAGCAGCAATTAGCCAAGACCTCGCATAATCATTTGCTGCAGGCGGAGCAGGGGGTTTGGGTCAATATCGACGGTTTCCATATGGGGGTTGGCGGTGATGACTCATGGAGCCCGAGTGTGAGCCCAGACTTTATCCTGGATGCCGAACACTATAGCTATAAGTTTGTTTGGCAATACGGCGCATAACATTAACTCGCCATACTTCAAGTTGCTTGGGTGTTGGCTGCCCTCACTCACCCCAGTCACTTACCTGAGTAAGCTCCTGGGGCTTCCTTCGGTTGCTGCCTACAAGCAACTCGAATTATTTTGGGAATAACTCAAAACGCGTCTGGGTTTTGCACAAGGAATTCGCATGTACTATTTAAAAAATACTAATTTTTGGATGTTTGGGCTGTTTTTCTTCTTCTACTTTTTTATCATGGGGGCCTATTTCCCGTTTTTCCCTATCTGGCTGCATAGCATTAATCAGATCAGCAAAAGTGATGCCGGGATTATCTTTGCCAGCATCTCCTTCTTCTCATTACTGTTTCAACCGATATTTGGTTTACTGTCAGATAAGCTGGGGCTGAGAAAACACTTATTGTGGATTATCACCGGGATGCTGGTGTTATTTGCACCGTTCTTTATCTATGTTTTTGGCCCTCTCTTACGCACTAATATTGTTTTAGGCTCTATTGTGGGTGGGATTTATCTTGGCTTTATTTATAACGGCGGCGCGCCAGCCATTGAGGCGTATATAGAGAAAGTGAGCCGTCGTAGTTCGTTTGAGTTTGGCCGTGCACGCTTA
The DNA here is from genome assembly GCF_001976145.1 of Serratia oryzae. Taxonomy (GTDB): domain Bacteria; phylum Pseudomonadota; class Gammaproteobacteria; order Enterobacterales; family Enterobacteriaceae; genus Chania; species Chania oryzae. The sequence goes on from NZ_MOXD01000007.1 coordinate 244,914, forward strand.
TTTGGCTGCATCGGCTGGGCGTTGTGTGCTTCGGTGGCTGGCATTATGTTCACCATCAACAATGAATTTGTATTCTGGCTTGGCTCTGGCTGTGCCTTGGTACTGGCGCTCCTGCTACTGATTGCTAAACCTGAAGCGGGGAACTCTGCACAGATTGCAGATAAGTTGGGGGCTAACAGTAAACCGTTTAATTTACGCCTGGCGTTCGAATTACTCAAAGACGCTAAGCTGTGGTTTTTAGCCCTGTATGTGGTGGGTGTTTCCTGTACCTATGAAGTGTTTGATCAGCAGTTCGCCAACTTCTTTATTTCGTTCTTCTCTTCAGCCGATCAGGGCACGCGTGTTTTTGGCTATGTCACTACCATGGGTGAATTGCTGAATGCATTAATCATGTTTTTTGCTCCGCTGATTGTGAATCGTATCGGCGGCAAAAATGCGCTGCTGCTGGCAGGGTTAATCATGTCGATACGCATTATTGGTTCTTCATTTGCCTCTACGCCGTTAGAAGTGGTGGTTCTGAAAACCTTGCATATGTTTGAGGTTCCATTCCTGATCGTTGGCTGTTTTAAATATATTACCTCGGTATTTGAGGTGCGCTTCTCTGCCACGATTTATCTGGTTTGCTTCTGCTTCTTTAAACAATTAGCGATTATGTTTATGTCGGTCTTTGTCGGGAACCTGTATGAAAAAATTGGTTTCCACGGTGCCTACCTTATTCTGGGGCTTATTGCGCTGACGTTTACGCTGATATCACTTTTCACGCTGTCGGGGCGCGGGCCGCTGTCGGCTTTTAAACGTGAGCCTGATGCGGTAAGGAATATGGCGTAATGAACAGCAAGGAAAACGCGATGATGCAGCGGGAAAGATTAGCCAGTGGGTATTTATACACTGATATGGATGAAAGCATGGCGGAAGAGCGCCTGCGCGGAAAAGAATTAGTCTACGACTTTAATCATACGCGCCCTTCAGAGCAGGCAAAGCGTGAGGCGCTGATCCGTCGGCTGATGGGGAAAATCGGCAAAAACTTTTGGATTGAGCCGCCACTGCATGTTGCCTATGGCAGCCAGATCGCGATCGGGGATAACTTTTACGCCAACTTTAATCTGGTTGTGGTGGATGACGGTAAAGTGCTGATTGGCGACAATGTGATGATTGCGCCGAATGTCACAATCTCCACCACCGGGCACCCGGTGGATCCAACGGTGCGTATTACCGGGCAGCAGTTTTCTTTGGCCGTAACGATTGAGGATAACGTCTGGATTGGCAGCGGGGCGATCATTAATCCCGGCGTTACCATCGGCCGTAATAGCGTGATTGGTGCTGGCAGCGTGGTGACCAAGGATGTGCCCTGTGATGTGGTCGCTGCGGGCGTTCCCTGCCGCGTACTAAGATCCATCGGCGAGCGCGACCGGATTTTCTACCATAAAGGGCGGCGTTTCGCAGATATTCCAGTAGAAACAGCAAAATAGCTTTTTTTCGTGTATTGATGCGTTCACTTGTTGATTTTTCGTCCAATGAAATGCCTTTTTAACTTTTATTTGCGAGTTTCGATCAAGGTTATGGCACGGTTCAAAGTTTGTGACGATTCTCTCACTATACTGGTTCGGCATTAACGTCTTACCTCAACATAAAAGCAGCAAGTAAAGGAACCCACAATGGACGAACAGCTCAAACAGAGTGCTCTTGATTTCCATCAGTTTCCTGTCCCAGGGAAGATCCAGGTATCACCCACTAAACCGCTGGCAACGCAGCGCGATCTGGCCTTGGCTTATTCGCCGGGCGTCGCTGCGCCTTGTCTGGAAATTGCGGCCGATCCGCTCGCTGCCTACAAATATACCGCGCGTGGCAATTTGGTGGCGGTGATCTCCAACGGCACTGCGGTGCTGGGCTTGGGCAATATCGGGGCGCTGGCGGGTAAGCCGGTGATGGAAGGTAAAGGCGTTCTGTTTAAGAAGTTTTCCGGTATTGACGTGTTCGATATCGAAGTTGATGAGCATGACCCTGACAAACTGATCGACATCATTGCTGCGCTTGAGCCGACTTTCGGTGGGATTAATCTGGAAGATATTAAAGCGCCAGAATGTTTCTACATTGAGAAAAAACTGCGTGAACGCATGAAGATCCCAGTGTTCCACGACGATCAGCACGGCACCGCGATCATCACGACTGCCGCAGCGCTGAACGGCCTGCGGGTGGTGAAAAAGAATATTTCCGACGTGCGGCTGGTGGTTTCCGGCGCGGGGGCGGCGTCGATCGCCTGCCTGAACCTGCTGGTGGCGCTGGGGTTGCGCAAGCAGAACATTACCGTTTGTGATTCCAAAGGGGTGATCTACAAAGGTCGTGACGCCCATATGGAAGAAACCAAGGCGGCTTATGCGATCGAAGACAACGGCCAGCGCACGCTCGGGGACGCCATTCCGAATGCCGATATGTTCCTCGGCTGTTCCGGCCCTGGCGTGTTGACGCCAGAGATGGTGAAAACCATGGCCAGAGATCCGCTGATCATGGCGTTGGCTAATCCGGAACCGGAAATTCTGCCGCCGTTGGCCAAAGCGGTGCGCCCGGATGCGATTATCTGTACCGGCCGCTCTGACTACCCGAACCAGGTTAACAACGTGCTGTGTTTCCCGTTCATCTTCCGCGGTGCGCTGGACGTGGGCGCGACCACGATCAACGAAGAGATGAAGCTGGCCTGTGTGCACGCGATCGCCGATCTGGCACTGGCTGAACAGAGCGATGTGGTGGCTTCGGCCTATGGCGGCCAGGATCTCTCCTTCGGCCCGGAATACATCATTCCAAAACCTTTCGATCCGCGCCTGATTGTGAAAATCGCTCCGGCGGTGGCTAAGGCGGCGATGGACTCCGGCGTGGCGACGCGCCCGATCGAAGATTTTGATGCCTACGTCGAAAAACTGACCGAGTTTGTCTACAAAACCAACCTGTTTATGAAGCCGATCTTCTCTCAGGCGAAGAAAGAGGTGAAACGCGTCGTGCTGGCGGAAGGGGAAGAGGAGCGCGTGCTGCACGCCACACAGGAGTTGGTATCGCAGGGGCTGGCGTATCCGATCCTGGTTGGCCGCCCGAGCGTGATCGAAAAACGCCTGAAGCATCTGGGTTTGCAACTGACGCCGGGCAAGGATTTCGAAGTGGTGAACAACGAATCCGATCCGCGCTTTAAGGCATACTGGGGCGAGTATTACCAGATTATGAAGCGTCGTGGCGTTTCGCAGGAGCAGGCACGCCGTGCGGTGATCGGCAACCCGACGCTGATTGCTGCCATTATGCTGCATCGTGGTGAAGCCGATGCCATGATTTGTGGCACCATCGGCAGCTATCATGAGCATTATGAGGTGGTTGAGAAGGTGTTAGGCTTCCGCAAAGGAGCGCACGTCGCTGGGGCAATGAACGCATTGCTGTTGCCGAGCGGCAATACCTTTATCGCTGATACCTACGTCAACGATGATCCAACGCCGGAGCAACTGGCCGAAATCACGCTGATGGCCGCGCATACCGTGCGCCGTTTCGGCATCGAACCTAAGGTGGCGCTGCTGTCCCATTCCAGCTTTGGTTCTTCCGACAGCCCGGCGGCACGCAAGATGCGTAAAACGCTGGAATTGGTCAATCAGATGGCACCGGAACTGGAGATTGACGGTGAAATGCACGGAGATGCGGCGCTGGTGGAAAGCATTCGTCACGATCTGATGCCGGACAGCCCGCTGAAAGGCTCTGCCAACGTGCTGATTATGCCGAATATGGAAGCGGCGCGTATCAGCTACAACCTGCTGCGGGTGTCTTCTTCTGAAGGGGTGACCGTAGGGCCGGTGCTGATGGGCGTTGCCAAACCGGTTCACATTCTGACACCGATCGCATCCGTGCGCCGCATCGTCAACATGGTAGCGCTGGCGGTGGTGGAAGCGCAGACCGAGCCGTTATAACGTCTTGATAAACGCCCCCTGTTGCTGCAGCAGGGGGCGTTTTTTTACGCTTTGCAGCGCTCGGCAATCGCCTGAATATCCGCAGGCGTGGTCCGGCAGCAGCCGCCTATCAGGCGTGCACCGCTGCGCTGCCAGTCTGCGATCTGGTTGATCAGATGATGCGGATCGTTGCCGCAAGGGTGCCAGGTTTTGCTCACCGCATCGTAGTGTTCACCGGAATTAGGATAAACCAGCAGCGGTTTATCGCTCAGCGCGGCAAACTGCTGCAAAGCCGGAGTAACGTTTTCCAGCGCAATACAGTTGATCCCAATAGCCAGTACCTGTGGGTTACCCTGCAGCGCGGCGATCGCTTCAGCCAGCGGCGTACCGTCGCTCAGATGCTGGCTATCACGCAATGTGAACGAGAACCAGGCGCCTAAATGCGGGAACTGCTGCAACAGTGCCAACAACGCCTGCAACTCGGTGAAAGAGGGCAGGGTTTCACAGGCCAGCAGATCAACCCCGGCGGCCGCTAAGGCTGCAATACGCGGGCGATGAAATGCGATCATCTCTTCCTGCGGCAAACGGTAATCCCCACGATACTCAGAGCCATCGGCCAGATAGGCACCGTAAGGGCCGACGGAACCGGCGACCAGTAAGGGGGCAGCCTGCGGGTGCGTGGCCAGATAATCCGCACGCGCCTGCTGCGCCAACTGCACGCTTTTAGCGATCAGCGCGAGCGATTGCTGCTCATCAAGCCCGCGGCGCAGAAAACCCTGTGGCGTCGCCTGATAGCTGGCGGTGATGGCGCACTGTGCCCCGGCGTTAAAATAGTCCAGATGAACGTGATAAATCAGTTGCGGGTTTTCGATCAGCACCTTGGCTGACCACAGCGGATCGGTAAGATCGCAGCCACGCGCTTCTAGCTCGGTAGCCAAAGCACCGTCCAGAATCAAGGTGCGGTTATCTGCCAGCAGAGGGGCGATAGGGTTATTAACCGACATGGTCTTCTCCGATCTTGAGTAAGGTTTTCTGCCCGGCACGGCGGGTCAGGTAATAGAGCAGGTAACACAGCGCGACAAACGGCAGGCCACAGTACAGCGCAATGCGCTGCTCGGGATCAAACGCCAGACCGATGCAGGCCAGCAGGCACAGCGCGAAGCCAGCAATCGGCGTCAGCGGGTAACCGGGGGCGCGATACTTCAGCCCAGCCAGCGGCTGGCCGCTGCGCAGATAATCGCGGCGGAAAGCGAAGTGCGCGGCGCAAATACTTAACCAGACCGCCACCACCGCAAAGCCGGAAATGGCTGATAACGCGACAAATACCGTATCGGGGGCGATCACGCTGGTCAGCAGCGCCAATACACCGCCGAGCATACTGAAGGCCAGCGCGTTGATCGGGATGCCGCGCGCATTGACTCGTGCAAAATACGCTGGCAGCGTGCGCTGATGGACCAGCGACCACAGCATGCGGCCCGAAGCATACAGGCCGGAGTTAGCGGCGGAAAGAATGGCGGTCAGGATCACGAAGTTAAAAATGTCGGCGGCGTAAGGGACGCCAATCCGTTCGAATACCAGCACAAACGGGCTTTTGACAATGCCTGCCTGGTCCATCGGGAGCAGCGCGGCCAGCACAAATACCGTACCAATAAAGAACACCATCAGGCGGATCACCGTAGTGCGGATCGCCAAGGGAACGACTTTTTCCGGGGTTTCCGTTTCGCCGGCGGCGATGCCGATCAACTCCGTCCCCGAAAAGGCAAAGTTCACGGCCACCATGGTCATCAGGATCGGCAATGTGCCGTTAGGCAGCCAGCCGGATGAGGTCAGGTTATGCAAAAATGGTGCAGGCGTACCGTCTTTCATCGGTATCAGACCGAACATGGCTGCGCCGCCCAGCACGATAAACGCCAGAATGGTGACCACCTTAATCAGCGAGAACCAGAATTCACTTTCGGCAAAGAAACGGGTAGTGATGATGTTGAGCAGGAAGATCGCGGTGCAAAAAATCAGGCACCATAGCCAGACCGGCGACTGCGGGAACCAGTATTGCATACAGAATCCGGCGGCGGTCAGGCTGGAGCCAAGGGCGACGGTCCAGGTCAGCCAATACAGCCAGGCCACGGTATAACCGGTTGCCGGGCCCAGATAGCGTGAAGCATAAACATGGAATGCGCCGGTTTCTGGCATAGCAACCGCCAGTTCGCCTAGGCACAGCATCACCAGATACACCACTAGGGCACCGATCAGATAAGCCAGCAGCGTGCCGAGTGCCCCGGTAGTGGCAATGATGTAGCCAGTGTTGAAAAACAGCCCGGTGCCGATCACGCCGCCCAAGGAGAGCATCACCAGATGCCGGGCTTTCATGGTGCGCTTGAATTGCCCTGCAACGGGGGGCGTTGGTTGCATAATTTTTTATCCGTATAGACGGCTAAATAGCTAGATGGCTAATGGTTATACCCCCAATACCGGATGAAATCAACGTCATGCCAGGATGAATAAGCCAAAAAACGGCTGAGCCGTTCACTGAAAGTTACTGCGCCCGCTTTGCCTGCTGCAACCATTTATCCAGTTCGTTGGCGAACTGTTGGCGATCGCGCTGGTTCAGGGTGTTTGGCCCGCCGGTCTGGATGCCGCTGGAGCGCAGGGTATCCATAAAATCGCGCATATTCAGGCGTTCGCGAATGGTATCTGGCGTGTAGCGCTCGCCGCGCGGGTTGAGGGCGATAGCCCCTTTTTCTATCACCTCGGCGGCCAGTGGGATATCGGCAGTGATCACCAGATCGTTCGGCGCGCAGCGGCGCACGATTTCGTTATCCGCCACGTCAAAACCCGCCGCAACCTGCAAGGTACGGATGAATTTAGACGGCGGTGTGCGCAGAGGCTGGTTGGCCACCAGCGTAACCGGCATGGCGGTGCGTTCTGCAGCGCGGAACAGCACCTCTTTGATCACGTTCGGACAGGCGTCCGCATCGACCCAAATCTGCATTATTTCTGCTCCTGCAACCAGTCGCGTACCGGCAGAAAATCGCGATATAGCGCGGCTTCCGGGCTGCCTGCTTCCGGCTGATAGTTATATTCCCAACGCACCAGCGGCGGCATCGACATCAAAATCGATTCGGTGCGGCCACCGGTTTGCAGGCCGAACAGCGTACCGCGATCCCACACCAGATTGAATTCCACATAGCGACCACGGCGATAAAGCTGGAATTGGCGCTGGCTTTCCCCCCATGGCAGTGTTTTACGCCTTGCCACAATCGGCAGATAGGCGTCGAGGAAGCCTTCACCCACCGCGCGGGTAAAGGCGAAACAGCGATCAAAGTCTGGGGTGTTCAGATCGTCAAAGAACAGGCCGCCAATGCCGCGTGCTTCGTTGCGGTGTTTGATAAAGAAATAGTCGTCGCACCACTTTTTGTATTTTGGGTAAACATCGTCACCGAATGGCGCACAAAGCTGCTGCGCCGTGCGGTGCCAGTGGATGGCGTCTTCTTCAAACCCGTAGAACGGGGTCAGATCGAAACCCCCGCCGAACCACCACACCGGCTCTTCACCCGGTTTTTCGGCAATGAAAAAACGCACGTTGGCGTGGCTGGTCGGGATGTAAGGGCTGAGCGGGTGGATCACCAGCGAAACCCCCATGGCCTGGAAGCTGCGCCCGGCCAGTTCGGGGCGATGAGCGGTGGCAGAGGCGGGCAGCGTGGCACCGGAAACGTGGGAGAAATTTACCCCGGCCTGTTCAAATACCGCACCGTTGGTCAACACCCGGCTGCGGCCACCGCCGCCCTCCGCACGCTCCCAGCGATCTTCATGAAAGCCTGCACTGCCGTCGGCCTGTGCCAATTGTTCGCAAAGGCGATCTTGCAGCGCCAGCAGAAAGGATTTTACGGCGCTAATGGTGGGTAAACTCATACGGGTTATTCGCAACGGGTGGCTGAACAGGGCGCTAAGTATATACGCAAAGTGATTAGGGTTGCAGCAAGGGAACAACCCCGCCAATCAGTGGGAGGAGCTGTGGGCGCTACTAATAACGGAAGATGCCGATTATCCCATCGGCGAGTGCGCGGGCAATTTTTTCGCGGAACGCGGTGGTGCCCAGCAGGCGCTCTTCCGCCGGAGTCGCTGGCCTTAGCCTGTTGCGCTACCCCACCTAATAGGTCGGAGAGCAACAGTTGGCGGCGCATTGGTGAAGCCACGAGGGGGTTAAAACGGTGATAGCGTTCAATCGGTTTTTTAATCACACTCAGTTCTGACAGAAAGGACTGTTTCGCGACGTTATGGCCTATTGATCTTGATTAATCGACTTGACAACTATTGCTATTTATTACGCTAAGGTAGCGCGTGGCTGCAATGCTAACGGCTTTGAGTATAATCAGAGTAACCCTTTTTATAATGGCGCATATCTGATGGAAATTCGCGTATTTCGGCAAGACGACTTTGAAGAGGTCATCACTCTGTGGGAGCGTTGTGATTTACTGCGGCCATGGAACGATCCTGAAATGGATATCGAACGTAAACTGAATCACGATCCAGACCTGTTTCTGGTGGCTGAAGTGGGTGGCGAAGTGGTGGGCTCAGTGATGGGGGGTTACGATGGCCACCGGGGTTCGGCCTATTATCTGGGGGTTCACCCTGATTATCGTGGCCGTGGCATTGCCAATGCGCTGATTAACCGGCTGGAAAAAAAGCTGATTGCGCGCGGTTGCCCGAAGATTCAACTGATGGTGCGTGAAGACAACGATACCGTGATCGAGATGTACGAAAAGCTCGGTTATGAGATCCAGGGGATTACCAGCCTAGGCAAGCGGCTGATTGAAGATCAGGAATATTAGCCTTCAGGGCGGTAAATTTTTACCGCCCTGATTAGCGGTTATGGCAGCTTTTTGATATTTTTGACGTCGACTTCCACGTTGCTCCACTCTTTATCTACTTTCCCTTCCAACTGTACTTTGTCTTTTGGGGTGATGGTCTGGCCGTTCCAGCGTTTTTTATCGATCTCGACCGTCAGGGTGCCGGTGGCATCGCGGAAGGTATAGGTATCCTCACCAACGCGCTGTTCAATGTTGCCCTGCAACATCACCCAGGTATTGTCGTTCAGCGATTTGACCTTATCCGCGGTGGTCAGCGTTGCGCTTGGGCCGGCAAAACCGCCTTGCTGGCCGTTATGCGTCTGGGCCTGCGGGGCGTTGGGATCGAGGAACCCACCCTGTTGTGCCAAAACCGGTGCGCTGCACAGCGCGATTAAGACTGCCAAAGTGATTTTTTTCATCGGTGCTTTCCTTATCTTGTATGAGAATCAATAGCCTTATTCATCAGGCTGCTGTTTGATGGTAAGGATTAAACCATAAGGATCTTAAGAGCTTCTTAAGCCGGAGATTGAAAATGGCCCACGCTGCCGCCATTTGTATGAATCATTATGGCATCAGCAAGGAATAGCGTTTGAAGGATTCAGCACACCGGTTCTCGCCGGACGACTACGATCAGCACGGCTTATTACGCTTGCCCCTATGGTTCTGGAGCGTGCTGATACTGCAGGCCCGTACCTGGATATTGTTCGTGATGGCGGGAGCCTCGCGCGATCAGGGAACCGGGCTGCTGCAACTGTTCTACCCCGATACCCAGCGCTTTTGGTACGGCATGTTGCTGGGCCTGCCAGCGGCTTTGGCTTTCTTGATCTGTGGCCGCCGCCAGCACTGGCCGCGTTTGTGGCGCTGCTGGCGTTGGGTGCTGGCACTCTCTTTAGTGGCGGCCTTGCTGGGAGCGCTTCATAGCCTATGGCAGCAGGGCGCTAATGAGCCACTGTTGGATAGTATTCTGGCGCTGTCAGATGCGTTGGCATTGGGCTATCTGCTGCTTAATCAACGCCTGAAGGCCTGTTTTATACCGCCGGAAGAGCTGGACTAATTGCTGTTTTTGCGGCACTTTTCGCAATTTGCGCACTCCAAGCTCGCAACCGATGGTGCCGCCAGGGCTGTTATGAGAGGCTGAGACAGCCAATGTGTTTGATGTTAAGGAGCTATAAGATGAATATTCGCCCACTGCTGTTAGGGCTACCGCTGCTACTGACCGGCTGTTCGACCTTGAGTAACTTCTCCTGGTCCAGCCTGTCACCGTTCAACTGGTTCGGCGGCAGCGTGGAAGTCAGCGGCAAAGGCGTCGGCGGTATCAATGCCGGAACCTCAATGACAGAAAGCGCGCTTGGCGAAGGCTTGAACAATAACTACCGCATGCGCGGGGGCATGGCGACCAGCAACGGCCAGATCGTTGCCTATTATCAGGCATTGGATGGCGACAACGTGAAACTGGTGATCACCGGCGAGCCAAAAGGCTATGCGCAGCGCGTCGATGTTATGGATCCCAAGATCGCCACCGAATGGGGCAGCAAGCTGGGCACACCGTTCAGCGATCTGTTCAGCAAAGCCTATGGTGCCTGTAAACCGGGTGAAGGTGATGAGGCGGGTAATGTCGAGTGTGTGGCTGAACAGAGCCGGTACGTGACCTATATCTTCAGTGGCAAGTGGGCCGGCCCCCAGGACATAATTCCACCGGATGACACCCTGCGGAATTGGACGGTCAGTAAAATCATCTGGCACGCCAAAGCACAGTGAGCCTCCTGCGGGGGCCCTTAGGCAGCGCCTACGTTTTTTCGTGCTAAACCCGGTTTTATTCTTTGCGCTCAGCCAAGGTAATTTTATTCGCAGGGGCTAAGATAATGCGCGTTTGTAACAGGGAACCTATGCGTTGAACGCTAACCTGTTACCCGATTCAGGTATTGAGGATAACTACATGACACAGGTTCAGAGCGGGATCCTGCTGGAACATTGCCGTTTTGGCATCTTTATTGAAGCCATGGTTCAGGGCGAATTCGCCGATTTGCGTCAGGGGTGCAAGCAATTCTGTCAGGCGCTTAGCGAACTGCAGCAGCAGTTCCCTGATGCCCATTTGGGCGCAGTGCTGGCTTTTGGCGCGGACGTTTGGCACGATCTTTCCAACGGCCAGGGTGCCAAAGAGCTGAAGCCTTTCACGCCGCTGGGCAAAGGTCTGGCACCGGCGACCCAGCGTGATTTACTGGTCCATATTCAGTCGCTGCGCCATGATGTCAACTTCTCTTTGGCACAGGCGGCGCTGGCAGCCTTTGGCAATACCATTCGGGTTGAAGAAGAAACGCACGGCTTCCGTTGGGTAGAAGAGCGCGATCTGAGCGGCTTTATCGACGGCACCGAAAACCCGCAGGGTGAACAGCGCCCTGTGGTGGCGGTGATTGGTGAAGGCGAAGAGGACGCAGGCGGCAGCTATGTGCTGGTGCAGCGTTACGAGCATAATCTGCGTCAGTGGCAGCGTTTCACCACTGAACAGCAGGAACAGATAATTGGGCGTACCAAGCTGAGCAGCGAAGAGCTGCCGCCGGAGCAAAGGCCTGAGACGTCGCACGTCAGCCGCGTTGACCTGAAAGAAGACGGGAAAGGGCTGAAAATCCTGCGCCAGAGCCTGCCTTACGGTACCGCCAGCGGCAAGCATGGCCTGTACTTTATTGCCTACTGCGCGCGCCTGCACAATATTGAACAGCAATTGCTGAGCATGTTCGGCGAACGGGATGGCAAACACGATGCTTTGCTGCGCTTCAGCCGGGCGGTGACCGGCAGCTACTACTTTGCCCCGTCGTTGACGCGCCTGCTGGCGCTTTGATGCTTTACCCGGAGCCAGCCATGCGTTGGCCCCGGTTGCCTTTTCCCACGGCGAAACCGCTCCCTTCCTGCCTTATAGCGTTTGATGCTTGAAAATCACTAAACGGTATATAAAAGCGTTACAGCTCTGCATCGAGTTATAAATACACTGGTCTGCATCAGGGCAAAAGCCCGGCGGTTTGACTGAGTGATAAGGTACAGAATGAAAGATAAAAAGAGTGTGCTGAAAGGAGGGCTGGCGGCGCTGTTACTGGCCAGCGGTAGCCTTTCTGCTGCTGAATTGCTCAATAGCTCTTACGACGTTTCCCGTGAATTGTTTGCCGCGCTGAATCCTGGCTTTGAACAGCAGTGGAATCAACAACATCCAAACGACAAACTGACGATCAAACAGTCTCATGCCGGTTCTTCTAAGCAAGCATTGGCGATCCTCCAGGGGCTTAAGGCCGATGTGGTGACCTATAACCAGGTTACCGATGTGCAGATCCTGCACGATCGCGGCAAGCTGATCCCTGCCGACTGGCAACAGCGTCTGCCAAATAACAGCTCCCCCTTCTATTCCACCATGGCGTTCTTGGTGCGCAAAGGTAACCCGAAAGGTATCCATACCTGGAGCGATTTGGTACGCGATGACGTGCAACTGGTCTTCCCTAATCCGAAAACCTCCGGCAATGGCCGCTATACCTATCTGGCCGCCTGGGGCGCAGCCAGCCAGGCCGAAGGTAACGATCAGGCCAAAACCCGTGCGTTTATGACCCGTTTGCTGAAAAACGTGGTGGTGTTTGATACCGGCGGCCGTGGTGCAACCACCACCTTTGTTGAGCGCGGTTTGGGCGATGTGCTGATCAGCTTTGAGTCGGAAGTGAACAATATCCGCAAGCAGTACGGCGAAGACAAATATGAGGTGATCGTCCCGCCGGTGGATATTCTGGCGGAATTCCCGGTGGCTTGGGTGGATAAAAACGTTGAGAAAAACGGCACCGTACAGGCAGCGAAAGATTATCTGAATTACCTGTATAGCCCGGCGGCTCAGCAGGTGATTACCAGCTTCTATTACCGCGTCTATGACCAGAAAGCGATGGATGCGGCAAAAGGCCAGTTCCCGCCAACCAAACTGTTCCGCGTGGAAGATCAGTTTGGCAGTTGGCCGCAGGTGATGAGCACGCACTTCGCGACCGGCGGCGAGCTGGATCAACTGTTAGCGGCAGGGCGTAAGTAATGTTGGCGTTGTCCAGCAAGCGGGTTCTGCCCGGCTTCACCCTCAGCTTGGGCAGCAGCCTGCTGTATACCTGCCTGATTTTGCTGTTGCCGCTCAGTGCGCTGGTGATGCAACTGGCGCAGATGAGCCTGGCGCAATACTGGGAAGTGATCAGCAATCCGCAGGTGGTGGCTGCCTATAAAGTGACGCTGCTGGCGGCGGGCGTAGCCAGTATCTTCAACGCGGTGTTTGGCATGCTGATGGCATGGATCCTCACGCGTTATCAGTTTCCTGGCCGGTCTTTGCTGGATGGCCTGATGGATTTGCCTTTTGCGTTGCCTACCGCGGTGGCGGGCCTGACGCTGGCCGGGCTGTTTTCTACCACCGGCTGGTACGGGCAGTGGCTGGCGCAGTTTGATATCAAGGTATCGTTTACCTGGCTGGGGATTGCGGTGGCAATGGCGTTCACCAGCATTCCGTTTGTGGTGCGCACCGTGCAGCCCGTGCTGGAAGAGTTGGGGCCGGAATACGAAGAAGCAGCCGAAACGCTGGGTGCCGGGCGCTGGCAGAGTTTCCGCCGCGTGGTGCTGCCAGAAGTGGCACCGGCGCTGCTGGCCGGCACGGCGCTGTCGTTTACCCGCAGCCTGGGGGAGTTTGGTGCGGTGATCTTTATCGCCGGTAACATCGCCTGGAAGACCGAAGTGACCTCACTGATGATTTTTGTCCGCTTGCAGGAGTTCGATTATCCGGCGGCCAGCGCTATCGCCTCGGTGATCCTGGCGGCCTCTTTACTGTTGCTGTTTGCCATTAACACCTTGCAGAGCCGCTTTGGCCGCCGCATTGGGGGGCACTGATGGCTGATATTACCGCTTTCCGTGGCGTCGAGCGCCCGCGAGTGAACTGGGGGAAATGGGCGCTGATCGCAATCGGCGTGCTGTTCTCCATTCTGCTGCTGGTAGTGCCGATGGTGATGATTTTCATCGAGGCCTTTTCCTCCGGCGCAGGTGCGGTGTGGCAAAACCTGTCTAACCCGGACATGTTGCACGCCATCTGGCTGACGGTGCTGGTGGCGCTGATTACCGTGCCGGTTAACCTGGTGTTTGGCACGTTGCTGGCTTGGCTGGTGACGCGTTTTACCTTCCCAGGCCGCCAATTGCTGCTGACGCTGTTCGATATGCCGTTTGCTGTGTCGCCGGTGGTGGCAGGGCTTCTGTATCTGCTGTTTTACGGCACCAATGGGCCGCTCGGCGGCTGGCTGGATGCGCATAACATCCAACTGATGTTCGCCTGGCCGGGCATGGTGCTGGTCACGGTGTTTGTGACTTGCCCGTTTGTGGTACGTGAACTGGTGCCGCTGATGCTGAGCCAGGGTAGCCAGGAAGATGAAGCCGCCGTGCTGCTAGGGGCTTCTGGCTGGCAGATGTTCCGCCGCGTCACGCTGCCGAATATCCGCTGGGCGCTGCTGTACGGCGTGGTGCTGACCAACGCGCGCGCCATTGGCGAGTTTGGCGCGGTGTCGGTGGTTTCCGGTTCGATTCGCGGTGAAACCTACACCTTGCCGCTGCAAGTTGAATTACTGCATCAGGATTACAACACCGCCGGGGCCTTTACCGCCGCCGCGCTGCTGACCCTGATGGCCATAGTGACCTTATTTCTGAAAAGCGGTTTGCAATGGCGTTTAGCGCGCCAGAACGCACGTCTTGAGCGGGAGGAAAATCATGAGCATTGAGATCAGCGGTATCAACAAATTTTTCGGTCGTACCAAGGTATTGAACGACATCTCGCTCGATATTCCTTCTGGTGAAATGGTGGCCCTGTTGGGGCCGTCGGGCTCCGGTAAAACCACCTTGCTGCGGATTATCGCCGGGCTGGAAAGCCAGAGCGGTGGCAAGCTGGGCTTCCACGGCACTGATGTCAGCCGTGTGCATGCGCGCGATCGCCGCGTTGGCTTCGTGTTCCAGCATTACGCGCTGTTCCGTCATATGACGGTTTTCGACAATATCGCATTCGGCCTGAGCGTGTTGCCACGCCGTGAACGCCCGAATGCGGCCGCGATCAAACAGAAAGTGGAACAACTGCTGGAGATGGTGCAGTTGGGCCATTTGGCTAACCGCTATCCTTCCCAGCTTTCCGGCGGGCAGAAACAGCGCGTAGCTCTGGCGCGGGCGCTGGCGGTGGAGCCGCAAATTCTGCTGCTGGATGAACCTTTTGGCGCGCTGGATGCCCAGGTGCGTAAAGAACTGCGCCGCTGGCTGCGCCAACTGCACGAAGAGCTGAAATTCACCAGCGTATTCGTTACTCACGATCAGGAAGAAGCGATGGAAGTGGCCGATCGTATCGTGGTGATGAGCCAGGGCAACATCGAGCAGGTGGGTTCGCCGATTGAGATCATGCGTGAGCCGGCTACCCGTTTCGTCCTGGAGTTTATGGGCGAAGTGAATCGCCTGAACGGCGAGATCCGCGGTTCGCAACTGTTTGTTGGGGCGCACCAGTGGCCGCTGTCGTTCCAGCCGATGCATCAGGGCCGTGTCGATCTGTTCCTGCGCCCGTGGGAAATGGAGATCAGCACTGAGAGCAGCGCCCGTTGCCCGTTACCGGTACAGGTGTTGGAAATCAGCCCGCGTGGTCACTTCTGGCAACTGACCGTGCAGCCGATTGGTTGGCACCAGGAGCCGATCAGCGTGGTGCTGTCGGAAGACAATACGGCACCTACGCGCGGCGGGCGTTACTACGTCGGCAGCCTGAATGCGCGCCTGTATGCCGGTGAACAATTGTTACAACCGGTTGCGTTGGCGAAAAGCGCCTGATAGTTTTTAACTCTTCTATTATTTGCATCTAAGGCAACCCTGGGGTTGCCTTTTGACATGACACACAGGCAACGATTGTGACCACCCTGGAACAATGCATCGGGAATACACCGTTAGTAAAACTGCAACGATTGGCTGAAGGGCTGGACAGTGAGGTCTGGGTCAAGCTGGAAGGTAATAATCCGGCAGGCTCGGTTAAAGATCGCGCGGCGCTGGCGATGATCCAACAGTCCGAGCTACGTGGTGAGATCAAACCGGGTGATACGCTGATTGAGGCAACCAGCGGCAATACCGGTATCGCGCTGGCGATGATTGCCGCAGTGAAAGGTTATCCGCTGAAGCTGCTGATGCCGGAAAACATGAGCATGGAGCGCCAGGCGGCGATGCGGGCTTATGGTGCTGAGCTGATCCTGGTCAGCCGTGAACAGGGCATGGAAGGAGCTCGCGATCTGGCGCTGGAGATGCAGCAGCAGGGGCAGGGCAAAGTGTTGGATCAGTTCAATAATCTGGACAACCCTTATGCCCATTTCACCACTACCGGCCCGGAAATCTGGCAGCAAACGGCAGGCCGCATTACTCACTTTGTTTCCAGCATGGGCACCACCGGCACCATTACCGGCGTTGGTGGCTACCTGAAAAGCCAGAATCCGCAGGTCAACGTCATCGGCCTGCAACCGGATGAAGGCAGCAGCATTCCGGGGATCCGCCGTTGGCCAGCAGCCTATCTGCCAGGCATTTTCCGCCCTGAGCTGGTTGATCAGGTGCTGGATATGAGCCAAAGCCTGGCCGAGCAGACCATGCGCCAACTGGCGCAGCGCGAGGGGATCTTCTGCGGCGTCAGCTCTGGCGGTGCCGTGGCTGGTGCCCTGCGTGTCGCCGCGGCCAACCCCGGCAGCGTGATTGTGGCGATTATCTGCGATCGCGGCGATCGTTACCTTTCCACGGGTGTGTTTGATTAATGCCTCTGCCCTGCTGCCGATATATTTACATCGCTGTGTGATATGTAAGGATTAAGTAAAACCGGCTGCGCAATGAAGCAATCAGCAGGAGAATGGCTTAAATCAGCGGGGGAGTTAGGCATGAAAATTTTGTTGGTCGACGACGATCTTGAACTGGGCACCATGCTGAGCGAATACCTGACTGCGGAAGGATTCGACGCGAGCCTGGTGCTGACCGGCAAAGATGGAGTGGTAGGGGCGCTTTCCGGTAACTACACCGCGATGATCCTCGATATTATGCTGCCGGATATGAGCGGCATTGAAGTGTTGCGTGAGGTGCGTAGAAAAAGCCGCCTGCCGATCATCATGTTGACCGCCAAAGGCGACAATATCGATCGGGTGATCGGCCTGGAGATGGGGGCTGATGATTATGTACCCAAGCCGTGCTACCCGCGTGAACTGGTGGCACGCCTGCGTGCGGTGCTGCGCCGTTTTGAAGAACAACCGGAAGCGGTGGATAAAGATTCTGCCCTGGTGTTTGGCGAACTGATCCTCAACCCATCGACCCGCATCACGCAATGGCAAGGGCAGGCGTTTGACCTGACGGCCTCGGAATTCAATCTGCTGGAGCTGCTGTTGCGCTCGCCGGAGCGGGTGGTTTCCAAAGACGAGCTTTCGGAGAAAGGGCTGGGGCGCCCGCGTGAAGCCTACGATCGCAGCGTTGACGTTCATATCAGTAACATCCGCCAAAAGTTGGGTGCACTGACGGGTAACCAGCTGAGCATCGAAACGGTGCGCAGTATCGGTTACCGCATCAGGTGACACCTATGCGTGGAAGACTGTTCTGGAAAATCCTGCTCGGCTTTTGGTTGACGTTCATCATCATGACCCAGGCGCTGTGGGTTACCTTCACTTTTTATGGCAATCGCCATCAATCACCGGAAACCAGCATTGCCCGGCGTATGGTCAACCTGCAAATGACCTCTGCAGCCAGCGTGCTGCAAAGCGGCGGTATGCCTGCGCTGAATGCCATGGTGGCTGATTGGTCACCTGACGAGCGCCGTTTCTTCACCGTGACTCCGGTAGCGCAGCCACCTACAGAGGAACCCGTGGAAAATGCTGAGGCGGGGCGGCTGCCGCCAAAGGTGGTTAAATGGGTGATGGGGGCCGATAACCAGGGCTATGTACTGAGTTATGATCTTGAAGGGCTTCGGCAGGAGCATCGTCCTGCCAAACGTTGGCGCTTTCTCAATATCCCCGATCCATTTCTGTGGGTGGGTGCTTTGGGCGGGTTGCTGTTTAGCGCCGTATTGGCCTGGAACCTGACGCGCCCGATGCGCCAACTGCGTGCCGGTTTTGAGCGGGTGGCACTGGGGGATTTGGCCGTGCGATTGTTCCCGGCAATGCGGCGACGGCATGATGAGCTTTCCGAAGTGGCGCGCGATTTCGATACCATGGTGGAACGGCTGGAACTGCTGGTCAGTGCCCGCGAGCAACTGCTGCACGACGTTTCCCATGAGCTACGCTCGCCATTGGCACGTTTACAGTTAGCGATTGGTCTGGGGCGGCAAAATCCTGATAACGTGGAAAACTCACTGCAGCGCATTGAGCATGAGGCAGGGCGCCTGGACAAAATGATTGGTGAACTGCTGACCCTGTCGCGTGCTGAAAGTAATTGTCTACCAGATGAAGAGTATTTTGATCTCTACGGATTGGTCGATGCGGTAGTGAACGACGCGCGCTACGAGGCGCAAATCCCCGGCGTGGAGATTGTGCTGCAGGCCAGTTCGGGCGTGGAGTATACGGTGAAAGGCAATGCGGAACTGATGCGCCGCGCGGTGGAAAATATCATTCGCAATGCGCTGCGTTTCTCTGGCCACGGGCAGCGGGTTATGGTGGAACTGACCTGTGTTGATCAACGGTTGCAGATTGAGGTCCGCGATCAGGGGCCTGGGGTAGAAGAGTCGAAGCTTTCCAGCATTTTTGATCCGTTCGTGCGGGTGAAGTCGGCACTGTCGGGTAAGGGATATGGGCTGGGGCTGGCGATTGCCCGCAAAGTGGTGTTGGCGCACGGTGGGCAGGTAGAGGCGCATAATGGTGAACAGGGCGGGTTGGTGATTAGGCTGCGGGTGCCGCGCTGGGTTGCATAGGATCGGGCGCTACATGCCTGCGCCCGATCGTTGACGGTTAGTTAAAGGTGACCAACATGTCGGTTGAGGCATCAACAGGGCCTAGAGGTAAAGTTGCTCCACCAGAGCACAAGCGCCAGGTGATTTGGTTATTGGTGACTTTGGTGGCCTCGACGCTGCTGATACTCCCCACTTTGAGCTGGGTATTATCAAATGGAATACCGGTAGTTAAGTTACAAGCACCGCTGCCCGTTACGCCGTTATCAATTTCGCCCGTGATATAGCCACCGCCTTGAGTCAGTGCCAGCCGTGTCGGAGTTCCTTCATACTGACCGCTGGCAGCACGGAACTGAACGTTGATATTGGCGTTAATCTTGTCGGTATCTTGTGAACAGGCAACGGTGAGCGGATAGGATAAACGTGCCAGCTCGCTCCCAACTTGGGTATTACGTTGCACTCCGCCAAAGTTGATATTGGTGGTGGTGGCTATGGTGCACTCCAAGGTAGAGATACGCAGGGTGATAGCACTGGGTAAAATCTGTTGAGAACGATCTGCGCCAGCATGAGCTGCCTGAAAACTTGCGGCGTACATGGCTGGAATGATGATTTGCTGGCTGCTTTGTCTGCCATTAGCCACCATTACCCAAGTACCTGAGAGTTGAGCAGTTCGTAGGAAACCATTCCGATAAAAATAAGCTACGTCGTTCTGACGTGGAGGTAAACACCACTGTCTGGAGGTAAAGAGAGTACTCGTCGTTGGATTCGTGATGACAAACCCTGAACTGGTTCTCCCTTCCGTGCGGGGTAATCCTATCGTACCGGTTAGCGTTTCCTGTGTGTTGGAAGGGGTAAGAGGATAGGTCGCGCTTATGGTCGCCCTAGGGATCAGCCCAACCCCTATAGCGATCGGTAATGCCATATAACCCCCAATTTCTTCAAGTTTAGAAGTATCCATGCAGACGTTTGGGCTATCGGATATCGCGGCTATCCCATAAATATTGAACAACCTAGTATCAGCGATACTTCCTGACAAATTTGCACTAAAGGGGTATCCCTCCCAAACAATACCGCTTCCTTTGCCGATAGTGATGATATCGACCGCTTTGGACGAAGGGACGGACACCAGCAATAAAGTGAATATGGTCAGTAGACGCGCAATACCACTGTTTGGCCGGTTTTGATGAGTCGATGAGGGTATATGCATGCTTTTCATTGTCTCTCTCTTTCTGTTTTCACGCTCTGTGGCGATGCTCACTGCTTTTGAGATTGTCATGATGTGTTTATTTCCCCTGACAGACGATGGTCAACACGCGTACCGGGTTGTTGACGGAAGGGGCGGCGACTTTTGCCAGGTTAAAAGCGGCAAGGCATTGCTGGTCTGTCTCTTTGCCCCAGGTCACCTTCAGCTTCCCTTGTTCCGATAATCCGCTCAGGTATACCTGGCCTGCTTCACCGACAATCCCGGTATTCGGCTCCTGTGCGGTCTTGTTCTCTATGGTGACCAGTGCTCCAAACGGTACCGGAGTGTTGTTCGCCTGCAGCAGGGTCATCAACACCTGATAGCCTACGTGTGTGGCAAAGTTGACCATCACCACAGCCCCTTTGGTCGGGTACACATTCAGGCTTGACTGGTTAACATCCACATTGTCCGGCAAAGTGGCCGGGTTTAAGCTGACGTTGTTAAGCTGATAGTTCGACAGGTAAGGCACTACTGCATAGCCACGGTTGTCTGTCTGAATGTTGCCGTTCATCACGCTGGTCCCCTTGGCCCCTGGTGCACTGACAATCGCTAGCGAATTGCCCAGCATCTGGCTCAGGGTTACTCCTTGCGGATGAACTACGATCCCGCCGTTACCGCTCATGTTCAACGAGCGGTTCTGCCGGCTGTAGCTATAGCCCATGCTGGCTGAGCCTTTGCTGCCTTGATAACCGGCGTTCAGCGTGCTGTTGTTACTGTTTTGCCCATTTGACCAGCCCTGCATTGCGCTATAGGAGATACGGCTATCGAGCGCGCTGCCATTAATCCCGGTCTGCTGCTGGACCTGCCCATGATTGTCGTGTGTCATCTGGTAACTGGCATAGGCGTTACGCGCGGCAGGTGATGCGGTGAACATATTCAATGGCACCTGCATGTTCAGTGATAGCTGCCGGTTCTCTGGCCAACTGCCATCCCCCTTCAGTCGGTCAATGCTGTAGGCCAGGCCGTAACTCACACCGCGGTAGCTGCCGTTGTAACCCGCCGATACCGTGTTCATCACCTTGTTGTTGCCCCAGAAATCGTTGCGAGAAGCGGACAGATACAGTGAGCCCCATGAATCCAGTTGCTGGCTGAGTCGCACCTGGAAATTGGAACGCTGACGCTCCAGAGCCCACGGCACTTGCCCATCACTAAGTTGGAAGCCCAGGTTGTTGAAGTCAGAGAAGCTGTAATAGTTGCGCGTTGAATAGCGATAGGCGGTCAGGTCCACCGCTGTACCGGTGCTCAGCATGCTTTTGGAATAACGCAGGCGGTAAGAATACCCTTGCTGATGAGCGTCTTGCCCAGGCAATTTGGTGCTGGAGGCCGTGATGTCTGCCGACAATGCGCCAAAGTTGCCCAGGGAGAAGCCGCTACCCGCTACTGCAGAGACATAGTCTTTGGCTAAGAGGGTACCGCCATACAGGGTGATATCATGGGGCAGGCCGTAAATGGCGGTGGCCAGCACAAAGTTCGCCTGCTGCGAATCGACGGTAATACCCCCGTTGTAGCGGCCTGCCGTCACTTCATACTTCAGGCTGCCTTGTCGCCGCATCACCGGGAGCGATGAGAAGGCCAGCGTCTGGGTGCGGACGGTGCCATCGGATTCGTTAATGGTGAGGAGCAAGTCACCCGCTTGGCCGGTCTGGAACAGGTCATTGATACGGAATGGCCCTGGAGCCACATAGGTTTGATAGACGACGTTACCGTTCTGGCTCACCGTGACGCGTGCGTTGGTTTGGGCAATGCCGCTGATGATCGGCGCAAAGCCACGCAGGCTAGTGGGCAGCATGTCGTCACTGGAATTAAGCTTGACCCCACGAAACGGGATGCTGTCAAACACGTCGCTTTCGGTGCTGTTTTCCCCTAACAGAATCTCTGACCGCCAGGGTTGGATATCGCGTTGCAGGTAAGTGTTGCTAAACTGCGTGCTCTGGGTGGTCAGAGCAGCCATATCGTTCGAATTATTGGTGTTGCGTGAATAGGTCATGTTGCTGCGCAGGCGCCAGGCTTGCCAGTTAGCGCCACCTTGCACGTTGGCAAACAGGTTGGTTTGGGTGTTACTGCCCATACCAGGTTGTTCCCCCTGCCAGTTGCGCCCGCCATTCAGGTTATAGTTGAACAGCAATGCGGGTACGCCGTGATCCCATAAGGCGGGATCGACAGCCCCTTGTGCATTGGGCTGCATTGCCACCTGCGGGATGCTGATATCCAGACGAAGCTGGGCAAAATCGAACTGGATTTTTGATTCTGGAATAAGGGTGGCAAGATTCTTGACCGGCGCTTCTGGTGCTAGCCCAGCAAAGGTGGGTAAAACCTTTGTATTCACGCCAAGCTTGTTAAGGAAAGCGGGTGTGAGTTCCGGCTGAATATCGCCATTGGCATCGGCCTTGAATATCAAGGTGTGCTGCCCTTGGTCTATCTGGTTCATAAACAGGGAGACGGTGTAGGTACCTGGCGGTGTTTTTCCTGAGGTCTCAAAGGTGCTCAGATCCACCGTGGCGGCGTCTGTTCCACTGAGAGAAAGCAGCCCTGGATCAAAATAGTCTCGAGCTACAGCAGGCGTACCGCTTACCAGTAAGGTAGCTCCTGCCAGCACAGGCAATAGCGTGAAATCAGTATGTCGTGTTGTCATTATTATCGCGTCCATAACGAAAGCTAAAGTGTCACTTTTCCATGCATTACTTCAGAAAAGGCCTACAGGGGGCGCAGCTCAATGGGAGTATCCCAGCCGTCTTCATCAATCAGTTGCCATGTCACGTTGCCAGAGGCATCGTTTGGCAAGGGGTAGCGCTGTTGGCCTTTGGGGGGAACCATCAGGCGCAACTGTGCTTTGTCCAGTGCAGTTTTTCCCACCGCTAAGCGTGAAAAGGTCAGCCAATAGGGTGTCGGGTTTTCTGCAATCAACTGGTTGCCGTCACGGCGGAACTTCAGCTTGGGGGCCATGTCGGCAACGGCGCGCTTAACCAGCCCTTCCGGGCGGTAAAACACCTTCATATTGCTGGTGACTGTCAATACCATCTGTTTCTCTTCCGTACGCTGTTCCGGCGCCACCTGAGCGGGGATTGCCTTCATCGAGATAAAAAAGACCGACTCACGATCGGCCGGTAACGGTTCGCCGTTACGCCGAATACGCAGTGTCAATTCGCTGTTGGCTTCTAAGCGGGAAAGCGGTGGGGTGACAATAAATGGCATGGCCGGATGTTTTCCCTCGGCCACATTGCCGGTTACGGGGTCAACAGGTTGTATCCGGGATTGCATCAAATAGGGACTTGAGGCTGTATTGTTGGCCGTCAGGGTGATCCCCCGCTTATCGCTCTCAAGGTAAATGACGCGCAACACCTGAAAGGAAATACCTTTTGGGGCAGCAGAGTTTGTCTGTGCATGAACTGTGCTGGCATAAGCCGTTAGCAGGCAAAGGATCCAGCCGACAGAACGCCAGCGAAATAAAGAGTTCATTACGGTGTTCCCTGTGTAGATACGACTGTTTCTTGGCATAGGGGGGATAACCCGCCGTAGTCAGTGACAGTCTGCCATTCGGCCTTGGTGATGCGTTGTTGCGCTGGATAGTTCTGCCCACTCATAGGCACCAGTATGGATGACTGAGCATCCAGATTGACCGGGGCCATGTTGAGCTTTAGATTCCCCAACGTCTGAAAATAAGGGGTCGGATTATCGACGCGTACCCCGTTAGCTGTGTGGCTAAAACGCAGATTGCAGTGAGCTTTGCCTGGCGGCATTTTCAGGCCCGCCGGGCGATAGAACAGCTTGATAATAAAACGCACCCCCATTGATAGCTGAGTCTGAGGGATGCTGTTATCGGTCTGAGCGGGTATTGCTAATATCGCAAGATAAAAGAGTGACTCTCGATCAGTTGGCAGAGCAGTGCCCTGCGGGATAATACGCAGCAACTGACGGCTATCAGGTTTGAGCGTGAAAAGCGGCGGTGTCACCACAAAAGGTGCAGGGGTAACATCGTCAGGCGCTTGCTGTACCCGGCTTTGGATCAGGTAGCTCAGATTACCGGTATTTTTCACCGCTAGAGTCTGCGCTTTATCTGAGGACAAAAAGATCACCCGCGTTTGGCTCAGGCTGACCCCACCGCCAGCAGCAGCCTGGGCTGCCAGAGCCTGCTCTGATATCAGCAGGCCAAGACTGGCAGCCGCTATTGCGCGATAGGTCGGTATCAACAACATATCAACCTCAGCGATAGGCCAGGTTAAACAGAATGCGGGCTGTCAATGTCCCAGCGCTTAATGAGCCACTGGTGCATGCCAGGCTGCCGCAGGTGAGCCCGGCGTAAAACCTGATACTCTGATCGGATGGGTTAGCCCCCATTGCAGCCAATGGAATGTTATCGCCATCTTTGATTTCAGTGTCACTGTAGCTGGGCGAAACGTCCGTTTTTACCAACATGACGCCTACACCAGAAGCTATGGAGTCACTGCTGCGGAACAGCCAGCGACTGTCGCGAGTGATGCCGTCACCGCTGACGTTAACAACCGGAGTGAGGCTGGCGTCGGTCCCGCTGCAATCCTGAACGATGAGCGTAAAGGGCTGTGCTGCCTGCAGGGTTGAAGGAGTTAACTGCGACAGGTGAACCGAATCGAGTACCAGCGTGCTTTTATCCAGGCTGAAGGTGCATGTTCCTGGGTTGAGCATGGCAGAGAAATTGAGCGTCACCGCTTGAGTAGGCACACTTACCAGGCCCGTTAATGCCAACAGCATCAACAAAAAAGATTTTTTACGGTAGGTTATAGCTGAACGCATTGATTCCCCCTTCGTCGTTAATAGTTTCCCAATGAATGACTGAACCCTGCGCGATTGTTGTTGGATAGATATGGCTGCTGAATGGCGCAATCATTAACGCTGCTGGTGTATCGAGTTTGATTGCTTGTTTTCCTACGCGCAGGCTGGCAAAGCTGACAAAATAGGGAGAATTGTTTTTAAGCTGGAGCCCTTCTTTAACCTTTGAAAATTGCAGGCTTTGTTGTGCAGCCATGGATGATGAAGGCAGATTGGCTGGGCGATAGAACATTTTTATGATATTACCGACCCCAAATTGGGCATTGCCATGCACCCCAGACTGCTGGTTAGGGGATAGGGGCGCGCTACTGGCTGGAATAGCACTGGCATGAAAATAAAATACCGATTCACGATCTCGCGGTAATATCGATTTTTGCTCCAAAATACGTATTTGGTTGACGCTGTTGGGTTCCAGCCTAAATAGCGGTGGTCTTGTCAGAAAAGGGGCGGGTTGGCTTCCGTCTTGGGAACCGCTTATTTTAGCCTGCACCAGATACGGTTGTGCTGTCATGGTATTGCGCACTGTCACGCTGATACTCTCAGCCCCCTGAGGATAAATCAGACGGGTGGCATTGATACCAAAACCACCTGTTTGAGCTATAGCAAGCAGGGGAAGCCAAGCAAGCAATAATGAGAGCAATGAGAAAATACGGGACATATAACAGTTCCTGAGCGCTAAAAAAGGGGGCAAATAATGCCCCCGGGATATAAATCAGTTGTAGGCAAAGCTGAACAGAACTGGTGCGTTGACAGCACCGATGTTTACACCAGTGGTTGTCGTTGCTGCTAAACCAGCCTGCAGGCTCAGAGTCTTACCGTTGAAGTCAGTTTGTGCTGGAGTTGCGCCAGCAGTAGCAACTAACAGTTTGTCTCCGCTCTTGATATAAGTTCCTGCTGGAGCAGAGGCCAGGCGCAGCATTACACCGGTATTGGTGCCAGTGCTGTTAAAGATATTCGGGTTACCACCCAGAGTTTGACCACTCACTACCAGGTTAGCGGTGTCGCCACCCAGCAATGGAGTCTGGCAGTTGTTGACACCTACGGTGAATGATTTCTGGCTTGCTACAACCGGAGTTGCCACAGCAGTAAAGTCGGCTGGCGTATGGTTACCCAAGTCCAGGTTGTTGGTGGACAGGCTAACGTCACAGGTGGCTGCTACTACAGTACCAGTAACAGTGAGCTGGGCGTTGGAAGCAGCCTGAGCATTACCAGCGGCAGCCAACAGCAACAGAGCAACTGGGGTCATAGTTGATAGGATCTTGCGCATCATATTTCCTTATATATAGAGATAATAATATTCCGGATACCCGGAGAGGTTACGTGACATATATACGCCACAGACAGCATGAAAAACCTATTACACGAACTAATAAAGCAAATGAATAATATTGTACTCTGGCCGCGCGGAGTTAATGCGCTACATATATTAAATGTGCCTTTAATTACTCATCTTAATTAATGTGAGGGCCGTTGTATTTATAGGCGCTCTTTTTAGATGGTAAGTATACGAATGTTCATTACGCTATCTAAGTGATAACGTTTAGAAATAATGTAGCTGCTTGAATAACAGATCAGGAACTGCTATTCCAATTAGCGGGGGAGTGAAGTGGGTGTCTTTTTCCTTGTTATTGATGCTCATTATTTCCTCCTGAAATAAATAAGTTTTTTATTCTCAACGGCTACGATTCTGATATGTCGAAAATATCACTTAAAAACATCTAACCAACAGGTTATTTGATGTCGAGCACTATAGGACATGCCTTGATATATTGGAAGATGATATTTTGTTTCATGCTATGCATAAATATCATTTCCTCTGGAATGGTTAAAAATTCAGAATGATTTTATTGAGTTAAATTATATAAAAACATTATTTCAGTACAAATATCAACCAGCGAAGAGGTTATTGATTAATACTTGTACTGTATAAGACTTGAGGAAATCTGAACTTTCAGCGCTTTAAGGCATGAAATCAGGCAGAGTTGCGAGCGTTTTCTCGGTGAGTCTGGAGCATAACAGGAATTTGGGCTTCGGCAGTGGCATCGCCACGAGTGAGCAGAACTGAAAGAAAAATGCCAGTCAGGGTTAACCGACTGGCATTAGCTGGCTGATATCACCAACGGTAATTATTTCTTGATGCGGATGATCGGGGTTTCACCCACGATAACGCTGCCGGACAGTTTGATCAGCTCTTTGATCTCGTCCATGTTGGAGATCACAACCGGAGTCAGGGTCGACTTGGCTTTCTCTTCCAGCAGTGGCAGGTTGAACTCGATGATGACATCGCCTTTCTTAACGCGCTGGCCTTCTTCAGCGATGCGCTTGAAGCCTTCACCTTTCAGCTCAACGGTATCGATACCGAAGTGTACAAACAGCTCAATACCGCTGTCAGATTCGATAGAGAACGCATGGTTGGTTTCGAAAATCTTGCCGATAGTGCCGTCAACCGGTGCAACCATCTTGTTGCCTGCAGGTTTGATAGCAATACCGTCACCAACGATCTTCTCGGCGAAAACTACGTCAGGTACATCTTCGATGTTGACGATTTCGCCAGAAAGTGGAGCGACAATCTCGATAGTGCCCGTGTCTTTCTTGTCATCAGAAACCAGAGATTTCAGTTTATCGAACAAACCCATGATCTTCTCCTAAGCATTAAATTGGGCGGCGTTCCAGTGTCGTGGAAGTTTAGCAGAGCGTCTTTTCTTCGATGAATTTATTCACACAATTCATTAAATCTTGCGCCGTTGGCTGAGCCAAGGCTTGCGCTGCCAACGCCTTCACATCTTCGAAGTTCGTATTACGAATAATTTTCTTGATGCGCGGGATTGAAATCGCACTCATGCTGAACTCATCCAGCCCCATGCCCAATAGCAACAGTGTAGCACGTTCATCGCCAGCCAGTTCACCGCACATACCGGTCCACTTGCCTTCCGCATGAGATGCATCAATAACCTGTTTGATCAGGCCAAGCACTGATGGGGACATCGGGTTATAGAGATGAGAAATCAGCTCATTACCGCGATCTACAGCCAGAGTATACTGGGTAAGATCGTTTGTCCCAATACTAAAGAAGTCGACTTCTTTCGCCAGATGGTGAGCGATCACTGCCGCAGCCGGTGTTTCCACCATCACGCCCACTTCGATCGCTTCATCAAACGCTTTGTTTTCTTCACGTAGCTGGGCTTTCAGCGTTTCCAGTTCACCTTTCAGATCGCGGACTTCTTCCACTGAAATAATCATCGGGAACATGATACGCAGTTTGCCGAAAGCGGAAGCACGTAGAATGGCGCGCAGCTGCGCGTGCAGGATTTCCCGGCGGTCCATCGCGATACGGATCGCGCGCCAACCAAGGAACGGGTTTTCTTCTTTCGGCAGGTTCATATACGGCAGGTCTTTATCGCCGCCGATGTCCATGGTACGGACGATCACTGCCTGTGAGCCCATGGCTTCCGCTACGGCTTTATAAGCCTGGAACTGCTCATCTTCAGTCGGCAGCGAGTCGCGGTCCATGAACAGGAATTCGGTACGGTACAGGCCGACACCTTCAGCGCCATTGCGCTCTGCACCGGCGACGTCGCGCACGGTACCGATATTGGCACAAACTTCAACCTGGTGTCCGTCCAGCGTTATGGCTGGCAGATCTTTCAGTTTGACCAGTTCGTTTTTCTCGCTGATATACTGATTTTGTACGGCTTTCAACTGCTCGATAATGTCGGCCGTCGGGTTAACGTAAATATGGTTGTTAACGGCGTCCAGAATCAGATAATCGTCGTTTTTCACCTGCTTGGTCACGTCGCTGGTGCCTACGATAGCGGGCAATTCCAGTGAACGGGCCATGATGGAGGTGTGGGAAGTGCGGCCACCCAGATCGGTGATGAAGCCCAGCACTTTGTCCAGATTCAGCTGTGCAGTTTCTGACGGGGTCAGATCGGCCGCAACCAGGATCACTTCATCCTGGATCGAGCTCAGGTCGACAATCGCCATGCCCAGAATATTGCGCAGCAGACGTTTACCGATGTCACGCACGTCAGCCGCACGTTCTTTCAGGTATTCATCATCCAGCTCTTCCAGCGCTTTCGCCTGGCCTTCAATCACGGTATAAGCGGCTGCATCAGCGGACGCCAGATCGTCTTTGATGAGGGCTATGATTTCCTGCTCAAGCTCTTCGTCTTCCAGCAGCATGATGTGGCCTTCGAAGATAGCTTCCTTTTCTTCGCCGAAGGTTTCGCCAGCTTTGGTCTTGATCGCTTCTAACTGCTCGGATGCCTTAGCTCGGCCTGCCAGAAAACGCGAGACTTCTTGCTCTACGAGGTCTGCAGAGATTTTCTTCCGGTTGATGACAATCTCATCTTCTTTCAGTAGGAGAGCCTTACCAAAAGCGATACCCGGTGATACTAAAATGCCTGAAATCATAACCCTACCTTACTCTTGACTGGTGTTAACTAAAAAGACGGGCCGATTACTCAAGCTCTGCCATCAGTTTAACCAAGTGCTCAACGGCTTTCTGCTCGTCTTCACCAACAGCTTCAATGGTTACTACAGTCCCTTGGGTCAGGCCCAGAGTTTGCAGTTTAAACAGGCTCTTGGCACTTGCGCTTTTGCCGTTAGAGGTGACGGTGATGTCAGAAACGAAGCCTTTGGCTTCTTTAACGAATTGAGCGGCAGGGCGAGTATGCAGACCATTCGGAGCGGTAATAGTAACTTCTTGCTGGAACATTGATGTTTCCCCAACTTATTTAGATTAGTGTTGTGGAGCTAAAGTTTAGCCTAACGGCGCGACTTTAGCCTGTCTGGTTAGTGCCTGACTATGGTACAGGGGCGAGCGTTGATGCAACACAAAACGACGCTTTAGTCATGCCAGATCAAAAAAAGACTGGCTTTTGATGCCATTTCAATCAACTCCCCATTATGCCGTGTTTTGCGCCTTGGCGACAAACAAGTAAATCGATTCAGCTCAAACAATAGGCGGAAGGTGATTAATTTCGCGTACCGAAATAATTGTCCGGTTAAATACTAAAGCCAGAGGCTAAAATCAATCTTTGATGGGTGTAAACTTTGATCCAGTCCACAAAAAAGCACCTCGTAAGGTGCTTTTTTAGCTTTTTGTGCACAGTTCGCGTTATTGCTGCAGTTCTTGTTCTGTGAACAAATCTGCAAACAATGCGGTGCTCAAATAGCGTTCACCTGAGGAAGGCAGAATAACCACAATTGTTTTATCGGTAAAGGCTGGATTTTGCGAAAGTTTGATCGCGGCAGCAACTGCTGCACCAGAAGAGATTCCTGCCAGAATGCCTTCTTCCTCCATCAGGCGGCGCGCCATGCTGATGGCTTCATCGTTGGTGATCTGCTCAACGCGATCGACCAGGCTAAGATCCAGGTTGCCAGGGATAAAACCGGCACCGATACCCTGAATTTTGTGCGGGCCTGGCTTGATCTCAAGGCCTGCCAGTGCCTGGCTGATGACCGGTGAGTCAGTGGGTTCAACCGCTACGGTAGTAATGGCTTTGCCTTTGGTATTTTTGATGAAACGGCTAACGCCGGTCAGTGTCCCACCGGTACCCACACCCGCGATGAACACATCCACTTCGCCTTCGGTATCTGCCCAAATCTCAGGGCCGGTGGTTTTTTCATGAATTTCCGGGTTGGCAGGGTTGCTGAATTGCTGCAGCAGGACATAGCGATCGGGATCGGTCGCTACAATCTCTTCGGCTTTGGCAATCGCGCCTTTCATGCCTTTTGCACCTTCAGTCAGCACCAGGTTGGCCCCCAGCGCTTTCAGCAATTTGCGGCGTTCAATGCTCATGGTTTCCGGCATGGTCAGCGTCAGTTTATAGCCACGTGCTGCCGCCACAAAGGCTAAAGCAATACCAGTGTTACCGCTGGTGGGTTCTACCAGTTCTTTACCGGCGCGGAGAATGCCGCGTTTTTCGGCGTCCCAAATCATATTGGCACCGATGCGGCATTTGACGCTGAAGCTTGGGTTGCGAGATTCAACCTTGGCGAGAATGCGTCCATTACCGATACGGTTCAGACGAACCAGCGGCGTATGGCCGATTGTTAATGAGTTGTCTTCATATATCTTGCTCATAGCCCGTCCTTTAACTCTATGAAAATGTAGGGAACATAAAAAGCATACGCTAACGGCCCCGGCAGGGAAGTAAAGAATTGGTATATCTATATGTTATTAGAGAATAAGTTTTATGCCCAATTACTAGGGCGCTAAAGGCGCCCTGGGTTTAAGTGCGATCATCAATGACGAGCAAACTGTGAGCGATAACGGTCCACCCACATCGCGGTGGCACCGCACACGGCAACCGGCAAGATCACCAGATTCAGAATTGGGATCATGGTGAACAGGCTGATCAGCGCTCCGAACTGCAGATTGTCGGTTTTATGCTGGCGCAGCGCACGGCGCATGTCGGCAAAGCTGACTTTATGGTTATCAAACGGATAATCGCAGTATTGAACCGCCAGCATCCAGGCGCTGAACAGGAACCACAGTACCGGTGCCAGCGTCTGGCCGATACCGGGCACGAAATAAAGCACCAATAGCAGCAGCGCGCGCGGCAGGTAATACATCAGTTTGCGCCATTCGCGCGCCATGATGCGGGGAAGGTCTTTCACGATCCCGAAGATGCCGGTATCCGGCAGCGGTTTTCCGGTGAGGCTGTTCTCAAGCTGCTCGGCCAGCAATCCGCAAAACGGGGCGGCGATCAGGTTGGTGAGAGTGCTGAACAGGTAGCTGAATACCAATAAAACGGAAATAACCGCTAACGGCCAGAGCAGATAGCTTAACCATTGCAGCCAATCAGGCACATGGCTCATCATGCTGGGGATCCAAACGCCCAGTTGGCTGAACAGCCACCAGAAGGCGGATCCCATCAGCAGTACGTTAACCAGCAACGGTAAGACCACATAGCGTTTAATCCCTGGTCGCGAAATCAGGCGCCACCCTTCGGCAAAATAATGCATGCCGCTGGTGGGTTTTGAAGCAGGTTGCGTATAGGACATATCTTAAGTTTATCTCTTTGTCAGAACAGGCATCTCTATCATATCGGTATGGTTTTCTACTGGCTAGGGTGCTGCTGGCTGAAAAAACAGCAAAAAAGTGCAGTATAATCATCTTTATTGGCATAAAGTTCAGCACGCACTTGCACTTGTGCGTGCAGGCAAATAGAGTTAAAGAGTGAATGTTTGCCGTGGTGGCAATGTATTGGAACAACAGAGATAGCAATGATGCAGGATTTGCGTCTGATATTAATCGTTGTTGGCGCGATCGCCATAATAGCGTTGTTATTGCATGGTCTTTGGACCAGCCGTAAAGAACGCTCGTCGATTTTTCGCGATCGCCCAGCCAAACGTTCGAAGAAAGAACGTGAACCCACTCCATTTGACGAACCTGCTGAAGGTGTCGGAGAGGTGCGTATTCGTGCCGCTCATCCTCAGGATGAACCGTCATTGGGTCATTTCGACGCTGCACGCGAAGAGCCAGCGGTTGCGCCGAAGCCTGCTCCAACGGCCCAGCCCGCTCCGCCGGTTGCTCATCAGCCTGCACCGCTTTCACAGCGGCCGGACTATGATGACATCCTGCTGGATAACTACGCGCAGGATGACGAAGACGACGAACCGCAGCAACCCGCGCCGCGCCGTGAGCCGCGTGTTGACGATTTGCCACCAACGCCTGCGCCGCAACTTGAATTCCGTCATGCTGAACCCGCGCAGCAGCCACAGCAGGAAGTGAAACCGGCACCGGCAGAACCGCTCGAACCAGCAAAACTGAAAGAAACCGTTCTGGTGCTGCACGTTGCGGCGCATCAAAGTGGCGTGATTGGCGGCGAAGTTTTGCTGCAGAGCGTGCTGCAGGCGGGCTTTCAATTTGGTGAAATGGGGATCTTCCATCGCCATATCAGCCCGGCAGGCAGCGGCCCGGTGCTGTTCAGCTTGGCCAACATGGTCAAGCCGGGATCGTTTGATCCCGAGATGATGTCCGAGTTTTCTACGCCGGGTGTATCCATGTTTATGATGGTGCCGTCTTATGGCGACGCTAATCAGAACTTCAAGCTGATGTTGCAATCGGCCCAGCGCATTGCCGACGATGTAGGCGGAGTGGTGCTGGATGACGAGCGCCGTATGATGACGCCGCAGAAGCTGGAAACCTACAAAGCGCGCATCCGCGAAGTGTTAGACAACAAGCACGCTTGACCGGAAAGCAACCGCACTGAACAGTCTGTCATTTCTAGCCCCCGCCAGCCGGGGGCTTTTCATCTTTTGATGGTGAGCCATGGAATCGATCAACCAAAAAATCAATCAACTGCGAGCCTCACTGCGCCATCACGAATATCAGTATCACGTGCTTGATGCGCCGGAGATCCCGGATGCGGAATACGATCGTCTGATGCAGGAATTGCGCGCTTTGGAACAGGCGCATCCAGAGCTGATTACCACAGATTCACCGACCCAGCGCGTCGGCGCTGCGCCTTTGGCGGCGTTTGAGCAGGTGCATCATGAAGTGCCGATGCTCTCGTTGGACAACGTCTTTGATGAAGAGGGCTACCTGGCGTTTTACAAGCGCGTACAGGATCGCCTGAAAAGCAGCGAGCCGCTGACGTTCTGCTGTGAACTCAAGCTGGATGGTCTGGCGGTCAGCCTGTTGTACGAAAACGGTGAACTGGTGCGCGCAGCCACCCGTGGCGACGGTACCACCGGGGAGAATATCACTTCCAATGTGCGCACGATTCGCGCCATTCCGCTGCGCCTGACTGGGGATAACATTCCTTCCCGGCTGGAGGTGCGTGGTGAAGTCTTTATGCCGCAGGCCGGTTTTGAGCAGATGAACGAAGAAGCCCGGCGTAAAGACGGCAAAATATTTGCCAACCCGCGCAATGCGGCGGCGGGTTCCATCCGCCAGCTTGATCCGCGCATCACGGCTAAACGTCCGCTGACCTTCTTTTGCTACGGCGTCGGTCTGCTGGAAGGGGGCGAACTGCCGCGCAGCCATTGGCAACGCCTGATGCAGTTTAAAGCCTGGGGCCTGCCGGTGAGCGATCGTGTCAGATGCTGCACCGGCAGCGACGAAGTGCTGGCATTTTATCGTCAGGTTGAACAAGACCGCACCCAACTCGGTTTCGATATCGACGGCGTAGTGGTGAAGATTGACGATATCGATCTGCAGGAAACCCTGGGTTTTGTGGCGCGTGCGCCGCGCTGGGCAACTGCGTTCAAGTTCCCGGCGCAGGAGCAGATCACCCTCGTACGTGAAGTCGAGTTCCAGGTGGGGCGTACCGGTGCGATCACCCCGGTTGCCCGCTTGGAGCCGGTGCAGGTTGCCGGGGTGATTGTCAGCAACGCGACGTTGCATAATGCCGATGAGATCGACCGCCTCGGCCTGCGCATTGGTGACACGGTCATTGTGCGCCGGGCCGGGGATGTTATCCCGCAGGTGGTGGGGGTGATGGAAGAGCGCCGCCCGCAGGATGCGCGCGAGGTGGTGTTCCCGCAGCACTGCCCGGTTTGTGGCTCTGACGTCGAGCGGGTGGAAGGCGAAGCGGTGGCACGTTGCACCGGTGGCCTGATCTGCGGTGCTCAGCGCAAAGAGGCGTTGAAGCACTTTGTCTCGCGCCGCGCGCTGGACGTCGACGGCATGGGGGAAAAAATCATCGAGCAACTGGTGGACAAAGAGTATGTCCATAACCCTGCGGATCTGTTCCGCCTTTCCGCCGGCATTCTGACCGGGCTGGATCGCATGGGGCCGAAGTCGGCGCAGAATCTGGTTAACGCGCTGGAAACCGCCAAACAAACCACGTTTGCCCGTTTCTTGTATGCGCTGGGTATCCGTGAAGTCGGTGAAGCGACGGCGGCGAATCTGGCGGCCCATTTTGGTTCGCTGGAGAAACTGCGAGCGGCCGATCTGGACGCGCTGAAAGAAGTGCAAGATGTTGGGGAAGTGGTTGCCAAGCACCTGGTGAATTTCTTTGCTGAAGCCCATAACCAACAGGTGATCGAAGAGTTGGTCAGCCCGGAAGTCGGCATCAACTGGCCAGCACCGATCGTGGTGGTGGCAGAAGAGATCGACAGCCCGTTTGCGGGCAAAACCGTGGTCCTGACCGGTTCACTCAGCCAGCTTTCTCGTGATGAAGCTAAAGATCGCCTGACTGCATTAGGAGCCAAGGTGAGTGGCAGCGTTTCCAAGAAGACCGATCTGGTGATTGCCGGTGAAGCAGCAGGTTCCAAGCTGGTCAAGGCGCAGGAACTGGGGATTACGGTGATCGACGAAGCGGAAATGATCCGCCTGTTAGGTGCCTGATGGAAAAAGAGAACCTGCTTGAGATCGCCAACACGGTGATGCCTTTTGGTAAATATCAGGGCCGAGTGCTGATCGACTTACCGGAAGAGTACCTGCTGTGGTTTGCCCGCAAAGGCGAATTCCCTAACGGCAAGCTGGGTATGCTGATGGAAATGACGTTGGCGATTAAAATTGAAGGGCTTGACCACCTGGTCAAGCCGCTCAAGAAAAGCTGAATCGGTGGGCGTTAGCCCACCTCAGACTGCTGACAAAGCCCGTTATTAGGGAGAGCGTGCCGAAGGGGTCGTAGCGGCGTAAGCCGCCGGAGCGCCTCTCGGTGCGCTAGGCCCGAGTATCTCGGGTTCAAAAGCGACTTTGTCATCAACCTCCGGTGGGCGTTAGCCCACCTGATTTATCCCTGCGAAGTTTCAGTGCTCAACATCGTCTGCTTTTCCTGCTGTTTTTGCTGATAACGCTTTGCCAGCACCGCGCAGGCCATCAGCTGAATCTGGTGGAAGATCATCAGTGGCAACACCATGATCCCCACGGTGGCCGCCGGGAACAGGATGTTGGCCATCGGGATACCGTTGGCCAGGCTTTTCTTTGAACCACAAAATACGATGGTGATTTCATCGGGTTTGCTAAAGCCCAGCCAGCGCGCCATATAGGTATTCATGACCAGCACCAACGTCAGCAATACCAGGCTGACCACCACGATAAACACCAGTGATCCCACACCCACCTGATGCCAGATACCGTGCGTCACGGCTTCACCGAAGGCGGTATAAACCACCAGCAGAATCGAGGTCTGATCGGTTTTGCCAATCAGCTTGCGATGGCGTTCGACCCATTTACCGATCAGCGGGCGGGAAAGATGCCCGGCAATAAATGGCACCAGCAGTTGCAGCACAATGGTGCCGACCTGCTGTAACCCACCGGTATCGCCATGCACGTTCATCAACAGCCCCACCAGCAGCGGCGAAACAAAAATCCCTAGCAAGCTGGAGGCTGAAGCGCTGCATACTGCCGCCGCCACGTTTCCCCCGGCCAGCGAGGTAAAGGCAATTGCTGACTGCACCGTGGCGGGCAGAATGCACAGATAAATAAAGCCAGTATACAGCTCGGGGCTGACGTTAACAGGCGCCCACCATTTAAACAGCACCCCCAGCACCGGGAAGATGATGAACGTGCTGCACATCACCCACAGATGCAAACGCCAGTTATTGCTGCCCGCCAGGATGGCTTCGCGGGAAAGCTTGGCACCGTGCATAAAGAACAGCAGGGCGATGGCGGCCACGGTGAGCCCATGGAGCCAACCGACGAACTCGCCGCGTGCAGGCAAAAATGAGGCCAGCAGCACGGTAGCAACCAGCGTCAGGGTAAAACGATCGGGGAGAAACTTCATGGTGACTGACTCACAAGAGAAATCGATGCGGCTATTTTTACGCGGCACGATATAATAATAAAATTGATTTATTTAATTCATATATGAATAAAAAACATGAATTACTCTCTCAAGCAGCTCCGCGTCTTTGTCACCATCGCGCGTCATGGCAGCTTCAGCCGTGCGGGGGAGGTATTGGGCCTGACGCAGTCGGCCGTCAGCCACAGTGTCAAAGAGCTGGAGGCCGAAGTGGGCGTGCGCCTGCTGGATCGCACGACTCGTGAAGTGGTGCTGACCGATGCCGGTTTGCGCTTGGCCAATCGCGTCGAACGCCTGCTGGACGAATTACAGACTGCGTTGCTGGATGCGCGCAGCTTTGGCGTGCAACGCAGCGGCACGGTGCGCGTGGCGTCCAGTCAGACCATTTCAGCTCATCTGATGCCGCAGTGTATCGCGGCGGGTGAACAGCAGTATCCCGATATCCGCATTGTGCTGCGCGATCAGTCGCAGCAGCAGGTGTTGAAAAGCATCCGTAACGCCGAAGTGGATTTCGGCATTGTGGTCGATCCAATCCAGGCGCTGGATCTGGACTGCGAAGCGATCCTGTACGAGCCTTTTTTGCTGCTGTGCCGCAACGATCATCCGTTTGCCAGCCAACCTGAAGTGCCGTGGGCGGCGCTTAACGGTTGCCGGCTGGTGCTGCAGGATTATGCTTCCGGTAGCCGGCCCTTGATCGACGGCGCTTTACGCCAGCAGGGGGTAAAGGCGCAGGTAGTGCAGGAAATCGGCCACCCGGCCACGCTGTTCCCGATGGTAACGGCGGGCATTGGTATCAGCATTTTTCCGGCACTGGCGCTACCGCTGCCGGAAGGGGGGCAACTGAAGGTGCGGCGGTTGATGCCGGAGATTAACCGGGCGCTGATGCTGGTAAGGCGCAAAAACCGCTCGCTGACGCCAGCGGCAGAGGTGATATGGCAGGTCGTGCGCCAACAGGCGGAGCGGTTACAGCAGCAGCGCCAGCAACATGCCGAATATTGACGTCAGGCTAATTTTAACCGTGGCCAGCGTTGCAGCCACTGCTTTTGTACCACGCGCTGTTCAAAAGCCGCGAGGTTGTTACTTTTGGCATTGAAAGTGAGGGTATCGCTGAATAGGGCTTGCAGGCCAAAGGGGGCGATCAGGGTGATACTGTCATCCGCGTTTAGCCGGGCACCGACGGCGGTTTCGATCTCTGGCCAAAAACTGATCGCATCTTCGCTGTTCAGGTAAGGCGCACGGTTATTGCGTAAGTGCATACGTGCCTGATTTTTTACCGACCACGGCTGCACCAGCCACTCCTGTAACCGCAATTTCAGCATACCGTCGCGCTGTGCATCATGATGGCGTGGATCAAAATGGATCACGTCGATATCGTTCAACGGGGTGGCCACTTGGTATCCATGTCGTTTATCCCATACCAGATTGCGTACAAAACCTGCTGCCAGGCACCAATCATGCAGGCCGAGCCGCCGCGCGGTGCGCAATGCCTGCATACGTTGCATATCCTGTTGTAGCCAATCAGTAATCTGTTGTTGTGGCTCCATTATTTCTCCTTTGCTGCTACTGTAACCTTAAGCGGACACCAGCAGAATGCACAGCATGATTCTGACGTTTGTTGGTTTATTTTCTCGCCTTGCCCTTGAGTGGAGGTAAGCGGTCGTAACTTATGCTTTACATCCCTAACTGTTTGATTTATTGGTATCAGTGCAGCTAATTTTTAATACCTCATGGGATGGGACAATGCAGAAAAAGATCGTGAAAATGACGCTGGGCCTGTTGGCCCTGGCGGTAATGAGCAGCACACAGGCCAACACGCTGGTTTTCTGTTCAGAGAGTTCGCCAGAAGGCTTCAACCCACAACTGTTTACCTCTGGCCCCACAGTGGATGCCAGTTCT
This sequence comes from Serratia oryzae, assembly GCF_001976145.1. Lineage (GTDB taxonomy): Bacteria > Pseudomonadota > Gammaproteobacteria > Enterobacterales > Enterobacteriaceae > Chania > Chania oryzae. Next base: position 283,223 of record NZ_MOXD01000007.1, read on the forward strand.
GCCGCCATTTACAACCGGCTAGTGGATTTTAAGGTAGGGACTGTCGATCTACAGCCGAGCCTGGCGGAACGTTGGGAAGTGAGCGAAGACGGCAAAAATTATACCTTCTATCTGCGCAAAGGGGTGAAATTCCAGAGCAATAAGTTCTTCACGCCGACCCGTGATTTTAACGCTGACGACGTGATCTTCTCCTTCATGCGCCAGAAGGACGCGAATAACCCCTATCACAAGGTGTCCAACGGTGCATATACCAACTTTGAGTCGATGGAGTTCGGTTCACTGATCAATAACATCGTCAAGGTGGACGATCATACCGTGCGTTTTGAGCTTTCGCGTGCGGAAGCACCGTTTGTGGCCGATCTGGGGATGTATTTTGCCACCATTCTGTCGGCGGAATACGCCGATGCGATGCTGAAGGCTGGCACGCCGCAGCGGGTGGATAACGATCCGATTGGTACTGGGCCGTTCCAGCTTTTGCAGTATCAAAAAGACGCCAAGATCCTCTATAAGGCGTTTGACCACTATTGGGAAGGCAAGCCGAAGATCGATCGGTTGGTGTACTCCATCACGCCAGATGCGGCGGTGCGTTACGCTAAATTGCAAAAGAACGAGTGCCAGGTGATGCCGTTCCCGAATCCCGCTGACTTAGTGCGCATGCGCGAAGATAAAAATATTCAGGTGATGGAGAAATCGGGTCTGAATATCGGTTTTCTGGCGTTTAACACCGAGAAAAAACCGCTTGATAACGTGAAAGTGCGTCAGGCATTGGCGATGGCGGTGAATCGACCGGCGATCATCGAGGCGGTGTTCCACGGCGCGGGCCAGCAGGCGAAAAATTTGTTACCACCTACCCAATGGGGCAACAATGCCAGCATTGAAGATTATGCCTATGCGCCAGAAAAGGCGAAGCAACTGCTGCAAGAGGCAGGCCTGGGAGAGGGGTTTGCCATCGATTTATGGGCGATGCCAGTGCAGCGCCCTTATAACCCGAACGCCAAACGGATGGCTGAGATGATCCAGGCGGATTGGGCCAAGATCGGCGTGCAGGCCAAAATTGTCACTTTTGAATGGGGTGAGTATCTGCAACGTGTGAAAAGCGGCGAGCACCAGACGGCGTTGATGGGTTGGACGACCGCCAATGGCGATCCGGATAATTTTTTCGGCCCGCTGTTTACCTGTACCTCAGCCAACGGGGGATCGAACTCCGCCAAGTGGTGCTACAAACCCTTTGACGAATTGATCGCTAAAGCGCGTGAAGAAAACGATCATCAGAAACGTGTGGCAATGTATGAGCAGGCGCAGGTGATGATGCACGAGCAAATGCCCGCGTTGATGATCGCCCATTCCACCATCTTTGAGCCAGTGCGCAAAGAAGTGAAAGGCTACGAGATCGATCCGTTCGGTAAGCACATCTTCAAACAGGTTACGCTGGAGGAGTAATGATCCTAGATCACAGCGCCTAAGCATAAGGGGGCCCATTTAGGGCCCCTTAAAAGGCTATCAAGCGATATTTCGCAGTTGCCATCTTCCGGCAAGGATAGGATCAAGCAAAAAGAAAGGCATTAGTTCGCGCCACTCGTGGTTTTTCACTACGGTTGCATACTGGCATAAGCGGTTACCCTGTTCATCCAGCACTTCCCATGACTGCAATTCACCTTCTTCCTTTTGGCTGGCTACGCCCGCTAACTGATAGCTGGCGTTACTGCCAACGTGAAACTTGTCCGTCTGCCAGCGGATTGGAGCATGTGCAGGAAAGGGCTGTGCCTGATAGAAACCAAAGAGATCGTCATGGCTGAGCAGGCTCTGCCTGACGGTGGGCCACAGATGTTGGCGCAGGAAGTATTGATCGACAAAGCGGCGATGATTCTCCTGCTGGCTCAGGTATTCGCGGGTCTGGTTGATGATCGAAGGCAGGTTGGGGTTGTGGCAGCCTCCCCACATCCCTGCCAGCAACAGTTCCGTATGAGTAAAGTAATCTCTCATATGGTGATACCAGCAATCGCTTTGTATCCAGGCTTCCACAGCGGCTTGCTCTCGCTCGGAGAGCAGTGAATCCGCGTCGCGGATGAGATAGCGCTTGACGTCAGGATCGTCCAGCACTAGAAAACGCCACATCAACGCAGGGATAGTCTGATGTAGCTCTCCTTCCACCTTGATCACCTTGGCTCCTTCTTCGCGCAGACGCCGCTGTACGTCCTGCGGCACGCTATCGTCCAGATAGAAACGGCAATGCCAGTGAGGGAACAATGCTTTGCTCACTTTGGCGTTCATGATGGCACTTTCGCAGTAACGAACCAATGAGCCAAACAGGGTGAACGCGATGGCGTTTTCTTCCGGGTTATGCGGATTAAATGCTGGGGGATGCGTTGCTGGCAATGGGTAAGCTGGGTAAGCACCGAATTTCTGATCGCCTTGTTCCAGTGACATCAAACCAAAGCGCCGAACCTCATCCGGGCGATTTAACCAGCCGCAGACTTCCGTCAAGCCATCGATCATTGTGGCGGGAAGTTGTTCGAGTGGCTGGCGCTGTAACAGTTTTTTATAGGTCTTGTAGGCCTTTTCATATTCTCCGGTGCGCATCAAGCACAGAGCATAGCTGGAAAGCACATCGGCATTATGTGGCACTAAGCGTAGCGTAGCTTCTGCGAGTGCTTTGCCTGCGGCATAGTCATTGAGGGCGATAGCCTCGCGATACTGTTGTGCAAGGGCGTTAAGACGTTGTTCTTGCACAACATAAGATGAAGAAGTGGGGCGGCTTTTCTGGAAAGGGCGCATAAATAAGCTTGCCTCAAACTGATACGTGATCTGAATGTGGGGGCAAGCGCTGTGTTATCTCTGCCCCCATTGCACCCTTGGTGAAAAAGCCAAAGGCACTATTTCCATCCTGTTGAAAAAACGCGAATTAAAGCAGAATAGCCCGACTGGGAAAGCCAACAGGATTTTATCTATTATCCACGTGGTAATCATAACGCTGAAATCCGTGCGTGATAATAACGATATCATGAGTGGGGGGGGGACTGCCATATTCTGAGTCATTCCGGACAGCCCTGTGCGGATATGCTCTGTATCAATGCCAGTCTGCCTCGGTCTGTCGTGTGTAATATCCTATTACTGCTCTATACGGATATTTATACTTGTTTGCTTTTCGTTTACCAAACTCGGTGTATGGTTTACAGAGTAAGTAGTATTGGTGATTTGTTAAATAACGAGACTATCCTGTTTAACGATCGCTTTACTTATGCCTTGTAGGAATATTCCTGCAAATATATCTATCATCTTATTATTCCTGCCTATGTTAGGTCTATTTCTGGCTTTTTGTTAAGATTTTTCTTATATAAAAACCAATGACTTACGTCAATTTAAACGAATAATCAATAGAATCTATTTTTTTTTCATTATTGTTCATGTATTATCCTTATAAGAAAATGCTTAGTGATTTGTTTTTAGGAATTATCTTACGACGTGGGTTCGTGAAGTCTTATTTCTATTTTATTGGGGAAAAGTAGAATCCTCCCTGATATGGATAATAATAATTAGCGATAGCTCAGATCTAAATTTTTTAAATGCAAACTCTACTCATTTCGCATTAATGAAAAGAAGACGATAAATGGAATTTTAGTCACTGCTTACCACACTTCTTTACGCGGTTTTATATGCTATCACACTGTGTTGCATTAGGTTTGGCTCCCTGGAGTTTATTGACCAGGAGGCGTACGCATGGATGTCGATGGGCTGGCTATGGCCAGTAACCCGAGTGAGAGGCGGTTGCTGATTCCCCTATAGTTTCAAGTATAAAGGGGATATGGACGGCAGTATTAACAGGATTTTAAGATGAAAGTTTTATACTTGGGTGAAAAAAACATTGGAAGTTTAGGGATTATCCGCATCATTGAGACTAGCTACCCAGAGTCATCAATTATTCTAAAAGGTGTGGAAGAGTGCAGTAATAAGGCATTATCAGAGCCTTATGATATCTGTATTATTGATGGCAAGAAACTTGATGCTCAACCGGTTGAAAATTTAAAAAAACTGACGTTGTTGTCTAGCGTCCCCGTTCTTGTTTTGGCTAAAAAAGAGCAATCATTGCATAAGTTCTTCAATCACTTGAGCAATGTACGTGGAATTATTGAGTACGAAAGTGGTGTTGAGTTTTTCCTTAATGCGATAAATATGGTTCTAGCCGGTGGATATTGTTATTCATGGGATGTCTATAGTTTGAAGAATGACAGTTCAGAACTCTTCAATGAGGAGTATTTTGAGTCTGTTGGTCTAACGCGGAGGGAGATGGAGATCCTGAAGATGTACCTTGATGGTGCAACGAATAAGGAAATTTCAATTAAACTGTCAAGAAGTCAAAAAACGATTAGTGCCCATAAGTCTAATATACTGCGCAAAATTGGTACTAAGCGGTTACCCATTAGTTCAGCACATTAAGTCACTTTTTTGGCCGGTTCCAATACCTTCTTCTTCTTGTATTGGAACATCCAAAGCTTATAGAACAAAAAACTATCTTGGCACGTCGCCGTTCTGTCATATCGGATGTGAGAGAGGAAGACGAGGGTTTTGTACTATCTTACTATATCTATTGTACTTTCTTCTATTAAAAAAAATAGACCATTGGTGGCTTCCCCCCGTGTTCTGCTATCTGCAGTGTTTGCGTTTTAGGCCACATCTAGCTGAATTTTTCAGCTGTCAAACTTAACTTTCCGTACTATCGGGTTCTTTCATCTTGAGTGGGTTATTAGTAACCAAACTTTCTCTTTTTTATTAATTTTAATTATCATTCATGGCGAGTTTTTGTACTTATCTTCACTCGGGATTTTCTCTTTTTAAAACTATTTGTTGATGATTTTTTGCACTTTTATCAACATTTATTGAATTAGATTAATCCTAAAAATAGTGATTTAATCTTAATTATAGGAATGGATTATTTGTTTAATCTTAGGATTATTTTTTCTTACTTTATTGTATTTAATTGTGATTGGTTATGGGTTTTTATATTAAAAATCCAATAAAAACATGTTGTTATGTTTTTTTGTTGGTTTGGTTTTCTTATTTTTACTTAGCGTATTGTTTTTGTGTGGTTATAGCCTTGTGAGGAGGCCTAATTTGACGGGTAATTGGTGATAAGATGTTCGGTGATTAACTCGTGTGACAATGCGAGGATAGGTTGTTATCAGGGAATGCAATTGAATTTTAATCGGAATTATGTCTGGAGTCATGACTTACATGGATAAAACAATAGTTCTGGCTGTTAACAGTGGAGAAGGAAAAACTCGGCTGCTGACTGCGAACGCAAACAAGGCTGTTAAAGTTAAACTGATTCACGGTAATAAATATCTGCTGAAAAATCTGGGTAATGATTTTGCACCAGAAAATATTACCTTGGCTCGTGTAGGGAAAGCGCTACACGTTATCCAGGAAGGAGATACCAAAGCCAGTATCATTATTGAAGATTACTTCAATGGTGATGCCAACAATCCAGTACTGCTGGGCATGGCGGAAGATGGGCAGTTATATGCCTATGTTCCCTTGTCGGGAGAAGGCTACGAACATGGCTATTTGACCAGCGAAGGTGAGTTTTCCCCTGTCGCTTTAGGTGGCCCCGCTTTGGGCAGCGGCAACGGTATCTTTACCTCCTCAGATGACAACCACGACGCCCTGTTTGGCCTGCTCGGCTGGGTGGCTGCAGCTACCGCCATCGGTGCCGGCGCAGCCATTGTCTATCATAACCGCAGTACTGACGATAACCAGACCGACAACACGCCACCGGCAACACCGGCTATCGGCCAGGCGTTAGACCAGACCGGTGCCGTTACCGGCACCATTCAAAACGGCAGCGTCACCGATGAAACCCGCCCGGTTCTGAGCGGCCAGGGTGTGCCCGGCGATCTCATCACCGTCTATGACAACGGCCAAACCATTGGCAGCGTGGTGATTGACGGCAACGGCAACTGGACATTTACCCCTGATACGGCCCTGGGCGAAGGTTCGCACCAGTTGGTGGTCACCGAAACCGATCCGTCGGGCAATGTCAGCTCGCCTTCCGGCTCCCTGAATTTTAACGTCGATACCACGCCTCCGGATGCACCGGGTCTCCAGCATGTCATGGATAAAGTGGGGGATGTCGTTGGTGAGATTAAAGCCGGCGGTGTCACCGACGATCCGCGCCCAGAACTGAGCGGCAGCGGCGAAGTGGGCAGCAAGGTCACCATTTATGACAACGGCACCGTGATTGGTGAAACCGAAGTCAACGAAGACGGTCGCTGGTTCTTCAAGCCCGACACGGCCCTGACCGATGGCGAGCACAACCTGACGGTTTCCCAGACCGATCCGGCGGGCAACCAGAGCGAGCCGTCTGGCGGCTGGAGCTTTACGGTTGATACCCAGGCCCCTTCCCAGCAGCACATCGACAGCATGATTGACAACACGGGCAGCGTGACTGGCCCGATGACCAACGGCAGCGTCACCGATGAAAAACACCCGGAACTGAACGGGGTGGGTGAGCCGGGTAACGTCATCATCATCACTGATAATGGAAAAGAAGTGGGCTCGACGGTCGTTGACGACCAGGGTAACTGGCACTACGTCATCGATGAGCCGCTTGAAGACGGCAGCCATAAGCTGGTGGTGACCGAGGTTGACCAGGCCGGTAACGCTGGCACCCCGTCCAACCCGATTGACATCGTGATCGATACTGCGGCACCGGGCAAACCGGTGCTGGGCGCCGCCATTGATGACGCCGGGGCGATCCGCGGCCCGTTGGCCAGCGGCAGCGTGACCGACGACAGCACGCCGACCTTCACCGGCACGGCCGAGGCGGGCAGCATCATCAATGTGTACGACGACGGCAAACTGTTGGGTTCGGTCACCGCTGACAACAACGGCAGCTGGACCTTTACCCCGATCGACGCGCTGCCGGAAGGCGCGCACACTATCACCACCACTGCGACGGACAAGGCGGGTAATACCAGCGAATCGTCCGACGTGTTTGAACTGACCACCGACTACACGCCATCGCCCATGGATCCTGAGCATCTGGCGATTACGGCGGTGGAAGATCGCGTGGGCGATCGCCAGGGCCTGGTGGACAACGGCGCCATCACTGATGACAGCCAGCCGCTGATCAGCGGTATCGGCACCGCCGGTGACACCGTGTTTGTTTACACCACCGACAGCGCCGGCCAGCACCTGATTGGCAGTGCCGTGGTGCAGTCAGATGGCAAGTGGAGCATGACGCCTGAACTGCCGCTGCAGGAAGGCAACAACCAACTGGCGATCGTGGCGCAGGATCCGGCGGGCAACCGTACCGGCTTCTCTTCACCGAGCTATGACATCAGCCTGTTTATTCCTGTCTCATCCCAGCCGGCGATCGGCAGCGTGGTGGACAACGCCGAGCCGCACGTGGGGCCACTGCAGAAGGATGATGTGACCAACGACAGCACCCCAACCCTTTCCGGCACCGCCAAAGCGGGCGATATCGTGACCGTGCTTGACAACGGCCAGGCGATCGGTTCGGTCACTGCCGATGCCAACGGCACGTGGAGCTTCACGCCGGAAACGGCGCTGAAAGATGGCAGCCACAGCCTGAGCGTCACCGCGACCGACGCGGCAGGCAACGTCAGCGCACCAAGCGGCAGCTTCGGGATCGTGATTGATACTGTCGCCCCGGATGCGCAGGGCGACATCCTCATCATCGACAACATGGGTGAGAAGACCGGGGAAGTGAAGCCGGGCGATACCACCGATGACCGTTCACCGACCCTGACAGGGAAAGGCGAACCGGGCGACACCGTAACGGTGATCGACAACGGCAAGGTGATCGGCAGCAGCGTGATCGACGAGAACGGCAACTGGACGTTTACCCCGAGCGAACCGCTGGACAACGGCGACCACACCCTGAGCACCACCGTGACCGATCCGGCGGGCAACGTGAGCGAGCCAAGCCCGGGCGTGAAGATCGTGGTGGACGACAGCCCGGTCCTGGTACAGCTGGGTTCAGTGATCGACAGCGCAGGGCCGAACACCGGCAGCCTGCAGCCCGGCAATGTGACGGACGACGCCCGTCCAGAACTGAACGGCAGCGGCAAGCCGGGCAGCGTGGTGACCGTGAAAGACGGTGACACCGTGCTGGGCACCACCATTGTGAAGCAGGACGGTAGCTGGAGCTTTACGCCAGAAACCGACCTGGGCGACGGCAATCACAGCCTGACCGTGACCGCGGAAGATACCGCGGGCAACAGCGTGACCTCCCCGGCGTTTGAGCTGAAGGTGGACACGGAAGCGCCAGCACAACCGGTGATCGGTGGTGCGATTGACGACCTGGGCGACATCCGTGGGCCATTGGCCAGCGGCGGCGTGACCGACGACAGCACGCCAACCTTCACGGGTTCGGCTGAAGCGGGCAGCATCATTAATGTGTACGACGACGGTAAACTGTTGGGTTCGGTCAAGGCCGGCGACGACGGGGTCTGGAGCTTTACGCCAACCACGTCGCTGCCTGAAGGTGCACACCATATCACCACCACGGCAACGGACGCCGCGGGCAACACCAGTGCGCCATCCGAGTCATTTGATCTGACCACCGATTACTCGGCCCCGGATGCCAGCCTGGTGGCGATCACCGGCGTGGACGATCAGGTGGGCCAGAACAAGGGGAACGTGGTTGCCGGTGGCACTACCGACGACAACCGTCCGACCCTCAGCGGGACGGGCGCCGAAGCCGGCAACACCATTACGGTGTACAACGGCTCGACCGCGATCGGCACGGCCA
>NZ_MOXD01000074.1 GCF_001976145.1 Serratia oryzae
TTAAGGCCCCTGAAGGAACGTTTAAGACTAAGACGTTGATAGGCTGGGTGTGTAAGTGCAGCGATGCATTGAGCTAACCAGTACTAATGAACCGTGAGGCTTAACCTTACAACACCGAAGGTGTTTTTAGAGACGAAGTAGATTTAATTTTCAGCGAATGTTCCAGATTGGTTTTGATGGTTGCAGAAAGAATGCAACGGTTGAAATG
>NZ_MOXD01000008.1 GCF_001976145.1 Serratia oryzae
GGTGGCCGGGTTCAGGTCATGCAGTCGGCAATAATGCTTTTTAGACAATCCACTCTGTTGCCAGGCGTCGAGATGTTGTTGCCGTTCACTGTGAGAATACTGTTTTGTCATATTTTGCCTCAGGTTCATTGTATTGAATGAAGGCAGCATGTGGCAGCAGAGTTTTGTTAACAATATGAGTTCGCCGGACGCTTACCATGATTTTGCCTGTTTATTGTGACTATTTTTCTTCCCGCCGTGCCAGCGCTGGCGCGGCGTTGGTGCCTTCATGCACCTGCATTAAAAGCGGCCTATGAAGCGGGCAGGCGTGGCGGGGATAGCATTACGCGTCAGCCTGTTTCAAGCAATTAATCTACATATCGCCATGCGTTGGATATAAAAGACCTTTCAATTGAGATTGATCATATAAAAAGAAATTGATCTTCAAGGTCTTTTGCTTCTTCATACTCAGAAGCTGAAAGTATTTTCCTTTCGTCCAGACGAATGATTTTTGCATCTTTTGAAAGAGTCGCCAACGCACTATGTTGCATTGCACAAATAATGTATTGCTTGTTCTCAGTAACCCCTCTAGCAATCGCCTCAACTATTTTATTATAGTTCTCAGTAGATTGTTCCTGTTGATTAGGGGTGTCAATAACAAGAGGCGGAACCATTTCATGACAATGCTCTGAAATATGCTCATATAAAGCCAAGTAATATCCTAAAACTGCTCTTGCATCTTCAGCAGCACCTCCAACCTCATATATTTTGTTATAATCGAGTGGACTCTTTATAAGAGATGCGTCAATATTAACCTTTAATTTTGTTATGTACTTAAAGAATGTGTTCGCAAAATTTTCTTTTATGGCACTTCTTTTTTCCTTTGTGATTAAATCTTTTTGAGTCTTTTTTAATCCCTTCTCTTTTACCTTTTTGGTTTCAAGAACAGCCGCTTTTTTTTCAACAATAACTTCAACTTGCTTATCTACATTATTAGTTGTAAACTCTAAAAACTCTTTCGAATTACTTGATTCGAATGCTAGTTGCACATTTAATAGTTTTTCTTTTAGCTCTAAAAGCATCCTATTTAAATCAGTCAAATTATCTTGAAGGTGTAACTTTTCATTCAGTAGTAAAGATAATTGTCTTTCAGCTTTTTCTTTGTCAATAAGAATGCTACTTCTGTGAGCTATAGAGTTCTCGTGAATTGTTCCACACGTAGGGCACTCAATACTTCCTTCATTCATATTCTCCACAGAAAAGATGTAATCTTTATCCAACTCTCTGATTATGGACTCAGCAAGTTTTAATTGCGAATCAAGGCCAATTATATCAACTTTTAATTTGGATGATTCTTCTAAGTTATATTTAATCAACTCTTCATACTTTAACATCTCACTAGCTAAGCTTTCATAATCAGCAGTATAATCCTGCTGAATGATATTGTTTTTTAAAATCGCAACAGCACTTGACAATTCATTAATATTATTTTCAACCTCATCCACTTGCGCTTTAACTTCATAGATATCCTCTTCAATGACGAAATGCTCCTTCGAAATAAGGCCACTATGATACGATATTACAGGCTGTGCCCATTTACTATACTGCTGCAGATTTGAAAATGAATCCCAGGGTTTTACCCATGTTCTTTTCTGGTCAATATAGAAAGGCAAAAAATAATATGCGGGAGGAGGAATTTCCAAATCAAAACTATTTTTTTTAGGCAGTAATACATCAAAATTTACTAACTCTGCGAATATCGCCGCAAAATAACCTGTAATTTTATCATAAACTTTCAATGGTTGGCCGTATTTTCGAAGGCTTATTTCATTTTTATAACGGTGAATAGAATATGGCTCACCATCAATACTAAAGCTAATAATGGATGAGCAATCCAATTCTTTCCAACCACTGGAAAAAAAAGGCTCACAACCAAATGACCAAAAAATCATTTTAGCTAACGTCGATTTACCAACGCTATTACCGTCATCAGCTGTTATTAGAGTCAGATTCCTTCCGAACTCGAATTGCCTCGCGGATTTTGTTGAATGAGATATTATTGTTATTTTCTCTAAAATTAATTTTCTCATATAATTTCTTCCTTAAATTCCTAATCAATAATTTATAGTTTTTTTCCATTACATTTCACTCGATATAACTTCATATATAATTGCAGCTATCAAAGATCTTTCTGAGTCAAATAAAGATATTGTTTTCTTTGGTATTTCAACATAGAGTCTTTGGAGGGAGTCGTATGTTATATTATCACTTAACTTGCTTCGATTGTTAACAATAACTTCTTGGATGCTCTTTTGAACTTCTAACATTGCTAATGAGGGGGATAAAACTCGCAAAGAATATATATTAACCTCTTTTAATAACTTACCCTTTTCTAAACCACTAATAGCCAAGTCATTAATAATATATTTGGCAGCCTCAAGATCGACTCCAGAATTTTCTCCAGATATACCCTTTGTCACTACTTTATGTACGTCATCAAAAGTTAATGCTTTTTTAACAAGCACTTCATCCCATTTATCATAATCAAAAGTATCTTTACCTCGAATTCTAAGCGCATCCATTAAAACCCTATAAATATCTTTTGGTTTCAGTAAATGTTTAGGGAATACAACTTCAACACTATCAGTAATTCTTGTTATTGTGTGTTCATAATAACTTTGAAGTGGTATATCAGAATAAATAAACCTAATTATTTCTTTTGGGAAAGAATCGAACTCATCAATTTCTTTATTTAGATTATTTGTAATCGAAGATAAATCAGCTGAGTTCAATTCAGACAAGCCCATAGCTCTCAATTTCAATCCATCTTTAGGAGAAAAATTGAAACCTATTGTGCTTACAAAATTTAATTCAGTAACTTTCCCCAAATAACCTTTTTTATGGACGGAAGAGCATAATTTTCCTAAAAGAGAAGGTTTTTCACCGTTTTTCCCTTTATCTCGTTTAGTAAGATTATTAATCGTATAACTACCTGAAGAGTTGGCTTTAACTTGATTAAAAGTGAACTTAACTTTTTCTTTATCGAGAGAATCTGCAATAATTATATCTTCATGATATTCCATGAATACAGCGAAATCTTTAGCATTTCTGTACGCTGAAAAGGCCTGACATAAAGCCCAATGATATTGATATTCAAAACGGTCATAGGAGTCAGAACCAGCGGACTCTCGCTGAGGTGATGCAAGTGGGTTATCCATTTCTATTTCGCTATCCATCACATTTCCTCGAACGTTTAACTCAATGTGTCATTCAAAAAGACTATCAAGAAAAACTGGATTTGGAAGAAAAAAAGATCGTTTATCTATCCAACTCACAGCATAGCTACTAAAATTTTTATCGAAAAACCTAACTCAATGATATAAAAGGGTTATTATTTATAACCTCGTGCAAACTCATATGGTGCGATCTGACATTGACGACAACCTTCAAGATAATCGGCCCACCACTGCACCATCAATCTACGTTCATCCAAATGCTCAGAGGTATGAATATATGCCGCACGTACATTATTACGCTCTGAATGACTCAACTGCCGTTCAATAGCGTCATCACTCCATAACCCTGACTCACCTAACGCACCACGTGCCATCGTCCTAAAACCATGCCCACAGACCTCAGTTTTCGTATCATATCCCATAGCACGCAATGCGCTGTTTACGGTGTTTTCACTCATGACCTTAGTCGCGTCGTGATCCCCTGGAAAAAGCAACTCTTTATCACCACTGATTTGTTTAAGCTGCTCTAACAAAACTATCGCCTGTCGGCTAAGAGGAACGATATGCTCCTCTTTCATCTTCATGCCACGGTACGAGTAACGCACGCCTTTAATTTCTTCTCGTTTTGCCGGTATACGCCAAAGAGATTTATCAAAGTCGAATTCATCCCAACGCGCGAAGCGTAACTCACTAGAGCGCACAAAAGTTAATAAGGAAAGCTCGACAGCGATCCGCGTCATCATACGACCACGAAATGCAGCAAGACGGGCAAGAAACTCAGGGAAACGACTAGAAGGTAGCGCAGGGTAGTGCCGCGCTTTGGTTGTCGATAATGCACCGGCCATGTCACTAGCTGGATTAGAGTCGATGTAATCGTTCTGCACAGCATAACGCATTATACCCGTGACGCGCTGTTGCAGGCGCTGTGCAACATCATGTTTACCGCTGGCATCAACTTTTTTAATCGGGGCTAACAGGTGGCTGGTTTTGAGCTGACGAATATCAGACGAACCGATATGAGGAAAGATATAAAGCTCAAGATAACGGAGAACGCGCGATCGATGGTCTTCACTCCACCGCTTGTTGTTAGCATGCCATTCGCGAGCGATGGTTTCGAAAGTATATGCTCCAGCATTCTCAGCCTGAGCTTCCTTCTGTTCGGCTTTTGGGTCGATACCCTGCACTAGTAGCTTTTTAGCTTCATCGCGCTTTGCTCTTGCCTCAGCAAGCGTCACGGTAGGCCAAACACCAAAAGCGAGACGATCTTCTTTTTTGTCAGAGGGGCGTCTATATTTCATGCGCCAATATTTGGAGCCTTTTGCCGAAACCTCAAGATACAAACCGCCACCATCGGCCAATTTGTAGGTTTTGTCTTTGGGCTTGGCGGTCTCGACCTGTCTGGCATTGAGCTTCATTTGGGGGCACATTTCTAATCGAAGTTGAATGCCCCCGATTATGCCCCCGATTATGCCCCCAGTGGTAGCCGGATTGCAACGGATGTGCTCGGACTATTTAGGACAAAAAAAAAGCCTTTCGGCTTTCTTTTTAATAACTTATGGACTGTTACGTACGTTCTCGAACTACTTAATGGTGCGAAGGCCGGACTCGTCATTATCATATAATGTACTAATTTTCATTAATTAATCTTAATAAAAAATAAAATCGACCACCAATTTGACCCCCAGAATACCTCGCACCATATGAATTTGATTAATTTTTGCTCCAAATATTTTGAAAACTAGGAGAATCAGATTTTGGAGGATATACCGGTTTTCCTATCTGTATTGTCATAGGGATAGGAAAATCGACGCCAACAAGAGCAATTTCTCCCTGCTTTAAACTGGGTAAAAATGCTGCCGCAGCCCTGTCAATTTCTCCACAAGCTCTTTCAACAACCTCTCTATCTCGATCATTAGTTAATCGATGAACGAGAAGCGTTCCAATTTGACTTAAAACCCCTTCAGTAATATCTCTTGGCCTCTGCGTTGTAAGACATATATTCAGGCCATATTTTCTACCTTCTTTAGCAATCATTTCGAATGCGTCTAATTTTACCGAGTGATCCTCTGAGCCAACTCTTTTACCTAAGAAATTATGGGCCTCATCAACGATAACTAATAATGGCTGCTTTCGAAATGATTCAGATCTAGCTAATATAAGCAACTTTCTTCCTATAACATTAGCTAATATCTCACGGGCATAAAATTCATAACTAACATCACTAAGGCAAAGACGTAAAACTCTTTTATCTCCATTTAAAAAATCATCAAAAACCTCACCAAGACTACTAAGAGTTTCATCCCCATGAAATACTGACTTTAAAGAAGGTGAGTAAATTACAGCCTGAATTCTAGTCAGAAGTGATGAGCAATAGCCAAGATCATTATTAGCCGCCCCCCACGAATCTTGATTATCCCAACAACATTCTTGAATTATTTGTGGTATTATTTTTGTCACATCAAATGGTTGAGATGGATTATCAACCAACTTGGAGTTACCACTAGTATTTAATGCCCTTCGGTAATCTGTTTTAGGTTGATTTATTTTAATTAAAACCCCATTAGTTGCTATCCTTGGATCAAGTGTAACTAGACGTAAACTTTTAATGGCTTCTTTTAATTTTGGTCCCTGAACCTTACCTGAAGGATCAAACATTGCGATAAAATCTGATTCAACAAAATCAGTTGGAGGTATCCGAAATTCGATAGAATTATCATGAGAATTTAAAGGGTTACCAATATGATAGTGGATGACATTATCTGAATCAAAAGATCTATATTCACTTGTAGCATCTATGATAACTATTTTTGAACCTTTATAATTTGAACATTCTTCTATGATCTTGGATGTTGTCCAACTTTTACCACCTCCAGTTGCCCCTAAGATAGCACAATGCCTACCAAATAACTTCTCAGGAGTAACTCGAACAAAACTATCTATCCCGCCAGAAATCACACCTAAATTAATAGAAATGTTATTATTATCTGCTTCATTAATTCCTTTATTTATTAACTCAGGAATTAGTGAAATAAACTCTAATGGGGCAGAAAAAACTCTATCCCCGAGTCTAGGGAATGACTTTATACCAGACTCTACTTTCAGATCTGATATATTAATAGAACCAAGTAGTTGTATGTAGCCTATTGCATCAATATTATCTTTCCCTGTTGAACGCTCAGAAACCTCATTACGATCTCTTTCAGGTAGTTTCACTTCAATCATCCGACCTAGAATGATTGACTGCTGACCTTCAATTAATAATATTTCACCAACCTCACCTTTACCATATCTGTTTCCATGAATATAACTTCCACTTACACTTCCTGCATGAGTCAGATTTACTCTGACCGCCTGAGCTGAAACCGAAGATACAACGCCAACCTTTAGATCACTACGCAGTATTCCTGTAGAAATGAAATCTTGATTATCCACTATCGTTCTCCCCCTGCTTGCTTTATTGCTTTTGCTAACTGGTCAGCGGGAGTCAATGCTTTTAAGTTAGGTATCAAGCGAACAAAATCCTTAAATGAGGAATTTACGAAAAATATATCATACCCATTCAATGCTAATTCTGAAAAGAGTTTCCAATATTTACTTGAGCCATTCTCCCCGTCATTCTCAATATGTGTGGCGCACTTAAAATCAGCAACAATTAATCTTAGGCTAGGATTTGATTTTATAGCTGAGTAAATAGGTTCTGAAAGATGATCATCATTAAACCCAAAACCAGAAATCACTAAGCAACTATTTTTTCCCCTTAATGAATCAAGAAATCTTGACAACAACTCAAGATGAGGCTGTATAAACGCTTGCTGATACTTTCCTTTTGCAGGATAAATTAAACATACAGAACTTGCTGATGGTTCATTATTCTCATATATTCCACCATCATTTCTCGACCAACTAACTGAACCATGTAGTTTATATAACTGAAAAACACCCTCTATAAATTCGTGCTCATTCTCATCCCTCTTTATAACATCATAATTAAAATATTTACCATCGAATTTTCTTTTCCCTGTATATGAAAACCCATCAATCACCATCATACCAAGATCAGATGCAGATGTTTCAAAAGTCATATCATAATTTGTAGTAAAGACTTTTAATCGAGGGTCTCTTACTCGACGCCTCGCCATTTTCTGCAATAACATCATATATGATGATAAGTTACTTTTTCCTGAAGTTATGAATTTTTGACATTGATCTAATATTATAGATTTAACTTCATTTAAAAAATCAGACACGGCTTTATCGTTATGAAACGATAAATAAGCATCACATTGTGATAAGAAATGTTCGATATTAGGATATTCTTTTTCAGAATATTTTACTTTATCACATACTTTAAAAGCCGTTTCTTTCAGGCAGCCATAATCAACATCATCTTTTTTTGCTGATGGGTTCTTCCACATAGCTTGAACCCACAGATCCCACATGCTTGGACCACCTACCTCCCCTAAAGAAGTCCCACTACCGGCAAAGAATGATAAATTTGGTAACTGGAGAGAGCGAAGTAGAATATCATTAAAATAATTTCGGTTATCTTTAATAATGTCCTTATCTGAATCCGTTAGTGGCGCTGGCGGTATAAATTCATCATTATCACCAATCAAGTCTAAGCCAATATCAACTTTCTGATCTCGCCAAAAAATGAATGAGCTATCATCTAACGGCAGCCATTTTTTGCTTCCTGGCTTCATGAAAGAGATATATCCATCAGGATTGGTTTCCATCTACTACCCCTTGAATGTATGTGATTTTTTCAGAGTTATTTCACAAAATTAATTGAAAGAAATCAAAAAACACTTCCAATTAATATACTCAAATATGAATCTATATTTTCATTAAAAATCAATTTAATTACCACATTATATATAACCATTTTTTAATACAGATTATACCAACACCTTCAACCCATGTTTCTGCACCACACTAAGCAATTTCAGCGATAACCCACTAGGGCGCTTGACGCCGCTTTCCCATTTCTGCACCGTCGATACACTGGTATTCAGGTAGCTGGCAAAAACGGGTTGGCTGACGTTCAGCTTCTCACGCAGTGCCTTTATCTCAAGGGGTTGAAGATCCTCCACACTATTGAGGCATGTTTTATCAAAGTTGCGCATGGTTTCCTGTGGAATAGCATCAACGCTGAATAACCCAGAAGCCGCGCTGTGGATTGCTTCAAATGCAGGACTTTTGAATTTAGTTTTTGCGGTCATGGCAAATCTCCACCAGTTCTTTATTCTTGATCAATACCGTAATCTTTTCGTCAGCAAGACACGCATAATGCTTTGCCAACTCTCGGAATCCAGACAGTTCGCTATCATCGATGTTTGCCATGTCCTGTTTGGCATAAAGAAAGGTATAAAACCAATGATCTCCACCTTTAGCAAGGATGATGGCGCGATCGCGATTCTGGTTCAGGCGTTTTTTGTAAACTCCACCACCGAGATCGTCGGCTTTCCCTTCCATTACCGCATCAATAGCCCGGCACAAATCACTATCTTTAATAGCATGGGATTTAGCAGCTTTGGTGAACCATTTGGTTTTAAATACACGCATTAGGCTAACATCCTGTCACCTTAACTATAGCACTTGGTGCTAGATTACTCTCTTTAATCACAGAATAAAAGCACTTGAAGTCAGTAAAGCTTTGTCGTAATTTTATCCACGTTACTTCGCTGTCGATGACAGCAGCCAATGTTTCCAGTATCAGGATGATACGAGTGATCTGCGAGAAACGCCTTCGGGTGGTCACAAACCCAAAGTCATAAGGAATGGAGTGTGGTCTGAGACTGACGCTTTCGAGCGACCACTAAAAAGCTACCGAAACCTGAAAGGAAGCGCTTTAAGAGCGGTAACCCCCCTGAGCCTTTGAAAGCGGGGATCGCAGTAAATGCGATGAAGGTATACTTATCCCAGTGAAATGGCTAACAACAAGCATTTCTTAGCCGCCAGTATTGCCAGCCGAGGATACTGTGATTGGCTTTCAACCAAGTGACGACTAGCCATTATCAGGCAACGGCTTTCTAAGCCAGACCTGCTAAAGCGCAACTGTCATCACATCCTTAATCCGGGTTGCTCCGCTGCAACTCAGGTTATCTATACCCAAAATCTCTAGCGTCCAATAAACGCTGCTGGCTGCGCTCTGCTATGCCGAAAGGCATCTGCTAGCGCCTGCCCTGCTGCGTTTGGTGCACGGCGTCACTTTTACTTGTGAAAGTGACGCCGCAGCACGGACCCACTTCAGCCTTAGAGATACGCAACTTCACACAAAAGTCATGCATCTGACACACATGTTCTACGTCGGGCTGACCATTTTTTACAGGAGAGTTGAACTGATACCGAGGCAGGCCACAACGGCCTGAGGGGATACCTGCATCGCAGGAGGCTGCACAGAGTGCATTACCGATACCCCGCCATACCTCAACTGCTGCCGCTCTGGCGCACAGGTATCGTTCCAGGCAGATCATATTGATGCTTCTGCCGTTTAGCCCATGCGCCAGAGAAATGCAGCGTGTTGATATTGTGAGAAGTTTGCTATGAGTAAATTAAGCCGTGAAATGAAAATGCTGGCGAAGCAAGTCGGCGGTAGTTTTAAAACCGTGCATGATCGTACCCGCATTATGGATAGATTTTGCCGTCACCTGCTTGCGCTCAATATTCAGGTTCGTGATGTTCAACATCTAAAATCCAAGCATATCGAAAGCTATATTGCCGCTCGCCAATCGGCAGGTATCGCGATCCGTTCCCTTCATAACGAAATGTCGGCACTGCGCACGGTGTTTCAGATGGCGGGTAGGGAAAAGCTAGCCATGTCTGAACGTCTGACCAATAAAGCACTGGGATTAAGCGGAGCGAGCCGAGCAGGCACCAAGTTCGCGATCCCGGAAGAACGTTTCCAGGCCGTATTACAAAGCGCAAAACAGCATGACAAAGGGCTGGCTTGTGCTCTTCAACTTGCCCGGTTGCTGGGGTTACGTTCCCAAGAGGCGGTGCAATGTGCTAGCTCACTGAAAAAATGGGAGAAACAGCTTGAGCGCAATCAATCCACTCTCACCGTTGTTTTTGGTACGAAAGGTGGCAGGCCACGTGAAACGCGGATCATCGATCGCAAGGCGGTTCAGCAGGCGGTAAAAGACGCTTTACTGGTTGCTCAAACACGTAACGGCAAATTGATCGATAAACCCGATTTAAAAACCGCCATGAACTTCTGGCGCTCTCATACCGCACGCTTAGGGCTCACCGGCCATTATTCCCCACACAGCCTGCGCTACGCATGGGCGCAGGACGCTATCCGTTTCTACCTGTCACAGGGATTCTCTCGCAGTGAAGCCAGGGCGCTCACGTCAATGGATCTTGGGCACGGTGATGGTAGAGGGCGCTACGTTGAGCGCGTTTACAGCAGGAAGGAGGACTAATCATGGCGGATATCAAGTTGTTGCGCTTAACGGATGTGATGCAAAAAACCGGATTCAAGAAATCATGGATTTACCTTTTGATAAATCAGGGCGGTTTTCCTCCTGCGGTCAAAATCGGTTCCCGCTCTGTAGCTTGGGTGGAAAGCGAAGTGAACGCATGGATTGCTGAGCGTATCAACAAACGCGAGGAGTCGCTCAAATGATAAATTCTTATTTTTTTCTGGCGGGCCATTTACGATATAATGCCGATGCTGAGGCAAAATCCGCAGCCGGAATTGGCGTTCCGAATCCCCTGACGGTTCTCAAATACGCACACAGAGTGTATTTGAGAAATGCTCGTGCACACCTGTTGTCTATGGTAGTCCGGGCAGGGCTTCCGAAAGGAAGGCCGGTATCCGTTGGGGCCGGTACGCCAACCCTGTTCGGGCTACCACCCAATGGGCTTGGCGTCTCTGGTGGTAGCGTAAAAAATACCCCAACGGAGGCGGCCCTATGGCTACTACCCTTCCTTTTTTATACCCGCAATTCTTCATTTCTTCTGCGGGGGTGCATCATGTATGACCCCACACCGCTTACGCTGCAAGAACTCATCGATCAATGCAGGGCGTTGGCTTATGCCATTATCGAACTGAGTAATCCCCTCGCTAAAGAACTGCTGACGTTTATCCTGTGGGAGCGTCTCAACCAGTTGGACCAATCACTGGAAGCAGAGGTGCCTAACGATGAGTAAATTTGTCTCGGATATCGCCGCTAAATGCCGCCACCGCTGGCCGTCTGTTCTTGCTGCGCTGAATATCTCGATTCTACCAGGAGGAAAACACGGCCCTTGCCCTGCCTGCGGTGGGAAAGACCGCTTCCGCTTTGACGATAAACAAGGCCGGGGAACGTGGTTCTGTAATCAATGTGGTCATGGTGATGGGCTCGATCTGATCGCCCTGGTAAAGCAATGCGATCTGTCAGCCGCTGCAAAACTGGTGGCGAGTCTGACATTACCAGCATCCACAGCGCCAGCCAGGGAAAAAGCTGTTAACCGTTTACCACCTCAGGAAAAAATCCAGCATATGCTGGCCCATGCAAGCAGTGGTAAAAGCGCGTATCTGAAAGCCAAAGGACTATCCGCCATTCTTCCCTGCCTGACAGCACAACAAAAAATGCAAATCAGCGGCATTACATTCGATGAAGGTAGCCTTCTGCTAACGCTGCATCGTGTTTCCGGTGAGCTCACCGGCGCACAATTGATCAATGCCAGCGGGGAGAAACGGCTAATGCCAGGCTCTCAGTTAAAAGGTGCTTTTATCACGGTAAGTTTCCCAAAAGCACCTGAAACCATCGTGATCGCTGAAGGTTACGCTACCGGCCTTACTCTCAGCCAGACCACAACAGCGGCAGTTGTCGCGGCGGTTTCTGCCAACAACCTGATGAATGTCGCCAAAGCCTTACGCAATGAGTATCCCGAGGCCACCATTATTCTGGCGGGCGATCATGACATTCACACCGATGGTTCAACCAACATCGGTAAAGAGCTGGCAGAAAAGGCCGCGCTAGCCGTGGATGGCTGGGTTTCATTACCCCCTGCCACTACTCTCTGCGACTGGGATGATTTTCGCCAACAATACGGCCTTGAAGCCACCAAAACCGCTTTCAACCAACAACGCTATAAACCAAGTATCATGCCGATACCTCTTACCCGCATTGACTACACCGCACCGGAATTCAACACCTCACTTCCTCTGCGTAAAGGTTCTGACGGCTTTGATACGCGGCAGGATTACCTGATTAAAGGCTATTTACCCAGTTCGTCTGTTGCCAGTGCTTACGGTGCCAGCGGGTCTTATAAATCCTTCCTGGCTGTATCTTGGGGATGCCATATCGCCACTGGCAAACCCTGGGCTGGCAAACCGGTTACACAGGGAGCCGTGATTTATGTCGTCGGTGAAGGTGGGATCGGCGTTCCCCGCCGTATCCGGGCATGGGAGCAGACGATTAACGGCGGTAGCCCAATTGATGCGCTTTATCGCGTCGACTGCCCCATCTTTCCGGCTAGCCCGGAGAGCGTGCAACAGGTGATACAAGCCGCCAGCGATGTTAAGGCCGCAACCGGTATGCCAATTCGCCTGATCATTCTGGATACTCTCGCCCGCTGTTTTGGTGGTTCAGATGAGAACGCTGCCAAAGACATGGGCGCTTTCATTCAAGGGTGCGACTACATCAAAGCGGCAACGCAGGCCACGGTGTTAATTATTCACCACTCAGGTAAAGATCAGGACAAAGGCGCACGCGGCTCCAGCGCCTTTCGGGCCGCTTTGGATGTGGAGTTCAACGTGCGCCGTGAGGGTGATGGCGGCGCGTTGATCCTCAGTTGCACCAAAATGAAAGATGCAGAAGAGCCGTCACGACGCGCCTATGACCTGAATTCTGTCGACCTATACGTTGACGATGACGGTGACCTGATCACCTCACTGGTCCTGAACGATGAAGGCCGCGAAGTCAGGGAAGATGATGTCGCTAACGATCCCGATTTAGCCGGTATTTCTCGGCTGACGGAAAATCATGTCGCCCTGTGGCAAGCCATTCGTTCACGCACGGCCAGCGGTGATAGCTGCACCCGCGCCCTGGTTAGAGACGATATGAAAGCGATGGGATTTGATGTGTCCAAGAAGTTTGCCCGTTGGCTAGACAAGCTGGAAAAAGACGGCCTGATCGCATTCGACGGTGAGCACATCACACCGTTACCGCACCGAAACAAAGTGGGGGATTAACTGGGGGAGATGTGGGGGAATCTGGCTATCGGGTTTTAATATCCAGCATGTTCCCCCACTTCCCAAATGTATATATACGCTAAGTGGGGGAGATAAACTAACCATCTAATAAATAACACTTTTAAGTTAAACTCGGAAACAAGGTGGGGGAAGAAGTGGCCCACACTTAAGTGGGGGATAAAGTGGGGGAAACTCTTTCTGATCGCTCACCTATCATTCCCCCTTTTCTACTCTGGCCTTTCTATCAAGTAATCTCCCCGAATCATCAAAATAACGACTGGGCCAGATCTCCGCAGGGTGTATTTCAAGTGCGTTTGCCACAAGCCATTCCCCTTTCGGCCATGGGCGAGAAAGAACATTGCCGAGTGTTGACGAGCTTAGCCCTGCCGCACGTGATAACGCTGACATAGTGGTCCCTCTTTTCCGTAATGCGGCAATGATATCTGCCTGATGCCAATCTTTTTGTGGTGTCATACCTGCTCCCGTTAAGATCTCAAGTAAACGTACACCCTAAATACTAAGGATTACTTAGTATATTTTCAAGGCGCAAAGATGAGAATCGCGACAAGTCACGTTAAAAATCAGGATTCTTATGTTGCCTCATCGCTTAAAAGCTGCACGTTTAAAGGCTGGTTTGTCACAGGAACGCCTGGGTATCCTTGCTGGGATAGATGAGGCGACAGCCAGCGCCCGTATGAATCAATATGAGCGCGGTACGCACACGCCAGACTTTGAGCTAGCCTGCCGGTTAGCATCAGTTCTGGATATTCCAGCCTGCTATTTCTATGCGGTGGAAGACGATCTGGCGGATATGATACTTGCGTATTATAAATCGCGAACTGTTTAATATTATTTTAAGGTTAATAGCAGAGAGAAGCATTCTTTAGGAGTATAAACTTATTAAGGGAATTTAATAAAAATGATAGCAGAAATGGATTTTGTTAATTCAGTAATGGAAAATAAATTAAGCGCAGACATTGTAATATTAATTTTAGCTCTTTGGTTTCTCAAAGTTATTTTCAGCTCACCGAAAGAAACATTAAATATTATTGAGCATCTACGCACAAAGAAAATAAAATATCTTGAGGATCTATTAAAATTTACATCATTACATGATGATGATAAAAAGAAAATAGAGCAAGAGCAACGGAAACTAGCATTGCGGAAATTAACAAACATAAGGAATGTTAACAAGGTAATTCCATTGTTCGAGATTATAAAGAAGCAGGATCTTCCTGTTAAATTCTTCGAAAAATCAAGTCAATATATAAATAATAAAAATGGGAAGCTTACACTCGACACCGGATGGACATTTTGGCTATTTGATTGGTTATTCACTCGAGTAATTTCAATCATGATAATATCTCAGAGTAGTTTCATAGTTACATATTCAATTTTTCATGATGAAATAAAACCTCACATTTTCTTGCTCTTATTAATTATATTTGTGCCTTGCATAATATTTGGAGTGTACATTTGGAAAGCAAGCTTAACCAAATCAAAAATCAAAAACATAAAGCTAATGCTTGAAGAGAGTCAGCGGGATAACGAATAGGAATCTCGCTAACCTCTTATCGTTCTTATATGGTTGAAAAAGTAAGGTATTTGATTTTTTCAACCTTTTAATTTAATTCCTAAACTCATATGGCACCACATGCGCCTTGCGGTTCGCATCCAGATAATCCGCCCACCATTGCAGCATCAGCTTACGTTCTTCGATGTGTTCAGCCTTATGGATATAAGCCGCCCGCACGCTATTGCGTTCCTGGTGGCTCATTTGCCGCTCTACTGCGTCCTTTGACCACTGCCCAGACTCAACCAGTGCGCTACAGGCCATGGTGCGGAAACCATGCCCGCACAACTCAGTTGTGGTGTTATATCCCATGACGCGCAATGCATTATTGACGGTATTTTCACTCATGGGTTTGGTAGGACGATGATCGCCAGGGAAAATAAGCTCATGGTTGCCGCTAATCGCCTTGATCTCTTCCAACAGTGCTAAAGCCTGCCGGGATAAAGGCACCAAATGCTCGGTACGCATTTTTGCCCCACGTTGAGAGTGTTTTACACCCGGTATCGCTTCACGTTCAGCCGGTATGGTCCACATAGCACGTTTAAAGTCGATTTCAGTCCAACGGGCAAAGCGCAGTTCGCTGGAGCGGATAAAGACACATAGCGTTAACTTTAAGGCTAAGGTGGTCAACGTCCGCCCTTTATAGTGCTCAATCCTTGCCAGAAAATCCGGTAACCTCTCCAGTTTCAAAGCAGGTCGATGGGTGGCTTTTGGCGAAGCTAACGCCCCAGAGAGATCTTGGGCGGGATTACGCTCTATCAGATCGTTCTGTACGGCGTAGCGCATTATATCGGTCACCCGCTGACGCAGCCGTGACGCCAAATCGAGATGGCCGTTTTGCTCCACCACTTTCAACGGCTCAAGCAAGTCTTTGGCTTTCAGGTCAGCAATGTGGCGCTGCCCTATCGCCGGCAGAATATTGCGTTCCATGTCACGCCATACCCTTTCAGCATGCGTTTTTGACCAGCGATTCTGACTAATTTGCTGGAACCAGTCATGCGCCACTTTTTCGAAGGTATTCAGCGCAACCTGCGCTTCTTCTTTTTCTACTTCCCGTTTTTCTGCCGGGTTGATGCCATCGGCTAACAACAGCCGTACCTCATCGCGCTTCTCTCTGGCCTTGGCCAACGAGATCAGCGGATAGGCACCAAAAGCAATCCGGCTCTCCTTACCGGCAAAACGGTACTTGAGATACCAGCGCTTAGAGCCGTTAGGATTTACCAAAAGATACAGGCCATGCGCATCCGCGAGTTTGTAGGCTTTCTCGCGAGGCTTGGCGGTTCTAGCTACAACGTCTGTCAGGGCCATAATTGGGGGTCAACTCATTATCGAAGTGGGTTGACCCTCATCTTGACCCCCAAATCATCTGGATGTCAATGGACGAAAAAAGACCACCGTGGATAAAGTAGACAGCTCAGGGAAGTGCAATGGCGTATTAAATACGTTATTTAACAATAAGATATGGACGTTAATGGAGGATTATGGACATAAAAAAAGCCACCCTAAGGTGACTTAATTTCATACTATGGTGCCGAAGGCCGGACTCGAACCGGCACGTCTTTCAACGGTTGATTTTGAATCAACTGCGTCTACCGATTTCGCCACTTCGGCACAGGAAGCAGTATGCGGAAAACGTGGGCATTATACCTTCCCGCTTCTCGCACGCAACACTTATCAAGCATTCAATGAGTTGAATGTTGAAAAAAACGTCACCCGGTGGCTTTCTCTGCACTCTCTGCTTATTTATCACCCCCATTTTGCTTGTACGTTCACCAACCGAAAGAATGCCGTGGGTAACAACAATGCCGTTGCCAAACGCTGAAGGCCGGCAATCATCCTCACCGCGCAACCGGCGCGGCATGACGCCTTGCTGTTACACATCACATTATTCATCACAGCTTTATGTGACCCGAGGAAGTGCCAGATAACCATTTAACATATTGAATATAAACTTTTTTATTAAAAACCCCGCCCTAAGCTTCTGTGATAGCCATCGTTTATTTGTTAAACAAAATGATTAAACATTAACTTCCATAACAAAAAATAACAGCCATTGCGCAGCAACATCGCTCCAGCCCGCCGCTGCCGAGGAGAGAACATGATCCCATCGGAACGTCGCGATTTTATCTATCGCCATGTACATGAATATCAGTTGGTCACCATTGTGGCGCTGGCAGAGCTGATGAGCGTTTCACACATGACTGTTCGGCGCGATATTCATCAACTGGAAGAAGAAGGCAAAGTGATCAGCGTCAGCGGTGGTGTGCGCCTTAGCGACGCGCTGCGTCAGGAGCTGGCTTATAAAGAAAAAGCCCAGCTTCATCACCGCCAGAAACGGGCCATCGGCAAGTATGCCGCCGCAATGGTGGAAGATGGCCAGGTCGTTTATCTGGATGCCGGCACCACCAGCTTCGAGATCGCCCGCCATTTGGCGGAACGCTTCAATCTGACCGTCGTCACCAATGACTTTTCCATTATCCAGCACCTGATGAATCGCCCGCAGCTCAACCTGTTTCATACCGGCGGGCGTGTTGATCAACGCAATTTTTCCTGTGCAGGCAGCAGCGCCGCGATGCTGCTGCGCACCCTGAATATCGATATCGCCTTTATCAGCACCAGTTCCTGGGATCTGGAGCATGGTCTTTCTACACCCCATGAAGAAAAAGTCCTGGTGAAACAGGCACTGCTGGACGTGGCTCGGCGCAAAGTGCTGGTCTCCGACAGCAGTAAATATGGCAAGTACGGCATGTTCCGCGTCTGCCCCTTAACGGCGCTCGACGACATCGTCTGCGATGCCGCGCTGCCGCCGGATGCACTGCAACAGCTTAAAGAACGCGGTTTGCGGCTGCACAACATCAACCTCTGATAACAACAACCTCCCTATAGGGAAAGGACAACACCATGAAGGTCATCATTACCGGTGGAGCAGGTTTTCTGGGTCAGCGTTTAGCTACCGCATTACTGCGGGAGAATGTGCTGCCCTTCCGTGAATTGATTCTGGCAGATATCCAGCGGCCCAACGCGCCAGTGGACGATCCGCGCGTGCGCTGCCTGGCGCTGGATCTGACGCAGCCCGGTGCCGCCAGCCAGCTTATTGATAAGCACTGCAGCGTGCTGTTCCACCTGGCCGCCATCGTCAGCAGCCATGCAGAAAGCGATTTCGATCTCGGTATGCAGGTCAACTTCGACGCCACTCGCCAGCTATTAGAAGCCGCGCGGCATCATGCTCCGGCAATGAAGTTTATCTTCACCAGTTCGCTGGCGGTGTTTGGCGGCCAGCTCCCGCCGATGGTCAGCGATGATTGCGCTGTACTGCCGCAATCCTCCTACGGCACGCAAAAGGCCCTGTGTGAACTGCTGATCAACGACTACTCACGTAAAGGGTTTGTTGACGGGCGAGTATTGCGCCTGCCGACCATCAGCGTGCGCCCCGGCAAGCCAAATAAAGCGGCCTCGTCGTTTGCCAGCGGCATCATCCGTGAACCGCTTCATGGCGAATCGTCGATTTGCCCGGTTTCCCCCGATCTGGCCCTGTGGTTATCAAGCCCCGGTACCGTGATCGATAACTTTATTCATGCCGCTCAGCTTTCTGCCGCGCAGTTCGGTACCTCTCGTACCGTTAACCTGCCCGGCATCAGCGTCACCGTTCAACAGATGTTGCACGCGCTGGGCGCGGTGGCCGGTGAGCAGGCCCGTGCGCGGGTGAGTTTTGTGCCGGATGCCACTATCAATCGGATCGTCGCCAGTTGGCCGGGTCACTTCGACGTTCGCCGTGCGCTGGCGTTAGGGTTCTCTGTCGATGAAGACTTCCAGCAGATCATCAGCGCTTTTATGCGCGATGACATGTTGCAGGCGGGGAGCTGATTATGGCGCTTTATACCCCCATCATCGGCCTGGCAGTGGCCGTATTCGTGCTGGTTTTTCTGGTGCTGTGCACCCGGGTTCACGCACTGATTGCCATGCTGATAGCCGCCTCGATCGCCGGTATTTCCGGCGGGCTGACGGCAGTACAGACGGTCGATACCATCAGCAAAGGGTTCGGCAGCACGCTCGGCAGCATCGGGATTGTTATCGGCTTAGGCGTGATGATGGGCCGCGTGCTGGAAGTCTCTGGCGCAGCGGAACAGATCGCCTACAGCTTCATTAAATGGCTGGGTAAAAGGCGCGAAGAATGGGCTTTGGCGATTACCGGCTATATCGTCAGCATCCCGATTTTTGTCGATTCTGCCTTCGTCATTCTTTATCCGCTGGTAAAGGCGCTGGCCAAAAAAGGCCAACGCAATCTGCTGACGTTGGGGGTGGCGCTGGCGGGCGGGCTGATCCTTACCCACCACGCCGTGCCCCCGACTCCTGGCCCATTAGGGGTAGCAGCAATCTTCGGGGTTGATATTGGTGCCATGATGATGGCAGGCCTGGTCTTAGCCATTCCTTGCGTGATCGGCGTGGTTATCTATGCCCGTTGGCTTGGCAGCCGCTACCCGGATTTCGAACCGGAAAACCGGGATGACGCGCCAGAGGATCGGCACGCCGCCCACCAGCGTTATCTGGCTGAAAAAGAAGCGAAGGCACTGCCTAGCCTAACGTTATCACTGCTGCCGATCGTCGCCCCCATCGTGCTGATCTTTATCAACGCGGTGAACAATATGCTGGCAAAAGCCGAGGATATGGTCTGGCTGAGCGAGAGCCTCTGGGGGCAGGCGTTCGCCTTTCTGGGTTCGCCGATTATCGCATTGACAATCAGCGTGTTGCTGGCGGTCTACACCCTGATGCCCAAGGTCGATAAGCACGACACGCTGGAACGGCTAGAGGAAGGGTTGCAGACCGCAGGGATCATCCTGCTGGTCACCGGTGCGGGCGGCGCACTCGGGGCGGTGTTGCGCGAAAGCGGCACTGGAACCTTGTTGGCTCAGCATGTCGCCAACCTGCCGCTGACGCCGGTACTGATTCCCTTTTTCATCGCAACGCTTGTCAGGCTGATACAAGGTTCAGGTACGGTAGCCATGATCACCGCCGCATCTATTTCTGCCCCAATCGTCAGCCAGTTGCCCGGAGTGAATATGCTCGCTGCCGCGCAGGCGGCAACCATGGGCGCGCTGTTTTTCAGCTACTTTAATGACAGCATGTTCTGGGTGGTGAACCGTATGATGGGGATCAAAGACGTCAAGCTACAGATGATGGTCTGGTCGGTGCCCACCACCATCGCCTGGGCGATCAGCCTATGCGGTATCCTGATCCTGGATTGGTGGCTGTAACTGCCACTCGCCGGGCGCTATTACTCACGTCCGGCATTCCCTGCTCTGAGTAAATATTTATATCAATTAGTCGTTGCAATCGCGCATATTGCAGGAGCAATATCTCATTCTGGAACGTTGTTTCATTATGAGGGAAGATATAAAAATGAATATTAAGTCATTATTTTTTATAGTTACTTTTCTTGTTACCCTGACGGGGTGCGATAACTCGGAGAGTGCTACCGCTTCAGCAACCAATCCCGCCCCACCAACCGAACCCATTAGCCCCGTTAACCCTATTGATCCTGCTGTACCGGTTGAGCCGGTCACTCCCGTAGACCCTTCAGAGCCTGTCGCCCCCGTTGATCCTGTTGAACCCGTCGCGCCTGTTGACCCCGTTGAACCCGTGACACCGGCAGATCGCAGTGGCAGTTGGCCCGCCGCAGCGCTTAACGATCCCGAGCTGGTCGGCAAAGAGCCGGTCATACCCACGGTCTGTCAAACGCTCCCGGCCGAGTTGACGCAGAACGCTAAAGGGCTGTTGGATGACGCTATCGACGCCGATCCCGATAACTCGCAGCCCGATGCCAGCCGTATTCAGGCAGCCATCAACGCCTGCAGCAGCGGCGCCGTTAAGCTGATTGCCGGCAGCAATGGGGAAAATGCGTTCCTGAGCGGCCCACTGACGCTAAAAAGTGGCGTGACGCTGTGGGTGGATCAGGGTGTTACCCTGTTTGCCTCACGCAGCCCGGCAGATTATCAGATTGCCGATAAAAATAACTGCGGTGAAACCGCCAGCTCCGATAATGGCTGTAACGCACTGATTACCGCCACCGACGCGGTGAACAGTGGCGTAGTTGGCGAAGGGATTATCGATGGGCGCGGCGGTGCAGTCATCACCACGGGGAAATATGCCAATACCCTCACCTGGTGGGACGTTGGCGCACTCACCAAGACGGTTTCAGGTGCCAACCAGAACAACCCGCGCTTGATTCAGGTCACCAACAAGAACTCCGCCAAACCGACCAGCAAAAACTTCACTCTGTACAAGATCACGTTGCAAAATGCGCCCAAATTCCACTTTGTCCCTAGTGGGGTGAATGGGGTCACCGTTTGGGGTGTGAAGGTGTTAACCCCGTCACTGGCCTATACGGTGCCGGGTTATGACTGCCCGGAAGGCACCACACCGACAACGTCGGGCTCCCCCAACTATACCCGGGCCAGCACTTGCTTTACCCCGGATACCACCAAAAACACCGATGCGATCGATCCTGGTCAATCACAAAACGTGTTGATCGCCTATAACCATATCAGCACGGGTGATGATGGTGTTGCCATCAAGTCCCACAACAGCAGCGCCTGCGTTGCGCCAATTGCTGATAAGTATCTGGGGCTGTTGCCGATTTACACCGTCAGCAACGTTAAGATCCTGCATAACCGGCTCTATTTTACCCACGGGATGTCGATCGGCAGCGAAACCGACTGTGCGATCAAAGATGTGGAAATCCGCGATCTGACGATCGACGGTCATGATGCTGCCTTTGCCGTGGGCGTGCGTATCAAAACGGATATGAGCGTCGGGGGAGAGGTGAAAAACGTCAGCTATGATGGCGTATGCATCCGCCGCGCCCAGGAAGCGCTGACTATCGATACCTATTACAGCAGCAAAACCGGCCAGGCTTACCCGGATATTCACGATATCACCATCAAGAATTACCACTATGTGGATACAGCGAATTCCATTTATAACGGCGACAACGTTCGGGTGACCTTGCGAGGCTTCAGTTCCGATGGGCAAGACCTGCCGCTGAAGAATATCGTGCTCAATAACACGGTGTTTGACAGCGCACCGCAGTTAGCCAATAAAGCCTTGGGGAAAATACCAGCATCGCCGTCTTATGCCCAGATCACCATGGGGCCAGGCCCGGTATCCTTTGCCAGCCTGCTGCTGGCCGCAGTGGAAAACGGTGCACCGGAGTTTGAGGTGCTGGATAACCGTGATGCACCAGCAGAAAGTGCAGAAGCGCCCTATGATTGCAGCCAGGCATTTGCGCTATTCCCTTCCGCCGCATCCGCCCTTTAAACGCTCAACGAGTGGGGAGCTTTCCCCCACTCTGTTCATTTATCTCTCTGTGATAGAAATAAAAAATGCCAGTCAGTGACTTAACTGACTGGCATTGCTCGCTCTTCACCAAGCGATATGGATAGGGCTATCTGCGCTTCAGCAGCATATATATGCTAAGCAGCAGGAACAGCAGGCTCGGCAACAGCGCCCCCAATATCGGCGGCATACTGTAGACCAGGCTCAGCGGCCCAAAGATCTGATCCAGCACGTAGAACAGGAAACCAAAGCTGATACCGGTCACCACACGGAGCCCCATCGGCACGCTGCGCAACGGGCCGAAGATAAACGACAGCGCCATCAGCATCATCACCGCCACGGAGAGCGGCGAGAAGATTTTGCTCCACATATTCAACTGATAACGGTTGGCCTCCTGGCCGCTCTGCTTCAGGTATCTCACATAGTTGTGCAACCCGCTGATCGAAAGCGATTCCGGATCTAACGCCACCACCCCCAGCTTGTCCGGCGTCAGGTTGGTTTTCCAGACGCCGGCCAGCGTCTGGGTGCCCGTCACCTGCTTAGGGTTGGTCAGATCGGACGTATCCACCTGTGAAAGTTTCCACTCACCGTCTTCAAAGTTGGCACTGGCGGCATAGCGAACTTTCTCCAGCCTGCGCTGATCGTTAAAGTGATAGATATTCACCCCAGACAGCTCTGTGTCACCAGAAACGCGCTCGATGTAGATGAAATCATTGCCGTCTTTCGCCCATAAGCCGCTTTTGGTAGACAGCAGCGAACCACCGTACATCTGCTGCGCACGATAGTTACGCGCCATCTGCTCACCCTGCGGTGCCACCCACTCGCCAATCGCCATGGTCAGCAACACCAGCGGAATGGCGGTTTTCATCACCGAACCGGCGATCTGTAAGCGGGTGAAGCCTGCGGCCTGCATCACCACCAGTTCGCTGCGCGTGGCCAGCGTCCCTAAGCCCAGCAGAGCCCCCAGCAACGCCGCCATCGGAAAAAAAAGCTCAATATCTGTCGGTACGCTGAGCAGAGTAAATACCCCCGCCCCCAGCGCCGTGTAGTCGCCCTGGCCCACCTTACGCAACTGCTCAACGAACTTGATGATGCCGGAAAGCGATACCAGCATGAACAGCGTCATCATGATGGTATTGAAAATCGTTTTACCGATATAACGGTCTAATACACCAAACATCAGGCCGCTCCTTTCAGGCGTTCACGCAGTCTGCGCGCAGGGACGGTGTCCCACAAATTCAGCACCAGCGCCATCAACAGGTAGGCCACGTTCACCCCCCACATCCACAGCATTGGATCCAGTTTGCCTTTACCGCCGTTGGAACGCAGCGATGTCTGCACCAGGAAGAAGATAAGATAGAGCAAGATGGCTGGCAGCATGCTGAGCACCCGGCCCTGACGAGGGTTCACCACGCTCAACGGCACCACCAGCAGCGCCATCAGTATCACAGAAACCACCAGCGTCAGGCGCCAATGGAACTCGGCGTTGGCATCCGGATCGGATGACTCCCACAGCGTACGCATCGACAACTGCTCGGTCTGGGTGTTATCCAGCGTGACCGAACGGTGGCCGATCACCGCCTTGTAATCATTGAAATCCGTAATCCGGAAATCACGCAGCAGGGCGGTGCCCTCAAAACGGGTGCCTTTGTCCAACGTCACTACCTGTGAACCATCGCGGTTCTGGTTGATCACACCATGCTCTGCCACCACCACCGAAGGCCGCTTGTTACCGCTCGGGCGCAACTGCGCCAGGAACACATCATCGAAAGTGTTCCCTTTCACATTACCGACAAACAGCACGGCGTTACCGTCCTGCGAAGGCCGGAACTGCCCTTCCGCCAGCCCGGCAATGCTGGGGTTGGCTTTGGCTTCCGCAATCACGCCATCCTGTTGGCTAGAGGCCCATGGCCCCAACCAGAACACGTTCACCGCCGCCAGAACAGAAGTGAAAAGCGCTAACACCATAGCGGCAATGATCAGGGTCCGTTTTCCCAGGCCGCAAGCATGCATCACGGTGATTTCGCTTTCGGTATACAACCGCCCAAGCGTCATCAAAATGCCAAGAAACAGGCTTAAAGGCAGGATCAGTTGCACCATCTTTGGTACACCTAATGCAAGCAGGGATAATACTAAGTTTGTCGGGATATTACCGTTGACCGCATCGCCTAACACCCTGACCAGATTCTGACAAAAAAAGATCAGGAGCAGGATAAACAGGATGGCAATTTGGCTCTTCAGCGTTTCCCGTACCAGATATCTAATGATGATCACGCTTATTACGCCTGTGAAAACTTGTCTTTTTGCAGGAAAATCGCTAGTTTCATCGCTAATCCGCCATTTTTTATCATCATGTGGCAACCTTTCACAGCTAAAATAGTATTAATACATCAAGCCGTTTGGGTGCCCTGTAGGAACAGCCCTATAGTCGCCAAAACAGAACATTTACGCAGTTCAGGTTAACATCATCAGTTAACTCAATGACGGCAGCACGTTACGAAGTGGTTCATTCTAGCCGTAGCTACCGCCGTTGTCTTTAAGATTCAGGAGTAGTGCATGGAGTTCAGTGTAAAAAGCGGTAGCCCGGAAAAACAGCGTAGCGCCTGTATTGTCGTCGGCGTTTTCGAACCGCGCCGCCTATCACCTATCGCAGAACAACTCGACAAAATCAGTGATGGTTATATCAGCGCATTGCTGCGCCGTGGCGAACTGGAAGGCAAAGTCGGGCAGACATTGCTGCTGCACCATGTGCCGAACATTCTCTCCGAACGCATCCTGCTCATCGGCTGTGGCAAAGAGCGCGAGCTCGATGAACGCCAGTATAAGCAGGTGATTCAGAAAACCATCAATACCCTTAACGATACCGGCTCCATGGAAGCCGTCTGCTTCCTGACCGAACTGCACGTCAAAGGCCGTAACACTTACTGGAAGGTGCGCCAGGCGATTGAAACCGCCAAAGAAACGCTCTACACCTTCGATCAGTTGAAAAGCAACAAAGTAGAGCCACGCCGCCCGCTGCGTAAAATGGTGTTCAACGTGCCAACGCGCCGCGAACTCACCAGCGGCGAACGTGCCATCCAGCACGGTCTGGCTGTCGCTTCCGGCATCAAAGCTGCCAAAGATCTCGGCAATATGCCACCGAATATCTGTAACGCCGGGTATCTGGCATCACAGGCACGTCAGTTGGCGGATGCCTTCAGCAGCCACATCACCACCCGCGTTATCGGTGAACAGCAGATGAAAGAGCTGGGGATGAACGCTTATCTGGCGGTCGGTGCCGGTTCGCAAAACGAATCATTGATGTCCGTGATGGAATATAGAGGCAATCCCAACCCTGACGCTAAGCCGATCGTGCTGGTAGGTAAAGGGCTGACCTTTGACTCCGGCGGTATCTCGATCAAACCGGCCGACGGCATGGACGAGATGAAGTACGACATGTGCGGTGCCGCCACGGTGTATGGCGTGATGCGCGTGGTGGCGGAACTGAACCTGCCGCTGAACGTGATCGGCGTGCTGGCAGGCTGTGAAAACATGCCGGGCGGGCGCGCTTATCGCCCAGGAGACGTGCTGACCACCATGTCTGGCCAAACGGTTGAAGTGCTGAACACCGACGCCGAAGGCCGCCTGGTGCTGTGCGACACCCTCACCTATGTGGAGCGTTTCGAGCCAGAACTGGTGATTGATATCGCTACTCTGACCGGAGCCTGCGTGATCGCACTCGGCCATCACCTCACCGGCTTGATGTCGAACCACAATCCACTGGCTCACGAGCTGATCGGCGCTTCCGAACAGGCTGGCGATCGCGCATGGCGCTTGCCGCTGGCGGACGAGTACTACGAGCAACTGGATTCCAACTTTGCCGATATGGCCAATATCGGTGGTCGTCCAGGTGGTGCCATTACCGCCGGCTGCTTCCTGTCGCGCTTTACCCGTAAATACAGTTGGGCACACCTGGATATTGCTGGCACCGCCTGGCGCTCCGGCAAGAATAAAGGGGCCACCGGCCGCCCGGTAGCGCTGCTGGCACAGTTTCTACTCAATCGAGCAGGTCTGAACGGCGACGATTAAATCCGCGCGGTAAATCAGGTATAATTACCAAGGGCACAGCTTGCTGTGCCCTTGCATTTTTTACAGGCACCCGGCTTATACCCAATAGCTTTCAAGTTGCAGCAAGGCGGCAACCGAAGGAATCCCCAGGAGCTTACATCAGTAAGTGACTGGGGTGAGGGAGGGCAGCCAACACAGCTGCGGCTTGAAAGATGAAGGGTATATGAAACAGGCAACGTTCTACCTCCTTGAACACCCAGACCCCGCTGGTGCGCTCAGCGCACACGAGGCGCTGGCCTGCGCCGTTGCCGCCAAACGCTGGCGTGCTGGCCAGCGGGTACTGATCGCCTGTGAAAGCCAGGAGCAGGCCCAGCGGCTGGACGAAGCGCTGTGGCAGCGCGAGCCGCACCACTTTGTGCCGCATAACCTCGCGGGCGAAGGGCCGAACTACGGCGCGCCGGTCGAGCTGTGCTGGCCCGGTAAACGCGGCAATGCCCCGCGCGATCTGCTGATCGCCTTGCTGCCGCAGTTTGCAGATTTTGCTACTGCTTTCCATGAAGTGGTAGACTTCGTTCCTTACGAAGACACCTTGAAACAGTTGGCGCGCGAACGTTACAAAGCCTATCGCAGCGTCGGCTTCCATTTGACCACGGCCACGCCGCCAACTTACTGAACAACGAAGCACAATGGAAAAGACAAACAGTCATCTCGATACCGCCTACGACCCAACACAGATCGAACAGAAGCTTTACGACCACTGGGAAAGCCAGGGTTATTTCAAACCGAATGGCGATACCAGCCAGGAAAGTTTCTGCATCATGATCCCGCCGCCGAACGTTACCGGCAGCCTGCATATGGGCCACGCGTTCCAGCAAACCATCATGGACACCATGATCCGCTATCAGCGTATGCAGGGTAAAAACACCCTGTGGCAAGCGGGGACTGACCATGCCGGGATCGCCACCCAAATGGTGGTTGAGCGCAAGATCGCCGCAGAAGAAGGCAAAACCCGTCACGATTACGGCCGCGATGCCTTTATCGACAAGATCTGGCAGTGGAAGGCTGAATCCGGCGGCACCATCACCCGCCAGATGCGCCGCCTCGGCAACTCGGTGGATTGGGAGCGCGAACGCTTCACCATGGACGATGGCCTGTCCAACGCGGTGAAAGAGGTGTTTGTCCGTCTGTATAAAGAAGATCTGATCTACCGTGGTAAGCGCCTGGTGAACTGGGATCCGAAACTGCGCACCGCTATTTCCGATCTGGAAGTGGAAAACCGCGAATCGAAAGGTTCCATGTGGCACCTGCGTTACCCGCTGGCCGATGGCGCAACCACCGCCGAAGGCAAAGATTACCTGGTGGTTGCTACCACCCGTCCGGAGACCGTGCTGGGTGATACCGGCGTGGCGGTCAACCCGGAAGATCCGCGCTACAAGGATCTGATTGGCAAAGAGCTCATCCTGCCGCTGGTTAACCGCCGCATCCGTATCGTCGGTGACGAGCACGCCGATATGGAAAAAGGCACCGGCTGCGTGAAGATCACCCCGGCGCACGATTTCAACGACTATGAAGTGGGCAAGCGCCACGGCCTGCCGATGATCAACATTCTGACTTTCGACGGTGATATCCGCCAGGAAGCAGAAGTGTTCGATACCCTGGGTGAAGCCAGCACCGCCTACAGCAGCGAAATCCCGGCGCAGTTCCGCGGCCTGGAGCGTTTTGCCGCGCGTAAAGCCGTGGTAGCCGCCTTTGACGAGCTCGGCCTACTGGACGAGATCAAACCGCACGATCTGACCGTGCCTTACGGCGACCGTGGCGGCGTGGTGATCGAGCCAATGCTCACCGATCAATGGTACGTGCGCACCGCGCCGCTGGCGAAAGTGGCGGTAGAAGCGGTTGAGCAGGGCGAAATCCAGTTCGTGCCGAAGCAGTATGAAAACATGTACTTCAGCTGGATGCGCGACATTCAGGACTGGTGTATCTCGCGTCAGCTGTGGTGGGGCCACCGTATTCCGGCCTGGTACGACGCCAACGGCAACGTATACGTAGGCCGCAGCGAGGAAGAAGTGCGCCGCGAAAACAACCTGGGTGCAGACATTGCGCTTAACCAGGATGAAGACGTGCTGGATACCTGGTTCTCTTCCGGCCTGTGGACCTTCTCCACGCTGGGTTGGCCAGAGCAGACCGACGCGCTGAAAACCTTCCACCCGACCAGCGTGATGGTCAGCGGCTTCGACATCATCTTCTTCTGGATTGCCCGCATGATCATGCTGACCATGCACTTCATCAAAGATGAAAATGGCAAGCCGCAGGTGCCGTTCAAGACCGTGTACATGACCGGCCTGATCCGCGACGACGAAGGGCAGAAAATGTCCAAGTCGAAAGGCAACGTGATCGACCCGCTGGATATGGTGGACGGTATCTCGCTGGCAGATCTGCTGGAAAAACGCACCGGCAACATGATGCAGCCGCAGTTGGCAGAGAAGATCCGCAAGCGCACCGAGAAGCAGTTCCCGAACGGCATCGAGCCGCACGGCACCGACGCCCTGCGCTTCACCCTGGCGGCGCTGGCTTCTACCGGCCGTGATATCAACTGGGACATGAAGCGCCTGGAAGGCTACCGCAACTTCTGTAACAAGCTGTGGAACGCCAGCCGCTTTGTGCTGATGAATACCGAAGAGCACGACTGTGGCTTCAACGGTGGCGAGATGCAGCTTTCACTGGCCGATCGCTGGATCCTGGCTGAATTCAACCGCACGGTGAAAGCCTACCGCGAAGCGCTGGATACCTATCGTTTCGATATCGCCGCGGGCATCCTGTATGAATTCACCTGGAACCAGTTCTGCGACTGGTACTTGGAATTGACCAAACCGGTGGTCAGCAACGGCAGCGCAGCGGAACAGCGTGGCACACGCCATACGTTGATCACCGTGCTGGAAGCACTGCTGCGCCTGGCGCACCCGATCATTCCATTTATCACCGAAACCATCTGGCAGCGCGTTAAGCCACTGACCGGCGAAACGGCAGACACCATCATGCTGCAACCCTTCCCGGCTTACGACGCCGCGCGGGAAGATCAGCAGGCGCTGAACGATCTGGAGTGGATCAAGCAGGCAATCACCGCGGTGCGTAACATCCGTGCCGAGATGAACATCGCGCCTAGCAAAATGCTGGAAGTGCTGCTGCGTAACGCCAACGGCGATGCCCAGCGGCGCGTGCAGGAAAACCAGAGCTTTATCGAAAAACTGGCGCGCTTGGAGTCTCTCAGCCTGCTGCCTGCGGGTGAGAAAGGCCCGGTATCGGTCACCAAACTGGTGGAAGGTGCGGAACTGCTGATCCCGATGGCGGGCTTTATCGACAAAGACGCCGAGATCGCCCGCCTGACCAAAGAGATGGGCAAGCTGGACGCAGAAATCGCCTCTATCGAAGGCAAGCTGTCGAATGAAGGCTTTGTCGCCCGTGCGCCGGAGGCGGTTGTCGCCAAAGAGCGCGAGCGCCTGGCCGCCTGCCAGGAAGGCAAAGTGAAGCTACAAGAACAGCAGGCAACTATCGCCGCGCTGTAACGTTGCCCGTATAGCCGAGCAAACCGATCAAAAACAGCGGGTGATTTCCCCGCTGTTTTTTTATCAGCATTGCCAAAAGTCGGCCTTAAATGGTATTAAAAAGTATTAGTACGGCATATTCTGTAATAACAACAAAATGCCTTAGCCTTCCTGGTTTCTCTCATTGGCGAGTAAAAA
This sequence comes from Serratia oryzae, assembly GCF_001976145.1. GTDB lineage: Bacteria > Pseudomonadota > Gammaproteobacteria > Enterobacterales > Enterobacteriaceae > Chania > Chania oryzae. The sequence goes on from NZ_MOXD01000008.1 coordinate 30,091, forward strand.
TATGACCACAGCAACCCCAGTGCGTCTTCTGGTGCGCCCAATAACGGCTGAAGATAATGCCGCTATTGCTCACGTCATTCGCGAAGTGTCTGCCGAGCACGGTTTAACGGCAGATAAAGGTTACACCGTTTCTGACCCTCATCTGGACACGTTATACCAGATCTACAGCCAGCCACGCAGCGCCTACTGGGTGGTTGAGCTAGACGGCCAGGTTGCTGGCGGCGGCGGGGTTGCGCCACTGCAGGGCGGTGAAGCAGACGTCTGCGAATTACAGAAAATGTATTTCCTGCCGGAGTTACGCGGCAAAGGCCTGGCCAAGCGCCTGGCGTTGCAGGCGCTGGAGTTTGCCCGCCAACAGGGGTTCCAGCGCTGTTATTTAGAAACTACCGCCACCCTGCAACAGGCGATCGGCCTGTATGAGCACCTTGGTTTCGAGCATATCAATCACGCCATGGGCTGTACCGGCCACGGCGACTGTGAAGTCACTATGCTGAAAACGCTGTAACCTCTGCCGCCCCTCACCCCAACCCTCTCCCGCAGGGAGAGGGGACCGAACGTGCCACAGCCTTACTTCTGTGTCTAATGGCAATACCCCGTCAACTCTCTCCCACAGAATGAGAAGCCAAAGCTTTACACCCGCACCTGACAACAACACCCTGCCAGCCCCCTCTCCCTCAGAGAGAGGGGTGGGGTGAGGGGAACAGGATGGGTATATGTAATGAGAAGACCGAATGTGCCAAAGCTTTACACCCGCACCTGACAACAGCACCCTGCCAGCCCCCTCTCCCTCGGGGAGAGGGTTGGGGTGAGGGGAACAGAACGAGTATGTGCATCATGAACGCCACGCCCCTCCCCCACAAAAAAATCATTAACATCAATATCATTCAAAAAACCACATGACATTTTTATATTTCAGACAGATAAACTGAATAAAACACTGTAATGTAAAATTATTGTGATATTCGTTAATAAATTAACGATTACAAATTGACCACCCATTTTGCTGCGCTACTCTGCAATAACCAGCCATCACGCACAGGGAACACTTATGTCGGAAAATACCTTCGATTACATCATCGTCGGCGCAGGCTCAGCGGGCTGCGTGCTGGCAGCACAGTTGATCCGCCGTACTCAGGCACGTGTTCTGCTGCTGGAGGCAGGGGGTGACGACAATAATCTGTTTATCAAGATGCCCGCTGGCGTCGCCAAGATCATCGCCAAAAAAAGCTGGCCGTATGAAACCGAACCCGAACCTCATGCCAACAACCGCCGTATGCAGATCGCCCAAGGCAAAGTGCTGGGTGGCAGCAGCTCGGTGAACGGTATGATCTACATCCGTGGTCAACAGCAGGATTACGACGACTGGGCGGAAAAGTTCGGTTGCACCGGTTGGAGCTATCAGGACGTCCTGCCCTACTTTAAACGCGCCGAGGCCAACGAGAGCCTGTCCGACGGCTATCACGGCGATGACGGGCTGCTGCCGGTCAGCGAGAACCGCTATCGGCATCCGCTCAGTATGGCGTTTATCCGCGCAGGCCAGGAGCTGAACCTGCCCTACCGCAACGACTTCAACGGTGAAAGCCAGCATGGCGTTGGTTTCTACCAGACCACCACCCACAAAGGCGAACGCGCCAGCACCGCACGCACCTACCTGAAATCGGTGCGTGATAACTCACGGCTGGTAGTGAAGCTCAATGCCTTGGTTCACCGCGTCACCCTCGAAAACAACGTGGCGACCGGTGTGGTTTACAGCCAGAACGGCGGCAGCGAAATTACCGCACGGGCAAGTCAGGAAGTGATCCTCAGCGCTGGCGCAGTCGGTTCACCGAAGATCCTGATGCTGTCCGGTATTGGTCCCCGCGAACATCTGGAATCCTTAGGCATTACGCCCTTGGTAGATCTGCCGGTGGGCAAGAACTTCCACGATCATCTGCATATGTCGATCAACGTCAGCATGCGCGAGCCTGTCAGTTTGTTCGGTGCCGATCGCGGTTGGCAGGCGCTGCGCCACGGCGCCGAGTGGATGGCGTTCCGCAGCGGCGTGCTGAGCTCCAACGTGCTCGAAGGTGCCGCCTTTACCGACAGCCTGAGCGATGGTCGGCCGGACGTGCAAATCCACTTCCTCCCGCTGCTGGACAGTTGGGACGACGTGCCTGGCGAACCGCTGCCCGCGATCCACGGCATGACGCTGAAAGTCGGCTATCTGCAGCCCAAAGCACGCGGCCAAGTGCAACTGCGCAGCCGCAACCCAAGCGATCCGGTCAAGCTACAGGCCAACTACCTTGGCCACCCGGACGATCTGGCCGGTAGCATTCGCGCCGTTAAATTTGGCCTGCGTTTCTTAGAAACCGCCGCCCTTAAACCGCTGATTAAAGATCTGCTGATGCCGCAACCACAGTGGACCAACGACGACGTGCAGTTAGAGGAGTTCGTGCGTAACTTCTGCAAGACGGTCTATCACCCGGTGGGCAGTTGCCGCATGGGCCAGTCGCCAGTGGACTCGGTGACCGATCTGCAGCTGCGCGTGCACGGCTTCGAACGCCTGCGGGTGGTGGACTGCTCGGTTATGCCGCAGGTCACCAGCGGCAACACCAACGCCCCAACCATTATGCTGGCGGAAAAGGCGGCGGATTTGATTTTGGGCGAGAGAGCGTAATTTCTCACCCCACCGGCACACCGCTGTGAAAACGGAACTCGTTATCCGGCGACTGGATCAGTTCGGCTTCAACGCGGCCAAAATGCGCCACACGTTCGCTGATATCACCCTCGGCAATCTGCTGCGCCAGCGTCAGGTAATCCTGATAATGGCGCGCTTCAGAACGCAATAACGAAACATAAAACCGGTTTAGCTCATCGTCGAGAAACGGTGCCAATTTGGCAAAACGCTCACAGGAGCGGGCTTCGATATAAGCACCGCAGATCAGCTTATCGATCAAGGTAGCCGGATCGTGAGTGCGCACTTCGCGGATCATGCCTTTGGCATAGCGGCTAGCGGTGATCTTTTTATAGCGGATCTGCCGCGCTTGCATGATCTCCAACACCTGCGAGAAGTGATGCAGTTCTTCCTTAATCAGCAGCACCATTTTATCCACCAGATCCTGCCCGTAGGCCGAACCGTTTTTCGGCAGGATCTTTTTGGTGAAAGCGCTCTGGCGGAACAACGCCTCCGGCACGCCCTGCTCCTCATGCACAAAGGCTTCGTAGGGCTTCAGCAATGCCAGCAAGGCATCACCGCTCTCTTTGTCCGCCACATAACGGCGGATCAACCACATGCCGGTTTGTGCGGCTTTCAGTTCGCAAACCATATGGTCGGTCAGCAACAGCGGCAGGTTTTCCGCGCGGCGCGCCGCGTCAATCCAGCCATCGGGGGTTTCGCAATGCAGGAAATTCAGAATTGGGGCTAACAAAGAATGGTATGTCATTTGAGCTTATACAGGAGCAAAGGGCCGGGAACCCGGCCCAGAGGTTAATTAGTGGCGCTTACCGTCGTCATCTTCATCGATAAATTCGCCGTCTTCGTCGTCATCTTCACCGTTCGGATCTTCATAGTAGGTGCCCCAGCCGTCGTAGTTGACGCCGCATTTTTCTGCCAGCGCCACCAGTTGCTCCACCTGGCTGTCGATCAGCTCGGCATTCAACGCGACTTCGCTGATCACATCACAGCACATCACCAGTGAGCCATCTTCCACTTCCAGCTCTTCGGCATCGGTCACTTCGTAGCCGAGCTTAAAGGCTTCGACTGCGGCCTGCTCCAGCACTTCAAACTTTTCGGCAGAGAAATGGTGCTCAATAGTGTAGAGCGCATCCGGATCGCTGCCGTCTTCCAGCAGTTCTTCGATGATCAGGCGGGTTTCTTCACGTTGTTCTTCCAGCAATTCGCGGTTTGCCATGCCTCTATCCTCAATAAAATGGCTTTCAATACCTCTATTTTCACACACCAGTGTCACTGCTGCCATGATAAACGTGAAAGATTTCTTTCCTGGGGTTGAAATTGAATATTCATACATATAAAGTGAATTTTAATTCAATTAAAACGTTAGGGATATATGGAGATGAACCAGATGAACCCCTTTTACAATCGTCACTTTCTGAGGTTAATGGATTTTACCCCCGCCGAGATCCAATCTCTGCTGCAACTGGCCGCCGATTTAAAACAGGCTAAAAAGCAAGGCCAGGAAACCCGCTACCTGCAAGGCAAAAACATCGCGCTCATCTTCGAAAAAGACTCAACCCGCACCCGATGCTCTTTCGAAGTTGCCGCATTCGATCAGGGGGCGCAGGTCACCTATCTTGGCCCAAGCGGCAGCCAGATCGGCCATAAAGAGTCGATGAAAGACACCGCTCGCGTGCTGGGCCGCCTGTACGACGGTATTCAGTATCGCGGCTTTGGCCAGCACCTGGTGGAAACGCTGGCAAACCACGCCGGTGTCCCGGTGTGGAATGGCTTAACCAACGAGTTTCACCCCACCCAGTTGCTGGCAGATCTGCTCACCGTGCGTGAACACTTGCCCAACAAACCGCTGAGCGAAGTGAAATTCGCCTACATCGGTGACGCGCATAACAATATGGGCAATACCCTGCTGGAAGCCGCTGCGCTGGTGGGCATGGATCTGCGCCTGGTGGCACCTAAAGCCTGCTGGCCGCAGGCGGAACTGGTGGCAGAATGCCAGGCGCTGGCGCAGCAGACCGGCGGCAAAATCACGCTGACGGAAGATATCGCCGAAGGGGTGAAAGGTGCTGACTTCCTGTATACCGACGTCTGGGTCTCGATGGGCGAACCGAAAGAGGTGTGGCAGGAACGTATTGCTCAGCTGTTGCCTTACCAGGTCAATATGGCGATGGTTAAACTCACCGGTAACCCACAGGTGAAATTCCTGCACTGCCTGCCCGCGTTCCACGACGATCAAACCACCCTGGGCAAGCAGATGGCCGAACAGTACGGCCTGCACGGTGGGATGGAAGTCACCAACGAGGTATTCGAATCTGCCCACAGCGTGGTGTTCGATCAGGCAGAAAATCGCCTGCACACCATCAAGGCGGTGATGGTGGCCACGCTGAGTAAAGCATTGTGATTACGCTATAAGCCCATAATGACTCAAGCCCCCCAAAGCCCCTTCAAAAATAAGGGGCTTTTGCTGGCAAACCCTTTCCCCGCGTCATATAGTCTTTTTCGTCATATCAAATAACAGATTAGCCTTTGCCTGCTTTTTACGAACGTTCTACCGTGGCACTTTGGCGGTGGAAATACCGTAAAAAATCAACGATAACAACCTCTTCTCCGTTCTGGTTTACCAGCACACTCAAGGGAAACGTCTATGAAAGCCAAAGTGTTACCGCTGTTCATTCTCGCCGCGCTCTCAGGCAGCGCTTTCGCCGCCACGCCGCCCAATACGCTGGTGGTCGTCCAATCGCTGGATGATATTGTCAGCCTCGATCCGGCTGAAGCCAACGAGCTTTCCAGCATTCAGACCGTACCCAGCCTGTATCAGCGGCTGGTGCAGGCCGATCGTGACAACCCGGCCAAGGTAATCCCGGTGCTGGCAGAAAGCTGGCAGGATGACGCCGCCGCCAAAACTCTGACGATCAAGCTGCGCCCGCAGGCGGTATTCTCTTCTGGCAACCCGTTAACCGCCGACGATGTGATCTTCTCTTATCAGCGCGCGGTGAAAATGAATAAGTCACCGGCGTTTATCCTCAACGTGCTCGGCTGGCAGCCGGACAATATCGCTACACAATTGAAGAAAATCGACGATCATACTATACAACTGAGCTGGACGGCGGACGTCAGCCCGGCGGTGGCGCTGAATATTCTTTCAACGCCGATCGCCTCGATCGTCGATAGCAAAGCGGTGCAACCAAACGTGAAAGGCGACGACTTCGGCAACGCCTGGCTGAAAATGCACTCCGCCGGCAGCGGCCCGTTCAAGATGCGCGTTTATCAGCCGCATCAGGCGATCGTGCTCGACGCCAACCCAACTTCACCAGGCGATAAGCCGCTGCTCAGCAACATCATCATCAAAAACGTGCCAGACCCCAGCGCGCGCCGTCTGCTGATCCAGCAAGGCGATGCCGACGTGGCGCGTGAACTGGGCCCGGACCAGACCGCCGCGCTGAAAACCCAGCAGGGCGTGAAGGTGCTGGAAATCCCTTCCGCCGAGCAGAACTATCTGGTGTTCAATAGCGGCAACCAGGCCAATCCGCTGCTGAATAACCCGGCATTCTGGGAGGCCGCGCGCTATCTGGTGGATTATCAGGGCATCACGAAAGATCTGCTGAAAGGTCAATACTTCGTGCATCAAAGCTTCCTGCCGGTGGGCTTGCCGGGTGCGCTGGAAGATAACCCGTTCAGTTTCGATCCGGCCAAGGCCAAGGCGATCCTGGAAAAAGCCGGGATCGCTAACGCCAGCCTGACGTTAGACGTGGAAAACAAACCGCCGTTTATCACCATTGCCCAGTCGTTGCAGGCCAGCTTTGCCCAGGGCGGCGTGAAGCTCGAGCTGCTACCTGCGGCGGGTAGCCAGGTGTATGCGCGCGTGCGTGCCAAACAGCACCAGGCGGCGATCCGCCTGTGGATCCCCGATTACTTCGACGCGCACTCCAACGCCAGCGCCTTTGCCTATAACGACGGCAAGAGCAGCACGGTGGCTGGCCTGAACGGCTGGCAGATCCCCGATCTGAATAAGAAAACGCTGGCGGCGGTGGCTGAAGCCGATCCGGCCAAGCGCAGCGCACTGTACACCGCCATGCAGCAGGAGCTGCAGCGCAGCTCACCTTATGTGTTTATCGATCAGGCCAAAACGCAGGTGGTGCTGCGCGATAACGTGAAAGGCTATCAACAGGGCCTGAATGCGGATATGGTTTACTACGATCGCGTCAGCAAATAATCAGGATTGTCATGTCGGTAGCAATAAAACCCACGCTGGGGAGCCCTTCCCGGCGTCATATTTTAGGGGTGGCCCAGAGCCTGCTTACGCTGGCGCTGACCCTGTTCGGCCTGCTGTTGATCACCTTTCTGCTCTCGGCGCTGTCGCCGGTGGATCGGGTATTGCAGATCGTCGGCGATCACGCCAGCGCCGCCACCTATGAACAGGTCAAGCATCAGCTCGGGCTGGATCGCTCTCTGCCGGTGCAGTTCTGGCACTATCTGGAGCGGCTGGCGCACGGCGATCTCGGCACCGCCAGCGCCACCGGTCAGCCGGTGTTGCAGGATCTGCTGCACGCCTTCCCCGCCACCTTGGAACTGGCCACGCTATCGTTGATCATTGGCGCAACGCTCGGCGTGCTGTTTGGCGTGCTCTGCGCCCGCTTTGCCGGTAGCAGGCTGGATATCATCGTGCGTTTCATCACCCTGCTCGGCAACTCGGTGCCAATCTTCTGGCTGGGGCTGCTGATGCTGCTGCTGTTTTACGCCAAACTGCAGTGGAGCGCTGGGCCGGGGCGGCTGGACGATATCTACCAATACAGCGTAGAGAGCAAAACCGGCTTCGCGCTGATCGATACCTGGCTTTCCAGCGACCTTGGCGCGGTGCGCAATGCGCTGGCGCACCTGGTGCTGCCGGTTTGCCTGCTGGCCTATTACTCGCTGGCCAGCATCACCCGCCTGACGCGCTCGGCCTGCCTGAGTGAGCTGAATAAAGAATATGTCACGCTGGCGCGCGCCAAGGGTGCCAGCGAGATGCGCATAATGCTGTGCCACGTACTGCCGAATATCGGCGGCACGCTGCTGACGGTGATCGCTCTGTCTTACACCAGCATGCTGGAAGGCGCGGTGCTGACCGAAACGGTGTTCTCCTGGCCCGGCATTGGCCGTTACCTCACTACCGCGCTGTTTGCCGGTGATACCACCGCGATTATGGGCGGCACCCTGCTGATCGGCCTGTGCTTTGTGCTGATCAACACCCTCACCGATCTGCTGGTCCGCGCGATCGACCCAAGGACGCGGCCAAGATGACGATCGCCATGCTCAAACGTTCCCCGGCCGCCACCTGTGGCTCGCTGATCCTGCTGACGCTGGTGCTGATCGCCCTGTTCGCTCCCTGGCTGGCACCGGTTGATCCCAACTGGCAGAACGCCGCCAACCGCCTGCTGCCACCGGGCGCAGGCCACTGGCTCGGCACCGACGGCTATGGCCGCGACGTGCTTTCGCGTCTGATCTACGGCATGCGTCCCACACTTGGGCTGGTGCTGTTGGTGACGGTGATTACCCTGCCGCTCGGCCTGCTGATCGGCGTGCTTTCCGGCTATTACGGCGGCTGGCTGGAACGCGTGCTGATGCGCTTTACCGACGTGGTGATGTCGATGCCACGGCTGATTCTGGCCTTTGCCTTTGTGGCGATGCTCGGGCCGGGGCTGGTTAACGGCGCGTTGGCGCTGGCGCTCACCACCTGGCCAGCCTATGCCCGTCAGGCGCGGGCTGAAATCCAGTTGCTACGCAAAAGCGACTATCTGGCCGCCGCCGAAATGATGGGCATTCAGGGGCCGCGCCTGCTGTGGGGCCATATTCTGCCCATGTGCCTGCCTTCGGCGGTGGTGCGGCTGGCGCTCGATCTGGCGGGCATCATTCTCGCCGCCGCCGGGCTGGGCTTTCTCGGCCTGGGCGCGCGGCCACCGATGGCCGAATGGGGCTCAATGGTGGCCGACGGCATGCAGGTGATCTTCGATCAATGGTGGATCGCCGCGATCCCCGGCTGTGCGATCCTGATCAGCAGCCTGGCGTTTAACCTGCTGGGCGATGGCCTGCGCGACTTACTGGATCCGCATCATGACTGAGCCACTCTTGGTAGCACGCAATCTCAGCATCAACTTTAACGGCCACCCGGTGGTGGATAACCTGTCGTTGACGATTGGCCGGGAAAAGGTGGCCCTGGTCGGGGAATCGGGTTCCGGCAAATCGATGACCGCCCGCGCGCTGATGGGGCTGGTGCGTAACCCGGGCATCGTCAGCGCCGATACCCTGTGCTACCGCCAAACCGACCTGCTGACGCTGAAACCACGCCAGTGGAACGAGGTGCGCGGCGCTAAAATCGCCATGGTATTGCAGGATCCGCGCTACGCGCTGAACCCGGTGCGCTGCATCGGCAAGCAGATCGAAGAGTCCCTGACGCTGCATCATTCTCTGACCCGCGCCGATCGCCATGAGCGAGTGCTGAATGCTCTGGCGGCCGTCGGCTTGCCGGAGAATATCTACCACAGCTATCCCGGCCAGCTTTCCGGCGGCATGGGCCAGCGCGCCATGCTGGCGATAGCGCTGGTTAACGATCCGCAACTGCTGATTGCCGACGAACCGACCTCGGCGCTGGATGCCCGGTTGCGTAACCAGATCCTCGATCTGATCGTCGAACAAACCACACGGCGCAATATGGGCCTGCTGTTGATCAGCCACGATCTGCCGCTGGTTGCCACCCGCTGCGACCGGGTGCTGGTGATGTATCAGGGTAAGCTGGTGGATCAGGGCCTCGCCGCCGATCTGCCGTCAGCCACCCATCCTTATACCCGCACGCTGTGGGCCTGCCGCCCCAGTGCGGCCACCTATGGCCAGGAACTGCCGGTGCTGGATCGCAGCATCGATTTTACCCGGAGCGAACATGGCGCTGATTGAAATTGAAAACCTACAGGTCAGCTTCCCGCAGGGCATCGGCCATAAAATCGCCGTCGAATCGGTGAGTTTTGCCGTCGAGGCCGGGGAAACCTTCAGCCTGATTGGCGCCTCCGGCTGTGGTAAATCCACCGTGCTGCGCGTGCTGGCGGGCCTACAACGCGAATGGTGCGGCGAAGTGCGGCTGCTCGGCCAGACGCTGCAGCCACTACAGCGTTTTACCGGCCAGCTGCGCCGCGAGGTACAGATGGTGTTTCAGGATCCTTACGCCTCGCTGCACCCACAGCACAAGATTGGCCGCACGCTGGGGGAACCGCTGAAGATCCACGGCGAAAAACACATTCCGGCGCGTATCAACCAGGCCTTGCAACAGGTCGGTTTGAACGCAGCGATGGCCGAACGTTATCCGCACCAGCTTTCCGGTGGTCAACGCCAGCGGGTGGCGATCGCCCGCGCTTTGCTGCTGCGGCCTAAGCTGTTATTGCTGGATGAACCGACTTCGGCACTGGATATGTCGGTGCAGGCAGAGATCCTTAACCTGCTTAATCACCTGAAGCGCGAACATGGCATGACCTATCTGCTGGTGAGCCACGACGGTGAAGTGATCGCCCATATGTCTGAACGTGCCGCGCTGATGGAAAACGGCCATATTGTGCGCCATTTCAGCCGGGGGGATTTGCAGGCGGGCAAGCACATTTATCATACGCATCTTTCTCAGCCTAAAAAATAGCCAACATCCATATTGGCTAAGCCCTCTCTCAACAGCCAATCGGTTGCGAAATGGCAAAAAGTGATGTTTTAGCGCTTGCAGTGACGAAAAGCGCGAGTATAATGCGCGACAATTTGCCAGGAGAAAGCATGAAAAACGCCGCTTGTTTTGTTCGCGATCATCGACAGAACCCACTGCCCATCGGCAGCCTGCAGCCGTTGTTTCTCCTATTGCATGATCTCATTATTTAAGCCCCTCATTGAGGGGCTTTTTTTTGCCTTAAGAACGACTCGACTTGAGGAGAGTGAACATGGCCAACCCGCTGTATCGCAAAAACATCATCTCTATTAACGATCTCAGCCGCGAGGATCTGGAACTGGTGCTGCGCACTGCCGCCAGCCTGAAAGCCACCCCGCAGCCGGAACTGCTGAAACACAAGGTGATCGCCAGCTGCTTTTTTGAGGCATCAACGCGCACCCGCCTGTCGTTTGAAAGCGCCATGCAGCGCCTGGGGGCGTCGGTGGTGGGCTTTTCCGACGGCAGCAACACCTCCCTTGGCAAAAAAGGCGAAACGCTGGCCGATACCGTCTCGGTGATCAGCACCTATGTGGATGCGATTGTAATGCGCCATCCGCAGGAAGGGGCGGCGCGCCTGGCGGCGGAGTTCGCTGGCGGTATCCCGGTGCTGAATGCCGGTGACGGCTCTAACCAGCATCCGACTCAAACCCTGTTGGACCTGTTCACCATTCAAGAGACCCAAGGCCGCCTGAACAACATCAACATCGCCATGGTGGGCGACCTGAAATATGGCCGCACCGTCCATTCGCTCACCCAGGCGCTGGCTAAATACGAGGGTAATCACTTCTTCTTCATCGCCCCGGAGGCGTTGGCGATGCCGGGTTACCTGCTGAAGATGCTGGAAGAAAAAGGCATTACCTACAGCCACCACAACAGCATTGAGGAAGTGGTGCCGGAGCTGGATATTCTGTACATGACCCGCGTGCAGAAAGAGCGCCTCGATCCTTCTGAATACGCCAACGTGAAAGCACAGTTTATACTGCGGGCGAGCGATCTGGCGGGCGCACGCGGCAACATGAAAGTGCTGCACCCGCTGCCACGGATCGATGAGATCACCACCGAAGTAGATAAAACGCCCTACGCGCACTATTTCCAGCAGGCGGGCAACGGCATTTTCGCCCGGCAGGCGCTGTTGGCACTGGTATTAAACGCCGATTTGGCTCTTTAATTTAAGGGGAACCGTCATGACTCACGATAATAAACTCCAGGTTGAAGCGATCAAATGCGGCACGGTGATCGACCATATTCCGGCGCGCGTCGGCTTTAAGCTGCTGTCGCTGTTCAAACTGACCGACACCGATCAGCGCATCACCATCGGGCTGAACCTGCCTTCACGCGAGCTGGGCCGCAAAGATCTGATCAAGATCGAGAATACTTTCCTGACCGAGCAACAGGCCAACCAGTTGGCGATGTATGCACCCAAAGCCACGGTTAACCGCATCGACAATTACGAAGTGGTGCTGAAGCTGAACCTCAGCCTGCCGGATCATATCGACGGCGTGCTGACCTGCCCGAACAGCAACTGCATCAGCCGCAGCGAACCGGTGGCGTCCAGCTTCAGCGTGAAATCCCGCGCGGGTGAAGTACACCTGAAATGCCGCTACTGCGAAAAAGAGTTCGAGCATCAGGTGGTGTTACAGGCCGACTGATTTCCCCACGAGTGGCGCTGTTAATCTGGCGGCCACTCCCTACACCCGTCATACTTCAAGTTGTTTGGGTGTTAGCTGCGCACCGTTGCCCCAGTCACATAGTGGACTATGCTCCTGGGTCTCCGTTGCTGGCCGCCTACAAGCAACTCGAATTATTTTGGGTGTATAATGGAATTTCTGAAAAGAAACCCTCGAGTTAGGAGAGAAAATGTCACGTAATATCAGCACTGAACTCGCGCCAGCCGCCATTGGGCCTTACGTACAGGGCGTTGATCTGGGTAGCATGATCATCACTTCCGGCCAGATCCCGGTCGATCCGAAAACCGGTGCCGTGGCTGACGACGTCTCCGCACAGGCCCGCCAGTCACTGGAAAACGTCAAAGCGATCGTCGAAGCCGCTGGCCTGAAAGTGGGCGATATCGTTAAAACCACCGTTTTTGTGAAAGATCTGAACGATTTCGCCACCGTTAACGCCACCTATGAAGCCTTCTTCACCGAACACCAGGCCTCATTCCCGGCCCGCTCCTGCGTGGAAGTGGCGCGTTTGCCAAAAGACGTGAAGATTGAGATCGAAGCCATCGCCGTTCGTCGTTAATCCCCCGCGATAGCTGATAAGGCCAGCCTTGGCTGGCCGTTTTTGCTCTAAAAGATCCCCCTACTGCACCGCCACCGCGCGCAATAGCGCTTCCAGCGGATACACTGCCGCAATCACCACTTCATCACGGATCTGCGCGGCGGCATCCAGTTGCTGCTGCGCCTGTGCGGCTTCGGCCTGGCTCAATGGTTTGCCATGCTGATAGCGCTCCAACAGCATCAGCCCCAGATCCGAAAGCGCGCTGACGTCCTGCGCCACCGGAGCCAGATCCTTCAACACCACGTTGCCCGCGATCGCTTGCTGCACTGGCGCACCGTTACGCTGCCAATGTTGCAAACGTTCACGTATCGCCTGGGCTGCCGCCGGGTGGTTTTTGTCTTGCAGCAGCAGTGCCACCTGGGCGTGCAAATCGCGCACCGCCGCGCTTTCCGCCGGTAAGGCATCGGCAAAGCGGTTGAGCGGTTCAAACTGGTGATAATGACCGGCTTTAAACTTCAGATGGTTGCGAGTGTAATACTGCCCCGGTTCCACCGCTTCGGCGAGGATCTGCAAGGGAGTAATGTCGACGCTGTTAGCCAGGCGGGTGAACTCGCGCGCGCTTGCAGCATGCTGCTGTAACCCGACCGACACCACCGACCAGGCATCCACCGCTGCCAGGCGCTGATACATCTTTCCTTCATCGGTAACCTCTTTCGCCGACCACAGGCGCTCGGCCACCGCAAAGGTGCGTGGCCACATTTTGATATCGAGGATCGGCGCGCGAATGTTTTCCGCCCAGAAGGCGGCTTCACCGCCCAAGATATTGGCCTGATGCTGCTCATCCGGTACCACCGGCATTTTACCTGCCGGGATTGCCGCCAGTTTGCTGCCGGTGGTGGGGTAGCGCACGTTGCCCACCCGCGTGTAGCCGCTCAGTTGATCCTGCTGCAGCGTCAGTACCGGGCAGGTTTCCCCCATCCAGCTGTCGATGCAGAAAGTCACCTGCTGCGGCGTGCGCCATTCAATACCCTGCACCGCACGGCGTGATTTACCTTTGAAATCAATAAATCCGCGCCAACCCGCTTTACCTTCAATCAGCGTGAAAGAGCCTTCAACCGCGCTGCCTTTAAAGCGTGGCATGCTGAACTGCCAGCTCTGCGCTTTTTCCCCTTCCTGCACCTCCGTTACCACTCCCAACGGCTGCGGCATAATCTCATTGCGGTAGTGATAGGCGGTGCTTTGCGGCTGATCGAGGTAGAAACCGGTAGAAAGAATCCCCTGGTAGCCGTCTTGTGCGCTGGCTGCCAAAGAATCCGGCCCCTGCCAGGATTGGATCACGATGCTATGCGGCAAGGCCGGGTGATAAATCTCGTCCCAGCCCACCATGCGGCGCTGGTGCTTCTCGAGGATCTTTTCCAGCTTCTGGTTGAAGAAAGCCTGCAGCGCATGGGCGTCCGCCAGTTGGTTTTGCTGCATAAAGGCCTGAATACTTTGCGACTCTTGCCATTGGCTGGCGTCTACCTCATCGCCGCCGATATGCAGGTAAGGATCGGGGAAGATCGCCACCAGTTCACCAACGATATTGTCGATAAACTGATAAACCTCGCCGTTGGCGGGATCGAGCGTCGGCTTATGCACGCCCCAGGCACGCTCCATCTGATACGGCCCCGGTGCGCTCATCAGCTCCGGGTAAGCCACGGCAATGGTGGAGGCATGGCCGGGCAGATCGATCTCCGGCACCACGCGGATCCCGCGCGCAGTGGCATAGGCCACCACCTGCTGCATCTGCTCGCGGGTGTAGAAATGGCCGTCGCTGGCCAGCTGTTGCAGTTTGGGGTAACGCTCAGAGGCAAAACGCCAGCCCTGGTCATCGGTCAGGTGCCAATGGAAGACGTTGAGTTTCGCCGCCGCCATGCCGTCAATCTGGCGCAGAATATCCGCAACCGGCAGGAAGTGGCGCGCCGAATCCAGCAGCACACCGCGCCACGGGAAGCGCGGCACGTCGGTAATGTTCACCAACGGTATAAAAGTGTTCTCACCGTCGGTCTGCACCAGTTGCAGCAGCGTTTCCATACCGCGTAACGCACCAAAGCGGGTGTTGGCGGTAAGCGTTGCGCCCTGTGGCGTCACCTGCAGTTGATAGCTTTCGTCGCTATCCGGCATAGGCTGTGGTGCCACCTGCTGTTTAATGATGATAGCAACGGTGGCCGCCCCGTTTTGCTCCCCCTGTGGGGCCAGCGTCCAGCCGGTTTGGCGCTCAATGCGCTCGCGCCAGCGGGGTAAGGCTTCTGCCAGATCGTCCCCTTGTATGCTGAGGGTTAATCGATAATCCAGCGGCAATTTGCCTTGCGGCTGCGCCAGCTCAACCCGCTGCGGCCAAGGCATCAGCGGCAAATCACCCGCAGGCAGCGCAGCAGCATTGAGGGAAAATAATAGCGAAGCAGTCAGTAGCGTATAACGGAAGGGTCTATGCATCAGAAACTCCTCAAAGGAAAAAAATCAAAATAAACAAGGAAGTAGATAAAGACCGAGCAGCGTGGGGATGTCCAACCGCGAGGGCAAAAAAGGGGGCTTTGATCACAGATTAATTTAGGGGTTGGGAAGGTGGGAACGTTGCCCCTTACGCCAACCCCTATTTATAGAGAAGGTGTGCCTATCAGGCTTTGCTGCCCCGCCCGACGTTACCCCACACCATTTCCCCCTTGTGGAAGGTAGCGGTTCGCGGTGAAATCCGCGCCACCGCCTCGGCGGAACAGGAGGCGTCCACCAGCACAAAGCTGGCGTCGTCCTGGGCTTTTGGCCATACGCGCTCGCCTTTGTCGTTCAACGGCAGCACATCGCCGGTAGCCACCGCCAGCGCGCGCGACAGGGTTTTCTCGTTCGGGCGAATATAGAGCTGGGCATAAAGATTGGCCTTTTCCAGCATGTCCCCCAGGCCATACGGCGACCAGTGGTCGATCACGCTGTCGGTGCCGGTCATCACGAACACGCCCTTGTCGCGCAACTGGCTAAGCGGCATATGCAGCGTGCCGATCGGCACCGAGCTGGCGATCGTCACCTGTTGCGCCGCCATACGGTTTGCTACCTCATCAACCTGCTGCTCATTCAGCGTTGCCAGCGCAAAGGCGTGGCTGATGGTCAGCTTGCCTTTTAACTGCGGGGTTTTCTCCACGGTGCTCAACATATAATTCACCGCCGCCATGCCAGCCGGGCTGGTTTCGTGCAGGTGGATATCCACGCCTTTGTTGTAGTCCAGCGCGATCTGGAACATGGTATCCAGCGATTTTTCCATCGCTCCATCGACGTTGGTAGGATCCAGCCCGCCCACATAATGTGCTCCCGCCTGCATCGCTTCACGCATCAATGGTTCAGACTTGGAGAACAGCAGGCCATGCTGTGGAAAAGCCACAATCTCGCAGCTGAAACCAGACTGACGGCGCGCCAGCACCGCCTGCAGGTTTTCCAGGTTTTTCAGCC
Organism: Serratia oryzae; assembly: GCF_001976145.1. Taxonomy (GTDB): domain Bacteria; phylum Pseudomonadota; class Gammaproteobacteria; order Enterobacterales; family Enterobacteriaceae; genus Chania; species Chania oryzae. The sequence goes on from NZ_MOXD01000008.1 coordinate 46,173, forward strand.
CCGAGGTAGGTTCAACGTTGCAATGGCTGCGGGCAGTGGTGGAACCGAACGACTGAATGAGGTCGATCAGCTTCTCTGCCCGCTCTTGGGTAAAGGGTTGCAGCTCAGGCAGCAGCTTCTGCTCCAGCGCGATCATATCCTTGATGGTGGTGCCCGCCGGGCGGTTAAGCGCGCGCCACGGGCCGCCGTAAAAGGTTTTGTCCAGGTGGATATGCATGTCGCGCATCGCTGGCAGCATCAGCTTGCCTCCAGCGTCATACGCCGGTAGCGTGCCGTTCGGATGCTGGCGGTTATCGCGTATGGCAACGATCTTGCCTTGATTGATCTCCAGGGTTTTCAGTTCGGTACGGGTGCTGACCGGCGTCGCCCCTTCAAATTCAAACCCCGCCTCCAGCAGCACGTTATCCAGATAATAGTGTGAGTCAGTGATTTTCATCTGCGCTCCCGCCTCTGCCTTGGCCGTTTTGCTGGTAGCAGCATAACCGACCGAGGCAGTTGCCCCCAGCAGCGCACAGGCGGCAGCCATTTTGCCGCTACGGCTTAAAAACTCACGACGGCTTTTATTCTCATTCATCTGTTCTTCCCTTTCAGAGGTTGACGATATGGGTACCGGTTTCACCGCGCAAGGCGGCAGGTAGGCAGTCTGGCGTAGTGATCACCACGCGTTTTCCACCGTCACGTAAAAATGCCAGGCTGGCCGCAATCTTTGGCAGCATGCTGCCGGGAGGAAAATGCCCTTCTTCCATGTAGCGCGTCATCTCCGCCACATTCACCCGATCGAGCGCCCGCTGGTTCGGCTTGCCGAAGTGAATGCACACCTTCTCCACCCCGGTAGTGATCACTAAAACATCTGCGCGAATCTCCCGCGCCAGCAGTGCGGTCGAGAGATCTTTATCGATCACCGCGTCCACGCTCTGATAGTCGCCCTGCGGATCGCGGATCACCGGGATACCGCCGCCGCCCACGCCAATCACCACAAACCCCTGTTTCGCCAGTGCCTTGATGGCATCCGCTTCGACAATGCGCTTGGGTTCCGGCGAAGCCACCACCCGGCGATAGCCGCGCCCGGCATCTTCTACAAAACGCCAGGATGGCCGTTGCTGTATTAACTCATCACGCTGTTCAGCGCTAAAGAAAGCGCCGATCGGTTTGGTGGGGTGCGCAAAACCAGGGTCGTTTTTATCCACTTCCACCTGCGTCACCACCGTTACCGCTTTCTGTTCACCATGTTGTGCCAGCCGGTTGTTCAGCGCCTGCTGAATGAGATAGCCGATGCCGCCCTGAGTATCCGCCACGCAGTTGGCCAGCGGGGTCAGCGGCAACCCTTCGTACTCATGAGCAATCTCCGCGCGGCGCAGATCCAGCCCCACCTGCGGGCCGTTGCCGTGGGTAAGCACAATGTCATAATCCGTTGCCAGCATCTCCAGCACTGATTCTGCCACCGCTTTCACCGCTTCGGCCTGATGCTCCACCGACTGGCTGGCGTTATCTTTGATAATACTGTTGCCACCGATGGCAACCACCATGAGTTCTTTCATCTGCTTTATCCGATAAAAAATGTCGCCTATCCGTTCAAGGTAGGGCCGGGTGATTTGCCCCTCACCCTAACCCTCTCCCTCAGGGAGAGGGAACTGAACGTGCCACAAATTAGCATGGGTTCCTGACCACAACCCCTAACGGCTCCCTCTCCCACGTAAAGAGGGCCGGGGTGAGAGGGAACTGAACGTGCCACAAATTAGTATGGGTTCCTGGTCACAGCCCCTAACGGCTCCCTCTCCCACGTAAAGAGGGCCGGGGTGAGAGGGAACTGAACGTGCCACAAATTAGCATGGGTTCCTGACCACAACCCCTAACGGCTCCCTCTCCCACGTGAAGAGAGCTGGGGTGAGGGGGAACTGCACGTGCCACAAATTAGCATGGGTTCCTGACCACAATCCCTAACGGCTCCCTCTCCCACGTAAAGAGGGCCGGGGTGAGAGGGAACTGAACGTGCCACAAATTAGCATGGGTTCCTGACCACAACCCCTGACGGCTCCCTCTCCCACGGGGAGAGGGCTGGGGTGAGGGGGGGAACTACTGAAATTACGCAGTCTTGCTAGGCTCCGGGGCTACCGCAGGTGCCTCCTCACGGCTATCGAGGAAATGTTTCACCACAAACATGCCCGCCATCATCAGGTAAGCCACCACGAACAGTAAGGAGTTACCTTCCGCAAAGCCGACCATTGGCGAGTGGATCACACCGAATAACGCCAGCAGCGCGCCGGTTGCTGCCGCGATCGCACCGCGCAGCGGTTTATTCATGATGGCGAAAATGGCAATACAGCCCCACAGCATGCTGGCAAGCGGCGCACCGTTCCCCAGATGCACCAACCCTTGGTAATACACGCCTTTGCTGTGCAACAGCTCGGCACCCAGTTTAGCGGCCGAGGTGCCAGCCGCCCCCATCACGCTGTTGACCATGGTCAGCGCCCAGTTGGCGATCCACGGGAACAGGCAGATGAAGATCACCGGCACCTCCACTTTCGGCGTTTCCCTCACCACTTGGTTAGCGGTGACCACGCCGATAAACACCAGAATCGGCACAATCGCGGTCATCGGGATCACCGCCAGCATAAAGGCCCCCAGTCCGAATAACGGCACGATAAACATGGTGACGCCAGAAGCCAGCGTGTAGCCAATGCTGGCCCCCATCGCTTTCCAACCGGCGTGGCCAACGTAAACGGTCACTGGGAACGGGTTACCCATCAGGCAGCCGAGCATTGAAGAAAGGCCGTTAGCCATCATCACTTTGCGGGTGTTGTAGTTGTCACCCGCCGCGTGCGCACTCTCGATGTTCTCCAGGTCAAAGATGTAGTTCGCTAACCCCAGAGGAACGGCGGAAGCCAGGTACGGCAGCGCGTGTGGCAGGCCCTGCAGGAAACTGTCGACGTGTACCCCTGGCGGGTTGAAGCCAAAGGAAGACATCGATGCCTTAATCGCTTCCGGGCTTTGCAGGCCCGAGATCCACGCCAGCGCAGTACCGGCCAACAGCAACAGCAAACCGGTAGGAATACGCGCGAAGATCGGCTTTTTACCGAACCAGTTGATAAAGATCAGCAGCAGCACGATAAACGAGACGGTCGGCGCTTCGAACGCCTGCAGCATCGGGTTCATCGCCAGCAGCAGCAGCCCCAGGCCGGACAGGCAGGAGAGCAGCACGGTGCGTGGGATCATCTTGCGGATGGTTTCACCAAGGAATGAACCGCCTACCAGGATCAGCGCTTCGACAAAGCACCACACCAGGCCGATCTGAATGGCGAAGTTAGCATCGCCGGTCTGCTGATAAACCGGCATCAGCACCAGAAAGGTGACGGTAAAAATCGACGGCGCGCTGGGGCCAGACGGCAGCGCGGTCACATCGGTGCGCCCGGTCTGGCGCGCCATTTGCAGGCCAAACCAGGTGTAGCAGATGCTGGCCGTCAGCACCGCCAGCCCGAAGGCCGGTGCGATACGTCCATACACAATCTCTTTTGGAATACCCACCACAAAGATGAGCAGCCCCATCATGGTGAGCAGGTTGGTCAGGTTATTGGTCATCAGCCCGAAGTAGGCCGCCCAGTCACCGCGTTTCCATTCTAATTTTATTCTGTTCATGGACTTTCCTTCACAGGTCGTTAAAACACGCTCTACGATCCACGGGATCGCTATCGGTCCTGCAGGTGAACAACATTCTGGTTCTGGTGTTGGTTTGCTACCTTGGGGCTAACACATCGCTAGCCCCGGTTATTTTTATGAGCAGTAGCGATCGCGATAACTCAGCAACGCCTGCTCAAAACAGGCAAACGGCGGGTGAACAATACCGGCGCCGATCATGCCGATCCCAGCATCTTTATGCGCGATGGCGGTGTTAATCACCGGCAGAATGCCGCTGTTGCCCACCTTGGTGATATCGATCGCCGTCGGGATCCCCATAAACGACAGCAGTGGAATGGTGACGTTGGGGTTTTCGCCCAGGGTGATCTCGCGCATCTGGCGGGAGAAATCGATCGCCTCATCCACCGTGCCGCCCACCAGCGCCACAATCGCTGGCGCCGTCGCCATAGCAAAGCCGCCAATGCCATAGGTTTCGGTAATCGCACTGTCGCCGATATCCAGCCCGGAGTCTTCCTCTTTATACCCGGCAAACATCGGGCCGATCACCTGCTGTGCCGGGCCGGTAAACCACTGGCCTGGCAACCCGCTGATGCGCAGGCCAAACTCCACGCCGTTGCGCGCCATGGTGGTCACCACGGTGCTGTACTCAATGCCATGTGCCGCATCCATCGCCGCTTTGCACATCGCCATCCAGGTCGGGCCGGAGAAGTAATCGCTGCTGGCGACAAAGTCGAACACTTCACGCTGCTGTTCTACCGGGTAACCGGTCTGAATGATCCACGGCGTCAGCGCCTGGATCAGCAGCGACGTCCCCGCGTTGTTACGGTTATGGCACTCGTCGCCCATATGCAGCGCCTGAGCCAGCATCAGCCGCAGATCGATCTCCCCTGCCAATTTCATGGCATCGCGCAGCATCGGGCCTTGCACATCGCGCATCCAGTTCAGGCGGTCAATCACGCTCTGGTCGTTGGCCCCCATGCGCAGGATCTTCGCCATCTGCTCGCTCATGTTGGTATAAGCACGGTTGCCGTAGGTTTTGTTCTCGACGATGTGCATAAACATCGATGCGGAAGTCACGCCCGCCATGGAACCCACGCAGTCATGCTCATGGCACGGCGAAAAGATGATTTCGCCGGAGGCCGCCAGCTTGGCCGCGTCGTCCAGATTGGCAGCCAGCCCTTCAAACACCAGCGCCCCGGTCACCGCCCCTTTCATAGCACCGCACATCTTTTCCCAGCTAATCGGTGGCCCTGCGTGCAAAATGGTGTGGCGCGTCATGCCCGGCACCACGTTAATCGCCTGGTCGTAACCCACCAGCACCGGGTGCGACTGAATAATACGCTCCAGCGCCAATTGGTTAGCCGCAGCGATCTTGTCGGCAAGATGTGGCGAGGCGATCTGGTCCAACGCGGCGATCACCGCCACGTTGCCCTGGCCCGGCGGCGTCCAGTCCAGATGGGTTACCGGAACGTGCTGTTTTCTGAGATCGTCGCTGAACATCGCAAGACCCACATTGATCACGTTCAGCGGTTGGTTAAATAACGTATGGCTCATCAGGCTTTCTCCCCTTTACAGACAAACTCACGCGCCAGTAGCCCGGTATTGGTGCTGCTGCTCGCCCAGATCACCCCCGCGTCCGTGAGCATCTGGCACTGCTGTTGCAGCGATGGCGTATCAAGATCGGTCCCCAGCACATAACCGAGGATCTCCAGCGGCCGCTGCTCGCGGGCGGCAATCGCCTTTGCCTCTTTGATGGCGTCGATCATCACCCCCACCGGATCTTCGTGGGCACCAAAGCCGAGCACAAAGTCCATCACGATCACGCCAACTTCAGGATCGCGCGCTTCTTGCAGCAGACGGCTGATGCGATTGGTGGGATCGATCATCGGGTGCGGTTTGCCGTTGGTGAAATCGTCATCGCCAAAATCGAGGAAGGTGTGCGCTATGCTCTGGTTCAGATCTTTCAGGCGCATCGCCGGATCGGGTTGAATATTGCTGTAAACGTCGCTGTATTTTTCCAGGGCGGCAAACATCGCCTCATCACACAGGGTGCCGCCGCAGAACAGGCCGCGAATGTATTTTTGCTGCGGCGTCAGCTTGGCGCGCACTTCCTCAATCAGCGGCCAGTTGAGCGGGTGGAGATCGAGGGACTCTTGCTTAATACCGGTGAGCAGCACCGCTTTTAGCGCGGCCTCTTTGGTGCCGCGGGCAAACTGCAGCCCATCCTCGTCGGCAGGCGGTGCGTTGCGGCCGAGGAAACACACCACCACCGGCTTGCGGCAGGCGCGGGCACGTTCTAACACTTTGTGCGCCACCGCAGGCGCTGGCGGCTTGGAGATCAATACAATCACCGCAGTTTCGCTGTCTTCCTCCAGCATTTGCAGAGCGTCGAGCATCATCAGGCCGCCGATCTTTTCGCTCAGATCACGCCCGCCGGTGCCTATCAGTTGCGAAATACCACCGCCAAATTCATGGATGCGCACGCTCAATTCCTGGCTGCCGGTGCCGGACGCGCCGATGATGCCGATGTTGCCCCGTCGCACCGCGTTGCCAAAGCAGAGCGCCGCGCCGTTGATGATTGCGGTGCCGCAGTCTGGCCCCATCATCAGGAGCCCTTTTTCATGCGCCAACTGTTTCAGCGCCAGCTCATCGTCAATTGAGACGTTATCGGAAAACAACATCACGTTGAGGTTGTTCTCCAGCGCCTGGCGAGCTTCACGCGCCGCATACAGGCCGTTTACCGCAATTACCGCCAGGTTGCTCTCGGGGATATGGGCCTTGGCGCTGGCCAAGGTGGCGTAGCGCGCCTCATGGCGGGTGCCTTGCTCTTTATGGGTGAATAACGCTTCAATCGCCTGCAGCGTGGCTTCGTTAGCTTCCTCGCTGGCCCCTTTGATGACGATCATCAGATCGCCGTTTTTGGCTTCTTCCAGTTCCGGGGTTAACAACCCCAGGTTCTGCAGCACGCCTTTGTTCATCTCGGTGGCCATCGCCACAAACGCCTGCTCAACTCCGTCCAGTTTGTTGGCTTTAGTCGAAATCGACATCAGTGAAACGGAATCAAACCAGGTGTTCTTTTTAACCATGATCCTGATAGGCATATTTTTCTCCAAAATATGAGGTCAAGAGGCAGGCATCCGCCATGCCGTGCAGCATGTCGTAACCTGAACTTGAGCCGATCTTTTTAATCTCGTTAATGGTGTGAATAATACGGTGGCAATCGTCATGCACTATTTTGGCTACCAGGTTGCTAATCACCTGCCGATAGCGCTGATTGATAGCCTCCGCCAAGGTTATTGCGCTCAACAGCGTGGTTTTTTCTCTCGCCTTTTCCAACACGGCGAGAAAGTTCGCGCGATACTTTTGTGCCGGATGGCCAGAAATAAGCAATATCACGCACAGCCCCACCAGATAATCATCACCGGAAGGCGTAAGGCCAATTCCTAAGCCAATAAGGGAATGTATCGCCTCGTCAGGCTTTTCATTCCGCCGCACGGCCATGAATAATGCGTCACGATGCTGCTGTAATAATCTTGCAATTTCCCGATGAAATATATTCCCTCCACGGTAATGAAAAAGTGAATTACCGGATATCGCGTGCTGATTAATCCACGCCCCCCATTGCAGCCAGTTAATATATTTTATGCTTTCAGCCGTTAAAGCATGTTCGGGCTGTTGCCACCGCTGGCAGTGGGAAAAATCAATCCACTTGTTCTGGCCAATTTCAATGCCACCGGGTGAAAACTGCACCCGTTCACCGGGGCTAAATATCTTGTCGCAGTGCCGGAGCGCTATGCGGCAACTATTGGGGGCGTTATCGTATTCATCGCTTAATAACGTATAGAGCATCTGCTGCTCTGGAACGAACAGGTTAACCGCACGCGCAAACACCTGTTCGACATACCCGCTTAGCTCCTGGCGGGGGAATGCCCCCTCCGCCGATAGCGCCGTAATGCACTGCCTGAGTGGCGGTGCGATAGCGTTTCTCCTTTATTATGCGCCAGCGGCGACCAGCAACTCAGCGATCTGGTGATAGCCTTTTTCCCGCGCCAGCGTCAGCGGAGACTTGCCGTACTTATCGGTCATATGAGGATTGGCGCCATGATCGAGCAGCAATTTAACGATTTCCTGCTGTTTGGCCCCGCCGTCATTAAGCACAATCGCTTCCAGCAACGGTGTCCAGCCGACAAAATTGGTGTGGTTAACGTTGATATCGGTATGCGTTAATAATTCACGGACAATCTCAACGTGGCCCTTCTCACTGGCAGGAGTGATCCCTACGCCACCGAAGCGGGTTAAACGATCCAAATCTGGTTTGGCTGGCAATACCAAACGCAGCAGCGTTAAATCATTATTTAAACAGCTAATCAAGAAAGGATTAAAACAGGTTTGATCCTGCTTATTAATATCGGCCCCCGCAGAGATTAATAATGCCACGCAGTCGTAATGTTTATTCAGGCTGGCCAGCGTAATAGCGGTTCGGCCCTGGCGGTTAGTAGCATTAATATCTACACCGGCGGCCAGACATTTTTTCACCGCGTCGGTGTCACCTTGTTCCGCAGCAAAAAGAAATTCAGTCAGCAATTCTTGGTCAGACATATTCTGGCTCCCTCTTTTATTGTGGGCTTTTGATACTTTTCACTGCCACTGAGAATAGCAACAGACACAAAAGAAAAACATCCGCTTAAAAATCATTCATCGCAAAGGGAAACATTGTTGAATAGTATTCAACAATCAGAGCAGAGCGTGCGACAGCGCAGGCTTTCTTCGCTGTTTTCACTTTTTTGCCAGGGTAAATCTCTCTGCGATCGGTGGGCTCTCATCGCTTGCCACATCTGGCTTCAAACAAATGATCAGAAGTGTGAGCTTCCTCAAACCAGTTGTAACACCACTGTTAAATACCGTTCAATACTGGTTGCCCCTCAGGTGAATTACAAATACATTCAACAATGCGGCCAAATCCGTTTTACTCTCTGGCCCCCTCCATCAAGTATGAGGATAACTTCGGAACCCGACGCATGAACTCCATTTTTACCGAAGAGAACCTGTTGGCTTTTACCACCACGGCACGTTTTGGCAGCTTCAGTAAGGCAGCCGAAGAGCTAGGGCTGACGACGTCTGCCATCAGCTATACCATCAAGCGTATGGAAACCGGGCTGGATGTGGTGCTGTTTAACCGTAATACCCGCAGCATTGAACTTACCGAATCCGGTTTCTACTTCTACCGTAAAGCCACCGATCTGCTGAACGATTTTCACGCCATCAAACGCGGCATCGACACCATTTCGCAAGGCATTGAGGCACGGTTGCGCATCTGCATCAATCAGTTGCTCTATACGCCGTGGCATACCGCCCGGCTGTTACAGGCGCTGAAAAAGCAGTTCCCTACCTGCCATATCACGGTAACTACCGAGGTGTACAACGGCGTTTGGGACTCGATCATTAATAATCAGGCCAATGTCGCCATTGGCGCGCCAGACACTCTGCTGGACGGCGGTGGGATTGATTACACCGAAATTGGTGCCATCCGCTGGGTATTCGCCATTGCGCCGGATCATCCATTGGCGTTTATGCCGGAACCGATCTCCGAGAGCCAGCTTCGGCTGTATCCGAACATCATGGTGGAAGACACCGCCCACACCATTAATAAGAAAGTGGGCTGGCTGCTGCACGGCCAAGAAGCGATTCTGGTGCCGGATTTCAACACCAAGTGCCAGTGCCAGATTTTGGGGGAAGGGATTGGTTTTCTGCCCGAGTATATGGTGCGCGAGGCGGTGGCCGAAGGGTTACTGATCGTCCGCAACATTCATAACCCGCGGCAGGATTCGCGGATGTTACTCGCCACACAGCATGCGGCAACCGGGCAAGTGACGCAGTGGATTAAAAAACAGTTCGCCCCGGATGGCGCACTGAGTGGGATTTATGCCGACTTGCTCTACCGCGCTTAAGGGGGCGCGTAGCCCCCGCAAAGTTTACTGCCAGCCGTAGCGGCGCACGAACCAGCCCTTCACACACTGGGTCAACACCATATAACCGGCCAGAATCAGCGCCAGCCAAGGGAAGTAACTCAGCGGCAACGCCTGCAACTGCAGGAAACCGGCCAACGGCGAGAAGGTCAGGCCGATACCGGTGACGATCACCACCAGCGTCATCACGCACAGCGGCCAGGCTGGGCGGCTCTGGATAAACGGGATTTTGCGCGTACGGATCATATGGACGATCAGCGTCTGCGACAGCAACCCTTCCACAAACCAACCCGACTGGAACAGCGTCTGCATTTCTGGCGTATTGGCTTTGAATACAAACCACAGCAGGCAGAAAGTCAGCACATCGAAGATCGAACTGATCGGCCCGAAAAATACCATAAAGCGCCCCAGATCGCCGGAATTCCAGCGCTGCGGCTGGGTGATCTGATCGTCGTCCACGTTATCGAATGGAATGGCGATCTGCGAAATGTCATACATCAGGTTCTGGATCAGCAAGTGCAGCGGCAACATCGGCAAAAAGGGCAAAAAAGCGCTGGCAATCAGCACGCTGAACACGTTACCGAAGTTGGAGCTGGCGGTCATCTTGATGTACTTCAGCATGTTGGCAAAGGTACGACGGCCTTCAAGCACACCCTGTTCCAGCACCATCAGGCTTTTTTCCAGCAGGATGATATCGGCCGCTTCTTTGGCAATATCCACCGCCGAATCCACCGAGATCCCAATATCCGCCGCCCGCAGCGCCGGAGCATCGTTAATGCCATCGCCCATAAAGCCGACCACATGCCCTTGCTTGCGCAGCAGTTGTACAATGCGCTCTTTATGCAACGGCGTCAGTTTGGCGAACAGCGTGGTACGAGCCGCCGCCTGCGCCAGCTCGTCGTCATGCATCTGTTCAACTTCACGGCCAAGCAGCACCCGATCGGCCGCCAATCCCACCTCTCTGCACACTTTCGCTGCCACCAGCTCATTATCACCGGTGAGGATCTTGACGGTGACGCCGCTTTGTTTCAGCGCTGCCAATGCCGGAGCGGTGCTCTCTTTCGGCGGATCGAGGAAGGCGATATACCCTTCAAGGATCAGATCCGCTTCATCCGCCACGCCGTATTCGTACTCTGCCGCGGGCAGGATCTTGTTGGCGACCGCCACCACGCGCAACCCCTGCTGATTCAGATCGTCGGTCACGCGGCGAATGCGCGCCAGCAGGCTGTCACTGAGCGGGATCACCGCTTCTTCCTGGCGCACATGGCTGCAGATCGCCAGCATCTCTTCCAACGCACCCTTACATATCAGCTCATGATACTCGGTGTCTTTCTCTACTATCACCGACATCCGGCGGCGCTCGAAATCAAACGGGATCTCATCCACCTTGCGGTAATGCTGCAATAACTCCGGCTGTTGGCGTTCATCAGCACAGTTCAGCACTGCCACATCCAGCAGATTTTTCAGCCCAGTCTGATAAAAGCTGTTCAGCCAGGCATAGCGCAACACCCGTTCGTTGCTGGCGCCAAACGCATCGGTGTGGCGCTCCAGCACGATCTTATCCTGGGTCAGAGTGCCGGTTTTATCGGTGCACAGAATATCCATAGCGCCGAAGTTCTGGATCGCATCCAAGCGCTTGACGATCACTTTCTGGCGCGACAGCTTGACCGCCCCTTTCGCCAGCGTGGAAGTGACGATCATCGGCAGCATTTCCGGGGTTAACCCCACCGCCACAGAGAGCGAGAACAGCGCAGCCTCCCACCAGTCCCCCTTGGTATAGCCGTTGATCAGCAGCACGATCGGCGTCATCACCAGCATAAAGCGGATCAGCAGCCAGCTCACTTTGCTGATACCGCTCTGGAAAGCGTTCGGTTGCTCATCCTGGCCGATCACGCGCTGCGCCAACTGGCCGAAATAGGTGTTACGGCCAGTGCCAATCACCATCGCCAGCGCGGTGCCGCTCACCACGTTGGTGCCCATAAAGCACAGGTTCTGGCACTCCAGCGGCGAATCCAGCGCAGTACGCGATTCGACCCTTTTTTCTACCGGCAGCGATTCACCGGTCAGCGCGGCCTGGCTGATAAACAGATCCTTGGCGGAAAGCAGGCGCAGATCCGCCGGGATCATATCGCCAGCGGCCAGCTTGATGATATCCCCCGGCACCAATTGGGCGATCGGCAGCTCAACGTGTTCGCTTTTACCGGTCAGCGCATCGCTGCGATACGCCGTTGCGGTGTTGCTCACCATCGCCTTCAGCGCGTCCGCCGCTTTATTGGAACGGGCTTCCTGAATGAAATGCAGCAGTGTGGAGATCAATACCATCAGGCCGATCACCAACGCACCGGTCAGATCTTCAGTGGCGTAGGAAACCATCCCCAACACCGTCAGCAGCAGGTTGAACGGGTTGCGGTAACAGTGCCACAGATGGCGCCACCAGGTTTCGGCCTGCTGGTTTTCAATCACGTTGGCGCCAAACTGGCTGCGCGCGGCTTCGGCTTCGCGCTCGGTAATGCCTTCCGGGTGGCTGTTAAAGCGCTCATAAAGCTGCATCGCACTGGCAGCAGCACACTCCAGGCGCTGCTGAGCCAAGCCGGCAGGCAGCTCTTGCGCCACTCCGCTGACGCTTTCCAGCAAAGCATCACGCCGCACCAGGCGGCGCGGCAGGCTGCGGCTAAACAAGCCGAACAGTTGGCGGGGAATATTTTTGAATTTCATGGTTCGCACCTCACCACCCAGTGCCTCACGACAGTGGGTGAACAGGAGATCTGCACGCAGGAACGGCTTTCAGGCACGACAACACGGCCGCCCGGGCAGATCTTTCTATTACAACAACAGGGGCGATGAAAACGCACCGCTGTTTACCGTTTATTTCTCCGGTAAAACAGCAACGCAATGCGGGGAGGTTTTACCGGGGAAGCCGAATAACTGTTCTCGGGCTAGGATCGGGGTCCATAAAGACTGCATCTCCGGTAAATAAAAAGATTGAATGACCACCGCAGTCATTCCGTTTTGCGCAAAGATCCCCACTTTGCACCAAGATTCATAGCGCAAAATACGCTATTGTGGGGTGTCATCAGTCTAGGCCTCTTAACATAAACAACAAGTAAACCATGCAAAACCGGCTGACAATCAAGGATATCGCCCGCCTGAGCGGAGTGGGTAAATCCACCGTATCACGCGTATTGAATAACGAAGGCAGCGTAAGCCCGCAAACCCGTGAGCGGGTGGAGGCGGTGATCCGCAGCCACGGCTTTACGCCGTCCAAATCAGCGCGCGCCATGCGCGGCCAAAGCGACAAGGTGGTGGCGATCATCGTTTCGCGGCTGGATTCACCGTCAGAAAATCAGGCGCTGCGCACCATGCTGCCGTTGCTGTATCAGCACGGTTTTGACCCGATCGTGATGGAAAGCCAGTTTGAAACCCGCCTGGTGCAGGAGCACCTGCATGTCTTGCAGCAGCGCAACGTCGACGGGGTGATCCTGTTCGGCTTTACCGGCCTGAGCGCCGCGATGTTAGCGCCCTGGCAGGAGAAAATGGTGGTAATGGCGCGCGATTATCCCGGTATTTCTTCCGTCTGTTATGACGATGATGGCGCGGTAAAACTGCTGATGCAGCGTTTACGCCAGTTGGGCCATGCCCATATCAGCTACCTCGGCGTGCAGGAAACCGACGCCACTACCGGGATGCGCCGCTACCAGGCCTATCTTGATACCTGCCGTGAGTTGAAGATCCCACCGGTTGCCGCGCTGGGTGAACTGAGCTATCAGAGCGGTTTCCAGCTGGCTGCCAGCGTGGTTGAACCCCATACCAGCGCGCTGGTGTGCGCGTCGGATACCATCGCCCTCGGCGCGATGAAATATCTGCAACAGCAACAACCTCTTGCGCCGATACAGGTGTGCGCCATTGGCAACACCCCGTTGCTGAACTTCCTGTTCCCGGAGACATTCTCCGTCGAACTCGGCTATGGCGCCGCCGGGCAGCAGGCCGCCCAGCAACTGCTTGGCCAGCTCAGCGGTGAGCTAGGTGTGCGCCAGATCATTATTCCCAGCAGGCTGGCCTGATGATGGTTGCCCATCATCATTTTACCCGCCGCGCAACAATGCTGTATTTCGTGCCGCTGTCGAATAATATATACCCAAAATAATTCGAGTTGCTTGTAGGCGGCAACCGAATGAATCCCCAGGAGCTTACATCAGTAAGTGACTGGGGTGAACAAGGGCAGCCAACACCCAAGCAACTTGAAGTATGACGGGTATAAATACCTTTATTGAATATTAATATTCAACAGCATCACCATGTGGCATTTTTTGTATTACCCCCCACACAACGGTCATGGCATGTAGAAATTATCACCGCGCTTTACTCTTTATTTGGCCATATTGCCAAATAATCATGAAAGGTATTCATCATGTCTCAACCATTAAAATATCCAATTATTCTCGTTCACGGCTTCAGTGGTTTCGATAAGATCGCTGGGCTCTATCCTTACTTTTTCGGTATTCAGCCCGCACTGGAAAAGGCGGGAGCGGCCGTATTCACCGCTTCTCTATCGGCAGAAAACAGTAATGAAGCTCGTGGGGAACAATTACTCAGTTTTGTAAAACAAGTCACCCAGCTAACCGGTGCCCCCAAGGTCAACCTGATTGGCCACAGCCAGGGCCCGTTGGCCTGTCGCTACGTCGCCGCCATTCACCCCGAACTGGTTGCATCTGTAACCTCCGTAAATGGGGCAAACTTTGGTTCGGAAATTGCCGATCTGGTCCGTTTGGCAGTGAAACCTGGATCCCTTCCAGAGGCGATTGCAAGCGCAGTGATGAACGCTTTCGGTTCATTCCTTTCCCTTATGACCGGCCGCCCTTCCCTGCCACAAGACAGCGTTGCCGCGCTTAACTCACTCACCAGCGCAGGCGTTGCTGAATTCAATGCCAAATATCCGCAGGGGTTACCTACTCAGTGGGGAGGGGAAGGTAAAGAGTTTGAGAATGGCGTTTATTATTATTCTTGGGGTGGGGTTATTAATTACAATCCGATTGAACAGGGGCTTAATAATTTTGATCCGCTGCATACTTCAATGGTTGCCCTTTCATTTCTGTTCACCAAAGAACGTTTCCAGAATGATGGGTTGGTTGGGCGCTATAGTATGCATCTCGGTAAGGTGATCCGCTCCGATTATTCAATGGATCACCTGGATGCGATCAATCAAACTGCCGGGGTTGTCACCAGCAGTACCAACCCTGTTCAACTGTTTGTTGATCACGTGGCTCGTTTAAAGTCGAAAGGATTATAACTTTCGTTTAATCAACGCCTGTCAATAATCCCCCCTGCCGGGGCTGACAATGCCCGGCTACCTATCACAGCGCCCCGTTAAAAACCGCAGGCCCTTAGCGGGCCAACCCGAACCCATAAGCCGTTACCAACATTTAGAATAATCAATATGTTAAGGCTGCATTGCTCTGATGGGATCCAGATCCCTTGATGATCCATTTTGTGATCCTCAACCCAAAATGGGAACGTTCCCATTTCATAAACACCCGCGAATGACTAAGCTTTATTTATCCACACCTCTGCGCCTAAAAAAGGGTTTCATCATGAGTAAAGTTCAGCAGCAGGATATCGACCGCCTGATTGTGCTGGTGGGTGGCAGCGAGAACATCGCCACCGTCAGCCACTGTATTACCCGTTTGCGTTTCGTGCTTAACGATCCCGCCAAGGCCAACCCTAAAGCGATCGAAGAGCTGCGTATGGTCAAAGGCTGCTTTACCAACGCCGGGCAGTTCCAGGTCGTCATTGGCCCGGAAGTGGGCGATTACTATAAAGCGCTGATCGCCACCACCGGCGGCAACGAAGCTAACAAAGAACAGGCCAAGCTGGCCGCACGCCAGAACATGACCTGGTTCGAACGTGCTATCTCGCACTTCGCTGAAATCTTCTTCCCGCTGCTGCCAGCCTTGATCAGCGGCGGTTTGATCCTCGGCTTCCGCAACGTGATCGGCGATATCCCGATGTCTGGCGGGCAAACGCTGGCCCAGATGCATCCGGCCTGGAA
Source organism: Serratia oryzae (assembly GCF_001976145.1). Taxonomy (GTDB): domain Bacteria; phylum Pseudomonadota; class Gammaproteobacteria; order Enterobacterales; family Enterobacteriaceae; genus Chania; species Chania oryzae. Next base: position 61,818 of record NZ_MOXD01000008.1, read on the forward strand.
AACCATTTACGATTTCCTGTGGCTGCTCGGTGAAGCCATCTTTATGTTCCTGCCGGTCGCTATCTGCTGGTCAACGGTGAAGAAGATGGGCGGCACGCCGGTACTCGGGATCGTGATGGGCATTACCTTAGTTTCGCCACAGTTGATGAACTCCTACCTGCTCGGCCAGCAGGTGCCGGAAGTGTGGAACTTCGGCTGGTTCACCATTCAGAAAGTGGGCTATCAGGCGCAGGTGATCCCGTCGATCCTCGCCGGCCTGACGCTGGGCTGGATCGAAACCCGGTTGAAAAAGATCGTGCCGGATTATCTGTATCTGGTCGTGGTGCCGGTGGTTTCTCTGCTATTGGCCGTGTTCCTGGCGCACACGCTGATCGGCCCATTTGGCCGCATGATCGGCGACGGCGTAGCCTGGGCGGTAAAAGCGGTGATGACCGGCAGCTTTGCGCCGATCGGCGCTGCGCTATTCGGCTTCCTGTATGCGCCGCTGGTGATTACCGGTGTGCATCAGACCACGCTGGCGATCGACATGCAGATGATCCAAAGCATGGGCGGCACGCCGGTCTGGCCGCTGATTGCACTGTCTAACATCGCGCAGGCCTCGGCGGTGCTTGGCATTATCATTATCAGCCGCAAGGCCAACGAGCGTGAAATTTCAGTACCGGCGGCGATCTCAGCCTACCTCGGCGTTACCGAACCGGCCATGTACGGTATCAACCTCAAATATCGCTTCCCAATGCTGTGCGCGATGATCGGCTCAGCCATCGCAGGCCTGATTTGCGGCTTGACCGGCGTGATGGCCAACGGCATCGGCGTCGGCGGCTTGCCGGGGATTCTCTCCATTAAACCGCAGTTCTGGGCAATCTATTCTCTGGCGATTCTGGTTGCTGTAATAGTCCCGCTGCTGCTGACCATCATGGTGTACAAACGCAAGGCCAGCCGCGGTGAGTTGCCGGTCTGAATCAATAAGGGGCCTGCCTGCGGGTGGGCCTATGGCAATACATAAAGAGGCAACGCTTCCGATGAGCAATCCTATCCCCTGGTGGCAAAACGGTGTCATCTATCAAATCTACCCAAAGAGCTTCCAGGACAGCACTGGCAACGGCTATGGCGATCTGGCGGGTGTCATCCAGCGGCTGGACTATTTACAGGAACTGGGGATCGACGCCATCTGGCTGACGCCGGTGTATGTGTCGCCGCAGGTGGATAACGGCTACGACGTGGCCGACTACTGCGCCATCGATCCGGCCTATGGCACCCTGGCGGACTTTGAGCGGTTGGTGGCACAGGCCCACCAGCGCGGCATCCGCATCGTGATGGATATGGTGTTCAACCATACCTCCACCGAGCACCCGTGGTTTAGAGCGGCACAGGATCGCCACAGCCCGCTGCGCCAGTTCTATATCTGGCGCGACGGTGAGGGTAATGCACCGCCCAATAACTGGCGTTCCAAGTTCGGCGGCAACGCCTGGCAATGGCATGCCGACAGCGGCCAGTATTACCTGCACCTGTTCGCCACCGAGCAGGCCGATCTCAACTGGGAGCACCCGCCGGTGCGCGAAGAGCTGAAGAAAGTGTGTCAGTTCTGGGCGGATAAGGGCGTCGACGGGTTGCGCCTCGACGTGATCAATCTGGTCTCCAAACAGCAGGACTTCCCTAACGATATCCAGGGCGATGGCCGCCGTTTCTATACCGATGGCCCGCGCATCCACGAGTTCCTGCAGGAAATGAGCCGCGAGGTGTTTCAGCCGCGCGGCCTGATGACCGTGGGCGAAATGTCCTCCACTTCGCTGGAGCACTGCCAGCAGTACGCGGCGCAGGGTGGCAAAGAACTGTCGATGACTTTCAACTTCCATCACTTAAAGGTGGACTACGCTAACGGGCAGAAATGGACGCTGGCTGCGCCGGATTACGTTGAGCTGAAACAGATTTTCCGCCACTGGCAGCAAGGCATGCACAACCGTGCCTGGAACGCGCTGTTCTGGTGTAACCACGATCAGCCACGCATCGTTTCGCGCTTTGGCGACGAGGGCGAACTGCGCGTCACCGCCGCCAAGATGCTGGCGATGCTGCTGCACGGTATGCAGGGTACGCCGTATATTTATCAGGGCGAAGAGCTCGGCATGACCAACCCCGGTTTTAGTCATATCAGTCAGTATCGTGACGTGGAAAGCCTGAATATGTACACCGAGCTGAGCGTGCAAGGCAGAAGCGACGCCGAGCTGCTGGCGATCCTGGCCTGCAAGTCGCGCGACAACAGCCGCACGCCGATGCAGTGGGACGCCAGCGCCAACGCCGGGTTTACCCGCGGCACGCCGTGGATCGCCTGCGCAGAGAATTACCCGCAGATTAATGCGGAAGCGGCGCTGGCGGATCGGGATTCGGTATTCTATGCCTATCGCCATCTGATCGCCCTGCGCAAGCAGTATCCGCTGCTGACGCACGGTGATTATCAGGATCTGGCCGCGGATCACCCGGCATTGTGGTGCTATCAGCGCCGTTGGAACGGGCAGCGGCTGCTGGTTGTCGCTAACCTGAGCCGTGAGCCTTTGGCGTGGAACGCCGCAGGCGTTGAGCTTGCCGATGTGTGGCAACCCTTGATGAGCAACTACGCAGATGCGGCAGAACAACCGCAGGCCATGACGCTGCGGCCGTTTGAGGCGGTATATTGGCTGGTGAAAGGGTAGTTTTGAAAGATTGGCAGGGCCTGCTTGCGGCTCTGCCAATCTCGGTTTCAGAGAATTGCGCCATCTCTGGCGGTTATCATCACAACGGCTTTATCACCCTCCGAATCTCATCGACGCAATCGAGAATATTATGGTGATTGCACGCTAACGGGATGATATTCAGCCGATCACACACCGCGCCAACGCCATTATCCTCACTCTGCCAGGTTCCCTTATCTCCCGCCAAAGCCTGATAGTAAGCAGACATCTGAGTGGCTTTAAACAGGGTCACCTCTGTATGCCGTAGCCGCCCAGAAGTCTGCCCTTGGCCGATGGCATTCTCCGCATCTTCAACGGCCAAGGCCCGCTTCGCGCCCTCCCCATGCACGCCCAGCTCTGCAAGCATGTTTTTACGCAAGTCTGGCATATCCTGATAGTTCACCTTGGCCTGATAGTAACTGTCCAACAGATAAAGCTGGATATCCCTGACGCCGCGCGCCTCCAACATAGCGGCAATCTCGAGGGCAATCAGCCCACCCAATGACCAACCCAAGAGTTGAATCACCGGTTGTTCCAACAGCCCTTGCGACTCCATTTGCGCCAAGTAGTAGGCTGCCACCGAGGATAAATCGGTCAGTTGCTGCTGACAGTGGTAAAGGTTGTAGTTATCCACCCCGAGGCAGTTGATCTCACCCTCCACCCTTTTGGCAAAATTAATGTAGGTTTCACACCCCACCAAGGCAGGATGAATCATCCACAGATTCCCCGCACCCGGCTGATAACGGTTAAGGCGCTGAACAGACTGATAGTTTTCTACCGCTAACATGCTGCGGATAGTGCGGTATTTAAACAGCTTCACCACCGGCACGGTTTCCGCCAGTAAACTGGACATTTTCTGGCACAACGAAATAGCCAGAATAGAACTCCCCCCACTGGCAAAGAAGTCATCGGTCACGCCAATCACCTCTCGCTGCAATACCTCTTGCCACAATGCGCACAACTGCCGTTCCTGCTCCGTTTCCGGGGCAACATACTGGCGAGTAGCATCATCATCCGCTGGCAACGGCAGCCGTTTGCGGTCTATTTTCCCATTGGCATTGAGCGTGAACTCCGTCAGGAAAATAAACGCAGCGGGCACCATATACATTGGCAAGCGCCCCTGAACGTGGGTCAACAAGCGTGAATGGTCCAAGGGCGTGTCACTCACGTAATAGGCAATTAACCGCTCTTGCTCACCCATGGCTTTCACCACCAGGCATTGCTTAATGGCACCAATTTCCATCAGAGTATTTTCAATTTCACCTAACTCAACCCGGTAACCATTTACTTTGACCTGATTATCAACGCGCCCGCAGAATTCAATATTACCGTCGTGCAACCAGCGGCCGAGATCGCCAGTGCGATAGAGCCGTTCCCCCGTTACCGGGTGCTTGATAAACCGTTCCGCCGTGCGTGCCGGATCGTTGAAATATCCCTGCGCCAGCCCAACCCCACCAATGAACAGCTCACCGATAATGCCCGGCGGTACTGGCACCAGATGCTCATCCAGAATATAAAAACACTGATTGGCAAGCGCTTGGCCGTAAGGGATGCTCTGCTGAAATAGCGCCCCTTTCTCCACTTCATACATGATCGACCAGATGGCCGCTTCCGTTGCCCCGCCTGCGCTAATAAAGCGGCAGTCAGGAGCCCAACGATGACAGCGCTGTGGCAGATTTACCGGGATCCAATCGCCACTTAACATCACGCGGCTTAAACTGCGATTGAGTTGTAACTTTTCACGTTCCACATACTGCATCAACAGTTCAAACAATGCAGGGGCAGACTGCCAGAGCGTCACCCGGTGCTCTAACATCAGGTGGCACCAGGCATCCGGCTGGTAGCGCTGTTTCTCACTTGGGATCACCAAACGCCCCCCTGCGGACAACAGGCCAAAAATATCATAAACCGACAGATCAAAACTCAACGCACTGATGGCCAACGTAGCGTCACCAGGGACAATTTTCAGGCGCTGATTGACATCAATCAGCGTGTTATTGGCCGCAGCATGTTGAATTGCGACGCCTTTCGGAACCCCGGTAGAGCCCGAGGTAAAGATGACATAGGCCAATTGCTCTGGGGCTACGGTTTCGGGAGGTAGCATCACCTCTGGAACCGCTAGTGTTGGTGCGACCCCGCTTGGTAACAGGTAAATCGTGGTAAATGCTTCCTGCTGCCAAGGCCGATCCGCCAGCACCAGGCGGCAACCCGCTTGCTGCATGATGCTCGCCCGGCGATTCTCAGGCCATGAGGTATCCATCGGCAAATAAGCACGGCCAGCCATCAGCACCGCAAACACCGCGACCATCTGCGCCCGCCCTTTATCCATCGCTACGGCAATTAATGCCGAACTACCCAAATTGCCCTGCCGGATTTGGTTAGAGAGCACCAGCGCCAGTTGGTACAACTCACCATAGGTACAGCTCCCCTGTGAATCGATCAAGGCGATATCATTAGGGTGTTGTTTGGCCCATGCCATGAATCCATGATGAATCGCGTGGGCATATTCGGCTGATGGCCGAGTCTCCAGCGCGGGTTGCAGTAGCTTACGCTGTTCCTCACCAGACAATAGGCTCAGATTGGCTACTTTTGCCGTTGGCGCTTGTACCATGTAACGCAATAATTGCCGATAGTGCTGCATAAAACGGTCGATGGTCTCAGGAGAAAACAGCGCACAGGCGTAGTTGATGTAAGCGGCAAGTTGCGGCTGCCCATCTTCAATCATCAGACCGAGATCGAACTTCGCTACCTGGTAGTAGTGATTGAGATCAAGCGGAGTAAATATCGCTTTTTCCTGCTGCGCGCCCATGACTTGCTCAACGCTGAACACGACCTGGAATAGCGGCTGTCTGGACAGATCGCGCTCGACATTCAAGCTTTCAACCAGCTTCTCCAGCGGCATGTCCTGATACTCCTGACTGGCCACGGTATTGCTAAACACCTGCCGGATCATCTCATCAACGCGCAGTTCTGGATCAATGGTATTACGCAGCACCAGCGTGTTTACAAACAAACCAATCAGCGGTTCGATCTGGGAATGCGAGCGGTTAGCCACCGGCGCGCCAATAACAATATCTTGCTGATGGCTATATTTACCCAGCAGGAGAGTAAAACCTGCCAGTAATACCGCGTGTAGCGTTACACCCGTGGTGCGGGCCAGGCTACGCAACTGTTCACTCAGCTCAAGGTCTATGTCAAAAGAAACCGTTGCCCCTCGATGGTCAAACTCTTTTGGCCGCGGATAATCGGTAGGAAGCTCTAACAACTGATATCCCTGCATTTTATCCAACCAGAACTGCTGCCGAGCCTGGTCGCGCTCGTTGCCTAGCTGGCTCTCCAGCCAAGAGGCATAGTCAGAATATTGGATAGTCAACTCGGGCAGCGTCAGCGGGGTATCACAGGCAAAGAATGCATAGTGCCCTTCAAGTTCCGCCAACAGCAGATTCGCCGACCAGCCATCAAAAGCGATGTGATGCACGTTAAGCAAAGAGAAACGGGTTACCCGCCCGTCAGTCTCCCGACGTTCGATCAACATATGACGGAGCGGATATTCTTTACGTAGGTCGAAAGGCCGGTGAATGACGGCCGCCAGGGTGGTTTCCCATTCTTCAGCCGTCACGTGCAGACGTTCTAGCGGCAGAGGGCGCTGCTGCAATACAAACTGCGTGGTGCCATCGTCCGCATTCTGCACTATCGTGCTGCGCAGCAAATGGTGGCGTGTCACCACCGCCTGTAATGCCAGCAGATAAGCGTCAACATTAATCTCCTCGCCCAATTCAAACAGCACCGGAACTTGATAGAGATCGTTGCCCTGCATCAGTTCGTCAAGAAACCACAAACGCATCTGTGATGATGAGAGTGGATATCGGGTCTGCGCCAGCGCCGCGATGGGCCCAGCCGCATTGACCGCCGTCTGCTGTTCCAAGTGCTGGCAAAACTGCCGGACTGTCGGATAAGCGCTGAGCATGGCAAAAGTCACTTCCCTCCCCAACGCCTGACTCAGCCGGTTACAGAGGGTAATTGCCTGGATGGAATTACCGCCACTGCTATAAAAGTTATCGTCAACCCCAATGCGTTCGGCCCGCAAAATCTCTGCCCACAGGTCACAACAAAGCGTCTCCCACTCGGTGCTCGGGGCCGTATAGGCCTTCTGAGCGACGCTCTGTTCCGGTATAGGCAACGCTCGGCGATCGACCTTGCCGTTGACGCTGAGTGGAAAACTCTCTAACGGGATCATATCGGCGGGGCGCATATATTCCGGCAACGTCTGCGCCAGCAACTCGTGCAGGTAAGTGTGGTCCATCTCCTGGCTGGCGGTGTAATACAGCAATATTCTGGGGTTGCTCTCGGTCACTAGCGCCACACATTGGCCGATCTCCGGTACGGCAGAGAGGGTGCGCTCTATTTCACCCAGTTCAATACGGTAACCATTGAGTTTGACCTGATTGTCGATACGCCCCAGGAACTGGATGTTACCGTCCTCCAGCGTACGGCCCAGATCTCCGGTGCGGTACAGGCGCTCCCCGGTCATTGGATGAAAAATAAAACGCTCAGTGGTTCGCTCTGTATCGTTGAAATAGCCTTGCGCCAAGCCGACGCCACCGATATACAACTCACCTACCACACCTTGCGGCAACGGCTTCAGTTCGGCATCCAAAACATAAAGCGACTGATTTGCCAAGGTCGGCCCCAGTGGAATGCTTTGCTGGAACTGCTCCGTTTTTCCCACTTCATACATGGTTGAACAGATAGCCACTTCGGTAACGCCCCAACAGTTGAGGAAACGGCATTGTGCCCCCCAGGCAAAGCAGCGCTGTGCCAGCATTGGTGAGACCCAATCTCCACCTAATATCACCGAACGTAATGGGGAAACAGAGTCGCTGGCATATTGCTCCTTATGCTGAAGCAGCAGATCAAAGAAGGCCGGGGTTGAGAACCAGACGGTCACCTGATGCTGCAATAACAGCTGATACCATGCTTGAGGCTGATAGCGTTGCGACTCCGTCGGGAGCACCACGCGCCCCCCCGCCGACAACATGCCAAAAATGTCGTAGACAGAGACATCAAAACTTAGCGCACTGACAGCAAAAGTCGCATCGTCTGTGCCAACATTCAGCAGGTTATTCATAGCGATAACCGTATTGGTGATCGCCGCATGTGAGATCGCCACGCCTTTCGGCACCCCGGTAGAACCAGAAGTAAATATGACATAGGCCAACGCGTCGGGTTCTACGGGCTGTGGTGCTAATAAAGACTCGGGTAATGCTATCCCCAACGCTTTGCCGGTGCTATCAAGCACCAAAGAAGTGAAGGCGGGATGTTGCCAAGGCTCATCGCACAGGACGATCCCGATCTCAGCCTGTTCAACGATCGTCAAACGGCGTTTTTCCGGCCAGGATTTGTCCATCGGCTGGTACGCTTTCCCTGCCATCAAGGTAGCCAAAATGGCAATAACCTGCGCACGCCCTTTGTCCATCAGAATAGCGACTAACGCCGAATCACGTTTTGCGCATTGACGGATCTGGTTCGACAGCACCAAAGCAGCCTGATACAGCTCGCCATAGCTGCAACTGCCCAAAGCATCAATAACCGCAATATCATCCGGATGCTCTAACGCCCAGTCCATAAAGCGCTGATGCAGCGCGCAGCGGTAGTCAAACGCTGAGTCCAGTGCCAGCGTCGGTGCTTGAACCGGTTTGCTGGCCCTTAGCAACGGCAATTGGTGGTGGGGAACATACAAATGCGTTGGCAAATGTTCCAGCAGGGTGACCAGCAAAGATAGCAGAGTGTCCGCTTTATCACGGGTCAGATACGCGTTGGCATACGCCAGTGAAAGCAATAGCCCATCATCGGTGGTGTGCGCCAACAGATTCAGCGGATAATCCGTTTTCTCTGCGGTTGAGCGGACACGCACCGGCATATCAGCCGTATCAGCACTCGGGTAGTTTTCAAACACCAGCAAGGTGTGGAACAGCGCTTCGCCGCCATAGCTCAGTTCAGCCAGAGGTTGGTAACAGTATTCGTCCAGTTCATTCAGGGAACGCTGAATTTCCTGCAACTGCTGCAAACAGCTATGGTCGTTATCCCAATCCACCCGCAAGGGTAGCGTGTTGATATACAAACCAACGCTGTCCTCAATGCCGTCAATCGGCAGATTACGGCCTGACACCGTAGTCCCCACCAGCGTGACCTCCTGTCGGCTGTAGATGTGCAGTAACTTATGCCAGACAAACTGCAACATCACGTTCAGTGTCACCCCCTGATTCAGCGATAGCTGCTGCAACGATGAATACAGAGCAGGAGGCAATTGGCGTTGAAGCAGGGTCTGCTCTACGTTTTTACTGTTTTTTTGCTCATAAGGCAGGCTGAGCAGGTAGGAGATATCATTCGCCTGACATTGGTTGAGCTGCCGCTGTTGCCAATAGGCCCGGCAGTGTTCCGCCTGTTCCATATAGTAACGCTGTGCCAGCAGGTAGGTGACCTCCTGCTGGCTGTCGGGCTGCTGCCCCGCCAGTAATTGCTGGTAGGCTTGATGTACATACTTCAGCAAAAGCTGGCCGCTCCACCCATCGGTGATGCTGTGGTGTACGGTATAAACCAGGCAGTAATGCTGGGCGCTAATCTGCACCAGCCGTAAGCGGAACAGACCAGGCTGTTGCAGATCGAACGGCTGCACTCGCTGTTGCTCGCACAACTGGTCAAGCGCCTGTTGCCAATTCTCCTGCTGCTGATAGTCCTCATAGTGCCAGTCGATTGCCGTTTCTGCACAAATCACCTGCAACGGCTGCCACTGCCAATTGAAACAAGTACGCAAAATCGGGAAACGCACCACAGCCATTTCCCACGCTTGCCGATAGGTATCAGGATTCAGCTCAGTAAGATAATCCAGCACCATTTGCACCCGATAGCTCGGATCGTCAGGTTGGCTGACTGCATGATAGATAAACCCTTGTTGCAGGCTATTACAGGGGAAGATCGCTTGCGGTGTATAGCTTTGCTGCAATCTTTGCCATAGCGTTGCGGGCAGTTCCTCGCCCATCACCACCGGTGCCCCGCTGTCTTGCTCAATCAACTGCTGGACTTGATGGGTAAATTGCTGGGCAATGTCCAGCAAAGCCGCCGCAGTCAACATGCCGTCCAGACGGAAACACAGTGTCTCGTCTGCCACCCAGCTATTGAGTATCAGCAGTTCACGGTTGGTATTGGTTGGATCACTGTTTTGGCCGGATGGCTCGGCCAGCAATTGCCATTCAGCCCCCTGATCGGTAAATTGCCCCAGATAGTTGAAAATCACCCCAGGGTGGCGCAACGCTGGCCGATGTTCCCCGCCGCGCACACGCAGCACGCCGTAGCCGATACCTTGGTTCGGCACCGCCTCCAACGCCGCGCGCACCTGCGCAACATCCGCCTGCGGGTTATCTGCCAGAGTAAAGTTTACCGGGTACAGGGCGGTAAACCAGCCAAGGGTACGCCCAACGTCCAGATGGCCACCGGGTAAATCACGTCCGTGGCTTTCTAACATCAGCGTGTGGCTGTGGGTATTACTGTAATGGCGCAGGGTACGCAGCCATGCGGTGAGCAGCAGATCGTTGGTCTGCCCGCTCATTCGCATCAGTTTGCCAGTGGCCATAGAATCCAATTGGCCATAATGCAGGTTAAGCCGATCGCTCAACGCGAAATCAGCGCGATAATCCCGCTGTTGCTCACACTGCTGCTGCCAGTAATCCGCCTCCCTCAAACCGGTTGGCTCATAATCCAGTAGGGCATTCACCCATTGCCGATAGCTGGCAGACTTTGGCCCCAGAGCTTCGCCAAGATACAAGCGACGCAGATCCTCCACCAGAATACGCCAGGATACCGCATCGATAATCAGATGATGGCAGGCAAAGAAAATGCGGGCGCTACCATCTTGATACCCCTCAACATAACCAAACTGCCACAGAGGCCCTTGCTGATAATCAAAGCCACTCTGCCACGCACTGAACAGTGCCTCCAATTCAGCATCAGAAAGCTCGGTTCGGTGACAGCGCAGTAAAGTACGAGGGGCTGATTGCTCCTGATAATGCTGCCGGTAGCCCTGTTGTTCCAACGTAAAATAGGCGCGCAACATGTCGTGGTGCACCGCCAACGCGTCGATCGCCTGTTGCAATCTGCCCAGATCCAACTCTGGCACACGGATCAGGAATGATTGATTCCAATAATGGCTATGCGCGAATTCCTGCTCAAAGAACCAGAGCTGGGTGGGTGACAGGGGAATATCCTGGCTAAGTATCCCCTGCTCAGCCTGCACTGCGTTGGGCAGGGCCGTTGTTGCAAGATTGTCCAACAAAGCAGCAATCGAGCGATAGTGATAGAGATCCTGAGTACGGCACACCATGCCAATCCTGCGCATCTCCGACACCAGGCGGATCGCAGTAATGGAGTCCCCTCCCAAACGCAGGAAATCATCATTGAGCCCGATATCTTCAAGCCCCATCACCTGTTGCCAAACCGCCTGTAGCTGCTTTTCCTGATAGGTGGTGGCCGGGCGATAGTCATGACAAGCCTGGCTGTAGCCGGGTTCAGGCAATGCACGCATATCCAGTTTGCCGTTGATGGTTAACGGTAGCGACATCAGTTGTACCAATACCGCTGGCACCATGTAGTCCGGCAACCGCTCAGCCAACTGGCGTTTTACCTGTTCATCATTGAGCGTGACCTCAGCGACATAATAAGCAACGATCCGCGGTGTCTCCTCCTGCCCACGAACCACGACCGCACAGTGCGCTACTGAGGTTACTGCCACAAAGGCCTGTTCAATCTCGCTTAACTCAATCCGATGTCCATGAATTTTGACCTGGAAATCGTCACGGCCAACATATTCCAGCTCACCATTCGGTAGCCAGCGCACCCTGTCACCGGTACGATAAAGCCGCTGATATTCACTTTCGTCCGCCTGTGCAAACGGGTTGGCAATAAACTTTTCCTGCGTCAGCAGCGGCTGATTCAGATAACCCCGTGCCAACCCAACCCCCGAAACACAAAGCTCACCAGGCACACCGATAGGCAGTGGCCGCTGCTGGCTATCCAAAACATAGAGACGCACACCAGGCAGTGGCCGCCCGATAGTATTCGCCCCGTTGTAACGATAAAGATTGATCGCAACACACACGCTCGCCTCTGAAGGGCCATAACCGTTAAACAGTTGGTGCCCCAATTGGGTGTAGTGATCGAGACACGCTCGCGATGTTGCTTCCCCCGCAACCACAATCTGCGATAAACAGGCCGGAATGTTCGGCTTTAGCTTTAATAACGCGGGCGGCAAATGGGCAAATTCAATGTGATGTTGTTCAATCAGCGCCAATAACGCAGGCAGGTCGTGGCGTTGTTCTTCAGACGCTACCACCAGCGTATGGCCGCCACACAAAGCGATATAGGTTTCCGCCACATGGGCGTCAAACACCACTGAGGCAAATTGCAGGCAGCACCGCGCTTTATCAGAGTGTCCGAGGATGGCCTGAAACTCGCGAACCATATTGAGTACACCCTGATGCTCCAGCAAAGCGCCCTTGGGTTGCCCCGTGGTTCCTGAGGTGTAAATAGCATAAGCCATCTGATGAGGAGAGGATTCAACGGCCAAAGGAACATCGCTGGTGGCCCCACTGTCGGCAGGGTCATCCACTAACCCGAGCTCAACTGGCAACGCCATATCCTGCAGTTTTGCCCGCAGCCCCTGTTCGGTTATCAGCAATCGAGCACCGCTATCGGCAAGAATATAATTGATGCGCTGCTTGGGCAGTTGTGGCTCCAACGGAATATAAGCGGCCCCCGTTTTCATAATCGCCAGCATGGTCACTATCATATCTACGCCACGGTTCAGACACAGAGGAATGAGGGTGTCCGGGCCAATACTTTCCTGTGTAATGCGTTGATAGTGCTCCTTAATACGCCTGGCAAGACAACTACTTTTTTGTTCTAACGCCAGGTAGGTCAACTGCTGGCGTTCATCGATCAAGGCAATACGCTGCGGGTATTTTTTGGCCTGCTCAGTAATAGCCTGGTGCAACGTGCCCGGTGCCATCGCCTGTTTTGACTGCGGGGGATTCCAATCGATCAGTTGCTCACGCTGTTGCGCTGGAGTCAGCAGGGGAAAGCTCTCTAACGGTTTGTCTGGATGCAGTAACAGCTGATTTAGCAGGTACTGAAACTGCTCGGCCATTGCGGCAATTTGCTGCGGAGCAAACAGCTCTGGCTCATAACGGATACGAAATGCCATGTCCCCGCTTTGTTCCTGATATTCCAAAACCAGTTCAGCATTGGCCAAGCTCTGGTCAAAACGGTGGTTACAGCGTGTTTGGCAGCCCGTTAACGCCAGTGTCAGCTCATTGAAGTGCGCTTGGGCAAAACTGACATTTGGACGTATCCCGCTATTTTTCAGCACCTCATAAATCGGCCAGCGGGTAAAACGTAACCCCGGTTTGGCCTTCAAAGAGCGGTTGTGGGCTAAAGTACGCTGATAAATATCAGCAAAACTATCCCCTTGATGGACAAAAAAAGGGAACACCGCCGTATTTACCTGTGCCCCTAAACTCAGATGGCTACCGCTTTCCATAGAAACTGGGTAAGCGATATGCGCAGCCTCACTTTGACAATAACGTGCAATCAGTAAGGCCCAAATCGTTTTAAACACCAAAAATGCATTAGCATGTTTTACGTTTCTTTTAAGCACTTCCCATTTTCTTAGTGGAAGCAAGAATTTTACTTGCCTATTAATGGGGGTGGAATCAGGGAGATGTACATAAGGAATTTCGTTCTTTTTAGGTAATCCTGTTAATGCTTTCTGCCAATACTCAGCGGGGTTGGCAGTAGACAGCTCGTTGAGTTTATCCAGATAATCCCGCCCTCTTTCCAAGAAAAATCTGTTATCATTAATGTGATTTTCCGCTGTCACACTGTCATTATAATAATCCGACATTTCAGTATAAACGTCAGCCACTGAAAGCCCATCGATGATGACATGATGCATAACCAGAACAAACTCATACACCTCATTTTCTTTATCATGGTAGAAACCATAGCTAAATAGCGGACCATTATTGAGATCAAAAGGTCGCGTTGCTAACTCAGCTAAAGCCTCTAGGCTATTGCACCTTTCTAATCCTGTTACACACGTCTCAGCATTTCTACGCCATAAAAGCTGCCCATCCTCTTCAACCAGATGGCTATGCAGCACAGGATATTTATGAATGACGTACTTAACCGCACGTTCAAGCTTATGAATATCCAAAGAACCCGTAATTGTCTGGTCCATTATCATATTGTATTTGCTTGACAGAGGTTCAAGTTGCCATTCTGTAAAAAATATTCTCGTATAGGGCGTAGCTGATAAAGTGTGCATGTAGATTTCCTTACCTAAATTAATTAAAAATGAGTTGAAATTTGAAAGAATTTGATTTTTCTTTAATAAAACTGTCGCTGTGCGATGAATGAATAACATCACAGAAAGGCATCGGCTCGTCACTGTCAAAGCACGGGTGTGGAACGGTTTTCCGCTCCTCTCACAGAGAGTGTTACAGGGGTGAAAAACCCCACCATGCTTTTGAAGTGTAAGGTTTTTTATTTCTACTTGCGCGTCATAGAGAGATCGCAAATATTTACCAATCGGGATTTAACGATATGCACCTTGCTCTCATTTTTTAATGTCGCTAAAATACGTTGAATGCTGCTGCGTGATAGCGTGGTGCGTTTTTCAATAAACGCCAGTACAGAGGTATTCTTCCTGAAATCCTCAGGAAACTCCATCAAATGAGCCAACATGCCTTTCACAATATCTTCAGACTTATATTTAAAGATACAATTATCGCGAAAACACATTCTTGACAACTTATAAGAAATAATACTTATAAGCTCCTTTTGCAACTCTAACTTATTAATCAAATATTGCGCACGCGTCCTAGGTATTTGATAAATACAACTATCTGCCCCCAATTCGATCGAATAATAGACACCGCCCCCCGGATAACAGGCCAAACCAATAACATAAGGAGAAAAAACTGTAGAAACGATAAGGTTGTCATCTAATCGACAAAGATTAGCACTGCCTCTTTCCAAAAGGTATAAATTAAAAAAGTCAGGCTCTGACTCTATTTTAACACCTTGAGTCGTTTCCCCCGGCTGCCTTGGCACTATTTTTTCTGCATAAGGAAGCAGTTCATTCAGTAGACGACGGAATGCAACATCGGGCTTTTCAACTTTAAACATACTTCACCATTCACTTTACAAAATAGTCCACGCTATTTTCCCCACTTACCTTCCCTTACCAAAACATACATTTTAAATGTTCAGAATCACTTAACTTTACTGCAAGATGTTATAGAAAATAATTGGAATCTGCATCAGAATATTCAAAATAAAATATTCATCTAAAAGAAATAGCAACACACCGATAAATGGAATAAAAAACTAATTTAATACGTAATTACTATTTATTACTCCAAATAATTAACGGCAGATAGACATTAATAAAACTAACTGATTAGTGATTAATGTTAATTAATAGGTCATTTGACCAATTTTTTACGCACCAGATCGGTCTCTTACCCTGGTAAGAATGATTAGTTTTTATACGTTTTAGCCATCTATACCCAAAATACTTCGAGTTGCTTGTAGGCGGCAAACGAATGAATCCCTGGGAGCATAGCGAACTATGTGACCAGGGTGAAAGAGTGCAGCCAACACCCAAGCAACTTGAAGTATGAAGGGTATAATCACCCTATTATTTTAGTCTTATTTAGGCTGTGTCCCTTAATTCAGCGTGATGCCGCCGCAACGCCAAAAAACCGTCAGCAAGGCAAAGCCATGTTCAAGCCCGACAACACCGGTGACGGGCTTTTGGAGCACGCTCCTGTGGACTGGGGCCATTTGAGTGACAAATCTGCTTATCACGCCCCGGCATCAGCCCAAGCCCTGCGGTTTGATTGATGACGGATATATCCATATCCTGAGGTTGATGGCAAAGTCGTTTTAAGCTTGAAGTATCTGGAACTAGCGCACCGAAGGGCCATAATGGGACCTATCCTTGTGTTACACCCTGCGGCTAAGGCCATACCTTCTTCCCTATCACTTTGAAAAATGGTCTGTACACCAATGGATGACGTTATCTGGCACCTTTATATACTGCGCATGCCGGGCGGCATGCTGTATACCGGCATCACCACCGATGTGGCGCGGCGTGTGGCGCAGCATCAGGCCGGTAAAGGGGCAAAAGCGCTGCGGGGTAAAGGTGAACTGGAGCTGGTTTTTCACTGCCAGGCAGGCGATCGCTCAACGGCACTGAAGCTGGAATATCGGGTTAAGCAACTGAGCAAAAAACAGAAAGAAAACCTGGTGATACATCAGCCCAGTTGCCTGAATGATTTACTGACAGAGATGCGCCAAAAAGCTTAAAGACGCTGTACCAACTGCACCACGCCAGCCACTTCCTGCGCCAAGCGTTCATCGCTCATATCAAATACCCCTTGCACCAAGTGTGGCGGCAGGTAATCCATGCCGGTCAGATTGGCCATGGCGTTAAACGGGCGCAGTAAGTCAGCCACCGGATAGCGGTTATACCCTTCCGGCGAGTAGGCCTGCGCATTACCGCCGGTGGTCACCACCAGTTGCAACGGTTTGCCATGCAACTTGTTGCCCTCGCTGCCGTAAGCGAAACCGTAGGTTAATACCGCATCCTGCCATTCACTGAGGATCGCCGGTGAGCTATACCAGTAAAATGGAAACAGCATCACAATGGCATCATGGGTTTGTAGCAGCTCCTGCTCGCGGGCCACGTCAATCTGGTAATCCGGGTAAGTGCGCATCAGTTCATGTACGGTGACGTTCGGCAATGGGCGCAGCGCCGCGATCAGCGCTTTGTTGATACGGGAATCATCCGGGGACCGGTGGGCGGTTAACACGAGAGTACGAGACATAATTCGATCCTTAATTGATTTATACCCTTCATACTTCAAGTTGCTTGGGTGTTGGCTGCCTTCGTTCACCCTAGTCACATAGTTATCTATGCTCCTAGGGCTTCACTCCGTTGCCGCCTACAAGCAACTCGAATTATTTTGGGTATAGAGCCTATCCCAATAGGTAATGCTTGTCAGTTAAGGCTAACCAGTCCCCTCACCCCGGCCCTCTCCCACAGGGAGAGGGGGCGACTCCTTTAGCCATTGCGGCATGATTATGCAGTTTTGCGTTTAACTGACCGGCATTATTAACCCAATAGGTTATTAACTTGCCCCATTTTTTCATTTCTGCCGTTTCCGGTGTAGGCTGTTATCAGTCACATTAATTTCAACCTAAAGTATCAACCACGATGTCGCTGCCTTTTGACGTGCACCGTCTGCTGCCTGCATTTCTCAGTGCGGCCCAGACGCAAAACTTTTCCGCCGCCGCGCGCCAGTTGGGCGTCACGCCCGCTGCGGTGAGTAAAAATATCCGCGTGCTGGAAGAAAAGCTGGCGCTGCGCCTGTTCCAGCGCAATACCCACAGTGTTCTGCTCACTGAAGAGGGCAAAGCGTTGCTGGCTCAGGTGGCTCCGCTGTGGCAGGCGCTTTCCGCCACGTTGGAAATGGCCGGAAGCACACAACAGCAACCTTCCGGCACGGTGCGCGTCAGCATGATCCCCGGCTTTGGCCGCCAGATGCTGATGCCGCTGATCCCAGAGTTTCTCGCGCGCTACCCGCAGATCGATCTAGATCTGTCACTGGATGCGCGGGTGGTGAATCTGGTGGGGGAAGGGTTTGACGTCGGGATCGGCAGCCAGATCGATCCCGACAGCCGCCTGGTGGCACGCCCGCTTTACCCGATGCAGATGGTGCTGGCGGCCGCTCCTGGCTATCTGGCCCAGCACGGCACGCCGCAAACCCCGGCAAATCTGCGGCAACACCATTGCCTGCTGCACCGCAACCCGGCGACCGGGCGCAGCGTCAAATGGCGGTTGCAACAGCACGGCGCAACCCTGGAGCTGGATCTGCCTGGCCGCCTGATGAGCAGCCAGCCAGAAATGCTGCTGGATGCCGCCTTGGCCGGGCTGGGGATTGTCTACCTGTCTCGCTGGTATGCGGAACAGCATTTCGCACAGGGCACGCTGCAACCGCTGTTGCAGGAATACTGGCCACGGCCAACGCAAATCTGGCTCTATTACGCCTCGGCCGATCTGCCGCCACGGGTGCGTGCCTGGGTTGATTTTTTACTGGACCATTTTCGCCCCCCTCCGGCGTGATGCGATCGTCATCACGCTTTGGCGATTTTGGCGTGTTACGGCCATTTGGCGTTCAGCCCGCTGATAGCAAGGGCTGCCATTCTTCCTGAAATTGACCGTTGTACATCCTTCAAACGCTCTCCTGAATTCTTTGTCCCAGGTCAAAAAAGCCGACGACACACCCATATATAGTGCTCACAGTAAATTAATTATCTATATATAGTAGTTATCCACAACGTCATCCACACGCCCCCGCAGCCCTTGTGTTCTGCGGCATTGCCCTGTGGATAAGCCGAAACTGTGCCAATACCCCAAGATGCGGGTGTAACGTTCCCCAACGGGAACAGGAGTAACAACGTGAAACCAGTAGTGATTAAACGGGACGGCTGTCAGGTCTCTTTTGACGAAGAGCGCATCAAGCAGGCCGTTGAGCGGGCCGCGCTGGCCGCTGGTGTGATCGATGCCGACTACTGCGCTACCGTCGCCCGTGTGGTCGCTCAACAGATGGAACAACGCCCGCGTGTCGATATCCATGAGATCCAGCAGGCGGTTGAAAACCAACTGATGGCTGGCCACTACAAGCAACTGGCACGTACCTACATTGAATATCGTCACGATCGCGATGTGTCGCGCGAGCTGCGCGGGCGGTTGAACCAGGAGATCCGCGGCCTGGTGGAGCAAAGTAACGTGGCGCTGCTGAACGAAAACGCCAACAAAGACAGTAAGGTGATCCCCACCCAACGCGATCTGCTGGCCGGGATCGTCGCCAAGCACTATGCCAAGCAGCATATCCTGCCGCGCGACGTGGTGCTGGCGCACGAACGGGGAGAGATCCACTATCACGATCTCGACTACTCGCCGTTCTTCCCAATGTTCAACTGCATGCTGATCGATCTGAAAGGCATGCTGACCAACGGCTTCAAGATGGGCAATGCCGAGATCGAGCCACCGAAGTCGATCTCCACCGCCACCGCCGTCAGCGCGCAGATCATCGCCCAGGTGGCCAGCCATATTTATGGCGGCACCACCATCAACCGGATCGATGAGATCCTGGCGCCTTTTGTCACTGCCAGCTTCCGCAAGCATCAGGAGATCGCGCAGCAGTGGCAGATCCCGGATGTGGCAGGCTATGCGATGGCGCGTACCGAGAAAGAGTGTTACGACGCCTTCCAGTCGCTGGAATACGAAGTGAACACCCTGCACACCGCTAACGGCCAGACGCCGTTTGTCACCTTCGGCTTTGGCCTGGGAACGAGCTGGGAATCGCGCATGATCCAGCAGTCGATCCTGAAAAACCGCATCGCCGGGCTGGGCAAAAACCGCAAAACGGCGGTGTTCCCGAAGCTGGTGTTCGCCATCCGCGACGGCCTGAACCACAAATTTGGCGATGCCAATTACGATATCAAGCAATTGGCGCTGGAATGCGCCAGCAAGCGCATGTACCCGGATATCCTCAATTACGATCAGGTGGTGAAGGTTACCGGCTCGTTTAAAACGCCGATGGGCTGCCGCAGCTTCTTGGGGACATACGAAGAAAACGGCGAGCAAATCCACGATGGCCGCAACAATATCGGCGTGATCAGCCTGAACCTGCCGCGCATCGCGCTGGAAGCGCACGGCGATGAAAGCCGTTTCTGGGCGCTGCTGGATGAACGCCTGCTGCTGGCGAAAAAGGCGTTAATGACGCGCATTGCACGCCTGGAAGGCATCAAGGCGCGCGTGGCACCGATTCTGTATATGGAAGGGGCGTGCGGCGTGCGGCTGAAAGCCGACGACAATATCGCCGAGATCTTCAAACATGGCCGGGCGTCGATCTCGCTGGGTTATATCGGCGTGCATGAAACCATCAACGCCCTATTCGGTGGGCAAAAGCACGTGTATGACGATCAGCAATTGCGCGCCAAAGCCATCGCCATCGTTGAGCGCCTGAAGGCCGCCACCGAAAGCTGGAAAGCAGAAACTGGCTACGGCTTCAGCCTGTACAGCACGCCGAGCGAAAACCTGTGCGATCGTTTCTGTCGCCTGGACACCAGCGAGTTCGGCGTGGTGCCGGGCGTCACCGACAAAGGCTACTACACCAATAGTTTCCACCTCGACGTAGAGAAAAAGGTGAACCCTTACGACAAGCTGGATTTCGAAGCGCCTTATCCACCGCTCACCAACGGTGGCTTCATCTGTTACGGTGAATACCCGAATTTGCAGCACAACCTGAAGGCGCTGGAAGACGTGTGGGACTACAGTTACACCCGCGTGCCTTATTACGGCACCAACACGCCGATCGACGAGTGCTACGAGTGCGGCTTTACCGGCGAGTTCTCCTGCACCAGCAAAGGCTTCACCTGCCCGAAATGCGGCAACCATGATTCGGCAAAAGTGTCGGTCACCCGCCGCGTTTGCGGCTATTTGGGCAGCCCGGACTCACGGCCGTTCAACGCCGGTAAGCAGGAAGAGGTAAAACGCCGGGTGAAACACCTGGGGAATGGGCAGATAGGTTAATCGATATCCTTTAAGCCTTGCGGATGACACCTTTCCGTAAGGCAAGAATTGCTTTTGTGGCCAAACCTCTTATGCTCTTTTGCTGTTTGCCCGTAATCATTGTTTATTCAAGGTTTAGCGATGTCTTTTATTTTCTCATTCAAAAAGGTGTATTTATTCAGTCTCCTGGCGCTCCCAGGCTATGTATCAGCCACCAGCGAGGGAGAACCCGTGACGACGGCGCAGACATCAGCCCTCTCAATTCTTGCCATTCCGCCCATAATGATGCCGCCATCACGCATCATCGATGTTGCAGTACCAGAGAAAAAACGGGCTGCTGATACCCTGGCTGAACCCACTCAGGCCGTGAACACTCCGGTGGCAGAGCCTGCGCCAACGGCGTTGTTGGCCCCACCGTTACCCACTGAGCCACCAACCGAGCAGAAAACAGAAAACAAGGCAGAAAGCCCCACTCCAGCGTTGCAGCTAGACAGTGAAGAACAAAAACGCGCTTATGCAACCGGCGTAGCCTTGGCAAACTACATAGATAGCCAGCTTGCGCAACAGAAAGAACTGCACATCACGCTCAGTAAAGATATTTTGCTGGCAGGCCTCAGCGACGCTTTTAACCATCAGAGCAAAATGAGCGAGCAAGATGTTAATGACACGCTGCGCGTCCTGGATGAACAGATTAAGGTTCTGATGCAGGACAGAAAAAACAAAATGGTTGCCGCAGATAAAGCGTGGCTGGAGGCGTTTGCCAAACAGGAAGGGGTCAAAAAGACCAAGCAGGGGCTGTTTTACTTCGTAAAAAATAAAGGCACTGGCGCGCCCCTGAAAGATACGGATACCGTTGAGGTAAATTATAAAGGTACTCTCATTGACGGTACCGTGGTTGACGGCCCGAAAATTGATAACGCCTTCGAAATATTCCGGGTAGCGAATATGCCGCCGATCCTGCGCGACAGCGTGAAGCTGATCCGTGACGGGGGTGAAGTTCAGGTCGTCATCCCTCCTTCTGCAGTAAACGTCTCGCCTGATGTGGCAAAACCGGAGGCGGTGGTGATTTACACCATATCTATCCATAGTGTGAATAAACAGCACTAGTTCTGCCGTGCCAGGGGGAAAGGAATAAAAAATGAATTACCACCAGTATTACCCCATCGACGTGGTCAACGGCCCCGGCACGCGCTGCACGCTGTTTGTCGCCGGTTGCGTACATCAATGCAAAGGCTGCTACAACCAAAGCACCTGGCGGCTAGACTCCGGCCTGCCGTTTACGCCGCAGATGGAAGAGCAGATCGTGGCCGATCTCAACGACAGCCGCGTGCCGCGCCAAGGGCTGTCGCTTTCCGGCGGCGATCCGCTGCACCCTGCCAACGTCGCCGCCGTATTGCAGTTGGTGAAGCGGGTACGCGCCGAATGCCCCGGCAAGGATATCTGGCTGTGGACCGGTTATAAGCTGGGGGAACTGAATGAGGCACAGAAGCAGATCGTCGAGCGAATCAACGTGCTGGTAGACGGCAAGTTTGTGCAGGAATTAAAAGACCCGGCGCTGATTTGGCGCGGTAGCAGCAATCAGGTAGTGCATAAGCTGCGTTAGCCGGGGAATTTTTCGCGCTGATGGGCAACCGCCAAGACTTGTATGACATCGCCCACAACGCGATAAACCAGTACCAGAGAGGCTTTGCTGACCAATAGCTTACGGGCCTCTCCATACCAAAGTTTACCCAGATGCGGATTATGCAATAACCGTTTAGCCGCCTGCTCAACCTCAGCATCGGCCTGTTCTGCGGCCAACGGGTAAAACGGATAGAGAAATTCAAAAATGCGTTCCCGATCCTGCAACGCAACATCATCCCATTCGATGCGCATGGTTTTCCTTATTTCGCTGCGTATCTGGCCCTGACCTTGGCTTTAACATCATCCATCCGTTGCTCAGCCTGCGATTCACTGAGATAAACCGCACTCCCTTCATGTAAGCGGGCAAAAGCAGCGTCGACCTTACCCTTAAGCCAATTTTCATGCTCTTCGGTTATGCGTTGTTCGGCAGCCAGTTGTTCGGCTAGCTGACGACAGGCTTCACTTAAGGTGGTGCCTTTAGCCTCTGCCGCTTTCTGCGCCAATTGCTTTGTTTCGTTTCCAATACGAAACTGGATACGGCTTTCCATTCTCACATCTCCTCAAATAATTTACTGCTCATGATTCATTAACGTTAGCACATTTGTGATAACACCATAAGCTCAGGTGACTGATTTTTGTTCACAGCAAAAGCGGCCTCGTCAACAGCAGCAGCACACCAATACCCCTGTCTACCAGACCCTCCAGTGAGCACTTACTCACAATTTTACGTCTCAACCGATGGCCAAACTACGGCCTTACTGGCCGCGATTGGGCAACAAGGGTGAATCAGAACGTTATCGGCATGATGCGAGTAAGCACTAACCAACATTCGCAGCTGCAGCGCTGCAATATTGCAAACCGCGGGAGATTGCACCAGATGGCGCAATGACCGGCCATAACGGCCCGGTTAAGCCTGGATATCACACCGGCGGGAGGCAGGATTAAGTTCGTTGAAAAGGTATTTTGCGGTGGGGTAAATTTAACGTTTTTTACTGGCACAGTAACACATGCCTCACCTTCTGGGGTGATCTTCTTGGCGCTGGGGAAACAATTTTATGCCAATTTACAACCGGTTCGACAAACCACGCAGCAACCAGCGGTTAAAAACGCAGGCATTTTAACCACTGCCGGGCATCAATGAGCGCTGAACGAGCCAGCGCCAAGAGCGATCACCGCGCACAGTGCAGTTGGTCTGATTCTACAATTTTCACCCCGCTGCCAGCGCTGAAGGCCTGCGTCAGCAGGGTTTGCGCCACGTCTTTGGCGGCGACGGAGCGCCATTTACCGGGCAGCAACGCAAACAGCGGTTCGCTGAGCCGCTCCAGCAAACGCGGTTTCGCCCGGCCCAGCAGCATAGAAGGCCGCACCAGCGTCAAGCGCGGCCAATTCTGCGCGCGCAGTGCCTGCTCCATCTCGCCTTTAGTACGATTGTACAAAAACGGAGAACGAGGATTGGCACCGATGGCGCTCACCACTAAGCAGTGTTGCGCCCCCAGCCGCTGCCCGGCGAGTGCCGATGCCATCACCAACTGGTAATCCACATGGCGAAACGCCTCGGCGCTGCCAGCCTGACGGCGCGTGGTGCCCAGGCAACAGAACACCACATCCACCGGCTGATCCAACCCCGCCAGCAGTTCAGACAGATCGCCGCCGTGCGGGTTTTGCAGCTTGCCGTGCGGCACCAGCGCCGCCCGCGTGGGGGCGACAATCGCCGTTACCTGCGGATCGGCCTGCAACAGTTGCAACAGTTCGCCGCCGACCAGGCCGGAAGCCCCGGTGATTAATACCCTTGCCATACGTTCTCCATTATTATCTACCAAACCGCCAAAGATGCCCTTTCTCAACGGAACATCTCACGCTTTCTTTCGCCTTACTGCGCGGGTTTCACATCTGCAACAAAGGTCGGTAGGCTCCAGGTTCCGCCTAAGCGAATATAACGACACATACCCGTCGTAGCTTCACTGCTCTGGCGGAAGGTTTGGCCATCCCACACCCAACTTCCCATTCCCCAACAGTCGCCCAATCCGCGCCCTTTTTGACTGTAAGAAATAACGCCTTCACCGTAATCCGACCCCAACGTCGTCACTAACACCGGAGCTTCTTGCAAAGCACTGTCGATCACCCAATAACCGTAGCCCTCGTTATAGGCTGCCCGCCAGCACAACGCTGAGATAACGGCATGCTTGTCACCCAGCGGGGTCAGAGTGATGGCCTCTTCGCCTTCCTCATCACGATCCGCCGAAGGCTGCAGGCGGTCGCAATCATCCGGCTTTAACGTTGCCAACAGCTTGGGCTTCAACGCCGCGATTTCTGGCGCAGTCAGCGGGCGCTCCTGCGCTTTCGCCACCTTCACAGCCTGAATCACCGGGGCAGGAATGGCCACTGGTACGCTGCTTTCTGGCTTGTTACCTTTTCGTGCCAACGCCCCTGGAGTCCCGATGCGCCCCTGAACGTCATCCATTTTCAGCATCACGGCGGAAGCCCCATCACCAGAAAGCACAAAGGGCGACGGGCCACCTCTAAACTCAACGCGGCTACTGCCTTTGACCGCGCTAATCACGGCGCGGGTCTGATCTTCGGATAAACGCCAGGTATCATCCGCTGCCGCTTTGACGGCACCGATGGATTTATCATTAATCCACAGCGTCAGCGCTGCCACCGGGTTGGCACCATCAGACTCGATATCCCCCAAAGTCACCTCCCCCGTAGGCACCGTTCCGGGGCCGGCAAGACGCGTGAACAGCACTGACCCCGTGGATTCATCCCCGTCGCTGTAGCCCGCAGCACGGCAGGTATTAGTGTTGTCACATACCAGTTCCCAGTTCTTGTGGCTGAAAGAGACACCGCTCTCTTGCGCCATCACCATGGGGGCAAACGCTGCCACCAGCACCAGTGCAACTCGATCTCTGCTTTTCAATCCATCTCTCCTTAATGGTCGCGTTATTAACAGGCTATTTTAACAAGATGATGGACGCACCCAATGCAGCTTTTTGCCGAAACCCAAGGTGTTGTCGGTCATTTTCACCTCCTGCAGTGTGAGCTGCCAGATCGGGGCTTTCATCGCCTTCGCCACCGGGAAACGTTGGCAGTAGCGCTCGCGGGCCAGCCGATCGTCATCACCCTGCAGCAAAGCGATCTCCCCACGGTACTGCACGCCTTTGATCAGCGCGATGCTCTTGGGCTGCGGGGCAATGGTTCCCACCACCGTGCTGTTTTGCTGCATCAGGCCGCCATGCTGGGTATGCGGCTCGGTCATCAGCCACAGCGCCATACGCTCGGCGTCGAACACGTAAAAGCAGTTGGCGCACCACATTTCCGCACCATTACCGGCGCACAGCGTGAGCACATGCTGTTTATTGAGAAAACGAATGATGTGCTGCTGGTCTTCGGTTGGATTCAAGGTTATCACTCCTGTTACCGGCACCTTTACGGTTGAAGATTGTCACAATTAGCGACAATTCATATATACCCTTCATACTTCAAGTTGCTTGGGTGTTGGCTGCGTTACTCGGCCCATATTGGGCCTCGCCCCTTCGGGGCCGCGGCAAGCAGCGTTCAAATCGGCCATGACCGATTTGTCTTTCGGTTGCCGCCTACAAGCAACTCGAATTATTTTGGGTATAGAAAACCAAAATAGCACATTAATAAATAATCTCTGCATCGATATGCAAATGAAACCGGGTTTATATAATAACAATAAAAAAACACCTTGGCTGTATTTGATTATCTATGGAACAAATGAATGTGATACCGAGCAATACTCAGCCGAGTTAAGCCGAGCGGGCTCTAACCCACCCGTACTTTTTTAGCAATTAATTCACATCAGCGAATAGCGGCATAAGCCATGCCTATTCACCTCTGTGAATACAAAATGAATAATTATTTATAAATAACCACCACTGCGTGATTAATATCACGTTATCTGCGATTTTATTCGCTAAAATGGCGCCACCTTCACTCAAACAGGTGGATGAAAGATGGAAACAATAACCGAAAAATGGCACATATCCGACGGACCACGCATATGATGATGGCGCACCGCAGTTGCTTTAGCTTTGCCTTCTTTAACTTCAGATAACTTCCTCCTTTAGGTTCTTATTGGGTATTACAGAACGCGCGGTGTCAATGCTGATTTCTTGCGCCTAACGGCGGCGGCATCACTTTTCCTTTATTTAAGGTAAAGCTCACTTGGCGATTTTCCATGTACGAATAAGAGCGAAAAAATATATTTCGCAAAAATAAACGGCCAGCGTGTCATGTCGTTGAACGTTGTCACGCTAGCGCATACCTTTATTTTAGCGAAAATATTTTTCGTCAAAGCCATTATTTTCCGACGGGATTTTTGTCTAAATAATAAGCAAAATGAAAAAATTAAACATTGCCGCCAATAATAAAAACTTACCTTGTTTTGAAACCACACGTGAAATTACCGATGTGCACCACAGTGATTTTATACGGTAGTGAACTTTTGCGGCCATTTAGATAACTTCTACAGCGTTTTCTAAGCTGCCTGTACGGCAGTGAACGCTTTCGTGACGATAATCATCGCATGGCCCTGTTTCTAAGCTGCCTGTACGGCAGTGAACGATGCCGTATTCCGAGGCGGAAACAACAAACATTTCTAAGCTGCCTGTACGGCAGTGAACGCTTCTATGAGCCGGTAGTGTTCTGGATTGGTTTTCTAAGCTGCCTGTACGGCAGTGAACTACTCCTGCTCATCAAATTCGCAGGACTCGAGTTTCTAAGCTGCCTGTACGGCAGTGAACTATCAGCGCTGCCGGTCCTACGTCATACACCATTTCTAAGCTGCCTGTACGGCAGTGAACTCGACGCCATGGTGTCGCTGGCATTCAACATTGTTTCTAAGCTGCCTGTACGGCAGTGAACTTGCGCCAGGCGGTCCTGGTTCCCCGCGCTCATTTCTAAGCTGCCTGTACGGCAGTGAACTGCTCGTTGCTGGCGCTTTCGGCTTTGACCTTTTTCTAAGCTGCCTGTACGGCAGTGAACATTTGGGCATTGATGCTGACGATATGCCGGAATTTCTAAGCTGCCTGTACGGCAGTGAACCTACCAACCGAGGAACAGTATTCGGCATTACATTTCTAAGCTGCCTGTACGGCAGTGAACAACTCCTGAAGGCGGCGGTCTAACTCTTCGTCTTTCTAAGCTGCCTGTACGGCAGTGAACTGAACCTCGCGTGCGCGCGCGTACTGTTGCATTTTCTAAGCTGCCTGTACGGCAGTGAACACCATTTGCTCAGCGATAAGCAGAATAGTATTTTTCTAAGCTGCCTGTACGGCAGTGAACTTGCGCCCCCCTGGTCAACGGTGCCATCCCATTTTCTAAGCTGCCTGTACGGCAGTGAACTAGCCAGCCTGCCAGGTATGCAAGGGGCTCATTTTCTAAGCTGCCTGTACGGCAGTGAACCGAACTTTATGAACAACTCCCCCAAAATACCGTTTCTAAGCTGCCTGTACGGCAGTGAACAGCAGCGCGAGCCGCGTGGTGATCAGCGACCATTTCTAAGCTGCCTGTACGGCAGTGAACTAAGTTGTACGTCATTGCTTGCCGTGCCAGCATTTCTAAGCTGCCTGTACGGCAGTGAACAAGGTATTCATTCATCGATCACCCCCTCGCCGTTTCTAAGCTGCCTGTACGGCAGTGAACACATGGAATTCATTAACCGCCATCGGGTCATATTTCTAAGCTGCCTGTACGGCAGTGAACGTTTCCAGCGCTTCGAGCGCCTTGGCCGGGTCTTTCTAAGCTGCCTGTACGGCAGTGAACTTGCTCCTTTGTTCGCCGTCCAGCGAACGCCGTTTCTAAGCTGCCTGTACGGCAGTGAACCGCTTTATTACCCAACCGGTTCCCGTATACAATTTCTAAGCTGCCTGTACGGCAGTGAACTCTCCAGCCGGGTTCCCTTGGTATCGGGAATCTTTCTAAGCTGCCTGTACGGCAGTGAACTTTACGCCGGTCGCCAGACGGTTACCCAGCTTTTTCTAAGCTGCCTGTACGGCAGTGAACTACTGGCATCCTCAAAGGCTCATTTCTGAACATTTCTAAGCTGCCTGTACGGCAGTGAACACTTTAATTGCTCTGGGACTATGAGAATTTCATTTCTAAGCTGCCTGTACGGCAGTGAACTTTCGTCGTGCTGGGGCTGAGTTCGTTCTATGTTTCTAAGCTGCCTGTACGGCAGTGAACTGTTGCAGATCGTTTCTAACCTACTGTTAGCTAAACAACAACAGGCAAACCTGTTAAAAAACCCTTTTTTACAAGCAGCCAATCCTAACCTATTAAATCAATAAGTTAGGAGCGGCCGTAAAATTAGGGTCAAAACCACGGGATGGTCGCTACTGCGCTTAAACCATATGCGCTGAATGCTCCTTCGGTTGCGCTATCGCCAATCGGCCCCTGCTCGATAAACAATAGAAAGGTTTGATCGCTGGATAAACTCTTCAGCCGAATAAAGGGCAGAGATGTGCGTTTTTCTACTGAATCAGGAATACGCAGACGCGCCTCTTCTTCCGTCAGCCACCCTTTGTTCACCGAACGGCGGCGTAAGCGTTCCGCGTTGCTCTTCGGCTGCACGCGCCGCACGGTGCGGTATTTCACTTTCTCCGGCACCGGTAAAATGCCGCTGTGCTCAGTATTATCACGCAGCCCTTTACGCCATGGTTGCGCATCTAATGCACTGAGCGCAGTAAGAGAACCGTGCAAACGCAACCGGTCCCCCAAGGTTTTACCTGCCGCAGGGAAGCTGACCCCGATCCGGCCCTCACCTGCCTGGCCCAATGCCCGGTGTAACTTGGCAAACAGCACCTCCATCAAGGTTGAGGAGCCAAAGTCAGGATCGGGGAGAATACGGATTTCAATATAGTGATCCATACAATCCCCTTATTCGCTTTTCTCGCCGAAGACGCCACCACGGATCAAAATGGCCATCACATAGTGCTGTTGTTCAACCGCCGGTTTATCACCCTTGGTGACCCAGTTATCCAGCAGCGTATAAAAATCCATTTTCTGCTTAGGCTGACGATAAGCCTTGCCACGGCTGGTGACGGAGCCGTAAGGTTCAACCGCGATCGGCCCAAGGCCCAATTCTGTGGCCTCTGGATACCAGGTATCGATGGTACGTAGCGCATTACCCACCTTCTGCGAATGCAGTGCCGCACCGCCTGCCACCTGATACAACACCTTGCTTTTCTTACTGTTGCTGTCGAGCACCAATTCCTGAGAAGGGAACACTTCCTGCCCATTGCCTAAACGCACAAAAGCCTCAATGCTCAAAAACGCAAAGCTGTCCCCAGCCAAGCCCTGCTCTATTTCCTGCGCCAACTCCGCTAAAGCACCCTGCGGCTGGCTGAATGCACGCAGGCTATGTTCTTCACCGTTGAATTCCCATTGCTGGGTTTTGCTTTTCACGCATACCTTGATCGCATCAGCCCCCACCCGGTTGCGCCACAAGAAACGACCATTCGCCAGGTTTGCTGCGTAGCGGGCTGCCAACTCACCAAAACCCTGCTCCGCCATGTAGCCATTAATTACATTGGCCAGTTCGGCCTGATACTCCTGATCGTTACACACCGAAGGCACGGCCAGATTGCCCAGGACGCGCAGCGTGAAACTGACTTTAAGGGTGTCGCAATCAAAAGGCAGCGCGGCAACGTCGACACGTTGCAGGTTGGCTTTCTGGATTTCGGCATCCAGCTTGGCCGGATCGCTGGCAATCGCGTTCTTCAAACGGTTGGAGATGGTGCCGCGCACCGCTTTTTCCTGAATCTCTACCGGCCGCCACTCACCCTGCTGCTCCCAATTACCGGCATACAGCATGGCATCAGAGTTTGCTAATTTACGTTCGAATGCGAGTACGGAAGCGGTTTTAATCGTTGCTTTAGCCATTTTTTATTCCTTTAAAATTACTCTTCTTCGTTAAATTCGTCGTATTCCACTGCGGCCGATGTCAAGCCACGGCAGACGTAGGTATCGTTCTGGTAGTGATAGCGCCACAGCAGAGTTTGCAGATCCTGAATCCGATGTGGGCTGCGCCACTCGCCAACGCCGTAGATCGCTTCCGCAAAACGGAAAGGGGTTGCCGGATTGCGCGCGTTCTCCACCTCACCGGGTGGATACAGGTGGGAAATAGCCTGATAGCCGGTTTGCAGCGGCACCAAAAAGCCCTTTTCCGGTTTTGCCACATAACGCCATTGGGTAGATTCATCTGCCGTGGCCTGCATTTTCAGCGCAGCGAAATCCAGCCAGGCATCGATCATTTCCACCTGCGGATCCGCCTGCTTTAGCGCCGCGAAATGCGCTTGCAGCAGTTCGGAACGATCGAGCAAGGCAAAGCCCGGTAATAAACGGCGCATCAGGCGGCGCAGTGCCTTGGGTTCATCTGGGTAAGCCATTACGCTGACTTCACCGATGCTCACGATGGTTCCCCCCGCCAAGCGCTGGCGCAGGCACAAGGGTTCCAAATGCTCAGCCAAGGCCTTCGCGCCTTCACGCCCGTTGGCAATCACACCGTTGCACTCGATTAATAGCGAAACCGTCATATGCATCCGGCCTTCCTCATTAAAGGCGGCGGTTTTGGCCTCTTTGGTCAGCGGGTTGCGGGTGAGAGAGAAAACGCGATCGCGCCCGGATGCATGGGCATGAAGCTGCTGTTGATGGCAAACCACGCCGCAGTTTTCCAACGTCAGACTATGCGTTAGCTGCAATTTGCGCCCAAGCGCGTGGGTAAAACCAAGAAAATGGGTGATGGCCGGGAAGCCGTAGGTGAGCCCAGCCACCGCGTTAGCGTTCTCGACCCGGACGTGGCGCAAAACAATCAGAGTGCTCATACCAGCCCCTCCTGCAGATCTTGCTCGAACTCACGCAAGCGCTGTTTAAACAGCTTTGCCGTCGACCATTCCCGACGTTCTACTTCACCAAATTTGAGTTCTTCATGCTGCAAGCGGCGGTTAAGCCACACGCCGAAGTCCAGAGCGATCTCTTTTTGCCAATCGCCGCCTTCACGCTCAAATTTAAAATCTTCATCTTTTTCCGCTCGACCGGCATCCAGCCAGAGCTGTTGCGAGCGCTTGAGCTGGCAACCTTCTTCTGCACTCCAGCCAACCTGCACGTCCAGGTTTTGGATCTCTGCCACATAGTTGAACAGGGTGTCGATAATTTCGTCGGTAAAGGCTAAGCGGTGGTCGCGGATCTCTTTGGTGTTTTCGAGCTGTTTTACACTCAACAAATAGTGGCGCAGTTCCCGAACGATGGGCCGTGCCATCCGGCTGAAATCGCTATTCTCGTGGAAGATCGATTTGTGCTTGGTTGGGGGTTTAGGAGTGATTTCCCAGCTCGGCGCAGCGCAGGAGAGCAACCAGGTGCGGCCACCACGGACGCTGTTCAGGTAAGAGATATTCTGCGGTTTGGTGCCGCCGATATTCTGCACTGCCGTATTGGGGTAGCTCACCCGCGGTGCCGAGTGCCAAACTCCGGCTTTAAAGGCGCCATAAATCTCTTTTGCTGCCTCACTGAAGCGGGCATCCGCAATGCGCTGGTGCATGGCATGCGCTAATGAAGATGAAAATAACGGGCTTAGCAGGTGGTAGTCGTTGTCCCCAACCGGGAAATAGAGCTGTTTGGCGAGCTTATGGGAACTGGGTTGTTTATCCACCAACACCTGTTTGAAACCGCTGATCCACTGCTGCAACTGCTGATCAGATTCGGCTAAAGCCGCCAATGGGGAATCATCGCCACGGTTAATGGCGGCAATTAACGATTCGCCTTCGTATTCCGTTTGCAGCAGCTTGGCCACATCCAACGCCGCCGCGTTGCCCACCGCATCAATCGCCGGATTACGCAATGTGGCGGTGGAAAGGTAGGCAGAATCACTGACTACTGTGGGCAGAAAAACGCTGCTGCCTTTGGCATCGCTGTGGGTAAATTTCAGCGCATGGGTCACCAGGCTGATTTGCCCGGCGCGGCTGGCGGCATCGGTCAGCCAGTTGCGCACCTCATAACGTTGTTCCAGCTCTCGCCGCTGCTGGGCGATTTCTTGTTGTGCGGCCGCAAGCTGTTCGCTGTCGGTGAGCCCCGCCAGCCTCTTTTCCGCTTCTTTATCGAAGGCTTCAAGCTTGGGCTGCCTTCGGCTTTCGATGTAGCGGACGATAATCCGACCGAATTCGTTGTCTTCCATACGCCTCCTTGTTCCCTTGTTTGTATCACTCGAGTGCGCCAAACACCCCCAACAGCGGGTGGTAGTGCCATAGGCCTTCCTCTTTCTCGCACAAACAGATCTCGCCAAATTTCTGGCTGACCTCGCTAAGTTCCATATTCAGTTCATCTGCCAGCCGCTGATAAACCTGCTGATAGTCCATTGTTATCCAGGCACAGTTCCCGGCGGCCAACTCAGGTTCGATCGCACTAAAGCCAAAACTCTGCTTCCACTGCCCCGGTTCACTGTCTGGGGATTGGAATATCGGCTCGTCGCTTTCATCTTCAAGCCACAGGTAATGCTGTTCATCAGGTGCAGACGTTCTGAACGGCGTAAGGCGCTGCTGCTCAGCACACCAGGTGGCCTGCTCGCGCCACCATAGAGCGGCGTAATAATCCCGTTCGTCTTTTTTACCCTGCAATTTTCTGCGCAGGCTAGCGTGTTCCAGGTCGACAAAATTATCTTTCGGCAACAGCGGAGATCGTTCTTGTGCCCGTGGAATGGCATTAATGGTCTGATACTGCTCTGGCAGTAGGATCTCGCTAAGATCGTGGCTGTTGAGCAGATATTTCCCCGATTCAAACCCTGGCTGGCAATACGCCAGCTCGTTCCCTTTCAGCGCTTTAACGTTTTTTTGCAGGATATGCAGGTTCGGTATTTCACAACGCTGCTGACGGTGGCGCTGAATGCGCCCCGCCAACTGGATTAAGGAGCGCATAGAGCTAGGTTCGGCAATCGCCCAATCGTAGTCATGATCCCTGCCCACTTCGGCTACGGAGGTGGCCAGCACCACAAACAGATGCTGTTGTTCCGGGCAATCGAGCGCTGCCTTGATCTCCGGGATCTGCCATAACGCTGGTTCGTTATAACGCGTGAGGGTTTCGTCCAACCGCTGTTCGATATGCGAACGCATCGCCAGCGGGTGCTGGCTGTGATAAACGCAATAATGAATGCGCCACCCCTGCGGCGCAGGCGTTTGCAATAAACGTTGGGCTACGGCCACCAGCGGATCGATATTCGCCATGCGGATCACCCCCAAAGACACCGTTTTGCCCGATTCGTGGCGCAGATGGTGCGCCGTATGCAACTGCTGCATCGAACTGAGCAATGTGGCCGCAACGCTGTTCAACACATCGCTTTCACGCAGGCTCAGCAGGATAACCGGGATCAACTGCGCCCGGCGCAGAACGTCTGCACCTCGCAGTTGCTTAACCCGGCGCGCAACAAAACCTTCATGCGCCTGTTTAAAGCTTGCCGAGGCCTGAATATCCTCCTGCACAGAATCATGCTCATCAAACCAGGCACAGCAAATATTAACCGGGAGTTCCGGTTGGCCGCAGGCCTGTTGATAATCGGCGCGGCCCGCCCGATAGGCATTGAACAATGCCTGGATCAGCGCGGGCGGCAAGGTGGCGGAAGAGAGCAGCACGCGAGAGCCTAATACCCCGGCCCAATTCACCAGGCGGCACAAGGCGGGCAAATCCGCGATATCAAAATCGTCGGGTTCATCCAGCACCAAATCAGACGTCAGCAAACGCAGCATCGGCGCAATTTGCTTGCCACCACGCACGCCTTCCGTGGCGCCAATCAGGTGATCGATAGTGCTCACCAACACCGGCGCACTCAATAATTTATGCAGCTTGGGTGAGTCGCTCAGCCAACGGCTTAAACGGCCATCATCCAGGCTGCCGTCGTAACGCACGTATTGATGTTCAGCAAATAACTCATCCGCAGAGGCGCTGCCGTTGCCCCGTGGCACGGCTTTATCATGGCTGAGTTCATGGAGCTGGCTCACCGCCATTGAGCCGATCAGTACTGCTAAGTCATCCTCCTGCAAACCAAGCTTTTCCCGCAGGGCATCGCCGGTTTGCAAGGTTAAGGTGCGCAATCCTAAAGCCACCGAGAATCGGCAGCCCTGCTTTTCATCCGCCAGGGCATACATGATGCGTGCGTTGGCAAACGTCTTGCCGCAGCCGGTGGAGGCCATATTTACCCCGAAAAAACCCTGCCGCTGAGTGCGCTCACGCATCGCCGCTGCCAGATCGAAAGCGCGATCCTGCCAGCGGAACTTCGCCTGTTCGCTTCGGCGTTTAAAGCCTTTATGGCGGGTGATCGCCGGTAACGTGCTGCGGAGATGCGGCAAACTGCGGCCCAGCAATAAAGCATTCTGGCCCACGCCGATATTGTGCTCATCCAGCTTCTGTTTGCATTGTTTGGTTTTGCGATCGGTATTGGCATAAGCGCGATAGCGGGCATCCTGCCAGCCTTCCGTGGCGGGCAGTGAAGAGTAAAAGTGATCCGCCAGCATCAATACCAAACGGGCCAGGTGGCTGGTAAAGCGCTGTTCGATCACGCCGAAATGGGCCAATGAAGGCTGCTGGAGCGCACGGCTGGCAAACTTATGCGCCTTGGCGCACCACGTTGCGCTGCGCATCGGCGTGCCATGCGGGAACACCCAGGCGTTGCGTCGGTCCGCAACCGTCCAATCGGCATCAAGATGGTTGGTGGCGTTCCAATCGGCGGTCAGCTGCTGCGTCAACCAGCATTCAATCTGAGCTAAATCAGGCTTATGCTGGCCCTCCGCTGGGTAAGCAGGCAAACGGTGATGGGAAACGATCAGCCAAGCCACGGTTTTGGCCAACGGTGGCAAGTGAATAAAAGGATTTTCAAACGGATCGAGCGAATCTTTCAGCAGATTGCCCAACATTGATTCCTCATCCTGTTCGCCAATCTGACTGAGCGCGGTGAGCCATTGCCGATCGCTTTTGCCTTGCACCCAGGCTACGAATAAACGTAGCGAAATCCATTCGTGGCGATAGGGCTGAAAGCTCTTTCCCTCGCCGCGTAAGCCATTCTGAAACAATACGTTGGCTTTACCGAAATCGTGAAACAGCCCGGCGATAGCGGCCAGCAGGCTGACCGTTTCCACGCTGTGCCACTGGTTCTCACTCTGGCTTTTCAGAATATCCCGCTCTGTGGCATTGGTTGGCACCGCGCCCTGCTCGTTGAAACGGCGCAGGTTGCCCACGATCCACAACAGTTCGGTTTGATTGGCCCCTTTGATCCAGTGGCAGGCCACTGCCGTATTGCGCCGGGCGGTTTTACGCAGCAGCTTTCTCAGCGTATTCAGCCCTTCCAGGGTGATTGCGGTCTGCCAGGTGCGATCTCCCCGGCGTTCGGCAAACTGATCCAGAATGCGGCGCGTTTCGGTCAATGCCAGCTTGCTACATTGGGCGATCAGCAAGATATTCATCGGGCCGCCTGGCTCAGTTGCAGGGCGGTGGTTTGCAACGCTTCAATCATCACATCCAGCGCGTCTGCCCGTTGAAAACCGCCGATGCAGCGCTGGCGAAACTCTTGTTCCTCTTCACCGGCCATCGCAGCAATAAACGCCTGCGGCAACACCAGGGCGTCTTTAATCAGATCGGCGGCGTCAAACACCAAACCACCCCGGCGGGTTTTGCCGTGTAACACCGCCAGACCGTGGGGCAGGCCGATCACCCAGGTCGCCACCGCTGCCAATCCATAGGCCAGATAGTTGCCATGATCAAGAAAGCGGTTCGCCATATCGACACCGCCGCCGCGTTTGGCGCGCGTGAAATCACCGTACTTCACCGTGTCGGCCGCCAGTTTATACAGCGCCTTGGTCATAACCGCTTCCTGCGCCAATAAGTCGGTGCCGTTACGGCAACTGGAGAGATTGTTTTCGTAACTGGCAAGCAACTGGCATAAACGGTTTTCATCAGGTTCAAAGCCGTTTTCACGCTGCATGCGCGCACTTAACCAGTGCTGTCGAATCTGTTGAATGCGCACACGCTGAAAAGCTACCGCCGCCGCGAGCCGTTGCCGATCGTCAAACCAAAAGCTGACCCAGTGCTGCAGATATTCGGTGGGGCGATATTCACTTTGGGAGCTTAGCCAGGAAACGGCGGTTTCGACTTCATTACCCGCATACAGCGGCGTACCCCCACCGCCACAAAACCCGACCAGAACCCCCGCTTTAGCAAATTCACGCATTGCAGCTTGAGTAACAGAGGTTCCGGTTCCCAACATCACCACGGAGGTATTAGCGATAGGGATATTCCAATATAAAGATTGTTTACCTTCATCCGTGACATATTCAACCCGCCCGCCGTTCACTAATATCGGGCAATATTGTAAATAGTAAATATTGGCGCGTTTCGAATGCAGAATAGTTTTTAAATCCGATGGGGAAAATTGATGACTCATGAAATAGCAACATCCCTATTTTTGGCGAATGACAGGGCGAATACCCAAGCCGCACGAGGTATGAAGGGTATAGCATAGTTCCCCCATAAAAGAGGGTGATTAAGGCTACGTTTTTATTTGATTTTTGTGGGTAATGAATTTGAGAGATGAATACAAGATATTCATGATGAGATGAGGGGAAGGCCCCTCATCTCGGCCTTCTCCCGCAGAGAGAGGGGGAACAGGAATATCGCCTAAAGCCAATATTCCCTTTCTTTATCAGCTTAAATCCGAACCGTTGCTGGCAATGACCTTCTTATACCAATAAAACGATTTTTTCCGCGTTCTGGCTAAGGTGCCATTCCCTTGGTCATCGCGATCGACATAGACAAAACCGTAGCGTTTGCTCATTTCCCCGGTAGAGGCAGAAACCAGATCAATACAGCCCCAGGAGGTATAGCCCATCACCGGGATCCCGTCGCTGATCGCCTCCGCCATCGCTTTAATATGTTCGCGCAAATAGCTGATGCGGTAGTCGTCGTCGATTTCGCCTTGTCCGTTAATTTCGTCTTTCGCGCCCAGGCCGTTTTCCACCAGGAACAGCGGTTTCTGGTAACGGTCATACATCATGTTCATGGTAATTCGCAGGCCCAGAGGATCGATCCCCCACCCCCAATCGCTGGCCTGGATATACGGGTTCTTCAGCGATTTAACCACGTTGGCGGCGCTGCTGTTGTGCTCGTTCATCTCTGCCGAGGCACAGCGCGAAGCGTAATAACTGAACGAGACAAAATCGACGCTGTTTTTCAGGATCTCCGCATCGCCCGGCGCCATCTCGACGGTGATGCCTTTTTCCCTGAACAGGCGTCGGGTGTACGAGGGGTAAGCTCCGCGTGCCTGAACGTCGATAAAGAACAGGTTTTCGCGATCTTTCTCCAGCGCGGCCCATACGTCTTCGGGCTTGCACGACCAGGGGTAGAAATTGCCCCCGGCCAGCATACAGCCGACCTGATTGTGCGGGTTCACCTCGTGGGCGATTTTGGTTGCCAGGGCACTCGCCAGCAGTTCGTGGTGCGCGGCCTGGTATTTCACCTGCTCCTGGTTATCATTTGGCTCAAACACCAGCCCCGCGCCGGAGAACGGGCTGTGCAGCAGGATGTTGATTTCATTAAACGTCAGCCAGTATTTCACCAGCCCGTCGAACGCTTCAAAACAGGTGCGGGCGTAATGGGTGAAGAATTCGATCATTTGCCGGTTGCGCCACGAACCGTATTCACGCACCAAATGCATTGGCACATCGAAGTGGCACAGCGTGACCAGCGGCTCAATGCCGTGCTTTTTACATTCGGTAAACACATCGCGGTAAAACGCGATGCCCTCAGCATTCGGCACGGTTTCATCGCCGTTGGGGAAAATACGGCTCCAGGCGATCGAGGTGCGAAACACGCTGAAGCCCATCTCCGCCATTAGGGCGATATCCTCTTTGTAACGATGATAAAAATCGATACCCTGATGGCTCGGGTAGAATTCATCTTCGCGCAGGGTAAAACGCTTTTCCTGGCCCAGCTTGACCGCCAGCCGATCTTTACCGTGAGGGATCATATCCACCGTGGTCAGCCCTTTGCCGCCTGCAAGATAAGCGCCTTCGGCCTGGTTGGCAGCAAGAGCACCACCCCATAAAAAATCTGCGGGGAAAACAGATGCTGACATAAGATACCTCTTGTTAATTAATTATTTACAGACAACGCGGGCGCAAGCTTGGCTTTTTCACTTTCCGCCTCTTCCGCAACGGGAATGTCTTCAAAGCCCATCAGCAGCGTAAGGATGAAGGAAAGTACGATCGCCAGGATCATCACACCAAATACCCAGACGATGGTCATAGGGTTGGAGGGATCAAAAAACTGCACGCTGGTGAACAGGCCCGGTGACGCCATCGAATGGCTTGCCAACCCGGCAACACCGGCAACGCCGCCGCAGACAAAACCACTGATCAGCGCCGCGATCAGCGGGCGCTTCAGGCGTATTGCCACCCCATACAGCGCGGGTTCCGAAATACCGGCGACAATGGCAGATGCCGCAGCGGCCAGCGCCGTCTGGCGCAGTTCCGGGTTTTTGGTGCGCCAGGCCACCGCCAGCGATGAACCGCCCAACGAAAGGTTGGCACCAATTTCTGACGGCATCACCATGCCCTCTTTACCGGTTTCCGCAATGGTCTGAATGATGGTAGGAGTAAACACCCGGTGCATCCCAGTCATCACCAGCAATGGCCACAGCCCGCCCATAATGGCGACGGATAACCACCCCAGATAGCTATGAATGGTGTAAACCAGCGCCGAAATCCCGCTACCAATCCAGATGCCCAACGGGCCGACCAGCAAGATAGCGATCGGTGCGGAAACCAGCACGATCAGCATCGGTTTGAGGAAGTTTTTGGTTACGGCTGGCGTAATGCGATCGATCCATTTTTCAATGTAAGAGAGCAGCCAGGTCATGAACAATGCCGGGATCACCGTGTAGGTGTACTTCACCGCCGTGACCGGCAGGCCGATAAACTCCACCTGCTGGCCCTGCGCCGCTTTGGCCATCAGATCGATAAAGCTGGGGTGCACCAGCACCCCGGCAATCGCGATCGCCAGCGACATATTGGTTTTGAATTTTATCGCAGCGGAAGCGGCCACCATCACCGGCAAGAAGAAGAAGGCACCGTCGCCGATGACGTTGAGAATAATCAGCGTTGACGACTCTTTACCGAAGACGCCGGTCATATTCAGGATCATGGCGAGCAATTTCACCATCGATCCGCCGATAATCGCCGGGATCAGCGGCGACATGGTGCCGATCAGCGCATCCAGGATCCCTGCTCCAATGCGTTTCAGGGTGATTTCGTTTTTTTCTGGCGCAGGCTGCCGGGCTACCGCCCCTTCTGGCAGCAGCTTCAGCACTTCGGCGTAGGCCTGTGAAACCGTATTGCCAATGATCACCTGGCATTGGTTTTCGCTTCTTACCACGCCCAGCACGCCGTTGATGGCCTTCAGCCTGGCGCTATCAACCACGCTGCCGTCATTGAGCACAAAACGGAGGCGCGTCATGCAATGCGTCACCGCCGCGACGTTACTCGCTCCCCCAACTGCATCCACTATCGATCTTGATACCGCCGCGTAATTCTTAGACATGAGGACAACTCTCATAGATAGGTAACCGGTTCCACATAAGATTGTTTATATTTAATTAAAATATCAATTGATAAATTTATTTATTGTCGATTTTGTGAATACGATCGGTTTATCTGGCTGGGGGCAAAGCCGTATTGATAGAGGGAGGGCAGAGGGGGAAACAGGGCCGAAGCAGGCTAGCGCTTTTCTCGGGCGGCGCGGCGGTACAGCGTGCTGCGGGCAACGCCTAGAGCCTGAGCCGCTTTGCTGACGTTGCCGTTATAACGCTCAAGGGTGGCGGCAATCACCCGCTCATCATGCTGATACAGGGCAGCGCGAGATGGCGCAGGCTCAGGTTGATATTTCTCTGGCAGAGCTTCACAACCCAACACCTCGCCATCGTCCGCCAAGGCGAGCAACACCTTGAGTAAGCTTCTTAATTCACGCACATTGCCCGGCCAGCCATGGTTCGCCAGCGTTTG
The DNA here is from genome assembly GCF_001976145.1 of Serratia oryzae. Taxonomy (GTDB): domain Bacteria; phylum Pseudomonadota; class Gammaproteobacteria; order Enterobacterales; family Enterobacteriaceae; genus Chania; species Chania oryzae. The sequence continues at coordinate 101,894 of NZ_MOXD01000008.1, forward strand.
CAGCAGCGCAGGGGCGAGTTGGATACCGCGTGCCACGCCGCCCAGTTCCTGCCACAGTTGCAGGATAAAAGCCGGTAACGAGGGCCATTCGCGCAGCGGCGGCAACGTCAGGGCAAACTCCTGTAGCCGGTAAAGCAGATCCTCACGGAATTCGCCCGCGGCCACACGCTGATTGAGATCCCGGTGTGTAGCGCAGATCACCGCAAAATTGACCGGCCAACTGCGGCTGGAGCCCAGCGGTGCCACCTCTTTTTCCTGCAACACCCGCAGCAGGCGGGTTTGCAGCGCTAATGGCATGTCGCCAATTTCATCCAGAAACAGCACGCCGCCGTCCGCCTCGCGGATCTTGCCGATATAACCTTGCCGGTTCGCGCCGGTAAACGCCCCTGGCTGGTAGCCAAACAGCTCCGACTCGATCAGCGGTTCCGGGATAGCCGCACAGTTAATGGCCACAAATTTCCCCTCGCGCCACCGGCTTTGCTGATACAGCGCGCGGCTGACGTACTCTTTGCCGCTGCCTGTTTCGCCGTGAATACACAGCGATACCCCGGCATTCAACAACCGCACCAGTTTAGTGGCATCCACCGGCAGGGAACATGGGCGCTCAGGTGCAGGGGTTACTGCAAAGTGCGTGCGGGCTGGCGCGCGCAGGCAGAAGAAATAGCGCTGTTGGTGATGCGTGAGGATCGGCTGTGGGACGCCGCTTGCCCGCTGTTCGCTATGGGGAAAAAGCTGCTGGAAGGTGAGCGTGCCAAAGCGATCGGCGCTCAGCTGTAGTTCACTCATCGCCAGGCGATTGGCCGCCATCAGCACATTGTCTGAGAAAACCAGCAGCATCTCTGTCGTGCTATCAACCCCCTCGGCCTGTGCATGCAGGCTCATCAGCCACTGATCCGGGCGCAGGCTCTGCTTCAGCCATAAGTACTCAATTTGCTGTGCGGCGGCTTTAACCCAGGCCAGCGTATGGGGATGGGGATAATGTGCCGGCCCTGAAATATCCAGCACGCCAGCAACCTGGCCGTTTGGCGTTTGCAGCGTCATGGCGGCGCAGTACAAACCCTGATTGCTGGTGAGGTAATGCTGATGAGCAAGGATTTCACAGCCATCATCAATCGCCAGCGCCGTGCCGATGGCGTTGGTGCCACGACCACATTCGCTCCACAGGTTGCCCGGGGCCAAGGCAAAACGTTGGGCTTTTTGCAAAGCCCGCATGTCACCCACGGTGTTCAAGATCAGGCCGCTGGCGTCGGAGAGCACCACGACGGATTGCTTGTCGGCAATTTTCTCTGCCAGAGTTTGCGCTGCCGGGCGGGCAAATTGCTGCAGCACGGCGTTACTGGCCAAGGCATCGGCCAGTTCGGCTTGAGGAAGGCGCGGGAAGTCATCCGCCATGCGGTTTAAGCCATAGTGCTCGCTGCGCAACCAGGAGTCATTAAGTAACAGCACATTGCCGGTTACGGCGCTGCTGGTGGCTGACGAATTTCCCCGCATTGGTGACCTCGTTTCTGCCTGGAAGTGTTGCAATATTGTATCCAATAGGTTTTACCTGTGTTGCGATTTGCAACACAAATGGCGGATTATCCCCATTCTTCCCGCAGGTTAAACCAACGCGTTAATTTTAATTAATTGATTTTAAATAAAATTTAATTTTGAGCGAAAAGTGGCACGGCGACTGCAATAGCTATTACGCAACTGCCGCCACCTGCGGTTACCACACTCTGACAACGATACCCTATAAGGAGTTTGCGATGCGCTACGCACATCCCGGCACGCCGGACGCACTGGTCTCTTTCAAAACGGCTTACGGCAACTACATCGATGGCAAATTCGTAGAACCGCTCGGCGGCCAATACTTTATGAACACTTCACCGGTGAATGGCAGTGAGATTGCCAAGTTCCCGCGCTCCGACGCTCAGGATATTAACGCTGCGCTGGATGCAGCCCACCGGGCGGCCAGCGCCTGGGGCAAAACCAGCGTCCAGCACCGTTCTAACCTGCTGCTGCAGGTGGCCGACCGCATTGAAGCCAATCTGGAGTACCTGGCGGTCGCAGAAAGCTGGGATAACGGGAAACCCATTCGTGAAACCCTGAATGCCGATCTGCCGCTGGCGATCGATCACTTTCGTTACTTTGCCGGTTGCCTGCGCGCGCAGGAAGGCAGCACGGCAGAGATTGATGAGCACACCGTTGCCTATCACTTTCATGAACCATTAGGGGTAGTAGGCCAGATCATCCCCTGGAACTTCCCTCTGCTGATGGCGGCGTGGAAGCTGGCACCGGCGCTGGCGGCAGGCAACTGCGTGGTGCTGAAACCGGCAGAGCAGACGCCGCTGGCCATTACGCTGCTGATGGAGCTGATCGGCGATCTGTTCCCTGCCGGGGTGCTCAACGTGGTGCAGGGCTATGGCCGCGAGGCGGGTGAAGCGCTGGCGATCAGCAAGCGTATCGCCAAAATTGCCTTCACCGGTTCAACGCCGGTTGGCCGCCATATTATGGCCTGTGCGGCGGAGAATATTATTCCCTGCACGGTGGAACTGGGGGGCAAATCACCGAACATCTATTTCGCCGATGTGATGGATGCCGAACCGGCATTTATCGAGAAAGCGGTCGAAGGCCTGGTGCTCGGCTTCTTTAACCAGGGTGAAGTCTGCACCTGCCCTTCGCGGGCGCTGATCCATGAGTCTATCTACGCCCCCTTCATGGAGCGCGTGATGGCAAAAATCAAAAACATCCGCCGTGGCGATCCGCTGGATACCGACACCATGATTGGCGCGCAGGCTTCACAGCAGCAGTTTGACAAGATCCTCTCCTACATCGATATCGCGCGCAATGAAGGCGGGCAAATTCTGATCGGCGGCGGCAGAGCCAGCATCACACCAGCGCTGGATAACGGCTTCTATATTCAGCCCACGCTGATTAAAGGGGATAACCAGATGCGCTGTTTCCAGGAAGAGATCTTTGGCCCAGTGATTGGCGTGACCACTTTCAAGGACGAAGCGGAAGCCTTGGCTATCGCCAACGAAACCCAGTTTGGCCTGGGTGCGGGCGTCTGGACACGTGACACCAATCTGGCTTACCGCATGGGGCGCAGCATCAAGGCGGGCCGGGTGTGGACCAACTGTTATCACGTTTATCCAGCTCATGCCGCATTTGGTGGCTATAAGCAGTCGGGCGTTGGCCGGGAAACGCACAAAATGGCGTTAAACCAGTACCAACAGACTAAGAACCTGCTGGTCAGCTATGACACGGCACCTTTAGGGCTGTTCTAAACCCAGTCTATTTTTAAGGATGAAAATATGAATACGATGAAAGCCGCCGTGGTGAAGGCCTTTGGAGAACCCTTGGTGATTGAGCAAGTGCCGATCCCCAAGGTTGGGCCGGGCCAGTTGCTGGTGAAGATTGTTGCCACCGGCGTCTGCCACACCGATTTGCACGCCGCTGAGGGCGACTGGCCGGTCAAGCCACAGCCGCCCTTTATTCCCGGCCATGAAGGCGTGGGCTATGTGGTGGCGGTCGGTGAAGGCGTAAAACATATCAAGGAAGGGGATCGGGTAGGAGTACCCTGGCTGTACTCCGCCTGTGGCCACTGCGAGCACTGCCTGGACAGTTGGGAAACCCTGTGCCACTCGCAGCAAAACGCCGGTTATTCGGTGAACGGCAGCTTTGCTGAGTATTGCCTGGCGGACGCGAACTATGTCGGCATCCTGCCGGATAACGTGGGATATAACGAAATCGCACCAATCCTTTGCGCGGGCGTCACGGTCTATAAGGGCCTGAAAATGACCGAAACCAAACCGGGTGATTGGGTGGTGGTTTCCGGTATCGGCGGGCTCGGCCACATGGCGATTCAGTATGCGCTCGCCATGGGGCTGAACGTGGCGGCGGTGGACATCGACGATGACAAGCTGGCGTTTGCCAAGCGTTTAGGGGCCAGCGTGGTGGCGAATGCCAAACATGTCGATCCGGCGAAGGTTTTCCATGACAGCTTCGGCGGCGCGCACGGTGTGCTGGTCACCGCCGTTTCGCCGAAAGCCTTTGAGCAGGCCATCGGGACCCTACGCCGCGGCGGCACCATGGTGCTGAACGGGTTGCCACCGGGCACCTTTGATCTGTCGATCTTTAATATGGTGCTGGACGGCATTACCGTGCGTGGTTCAATCGTCGGCACCCGCAAGGACTTGCAGGAAGCCCTCGATTTTGCCGGGCGGCATAAGGTGGCAGCGAATATCACCGTTGAGCCATTAAGCAACATCAACGATATTTTCGCCCGCATGCACGCCGGTAAAATCGAAGGGCGTATCGTAGTCGACTTGGCGTTATAAGACGCGGGGCTCATCTGGTTAATCATCAAGCAGGTATCGCCGTTGGCTGTACCTGCTTTCTTTTGGGTATATACTCGTCATACTTCAAGTCGCATGGGTGTTGGCTGCGTCCGTTCGCACCAGTCGCATAGTTATCTATGCTCCTAGCGACTCTCGGACTTGCCGCCTACATGCAACTTGAATTATTTAGAGTATAGAATGTGCGTCATTGTCAAAAAGCCAGGAAATACCCATGTCTACCATGCAGGAAGTGGCCAAGAAGGCAGGCGTCTCTAAAGCCACGGTTTCACGTGTACTTTCCGGGAAGGGATACGTCAGCGAAGCAACGAAAGATCAGGTATATAAAGCCATCGAAGAGGCAGGATATCGCCCCAATCTGCTGGCGAGAAACCTGGCCACCAATAAATCGCAATGCATTGGCTTAGTTGTCACTAACACGCTCTACAACGGCAGTTATTTCAGCGAGCTGCTTTCCCAGGCGGCGCAAAAACTGGAGCAGCACGGTCGCCAGCTGATTCTGGTGGACGGCAAACACAGTGCCGAAGAAGAACAGCAGGCGATTCAATTTCTGCTCGATTTACGCTGTGATGCCATCATTATCTACCCGCGTTTCTTAACCATCGATGTCATGGACGACATTATCGAGCAGCATAAACAGCCCATTATGGTGGTGAACAGAAGGCTGAGGAAACACCAAAGCCACTGTATTTGCTGCGATCATAAAGGGGCCAGCTTTAACGCCACCCAATATCTGATCACCCGGGGCCACCGCGATATTGCCTTTATCACCGGCTCACTGGATTCACCCACTGCCATTGAGCGGCTTTCCGGCTATAAAGAAGCCTTGAGTCAATATGGTATCGCGCTGCAGGAGGATCTGATCGTTAAAGGGAAATGGACGCCGAACAGCGGTGCCGCAGCGGTAAGCGCTTTACTGAACGGTAAAATAGGCTTCAGCGCCGTGCTTGCCAGCAATGATGAGATGGCCGTGGGTGCCATCAAGCAGTTAAACGCAGCGGGTATCAGCGTACCTGATACCGTCTCGGTGGTTGGTTTTGATAATATCCCCACCGCTCCATACCTGATCCCGGCATTATCCAGCGTGAAAGACCCTGTCAGCGCCATGATGAATGAAGTGATCGACCGGCTGATTTCTATGCTCGATGGCGGGTATTTATCCAAAGATAATCTGTTTACCTCAGAGCTGCTGGTCAGAGATTCGGTGGGAAATGGGCCATTTTGGCAAGAATAATTCGTTGAACCCCCACTCGCCACAAAGGGAAGTGGGGGGCGGAACGAAAATCGATTTAATAAACCGATAGGTTACAGGGTGAACCCGCAAGCGCTTCCTCTGGCAGAGAACCAGCAATATCAGCCGGTGCTAACGCCGCTTTAGTCCAGATTATCCATGCCAATGAACCATGGGTCGCGGTTGAGGTTGCCGCGCCAGAACCGAGAGAGAAATAATTACCCGGCCCCGAGAGTGACACGGCATTTAATACGCCACGATAAGGCAACACCGGCCCCGATTTCACCTTCGCCGCTTTGCCGTCAATAAACAGGTCCACCGTTCCCGTATTGTAGTTCTCCATCGCGATACTGACCTGATACAGATGATATTGACTGGTGTCGGTTTGCACCACAGAACTGCTGCTGCCGTCTATGCTGTTAAGCTGCACGCCGGTAGCGGAACTCGTCTTCTGGATCACCGTTTTCACCCGGCTGCTGTAATCTGGCCCTAGCAGAAAATCGCCGGTTGCTACTTCGATCTCAAGCGCATTCTTGCTGCTGGGCTCATTAGCTTTGACACAGGCTAACCAGGTAAACCCTTTCGGGTAACCATCGCTGGTGACGCTGTCGGCGCTGGCCTTTAGCCCTTTATTGGCATTATCACAGGAACCGGTATTGCACAGACGGACCGCGGTAGTAACGGCAGACCCGGTGTTGTCATAACGCAGCGTATTATCCGGGTTAATGCTGAACGGCGTGAGATTGCCATTCACCGCAAACAGATTCGCCGTGCCATAACTGTTGCTCACCGCCCCGCTCACATTCGGCAGCAGGCCACCGTTGGTGAGGGGCGCGTACAGATTCCATTTGATCGAGCCATCGTCGATATCATCCCCCGGATTCTCCCCCTCTTCTGAACCGCCCGCGTTCGCCAACCCGGTGGTCCAACTCGATCCTGGCGTGATGCCATTGCCATACCAGGGTGCCACGGTCTGTTCCAGCCAGGGTTGCTCTAAATCAACCGGGATCGGTGAAGCGACCACCCCGTCATAGATATCGATCAGCACATGCTCCATCTCCAGCGGTGACAGCCCGGCAGCGATGTCGCTGCGTGCCCGGTAGTAGTGGTATTCACCGCTGCCGTCAACGGCATAGACCGCACTGCCTGCCGGATAATTTTGCATGGCAGACCAAGCCTGATAGCCCGGCTGTGGATGGCATGACGGCCCGTTACTCTGCTGATCGCGGGTTTTATGTGTTGTCACTAACCCCAGTGGAGAGGCTGTGGTCACGGTAAAATCATCAAAATAGGCATATTGATCGGTTTGCGGCGCCCAATCCGCCGTTCCACCACCGAAAAACGTATCCATCTTCAGCGTGCTGATAGAAACCGTATTATCTGAACGCCAGTTCCAGCTATCCAGCTCCAACACTTTTACGCCATCGACAAATTGAATTAATTGCCCATTCTCTTTCCCTGGATCACCGAGCTGAACATACTGCGTAATGGTGTACCACTGGCCCGGCAGGAATTGGGTATTCAGCGCCGCATAGTCGCCACAATGTTCGGTCTTGGTGGGGTAATAAAGGTAGTTATACATCGAGCCGCGTTCGCGCCACATTAACCGTGTGGTGAAGCCATTAAATTTACTGTTATCAATACAGCCTGAGGGGGCCTTACCACCGCCGCCCAAGCCGGGTAATTTCCCACCGCGAACCCAGGTGAATTGGTTATCAAAACGCACCTTATACTGCAGCCAGAGCGCTGTGTTGCCTTTTGGCAACGGTGCATCAAAAGTCATTGCTGAATTACCACCAATCCCAGGGGTCGGGTTACCCGTTGCATCCTGCCCTGCCGTAGCGCTGTAGGTAACGCGTAACACCTTATTGGCAGGCGCGTCTGGATCGGCCACAATATTCAACCGCCCCTGCGCTAACCCCGATGAATTACCTGGCGTTATCCCCCAATCTTTCAAGAAATCTGTTACCGTATAAAGCCCGGGCGTATCATCCTGGAAATCAACGCGGGTAATAAAAGCATTGGGAGGAGCATCGTTGTTCCCCTGCGGTAATGGCCACCAGGCTTTATTATTGAAAGAGCAGACCGCTGCCAGATCTTGCACTTTATTATCATTAACCGGTGAAGCCACATCCGTATTATCACTTAGCGGTGCCGCACTATTATTGATTATCTCTGATGAGGCTTGGCTGTTATCACACGCCGCCAAACAGATAATAAACCCGAGGAGTACCATGCCTTTCCCTGAACCGTGCTTTGCAAAAAATCTCATTATTCTTCTCCAAGAATGAATGATGGAAATAGTATACCCAGCAGATTTCAAGTAGCAGGCAAACGAAGGAGCATTGGAAACTGACTCGCATCGATAAAAAGACGGGAAGGCTAGCCTGCACATCAGCACGGGTATATGCGTGATATTCAATTCGCTGACAGCACAGGTGGAAAAAACGTTATGTAATCAACCTGACAGAAAATACATTGATATATTAGTTCAATAAAAAGGAAACGCAATTTCAAAAACACAGGCAACCTCACAAAAATGATGACGGATAACCTGTTTTAAGTATTATGTTAACCTCTTCGCTACCCTAGATCCGAGCTTACGTTAATCATCTTTACACTGCCTCTACGGCAGTAACCCTCCAAGAATTAAGCTAACTGCATTAATGATCATTGAATAACAATCTAAAAGGCTAAAAAAACCCTTTTTCAACCTATTCGTTTCTGCCTTTTAAAATCAACGCATTAGTTATTTCCTAAAAACAGGTGCAATAGCGCGTATGGAGCTAAAGCGATTAAAATATCGAATGAATTGGCTGACTGAAAAACAAAAAAAGAGGCGGGAGCTTCACCCACCTCTCTCACCGTAATACTTACTACTGCCCGTTAAAACCGCCCAAAAGGCGCCGAATACTCCACCAGCCCGCTCACGCCGTTAAGGGCATCTTCTGCCAGTGGGTAAACCTGAAATGCGGTTTCCGTACCCGGCCAACGGCAGTGCAGATCGTACTGGGCGGCGGCTCTGAAACCAAAACGCCCATAGTAGGCCGGATCGCCCAGCACCACGACGGCGGCATAGCTGAACTCGTTCAGCGCATCCAGCCCTTCGTATATCAGCTTTTCACCCAAGCCCTGGCGGCGCAGGCTTTCGTCAACCGCCAACGGCGCAAGCCCCACCCACTGACGATCGACGCCCGCCACATCAACCGGGCTGAAGGCCGCATAGCCAACCACACCGCCTTGATCGTCGGTGGCAACGATACCCAGCGTCAGCAGGCCGTCTTCACGCAGTTGCTGCACGAGATCGGCTTCATCATCACGGCCAAAAGCCCTGCGCAGCAAAGCATCAATACCCGCGGCATCAACCGGAATTTCAACACGGATCAGCATGGCTGCGGCACACGGGAGGATTGCACCGTGCCCTCCAGCAAACCGGCTTCAACAAAGGCCGCCAGTTGCAGCAGGCCAACGCGCAGCGGCGCAGGCATGGCATCCAGATCGATGGCGTCCATCAGATTTTTTACGTACAGGCCCAATTCGGTATCTCCTTCAATCTGCAGCCGACGCTGGAAAAACAGCGTATCGGGATCTTGCTTACGCGCTGCAATCAACACCAGATCGTTGGCGTCACCGCTGAAGCTGACATCCGCCTCAGCCTGTTGGCTCACCACCAACCTGCCGTTTTCAACCGTCATAAACCATTGCAGTGCCAGATCGCGCACCTCAATCTTCAGCCAACGCGATTCGAGAAAATCTAAATCCCCGTCCACCAACGCCTGACGAAACTGCCAGCCCAGCACCTGTTCCAGAAGCTGACGCTGCAGAGCAAACGGCGTGAATTTTAGCGGCACGCGCAACAGCGACGGCCCCTGACGCACAATGCGTGCCCGTAGTTTTTCCAACACTGTCATTCACTCCTTTCCACTCAGTCTGCCGCTATTTTGCCACATTGGCACACGGCATCACCGGCCTATATCAACAAATAGTGCAATTAACACCCACAGTCACCTTTCTATCAATACGCCAGAAACTGCCTCAAATCAAAACCTGTTAACAGCAGGTTGACTAAAATTATCCCCCCGTTGACCTCATTGCCGGGCGCAAACCTTAACCGGCAACCATTATCACAGCGTATGCCTTACTAGGCATACGGCTGAATCAGGATTAAATCTATGGAGCTGCTTTGCCCCGCCGGTAATCTGCCGGCCTTGAAAGCTGCGGTGGATAATGGCGCAGACGCCGTTTATATCGGCTTGAAAGACGATACCAACGCACGCCACTTCGCCGGGCTGAATTTTACCGAGAAGAAGCTGCAAGAAGCGGCCGAGTATGTGCATCGGCATGGGCGCAAACTGCATATCGCCATCAATACCTTTGCCCACCCCGATGGCTATGCCCGTTGGCAGCGCGCCGTGGATATGGCCGCGCAACTCGGGGCCGATGCGCTGATCCTGGCCGACCTGGCGATGCTGGAATACGCCGCACAACGCTATCCGCAGGTCGAGCGTCACGTTTCGGTGCAGGCTTCCGCAACCAATGAAGAAGCCATCCGCTTTTATCAGCGCCATTTTGATGTCGCCCGCGTGGTGCTGCCACGGGTGCTGTCGATGCATCAGGTCAAACAGCTTTCGCGCACCAGTCCGGTGCCGCTGGAAGTATTCGCCTTCGGCAGCCTGTGCATCATGGCCGAAGGGCGCTGTTATCTCTCTTCTTACCTGACGGGTGAATCCCCCAACACCGTAGGCGCCTGCTCGCCCGCGCGTTTTGTGCGCTGGCAGCAAACGCCGCAGGGGATGGAATCACGCCTGAATGATGTGCTGATCGATCGTTATCAGGACGGCGAAAACGCCGGTTATCCTACGCTGTGCAAAGGCCGCTATCGGGTGGATAACGTGCTCTATCACCCGCTGGAAGAGCCCACCAGCCTGAACACGCTGGAGCTGTTACCGGAGCTGTTGGCCGCCAATATCGCCTCGGTGAAGATCGAAGGCCGCCAGCGCAGCCCGGCCTATGTCAGCCAGGTGGCGCGCGTCTGGCGGCAGGCGATCGATCGTTGCAAAGCCAATCCGGCGGCCTATCAGGCCGATGCTGCCTGGATGGAAACACTCGGTGCAATGTCCGAAGGCACCCAGACTACACTCGGCGCCTATCACCGCAAATGGCAGTAGCAGGAGGAACCATGAAATATGCCTTAGGCCCGGTGCTCTACTACTGGCCAAAAAACGATGTGGAGGCGTTTTATCAGCAGGCCGCCAATAGCAGCGCCGACATTATCTATCTTGGCGAGAGCGTCTGCACCAAACGGCGCGAGATGAAAGTGGGCGACTGGCTGGCGCTGGCGCAGGAGATCGCCAAATCCGGCAAGCAGGTGGTGATCTCCACTCTGGCGCTGCTGCAAGCGCCTTCAGAACTGAACGAACTGAAGCGCTATGTGGAAAACGGCGAGTTCCTGATCGAAGCCAACGATCTCGGCACGGTGAATATGGCCGCCGAGCGCGGTTTGCCGTTTGTCGCCGGGCATGCGCTCAATTGTTACAACGCCTACACGCTGCGCCTGTTGCATCAGCAGGGCATGACCCGCTGGTGTATGCCGGTGGAGCTTTCCCGCGATTGGCTGGTGAACCTGCTGAACCAGTGCGAAGAGCTGGGGTTCCGCCAACGGTTTGAGGTGGAGGTGCTGAGCTATGGCCATCTGCCGCTGGCCTATTCCGCGCGCTGCTTTACCGCGCGTTCGGAAAACCGCGGTAAGGACGAATGTGAAACCTGCTGTATTAAATATCCACAAGGGCGCATGGTCAACTCACAGGAAAATCAGCAGGTGTTCGTGCTGAACGGTATTCAGACCATGAGCGGTTATTGCTACAACCTGGGTAACGAACTGGCTGGAATGCAGGGGCTGGTGGATATTGTACGCCTGTCACCGCAAGGGGAGGAGACACTGGCGATGCTCGATCGCTTCCGCGCCAACCAGCAGGGAGCGCAGCCGTTGGCGCTTGCCGATCGCGCTGAGTGCAACGGTTACTGGCGACGCGTGGCCGGGTTGGAACTGGTGCCATAACTCACGGGGTTGCGGGGAGAAGCATTCTCCCCGCCAAGCCATCAGTCGTAGGAAATATTAAACTGTATCGCGCTTTTCACTCGCCCGGGTGTGGCTCGGCCAGTGGCGTAATACTCATATTCAATATCACACTGGCTCTGATTATTGACGATCACCGCGCACCCCACGCGCGGGCTGGTGCGTAAATCCAACGGCGTATCATTCATCAACAACCTGATTTCGACGTTTGTAGCCTCATCACTCAAGGTATTAACCAGATTACCGGTACTCGCATTGACGGTGGCACCATTATTCAACGTAATATAAGGGGTATACCCATTGGTACAATGTGTCCCGCCAATATGGATGCTGCCCTGAGTGCGGCCATGAGTCATGCCTAGGCTATTCAGATTCCCCATGTACACCTGCGGTAGCACCCAATCGTAGGTCTTGTTGTCTTGCCCCTCGATACTATCGAAATAGCAGGTGGCGATCTTAATAGAGCCCGTGACATTAAGCACCCCGGTGGAAGCGGCCTGCACGCTTGCAGCATAACCGAACAGCACCAGCACAGAGAGGCTTTTTAACGTATTCGCTATTTGCATTTCACGCTCCCGGTCACTGATAGGTGATCATAAACTCGATTTGAGCATCAGCCTTGCCTGCCCGGATCGGGGTCGCAGTCTGAATATACGTGGCCTTAACCCCTAAGTTGTAATTACTGCCACGATCTTCAATAAAGGTAATGTAGTTAGCCAGATCGATATCCCGATTAAACTTGGCTATCTGATAACCGCCGTTCTCCTGTCTGAAGCTCAGTTGTACTCCGACGCCCGCAGCTGCATCCCCAGCTTCGGTATTCAGCTTCGAAATCCCCTGTTCAGCGTCTTCAAACCCATTGCGTGGCGTTAGCCTGATGTTGATAAGATTAGGTTTCATAATGCCGTAAGAGGTGGTGCCATAAAACGCCGGGCAATCAGAGAGGACAATCTGGGTTTCGGCGATGCCGGCGGTACTGCCCACACCGCTAAACTCATCCGGGTAATGCTCACCCAGCGGTAGGTAATAGTTGCTGCCCACGTTGCAAGTTGCCGGGATCACCGTTAAATTACCAAGCACCGAAGTTCTGCGAAACACAAAATTCACCCCGTTGCCATCAAATGAAGTACTGTACTTCGGCATATCGCTACTGGTGACTGTCCCGCTCCCCACGTTATTGGCCGTTTTGATAAAATCGACATTGAAAGTCAGCGGAGTCTCGCCGTTTTGGCCAGAAAAATAGACAATGGTGTCGCTGCTGTTTGAGAGAAATGCAGGGAGCCTTCCAGGTATATATAAACGTTGATCACCATTGGGGGTACTCTGCCATAGTGCTACCCCTACACCAGGGATGTTGGTATTGAATACCATAGGAAACGAGCTATCGCTATACGTTGATTGTCCGTAGGGTGTACTAGTCACCGTAGCGACTAAATCATAAATACCAGCCTTACACAGCAAAGCCGCACCACTGCCATTAGTTTGAATCCGCTGGGAATAAATCACGCTGCCAATCGGCAAACTCTCACCCACGGTGACATAACCACCGATGTTTAAGCGTGTCTCAAGCGGCGAAATCACGGTGGAAGAACTATCCCAATCACAACCAGCGTTAGTCGCTGCCGCACTTTGCACATATAACCCTGCGCAAAGCAGCAACGATACCGCCACTCCTGACGCGATTCTTGTTTTCATCTGTTTTCTCATTAACCTTGGCGCTCTGTTATTGGCAGACACCCTGAATCACAGGCCTGCTCTCGTCAGTTGAGGACGCGGGTAGCGAATAGTGGATACTGCAATGTTCTGTTTGCGCATCGCCCCATCTCACCAGCAGCACTCCCGATGGTGCCAAATCATGGGCAATCACCAGACTCGCCTGCCCGACGATGCCAATAGCGTTGTTTTGCGCGTCATAAACATTCGCGGCAAAAGGCAGTGGTGTGCCGTCCTTACGCTTCGCCTTGATGTAAGTGACTGTGCTGTTCTTGGTTTCATAATCGAGCAGCACCAGTGCTCCGGCGCGAGGAACGGCGGTACTTTTGCTAGACAGCAGCTCAACATCCTGTGAAGTGCCCTTAGGATCGAGATCCACCTGATTCAGGTAGTAAGGGCGCAGATAAGGCACTATCGCATAACCAAAACGATCGACCTCCACGCCGGAGGCGTTGGTAACCAGAGCCCCTTTCGCACCCGGAGCACGCACCAAACCGCTGGTTTCCCCCAGCGTTTGCCCCAACGTGATACCACCACGGTGAACCACAATCGCACCGTCGATACTGGATGACAGCTGCCGGTTGCCCTGACCGTAGCTATAGCTGGCACCCATATTCGCTTGCGGTGCGCGATAGCCCACGCCGCTGTTGAAAAAGTTACCATTCGATGCGGTATCACGGCTGGTGCTGACGACATAGTTAAACTGGTTCTGCTCACCGGCATTCCCCGATAGCCCAACCAGAGCATTGCTGCCCTTGCTGTCGGTAGTCCCGGTCATATTCAGCGTAGGAGCATGAGTACTCGCCCCCAGAGGCAGAGAAAGACTTAGAGAGTACTGGGTTTCACGTCGATCCAGCGTGCCGTCTTGCCCCCCTGAAAACTGGCCGCTCAACGTCCGGTTAATCGAGAAGGTGTAGCTGAGGTTGTGCCAGAAATTGCTGTAGCCGATTTGCATGCTCTGCTGTGAGCCATCCTGGTTCCAATAAGTAATATGGCTACCAGTGGCATACAGGCTGCCCCAACGCTCGCCCAGCGGCTGGCTCACCGACAGCGTAAACATACTGCGCTGCCGCCCGTAACCGTTGATATCTTCATTACGCAAAGCCAAATCGCGCAACTGTACGGCGTCATTCAAATTCAGGAAGCCGTCGGTTGAATAGCGATAGGCCATCACCGAGAAACTGGTCTGCGTTTCTGCATACACCTGGCTGAAGCCGACACGGTAGCTTTGCCCTGAACGTTGATCCTGATCGGGTAGGCGAGTGATTGATTGAGTAACATCCAGAGAGAGTGCGCCGGCAGGCGTGTTAAAAGCACCGCCCAGCAAGGCTGAAAAATAACTTTCGCTACCGACCACGCCGGTATAGCCAGTGACCAGATTAGTCAGGCCAAGCTGGTAGGTCAGGCTGCCAAAATCAGGTTTATCCACCAACCCACTGGTATTGATTTTACCTGCGGCGACTTCATAACGGCTGATACCGGGCCGCAACATCTGGGTGACCGAGGCATAAGGAACCGCAAAGGAGCGAACCTGACCATTGGCTTCTTCGATCCGTACCGTCAGTTCGCCACCGTAGCTGGTGGGATAGAGATCGTTGATCTCAAACGGCCCGGGCGAAACGGTAGTGGTATAAATGGTAAAACCGTTCTGCACGATGGTGACTCTGGCGTTGGTATTGGCAACGCCACGTACGACGGGAGCGTAGCCGCGCAGGGAATCTGGCAGCATGCGATCGTCTGAGTACATTCTGACGCCGCGGAAACGGATACCGTCAAACAGCTCACCGCTGGTGAAGGCATCACCGATGATCAATTGCGATTTCAGCGCCGAAATATCGCGGCCAACATAGGTAGAGGTGCTTTTGTAGCCATCGCCACCACCGCCTGACACCCAGTTGACGGCCCCATTATTGCGCACGCGCCAGGGGCCAACATTCAAGCCATTACGCAACCCGAGATAACCGTAGGTATTGGTATTTTCCCGCTGCTTGGATTGATACAGGTTGGCATTATAGTTAACCATCAAAGCGGTCAGGCCATCTTCCCATAGCTTGGGGCTGACATAACCGCGTGGTGCTCTATTCAACAGCAATTGTGGTATCGACAGCGTCAGCTTTTGCTCGCCAGGATCAAAACTGGCTGAGGCACCGGGCAGGATCTCGCTGAGCGAACCGCAATATCCTTCGGACTCCAGTTGACTCAGATGCTGCGGTGGCGTCTGTTCCAGCAGTTTGTTTTCGCTCAGATTGAGCAGGGAGAAAAAGCTACCGCTGTAGCAAGGCGTGGTGGCATATTGACTGCCAGACTGTGATTTAAAACGGATCTCTTCGTTGCCGAGCGGTTGCCCGTTTAGTTCAATGAGCGCACTGTAAACACCGGGAACCACCACGTTGCCGCGGCTGAACTGGGCAGGATCGAACTTCCCGGCTTTACCGCCAGGAAAGAAGCTGGGATCAAACTTCACCTCTTCCGGCACATCTGCGGCATAGGCAGACGTAGCCGAAATCATGACATAAGACAGGATCCACTTCAGTCCCGTTTTTCTTGCTGGTTTATACGTAGCCATAGCATCCTTGACGACTCTGATAAGCCAATAATCCTAAAAAACGACAATGCTAACGAGTTAGTGGGTAGGTTTTTTCTACAAACGCCCCATAGTCATTGATCGCACTGGCCGTTATAGTGTTCGGCAACCCGCCAGCAGTGTTACCACTGCGTTTAATCTGAAATGCCTGCTCAGAGAAGGGAGCAATCATGCCACCGTTACTTCCTGCCATCACGGCCTTCGCTGTGCCAATCAGCCGCACAGAGGCGTAACTGATGTAATAAGGAGTGGGATTCTTGCCAATAAGTTTTTCCCCTTGCAAACGCCAACTCACCTGGCCGATGACGTCAGGAGACAGGCCCTTCAACGTAACGGGGCGGTAAAACACTTTCAGGCGGTTGCGATAGGCAATAGAGAGATAATTCTTGTCCCCTTTCGACTGAGGAGGAACTTCCAGCACGTTAATCCAGTAAAGCGTTTCGCGATCGGTTGCCTGATTTGCAGTGGGTGTCGCGGCAATACGCAGCGTTTGTGCTTTGTTCGGTTCAATACGTGAAACCGGTGGCATAATAGTAAAAGGAACGTCACTGTCTTCAGGAGAGGAATTAGCATCTCCACTATCAATCCAGGATTGAACCAACAAAGGAACACGGCTTTTATTTTCCAGCTTCAGCGTGACTTCTTTTTCATTCGAGGGGTAGATAACGCGAGTGCCAGAAATAACAATACCTGCATGCAGGCATGAAGAAAATAATCCGGCGACAAGCACCAATGATGACAACCAATATCTTTCCATGAAGAACATTACCGCCTTGTAAGTATATCCCCATCACCTTTCAGGCTGCAGATTGAAAGGTTAGGGTATAACGCTATTAAACAGGGCCCTGCCTAAGCAGGCCCCTGTCACTACTGCTATAATTTACTGATAAACAATACTGTATTTAACCGTAGAGGTTACCGGGCCTGCGGACGCCGGGCCATCTACTGCAATATACTGACCAAAGTACGAATACTCCGCCGTATTATTGGCGATGGTTTTTGGCGCATAGTTGTTGGTACCAGCCCACAAGTTGATCGGGTTATTGGTATCAGCATTCAGGATTTGCACCTGAACGTTTTGAGCCGGGTTCGATGCAGCCGGTGCGGTATTCTTCAACCAACCTGTGGTTCTATCAATGGCTGGGCTAGTTGGCTCGAAATACACTTGAGCCACCTTACCATTGGTACAGTTGGTGTCAGTAGGGCCACCCAGCGTTATTTTAAACGGCGTGGCGTTTGCCGTGGCACCAGCGTAACTCAGTGCGCTGACCTGAACCTGTTTCAAATCGACGTTCACATCAACCGCACCATTTGGATTCTGGCCGTTGATCTGACAAGTGGTATCAATGACCTCGCCGGTGAAATTGATATTACCATCAATAGCAAAGGCAGAAGTTGCAGTCAGACCGCCCATGACACATGCGATGGTCATTAATAAAGTATTTCTTTTCATTTAAATAACTGTCCTGTTAATTGTCCTTAAACACTCTGAATCTCTGGGATTAACCGTAGTTTCAGAGCCATTATTTCACTTTATAGTGAAATCCTGTCTCCCTATGAGTTGCACCCCAAAAACTATACAAAGGTACAATCAGTGCTCCTTGCAATGTATATCCTTTTCCGCGTGAGGCTTTAATAAAACTGTCATCTATACCAATAGTTGCCAACCGCGTTTTAAGTTCACTAATCACCTGGGTGAGTCTGGTGGAAGAGGAGGATAGATTATAGTTCTCCCAGACATTCACCAGTATGTCTTTGTTAGAAACATAACCAAGGCTTGCATTCTCCAATAAATAAACCAACAATCTCATCATCGTCTCGCGCAATTTAAAATAGTTGCTAAAACGATGGTCATAATGACTATTATATTCTATAGTATTATATAGTTTGATGACTGACCCAGACTTTATATCAACCTGGAACTCATCGTTAACGACGTAGCCAAAAAGCATCAATTTGTTCGCATCAATCTTAATAGTTGATTTTTCTGCATCTATCTTTTGGCCTGCGGTGTCCATTCTCACTCCATAGCATCACTGCTGTAACTGCTTAACTATTTTATTTTTAAGTTAAAATACCGTGCTCATATATTATCTGCCCGGTCTATATTATTGACTGGGATTATAATGTCAATTCATAAACATAAAAAAAATCGCACATAAAACAGAATTAAAAACCAAATTAATAATTTTAAATAAATAAAAAAGATTATATCGCTTTATTATTTTATTTTTACAGACAAAAACACCAATCATGCAAAAAAATTAATGCATAAGCATGAAATTCTTTTTTTGCCATTTATTTGGATAGGTTTTTCGTTAATTTTGAGCTTAATTCTCATTGACTAATATTAAAACATGATATCGACATATTGGCTGACTGTCATTCCGGCATTTTCACATGCTTCCCTTTCTTAATTCCCTGCTCTTATTAATTAATCGCATTGCTCATGAAGCCTGCTGATTATTCGAATAAAATAAAATAGAAAATCAATTGATTTTCAATATGTTTTAATTTCAATACATTTTTAAAATTAATTATTCATACGGGAATAAACTGCAATACACCTAAGAATTATTGATTCCCTTCAAAATCGCTCAAGCACGGATATCCCTTTTTCTCACCGCGAATTGGATTATGCTTTCATCGCTTGCAGATCCCCACACTCGCCCTTTAAGCGATTACACTCACAGGCAGCAGCCTTAAGCACAATGGACGATGAAATGACTGAAAACACACAGGTGCCGCTTTCGGTATTGGACTTATCCCCTATCCCTCTGGGCGCAAAACCACGAGATGCGTTCCATTTCTCACTGGATTTGGCACAACATGCTGAAAAGTGGGGATATCAGCGCTACTGGATGGCAGAACATCACAATATGACCGGTATCGGTAGCGCGGCGACTTCTGTGCTACTGGGCTATCTGGCGGCGGGCACCACCAGCATCCGCCTCGGCTCCGGCGGCGTGATGCTGCCAAACCATTCGCCACTGGTGATTGCTGAACAGTTCGGTACGCTGGAATCGCTCTACCCTGGGCGCATCGATCTGGGGCTTGGCCGTGCGCCAGGCACCGATCAGCGTACCATGATGGCGTTACGCCGCCACCTCTCCGGTGATGTGGATAACTTCCCGCGTGACGTGCAGGAACTGCAACGCTACTTCGGTGAAGTGCAGCCAGAGCAAGCGGTGCAGGCCGTTCCCGGCCAAGGGCTGCACGTGCCAATCTGGCTGCTGGGCTCCAGCCTGTACAGCGCACAGCTGGCAGCGAAGCTCGGCCTGCCGTTTGCCTTTGCCTCTCACTTCGCCCCAGACATGCTGTTTCAGGCGCTGAACCTGTACCGTGAAAACTTTACCCCTTCCGCACAGTGCCAGCGGCCGCATGCCATGGTGTGCGTGAACGTGATTGCTGCCGACAGCGATCGCGACGCGCGTTTCCTGTTTACCTCCATGCAGCAACAGTTCATCAATCTGCGTCGAGGGTCGCCAGGGCCACTACCACCACCGGTAGACAATATTCACGCCCTGTGGACTGCCGGCGAGCAATATAGCGTTGATCAGGCACTGCGCATGTCGATCGTCGGTAGCGAAAGCACGGTGCACCAAGGACTGCAAACGTTGCTGCGTGAAACCGACGCCGATGAGATCATGGTTAACGGCCAGATTTTTGATCATCAGGCGCGTTTACAGTCGTTTGAGATTGTTGCCGGGGTGAAAGGCGACTTAATGAAGAGATAGGGGTTACGTATCGGTGATGCCCCTCTCCCTGCGGGAGAGGGTTGGGGTGAGGGGCTCAGCGTTGGATCAGGTAGCGAATAGTTGGGCCATCCTGCTGAATATCCAGCACCTTATAGCCGTGGTTGCGGGCGTCCAGCGGGATGTTGTTGATCGACTGCGGGCAGTCACTGATGACTTCCAGTATTTCACCCGGTTTAAGCTGGGGCATCGCCTCCAGCGTCGCTACTGCCGGGTAGGGACAAGGTTCACCCACCATATCCAGCCGATAATCGGGCACAACGTTTGCCTGTTTCATGATGCACTCCTTAAGTCAGCCGCCTGCGCATCCGACTTGACGCGGAAAAAGCGTTTTTCCCACCACAGCATGGCGGCAAAAGCGATTGCCAGCAGCAGGTAGGTTACCAGCAACCCACCGATTGGCCCGAAGACCTCCAACAGGTTGATTTTATCGTAATGGGTGGCGAGCCCCGGGGCCAGATCGTCCCAATAATACGCCAACAGCGTTGCCCCGATGATATTCCCCAGGCCAACCCACCAGTAATGAATCTGCCCTTCAACTGCACGATACATCCAACCGGTTTCACAACCACCGGCCAGTACGATACCAAAACCAAACAACAAACCACCGATGACCGCATTCGGCCCAGCCCACATGATCTTCGGCGCAACCCCCAGTTGCACATAGCTGAAAATGCCAATAGCGCTCACCGCCATGCCAAGAATAATCGCTTTGGCCATATGGGTGCGGCCGGTGATCCACAGATCGCGGAACGCCGAAGTGAAGCAGATCTGCGCTCGTTCAATCAGCAGGCCAAAGCCGATACCAAACAGCATTGCAATGCCAAGCTTCGGGGCATCGAACAGGGTCCATAATGACCAGGCCACGGCCAGGCAAAAAATCACCATGCCCAAGCGGAAACGGCGGCGCGCCTGCTCCGGCTTCTGCGTTAACGGCGCGGCGGCACTGACCTTTTGCAGCTTCACAGGGATACGGAACATAGGCAGCAGGGTAAATTTCGCGCCGAAGTAAGAGCCTGCGGCGGTCGCCAGGGCGAAGAACCAGGCGTGCAATGAAAACTGTGGGATCCCGGTGAAAAAGGCAGCCAGGTTACACCCCATTGCCAGGCGGGCACCAAAACCGGCAATAATGCCCCCCAGAAGCGCCTGTACGATGCGGATACGGTGCTGTGGCATGCGTAACTTGACGTTATTCGCCCACAGCGCGGCGGCGATACAGCCGGCAAACATGCCGATAATCATCCTGCCATCGATACGCTCGAGCGGCGTGCCCTGCAGGCCAATCACTTTGAAATAGCCCCACTGCTCAGGGTGGAAACGCAATCCCTGCAGCACATGGCCCCCCCAGCGGGTGAACTCGCCGGTTACCGCCCAGAAGGTGCCTGTCATGCCAAAGTAGTAGGTAGACAGGATCCCGGCCGCCATCACCGCCGGTAAGGGTGCCCAAAAACGCACCAGATACTGAGATTTGAATTGCTGCCAGTTCATGGCATCTCCTGTGCACAATATTCGTAAAATAAACCTTGCGAATGATACGTCATTTATTTCTTTTCACCGCTATTCAGGCACAAAAAAACCAGCCCGAGGGCTGGTTGTTTAAACGAGTTAACCGCACGCGGTTAAATCAGCAATTATGCATCACCAAAACGGCGACGTGGCGCAGCGGGTGCGGCATCGTCACGGCGTGGTGCTGGCTTGCGACGCTCACCACCGGCAACGCTACCCCCTTCACGACGTTCACCGAAAGAACGACGTGGAGCACCAGCCCCTTCACGACGTTCACCGAAAGAACGACGTGGAGCACCAGCCCCTTCACGGCGCTCGCCGTTGAATGAACGTGGAGCACCACCGCGACGCTCACCGCCGTTGCCACCAGCAGGACGCTCACGGCGCTCATGTGGCTGTGCATCGCCCAGCAGTTGCATGTTCATCGGCTTGTTCAGAATGCGGGTGCGAGTGAAGTGATTCAGGATCTCGCCCGGCATGCCTTTTGGTAGCTCAATGGTGGAGTGGGAAGCAAACAGCTTGATGTTACCAATGTAACGGCTGCTGATGTCGCCTTCGTTAGCGATAGCACCAACGATATGACGAACTTCTACGCCGTCATCCCGGCCCACTTCAATGCGGTACAGTTGCATCTCACCAACGTCACGGCGCTCACGACGTGGGCGATCGCCACCGTCACGGCTGTCTGAACGTGCATCACGACGACGCTCACCGCCACGCTCGTCACGCTCGTTGAACTCACGGCGCTGACGTGGTTTGAACACCGGATCCGGTGGCAGGATCAGAGGACGTTCGCCCTGGGCCATTTTCAGCAAGGCTGCGGCCAAGGTTTCCATATCCAGATCTTCTGCCGGCTGCAGTTTAGCCAGCAGAGCACGGTACATGTCCAGATCGCTGCTTTCCAATTGCTGCTGCACTTTAGCGGCAAACTTGGCCAGACGGCGCTCACCCAGCAGTTCTGCGTTCGGCAGCTCGACTTCTGGAATGGTCAGCTTCATGGTGCGCTCGATGTTGCGCAGCAGGCGACGTTCGCGGTTTTCCACGAACAGCAGCGCGCGACCAGCACGGCCAGCACGGCCGGTACGGCCGATGCGGTGAACGTAAGACTCTGAATCCATAGGGATATCATAGTTCACCACCAGGCTGATACGCTCAACGTCCAGACCACGGGCTGCCACGTCGGTAGCGATCAGGATATCCAGGCGGCCATCTTTCAGGCGCTCCAGAGTCTGCTCACGCAGGGCCTGATTCATATCACCGTTCAGGGCAGCACTGTTGTAACCGCTGCGCTCCAGCGCTTCGGCCACTTCCAGAGTGGCGTTTTTGGTACGTACGAAAATGATCGCCGCATCAAAATCTTCTGATTCCAGGAAACGCACCAGCGCTTCGTTTTTACGCATGCCGTGCACAGTCCAATAGCTCTGGCTGATGTCCGGGCGCGTTGTTACGCTAGACTGAATGCGCACTTCCTGCGGCTCTTTCATAAAGCGGCGGGTAATACGGCGAATCGCTTCCGGCATGGTGGCAGAGAACAGCGCGGTCTGATGTTCAGCCGGGATCTCCGCCATGATGGTTTCTACATCTTCGATAAAGCCCATGCGCAACATTTCATCGGCTTCGTCCAACACCAGGCCTTTGAGGCTGGAGAGGTTCAGCGTGCCACGCTTCAGGTGATCCAGCAGACGGCCTGGAGTACCTACCACGATCTGTGGCCCCTGGCGCAGAGCGCGTAGCTGCACGTCATAACGCTGGCCGCCGTACAGGGCAACCACATTAACGCCATGCATATGCTTAGAGAAATCGGTCATTGCTTCAGCAACCTGAACCGCCAGTTCGCGGGTCGGTGCCAGCACCAGGATTTGCGGTGCCTTCAGAGCTGAATCAAGATTGTGCAGCAGTGGCAACGAGAACGCTGCCGTTTTACCGCTCCCGGTCTGCGCCATGCCCAGCACGTCGCGACCGTTCAACAGGTGAGGAATACACTCAGCCTGGATCGGTGATGGTTTTTCGTAGCCCAGATCGGTCAGGGCAGCAATGATCGGAGCGGATAGCCCCAGGTCAGCAAAAGAGGTTTCAAACTCAGTAGTCATGTACACGTGCCTCATTAATAATGGCAGCCAGTCTACATAACTCGTCGAGAAAATTTTCAGTCATTTTCATTGAAAAGTGTGAACCGGCTCAAATTAGATTGTAAAACAGACAAAAAAGCCCTCGCCCGCCAAGGCGATTACTTTGGTTAAAAAACCAATGTAAATCAGGCTGATAGATGTCCGTCAGCTATTGCTGGTCCGATTCCGATAGGTCGTCTTGTTCTTGGCTTAACATCGCCAATTCCAACAATGCATAGCGGTGCTCAACAAAGTTATGAACGTTGTTAGCCACCGTCAGTTTGAACAGCGCCAAAGCGGTGTCCTTGTCCCCCAGACTTAGGTAATACTTACCTAAATAGAAGTCAGTTTCACTGAGATGCTCAGCGAGCGAAGTGTTATCCGTTGCATCTGCCTTGAGGCGTTCCATCAGCGTTTTTTCGCTGATTTTGCCCAGGTAGAATTCGACAATATTCCATCCCCATTGCCCTCGGTTCGCCTTGTCATAACGCTGCTGGAGCATTACGGCAGCTTTCTTGGGATCGATTTCTCTTTCCACCAGATAAAGCCACAACGAACGGAAGGGATCGTTTGGGTCGTCTTGATAAAACGCCTGCAGATCATCCTGCGCCAACGGGAAGCGACCACCATAATACAGTGCAATGCCCCGGTTTAAACGCGCGTAATTGTAAGTTGGATCAAGCTCTAGTACAGAATCAAACGCTTCATAGGCAGCATCAAAATTGCCTGCCTGCGTTAAGTAAATGCCCAGGTAGTTGAAAACTTCCGGCATATCAGGACGTATCGCCAGCGCTTGTGAGAAATCATTGCGCGCCAGTGCACGTAGCCCGAGACTATCATACAGCACACCGCGCTCATATAAAAGCTGCGCACGCTCATCGTCCGTCAGTGCCCGGCTGGCAAGTATTTGTTCCATGCGCGCCAGGATCACTTCCTGCTGCAGCGTTGGCTGCAACGGGATAGCCAGAACTTCGTCTTTACGCCAATCATGGTTGCTGCATCCTGCCAGCATAAGTGCTGTCGCAACATAACACCAGCGCAAGAAAGGCTTCATTTCCCACTCCCGAAGACAAACATTGGATGAACGTCCTGTCCTCCGCTTGCTAATACGCAGATATCCTACCCACGTGATAAGAACAGCTCCCAGCCACAAGGCGGGGAGCTGTAAAACTTCTGGTACCGTTATTCTGCTTCAGGAGCCGGTGCGGCCGCCGTTTCTGGCGCCGTCGCTTCTTTGATGCTTAAGCGTACACGGCCCTGACGATCAACTTCCAGTACCTTAACCGGAACTTCCTGGCCCATCTGCAGATAGTCAGTCACTTTCTCAACACGCTTGTCAGCGATTTGAGAAATATGCACCAGACCTTCTTTACCACCGCCGATAGCCACGAAGGCACCGAAATCAACGATACGGGTCACTTTGCCCTGATACACGCGGCCAACTTCGATCTCAGCAGTGATTTCTTCGATGCGACGAATCGCATATTTCGCTTTCTCGCCATCGGTAGCAGCAATTTTCACTGTACCATCATCTTCAATTTCAATGGTCGTGCCAGTCTCTTCAGTCAACGCACGGATCACAGAACCACCCTTACCAATCACATCTTTGATCTTGTCTGGATTGATGCGGATAGTGTGGATACGTGGTGCAAACTCAGAGATATCGCCACGCGGCGTGCTGATTGCCTGTTCCATCACGCCCAGAATGTGCAGACGCGCACCCTTGGCCTGGTTCAGAGCTACCTGCATGATTTCGCGGGTAATGCCTTCAATTTTAATGTCCATCTGCAGCGCGGTAATACCGGCACGGCTACCGGCCACTTTGAAGTCCATGTCGCCCAGGTGATCTTCGTCACCCAGAATGTCGGACAGAACGACAAAGTTGTCTTGCTCTTTCACCAGGCCCATTGCGATACCCGCAACCGCGGCCTTGATCGGTACACCTGCATCCATCAGTGCCAGAGAAGCACCACACACCGAAGCCATGGAAGAAGAACCGTTGGATTCTGTGATTTCAGACACCACACGCACGGTGTAAGGGAAATCTTCTGGCTTAGGCATCATAGCCAATACGCCGCGTTTCGCCAGGCGGCCGTGACCGATTTCGCGACGCTTAGGTGAACCGACCATGCCGGTTTCACCCACGGAGTACGGAGGGAAATTGTAATGGAACAGGAAGTTATCGGTCTTCTCGCCCATCAGTTCGTCAAGGCTCTGCGCGTCACGTGCCGTACCCAGCGTGGCAGTAACCAGCGCCTGAGTTTCGCCACGGGTGAACAGCGCTGAACCGTGAGTGCGCGGCAGCACGCCAGTACGCACGTCCAGA
This sequence comes from Serratia oryzae, assembly GCF_001976145.1. Taxonomy (GTDB): domain Bacteria; phylum Pseudomonadota; class Gammaproteobacteria; order Enterobacterales; family Enterobacteriaceae; genus Chania; species Chania oryzae. The sequence goes on from NZ_MOXD01000008.1 coordinate 127,533, forward strand.
CCACGGATCATGTCTTTCTCACGGCCATCAATGCGCGGCTCGCCACGCAGCACACGGCTACGTACCACATTCTTCTCAACGTTACCCAGAATGTCCTGAATTTCGGCGGCATCCAGCGTTTCGTCCTGCGCCAGCAGAGTTTCCACTACGCTGTCTTTGATCGCATCAACCTGAGCATAACGCTCTTGCTTTTCGGTAATGTGGTAAGCATCGCCCAGGCGGCTTTCTGCCAGTTCAGCCACGCGCGCATGCAGCGCTTCGTTGACCGGAGCCGGCTGCCAATCCCACTTCGGTTTGCCCGCTTCAGCAACCAGAGCGTTGATATTTTCAATCACCACTTGCTGTTGGTCATGACCGAACACCACCGCGCCCAGCATCTGATCTTCGCTCAGCACATCAGCTTCGGATTCCACCATCAGCACCGCACCGGCAGTACCGGCAACCACCAGATCCAGGCGGCTTTCTTTCAGCTCATCGGTAGTAGGGTTCAGCACATACTGATCGTTGATATAACCCACACGCGCTGCACCGATTGGGCCATTGAACGGAATACCGGACAGGCTCAGGGCAGCAGAAGCACCGATCATCGCCACGATGTCCGGGTTAATCTGCGGATTAACGGAAACCACGGTGGCAATCACTTGCACTTCGTTCAGGAAGCTGTCCGGGAACAGTGGGCGGATTGGACGGTCAATCAGGCGGGAGGTCAGGGTTTCGCCTTCGCTCGGACGGCCTTCACGACGGAAGAAGCTGCCTGGGATACGGCCAGCAGCGTAGGTACGCTCCTGATAGTTCACGGTCAGCGGGAAGAAGCTCTGACCAGGCTTGGCCTTTTTCTGGCCTACAACGGTAACGAATACTGCGGTGTCATCCATGCTTACCATAACGGCGGCAGTGGCCTGACGTGCCATCATACCGGTTTCAATAGTAACGGTATGTTGGCCATACTGGAATTTGCGAATGATCGGTGTCAGCAAAATTTAATCCTTAATTAACGGCGCGCAATCGTAATGACGACTCGACACGCCAGTGACTCACTTGCCTTCACATTACATCCTCGCGACTAATGACAACCCTTATCTGCCTGAGATAAAGCCTCTCATTAGCCGCGCGAACCTCTGTAACGGAAGGTCCTCATATTACATTAACCTGATTTACTTATGCTTCCTAGAAGAAAGGGGCCACATTTGGCCCCTTTCCACTGAAACTTGCTAGATTAGCGACGCAGACCCAGACGCTCGATCAGGCTGGTATAACGTGCTACATCTTTACGCTTCAGGTAGTCCAGCAGCTTACGACGCTGAGAAACCATACGCAGCAGACCACGACGGCTGTGGTGATCTTTTTTGTGCTCTGAGAAGTGGCCTTGCAGATGGTTGATCTGCGCAGTCAGCAGGGCAACCTGAACTTCGGTAGAACCGCTGTCGTTAGTACCACGACCAAAATCAGCTACGATTTGAGCTTTAGCTTCAACACTTAGAGACATTGTCATACTCCAGATTATAGATAAAAAATACGGGCGCCGATCTCTAATTCAGCAACCCAATGCATAAGCTGCGCTATTCTACTCTTATCCCCGCCATCCTTCAAGCTATCGGGGAGCTGCGCGGGGCAAGGCGATCAGTCGAAATATTCAACCACCAGACGGCGCGGCGCGACTCGCCCGTCGTCAGCAATCTCGCCAATGCCGATAAATTTACGCTCTTCACCTTCGGTGATACGCACCAAGCCAGAAGCGGGTGCCCCTGCAACCTGCACCGGCTGCCCCTGCTTAACGTAACCGGCTACCACGGGCAGTAAATTCACCTCAGGGAAATCTTCTGCCGGGCTGTCCATTGGCATCAACAGCGGATCGAGCAGTTCGCTTGCAGCGATTCCCTGCTCCTCGGCCAGTGCCACCAGGGCATGCAACTGCTCCGATGTGACCATGCGCGCGATCGGATACTTCGCCACCTGCAGGCGGCGCAGGTAAATCACATGCGCGCCGCAACCCAGCAATTCACCGAGATCGTCGGTGATGGTACGAATATAGGTGCCTTTCGAACAATGGACTTCCAGCTCCAGTTCATCCCCTTCCCAACGGATAAACTGCAGCTCGTAAACGGTGATGCTGCGCGCTTCACGTGGCACTTCGATACCCTGACGCGCGTATTCATACAGCTTTTTACCCTGATACTTCAGGGCTGAATACATTGATGGCACTTGCTGGATATCCCCCCGGAATGTCTCCAGTGCGGCATCAAGCTGGGCCTGCGTGAAGTTAATCGGCCGCTCCTGCACCACCTGCCCATCGGCATCCGACGTATCGGTACGCTGGCCCAAGCGGGCAATCACGCGGTAACGCTTGTCAGAATCGAGCAGATATTGTGAGAACTTGGTCGCCTCACCCAGACAGATCGGCAGCATACCCGTTGCCAGTGGGTCGAGCGCGCCGGTGTGGCCCGCCCGATTGGCATTGTAGATACGTTTTACTTTCTGCAGGGCGTCATTGGACGACAGGCCCTGCGGTTTATCCAGCAACAATACGCCGTGGATGTCACGGCCACGGCGGCGCGGGCGACTCATTAAGCCTCCTCGTCATCACCTGATGCAGAACGGCGTTCAGCATCATTCTTCACCACGTTGGTCACCAGGTTAGACATACGCATGCCTTCAACCAGTGAGTTATCGTAGGCGAAAGTCAGTTCAGGAACCACACGCAGGCGCATGGCTTTGCCCAGCAGCGTGCGGATATAGCCGGAAGCGTCCTGCAACGCTTTGATGCCGTTGGTCACCAAGTCCGGATCGTGATTTTCAGTCAATACGTTCAGGAAAGTGACATAAACTTTGGCGTACGCCAAATCGCGAGACACTTCTACACCTGAAACGGTTGCCATGCCGATTCGCGGGTCTTTGACTTCACGCTGCAAAATGATCGCAATTTCTTTTTGCATTTCTTGTGCCACGCGCTGGCCGCGGCTGAATTCTTTTGCCATTTGAGTATCCTCCAGACAAATCGGGGGGCCACGTGGCCCCCCAGAACAAAGTTAAGCGTTATACCAAGCTTAAGCGATAGTGCGCTGGATCTCGATAATTTCAAACACTTCGATCATGTCGCCAACGCGCACGTCGTTGTAGTTCTTAACACCGATACCACATTCCATACCGTTACGGACTTCGTTGACGTCATCTTTAAAGCGGCGCAGGGATTCCAGCTCGCCTTCATAGATCACCACGTTGTCGCGCAGAACACGGATTGGGTTGTGACGTTTAATCGTGCCTTCGGTAACCATACAGCCGGCAACAGCGCCGAACTTAGGTGATTTGAACACGTCACGCACTTCAGCCAGACCGATGATCTGCTGTTTGTACTCAGGCGCCAGCATACCGCTCATCGCCTGCTTCACTTCGTCGATCAGGTTATAGATCACGGAGTAGTAACGCAGATCCAGGCTTTCTGCTTCGATCACGCGGCGCGCAGAAGCATCGGCACGCACGTTGAAACCCAGGATGATGGCGTTGGAAGCGGCAGCCAGAGTCGCGTCGGTTTCGGTGATCCCACCTACGCCGGAGCCGACAATCTTCACTTTCACTTCGTCGGTAGAAAGTTTCTGCAGTGAGTCAGAAATCGCCTCACACGTCCCCTGTACGTCAGTTTTCAGTACGATGTTCAGTTCAGAAATTTCACCTTCGGTCATGTTGGCAAACATGTTTTCCAGCTTAGATTTCTGCTGACGCGCCAGTTTGACTTCACGGAACTTGCCTTGGCGATACAGCGCAACTTCACGCGCTTTCTTCTCGTCACGCACCACGGTCGCTTCATCACCCGCCGCAGGAACGCTAGACAGGCCCAGGATCTCAACCGGGATAGAAGGACCCGCTGAAGTCACTTCGCGGCCCAGCTCGTCACGCATCGCACGTACGCGGCCATATTCAAAGCCACACAGCACGATGTCGCCTTTGTTCAGCGTACCCTCCTGAACCAGCACGGTAGCCACTGGGCCACGGCCTTTATCCAGGAAGGATTCGATCACCACGCCGCTCGCCATACCACTGCGAACCGCTTTCAGTTCGAGAACTTCGGCTTGCAGCAGAATAGCGTTCAGCAGTTCGTCGATACCGGTACCGGCTTTTGCCGATACGTGAACGAACTGCGCTTCACCGCCCCACTCTTCTGGCATAACGCCATACTGGGACAACTCTTGCTTAACGCGATCCGGATCGGCTTCTGGCTTGTCGATTTTGTTAACCGCAACCACCAATGGCACTTTCGCTGCCTGAGCATGCTGAATAGCTTCGATGGTTTGTGGCATCACGCCGTCGTCGGCTGCAACCACCAGAACCACGATATCGGTCGCCTTGGCACCACGGGCACGCATAGAGGTAAAGGCTGCGTGGCCTGGGGTATCCAGGAAGGTGATCATACCGTTTTCGGTTTCAACGTGGTAGGCACCGATGTGCTGGGTAATACCACCGGCTTCACCCACCGCCACCTTGGTGGAGCGGATGTAGTCAAGCAGAGAGGTTTTACCGTGGTCAACGTGGCCCATGATGGTCACAACCGGCGCACGCGCCTCGGCTGCAGCACCGGTATCACGATCGCTCATCAGCGCTTCTTCTAGTTCGTTCTCACGACGCAGGATCACTTTGTGGCCCATCTCTTCGGCAACCAACTGAGCGGTTTCCTGGTCGAGGACCTGGTTGATAGTGGCCATAGCGCCCAACTTCATCATCGCTTTGATGACCTGGGAGCCTTTCACCGCCATCTTGTTTGCCAATTCAGCAACGGTGATGGTTTCGCCGATGATTACGTCACGGTTCACCACCTGAGCAGGCTTGTTGAAGCCTTGCTGCAGGGTACTTGGCTTACGCTTGCTTTTACCACCACGGGTTACCGCTCGGGCTTCTTCGCGATCGGCTTTAGACTCGGAGAGCTTGTTGCCTTTCTTCTGCTTGGTGGCCTTGCCACCGCGAGTGCGGCTGCGGCGTTCGCCTTCAACTTTAGCGTCGTTTTCATCTTCGGCTGCACGGGCGTGCTGAGAAGTGGTCACGTGGTAATCGGCTGTTTCAACCGCAGCGCTTGCTGCTTCAGCTTCTGCCCACTTCTCACCATTCTCTTCGGCCATACGGCGCGCTTCTTCCGCTACGCGTTTGGCTTCTTCCTCAACTTTACGGCGCACTTCCTCTTCCGCTTTACGTTTCAGTTCAGCGGCTTCGGCCTCACGGCGTGCTTTTTCTGCCTGAGCTGGCTTGGTCATTTCGTCGGTACGTTGATTGGTCACTTTTTCTTTTTCCGCTGAATTACGCTTAGCAATCTCCGCGGCCTCACGTTTGGCTTGCTCTTCGGCTGCGCGCTTCGCTTCTGCTTCGCGTTTCGCTAGCTCTTCCGCTTCGCGCCGTGCCTGCTCTTCCGCTTCACGCTGTGCCTGCTCTGCCGCTTCAGCCTGTTGAGCTTCTTGCGTATCGCGATTTACATAAGTGCGTTTCTTGCGGACCTCAATTTGCACCGATTTACTTTTACCGCCGGTGCTCGGAATATTCAAGGTGCTACGCGTTTTGCGCTGCAACGTGAGTTTACCTGGTGCACTACCGTGTTCACGGTTCAAGTGCGCCAGCAAGGTTTCTTTCTCATGCTGGGTCACAGAGTCAGTTTCTGACTTGTTGATCCCAGCATCAGCAAACTGCTGTACCAGGCGATCAACTGGAGTCTGAATCTCTGCTGCCAGCGATTTTACGGTTACATCTGTCGTCATGCTGTTCCTTCCTGCTACAGTTTATTACGCGTTGTCGCCAAACCAACAGATATTACGGGCGGCCATAATCAGCTCGCCGGCCTGCACATCGCTAAGCCCTTCAATATCAGCCAGATCGTCAACACCCTGCTCGGCAAGATCTTCCAGCGTACAAACCCCACGCGCGGCCAGTTTAAAGGCCATGCCGCGCTCAAGACCTGGGAGGTTGAGCAAATCATCAGCAGGTTTTTGGTCGCCCAGGCTTTCTTCCTGAGCCAGAGCCAGCGTGGTCAATGCAGCTTTGGCGCGATCGCGCAACGCTTCAACGGTATCTTCATCCAGTCCGTCAATTTCCAGCAGCTCTTTGATCGGTACATAGGCCAACTCTTCTAGCGTTGAGAAGCCCTCTTCGACCAAAACGGTAGCGAAATCTTCGTCGATATCAAGATACTTGGTGAAGGTATCAATGGCGGCATGAGCCTCGGCCTGATGCTTGGCCTGCAGATCGTCCGCCGTCATCACGTTCAGTTCCCAGCGATCATCATCACGATGCTGTTTCAACAACTGGGAAGCTAAACGCACGTTTTGGCCATTACGGCCGATCGCCTGTGCCAGATTGCTGGCTTCAACGGCGATATCCATCGTGCACCGGTCTTCATCCACCACGATCGAGGCAACATCTGCCGGAGCCATGGCGTTAATGACGAACTGTGCAGGGTTATCATCCCAGAGGATGATATCAATACGTTCCCCGCCAAGCTCGCTCGAAACGGCCTGGACGCGGGCACCGCGCATACCCACGCAAGCACCGACCGGATCGATACGCTTGTCGTTGGTCTTCACAGCAATTTTTGCACGGGAGCCTGGATCGCGGGCTGCCGCTTTAATCTCAATCACTTCTTCACCGATTTCCGGCACTTCGATACGGAACAGTTCTTTCAGCATATCCGGGCTGGAACGGCTGACGAACAGTTGCGCGCCACGCGCTTCAGGGCGCACAGCGTACAGCACACCGCGGATACGGTCACCCGGGCGGAAGTTTTCGCGCGGCAGCATGTCTTCACGGCCAATCACCGCTTCGGCGTTGCTGCCCAGATCCAGCGCGATGCTGTCACGGTTAACCTTTTTCACCACGCCGGTGACGATCTCACCTTCGTGTTCACGGAAAGCATCCACCACCATCGCACGTTCGGCTTCACGCACTTTCTGTACGATAACCTGTTTTGCGGTTTGGGTTGTGATGCGGTCAAAGGTGACGGATTCGATTTGATCTTCGATATAGCCACCCAACTCAATGGATGGATCTTCGTACTGCGCCGCTTCCAGCGTGATTTCACGCGTGGGTTGCGTCACTTCTTCGACGGCAACCCAACGGCGGAAGGTATCGAAATCGCCGGTTTTGCGGTCAATGCTGACACGCACGTCGATTTCCTGCTCATACTTTTTCTTGGTTGCGGTGGCTAATGCGGTTTCCAGCGCTTCAAAAATCTTCTCACGCGGAAGGGATTTTTCATTGGAAACAGCTTCAACAACAGCCAGAATCTCTTTGTTCATCCTAGTTGCCTCATCCAAACTTTAAAAGTGGGGTACCAGGTTCGCTTTCTGAATGTTGCTCAGCGCGAACACTTCATCTTTCCCTTCCACAGTAACCGTGATCATCTCGCCTTCGACAGACTTGATAATGCCCTGCCATTTGCGGCGGTTTTGTATCGCCATGCGCAGAACCACGCTGACTTCTTCACCGATAAAACGTTGATAGTGTTCTGCGGTGAACATAGGACGATCAAGGCCAGGAGAGGAGACTTCCAAGTTGTAAGCGACCGTAATCGGATCTTCGACGTCCAATACAGCGCTGACCTGGTGGCTGACATCAGCGCAATCATCAACATTGATTCCGTTCTCACTATCAATATAGATGCGTAGCGTCGATTGGCGCGCCCGAATAAATTCGATACCTACGAGCTCAAAGCCCAACGCCTCTACCGGTGCGGAAATCATCTCTGTTAACTTTTGCTCTAATGTGGACAAGCCCACCCCCAAGACATAAAAAAAGGGCTTAATAGCCCAGTGATTCTGTTGCCAAATAACAAAAAACCCCGAAAATTCGGGGCTTTATGCAACTGGACCCTGTTTGCCGCAAAGCGGCTTCGGTACAACTTTCTAACAAGTGTCATTTTCAAATGTCGTTCGAGAAAAGCGGATTTCAATCGAAAAGTGTATTTGAAAATAAACACTTAAAGGAAAGTGGTTGCGGGGGCCGGATTTGAACCGACGACCTTCGGGTTATGAGCCCGACGAGCTACCAGGCTGCTCCACCCCGCGTCCGAAAACGTGGCAAATACTACGCCGATAATCGCAAAAAAGCAACTTATCTCTGGGATTTGGTACCGAGGATGGGACTCGAACCCACAAGCCCGTTAGGGCACTACCACCTCAAGGTAGCGTGTCTACCAATTCCACCACCTCGGTACAGATTCTTACTGCTAACGGCTGTTTTTACTGCCTGTGTACCAACAACCGTTTTCAAACTTTTACTGCTTAGCGCGGGATATCGCTGCTCGGCTTGGCTGGTGCTGCCGGTGCGGTAGTCTGCTCAGTTTTCACTGGCTGACCCAGGTTTTCCCACTCGCTGCCTTTCTGGTTCTTGTTGCTGCTCAGGTTACCCAGGATCAGGCTGATGACGAAAAACAGCGTCGCCAAGATAGCCGTCATGCGGGTCATAAAGTTGCCTGAACCGGTCGAACCGAACAATGTGCCAGAAGCACCTGCTCCGAATGAGGCTCCCATATCAGCGCCTTTGCCTTGCTGCAACATAATCAGAGCCACTAGCCCGATTGAGATCAGCAAGAAAATTACCAGAAGAGCTTCGTACATAGTTGTACCTGTATCCTTGCGGGTTCACCGCGTGCCAAATGCTTCACACCCCAGATGCTTCTATTTCGAAGTCGTGGCATGTCACTAAACAGCCCACTGAAGCGGGTGTGAATACTAACCAAAGCCGCCAGGCCACGCAAGGGCAATTTGCTGCTGCTGATGCGTTTGCAGAAAAAAACATCAAAAACTGACATAATCTGTGATCTACGCAGGCACGGTAGCCCATGCCTGCGTGAAAACAAGATGTTAGCCTGCCAGTTTCACCGCATCGGCAATGCGGTGCGCCAGCATCTCAACCTGTTTTTCGTCCTCGCCTTCCACCATCACACGAATGAGCGGTTCGGTACCCGATTTACGCAGAAGAACGCGGCCATGACCAGCCAGTTCAGCCTCGACCTGTGCGGTCACTGCACGCACGGCTTCTGATTCCAGCGGGTTATGCTCACCAACAAAACGCACGTTAACCAGGATTTGCGGCAGCAGCTTCATGCCACTGCACAGATCGTGCAGGCTCATGTTATTACGCACCATGGCAGTCAATACCTGCAACCCAGCCACAATACCGTCACCGGTGGTCGTTTTATCCAGCAGGATCACGTGACCGGAGTTTTCCGCCCCGATACGCCAACCCAGCTCCTGCAGTTTTTCCAGCACATAACGATCGCCCACTTTCGCGCGGGCAAACGGGATACCGAGTTGCTTCAGTGCCAATTCCAGGCCCATATTGCTCATCAGCGTACCTACCGCACCGCCACGCAACTGGCCCTGACGCAGGCCTTCACGGGCAATGATATAGAGGATCTGATCGCCATCCACTTTATTGCCCAGGTGATCCACCATCATCAAGCGATCGCCATCACCATCAAATGCCAAACCAACATGTGCCTGTTCTTCCAGCACCCGAGCCTGCAGTTGGCGCACATCGGTAGCACCACACTCTTCGTTAATATTCATACCATCCGGCTCACAGCCGATGGCAATCACCGTCGCACCGAGTTCACGCAGTACGCTTGGCGCGATGTGATAGGTTGCGCCGTTCGCGCAATCCACAACAATTTTCAGGCCATTCAGGCTGAGTTCGCTTGGGAAAGTGCCCTTGCAGAATTCGATATAGCGCCCAGCCGCATCAACGATACGGCTGGCTTTACCCAGTTCTGCTGACTCAACGCAGGTAAGCGGCTTTTCCATTTCGGCTTCGATAGCTTCTTCCACTTCATCCGGCAGCTTGGCCCCGTCAATGGAGAAGAATTTGATACCGTTATCATAAAACGGGTTGTGCGAGGCAGAGATCACAATCCCGGCTTCTGCGCGGAAGGTGCGGGTCAGATAGGCCACTGCCGGCGTTGGCATCGGGCCGGTAAATGATGCAGACAGGCCGGCAGAAGCCAGCCCGGCCTCTAACGCGGACTCCAGCATATAACCGGAGATACGGGTATCCTTACCGATGATGATTTTACGCGAGCCATGACGTGCCAGCACCTTACCGGCAGCCCAGCCAAGCTTAAGCACGAACTCCGGGGTGATCGGGCTGTCACCAACTTTGCCACGAATGCCATCGGTACCAAAATATTTGCGCTCGCTCATATCTTTACTATCCCTTCGCTGAAAGTGTTGCCTCGACGACACGCATCGCCTCGACGGTTTCTTTTACATCATGCACTCTGACAATCTGTGCCCCTTGCATTGCGGCGATCACCGCACAAGCAACGCTGCCAATAACCCGTTGATTGGGGGGCACATTCAACAGTTGTCCAATCATCGACTTGCGCGACATCCCCACCAACAGCGGCAAACCGAATTGATGAAATTCCGACAAACGGGCCAGAAGCTGATAATTATGCGCCAAATTCTTACCGAAACCGAAGCCCGGGTCGAGCAACAATTTCTGTTTTTCGATTCCGCCGGTGATGCAACGGTCAATATGCTGCTGGAAAAACGCCTTTACGTCGCCCATCAGATCGTCGTAATGCGGTGCCTGCTGCATGGTGCGTGGCTCGCCCTGCATATGCATCAGGCAGATCGGTAGAGCGCTTTCGGCCGCGGCTGCCAGCGCTCCCGGCTCCTGTAATGAGCGAACGTCATTAATCAAGTGCGCTCCGGCGCGGGCAGATTCGCGGATCACAGCAGCTTTCGAAGTATCAACTGAGATAAAGACCTCAAATCGCTGGGCCAACGCTTCCACCACCGGCACCACACGATCGAGCTCTTCCTCTTCACTGACCTCAGCGGCTCCGGGACGGGTCGACTCACCGCCAACATCGATCATCGTCGCGCCAGCAGAAATCAGAGCATGAGCATGCAGCAAGGCTGCATTCAGCGAATTATGTTGGCCACCATCGGAAAAGGAGTCTGGAGTAACGTTAAGGATCCCCATCACCTGAGGATGATTGAGATCGAAAATCTGGTCGCGCACGGTTAACTGCATGATTAATTCACCTTAGTGTTGCCTGCCGGAAGTTGATTTTGAACGTTGCGGGCAACGGCACAACCCTACCTTTTAAACAGGCTACAACGCGGCTATTTCAACTGTGACGGGGATAAAAAAACCCCGGACTCGCCGGGGTTCGATTTTATTACACAGCCGACGTTATTTGTCGAGCTGTTGCTGTTCAGACATTGGGTTGCCTGGGGTTGGCGTATGCGGCTCATCAACCGGCGTCGGGGCTTTTGGCGTGCCACCGTTGTCGGAGTTGTTGCTCTTGGCCGCGTCGTCCCACCCGGCTGGCGGACGCACATCTTTACGGTTCATCAGATCGTCGATCTGCGGCGCGTCGATGGTTTCATACTTCATCAGGGCATCTTTCATTGAATGCAGGATGTCCATATTTGCCATCAACAGCTCACGTGCACGGGTGTAATTACGCTCGATCAGGGATTTCACTTCCTGGTCGATGATACGTGCTGTTTCATCTGACATGTGTTTCGCCTTGGCCACAGAACGGCCCAGGAACACCTCGCCTTCTTCTTCCGCGTACAGCAGTGGCCCAAGCTTCTCAGAGAAGCCCCACTGGGTCACCATGTTACGGGCAATCGAAGTGGCGACTTTGATGTCGTTTGAAGCACCGGTAGACACTTTTTCCGGCCCGTAGATAATCTCTTCTGCCAAACGACCGCCGTACAGCGTGGAAATCTGGCTCTCCAGCTTCTGACGGCTGGCGCTGATCGCATCCCCTTCCGGCAGGAAGAAGGTCACTCCGAGCGCACGGCCACGAGGAATAATCGTGACTTTGTGCACCGGATCGTGCTCAGGCACCAGTCGGCCAATGATCGCATGGCCAGCTTCGTGGTACGCGGTAGACTCTTTCTGCGCCTCTGTCATCACCATGGAGCGGCGTTCCGCACCCATCATGATCTTATCTTTGGCTTTTTCGAACTCAACCATCGATACCACACGCTTGTTACCACGCGCTGCAAACAGTGCCGCTTCGTTAACCAGGTTAGCCAGATCGGCACCGGAGAAGCCCGGTGTACCACGCGCAATCACAGAAGCATCGATATCTGCTGCCAATGGCACACGGCGCATATGCACTTTCAGGATCTGCTCACGGCCACGCACGTCTGGCAGACCAACCACCACCTGACGGTCAAAACGGCCCGGGCGCAGCAATGCAGGGTCAAGCACGTCAGGGCGGTTGGTTGCCGCAATCACGATGATGCCTTCATTGCCTTCAAAGCCGTCCATCTCAACCAGCATCTGGTTCAGCGTTTGCTCACGTTCATCGTGACCACCACCCAGCCCAGCGCCACGCTGACGCCCTACGGCGTCGATTTCATCAATAAAGATGATGCACGGTGCCGCTTTTTTAGCCTGTTCGAACATGTCACGCACGCGGGAAGCACCCACACCGACGAACATTTCAACGAAGTCAGAACCGGAAATAGTGAAGAACGGTACTTTCGCTTCACCGGCGATCGCTTTCGCCAGCAAGGTTTTACCGGTACCCGGTGGGCCTACCATCAGCACGCCTTTCGGGATCTTACCGCCCAACTTCTGGAAACGGCTCGGCTCACGCAGGTAATCCACCAGCTCGCTAACCTCTTCTTTTGCTTCATCACAACCTGCAACATCAGCAAAAGTAGTTTTTATCTGGTCTTCCGTCAGCATACGGGCCTTGCTTTTGCCGAAGGACATCGCGCCCTTGCCGCCGCCGCCCTGCATCTGCCGCATAAAGAAGATCCAGACCCCGATCAGCAACAGCATCGGGAACCAGGAGATAAAGATTGAAGCCAGCAAACTCGGCTCTTCCGGTGGTTCACCGACGACTTTGACGTTCTTGGTTAACAACGTATCCAGCAGTTTCGGATCGTTGACAGGGATGAAGGTCGTGTATTTGTTACTGTCTTTACGAATAACATTGATTTCACGTCCATTAATTCGTGCTTCACGAATCTGATCTTGGGTCAGTTCGGACATGAAGGTAGTGTAATCCACCCTACGGCCATTAGACTCGCTGGGCCCAAAGCTCTGGAATACAGACATCAATACTACCGCGATGACTAACCAGAGAATTAGGTTTTTCGCCATGTCACTCAAGGGATTAACCTCATATTACAACTGTGTTAACAAACAGCGTTAGGGTACTACAGTTTCCGCCCTGTCGCTACAATGTACACTTCACGCGAACGCGCGCGGGAAGCGTCTGGCTTACGAATCTTAACCTTCGTAAACAGGGAGCGAATTTCCCGTAGGTACTCGTCAAAACCATCTCCCTGGAACACCTTCACCAGGAAACTACCGCCTGGAGCGAGGACATCACGACACATTTCCAGTGCTAATTCCACCAGATACATCGATCTCGGGATATCGACCGCCGGGGTGCCACTCATATTCGGCGCCATGTCAGACATGACAACCTGAACTTTACCTTCACCTACACGTTCCAACAGTGCTTTGAGTACCAGTTCATCACGAAAATCGCCCTGAAGGAAATCGACACCAACGATAGGATCCATTGGCAAAATATCACAAGCAATGACCCGCCCGTTACCACCAATCTGAGTGACGACGTATTGCGACCATCCACCCGGTGCCGCACCCAGATCCACTACCGTCATTCCCGGTTTAAACAGTTTGTCACTTTGCTGTATTTCATCAAGTTTAAACCAGGCGCGGGAGCGCAGCCCTTTTTTCTGCGCCTGTTGCACATATTTATCGCTAAAGTGTTCTTGTAGCCAGCGACTGGAGCTAGCCGAACGCTTTTTATTAGCCATCTCGTTTTCCAACTATCCTAAAAGAGAGTCTTATGTCAGGTTCGCTGCTCACGTAGACGCCATTCGGTGCAGACCGATTTGGTGATATACATGAGATGGCGGTAGAATGACCCGTTTTCAATCCCAACTTAAGCAAAAAAGACAATGAATCTGAATAATAAACAAAAACAGCACCTGAAAGGCCTGGCGCATCCGTTAAAACCGGTTGTCATGCTGGGTAATAACGGTCTCACCGAAGGGGTGCTGGCTGAAATTGAACAGGCTCTGGAGCATCATGAGCTGATCAAGGTAAAAATTGTGGCCGAGGATCGTGAGACTAAAACCCTGATCGCCGACGCTATCGTGCGTGAAACGAATGCCTGCAATGTGCAAGTGATCGGCAGTTCACTGGTTCTTTACCGCCCATCCAAAGAGCGCAAGATCACTTTGCCACGCTAATCCACCGTCTGTTTGACGGAAAAGGTGCCATGCACCGAGCTCAGATAAAAGGCCGCTTGCGGCCTTTTTCCTTTCTTTACAAATCCCCGCTGAATATCTGACCAATTCACCCAGAATTACAGATATTCCACTTTCAGGATCTCATACTCAACGTCGCCACCCGGCGTTTTAATGACGACGACGTCATCCTGTTCTTTGCCAATCAGGCCACGCGCCATCGGCGAATTGACCGAAATGAGGTTCTTCTTAAAGTCAGCTTCGTCGTCACCCACGATCCGGTAAGTAACTTCATCTTCCGTTTCCAGATTCATGATCGATACGGTTGCACCAAAAATCACGCGGCCAGTATTAGGCATTTTGGTGATATCAATCACCTGCGCGTTAGACAGTTTGGCTTCGATCTCCTGGATGCGCCCTTCGCAGAACCCTTGCTGCTCACGCGCGGCATGATATTCAGCATTCTCTTTCAAGTCACCGTGTTCACGTGCATCCGCGATATCGGCGATAATTTTCGGGCGACGTACACTCTTCAGATATTCAAGTTCTTCGCGCAGTTGCTCTGCGCCAAATAAAGTCATCGGAATCTGTTTCATCGTTTCAATACCTCTAAATCTTTCCTGTTCAAATAGCCGTCATCCTGACGTGTTCGTATGAAAATACGGTTGGCTCTGCCTTCCGTCTCCAGGCGATAAACAAAAGAAACCTGACTCGGAATTTTCTCCCAAGTCGGGATCGATTTTGTATTTTGAGAGGTATTTTAGCCTAGAGTTCCTTAAGGGTCATCGTTTACTTTCTCCCTTAATGCACCGTAGTATGACAGCACGTTACCTAGCTGTTACCCCGAGATTATGCGTTTTTCACGAATTGTCAGTGCATTGGCCTGCGTATGTGTTCTTAATGCAAATGCGGCCCCGGTCGAAGATTACACACAATATTTGCCTGATGGGGCCAACCTTGCCCTGATAGTTCAGAAGATAGGCGCCACTACGCCGACGATCGACTATCATTCGCAGCAGATGGCATTACCGGCCAGCACCCAGAAAGTGCTGACAGCGCTGGCGGCATTGTTACAGCTCGGGCCTGACTACCGCTTTAACACTACGCTGGAAAGCCAGGGGAATATCACGGATGGCGTGTTACGCGGCAATCTGATCGCCCGTTTCAGCGGGGATCCTACTTTCAAACGCCAGAATCTGCGCAATATGGTGGCTGCGCTGCAAAAACAGGGCGTGCGTGAAATTAGCGGCGATGTTCTGGTTGATACCTCGGTATTTGCCAGCCACGATAAGGCCCCCGGCTGGCCGTGGAACGATCTGACGCAGTGTTTCAGCGCACCGCCAGCAGCAGCGATTGTCGATCGCAACTGCTTCTCGGTATCGCTCTACAGCGCGCCGAATCCCGGCGAAATGGCCTTTATCCGCGTCGCATCCTTCTACCCGGTGAATATGTTCAGCCAGGTGCGTACGCTGGCCAAAGGCTCGGCGGACGCGCAATACTGTGAGCTGGACGTGGTGCCGGGCGAGCTAAATCGCTTTACACTGACCGGGTGCATGACGCAACGCAGTGAGCCGCTGCCCTTAGCCTTCGCCATTCAGGATGGGGCCAGCTACGCCGGTGCGATCCTGAAAGATGAACTGACGCAGGCAGGGATCCAAATTAGCGGCCATCTGAAGCGCCAGACCATACCGGGCATGAGCGGAACGGTGATTGCTCAGACACAGTCTGCCCCATTGCATGAATTATTGAAAATCATGCTGAAGAAATCCGACAACATGATCGCCGACACCGTCTTCCGCACCATTGGCCATGAACGTTTTGGCGTTCCCGGCACCTGGCGGGCCGGTGCCGATGCCGTGCGCCAAGTGCTGCGCCAGAAAGCCGGGGTAGATTTGGGTAACAGTATTCTGGTGGATGGCTCTGGCCTGTCGCGCCACAACCTGCTCACCCCGGCGACCATGATGCAGGCACTGCAATATATCGCCCAGCACGACAGTGAGCTGAACTTCATCGCAATGCTGCCGCTGTCCGGCTACGACGGCACCCTGCGCTATCGCGGCGGCCTGCATGAAGCAGGCGTCGATGGCAAGGTTTCCGCCAAAACCGGTGCATTACAAGGGGTCTATAATCTGGCGGGCTTTATCACCACCGCCAGCGGCCAACGCTATGCCTTTGTACAATTCTTATCGGGTTACGCGGTGCCACCGGAAGATCAGAAGCAGCGCCGTATCCCATTAGTCCGTTTCGAAAGCAGGTTGTATCGCGATATTTATCAGAACAATTGAGGGCCAATCGGCATGAAACTACTGATTGTTGAGGATGATGAACTGTTGCAACAGGGCCTGGCATTAGCATTATCCCACGAAGGCTACGCCTGCGACTGCGCCAGCACGGCGGCAGAAGCCAACAGCCTGATCGTCAGCAGCCAATACAGCATGGTGATCTTGGATCTTGGCCTGCCGGATCTCGACGGTACCAGCCTGCTGCGTCAGTGGCGCCGCCTGCAGATCGGCATTCCGGTGTTAATCCTCACCGCCCGTGATGCCCTGGAAGATCGCGTTGACGGCCTGGACGCCGGTGCCGATGATTATCTGATCAAACCCTTTGCCTTGGCTGAACTGCAAGCCAGGGTGCGAGCGCTGATCCGTCGTTATCAAGGTCACAGCGATAACCTGCTGCAGCAGGACGATCTGACGCTGAACCTGTCCAGCCAGCAGGTGTATCTGCAACAGCAAGCGATCGATATCACCCCCAAAGAGTTCGCCATCCTGTCACGCTTGATGATGCGCGCCGGTCAGACCGTTAATCGTGAACTGCTGCAACAGGATCTCTATACCTGGAATGACGATCTGGGCTCGAACACCCTCGAAGTCCACGTTCATAACCTGCGTCGCAAGCTGGGCAAAGATCGTATCCGCACCGTACGTGGTATTGGCTACCGTCTGGAACCCGCATCATGATCAGTATGCGCCGCCGTCTGTTGCTGATGCTAGCGCTGATCCTGCTGGTCACACAGTTGATCAGTGCATTTTGGCTATGGCATGAGAGCCAGGAGCAAATCAGCTTCCTGGTGGATGAAACCCTGTCCGCAAAAATGCGCAATGAGCGGGTCGATACCGAAATTACCGAGGCCATTGCCTCATTGCTTGCCCCGTCGCTGATCATGATGATGGTGACGCTGCTGGCCTCTTTCTGGGCCATCAGTTGGATTACCCGCCCACTTAATCAATTACAAGAACGGCTGGCAAAACGCTCTGCGGATAACCTGACCCCCTTGCCCATGAGTAACGACAGCCTGGAAATGGTCGCGGTGACCAGCGCGTTGAATCAACTGTTTTCACGTCTCGATCACACCATTCAGCAGGAGCGTCTGTTTACCGCCGATGCCGCCCATGAGTTACGCACGCCGCTGGCCGGTATCCGCCTGCATCTGGAGTTAATGGAGCAGCAAGGCATTAAAGAAAGCCGGGTGCTGATTGCGCGTATTGATCAACTGATGCACGTCATTGAGCAATTACTGATGCTGTCGCGCGCTGGCCAGAATTTTGCCAGTGGTCATCATCAGCAGTTTGACTGGGTCAGCCAGGTTATCCAACCGCTGCAGGAAGAGCTGAGTGAACTGGCGGCGCAGCGCGGGCAGAAACTATGCTGGCAGTTACCTGCGCAAGCCGTTACCCATGGCGATCCGGTCTTATTGCGCCTGATGCTGCGTAATCTGGTGGAAAATGCCCATCGCTACAGCCCAGAAAACAGCACTATTTATGTGCAGCTCACCCCGCAGGATCGCGGGCAGCGTTTGCAGGTGACGGATGAAGGGCCAGGAATTAAGCCAGAAAATGCAGGGGAGATAACGCAGGCTTTTCGCCGGATGGATCAGCGTTATGGCGGCAGCGGGCTTGGGTTGAACATCGTGAGCCGCATCGCGCAACTGCACCGCGGTTGGCTGCGGCTTGAAAACCGCACCGAGATCCGTGGCCTGAACGCCCAATGCTGGATACCCGATAACCTCCTGAACTCATGAAAAGGGCCCAGCCATCGCTGAGCCCTCAGACTGCTGACAAAGCCCGCTATTAGGGAGAGCGTGCCGAAGGGGTCGTAGCGGCGTAAGCCGCCGGAGCGCCCCTCGGTGCGCTAGGCCCGAGTATCTCGGGTTCAAAAGCTACTTTTGTCATTAACCTCAGGGCCCTGCCATCGCTGAGCCCTCTATCACACCAACACAGAATTACTTCTGATAGATGATTTCGACGCCTTCGTCGTCATCTTCGTCCCAGTCATCATCCCAGTCATCTTCCGCTTCGGCTTCCACTTCGGCGATCTGCTCACGGTGGTAGTCATCCCACATGAATTCGACTTTCTCTGGCGCGCTTTCTTCAATCGCCATGGTCTTCGGCTGGGTGTTGATAAAGTTCATCACGTCCCAGCACAGCGCGTTAACGCCTTCACGGTTAGCGGCGGAGATCATGTAGTACTTACCTTCCCAGCCCATGCCTTCTACGATCGCCTTGGCGCGTTCAGCGGCCTCTTCGGCATCCAGCAGGTCAACCTTGTTGAACACCAGCCAGCGAGGCTTCTGCGCCAGATTCTCGCTGTACTGATTCAGTTCATTGATGATGACTTTGGCATTCTCTACCGGATCGGATTCGTCGATCGGAGCAATATCCACCAGATGCAACAGCACACGGCAGCGTTCCAAGTGCTTCAGGAAACGGATCCCCAAGCCGGCACCGTCGGAAGCACCTTCAATCAATCCAGGGATGTCAGCCACCACGAAGCTCTGCTCGCTGTCCATGCGCACCACACCCAGGCTCGGCACCAGCGTGGTGAACGGATAGTCAGCCACTTTAGGTTTGGCAGCAGACACCGCACGAATAAACGTCGATTTACCAGCATTCGGCAACCCTAACATGCCCACATCGGCCAACAGCAACAGTTCCAGCAGGATATCGCGCGTTTCACCCTTGGTACCCAAGGTTTTCTGGCGCGGGGCGCGGTTTACTGAGGATTTGAAACGGGTATTGCCCAGGCCGTGCCAACCGCCTTTGGCTACCATCAGGCGCTGCTGATGGCGGGTCATATCACCGAGGATCTCACCGGTGCCCTGATCTTGCACACGCGTGCCCACCGGCACCTTAATCACAATGTCTTTACCACGCTTGCCGGTGCAGTCGCGGCTCTGGCCGTTCTGGCCACGCTCGGCACGGAAAGACTTTTCAAAGCGGTAATCGATCAGGGTATTCAGGTTTTCATCTGCCAGCAGGTAAACGTCACCGCCGTCACCGCCGTCACCGCCGTCCGGCCCACCGTTCGGGATGTATTTCTCACGGCGGAAGCTGACGCAGCCGTTACCACCGTCACCTGCAACAACCAGGATCGTCGCTTCATCTACAAACTTCATTTACCGTCTCCGTAAATCATTCACCGGACTGCTTCAAAGAAACAATCAGGTTGGGTTCTGCCCGTCGCGGCCACCAACGGTGGCCAATTGCGGAAAACATAGCGCCTGCTACCACCACGAAAGCACCAACATAGCCGACGACATTCAATGTCGGGGCGGCGAATACTTGCGGCCATGCCAGCGCCAATAAATCTGAAAACATCAGGGTGAATAACGGCGTGAGCGTCACTACCGCACTCACCTGTGCCGCCTGCCAACGCGCCATCGCTTCCGCCAGCGCGCCGTAACCAATTAGCGTATTCGCGCCGCAAAACAGCAAACAGGCCAATTGCCAGTTGCTGAGTTGGAAAATCACCGCAGGTTTAGCCAGCGGGAATAACGCAATTGCACATAAAGTGTACAATATGACCAGAATCTGTGGCGACGCCAATCGGCGTAGCAGCACTTTTT
Organism: Serratia oryzae; assembly: GCF_001976145.1. Lineage (GTDB taxonomy): Bacteria > Pseudomonadota > Gammaproteobacteria > Enterobacterales > Enterobacteriaceae > Chania > Chania oryzae. The sequence continues at coordinate 147,609 of NZ_MOXD01000008.1, forward strand.
GAGCCACTCCATAGGTCACCCAAACCATCGCCGCACACACGCCCAGCAAAACACCCAGGGTGTAATCCGTCAGTCGGGTAAAAATTTCAATCAGGCTGACGTTAAAAAACAACATCAACCCGCAAATCAGCATCAATGCCCCAATTACCTGGGTGATTCGCATCCTTTCTTTCAGGATCAGTACGCTGGCGAACATCATGCCAACGGGTGATAACTGGCCAATCACCTGTGATGCCGTCGGGCTCAGATATTTCAGCGAAGAACTGAAAAACACAAAATTACCCAGCAATCCTGCAGTGGCAATAATCAGCAAAAGTAGCCAGCGCGGTTGACGAAATATTTTCACCGATGGCAGACGCCCACGCACCGCCAGAATCATACCCAGACCGATAGCGGCGAAGGCAAAACGGTACCAGACGACGGTAAATGGCTCCATCACCTTCAGCACTTCTTTCATCGCGATCGGCAGCGCCCCCCAGCAAATTGCAGTGGTCAGCGCCAGGAAGATCCCCATACCGGCCTGCTGTTTCGTTTCCATATTTCCTGATACCTGCGGGCCTGAACCCAGGTGCCCCATAAATGTAAAAAGCCCCGCAACGAATTGCGGGGCTTACATCTATTTCGTAAGGCTCGAAAAATTATTCAGCTTCGATGCTGATGAATTTACGATTGCTCGGGCCTTTAACTTCGAATTTGACTTTACCGTCTTTCAAAGCAAACAGAGTGTGGTCTTTGCCGCAACCCACGTTGGTACCCGCGTGGAATTTGGTGCCGCGCTGACGAACGATGATGCTGCCTGCCAGTACTGCTTCGCCGCCAAAGCGTTTTACGCCCAGACGTTTAGCTTCTGAATCGCGACCGTTACGAGTCGAGCCGCCAGCCTTTTTGTGTGCCATTAATCCGCTCTCCTAACTTAAGCGCTGATGCCGGTGATTTTAACGTCAGTGAACCACTGACGGTGGCCCTGCTGCTTACGGTAGTGCTTACGACGACGAAACTTAACAATCTTGATTTTTTCGCCACGACCGTGAGCAACGACTTCAGCTTTGATCTTGCCGCCATCGACGTAAGGAACGCCGATTTTGATATCTTCGCCATTAGCGATCATCAGAATCTGGTCAAACTCAACCGCTTCACCAGTTGCGATGTCCAGCTTTTCCAAGCGAACGGTTTGACCTTCGCTTACTCGGTGTTGTTTGCCACCACTTTGGAAAACCGCGTACATATAAAACTCCGCTTTCCGCGTGCCCAACTGTTCAGTACAGAGCGCGCTATAAATATTCACAATAGGGCGCGAATTCTACGCAATAATCCCGCACATGACAAGTGTAGAATGGAGGCGGAAGGTGAAAAAAGAAGAAAAAAAACACAGTTTCTTTCATGGCGTTTATCTATGCCGTTTTTCAAGTACAATCAAAGGTGACAGTGACCGCCCTATATCGATGTGAGCAGCGATCTCATCGCGGTGAACAGAAACACAGCTGAAAAAACACAATGAACCTAGAACAAATTACTGAGTTAACCGCGCAAGATATGGCGGCCGTGAACGCAACAATTCTCGAACAGTTGAATTCCGATGTCACGCTCATCAATCAACTCGGCTATTACATTATCAGCGGGGGCGGTAAACGTATTCGCCCGATGATCGCCGTGCTGGCGGCGCGGGCGCTGCATTATCAAGGGGATAAACATATCACCGTGGCTGCCCTGATCGAGTTCATTCACACCGCCACGCTGCTGCATGACGATGTGGTGGACGAATCCGATATGCGGCGCGGCAAAGCCACCGCCAATGCGGCGTTTGGCAATGCGGCCAGCGTACTGGTGGGTGACTTTATCTATACACGTGCTTTTCAGATGATGACCAGCCTGGAATCGCTGCGCGTGCTGGCGCTGATGTCTGAAGCCGTCAACGTGATTGCCGAAGGTGAAGTGCTGCAGCTGATGAACGTGCACGATCCCGACATTACTGAAGAAAGCTACATGCGGGTGATCTACAGCAAAACCGCCCGCCTGTTTGAAGCGGCGGCTCAGTCATCGGCGATCCTTTCCGCTGCAACTGAAGCGGAAGAGAAGGCCTTGCAGGACTATGGCCGCTATTTGGGCACCGCCTTCCAGCTGATTGACGATCTGCTCGATTACAGTGCCGACGGAGTGACGCTGGGTAAAAACACCGGTGACGATCTCAATGAAGGTAAGCCTACACTGCCGTTATTGCATGCCATGCATCATGGCGATGCGCAACAGGCAGCAATGATCCGCACGGCCATTGAACAGGGAAATGGCCGCCATCTGCTGGAGCCCGTCTTGGCCGCAATGCAGGCATGCGGTTCGCTAACCTACACCCGCCAGCGTGCGGAAGAAGAAGCAGACAAAGCGATCGCTGCCTTGCAGGCGTTACCGGAATCGCCATACCGTGCGGCGCTGGAAGGATTAGCGCATCTGGCTGTTCAACGCGAATTTTAAGAAATTCCGCTTTCCAAATATTCAAATAGGTCTGGATTCCAGACCTACTAATTCTCTGCACTAATGAGTTCCCGTGGAACCAACGATTAATGCCTTTCCGTTAGTCAGACCTTTTACTATCTCATTGCCGTGTAAAAAAATTACCCGGCGATAACTCAAGACAAGCTTATTAACCAAAAGAAGGTAAAAACGAAAACCACGGTGAAAACGTTTAGCAGCAGGAATGCTATTTTGTGAAACACTGAGCACAACGATTCGCGCTACTTGTTCTGTTCGCCGATCCACGTCAGTAAACTGCCGACGCCCTCACGCATCAGAAATGCCATAACCTGTGCCCGCTCGCTGTCTGATAGGTGGTAGTAATATTCGATCCACACCGCCAAAGGATCCTGCCGCTCCACCTCATAGACCGCCGGTTCTTCGCGCAGTATCAACAGTTTCTTCACGCTGGTGGGCAAGCTGTCGACATGGTATTCCAACGCCTTTCCCTGTACGCCTTTACGACGACGGCTGACCCAGCCCTCGCGCCGGGCCATGAGGTTGATTCCTTGTGTCGAGGAAGGTAATCCTGCGATGCCTGTCAGCTCCTTGGCAGCAAACCACTCGTTTTTCATAGCCATTATCTCTGGACAATAGTGTGGCAAGATAAATTTTTCAGAAACCATAAGATGTTTTTTAGAAACTTAGTGGTATTCTGGTTTCCGAATAAACGCTTCATGTTGTTCAAACGATTAATTCTGACCTGTTAGTTATACCACTAACAGAACTTTCTCTAATCAAAAAAGGAATGTAAACATGAATTCACGGAACCCAGACTGGCATCCGGCAGACGTCATAGCGGCATTGAAGAAGAGAGGTACAACGTTGGCAGCGGTTTCACGTCAGGCAGGATTAAGCTCATCCACCCTCGCCAATGCGCTGTCACGCCCTTGGCCGAAGGGAGAATGGCTGATTGCCGACGCTTTGAATGTTCATCCTGCGGAAATATGGCCAAGCCGGTATTTTGATCCGCACACCCAGCGTCTGCTGGATCGAAAGAGTCGTATCAAATCATGAGACGAAAAAAAGCCGCCGGACTGTTGTTCCGGCGGCTTTTGTAGGCTTAACGCACTGGCGCTATCAGTTATTGATAAACTTTTCGCCCAGCTCGATATCTTTGTGCAGTACGTCCAGCATTTCGTTCAGCGCTTGCTGTTCGAACGCGCTCAGCGAACCGATGTCTTTACGTTCTTCAACACCGTTTTTGCCCAACAGCAGCGGTTGTGCGAAGAAGCGGGCATATTTGCCATCGCCTTCAACGTAGGCACATTCCACAATGCCTTTCTCACCGCTCAGTGCGCGCACCAGAGACAAGCCGAAACGTGCCGCCGCCTGGCCCATAGACAAGGTTGCGGAGCCGCCACCGGCCTTGGCTTCAACCACTTCGGTACCCGCATTCTGGATGCGCTTGGTCAGGTCAGCCACTTCCTGCGCGGTAAAGCTCACACCAGGGATCTGCGACAACAGTGGCAGAATGGTCACGCCAGAGTGGCCACCGATAACCGGCACTTCCAACTCTTCCGGCTTTTTGCCTTTCAGCTCCGCCACAAAGGTGTTGGAACGGATAATGTCCAGCGAGGTAACGCCAAACAGTTTGTTCTTGTCGTAAACACCGGCTTTCTTCAGCACTTCAGCAGCAATCGCCACTGTGGTATTCACCGGGTTGGTGATAATCCCGATGCAGGCTTTCGGGCAGGTTTTAGCCACTTGCTCGATCAGGTTGCGCACGATACCGGCGTTCACATTAAACAGGTCTGAACGATCCATACCTGGCTTACGTGCAACACCGGCAGAAATCAGCACCACATCAGCACCGTGCAGCGCAGGAGTCGCATCTTCACCGCTGAAGCCTTTGATTTTCACTGCGGTTGGAATGTGGCTTAGGTCAACGGCAACGCCTGGGGTAACAGGGGCAATATCATAGAGGGTGAGTTCAGAACCTGAAGGAAGCTGGGTTTTGAGTAGAAGGGCGAGGGCCTGGCCGATACCGCCAGCAGCACCGAGAACTGCAACTTTCATCCTATACTCCTTTATTATCTTAAATATAAAAGCGCCGTGAATTCTTTGGCTCGGACCTTAATTTATTACACCTTTAAAAACAACCTATTAACAGTCGGTTTTAGAGCTGGCGCAATAAAATGGCCGATGTCGCGATCATTTTAGATTAAATAGCTTACGCATTAAGGGCATAGCGCACACTAATCGAAAATTGTGCGAGGATCTTCACTGGCGAGTTAACCGGCCGTTACATTACACCCTTACATAACATCAGAACAACATCATTTTAATAACATTTTCTTTACCGCAAAGCTGACTCGTTTCCTGCGTCAAAAGGGCATATTCATGGGGTGCGGACTTTGTTAAAATGCCGCCCTCTCCTGATTTTCCCTGCCCTGTTCCATGGCGTTCCTGATTGCAACATTGCATAAAAATTCATTTATATGCATAATATTGATCTCTATTCTCAACATTCCACGGTGCAAAATGCGTAATCCCGCAAAGCAGGAAGACCTGATCAAGGCGTTTAAAGCGTTATTGAAAGAAGAAAAATTCAGTTCTCAAGGCGAGATCGTTTTAGCGCTGCAAGAAGAAGGCTTCGAAAACATTAACCAATCCAAGGTGTCTCGCATGCTGACCAAGTTCGGTGCAGTGCGCACACGCAATGCCAAAATGGAGATGGTTTACTGCCTGCCGGCGGAACTCGGGGTGCCTACCACCACCAGCCCGCTGAAGAATCTGGTACTGGATGTCGATCACAATGACGCCATGGTGGTGATCCATACCAGCCCAGGCGCCGCACAGTTAATTGCCCGCTTGCTGGATTCATTGGGCAAATCCGAAGGTATCTTGGGCACGATCGCCGGTGATGATACAATTTTCGTGACCCCCGCCAGCACATTTACCACACGCCAACTCTTTGAAGCCATTCTCACGCTGTTCGAACAAGAACTATGATGCATGCCGTTAACAAAATAGGGCTGGCGCAGGCCGTATTTTGTTAACGCTTTCTAGACATAACGCCCGCCCCTCAACATTTCCCCCCACGTTTAAAACTGCTTATTTGCCGACTTACAGCATATCCCAATGACAATTGCGTGTGGGCAATCAGTAGTATCTGTGATGTTCCGCACTTTTAGTCAAAAGTACCCAGCCCATTGAAATTACATAAATTTAACATCAATAGCTCATTTAATCATCGATTTTTATTCCATTGCGCTATTAAAAACAGCAATGAACAAATAAAGTTTCACTATAAATTGTTAGCTGACTATTAATTTTCTCAGTTACTAGATGTATACTCATTTCGTGATGTAAATCACAGTTCATTGGATCTAATAAAAGAATACCAAGAGGCCAAATCATGAAAATTAAAACCACCCTTGCAGCGTTCAGCCTTCTCTCCGTGCTTTCTTTTGGATCATTTGCAGCACAATCCATTGATGCACCTCAGGCCGAAAAACTGCATTCTGCAGGAACCATCACCGTGAGCGGCGTCGGTACAGCACCTTCAGATATCCGTCAGGCGCTGTCTGCCAAAGCGGATGCCAAAGGTGCCACCGCTTATCGTGTGATCGAAGCGCGCAGCGAAGGCAACTTCCACGCCACCGCAGAAATTTATAAATAAAACAATGCATTACGTGCTAATGCGTAATCACTCTGCCCTGATAACGGTCTTCAAGTATAAAAAACGCTGTAAAGCCCTTCCAGACTGTTATCTGTAAACAATTAAGGAGTTAACCTCATGAACATGAAAACAACCATCGCTGCGCTTAGCCTGCTCTCTGCCGTTTCTTTCGGCGCTTCTGCCGCTAATCTGGTGAATGATGCCCAGGCGAGCGATCTGCAATCTGTAGGCACCATCAGCGTGAGCGGTGTAGCCGGTGCGCCTTCTGATATCCGCCAAGCACTGTCTGATAAAGCCGATCAGCAGGGTGCCAAAGCCTATCGCATCATCGAAGCCTATGAAAATGGCAACTGGCACGCGACAGCAGAAATTTATAAGTAATCACTAAGAGAGCGCATTTGCTGAACTACCCTCGTCACTGCCACTGCCGAGTTCCAAGATAAATGCCTATTTCCTAGAAAACCTCGTCGTTTTATGTGACGAACATTATGCCCTCGCTTGCGAGGGCTTCTTTATCCCGATAAAAAAGGCCGCATTCGCGGCCCCAGACAGCTGACAAAGCCCGTTATTAGGGAGAGCGTGCCGAAGGGGTCGTAGCGGCGTAAGCCGCCGGAGCGCCCCTCGGTGCGCTAGGCCCGAGTATCTCGGGTTCAAAAGCGACTTTGTCATCAACCTCAGGCCGCATTCGCGGCCTAAGGTTGCTAGATGGCAGGCAAACCTCTCAGTAATCCTCTTTCGGCTCGGCCTTTTTTGCCAACGCCGCCAACAGTTTGTCATGAATACCGCCAAACCCACCGTTGCTCATCACCAGAATATGATCACCCGGCTGTGCCGTTTTAACAATCATCTCCATCAGCGTATCGAGATCGGCGCTCCAATGCGCTGGTTGCACACAGGCATCGGCCACTTCGGCTACCTGCCAGGGGATATGATGTGGTTGGAACAGGAACACTTCATCAGCGCGGCCCAGCGAAGGAGCCAGTTCGTTTTTGCTGATCCCCATCTTCATGGTATTGGAACGGGGCTCCAATACGGCCAGAATTCGCGCCCTGCCCCCCACTTTGCCGCGCAGTGCGGCCAGCGTGGCAAGAATGGCGGTCGGGTGATGAGCAAAGTCATCATAAACAGTCACACCGTTGGCTTCGCCACGCAGTTCCAGGCGGCGGCGAGCATTAATGAAATCACCCAACGCGCGGCAGGCATCGGCGGGTTGCACGCCAACGTGGCGGGTGGCCGCGATCGCCATCAGGCCGTTATGCATATTGTGTTCACCCACCAGCGCCCAGTTCACCTCGCCGACCTTATCACCATCGAGGAAAACCTCATAATGGCTGGCATCCGGGGTCAGCTTGTGCGCACGCCAGGCTCCCTCATCACCCACCAGTTCCTGCTCGCTCCAGCATCCCATCGCCATCACCTGTTTCAGATACGCGTCATTGTCCGGCAGAATGATTTTGCCCTTCCCCGGCACCAGGCGCACCAGATGGTGGAACTGCTTCTGGATCGCTTTCAGATCGTCAAAAATATCAGCATGATCGAATTCCAGATTGTTCATGACCAGCGTACGCGGGCTGTAATGCACAAACTTGGAGCGTTTATCGAAGAAGGCACAGTCATACTCATCAGCCTCAATCACGAAGAAGGGGCTGCCACCGAGACGAGCAGAAACATCAAAGTTACCCGGCACGCCGCCGATCACGAAGCCCGGTTGGTAGCCACAGGCCTCCAGGATCCAGGTCGCCATCCCGGCAGTGGTGGTTTTACCGTGCGTCCCGGCCACTGCCAGCACCCAACGATCGCGCAACACGTGATCGTGCAGCCACTGCGGGCCAGAAACGTAAGGAATGCCGAGTTCTAACACTGCTTCCACACAAGGATTACCACGGGTCATCGCATTGCCGATAATCACCAGATCCGGTGCGGGATCCAGCTGTGCAGGATCGTAACCCTGGATCAGATCGATCCCCTGATTTTCCAACAGCGTGCTCATCGGAGGATAGACGTTGGCATCTGAGCCGGTAACCTCATGCCCAAGCGAACGCGCCAGCATCGCCAACCCGCCCATAAAGGTGCCGCAGATCCCAAGAATATGTATGCGCATTAGGTTTCTCATTTAAGTGCATCGATTTAGTGCTTATTCTAACGCTCAGAATCGCCGAGAAGAAATGGATTTGCCTATGAATGGCGCAATGCTTTGGGCTACACTGGCTAGCGAAAACGTTGGCGGTTTGTTAACAAACCGCTATCCATCCGTAGATTCAGGGATTGTGTCATGAAAACGTTAGGCGAATTTATCGTCGAGAAACAGCACGACTTCTCTCACGCCACCGGCGAGCTGACTGCGCTACTTTCTGCAATTAAACTGGGTGCCAAAATCATCCACCGCGATATCAACAAGGCCGGTCTGGTTGATATTCTGGGCACCAGCGGCATTTCCAACGTACAGGGCGAAGTTCAGATGAAACTGGACCTGTTCGCCAACGAAAAGCTGAAAGCAGCATTGAAAGCACGCGGTGAAGTTGCCGGTATCGCTTCAGAAGAAGAAGACGATATTGTCATATTTGACGGCGAACGTGCTGAAAATGGCAAGTATGTGGTGCTAATGGATCCGTTGGACGGTTCGTCCAATATTGATGTCAACGTCTCTGTCGGTACCATTTTCTCGATCTATCGTCGTATCACACCGGTTGGCGTGCCTGTCACCAAAGAAGATTTCCTGCAGCCTGGCAACGCTCAGGTTGCTGCCGGTTACGTGGTGTACGGTTCCTCCACCATGCTGGTGTATACCACCGGTTATGGCGTACATGCCTTCACTTACGATCCGTCCCTGGGTGTGTTCTGCCTCTCTCACGAGAAAGTGCGTTTCCCGGAAAAAGCCTGCATGTATTCCATCAACGAAGGTAACTACATCAAGTTCCCGCTCGGGGTGAAGAAATACATCAAATACTGCCAAGAGCAGGATGAAGCGACGCTGCGCCCTTATACCTCACGTTACATCGGTTCACTGGTTGCCGACTTCCACCGCAATCTGCTGAAAGGCGGCATCTACATTTATCCCAGCACCGCCAGCCACCCCAATGGCAAGCTGCGCCTGCTGTATGAGTGCAACCCGATGGCGTTCCTGGCCGAACAGGCCGGTGGCAAAGCCAGCGATGGCAAAAGACGCATTCTGGATATCATGCCGGAACAACTGCACCAGCGTGCGCCGTTCTTCGTCGGAACCAAATCCATGGTAGAAGATGCAGAACGCTTTATTGCCGATTTCCCAGACGAATAAGCCCGTTCCGTTTCTCCTGGCAGCGAGAACCTCGCTGCCAGGATTAATCGCCTTACCCGCTAAAAACGCTGTCAGCCTGCCGGGGCGCTGAAGACACGCTGCTGTATCCGGTTAACATCCACATCGCGCACGTAGCGCGCAATACCGCCATAATAGCTTTCGTGATAGCCGTATTCCGGCTTGCGCAATTCGGCAAGCACGTCCGTTTTAGCGGCATGTTCAAATACCAACTGATACATCGCCACTATCAGCCCGGTACGATCGCTACCGTGCCAGCAGTGAACCAGCATCGGCTTCTGGGCAAAGCGAATTTCCCGCAGCGCACTGACCACGACGTCATCATTGATGACCGCAGCGTTCATCGGCACCCGACGCAGTATCAGCGTTGTCCCCTTTGCCTCACTGTCATCATCATTCCACTGGCGCAGGCTGAGAACCGTCTTGATGCCGCTCTGCTCCAACGCCCGCATTTGCGCTGAATCAGGCTGGGCTGAACGGTATAAATCCGCAGAAACCTGATGGTAGTTCTGAGGCAGCCCCAAAACCGTGGCATGAACGGCCAGGCTACACATCAACAAGGCTGACACTGCCAGTAATTGCACTTGATAATATAAGGCCGAACTTCTTTTCTTCCCGCTGCGCTGCAACCTATCAATCATGACCAAACTTCCTTATCAGTTCTGAGGAGGCTTAATATACCTATACCCGGCGTATTTAATAGAGGGCGGCGGTATGGCAAGCCGTCGGTTAATGCCATCTTCCCCCCTCGTCTACGGGCCGAATAAGGCCTTGGCAGCTTAACCCGTGCAGCTGGTTGTGCCTGAAAAATCGCAGTACTTTAAGAGCGTTTTGGCTATAATTAGCCACCACTCCCTTTCTGGTTTGATTAAAGGAAACCGACATGAGCTTGAATCTGGTCCCTGCTGGCAAAGACCTGCCGGAAGACATCTACGTAGTTATCGAAATCCCGGCTAACGCCGATCCGATCAAATATGAAATCGACAAAGACACCGGCGCACTATTCGTTGACCGTTTCATGTCGACGGCGATGTTCTACCCATGCAACTACGGCTACATCAACAATACGCTGTCTCTGGACGGTGACCCGGTTGACGTTCTGGTGCCTACACCCTACCCGCTGCAGCCTGGTTCAGTGATCCGTTGCCGCCCGGTTGGCGTGCTGAAAATGACTGACGAAGCCGGTGAAGATGCCAAACTGGTTGCCGTACCGCACAGCAAGCTGACTAAAGAATACGATCACGTGAAAGACGTGAACGATCTGCCAGAACTGCTGAAAGCACAGATCACTCACTTCTTCGAGCACTACAAAGATCTGGAAAAAGGCAAATGGGTGAAAGTGGACGGTTGGGCTGATGCCGCCGCCGCTAAAGCTGAAATCGTTGCCTCTTTCGAACGCGCCAAGAAATAATTCTTGCCCGTTGAGATGAAGAACGCCGCTCATTGAGCGGCGTTTTTTTATTGCTTTTCGTCCAAACGCTTCAGCCAGTCACCACTCTCGATCCGTGGAAAACCCTCTACGCTGTGCTTATACAGGTAGATCCACGCACTCCCATAAGGTGTCTGAATCAGTTCGCGCTTATAGTCCCTGGTATTACTTTTCAATTCGTCCAGCTCTGCCAGAATCGATGAGTTAATACGATACACTTCGCAATGTATTGTACCCTCTCCAGGGATTGCAGCAGGGTAATGGCCCAGATTATAAATCTGATAACCATCGAGCTCATGTTCGCCCAACCATTGGGCGTTAGTCATCCAATGGCTGTTCCCCTGCTTGCGTCGTAAACTGCCGTAAACAATGATTCGCATAGCTTAAAACTCAAACTGATAGAGCACATCCAGTGCTTGGTCAATACCAGACACTGCTTCCAGATACAACCTAGGCATCAGGCGGTATCGCAACGTCAGCGTGGCCAATGAGTCGAATATCCCCACCCCATATTTTACTTGTAAGCCGGGGAGGACATAGCCGCTCACCACTACCTGGGAGCTGTCGCCAACTCCTTCCGTATCTAGGGCCAAATTACTTACGCCAAACGCCTCGCCGATTTTACCCACAAGTTGACCACTTTGTGCAACCCCCATGCCAATTAACATTGAGGTCATGGCGTTGCCATCAGCCCCGGTACTGCCCAAACCTTGGCCCCGCAGCAGGTAAGAAAGCGCTTCCTGCTGAGATAGCGTCGGATCCGAGAACACCTCAAGCCTTGGCGCATCGGCCATGCCGGTCACCCTCACCCCGGCGGTCACACCGTCCTGGGTGGCGTCTGGGTTACGCACCGCTTCGATATTCAGCAGAGGCTGATCGGGCGGGCCAGAGAATAGCAGTTGGCCTTTGCGTACGATCAGATCCTGCCCGTAAGCGTGGAAACGCCCCGATGGAATATCAATCTGCCCGTTCAGCCCCAGGCCATTGCGATCCTGTACCACCCGCAGGTTACCACGCAGCATGGCTTTCAGGCCGAAGGCATCCAGCCGCACGTCGTTGCCGATACGCACCATCAGGTTACTGTTGATCGGGATCGCTGCCGTGGCCGGTTGAATCGGCTTCAGTTGATTGTCGAGCATCACTTCGTCACGGGAAACACCCACGGCACTCTCCGGCAGCTCCTGCACCGTGATGCGCGCCCATGGGATATCGACCGAACCGTTGAGTGAGAACAACTGTGGCGTGGCCTCAAAGACCAGATCCGGCGAAACATCAATGCGCACCATCGGCGGTATCGTTACCCGCAGTTGATTGCCTTTGGCAGCAATGCGCGCACGCCAGGCATTGATATCGTGCCAGTCGGCATCGCCCGCCAGATTCAGTTGCCCATGCGTAGTGCTGAGCAACCCTTCCAGCGTCGATGTCATACCGTTGAAGTTCACCGCCAGGCGGCCTTCGGTCATGTCAAACGGCATCCAGTGGCCGGTGATTATCGCTTTATCCAACGCCAAACGGCCAAATACCAGCGGCCTTTGCGCGCTGCCGCCCAACTGCAGATTGGCATTCAGCATTCCCGAGGCTTTTTCGCCCTGCGTCAACATCGGCTTCAGCAGATCCATCGAAATATTGGTGATATTCACATTGCCGCTGATATTACGGCGCACCTGCGGATCGGCAATCTGAATATTGCCGTTGAACTGCCCATTGTTGACCAGCTTGATCAGCCAGTCAGCCTGTACGCGACCATTGTTCATGCCGGCGTTGAGATTGAGCGTCTCAAAAGCGATCGGCAGCGCGCTGCCCTGCATCTGCTGCACCACTTTCACGCCGTTGCCCACCAGCGAAACTCGCGCCTGTGGCAGCGCTCCGCCCGGTTGCCAACTGACGTCCGCCCGGCCGCTGAAGACGCCACTCAGCGCAGTATCCGGCCCGATAAATGGCTTAATCATTGCCAGATCAAAACGGTTAAGCACCACGCTGGCCTGGCCGCTGGCCCCGGCTTCAATGGTTCTCGGCACACACAGCTCGGCATTCGGGTTCTGCCAGCAGTGTGGCCCAACGCTGATTCTCTGCTGCGCATTCAGGTAATCCAGCGCGATAGAGCGAGTCAGACGCCATTCACCGACTGGCGTATCAAAGCGGGTATTGTTGAGATCGCCGCGCCAACGCTGCTGCTGGCGATCAAAGCTGCCCGTCAACTGAAGTTGCCCGGAAACCGGATTACCCTCAACATTCAGTTGCAGCCGATGCTGGCGTTCGCTGCCACGCGCATCCAGCGTCAGTAAGTTGAGCTGCAGTGCATCCTGCTTCAGTTGTTCAACCCGCACGGTCAACTGCCCTTGGATCTGATCGGCAGAGCGCACATCCCCGTCCACTTTCACCCGATTGATATGCAGCGCTTGCCATTGCAACCCCAGCGCCGTCAGATCGGCCAGCAACTGCGGTGCCTGCAGGTTGCCACGCAGCCTAAGCTGGCCCCTGACCGTTCCCCCCAGCCCCGGCAGAGCGCCATCCAGGTGTGGCGCATCAATGTTGGTATCCAGATTCCAGTCTTTCTCATCAAGCTGGCCTTTGGCGCTAAGCGTATTGCGCCCCAACGCCAGTTCGATACCGGGTATGCGCCACTGCCCGGCGGCATTACCGCTGAGCGTGCCACGAGCCGAGACTTTGTTTTGCCTCACATTGCCATCGAGCTGCAATACCGGCACCTGCAGTTGCCAACTGCCGCCGTGCAAGCTGCCACGGGTGGTGATTTTGCCATCCAGCCGTGCTGGCCACTCCGGCCATTGCTTAGCGGTATTAATGCCGCTGAGCGTCAGCTGCGACGTCCAGCTTATCGCCTTGCTCCAGTCCACCAGCGCGGTGAGATCGGTATTCCCCTGCAGCGCCGCCACGCGCAGGCGTTCGAGCCTGAACTGTGCCAGATTACCTTTACCGTCCAGCATCAACGCCGCCGGTGGCAGATCCTGCCCCTGGAGATTCGCCCGGGTCGATAGCGCGTAATCGGCGGCTGTGCCGTTGAGGCGCAGGCGTAAATCGTTCACCTGATACTGTGCTTCACCGGCCAGTGGCCACTTCAACTGCTTGCTTTGCAGCGTCAGAGCCAGCGGCAAGCCGGCTGTTGCCAACCGGGTTTGCGCATCAAGCTGCGCACTCACTGGGCCAGAGAGATTCAACGTCGCTTTCAGCTCTTCACGCAGCGCGCCGTCGATGTTCAGCTTCACCTTTTCGCCTTTCAGCGCATCGATGTTCAACGCACTGTTGACCGCAATAGCCACTGGCCAGCTGCCGGTCAGCGTTGCCTGGCCTTTGGCTGAAAGGGAACCCTGCGGCGATTTCACGTCGAAACTGTCGAGCTGAATGTGCTGATCCAGAGTGCTGAGTTGCAGCAACAGGCTGGTGATCAGCACGTCGTTATCGCCGGTCAAACGCCACTGTTCACCGCTGATTTTTTCAACGGTGATATCAAGCGGCAGGTGGATTTCCGGTAATTCGGGTAGCAACGGTTTGCTGAACAAGGCTTGCAGGGTTTCCGCCAAGGGTTTTTCAGCAGACGCGGGCTCTGCCACCTTTTTCACCGGCGCATCAGCAACGGGTTGGGCCGGGGTTTTCGGCAAAGCAATCAGCAAAGAACGGATTGAGGTGGGCAGCAAAGTCAATGCACGCTGCTGCCACTGGGCACCAGAGCGGAACTCTCCGAGCGAAATAGCAGTATCATCCACGCTGACCTTGACGTTATTCAACGCCAACAGGCGCAGCGTAATCGGGTACGGCGTGCTGAGGTTGGTGAGTGGCTCGCTGGTTTCCGGCACCGGAGCGGCAGGAGCCATGTCAGCGGTTTTCACCACCACATCCACATCTTGCGCGCTTAACGCATTGATACACAATGAACTGTGTTTGAGGCAGGAGAGATCAAGCGACAAATGGAACTGCCCGGCATTAACCGCGACGCCTGGCATCTGGTACTTCACGCCTTTCAGCGTCAAATCACGCCAGCCACCGCTGACGGCGGCAATTTCCAACCCCGGAACCCAGCGTACCGCCCCGTTGATCACCATATGCAGGCCGGTCGTCGTCCCCAACAGGAATGCCACTGTCCCCACCAGCAGGAACAACAGGATCAGGAACCCCAGACAAATCTTTTTTACCAGGCTCATAGTTCAGGCCCCAAACCGATATAGAACTGCACGCCGTGGGTTTCTTGATCCCCAATCGGTGCGGCGATATCCAGCTTCACCGGCCCCACCGGCGACTGCCAGCGCACGCCAACGCCCGCGCCGGTTTTGATATCACGCTGCCTGATATCATTCACTGCCTCCCCCGAATCGACAAACATCGCCCCCCACCAACGGCCGGTGACGTTGTACTGATACTCCAGCGAGCCCGTCAGCATTTTAGAGGCGCCGGTCAGCTTGCCACTGTCATCACGCGGGGAGATCCCCTGGAATTTGTAACCACGGATACTGCGATCGCCGCCGGCGAAAAAACGCAGGTCAGGCGGTATTCTGTCGAAGTTGTTAGTTTCAATCCACCCCACCTGGCCGCGCACCACAAACCGGTGTTTCTCCGCCAGAGTGCGGATCCAGACGTTCTGCGCCTGCAGCAGCGCGAAATCGGCGTCGGATCCCCAGGTGGTGTCGGAAATATCAATGGAATAACGTTGGCTATCGCCCCAGACCGGCATCAGGCCGCCGCGTGAGCGCGTACGGTTAACCGTAGCCCCTGGGTAAAGCAGCATGGTGGTATCGGTGACCAGCCCTTGGGTAAAGTGGTCCAACCGCCAGCTCATCGTTAACGCTCGCTGCCAGCCGCTGGAGAGATCCCAGTTACGGGAAACCACCATTTTGGTACTGTCCGATTGAGTATCGTTCAGATCGGTACGTTTGAAACCGCCCTGCAGCAGGTAATACTGTTCAAGCGGGCTTCTCAACAAGGGAATGCGATAGGTTAAATCCAGCTGTTGCTCCGGTGCCGAAATACTGGCACCGGTGGTCAGGCTCTGGCCGCGGTCATTCAACCACGGCTTGCGCCAGGTTCCTCTCACCCGCGGGCCAATGTCGGTAGAAAAACCACCACCCAGCTCCACAATATTACTGTTACGCGGCGTCACCAGCGCATCCAGCGGTAAAATCCGGCTCTCTTTGGCGTCGTGGAAATCAGGGGATACCACCACGGAGTTAAACCAGTTGGTCGCGGATAAACGGCGGTTCAGCTCGGCGAGATCGTTCGAGCTGTAATAATCCCCCTGATGAAAGGGCACCAGATTTTGCAGGTAGTCATCACGGATTTGCGAGCCCTGAAATTTCACCTTACCGAAGTGGTAGCGCTCGCCGCTGTCGAAATCGATATCCCAAAAAGCCTTGTGCAGTTCCTGCGCGACACCAAGCTGGCTCTTGACCATATTGGCATCGAAGTAACCCTTGCGCAGTGCCAGCCCGGTCAGGGCGTTTTTAAAGCTGTCATACTGGCCGTGGTTAAGGATTTCACCCACGGTCGGGCGGCTGCTCTTAACCAGGTTGAGATAATCTTCATCGGTGCGCGCGCCGCCTTCCAGGTTGATATTCACCCCAGCAATCCGTACTGGCTCACCAGGATCGACTTTGGCATACAGCACCGGGCGCGAAAGCGTCGGGCGATCGTCCAGCGTGAACTCAATCGTCGGCTCATAGTATCCCAGCGGCCGTAAGCCCTGACGGATAGCCGCATCCACGCGTGCGCGAAAGCGCCCCTCGGCGCTGACCTCTTCCGGTGTGATCCCCGAAAGACGCACGCGGACGTTGCTTTCCAACTCCCCACTCAGGCCTTGAACCTGCAGCCGCAAATTCGCCGCAAATACCGATGGCACAGCGAGCAGCACACATAAAACGCAAAGGACCGGGTATCGTGGCACACGTTCTCCTTAATTGATTTATTTCCTGCCAATACCTTTGCTCTGGAGCCAGGCATTTTCTTGTTAGCGAAAACAAGACGCATTCTTGGCTTTTTGCGCTCAAAATACTGCGTTAAGCTTATACATAAACACAACATAGACTTATTGTGGGCAAAGAAGTGGCCAGTTACAACTGACACACGCCACTCTTAGGTCAATTCTTACTGCAGCTACAGGAGTAAACCGTGGTGCAATTCTTTGATAAGTCTCAAACCGTTGATCAAGCAAACGCGTTACCTGGCCGTACCACGCCGATGCCGGTGGCAGCAACCAACGAAGTGACTGGCCATTCCATGACGGAGGTTCCCGCCGGGATGGAAGTCGCCATCTTCGGCATGGGCTGCTTCTGGGGCGTCGAGCGCCTGTACTGGCAACAGCCAGGGGTTTACAGCACCGCCGCCGGTTACAGCGGCGGATTCACACCAAACCCTACCTACCGCGAAGTGTGCAGCGGCCAGACCGGCCATGCCGAAGTGGTGCGCGTGGTGTTCGATCCGCAAATCACCAGTTATCAACACCTGCTGCAGGTCTTCTGGGAAAACCACGATCCGGCGCAGGGGATGCGTCAGGGCGGGGATATCGGCACGCAATATCGCTCCGCCATCTACTTTTTATCGCCAGAGCAGCAGGCAGCAGCGCAACACAGCCTGCAGCGTTTCCAGCAGGCGATGAATGAGGCGAAGGATAAACGCACTATCACCACCGAAATCGCGGCCGCACGGCCATTCTATTACGCTGAGGACGATCACCAGCAGTATCTGCACAAGAATCCCGCGGGCTATTGTGGCCTGGGTGGGATCGGGGTTTGTCTTCCACCACAGGGTTAATCCGTTGACCAGCGGTAAATTTTTAACCGCTGGCGGCCTTCACGGGGCTACTGCTATACTATGCAGGCTGCGTTTGCAGCCTGATAGCTTCTTTTTAGCTTTTGTACCCAATGGATTTCAAGATGCAGGTAGGCGGCAACGGAGTGAATCCCGATGAGCTTACTCCAGTAAGTGATTCGGGTGAACAAAGGCAGCCAACACCCCTGCAACTTGAAAGACGACGGGTATATCACTACTTTTTTCACAATATATACCCCCTCCGAAAAAGCGCCGTCATCCCGTCGGCACGAATGGATAGATTATGTTAAACAGTATTTTACTGATTCTTTTTCTGATTGCGGTGAGTGCGTTTTTCTCACTTTCAGAAATTTCTCTGGCTGCATCACGCAAGATCAAGCTCAAGCTGATGGCCGACGAAGGTAACGTCAATGCCGCCAGAGTGCTTAAACTGCAGGAAACGCCCGGTATCTTCTTTACCGTGGTGCAAATCGGCCTTAACGCCGTGGCCATCCTGGGCGGTATCGTCGGCGATGCGGCCTTTTCCCCCACCTTCAAAGTGTTATTCGATCGTTTTCTGCCGCCGGAACTGTCGGAGCAAATCAGCTTCATGTGTTCGTTTGTGCTGGTGACCAGTCTGTTCATTCTGTTCGCGGATTTAACCCCGAAGCGCATCGGTATGATTGCACCAGAGACGGTCGCCGTCCGGATCATCAACCCGATGCGTTTCTCGATCATGATCTGTCGGCCGCTGGTGTGGTTCTTCAACGGCATGGCTAACCTGATCTTCCGTCTATTCAAACTGCCGATGGTGCGTAAAGACGACATTACCTCTGATGATATTTATGCCGTGGTGGAGGCGGGTGCGCTGGCCGGGGTGCTGCGCAAGCAGGAGCATGAGCTGATTGAAAACGTGTTTGAACTGGAATCACGCACGGTGCCGTCGTCGATGACCTCCCGTGAAAGCGTGATCTATTTCGATTTACGTGAAAGCGAAGACAGCATCAAAGAGAAGATTTCCACCCACCCACACTCCAAATTCCTGGTGTGTGATGGCCACATTGATCAGGTGGTCGGCTATGTCGACTCCAAAGACCTTCTGAACCGCGTGTTGGGCAACCAGAGCCTGGTGCTGAGCAGCGGTGTGCAGATCCGCTCAGCACTGATCGTACCGGATACCTTAACCCTGTCAGAAGCGCTGGAAAGCTTTAAAACCGCAGGGGAAGACTTTGCGGTGATCCTCAACGAATATGCGCTGGTGGTAGGCATCATTACCCTGAACGATGTGATGACCACGCTGATGGGCGATCTGGTCGGCCAAGGGCAGGAAGAACAGATTGTGGCACGCGATGAGAACTCATGGCTGATTGAAGGCGGCACGCCGATCGATGACGTGATGCGCGTACTGCACATTGATGAATTCCCGCAGGCCGGTAATTATGAAACCATCGGTGGATTTATGATGTACATGCTGCGCAAAATCCCCAAACGCACCGATTTCGTCAAGTATGCGGGTTACAAGTTTGAAGTGGTGGATATTGATAGCTACAAGATTGACCAGCTACTGGTCACTCGCCTGAGTGACAAACCCACCACCCTGCTGCCGAAAACCCCGGATGAATCCCCTCAGGCCTAAGTGACCGGCACCAGAAACATCAGCGGCCCCGATTGGGGCCGCAATTATTTGCAGGTTTACTCCTCAATACCGGCTTGCAAGACGCCGGGGATAGCGTATCAACCCATTTCGGCTTGCAGTAGCAACACCTGACGGTTGACCTCTGACATCACGCTGAAATGGCGTTTGTCACGCACCTTCGGTATCAGAATTTTGCCTTTGTCGAATTCGAATGCCCCTACATCTTTGATGTACAACCGCCCTCGGAACAGGGTTTTTACATATTTCGCCACTTTCAGTGGGTTATAACGCTGGAAGATTCTCATTGTTTTACTCTCCTCCCATTGGAGCTCTACGTTCAGCGAGCCGCAAAGCGGCGGCCTCGAAACCTGAAACGCAACTTATACTTGCTGTCTAGTAGACCTAGTAAAGACTATTTTGTTCCACTCCGCCTGGTTTTCTGCCTGGATTTACACTTTTTGACAGAATTGTATGGAATTATTTATGGTTTTTTCAGTATAACCATTCAAAAAACGCATGATAGGAACCAGAAGGGAAAACTGCGATCCGGCTAACAGGACAGACCTCTGACGACCACCTATGCTTTAGGCACCTGCGTATCATTGATAATAATTTCCCCTTTCAGGAGAAAGCATGAAAAAGAGTAGCCTGCTGATAATATCGCTGCTGTTAGCCCCAATGCTGGCCTCAGCACACAATTTCCAGCTCCAACAGCGCCTCGCCCCTATCGGCGTCAGCGACAAAGGTGAGTTGGATTACGATAACGATAAGTTTAGCTATAAAAACTGGAATAGCGCGCAGCTCAGTGGAAAAGTCCGTGTCGTCCAGCATATTGCTGGACGCACCTCTGCCAAGGATCTGAACGATCCGCTGATTGAAGCCATCAAGGCCGCTAAGCTACCGCACGATCGTTACCAGACGACGACCATCGTTAATACCGACGATGCCATCATCGGTACCGCCATGTTTGTGCGCAACAGTATTGAAGACAGCAAAAAAACCTTCCCATGGTCGCAGTTTATTGTCGATAGCAATGGCATCGTCAAAAAAGCCTGGGATCTGCAGCCGAAGGGCTCAGCGATTGTGGTGCTGGATCACGAGGGCAAGATCCAGTTTGCCAAAGATGGCGCGCTGACGCCGCA
Source organism: Serratia oryzae (assembly GCF_001976145.1). Taxonomy (GTDB): domain Bacteria; phylum Pseudomonadota; class Gammaproteobacteria; order Enterobacterales; family Enterobacteriaceae; genus Chania; species Chania oryzae. Next base: position 167,994 of record NZ_MOXD01000008.1, read on the forward strand.
AGAGGTGCAGCAGGTGATAACGATGCTGCACCAGTTGCTGAAATAACAGGTAGGAGCCCCGCCGTGGTCGTTGGCGGGGCAGTGCTAAAACAGCGAAACCCGGAAGCCGGGGTTAAGAAAAGACTCACGCGGTGTATACAGCAGCGGCTTGCCCTGCCAATCGTGGATTTGTGCCCCGGCAGCCACCGCCACCGCATGCCCTGCCGCAGTGTCCCAGATATTGGTTGGCCCAAAGCGCGGATAAAGCTGCGCTTTGCCTTCGGCCACCAGGCAAAACTTCAGCGATGATCCCACCGCCACCGTATGGTGCTCTCCCAACTGCTTCAGGTAATCTTTTAATTCATCGTCGCTATGGGAACGGCTGATCACCACCAGAGGCGGCTGCGCGTTTCTGACGCCGATCGCACGGCGTTGACCATGCTCTTCCTTCCAGGCTTTACCGCGTTCGGCCAGATACAAAACATCCATTGCAGGCGCATACACCACGCCCATCACCGCTTCCCCCTCTTCGATCAGGGCAATATTGACCGTAAACTCGTCGTTGCGGTGCAGGAACTCTTTGGTGCCATCCAGGGGATCGACCAACCAGTAGCGCGTCCAGTGGCGACGCACGTCCCAAGCGGGTGGATCCTCTTCCGACAGCAGCGGTATGCCCGGCGTCAGCGCGGCCAAACCCCGTTGGATAATATGATGCGCGGCCAGATCGGCGGCGGTAACCGGTGAATCATCTTTTTTTTGTGCAACATCAAGTGGTTGTGCACCGCTGTACACCGCCATAATCGCCGCCCCCGCCTCGCGGGACAACTGGCAAATTTGCTCTAACATCATCCACCTCTGAAACTCAGTTTCTCGGGAAATCCCCATGGCTATAGCTAGCAGCCTAGTTTTTTTTCTATCGAATATCCATCCCAACCACTTAACTCGCGGTATTTCCTCAAGTCTTACGGGTCACAACTTTGCACTTCGCTGCGTTACATTCGGCAATTTTCTGCCAAACTTCACAGTTTGATGATACACCCAATGATAATTACATATTCCTTTGCGATACCTCTCGAATATTAATGGAATGGAGACAGCCATGATAAAACGGCCATTAAAATTATCCGCCCTGGCTCTGCTGGTTTGCGCTTCCGCACAGGCCGCAACGGTCGATTTACGCGTGCTGGAAACCACCGACCTGCACAGCAACATGATGGACTTTGACTACTACAAGGATAAACCCACCGACAAATTCGGCCTGGTGCGCACCGCCAGCCTGATCCAGCAAGCACGGCAGCAGGTAACCAACAGCGTGCTGGTGGACAACGGCGATCTGATCCAAGGCAGCCCGCTGGCCGACTACATGTCTGCCAAAGGCTTAAAACCTGGCGATATTCATCCGGTTTATAAGGCCATGAACACCCTGGATTACGCGGTGGGCAATATCGGTAACCATGAGTTCAACTACGGCCTCGATTACCTGAAGAACGCCCTCGCTGGTGCTAAATTCCCCTACGTCAATGCCAACGTCATTGACGCAGCAACGCAAAAACCGTTGTTCACGCCCTACATCATTGTTGATACCCCCGTGAAAGACCGTGATGGCAAAGCACATACCTTACGCATCGGCTATATCGGCTTTGTTCCGCCGCAAATCCTGAGCTGGGATAAGGTCAATCTGCAAGGCAAGGTCAGCGTCAACGACATCACCGAAACCGCCAAACGCTATGTCCCTGAGATGCGCCAGCAAGGGGCCGATCTGGTGGTCGCCATTCCCCATTCAGGCCTTTCCAGCGAGCCTTATAAGGCCATGGCAGAGAACTCGGTGTATTACCTCAGCCAGGTGCCGGGTATCGATGCCATCATGTTTGGCCATGCCCACGCGGTATTCCCGAGCCAGGATTTCGCCAAGATTCAGGGGGCTGACATCGATAAAGGCCTGCTGAACGGCGTGCCAGCGGTGATGCCAGGCCAGTGGGGCGATCACCTTGGCGTGGTGGACCTGCAACTGAATAACGACAGCGGCCGTTGGCAGGTCACTTCCGCCAAGGCAGAAGCCAGACCGATCTACGATAAAGAGAATAAAAAGTCGCTCGTGGCAGAAGATGCCGATCTGGTGAAAATTTTGGAGCAGGATCATAAAGCCACGCGCGAATTCGTCAGCAAGCCGATTGGCAAGTCCGACGGCAATATGTACAGCTATCTGGCACTGGTACAGGACGATCCGACGGTGCAGATCGTCAACAACGCGCAAAAAGCGTATGTCGAACACTACATTCAGGGCGATCCGGATCTGGCGGATCTGCCGGTCCTCTCCGCTGCAGCTCCGTTTAAAGTCGGCGGGCGCAAGAACGATCCCGCCAGCTTTGTCGAAGTGGAGCAAGGCCAGCTCACCTTCCGTAACGCCGCCGATCTTTATCTCTACCCGAATACCTTAGCGGTGGTCAAAGCCAGCGGGCAAGAGGTGAAAGAGTGGCTGGAGTGTTCCGCCGGGCAGTTCAATCAGATCGATCTCAACAGCAGTAAAGCGCAGGCGCTGATTAATTGGGATGGGTTCCGCACCTATAATTTCGATGTCATCGACGGGGTGAATTATCAGATCGACGTCAGCCAACCGGCGCGCTATGACGGTGAATGCACGCTGATCAACGACAAAGCACAGCGTATCACCCACCTGACCTTCAAAGGTAAACCGATCGATCCGCAGGCGACCTTCCTGGTGGCGACCAACAACTATCGCGCCTACGGCGGTAAGTTTGCCGGAACCGGCGATCGCCATATCGCCTTTGCCGCACCGGATGAAAACCGTGCAATACTGGCGGCCTATATCAGCGCAGAAACCCAGAAACACGGCGCGGTCCACCCACAGGCGGATAATAACTGGCGTCTGGCCACGTTGCGCAGCGCGCAACCGCTGGATATCCGTTTTGAAACCTCACCCAGTGAGAAAGCCGCCGCATTTATCAAAGAGCATGCGCAGTACCCGATGACGTCGGCGGGTAGTGATAGTCTCGGCTTCGCCGTTTATCAGATTGATTTATTGCAGAAGTAAAACGAACAGGGCGCCATGAGTGGCGCCCTGTTATGCAGCATGACTTACAGAATTTCCAGCAACTCGACCTCAAAGATCAGCGCGCTGAATGGCGGGATAGATGCGCCAGCGCCACGCTCACCGTAGGCCAGATCGTGCGGAATATACAGCTGCCATTTGGAACCGACGGGCATCAGCGTCAGCGCCTCGATCCAGCCGGGGATCACGCCGCTAACCGGGAATTCCGCCGGTTGGCCACGCTCAACAGAGCTGTCGAAAACGTCACCGTTAATCAGGCGGCCAGTGTAATGCACACGTACGCGATCCTGGCGGGATGGGATTGGGCCATTACCCTGTTCCAGCACGGAAAACTGCAGGCCAGATTCGGTTAACGTCACATCATCACGCTTGGCGTTATCTTCCAGGAAGCGCTGGCCTTCAACGGCCATCGCCTGCTGACGCTCACGACGCACGGCATCCGCACGTTCATGGATCTCACGCAGTGCGCGATGCACCACATCAACCGGAACCGCCGGGGCATTCCCTTCCAGCGCATCACTCAGGCCCGCCAGCAACGCTTCCGGTTGTAAACCTTCCAGACCGGATTCTTGCAACTGCTGGCCGACCTGTAAACCAATCCCGTAGCTTGCTTGCGCTTCAACGCTGTCAAAAGAAGGGGTTGTCATTGGGATTTTTCCTTTAGTCTCTAAAAAGTCGAAAGTGCAGCATAACAGCGCCGCCAAGCCGGGTAAAATCTTGTGTCGAGAATGATGACTTTTGTCGTGGAAAAAGAAACAATAACTTTCTTTTAACGTTCTTGGTTGTTGAACCCTTCACCGCCTTCCATCTCAAACAGTTAGCGGGCTATTATATCAATCGCTTTGAAGGGTATATACCCAAAATAATTCGAGTTGCTTGTAGGCGGCAACTGAGCGACAAATCGGTCTTTGACCGATTTGAACAGCGCTTGCGCTGGCCCGCAGGGTGAGCCTCTCTGAGGCTCATAACCCCCAGGAGCTTACTCAAGATCGTTCCTGGGGTGAGTGACAAATCTGCGCAAGCAGATTTGAACGCTGCTTGCAGCGGCCCCGAAGGGGCGAGGCCCAATATGGGCCGAGTAACGCAGCCAACACCCAAGCAACTTGAAGTATGAAGGGTATACTGTTATTAACAGTAACCCATTATGTACAGTGGCATTTTTACGCAGTTGAAGAGAGGTCACCATGGGCAGAATCGCGCCCAGGAGAAGGAAAACCACCCGAGTCTACCAGCCGCTGCTGCGTAGCTGGCTGAATCTGAGCCTGCGCCTGAAACCCGGCACGGCACCAAAGACAGAACTCCCGGAAACGCCAGAAGAGACGGACTTGCAGCCACCCGCGCCAAACGGCAAAGGGCAGCAGCTCAAAGCCCTGTGGCTGAAAGTGTGGCATCTGCCGGACAGTTTCCACTGGATGGAGCCACTGCCCAATTTTCACCGCCGCTGGGTGCTCGTTTTTGGCGCCATCCTGCTGCTTGCTTTGCTATGGCCGTATTCTGACGATAACGCCCCACGCCAGTTCCCGGTGACTCTTCAAGAGAACAACATACCGTTGCAGGCGGAACTGATGGGCAATAACGCAGAACAAACGGCCACACGGCCTGAAAGTGGCAACTGGCAGCGCTATCAGATCAAACCAGGCCAGACCTTGGCGCAACTGTTTCGCGACAGCAGCCTGCCCGTGAGTGACGTGTTTGCCATGGCGCAGGTTGAAGGCAGCGATAAACCGCTCAGCAATCTCAAAGCCGGGCAGGAAGTGCGTATCGAACGTGATGCCAACGGTGTGATAACCGCGCTGTCCGTCACTGTGGCCGATAACAGCGAAGCCCTGTTCCGCCGCCAGCCCGATGGCAGCTACCGCCGCCTGCGTTAGCCCCCCATCTGATCCAACAGGAAATCACGCAGTACAACGCCCTGGTTGTGCTGTGTATCCTTGCTGCCATACAACAACGTTAAGGATGCGCCTTGCCGTAATAACGCCACCAGCGGCTGCCAGGCGTCGTTTTCTGCCAATTGCTGACGGTAACGCCGCTCGAACTCATCCCACTGGTCGGTATGCTGGTGAAACCACTGGCGCAACGCATTATCCGGTGCCACCTGCTTCAGCCAGACCACGCCCTGCAACCTTTCCTTGCTGACGCCACGCGGCCACAGCCGGTCGATCAGATAGCAATGCTCCGGTGCCGGAACGCTAAAATCATAAACTCGCTGTAGGTTGATTTCTGCCATGTTGCGCTTCTCCTTGCCAACGGATGGCACAGAGTAGCGCGTTTTGCCCAGCGCAGAAAAGCAAAACGCCAGCACAAGGCTGGCGTTTTAACTTGGCTCACAGTCGCGATTAAGCTTCTGCAACCACCACTACATTCAGCTGTGCGAACACGTCGCTGTGTACCTGGAAGTGCACTTCGTGCTCGCCCGTGGTACGCAGAACGCCGTTCGGCAGACGAACTTCGCTCTTGGCAACTTCAACGCCTGCCGCAGTGACTGCGTCAGCGATGTCGCGGGTGCCGATAGAGCCGAACAGTTTACCTTCGTCGCCTGATTTAGACGCGATGGTGACTGAACCCAGTTCGTTGATCTTGGTTGCGCGAGCTTCGGCAGCAGCCAGAACGTCAGCCAGTTTGGCTTCCAGTTCAGCACGGCGTGCTTCGAAGAACTCTACGTTTTTCTTGGTAGCAGGAACAGCTTTGCCCTGTGGTACCAGGAAGTTACGGGCATAACCCGCTTTAACGCTAACTTGATCACCCAGGCTGCCCAGGTTTGCTACTTTATCAAGCAGAATAACTTGCATTACCTTATCCTCTCAAAGTCGTTAATGGACAGTGGCCGATTACTGATGACGATCAGTGTACGGCAACAAAGACAGGTAGCGCGCGCGCTTGATAGCACGGGCCAGCTGGCGCTGATATTTTGCACGAGTACCGGTGATACGGCTCGGGACAATCTTACCACTTTCAGTGATGTAGTTTTTCAGCGTAGCGATGTCTTTATAGTCAATCTCTTGAACGCCTTCCGCGGTGAAACGGCAGAACTTGCGACGACGGAAATAACGTGCCATTTGGCTAGTCTCCAGAATCTATCAATTCAATCTGCTCGGCATGCAGGACCAATTTGTTCAGCCCGTTGCGCCCTTGATGGCAGCTAACGAAGCCTTGAACGGTTACCTGACTGCCGACCGTTAATCTTTGAGTTAAAGCTTGTGACTGTTGTCCGCTGACAACCACGGGCATTCTGCACCAGGCTTGTCTGCTGAATCCGGCTTCTACCTGTGCTGAGCGGTGCTCAAGCACAAATTGGCAGTGGGGTATGCCGGAAGGACTCACTTTTCGCACCGGCGTCTTGCACACTGTGCCAGACAACACCAGACGATTAGCCGTCACAGCGGCAATTACTCTTCAGAATCCCCAGCATCATCATCAGCGGTTTCGCTAGCGAAATCATCGCGGCGATCGCCACGGCGTTCGTCTTTCGCTTTAACCATTGGAGATGCTTCAGTTACCGCGTGCTTAACGCGCATAACCATGCTACGGATAACGGCGTCGTTGAAGCGGAAGTTAGTTTCCAGCTCATCGATCGCTTCCTGCGGAGCTTCAACGTTCAGCAGAACGTAGTGAGCTTTGTGCAGTTTGTTGATCGGATAAGCCAGCTGACGGCGGCCCCAGTCTTCCAGACGGTGAATCTGACCTTGCGCGTTAGTGATAGTCGCACTGTAACGCTCGATCATGCCCGGAACCTGTTCGCTTTGGTCAGGATGGACCATAAAAACGATTTCGTAATGACGCATCGAATTGCTCCTTACGGATTATTCAGCCTCCTGTCAGGGTCAACCGCGGCCCATGGAAGCAAGGAACGTGTATGTGTGTGCGGCTGAAAAATGACGCGTAATCATACTGGCGCAAGGGGGGAAACTCAAGGACAGAGTGGGATTTATTGCAGCCCTCGGGGCAAATAGCCGTATTTACCCGTAGGAAAAGCCATATTGCCCCTCTTCCAGTGGCGAGTTTACAGCGAACACTGGAAAAAGGTGACCGTGGCAGCCAGCGCACCGGGCGTAATGCGATGCCGAACGCCCGCTTCGGTAAGATAGGTTAACCGCTGGCTCAACCCGTGCAGACGCAGATCGCTGGCCAAACGCTCACTTTCCGCCGCTGGCACCACATCATCCGCCTCTCCGTGCCAGAGCAACAGCGGCCGCCCGGCGATATTCTCCCAATGATGTTCAACGCTATAATCGGCCAGCGGCGCGATGCGTGCTGCAAAGGTGGCTTCGTCCAACGGCTGGCCTTGATCATCCAAAGGGGGATACAGCGTCTGGGCCAGCGAAGTGAAATAGCCGGATCCCATCAGGCTGGCGGCGGCCCTGATCCAAGGATAACGCGTGAACGCCCCCAATGTGGTCATAGCCCCCATCGAAGCGCCAGCCACACCGACACGCTGCCCGGCAATCAGCCCACGTTGCGCAAAACACGCGTGGAGCTCAGGCAGTTCATCGACGTTAGTTTTCAGGATCTGCCAAAAATGTGCCAACCGCCGCGCTTCGTTGCCGTCAAAACGCTCGCCGTGCATCTCGCAATCCGGCACTACCGCACGGAAACCGGCTTTTGCCAGCGCATAAGCGAAATAGGCATACACCTCTTTTGAGGAGATATAGCCGTGATAGAAAAAGACTGTCGGTAACGGTTGCTCATACTGCCCTGCAGGCACCGCGTGGATCACCGCGATATCCCCTGCACGTTCATCATGCATCTCTACCATTTATTCTCCCCTTAGAATCCATTGGGTGTTACCAAGCATAAAGGGTATAACAAATGATTGCGTTACACTGAATAACTGAAGCGGATTTTCCGAGGCCTGCCATGAATCTTTCCCGTGCCGTAATACCCCTGCTGCTGATCAATCTGCTCGCAAGCTGCAGCCAGTCTGACACCACGCCCAACTCTCAGCCAGCACCCAACGTGCAGACGCAGCAAATTACCCGAATGCAAAGCGCTGGGCTGGAGAAAATGGCCACCATCAGCGCGCAGGTGCGCGGCAGCCCGATGGACGTGGAGGCCGAGATCCAGCGCAAAGCTAACGCAAACGGCGCACGTTATTACCTGATCATCATGAACAGCGATACCATCGTGCCCGGTCAATGGTACTCACAGGCGATTCTTTATCGTTGAATCTTTATGCCCCCATCGCTCGGTTCAGCAGCGTGTCGCATACGTTGTCCGACAACAAGCTCTCGCCGCGATGATCCAGCGTTAAATGGCACCAGGCCTCGGCAACAGGCGGGGGGCTATACTGCAACAACTGTGCAGCACAGCATAAGTCGAACAGTTGCTGGGTCAGCAAACGCCCCATTTCTTCACGTGGCTGGCGCATACGCTGCTGCCACTGCCGCCAGGCGCGATCGAACAAGCGATTCTGCCCACGCACGGCGGCAAGCTCGTGTTGCAGTACCTCACGCGCGCGCGGTAATTTATGCAGGCTGCGCAAAACGTCCAGGCACATAATATTGCCGGAGCCTTCCCAAATGCTGTTGACCGGCATTTCACGATACAGCCGTGGCAATTCGTTGTCCTCGCAATAGCCGATACCCCCCAGCACTTCCATCGCTTCAGCGATAAACGGCGCACCTTGGCGGCAGAGGCTGTATTTGGCGGCTGGCGTCAACAGGCGGCTATAAATCGCTTCCCCCTCGTTGTTGCGGGTTTCCCAGGCACGCGCCAGCCGGAACAGCAACGCCGTGTGCCCTTCAAGGCGCAATGCCATACCGGCGAGCACCTGACGCATCAGCGGTTGTTCAATTAGCGTTTTGCCGAACACCTGCCGCTGTAGCGTATGATACAGCGCTACCGACAATCCCCGCCGCATCAGGCCATGGCTACCCAGCGCGCAATCAAAACGCGTCATCCCCCCCATTTTGAGGATGTGCCGCACGCCGTCACCTTCATCCCCTAACAGCCAAGCGGTGGCATCTTGAAACTCCACTTCACTGCTGGCATTGGAGCGATTACCCAGTTTGTCTTTCAATCGCTCTAACCGCACCGCATTGCGCGTGCCATCCGGCAGAATACGCGGCAGGAAAAAGCAGGACAGCCCACCTTTCGTTTGCGCCAGCACCAGATGGGCGTCGCTTTGCGGTACTGAAAAAAACCATTTGTGCCCCACCAATCGATAGGCTTCACCGTTACCCCGCCCGCCAAGCGGCACTGCGGTCGTGGTATTACTCAGAACATCCGATCCCCCCTGCTTTTCGGTCATCCCCATACCAATCAGCAAACCGCGTTTTTGCCCTCCCGGCAGCAAATGGGGGTCATAACGATCGGAGAGCAGCGGAGCCAGCCAAGGTTGAAAGGCCGACGGCAGCGAGCGCTGCAATAAGGGAATGGCACCAAAAGTCATGGTGATGGGGCAAAGCGTTCCGGCCTCAACCTGCGCATGCAACACAAAACGTGCCGCGCGGGCAACAAAAGAGCCTAGGCGCGCATCTTCTTGCCACGGCAGATTATGAACCCGATTAGCCACCAGCCCTTGCATCAGAATGTGCCAGGCAGGGTGAAAACGCACATCATCCAGGCGCTGCCCGGTGGCATCGTAGCGCAGCAGCTCCGGCGGGTTGGCGTTAGCCAATCGCCCCAACTCCAACGACTCCTGTGTGCCTAACTGTTGGCCGAGAGAGGCCAGAACGTCAAGATCCCAGTTGGCCTGCTCACGTTGCACCGCTTCACGCAGCGGCGTATCAGAAAGAAAAAGATTACTGTTGCCCAAGGGCTTGGGCTGGTTGAAAACCGTATGCGTATTCCAGACCATTGTTTGACTCCCTGATTAACTATCAAGGTCATTATGGTCGCTGAGGGGATTTCTGCCGGAGACGGGATCACAAGATGGAAGATTGGAGATAGAGGCGTAGAATCCCCGCCCCTGAGATAACGTTATACTCTAAATAATTCGAGTTGCATGTAGGCGGCAAGTCCGAGAGTCGCCAGGAGCATAGCTCACTATGTGACTGGTGCGAACGGACGCAGCCAACACCCAGGCAACTTGAAGTATGACGAGTATGTCAGCTACGCTGACGCACCGCTTCAAACAGACATATCCCGGTAGCCACCGAAACGTTGAGTGAGGAAACCGTGCCCGCCATCGGGATACTGATCAGTTCATCACAATGCTCGCGGGTCAAACGACGCATACCTTCACCTTCGGCCCCCATCACCAGCGCCATCGGCCCGGTCATTTTGCTTTGGTATAGCGTATGGTCGGCCTCACCGGCAGTCCCCACGATCCAGATATTCATCTCTTGCAGCAGACGCAAAGTACGCGCCAGATTGGTGACGCTGATCAACGGCACGTTTTCCGCCGCACCGCAGGCCACTTTCTTCGCCGTCGCGTTCAGTTGCGCAGAGCGATCGCGCGGGACAATCACCGCATGCACTCCGGCCGCATCGGCGCTGCGCAGGCAGGCACCGAGGTTGTGCGGATCGGTCACGCCGTCCAGCACCAGCAGGAAGGGGGTTTCGATGCTTTCCAGCAGGCCCGGCAAGTCGTTTTCCTGATATTTGCGCCCTTCACGCACCCGCGCGATGATTCCCTGATGAACCGCGCCTTCCGCCTTTTCATCCAGCCATTGGCGGTTAGCCACCTGGATCACGATGCCGGTCGCTTCCAGTTCGGCAATCAGCGGTTGCAGGCGACGATCGTCGCGCCCTTTGAGGATAAACACTTCCAGGAAGCGTTGTGGATCGCGCTCTAATAGGGCTTTGACGGCGTGAATACCGTAAATAATTTCGCTCATGATGCTCTTTTAACTGTGCGGCCGGGGGAAACCCGGCCGGGGATAATAACGTGCTGCCGGTTAACCCTGTGCAGCACCTTTGCTCTTGCTGGCGCGTTTGGCTTTGGTCGCTGCCGCTATCTTTTTGGTTTTTTCAGACGGTTTCTTGGCTTTCGCCTTTTTGTCTTTCTTCACCTTATCGGCAGGTTTGGCCCCTTCTTTGCGGAAGGCACTGTCCGGCTCAAAGTTGGCCGGTGGTTTGCCGCCACGGCGCTTTGGCTTGGCCTGAGAACGCCCCGCACCGGCACCATCACGCAAGGTACGCTGGCCACCGTTTTTGGCGCGCTCGCGTTCAGTTTTGCCTTCACCACGCGGTTTACGGGTGCTGGAGACCAATGCGAAGTCGATCTTGCGCTCGTCCATATGCACCGCATCAACGCGGATCTCTACCGTATCCCCCAGGCGATAAACCATGCCGGAAGACTCGCCGATCAGCCGCTGGCCAATATTATCGTAGCGATAGTAATCGTTATCCAGCGTTGATACGTGCACCAACCCGTCGATAAACAGATCGTTCAAGCGGACAAAGAAGCCAAAACCGGTGACGCTGGCAATAATGCCGCTGAACACTTCACCGACATGATCCTGCATGAAGTCACACTTCAGCCAGTCGGCTACGTTACGCGTGGCTTCATCCGCACGGCGCTCGGTCATCGAGCAATGTGCGCCCAGTTGCAGCATCTCTTCAAACTCGCTGTGCCAGCCGCCGGTCGGAGTCCAGCGCTCTTTCTGCTCACCATGCTCTTTAGCCAGCAGGTACTTGATGGCACGGTGTAATGACAGATCCGGATAACGGCGGATCGGCGACGTAAAGTGCCCATAAGACGCCAGTGCCAGGCCAAAGTGACCGCGGTTTTCTGGATCGTAGATCGCCTGTTTCATTGAACGCAGCAGCATGGTTTGCAGCATTTCACGATCCGGGCGATCCGCCACTTCATCCATCAGGGTGGCGTAGTCTTTCGGCTGCGGCTTCAAACCGCCGCCCAGCGTCAGGCCCAGCTCGCTCAACACGCTGCGCAACGCAGAGATGTGATCGTCACTTGGGCGATCGTGCACGCGGAACAGCGCCGGTTCGCCGTTCTTTTCCACAAAACGCGCGGCAGCGATGTTCGCCATGATCATACATTCTTCGATCAGCTTGTGCGCGTCGTTACGTACCGTAGGTTCCACGCGCTCAATGCGCCGCTCGGCGTTGAAGATAAACTTGGCTTCTTCAGTTTCGAAGGCAATACCACCGCGCTCAGCGCGCGCCTGATCCAATACTTTATACAGGGCATGCAGTTCCTGCAGATGCTTAACCAGCGGATGATACTGCTCACGCAGATCCTGATCGCCCTGCAGAATATGCCAGACTTTGGTATAGGTTAAACGCGCATGGGAGCTCATCACCGCTTCGTAGAATTTGTGCGAAGACAGCCTGCCCTGAGCGGAGATGGTCATCTCACACACCATGCACAGGCGGTCAACCTGTGGGTTGAGCGAACACAGGCCGTTGGACAGCACTTCCGGCAGCATCGGGACCACTTCAGACGGGAAATAGACCGAGGTGCCACGGCTGCGGGCTTCGTCATCCAGTGCGGTACGCGGGCGCACGTAATAGCTGACGTCGGCAATGGCTACCCACAGGCGCCAGCCGCCGCCGCGCTTTTTCTCACAAAACACCGCATCATCGAAGTCGCGCGCATCTTCGCCATCAATGGTGACCAGCGGCAGATGGCGCAGATCGACACGCCCTTTCTTGGCGGCCTCTGGCACTTGCTCACTGAGATCGGCCACCTGTTTTTCCACCTGTGGTGGCCAGGTATGGGGGATCTCGTGGGTACGCAATGCGATATCTACCGCCATGCTGGTGCCCATTTTATCGCCCAGAACTTCAACGATCTTGCCAACCGCTTTGGTACGCCGCGTTGGGCGCTGGGTCAGTTCCACCACCACCATATAGCCCATGCGCGCACCGCTGATGGAATCGGCTGGGATCAGGATATCGAAGCTCAGGCGGCCATCATCCGGCACCACAAAACCGGTACCGGCATCGGTAAAGTAGCGGCCAACGATCTGGCTGGTCTTTGGCACCAGTACGCGCACGATACGCGCTTCGCGGCGGCCTTTGCGATCTTCACCCAAGGGTTGTGCCAGCACCACGTCGCCGTGGATCGCCATTTTCATCTGTTCAGCGGAGAGATAGAGATCGTCTTTGCGGCCATCAACGCGCAGGAAGCCGAAGCCGTCGCGGTGCCCAATCACGGTGCCACGCAGCAGGTCCAGACGCTCCGGCAGCGCATAGCACTGGCGGCGGGTAAACACTAACTGCCCGTCACGCTCCATCGCCCGCAGGCGACGACGCAACGCTTCCAACTGTTCTTCACCGGACAAATTCAGTTCATTACCCAACTCTTCGCGGCTGGCCGGCGTTTCACGTTTCGCCAAGTGGGCCAGGATAAATTCACGACTCGGAATTGGGGATTCGTATTTTTCTGCTTCTCGTTCCAGGAATGGATCTTGTGACATTGAGGTTCCTCCGTTGTCATCAGCAGGGTGTCGCTGAGCCTTGTGTTCTCAGCGACGCTTTATTCAACAAGCAACAGCTTGTAGAGCGGCGGATTTTCCTCAACCATATCGGCCAAAGTATGCTTATCCAGCTCTTCAAGGAAATTTTGTACGCTCTGGTAGAGCACCTGCTTCAGGCGACAGGCTGAGGTGATATGGCAAAATTCACGGCTGCAGTTAACCAACGAAAGCGGTTCCAAAGCACGCACCACATCGCCAAGGCGAATGGTTTCAGCCGGTTTACCCAAACGGATGCCGCCGTTTTTGCCACGCACGGCGGTGACAAAGCCTTCGCGGCTCAGTTGGTTGATGATTTTTACCATATGGTTGCGTGAAACGCCGTACACCTCCGTCACTTCCGAGATGCTGGTCATTCTGTCCGCTGGCAATGATGCCAGATAGATCAATGCCCGCAGGCCATAATCAGTAAAACTTGTTAACTGCACGTCTACCTCTGGGTATCAGGTTACTTGACTGATTTTGGATGACTCTCTTGGATAATAAACCAGCCGGAGAGTTCGCAGCTAATTATTTAGCGCTGAGAAGCCCCTTATCTAGCAGAATGGAAGGATTTTTTGATGTGAAACCACAATCGGAGAGAATAAATGAGAAAAACAAACCGGGACTAGGCCCGGTTTGTGTGATGGGATAGCAAATGATTACGCGTCGAATGGGTCACGCAGAATCATGGTTTCACTACGATCTGGGCCAGTCGAGATAATATCTACCGGTACACCGGTCAGTTCTTCGATACGCTTGATGTAGTTCAGCGCTGCCTGCGGCAGTTTACTGTGCTCTTGCACACCAAAGGTGGTTTCACTCCAGCCAGGCATAACTTCGTAGATCGGCTCAATGCCTTCCCAACCTTCTGCGGCCAACGGTGTGGTGGTCATTTCGCGGCCATCCGGCATACGGTAAGCCACACAGATCTTCACTTCTTTCAGGCCATCCAGCACGTCCAACTTGGTCAGGCAGAAGCCGGACAGGGAGTTGATCTGCACGGCACGACGCACCGCGACCGCATCCAGCCAGCCGGTACGACGGCGACGGCCGGTAGTGGCGCCAAATTCGTTACCCTGCTTGCACAGGTATTCGCCGGTTTCGTCGAACAGCTCGGTTGGGAACGGGCCTGCGCCTACGCGGGTAGAATAGGCCTTCACGATGCCCAGCACGTAGTCCACATAACGCGGGCCAATGCCTGAACCGGTAGCCACGCCACCTGCGGTGGTGTTGGAAGAGGTGACGTACGGATAGGTACCGTGATCGATATCCAGCAGCGTGCCCTGCGCACCTTCGAACATGATCAGATCGCCACGCTTGCGCGCACCGTCCAGCAGTTCGGAAACATCAACCACCATCGCGGTCAGGATGTCGGCAACCGCCAGCACGTCGTCCAGCGTTTTCTGGTAGTCGACGGCGTCTACTTTGTAGTAGTTAACCAACTGGAAGTTGTGATAATCGATGATGTCTTTCAGCTTCACAGCGAAAGTGGCTTTGTCGAACAGATCGCCCACGCGCAGGCCACGGCGAGCCACCTTATCTTCATAAGCCGGGCCGATACCACGACCGGTGGTGCCGATCGCTTTCGCGCCGCGTGCTTTTTCACGCGCGTTATCCAGCGCAACGTGATAAGGCAGGATCAGCGGGCAAGCTTCGGACAGTAACAGACGTTCGCGTACCGGGATGCCGCGCGCTTCGAGTTCACCCATCTCCTTCATCAACGCATCTGGGGCCAGAACCACACCGTTGCCGATGATGCTGGTGACGTTTTCACGCAAGATGCCTGAGGGAATTAAATGAAGAACGGTTTTTTCACCGTTGATAACCAGAGTGTGGCCAGCGTTATGGCCACCTTGGTAGCGCACAACATATTGAGCCCGTTCAGTCAGCAGGTCTACGACCTTACCCTTACCTTCGTCACCCCATTGGGTGCCCAGTACGACGACGTTCTTACCCATTTTCAAAATCACCGATTGCTTAAAAATGGATTCTAACATCGTAATTCTTCAGTTTCAGCACTTTTAGCATACGATTGCATACTTTTTCGGCTAAAATTTAAACCCCTGTACGGCTACGCAACATGTAGTAGATCACACAGCCTGCAACCACTATTCCACCGCCAAAACGCCGCAATGTGGAATCCGGCAACTGTGTCATCGCCAGGATCATTTTGCGCCAAGCCTGTGGAAACAGCATCGGCCCCAGTCCTTCCAATACCAAAACCAGCCCGAGGGCCAGCCAAATCGTCGAGTTCATCTCTTCCCCCAATTAAGAAGGGCCCGTAATTAACGGGCCCCTGGTATCACTTTACTGGCATTATCTATTGCGAGTAGGTTCCGACGATTTCATGTAGCGGAAGAAATCGCTTTCCGGGCTCAACACCATCACGTCCTGGTTGCCTGGGCCGAAGCTGGCCTCATAAGCACGCAGGCTACGGATGAAAGCATAAAAATCCGGATCCTGGCTGAAGGCCGCGGCGAACAACCTGGCCGCTTCTGCATCACCGGCACCGCGAGTGATACGCGCCTGCCGCTCTGCTTCCGCGATCGTACGGGTCACTTCGTAGTCGGCAGTGGCGCGCAACTTCTCGGCTTCTTCCTGGCCTTGTGAACGGTGACGACGGGCTACCGCTTCACGCTCTGCGCGCATACGCTGGAAGATCGCATCAGACACTTCCGCCGGCAGGTTGATCTGCTTGATCCGCACGTCAACCACTTCGATCCCCAGCGCCGCCATGCTGTTCGGATTAACGGCTGGCTGCTTGCCCGTGGTTTCCCGCTCAACGCGCGCTGCAGCAGAAGCAATAGCATCATCCGCTTCCGTGGTCGCGGCTTCTTCACCGTCACCAACGGTACCGGTGTTCAGCGCATCACGCACGTCGGCCATCAGGCGACCACGCGAGTCTGTGACGATATCACGCACGTCCAGACGACCAATCTCAGAACGCAGACGGTCACTGAACTTACGTTTCAGCAGCACTTCTGCCTGAGAAACGTCACCACCACCGGTGGCTAGGTAGTAGCGGCTGAAATCACTGATACGCCATTTCAGGTAAGAATCGACGATCAGGTCTTTCTTCTCGCTGGTAACAAAGCGATCGGCCTGGTTATCCATGGTCTGGATACGTGCATCCAGCTTTTTCACGGTTTCAACGAACGGGATCTTGAAGTGCAGACCCGGTGCATACACCAGTGGTTTGTTTTCGTTGTCGCGCAGTACTTTGCCGAAACGCAGCACAATGCCGCGCTCGCCTTCCTGTACCACAAACATTGAGGTATAGAGTGCTACCAGCACCACAGCGACGATAACTATGAAAGACTTACGCATTGATTATTCTCTCCCTACGCGAGTGTTGTCGCTACGCTGCGTATTTGCACGGCGTTGGTCCATGATCGAACCCGCGCTGGTGCTACTGGTGCCCGCATCTGCCGTATTGCTGGTAGAAGGAGCTGGGTTGAGACGAATCAGGCTGGTATCTTTACTGCCTTCGGTCGCCGCTTTACCGGTCTGGCCACGCAACATCTGATCCAGTGGTAACACCATCAGGTTGTTGTTACCTTTGTCATTCACCAGCACCTTGCGGGTATGGCTCAGGACTTTTTCCATGGTTTCGATATACAGACGCTCGCGGGTAATTTCCGGTGCAGATTTGTATTCCGGCAACAGTTTGGCAAAGCGCGCCACTTCACCCTGAGCTTCCAGAACCGTACGGGCCTCATAGGCTCTGGCGTCTTCTAACAGACGCTGTGCCTGACCGTTAGCACGCGGCTGAACTTCGTTGGCATAAGCTTCCGCTTCACGGATGTATTGCTGTTCGTTCTCACGTGCGGCAATCGCATCATCAAACGCGGCTTTTACCTCTTCCGGCGGACGTGCAGCCTGGAAGTTGACGTCCAGCAGAGTGATCCCCATTTTGTACGGACGAATGGTTTCTTCCAGTACACGCTGAGTGTCGCTACGCACGATGGTACGGCCTTCGGTCAGGATCTTGTCCATGGTGTATTTGCCGATAACGCCACGCAGCGCACTGTCGGTAGCCTGTCTCAGGCTATCATTGGCATCGGTCACGCTGAACAGATAGGCTGCCGGATCGGTCACGCGGTACTGCACGTTCATTTCTACGCGCACCACGTTTTCGTCGGACGTCAGCATCACACCGGAGGCTGCCAGTTCACGCACCGATTCCACGTTCACTGGCCGCACTTCATCAATAAAGGTCGGTTTCCAGTTCAGGCCCGGCTGTACCAGGTGGCTGAACTTACCAAAGCGTGTTACCACGCCGCGCTCGGCTTCTTTGATGGTATAGAAACCGCTTGCGGCCCAGATCACCACCGCCGCAACCGCAGCAATACCGATAATTCGGCCACTGAAGTTCGGCCCGGCAGAACCCGTGCCACCGCTGTTATTGCTGTTGGAGCCTTTGCCCCCGCCCAGGCTGCTCAATTTCTTGCTCAGCTTGCGGAAGATATCATCTAAATCCGGTGGCCCTTGATCGCGACCGCCTTTATTGTTACCGCCAGAGTTGCCGCCATTGTTATTGCTGCTCCCCCACGGGTCGCGGTCCTGTCCGTTATTACCGGGCTGATTCCACGCCATGTTTTAGCTCCATTATTCTGTGATTGGGTACTTCAGGCTAACGCTTAATCCACGCGGCATTAAGCGAGCACTCAAATGTAACAGTATATGATCATACGATAAAGTTAATCAGATCCTGTTCCTGCTTACAGAGGCGACGCCATTCAACGATCGGCATGCGTACCACCACACCGATACTGCCGTCCTCTTCATTCCATTCTTTTTCGATTGCCTGAAGCTGATAAAAACGGCTACGAAGACGACCCGCCTGCGGAGGTAAACGCAGTTCATAATGCGCGATTTCCCCCGATAAGCGCTCCGTCAACGCCTGAAATAGCAACGGGATACCTTCTCCACTGGCGGCGGACAGCCACACGCGGATCGGTAAGTTTTCATCGTTGCGATCGATACGCGGGACAAAATCATCCAACATATCTATTTTGTTCATCACGAGCAGTGATGGGATCTCATCCGACTCAATCTCTGCCAATACGGTATTCACCGCTTCAATGTTCTCTTCCACCCGGGTATCCGCAGCGTCGATCACATGTAACAGCAGAGAGGCCTGGCGCGTTTCCTGCAGCGTCGCTTTAAACGCGGCAACAAGATCGTGCGGCAGGTGCCGGATAAAGCCTACGGTATCCGCCAACACGGTATCGCCCACGTCCGCTACGTCAATACGCCGCAGGGTAGGATCCAGGGTGGCAAATAGCTGATCTGCCACATAAACCTCGGCAGATGTCATTCGGTTGAACAGAGTGGATTTACCGGCGTTGGTGTACCCCACCAGCGATACGGTTGGCACATCGGCACGGGTACGGGCTCGCCGCCCCTGCTCGCGCTGCTTCTCTACCCGCTCAAGGCGCTTGAGAATCAGGCTGATGCGATCGCGCAGTAAACGACGGTCGGTTTCTAGCTGGGTTTCCCCCGGTCCGCGCAGGCCAATCCCCCCTTTCTGACGTTCAAGGTGTGTCCAGCCACGAACCAGACGGGTGGCAATATGGCGCAACTGCGCCAGCTCTACCTGCAGCTTACCTTCATGAGTACGGGCACGCTGGGCAAAGATATCTAAAATCAACCCGGTGCGATCGATCACCCGGCATTCACACAGGCGTTCGAGATTTCTCTCCTGCGCCGGGGAAAGGGAATGATCAAACAGGACAACAGACGCGCCACTGGCTTTCACTGCATCTGCAATTTCTTCGGCCTTTCCTTCACCGACAAAGTATTTGGGATGCGGCGCTTTGCGGCTACCCGTCACCACTTGCAAAGCCTCAACACCCGCAGAGGACACCAGCGACTCGAACTCACTGAGATCTTCTGTATCTTTGTCTTGCGAGAAATAGATATGAACCAGGACGGCCTGCTCACCGGCTTCATAACGGTCAAACAAGCGTGCAACCTCTCAAACGGACAAAAACCGCGAGTTTGGGGAGCATGAACAGCACTTTACTGTTTATGCTCCCCGTCATGGTTGACTCGCAACGCGCCTTATTCAGCGTCATCGCTTTCCTGCTGCGGCTGTTGCGGCGCAGACGGGTTGTTACCATGGTGATAGTTACTGGTGCCGCTGCTCGGATTGTTGCTGTGGTGCGATACCGGGCGTGACGGGACAACGGTAGAGATAGCGTGCTTATAAACCATCTGGCTCACCGTGTTCTTCAACAGGATGACAAACTGGTCAAAAGACTCAATCTGGCCTTGCAGCTTAATACCATTCACCAAATAAATAGAAACCGGAACACGTTCACGACGCAATGCGTTCAGGAACGGATCTTGCAAAGATTGCCCCTTAGCCATTCTATCTTTTCCTTATTTGCTTGTTGTTTGTAACTAAGAACCTATCGGCTCTAAAATAAACGACCTAAAAAATTTGCGCGCTGAATACTCATCAATTGTACACAATCACTCAACCTATGCACTAACAACCTGTATTACCGAGTCCAAAGCCTCTCCCGGCTTTTCACTGTCCAACCAACGAACCGACTCCCAACCCCGTAACCAGGTCATTTGGCGCTTGGCCAATTGACGTGTTGCGCAAATACCACGATAAACCATTTCATCGTAACTAATTTCACCAGACAAATATGACCACATCTGGCGATAACCGACACAGCGAATGGAAGGCAAATCCGTATGCAAATCACCCCGTGCAAAAAGCGCACGCGCTTCCGTCTCAAAACCTGCCGCCAACATCTGCTCGAAGCGCTGCGCAATGCGTTGATGCAACAACTCACGGCTGACTGGCGCTATCGCAAATTGGTGAACATGATAAGGTAACGATTCACCCGAAATTTTAGTCAGTTCCGTTAAAGTTTTACCCGAAATAAAAAAAACTTCCAGTGCTCTGGAGAGTCTCTGCGGATCATTGGGATGAATTCGCATGGCCGCCACCGGGTCAATATCCTGCAATTGACGGTGCAATGCCTCCCAACCCTGCTCTGCCGCCTGCTGCTCAATACGCTCACGCACCGCCGGATCGGCCGACGGCAAGGGTGACAATCCTTCCAACAACGCCTTGAAATACAGCATGGTACCGCCGACCAACAGCGGGATTCGCCCAGCGGCGGTAATCTCGCTCATCTCTTTCAGCGCATCGGCGCGAAAATCCGCGGCAGAATAGGCTTGCGCCGGATCGCGAATATCGATCAGGCGATGCGGGGCCTGTGCCAGTTCCTCTGCCGTCGGCTTGGCGGTGCCAATATCCATCCCACGATAAATCAGCGCAGAGTCTACGCTGATCAGTTCCACCGGCAGGCGCTCACGCAGCGCCATTGCCAGCGCGGTCTTGCCCGAGGCCGTTGGCCCCATGATAAAAATGGCCGGGGGGCGATGTGTCATTTCAGTATCAGTCATGCTTAAGCGCTGCCAGTGCAGCCTGTAAATCAACAGGTTGTAAAAGACCACCGGGTGGAGATTTGACCAGATGCGGGCAAAGTCGTTCCACGTCGGTCAACAATTGTATCGCTTGCGAGTTGTTCCACTGTTCATGTTCACTGCCTAAATGACGGGCGATCCAGGTGGCCAGCACGGTGGGCGACATATCCTGATGTTCGGCCAGATAGCCTAACAGCTCAGGTATCAGTTTTTGTAAATTTTGTTGCCGTAACGGTAAAGGAACTGCGCGCAGCGTCACACGCCCGTGATCGGATTGCAGTTCCAGCCCCATTTTTACCAGCAAAGCCTGGTGCTGCACACAGGCCGCAGCTTCATTTTTATTCAGTGTCAGCTTGATCGGAATCAGCAGCGGCTGTGGCCGTAGGCCTTCTTCCGGCGGGCAAAGCTGTGCCTGGCGCAACCAACGTTCGGCGATCGGCAAATTCAGTATCACCAGTTGCTGACGTTGCTCGATCAGCGCATAGCTTGGGGGATAAACCATCAACACGCGGCCAAAACTGTGCTGGTTACCGGCCAATGGCGCTTCCTGTTCCGCTTTAGCGGGCGGGAACAAAGGCGGTTTGCCCGGCTCTGGCGCGGCTTCCGTTAACGCCGGTGCTGCCTGCAACAGCTTGCCGTACAGCTCACCCTCACGCTTCTGGTAACCGGGCCCGGCCTGATAAGGCGGCTGGGGCGTGCGTTCACGCGCCACGGAAGGGGCTACGGGCTGCGGCTCACGCGGTGGGGCAGGCTGCGAAAAATGGTTGCCACCGGCCGCCACGCGATTTTCCGGCTGCCATGCGGGCACTTCCTGTGCACCTTGTTCCTCTGCCAACGGCAAGGGCACGTTACCAGCCTGCTGCAACACGGTCGTAACCGCCTGATAGATAAAATCATGCACCAGCCGCGCCTGATGGAAACGCACTTCATGTTTTGCCGGATGAACGTTCACATCCACCTGATGGGGATCCACTTCCAGATAAAGCACGTAAGCTGGCTGCTGATCGTCTTTCAACTGATCCTGATACGCCTGGCGGATGGCATGATTGATCAGGCGATCGCGCATCATCCGGTTGTTAACGTAGCAGTATTGCATTTCCCCCAGTTGGCGTGCGCCTTCTGGATCCGCCACCCAACCGCGAATGGTGAGATCGCCATGCTGCCAGGAGATCGCCAGCGCATGCTGCAAAAAGGCCGGGCCACAGATGCTGGCTAAGCGGCGTTCGTGCTGGCTTTCTTCTTTGGCTGCGCGATACTGGCGTATCAGCTTGCCGTTGTGATTCAGGTTGATTGCCACATCGAAACGCGCCAGCGCAATGCGCCGCACCACTTCATCAATGTGGCCGAATTCGGTTTTTTCCGTGCGCATGAACTTGCGCCGTGCTGGGGTGTTGTAAAACAGATCGAGCACTTCTACTGTGCTGCCCACCGGATGAGCGGCGGGCTTCACCGTAACGGCCTGATCGCGCCCTTCCGCATAGGCCTGCCAGGCCTCATTTTGCTCTTCAGTGCGTGAGGTGAGCGTCAGGCGTGAAACTGAACTAATACTGGCCAGCGCTTCGCCGCGAAAACCCAGGCTGACGATCGCTTCCAAATCGTCGAGGGTGCTGATTTTACTGGTGGCATGGCGCGCCAGCGCCAAGGCAAGATCGGCTTTACCAATCCCACAGCCGTTATCACGAATGCGGATCAGCTTGGCACCGCCGCGTTCGATATCAATATCAATACGCGTCGCGCCCGCGTCCAGACTGTTTTCTACCAGTTCCTTCACTACCGACGCAGGCCGCTCAACCACTTCTCCGGCGGCAATCTGGTTGGCAAGCTGTGGCGGTAACACCTGGATAGGCATGCGAATCCCTCTGTTGTATGGCACCAAACCTACGGAATGATCAATGTCCGATCGAGCGGCGCGACATCCGACTTTAATTTGTTCACACTTTTCAGTTCGCTGACGCTGACACCATAACGCGCCGCAATGGATGACAGGGTATCACCGCGTACCACTTTGTGCCTGGTCGGCTTACTCGCTTTGGCTTTAGCCGGGGCTGCGGAACTGGCCCCGGCTGGCACCTTCAGACGCTGCCCCACCCAAACCCCATCTTTCTTCAGGCTGTTGAGTTTGCGCAGCGTGGCCATGCTGCTGCCATAGCTATCGGCAATGCCGGAAAGCGTTTCCGCCCGCTGCACCACGTGGATCTGGGTTTTCCCCGTGCTCACGCTGCGCGGGCTATCGGCCACCGGATCCGGCTGCTGCAAATCTTTTACTCTGGAGTTAACCGCCGCTGCGACCTGCAGAGGACGGTTTTCGACCTTTGGGTCGGCTTGTAGCGGATGCGCCAGGAAATAACTGCGCAGGCCGTTGTGGATCGCCTGTGCAATTTTCTCCTGATACGCGCTACTGCCCAGCAGTCGCTCCTCCGTGCTATTACTGATAAACCCGGTTTCCACCAGCAGCGATGGAATATCCGGCGAACGCAGCACTCCCAGGCTGGCGTGTTCCGGACGGCGTTTGTGCAGTGAACCGACGCGCTGTAACTGCTGCAAGACCTTCACCGCCACGTCGTAACCGACGCGTTGTGAATGACCAAACTGCAAATCCAGCACTGCCTGGCTCAGATAAGGATCGGCCTGGCTGTTGGCCAGCAGATCGCCCGCACCGCCCAGCAGTTCGGACTGTTTCTCGTGCTGTTCCAGCCAGCCGGCCATCTCACTGTTAGCGCGGCGGTTGGACAACACCCACACCGACGCCCCATTGGCGCTGCGGTTAGGCGCAGCATCCGCGTGAATAGAAACCAGCACGTTAGCGCCCTGTTTGCGCGCCACATCGGAACGCCCCATTACCGAAATAAAGTAGTCACCGTTACGCGTCATCACCGGTTTAAACATCGGATCGGCATCCAACAACGCCCGCAGACGATGCGCAATAGCGATGGTCACATTTTTCTCTTTCAGGCCGTTTGGCCCGATGGCACCAGGATCCTGCCCACCGTGCCCGGCATCAATCGCCACCACCACGCGATCGCCAGAACCGGCAGAAACCCGGCTGCTGCGTGGCGTCATTTCCGTCGCGGTGCCGGATACTGCCGCGGATTGGTTGTTAAACGGACTGGAACCGCTCGGTGCTACCGGCGTTTTACGTACCGGCTCACTGGCTACCGGCGCTTTACGCACGCTACTGATGTTCGGGTTACCTTCAGCGGTAATGGTGAACACCACGGTATAGGTACCGCCATTCTGGCGCGTTACCGCCCGGGTTTTCGCATGCTGGGTCAAATCAAACACCAACCGCACGCTTTGGGCATCTTTCGGCGTGCTGGAGCGAATGCTTTTCACCAGGTTATGGCCGCTGAAATTGAGCGGCAGGCCGCCCACTTTGCCGCTCTGGTTCACATCCAGAATCACGCGATCCGGCCCGCGCACGGTAGAAAATGCATAATCCGGCGGGCCAGTGAAGCTCACTGTAACCGTGGCTTCACGCTGGGCATTAGTGACGTTGATATTGGATAACGATGAAGCTGCCAGTGCGCCAAACGGCCCCAGCAGCGCGAGCAGGGCAATAACCGTGAGTCTTTTCAACACATGCATCATGAAAACGTCATCCCTGTTGCCCATCAATACGGTCTAAAAGCTGGGCACCATAGGCGGAAATCGCCTGAATCTGCGCCTGTCGGCCTGCATCATGGTAACTGAGATGCAGCTCCAGGTCGGGGTCGGGCAATACACCAGTCCCCTGTTGCGGCCATTCCACCAGGCAAATGGCATCCTGCGCAAAGTAGTCGCGAATACCCATAAATTCGAGTTCTTCCGGATCGGCTAAACGATACAGATCAAAGTGATATACCGCCAGCGGTTGCAGCCCATAAGGTTCAACCAGGGTATACGTCGGGCTTTTCACGTTGCCCTGATGGCCCAGAGCCTGCAGAAAACCGCGGCTGAAGGTGGTTTTACCCGCCCCCAAGTCACCGTAAAGATAAATAACGCTGGCACGATCGCACGCCTTAGCCAAAGCGGCACCCAGTGCGACAGTCGCTGCCTCATCCGGCAGAGGTAAAACGAGTTCTTTCATTCGATAATATCTATTTTGCCAACTCAGGATTAACGTAATGAGGGATCATCGGCAACAGATCGGTCGCCAGCAGTCCTCTTGTTCCTTGCTTTTCTGCCACAAGATCTGCAGCGGCACCGTGCACCACACAGCCTGCACAGGCAGCATCATACAGCGGAAGCTTTTGTGCCAGCAAACCACCTATAATCCCCGACAGCACATCTCCCATGCCGCCTGATGCCATACCGGCGTTACCGACGTCGGCGATCGCGACGTCACCCTGCTGATCGGCAATCAGCGTACCGGCCCCTTTCAGCAGCGCCACCCCACCGTATTGCGCCACCAGCTTGCGTACCGCAAGTAAGCGATCACTCTCAATATCAACCGTGCTGCAATTCAATAACCGTGCCGCTTCGCCAGGATGGGGGGTCAGCACACGATTCTGACGCTTCTCAGGATGTAATGCCAGTAAGTTCAGTGCGTCCGCGTCCCATAATGCCGGTTTATCACTGGTTTGCAGCAGCTTCAGCGCATTCTTGCCCCAGTCACCCTGCCCCAGCCCAGGGCCGATCACCACCACATCGGCCCATTCGAGCGCCTGTTGCAGCGCGTCGTCACTCAGGCGCTGCACCATCAGCTCCGGGCACGCGGTCAACAATGGGCCGACGTGTTCAACGTGAGTAAGCACTCGCACCAAACCAGCACCGCTTCGCAGTGCTGCCTCTGCCGCCATGCGGATGGCGCCACCAAAGCCGTAGTCACCGCCAATGACCAGCAAACGACCATGATCGCCTTTGTGAGAACATGGGCGACGCGGCTTCAGCCACTGCCCAAGATCTCTAGCGGTAATCCGCTTCATCTGCGCTGGTTGCTTTGCCAGCCAACCACTCAATCCTAACGAACTGTAATGAAGTTGCCCAACCCAGTCACGCGCTTGCCCGGTCAGAAGCCCCGGTTTGAGGGCAATAAACGTCAGAGTCTGTGCCGCGCGGATAACGGCCCCCGGTACGGCACCGCTTTCTGCTAGCAGGCCGGAAGGGATATCCAACGCAATCACCGGCGCACAGGCGCGATTGGCAGCTTCGATCAGCGCATCATACGGAGCGCGCGGCACAGCACCTAGCCCAGTACCGAGCAGGCCATCGATGATCAGATCGATATCCTGCGGCCAACGGCTGCTGGCTGGCAGAATATCACCGCCACTGTCCAGCCAGGCTTGCCGTGCGTTCGCTGCTTCTGGCGGTAATGGACGGGAGCCTTCACAGGCAATGAGTGTCACTTTAATGCCATCAGCCATCGCCAGACGGGCAACAACATAACCATCGCCGCCGTTGTTGCCATGGCCACACAGCACCAGCCAGTGGCGGCTGGCCGGATAGCTATCGCGCGCCAGTGCGTAAGCCGCAGAACCGGCACGCAACATCAATAGATAGAGGGAAATGCCAAGCGCGGCGGCCGCAACAGGTTCCGCCTGTCGGATCCAATCCGCAGACCAGACTGAATGTGGTAAACTGTCGGCGTATGGTTTCTCACTATGGCTCGTCATGACACATCCCCTCGATCTCGCTCAACTCGCCCAACATATCAAGCAATGGGGGCAATCGCTAGGATTCCAGCAGGTTGGCATCTGTGATACCGATCTGAGTGTGGAAGAACCCAAGTTGCAGGCGTGGCTGGACAAACAGTATCACGGTGAAATGGCCTGGATGGCGCGCCACGGCATGCTGCGCGCACGGCCGCATGAACTGTTGCCCGGCACGCTGCGCGTGATCAGCGTGCGGATGAACTATCTGCCCGCCAAAGCCGCCTTTGCCAGCACGCTGCAAAATGCGCAGCTCGGCTATGTCAGCCGTTACGCGCTGGGGCGTGATTATCACAAGCTGCTGCGCCAGCGGCTAAAAAAGCTTGGTGAACAGATACAGGCTTATTGTGGTGAACTGAATTTTCGGCCCTTCGTCGATTCGGCCCCGGTCATGGAACGTGCGTTGGCGGCCAAAGCCCGGATTGGCTGGGTTGGTAAACACTCACTGATACTCAATCGCGAAGCCGGCTCCTGGTTCTTTTTGGGGGAGTTGCTGATCGATTTACCGCTGCCGGTCGATCGGCCGCAGGAAGAACAGTGCGGCCGCTGCGTAGCCTGTATCACCACCTGCCCGACCGGCGCTATTGTTGCGCCCTATACCGTGGATGCCCGGCGCTGTATTTCCTACCTGACCATCGAACTGGAAGGCCCTATTCCAGAAGAATTCCGCTCCCTGATGGGCAACCGTATCTACGGCTGCGACGATTGCCAGCTTATCTGCCCATGGAATCGCTTTTCACAACTAACGGATGAAGATGATTTCAGCCCGCGCGCGGCGCTACATGCACCACAGTTGATCGATCTGTTCAGTTGGAACGAAGAAAAATTCCTGCGTATCACCGAAGGTTCCGCCATCCGGCGCATTGGCCACTTACGCTGGCTACGCAATATCGCCGTCGCCCTTGGCAACGCGCCTTATCAGGATCGGATCGTGATCGCATTGCGTGCCCGTCAGGGGGAAAACGCGATGTTAGATGAACATATCCACTGGGCGTTGCAGCAGCAGCTTGCTCGGCGTGAGGCCCAAGGGATTACCGTGCAAAGCCAGCAGAAAAAACGGTTGATTCGTGCGGTAGAAAAAGGATTGCCGAGAGATGCATAAAATCTATCATTCCGCCCCCTAGAGTCACCCTGTGGATTTGTGCATAAAAATAAAAACACCTTGTCTTTCAACCGCAACAAAAAGAGCAAGTGATCGGGATAACGTTTTATAAGAAATAAATAGTTAATATTATCAATTAGATAAATTTTTCATTAACGTAACGTTGATTTTTTGCACTGCGGGTATTTTGTACACAAATTGTGGATAACTCTGTTCACAACGTTGCATCTGAATTTGAATAACCGAAGAAGAACCGCGCCAGGAGCGGCGTAGAACTGGGTTTTATCTGGAGAGAAAATTGGAGCGGGAAACGAGACTCGAACTCGCGACCCCGACCTTGGCAAGGTCGTGCTCTACCAACTGAGCTATTCCCGCATTGAGATGCTTTTGCATCCGGCCAACCAACAACAGCATGGCCTTTGAAATTTTTGGAGCGGGAAACGAGACTCGAACTCGCGACCCCGACCTTGGCAAGGTCGTGCTCTACCAACTGAGCTATTCCCGCGTCGCATGGGTACTACTTCTTACTGCTTGTTATTCATCATGCCACATCGGCAGCATGGTTGAATTTGGAGCGGGAAACGAGACTCGAACTCGCGACCCCGACCTTGGCAAGGTCGTGCTCTACCAACTGAGCTATTCCCGCCCGGCGTATCGATGGCTGAACTGAACTAAATTCTTCATCGGTACGGGGTGCGCATTATACGAGAAATCCTTTTCGCCGCAAGCCCCTGGAAGCAAAAAAACGGGAATTTTGTTTGATTGCTGTTTTAAACGTCAAAGTGGCGAATTAAGCGCCAGCAAGGCGTTCAGAGGAGCTGTCCGCACTATAGCTGAATAAAATGCTCGCGGTAATACGCCAATTCCGCCACCGATTCACGGATATCGTCTAACGCCTGATGGGTTCCCTGCTTCTTGAAACCGGGTAGAATTTCCGGCTTCCAACGACGCGCCAGCTCTTTTAACGTGCTGACGTCCAGATAACGGTAATGGAAGTAAGCTTCCAACAGCGGCATATAGCGGAACAGGAAACGACGATCCTGGCCCACGCTGTTGCCACAGATTGGCGACTTGCCCGCAGGCACCCACTCCTGCAAAAACGCAATGGTGGCCAGCTCAGCGGCACGTTCGTCTAACTGGCTGGTCTTGACCCGTGCCACCAGCCCGCTGCCGGTATGGGTCCGCACGTTCCAATCATCCATCAGAGCCAGTTGCTCATCAGACTGATGCACGGCGATCACCGGCCCTTCGGCAAGGATATTCAGATTGGCATCGGTCACCAGCGTCGCGATTTCAATAATCCGGTCGCGCTCAGGATCCAGCCCGGTCATCTCCAGATCGATCCAAATCAGGTTATTTTCGTTTCCTGTCATGATATTTCCTGCTTAAAAGCCGAAAGATAAACCACACGCTGGCAAACCCACAGCCAATGGCGGCTAACAACGGTTATTTAATATAAAATAGTGTGTATCATAGCCTTTTTGCTCGTCCTGGGCGATAAAAGCCGATTCAAGTGAGGCACAGTGAGTAAGAACAAACTGTCCAAAGGTCAACAACGCCGCGTGCAGGCGAACCATCAGCGCCGTCTTAAGCGCACTGACAATAAACCAGAGTTGGACGATTCCCAACTGGGCGAACCACAAGATGGGATCGTCATCAGCCGTTTCGGTATGCATGCCGACGTTGAAGCAGCGGATGGCACCCTGCATCGCTGCAACATCCGCCGCACCCTGCGCTCGCTGGTGACAGGCGATCGCGTAGTATGGCGCCCTGGCGTAGGTGCTCATGAAGGCGTCAAAGGTATCGTTGAAGCGGTACACGAGCGGACTTCGGTGCTGAACCGCCCGGATTTCTACGACGGTGTGAAACCGATCGCCGCCAATATCGATCAGATCGTGATCGTATCGGCGATCTTACCTGAACTTTCACTCAATATGATCGATCGCTATCTGGTGGCCTGTGAAACGCTGGAAGTCGAGCCGTTAATCGTACTCAATAAGATCGATCTGCTGGACGCCGAAGCCCGCAAACGGGTTGACGGCATGATGGATATCTACCGGCGCGTTGGCTATCGCGTGCTGGAAGTCTCCAGCCAGACCCGCGAGGGAATGGCGGCCTTTGAGCAGGCACTGGCTGACCGTATCAGCATCTTTGCCGGGCAGTCCGGCGTAGGTAAATCCAGCCTGCTGAACGCGCTGTTACCCGCAACGGAAAAGCAAATTCTGGTAAATGAGGTTTCCGATGTCTCTGGCCTCGGGCAACATACCACCACCGCGGCACGGTTGTATCACTTCCAGCATGGTGGCGATGTTATCGATTCCCCTGGAGTGCGTGAATTTGGCCTGTGGCACCTTGAGCCGGAACAAATCACCCGTGCCTATGTCGAATTTCGTGACTACCTGGGCGGTTGCAAGTTCCGTGATTGCCGCCACGATACCGACCCTGGCTGCGCCATTCGCGCCGCGGTGGAGAGTGGTGCCATAGCGAGAGAACGTTTCGACAACTACCACCGCATTCTGGAAAGCATGGCGCAGGTAAAAACCCGCAAAAACTTCCCGGAAGCGGAAAGTTAAGCCCAAATATACCCATGGATTTCAGGTTGCAGCCCAAGGTGCTGCCGCTTGAAAGAACCAGGAAATCCCTATTCAAGAGGTTAAACGTGCTGGATAGCATCAAAATTAAACTACAGTATTGGCTGCCAAAATTGGCACTGACCCGTCTCGCGGGTTGGGGTGCCGAGAAACAGGCCGGTTGGTTGACCCGACTGGTGGTGAAGGCGTTCGCCCGCTATTACCGCGTGAATATGCAGGAAGCACAGAATCCGGATCTGGCCTCTTATGCCACCTTCAACGAATTCTTCGTGCGCCCGCTGCGTGAAGGTGCCCGCCCGATCGTCGCCGAACCGCAGGTGCTGGCTTTACCCGCCGATGGTGCCATCAGCCAGCTAGGCCCGATCCAGGACGACCTGATTTTCCAGGCCAAAGGCCATCATTACAGCCTGGAGGCGCTGCTGGCAGGCAATTACCTGCTGGCAGAACAATTCCGCAACGGCTTGTTTGCCACCACCTATCTGGCTCCTAGCGACTATCATCGCGTTCATATGCCGTGCGATGGCGTATTGCGCGAAATGATCTACGTTCCCGGCGATCTGTTCTCGGTAAACCCGCTCACCGCCGCAAACGTGCCAAACCTGTTTGCCCGTAATGAACGCGTGATTTGCCTGTTTGACAGCGCTATAGGCCCGATGGTGCAGATCCTGGTCGGTGCCACCATTGTTGGCAGCATCGAAACCGTCTGGGCTGGCACCGTCACGCCACCGCGCGAAGGCATTATCAAGCGCTGGACCTACCCGGCCGCAGGTCAGGAAGGTGCCATTGCGCTGGCAAAAGGCGAGGAAATGGGGCGTTTCAAACTCGGTTCCACGGTGATCAACCTGTTCACACCGGGCAGCGTGCAATTTGCCCCACAGTTGCACAATGGCACCGTGACCCGTATGGGTGCGGCCTTTGCTGAAGTTGCCGCCGCGTCAGACGCTGCCACACCGTAAATGTGAAGGAATTGACGCTGTGCGCCTGATTATCTCGTTATTGCTCAGTTTATTACTGATTCAACCGGCTCTGGCCGCCCCCATTCCCAACGAATCACAGCTCCGTCAGGAGCTGAAACAGGCTGAGAGCAACAAAAACGCCCCTCATCAGGCAGAAACGGTCGAGGCGCTGCAAAGCGCCCTGAACTGGCTGGCTGAGCGCAAGCAATCAAAGAATAATTCAGAACAGTATCAAAGGGTTATTGACGATTTTCCGAAAATGACCCAGGAACTGCGCCGTCAGTTGACCATTGAGGAAAGTAAAGTTCTGCCGAATGGCGACAATCTGTCAGCCAGCGAACTGGAACAACTGATTCTGCAAACCAGCAGCCAATTGCTGGAACAGGCGCGCCTGCTGCAACAGGAGCAGGAACGTTCACGCGAAATCAGTGATTCTCTCAGCCAGCTCCCCCAACAGCAGACCGAGGCCCGGCGCGCGCTGACAGAAATACAGCGCCGCCTGCAGGCACAAGGCAATAACCAGAACTCGCCATTGGCGCTAGCACAACTGACGTTGCTGCAGGCCGAGGCGGCAGCACGTAAAGCCAGGGTGGATGAGCTGGAACTGGCACAGCTTTCGGCCAACAACCGTCAGGAACTGGCGCGTATACGTGCCGAAGTATACAAGACACGCCACGAAAAGACGGATAGCCAGCTACAGGCACTACGCAACAATCTGAACAGCCAACGTCAGCGCGAAGCCGAACGGGCGTTGGAAAAAACCGAGCAGTTGGCAGAGCAGAACGGCGATCTGCCCAAGAGTATCAGCCAGCAATTGCAGATCAACCGCGAGCTGTCCAGCGCCCTGAACCAGCAGGCGCAACAGATGGATCTGATCTCCTCTCAGCAACGCTTGGCAGCCACACAAACGCTGCAAGTGCGTCAAGCACTCAGCACCATTATCGAACAGGCTCAATGGTTGGGCACCTCTTCCGCGCTGGGGGAAACCTTACGGGCACAGGTTGCTGCGCTGCCAGAAATGCCAAAACCGCAGCAACTGGACAGCGCCATGGCCGAGTTACGCGTGCAGCGCCTGCGTTTTGAAAGCCAGTTGGAAAAGCTGCCGCAACAGGCTAAAGAGCTTAAGCAGGACGACGGTTCCCCTCTGACCAGCGCCCAGCAGCGCATTGTCGACGCGCAGATACGCACCCAGCGCGAGCTGCTTAACTCGCTGCTTTCGGGCTGTGATACCCAAATCCTTGAACTCACCAAGCTGAAAGTCGCCAATACTCAGTTGGTCGATGCGCTGAACGAAATCCGCGATGCCGCCCACCGTTATCTGTTCTGGGTGCCAGACGTCAGCCCGATCACGTTGTCTTATCCGCTGGCCGTTGCACATGATCTGACCCGTCTGCTGTCGCTGGACACGCTGACGCAGCTCAGCGGGGCCTCGATGATGATGGTCACCAGCAAGGAAACCCTGGTGCCGATCTTCGGCGCGCTGCTGCTGGTGATTTTCAGCATCAGCTCACGCAAGCACTATCATGCGTTTCTGGCACGCGCCAGCAGCCGGGTTGGCAAGGTGACACAAGATGAGTTTACTTTGACACTGCGCACCGTATTCTGGTCGATCCTAGTGGCATTACCCTTACCGGTTCTGTGGGCCGCGTTAGGCTTCGGCCTGCAAAACGCCTGGCCTTATCCGGTGGCCGTGGCGATCGGCGATGGCGTTACCGCCACGCTGCCAGTGCTGTGGATCTGCATGATCAGCGCCGCCTTCGCCCATCCACAAGGGCTGTTTATCGTGCATTTCCGCTGGCCGGCACAGCAGGTTTACCGCGCCATGCGCTATTATAAGATGTCGATCTGGCTGATCGTGCCACTGATTATGGCGCTGATCACCTTCGATAACCTGAACGAACGCGAATTCTCCAATACCCTTGGCCGCCTGTGTTTCATCCTGCTGTGCCTGGCGCTGAGCCTGGTGACCAACAGCCTGAAACGCGCCGGGATCCCGCTGTATCTGGATAAAAACGGCTCAGGCGAGAACCTGGTTAACACCGCGCTCTGGGGCCTGCTGCTTTCGGCACCGCTGGTTGCCGCGCTGGCTTCCACCGTTGGTTACCTGACAACCTCGCAGAAACTGCTGGCCAGGCTGGAAACGTCAGTGGCTATCTGGTTCCTGTTATTGGTGGTGTACCACATTATCCGCCGCTGGATGCTGATTCAGCGGCGACGCATTGCCTTCGATCGCGCCAAACAGCGCCGGGCAGATATTCTGGCCCAGCGCGCCAAGGGCGAAGACGAAACATCGCCCCTCCCCAACAGCAATGAAGGATCGATGGAGGTGGATGATACCGAGATCGATCTTGATGTGATCAGCGCGCAGTCCCTGCGCTTGGTCCGTTCGATCCTGACGATGATCGCGCTGGTTTCGGTGATCTTCCTGTGGTCCGAGATCCATTCCGCTTTCGGTTTCCTGGAAAACATTACGCTGTGGGATGTCACTTCAACGGTCAACGGGGTCGATACCGCCCAGCCGATCACCATGGGGGCACTGCTGATCGCCATTCTGGTAGTGATTGTGACCATGCAACTGGTGCGTAACCTACCGGCGTTGCTGGAGCTGGCGATATTGCAGCACTTGGATCTGACACCGGGCACCGGCTATGCCATCACCACCATTACCAAGTATCTGTTGCTGCTGTTTGGGGCGATCCTCAGCTTCTCGTGGATCGGCATTGAATGGTCAAAACTGCAGTGGGTAGTGACCGCACTCAGCGTGGGTTTGGGCTTCGGGATGCAGGAGATATTCTCCAACTTTATCTCTGGCCTGATCATTCTGTTTGAAAAGCCGATCCGCATTGGCGATACCGTGACGATCCGCAACCTCACCGGCAGCGTTACCAAGATCAACACCCGCGCCACCACCATTTCGGATTGGGATCGCAAAGAGATCATCGTGCCTAACAAGGCATTTATTACCGAGCAATTTATCAACTGGTCGTTGTCAGACACCCTGACCCGTGTGGTGCTCACCGTACCGGCACCGGCAGAGGCCAACAGCGAAGAAGTGACCCAGATCCTGACCAACGCGGCCGAACGCTGCGCACTGGTGTTGGATACTCCGGCACCGGAAGTGTATCTGGTCGATCTGCAGCAAGGTATTCAGATCTTCGAGCTGCGAATTTACGCCGCTGAAATGGGCCACCGTATGCCGCTGCGCCATGAGATCCACCAGTTGATTCTGGCCGGCTACCGCGAGCATGGTATTACGCTGCCGTACCCACCGTTCCAGGTGCGTACCGAAACGCTGTCGCGCCTGAGCAATAACAGCCGCACACCACCTTCCACCGCGGCACCAAATCATCGCCGCGAATCAGGTGGATTATAAATGCAAAAGGGTTTGGCCAGTGCCAAACCCTTTTTTGTCTTGCGTAACGCTTAGGCCCGATCGACCGGGAAGGCGATCACTTCACTCAGGCGCTCTGCTCCCAACGCCAGCATCACCAGACGATCGACCCCCAGTGCCACCCCGGCACACTCGGGCATGCCGTGCTGCAACGCATCCAGCAGGTTATTGTCAATCGGCTGCTGCGGCAGACCGCGCGCTGCGCGCTTACGGTTATCTTGCTCAAAACGCTGGCGCTGTTCATTGCCGTCGGTCAATTCCCGGAAGCCGTTCGCCAGCTCAATGCCTTTAAAGTAAACCTCAAAGCGCTCTGCTACGCGGTGATCTTCCGTACTGATTTCAGCCAACGCCGCCTGCGACGCCGGGAAATGATACACAAACGCAGGCCTGTCGCGGCCAATGTGCGGCTCAACGCCGACGGTAAACAGCAGTTGCAACAGCGTGTCGCGATCTTCTTCAGTATCGGCAATATTGCTCAGATCGAGCTTGGCCGCTGCTTCACGCAGCTGCGGTTTTTCTGCAGAGAGTGGGTCGATATCCAAATGGCGCAAAAATGCCTGCTGGTAGGATAGGGTCTCGGCGCTATCGCAATCCAGCACCTGCTGCAATAGATCGTCCACCTCATTCATCAGGCGATACATGTCATAATGCAGCCGGTACCATTCCAGCATGGTAAATTCAGGATTGTGATGCCGCCCTGCTTCTTCATTACGGAAACTGCGCCCCAGTTGATAAATCGGGCCGCTACCGGCCGCCAGCAGGCGCTTCATGTGGTATTCCGGGCTGGTCATCATGTATAGCGTCAGGCCATCTGCGGCCCCAGGCCCGACGAAGCGCGTCTGGAACGGAACCAGGTGAATATCGGTCACCGTCGCCTGGCTCATTGCAGGCGTTTCCACCTCCAATACGCCACGATCGGCAAAGAAACGCCGGATCTCAGCCAAGATCGCCGCGCGTTTCAACAAATTGGCGATGGGTGCACTCGGTTGCCAGCTTGCCGTTTCGCTCATGATAATTACTCCGAAATCAAACAGGGGATGCAGTCTACTCGTATCCTGCTATGCAAACAAATTCTTCACCACCGCACTGCATCTTTTAAAATCATAAAAAACATAGTCACCATATAAACCACCGCTAATACGATGAATTAGAGTCAAAGGGCTGCCAACCCCTTATTTTTACAGGAATGCCTCTCGCCCAGCAGTTAAAAGACAAAACAATCGATCACATCAAATTTCTACTACTTAACTTTAGGTATAGTGATATCCCTACATTTGCCGGGAGTTATCTATCCTTAATGTTCAGCCAAACGGCATGCTCAACAAACGATCACCCAAGAGCTTTATAAATATTAAGTATAGATATTTTCATTTTGTCGTTTTAACAAGACTACTGGAGGAATGCAGTGCAAACCTTTAACGCCGACCTCGCCATTATTGGCGCTGGGGGAGCCGGTTTACGGGCAGCCATTGCTGCAGCGGAAGCCAATCCCCAACTCAAAATCGCGCTGATATCTAAAGTTTACCCGATGCGCAGCCATACGGTAGCCGCCGAAGGGGGCTCCGCCGCTGTCACCCAAGCTCACGACAGCTATGACTATCACTTCCAAGACACCGTTGCCGGGGGCGACTGGCTGTGCGAGCAGGACGTGGTCGATCACTTCGTTCACAGTTGCCCGCGTGAAATGACCCAGCTTGAGCAGTGGGGTTGCCCGTGGAGCCGCAAACCGGACGGTTCGGTCAACGTGCGTCGTTTCGGCGGCATGAAGATCGAACGCACCTGGTTTGCCGCCGATAAAACCGGTTTCCATATGCTGCACACTTTGTTCCAAACCTCGCTGAAGTATCCGCAAATTCAACGTTTTGACGAGCACTTCGTGTTGGACATCCTGGTGGACGACGGCCAGGCTCGTGGTCTGATCGCCATGAACATGATGGAAGGCACCCGCGTGCAGATCCGCGCTAATGCGGTGATCATGGCAACCGGCGGGGCTGGCCGCGTTTACCGTTATAACACCAATGGCGGTATTGTCACCGGCGATGGTATGGGTATGGCATTCCACCACGGTGTGCCACTGCGTGATATGGAGTTTGTGCAGTATCACCCCACCGGTCTGCCGGGCTCTGGCATCCTGATGACCGAAGGCTGCCGCGGTGAAGGCGGTATTCTGGTCAATAAAGACGGGTACCGTTATCTGCAGGATTACGGCATGGGCCCAGAAACCCCACTTGGCGAACCGAAGAACAAATATATGGAACTGGGCCCGCGTGACAAAGTGTCCCAGGCTTTCTGGCACGAATGGCGTGCTGGCCGTACGATCCCCACGCCGCGTGGTGACGTGGTGTATCTGGATCTGCGCCATCTGGGCGAGAAAAAACTGCTGGAACGCCTGCCGTTCATCTGCGAACTGGCAAAAGCCTACGTGGGCGTTGACCCGGTTAAAGATCCGATCCCGGTACGCCCAACCGCGCACTACACCATGGGTGGGATCGAGACCGATCAGAACTGCGAAACCCGCATTAAAGGGCTGTTCGCGGTGGGGGAATGTTCCTCCGTTGGCCTGCACGGTGCAAACCGCCTGGGCTCTAACTCGCTGGCAGAACTGGTGGTCTTTGGCCGCGTAGCCGGTGAACACGCCGCACGCCGTGCGCTGGAAAGTGGCCCGGCCAACGGCAGCGCGCTCGACGCACAGGGCCGTGACGTGGAAACCCGTCTCAGCAACCTGATGAAGCAGGAAGGCAACGAGAACTGGGCGAAGATCCGCGACGAAATGGGCCTGTCGATGGAAGAAGGCTGCGGTATCTACCGCACGCCGGAACTGATGCAGAAAACCATCGATAAGCTGGCAGAGCTGAAAGAGCGCTTCAAGCGCGTCAAAATCACCGATACCACCAACGTGTTCAACACCGATCTGCTCTATACCATTGAACTGGGTTACGGGTTGGACGTTGCTGAATGTATGGCGCACTCCGCCTTCAACCGTAAAGAATCGCGCGGGGCGCACCAACGCTTAGACGAAGGCTGCACCGAGCGTGACGATGTGAACTTCCTGAAACATACGCTGGCGTTCCACAACCCGCAGGGGGCGCCTCGCCTGGAGTATAGCGACGTGAAAATCACCAAGCTGCCACCGGCCAAACGTGTTTACGGTGCCGAAGCCGATGCACAGGAGAAAAAGGATAAGGAGCAGGCGAATGGCTGAGATGAAAAACCTGAAAATCGAAGTGATGCGCTACAACCCGGAACGCGACGCAGAGCCGCATTTCGAGACTTACAGCGTGCCTTACGATGAGCAGACTTCGCTGCTGGATGCCCTGGGTTATATCAAAGATAACCTGGCACCCGATCTGTCCTACCGCTGGTCATGCCGTATGGCCATTTGCGGTTCATGCGGCATGATGGTCAACAGCGTGCCGAAACTGGCCTGTAAAACCTTCCTGCGCGAATACACCGCCGGTATGAAGGTTGAAGCGCTGGGCAACTTCCCGATCGAACGCGATCTGGTGGTCGATATGACCCACTTTATCGAAAGCCTGGAAGCGATTAAGCCTTACATCATCGGCAACGATCGTAAGCCGGAAGACGGCCCGAACGTGCAGACCCCGGCGCAGATGGCGAAATACCATCAGTTCTCCGGCTGCATCAACTGTGGCCTGTGCTATGCCGCTTGCCCACAGTTCGGTCTCAACCCGGAATTTATCGGCCCGGCGGCGATCACGCTGGCACACCGTTACAACCTGGATAACCGCGATCACGGCAAGAAAGAACGCATGCCGCAGCTCAACGGCCAGAACGGTGTCTGGACCTGTACGTTTGTTGGCTACTGCTCTGAAGTCTGCCCGAAACACGTCGACCCGGCCGCTGCGATCCAGCAGGGCAAGGTAGAAAGTGCCAAAGACTTCATGATCGCAATGCTGAAACCGCAATAAGGGAGAGGAGACAGCAATGACAACACAACGTAAACCCTATGTGCGTACCATGACACCCACCTGGTGGCAGAAGCTCGGTTTTTACCGTTTCTACATGCTGCGTGAAGGTACATCGGTGCCTGCAACCTGGTTCAGCATCGTGCTGATCTACGGCGTTTTTGCGCTGAAAGGCGGCCCTGAAAGCTGGGCCGGTTTTGTCGGCTTCCTGCAAAACCCGCTGGTGCTGCTGATTAATATCATCACCCTGCTGGCCGCGGTGCTGCACACCAAAACCTGGTTCGATCTGGCGCCTAAAGCCGCCAATATCGTGGTAAACAGCGAAAAAATGGGGCCAGAGCCGATCGTTAAGGCACTGTGGGCCGTAACGATTGCCGTCACGGTGATCATTCTCGCCGTCGCCTTAATCTAACCCGGAGGAAACATGATAAATCAAGCACCTAAACGCTCTGATGAGCCGGTTTTCTGGGGATTATTTGGTGCCGGTGGCATGTGGGGGGCGATCGTTGCTCCCGCTATCGTGCTGCTGGTCGGTATTATGCTGCCCCTTGGCCTGTTCCCCGGTGACGCATTAGGCTATGAGCGCGTACTGGCATTCTGCCAAAGCTGGATCGGCCGTCTGTTCCTGCTGTTGATGATCATTCTGCCGCTGTGGTGCGGGCTACACCGTATCCACCATGCCATGCATGACCTGAAAATCCATGTGCCCGCCGGCAAATGGGTGTTCTACGGCCTGGCAGCGATCCTGAGCGTCGTGGCACTGATCGGCGTCGTCACCTTGTAAATCCCCCGGCGGCCAGCCTCCGTTGGCCGCCACCCCTTGCCATATGTTATAAACTGTTTATACCCGTCATACTTCAAGTTGCTTGGGTGTCGGCTGCATTACTCGGCCCATAATGGGCCTCGCCCCTTCGGGGCCGCTGCAAGCAGCGTTCAAATCTGCCAAGCAGATTTGTCACTCACCCCAGTCACTGACTTGAGTAAGCTCCTGGGGCTTATGAGCCTCAAAGAGGCTCACTCTACGGGCCAGTGCAAGCGCTGTTCAAATCAGTCTTTGACTGATTTGTCACTCCGTTGCCGCCTACAAGCAACTCGAATTATTTTGGGTATATCTTCTACTGATAAACAGGTGTTACTTATGCGTTTTTGGTCAAAACTGGGGGTGATGTTATCTGCCCTGATCTCCGTTGCCTGCAGCGTGACCCCACCAAAAGATCTCAAGGTGGTGGATAACTTTGACAGCCAGCGCTATCTCGGCACCTGGTATGAAATCGCCCGTCTGGATCACCGCTTTGAACGTGGCCTGGAGCAGGTGACGGCCAATTACAGCCCGCGCGCAGACGGCGGCCTGAAAGTGGTTAACCGGGGATTTAATGCACAGAAACAGCAGTGGCAGGAGAGCCAAGGGAAAGCCTATTTTATCGGCTCGCCGCAGGTTGCCTCGTTGAAGGTGTCGTTTTTCGGCCCGTTCTATGGTGGCTATAACGTGATCGATCTGGATCCTGAATACCGCTACGCGCTGGTTGCCGGCCCGAACCGCGACTATCTGTGGATCCTGTCACGCACGCCAACGATCGACGCCGCCACGCGCGACAGGTTAGTGCAGGTCGCCAAAGGCTATGGTTTTGATACCACAGCCCTGGTGTGGGTGAAACAGCCAACCGCTCAGTGACTGCTGAATTTCAGCCCTAAAATACCGGCGACGATCAAACATAAGCTGAGAATGCGCATGATATTGGTCGATTCGCCGAGTAGCACCATGCCCATTACCGCTGCCCCAACCGCACCGATCCCGGTCCACACCGCATAAGCGGTGCCAGCGGGCAGCGTTTTCATCGCATTAGCCAGCAAGATCATACTGACCACCATAGCAGCAACCGTAATGATGCTCGGAGTCAGACGGGTAAAACCATGGGTATATTTCAGGCCAATCGCCCACACGACCTCAAGCAGGCCAGCAAAAATCAAAATGATCCACGCCATGAACAGGCTCCAGAACTGATGGGGTCGTCCCCAGACAACAAGATGCGCAGATGGGTCGTCCCGCCTGGCTGGGTGAAGATAGAGATAATAACTAACGTTGCGCCGAAAGGCGACAATCGCTCTATAGGGCTGAAGGGTAAACCGGTAAGAAAGAAGAAAATCAGAGGAGCCACGCAAACCGTGGCTCCTCTAAACAGAAATTATTTTACGCGAGAAACGTATTCGCCAGAGCGGGTGTCAACTTTGATCACTTCGCCGATCTGCACGAACAATGGCACTTTCACTACTGCGCCGGTGCTCAGGGTCGCTGGCTTGCCGCCGGTACCTGCGGTATCACCTTTCAGACCTGGATCGGTGTCAGTCACCTCTGCTTCGATGAAGTTTGGCGGCTGCACGGCGATCGGGCGGCCATCCCACAGGGTAACGATACATTCCGCATTATCCTGCAGCCATTTTGCTACGTCGGACACGGTTTTCTCTTCAACCTGATGCTGTTCAAACGTCTCAGGGTGCATGAAGTGGAAGAACTCACCGTCGTTGTACAGATAGTTCATGTTAGTATCTACAACGTCTGCACCTTCACAGGAATCCGTAGATTTAAAGGTCTTCTCAACGCGAGTACCGGTCAGCAGACGACGCATTTTCACGCGTGCGAAAGCCTGGCCTTTGCCCGGTTTTACGAACTCACTGGCTTCGACAGCGTAAGGTTCGCCCTCGAACATGATTTTAAGACCCGGACGGAAATCGTTGCTAGAATAAGTCGCCATAATGGCCCTCTGAATATTTAAATTGGTAGCTTAGCCAAAAAATGGCACACATTGTAACCCAAAACGCGGCGGATAGAGAAGATTGGTTGCATCAACTCGCCGATGTTATTACCGATCCCGATGAACTACTGCATCTTTTATCGCTGAATACCCACCCGGAACTGCCGCAGGGGCGCGATGCCCGCCGTCTGTTTGCCCTGCGCGTGCCGCGCGCCTTTGCTGCGCGCATGCAGCCCGGCGATGCCAATGACCCACTGTTGCGCCAAGTGCTGACCGCCCGCGAAGAGTTTATCACGGCCCCCGGCTTCACCACCGATCCGCTGGATGAACAGCGCAGCGTGGTGCCGGGCCTGTTGCATAAATACCGCAACCGCGCCCTGCTGCTGGTGAAAGGCGGCTGTGCGGTCAATTGCCGCTACTGTTTCCGCCGCCATTTCCCGTATCAGGATAACCAGGGAAACAAGGCAAACTGGCGCCTAGCGCTGGAGTATATCCGCCAGCACCCGGAGCTGGATGAAATCATTTTCTCCGGTGGCGATCCGCTGATGGCCAAAGATCACGAACTTG
Source organism: Serratia oryzae (assembly GCF_001976145.1). Taxonomy (GTDB): domain Bacteria; phylum Pseudomonadota; class Gammaproteobacteria; order Enterobacterales; family Enterobacteriaceae; genus Chania; species Chania oryzae. The sequence continues at coordinate 209,769 of NZ_MOXD01000008.1, forward strand.
CCTGGCTGATCGGGGAACTGGAAAGCATCCCGCACCTGAAACGCCTGCGGATTCATACGCGCTTGCCGGTGGTAATCCCTGCCCGTATTACCGCCGAGCTCTGCCAACGGCTGTCGGCATCGCGCCTACAGGTGCTGATGGTGACGCATATCAACCATGCCAACGAAATCGACCAGGAACTGCGTGAAAGTATGGCACAGCTTCGCAGCGCAGGCGTTACCCTGCTGAATCAGAGCGTGCTGCTGCGCGGCATCAACGACTGTGCCGACACGCTGGCCGCACTGAGTAACGCGCTATTTGATGCCGGGATCCTGCCCTACTACCTACACGTCTTGGACAAAGTCCAGGGAGCTGCTCACTTTATGGTTAGCGATGATGAAGCGCGCATGATTATGAAAGGCCTGTTGAGCAAGGTTTCTGGCTATCTGGTGCCACGCCTGGCGCGTGAAGTGGGCGGTGAGCCCAGCAAAACCCCGTTAGATCTGCGCCTGACGCAAGAGTGATCGCTTAGAGGAATGCCTGGGCATTCCTCTCGATTATGCACGACGCCGAGTGCGCATCATGGACACTTATAAACCTGGCCGACCATTTTGCTGTCGAGCGGCGCAAAACTTGAGAGCAGGTTCTGGCTTGGGCTGCTCGCCCCATAAATCACGTTACCCCCCATGGCCGCCGCTTTGTTGCGCAGATCGTTAGCGGCACCGCGCATTGAGCTGCCTTCACCGCCGGAACCCGACAGCCAGTTACTCTGCGAACCGGTCACTTCGCCCATCAACTGGCATTCGGCAGCCGGTTTGGTGTCGGTGAATTTGATTTGCTGACCTGCGGCGGTCAGTTCATTAGAGCTGCTGCAACCTGCCAGCAGCAATGCTGCTGATAGACCCAGTAAGGCTTTAATCCGCATTTTGTTCCCCATATGATGTTGAGAATTAAGCAAAAGCTGATCGGTAAGGGTAAATATACCCGACGGTGGGTATCGTTTTTAAGCATCCGTTGCCACTGATGCCTGTTCAGCCCCCTAAGCAACGACCAATAAGCCCTCAGTTTACACGCTAAATCAGCCCGGTCTGCAAAAATATCATCCAATACGGTGCGGCAGCGCTCGCAAAATCAAAACCCGCATTCAACCGCAGGCCTCAGACAACCTCACACCCATTCAGCCGCCGTCGTCGCCACCTGCTCCATCTGGGTGATCCTCTCCACTAACATCGATCGCAAAAAGAAACCGTCCTTTCATCGGTATGGTTAATATCGGTCTGGCTGAGCAAGTGTTTATGCCGAACAGAAAATAAACTCATCCTGATTGGCTAAATGAGGGAATTAGAGAGATAAAAAAACCCCGGCCATCTCTGACCGGGGTTTTCAACACACAAAAGAGTGGGGGAGGATTACATCATGCCGCCCATGCCACCCATGCCGCCCATACCTGCAGCGCCCATGTCAGCCTTATCTTCTTTCGGCAGATCGGTCACCATGCACTCGGTGGTGATCATCAGGCCAGCCACAGATGCCGCGTACTGCAGCGCAGAACGGGTCACTTTGGTTGGATCCAGGATACCCATCGCGATCATGTCGCCGTATTCTTCAGTGTAGGCGTTGTAGCCGTAGCTGCCTTCGCCCGCTTTCACGTTGTTGGCGATTACAGAAGCTTCTTCACCGGCGTTGATCACGATCTGGCGCAGTGGGGCTTCCATTGCACGCAGGGCCACTTTGATCCCCACGTTCTGGTCTTCGTTGTCGCCTTTCAGGTTAGCGATTTTACCCGCTACGCGGATCAGCGCTACGCCACCACCGGCAACCACGCCTTCTTCAACCGCAGCACGGGTCGCGTGCAGGGCATCTTCAACGCGGGCTTTCTTCTCTTTCATTTCAACTTCAGTGGCTGCGCCAACTTTAATAACGGCAACGCCGCCAGCCAGTTTAGCAACACGCTCCTGCAGTTTTTCACGATCATAGTCAGAAGTCGCTTCTTCGATCTGCTGACGGATCTGAGTCACGCGGCCCTGAATGGTCTTCTCGTCACCCACGCCATCGATGATGATGGTGGTGTCTTTGTTGATCACAACGCGTTTTGCCTGGCCCAGATCTTCCAGAGTGGCTTTTTCCAGCTCCAGACCGATTTCTTCAGAGATCACGGTACCGGCAGTCAGGGTAGCGATATCCTGCAGCATGGCTTTACGACGGTCGCCGAAGCCAGGTGCCTTAACCGCCGCCACTTTCACGATGCCACGCATGGTGTTGACCACCAGAGTTGCCAGCGCTTCGCCTTCAACGTCTTCAGCGATGATCAGCAATGGTTTACCGGCTTTAGCAACGGCTTCCAGCACGGGCAGCATTTCACGGATGTTGGAAACTTTTTTGTCAGCCAGCAGGATGAACGGGCTTTCCAGTTCGATAGAACCGGTTTCTGGCTTGTTGATGAAGTAAGGAGACAGGTAGCCACGGTCAAATTGCATACCTTCAACCACGTCCAGCTCGTCTTGCAGGCCAGTGCCTTCTTCAACGGTGATCACGCCTTCTTTGCCCACTTTTTCCATGGCTTCTGCAATCAGTTTACCCACGGTGTCGTCGGAGTTTGCAGAGATGGTGCCTACCTGAGCAATGGCTTTGGAATCAGAGCAAGGTACGGACAGTTTTTTCAGTTCTTCAACCGCAGCGATAACGGCTTTATCGATACCGCGCTTCAGATCCATCGGGTTCATGCCAGCAGCGACGGCTTTCAGGCCTTCGGTGATGATGGATTGAGCCAGTACGGTGGCAGTAGTGGTGCCGTCGCCCGCAGCATCGTTCGCTTTAGAGGCAACTTCTTTCACCATTTGTGCGCCCATGTTCTCGAATTTGTCTTCCAGTTCGATTTCACGAGCAACGGATACGCCATCTTTAGTGATGGAAGGCGCGCCGAAGGATTTATCCAGCACTACGTTGCGGCCTTTCGGGCCCAGGGTCACTTTTACTGCATCAGCAAGAATATTCACACCGCGGAGCATCTTCACGCGAGCATCATTGCCAAATTTTACGTCTTTAGCTGCCATTGGTATTTCCCTTCAACTCGTTCAGTTCAGAAAGATATAAAGCGTTATTTCGCTTCCACAATTGCCAGAATGTCGCTTTCGGACATGATCAACACTTCTTCATTGTCGATCTTCTCTGCTTTCACGCCGTAACCGTCGTTGAAAATTACGATATCACCTACTTTCACATCCAGCGGCTGAATGCTGCCACTTTCCAGAACACGTCCTTTACCTACTGCTACAACTTCACCACGAGTGGATTTACCCGCTGCAGAGCCAGTCAGAACGATGCCGCCAGCAGATTTTGATTCAACTTCTTTGCGCTTGACGATAACGCGGTCATGCAATGGACGAATACTCATTGAACGCTCTCCTGTAAGAAGGTCTCTATCAGATTTAGGGTTGTTCACCGGTTATCATACCGGCCTCGTGGGATTTGAAATGGGGGCGTTCCATCCCTCTTCAAGGGGCAAGATCAAAAAAATTTTTGTTTTGATGGCAGAGATTGCTGGCGCTGCTAGCAAAAACGCGGCCAAGATGGCCGCGCTTAGGGAATTCACTTAGCGATCGTCAGGTTTGTTACGATCGTCCGGTTGGTGATCCAGCGTGTAGCGCTCATCGTCTTTACGCTGGAACTCACCATCGAAGGTGTTGCCATTGGCGGCACCGCCGCCCTGGCTCCACCTTGCGGAACGATAGACAGAAAGATGCGGCATCAGCTTCAACGTCAGGGATTTCTGCACTGGCGGCAGCAACAGCAGCAAACCGAGGAAATCGGTGAAAAAACCCGGCACCAGCAGCAAAAATCCGGCCAGCACCAGAGAAACGCTTTTCACCATCTCTGCCGCCGGGCTTTCACCTGCTGCCAGCTTTTGCTGCATCTGGATGAAGGTTTTCATTCCCTGATTACGCACCAGAGAAACCCCTACGCAAGAGGTAAACACCACCAGCAGCAGGGTGACGGCCACGCCAAGCACAGCTGCCACTTTGATAAATAACGATATCTCTATGTAGGCAAACAGAAATATCAACAGTAACGGTAACAAGCGCACCGGGTTCTCCTATCAGTAGAGTCGGCATACCCACCCGGTGGTGCATACGCGCAGTAATGGAGCCTGCAACAGGCTAACCCTTCTAGAATGGGGCCTGCCGCGCGTTATTTCAACCAGCCAGATTTTTTTTACTAAAGTTATTAAGCGTGAAACAGATCACAGAACGCAAAAGCTCTGGTTTTCTGAAACACCAGATAGTGATCTGCGTTCATTCATTTATTACCAAGCAGCATATGATCTGGGTTGTAACAATCGATGCGGTCAATACTTCCGCACTTGAAGCTCTCGGCAACATAATTTCGTTAACAAGCAAATAATTAATTCGGCAGCAACATAGAGAAGGTTCTCATGTCAAACAACATTCGTATCGAAGAAGACCTGTTAGGAACACGTGAAGTCCCCGCAGAAGCCTACTATGGTGTTCATACTCTGCGTGCGATTGAAAACTTCTACATCAGCAACAGTAAAATCAGCGACGTTCCAGAGTTTGTACGCGGCATGGTAATGGTAAAAAAAGCCGCGGCAATGGCCAATAAAGAGCTAAAAACCATTCCACGCAAAATCGCCGATACCATCATCCAGGCCTGTGATGAAGTGCTGGATAAAGGCAAATGCATGGACCAATTCCCGGTGGATGTGTTTCAGGGCGGTGCTGGCACCTCACTGAACATGAACACCAACGAAGTTCTGGCGAATATCGGCCTGGAGTTAATGGGCCACCAAAAGGGTGAATATCAATACCTGAACCCGAACGATCATCTCAACAAATGCCAATCCACCAACGATGCCTACCCTACCGGCTTCCGTATTGCGGTATACGCATCCAATCAGAAACTGATCGACGCCATCAACCAACTGCGTGAAGGCTTTGATCGCAAGGCTAAAGAGTTCGAAACCATCCTGAAGATGGGCCGTACCCAGTTGCAGGACGCGGTGCCAATGACACTGGGCCAGGAGTTCCGTGCGTTCAGCGTGCTATTGAATGAAGAAACCCGCAACCTGCACCGCACAGCGGAATTGCTGCTGGAAGTCAACCTGGGTGCTACGGCGATCGGTACTGCGCTGAACACCCCGGAAGGCTACCAGCAACTGGCCGTGCAGAAACTGGCAGAAGTCAGTAACCTGCCGGTGGTTCCTGCCGAAGACCTGATCGAAGCCACCTCCGACTGCGGTGCTTACGTGATGGTGCACAGCGCGCTGAAACGTCTGGCAGTGAAGCTTTCTAAGATCTGTAACGACCTGCGCCTGCTGTCTTCCGGCCCGCGCGCTGGCCTGAATGAAATCAACCTGCCTGAGCTGCAGGCCGGTTCCTCTATCATGCCAGCCAAAGTGAACCCGGTGATCCCAGAAGTGGTGAATCAGGTGTGCTTTAAGGTGATCGGTAACGATACTTGCGTTACCATGGCGGCCGAAGCGGGCCAGTTGCAGTTGAACGTGATGGAACCGGTGATCGGCCAGGCCATGTTTGAGTCAATCCACATCCTGACCAACGCCTGTTACAACCTGCTGGAAAAATGCATTAATGGTATTACCGCGAATAAAGAAGTGTGTGAGCACTACGTGTTCAACTCTATCGGTATCGTGACCTATCTGAACCCATTCATTGGCCACCATAACGGTGACATTGTCGGCAAGATTTGTGCTGAAACCGGTAAGAGCGTGCGTGAAGTGGTGCTGGAGCGCGGGCTACTCACCGAAGCTGAGCTGGATGATATTTTCTCTGTGCAGAACCTGATGCACCCAGCCTATAAAGCGAAACGTTATACAGATGAAAATGAACAATAATAGGCACATCCGGTAGCCTGAAAGGCACGCTAATCCTTTGGATAGCGTGCCTTTTTTCTTTCCGGCTTCCACAACTTATTAACTTTCTGTTTTCATAAATTCTTCACTTTAAGGGGTAAACACTATGTTAGTCGTGGAGTTAGTGATCGTTCTGCTGGCCATCTTCCTGGGAGCTAGGCTAGGCGGCATCGGCATCGGCTTTGCAGGGGGCCTTGGGGTGCTGGTGCTGGCGATGATTGGCGTCAAACCAGGCAGCATTCCTTTCGACGTTATTTCTATCATTATGGCGGTGATTGCCGCGATCGCCGCCATGCAGGTGGCTGGCGGGATGGATTATCTGGTGCAGCAAACCGAAAAACTGCTGCGCAAGAACCCAAAATACATCACCATTCTGGCACCGATCGTCACCTATTTTCTGACCATCTTTGCCGGCACCGGTAATATCTCCCTCTCCGCACTGCCGGTAATTGCCGAAGTGGCCAAAGAGCAGGGCATCAAGCCTTGCCGCCCGCTGTCTACCGCCGTGGTTTCTGCGCAGATCGCCATTACCGCCTCGCCAATCTCCGCCGCAGTGGTTTACATGTCTTCGGTGATGGAAGGGCACGGGGTGAGCTATCTGCACCTCCTCATGGTGGTCATTCCTTCCACCTTCCTCGCAGTGCTGCTGATGTCACTGCTGGTTACCTGGTTGTTTGACTCCAAGCTGTCTGACGATCCGGTCTATCAAAAACGCTTCGAAGAAGGCCTAATCACCCTGCGCGGTGACCAGGTTATGGAGATTAAACCACGGGCCAAAATGTCGGTACTGCTGTTCCTGGCGGGCGTACTGTGCGTGGTGGCTTATGCCATCATCAACAGCCCAAGCATGGGCCTGGTGGCAACACCGCTGATGAACACCACTAACGCCATTCTGATCATCATGCTGAGCGTGGCCACCCTGACTACCATTCTGTGCCGCGTCGACACCGATCTGGTGCTGAATTCCAGCACCTTCAAAGCCGGGATGAGCGCCTGTATCTGTATTCTGGGCGTCGCCTGGCTGGGTGATACCTTCGTGCAGGCCAACCTCGACTGGATCAAAGAGACTGCGGGTACCGTCATCCAGTCACACCCTTGGCTGCTGGCAGTGATCTTCTTCTTCTGCTCTGCGCTGCTGTACTCTCAGGCGGCAACCGCCAAGGCGCTGATGCCAATGGCGCTGGCGCTGAACGTCACGCCGCTGACCGCCATCGCCTCCTTTGCTGCCGTTTCCGGCCTGTTCATTCTGCCAACCTACCCAACATTGGTCGCGGCGGTGCAGATGGACGATACCGGCACTACGCGCATCGGGCGCTTTGTGTTTAACCATCCGTTCTTCATTCCCGGCACCTTGGGCGTGGTGTTCGCGGTGGTGTTCGGCTTCCTGATTGGCAGCGTTATTCTGTAATCCTCAGGCGGGGCTGCGGCCCCGCTTCTCCCCACTCATTTCCCCGTTGGTGATAAACTCGCCTTCTAGCCAGGCTGGCTTCAGGGTATAGTGCCCTGTTGATAATCTGGTTGAGAGGGGCTGAAGATGTCCGATTGCGAAGCTATCGTCATACTCTGTACCACACCCGATGAAGCGACCGCGCAAGACCTGGCGGCACGCGTGCTGGGGGAGAAACTGGCAGCCTGCGCCACGCTGCTGCCCGGCGCATCCTCGCTATACTACTGGGAAGGGAAACTGGAACAGGAATATGAAGTGCAGATGCTGTTCAAAAGCGATCGTCAGCATCAGCAAGCCTTGCTCGCCTACCTGAAACAACATCATCCGTATCAAACGCCCGAGTTGTTGGTGTTGCCGGTGATGGCTGGAGATAAAGATTACCTGTCATGGATCAACGCCTCATTAAGCTGATATTGCTGCTCTGCAGCCTGTTTTTCCTGCCGCAACCAGTTCAGGCCTCGCTGTTCGGCCAAAGCGGCGGTAACCCGTTCGTGCCTGTCGATCAGGCGTTCACCTTCGATTTTAAACAGCAAGCCAACCAGTTGACCCTGAACTGGCAGATCCGGCCAGGTTATTACCTGTATCGCCAGCAAATCAAACTGGTTCCGCAACAGGCAACGCTCGGCCAGTTTGAGCTGCCTGCCGGGTTGGCGCACAAAGACGAGTTCTTTGGCGAGACGGCGATTTTCAAGCAGCAGCTGACGCTGAACATCCCATTACTGCGGGCCGACGCCAGCGGTAGCCTGAGCGTGACGTATCAAGGCTGTGCCGCCGCCGGTTTCTGTTACCCGCCAGAAACCCGCGTGATCCCACTCAGCGCCGTGGCTGCGGCCACGCAAGCCGCCACTCCGGCCGAAACGGTGCCAGCCAACCTGCCGTTCTCACCGCTGTGGGCTTTGCTGCTGGGGATCGGCATTGCTTTCACCCCTTGCGTATTGCCGATGTATCCGCTGATTTCCGGCATCATTCTCGGCCGTGAACGGCCACACAGCAGCGGGCGGATCCTGGTGCTGGCGGTGGTGTATGTACAGGGAATGGCGCTCACCTATACCTTGCTTGGCCTGGTGGTTGCCGCCGCCGGGCTGCAGTTCCAGGCCGCGCTGCAACACCCTTACGTGCTGATTGGGCTGTCGTTACTGTTTGTTGCCTTGGCTTTCTCCATGTTCGGCTGCTATTCCCTGCAACTGCCCTCCTCACTGCAAACGCGGCTGGCAAGCTGGAGCAACACCCAGCAAGGCGGATCGCTGGCGGGCGTATTCATGATGGGCGCATTGGCCGGGCTAATCTGTTCCCCCTGCACCACCGCCCCGCTCAGCGCGATCCTGCTGTACATCGCCCAAAGCGGCAATATGTGGGCCGGTGGCGGCACGCTATATCTTTATGCTTTGGGCATGGGCCTGCCGCTGGTGCTCGTCACGCTGTTCGGTAACCGTCTATTGCCACGCAGCGGTCCCTGGATGCAATACGTCAAAGAAGCCTTTGGCTTTGTGATCCTGGCGCTGCCGGTGTTCCTGCTTGAACGGGTGATGGGTGAAGTTTGGGGGCTGCGCCTGTGGAGCCTGCTCGGCGTCGCGTTCTTTGGCTGGGCGTTCGTGCTGAGCCTGAAGTCGTCCCGTGGTTGGGCACGCATCATGCAGCTAGTGTTACTGGTTGTGCTGGTGATCGCCGCTCGTCCATTGCAGGACTGGGCATTTGGCAGTTCCGCCGCAGCGCAGCAGGCCGCTCGGCCACACCCAATCTTCACCCGTATCAATAATGTTGAGCAACTTAACCTGGCGCTGCGGCAAGCACAGGGAAAACCCGTTATGCTGGATCTGTATGCAGACTGGTGCGTTGCCTGCAAAGAGTTTGAAAAGTACACCTTCAGCGATCCCGCGGTGCAATCGCAATTGGCCAGTATGGTGCTGTTACAGGCCGACGTAACTGCCAATAATGCCGAGCAGGTAGCGCTACTCAAACATTTACAGGTTCTGGGCCTGCCCACCATCCTGTTTTTTAACCAGACAGGTGAGGAGCTACCGGCTGCCCGCGTGACCGGTTTTATGAATGCATCGGCGTTCAGCGCACACTTGCAGCAGATCGTGAACCGACCGTAATTGCTGTAGCGCAGACGACAGATATATTCAGGTTAAGAACATTTTTGGGAGGGAGCATAAATGCAACGTGAACAGGTTCTCGATACCGCGTTGGAGCTGTTGGAAAAGCAAGGCCTGGCGACCACCACCTTGGAAATGCTGACAGAGAAGTTAGGTGTACAACTCAGCGATATGAAACCGTTCTGGCCGGATCGTGAAGCGCTGCTGTATGACTGCCTGCGTTATCACAGCCAACAGATAGATACCTGGCGCCGCCAGTTGCTGCTTGATGAAACACGCAGCCCACAGCAAAAGCTGTTGGCGCGCTATGACGTGTTGGCCGAGCATGTACGCAATGAACGCTACCCGGGCTGTTTGTTTATTGCTGCCTGCAGTTTCTTTCCGGCCCCCGATCACCCGATTCACCAATTGGCAGAACAACAGAAACAGACCTCGTTGGATTTCACCCGCGACCTGCTACGCGAAATGGAAGCGGACGACGCTGATGCCGTGGCACAGCAGATGGAGCTGGTGCAGGAAGGCTGTTTAAGCAAGCTGCTGATAAAAAGGCAGTTACAGGATGTCTCCGTTGCCAAGCGGTTAGCAGAAGATATTTTAAAAATTGCTCAATGCCGCAAGTATGGTGCGCTGAGTTAAGGCAACCGCATGTGCCTGTTGTGATCGCAGAGGCTGAATTCCACGCGTTTTGACTGAAAAGCCAGCAATTAACGCTGTTTTCGTATTTTTTGCCACAAAGCCGTTGACGCCGCACGGCCAATACGGTTTAATGCGCCCCGTTGCCCGGATAGCTCAGTCGGTAGAGCAGGGGATTGAAAATCCCCGTGTCCTTGGTTCGATTCCGAGTCCGGGCACCACTCATTTCAAACCCTCGCTTAGGCGGGGGTTTTTGCTTTCTGAGTCAACAACTTGTTGGTTTATCAGTAATTACCTTTTTTTACTTTCCTCTGGCCCCGCTTCCCGGTGGTACAGAAAGGTGGTACAAAATGAGCACTATGATACAACCAACAAAGAACCGTTTCAGCGTTTACATCCTCCGTAAAGCCGTCCCTAGGCACCTGCAAGGCATCCTCAATAAACGTGAGATCAAGTTCACCCTTGATACCAAAGACGTGAGGGAGGCCATAGAACGTGCACTCGCAAAAATCATTCAGATCGACATGATGCTCAGGCTGGCAGAAAAGCAGCTTGAAGCGGAAGAGTCCTTAACTGATGCCGATATCGAGATGATCGCTGGTGTATGGGCTTCACGTACCATGCAGAATGACGAGCGAATCCGGGCGCGATACCTCGTTGAAGATGTTCTCGGTGGTAAAACAGGAATGTTCCACTCGCCGGAAAACGACATCATTCACGACTGGCTGGAAGACCGCGAACGTAAGCCCGGCTACAAGTCAGAAACATGGCGGGCAGAACGAGACGAATCCATCTGCAAACTGATGACCATAGAGCTGGATGAAGCTCTAGAGCCTTATGAGATGGTTTCGCGTTCAGACCACAATCTTTGGCAAATCGCTGGATTTTGCCCTGGGCCACCGTTTGGGATTTAACACGCCTGTTGCTATTGTGGGTTACCGCCTTGTGAAATCGGTGCAGCAGTAGGGTTCTTGGTACAGACGTCCACTTGTCTATCAGACGGAAACCTACGAATCCTTTTTACACACCGCGCTTATCGAACCGAATGTACACCTCTAATGCATTCGGTTCTTGGAAAGAGTCATGCCCTCGCCTATCCGTAGAACTGTTAGGAAAACTTAAGAAAAGCGTTGAATGCTGGTGCCGCGTGATAATTTTCATGCAGAAGTTCCAGCGTAAAACTCCAAACTCGCTAATCCAGTGTATCCAACCGATGGCTAAAGGCGATCTCCTTCTTGCAGGATGGCCTAGTATCACTACATGTTTCTGTGGTCGCGTTGCCAAGAAAGTTCTTAAAACACTCTATTTTTCCGTCAACTACGATCTGCTCATACATAAAAATGCAGTCCCGAACAGCAATTATGCCGTCTAAAAAGCTGGCTGGGTCGATTAAATTTTACACAACCCCAAGTCTGAATTTCAGGCAGTGAACCAGACGGGAAGTGAAGTCATGGCGCTTTTTCCTGCAATTTTATCCATGTATCACGGGATAATGTCATGAAGAGAGGAAGCTCAGACGTAGTTCTGCTGCTTTAGGTGACGGACAATGACCTGACCTTCCGGCATAAACGCAGTACCAAAGCGCACGAGTCCGCACCCTTTCAACTCGGCATCAATGCCGTATTCCAGATGCCCCGGCGTCGTTTGCGGCAGCAGCACCACGGTCAGGCTTTTCAGGCGAGGCTCATATTTCAGCAGGGTATCGGAGAGAGTGACCAACAGGGAGTGCGCCGTACCGGGCATGCCCTGCAGGATTTTGCTCATGTCTGGCAGGCCGTAATCCGGCAGGTGGCTAAGCGTCCCCGCGCGACAGTTTAGGATACGCTGCATGTTGTCGAGGACCGACAGGATGACCTGCTCCTCTTCGCTGACCGCGTGCAAGTCGAGACCGCTGGCGAAATTGCCCAGCAGTTGCTCATACAGTGAAGGCGCGTGGCGGTGTGGCATCACTTTTTCTCCGCCCGTAGCGTCAGGCCGTTATTGCTCAACTCAATGGTACGTGGTTTATCGGGGTCTAAATCCTCGCGGGTCAGGAGCAGACGCCAGTGGTTCTTTTCCATATCCGGATGGCGGAACAGGCCGACCACGGCAACAAACTTTGCCTCCTTCTCCATCGGCATGTCCAGCGAGGCCGCGGTGCCGGGTTTGACTACCACGCTGCGGCTGGCCAGCAGATCGTCTTTCAGGGTGCCATCCCCGTCCCCCGCCAGTTGCTGATACACCGTTTTATGGAAAATCTTATCATCGCGCAACTGATACACCCGCACCAGCACCGGTTCAGAGGCGGAGTTCTCTTCGCGTGCGTCGGTGTTCAGCGCTTCACGGGCGGTGAAATCCAGATGCAGGACTTTCACCTGTTTATAAAACAGCGATTTCGTCGCCGACACGGTGCCGTCCGTCACCGTCTGCGTCAACCCACAGCCGCTCAACAATACAGCCAATGCCACCAATCCGATTTTATTTTTCAAGGCGGTAGTTAATAACACGTCGCGTTCCTTCTTGAGGCCTATCAGGAGCCATACCACGGTAATGGCCCAGTTCTACGGTAAAATAATCAGGCATATCGTCCGACGGGCTCTGGTCATCCAGCCCCAGCACACCTGTCAGCCCCAACCTTATCGGTGCCTCACCCAACACCATGGCAGGCAGCAGATGCGTGGGCACCGTCAGTTGAATGCGGGCGGTGTAACGCCATCCCAGATACACCCGCAACAATACCAGAAAATCGGCATACAGCGCCCCTTCGGGTAACCAGTCACGGGCCTCGTCGCGGTTCCCGGTGCGCAGGGAAATCAGCAGTTGGCTGTTAGCATCGGTGGCTTCATCCCCCAATACCTGATAGCCATCCAGCCAGTTCGCGCCCTCATCGGCAAAAGTCATCGGGGAATCAATCCGCACCGTCCGCAGGCAATGGGGCGTCACCTCCGCCTGTGTGTCCGGTGCCAGCAAGCGCACCAGCGCCTGAACGCCTTCGGCGGTTCTGCCCGGTTGCCGCATCACCCCCAGCAACGCCAGAAAGCGCGAGGTGGGGGTAGCAAAATGTTGTTGCGTGCCGGGGATCCCCATGCCAATCAGGCCTAGCAGGCTTTGAGAGGTGGGGTCTTTGCCGCCGGATTCAAAGGTTGCCGGATAAGAATACTTACGCCAGATGCGGTAAAACTGCGTCATGAACCGGTGGTTGAAGATATCGAGGAAGCCTTCCAGCGCTTCATGCCCTTCACGCTGCTGGGTGATATCGTCGATATAGGCGGTGGGCAGCGGTGAGTCGACGCCGTACAGCCCCATAAAGGTGGTGCGTACGGTGGGGGGCGCGTCTGGATGTTCCGCATCCGTTTCCAGCGCTTTCAGCTCGCTGACCGGGAACCCCATCCCCGGCCACGGCCGAAAACGTACCGGGTCATCCGCCGGGTTGGCGGTGCTGCCGAGCGGTGGCGTGCCGGGTTGCTCCAGCAACTGGCAGAAACGGTAGAAGTTAATACGTCCGATGTCCCGCTCCAGCCTGGCGGTCAGCCGGGGATGCGGCGGGTGTGATTCTCTTCCCATTCCAGGCGTTCTCCTGTCGGTTGCAGTATCAGAGTCAGACGGTTAAACAGATGAATGTCGGTATACAGCGCAAAGAAGCGGCTGAGCATTTCACCGAACAGACAGATATCACCGGTACCAGCGAACCCGTTGCTGTCGAGGGTGATTTCGATATGCACCCCACGCAGCAGATAGCCGCGTTCAAAACGCTCAATCTCGCTGTGTTTCACCTCGACGATGGCCTCCAGCCGACGGCGGTTCATTTCACTTTCCGTCCAGTCGTACAGGGCCAGCGTACCACGCAACACGTCGGCACTGTCCATCATCCACAGGAAGCTGCTGCCCAGATGGCTCAGCACCCGCCAGTGGAAACGGTCACGGTTCGGTGGGTAACAGGGCATCGTCGGCGCAGACAGGTTGCGTATCCGCACATTGGCCCCCGTGGATTTCACTGCGGTGTCCAGCACGGTGCTTTGCAGCGATTTACGCGGCAGTTGCCCATTGGTGCCGGTCAGGCTCAGGGACAGGTTTTCGTTCTCCGGCACCTGGTGGTTATCAAACGCCTCGCCGCCCAATATCAGCCAGGTATCGTGCAGGCCCGACGGCCCGCGTTTGACGCGCGTATGGTAGTAATATTCCGGCGCGTCGTGGCGCAACATGCCACCCTTGTGGCGGAAGCTGGTGAACGGCACATACACCTGGTGACCGGAATGTTTGGAGGAAATCACCGCGTCTACCGAGTAAATCTCGGTATAACCGTCCTGCACGCGCATCGGGCGCAGCAGGTATTCGGTCTGTAACGAGGAGAGCGACAGCGGGTCTGACTCCAGCGGGAACAGGTTGATGACCGGCACACAGTGCAGGCGCAGGTGTTTTTCCGAGAACGAGAAGTCGTGCTCCCAGCGTTTCTCCAGCACCACATCGATTTCAAACCAGGCCAGCTCTGCCGGTAGCTCCACGGAATCCAGCCCGGTCAGCGCGACAAACATGAACTTCTCGCGGAAGGTGAAATACTCCAGCAGCAACTGATAGCCGCTGAAGGCGCTGTCGCCTTTCGGCCACAGGGTATCCTGCTCACCAAAGCCCTGCGGGGCAAAGAACGCATCCAGCGGCTGACGATCGGCCTGGCCCGGCAGACGTAGCCACAATTTGGCCGTATTGAGGGTAAAGGCTTCGTGCAAGGCGCAGGCCAGTGGCGCATCGGCATCAAAATAGAGCGGCAGATGGCGCAGATTGATGCTGCTCCAGTCGGCCAGTTCACCGCAGTGAAAGCGCAGGCGGATCACCGAACGGCCATCCGGCTCGGTATCCAGCACCGCGCGGTTCAGGGTGAGCGGCAGCAGTTCGATATCCTGCGTGGTGGTGTAACGGCAGCGCGTCGCCCGCTCTCCGATAGGGCGGGACAGCACTTCAAAGCCTTTATTGACCACCATCCGCTCTTTCATGCCCTGCCATTCCGGAGTGAACTCCACAATCGACAGGGAGGGGATGGTACGCAGGTAGTGTGGCCACAGCAGGCTGACCAGCCCTTCGGTCAGTTCCGGCAGGTCGTCATCGAGTTTTTCCCGCAGGCGCCCCATCAGGAAGGCGAAGCCTTCGAACAGGCGTTCCACATAGGGGTCGCGGGCACCGGCTTTATCCAGATTCAGTCCGGCAGCCCGGTCGGGGTGCGCACGGGCAAACTCTTCGCCCGCCTCACGCAGGTAACGCATTTCGGCGTCAAAATAACGCAGGGTTAAGTCGTCCATAGGATTCTCAATTAAAGAATATATATTTCGTAGAGACTAAAGCAGGATTTATTTTTTACGAGCTTTTCTATTCTATTTCCTGATTTAACGGGGTGATTTTTTTAGTACAAAAATCACCCCGTTCTTTTTGCCACTCAGACTTGCTCTCATGTATGTGAATAGCATAATGACATGCACCATTTTCGGAATCCATCGAAAACCCTTGTGAACCACTGCCAGAGGGGGACTCCGTACGGCTATCTATTCGCCAACCGATGTCCAACCCAGTACTCCTTTTCAGCAATGAACCGAGAGAGGGGGTGACAGTCAATTCACCATCAGGCTTTACAATTCGAACTTTCTTGAGTTGCTCAACTTCCTGGACACTTGGTTCATCGTTAGAACGGTCCCTTTCCATGACATAGATATGAATGCTTTGAGCTGTATTGTTGTGGATCACCACGCTCGGCTTTAGTTTAAAAATAATAAAAATAAAAGCCAATGCAGCGATTAAAAACATTGACATTATATTTAGCATGCCCATTGTGATTTTTTTGTTTTTTATTATCTGAGTCATTTTGCAAATCACTCGTCCGCCATACTCATAATATAAAAAAAGCAACTTGATATGATGAGAGCTATGACTTTTATTGTGTGTTTTTAGTTTCCCGAAGCGTTACGATGGTAGCCTTTAGTTTATTTATCTTTCTTATTGAAAAAAAGGCCACACCAGTAATTAAAACAGTAAATGAAACGAGCGAAACCCAATATAATGTGTAAATTATACTGTATACCTCAGAGATCAGAAAACACTCTTTTTTATCAATTAAATTTGGTTCGAAAGTGTATTTAACATCCAGCAATACGAGAATGAGCGCAATGCTGATTATTAGTGTAAATAAAAAAATGGAGAAAGCCACACAATCAATCGTGATATGTATTTAATCATTTTAAAAAACCAATCATTAGTATGTCGCCTGTCAGAGTAGATGCCTTTTCAATACTTCAATTAACTTATTTTTTATAAAATAAACACAATGTTACAGTATCTTTATTCCATTACATGGCTTGCTATCTAATGAATTTATTCGATAATAAAATCATGCACGTACTTATCAAAAAACCGCCCCAAGCAAACAAATATATATTATCAATTGCATTTAATAACGCATCATAACCATTGTAGCACTCTCTATTCCCTAAAGCTGTCAGTGTCTCGTAGCTTAGTGATACATTCACAACTGGAATCGCCAGACTAATAAAAAACACCAATAACGCAAGAAAAATCAAAATGGCTCTATATTTTTTTATTCTTCATTAATTAACCCCAAGATACCATTAATAGCTCCAGAAGGATACCCTATTCAACTTCCAATTGCCCCAAATGACTCCCGGCTACGCCTAAAAAATCCATAAGCAAACAAGTTTATTTAAATAGTATATCAACAGACTTGATATTATGATTTTTTCTATCTAGCTGAAATACTTTGTTGCCAAAGCACTCACCAAATATAAGTAATTTAAAAGCTAAATATCCCCCTCAAAATACAGGAGGACACCAGCAACCAAAAATGCAATGCCACACAGCATAATACAAAGATACTCAGCCAAAAACCATCGCCTTATACTTACGGGTAACTTTTTTATGAATTCTACATCATTATTCTTGCTATATCCCGAACTTTTTCCAAAAACTAGCGGGCGAAGAATAAAATCCATTTTAACCCAATAACCCGCACTAAATCCGATAATATCAGAATCTTTAAATGTAGCAGTACTTAAAGGAAGAAAACCGAATTCAAGCTCATATAATCGACATACTTCGAGAAATCGCTTCTTATTAAGGAAGGAAATAATTGGTGCTATGACAACAAGAAGCATCGCCCCACCACCAATAATACATATTATTACGTCTAGAATAGATGCTTTCACTTAGTCACCTCGTAAACTTTTTCTCCAATAGCTCCACCAACCTTATCCCCAACCTCACTGCTACCATATCCTACAGCCCCCGTAAAAATAATGCCACAAGCTAACATTCCAACGCCCCCTACTTCAGCAGTAATAGCCCCAAGAACTAATGAACAAACAGCAGTGGAGGATGTTGCAGCAAGTTGTCCCACCCATAATCCAAGCCCGATCCCTCCCGCAAAGCTACCCACCTCAGTATATGTCGTTTTGGCACAATCACTGCCGACGGTACAAGCCTCATAAATTTTATCCAACCGATTAACGCCATCCAAGCCTATGCCAACATAGCCCGCCTGTTTCATTATTTTTACATATTTTGCTGCATTCTCCATATAGGTCGCATATCCTTCAATATCGGACACGCCGGTTTGGTTCCAACGGTGCATTATTGAACTCGATGAAAGACCTAGTGCCCGCTTAATGTCTGGATAATCTTTTAGACCTATTTTATGTTTTGTGAACGAAGTTAGCACGCTGTCCAATTCATTAAACAACGCTCTCCTCTCAACATAGAACTGTTGACTGATAAGTGTCCCACTAGATATATATTGATTTTTATAAGTGGTTTGAATTTTAGCTAGAATGCTTTCGACTCTTTCAAAATATTTGCCTGCTGCCTCAGATGCGACTCCCACTGACAAACTCGCTTGTGAGGTAAATAGATCTATAGTGTCTTTATTGCGGTGTAAGAAATTGGCTTCCTCGTGTGTTAATGGAGCCAATGCGGTATCAACACGCGCTTTAGCCTTCTGCATATGAGCGATCTGGTCGCCGTCTTGTTTCAACGGATCAACCAGTAGCAGAATAGAACCTGCTTTAAACTGGTTGTTACCGTTCAGTGAACGGTAAAGTTCTTTCGTGCCTGCTGGTGGTGTTCCCTTGAATAACCACGGCTCGAACCCTTCTGCTGTCGCCCCATAAGGCAGGACACAAAAACCTGCGTCCACCGGTTCACGCTGGGTCTGTTCCTGAACCTGGGATGGCTGAACAGGCTGTTCGGGTTCCTTGCTTGACGCAGGGTATGATGCCCTTGTCAGTTCATAGGTATCCATCAACATTGAAGGGATAAAACGTGCCTGGCACGGGCAACTGCTTTTGCTGTGCAACGTACCGGCAAATTTACGGCCCATCACCGAATCCCCCGGGATGTGGCCGACAATGATGAACATGCCGGGATGTTTACCGCAGGTGACGCGATCCTGTTCGCGGGCAATGGCTCTGCCAAACAGCGTGTGGGTGGTGTCACCTTCGGTGATAATGCCACCACAGGTGGTCTTATCCTGTATGACCAGGTAATGCCCTTTTGCCATGAGAATGTCCTTGAATCATGTTGAGCGCACAGCACGTCGGTTCAAGTGTTGAACAGTCAATGCAGGTTATCCATTGCACCAATACTGTAGTGGATCACAAAATCAGGACACCTTCGTAGCCTTTTTCCACCGCTCTTCGTATTCACAGGGCGGTAATCCACCATTGTGCCGATGGGGGCGTACTGTGTTGTAATAACTTTGTATCCATTCACCGATATCTCGTACCGCATGATGGATATCCATATAACCCCCTACAGGCAGCCATTCACTTTTCAGGCTTCGGAACACTCTTTCCATTGGTGAGTTATCCAGGCAGTTACCCCTGCGGCTCATACTCTGCATCACTCCGTTCCTCCACAGTAACTGCCTGTATTTCTTACTCCTGTACTGCCCTCCCTGATCCGAATGAAACAGCAGCCTCTTTTCCCTTGGTCGCGTCTCCAGTGCCAGGTAGCACCAGCCACCATTGACTTTGATATAGCTGATATCTCCACTCCACACACGATTGGGCTCCGACGGCTTAAACTGCTTTTTCAGTAAGTCTGGCGATGCCAGTGACGTCTCCCGTTCACCACGGTAACGAGGCTTGCCGAGTTGGCGACTCGCCAGACCACATTCCTGCATCAGCCTGCGGGCCAGCCAGCGCCCCATGTTATAACCCGACTGACGCATCAGCAGACTCAGTGTTCTGCTGCCAGTTGCTCCCCGGCTCTGTTGATGCAATTCCCGCACCTGAGCACGCAGTTGCATACGTTTTACATCAACCCGCGAATTCAGCGAGGCATAGTAAACACTGCGCGTTATTTTGAGCAGGCGGCACAATTCGACCACTGACCATTTTGTTTTCAGCCGTGTGATTAACGCAAAGATTTGATGGGGAGTTCGCTCATCAACACGGCTGCCTGCTTTAATATTTCTTTT
This sequence comes from Serratia oryzae, assembly GCF_001976145.1. Classification (GTDB taxonomy): domain Bacteria; phylum Pseudomonadota; class Gammaproteobacteria; order Enterobacterales; family Enterobacteriaceae; genus Chania; species Chania oryzae. The sequence goes on from NZ_MOXD01000008.1 coordinate 229,262, forward strand.
TCCATTTCCAGCCGTTTAATCTGTGCTCTGAGTGACTGGATTTCACGTTGCTCTGGTGTCAGTGCAGGATTGTCCGGCGTCACCCCGCTGACTTCTTCTTTGTACTGGCGTATCCATTTACGCAATTGGCTGGGGTCCAACTCCAGAGCGCGTGCAACCTCGATGGTTGACCGCTGATACTTAACGACCTGCTCAATAGCTTCCAGTTTGAATTCAGGAGAAAAACGGCGTTTGGTCTGTTTAGGTTGAGTCATTATCAATTACCTCAATTGGCTGTCATTAAATTAACAGGCTATTGAGGTGTCCGGTATTACTGATCCACTACAATACCAATGCTTTGCCTCAGAGTTAACGCTGCGATCACCGTTTTGCTGGAGCCTGAACCGGCTCGCTATCCTCCTGCACGAACTCATCATCAGGGGTATGCACGGCAGGTTCTGGGGTGTTCTGTATCTGGAAAATCTGCGCTGGCAACGTGAAGTTACGCAACTGCAGCAACGCCAGCGGGCCTTTACCCAGCTCGGTGCGCAATATCCATTGCAACGGCGCGTTGTCCGGTGTGGTGAACGTCAGTTGATAGCGCCCTTCATCCAGTTTCTGCTGCTTCGCCTGTTCTAGCCAACGGATGAGGCCCCAGGTGCCCTGATAGTCACCGTACAAGCGGGCTCCGGCATCAACGCTGGTCCAGGTCAGCATAGCCCCCGGCTTATAGGTATCCCCCGGCCAGCGGAAGCTTTGCCAGCTTTCCATCTGGTTGAAGTAATGGAGTTTCTGCCCGTCAATCGACAGGTTAGTTTCCACCACGTCCGGTACCGGCCGCGCCAATAGCTCAAACCGCAGCCCCTGACTACCGTCGGTGAACAGGATGTCGGATATCTGGCTCAACTGATTGATGGCCGCCAGGAACTCGGGATTAAAGGTCAGCCCCTGGCTGTTTACCTTGTCCGGTACCCAGCGGGTACCTTCTTTATGCAGCACCCCACTCAGTTCACTGGTCAGGAAACTGTCGATGCGCCCACTGTCTTTGCGGATAAAATCGGCCAGCATCGGCAGTGAGGCATCGCTTTTGCTCGCGGCAAATGGGTAACGCCCGTCAAAGGCTGATTTCCAGTTCACCACGATGGCGTTTTTCCACTGGTCGTTCAGGCTGGCTGACGACGGCTGCAACACCGTTTCCCAGGCCTGGGTCAGCGGCTGAACAAACATCGTCCGGCCGAAGTTGTTCCATTCCTCTCCCAGGCTGGCAGCAATCAGGCTGGCATACTCCTGGGTATCGGTCAGGTTAACGTTCTTCCCCTGGAACACCGTCTGCGCCAGCACCTGTATCATCTCCTGCGGGTCGGCCGCGCTAGCAACCTGCTGAAGTTTCAGGCGCACGCGGGTGACCCGGGTGAGTAAAGTCTGCAGGCTGAGCGAGCTGTCGGACGACATCATGGTCTGGGTATTGCCTTTGCCCATCAGGGCCAGCAACGGGCCAAAGGTCTCATCCAGCGGGCCAACCGGTCCGCTGGCCTGTTGGTCTATCGCCGGTTCGGCGTCTTTCTTTATCAGGGCCTTGGCCGACTTCACCAAGGAATCAGACAAGGCTTCGCTCTGCTGCCCGGTTTGCCCTTGCCAAGCCACGGTGTTCATCAACGCTATCAGCGGCGACTGGCGGACATCACTCATCAAGGTGAGTTGGTCAATCACATCAGACAGGTTTTTCGCCTCATTCCAGTGCAGGCTGTTGAGAAAACTCAGCCAGGCACCGGCAAAATCGGTGAAGTAACGTTCGGTCAGGCGCTTTTTCAACGCTTCCGGTGAAATGTCATCAGAGATAGAACGGCGGTTATCACTGAGCACCCAGTCAATCTCTTCACGCCGGGAGGTGACCGCGTTGTCTATCGCCCGCTGGATTTGCTCCTCCCAGGCCTTGCGGGTGAACATACCGGGAATGGTTTCTTCGGTGTGAAACAGACGCTGCGCATCCGTATCGCCCGTCATCTCGGCCAAGGTCATGTCGGCATAGTTGCGGCGCACCGACAGCAGCATGTTTTCATACAGCGTGCTTTCGGCATTACGCTGACCGATTTCACCCAGCAACACCTGCCGGGTCTGTGATACCAGGGCCTTGTCGGGCACGATTTTCCAACTCGGTTGGGTGGGGAGGTTGTGGGCATAAAACTGCCACAGGTCTGGAGCCAGGCTTTGCCATAACCCCGGAGAGACCCCTTGACGCAGCGGCTCGGTGGTTTTCATTACCTGGGCGAAAAACGCCGCGTCGACTTTTTCGGGCCGTGCCATCATCAGATAGGCCTTCAACTGGTCATAACCCGATTTGGCCAGCGCGGTGCGTTTCGGGCTATTGGCGGGCAGGTTAGCCAATACGCCGAGTTGTTGTTGCAGACTGTCTGCAGCGGCATCGCGAATTAAACGGTTATTGGCCTTGCCGTACCACGGCAGCAGGGTATCAAGCAGTTGCGCATTATGATCCATGCCGAAGCGCTGATACCAGGGGGAACCTTCTGCTGCACGCACCTGCAGGCGGCCAATCTGGTTACGCAGTGCCTGGAGGGCGATCAGTTGTTCATCGGACACCGGCTGCGGCTGCGCCAGACGCTGTACCTGTTCAGCCGCAGAGAGCATCTGCTGACGGTTGACGGCAAACGACACCACGCTGCCCGCGCCCCACAACACCATCAACGTCAGCAGGCCATAACAGACCGTTTGTTGCCACGGCAGGCCGACGCGACGGCCACGTGCGGAACGGCAGTCATCCAGCACCCCTTGCCAACTGGCGGGGGCGGTCCAGGTTTTTTCATGTACACCCGCAGAAGCGTTCGTGGACACCTCTGGCAGGCTGAACATCAGCCCGCGCAACGGAATGCGGGCGGCATAGTCCGCGAACCATGGCGTGAGTACCTGCCGCCAGCGTGCGGCCTCGCTGGTGTTCAGAGACTGTGCCAGACGCAACAGGAAATCATGCTGCTGTTGAGCCAGCACCTGCTGCATGCCCTGTTCGCGTAACTGGGGGATTAATGACCGCAGTTGACGTTCAATTGCGTCCGGCGTCGCATGGGTGGCAAAGACCGCGCCGACCGGCTGCGTCACCCGTTCATCCTGTGACCAATGGCTTTCGCACACCTGCCACAGATAGACCGGTGGCTGATAACGCAACGCTTCGCCAGATTTTTCCAACGAGCGCAGCCCGTCATCCATCCACGAGGATACCCGGTTCTGCGCCTGCGTCACGGCCCAAACCACGCCGTCCAACGGGCGACTGCGGCGCAGTTTGCGCCACGCTGCCAAGTACGGTGCGTCGCTTTGCACATGCAGACTGCCACCGTGCAGCAAGACGGTGCGCTGACCTTCCAGCCAACCTTGCTCAGCCAGGGTGGGGGCCAGAGCGGCGATTTGTTCAGGTTCGCCTACTACCATCAGCAACCGCACTTTATAACGCCAGAACAGGCCGTACCGGCGGCGCAGGCGTTTTTTTAGCTGAACCGAGGAGGCTTGAGAGGTGTCTGGTGTTTTATCCGTTTTCACCGGTGCAGGGGCGTCGTCACCCTGAGAGTATTGACGAACCTCGTCAAAATACTTTTTGCCAGATAAGCGGGTACCGATAAATGACAGCAGGGCACACAGGGCAATGGCGCCGGTTCCCACCATCAACCCGGTCAACCAACGGTCACGCTGGGGTGTTCCCTGAATCAGCCCTATCCGATCCGGGTGCTGCCAGACCAACCAGCACAACATGATGCCGGCCAGTAAAAACAGCAGGGTAATTATCCAGAACCAGGCTTCTGGCTTTTTAATCGGTAAGGCTATGCGCTTCACGCTGTATTCTCCTTGTGAGAAGCGATGGGGGCGACGACGGTACACCAGACAGTCTCACTGCCTTGTTCGCCACTGATGATCATATGCGGTACAGGGGACTGGCCGATCGCTTGTGCAGCAGCGGCGATCGCCAGCCAGGGCCCCGCACGGCCTGGGTCGCCCAGAAATTCATCAAAATTGTGTACGCCAGATTCGAGATCGATGCTGACAAGCGGTGCCTTGTTTTGTGCAACCACCGCGCTCTGATAGGCTTCATTTTGCCTGTAGACCCCCGTCAGCCACAGATGCTGCAGGCTATCTGGGAGCAACGGCACCCAATCGGCGGCCTGCAAAAGTTTTTCCTGCAATATTTCCGGCTGGGGGGCAGAGGACTCAGGGCGGTGTAACAGTGCCAGTGGCATCAGGGTATTTTGCGTCAGGCGATTACCCAATAGCAATCCCACCGCAGTTTCGGCGGTCATCTCAGGGTGTTCTGGTGCAATCTGCAGGGCAATCACCAATAATACGGCCTTGTCTTTAATGCGATGGTCGAGCCAATGATCGATGGCCATCATCCCATCCTCGGTGATAAACCGCGTAGGCTGAGGAAGTCCGCTCTCGAGCCAGGCATTTTGCCAGAGTTCCTGGATCCGCGCTGTTGAAAGTGAGGAGGAGGACTCCAGCAAAATGGCGACGGGGTTATCCTTGTCAAGACGGGATAAGGGCTCTGCAAGGCTTGCCAGCAGGTCGCTAAAAGCGGCGGAAACCTGCTCATGCGGTAACAGACCTTCGGTTACCGGGAGTCGGCTATGGCGGACGCTACCTTCCCCTCGCCAGGAAGTCTGAGGGAAGATTTTGGTTTCATTACGCAGCAAAGCCTCTACAACTGTGGTGAATTGCGCATCAGCCTCATGTGCTGTGCGACATTCTGCTGCCAGGATCTGTAATGCCCGACGCCCGCGCCGGACTTCCTGCAAAATAACCTGTTCGCGCCGTTGATCCCAGGCATTGGCATGGATCTGCTGCATCATATAGACAGCCAGACGAAAGCCTATCAGCACCGTCCAGACAAGCACCGGGATGCCGATGGCAAACCACCAGAAAGTGGTCTCACCTACCAGTTTTCCCAGAAAGCGCATCAATAATATTCCGGCAGCAACAAGACCCAGCAACGCGCTCAGCCAACGTAATGGCTTGGGCGGCAACGGGCGTAATGCCGGGCCGGGTAGGGTGTTTAGATTTACGGGCATAAGAGGACTCGAATAGCTTTGTTAAATAAATCAGATTTGGCAAAAAACATTTACGCGAATTACTTTTTCGTCAAGCTAAAGTGTAAACTAACACCAGTTGATGCGTGCCTTATAGTAAAACTACCATGGTGAGCTTGAGTTTTTTAAGGTTTTTCTCACAGAGCATTTGACATTACTATGGTGCTGGGGTTGGAAGCTTAGATAAAACATTACACAATGCTCCACCCAGTTTTTCTTCATTAGTAATGTCACTGGTTGATATCGAGTATTTAACAATTCCGCTACTTTTATCAATCGATGACAATCCATAAAAGTACACAGATTGATTATCAACTTTATAAAATAATATAGCATCAAAACCATTTACTGAACTATCTTTATATTTATGTATAATATTTCTGAGTTGTAAGCTTGAGCTTTTATCTTCTACCACACGACCTAATAAGCCCTCATTAACTTCAGCGGGTTTTTTATCAAGGTAAAAAATGTCGACTTGAGGTTTTATCTCTGACCGCTCGCGACCAAAAGTAATCTCACATTTAGGAGATATTTCATTATCCACACCATAATTCCTCTTAAAAAAAGAGTCCACCCTCTCTTTATAAATCACTCCAGAGCCCATGGGGACCACCAATAAATACAGCCCTCCGGATGAACCAGAAATAGAAAATGAAGAATATAAAGTACAAGAAAACAGTATGGAGTAAAGTAATGATTTATTTTTCATAGACGATATTTCTCATTACCTTAGTAAGCGAAATCACTAGTCATCTTTAAGTTTACTTGCAGCATCTTGCAAAATAGCACTCTGTAAAATCACACTCTCATTGCCAAAGAGACATGTAATATTATCAAGCGCCAACGCAAAGTTACCTAAACTAACAACCTTAGTCCATCTGCCATCAGGGTTTTTCCTCAAAATCACATTATAGATATCTATGACATTACCGGTTCTATCGATAAACCCTGTTTTTTTATCCAGACTCGCACCACAAAAATATGCCATATTGGTTGTTTTGCAGAGTCGTGTAACTACAAAACTCTGTTCTTTCTCCATTCTGATAGCATCAAGAATGTTTTTTCTTTCAGGTCCATTTTTATTGATAGAGATACAGACATCATCAAGTTGACTTATTTTTGGTAGAAAGCTTTTTATTCCCTCAGACAAATAACAAGTTACTTTAGCATTTGGTGGTGAAAAAGAATTAAAGTTAACGATCTGCTTCCATTGCCCATCACTACTACGCTGCATCAGCATATCATATACTGCAACAAAGTAATTTGAATTGAGAGGACTCCCTGTACTATCTAATCCTATACCACAGAAATAGCCATAGTTATCAAGATATTCTATTTTTTTCACTACAAGATTCACATCCTGTAATTCGTTATAGTTATTCTTGATAGAGTTAATTAATGAGTCACGAAAAGCATCATTACTTGTATTGGCAAACACCCCTCCATCAAGGAGAAAAAAAATCACAAGATATATTAAGCATTTATATAACCTCATTATGACTCCCTACCATTATTTACATTATCGATACTTAATGAGGCATTCATCTCTGCCGCAGTTTTTTTATGTAGTGGTACAGAAGCTATCTCTCTTAACGCCTGAGCTTCATATTGAACAGGAACAAAATAACCAACCAACCTTCGAGTGCTCCTGTCAACAAAATTTATTTTGTCATCTTGATTACCTCCTAATACTATTATATTACCATTAACTGTTTCTGATAAAGCATAAACAAAGCAAACATGTCCACCACCGGTTCTAGTATACACAGCGATTGCACCAAAAACAGGGGTGTCGATTCTTTTAAAATGAGGGTCACGCGAAAAGGATACAGCCAAACCTGGCTGGTTACTTTTTGAGTATCGCGGTACTGATTTTATTAGGCAATAGTTAACAAAAGAAGCGCACCAAGGAACAGCCAGTGACCGAGCGGCTACTCCAACCTCGCTATGATAATTTATAGTTCTAGTGATCTCCCTCATCTTTTCCAGCCCATCGTCTCGCCTCATCTAGAGCAACTTTCATCCATGGTGCTTGCTCAGTACTTGTACCAATGTTTGCTTGCGGATAACCAGCGTCAGAACTCCCTGTTGATGTTTGTCGCTGATTACCACGCGATGAGTTAGTTGCTGGCGGTGGTACAGTCTGAGGCAGAGCATTTCCAGCAGGGATTTTCAATTCCTGACCAACGGAAAGGACGTTTACGTTTTGGATATAATTTAAATCAGCAATTCTCTTCACTGTTGTATGTAATTTTTTTGCAATCTTACCGAGGGTATCACCTTTCTTTACATGGTATATAGAAGTAGACTTCTCACCTTGTTTATGAACACCTGTTTTAGCTGTATAGCTTCTAGCGCTTCTTAAGAGAAGGATATTTCTACTTGTGCTTCCCACCGTTGATGAGTAAATTCTCTCAGAGCCGTCTGTTATTTATACACCGAACCACCGTCTGCACGCTTAATCAGCGTCCATTGCACCCGGTTTGATAATCCGTGTTTATCCGTCCAGTGAGGGAGAGATTGCCCCTGATTCACGGTGACGTATTGCATGCCTTGCTGAGTATATATCGACCATTCGCCTGCATGGGGAGCCGGCTCACCCGCCCAGACAGTAAGATATTCACTATCGCCGCTGATAAAGTGCTTTTCCCTCTCAGACCAGGTGTAAAGCTCATCCGGTTCACCTTTTGGGAAAAACCCTTCCGCTGGAACATCAATATATTCACCTTCTACACGCCGAATAAGCGTCCAGCCGGTTTCTGCATAGGTAAAATCATGCCAATTATATGCCCTTTCTCCGGTTTTCTCACTTACCCACTCACTTCTCTTAGTTCCCTGCATTGCTGTAGGAGGTTTATCAAAATCGGCCCCTGGATATAAAAGCCGTGCTGCTGCAAACTCTACATCTGGCAAATAAATACCGATCTGTTGTGGTTTTTCATCTTTCTCTATCCGAACGTTGTGATCAAGCTCGTAGCGGGGAATGCGTTTAGGTAACTCCGCCAATTCATAGATACTTGACTGCCCCAGATAGGTCAAATGTCCTTCATCCCAGCTACCATCAATGGTAGCTGTTAATTTTTTATCCAGTGAACTCGCCAGACGTTCGGTGCGATCAATACGCTCCTGCTCCTGCTCTGTCATCCAGCCATCCCAGAATTCAACAATACCGCGCGTGTTATTACTCATTGTATGACCAATTTTAAATGCTTTAGGGTCGTTCTGAGTACGCAGAATATAGGCGTTAATATAGCGGTCTTTGTCTGGCCGGATATTAGGCAACACTCGACTGCCCCACACCATATCGCCCTGTCTCCATTGCGGCTCTTCTCTGATCCTGACCGGCAGCTCATTCTGCAACCGTACGTAAGCCGCTTCATGAGCCTCCACCCAAGCGATAATCGCATCACGGGTGGCAGCGTAGTGTTCTACCGAGCTGTAAAGTTCCAACAAGTAGCATTCCAGCGGATGTAAAATCGCCATTTTATTTTTCCTTTGGTACATACCAGTTATTTTTTGTTTCCAGCCTTGGCAGGCCTAGATAGGGTGATAGCGGATCGCTGTCGACATCCTGATAGCCCCAACCGGTTTTAAGACGTTGGCCGGTAAACTCCTTTTTCAGTTGATCGGGGTCGAGAACAATCTGCACCGCGCCCCCTTCCAGAGAGTATTTTTCTTCAACTTTATTAATTTGAGTACCAGCCCGCCCTTCCCATACCTTTAATGGTTGGCCCGGTGGCACGGTATAGATCACATACTCACCGTTTTCATTCCAGCTTTTCCAGACGGCAAAGCGGCGACGCCAGTCATTTTTCGAGGTTAACTTTTTAAACTCCCCCTCGCGCATCCAGCAGATGCTGTTATCACTGGAGTTGGGATCAATAACGCGGTAAAGCTTTTCTCCCGGCGGGATCTCCGCGGCACTCATTGACCTGTCAAAGGTATTGAATTTACCCTGTAATGCTTTATTTTTCGATTTCTTACTGATATCTGGCCAGCCACGCTCAATTTTTTCTATCTGATGTGGATCCAATTGACTGAGCGGTGGGTATTTTATCTTAACGTCAACATCCACCCAACGCGGCTTTTCGCGCTCAAATAATTTGATCTCCTCACTCACCCTTTTTTCCCAACCCAACACATGTGAATTATTCCCAACATGTGCCCGGTAGGCATTATCCCCCTCCACACGCAGTTTGTTTGCCAGTCTATCCAGCAAATCCTGTACCGGTGCCAGTGCTTTTGCCAGCATGCTGTCAGCCTTGTTTCTCACCTCAACTAGGGTATTCCACAGGGCTTTTATCGGTTGTTTGAGTGAGTCTGGCCCCCAGGATTGGGCCTTATTCAGCAAGGTTTTGGTCACATCCATCAAGGTGTCGAAAACCGCAAGCAGTTTTGCGGTAGTTATCGCCCCCATCACCTCACGTACCATTTTTTCCAGATAGCGGTAGGCATTGGGGATCTTTGCCCATTTAAGCGCTGCGCGGGTCGCTTTGAGATCCAGAAACGTATTGAGCAATTGGATACTGCCTTCTAAAGCTTTTTCTATTACCTGGCTTCCGGGAGAGACACCAAAGGCCACTTTGCGTAACTTAAGAAAGAGCACCTTGAAAGCGCCTTTGCACAATGAGCCCAACGTAGGGAAGCACCCGATCAGGGTGAGTACCAACGCCACCCATGACCAGACGTTGCTGTCTTCTTCTTTTATTTTTTTGCAGTTAGCCACTAAATCACGCACATCGCAGATCTGATCGACCAGCGGGATCATTGATATAAGCGTACCTGTGACGACTTGGCCGGTCGTCTGATTATCATTAAAGTCGCCCTGGATAGTTTCCCAAATCCATTCTCCGGCCGCTTCCATTTGGCGTTTGGCTCCAGAAAACCACCCTTCGGGTGCTGGCTTATAAAATGCTAATGCGTTCTGTAATTCAGTATCCATTGATATTTATCCTTGTGAGCCACTGAAGGAAGCATCCATTTTTTGTACAAGTAATGAGTAGGGATCCCAGGGTTTTTCAGGCAACGGCTCTGGAAGCTGGTATTCCACCTGCGCAGGTTCATTAGGTACGTTTTTGTGGAATGCATAACCTTTATCATCCAGCGTTCCCTGTAACACCGTTCCCCCTTCAAAACTCACGGTGTACCGGGCACCGGCAATAGGATTCACCTCGTCATCAAAAAAGTTCAGTGCCAAGTTGTACAGCCCCGCCAAAGCGGTAGGTAAAACGGCTATTGCTGGAGCAATTTTTGCTTTTTCCTGCCGCCCGTAATATCCCGCCTTGGTCAGATACTCACCCGCTGTCCCCGACTCAATACGGTTCTCATCCAGCGTGATATAGCTGCCACCCGCGTTAAGCGTGATCTTCTTCTTCGCCGTGATCTTGATTTCATCTTCGGTGCTGGTGATGGTGATGGCCTTACGGGCCAGCAACTCCATCAGGTCGTTCTGCGCCTGTACCGTGATCGGCCCTTGATTGGCGATCAACTTCATCCCCAGCTTACGCACGAAGACACTCAAAGCGCTCCCCACACCGATAAAGAAGTTTTTGGCCACGCTGATATCAGCATGTTTACCGGCAGTGGCTATCAGGTTATCACTGGCAGAAAGTTGCAGATGTTCACCGCTGGTCAGGGCAATCCCTTTTGGGGCGCTCAACAGTAAAACGGCTTCTTTTAATTCAGTGAGGTTTTGCTGCAACAGCGTGATCTGGGCTTGCAAGTCAGCCGGGTTGGCATTGGCCGTTTGCGCGTCTGTTGAAATAGCCTGCATCTGCTCCTGTGCGCTGTTCAACAGGTTAATCGCCGGTTGCATCTCCAGCACCTTGCCCTGCGCCTTGGCCTGCCCATCGGCGCTCATGAAGATGCCTTTCTCCGCCCGGATGGCCCCGAACAGGTCGGTGCGCAGCTCAAACCCTTCACCGCGCTGCTGCTTCTCGCTGTCTACCAGGTGCCCCAGGTTCAGTTGGCTCTTGCCACCGTACTCAGTACTGAGCTTGATATGCTCCTGATTTCTCGTGTCGTCCAGCCTGAGTTTGTTGTTGGCCGGAGTGCGCAGCACGTTGCGCTTGTAGTTGCGGATGGTGACGTGGTCGACGTGCGCCGAGTCATGCAGGACGTGTGCGATGTAAGGGCGATCCGGATTGCCATCTTCGTACGCAATCGCTACCTCCGTCCCCGCCAAAAGCGGCAGATGGAGTCCATAGACGTCTCCCGCATACGGTCGGGCCTGCCGCACCCACAGGCTTTCGTAACCCGGCTCCCAGCTATCACGGTCGAACAGCATGTTCACCCGGTAACGTCCGTCTTTGTCGATATGGCCGTAGATGTCGTTGGCGGTGGTGCTGGTCACCCGTGCCGGCAACGTACCGGCCATCTTGGGTTTGGGGAGCAACGCCGGGCGGAAGCCGTAATCCTCGGAATAAGGGATGGCCTCGAACGCCACTTCAAAGCTGCGGT
>NZ_MOXD01000075.1 GCF_001976145.1 Serratia oryzae
GCCCATCGGCGCGCTCCCCCGGGATAACGCCGTAGAAGGTCAGTTCGCCACCGTTCAGCGCCAGATTGCCCACCTCTTCGGTGCTGGTCGTTCCGCCAGTCCCCACGGTGGTATGACTTCCCGCATTGAGCGCCAGCGTTGCCTGCGTTAACGCCGCGGTGTTGGTGCCGAACAGGTCAAACAGGGTGTTTTGTAAATTCACGTTACCGACAAAGCTGTTGCCTACCGCCGCGCCAAAGTTGAACGCCGCGTTTGTGGTATTGACGTTAA
>NZ_MOXD01000076.1 GCF_001976145.1 Serratia oryzae
TGGCCGTGCCGATCGCGGTCGTGCCGTTGTACACCGTAATGGTGTTGCCGGCTTCGGCGCCCGTCCCGCTGAGGGTCGGACGGTTGTCGTCGGTAGTGCCACCGGCAACCACGTTCCCCTTGTTCTGACCCACCTGATCGTCCACGCCGGTGATCGCCACCAGGCTGGCATCCGGGGCCGTAAAGTCCAGCGTCAGGGTAAAGGTGTTCGACGGCTCGCTGACGTTGCCCGCCTGGTCCACCGCCGTCACCGTAAAGCGGTGCTCGCCT
>NZ_MOXD01000077.1 GCF_001976145.1 Serratia oryzae
TCAGGCTGCCCGCCACGTTCACGTCACTGCTGCCCAGCGTCCCCGTACCGTTCAGTACCAGCGTCGCACCGCTGTCTATCTGGGTGTCACCCGTCAGGCCACCGTTTGCGGCGCTCACCGTAAAGGTACCCCCCTGGACATTCAACAAGCCATCACCGGTCAGGCCGCCTGTCGAACTCGAATTCCCTCCTTGAGCAAGTAATAGCGAACCGCCAGCAAGATCCAGCACGCCACTGTTAGCCAGGATCTGCACCCTTTGCGTAT
>NZ_MOXD01000078.1 GCF_001976145.1 Serratia oryzae
GAAGTAGGTAGCTTAACCTTCGGGAGGGCGCTTACCACTTTGTGATTCATGACTGGGGTGAAGTCGTAACAAGGTAACCGTAGGGGAACCTGCGGTTGGATCACCTCCTTACCGAACGATATTGATTAAGTGAGTGCTCACAACAGATTGTCTGATAGAAGTAATGAGCAAAAGCGTCATAAAAGTACGGTGTCGTGTCCCCTTCGTCTAGAGGCCTAGGACACCGCCCTTTCACGGCGGTAACAGGGGTTCGAA
>NZ_MOXD01000079.1 GCF_001976145.1 Serratia oryzae
TCTCACCAAAACACCTTCGGTGTTGTAAGGTTAAGCCTCACGGTTCATTAGTACTGGTTAGCTCAATGCATCGCTGCACTTACACACCCAGCCTATCAACGTCTTAGTCTTAAACGTTCCTTTAGGGGCCTTAAAGGCCCAGGGAAGACTCATCTCGAGGCAAGTTTCGTGCTTAGATGCTTTCAGCACTTATCTTTTCCGCACTTAGCTACCGGGCAGTGCCATTGGCATGACAACCCGAACACCAGTG
>NZ_MOXD01000080.1 GCF_001976145.1 Serratia oryzae
CCCCGCTGCTGGTCAGGTTCAGCGCACTGCTGCCATCCGCCACATTCATCACCGTGGCATTGTTAAGCACCGTGCCGCTGTCGAGGGTCAGGCTGGTGCCATTGGTGAGATTCACCGTGCCGCTGAAGCCCTGGGCATGATTGCTGTTGCTCAGGTCAAGATGGCTCGCGCTCAGCGTCCAGTCTCCACTCCCGCTCAGCCTGTTGTTCAACGTGCTCAACAGGCCACCG
>NZ_MOXD01000081.1 GCF_001976145.1 Serratia oryzae
CGGCTTCGGCGCCCGTCCCGCTGAGGGTCGGACGGTTGTCGTCGGTAGTGCCACCGGCAACCACGTTCCCCTTGTTCTGGCCCACCTGATCGTCCACGCCGGTGATCGCCACCAGGCTGGCATCCGGAGCCGTAAAGTCCAGCGTCAGGGTAAAGGTGTTCGACGGCTCGCTGACGTTGCCCGCCTGGTCCACCGCCGTCACCGTAAAGCGGTGCTCGCCTTCCGCCA
>NZ_MOXD01000009.1:50-229598 GCF_001976145.1 Serratia oryzae
TCAGAAGTGAAACGCCGTAGCGCCGATGGTAGTGTGGGGTCTCCCCATGCGAGAGTAGGACACTGCCAGGCATCAAACAAAGGTTACCTGAGTGACGTCGGGTAGTAGCAAAATCGCCGAGGTGGTTTTGCCGGTACTGTAAGGTACTGCATGAAAGAATCGGTGGAGCGGTAGTTCAGTTGGTTAGAATACCTGCCTGTCACGCAGGGGGTCGCGGGTTCGAGCCCCGTCCGTTCCGCCACTTATTTTGATTATGCCTGCTAACATCAGCAGGCATAATGTTAAGCACGATTTAGGGGCGTAGCTCAGTTGGTAGAGCACCGGTCTCCAAAACCGGGTGTCGCGAGTTCGAGTCTCTCCGCCCCTGCCATATTAGAACCCTTTGCGAAAGCAAAGGGTTTTTTTTGCTTCAAATTTTTCTTACATACTTTCATCTCTATAAGGTTATTGCCTAAAATTCCTGCCGAAATCGTTCTAATTTTAGCTGAATCTATGTACAAATTGTTTGTAATACTGGGTGTGATAGCGCTCATCATTCCAATCTGCATTTCAGTTACATCTTATTAGCCCTCACGTTCTTTTGGGCACATCTCACCAAAGCGAATACACCAGCAGCCATCTCTGCTTGAGTTCGTTGCGCTCTGAGCAGATTTTCGTTACAGCGCGGCGAGGTTCTGGCACTTCTGGGTGAAAATGGCGTAGGGAAGTCGACGCTAATCAAAGCATTAACCGGGGTTTACTCGCGTTCCGCTGGAGAGCTTCGTTTAGAAGGTAAGGCGATTGCGCCACACGGTACTGCTCAGGTGCAGGATATTCGCGGTGCTGATGCCAGCAATGCAGGCCTATGGCTGGAGCCCTGATGATCCAGTGAATGAATACCGGCATTCTGCTTTCCGGCTACAAGCCAGAGTCCAATCTGGTGTTGAAAGCAATGGTGATATTGGCTGTGCTGATGGTGCAATCCTCGAGTGTTTCATTACATCGGCTGTGGCAGAGACGCAAACCATGATGAAACGTAATTTGCTTTTATTAATCACGATCACGGTTTTTCTGCTCGGCTACGCTTTTGCCTCGACGCGCGTGTGGTGCGTCTGCTGACCGACAACGCTTTTCTTGGCATTGTCGCAGTGGACATGACGTTCGTGATTCTGTCCGGTGGGATCGATCTATCGGTAGGCTCAGTGATCGCTTTTACCGGCGTGTTGCTGGCAAAGTTGATAGGCAGTTACGGAATAGCTCCCGGTTATGCCTTTGTGATTGCGTTGCTGATGGGGGCCTCGTTTGGTGCTTTGATGGGATAGATTATTGACGTTCTCAAGCTCCCGGAATTTATTGTCACGCTGGCGGGGATGTTCTTCGTGCACGGTACGAGCTTTATTGTTTCGGAAGAATCGATCCCGATCAATCATCCGCTGTATGCCACGCTGGCAAATTATGCCTGGAAATTACCGGGGAGTGGGCGGCTTACCTTACTGGCGGTAGTGATGCTGTTGCTAGTGACCATCGAGATGATTCTGGCGCACCGCACGCGTTTTGGCCATAACGTTTATGCCATTGGTGGCAACCCGGTTTCTGCGGCATTGATGGGGGCTGGTGCAGCGCACGACGATATTGATTTACATGCCCTCCAGCACGTTGGTCGCATTGTCTGGCATTGTCTTTTCGCTGTATACCTCTGCGGGTTACGCACTGGCGGCCAGCGGCGTTGAGCTGGATACTATTGCGGCAGTGGTCATCGGCGGTACGCTGCTGACCGGCGGCGTCGGCACCATACTGGGGACACCTGTTTGGTGTGCTGATTCAAGGATTAATCCAGAGCTATATCACTTTTGATGGCACGTTAAGCTCTTGGTGGACCAAAATCGTGATTGGCATCCTGCTGTTCTGTTTTATCGGCCTCCAGAAGGCGATGAGCGCGTTTTGGCTGACAAGAAGGGCGCAACCCAGTCAACCACGGCTGAAGCCGTTATAGCGCTTTAGGCTGCGGTATTTAAAGGTATTTTCAGCAGTTGGCGGATGAGCGGTTGCTGATCGCTGTTTTGCAGCCACACGGCATACAGCGGGCGGATGATGGCTGGCGTATCGGCGGCCACAACCAACTGCGGATACTCTTTTTCCCACTGGCTGGGAAGAAAGGCGCAGCCCCCGGTGGTTTCCAGCAGTTGGCGCGTCAAGTGTGCCGAAGTGGTGGTCAGCACCGGCATGCTGTCGCTGTCTAGCATGCGGCTTTCCTGCTGGTGAAAGTCAGCGCCCCACTCCAGTTTGATATAAGGCATCGGTGCCTGCTTGTCGCGTAAGGCAGAGGAAAACAACCTGAGCGAGAAGTTACCCAACAGCTGGCTCGCCAATTCATCCATCTTTGGTGGTTCGGTAGTAATCAGCAAATCGAGCTGACGTTCATGTAACTGTTTCACCAGAGAGTGGCGTAACGCAATCCTGGCCTCCAGTTGCAGCGCTTCCCGCTGTTGATAAAGAGATTGCAGCCAGGGCGTCAGGTAAGCCTCCCATAACGATGCGGTTGCGCCGATCGAAAGTTCGGTATGCTGCAACGATCGCACCACCTCCTTTTTTGCCAACTGCCACGTGTTCATCAGGCTTTCAGCGTAGGGTAGCAGGCGCTCACCGGCTGGCGTCAGGCGGATATTATTCCGGTGGCGGGTGAATAAATTTGCACCTAATTGATTTTCAAGCTGGCGGATGCGGAAACTCACCGCAGACTGCGTCAAGTACAGGGATTCCGCTGCCCGGCCAAAGTGACGCGTTCTACTGACCTCCAAAAAGGTTTTCAGTAATTCGGTATCCACACCTGTCTCCAAAATTTTTTGTCGTTAAGATTTAAATGTTTTGTTTTACACAATGTCAAGCCTATCTAATACTCCGCGCCATAAACAGCACGGCCATGAGAGAATTAGGAGCGTGTCAGATGGCGGATAGCTTCATCACGACCAATCGTTTTTTTGATAATAAACACTATCCTCGCGGGTTCTCCCGTCACGGCGATTTCACCATTAAAGAAGCGCAATTGCTAGAGCGTTTCGGGTATGCGTTCAACGAGTTGGATGCAGGCAAGCGCCAACCAGCCACTGAAGAAGAACAACAGTTCGTCGCAGTGTGCCGCGGTGAGCGTGAACCTGCGACTGAGCAAGAAAAAGTATGGGCTAAATATCTGGCGCGCACTCGCCGCCCGAAAAAGTTCCATACGCTGTCAGGCGGCAAGCCGCAGGCTGACACGGTGGAAGATTACACCGACAGCGACGACTGATTACCCTGGGGCCTGTTGGCCCCATTTTTTTATTCCAGGCTGCGGTGCAACTGCAGTAACAGCCGATCCATGCTGCGATAGCTGAGGGCTTCGCTCAAATGGTGTTTGGCAATATCCTTCTCCCCGGCTAAATCTGCCAAGGTGCGCGCCACTTTCAGGATGCGATGCCAGGCACGAACCGACAGCCCCAGCTTACTCAGTGTCGCTTCCAGAAAATCTGCTTCTGCCGCCGGCAAGTGGCAATCCCGATCCACTTCTCGGTTATTCAATAGCGCATTCACCTTGCCTGCCCTGGCCAGTTGCCGTTCACGTGCTCGCAACACCCGCTGGCGCACCTGCTGGCTGCTTTCACCGACGCTGCGTTGCTTACCTAGCATCCCTGGCGGTAACAGCGGCACTTCAATCGACAAATCAAAACGATCGAGAAACGGGCCGGAGAGCCGCCCAAGATAGCGCAGGATCTGCTGTGGCGGCGTACGATTATGCACGCCTTGGTAGTGGCCTGTTGGGCTGGGGTTCATGGCTGCAATAAGTTGCACCCGTGCCGGGAAGCGGACTTTGGCAGCGGCGCGTGAAATCACGATCTCGCCCGACTCCAGCGGTTCACGCAGGGCATCCAGCACCCGTCGTTCAAATTCCGGCAACTCATCAAGAAACAGAACGCCATTATGGGCCATAGAGATTTCCCCTGGCCTGGGCAGTGAACCTCCACCGACCAGTGCCGCCATAGAGGCGCTGTGATGGGGCGCGCGAAATGGCCGCTGTCGCCATGGCAGCGTTTCATCAGGGTGATGCAACAAACTGGCGACCGCAACGCTCTCAAGGGCTTCCTGATCGCTCAGTGGGGGGAGTAATCCATTGAGTCGACTGGCCAACATGGTTTTTCCCGTGCCCGGCGGGCCGAGTAACAACAGGTTATGGCCACCGGCGGCGGCGATTTCCAATGCACGCTTGGCCTGCTCTTGGCCGATGATCTCCTGAAGATCGGCGGTTTCTGCTGGCGCTTCAGCCGCAGGCGGAGCGACAGCATTCGGCAACTCTCCTTTGCCTTGCAGGAAGGCGCAAACCTCCAACAAGTGTTCCGCTACCCGCGTGTTGTTATCTGGCAGCAGGCCCGTTTCTTTGCCGTTGGCCGTCGCCAGAATCAACCCCCGGCCTGCTTCGGTTGCCGCTATTGCTGCTGGGATCGCCCCGTTGACGGCTCGCAGTGCGCCCGAAAGTGCCAACTCGCCGAGAAATTCGTAGCGCATCAGTTGGTCGACAGGAAGTTGCTCTGAAGCGGCGAGGATCGCCAGTGCAATCGGTAAATCGTAGCGCCCGCCTTCTTTAGGTAAATCGGCGGGTGCTAGGTTGACGGTGATCCGCTTGGCCGGAAAGGTGAAGCCATTGTTGATCAGCGCGCTGCGGACCCGATCGCGCGCCTCTTTTACCGTGGCTTCCGGTAGGCCGACTAATGCCAAGCCAGGTAAACCATTGCTGATATGAACTTCCACGGTGACCGACGGTGCCTGAACACCGATAGTGGCACGGGTATAAACGACCGCCAGTGACATAATGCTCTCCTTGCTGAAGGCCACATGATGCGAGAGCCGCGGAAGAGATGCGCGTCGGTAATGGCTGACCTGCTCAACGCTGTGCAATCAAAATTTGTTTATTTCAGTTGGTGAACATCAACGTGCGAAGCTGTACGCATCTTGCCGCAATGCTCTTTCACAATCTCGTTACGGGTGACGAGCGTGCTGAGTGCCAAGGCATCGGGTTAGCGTGTTAACGTTTGAATTACCAGTAGTTTGTTCGAGGTATGACCAGATCGTGATGAATAATAACGCAAAATAATTGTTGTCATACCACCTGCTGCTATGGTAACTCTGTAGGTATTAGTTCGACGTGAGCACAGTGAACAAACCCAATTATGAACGCCTTTACTCAAGTGATTAGCCTAGTCGTGATTAGCGTGGTGGTGATTATTATCCCACCGTGCGGGGCTGCACTTGGACGAATAAAGGCTTAGAAAACAAGCCGGAATCGCAAGAGAACCCCCGCACCGTCAGGTCCGGGGGTTTTTTTATGCCAAGAGAAAAGCTAAATGAGGAGCAGAGAATGAACAACGGAACAAAATCCTGCATTTCCCGCAGTAAGGCGGGGAAATAACCATGAATGGTGCTCAGTGGGTAGTTCAAGCGTTGCGTGCGCAGGGAGTTGATACCGTATTCGGCTATCCGGGCGGTGCAATTATGCCGGTCTACGATGCTTTGTATGACGGCGGGGTAGAACACCTACTGTGTCGCCATGAACAGGGGGCTGCAATAGCCGCCATCGGCTATGCCCGTTCCAGCGGTAAAGTTGGCGTATGTATCGCTACCTCCGGCCCCGGAGCCACCAACCTGATCACCGGTCTGGCAGATGCGCTGCTGGATTCGGTGCCGGTGGTGGCCATCACCGGTCAGGTTGGTTCCGCGCTTATCGGCACCGATGCTTTTCAGGAGATCGATGTTCTGGGCTTGTCTCTGGCCTGTACCAAACACAGTTTCCTGGTGGAGTCACTGGAAGCGCTGCCTGGCATCATGGCAGAAGCTTTTGCTATTGCCACCAGCGGCCGCCCCGGCCCGGTCCTGATCGATATCCCGAAAGACATCCAGTTGGCGCAAGGGGATTTACCGCCGCATCTGATGCCTGTAGAAGCCGAACTTGAACACCCAGTTGCCGAGCTGGCTCAGGCCACGCAGTTGCTGGCACAGGCACATCGGCCAATGTTGTACATCGGTGGCGGTGTCGGCATGGCGCAGGCGGTGCCGGCACTGCGTGAATTTATCGCGGTGACCCAGATCCCTGCCGTTGCCACCCTGAAAGGCCTGGGCGCACCCGATGGTGACCATCCTTACTATCTCGGCATGCTGGGCATGCACGGCACCAAAGCAGCCAATTACGCGGTGCAGGAGTGTGACCTGTTGATCGCCGTGGGGGCGCGCTTTGATGACCGTGTGACCGGCAAGCTGAATGCGTTTGCGCCGCATGCCAAAGTGATCCACATGGATATCGATCCGGCAGAAATGAGCAAACTGCGCCAGGTGCATGTTGCCCTGCACGGTGATTTGAAAACCCTGCTGCCAGCATTGCAACAGCCGCTAAATATCAGCGCCTGGCAGCAACGGGTGGCCGAACTGAAAGAAATTCATGCCTGGCGCTACGATCATCCTGGTCAGCCCATTTATGCGCCGCTGTTACTGAAGCAATTATCCGAACGCAAACCCGCCAACACTATCGTGACCACCGACGTGGGCCAGCACCAGATGTGGGCCGCGCAGCACATGACCTTCGATCGCCCGGAGAACTTCATCACCTCCAGCGGCTTGGGGACGATGGGCTTTGGCGTGCCTGCGGCGGTAGGTGCGCAGATGGCGCACCCTGAAAGTATGGTGATCTGCGTGTCCGGTGACGGTTCTTTCATGATGAACGTGCAGGAATTGGGCACCATCAAACGTAAGCAGTTGCCTGTGAAGATTGTTTTAGTGGATAACCAGCGTTTAGGGATGGTTCGTCAGTGGCAGCAACTGTTCTTTGATGGGCGTTACAGCGAAACCAACCTCTCCGATAACCCCGACTTCCTGATGTTGGCCAGCGCCTTCGGCATCCCTGGCCAGCGTATTACCCGTAAAGACCAGGTCGCAGACGCGCTCGATGCCTTGCTTAACAGCGAAGGGCCTTATCTGCTGCAGGTTTCCATTGATGAGCTCGAGAATGTCTGGCCGCTGGTGCCGCCGGGCGCAGGTAACGAAACTATGTTGGAGAAAGTATCATGATGCAGCATCAAGTCTCGATTCAGGCCCGCTTCCGCCCCGAAATGCTGGAGCGCGTATTGCGCGTGGTACGCCACCGTGGCTTTCAGGTTTGCGCCATGAATATGGCGGCGGGGAGCAACCCTGACAATATTAATATTGAATTGACCGTTGCCAGCCAGCGCTCTGTGGATTTACTGTCATCACAGTTAAGTAAGCTGATGGATGTGTCCAGCGTTGAGGTTCAGCAACAACTATCACAACAAATACGCGCCTGATTGCGCCACAAGGAATGGAACAATGACGAAGAAAGCCGATTATATCTGGTTCAATGGTGAGATGGTTCCCTGGGCCGATGCCAAAGTACACGTGATGTCACATGCGCTACATTACGGTACTTCGGTATTCGAAGGCGTACGCTGTTATGATTCCCATCTCGGCCCGGTGGTATTCCGCCACCGTGAACACATGCAGCGCCTGCATGATTCGGCAAAAATCTATCGCATGCCGGTGGAGCAAAGCGTTGATGAACTGATGGAAGCCTGCCGTGCCACACTGCGTAAAAATAATCTGGTGAGTGCATATATCCGCCCTCTGGTGTTTATCGGAGATGTCGGGATGGGCGTGAACCCACCACCCGGCTATAAGACTGACGTGATTATCGCTGCGTTTCCTTGGGGCGCGTATCTGGGTGAAGAGGCGCTGGATCAAGGTATCGATGCGATGGTTTCTTCCTGGCACCGTGCAGCACCTAACACCATTCCCACCGCTGCGAAAGCGGGGGGTAACTATCTCTCCTCCCTGCTGGTGGGCAGCGAAGCGCGCCGCCACGGCTATCAGGAAGGCATTGCGCTGGACGTTCACGGCTACATCTCTGAAGGTGCCGGTGAGAACCTGTTCGAAGTGAAAGATGGCGTGCTGTTTACCCCGCCGTTCACCTCTTCTGCACTGCCGGGCATTACCCGTGATGCGATTATCAAGCTGGCGAGAGACATGGGCTTTGAAGTGCGTGAGCAGGTGCTTTCCCGTGAGTCACTGTATCTGGCGGACGAAGTGTTTATGTCCGGCACGGCGGCAGAAATCACCCCGGTGCGCAGCGTTGACGGCATTCAGGTCGGGATTGGCAAATGTGGCCCCATCACCAAACAGATCCAGCAGGCATTCTTTGGCCTGTTCACCGGCAAAACCGCAGATAAGTACGGTTGGCTGGATCCCGTGAATCAATAACGACAGACATCAGTAAACGGGCGGCCCGTTCGCCGCCGGTAAAATGAATATATTTGGAGTGAATAAGCATGCCTAAGTACCGTTCCGCTACCACCACCCACGGCCGCAACATGGCGGGTGCCCGCGCATTATGGCGCGCGACCGGGATGACCGACGCCGATTTCGGCAAACCGATTATTGCGGTGGTCAACTCCTTTACCCAGTTCGTCCCGGGCCATGTGCATCTGCGCGATCTGGGCAAGCTGGTTGCTGAACAGATCGAAGCCTCCGGCGGCGTAGCGAAAGAGTTCAACACCATTGCCGTGGATGATGGGATCGCCATGGGGCACGGCGGTATGCTTTATTCCCTGCCATCGCGCGAGCTGATCGCCGACTCGGTGGAATACATGGTCAATGCCCACTGCGCCGATGCGATGGTATGCATCTCCAACTGTGACAAAATCACCCCGGGGATGATGATGGCGGCGATGCGCCTCAACATTCCGGTGATCTTCGTTTCCGGCGGCCCGATGGAAGCCGGTAAAACCAAGCTGTCAGATAAAATCATCAAGCTGGATCTGATTGATGCCATGATCCAGGGTGCCAACCCGAACGTAAGCGATGCCGACAGTGAGCAGATTGAACGCTCCGCCTGCCCGACCTGCGGTTCCTGCTCCGGCATGTTCACCGCCAACTCGATGAACTGCCTGACCGAAGCGCTCGGCCTGTCGCAGCCGGGGAACGGTTCGTTGCTGGCCACCCATGCCGATCGTAAAGAGCTGTTCCTCAACGCCGGTAAGCGCATTGTCGAGCTGACCAAACGTTATTACGAGCAAGATGACGAAAGCGCACTGCCGCGTAATATCGCCAATAAGGCAGCGTTCGAAAACGCCATGACGCTGGATATCGCCATGGGCGGCTCCACCAACACCGTATTGCACCTGTTGGCTGCGGCGCAGGAAGGGGAAGTCGACTTCACCATGGCGGATATCGATCGTCTGTCGCGCAAAGTGCCGCACCTGTGCAAAGTGGCGCCGAGCACGCAGAAATACCATATGGAAGATGTGCACCGTGCTGGTGGTGTGATCGGCATTCTCGGTGAGCTGGATCGTGCCGGGCTGTTGAACCGCGAGGTGGGTAACGTGCTGGGGCTGACGCTGCCACAGATGTTGGAAGCCTACGACGTGATGCTGACCAAAGACGCCGCAGTGAAAAAAATGTATGCCGCAGGCCCGGCAGGTATCCGCACCACGCAGGCATTCTCGCAGGATTGCCGCTGGGATTCGCTGGATACCGATCGTCAGGAAGGCTGTATCCGCACGCGTGAGCATGCCTACAGCCAGGACGGTGGCTTGGCGGTGCTGTACGGCAACCTGGCAGAAGACGGTTGTATCGTTAAAACCGCAGGTGTGGACAAAGACAGCTTGATCTTCCGCGGCCCGGCCAAAGTGTACGAGAGCCAGGAAGATGCGGTAGACGCGATCCTCGGCGGCAAAGTGGTAGCCGGTGACGTGGTGGTGATCCGCTACGAAGGGCCGAAAGGCGGGCCGGGCATGCAGGAAATGCTCTATCCGACCACCTATCTGAAATCCATGGGCCTGGGCAAAGCCTGCGCGCTGATCACCGATGGCCGATTCTCTGGCGGTACGTCGGGCCTGTCGATTGGCCACGCCTCACCGGAAGCGGCCAGCGGCGGCCTGATCGGCCTGGTGCAGGACGGCGATATGATCGACATCGATATCCCGCAACGTGGTATTGCTTTGGATGTGTCGGAGAGCGAACTGGCTGCCCGCCGTGAAGCGGAACTGGCGCGCGGTGACGCTGCCTGGACGCCGAAGGCCCGTGAGCGCCAGGTTTCTTACGCGCTGCGTGCTTACGCGACGCTGGCCACCAGTGCCGATAAAGGCGCGGTGCGCGATAAAAGCAAGCTCGGGGGCTGATGCAAATGGCGGTTTCCCTTCCCTTATCCGACGCCCCTGGTGGGGCGGAATACCTGCGAGCGGTGCTCCGCTCGCCGGTTTACGAGGTGGCTCAGGTCACCCCGCTGCAGACGATGGACAAAATCTCTTCACGCCTTGGCAATACCATTCTGGTGAAGCGCGAAGATCGTCAGCCGGTGCACAGCTTCAAGCTGCGCGGGGCTTACGCGATGATTGCCAGCCTGACGGAAGAACAGAAAGCCCACGGCGTGATCACCGCTTCGGCGGGTAATCACGCGCAGGGCGTAGCGTTTTCCGGTAACCGCTTGGGGATCAAAACCCTGATCGTGATGCCGGTGTCCACTGCGGACATCAAAGTGGATGCGGTGCGCAGCTTCGGTGGTGAGGTGCTGTTGCACGGCGCTAACTTCGACGAAGCCAAAGCCAAAGCGATCACCTTGGCACAGCAGCAGGGGATGACCTTTGTGCCGCCGTTCGATCACCCGATGGTGATCGCCGGGCAGGGCACGCTGGCGATGGAATTGCTGCAGCAGGACGCACATCTTGATCGGGTTTTCGTTCCGGTCGGCGGCGGTGGGCTGGCGGCGGGCGTGGCGGTGCTGATCAAGCAATTGATGCCGCAGATCAAGGTGATTGGTGTGGAAGCCGAGGATTCAGCCTGCCTGCGTGCCGCGCTGGATGCTGGCCATCCGGTGGACTTAGCGCGTGTCGGGCTGTTTGCCGAAGGCGTGGCGGTGAAACGCATCGGTGACGAAACCTTCCGCCTGTGCCGCGAGTATCTGGACGATGTGATCACCGTCGACAGCGACGCGATCTGCGCGGCGGTGAAAGATCTGTTTGAAGACGTGCGGGCGATTGCCGAGCCTTCGGGCGCGCTGGCGCTGGCCGGGCTGAAGAAATACGTGCAGCAGCACAATATTCAGGGCGAGCGTTTGGCGCATATCCTTTCCGGTGCCAACGTGAACTTCCACGGTTTGCGTTATGTTTCCGAGCGCTGCGAACTGGGTGAACAGCGTGAAGCGCTGCTGGCGGTGACCATTCCTGAACAGAAGGGTAGCTTCCTGAAGTTCTGCCAACTGTTGGGTGGCCGCGCGGTGACCGAGTTCAACTACCGTTACGCCGATGCCGATCATGCTTGTATCTTCGTCGGTGTGCGCTTAACGCGCGGCCGTGCCGAACGGTTGGAGATCATTAACGAACTGAACAGCGGTGGCTATCAGGTGGTGGATCTGTCTGATGACGAAATGGCGAAGCTGCACGTGCGCTATATGGTCGGCGGGCGGCCTTCGAAACCGCTGCGTGAGCGCCTGTACAGCTTCGAATTCCCGGAGTCGCCCGGGGCATTGCTCAAGTTCCTGCAGACGCTGGGAACCCACTGGAATATTTCCCTGTTCCATTACCGCAGCCACGGCACGGATTTTGGCCGCGTGCTGGCGGGTTTTGAGCTGTCGCAAAGCGAGCCGGAGTTTGATCAGCATCTGAAGGCGTTGGGTTACGATTGCCACGATGAAACCGACAATCCATCATTCCGTTTCTTCCTGCAGGGCTGAAATCAGCGACAAGGACAGCGCATGGCTAATGAGTTCACCGGTTTCAGTCAGCAAGGGCTGAATTTTCTTCAGCAGGTGCGGATTGAAAATGACAAAGAATGGTTTGAAGCGAATCGCGATGTGTATGACCGTGAGTTGTTAACGCCGTTCCGCGCGCTGGTGGAAGCACTCAGCCCGGCGATGCTGGCTATCGATCCGTACTTCGAAACCCGGCCAGCGATCGGTAAAACGCTGTCGCGTATTCATCGCGACACGCGTTTCTCCCATGATAAATCGCGCTATCGCAGCCGCATGTGGCTGACGTTCAAACGGCCAAGCAAAGACTGGAAAGATGCGCCGGTGTATTTCTTTGAGCTGGGGCCGGACATGCTGCGTTATGGGCTGGGGTATTACAGTGCCAACAAACCGACGATGGATCTGTTCCGCCATACCCTGCGGCAGCGGCCACAGCCGTTTTTAGACGTCGCTGAATGTTGTCGTGCGCCGTTTGAACTGGTGGGAGAAAGCTACAAACGCCCGCTGGTGAAAGAGCAGGCACCCGAGATCGCCACCTGGTACAACCGCAAATCTTTCGCGGTGATGGCCACCGACAGCCAGGTGGAAAAACTGTTCGGTACCGATCTGGTTTCCCTGCTGGCTCAGGGTTTTTTGCAGCTTGAACCGCTTTACCACTGGCTGATGCAGGTGGAGGCTATGAAGCAGATCGATCCAGCAGATCTATGAATGCCCGTCGTCTTTCAAACCGTAGCGTTGTTGGCTGCGTTTGCACCCCCCAGTCACTTACTTGAGTAAGCTCCTGGGGATGTGCTCACTTGCCGCCTAGCTACAATTTGAAATCCATAGGGCATTGTTAACTTTGTCTTTCAAACCGTAGCGCTATTAGCTTCGCTTAAATTATTTTGGGGAGAGCAATTGCCAGAACGCCTCGATCAGCGGTTCGCTGAGGCGTTTTTTCTGCACGCAAACGCCCAGCTCGAACGGTTCGACCATGGAGATATTGTCCAGCGTTGAAATGCGGTTGCGTACCGGCTCCGGGCTGTTGTCCACCACCACGCTGGGGATCAGCGCGATGCCGCAGCCGAGGGCGACCATCGAAACGATCGCTTCGTGGCCGCCGACGGTGGCATAAATCAGTGGGTTAGTAATGCGCTGGCGGCGGAACCACAGCTCAATACGTTTGCGCGAAGGGCCGTGTTCCGGCAGGATAAACGGAATATTGGCCCAGTCAGGTTGATCGGCAAAGGCCTGAGCGCGCACCGTGCATGGCAGGGCCGGGGCAATCAGCACCAGCGGAATTTCGCCGATCTGGGTGAAGGCTACGCTGGAGGGCAGGGTTTCTGGCCGCCCGGCGATGCCGAGATCGGCCTCGTTGGACTGCACTTTGTCTACCGCATCGGCGGCATCGCCGGTGGTCAGCTTGATTTCCACCAGCGGATGCTGGGCGCGGAAGCGATCCAGGATCGGCGGTAAATGGCTGTAGGCAGCGGTAACCGAGCAGAACAACCGCAGCTCGCCGCTCAGCGAAGGGCCGTGCTGGCCGAGCGCATGTTTTAACTGCTGGTATTGCAGCAGCGTTTGCTGGGCAAATACTTTCAGTTGTTCACCGGCGTCGGTCAACTGCACGGTGCGGTTATCACGCAGAAACAGCGGTTGCCCAAGAATTTCTTCCAGCCGTTGGATCTGGCGGGAAAGCGTGGACGGGCTGACGTGCATCGCCTTGGCGGTACGGCCAAAGTGATGGCTTTCAGCAAGATGCAGGAACAGTTTTAGATCACGCAAGTCCATATCAGTACGCTCGCAGCGAGAGTGTTGCATAAATTGCAATATCACATTCGTAATATATCAATTTAAGCAACGCAATTCCTGTTATACATTGAACGCAACCTATCCCGCATAAAGAGCGGGCAATGAACCTCACATCTTACCGGAGTAAACCATGGCTAATTATTTCAACACATTGAACCTGCGTCAGCAGTTGGCGCAATTGGGTAAGTGCCGTTTCATGGCGCGTGACGAATTTGCTGATGAAGCAGGCTACCTGAAAGGCAAAAAAGTGGTGATTGTCGGCTGTGGCGCGCAGGGGCTGAACCAGGGCCTGAATATGCGTGATTCCGGTCTGGATGTGGCTTATGCGCTGCGTAAAGAAGCCATCGACGAGAAACGCGCTTCATGGCGTAAAGCGACTGAAAACGGCTTCAAGGTTGGCACTTATGAAGAGCTGATCCCACAGGCCGATCTGGTGGTGAACCTGACGCCAGACAAGCAGCACTCCTCTGTAGTCCGCGCAGTACAGCCGCTGATGAAAGACGGCGCAGCGCTGGGTTACTCTCACGGTTTCAACATCGTTGAAGTGGGTGAGCAAGTGCGTAAAGACATCACCGTGGTGATGGTTGCGCCTAAGTGCCCAGGCACTGAAGTACGTGAAGAATACAAACGTGGTTTCGGTGTGCCGACCCTGATCGCCGTTCACCCGGAAAACGATCCAAAAGGTGAAGGCATGGCGATTGCCAAGGCATGGGCGGCAGCTACCGGCGGCCACCGTGCGGGCGTGCTGGAATCCTCCTTCGTAGCAGAAGTAAAATCTGACCTGATGGGTGAGCAGACCATTCTGTGCGGCATGCTGCAGGCGGGTTCTCTGCTGTGCTTCGACAAGCTGGTGGCTGAAGGCACCGACGCGGCTTACGCAGAAAAACTGATCCAGTTCGGCTGGGAAACCATCACCGAAGCGCTGAAGCAGGGCGGCATCACCCTGATGATGGATCGCCTGTCCAACCCGGCCAAACTGCGTGCTTACGCGCTGTCTGAGCAGTTGAAAGGCATCATGGCTCCGCTGTTCCAGAAACACATGGACGACATCATCTCGGGTGAATTCTCCAGCGGCATGATGGCTGACTGGGCGGCAGATGACGTGAAACTGCTGACCTGGCGTGAAGAGACCGGTAAAACGGCCTTCGAAAATGCACCTCAGTTTGCAGGCAAAATCAGCGAGCAGGAATACTTTGATCACGGCGTGCTGATGGTGGCTATGGTGAAAGCGGGCGTTGAGTTGGCATTCGAAACCATGGTGGATTCCGGCATCATCGAAGAGTCTGCTTACTACGAATCACTGCACGAGCTGCCGTTGATCGCCAACACCATCGCGCGTAAGCGTCTGTATGAAATGAACGTGGTAATCTCGGATACTGCGGAATACGGTAACTACCTATTCGCCAACGCGGCAGTGCCGTTGCTGAAAGATTTCATGAAAACCCTGCAGGCGGGTGACCTGGGCAAATCAGTTGCTGGCACCGCTGTTGACAACGCGCAGCTGCGTGACGTGAACGAAGCGGTGCGCAACCACCCAATCGAATCCGTAGGCCGCAAACTGCGTGGCTATATGACCGATATGAAACGCATCGCGGTTGCAGGCTAAATACCCGTCGTCTTTCAAGCTGCAGCGTTGTTACCTGCACTATCTCACCCCAGTCACTTACTAAGAGTAAGCTCCTAGGGATGAGATAGTTTGGTGCCTAGCTGCAACTTGAAATCCATAGGGTATTAAGATTGGTTTTCGAGTCCAATAAAAAGGCCAGCATTGTCGCTGGCCTTTTTGCATTCTCACTGGCAGAGAAATTACTGCGGCATGGCGTCACGCGGGATGATGGCACCACGGTACTGAATCACCGTGCTGGCGGTCAGGTGGCCACGCTGTGCGGCGCTCACCGCGTCGCCGCCGGTCAGGCGAATTGCCAGATAACCGGCGCTGAATGAGTCACCGGCGGCGGTGGTATCAATCACTTTCTCTTTCGGCAGTTTCACCGCTGGCACGTCATAAGTTTGCCCGTCTGCGCTGAATACCAGACAGGAATCCGCGCCACGCTTGATCACAATCTCACCCACGCCAAAATCACGCGTGCGGCTCACCACCTGCTCAACCGGCAGTTGGCCCCACAGTAAATCTTCATCGTCCAACGTCAGGAAGGCAATGTCGGTGCAGGACAGGATATCGCGGTAGGCCTGCTGGGTTTCATCTTTGCTTTGCCACAGCCGTGGGCGGTAGTTGTTGTCAAAGATCACTTTGCCGCCGTTGGCCCGGCACTGGTGCAGCAAGGCCAGCAGTTTTGCCCGGCTGGCAGGGGGGAGGATCGCCACGCTGATGCCGCTGAGATACAGATAGTCAAACTGTGCCAGTTGCGCGCACAGATCTTCCGCCTGCGGGCCATCCAGCCAGTAGCGGGCTGCGGCGTCGTTACGCCAGTAGTAGAAGGTACGCTCACCGGTGTTGTCGGTTTCGATCACATACAACCCCGGCAGCTTGTTTTCCAGTTGCTGAATCAGATCGGTTTTTACCTGTTCCTGCTGCCAGGCGTGCAACATCTCCCGGCTGAAGCTGTCGGTGCCGAGTGCGGTAACGTAGTGCACGTTCAGCGCCTGCTGCGGAACCTGGCGTGCGATATAGACGGCGGTGTTAAGCGTGTCGCCACCGAAACCACGGCTGAGATCGGCGCCTTTCTGCGACAGTTCGATCATGCATTCGCCGATCACGGCGAGATTTTTGCTGTTCATGATAATCCCTGACTGAAGAATGAGTCTGATTGATGTGAGAGTGACGTTTAGTCTCAACGCAAGGGCGGGGGGAGTCAATAAAAATAAAACGGCGTTTTAATTATTTTATGATCGCGATCGGGAAACACCACGTTTCCCGTCGTCCATGAATGCCAGGAGGATTATTTAGCGGCTGCGCGCAGGTCTGTTACGCTCTTGCCAGCAATCCCCCAGTTATCGGTATCCACTTCTTCAATCACCACCACGGTGGTGGCTGGGTTTTTACCTAACGTATCGACCAGCAACTGGGTGACACCGGCAATGAGCTGTTTTTTCTGCTCCGCAGTCGCGCCTTCACGGGTAATTTTGATATTGACGTAGGGCATCTCTCTTCCTTTTTAAGTGGCTAAGGTCAGCAGCGATAATAGCTAACTCTGGCGGCGATATGCTGACGAAGAGGAAATAAAAACGGCCTCTGCAGGCAGAGGCCGTGGAAGGGTTACAACGACTGGTGCCGGGTTTCTTTCATCAGCAACAGTGCGATCAGCGTCAGGCTGGCCATCGCTGCCAGATACAGGCCAACGTAGAACAGCCCATAATGGGTTGCCAGCCAGGTGGCGATATAGGGCGCGACAGAAGCCCCCAGGATCGAAGCCACGTTATATGAGAAAGAGGCTCCGGTATAACGCACTTCGGTCGGGAATAATTCCGGTAGCAAGGCCCCCATCGGGCCGAAGGTCAGGCCCATGATGCTCAGGCCGCACAGCAGGAAGGCCATCACCAGCACCTGATTGCCGGAGCCCAACATGCTTGGGAACACGAAGGCAAAGGCGATCATCAGCAGGGTGATCACAATCATGGTTTTGCGCCGGCCAAAGGCGTCGGCCAACAGGCCGGCGATCGGCACCATCACACCAAAGCCGATCACCGCGACCATCAGCATCCACAGGAAGCTGTTGCGCGAATAGCCCAGCCCCAGCGGCTCTGCCGCCGTGCCGTAAGTCATGGAATAGACGGTCATCAGGTAGAACAGCGTATAGGTGGCCAGCATGATAAAGGTGCCGAGGATGGTGGCCTTCAGATGTTTGCTCAGCAAGGTGCCAAGTGGGATTTTCACCTGTTTACCGGCTTTGGCTACTTTGGCAAAGATCGGGGTTTCGTTCAGCGAAACGCGCACGTACAGGCCAATCAGCACCAAAGCCGCCGACAGGATAAACGGCACGCGCCAGCCCCAGGTCATGAACTGCTGGTCGGTCAGCAGCCAGGAAAGCAACAGGAAAGTGCCATTGGCGAAGAAGAAGCCGATAGGCGCGCCTAGCTGCGGGAAGGAGCCGTACAGAGCCCGCTTGTGCGCGGGCGCATTCTCGGTGGCCAGCAAGGCAGCACCGCCCCATTCGCCCCCTAACCCCAGCCCTTGACCAAAACGCGCCAGCGCCAGCAGGATCGGTGCAAAGATGCCGATGGTTTCATAGCTTGGCAGCAGGCCGATCAGCACGGTAGAAATCCCCATGGTCAACAGCGAGGCAACCAGCGTCACCTTGCGCCCGACGCGGTCACCGAAGTGGCCGAAGAGGGCAGAGCCGATCGGCCGGGCAATAAAGGCAATAGCGAAGGTCGCCAGTGATTGCAGCGTTGCTGCAGCCGGATCGCCCTGTGGGAAGAAGATATGCGGGAACACGATCACGGCAGCGGTGGCATAAATATAGAAATCAAAGAACTCGATGGCGGTACCGACCAGTGAGGCGACGATGACTTTTCCCCGGGAATTAACCGGCGTGGACGTTTCTTCGGCGTCCAGAGTTGTTGCGATGGAGGCTTGCATGGCAGTTTCTTATATTTTGGATTTGTAAAAACCCATTTTAGTGACAGCAAAATACCTTTTCAATGGTGCAACTTTGTACAATTCGGTGAATAACCTGTTAAAAAGACTAATGTTTTAAGGTGGTGATTTTATTTAGGGTTAAACGCGGGTAAATAATGAATATGCAGATATAAAGGCTGTGAAATGAGAAAAGAAAAGTTGTGGGGTAGTGGGTTGTGCTGGTTTTTGCTATCCGATAGGTTTGTTATTGAAATGATGCACTGATTCTCGCTCGTTATATAAGGATAAAAAACTGGCCATGGCTTTTGTGCTGGCATGAATGCTTCGCTTATTACCGTGGCTTATCCTCGTTGTACTGTGCCGTGGCGATCCAGGCCGCGCAAAACAGCGTCAGGCGGGCAAAGAAGTAGAAGAATGCCATCAAGCCAATGACTGAGCCAAAGGCCGCACCGGAAGGGGAGCGCGCCACCTGTGGCAATGTCATGGTCATCACAAACTTAATCACTTCAAAACCGATGGCCGCAAGCAATGTACCACGCAGCAGAGCCTTTTTCTGCGGCTTATGGCGCGGCAGCATCCAGAAGATCCACAGAAACAGCAGATAATTGGCAAAGATGGAAATAGACAGCGCAATCAGCGTCATGGCTGGCCGTAGCCATTCGATACCGTCCAACCCCAGCGTATGCACAATAGCGGCCTGAGCGGAACCGGCGATCGAGGTCAGTGAGAGCGTCACAATCAGTGCCACCACCAGGCCTGTAAGGGAAATAAAGTCGCGGGTGTATCTGAAGTAAATTTTCTCCCGATCCTGCGGGTTACGCTCCCACACATCGCGCGACTGGGCGCGGATCGCCTCTCGCAGATTCCCCATCCAACTGAGCCCGGAATACAGCGCCAATGCCAAGCCGGTGAGGCCCACGGTGGTGCGTTGCTGGATCGCCGTATTTACGGTGTTTTTCAGCGTAGTGGCGAGCGTAGGATCGCTGATGCTATTGACGATTTTGCCGATCAATTCAGCCAGCAGATCCGGGTTGGAGGCCAGCACGAAGCCCACGGCGGCGAACGAGACCATCAGGATCGGAATCAGGGAAAGAAAGGAAAAATAGGTAATGGCGGCGCCGAACTGGCTGCCCAGGCGATCGTTGAAGCGCTCGGTAGCTCGCAGCAGATGGGCGATGCTCGGCCAGGCCTTAACTCGTTCAAGCAAACGGGAAACGCCAGAGAGAAAAGCGTGCCTGTGCGGCTGATGAGGTTTTTTATCCGATCCTGTAGGCATTACGTCACGATTCCTTAGCAAAATACAGCAGCCCCTGCCTACCAGCTTGTTCAGGCTACAGAGGTTATAGCAAGGATTATACCAAAATGAGCCTGCGTTGGGGCCGCTATGCCTGCTTTGTGCCATTCACTACACATAGGCTTTCTGTCGCATACCTTCAATTTTTATCTATTGACCCCCTAAGAAGGCGTTTACTCATCTTAGGGTGCGGCGTTTTGACAGCGTCTGCACCTGTAGCAGCCGTAGGGGCTGAAACGGTTTTATCTCCCATCAATAGAAAAAATGGAAGGTCTTATGAAATCATTCAATCACCCAAATTGTCGTCCGTTTCTTGAAGCGGGCAATCTGTCACAACTCTCTGCTTACTATGAGGAGGAACGACACATCATGTGGATGCTGCTGCGCGCTGAACCACGTCCTTGCTTCAATCATGCCCTGATTGAAGACATCATGACGCTGGCGCAGGCGGCAAAAGAGTCGGCGCTGCGGTTTGACTTTTGGGTGACCGGTTCGCTGGTTCCCAACATGTTCAACGTCGGTGGGGATTTAAACTTTTTTGCCGAAGCGATTAAAAACCGCAAACGTGAATCGATGATGGCTTATGCACGCGCCTGTATTGACTGCGTACACGCGGCCGCTCGTGGTTTTGATGTTGGCGCAGTGAGTATCGCCATGGTGGAAGGCAGCGCGCTGGGAGGCGGTTTTGAGGCAGCACTGGCGCATCACTTTGTGCTGGCACAGAACAATGCACGCATGGGCTTTCCGGAGATTGCTTTCAACCTGTTCCCTGGGATGGGGGGATATTCGCTGGTGGCACGTAAGGCCGGTATGAAGCTGGCGGAGGAGCTGATCTGGACCGGTGAGTCCCACACGGCCGAATGGTTTGAAAGCCGTGGGCTGGTGGATCACCTATTCCAACCGGATGATGGTTATATGGCGACCCGTACCTTTATTGATACCATTCGGCCTAAGCTGAACGGTATGCGCGCCATGCTGCGTGCCCGTCAACGGGTATTGCAGCTGACGCGCTCGGAGCTGATGGATATTACCGAGGACTGGGTGCAGGCAGCCTTTACTATTGAGGCGAAAGATATTGCCTATATTGAACGTCTGGTGATGCTGCAGGATCGACATGCACAGAACCTGCTGCGTGCCGGGTAATTAACGCTAGCCCGCATCCTTTTGCTGAGGGTGCGGGCTATATGCTTTCAGCCATTGCTCAAGCTCTTCCGGCAGCATGGGCTGTGCAAACAGGAAGCCCTGTTTTTCGTCAACCCCGACGCAGTCGAGAAACTGGTTTTCGCTTTCCGTTTCAACCCCTTCGGCAATCACACGGAACTGCAGTGCTTCGGCCGTGGCGACGATCGCCCGTATCAATGATTGCGATACTGGCGCGAGATTCACACCGCGCACAAAGCTTTTATCCAGCTTGATCGCATCAAGCGGAATACGCGCTAACTGCGCCAGTGAGGAGTAACCGGTGCCGAAATCGTCCAGGTGCACCTGTGCCCCGAGCGATCGCAACCTGCCGATCACTTCATGCGCCCGGTTTTCATCTTCAATCAGGCTGCTTTCCGTCAATTCGAAATCTAACGTGCACGGTGAGAGCTGGTTTTCTTTCAGCACCTGGGCCAGATCGTCAACCACGCTGTCGTCTACCAGTTGCCGTGGCGAGAGGTTCACCGCAACCCGCAGGTTTAACCCCTGTTGCTGCCATTTTGCCGCCTGTCTGGCGGCGGTTTGCAACACCCAGCGGCCAAGCGGCGCGATAAGCCCGGATTCTTCGGCGTAGGAGATAAACTGCATCGGCGGGATCAGCCCGCGCTCCGGTGAGTCCCAACGGACTAAAGACTCGACGCTGCGCACCTCACCGGTGCCAGTGGCGACCTTCGGTTGGTAATACACCACTAACTGATTCTGCTCCAACCCTTTGCGCAGATTGGTGTCCAGCCACATATATTCCGCAACGCGCCGGTTCATCTCCGGCGAGAACACGGTAAAGGTACGTTTGCCATTCTCTTTGGCGACATACATGGCGGTATCCGCGCTGCGGATCAGGCTGTCGAGATCGGCACCGTGTTCCGGGCACAGGGCAATGCCGATTGAACAACCGGTATATACCTCAATCAGGCCGATACGGAACGGTATTTTCAGGCGATCGATAATGCGCTGCGAGAGTTCCTGCAGCGAGGTGCTGTTGGCCTTACGCACCAACACCAGAAACTCATCGCCTCCCAAGCGGGCCAGTATTTCCTCTTGCTTCAGACAGCCGAGAATAGCGCGTGAAACCTCGACCAGCAGGCGATCGCCAAACATATGGCCATAGGCGTCGTTCACTTTCTTGAAGTTGTCGAGATCGAGGTACACCAGGCCGACGCTGTTGTCACCGCGCTCATTGATCGCCTGGCTGACGTAGTCCTGGATGGCGTTGCGGTTTGGCAAACCGGTGATGGTATCGGTGTTGGCCAGCACCCGCAGGCGTTCCTGGGCCCGGCGCTCTTCGGTAATGTCGGTGCCGGAGCAAATCAGGAAGACCTCTTTCTTGCCACTGCCGCTGTGCACGAATTTATTGCGGAACAGGAATAAGCGCTCGCCTTTGACCGTTTTTATCCAGCGCTCCACCTCGTAAGAGGAACCGTTGCGAAAGAAACCGGCAATATTACGGCGTGAAGCGCTGGCTTCTTCCGGGCTCATAAACATCTGAAAGACGTTTTTACCGATCACATCCTGCTCCTGCAGGCCGGTGTACTCTTCGCTCAGGCGATTAAAACGCTGAATACGGCCATGCTGATCGACAATCACGATCACGGAATTGGCTTCTGAAACCACCTGTTCGGCAAACGACAGGCCATGCACCAGATCGCGCGCAACGGCCTGAGTATCGGTATAGGCGGATGCGGTACCCGCCCATTCGTGCTTGTTGATGCGGCGGCCAACCAGATGGAGGTGAATAGGTTGGCCACTGAGATGAATAGTGATATCAAGACTGGCGGTGATCCCGCTTAAGCGGCGGATTTTTGCCGCCTGCATATCGCTGAGTGCCACGGCGATATGCGTTTTGCCTTTAACTGCGGTCA
The DNA here is from genome assembly GCF_001976145.1 of Serratia oryzae. Lineage (GTDB taxonomy): Bacteria > Pseudomonadota > Gammaproteobacteria > Enterobacterales > Enterobacteriaceae > Chania > Chania oryzae. Next base: position 22,484 of record NZ_MOXD01000009.1, read on the forward strand.
GTTCCAAGGCATTGCTGTCAAACGCCAGGTGCCAATAGGGGCTGCTGGTGCCAAAATGGGCGTTAAGTAGCATTGGGCCTTGATCTGCGAGCATTATCATTCCTCAAAAAGCAGGGCAACCGGGCGTTTTCGACGGGGGAAACGGTTGCCTCCGTCCCGGTAATGCAGGTATTTCCCATCAAGTAAAACGCCTTTTGCGAGTCATTGGGTGACAGTGGAACAATTATAGAGGCAATTTTCGCTTTGATAGGCCACTTTCACGTGAGTGATGTCTGCTATAGAGTGTAAAAGAGAACCGCAAACTGCGCGAAAGTCTGTTTTTTTCACCTTGTTGAACCAGAGATGCCACCGGGAAGTAATTTATGCCAAAAGCCGTTATGGGCATAAATAACGTGGAACATTTTTCTGGCGCAACGCAAACTGCCGCATCACTAACGCCTTCTTCATAATTTATTCATAATTGGCGAATAAAGCTATTTAAGGTTTTAAAAAGTTTACACGCCATCGCGTTACTCTATATTCATCAGCATACTATTATTTCCGACGACACTATGAGCCTGTTCACGTACAGCGCTCCTGATGAAGAGTAATTTTAAGGAAATGATTATGCGTAAACTGACGGCTTTATTTATTGCTTCTACCTTAGCGTTGGGGTCAGCGGCGACGGCATTTGCTGCCGATACCACTGCTGCACCCATGAAAATGATGCACCACAACGGCCCAGGTAAAGGTGGCCCGTTTGCTGGTTTGGCTCTGACGGAACAACAGCGCCAGCAAATGCGCGACATTATGAAAGAATCGCGTCAGGATCGTGGCCCAGGGGCGAGAGACGAGCGCCAGGCATTACATAATCTGGTGGCTTCAGAGAATTTTGATGAGGCTAAGGTAAAAGCGCAAATTGATGCGATCGCCAAAGTACAATCTGAACATATGCTGGCGCGTGCCAAAGCGGAAAATAAAATGTACAACCTGCTGACTCCAGAGCAGAAGAAACAGTACAATGAGAATTATCTTAGTCATGAAAGGAAAATGACGGAGCGTATGAATAAGATGAAGGAACAGCAACCTGCTGCACAGTAATTAAGATTATCCTTAATAAAAAGGGCCGGATTAATTATCCGGCCCTTTTTATTTCGCTTTCCATTTAACATGGATTTCCCTGGTGAGGCGTGCGAATGATCATTATTCAACTATAGGAGAGATAGCGTGAAATTGTTCAATAACCACGTTAGCAAACTGCGGAGCGTTGATGTGGTATGGTGTTTTAACCAGCAAGCGTTTGTCGGTCTGCTTCAGAGTTGATTCGAGTGAGCGGGCAAACGCGCTCAGCGCCGCCGGATCCCAGAACGGCTGCCCTGGCGCATCCAGCGCGGACACTCCACCTGCTGGCAAGACGAAGCGTATGTTACCTTCGCAGGCATTCAGTTTTTCACCAATCCAACGGCCCATATGGATATTTTCTTCTACCGTCGTGCGCATCAATGTCACCTGGGTATTGTGATTATAGAAATGCCGATCGGCATAGCGCGCCGGAATGGTTCGCGGATGACCAAAGTTGATCATATCCAATGCTCCGCAAGACATCACACAAGGGATACCGGTACGGGCAATGGCACCAAAACGGTCTTCGTTACAGGCTAAAACACCATCGAACAGATAATCACAGACTTCAGTGGTGGTCAGATCCAATACCGCGTTGAGCAAATGGCTGTCGATCAGCTTTTCCATTGCCCGGCCGCCGCTGCCGGTGGCATGGAACACCAGGCAGTCCCACTCGGCTTCGATCGCACGGGTGATGGTTTTGATGCAGGGCGTGGTGACGCCAAACATGGTCAAACCGGTTGCGGGCTTGCTGTCGGCGTCATCATCCACATGAAAACGTATCGCCCCGGCAATCTGATTGGCGGCATTGCTCAATACCTTGCGCGAAATCCGATTTAGCCCGGCGATGTCGGTCACTGAATAGAGCATGGCGATATCGCTGGCCCCGACATACCCGGAAACGTCACCTGCCGCCATACTGGAAACCATTAATTTTGGTAAACCAATCGGCAACTGCTGCATTGCCGGTGTGATGATTGCTGTTCCGCCCGAACCACCCAAACCGAGCAGGGCGGCGATGTCGTTGCGTGTCAGCATAAAACGCTCGAAGGCGACCGCCATGGCTGCAATTGCCTGACCACGGTTACGGCAAAAAACGGCCTGTGCGCCTTCGGGATGGTAGCGGGCGATTTCCAATGCAGACACATCAGTCTGATAAGCTGAAGGCATTCCTGAAGTGGAAAGATCAAGCGTTCTTGGGGGTAAACCGAGATTGGCGATCAGATTGCGAACATACTCCAACTCTTGTCCTTTGGTATCTGCTGTGGTAGCAATATAGACAAAAGCCGGGGTGTTTCTCATTGTCTGTTCCTGAAAAAGGTTCGGACAGATGTCCGAACAGTTTGATTATAAATATAATTATTATTTTAAGTTTGGAACCCTGGTGTTGGACAATAAGATACAGCCGATTATTTTGTAGACATAATGAGACTGTAGTATCATTTATGCAAGCATTAATTAGCCGATAATGGGAATTAGATCTCATTCCTGGCTGTTTTAGCTTGGTTTTTGCGCTGCCGATGGACCAGGATCCTACCGGTTACGTTTTTAATCGTATCTGCTCCGGGGCTGGATGATACGAGGAAGTTCGAGGTTGACGTGCCAATAACCGCATTCCCCGCGCCGCGGGATGAATCTCTGACGCATACTCGGGCCAAAACCCGTCATTTGCTGCTCACCAGCGCCATGGAGCTCTATGATGGCGGAGCTTTCCCTTCAATCACTGAACTGGCTGCACATGCGCAGGTTTCTCGTGTCACCGCCTATCGCTATTTTCCCACCCAGAGCGCGTTAATCGCCGCCGTGGTGGCGGAAAGCCTGGGGCCAATTCTTGAATGGCAGCCGCAGGATAATGACGCGCTGAAGCGCATTCAGCAATTGCTGGCGTTTGCCTATCCGCAGATGGAACGGCATGAAGGGGCGTTGCGTGCGGCCTTGCAACTGTCGCTGCAGCAATGGGCTCATGCAACACCGGGCGAAAAATTTGTGCGAGGCAACCGTAAGCGTTTGTTGAAGCTGGCGGTGGAGCCCCTACAGCACAAGTTGTCATCTGAAGCCCTGCAGCGAGTGGTTCATGCTTTTTCACTGATTTATGGTTCAGAAGTTTTTTTAGTGCTGAAAGATATCTGGGGTTTAGAACTCAACGATATTCAGAATGTCACCCAATGGATGGCGAAAGCCATCATCCGCCAGGCTGAAGAAGACGCGATAAGCGTGGGCAAATAGCAAGCTCAACAGCTCCCCCAGCTTTAAACCATCAAAATAAAAAACCGGAACCCTTGTGGGGCCCGGTTCAATGGTGGGTAAAACGGCTAGCACGATGGCTAAACTTCACACGGTTTTCAGAACATCCTGATGCATACTGTTTTCAGGAACTTCGACCGGTTTAAAATTTCCCTGGTGTTGTTATGGTTATTATTACTAGATAGGTCTAGTATCGTTTTTATAATACATCGCTTCTAATACCATGTTTGACTATAAAAGATGGCGTGTCAAGCAAGCTTTTAGTTTGAGATTGCATAATATACGAGTTTTCGATAACGTTTCTACACAGAGAGCATCAAAGCGACTGATAAATCAGTGAAAAAATCGAAGGATAAAATGTATAACAATCATCAAAAATTCGATTCGCAGTCGATTGCAGGCAAAGTCAGGGAACTCTTTCTACACCATGGAATTGGTAAGCGTCAGCATGCCAAGGAGCTCAGCCACATTCTGGATCTGAGTTTTTCACACGCTCATCGTAAGCTGAAGGGGCAAAGCCCGTGGACGCTGGAGCAAATCAGTCGGGTCGCCGTGGCGTTGGGCGAAAAACCGGCGGCCATTATTGATCTCGTGCCCGAAAGCGACGCGCTTGCGCAAACTATGGCGCAGGATGCCATCTTTTGGGTTGCGGGTGTCGAGCTCCCTTGTGTTGGCTATATCGGTGATGAGTTAACGGGGGGCCGGTTGGCGGAATTTGTTGCCCTGCTGCAAGAAGGGCAATGGACCATCTACCGTGCCGATGAGGCACCCGCGGGCCAGCGTTTTTGCGTGGAGCTGATCGAAATCCGGCCAAACAGCGTTGAGGATGAACGCCTGAGCATCGCGGTGCTTGATGATGCCCACCAGGTGGCAGATGAGCTCACTAAGTATCTCAATGCGCAGGGTTTTAGCGCCGTTGCTTTCTACGACGTGGCCAGTTTCTGCCAGGCGTTGATCAAAAGCCCGTTCGATGGCTATGTGGTGGACTGGTTGATTGGCCAGGAAACGGCGCAAAAATGTATTGAAACCATTCGCACTTCAGATCATCCCGATGCGCCGGTATTGGTATTGACCGGGCAACTGGGCACCGATCTGCGAGAGTCGGAAATTGCCAGGGCGATGCGCGATTACGACGTGCTTGGCCCTTATGAAAAACCGGTACGGCTCCATGTGATCGAAGCCGCACTGCAGCGTTGTTTTAATCTTTAGCTGCAAACAGTTTTGCCAGTGAAGCAGAGAGCATACTCATGCGCACCGGCTTCATCAGGTAGTCATCAAACATGGCTCGCTGTTCTGCCGACAGTAATTCAGGCGTGAAGGCGCTGATACCAATAATGGGAATGTTGCGGTTTGGGCCACGCTGGCTGCGCAACTGTTTTGCTACCGTAGTGCCATCAATCTCTGGCATCTGCAGATCGAGCAGCAAGGCGTCATAAGGGCGCCGCAGCAGCTTCTGCAATGCCCGTTCCGATGAATCACACAATTCATACCGATACCCCAGCTTGTCAAGCAGTGTGACAAAGGCGTGGCCGGCAGCCGGGTTATCATCCACCACCAGAATCTGCTGCTCTTTTTTCAATGCCGAGGTTTCGGGCTGCAGAGACTCTTCAGGTAACGTTTCTGCGCTGACTTCCACGGGAATGCTGACGATAAAGGTGCTGCCTTTTTTCAGCTCACTGCGCACCTCGATCGTGCCTTTGAGTAACTCGACCAGGCCGTGAACGATCGCCAGCCCCATACCCACGCCGCTATATCGGCGGGTATGTGACTGATCTAACTGAGTGAATGGCTCAAAAATCTGTGGCAGCATCGCTTCTTCAATACCTATCCCGGTATCTGTGACTTCGATCAGCAGCGAGGTGCCCTGTAGCTGTTCACGCAGGCAACTGCGTAAGGTGATCGTACCGCTCTCGGTATATTTGAAGGCGTTGGTCAGCAGATTGGTGAGAATTTGCCGGATTCGCAGCGGATCGGAACAGATCAACGGTATGTTGAGGCCCAACTCGCAGATTAAGCTGATGTGTTTCTTGTGCGACAGCAGAACAATTTCGTCGGCAGTTTCTTCGATCAGTTTGTGGGCGTTAAACGGCACGATGCGCAGGACCATCATGCCGCTTTCCAGATGGGCATAATCGGTTAAATCTTTCATCTGGCTTTCAATTTGCTGTGCCGCGCTCTCTAGCCGCTGGAAGGTATCCACATGTTCAGCCAGGAATTTTGTATTCACCAATACATCAATGGCAGACATGATGCTTTGTAGCGAAGTTCGTAATTCGTGGCCGATAGCGCCCAAGAAGGCATTTTTAGTGCGGGTGGCCTTTTCTGCCTCAATGGCCAGCGCCTGCTGCTGAATGGTCAAACGCTGTTGGCGCAAAACCAGCACAGTAATCACGATCAGAGCGATGACCGAAAATATGATCATCACCAATCCATAGAAAATAATCCGGCGCTTCTCAATAAAATCTTCATAAGCGCCGCTGCGTTGTTTAACTTCCGCATGGTCTGTCAGATTAGCCATTTCTATCGATAACGGCTTAAGCCGGGTTAAGGTCTGCGAAATTTGCTGAAAGTTAATATTCTGCTCGCCGATCAGGGCATCCAGATGATCCATCTGGCGGAGCATTTCTTTAACAACCTGCGGGTAGCCCGGCTCACGATACAAAGGCTGAGTGGATTCTGACACGGTTTCAAGCACATAAAAGCGCGAGTACAGGATCTCGAATTTCAGCCTTAGTTCCTCGGCGTTATGCCGGCTGGCACTTTTTTGTTGCTCAATAAAGGTTTCAAACTCGGCAAGTTTGATGGCAAATTTTGCGATCGACCACGAATAGTTTTCCTGCGTACCCGCAATGGCATACAACCCTTTTTGGGAGAGTATCGCGCTATAAGAATAAAGCGTGACCGCTGAGGCGACTAAAAACAGGGCTGCAAAAATGGCCGGAATCGCCAACTTACGGCCATTCTTAAAGGGGAACAGCTTCATTTGATCACTATCCGATTGATTTGCCAGATAAAGCGCGAGTTATACAGCGGTGAGTTTAATTCATTGCCACCGGTATCTCGGGGATAAATGAGAAATAATGGCCCAAAATTTCTTATTTTCAGCAGGGTGCCCCCCATTTTATAGGCCAGGATCATGCGATATTTATCAACATCGGTAATGGGGATATCGATGTAATAATCATTTAACGCATAAAACGTCATCGTGGTGCCCTTGGCACCCACCGTAGTTAATAATTCAGCCAGCGCCACACCTTCAAATTTTTCCTTTGGGGTCCATGATGTGCTGGTGGTAATCGACTGTACCGGCATGGCAAATAGCTGCTGATCGGTAAAGATATAGCGATGGTTTTCCTCATCAGTGAATTTGCTGATATTTCCTGTTATTTCCAGCGTAAAACTGAAGGCATAAGGTTGGCTGATAACCAGGGCAGCGAATGCCAATGTGATAACGTTGAGCAGGCGGGTGAACATCAGAGTATTCCAATCATCATGGATAAAGATTTCAGAGTGACGAATTTATCAGGCCGCTGGGTTATAGAGAACACCTTTAGGTTATAACGACGTTTCATCATGGCTCAATACTGAACGCTTGCAACACCAATCATGGTCAATGTGATGTAGGTCAGCTTTTTACGGACAAAAAATGAGCCTTGAATTAGCCAGCATTTGGCCTTGATGGTGGAAGCCCCGACATTGTCTGATAGGGAGGTTAAGTAACCAGGGGTCCAGATTATGACATCTCATTTTAAAAACGAAATACAGACATTCGGACGCTCCCTATTATTGCCTATTGCCGTTTTAGCACCGGTAGGGATGTTAATGGGGATCTGCAGCGCGCTTGGCCAGGCGTATATGATAGACAAGCTGCCATTTCTGGGTAATGCCTATTGCAAGGCGATCCTGTCTTCAGTCGGCTTAATCAGCAGCGTCGTCTTTCAGAATATCCCGTTACTGTTTGCCATGGGGGTTGCCTATGGTATGTCGAAGAAAGAAAAAGGCATTGCGGTTTTCGCCTCGGTGATCGCGTATCTGGCTCTTCTGATCTCCATGCATGTGCATCTGAAGCTCATGGATCAATTGATTACAGATAATATGGCTCTGGTCGGGCAGGGCATGGTGCTGGGGATACACACGCTGAAAATAGAGGCGTTAGGGGGGATTATTGCCGGCTTGCTGGCTGCCAAAGTGACTGACAGGTTTTATCGGCTGCAACTCCCGCTGGCATTTGCCTTTTTCAGCGGTAAAAAATCGGTCGCCATCCTGTCAATCGCCTTTACTATTCCGGTCGGCCTGCTGATCCCCTTTGTCTGGGACGTTTTTACCTACGGAATGAGGAGCATCTCCACCATCATGATGGCACCGAATATTGGTGCCGGGATCTACATGACTTTGAACCGCTTGCTGATCCCGTTTGGTTTACACCACGTGCTGAGTTCGACGGTGCGCTTTACCGAAGCTGGCGGCACCTATCTGATTGATGGCCAAACCTACGTAGGCATTCTGCCTGCCATGAACAAAATCCTGTTTGAGCTCGGGCCAAATCACCCGGCGTGGAATGAGTTTATGCCGACGCTGTCGAGCTATCTGGCCTCATCACAGATGTTGACTACCCTGTTCCGCGTTCCGGCTATCGGCCTGGCGATGTATCACATGGCCTATCTCAAGAACAAGAAATTTGCCAAGGGGATGATTCTGACCGTGGTGCTGACCGCGTTTCTTGGCAATATTACCGAACCGCTGGAATTCTCTTTCCTGTTTATTGCTCCCAAACTGTTTATTGTCTATGCGATATTGTGCGGCCTGTTAACCATTCCTCTGCAAATCCTGGAAGTGTCGATTGGCTATATTCGCGGGACGATCTTTGACTTCGGTATTTTCGGGCTGATGTATGAAAATACCCACTGGGTGAACCTGATTCTTCTGGGAATGGTTAACTTTGTGGTGTTCTATTTTGTCTTCCGCTATGCGATTGGCAAATTCGATATTAAAACTCCTGGCCGCGAAAATGAAATGGCGGATAGCGCCCTGCTGAATAATAAAGAGTACGACAAGGTAGCGCAGTTAGTGGTGGAAGGTTTAGGGGGCAGGAGCAATATCAAGCGGGTGGAAAACTGTGTATCACGGCTGCGTATCGATCTTGGCGATCAGAAGCTGCTGAATATGGAGTTGCTGAAAGAAGCGGGATCTTTGGGGACCTTTATTCCCTCCAGTAACCATATTCACGTCGTTTTTGGGCCACACGTCGAGTTTGTCCGCAATGCGGTAGACGATCACCTGGCCGGCACGACGCAACGTTAAGAGGAAACAGCATGCGCGCACTATACGACTCTAAAAGCAAAACCATCGATCACCAGGGGATGAAAGATCTGTTCACGCACGAAGCCAGGGTGCAGTCATGGCTCGATGTGGAAGGTGCGCTGGCGCTGGCGCAGGCCGAAGTTGGCATGATCCCGGCCGCTGCGGCTGAAAACATCGCCGCCAACTGCCGCCTCGAGCGGATCGATCTTGCCGAGGTTGACCGCCTGTTGCGCCAGATTGGCCACGGTTTTGTTCCGGTGATCAAGGTGCTGGTCAAAGCCTGTGATGCAGAAAGCGGTAAGTATGTGCATTACGGGGTGACCACCCAGAATATTCAGCAAACCGCCCATCTGCTGATCGTGAAAAAATTCCACCTCAAGCTGATGAAGTTCGTGGATGCCACGCTGGTCAATTTGGCGCGCTTGGCGAAAACGCATAAAAACACCCTGATGGCGGGGCGTACTCACGGTAAACACGCTCTGCCCATCACTTATGGCTATAAGGTTTCGGTATGGATTTATGAACTGCTGGCGGCGGTGGAGCGCATGCAAGAGGCGGAAAAACGGGTATTTACCGTGATGATGGGCGGCGCGGTGGGGGCGTTTCACGCCACCGGTGAAGCGGGCAGAACGGTGCAGGATCGGGTTGCTGAGCAATTGGGTATGCATTCGATGCTGGTGCCTTCACGCAATGCCAGGGTGTTCCGCGCTGAGTACATCACTAACCTGTGCCTGCTGGCGACAACGCTGCATAAAATCGCCGAAGAGGTCTATCAAACCTCCAGCGAAGAGTTTGGTGAGGTATCGGAAGCGTTCACCAAGGGCACGGTGGGCAGCAGCACCATGCCGCAAAAGGTTAATCCCAAGCTGGCCAAAGGGATTATTGCCAATGCGCAGAAGCTGTATTCAGTGCTGACGGCGGCGCTTTACGTGTGCCCGCGGCCGTTTGAGGCCGACAGTTCCGCCTACTTCATCTTTGATGCCAGCCTGCAGGAAAGCATTGAGCTGATGGCTGAAATCATCCTGCGTGCCGAAGAACTGACGCGTACGCTGGTGATTAACCCTGAACGGATGCATGACAACGTGATGCTGACGCACGGGCTGATTAACAGTGAAAAAATCATGATGAAACTGGTGGATAAGCTGGGTAAAGATCCGGCTCACGAGCTGGTTTACCACATGGCGATGCGCAGCACGCATGAACACCTCGAGTACGGCGAGATATTGCGTAACGATCCGCTGATGGCGGAAAACTTCAGCGCCGCTGAGATCGCGGAGCTGCTGGATCCCGCCTGCTATACCGGTTTGTGCGCCGTGTTGGCGGATGAGCTGGCCGAGCGGGTGCTGGAGAGAAGCCATGAATAGCCTGCGTTCTGGGGTGATTAAATCCAACAGAATTGTCTTCCCCGATGGGATCAAGGCGGGTTATTTACTGGTGCAGGGCGGGAAAATCAGTGGGTTTCATACCCACTGTTCCGCTGGCTATATCGACTACAGCGAGCAGATTATTATGCCGGGCTTTGTCGACATCCACGTCCATGGCTGGGGACGGGGGTCTTTTGCCTACAAAGGGAATAACGCCTCGCTGAAGTGGATGAGCCACGATTTGGTGAAGGCCGGTGTGACCGCCTATCTGCCAACGTCTGGCACGATGCCAAACGCTTTTCTTGAGGCCTCGCTGGCGGCGGCGGCAGGCTACATTGCCGCTGCCACACCTGCCGACGGGGCAGAAGCCATTGGCATCCATATGGAAGGCCCCTACATCAGCGAGAAGCACCTGGGCATGCAGCGGGCGGATTGCCTGCAGTGGCCCAGCGTTGAGGGATTCGAGCACTTCAACCGCCTGGCGGGGCAGAACATCCGCCTGATGACGCTGGCACCGGAGCTGGAAGGCGCTCTGGAGCTTATCCGGCATCTGCGGGCGCAGGGCATTACCGCCTCAGCGGGCCACACCGATGCCACGTTTGCTGAAATTAGCGCCGCGATCGAAGCCGGTTTAAGCCATTTCACTCACGCTTACAGTGGGATGCGCGGCTTTCACCACCGTGAGCTCGGGGTAGTTGGGGCGCTGATGTACTATCAGGACACCTATGCAGAAGTGGCGAAGCAGAGCGGCATTACCATTAAGCCAGAGGCCTTTGACCTGCTTTATCGTTTGAAGCGCGATCGGCGTCTGGTGCTGATGAGCGACTGCATGGGTTATGTCGATTTCCCCGAAGGCTATGAATTTTATCACTATCTGCGTAAAGAGACCTTCCGCATCAAGCAGGGGCAACTGGAGATTGCCACGGACGGTGGCGATACGCGCCAGGTTTGCCCGTGTGACTATGAAGCGGTGCAGCAGTTGGAGATGAATTTTCTCGATTCAGTGAAGAATATCGTCGATCGTCTGGAACATGGCCTGGTTTCAGTGGCGAGGATCGCGTGCGAAAATCCAGCGTTTCTGGCGGGGGCGCAGGATCGCAAAGGTTCGCTGTTGGCCGGTAAAGATGCCGATATTCTGGTGCTGGATAACGATTTGAATCTGCTTGATGTTTACTGCCGCGGAGTGCGTCAGGCGCAGATCGCGACGGTTTAAAACCTTCCTCACGAGGCCGCCAACGGTTGGCGGCCAGTCTGTTCAGATAAAGAAGTCGGCATATTTTTGTTCTAACAGCGCACGCAGTTGCTGCTGATCCAGCCCTGCGGTTTCCTGAATAAATGCCTCTGTGGGGATCTTCTTTTTCGCACGCGAAAGCCCGTGTTTGCCCAAGAGTGAAATATCGTCGCGGGTCAGATAGAAATTCACCTTGATGTAAGCCAACTGATAATACTTCAGATAGCTGGAGATTTTATTGGTGAAGGTAATCAGCAAATCAAAAGGGATCTGTTCCAGCGTGCGTAATTCATTGATATTCACACAGGCGACGATCTCGATATGGAAGTGTGACTTCAACACTTCCTTGAAATAACCGACCTTACTCTCCGACGAATTGGTAACGATAATCACGCGTTTTTTATATTCGCTGTGGATGCGGTTTTGCAGCTCGTACTTTTTCAGGATCAACACCAGCGTTGACAGATGCACGGTGGAAAACGTGGTGTGGTAGTGCTGGGCGATGGGCGCGGTGGCTTCGGCAACGCCTTGATATAGCGCGGCGTGCCGGGTTTGCACCTGATGCAGTTTTTTGTCGTCAAAGTATAAATTGAACCTGCTTTGCACGATGGTTGAATAGATAAACTGATAGACCTCGGCAAAGAACGGCGACGCGTTGTGTATTTCTGCTCTCAACAGCGGCGAGATATATTCACCCAAGCGTTTGACGAGCCTAATCAGCGTGGGATCGTAGACGTCAAATGGCCGCCAGGTATAGGTCAGCGAGGAAACCAGCAGATCGAGAAAGCGATCTTCATGTTCACTGCCGAGCAGCGCGAAATCGCAGGACTGAATAAAGTTAAGCTTATCGCTGGTGGTAATACTATGCCCGCGCCGTATGCGATGCAGCGCAATGCTCATGTACACCAGAAAGTATTTCTTGCTGTTATAGCCCAGCGTAATGACGCGGCTGAGCCGCTGCTGATAGAGCTCTGCCGCAGCGCGAATTTCCTGTTGGCACTCGCGCAAAAACTGTGTGGCAATGGCGCGGTTAATCGGCTCATTGGCTTTGTGCGGCACCAGCAGGTGATCTTCACCAATTTCCACCGTTTTGAGGATGATCAGGCAGACCGCGATGCGCAGCAGAATTTCGTCGCCGTCCAACCGCGATCCCTGCTTGGGAATGGTGGTAACGCTGAGGCGATTGGCCTGTAAAAACGCCAGCAGCGCCTGGTTATCATTTTTTAGCGTGGTGGGGCTGACGTTGAATTTGCGGTAGTACTCGCTTTTATTCACCACCTCCTGCAAACACATCGCCACGCACAGATCCTTAATCCGTTCCTCCGCAGTGGTGATATAGCGGTTAAACGGAATATGCTCCAGCAAGGCGATATATTCCCGATAGGTAATGGCCGTAACGATCGATTGCCCATCCAGGTGCAAGCGGTAGTCCGGCTCGAGAAACTGGTTAATTTCTTTCATTGCCCGCTTCAGCGTCGAGGTGGTTTTACCAAATCTGGACGTGACATCCTCGATCAATACCGGGCTGTGTTCCTGGATATATTTTAACAAGGACAGGTCAAAGCTGTTCACTGGGGTATCTCAAGGTCGCGTCTGGAGTCGTACCATTGAGAATAGAGAAAAGCCGGGATTCTGTCTGTGAACTGCGTGGAGCATCTTGGGCAGTAAAAAGGCCAGATGCGTTGGCATCTGGCCCGAGAATGGTGCTCGCTAACAGGCGGCCCGTTAGCGCATGGTCACAAACTCTTCCGCAGCGGTTGGGTGGATCGCCACGGTGTTGTCGAAGTCTTTCTTGGTTGCCCCCATCTTTACGGCCACCGCAAAGCCCTGCAGGATTTCGTCCATGCCAAAGCCGATGCCGTGCAGGCCAACGATCTTCTCCTCTGCACCCACGCACACCAACTTCATACGGCACGGCTGGCGATGCTGGGTGACCGCACTGTACATGGCGGTAAAGGCAGATTTGTAGACCTTCACGTTGTCTTCACCGAACTGCTCTTTTGCCTGCGGTTCGGTCAGGCCAATGGTGCCGATCGGCGGGTGGCTGAATACCACGGTGGCGATGTTGCTGTAATCCAGATGCTCGTCCGGCTTGTTGTTGAACAGGCGCTCAGACAGGCGACGCCCTGCGGCAACCGCCACCGGAGTCAGTTCAACCGCGCCGGTGTTGTCGCCAACCGCGTAGACGCCTTTCACGCTGGTATTCTGGAATTTATCGACCTCGATATAGCCTTTGGCGTTGGTTTTCACCCCGGTTACCGCCAGGTTCAGGTTGTCGGTGGCCGGTTCGCGGCCAATCGCCCATACCAGGCAGTCGACGATAAACTCTTTACCGTTTTCCAGTTGCAGCGTCAGGCTGCCATCGGCGTTTTTAACGATGGCTTTTGGAATAGATTCGGTGTGCAACTGTGGCCCTTCGGTGTTCATCACTTCGACCAGCGTTTCTACAATCATCGGATCAAAGCTGCGCAGCGGTGCATGTTTACGCACGAACAGATGGGTTTCCGCTCCCAGCGCGTTCATCACCCCGGCAATTTCCACTGCGATGTAGCCAGCACCCACCACGGCGACGCGTTTTGGCATCGCATCCAGCTCGAAGAAGCCGTCGGAGTCGATGCCGTATTCTGCGCCAGGAATGTTCGGGTGGCTTGGGCGGCCGCCGGTGGCGATCAGGATATGATCGGCGGTGATGGTCTCGCCGTTGACTTCTACCGTATGTGCGTCAACAAAGCGGGCAAAGCCCTTGATCACGTCTACTTTGTTTTTGCCCAGCACGTTGTCGTAGGAGGTGTGGATGCGATCAATATAGGCAGTACGGTTAGCGACCAGCTTCTTCCAGTCAAACGCGTTGACGGTGGTATCAAAGCCGTAGTCTGGGCCGTACTGATGGATGGCTTCAGCGATCTGCGCCGCATGCCACATCACTTTTTTCGGTACACAACCCACGTTGACGCAGGTGCCGCCCAGTTCTTTGGCTTCAATCAGTGCGCATTTCTGGCCATACATGGCTGCCCGGTTGATCGATGCGATACCGCCGCTGCCGCCGCCAATTGCTAGATAATCGTAATGTTTCGTCATCTGGGTTTTCCATGAGTTGTGTGATTCGAAGAGGATAGAGTTTAACGCCTGACAGGGGGTTGTCGCAAAGATTGCGTCGATGGCTGTGATAGGCGGCGGCGTGGACCTTCACCGGGCAAAATCATTCAGCAGGTTACTCTCACGAGATGGTGCGGCCTAAGTATCGCCTATTTTTTTGTAAGCAATTGCTTATGTTTGTGCTTTTTTTTGACTTTAATTGCCAGGTTAACTATACAGAGATGATAGAGGTAAAAATAACATTGAAAGTGGATGTCAACGCAGTAGGTGGTTAACAATATTCTCTCGCATATTTCGCGTATTAGTTTGATGTCGAGCCGATATCCTGACCGATTAAAGGATATTTACTGATACACGGAAGTCTTTTTTGAAGTAAATATCAAAAGACATATACCCTGAATAGCCCGAGTTGCAAGGAAGTCAACGTACATGCAACCTGGAGTATGGCGGGTATAGCTGCAAGGGTTAATATTTTTAAAACATCTGAGGGGCATTTCATGGAAAATGTAAAAATACCTTTAAGTGGTAACCCTAAAATAGACTTCATTTTGCGGCAATATAAAGCATTGCCTGGGAACGGTGGCAACACCTACACATGGAGCCTGGCTAAAAGCGCTTACACTAATCCTACACCTAGTGCAGAGTTTGGCACCAAATACATCCCTATTCCAGCAGATAATCCATACAATGACTTAATCCGGAAGTCATTGAATAATCTCAGCACTTTTGCCAATATTAAATTTAAAGAGGTTGATGAAAGTAAAAATGAAATGGGTGATTTGCGTTTCATGGCGAGCAATGAGCTCAGTTTTAGGGCTGGCGGTATAAGCACGGGTATTAACGGTGTTAATACGCTGGTGTTTAAAATAGATCCCCCAAACGGCGTCACTACACCTCCTTCTTTTTATATTTCCGCACATGAAATTGCTCATGCCATGGGGCTTAACCATACCCAGATCATGGTTAATGGGCAATGGCAGGAATTTAGCAATCTCACTGATGTTACAATGCTCGATACTCTCATGTCTTATAATCAGATACGGAACTCCTTACATTACCCACAAGAGAAAACGGCTTTATATAATTCCAAGGGAGTCTATCTGGGCGAAGCTCAGACCGTGAGTTATGGTATTTTGGATATTCAGGCGTTGCAATATATCTATGGCAAAAACTACGCTTTTAACGCTGATAACACAACTTATAAATATACCCCGGAGAAACTCAACTTCTTTGACACCATCTGGGATGGAGGGGGTAACGATACGCTTGATTTTAGTGCATTTAATCTTGGTTCAATCATCAATCTCGAAGGTGGGACCAGAAGTTCGATATATGTTGAGGTGCCTAAGCTTGCCCCGAGCAAATCATATTTGAACTCAATAAGCTATGATGGAACTAATGCTATTGGTATCGCCTATGGTGCAAACATAGAAAATGTTAATGGCACCCAAGGTAATGATATAATATATGGCAATGAATTAAATAACCTGATCAAAGGTAATAATGGGAATGATACGATTTATGGTGGGAAGGGCAATGATACTCTCTATAGTGGTGCAGGTAATGATACGCTCTATGGCGGAGAGGGAAAGGATATTATTTATGGTGGTTCGGGAATAAAAACGTTAAAAGGCGGTGATGGAAACGATGTTTTTTATATAGGTAAAGACAGCATTAACTATCTCTATGGTGGCAATGGTGATGATAAGTATGTAATAGGTGCCGCCAATGCCAGTTATGAGATTTTTGAAGAGAAAAAGGGTGGGTCATCCGATACCATTGAGTTTTTAGGTAGCATTCAAACAAATACGACTTATTATCTTCCTGCCAATGTTGAAAATTTCAGAGCGAATACGCTGTTATCATCAAATAATGCCCGGGCAACGGTGATAGGGAATGAGTTAAACAACTCGATCAATGGCAGTGTTTACGCTAATGATATTATCATCGGTGGCAAAGGGAATGATACGCTACAAGGTTTTAAGGGGAGTGACACCTATATTTTTAACAAAGGTGATGGGCAAGATGTCATCTGGGAGTACAATAACGATACCTTGGGTAAAGGTGATACAGATACCTTGATTTTAAATGATATTAATGCAGATCAGCTTTGGTTCTCGCGTGTTAAAGGTTTCGCCGGTGACAGCGATAATCTTGTTATTTCAATTTTGAATTCTTCTGACAAGATCACTATTCACCACTGGTTTGAGAGTACGCAAAATACTGCTTTTAGTAACGGTAAGCTAGAGAGCATAAATACTGCCGACGGGAAATCTTTGAATATCAGTCAGGTTGACGATCTGGTGGGCCTAATGCAGGGGAAATTAGCCCCTACGGCAGGTCATACATCAATTATTGATGATTATCTCTCACAGCATTTCGGTGCCATTCTATAAGCTTAGGGATCGCTTAAGTGCAATGTTAAGCAAGGCCTTAAATTTAAGGCCTTGCAATGCAACGAACGGCGTAATCAGATGTGGTACACCCCATTGGCATAACCCAGCATCGCGGGGGGCAGCCATTCGGCACTTCCGGCACGGGCTAAGCAGCATCCCACTATCGCTTCTGCACGCTGCTGGGGAAGCGCCGCGTTGCGTTGATTTCCGCTAAGCTATATTTTTCAATCTGATAATCACTATGCTCGGCCATACCGGTTTCCCTCCGCCTACCCAGCGGATACTTGATCAACGGTTTAGGGTAACAGGAGGTTGGTTTATTGCGGGGAACTCTGGTGGCGGATTATGTGGGATGCCAGAAGTGCAGTTCCCTCTCTTTGTGGGAGAGGGAACCGTGATGGGCATGATACCCGATGCCGGGGTTATTTCACCGGCGTGGCCTCTATCACCAGCGTTTGCAGTGGTTTCAGCGTGATTACCACCGGCTGGCTGTAGTTTGCTGGCAGCGTTGCGTTGCTGCCGTAAACCGGCTTCAGCGTAAAGCGGGTGGTCTCTCCTTGCGGTACTTCAAAGCTCTTGCTCAGATCCAGGTAGTAGCTTTGTTCTTTGTCTGACGGATTACGCAGCCCAAAGACAGCCTTATCGTTACTCCACGACGCCCAGCCGTAAACATCCAGCATGGTCGGATCGCCACCTATCCAGTGGGTATCGACCAGCACATCGCCGTTTGCCTGCGCCCATTTGGCCGCCGCCGCCAGGGCATCCCATTTGGCGCTGTTCAGCATCGATGGCGTGATGTACATCTCCTGCAATTGGGTGCCGGTGGCGAAGTAGCTCCATGCCTGATCGGCAAAATCGCCGTCGGTCTGCACTTTTTCTAAGCCAAAGTAGGCGTTTTCTGCGCTGACAATGCCGTGATACATCAGTGAGTTGAGCGGGAAGAGCGGCCCTTTTCTCACGATGGAACGGTAGGTTTCAGCATCGCGGTAGGTCATCCACTGCTGCGCGGGTGAGCCTTTGCCGTAGAGGTTGATATCGTCGCCCTGGCGCCAGATGGAATCGGCATAGAACAGCCAGGACGGGCTGGCATTGGTGCCGGTGGTTAGGTTGATAAACAGATCTTTGTTCGCCTCACGCATGTTTTTGATCAGCTCAATCGAGGCGTCAAAGTCGGAAGCGAACTGGCTGCCTTTTATGTACGAGTTAGCGTTGCCCATGCCGTCCAGCTTGAACGAGGTGATATGCTCGTCTTTGATCAGCTTGCCGATCTGCCGGTTAAAGTTATGGAAATAGTTTGGGCCGGAGAGGGCGAATTTGCCGTCCACGGTTTCAAAGCCATTTTCTTTGGCGTGAGAAACGCGGATATCGCGCGGTTTGTTATAGCCGCCCCACGGCGAAAGCCACAGGCCAACTGAGGTGTGCAGGCCGTCGGCTTTGGCTTTCACCACGCCAAAACCGTCTTTGAACGCTGGGCCAAACAGCCATTTACCGGTGCGATCGTCCCAGCCGTCATCCAACAGGAAGCCGTCCAGTTTTACACCGCGCTTTTTCATTAGCTCGTTGGCGTAAGCGTCCATCCGGTCGAGCACTTCTTGCTCGGTATAGGTGGTGAAAAAGCCGATATCCATCCAACTGTTGTAGTGCAGATAGGGCTGGTACGGGCGCGGACGCATGACGTTGATAAACTGATTAACGCTGCGGCGCAGTTGGCTCAGTTCATCAAAGGTGCCGAAATAAAGGGTATAGCTGACCGGTGCGTCGGTTTTGATCGGCGTTTTTAGCTCGACGTTGAGGTTGGTGGTGGTCTCATAGGCATAAGTATTGACGATGGGCTTATTCGGCAGCATGAAGAAGCTGTCGGCTACGATGGGCGAGCTGTTAATCGCGCCGTACACGTAAGGGGCCTGTGACTTGCCTTTGGTGGGGAAAAAGGTGATTTTCGCCACGTCCTGCGCTTGGCCTTTTGCATGCAGGGTATAGTCGATGCTGGCATATTTCCCTTTCAGCACATTCAACACCACGCTGACGGCAAAGTCTGGGTGATCATAATCAATATGAATCGCATCGCCTTTCTGCTGAACTTGCTTGATTTTAAAATCGGTGGCGTGAATCACGCTTTCATCCGGCAGGGTGAGAAAGAACAGCTCATTGGGCGCAAGCTGATGAGCGGAGTGTTGATCCTTGACTACCACCGCTGAGTTGCTGTCATCGAACGAGATGGCGATATTGGCGTTATTCAACTGATGTTGGGCGGCGAAAGCGGCATTGCTGACGAGCAGAAACAGTAACGAGCTTTTAATCATGGTTTTCATCAGAAGATCCTTTTTCTCTCTATTTATTGTGCAGTGCAGGCTTGCTGGGTAAGTTTGTCAGCCGAGCCGCACACGGTGATTTTGCTGCGCACCACCTCTTTCATTGCATCCATACCGACGCGCATGTAATAGCGTGGGTCGTTACCTTGCGGGTTATCGGCAAACCATTTTTTCACCGCGGCGGCGAACGCAATTTTCAGCTCGGTAGCGACATTCACTTTGCAGACGCCAAGCTCAATGGCACGCCGCACAAACTCGTCCGGCACGTCGCTTGCACCGTGCAGCACCAGCGGAATGGCAACCACTTCGCGGATCGCCGCCAGACGCTTGAAATCAATCTTCGGGCGTTTGCTGTACAGGCCGTGGGCGGTGCCGATCGCCACGGCCAGGCTGTCGACCCCGGTCTGGGCGGCAAAGCGACAGGCTTCCTGCGGATCGGTCAAAAACGCGCTTTCTTCATCGACATCCATATCGTCTTCCACGCCCCCGAGGCGGCCCAGCTCAGCCTCGACGCTGCAATCATAGCGATGGCAGAAATCCACCACCGATTTCACCAGCTTCACGTTTTCGGCAAACGGGAGGTGGCTGCCGTCGATCATGGCGCTGCGCACACCGGCTCTCACCTTGTTACTGATGTCGTCGAGAGATTCGTGGTGATCGAGGTGCAGTGCAAACGGCATGTTGTAGCTTGCCGAGTAGGCTTCGCACAGCGCGTAGATTTCGCTGAAGGCAATATGCTTGAAGGTGCCCGGCGTGCCCGCCAGGATCACCGGGGATTGCATCTCTTGGCAGACTTCGAGGATCGCCTGAATGGTCTCCGCATTGTGGATATTGAATGCGGGCACGGCGTAGCCTCTGGCCTGAGCGTCTTGCAGCAGATACTTGGTGGAGATAATGCTCATGGCGTAATCCTCTCAGCCTTTCCAGGGGTGAATAACCACGCCTTGCACCACGCGGTTTACCGTGCCGCTGGCGGAAGGGGTGTCTGGGGTGATGCCTGCTTTCATGGATTCGGTCAGCGCAAAGATTTGCGCGTAGATCAGGAAGCAGAAGGCCTGTTCGATATCGAGAAACTCGCGGGCCGCTGGCAGCAGAATATGCGGGCCGGAGGCAATTTCCGGGCTGGTGGCGGCGGCGATCGCCACCACGCGCATCGCCTGCCGGTCACGGTGCAGCTCGGCGAGCAAGTCTAAATCGTACTGGCGGGTATACGCATGGCTGGACACCATCACCACCACCAGCGTTTCGTCGTTAACCAGCGATTTCGGGCCGTGACGGAAGCCGGTGGGGGAGTCATAAAACGCCGCCAGTTTGCCTGCGGTCAGTTCAAGCACTTTCAGCGCGGCTTCGCGCGCCGTGCCCTGCAGCCCACCGCTGCCGAGGTAGACGATGCGTTTAAACGGCAGATCGCCAAACACGGCCGTGCTGAAATCTTCTTGGGAAGCGATGATGCGTTCGCAGCGGGTGGCAACATCCTGAAAGGACGCGCTGTTGATGACGTCCGCCGCAAACACCGCCAGGCAACTGGCCATCATGGTGGTGATACTGCTGGTCATGGCGAAGCCGCGATCGTGGGTTTCTGCTGGCATCAGCAGCGCCAGCGCGTTATCGCTGTGGGTGGCGTTGTTATACAGGCTGCCCGCTTCGTTGCAGGTGATCACCAGATGATGGCAGTGCCGGACGATTTGGTTAGCTAAATCGACCGCCGCGACGCTTTCCGGGCTGTTGCCGGAGCGCGCGAAAGAAACCAACAGCGTCGGCTGTTCGGCGTACAGATAGTCAACAGGGTTGGTGACCAGATCGGTGGTTGGTACGGCCACCACGTTTTTGCCGGTGTGGCGCGCAAGCCACGGCGCAATCATGTCACCGATAAATGCAGAGGTGCCCGCGCCGGTCAGGATGATCTTGAGGTTGCTGTCCTGTAGGAGCGGAGCCAGGAAAGCCGTAATGCGGCTGCGCAGATTCTCGATATTTTTCAGCGAAGTCATCCAACTGGTCGGCTGTTGGCGGATCTCTTTTTCGGTCCAGGTTGAGGAGCCGGAAGTGTGGGTTCTACTCATAACTCAGTCCTTAGCAGTGCATATTCAACGGGGGAGCACAAAGCAGAAGAGAGCAACCTTTCGTTTCATTGAGTCAACTTTATGCTTAAACAAAATCTATAGAAAACGAAATGAAAGATCAACAAAGAAAAAGAAATAAAACGGAGTTTGTGATCGGCGTTATGAATAGGTTTTTTCTTTTTATTTATCAAGTTATCGCGCAGTCTTCGGGCGATGGCAAGATTTAAAGAAAAGGAAAAGAAAGGTCTGTGTGCTAACGGGCCACAGACCTAAGAGAGGGAAGTGAAAGGGGTCATATCCCCTCAGCGGCCACTGCGGTTGCGCGCTCACGCCCCATTTCATCCGCCAGGCTGGTTAAGCCACGGTGGCCGCATTCCAATGCCATCAGGCGAAACTCGTTACAGCTCAGCCCATCGCGTTCCAGCACCATCTCCAGCAGCAATTGCAGGTTGATGCCGGTGATCACCTCGCGCCCTGGCTTTTGCAACGCCAGCGTGGAGGCCACGCGGAACGGGGTGCCGCCCAGCAGATCGGTTAAAAATACCAGCCCGTCACTTTCATCCAACTGGGCTATCGCCTGCTCGAACTGGCTTTTCAGCAACGCGGTGGTAGAGCTTTCGGGAAAGTCGATGGCAATAATCTGCGGCTGTTCGCCCAGGATCTGCTTCATCGCTTTTTCCAGCCCGCTGGCAAAGCCGCCGTGGCCGCTAAGAATGATGCTTAACATGCGATCTCCTCGCCTTTCAGTGGGTTACAGGAAGTGGGCAAACTTCCCGACGATGCCCAGCAGCACGGTGATACCGATAAGCCGCAGCGGGCTCCAACCGCGACGCACCAGGGCGTACATCAGCAGGGTGTAGACCAGCGGTAGAAACGCAGGCATCAGTTTGTCGATCACGTCAGCTTGCAGCTTCACTACCGCATCGCCCGCGGTGATTTCCAGCGTGGTGGAGAGGCGCACGTAAGTCGCCACCAGCGCACCGATCACCGTCATCCCGACGATCGAGGCGGCGTGGCCGACCTTGCGGGTGTTGGCCTTAATCAGCGGGATCGCCGCGACCCCTTTGCGGTAAGCATAGTGGGCCAGCCCGAAACGCAACCCGAGGTGGACGACGTTAAACATCACCATAAACACCACTGCGCCGAGGATCGAGCCTTGCAGCGCCAAGCTGGCACCGATGCCGCCGCAGATCGGCAGCAGGGTCAGCCAGAACATGGCGTCACCAATGCCGCCAAGCGGTGCGCCAACGGCGATTTTGGTGCTTTGGATACTGTTCACATCCTGCTTGGAACGCTCCATCGCCAGGATGATGCCAATCACAAAGGTGACCAGGAACGGGTGGGTATTAAAGAAACCCATGTGGCCTTTCATTGCCCGCGCCAGATCGCGTTGGTTGGTGTGGATCTTCTTCAACGCGGGCAGCAGGCCGTACAGCCAGCCGCAGGCCTGCATACGTTCATAGTTGAACGATGCCTGCAGCAGCATAGAGCGCCACGCCACGCGGTTGATATCCTGCTTGGTCAGTTCCACACCAACCGTCTGATCTTCATAGATACTGTCGTTGCCGTCGGTGACCAGGGCTTCCTGCCCGTTGGTTTGCGGCAGAGTTTGGGTATCAGATGCCATCTTCAAATTCCTCTTGCTGTGCGCGGGAAGGTTGCGGTGGAGTCGGGTCCTTACGCATCAACTCCATCAGAGCCATCGCCAGCGCGGCGGCGGCAATGGCCAGCACCGGCAGCTTCAGCCAGGCGGCGCCAACGAAGCCGAGAATGAAATAAGGGATGTAAGCGTTCTTCATCATGATTTTCAGCAGCACGGCGAAGCCGATGGCTGGCATGATGCCGCCGGCTACGCCGAGGCCGTCGATCAGCCGTGCGGGCAGCACGTCAATGACCGCTTTTGCGTGTTCGGCACCAAAATAGATGGGCAAGAAGGCACAGAGGAAGTAGAAGGTGCCGAGCACCAGCAGCGCCATGTAGTTAATGCGCTCAATGCCGTTGGTATCAGCATTTGCCGCCATGCGATCGGCACGTGACATCACGCCGGACATGATGGAGAACAGGAAGGTAATCCCCATTTGCACTGCCACGGCGAACGGCACGGCTACCCCAACGGCCACTTCCGGTTTTACCCCGGTGGTGATGGCAAAGGCAGTGCCGACAATGGTGCCGATAATCACGTTAGGCGGCTGTGCCCCGGCCAGCGGCGCCAGCCCCATCCACACCAGTTCCAGCGTCCCACCGGTTAGAATACCGGTATGCAGATCGCCCAGGATCAGGCCCACCAGCGGGCCCAGTACCACCGGGCGGTGCATGTGCGTCAGGCCGTTGAACATATCCAGCCCGGCGATAAAGGCCAGTATGCCCAATGCTGCCGCTTGTAATAAGCTGATTTCCATAACAAATACCTCAGAGAAGTTTGTAGAGATCCTGAGCCGGCTCTGTCGGGACGCCCTGAACAAAGCACGTGACACCGGCCT
The DNA here is from genome assembly GCF_001976145.1 of Serratia oryzae. Taxonomy (GTDB): domain Bacteria; phylum Pseudomonadota; class Gammaproteobacteria; order Enterobacterales; family Enterobacteriaceae; genus Chania; species Chania oryzae. Next base: position 46,069 of record NZ_MOXD01000009.1, read on the forward strand.
CTTTCAGGCCGTTGAAGGCGGCAATGTCCCGATCGTCTACAGAGACGGTTTTGGCGATTTGTTTCTTGCCGTCGGCGTAGTGCATATTGCCGACGTTGATACGTTTTAGCGGCACGTTGCCTGTGACCAGGGTGAGAAAGTCCTGCGGGCTTTTGCATACCAGCAGAATTTTTTGGTGATCGGCTGCGCGGTGAATATTGTCGATCACTTTCTGCAGCGGCCAGAAACGCACGGCGATCCCTTCTGCAAGCACCATCTCCATCAGGTTTTGCTGTACGGCGTCTTCTGCAACCTCATCGTTGGCCACCAGCACCAGATTCGCACCGGCAAAACCGACCCACTGCACGCCAACCTGACCGTGGATCAGGCGTTCATCAATACGGCTCAGTACAATGTTTGGCATGTTTTCCCCTTATTATTATTGTGTTAGACAGACGGTGATTGGCCCATGCAGGCGGCATGGTATTGGCGTAGCACATCCTGGATATGGTCGATAATCAGCTCGTGTGGCGTTGCGGCAATCAATCCTTCACGAACTTTGGCATATTGCAGCGGCAGGTATTGGCTGATCAGCGGCTGCGGGATCGGGCCGCTTGCCAGGTTGCTGACCAGGCGATCGTAGGCACCGTCTATATCCCGATCGGGCCAGTAGTAGCGCACGCGATCGGAGTAGCTGTAGCCACGTGCCAGACGTAATGCTTCACCGCTGCCCTGGTAATGCTGCTGCCAATATTGCGGGTGATCCTGCATCACGCTTTCCAGCACATCGCGCAGCCCCGAGCATTGGTGCGCCGGGCGCAGCTCCTGTTCGATAGCCGCCAGCGAGAACAGCGCTTCGCGCAGGGCAAAGGTGAGCGCCGGGCCGACTTTCAGGATCGCGAAGTGATGCTGAACCAGCTGTTGCAGGGCGAGTGGAGTCTGGTAGTCGGTGGAGTGGGCTTCAAACACCATGGTGTCAGACGCCTCAATCATCTGGCTGAGCGCCAGCGCCTTCTGCGGCTGAAAATCAATCACTTGCGTATGGTCGAACTCGACGCCCGGCTGTACCACCAGCCCGATAATGCGCGGCCAGATATCGCTCAGGCCCTGCTGCTCCAGGGCATGACGATGGGCTTCAAGCGTGGTTTTTGCCGCCTGCGGCGTGGTGACGGCTAAGGCTGCCAGCGTTTCGTGTGCGCCACCGGGCACCGGCACTTCGGTGCCGATAACGTAAACCAGATCGGACTCGCCAAACTGAGCGATGCAGGTTTGCTCGGCGATCCGCGCTAAGCGTGCGGCCCGTTCGGCAACGATCGCATCGGTAAGCGGCACCGGGTCATCGGCGCAGGACATGCTGCAATCGAGATGGATTTTTTTGAACCCGGCACTCACATAGCAGCGAATCAGCTCATCGGCTTTGGCCATGGCGTCTGCGGCAGTTTGGTTTTGCCAGCGGTTCGGGCCGAGGTGGTCGCCGCCAAGGATCAGCTGTTGGTGAGGAAAATGGTGTTGATCGGCTAGCTGTAATACGAAGCGGCGGAAGTCGGCGGGCATCATACCGGTGTAGCCACCATACTGATCGACCTGGTTTGAGGTGGCTTCGATCAGCAGGGTTGAGTGGGTTGCTTTAGCGTGCCGCATGGCGGCTTCAAGCACCAACGGGTGGGCAGAGCAGACCGCAAAGATACCACAGCGTTTATCCCGTTTATGGTTGGCCACAAACTCGATTAAATGTTTCACTTTCTTCTCCGTGTCGATTTTCTTGTGTAATATCTTTCGATTTGCGTCTATTTATACTGCGATAAGGTAAAATCAAAATAAAGAGAAGGATTGTGGAGTTGCGATCTGTTTCACAAAAGGCATAAAACGAAAGGCCTGAACGAAGTGAAGCGACGAAAGGTCGATCGGGCTAAGGCTTGCTTTCCATTAAAAGAAAGGCCTTAATAGGCAAAGTGAAATGAAACAAAGGATTTTATGAAAGGATCTCCTATGTACAACAGCGATTCCGTTACCGATAAGCGCATCATTGGCACCAGCGAGCGGCGTGAGCAGATCATTCAGCGTTTACGCCAGCAGGGCAGCGTACAGGTCAATGATCTATCGGCTTTTTTCAGCGTTTCTACCGTCACTATCCGTAACGATCTGGCGTTTCTGGAAAAACAGGGGATTGCGGTACGTGCCTATGGTGGTGCGCTGATATGCGATCCATCCACCCCTCCGGTGGAGCCTTCGCTAGAAGATAAAAGCTCCCTGAATACCTCCCTGAAGCGGAGCATTGCGCGCGTCGCGGTAGAGTTGATCAAGCCTGGCCACCGAGTGATCCTCGACTCTGGAACCACCACGTATGAGATCGCACGCCTCATGCGCCAGCATAAAGATGTGATTGCCATGACGAATGGTATGAACGTCGCCAACGCGCTGCTGGAAGCGGAAGGTGTTGAACTGCTGATGACCGGCGGGCACTTACGCCGCCAATCCCTGTCGTTTTATGGCGATCAGGCCGATCAGTCGCTGCAGAACTACCATTTCGATATGCTGTTTCTCGGCGTCGACGCCATCGATCTGGAGCGGGGGGTGAGCACCCATAACGAGGATGAAGCGCGCCTCAATCGCCGTATGTGTGAGGTGGCTGAACGTATCATTGCGGTGACCGATTCCAGCAAGTTTAACCGCTCGAGCCTGCATAAGATCATTGATATCCAACGTGTTCATATGGTGATTACCGACAGCGACATTTCGGCAGAAAACCTTGAGGGGCTGCGCAGGAGCGGCATTAAAGTGGTGCTGGCCGGGAAATAGAACAGAGCGGGGCCGGTTTACAGAGAAGCGATGGCCGCCCAGGCTGGCGGCCAGGTTGAGCCTTACTCGGGAACCACCCAGTTCACCAAGTGGTGGCCAATGCCGGAGGGCACCAGCACTTTGTGCAGCCACGGCAGCACGTTGTTCATCTGCTGCTCCAGCTTCCACGGCGGGTTAATCACGATCATGCCGGAAGCGGTCATGCCGCGCTGATCGCTGTCGGGCTTGACTGCCAGTTCGATCTGCAGGATACGGCGAATACCGGTCGCTTCCAGCTCTTTCAGCATGCGTTTAATTTGCTGGCGCAGCACCACCGGGTACCACAGCGCATAGGTGCCGGTGGCGAAACGTTTGTAACCCTCCTGAATGCCTTTCACCACGTCCTGATAATCGGTTTTCATTTCGTAGGGGGGATCCATCAGGATCAGGCCACGGCGCGACTGCGGTGGCAGTTGCGATTTGATCTGCTGGTAACCGTCTGCGCGCTGTACTTTGGCGCGTTCATCTTTCTGGAACTCACTGCGCAGCAGCGGGTAATCGCTCGGGTGCAGTTCTGTGAGGTGGATTTTATCCTGCGGGCGCAGCAACTGGCGGGCAATCAGCGGCGAACCTGGGTAGTAACGCAGGGTGCCCGAACGGTTGAAGTTGTGTACCACACTCATGTAAGCCGCCAGTTCTTCCGGCAGATCGTCACGCTGCCACAGCAGGCCGATGCCTTCCAGGTATTCCCCGGTGCGCTCGGCGTGTTCACCGCTCAGTTGATAACGCCCGGCGCCGGAGTGGGTATCCAGATACAGCAGCGGTTTCTCTTTTTCTTTCAGCGCTTCAATGATCAGGCTCTGAACGGTGTGCTTGAGCACGTCGGCGTGGTTGCCAGCGTGAAAACTGTGGCGGTAACTTAACATGGCGTCTGGTCATTCCTTGTGCTCCAGATGGAGCAAGCTGAGTAAAGGCTGATAATCCGCACAGTATAAACTGTCTGGCTGAGAAAAAGTGAAATGCGTTGCCTTTGCCTGATGATGGGTTCGGTATAAAAGACCCTATGCCCCCTAATGGCACTTTCCCTCAATCGCCGCCATTGATTTTCCTGCCATTTGGCACCATGTTAGTGAGACATTGTTATTTACCTGGCCCGATATCCGCATCTGGCCCACAACGCCAATCAGGACTGCCCTTATGACCAATCCGTTGCTGACCCCGTTTTCCTTGCCGCCGTTTTCGGCGATTCGCCCTGAAGATATCGTGCCTGCGGTGCAATCCGCGCTGGCTGATTGCCGCGCTGCGGTGGAGCGCGTGGTCGCTCAGCCGGGGCCGTTTACCTGGGAGAACCTGTGCCAGCCGCTGGCGGAGTCTGACGATCGTCTGGCGCGCATCTGGTCGCCGGTTGGCCATTTGAATGCGGTGAAAAACAGCCCGGAACTGCGCGAAGCCTATGAGCAGGCGCTGCCGCTGCTGTCTGAATACGGCACCTGGGTAGGGCAGCACGAAGGTTTGTATCAGGCGTATCGCAGCCTGAGAGAAGGGCCAGGCTTCGCCACATTGAGCGTGCCGCAGCGTAAAGCGGTGGAAAATGCGCTGCGTGATTTTGAGCTTTCAGGCATTGGCCTGCCGGCAGAAAAGCAAAAGCGCTACGGCGAGATTGTCGCGCGCTTGTCCGAATTGGGTTCCACTTACAGCAACAACGTGCTCGATGCCACCATGGGCTGGAGCAAGCTGATTACCGATGTTAACGAACTGAGCGGCCTGCCGGAAAGCGCGTTGGCGCAAGCGCAGGCAATGGCCCAGGCCAAAGAGCAGGAAGGTTGGCTGCTGACGCTGGATATGCCGAGCTATCTGCCGGTCATGACCTATGCCGACAGCCAGGCGCTGCGCGAAGAGATGTACCGCGCCTTTGCCACCCGGGCTTCCGATCAGGGGCCGAACGCCGGTAAGTGGGACAACAGCGAAGTGATGGCAGAGACGCTGGCGCTGCGCCATGAGCTGGCCGAACTGCTGGGCTTTGCCAGCTATGCCGATAAATCCCTCGCCACCAAAATGGCAGAAAGCCCGGAGCAGGTGCTGGGGTTCCTGAACGATCTGGCCAAGCGTGCACGCCCGCAGGCGGAGCAGGAACTGGCGCAGCTGCGTGCATTTGCCAAACAGCATTACGGCGTGGATGAGCTCGAGGCGTGGGACATCACCTACTACGGCGAAAAGCAGAAACAGCATCTGTTCTCCATCAGCGACGAACAACTGCGCCCATACTTCCCTGAGCAGCGCGTCGTCGAAGGGCTGTTCGAAGTGGTGAAACGCATTTACGGCATTACCGCCAAAGAACGTAAAGATGTGGATACCTGGCACCCCGAAGTGCGCTTCTTCGATCTGTTCGACGCTAAAGGTGAACTGCGCGGCAGCTTCTATCTGGATCTGTACGCCCGTGAGAACAAACGCGGCGGGGCGTGGATGGATGACTGCGTCGGCAGCCTGCGTAAGGCGAACGGCGAACTGCAAAAACCGGTGGCTTACCTTACCTGTAACTTTAACCGTCCGCTGGGCGATAAACCGGCGCTGTTTACCCATAACGAAGTCACTACCCTGTTCCACGAGTTTGGTCACGGCCTGCACCATATGCTGACGCAGATCGATACCGCTGGTGTCGCCGGTATCAGCGGGGTGCCGTGGGATGCGGTCGAGCTGCCGAGCCAGTTTATGGAAAACTGGTGCTGGGAGCCGGAGGCGCTGGCGTTTATCTCCGGCCACTTTGAAACCGGTGAACCGCTGCCGAAAGCCCTGTTGGACAAGATGCTGGAAGCGAAAAACTATCAGGCGGCGCTGTTTATCCTGCGTCAGTTGGAGTTCGGCCTGTTTGATTTCCGTATGCATGCGGAATACAGCCCAGAAAAGGGTGCGCAGATCCTGCCAACGCTGTTTGACGTTAAAAAAACCGTGGCGGTCGTGCCTTCGCCAAGCTGGGGCCGTTTCCCCCATGCGTTCAGCCACATCTTTGCCGGTGGCTACGCGGCGGGTTACTACAGCTATCTGTGGGCGGAAGTGCTGTCGGCAGATGCCTACTCGCGCTTTGAGGAAGAGGGGATTTTCAACGCGCAAACCGGTAAATCCTTCCTGGATAATATTCTGTCGCGCGGCGGTTCTGAAGAGCCGATGGAATTGTTCAAACGCTTCCGTGGCCGTGAACCGCAGCTGGATGCTATGCTGCGCCATTACGGTATTAAAGGATAACCCGCCACGTGAGCGTGTTTTTATGGTGTGAAGCAGGCGCCGATCCCGGCGCCTTGTCTATTCTGGCCGAACGCTGGCAACTGACTTCCGACGACAATGCGCTGATGGCGCTGGTATTGACGCCGGAGCGGCTGGAGCTGCGCAAGCGTGACGAGCCGAAGCTTGGCGCGATTTACGTTGATTTTGTCGCAGGCCCGATGGCACACCGGCGGCGTTTCGGCGGTGGCCGTGGCGAAGCGGTTGCCAAAGCGGTGGGCATTAAGGGCAACACTCTGCCCAGCGTGGTGGATGCCACCGCCGGGTTGGGGCGCGATGCCTTTGTGCTGGCGGCGCTCGGTTGCCGGGTGCGCATGCTGGAACGCAATCCGGTGGCGGCTGCCTTGCTGGACGACGGCTTACAGCGTGGCTATCAGGACCCCGAGATCGGCCCGTGGTTGCGCGAGCGCATGACGCTGCTGCACGCTTCCAGCCTGACGGCGCTGGCGGATCTCGATCCACGCCCGGAAGTGGTGTATCTCGATCCGATGTACCCGCATAAGCAGAAAAGTGCGCTGGTGAAGAAGGAAATGCGGGTGTTTCAGGCGCTGGTGGGCAGTGATGATGATGCAGACGGTTTGCTGGAACCGGCTCGCCGCTTGGCCACCAAGCGCATTGTGGTGAAACGCCCGGACTACGCGCCGCCGCTGGCGGATGTTCCTGCGCATGCTGCCACCACCACCAAAAATCACCGCTTCGATATTTATATGCCGCTGTAAAGCGGCAGATGATTCAGCCAAGAGGTTTTCCCCTGATCTTGCCCAGGTTGGGGGAGCGTTGCCGGTCAATCATTGACCCCTCTCACACTTCCTATGCCCTTTCAGCAATGCTGCTGGTATGTCTGGAATGCACCTCGCATATACCCAAAATAATTCGAGTTGCTTGTAGGCGGCAACTGAGAGAAGCCCCAGGAGCTTACTCCAGTAAGTGACTGGGGTGAGTGAGGGCAGCCAACACCCAAGCAACTTGAAGTATGACGGGTATAATCCCATTTAATTACAATTATCTATCGTTAACACATCATGAAAAAGACACTTTTGTCCTTATTGCTTTGCTTGAGCACCTCTGTTGTGACCGCTGAACCGGTAAATATCACCATTCTGGGCACTTCCGATCTGCATGGCACCTTTGTGCCTTGGGATTACTCCACAGATACCGAGAACCTGGCGGGCAGCCTGAGCCAGATCGCCACCCAGGTGTACCAGGTACGGGCCCAGCAGCCGAACGTGATCCTGGTGGATGCCGGGGACACCATTCAGGGCAACTTTGTTGAAACCTTCAAGAATGACAAAACCAGCCCGATGATCCTGGGTTTTAACGCGCTGAATTACGACGTGTGGGTGATGGGCAACCACGAGTTTGACTTTGGTTTGCAGGCGTTGGCAACGCCGATTAGCCAATTTAACGGCGCTGCGCTGGCGGGCAATATTTTCTGGCAAAGCGGCAAGCCTTACCTGCCCGCCTACAAGATCGTTGAACGGCAGGGGGTGAAGATTGGCATTATCGGCATGGATACGCCGATGACCGCCGAATTCGCCAAAGGCACCGATCGTATCGATGGCCTGACCTTTACCGATCCGGTGCAGGCGGTGAAAAAGGTGATCCAGCAGATCCACAGCCAGGTGGATGCCATTGTGCTGGTGGCGCATATGGGGATCGATAACGAAAACCAGCGGCCGGGCACCGGCGTGGGGGATATCGCGCGGGCTAACCCGGAACTGGCGGCAATCGTGGCCGGGCATATGCACGTTAAAGTGGATAAAGAGTTGATTAATGGTGTGATCGTTACCGAGCCGGACAAATATGGCCGTGCGCTGTCGCGCATCGATCTGCAATTCGAGCAGCAGAATGGCAAGTATGTGCTGATCAATAAAGACAGTTACACCTATCCGATCAAAGGGATGGCGTCGGATAAAAAGCTGGAAGAGATCTATCAGCCGTTCCATACCATTCTGCGCGCCAATGCTAACCGGCCGATTGCCCAACTGACTGGGCAGGATCTGGTGCCGCCGGATGCGGTGAAGGGCATTCCGCAGGTACATATTCAGGATACCGGCATCAGTGCGCTGTATCAGGAGGCTGCCCGTTACTATGCACCGCAGGCGCAGGTGATCGCGCTGCAGATCGATAACGATCGGCCAAAACTGAACGTGGGGACGATTACCGCCAAAGATATCGCCTTCAATTATCAATACGCAGGGGGTGAAATCACTGTGTACCAACTCACCGGCAAGGAGTTGAAGAAGTACATGGAATGGGTCGGGGATTATTTCAATCAGCAACAGGATGGCGATGTGACCTACAGCTTCAACCCGCAGCGCCGCGCATCGAAATATTCCACCAACGACTTTTTTGACGGCGTGACTTACACCATCGATCTGCGCAAACCCAGCGGCCAGCGGATCACCGATCTGAAGCTGAACGACGGCACCCCGGTCACCGACAGCATGCCGATTCGCCTGGGGATGAACAGCTACCGCATGGGCCACCTGACGCAAAAAGGCGGGGTGTTAGCAGGCATGCAGTTCCCGGTGCTGTCAGACACCAAGGCGGAGTATGGCGAAGAGGCGGGGACGATCCGCAATCTCACCATCCGTTATCTGACCGAAGTGAAGAAGGGGGAGTATCAGGGCAAAGCGATGCAGCGCTGGAAACTGGTGGGGCTGGAAGGGTATGAACGTGAGCGTAAGATCGTCGAAAAACTGTTGAACGACGGCAAAATCAGCGTACCCACTACCGATGACGGGCGTTATACCAACGTGGCTTCCATCAACGTCAAGGCACTGCTGTTCAGCGATCCGCAGCAAATGAAGCAACAGATAGCGTCTCTGCAACAGCAGGCACACGCGGCGGCCGATCCGCTGATTAAACAGCGCTTGAACGATCGCGTGGCGGTGATCGAAGCCATTAACTGACGCTGATTCCCCCTGCCAGCGCAGGCAGGGGGAATCGTTGCGGCAGCGCTAGTCGGCAGCGCGCAAGCTTTTTCCCACGTCGCCGCCAGGGTGCACCGCCAACAGCGTTGCTTTGCTGAAGCCGCTGCGTGCCATCAGGCAGGCACAGGCGGCATCAAACAGTGCCAGCACCAGCACGATGGAGGTGGTGGCCAGCATCTTCAGCGGATCTATCTCGTTTTCTACGCCGGTGCGGACCACCAGTTGTGCGGCGCGGGCGATGGCCGAATCCGGGTTTTCCGTCACGCTGATGATGCCTACCCCTTTGTTGTGCAAGGTCGGCAGCAGGCGCGTCAGCTCATCCGAATTTCCCCCGCGGGAAATCAGGATCACCAGATCGTCAGCACGTAAAAAACCCAGATCGCCATGCGCCGCGTCGGTGGCGTTCAGATAGATGGCCGGTTGTTCCACGCAGGCCAGCATATGGGCCACCTTGCGCGCCGCAATGCCGGAAGTGCCTACGCCGGTGACGACAATCTTCCCCCGGCACTCCGCCAATAGCGTCAGCAGGCGTTGCCAGGTTTGGGCATCAATACGCTGCTCAAGCTGTGCCAACTCGCGGCTGTAAGTCGCCCAGGCCTGCGTGGCGCGCTGCCATTCCTGTTGCATCACGCCTCCTCCTGCATCAACCGGCAGTATTTCATGTGATCGTGATACAGCTCATGGAAGACGCGGTATTTGCGGTCGTAATAGGTTTTGATTTTGTTGGTTTGCGGTGTGACGGTTTTGCCGATGCGGCTCATGGCATTCATCGCTTCTGGCAGAGTATCGAAAACGCCTGCTGCCACGGTGCCCATCATCGCGCCGCCCAACAGCATGGCTTCGCTCTCCTCCGGCAGCAGCATGGCACAGCCGGTTGCATTGGCGTGCTCTTGCACGAAGATCGGGTTTTTGGTGCCGCCGCCGCTGGCCATGATGGTATCGATGCTGTACCCGCTGAGGTTCATGGTTTCAATAATATGGCGGGTACCCAGCGCGATAGCCTGAATGGTGGCCAGATAGTGCAATGCCATGTCTTCCGGCGTGCGCGACAGCTTCAGCCCGGTCAGGGTGCCGGTCAGCGTCGGGTTGGCGCGCGGTGAACGGTTACCGTGGAAGTACGGCAGCATATGGATGTCCTGCGTCAGAAAAGCAATGTTTTCCGGCTCGCCAGCCATGCGCCGCAAAATGGCATTCAGTACTTCATAGATGGTCTGGCCGTGGGTGTTGGCCTGCGCCAGCAGCTCGGTATAGCAAGGATGAGACTGGATTATATGGTCAATCAGCGCGCCGGTGGCAGATTGCCCCCCTTCGTTCAGCCAGTATTCCGGCAGAATGGCGGAATAATAGGGGCCCCAAACGCCGCCGATAAAACGGGCGGTGCGTGACATCGCCATATGGCCGGTGGAGGTGCCGCCAATCAGTGCGATGCGGCGGTTAAAGTCGGCTACCTCGCCGGAAACGCCGGTAGCCCCCAGCGTGCCAAGGGTGCCGGCGTGGGCATCGATGATCGAAACGCTGACGGCGGTGCCGGCGATCAGCCCCATTTCACTGGCTGCGCGCTGGGTCAGGCCATAGCCGAGGGGTTCACCCATCATTTTCACGTCGCTGCCGATCTTCGCCGCGTCGTGTTCCAGCAGGTCTTCCAAGCCAATCTGCTTGAAATAGCTTTTATCCCAACGCTGTTCGTGGCCGATATAGGTCCATTTGCACACCGTAGAACAGAGGGAACGGGTAGCATCCTGGGTGGCACGCCAGGTCAGGAAATCTGGCAGATCAAACAGATACCCGGCGTTAGCCCAGGTGGTGGGCATATGTTGCTTCAGCCACAGCAGTTTAGGGGTCTGCATTTCCGGTGAAATAATGCCGCCGACGAAATCCAGCACCCGGTGTTTGGTGGCGTTGATGCGCTCGGCCTGGGTGATGGCGCGGTGATCCATCCACACGATAATGTTCTGCTCGGTGCGGCCCGAGGGGCTCACGGTCAGCGGCTTGCCCTCTTTATCCAGCACCACCAAGGAGCAGGTGGCATCGAACCCCAGTCCTTTGACCTGGATCGGGTTGATATCTGCCTGGTTAACCGCATCACGCACCGCGTTGCACACGGCCTGCCAGATATTGTCGGAAGACTGTTCCACAAAGTCTGCCTTCGGGCGATACAGCTCAATGGCGCGGCTGGCCTGCCCGACCATTCTGCCGTTCAGATCGAACACCCCCGCGCGTGCACTGCCGGTTCCTACGTCTACGCCAATAAAATAACTCGCCATTATTTTTCTCCGAAATCAGGCTTTTCGATTTTGTAATGCGATAAACAGGATCAGCACGCCGCCCCACAGCGCCATGGTCAGATAGCTGCTGATCCCCAGCAGATTGAGGCCACTTTCCAGCATTTGCAGCACGATCAGCGCCAGTACCAGCCCAAGGATGCGGCCAAAACCGCCATCCGGGTTTATCCCGCCGAGCACCGACGCCAGAATGGTCACCAGCAGATAAGACTCGCCGTAACCGGCCTTGGCCGAGTTGAATTTGGCCATCATCAACAGGGCCGCCCCCCAGCCGAGCAGGGCAGAAAGGATGTACACCGCGATTTGTACGCGAGCGGTATTCACGCCGCTGAAACGGGTGGCCTGCTGGTTGGAGCCGATCAGATACAGGCTGCGCCCCAGCGTGGTGTGTTCCAGCAGCACCCATAACCCCACCGCCACCAGCAGGAACAGCAACAGAGCCACGGGAATACCGAGAAGGTTGCCGTTGCCGAGATACTGAATCACCGCCGGGAAGCCGGAAATCACCGCGCCGTTGGACAACAGGATATTCAGCCCGGTGATCAGCGTCATGGTGCCGAGCGAGGCGAGGATCGGCGAAACGCCGACCCAGGCGATCAGCGCACCGTTGAGCGCGCCGATGGCGATCGCCACCGCCAGCCCGGCCAACAGCGCCAGCAGCAGCGGCTGTTCCGGGTAGTTGACGATAATCGCTGCCATCACCAGCGAACAGGCGTTGGCCCCGGCGATGATCGACAGGTTGATGCCGCCGGTGAGCATGGTGATGCCCATGCCCAGCGCCAGCATGCCGAGGATCGGCAGTTGCGAAGCGATCGACTGGAAGTTGCCCACGCTGAAGAAGCGTTGGCCCAGCAACAGGGCAAACAGCAGGCCAACGGCCAGGATGATCACGCTTTGCAGGCGGATGATGCGATCTTTGGGGAGCAAACGGATGAATGGCGTCATATTAAAGCTCCTTTGCCAGCTTGCGTTTTTCGTTCCAGGCGGTGGTGCTGATGCTGATCAAAATGATCGCGCCGCTGAAGACCTGGTGCCAATAGGAAGAGACGCTGAGCAACGTCAGGCCGTTCTGCAGGAAGGCCAACAGCACCACGCCGAGCAGGGTACCGGTTAGCGAACCGCGCCCGCCGGTCATGCTGGTGCCGCCCAGCACCACGGCAGCCAGCACCGTCAGCTCGAAGCCCAGCAGTGAGTTGGGCGCAACCGACTGGGTGATCTGTGCCTGTACCACCGCCGCAATCCCCGCCAGAATCCCCATATAGCCGTAAACATAAAAATGCAGGCGCAGCAGGTTCAGGCCAAGACGCGAGGCCGCATCACGGTTGCCGCCCATGGCAAAGATCTGGCGGCCAAGGCGGGTGAAGTTCATCAGCACGCCGGTGACGATAATCACCGCCAACAGGCACAGCAGCGGCAGCGTCAGGCCATAGTCATAGCCGTCGGCACCCTGGAACGAAAACCAGTTAATGCCGTCCATAAACCAGTCGGGGAAGCCATACAGCCAGGTGCCCTTGGTGGCATACACCAGCAGGCCGTAGAACAGGTTCAGCGTGGCAATGGTGATGATAATGGCCGGTACTTTCAGCCAGTAAACCAGGAAACCGTTCACCAGGCCGAGCAGCAGCCCGCAGCCGATCGCCATGGCAAACGCCAGCGGGAAGCTGCCACCGTGCTGGATGACCCAACTGGCCATCACGTATTGGGCGATGGCGGTAATGGCGGGGAATGAGATGTCGATACCACCGGCGATCAGCACCACGAACAGGCCGCAGGCGAGAATGCCGAGAATGGCGTAGCTGGTGGCGACATCGCTCAGGTTACCCAGGGTGAGAAACTCATCGGTGCTCAGGCTCAGGCCGATGGCCAGAACCAACACCAGCAGGCCAAGATAGAATTCATGCCGCCCGGCCAGGCGGGCGAAAAACGGCTTATCCATTCACCACCTCGGCGATCTGTTGTTCGGTGCTGTGGTGCGGCGAAAACTCGGCGATCAGCTCGCCTTTGCGCATCACCATCACCCGATGGCTGTTGTAATAGGCTTCCGGGATCTCATCGCAGATCATCAACACCGCCATGCCCAGTTCGGCCAGGTGTTTGGCGATCTGGTAGATCCCCTCTTTGTTGGCGATGTCCACGCCGACGGTGGGGGAGTCGAGGATCAGGATCTTCGGCTGAGTAGCCACCCATTTGGCGATCGCGATACGCTGGGCGTTGCCGCCTGACAGGGTTTTCACCGGCAGTGCGCTGTCGGAAACTTTGATGTTCAGATCGCGGATCAGCTTATTCACCAGATCCTTGGCTTTCTGGTGATCCAGCAGGCCAAGTGGGGTATGCAGTTGATTAAACACCGTGACGATGGTGTTGTCGTAGATCGACTGCTCCATGATCAGCCCTTGCGTTAAACGATCCTCAGAGACATAGCCGATCCCGTGCTTGACCGCATCGCGGTTGCTGTGCAACTGCACCGGCAGGCCGTCAATCTTGATTTCACCGCTGTCTGGCCGCGTCATGCCAAACAGGCTCAGGCACAGCTCGGTGCGCCCAGACCCGAGCAGCCCGACGATGGAGACAATCTCGCCGCTGTGCAGTGCCAGGTTGATATGCTGGAACTTGCCGCGCCGGCTGAGATTGCACACTTCCAGCAGCGGGGTGCTTTCCTGCGCTGGGCGTTCCGGCAGCGGGCTGTAGTGGAAGCGTTGGCCGGTCATCAGGAAGGCCAGTTCGTGGCTATCCAACTCATTGGCCGGATAGGTGCCGACCAGTTTGCCGTCGCGCATGACGCTGATGCGATCGGCCACTTCCATTACCTCATCCAGGCGATGGCTGACGAAAACCACGCAAATCCCGGCGGCTTTCAGCTCATTCACCACCCGCAGTAACCCGTCCACCTCCTGACGCGTCAATGAGGCCGTGGGCTCATCCATAATCACCAGCCGTGCCTCGGCGGCGATGGCGCGGCAGATTGCCACCAACTGGCGATCGGCAATCGACAGCTTCTCGACTTTTTTCTCGGGATCGATATGGACGCCGACGCGGGCCATCGCGGCCAGCGCTTTCTCACGCATCACTTTCTGGCTCACCCAGAAATGCCCACCCGGCAGATAGCGGTGAATCGCGATATTCTCCGCCACCGTCAGATTAGGGAATAATGACAAATCCTGGTAAATCACCTGAATGCCGTAATAACCGGAAAGCTGCGGCGTCAGGGAATGAAACAGTTTGCCCTCCAGCGTAATAGCGGCGCCTTTTTCCGGCTGATAAACGCCCGAGATAATTTTAATAATGGTGCTTTTACCGCAGCCATTTTGCCCGGCCAGACAATGTACTTCGCCTTTATTCAGCGTCAGATGGATTTGGTCTAATGCCAGTACGCCTGGGAATTTTTTACTGATATTTTCCAGCGTGATAAATGCGGTGGATGCAGTCATGATAATTATGCCCATGTGTTAACGCTAACTATACCCTGCATACTTTAAGTAGCTTGGGTGTTATACCCTTCATACTTCAAGTTGCTTGGGTGTTGGCTGCCTTCGTTCACCCCAGTCACTTACCTGAGTAAGCTCCTGGGGCTTCGCTCAGTTGCCGCCTACAAGCAACTCGGATTATTTTGGGTATAGCGGCGCACCGTCGCCTACAGGCAACTCGAATTATTTTGGTTATAATCCCTCCCCCATGAAAAGGGAGAGGGAGAACAGAGATTTCCCGGTGTGGCGCATCAACTAAAAATTAAAAGCCCAGTGATTTGGCGTTGTCCTTGGTCACTTCAAGGATCTTGTTAAACCGAATCACTTTCTTGTCCATATCAACATCCGCCTTGCCTAACCCTTCGATCGCGAGATCCTGGGTGACGGCTTTACCCTGCAACAGCTGATCGGCGACGGTCACCATGGCATAACCGGCATCTTTCGGATCCCACAGCAGTGCTTTCTTGATATCACCGCGCATCAGGTAAGGGCCGGCCTGTGCTGGCATGGCGATACCGACTACGGCAATCTTGTCTTTGGCGCGTTTCTGAGCAACCGCCTGACCGGCACCGATCGGGCCGAGTGAGCCAAAGCCGATAATGCCCTTCATCTGCGGATAGGTTTTCATTAAATCCAGCGTGGTGGCGTAGGATTTATCGATGCTTTCTGCCACCGGCAGGCGTGAGGTGACCTCGAACATGTCCGGGTATTTTTCTTTCTGGTATTTTATGGCGGAATCGGCCCAGGCGTTGTGCAATGGCACGGTCAGCGAACCGACGTAAATGGCATAGCCCCCTTTACCACCCATATTTTTTGCCAACTCATCAATGTTGGCCTGAGCGTATTTCTCGCTGTCGATGGTTTCGATATCCCATTGACCGATCTGTTGATCCGGTGATTCATGGGTCAGCACGACGATGCCTTTGTCACGGGCTTTCTTGAGCACCGGTTCCAGCACTTTGGCGTCGTTAGGCACCACGATAATGGCGTTAACGTTCTTGGCGATCAGATCTTCAATCACTTTGACCTGAGCGGCCGGATCGGGCGTGGCGGGGCCAGTCTGGTAAGCATTCACGTCGAGTTTTTTGGCGGCTTCGTTGACGCCCACTTCCATACGGTTGAACCATGGAATGCCCGTCACTTTAGCGACAACCGCGATTTCGTATTTTTCTGCGGAAAAAGAAGGTGTTGTGGTGAATATGCACGCAGAAACCACACATGCATTCAATAATGCGAGGTTAAATTTCATAGCTATACCTTTTTATCTGTAGGGTGGTGTTTTTTCCACCGTTGCAGATTACAAAGGAAAGGAAGAGGGAGCGTAGCCAAAGTGATCAGAATGTGATCTATGACCATTTGTGTAAAATCAAGAGGTGTTTTTTGTTAAAAAAGTGTTATTTAAAAGATGAGTGGTAATATTACTACAAAATAATAGCGTTTTATCCCATTTAAATTAACAAGTGCATGTCAATTTATTAACATTTTCACAAAGATAAAAGAGGGATTCGGCGAAATTAATGCCGGCTGAAGCGCCGGCATTAAGACTTTTAACAGATTTGTGAGCAATGTCACTCAGGACTGCAATTAGAGCACGCCCTGGGCCAGCATGGCGTCAGCAATTTTAACGAACCCGGCAATATTGGCACCGTGAACATAATGCGTTTGCTTGCTCTCGCCACCGTATTCAACACAGGCCTGATGAATATCCGCCATAATATGACGCAGGCGCACATCCACCTTCTCGGCGCGCCAGTTAAGACGTGCGGCATTCTGTGCCATTTCCAGGCCAGAGGTGGCCACGCCACCGGCATTGGCCGCTTTGCCTGGTGCAAACAGAACACCCGCTTCCAGGAACGCATCGGTAGCTTGAATGGTGGTTGGCATATTGGCGCCTTCTGCCACGGCTTTAACGCCGTTGTGGATCAGCGTTTTTGCGGCGTCCAGATCCAGCTCGTTCTGGGTGGCGCAAGGCAGAGCGATATCCACCGGCACGTTCCACGGCTGCTGGCCAGCCAGATAGGTCAAACCACGCTCACGGGCGTAATCTTCCACGCGGCCGTAACGCTGGTTCTTGATTTCTGCCAAGTGAGCCAGTTTTTCGGTGGTGAAGCCTGCTTCGTCCACCACGGTGCCGCCGGAGTCAGAAACGGTGATCACGCGGGCATCCATCTCCAACGCTTTCTCAATGGTGTATTGTGCCACGTTACCGGAACCGGACACCGCCACACGCATGCCTTCAAAGCCCAGGCCATGGCGCTGCAGCATCGAATCGGTGAAGTAAACCAGGCCATAACCGGTGGCCTCCGGGCGGATCAGACTGCCGCCGAACGACAGGCCCTTACCGGTGAACACACAGCTGGTGTTGTTGGACAGTTTTTTCATCATACCGGCCATAAAGCCGACTTCGCGGCCACCAACGCCGATATCCCCGGCAGGAACGTCGGTATCCGGGCCCAGGTGGCGGTAAAGTTCGGTCATCAACGCCTGGCAGAAACGCATGATTTCGCCCTGGCTTTTGCCTTTTGGATCAAAATCTGAGCCGCCTTTGCCGCCGCCCATTGGCAGCGTGGTCAGGGCATTCTTGAAGGTCTGTTCAAAGCCGAGGAACTTCAGAATGGAGGTGTTGACCGACGGATGGAAACGCATTCCGCCTTTATATGGCCCGATAGCTGAGTTGAACTGGATACGATAAGCCCGGTTCACCCGTACTTGACCCAGATCGTCCACCCAACTGACGCGGAACTGAATGATCCGCTCAGGTTCAACCAGGCGTTCTAACAAGGCGTGGTCGCGGTAATGTGGGTTGCGTTCGATGAAGGGCCACAATGAGGTGAAAACTTCCCGTACTGCCTGTAGATATTCCGGTTGATGTGAATTATGGCGTTGTAACGAGGTTAGAAATGACTCCAGTGATACAGCTTGTTCCATGAAAAAACTCCTTTTGGATTTGGGTTCCCCTATTTTTTTAGATGCAGCTCACAGTTGGGGAGGATGTTGTGTCTATATCGACTATATCACCGGGGGGAGGCTGAATAACAAGTAATAAATAAGGGCTATACAACGAAAAACGCCCGCATCAGGCGGGCGTAGGCAGGAAGGGTTAGCAAATACTTACTTTTCTTCCTCGTCACGCAACGGCACAATCAGCATATCGATGTGCACAGTGTTGATTAACTGGCGTGCAGAAGACATCAGCTTGCTCCAGAAATCCTGGTGGTGGCCGCACAGCACCAGGTCCACGTTATATTTCTTGATGGCATCAACCAGCACCTGGGCCAGATCGCCGCTGCCGCTCAGCGTTTCGGTGATCGGATAACCTGCATTTTGCGACAGTTCGGTAAGCGCATGGTGAGTTTCTTCGGAGATGCGTTTCTGCATATCGCCGAGATTGACGTCGATCAGGCCGGTATACAGATCGGAATAGTTAACATCAACGTGGATCAGGGAAACTTTGGCATTGTACGGCCGCGCCATAGATACGGCTTTTTCTACCAGAATCTTGCTTTCCGGTGAGAGGTCAACCGCAATCAGAATGTGTGTGTAAGCCATGAGAATACTCCTTCCAGATAATGCCGATTAAAGGGTTGGCAGGCTTCAGTGTTTCAGCTTGGCGCTTGCGCCTTGCCTGCATAGTACCATCCAGATAACACAGTGATATGTCTGCACGATCACACTGTATTGCATCAATAAATCTTACTGACGTCTACCTATTTAGTTTTACACTGATGCAACAAAAAATCCCATTGTTTATATGGTTATTTGCCGTTTTCCCTCTTGAGTTATATACCCAAAATAATTCGAGTTACTTGTAGGCGGCAACTGAATGAATCCCTAGGAGCTTACTCAAGTAAGTGACTAGGGTGAGTGACAAATCTGCGCAAGCAGATTTGAACGCTGCTTGCAGCGGCCCCGAAGGGGCGAGGCCCAATATGGGCCGAGTAACGCAGCCAACACCCAAGCAACTTGAAGTATGAAGGGTATAGGCCTGTCTGAGTAAATAGGGGGTTACCATTTACCCTGCAGCGCTAAACGCAGTGTGGGTTACGGTTATGATTTATAACCAATGGATAGATGACAAATTTAACCATAGCGTTAAATTTTATACCTTGTGCAAGCCAGTTTGCGTTTCATTGTCCTACAATAGTGAATATGGGCTTCACCCTATCCCCTTTGAGCCGTAAGGCGCGCCCCGTCGGCCAAAGGTTGTGATAATGCGTGGACATCTATACCCAAAATAATTCGAGTTGCTTGTAGGCGGCAACGGAGTGACAAATCAGTCAAAGACTGATTTGAACGCTGCTTGCAGCGGCCCCGAAGGGGCGAGGCTCTACATGGGCCGAGTAACGTAGCCAACACCCAAACAACTTGAAGTATGACGGGTACAAAAGGTGCTAGGAGGATGGGAGCCACAGGCTCCGGCAGCATTGGGTAGAGTAGGGCGTTGGCCCGGCGGTTGGCCGGGATAACAACGCCCTTGAGGGGGCAATCATGATGAGTACCGTCGCGCTATTTTGGGGTTTGTGTGTGGTATGTGTGATTAATATGGCTCGTTATTACTCTTCTCTGCGTGCATTGCTGGTAGTTTTACGCGGCTGCGATCCGTTGCTGTATCAATACGTCGATGGTGGGGGATTTTTTACTTCGCACGGGCAACCGAGCAAGCAGATACGCCTGGTGCGTTACATCTTTGCGCAACGCTATGTTGAGCACCATGATCCGGAGTTTATTCGCCGCTGTGAACGTGTACGCGGCCAGTTCCTGCTGACCACTGAGCTGTGCGGCCTGGTGCTGCTGAGCCTGCTGGCGATGGCGATTTGGTACTAGTTACTTCTTGATTTAAAGGTATAAAAAAGGCGGCCAAGGCCGCCTTTGCTATTTCATTTGCGAGGCTTAAATCAGCTTCAGCGCCAGCCAGTATAGGCCGCCGGAAAGCAGAATCGACACCGGCAGGGTCAGTACCCAAGCCAACGCGATACTCTTCACGGTTTTACTCTGTACACCGCCGCCATCCACCAGCATGGTCCCGGCAACCGCCGAAGAAAGCACTTGGGTGGTGGAAACCGGCATACCGGTATAGCTGGCCACGCCAATCGACAGTGCGGCAGTCATCTGCGCCGACACGCCCTGCGCATAGGTCATGCCTTTCTTACCGATTTTTTCACCAATGGTGGTGGCAACACGCCGCCAGCCCACCATGGTACCGATGGACAGCGCCAGGGCGACCGCAATGATGATCCACAGCGGCGCATACTCAACGGTTTCCAGCAGGTCTGAACGCAGGTTCTTCAGGAAGCGCTGGTCGTCCGCAGAGGTTTCCGGCAGTTTGGCTACTTTGCCCGCCGTATCCGTTACGCACATCAGCAGGCGGCGCAGGTGGCTGCGTTGCTCTACCGTCAGTTGATCGTAACTTTGCAGATTATTCAGCAACTCCAGTGAACGCTCTACGGCGATCATGGCGCGCGAACTGTCGCAATGGAACTCGGCCGGTTGGTTAGGCGTTTGAGACGCCTCTTCCGGCGAAGGGACCAGCGGAGTCTGGGCAATCACATGAGAAAGGGAATCCCCATGCTGCTGATAGAATTGCTGCAGGTGAGCGACGGCATCACGCGTACGGGTGATGTCATAACCTGTGGCATTCATATTGAGGACGAAACCTGCAGGAGCAACGCCGATCAGCACCAGCATGATCAGACCGATACCCTTCTGGCCGTCGTTGGCACCGTGCGAGAAGCTCACACCGATCGCCGACAGGATCAGGGCAATACGCGTCCAGAACGGCGGCTTACGTTTGCCGTCGACCTTCTCACGCTCAGCCGGAGTCATGTGGATGCGCTGACGTTTCTTGGTCTTGCTCCAATAACGGCGCAGCACAAACACCATCAGCCCGGCAATAACCAACCCAATCAGTGGGGAGAAGATTAATGACAGGAAGATGCTGATCATTTTCGGCACATTCAGCGCGTCAACGACAGACGTGTTGGTGACGAGCGCGTTAGTTAAGCCGACCCCAATGATAGAGCCAATCAGCGTGTGTGAACTGGACGCCGGTATCCCAAGATACCAGGTGCCGAGGTTCCAGATAATTGCTGCCAGCAACATGGAGAAAACCATGGCTAAGCCATGCGTCGAACTGACGTTCAACAGCAGATCGGTTGGCAGCAGGTGCACAATGGCGTAGGCAACACTCAGGCCGCCGAGCATCACGCCAAGGAAGTTGAACAGGCCCGCCATCACGACCGCAAGTTGCGAGCGCATAGCACGGGTGTAAATTACAGTAGCCACCGCATTGGCCGTATCGTGGAAGCCGTTGATGGCTTCATAGAACAATACAAAGATCAATGCGAGGATTAACATTAGGCCGGTATGAAAATCCAGGCCAGCGAACAAATGCAGCATAAGCGTTACGCCAGGTTGGTGGACATGAACGCCGCGCATTATCCGTGACAACCGGTGTCGGGGAAAAGGAAAATATGACGTTTTTTTGATTTCAATATGACAAAAGAACATGAGTGGGATAGCTAATTGAAGAGATATCAGCACGTTATATGTATTTACGCCTGCTAACATTTTCTTACGGTAGCGCTGGCCGCATGATGCCCTTACAATCTGCCGCCGCAGATTTAACGCTGACTGGTAGCTAAACGGCGCAAAAAAGCGCTCTTTTATCGTGATTGTGATTTTTTGTTCAGAGAGGCTCAGGTGGAACAGTTTGATGTCGTAGTGATAGGTGCGGGTGCCGCAGGGATGTTTTGCGCTGCACAGGCAGGACAACTCGGCTGCCGAGTCTTGCTGCTCGACAACGGCAAAAAACCGGGCCGCAAGATCCTGATGTCCGGCGGTGGGCGTTGTAATTTTACCAACATGTATGTTGAACCGGCGGCCTATCTCTCAAACAATCCGCATTTCTGCAAGTCTGCGCTGGCGCGCTATACCCAATGGGACTTTATCGATCTGATTAATCGCTACGGCATTGCTTACCATGAAAAAACGCTGGGGCAGTTGTTCTGCGATGACTCTGCGCAACAGGTGGTCGATCTGCTGGTGAAAGAGTGTGAGCTTGGTCAGGTGACGGTACGCTTGCGCAGCGAAGTGCTGAGTGTGGAAAAAAGCGATACCGGGTTCGAACTGGCGCTGAATGGCGAAAAAGTGAGTGCTCGCTCACTTGTTGTGGCCAGCGGCGGGCTGTCGATGCCGGGTTTGGGCGCATCACCCTTTGGTTACAAATTAGCAGAGCAGTTTGGCCTGAACGTGTTGCCTACCCGTGCCGCGCTGGTGCCTTTTACCCTGCATAAACCGCTGCTGGAACAATCCCAGACGCTCTCTGGCGTTTCAGTACCTGCGGTAGTGACGGCGGAAAATGGCACCCACTTTCGCGAAAGCATTCTGTTTACCCATCGCGGCCTTTCTGGCCCAGCGATTTTGCAGATTTCCAGCTATTGGCAACCTGGTGAGTTTGTAAGTGTTAACTTACTTCCTGCGCTAGACCTGCTGGGCTTTCTGAATGAACAGCGGCAGGCCCATCCTAACCAGAGCCTGAAAAATACCCTGGCTCTGCACCTGCCGAAGCGCCTGGTCGAGTTCCTGCAAGCGTTGGGGCAACTGCCGGAGGCGACATTAAAACAGCTCACCCCAGCTCAACAGGCCGCGTTGGTCGAGAACCTGCAAAACTGGCGGGTGCAGCCGAACGGCACCGAAGGCTACCGCACCGCAGAAGTGACATTGGGCGGCGTAGATACCAAAGCGCTGTCTTCCAAAACCATGGAAGCAAACAGCGTGCCCGGCCTGTACTTTATTGGCGAAGTGGTGGATGTGACAGGGTGGCTGGGGGGGTATAACTTCCAGTGGGCCTGGAGTTCTGCCTGGGCCTGCGCACAGGCGGTGGCGGTGCAGGGGGGATAAGGTTGGTTTGTAAATGACACATCGCTGATGTTGCCGGATAGCATGATTTCCTACCGGTGGCATCAATATTTACTCTTTGCAGCGCTCACTATTAATTAGCGCTGAATAAGAATCAGAGGATTTATTTCTGTTAAGAAAAAGTATTTAAAGATAGACCACAATAGGCGGTCGTTTGGGTTGATAATTTCTCATAAATTAACCGGTTTAATTAGCTGAAGTTCCATACCAAGACGTATTGCATGTCGGGCATTGGTGACACCTAATTTTTTGACAATATTAGACATGTGGAATTTAACGGTACGCATCGTTATCCCTAAAATCATCCCCGTTTCTTGGTAAGTTTTACCCACGCTGGCCCAATAGAGAATGTCATTCTCTCTGTCAGTAAACCGAGGGGTTTCTTGCGGGTAAGGGGTGTTTTTTTCTGATAGCGAAGTCAGCATGAGATATATCTCATGTACCGCTGCCAGCAATATGGAGATATTCCCTTTATTCTGGGGAAGGGTTTGCGTTATTTCAGCCCTACGCTCCGCAGTGATAATAAAAGATAAGGTAGCAAGGTTATTATTATAATCATGCAGGACAAAAGTATAACCATTTGTGATGCCAAATTCTTCGGCCTGATCGAAGTTTTCATGCCATAAAAAAGGCGTCAACCGGTTTAGCGCGGTGATGACCACGGGATCGGTATACTGTAAACCATTTTCTATATATCGTTTCACCCACTCACCGGGGTAGTTGGTAACACCAAAGATAGATGACATATCATTTTTGGATAAGACAACGTAGGCCCAGGTTAACTCTCCAAAATCCTTTAATGCTGTTTCCAGATGCTTTTTGATAATGTGACTAATATTCCCAGTATCTTTCGTCAACTGCTTGCTCCTGGCAGCTAGAATCAATTTATCCGGTAGAATATACCAGACAAAGGCACAAAACCTGAATCGGCGAATACTTAACTACCCTAACCCCAGATGATGGCCTGGTTCTGCAGAATCACGAACGCCTGTCGGTTAAAGAGAGAGCTGAAGTACAGGTATCCGGCTGTACCTTTAGCCAGATGATTTTATCCAAAGTGGTGTACTACTATCAGCATCAATAAAATCTATGCTGGCGCAGTTCCCAGCGAAGCCCCAAACGCTTTCTAGGGGGAAGATCGTCAAAAACACCAGGGAAAACTAATCAATAGCGGGCATCACGCAGCACGAATCGTGCCGCTAAAAACGTGAACACCATTGTCGCAAAAGCCTAATTTAGGTTGGGTTTCAAGTTGCAGGCCGCTTCAGTCCCTTGTTTAGAAAGCGCGTTCTTAAGCAAAACATTGATCTCTGATCACCGGCTGGCGATGCCAGCCCCCACCTTTCGAGATCCCGCCCAGTGCTATTTGAGGCAAGGCGTTTAAATTATCGCTGCCTTTGAACGTTGGCCGCCGAGGCTTTGAGTGGTAACCCGATCGCCCTACGCCACTGGCTTAGCCTAACCTAAGTTGGCTCAGTAACACTCGATGCAATTCGCGGTTCTTGTTGACGTTGAGCTTGCGCATGGCCGAACGCTTGTGGGCACTGATGGTTTCCTGGCTGCGGTGCAGCATGCCGCTGCCTTGGTTAGATGCGGCCTGAGCAACCGATGCAGCAGTGAAAGCAATCACAGTTGCCAGCATTAATTTATTCAGTTTCATTTCTCAAGTTCCTGTAGAGAGTATTTAAATAAAAAGAAGAACACCTCTAAATCACCTACGTTAGCCGCAACGTCATGTCACGATTATCACAGTCGGAGCCAGTCCGTTTAGCTCGAAAAATATACTTCTGTACGTAATTCAGATATGAATTACGCACGGTTTAAGATGCGCTTAAAATCGCCATCATGGACGCAAAAGTATGAATATTACCATGGCTTTTTTATAGGAATGTTCCTATAAATAAATGGAGGAATTGAAAATAGATTTTGCCTTATTTAGGTGGATTCAGAGCGTAAATCCAAAATAAATTAAAAAGGTATGCCTTTGAAAATTAATGGTTCTTATATATGTGTGAAATAGAATAATAATCTTAATAAATTTAATTATTTGGTTTTTAATATCGATAATTTGTTTTTTCGACATATTTATCATGTATAGCCTGTCTTGGTTATGGTTTAAAGCCGTTGTCACTTGATTTCTTATGTCTACTAAACATTCTCTAACTTTATGTTTTTATATGAAAAATAATTTATTTTTATGTGTTGCATACGTTTTTAGCCATGTTTTTTATTAACGAATCGTCAACGAATTGGCGAGTGATTGAGTTATTTAATCTTTGTTGTTGTAAGCTGTTTTTTTCTGAGATTTTTCTGAGATTTTTCTGAGATTTTTCTGGTTTTTTAGTAGGGTATTGTCGGTTTTTTAGGGTTTATTGGGTGAGAGTAAATGTTAATTGATTGTGGTTACATTCACTTTTTCATGCGTGATACCTGCATTTAGTCGCTCTTCAATAAGCCTTGAAACTATCAATTATATATTTTAAATCGTGAGGGCTTAATAAATTGTGAAAAAATAACCATAGAAAATTCTTATCTGGTCGATGAGGCAGCCTTAGGTTAGGGATAGGTAGGCCACCATTTTTGTAGTCAACCCTCTGCGGATGGGGCCGCTGAAGAGAGAGGCTTAAAAGTTACGATGGAGCAAAACGGTATGAGGAATACAGCAAGCAAGTATGAGCTCAAGAAACGGCAGATGCTAAAGGAGTTACAAGGCTTGTGTGCACTGCAGATGACCGAAGAAACGCTACCGCCGCCGGAGTTGTGGCCAAAAACGCGGGAACTGGCAGATCGGTGCGGTGAGAATATCTATGTGGCGCGTTCGCTGCTTCTGGCGCTGGAAAAAGAGGGCAAGGTTTATTGCACTCATCGCAGCATAAATAATTCATTGCGTTGGTTTATCTGCACCGATCGGGTCTCTGCGCATAAAAAGTGATGGCTTGACGGTGCTCTGGAAGGTGCAAGGTATAATGGAACGATTGGGCACCAAACCGGAGTGAGCATGAAGAGCAGTAACGACATACTGGTACTGGATGATATCCACTATCAAATCGGGCAGGCGGTTATTCTGGATTCTGTTTCTTTCGCGCTGCAAGCGGGTGAATTTAAACTGATTACCGGGCCTTCGGGGTGTGGGAAGAGCACGCTGCTGAAGATCGTCTCGTCTTTAATCAGCCCAACTCGTGGGCGCATTCTGTTTGACGGCAAATCCATTGATGCTATGGCGCCAGAGGACTACCGCAAACAGGTGTCTTACTGCTTTCAAACGCCCTCGTTGTTTGGCGACACCGTCTATGACAACCTCGCGCTGCCTTACCACATCCGTAAGCTGAAGCCGGACGAAAACAACATGCTGCGGGGTCTTGAACGCCTGGCTTTGCCTGGCGACATGTTGAAAAAAGGCATTAACGAGCTATCCGGCGGAGAGAAGCAGCGCATTTCCTTGATTCGTAACCTGCAGTTTATGCCTAAGGTCTTGCTGCTGGATGAAATCACCAGCGCGCTGGATGAAGATAACAAGCGTAACGTTAATGCGCTGATCCATCGGTTGGTCGCCGAGCAGGGCCTGGCGGTGCTGTGGGTGACGCACGATAAGGATGAAATCAGCCATGCAGATGAGGTGATTACCCTGCCGGTTAACGGCGCGAATGCTCAGGAGAGTACCGATGGACCCGCATAGTATTACCAATGAATCATTGGGGCTTTCGATGATGTTGGTGGTGGTCGCCATTCTGATCAGCCACAGAGAAAAGCTGGCGCTGGAAAAAGAGATTATCTGGAGCATCTGCCGCGCGGTGGTGCAACTGATTATCGTCGGCTATGTTCTGAAGTCTATTTTTGCTTTAAATAATGACATTCTGACGGTACTGATGGTGTTGTTTATCTGCTTCAATGCGGCGTACAACGCGCAGAAGCGCAGTAAATATATCGATCACGCCTTTTCTATCTCCCTGATTGCCATCACCACCGGGGCGGCGCTGACGCTGTTGGTGCTGGTGTTAACCCGTTCAATCGCCTTCACGCCGATGCAGGTGATCCCCATCTCTGGCATGATCGCCGGTAATGCCATGGTGGCCGTGGGGCTGTGCTACAACCATCTGGGGCAGCGCTTTCACAGTGAACAGCAGAAAATCCAGGAAATGCTCAGCCTGGGGGCCTCCCCCAAATTTGCCTCTGCGGCGCTGATCCGTAGCAGCATCCGCGCTTCGCTGATCCCCACCGTGGACTCGGCGAAAACCGTAGGCCTGGTGAGTTTGCCGGGGATGATGTCGGGGCTAATTTTTGCCGGGATCGACCCGGTAAAGGCGATCAAATACCAGATTATGGTGACCTTTATGCTGCTTTCCACCGCCAGCCTGTCGACCATTATTGCCTGTTATCTGGCGTACCGGAAGTTCTACAACGCGCGTGCGCAACTGGTGGTGGAGCGGTTGAAATAGTGGGGAAAGGAGGAAACTAAGCCAGCGTGTAAAAATTGGCTGATCTATTATCAAAATAGATGAAGCCAATAATGTAAAAGTTGCCACCGTGTTTACTTAGCCTGCGGTAAACACGATGGAGAATAGGCCTATACCCGTCATACTTTAAGTTGCTTGGGTGTTGGCTGCGTGACTCGGCCCATCCATGGGCCTCGCCCCTTCGGGGCCGCTGCAAGCAGCGTTCAAATCAGCCTTTGACTGATTTGTCACTCCGTTGCCGCCTACAAGCAACTCGAATTATTTTGGGTATATATCAATCATACCGTACGTTAAACTGCACGGTGACATTGGCATTGCCAGGTTTAACATCATTACTCAAAGACTTATAGCGTGCGGAATAAGGGAAGGTAGTCTCTTTTCCCACTAGAGCAAGCCCTGTCGTCAAACGCCCTGACGGTGCATAACCCACAGGCATAACCTCTCCCCGGTAGTCGTCAATGATCTCCAGTCCTACACCGCTGGCCGTGGAGCTTTGGCCTGGTTCATCCAGAGCAAAGACCGTGCTGCTGTTTTCTGCGGCTGTGCCATCGAAACCCACCCAGGCGATCGTGCTAAGCGCACAGTCAGTAAATTTCAAATTGAACGGCACCGCTTTTGAAATAGCGCCTGGCGTTTTCAATTCTGACAGTTGAACATTATCCAGTGCTACCGTCATGTTGTGTGAGTCGGCATGCAGGTTGCAGGTGGCATCAAAGAATTCGGCAGTAACAGTCACGTTGCCATCGGCAGACAATGTACTGAAAGAGGTGATTCCGACAGTCGCAAATAATAAAATGCCATATATATTTTTCATCACAATATCCTTAGGTCTTGATGGATGTCTGTAGTGCCATAACATCACTGTCTGATGGTTAAAAAAGCGAGCCAGACGCCAGTCTTCTCAAGGGTATTCCACGCTAAATTGTATATTCGCTATGGCTGTTCCAGGCATTATTGCACCGGGTTCCAAAGCGTAATATCCGACAGTGAATGGCAGCTTGTTGACGGTGCCTGCACCCGTTTGAAGATCGTAGGTTTTGCTGACCCCATTAACCGAAACCAGGCTGCTGAAATCAAAGTTGTCTGAAATGATAAAGCCAGCGTTGCTTGCGGCATCTGTTTGCCCCGCGTTACTGAGAGCAAATAGCTTATCTGCGTTATATCCTGTGCTTAATGCTTTTTCTCCTTCAAAACGAATACGGACCTGATTGCTACTGGCTGGACAATTATTGAGCTGGATAGTGAAGCTAGCACCTTGACCACCGAGTGCCCCAATATGTGCCGTAGACCTTCTGCCCAAGTCCAACGTCTGTTTCTTCGAGCCTGCATCCAGCTCGCAGGCATTTTCTTTAAGCTTGCCACTGAACGTCATCGTGCCATCGGCGGCCCACAGCGGTGGGGCCAGTAGCGTGGCGGCCAGAATAGCCAAGGGGGTGATACGCTTAATCATGCTGAATATCCTTATTGGTAGGTCAGATTAAATGTCGCCACGGCGTTGACGTCGCCAGAGGCCACCTGGGGCTGCGTCTGGTAATAACGCACGGTAAACGGATAGGTACGCAGGCCCGCCGGGGCGGTTTCCAGCGGCAGTCGCTCACCCAGTTTCAACGGCGTCTGGTTGTACAACAGTTGCACACCAATACCGCGTGCCACGCCGGGTTGGTCTTGATCCACCAGCGCCAGCACCCCCGGCGTGCCGCTGGCGTCAGCTTCGCCGTCAAACTGAATGTTCACTTGTGCTCCGGCGTCGCAGATCAGCGATAGTTGAAAGGTTTGTTCGCCCTGTGAACTGCCCGGGCCGCTAAAACCGCTGCGCAGCACTGCGGGCAGCGGCACCACTCTGTCCCGGCTGTCGTTCATTTCACAGGCCTGGCGGGTGATGGCTATCGGGGAGGAGAGCATCAACTGTTCTACCACCTGCCCGTTCACGGTTTTGCGCGCATATTCACCGCTGTTGATCACCCCGGAGGAGATTGGCCCAGTGACCACCAGGCGCAGGCTGAAATAAGTCATTGGGCTGGGAGGGGGGCCCTCACGATAATTATCTGGCCAACCGTCGTTAAACATTGGGGTACTGGAAACAGCATATCCAACACCCGCGAGGCCGGTGCTGTAGACCTGGCTTTGCCCGCTGAGCATGCCGCTGTCCTGCCCCACCAGATTACTGCGCAACGTGTTAGCCGTTTCACATTCCCCGGTCAGTATTGACCGATTGGCCTCTGCGGTTTGCTGCCAGATCACGCTGCCCACCGGCAGATCGCGCTGTACCAGTAAAGGAGGAATGGTGACCGTTATCTTTGCCGCAGGGCCATCCAGTGCACAGGGAGCGGCCCAGGCATATCCACTGACCCCCGCCAACAGACACACTCCCGTTATCAGCTGTTTCATCCGTGCTCCTTAAAGACACTGTCCGTTGATCATCGGGACGCCGGGTTCTGCCGTTGGCGCTGGCAGGCGGTAATTCACCCTACATTGCTGGTCTGGTTGCGCGCCCCATTGCACCTGCAGCACGCCGCTTTCCGGCATCCCCGTCAGGTAGACCTGGCCACCGTCACCGACAATATTGCTGTTTACTTCTGCCGCGCCCTGTAACGCCGCCTGGGCACCAAAAGGCACCGGCTTGCCGCCCGCTTGCAGCAGCGTCATCATCAGCCTGCTGCCCACCTTGGTCTGGTAATCGGCCAGCACCACCGCCCCTTGTGTTGGCACCACCGTTTTGCTGGTTAATGTCAGCTCGACATCATCGGCCAGCGTGCTTGGATCAAGTGCAATGGTGTTTTCACGGTATGGCGTGGCGTAGGTCACCACGGCATAGCCGCGCCGATCGGTTTTCACCCCGGCGTTATTGAGCACGTTAACCCCTGCGGCCCTTGGCGCTTTCACCAGCACCACCGTTTCGTTAAGCGGTTGAGAAAGGGTCACCCCCCCGGCGTGCATCAACACGCCGCCCTGCGCGCCATAGCTCAGGCGCTGCTGGTTGCTGTCGTGGCTGAAACCGGTGCTGAGCAGTGCCTGTGGGGCACGATAGGCCAGGCTGGCGTTACCGCTTTGCCCTTGGCCCTGGTTGGTGTAACCCTGAGAGAGCCCCCAGTCGAGCGTGCCGTCGGCGGCACTGCCGTTAAGCCCGAGGGTATGCGTGGTCTGGCCGTTGTTGCTATGGCTCATGCCGTAACTGACCCACGCAGGCTGCGACCAGAGGTTGAACGGCACGCTGAGGTTGAGTGCCACTACCCGATCGGTGCTGTGGGGCGTATTGGCGGCATGGTTCTTGTTCTGGCTGTAATTGAGGCTGTAGCTCACGCCTTTAAAGCTGCCGTTGTATCCCAGGTTGATAGACTGCCGCTTGCCGCTGTTCCCCCTGAACTGTTCCGACACCAGGTTCAGCGCTAGTGAACCGCTCAGCGTTCCCAGCCCCTGCTGGATGGTCAGTTCCTGACGGCTGCGGGTTCGGGTGCCCAGGTTGGAAAAGTCAGAAGCGTTATCCACACCGCTGTTCAGCGTCTGCTGCAGCGTCGCGAACCCCTGGCTGGCGTACTGATACCCCGCCAGCGTCAGCCGCGTGCCCGTGGCATCGAAGCTTTTGCCGTAACGCAGGCGCCACATCTGCCCTTGGCTGTCGTTCTGCTCAGTGTGATCCGCTGCGCGAAGCTGGCTCCAGCCCTGGGTCACGTCCAGCGATAATGCCCCGGCGTTACCCATGTTTTTGCCGAAACCGGCGGCCAGAGAACGGTAGCGGCTGGCTAATTGTGTGCCGCCATAGACGGTGAGCCCCCACGGCAGGCCATAAATCAGCGTCGCCTGGAAGAAATCAGCGCGGGCCCCATTCTCATTCGGGCGGTACTGCCCGGCCGTGATGCTGTGGCTGAGACGGCCTTCCCGCTGCAGCACCGGCAGCGAAGCAAAGGGCACAATCAACTGCTGCTGGCTGCCGTCGCTCTCGGCGATTGTCACATTCAAGTCACCGCTGCCGGAGACGCCGTACAGATCGGCGATCTCAAACTCACCGGGGGGCACGTAGCGTTGGTCGATCACCTGGCCGTTTTGCCGCACCGTCACCTGCGCATTGCTGCGGGCAATCCCTCTGACCACCGGGGAGTAGCCTTGCAAGCTGTCTGGATACATCATGTCTACCGAAGCCAACTGCACGCCGCGAAACGGCAGGCTGTCAAAAATATTGCTGGGCGTGGTGGTGTCCCCCAGCGTCAACTGGCTTTTTAGCCGCACGATGTCACGTTGTAGATAGGTGTGCACGGCGTTAAAGTGCGTGCCGCCCCGATCGTCGCGGGTCCAGATGCTGTAGTTTCTCAGGCGCCAGGCTCCCAGGTTGGCACCGTTACGCAGGCTGAGAAAATAGCTGCTGTCCCGTTGCCCTCCACTGCGGCCGCGGCTCTGCGCCCCGTTGAAACCGTAGTTGCTGAACAGCGCAGGCACGCCGTTATCCCAGCGCTCGGGGGGGACGTAACCGCGCGCCTGATTTTTCAGGGCGATCTGTGGGATGCTGAGTTTGAGTTGCTGATGACTGAACTGAAACTCGGCGCTGGCATGGGGGATAGCGTGCGCCAGATCGATACATTTGGCCTGCGCATTCAGCGCGGGAAACGCGGCGGTATCGATGCCAAGCGCCGTCAGATCCGCCACGCTCAGGCAGGGTTGCAGAGCGGTTTTGCCCGGAGCGTCTTTTTGCAATGTAAAGGCCAGGGTGCGGGTATCGATCTTTTTTTCGTTGAGAAACAGATCGACCCGGTATTCCCCCGGTGGGGCCTGAGTGCTCTGGTTGGAAAACACCGACAGGTCAACGTCCGTTTTCGGCGTGTCGCCGATCTGCAGCAGGTTAGGGCTGAAAACATACTCGGCCTTTGCCAGCGAACTCCACAGCAGAAGCAGGCAGCCTATCTGCCACGCCAGCGGTGCCAACTCAGGTGCGCGGTTTGGCAAATCCCCTGTGAGGGTTGTGCTTGTCATTCACTCACGATCCTTGTTCTGTCATATTCCATGGCGAAATGCGAGGTGGCATTACCTATGTGAATAAGTGGATTTACAGCCTGTGCTGATAAACCTCACTGATCCCGCCAAAGTCGTTAATAATTTGCCAACTGACGTGGTTGCCCTGCGCGTTGGCGGGCAGCCTATAGCCGATCGAGGCCCCTGGGGCAACCATCTGCGGTTCTTTGATTTTTTCGTTTGCCAGTGAGACAGAGTAGAAACTCAGGTAATAGGGCGAATCGTTGAATGCCTGCAGGTTGTTGCCGTTGCGCTGCCAGCGCAACGCTTTAGCTGCCTCCTCCAGCGAACCTTTCAGGCCGGCAGGGCGGTAGATCAGCTTGATACGGGTTCGGACCGCAATTTGTAGCTGGTTGCCTTTCCCTTCTGAAGGGGGAACGGATTTAACACTCAGCCAGAACAGTGATTCCTTATCTTCCGGTAATTGCCCGGCGATGCGAACCACACGCAAGGTATTTTCCTGCTTGCCATCCAGACGAAACAGAGGAGGAGTGATGAGGAAAGGGGCTTTTTCTGTCCCTTCAATGTTGGTATTAGCCCAGGACTGTACCAGATAGGGAATATCGTCCGGGTTTTTGACCGTGATAGTAGCCTCTTTCTGGGCACCATTATAAATCAGGCGGGTTCCGCCAATAATGACCCCTGCATAGGCGCTGAATGGACTTAATATTGCAATCAGCAAAATAAAAGCTGCTTTCATTATTGATTACCTGATTATTAAGAATAAGGCGTTGTTGCGACACCCAGAATATTAAGAGCCGCGGGGCAATTAACGCTCCCCGCAACTCGAATTATTTGGGGTGAATGGCTGTTCTACAGAAAGACTCAGGTATTAATTATAAAGAACGCTGAACTGTACCGAGACGTTAGCATCCCCGGCGGTAATTTTGCCATCTGTCATTTTATAGGATGCGGTAAAAGGCAGCGAATTGGTGCCAGTGACTTTATCCAATGGCCAAGGGTCCGTTGCACCACCAGGGGCGACAACGCCAGAATAACTTTTGATTTCAAGCCCGACACCACTGGCCACCCCTGGCTGACCGGTATTATCCAGTTGGAAGGTATCGAGATCGCTGGCATTGGCGGTACCATCAAGCTGTATACTTGCCGTATTGAGGGTGTCAGGGCAGTCGGTCAAGACCAGTGTGAAATCTTTTGGGTTAGCTCGGTCACCGACAGCATGGAAAGTATCAATAGAGACATCATCCATGGTGACGTTGAGGGTTGGGCTGACATTACAGACGTTATCCACCACCTTTCCGGTAAAATGAATCACTCCGTCAGCAGCAAAGGCAGTGCTGGATAACGCCATACCGGTGATTAACATGCGAGTAATTAGAGACTTCTTCATCACAAAATCCTTATCAGTGAGCGTTAAGGGGATAACGCTTTGTATATGCGTTACCTTTTTTGTTATCGACACTTCCCATAGTGTCGATATTAAATCGGCCTTATCAGACTGGTTTTTTAGAAAAGCAGAGCCTAAATATGAAATTTTTTTGCTAAAAAATTCAGCATTACGCATGGCATCCCATGCATGATAATTCCGAAAAGATGTATAAGTTTTGAATGTTTCTGTGGGGTGGATTTTTAAGTTATATTTAACTTTTTGTAAAGATAAAAGAAATTAAGAGGTATATTTTAGAGTTAATATTACCTTGGAATGGTTAATGAGGTTTTTTTTACCATAAAATAATGATTAAGTAACATATTGTTTGGTTTTTATACATTAAACAAATAGTATTCAGAGCAAACTTTATGTTATGAGATTTATCCTGATAATAATGAAAGGCAGATGCGTTTTTATAAGTTAAATTAACCTGAATAACAGCATGAGATAATTCGCTTTTGGGGGCGAGATTAAAGCCCCTTGCGTATGCAAGGGGCTGATGATGATTACCCCTGCAACAGCGCAATACTTTGGCGGATCTCGCGCTCAATGTCCTGCTCTGTCCAGGTATCAAGCTGCGAAGAGAAGGGCTCGAAAGCATAGAGCCCCCGGTAGCCCAAACGCTCCAGATTCAGCACCTGTGCTTTACTCTTCAAGCGATCTTTGTCACTCAACATAATGCGCTGTTCATCGGTTAACCCACCTTTGAGCATCGGATCTTCCACGCCGGAAAGATGCACCAGACCAATTTGGTCGACCTGAATCTGCGCATCAAAGTCGGCCTGATTCACCTCGCTCAGATAGTGATGGAAGGTATCCAGCACCATTTTATAGGGCGCAGCCGCATCGCGGATCAGCGCCTGGGTCAGTAGCGAAGAGCGCAGAGAACTGATGCCAAAGCCCAGGGGCTCAACGTAACCTGCAATGCCGTACTGCTTGAACAGCGGGGCCAGCAATTGCAGCGATTCCAGCGTATCTTCACGCTTTTGTGCCTCACTGCGGCGATCGTTCGCGTCGCAGTTGGGGCACAACACCACCGCCCGGCAGTGGAGGGCTTGAGCCTGGGTCAACAGGGCCTCTGCCCTGGCCAAGAGCGCGCCTTTATCGGCCAGCAGGTTGAATTTCCCGAGGGCGTTGATAGTGACGATCTCAACCCCGTATTCGGTGGCTAGCGTATTGAGTTGTACGTTGCTGAGGTTATCAGTGACGCTGCCGCTCGGCATATCGTTACGCAACTCAACCTTGTTGAGCCCGCACCGTTGCACCAGGCGGAAGAAACTTTCCAGACTGAGCTTGGGCGCAATCTTGCGGTTGATGCAAAAACGTTCTAAGGCAATGGCCATGCTGTTTAACTCCTGTATGTAACGGGGATTCGCGCAGCTTGTTGCTGCACTCCGGGCTTCTATCCAATCTTTAAAAAGAATATTTATTTCATATTTATATGAATTTGAAATTTTATTGTTTGATCGAGTTCAAGGAATCGGTAAGGCATGACAAGAGTGATGCGCTTTTATCTTCTCTTTTGGCCAAGATTTGCGAGGTCCTGCACTAAAATTAAATTTTCTAAAATAATTTATTTGAAATATTTTTTTCATTGAAATAGAGTTTCTCGCATCTGGCCAGGATTTAGCCTGTCTGTAACAGCTGGGACTGAAAGAGGGTGGGGACATGAAAACTGTAGGTAACTTTATTGGCGGGCAGGTTTGCCTGAGCAGCAGCAATCAAACCGTCGACGTACACAATCCGGCCACCGGCCAGGTTGAGCGCCGCGTGACGCAAAGCACTGCCGCCGAGGTGAAACAGGCTATCGATGTCGCTCATCAGGCATTCACCGCGTGGTCGCGCACCACGCCGCTGCGCCGTGCACGTATCATGTTCAATTTCAAAGCATTGCTGGAACAACATCGCGAAGAACTGGCGCAGTTGATCGTCAGCGAGCATGGTAAGGTCTACTCCGATGCGCAGGGTGAACTGACGCGCGGGATCGAAGTGGTGGAGTTTGCCTGCGGTATTCCGCATCTGATCAAGGGGGAGTATTCAGCGGATGTGGGAAGCGGTGTCGACAGTTTCTCACTGATGCAGCCACTGGGCGTGGTGGCGGGGATTACCCCGTTCAACTTCCCGGCAATGGTGCCAATGTGGATGTTCCCGATCGCACTGGTCTGCGGTAACACCTTTGTGCTGAAGCCCCCTGCGCTGGTGCCTTCTGCCTCGGTACGCCTGGCGCAGCTACTGCAAGAGGCTGGGCTGCCGGATGGGGTATTTAACGTGGTGCACTGTGCCAACGAAGAAGCGTCGCCGTTGTGTACCGATCCGCACATTCAGGCGGTGAGTTTTGTCGGCTCATCCGCCGTGGCTGAGCATATTTACACCACCGCCAGTGCCCACGGTAAGCGCGTGCAGGCGTTTGGCGCGGCGAAGAATCAGGCCATCGTGATGCCGGATGCCGATCTGGATGCGACGGTGAATGCCCTGATGGGCGGCGCATTCGGCTCGGCCGGTGAGCGTTGCATGGCTTTGCCGGTGGCGGTTGTGGTCGGTGACAGCACCGCCGATAAGCTGATCGCCAAGCTTAAACCGCTGATCGCCCAGTTACGCGTTGGCCCAGGTATGCAGCAGGGTGGGGAAGAAAACGAAATGGGGCCGCTGGTTTCATCCGCCCACCAGAAAAAAGTGCTGGGGTATATCGATCTCGGTGTGGAGGAGGGGGCCACGCTGGTGGCCGATGGCCGCCATTATCAGGTACCGGGTTATCCGCAGGGCTATTACGTTGGCGGCACGTTGTTCGACAACGTCACGCCGAACATGCGTATCTACCGAGAGGAGATCTTCGGGCCCGTGCTGGGCATTGTGCGCGTACCGGATTATCAGACCGCCATCGACACGGTGAACAGCCACGAATTTGGCAACGGCAGCGCGATTTTTACCAGCAATGGCCACTATGCCCGCCAGTTTGTGCAGGAAGTGCAGGCCGGGATGGTGGGGGTCAATGTGCCGGTACCGGTGCCGATGGCGTTTCATAGCTTTGGTGGCTGGAAGCGCTCGGTATTCGGCGCGCTTAACGTACACGGCACCGACGGCGTGCGCTTTTATACGCGCATGAAAACCGCCACCGCCCGTTGGCCAAGCGGCCAGCAGACGCTGTCTGAATACAGTATGCCTACGTTGGGGTAACCGAGAAAATACCAGGAGAATCGCCATGTCTTCACTACTCGCCAAATGCCAGCCGCCGGACGCACAGGGGCGCATTCAAGCGGTGACGCCAGAAAATGCGGGCTGGCGTTACGTTGGGTTTGAGGTTTATCGCTTGCAGGCCGGGCAGACGCTGCAACTGGCCAGTGCGGATAAAGAGCTGTGCCTGGTGCTGGTGGCGGGCATTGCTTCTGTCGCGACTCAGCATGCGCACTATCCGCATATTGGCAAACGCATGAGCCCGTTTGAACGCACCCCGCCTTATGCGGTGTATGTTCCGCATCAGGATCGTGTAGAAGTCCGAGCTGAAAGCGACTTGGAACTGGCGGTATGCAGCGCACCGGGCAGCGGGTATTTGCCTTCGCGCCTGATCACCCCGGCAGAGATCGGCGTTGAGCGGCGTGGCAAGGGCCGCAATCAGCGGTTGGTGCACAATATCCTGCCGGACAGTGCCCCTGCCGACAGCCTGCTGGTGGTCGAAGTCTATACCGACGAAGGCAATACCAGTTCCTACCCGAGCCATAAGCACGATCGGGAGGATTCACCGGATGAAACCTATCTGGAAGAAACCTATTACCACCGCCTTAACCCCGAACAGGGCTTCTGCCTGCAGCGTGTGTATACCGACGACCGCTCACTGGATGAATGCATGCCGGTCTATAACCGTGATGTGGTGAAAGTGCCACGCGGTTATCACCCGGTGGCGACGTTAGCGGGTTACGACAGCTACTACCTCAACGTGATGGCCGGGCCGGTGCGCCAGTGGAAGTTCACCTGGGAAAAGGACCACGCCTGGATTAATAGCGAGAGTTATTCGTTGTAGGAATGGGGCAAAGGCGCTGCTGTGTTGCAGCGCCAAACCGCCCTACAACTCCTTAGCGTTATTCAGCGCCAGCGACACCGCCAGCGTTTGTGCCAAGCACATCGAGGCCACCTGCGAGCGGAACCCGTCGACCTGCGCTTCGCGCACCACAAAGCAGACATCGCTGAAGGCGGCCAGCGGGCTGACCTGGCTGTCGGTAATGGCGATTTGCAGCGCACCCTGTTTGGCTCCCAACTCCACCAGTTCAATCGCCTCTTTGGCATACGGCGAGTAGCTGATGGCGATCACCACGTCTTTGGGCTTTACCATACTGAGCTGTTCGGCAAACATCCCGCCTAAGCCGTCGATCAGAAATGCCCGCCTTTCCAGGTGGCGCAGGGCGTAGGTGAGGTAAGACGCCACGCTGAACGAACGGCGCAGGCCAATCACATAGATATTTTCCGCGTTATTCAGCAGCTCTACCGCCCGTTCCAACTGCGCGGCGCTGGTTTGCATCGCGAGCTGTTGCAGCGCCTGCGAGTTCACCATGGTGAAAACGTTGAGGATGTCGGCCGGTTTTTCTGGCGCGACGCTGTCATCGGAAGAGGTTTGGCGGAACAGCCGCGCACGTTCGGTGTAGTTGACCGTTTCTTCCATCAGGTGCTGACGAAAAACCTGTTTCATTTCGTTAAAGCCGCTGAAGCCAAAGGCGTTAGCGAAACGGATCAGGGTAGAGGGCGGAACACTGGCCTGCGCAGAGATGGAAGCAACGGTATCGAAAGCAATGCTGTTACTGTTATCCAGAATATAACGCGCTACCTGTTTCAAACGCTTGCTGAGCGTTTCATAACGGCGGCGGATCTCATCCTGTAACAGCGAAAGTTGAGTCGGGTTATTCATCAGTAGGCTCGCAGTAGGAGAGGAAGTGTATAGGTATATACGCCAGAAGCATTGGCAGGCCATTCTAACAGATGGAGTGGAAATTTCATTTCATCAAAAAGCGATTTATTCCATCGCAAGCGGTATTACCTCACAGAAAATCGGCAAAAACCCCCCTTAAAGCGGCGAAAAGTACCTTAAGGGGAAATGAGATAATGCCGGTCTGTCATGCCAAAAAGTGCCTGATTGTTCGGCACAATGCTGAAAATTTCGCCCCCTCTCGCTGTGGGAGAGGGCCGAGGTGAGGGGCTTGAGTTCGGTGAAATTCCCCTCATCCTAACCCTCAATTGTTGTCAGGTTTAGCGAAGCGCCGTTTTTCCCTCAGGCTGCGGGCGATATTGCCGCCACAGGCCGATCAGCCTCAGGTATTTCTGCTTCACCTGTTCGATTAGTGTGGCATCGTCGATTTCCCCCTGCAGCCAAAGACGGGAAGGGGGGCCAAAGATAGTGCGGCCAACCGCGAATCCTTTCACCCAGCGGGCGTCCGCGGCAGCGGCAAAACCGGCTTGCAGTGTGGCCTCCGGTGCATCCAGCCCCAGGATCAGCACTCCTCGGCAGAATGGATCATGCGTTTCAATCAGAGCACCGACCTGCTGCCAGTGGGCGGCACTGAGCGGAGGCAGCTTCCACCAGTCGGGTTTGAGCCCTAAGCGGTAGAAATGTTCCAGCACGGCCAGATAGTGGCGCTGGTCTTTATCGGCGCAGTTCTCCGGTAAAATCACCTCCAGCAGCAGTTCGTGGCCGGATTTGCAGCAGCCGCGATACACCTCGGTAATCCATTCATCCTGTTCATGGCGCAGCTCCGCCGCATCCTGTGGATGGTAGAACACCAGGCATTTCACCACATGCTCCTGTGGCCAATCGAGCAACTGTGAGCCGATATTGCCATGTTCCAGCCGCAATGGGCGCGAGCCTGGCTGCTCAACCGGGCGGCCAATCCACCAGCCTTGGCCGGTGATGGCATTCAGCGCCGCCTGGCCGTAGGTGGTATCGGCCAGAATGCCGCTGTTACCTGTGAGGCCGCCTTCCGCTGCTGCCGCCTGCGCCGCGGTTAACAGCAGATTTTTCAACTGTGGAATGCGCTGATGGCTGGCACCCGCCTGGTGCGCCATATCCGCTAACTGCTTACGGTGATCGAAGGCGAACACGCACAGCTCCGGCCATTGCTGCTTACGCGTGGTCACCCGGTGCAGATGATTCAGGTGTGCATCGCGATCCGGGCGCGGCACTTGCTGTTCGCGCTGCAAATAGTCGTCCAGCTCCAGTTTGGTGGGCATCGCCGGTGCGCAACCGTGGCGCGATACCACCAGCGCTCCGCAGGCGTTAGCGTAGCGGCAGGCCTGATCCCAACCTTCGTCATTCAGGTAGCCGCGCAGCAGGCCGGACATAAAGGCATCACCGGCGCCTAGCACATTAAGCACCTCCACCCGCACGCCAGAGTGCAGTTTCACCTGCTGCCAGTCAGTGGCGATAGCCCCTTCAAAGACTGAACAACCCTGCGCCCCGCGTTTGCACACCAGCGTTGCCTGAGTGGTGTTACGCACGTTTTGCAGGGCGGTTAATGTGTCGGTGCTGCCACCGGCAATATGGAACTCTTCTTCGGTGCCGACGATCAGATCGAAATGATGCAGCACCTCCTGCAACTTGCGGGTGACGTTCGCTGATTCAACGAAGCGGTTTTCACCGTCGCCCAACGAGGTCAGCCCCCACAGCACCGGGCGATAGTCGATATCCAGCGCGGTACGCAGCCCGTGGCGGCGCGCATACTCCAGTGCTTTCAGCACCGCCGCGCGGGTATTGGGGTGCGAAAGGTGGGTGCCGGTGATCGCCAGCGCCCGGGATGAGGCGATGTAGCTTTCATCAATATCCTCGGGCGTCAGGGCCATATCGGCACAGTTTTCGCGGTAAAAAATCAGCGGGAAGGTTTCTTGATCCTTGATGCCGAGGATCACCAGCCCAGTCAGGCGCTGTTTGTCGGTGATTAGGTACTGCGTATCGGCCCCGACGCGCTGCAGCTCTTCACGCAGGAAACGGCCCATGTGCTCGTCCCCCACGCGGGCCAACATGCCGGACCTGAGCCCTTGAATCGCCGTGCCATAAGCCACGTTGCCGGAGGAACCACCAAGATATTTGGCAAATGTGCTGGCATCTTCCAGGCGAGCACCAATTTGTTGCGCATAGAAATCGACAGCGATGCGCCCAAGGCAGATGACATCGAGCTGCTTGTGTTGTGTAGCCATACCCGTTTCCTTCTGTATTTAAACTGCGGTCCGGTAAAGGAGGTAAGCAGGAAGCTTGGGGTAAATTATGAGGAATAAAAATTTCAATTTCAATATTGAATGAAATTTACACCCCGTAAAGGGGCAAGGCCTGGCAATAATGTGCAACCGGGTATCAAGGTAGCCAAGGCGCGCTATGGCGGGCATAGGGCACTGCCAGGCTAAACCCGCGGCTGCCGCGTGCTGGAAGACGATTTTGTGTTAACAGGCCGAGACTTTTTACATCATCACGATAAAGAAAATTAATAACCATATGAATTTACTCCATAAATAGAGCACTGGCTTTCTTTGTTATGCGATCATTATCGCAAAATGAAATATTTTTTCTGTTATTAAATTTTATGGAAAATATATTTGTTTATAATCGATGGCGTTTCAGGTTTATCGACATCACAAGTTTCTCAGGCCCAGGCATGGCGTCCCATTGCAGGGCACCTACGGATAACAAAGCGGAAGGGTGAG
Source organism: Serratia oryzae (assembly GCF_001976145.1). Taxonomy (GTDB): domain Bacteria; phylum Pseudomonadota; class Gammaproteobacteria; order Enterobacterales; family Enterobacteriaceae; genus Chania; species Chania oryzae. The sequence continues at coordinate 87,220 of NZ_MOXD01000009.1, forward strand.
TAAATGGGGAAGATCAGGTTAACCATGGCGCAGGCGCTGGTCAGATTTCTCGACAACCAGTACCTGCTGGCAGACGGTGTGGAAACCAAGTTCGTCAAAGGCATTTTCGCGATCTTCGGCCACGGCAATGTGCTCGGGCTTGGGCAGGCATTGGAGCAGGATTGTGGCGATCTGCGGGTGCATCAGGGGCGCAACGAACAGGGGATGGCGCACGCCGCCGCCGGTTTTGCCAAGCAGAAGCTGCGGCGGCAGATTTATGCCTGCACCTCTTCCGTCGGACCCGGCGCGGCCAATATGATCACCGCTGCGGCCACGGCCACGGCGAACCGCATTCCTTTATTGCTGTTGCCGGGCGATGTGTTTGCCTCACGCCAGCCGGACCCGGTGTTGCAGCAGATTGAGCAATCTTACGATCTGAGCATCAGCACCAACGACGCCTTCCGCACCGTCAGCAAATACTGGGATCGCATCGTGCGCCCAGAACAACTGATGAGTGCCTGCATCAATGCCATGCGGGTGCTCACCGATCCGGCAGAAACCGGGGCCGTCACGCTGTGCTTGCCGCAGGACGTGCAGGGCGAAGCCTACGATTACCCGGATTACTTCTTCCAGAAACGGGTGCATCGCCTCGATCGCCGCCCGGCCAGCGCAGGCATGCTGGCTGATGCGCTGGTGTTGCTGGCAGGCAAACGCCGACCGCTGCTGATCTGCGGCGGTGGTGCAAAGTACTCCCAAGCCGGGCAGGTGCTGAAGCAGTTTGCCGAGCAGTTTCATATTCCCTTTGCAGAAACCCAGGCCGGGAAGGGCACCATACCTTCAGACCACCCTTATAACCTGGGGGGGATCGGTGAAACCGGCTGCCTGGCGGCCAACATGCTGGCAAAACAGGCTGATGTGGTGATTGGCGTTGGCACCCGCTATAGCGATTTCACCACCTCATCAAAGTGGCTGTTCCAGCACCCGCAGGTGGCTTTCCTCAATATCAACGTCAGCGCGTTTGATGCCGGGAAGCTGGATGCGGTGCAGGTGCTGGCAGATGCGCGCGAGGCGCTGGCGGCCCTGAGCAACTCACTGGCGCAGACGGATTACCGTTCCGGCTGGGGCGATGCTATCCGCAGTGCGCTCAGCGAACAGCAGCAGGAAACCCGGCGCGTTTATCAGGCCGCCTATACCGGTGCCGACTTTGTGCCAGAAATTGATGATGCCCTCGATCGTGAGCGCGTCTTCGCCGAATTTATCGAAAAAACCGACTCCGTGCTGACGCAAAGCCGGGTGCTTGGCGTGCTGAATCAGCACTTGCCGCCAGACGGCATCGTCGTGGCCGCTGCCGGTAGCCTGCCGGGTGATCTGCAGCGCGTCTGGCAAAACCGCAGTGAGCATAGTTATCACGTGGAATACGGTTACTCCTGCATGGGTTACGAAGTTAACGCCGCGCTGGGCGTCAAGCTCGCCGAACCGCAGCGTGAAGTGTATGCCATGGTCGGCGACGGTGCGTTCATGATGCTGCATTCCGAACTGGTTACCTCGATCCAGGAAGGCTGCAAAATCAACGTGCTGCTGTTCGATAACATGACCAACGGCTGCATCAATAACCTGCAGATGGGCAACGGTATGGGCAGCTACACCACCGAATTCCGCTTCCGCAACCCGCAGGGCGGCAAGCTGGATGGCGAACTGGTGCCGGTCAACTTTGCCATGCTGGCGGCGGCCTACGGCTGCAAAACCTACAGCGTTACCAGCGAGCAGCAACTGATCGACGCGCTGGCGGATGCGCGCAAGCAGCAGGTTTCTACCCTGTTGGATATCAAAGTGTTGCCCAAAACCATGGTGCACAACTATCTCAGTTGGTGGCGCGTGGGCGGGGCGCAGGTGGCTGAAAGTGAAAAGATTGCCGCCGCTGTCCGCAGGCAGCAAGAAAACATCGATAAAGCGCGCGACTACTGAATTCCCAGACATTACATCTGCCGTATATATGCGAGGAGAGCGAGAATGACATTGAATATTGGGGTTATTGGTACTGGAGCCATCGGCAGAGATCATATTCGTCGTTGCAGCAAGGTGCTGCAGGGCAGCCGTATTGTGGCGGTGAATGATATTAACCGCGACAGCGCGGCCAACGTGGTCAGTGAACTGCAGCTGGATGCGCAGGTGTATGACAACGGTCACGATCTGATCCGCGCCGCCGACGTGCAGGCGGTGCTGGTGACCTCATGGGGGCCAAGCCATGAAGAGTTTGTGCTGGCGGCGATTGCGGCGGGCAAACCGGTATTCTGCGAAAAGCCGCTGGCGGTGACCGCGCAGGGCTGTAAGAACATCGTCGAAGCCGAAGCCAAACAGGGCAAACGCCTGGTGCAGGTTGGCTTTATGCGCCCTTACGATCAGGGGTACCGTGCGCTGAAACAGGTGCTGACCAGCGGCCAGATCGGCGAACCCCTGATGCTGCACTGCGCACATCGTAACCCGACGGTTGGCGAAGCCTACACCACGGATATGGCGATTACCGATACCCTGATCCACGAGATCGACGTGCTGCGCTGGTTGCTGGACGATGATTACGTCTCTGTGCAGGTGGTGTTCCCGCGTAAGTCCTCCAAAGCCTATTCCCACCTGAAAGATCCGCAGATTGTGCTGCTTGAAACGGCCAAGGGTACCCGCATCGACGTGGAAATCTTTGTGAACTGCCAGTACGGCTACGACATCCAGTGCGAAATCGTTGGTGAAAGCGGCATAGCCAAGTTACCGGAGCCTTCTTCCGTGCAAATGCGCAGCGGCGCCAAGCTTTCCACTGAGATCCTCACCGATTGGAAAGAGCGTTTTATCGATGCTTATGACGTTGAGCTGCAGGCTTTTATCAACGACGTACAAACCGGCAAGCTGACCGGCCCTTCCGCCTGGGACGGCTATGCCGCAGCGGTGGCTGCCGATGCCTGTATTGCCGCCCAGCTCAGCGGTGAAATTGTGCCGATCAGGCTGCCTGCCCGCCCTGATTTCTACGGTAAATAACTGGGTTGAGGGTGGCGTAATGCCGGTCAGTTAAACGCAAAACTGCATAATTGTGTGCAATTGCTAAAGGAGTCGCCCCCTCTCCCCGTGGGAGAGGGCCGGGGTGAGGGGCTTGCAGTGCGGTGTTCATCCCCTCACCCTAACCCTCTCCCCAAGGGAGAGGGAACTGGTTAGCCTTAACTCACAAGCATTACCGCAAGTGGCTGGCATTAACCGATTACCGAGGCTGAAAATGAACCAAGAACATGTGAAGTTGGCCATCGCCCCGATTGGCTGGACCAATGACGATCTGCCCGAGTTAGGGCAAGAAAACACTTTCCAGCAGTGCATCAGCGAAATGGCGCTGGCGGGGTTTATCGGCTGTGAGGTGGGTAGTAAATATCCGCGCGATCCAAAAGTGCTGAAACCGATGCTGGATATTCGTGGCATCCAAGTCTGCAATGCCTGGTTCAGCACCTTCTTTGCCGATGGTTTAAAAGAGAAAACCATTGATGAGTTTGTGAACCATATGAATTTCCTGCATGAAATGGGCGCGAAAGTGATCGGTTGTTCTGAGCAAAGCCGCAGCATTCAGGGCACCAGCAAAGGGGTGTTTGAAGAGAAACCTTATTTCAGCGATGCAGAGTGGCAACGCGTCGCCGCGGGCTATAACGAACTGGCGAAGATTGCCGCCAGCAAAGGTATGCAAGTGTGCCTGCATCATCACATGGGCACCGGTATCCAGACCGCGGAAGAGATCGATCGCTATATGAGTATGGTGAACGATGATGTTTACCTGCTGTTTGATACCGGGCACGCTTACTATTCCGAAGGCAACCAGCCTGCGATGCTGGCAATCCTGGAAAAATACCTGCCGCGTATCAACCATGTGCATTTGAAAGATGTGCGTGATGAGGTGGTGGCGGCAGTGAAAGCCAACAAGCTGAGCTTCCTCGATGGCGTGAAGAAGGGCACCTTTACCGTGCCGGGAGATGGGGTGATCGACTTCCGCCCGGTGTTTAAACTGTTGGACGAAGGTGGTTATCGAGGTTGGATGGTGGTTGAGGCCGAACAGGATCCGGCGATCGCCAACCCGTTTGAATATGCGGTAAAAGCGCGGCGCTATCTGCGTGCAACCGCAGGGCTTTAAGTTTGACGGGGCGCATCATCGCGCCCCGTGGTGATCAACAGGCTTCAAGCCGAACGGAAACGCGCCATATGGTAGGCATCCACCAGTTCGCCGTCGCGGAAGGCAAAGCGGCGGCTGGTGCCTTCGATCTCGAAACCAAATTTACGGTATAGCGCGATCGCGCTTTGATTATCAGTGAATACCGTCAGCTCAATGCGCTCGATAGCCCCCCAGTTGTCGCAAATATCGATCATCGCCTTCATCAGCGCGCTGCCGATGCCTTTACCCTGGTAATCGGCGTGCACACCGAGGCCAAACGTGGCCACATGGCGGCGGCGTATGCGCTGGATGAGTTCCACCGTCATTTGGCCGACCACCAGCTCATCAATACAGGCCACCAGGCTGTGTGTTCCGGGTTTCAGGTTGGCAAGGCGTTGTTGCCACAGCTCTTTTGAGGGTAGCGGCAGCTGTAGTGTGTCACGGTAAACGACAGGGTGTGAGAACAGTTGATGTAAAGCTTCGGCATCTTTATTTTCCGCGTGACGGACTACAATCTCACCCATTATTGCTTCTCCACTGAGTTTACCGTTTGAATAATCACTAAAATTATCCGTTTACCCGAGAGAGTCAATAGCCTTCTCCGTTGCTCAAAAAAACGCTTTACAAGTGCGAATGATAATGATTATTATTAACTCGCCTTCAGGAGAAGGCATCAATCTTTGATACTGTCGCTTGAAGGCACGACATTGCTCACATTGCTTCCAGTGTTTATTTAGCCAGCTCGGGTGCTGGCTTTTTTTTTGCCTGGATTTACCCCCTGCCGACTCAAGCAATTTATCTGTAACTTCGTTGAAAACTTCATCTAATTTTTTGAAGAGAGGGGTGAGATTTTTACGCTTTCTTATTCTGCTACCAAGACTAGACTGTAGAAAACATTGAGGAGAGTTGAATATGATTTATTTACGTAAAGCGGAAGATCGCGGTCATGCCAATCATGGTTGGCTGGATAGCTGGCACACCTTCTCATTTGCTGACTACTACGATCCTGATTTTATGGGGTTCTCGGCACTGCGGGTGATCAATGAAGATGTGATCGACGCGGGCCAGGGTTTTGGTACTCATCCCCATAAAGATATGGAGATCCTCACCTACATCCTGAGTGGTACGGTGGAGCATCAGGACAGCATGGGCAACAAAGAGCAGATCCATGCCGGTGAGTTTCAGATTATGAGTGCCGGTACCGGGGTGCGTCACTCGGAGTACAATGCCAATAGCGATCGGCCACTGCATCTTTATCAGATCTGGATTATCCCGGATCAGGTGGGGCTGACGCCACGCTATGAGCAGCGCAGGTTTGACGCGCCGCAGGGCCGTCAATTGGTGCTGTCACCCGATGCCCGCGAAGGCTCGCTGAAGGTGTTCCAGGATATGACGCTGTCGCGCTGGGCGCTGAAAAAAGATGAGCAGTCGGTTTACCCGATCCAGGCTGAACGCCGCATCTGGATCCAGGTCGTGCGTGGTAATGTGGCCATCAACGGCCATAAAGCGGGCACTAGCGATGCTTTTGCGGTGTGGGATGAAACCGCACTGTCGATCCACGCTGACGAAGACAGCGAAATACTGCTGTTTGACCTGCCGCCGGTATAATTGGGCTATGATCTCAGGGGTTCAGCGTGCTGAACCCCTTTTTCTTGCCCGCAGGCCGCGTAAGCAACGATATCGGCCAGCCGTTTTTTTTGCTAGAATGGCCGCCCATTCACGGTAAGCCAGTTCATTGATAATGAAGAAAAAACGGCCGGTGCTCCAAGATGTCGCAGATCAGGTTGGCGTCACCAAGATGACGGTGAGCCGCTATTTGCGTAACCCCGATCAGGTTTCCGCTGCCCTGCAGCAGAAGATTGCGGTTGCGCTGGACGATCTTGGCTATATCCCCAACCGTGCCCCAGATATTCTTTCCAATGCCACCAGCCGGGCGATCGGCGTGTTGTTGCCGTCGTTGACCAACCAGGTGTTCGCCGAAGTGTTGCGCGGTATTGAGAGCGTCACCGATGCGCATAATTATCAGACCATGCTGGCGCACTATGGCTATCTGCCGGAACGTGAAGAAGAGCGTCTGACGTCGTTATTGTCTTACAACATTGATGGGCTGATCCTGTCCGAGCGGCACCACACGCCGCGCACCTTGAAGATGATCGAAGTGGCCGGTATCCCGGTGGTTGAACTGATGGACTGCGTATCGCCGTGTATCGATCTGGCGGTGGGGTTCAACAACTTTGAAGCCGCCCGCCAGATGACCCAGCAAATTATCGCGCGTGGTCATCGTCACGTGGTGTATTTCGGCGCGCGCCAGGATGAGCGTACCATTATCAAGCAGCAGGGTTATGAACAGGCGATGCGTGAATCCGGTCTTGAACCCTACAGCATCATGACCACGCGTTCTTCCTCCTATTCTGCCGGTGGTGAGCTGTTGCTTGAGGCACAGCGCGATTACCCGCAGATCGACAGTATCTTCTGCACCAACGATGACTTGGCGATCGGCGCGGTGTTTGAATGCCAGCGTCAGGGGCTCTCGATCCCGCAGGATATGGCGATTGCCGGTTTCCACGGCCACGATATTGGCCAGGTGATGGTGCCGAAGCTGGCGAGCGTGCTGACGCCGCGTGAGCGTATGGGGCAGATCGGTGCGGAACGCCTGCTGGCCCGTCTGCGTGGTGAAATGGTCGGCCCGCGCATGGTTGACGTCGGTTTTACCGTGATCCCCGGCGGCAGTATCTGAAGCAGGGCACCGCAGGGTGCCCGTTGCCGGTTTATTTCTGCAGTGCAGCCACACAACGGCTGACTACGCCTTCGATATCGGTATCGATATCAATACCAATCACATCTTTCTCGTCGAGCGCAGGTTCTTCCAGTGCATCAAACTGGCTTTTCAGCAGCTCGGTCGGCATAAAGTGCCCGGAACGGGCTTTCAGGCGCGCCAGAATCACGTCGAAGCTGCCTTTCAAATAAATAAACACCATGTTCTCGTTATCTTGGCGTAGCAGATCGCGGTAGCGGCGCTTGAGCGCAGAGCAGACGATAACCCCGGTTTCATTTTTGTGATTCAGGCTGTACGCCGCATCATTAAGGCGCTGCAACCATGGAGCGCGATCATCGTCATTCAACGGTTGCCCGCTGGCCATCTTCTGGATATTGGCGCGCGGATGCAGATCGTCGCCATCAATGAATTTTGCCTGTATTTCCCGTGCGACAGCCGCGCCAATCGTGGATTTGCCGCTGCCGGAGACGCCCATCAGGATGATGCTTTTTCCCGCCATAAGTTTGATCTCTATCTCAGAATAAGAAATTCGCCTAGCTTCATGGTTCCGAATCTTAGCATGTTACCGGTATCATGATACGGGTAACAAATGGAGATGTGATTGTCATCACAAAGGGTAGAACAAGGGACAGTCGTCTGTACTCAATCGCACTCAAGTGGCCCGATAGCACCAGGACAGGGCCGTAAAATTAAAACCAAACACCCTCTTTTGCCGCACTTTGGCGCAGAGGTTTAGTGATAAAAGGGTTGGAGAAAAATTATGCCATTAGTGATTGTTGCAGTCGGCGTAGCGATGCTACTGCTGCTGATGATCCGCTTTAAACTGAACGGCTTTATCTCGCTGATTCTGGTCGCGCTGGCGGTTGGTGTTATGCAGGGGATGCCGGTGGATAAAGTGGTGGGCTCCATCAAGGCTGGCGTCGGCGGTACGCTGGGGGGCCTGGCGCTGATCATGGGCTTTGGTGCCATGCTCGGTAAACTGTTGGCGGACTGCGGTGGGGCACAGCGCATCGCCACTACCCTGATCGCCAAATTCGGTAAACAGCATATCCAATGGGCCATTGTGCTTACCGGTTTTACCGTTGGTTTTGCGCTGTTCTACGAAGTCGGTTTTGTGCTGTTGTTGCCACTGGTGTTTACCATTGCCGCTTCCGCGCGTATTCCATTGCTGTATGTCGGGGTACCTATGGCTGCGGCGCTGTCCGTGACCCACGGTTTCCTGCCGCCGCACCCTGGCCCGACCGCGATTGCCACTATTTTCCATGCCGATATGGGTAAAACCCTGTTGTTCGGTACTCTGCTGGCGATCCCGACCGTGATTCTGGCTGGCCCGGTATATGCCCGCTTCCTGAAAGGGATCGATAAGCCCGTTCCTGTCGGCCTGTATAACCCAAAAACCTTTACCGAAGAAGAAATGCCAAGCTTTGGTGTCAGCGTAGCGACTGCGCTGGTGCCGGTGATCCTGATGGCGCTGCGGGCAGTGGCCGAAATGGTATTGCCAAAAGGCCACCCGATCCTGGCTTATGCCGAATTCTTCGGCGATCCGGTGATAGCAACGCTGATTGCAGTACTGATTGCTATCTTCACCTTCGGCCTGAACCGTGGCCGCAGCATGGATGAAGTGATGGGTACCATCACCGAGTCGATCAAAATCATCGCCATGATGTTATTGATCATCGGCGGTGGTGGTGCGTTCAAGCAGGTTCTGGTAGACAGCGGGATTGAGAAGTATATTGCCGACATGATGCACGGCAGCAGCGTTTCACCGATCCTGATGGCCTGGTCGATTGCGGCGGTGCTGCGTATTGCACTGGGTTCAGCCACCGTTGCGGCGATTACCGCTGGTGGCATCGTTGCGCCACTGATCGCCACCACCGGGGTCAGCCCGGAACTGATGGTGATCGCCGTGGGGTCCGGCAGCGTGATCTTCTCGCACGTTAACGATCCGGGCTTCTGGCTGTTCAAGGAGTATTTCAACCTGACCATTATGGAAACCATCAAGTCCTGGTCAGTGTTGGAAACCATCATTTCAGTCTGCGGCCTGATTGGCTGCCTGCTGTTGGCGATGGTGGTTTAACGCTATGCCGCAAGGTGCTCCGCGCCTTGCGGCTACAGTTTCATATAGGCTCTGATGCCGTCCAGGAACATTTGGGTGGAGAGCATCACCAGAATCAGCCCCATCAACCTTTCCAGCGCGTTCACCCCTTTGCTGCCCAACAGGCGCAGGAACAGGCTCGACATTAGCAGGATCGCCGCCGACAGCCCCCAGGCAATCAGCAGCGCCACGACCAGGTGCGACAACTGATTAGGGTACTGATGTGAAAGCAGCATCAGCGCCGCCAGAATTGACGGCCCGGCCACCAGCGGAATGGCGAGCGGCACCAGGAAAGGTTCCTCACCGGCAGAAAGTCCGGTACCGTTGCCTTCCTGAGACGGGAAGATCATCTTGATAGCAATCAGGAATAGGATAATCCCACCCGAGATCGACACGGTTTCGGTACGCAGATTAAGAAACGCCAAAATGCGCTCACCGGCGAACAGAAAGATCAGCATCAGCAGCAAGGCGATCAGCAGCTCGCGGATCAGCACCACCCGGCGGCGGCGCGGTTCCAAGTGTTTGAGCACCGACATAAAAATCGGCAGGTTGCCCAGTGGATCCATGATTAAAAACAGCAGCACCGTGGCCGAAATCATCTCTGTCATCATTACCTCAAAATCTGAAAAATGTACCGGTGGTTCCGGTAACCCCCTTGGTCTCTACATCCCCTTCTCTTAGAAGGATGGCAGATATATATACTCGTCATACTTCAAGTTGCTTGGGTGTTGGCTGCGTTACTCGGCCCATACTGGGCCTCGCCCCTTCGGGGCCGCTGCAAGCAGCGTTCAAATCTGCCAAGCAGATTTGTCACTCACCCCAGTCACTTACTTGAGTAAGCTCCTGGTGCTTCATTCAGTTGCCGCCTACAAGCAACTCGAATTATTTTGGGTATAAGAAGCATTGCTGAGAATCGCTCAGCTATCGAATAAATTCACTTTGCGCCTGAGCTAACATTTTGTAAGGTGGGTAGATATTGCACACCACTTACGACATGGTCGTTATCCCCAAGGCAGGACTGTAAATTATGAAAAACGTTGGTTTCATCGGTTGGCGCGGTATGGTCGGCTCTGTACTTATGCAACGCATGACAGAAGAGCGCGATTTTGACGCCATTCGCCCGGTATTCTTCTCCACCTCGCAGCACGGTGCCGCCGCCCCGGCTTTTGGCGGCCAACAGGGTACGCTGCAAGATGCGTATGATGTTGAGGCACTCAGCGCACTCGACATTATTATTACCTGCCAGGGCGGGGATTACACCAATGAAATCTATCCAAAGCTGCGTGCAACCGGTTGGCAAGGCTATTGGATCGACGCCGCCTCCTCACTGCGTATGAAAGATGACGCCATTATTATCCTTGACCCGGTGAACCACGAGGTGATCCAGGAAGGGCTGAACAAAGGCATCAAAACCTTTGTCGGTGGTAACTGTACGGTCAGTTTGATGCTGATGTCACTGGGCGGCCTGTTTGCCAACAATCTGGTGGAGTGGGCGTCGGTTGCCACTTATCAGGCGGCATCCGGCGGTGGCGCACGCCATATGCGTGAACTGCTGACGCAAATGGGCATGCTGCACGCTGATGTGGCAAAAGAGCTGCAGAACCCGGCTTCGGCGATTCTGGATATCGAGCGTAAGGTGACTGAAGCCACTCGCTCCGGCAAGTTGCCAACCGATAACTTTGGCGTGCCTTTGGCGGGCAGCCTGATCCCGTGGATCGACAAGCAGTTGGATAACGGCCAGAGCCGCGAAGAGTGGAAAGGCCAGGCGGAAACCAACAAGATCCTCAATACCTCGGCGATTATTCCTGTCGATGGTCTGTGCGTGCGCGTTGGTGCGCTGCGCTGCCACAGCCAGGCATTCACCCTGAAGCTGAAAAAAGATGTGCCGCTGGCGGAAATCGAGCAGATGCTGGCAACGCACAACGATTGGGTGCGCGTGATCCCGAACGACCGCGAACTGACCATGCGTGAGCTGACGCCAGCGGCGGTGACCGGCACGCTGAACACACCGGTTGGCCGTTTGCGTAAGCTGAATATGGGCCCAGAATATCTCTCCGCGTTCACCGTTGGCGATCAGTTGTTGTGGGGGGCTGCCGAACCGCTGCGCCGCATGTTACGTATTCTGCTGTAAATCGATCTCCAGTCGACTTCAGGTTGCCGCCAACCGTGCTGCAGCCTGGGGGATGACGGAATAAGCTGAACTTCCTGAGGGCTGGTTTCTTTCGGCCCTTTAACGCCTTGTTTTCAACAATGTCTGTTCTCTGCGCATGCATCCGGTCCGGGTCGTTTCAGACCACGCGAAATATGGACAAAATCGCTGAAAGAAGGAATGAAACATCACCGTAACACGCATATCACAAAGCCGGTGGCAGTGCAAAATCGCTGTCAGATCGGCCATTTTCACCGTGCAAAATTTTCCTTTGAAATCATCAATGCTTTAACAGACTTTGGCTATGCTTGTTGGGGCGACGAATACATACCGATTAATGGTGAGTGTTTGTCTGAAAAATAGACATAAAGAGCGGTATTTCGGCTTTTAAGGATGCAAATTAATCAATAACCGACCGAAATCACGCTTTAGGTTCTGAATGAATTGCATGATAGACACAACGGCTGCTTTTAGATGTAGCCCCTTAAGAGTCATGCTCTTATCTAAGGAAGAATGCCATGCCTGTACTTCCCGATCGTGACGTGATTAATCAGATTATTTCCGGCCATTACGCCGATCCCTTCGCCCTGTTGGGTATGCATGTTACAGAACGCGGGCTGCAGATTTGCGCCCTGCTGCCGGATGCTGAGGCCGTATGGCTGGTGGAGAGCAAAACCGGTAAGCGTTTGGTTCAACTCGATTGTGACGATGCTCGCGGCTTTTTCAGCGCCATCGTACCGCGCCGTAAAAACCCTTTCCGTTATCAGCTAGAAGCCCGTTGGCGCGATCACCAGCAAATTCTCGACGATCCTTACCGTTTTGGCACCCTGTTGCAGGATATTGACACCTGGCTGTTGGCTGAAGGAACCCACCTGCGGCCTTACGAGCGCTTGGGGGCTCATCCCTGCGAGCTGGATAATGTAGAAGGTGTCAGCTTTGCCGTGTGGGCACCGAACGCGCAGCGCGTTTCCGTGGTGGGTGAGTTTAACTTCTGGGATGGCCGCCGCAATCCGATGCGCCTGCGCCGCGAAAATGGCATCTGGGAACTGTTCCTGCCGGGGGTCAAAGCCGGGCAACTGTATAAGTACGAGATCATTGACTGCTACGGCAACATCCAACTGAAAGCCGATCCTTATGCCTTCGAAGCGCAGATGCGGCCGGATACGGCGTCGTTGATTACGCCGTTGCCGGATGTGGTGGAAAATCCCCCTGAGCGGCGGCGCGCCAATGATTTTGATCGCCCGATCTCAATTTACGAAGTGCATCTTGGCTCATGGCGGCGTCATACCGACAACAATTTCTGGCTCAGCTATCAGGAACTGGCCGATCAACTGATCCCTTACGTCAAAGAGATGGGTTTTACCCATATTGAACTGCTGCCGATCAACGAACACCCGTTTGATGGCAGCTGGGGTTATCAGCCGTTGGGGCTGTATGCGCCGACACGCCGTTTCGGTACTCCTGCCGAATTCAAAGCTTTTGTGGCGGCGGCGCATGAGGCCGGGATTAACGTGATACTCGACTGGGTGCCGGGGCATTTCCCCAGCGATGCCCACGGGCTGGCGAACTTCGACGGCACGGCGCTGTATGAGTATGCCGATCCGCGCGAAGGGTTCCATCAAGACTGGAATACGCTGATTTACAACTATGGCCGCCACGAAGTGCGTAACTACTTGGCTGGCAATGCGTTTTACTGGTTAGAGCGGTTTGGCATTGACGGGCTGCGCGTGGATGCGGTGGCGTCGATGATCTACCGTGATTACAGCCGTGCCGACGGCGAGTGGGTGCCAAACTGCTACGGTGGTAATGAGAACCTGGAGGCCATCTCCTTCCTGCGCTACACCAACCAGACGCTGGGTAAAGAGCGGCCTGGCGCGGTCACGCTGGCGGAAGAGTCTACCGATTATCCGGGGGTCACGCTGCCGCCGGAAGCCAACGGTCTGGGTTTCCACTATAAATGGGACCTGGGCTGGATGCACGACACGCTCGATTACATGAAATGCGATCCTGTACACCGTAAGTATCATCACAATCTGATGACGTTCGGCATGCTCTACTCCCACACCGAAAACTTTGTGTTGCCGATCTCTCACGATGAAGTGGTGCATGGCAAACGCTCGATTCTGGATCGGATGCCGGGGGATGCCTGGCAAAAATTTGCCAACCTGCGTGCGTATTACGGTTTCATGTGGGCGCATCCGGGTAAAAAGCTGCTGTTTATGGGCTGCGAATTTGCTCAGGGCCGGGAATGGAATTTTGACACCAGCCTTGACTGGCACCTGCTGGAAGGGATGGATGGCTGGCACCACGGCGTGCAGCGCCTGGTGCGCGATCTCAACCACTGTTACCAGAACCAGGCACCGCTGTATGAGCGGGATTATCAGGCCGGTGGTTTTGAGTGGTTGGTGGTGGATGACCATGATAATTCGGTGTTTGCTTTCGCGCGCTATGACTCGCAGGGCAATGAACTGATTGCCATCAGCAACTTTACCCCGGTGCCGCGCCATCATTACCGCATTGGCGTTTCCCGCCCAGGTGAATACCGTGAAATCCTCAATACCGATTCGCACCATTACCACGGCAGCAATGCCGGTAATCAGGGGCGAGTGATAACGGAGGCGATCGGCAGCCATGGCCGTGAGCATTCGATCTGCATCATGGTGCCGCCGTTGGCAACGGTGTATCTGTTGCGGGAGAAGCAATGATTGCACTGACGCCCGGTCTTGCGGCGCCTTTAGGGGCTTATTACGACGGTAATGGCATTAACTTTACCCTGTTTTCGGCCCATGCCACACAGGTGGAGCTGTGCCTGTTTGACGCCAAGATGCGGGAAACGCGTTTGCCGTTGCCTGCCCGCAGCGGTGACATCTGGCATGGCTATCTGCCCGGGGGGGAGCCGGGGTTGCGCTACGGTTTCCGGGTGCATGGCCCGTTCAAGCCGCGAAGAGGGTTGCGGTTTAACCCTAACAAGCTGCTGCTCGATCCTGCCGCCCGTGCGGTGGAAGGGCCGGTTGCCGATCACCTGTACCTGCACGGCGGTTATGACCAGCCGGATCCGCAGGATAGCGCATCGTTGATGCCGAAATGCATTGTGATCGATGAACGTTACGACTGGGAGGACGATCGCCCACCGGCCACGCCGTGGAGCAAAACGGTGATCTACGAAGCCCACGTGCGTGGTTTAACGTTACTGCATCCAGAAATCCCGCCGGTGTTGCGCGGCAGTTTCGCCGCCCTGGGGCACCCGGTGATGATCGCTCACTTCAAGCGGTTGGGGATTACCGCACTGGAGCTGTTGCCGATCCAGCAGCACACCACGGAACCGCGTTTGCAGCGCCTGGGGTTGATCAACTACTGGGGCTACAACGTGCTGGCACCCTATGCGCCGGATAACCGCTATTGCAGCCTGAGAACTGATATGACGCCGCTGCGCGAGTTTCGCGATGCGGTGAAGGCGCTGCACAAGGCGGGTATTGAAGTGATTCTCGATGTGGTGTTCAACCACAGCGCGGAATTGGATCTCGATGGGCCGACGCTGTCACTGCGCGGCATCGATAATCCGAGCTATTACTGGCTGGAACCCGATGGCGACTATGTTAACGCTACCGGCTGTGGTAATACGCTGCGGCTGGATCAGCCAGCAGGAGTGGCGTGGGTGATGGATTGCCTGCGTTTTTGGGTGCGTGAGTGCCATGTGGACGGTTTCCGTTTCGATCTTGGCACCGTATTAGGCCGTACACCGGCGTTTGACCGTGATGCGCCGCTGTTTCAGGCGATGCTGGCGGACGATACGCTGGGGCGTTGCAAGCTGATTGCCGAACCCTGGGATATTGGTTCTGGCGGCTATCAGGTTGGGGCGTTTCCCGGCCGTTTTGCCGAATGGAATGACCATTTCCGTGACGATATCCGTAGCTTCTGGCTGCGGGGCCATTTGTCTCTCGGTCAGTTCGCTCGGCGTTTTGCTGCCTCCAGTGATGTGTTTAACCAACGTGGGCGCGCACCTTATGCCAGCATCAATATGCTGGCGGCCCACGACGGATTTACCCTGCAGGATGTAGTGAGTTTCAACCAGAAGCACAACCAGCCGAACGGCGAAGGAAACCGTGATGGCAGTGACCATAACTTTAGCTACAACCACGGCGTGGAAGGCCCAGTTGCCGACCACACCATTGTGCAACACCGCAGAGCCAGTCAGCGGGCGCTTCTTGCCATGTTGCTGCTGGCTCAGGGAACACCGATGTTGCTGGCTGGCGATGAACATGGACACAGCCAGCAAGGTAACAACAATGCCTATTGTCAGGATAACGAAACCACCTGGCTGAACTGGGCCAAAGCGGATGATTCCCTCACCGCCTACACCGCCGCGCTGATCCGCCTGCGCCAGCAAATTCCTGCTCTACAGCAAGGTGGCTGGTGGCAAGAGGGAGACGGCAGCGTGCAGTGGCTGAACGTGCATGGGCAACCGCTCAGTGCACAGGAGTGGGAGCAGGGCGAACGGCTGTTACAGATCCGCCTGTCGCAACGCTGGCTGCTGGTGATCAACGCCACGCCGCAAGCCGTTGAGATGACGTTACCTGAAGGGGATTGGCAGGTTGTTGCCCCCTTTGTTCAGGAAGAAGATTCGCAGGTGGAGTTACCCACCTGGTGCCAGGCTGCGCATTCGCTTTGCGTGCTGGCAGAAAAGAAAAATTAAAGGAGTCAGCTATGGTTAGGTTTGAGAGTAAAGACCCCCTGATGTTGGCGCGCCAACTGCCGAATAAAACCGTTGCCCTGATATTGGCTGGCGGCCGTGGCTCGCGTTTGAAAGATTTGACCTCTACCCGTGCCAAACCGGCCGTGCATTTTGGCGGCAAGTTTCGCATCATCGATTTTGCGATGTCGAACTGCCTGAATTCGGGGATCCGCCGGATGGGCGTGATCACCCAATATCATTCGCATACCTTGGTGCAGCATATTCAGCGTGGCTGGTCGTTCCTCAATGAAGAGATGAATGAGTTTGTCGATCTGCTGCCAGCCCAGCAGCGCCAGAGTTCCGATCACTGGTACAAAGGCACCGCCGATGCGGTGTACCAGAACCTGGATATCATCCGCCGCTACGATGCGGAATACATCGTGATCCTGGCCGGTGACCACATTTATAAAATGGATTACTCGCGCATGCTGATCGACCACGTGGAGAAGGGCGCGCAGTGTACGGTGGCCTGTATTCCGGTGCCGATTGGCCAGGCCAGCGAGTTTGGCGTGATGAAAGTGGCCGATAACGACCAGATTCTGGAGTTTCTTGAGAAGCCAGCGCATCCGCCCGCCATGCCGGGTAACCCGGAAATGTCGCTGGCCAGCATGGGGATTTACGTCTTCAACGCACAATACCTGTTCCGCTTATTGGAAGAGGATGTGGCGACGCCAGACTCCACTAATGATTTCGGCAAAGATCTGATCCCGAAAATCACCGCACAAGGGGAGGCCTGGGCGCATCCGTTTACCATGTCCTGCGTCACTTCCAACCCCGACTCACCGCCGTATTGGCGCGATGTCGGCACGCTGGATGCCTATTGGCGTGCTAATCTTGATCTGGCATCGGTAACGCCGGAGCTGGATATGTACGATCGCGGCTGGCCGATTCGCACCTATATGGAGCCGCTGCCGACGGCCAAATTTGTGCAGGATCGCTCCGGTAGCCACGGCATGACCATGAACTCGCTGGTGGCCGGTGGCTGCATTGTTTCCGGTTCGGTAGTTGTGCATTCGGTGCTGTTTTCGCGTGCGCGGGTGAACTCTTTCTGTACGATAGACTCTTCGGTCTTACTGCCTGACGTGAACGTTGGCCGCTCTTGCCGCCTGCGTCGCTGCATCATCGATCGCGCCTGCCAGATCCCGGAAGGGATGGTGATTGGCGAAAATGCCGACGATGACAGCAGACGTTTTTATCGTTCAGAAGAAGGCATCGTGCTGGTCACGCGCGAAATGCTGGCAAAGCTATAGGCATTGCCTGACCCCGTGGGCGCCGCTGGCGCCCTCTGTCTCCGCAAAGAATTTTTTGCCGATTTTCAGGAGTGATAATGCAGGTTTTACACGTATGTTCTGAAATGTTCCCACTGCTTAAAACAGGTGGTCTTGCAGACGTAGTTGGTGCATTACCGGCGGCACAAATTGCCGCGGGTGCGGACGTTCGGGTGTTGTTACCGGCTTTTCCTGATATCCGCAACGGTATACCGGACACCGTGCTGGTGGCGGAGATCGACTCTTTCGTCGGGCGGGTGGGGCTGCGGTACGGCACTTATCATGGCGTTGGGGTTTACCTGATTGATGCGCCTTGGCTGTATGACCGGCCGGGCAGCCCGTATCACGATCAGTCAATGAACGCTTACCCGGACAACCACCGTCGCTTTGCCTTGCTGGGGTGGATGGCCTGTGAGCTGGCGAAAGGGCTGGATCGCTATTGGCGGCCCAAGGTGGTGCATGCGCATGACTGGCATGCGGGGTTGGCCTGTGCTTATCTGGCCGCCAACGGTTATCCGGCGCGTTCAATCTTCACCGTGCACAACCTGGCTTATCAGGGCTTGTTCTACGCCCACCATATGCAGGAATTGTGGTTGCCACCGTCGTTCCTCAACATTTATGGCCTGGAATTCTACGGGCAGATCTCATTCCTTAAGGCTGGGCTGTTTTATGCCGATCATATCACGACCGTCAGCCCCACTTACGCGCGTGAAATCACCCGGGCGGAATTTGGTTATGGTATGGAAGGGTTATTGCAGGACCGCCAGCGGCAAGGCAGGCTGAGCGGCATTCTTAACGGCGTGGACGACAAGATCTGGGATCCGTCCCATGATGTACGCCTGACTGCCCGTTATGACGCCGATCGTCTGAAAGATAAAGTGAAAAACAAGATCCACCTGCAAAAAGCCATGGGTTTACAGGTGGATGCGTCATTACCGCTGTTTGCGGTGGTCAGCCGTCTGACCAGTCAAAAAGGGCTGGATCTGGTGCTGGATGCCTTGCCTGCGCTGCTGGATCAGGGCGGGCAGCTGGCGCTGCTGGGTGCCGGAGACGCGGTCTTGCAGCAGGCATTTCTGGCAGCGGCGGCCGATTACCCGGAGCAGGTCGGGGTACAGCTTGGCTATCATGAGGCGTTCTCTCACCGGATTATCGGCGGGGCGGATGTGATCCTGGTGCCGAGCCGTTTCGAGCCTTGCGGCCTGACTCAGCTTTACGGTTTGAAATATGGAACGTTGCCACTGGTGCGCCGCACCGGTGGGCTTGCGGATACGGTAGTGGACTGCGCGCTGGAAAATCTGGCCGACGGCACTGCCAGTGGATTTGTGTTTGATGATTGTGACGCCGTTGCCCTGGGCAACGCGATCCGGCGCGCTTTAGTGCTGTGGAGCAGGCCGAAACACTGGCGCCACGTGCAACGCCATGCCATGGGCCTGGACTTTGGCTGGCAGGTTGCTGCCAAGGATTATTTGTCGCTTTATCAACGCTTGTTGTAATCACGCACTTGGGATTGAACTGTTATGACTTCACCGTTTAGTTACACCTCACCCACGGTCAGTGTGGAAGCGCTGAAACATTCTATCGCCTATAAACTGATGTTTATTGTCGGTAAAGATCCGGCTATCGCCACCCAGCACGACTGGCTGAACGCCGTACTGTTTGCGGTGCGCGACCGGATGGTGGAACGCTGGCTGCGCTCTAACCGCGCCCAGCTTTCGCAGGACGTGCGGCAGGTTTATTACCTGTCGATGGAGTTCCTGCTCGGCCGGACGTTATCAAACTCGCTGTTATCCATGGGGATTTACCGGGATATCGAAGATGCGCTGGACGAAATGGGCCTGAGCCTGAGCGAACTGCTCGAAGAAGAGAACGATCCTGGCCTGGGTAACGGTGGTTTAGGGCGCTTGGCGGCCTGCTTCCTGGATTCGCTCGCGACGCTGGCACTGCCGGGGCGGGGCTATGGTATCCGTTATGAATACGGCATGTTCAAACAGAACATCGTTAATGGCCAGCAGATGGAATCACCGGATTACTGGCTGGAATACGGTAACCCGTGGGAGTTCCCGCGTCACAATACCCGCTATAAAGTCCGCTTTGGCGGGCGCATCCAGCAGGAAGGTGCGAAGGCGCGCTGGCTGGAGACCGAAGAGATCGTAGCGATCGCTTACGATCAGGTGATCCCGGGGTTTGATACCGATGCCACCAACACGCTGCGCCTGTGGAGTGCCCAGGCCAGTAACGAAATCAATCTGGGTAAGTTTAACCAGGGCGACTACTTCGCCGCTGTGGAAGATAAAAACCACTCCGAGAACGTGTCGCGCGTGCTCTATCCGGATGACTCCACCTATTCCGGGCGCGAATTGCGTCTGCGGCAGGAATATTTCCTGGTGTCGGCAACGGTGCAGGATATCCTCAGCCGCCACTGGACGATGCACAAAACCTTCGACAACCTGGCCGACAAGATTGCGATCCACCTCAATGATACCCATCCGGTGCTGTCGATTCCTGAACTAATGCACTTGCTGATTGATGAGCATAAATTCAGTTGGCTGGATGCCTGGGCGGTGGTGGAGAAGGTGTTCTCTTATACCAACCACACGCTGATGAGCGAAGCGCTGGAAACCTGGCCGGTCGATATGCTGGGCAAGATCCTGCCGCGCCATCTGCAGCTTATTTTCGAAATCAACGATCATTTCCTCAAGCAGGTGCAGGAAGCGATCCCCGATGACAATGAGCTGCTGTCGCGTGTTTCCATTATTGATGAAACCAACGGACGGCGGGTGCGCATGGCGTGGCTGGCGGTCGTTGCCAGCCATAAAGTGAACGGCGTTTCTGCATTGCACTCTGAGCTGATGGTGCAGTCTCTGTTTGCCGATTTTGCCCGCATCTTCCCGGATCGCTTCTGCAATAAAACCAACGGGGTAACGCCGCGTCGCTGGTTGGGGCTGGCTAACCGGCCGCTGTCGAAAGTGCTGGATGACAGCATTGGCCAGCACTGGCGCACCGATCTCAGCCAACTCGGTGAAATCAAACCGAATGTGGACTACCCGAGCTTCCTGCAGGCGGTGCAGTCGGCCAAGCGTCAGAACAAAGAGCGTTTGGCGAGTTACATTGCCAAAAAACTCAACGTGGTGGTGAACCCGGATGCGTTGTTTGACGTGCAGATCAAACGTATCCACGAATATAAGCGCCAGTTGCTTAACGTGCTGCATGTGATCACCCGCTATAACCGCTTGTTGCAGGATCCAGAAACCAAGAGCGTGCCGCGCGTGGTGATTTTTGCCGGTAAAGCGGCCTCGGCGTATTACGCGGCCAAGCAGATCATCCGGCTGATCAACGACGTGGCGAAGGTGATCAACAACGATCCGCGGGTGCACGACGATCTGAAAGTGGTGTTCATTCCTAACTATGGCGTGAGCCTGGCGCAGATGATCATTCCCGCGGCGGATCTCTCTGAGCAGATCTCGCTGGCGGGTACTGAAGCATCGGGCACCAGTAACATGAAGTTTGCCCTGAACGGTGCGCTGACTATCGGCACGCTGGACGGTGCCAACGTCGAAATGCTGGAGCATGTCGGCGAAGAGAATATCTTCATTTTCGGCAACACCGCCGAGCAGGTGGAAGAGTTGCGCCGTACTGGCTACAACCCGCGGCAGTATTTTGAGCAGGATGCCGAGTTGCATCAGGCACTGACGCAGATTGCCACCGGTGCGTTCAGCCCGGAAGAGCCGCAGCGCTACAGCAACCTGTTTGATTCACTGGTGAATCTGGGCGATCACTACCAGCTGCTGGCGGATTACCGCAGCTATGTGGATACTCAGGACAAAGTGGATGAGGTGTATCTCAATCAGGACGACTGGACGCGGCGTGCGATCCTGAATATCGCCAATATGGGCTATTTCTCTTCCGACCGTACCATTCAGGAATACGCAGACGAGATCTGGAACATCAAGCCGATCAAGCTGTGATCAGTTCCCTCTCCCTTGTGGAGGGGGAGGGGACTTTCCGCACTATATGTAGCGACCTGCATCGAAAACCGCCTGACCTGCAATCAACGGCGGTTTTCAACCCACATCATTTGCCTCCAACCTGCCTTCCATCCTTACCAACCCACATTATCTGCAAATTTGTGATGCGACGTTATTCCACTCCCACGGTGAAAACAGAGGGTTGTTGTCTCTGACTCCTTGGCTAATCCCTCTCCATTTTTGTATCAACCACTACACAACAAACGCCAATCGACACTTCCCGACCATAAAGACAAAATACTGTTTATGCATACAGTAATTGTTGTGTGCTTTACTGGTTTGATAGCAGAAAAGTGTTGAATCCTGTACGGGTCCACAGGATACGGGCGCTATCAACCGTCAGAAAACAGTCTGTAACAAAGGAAAATAACCATGGCTGAAGAAAAGAAAAATGCTCAGGTGCTGAACGGTGTGAATGATGACATTACTGAACTGAAATCACTGTCCACGTTGCGTAAGCGCGTCATCAGTGACAGTGAAGTGGTATCCAAATCACCAAACGGTTTTCGCCTGGCAAATGGCAATACCGGTGTGATCCTGCGTAATGATGGGCAAGATTTTTATGCCCTGACGACCCCAAGCGGTCAGGCACAGGATGGGCAATGGAACACCCTGCGTCCTTTCTCCTTCAATCTTGCCACCGGCAAGGTGTCTCTACGTAATGGCGTTGAGGTATCTGGTGGTGCTGTAGTGTCAAGTAACGCTGGCATTGCTGCGGTGACAACCGGTCCTACTGCTCTTATCAGTGGGCAAATCTATGAGGCACCCGGCATACATACCGATTTCACCAGCGGCAACGTGACGACTTCAATGTTGATGACTTCACGTACCGTTCCTGGAAAAGATGACTTTGGCATACTTTCCTATCTCGATCGGCTAGGAAACAGGAACGAAATTCATGTGAGAGCAAACAGTGAAGTGTCGGCTGGCCAGTTCGTCAAACGTAATGCCAACGGATGGATTTTGGCTACCGGAACCCTATCCGTTAATAACAATGCGGATCGCTATACGCAGGGGGTTCGTATTCAAGGGGAAAATGGCCTGAATTCAGAACTCTACCATTATGAGCGCATTGGCAAACATAACCTGATGGGGATCCATGTTGCCAATAATAATGGTCAGCATGCCTGGTATGAGTTCCTGCACACAGGTTATGCCTTCGCCAACGGCGGCTGGAATAGCAGTTCCGATGCTCGCATGAAGACGGATATCGTGAAAATCGATAGTGCACTAGAGAAGCTGCAAAAAATCGGGGGGTATACCTACCTGAAACAAGGTGTGCCAGAAGCCGGGGTTATTGCTCAGGAAGTGGAAAGCGTATTACCGCAGTCAGTGACTACAACTGAACTGAAGTTAAATGACGGTAGCACGCTTAAAGACGCCCGCGGGATCAATATCAACGGCGTTGTGGCTCTGCTGATTGAAGCGCTCAAGGAAGAACGGGCTGCCAGGATTGAAGATTGTCGCGAACTGGGATCTCGGTTAGCAGAGCTGGAAAAAGCGACTGGCGGTAAGCAGGACTGATACCTTGGGTGTCCCTGCGTGTATGTAGCCAAATGCAAAAATTTTACTATGCATATAAAATCAAGGAGATGGTGTTATGACAACACCTGCATACTACATAAATGGCGTGCCCTATGAGGCCAGTGGTCAGGTCATCATAACTATTACAAACGGCCCTACCAGTCCCGTGGGAAACGTTGGGAATAGCCCCATCGCACCACTTCCTGTTTATGTTCCATGGCAGCAAACTCATGGTGGTGGGAGCATAGCGTATGATCCGAACAAAGTTGTTTTTTACGGATTATCCGCCCTGCGTGATACTCAGACAAAAATCAATCAAATCTTGGCACTAGCAAGAAATGCTTATCCGCAGAATGCAGAGCAAATCAGGGATGAGGCCAATGCATTACTCGCTGATTTAATAACTGGGCTTATTAATCATCCTGAAATTAACACACTTACCAGAGCATTACAGGATGCGATTAATTCATTACAGATAAATATCGATTTAAAAAATCAGCAAGAGAGAATCGTCAGTATAAGAGTGCAGGAGACAGAGGTCGCCTTCCGTGATTTTATGAATAATAATAAAATGTCGAATTTTATCGACAAGTCTGCCGGTATGATTGACGTGGCTATTTCAACAACAGGGCCATGGTTCATAGATTTATGGAATAAAGCGGTACCCCCTAAAATTAATGCAGAGATTGAGGCGAAAAATAAGCTTGTCACATATCTTGACTGGGTAAAAACGGTCAAGGAAGACGTAAGCAGTAAAAAGAATACCCTGATTGAGATTAAAAATAGAGTAGAGGCGGATGCAGCAGCTAAGGCAAAAGCCGAAGTAGAAGCCAGGGCAAAAGCTGAAGCAGAGGCCCGAGCGAAACTGGCAGCACTGATGCTGGTTGCGGGTGTAAACCCTACACCAGTTTATACGTCGGAAATGGTCAAGTCGGCTCAGTCTGCTCTTACTGCTGCAGGAAGAATGATACTGAACCGCGCCTCGGGTATGTTGCAACTGTCAACGATTGCTGAGGGTATTCTGACTACGACCAGCGAAGGAGCTGGCACAATAGCTGGTGCATTGTGGCGAGGTGCTATGGAGTTGAGCAGGATAGCCACGGTGAGCGCAGTCGGGTCAACAGTTTGTGCTCTTGTGGTAGGATTCTATCCAAAAAAAGTTGGTGAAGGCAGTGACAAGGTTCCTGGCCGCGATATTGAGATGTTTGCCGCTCAGGCCCAACTGTTTGCCGCGGGTAAAGTCAATATTCAGCCTGAAATGACCTCAGTTAATTTGCCCGTGCGGGGTTTACTGGTCACGGAGAATGGCCGACAGTATGTCAGCCTGGTTAAGACGGGTGTAAACGGTGTTTCTGCGAACGTGCCTGTGCTCAGGGCCGTACGTGACGAGAAAACCGGGCTGGATAAAATCACACTGCCAGCAGTCGGTGGGGTTCCAACACGGACTGTCTTGATTAATCCAGTGCCGACGGGGCCAGCAGCACCACCGCATACCGGAAACAGCTCACCGGTTCCGGTGACACCGGTGCATACCGGAACGGAAATAAAACAGGTCGCCAGCATTGTGACAACTACCTACCCGGCTGATGACCTCCAGGGGTTACAGGATTTTATCTATTGGCAGCCTGATGCCGCGGGAACCGGTGTTGAGCCGATCTATGTGATGTTGAGTGAACCGCTTGACTCGGGCCGTTTTACCCGTAAACAATTGGATAAGAAGTTTAAGCATGCCATCGATTTTGGTATCAATGACACGAAGAAAAACAGTGAAACTTTGACTAAGTATCGTGATGCCATTGAAGCTCATTTGGCAGATACGGGAACCGTTGAGAGAGGTACATACCGACGGGAAAAAGGTTCTAAAGTGTATTTTAATCCGAAGACAATGAATGTTGTGATTCTTAAAGCTGATGAGAAATTCTTATCAGGATGGAAAATAAACCCTGATGCGGATAATGGCAGAATATATTTGGAGACAGGTGATTTATGAACAAGATGGCAATAATTGAATTAGCTAAGGCTTTTTTGAATTCAAAAGTAACGGCTCTTCAGTTTTCCGAAGATATATGCGCTGTAAGAAGGGAACTATACGGAATTAAAGACCAGGATAAAAATACTTTGAATTGCGGTGAGGAGTTATTTATGGTGGCCGAAATTTATAATCCTGACTCCGACCGTGCCAGCTATGAGCTAGACGAGGCTGGATTAAGAAAGGAAGTAAAAGCGACGCTAGAAAAGTTCAAGCTGCTTTAATCTCCCACACTTTCTGATAAGTGCGTTTTAAGCAATGTCCAACAAACGAGGGTTTGTTGGACGTTTTTATGGCTGTGTATTTTTTGCATAAAACTGTGATAATCAGCGTTCTCTTAATCTGTCCACTTTTCTATATTCCGATAGACTGGATTTTAGCGTGATAACGGGACATTCACACCATGCTGATAGGATATATGACCAGCACCTCGATCTGCAACGCGATGCGCTAAATCAGGCAGGCTGTGTTCGTTTGTTTGAAGATACTGCCAGCGGTATTAAAGCAGAGCAGCGTGGGTTTGTTGATTGTCATTTAATCTGGGTTTTAGACTCGGTGAGAATCGCCTAACGTGGGTTGAAAACCGCCGTTGATTGCAGGTCTGATATGTTTCAATGTCAGGTCATTACAACTTCAAGTCCATCACCCCGCCCCACTGAGAGAGGGGGCGATAAGCAACGGATACATGATTATGCCGCTTTGTGTTTAACTCAGCGGCATTAAGCGTGCAGTTTGTTGTGGGACTAAGACGCCAGCGACAGCGCCTTCGGTTTGGCGTGTTCCGCCAGCCAGGCTTGCACCCTTGCCTGCTGTGCTGCGTCGAGCCACATGCCCAGCTTGGTGCGGCGCCAGATGGCATCATCCAGCTCCACCACCCACTCTTTTTCCACCAGATAGTTCAGCTCCGCCTCATACAGGCCGTGCCCAAAGTCTTCACCCAACTCGCTCAGGCTGCCAGCATTAGCCAGGATCAGTTCGCTGTGGCTGCCGTAGGTGCGCGCATAGCGGCGGGCCAGCGATTCTGGCAGCCAAGCGTATTGGCGGCGCAGTTTGGCGGCATAGCTGTCACGATCGCCGCCGATGTCACCACCGGGCAGCGCGCCGTTTTTGGTCCAGGCTGGGCCAGCCCCTGGGTAGTAGTGCGCCAGTTTTTCCATTGCGTGCTCGGCCAGCTTACGGTAGGTGGTGAGTTTGCCACCGAATACGGAAAGCAGCGGGGCTTTGCCTTGTTCGTCGTGGACATCCAGCGTGTAGTCACGGGTGACCGCCTGCGGTGAGTCCGATTCGTCATCACACAGTGGGCGCACGCCGGAGTAAGTCCAGACGATATCGTCGCGGCCAAGCTGTTTTTTGAAGTGCTCGTTATACACCTTCAACAGGTAGTCGATTTCGTTGTCGTCGATCTTCACGTCTTTCGGATCGCCATGGTATTCCACGTCGGTGGTGCCGATGATAGAGAATTCATCCAGCCACGGAATAACGAAGACGATACGATGATCTTCGTTTTGCAGAATGTACGACTGTGGCTGGTTATGCGCCTTCGGTACCACAATGTGGCTGCCTTTGATCAGGCGGATACCGTAAGGCGATTTGAGCTGCAGGCCATCGTCGAAGAAATGTTTCACCCACGGGCCGGTGGCATTGACCAACCCTTTGGCACGCCAGGTGAAGGTTTTGCCACTGTCGATGTCGGTGGCTTCTACCACCCACAGGCCGTTTTCACGCCGCGCACGGGTGACCTTAGTGCGGGTGCGCACTTCACCGCCACGCTCAACCACTTCCTGCGCGTTCAATACCACCAGGCGCGCATCGTCTACCCAGCAGTCAGAATATTCGAAACCGCGCGTTAACTCCGGCTTCAGTACCGACTCTGCTCCAAAGCGCAACCCCTTACTGCCCGGCAGGCTGGTGCGTTTCCCCAGGTGATCGTACAGGAACAGGCCGGTGCGGATCATCCAGGCTGGGCGCAGATGCGGCTGGTGCGGCAGGCGGAAGCGCATCGGGAAAGCGATATGCGGTGCCAGCTTGAGCAGCACTTCACGCTCGGCCAGCGCTTCGCTCACCAGGCGGAATTCGTAATGTTCCAGGTAGCGCAGGCCACCGTGGATCAGTTTGGAACTGGCGGAAGACGTAGCGCAGGCCAAGTCTTGCGCTTCCAGTAGCAGAACGGACAGCCCGCGCCCGGCCGCATCTGCTGCGATGCCGGCTCCGTTGATGCCGCCACCGATCACGATCAAGTCTTTGGTTTCCACGTTAACTTCCTCCAGATGTTCGCAATAGCTCTTTAATGTTCGTTTTCGCTCATGATTGTAATCAAAAACCAACAAACAAGCCAAGAGTTAACCAAACAAAAACATTTTTGCGTGATAGAGGTAACGATTCAGTGATGGTAGGTATACAAAGTGAAGGGTTATCGAGTGCGCCATTGGCGTGCAGTAATGCGCATGAGAATGGGTGATGGTTTTGCATCACCCATTGCTTTTAAACAGATCATGATGGCGGGCTGAGGTGAGCTCAGCGATCAACCCAGATCGCCCCCCGCCACCGGCAGGATGGTGCCAGTTATGTAACTGGCCTCATCGCTGGCAAGGAACAAAATCGCATTAGCCTGCTCGTTAACGCTGCCATAACGATGCATCAAACTGGAACTGAGGGTTTGATCGACCACCTGCTGATACCAGCTTTCCTCCTGCGCCGTGGGGATTTCCCGGTTACGCGGCGTCAGGCGCGGCGGGGCTTCTGTGCCCCCCGGCGCGGTGGCGTTGATGCGAATACCGGCCTGGGCATATTCAAAAGCCAGCGACTGGGTGAGGGCGTTAACCCCGCCTTTGGCCGCGGAATAAGGCACGCGGTTGACCCCGCGGGTGGCGACGGACGACACGTTGACAATCACTCCGCTCCGCTGTTGCAACATATGCGGCAACACGGCGCGGCAGCCCCACAGCGTGGGGAACAGCGAACGTTGGATCTCGGCGGAAATCTGTTCTGGGGAATAGTCGGCAAACGGGCGTGCCCAGATGGTGCCCCCCACATTATTGACCAGAATATCCAGCCGACCAAAGTGCCGCTGAGCCTGTCGCATTGCGCTCTCGGTCTCTTCCCAGCGCTCCAGATCGGCACCGATCGCCAGTACCTGATTGCCCTGTGCGCTCAAGGTGGCGGCCAGTTCGCTCAGGTAAGGGGCCCGGTCGATCAGCGCCAGCTTGGCCCCTTCACGCGCGGCCTGTTCTGCAACCGCTTTACCGATGCCCTGCGCTGCCCCGGTGATCACCATCACCTTGTTTTCAAACCGCATTCTCTGCATGGCTATTCCTTATACCGTTTGGCTGGCGGCGAATTTTTCATAATGGAAGCTGGCCGGGGTAAAAGCTCGGCGTTGGAAATCGTTCAGGACCGCCTCCACCATCGGCGGCGGGCCGCACAGGTACACGTCCAGATCGCCCTCGTTCAAGACGCTGGCATCAAGATGCTGTGTGACATAGCCTTTGTGTGGTGATGGTGAGGCTTCACTGGCGACGCAAGTGAGATAGCTGAAGTTGGGCAAGCGTGTGCGGTATTGCTCCAGCTGTTCCAGTTTCACCAGATCGTGGTCGTGAGTGACGCCGTACACCAGATGCACCGGCTGCGAGCTGCCGTTTTGCGCCAACTGCTCCAGCATGGAAAGGAAAGGGGCTAGGCCGGTTCCCCCCGCCAGAAACAGGAGTGGCCGCGCGACGGTGCGTAGATAGAAACTGCCCTGCGGCCCGCGCAGGCGTATTTTATCCCCCGGCTGTGCTTTGCTGGTCAGATAGCTGCTCATCAGCCCGCCGGGAACATTGCGTAGCAGGAAAGACACCTGTTGTTTGCCCGGCAGAGAGCTGAACGAATAGGCCCGGCTGGCACCGCTGCCAGGCACCTCGATATTGACGTATTGGCCGGGCAGGAAGGCAATACCATCAGCATCGTCAAGCTGCAGGCTGAATTCGATGGCGCTGTCGGAAAGCGGCGTTGCCGCCACCAGGCTGGCTGAAAACTCTTCGCTGCCGGTTTTACAGCGGGTGGAGGCCATAGGTACGTCGATCACGCAGTCTGACTGTGGCACCATCTGGCAGGTCAGCACGAATCGCCGCTGCGCTTCCTGCTCTGACAGTGCCTCTGCCAGATAGTCGTCACCCAGGCTGTACTCGCCCTGCTCACAGTGGCATTTGCAGGTGCCACAGACGCCGTCGGAGCAGTCCATCGGCAGATTGATCTTTTGCCGGTAAGCGGCATCCAGCACTTTCTCGTTGGGATTGCACTGAATAAAGCGGCTGACGCCATCTTCAAAATTAAGAGCAATGGTAAAGGCCATAAGTACCCCGCATTAAATATGATAAATATCTATGACCTGATTGATGTAGTCGTTGTTGAGCTGAACCGTTTTGCGTTCGATCAGCGGTCGCCCCTCGTTGAGCGCAATTCGGCAGCGAGTGTTGCCAAAGAACAGATCGGTCTTTTGATAGCGATGGCTGAACGTCACCCAGTTGTAACGCACCTCAACGTGCAGGGCGCTGTCTTCCAGCAGTTCAACGTTGCTGATCTGATGGCTGGTGCGGGGCTCCGGCGTGCTGGCCGCAGAGCGCTCGGTTTTGATGCGATAGATGCGATCTTCCAGCCCTTCACGGTTCGGGTAGTAGATCAGCGAAATCTCCCGCTGCGGATCGCGGGTTAAGCGATCGTCATCGCCCCAGGCGGGCATCCAGTACTCCACCGTTGGGCTGTAGCAGGCCAGCCACTCATCCCAGTTACGCTCGTCCAGCAGGCGCGCTTCACGGTAGAGGAATTGTTCAATATCAGGCTGTCGGTTGCTCATTGCGTCACCTCGCGTTTATTCAGGCTGCGCAGCAGGGTTTGTTGCCAGTGATGGTGGTGGCTGATGTACAAGGCTTCATCTTCGGAACGTGGCGCGCTCAGCAGCGGGGTGATAGCCATCGCCTGCGCATTCTCATCGGCACCTTCCAGCCAGCGGGTTGCGCCGCGGCTCATATCGCTCCAGGGCAGGTTACTGGCGTTATAGGCTTGCTGACAGGCGCGGAACTCTTCCAGATCGTCCGGCGTCCCCATGCCGCTGACGTTGAAGAAATCCTCATATTGGCGGATGCGTAACGCGCGATCCTCGGCAGCCTCCCCTTTGGGGGCGAAGCAGAAGATAGTGACTTCGGTTTTATCGACGGCCAGCGGGCGAACGACGCGGATCTGGGTCGAAAACTGATCCATCAGATAAACGTTGGGGTACAGGCACAGGTTGCGCGTTTCGTTAACCATCAAATCAGCGCGAGTGGCACCAAAGCGTTCACTAAGGCGCTCAAAGTGCTTGAACACTGGGCGAACGGCCGGATTCAGCGCCCGGGTCCACAGCAGCATATGGCCGTGCTTGAAACCATAGACGCCACCGGTGCTTTTCGACCAGCCGTTGGCGTCTACGGTTGGGGTGCCGTTGGCCTCATAGTTGCGGCGTGACATGGTGGAGGCGTAGTTCCAATGCACCACGCTGACGTGATAGCCATCGGCACCGTTTTCCATTTGCAGCTTCCAGTTGCCGTCGTAGGTATAGCTGGAAGCGCCTTTCAGCACTTCCAATCCTTCGGGCGCCTGATCGACGATCAGATCGATCACCTGCCGGGTGTCACCCAGATATTCCTCCAACGGCAGCACGTCGGCGTTCAGGCTGCCAAACAGGAAGCCACGGTAAGAGGCAAAATGGGGCAAATGTTTGAGATCGTGTGAACCCGCCTGTTTAAAACAGGGTGGATAAGCGCCGCTCTTTTCATCTTTAGCTTTCAGCAAATTACCGGCGTTGTTGAAGGTCCAACCATGGAATGGGCAGGTGAACGAGGTCTTATTGCCAGATTTGCGGCTGGCCAGCATGGCTCCGCGATGCGAGCAGCTATTGATCATCCCGTGTAATTGCCCGTTGTGATCGCGGGTGATAATGATGGGCTGGCGGCCCATGGTTAGCGTGTAATAGTCGCCCGGTTCGGCAATCTGGCTTTCATGGGCCAAATAAATCCAATTACCTTCAAAGATGGCTTTCATTTCCAGTTCGAATAAAGACTCATCGGTAAATATGGCGCGATTGCACCGATAAATACCTTTCTCTTTATCTATGACTAAAGCGTTATTTATTTTTTCTTCCAGTGTGGAAAATAACGTAGTGGAGGATGAGTTCATCATGAAACCTCGTTTTAAATAACTCCGTTAAGGGACGCGGGGCAATAGCAGACCGTTGCCCCGCGCAGGCAATATCATTCCCATCAGCACTGTATTAATTTAATCACGAATCGGTACGTTTAATGCGTATTTCCTTTTTGCTGGCCGTGACGTGATGCGGCGCGGCCAAACATGGCTTCTCCTGAATGTGTAATGCTTGTCAGTAAAGCGCAAAGCAGCATAATAATGCATCAATGGCTCAAGGCATCGCCCCCCTCTCCCCAAGGGAGAGGGGACTGGTTAGCCTTAACTGACAAGCATTACTCCTGAATGTGTGGGTTATTTTGCTGTTAAGCACCAGGACCTATGGTTAACTTAGGGGATGAAAATTTTACCGACAAGGGCGAATATCAGGTGTTTGTGCGATTATCAGCGCTTTTGTTATTTTCTTGTTAATTTTGTGATGCAGGTAGCTAATTTGCTATTTACCCCATTCCAGATTATACCAAAAATAATTCGAGTTGCTTGTAAGCGGCAACTGAGCGAAGCCCCAGGAGCTTACTCAGGTAAGTGACTGGGGTGAACGACAAATCTGCCAGGAGCAGATTTGAACGCTGCTTGCAGCGGCCCCGAAGGGGCGAGGCCCACGGATGGGCCGAGTAACAAAGCCAACACCCAAGCAACTTGAAGTATGACGGGTATATTCAGGGTAAGAATTGAGAAGAGAAATGAAGGGCCTGTTTAACAGCCCTTGCAAATATTTTTATTTATCAATGTGTTTAGAATGCATGCCAACATCTCTTTCGGTAAAGAGATCAGCACAGCTCCAATTGCACATCATACTGCTCGATGATCTTCATCACGCTGGGTGGTGGAGCCTGATCGGTAAACAGATAGTCAATCAGGTTCATATTGCCCAGATTCACCATGGCATTACGGCCAAACTTGGAGTGGTCGGTCACCAGCATCACGCAGCGGGAGTTTTCGATAATCGCGCGCTTGGTGCGCACTTCGTGATAGTCAAACTCCAGCAGCGAACCGTCCATATCAATACCGCTGATGCCGAGAATGCCGTAATCCAGGCGGAATTGAGAGATAAAGTCCAGCGTGGCTTCCCCCATGATACCGCCGTCGCGGGTGCGCACTTCACCACCGGCCAGGATCAGGCGGAAGTCTTCTTTGGCGGTCAGCAGGGTGGCAACGTTCAGGTTGTTAGTGACCACCCGCAGGTTTTTATGATTCATCAGCGCATGGGCCACCGCTTCCGGGGTGGTGCCGATATCAATAAACAACGTAGCACCATCGGGGATCTGGCTGGCAACGCGCTGGGCGATGCGCGCTTTCTCAGCCGACCACATCACTTTGCGATCGTGATAGGCGGCATTGACCGAACTGGACGGCAGCGCCGCGCCGCCGTGGTGGCGTTGTATCTTGTTCTGGTCGGCCAGGTCATTCAAATCACGGCGAATAGTTTGCGGGCTGACGGCAAAATGCTCGACCAACTCTTCCGTACTGACGTAACCCTGCTGACGCACTAATTCGATAATGGCGTCATGACGCTGTGTCTGCTTCACGATAATCCCCTAAATCGCCTGATGTACCTGCCGTCTTTCTCAAGGTATCCGGCGGTTATTGTTGGTGGTGCGCACGGTGGCGCGTATCCCAAAATGCCATTAACAACCCTAACACCAAACCGGCCACGTGTGCCGCATTGGCGATCGACATTCCTAAAATATCGAAATAGCCAGCGACCAGCCAGAGCACGGAAAACACCATCAGGCCGCGTGGCAGATTGAGGCCGCACTCCGGATCGCGTTCACCGCTCAGCCAGACGTAGCCCATCAGCGCATAAACCACGCCAGACAGCCCACCGAACAGTGCGCCGCTGAACAGAGACTGCGCCCAGCCGCTGAAAAAGGCCGACACCACGGCGATCACGAACAGTTTGCCGGTGCCGAGGCGTTTTTCTACCGGGCCACCGAGATACCACCACCATAGCAGGTTGAAGGTAATGTGCAGCAGCGAGAAGTGCAGGAAGGCGTGGCTGAACCAGCGCCACAGTTGGCCGTATTGCGAGCTGTTCTGCGGCCAGGAAAGCCAGTACATCACGGTATCATCCCCCAGCACCTGCATCAGAATGTACACCAGAATGCACAGCGACATGACCGTGAGCGTCAGCGGCCCGGCTTTGCTGCGGATGATCTGCAGATAAGAGAATTGCTGATAGTTCAAACCGGCGTCGGTATTGCCGGCCTGCCAACTGGCCGCCTGATAGCGGCTATTCATGGGATCGAGCAGAAACTGCTGCAACTCATGTTGCACCTGTTCCAAGTGGCCGTCGTCCGCCAGCCAGATTTCTGCGGCCTCGCTGGTATTGCGGATCTCAAGCTGGATGCCTTGTGTTGCCATGTAATCAACAAAGGCTTGCGCCAGGCGAGGGTTGGATACGGCGATCACTCGAACCATGGATTTTCCGTCTAATTAAATGATTTTATCCGCGAGTTTAGCCCTCTGCGGCGCTAATGGCAGATTATACCGTTGAAATACTGCACGCAGCGAAAAAAACAGCGGAGAATTGAGCTGGCCACCCAAATAGGCGACCGGCGAAGAGTCAGACGGAGGTTTCGACATCCTGCGGGAACTGGCGGGCCCAGGCTTCAAAGCCGCCATCAATGCTGTAAACCGCATCAAACCCTTGGTGCAGCAGGTACTGCGCGGCGCTGCGGCTGCTGTTACCGTGATAACACATCACCATCACCGGGCGATCGAACTCGTTTTGCTGCATAAAAGCTGGCAGGCTGGCGTTGGTGAGGTGAAACGCACCCGGCGCGTGCCCGGCGGCAAAACTTTGCGGATCGCGGATATCAACCAGCGTTGCGCTGCCTTCTTTCCAGCGGGTATAGGCCTGCTCAACGCCGATCGCTTCAAACTGTTCCATAACTTCAGACTGCCTCATAATTGGGGGACACTGGTGAGTGTAACCAAATCCACCTCATTTATGACCAGAGCAACTCTATGGGTTTTCTGAACGGCAGATTACCAGCGGTAGCTCAGGCCTAACGAAGCCCCATAATCCTGGTAACTATTGCTGCCCATGGTGCTGCCGCCTTCCAGCCAAATCTGGAATGAGCTGGTGGTTGGCGTTTTTATCCCGACTTTTACTTCGAACAGATTATTCAGGGAGGCAGCTTCTATCCGCGCATTATT
Source organism: Serratia oryzae (assembly GCF_001976145.1). Lineage (GTDB taxonomy): Bacteria > Pseudomonadota > Gammaproteobacteria > Enterobacterales > Enterobacteriaceae > Chania > Chania oryzae. The sequence goes on from NZ_MOXD01000009.1 coordinate 121,343, forward strand.
AAAAGAGACCGCATTGCTGCCATTATTGTGCCACCAGTTGGTGGCCAGATAGGCGGTAATATTGTCGTCTTGATTGCTATACCAACGGATGCCTGCCCGTGAGGTGAAATCCGGCGCATCACTTTGCTGAATGAATGTGCCTGTGGTATCACGGTAATTATCAGTACGGAAATCATTATAAATAAGCTGGAGCTGAGGCTCGATAATTAATTCCCACTGTGAGAACGGTTGAAAAGCATACCCGGTTTCCAGCGAGAGGCTGAAGTTATTGCTGTTGTAATCCTCTTGGCCTGCACGATTATTAAACCAGGAATATTGAAGCCATGAATCAATATAGACACCGTCATGGTTGTTACTGTCCTGATACCAGGTGCTGTAGATCCCGACCGAATAGCCGTTGACTCTGCCGTCGGAGGTGGTATTTACGGCGTGCGACTCGGTATTAGCGCGGCCATACCCGGCCATAAGGCCCACGGTCCACTCTTCGTTTTCCTGCTGGGAGGCGAAAACATCCCCACCCAATTGGAACACCTGGCGATCCATATCGATCGGTAAATTATTATTGGCGGCGCTCAGATTTTTCGTGTGATAACCGGAGGCACGCAGCCATAATTGATCGCTACCTGGAGCGGATTTCCGCTGATGCAAGGTTTGGGAAAATAACGAACGGGCGGCTATCTGGTTACCCAAATAGCTTCCGGCGTCTGCGGGGGGGTTATAATCTGCAGACGTATCGTTACTGGCGATGGCGGGGGAAATAGCCAGAAAAAGGCCAGCGGTAATTAGGAATGTCCTTATTATTGTCATTATTCCAACTCCTTATGGAAAATATTACGCAATATTACTGACAGGAAGCGTTAATGTCATTGGGCATACGACAAAATAAGAATATATCCTTCATACTTTAAGTTGCTTGGGTGTTGGCTTTGTTACTCGGTCCATCCGTGGGCCTCGCCCCTTCGGGCCAGCGCAAGCGCTGTTCAAATCAATCTTTGACTGATTTGTCACTCCGTTGCCGCCTACAAGCAACTCGAATTATTTTGGGTATACACCTGATCGGTAATAGAGTTTATTACGCGCTTCCTTTCCTCTTTCAATCTGCAGCACCTCCAAACCCTGGATGGCCTCCTGGGGAGGCCACCACGCGAAGTATTGAAAGGACAGCCTTTACGCCCCGTACCCCATCATTTTCAGCAACTGTTGCGCCTGTTGCACGGCCTCCTGTCGGTGAGCCACCCCCAGTTTCTGGTACAGATTACGAATATGGGTTTTGATGGTGGTGGCCGCCACCGCCAGTTCACTGGCGATCTGCTCGTTGCTGTAACCTGAATAAATCAGGCCAAGCACCTGCCATTCACGCTGGGTCAGCGGGCTGGTGCGGATCAGTTCCGGCACCTGCGGATGAGTCAGCAGTTTATCGACAAAGCTCTCGTCAAAATGGGCGAACTTGTGGCGATGATGCTGGTTGATATCGCGCAAAATACGTTGTGCCCGGTGTTGTTCCAGCTCCGGCAGCGTGTTGAGTTGGATCAGTTGACGCAGTTGTTGCGCCATGGTTTCCCCTTCAATCACAAAGTGGCTGATAAACCCGGTGCGGTTTGCCAGCGCCAGCGCTTCGATCAACACCCGCAGCGCATCGCTTTTGCGATCCATCTGCCAATAAAGCTGGTTGCTGAGCAGCAGGTTGCGGTTGAGATCGCTGACCAGCCGCAGGCGGCGGGCGTTCTCGTTCAACTCGTCTAGCACCACTTCGGCTTCTTCAAACTGGCCGAGCATAATCTGCACGCGGGCGATGTTACGCCATTGGCCCTGCATAAAGTGGTTGTTGGCCATGCCCGGTTTTTCGGTATGGCGCAGCCAGTTGGCCGCCGCAAGGGTATCTCCGGTCATCTGCCAATGGATCACCCGCGGTTTGTCGGCGTTGGTCAGCCAATCACGGTGATATTGCGAACCATGCAGCAGCACTTCGCAACGCTGCAAATGGGCATTGGCATTGTCCAGATCGCCCCGCGCCAGGGAACATTTCGCCAACATGGCGAGGCATTGCAACTGCTGCTGCGGCTGGTAGTTGGCCAGCACCTTCAGCCCTTCACGCGCCGCCTCTTCGGCCTCATCCAGCCGTGACCACGACCAGAGCACCTGCGAGCGGATACGCAGCAGGAATTCATGCATAGGCAACTGTTCCAGATGCTGTTCGCGCACCAGCTCAAAGGCTTTTTCCTGCGTTTCGTAAGCGGCCTGCAAGAACCCCTGGGCGATCAGGATTTCGCTTTGCTGCAACAGCGCCCACAGCGCGTAATGATAAGCCTGATGGCGACGAGCCATCTGTTCGGTCTGCTGCATCATCGGCAGCGCACGCGCCAGTTCGCCTTTACAGTGGTGAACCTCGCCGGTCACCGAGGTGGCGACGATGCGGCTGTAATAGCTGGAAAGCGGCAGGAATTTCAGCGCTTCGGTGGCTAAACGTTCGGCCTCCTCCGGCTTACCCGCGTTGATCGCCACCTGGGCGCGCAGTGCATCGAACTCTGCGTGCAAGGTCTGATCGATGGCGATCTTCTGCTCGCGCATGGCCTGCTCGGCGCGTTCCAACTGGGTGTTGACCTCGCTGTAGCGGTGCTGGCTTTGCGCCAGCCAAGCCTGCAGCAGCGCCAGCTTCGGATTTTGGATTAAGCGATCGTAAGGTAGCGCATTCAGGCACTCTTCCAGCAGCGCCAGCTCGCTGTGGTGGAACAGCGACCATGCGTGCTGCAGCAGAATATCGCGCAGCATGCTGACGTCGCTGGCCGCCAACGCATGGTGAATGGCTTCTGCCGGGTAACCGAGCGCCAGCCAGCCTTCGGCAGCGGCACGGTGCAGGCCCGGCAACTCGAGCGCCAGCTCCCACTGGCAGCGCTGGCGCAGGAAGGAGGCGAATAACGGGTGGAAACAGAACCACTCACCGGTATCGTCCATACGGTGGATAAACAGCCCCTGGCGCTCCAGTTCTTCGAGACGCTGCTGGCCGTTATCTTCACCGGTCAGGCGCACGATCAGCGCGTCGTTCATCGAACGTAATACCGAACAGCGCAGCAGGAAGGCGCGGGCATCGGCATCGACGCGATCCAGCACCTCATCCACCAAGTAGTCGGAAAGGTGGCTGGCGTTCAACCCGGCCAAGCGTTTGGCGGATTGTTGGGCTGATGAGGCCGATTGACGGGCAGAAAGCGCGATCAGCTGTAACGCGGTTGCCCAGCCTTCCACTTCGTCACACAGGCGGCTGCTGTCATGCTGTTCAAGCGGTGAACTCAGGCGACAGTCGAAGAACTGTTTGGCTTCCTGGTGGGTGAAAGCTAGCTGTTGCGCGCTCAATTCCAGCAGTTGATCGCGCACGCGCAGGTTGGCGATGCCGAGAGCGGGCAGCGTGCGCGACAGCAGGATCAGCGTCAGGTTTTCCGGCTGATGGCGCAGGAAGAAGCGCATCGCTTCGTGGATTACGTCATTGGTGATCAGATGATAATCATCAATCACCAGATACAGAGGGTGATGCCAGTCGGAAAGCTCGATAAACAGTTGCGCGAACAGCGCAGACAGGCTGGCGTACTGGTGTTTCTGGCTTAACGCTTCGCTCTTCACGCAGTGCCCACCGGTAGCCTGTTGCAGTGCGGCGATCAGGTAGCTGGCAAAGCGCTCTGGCTGGTTGTCGCTTTCGTCCAGTGAGTACCACCCGAGATCCGACTTGCCCGCTGCCCATTGGGCAACCAGCGTGGTTTTTCCATATCCTGCCGGGCAATTGACCAATGTCAGGCGATAATTTGCCGCGCTGGCTAGCTTCACCAGCAGGCGATCGCGTATCACGGTATTTTGCAGCCGTACCGGACGGCTCAGTTTTGATGGGATCAGCATAATATTCCAGGTGTAAAGTGCGGTTCCCGCCGCCGAAGGACTGCCCGAAGTTTTTTGTCGCGAATCTTCTTCGGGGCCGGGGTAATATTAATTATTTTGTAGCTCGTAATTAATCCCCCTCAATAACTTCGAACATCGCCAAAAGTATTGCAACAAGCTTCCGCTTTGGCTTGGAGTTAAGTTGCTATCGATCACACTTTTCACGCTTGTTGGCAGACTGCTTTTCTATCATGGCGTTTAACGACGTTCGATAACTGTAGCGGTGATTTCTTTGTCTGACGAGATAGGAACAAAACTTCAGCGACGCAGGCCACGTATGTTAATGTCGCTACGTTGTAGGCTGCCGTTGTTTTTTTGCACAACGGGAGCCTTAATGGCGCGTTTATCGAGGGTGAAAAGTGCCCGAGATCACAATTCTAACTACGCCCCAACCCTCCTCCCTCGCTAATCCTCAGGCGGGATGATGCCGCGGCGCATTCTCCCCGGCACGATAGTGAAAAAATTGGCCCATTTATCGGATTAGAGAGTTTTTCCTATGTCACAGCCTACGCTCAAAAAGGACGTTTTTCTGGCTGCGCTGACTCGTCAGTGGCAGCGTTTTGGCCTCAATTCTGCACAGCAGATGACCCAACATCAATGGTGGGAAGCAGTGAGTGCTGCGCTTGCCGAGCAACTGGCCGCACAGCCTGCGCCGCGTAAAAGCAGCAAGTCGTTGCGCCATGTGAACTATATCTCGATGGAGTTTTTGATTGGCCGCCTGACCGCTAATAACCTGATCAACCTCGGCTGGTACGATACGGTTGAAGCGGCGCTGGCTGAGCAGGACGTTAAACTGGCGGATTTGCTGGAGCAGGAAACCGATCCGGCGCTGGGTAACGGCGGGCTGGGGCGCTTGGCGGCCTGCTTCCTTGATTCAATGGCGACGGTGGAACAACCGGCCACCGGTTATGGCCTGAACTATCAGTATGGCCTGTTCCGCCAGTCGTTCAAAGACGGGCACCAGCAGGAAGCGCCAGATAACTGGCAGCGCGAAAGCTATCCGTGGTTCCGCCACAATGCGGCGCTGGCGGTGGATGTCGGTATCGGTGGTAAAGTAGAGAAGCTGGCCGATGGCCGCGAGCAATGGCACCCGGCATTCACCCTGCGTGGCGAAGCCTGGGATCTGCCGGTGCTGGGGTTCCGCAACGGGGTGACTCAGCCGCTGCGCCTGTGGCAGGCGACGCACGCACATCCGTTCGATCTGAACGATTTCAACGACGGTAAATTCCTGCAGGCAGAAAAGCAGGGCGTTGAAGCGGCCAAGCTGACCAAAGTGCTCTATCCGAATGATAACCATCAGGCGGGCAAACGCCTGCGCCTGATGCAGCAGTATTTCCAGTGCGCCTGTTCGGTGGCGGATATTCTGCGCAAACACCACCTGGCGGGCCGCAAGATTGCCGATCTGCCGAAGTACGAAGTGATCCAGCTTAACGATACTCACCCGACTATCGCCATTCCGGAAATGCTGCGCATCCTGCTGGATGAACATCAGCTGGATTGGGACGCGGCCTGGGCGATCACCAGCAAGACCTTCGCCTATACCAACCACACGCTGATGCCGGAAGCCTTGGAATGCTGGGATGAAAAGCTGGTGCGCAGCCTGCTGCCACGCCACTTCTCGATCATCAAGCAGATCAATGCCAACTTTAAAAAGCTGGTGGATCAACACTGGCCGGGAGATGACGCCGTTTGGGCCAAACTGGCGGTGCACCATAACAAGCAGGTGCGCATGGCGAACCTGTGCGTCGTCAGCGGTTTTGCGGTTAACGGCGTGGCACAACTGCACTCGGATCTGGTGGTGAAGGATCTGTTCCCGGAATATCACCAGCTGTGGCCGAACAAATTCCACAACGTCACCAACGGTATCACCCCGCGCCGCTGGCTGAAGCAGTGTAACCCGGCGTTATCCGGCCTGATCGACAACACGTTAAAGGTGGAGTGGGCCAACGATCTGGATGCGCTGAAAGGCCTGGAAAAGTATGCCGACGATGCGGCATTCCGCCAGCAGTATCAGCAGATTAAGCGTGAAAACAAGGTCGCTCTCGCCAATTATGTGCACAGCGTGATGGGCCTGACGCTTAACCCGGATGCGATCTTCGACGTGCAGATTAAACGCCTGCATGAATACAAGCGTCAGCACCTGAACCTGCTGCATATCCTGTCGCTGTATCGCCAACTGCGCGATAACCCGGAGATGGATATGGTGCCGCGCGTGTTCCTGTTCGGTGCCAAAGCGGCTCCGGGTTACTACCTGGCAAAAAACATCATTTATGCGATCAACCAGGCTGCGGAGAAGATCAACAACGATCCGATCGTGAAAGATCGTCTGAAAGTGGTGTTTATTCCTGACTATCGCGTTTCGGTCGCAGAGTTGATGATCCCGGCGGCCGATGTCTCTGAGCAGATCTCCACCGCCGGTAAAGAAGCGTCCGGCACCGGCAATATGAAGCTGGCGCTGAACGGGGCGTTGACCGTCGGGACGTTGGACGGCGCCAACGTTGAGATTGCTGAGCAGGTAGGCGAAGACAATATCTTTATTTTCGGCAACACCGTGGAGCAGGTTAAGGCGTTGTTGAAGAAGGGCTATGATCCGCTGAGTTATCGTAAGAAAGACAAGCATCTGAAAGCGATTCTGGATGAATTGGCCAGCGGTGCCTTCAGCCAGGGTGACAAGCACGCTTTCGATCTGATGCTGCACAGCCTGCTGGAAGGCGGCGACCCGTATCTGGTGCTGGCAGACTTTGCGTCTTACTGTGAGGCTCAACGGCAGGTAGACAAACTGTATCGTGACCGCGATGAATGGACGCGCCGCACTATCCTTAACACCGCGCGCGTGGGCATGTTCAGTTCGGATCGTTCGATCCGCGACTATCAGCAGCGTATCTGGCAAGCCAAGCGTTAAGGAGTACGAATGAGTAAAGCTATCGATCAGGCGGCCTCTCAGGCAGGGATTGCGGCTGATTACATCAATGCCCATGGTAAACAGCAGGCGATTTCGTCGGAGACCAAACGTAAGCTGCTGGATGCGATGAACAGCGCTTCGCTCCGCTCGGAGGAGGCGCCGTTACCGGTGGTGAAAGTGTTTTATCACGGCAGCCCGGTGGCACTGCCGCTGGGCGGTAGCGGTGAGTACCACTGGGTGCTGCAATGCGAGGACGGCAGCCAGCAGCAGGGCCGTGCCAGCGCGCGTAAAACCTTGACCCTGGCAGGGAAACTGCCGCAGGGCTACCACCTGCTCCAACTGATGCAGGGTGAGCAGCAGTGGCAGTGCCGGCTGATTGTGGCGCCAAAACGCTGTTACGAACCTAAGGCCTTGATGACCGGAAAAAAACTGTGGGGTGCCTGCGTGCAACTCTACACGCTGCGGTCCGATCGCAACTGGGGTATCGGTGATTTTGGCGACCTGCGCGTGATGGTGAGCGAAGTGGGAAAGCGCGGCGGTGCCTTTGTCGGGCTGAACCCCATCCACGCGCTGTACCCGGCCAGCCCGGAAAGTGCCAGCCCGTACAGCCCTTCGTCACGCCGTTGGCTGAACGTGGTGTACATCGACGTTAATGCGGTGGAGGATTTCCAGCGTAGTGCAGCCGCGCAGAAATGGTGGCAGAAAGCGGCAACGCAGAAGCTGCTGGCGAAAGCGCGCGGCAGCGATCGCGTGGATTACAGTGCGGTCACCCAGTTGAAGCTGGCGGCGCTGAAGTTGGCTTTCCCACAGTTTCAGGCGCGCAAGGCCAGTGATGCGTTGAAGCAGGCGTTTGAACATTTCGTGAGCGAAGGAGGCAGCAGCCTGTATCAACAGGCGGCCTTCGATGCGCTGCACGCGCATCTTTCTGCCAGCGATAACAGCATGTGGGGCTGGCCGGTCTGGCCGGAAGAGTATCGGCAGGGTAATACCGCCGCCGTAGAAGCGTTTTGCCGGCAGCATACGGATGAAGTGACCTTCTATCTGTGGCTGCAGTGGCTGGCCGCCAGACAGTTTGCCGAATGTTTCAGCCAGAGCCAGGAGCAGCAGATGCCGATCGGCCTCTACCGCGATCTGGCGGTGGGCGTGGCAGAAGGCGGTGCTGAAACCTGGTGTGAGCGTGAGCTGTATTGCCTGGGAGCCTCTGTCGGAGCTCCGCCGGATGTCCTTGGCCCACTGGGGCAAAACTGGGGCCTGCCGCCAATGGATCCCCATGTGATGGTCGCGCGCGGCTATCAGCCGTTTATCGATTTGCTGCGTGCCAATATGACCAGTTGCGGCGCTTTGCGCATCGATCACGTCATGGCGCTGCTGCGGCTGTGGTGGATCCCGTATGGGGAGACTGCCGATCATGGGGCTTACGTTAAGTACCCGGTTGACGATCTGCTGGCGCTGCTGGCGTTGGAAAGCCAGCGCCATCGCTGCATGGTGATTGGTGAAGATCTTGGTACTGTGCCGGTGGAGATCGTCGGCAAGCTGCGTGACAGCGGGGTCTACTCTTACAAAGTGCTGTATTTCGAACACGACAGCGAAAACCAGTTCCGTGCGCCGCAGTCGTATCCGGTGCAGGCGATGGCCACCATTACCACGCACGATCTGCCCACGCTGCGCGGTTACTGGCAAAGCGGCGACTTGACGCTGGGTGAAACGCTGGGGTTATACCCGGATGCCGCGGTGCTCAAAACGCTGTTTGCCGATCGTGAACGTGCCAAGCAGGGGCTGTTGGATGGGCTGCACCGTTACGGCTGTGTGCCGCAGAAGGTGGGCAAAAAGGCCTCGTTGCTGGCGATGAGCCCGTTGTTGAACCGCGGGTTACAGCGTTACGTAGCGGACAGTGCCAGTGCGTTACTGGGCCTGCAGCCGGAAGATTGGCTGGATATGGCCGATCCGGTCAATATCCCGGGCACCAGCAGCGAATACCCAAACTGGCGGCGCAAGCTGAGCCATACCTTGGAAGAGATGTTTGCCGATCGGCAGGTGAACCGTTTACTGAAGGACTTGGATAAGCGGCGCAAAAAGGTGTCGGTAGGGTAATGAAATGAGGGCGCCGTACTGGCGCCCTAAGCATATTAGTAGTAAGAGTGCTCGCCACGCTGGTGCTCGGTGAGATCGCGTACCCCTTTCAGCTCCGGGAACTTCTGCAGCAGCTCTTTCTCGATCCCTTCCTTCAGCGTCACGTCAACCATTGAGCAACCGTTGCAGCCGCCGCCGAACTGCAGGATAGCCAGCCCGTCATCGGTGATCTCCATCAGCGAGACGCGGCCACCGTGGCCTGCCAACTGCGGGTTGATCTGCGATTGCAGCACGTATTCCACGCGCTCCATCAACGGAGCATTGTCGTCGACTTTGCGCATTTTGGCGTTTGGCGCTTTCAGCGTGAGCTGGGAACCGAGCTGATCGGTGACAAAGTCGATTTCGGCGTCTTCCAGATACGGCGTGCTCAGCTCATCAACGTAAGCAGACAGTTTTTCGAACTTCAGTTCGGTATCTGTTGCTTCTACCGCATCTGGCGGGCAATAGGAAACGCCGCATTCCGCCGTTGGCGTACCCGGATTAATCACGAATACGCGAATCTGGGTACCTTCTTCTTGGTTTGCCAACAGTTTGGCAAAATGTTCCTGTGCTGCATCTGTTATACGGATCATGGCATTGACTCAATAGTTGACTGCTATAGTAGGATATAATACGCCCATTGCGATGGTACTACAATGTGCGGCAGACGCACCAGATCTGCAATGATGCGACGCCCTGTTTCTGCAATAATTTAGCGACTTCTGCCACTGTGCTGCCGGTGGTCACCACGTCATCCAGCAGTGCCACATGCTTTCCTGCCAGGTTTTCATCGCAACGGAATGCGCCGCGTAAATTGCGCCGCCGTGCGCGAGCGATTAACCCTTGCTGCGGTGAGGTCTCCCTGATCCGGCGCAGCGCGGCGGGCCGATATTCGCACCCCAGCCAGCGTGCCAGGTGGCGAGCGAGCAGATCGCTCTGATTATAACCCCGCCGCCAGCAGCGTTTATCCTGTAAGGGTATCGCTAAAATGATTTCCGGTCTGTTCAGATGTTGCTCTCGGTGAGCCTGTAGCCAATGCAGCAGGATCAGCCGGGCCAGCGTCGGGGCCAATTCCGGCGTACGCTGAAATTTGAAGCGTTTGATCAGGGTACTGAGTGGCAGGCAGTAGTCGCTGGCAAAAACCAATGCCTGCCAGGGCGGTGGCTGCTGCAAGCAGCGGCCGCAAGGCCGGTGCCGATCGCCGCTGGGCAGACCACAGCGCGGGCAGCTCAGCGGTTTGGCGGGCAACTCACGCAGGCAATAACTGCAGATCCCCTGCTGCAGCAGCCTTAATGGTTGCCGACATAGCCAACAGCGGCCATAGATTGATAGCATAGTCGTCCTCCGTGACGGAACGAGTTTCAGAAGGACAATAACTGATGACAGCGCTGTATTGGCAAACCCTAGGTGAAGGCGATCGCGATCTTGTGCTGCTGCACGGGTGGGGATTGAATGCGGAAGTATGGAGTTGCACGTTGGATCGACTGACGCCGCATTTTCGCGTGCACCTGGTCGACTTGCCTGGCTATGGCCGCAGCCAGGGGGATGGCGAACTCTCGCTGCCGCAGATGGCGGACATTCTGCTGGCGGCGGCCCCTGCGTGCGCTTACTGGCTGGGTTGGTCATTGGGTGGGCTGGTGGCCGGGCAGGTTGCACTGATGCAGCCTGAGCGCGTAGCCGGATTGATCACCGTGGCTTCCTCCCCCTGTTTTGCCGCACAGGGTGATTGGCCGGGGATCCGGCCCGACGTGTTGAGCGGTTTTCAGCAGCAACTCAGCCAAGACTTCAAACGCACCGTAGAGCGTTTTCTGGCGCTGCAAACTCTGGGGAGTGAAAGTGCCCGCCAGGATGCGCGCTTGCTAAAAACCGTAGTGCTGAATCAACCGATGCCGAGTGTCGCGGTGCTCAACGGCGGGCTTGATATGCTGCGCACCGTGGATCAGCGCCAATTGTTGGCCAAGCCTACGATGCCGGTGCTGCGTATTTATGGTTATCTGGACGGTTTGGTACCGCGTAAGGTGGCAACGCTGTTGGATGAGTGCTGGCCGCAGTCGTCCTCGGTGGTGATCCCCAAAGCGGCCCATGCGCCTTTCGTTTCTCATCCAGAGGAGTTCACCGATATTATTCATCAGTTTACTGCCAGCCGTTAAGTGCGGCGGTGTTCAGTTTTTCAAACGATAAACCACCGTGCTGCACCCGACGCCTTCTGGGCAGTTCTTGCAACTGCCGCTCAGGCATTCGCTGTTATCTTGTTCAATACGCTCTACTTTCCCCATCGCGGTTAAACGCTCCAGCATAGCCTCAACCAGTGGCAACGGCGTCGCCAGTTGGTAGCTCAACTGTTGCGCCTGGGCGCTGCCCCGTAGGGCCAGCGCATCACGGAGTTGCAGCAGGCTGGCCATCAGTGGCAATCCCCTTGCGGGTTTTGGCAGCAGGCGGCGGGCGTGGCGCTGCGCAGGCGGATGGTGACGCGGCTGCGGGCTTTACGCAATGCCAAGAGCAGCAACGCATTAAAGGCCAACACTGACAGGATCGCCACCAGGCTGTATTGCGGATGCTGGGCAAAGGTCGCCGTCTGGTAGAACAGGGTGGCCAATGAATAAGCGACGTTCAGCCCCCACAGGATGGAGAAGGTCATCCATCCACGGCTTGATTCGCGAGCGATAGCGCCCATCACCGAAACACAGGGGATATACAACAGCACGAAGATCAGATAGCTGTAGGCCGAAATCGAGGTGCCGAATTTGCTGCTCATGACCCCCATGGAGCCAGCGCCCATTTCGCCATCGCCTTTGCTGGCCTCGATAGGGTTAAAAAGTACGCTGAGGCTGAAAGTGTCCTTCAGGCCTTGCCAGGTTTCATCTACGGCTGTGGTCAATTCATCCAGTAAGTTAAAGCTGGCGGCGTCGAACGGCTGATTGGTGAGGTGTTCGGCGGTATAAAGCGTGTTGAGCGTACCCACCACCACTTCTTTGGCCATCGCCCCGGTGACCAAACCGACGGTCGCCTGCCAGTTATCGCTGTGAACGCCCATCGGTTGCAGCAATGGCGTGAGCACTTTAGAAACCGAGGCCAGCGCTGAATCATTAATGCTGTCTACCGGCTTGCCGCTGAAAGAGAAACTGTTCAGGCCACCGATCAGGATACTGGCGATCACAATCACTTTCCCGGCGCGCAGCACAAAGCCTTTCAGCCGTTGCCAGGTTTGCAGCAGCAGGCTTTTCAGGTGTGGGACGTGATAAACCGGCAGTTCCATAACAAATGGTGAGGCTTCACCGCGCATAATGGTGTATTTCAGCACCAGGCCGGTCAGGATCGCGACCACAATGCCTAACATATACAACGAGAACACCACGCCAGCGCCGTCCTGGCCGAAGAAGGCGGCGGCAAACACGGCAAAGATCGCCAAACGTGCACCGCAGGACATAAAGGGAGCCATCATGATGGTGATCAGGCGTTCGCGCTGGGCATCCAGCGTGCGGGCACCCATGATCGACGGCACGTTACAGCCGAAGCCGACGATCAGCGGCACGAAGGATTTCCCCGGCAAGCCGAGCGCCTGCATCAGGCGATCCATAACGAACGCGGCGCGTGCCATGTAGCCGGAATCTTCCAGGAAGGACAGGAACAGGTACATCATGCCGATCTGCGGCACCAGTGGCAGCACGGTATTGATCCCGCCGCCGACGCCCTGCGCCAGGAAAATGGTCAGCCACTCAGGGAAATGCAGGGTGTAACCAAGCCACTGGATCCCTTGGATAAAGATCGCCGACGAACCGAGATCGAAGATCGGTTGCAGCGCCCCGCCAATGTTAATCGCCAGCAGGAACATCAGGTACATCACCAGCAGAAAAATAGGCACGCCGAGCCAGCGGTTGAGGATCACCTTATCCAGCATCTCAGTCAGGCGGTTTGGCAATGCCTGCTGCGCGTTGCTGACCGCATCGCAAATGGTAGCGATCGACTGATAACGGGCATCGGCTATGACCAGAGCCGGATCTTCCTGCTGCTGCTGTTGCAGCGCTTGCCTGGCCTGCGGCAGCAGAGCGATAGCTTCACCAGCTAGCTGGTGGCTATAGATATCCCCTTCCAGCATCTGCAGCGCCAGCCAGCGGCGCTGTTCGGTGGGCAGATTCTGCGGCATGGCTTCGGTCAAGGCGTTGACTTGGTCGAGCAGCAGTGGCGGGTATGCCACCAGCGCTTTGAGCTGATTGAAACGGTGATTGTCGATCATCTGCTTCAACACGCCAATGCCGTCGGCTTTGGTGGAGATCAGCGGCACCACCGGGCAACCCAGGCGTTCAGACAGTGCGGCGATATCAATATCGATATGCTGACTTCTGGCGATATCCAGCATGTTCAGCGCCACAATGCAGGGAATGCCGAGCTCCAGCAGTTGCAGCGTCAGGTAGAGGTTACGCTCCAGGTTTGACGCATCCACCACGTTGATCAGTAAATCAGCATCGCCGCTCAGGATGTAATGGCAGGCGATCTGCTCGTCGAGGGAGGTTTGTTCGGAGATGGTCGTGAGCGAATAAGTGCCGGGCAAATCGACCAGAGTGACCTGCGATTGCGGGGTAGTAAACTGGCCTTCTTTACGTTCGACCGTGACCCCAGCCCAGTTACCCACCCGCTGACGTGCACCGGTGAGCTGGTTGAACAGCGTGGTTTTCCCTGAATTCGGATTACCTATCAAGCCAATGGTAATTTTCTTCATAATCCAACGTGATATCAGTAAATTAAGTACCGGCCATGCACAGAGGCACGGCAAAAGCCTGAGGCGGGGGGCGGCGTGTGATTACTGGCCGTCGAGCAGGATCAGGTCCAAATCTTTTTTCCGCAGCACCAGGCTGACGCGGCGGGTTCTGATTTCTATCGGATCGCCGAGCGGTGCAACGCGGATAACTTCAAACAATGAGCCGGGCAGCATCCCGAGCGACAGTAGCTTCTGCCGGTACGCGGGGCTGATTTCACTGGAGAAACCGGCGATTTTATACGTCTGTTTAGGAAGAAGATGCATGTTACCTTCTTGGGTATTCAAAGCGTTCCGCTGGAACGTCATTTTCAAAACAGTGTTGCCCAGACTACCCGAGGCGGGGTAAATGGGGCCGCAATAGACATGCAGCACAATAATAGTGAGAACGATTATCGTAAGCAATACAAAAAGAAGGGATATTGAGTGGTAATTGTACTACTTTCTTGCGATGCATCAAAAAGTGAGTGGAAATATTGTGTGGCAGAGGGCGGAGCGAGCTCCGCCCGTCGTGAGGCTTAACGCTTTTTACCGAACGCGGCGGCCAGTGCATCGCCCATGGCACTGTTGCCTGCCGGGGTGCTGCTGCGCGGTTTCGCGGCTTTATTGGCCGGCGGGCGGGCGGCGTTGTCGCGCGCTGGTGCGCTGTTGTTGCCACCGCCACCACGGCGTGGTGAACCCTCGCCCGGTTGCTCATCCAGGCGCATGCTGAGTGCAATGCGCTTGCGCTGCAGATCGACTTCCATCACCTTCACTTTGACGATATCACCCGCTTTCACCACGGTATGCGGATCTTCAACGAACTTGTCGGCCAGCGAGGAGATGTGCACCAGGCCATCCTGATGCACGCCGATATCCACAAACGCGCCGAAGTTGGTGACGTTAGTCACTGAACCTTCCAGAATCATGCCCACTTGCAGATCGTTCAGCGTTTCCACGCCTTCTGCAAAGGTGGCGGTTTTGAATTCTGGGCGCGGATCGCGGCCCGGTTTTTCCAGCTCTTTCAGAATGTCGGTAACGGTTGGCACACCGAATTTATCGTCGGTGAAATCGCTGGCTTTCAGATTACGGATAGCGTTGGGGTTGCCCATCAGATCCTGCAGCACCTGCTGGGTCGCGGCCAGAATGCGTTCTACCACCGGATAGGTTTCCGGGTGCACGGTTGAGGCATCCAGCGGGTTATCACCGTGGTTGATACGCAAGAAGCCCGCACATTGTTCAAAGGCTTTTGGCCCCAGTCGGCTGACTTTCAGCAGTTGCTCGCGGTTGCTGAAACGGCCGTTTTCATCACGCCAGGTGACGATGTTCTGCGCCATCATGCGCGTCAGGCCGGCCACGCGGGTCAGCAGAGGGACGGAGGCGGTATTCAGATCCACCCCGACGGCGTTTACGCAGTCTTCCACCACCGAATCCAGCTTTTTCGCCAATTGGCTTTGGCTGACGTCATGCTGGTATTGGCCAACGCCGATGGATTTCGGGTCAATTTTCACCAGCTCAGCCAGCGGATCCTGCAAACGGCGAGCAATGGACACCGCACCGCGCAGGGAAACGTCGAGGTTCGGGAATTCCTGTGCTGCCAGTTCGGAAGCGGAATAGACCGAAGCCCCGGCTTCGCTGACGATCACTTTCTGTGCTTTGACTTCCGGGAACTGTTGCTGCAGCTCGGCAAAGAAACGCTCGGTTTCGCGGGAAGCGGTACCGTTGCCGATCGCCACCAGCTCGACCTTGTGCTTGATGCACAGTGCGGCAACCACCGCAGCGGCTTTGGCGGCCTGACCGGTGTGCGGATAGACGGTATCGGTCGCCACCAGTTTGCCGGTGGCATCCACCACCGCCACTTTAACGCCGGTACGCAGGCCTGGGTCCAGGCCCATGGTGGCGCGCATGCCAGCCGGGGCGGCCATCAGCAGATCGTGCATATTGCGGGCGAAAACGTTGATCGCTTCATCTTCCGCACGTTCACGCAGGGTGCCCATCAGCTCGGTTTCCAGGTGCATCAGCACCTTGATGCGCCAGGTCCAGTTAACTACCGCTTTGCGCCAGGCATCTGCCGGCGCGTTGTTCAGGCGCAGATTGAGGTGATTGATGATGATCAGCTCGCCCTGGCTTTCGCGCGGCGCTTCTTCAAACTGCGGATCGGCATTCAGCGCCAGTTGTAACACCCCTTCATTGCGGCCGCGGAACATCGCCAGCGCGCGGTGTGAAGGCACCTGCGCAATCGGTTCGTGGTGATCGAAATAATCGCGGAATTTCGCGCCTTCCTCTTCTTTGCCTTCGACGACCTTGGACACCAGATGGGCGTTTTTCCAAAGGTAATCACGCACTTTAGCCAGCAGCGTGGCATCTTCGGCGAAGCGTTCCATCAGGATGTAGCGCGCGCCGTCCAGCGCTGCTTTCACATCGGCCACGCCTTTGTCGGCATCGACATAGCGTTCAGCCGCCTGTTCCGGCTGCTGTTGCGGATCCTGCCACAGCAAATCGGCCAGCGGTTCCAGGCCGGCTTCGATGGCAATTTGCCCACGGGTGCGGCGTTTGGGTTTGTACGGCAGGTAAAGGTCTTCGAGTTCTGTTTTGCTCAGGGTGGCGTTAATTGCCCCAGCCAGTTGTTCGGTCAGCTTACCTTGCTCATCAATGGACTTGAGGATGGTCTGGCGGCGGTCTTCCAGTTCACGCAGATAACCCAGGCGGGTTTCCAACTGGCGCAGTTGGGTGTCATCCAGGCCTCCGGTGACTTCCTTACGGTAGCGTGCGATAAACGGCACGGTATTACCTTCATCCAGCAGACGGATGGCGGAGTCAACTTGCTCCGGCCGGGCCTGCAATTCTGTTGCAATAATGCGGCTCAGTGGGTCATTCATAAGTCGGGTATCTGTTCAGCACGATAATCAAATAGGGGGATAGTTATACGTTTTGCAGGGATAAAATGCCAGCGCAGCGGGGCGCGGGCTGAAAAAGGCCCTCATTCTTTCACATAGGTGATCGCATTGACCGACCAGAAAGCTTCACCTGCCGGGGTTTGCACCGTGGCACTGTCGCCCACTTCCTTTTTCAGCAGCGCGCGGGCCATCGGTGAGTCGATGGAGATATAGTCTTTGCGGCCAAAAATCTCATCGTAACCGACGATGCGAAAGCGTTTGATATCGCCGTCATCGTTTTCGATCTCAACCCAGGCACCAAAGAATACGCGGCCTTCCTGTTGTGGTGAGTAATCAACGATTTTCAACTGCTCGAGGCATTTGGTGAGATAACGCACGCGGCGATCGATCTCACGCAGCCGCTTTTTGTTGTACTGGTAATCGGCGTTTTCGCTTCTGTCGCCCAGGCTGGCGGCCCAGGTCACTTTTTTGGTTACTTCCGGGCGTTCTTCACGCCAGAGAAAGTCCAGCTCCTGCTTCAGCTTGTTGTATCCCTCACGGGTAATCAGCAATGTTTTCATCGTTATCCACCTTGCGGCCAGCTGTTAATCTGGGGATTTTCGCATAAACGGGCCGTTGGGTGAGTTTTTTATCGGCATCTCTGACGTACACTGCCAAAATGGCTGTTTTGGTGATTCTGCTGTCTGGGTAAACAATCATTAAATCGCAGGGCTTTTTGACGAGCCTTGGCCCGAGACTTGAGTGAAAATAGTTGATATCTGGGCAAAAGAATAAGCTTTGTAACAATTTCGGCTAGAATGTATACCATTAAATGCTGTCAGTAATGACAGGGTTTTTTAACAATACGAGGCTGTTGCCAAACCGTTGCCACGTACCGGTACGTGTCACAGCCTAGAATCAGGCAATACCGCCTTTGGGAGTAACACAATGCAAGAAAATCATAAGATTCTGGTCGTCGACGATGACATGCGCTTGCGTGCGCTTTTAGAACGTTATTTAACGGAACAAGGGTTTCAGGTGCGTAGCGTGGCCAACGCTGAGCAAATGGATCGTTTGCTGACGCGTGAATCTTTCCATCTGATGGTGTTGGATCTGATGCTGCCGGGGGAGGACGGGCTTTCTATCTGCCGCCGTCTGCGCAGCCAGAGTAACCCGATGCCGATCATTATGGTGACTGCCAAGGGGGAAGAAGTGGATCGCATCGTCGGGCTGGAAATTGGCGCCGATGACTACATTCCCAAGCCGTTCAACCCGCGTGAACTGTTGGCCCGTATCCGAGCGGTGTTGCGCCGTCAGGCCAATGAATTGCCAGGGGCACCTTCTCAGGAAGAAGCCGTAATCGCCTTTGGTAAATTCAAACTGAACCTGGGGACGCGCGAAATGTTCCGGGAAGATGAGCCTATGCCACTCACCAGCGGTGAGTTCGCGGTGCTGAAAGCGTTGGTCAGCCACCCGCGCGAACCCCTGTCACGCGATAAGCTGATGAACCTGGCCCGTGGTCGTGAATACAGCGCGATGGAGCGTTCCATCGATGTGCAGATTTCCCGCCTGCGCCGCATGGTGGAGGAAGATCCGGCCCATCCTCGTTATATTCAGACCGTTTGGGGCCTGGGTTATGTCTTCGTACCGGACGGCAGTAAGGCATGAAGCGATTGCGCTTTTCACCGCGTAGCTCGTTTGCCCGAACTTTGCTGTTGATCGTCACCCTGCTGTTTGTCAGCCTAGTGACGACCTATCTGGTGGTGCTCAACTTCGCCATCCTGCCCAGCCTGCAGCAGTTCAACAAGGTTCTGGCGTATGAAGTCCGTATGCTGATGACCGACCGGCTGCAACTGGAAGATGGTACGCTGCTTGAAGTGCCGCCGGCGTTCCGCCGCGAAATCTACCGTGAGCTGGGCATTTCCCTGTATACCAACGCTGCGGCGGAGGAGAGCGGTTTGCGCTGGGCGCAGCACTACCAGTTCCTCAGCCAGCAGATGGCGCAGCAACTGGGGGGGCCGACCGACGTCCGCGTTGAGGTGAATAAAAACTCACCGGTGGTATGGCTGAAAACCTGGCTGCAGCCGGATATCTGGGTGCGCGTTCCGCTGACCGAAATCCATCAGGGCGACTTCTCGCCGCTCTTCCGCTACACCTTGGCGATTATGCTGCTGGCGATCGGCGGTGCCTGGCTGTTTATCCGCGTGCAGAACCGGCCCTTGGTCGAGCTTGAACACGCTGCTTTGCAGGTGGGGAAAGGGATTATTCCGCCGCCGTTGCGTGAATATGGTGCCTCTGAGGTGCGTTCCGTGACCCGTGCGTTTAACCAGATGGCGTCCGGCGTCAAGCAACTCGCTGACGATCGCACGCTGCTGATGGCCGGGGTAAGTCACGATCTGCGCACGCCGCTGACGCGCATCCGGCTGGCGACGGAGATGATGAGCACTGAAGATGGCTATCTGGCGGAGTCAATCAATAAAGACATTGAAGAATGTAACGCCATCATCGAGCAGTTTATTGATTACTTGCGTACCGGCCAGGAAATGCAGACCGAGCTTAGCGATCTGAACGCTATTCTGGGTGAAGTGGTGGCGGCAGAAAGTGGCTATGAGCGGGTGATCGAAACCGACATACTGCCGGGTGAACTGATGATGAATGTGCATCCGTTATCAATCAAGCGCGCGGCGGCCAACATGGTGGTGAATGCGGCTCGCTATGGCAATGGCTGGATCAAGGTCAGCAGCGGGCGTGAGCTGCAACGCGGCTGGTTCCAGGTGGAAGATGACGGCCCGGGTATCAAGCCGGAAGAGCTCAAACACCTGTTCCAACCTTTCGTGCGCGGCGACAGCGCGCGCAGCACCAGCGGCACTGGCCTGGGGCTGGCGATCGTGCAGCGTATTATCGATGCTCACGCAGGGGTATTGGATATCGGCACCAGCGAACGCGGTGGGTTGCGCATCCGCGCCTATATTCCAATGCCGATGGAAAGCGGGGAATTGCTTAACGGCCAACAGACGGTGAAAGATACGGTATAACTCTTGACCGGGCCGTGGCTCGGTCAGGGTTTTCGGCTCATCACGTAGTATTCCGCCGCGTCTTCATGCAGGCGCCTGCCGGTGGTGGCCTGCCACGGGTCGATTAGGGTAACACCACTATGAATGAAATCCTTGGTGTTACGTGTTGCCAATACGGCACCATAATGCAGGCAGGTCGCGGCAATTTGATTGTCTGCCATGCTGATAATTGTACCGCGACGGCGATTGGCCCCCATTAATTCTGCATACTGTATGGCGCAGTCAGCATCAAAAGGTAAAATCCTTTCAGGAAACTCTTCCTGTAGCATCAGATCTAAACGATTTTGCAGTTCAAGCTGCCTTTTCCCTGCGGGCATACAGGTGATGCCGGTATAGAGTTCTGCAACCACGATTGCACTTAGATAAAATTGATAAGTATCCTGTTCATCCAGCCACTTCAAAACGGTGTAATGAGGGGCTGGGCGCAGTAACTCTGAAACTACATGAGTATCGAGAATGATCATGCTTGGTCATCATCATCGTCAAAATTAATAATGCGTGGCGGTGTTGCGTCACGTGGTGGGATTGCCAGTTCGACACCGCCGAATTCAGCAAAATGCTGATGCAGGCGCGTTCCCAGCCCATAACGCGGCGGCTTTTTCGTCAGTGCCTGTTTCAAAATCATACGCACTTCCTCTTCCATGGAATGACCGTTTTTCGCTGCTGAGATGCGCAGCAGCTCTTTTATTTCGTCGTCCAGATTCCTGACGGTGATGGTAGCCATTAACCCCCCCCTGTGCTAGCAATGATTGCATTGCATAATTCTGCTATCGGGTTGGTTAAAAAGCAAGCGATTGGAATGAAAAAAGGCGCGGTGAGCGCCTTGGGGGAGAAAGTGTAGGGGGCTAGGTTAAGACCATTACAACGCCCCCTACAAGAGGGTATTACAGCTTCGGCCCGACACTGACCAGCGCGGCACCGGCCGGTGTATCCGTGTATTTGTCGAAGTTGGTGATAAAGCGGTTCGCCAGATCGTGCGCTTTCTCTTCCCACTGCTCTACCTTGGCGTAGGTAGCGCGTGGATCGAGGATCGCCGGATCAACGCCCGGTAAGGACGTTGGCATCGCTAGATCGAAGATCGGTAGCGTAATGGTTTCTGCTTTATCGATTTCACCGTTGAGAATAGCGTCGATAATGCCGCGGGTATCTTTGATCGAGATACGTTTACCCGTGCCGTTCCAGCCGGTGTTCACCAGATAAGCCTGCGCACCGGCCGCTTGCATGCGCTTAACCAGCACTTCGGCGTACTGGGTTGGGTGCAGTGATAGGAAAGCGGCACCGAAGCAGGCGGAGAAGGTTGGCGTCGGCTCGGTAACACCGCGCTCGGTACCGGCCAGTTTCGCGGTGAAACCAGACAGGAAGTGGTACTGGGTCTGGTTGGCCGTCAGGCGCGATACTGGCGGCAGTACGCCAAAGGCGTCGGCCGTCAGGAAGATCACCTTGGTGGCGTGGCCCGCTTTCGAAACCGGTTTAACGATGTTGTGGATATGGTAGATCGGGTAGGAAACACGGGTGTTCTCGGTTTTCGAGCCGTCGTTGAAATCCACCGTGCCATCGGCCAAAACGGTGACGTTTTCCAGCAGTGCATCACGCTTGATGGCGTGATAGATATCCGGCTCGGCTTCCTCGGAAAGCTTGATGGTTTTGGCGTAGCAGCCGCCTTCGAAGTTGAATACCCCGTCGTCGTCCCAGCCATGCTCGTCGTCGCCGATCAACTGACGTTTCGGATCGGTAGAAAGGGTGGTTTTACCGGTGCCGGACAGGCCGAAGAATACCGCCACATCGCCTTTCTCGCCCACGTTGGCCGAGCAGTGCATAGAGGCGATGCCTTTTAGCGGCAGCAGGTAGTTCATCATTGAGAACATCCCTTTTTTCATCTCGCCGCCGTACCAGGTGCCGCCGATCAACTGCATGCGTTCGGTCAGGTTGAACGCCACGAAGTTTTCCGAGTTCAGGCCCTGCTGTTGCCAGTTCGGGTTGGTGCATTTGGCACCGTTCATCACCACGAAGTCAGGCTCGAAGTTTTGCAGCTCTTCTTCGCTTGGGCGGATGAACATGTTTTTCACAAAGTGTGCCTGCCAGGCCACTTCAGTAATAAAGCGGACTTTCAGGCGGGAGTCTGCGTTGGCACCACAGAAGGTATCCACTACAAACAGGCGCTTGCCAGAGAGTTGTTCGGTGACCAGCTTTTTCAGATCTGCCCAGACTTCAGGGCTGAGAGGTTTGTTGTCGTTCTTGCCTTTACCCTGATCGGCCCACCAGACGGTGTCCCGGGTGATGTCGTCGCGGACGATGTACTTATCTTTTGGAGAACGGCCGGTGAAGATACCGGTATCAACGGCAACGGCTCCCAAGCTGGTTACTACACCACGCTCAAACCCTTCCAGTGAAGGGTCAGTCTCTTCCTTAAACAGTAATTCATAACTCGGATTGTGAACGATTTCACCAACGTTATGAATACCATAAGCGGCAAGATCCTGGTGGGTTATACCTTTAACACGCATGTCACTGCTCCTTGATCACAGAATTTCTGGCAACAATTGTAGGGATTCAGTGGGGAGTAACCGCGATAGGTATCAAATATTTAACGTTTTAAACGTTTTTTACTTACGTTATGCGATATAGCACACGGAAAAAAGCAAGCGTGCAAACTGCGCGGGCTGGCGAGCGCCTGAACGCTCGCCAGAGTGTGGTGCAACTCAGTGTAACTGCGGATTGCTGTCGGTATTACCGTTATAAAGTGCGGCAATGTCCACGGCATCAAAGACATAATGATTGCCACAGTAGTCGCAGTGCATGTCAATATTGCCGTCTTGCTCCAGCATGTTGGTCACTTCTTCCATTGGCAGCGTCATCAGCGCATCGGCGCAACGCTGGCGCGAGCAGGTGCAGCGGAAAGTGACATCCTGAGGCTCGTAGAGCGTCACTTCTTCCTGGTGGTACAAGCGATAAAGCACTTCGTTAGCGGGGAGGCCAAACAGTTCTTCATTCTTGATGGTGGCGGTCAGTTGCACCAGATGATCGAAGTCGTCGGCATTGCCGTCCTGTGCCGGTAGCACCTGCAGCAACATACCGCTCGCGGCGGGTTGGCCAGCTGATTCCCCGGTACGGATAAACAGGCGGGTCGGCAACTGTTCGGACTGGCGGAAATAGCCTTCCAGGCAGGCTGCCAGGGTTTCACCTTCCAACCCGACGACGCCCTGATAGCGCTCACCTTCGGTTGGGCTGATGGTGATCACCATAATGCCGTTACCGAGCATCTGATGCAGCGTGTTGCCTTCGGTGATTGGGCCTTCCACACGGGCGACGCCGCGCATTTCCTGGCGGTTATTGCCGTTGATGACGGCCAGTTTGAGCGGGCCGTCACCTTGGACCTGCACGGTGATGTCACCGTCGAACTTCAGCGTGGCAGTCAGCAGGCTGGTGGCAACCAGCAGTTCACCGAGCAGCTTTTGCACCGGTGCCGGGTAGTCATGGTTGGTCAGAATCTGCTGATAGGTTTCGCTGACGGTAACCAGCTCACCGCGCACCGCGTAGTTTTCGAACAGGTAACGGTGTAATTGGTCATGGTTGGACATAGTTTTCTCTCATTGAGGTGAAGGATCATTCCGGTTCACCAAGCTATCTTATGTGCGGCCCTACTGGGGCTGGCTCTTGAATTTAAGCAAATCACGCCGCTCTTTTTTATCCGGACGGCGATCCGGGTGCGGCATTGTCAGCGCATTCATCTTGCGGGCCAGCGCCATTTTTTCGCGGTTGGCAATGCTGGCCTCGGTTTCCTGGTAGATCTGCTGGGCTTCGCTGGCCCCACGCCGCTGAGCGGTAACGGCCAGCACCACGACGGTGCGTTCTTCATTACCCTGGCGCAGTTTGATCTCCGCATTAATCTCAACGATTTTGCTCGGCTTGCCGCGTTGGCCGTTGTAGTGCACCTTACCGCCGTCGATCATTTCGCGGGCCAGCGCACGAGTTTTATAAAAACGTGCCGCCCACAGCCATTTGTCCAGACGGACGGCATCATCATCCTGCGTTGCTTTGGCTTTCATTGCTCCCCCTGTTTCAACGCCGGTATCAACTGGCGATAGTCGCTCATTGATGGATAGCGCTGGAAAGTTTTACTCACCGTGCTGGAGTCCGGGTTTTGCACACCCAGGCAGTGGCGGATACCAAAGGTTTGGGCAGCGTCCAGAATCGGTTCGCTATCATCGATAAACAGCGTGCGCTGTGGATCAAAACCGGTTTGCTGCTGCACTGCCTGCCACAGACGCTGATCTTCTTTCGGATAACCAAATGTGTGGGTGGAAAGTAATAAATCAAGGTGCTGATCCAACCCGGTGTGCTCAATTTTTACCGCCAGGCTATGCGGATGGGCATTCGTCAGCAGAATGGTGCGGCGGCCTGCATGACGCAAAGCCTGCAGAAATGGCTCGGTATCTTCACGCAGCCGCGCGCGGTTCCCCACTTCGCTGGTCATGCGGTAGATGTCCAACTCCAGCCGATGGCTCCAGTAATCAAAGCAATACCAGTTCATGGTGTGCTGCACGGCGAGATATTCGGCATGAATGATTTTACGGGCTTCATCGAACGCAATGGCCCGTTGTTCACTCAGCGCCTGAGGAACCAGCGTCAGCCAGAAATGGCTGTCGAACTCCAGATCGAGCAGAGTCCCGTCCATATCCAGCAATACGGTGTCAATATTGCACCAGTCGAACTCGGGAACCATGAAAAAACTCCATAGGCAGGCCAAGGGTAGCCAATAGTGTTAGCGTAGCATAAGCAGAGTCTGGGTATGCACGTGCAATAGCGGAACTAGGCCACGGGGCGTATCGGTACCGGAGTGAGCTGAGGGTTAAAGCAGCTTTCATAGTAGCGCTGGATGTCGGCAAGACGATGTTGGCTCTTGCGCCAACGCTGCACCAGCCGCCAGGTGTTATAGCCAAGGCTGGCCACCAATGCCAGCAGCAGCAAGCTGGTGCCCAGGTAACGCCACAGGGTGATGATATCGGGCTCGCTGTGTAAGGCAATATGACGGGTGCCATTGGCATCAACGGCAATATTGGTGATTACGCCCTGAGCACGGAACGGGGTATTCAGTAACAGTCTGGAGAGACGTTGCAGCTCGTTCCATTGGTCGAGCGCATTGTACTCGGCCAGCGGTCGGGTTGGCAGCGGGTGATCGACCAACTGCTTACCTTCATCGCTGGTGATCAAGAATCCCCCCGGTGGCGGGCTGTTAAGTGCATCAGTGGCCAAGCGGGTTTCATGGGTGACGAACGACGATGCGGCCGCGTTGCTGAGGCTTTCCAGCGACTCTGCGCTTACTGGCCGCAACAGGACGTTAACGCCCTGCAGAGTGCCTGATTTGGCCCGCTTCACCAGGCTGGTCCAGTTTTTGGCATTGCCGAGATTGACCAGCGCGTTTTTCAAGCGTACACAGTCGCTTTCTGAGCCACAAAGATCCTGAGTTTTCAGCACAATGTCTGAGAAGTCATCCAGCAGGATCATGCCGGATTTTTCAATGGCGCTGGCCAACTGCGGGTTCAGCTTCTGATCGGTTCCACTAGGGTGCAACTGGCGGTTAATCGTAGCCAGCAGGGCGGCAGCCTTGTCGATCACCTCCGACTCCGGCTGTGGTAACGGCGCTGCGGTGTTCCAGTAGATCCCTGAGCAGTCAAAAGGCATAAAGCCTGGCACTACGGCGTTGGTGTTCCCGTTGGCGGGGGGGACATAGCACATACCGGAGCCCTGAATCTTGAGGGTGTCGCCAATGCGCAGCGGTATGGCCTCCAGCGTCTGAACGTTGGTGACATTGGCATTCTGCGCACCTTGCAGCCAGGCGCTGCTCAATTTAACCGGCAGGCTGAGGGGAACGTAGGCCAGTAATAGGACCAGCGTTACCAGGGCACTGGCGGCTAGCACGGCGTGCTTACCCCATTGCTGCAAAGGGAAATTCTTTACCTCGTCATGCAAGGAAAGATAGCGCCCTTGGCGTACCACTTGCCGGTTGAGGTAGATATCCACGTTGGTGACTTTCCCCAAATCTGACGTGAGGTAAGGCTGCCAGTGTGGGGGATAGGTCAGATCGATCACTCCCAGAGAGATATTGCTGATTTGCCCCTGATCGGCTTCGTCGAACAATCCCCAGCGTTTTGGCGTGCCGCGTAGGCAGTGGACTTCTTTCAACTCGCTTTCGGTCGGATGGCGCAGCAGCTTCCAACAGCCCCAGACGATCATCAGTACGGCAACAAAGATCATCCAGGGGATGACTATCACGGGGCTGATCAGGCTGAGAAACAGCAGCAATAGGGCGACGGAAATAGCCGCAGCCTCCTTGATACCGTTTGGGCGATGAAGCGCATGTTCCTCGGGTGTTTCCTTGCGGATGTTAACTAACTCAATATGCTCGTTCTCCTCCTGGCGGATAGAAGCATTCTGGGCGGGTGTTGCACTGACAGCGGGAGGATGCGCACGATCGTGAATATGATCAAGCAGCGAATGGCCATTGAGTGAGATAACCAGGGGTAACGTCTGTGTTTTGATTACTTCCACATGATTGTCAGCACTGATGTATTGCTCCCAGAAAGGCGGTAAATGTATTTCTTCAGAATCAAGATAATAGCGCCAGTTATTGGGCTCATCACTAGCTAGCCCATAACGAGTAATGGCATGAGTAATGGGGTAAACATGCTCACTCTGTGGCGTGAGCACCAACCTGGGGGAAGACAGCGCTGGGGAAACGGGCAAAAACTTGTTACCGGGCCTGTTTTGTTGATTGAGATAATATTCAACTGCCGCACGTTCATCTGCGGTCAGCTTACGGTGCGTTGGTTTGATAAAGGGTAGGGAACGCGCCAGTACTGGCTGTGTGCGGAATTTAAGCCAGAAACAGAGGCCAGCAGTAATCAGGCAAGCTAGCACCAAGACCAATATTAATACTATTGTGCTCATGCTGCCCTCATCGTGAACCCATAAACCTGCCAACCTCATAGACTGCTTGCCTATTATACGGAACTAACTTCCAAAGGAGATAGCTTTCATAACGTAAATTACAGTCACGAGAGCGATTGCTACGGCTGCAATATCAGTTATTTCGGACATATGCACAATTCAGATTATCCGCAGGGGATGTGCCGTATAACTTGACGACTGATAATAGATGATAGCAACGCATCTACAGACCTGATATCGGCTTTATCCTATTTTATTATGCCGTTTTTAGTGAGTTTTTTGGGCAAATGGCTTCATGCTGGCTACGCTTGTTAAAAAAAAGTAAATTAGTGCTGAAGTTCGTTGCGACAAAGGTTCTCATTAACGCACAATGTGATCAAGATCGAATTTAAGCACCTGAACTGAATGGCGTGCGCACATCATTATCCTGGTTATCGGCTTGTTGAGCAGGTAATCCATTTGAGGCAATCATGCATAAACACCTGCAAAAACCTAAAATTCTGAAAGTAGAAACGGTCGCCCGCTCGCGTTTATTCAACGTCGAATCAGTCGATCTGGAGTTCAGTAACGGTGTTCGGCGGGTTTATGAACGTATGCGGCCTTCAGAGCGTGAGGCGGTGATGATTGTGCCCGTCGTGGGGGACGATCTCTTGCTGATCCACGAATATGCGGTGGGTACCGAATCTTACGAGCTGGGCTTCCCGAAAGGCCTGATCGATCTTGGGGAGGGCGTGCTGGAAGCGGCTAACCGTGAATTGATGGAGGAGGTGGGTTTTGGTGCGCGCCGCTTTGATTTCCTTGGCAAACTGACGATGGCTCCCTCTTACTTTTCTAGCCAGATGAATATCGTGCTGGCGCACGATCTCTACCCGCAAAGCCTGGAAGGGGATGAACCGGAGCCGCTACCACAGGTGCGCTGGCCGATTGCCAACATGATGGCGTTACTGGAAGAGGAGGATTTCCGCGAGGCCCGTAACGTCAGCGCGCTGTTCCTGGCTGAGGCTTTTCTGCGTAATTCGCGTTAACGTTACCCAGATGATTTCCTGCTAAAAAAATGGCCAGATCGCTCTGGCCATTGTCGTTTTTAGAACAGCTCGTGGCTTTCGCCGCCAGGGTCCGTCAAGGTGGTACCGGCGTCATGTACCGAGAATGTTGTTGGCTGAGTGCCGTCGATAAAATACTCGGAGCGGCTGCCACTACCACCGTTGGACAGCTTGCCGGTGCTCTTGTCGATGGTTACGCTGACAATGCCCGGTGGTGGTGTGACTTTCTGCTCAGGTATACCTTCCAGTGCCACTTTCATAAAGTCATCCCACGCCGGTTGCGCACTCTTTGCACCGCCTTCGCCGCCAGAGATCTGATCCTCAATAGCGCCAGAAGCGGTTGCACGCCCCAGATCGCGACGATGATCGTCAAAACCGATCCAGACCGACGTTACGGTATTCGGGCCGTAGCCGGAGAACCAGGCATCTTTTGAACTGTTAGTGGTCCCGGTTTTGCCACCGATATCACGGCGCTTCAGATCGCGCCCGGCACGCCAGCCGGTCCCCATCCAGCCTGGTTCGCCGAAGATGTTGCTATTCAGCGCATCGCGCATCAGGAATGCCAGAGGCGTGCTGATAACGTGCGGCGCATATTGCTGCTCGTTATCCTGCTGTACCTGGGTTGGCGTTACCTGCTCCAACTGAGGCATTGGCACAGTGGCGTTACTGTTTTCCTGCGATACTGCCACGTTTTCAACGTTATCATCAGAAAGCATCGCCGAACGTTGCGTATCGCCATAGATCACCGGCAGGTTGCAGCTTTCACATACCACTTTCGGCTTGGTTTCAAACAGGGCTTTGCCGCTGTCGTCTTCAATCTTGGTGATGAAGTAAGGGTCGACCAGATAGCCGCCATTCGCCAGCACCGAGTAGCCACGCACGACCTGCAGAGGCGTAAAGGAGGCAGAACCTAACGCCAGGGATTCCGAATGCACGATGTTCTGTGCCGGGAAACCAAAGCGTTGCAGATATTCCGCTGCATAATCAACGCCCATCGCGCGCATGGCACGCACCATCACCACGTTCTTCGATTGCCCCAGACCTTGGCGCAGCCGGATCGGGCCGTCATAGGTTGGCGGTGAGTTTTTTGGCCGCCAATCTGTTCCGGCACCGGCATCCCAGCGAGCAATCGGCAGATCGTTGAGAATGGTGGCCAGCGTCAGACCCTTATCCATCGCCGCGGTGTACAGGAAGGGCTTGATGTTGGAACCGACCTGGCGCAGCGCCTGAGTCACGCGATTGAACTTGCTCTGGTTGAAATCGAAACCACCGACCAGCGCCTTGATGGCACCGTTGTTGGGATCGATGGATACCAGCGCCGAGTTGACATCTGGAACCTGAGACAGCCACCAGTTGTCATTCACTTTGCGCACCCACACCTGCTGGCCCGCCTGAACCACATCGGTGACGCGTTTCGGCGTTGGGCCCTGCTGGGTATCTGTTTTGAACGGGCGTGCCCAGCGCATACCAGACATCGGCAACGTAACGTTGCTGCCATCACCCAGCATCGCCATGGCCTGGTTGGCATCGGCCTGGGTAATCACCGCAGGAACCAGCGGGCCGTAGCTCGGCAGGTTTTTCAGGGAATCAACAATCTGTTTCTGATCCCAGGCGGCTTCACCCACTTTCCACAGCACGTTCGACGGGCCGCGGTAACCGTGGCGCATGTCATAGTCCAGAACGTTGTTACGCACCGCGTCCTGCGCTGCCAACTGCAGCTTCTTGGTGATGGTGGTGTAAACCTTGTAGCCGTCGGTATAGGCGTTCTCACCATAACGCGTGATCATCTCCTGACGTACCATCTCGGCAAGATAGGGCGCAGAGAAGCTGATTTCCGGCGCATGGTAGTGAGCGACCAGTTCCTCATTACGGGCCTGATCGTATTGCGCCTGCGTGATGTAATGCTCATCGAGCATACGCGACAGCACGACGTTGCGGCGCGCCACGGCACGATCGTGCGAATACAGCGGGTTGAAGGTCGACGGTGCTTTCGGCAGGCCGGCAATGGTCGCCATCTCGCTTAAGCTGAGCTGGCTGACATCTTTGCCGAAGTAAACCTGCGCGGCCGCCCCGACGCCGTAAGCGCGGTAGCCCAGGTAGATCTTGTTGAGATACAGCTCAAGAATTTCGTCTTTGGACAGCATCTGCTCGATGCGTATCGCCAGGAAAACTTCCTTGATTTTACGCATCAGGGTGCGTTCTGGGCTCAAGAAGAAGTTTCTTGCCAACTGTTGGGTGATGGTGCTGGCACCTTGCGACGCACGGCCAGAAACCAGGGCGACAGATGCAGCACGGAAGATACCCACCGGATCAATACCGTGGTGTTCATAGAAACGGCTGTCTTCCGTTGCGATGAAGGCGTGCGTCATCACCGGTGGAATTTGTTCCAGCTTGAGAGGAATACGCCGTTTTTCACCGAATTGAGCGATCAGTTCGCCATCGGCGCTGTAAACCTGCATCGGAATTTGCAGCCGCACGTCTTTCAGCGTTGCGACGTCGGGCAGTTGTGGCTCGACATATTTGTACAAGCCAAAAATCGAGGCTGCTCCCAGCAAGATGCAACACACTGCAAGGATTAGAAAATACTTTACGAACTTCACCTGAGATTTCCCATTTCATGTCATTTGGGCAGTTTATAAACAACCGCGCGGTAGTATAAAGGCAAGCCTGCGACATGGATATGTTCTTTTGTCATCTGACGATACGGAAGTGGGGTGAAATATGTTCTCTCAAACATGGCAGGTAGGCTTGGATATACAAAGTCACTGCGTGAGGGCACTGGCGGCGCAGCATCGCCGTAGTGGCTGGCAACTGCGTTATTGGTGGCAACAGGCGCTGCCGCAGCCGGTGCTGCGCGATGGTTATATGGAAAATTCTGAAATACTGATTACCCTACTAAAGCAGTGGCGTATTCGGTTACCAAGACATATTTCCTTACGCATTGCTTTGCCAGCGCAGCGGGTGTTACAGCACAGTTTACCGTCGCCGGATTATCGCCTGCGGGAACCGGTTCGCCATGACTACATCACGGCCCAAGGGCTGAAACAGTTCCCGCTCGACAGCCAGACGCTGGCGATGGATTACCGCATCGCGCCGTCCAATACCAATCAACTGCTGCTCACCGCCGCCCGTCAGCAGGAACTGCAGCAGTGGCTGCACTGCCTGCAGCAAGCCAATCTCCAGCCGCAGGTTGTTGATATTACTCCCAGCGCGTTGTGTTCCATGGCGGCCTTTGCCGGCCTGACGCGTGATGCTGGCCTGCTGCATCGTCTGGAACAGGAGTGGCTGTGGGTGGCACCGCGCAGTATGCCTTTTGCCTACGGCGTACTGCCGGTCAGTGAAACAGGTTGCGTGCAACAGGCACTGGCCGCCATGCGAGCGGCCTGCCCGGGATTGGGTGAGAAAGAGGTGTATTACAGCAGCGTCTTGGATGAGCCTTTGCCCGCAGGCGTCAGTTCTTGGTCACCCTTCACCGCCTTCAGCCAGTTGCACCCACCGTTACCCGCGCAGCCTACGGCTTTTGTTCTGGCGGGTGGGCTGGCGTTACGCCGCGAGGATCGCTGATGTATCAGGTTAATCTTTTGCCCTGGCGCATCAGGGCACAACGGCAACGCTATGGTTTCTGGTTGCGAGCCTTCAGCATGCAACTGTTGGTTGTTTTGGTGCTCCTGACCACGGCTTGCTTCCTATTGCGTTATCAGCAGGGGCAACAGCAGAGTGCGGTGCAGAGGCTGACACAGCAACACCAGGTGCTGACGGGGCAGCTCCAGCAGACGCAGCAGGTGATGGCAACGCTGGCGCGCCTGGCCGAGGCAGAAAATCGTCGCCAGCAGAATGAAGCACATAACCGGCGTTACCGGTCTTTACTGCAGCAACTCTCGGCGTTAATACCCGACGAACTATGGCTGACGGCGCTGGAAGAGAATGCGCAGGGCATTGCGTTGCGTGGTTTTGGCCGGCAGTACGCCGCGATCGCCCTGTTTACGCAGCGCTTGGCGGCCTTGCCTTTGTTGGAAAATCACCGCCTGGCGGAGGTGGTCCAGCATAAAGACGGCATGTTGGCTTTCACCCTGACAGCCCGCTGGGGGAAAAAAGATGGATAAACCGCTGCCGGATTGGATCAGGCCTTGGCTTTACCGGCCAGCTTGGCAACTGCTGGTGGTGCAATGGCTGCTCCTGATGGGGTTGGTGTTGCCGATCGGCGCGTTGCTGGTCTATGGCGAATGGCAACAGCGTGAGCAGTGGCAGGCGCAGCGGCAGCAGTTAGAGGCACAGATTTCCGAGCGCCAGCAACAATTGGCGCGCTTGCCGGCGCTGGGGGAATTGGAGCGGCAACTGCAGGGGCGAGTTTTGGCGCTGCCCGCGGAACCGGAGAGCTTTGCCAGCAGGCTTTATCAGGCAGGTGGTGTATTGCTACGTTGGCAACAGCAGGATCAACCCGCCCAGCAAGTTGTGAAGCTGCAGGTGGATTTTCGCGGGCTTTTGCACTTGCTGGAAGGGGTATCGCCCTCGCAGCGTATTGGCCAGATGGCGGTCGAAAAGCAAACGGCAGGGTTGATTACCCAACTGATTTTGCTCTCACCTGAAGAGAGGCACGAATGAGGCGGAAATATTGGCTGTGGCTGATGTTTGCCAACCCGGTCTGGGCTGCTCAAGATCGCGATCCGTTTCAGCAACCTTTGACGGCGTCTTGTCTTTCACCGGTGGTTTCTCCGGCAGACTGGCAGCTAAAAGGCACAATTGGTGAGCCCGGTTTGCGCCATGGTTGGCTGATGACGCCGCAAGGGCAGTGGTTCAGGCTGCAACCGCAGCAGACGTTGTTGGACGGGCTTTGGCAGGTGCTACAGATCAACGAGCGGCAACTTGAACTCAGTGAAGTGGACATGGAGCGCGTTTGTTCTCCAGCGAAGAGCAACATTGTGTTGCGGTTGGGTAAACCCTAGGGAAATGGGAATGAAAAAATGTCGTTGGCTCGCGGGATTACTGCTGGCGGTGCCCTTCATGGTGGTAGGGAATGTGCAGCAGGAAAAACCGATCTCTTTGGAGTTTCATGACACACCGGTCAGCCTGGTGTTACAGGCTTTGGCGGAATATCAGCAGTTAAACCTGGTTGCCGCCGAGGGCGTGGATGGCAATCTGACCTTGCGGCTGGAGAATGTCCCCTGGCGACAGGCGTTGGCGGTCGTATTGCGCATGGGGAAGCTGACCATGACCCTCGACGGTAATGTGATGCTGGTGTTCCCGGAGCCGGACGAACAGGAACAGCAGCGCCGCCAGCAGGCGCTGGCGCAGCAGCAACCATTGGAGAACCTGACGATCTCACTGCAAAATGCCGATGCCGGAGAGATTGCCCAAAGCCTGGATAGCCAGCGTGGCAAACTGCTGACCGAGCGCGGCAGCGTGGTGGTAGATAAGCGCACTAACGCGTTATTACTGCGCGATACCGCACCGGCGCTTACCCAGATGAAATCCTGGGTGGCAGATATGGATACGCCGCTGGAGCAGGTACAACTGGCGGCACATATCGTCACCATCAGCAGTGAAAATCTGCGTGAGCTCGGTGTGCGTTGGGGGTTGTTAGCGGATGAGAAACCGCCGCAGCCTCTGCGGATAGATAATTTCAGCGTGGGTTTGCCGGTAGAGAACAACGCCGTCGCGGCTGGTTTTCATCTGGCGCGTATCAGTGGGCGCATTCTGGATCTGGAACTGTCGGCGCTGGAACAGGAAAATGAGGTAGAAATCATTGCCAGCCCACGCCTGCTGACGGCACATCAGCAAACGGCCAGTATCAAACAGGGAACGGAAATCCCTTATGAAGTCGCGAGCGGTGCCAGTGGCGCGACCTCGGTAGAATTTAAAGAGGCCGTGCTGGGTATGGAGGTCACGCCCAAAATCCTGCCCAATGGCCGAATTACACTGACACTGCAAATCAGCCAGAACATGCCTGGTCGTTCGATAAAACAGGGGGCTGGGGAGGCTTTGGCTATCGACAAGCAGGAAATCAAAACTCAAGTCACGGTAAAAAACGGTGAAACCATTGTATTGGGTGGTATATTTCAGCAGCAAAACGTGAATGGTGCGAACAAAGTGCCAGGCGCTGGTGACGTACCGTGGCTAGGATCCTTGTTCAAACACAGCAGCAAGCAGCACAAAAGGCGTGAGTTGGTGATATTTATTACTCCAACGTTGATCAAGGTCTGAGTTACCGTGCACAACCGTTGGCGAAAAGACAAAAGTTAATGGTCAGATAGACTTTTTTCTCTCCTTGAGAGTTTCTGCGTTTGACGCTGCGGCTGATTTAGCTTACAAGGGTTACCGAATTAGGCTCCGAGGTTTTTTTCTTAATGCTATACCCGTCGTACTTTAAGTTGCAGGTGTGTTGGCTATGCTTTCTCACCCCCAGTCACCTACCTGAGTAGGCTATGAGGGTTCGTTCGCTTGCTGCCTTCCCGTAACTCGAATTATTTAGGGTATTACCCGGCGTCTTCCAAGCGGCTGCGTTGTTGGCTGCCGCGTGAAATCCATAGGATATAAGACGCCGTTAAAAACGTATGGTTTCCCTCCTGCGGCGTGAATAGCGATTTATTCGGTTGCCAAACTACCAAGAGTGTTGAGATAATTTTTCGTCTGATCTCGCACTATCGCTCATGAGGTTTCAGTTTAGGTCCCGCCGCTAATTTGATTGGCGGGGCGGGTTAACATTAACGAATTGTCTTAGTAATACCGAAAAACATGGCAGAGAAACGCAATATCTTTCTGGTTGGGCCTATGGGTGCCGGCAAAAGCACTATTGGCCGTCAGTTAGCTCAGCAACTCAATATGGAGTTTTTCGACTCCGATCAAGAAATTGAGCGACGTACCGGAGCTGACGTGGGCTGGGTATTCGACGTGGAAGGGGAAGAAGGTTTCCGCGATCGTGAAGAAAAAGTCATTAATGAACTGACGGAAAAGCAGGGGATTGTGCTGGCGACCGGCGGGGGCTCGGTTAAGTCGCGTGAAACGCGTAACCGCCTGTCGGCGCGTGGTGTCGTGGTCTATTTGGAAACCACTATCGAGAAGCAATTGGCCCGTACCCAGCGTGACAAAAAGCGTCCGCTGTTGCAGGTTGATTCTCCTCCGCGTGAAGTGCTGGAAGCGCTGGCTAAAGAGCGCAATCCGTTATACGAAGAAATTGCAGATGTTACTATCCGCACAGACGATCAAAGCGCTAAAGTGGTTGCTAACCAGATAATTAGCATGCTGGAAGGTAACTGATTGCGGTTTCCGCGTTGGCTACGGGCAAATGCGGAAATTTTGATTGTATTCCCCGCGTTGGCGGGGATAAACCACATCGAGAACTGAGCGCGACATGGAGAGACTTACCGTAACGCTTGGGGAGCGTAGCTACCCGATTACCATAGCCGCCGGATTGTTTAACGATCCGGCTTCTTTTATGCCGCTGAAGGCGGGTGAACAGGTCATGCTGGTCACCAATCAGACCTTGGCCCCGCTGTATCTGGCGCGAGTCCGTAAGGTGCTGGAGCAAGGTGGTATGGTGGTGGATCAGGTGATTCTTCCCGATGGTGAACAGTACAAATCCCTTGCCGTACTTGAGCAGGTGTTCTCGGCACTGCTGGAAAAGCCACACGGTCGTGACACCACGCTTATCGCCCTCGGCGGTGGTGTGGTGGGCGATCTGACTGGTTTTGCGAGCGCGTGCTATCAACGCGGTGTGCGTTTTATCCAGGTTCCTACCACGCTGCTTTCGCAGGTGGACTCCTCCGTTGGTGGCAAAACTGCCGTCAATCATCCGCTCGGTAAAAATATGATCGGCGCTTTCTACCAACCCGCTGCGGTGGTGGTGGATCTCGACTGCTTGCGAACCTTACCGGCGCGTGAACTTTCCTCTGGCCTGGCTGAAGTGATCAAGTACGGGATTATTCTCGACGGTGATTTCTTTGTCTGGTTGGAAAACAATATTGATGCACTGGTGGCGTTGGATATGGGTGCATTGGCGTACTGCATCCGTCGCTGCTGTGAATTGAAGGCTGAAGTGGTGGCTGCCGATGAGCGCGAAAGCGGTCTGCGTGCGTTGCTCAATCTGGGCCATACATACGGCCACGCCATTGAAGCTGAAATGGGCTACGGTGTATGGTTACACGGTGAGGCCGTTGCTGCCGGCATGATGATGGCAGCACAAACCGCGCGCCGCCTGGGCCAGTTTTCTACCAGCGATATTGAGCGTATCAGAGCGCTGTTGCTGCGTGCCGGGTTGCCAGTGTACGGGCCGCAGGAAATGGCACCGGGGGCTTATCTGCCGCACATGATGCGTGACAAGAAAGTGTTGGCAGGGGAGCTGCGCCTGGTGTTGCCGAAGGCGATCGGTGAAGCGGAAGTTCGCGGTGGTGTGGCACATGATATCGTGTTGGCTGCCATTGCGGATTGCCTGCCGCCACACGCGTAAAAAATACGAATAACTAACAGTGGCTTAGCTGCTGTTTGCATCTATGATTAATGGATGTGCAAAGCAAAAGCGGTGTCGCTTTGCCATTATCGGGTTAATAGTCTCGCACCATACCAGATTCAGGGTGGTGAGCTTTTGCCTCTAGTTGGAGGGTTTCAGATGGACGAGTTTAAACCGGAAGACGATCTCAGACCTGATGCCAGCGATCGCCGTCCTTCACGTTCGCGGCGGCCAGCAACAGGGCCGAGTTTTTCCTTATCGCGTCAGCATTTGATGATTGGTGTCGGTATCTTGGTTCTGCTGTTGCTGATCCTGGGGATCGGTTCGGCGCTGAAAGCCCCTACCCAACACGAGACTGCGCAGCAGGGAACTGCCCGGGATATCAACCTGTCGGGCTCTTCGTCACTGACCACCAGCAACAACGGTGTTCCGGGGGGCACTACCGACACCAACGATAATAACGGCGTTGGTCATTCTCAACCGCTGCAGCCGCAGAACATCAGCGTTCCCCCGATCTCCAGCACGCCGAGCGAAGCACAGCTGCAGCCACCGCAGGGTGGTGCGCAGCAGCGTGTTGAGCTGCCAGGGAATATGGCAGACGTCCTGTCATCGCAGCAGAGCCAGATTGATGCTGCCGCACAGAGCCTGAATGCGCCGGTTTCCGGGTTACCAACCGCGCCAGCAACCGTAATGAGCGGTGCCGGTGCGAGAGAAACCACGCGTCCGGTGCACAACAACAGTAATACCGCTGCAACGGCACAGCAGCATAAAGCACCGGCAAAAACCGCTGCGACAAAACCGGTGACGTCAGTGAAACCCGCTCCAACGACGACCACGGTTTACACGCCACCCGCCTCGGCAAAAAGCGGTGTTGTCAGTGGTAGTGCGGGCTCCATCACTTCGGCACCGGGCAGCCATTACACGCTGCAGCTGAGCAGTGCTTCACGTTCCGATACGTTGAAGGCGTTTGCCAAACAGCAGAATCTGCAGAACTTTACGGTGTATGAAACCAAGCGTGACGGTAAGCCGTGGTTCGTGTTGGTGAGCGGTAACTATGCTTCTTCGGCGGATGCGAAGCGCGCAGTTGCGACGTTACCGGCAGAGGTTCAGGCGAAGAAACCATGGGTCCGACCTGTACATCAAGTACAACAAGACCTTAAAAAATAAATCATTTAATTTTGTGCGCTGATGTGCTGTCTGAAACAGAGTACAATCCGCCGCTCTGAATTGTATAAGTAGCTAACTGACGGCATGAAGAAAAACCGCGCTTTTTTAAAATGGGCTGGTGGAAAATACCCGCTGGTTGACGAGATCCGTCGTCATCTGCCAGCGGGCGACTGCTTAATCGAGCCCTTCGTGGGTGCGGGTTCAGTATTTTTGAACACGGAATACGACGCCTATATTCTCGCCGACATCAACAGCGATCTTATTAATCTGTATAACATCGTTAAGCTGCGTACGGATGATTTCGTGCGTGATGCCCGCATGCTTTTCGCTGATGAATACAATTTCTCGGAGCAGTTTTACCTGTTGCGTGAAGAGTTCAATACCAGTGATGACGCCTATCGCCGCGCACTGTTGTTTCTCTATCTGAACCGCCACTGCTATAACGGCCTGTGCCGTTATAATCTGCGCGGTGAGTTTAACGTACCGTTCGGACGTTATAAGAGGCCGTACTTTCCGGAAGAGGAACTGTACTGGTTTGCTGAAAAATCCCGCAATGCCACTTTCGTCTGCGAGCATTACCGCGATACCATGGCCAAAGCAACGCGTGGTGCGGTAGTGTATTGCGATCCGCCTTATGCGCCGCTGTCGGCAACGGCGAATTTTACCGCTTATCATACCAACAGCTTCAGCCTGGCCGATCAGCAGGGGCTGGCGCAGTTGGCGCATCAATTGTCGGTAGAAAACCAGGTACCGGTATTGATTTCCAATCACGATACCGAACTGACGCGTGACTGGTATCAGCATGCTGAATTCTTTGAAGTGTCGGCCCGCCGGACGATCAGCCGCAATATCCTGGGCCGCAGTAAAGTAAACGAACTTCTCGCTTTATATCGCTAAGTCGGGGTTGCGCCCCGGCGTATAACAACTCGAACCCTACGTTTGGAGAAGCGGATGAAAAAGTTTTTGATTGCCCCGTCCATTCTGTCGGCAGACTTTGCCCGGTTAGGTGAGGACACCGCCAAGGTGCTGGCTGCCGGTAGTGACGTGGTGCACTTTGACGTGATGGATAACCACTATGTTCCCAATCTGACGATTGGGCCGATGGTGTGCGCAGCGCTGCGTAATTACGGCATTACTGCCCCCATTGATGTGCATCTGATGGTCAAGCCGGTCGATCGCATTGTGCCGGACTTCGCCAAAGCCGGTGCAACCTATATTTCTTTTCATCCTGAAGCCTCCGAGCACGTCGACCGTACCCTCCAACTGATCAAAGAACATGGCTGCAAGGCCGGTTTGGTCTTTAACCCGGCAACGCCATTGAGCTATCTCGACTATGTGATGGATAAACTCGATGTGATCCTACTGATGTCGGTTAACCCTGGCTTTGGTGGCCAATCGTTTATCCCGAGCACGCTTGACAAACTGCGTCAGGTGCGCAAACTGATCGACGACAGCGGGTTCGATATTCGTCTGGAAGTGGACGGTGGGGTTAAGGTGGACAACATTGCCGAGATCGCCGCAGCGGGTGCCGATATGTTCGTCGCCGGTTCCGCTATCTTTGGCCAGCCGGATTATCGTGCGGTGATTGACGACATGCGCCGTGAACTGGCGAAGGTGAATCATGGCTGATTTCAGCGCCATTCGCGGCCTGGCCTTCGATCTGGACGGTACGCTGGTTGACAGTGCTCCGGGGCTGGCGGCGGCGATCGATCTGGCGCTGGCAGAAATGGGCTTGCCGCAGGCCGGTGAGGCGCGAGTCGGCACCTGGATCGGGAATGGCGCGGATGTGCTGGTGCAACGTGCGTTGCGCTGGGCGGAAGTGGACGCCACGTCAGCGCATTGCCAGCAGATGCGCGAACGTTTCGATCATTTCTACGCGCAGACCGTGAGCAGCGGCAGCCGTCTGTTCCCACAGGTGAAAGCCACCCTTTGCTGCCTGGCTGAACAGGGTTACCCGATGGCGCTGGTGACCAACAAGCCAACGCCTTTTGTGGCCCCGTTGCTGACTGAGCTCGGTATTATCGACACGTTCTCGCTGATTATCGGTGGTGATGATGTGGTGGCAAAAAAGCCGCATCCTGCGCCATTGTATCTGGTGTTCGGCAAGCTTGGCCTGCGGGCTGGCGAGGTGTTGTTCGTTGGTGATTCACGCAACGATATTCAGGCGGCACAGGCGGCAGGTTGCCCGAGCGTTGGCCTGACGTATGGATATAACTACGGTGAAGCGATCGCCCTGAGCCATCCCGACCGTGTGTTGGAGCGCTTTGCCGATTTGTTGCCCGCTCTTGGGCTGTCATCTTTAGAGAATCAGGAATGTAATCATGAGTAAGCCCATCGTATTTAGCGGCGCGCAGCCGTCTGGTGAACTGACTATTGGCAACTACATGGGTGCGCTGCGTCAGTGGGTTCAAATGCAGGATGATTATGACTGCATTTACTGCATCGTCGATCTGCACGCGATTACCGCGCGCCAGGACGCAGAAAAGCTGCGTAAAGCCACGCTGGACACGCTGGCGCTGTACCTGGCCTGTGGTATCGATCCATCGAAAAGCACTATCTTTGTGCAGTCGCATGTGCCGGAGCATACGCAACTGAGCTGGGTGCTCAACTGCTATACCTATTTCGGCGAACTGAGCCGCATGACCCAGTTCAAAGACAAATCAGCGCGCTATGCCGAAAACATCAACGTTGGCCTGTTCAGCTACCCGGTGCTGATGGCGGCAGATATCCTGCTGTACCAGACCAACCAGGTGCCGGTGGGGGAAGACCAGAAACAGCATCTGGAACTGAGCCGCGACGTGTGCCAGCGTTTCAACGCACTGTATGGTGAAGTGTTCACCCTTCCTGAGCCGTTTATTCCCAAGTCTGGTGCGCGCGTGATGTCACTGCAGGATCCGGCCAAGAAGATGTCCAAGTCGGACGATAACCGTAACAACGTGATCGGCCTGCTGGAAGATCCAAGCGAGGTGACCAAAAAAATCAAACGTGCCATGACCGACTCGGAAGAGCCGCCGGTCATCCGTTACGATGTGGCGAACAAAGCGGGTGTTTCTAACCTGCTGGATATCCTGTCCGGCGTCACCGGCAAGAGCATTGCCCAACTGGAAGCAGAGTTTGCAGGCCAGATGTATGGTCACCTGAAGGGCGCGGTCGCAGAGGCGGTTTCCGGTATGCTGAGTGAGCTGCAGGAGCGTTACCACTATTTCCGCAATGACGAGGCGTTTTTGCAGCAGGTGATGCGTGATGGTGCGGTAAAAGCCCGCGCCCGTGCGCAGGAGACGTTGGCGAAAGTGTATGACGCGGTAGGTTTTGTGCCACATCCGTAATAGCTAACCAGTTCCCTCTCCTTGGTGAGAGGGTTAGGGTGAGGGGAATATCACCGCAGCTAAGGTTCCTCACCCCGGTCTTTCCCAAAGAGAAAGAGGGCGTTAATGCTCGGTGAAGGGTGTTAGGCCGATGGCCGCTTTTTTTACGCCATTTTGCTGAGGCTTTCCGGCAGTTCCCGGCTGGAGAACCAGTTCAATTGGTTGCGCAGGCTGACCACGCTGCCAACGATAATCAGGCTCGGGCTGGCGGCTCGCTGCGCAAGTTCCCCCAACTGAGCCAGTTCTCCTGTAATCACTCGCTGGCGGGTAGACGTGCCGTTTTCCACCAAGGCTATCGGCATGGTGCCAGCCATACCATGAGCGATCAGTTGCCGTTGAATCTCCGCCGCCTGCGTCAGGCCCATATAAAACACCAGCGTTTGTTGTCCGGCGGCCAGCGTTGCCCAGTCTAGCCCGCCGTCGGCCTTGGCGTGGCCGGTCACCAAGCGGACGCTTTGGGCATGATCGCGATGGGTGAGGGGAATACCGCTGTAGGCGGAACAGCCAGAGGCGGCGGTAATGCCTGGCACCACCGAGAACGGGATGCCAGCTGCGGCCAAGGTTTCTAATTCTTCACCGCCGCGGCCGAAGATAAAGGGATCGCCGCCTTTCAGCCGGACCACGCGTTTACCCTGTTGTGCCTGCGCCAGCAAGATCTGATTGATCTGCTCTTGTGGCACACAGTGATGCCCGGCGTGTTTACCCACAAAGATGCGTTCCGCATCGCGGCGCGTCAGCGCCATCACGTCTGCA
This sequence comes from Serratia oryzae, assembly GCF_001976145.1. Lineage (GTDB taxonomy): Bacteria > Pseudomonadota > Gammaproteobacteria > Enterobacterales > Enterobacteriaceae > Chania > Chania oryzae. The sequence continues at coordinate 162,676 of NZ_MOXD01000009.1, forward strand.
GACACCAAACGATCGTAAACCACCACGTCGGCCTGCTGGATCTGCTGCAGGCCTTTTAGCGTCAGCAGCCCGGCATCGCCCGGCCCGGCGCCGACTAACACCACCTCGCCCTGTTCTTCCGGTTGTTGCGCCAACAGTTGTTCAACCTGTTGTTCCGCCAAAACGGTGTCATTGTTAGCCAGTGATTGCGCCAGCCGATCGTGGGCAAACAGCTTTTCCCAGAAACGGCGGCGCGCACCGATGCTGCTAAACTGCTGCTTTACCCGTTGGCGCAGCGAACCGCCCAACTGAGCCAGTTTGCCAAGGTGTTGCGGTAGCACGGCCTCCAGCTTTTCCCGCAGCAGGCGCGCCAGCACCGGGGCTTTGCCACCGGAAGAGACGGCGACCATCAGCGGAGAGCGATCGATAATCGACGGCATGATAAAGCTGGCACGTTTGGGATCGTCTACCACGTTACAGAATACCCGCTGCTGATTGGCACACTGATAGACCAGAGCATTCACTTCCAGCCGATCGGTGGCGGCAATCACCAGCCATTTTTCTGCCAGCAGTGCGGCATAAAACTCCCCCTCCACCAGCGTTACCCGCCCTTGTTCGGCCCAGGCCAGAAACTGCTGATTGAACTGGCAGGCATTGACCGTCAGCCGGGCACCGGCATCCAGCAGCAGGCGCGCTTTACGTTCGGCGACTTCCCCGCCGCCGACCAGCAGGCAGGCTTTATGTTGCAGTTGGCAGAAAATCGGTAAGTAATCCATCGGCAATCCTTGGGGAAGCGGCTGACGGGGCGATAACTCGCCCCTGCTTGATTATGCGGTTTGGCGAGTGGCGGCGTTTGCAGCCTGCGGACGTTGCGCACGCGGTGTGGCATACCAGTAGCCGAGGCCCATCAGGACCGCGCCAGACAGCGTATTCCCCAACGTTACCCACAACAGGTTATGGCCGATGCCGCTCAGGGTATAGGCTTCGCTGTGATGGCCGAACCAGGAGAGGGCAAACAGCGTCATGTTGGCAATTGAGTGTTCGTAGCCGGAAGCGATAAACGCCAGCAAACACCACCAGATGGCGATGAACTTGGCAGCACCTTCAACGCGCAGCGCCATCCAGATCGCCAAACAAACCAGCCAGTTACACAGCACCCCTTTGAAGAACAACACTTCTGCCGGGGCGGTGGTTTTCGCCAGCGCTGCGGTATGCACCAGGCTGGTGTCGACCGGCAACAGGCTACCGCCACCGTAGTAATACATCAGCGCCACCAGCACCGAGCCGAGCAGGTTGCCCAGCCAGGTTTGCGGCAACACGGCCCACATTTGGCTCTGTTTGATGGTGCCCGCTTTCACGCCCAGCGTCAGGAACATAGTGTGGCCGGTGAACAGTTCGGAACCGGCGATGATCACCAGCGTGAGTGCGATACCGAAGGTGGCGCCCATTACCAATGGGCGGATCGATGGATCCACCAGATTACCCAGAGTGAAGATCAGGATGATGCCAAGGCCGACGTAGGCTCCGGCCATGGCTGAACTGATCCAGAAGCCGAGCGGGCTCTCTTGCGCCAGTTTGACGATGCGCGCCGCGTTGGCGGCAGATTTGTTGATGGTATCGGTAAACATAGATTTCCCTGGAAATTAAAAACAAAAAGTGTAAAGGCAATAGCGGTAAGCCCCTCTCCTCTCTTTCGAAGGGAGGGGGAGTATTACTGAGCTGCTACTTGCACCATGCCATCGACGATTCTGTGGGTGAAACTGGCCACGGAACGGCTTTCGTCTTCCATGCACAACCCATCATGCAGGCGGAAATGCTGTTTCTTCAGCGGGCTGGCTACCCACAATTCCCCCTGATGCTCGGCAATCAGGCCGCGCGACAGCACGCTGGCCTGAGCGAACGGATCGATATTGCTGATGGCATACAGTTGTTCATCGGCGCGGGGGCGGAAGATAGCCACCTGCTGCTCGCCAATCAGCGCACACACGCCGGTGCCGGGCAGGATCTCGGCAAGCGGGCAAACGGAAATCCACTGGCTCATGCGTTGCTCTCCTCGGTTTCCAAGATCTTAACGGGGATACGCTCATCCGGGCGCGCCGGGCGATGCTGTTCACGTTCGGGCACCACCTGCACGTTAGGATCGCGCTGGCTGCTGTTGATGAAGTGAGAAAAACGTACCTGAGCGGCAGGGTCTTCGACGGTGGCCTTCCATTCGCAGGTGACCGCGCTGCGCAGGCGGGCGATTTCGGCCTCTAACTGATCGTTGATCCCCAGTTTGTCGTCGATGATCACCTTGCGCAGATAATCGATACCGCCTTCCAGGCTTTCCAGCCAGACCGAGGTGCGCTGCAATTTATCGCCGATACGGATATAGAACATCATAAAGCGGTCGAGATAGCGCATCAGCGTATCGCTGTCGAGATCCGCCGCCAGCAGATCCGCGTGGCGCGGTTTCATTCCGCCGTTGCCGCACACATACAGGTTCCAGCCGTTTTCGGTGGCAATAATGCCCACGTCTTTCCCCTGCGCTTCGGCACATTCACGGGTGCAGCCGGAAACGCCGAACTTCATTTTGTGCGGGGTACGGATGCCTTTGTAGCGGTGTTCAAGCTGCACGCCGAAGCCGACGCTGTCGCCGACGCCGTAACGGCACCAGGTGCTACCGACGCAGGTTTTCGCCATACGCAGCGCTTTGGCATACGCGTGACCGGTTTCGAACCCGGCGGCGATCAGCCTGCTCCAGATGGCGGGCAGATCGTCTTTCTGCGCGCCGAACATGCCGATGCGCTGGGAACCGGTCATCTTGGTGTACAGGTTATAGTCTTTAGCGATCTGGCCGATGGCCAGCAGCCCGTCCGGGGTGATTTCACCACCGGCAGAGCGCGGGATCACCGAATAGGTGCCGTCTTTCTGGATGTTGCCGAGGAAGTTGTCGTTAGTGTCTTGCAGCGGTGTGTGCTGTGGCTTGAGCACATACTCATTCCAGCAGGACGCCAGCAGCGAACCGACGGTGGGTTTACACACTTCGCAGCCGTAGCCTTTGCCGTATTTTGCCAGCAGCTCTGCAAAGGTTTTAATGCCTTCGACGCGGATAAGGTGGTACAACTCCTGGCGCGAATAGGCAAAGTGTTCGCACAGGTGGTTGTTGACCTCGATGCCCTGTTTGCTCAACTCGGCGTTCAGCACCTGGGTGATAAGCGGAACGCAGCCGCCGCAGCCGGTTCCGGCTTTAGTTTCAGACTTGATGGCCGCCACGGTGTGGCAGCCCAGGTTCACCGCCTTGATAATGTCGCCTTTAGTGACGTCAAAGCAGGAGCAGATCTGCGCGCTTTCCGGCAGCGAATCCACCCCGATCGCCGGTTTGCTGCCCGCGTGGGCTGGCAGGATCAGGCTGTCTGGGTTTTCCGGCAGCTCAATGTTGTTCAACGCCAGTTGCAATAGGTTGCCGTAGTCGCTGGTGTCACCGACCAACACCGCGCCGAGCAGGGTTTTGTTGTCTGCGCTAACGACCAGACGTTTGTAGACCTCTTTGCTCTCGTCCAGATAGACGTAGCTGCGTGCGCCAGCGGTGCGCGCATGGGCATCACCGATCCCGCCGACGTCGACGCCCAGCAGTTTCAGCTTGGCGCTCATGTCCGCGCCCTGGAAGGCATTCTCGCGGTTTAACAGATGATCGGCGGTGACCTGCGCCATCTTGTACCCTGGAGCGACCAGGCCAAAGGTGCGTTCGTGCCACGAGGCACATTCACCAATGGCATAAACATCGGGATCGGAGGTCTGGCAGCGATCGTTGATCGCAATGCCGCCGCGCGGAGCCGTTGCCAGCCCGCACTGGTGAGCCAGTTTGTCCTGTGGGCGGATGCCGGTAGAGAACACGATGAAATCGACTTCCAGCTCGCTGCCGTCGGCAAAGTGCATGGTTTTGCGCGCACTTTGCCCGCCGTTGACGATCTCGGTGGTGTTCTTACCTGTGTGAACTTTTACGCCCATCCGCTCGATCTTGCGGCGCAGTTGATCGCCGCCCATCGGATCGAGCTGTTCGGCCATCAGCATCGGGGCGAATTCGATAACGTGAGTTTCTACCCCCAGGCTTTTCAGTGCCCCGGCGGCCTCCAGGCCGAGCAGGCCACCGCCAACCACCGCGCCGCGTTTGCTGCGGCGCGCGCAGGATTCGATGGCGTTCAAATCTTCAATGGTGCGATAAACGAAACAATCCTGGCTTTCGGAGCCTTTGATCGGAGGAACCCACGGGTAGGAGCCGGTGGCCATGACCAGTTTGTCGTAATACACCGTGCGGCCGGTGTTGGAGTGGATCACCTTCTCCGCCCGGTTAATGGTGATGGCACGTTCGCCCACCAGCACTTTCACGCCCTGTTTCTCGTAAAAGCCTTCACGTACCAGCGACAGTTCTTCAGCGGTATGGTGAGAGAAATAGGAGGAGAGATGCACGCGATCGTAGGCGATACGGGGTTCTTCACAAAAGATGGTTATTTCAAACTGATCTTTGTCTGCCTTATCCAGCAGATCTTCGATAAATCGGTGGCCAACCATGCCGTTGCCGATGACAGCGAGTTTTACTCTACTCATTATTGCCTCAAAATTCTGATTTCCTGAGCGTACCTTATTCCTCCCTGACATCGATTTATTGATGCAAATCAATTTGGCTGCCATATACCTCTAATGTGGTATATATATGATTTTTATCAATATTTGTTAAGTTGCGGTTTTTGTTCAACTTTAGCTGAATCGAGCCAGTTGACGGGTCTGTGAGGTGAGTTCGGGAGGGGGCACCATTGCGCTGCTTTGTCAGCCACCAACGGCAGCCGTATGATGTGGGAACGTTTGGCAGAACAGAGGTGACAAGGTGGCGAATCATCCCGTGAAGTTTATCGATAATCTGCGCCTGAGTGGGCAGGAAGGGTTATGGCAACTGGCTCTTGAGCAGGGGCGTATTAGCCAGATCGTTCCGCAACCCGCAGGGCTGGAACCGGGCAGTGATGCATTGGATGCTGAAGGCGGCTTGGCATTGCCGGCGTTTGTTGAACCGCATATTCATCTGGATACCACCCAGACCGCCGGGCAGCCCGCCTGGAATCAGTCGGGTACGTTGTTTGAAGGCATTGAGCGCTGGGCCGAGCGCAAAGCGTTGCTGACCCATGAGGATGTGAAACGGCGCGCCTGGCAGACGCTGAAATGGCAGATCGCCAACGGTGTGCAGTATGTTCGTACTCACGTCGATGTTTCCGACCCTACGCTGACCGCACTGCGCGCGATGCTGGAAGTGAAGCAGGAAGTCGCCCCTTGGGTAACGCTGCAAATTGTGGCGTTCCCACAGGAAGGGATCCTGTCTTATCCCAACGGCGAAGCGCTGTTGGAGGAGGCGCTGCGCCTGGGGGCCGACGTGGTTGGGGCGATCCCGCATTTTGAGTTCACCCGCGAATACGGTGTGGAATCCCTGCATAAAGCATTCGCCCTGGCGCAGAAGTACGACCGGCTGGTGGATGTGCATTGCGATGAGATCGACGATGAACAATCGCGCTTTGTTGAAACTGTAGCAGCGCTGGCGCTGAAGCTGGAAATGGGCAGCAAGGTCACCGCCAGCCATACCACGGCGATGCACTCTTACAACGGGGCTTACACCTCGCGGCTGTTCCGCCTGCTGAAGATGTCTGGGATTAACTTTGTTGCTAATCCACTGGTGAATATTCATCTGCAGGGGCGTTTTGATACTTACCCTAAACGGCGTGGCATTACGCGGGTGAAAGAGATGCTGGAGGCGGGGATCAACGTCTGCTTTGGTCATGACGACGTCTTCGATCCCTGGTATCCGCTCGGCACCGCCAATATGTTGCAGGTGCTGCATATGGGGTTGCACGTCTGCCAACTGATGGGATACGGCCAGATCAACGATGGTTTGAACCTGATCACCACTCACAGCGCGCGGACGATGCACTTGCAGGACTATGGCCTAAAAGTGGGTAACAGCGCCAATCTGGTGATTTTGCCTGCGGAAAACGGCTTTGACGCGGTGCGCCGCCAAACGCCGGTGCGTTATTCCATGCGCCAGGGTGCGCTGATTGCTGAAACTCAGCCGGCAAGCACCACGTTGTATCTGCAAACGGAGGAGAAGGTGGATTTCCGGCGCTAGATGCCATGGAAAAAGGGTTCTGCGATGGCAGAACCCTTGAGGTGCCTTCATCAGAACTTAATGCGTGACATGCCCATGGCTGCGGTGTTTGGTGACAAAGCCAAGCAGCAGACACATCACAAACACCGCCAGATACAGGCCGTTGGCGGTGGTCAGCGCTGCGTGTGCGCCGCCTTTGCCCACGATCGGGCCGGTCACCACAAAGGTCAGCATAGTGCCGATGGTGCCGCAGGTCAGGATAAAGTTGACCAGCTTCGGTGAAGAAACTTTAGTTTGCAGCGAGCCAAGGGTGATCAGCGTGGTGTAAATAGCGCTGGAAACGAAGCCCAAAGCCATAATGAAATAGCTCAGGTGCTGCGGATTATCGCTGCTGACGAACAGGTACATGGCGCCGGTGGCTAAGGCTGCCAGCACGGTCACGATGCGTTGCAGATCGAAGAAGCGCAGGATAAAGCTGAACACCCACATGCCGATCATATAAGAAGTCCAGAAGTCGCTCACCAGCTTGCCCGCCTGGCCGATATCCATATTAAAGGATTTGGTGGCATATTCCGGCACCCACTGGATAAAGCCCAACTGACCAAGGATGTAGCACAAGGCGGCGATCGACAGGAACAGTACGCCAATGCCCCATTTCTCTTTCACTGCCGGTTCACCGCTTTCCGGCCCTTTGTTACCCAGCACCGGGAACTCAGAGCACAGGGTCAACACGAAGATCGCGACATACAGCAGGCCAATGCAGGCATAAACCCAATACCAGCCAATGCTGCGCGCCAGCAACATGGCGGCGACGATCGGGAAAATCATCCCCGCCATGCTGAAGAAAGAGTCGGTAAACAACAGGCGCGAACCCCGCTGGCGGCCAGCGTACATATGGGTAATCAGGAAGGTGCCGATCGACATGGTGATGCCGCTGACCACGCCGAGCACAAACATGCACAGCGAGAACAGGGTCAGGCTTTTGCTCACCATCAGCCCGGCAACTGCCAGCACCATCAGCACAAAACCAAACAGCAACTGGCGTTTCAACGGGATGATTTCCATCAGCCAGGCGTTCAGGAAGATCGAAATCAGAATACCGGCGTTCAGAAAGGTAAAGGTGTTACTCATGCTGGACACTGGCAGATTGAAGTATTCTGCAATGTTGCCCATCACCATCCCTGTGACGATCACTAAAGCTCCGGTCAGCGCGTAAGAAAAAAAGCTGATCCATGTTAGCCGGATGCGGTTGCTGTCATTCATTGTATAGGCCTGATTGATGACTGTTTCGGTTGAGGGTTAACACTGGCAAAAGGCCACGGCTTTTCTGGCAAAGCAGAGAAAGTCCCGCGAGAACCACCAGGAAGCGGATCCTAGCATAGCCAACGGGAGTTTTTGTGATGGTGGTCTGCTTTCTGATGCAAAAGATGAAATGCAATGAATGTCCCTGTGATCTAAACGGCGATCGGCACGATCGAATCACGGTGTACGATCGTTGGCTCAAAGGTGACCGCAGGCGTGTGTGGATCGATCAAGCGACGGGTGGCATGTTGTGCCATCTCGGTGATCGGGAAATGCACGCTGGTCAGCGCCGGGCGTGCAAAAGGCGCACGCTCGCCGCTGTCATAGCAAATCAGCGCGATATCCTGCGGTACGCGCAGACGGTGTTCATTAATGGCCAGCAGGGCACCAATTGCCATTTCTTCGTTACAGCAATAGATGGCACTCGGCAGCGTTGCACGGCGTAACAACTGGGCGGCACAGTCGTAACCGCTTTCCAGATCGTAAACCCCGGCAAGGCAATCCACCGGTTGCAGATCGGCAGCCCGCATCGCGTTAAGAAAACCCTGCAATCGCAGCTGGCTGGAGGCGCGCTGCGGTGGGCCGCTGATGCAGGCGATGCGCCGGTGGCCAGCATCGATCAGCTGTTGCGTCGCTATCTGGCTGGCGCGTACGTGATCAAACGTAACGCAACGATCTTCCAAACCTGGCACCAGGCGATCCAACAGCACAAAGTGGCGCTGCTCTGCGGCTAGCTGGCGGAGCCGATCGTCAGAGAGAAAACGCACGTGCAGGATCACCCCGTCACAGCGCAGGCTGAACAGGCGTTGAATCGCCAGCAGTTCGTTCTCTGCGCTGTTACGGCCTTGGGTCACCAGCAACTGTTTACCCTGCGATTCTGCCTCGGTTTGCACAAAATCCATCAGCGCACCAAAAAAGCCACCGCGGTAAGAGGTGGTAACCAGCCCCAGCGTATTGCTGTGGCTGGAGGCCAGCGCTCTGGCTGCCGGATTGGGGGTATAACCCAGTTCGGCCACGGCTTTGGTCACCTTCTCACGCGTGAGGGGTTTGACGTTGCTGTCACCATTCACCACGCGTGACACCGTGGCGCGGGATACCCCGGCCAACGCTGCGACATCTTCCAGTGTCACCATTATCCTGCTCCTGATTGCGTATCCCCTTGGTTTTTCAAGCTGCAGCGTGATGGGCTGTGTTGGCTCGTTTTCTCAGTGTGGTGTACGACATGTTATTTAAACGGTGGCAAATAGGCCTAATGCCGGTCAGTTAAACGCAAAACTGCATAATCGTGTGCAATTGCTAAAGGAGCCGCCCCCTCTCCCGTGGGAGAGGGCCGGGGTGAGGGGCTTGTAGTGCGGTGTTCATCCCCTCACCCTAACCCTCTCCCCAAGGGAGAGGGAACTGGTTAGCCTTAACTGACCAGCATTAGGCAAATAGGCCTGGTTTGCCTCCAGCACCTCGTCTAACAGCGGCTGGGCAATCTGGGCATTGGCCACCAATGGGTTGGTCACCAGCGCCAGCAGCGCGCTGCGGCGATCGCCATGTACGGCGGCTTCGATCGTCAGGCGTTCATAGGCCTTTACCTGCTGGGTCAAGGCGTGCATCGATTCCGGTAGCTGGCCGAAAGCGAGCGGATGCGCTCCCTGAGCGTCGATAATACAGTTGGTTTCTATCACAGCGTCGTCCGCTAAACCGCGAATAGCGCCACGGTTTGCGGTATTTACGACTAATTGCAACCCGAGATTATTGTGAATAGCACGAATCAGTTCCAGTGCGACCTCTGAATAGAAAGAGCCACCACGGAAGCTGAGCTGCTCAGGCTTGCTGTCCAGATGTGGGTCGGCATACAGTTCGAACAGTTCTTGTTCCACTTTCATCACCTGTTCGGCACGGGTGCCGTGCTCGGCAGCGGCGGCCGTTTCTTCTGCCAGCATCTGCTGAGTCTGGTAGAAATAACGATGATAAGGGCAAGGGATCGCACCCAGCGCCCGCAGGAATTCCGGCGGCCACGGCGCTTCTTTGATGTTGTTCATGGTTAACGTTGCGCCGTCACACAGCATATCGATCACCTTGCTGGTGACGTTCTGGCCGTTTTGCAGCACCTGGTGCACCCAAACCATGTGGTTCAACCCGGCAAACCGCAGTTGCACCCGGCCGCAAGGGGTTTGCAGCAGATTGGCAATCATATGGTGCATGCTGATAGGCACGTTGCACAGGCCGATGATTTTCGCTTGGGTATAACGCGAAACCGCTTCGGTTACGATGCCCGCCGGATTGGTGAAATTGATGATCCAGGCGTTCGGTGCCAACTGTTCCACTTTACGCGCGATGTTCAGCATCACCGGGATGGTGCGCAGTGCCTTGGCAAAACCGCCGACGCCGGTGGTTTCCTGGCCGATTAAGCGATATTTCAGCCCTAAGCGCTCATCGGCGGCGCGTGCCGGTAGCTGCCCGACGCGCAGTTGGGTGAGCACAAATTTGGCACCGCGAATCGCGTCGTCCAGTTCGAAATGCACGCTGACCTTTACCTGCTCCAGCCCGTTGCGTGCCAGCATACGCTGGGTCAACGCGGCAATGATCGCCACTTTCTCGCGGCCGGGTTCGACGTCCACCAACGCCAGTTCGGTGACGGGTAATTCTTCAATGCGCTGGATCAGCCCTTCGACCAACTCCGGCGTATAGCTGCTGCCACCGCCGATAATGGCGATCTTCAACGCACTCATGAACGGGCCTCCTGCTGTGCCTGACGGCGGTAAAGTTCAATCATGTCGCTTGCCAAGTCCTGAATGACCATCGCGTTCATCAGGTGATCCTGCGCATGTACGGTAATCAGGTTGATGGGCAGTTTGCCGCAGCCTTCGTCCAGGCTAATCAGCTGGGTCTGGATATGGTGCGCATGTTTCACCGCCTGCTGTGATTCGGCCATATGCTCAGCCGAGGCGGCAAAATCACCGGCTCGCGCCTGCTGCAATGCCATCAGCGCGCTGCTGCGGGCGCTACCGGCGAACACCAGCAGTTCCATGATGGTGCTTTCAAAATCCGGGCTGACATCAGCCATCTGTTCTGTCACGTTACTTCTCCTGTTACTGTGCAGTAGCGGTATCGATGGCTTCGCGCTCGGCGTCGGCCTGTTGCCGCTCCTGCGCCAATAGTTGTTTTTCATACACCTTGAAGAACGGCAGCCAGATCGCCAGATCGATGGCCATCAAGATCAGCACCAGCAGGGCGGCACGGATATCCCAGGAGGCCGAGATCATCGCCCCTAGCGGTGCCGGTGCGGTCCAGGGGGCCATGGCGACCATTTTTTCCACCAGCTCCCAGTTCAGAGCGAAATAGGCCAGCGTAGCGTTGACCATCGGGACGACGATCAACGGGATAAACAGCGTCGGGTTCATCACCACCGGTGAACCGAACAGCAGAGGTTCGTTGATGTTGAAGGCCGCGGGCACCACGCTCAGTTTGCCGATGGTGCGCAGGTGAATGGAGCGACTACGCATATACAGGAAGGCCAGCACCAACGTCGAGCCGGAACCGCCGATGCAGACATAGAACGACCAGAAGGGGGCGGTCAGGGTCTGGGTGGTGGCCGCGCCGTGTGCCACCAGCGCGGCATTGGTGGCCAGGTTGGTCATAAAGATCGGGTTGAGCAGGCCGGTCACGATGTTGTCACCGTGAATACCGGCAAACCACAGCAGGTTGGCGATCAGCACCGCCAGCAGGATGGCCGGCAGGGTATCACCCGCAGAGATCAGCGGTTGGAACAGGTGCATGATGGCATCGGGCAGCAGAAGCTGGAACTCACTCTGCATCAGAATGCTGATGGGGTACACCGTCAATAGGATGCCCACCACCGGATACAGCAGTTCGAACGAACGGGCAATCGCCGGTGGTACCTGTTCCGGCATGCGGATGGTGATGTGGTACTTTTTCAGCAGGCGGATCAGCTCGACCGACCAGATCGCGCAGATCAGGGCGGTAAACACCCCCTGGCCACCGAGGAAATCGAGCGACATCTTGTTATCCACCTGCGGTGCGGCGGCCAGCAGAAACGCCATCAGCGATAACAACCCGGCGGTCAGGGCATCCAGGCCATAATGCTTCGCCAGGCTGTAGGCGGTGCCAATGGCAACGAAGACGCTCATCAGGCCCATGGTCATAAAGAACGGCATGGTGATGGTGCTCCAGTGGGCTTTGGCGAAACCCAGCCAGGCTTGCCCGAAGCGGGAGGTAGTGGCGGCATCAAACGGCGGGTTGGCAACGATCAGCATGATACTGCCGACAATCAGGAACGGCATGGCGGAAATAAAGCCGTCGCGAATGGCGACGATATGACGTTGGCTGCCGATGCGGCCAGCCAACGGGGCAACATGGTTTTCCACCACGCGCATCAGGGAAGCGTAAAGGCTCATGATTCTCTCCGCAGAGTCAGGCAATCAGACCGAGGGCTTTGTCCAGCACCTTGTCACCGCGCAGGGTGCCGTAATCCATCATGTCGATGACGGCAACCGACAGGCCATGCGGCTCGGCGAGTTTGCTGAAACGCGCCAGTTCGTACTTCACCTGCGGCCCCAGCAGCACAACGCTGGCGGTTGGCAGCTCGGCTGCAAAATCGGCGGCGGGTATCGCGATGATTTCCACGTTCAGTTCACGTTTCTGCGCTTCGGCTTGCATGCGTTTGACCAGCATGCTGGTGGACATCCCAGCGGCACAACACAGCACAATCTTTATCATTCTTGCTCTCCAGTGAGATTACGACTGTGAGCGCAAATGAGAGCGCTCTCATTTGATCAGCGTAGCGGTATTTCAAAATCAAACCGGGAGTTGTATCGCAAAAAAGGAGGGGGAGAGAAAGTGGGTAAATAATGCGTGATCGACTTGGCAAAAATGAGCCTGACGATCATACTGTCGGCAGGCAAAAAACCAGCAGCTGTAAGAAATATCCGGCAATTACTTAAATATTGGTAAATGGCTGGCGCTATCAGGGGTAGCTCTTTAGAATCAAAGCGCTTTTCCGTTGTTTGTCTCCCAGAGAAAGGACCCGTTCATGTTCAAACGTACTTTAGTGACCTTCGTTGCGCTGTGTTCCCTGACCGCAATGGCTCCTGCCGCATTGGCCGCCGGTGAAACTCACGTCATGCTGACCACCTCGGCAGGCAATATTGAATTAGCGCTCGACAGCCAGAAGGCCCCAGTCTCCACCAAGAACTTCATTGACTACGTGAACAGCGGTTACTATAACAACACCGTTTTCCACCGCGTGATCCCGGGTTTTATGATTCAGGGTGGCGGTTTTACGGCGGATATGCAGCAGAAATCGACCGGTGCAGCGATCAAAAACGAAGCTGACAACGGCCTGCGTAACCTGCGCGGTACCATTTCCATGGCGCGCACTGCCGATAAAGACAGTGCAACCAGCCAGTTCTTCCTGAATGTGGCTGATAACGCTTTCCTCGACCATGGCCAGCGTGATTTCGGCTATGCGGTATTTGGGAAGGTAGTGAAAGGGATGGACGTGGTAGATAAGATTTCCCAGGTGCCAACCGGCAACGTGGGCCCTTATCAAAATGTCCCCAGCAAGCCGATCGTGATCCTGTCGGCCAAAGTGCTGCCATAACCTGCTCTGCTGTGCCAGCCCCGTTTGGGGCTGGTGCGTTATCTTCCTCCCGAAGCTTTGCCTGCATCACTGTTTTCTTCCCGTTGGCATGTTCTAATCAGCGCCCAAAACCAGCCCCTTTAGCTGGCACTTTCTGTTTGTTGTTGCTGTTTTGATGAGCTGCTGTTTATGTACGAATTTAACCAGGTTTTGCTGCTGTTACAGCAGATGTGTGTTTATCTTGTTATTGCCTATTTATTAAGTAAGACGCCGCTGTTTATCCCGCTGACGCAGGTCACCATTCGCTTGCCGCACAAGTTACTGTGCTACGTCATTTTCTCCGTGTTTTGCATCATGGGCACCTATTTCGGCCTGCATATCCAGGATTCGATCGCCAATACCCGTGCGATCGGCGCCGTACTGGGCGGGTTGCTCGGGGGACCTTCCGTTGGTTTTCTGGTGGGGTTGACCGGTGGTTTGCACCGCTACACGCTGGGGGGCATGACCGACGTCGCCTGTGCGGTCTCGACGGTGGCAGAAGGCCTGGTTGGCGGCGTCGTGCACAGCATCGCCATGCGGCGTGGGCGTATCGACTTACTGTTCAACCCTCTGTTTGTGGCGTGCATTGCGTTGACCACCGAAGTGCTGCAAATGGCCATCATCCTGGCGATCGCCCGCCCGTTCCCAGAGGCGTTGCGGCTGGTGGAGCACATTGCCTTGCCGATGGTGATCGCCAACACGCTCGGGGCGGCCATGTTTATGCAGATCCTGCTGGATCGGCGGGCGATGTTTGAGAAGTACACCAGCGCATTCTCTTCCAAGGCGCTGAAGATTGCGGAGCGTACCGAGGGTATTCTGCGACAGGGGTTTGATCAGGAAAACAGCATGAAGGTGGCGCGCGTCATTTATCAGGAGCTGGGCATTGGCGCTGTGGCGATCACCGATCGTGACAAACTGCTGGCCTTTATCGGCATTGGCGACGACCACCACGTGCCGGGGACGCCGATCTCTTCGGTGCATTCCCATCGTGCCATCGATAATAACGAGGTGGTGTATGCCGATGGTAATGAGCTCTCTTATTGCTGTTCGATCAACGCCAATTGCAAGCTGGGCTCGACGCTGGTGATCCCGCTGCGCGGCGAGAATCAACGGGTGATCGGCACCATCAAACTGTACGAACCGAAAACCAAACTGTTCAGCACCATCAACCGCACGCTGGGGGAAGGGATCGCCAGCCTGCTGTCGGCACAAATCATGGCCGGGCAATACGAGCGGCATAAACAACTGCTGGCACAGTCGGAAATCAAGCTGCTGCACGCCCAGGTTAACCCGCACTTCCTGTTTAATGCGCTGAATACGCTGGTGGCGGTGATCCGTCGGGATGGCGATCGTGCCTGCGAACTGGTGCAGTCTCTCTCTACCTTTTTCCGTAAAAACCTCAAACGTTCCGCTGATGAAGTGAGCCTGGCAGATGAGATTGAGCATGTGAATGCCTATCTGCAGATAGAAAAAGCCCGCTTTGCCGATCGGCTGGAGATTGCGGTTTCGCTGCCGGAGGAACTGCTGGCGGTCAGGCTGCCTGCCTTCTCGCTCCAGCCGATTGTGGAAAATGCCATTAAGCACGGCACTTCGCACCTGCTGGGGATTGGCCGGATCGATATTGGTGCCCGGCGCGAGGGCGACAATCTGTTGCTGCAGGTGACCGACAATGCCGGTTTGTTCCGCCAGCAGATAGGCGGCAGTGGGTTGGGTATGAATCTGGTGGATAGGCGTATCCGTGTGCGTTACGGTGATGGCTATGGGGTGCAGATCGCCTGTGAACCTGAAGCGTTTACCTGCATTACCTTGAGCGTGCCGTTGGCGAGGGCTGCATGATGTTAACCGTACTGATCGTTGACGATGAGCCCTCTGCCCGCGATAACCTGCGCCATCTGTTGGAAGAGGAACAGGGCGTCACCATTATCGGCGAGTGTGCCAATGCGATTGAGGCCATCAGCCAGATCCACCGTTTGCAACCGGATGTGGTGTTTCTGGATATTCAGATGCCGCGCATCAGCGGGCTGGAAATGGTGGGGATGCTCGATCCAAACCGCATGCCGTATATCGTATTCCTGACCGCTTATGATGAATACGCGGTGCAGGCCTTCGAAGAGCACGCGTTTGATTACCTGCTGAAACCCGCGGAACCCAAGCGGCTGAATAAGACGCTGCAGCGCCTGCATCAACGCCGCGCGCCACAGAATATTGCGGCGTTAGAGGAAAGCGCGGGCTATCTGAAATACATCCCTTGCACCGGCCATAGCCGCATCTACCTGTTGCGTTTTGATGAGGTGATCGCGATCCGCTCACGTTCGACCGGGGTGTATGTGGTGCGCAATGATGGCATGGAGTGTTTCACCGAACTGACGTTGCGCACGCTGGAAAGCCGCACGCCGCTGGTGCGTTGCCATCGGCAGTATCTGGTTAACCTTGAACAGGTCAGAGAGATCCGCTTTGAGGAGAGCGGCACGGCAGAGATGATCATGTCGGTGGGTGAGCCGGTGCCGGTCAGCCGCCGCTATCTGAAATCGCTGAAGGAAGAGTTGGGGCTACGTGGTTAAGCGCTGTCCCGCCATGGCACCTCAGGGCTGCTGACGATCAATTAAGGGACATCGGCTCTTGTCTTGACGGTACTTCATCGTGCTTATAGCTTTAATAGCATTAACGGGTGTTTTTGTGTCGAACAGGACCAAAGGAAAAGCGCATGAGTGAAGCTCGAGTTATTGCCAAAGCGATGCACGATGGGAAACCAGGCGCGGAACTGGTGATTTTGCCTGCCCTAGCTAACCGCCACGGTTTGATTACCGGGGCGACCGGTACCGGTAAAACGGTGACGCTGCAAAAGATGGCGGAACAGTTCTCACGTATTGGCATTCCTGTGTTTCTGGCCGACGTGAAGGGGGATTTGTCGGGGATTGCCGCGCAAGGCGTGCCTTCCGAAAAACTCCAGGCGCGGCTGGCGGCGATTGGCGTTACTGACTGGCAACCGCAGGCCTGTACGATAATCCCGTGGGATATCTTTGGTGAGAAAGGGCACCCGATCCGCGCCACCGTTTCCGATCTTGGCCCGCTGCTGCTTGGCCGTCTGTTAGATTTGAACGATGTGCAAAGCGGTGTGCTGCAGCTGATATTTAAAATCGCCGATGACAACGCGCTGCTGCTGCTCGATATGAAAGACCTGCGGGCGATGGTGCAGTTCGTCGGGGATAACGCCAAACAGTTTCAGACCCAATATGGCAACATCTCTGCTGCCTCGGTTGGCGCTATCCAGCGTGGTTTGCTGACGCTGGAAGAGCAGGGCGCTAATCAGTTTTTTGGCGAGCCGATGCTGGATATCAACGACCTGATGAGAACCGACGGCAATGGCCAAGGGATCATCAACCTGTTGGCGGCGGATAAGTTGATTAACCAACCGAAGCTCTATTCGGTATTCCTGCTGTGGCTGCTGGCCGAACTGTTTGAGCATTTGCCCGAAGTGGGCGACCCCGAGCAGCCAAAGCTGGTGTTTTTCTTCGACGAAGCCCACCTGCTGTTTAACGATGCGCCACCGGCTCTACTGACTAAAATCGAACAGGTGGTACGGCTGATCCGCTCGAAAAGCGTCGGGATCTATTTTGTTACCCAGAATCCGCTCGATATCCCGGACAGCGTGCTGGGGCAGTTGGGTAACCGCGTTCAGCATGCGCTGCGGGCTTTTACGCCGCGCGATCAGAAAGCGGTGAAGGCAGCCGCGCAAACGATGCGTGCCAATCCGGCGTTTGATGCTGAAACGGCGATTACCGAGCTGGGTGTGGGTGAGGCATTGGTGTCTTTTCTGGATGAGAAAGGGCGGCCAAACGTGGTGGAACGGGCGATGGTGATCGCCCCTGAATCGAAAATGGGCATGCTGGGGGCCGAAGGGCTGAACAGCGCCATCAATAAGTCGCCTCTCTACGGGCGCTACGAAGATGGGGTGGATCGTGAATCTGCCTATGAGAAGCTTTCTGCCGGAGGGTTTGCCACCATGGGCAAACCGCAGCCGGGCCAGCCTGAGCAACAGTCTGCCGCCGGGCCGGAGAGCGGTGGCGGGTTGATGGACGGCTTGAACGATATCCTGTTTGGCTCCACTGGCCCGCGCGGGGGGAAACGCGATGGTATCGTCCAGACTGCCGCCAAAAGCATGGCGCGCGATCTGGGCCGCCAGATCCTGCGTGGCGTCTTGGGTTCGATTATGGGTGGCCGCAAAAAGTAAGCTGACATTATTGGCGCTGGCAGTAAACTAGCGCAGCATTTTTGCTGTTGGAAATCACATGCTGCTGCTGATCGATAACTACGACTCCTTTACCTATAACCTTTATCAGTACTTCTGCGAACTGGGTGCAGAAGTGCTGGTGAAGCGCAATGACGAACTGCAACTGGCCGATATCGAACGGCTGGCGCCGCAGCATTTAGTCATCTCCCCTGGCCCCTGCACGCCGAACGAGGCGGGTATTTCGCTGGCGGCGATCCGTCATTTTGCCGGCAAACTGCCGATCCTCGGGGTTTGCCTTGGGCATCAGGCGATTGGCCAGGCATTGGGTGCCGATGTGGTTCGTGCCCGTGAGGTGATGCATGGCAAAACGTCGGCGATTCGCCATCACCATCAGGGCGTATTTGCTGGCCTGAATAACCCGCTGACCGTCACTCGCTACCATTCGTTAGTGCTGGATGCCGCAACCTTGCCAAGCTGCTTTGAGGTGACCGCCTGGAGCGAGCGTGACGGTGAGCAGGATGAAATCATGGGCATTCGCCACCGCACGCTGGCGCTGGAAGGGGTGCAGTTCCATCCGGAAAGCATCCTGAGCGAACAGGGTCATCAGTTGCTGGATAATTTTCTTAAAAGTTAGTGGGTTAGGATTTTCTTTGCCACTATCGGCGATTTTGGTTTGCCCTTAATTGGTTTTTTATGCATATTTTGTGACTATATTTTCAATTATTCGCAACAATGACACTGAGTCAATTTCAGGGTGGAGCCCACAATGACCGAAAAAATCGCAGTCGATCGCAGCACTTTTGATCAGGTTATCCTGCCTGTTTATGCACCGGCTCAGTTCGTGCCGGTAAAGGGCAAGGGCAGCCGCGTGTGGGATCAGCAGGGAAACGAGTATATCGACTTCTCTGGCGGCATTGCCGTCACCGCGCTTGGGCACTGCCATCCTGCATTGGTCGCCGCGTTGAAACAGCAGGGCGAAACTCTGTGGCACACCAGTAACGTCTTCACCAATGAACCGGCACTGCGCCTGGCGACCAAGCTGATCAACGCTACGTTTGCCGACCGGGTGTTCTTCGCAAACTCGGGGGCGGAGGCTAACGAAGCCGCGTTCAAGCTGGCGCGCCATTATGCCATCAGCCGCCACAGCCCTTACAAAACCAAGATTATTGCGTTTAACAACGCGTTCCATGGCCGCACGCTGTTCACGGTTTCCGTCGGTGGACAGGCGAAATATTCCGATGGTTTCGGGCCAAAGCCGGCCGATATCGTGCATGTGCCGTTCAACGATCTGGCGGCGGTGAAAGCGGTGATGGACGATCACACCTGTGCCGTGGTGATGGAGCCGATCCAGGGGGAAGGTGGGGTTACTCCGGTGGATGCCGCTTTCCTGCAGGGCGTGCGGGAGTTGTGCGACAAGCATCAGGCATTACTGGTGTTTGACGAAGTGCAAAGCGGTATGGGCCGGAGCGGTAAACTGTTTACCTATATGCACTATGGCATTACGCCGGATATTCTCACCACCGCCAAAGCGTTGGGCGGTGGTTTCCCGGTGAGCGCGATGCTGACGACAGAGGAGATCGCATCGGTGATGCATGTGGGCACCCACGGCACCACCTATGGCGGCAACCCGCTGGCCTGTGCGGTGGCGGAAGCGGCACTGGACGTGATCAATACGCCGGAAGTATTGAGCGGCATTGAGCAGCGCCACAAGCTGTATGTGCAGGCGTTGCAGAACATCGGTGAGAAGTACGCAATTTTCAGCGACATTCGCGGCATGGGATTGTTGATCGGCGCGGAACTGACACCGGAGTATCACGGCAAAGCGCGGGACTTCCTGACCGCGGCAGCCGCTCGGGGTTTGATGATCCTCAACGCCGGGCCAAACGTGATTCGCTTTGCACCTTCGCTGGTGGTAGAACTGAAAGATATCGACGAAGGCATGGCGTTGTTCGAGCTGGCCGTACAGGATGTGATTAACGCATAAGCGATCCACAGGGGCTATGCGCTAGCTTTAGCCCCTGCCAATCTCAGTTTTCCCGCAGTTTCCGTTTCAGCCAGATGCCATGGTGCGGGCGTTGGCGCCAGGCCAGCGACGAAATGGTATGCATCACGCTCAGGTGCGAAAGGATACGCCGCAGGTGGCGTTCCATCTCGGTTATTGGCATATCTGGGTGCATCTCGGGGAGATGCATGGGGCTCTGGCTGCTGCTTGGGCCGTCATATTCCAGCCGCTGTTGGCAGCTTTGCAGGGCAATTTCGCAACTTTGCAAATACTCTTTCGCCATCTCTGGCGTTAAGGTGTCGTGCTCGCGCGCCAGAATGGTCAGCGCATTCAGATGCTCGACAATAAACTGGCTGTGCGTGATCCATAAGCGCATATCCGCCAGATAATTCGACTCAAACCCCGGTTCCTGCATCGCCTGATTAAGCGAAGTGAACAGCGCATTATGTGCCTGATTAACCTGCATTCGTGCGTAGGCCTGCGTAGCAGGATCCGCTTCCTGTTCTTGCAGCAGCAGGCGTAATGCCGTTTGATCCCGCTCCAGCGCCTGATGTGCGTTCTTACGCAGCAGGCCGCTTTGCCATTGCGGCCATAGCCAGATACTCCCGCCAAACGCCAGCACACAGCCAATCAGCGTATCGATTAGGCGCGGCACCAGAAAATGGGTGCCATTCAGCGCCAACAATTGCAGGGTATACACCGCAGTGACGGTAAACCCCATCACCGCCAGCCCATAATTTTTGCGCAATATCAGGTAGGCAGCCAGCGTGATTGCCAGCATGATGCTCAGCGTCAGGTGCTCCGGCAGTTGCAACTGCAAGAGTCCTGCGGCGATCGCCAACCCGGCCAGCGTGCCGAGGGCACGATGCTGGATCCTGACGCGCGTGGCGTTATAGCCGTTCTGGCTCACCAGCATAATGGTCAGCAGGATCCAATAGGGCTTCGGCAGGTTGAAAATCATACCCAGACTGCTACCCACCGCCAGTATGATGCCCAGCCGGGCGGCATTGCGCAGGGCGTTGGACTTCCACGACAGGTAGCTCACCACGGCAGGCCAGAACGGCAAGCGCGCCTGGTCGGCCATCAGATCGCGCTGATACAGCGGGCGCTGGCTACGTAATAAGCGGGCGATGCGGCTGAAGTGGTAAAAACAGAACTGGCCTACCGGGTTATCGGCATGCTGTGTGGCCACTTTTTCCAGTGCCGCCAGCTCACTCTTCATGCTGAAACGCGTTGAGCGCCGGTGATAGAGAATATCGTTGGCCACGATGCGCAAACGCCCGGCAATCACTTGGGCGTTACGGCGGATAATCGCTTCGGCCTGGCTCTGTTCTACCAGCTTTTGCACTTCTTCCGGCTGATGCAGGCTGACGGTAATGTGTTCCTGCAGATCGAGTGCCACCTGGAAAGTGCGCTGCAGGCGTTTTTGTTCCTGGCTATTGGCATGAGGCAGGAAGTTAACTTGCTGATACAGAAGGCTGATCATGTCCATCACCTTCTGCTGGCGTTGCAGCAGCGGTGGCAGTGCGGTTTCGGGATCGATATGCTGGGTCAGCAGCGAGTATTTAGCTTCGAAATAGTCCGCCAACTGGATATAGAGCGGGCTCAGGGACTCGCGCATTGGCTGCTCTTTCCACAGCTTGAACCAGAACCAGGTGAACAGCCCGTACCAGAGGGTGCCAACCAGATACAGCAGCGGGGTATGCCAGATCGGTACGTGGCCTGCCATGCTGAGAGAAAAGATGGCCGCGACCAGCGCGGCGGGCAGCAAGCGCGCATGCAGTGGGCTGATTTCACCGCTGACGCCCAGCAACAGCGCCATCGCCAGCATCAGCAGGGGCAACGGAATATGCCACAACAGCGCCTGTTGCAGCAGCAAGCTGCTGAGGGCAAACAGTGAGCCGCCGACGATCAGGCGTTTAAAAAAGCGTTTGTGGGGTGTGTCTAATCCGGCAATGTTGCAGCAGGCAGGCACCAGAGAGAACAGCAGGCCGAGTTGCAGGTTGCCCAGCAGCAGGAAGAAAACCACTGGCAGACACAGCACCAGCGTTTGCCGCAGTGCGTAGTTGACTTCCGGGTGGTAGATCAGGCGCCGCCACATGAGTAATCGGGGGAAGCTAAAAAAGCGGCGTATTGCTACGCCGCTTCTTCAATGATTAACGCGTGCCGTAAACGACAATGGTTTTGCCGTGGGCAGAAATCAGGTTTTGATCTTCGAGCATTTTCAAAATACGACCGACGGTTTCACGTGAGCAACCGACGATTTGACCAATTTCCTGGCGGGTAATCTTGATTTGCATGCCGTCCGGGTGAGTCATGGCATCGGGCTGTTTTGCCAGATTCAGCAAGGTTTGCGCGATGCGGCCGGTAACGTCAAGGAAGGCGAGGTTACCCACTTTCTCTGAGGTGACTTGCAGGCGGTTTGCCATCTGCGCAGACAGGCGCATCAGGATATCCGGGTTAACCTGAATCAACTGGCGGAATTTCTTATAGGAAATTTCAGCCACTTCACAGGCTGTTTTCGCTCTAACCCAGGCACTGCGTTCCTGGCCTTCTTCAAATAATCCAAGTTCACCGATGAAATCCCCCTGGTTCAGGTAGGACAGGATCATCTCTTTGCCTTCTTCATCCTTGATCAGCACCGCAACGGAGCCTTTCACAATGTAGTAAAGCGTTTCGGCCTTTTCACCTTGGTGAATCAGCGTACTCTTTGATGGATATTTGTGGATATGGCAATGAGACAGGAACCATTCGAGAGTAGGGTCTGTTTGCGGTTTGCCGAGAACCATTCGCTGTTATCCTCTGTTGTTATCGCTGCCTTGTATCACAGGGGTCAGAGTTCCCTGTAAAACGTGCTTATAGCCTGGTGTAATGTGGGGTGGCTATCAACAGGTTTTGAGGCATGTTATAGAAATACGCTTGCACTCTAGCATATTAACTTGCGTGAAGTGCTGCAAGTTACATTCTGTTAACATGCCAATATAGGGCCCTTTCCTCGGGCATTTCCCTGAAATCGATGACCTGGAAAGAGTTATTGCGGCTCTGTTTGTAGCACAGAGTGAGGCGAGTGTCTTGTGTTGTCTCGCTTCAGCATGATTAGCATCAGGTTCCGTTGCCAGTTTCTATGCGAAAGCGTACCCTGATTTTGAGAAATTAACCGGAGTGTACAAAATGCAGGCAAGAGTTAAGTGGGTGGAAGGGCTGACATTCTTGGGTGAGTCTGCGTCTGGCCATCAGGTGTTGATGGATGGTAACGCGGGCGATAAAGCGCCAAGCCCGATGGAAATGGTCCTGATGTCAGTGGGCGGTTGCAGTGCTATTGACGTCGTGTCTATTTTGCAGAAAGGCCGTAACGATGTCCGTGACTGCGAGGTGAAACTGACCTCGGAGCGCCGTGAAGAAGCACCGCGTCTGTTTACCCATATCAACCTGCATTTTATCGTCACCGGTAAAGGGCTGACCGATAAGATTGTTGAGCGTGCGGTTAACCTGTCGGCCGAGAAGTATTGCTCGGTTTCGCTGATGCTGAGCAAAGCGGCCAGCGTTACCCACAGCTTTGAAATTCGTGACGTTGCCTGAGGCTACCAAGGGTAGTGCTGGCAATGGCTGCGTAGTAAATCCAGAAATCGCCGCGCTGAACGTCAGGCTGATGGTTTCGCCTTGCCCACAGGAAAGAATATTGGCAATGAAAAATCGTTCATTAATGACTTTTTTGCCGAGTGTGAGGCAGTAGCATGCATCGAGGGGAATAAGGGGAAAGGCGCGGTGGCTGGCCGCGCCCGAGAGCGTTATTCGATTTTTTTACCTTCCAGTAGCCGTTGTACTAATGGTGCCATGATCAGCTCCATCGCCAGCCCCATTTTGCCGCCCGGCACTACCAGCGTATTGATGTGAGAGATAAACGACCCCTGTAGCATTGCCAACAGATAGGGGTAATCGATCTGATCCAGGCCGCGGAAGTGGATCACCACAAAGCTTTCGTCCAATGAGGGGATGGCCTTGGCGGCAAACGGATTGGAGGTATCGACCGTGGGGACGCGTTGGAAGTTGATATGGGTGCGCGAGAACTGCGGCGTGATGTAGCTGATGTAATCTTCCATTGAACGTACCACGGAGTCCATCACCGCTTCACGCGAATGGCCGCGCTCGCCGGTATCGCGGATCAATTTCTGGATCCACTCCAAGTTGACGATTGGCACTACCCCCACCAGCAGATCAACATGCTTGGCGACGTCAACCTTATCGGCAACTACGCCGCCGTGCAGTCCTTCGTAGAACAACACATCGGTGGGGGTTGGCAGCGGTTCCCACGGCGTGAAGGTGCCGGGGACCTGATCGTAAGGCACGGCCTCATCGTAGGTGTGCAGGTATTTGCGCGAGCGACCGGTGCCGTTTTTGCCGTACTGGATAAAGCTTTGTTCCAGCAGGCTGAAGTTATTGGCTTCGGGGCCGAAATAGCTGATATGGCGGCCAAGATCGCGTGCCTTACGGATGGCCGCATCCATTTCTGGCCGGGTGTAGTGATGGAAACTGTCCCCTTCCAACTGGGCGGCACGGATATTCAACTGCTGGAAAATCTTGCGAAACGCCAGGCTGGTGGTCGTGGTGCCGGCCCCGCTGGAGCCGGTCACCGCAATAATGGGATGTTTGGCAGACATAATGGGTTGTCACTCCGTATTAAGTACATATCCCCGCCATACTTCGCACAACTTGAATTATTTTGGGCATAGGCGTCGATCGGCAATCGTCCATTGTTACCTGATTTTTTTTACCAATCATAGGCTGGAGTGACTAAATTTCTTCCTGCCCGGCGTGGATCTGCCCGCGTGGCATGATATTGACGGTTTCGTGCAGTTCCGACCACACCAGCACTACATCGCCGCTTTTCAACTGGCGGCGTACGTCATTCACCTTCTGTTCCAGCGAACGTTCGTGCTCACCGTAGTCAGTACCCTCACGCAGCACGAAGGATTCGATCAGGCTGTTGAGGGTTTCTTGTTCAAGCTCTTGCCAAGGGATAATCACGTTGTTGATTCCAGAAAAGGGGAAAGCCAGGATGGAATACGGTATTCCAGCCACATTTGTGGTTTTTTCAAGGTACCGCCGACAAAGCCAACGTGGCCGCCACGCTCGGTGAGCTGATATTCGATATTGGCTGGCAGGCGGGTGAGATCGGGGATCACCTCGTCGGTCATAAACGGGTCGTCTTTGGCATGAATGATCAGCAGCGGTGTGGTGATCTGTGGCAACAGGGGCAGGGCGCTGCAGCGGCGGTAATAATCCAGCGCGCCGTTAAAACCGTGCAAGCGTGAGGTGATCACCTCGTCAAACTCACGGATCCGGCGCAACTGGTTCAACTGCGGCAGACTCAGCGGCAGGGTATCAGGGTAATGTAGCAACTTGCGCGTGGCATTCTGCTTCAACTGGCCCAGCAGATAGTGCTGATAAACACGCGAAAAACCTTGTTCCATGCGAACCGAGCAGGGCTCCAGCATCAGCGGTGCCGACACCACTACCGCGGCCTGCAGCAGGCTGTCGTTGCCTTGCTGCGCCAGGTAGTACGCCAGCATATTACCGCCGAGAGAGATCCCCACCGCCGCCGTGGGTACCTCACCAAAACTGTCGCGCAGCCAGCGCAAAAAGAAACGCGCATCCTCGGTTTCACCGGAATGATAGATACGCTGCTTGCGGTTGGGCACACCGCTGCAACCACGGAAATGCATCACCACCCCGAGCCAGCCTTGTTCGCGCCAGGCGTTGAGCAGGCCGTGCGCGTAAGGGCTGTAGAAATTGCCCTCTAAGCCGTGGAACAGGACCACGCGCGGCTTGTGGCGGGCTAACTGGGGATCTTCGCTCCAGGCAAGATCGACAAAATCACCGTCGGGCAATTCCAGCCGTTGCCAATGCGGTTTCAGCAGCACATGACGGCGTACCAAGCGTGGCAGCAGGGTTTGCAGATGCGGATTACTGGCCCCGGTCAAAGGGCGAAAGGATTCATGCATAGTTGAATAAAATTCTTGTTGGCGGCTATTGTGTGATCAATACCGCACTGTTAGCTTCAATGTCATGTATTAACAATAATACTGCAAAAAATCATTTGGGTGAGGAGCACCCGCTTCATGGAACTGAGTTTATTTCTTTCGATGTTAGGCTTCCTGTGGGTTGCCGCGATTACGCCTGGCCCAAACAATATGCTGCTCACCACCTCTGGGGCCAACTTCGGTTTTATGCGTTCGCTGTGGCTGATGATCGGCATCATGCTCGGTATGCAGAGTATCATGCTGCTGGTGGCGTTTGGCGTGGGTGGTCTGATCCTGATTTATCCCTCACTGCACCTGATTCTGAAGATCCTCGGTAGCCTGTATCTGTTGTGGCTGGCGTGGAAAGTCGCGACCGCCGCTTATGAGAAACTGGAAACCGATGTGGCACCGCCCAAGCCGATTCGCCTGTATCAGGGGTGGCTGTTACAGTTCCTTAACCCGAAAGCCTGGCTGATGGGCCTGGGGGCGGTGGCGAGTTTTAGCCTGGAAGGGGAAAGGTACAATAATTCTATTCTGGCGATCGCTTTTGGCCTGTTGCTGGTGAATATCGTTGCCGGGGTGATTTGGCTAGGCTTCGGCACGGTGATCGGCCGCCTGCTGCGCAGCAAGAAAGCCTGGGTGATTTTCAACGTTTCCATGGGGCTGTTAACGGCGGCCTGTGTGTTACTTATCTGGCATTAAGGAAAAGCGGATGAGCGAAAATTATTTCCATGTTGATGCGTTTATCGGGGCAGGCCTGCGCGGCAATCCTGCAGGGGTCTGTTTGCTGAAACACCCGCTGGAAAGCGCGCAGATGCAGGCCATTGCCAATGAGTTGTTCCTGCCGGAAACCAGTTTTGTCTGGGAAGATGGCGATATGTATGGGATTCGCTGGTTCACCCCCACGCGGGAGGTAGATCTGTGTGGGCATGCCACGCTGGCCACGGCGCACGTGCTGTTAAACGTGGTGAATCCGGCCTTGCGTGATGTTCGCTTTCGCTCTGCCAGCGGTGAACTGCATGTCACAAGGGATGCTGAGGATCGTGAACGCCTGATTCTGGATTTCCCGTCCCGTCCGCCGCAGAAAGTGGCTGAACCTGTGGCACTGGCGGCCTTGCTGGGCGCTCAAGCGCAGGAGGTGTGGCAGGCTAGGGCAATGATGGTGGTATTGGAGAGTGAGGCGCAGGTACGGGCGCTGCAGCCAGACATTCCGGCACTGATCGATCATCTGGGCTGCGGCGTGATGGTTACTGCACCGGGCGATGGGGTGGATTTTGTCTCACGTTATTTCTCGCTGGATCGCAGCGAAGATCCGGTGACCGGCTCTGCCCATTGTACGCTGATGCCTTACTGGACGGCACGCCTTGGCCGCCATGTGTTGCACGCCAAGCAGATCTCATCGCGCGGTGGTGAGCTGTTCTGCGAACTGAAAGGGGAGCGCACGCTGCTGGGGGGCTATGCGCGTATTTTCCTGCGGGGTGAAATCAAGCTGTAGCCTGAAGATATATTCACATAAGGAATAAAGAATATTTTTTATTCCTTTATTGCTGAGTTTCGCTCAGATAAAACTGTCAGCCACTGAATGGCAGTTTATCAACAGAGCGGAACTATGGCGGGCAAACTCTTTTCATTGCGCAGCGCGGCGCTGGCAGGAGAATGATATTGCGATTTGGGATAACCGCGTGACGCACGGGCTTGAGGGCAATCTACCTATTTTTTGTGGTACAGGCGTACTTTGCGTACGCCTGTACCACTCTGTGGGTTAATCAATGAACAGATTAATCGCAGCTTGATTTACCCGTTTTATGATTGATCGCCCCTTTTTCGATCAGCAGATTTGCCACATCGGTAAAGCCGTGTTCGCAGGCACCGCTGAGAGGGCTGGCGTTAATTTTAGGATTCTCGTTTATCGCGACGACGTTTAAATCTGGGTTAAATTGCAGAATGTATTTGACGGTGTCGAGTCTGCCATCCACCGCGGCGACCATAAACAGTGTTTCACCATCTTTTTCTTTGGCATTCCAGTCTACTTCGTTCTTTAAACGCTCATGCAGATATTTAACAACTTCGACGTTTTTACCCATCACGGCGGATTTCACCGTATTATAAACATCGGCTCTATCGGTGGCGCGAATATCGGCCCCTTGCTCTGTCAGATATTGGACGATATCCAAATAACCAATGAATGCGGCCCAGCCTAACGCGGTTTGCCCTAAAGAGGCTTCATCTTTTGCTTCAAGATTTTGCCCCGCTTCGACCATTTTTTTAACGGTGGCTAAATTGCCTTGTTTAACTGCGTCGAACCAGGCGGCATCTGGGCCAACTGAAGGGGTCTCATAGAAAATACGATGCGATAGCAACTTAGGGTTGGCAATTTGCTGCATCTCTTCATAGCTGAATCTGAATTTTGATAAATCTACGTTGCCCTTTTTTTCTTGTGCGTACAAATTAAAAGAACTAGAAGCAACAAGGCTGGCTAGAAATACTATTTTTGCTAATTTCATCATCTTATTCCGCAGAGGTCAGTTTAAAAGGTGTTTTTAGATGATTTCTGCTGATAACACCAGTAGTTATATTGAGCATGATATTCAAAAAAATTGAATTTTAAATAAACCCAAATAATGCGGGTTACTTGTAGGCGGCAAGCGCTGCTTCGCCGTGGTGAAAAGGGGGCTTACTGGTGCTGCCGGTTTACATCCTGAGTTCGCCTGGTACCGCAAGGCGAACTCCAGTATCCAGACGTAACGGGGTATTAACCTTCTGATTCAAATGCCTGAGTCAGCGTCTCCAACTGTTCTTGCGCCTCCAGCCAGGCCATTTCTGTTTCTTCCAGGGCGGATTTGGTCTGGCTCTGTTTTTGCAGGCACTCGGTCAGATCGGCCTTGCGGCTGACGTCATACAGCGCTGAGTCGGCCAGTTGCTCTTCTAATGCTGCCAACGCTGCCCCCAATTTCTCCATCTGCTGTTCCAGCTTGGCGATCTGTTTGCGTAGCGGCTGAGTTTGCGTACGGAATTCGGCCTCACGGCGCTTTTGATCTTTACGCGCCTGTGCGCTGTTGCCGCTATCCTGCTTCGGTGCCGCGTCCTGCTGCGCCTGCTGCTTTTGCAGATCGCTCAGCCACTGCTGGTAATCGTCCAGATCTCCTTCGAAGGGTTCCACCTGGCCGTCGTGTACCAGATACAGATCGTCGGTGGTGGAGCGCAGCAGGTGACGGTCGTGCGAAACCACCACCAGCGCGCCTTCGAAATCGATCAGTGCTTCGGTCAGCGCCTGGCGCATATCCAGATCCAGGTGGTTGGTCGGTTCATCAAGCAGCAGCAGGTTAGGGCGTTGCCAGACGATCAGCGCCAAGACCAGCCGCGCCTTTTCGCCGCCGGAGAAACGCTCGGTCGCCTCAGTGACTTTGTCGCCCTGGAAACCGAAACCGCCGAGGTAATCGCGTAACTGCTGTTCCAGCACCCGTGGCGCAATGCGGCTCAGGTGTTGCAGCGGCGATTCATCGGCGCGCAGGAACTCCAACTGATGCTGGGCAAAATAGCCGAGCTTGATGCCTTTCGCTAACCCAACCTCACCGCTCAGGGGTTCCAGCGTGCCTGCCAACAGCTTGATCAGCGTCGATTTACCGGCGCCGTTGCGCCCCAGCAGACCGATGCGGGAACCGGGCACCAGATTGAGCTTGATCGATTGCAGGATCACTTTCTCGCCATAACCCGCGCTGACTTTTTCCATGCGCAGCAGCGGATTCGGCAGGCTTTCCGGCTGGCGGAAACTGAAGCTGAATGGGTTATCGACGTGCGCAGGGGCGATCAGCTCCATACGTTCCAGCATCTTGATGCGGCTCTGCGCCTGCTTGGCTTTGGTGGCCTGGGCGCGGAAGCGATCGATATAGCTTTGCAGATGCGCTACTTTTTCCTGCTGGCTTTGGTACAGCGACTGCTGTTGTGCCAGCTTGGTGACGCGCTGGCGCTCGAACGAGGAGTAGTTACCGGTGTATTCGTTGATGGTCTGGTTTTCGATATGCAGGATTTTATCAACGATCGGGTCGAGGAAGTCGCGGTCATGCGAAATCAGCACCAGAGTGCCTGCATAGCCTTTCAGCCAGCGTTCCAGCCAGATTACCGCATCCAAATCCAGGTGGTTGGTTGGTTCGTCGAGCAGCAGCAGGTCGGAACGGCAAACCAGGGCCTGTGCCAGGTTCAGGCGCATGCGCCAACCGCCCGAGAAGGCACGTACCGGGCTTTGCAACTGTTCGTTAGAGAAACCTAAGCCGTGCAACAGGCTGGCAGCGCGCGCGCGGATGGTCCAGGCGTCGATAGCATCGAGCTTGCCGTGCAGCGTGGCGATGGCATGGCCATCATTTTTATCGTTGGCCAACTGTAAATCGGCTTCGAGCTGGCGGAATTCGCGATCACCATCAATCACATACTCGATGGCAGGAACATCCAGCGCAGGTGTTTCCTGATTCACCCAGGCCAGTGCCCAGTTGCCAGGGAAGGTATAGCTGCCACCGTCTGCGGCGATTTCGCCCTTCAGCAGGGCCAGCAGCGTGGATTTACCACAGCCATTTTTGCCCACCAAGCCGACTTTCTGACCGGGATTAACCGTCGCCGTGGCGTTGTCCAACAGGACGCGCGTGCCGCGTCGGATTTGTAGCGAGGAGAAAACAATCATAAAGCGCCGTATGTTCAGAGTATGTTAAATTGGGATGAGTTTACGTTAACAGGGCGCAGATACCCTATGGATTTCAAGCTGGCGCTTGAAAGACGACGGGTAGGCTGCCCTATTATTGATCTTTGCGTGCATGGTAACGGAAATCCGCTACCCTGACGACGCTTTGGAGGGGAATGATGTCGCAGCCGCCGAAGGTTTTGCTGCTGTATGCCCATCCGGAATCCCAGGACTCGGTCGCAAACCGGGTTTTGTTACAACCGGCGCAGCAGTTGGAACATGTCACCGTGCACGATCTCTACGCGCACTATCCCGATTTTTTTATTGATATCCACCATGAACAACAGCTGCTGCGTGACCATCAGATTATTGTTTTTCAACATCCTTTATACACCTATAGCTGCCCGGCCTTGCTGAAAGAGTGGCTGGATCGCGTGCTGTCGCGCGGTTTTGCCAGCGGTGTGGGCGGCAACGCGTTGGCAGGAAAATACTGGCGTTCGGTGATCACCACCGGTGAACCGGAAGGGGCCTATCGCACCGGCGGGTATAATCGTTATCCGATCGAAGATATCCTGCGCCCGTTTGAGCTGACTGCTGCCATGTGCCATATGCACTGGCTGACACCGATGGTGGTCTATTGGGCTCGTCGGCAAAAACCGGAA
The DNA here is from genome assembly GCF_001976145.1 of Serratia oryzae. GTDB lineage: Bacteria > Pseudomonadota > Gammaproteobacteria > Enterobacterales > Enterobacteriaceae > Chania > Chania oryzae. The sequence continues at coordinate 193,297 of NZ_MOXD01000009.1, forward strand.
GTATTGAAACACCATGCCAGCGCTTATGCTGATTGGCTGAGTAACCCGTTACCGCATACAGGGAGAGTGTGATGGAAGGGGCGTCTTTATTGACAGCAATACTGCTGTTTCTGTTTGCTGCCGTGGTGACCGTGCCGATCGCCCGCCGTCTGGGGATCGGCGCGGTATTGGGCTATCTGATCGCCGGTATCGCGATTGGCCCGTGGGGGTTAGGGTTTATCCGCGATGTGGATGAGATCCTGCACTTTTCTGAACTTGGCGTGGTGTTCCTGATGTTTATCATCGGGTTGGAACTGAACCCGGCCAAGCTGTGGGAACTGCGCCGTTCGATCTTTGGAGTGGGCGCCGGGCAGGTGTTGATCACGGCAGCAATACTGGGAGCGTTGCTGTATTTCAGCCACTTTGCCTGGCAGGCGGCGGTGATTGGCGGGATTGGCTTGGCGATGTCGTCGACCGCCATGGCACTGCAACTGATGCGTGAAAAGGGCATGAATCGCAACGAGGGCGGGCAGTTGGGGTTCTCGGTGCTGCTGTTTCAGGATATGGCAGTGATCCCCGCGTTGGCCCTGATCCCGATTCTGGCCGGTGGTGGTGGCACCAGCGATGACTGGGCGGAGATCGCCACTAAGGTGGCGGCGTTTGGCGGCATGCTGATCGGCGGCCGTTTTCTGCTGCGCCCGCTGTTCCGCTATATCGCCTCTTCTGGCGTGCGTGAGATCTTCACTGCCGCCGCTTTGCTGGTGGTGCTTGGGGCCGCGCTGTTTATGGAGGAACTGGGCCTTTCCATGGCGCTCGGGACCTTTATCGCCGGTGTGTTGCTGGCCGAAAGCGAATATCGCCACGAGTTGGAAATCGCCATTGAACCCTTTAAGGGGCTGTTGCTTGGGCTGTTCTTTATTTCGGTGGGGATGGAGCTGAATATCGGTGTGCTCTACACCCATCTGGCCGAGATTTTGTTGGGTGTCTTGCTGTTAGTGGCGATTAAATCGGGTGTGTTGTATGTATTGGCGCGCATTTTCGGCCTGCATCATTCGGTGCGTCTGCAGTTTGCGGGTGTCCTGAGCCAAGGCGGTGAATTTGCCTTCGTGCTGTTCTCGGCGGCGCTGGCACAGCATGTACTGAACTCTGATCAGTTGGCTCTGCTGCTGGTGGTGGTAACGCTGTCGATGATGACTACGCCGTTACTGATGCAGATTATCGATCGCATTCTGGTGCGCCGCTACAACGCCAAAGACGTTCATGAAGAAGCACCGTACGTGGCCGATGATGATCCGCAGGTGATCATCGTTGGTTTCGGGCGTTTTGGCCAGGTGGTTGGCCGCTTGCTGATGGCCAACAAGATGCGAATTACCGTGCTTGAGCGTGATGTCAGCGCGGTCGGCGTGCTGCGCCGTTATGGCTATAAGGTTTACTATGGTGACGCGACGGAGCTGGAATTGCTGCGTGCCGCCGGTGCAGAGAAAGCCAAGTCCATCGTGATTACCTGTAATGAACCGGAAGACACGATGGCGATTGTGCATTTGTGCCAGCAGCACTTTCCTAATCTCACCCTGTTGGCGCGCGCCCGTGGCCGTGTGGAGGCGCATGAGCTGTTGCAGGCCGGGGTGAAGCAGTTCACCCGCGAAACCTTCTCCAGCGCCTTGGAATTGGGGCGTAAAGCGTTGACGGAATTGGGGATGCATCCGCACCAGGCTTATCGTGCGCAGCAGCATTTCCGCCGTTTGGATATGCGGATGTTGCGTGAGCTGATGCCGCCGCATCAGGGCGACGTGGCGCAGATTTCCCGCGTGAAAGAAGCCCGGCGAGAGCTGGAAGAGTTGTTCCATCGTGAAATGCAAAAAGAGAAACGCCAGTACGATGGTTGGGATGAACACGAATAATTTGGAGCGCAATGATGTCTGCAACACGTAAAAGATTTATCGCCGGGGCGGTTTGCCCAAGCTGTAACGCGATGGATACGCTGGCGGTTTGGCGCGAAGATCAGGTTGAAGTGGTGGAGTGCGTCAAATGTGGCCACCATCAGCGCCAGACCGAACAACAGGTGGAAAAGCACGTTCGCCCGCAGGAGCAGGTGATTGGTATTTTCCACCCTGAGTAGCGATATCTGCCGTGATTTTTTATGCTGGAGGGTACAGCGGTGCAGATTTCCGATACAATCTTCACCGATTTAGTTTCCAACGGTAGGAGATATCATGAAAGTAGCAAAAGACTTGGTGGTCAGCCTGGCTTACCAAGTACGTACAGAAGACGGTGTTTTGGTTGATGAGTCTCCGGTGAGTGCACCGTTGGACTATCTGCACGGGCATGGTTCTCTGATCGCAGGTCTGGAAAAAGCACTCGAAGGCCACGATGCGGGCGACAGTTTTGATGTGCATGTCGGCGCAAACGAAGCTTACGGCGACTATGACGAAAACCTGGTGCAGCGCGTACCGAAAGACGTCTTTATGGGCGTTGACGAACTGCAGGTTGGCATGCGCTTCCTGGCGGATACCGATCAGGGCCCGGTCCCGGTTGAGATCACCGAAGTGGATGGCGATCACGTGGTGGTTGATGGCAACCATATGCTGGCTGGCCAGAACCTGAACTTCCACGTAGAAGTGGTTGCGATCCGCGAAGCCACCGCAGAAGAGCTGGCGCACGGGCACGTGCATGGCGAACACGATCATCACCACGAGCATGGTGACGGTTGCTGTGGCGGTCATGGCCACGATCATGACCATGAAGGCCATCATCATGGCAAGAAAGGCGGTTGTGGTGGTAATGGCGGTTGTGGTTGCCATTAATTCTGGCATCGTCACTGTAAAAAAGGTCGCTTCGGCGGCCTTTTTTAGTAATGTGGCGGCGGCGTTTCTTCTGACTGTGGGGCGATCATCGAAGGTTGCGTCGCACGCAGTTTATCGGTGAGTAAGCGCAGATGTTCCTGCAGCTTCAGCATTTCAAGCTGAAGCTGCACGACGGTTTGATTAAGTTCTTCGATAGTGACTTCCTGAAAAGCCTGGCGGCTTTCCAGCTCTTCCAGCCGCTTTAACAGACTTTCGTTGTCGGCATTGTGCATGATATTACCTCTGGCACTGTTCAATCCGGGAGACTGGCGCTATGTTAACAGTAGCTGCCCGCTTTGCGCTGCGCTATTTATGAATGCGGTGTCTTTACATCCCATCACATCTCTAGGATGTGTTGATAAAAAGAGCGCTTCAAGTCGTAGATGTGGATAGTCCAGCGTGGCTGCCGTAGAAGAAAGTTCTGAATTATCAGCTAACTAGGCAGAAGTTGGAAACTTATAGGCAAATCTAAGGTCACACTTTGACTCGATTGGTCACCTGTGTGGCTGTTTTGTTTTGTTTCAGGCAGCTATAGTAGCCCGGTTAACTTACTTAATGATCGTTTGGAGCACTGCTTCAAACACTGGAGAAATGGATGAAATCTTTGTTTAAAGTCACGCTTCTGGCAACGACCATGGCTTTCGCTCTGGGTACTACTCAGGTAATGGCTGCTGATGCCGCTAAACCCGCTGATACGGCTGCTGCACCTGCTGCCGAAGCGGCTAAACCTGCAGAAGCACCAAGCACCGGCAAATTCAAGAATGATGATGAGCAGGCTGCGTATGCCCTGGGTGCTTCACTGGGTCGTTACATGGAAAACTCGCTGAAAGAGCAAGAAAAGCTGGGTATCACGCTGGATAAAGAGCAGTTGATCTCTGGCGTTCAGGATGCGTTTGCCAACAAGAGCAAACTGAACGATGGCGATATCGAGAAAACTCTGCAAAGCTTTGAAGCACGTGTGAAAGCTTCTGCTCAGGCGAAGATGGAGCAGGATGCCAAAGAAAACGAAGCCAAAGGGGCTAAATACAGCGAAGCCTTCGCCAAAGAGAAAGGCGTGAAGAAAACTGAGTCTGGCTTGCTGTACCTGGTAGAGAAAGAAGGTACCGGTGAAGCACCAAAAGACAGCGATACTGTCGTGGTGAACTACAAAGGGACTCTGACCGATGGTACTGAGTTTGACAACTCTTACACCCGTGGCGAGCCGCTGTCGTTCCGTCTGGATGGTGTGATTCCAGGTTGGACCGAAGGCCTGAAGCAAATTAAGAAAGGTGGCAAAATCAAGCTGGTTATCCCACCGGCATTGGCCTACGGTAAAACTGGCGTTCCAGGGATCCCTGCCAACTCTACTCTGGTGTTTGACGTTGAGCTGCTGGATGTGAAGCCAGCCGCTAAAGTTGACGAAAAAGCAGCAGATGAAAAAGCAGCTGAAGAGCCAGCAGCAGAAGCTAAACCAGCAGACGCTAAAGCGAAATAAGCCGTTTTCCCCCAACCGCCGCGAAGGTTCTTCGCGGCGGTTGTCATTTCTATCCCAGCGAATAATGCAAAATCCCCTGCAAGTTTACTTTCTCCCCTTACTGATTGCTTGACGCCTGCCGGGCATCGGGCTTAACGTCATTACCACGCGCAAATGCAAGGATGTTGATTTGGCTATTTTGCCAGGTCCAATGTCTGGATTTATGAGTCATGCGCCTGCCCCTAAGGGCGTGTATCTAAAGCTGTTTCTGGCTTCCCGCTGACGGAACTCTGCACGAGCAGTTTTAGCTGCGTCCCCTGGCTCAGGCGATCTATGAGGGTGGTATTTTCGATGTCTAATTCGCTTTTATCCGGCGAAGCCAGTGAACTTGATTTGCTGAATGAGCGTCCGTTTAGCCAGACGGATCATGAAATCCTGAAGTCTTACGAAGCCGTGGTGGACGGCCTGGCGATGTTGATCGGTGCTCATTGTGAAATCGTGCTGCATTCGTTGGAAGACCTGAAGTGTTCGGCAGTACGTATCGCCAATGGTGAGCATACCGGGCGCAAAATCGGTTCGCCCATCACCGACTTGGCGCTGCGTATGCTGCATGACATGGCCGGTGCCGACAGCAGCGTTTCCCAAGCCTATTTCACCCGTGCCAAAAGCGGCGTGCTGATGAAATCAGTGACTATCGCCATTCGTAATCGCGAGCAACGTGTGATCGGCCTATTGTGTATCAACATGAACCTTGATGTGCCGTTCTCGCAGGTGATACAGACATTTATGCCGCCAGAAACTCAGGAAGTGGCCTCTTCGGTCAACTTCGCGTCTTCCGTGGACGATCTGGTTGCCCAAACGCTGGAATTCACTATCGAAGAGGTGAACGTCGATCGCAACGTGTCCAATAACGCCAAAAATCGCCAGATAGTGCTTAACCTCTACGAAAAAGGCATTTTTGATATCAAGGATGCGATTAACCAGGTGGCCGAGCGTCTGAATATCTCCAAACATACCGTGTATCTGTATATCCGCCAGTTTAAAAGCGGCGATCTGTTGGGAAGTGAGCGTTGATGCTGAATTACTGCCTGCTGGTCACCGGCCCGGCGTATGGCACCCAGCAGGCCAGCAGTGCCTGGCAGTTTGCTCAGGCGTTGCTGGCGGCCGGGCATAACCTCTCTAGCGTGTTTTTTTACCGCGAAGGTGTTTTGAATGCCAATCAACTGACCTCTCCGGCGAGCGACGAGTTCGATTTGGTGCGTGCCTGGGTTGGGTTATCCAGGCAACACGGCATTGAGCTGAATATCTGCGTCGCTGCGGCTCTGCGGCGCGGTATTACCGATGAGCAGGAAGCCGCACAGCTTGGGCTGAGTTCGGCTAATTTGCAGGAGGGGTTCACCCTCAGTGGTTTGGGATCGCTGGCGCAAGCAGCGCTGAGTTGCGATCGCCTGGTGCAGTTTTAAGAGAGCAAGATGAAACGAGTGGCGTTTGTTTTTACCCATGGGCCGCATGGCAGTTCTGCCGGTAGAGAGGGGCTGGATGCGCTGCTTGCAACTTCGGCGTTGAGCGAAGATATCGGCGTATTCTTTATCGGCGATGGGGTGTTGCAGCTGCTTCCAGGCCAGCAGCCGGAAAAGATTCTGGCGCGTAATTACATCGCCACCTTCGGTGTGTTGCCATTGTATGACGTCGAGAACTGTTATCTCTGCGAGGCGTCTCTGCAGGAGCGCGGTTTGCAACAGACCACTGACTGGGTGCTGGCGGCAGAGGTTTTGCCAGCGGATAGGCTGCGCCAGCAGTTGGCCGCTTATGATGTGGTGATGACTTTCTAGTAGGATATTTTCATGCTGTATACCCTGAGCCATTCACCGAGTTATTGCGATTTGCCCACCTTGTTACGGCTCACCACGCAGGATGACGCCCTATTGCTGCTGCAGGACGGCGTGTTGGCGGGCCTTATGGGCAGCACTCACCTTGATCTGCTGCTCAATGCCTCCATATCTCTGTATGCGTTGCAGGCCGATGTGGAGGCTAGAGGATTGATTGGTCATATTTCGCACGATATTACGCTCATCGACTATACTCACTTCGTTGAATTAACCGAAAAGCACCCTAGCCAAATGGCGTGGTAATCGACGGGATGTTGTATATTTCTTGACACCTCTACTGGTCAGCCATAAAATTCTGCGTCCTCGTACTTTGCCAGTAGTGCATACGAGGGGTTTTATCACATGTTTACGAAGCAAGAAACGAAGCAAAAACCAGGAGCTTTTTAATGGCAACAATTAATCAGCTGGTTCGCAAACCACGCTCTGTGAAGGCTGCTAAAAGCAACGTTCCAGCGCTGGAAGCCTGCCCGCAGAAACGTGGTGTATGTACCCGCGTATATACTACCACCCCGAAAAAACCAAACTCCGCACTGCGTAAAGTTTGCCGTGTGCGTTTGACTAACGGTTTCGAAGTGACTTCCTACATCGGTGGTGAAGGCCACAACCTGCAGGAACACTCCGTGATCCTGATCCGTGGCGGTCGTGTAAAAGACCTGCCAGGTGTGCGTTATCACACCGTTCGCGGCGCACTTGACTGCTCCGGTGTTAAAGACCGTAAGCAAGCTCGTTCCAAGTACGGCGTGAAGAAGCCAAAGGCTTAATGGTTCTTCGTTAAGTAAGGCCAAACATTTTCACTTTAATGTCAAAATAAACTCGTAGAGTTTTGGACAATCCTGAATTTACAACGGAGTATTTCCATGCCACGTCGTCGCGTTATTGGTCAACGTAAAATCCTGCCAGATCCTAAGTTCGGATCCGAGCTGTTGGCCAAATTTGTTAATATCCTGATGGTAGATGGTAAAAAATCTACTGCAGAAGCAATCGTCTATACCGCGCTGGAAACCCTGGCCCAGCGTTCTGGTAAAGGTCACCTGGAAGCTTTCGAAGTCGCTCTCGACAACGTTCGCCCGACTGTAGAAGTTAAGTCGCGTCGCGTTGGCGGTTCTACTTACCAGGTACCAGTTGAAGTTCGTCCGGTTCGTCGTAATGCCCTGGCAATGCGTTGGATCGTTGATGCTGCTCGTAAACGTGGTGATAAATCCATGGCTCTGCGCCTGGCGAACGAACTGTCTGACGCAGCAGAGAACAAAGGTTCTGCTGTTAAGAAGCGTGAAGACGTTCACCGTATGGCAGAAGCCAACAAGGCGTTCGCCCACTACCGCTGGTAATCACCACGCTGTAGTTATGCTAACCAAGCGGGCGCGTCAAGTCGCTAACCCGCTTGGATTAACCGAACTTGAACGCCTAAGGCAATAGAGGAATCAAATGGCTCGTACAACACCCATTGCGCGCTACCGTAATATCGGTATCAGTGCTCACATCGACGCCGGTAAGACCACCACTACCGAACGTATTCTGTTCTATACCGGTGTAAACCATAAGATTGGTGAAACGCACGAAGGCACCGCGACCATGGACTGGATGGAGCAGGAACAGGAACGTGGTATCACTATCACCTCCGCTGCGACCACCGCTTTCTGGTCTGGTATGGCCAAGCAGTTTGAACCGCACCGTATCAACATCATCGATACCCCGGGGCACGTTGACTTCACCATCGAAGTAGAACGTTCCATGCGTGTCCTTGATGGTGCAGTAATGGTTTACTGTGCGGTTGGTGGTGTTCAGCCGCAGTCTGAAACCGTATGGCGTCAGGCAAACAAATACAAAGTTCCACGCATCGCGTTCGTTAACAAAATGGACCGTATGGGTGCTAACTTCCTGAAAGTTGTTGGCCAGCTTAAATCTCGTCTGGCAGCGAACCCAGTTCCATTGCAACTGGCGATCGGCGCAGAAGAGAAATTCACCGGTGTTGTTGACCTGGTGAAAATGAAAGCCATCAACTGGAGCGATGCTGACCAGGGCGTGTCCTTCGAATACGAAGAGATCCCGGCGGACATGCAGGAACTGGCTGAAGAATGGCACCAGAATCTGGTTGAGTCTGCTGCTGAAGCTTCAGAAGAGCTGATGGATAAGTACCTGGGTGGCGAAGAGCTGACCGAGGAAGAAATCAAGAAAGCTCTGCGTCAGCGCGTGCTGAACAACGAAGTTATCCTAGTTACCTGTGGTTCTGCGTTTAAAAACAAAGGCGTACAGGCAATGCTGGATGCAGTTGTCGAATATCTGCCTGCGCCAACTGACGTTGAATCCATCAACGGTATTCTGGACGACGGTAAAGATACGCCTGCAGTGCGTCATTCTGACGACAAAGAGCCGTTCTCGGCGCTGGCGTTTAAGATCGCTACCGACCCATTCGTGGGTAACCTGACGTTCTTCCGTGTTTACTCCGGTGTGGTTAACTCCGGTGATACCGTACTGAACTCAGTAAAAGCGCAGCGTGAACGTCTGGGCCGTATTGTTCAGATGCATGCTAACAAGCGTGAAGAGATCAAAGAAGTTCGTGCTGGTGACATCGCTGCGGCTATCGGTCTGAAAGACGTAACCACCGGTGACACTCTGTGTGATCCAGCTAGCCCGATCATTCTGGAGCGTATGGAGTTCCCAGATCCGGTAATTTCGGTTGCTGTTGAGCCGAAAACCAAAGCTGACCAAGAAAAAATGGGTCTTGCTCTGGGCCGTCTGGCGAAGGAAGATCCATCCTTCCGCGTGTGGACTGACGAAGAGTCAGGTCAAACCATCATCGCAGGTATGGGTGAACTGCACCTGGATGTACTGGTTGACCGTATGCGTCGTGAATTTAACGTTGAAGCGAACGTCGGTAAGCCGCAGGTTGCTTATCGTGAAACGATTCGTGACACCGTTACTGACATCGAAGGTAAGCATGCTAAGCAGTCTGGTGGTCGCGGTCAGTATGGTCACGTAGTGATCGATATGATGCCATTGCCTCCAGGCGGCGCTGGTTATGAATTTGTCAACGACATCGTGGGTGGTACGATTCCGAAGGAATTCATCCCGGCTGTTGATAAAGGCATCCAGGAGCAGTTGAAAGCTGGTCCTCTGGCTGGTTATCCGGTTGTTGACATCAAGGTGCGTCTGCACTTCGGTTCTTACCACGATGTTGACTCCTCTGAATTGGCGTTTAAATTGGCCGCTTCTATCGCGTTTAAAGACGCGTTTAAGAAAGCCAAGCCAGTTCTGCTTGAGCCAGTGATGAAGGTTGAAGTCGAAACCCCTGAAGATTACATGGGTGACGTTATTGGTGACCTGAACCGTCGTCGCGGTATGATCGAAGGCATGGATGATACTGCCACCGGTAAAACCGTTCGCGCTCAGGTTCCACTGTCTGAAATGTTTGGTTATGCTACTGACCTGCGTTCTCAGACCCAGGGCCGTGCTTCATACTCCATGGAGTTCTTGAAGTATGCTGAAGCGCCGAACAACGTCGCTCAGGCCGTTATCGAAGCCCGTGGTAAATAAGCTGCCGGGTTTAAAACATTGATCCAGTGCTCTCTCCATGAGGGGGGAGCATAAGAGTAAGGAATATAGCCGTGTCTAAAGAAAAATTTGAACGTTCCAAACCGCACGTTAACGTTGGTACTATCGGCCACGTTGACCATGGTAAAACTACCCTGACTGCTGCAATCACTACCGTACTGGCTAAAACCTACGGCGGTAACGCACGTGCTTTCGATCAGATCGATAATGCGCCAGAAGAAAAAGCTCGTGGTATCACCATCAACACTTCTCACGTTGAATATGACACCCCGACTCGTCACTACGCGCACGTTGACTGCCCTGGGCACGCCGACTACGTGAAAAACATGATCACCGGTGCTGCTCAGATGGACGGCGCGATCCTGGTAGTTGCTGCGACTGATGGCCCAATGCCACAGACCCGTGAGCACATCCTGCTGGGTCGTCAGGTTGGCGTTCCTTACATCATCGTGTTCATGAACAAGTGTGACATGGTTGATGATGAAGAGCTGCTGGAACTGGTAGAAATGGAAGTGCGTGAACTTCTGTCTGCTTATGACTTCCCTGGTGATGATCTGCCAGTGGTTCGTGGTTCAGCTCTGCAGGCGCTGAATGGTGTGCCAGAGTGGGAAGAGAAGATCATCGAGCTGGCTGGCCATCTGGATACTTACATCCCAGAACCAGAGCGTGCGATTGACAAGCCATTCCTGCTGCCAATCGAAGACGTTTTCTCCATCTCCGGTCGTGGTACCGTTGTTACCGGTCGTGTAGAGCGCGGTATCATCAAAGTTGGTGAAGAAGTTGAAATCGTTGGTATCAAAGACACCGTTAAGTCTACCTGTACCGGCGTTGAAATGTTCCGCAAACTGCTGGACGAAGGCCGTGCGGGTGAGAACGTAGGTGTTCTGCTGCGTGGTATCAAGCGTGAAGATATCGAGCGTGGTCAGGTTCTGGCTAAACCAGGTTCTATCAAACCACACACCAAATTTGACTCAGAAGTGTATATCCTGAGCAAAGAAGAAGGTGGCCGTCATACGCCATTCTTCAAAGGCTACCGTCCACAGTTCTACTTCCGTACAACTGACGTGACCGGTACCATCGAACTGCCAGAAGGCGTAGAGATGGTAATGCCAGGCGATAACGTGAACATGGTTGTAACCCTGATTCACCCAATCGCGATGGACGACGGTCTGCGTTTCGCAATCCGTGAAGGCGGCCGTACTGTAGGTGCGGGCGTGGTTGCTAAAGTTCTTGCTTAATAGCAAGTAACTTATAAGCACGAAAAGAGGGCACTTATGTGCCCTTTTTTTATACAATTTATTTAAATGTTAATTGAAATAAAAACAATTCCTATTTAGACTTGCTGTATTGGTTAAGAAGTGGGTCTTTCTATGTATGTATGTCTGTGTAATGCCGTGACTGATAAAGCAATCCGCAAGGCGGTTCGTCAGCACAACCCCCATACCATGAAGCAGTTGCGTGACTTGGTGCCGCTTGGCACTGACTGTGGGAAGTGCATTCGTCAGGCAAGGCAAATTATGGTGGAGGAACGCGCGAGCATCATCCATATGCATAAAGTCGCCTAATAAAAGGTATGGTTATTTTTTTGACTCTTGTTCAGCAGGTTCTACACTTCTAGAACTGCCCAGGAGGACATACTTATGAAAGGTGATAAAAAACTTCTTGCTCATCTCAACAAACTGCTCGGTAACGAGTTGGTTGCCATCAATCAATACTTCCTGCATGCGCGAATGTTCAAAAACTGGGGGTTGATGCGCCTCAATGATAAGGAATATCACGAGTCCATCGATGAGATGAAACATGCCGATCGTTATATCGAGCGTATTTTGTTCCTTGAGGGGATACCTAACCTGCAGGATCTCGGTAAGCTGAATATTGGTGAAGATATCGAAGAGATGCTGAGGTCCGATTTGGCGCTTGAGTTGGATGGTGCTAAAAATCTGCGGGAAGCTATCGCTTATGCCGACTCGATCCATGATTATGTCAGCCGCGATCTGATGAGGGATGTGCTGGCCGATGAGGAAGGGCACATCGACTGGCTGGAAACTGAGCTGAGTCTGATCGAACGTCTCGGCATTCAAAACTATGCCCAAGCACAAATACTCGAGCGTAAAGACTGATTTTCACGGTTTTTTATAGCCCCTCGCCTGATTCGTGATTTAAGAGCAGTAGGTTAGGGGGCTATTATCAATGATTGCCACTTCCTCTGTTTTACCTCAAAGCGTCACTGCAAACCAAAATCGCCGCAATCCTGCGCATATTTCCATCCGTGACTTGCTTCCTGGCCCGTTTTGCGTATAATGCGCGGGCTTACCTAATCAAGGTAAGCCTGATTTTAGCGAATCAGTCGATAGGCAAGCTCGTTTTGCCCTTCGAACAATACTCCCGATATGGGGGTTATATGTTGACGATTACACTCCCCCATCAATCGAAATGGGTGTGAGGAGTAATTATTTACGTTTATAAATAATTGGAGCTCTGGTCTCATGCAGAACCAAAGAATCCGTATCCGCCTGAAAGCGTTTGATCATCGTCTGATCGATCAATCAACTGCGGAAATCGTCGAGACTGCCAAGCGCACTGGTGCGCAAGTCCGTGGTCCGATCCCGCTGCCAACTCGCAAAGAGCGCTTTACCGTTCTGATCTCTCCGCACGTCAACAAAGATGCGCGTGATCAGTACGAGATTCGCACTCACAAGCGTCTGGTTGACATCGTTGAGCCAACCGAGAAAACCGTTGATGCTCTGATGCGTCTGGATCTGGCTGCCGGTGTAGACGTGCAGATCAGCCTGGGTTAATCAGGTCATTGAGCGATTGAGAGGTTGAAACAATGATTGGTTTAGTCGGTAAAAAAGTGGGCATGACGCGTATCTTCACTGAAGATGGCGTTTCTATCCCAGTAACCGTAATTGAAATTGAAGCGAACCGCGTGACTCAGGTTAAAGACCTGGCGACCGACGGGTACCGTGCCATTCAGGTCACTACCGGTAGCAAAAAAGCTAACCGTGTGACCAAACCGGAAGCGGGCCATTTCGCTAAAGCTGGCGTTGAAGCTGGCCGTGGTCTGTGGGAATTCCGCCTTGAAGAAGGCCAAGAGTTCGCTGCAGGTCAGGAAATTAGCGTTGAGATTTTCTCTGACGTTAAAAAAGTCGACGTTACCGGTACTTCTAAAGGTAAAGGTTTTGCTGGCACTGTAAAGCGCTGGAACTTCCGTACCCAAGACGCTACCCACGGTAACTCCTTGTCTCACCGCGTTCCGGGTTCTATCGGTCAGAACCAGACTCCGGGCAAAGTGTTCAAAGGCAAGAAAATGGCTGGCCACCTGGGTGACGAGCGTGTAACCGTTCAAAGCCTGGACGTAGTACGTGTTGACGCTGAGCGCAACCTGCTGCTGGTTAAGGGTGCTGTACCGGGCGCTACCGGTGGCAACCTGATCGTTAAACCAGCTGTGAAGGCGTAAGGGGATAGCAATGGAATTAGTATTGAAAGACGCGCAAAGCGCGCTGACTGTTTCCGAAACTACCTTCGGTCGTGATTTCAACGAAGCGCTGGTACACCAGGTTGTTGTTGCTTATGCAGCAGGTGCCCGTCAAGGTACTCGTGCTCAGAAGACCCGTGCTGAAGTAACTGGTTCCGGTAAGAAACCGTGGCGTCAGAAAGGTACTGGCCGTGCGCGTTCAGGTTCTATAAAGAGCCCGATCTGGCGTTCCGGTGGTGTAACCTTCGCTGCCAAGCCACAGGACCACAGTCAGAAAGTAAACAAAAAGATGTACCGCGGCGCGCTGAAAAGCATCCTGTCCGAACTGGTACGTCAAGATCGTCTGATCGTTGTCGAGAAGTTCTCTGTAGAAGCGCCTAAAACCAAGCTGCTGGCACAGAAACTGAAAGATATGGCTCTGGAAGATGTGCTGATCGTGACCGGTGAACTGGATGAGAATCTGTTCCTGGCTGCGCGTAACCTGTACAAGGTTGACGTGCGCGATGTAGCAGGTATCGACCCAGTTAGCCTAATCGCCTTCGACAAAGTGGTTATGACTGCTGATGCTGTGAAGCAAGTTGAGGAGATGCTGGCATGATCCGTGAAGAACGTTTGCTGAAAGTGCTGCGTGCACCGCACGTATCTGAAAAAGCATCCGCAGCGATGGAAAAAAGTAACACCATCGTTCTCAAAGTTGCCAAAGACGCGACCAAAGCAGAAATCAAAGCTGCAGTGCAGAAACTGTTTGAAGTCGAAGTCGAAGACGTAAACACCCTGGTAGTTAAAGGGAAAGTGAAGCGTCACGGTCAGCGTGTTGGTCGTCGTAGCGACTGGAAAAAAGCTTACGTCACCCTGAAAGAAGGCCAGAATCTGGACTTCATCGGCGGCGCAGAGTAAGTCGGAGGAGTAAGAACAATGGCAATTGTTAAATGTAAACCTACATCTCCGGGTCGTCGCCATGTTGTTAAAGTGGTTAACCCTGAGCTGCACAAGGGTAAACCTTACGCCCCGTTGCTTGAGAAATTGAGCAAAAGCGGTGGTCGTAACAACAATGGTCGTATCACCACCCGTCATATCGGTGGTGGCCACAAGCAACACTATCGTCTGGTTGATTTCAAACGCAACAAAGATGGTATCCCTGCTGTGGTTGAGCGTCTGGAGTACGATCCGAACCGTTCCGCGAACATCGCGCTGGTTCTGTACAAAGACGGCGAACGCCGTTACATCCTGGCGCCGAAAGGCCTGAAAGCTGGTGACCAGATCCAATCTGGTGTTGATGCTGCAATCAAAGCGGGTAACACCCTGCCGATGCGCAACATTCCAGTCGGTTCAACGGTTCATAACGTAGAAATGAAACCAGGTAAAGGCGGCCAGCTGGCTCGTTCTGCCGGTGCTTACGTTCAGATCGTTGCACGTGATGGTTCCTACGTAACTCTGCGTCTGCGCTCTGGCGAAATGCGTAAAGTTCCAGTTGATTGCCGCGCCACCCTGGGTGAAGTCGGTAACGCTGAACATATGCTTCGCGTTCTGGGTAAAGCAGGTGCTGCACGTTGGCGTGGTGTTCGTCCTACCGTTCGCGGTACGGCGATGAACCCAGTCGATCACCCGCACGGTGGTGGTGAAGGTCGTAACTTTGGTAAGCACCCGGTAACTCCGTGGGGCGTTCAGACCAAAGGTAAGAAGACCCGTAGCAACAAGCGTACTGACAAGTTCATCGTACGTCGCCGTAGTAAAAAATAATTAGAGGATAAGCCATGCCACGTTCTCTCAAGAAAGGTCCTTTTATTGACCTGCACTTGCTGAAGAAGGTAGAGAAAGCGGTGGAAAGCGGTGACAAGAAGCCTTTGCGCACTTGGTCCCGTCGTTCAACGATCTTTCCTAACATGATCGGTTTGACCATCGCTGTCCATAATGGTCGTCAGCACGTACCAGTGTTCGTTTCCGATGAAATGGTCGGTCACAAACTGGGTGAATTCGCGCCGACTCGTACTTATCGCGGCCATGCGGCTGATAAAAAAGCTAAAAAGCGCTAAGGTAGGAGGAAGAGATGGAAACTATCGCTAAACATCGCCACGCTCGTTCTTCTGCTCAGAAGGTTCGCCTTGTTGCAGACCTGATCCGCGGTAAGAAAGTGTCGCAAGCTCTGGAAACCCTGACCTACACCAACAAGAAAGCTGCTGGTCTGGTTAAGAAAGTGCTGGAGTCTGCCATTGCTAACGCAGAACACAACGATGGCGCTGACATCGATGATCTGAAAGTCACGAAAATTTTCGTCGACGAAGGCCCAAGCATGAAGCGCATTATGCCGCGTGCAAAAGGTCGTGCAGATCGCATCCTGAAGCGCACCAGCCACATTACTGTGGTTGTGTCCGATCGCTGAGACTCTGGAGACTAGCAATGGGTCAGAAAGTACATCCTAATGGTATTCGCCTGGGTATTGTCAAACCTTGGAACTCTACTTGGTATGCGAATACCAAAGAATTCGCTGACAACCTGGACAGCGACTTTAAAGTTCGTCAATTCTTGACTAAAGAACTGGCGAAAGCTTCCGTTTCGCGCATCGTTATCGAGCGTCCTGCGAAGAGCATCCGTGTGACTATTCACACCGCTCGTCCAGGCATCGTTATCGGCAAGAAAGGTGAAGATGTCGAAAAACTGCGTAAGGTCGTAGCGGATATCGCTGGCGTTCCTGCACAGATTAACATCGCCGAAGTCCGTAAACCGGAACTGGACGCTAAATTGGTTGCTGACAGCATCACTTCACAGCTGGAACGTCGCGTTATGTTCCGTCGTGCTATGAAGCGTGCTGTACAGAACGCAATGCGTCTTGGCGCTAAAGGTATCAAAGTTGAAGTAAGCGGCCGTCTTGGCGGTGCTGAAATCGCGCGTACCGAATGGTACCGTGAAGGTCGTGTTCCGTTGCACACACTGCGTGCGGATATCGATTACAACACATCTGAAGCGCACACCACTTATGGTGTAATCGGCGTTAAGGTATGGATCTTCAAAGGTGAGATCCTGGGTGGTATGGCTGCAGTTGAACAACCGGAACCGGCTGCTCAACCTAAAAAGCAGCAGCGTAAAGGCCGCAAGTAAGGAGAGTCGCTGATGTTACAACCAAAGCGTACAAAATTCCGTAAGGTGCACAAGGGCCGCAACCGTGGTCTGGCGCAAGGTACGGATGTTAGCTTCGGCACTTTCGGTCTGAAAGCTGTTGGCCGTGGCCGTCTGACTGCTCGTCAAATCGAAGCAGCTCGTCGTGCAATGACTCGTGCAGTTAAGCGTCAAGGTAAGATCTGGATCCGTGTATTCCCGGACAAACCGATCACCGAGAAGCCGCTTGAAGTGCGTATGGGTAAAGGTAAGGGTAACGTGGAGTATTGGGTTGCCCTGATCCAACCAGGTAAAGTCCTGTACGAAATGGACGGTGTGCCGGAAGAAATCGCCCGCGAAGCGTTCAAGCTGGCAGCAGCGAAACTGCCGATCAAAACCACCTTTGTAACTAAGACGGTGATGTAATGAAAGCACAAGAGCTGCGTCAAAAAAGTGTTGAAGAGCTGAACACTGAGCTGCTCAACCTGCTGCGTGAGCAATTTAACTTACGCATGCAGGCGGCGAGTGGCCAACTGCAACAAACTCACCTGTTGAAGCAAGTGCGTCGTAATGTCGCACGTGTTAAGACTTTACTGACTGAAAAGGCGGGTGCGTAAATGACTGATATTATCCGTACTCTGCAAGGTCGTGTTGTTAGTGACAAAATGGAGAAATCCATGGTTGTTGCTATCGAACGTACGGTGAAACACCCAATTTACGGGAAGTTCATCAAGCGTACGACTAAGCTGCATGTACATGACGAGAACAACGAATGTGGCATCGGCGACGT
Source organism: Serratia oryzae (assembly GCF_001976145.1). Classification (GTDB taxonomy): domain Bacteria; phylum Pseudomonadota; class Gammaproteobacteria; order Enterobacterales; family Enterobacteriaceae; genus Chania; species Chania oryzae. Next base: position 210,374 of record NZ_MOXD01000009.1, read on the forward strand.
GGTAGAAATCCGCGAATGCCGTCCACTGTCCAAGACTAAGTCCTGGACGTTGGTTCGCGTTGTAGAGAAAGCGATTCTGTAATAGAGTAGCTGGCTCTAACCTAATAAACGGCTCAGAAAGTGGGCCGTTTATTTTTTCTACCCATACTTTGGATGCGGTGTTATAATGCTGCGCCCTCAGTTATGGGGCTTTTCAACGACCTATTAATGGGTCCTAAAGTTGTAGTTGACATTAGCGGAGCACTAACATGATCCAAGAACAGACTATGCTGAACGTGGCCGACAACTCCGGTGCACGTCGCGTAATGTGTATCAAGGTTCTAGGTGGCTCGCACCGTCGCTACGCAGGCGTCGGCGACATCATCAAAATTACCATCAAGGAAGCAATTCCTCGTGGTAAGGTGAAGAAAGGCGATGTGCTGAAGGCGGTAGTGGTGCGCACCAAGAAGGGTGTACGTCGCCCGGACGGTTCTGTCATTCGCTTCGATGGTAATGCATGCGTTATTTTAAACAATAACAGCGAGCAGCCTATCGGTACGCGTATTTTTGGGCCGGTAACTCGTGAACTGCGTAATGAGAAGTTCATGAAAATTATCTCTCTGGCACCAGAAGTACTCTAAGGAGCGAACCATGGCAGCGAAAATCCGTCGTGATGACGAAGTTATCGTGATTACCGGTAAAGACAAAGGTAAACGCGGTAAAGTAAAAAGTGTCCTGTCTGCGAGTAAGGTCATTGTTGAAGGGATCAACCTGGTTAAGAAACATCAGAAGCCTGTTCCGGCTCTGAACCAACCAGGTGGCATTGTTGAAAAAGAAGCGGCTATTCAGGTTTCTAACATTGCTCTCTTCAACGCGGCTACTGGTAAGGCTGACCGTGTAGGCTTTAGATTCGAAGACGGCAAAAAAGTCCGTTTCTTCAAATCAAATAGCGAAACTATCAAGTAATTTGGAGTATGACGATGGCGAAACTGCATGATTACTACAAAGACGAGGTAGTCAAACAACTGATGTCTCAGTTTGATTACAACTCTGTCATGCAAGTCCCTCGGGTCGAGAAGATCACCCTGAATATGGGTGTTGGTGAAGCGATCGCTGACAAGAAACTGCTGGACAATGCAGCAGCTGATTTGGCGGCAATCTCCGGTCAAAAGCCGTTTATCACCAAAGCACGCAAATCTGTTGCAGGCTTCAAAATCCGCCAGGGCTATCCGATCGGCTGTAAAGTAACTCTGCGTGGCGAACGCATGTGGGAGTTCTTTGAGCGTCTGATTACCATTGCTGTTCCACGTATCCGTGACTTCCGTGGCTTGTCTGCTAAGTCATTCGATGGCCGTGGAAACTACAGCATGGGTGTGCGTGAGCAAATCATCTTCCCAGAAATCGACTATGACAAAGTCGATCGCGTTCGTGGTTTGGATATTACCATTACCACTACTGCGAAATCTGATGATGAAGGCCGTGCGCTGTTGGCTGCTTTCAAATTCCCATTCCGCAAGTAAGGCAGGGTTACTGATGGCTAAACAATCAATGAAAGCACGCGAAGTCGTTCGCGTGAAACTGGCTAACAAGTACCGCGCTAAGCGCGAGGAATTGAAAGCTATCATTTCTGGTGTGAACTCTTCCGACGAAGATCGTTGGGATGCTGTTCTCAAGCTGCAAAGTCTGCCGCGTGATTCCAGCCCGTCTCGTCAGCGTAAGCGCTGCCGCCAAACTGGCCGTCCACATGGTTATGTGGGCAAATTCGGGTTGAGCCGTATCAAGCTACGTGAAGCCGCTATGCGCGGTGAAGTACCAGGCCTGAAGAAAGCTAGCTGGTAATTACCAATTGAATCACGGGAGTAAAGACAGATGAGCATGCAAGATCCGATCGCGGATATGCTGACCCGTATCCGTAACGGTCAAGCCGCGAACAAAGTTGCGGTCACCATGCCTTCCTCCAAGCTGAAAGTGGCAATTGCCAAAGTGCTGAAGGAAGAAGGTTTTATTGAAGATTTCAAAGTCGAAGGCGATACCAAGCCTGTTCTGGAACTCGTACTGAAGTACTTCCAGGGCGCGGCAGTGGTAGAAAGCATTCAGCGTATCAGTCGTCCAGGTCTGCGCATCTATAAGAAAAAAGATGAGCTGCCAAAAGTTATGGCCGGTTTGGGTATCGCTGTTATTTCTACCTCTAAAGGTGTTATGACCGATCGTGCAGCTCGCCAGGCTGGTCTTGGTGGCGAGATTATCTGCTACGTAGCTTAATTCGGGAGGAAAGAATGTCTCGTGTTGCAAAAGCACCCGTCGTCATTCCTGCCGGCGTAGAGGTAAAACTCAACGGTCAGGTTATTTCGATTAAGGGTAAAAACGGCGAGCTGACTCGTACAGTCCACGACGCCGTTATCGTTACGCATGAAGCTAATGCACTGACTTTCGCTCCGCGCGAAGGTTTTGCCAACGCATGGGCCCAAGCGGGTACTACGCGTGCTCTGCTGAACGCAATGGTTGTCGGTGTTACCGAGGGCTTCACCAAGAAGCTTCAATTGGTAGGCGTTGGTTATCGTGCTGCTGTTAAAGGCAATGTGGTGAATTTAGCCCTCGGCTTCTCTCACCCAATCGATCACCAGCTGCCAGCAGGTATTACTGCTGAATGCCCAAGCCAAACTGAAATCGTGCTGAAAGGTACTGATAAGCAAGTTATTGGCCAGGTTGCTGCAGATCTGCGTGCCTACCGCCGTCCTGAGCCTTACAAAGGCAAGGGTGTCCGTTACGCCGACGAAGTCGTGCGTACCAAAGAGGCTAAGAAGAAGTAAGGTAACACTATGGATAAGAAATCTGCTCGTATCCGTCGTGCGACCCGCGCACGCCGTAAGATCAAAGAACTGGGAGCAACTCGCCTGGTGGTACATCGTACCCCGCGTCACATTTACGCACAGGTAATTGCTCCAAATGGTTCTGAAGTACTGGTAGCCGCTTCTACTTTAGAAAAAGCTATTACTGAGCAATTGAAGTATTCCGGTAACAAAGATGCAGCAGCAGCCGTAGGTAAAGCTCTGGCTGAGCGCGCATTGGAAAAAGGGATTGCGAAAGTATCCTTTGACCGTTCCGGTTTCCAATATCATGGTCGAGTCCAGGCACTGGCAGATGCTGCCCGTGAAGCTGGCCTTCAGTTCTAAGGAAGAGGTTTAAGATGGCTCACATCGAAAAACAAGCTGGCGAACTGCAGGAAAAGCTGATCGCGGTAAACCGCGTATCTAAAACCGTAAAAGGTGGCCGTATTTTCAGCTTTACCGCACTGACAGTAGTTGGTGATGGTAACGGTCGCGTTGGTTTTGGCTACGGCAAAGCACGCGAAGTTCCGGCAGCGATCCAGAAAGCGATGGAAAAAGCCCGTCGCAACATGATGAATGTCGCGCTGAACAGCGGCACCCTGCAGCACCCTGTTAAAGGTGCTCATACGGGTTCCCGTGTGTTCATGCAGCCGGCTTCCGAAGGTACCGGTATTATTGCCGGCGGTGCAATGCGCGCCGTTTTGGAAGTCGCTGGGGTGCACAACGTATTGGCTAAAGCTTATGGTTCCACCAACCCGATTAACGTGGTTCGTGCAACTATCGATGCTTTGGCAAATATGAAGTCCCCTGAAATGGTCGCTGCCAAGCGTGGTAAATCCGTTGCAGACATTCTGGGGTAATTGACCATGGCTAAGACTATCAAAGTAACACAAGTTCGCAGCTCCATTGGCCGTCTGCCGAAGCATAAAGCTACACTGCTCGGTCTGGGTCTGCGTCGTATTGGTCACACCGTAGAGCGCGAGGATACTCCTGCTGTACGCGGTATGATCAACCTGGTTTCCTACATGGTTAAAGTTGAGGAGTAACAGATGCGTTTAAATACTCTGTCTCCGGCTGAAGGTGCCAAGCATGCGCCGAAGCGTGTAGGTCGTGGTATTGGTTCTGGCCTGGGTAAAACCGGCGGCCGTGGTCACAAAGGTCAGAAGTCTCGTTCTGGCGGTGGCGTACGTCGTGGTTTTGAAGGTGGTCAGATGCCTTTATATCGTCGTTTGCCGAAATTCGGCTTCACCTCTCGCAAAGCTATGATCACGGCAGAAGTTCGTCTGTCTGAACTGGCTCTGATTGAAGGCGACGTAATCGACCTGAACACGCTGAAAGCCGCTAACGTTGTTGGTACCCAGATCGAATTCGCGAAAGTTATGCTTTCTGGCGAAATCGCTCGTCCGGTTACCCTGCGTGGTCTGCGTGTCACCAAAGGCGCTCGTGCTGCTATCGAAGCTGCTGGCGGTAAAATTGAGGAATAAGTGAGCTAATGGCTAAGCAACCAGGATTAGATTTTCAAAGTGCTAAAGGCGGGCTCGGCGAGCTGAAGCGCAGACTTTTGTTTGTTATCGGCGCGCTGATTGTTTTCCGCATCGGCTCTTTTATTCCGATTCCTGGTATCGATGCCACTGTGCTTGCCAAATTGCTTGAGCAGCAGAGAGGCACCATCATTGAAATGTTTAACATGTTCTCTGGTGGCGCTCTCAGCCGTGCTTCTATCTTTGCACTGGGGATCATGCCGTATATTTCGGCGTCGATCATTATCCAGTTGCTGACGGTGGTTCATCCAGCGTTAGCAGAGATCAAGAAAGAAGGGGAGGCTGGCCGTCGCAAGATTAGTCAGTACACCCGCTACGGTACGCTGGTATTGGCCATATTCCAGTCGATCGGTATTGCTACCGGTTTACCGAATATGCCTGGTATGCAGGGCCTGGTGTTAAACCCAGGCTTTGCATTCTACTTTACTGCGGTTGTGAGTCTGGTTACTGGGACAATGTTCCTGATGTGGCTGGGTGAACAAATTACTGAGCGTGGTATCGGTAACGGTATTTCGATCATTATTTTCGCGGGTATTGTGGCGGGTTTACCGCCGGCAGTGGGCCATACTATTGAGCAAGCTCGGCAAGGCGACCTGCACTTCCTCCTGTTGCTGTTGGTTGCAGTATTAGTGTTTGCAGTAACCTTCTTCGTTGTTTTCATCGAACGTGGTCAACGTCGTATCGTCGTTAACTATGCGAAACGTCAACAAGGTCGTCGAGTTTACGCAGCACAGAGCACACACTTACCACTGAAAGTGAATATGGCCGGTGTAATACCTGCAATCTTCGCTTCCAGTATTATTCTGTTCCCTGCCACGATTGCATCATGGTTTGGGGGCGGTACCGGTTGGAACTGGCTGACAACGATTTCGCTGTATTTGCAGCCTGGACAACCGCTTTATGTGTTACTCTATGCGTCTGCAATCATCTTCTTCTGTTTCTTCTACACGGCGTTGGTTTTCAACCCGCGTGAAACAGCAGATAACCTGAAGAAGTCCGGTGCCTTCGTACCAGGAATTCGTCCGGGAGAGCAAACGGCGAAGTATATCGATAAAGTAATGACGCGTTTAACCCTGGTGGGCGCGATGTACATTACTTTCATCTGCCTGATCCCGGAGTTCATGCGTGATGCAATGAAAGTACCATTCTACTTTGGTGGTACCTCGCTACTGATCGTGGTTGTCGTCATCATGGACTTTATGGCTCAAGTGCAAACTCTGATGATGTCAAGTCAGTACGAGTCTGCATTGAAGAAAGCAAACCTGAAAGGCTATAACCGCTAATCAGGTGCGTTTGAGAAGTTACGGAGAGTAAAAATGAAAGTTCGTGCTTCCGTCAAGAAATTATGTCGTAACTGCAAAATCGTTAAGCGTGACGGTGTCGTTCGTGTGATTTGCAGTGCCGAGCCGAAGCATAAACAGCGTCAAGGCTGATTATCTCGCATATTTTTCTTGCAAAGTTGGGTTGAGCTGGCTAGATTAGCCAGCCAATCTTTTGTATGTAGCTGCAACATTATTTGAGTATCCTGAAAACGGGCTTTTCAGAATGGTGTTGCCGTAAAAATAAGTAGGAGTGCATAGTGGCCCGTATAGCAGGCATTAACATTCCTGATCATAAACATACCGTTATCGCGTTAACGTCGATCTTCGGAATCGGCAAGACTCGTTCACAGTCCATCTGTGCTGCTACGGGTATTGCTGAAAATGTTAAGATCAGTGAGCTGTCTGAAGAGCAAATTGAACAATTGCGTGAAGCAGTTGCCAAATTCACTGTTGAAGGTGATTTGCGTCGTGAAGTTACCCTGAGCATCAAGCGTCTGATGGATCTTGGTACATACCGTGGTTTACGCCATCGTCGTGGTCTGCCAGTGCGCGGTCAGCGTACCAAGACCAACGCACGTACCCGTAAGGGTCCGCGTAAACCGATCAAGAAATAATCGGGGTGATTGAATAATGGCAAAGGCACCTGTTCGTACACGTAAGCGTGTAAGAAAACAAGTCTCTGACGGCGTGGCTCATATCCATGCTTCTTTCAACAACACCATTGTAACTATTACCGATCGTCAGGGTAATGCTTTGGGTTGGGCAACTGCCGGTGGTTCCGGTTTCCGTGGTTCTCGTAAGTCAACTCCGTTTGCAGCTCAGGTTGCAGCAGAACGTTGTGCTGACGCAGTAAAAGAATACGGTATCAAGAACCTGGAAGTTATGGTTAAAGGACCTGGTCCTGGTCGTGAGTCTACTATCCGCGCTCTGAACGCGGCTGGTTTCCGCATCACTAATATTACTGATGTGACTCCGATCCCTCATAACGGTTGTCGTCCGCCGAAAAAGCGTCGCGTGTAACGCCCCTGCTTTTCGGATTGTTGGAGAAAGAAAATGGCAAGATATTTGGGTCCTAAGCTCAAGCTTAGCCGCCGCGAGGGCACAGACCTGTTCCTGAAGTCTGGCGTTCGCGCGATCGATTCAAAGTGCAAAATTGAGCAACCGCCTGGTCAACACGGTGCGCGTAAACCGCGTCTGTCTGACTATGGTGTACAGTTACGTGAGAAGCAAAAAGTTCGCCGTATGTACGGTGTTCTGGAGCGCCAGTTCCGTAACTATTACAAAGAAGCAGCACGTCTGAAAGGCAACACCGGTGCAAACCTGTTGCAACTGCTGGAAGGCCGTCTGGACAACGTAGTTTATCGTATGGGCTTTGGTGCCACTCGTGCAGAAGCACGTCAGCTGGTTAGCCATAAAGCAGTTATGGTAAATGGTCGCGTTGTTAACATCGCTTCTTATCAGGTATCTCCGAATGACGTAGTCAGCATCCGCGAGAAAGCTAAAAAGCAGTCTCGTGTTAAGGCTTCTCTGGAGCTGGCTGAGCAGCGTGAAAAGCCGACTTGGCTGGAAGTTGATGCTGCGAAGATGGAAGGTGTGTTCAAACGTATTCCTGAACGTACCGATCTGTCCGCCGACATTAACGAACACCTGATCGTCGAGCTTTACTCCAAGTAAAGCTTGAGTTTCAAAGAGAGGACACAATGCAGGGTTCTGTGACAGAGTTTCTAAAACCGCGCCTGGTAGATATCGAGCAAGTCAGTTCGACGCACGCCAAGGTGACCCTTGAGCCTTTAGAGCGTGGCTTTGGCCATACTCTTGGCAACGCACTGCGCCGTATTCTGCTTTCATCTATGCCGGGTTGCGCGGTGACCGAGGTTGAGATTGATGGTGTACTGCATGAGTACAGCACCAAAGAAGGCGTACAGGAAGATATCCTGGAGATCCTGCTCAACCTGAAAGGGCTGGCGGTGAGAGTTCAAGGAAAAGATGAAGTTATTCTTACCCTGAATAAATCTGGCATTGGCCCTGTGACCGCTGCCGACATCACCCATGATGGTGATGTCGAAATCGTCAAGCCGCAGCACGTGATCTGCCACCTGACCGATGAGAACGCTGCTATCAGCATGCGTATCAAAGTTCAGCGCGGTCGTGGTTATGTGCCGGCTTCTGCCCGAATTCATTCGGAAGAAGATGAGCGCCCGATCGGTCGTCTGTTGGTTGACGCCTGCTATAGCCCTGTAGAGCGTATTGCCTACAATGTTGAAGCAGCGCGTGTAGAACAGCGTACTGACCTGGACAAGCTGGTAATCGAAATGGAAACCAATGGTACGATCGATCCTGAAGAGGCGATCCGCCGTGCGGCAACCATTCTGGCTGAACAACTGGAAGCTTTCGTTGACTTACGTGATGTTCGTCAGCCGGAAGTGAAAGAAGAGAAACCAGAATTCGATCCGATCCTGCTGCGCCCTGTTGACGATCTGGAATTGACTGTCCGCTCTGCTAACTGCCTCAAGGCAGAAGCTATCCACTACATCGGTGATCTGGTACAGCGTACCGAGGTTGAGTTGCTGAAAACGCCTAACCTGGGTAAAAAATCTCTTACTGAGATTAAAGACGTGCTGGCTTCGCGTGGGTTGTCTCTGGGCATGCGCCTGGAAAACTGGCCACCGGCAAGCATTGCTGACGAGTAACCGGATCACAGGTTAAGGTTTTACTGAGAAGGATAAGGTCATGCGCCATCGTAAGAGTGGTCGTCAACTGAACCGTAACAGCAGCCATCGCCAGGCTATGTTCCGTAACATGGCCGGCTCTTTGGTTCGTCATGAGATCATCAAGACGACTTTGCCAAAAGCGAAAGAGCTGCGTCGCGTTGTTGAGCCGCTGATTACTCTTGCCAAGACCGACAGCGTAGCTAATCGTCGTCTGGCATTCGCCCGTACTCGTGATAACGAGATCGTGGCAAAACTGTTTAACGAGCTAGGCCCGCGTTTTGCGAGCCGTGCCGGTGGTTACACTCGTATTCTGAAGTGTGGCTTCCGCGCAGGCGACAACGCGCCGATGGCATACATCGAGCTGGTTGATCGTGCTGAGTCTCAAGCAGAAGTAGCAACTGCAGAGTAATCTGTAGACGCGTAAAAAAACCGGGCTTGCCCGGTTTTTTTACGTCTATTAAGCAACATGAAAACATTCTCCTGTAGTAGCACCTCTTAAGCTCCTTCTTTTTATCCGTTATGCTAATACTATCCATCGGGTTAATTGTGACGGCGGACTCTCGCTACGTGGTGTGTTTGTGTTGGAAACACCCAACACCCGCTGCTGGAAGATTCAGCCTTGGGGAGTAAAAATGTTTAAAATCGGCCAACTGGCGAAACTCGCGGATGTTACACCAGACACCGTTCGCTATTACGAGAAGCAAGGCATGATGGACCATAACGTCCGTACTGAGGGCGGCTATCGCTTGTATAGCGTTCAGGATCTGCAGCGTCTGCGTTTTATCCGCTATGCCAAGCAATTGGGCTTCACGCTGGAAACCATTGCGGAATTATTGTCGATCCGTGTAGATCCAGAACATCATACTTGCCAGGAATCTAAATCCATCGTAGATGCCAGGCTAGCTGAAGTAGAAGACAAGCTTACCGAACTGACCAGAATGCGCGCGTCGCTCAAACGGCTCAGCGATGCCTGCTGTGGCAGTGCACATACCAGCAACTACTGTTCTATTCTGGAGGCTTTGGAACAAGGTGCGAGCGAAGACAAGAGTAAAAAACCAGTCTGAACGCTTCCAACGCTTTAATTTTTATCCGTACAGCAGTATTATCAGCCCGTTTTATGCACACGCGATTCACAAGGAATATGACTATGACTAAATATCGGCACACTAAAGGCCAAATCCAGGAAAACGCCATTGAGGCGCTGTTACATGACCCACTTTTCCGTCAGCGCGTAGAAAAGAATACCAAAGGGAAAGGCAGCTACCGGCGTAAAGATAAGCATGTAAAAGGGGGGAGCTGGGAGGCCAGTGGTAAGTTATCAAATAATAATTTACCACTGGCCTTCTGCTTTTGAATCATACACATAAAGAAGCCATCTGAATTAGATGGCTTTTTATCGTAATAAAAAGTTTAATTTACTGCTTTGGCTGTTGTTGCTGGCTCAGTAAATCACGGATTTCCGTCAGCAATTTCTCTTCTGCAGTAGGGGCTGGCGGTGCTGCTGGTTCTTCTACTTCTTTGCGGCGCATTTTGTTCATTAATTTGATGGCCATAAAGATAGCGAAGGCAACAATGATAAAGTCAAAAATATTCTGCAGAAACGCACCATAATTCATGACAACTGCGGGGATACTGCCTTCAGCTTCGCGTAATACCAGGTGGAATTGTTTGAAGTCGACACCTCCGAGCAACATACCTAATGGTGGCATGATGATATCTGAAACCAGTGAAGAGACAATTCTGCCAAATGCGGCACCAATAATGACACCTACTGCCAAGTCGACCACATTGCCGCGCATAGCAAACTCGCGGAATTCTTTCAAAATACCCATAACAACCCCCTTAAAAATTAATGATGAAAGCTTAACAAAGCGATTTCCTTTCGCCACGATGAGTATAGAAAAGTTTATGGGTTTTCACGCCAACATATGCTGAGAAAACCCATTTACATGACCAATGTTTTTATAAGAAGAACGGGCTTGGCTGGAACAGACGTTCAACGTCTGGCACGAATTTCTTATCGGTAATAAACATGATCACGTGATCGCCTTGCAGAATTTTGCTATTGCCGTTGGCAATGATGACATCATCCCCACGGACGATGGCACCGATGGTGGTACCAGGTGGCAGTTTGATCTCTTCCACCAGGCGGCCAACTACTTTAGAGGTACTTTCGTCCCCGTGGGCGATAGCTTCGATAGCTTCTGCAACACCACGACGCAGCGAAGAAACGCTGACAATATCGGCTTTACGCACATGCCCCAGCAATGCGGAGATCGTTGCCTGCTGCGGTGAAATAGCAATATCGATCACGCTGCCTTGTACTAAATCGACATAAGCACGGCGCTGGATCAGCACCATGACTTTTTTGGCCCCCATGCGTTTGGCTAGCATGGCAGACATGATATTAGCCTCATCGTCATTGGTGATGGCGATAAACACGTCTACCTGCTCCACGTGTTCTTCGGCAAGAAGTTCCTGATCGGAAGCATCTCCGTAGAAAACAATCGTATCGTGCAGATGTTCCGCCAACTCGGCGGCTCGCTGCTGATTACGTTCAATCAGCTTCACGTTGTATGATTTTTCCAACCGCTGTGCCAACCCTGCTCCCACATTACCACCGCCAACAATCATGATGCGCTTATAGGGCTTTTCTAGCCGCTGCAACTCGCTCATTACCGCGCGGATATGCTGAGAGGCGGCAACAAAAAAGACTTCATCACCCGCTTCTATGATGGTTGAACCTTGTGGACGTATCGGGCGATCTTGGCGGAAGATGGCGGCAACACGGGTATCAATGTGTGGCATATGTTCGCGCATAGACGATAGGGCATTGCCAACCAGCGGGCCACCATAATAGGCTTTCACCGCCGCAATGCTGACTTTACCGGCGGCAAAATTCACCACCTGCAATGCGCCAGGGTATTCAATCAGCTTATAAATGTAATCGATGACCAACTGCTCTGGCGAGATCAGGTGATCGATTGGCACCGCATCCGGATGGAACAGTTTCTCGGACTCACGAATGTATTCCGGTGCGCGAATACGGGCGATGCGATTTGGGGTATTAAACAGTGAATAGGCGATCTGGCAGGCGACCATATTGGTTTCGTCAGAGTTGGTGACAGCGACCAGCATGTCGGCATCTTCTGCCCCAGCCTCACGTAAGACTCGCGGGTGGGAGCCATGCCCTTGGACGACGCGCAGATCGAATTTATCCTGTAGCTGGCGCAAACGCCCAGAATCGGTATCGACCACGGTGATATCGTTGTTTTCGCCCACCAGGTTTTCTGCCAGCGTCCCGCCAACCTGACCAGCGCCAAGAATAATTATTTTCATCGTGTTCTCTGCTTTACACCGCAACGGCCATAGCCGTTATTTGTAGGCGCCCTAAAGTGCGCCCTGATAGTTACATTTTAATCAGCTTAGCGTAAAAGAAACCATCTCCATCCTCAGGATGAGGAAGATTTTGCTTGCCTGGTGACTGATTATCACCTGTTTCTACCAATTTAGCGTCACTGTGGCGCTGCAGGAAAGCGGATATCTGTTCGCTGTTTTCCTGCGGCAGAATAGAACAGGTCGCATAGACCATCACGCCACCTGACTTTACGTGTGGCCAGATAGCCTCGAGAATCTGGCACTGCAGACTGGCTAACTCGGCGATGTCGCTATCTCGACGTAGCCATTTAATATCAGGATGGCGGCGAATGACACCAGTGGCAGAACAGGGGGCATCCAACAGGATGCGGTCAAACTGTTTATCGCCACACCAGGCTGCCGGTGTGCGGCCATCACCTAATTTGACTTCGGCATGTAGGCGCAGGCGCAGCAGGTTTTCTTTTACCCGGCCCAAACGTTGTTCATCAATATCAACGGCCATCACATGGGCTTTTGGGGCAGCCTCCAGAATATGGGTGGTTTTACCCCCCGGCGCAGCACATAAATCAAGGATCTGTTCGCCATCTTGCGGATCTAACAGATCGACACAGCCTTGGGCTGACGCATCCTGCACGGTGATCCAGCCGTCAGCAAAACCCGGCAGGTCTGTCACGGCGCAAGGTGCCAGCAAACGTACCGCGTCGCGATATTCGCTATGGGGCTCAGCGGCGATACCTGCCTGTTGCATCAGTTGCAAGTATTCATCACGGCTATGGTGAAGACGATTAACGCGCAGCCACATCGGGGGTTTCTGATTGTTGGCATCAACGATCTGTTCCCAATTGGCTGGATAGGCCTGCTTAATACGCTTGAGCAGCCAGCTTGGGTGCAGGTAACGGCTTTCGTTATTGGCCGCACGTTGCAACAGTTCTTCTTGCTGGCGTTGGAATTGGCGCAGAACGCCATTGATCAGGCCTTTCAACTGCGGGCGTTTGAGGGCTACGGCCCCCTCTACTGTTTCAGCCAGCGCTGCGTGCGGAGGAATACGGGTATACAGTAGCTGATACAGGCCAACCATCAGCAAATAATGCAGCGTACGCTGCTTGCCGGTCATTGGTTTGGCCATCAGTTGTTGAATGCACCATTCGAGCTGAGGTAGTACTCGCAGCGTGCCGAAGCAAAGCTCCTGCAGCAGAGCACGATCTTTGTCTGAAATGTTCTTTTGCAATGCAGGCAGAACAGTGCTGAGTGACTGCCCCTGATCCAGTACTTGGCCGATAGCTTTGGCTGCATGGCTTCGGAGATTGTAATTGTTTTTCATAGGCTGAAGCTGATAACGAACGGCATTAAGAAAGAAACAGCCCGGCAACTGTGACCGGGCAAGAGCAATGGGCTTTTTATAACCGGTTTCCCGGTATAAACCATTCGCGGCGTGAATTCAGTAAATCCTGTGCTGACATCGGTTTTTTGCCCGCGGGCTGCAATTGTGTCAGGTTCAGAATACCGTCAGCGGTGGCAACTTGGATGCCATGTTTGTCGGCATGAACGACAGTGCCGGGTTGTGAGCCGGCTGTTTCGGCCAGAACCGTTGCTTGCCAGACTTTCACCGGCTGGTCTTCAATCGTGAAATAGCTGACTGGCCATGGGTTGAAAGCGCGAATACAGCGCTCAAGCTGTGCCGCAGATAGGTTCCAATCCAGGCGAGCTTCTTCTTTGCTCAGTTTCTCTGCATAGGTGACCAGCATTTCATCTTGCACTTCGCGCTGAGCCGTTCCGGTCGCCAACTGCTGCAACGTTGCCAGTAACCCCTGTGGCCCCAGTTCCGCTAACTTGTTGTATAGGCTGGCGCTGGTATCGCTGGTTGTGATCGGGCAACTGATTTTGTGCATCATGTCGCCGGTATCAAGCCCAACATCCATTTGCATGATCGTCACGCCAGTTTCACTGTCACCGGCCCACAATGCCCGTTGGATAGGCGCAGCTCCCCGCCAGCGGGGCAGCAGTGAACCGTGCACATTGATGCAACCCAAGCGCGGCATCTCCAGAACGGCTTTCGGCAGGATCAGGCCATAGGCAACCACCACCATAACATCGGCGTTGAGATCGGCAACCAGATGCTGATTTTCTTGCGGGCGCAGTGATTTGGGCTGAAACACCGGGAGCTGGTGCTGTTCTGCCAGTACCTTGACCGGGCTTGGCGTCAGTTTGTTCCCACGACCTGCCGGGCGATCGGGCTGAGTGAAAACCCCAACAATCTGGTGCTCAGACGACAACAGCGCGTCGAGGTGACGCGCTGCGAAGTCTGGTGTTCCGGCGAAAATAATCCGTAAAGAGTCAGACACGTTAGTTTCCTGATCGGTTAGGCACGGGCGTTAAGCTTGGCCATTTTTTCCAGTTTCTGACGGATACGCTGGCGTTTAAGCGGAGAAAGGTAATCGACAAACAACTTACCGACCAGGTGATCCATCTCGTGTTGGATGCAAATAGCCAGCAACTCATCGGCTTCGAACTCAAAAGACTTCCCTTCTCGGTCAAGCGCACGGATCTTCACTTTCTCTGCTCGTGGCACCAGAGCGCGATGCTCAGGAACAGAAAGGCAGCCTTCTTCTATACCGGTTTCACCGTGTTTTTCCAGCATTTCCGGGTTAATCAGCACCAGCGGTTCGTCGCGGTTTTCGGAGATATCAATGACGATAATGCGCTGATGAATATCCACCTGTGTCGCAGCCAGACCAATGCCTTCCTCTGCGTACATGGTTTCAAACATATCATCCACTATGCGCTGGATATCTGCATTGACTTCTTTTACCGGGGCTGCAACTTTGCGTAGCCGCTCGTCTGGGAAATGTAATACCTGCAAGACTGACATATATCTTTAGATCTGTATCCGAGTGATAAAAGGGAGTTAGTTTCTATTCTAGACATTTCCTGGCTTGATTGACAGCATCGTTGACCAATTGCACCAATGGGTAACACCATACTTTTAGCGAGGGAACGCGTGATGCAGCGAGAGGAGATCGGTCTACGTATGCATGCGGTGACTGGGATAAATGCGCAGCAAGCCAGCCAAATTATCCATCAACTGGTTATTGAGGGCGGAGATCCTTACCCGTTACTGAACTTGCTGGGTTTGAATAATAAGCAACGGGAGCAATTTCGCCACACCCCTACGCATTACCTGCAGGCATCGCTGAAATGGTTGGAGCAACCAGGTAATCAGATGGTGATTTACGGCGAACCGGGTTTCCCTGAGCTTTTGACACATATTGCCGATGCGCCGTTTTTACTGATGGTGAGAGGAAATCCAGCCGCTCTACAATTACCGCAGATCGCTATGGTGGGCAGCCGCCAATTCAGCCACTATGGTGAGCATTGGGGGAACGATTTTGCCACTGGGCTGGTGCACTGCGGTTTTGCTATCACCAGCGGGTTAGCTATCGGTATTGACGGTATTTGCCATCGTGCCGCTTTGGCGGCTCAAGGAGTGACGATCGCCGTGTTGGGCAGCGGCCTGGCCAATATCTATCCGCGTCGCCATCGGTATCTTTCTGAACAAATCGTTGAACAGGGTGGGGCGGTGGTTTCTGAACATCTGGCTACGGATTTGCCGCTGGCGGATCACTTCCCACGTCGCAACCGGATTATCAGCGGCTTAAGTATGGGAGTGGTGGTCATCGAAGCTTCGTTACGCAGCGGTTCATTGATTACAGCACGTTGCGCGCTGGAGCAGGGGCGTGAAGTTTTCGCCCTGCCAGGAGCGCTGGGGAGCCCGATGAGTGAGGGCACTCACTGGTTAATTCAGCAGGGAGCCAGCTTGGTTACCGGCCCTAAGGACATCGCCGAACAACTGGGAAGTGGCCTGCATTGGTTGTCTGTGAATGAAAATACAACTATTTCTGCATCAGAGGCCCAAGTTGAATTGCCATTTGCCGATGTGTTGGCTAACGTAGGATATGAGGTGACACCTGTTGACGTCGTCGCTGAACGTGCCGGCCAACCTGTGCCAGAGGTGGTAATCAAGTTACTCGATCTGGAGTTAGCAGGGTGGATCGCAGCTGTATCCGGCGGCTATGTCCGATTAAGGAGGGCAGGCCATGTTCGACGTACTCATGTACTTGTTTGAAACTTATATCCACAATGAGCCAGAGATGTCAGTTGATCAGGATACCTTGACCGCAGATCTTGCCGAAGCAGGATTCGAGCGAGATGATATTTACAACGCACTGAACTGGCTTGAGAAGCTTGCAGACCTCCAGGAAGGTGAGAATGCGCCTTACTTTATGGATGCCGATCCGCTGGCAATGCGGATCTACACCGAAGAGGAAAGTGTGCGTTTGGATGCCGGTTGCCGTGGTTTCCTTTTGTTCCTAGAACAGATTCAAGTATTGAACCTCGAAACCCGTGAAATGGTCATCGATCGTGTTATGGCTTTGGATAACACTGAGTTTGATCTCGAAGATCTGAAATGGGTAGTGTTGATGGTGCTGTTTAATATCCCCGGGTATGAAAGTGCCTACCAGCAAATGGAAGAGCTGTTATTTGAAGTAAACGAAGGCTATCTGCACTGAGTCGATAGCAAGCATAGAAAGAAGTTATGACAAAAACCGCGATTTTTGCCGCTAGGCAAAATGAACCTTGTCCGGAATGCGGGGCCGAACTGGTGATCCGTAGTGGTCGCCACGGCCCCTTTCTTGGCTGTTCCCAATATCCTGAATGCCAATATATTCGCCCGTTGAAAGCGCAGGCTGACGGCCATATTGTCAAAGTTCTAGAGGGGCAGACGTGCCCGAAATGCCAAGCGACGCTGGTGCTGCGTCAGGGGCGCTATGGCATGTTCATCGGCTGCGGAAACTATCCCGAGTGCGATCATACCGAAGTGATCGATAAGCCAGATGAAACCAGCATTGCCTGCCCACAATGTGGTCAAGGCAAGCTACTGCAACGTAAATCACGTTATGGCAAGGTGTTCCACTCTTGCGATCGTTATCCTGCTTGCCAGTTCGCCCTCAACTTTAAACCTATCGCCGGTGAGTGTGCCTATTGCCACTACCCGTTGCTGATGGAAAAACGTACGGCAAAAGGCCCAACCCTCTTTTGCGCCAGTAAATTGTGCGGAAAACCCGTCGTCACCACAGAATAAGCATGCCATGAGCTCAGAACAAACTTCCGCATTTGCACCTATTATAGAAACGCTAAAAAATCAGCAGGTCATTGCTTATCCAACCGAAGCCGTATTCGGTCTGGGATGCGATCCGGATAGCGAACAGGCCGTCAAAGAACTGCTGGCCTTGAAACAACGCCCGTGGGAAAAAGGTCTGATCCTGATCGCTGCCGATTATGCACAGCTAGCACCTTATATTGATGACAGCACGTTGAGCGAGCAGCAGCGTGCAGCGATTTTTGCCAGTTGGCCCGGCCCGGTCACCTGGGTGATCCCGGCCAAACGGCAAACACCACATTTCCTGACCGGCCACTTTAGCTCGTTGGCGGTTCGCGTTAGCGATCATCCATTGGTGCAACAGCTCTGTCGTCAGTTTGGTAAGCCGCTGGTTTCAACCAGTGCCAACTTAAGCGGCCAAGAACCGTGTCGTACCGTTGCTGAGGTAAAACAGCAATTTGGCGAATCTTTCCCGGTGCTGGCTGGTCAGGTTGGCGGGCGCCTGAATCCTTCTGAAATCAGAGATGCTTTAACAGGCGAGCAAATTCGTCAGGGCTAGAGGTTATGTTAATGGAGAAGTTCGCGGTATTCGGTAATCCCATTGCTCACAGTAAATCTCCCCGCATTCATGCACTGTTTGCCGAACAAACCGGGATTGAGCATCCTTACGGTACGGTGCTGGCACCGCTGGATGGATTTGAGGTAGCGCTGCAGCAATTTATAGCTGAAGGGGGAAAGGGGGCCAATGTCACCGTTCCTTTTAAAGAACGTGCTTACGAAGTGTCTACCGAACTGAGTGACAGGGCAGCAATAGCGGGGGCGGTGAATACACTCAAAGTGTTGCCGAATGGCGGTTTGTTGGGCGATAACACCGACGGTATTGGTTTGCTGACCGATCTTGAGTGCCAACAGTTGATCCAACCCGGCGATCGCATTCTATTGGTGGGGGCGGGTGGTGCAGCACGCGGTGTTATCCTGCCATTACTCTCTTTTGGCTGCGAAGTGGTGATGACCAACCGCACCTCTAGTCGCGCACAAGAGTTGGTGACGCTCTTCCAACATTTGGGTGAGATCGTCTCATTGCCGATGGATCAACTTGATCAACAGCATTTTGACTTAGTGATCAATGCGACTGCTTCAGGGATCAGCGGTGAGATCCCGGCGCTGCCAGCCAATATAGTGAATAGCACAACCCGTTGTTACGACATGTTCTATCAGCGAGGAGAAACCCCATTCTTAACCTGGGTGAAGAAACAGGGCGGGAAACATTATGCTGATGGATTGGGGATGCTGGTGGGGCAGGCGGCACATGCTTTCCTGTTATGGCATGGTGTGATGCCGGAAATCGAGCCTGTGTTATTCAATCTGCGCAAAGAAATGGCCGTTTGAATAATGCCCCGCTCGGTAGGTTAGAGCGGGGCGTTCAATATTAGATATCTTTGGAGAGGTATTCTTCTTTCCAGCGTACATAGTTGTTAGATGAGTAGACTAATCCTTCCCGTTCAGCCGGTGTTAACGGTCTTACCTGACGTGCCGGACTGCCGACATACAGGTAACCGCTTTCCAGGCGTTTGCCTGGGGCCACCAAGCTACCTGCACCAATCATCACATCATCTTCTATTACCGCACCGTCCAGCAGGATCGAGCCCATTCCGACTAAAACCCGGTTGCCGATAACGCAGCCATGCAGCATGGCTTTATGCCCGACGGTGACATCTTCACCAATCAATAAAGGATAGCCTGCCGGATTATAGTCAGATTGGTGTGTTACATGCAGGACGCTGCCATCCTGGATGTTACTACGCGCACCGATCTTTACGGCATTCACATCTCCACGGATGGAAACCAGTGGCCAAATACTGACGTCATCAGCCAGTTCAACGTTACCGATCACGACGCTGGAAGGATCGATCATCACGCGCTGACCGATCTGAGGGGAATAATGAAGATAAGAACGTACTGTATCGGACATGGTATAGCCTCACGTCAGGATCATATTTACCGGCAATACTAGACTTTGGTGATGGAATTACAACCAGTCAATATGCCGGATCCCGTGTGAAATAGCCTCGATCGGGCAAGATCTACACGAAAGGGCTGAAAAGTACGCAGTCGGAAAGAAAAGATCTAAAAAGGGCTTGTGGAAAAAACGAGGATCCCTATAATGCGCCTCCATCGACCGGGAGCGTGTGAATCACTTCACAGAGTATCCAGGACCGCAGAGAAAAAACCTGAAATTTAGGGTTGACTCTGAAAGAGGAAAGCGTAATATACGCCACCTCGAGTTAGCAAGCGAAAGCGCGTAACT
>NZ_MOXD01000009.1:229641-229799 GCF_001976145.1 Serratia oryzae
ACAAGACGATATCCAGCTGCTTAGGCAGCAAAAAAATATCAAGTCTTGAAGAGTGACCAAGCAGTAATTCATTTAAGTGAATTATTACGAAGTAATCTTTGAGCATCGCTGCACATGTTGCAGCACATCAAGCTTTTAATTGAAGAGTTTGATCATGG